>NZ_CBDIIC010000002.1:0-5117500 GCF_965279485.1 Lacipirellula sp.
CTGCGCGTCACTACCCACTGCCGATGGTAACGACTATGAGGCGCTGAGAGATTGCGGATTGTCGCATCCTATAATCGGCTAATCGCTACAGGCGTTTGGCACGCTGTTAGTTATGCACGGCGTAGGGGTGGTGGGTTTTATCCTGGTCGCAACGACTGTAGCGGTTATGCGGGGCTGCCGGCCTGGGGGAAAGGGTTATGCCGATTGTGACGGTATGCAGACGTTTAACACTTATTACGATTGTGCGACTGTTCGCCAGCACGGGGGTGAGCATGCGCATAGCCAAATTGGCGGCTCGCGGAGAGACCATTGGGCCGCTGGGGCTCGTGGCTTGCCCTGTGCTGCGTTGCGGCCGGTGGGGAGTGTTGGCAGTCGGGCGAGGTGGAGAGAGTTCGCCAGGAGCTAAATCCGGGGGCCGCGCGACTTGCGTCTTGACGTGGGTGGGGTGCTTGACCTAGGCGGGGGTGTTGGAATGAGTGAAGGGGTTCGGTCTAATAGCCAGAAATTCCCGCACCGGACGAGGAACCTCCAATAATGGGACTGGAATTTCTCGACATCCATTTCCGAATCGAAAAGCGGTTTGGAATCTCCCTACCGGCCGACGAAATGCTCGGCTGCGTGACAGTCGGCGATCTTGCCGACGCCATTGAAAAGCGAGTAGCAGCCGCGCGCCAAGCGACATGTGTGATGCTTCCGGCATTCTTAGAAACGCGCAATTTCGTTCGTGAATTTCTCAACGCGCCGTTAATTTCAATCCGCCCAAGCACGCTCATTACGACCGTCATTCCCACAAGACAGCGTAAAGCTTTCTGGGCTGCGCTGCGAGAGTGGTACGGCTCGTATCCCTCCTCATTACGGCTGCACACTCCCTATCGATGGGCTTACTTCCTCCTGACAATTTTCGCATTGTATCTAGCCGCCTTCAACGGATGGTACGGGATCGTCGCTGCCTACTTCCTAGTCGTCGCGATGGTGGTGGCGAGGCGGTTCCTCCCTCTCGTGCCGCCTCGCGGATTCACAACTTTCGGTGACGTTGCACGACGGCGAGCGAGCGTGAATACGGCGATCGCAAAAGACATTGGCGCAGTAGACGTTCTTGCCGCTCTTCAACATGAGATGTCCTGCGCCCTCGGACTAGAGGCGTCCAAGCTTCACCGGGACGCGCGTTTGAGGGATGACCTGGAAATCGGGTAGAAATTCACGATACAGCCGGGTTTTTATGGAAATTGGCGTCCTGTCGTTCATAATTGAGGGATGGCACTTCGCATCATTGGCTACGTCCGAACGTCGACCGAAGATCAGTCCCTAGGGCGCGAAGCTCAGCGGTCGAAGCTGTTGCAATTCGCCGCGCTGCATGACCTTGAACTGGTCACCATCTTAGAGGACGCCGAGAGCGGCGCGACTCTCGACCGCGCGGGGCTCCAGGCAGCGCTCGCGATGCTTGAACGCGGTGAAGCTGACGGGCTCGCCGTGGTAAAGCTCGACCGGCTGACGCGGTCGCTGCGGGATTGGTCCTGGCTCGTGGAGAACCCGTTCCGCCATCGGGAGCTGCTCAGCGTGCAGGATGCCGTCGACACGCGGACTGCCGCCGGGAGACTCGTTTTGAACGTGCTTCTATCCGTAGCGGAATGGGAGAGGAGTACGATCGGCGAAAGGACGTCTCAGGCCCTACAGGTGAAGATCGCGCGCGGGGAGCGCGTGGGCAGCGTGAAGTACGGCTACCGGCTCCGCACTGACGGCGTGACGCTGGTGGAGGATGCCGCCGAGCAAGCCGTCATTCAACGGGCTCGGGAGCTGCGCCGAGACGGGCTCGTCTTGCGGAGTATCTGCGAGGTGTTGAGCGAGGAAGGGCATCGGCCGCGAGCCGGCGTCACCTGGAACCCTGCCCAAATTGGGCGGATGGTCGCCAGCACCGGGGGCCGCGTCGCGGTCTAGCGGAAGTCTGTCGCCGAAAATCCGTGCGACTATCTGACACGCTCCGGCCATTCTCCGGCCAGTGACCTGTTAAAAAAAGGCGCCTCCATTTTGGGGGCCTCCCGAGTCAGGTACAGCGAGAGAGGGAGACTCACAGACGCTGGATTCTGGCCGCATCAGGTTGAGCCTATAAAAATAGGCATTTTCTTATAAAAAAGACTACCTATATATCATCCCTCCCTGGCTCTCTCTCCCTCTCTCGCTCTATCTGAGTCAGGCGAGCCCGAAAACCGAGTGGAGTTTTTTCACTGGTCGCCGGCTGTTAAGTGGCGGGAAGCCTTCCGCAAATCTTCCGGGTCTCATCCGGCTCACGCTCATCGCCGATGCCAGTCCCTGGCGGGCTATTGCACTAAATAAATCCTGATGATTTCTTTGTCGGGAAAGAGCAGCAAGCTGCCCACAATTGTCCCGCAATCGAGGAAGGGCAGCGGAGTCAAGAAATGATTGACCTACTTTCCGACCGCATGGGAAAATACACGTTCGACGCTCGCGGAGCGACTACTCCGCTTTAACGAAACACTCGGATCAGGTGCTAATGACTTTGACAGATGAACAAATCGAAGCGGTGAAAGCCGAGATCGTCAACCGGCTCGCCAGCGCGGTGCCGCAGTACGATATGCGGGGCTTGCCGCTCGTCGCGCTGGACGGCAAGGCCGCGCGGCGGAAGAAATGGAAAACTGAAAATCCGACGCTGACAACGCTGCGGAGGGAATGGGCCAATCCCGATTGCAAACAGCCGGGATTAGGAGCCCGCTGGAATCTCGACTACATCGACATTGAAGGCGACAGCGAGGCCGCTGAGCTGCACGCTCGCGAGCTGTTCGGCGACACTGCCGATACCTGTGCGGCGTACACTTCGACGCGCAGCACTCACCGCATCTGCAAGCTACCGCAAGCCAGTCCACTTCGCGAGCTAATGACTCGCGCCCCGTTCGATCGTAATGGACTGGTCATTCTCTCGTCAGGGCTTGAAGGTCGGATCAACGGCGTACAGAGTGCGGTCCCGCCTACCCCCGGCCGGGAATGGTTGCCTGGACGCGGCATCGAAACCGCTCAAGAGATTCCCGCAGCGGCTCACGCCGAGCTGGTAACGGCGGCGGCGGAGAAAATCGCGGAGCATGAAGCAAAGGCGAAGCTCGCGGCGGCTCGTGCTGCGATCGTCATTCGCGATCCAACCGAGGAAGAGTTGGCGCTCTGCGAAGCCGACTTAATGGCGGGCAAGGATTCAGTCTACAAGGACGATGGCTCCGGCACCGCATTAGGATGGGCCTGCCACCTCTGTCGCTACAACGCCCCGCTCGATAAGGCGTGGGAGATCATCCAGCGCGTCAATGCGGTGAAGGGTATACCGCCCTGGCCACTTACGGGGGATGGCGGACAAAACCTAAAACGCAAGCTGACCGAAGGCTACGGCCGCGCCGACAGAGACGGCCAACGCGGTGAAGCGCTGATTAAGGCTGACGAGCTACAAGCCCAACGTGAAGACGCTATGGACATGTTCGCTGGGGGCTCGGAACAAGGTGACACGCAGGAAGAGTACATCGAAGTCATCGACCCTCGTGACATAAAGCGTGTGCTTCCGACGCCGATCATTCCGCACTTGCTAATGGAAGGCTGTATCTCACTGGTTGCGGCACCGCAGCATGGGGGCAAAAGTCTCATCGTTGCTGACAGGGTCGTAGGGCCGATCACCCGCCGTGGACGCCGCGTGCTGTTCATTGTGCCGGAAGAACCATCGGCGATGATCGCCCGTCGCCATGACGTTGCTGGGGCCGATCCAGCTTATTGGAACATTCTCCGCGTTGGGTTTACGCGGCGTCAGGGGAAGTTGCAACAGATTGACCTGTCCGCTTGTGAGGACGGGATGCGGCTCATCGGTAAGACGATTGAAAAGATGGGCGACGTGGACGCAATCGTCTTGGACGCGCTCACCGACATGCTGCCGGAGCACGTCAACGAGAACGCGAATAGCGAAGTCCGCGCTGTTCTGAATCGTCTCACCGCCCTGGCTGACAAGCACAAACTCGGGGTGCTTGGCGTATGCCACTACGCCAAGTCGTCGCTGAGCCCACGGGCCAACGATCATATCATTTCATCCACCGCGTTCGTCTCGATTCCACGCATCATCTGGCACGCCGTCACGGACGCGAACGATCGCAGTCGTCACCTATTCCTGCCGTCAAAGTACAGCTACACGCGGCAACCTGCGGGGATGGCCTACCGGGTCGAGTCTGTCATGTACGATCCAAGCCGTCCGTATGACGCTAGCAACCATGTTCAAGCGTCCGACGACACGCCAGACGAGCACACCGTGGGCCGAGTCGTCTGGGAACCGGAGCCCGTGCTCATGCACGCAGACGAGGGGCTGCGGGCCTTGCTTGTGGCCAATGCCGCCACGTCCAGCACCAGCAAATCGGCGAGCCGCCTTATCACTGAGTTCCTTGCAGGTGGAGAGTGGCACAGCCTACCAGCGCTCTACATGGCTGGCGAGGAAGCGGGCATAAACAATCGGACGTTCGAGGATGCGCTGGGCCGAATGAAAAACAAGACACACGAGATCGAATTTGATAGTAACCGCGCCGCGAGTCGCGTGCGTCTGCTGCCTGACGGTTTCGTCTACGGTGAATCAGTCTCAGCTTAGTCACCTGAGGCTAGCCCCTGCCGGCTGGTTAGCACCTGAGCCGGCAGGGGCAATTTTTAACAACGGGAGTGACTCAGATGCTTATGAAATTTGTAGACGTGCAACGGCTGATCGGAGTGACCAGAAATACGCTCGTTGCCATGCAACGAGACGGCCGGCTTCCTCAACCGGTCGACGGCGTCGCGCCGCTCCGGTGGGATGCCGCTACGATCCGTAACGCCATCCTGGCGGGGACGCTGGCCACGCGGCCGGCTGGTCGCCCCAAGGGCGCGAAGGGTCGGAAGGCGGTGGACGCATGAGCCGACTAACTCTTGAGGAAGTGATTGAAGCTCACCCCACGCTAGGAGAGGCAGGCTTCGGCGTCGGCACGAGCGAAGGGCTGCTGGAGACTCGCGGCCAGTTCGATGCGGTCTGCGATCTCCTGGCGAATGTCGAGCCCACAAAGACGATCAACCGAAAGCATGCCAGCTATGGGTTGAAGCATGTCTTTGAGCTGCTGACCCCGGAACGGTATCTCGGCGAGGGAACATTCATCGCCGCTGCCATCGCAAGCGGATTCACCTGCGAGCGGGGACAGCGCAATAGTTGCCAGTTCAACATGGCAGAGAAGTCAATCGAAGCGATTCGAGAACACCTTTGGGCGACGCGCGACAACCCGCCCATCGCGCCGCCTCGTTGCTTCTACTACGCCAAGTCATGGGCGAAGCGCAAAGCGAACTACAGCGGCAAACTTGCTGGCGAACAACCCCCAGTTTGGGAATCAGCGACGGCCGCAGCGTAGCGGCTCGTCAACACCACCACACCTAGGAAGCCTCAAAAATGAAAATCGGCGGTAAAGAACCAAAGTCTAAGAGCGAGTTTGAACACATCGTGTTTCGGCGCACGCCGATCGAAGATTCGATCGTCTTCAAGATTCAATCAGTGAAGAATTTTGAGGAGTTCCACGCTCTTGCACCTCCCCCACAGCCGGGCAAGATGCGTACGCCGCAGGGCGTCGTCGATGATCTCGAAGCACCGGGGTACGTCGAAGCTCGCAACCGCCAAGACTTGCTGCGAGGTCAGTACGTCCTCATCAAGAGTTTAGAGCCGAGTGAGATCGAATGGGACAAGGTGAAGCTGGAAGACCCGTCTAGCTGGCAGCACGCCCACGCAGAGCTGTCTGCGATCCTGGACGACAAAGAGCATGCAGCCTTGATTCAGCGCATCCACCGTGCGAACTCTCTCACGGAAGAAATGTTGGAGGCGGCGGCAAACGATTTTTTTGCGAGTCAGTTGTCGGCGGCGTAGCACCCTACGTCCCGCCCGGTCGATCGGGGCTCTACCGAATCTTTCGCGCGTGTGAGCGATTCGGCATCACCCCACCGGGCATCGTCGGCAACTGGAACGACAACGGGGTGGAGGGGCAAGCTCGACTGCTCCAATACGATTCGATCCACCAGCATGACGCGACCTTGCTCGCCGCTCGGTTGGCTGGCGCGAACATCCCGATAGCTAAATAACGGTCACCACGTTGGCGACCAGCCCCGGTGGGTACACGCCGGGTGAATACACGAGACGTGTTGAGGCGCACGGCTCGTATCCTGCCGCAGGTTGGTAGCTCTCCCTGCGGCAGGAACGTTACATGCGAGGCGTGACGCTTGGAGCGACGCCGCGCGTTACCTATCGCCGTTTTTGATCCATCGGGCGGCGATTGGGCTACCAGCTTCCACTGAGTGCAATTGCAGTGGAAGCCCTCCCGTCAACCTATGCCCATCGTGACGGGTAGTAGCGACGACGGGACCGAACAACGAGACGCAGCCGGGAACCATACGGCCGCGACTCACCGCCGCGCCAGTGGATTGACACCTCCGGCGCGGCGGTTTTCCAAGTCTCCGAACGGCCGGATCAGGCCCCGGCGGCAGTGGGGGTTTTCCGCGAGATTGCTCACCCGCTGCCGTCGGTTTTAGTACAGGTTTACCTTTTTATTAGGAGTGTTTGAAATGACAAAGTTTGAACGAGCATGGGCCGCGTTGGTGTCGGAAGTTGTCGGCGGCGCTGGCGTCGTCTTCGACGGCGACGCTGTTATGAACACGTTCGGTCCGGTGGGTGTTCCCGGCAGTGGCGTGCCGACGTGTGGCTCTGTCCACGCGATTCAGCGAGCCCTCAAGCATACGAGCGGACTGTCAGCATCGGCGATTCAACGTCGGCTCGGCGAACTCGTAGGAATCACGACGGCGTCAAATCTACAGCTCACGCGCAGTGGTGCGACGAAATTCGTGTTCGTCGCCCTTGAGGTTGAGGAAGACTAACGCGCACCACTCGTCGCCAGCACCGCGCATGACCGGTGCGGTGCTGGCTTCCATCCACTCACAACTATTCGGAGCCTCGCAGAAAATGAACCTTGAAGAGATGAACAGGACGACGATGAACGCGCTTGCCGCCAGCGATGGCTTCAAGACGAACGCGCAGCTACAGGCCGATAGGGCCAAAGCTGATTCGGCGTGGGCGGACCAAGCTGAGCGTAAGGCGAAGGAACTGGGCCGCGACCTACTGCCTGATGAGTTCGCAGGAATCGGAACAATCCATGAGGCGATCAGCCCGAAGTTGCGGCGGCCGTTAGCGGACCCCGAACCACTCATGGCCGCGAAGAACTGGAAGCCCGTGGTAGCCAGCGACCCGGCAACGTCAGTCGCCTTCGATGCTGAGATCGCAAAGCTACAGGCGGAACTCGACCACGATGCCGAAATGAAGGCGTTCGAGAACGCTACGCCCAAGGGGCGCACGTTGCTGGAGCTACAGCGGTTGAAGCGGAAAGAGTTGGAGACGCGAGCGAACGCGGCGGCAATCGAAGATCATCTCAAGAATCAAGCCCCCACGCTCGCGGCTCTACGCGAACTGAAAGATTGGGCACGCTGGGAATCTCGCGTTGACGTAGCGCAATGGCAGACCATCGAGAACGCGATCGTTCAATGCGAGCTGGTGGGCGGGTGTCCCCAGGAGCGCGAACGATTAGTTCAGGCTGCGAAGGCCGTGCGTGCCGGCGTCGTCAAGGAACAACAAGACGAATACAACGCCAAGGTCGCGCAGCTCAAAGGTGAGCGCGACAAGCTCGACCGCGAACTGCGGGCTATGGCGAAGCTCAGCGCCGAGCCTAGTGACGCCAGCCCCTCCCCCGCATCGGGAAGCCCAGACGAGGCAGCGTACTGGCGTGCCAAAGGTATCGCGGAAGGCGACCCCGGCAAGTATTGGGAACCGGCAGCAGCGTAACTGTGAGACTCGGCGAACAGCTTGCCCCGGTAGGTGGGGGATGGGGCAGGCTGTCGCCAGCAGAGTTTTGATCCAGCACCACAAACGATAGGCAGAGTAATGGCCAGTAACTCAAACACCGTCAGCACCAAGGTGGTGTACGACACGTCGCAGGCGACGGCCGCGATCACCAAGCTAGGCAAGGACACTGACCGCGCCGGCAACCAAGCGTCCGATGCGTTTGACCGGATGAGCGAGGGAGCCGCTAGGTTCGCTGGCGCTGGCAACGGTATCGCCGGCATCGCGCTCGACTTGGGTAAGGCGGCAGTCGCGGCTGGTCCGATAGGCATCGGTCTAGGGCTCGCGGCGGTTGCCGCAGCAGCAGTCGCGTCGAACCTGCTAGGTCTGCCGGACCTTATGAAAAACTCGGCGGAAGGGGCCGAAGCGTTTGGTAGCGCGCTCGACCGCGCCAACCGTACGAGCAAACTTATCAGCGATCTCCAGGACGCTGCGAAGCAATCCGAGTTCCGTAAGGATCGGATAGCGCTCGACAAGCAAGGTATCGAAGTCTCCGCACAGCGAGCCGCCAACCGTGAAGCGCAGGCCCAAGCCGATGGCGTGCTGAACATCTGGAAGGATCATTACCGCCAGCTCGGAAGCCTGTACGACCAGAATCAATCCAAGCTCAAGTCAAGCGAGGCGAAGCTAGCGCAGATTCAGGATGCGCGGCTGGAGCGGGAGGGGTCGACGCTCGACTTACTGCGGCAAGCTGCCAAGCTCCGCGACGCCGGCCAATTTGAGCGGGCTCAAGGTCTCATCACTACAGCAGCCGGGCGCGACAATGACCAGTGGGACACGTCCGCAGCGGTCCAAGCGCAGAAACAGCTAGAGGCAGCTTTCACTCGCAGCGTTGCCGCACAGCGTAAGCAAGTCGCCGAGCAAGGGCAGCAGAAGGCTGGCTATGAAGCTGGCATCACAACTATCGAGGAGTACAAGCGGAGGCTGCAAGGTCTGGGGCAGGTCTTGGGTGGTGATGCTAACGCCATCGCGAACGCTAAGAAAAACTTAGCGCTGACCAAAGAGCAGCACGACTTGATTCAGAAACAGCAAGACGCTTACAGCGACGTTGACACGAACGTGCGCAAACTTGGCCAGGGCCTCACTACCAATCGCGGGCTGGTGGAGGAAGCGTTGCGAGGGCTCAGAGCCGGCCTGTCGGGCGCGACTAATAAAGAGCGATTCATCGACGCGAAGGGTGATATCGCCACGGCATACAACGAGCTGAACAAATTTTATACGCTCGCCCGGACCGGCGCATCCGACGACGCTCTCGCCAAGCAGGCAGACGCATTCAAGGATGCAATGGTCGAAGCTGGCAAGGAAGCCAACACGCTGCCCACCATCTATCAGGACGCGCTGGAGGCGCTGAAAAAGATGGACGATTCAACGGGCAACATCCTTAAGGGCCGTGGCGAAATCACCTCCAACAAGGGACAGCTTGAGGAACTCGGCGCGGTCACCGATCCGCTCGCCGCAGCCGACGCTTCGGCCAAGAGCATCTACACCAGCCTTGCGGGGGCCGCCACGGCCACAGCAGCAATCGCGCGGAACATGGAAGGGCTCAGCTTTAATCCCTCAACGAACGCCACGGCAGCGATCAACGCAGCCCCTGGCGTGGATCGGGGTACTGCTGCCGCCGTCGCGGCGGTTGGCCCCTCTCCCGTCAATCAGAACATTACCGTCACCCTACAGGGCGGAATGATGGACAACGCCACGATTCAGCAGTTCGTCAACGCAGTGCAGCGTCAAGCGCGTCTGGGGCTCGGCTAGGGCCGCGTCACTTTCGACCACTTCACACCTTGGAGAAAAGCTAATGCGTCAACTCAAATATTGCATCGCTCGGAACGGGGCTCAGACTGCGGTGGGCATTCTGGTCAAAGAGTCCGCAACCACCGTCCGCTTCCGCATGTTGGATGATCGGCTGATCGGAGAACCGCGCGGCCATGTTGAGCTGCGACAGGGCACCTTCGCTGACGTACAGATGGCGGCGCTCACGCATCAAACCGCGAGCACTGACAATTTCAAATCACCGCACCCCCCGCTTCGCAGATTCCAGCTCGGCGACCCGAAACAACGTCCGCGCTGCTAGGCACAGCGGTCGACATTAACCCCGCTTTACACCTCGTACACCTGGGATAACTCATCGTGACCGAACATTTTGAATCACTCTCCGATTCGGCCGCCCTGGCTGCCAGCTCGTTTCTTTCAGCAGCCGGGCAGCTCCAGCGCATCGGCGAAAGTTGGAAGGTGCTCACAGAAGCGATCGACAGCGGCGACGCGACACGCATCGTCGAGGCTGCGAACGCGGCCGAGACGCTCGACCTGCCCAACCATTTGAAGACGCTCGGCGAAGCGGTGCTGGCCACGTCACGAATTCTGGAGACAGCAGCCACTGCCGCCGAAGAACTGCAATTAGAGGGAGTCGAATCTTGAGCGCTGATCCGGGTTACATCCTCACCCGACGCAAGGGCAAGCGAGTAATTATCTCGCGTCTGACCGCGTCCGCAGTTGACCCCACGACGGGGCAGCGTAGCTCTACGCGAGCCACAACCACGGCCCTGGCAGTCATAGAGCCGACAACCTACGCCCGCAAGATAAGTGCGCGTGAGTGCCAAGAGACGCTGGGGCGGACCACGCTGCTGCTCTATACGCGGGACGTACCTTTTGACCGCTTGTCGCCGAATGACGTTGTCATCGCGGGCGACAAAAGATTCGCCGTCGTCACAAGCACGCGGGAGGATACTGTCATTCGATTGACGGCTAATGAAGCCGCTTGACCGAAAACGGGGATAGAGTACGATTCAATCCAACGATGGAAATGTTACTTCGCCCATCGCCGAGCGGCACTAGCGGTCCAATTCGCTAGTGCCGTTTTTATGCGCTGTTGGTTATGGACGGCGGCAACGGCGGATCATCGCCGGGGACGCGCAGCACCCATTTAGTTACTCGCTGGCAGACGAACGCGAACGGCACGAACGCGGCGGCCGCAGCTTCGCTGCCGTAAAGCGCTCCGGCTGCCAGGGCGGCCAAGATCAAGTATGGGAAGACGCAAACGAATTGCGCCGTCCACGGCGGCAGTTCAACCTGTCTAGGAGAACGCATCGCGAGCCCTCCTAAAGCTGGGTTTTCTGAATGAATTCCTTCACCGCTTTCGCCGCTTCCTCGAAGAGCGCGGGGACATGCCTGAGCAATTCCACTCGTTGCTCCCCGCTCCACTCCTCGTATGGCGTTACGTCAACTTCCTCGTCGCCGGTGTTAGGGTTGAAGTAGTAGATGCCGGTGCAGATACGCTTTTTGCCGGCGTGCTTGCGGAAGTCGAGCCGATAAGACTGGTCGCAGTTGTCGTTCTCCGAAATTTTGTAGGAGACGGTGCATGGAATAGGCAGCTTGCGCAGCCGCTCGGCGATGGCTTCCCACTTCGCGTCAAGGCGCGTGTAGGCCGCCTTCACGTCCTTGCGCAGCGCTTCGATGGGCGCAGCAAGGGCCTCTAAATCGAGTTCGGACATTGGGGGCTTCCTCACCCACATGGGGCTGTAGAAGTGATAGATCGGACGCCGGACCACATAAGCCCGACTACGTTTGTGCAGTCAGCACGTCGCGATTCTACCAAAGCGGCCCACCCTGTCAAATAAAAAAAGCCCGGCAACCTTGCGGCTACCGGGCTCCCCTCACGGTGATTGCAGTTGGACTACGGCATAACTGCATTGGCAACGGTCGCACTAAGCTCAGCGCACAGCTCGTCTATCCCTCGCGCGTTGGCGTCCATATCCGCGATCATATCGGCGTACTCCGCCGCGCCGACTGCGCGGACGTATGCCGCCTCGTTCTGTGCGTAGTGTGCTCGCCGTGCGGCAAGCTGCGACCGTTGGTGCAGCCAGTACGCAAGCGATTGCTCCGCGTCTGTGCGAATCGCTGCCAGCTCCCGTTCCACCTCGCGATGTACGCTTGCGATTTCCGCTGCGCGATCATCCAGGACTCGGTTACGCTCGGCATACTCAGCGTCGCGCACCGCGCGTTTCTCTGCGCTCGCAGCTTTACGGGCGACGGCTTCGGCCTCAATCTGCGCCAGCGTCTCGTTAGGGACGCTAGGGGCTGGGTCCAGTTGGACGGGAGCCGGTTCGCCCAGCATCCGGAAGGCATGAGGCGCGAACGGTAGCAGCAAGGCGACAGCTAAGGCAGGAAGGGTCCGGAACATGGCAGAGACTCCAGGGTGGGATTGGCGGTAACGGCTCAGCGGGTGAAATGGCAAGTGATCCAAGCGAAGCATCCGCCCACCAGACCGACAGCGAGGTAAGCGTTCACGAGCGATTCGAGTTCCGACATGACAGGGGCTCCGAGAAAAGGGCTGGCGGCTCCGCACGATCACCGAGGCCTAGGACGCTCTGACGATGCGGAGCCTGCCAGCGTGGATTAAGCGAGGACGACGGCCGGCACGTCACGGCTGACGCTGGCGGCAAGGAAGAACCGGGCGATGTTCTCAGCGATCTCCGGCGAGTGGGCCTCAACGGCCATCACAAAGCTGCCCAGCTCAACGGTGTAAAGGCGAAACATGAGCGCGGACTCTCAGGGGCGGGAAGAGAAGGGGAGGGGTGCTGGCGATCAGCGGGCCATTTCCAGGCGCATCTCAGCATCCATGCTCTGTGACTCATCCAGCCAGTCGGCCGCTTCGATAGCCGAGTCGGCCAGCGCCCGCAGCGTCGTGCTGTCGGCAGTTGATAAGATGATGAAAGCCCGCGACGAGCCCTCACCGACGCGGAGCAACTCAGCTCCAGTCCGTTGTTCCGCCCACGTCAAACCACTCCGCACACTGGTCGACTTCATACCCACTCTCCCCGTCGCCTGACTACACGGTAATTACACGGCTGGCCGGTAATCAGGGCAGTTGTTGGCAGGGCGAGCCGCTAGTAGAATCAACGCTTTACAGTGAAAAGGCGTTGTTCCCGCGTCTCGCGGTGGGGTACGGTGAAGGAATGAAAGCATTCACACCGTAGAGGTCACAGGTTCGAGTCCTGTGCCGCCCACTAAACACCCCTGCGAATCCCGCGAATTATCAAAATCATCGGGAATTTCGCAGGTCGTGTCCTCTCCAGTCCACTCGGTTTCCTCTGGTTCCGCTGCTGAGCGCGTCGTCTCGCGCGTCGGTTTTTGAGCCGACTTGAAGTGAGCTTCGGTCACCTGCAAGTAGCTCTCGTTGGCCACTCTCGGACTGTTTCCGATCCAGGCGCAGACGACGTGAATCGGGTAGGTTTCCGCCAACTCCGTCTCCCGCGTCGCGCGGAGGTTTTGGAACAGCTTTGGCCACGTAGTTAAGCCAGCCCGTTTGATGATCCGCTGAAGCTGCGTCCGTAGATTTGCGTTGGCGGACCGGTAATGGCTGATCTCCGGAGTGGTCGGATCGTTCGCCAAGTCCCCGGCCAATTCGCGGGCGTCCTCCAGGTACTCCAGAAGCTCATGGAAGGGGAACCTCGCGGCATTCTTTGCCCTCGTGATGCGCTGTTTTGGGCGAATGGACCGTCATCCGGCCATTGGCGAAGTCGATGTCGCCCCAACAAAGCGCCAAATGCTCTGACGGACAGCGCAGACCACCAAATCGGCTCAGTGCGAACAGCAGACGCCACTCAGCGTCAGGGCAAGCCTCGAGTACCTGCTGAGCCATTTCGCGGTCGACGTTGAAATCACGCGTCCGGTTGCCTTTAACGCTAATCCCCTTCATCGAGCCGAACGGATTGATCTCAATAAGCCGATCGTTGACCGCTTCCTTGAAGAACTGACGCGCCGCCGTACAGCGACGACGAACGGTGCTGGCGGCTAATTTCTCGGTCGATTTCAGCCATCGCCGAAACTTCTCGGCGTCCGCTACGGTATCCTCGATGTCTTCCCCGCAGAGGATTACTTCGAAAAACTAACGCTCCGAAGCTTCAGAGGCGAACTGTCGCCAAAGCGTTAGCCAGCTAGCCTCCCCCAAGATGCTCAAAGCCATCCGCTACAACTTGGCGGCGATTTGCCTCGCGGCGAGCATGGGCTGCTTATCGTTGTGGTGGCGGAGCATGACCTATCGGGATGTAGTCTTCGCGCCTACCTACGTGCGTCCCACACGCCCGCTATGGATCGATGTGTACGGCGGCCACGTCGATTTGGCACTCGGTCTGGAGGAAGAGTCACGCGGTTTGGTATTTGAGTTCCAACATGCCGCACGCCGTGTCGAGCCGGGTGAACCACGCGAGTTTCGGTCTTGGAGGTACTTCCATGCGAATGGGAACACTATCATCTTCCCCCTCTGGTATCCCGCGCTCGTCTTCGCCCTTGCTGCCGTCGCGGCGATTCGCATAAGGCGGTTCACGCTACGGTCGGCGTTGGTGGGAACGAGCGTCGTCGCTGGCTTACTGGGGATGGTGGTGGCGTTGTAGGATGACGTATCGGACAGCCTTGGTCACACTCAGGACGGTAGCAATGGCAAGAGCGATCGCCAAACGAAGATGGTTCTCGTTCAGTATCAGAACCCTACTATTTCTTGCCTCAGTAATTTGCGTGGCATGCGGCTGGTTAGGGCTGAGACTTCGGCAAGCTAGTAGGCAATCTTCAACCGTGAGCGCGATCGAAAATCTTGGCGGGACCGTAACGTATGAATACCAAGAAAAGAACTGGAGCGAACCAAGCGGACCAACATGGCTACGCCAACTCCTTGGGCCTCACTTCTTCGATAAGGCCGTCCACGTATCATTCAGCGATGCTGGTAAATCTAATGATCGCGTTGATGACGCCTCTTGCTTGCTGGGGCTCGATCATCTCGAAATACTGCATCTCGACAGAACTGGCGTGCGAGACATCTCGGCCTTAAAGGAAATGAAACACCTCAAGTTTTTATCGCTTGATCACACGCACGTTGTCGACTTGTCGCCATTGCAGAATCTCCCAAACCTCGATGCATTAAGCTTGGCTCGCACTAGCGTCAGTGACCTAACACCACTGAAAGAATTACACCTGAGACGTTTGTGGTTGGATGGAACGCTCGTAGATGACATCTCTGCTTTGGCTCCAGATCATCTGATTTTTCTTAGCCTATACAAGACCAAGGTATCCGACATTTCACGCCTGTCATCTGCGACTGAACTTGAGACACTTAACCTGAATTGGACTGGCGTTGCCGATGTAAGTCCGTTGATTGGTCTGAGATCACTTGCGTCGTTGGACCTTGGACGAACATCCGTCACGGACGCAAGCGTCGTCGCTTTGAAACGATCATTGCCCGATTGTCAGATCGTTCGGCCGTAATACTGTGTTCGGAATGTGCTACTCGACTCTGATAACACTGACGCACTTGCGGTAGCCGTTGCACTTTGACAGGTGAAGAATTAAAGGCTGCCATTTTAGGACTGAGGCGGAAGCTCAGCCGCGAGCCGTCATTAGAAGAAATGTCAGATGCGTCTAATGCGCCGACAATTCTATTAGCAGACCGATTGAACGAACTGCGCCCCAAGCGAGATTAAAGCGATTCAAAGTTCTGGACTAAAGTGGGCCGGTAACCATCACCCCGTGGGTCCATAAACATCACTGCAAGACGAACTCCAACCGCATGAAGTCGTGAACGAAGCTGCTCCAGATATGTTTCAGCTTCTATTGGAGTCAGGAGCTTGCCTTCTATGTAGTACCGACCATCTGCCAACTTGCCAATTGGCATCAATGCTTTCTCAGGCTCGACTGATGGCCAGAACTTGCCATTAAGAATCAGCTTTTCAAACTTGCGGACTGTAAACCCTGTGCCGGTAGGCGAGCCTCCCGCTCGATGCGTCAGCAAAGGTCGCATTTCCGACGTTCTGAAACGCGTCGAAGCTAGGCGGAAATGTTGCATCGAAAGCATGTGCAGCACTGAGGTCACCAGCGCCACGTCGATAGCTATCGTAAAGACTCTGGGCGACCGCACTGCAGTATCCGAATGTCGGCGCTGCGTTCTGCGACGGGTCGCAGCGCTAGGAATTGGCCTCAGCTTCGTTTCCAGCGACCCGCAACAGCAGTCCAGCCCCCAAAAACATCATTATCGCGGCGTAGCCGAAGCCTATTTCGGGGGCAATGGTCCAGAGAGCCCCGACGATCACGCTGGAGATGAAGTCGCCGACGCCGTTGACCGCGCCGAGGAGGCCGAACGCGGTGCCGTGCAGCGTGTGATCGGGAACGAGGTCGCTGGCGGCGGCGCCTTCGAGGGCTTCTTGGGCGGCGTTCACTATGCCGGCGCCGACGAACAGGAGCGTCAGCAGCGGGAGGCCGGCGTGGTCGAAAGTGACGACCACGCCAAAGGCGGCGACGACGATCGCTCCCAGGAGGTAGGTTGCGAAGAGCAGGCCCTGGCGGCCGATGCGGTCGCTGACGGCTCCGACGGGGAACGCGGCGACGGCGGCGGCGATATTTCGCACGGAGAAGAGCACCGCGCCAATCTGAGTCGCTTCGACGAAGCCGCGGGTTGGAGTTAGGGCGTTGATAGCGCCGAGGATCAGCAGCGTGTGGGAAAAGTCGCCGGCGCCGAAGACGCCGATTGCTACGAGCCAGCGGCGATAGCGCGGCGGAAGCGCCGCAAGCGATTCCCAAAACTGGCGAGGCTTGCTCGGCCCGCGGCGGGGCTCGGTGACGAAAATGGCGACGACTGCGGCAGACGCGAGCCCCGGCACGAGCGTGGCGAGCATCACCCACTGATAGGGTTCCGCGGAGGTCGCCCCGTCGGCGCCGAATCGGCCGATGAGCGCCGCAGCGACGAGCGGACCGATGATGGCGCCAATGGTATCGCCCGCGCGGTGAAAGCCGAAAGCCTTTCCTTTGTCTGCGGGTGGCACCGAAGCGGTGAGCATGGCGTTGCGGGCCGGGCCGCGTGCGCCCTTGCCGATCCAGGCGGCGACGCGGAGGAGCAAGATGATTGGCCAGAGAGTCACTAGACCGATCAGTCCGATCGACACTGCAGTGACGCCGTAGCCGAAAACGACGAACGGCTTGCGCCGCGGCAACAGATCGCTGTACCAACCGGCGGCCATTTTGACGAAGCTCGACAGCGCGTCGGCGAGACCTTCCATCAAACCGAGAGCAAACGGGGGCGCTCCGACCACCACCAACAGGGCGGGTAGTACGGTCGTCGCAGTTTCGTAGCAGAGGTCGGCCAGCAGGCTCGTCGCGCCGAAAGCGAAAACATTGCGGTTGAGCCACGACTGCGGCTCGGCGGCGGGCGGTTCGGCGGAATTGCTGGTCTGATCGGTCATGGCGTCATCGAAGAAGCGTTTGGCGGTAGTTGCCGGCTATCTTAGCATTGGCCTGGGAGCGGCCGGTGAAGGGCTTAGAGCAGCGTGGTTTTTCACGACCGCGAGTGGTCGGCCTGATCGCACCGCCTGAGGGGAATGCAGATGGGGGAGTTAGTGGTTGCGCAGTGGGTGATTTCCGTTTCGATGGCGAAGACTCTGCGCATCAGCTCGATCGTCAGCACCTCCTCAGGCGATCCGCTCGCGACAATCTTGCCGTCCGAAAGGGCGACGATGCGATCGGAGAAGCGGGCCGCCTGATTGACGTCGTGGAGGACCATGACGATGGTTCGTTCCCCTTCTCGATGGAGCTTTCGCATGAGTTCCAGCACTTCAAGCTGATGCGCCAAATCGAGAAACGTCGTCGGTTCGTCGAGGAGAATCGCGGGCGTATCTTGCGCGAGCGCCATCGCGATCCAGGCGAGTTGCCGTTGGCCGCCGGAGAGTTCTCCCAGCGGACGATCGGCAAGTGCGTCGATGCCTGCCGTGCTTAAGGCGCGATCGATCTGGCGATCGTCCTCATGGCTCAGTGCGCCGAGAAGCCCTTGGTAAGGGAATCGGCCGAGTGCGACGAGTTCGCGAACGAGCAGCCCGTCTGGCGCCGAGGGGCGTTGCGGCAACATCGAAAGTCGCCGAGCGACCGCCTTGGTGGGCGAGCGATGGATTTCCTTGCCGTCGAGCAATACCGCGCCACTGCGAGGTTTCATCAACCGCGCAAGTCCGCGGAGCAACGTCGACTTGCCGGAGCCGTTCGGTCCGATGAAAGTCGTGATCTGTCGAGGCGTAATTGTGCAGTTCAAATGGCCGACGACTTCGAGCCCTTCGTAGGCGAGCGTGAGATCGTGAGCAGCAAGTTCCATGGGATGCTTTCGTGAACGCGATGAGCCGGGGCGGGGGCTAATTCTTCGTCGTGGCGAGGAGATAGAGGAAGTAGCCGCCGCCAAGAACCCCGACGAAGACGCCGGCGGGAAGTTCGACGCTGCGGAAGAAATGTCTGCCTAGCGAATCGCCCAGCAGCAGTAGCAGCGCTCCGCACAGGCCTGATACGGGGATCACGGCGCGGTAATCGCCGCCGACAAGCTTGCGTGCGAGATGGGGAGCTACCAAGCCGATGAAGCCGATTTGTCCAGCGACAGCGGCGCACAAGCTCGTTAATAGTCCGGCGAGGGCGATCATCGTCAAGCGTTCGCGATGGACGGCGACGCCGAGCGAGGAGGCGGCTTCGTCGCCGATTGCCATCACGTTGAGAACCTGCGCTCTGCCGTAGGCGAGTAGAGCGACGGCGGCGAGCGGAATCGCCAGCATGCGGGCCGAACTCCAATCGGCGGACGAAAGACTTCCCGACATCCAGTTAAGAACGTGGCTGTAGGTAACGTAGTTCATCCGCAACGACAGCATCAGCATCGCCGCTTGAATGCCGTAACCGACGGCGATGCCGACCAGCAGAAGGCGTGCCGGCAAGATCGAGCCTTCGCGATAGGCGAGCGTGAAGACGAGCGCTGCGATCGCGAGCGCCCCGGCGATCGAGGCGAGGGGCGCGAAGATCGGGTGGCGTGCGGCGACCGTCGGCATGACGACGATGAGCAGCATGAGCCCCAACCCGGAACCAGCTTCAACGCCGACAGTGGCGGGGCTGGCAAGGTCGTTGCGGCTAAGGCCCTGCAACAGCGTCCCGGCAACGGCCAGTCCTGCGCCGACGAGCATCGCGACGGCTGCGCGTGGCATGCGGATTTGAAAAATCACTAGCTGATCGCCCACGTCGCCGCCGCCAAACAGAAGATAGGGCAACTGCGACCACGAGACGTCAGCAACGCCGAGCGTGAGGCTGACGACGAAGGTCGCCGTTAGCAGCAGCGTCAGGCCGGCAGCGGCAGCGAACGACGAGCGGAGCGTGCGATTCATACTCGCCCTCCTTGCGCGCGGCTCGACCGACTGTTCGCCAAATAGAGAAAGAAGGGGACGCCGAGCAGCGCCGTCACGACGCCGACTGGGACCGGTGCTTTGTAGGGCGTGGTGGCTAAGCGAGCGCCAACGTCGGCGAGAACCATCACGGCGGCTCCGATCGCGGCGGCATTCGGAATGACGGCGCGGTAGTCGAGCCCCACCAAGCCTCGCGCGACGTGCGGGGCCAGTAGACCAATAAACCCAACCGGCCCCGCTAGGGCCACCGCCGCGCCGGCAAGCAGCAGGACGACGCAAGCGGAGAGGAACCGCGCCGTACTGGTTCGCAGTCCTAGGCCCGTGGCGACGTGATCTCCCAGGCCGAGGGCGTTGATCGAGGAACTGAGCACGGCGCCGCCGGCAAGTCCGGCGATAATCAGCGAAGCTGCGAAGATGACGTCGGGCCATTGGACCCCTTCGCTCCCTCGGGCATACCAGAGAAGCATGTCTTGCCCGATGTTGAAGTAGATTGTCACGCCGTTGCCGATTGCTGCGAGGATCGACGAGACGGCGACGCCGGTCAGAGCGAGTCGCACGGGAGTCATGCCTCCGCGCGCGGCCGACGCGACGCCGTACACGAGCGCCGCGCCGAATGCGGCGCCGGCGATCGAGGCGAGCATGAGTTCCAGGCGGCCGGCCGTGGGAATCGCGATCGTCGTTAGCAAGCCGAAGAAACTGGCTCCGGTTGAGAGGCCCATAATGCTGGGAGAAGCGAGCGGATTGCGAGTCGTGGCTTGCATGATCGCGCCCGCCATGCCGAGCGCCGCGCCGACGAGGAGGTCGGCCACGGCTCGCGGGAATCGCCAGTCGCGAACGATCACCTGAGCTGATGATGCTGAATCGTGATGAACGAGCGCGTCCCATACGGTCGCAGCATCAATCCATAAATCGCCCACGAATAGCGATGCCATCGCCGCCGTGCCTGCGACGACCATGGCGAGAAGGAACATCGTTCGCCCGTTGCCTCGCAAACGCTGGGTAGGAGCTATCGGATCACTGCTTGCCATCGTCGCTCCGCACGGACTTCAGCGCGGCGAGCACGTCGTCGACGATCGCTTCGGTTCCGATCACGCCTTCGCCGCCAAGCCAGACGTCGGAGTCAACGCGGTGAAACTGCCCCGTACGCACGGCCGGAATGCCGCGCCAGATCGCCGTCTCTGCGATCTTTGCCAAGTACGATTCGCTGTCGGGATCAACCAGCGCAAAAACGTGGTCGGCTTGAAGCGTTGAGAGGCGTTCGACCGACAATACGTCCCACCCGCCGCTGTGCATCACCTCTGGAGTATGGGGATCAGGCTTCAGCGCGAGTTGCTCGAACAGGAGCGGCCCGAACATGGCGGTGCGCGTGTAAATGACGCAAGTTCCTTTACGGAAGCGGAGGAACGTCACTTTCTCGTCGGCAGCCGATTCTGTCAGCGTCTGCCGTGCGGCGGCGACCTTCGCCCGATGCGCTGCGAGCCGCTCGTTTGCTTCCTGCTCTTTGCCAATCGCGACGCCGACGTCGAGGAGCGACAATTCGCGGTCGCCGCTGGCGTCGGTCGGCATACAGATGGTGGGCGCGATTTTACTAAGTTGCCCGTAGGCCCGAAGTTCGCGGGCGCCGGCGATGATCAGATCGGGATGGGCGGCGTAGATTGCTTCGAGATTGACTCCCCCCGCCTGCGACAGACGCGGAACGTCGGCCAACTGCTGGTCGAGATATCCTTGCTTGCCGCGGGGCGTCCACATTGAGCCGACGGCTAGCACTGGTTTGACCCCGAGCGCGATCAAACCGTCGTTGGCGGCGGAGACGAGGCTGACGATCCGTTGGGGGCGACGTGGCGCGCGAGTTTCGCCGAGCGGATGTTCGACGATGCGATAGTCGTCTGTCTCTTCCAATAGCACGACCGGCCGGGCCTGCAGCGACTGCCGCCCCGCGCCGCTGCGCTGCACCTCGACCGCGATTTGGCCAGTTCGCATGAGCGCCCAGCCCATGACTGCCGCTCCGAGGAGAGATGTGATTGCGAGCTTCATGCGGAGCTTAGGGGATTTGAAAAGGTTCCAAGCGATTCTCGCCGACGAGCACGTCGACCTGCCATTTCGACTTAACGGGATCAGCGAACCGCCCTTTCAGACCGTCGACTGTCGGCGGAACGTCGTACCCCTCGCCCTTGTCGATCTCCTGCGGCCACTCGATGGCGACGGCGTACTTGCCCGCCGGAGCGCCATCGTCCGCTTTGTAGGAAGTGAGCGTGAATTTTCCCTCGGCGTCGGTCATCGCCGAAGGAGCGAACTGCTGCGGTCCAATGTCGAACTGGGGGTAGAAAGTCACGCGGAAGCCATTGGCGGGCTTGCCTTGATAGACCACGCTCCCTTGAACCGATTGAGCAGCCGGGCCGACTGGCGCGGGCGCGTCGCACCCTGCGACGACGGCGAGCAACAGCAGCGACGGCAAGCAAGCGGCGAACAGCAGAGAGCGAACCGCGGTAGGGCTAATTGACGAAATTGACATTATTGACCACCTGGTCGTCGTCGATGATGACGATCTGACCGAAGGTCAGACCGTCCAATTGCTCGCTCACATAGCGGACTGAACCGTCGCAAAACGTCACCAGGGCGCCGCCGACGTGGAAGCCGTAGATGGCGTGGAAGTTATTGCAGTTGACGGCGCAATCGAGCAAGTCGCCCGCCGCGGGGTTGGAATTGGCGTCCTGCAGGCCATCGGAGGAATAGGGCCAGTAGACGAAGGCTTGCCACCCAGCCCAGGAAGCGCGGTTTGCAACCGCGAGATCGGTCGTGACGCGATTGCGACCGACCCATTGTTGCGGCCAGCCTGCGGTTTCGTTGATTAGCAGCGTTTGCGAAGTACCGTCGGTAATGTCTTTCAGCTTGCGCGGCGCGCGATTCATTACGTTGGCGAATGCCGCATTAGTTGTGCTATCGAGCATTGCCTGATGCCAATTGTTCGTCGGGTCGTTCTTCGTGAAGAGAGTGCCGCCGCCAAGCTGGATGCCCCAGCCGTTCGTCGGGCCGTAAAATCCGTTCGGGGCAAGATAATCGATGCGGCCTTCGACGGTGTAACTGGTGCTGCGATCGGGATTGGCGAGCGTCGTCGCTTTGCCGCCGCTGAGGGCCGGTTCTTCGCGTGGCGAACTGGGGCAAATGAAGGTGGCGATCTGCGTTTCGACCGTTGCTTTATTCGCGGGATCGTAGAAGTCGTATTCCCATTTGTAAGCGTTGTAGACGGCTTGCTGTTCGATGTAAGGCAGCAGGAACGTTCCCCAGCCGGTGTAGCCTTCGTCGACGCGATTCCAGCGGCGCGGAGGCAAACCGCCGTGGGCCGACTCGTAATTCATGAAGCCCAGCCCGAGTTGCCGGCTATTGTTGCTGCACTGGCTGCGTCGAGCAGCCTCGCGCGCTGCCTGAACGGCTGGCAGCAAGAGGGCGACCAGCACGCCGATGATGGCAATGACGACTAGCAGTTCGACCAGCGTGAATGCGTGCCGGCGCGGAAGTTCAGAATTCACGTGAGGATTCCCCGAATAGCCGACGTGTGTACTTGTGCAATTGCGACTGCGTCGCTTTCTGTCTTTGAGTTGCCGCCGCCACGATTGACGCTTCATTGTACGAGGGTTGTCGGGAGCAATCATTTCCAATGGTAGTAAATCAAGCTGCGGTTTACCGGCCTGTTGAAATAAGCGACTGCCGCGTCGCGCGCGTCGACACCGCTGCGATAGCGAGCGGCGTCGCTATCATTGATGCGGAAGCCCCCTTCGTTGATAACGTGCTTTATGGACGAGCATCGAACTGCACCCCAACGCTTTCGCAGCCAGCTGCGAGCGCTTCATCCGATCGAAGCTGCCGCTAATTTGCCGGTCGAGGAAGAGACGCCGCTCTTCGCCGCGGATCGCAATTTCGCGCTGGCGCACGGAGGTCGGTTGACTCAGGCCTTCTTGGAGTCGCTCCCGCTTGACCGCGACGAGAACGTCATCGTCGACTCATCGCTTGTGTGGCTCGCTCCCGGGTTGGCGCACGTGCTGGCTCCGGCGGGACCGCTTTCCGGGGCGCGCGGACCTCTCCACTTCATTCACGAACCGTTTCCTGGCGTCATGAGCGGCGTGCGCGGGGCAGCAAATCGAAATCGCGAGGCAACGCACTGGCTTGCCGTGTTCGGCGTTGGCTCTACGCCCGAGGTAGTCGAGGGGGAACTCGCGTTTGTGACTGCCGCGGAGGCCGAGGAGTTTTGGTTCGCTACTGAGAGCGTGACCTTTCGTGAACAGGAAATCGCTCGCCGCCTGGGGGAAAGAAGCGTGCGAATCGCTGCTTTGCCGGCATCTACCGTCGTTGAATTCGGTTGGGGGACGCTCATGCGTTCTCGCCCAGCTACGACGCATGGCTTTCAGTTCATCGTGCGTGCCACGCGCGGCGACGACCGGCCCTGCGTAAACGGCTTGCGAAATCACGCTCAACTTTGAGGAATCTCTCAGATGATCCGCGAGTCGACTCTCGAAGTGCTGGGCGACTTTCCCTGCTTTCCGCAGGAAGTCGTTCGCTTGGAGCAGAGCCAAGCGAGGACGCCGATTGCCGAGGCTGTCGGTGCGGGACCTGCCCACCGAGCCTTCATTGAAGCGTTGCCTGCCGAGTGGCAGGCCGACGCCGCAGTGGAGATTTTCAGTCGGCTGCTTTATCTCAAAGAGGGTTGGTACCCGCTGGGCCCGCACTACCACTTCGATTGGGGAGGGCAGACCGCGATCGACGGGAAGCGGGTCGAAACGCTGATGGTGCTGCTTGGCGGAGGGTCTCAAACTGAGTTCATCCTCGGCCCGCTGGAGCACTTGGAGCCGGAGGCGGAGCAGAAAGGTGGGCTGCCTCTGCGTACGCCGGCGCTCCAGAGTTCCATGCGCCGCATGGGCGCGCGGCCGTCTTGGGACGAGCAGGTCGAAGCGGGATTGCGGGCCTGTGCGTTGCGGCGGTGGCATCTCGAACCTCAGAAGCTCGTCTTGTTCGACAACTGGACGCTGCACCGCGCCTGTCCAGCGTCGACGGCGGGATGGAGAGTGCTCATTCGCGCTATCCGCGGGCTTGCGAACCGCGAGGTGGTCGATCACGGGCCGGCCGCGTCGTTTGCCGGCGCCGCGCCGCGTCGAGGAGGCGGCGTTTACGGGAATTTGGGGCGATTCACTACATGCCGCAACGGATTTATTCCTGTAACGGACGAGGAGCGGGCCCGCTACGAACCCTATCGTGACGGAGGGCGAACGTGAGCGACCAAGACGCAGCAAGAAACGGCGGCGCCAAGATCGCGGCCAGTGCCGGTGGACGCGGCGAGCGGAGCGACCCTTGGGCTGGCAAGCGCAAGCTGCTTGCCGTCGCCGATGTCCAAACAGGTTATCACCACGATTCGATTTCCCATGCGTTGGCGACGCTCTCGCGGATTGGCCGAGAGTCGGGGGCGTTCGTGACAAACATCCGTACTGATTCGCAACTCATCACGCGGCAGCCAATCATCGGCACGGGCCCAAAGTATGGCGGGAAGCGAGTGAACGCTCGGACGCTGAGCGAGTACGATGCGTTGTTCCTACTACCGAGCGGCACCGGCACGCTTACAGCCGAGCAGAAGGCCGATCTGCTCGCGTTCGTGCATGATGACGGCAAGGGGCTTGTCATCGGCCACGCTGGAATACTGGCCTTCTTCGAGTGGCCGGAGTTCCACGAACTAACTGGGGGAGGCTTTGCCGGCGAACTTATGTCGACGGCGCGAATCATCGTTGAGGATCTTGCCTTCCCAGGCGCCGACGCATTCGGCGGCGCTTCATTCGAGTTCACCGAGCAGCATCCTATCGTAAAGGAACCTTACTCAAGGGACTTCGTGCACGTCATTATGCGCGTCGATGCGACGTCGATTGCTGCCGAGCATCGCACGAAGCGGCCCGATGGCGATTATCCAGTTGTGTGGTCGCGGCAGTATGGCAAGGGCCGCGTGTTCCATGTCGGCTGGGGGCACCTGGAGTCGACATGGGACGATGTGCGGTTTCAACGCATGGTTCTCGGCGGCATCCTGTGGGCTATGAAAAGCAAGCCATCGCCGGCTGCGTAGCTATTGAATGCACGATTTCTAACTTCCTGGTACGTTCAGCAGTTCGAAATGCGTCTTCAGCCGCCATTCGGGTTCTGATCGATATGGAAGGCGAGAGTCAGAGACGCGAGCATGCAGAGTTGCGGAAACTGCCATACATACGCAACCCATCGCCGAAAGTTTGGCCGCTATCATGAGATAGGCGCGTTTTACTCTCTACACGCCAACCCGAAGAACGTGGGCGCTAGGCAGTCGACCTAGAAGTCGCTCGTCCTTGAGTCCGCCGTAGCGGCCAGTTTCAGGGCATTTTTTCACGACGCGGTTTGGCCGCAACCCGCGACTAACCGGGTAGTGCTGCTTGTTTAAACCTCCCCCCAGTCATTTCTCGCCAACCTCTGCAGTCACTCACTGGTACCCTTGGTTTTGGGGAGACACATGGCTGCAGGTGGGTAGAGGCAATCCCTGTAGAGGAAATCACTACAGCGGTCCGCAACTTAGGATTTAACCGGCCTCCGCAACCTTGGGACGGCTGGGCACGAATAGTTCACGTTAGACAGCTTCAGCGGTTCAGAACTGCGGGCTGCCACGCTTTATTGCCGTTGCAGGCAGCTATCTAGACGGGGGTGGGCCGCGAGTGGCGCAATCGTGTGGCGTCGTGGGCATGCGTCGACTACGATCCAGTTACGACCTCCGACGAGGCTCTGTTCGCTTCGCACTTCTCCTCAATACGTTCGCCGCTACGAGTCCTCGATGCACAACAGATTCAGTTCGAAGAGGGATCCCGTAAGTCAAGCAGCCGCCACACGGCTCCACCGACTGTCTGGGTTTAGCTGCACGGCTTCATCGACATCGACCTGGACTGAGGGCGGGTTTGCTCAATGCCGATGACATCGCCCGAAGCCTCGGTGAGCGCGCCCACGAACGTGAGCCCTCCCGCGAATGAAGCGCCGCCGCTGCGGAGCATTCACACCGACAACTTTCCAGCGATCTTGCAGGAACTAGACGCTTCACTACTCGTTACCACCTACCAAGCGGGCAAGCTGGTAATGCTCCGTCCGCACGGCGGACAACTCAACACGCACTTCCGCAGCTTCAGCAAACCAATGGGCCTCGCTGTTGAGGGTGATCGGCTCGCCATCGGCACGAGCGTGGAGATTTGGGAGTATCACAACGCGCCGGCCGTAGCCCGGCAATTGGAGCCTATCGGGACACACGACGCCTGCTACCTGCCGCGCTCGTCGGTCTGCACCGGCGACATTCAAATCCACGAGATGGCCTGGGGCCACGCCCGCGACGGGGCATTGGGAACTGGGACGGAGCGCGACCCTGAATTGTGGTTTGTGAACACGCGTTTCTCTTGCCTATGTACGCGGAGCAGCGATCACAGCTTTGTGCCACGCTGGAAGCCTCCGTTTATTTCGGCGCTCGCGCCTGAAGATCGCTGCCATCTGAACGGACTCTGCGTCGCGGAAGGTCGTCCCACGTTCGTCACGGCGCTCGGCGCGACCGATACGTCCGGCGGCTGGCGAGTGAACAAAAAGAGCGGCGGCGTCGTGCTCGAGGTTTCGTCCGGAGAAACGATCGTCTCGGGTCTGTCGATGCCGCACTCGCCGCGCTGGTACGACGGCCGCCTGTGGGTTCTTGAATCGGGGCGCGGGAGCATCGGTTGGATTGATCCTGCTACAGGCCAGTACGAGCCGCTTGCCGAGTTGCCCGGATTTACGCGTGGACTCGACTTCTGCGGGCCGCTGGCTTTCATCGGCTTGTCGCAGGTGCGAGAAAGTGCCGTCTTCAGCGGCATTCCCATCGCCGAACGGCCATTAGAAGAGCGCTGCTGCGGCGTCTGGGTAGTGAACATCCATACGGGGCAAACGATCGCCCGCGTGAAATTTGAAGATGCAGTCCAAGAAATTTTCGCTGTGACCGTATTGCCAGGCGTGCGGCGACCCGACGTGATCAACGACGAGCCGAGCCTGATCGCCGATTCGTTTGTCGTGCCAGATAAGGCGCTCGACCAGGTGCCCGGTCCGCTGCGCCATGCGGCCAAACAAAACTAAGCCACTTTCATTACCGCAGAGACGCTTCGATGAATTTTCAGCAACGGATGCGCGAGTTGTTCGGTTCTTCTACGAAAGCGACGCGCACTGCGCGCCGCGGCAAGGGGCGTCGCCGTGCGGAATTTGGATACAAGCCTGGAGTGATGCAGCTCGAAGACCGGCGGATGCTCGCCAACTTCGTGGTGACCAGCGTCGCTGACAGCGGACCTGGGACCCTGCGCGATGCGATCACGGCGAGCGTTAACAACGGTGCTGGCGCTGACCTCATTCAGTTCTCGACCGAGATCGACGGCGGGACGATCAACCTAACGAGCTTCGTTAATAATGTCTCGGCCGGCTCGACGATGGCCGGTGCGTCGGCCTTCTTCATCAGCGGCAGCACGTCGCTGGTGATCGACGGATTTACGGGGTTGAGCCAGGGGATCACGATCGCGCGGAACAGCGCCAGCGCGTTCCGGCTGTTCGACGTCTCGGCCGGCAGCAGCCTGACGTTGCAGAGCCTGACGCTCAGCAACGGGCTCGCTCAGGGGTTCGCCGGCGGCGTCGCCTACTATGGCGGCGCCGGTGGCGGCAGCGCCGGGTTGGGGGGCGCGATCTTCAACCAGGGCTCGCTGACGATCCTCAGCAGCACGATCACCGGCAACACCGCTCAGGGGGGCGCCGGCGGAACGACAGCGAGCGGAGCGGTCAGATATGGCGGCGGCGGCGGCGCTGGGCTGGGGGGCCCCGGCGCAGCGGTGTCCACGCAGAGATACGGCGGGGGCGGCGGCGGCCCTAACGGCGGCTCGGGCGGTACGTTGACTGCTGGGCAACCCGCTGGGACCGGCGGATTCGGCGGCGGCGGCGGTGGCGGCGGCGGCACTGGCACTGGTACGTCTTACTCCAACTATTACGACGGGGCGCGTGGCGGATTCGGCGGCGGGGGCGGCGGCGGCGGGAGGCTTCGCGGCCGAGGTGGAGTCGGCGGCTTCGGCGGCGGCGGCGGCGCTTCGCCAGCCCAAAATAACCCAATCGCTGGTGGCTTCGGCGCCGGTAACGGCGGTCGAAAGGGGCTTGGCGGCGGCGGCGCTGGCATGGGCGGCGCTATCTTCAACAATGAAGGGGTCGTCGTCATCACCAACAGCACGATCACGGGCAACGCGGCGATCGGAGGCAACCGCGGAGTCAGCGGCTCGCAGCCCTATGGTGCATCAGCCGGATCGGGACTGGGCGGCGGATTATTCAACCGTAACGGCACGGTCACGATCACCAATAGCACCTTATCTGCCAACACAGTGACGAACGGCGATGGCGGGAGCGGCAACGGCCGCAGCGTCTTCAACGTCAGCGACGGCGCCGGGAAGACAGGCACGGCCAACATTACCAACAGCATCTTGGGCCAGGCAGGAGCGACGGCGGTCGCAGACTTCGACAGCGCCAACAATGGCGGCAACGCCCCGATCAACGCGGGCTCCAATAACCTGATGAGCAACCGCGGCTCGTTCCCCGTCGGCGGCGTTATCGTCGCCACGAACCCGCTGCTCGGCCCGCTGCAGAATAACGGCGGCGTGACGAAGACGATGGCGCCGCTAGGTGGCGGCCCCGTGCTCGACGCAGGCATTCAGTCGGGTGCACCGACAACAGATCAACGGGGCCAGCGTCGCGACTCAACGCCTGATATCGGATCTGTCGAGATCAAATTTGTGGGCAACATGGTGGTCAATGTCGCTGCCGACGACATCGTCGCTGATAGTTTTTTATCGCTACGCGAGGCAATAAACTTAGCGACTGGTGCGACCGGCTACGGGGCTCTGTCGGCGGCCGAGAAGGCGCTGGTTACGCGCACCGCGGGCGATGTCAATACCATCACCTTCGCCAGCAGCGTCGATGGCCAGACCATTGCCCTGTCGAAGTTCGTCAATGACACAGCGGCTGGCTCCACGATGGCCGGACCTTCGGCCTTCTTCATCTACGAAACCTCCCTGGTGATTGATGGGCAAACCGGCTTAAGCCAGGGAATTGCCATCGCACGCGATACCAACCCCGCGAGTTATGTAGGCGGGCAAGTGCCGAGCTTCCGACTGTTCGACGTCGACGCTGGCAGCAACCTGACCCTGGAAAGCTTGACTCTTAGCAGCGGTAGAGCTCAGGGATTCGCCGGGGGCAACGGCTTTCTCGGCGGCGGTGGGGGCGGCAGCGCCGGGTTGGGGGGCGCTATCTTCAACCGAGGTTCATTGAAGATCCAAAACAGCACGCTCACGGGCAACGTCGCTCAGGGGGGCGCGGGCGGTGCGAATGACGACAACTCGAGTGGCGAGGGCGGGGCTGGCGGGGCCGGCTTGGGTTCCCACGGTACGAACGCAACATCGAACAATGGCGCCATCGGCGGCGGGCCCAATGGCGGAGCCGCAGGCAACACCTACGGCGGCGTCGGGGGCTTTGGCGGTGGCGGCGGCGGCGGAGCGAGCGACGGCAGTAGTTCCGGCGGGAAGTCTGGCGGCTACGGCGGCTTTGGCGGTGGCGGCGGCGGCGGCGGCGGCGCCAGCGTCTTCCCTGGCGCCGGCGGGATTGGGGGCTTTGGCGGCGGCGGCGGCGGCACCGGCAGCAGGGCGTCTGCAGGCGCCGGCGGTTTCGGCGGCGGAGCGGGCAACAACTCGTACGCCGGCGGCGGTGGGGCCGGCATGGGGGGAGCTATCTTCAATGAAGCAGGCGTCGTCGTCATCACCAACAGCACGCTTAACGGCAACGCCGCCATCGGCGGCGGGGGTGGAGAGGCGGGCGCAGGGCTGGGCGGGGCGCTGTTCAATCGAAACGGCACGCTGACCGTCGCTAGCAGCACCATCTCTGGAAACACGGCCGCCCAGGGTGGCCGCGGGATCTTCAATCTTGGCGACTACTTGGGTTCCACCACGGAGTCGACGACCGCTACCGCCATCATTACCAACACGATCATAGGCCAGGGGTCGGATGTCGCCGTTGAGGACTTTACTGGCACGACCAACGTCGGCGGGACGAACTCCACCTCCGGCAGCAACAACTTGATCCGCAGCTCCAGCGGCTTCGCGGGTGGCATCGTCAGCACGGCGGATCCCAAGCTCGGCATCCTCGCCGACTACGGGGGTTTGACCTGGACCATGGAACTCTTACCCGGCAGCCCAGCTATCAATGCGGGAACTCCGGCGTACTTGCCGCCGCCAAACGTTGATCAACGGGGAGTTTCCTTCACGAGAGTCATCGGCGGGAGGATCGATATTGGGGCGTTCGAAGTGCAGCCCGTCGCTCCACCTTCGGCAGACTTTGACGGGGATGGGAGCATCGATGGACGCGACTTCCTCGCCTGGCAACGAGGCTTCGGGATCGCGACACCGAGCGCGGTGAAAGCTAATGGCGACGCCGACAACGACCGCGACGTGGACGCCGCTGACCTAGCCATTTGGAAAACCCAGTTCGGTGCACCTCCGACCATTGTCGCCGTGAGTGTGCCCGCGCAAGCTGGTGCGGCCTCAGAAATATTCACAGACGCCTCGTCGACCTTCGAGGCACTTCCGACATACAGCGAGCCCGCACGAATATCTGCGCTCGACGCTGCAACCGTACCCGGTAAGGCGTCGCATGCTGCTAGCCTTAACGGCCAGTTGGTCGATGCTGCAATGGCAAAGCGATCAGACGTGTCGCCGTTAACCTCGCAACGCGATGAGTGGTCGGCACAGTTGCGACATCGTAAGCATCACGGCAGCGTTCTGAATCCTGTTCTCCTCACACGGGTGGCAGCTCCAATTACCGCGTTTCCGATGCTTCGAACAGTCACTTTACCGTGGGAAGCTGGGTCGCTTGATGAAGTTTGGTCTGAGCAATGCGACCTAGAGCAACTTGCGGTCGATGCTGATCAGAGCGAGCTTGATGCGATTTCGGCGATCATCTTCGGTGAAGAATCGTAAGACTGCAGCGCAATGAATACCCTATGAGAATCTCGCAAAACATTGAAGCCGTCGGGGATTTGGCAGAACGTGTCTCTCTCTGACCCGCCGTTTCGAACTGATTCTTCTGCTGCTGAGCACACCCTCGGGGCTGGGTTCTGAGCGGACTTGACGTGAGCCGCTGGTCAACTGCAACTAGTTACTGCTGGTCTTAGGCTGTTCGCCATCCAGTTCAGAACGCCAGCAAAATACCCCGTGCGCTAGGTGTTCGACCGAGGGGTCGGAAGAGACGCTGAGGGCGCCGTGAGCCGACTATGTGTAGCAGTTCGCTCTAGTAAGTAGCCGACCGCGTCAATAAAACGGGTAGCTCGACCCGCTAGCTACTCTTCAAGAGCCCACCGACAGCTTAAAATTGATGGTCTGTCGATGCCTAAGGGCCCGCTCGCGGCTATTAGGGTCCTGATTAGCTGCCCCTCGAAGGGCACGACCGCACACGCTCGGTGGCATATTAGGTTCTGGGGCTGAACGTGCGGATGACCCAATAGCATGGCGTAAGACGATTATTGATCTCGCTCAAAATGGGCCCAAGCGACTTAATCCGCATCAGCGCGGCCAAGTAGCGAACGTGGTGTAGCGCTGGTGGCGCCTCGCCGCCGTCTGCTGACGCCCGGCGTCGAATCGTCTACATAAAGTCAGAGCGGGGCGAGTGCGCAAAAAAACGCCGGAGATCGCGTTGGCGTTCTCCGGCAGCGTCGTGCATTACTTCAAAAAAATACAGGCGGCCTTAGCTCACCCGTACGTTCTCGGCGCACTTGCCCTTGGGGCCCATGCCTTCGTTGAATTGCACGGCTTGACCTTCGTACAGGCTGTCGAAGCCGGCTCCTTCAACCGCGGACGAATGGAAGAAGATATCTCCATTGTCACCTTGAATGAAGCCAAAGCCTTTGTCAGTCAACTTCTTAATTGTACCTTGCGACACGTCACAAATTCTCCAGCACGCAGTTCTCAGTCAGACGCGCAGCCCGCGCACCGTGCAACTACTCGGGCAACGCATGGGCGGCCCCGTTAACGGGAGGCCCAAAAGTAAGAAAGCAAACTGATCCACACCGTAGATCAACGTCGCTGGAGGCCGGTATGAAGACCGGCCAAGATGAAGGGCAGAGATCAACGAGAAGTTTGCTGCATCGCCACGCAATAAGTCACAGAGGACTGACTGATGCGGCGTCTGGCCATGCTTCTCGCAGATGCCTTCGCTGTCTTAGTGGTTCGACTCTACCACACCAGTCGTCGCGGAACTAGTGGATTAAGTTCCTCAGGAAAGGAGTATAACGGCTGTTGACGCCATTTCGACCGCTGCCAGCAGTTCGCGATTGCGACTTTAGTAGGCGAATCTCAACTCTCTTACGAATTTTGGAGCGAAAGATGGCAAAAAAGAAAAAGAAGGCGGCGACATTGCGAGAGAAGAAAGCCCTCAGCTATGGCGTGATTTTCCTCGACCAAATCTCGCCTCCGATTCCTGTCGAAGGTCGCAAGCCGATCGAGATCGACATGACGATGGATGAAGCCCTCAAGCTTCACCTGGGATTGTTGCAGGCACTGACTGAGCTGAATCGGCTCGATCGGCGTTCGCCAAAGTCGCGAGCACGAGGGATTCGGTTTGCGCTGTATCCAGATCAGCGGCGGATGATGGTTCAACAAGGAAGCGTCAAGGATAACAGCGCGCCGCGATAGCGTTGTGAGTGAAGCGTTACTGTTTTGTCAATTTGATTCGCTGCCGTCGAGTACCAGGAGAAGCGCATGAGCAAGCGCCAACGATGTCATCAGCCAAGAGACCGAGTCGCCGCAAGCCGCTGGCCGTCAAACGCCTGCCGGTTACCTTCGCCAGCGACAACCGCCGCGTCATCACTCGCTTCTTCGACCCAGGCAGCAAGGGTCGAATGCAGAACATCGCCGAGCGGATCGATCGGCTAGACGACGATGAAGTTGCGAGGTTGCTAGACGAGGTCTTCCAGCGGTTTCGAACGCGGCACAGCAACATCGTCGCGGTGCTGGAGCAGAACTTCCGCAATGCCGCGACGCTGCTTGGCGACGCGGGCGACGTTGATCTTAATCGCCGACTGCTGCTCGGCTCGTACTTCACGATGGAGTACTCGATCGAATCGGCAGCGCTCTTCAATCCTTCGATCGTGCCGCACCTGAACCAGCGTAATCTCCCCGACGGGGCGGTGCGCTTTGTCATGAGTCTGCGGGCCACTGGTGAGGGGCACGTTTCGTCGATCGTCTTCCGGACTGGCATTATCTACTCCGATCAACGGATTCAGGTCGATCCGCTCAGTCGGCACACCAGCCCGATCAGCGTGATGCAAGACAAGCTGTTCGACAAAATGCTATTCGCCAGAAAGCTCGGTGACATTGGCGTGCCGCAGCCAGTGGCGGAGGCGGTGATGAATTGTCTGCCTGGTTCATTCACGATGCCGCAGTTAGAGCAGGCGATGATTGCGGTTCGCGAGCGCGAGCCAGAGTTGGTTCCTTCTCTGGACTCAATGCAGGGAATCCGTTGGCTAGCAATGTCCAACTACCAACTGAAATTGCCGACGGACGCGGAGGCTTCGGAGTTGGTCATTTTCCCGCAGACCATCAACGAGAGCCGCGGCATCGAAGACTTAAGGCTCGTGCGATTCGTTCACGATGACGGCGCGGTGACTTACTTCGGCACCTGCACCGCGTACGACGGCTTCCGGACGCTACCGGAGCTGATCGAGACGAGCGATTTCCAAACGATCGGCGTCCACACGCTTAATGGCGCCAAGGCGCTGAATAAAGGGCTTGCGCTGTTCCCGCGGAAAATCGACGGCAACTATGTGATGTGCTCGCGGATCGACGGCGAGAATCTCTACATCATGCGGTCGGACAACGTCCACTTCTGGGAGACCGCGGACTTGCTGCAAATTCCGAAGCAGCCGTGGGAATTTGTGCAGATCGGCAACTGCGGCTCGCCTTTAGAGACTTCTGAAGGGTGGATCTTGCTGACTCATGGCGTTGGGCCGATGCGAACTTATTGCATCGGGGCGATGTTGCTCGATCGCGACGATCCACAACGCATTATCGGCGTTCTCGACGAACCACTCATTGTGCCGACCGAGAAAGAACGCGACGGATACGTGCCGAACGTCGCCTACACCTGCGGGGCGATGATCCACAGCGATCAGTTGTATATTCCGTTTGCTACTTCGGACACGACAACGCGGTTTGGGATGGTGTCGGTGGAACGGTTATTGGATCGCCTCACGAGTTAGATCGCATCAGCTCGGTTGCAGCATTGCTGCGGCTTCAGCCGCCCGGCGGAATGCTGCGAGCGAGCTTTCCAGTTGCTGTAGCTCGGCGAGCGACAGTAAGAATGCGAGAGTCGATTCCGCGCCCTGATTTTCGTTGACTCGGTCGGCATGCAACCCGTCGTGGCAGCCGCCTGTGCTGGCGTCGTAGACTTCCACGCCCAGATCGTTGCGACCGAGGAACCATTCAAAGGCTAATCTCGCTTCATTTAGCCACGATGATTCTTCAGTCGTGCGGTACGCTTCGACGCATGCTGCGACTGTCGCCCAGGCCTCGATCGGTTGTTGATCGAAATCTGCGCGTGGACCGCCGCGCTTGTGGAAGCCATCGCTGCCAATGGGGCGGAAGTGCCCGCGCGGGGCTCGCTGGACGCCCACGAGCCATTGGAGCGACCGCAGCCCCAGCTGTTGAACTGCGACCTCTCCCGTAGAACGCCCGCTGAGGATCAACGCATGGGATAGGGCGGCATTGTCGTAGCTGAGCGTTTCCTCAAACCACGGCCAAGATGTCGTGGAGACTCGTTGGTGGAGGTCGACCAGCCGCTCAACGAGCGTCGCCCGAACTTGTGTCACCGCGCGGTCGCCGTCGAAACGGCGGAGATATTGGTCGATCCCCATCAGCGTCGACGCCCAGGCCCGGGGTGAGTGAATCTCGACGCTCGCCGGCAGCGCTCGATGGAAGACCTCCATCGCCCAGCACTGCAAGCTCCGCTGCTTCGAGCGTCCGATGCAGGTCCCCAGAGCGCACATCGCGCGGCCGAAGCAGTCGTCGGAGCCAAGGATATCTTCGTGGACCCAGCGGCGGTCGAACGTGAGGAAGTTGCGGAATCGACGTTTCTCGGGGTCAAACGCTGCGTCGACGAATGCCGCGTAACGGGTCGTGGCGCGCTGCATTTCAAGTGTGTCGAGTCCCATCTCTTCGAGTGCCATGGCGAATTGCAGGCCGCGGGCGTTGTCGTCGGTGCAGTATCCCTCAGCAAAATTGGGTAGCGTGTACTTGGCGTGCTGCAGCAGCCCGCAAGAATCCGTCATGCGCAGCAGATGCTCCAGACGCCATTTGGGCAGCTCCCAGGGGCGCTCGTCGAGCGTTTGGATTGCCAGCGGCTTCACTTGGCGATCAAAGCGAACCCGCCGCGCCTGCTGGAACGAGTTCATGTAGAGGTGGGCGACGTGACTCCAAATCATTTCACGCCCGAGCGTATACGCTTGGCGTCCCATCGCAAGACGCCTTGGCTCGTCACGCAGCAGGCTGCAGATTTGCTGAGCGATAGCGCTTGAGTCGCGGAATGGCACAAGGGCGCCGCGGCCGTCGGCTAGCAGTTCCTCGGCGTGCCAGTAGGGCGTCGAAACTACCGGTTTGCCGCAGCCGAAGGCGTACGCCAGCGTGCCGGAAGTGATCTGGGCCGGCTCCAGGTAGGGAGTGAGGTAGATGTCGGCGGCAGCGATGAACTCGATCAGTTCGTGCCGTTCAACGAAACGGTTGTAGAAAATGACGTTCTTCCGCACGCCGAGGTCGCTCGCCATCCGTTCCAGGCTGAGTCGATACGTTTCGCCTTGTTCGCGAACGAGGTTCGGATGCGTGGCGCCGAGGACGATGTAGACGACGTTGGGGAACTCACGGATGATCTCCGGCAACGCTTGAAGCGCGTGCTCGATCCCCTTATTCGGCGAGAGGAGGCCGAAAGTGAGGATGACGTGCTTTCCCTCGACGCCGAACTGCTCCTTCGACGCGTTAGGGTCGACGAACGGCATGTCGGGAATGCCGTGAGCGATCACATCGATCTTCGCGGCGGGGACGCCGTAAATATCTAGTAGAAACTCGCGGCCGCGCTGCGACATCACGACGAGTCGCGATGAGAGTTCGGCCAATTCTCGCAGCACGCGGCGCTGATCGTGCGAGGGGTCTTTCAATACGGTGTGGAGCGTCGTGACGACCGGCATTCTCACGTCGCGGAGTAGCGCGAGAATATGTCGACCCGCCTGCCCGCCGAAGATGCCGTACTCGTGCTGCAGCGAAACGACGTCAACGTTGCTGAAGTTAAGAAAGTCGGCCGCGCGGCGATAGGAGTCGAGATCTTGCTGCTCGAACTCAAACTGTACTTCCCGCGGATAGTCGTATCCTTCGGCGATGTCGTTGACAGGGACGACGCAGCAGTCGATCGACGGATACTGGGTCGCCACTGCGCCGAACAGGTCGCTGGTGAAGGTGGCGATGCCGCACTTGCGCGGCAGGTAGTCGCCGACAAAGCCGAGTTTGCGAAAATCCGTATTGCGAACCATAGGGCGCTCATCAAAGAAAGGGCGACGGTCCGCGTCGCGGCGTCCGATCGGCGCTCGACCGATCGAAAGAACATCCCTCCGGTTCAGCGCTGAGGCCGAATGCAGCGGAGGGGTGATGTACCGAAAATAATCCCTGCGGTTAGTGCTGGGGCTTCTTCTCAACGAGGATCATCTGATCGACAATGCGACTGATGCCTGGGACGCTTTGCACGGCTTTCATGATCGGGTTCCGCTGAATCGCGTATTGTAGCGAGCCGGTGAGCGTGACCATTCCTTTTTGAACCGTGGCCGTGACACGAGATTGAGAGCCTGAGCCTGACCGCATCAATCGCTGATTGACGGCCTTCAAAAGATCCTTGTCCGAGACTTGGTTGCGGCCGAGCATGGCATCGCCTTTCCAATAGAAGAAGACGCCGCGATGAGAACTCGCGACGCAGGGAAAGGGATCGACCATATGGCCGAAGGCCGGTCAGTGAGAGAGGATCTCCCCTCCAACTACCATCGTACGCCTGTACGGAGTTTCACGCCACAGCGGAAATCTCGTGCCGGAGGCGTTTTTATGACGCATCGGTCAATTTTTCGCTCTCCGATGGATGGTTCGGCCAAAATGTCGAACGCCTGCGGGAAACTCCTGACGCGCCGCGGGAGGCAACTCCCGAAGACTTACATTTAGAAAGCGTCCGGCGACACTTCATCAGTCCACACTCGAAATGACGCGAGTTGATTCGCCCCAAACGTCGTCGTGAGGGCCACATCGGCGGCGTCTCGGCCGCGGGCCATCAATATCCGACCGATGCGAGGAATGTTGTTCCTGGCGTCGAAGGAGTACCATGCCGTTCCTAGGTACACCTCGAACCAGGCGCTGAAATCCATCGGGGAGGGCTGGCGCGGGACGCCGATATCGCCGAGGTATCCCGTGCAGTAGCGAGCCGGAATGTTCAGCGAACGGCAGAAAGTCACCGCGAGATGCATATAGTCGCGGCAAACGCCGACGCGTTCGCGGTAGACTTCTAGCGCGGTGCGGTTCGCCCGAGCCTTCAAGTAGTCGAAGCGAATATGCCGGTGAACGAAGTCGCAAACCGCCTGCACCAACGGCCATCCGGCGGGCAGGTGGCCGAATAGCTTCCATGCAGTGTCGCGTAGCTCGCTATCCACCTCACAGTAGCGACTGGCGAGAAGGTAATGCAGCACATCGTCCGGAAGCTCCTGGAGCGCATGCTGACGAGCCTGCGGCGCCTGATGGTCCGGTAGCCCGCTATCTTCCACCACCGCGTTGGTTCGAAATACAACCCGGCCGGCGGGAACCGTGGTTCTTACGCACTGATTGCCATAAAGATCGAAGTAGCCGTTGAGGGCGCTCTGCGGCGTGACCGTCAGTGGCTCCAGCCGGCGTATCGACGCCGTGCGCGTCGGATGGATGTTTCCCACGAGCAGCACCGTCGTCGGCGCCACGAAATCGAAAGCGGCTTCAAAACCCGCGTGGATCAACATACTTTTGAGAACTTAACCCGCAAGGATCAACCCTTCGAGCAACAAACTATGGGGACGATGCGTCGTCGGCGATTCAACAGAAGAAAATCTGCACGCTTCAGGAGTGCTGAGGCGGGAGCTCGGCGGCTCGGCTGCCTGAGCGATCAATTGCGGCCTTTACAAGACGCTGGTATTTCCAGATGGAGTAACGCTCGCAAGCATCGCCAATCAGCTCCAGTCGATCGGGTGCAAACCAAGTGTTCGTGACTTGGCGTTCGACAATCAGCTTGGCATCCGCTAGCAGCCGCCGATCCTCCTCCGACTCGCACTTCACGACCGTCCCGGATACTAGAATCGGAAACGACTCGTCCTCGCGGACCCAATCTGAGGTTGCGTCGCAGACTCTCGTATCAAGCCTAGCGTGCGAGGCGGCCGCAGCGATGAGCGTCCCGGTTTCACACACGCCAATATGCCGGGAGACAGATGCCGCGGCTTGATCAAGTTCGCGAGCCACCTCCTCGCCTGCACGTTCGCCGCGGATGACGCTATTGGCGATGGCCACTCCGTTCGCAATAAACCGAGCGTCGATTTCTTGGCGACAGGTGTGCCAACGCTCGTCTTCTAGCATAATCTGCCATCCAACGTTCGGAACGTTGCGAATCGAGGGGGCGTTGATGAATCGCATTGGCGCTCCGAGAAGTGATCTGTGCGACAGTCAGCGTGACCTAGCACACCTCTTTGTAGTTGCGGATTTCAGGGTTACAGCCATAGAGGTAAACGCATTATTGGCGCGACGCATGAGAAAAGTGCGTTTAATCGCGTTGGAATTCCACTAATTAACTTCAAGCAGTCAATGCGACTAATACTTCGGAATCATCGTCTTCACGGCGATAGGGACTGTTAACATGAGAGAATGGCGAAGCGAAGATGCGTCATCTATGAATGTTAAACTGTCATCGCAACGCGCATCCCTGAGGGGCAAAGCATGGCTGTGAGAATCGTCGGTCACGGCGAGCAGGACGTCCGTCGCGTTACGTGTGGACGTTGCAGTGGGGTGCTAGAGTACAGCAAGAACGACGTGCTATCTGAGCCGAGGTACGATAGTGCGGGTGACTATGACGGTGAGCGACGTTGGATTGAATGTCCTCAGTGCACCAGCCAAGTCGAGCTGACAGACTGATACGCGATTCGTCGATGCGAATGAGAAGGCAGCACGGTAGATGCGGTGCTGCCGTATGTGCGATCGCGTTCCAACTGTTTCTTGGAACTAGCGTTGTTTTCGCAGTAAGCGGGAGACGTACCGGCAAGGATGAGTTAGGGTGAGGCGATGACTAAAGTATCCATGATCACCGGCATTGCAGTCGTCACTGTTCTAGCAGCCGTCGGCATCTCTGCACTCACCAACTCGCCGTTTCCATCACCAGCCTCGATCATCTGCGGAGTCATCGGGGCGTTCGCAGCGATTACCGTCGAGCAAGCCTAAGTTCGTCGGCGTGTTTGCGACGTCGATTGATCCGGTTGAAGCTACTGACGCCCAACCCTCTCTCAGAGGTCGCTTCGCATGCGGACCGCTCGGCTAGCCTGGAGACTTGGGCACGACGTTGCAGGTCTGAGTTGCAGCATCGAAATCGATGACGACTCGCTGCTCGGCCAACTGTACGAGGATCTGCTGAATGCGACTCTCTACGTTCGAATGGTCAGTGCCGTCGCGAGTCACAAATTCAAGCACGACTGACCGCAGTGTCGCCGGCTGAAGTTGCGAATGTGGAATGAGCATTTGCGGCAACTTATGGGGGCGGGCAGCTGACGCACGCCTCTGAATTCTTCCATTTTTCAGGCGCTAGCCCGGCGCTGGAGCGCTGCGTCCCTCAATCACCCGATAAATCACCCTCTGAAGGCGCCCCAGCGAATACATCTGACAAGCGTCTTTGATCATCATTAACCGGCCGATTGATATATCTCGACATGCAGTCGCATCTTCGCCGATGGTTTTCGCCGCCAATAGCAAGTTACGCACCTCGACAGTGCTGCATTCAATGGTGCGGCCTTCAATGCGAATCTTGGCCATGCGAAACTGCGAAGGATCTTCCATGCTCAAAGCTTGACGCTCGGATCGGCAATCCGCAAGGAGATAGCACATCTCGCTAACATCGCCTGGAAATCATCCGAACAACATAAACGTCAATGCGATGAGAATAGTTCCCGCTGCTTTGATCAACACCACTGTCGAGTTCCAACTATCGAGCGTGGCGAATGCAAGCGAATAGGATTATAAACTGGTTAAGCCACGGTAGGTGCGGCGGAGGCACGCGTAGTAGGAGAATGGCGGGTACGAGACCTGCGGATATTTGTCCCGCTGCAGTCCCCCTCAATCCAGCATCCGATAATTCTCGGAATCTGTTGAGGGTGCGCCGACATCAGTAGGCGATTGCTTGCCGCACACAGTTACGCAAGATACTGAAAGCTGCATCGACAGCTACCCGCAACTACCGACTAGCAGCCACCTACCCTTTGTTACTGCAATTCCTCGGCAACTAACAGAAACAAATGCAATCTCGCTGTAGGATACTTATTAACGGCCCACATGCGATTAACGAGCCGACGAACAGGCTTGGCGATTAGTTCACACCGTAGAGGTCACAGGTTCGAGTGATGTGCCGCCCACTACTTGTAAGTCCCGCCGAATCAACGACTTCTGATACCTGCCGACGTTCGGCAGTGCGGCGTTTCCCGATGACCCAAAACGGTATGTACCGTTTTCGTGGTCTAAACCATGGGAGACACGCGTCATGCCACGTCTCGTTGATGCTCTTCCGAAATACCGCAAGCATAAGGCTTCCGGCCAAGCGGTCGTCACTCTGAACGGCCGCGACCACTACCTCGGCCCGCACGGCACGAGCGCGAGCAAGGCGTTCTACGACCGCCTGTTGCCGAGTGGTTGATTCAAGGCCGTTCCGCGCCGGCACCGAAGGCCGAGGCGAGCCGTTGTATAGAAAAAAGTCGGTGGACGGATCACAAGTCAACGCCTCAGCTGACCTGGAGTTGATCTGCGCCTACGCCGTCTCGAAAGACGGAGTTACCGTCCGCTACGAGCAATTCCGCAAGAACACCGGTCAAACTTACGGCGCTGGTGAACATCGGGAGTATCATGAGTCGATCGTGCGCGAGATTATCGAGAAAACCGCCTCGTGGACTAAAGGCGGCTCCGACAATCTGAAGCGAATCAAGGCGGAATGCGACTACTACCTCGACGCCATGTCAGAGCGGTTCTTTCGTCAGCCAGGTTCTCAGCGGGAGTACAACGGCCTTCATCGACTGCAAATAGACAGAAGGCTCCGCTCCATTTCGTGGTCCTTTTCAATTGAGCAAGAACCGATTACGCGCGCGAGTTGGAATAGCGAAGCGAACGAGTTCGTGCGGCCGTGGGAGGACAGAGCACGAGTGCGGGGGCAGCGGTTGCTCGGCGCGGCGAGATTATCGAGCACATCAGCAACGCGAAAACTCTCGACGGGCAATTCGGGTCAGCTATGACGCGAATCCACATCCCGCTGCCGCTTTGGGTGCTACTGCTGCCAAATGGCTCTGCTTTCTTCTTCAGTAGCAACGAAGGGGTGGTACTTCCGATTTTTTCATGGGTGGAGAACGCAAAACTCTTTGCCGAGTCGCGACGCCTGAACGCGAACGAGTTCTACACGCTGGGCGAGTTGACGTCCCTGGATGCGGTGAAGGAAATGCTGCAGCGACCAGATTCAGACAGCTTCCGCATACTGTTCAACCCGATTGTAGGCACGCCGGAGCACATGCTCCTGCTGCCAAGCCAGCTAATGCAGGCCGAAGCGTTCAGGTTTGGCGAGTCGCGGGATTTGGAGTGCCGCGAAGATGGCGAGTGACTCTGCCTACTCTAAAGCAAGCGCACAGCAGTACCGTACATCTGCAGATAGAAGTACTGCCAGCCAGTGGAGTCTAAATCGATATCCTGGCGCATGCCGACGATCGCGTTGCCGCCAATCATCGTGGCCCGCGACTTGAGTTCTTGTACGGCGATAAAAAAGGCTTTGTCAAAATCCGTTTGGCCGACGCTCCATTCGCCAATTAGGAAGCCCCAGTCCGACCTGTAGCCATCGACTTGGTCCTGCGCACGCATGCTCGCGAGCAGGGCTTTGTGCTTCTTCAGGTAAGCGTCTAAGGCACTGCTGAAGATTTCCTTATTCGAAACCTGAAAGTAGACCGGGCCAACAATCTCATAGGGTGATGGGATGTCAGCGGTCGTGACGATGATCTGCAACGGTTTCGGCGCCGGGGAGGCGGTGGCGTTCGTGAAGCGCACTCCAGGCACGGCGGACCTTCCGCAAGCCGCGCTCCGCAGTCCTCACATACTGGAGGCCCTAGTAGGTGCGAGACGTCGCCGAGGAAAAGTCCCTTAACCTCACCCGCTCGCGTCCGCTTCGATTGGTCGCCGCCATTTACTCGTCGGATCGGGATAAACGGCGCGAGCGTCCCTTGGCCAGCAAGATTCTTCAACTGCTCGCTCGTCACACCCTTTCGAGTTCGCCCATTTTCGAGAACGTGCCATTCGATTGCCATTTGCGACCTCGCGAGACACTAGATGGTGATATGGCCAATCAGAGTCTAGCAATGGCCACGCAACAATGCTCTACATCTAGTCCGAGGTCGCGGAAAATCGAGCCAAGACGGTAGATACCGGGTTGAGCCGGGAAACGAAAACGCCCGCACTCCCCGGCTGATGGCTGAGAATGCGGGCGGATTTATGATCGGCTAACTGGTGACCTTAGCCGTAGGCTGGCAGCGGAAAACTCACTACTTACCTTCCACGGCTCTGCGGTGACGCGGAGGCGGTGCGCCGCATGTTCTGGCCGGCAGTTTTTTGGCTGTAGCCGTCCGGCGTGACGATAACTTCCGGCCCAAGGTGGGCTGACGACTCGCATTCGATTTCAGCAGAGCCACCATCCATTGGAACCCAAGAAATTCCGATGATTTGCGCACCAGCTGGCAGGGCCGGGTTGAATGTATTTTTGGGGACATCACCTTCGGTAAGCTTGGAATATGCCTGCATTGCTGCTGGGTCGAGCGGCAGGGCATTGAGGATTTCGGATACGGAGGTGAGTATTTCTGGAATCTCTTGATCTATTTTCCCTTCCATGCCGGTGAGGGCTCCATCTCCACTTATGGTCGCCTTGGCTTCAGTTTTGCCTAGGAACGCCTTCTGAATGTCGACGGCGAAAAGTTCTGACAGCTGAATGAAATGAATTGATTTCTCGACCTTCCCATCTTTCACTGACGTGACAACGGCAGCGTGCAGCTTGTAGACCTGCACCGGCACGCCACGGAATGGGCATGCCGGATTGTAAATCTTCTGGCTGATGTAGGTTGCGTGGCGTTTTGGGCCGAAAGGCAAACAACCGACACAAAGCGCGCAAGCAACAAGTAAGAGCAAACTAGAAATTCGCATAGAAAAGTCCCCCTAAACGTCAAATCGACATCTAGAACTTGGAACTTTATCGCCACCGGCAATTAACTACTAGCGGGGAGGCAATTCGGGCTGACGTACTGCTGCCGGTATGGCGGTCGGATAAGTGAGCGTTAGAAAATCTTCCCAATCGCCTCCACTTCAAGCAAACCATCCGCCAGCGGCCGCATCAACTGATCGAGCGGCCCGCGCTCTTTGATCTCCGGGTCGAGCCAGCGCGCGTACTCGGCTTCGGTCTTGAGGATGGCCGGCATGCGGTCACGACCAACGACGCTGTCGATCGTCATGGAAGGTTCCATGCGTCGATAACTTGGTCGCGCAGATTTAGGGGCGTCTCCTCGCGATCAGATAGGCTTCGCTGGCCACCCTGCCGGCGCTCGATCGTCGTGAAATCTCCCACCCGTCCGCGATCTGTACCTTCCAGTTTACGGCTGAATTCATCCCCGACGGACGAATTACGACGGTCAGGCGTCCACTCGGCCAATGCGGCGTCGGCAGTTTTGGTTGATTGGTTGCCTTCTCGCCGCGACGCCCACGATAAAACTTCGCCGCTTGGAGCCGTCAACCACCATTGGCCAGGAGTGAGCGCGGCTCTGCTACCTCCCTCTTGGCCGGCGGCATTCATTCGCACAGAAGTTTCCGATGGCAACTCGACGGCGGTAATCGCCATCGTCAGAGCAGCCGCTTCCGAAGTCTCGACAGTCGCGGGCAGGGTTGGGGCCGTGACGGCCATCGCGGCGGCTGGAGCGCCGCTCCCGTAGTTCGCGCGCCAGATGGACAAATCAACGGCATAGTAGGCGCCGCCGAATCCTCGCTGCCAGACGAGGAAGTCTGTGCCGTCGACCACCCCGTTGCCGTTGAAGTCGCCAGGCGCGTTCGCCGCCCGGCCTGGATTGCCGCCGGGCGTCGCGCTCGCGCGCCAATTGGTTCCCGAACTGTAGTTTCCGGAGAGATTCACAACTTCCATCGACGGGCCGCCGCCGTCGGCAGCCGTCGGCCATGGCGCGACGTCGTCGAAGGTGAAGTCGTTGATGGGGAGCTGGGCGGCGTCGGAGACGAGTAAAGCCTCGCCGCCGTTGCTCAGCTGCCCAGAGTATTGCCCCGCCACCGGCAAACCCGACCCGTAGCGCGCCGTGAACGCAGTTAGATTGCTGACGACAAGGACGTAAGCGCCGGGCTGCAGCGAGGTGATGGTCCCGTTGTTGAACTTGAACTCGATGCCGCCGGAAATTTCGACTCCGTTGAGGCTGATGACGCCGGCGCTAGTGTTGCGTAACTCAAGGAATTCGTAGTCGCCGTCGGCGGTTCCGGGGGCGAGCGCCAACTCGGCAGGCGTCGGGTCGGCCGGATGGTAATGGAGTTCCGTCACGCGCAGGTTTGAGGCACTGGCCGGCGTCTCAACGGAGTACAACGCAACGATGCGCTCACTCCATGGACTGCTCCCCGGATTGTCGCCTTGCGTGCCGACGTGCACAGCGCGTACGCCGTCAGCAGAAGATTGGATCTGCGTCCCCGTCCCTCCACTGGTTTGGTACAGCCGAATGTCGCCGATCTGCATACTGTTGGCCGCGGCAGTATTTTTGACCGTTGGGAACAAAATCTTGTACGACGTGTAAGACGTCGAATTGGCGAAGCTTACGAGTGGACCGTTAGTGAGCCGCGATTCCGGCAGCGACAACGTCCCGGAGCCGATGAGCGTCCAGTTTTCAGCCAGCCCGGTGCTGTTGTCGGCGCTTGAGATCAGGCTATTCGTGCCGTAGATCTCGTAGGAGCTCGGATCGCGTTCGACGGCGTCGTTGGCCGTGGTCAAGCGCATGCTGCGAACAATCGATGCTCCCGACACGGGCGTGATGATCAAACCTGAATTCTGCTCGCCAAAATTCAGGTACTTCGTCGACGGATCGCCGTCGAGCGCCTGGATCGGCGACTCGCCCCCGGGGTAGCTACTGTTACCCTGCGGAACGGCTGGCCCAGGCGTGCCGTTCGCCCGTGCAATGACCTGAGTCGTCTGACTCACGACAAATGGACCAGTGTATAGAATCGCCGCCGGCGAAATGCCGCCGCCGCTCGCACGCGGATCGCTGCCGTCGAGAGTGTAGTAGATCGCGGCTCCAGCCTGGTTGGAAGTGAGCGTGACCACCGTATTGGGTTGCACGTTGCCAGCGGCCGGCGACAACCCAGGCCGCCGAATCATCTGATCATCCATCCAATGAGCGCGCGTGATCAGCCAGTTGGCGAAGTGGCTCACTTCCGCCGCCCAACCTGTCAGGCCTGGCGTCGCATAGGCCCCGCCGTTGGGCGCCACCTCCGGCCAGCGCGCGAAGTTGCGCGCCTGCGACTCGGCGATCTCGGCCGCTTGGCCGTTCACCGTCGCCAGGATGTTGGCGTCGCTCAGCACGCCGCGACGCAGTTCCTGCCATCGATCGACCCATTTCTGCGTGAAATTGGGATCGTCGAAGAGCTTTCCCCACCAGTCCGATTCGAAGAAATCAACATCCGGGAGATACCATCCGTTGGGGTCGGCGGAGCGTCCGTCGTTGTCGGCGCCCGCGGAGCGATCAAAATCCCACACCGGTCCGAAATACAGCTTCCCGCCGGCATCCTTCACCAAGTAGGTGCTGAGGCGCAGCCCATCGGGCTCCTTGCTCAGGACGCGCAGCAGGTGGTGATCGATCGATTTATCAACGTCGAAATAGGCCTGGTAGCCCAACGTGGGATCCGTGGAATTCGGGCCGTACAGCGCGTCCTCGAAATCTTGAACATAGCCGCGAATGTAATCGCGTTGAGCAGTGGTCATCTCGGCTCGTTCGGGCTCGACGTGGACGAGCGTCGAATCCTGCAGCGTCGGAACGCCGCGTTCGGTATACCAGCTGCTGTCCGGAGTTCCATCGGACCGATCAAGTTTCAGAATGTATCCGCCGGTAATATCAGCGCCGCTCAGCTCGGCGATGTCGACTCGATTGGAATCGCGCTTGATATTTTCCATGAGCACGTAGACGCCCATGTAGTCGTTGCTATCGAGAACGCCGTTATCGTAGTTCGCGTAAACCTCGACGAATCGCGTGCGGGCGGCATAGTTGCCCATTTGATTAGACAGGTCGTAGTACAACGTGTTGCGGAGCATCGCACGATCGAAGCTATAAGGCGCGTACAGAATCCAATCCGACTCTGAGGGCATGCCCAAGAGAGACGCGGACTTGTCGGCTCCAGCGTCGTCGCGCAGCTCGATGCGGAGGTTGGTCTTCGGGTCGCCCGCGGTGCTCGATCCGCGCACTTGTTGGCCGATGAACGTCGTGAAACTCGCCGTACTGGCGAGGCTGCTGCGGCCGTTGCCGCTGGCGACGTCGTATAGCGAAAACCACGCGTCTTCAAAGACGTCGCCTGGCGTCCCTTGGCCAAAGTTCTCCAGCACGACGATCGGCAGGTCGGACGTGACGGAGCTCGCGGCGCTGCTGGCGAGCGTGTAGGCCTCACTCGACACGGCGCTGATCTGTCCGATCGACCCGAACGCGCGGGCGCGAACGCGCGTCGTCGCGCTGATCGTGATCGGCGTCGTGTAGATTGGCGAATTCGCTTGCGGCTGCGAACCGTCGGTCGTGTAGCGAATCGTGTTGCCGACGCTCGCCGTGGACAGCGTCAGCTGGAATGGCGCGCTGAAGGCGCCGCCGGCGCGAGAAAACAACACCGAATCGGCCTGCAAGCTGGCGTTTGGCGCTCGAGGCGTGGGCGCAGTCGTAAAACCCTCCGTGGGGGGCTCGATAAGCGTGCCCGACGAGAGCGTTAGATTAGGAACTGACAACAGATCGGAACTGCCGGAGCTGTTGTTGAGCAAATGGATCGCTAGTACGTTCGTCCCAGTGTGGAGCAGGCTGGAAAAACTGCTTACCGAGAAGTCGACGTACTGCACTGCGAGAGAATCTTCGTGTTGATTTGTTGCGATCGACGCGAATCCCGGCGACTGAGGCGCGTTGGCGCTCGCAATTCGTTGCCCGTTGAGGTAGGCGACGAACCCGTCGTCGTATTTCATCTGCAGCTTATCGAGCAGCGCCGACGACGAAGTGACCGTGAAGGGAATACGGATGTAGACCGACGTCGTTCCCGGCGGCACGGCGGTCTGAATCAAGCCGGCGAAATCGTTCCCCGACGTCTCGTAACCGACGCTCGCCTTGCCCGCAGTCCAGCTGGCGTCGTTGAACGACGAATTCATCCAGGTCGCGTCGACGGAGTTGTTCGTCGGCACAAGGTAACGCGCATTGCTCGCGGGAGTCACCGGATTAGACGTCGCCGTGTCGAATGCCAAGCCGTACGAGACGTCCGTAGTTTGCGGGGGATAGTCTTGGCCATTTACTCCGAATTGCGACAGGACGACTCCGCCTGGACTTGCTAGCGCGAGATACTCGCCGCCAGCGCTCAAAGCGAAGTTCGCGTGGAGGTTGCCTGCCGGGTCGGGCGTTCCGTTGCCCGACGCGAAAACGACCAAGTAGGCGCCAGGATTGAGCGCGACGCTGGGGAAAGTCCACTTATCGAGGTCTAGACGATCGTCGGTGAGCGAGTAGCCGGCGAGGTTAACCGCTTGATCGCCCTTGTTGTAGATCTCGATCCAATCCGAGGCGACGCCGTTGCCGTCGAGCAGCGTCGAACTATTCGACGCCATGAATTCGGTGATGACCGGGTTGGCGGCCAGCGCCAACCGCCCTTCCAAAGCCTCGAATGAAAACACTCTGCGAGCTGACATGTTCACTGTTCCTGGCTGCTGTAGGCGTCCGTCGCGTCAGTGATCTAGATGAGAATCGTCGACTCGGGCGCACTACGTCGCGCGAGGCATGACATTCGCGGCTAGAGGGAGGGAAGGCTCGAGCCCTGTCGCCGGGATCTTGCCTATCTTAGTCGCGAGCTACCGTCGCTGCACGTGTTCGGGATGGCTGCCCCTGACATCCCGCCGGCCGAACAAGGGATTTTCAGGGTATACGACTTCGACCGGCCCGTAACGAGGTAACGCCGAAGCGGCAGCCCAGCCTTGCAGGGTCCGGACGATTGGCCTTTTTCCTGCCTCGCTACAGCTTCCTGCGGCAACCACTCCCGTGTGGCAGTAACAAGATCTGCGGGCGCAAAACTGCAGATACTGGCTTACGCCGTCGGCCGCCGAGGCGTGCTCATCACGCAGAGACCGGAAATTTGGAACCAGCTGGAGCGCCGGTGAACCGGCAACCTTAGCTTAGGTGAAGGCGAAGCACGCAACTCACTGCCCGTGGATGCGGATAGTAAACCTTCCTCTGGCTACTCTTCCTGGCAGTGCTATCGTCGCGTGCGCAAGATTTCAACGATCGAGGCGATGATCAGAATAACTCCGCCGCTTATCATCCCAAGCCCTCGGTATTGGCCTGCCAAACCACCGCCAACCCATGCCGCCGACGTAAGGCCTGCGAGGACAAGTGCGACTCCAAGCAAAGGAAGCCATTCTGGTGAGCGTGCCATGCCTTTAACCATAGTGAGCTAACGCCTCGCCTGCCGAATATTTCCTGCTCTCGCCGTCCGCTATACTGCCCCGCATGCTCAAAGTCATACGCTACGCCGTGGCGACGATGTGCTTCCAGCGCCGCTCGCCATGCCGATGTTTTCGGCAGTTGCTTAAGCGGATAATCGCAGGCTGCCCGGCGCAGAATCGCGAGTTTTGCGGACGCCGAAGACAAGTGTGGTGAAAGCGAAAAAGCAGATGTATTTTCCACTTGGTTCGGGTACTGCTGCGAGATCGATCATCCAGCTTGAGGTTTGGCCCATTCCATTCACTCCGATCCCAACGATTACAGAACCATCCGTTGAAATACCAATCGCCTTCTGCAGCTGCCAACCAAGTAGGTCAATGCCTTTCGACTGAAGTAGCTCGTCGAGCAAGGTAAGGCCCGAAGCTTCGCTCCACATCATCGCACGAAAGACGTGAGAAGGTTGAAACCTATCGTGCGTTCCAACTAGCACCGATCCATCTCCGCTTGCGTCGTAGGCTGCGATTGATACTCCCAATTCACGCGAAGGCGAGATCAGATTGACGCCGTCTCCTTCAGACCATGTGAAGGGATACATGTGCCAGGAGCCGCCAAAATCGACCTGATAGTTTCCAAACACGACCTTGCCGTCGTCACTCACGCCGATGAGGGGTTCTCCTCCCCCTCCAGCGAAGAACGATCCACTCACGGGAATTACCTGCGCAGCTTCTCCAGAGGTCCAATGTATTGGGCGAAACGAGGGGTAGTCGCCGATACCGACATGTACTTGCCCATCTCCGGAAATTCCATACGACAACCGGCTACTGAACTCCGCCCCAGTTGACTCGGTCCAGCTGAAGGCTTGCGAGCCTGACTTGCCAAATACAGTTAGGCCATCGGCCGTAACGAATTGCGCAGCGGAATTGGGGGCGTTGCGATCAAGGGGGGCCAGTGCTTGAAGTCCGCTGCTCTCGGTCCACCTAAATGCCGCCTCTTTCGAAATCACGTCGTCCCATGGCGGGGTATTTTCTCCAATTATATCGAACTCACCAACGCCTACGACGACCGAGCCATCTGAGGACACGTCAAGCGGCCTGCCATTAACGAAGCCGCCGCTAAAATCGCCGATCACATCCAATGAACTTCCGCGGCGCCAGCGCACCGCGCGTCGCTCGATCAAGGTGAATCCCTCTCCAGTTACCCGAGTGCTTTGGATGCCGATCGCAGTCGAGCCATCGGCAGAAATCCCGGTAACCTGAATTAGGCCTGGAATCTCGGAGAAGGTGATCGCTGCTGCTGATTCGGCTGGCGCGAAAACTGCGAGACTTAGGGCGCTGAGGGCAGCACAACAGGAAATCTTTCGCATATTGCAGAGCGCCTGATTCGAAAATCGCACACTTGAGTCATTGAGGAGACTAGCGTCCCACGAGAGGAATGCAGGATACATCTAAATTACTCTAGCGGCAACAAATCCCCCGTTAATGTCTTGAGTCGTTCGTCCCAGCCAGTCTCCCACCCGCCTCGGCGGCGGTTATACTGCCCCACATGAACAGACTCACGCTCACTCGCGCAATTTGGGCCGCGGCCCTCATCTCCATTGGCCTGCTATGGAAGGCTGACGCAAGTCGCCGCGACGCACGACATTCGTCGGAAGTTGCCCGGCTGAAATATGAAATCACGCGGGCTGAACATAAAGCTTTTCAGGCGAGAGCCCGCGTAGCTTTCTTGACGAATGTTCTGGATTCGGAGCGCGAGCAGCACGAATTGACTCTTGCCGGAACTAGAGTCCGCTCGAAGTAGATGCAGCGGCGCACATTTAGCCATCGCACTCCCGCGGCGGCGGTTAGAATGGGCGGCATGACGCGACCTGGATTCCAGTTCTCTCTCCGCACCTTCCTGTTCGTGATAACTCCAATCGTTGCATTGGCCGCGTGGCTGTACCCCGCGCTGAACTCGTTGGCGCTCGTCTGGGTTGGGTATTTGCTTCTGGCAGTGCTTCTCATGAAGGCCTTCCGTGCTCCTCGCTAACCCCGCCCCGGAATCCGGCGGCTAGGTCTGGTTTCGCTGGGGAGCGGCGGGGGTAGAATGCGGGGCATGAGACAACACTTAGTTATTTTTTCGATCGTTGTAGCCGCCAACATCGGAATGCACAGCGGTCGCTGTGAGACTTCACACAAACCGGTCGATTTCGAGCGGATCGGCACGCTCGACGGTATTCCTAAGGGAATCCATCGGCTCGGCGGGACCGATAGGATGTTTCTTATCGAAGATGATTGGGAGTGGGAGCGGTGTCGTCTGCTAATCCCGAAGTTGCCTGAGATTAATCTCAAGAGTAACTCGTTAATAGTCCTTACCTCCTGGCACGGAAGCGAGAGAACGCTTGACGCAGTCGCAATCGCTGGCGACTCGCTTGTCATCGCAATTACTCAGGAGATACCAGAAGTTGGCATAAAAACCGGGATGTGGAATGCGCCGCGATTCTTTGTGGCGAGCTTTCCAAAGTGGGAAGGCAACGTCGAGTTCGTGGTGAATGACAAGTTGGCGTTTACTCTCCTGCGAGGTAAATCGCTTGAAGAGTTCACTTACAAAACGTGGGAGGATTTTCTGCGATTGCACTCTGGTGGCCGCCCCGGCGGCGGCCTCCTCCGGCGCTACTGGAAGCAGCAATCGCCGACCATGAGTGACGAGCAGTTTATGGAGAAAATGAAGAGTTTCAGGATGGTCAATCCAGAACCATTCTATCGCTTATTCATGAGAGACCTAGTTGACACCCAGGCACGTGGAGCGCTTCCAGGTCTGTTCGCGCTTTTTGAGGCCATGGGAGATCACGACAAAGCCTTCACCCCAGCTTGGCAGGCTGCTGTCGCGATCGGGGGGGCGGACTTGGTAGAACATTGCCGCACCGCTCTTAAATCTCCCAACCGTAGGAGCCGCCACGCTGCCATGCTGATTCTGAAAAGCCTCGGCCTACCAGACACTCGGGAGATTGCCTACAGCCATTTTGCTGATTCAGAGAGTTGGATGGCGGCCCAGGCTCTGGAGCTGCTGCGGGCGATTGGGCCGAATCCCGAAGACGAAAAGCACATGGTGGACGCTCTTAAGAAGCTGGCGACGATGGCGGTTGCCCCCCCTCCATACGATGCACGCATCGGCAACCGAACACTTGAGCCAGTAAACAGGTTGATCTATGCAATCAGCACGTTGGAACACCCTTCTCACGCGGCGATAGCCGCAATTGAGGAGGTCGCGAAAGGCTTTCCGAGTGTCAGTATCCAAAAATACGCGAGGGAGGCGTTAGACAGGCCAACGGCTGCCAAGCAGGATACATCCCCTCGTTAAGAAGTCAGAGGCAACGCTTCGCGCTGTCTTAGCCGCCCGCAGGGATGAGCGAATTCGTTCAACACACTAACTCGCGTTCTAGAACGTGTACTCAGGCGGCGGAGGGTCGATCTTAGCTTCCGGAAACAACTCTCGCAGACGTGCCGTTTCCGTTGTTTTGTTCTCGCCAGGTGCAACGTAGATCGAATGTATCATCCGATCTCCCAGTAGATCTCGTAGCCAGCCCACTTTCGTGGAGTCTGGCGAGTTAGGTCCAGGAAGCGGCATAGATACAACGAACGTGTGGTGGCCTGCGTCCATCGCTTGGACTCGGCGGAATACGAAGCTGTATTTCCAGGCTACCACCGCCACGATCGCCGTGACGGCTAGTGCAACGCGGAGTGTGAAGCGGGGGCGGGGCATGGGGAGAATTATGCATCAACGGTCCGCAGCTTCGCCACTTCGTCTCTTAGAGCATCCAGTTCTTTCTTTTGTAATACCGCCTGATGGCAAACGAACATGAACGCCAGCGGCATAAAGCAGAGGTATGCAGTCATCCCCACTCCACGCGCACCCGTCGCAGCGTAACCCCACATGTCCGCGACGAGCGCAATCGCCGCTACGGCCGCGGCATAGTAGAAAGCCACCATCGGGGACTTGTTGGACGCGGGTGTATTTGTCTTCATGAAGTAAACGCCTCTGGCTAGAAAAGTGCGAACGAGCGAATCACGAGTGTACCAGTCGCGTCGCGCTGGCACTACTTTCGGAAAATGGACCGCACAGATTCGCCGCTCGTGCGTCTCCACCTCTCACACTCACCATCGAGCCGCGAGAGCGCGTGAGGTGGGCTGCTAGGACTTGCTAGCACGAATGCTTCGGGATTGAACGATTCGCCCGTTCTGCGATCGACTACTCTTCTTCGTCGCGGGCAGGGGAGGGCAGGCGGTCCGCAACTACTTCTCGGAGGGCGTGCTGCGCTGCACCAAGAGCGTACAGCCGGCACGCGTCGAAGATTGCGTGTAGCCGGTCAATTGACAACTGCTCTGCAGCCTCGCGATTCTTGATGATTGCTTTCGCCTGAGTTAGCAGACTTCGGTCGGCAATAGAGTCGCAATCGATTGTCCGTCCGGATATCTCGATCTGCCGTGAAGTGTCGGGGGGCATAGGTGCAGCACTTCTAAAAAGTGACAGTCGGCCCAGCCACCAGCTCTCCAGAGCGTCCCTAACTGGACCGACTACCGGTTGCCCTGGGCACCATCCCGCACAGGGCAACAAGGTAGATGGCTAGGGGCGTTCGCTCTCATCGCAGCGTTTTGCTAATTCAGCGGTCAACTGCGAGAGCGCAGTGAGTTCGTATCGCTCGCAAACCTTGCTCATCTGCACGAGTTCGGCGGAGGGGTACTGGTCGCAATCCGACCGATGACCGTCTAGAAGAATTGCCGACTGTAGCAGCTTTCGATCGTCGGCTGATTTGCAAGCGATCATCTTGCCCTGGTATTCGAGCGGGAATAGTTTTTCGGTATCCATGGTCCGCCTCTGTGCTCGGTGGTGTGTCGAGCGATAGAAGATGCAAGCGGCGCGCCGGGATTCTCTGAGGGCAAAAACTCGGTATTTGCGCACCAGCAGATGCGGCCCGAGCCATGGCCTTGCTAGTGTGAATCTCCGCCCCCATACGCAAGAGAATGGAACCAAGTGCTGCGAGATTCACAGCAGCAATCTGGCAAGCTAGCCAACCAGCTGATGCAAGAGGCTGACGGGGGCGAGCCGATCTTTCTCGACAACTGCTGCCCGGCGGCAGTGGAGCGTGTGGCTGCTGACGCTCGACGCGTGCGCGTGAAGCGCGATGTGATTCCGTTCCGAGCGAAGCGGCGCTAGCAACCTGCAGCGAAGTGACGCCGTACCGAGGGGCAGCCCGGTACGGTCGTCAGCTTCACAACGTCCATTCGCCGCAGGAGCGTGCAACGCGGCGACAGCGGCATTTATAGCGTCAAGTGAATGACAACCGCATCTGCTAAATGGTAGTTCCGAGGTTCTCTTGCGTGAATGCGAGATTATTGGCAGGCGGCGGGGTTATTTGTTCGGCCGAATGCAACTAAGCGCCCAGCCGTAGAGCCCGATGACGAGCACCCCAAGTCCGATCACGAACACGACCGGATTGAGTCCGGCGAGCGTTGCTGCCGAGCAGAGGATGGAGCCTGCCAAAACGACGATAGAGCAGCTAATTGCTTGCATGGCGGCGGGGTTATTGGCGACGTCGGACCGCTGCGAGGGCGACTAGGGCCGAGGCACTCAGTGCGATAGTTGAGGGCTCTGGGACTGTAACAACCTGGCCAGCCAAACAGAATCGCGTACGTCACAAGATTGAATAAGCAAAAGGCCCGCCGGTTACTCGACGACTTTTACCGGCTGTGAGCCGCCCTTCGCGCACCGCCGACGCTGTCAAAGGCATCCTAAATTCGGACGCAATTGATGCTTAACGCAGGTCTTTCCCTCCACGCTGTGGTTGGCAGTATCGGGAACGAGCGTCGTCGCCGCGTTGCTGGGGATGCCGGTGACGTTGTGATAGTTGGCTACAGAAGCAGACAAAACTATTTATAAGAATTCGTAGGCGATGTAAGTCTTGAAATGACTTTGCAATAGAGAAGTCGATTGCGAATCTCTTCAATGAACTCTGTGCCAAGATTAGGGTTCCCCGTCACATCCAGCGCGATGTAGGACTTGCCTACCTCGTTGAGCCCCTCTTTGAGTCTCAAGGTCTCAATTGACGGTATCATTTCAACCAAAGCATCCTCAGTTACCGAGCGGTCAGTAAGGTCAACGTACGGCACGTAAACAAAGTATTCCTCTCCGAGGAAATCGTGAAACCACTCCCATCGCGGTTCGGGAATCTTCCCAGCCGTGTAGAACACGTCTTCGCGTTGTATGGTGCGTAGGGGCTTGCCGCCCAACGACTCAATCTTAGCAATCGCCACCGCTTGACGCTTTCCAACCTGTATGTGGTAGCCAGCTAGTGCGCTAGCAATCACGATGCAGGTCACTAAAAGCATCATCGCACGCAATGACCATCGCCTCAGATTTGAAGTGCGCGGCTTGCAAACTTGACCTACTGGCTTGTCCGCTTGAGAGTCGCTACCCGACATGAAATTCCCTTTCCAAAAAAAGACCGTCGCCAGCTCCTCCTAGAGAACTGGCGACGGTCCTCCCTGCCTTACTCACTTCAATGAGGCCCATCGCGGTGTCCACGGAGCGAGACCGCGTCTTGCGGATCGCAGCCGGCGGCGAGCGTTTCGGCTGAGCGCGATTGTAGCTGGCGGAGAAGAGTGGGGACAAATTGGCGATCAGGCGACTGCCCGGTGGCGAAGCGATGCTAAGCCGATAAGCGCCAGCATGGCGAGCAACGCACCTGCGGGTTCGGGAACTATCGCGACAGAAGTAATTCGTGGCAGCGGCTCAACGACAGTGCCGCCAGCGAAGTCATTTGCGATCACCAACACCACTTGTAAGCCCTCTGGATTGAATAAGAGATCGCCTGATTCAATGGCCAACTCAATTCTACCTGTTCTGTAGCCAGAGAATGCGGAACCAAAGTCAACAATCGTTGGTGTCCCGGAAGTAAATGAACTCATCGAGGACTTCCATAGACCAGCGGGGTGTAAGCCGACGGGGCCATTGATCTGGCCGACCAAAGAATTCACCGTGACACCAAGCAGTTTCGATTCGATGTATAGCGAAAAAGACACAGTACCTACGGAGTTCGCGATCACACTATTGTCAAAGCCTAAAAACAGAACATCAGGCTCCTGATCGAAGGGTCCATGAAGCTCGAAGTCCAGTCTCAGAGCTTGGCCGCTGGTGAGTTGTAGCAACTCCCCAACCGCCGAATCACTCAGCAAAAGACCGACGACGAGAATAACTATTCCTCGGATAGTCATTTGGCAACTGTTCGCTGGTCCGGTATTCGGGACGTAAATGAAACACACATTCTAGCAAATCCCTCGGTTCAACGAACGTCAATCTGCCGAAGCCGGTGTCGACTGGCTGGACGACAACGGGTGGTCGGTACGTTAGCAGGGCAGGGCGGTGGGATTTGGCTCAATTCAGTCGCGACTAATTGCGGATACCGAATCTAACTTTGCACTTCACCCAAATGTCGCGACTCGGATTGGCCGGACTGAACTCATCGCCCCCCACCGAGGCGCTTCCGGCTACGGCCGCAGGTGCACCCATGATGACGCCAAATCGGCCGCCATCTCCGTTCCAATCATAGTCGCCGCCAAAGCCCGACCTACGCTGAGACCACGGCCCCTCTTCCACTCGCAACACGTCGCCAAGTATGACGCCCATCTGCTTGGCGAGCGACTCAGCCTTAGTCCTAGCGTCGTCGTAGGCCGCTGATAGCGCAAAAGACTGAATATTGCTTTCCGAATCGAACACTGGCTGCCTAAGGTCAACACTCATGGAGGTCTTTCGTTGCCACGCAACGGTTCGAGTGATTCGAGCGTTCTGCTGAGCCGACTAAAGTCTTTAACTTTTAGAATTATCGTGCGAGAGGCTGTTTCGCCAACATTCTTACGCGAGTACCACGGCGTTAGGCAGCTCAGGCCGCCCTCAACGATCTCTTCGTCTGCGATCCCGTTCATTCGCAGATGGGCAACAGCTTCTTTCCAATACTCCCCCGCCTCGGTGAGCGCTGTCTCCTTTTTCGCAGCTCGAATTTCAACCGTAACCTCGGCGACGAACTGGGACGCAGTCTCGGTGAATTTCCCCTCCCCAGTTATCTCGACGTATTGCTGTGCTTCCATGCGCGCTGATCCTTTTCCTACCAAAGCAGTGCGGTGAATACCCGAACCTCTTCCGCGATCAGTCTACTGGCCGGAGTTGCATGCACTCAAGTCGAGTACCTATCAGCGATGGCAAGCTTCAGCATTTCTCCGCGTGTAATTGGGGATAGAGATGACCACCATTTCGCAAGCAAGGCGAGTTCGATCGTCTGCGCGTCGTTTGGCGCGTCGGTCGTTACCTCTACTATGGTTTTCTTCGAGGAATTCGCGGTTTGTTCGAGTGCTGTGCCGCCCACTTGGACACTAGTACACTGACGCAACGAGTCGTTTTGACTAGTAATTTCTGAGTCGGCGTGCCCGCTAGACTCTTCGGTACTGCCCTCTACAGCTGCTGATGCTGACTGCACCGCCGGTGCAGATGCCCTTGCGGACCTCTCGAAGTCGGCGCCCGTACTTGTCAGTAGTTCTCTCGGGCGACGATTTGGCTGTGCCTCAGCCACTCAGCCGCCACGTGAGATGGGAGCTCCGCAGCGAGTTCAGTCGCCCGAGTCGCGCATAAACTGGGGATCGCGAAACGACATATTCGGCCGGTCTAGTGCATCGCAGATTCCACGGCCCCCAGGCCTGACCGCAAGTAGTGAAAATGGACGTCGCTATGGTCAGCAAGGAGGGACATCGGCACTGAGGTGCACACGAGCCGCTTCGAGACCATCAGCGCCGTCAGCCGTTGTCCAAAGGGGTTGTCGTGGCAGCCCGCTTGCCAGATGCTAACGCGATCACACTTCCAGGTTTCGCGCGGTCCAACCGTGCAGGCCTTCGTCGGGATGCTGGCAACCTGTCCGCCGCCACTGGTGCGCGCATTCTGGATGACCGTCATCGGATGAAGATCGACGATCCGTGCGCCCAGTTTGCGATATTCCGCGGCTGGCGGCGGTTCGTGTCTCCACTTACCGCTGCGCGGCAGCGGATCGTTGAACGCCCAATGCTTCACTTCGCCTTGGCCTCCTTGCATCACGGCGCAGCGGAACTGATCGAAGCTATCCGAGAACACCTTCAGGTCGCCGGTGGGAAAGTGGATGTTCTCGCGACGCGGTCGCAGCTTGCGGTCGATGCGGTTGAAGCATAGCTCCATGTCTGCACGAGCGAAGCTCAGCGGGTGGTCAATACCGACAGGCCGTCCCGCTTCGACCCATTCGTCCATGCCCCAGAAATGAGCGTCGACCTTGCTCAGGTTGAGTTCGATCGAGTTGACGATTCGCGCTACGAGCGGCAACTGCTCGGTCGGCCCGATTGGTCCGCAGATGCCCGTCGGATTGTCCGGAGAACTTTGTCGCCAAGCGTCGATGTATTCAAGCGCTTCGGCAAGGTAAAACTCTTCGAGAGTGTCGTAGAGGTGAATTGTAAAGCCTGGCCGCGCGAGCCCCTTCAGCGTGCGCTCGTTCAACCGGGCCGCGTCGGCGAGGATTGCCGGGTCGAGAGTCGTGTAGTCCCACCAATCGGGAGCGACTTTGCTGAGCGGTCGTGTCATGCTCGCCTCGGTTACGGCGTCGCGTCGTCGCTTCAGATGAGGAGTTGAGATCGTAGACATAGTGGATATTGGCGAGGGGCGGTAGTGGATTTCTGGAAAGGCTGGGGCACGCTGCGCCCCCGCGATAGGAATTGGGCGGGCTTCTTCTAGGGTTGAAATTCTTCGATGGCGCCGCTCACTTTTTTTCCTCGATGCCAGACGGATTCGATCGATTGGAAGTTTTGGACGTCTTCGGTCGGGTCGGCGTCGAGGATGACGAAGTCGGCTAGCTTGCCGGCGACAATCGCGCCGCGATCGTCGAGTCCTAACGCCGCCGCGGCGTTAACGGTGGCGGTTTGCAATGCTTCGAGCGGCGTCAGCCCGGCTTCGCATAGAAGTTGGAGTTCACGATGCTCGGCGAAGCCTGGAATGCGGACCGGATTCGCGCCCGAATCTGAGCCGAAACCAAGTCGTACGCCGGCCCGTTGCAGGGCGAGCAAGTTCTGCTGATTCATGGCGACCGCCTTTCGGCTATCAGCGAGCTTGCGGTTCGCGAGAATGCCTTCGCGCCAGCTAGCGCTATCGAATTGTTCGCGCAGTGCAGGCTGTAGCGCGTGTTGGAAGAAAGTGGTACCCATCCACTCGGGACGATCGGCGTAAATGTAGGCTGATTCGTCGACGCCGATCGTGGGGATGTAGATGATCTTGTTGTCGTTGAGCAGTTTGATCAATTCGGCGTCGACAGGTTGGTCGCGGACGGCGTGGGCCAGCACATCGACTTTTAATTTGGCGAGTCGCTTCGCGTCTTCGAGGTAGTAGACATGCGAGGCGACTCGCAGCCCTTGAGCGTGGGCCTCGTCGATGACGGCCGCATAGATCTCGGGCGACATTTTTACTGGCAGACTGCCGCGGAAATCATCGACCCAGATCTTGATGAGGTCGGCGCCCCGCTGTACCGATGCGCGAACAGCGGCTCGCGCCGCTTTGGGAGTGGCGGGTCGATCGAGCTGCTCCTCGCTAACTTTGACTGCCCCAGCCGGCGGGGCGCCGTCGGCGACGCCAATGCCGCGGTCGGCTCCATAGATGTCGGCGCCGGGCAGTTCGCCGGCATGTAGTTTGTCGCGTAACTCGTAGAACAGCGGCGCATTCAACCCTAGCGACCCGAGCGTCGTCACGCCGTACGCTTCGTACTGTTTAAGCTGCCGCAGAATGTTAGTTCGTGTGTAATTTGCCGAGCCGTTTTCCAGACCGTCGACCTGACCAATATGGGCATGCGCGGCGATCAATCCAGGGATGATCGTTTTACCGGTGACATCTACGATGTCCGCGTCCGTAGGAGTGTCCTTCCGACCCTGCGATCCGACGAAGGCGAAGCGATCGCCCTCGATGAGGACGTCAGCATTGACGACGACGCTGCCATCGCCGACGAGGACTTTTCCGCCGCGTAGCAGCGCCGGGGCTGATAGTGCATCGCCGGCAGCACCGCCGAGAGACGCCGTTAATGCGACTACAAAAGTGATTCGTAAGTAATTCATCGTATCATCCGCCTGAATCGATCCTCGTACATCCTTCGAACTCATCGAATCATCGCGTAACGCGCAGAAATAGTAGTGCTCAAAACCATCGTTGACTACGCACAATGCTATCCAGTTTAAGGGGTGATGGCCGCGCTGCCGATCTTCGCAGGACGTTCCGCTTGCAGTTCAGCCGCATGACGCCATGTTTTGAGAAACGCTAGCAAGTCGGCCATTTTTTGTAGATCGAGTTGTTGCTCGAGCCCTTCGGGCATCAGCGACTTTCCGCTGGTGAGCGACTCAAGGTCCTCTCGCAAGATGGCGACTTGCTTGCCGTCGGCTCCGAGCAGGACGATGCCGCTTGACGTTTCCGAACTGATGATGCCGCTATGACCGACGCCGTCGTAGGTGAGCGCGACGTAGTTCACGAAGTTGGCATCGACCGCTCGGTTGGGATCGAGGATGTCGGTGAGCAACTGCGCGGAGGTCTTCATCGAAGAGTCGCCGATGTCGGGGCCGATCGCAGTTCCTTGATCGCCGACGCGATGGCAGCTCGCACAATTCACAGCAAACGCCTCGCGGCCACGCCCGGGATCGCCGGTCAGCTCAAGCGCCGCTTGATACCGGCTGATAACCTCTTCGCGACTCTTCAGTTGCGCGGCGAAGAGTTGCTCCGCTTGGCGACGAATATCGGCGTCGGCGTGCTGCATCAGCTGCAATCGGCGCGCAGGATCGATGTCGGCCGCTTCGATCGCCCCGTCTGCGGCGGCCGTCAGCAGTTGCGACGTCCATGCGGGCTGTGTGCAGAGCAAATCGAGGCTGGCACGGCGAATCGCGGGAAGTTGCTCGGGAAACAACGACAAAATCGCTTCGGCGACGGCGGGCGTCGCTTGCGATTGCAAGGCTGCGATGGCGGCCGTTTGGATCTCGGGCGGTGGCGACGCTTGGAGTATTTCCAGTAGCGCCGCGCCGGTTGTCGGCCGCGAATCGAACCGCAAGAGCTTGGCTGCGGCGATGCGTTCCGAGGCGTCTGATGTAGTTGTCGAGAACTCGGACAACGCTTCGTCGAACAAGCGCAAACTTGCCTCGACGGCTGACTTATTCTGCTCGGCAACTAACGCGAGCGCGGCTGGCAGGCTGGTTCCGTGGAGTTGCAGGGCGTCGTTCGCAGCTTCCAACAACATGCGGGCCGTGGGGGAGTTCACGCGGTCGACTCGCTCCAATACGACGGCGACCTGTTCCACGTTCCCACTGGCAACGATGGCTGGCAGCAGTTCTCGCAAAAGCGTCGGCGAAACAGCAACGTCATCCTGCCCAGCAAGTTGCGGCGATGCCTGATCGAGTAGAGCCAGCAGCAACGGCGAAGCTAACTCCCGTGAAGCCAAGGCGACGGCGCGGCAAATCCAAAGGTCGTCGCCGCTGGCCGCTGCGATTTGTTTGAGCGGCTGCAGCGCTTCGGCGGCGGGAAGAAACATGGAGGTGAGCGCCGTTTGAAATCTCACGCGGGCGTCATCGTCGCTGGCAAGCTCCATCGCCTGGCGCGCCAGTTCGGGAGAATGTTCTAAAAATGGTTCGCACAGAGTGAGCCCAAGCGATCGGATTTCCGGCGATGAATCAGCCAGCGCCTGGGCGGCGATCGCCGGCGTCATGCCGCCCATGGCGACGAGCGTTTGCATCGCAACGTAGCGAGTGGCCGGCGAATAGCTCCCACGCGCGAGCGTCGAGAGCGTGGGCAAGACGCTGGCGTCGTTGAGTTCCAGCAGTCTTCTGGCCGCCGTGTCGCGAATCCAAGGATTGGGTGATTCGAGCAGTGACGCGAGTTCGTCGGCTACGCTCGAAGTAAGTGGTTCTGGAATCGCATTTCCAGCTCGCGGCGCGGCGGCGCGAATACGGTAGATGCGGCCACGATCGCGACCATCGTGCATATCTGGACGATTGCGAAGTTCCGGCGGCATCCACTCCGGATGCTCGATCACGGCACGATACATATCGACGACATAAAGTGCACCGTCAGGGCCGATGGAGAGGTTCACTGGGCGGAACCACTCATCAGTAGCCGTTAAGAACTCGGACTTGTCGTCGATCGGTCGAGCCCGCATAGTGGAACCGTCAGACGTCACCCGCTCGCGATGCACGAGGTTTGCCGTTGGCTCGCAGACGAATGCGTCGTTGGCCGCTGCGTCCGGCAGCGCTCCGCCGCCGCGATTCAGTTCGACTCCGCACGCGGCTGTGAACTGCCCGGAGTGCTGGGCCGACGTAGTGATTGCTCGACTGCGAGGAAAGATGCGGGAGTCCGCCCCAGCAGCGGCGGCGTCCTGCACGATGCGCGACAGGACGAGCTTCGGGTTTCGATCGAGGTAGCGCTGCTCGATCATTACTTCGATCAGCGGATTGCGGTTGCTGCAGGTGAAGCGGCGACCAAAATCATCGAGCGTCAATCCGAACTGGCCGTTGCCGCTGACAGCGCGACACTCACCCGTGCGTGGATTGAAAGCGAAGTCGCGACCATTGATGGAGAGGGACGGCGCGTCGGGTAGGCGTAGGTTTTTGATCTGCCCGCCGCGAAGTCCCCCCGCCACGTAGATCCAGCCGTCGGCGGCGAGCGTCGGATGATTCGCGCGGAGTTGCTCATTGAGCTCGGCGAAGCCTTGATACCAGGTCTCTTTCTTGTCGGCTCGACCGTCGCCGTCATCATCTGGGAAGTAAGCAATCTCGCCCGCGAGCGTCACGAAGGCGCCCGAGCCCCACAGCTGCAAGCCAGTGGGAAAAAGCAGGCCATCTGCGAAGACGCGAGCCGATTCGAAACGGCCATCGTGGTCTTTGTCTTCGAAAATCTTGATGCACGAGGATGGTTTTCCGCCTTCGGGCAACAGCGGGTAGTCCCGCATTTCGACCACCCACAGCCGTCCTTGCGGATCGAAAGCAACGGCGACGGGATCGACTACCTCCGGCTCCGCAGCGACGAGTTCAATCTGATAGCCGTCCGGAAGACGGAAATCGACGAGCGCGGCTTCCGGAGCTAGCGGTTCACTGGCGTCGACCTGATCAGATAGTAAAAGCACCGCTAGCGCAGCGAACCACCGCCAGCCATGGCGAGGCCGTCGTTGGGCGAACAATCGACGTTGTTGTTCCATCGCGAGCATCAGGCAGCGAGAGAAGCGTTACTTCTCTGTTCCTTTCAATTCTTTCAACAACGCCACGGCAGCGTCGACCATATGCTCGCCTCCGCCTGGTTCCAGCTTTGAATAGGTCGGCTCGTACCCTCCTTCGGCATATCCCCGGCGCGTCGGAATGTAGCCGGGGTAGTCGTTGCACAGCTCAAGTACGAGCGTCTTCGCGAAAGGGGAACGCTGCTTAATTGCGAGCCCAAGTTCCGTGAAGAGTTCCCCGGGCAGCGCGATGACTGCCAAGGAATCGCTCAAGCAAAACGCTTGCACGTCGACCGGCAGCGAGCGGACGCCGTAGTCGTTAACGCCTACTATTTTGACTGCTGCGACTTGCTCCATTATGGGCATTTCGCGCGTTCCAACTTTTGAAAGGTTCTCCTTCGCCGCGGTAATTTCGGCTGCAGTGAATTGCTGGAACGGGACTTCGATCCTATCGTAGGCGAAACCAAGTTCTGGCTTGTCGAGCGGCTGGGCCGTTTCTAGGGATTTCAGCGCCGTGGCGGCGATCGTTGCGCCGATCCGCTCTGCTTCTTCATGACTCTTCTGCGGGCGATCGTGCGAGACGTCGAAGTGATTGACGTCGCCGCAGGGGCCGATGCCGAAGATCGAAATATATTGCGAGCCAAACGTGCGTCGCAGATCTCGTTCAAGGTAGAAAGGGAAATCTGCCGCGTATTCGGTGCCGTCGGTCGTATCAAGGTGCAGCCCGAACACTGTTAGGCCGGCAAATGGCTCTCCATTACGACGAAATTGGAGCAGGCCGAGCTCGACGTCGGTGGGGCCAGCGGGACGATCTATGTCGGGGTTGAGCTTGCCCGGATTCGTGATGACCGAGCCATTCTTCATGAAGTAACGGCGGTTGAATGCGAGATCTCGTTGCGTAGCGAATGATGCGGAGATTTCCGCAGGCTGCATGCTCTGGCTCGCAACGGCGATCGCTTCGACGAGCTTCTTCGCCAGTTCGGCGGAGTAGTCGATCGCTTCGTGCCTATCGACGCCAGTTTTCGCGATCGCTTGTTCGTGAAAATAGTCGCGTAGTGCTCCGAAGTAGAGCGGACCTGTATGGCTATGGGTGGCGGCGATCACCACCTTTTCGGCCGGGATGCCTGTGGCGGCTTCGGCTGCCATGCGCACCTGCGACGTCAACGAGGCGGGAACGCCTACCAAATCGCAAAATACCCATGCGAACCGCTCGCTCCCTTGTTTGAAGACAATCGCCCTGGCTTGCAACGGGTTCGCCGTGCCGGTACTCAATCGCTCGTAAAAGTACCCGCTCATCCGGTGGCCGATTGGCGGCGTGACGTCGACGACCGCCAGGCCGATGGAAATCGATTCGGAGTCGTCCGCTGCAGCCGGCGAACTGGTGGAGCAGAGGGCGAGCAGAGCGAGGACAATCACAGCAAACAGCGACGGTCGGTCTTTCAAGGACCGACCGTCGCCGCGTCTCGTGCTGCCCCGCCGAGACTGCCGTTGAGCGGAACTGGCCGTTGAGGAATCCACAACTGACAGACAGAAATAAAAACGTGGCAGAGCGGGCGCGGCGGCGAAGGAAACGGCGGCGATTGAAGCGTCGGTTGTCGACAAATCGAACCTCACGGCGGAAGGCAAATAATCTGCGCGGCTGTGCACCGATTCGATTGCACGCTCGTCGCATGGGTCTCAGTCTACTCCCCGCGCGTCGAGTTGGTAGAAAACGCAGGTTGCAATATTTTGCAAAACGTTTTCGACTTCCCTTCAACGCTCAGGCGACGCGGCGTGCGATCTCGCTAGACTGGGCCTGCGGACAGCGATTTCGACCGCCGGGACGGCCTGCGACGACGACTTGAAAAACGAGACTGATGCGACGATTCTACGAAAGGCGGGCAATCGAAACGCGAGTATTGGATTCCATACCATGCGAGAAGGGCGAACGATGTGGAAGAGAATTCTTGGAGCGACGTTGGCGTTTGTACTGCTGCACCCGACGCTCGGGTTCGCGGCGCCCAACATCGTCTTCATTTTGGTCGACGACCTCCGCTGGGATGATCTGGGCTGCGCCGGCAACGATTTTGTCAGCACGCCGAACATCGACCGCATCGCTCGCGAAGGGGCGCAGTTCCAGAATGCCTTCGCCACGACGCCCCTCTGCTCGCCGAGTCGCGGCAGCATTCTCACGGGGCAGTTTGCCCGAGTGCATGGCATCACAGATAACACAGACCGGAGCGAGCAGAGTCACCGCCTTAAGACGTTCCCGCAGGAACTGCAGCGGTCGGGGTACGAGACCGCCTATGTTGGCAAGTGGCATATGGGGAACGATAACACCCAGCGTCCGGGCTTTGACCGCTGGTTTTGCCTGACAGGGCAGGGGACGTCGTTCGATCCGGTCGTCAACGACGACGGCAAGGAAGTGCAGCGGACCGGGTACGTGACGGACGTGCTGAATGAAGAGAGCGTCAAATTTCTCCGTGCCAAGCACGCGAAGCCCTTCATGCTCTACCTCTCGCACAAGGCGATTCATCCCGAAACCTACCAAGGCCCCGACGGCAAGCTATCAGATCCGACCCTGTCGAACTTTATTCCCGCACCTCGCCACAAGGAACTCTACAGCGACGCGAAAATTACGCGCCGCCCCAGCGCCGGCGTGCCGCCAACCGACAAGCCGGCGCTGCAGCAGAAAATCGACGGCCTGCCGCCGCTCGGCCCCGAAACCGGCAGCAGCGACACGGTGATTCTCAATCGCCTGCGGATGCTCAAAGCCGTCGACGAGGGAGTCGGCGAGATTGTGAAGGCGCTTGAGGAGAGCGGCGAACTCGACAACACGCTCATTGTCGTGGCCGGTGATCACGGCTATTTCTACGGCGAACATGGCCTGAGCATTGAGCGGCGTTTGGCCTTTGAAGAAAGCATTCGCATTCCGCTGATCATGCGATATCCGCCGCTCATTGCCGCCGCGAGCGAGCCGGCGCCGCTCGTGCAAACGATCGACCTCGCGCCGACGTTCGTCGAGCTGGGGGGCGGGGATAGTCAGCCGGCATACCAAGGGCGCTCGCTGCTACCGCTCCTGAAGGGCGAGGATCCCGCCGACTGGCGGCATGCTGTGCTCGTGGAGTATTTCTCCGACACGGTGTTCCCCCGCATGAAGCAGATGGGATACGAGGCCGTGCGCGGCGAACGTTGGAAATACATCCACTTCACCGATCAGCAAGGGATGGATGAGTTGTACGATCTGCAGAGCGATCCATACGAACTTCACAATCTCGTTGATAATCCAGACTCTGCCGGCGAACTAGCGGAGATGAAGGGCGAGCTCAAGCAGCTCTTGGAATCAACCGCCTCGCGCTAGCGCTGTTTTGCTTTGCCACAATCGTCGGAAGCGACAACAAGATGATGCGACAAATGACAAAATTGCTGACGTTTTGCTTCGTACTATGCATCAGCATGGCGCTCGCGAACGCGGAAGGGCTGCGGGTGGGCAGAGCCGCCGTCGACATCACGCCGCCGATCGGCACGCCAATGCTCACGCCGCAACGGCCGCCGTTCGAGGTGAAGCTTGCGGGGCAAGCGCTCGACCCGTTGCAGGTGAAAGCCGTTGTGCTAGAGCAGGGGGGAGTGAAGGCGGCCCTCGTGGCCTGCGATCTTACCAGCTTGCCACTGCGGCTTTCGCAGGAAGCTCGCAAGCTGATTGGCGAAACGACCGGCGTCGATCCGGGCGCCGTCATCATTAGTTCAACGCACACCCATACGGCGCCGCAGATTCGGCTGAAGTACCTCGGCAAGGCCGACGACGAGGCGAAACGCAAGGCCGCCGAGTACGTCGCCGCCTTGCCGGCCAAGATCGCTGAAAGCGTCAAGACAGCCGAAGCTGACTTGCAAGAGGCGACCGCGTACGCCGGCTACGGCGTCGAAGACTCTGTGAGTTTTAATCGCCGCTACTACCTGCGCGACGGAACGGTGGCTGCCAATCCGTTCAAAGGGGAAGATCACCGACTTGGCGAAGTCTTACGTCCGGCGGGGCCGACTGACCCGAGCGTTGGCTTGGTGGCCTTCAAGAACCGTGAAGGAAAGCCGCTCGCCGTCATGGTGAACTTCTCGATCCATCTCGACACGCTAGGAATCGATCAACCGTCGGCCGACATGGCGGCCGCCGTTTCGCGGATGCTGCAGGCGGTTCATGGCGAGCAAATGTTGGTCTTTTGGGGCAGCGGGGCGTCGGGGAACGTCAATCACTACGACCTGAGCGATCCGCATCGTTTCCGCCGCGAGAAGGGCGTCCACGAAACGACCCGCATCGGGACGATCATCGCGGCCGCCGCGCTCCGAGCCTACCCCAAGCTGGAACCGCTTCGCGACGCCCCGCTACGCGTTGGCCACGAAACGGTATTGTGCGACTACCATCCCGAGAAGACCGCCGTGCTGCGGGTGCGGATGAAAAATTCGACCCGCTACTTCGATGGTGAAGTCGACGTCGTGCCGGATGGCGATCGCCTGGCGTTTGAAGCTGACGTCGAAGTGATCGCGCTCGGCAACGAGTTGGCGTGGGTCGGGCTGCCCGGCGAAATGTTCGTCGAGCTCGGGATGAACCTGAAGAACGCTTCGCCATTCCGCTACACGATGATTCACTCGCTAGCTAACGGCGCCATCGGCTACGTCCCTAACTTGAAGTCGTACCCCGAGGGGTCGCGGGAGGTGCTCGCCACGCGCTGTGCCCCCGGCACAGGCGAACGATTGATCGAATCGGCGACCAAGCAATTGGCTCAGTTAAAAGGCGTCGTCGTTCCGCAAACGGTGCAGGCGCCATGAAGTTATTACCAATAATCGCTACCGTTGGCGTGCTGCTGTTCGCAACTTCGCTGGTTTCGGACGCTTCTGCTGCTCCGCCCGAGCTGAGTTGGCATCAACTGCAAACGGAGTTCATTGCAGGGAAGGGGTGGAATAAGACTGCCTCTCCATTCGACCGCCTTCCAGCGGTCGCTGAGAAAGCAGTTCGGCCGCCAGTCTGGAAGCTTTCGCGCGACTCTGCCGGGATGAGCGTTGAGTTCACGACCGACGCCGGTTCGCTGGCGGTGCGGTGGACGCTCCTCTCGCCTCAGCTTGCAAAGCCGCATATGCCGGCGACGGGCGTGAGCGGCGTCGATCTTTACGTGCGGCAAGGGGAACGTTGGCAATTCGTAGCGACTGCACGACCGACGAAGTTCCCCACTAACGAAGCAATGCTCGCCGTCGGTCTTGGCAACGGCGAGAAGCGGTATCGGGTGTACCTGCCGCTCTACAATGGCGTGGGGTCGCTCGCGCTCGGCATTCCGCAGGACGCATCATTCGCATGGGATAAGCCCGACGCTCGGCCGCCGATCGTCTTCTACGGCACCTCAATCACGCAGGGTGGCTGCGCGTCGCGACCTGGCATGGCGTATCCCGCGATCTTGGGGCGTCGACTTGAGCGACCCGTGATCAATCTCGGGTTCTCCGGCAACGGCCGGCTAGAACCGGAAATGGCTGATCTGCTCGCGGAACTCGACCCCGCGCTCTACGTCATCGATCCGCTGCCAAACAATTTCCCCCAGCAAGCCGCGCAACGGCTGCCAAAATTTCTGGAGATCATTCGCGCAAAGCGGCCGACGACGCCCATCTTGTTGGTGGGCGGGCCGCGGTACGCCGATTCGCTGGCACTCGCCGCGCGGGCTGAGCGCGTCGCTGCCGCGGATCGCGTCGTTGAGAAGATCATTCAAGATCGACTGGCCAAGGGGGATACGCAGCTTTATTTCGTCGCGGGCTCTGACCTGGCGGCCAACGGCGGCGACGCTACCGTCGATGGGACGCATCCGACCGACTTGGGATTCATGAGCATGGCAGATGACTTGGAACCTGCGATCAAAAACGCTTTGCAACCTCGCTAACCTGAACTTGTAATCCGACTGCCCCACTGGGCGGTTGCACGTTAAACGGAGAACTTTCGCATGTCGATTTCTTACCGCCTCTTGGCGTCCGCTCTGTTCCTGGCGGTCGTGACCGCTTGCACCTGCCATGCCGACGAAGCAAAGTCGCCCCCGAGCGAAGATGGGTTCGTCTCGATCTTCGACGGCAAGACGCTCGACGGTTGGTGGCCCCACACCGGCGTGCCAACGTTCCACGTCGGCGGCAAGTGGGAAGTCGTCGACGGCGTCATCGTCGGCCAGCAATTTCCGCCCGACAAGGGGGGCTTTCTCGCCACGAAGAAGAAGTACGACAACTTCATCATCCGCTTCGAAGTGAACATGGACTACCCGAGCGACAGCGGCGTCTTTCTCCGCATGGGCGAGGATGGCAAGAGTCACCAAGTGACGCTCGACAATCGCCCTGACGGACAGTTCGGCAAGATTTATCTGCCGTGGACGCAGTCGATGGTCCATGAAAGCCCCGACGGCATCAAATCGTTCAAGCAAAAGGAATGGAACGAAGGAGAAATCCGCATCGAAGGTGAACCGTCGCGGATTCGCTTCTGGTTGAACGGCGACCTTGTCACCGACTTCCAGCACACGGCCGAGACGACCAAGGGGGTGCCCGATTCGGGGTACATTGGCTTGCAAGTCCACCCGACCGTGGAGAACATGAAGCACTTCGACGAAGGGAACAAAGTCCGCTACCGCAACATTCGCATCCGGGAAATTAAGCCGGGCGAGAAGGTGGAGTAGGCCCCCCCCCGATTGTTGAGGCGACTCGCAGCGTCGCTTTTGCCACTCCTACTTTGCCCTGAGCTCGTAGTCGTATGTTGATCGTTCGCCGCCGTTGGATTTCGGGAATTCTCGCTTGCGCGGTGCTCACGTGCGCGCCGTTGGCCGGTGCTCAAGAGTGGGCCAAGGCGGCGATCGAGGCGTCGCCGCGGCACATGGAGTACGTCACCGTCACCCACGGCGATCGCAACGTCGAGTGCTTCGTCGCCTATCCCGAAGTCGCTGAGAAGGCCCACGCGGTCGTGCTCATCCACGACATCTCGGGGATGAGCGATTGGATGCGGAGCATGGCGGATCAGGTTGCGGAGGCGGGCTACATCGCCATCGTGCCAGATCTCCTCTCGGAGATGGCGCCTGGCGGCGGCGGAACGGAAACGTTCGCCAGCATTGATGACGCACGGCGAGCGATCCCCAAGCTGCCGGCGGAACAGATCGAGGCCGATCTCACAGCGGCGGCCGATTACGTCATCAAACTGCCAGCTGCCAAGGGGACCGTCTCGGTCGCTGGGTTTTGCTGGGGGGGCGGGCAGTCGCTCCGCTACGCGACGCAGAATCCAAAGCTAAGCGGGGCGATGGTTTTCTACGGTTACGAGCCAATCGACGCGGCAGGCGTTGCGCGCGTCGCGGCGCCGGTGTACGGCTACTACGCCGAGAACGACGCACGCATCAACATGTCGATTCCCGACGTGGAGAAGCTAATGGCCGATGCAAAGAAGACGTTCGAACCGCTCAAGTACAAAGGGGCGGGGCATGGCTTCATGCGGCACGGACAAGATCCTGCCGGCACGCCGGAAAACAAAGCAGCCCGCGAGGCGGCTTGGAAGCGCTGGAAAGAGCTTCTGAAGACCTACTAGCGGTTGGCGTTAGCGCGTTAGTTCTTCAATCGCGCTCATCAGTGTCGTTTCCACTTGCGGCGCGGTTCGCGACGCCCGACCCGTTTCGTACCCTCCCTCGGCGTACGAGCGGTGGAGGCCGATGTAGCCGGGCCCGTAATCCCCGTACGCCGCGACGCAGACGAACCGCGTGGGGGCCAGCTTTTGGGCTGCAAGCTGATACTCGACGAACGGCTCGCCGGGTAGGTGCAGCAGGTCGACGGGGCCGATTCGCAAGCGGCTCAGCACGATGGGCCGGCCAGCTTCGCTCCTGTCGAGGTACGACAAGCCCCGCGCCGCTTGCAGGCGATCGATCAACGGCGCCGACTTGTCGGCCAGCAGTTGTTCGAGTTCATCGCGCTGCAGCCATGCTGCGAGCGGCAACTGCACTTCGAGCGATTTCCAGTCAAACTCGAGATCGCGGAGCGGCGTCTTTTGGATGTTGTTCCAGGCTCGTTTGTGACCAGCTGCTAGGCGTTCGGCGAGTTCCGTCCGTCGTGGCGGCGTGCCGTCGTTGTACTTCCCCCCGGCCACGTTGCCGCTGGCGCCGTTGAAGTGGATGTGGAAGACGTCGGGGAGCGCCGCTTCGCGCGCTGAGCGTGCCATACCGACAAAGTCGGCGCTCGCTTTACCGGTGCGGTAATAGCTCTGCGGGTGGGTGGCGTAGTACGTGAGGGCTAGCAATGGTTTGTCGTCGTTCCAAAAGCTTACGACGCGAGTATTGGGATCGATCGTTCCCTCGGGAAGTTCACGCAATCTCTCGCCCGCCGATGACATGCGCTGCTCGGCCACCTTGCCGTCGGGGCCCAAGATTCGCCGATTGGAGGCGACTCGTTCAACGGGCCCCTGTCCGTATCCAAAATGTGTGGCAGGCCGCGCGATGGCGATCGCCTGCTCGGCAGCTTTTGCCACGCCTTCGATCGCGTTAAGCGAGAAATCGCGGTCGAGCAACTCTCCCTCCAGGCCTGCTGAGGCGGCGTGTTCCTCAGCGCCGAGGTCGCAACCAGGCGCGTCGTGCTGGTGAAGCGTCTGCACGGCAACGCGATCGGGAGTCGTACCGCAAGCCTTCGCGATGGCAGTGCGCCAACGCTCGTGGCTCCCGTTGGCGATGCCAACCCAATCGACGGCCACGAGTGCCACCGGCGTCTGCCCTTCCGGCAGAAAAATCACGCCGCGGGCCGTGAGACGATCGTCGACGCCCGTGGCGCGCGGCACCAAGCCTAAGCAAAGCGGCGTTCCCACCGGCGGCGTCACATCGACTGCGAATTGCGCGATGCGGAGTTCCGCAGCGCCGCCGCTAGCCGCGAGGCACGTCATCAGCGCTACGACGATGGCGGCAAGTGAGTGAAGTTTCGTTTTCACGCAAGCTCTGCTCCAAACTGAGTCTAACGGCGACGTCACTACTTCGGAGCATAACGGCCAGATCGTTCGTTTGCCCCCAGGAATTGCGATCGACCTTGCAAGTTGTCTTAAAACATTTCCAACATCTTGCGAGCCGTGTGGCGCGCTCCGTTATGATCTCGCTACGTCGAACAAACCGTGCGGCGACGCTCGGCTCCATCACTTAGTAACGACTCGCTCCCATGAGAAAGCATTCCTTCATCGTCGCAGCATGGATCCTCGCCGTGGCGACAACCACGTCGCTGCAAGCGGCGCCGGCGAGCGAGCCGAGCGCGACGCGCGAGGCGATCACGCCTGGCGACGAGCCGATCATTCTCTTCGACGGCAAGACGCTGGGCGATTGCTACATCTGGCTCAAAGACGCGGGACGCAGCGACCCGGAGCAAGTCTTCCGCATAACCGATGGCTTACTTCACGTCACCGGCGACGGCCTCGGTAGCCTGATCACCAATCAAGCCTACAAGAACTATCACCTCGTCCTCGAGTACAAGTGGGGCGACAAGACTTGGCGCGACCGCGAGAACTCCGCCCGCGACACGGGGCTGCTCGTCCACAGCAACGGTGTTGATGGCGGCTATCAAGGAATTTGGAAGCCTTCGATCGAAGTCCAAATTATCGAAGGGGGCGTCGGCGATTTTGTGTTCGTTAGCGGCAAGGACGAAGCTGGGGAGCAGGTTCCGCTGTCACTCACCGCACCAGTTTCGCTCGATCGCGACGGCGAAGTGGTTTGGGATCCAGACGGCAAGATGGAAACCTACGGCACCGCAAACCGCCGCCGCATCAACTGGCAAAAGCGCGATCCCGACTGGAAGGACGAGAAGGGTTTTCGCGGTCCGCACGACGTCGATAGCCCTGGCCAGCAGTGGACGCGCATCGACGTTTTCGCCGACGGCGACCGAATCACGACGTTCGTCAATGGCGTGAAGGTCAACGAAGCTTCCAACGCCTCGCCGACGAGCGGGCAGATTCAGCTGCAAACGGAACTGGCCGAAGTGTTCTTCCGTCGTTGGGAGCTGCATCCGCTCGACGGCGGGCCGGCTCCTGCACCGGCTGAACAGTAGGCGAACGCCGTGGGGACATGATGACTGACCGCGACTCATTCCGCCGGCAATTGATGCTGCGAGGCCTGTTCTGCGCGCTGCTGTCATGTTGCTTTGTGGGAACTAGTTCGATCAAATGCGTCGGTGAACATGCCGCTCCGTCGGGAGTCGCGAAGGAGAACTTTCACGTTTATGTGCTGCTCGGCCAATCGAACATGGCTGGTCGCGGCAAGATGACAGCTGCAGACCGGCAACCGGTTGGCGGCGTCTACATGCTCGATGCAAACAACGAGTGGCAGCCTGCGGCGCATCCTCTTCACTTCGACAAGCCATCGATCGCGGGCGTCGGCCTGGGGATCGACTTCGCACAGGCGATGCTGGAGCGCGCCCCGCACGCAACGATCGGACTGATTCCATGCGCCGCCGGCGGCACGCGACTCGACCAATGGTCGCGCGGCGGAAAGCTCTACAATGCGTCGCTCTCCCGTGCACGGCTAGGCCAGCACGTTGGCGAACTGAAGGGAGTTCTCTGGCATCAGGGAGAGTCTGACTCCACAGACAAGCTTGCGCCAATGTATGGAACAAGGCTCACTCAATTCATCACTGACTTTCGCCGCGACCTGGATCAACCTGAGTTGCCGTTCGTCGTAGGCGAACTCGGCCGCTTCCGTAGCGACGCACACCCGCAAACTGATGAGATTAACCGTCAGTTGCACGCACTACCGTCCGCACTCCCGCACGTCGCCGTTGCTGCTTCAGCAGGTCTTGAAGATCAAGGCGACAAGACTCACTTCGATGCAGAGTCGCTAAAAACATTCGGGCGGCGGTATGCAGAAGCTGTGCACGAATCCACGAGCGATAAACGCTCTCTTAAATAAGAGACAAAACAAGCATCTTTTTTGCCTGCGCTAAACGCGCTGCAAAATGCCTTCACTGCCAAGTCTCTGCGAGTCCGCGCAATGCCTTGGATTTGGGCGTCGCTCGTCACGGCCTGCCCAGTAACTGTGCACGACGCCTCAGATGGCATTTCAACATTGCCATAGCCGCGCCCTTACTTTTTGTGACATCGCGTAAGCAGTTTGTGGGATCTCTCGAAAGCGTTGGAAATGAATTTTAGCGGCGACAAGAATCGATCTACGGCGTGTTTTTTGCCCCTGAGGGAAGTCGTAAACGAGGGGCTACTGAGTCGCCCCGCCTTGCTCGTAGCGAATGGGACGACTTAGCCAAATCGTCTGCCTCCACGAAAGAGGCGGACGAAACAAAGAGTCTTCACCGCAGGGTCATAATCCGCGACTACACTGCCGCCTCGCCTACTTCTTCGTGCAACGTTTTACCTGAAGAACAACTGGAAAGCATCGTGATGAAGCTGTTCGCGTTAGCCTGCTTGCTTGGGGCATTCGCCGTCGCCGCGCCCCTCTCGGCCGCGCCGGTCTTGTACGAGGGGTTCAGCTACACCACCGGCGAGCACATCGTCGGCAAGGTGAGCCCTGCCGGCACCAATTGGGAAGACCCCAGCTCGCCGGCACAGCCGGTCGGCGCCTCCGACACGCAACTCGTGACCGAAGGTAATCTCCAATATCCTGGTTTGGCGACGAGTTCCGGCGGAAGTCTCGCAGTGCCGCGTTCGCCCAACGGCAACATCTCGCGGCTCACGCTGCCACTCGCCTCGGGGGCCGGTTCTTGGAATAACACGAACACGCCCGACGGGCTCTTCTTCTCGTTCACGATGCGTCTCAACAACGTCGCTGAACGCCCCGATCAGGAAGCGATCGATCTGCAGAGTCTCGGCGGACTCTTCGCCGGTTTCCATTGGGGGCCCCTCACGACTTCACAAGGAATGGCGTCGGCGGCAGCCTACGCCGGCCAAGTCCGCATCCGCCGCGAGATCGTTGAGAGCACGCCCGGGACCTTCACGCAGACGGGCAAATACCAACTCGGCATCGTCAAGAATAATTCGTTCGGCACGGGCACGACGGTGACCTGGAACACGACGCAGTCATGGGGCGTGAACGACACAATCTTGCTTGTAGGCAACTACAAGTTCAACACGGGCACGACCGACGACGACGTCGCGAGCCTTTGGATCAATCCCACGCCCGGAGCAGCCCCGGGGCCGGCGACGCTCGAATCAGGCGTCGGCAATCCCGACGTCCTGGCAAGCGGGTTCTCGGTGATTCGCAGCTTTTGGTTCCGTAGCGATACGGCCGTGCTGGGCGACATGACCGTCGACGAACTGCGCGTCGGCCTCAGCTTCGCCGATGTGACCCCAGTGGCCGCTCCCGCCGGCTTGGCTGAAGACTACAACCAAGACAACATCGTCGACGGCGCCGATTTCTTGCTTTGGCAACGGCAGTTTGGTTCCGCGACGCCGCTGCCGAACGACTCCTCTGCAGGCGTTGGCGCCGACGATCTGGTGCGCTGGAAAGCTCAGTACGGCCAAACCTTGAGCCCAACGCCAGTGGCGGCCGTGCCGGAACCCTATGCGTTGGCACTCGCCGCGAGCGGATTGTTGTCGCTAGCGACGGTGCGTCGCGGCCAAGCAGTCGTGAAGGTTAAAGCTTAAATCGAGCCAACGTTGAAGTGGCGGCAATGACGAATGAGAACGCGCCGTAGCAATCGCTACGACGCTTGGCATCTTGCGTAACACCCCTACTTGCGAGTCGCTAATGTTGCATATCAATCGTTGCGTCACGCCTTGGCGACGTTCGTCGCTCGGCGCCGCTTGCTTAGCCTTGCTAACGATGGCCGCGCCATCATCCGCCGCCTTGATTCTCTACGATGGCTTCGACTACACGGTTGGCGAACGGATCGTCACTCAAACGAACGTCGCCGCCAGCCAACCTTGGCTAGACCCGACCTCGCCGACGCCGCCGGCCGCGGCCAGCGATACCTCGGTCATCGTTGCGGGCAATCTTGGCTTCCCAGGTTTGCAGGCGGCAACCGGTAATAGCTTGGCCTTGCCAAGATTGCCGAACGGCAACTACGCCAGAATCAATCTTCCCGGCGCCCCCTACAACGCGACTAAGAACGACGGCAGCCTATTTGCCTCGTTCACGCTAAAAATGACTAACTGGGTGACTTTAGTCAGCGGCGCCGAGAACGACGCCAATCGTATGGGCGCCTTTATCGCGGGATTCCATTTAGGAACCGGAACCGGCGGCATGTCGACCGCAACGGCGTTTGCAGGCCAAATTCGCATTCGCCGCGAGCTGGACGGCTCGAACGTCCAAACAGGCAACTACCAACTCGGCATCGTGAAACATAACGCTGGCCTGACGCCCGCAACAACTGCCTGGGATCTCTCGCAGTCGTACGCCGTCGGCGATGAACTGCTATTGGTCATGGAATACCAACATCTCACTGGAACTACCACCGACGACCAAGTACGCCTCTGGATCAATCCGACGCCAGGGGCGCCCGCGGGAACGCCTTCGGTGACCGCACAGATCGGACCGGCCGACGTGGCGAACATCAATAGTTTCTGGTTTCGCGGCGATCAGCTCTCGCCGGGCGACCTGCAGATTGATGAACTGCGCGTTGGTCCGACCTTCGCCGACGTGACGCCGGCGCTCGTGCCGGAGCCCGCGACGTTTGCCTTGGCGGTCCTCGGAGCCGTGGCGGCGCTCGGCGCCTCTCGACGTCGTTAGCCGTAAGTCCCCATGCTTACGGCCAGCTGCAAGAGTTGGCCGTAAGCATGGGGTGGTTTGCAAGTTATTGGAAGACATTCGGCAGACTCAACAATGACAAGCCGTCGACCATACGAGAAGTTCACTACAGTTCTGGGTGTGCCAGCGTTTCGGCTAGCCGGCGTCTTCGGAGCGGATGCAACGTTGATGTTTCTGAAGCTACAGGCTGCGTCGCTCATCGCGATAGTTTTTGTCGCGGGCTGCAGCCAAGCAACGCCGGAAGGCAAACCGCTCACTGGCAACGTTTCGTTTGATGGAAAGCCGCTAGCGTCGGGCTACATCACATTCGAGCCTCAAAGCGGCCAGCAAACGCAAGCGGGCGCGACGATCACAGCAGGCAAGTATGCGACGCAGGCGAACAAAGAGATCACTCCGGGGCTTTACGCCGTGGCGATCGTCGGCGACGCCGAACTGCCGCCGAGCGACATCTCGCCGGGCACGCCCGAGTTCGAGGCTGCCGTCGCCAAGCTAAAAAACAAAGCCCTTCCGAAGAAGTACAACGTCAACTCGACGCTCGTCGCTGAGGTGACTGCGGAAGGAAAGAACGTGTTTGATTTCGCTCTAACAAGCAAGTAGTTCGACCCGTCAGCGTAGTTAAGGTTCTTAAAAGTCACCCGAAGTGCTTGGCGGCACACGTCGATTCAACGATAGCTATCAGGTTTGCACATGAAACGTTCCCACAGTGCTTTCACGCTGGTCGAGTTGCTGGTCGTTATCGCCATCATCGGCGTCTTGGTGGCGCTGTTGCTGCCAGCCGTGCAAGCGGCTCGCGAAGCGGCACGACGATCTCAGTGCCTCAATAACCTCAAGCAAGTTGGCCTAGCGATGCAACTGCATCATGACGCCAAAGGCCATCTGCCCGAGGGGACGCAAGGCTGTTGCTACGGGACCTGGGCGGCAGCAATCCTGCCGTACCTAGAGCAGGACAACTTTGCCAGAACGTATGAGGCGGGCACCGCATACACGAATGCGAAGAACGAAATCTTCATGACGACGCGAATCGGAACGTACACCTGCCCATCTGATTTTCCGAACGCACCGACGATTACTAACAATAAGCCGATGGCAAATCACAATTACGCCGCGAACTACGGCAATACGACATTTGGGCAGCACGACGTCGGCAATGTGCTGTTTCTCGGAGCGCCCTTCGGAAATGTTCTCGACCCCGACCCCAACGGAACTCGCAAATACATGGGCTACGCCGAGTTTAGGCATATCTCTGACGGCCTCTCGAACACGCTGTTAGTGAGTGAAATGATCCAAGGGCAAGGAAACGATCTGCGCGGGCGAATCATTGGATATTCCGACGGCGGGTCGTTCACGGGGTGGCTGACGCCCAACTCAACCGAAGCCGACGTGATGGCTTCGAACTGCATCACGACGACCACCGAACCGTTGAACCCGCCGTGCGTCAATCTCACGTCGGTGTCGAAAGACAGCAATACTCGCACGCTTGCCTCCCGCAGCCGCCATGCAGGAGGCGTGAATTCCTTGCTGGCCGATGGCTCAGTCAGAAACTACAGCGATGACGTCGCACTGGAAGTGTGGCGGAGTTTGACCTCGACTGCAGGCGACGAACCCAACAGCGCTAACTGAAGGTGCGGGGCAACTTCCGGAGTCCAAAGCGGCTTCGGAATTAAGATCTGCTAATTGCCGAGCTACCGCAGCGCTCGCTTGCGAATCTCCCCCGGCGTTTGCCCCGTCGCGTTTCGCACGACCGAATTGAAATACTGCACCGAAGAAATCCCGACGCGCTGCACGACTTCCTTGATCGGGATATTAGTCGTGATCAATAGCCGCTGGGCCTCCTCTAGCTGAATGCGGCGAATTTCCGCGTGGATCGTCCGTCCGATCGATTCGCGGAACCGCGCTTCCAGCGTCGAGCGCGACATACGGGCGAGGTCGAGGACGTCGCTTACATGAATCGGCTTGCAGGCGTTCAGTCGAATGAACTCAAGCGCCTCGGCAACATCGGGATCAGCGACCGCCGTCACGTCGGTCGATTGCCGCGTTACCACTTGCTCTGGCGGCACGGAAAGCTGCGGCTGCGTGAGCTCATTCCCCTGCATTAGCTGATCGAGCATCGCCGCCGCTTCGAAGCCGACGCGGAGCGCTCCTTGCTCGATGCTCGATAGCGGAGGCCTCGTCAACTCACACATTAAGTCGTCGTTGTCGACGCCCAGGATCGCCACGTCGTCTGGAACGCGAAGTCCTAGCGTACGACACGCCTGCAGTACGTGCCGGGCACGGCCGTCGTGGCACGCCATCACTCCGATCGGCGTCGGTAATTTGGCAAGCCACTCCTGCAGCGAGGCTTGCGCTTGCCTCCACTGCTTCGCCGGGCTGTGTCGGCCGGTAAAGACGTCGCACGGAAATCCCGCTTCACGAATCACGTCTGCAAATGCATCGGCCCGTTCTTTCGCCCAACCATTGAACTTTGTCAGCGGTTCGTTGCAGAAGGCGAACCGGCGAAAGCCTAGGTTCAGCAGGTACTTGGCCCCCAGCCGCGCGATCGCCCGATTGTCAGTGCGGACGTAGGGAATCTCAGGATGGTGTTCGTAGAAACCGTACCCGCCGCCAATGCCAATCACCGGAATGCCGAGGCTCATTACCGCCGCAGCGATCCGTTCGTCGTCGAGATTGGCGAGAATCCCGTCGCCTCCCCACGCCTGTAGGTCGGGCAGTCGATCAATTAAATCCTCTTCCACATAGATCGACCACTCGCGACGGACGCGGTGGACGTATTCCGCCACGCCGCGCACGATGCGACGGTCGTAGGGAGAACCTGGGTCGATAATCAACGCGACTTCAAATTTCTTCGTCATGCCCCATCGCTCAGCCGCCTCGGAATGCCCATTTCTACCTTTGCGCTGGGGCCGTTGCAGTAATAGATATTGAAAATTGTTTGCAATATATTACGCGAGCTGCTCGCGGCCCGGCATCATACGTCTCGGGGCGGCGTGGCCGCGAAAGCCGTTGTACGGGTTGGCGCAAAAAGCGTAAAAGATGTGGTAACCGAGGGTGTCAGTCGCCTAGAGCGCGTAACTTCTTGGCAAATCAACCACACCCCATATAGACGATCCAATACAACCACGCGGGCGAAGGGCGCGCCGAGCCAAGCGAAAGTAGTCTTAGGTACGGCTGTGGGAATTTCGCAAGTTGCATGGCCAGCGAGCGATCGTCGCCCTAGCTGGAAAGCCTCAGCGATGAGTGCTGTTCTCTCAATGCTGCGACGACGATTACTCAATTCGATTGCACGACGGTCGTCATGCTCAACCCTACGCTGATCTTGGCTGATCGTTGAGCACCGCCAAAGTGGCGTCCCTACCCGGAGCTACCCGATCAATCTCAAGTGTCAAACTGCACCGTCGGCAGGGTCATAAATTTTGCCTTAAGAAACGGCTGGCGGTGAAGTAACGTCGCCAGTCACAGCAAGTCTCAACCACTCGAAGGGGCCTCACATTTACCTCTCCGTTCCTCGTCGACGCCTTCCGATGCCACTGCTCCATGACGGCGCATCTTGCTAAAACAGTGTCATGGAACACATTCGGAACTTTTGCATTATCGCCCACATTGACCACGGCAAGTCGACTCTGGCCGACCGCATTATCCAGCAGTGCGGTGGAATTTCGCAACGAGATCTCCACGAGCAGATGCTCGATTCGATGGACATCGAGCGCGAGCGCGGCATCACCATTAAGAGCAACACGATCACGCTCAACTACCGCGCTCTCGACGGCAAAGACTACTTGCTGAATCTCATCGACACGCCAGGCCACGTCGATTTTTCGCATGAGGTCCGCCGTTCGCTGATGGCGTGCGAAGGGGCGTTGATTGTCGTCGACGCGTCGCAGGGGGTCGAGGCCCAGACGGTCGCCAATCTTTACATGGCGCTGGAACACAACCTCGAACTGCTGCCGATCATCAACAAGATCGACTTGCCCTCCGCCGACATCGACCGCGCTCAAGAAGCAATCGACGCCGAGTTGGGCCTCGATCCGTTCTCTGCGATTCCGATCTCCGCCAGAAACGGCGTGAACATCGACCAAGTCCTAGAAGGCATCGTCGAAAAGCTGCCGCCCCCAACCGGCGATCCCGACGCGCCATTAAAGGCGCTCGTCTTCGACGCCCACTTCGACAAGTTCCGCGGCGTCATCTTGCAATGCCGCGTGATGGAGGGGACGCTCAAGCCGCGCGATACGATCCACTTCATGCACGCGAATCGCGACTTCAAGGTCGACGAGGTCGGCTACAACCAGTTCCAACTCGTGCCGCGTCAGCAGCTCAGCGCCGGCGAAGTCGGCTACATCGTCGCCGGCGTCAAGAGCGTGCAAGACATCGAAATCGGCGACACGCTCACGCTCCTCGATCGGCAAGCCGACGAACCGATCCCCGGCTATCAGGCGGCACGGCAGGTCGTCTTCTCGTCGATCTACCCGATGGATACCGGCGAGTATCAGGAACTCACCAAGGCGCTCGAAAAGCTCTCGATCAACGACGCCGCGCTCACGTTCGAGAAAGATAGCTCGGCGGCGCTGGGGTTTGGCTTCCGCTGCGGATTCCTCGGCCTGCTGCATCTCGACGTGATCCAAGAGCGATTGCAGCGCGAGTTCGATATCGGCCTGGTCATCTCCGCTCCTTCGGTGAAGTACAAGCTGCGGCTGCGCGACGGCTCGGAAATGGAAGTCGACAATCCGACGTACTGGCCCGATCCGATGTCGATCGAGTCGGCCAGCGAGCCGTACATCAAGGCCTCGATCATCACTCCCGAAGAGTACGTCGGCGGGGTGATGGAACTTTGCCGCGAGCATCGCTCCGAAAGCCAAACGATGGACTACCTGTCCGCCAAGCGGATGGAAGTGACCAGCGTGATGCCGCTCGGCGAGGTCCTCTTCGACTTCTACGGCAAACTAAAAATGCTGACGCGAGGCTACGGCTCGTTCGACTACAAGCCGATCGAATACCGCCAAACTGACGTGGTGAAGGTCGACATTCTGGTGAACAAAGAGCCGGTCGACACGCTCTCTTACTTGGTTCACCGCGACAAGGCCCGCACACGGGCGCTTCACTACTGCGAACAGTTGGCCAAGGAGATTCCGCGGCATCAATTCAAGATCCCGATTCAAGGCGCCATCGGCGGCGAAATCATCGCCCGCACCACGGTCGACCCGTATCGCAAGGACGTCACGGAGAAACTCTACGGCGGCGACGTGACGCGCAAGAAAAAGCTGCTTGAGAAGCAAAAGAAGGGCAAAGCTAAGATGAAGCTCTTCGGCAGCGTGAACATCCCCCAAAAGGCGTTTATCGCGGTGCTGCGTGCCGAGGACGACTAGATGACGCAAGTAGCACCACGGGTGGCACCGACACTCTGGCGCACATGCCGTCGCCTACCGACAACGCATGAACGCCAGCGTGTCGGTGTCGCCGCAGGCAACAAGAGGCGAGCCAGCGTCAAGGCTCTATGCCTCCTGTCGCTGGCGCGACTCCGACACGCGGCCGGCAACGCTTTGGCAAGTGCGACGCGATCCGCAGCCGAGTGTCGGGGCCACCCGCGTGCTGCGTGATGCAAACCAGGCGCGTAGATCAGACGACTTCGAAGATCGGACTTATAAGAATGACCACGCCATCAAGGCCAGGCGGGGCTAATGCCGACGGCCCCAAACCACTTGAGATCACCGGCGACGCCAAGCCCGCCGTGCCGGCGTTCTCATGCATCATCTACGTGTGCAAAACCGCAGACGGCTCTATGAGCGGTCGCGTCGCGAACCTGGCCGGCGGCGAAGCGGGCGAAATTGCCGCCAGCGGCAGTTCCGAGCGGGACGTGTTGTTCAAACTAACTCGCGAATTCAAATCACGCGTTTCGAAAATGCACGACGAGCAACAGGTGATGCCGTGGATTGATCCTCCGCCACCGCCGCTTGAGAACGAGCAAATCCGTCACGTTCCAGTGCATCTCTAAACGCCCGCCCGAAAATGTTTGCCGCCTACCTTCAATCATTCGAGCATTACCAACCGTTGGCGCAACGCGTCCTGCTGGTGCTCAATGCGCTGCCGACGGACGTTCAACAAGACTTCGTCACCGACGCTTCCTTTACGGTCTCCCTAGACAACTACGTTCCCGGCGAGGGCTCGTCGGTATTCATGGCCGCCCCATGCGATGCCGGCATCAGCAGTCGCAGCGTCGTGCTCAGACCGCGACTCTCCAACTGCGACGAGTCATTCGCTCATTACGTGATCGCGCATGAGTTCGCTCATGCGTACTTACGAAACGGCCCGTGGAACGACATCCTCGATCCGGAAGAGGCGGCCGATGCGTTGGCCGCATCTTGGGGATTTTCGCGGCCGGTCATGAACATGCCGCCGTATCGCGTTGAGTGATGACGCTCGAGGGAAGCAAGTGACTTTAGGCGTCACCGCAGGAGTCTGCCCAGCGACGACCTGCGCCTTTCGAGCGTGCGAGTTCGCATTTATCTCATCGCAGTTCACGCGCCCGCCACGCCGTGACCGACCATGTTCGCCGGATTGACGATTTCGTCGAACTGCTTCTCGTTGACGAATCCGCTTTTTAAGGCAGCCGCTTTTAACGTGAGTCCTTCGTCGTTGGCCAGATGGGCGATCTTCGAAGCCTTGTCGTACCCGATTACTGGCGACAGAGCCGTCACCAGCATCAGCGACTGACCAACCATCGCGTCGATGCGGGAGCGGTCAAGCTCAGTTCCTTCGACGGAATAGAGCCGGAATTTCTCGCAGGCATCGCCGAGAATGCGGATCGCGTGCAGTGTGTTGTTGATGATGATCGGCCGCATCGCATTCAATTCGAAGTTACCCTGGCTCCCGGCGAAGGCGACGGCATTGTCGTCGCCGATCACCTGGATGCACACCATCACCATCGCTTCGCACTGCGTAGGATTCACCTTACCCGGCATGATCGACGAGCCCGGCTCGTTGGCAGGTAGAATTAATTCGCCCAAGCCGCAGCGCGGGCCCGAAGCGAGCCAGCGCATGTCGTTGGCAATCTTCATTAGCGCCACCGCCAGACCGCGGACGGTTGCCATGACGGAGACGATCGCGTCGAGCGACCCTTGCGCTGCGAACTTGTTCGGCGCCGTGACGAACGGCCGAACTGTCAGTTCAGCGATTTTCGCCGCAATTTCTTCGCTAAAGCCTTGGGGCGCATTGAGCCCGGTGCCTACCGCCGTCCCGCCCGCAGCCAACTGATAGATCCCCGCCTTCGAGGCGATGATCCGCGCTAAAGCATCGCGGAGTTGCACCGCGTAGCCAGACCATTCCTGCCCAACGCTCAGCGGCGTCGCATCTTGCAGATGAGTGCGTCCCGTCTTGACCACTCCCATCCACTGCTGCGACTTGGCCTCGATGACTTTCGTCAGCGCTTCAACGCGAGGGATGAGCGCTTCATCCAACTCCATGACCGCAGCGACGTGCATCGCCGTTGGAAAGCTGTCATTGGACGACTGCCCCATGTTGACGTCGTCGTTGGGGTGAACCGGCGATTTGCTCCCCAGCGCTCCGCCTAGAAGCTGGATCGCTCGGTTCGAGATCACCTCGTTGACGTTCATGTTCGACTGGGTGCCGGAACCAGTCTGCCAAACGTAGAGCGGAAAATCATCGTCAAGCTTCCCGGCGATCACCTCTTCCGCGGCTTTGACAATGGCCTCGGCTTTCCAAGCAGGCAGTCGCCCCGCCGACGTGTTCACCAGCGCCGCGGCCTTCTTGACGTAACCATAGGCGTGATACACGCGCTTCGGCATGTGATCATCGCCGATCGAGAAATGGATCAGCGAAGGCTGAGTTTGCGCCCCCCAGTACCGATCGGCCGGCACGTCGATGGCGCCCATTGAATCTGTCTCGCGACGGAGTCCTGTCGCGAGAATACCAATCGGGACGTCGACCACGACTGGGTGCGGTGGTTCCATTATCAAGATTCCCCGTGCCGAATAGCAAGTTCATGTGTCGCGAGGCCGTAATCTATCGAACTTCGATCGATTGGCCAACGCGGGATCACTCGGCTCTTCGAACGAGGGTAGTGGCACGGGTGCGGAGAGCGGGCGGACGCTGGAGCGACGCTCAGTTTGCTTTGCGTTCGAGCGTCGTCAATTTCCCGTCGTCGCTTGCCTCATACTCAAATTCGGCATCTGCACACTGCGTATGCAATTCCGCTAGCGCCTCGGCCTACTCGACGCGTGGACGGAACCGTTCGAATTTAGCGAAGGCGTTCTGATCGAATTCCTTCGTTTGTTTAGCGCCGGCGGAGGCTGTCTTCTCACGGAACTCAACCGCTCGCTGCCGTACGGAGTTAGTCGCCGTGACGATCGAGTCTTCCCTCCCGCGGATAGCCCACGCATTGAATGAGCATCAAGCGATCCACCGCATGGCTGCACGCATGACGCAGGACGTCAGCGCGCACAGAACGCAGCCCCATAGAATGTCCGCGATCGTTAGCCTTAGCGAGTAGTTCTCCAGCACGGCTCGATTCGTCAGGTCGTACACTCCGTAAACGATGAAGCCGAACAGCGCCCCGATTCCAGCCGTATGCGCCCAGCTTGAGTCTACCTGCAGGAGCGGACGAACGAAGATAACGATGCCCGCTGGAATCAATAGGTAGACCAGGATTGCGGCAGGCCAGCGTGGCGACAAGCCGCCCGCCTGACGGCGAGCAAGTTCGCCTAGCTCGCTGCTGTAGAAGTCTTTCATGATGACGCCCAGCCATAGCAAATCGATGGCCATACACACCGGGGCGACAATTGCGAAAATTTTTAAGCTCTGCATCGATCAATCCCTTCGGTACGCTTCCGTCGATGAATCGCGGCGACGTTCCTGGGAGCGAAGCCACTAGCCCTTGCTCATCGCTTATCGCGCAGCCTTGCGGCGTCTCGGTCGCGACGAGTTCTTCAGAATTTCCGCAAAGTTCTCAAGATGCTGCAGGTTGTCGCAGTACGCGGCGTACTCCATCTGTCGTCGCAGCGACTCGTCCAGTGCTTGCCCTCCGACGACCACCGCCACGCGATCTTTCACTTGTTCGAACATCGCTCGGTAGTTAGCCAGAAATAGTTCTTTGCTCGAGAGGTGCGACACGCTAATCCACAGCAACTGAGGCTGCAAATCGTTAACAGCGGCCAACAGCGTTTCAAGCGGCAGCGATGAGCCCAGCGATTGCGATCGCCAACCTTGCTCACGCAGCACTAGCTCAACCATTCGCGTCGGCAAGCCGTACGGGTCTCCTGCGGGCGATCCTCCGATTGCTATAGGCGCCCGCCCCTTGGCTGGCGGCACGAGACGCGAGACTTCGGCAAGCGTCTGCAGGCAGAGTTCGCACGCCCGCCGCTCTTGATAGACCTCAATCTCGCCGCATTCCCATTGATGGCCAATCTCGCGGCAGGCGGGAGCAATCACCAAGTCGCAGATTTCACTAACGCGATGTCCGCGAGCATACAAACCGACCACGGTCTCGAAACACTTCTCTGTATTCCCTTGCGTGAGTGACTCCCGCAAGTGCCTCATTTCCTTGGTTAGTGCGTCAACGCTTGCTTTTCGAGTCGACGGCAGGCCCAACAGTTCTGGCCGCGCCAACCGCTGTCCAGACGATCGGGAATAGGAGACGACGTCCTGCACGGCCAGTCGACGATGCCCCCCAGCGGTGCGCTGCGAACGGATCAAGCCGCGATCGCACCATCGCTTGAGCGATGATTCGCTGACTCCAAAGGCTTGAGCCGCCAGCAGGGGCGATACGAAATTTGACACGTCCAGCTCTCTATCATCGATGACCGATATGGACGAATTTTAACGAGATTTACGAAATTGGTCCAGCTTCTTCCAAGAGCCGCAGCGTCTCTATAGCTGAAAATTAGGTTGCTATTTCCACCGCCGTGGGGGCATGCTTGACCCTAGCTCTGCCAGTTGAATATAACGAAATGAACGATTTGAACGATTTATTCTTACAAAGTTCGGACTCTCGTGCGAATCGCAATTGTTGGCGGCGGCATCTCGGGGCTGACTGCGGCTTATCATCTGGCCGCTGCGCATCACGTTGCGCTGTTCGAAGCCAACTCCTACCTGGGGGGGCACATCAATACGGTCGCCGTGGAAATCGGTGACGAACGGCACCAGATCGACACGGGCTTCATCGTCTTTAACGATCGCACTTACCCCAACTTCACAAAACTTCTCGCGGAACTCGGCGTCGCCGCCAAGCCGACCGAGATGAGCTTCAGCGTGAGGGACGACCGCGCACACCTTGAATACAACGGCCATTCGCTGAGAACGCTCTTCGCGCAGAAACGCAACCTGCTGCGTCCCAGCTTTCATCGCATGCTGTTGGACATTGTGCGATTTAATCGAGTGACGTCGTCGGCCGCTCACCGCAGCGTCGTCAACGAAACGGTGAGAGAGTTCGTGAACGGCTATCGGTTCTCTTCAGCATTCGCCGAGCACTATCTGCTTCCGATGGGCTCCGCCATTTGGTCTTGTCCAAGAGGACGTTTTGCGGATTTTCCAGTCGCGTTCGTGATCGAGTTCTTCCGCAATCATGGATTGCTGTCGCTGCGCAATCGGCCGACCTGGTACGTCATTGAAGGCGGATCGCACACCTACGTGAAGAAACTCTCGGCAAATTTTGCCGCAGGAGTTCGATTGAACTCGCCAGTGGAATCTGTCGTGCGGACGCGCGAGGGCGTGGTGCTACGCAGCCGTTCCTCTCGTGAAGAAACATTCGACCACGTCATCTTCGCGTGCCATAGCGATCAGGCGCTCCGCATTCTCGGGAACGACGCGACTCCGCTTGAGCGAAACACGCTTTCCGCGTTTCCTTACGTCTCGAACGTCGCGGTTCTTCACACAGACGCGTCGCTTCTTCCGAGACGACGACGAGCGTGGGCTAGTTGGAATTGCCGTGTCGGCGGCGCTGAAGCGAGCCCCCCAGTCATTACGTACAACATGAACATCCTGCAGAGGCTACAGTCGCGACATACATTCTGCGTGACGCTCAACGCTGAATCCGAAATCGCGCAGGAGCGGGTGCTCGGGCGGTACATTTACCATCACCCGACATTCGATCACCGGCGGGCCGCCGCCCGATCGCGCCAATCCGAACTTTTGAATTCGAACCGCACTTCGTTTTGCGGCGCCTACTGGGGCAACGGCTTTCACGAAGACGGCGTTGTGAGCGCGATGCAAGTCGTCGCGGCCATCGAGCGGGAAAGCCGAGCGGCAAGCATCCCGTGCAACGTAGAATCTGCTGAGTTAACAAACAATGAGAACTCGATGAACGGGCTTCATTGAATGGCTAGGCATAGTTGCATCTACGAAGGCCTGGTGGTTCATCGGCGAAACGAGCCTATCGATCGCACGTTTCGCTATCGACTGTACATGATGTACGTCGATCTCGACGAGTTGCCGCAGTTGTTCACGCATCATTGGTTGTGGTCTTGCGATCGACCGAACGTGGCGTGGTTCCGGCGAAGGGACTACCTGGGTTCCGCAGGAGAGTCACTCGCTGATTCAGTGCGATCCTTCGCAGCCGCTCAAACTGACCGCCCTCTCAGCGGCCCAGTTCGCCTACTAACGCAATTTCGCTGCTTCGGCTATGCGTTCAATCCACTGAGCCTCTACTACTGTTTTGATGAGAACGGCCAACTGGCAGTCGTTGTTGCGGAAGTCAGCAATACGCCGTGGGGAGAGCGTCACTGGTACGTGATTGACTGTCCTGCCGGCAGCGACTCAGCCTCCTGCTTCAAGTTTACGACGCGGAAGCAACTCCACGTCTCTCCGTTTCTGCATATGGACTACGACTACCGTTTCCAGCTCACGACGCCGGGCACAATGTTACGGCTCCAGATCGAGAACTGGCCACGATCAGGCGACGGAGATGCGCCTACATTCGCCGCTAGTTTGTCGTTGAACCGACGCGAAATCACTGGAGCCAATCTGTCTCGCGCGCTGACCCTACATCCATTCATGACGCAGCGCGTCATCGCTGCCATCTATTGGCAGGCGCTGAAGCTTTGGTGGCGGCGAGTTTCGTTCGTACCACACCCTCGCACGGCAACTGACTCGATGCGTGGGGAGCAAGACGCTGAATCGCGCGCCCAGGAAAACGACGAGGTCAACGTTGTACTATGAGCACTGTATCGTCCTCACACGCACTAGCTCCAACGCGCATTCCCTGGGTTGAGCGATTTCCTCGCCGAATGGTGACGAATGCCCTCTCTGGAATTAAAAGCGGCTCCATCACGCTTCGCGAGCATGGCCGCGACGTATTGTTAGGAGAAGGCACGGAATTGCAGGCCCAGTTGCACATCCATCGGACGCAGTTCTTTCGCCGAGCATTCATGGGGGGAAGTCTAGCTGTCGCAGAATCCTACATTCAGGGCGACTGGGATTGCAGCGACCTAACGACATTTTTCCGAATCTTCGCGCGAGATCTATCAGCCGCCAGTCGACTCGACCGCGGCGTGGCGAGCGTCGTTCAGCAGTTCCACCGTTGTTACCACTGGTGGCGACGCAACTCTCGGAGCGGCAGTCGCAAGAATATCGAATCCCACTATGATTTGGGCAACGATTTCTTCCGGTTGTGGCTCGACGACACCATGGCCTACTCGTGCGGGCTATTTCGCGACGAGTCGTCGTCTCTGCGAGAGGCGTCGGTCGAGAAATTCGATCGCATCTGCCGCCGCATTAACCTGTCCCCAGGGGATGAGGTCGTCGAAATCGGCAGCGGGTGGGGGGGCTTCGCCATCTACGCAGCCCAGAACTATGGATGCCATGTCACGACCACCACGATCTCCCGGGAGCAGTTCGAACTTGCGAAGCAACGCATCGACGAAGCCGGTGTAGCGGATCAAGTAACCATCCTGCAATCCGACTACCGCGACTTGAGCGGTCGCTTCGACAAGCTTGTGTCCATCGAGATGGTGGAAGCCGTCGGCCATCAGTACTTCGATGAGTACTTCAAGAGGTGCAGCCAACTACTCCGGCCAAACGGAGCGTGTCTGATTCAGGCGATCGTCATGCCCGACCGCGGCTATCAACGCTACTTGCGGTCCGTCGACTTCATCCAACGTTACGTGTTTCCAGGCGGCTGCCTGCCGTCGCTTGGCGCCATGCTTGCGTCGGTAGCGAGGACGACCGATATGCGGCTAGCGGAGGCCCTGGACTTTGCACCGCATTACTCACGCACCCTGCGAGCATGGCGAGATGCGTTCACGCAAGCGCTGCCCGCTGTGCGCGACATCGGGTACTCCGAAGAGTTTATCCGATTGTGGAACTATTACCTCTGCTACTGCGAAGCGGCGTTTGACGAGTCGTGCATTGGGCTCCTTCAGTTGGTGTTTGCCAAACCGCAGTATCGCGAAAACCCGTTGCATTGGATTGGTAGTTCCAAGGCTCAGCAAACGAACGGCAAGACCGATCGCTGATGTTCTCCGGTAACGTATCGCTGGGAAGTTGCTCCCCTTATGCCTTCGGCTACCAAAATCCTGCTGCTCAACCTCGCCGTTCTGCTACTACTGACGCTGTTCCTTTGGATCGTTTCACTGTGGAAACGCGACGCCAGCATTGCCGATCAATTCTGGGGCGCCGGATTCGCCTTCGTCGCATGGCTGACAGCGTGCCTCGTCGATCAGATCAGTTGGTGCGATTGGACCATCCTGGGACTCGTGACGATTTGGGGACTTCGTCTCGCCGGATATCTCACATGGAGGAAGTGGGGAGAGGATGAAGATCGCCGCTACGCCGAAATGCGCCGGCAGCATGGCGAGAGATTCTGGTGGATCAGCTTGCTCACCGTTTTTTTACTGCAAGGCGTACTCATATGGTTTATCTCGCTGCCAGTGCAAGCCACGCTGTGGAGTGCAAGCGAGGTCTCAATTCAATTGATAACCGCTATCGGCATCGCACTATGTGTATTCGGCATCTCGTACGAGACGGCGGCAGACTTGCAGTTGGCGCGATTCAAAGCGGCGGCGGGGAATCAACGCAAAGTCATGGACCAAGGACTGTGGCGGTTCAGCCGGCATCCGAACTACTTCGGCGACTTTTGCGTTTGGTGGGGACTCTACCTGATCGCAGCATCTGCCGGCGCGGCCTGGAGTATTGCGTCGCCGCTTGTGATGTCGCTTCTACTGCTGCGAGTTTCTGGCGTGTCGTTGTTGGAATCGACAATTGGCGATCGTCGTCCCGACTACGATAACTACAAGCGAACAACGAACGCGTTTTTTCCTTGGCGTCCCAAAGATAGCTGAGTAGAACCTGTAGGCCAGATCACTGGTGCAGGCTGCCCTCTGCGTTCCACGCTTCAAATCCGTCAGCTGCAGCCATATAGCCGCCGAGCCGTCTCGCTTGCGATCGCATGGCTGACGGCTCGCGGATACTCTGCCAGCCACTCGTGAAGCACGCCCACCCAGCCCCCGTAGGATGCGCGGACATTCAATACCGGCCAATCGGAGCCAACCATCACGCGATCGGGGCCGAAGGCGTCGAGCACCGTTTCGAAATAGGGGCGCAAGAGTTCGAGGTTCCAATTGGACGCCGGATGGCAAAGCTCAGTGACGAGGCCGGAAATCTTGCAGGCGACGTTCGGACGTTGAGCAAGTTCACTCAGCTGATGACGCCAGTCTTCCGACGGTTCCGAGCCGCGGATGGCAGGCTTCGCACAGTGATCAAGCACGAACTTCTGATGGGGATGCAAATCAACAAAGGCCGCTGCAGCAGGCAGCTGATTAGCGAAAATCAGCAAGTCGTAGACCAGACCTCGCTTCGTTAGCGCGCGAATGCCTGCGTTGAATGCAGGGTCAGTGAAGAACCGATGATCGGGCGCGCCTTGGCAAATCTCGCGAACCCCTTTGAACTTTGGATGATTGGCGTAGCGATCAAGATCGGCATCGACCGCGGGCGACTTCAAGTCGACCCAGCCAACGACGCCGAGGATGAAGTCGTTACCGGCGGCCGCTTGCAGTAGGTAGTGAGTCTCTTCCAAGCAGGTTCGCGCCTGCACGCTGATTGCGCCCTCGACGCCGGCCGCTGTCATTTCGCGTTGCAGATCTGCCGGTTCGAAATCGCGACTGAGTACCACCATGGCGGGAGTGATCCAGGAAAACTCCTCGTCGTTGTATCGCCAGAAATGTTGGTGGGCGTCAATCACCGTATGCCACCACCGCTTGTCGTTGCGTGCCAAGACCGTCGATGCCGAGTTCGACGACGTCGCCTGGCGATAAATACTGCGGCGGTTTGAAGCCGAGCCCCACGCCCGCAGGCGTGCCTGTGGAAATGACGTCGCCTGGCAATAGCGTCATGAACTGGCTGAGGTAGCTGATGATGTGCGGCACGCGGAAGATGAGATTCGACGTGCTGCCATCTTGCTTGGCAACGCCGTTGACGTGGAGCCACAGGCGGAGCGAGTTCACGTCGGCAATCTCATCGGGTGTCGCCATGTACGGACCAAACGGGGCGTAGCCGTCGGCCGATTTTCCTTTGACCCACTGTCCGGTCCCTTCGAGTTGCCAGGCGCGCTCGGAGTAGTCGTTATGCAGAGCGTAGCCAGCGACATGGTCGAGCGCCTGAGCCTCGGTCACATAGCTGGCTCGCTTGCCGATCACTACGGCGAGCTCGACTTCCCAATCGGTTTTTAACGAACCTTTGGGAATGACGAGATCATCGCTCGGCCCGGCCCAGGCAGTGGTCGCTTTGAAGAAAACGACAGGTTCCGCCGGCGGCGTGGCGCCCGTTTCACGGGCGTGGTCGGCGTAATTGAGGCCAATGCAAATAATTTTCGAGGGGCGGGCAATCGCTGGGGCGAGACGGACTTTGCCGGAATTCACGCGCGGCGCCGTGGCCGATTCATTCGCCAACCATACACGCAAGCGCGAGAGGCCGTCCGTTGCAAAGAACTCTTCGTTCCAATCGGCGCCAAATGAGCTGGCGTCGACGATCATATCGTCATTGAGAAACAACCCCGGGACGATGCGGGTATTCTGATGGTAGCGCGTGAGCTTCATCGGCCTGAGGCAAGGTTAGAAGTGAGTGGTCGCGGGCTAGCTTAGCGGAGTTGCGTGACGCCGCCGTCGATGTCGTACGCGGCGCCGGTGATAAACGCGGCTTCGTCGGAAAGTAGAAAGTGAGCGAGTGCGGCGATTTCTTCCGGCCACCCCATGCGGCCAATCGGTTGGTAGGCAGAAAGGGTCTCGAAGACCTGCTGACGCTCCGCGGGCGGATAGTTTCTCTCAATAAAACCATCCACGAAGGGCGTGTGCACCCGCGCGGGGCACAGGCAATTGCAGCGGATGTTCTCGCCGACGTAATCGCGAGCGACCGAGAGCGTCATCGAAAAAACGGCGCCTTTGGTCATCGAGTAGGCGAAGCGATCGCGAATGCCGATCTTCGAGGCAATCGACGCCATGTTGAGCACCACGCCGCCCCCTTGCGACCGCATTTTCGGAATCGCTGCGTGGAGGCAATGGTACACGCCACGGACATTGACGCTGAAGAGGCGTTCGAAATCTTCGGGAGAAGTCTTCTCAACGTTGCCGACATGCGCGACGCCGGCGTTGTTTATCAGCAAGTCGACCCGCTCAAGCTGAGCGAATGCCGCAGTGGTCGAGTCGAAATCGCTGACATCGCAACTGATCGCTTCAGCTGAGCCGCCGGCTGCTTGAATAAGCGTCACCGTCTCCGCACCGGTCACGAGCTCGCGCTCCAGCACGGCGACGTGATCGCCAGCCTTCGCTTGTCGCAGCGCGATGGCGCGGCCGATGCCCGATCCGCCGCCAGTGATAACCGCCGTTCGCATCCTATCGGTATCCTTCTTCGCAAAGCTGTTTGACTTCGGCGACGTTATGCTTGTCAATCACGCCGGCGCCAGCATCGAGCGACGACGGCGTGAGGCCATACCTCAAATTCAATGCGAGCTGCACCACCGGGTAAAATCCTTGGGCATACGGCTGCTGATCAAGCGTGAAGCGAATCCGTCCCGCTTCGATCAATTGCAGCGTCTTCGGCGACATATCGAACCCAGCCGCCCAATACTCCTTGCCGGGGAAGTCAGCCTCCAACGCGCGGCCGGCGGCTTCAGTGTCCGCTTGGCCAGAGCTGAGAATAACGCGGATTTCTGGATGCTGGCGAAGCGCATCGGCCACAATTTTCGCACCGGCGACCGCGTCGTTGCCTGTGACAACGGTGGTCCAGGTAATGCTCTTTAAATTCAATCCTGCTTGAATGCCGCGGCTCCGTTCGTCGAGGGCCGAAACCCCTTCGTCATGCTTGGTCAGCAGAACGTGAGCGCCTTGCGGAATCTCTGGCAGAGCGAGCGCGGCCAGCTTCTTGCCAGCCGCTTCGAACTGTTGGCTCACCGACGCGAGCCGCGCGTTGGGCGTGACGTGATCGTCGACATTGAAGCTGACGACCGGCACTCCCTTCGCGATCGTTTCCGCAACGACTTCGTCGAACGCTTCCGCATCAATAATGTTGAGGGCAATCCCATCGTAACCGTCGGCGACTGCTTTTCGCACCATTGCAATCTGTGCGGGAACGTCGACGCCGGCAGTGCCGAGAAAATCGCACTCGACGTTCATGGCCGCAGCGGCGTCGCGCATGCCTTGCTTTACTGGATCGAAGAACTTTTGGTCGATCGTGCAGGTGATGAACGCCAGCCGCAATGGCTTCGCGTTTTCGCCTTTCGCTGCACCAGCAGGCGGGGCGGCGCTGGCCGGCACGACGCTCAACAAAGCTATTGCGGCGGTGGTAGCGGCGTATGTGAGGAGGCTGAATGCTCGCATGGGAATCGCTCTGCAGACTAAGCGAGAAGAGTGTAAACCGCTGCCAGTACGGCCGCGAGAAGGGCGGTCAGCCATTTGTAATTCATTATCCCGGGCCAACCGCGGAACTCCAACGGCTCCCACGGCGTCCGCCAAACGAGGCGCTCGCTATCGGTCGTATGAACGTGTGGCCGAGCGAGAGAAACGGTCACCATGATGGCCGTGCAAAGCACGAACAGCAAGACGCCGATCAGCAAGAAATCAATGTGCTGCGCTTTCAGCAGATCAACCCACCACGCAACCTTGAACTTCTCCAACATGAAGAGCATGACGCCGACGAGCGAGCCTAGCGTGAGCGTTGCGAAGGCGGCTGGCGCGGAGGCGCGGCGCCAGAAAACGCCGAATAGGAAGACGCATGTGATCGGCGGCGCGACGTAGGTGATCATCGCGTTGATCGACTGGAAGATTCCTGACGGACTGAGCGTCAGCGACCATGCGATCGCCATCAGCAACGCGATGAACGACGACCAACGGCCGACGGAAACCAACGCGCGATCGCTAGTCTCGGGTCGCCAACGTTTGAGCATGTCGTAGCTCACCAGCGTGCCAATCGAATTAAGGGCGCCCGAAACGGTCGACATCACAGCGGCGAGTAAGGCGGCGCCCATCAGGCCCCTCACGCCGACAGGCAGTAGTTCCTGCACGAGCACTGCGTAGGTTTGCTCTGTGTGGGAGAGTTTCTCCGCGGGGATTATTCCCTGCTGCACGAGTGAGTAGCAGGCAATTCCGGGGACGACGAAAATAAATAGCGGCAGGATCTTGATGAAGCCGGCAAAGAGCGCTCCGACGCGGGCGTGATTCTCATCTTTTGCTCCCAGTACGCGCTGCACGATCGTTTGATCGGTACACCAGTACCAGATCCCGATTACCGGATATCCGAGGGCGAGCGAGTACCAGGGTAATCCGTCAGGATCGTCGGCGGCGCGAATCAGCGAGAGATGCGTTGCCGGCACGTGGGCGTGAATTCCTTCCCAGCCCCCCGCCTTGACCCAAGCAACAGCGCTAATGACGATCGCCCCTGCGAGGAGAACAATTGTTTGCAACGACTCAGTCACTACGACCGCAGTTAAACCGCCGAGGATTGTGTAGAGTCCCGTGAGCAGCGCGATCGCGATGACGCTCCACACGAGCGAGATATCGACGCCGACGATGCCGTTCATCACCACAGCGCCGGTGTAGAGCGAAAAGCCGATGTGCACGAAGACGGCGGAAACGACGGAGACGATCGCCAACACGTCGCGCGAGGGACGGGAGTAGCGCTTCTCGAGAAAATCAGGAAGCGTCACCACTTGAGAACGAATGTAAAGCGGCGCGAAAAAGTTGGCGAGCAAGATCAGCGTGAAGCCGGCCAGCAACTCGAAATTCCCCATCAACAGGCCCGACTTAAACCCGGCTTCAGCGAGCCCGACCACATGGACCGTCGAGATATTCGTCGCGAAGAGCGCCATGCCGATGATCGGCCAGCGGAGCGTTCCGCCGGCGAGGAAGTACTCGCTCGCCGCTCCTGCGCTGCTCTCTTCGCTCGACTTGCGTAGGCTCGACCAGCAGCCGACCGCGACGACGGCGAGCAGGTAGACCACGACGATAATCAGGTCGATCAAGCCCATAGATGGCAATCAGCTGAGCGAGAGGAGATCGCAACTCGCCCCGACTTCCTGCGGCGTCCGATAGACGCCCTGCTCAACGCAACAGGGGTGGCGGAAGTGTTGTTGCAGATGAGGGATGTATTCGAGGAAGAGCGCGTCGTGCCCGAGGGCGATGTGATTGAATAGCACCAGATGCTGGTGCAGTTGGCCCATATCACCGACGTGAGGGGCGACAGGCACGCCGAACTTCTTCGCCAGCATGCTAACGACGATGAATTCGCTGACGCCGGCTACCCGCAGTGCATCGACTTGGCAGAAGCCAAGGCTACCCGCCTGCAAATAGTTCTTGAACACGATGCGATTGGGGACATGCTCGCCCGCGGCGATCTTGTGGGCCCCGAGTTCGCGGGCGAGCGTTTGATGGGCGAAGACGTCGTCGGGGTGGGTCGGCTCTTCAATCCAAAAGAGATTGGCATGTTCCGTACGACGGCCGAACTCCAACGCCCGCGGTAACGACCACTGCTGATTGGCGTCGACCATGAAGCGGATGTCGGCACCGGCTGCCTCGCGGACGATTTCGACGCGGCGTAGATCGCGCTCCATTTCTGCAGATCCGACCTTGAGCTTCAGCGCGCGGAATCCGCAATCGAGCGAGCGCCGGCAATTGTCGCGTAGCCGCTCGTCGTCGTAGCCGAACCAGCCAACCGAGGTGTCGTAGCCGGGGTAGCCCCGCTGCAAGACGTCGTCGCGCTGAGACCTTGTCGCCTGTTGCGAGCAGACCATGTCGATGGCCTCGGCAGGCGTGAGGGCGTCTTCGAGATACGACAGATCGAGCGTGGCGACCACTTGTTCAGGCGACAGGTCGAGCAGCAATCGCCACAGAGGGACGCCGCGGCGTTTGGCCCACAAGTCCCAACAAGCATTGGTGATCGAGGCCAATGCTAAGTGAACAACTCCTTTGTGAGGACCGAGCCAGCGGTATTTTTCATCGTTGGCGAGCGAACGCTGCAGGGCGCCGAAGTCGGCCATCACATCTTCGATATCGCGGCCGACGAGTTCGCGCGTTAGATGCTCGACCGCTCGGCAGACCAAATCATTGCCGTCGCCCAGCGTGAAGGCCAGCCCGACGCCTGTCGCCCCCATCGTCGCTAATTCGGTAACGGCGTACGAGTAGACCGGCGTGCGATGGATCGCGTCGGAGCCCATTCCTCCCCCAAAGGGAAAGCGTGCGTCCGTGACCTTGATGCGTTCGATGGTCACCTTCGATATCCCAACTCGGCGCCGCCGGAGAGGTGCATGATGTGCCCGGTGATGAAGCGAGCCTTCTCGGAAAGTAAGAACAACGCCGCATCAGCCACAACGTCCCCTTCGGGACAGGGGCCGAGTGGATGAATGGCGTCGAGGTAGGCCGCCATCGATGCGGGATCGGGCTGGTCGGCAGCCCATTGCCGCAGCATGGGCGTCCAGACTCCGGCTGGGCAGATGGCGTTGACGCGAATGCCGAGCGGAGCATAGTCGAGCGCCATCGACTTCGTGAGTGCGTTGATCGCCCCTTTGGTCGCAGCGTACGCCGCGTGAGCGGCCTGGCCGATGACGCCCGCCATGCTGGAGGTGTTCAGGATGACGCCGCGGGATTCGGTCAGCGCGTTGATGCCGAAGCGGGTCGTGAAGTAGATGCTCTTTAGGTTGACCCGCAGGAGCTCATCCCACTGGGCGTCGGTGGTTTCGTGCAGCGCGGTCGAGGGACCGGCGATGCCGGCGTTGTTATGGATGGCGTCGAGCCGGCCGTACCTTGCCAGCACGCGCTGGATGACAGCTTCGACCTGGTCGCCCTGCGAAACGTCGCACTTTAGGCCTAAATGCTCATTACCGAGTGCGTTAGCGGCTTCAGACGCCTTGTTGTCGGACAGGTCGGCGATAACGACCTTCGCCCCAGCCCCTGCGTAGGCCTGCGCGCACTTTCGGCCGATGCCGTCAGCGCCGCCGGTAAGCAGGATGATTTGATTCGTCAGCAACATGGTTGCAAAACCTGTAGGACAGGTTTAGGATGAGCAGAGAAGTCGAGCAGCCGTCAGAATAGGCACTACCCGACTGAATTGTCAACAAAACAGCTATTCAGCGATCGTTCGAAACCGACTTGAGTCGCTCGCCGCTACGGTGAGAGGTGCTTACCTATGCTACAGGATCATGCCAGCGCGCTTGCCCCGAGTGCTAGCCAGCCAATCGAGGAGTTCCTCAACCAGCGGATTCTCTCGGGCGAGTGGCCCACCGGCTTCAAACTTCCCTCTGAAGAGAGCCTGCGGAAGCAGTTCGGCGCGAGTCGCACGCTCGTTCGCGAAGCGATTCGTCGGCTGCAAGGTCGCGGACTGCTCAAAACCGTCAACGGCAGCGGCAGCTATGTCGCCGGCGGCGAATTGCAGCATGTGTCGATGGCGCTCAACGCCTACTCGGTGCTAGCCGCCGATCATCGCACGTTCGCCGATCTGCTCGAACTTCGCATGGCGATCGAAGGCGACGCCGCGGCGAAAGCGGCGGCCGATCGCGAGGGCCAAGCTTGGCGACAACTCGACGCCAAGCTGCAAATCATGAGCGCCGCGCGAATCATCGAGGAATTCGCGATTCTCGACATCGATTTTCACATGGAGTTGCTGCGCACCTCCGGCAACGAACTGTTTGCATCGTTGGGGGCGGCGCTCCGCGACCGATACGTGCGATTCGCCATTGATTCGTACCGTTCAAGCGAGCACCTGCGGAACGAAACGATGCTCGAACACCGCGTCATCGTTGACTCGATCAAGTCGGGACGGCCTGAAGTGGCGCGCGAAGCGGCGCGAAGCCATGTGTCGCGATCTAGGGGGCGTTGGGAAGAATTGCATCATCTGGCCACGACCCCGACCACAGACGATGGCAACAACCCGCACGCAGACTTCGCCGGCAACAAACCTGCCGACGAGTCGCGAACGCACCAGCCGCATGGACGCCGAGCGTTGCAGTCGAAGCAGCGAAAGGGGGCGACATGAGCGTTCCCGCTGGCTACCAACGCGTGCTCTGGTCGTGCGTGATTGGGCTTTTGGCGCTCACGTCGGCGACCGCTGCGCCTCTGCAGGCCGCGGAAGTCGCTCCTGCAGCGCAAGCGCCGGCAGTTTCGCAAGCTGAGGTTACCTCGGACGCGATCAAGGCTTGGCAAGACAAGCGGTTCGGCATGTTCATCCACTGGGGACCGGTCGCGCTCAAGGGGACGGAAATCGGTTGGTCCCGCGGGAAGGAGGTCCCCGCGGAGGAGTACGACGAGCTTTACAAGCAGTTCAATCCGACCGAGTTCGACGCCGTCGCCTGGGCAAAAATCGCGAAGACCGCCGGCATGAAGTACCTCGTGCTGACAACGAAGCACCACGACGGTTTCTGCCTGTGGCCATCGAAGTACGACCCCTACAACATCAGCGCCACGCCGTTCAAACGAGACGTCGTCGGCGAACTTGCCGCAGCCTGTCGGGCCGAAGGAATTCAATTTTGCGCCTATTACTCGCTCCCCGACTGGCGCGGAATTGACTACCCGCTGGCGTCGCCAGGGGGCTCCGCGAAGAGCGCGAACCCGAACATGCCGCAGCATTACCAGTTGATCAAAGATCAAACGAAGGAACTGATCGACAACTACGGACCGCTCGGCGTGATGTGGTTCGATGGCGACTGGGAAGACCCTTGGACGCTAGAGTACGGCAATGGCTTGTACGACTATCTGAAAGCGATCCAGCCCGATTTGGTGATTAACAATCGCGTGAGCAAAACGCGGATTTCGCCTGCAGAAAAGGCGGCCCGCGGCCTGCACATTGCGGGCGACTACGATACTCCCGAACAGCGGATCGGCGGTTTTGATCGCGACATGCCGTGGGAAACGTGCATGACGATCTGCGAGCAATGGTCGTGGAAGCCGAACGACCATCTCAAGCCCCTAAAGCAATGCTTGCAGTCGCTCATTCAGACGGCTGGCGGCGACGGAAACTTTTTGTTCAACGTTGGTCCGATGCCAGACGGTCGGATTGAACCTCGACAAGTCGCGCGGCTCGAAGAAATGGGAGCATGGCTCGCAAAGTACGGCGACGGCATCTACGGTACGCGCGGCGGACCATTCATGCCCGGCGATTGGGGTGCTGCGACTTGCAAAGGAAACACCGTCTACTTGTTCGTGATGAACTGGCCCGATGTGGGGCCGCTGCAACTACCCGCCATCGATCGCCAGATCAATGCGTCGAAGATTCGCAGCGGCGGCCAAGCCGTCGTAAAGCAAACCTCTGACGGCATCTCAATCGATGTATCGCCTGCCGATCGCGCTGAGATCGCGACGGTTATTGAATTGACGCTCGACGGTCCGGCTCTGTCCCTAACGCCGGTTCCAGTGCGATTGAGGAGCGGGTCACTTGCCTACGAGCAGAAGTCGTCGGCCTCGAACGTCTTTCAGAATGAGAGTGCTTACGACGCCAGCCGGGCGTTTGACGACGATTCGAAAACCCGGTGGGCCGCCGATGGAAACGTGCAGAACGCTTGGCTGCAAGTTGACTTCACAGAACCGACGGTGGTCGCGCAAGCCAAGATCGACGAGCCAGAGGAATTTCAACGCATCCAGAAGTTTGAACTGCAATACGACAACGGCGATGGCTGGAAAACCGTCCACCGTGGAACCGCGATCGGATCGCAACAAACGATCGAGTTCAAACCGATTACCGCACGCCGGGTGCGGCTGCAGATTCTCGATGCGACGGATGGGCCGACGATTAACGAATTTCGACTGTTTGCACCGCAGCCCAAGACGCCGACTCCCTCGTCATGAGTCAACTGACCTCCCAACTTGCATCATCTCCAGCGGCGCACGTTCCGTGCCTGCCGCCGCGCGAGACTGCATTGCTGGGCAGGACAGGGGTTGGAAGCGAAGAGGCGCCTGGGGTAGCTGCTGAGACGCCAATGAAAAACATCGCCCTGGCACTTCAGGAATCGGTCGTCCTGCGGTTCTCGATTCTGCAGGGGGTGCAGGATTTTGCGCGGACTTCGCCCGATTGGAAGCTGCTCCGTTCGGAAGGTTCGCCGGTGCTTTCGTGGGAAGAAGCCTTTGCATCGAGGCCTGACGGCATTATCGGCTTCATTGGCGCGGAAGGGCTGCCGAGCGATCCGCCGCTCGCGACGCCTGTCGTCTGCGTCAACAGTATTCACGATTGCCCGAACATCGCGCGAGTGCGTTCCGACGCCGTCGCCGTCGGCGCCCTGGCGGCGAGATACTTCCTCGGGCTAGGGTATCGATCGTTCGCTTACTGCACGGATGTGCCGAGTCACTACTATTCGCAGAACCGATCACGCGGCTACCGCTATGCCCTTGAGGATGCGGGATACACGCCGCGCGAATTGATCCTCAGTTCGCCGCGTGGCGATGCCAGCGGGAGCGAGTTGGCGGAACTGAAGCTGTTGCCATCGAAGACGGCACTCTTCTGCGTCACTGATGCATGTGCTCGCCGAGTCCTCAATTACTGCGAAGATCAGGCGATCGAGGTTCCGCGGAGCTTGGCCGTGCTGGGGACGGACAACGATCCCTTTCACTGCGAAGGGGGCCGCACGCTGCTCTCCAGCATTGAGGTCAACCATCGCAAGATCGGGCTACAAGCCGCGCAGTTGCTCAGCCGCATTCTGGAAGGCGAGGCGCCGCCCGCCGACGCCGTGTTGGTCGCGCCGGGAGACGTGGTCGTGCGCGCCAGCACCGAATTGAGTTTGACGGCTGCACACCCGGTCGTCGCTCGCGCACTAGCGGCGATTGAACAACACTTTCAGATTCGCGAGTTCACGGTGGAGCGAATCGCGTCGGCCTGCGGCGTCTCGTCGCGGACGATCGGCCGGCTCTTCCGCCAGCAAGGGATGGCGTCGCCGTACCAGGTGCTGCTGAATTTTCGCATCAGCGCCGCCAAGCGCTTGCTGGAAGAAACTCCGCTCACAGCCGACGAAATCGCTTTCAAATGCGGCTTCGCGGACTACTCGACTTTTTATCGAGCATTCAAGAACCATGTCGGCATCGCGCCTTCCGCGTACCGATGATGCGACGCCGACTGCGGCAACCCGTGATGAGACAACTATTTGAACGTGGTGGAGAGTGGCGAGAAACAAGGCAAATGTCCGAAAGTGCAATCCCTCACGCCGTCACTGCAATGGACGGTTTTGGCGATGAGAATTGCAATGAATTAGTAGAGTCTTTGGCGGGGCGCAGGCAGTCGAAGTGGCGACTTTTCTCGGAACTTGGTTCGCGGCGCGTGAATCGAGTTCCTCGATGGGCGGTTTCTTTTCTTCATGTTTTTCTTCTTTGGGGGTGACTCGTGAACAGGCATTTCTTGAGTTCCGTCGCGGCATTGCTGGGCGTCTGCGTGATCGCTGCGCCGGCTGTACGGGGAGCGACGTTTAGCGGCAGCTCGAGCGACATCACTGATTTTTCGAACGGGAGCGAGGTCTCGACCGCCGGCACGCTGGTCGATGCCGTGAACTTGCTGAACGCGAACGTCGGCGGCGTCGGCGTCAGCACCACGATTAACGGCGTGTTGTTCAAGGGAACGCAGCCCGGTTCGTACCATGAAGGGGCCGAGTCGTTCGCAAACGCTTCGTTCGTGTACCACGGCGGCGATGGCTACGCCGACAGCGGCTTGTGGTCTTCGGGCGGGGCCTACGACACGCTCGCCGATTCGCAGCTCTACGGAATCGACAACGGCAACGTAAACGTCGGCGACGGCTACGGGGTCATCAACCTCGTCCCCGGCCAACGGTATCAGTTGCAGGTGTTCATGCTCGACGATCGATCGGGCGTGAGCAAAACCTTCCCGCTGCAATTTCAGGAAGCGGCGTTCACGGGCAACTTCGACGAACTCAATCCGAACACGCCCGCCGTGGAAATTGGTTACATCGGCGGCATCACGATCGGCGGCAACGGCGTCCATCAAGCAAACGGCGAAATTGCGACGGTCAATTTCGTGATCGACGCCGGCTACAACGGTTTACTCGTTAACACGTGGGATAACGGCGCCATCAACGGCATGCAATTGCGTGCGATTCCCGAGCCTTCGACGCTCGCCCTGGGCGGACTCGCGGGGCTCGGGCTGTTTCTGCGAAAGCGGCAGACGAAGAAAGCATAGCGTAACCAAGCTTCTCGGTCGGTGCTGGCCTACCGAGAGGCACGGGGGCAGCGGCGTCCAGCGACGATCGCGATACACGTGCGGTCGTCGCTGGCGTCCAGTTTGGCGGAACTTTTTTACGGAACTTGCAAAAGCAAGTCGCTGCTGAGCGCAGCGACGAGAGCTTGGCGGCTCTTTTCAACTGAGCGGGATCACAGAGCGGCACTCCGTCGATTCCGGCTCTTCATCGAGTCTTCACCGAATGCAATACGGCAATCTGCCACATAACGTTTTCTTGAACGGTACGCCCTCGCGTAGTGGCTTGGCGGCTCTGCGCGCTCTGACGCTGGCACTAGCGACCTGCGGATGCCTCGCACAGCCGGCGAACGCGGATCCCAACTACATCGATAATCTTGTCTTCACCGACCGCAGCCCCGGTAGCCCCCGCGCGAATTCGTTCGAAGCAACGCTCCGACTCGACGCCAACGACGCATCGTTCGCCGGCGCCGCTGGTTGGGGGGGTGGATTCGACACATGGCAAAAGCAATTTGACCACACAAAAACGCTCGGCGCCGAACGCTCGTACGCGGGTCTCGTGTTTCTCGGCGACTCGGTGACGCAAGGCTGGGGCGCCGTCGGCGGCCGGCAGGTGAATAGCATCGGCGCCAGTTCCTGGAAGTCGCCGGAACACAACTTCGGCAAGTACGGCGCACTGAATTTCGGCATCGCCGGCGATCAAACGCAAAATCTCATTTACCGCATTGAGAACGGCGAACTCGACAACCTCAATCCGGGCCTCATCGTGCTCATGATCGGCACGAACAATCTCTTCGCGCCGACGGGAAATCCTGGCTTTCCCGCCGCGGACTATGTTGGGCCGGCTCACACGGCGGAAGAGGTGGCTGACGGCGTGCTGGCCACGGTGCAGGCGATCCGGGAACACGCCCCCAATGCGAACATCCTCACGCTCAGCACGCTCCGTGGTTTGAACAACGCCGATCCCGATCGCGTCGCCGCCAATGCCGCCAACACGCTGGTGAAGCAAGCGTTCGACCTCGATACGAATCCGAAGCTTCACTACCTCGATTTCGCCGGACTGTTCCGCAACGCCAACGGCACAATTAACGCCAACATGAACGGCGACGGCGTCCACTTCACTGCCGCCGGCTACGAGGCTTGGGCCGACGCAATCCAACCATTTGTCAACCAATACGCCACGCCTGTGGCCGATGCCTTCTTCCCAAACGTCGCTCCGCGTGGCGTCGCTTCCTGGACGAACTCGGTCGACGGATCCTTCGGGCACTACGCCTTCGGCGCGATCGACGGCGATCTGACGACGATGAATCACGGCGACTTCAATGGCAGCTCGGGCGGCAACGCCGCCGCGCCAGACGTCTTCACACTGGAACTGGACAATACGTACAACCTCGCCAACATCGAGATCGTCAACCGCGGATCGCTCGACGGCGGCTCGGCGGTCTCCGATGCGAGGCTTACGGGAACTGTTCTGCAAGTTCTCGGAGCTAACGGAACCGACGTTCTGTTCACGACCACGCTCGCCGAAGATCCGACGCAACTAGGCGAAACGCACGCCTTCGACAACGGCGGAGCGGGATTCGCCGGGGCCAAGTTCATTCGTCTCACCGCGAACAACTTCCTCCACATCCGGGAGTTGCGGGCCAACGTCGCGGCAGTTCCCGAACCAGCAGCCGAGATCTCGCTCGGCGCCGCGATCCTCGGCCTCGGCCTGTTCGTCCGCACGCAAACCAAATCACTTTTCTCGCACTGAACAACTTCATAGAAAGAGAGTCTCAGCATGAAACGACTCCCCATCGTTAGTCTGGCATGCAGCGTCGCGCTCTTCGCGTCTTCGGCCGGAGCGGCGACGTTCAACGGCGTCTCGCACGACATCACCGACTTCGTCAATGGTTCGGAAGTCTCGACCCGCGGCACGCTCGTTGACGCGGTCAATCTGCTCAACGCCAACGTCGACGGCATCGGCGTCAGCACGATGATCAACGGCGTGCTGTTCAAGGGGACGCAACCTGGCGCTTACCACGAAGGGGCCGAGTCGTTTGGCGAAGCATCGTTTGTTTACCACGGCGGCGACGGCTACGCAGACTCGAATCTTTGGACCTCGGGAGGAGCTTACGACACGCTCGCCGATTCGCAGATCTACAACGTCGACAACGGCAACGTCAACTTTGGCGACGGCTACGGGGTTGTGAACTTGGTTCCCGGCCAACTGTATGAGTTGCAGGTCTTCATGCTCGACGACCGTTCGGGCGTCAGCAAAACGTTCCCGCTACAGTTCCAGCAAGCGGCATTCACCGGCGTCTTCGACGAACTCAATCAGAACACGCCGGCAGTCGAAATCGGCTATATGGAAGGGATCACGATCGGCGGCAACGGCGTCACGCAGGCCAACGGCGAGATCGCTACGATCACCTTCTCAATCGACCCCGGCTACAACGGTCTGCTCGTGAACACCTGGAGCTCCGGCGCCTTCAACGGCATGCAGCTGCGGATGGTCGATGCGATTACCGGCGATCTCGACCACAGCGGTTTCGTCGACGGCGCCGACTTCCTCCTCTGGCAGCGAGGTTACGGCACGCAGTACACGCAGGCCGATTTGGACGCGATCAAAGCCAACTTCGGTACGCCGCAGGCCGCTGTCGCAGTGGCGAGCGTGCCCGAGCCTGCGGCCGCTGCGCTTGGCGCAACTGCGGGATTGATCGGCTGGTTGGCGCGCCGTCGACGGTCGTAGTGGACGTCCTAAGAGTCCGCCGTCCCGCGTCGTTCCGGAACACTGCCTTCGGCAAATCAGCATCGGTTCTTCAACGTGATTGAGTGATTTAGATGGCCAACCATCTCAGGAGTCAGCGAATGTCAGGAGCAGTCCAAAGCAATCAATCACGAGCGAATATCCGAGCAGCAACTTTGGCCTCCGGATTTACGCTCGTTGAGTTGCTCGTCGTGATCGCGATCATCGGCGTCCTTGTGGCGCTACTGCTGCCGGCCGTTCAGGCGGCCCGCGAAGCCGCGCGGCGTTCACAGTGCGTCAACAATTTGAAGAACTTGGCTCTCGGAAATCTCAATCACGAGAGCGCAATGAAGGTATTCCCGCGGAGTTACGACGGCTTCGGCGGCTCCTCGCCGCAAGCGACGCCGGCGAAGGAAAACGGTTCGAGCTGGATCGTGTCAACGTTTCCTTACATCGAACAGCAGGGACTCTACGATCAGTTTAAGAACGCGCAAGCGTTCGAGGGACGATTCGACCCCGATAGCGGCGGCGCGATGTCCGGAAGCCAGCAGGGCATCGCTCGTAACACGCCGGCGATGCGTCAACTCATGCAGACTCCGCTCGATCTGATTCATTGCCCCTCCGACGGCACATCGGGCATCCCGAACGAGACGCAATTTCAGTGGTCCAACGACAAAGGAACTGCCGGCATTCCTGTGACGCTCACGAACTACAAAGGAAATGCCGGAAGCGCCTGGTGCTATGGAATATGGAAAGGCATTCGCAGCGAGAACCCTGCAACCGCGCCGATCGGCGGTATTCTGTTCCGGGCGAACTACGTCACGCCGGTGTCGGTGAAGCAGATCACCGACGGGACCTCGAACACGTTCCTCATCGGCGAGGACTTGCCGGAATACAACGCGCATTCCGCGGCCTTCTATTCGAACGGCTCGTGGATGGCGACTGATGCGGGAATGAATTACATGCCCGAACCGCCTACGCCGCGAGATTATCCGGATGTGTTCGGCTTTCGCAGTCGACATGCCGGAGGCGCGCAATTCGCAATGGCCGACGGCAGCGTTCGGTTCTACGAGGGGGAGATGGACTACAACCTGTATCAAGCTCTATCCACGAAGGCCGGAGACGAGGTTGCTAATTAGCGGCCTTACCGCTGCTCCCAATGCCCGCTGCGGCGACGCCGCAATTTCATGCTGAGAAGGATCGTAGGAATGCCCTCCGAACATCGCCTGTTGCTCGTTGTGAATAGCGCTAGGACTGCGGCCACGCTTCTGCTGGTCGCGGCGGCGACGTGCTTGGCGACGTCCGGTTGCAGCAAGAGCGATTATTCGACGGTGAGCGGCGGCGTCTCTTTGGATGGGAAGCCGCTTGATGGCGGCGCGATCGTCTTCGTCCCCGAGACGTCCGGCCCTCTCGCCTACGGCAAGGTGCGTCCCGACGGCTCCTACACGCTGCAATCGTCGGGCGGCGTCGAGGGATTGAAGCCGGGGAATTACGTCGTGACGATTTCCTACCGTAGCGGCCAGCCCTCGTTCGGAATGACGCTGGCGCAGATCCAGGCGCTGGAGAAAGTCCCGATTAGTTACACCACGCCGGAAACGTCGAGCCTCCATGAGCAAGTATTGGCGGGTGAGAACGTGATTGACCTGAAGCTGACGTCAAAATAGGCCAGCGCTATTTGTTCGTCGCTTTCCAAAACGAACATGCCTGAAGCTACGGCTTCATCGCTGCTCGCACCCGCAACGCCCGAACGACGCGAGCGCTGGGACATATCCCCTCACTAACGGAACGATCGGCTCCGCATCCGAGAGCCGGTCAGCGCATGGCAGTAGACCGGGCACTGCCCCGCAATCTGAAGCGGAGCCGCACGGAAGCGACTTCCACCCGTCTTCAATTGCCCGAGCATCACTCGGCAGGCTTCAATCGCCCCTGCGTCTGCGTCATCTGGCAGTAATGTTATGCATTTCGTGGCATGAGCCTGCCATCAGCAAAGGTGTTCCCGGACGAAGTCCCAGACAGCCATCCAGCCTGCTGCCTTTCGGTGGAACGCTCAAGGCCCTCGGAAATCTTCACAATTATTGGAAGAAAGACAGTTAAAGTAGGCAATTGATCGCCATGTTCCTTGGTAGGCAAGGAGTACTCATTGTGCGACGATGCCTGAGAGCCCACTTTTCTGCGCTTGATTCCGCAAGCGGAGCGTATCGCTTTGGTCGAGAAATCGTCCGTTGAATCAGATGCTCCCGATGAAATCGATTGGCCAGCTGAAAGCGCCAATCTGTTTGCGGAACTGCTGCGCGAGAGCCATCGCGACCTGTTCGTGTTCATCTACGCCCTGGTGCAAAACCGGGCCGATGCGGAAGACGTCTACCAGCAAACCACGATGGTACTGTGGAGTAAGTTTGCGGAATTCAAACCCGGAACGAATTTTGCCGCCTGGGCGACCCGCGTCGCGCACCTTACGGCGCGGCATTTTATTCGGTCGCGGCGGCGACAGCATCTCTACTTCAGTGACGAAATCCTCGATTCCCTGCGAGAAGTCTACCGTCCGCAGGGCCCCGAGCACCACGCGACTCGAATGGAAGCGTTAGCAGTCTGTATGGAGAAACTTCCGCCGCGAGACCGCAGTCTCATCAATCGATGCTACGCGGGGGACAACGACGTCGCGAAAATTGCCGTCACAGAGAGCCGCACGGTCGCGTCAATTTATCAGGCGATTTACCGCATCCGCAAAAATCTGTTCGGCTGCGTCCAGCGAACCCTAGCAACGGAGAACCGCTAGATGCCGCTGCCACGCCACGACGCCGATGAGCTATTCCGCCTACTGAGCCTGCAGTGGGACGATGCTTGCCCGCCCGAAGTGTTGGCGAGGATTGAACAAATTGCGCGAACCCACGGCGATTCGGCGATCGAATTGATCCTCGAATACAGCGCACTACACGCCGACATCGACGCCGTCGTCGCGTCTTCCCAGGCTTTCGATCGAGCCATCGAGGGGATCGAGCAAACTCGGATCAGACCGCGCAAGCCAATTTCGCGACAGAACGTCGTCGCCAACCCTGAAGCGAGCAAGCCGCAAGGCGTGCAAATATCGAGATGGCGAGCCGTGTTCGTCGTGGCGGCCAGCCTGCTGCTGGCCGTGGGAGGATCATACTGGTTTGATCCACACGTCCGGCAAGAGCGGCCTTCGATGGGAATGGGCGGCGTTCAGATGATTCTGCGTCCGCCGCAAACCGTCGCCTGCGTCACGCGGCTGACGAACGCCACCTGGGGCCAGTCCTTGGCTTTGGAGGAAGGGCAGACGCTCAAAGAGCATCAGCGGTTGGAACTACTTACCGGTGCTGCACAGCTCAGCATGGCCTGCGGCGCGGAAATCGTTCTCAAAGCTCCCTGCACGATCAGATTGCGTTCCGACGACTTTGTTTACCTTGAACAAGGCGACTTGACCGCGGAGGTTGCGAAGTGGGCGACCGGTTTTGTCGTCGACACAAAGGGCCTACGCATCACCGACTTGGGAACCCGCTTTGCCGTGTCGGCAGGGCCTTCGGGGATTGCGGAAGCGCATGTGCTCGAAGGCGAAGTGCTAGCCGAGCCAATGAAGACGCATCGTCCAAAACAGTCGTCGATGCTGCTCAACGCCGGCGAAGCTATTCGCGTGAGCGTGCCTCAAGCGACTATTAATCAAATTCTCGCAGAGAGCGATCGGTTCGTGAGCCGCTTGAAGCGCTTCCGGCCGCTGCGACCGATCCAACTGCGCAACACAGGAATCTCGCTCGGGGTAGGCCAGGACGATCCGCACTGGACGGTGACGGCGGGCGATCCTGCCTACGGCCCGTACCCGCACCCGGCGGTGATTACGGGAGGCGATCCCAGCTATCTAGACAATATGCCCGATGGCTCGCAGTGGGTCTCCGTCAAAAGAGACGCTTGGCCCGGCATCCCGACGTCGTCCACGCATACGTTTGAGACTCGCTTCAATCTGAAGGGCTACGATCCGGCCACCGTCTACATCATCGGTTCATTCCTAGTCGACAATTCGATCGGCGAATTGCGCATCAATGGCAAGCCGGTAAACTTCAATCGCTGGATCACCACGTGGGACGTCCACGATTTTGAAAGCTTCCACACAATTGAGATCCTCGATGGATTCGTCGAGGGCGAAAACGTCATCTCAGTCGACGTGTTCAATACCCCCTCGCATCCGGACAATCCTGAGTCGCCCAATCCGATGGGACTTCGCGTCGAGTGGCAAGCCTTTGGCTGCGAAATCGAGCCGTCACCCATCGTCGATCGGCTGTAAACTTTTCTGCATCCGACGCTAGGTGCGTTCGGCAGCGTGAAGATTATGTGAGTAATTCTTAACATTGTGCGTTAAAGAACGCAGGTTCTCGTCATGAATTAAGGTAAGCAGATCGATGGCAACTAGTCCGAGAAGTCACGTACTCGACTTGCGGGCCCTTTGCCTCGGTTAGCTAGGCACGAGTTGCCGTATATCGAAACAGAGAAGGCAGTTACTGAGCTACATTGGCGATTGGTCATCCTCGGAACATGCCAATCGCTTCGTTCGGCACCCCGGACGAAGCTCGCGTTGATCGCGACGCTAATGCAGCGGTCGTCCATTTTTTCACTTTTCTGCAGCTGCCGCTAATCGGGTCGTCGCCGTCTCGTCGCGTTTACGCGGGCCGCTTCGCTCGTCGAATCGCAATCTCGTCATTGCACGGCGTTCACATCATCCATTGAATGGATCGCGATGAAAATGCGCACATACCGGAAGTGCTCAAACTCAGCGTTCACGCTGGTTGAACTACTCGTAGTCATTGCCATCATTGGCGTGCTCGTGGCGTTGCTGCTGCCCGCGGTGCAGGCAGCACGGGAAGCCGCGCGCCGCTCGCAGTGCGTCAACCAATTAAAGCAATGGGGACTGGCGATGCAATTGCATCACGACGCCCAGCAGCGACTGCCGTATGGCTGCACCTCGTACGATCTGCCCACCAAGCGAGTCCGGCAGACCTGGGTCGTGCGGCTATGGCCGTATATTGAGCAGGGAAACCTAGCGCGTCAGTTCGATTTGAAGACCGACTTCGAACTTCCGCCCATGACCATCACCGGCACCATGAATGGACTGACAGGGCAGTTCGTGGCGTTGTACTACTGCCCCAGCGACGTCACCGGCACCGACCAAATCTCTGGCACGTATCAGCGTCGCCGGGGCAACTACGTCGTTAACTGGGGGAATGCGAATTTCGGCGGCGCATTCCGAGACAGCGAGCTTGTTGGTTTTCCTGGCATCGCCCCCTTCTCGCACGTGAATGGCCGCCCGTTGGAACCGCTCGACACCTCGTTTGCATCAATCACGGACGGTACGAGCAACACGCTGATGATGTCGGAGTACCTGATCCCGACAAGTCCAGAGGACAATGATTGGCGCGCCGACATTCACAACAATGAAGGCGTGCATCGTTTTCATACGCTGCAAACGCCGAACTCGTCGGCTCCTGATTTGATCAAGAATGGCTGGTTTCAAGACAACGGCGATCCGGCGATGCCGGCCACCGCTGCGAGCGAAGACAGGAAGCAAGAGAATGCCGCTCGCAGTCGACACAACGGCGGCGTGAACGCGTTGAATTGCGATGGTTCCGTGGCATTCCACAGCGACGGCATCGCACTTCTTGTCTGGCAGGCGCTGGGCACGATGAACGGCGGCGAAACTGTCTCTTCCAATTAACGTTCTACGATCACTCGTCTACTGCCTCGAATTCCACTTTTTGGGATCATCATGCCCATGATGCACTACGTTCGTCGAATTGTTCCGATCGCAACTTTGGCTTGCGTGATGGGCTGCGGAAGCCAAGATCCCAATCGCGGCGAGGTGACCGGAATCATCACCGTCAACGGTCAGCCTGTGGCCGCAGGCGCCGTGGCGTTCAGCCCGGTCGACGGACAGTCGCCGACCAGCGGCGGTAAGATCCTCGACGGAAAGTACACGGTCCAAGCGTCGACGGGAACGTCGCGGGTGGCCATCCGCGTCCCTCAGGTTGTTGGTGAGAAAAAACTATATAGCACCGCCGATAGTCCCGTGCGGCCGGTAATGAAGGAGACGCTGCCGCCGGAATATAACGATCGCACGACGCTTACGCTAGAAGTCAAACCCGGCGACAACGAGCACAACTTCGATTTGCAGACGAAGTAGCGTGCCCGTCATTCACCTGCACTCGGCTCGTGGAAACTCGAGCCTCGCCTCTTCAACTCCTCACGAATCAACTTACTCGCCTTGGAGGTTGGATCATCATGCCGCAGACCAAGAAGTACTCCCTACGCCTTGCCGTGTGCACAGCGATTTTCGCTATCGCTTCGAACGGAGCATCTGGCGCCATTGTCGCCAATAACGAATTCAATCTTGGCCCGGAGGGAGGCACCGGTCTGTATACGCCGACGTTTCCGTCGGGCGGTTCTTCAATCACCGATCTGCTGAACGGCAAGCTGCCAAGTAACAGCGTTGGCAACTTCCAACAAGAAGGCTCCACCGGCGTTGCCGCGTTGACGAATGGTTCCGTGCAGACGGCATACGGCAACGGCGGCGCAGAGAGCCCGCACGCCGCTTACGCGACGGCTGGCCCCGGCCAATCGGTGACCTACGCCTTGGGAGGCGTCTACAACTTGTCGTCCATCGTGATCTACGGCGGTTGGAACGACGGCGGCCGCGATGCTCAGCACTACAACATCTTGACCTCGACCGACGCGGGCTTGAATTACACGTTACTGACGACCTACGACAACAGCCCGGGGCAAACCACCGCCACGCCGGTGCCTGTCTCGCAGCGAACGGCGTTCACTGAAAATGCCCTGCCGAACCTTGCCGTCAACGTCACGAATATCAAGGTCGAGTTCCTGAGCGTTGAAAACGGCTACACGGGCTACACCGAAATCGACGTCTTCGGCAACCAACTATTCGCGCCTGGCGACGCTAATCGCAACGGCGTCGTCGACATTAACGACTTCTTCGTGATCAGCAACAACTTCTCCAAGGTTCCCTCGTCGCCAGGCTTGGACGGCGACATTGTCGTCGACAACGTCGTCGACGTCCTCGACTTCCGGCTTTGGAAGACAAGCGTCCCGGCTGAAGTGGCTGCGCTCGCCGCGAACTTCGGCGTTCCGGAACCCTCGTCGCTCGCACTGGCCGGCGCCGGCTTGGCTCTTCTCAGTGCGCGTCGCCGTCGAGGCTGAGCGTCTCTCTACGCCTGCACGAATCCACTTCTTAAAGATTCTCCCTACAAGGGCGCTCTTCATATGAACTATTGCACTCGCATCTCTCTGATCGCATTGCTGCTGTGCGTCGGATGGGGCCGCACAGCCAACGGACAAGAAGGCACGGCCAACTCATGGGTTGGAACCAACGGCGATTGGGCCGTCGGCTCGAATTGGTCCGCTGGTGAACTCCCCGATGGCGTCGGCTTCGACGAATATGCGAACGTCAGTAACGGCGGCACGGCCAACGTCACCTCGGCGATCCCCTTTCAGCCCGGCCAGGTGATCCTCGCGAAAGAAGATGGAAACACCGGGACCGTCGTGATCGGCAACGGCGGCACGCTAACGACTGTCGATCGCCCCGCCACGAGCGGCGAATTTAACGTCGGCTACGCGGCAATGGGAACGGGAAGTCTCACCGTTCAGCCGGGCGGAACGTTGAACGTCGCGACAAACCTGTACCTCACTGGGGCGCCGGCGAGCAGCATCACCCTCGGCGGCGCCGGAGCCGGCGTCACGGCAGTGAACGTCGGGTTCGCGGCCAACTTCGGCCGCAATCTGCGCGTCATCGGGCCGAACGTCAATCTTTCGGCGCTTTCGGTGAACTTCCAGGCGGAAAGCACGTTTACCGCCCAGATCACTGGTGCCACGCACTCGGCGCTCAAATCGACGAACGTGGCAAATCTCGGCGGCAAGCTGAAGCTGGAATTCAGCGGCGTGACGCCGACGCTCGGCAACAGCTGGAACCTGATCGATGCGTCGTCGTTTGCTGGGCAATTCTCGTCGATCGACGCCTCCGCAGCTCCGGCGCTGCCATTCGGCCAAGTCTACGAGTTCAACACGGTCGCCGGCGGCGGCAGCACGAACGGAATGTACGGCCGCGTCTCAGTGGCTCAGAAACTTGTGCTGAATGTCAATCGCAGCACGGGCGCCGCGTCGATTGCTACCGGCCCTGGGACTGTTTCGATCGACGGCTACGCGATCAAGTCGGCCCAAGGTTCTCTTTCACCGGCGGGTTGGAACAGCCTCCAAGCCCAGGGCGTCAGCGACTGGCGGCGGTCGCCGCAAGTCGGCACGTCTAAGCAACTCATCGAGCTGAAGCCCACGGGCTCGACGGCCATCACTTCCGCGACGCCGCGAGCAATCGGCAATGCCTTCGCCTACCCTGCAGCGACGCAGTTCGGCGTTGAGTGGGAGGACCTGACGTTCGAATACTACACCCCGGACGGCAAGGTGACGCAGGGGCTGATCAACTACACCGGTACGAAACGCCACAACAATCTGGTGCTCGTCGTCGATCCGGCGACCGGCAATGCCCAGGTTTTGAATCAGTCGAATCTTTCCGTGAACATCGACGGTTACAAGATCACCTCGACCAGCGGGTCGCTGCAGCCGGCGAACGGGAAGTGGCTGAGCCTAGACGACGACAACCGCTTAGGCGGCGATTGGCGTGAGTCGAATGCGAGCGTCAATCAACTCGCGGAACTGAAGCCAGCCGGCTCTTCGCAAATGGCGGGCGGGGCCACGTTCCTGTCCATGGGCCAGATGTTCAAAACCGTCGGCGCCGGCGGAACGCAAGACTTGGTCTTCGAATACCTCTTCCCCGGCGAGTCGGCCTTCCGGCAGGGAGTCGTCGTCTATGGAACGCTCACGACGCCCAGCTTGGCTGCCGACTTCAACCACGACAACACGGTCAATGGACTCGACCTGACCGTATGGAAGGGCGCCTTTGGAACTGGCGCAGCAGGCGACGCCGACGGCGACAACGACAGCGATGGCGCCGACTTCCTGATCTGGCAGCGGCAGTTCGGACAAAGCGTCACGCCGAGCACGGCAACCGCCGCAGCTGTTCCGGAACCGGCGACGCTCGCGTTGATTGGGTTGGGAGCGATAGGCTTGGCAGTTTGCTCGCGCCGCAACGTCGGCACATCGCGCTGAGCGGAGTTCGGCGGCGACGGTTGTCGACGGGGGCGACGACCTTCACGCCGCAACCAATTGAAATTGTCACCACTTGAGGAAACGTCTCATGAGTTGGAAATTCTTCGTCGGCGCCTGCTGCGCCATGGGCCTTACGGGAGCGGCTCACGCGGGCGTCATCCATACCTCGCACACCGTCTCGGGCATTCCGGCCGGCGCGGTGGGAGATCCGTTCAACCCGGTGCATGCACCGGGCGGGCCATCGCCGAGCGACCTGATCAACGGCTTGTTGCCAATTGCTTCCGGGCCTGGTGACTTTCAGCAAGAAGGCGCTGAAGGCCTTTCAGCGTTGACCAACGGCTCCATCAGCACGTTCGTCGGGGCAGGGGCCGGCTCCGATAACCACGCCGGCTACGCTACTACCGGCGGCGGCTCAGGCGGACAGTCGGTCACCTATGCTCTCGGCGGTAAGTATAACATCACGCGCGTTGTGTCCTTCGGGGGATGGGCCGACACCGGTCGTGACGAGCAGCACTACAACATCTGGACGTCGACCGACGGCGTGACGTTCGACCTCATCGCCTCGCCTCCTTCGGTGAACTCGGCAATTCCTCAGCCGAACTCGGGCGGCAAGTTTGCCGTCTCGCATCGAATTGAAACATTCAACGACTCGCTACCGTTCTTGGCCACGGGAGTATCGCACATTCGGTTCGACTTTCCGGGCGTTGAAAACGGATTCACGGGCACGACGGAGCTCGACGTCTATGGCGTCGGCGTCCCAGAGCCGGCAACGATGGCATTGGCTGCCGTTGCTGGAACATGTTTGTTGCTGCAGCGTCGCAAGCAGTAGCAACAAACCATTCGATTCGCTGTTGCTGCCAGGGTCAGCCTGTCTTTGGGGGGCGGGCCGGCCCTGGCATTTTTTTCGTTTGAAAGCATTTTCTCCGCTGATCTGGGTTACGCTGAAGCGATTCTCATCCTCAACGCCATCTCCGGCCTACGGCGGCGATTCATCGGCGCCGCGATCAACGTTCGCATCACACTTCAATTGAGTTCTCACGAAAGCTTTCGGCATGTTTGGCAACGTTTGGAACAGACGGCGGGAAAGTCGATTCGCAGCCGCAAACCGGGGCAGTCGTCGGTTGCAATTCGAGCAACTGGAGATTCGCCAAGTTCTCGCGGCGAACGTCTACATTACAGAACTGCTCGCCTCGAACAGCAACTCGATCAAGGATGGCGACGGCGACTCCTCCGACTGGATCGAGCTCTTCAACAACGGCACGACTGCCGCCGACGTCAGTGGCTATTATCTCACCGACAAAAGCACCGCCCTGACGCAGTGGGCCTTCCCGGCGGGAACGATCATCGCTCCGAAGTCGACGATTATCGTCTTCGCCTCCGACAAGGCCGCGTCCCATCCCCCGGGCGAACTCCATACGAACTTCAAGATCTCCGCCGACGGCGAGTATCTAGCGCTCGTGGAGCCAAACGGCACGACCATCGTGCAGCAGTTCGCACCGAAGACGCCGTCCCAGCAGACGGACATCTCCTACGGCCTGTCGATGTCGTCGAGTTCGACGACGCTCGTCGACGACACGACTCCGATGCGCTATCTAGCCCCCGTCAATAACAGCGCCGATGCGGTATGGCGGACGACCGCGTACAACGACAGCGCCTGGTCGCTCGGAACGGCCGGCATCGGCTACGAAGCGTCGCCGGGGAGCGCGAACGAGTTCACGTCGCTCATCGACGTGACCGTACCGTCGACGACGACCACGGCGTACACGCGGTTCACTTTCAATGTGGCAAACCCAGGCTCGTTCAAAACGTTAAATCTCGGCATGATTTACGACGACGGTTTCGTCGCGTATCTCAATGGCACGCTGATCGCCTCTTCGAATGCTCCCGGCTCATTGGCCTATAACTCGATTGCCACCGGCCAGCGCGGCGACGAGGTCGTGCTCGCTGGTTACGTGAACTTCGACGTCAGCAACAAGTTGAGCGAGCTAAAGCAGGGCGCCAACGTGCTCGCGATTCATGCGCTAAATCAATCGGGCAGCAGCGACATGCTGATGATCCCAAAGCTGACCGGCGGCATTGCGGAAGTCGTTACGCCCATCGTGGCCGGATACTTTCAAACGCCGACGCCTGGCGCAGCGAACGGACAGATCTTCACCGGAATCGTGGAAGATACCGCCTTCAGCGTCGACCGCGGCTTCTACTCAACTCCGTTCAACTTGGAGATTTCGACGCCGACCGCCGGCGCCAAGATTGTCTACACGATCAACGGATCGGCGCCGGCCGTCGACGCCAACTTGAATATTATCAATGGCTTCCTCTACACCGGGTCGCTGTTGATCAACAAGACGAGCAACATTCGCGCGGCGGCGTATAAGCTCGGCTACGCGCCGACCAACATCGACACGCAAACGTACATCTTCACCAGCGACGTCATTCACCAAACCCAACAGTCGGCTCTCGCCGCTGGCTTTCCAGGCACGTGGGGCAGCCGGGTGGCCGACTATGGCATGGATCCCGACGTCATTGGCCCGAACGATCTCTTCGGCGGAGTTTACGCGGCGCTGATTGAAGACAGCCTCAAAGCGATCCCAACGCTGTCGCTAACGCTCGACAACGCCGACTTCTTCGGCCCTAATGGCATCTACTCGAACGTTGGCGGCGAGGGAGTGGCGTGGGAACGGCCGACCTCTGCGGAACTAATTTATGCCGACGGCACGAAAGGGTTTCAGATCGACGCCGGCCTGCGGATTCACGGCGCCGCGTCTCGATCGCTCTCCAAGAAAAACGCCTTGCGGTTGCTATTCAAGGACGAGTATGGCGCCGGCAAGCTCGAGTACCCGCTCTTCGGTGAAGATGGCGTGACCAAGTTCGACACAATCGTGATCCGCCCGCACTTCAACGATGGCTGGGGATGGGATGGCGCGCTCGGCGACCCGCTTTACGCCCGCGATCAGTGGTTCCGCGATACGCAAGCAGCGATGGGAAATCCATCGGCGCGCGGAAACGTGGTCCACCTCTACATCAACGGCCTCTACTGGGGACTCTACAACCCTAGTGAACGTCCTGATGACTCCTTCGCTGCGGAGACCCTTGGCGGCGAGAAGGAAGAATACGACGTCGTCAATCACGACGGCTTGGCCGACGGATCGATCGACGCCTACAACACGATGATTGCACTCGCTCAAGCCGTGAGTTCCGCCTCGGGCGCCGCAGCGAAAAACGCCGCCTACCAGAATCTGCAAGGAAATTTTGCCAACGGCCTGGACAACCCCAACCAGGAGGATTATCTCGACGTCGCCAACTATATCGACTACATGATCCTCAATCACTACGGCGGGAACAACGACTGGCCCGACCGTAACTGGTACGCGAACCGCCGCCGCGGTCCGGAAAGCGAAGGCTTCAAGTTCTTCGCTTGGGATAACGAGATTTCGCTGGACCTCAGCGACCGCACCAGCATCAATGAGAACAATTTGGGGATGTCGACCGGCGCCGCACAAGCGTACGGCATCTTGCGCAACTACGAAGAATTCCGCCTGCAATTCGCCGATCGAATTCACGAACATCTATTCAACGGCGGCGCGCTGTACGTCAATCCCGCCAGTCCGACGTACGATCCGAACAACCCCCAAAACAACGTGCCGGCGGCGCGGATGGCGGAGCTTGCGGATCGAGTGTACGACGCCATGCCGGCCGAGTCGGCACGGTGGGGCGACCAGCATGTCACCGTCCCGCGGACCAGGAACATCGAATGGCAGAACCAGCTGAACTACATGCTGGGAACCTACTTCCGCGATCGGCACGGTATCGTCCTCAATCAATGGAAGGCCGCTTCGCTCTACCCCAACGCCGTGGCGCCGGAGTTCCTCGTCAACAACCTCCGGCAGCATGGCGGCACGATCGCCGCCGGCGGCATTCTCTCCGTGCAGAACGGAAACACCGGGTCGCCGGGGACGATTTACTACACCACCGACGGCAGCGATCCGAGACTTGTGGGCGGCGCCGTCAATGCAGCGAGCGCGCAGGTTTTCTCCGGCAACATTCCGCTGTCGAGCGCAACGCTGGTCAAGGCCCGCATCCTCCGCAACGGCGAGTGGAGCGCGCTGACGGCTGCGACATTTACTCCAGTCGCCGTCTCCGCTGATTTCAACAGCGACGGCGCCGTGGATGGCGGCGATTTCCTGGCGTGGCAACGGGGATACGGGCTTGGCTCAACCCGAGCGCAGGGCAATGCCGACGGCGACTTGGACGTCGACCAAGACGACTTGGTCGTGTGGAAGACGCAGTTCGGCCAAACGACGGCGACGCCCGCTTCTGCGATGTCGGTCAGCGCGCCAGTTAGCTTGAACTCGTACGTCACGGAAGCTTCGTTCATGGCGCCGCTTTCGTTGGAAGTCGACAACGGCGACACAGTCGTGGCGGCCGCAACTTCTTCGACGCCTGCACTCAGCCGAGTCAGCGCAATCCTGCAATCACGGGCGTGGAACGCAGACGTCGCGGCGAGGCAGACGCAAGACGTCGCTCATCATTCGGCCCGCGATGCGGCGTTCAACGACGACGTGCGTGCCCATGCTGTGAACCATCGGCATGAGGGCGTTCTATCCTCTCATTCTCAGGGAGCCTCTAGCAAGCTCTTCAAAGACGTCGAAGAGTCTAGCGCATCCGAAAGAGACGAAGCAAAGCTGGCGGCTTTGAGTGACTTCCTGCTTACAGGCATCGCACCGAAGTTATAATCGAAATGCGCAGGTTAAAAAGTGCGGCCGCATGAGAGCGGCCGGTCGCGCGATCGTTACGCTACGACGCCGTCGCTTGCTTCTTGTTGCTATCAGACTCACGCTTGCCAGGCCTAATGCGTAGAGTTTGAACTTCGAAAGGATGGAGGTGAGTCGACACTTCCGTGCCTTTCGCTGAGGTCTGGCCGTGCGGATGCATGTGCGCGCCTTCGATGCCGCTCACGACTTCAACCGACGCGATTCCGGCCTCCTCAAGCGCGGGGACCGAGAACTTGACGTCGCCGTGTTCACCATTGCCTTCGCGAATGCGCACGATATAACCATCGCCGTCTTCGGCTCGCTTGAACGACGACATACGGATGTTTTCGGAGCCAATGTCAACGAAGCCCTTTAACGCGTCGCAAATTGCCGGCGACCAGCGCGTGGCGCGAAGCGAACTTTGCGCCAGTGAAGTCTTTCTGCCGAAACTAATAAAGTAGCGGAACTCGAAATTACCTCCTTGCTGGGCCTGGTAGTTGGTGTGCCAGTAGTTGTTCATTACATACGAATAGATCCTGCCATTCTCGATCGGTAGCGACTCCAACTTCTTGTGCGTGTTGACGTCCTGGAAAGAGACTAGCGGCGCATCCGGCGAAGACCAGACGACGTCGTCGCCTGTCTTCGGACCTTGCAACCGCACGAAATCTTGCACGCTGAACCAATCGAGGCACGCCCGCGGCATCCAGTCGCGGCCGGCTTGCACGGTGGCGCCGCCGACTTCGTAGTCGATTTGCGGCTGCTTGAATGCGAACGGAAAGCTGACGTAAACGCCTTCCATCTCGCGAACCGGCCGCTTGCCTTTCATGCGTAGCACGCACTGAATGTCCGGCGAGTCGGCAGCGACGCACACCTCCAACTCGACGATTCCCAAGATCTCATGCTCGTAGCGGGAGACGATCGATCGCTCTTTCCGCTGGATATCAATCAGCTTTGGCGTCGAAAGCGTCGATCCCGTCGCGACGTCGCTTCCGCTGGGGGGATAGCCGCGCTGCTTTGCGTAATACAAAACCTGGCCAAACCCAGACGAGTTTGCGGCGTCGACGCTGCCCCCAGCGGGCGAACGCTCGACGAATTCACGGCCGTCGTCTGTGCGGCGGATCGACCTAATCAAACCAGTCGTCTGATCCATGTCGACAGCGAGGTAGCCCGAGCGGAAGCTAAGAGCATCAGATTCAGGAGCCACTGAGTTGCGACGATCGCGTTCCCAGCTTCCAGTAAACGCGAGCCCCTCGTCGACGATCTTCTGCAGTTGGTCGCAGAGCAGGCGCGATTTCATCGCATAGCCCGCCTTCACGGCAAACAACGTGAGCGTCTGCGGATCATCGGGAAGCGACACGCTGTGGTGCGCTCCCCAAGTATGTTCGTCGTAAAGAAGTGCGTTCTCCCACGCCTCGTCTATGAGCTTTTTGGGATAGTCGCGAATCTTGCCTTGTGCATGGAGCCCCGCAAGCAACGCTTCGAGCAACACGAGTCGGCGAACGCTGTCGCGATTGAGCTTCGTTTCCGCAGCGCTCGAGCCAGCGCCATCTTCCCAGTAGGCGCCTTGGTCTCCCCTCACGACAGGAGCATGTTGGGCGGCTTCAGTGCGTAGCCGCTCGAAGAAATCAGCGTTCGTGCCGAGAATCAAGCGCGGCCATTCGTATTTCGCGTTCCACTGCTCAACGACGGCGGGCAGGTTCTCATCGAGTTGCACGTTGTCAAAGTAAGCGCCGTGCAGATGGATGACGTTGTAAGGATATGGTTCCTTTGCGTCAGGATTGTCAAAGATGTAGGTGAGATAACCCGGCAGCCGTTGTTCGGCGGCTTCCAGAGACATCGTCAAACCAACCGTCGTCGCCTCGGCGTAATGCTTGTGGACCATCGTCAGCACTCGAGCGCCATCCGGGCCTTCCCACCAGACAGGTTGATACGCGCGATCGGCGCCAAATTTCCAAAAGTCGCTGCGATCAGAATTGCTGCCAATCGAGAGAAACTCGATGCCGCTCCCCGCCAGAATGGTCGGGAGCGACCAGACGTGACTCGGCGAATCGGTGAGCGACGCGGTCTTCAAATCAAGCCGATGCTCCCGAGCAAAGTTGCCCGACCAGTACAGCCACCGGTGCAGCCCTTCGTCGTTCGGCAGCCCTGTGAGAAGATTCACCCAGCCGGCGTCGAGCCCGACGCGGCCGCTACGGACTTGGTCGACGAGCCGATCGCGATCTGCGGGATTGGCGTTCTGCCACCAACGTTGCAAGATGTAAGAGCTTTCGTTAGTCCACGAAAAGTTTTCATACTTCTCGCCGAATGCAAGCGCTCGAGAGAGACTATCAACGTTGCGCGCAACGGCCTGGTCGGCTGTGTGCGTGTAACCGTTATCGAAATGGGCTTGAGGGACGACGTACAGCTCAATCGGACGATACCCTGGCCAGTGTAGATCGTATGATTTCTGAAAGTTGTCCGATCTGATCTCTAACTTCAGATCCTGAGCTTTCTCGTGTGCGGGGATGGAGAGGTCGGCCGTCAGCGGCCCGTAGAATCGCTTTTGCCCCGCATCGAGGCCAAGGGTTGCTTCACTCCATACGCTTCCTGCAGCGTCGACGATTTTCAGATTGAGCGGCGTCGACACCCGCCGCAGATCAAGCGTGAGGCGAAATTGCTGTCGCGGTCCATCGGGCGTCCGGTGAACGAGCCGCGCCGATTCCTTGTGGAAGTCGACGCCGACTTCCGAAGCAAGCGGGGCGTCGATCCAGTCAATCTCGATCCCGTCGTAAACGATCCATGACCCGTCGTCGATCGATTCGATCGCGAGCATCGTTGATTCGTCAATCAGGTCTTGTCCTGCGATGAGATATTCCGCCACGGCAGGAGAAAGGTATTCGAGACGCTCCGTTTGACGCGAAATATCAGCGCCAGACGGGGCCTTTAAAATCCAGCTGGCGGATGGCCCGAAAGTGACTCGCAGTCGCGGAGGCTGGTAGGGGTGCGCGCCGAGTACGCCAATGCGAATCCGATAGACCCCGTACCGCCGCGGCGTCGCGACGGGCGTCCTCAGCAGATAACCGCGCGACCCCGCCCACACATCGCGAACGCCGGGGTGCAGATGCGGCCACTGTTCCGGACGCAGCGGCTGTTCAAGGTGATCGAAAGCAACGTTGAATCCACTGAGGGGAATGACGTTGAGATCGTCGATCGACTGATCGATTGAACCAACGCGCAAGATCGGCGTCCAACCATCGGCACACGACCGCTCAACTGCGATCAGCAGCATCAGCGAGCAGAAGCCAAATCTCATGAGAGCGATTGTCATCACAGTCAGACTCGATGCTCGCTTGCGGTAAGGGGCGTGTCGGCCGGCAGCATCGGCCACCAGGAGTATCTCAGGACGCAGATCACAACGACGAAAACCACTCCGCATGTCATAGCCTCGACATGCCAGCGGCCAACCAGATACATCGGGAGTAAATAGAGCGCAGTCACTCCACAGATTCCGACGAATAGATTGAAGAGCGTCAGTGCAACGCCTAGTTCTGCAGTACACAGACCCAGGTGCGACTTCCTCGATTCGCGAGCGATTGGTCGCCAAAAACCAAACGGGCGAACCGTTTCGTAAAACGAGACCAACACAGCGCGAGGAGTTGCCGCGGTGAGCAGCGATGCAACGACGCTGGCGATCGCCGTGCATGCCGCAATTCCCAAGAAGGCATAATAGTCGCCGGGCGAGGGCGCTAACAGCCAGAGCAGCGACGAGATGCTGCCGGTGAGGACTCCCGCAGCGTAGCCCCAACCATTCAGCCGCCACCAATACCATCGCAGGCAATTGGGAATGACCAAGCCGGAAACGAAACTCATTTGGAGCCAGTTCCAAATCACATCGATGGAACTCGAATAGACTCCGGCGACGGCTCCCAGCACGACAATCGCCAGCGTCGCTGCGCCGCTCACGGCAAGCATCGGAGTTCGAGACGCGGCCGATCGCACGAGCGGAATGTAGAGATCCGTCGCCAGGTAGGCTGCACCGCTGTTGACCGTCGCCGCCAACGTCGTCATGAACGCCGCGACCAATCCGGCCAGCACGAATCCACGGACTCCCGCCGGGAGAAAATCTCGTAATATCGCGGGCATGATTTGCTCTGGATCGTTCGTCGGCGTCTGATTTGTGAGCGCCAGTAGCACGATCCCCATCGTCATCGCCCAGCGCGGCGCCAGGAAGAACGGCCACGCCGCCGCGAGTTTGCACGCATCGCGTGACGAGCGAGCGGCGAGATATCGCTGAAAGTCGTACATCTGGGCGGGGCCGCCGGCATTCGTCAAGAACCCTTTGCCGACCCAGGCGATAACGAACCAACCGAAAGGAGCGAGGTCCGGACGTTCCGCGAGCCGCCAACCAGTCAGCCGCCACATCGGCGTCAGATCGGCGAAGTCAGACGGCACGTGCTCGGCCATCAACTGCGGCGTCGCATGCGCGTAGGCAATGCCGGCGATGATCAATGCCGACGCCGTCAGGACGATCGCTTGAACCACGTCTGTCGCGACGACGCTGTACAGGCCGCCGGCAATCACATAGGCGGTCGTCACGCCAAGCACAGCCAGCGAAACGAAGATCGACGGGGAGACGCCGACGATCGATTCGAGATAGCTCCAAGTCGCTGGCGCGATCTCTTCCTTGAAGAAATAGTCGGAGAACTTAATCATTCCCTGCAAGGCGTAGGCGACGGAGCCCGCGGTGAACAGCACGGCGACGGACGCATAGGCGTACCGCGCCGCTCGCCCCGCGGCGTCGTCGCCAAAGCGCGTAATCATCCATTCGGCGCCGGTGATCGCGGCCGACCTTCGCACCCACTTGGCCATGTACGCCAGCCCGAACGCCGGCAGCGCCACGCCCCACATCCACTGCTGCCACCACGCCTGAACGCCGAGCGTGTAAAGCACGCTGACGATCCACATCGTCCCCGTCAAATCGAAGTTTGAAATGGCCCCGCTCAGCGCAAGCAACGGCCAAGAAATCCGCCGTTCTCCCAGAAAGTGCGCCTCCAATGTCGCCGCCGTTCGACGACGCTGCCATAGCCCGACGCCGACAATGACGGCGAAGTAGAGAGCGACGGCGATCCCATCCAGGGGAGTCATGGCAAACCGATGAGTGTGGCGAAGCAGCGAATCGGTGACGAGAGTGATTAGCAGAATCGACGGCAGCGAGCGAGCCGCAAGTTTTGTTTATCGGGGAGCGGCGACGATTAAGAGAAGCATGCAGGAGCGTCGGGGCCAATGAAGTCGAGCTTAGCCGGTTGTCGACGCGCGAATGGCCAACTCGCAGTCGATGATCACCTGACGACGAACGTTCCCGATGCTCTCGACCTGCGGCAACACGGCTTCGAAGGCAGCCTCGGCGAATGGTCGAGCGGGCAGTCGCACGCTGGTGAGCGGCACAGGCAGAAAGCTTGCAATGGGATCGTCGTCGAAACCGGCGAGTTTGATATCGTGGCCAATCTTGACTCCCAGTGAGGTCAAATGCCGCCCCAACATCGCCGCGAAGCGGTCTGACTTGCAAACGATGCCGTCGGGACGTCCCAGCTTCAACAGTTGTTTGCAAAAGGCCTCGGTCGGGCTATCAGTCGACCAGATCAGGTCGGGCGACGCGGCCAGACCATGGTTCTGTAGCGACTCGCTGTATCCCGCCAGACGATCTTGCACCGCCGTCGACACTTCAGGAATTCCAACGAACGCCACCCGCTTGCATCCGACTTCGAGGAGATGGTTGGTGACAAGCGTCCCGCCGCGGCGGTTGTCGTAACCAATCCGGACGAACTCGCTGCGCTGCGGGTACGACACGATGTCGCGATCAATGAGCACCACGTTGATTCCAGCTTCGCGCAAGCGGTCGACGACGATGCGGTTGCAATCCATGTCCTCTTGCGGCAATTCGGCCGGGTAGTAAAGACAACCGGCAATCTTCCTCGCGACCAGCGCATCGGCCGCCAAACGCATCGAATCTCGAATCGTTCTCCCGTTGGCCGGCAGGCACTGGACGTGCAACGTCGCTTGGTGACCGCTAGCGATGTCTGCCAGGTGGCGTTGAATGAGCCCCTCGACGTAGCCGAGTTCCGACGATTCCCTCACGAAGAGCGAACAGAAAGCGATCGACCTCAGCGATGGCAACGGGATATCGACGGCGTAGGTACCGGAACCCTGACGACGTTGCACAAGCCCCGCACTGGCCAGATCGCGTAGCGCACGAATCGCCGTTGTCCTCGACGTTCCGTATTTCTTCGACAACTGCGACTCCGTTGGCAGACGATCACCCGGAGCAATGACGCCAGCGCGAAGCGAGCTTTCCAACTCGTCGAAAATGTAGCGATGCATCGGTTTACGAGCTTCCTGCCCATGAAGCTCGGCCGGGGAGGACGCTGGTCGTGAAGGAAGAGACATAAGCGAAGCCTGCTGGAACCTTGCGATGAGCGGCAGCGCCGGCTGGCAAGTGACGTCACCAACCGCTGCTGCTCGCGACGCTAGTTGATACATCAACTTTTGTCAAATAAACACTATAAATTATTGACTCACCACGCCCATGTTCTTAATTTAGCCCTCACGAGTCGTAATTTCCCGTAAGGCAATCATCTTTTCCAAACGCCTTCGCGCCTCGGCAGCTTGCCAATAGTTGTTGCATCATCTTTTCGTTTTGATATCGATCTCACTCGCCAGCCGCCGTGCCGGCAATTGTTCGCCCTTCCACCTCTCAAGCCATTCGTAGATCGCTCGAATCGCCGAGCGAAAAAGGAGCGTTTCGTGACACGTCGCGGATTTACGCTGGTTGAGCTTCTCGTCGTGATCGCGATCATCGGCGTCCTGGTGGCACTCTTACTACCGGCAGTCCAAGCCGCGCGAGAAGCCGCGCGACGAGCCCAGTGCACCAACAATCTCAAACAGTTGGGCCTCGCGCTGTTAAACCACGAGTCGGCCAAAGGACGCTTCCCGCAAAACGAGCAAGTGGTCACGAAGTATGCAAACGGGCGCGAAGAGAAACGCGACCTGGCCTCGCATCTCGTCATGATGGCGCCGTACATCGAAGCCGCCAATCTGACGAACGCCGTGAATCTCGATCCCAAGTCGCCGGTGGTTCCCGGCGACCAGTTGGTAAACGGCGTCAAGCTGAGCCAGCTTCCGCTCGCATCGTTGGCTTGCCCCACAGACCACAAAACGGGCGTGCAAAACGGCGAGGGCCTAACGGATCTCCTAACTCTTCCCGGCGCAGGGCAGTTGGTGGCCGTCACGTCGTATGCGGGGTCGCTTGGCGCTCAGATCATGGGAACGTTCGGCAACTGCAATCTGCACACGAGCAACCTCGTGCCCGATGGCGGCGCCCTCTACGACCTCGACGACGACGGCGAAGATTGGTTCAACACCACTTCCAACATGGTTCCCGCATGCAACGGCTCTGGGAAAGGTAACACCCGCGCTGATTGCTCTGAACCCGCCCACATCTCCGGCCCGTTCGGCCGCGGCAACTGGGCTGCGAAGTTGCGTGAGATTGAGGACGGCACGTCGAACACGATCGCCATGGGCGAGATCATTCCATCCTGGTCGGGCTATCAGTGGGTCAACGGCTGGACTCGTTCCGAGGGCCTCTGGTTTGCGACGACGGCGCCGTTAAATCTCAGCACCGATCCCGAAGTTTATAAAAACGCATCGGGCGGGGGACGCGGCGGCGGCGGCGGTAGCGCAGTTCCCCAATGCCGCGATTGGGAGAAAGACTTCAACGCCGCGATGGGCTTCAAATCCCGTCATCCCGGCGGCGTGAACTTCGTCTACTGCGACGGCTCCGCTCACTACCTTAGCGAAGACGTCGACTACGCAACGTACCAACGCCTCGGCGCCCGCTCCGACGGCGAAGCCGTGTCGCTCGCCAACTAGCCTCCATGCCTTGAGTCTCGACGCATTCAAATCAAGTATGACTCGCTTTTCACATCAGATTTGCTTGCTCGCCTGTGCAGGCGCTGTGGTCCTTGCCGCCGGATGCGGCCGGAAGAGCGCAACGCCGGCCACGGTTCCAGTCACGGGGAAAGTCACGCTCGAAGGTGCGCCCGTCTCCGCCGCAATCGTCTCCTTTGCGCCCAAGAACGACTCCACGACCGGTATTCCCGCACAAGCCACGACCGACGAATCAGGCGAATTTGAAGTCTCAACAATTTTCGATCAGGGACGCACGACTCAAGCTGGCATGACGCCGGGCAATTACGCGCTCACGGTTACCAAGCTTGAGCAACTCCCCGCGCAAGCGCACATCACGCGAGCGCCAAAGAATCTGCTTCCGAAGCAATACGAATCAACAGACTCGTCCGAATTGAAAGCCACGATTTCCGCCGATGGCGACAATTTTCTCGCCCTCGACTTAAAGAAATAGAACGTTCGCCCTTGTGTCCGCCCTATTTCGCGGTGAATTTCCGACGCCATGCCGTCAGTCGCCGCACCGGCTACCACGCCCGACGCCCAACGGTCGGTTGTTGAGTTGCCGCCACGTTTCGATCACCTTGTCTACCTCATCGGAGATTCCAACCATGACTTGGCGAGCCAGGCCGCGCTCTGTACGTCACTTGCAACGAGGTTTCGTCGCGTTGTTGCTACTGGCCGCGTCGCATCGCGCGGCAGACGCAGCGACAGCCGTGCCGCTCACGAATCCTAGCGGCGGAGCCGCGTGGGGCGGAGCCACGACGGTGAGCTTCCCCATCGATCTCTTAAACGATCCGTTCACCTACAACCCGAACGTCAACTTCGTCGACTACGCGAACGTGCCGGCCGGCTTCTTACCCACCACCGCCTGGAATGGCGCCGACACGCTCTTCATCGCCGCGAACAACGACGCCGACAACTATTGGCGAACAGACGTCACGTTGACTGGGGGACAAACGCTCGACTTCATCGACATCTGGGGGCGCTCAGACTACGCCGGAGCGGAGCAAGGTCGGCATCAGGCGCTAGCGATCAGTTTCTACAACGCGCCCGGCGGATCCGCTGGCGGCGGTACGCTGCTTGGGACCTCGCTCGAGTACTCCGGCGTCACTGCGAAAGCCGCGAACAACGCCAACGGCTCGGCCTACGGTCGCTACGACGTGACTTCGTTGCTCAATCCGACGCAACGCGGACAAGTGCAGTCGTTCGAGATCACGCACGGGCCCAGCAATCTGAATGACTTCTTGCTGCTGACTGAAGTGCGGGCAGGCGCCGGCGGAGCCGCGGCGCCATTCCCAGTCCTCACGATCAATCGCGCGACCGGCATCGCGACGCTTAGCAACAACGTCGGCACGCCGCTGAACTTCATCGCCTACGACATCCAATCGAACCATGGTTCGCTGAACGCCGCCAACTGGATTTCGGTAGCCGACGCCGGCGACGGCAACAGCGGCGGGTCGCTCGACGCCAACATTTGGACTGAACTCTCCGCCCCTACCGCCTTCAACAGTCTTAGCGAAGCGGAACTCCCGGGAGGCAACGGCCTCACGCTCGCCAACGGCGGATCGATCAATTTCGGCAACGTCTGGCGCAAAAGCCCCTACGAAGACGTCGCGATCGAAGCGCTCAAGTCCGACGGCACGTTCATCTCCATCGCGGTCGAATACACCGGCAACGGCGGGCAGGCCTATAAAGTCGGCGACCTCAACTTCGACGGCGCGATCAATGCGACCGATTGGCCGCTGTTCCGCGCCGCCATGGGAAATACGTTCGATGCAGGCTCTTCTTTGACTCTCACTTATCAACAAGGTGATCTCGACGGCGACATGGATACCGACATTGCTGACTTCCGGCTGTTCGAAAAAGCCTTTGACGGCGTTAACGGTCAAGGCGCGCTCGCAGCAGCTATTGCGGCCGTTCCCGAGCCGAGCACGCTGGCGCTCGCGGCCGGTATCGGCATTGCCGCTTGCTTCACGCGGCGCCGCCGCAAGGTCGCCGGTGCACTGGCGGCGCTGGTGGTCGCCAGCTCCGTAGGACTCAGCGGCAACCAAGCGAACGCGCAAACGTTCACCTTTGTGCCAGTTCCGGCGAATCCAGCAACGGCAGTCACCGCCAGTTCGGAATTCAACGGCGACTACAAAGCCTCGAACATGTTCACCGACGCAGCGCTCACTCCGGCGGACCTCGGCGTCAAAGCCTACACCGACGCCCAAGCCCAGTACGCCGGCGTCGGCGTCGGCCCGATGAACGTCTTCATCGACAACGGCGCGTCGATCAACGCCAACTGGATCGCCTTTGCGCAGCGATCGGGCTCCATCGCGACAGCCGATCGCATCGGCACGATGGACTTTTGGTTCTCGAACGTCGATTTCGCCGGCGTGCTGCCGGCCACGGCGCCGCAAGCGACGGTGAAATTCGACGATCCGCTCGGTTCGACGATCAAGCAACACCCGCTGATGACGCAACTTTCCGGCCGCTACGTCGCCGTGAAAATGACGATCCACGAGATGTCCGCCTCAGGTTCCGTCAACAATATTGGCGGTCACGAGTTCCGCTTCGTTCAAGGGCCGGCGCCATTAGTCTTGCAGGTCAACACGTCAACCGGTGCAATCACGCTGAAGAACAGCGGTACGGCGGCGCAATCCGTCTCGCTCGACGGCTATCAAATCTCCAGCGCAGCCGGATCGCTCAACGCTGCGTGGACTGGTCTCGGCGGCCAAGCTGGTTTCCCCGAAGGCAACGGATCGGGCAATGGCTGGGAAGCGGGCGGCGCCTCTGACGCCAACTTATTGACCGAAGCGTATCTCACCGGCGGATCGGTCGTGAACACCGGCGCCTCGCTCTCCCTTGGCAGCGGTTACAAAACCGTCGGCGGCGTGCAGGACCTCAAGTTCCAGTACAGCTTCGACAACGGGATTATGACCGAGGGCCTCGTCGAGTATGTCACCGCCACCGGCTTGCCGGCCGACTTCGACGTCGACGGCGACGTCGACGGCGCTGACTTCCTCCGCTGGCAGCGCGGCTTCGGCCTCACCACGGGAGCGACGAAAGGGCAGGGCGATGCTGATGGCAATGGAGCGGTAAATGCCGCCGATCTCACGATCTGGAAAGGAAGCTTCGGGACGACCGCCAGCCTCGCAGCTGCGGCCGCCGTCCCTGAACCGTCCGCCTGCGCCCTGGTCGCCGTGGGGGCGGCGGCTTGGGGCGTCGGCATTCGCCGCCGTCGCTAACTCTGCTTGCCCGCGAACGGCCCGTTCGCGCCCTGCGTCATTATGCCTTTTCACAACTACGCGTAGCGCAAGCTATTGGGGAGATACTCATCATGACCAACTCATGCTTTAAAACATGGAAGTGGCAGGCCGCCGCTCTCGCCTGGATGGCGGCGGCAGGCATCGCCATCGAAACTCACGGCTCGACTATCGATCGAGACTATCGCCTCGGCGACAACTCAGCGCTCTCGACGGAAAACGGCGTCGCGAGCGCCGCCGTCGGCAGCGGAGCGGGCAGCGATCACGGCGGTTTCACGCTCGACCACGCTGGCCTGCTGACGACGCTGCCGACGTTTCAAGACCTCGAACCTTTTGGTGCGCCGATCTACGTCAACGTCGGCGCGGGAGGACTCGCTCGTCCCGGCGCTGCTGCAGGCTCGCTCGGCGTGCAGTTCGACGGCGTCGACGACAATCTCCGCGGACTCGGACTCGGCAATCCGACGCAAGGCGACGATCCCTACCAGGACACCATCAGCTACAACACGCTCTTCACCAGAGCGGTGCAAGGCTGGGTGCGCCCCACTGCGGCCGCAGCCGCCGGCCAACGGCAACGCGTCGTTCGCGACACGTTTCGGTTCGGCATCTCCATTGTCGCCGATGCTCAAGGCGCCAATCGTTGGGCGCTGAACACCGACGGCCTGACAGGCGGCCTTGAGGTCGTCTCCTCGGCGGCCGTCCCGTTGAACCAGTGGTCGCACGTGATGCACTATGCGAACGGCGCGACTTCCGCCCTGTACGTCAACGGCATCGCCGTCACGGCGAAGGTCGGCGGGTATTACGGCAACGGAGCCACCACGGCGGAAAAAGCGTTTGTCCTAGGCGCCGACGTTACGAGTGACGGCGATACCGTCACGGCAAGCAACTATTTCAAAGGCCAGCTGGACGATTTCCAGGCGCTCGTTTCAGGAAACAACGCCTCGCAGACGGCCGGCGCCAACTACGGGGCATTTAACCTCGGCGTTGACAATCAGTTCATCGCGCAGCAAGGCCTGACGATTGGCGACGTTACGGGCGACGGACTCATCATGGGCAACGGCACCGGCAGCGCCAACGACGACGTCAAGAAGTTCATCGCCAACTATCGGTACACGCAGCGCGTCAACGGCGTCGTCGTCGGCGATTTGAACACGCGCACGCAGCATGCCGATCTGAACTTCGACGGCGTCACCGATCTGCGAGATTGGTACATTCTAGCGAAGGCGCACGTCGATGCGGGTTCCCTCGACATCGCCGCGCTGTTGGCATCCCAACCTGTCCCCGAACCAAGCACGTTGACGCTCGCATCCATCGGCGTTGCTGCAGCAGCGAGGATGCGCCGGCGACGAGCCTAGCGAATTGTCAATTACAAACGATTTGATCGTTGCCAGCGTGGGCGAGACCTTCGCCTTGCCCACGCTGGCGTTTTTGTCTCCGCGGTCGTAGAGCCTACAATGGGCCGCGTCGCCTCGCCTCTCCTGATCGACTCACAAGCCGTTCGCCGCCTCGCCCAATTGCGTTTATGGAACAGCGTCGCTCACACTTCGTACTCCTCTGCAGCTCGCTCGCCTTCCTGGCGGTTCTCAATACGAGCATATCCGCAGCGCACAGCACGGACGAACAGTTGGCGCGTCAGGCGCAGCGACTCCTCAGCGACCGCTGCTTCAAATGCCACGGCCCCGATGAAGCGGCCCGCGAAGGCGGCCTGCGACTCGACCTGCGCGACGCCGCCCGCAGTGAACTCCCCTCCGGGGCGATTGCAATCGTGCCAGGAGATGAGTCGGCCAGCGCGCTCATCGAGCGGATCACAGCCCAGGACGAATCACTGAAGATGCCGCCGCCGGAAAGCGGCAAAACGCTGTCACCGCAAGAGATCGACCTGCTGAAGAAGTGGGTCGCCCAAGGCGCCCCCCACGTCTCGCATTGGGCGTTCGTGAAACCGGTTCGGCCCGAACTTCCCCTGATAGACGGAAAGAACATACCCAATCCGATCGATGCGTTCGTCCAAGCGCAGCTCGCGGAACATAATCTCTCGCCGGCGCCTGCCGCCAGTCGCGAGCGACTCATCCGCCGCATGACGTTCGATTTGATCGGCCTGCCGCCGACCCCGGCGGAGATCGACGCCTTCGTCGCCAACGAATCGTCCGACGCCGCGCGGCAACTTTTCAATCGTCTCACGGAGTCGCCCCACTACGGCGAACGCATGGCCGCCGATTGGCTCGACCTCGCCCGCTACGCCGACTCGAATGGTTATCAGAACGATTTCGCACGCCAGTCGTGGCCCTGGCGCGACTGGGTGATCGCGGCCTTCAATGGCAACATGCCATACGACCAGTTTCTCACTGAGCAGCTCGCAGGGGATCTACTGCCCGACGCGACGCCGAGCCAAAAGCTCGCCACGGGATTCAACCGCAATCACCGCACAGTCACCGAGGCAGGTTCGATCGACGAAGAGTGGCGCGTGGAGAACGTCGTCGATCGCGTCGAGACGACCTCAACTGCCGCGCTCGGTTTGACGATGGGCTGCGCCCGCTGCCACGACCACCGCTACGATCCGATCTCGCAGCGCGAGTTTTACCAGTTCTACGCATTCTTCAACAGCGTCGATGAAAAGGGAGTCAACACCGAGCAGCGCGGCAACGTGGCCCCCCTGATGACGGTCCAAACCGCAGACGACCAGCGCCGCATCGACGAATTCGAGCGAACCATTGCCCGGCTGGAGGCGAAGCTTGAAACAGAACAGCCAGCCATCCAACAAGCGTTCGCACAATGGAGAACGAAGCTTGAGAAGCCTGCCGATGCTCCCGCAGCAAGCGTTTCCATTCCGCTAGAGGAGAACGCTGTCGTGCGTAAGCCCGACGGCACGTCAATTTCCCCCGCCAACACAACGGCGCTTCCGGCCTTCAACGCCGACGGGTCCGCATTGTCCGCGACGTTCAAAGGCCAGGAAGTCGCCGAGTATGCCGACCTCGTCGAGCTCGATGCGCGAACGCCGTTTAGCTTCTCGGCCTTCGTAAAACTCACAGGGCAGGGGACGCTCTTCTCGCAGATGGACGATCGAGCCGATTTTCGCGGCGCCGATCTCGTCGTGCTAGAAGACGATCGACTCGCTTGCCATCTCATCCATCGCTGGCCCGACGAATCGATCAAAATTCTCGCCCGCGAGCGACCGCCGAAGAACAAATGGTTCCACGTCGCCGTCACGTACGACGGCAGCAGCAACGCTTGCGGCGTGAAACTCTACGTCAACGGCAAGCCAGCGGCGGTCGACGTTGAACGCGATTCGCTACGTCATAACTTTGCCGTGGCGCAGCCGCTACGGTTGGGACGCCGATTGGTCGAACGCCCACTCGACGGCCAGCTGCGGGGGGCGACGTTCTTCTCGGAAGCGCTTCATGGCAAGTCCATCCAAGCAACGATCGCCTCGCAGTTGGCGGAACTCAACACACGCGGCGCATCGCTGGGTGATCACGGCCTCGCGCTACTGCGAGATCTCTATTTGGGCTCTTCAACGGAAGAGGCCGCCGATCAATTTCAGCAAACCGAGGCGAGTCTTATCGCCAATCGGGCGGATCGGGACGCATTCAAAAGCAAATTGCCCACCGCCATGATCATGCAAGAGTTGGCCGCTCCGCGCGCTACGTTCGTGCTGAAGCGCGGCGTCTACGATCAACCCGACGCCCAGCCGTCGGTAACGCCTGACGTACCCGCGTTCTTGCCGCGTCTCGCAGAAGGGGCTCCGCGCAACCGACTCGGGCTCGCGGCTTGGGTCGTCAGCCCGGAGAACCCGCTCACCGCTCGCGTCGCCGTGAATCGGCTCTGGAAGCAATTCTTCGGCGTCGGGCTCGTGAAAACGGTCGAAAACTTCGGCGTCCAGGCCGAACCGCCGTCGCATCCCGAGTTGCTCGATTGGTTGGCGGTTGAGCTCGTGGAATCGGGCTGGGACTTGCAACGTCTTCAATGGCTCATCGTCAGCAGCGATACGTACCAGCAATCGTCCGACGCGCCGCATGATTCTTACGCCAACGATCCCGAGAACCGCCTGCTCAGCCGCGGGCCGCGGTTCCGGCTTTCAGCGGAAATGATTCGCGACAACGCCTTGGCAGTCAGCGGCCTGATGAACCTGAAGGTTGGCGGCGCTTCCGTGATGCCTTACCAGCCGCTCGGATTGTGGGAAGAACTGGCGGGCGGAGCGCACGAAGACTACGTGCAAGTCCACGGCAGCGACCTCTACCGGCGCAGCCTGTACGTCTACCGCAAACGGACGGTTCCTCATCCGTCGCTGGCCACGTTCGATGCTCCAAGCTGGGAAATCTGCCAAGCCCGCCGCTCGAGTACGAACACGCCGCTGCAATCGCTAGCCCTGCTCAACGACGTGACGTACGTCGAGGCGGCGCGGCAACTGGCGACGCGGATGCTCGCAGCCGAAGCGGGCGACGACAGCCGCCGGGTTGCTTATGGGTTCCGCTTGGCCGCCGGTCGAGAACCTCGGCCTCAAGAATCAGCGGAGTTGCTGGCAGCACTTCAAGAATACCGCCGGGCGATGAGCGGCGATCCCGCCGCCGCGGAGTCGATGATCGCGCATGGCGAATCGACCGTAGCAACCGGCGTCGCCACCGAGGAGCTCGCCGCCCATACGCTGCTCAGCGGCATCTTGCTCAACCTCGACGAAACGATCACCAAGAACTAAGCGACGAATCGACGCATGGAAACCATCAAACGCGTGCAGCAATGCAATCGTCGACACTTCCTGGGCGGAGCCGGCGTCGGGCTCGGCGCCGTCGCGCTGCAGTGTCTCGCAGGCGGCGATCAGGCGTTCGCTGCCAAACTCACGGCGAGTCACGGCACCAACGGGCCGGCCCTCGCCGGGTCGCAGCTCCAGCCCCGCGCCAAGCGCGTGATTTATTTGTTCCAGTCCGGGGCGCCGTCGCAGATCGAAATGTTCGATCACAAGCCGATGCTGCAGCGCTTGGCTGGTCAAGAATTGCCCGCCTCCGTTCGCATGGGGCAGCGCCTCACGACGATGACGGCCGGCCAAAGCAGCTTTCCGCTGGTCCCCTCCAAATTCGCGTTCGCGAAATCTGGCGCCGCCGGCGCAGAGTGCAGCGAACTGATTCCGCACACCGCCGCCATCGCCGACAATCTCTGCATCGTCAAGTCGATGGTCACCGAAGCGATCAATCACGATCCCGCGATCACGTTCTGCCAAACGGGCTCGCAGCTCGCGGGGCGGCCTAGCATTGGCGCGTGGATCGCCTACGGGCTCGGAGCGCTCAACCGCGACCTGCCGAGCTTTGTCGTGATGCTGTCGCGTGCGTCGGGACGAGCCAACGATCAGCCCCTCTACGATCGCCTGTGGGGCAGCGGGTTTCTCCCCACAAGCCACCAAGGAGTCAAACTCCGCAGCGGCGCCGACCCGGTGCTCTACTTGGCGAACCCCGCCGGCTGCTCTCCCGCGCTGCGACGCGACATGCTCGATCGCTTGGCAACGCTCAATAAGGCCGCCTACAGCCAGTCGGGCGATCCCGAAACATTGACCCGCATCGAACAGTACGAGCTCGCGTTCCGGATGCAAACCTCGGTTCCCGAGCTGACGGATATCTCCGACGAGCCAGCCCACATTCTCGACATGTACGGCCCCAGCGTTCATCAGCCTGGCTCGTACGCCCGCAACTGCCTGCTGGTCCGTCGGCTCGCGGAGCGAGACGTACGTTTCGTGCAGCTCTACCACATGGGTTGGGATCAGCACAACGCGCTGCCGACCAATCTCGCGCAGCAATGCAAAGACACGGACCAGGCCTCGGCCGCGCTCGTCAAAGACTTGAAACAACGCGGCTTGCTTGACGATACGCTTGTCGTCTGGGGCGGCGAGTTTGGCCGCACCGCCTACTCGCAGGGCCCAGTCACCGCCGAGTCGTACGGCCGCGACCATCACCCGCGTTGCTTCACCGTCTGGATGGCCGGCGGCGGCGTCAAGGGAGGCCTCTCCTACGGGGCCACCGACGACTTCTCTTATAACATCGTCGACAAGCCGGTCGAGGTGTTCGACCTCAATGCGACGATGCTGCACCTGCTCGGGATCAACCACGAGCGACTGACTTATCAATTCCAAGGTCGCGATTTTAGGCTGACCGACGTGCACGGCAAGGTTGTGCATGATTTGATCGCTTAGCGCATTGCCAGCGAACAAACCGGTTCCATCACGAGGGACGCCATGAGTCTTCTACACCCGATCTCCGTACGCTCGCAGGTCGTCAAGGCGGCCTGCATTCCATTGCTACTAGGATGCTGCCTCGCGTTCGCGTCGCCCGCGCTTGGGCAAGTGGCGCCCGTTCCCTACGGATCTCTCACCGTGCGGCTCCAGCCGCAAGCCACCGGCCTCAACGGCGTGCTGACCGGCAACACGGTGAACGCCCGCAATCAGATGATTCCCATCGACATGACGCCGCTCGGCGACGGCCGGCAACTCGTGCTCACCCTCAGCGGGCATGTGCGACTCCTGAAAGCCGACGGCACGCTCGCGGCGGGGGCGTATCTCGACACCTACAACTCAAACTCTCCGCCGATCATCGGCACCACCGGCGGCGAGGTGACCGACTTCCGCCAAATCGGCAACACGAGCATCGCCGCGCACCCCGGCTTCCTCAATCCGCTGTCGCCTGGGTATGGGCGCTTCTACACGATCACCAGCGAACTCCCCGACGTCTTCCCTGGCGACTTCGACGACGGCACCGATTCGGTCGTCGACAGCGTGCTGACGGAGTGGGCCGTCGCTCCCTCGGCGGTCGCCGCGGGAACGACGCTGCTTCCCGGCGTCAACGTCACGAAGCGCGAGATCCTCCGCGCCGCCCGCCCCGGCATCATCCACACGCTCGCCGACATGGCGTTCGGCCCGGACGGCACGCTCTACGTCACCAGCGGCGACGGCGGCGGCAACGCTTTCCCGAACACTGAAGGGAGCGCCTTCGAACAAGACCGGTGGACCAACGCTCAAGATCCGTCCAACATCTTTGGCTCGATCCTCCGCATCGATCCAATCAGCCTCCCCGGCGACACGCGTCCGATCGGTGGGCAGAATGGCCAGTATCGCATTCCCGCCAACAACTTCGGCGTCACCGACGGCGATCCGACCTCCCTCCCCGAGACGTTCGCGTACGGCTTCCGCAGTCCCTATCGCATCAACGTCGACCAAACGAACGGCGCTGTTTACGTCGGCGACGTCGGCGAGGGGCAGCGTGAAGAGATCGATCGCGTCGCCAACGGCGGCAACTATGGCTGGGGCGCGTACGAGGGAACCCGCGTCGAACGCCCCGATCTCGTGGCCGGAGCCGCTGGCGCCGTTCCGCCAATGTTCGAGCTTTACCACAACCTTAACGGCCAAAGTGAATCAACGAACATCGTCGGCGGCTTAGTCTACCACGGCTCCGCCATCCCCGGCCTCCAAGGCAAGTACGTTTTCGCCGACGTCGGCGAAAACAACGGAGGGCAACCGACCAACGTCGTCGACATCTACTACGGCGATCCCGCCACCTCGACGGCGAGTTCCCGCGACCAGATGTTTCGGTTCAACCTCGAACTCCCCGCCGGCGTCTCGCTGCCCGACCGTATTTGGAGCATCGCGGAAGACGCCCAAGGCGAACTTTATCTGCTAGTCGGCCCCGATCGACTCGATTTGTTCAACCGCACGGCCGGCGAGACGGACGGCGGCATCTGGAAACTTGTCGCCCCGTCGAATCCGCTCAACCAGATTGTCGGCGACGTCAATCAAGACGGCGTCGTCAACGGCAACGGCGCCGGTCTCCCCGCGAACGACGACGTCGCTGCGTTCATCGCCGGTTGGAAAAGCACGGGCTGGGCAAGTAACTACGACCGCTACACCCACGGCGACGTCAACCTGGATGGCAAGACGAACCTGCTCGATTGGTACATCCTCACGACACACCATCAAAACGCCGGCAGCCTCGACCTTGCCGCACTCTTGAACGGAGCGCCCGTCCCGGAGCCGAGCAGTTGTTGGCTCTTGGCCAGCGGGCTGCTGTTACTCCGCCGCGCCTCTCAGATCGCGCTCGTCTGAAGCTTAAGTTTCGCGGCAACCGCGCCTCAGCGCAAGTTCGCCAGATCCGGCGGGTAAACGTCGAAGTACGTCCCGCCAGCCGCCTTGCCGACCGCGATCCCGTCCATCACATCCTTCGAACCGAACCGCGGGGCGCTGTTCGCGGCGGCCGAGACCATTTCGAAACCGACCCGCGTGCCAGCCTTCGCCTCCCGAGCGATGAACAAGTGGTGCGGAGCCATCGGCTGCGTCGACGCCTTCAGCGCGTTGTGCTCCAGCGTAAATCGCGCTCCGAGCGCCTTCTTGCCGGCAGCGACGACTTGCCCGAGATACCGGTTCGCCGGCGGCCGCACGCTGATCGACAGGATGCACGCCGTGTCGGGAAACGCCGCGGCGTAATCAGCAATCGAGCGCGACCAAGCGTCGATCATCGCGCGATCGCTGTACCCAGCGACCTGCACAATCCCCGGGGCAGGGTGCATCTCGGCGCTCGGAAAGGTCGGTCCCGTGATGTGGACGCCGACCAGCAGCGGGTCATCGGCAAATTTCTCGCCGAGCGCCTTCACCAACTCGCCGTAGCTCGCTGCCAGCTCCGGCGACCAAGGAACCGGCGCCCCGCGGTACCACGCTCCGCGGATCCACTCCGGCGCGCAGCCGGCCCCGGTCATCACGAGCAACTTGTACGGCTTGCCCGCCTCGTGGCACCGCTTCACTTGCTCCTCAAGGAACGAGAGGTCGATCTTCCCTTTCTCCGGCTGGAGCCATTTCCAGCGGGCCCGAATTGTCAGCCCCGCCACATGCGGCAGGGCCAGCTGCTCTGCCGAAATCACCCGACGATTCCCCGGTTGCAGCACCGCCGGATCGCCTGGCTGCAGTGCGAAATAGCCCGCTGGAATCCGCAGCTTGCCTCCCTCCGCGGCGACAGCGCCGGCAGTGGAAGCGACGCATGCGAGCGCCGTCAGATAGCCCAGCATTGCAGTCATTGCTTTAGTCATGGTGATATCTTTAATTGGTGCGAGATGGACACTTGCCGCGGCGGCCCGCTGCCCCAGTCGCTCAGCCTAAAAACGCCCCTCACCTGAGGGGGTAAATCGCTCAATCTGGAATTCTTGAGGTGGACTGCCGCAATCGAACGTCGCCCCGCGATGGGTCCTGCATAGAATTCGCCTCCCCGGGCAGTTCAGCGTTCTCTTCTCCGCCCGGCCGCCTCACGGTACAGGAACTGGAAGGATCTATGATGAAGCAATTGTTCGCTTGCGCTGCACTCGCTATCGGATCTCTCGTCGCCTTCTCTCCGCTCTCTGCTGTTGCTCAAGTCCGCCAACCAGCCGGCTACTTCGTGATGCAGGAGGTCGGCTCACAAAACATCAAGGATGTGAAGCTCGCCTCGCCGGCGTTTACCGGCATCGTTATCCGCGAGCGGTGGTCGTCGCTCAATCCGGCCCCCGGCGTCTATAACTGGAAGTTTCTCGACGCCCAAACGGCGCGTGCCCGCCGCCTCGGCAAAGCCTACATTCTTGCCATCTACACCGGCAACAACTCGCCCCTCTGGCTCGGCGTGCCGCTGTTCAAGTCGGCGCCGCTGCCATGGGATTCGAAAATGCTCTCCGCCCACGGCCAAATGGTCGCCATGCTCGGCCAACGTTACGGTCGCGACGGCAACCTCGTCGGCGTTGAACTCAGCGGCCCCACCCGCGGTCCCGCCGGCTCGCTCGAAATGCACCTCGCCGACGGCCTGCTGCAGCATCCCTCCTACCGGCCCGAGAACGTCGCCCTCGCGTGGATGCAGTGCGTCAACCAATATGGCGCCGCCTTCCCGCAGTGCGGCCTCATCTCCGACGGCGGGATCGCCCCGGGCGGCAAGGACGGATCGATCACGCAAGCGGTCTTCAACCACCTCTACCAAACCTACCCAATGCAGGCGAACGTTTCGCACTGCGCCCTCAAGGCAAACACGCAGGAATCGGCGCCGCACCACGCCATCGTCGTCGCGATGGCTCGCCGCGGCTGCCGGGTTGGCTTCGAGATGGTCGGTCCTTCCGTCGCCGGGGTGAACGGCGAGGGAGGTCCCGTCGCTCGTTTCGGCGGCGACTTCGATTCCGCGCTCGCCATCGCCAATCGCGCCGGAGCGAGCTGGCTGAAGATCTACCAAGGCGACGAGTTCAACGCGATGGATTGAGCGCTCGCAGTCGAAATCGCAACAAACTGAAAATCTTCGAAACGGCGGGCTGCTCGCGCGGTCCGCCGTTTTCTTTTACTCCTTGCGATTGCGATAGAGCGACGCATCGACCACGCCTTGCATTGCCGCAGCGTCCAAGACTCCGCCCAAAAACTCGTTCACCCGGCCGATTTCAGCCGCGGGATTCGCGAGCATCTGGTTGTAGTTCACGTCGATCAGTTCAAGATGTTGCTGCTTAGCGGCCCAGTCGTAAAACCGCTCGATCTCCGAGCGAAACAGCTTCGCCATCATCTCCGGCGAAACCGCGTCGCCTGCGCTGTGGCGGTTGAGCATCACCTGCTGCGACGCCAAGATCTCGTCAAGTTCCCGCCGCATGAACAACACGCGGTAGCTCCGGTCGGCCGGCAGATCGTACAGCAGGCGGTACACCATTTTGACCGCTTTGCCGTTCGCGCCCTCCAGCCAAGAGGCGTCTTCTGACGTTTTTTTGACGGCTTCGAATTCGTAGTATCCGTTCGGATTGTCGTCGTCCGCGGTGCGGATCTCGTCGGTCATTACCTCGAGTCCGCCATGCTCCAGCATGCGCATCATCATCGAGGTTCCGGAACGGGGCAGACCTGAAACGATGGTCAGAAACTCGGCGGTGGCTGTCGACATAATTATCTCAGCGTGAAATCGATCGGATCACAAATCGGCACTCGAACTTACGTCGCAATGCCATAAACCACTAAAGATATAGTGATTAGCGCCGCCCCCGCGCTTCATCCGCATCTCGCGTGGCCGCAATGCCGCCCGCAAGTGATATGCCTAGTCGTGGCTTTCAGGGAGCGAAGAAATCTTTCTCGCTGTTGTACTCGCTCGTGAGCTTGGTGCAAGTGTTTTGCAAGCGATCGATCGCGCACTCTCGCGGCAGTTAATGCTCGCTCGGTGAGCAGATTCGCCGCCCAGCGAGACACTCGCGACCTGGATCCCTATTGGGGTGATGAACAAGCGCTAACTGAATTGGTCGTTGCGCGTCCAGCAGGTGTAGTGCAAACGCCCAATCTGAACTTTCTGGCGCAACGTTTGCTTTCTTCGCAAGCGAACTATTGCTATTGACTCTGCAATGTTGTTCAATGAGCCCCTGCTTGGTTGGGAAGAGGCACCACCATCCCCCCGCATGTGAGCGTTACGCCGTTCTAACGTCTGCGCACTGACGCGCGATTACCGGCTTCAAGCTCACGTCCCTAACCTAACCCGCCGAACGATCTCCAGCGATCAGTCGGCTTACTCGTTCGTCAGTAGTCGCCGCGCCGCTCCGCGGTTCCAGTCCATTTCTACATCGTTTTGCTCACGCCGATCCCATTTGCGGAAGGTAGTGCCGTGACCTCGTTGCGTCACCACAGAAGCGGACAGCGCCCCCTTCGGGTCGTCCGCGTCTACGCCTCGGAGCAGGTATTTCCATGCGTCGAGTCTTATTTAGATTCTGCGCAGCGGATTTACGAGCCTTCCGCAGGCGTTCGTGCTTGGGCTTCACGTCCCACTCGTTCTGAGCGTCGCCACTCTGCGCCGACTCAGACGTCGCTGCTTCTTCACGCCTCACGCATCGCGGGCGTCGATCGTCGATCGACGCCTTCATCCTCCGCAACCAATATGGAGCGCGAGTCATGATCAACACGTTGCGTCGCCGGAAAAAAATTGCTCGGTCGCACCAAGCCGTCGATCGCTCGAACAGCGACGTCGTCGCCGAGCCGCCGCTGAAAGTCTGCGTGCTCGCCGCGTGCCCCTTTCCCGCCAATCACGGGACGCCAGGCTCGATTCGCGAACTCGTCGAAGCGACCGCCGAGCGGGGACACGAAGTCCACGTCGTCACTTACCACATCGGCGAAGAGTTGCCGCTGCGCAACGTGCACCTCCACCGCATTCCCGATTGGACCGGCGAACGTACGGTCACCGTCGGGCCGACGAAATACCGGCCGCTGTACGATTTCCAGATGGTGCTCAAGACGCTGCAAGTCCTGCGGCGTCACAAAGTCGACCTAATCCACGCCCACGGCTATGAAGCCGCGCTCGTGGCCGCCTGTTGCCATCCGTTCGTTCGCAAACCGATCGTCTATAGCGCTCACAACGCGATGGGCGACGAACTGGCCAGCTACAACTTTTTCCGCTCGAAACGGCTGGCGAACGGCCTCGCGTGGTTGCTCGATCGCACCGTTCCCCGCATCGGCGACTGCTGCATTCCCCACAGCGTCAATCTGCAAGAATTCCTCTACGCCCGCGGCCTGGAAAAGCGTACCGAAGCGGTCCTCAACTTCGGCGTCAACTTCGACGCGATGCCGGTCGGCAACCGTCAGGCGCTCCGCCAAGCCTTCAATCTCACCGACGAGCCGGTGATTCTCTACTCCGGCGTGATCGACCAGTTCCAACGGCTCGATTTGCTGCTGGAAGCGATGGTCCACGTGCTGCCCCGCCTCCCGCGGGCGAAGCTGCTCCTGCTCACCAACGTCCCCAATGCCGAAAGTGAAACGGTGCTCCGCGAGCATGCCCGGGCCCTCGGCATCGAAGACAACGTCATGATGATGGTCCCTCGTTCGCTCGACGACGGCCTCAAGCTGCTGTCGATGTGCGATCTCGCCGTCGTCCCGCGGCCCAAGGCGCCAGGGTTCCCCATCAAGCTACTGAACTACCTCGCGGCCAAGCGGCCGTGCGTCATGTACGCCAGCTCGTGCAGCCGGCTGTCGCACGGCGAGCACATCTGGCTGGCGTCGGAAGATACTCCCAAATCACTGGGAGATGCGCTAGTGCAAGTCCTGAAGGACGACGTACTCCGCAACCGCATCGCCGACGGCGGCCACCAATTCGTTCGCGCGCGTCACGATCGCCGCGCCGCGGCGGAACAACTCTGCAACGTCTACACGAAGTTGCTGCAGACGACGCGCCGCTGGGACGAGATCGCGGCGCGTCCCGCTCGAATCGTGACGGAAATGGAACAACTTGACGAACTCGCGGCGTTCGATGGTGAAGCGAAGGAGATGAATCTAGATGCACTCGCCTAATTATAAAGTGCTGATCGTCGGCCTCGACGGCGCGACGTTCGACCTGATGCTGCCGTGGATCGAGGAAGGGAAACTCCCGAACCTCGCCCGCATCATGCGCAGCGGCGCTAAGAGCCCGCTCGAGTCGACCGTTCCGCCGATCACGCCATGCGCCTGGTCGAGCTTTATGACGGGCAAGAACCCCGGCAAGCACGGCCTGTTCGACTTCATCGAACCCGACGAAAACCACGGCTTCAAATTCACGAACGCCTCCTACCGCGACGGTGAGACGTTGTGGGGCTGCCTTAGCCGCCACGGTCGCCGCGTCGGCATCGTCAACGTCCCGATGACCTTCCCGCCGGAACCGGTCAACGGCTTCTTGATCTCGGGCCTCGACACGCCGCACGACCTCAGTGCGTTCATGTATCCGGTCGAGGTTCGCTCGGAGCTGAAGATGGCGGGCATCAAGTACCGCATCGATCAGCAGCATCTGGGCAACATGCGGACCGACGAACGCCGTCGCGCCCAACTCGACGACATCTTCGCCTGCGAACGCGATCGCACCACGGCGTTCCAGTTGCTCTCAGAGCAACGCCCCTGCGATTTCCGCATGATCGTCTTTGGTTCGACCGATCAGGTGCAGCACCACTTCTGGCACTTCATGGATGCGTCGCACGACAAGCACGATCCAGCCGGCGCCGAGAAGTTCAGCACCGCGATCCTCGACACCTACGTCCACTGCGACGAACAACTCGGCATCCTGCTCGACGAGTGCGACGACGACACGATCGTCGTCATCATGTCGGACCACGGCTTCGGCCCGATGTCGAACGTCCGCGTTCGCGTCAATCAAATCCTGGCTGAAGCCGGGCTGCTGAAATTCGTCGAGAGCTCAGCCCCCGGTAAGCTCAAGCAAGCGCTCGCATCTTGGCTCGACCGGATGATCCGCTCGACGCTTTCCTCCGACGCGAAGCGCCGCATCGCCGGCATGCTGCCGCGGCTGCGAACGTGGTTCGAAACGCTCGATGAAACGCAAATCAACTGGGCTGAAACGAGCGCCTACGTCAACGAAGCGTACCGCTCCAGCCCCGCCATTTGGCTCAATCGCCTGCAAGATTTGGACGAAGCAGAAGTCGCGGAACTCCGCGATCGCATCGAGCAGATCATGCTTTCGCTGGTCGATCCGCAAACCGGCGAGCCGGTGATCACGCATTTGGCACGCCCCAGCGAACTCTACCACGGCCCGCACTCCAGCAAGGCGCCCGACCTGCTACCCGCATGGTGGACCGATGGGTTCTTGCTCGACCAGAGCATGCCCGCCGCCACCGGCTTGCCGAACGTCGAGCGTTCAACCACGCCGCTCGAAGGGGGCGTCGAGTTCGCCGCATCGCACCGTCTCGACGGCGTCTTCATGATCAGCGGCGGGCCGATCTCGCCCGAATTTTCGTTCTCCGACGCGAAAATCGTCGACGTGACCCCGACGGTCCTGTATTTAATGGGTCTGCCGATTCCCGACGACATGGATGGCAAGGTCCTGGTCGAGGCGATTGATCCCGACTTCCTCGCCGCCAACCCGATTCGCTACGAATCGACCGAAGATGGCGCCGTCAGCGAAGTCGACAACGCCCCGCGCGGGTTCTCGAAAGACGAATCGGAGATGATCGCGCGTCGTCTCCAAGCCTTGGGATACATCCAATAGCCATCGCACTCGGCGGCCCGAGAGGAATTTCAGATATGAGTCGTGTTTTCATCGTCGGCTGGGATGGCGCCACGTTCGATTTGGTCGAACCGTGGATCGCTGAAGGCAAGCTGCCGAACATCGCGGAAGTCTATCGCAACGGCGCCCATGGCGAACTCGCTTCGACGCTGCCGCCGATGACGTTCCCCGCTTGGTCGAGCTTCATGACCGGCAAGAACCCCGCGAAGCACGGCATCTACGACTTCACCCGCCAAAGCCCCGGCACGTACGACCTCGAATTCGTCAACGGCGGCAATCGCCGGGCGCCTTCGTTCTGGAAGCTGCTGAGCGACGCCGGCAAGCGCGTCATCTCGATCTCCCTGCCGTGCACCTTCCCGCCGGAACCGGTCAACGGCGTCATGCTCAGCGGCTTCGACGCCGCCGGCCTCGGCGGGAGTAGCTCGAAGCTCGACGCCCGCGGCATGTATCCCCGCAGCATGTACGACGAACTCGACCGCGAACTCGGCGGCCACCCGATCGGTTCGTTCCCAATCCAGGAAATCAACCAGGGTAGGGCGGAAGCCGCCGTTCAAAAGATCATCGACGTCATCGGTCGCAAAGCCGCGACGGCGAAGTACCTCATGCAGAACTACGAATGGGATTGCGCGATGATCCTGTTCGGCGAGTCCGACGGCTCGGCCCACCACTTCTGGAAGTACTGCGATCCCCGCTCGCCGCAATACACGGCCGAACCCGCCTCGATGCGAGACAGCATCTTGCGGGTCTACCAAGAACTCGATCGTCAACTCGGCGAGCTCAAAGAACTGCTGCCGTACGACGCGACGCTGATGATGATGTCGGACCACGGCTTCGGCGGCGTCAGCAACGCGGTCGTCTACCCGAACTGCTGGCTTCGCGAACAGGGACAACTCGGCTTCCGCGGCGGATTCGCCCGCTGGATGTCGCGACGGCTCGACGCGCTCAAGCTCCGCGCCGTCGCCGTGCTGCCGAACTCGATCCAAAAGTTCCTCTCACGCTTCGCCCGCGCCCAGCTCGGAGGCATCGAAGCCAAGGTCCGCTACGGCATCATCGACTGGAGCCAAACCAAGGCCTTCTTCGAAGAGAACCCTTACTACCCGGCGCTCCGCATCAACCTGAAGGGGCGCCAGCCGCAAGGCACCGTCGAGCCCGGCGCCGAGTACGAAGCCCTCCGCACCGAGCTGATCGCAAAGCTCGAAGCGTGGCGGCATCCGCAGACCGGCGAACCGATGGTCGAGAAGGCCTACCGCCGCGAGGAAGTCTACTCCGGCGCCTGCCTCGACGAAGCGCCCGACATCGTTGTCAAATGGGCGACGCACCAAAACTACACCTACGCCTTCCGCGTCAGCTCCAAGAGCAAGTCCCTCGCTTGGATCGAGGAGCTCGACCCGCATCGCCAGGAAAACTCCGCGTTCTTCACCGGCAAATCGGGAAGCCATCGCGACAATGGAATTTTCTTGGCCGAAGGACCGCAAGTGATTGCGGAAAAGACTGTCGACGGCGCCCGCATCATCGACGTGGCGCCAACAATCTTGCACCTCCTTGGGGTACCGACGCCGGCGGACATGGATGGCCGGGCGCTGATCGAAATATTCGAAGGCGCCGCGGCGACCCCCATGGCAGTCGGAGAGGCTGCCGGCGTCGTCGCCGCCTCGGAAGAGGACGATGCCTCGTACACGGATGATGACAAAGTCGTGATCAACGAACGCCTTCGGGCGCTCGGTTACATCGATTGATTGATTCGCCGCTGTTCGACGTTTAGTTTCTTCGCTGAGAGTGCCACGTGAGCCGTTCCGTTCCACCAATCGCGTCTGATTCACCGACCGTCGCGCCTGCGCACGAATCGGGCCTCGGCCGCATCGTGCGCAACAGCGCGTTCAACGCCGTGGGAACGATCCTCATCGTTCCCTCGAACATGCTTGCGCTGTTCGTCATGGCGCAACGGTTGGGCGCCCAGCCCATTGGCACGTTCTTCACGATCTTCTCGATCTCCGCGGTGATTCACTGGATCGCCGACGCGGGCACGACCACGGTCCTCACTCGCCACGTCGCCCGCAATCCACAGCGGCTGAAGACGATCATCCCCGAGTCGCTCGGCGTCCTCTGCGTCGTTTGCTGCGTCTCGACGACGTTGTTCATGCTAGTCGCCGTCCCCTGGATGTCGTTCTTCACCGACCGCGTGTCGTTCGCGGTAGTGATCGTCGCTGCCTCAGCGATGTGGTCGCGGCATGCTCTCGACTTCGCCGCCAGCGCCCTTCGCGGGCTCGAACGCTTCGAATACGAAAACTTCGCCCGCGTCGTGCAGACGTGCAGTTTTTGCGTGTTCGTCTGGCTGTGGGTCCACCCGTCGACCGGCGGCGCGCTCGCCGCCTTCATCGCCTACGCCGCGAGCAACGTCATCGCCGCGATCATCATCTGGTGGACGCTGCTCACCAAATGGGACTGCGCCGGCTTCCGCTTGAACCGTGAAATCATCAAACGTTGGTGGACTGAATCGATCCCGCTCGGCGCCGGCGACGTTATTCGGCAGTTCCTCATGCAAATGGACACGCTGCTCCTCGCCGCGTACAAGCCGCAGGCGATCGTCGGCATGTTCAGCATCGCCGCCCGGCCTCTGCAGCCGTTGCAGCTGCTGCCGAAGATCATCGTCTCGGTGACGTTCCCGATGCTCAGCCGCGCGGCCCAGGTCGACCTCGCCGCCGTGAATCGCCTGTTCGTGAAAACGACGAAGATTCTGTGGACCGCCTCGCTGCCGATCAGCATCGGCCTGAGCATGGCCGCCCAGCCGATCATCCTCGCGACCGCTGGCGAAGACTTCATCGATGCGGCCCGCCCGCTCCAGATTCTCATCTGGTCTACCGGCCTGATCTTCATCAACGCCCAGCTCCGTTTCGTCCTCACCGCGCTCGACAGCGAAAAGGCCTACTGGCGGCTCATCTGCTGGACGCTCGCCGTGAAGCTAGGTCTCGAAGCGGCGCTCATTCCGCTATGGGGCCTCTACGGCGCGTGCATTGGCAACATCCTCGGCGAGATCGCCCTCGGCATCGGCGGAGCGCTGGCCCTCCACCGCCTCGGCGTCAAATCGCCCAACTGGCTCGACTTCCTCCGTCCAGCCCCCGCTGCCATCGCGATGACGCTCATCATGTGGCCCTACGCTAATCACGATGCCTCGCTGCTAAGCGTGATCATCGCCGGCGTTGCCGGCGGCGTCGTCTACGCGATCGTGGCGCTCTTCAGCGGCATCGTTCCCTGGTCCGATCTGCAGCGCATCTGGCGCTCGCTCCGCAAACCAGCCATCGTCGCCAGCCTCGAACCTGCCGCCGTTGTAGCAGTCGCCGAGACAGCCGACGCGATTCCGAATTAACGCTTCGTACAACGACAGACAAACGAATAAAAATCTCGATCGAGCACATTCGAAAGACACCGACATTTAGACCCTCCCGGACGCGGGAGTAAAGGATTCTGGAGTATCTCCCTCATGAAGACATTCATCCGTTGGACCAGTGGATTGCTGTTGCTCGGCTGCGCCGTCGTTCTCATCGGCCTGTGGCAGTTGCGTGCCCGCGACGCGATGGCCGATTGGGATCCCGACGCCGCCCGTCACCGCGGCAAGCCGATCCCCGTCCGCACCATCAAAGTGGCGGCCCGCGACTTCGATGAAACGATCGGCGGCACCGCCGTGACGTTCCCGGCCCAATCGGCGACCGTGACCATCCCGCTCCGCTCCTCGTCGGTGATCGACCGCGAAGTCCTCGACGTCAATTGCGAAGCAGGCGGCGAGGTGAAGAAGGGCGACGTCCTCGTGACGTTCCTCCCCGGGCTGTTCGAGCACACCGTCCGGCAACGCGAAGCCGCCGTCCGCCAAACGACCAAAACGCTTGAAGCCTACAAGGGCCTCAACAAGCGTCAGGCGATCACCGAGCTCGAAGTCGCCGAAGCCGAAGTCGGTTACGAAACGGCTCAGCTCGAACTCGCCATGTCGAAGCGCGACCTCGAGCTTTGCAAGATGATCACCCCGATCGACGGCGTGATCCAAGAAGTCAACGTCGTCCCGCAGATGCGCGTCGGCGACGGCACCATAGTCGCCGTCGTTCACGATCTCGACCCCATTTACGTCCAGATGGACTTCCCGATGGAACGCCTCGATTCGCTCCAAGTCGGCCAAACCGCGGAAGTTGAACTCGACGCCTTCTCGCAAGAAACCTTTGAAGCGAAGGTGATCCGCATCGCGCCGATCGTCTCCACGAAGACTCGCGTGCTGCCGATCATGCTTGAGATCCCCAACCCCGGCAATCGCATCAAGGCCGGCATCTCGGGCTTCGCCCGCGTGAAGTCGGTGAAGCCGGGCGCCACGTCGATCCCCGCCGTCGCCCTCATCAAGAAGCAAAAGAAGGCGATGGTCTTCATCCTCGAAGGAGACAAGGCCAAGATTCGCGAAGTCCGCACCGGCGAAACGATCGGCACGGGCGAAGTCGAAATCCTCGAAGGCCTCGAAATCGGCGACGAGGTCGTCATTTACGGGCACGACTCGCTGCAAGAAGACGACCTCGTGAACGCCGATTGGCGCGGTTGGACCCGCCGCGGCGAAGGCAACGTCGCCCAAGCCAGTATGTCCGGTTTCTAAGTCGTCGCTGCCCCCCCGTCTCGCCGCATGAACTACGTCAAACGATTCTTCATCGCCTGTTGGAGCCTGTACGCCCGGCTGTTTAGCTGGTGCGCTGGCGCTGCGCTGTCGAATCGCGGTCTGACGTTTACGGTGCTTGTCACTTGCTTGATTCTGATCACCGGCCCTTGGCTGCGGTCGTCGGTCAGTCGCGACTTCCGCGGCCCCCACATCCCGTGGAACAACTCGGCCAGTTCGCGATTCCTGCCTGAATACGTCGCCAAGGCCCCGCGTGAGTGGCGCGTCGACAGCATCGCGATTCCGATGCTCGCCATCGTGCTCGTCGCGATTCCGGTGGCATTCATTCGCCCGCGCTGGATGCCGCATCTGTTCGGGCTACTGATCGCCGTGAGCATCCCGGCCCTCGCCGTGACGCTCTGGAACCACCCCGGCCTCTACGAGTTCTTCGAAAGCGAAATCCGCGGCCGCAGCATGCTTCGCACCGTCTACCGGATGGAGCACACCGACCTGATGACCGTCCGCGCTCCCGATCGCATGCAGGCCTTCGGCGGGCAAACCGGCAAGATCGATCTGCTCGCACCGACGCACCCGCTGCTCGTGCCGCTCAACTACTGGATGTACGGTCCCTGGCTCATCGGCGCCGCCATCATGGGCGCTGTTGCGACCAACCGCACCAACTGGCAGCGTCGTTTCGCCTACGCTGGCGTTTGGGTCGGCGTAGGCGCTTTGTTCGCATTCGCCGCCACTTGGCCGCGGTGGGTTGCCGAATATCACTGGACCCAGGCGGAACTGCTTGAAGAGCGAAACGACTTTGTCGCCGCCGCCGACGCGCTCGAACTCGCCCGCCAGTCGATGCCCCCCCTTGGCTTCACCAAGCGTTACTGGGAATCTCGCGGCCGGCTCGACTATCGCCAGCTCGTTCACAGCCCTTACGCCGCCTACTTCGTCTCCTCGGAGTATCTGGAATCTGCCGACGTCGATCGCGCCCGCAACGAGCTCGCCCCCTTCGTCGACGCCGATAGCGCCGCCGCTCCCCGCGCGCTGCTCGCGGAAATCATGGGCCACACCGCCACCGGCTTCAGCGCCCACGGCAAGCGCGGCGCCGCCGAAAAAGCGTGGCGCGAAGCCGCCGAAATTGCCCCCTGGAAGCCGAGCTACTGGGTCGCGTACGCCGTGACGGTGCTTGGCTCCGCTCCGGAACGCGCTCCAGAAATCGAAACTCGCTACCTCGAAGAGCTCCGCGACGTCGGCGACTGCTTCGTCGGCAGCGACTTCGCTTGCGCCCTCGGCGACGCCTATTTCGAAAGCGGCGACTTCACCAGCGCCCGCCGTCTCTACAGCATGGCGATGGATATCTTCCACTTGCCGAAGTACGTCAACCTACATGCTCAAGAGGGCCGCCTCGGCATGTAATGATGAGCTCGCGCCCCCTTGCGGTACTCCTGTTGGTTGGATTCGCGATCGCCGTCGGCGACTTCGGCTTCCGTACGTTCAACCCGTCGCCCACGCCGGAGTATATGGTCTCCGGCGACGTCCAACCGCTTACGCTACAGACCGACGACGAACCCAAAAAGCACCTCTACCTCCGCCGTACCTGGCGGCTTACCGAGGCACCCGAGCAAGCTTGGATCAAGCTCATCGGCCATGACGTGATCGAGGTTTGGGTCAACGGTCGCCGCGCCGGCTACTCGAAGCCAGTCGGCTTCGGTCGCAACACCGGCATCGTGATGGACGTCACCCCGCTAATGCACGCGGGGGAGAACAGCATCGCGATCCACGTCGCGCAGCTCGTGCTCGATCGGCCGCCGAGCGTTTCGATCGAAGGCGAATGCCGTTTCGCCGACGGCGTCGTCCGCGACCTCGGCGACTTCCACGACTGGAAAGCCGCCGGCATCTACGAACGCAACGGCCCCTATTGGTTCGAGACTGAGTTCGAAGATAAGCATTGGATCGAACCAACTGCCGGCGAACGCGCTGAGTGGCGCTGCCAGGTCGACTTCCCCCATCGCTCGATCACCCACCCGCGCGAAGCGAAGTGGATTTCGCCCGCCAGTTCCACCGAAGGCGCCGCCGCGTTCGCCGCCGAGTTCGACGTTACCGGCACGCCCCGCGACGGCTGGCTCCGCATCCTCACCAACGGCTCGCAGCGGATCGCGCTCAACGGCAATCTCCTGTCGCGCGATCAGCTCGGCCTCGGCACCGAACAATCGAAGCATGCCCGCGAACTTACATTCGACGTCAGCCCGCTGCTGCGTCGCGGCCGCAACGTCATCTCGGTGATGGCCGAAACTCCCGGCGAGAAGCCTCGCCTGCTCGCCGATCTTGAGACAACAACCGCCGACCTGCAGCGCACCTACCTCGCCACCGACGACAGTTGGAGCAGCGCTGCCGGCTACCCCAGCGATTGGCTCGAACCAGACTTCGCCGCCGCCGAGTGGCAGCAATGCAAACCCGAGATCGGCTACCAAGGCATCCCGCCCCGGTCGCTGGTCCGCGAACTCGGCATCCTCGACCCCACCCGTGCCTTTTGGATCGAGCGCGGCGCCATCCACGCCGCCTGGATTCTTGGCAGCGGCCTCCTCGGCGCCCTCGGCAGCTTGGGCGTGTTCGCCGCAATGAAAAAATACATCGCCGCTGCGGAACCGCTTCCCGTTGCGCTGCCGTTCCTCCCGCTGCTTGTCGGTTCCCTTGCCGCTTGCAGCGGCGCGCTGATGACCTGGGATTTTCGCTGGGCCGGGCACGACGTTTATCGACCCGTGTGGCTCTACTCAATCTGGATCGGTGTCGCCGCGCAGTGGTTGCTGCTGCTCGCCCTTATTTCCGTCAAATCGCTTGCCGATCGCCCGGCGCTCCGCCGCACGTTCAGCTCGCGAGCGATGTGGACTGCCTCGATCATCGGCTGGACCGCGTTCGGCGTCCTCGCCCTCTGGCTCCGCCTCCGCGATCTCACCGCCGAACCGATCCACCACGACGAAGTCACCGTCTACGCCTTCACCGAAACCGTCTTCACGCAAGGCTTCCCCGGCGGTCAGGTCCATCCCGACATTCCTTTCGGTTATGCCGCGACGAACGAGCTCTGCTACTTCTTCAACGCCATCGCCGAACTTGTTTTCGACGATCCGCTGCTCGTGATCCGCGTGCCGGCCGTCATTTGGTCGATGCTCACGCTGCTGATCATCGGCTACATGGGCTGGAAGTGGTTCGACGGGTACGTCGGCGCCGTCGCGGCGGTGCTGTTCGCGCTCTCGCCCCACATGATTGGCTTCGCCGACTTCGGTCGTTACCTGTCGCAAGTGCAGTTCTTCAGCTTGCTGACGATGTACTGCACCTACGAAGCAATCCGCGGCACAGGCAAACCGAACGTGCCGATGATGTGGGCCGCCACCATCAGCTTCATCGCGATGTATTTCAGCTGGGAAGGAACCGGCATGTTCGGCTTCGGCCTGGCGCTCGCCGTCTTCTTCCATCGCCGCCGTCACCTCTACCCGCTGCTCGCGTCGCCGCATCTTTACATCGCGTCGACGGTGCTCGTCACCTCGGTGATCGCGCAAAACGCCCACCGCATCATGCAGCAGACGCAGCGGCTTTGGTATGGCGAAGGGATCAGCTCGCTCACCATCAAAGCGATGTGGCGCTATCCGTTCTTTCAACACGATTACTTCCTGATCAACTCCGCCTGGACCCGCGACGCATTCCTACCGATGATCGCGCTCGCGATCGGGTTCATTCTCACGATCAACCACCGCTGGCGAGCCCCGCTGCGATTCTCGCTCTTTTGCCTCGTGGTCAACGCCGAAATGATGTCGGCGTTCCTCCCCGTTCGCACGAATCGCTATGCCTGCCACCTCATCGGCATCCTGATGCTGATCGCCGCCGCCGTGGTCGTCGCCGGCGCCGAGGCGCTGCTGAAGTACCTTCGCTCGACCAAGCTCCCCGAGGCCTACCGCTGGTACGCCCAGGCCGTCGCGTTCCTCTCGGTCGCGATCGCCGTCGCGCTCTGCAGCGGCTGGACCGTCCGCACCGCGGAAATGACCCGCTACGCCAGCGCCGCCTTCGACGTCAAACAGCTCCGCATCCCCGACTGGGACGAGCCGACGAAGTATCTGCACGACCATCTCCAAGAAGGCGACGTCGTCATTTCCATCTTTCCGCACACGACGAATTTCAACTTCGTGTTCGACAAGGTGAAGCAGGGCGAAGAAACGCGCACCGTCGATTACTGGCTACAAAGCCGCTTGATCATCCAAGCCACGATCGGCGACAGCACCGAGTCGCCCCGCGATCGCCGCAGCGGCGCCATCATGCTCCACAATATCGACCAGGTAAAAAAACTGTTCGCCGAGAATGACCGCATCTGGTACTGCACCATGCGAATGGCCCAAGGAAAACTGAACGACGGCGAGGTCTCCGAATACCTCCGCCACCACATGGACGTCGTGAGCGAAGATTTTGCGACAGCGCTCATGGTTCGCGACAAGAACCACCGCCCGGCTCCGATTCAAGTGCAAGAAGACGAATCGGGGCAAATGGCTGCTGAGTACTTCCTCCACTAACGGCTGCCCTGCACCCGTTCCGCGCCCCGCGCGGCCGAGACGACCATGCGATTTATCAACGAAATCTTCACCGCCCCGGTTGGCGAAGTCTGGACGAACGAACGCGTCGCCCAGGCCTACAACCGCGCGATCGACGCGCTTCCCGCCGAGTCGCAGGAAGAGGTGCGGGCGTTTGTAAAGTTCCAACTCGTCGGCGAGCGCAGCCGCCGCAGCGTCGTCGCCGATCCGCTCGCCCTCAGCGACTTCCGCTCCCACGCCGAAGCCTACGAACGAGGCGCCGATGCGGCGCTCGAGCAGCTTGCCGCGCAAATTCGCCCCGCCGCCGTGGCCGCCGGCGTCCAGTTCGACGCCCTGATCACCACCACCTCCACCGGCAACGTCATGCCAGGCCTCAGCTACCGCTTGACCGAACGCCTCGGCCCGACGGTTCGCCGCGACAGCATGATGGTCGACCTCGCCAACGTCGGCTGTACCGGCAGCTCGAAGGCACTCAACCTGGCCCGCTCGCTCGGCCCCGAGTTCCGCCACATTTTGATCGCCGCAGTCGAGCTGCCGACGACGCTCATCAACGTCCACACCACGGACCTCGACACCTGGCAAGGCAACTGCACGTTCGGCGACGGCGCCGCGGCGCTGTGGGTTTCCGACAACGTCGAAGTCGGTAGCACCGCGCTTTCGCTCGAAGAGTTCCAATACCAGCAGTTCGCCGACACCGGCCTCGACCTCATCCGCTGGGGCTACGGCGACTACTTCGGCTTCCGCCTTCGCGATCACGCGACGTTTGAAAAAGACGTCAAGCAAACCGTCGCCGAGGCGCTGCTGCAGGCCGAATCGGGCTGGCGCGACGAACCTCGCTGGGCGATCCATCCCGCCGGCATCGCGTTGTTGATGCGGCTGTCGCGGGAACTCAAAATGCCGAAGGATTCCATCCAGCCCTCGGTCGCCCACTATCGTGAAAACTCCAACATGAGCAGCGTCAGCATCCTGTTCGTGTTGAAAGAACTAGCCGCCGCCGCGGAAGTTGGCTCTGCCGTCAACTTGCTCACCATGGGCGCCGGTTTCAACGTCATTTACGGCAGAGTGCGCCGCGTGCGCTAGGAGTCCCCGTGGATCGAGACGCCATCCTGGCAACGATGAAAGCGAACTTCACCGCCGCGGAAGCCCCGGGGACGATCGAAGAATTCGCGAACACGAAGGCCGTCGACCTCTTCCAGGAGAGCATCGACGTCATCAACTTCTTGTTCTACCTCGAAGACGAGCTTGGCCCGAAGATCGACGCCTCGCAGCTCGGCCCCGCGATGGCGAACATGACGTTCGGCGAGTTGGCCGACGAACTGAACCGCGTTCTCGAACCGCAAGCGTAAGGGCTAGCCGCCCCGCGCATGAACAACGACCAAGAATCCGCAGACGACGACTCAAGCGCGAAGGCCATTGCAGTGAACGCGAACGTAGAAACACACCCGACGCTGAGCGAAGGCGTCGCCGCTACTGCGCCTAGCGAGGGGGGCTTCGTCGCTCGCTGGCGGAAGAGCGCCGCCGCCACTCGCGAAGCGCTGCAAACGGTCGGCCTCAGCGCCGCGCTCTGGATGCTCTACGTCCCGCATCACGTGATGCTCCGCGCGCTCGGGCCGCGCTGGGGCATGCTTTGGGTTCGCTGCGCCGCCAACATCCACTGGCTACTCACCTTCGTCGGCGCCCAGCGTTCGGCCCGCGAAGCGATCGCGCGGATGCATCCCTTCTTCAGCGTCAATGTTTCCGTCTCGCAAATCCTCCGCCGCCACTTGCTGCTGAAGCATGAATGCTTCGCCCGCGTCCGCGTCTTCAGCCTTCACGCCGGCGACGGCCGCGACGCCGACATGCAGTGGCAATGCAGCCCCGAAAGCGCCGCCGCACTCCCCGGCGCCGAGCGCGAACGCGGCCTCGTGATCGTCGGCTTCCACTTCAATTTCTTCCAAACGTTCGCCGCCGGCCTCGCCAAGTTCTTCCCCGGAGAGAATCTCGTCCAGCTCCGCTACCGCACCTCGCGCTGCGTCGAAAGCGCCACGTCGCCGATCGTCCAGCTCGCCCTCAAAAAGGCGATGGAAGCCGACCGTCGCGCCGGCGCCAACGTCTTTTACATCGACGACATCGAAGCGATCATTCAGCTTTACCGCCTGCTGCGGCAACGCGGCGTCGTGGCCGTCACCGCCGACGGCGGCGCCGCGGGCGACTTCGTCGACGTCCCCTTTTTCGACGGCACGTTCCGCGTCCCCAGCGGTTGGGCCAAACTCGCCGCCGGCACCAAGTCCGACGTGCTGCTGATCTGCGACAAAGAACTCAACGGCAACGCCCGCGAAGGCCTCTTCTACAACCATGTGAAGTGCGCCGACGGTAGCGACGAGACGGCGTTCAACGCCATCGCCGAAGCGATCCGCGTCCTGGAGTACCGCATTAAAGAAGAACCGTGGGGCTGGCACCCGTGGCAGCGGCTCCGCGTCGACGTCGACGAAGAAGGCGTCCGCCGGTATTCGCTCAAGCAGTACGGGTTCGACGAAGGGACCCGCATGCAAAAGAAGGCGTCGAGCGATCCCGCCGATCAGCAGCGGATTCGCAAGCTCGCCCTCGCCGCCGCCCCGAAGCAAACCGTCGAACGTCGCGTCGCGGTGATCGCCAACTCGCTCCCGCCGTACCGAGTCCAACTCCACGAAAAGATCGTCGCCGCCTACCCGCAGGTCGAGCTCTGGACCGTCACCACCCACAGCAACGCCTACCGCCGTTGGGGCGGCCTGATGCCTCCCGAATCGATCCGCGCCGTCGAGTTCGGCCGCGGCGAACCGACCAACGAGCAACCGATGATGCGGTTCTCGTTCCGCGAATGGCGCAAAGGGGGCCGCATCATCCGCTGGCTCAAGGAACACCGCATCGACACGGTGCTGATCCAAGGCTGCGGCGACATGGGCCGTCTACGAATCATCCGCTGGTGCAAGCGGAACAACGTCGAGTGCTTCCTCACCGGCGACTTCAACATCTGCAGCGATAACCACCGCCCGCTCAAGCGCCTGCTGAAACGCGCCGTTTATAGCCGCGCGGTCAATTGGTCGACCGGCCTGATGCCGTGCGGCGAACATGGCCTCGCGCTGCTGCACCGCTACGGCGGCGAGTCGAAGCCGTCGCACATGTGGCCGTTCATCCCCGATGTGCCGCTATTCCAACACCCATCCGCTGAACGAATTGCAGCGGTACGAGAGCGGTTCAATCTGCCCGCCGAACGCCGCCGCATTATTTTCTCCGCGCGGATGATGAACGCCAAACGCCCCGACCTCGCCGTCCGCGCGTTCCTGGCGGTTGCCGCCCTCCGCCCCGATTGGGACATGATTATGGTCGGCGACGGCCCGCTCCGCGCCGAGGTCGAGCAACTGGTTCCCGACCGCCTCCGTGCGCGCATCATCTGGACCGGCTTCGTCAACGACATGCAAGACCTCGCGGCGCTCTACGCCTGCAGCGACTTGATGCTGCTCCCCAGCGGTCACGAACCGTGGGGCGTCGTCGTCGTCGAAGCCGCCGCCGCCGGCCTCGCGATCGTTGCCTCCGACGTAGTCGGTGCCGCGCCGGAACTCGTCCGTAGCGATATCAATGGCGAGCTGTTCCCGACGGAGAATCTCGGCGCCCTCAAGCAGGCGCTCCTCAAAGCGACCGAGCCCGAACGCATCGACGCGCTTAAGGCCGGCTCGCTGCAAGTCTTCCAAGAATGGTTCGCCGCCTGCGATCCCGTCGCTAACTTCGGCCAAGCCCTCGGCGTCGCGGCATCGACGGCAATCGCCCCTGTTGCAGTCAACTCGCTGCGCCGCATCGAGACCTCAGTCGCAACTCCAACTTCTTAGCGGGCCTTCTACTCTTCTGGTCTTCTGGCTCCCTCCCCCTTGAGGGAGCAACGAGCACGATCGCCAGCGACGATCGAGCGCAGGCGGTAGTCCGTGCGCAGCACCGGGCTGGGGAGGGGGGAAGAACGCTGGTACCCGCTCCAATCACCCCGCCCTAACCCTCCCCCTCAAGGGGAGAGGACCTCACCGTTAGCACTTCTCCGCGCCCCTCGCAACGCTAGCACCCGCCGTGTCGATTGCAGCGACTTTGCCGGCCGTACCGCCCGCACTGGCGCCCCTGTAGCAGTCGTGACGAATATTCCGTTACGCAACGAGTCGCCGTGGCTTCGACGCTTCCGCGTCCCCGCTTCGACGACTCCGCGCTCCGCCGGAATTTCGCCCGCCACAGGTCAGCCCGACGATGCTCCCAGTCCGCCACGCCACCGTCGTCGCGCTGCTCCTTTCGCTCGGCGTCGGCTGCACTCGCCCGCGCGAGTACATCCAAAACGGCTTCAAAGTCGGCCCGAACTACGCCCGCCCCGCCGCCGCGATTGCACCGCAGTGGATCGACGCCGACGACCGCCGCGTCCGCAGCGAGCAGGACGATCTCGCCGGTTGGTGGACCATCTTCAACGATCCGACGCTCAACGAGCTCATCCAGAACGCGAACAACCAGAACCTCACGCTCCGCGAGGCCGGCTTCCGCATTCTCGCCGCGCGAGCCCAGTTCGGCTTCGCCGTCGGCAACATGTTTCCGCAATTCCAAGCGGCCGAAGGGGGCTACCGCCGCTTTGGCGTCAACGACAACTTCTTCGACCAATGGAGTTCCGGCTTCAGCCTCGCCTGGGAACTCGACTTCTGGGGCCGCTTCCGCCGCGCGGTGCTTTCCGCCGAGGCAACGCTCGATGCGACGATCGAAGATTACGACGCGGTGCTCGTGACGCTACTCGGCGACGTCGCGACGAATTACGTCAACTACCGCACCTCGCAAGAACGGATCCGCCTGCTCAGCCGCGTCGTCCGGGTGCAAGAAGACGTCCTCACGTTCATCACCCGGAAACTGCAAGAAGGCGCCATCAACGATCTCGATCGCGCCCAAGCGAGCAGCGATCTTCGCCAAAGCCGCGCGCAAATTTTTGAACTCCAAACCCAGCAGCGCCAAGCGCAAAACAACCTCTGCGTGCTAATGGGCATGCCGGTCGAAGACCTCTCGCGTCTGCTTGATCGCAACCCCGACACGAACATCCCCGTTACGCCCGACTACCTCGTCGTCGGCATCCCGGCCGACTTGCTCCGTCGTCGCCCCGACGTGCGGCGTGCTGAACGGACCGCCGCCGCCCAGGCCGAACTCATCGGCATCGCCGCCGCCGACTTCTACCCGGCCCTGTCGCTCACCGGCACGCTCGGCTGGCAAGCCGCGAATCTCTCCGACCTGTTCAAAAGCTCGTCGCTCAACAGCAGCGTCGGCCCGGTGTTTCAGTGGAACATCCTCAACTACGGCCGTATCCGCAACAACGTCCGCTTCCAGGAGGCGCAGTTCCAGGCCCTCGTCGCGGCGTACCAGAACACGGTGCTCGGCGCCGACTTGGAAGTTGAAAACGGAATCGTGTCGTTCCTCAACTCGCAAGGTCGCGCGAGCAATTTGCAGTTCAGCGTGCAAGACTCGACGCTCGCACTGGACGTGGTGATCGCCCAGTACGAAGCGGGCCTCGTCGATTTCAATCGCTACGCCGTCATCCAAAAGACGCTCATTCAGCAGCTCGACCTCTGGGCCCAATCGCGCGGCCAGATCGCCCTCAGCCTGGTCGACGTCTACCGCGCCCTTGGCGGCGGCTGGCAGATTCGCCTCGCCCCGGTTCCGGATAAGCAAGGCATCCTCTCGCCCGAACCGCTGCCGCCCGCTGCCGACGCCGGCCCGGCTGCCGCCGACGAGGATGTCGCCGAAGTCGAAGCGGACGCCAACGCAGAGGCTGAAGCCGCGGTCGACGGCGCCGCCCCTGCAACCGACGCGCCGCTGCCATTGCCGCCGACGGTCGAATAGGCCGCGTTTGCCCGCAATCGGGGTCTGCCAGCATCGCCCTCGTCTGGCAATAGTTCATGCCCATGAATAATATAGGGGCATGAAACACTCCACTGTCGTCGCTCCGCGCTTGCCGGCCCGACGCGTCCCCGCCGCCAAGCCTCGCGGCGCCGCCAGTTCCCCCGAGGTCAGCGAGGCCGACGCCCTCCTGATGTCGGTCGTCCGCGACCTGCTCTATGTCGAGGATCGCACCAGCGACCTGCCGCTGCGACAACTGCACGTCTGCACGACGCTCTACGCCGGCCCGCTCTCCATGTCGCAGCTCAGCCGCAAACTCGGCGTTTCGCTCAGCGCGATGACGCAAATCGCCGACCGCCTCGAAGCGGCCGGCATGGTCGCTCGGCAAGCGAGCGAGCCCGATCGGCGCGTCCGGTGTTTAGTCCTTACCCCGCGCGGCCGCCGAGCGTTGCAAACCCGCGAAAAGGTCCGGCACGAACGCCTCGCCGCCGCCTTCACGACGCTCGACGTTCCCGCTCGCAAGCAGTTGCTCGCCGGCCTCCGGCTGTTTCAGCAAGCTTGCGCCACGATCGCCGAATAAGCGACTCGACGTAGCTCCTGCCGACCACCAGATTCGCCGCGATCGAAATCGAAGCGATTGGAATCACCCATGAAAACCATCTTCTCCATCACGCTCCTGCTGGTGCTCACCGCCGTCGGCGTCAAGCTCTACGGCAACTACCAGTCGGCCGGCGTGCCCATTGCCTTCCGCACCGGCGCCGTCGAGCAAGGCGATCTCGTACTGACGGTCGAGGCAACCGGCACGCTCGAACCCGAGGAAGTGATCGACGTCGGCGCGCAGGTCGTGGGACGTATCAAACATTTCGGCCTCGATCCTCGCGGCGAAACCGACCCAAAGTTCGCTGGCAAGCCAGTCGACTACCGCTCCGAGGTGAAGGAAGGGACGATCCTCGCCGTCATCGACGACGCGGTCTACCGCGCTCAACGCAACCAAGCGAAGGCCGCCCACGCTCGCGCGATCGCAGACCTCGTGCAGTTGAAGGCGCGGCTCGTCCAGACCGACGCCGAATGGCAGCGGGCCCAGCGGCTGCGCAATCTGTCGGTAAAAAGCATTTCGGCGACCGGCAAGGACGAAGGAATTCAGATCCGCGGCATCTCCGACGCCGACTTCGTGCTCGCCAAATCGAACTACGAAGTCGCCAAGGCGAACATTGACGTCGGCGAGGCGGCGATCGCCCAACAAGCCTCCGCACTGGAACTTGCCGAGACGAACCTCGGCTACACGGTGATCAAGTCGCCGGTCGACGGCACCATCCTCGACCGCCGCGTCAACATCGGGCAAACGGTCGTCGCCAGCTTCAACGCCCCCAGCTTGTTTCTCATCGCGCAGGACCTTCGCCGCATGCAAGTGTGGGCGTCGGTCAACGAAGCCGACATCGGCGGCCTGAAAGAAGGGACCCCCGTCAGCTTCACCGTGGACGCCTTGCCTGACGAAGTCTTCCGCGGCGAAGTGACGCAGGTCCGGCTCAACGCGAAGATGACGCAAAACGTCGTCGTCTACACGGTCGTCATCACCACCGACAACTCCGATCTGAAGCTGCTCCCATACCTCACCGCCAACGTCACGTTCGAGGTAAACCGCCGCGAAGGCGTGCTCACCGTTCCGAACGCCGCACTCCGCTACACGCCGCGTCCCGAATTGGTCGCGAACTTTCCCGCTGACGCCGCCGCGTCGGCTCAAGCGCCCAAGTCAGCGAAAGCCGACAATCGCGAAACGGTCTGGATCCGGCAAGGGCAGGGGATCGCGCCGATTGAAGTCGCCATCGGCGCGAGCGATCGCTCGCGCACCGAAGTCATCAGCGACGAACTGAAACCCGGCATGGAAGTCGTCCTCGGCGAACAGCAAGCCGGCGCCGCCGAGCAAGTGAACAACCCGTTCGCTCCGAAGATGCCTCGTTCCAGACCGCGCAGCTAACGCCGAGCCGGAGATTTTGCATGTCGCTCCTGCGGCTCGAAAACATCACGAAGACCTACCACCTCGGCGAAATCGACGTCCCCGTGCTCAAGGGGATTTCGTTTACCGTCGAACGCGGCGAGCTCGTCGCGCTGATGGGCGCCTCTGGCTCCGGCAAAAGCACGCTGATGAACGTGCTCGGCTGCCTCGATCGTCCCACCTCGGGCAAGTACTGGCTCGACGGACAGGAAATCAGCTCGCTCTCCGCGAACGACCGCGCGCTCGTCCGCACCGCGAAACTTGGCTTCGTCTTCCAAAGTTTCAATTTGCTGCCGCGCACCACGGCGGTGAACAACGTGCTAATGCCGCTCGACTATTCGACGACGGCGCCCCCGATTCGCGAAGCCCTCGAACGCTCTCACTCGCTCCTCGAACGCGTCGGCCTCGGCAGCCGGCTCGACCACATCCCCAGCCAAATGTCGGGCGGCCAGCAACAGCGTGTCGCGATCGCCCGCTCGCTGATCAATCAACCCGCCTTGCTACTCGCCGACGAACCGACTGGCAATCTCGATTCGCAAACGAGCGTCGAGATCCTGGAGATGTTCCAGCAGCTCAACGCCGCCGGCCTCACGGTGATGCTCGTCACGCACGACCCCAAAGTCGCCGCGTACGCCGATCGCGTCATCCGCGTCGTCGACGGCCTCATTGTCGAAGACGATCACGGCGGCCGCACAATCGACGTCACGAAACAGCAACGCCCCGCGCGTGAACGAATCGACGCCGGCGTTCCCGCAGCGGAACGGTTACAACCAGCCGCGGCCATCGCCGCCATCGAAGAACCCGAGAGCGAACTCATCCAAGCATCCGCCGGCGGCACGGCCGTGGCGGTGCGACCCAAAACAGTCGCCGCCGCGGTAGCCCCAAAACCCGCAGCCGCCGCTCCCGCCGTCTCGAAGATTCATCTCGGCCTAACCTCGCTCGTCCCCGGCCCGCTGCGGACCGCGTTCACCGCTCTCCGACGCAATAAAATGCGCTCCGCGCTCACGGCGCTCGGCGTCATCATCGGCGTCGGCGCCGTCATCGCGATGGTCGAAATTAGCCAAGGCTCGCGCACGTCGCTCATGGCCACGATGTCGACGATGGGCGCCAACAACATCATGGTCCGCTCCGGCGCCGCCGCCAGTGGCGGCATCAGCTTCGGCTCCGGCACGCTCCTCACGCTCACCCCCGGCGACGCCGAAGAGATTGGCCGCGACGCGACGGCAATCGCCGCCGCCGCGCCCGTCGTGCAGATTCAGGGCCAAGTCGTATATGGCAACCGTAACTGGATCCCGATGAGCGTCTACGGCACAACGCCGAACTACCTCCAAATCCGCGATTGGGAGCAAATGCAAGAAGGAGAAATGTTCTCCGATCGCGACGTCCGCAACGCGAACAAGGTCTGCGTCATCGGCACGACGCTGGTGAAGGAGCTCTTCGATGGTCAGTCGCCGATCGGCGAAGACATCCGCGTGAAGAACGTCTCGCTCCGTATCGTCGGCGTCCTCGGCCGTAAGGGTTCGAACATGATGGGCATGGATCAGGACGACACGATCCTCGCCCCCTGGACGACCATCAAATACCGCGTTGCCGACAACTCCGCCGCTGCCGAAACCGCCGCGACTTCGTCCTCTTCCACCGAAGTCAACTCGCTCAACGAACTCTACCCCGGCTCAACCGAACTCTATCCGGTCCAATCGGCCACGCAGCTCGCCAACACGCCGCAGCCCGTCCGCTTCACCAACATCGACCAAATTTCGGTGAAGGCCCGCACCGCCGCGGAGATTCCCACGGCAATGGACGAAATCACCAGCATCCTCCGTCAACGCCATCGCATCCGCCCCGGCGGCACCGACGACTTCAACCTGCGCGACATGAGCGAAATGGTCAAAGCGATGGGATCGATGTCCGAGATGATGGGGGGCCTGCTGATGATCGTCGCCCTCATCTCGCTCGTCGTTGGCGGCGTCGGCATCATGAACATCATGCTCGTCTCGGTCACCGAGCGGACCCGCGAAATCGGCCTCCGCATGGCGGTCGGCGCCCGCTCGCACCACATCCTCCGCCAGTTCCTCATCGAAGCGATCGTCCTGTGCGTCTTCGGCGGCGCCATCGGCATCCTCCTTGGCCGCACGGCGTCGTACGCCGTCTGGCTCGCGATGCGCTGGCCCGTCGAGGCCTCGCTCCCTGCGATCATCGGCGCCTTCCTCGTCTCTGCCACCATCGGCGTCGCGTTTGGCTTCTACCCCGCGTGGAAGGCCTCGCGGCTCGATCCAATCGAAGCGCTCCGCTACGAATAGCTCGCCGTGTGAGTTCTGCAGCGGCAGGTTCCGAAATTGCAATGCCCACCGAGCGCGAACGTCCTATTCTGCATAGGGAATACGTCGCAACGAACTTGCATCCTCCCTCGCTTTCGGCGGAGAATAAGAGGGTACCGCCACTCCTCTCTCGCAGGCGCCGATGCCCACTCACGGTTCAACGTCGAGCAGCTCTCATTGCATGCCGCGATGTCGGCGTTTGCTCCGAACTTGCCTGATCGCGGTCGCCGTGTTACTAACCGGCGGTGCAGCATCCGGCGCGACGCCCGACTTTGATCGCGACATCCGCCCGATCCTCTCCGACAAATGTTTCTTCTGCCACGGCCCCGACGGCGAATGGCGTGAAGCCGAGTTGCGGCTCGACACCCGCGCCGGCGCCATCGAGTCGGTCGTCGTCGCAGGCGATCCCGACGGCAGCGAACTGATCGCCCGCATCACGAGCGACGACGAATCGCTCCGCATGCCGCCGTTCGAATCGAATCTCGCCCTCACCGCCGCGGAGAAGCAGCTGCTTCGCGACTGGATCGCCGCCGGCGCCGAGTACACGGAGCACTGGGCCTTCCGCCCGCTGCCGGCGAAGGTTCCGCTTCCCGAAGTGGCGGGCGCCGATTGGCCGCGCAACGAAATCGACCGCTTCGTGCTCGCGCGGCTCGAAGCCGAACAACTTGCCCCCGCCGAGCGCGCTAATCCACTCCGCCTGCTCCGACGGTTGTCGCTCGACCTCACCGGCCTGCCGCCGAAGCCTGCCGACGTCTCGGCGTTCGAAGCCGCCGTCGCTGCCGGCGGTCTTGACGCCGCGCTCGACGCCGCCGTCGAACGCCTCCTCGCCAGCCCCGCCTTCGGCGAACACCAAGCCGTCGCCTGGCTCGACGCCGCCCGTTACGCCGATTCGTTCGGCTATCAGTCCGATCAACTCAACACGCAATGGCCCTACCGCGACTGGGTCGTGCGGGCCTTCAACGACAACCTACCGTACGACCAGTTTCTCACCTGGCAACTCGCCGGCGATCTGCTCGAGAATCCGACGCGCGATCAAATTCTCGCCACGGCGTTCAACCGCATGCATCGTATGACGAACGAAGGGGGTTCGATTGCCGAGGAATGGCTCGTCGAAAACGCCGCCGACCGCGTCCACACCTTCGGCTCCGCGATGCTCGGCCTCACGCTTGAGTGCTCCCGCTGCCACGACCACAAGTACGACCCCATCCTCGCCCGCGACTACTACTCCATCTCGGCGTTCTTCAATTCGATCGACGAGAACGGGATGTACGACCACTCGTCGAAGGTGCCATCGCCGACGTTGCTGCTGCCGACGGCGGAGCAGGAGCGAGAGTTGGCGAAGGCGATCGCTGCGGTCAAGAATGCTGAGCAGCATTTTGTTGATGTTAAGACAGGAGGCAGCGACCGATTCGCCGCTTGGCGTGCTACTAATCCCCCTCCCTCGAAGGGAGGGGCAAGGGGAGGGATTCCCGACGCCGCAAGTCCCGTTGGAGGCAGCGCAACAAACAGCGCAACAAATCCCTCACCTGACCTCTCCCTTCAAGGGAGAGGAACCATACCCGACCTCGTTGCCCACTTCACTTTCGACGGTGACAACGCTGCTAAGAACGCCAACGGCCTCCCCCAAGTCCCCGGCCGCGCCGGCCAAGCCATCCGCTGCGACGGCGACCACGGCGTCACGTTCCCCGACCTCCTAAAAATCGATCGCCCCGATCCCTTCACGCTCAACCTCTGGCTCCGCGACGTGGCCCGCAATCCACTGCCCGTCGTCGTCGCCCAGCGAACCTTCGGCACCGACGTCGGTTACAACGGTTTTGATTTGATGCTGGCCGACGGCATTCTCGAAGCCCGTCTCTACCGCGTGTGGCCCGGCAACGCAATCGGCGTCCGCGCCGCCGAACCGGTCGCCGCCGCCGACTGGGAACATGTCACCGTCACGTACGATGGTTCGAGCCGCGCCGCCGGCCTGCGGCTCTACCTCAACGGCCGCGAACTGCAAACGACTATCCTTCGCGACCGAATTCAGAAGAGCGTCGCCGTCTCCACCTACGGCAGCGGCGCGTTCACCCTCGGCGAACGCTTCCGCGACCGCGGTTTCAAGGATGGCGAATTCGACGAACTGCGAATCTACGCTCGCGCGTTGACGCCGTACGAAATCGCGCTGCTGCACGATGACGCAACTGAGGACGATACCTCGTCGGCAACTGCCGCAAGCGACGACTTAGCTAAAGACGAAGCCGACCAGCGCGACTACTACTTCTCCGCCCACGACGCCCCCGCCCGCGCCGCCGCCGAGAAACTTCGCGAGGCTCGCCGCGAGTATGTCGCCGTGCAAGAAGCGATCCACGAAGTCAGCGTGATGGACGAACTCCCCGAGCCGCGTCCCGCCTACATTCTGCCGCGCGGCGCCTACGACGCCCCCAAAACCGACGAGACCCGCGTCACCCGCGACGTCTTCGCCGAAATGCTGCCGCCGTTTCCGGCCGACGCGCCGCGCAATCGTCTCGGCCTCGCCCGTTGGCTCACGGCGCCCGACCATCCGCTCACCGCGCGGGTCTTCGTCAATCGCCTCTGGGCAAACTTCTTTGGCCACGGCCTCTCGACGACGCCCGACAACTTCGGCAGACAGGGAACCGCGCCAACGCACCCCGAGCTGCTCGACTGGCTCGCCCGCGATTTCGTCGCCCACGGTTGGGACGTGAAACGCCTCTGCCGCCAGATCGTCAGCTCGGCCGCCTATCAGCAAGATTCGCGGACGACGCCCGAGTTGCGCGAGCGCGATCCAGACAACCTGCTGCTCGCGCGAGGCCCCAGCCGCCGTCTCTCGGCTGAACAGATCCGCGACCTCGCGCTCGCCGCGGGCGAACTGCTCGTCGACAAACCAGGCGGCCCGCCGGTCTACCCTTACCAACCCGGCGGCGACTTGTGGCGCGAATCGAACGGCATGTCGCCCGCGTATACGCAATCGACGGGCGAAGGCCTCCGCCGCCGCTCGCTCTACTCGGTCTGGAAGCGAACGGCCCCGCTGCCGAACATGCTCGTCTTCGATGCGACGTCGCGCGAGGTCTGCACGATCAGCCGCGGCCGCACGAATACGCCACTGCAGGCACTAGTGTTGCTGAACGACGTCCAGTTCGTCGAAGCCGCCCGAGCGCTCGCCTCGGCAGTCGCCAAGCAACACGCCGGCCCGCGTGACCGCATCGCCGCCGCGTTCATGCGACTGGCCGGCCGTCCGCCCACTGCCGCTGAGCTCGCGCTCCTGACGGATCTCTACCAAGAACAACTCGCCAGCTTCAACGCCGACGCCAACGGCGACTCCGCCGCGCAACTTACTGCGCTCGGCGAAACAAAACCCGACGCCGCGACGCCCCCCGCGGAACTCGCCGCGCTCACGGTCACGTGCCAAGCGATCCTCAATCTCGATGCAACGATTTATGAGAGGTAAGGCCAGAGGTCGGACATTGAACTGCCTACTGCCCACCGCCTACTGCCCACTCAAAGCAACGAATGCCTATGCCACCCATGCAACTCGAGGCGCTCACCCGCCGCCATTTCTTCGGCGCCACGTCCGCCGGCCTCGGCGGCGCTGCGCTCGCTTCGCTCCTGGCACAACAAGGCTTCGCCGATTCACCCGCGCAAACTGCCGCCGCCCCGCTCCCTGCAAAAGTAAAACGCGTAATCTACCTCTTCCAGTCGGGCGGCCCCGCGCAGCACGACCTCTTCGACTACAAACCGCTCCTCAACCAAAAGAACGGCGAGCAACTCCCCCCCGAAGTTCGCGGCGGCCAGCGGCTCACCGGCATGAGTGCTCAGCAATCGTCGCTGCCGCTCGCCGGTTCGCAGTTCAAGTTCGCTCAGCATGGCCAATCAGGCGCCTGGCTCAGCGACTTGCTGCCGCATCACCGCGAGATCGTCGACGACCTCTGCTTCGTCAAGTCGATGTGGACCGAGGCGATCAATCACGATCCCGCGATCACCTTTTTCCAAACCGGGTCGCAAATCGCCGGCCGCCCCTCGCTGGGCGCCTGGCTTTCGTACGGCCTCGGCTCGATGAACGACGACCTTCCCTCGTTCATCGTCCTCGTCACCGCGAACCAGGGCGACCAACCCCTCTACGCCCGCCTCTGGGGTTCCGGCTTCCTCGACTCGAAGTTCCAAGGCGTCCAGTTCCGCCCCGGCGCCGAACCGGTCCTTTACCTCAGCAACCCCGACGGCGTCTGCCGCTCCGGCCGCCGCGCGATGCTCGACAAGCTCAGCGACCTCAACCGGCTGCAGTTCGAGCAGGAACTCGACCCCGAGATTGAATCGCGGATCACGCAGTACGAAATGGCGTACCGCATGCAAACGAGCGTCCCCGATGCGACCGACCTCTCGCAAGAAACCGACGCGACGTTCGAGATGTACGGCGCCGACAGTCGCACTCCCGGCACGTTTGCCGCGAATTGCCTCCTCGCCCGCCGCCTGGCCGAGCGGGGCGTCCGCTTCATTCAGCTCTACCACCAGGGCTGGGATCATCACGGCGGCCTCCCCGCCGGCATCCGCTCGCAGTGTCGCGAAACTGATCAGGCCTCCGCGGCGCTCGTAAAAGATCTCAAGCAGCGCGGCATGCTCGACGACACGCTCGTCATTTGGGGCGGCGAGTTCGGCCGCACGAGTTACTCGCAAGGCGCCCTCACCGCGACCGACTACGGCCGCGACCATCACCCCCGCTGCTTCACCGTGTGGATGGCCGGCGGCGGCGTGCGGCCCGGCATGTCGTACGGCGCCACCGACGACTACGGCTACAACATCGTCGACGCCGACGGCGCCCCGCTCACGCCGACGAAAGACGCCTTCACCCCCGGCGCCGTCCACGTCCACGACCTGCAAGCGACGATCCTCCACCTCCTCGGCGTCGACCACACGCAACTTGTCTACAAACACCAAGGCCGCCGCTTCCGTTTGACCGACGTCCACGGCCACGTCGTGAACGACTTGCTCGCGTAGCGCGCACATCGCCGGTGCACGTTCCCTTAGCCCCGGGCTCCGCCCGGGGGTCGGCGTGAAGTACGGGCAACGTTCCCTCGGCATGGTGCGCAACCCCCGGGCAGAGCCCGGGGCTAAAGTGCGTAAAGAAATCCCCCGAAAATGCCCGCCCCCAAGCGCCCCGCACCGCCGCAACGGTCGTCCTCGCCGCGCTTCTCAGTTATCCTGTCTGTATCAGGCAACGGCCATGGCGGCCTCCTCCCTCAGACAGCTCGACAGTAGGTTTTCCGTGCCTTCAAAGACTCCCCTCGGTCGGTGGATTGCGGCCTGCGCCGCGCTCGTTCTTTCGGTCCTCGCCCACTCCCGCAGCGTTAGCGCCGCCACGGCGTCGACGCCCGCGCCGGTCGAGCGGCCGAACATTCTGTTCGTCTTCATCGACGACGCCGGCTTCGCCGACTTTCCGTATTTCAAAGACAGCCGCGCTCGCACGCCGAACATCGACCAGCTCAGCGACGAAGGCCTGCGGTTCACGCAGTTCTACGTCAACGCGCCGATCTGCTCGCCGTCGCGCACCGCGTTCATGACGGGCCAGTATCCGTCGCGGTGGGGCATCATGAGTTACATCGCCGCCAGCCAGGAGAACGCCCGCCGCGGCATGCGCGACTGGCTCGATCCCGCCGCTCCCACGCTTCCCCGCATGTTGAAGGAGGTCGGCTACACAACCGGCCACTTCGGCAAGTGGCACCTCGGCGGCGGCCGCGACGTCGTCGCCCCGCCAATCAGCGACTACGGCTTCGACGCTTCGCTCACCCAGTTTGAAGGCATGGGCGACCGCATCGTGCCGCTCCTCAACAACTACGACGGCAAGCCCTCCGTCAAATTCCCCCTCGGCCTCGCCAGCGAAAAGCTCGGCCAAGGCGACGTCCGCTGGGTCGAACGCGCTGAAGAAACCACCGCCTTCGTCGAACCGGCGATCGAGTTCATCAAGCAAGCCCAGGCCGAGGGCAAGCCGTTCTATGTGAACCTCTGGCCGAACGACGTCCACACGCCGCTCCACCCCCCGAAGAATCTCCGCGGCGACGGCAGTAAGCGCGAGCTCTATCTTGGCGTGCTCGAACACATGGACGCCCAGCTGAAGCCGCTGTTCGACCTCATCCGCAACGACGCGAAACTCCGCGACAACACGATCATCATCGTCGCCAGCGATAACGGCTTCGAACCTGGCGCCGGTTCCGCCGGCGACCTTCGCGGCAGCAAGGGCAACCTTTACGAAGGGGGCATCCGCGAGCCCTTCATCGTCTGGGGCCCCGGCTTCGTTGACGAGAAAGCCGTCGGCACGACGAACGACTTGACCGTCATCTCGTCGGTCGACGTCGTCGCCTCGCTCCTCGACATCGCGCAAGCCAAGGCGCCCGAGAACGTCGAGCTCGACGGTGAAGTCCTCAGCGACGCGCTCCTCGGCGTCGAAAAATCGCAACGCACGAAACCTCTTTACTGGGTTCGTCCCCCCGATCGTCCCGGCCAAGACGGCGGCAATCTGCCCGATCTCGCCATCCGCTCCGGCAACTGGAAGCTTCTCACCGAATACGACGGCAGCGATCCGCAGCTCTACGACCTCGCCTCCGATCCAAACGAACAGCGCAACGTCGCCGAGCAACAGGCCGACGCCGTCAGCAGCCTCCGCGGCGATTTGCTGCAGTGGTACCGCACCGCGGTGCCGGTGAAGACAGAAAACGCCGACGCCCCGCGGCAGTTCACCAATCCGATCTTCGAAGGCGCCGACCCGTGGGCCATCCAGCATGATGGCAAGTACATCGTCTGCGCCTCCGAAGGCAACCACGCGATCACCCTCCACATTTCGGACGACCTCACCGAGCTCGGCCCGAAGCAAGTCGTCTGGACCGCCCCCGAGACCGGCCCTTACTCGCGCGAGATCTGGGCGCCTGAAATCCACTTCCTCGACAACCGTTGGTACATCTACTTCGCCGCCGACGACGGCGACAACAAGAATCACCTCAGCTACGTCCTCGAATCGAAGGATGACGATCCGCTCGGCCCGTACGAAATCCGCGGCCCGATCTACACCGGCGACGATCCCGAGCAAAAGAAAAACAACAACTGGGCGATCGACGCCACCGTGCTCGAACAAGACGGCAAGCGGTACCTCATCTGGTCCGGCTGGGCTGCCGACAACGACGAACAGTGGCTCTACATCGCCCCGATGAAGTCGCCGTGGGAAGTCGGCCAGCGGGTGCAACTCTGCCACAACGCCGACCACCTGTGGGAACGCGTCAACGAGCAAGCCGACCAGCGCGGTCTCCACGAAGGCCCGCAGATCCTCAAGCGCGACGGCCGCACCTTCATCATTTACTCCGCCAGCAGTTCATGGCAGCCGACCTACAAGCTCGGCCTGCTCGAACTCAAGAAGGGGGGCGATCCGCTCAACCCGAAGGATTGGACGAAGGTGCCCGAGCCGGTCTTCAAGGGGACCGAGCAAACATTCGGCGTCGGCCACGCGTCGTTCGTCAAATCGCCCGACGGCAAAGAAGACTGGATCGTCTTCCACGCGAAGCTCGACCGCAACGACGGCTGGCGCCGCGCCGTCTTCGTGCAACCCTTCACCTGGGGCAAGGATGGCCGGCCCAATTTCGGCGAACCGGTGAACGCCGGCCAACTGCTCGACGTCCCCAGCGGCACGCCGACCAGCGAACCCGATCGCGGCGCCTTCAGCCTGCCGAAGTTCCGCTCGCTCCGCGGCTGGAGCTACTTCGGCCACCATCAGATGTATCGCGTCGACGACGGCAAACTCTTCCTCGGCGTGCAACCGAAAGCGCCGGTCAACACCTATCGCAGCGGCGAAAAGGTCGTGCTCAACAATCGCGAGTGGCGCAACCTCCGCGCGAGCGCGACGATTCGCATCGTCTCCGGCGACCGCGATGCGGGCATCTTATTCCGCGTCCAGCAACCGGCCGTCGGCTTCGACGCCCAAGAAGGTTACGTCGCCGGCATCATCCCCCGCAGCGGCCGCGTCATCCTCGGCGCCACCGACGGCCTCCACTGGCGGCAGATCGCCGAAGCGAAGGCCGGCGTGAAGGTCGACCAAGACTATCGCCTCGAAGTCGTCGCCCGCGGCGATCAGCTTGTCGTCAACCTCGACGGTAAGGAGCTGATCAAAGCCCACGACGACGCCTTCGCCCGCGGCAGCGTCGGCCTCCGCGTCGTCGATACCGAAGCGGCGTTCAGCGACGTGACGGTCGAACCGCTAAAACCCCGCGCGAAGGCCTCGAAGCAAACGCAGACCAAGTTTTTCGAAGCCATCCCCAGTTAAAAGGAACCCCCAACGCGCTTCGGACTGGTCGCTTAAGCGACCAGTCCAGCGCCAAGCACAGGCTTCCATCCCACTCGTCCCAGCACATCTCCTCCGGTCCCCCGTGCTCCTCCACCGCCTTATCGTCGTCCTCGCCGCGAGCATCGCGCTGCTCCCCGCCGCCACGCTGCGCGCCGCCGACGAACCAGCCACGCCCCCCGCTCCCAAAAAACCAAACATCGTCGTCATCGTCGCCGACGATCTCGGTTGGAACGGGGTCGGCTTCCACAACGGCTTCGTCCCCACGCCGCACCTCGACCGCATCGCGCACGAAGGGGTCGAACTCGACCGCTTCTACGTCAGCCCGATGTGCTCGCCGACCCGCGCTGGTTTGATGACCGGCCGCTACGCACTCCATCTCGGCATGGCCCGTTCGGTCGTCTTCCCCTGGAAGCGGTACGGCGTGAAGCCCGAACTCACCACGCTCCCCGAAGCCCTCGCCGCCGTCGGCTATCGCCATCGCGGCGCCTTCGGCAAGTGGCACCTCGGCCATCTCGAACCGCAGTGGCACCCGCTCGCGCAAGGGTTCACCGACTACGTCGGCTGCTACAACGGCGCCGCCGACTACTGGACCCGCGACCGCGAAGGCCAAATCGATTGGCACGTCGGCTACGAACCAACGCCGCGCGAAGGCTACACCACCGACCTCATCGCCGACGCCGCGTGCGAGTTCATCAACGCCAGGGCAGGGGAGGAGCCGTTCTTTTGCTACGTCCCCTTCACGGCGCCGCACGAACCGCTGCAGGCGCCCGAGTCGTACCTCAAAAAGTTCGCCCACCTCGACGGCAAGCCGAATGACGGCCAACCGGGCGAGAAGCAACGCCTCGCCGCGCTGATCGCCTCGATGGACGACGGCATCGGCCGCATCCTCGCGCAGCTTGAACAAGCGGGCGTCGCCGACGACACGATCGTCTGGTTTTTCAGCGACAACGGCGGCATCGACCGCATTCGCAAGAACAACGCCCCGCTCCATGGCGCCAAACTCTCGGTCTACGAAGGGGGCGTTCGCGTCCCCGCCGCCGTCCGCTGGCCCGGCCACATCGAAGGCGGCCGCAAGGTGACGACGCCGATCATGAACATCGACGTGCTGCCTACTTTGCTCGGGCTCATCGACGCGCCGGCCGAGTTGACCCAGCTGACGCACGAGCAACCGCCGCTCGACGGCGTCGATCTCTCCGCCCCGCTGCTCGACGCCGCGGTCACCGAACCGCCCAAGCGCAACCTCTTTTTCTTCCACGGCCAGAACGGCCCGGAGCGCGAGCAGCTCGCCGTCATCGGTCCGCGCGGCTGGAAGCTACAAATCGTCGGCCCCGACGTTCGCCGCGGCGGCTACCACACTCCCGAGCACAAGGTCGAACTTTACAACGTCTTCCGCGATCCCAACGAGACGACCAACCTCATCAAGCAGAAGGCGAATATCGCCGCCCGCCTCGGCGCCCACCTGGTGACGTTCCGCCGTTCGGAGCCTGCCGACGCGATGCCGACGGCGCCGAAGCCGGCCGACTTCACGCCGCCGAAGAACTGGCGCAACTCGCCGGAGAGAGTTTCGACGGAAGCTAAGCCACCAGCATCGCCCGCAAGCACCGCGCCCGCTGACGCAACGTCAGACAAAGCGGCAAGCGCCCCGAAGCGTCCCGACGTCATCCTCTTCGTCGCCGACGATCTCAGTTGGCACGACATCGGCCCCTACGGCGGCGACGACGTCCGCACGCCGCGGCTCGATCAACTCGCGCGGCAATCGCTCCGCTTCGACGACGCCTTCGCCGCCTCGCCCACCTGCACGCCGTCGCGATCCGCCCTCTACACGGGCCTCTACCCGATTCGCAACGGCGCCCACGCCAATCACAGCCCGATCAATCCCGGCGTCGAAACGCTCCCCGCGCTGCTGAACGCCCTCGGCTACCGCACGGTGATCGCCGGCAAAACTCACATCGGCCCACGTTCGCAGTTCCCGTTCGAGTACCTGAAGAACTCGAACGTCCGGCCGCCGGGCGTGAACAACGTTCTCGTGACCGACCTTGGCGTCGCGGCGATCGACGAACTCCTCGCCACGCACGACCGCGCGCAGCCCCTCTGCCTGATCGTCACCGCCCACTCGTCCCACACGCTCTGGAAGAAGAACGAAGGCTACGATCCCGCGGCCATCAAGATTCCTCCCGAGCTCCACGACACCCCCTTGCTCCGCGAAACCCGCGTCGACTACTACACCGACGTAACGCAGCTCGACACCGAAGTCGGCCAGGTGCTCGATTCGATGCAGCGGCACGGCTACGGCGACGCCCTGTTCATGTTCACTGCCGACCAGGGCGCCCAGTTCCCCTTCGCGAAGTGGAATCTCTACGACGCCGGCATCAAGGTGCCGCTGCTCGTCCGCTGGCCGGGGCACGTGCAGCCTGACGCGACGACTACGGCGATGGTCTCGCTGATCGACGTCCTCCCCACGATCATCGCCGCCGCGGGCGCCGCGCCGCCGACGATGCTCGACGGCCAAAGCTTCCTCGACGTGCTCGACGGCAAGTCGCACGAACGCCGCCCCGAAGTCTTCGCCGCCCACACCGGCGACAAAGAAATGAACCAGGCCCCCATGCGTTGCATCCGCACGCCGCAGTTCAAGTACATCGAGAACCTCGCCCCGCACATCAAGTACGTCACCCACATCACCAAGGGTCCGACGACCGAACGCTATTGGAAAGATTGGCTCGAGCGGGCGCCCAACGAATCGGCCGCCGCCGCGGTGATCGATCGCTACGAACACCGCCCCGCCGAAGAGTTGTACGACGTAAGCGTCGACCCGCATGAACTGCACAACCTCGCCGCGGATCCGAAGTTCGCAGCCGAGAAAGCAGAGTTGAGAAAGAAGCTCCACGCCTGGCGCACCGAACAGGGTGAAGACCTCAACAAGGTCCTCATGCCCGCCGACGCCCGCGCGGGTCGTTTTCCGTACGCCGAATAACGTTTGCTCCTCATCGCCGCACGCATCAACATGCACATGACTCCCACCAGAATCATCGCGTTGCTGCTCCTCGCGCTCCTCCCGCGCGCCTCCTCCGCCGCCGACCAGAAGTCGGCGGCCGACGCGGCCCCGCGCCCCAACATCGTCGTCTTCTTCGCCGACGACCTCGGCTACTCCGACCTCGGCTGCTACGGCTCCGAAATCGCCACGCCGAACATCGACCGCCTCGCAGAGCAGGGGGTCCGCTTCCGCCAGTTCTACAACAACGGCCGCTGCTGCCCCTCGCGAGCTTCGATTTTAACGGGGCGGTACCCCGCCCAGGTCGGCGTCGGCGCGATGATCGACGGCTACGCCAAGTGGATTCGCGACGCCGCGAATCGTCCCTCGTACGACGACCACCTCAGCACAGCGACGCCCACGATCGCCGAACTCCTCCGCGACGCCGGCTACCGCACGATGATGTCGGGCAAGTGGCATCTCGGCGATCGCCCCGCAGAATGGCCGGTCAAACGCGGCTTCGATCGCTCCTTCGCCCTCATCCCCGGCGCCATGAACTACTACGGCGGCGAAAGCGACGGCCCCCGCGCTCCGATGGCGCTCGACGACAAGGAATTTGTCCCGCCGCACGACGGCTTCTACTCGACCGACGCCTTCACCGACCGCGCGATCGAGTTCCTCAAAGAAGCCAAAACGAAGCAGCCCTTCTTTCTGTACTTGCCGTACAACGCCCCGCATTGGCCGCTGCAGGCCGACGCCGACGAAATTGCCGCCTATGACGGCGTCTACGACAAGGGTTGGCAGAAGTCTCGCCAGCGCCGCCGCCGCCACATGATCAATCTCGGTCTCATTCCCGAGACCAACTTGATGGCGCAGATGGATCGCGGCAACGCCCGCGCGTGGGACCGCATGCCCGAAGAAGTCCGCAACGAGTGGGCTCGCCGCATGGAAATCTACGCCGCCCAGATCACGCGGATGGATCGCAACATCGGCCGCGTCCTCGCGCAGCTCGACGCGATGGGCGCCGCCGACGACACGCTCGTGATCTTTCTCTCCGACAACGGCGGCGCCGCCGAAGACCCCCACCGCGGCAAGCCCGACGCCGTGCTCGGCTCGCGCGATTCGTTCTGGGGCTACGGCCGCCCCTGGGCCACGGTGAGCAACACCCCCTGGCGCCGCCATAAGGTCTCGATGTACGAAGGGGGCATCAGCACCCCCGCCGTCGTTCGCTGGCCCGCGGCAACTCCCGACGACGCCAACGGCAAGATCGTCGACGGCCCCGCTCACATCATGGACCTCGTCCCGACGTTCCTCGATCTCGCCGGCGCCCAACCGACCGCCGCCCAGCGCGAGCAACTCGAAGGCCGCAACATCGCCGACATGTTCCGCGGCGAATCGGCCCCCGCCGATCGCACGATCTGCTGGGAGCACGAAGGCAACCGCGCCATCCGCCAAGGCAATTGGAAGCTGGTGGAACTCCCCGATTCCCCCAACGGCTGGGAACTTTACGACATCGCCACCGACCGCGGCGAGCACTACAACCTCGCCGCCGAACGCCCAGAGGTCGCCCGCAAACTCGCCGAAGAGTACAATCGCTGGGCCGAACGCTGCGGCGTCGTCCCCTGGCCGGAGATTCGCGCCAAACGCAAGGACAAGTGACGCCGGCAGCACCGTTACCTCAGCATTGCCGGAATTCACAGCCATCCCGTCCGAAGACTACTACCAACGCTTTTTCCGCTGGATGCAGCTCGAGGCCCAAGCCGAGGCCCAGCGCATGGCCGAGCGCCGTCAGCTTCGCACCCGCAAAACGGCAGAGCGAACCGGCGAAACGCTCCTCGACCTCGTCATCGAAGAGCATCAAACGGGCCTCAATGGCCGCCACCTCTTCACGCTGGTGAAGCGCAACCGCACGCTCGACCTGCCGTGGAACCGCCTCCGCGTCGGCTCGCCGGTGCTGCTCACCCCGCTCCCCGACGACAACGCGAAGCCCCACCCCGGCGTCGTCAGCGCCCGCAACTTCCGCTCGATCCAAGTGGCCGTCGACAACTGGATCACCGGCGAGCGGTTCGACGTCGACATGGCCGTCGACGAAGTCTCCCGCAACCGCGAGCGGGCCGCGCTCGCGGCGGTCAGCAGCGCGAAGGGCCGCCTCGGCGAATTGCGGCAAATCATCCTCGGCTCGATGGACGAAACAAACCATCGCAATCGCCAGCCACGGTTCAAGCCCCATGCCCCGATCGCCGAGCACGAACACCCCGTCGCCGACGCCCCCGCCGCGCACCTCAACGCGTCGCAGCAAGAAGCGATCCGCTTCGCCCTCTCGGCCGAGGATCTCGCGATCATCCACGGTCCCCCCGGCACGGGTAAAACGACCTCCGTCGTCGAATTTATCCGCCAGGCCGTCGAAGAGGGGAGCCGCATCCTCGCCACCGCCCCCAGCAACACGGCGGTCGACAATCTGCTCGAACGACTCCTCGCCGCCGGCGTCCGCGTCGTCCGCCTCGGCCACCCGGCCCGCGTCACCGAACGCCTCCGCGATCACACGCTCGACGCGCTCGTCGAAACACACGAACACGCCCGCTGGGTGAAAGAACTCTACCGCACGGCCGAGGCCCTGTTCAAAAAGGCCGACAGCGACTCCCGCTCGCGCAACGCCTACGCCGCCAAACAAGAATGGCGCCGCGAAGCGAAGCAGCACAAAGCCGACGCTCGCCGCCTCGAACGCGACATCGTCGCCGACGTCCTCGACTCGGCCGACGTGCTCTGCGCGACGACCACCATCGACGAAGACCTGCTCGGCGATCGCACGTTCGATTGGGTCGTCGTCGACGAGGCCTGCCAATCGACCGAGTCGGCCTGCTGGATTCCGCTGCAACGCGCGAACCGCGTCCTGCTCGCCGGCGACCACTGCCAACTCCCGCCGACGGTCCTCTCCAAACCAGCCGCCGCGCAAGGCTACGACCGCAGCATGATGCAGCGGCTCGTCGAACTCTACGGCCCGCTGATCACGCGGCAACTCACCGTGCAGTACCGCATGCACGATCACATCATGGATTTTTCATCGGAGCAGTTTTACGACGGCACGCTCGTCGGCGACGAAACGGTCCGCACCCGCACGCTCAACGAACTCGTCGGCGTCGAAGACACGCCCTTCACGCAAACGCCGCTCGAGTACATCGACACCGCCGGCGCCGACTACGACGAACGCCAGGAAGAAGACGGCCTCAGCCGCCTCAACCCTGAGGAAGGCCGCCTCGTTCTCAAGAAGGTCGACGCCCTGATCGCCGCCGGCCTCCCCGCCGCCGACATCGCGGTGATCGCCCCCTACGCCGCCCAGGTCCGCTGGCTCCGCCAACACGCCGAGCACCGCGACCTCGAAATCGACACGGTCGACGGCTTCCAAGGCCGCGAGAAAGAAGCGGTCGTCATCACGCTGGTCCGCTCGAACCGCCAAGGCGAAATCGGCTTCCTCGCCGACACCCGCCGCATGAACGTTGCGCTCACCCGCGCTCGCCGCAAGCTGATCGTGATCGGCGACAGTGCGACCCTCGGCGCTAACCCGTTCTACGCCGCGCTGTTAGACTATTTTCAAGCCCACGACACGTACCACACGGTGTGGGAAGAGATGGACTGACATTGATCGCCGGTCGTCGCATACCCTAGCCCCGGGCTCCGCCCGGGGTCGGTTTCCATTCCGGTAGTCATCGTCGCGCGTGATGCCACCCCCGGGCGGAGCCCGGGGCTAGTACGAAAATCCGCGTCCTATTCTTCGAACCCGCCAACCAAATCCCGCCTAAACAATAATCCCGCCATGCGAACCCTACTCCTAACCCTCCTCGCCCTCGCCCCAGCCTTCGCCCACGCCGAGGTCCCGCGCCCCGCGAACATCGTCACCCGCGAAGAGTGGAAGTCCACCCCCGATCCCATCCCCGACAACCGCAAGCACAAGCCGCGGTTCGTCACCATCCACCACGCCGGCGTGCTCTGGACGAACAGCCAAACGCCCGAGGAGTTCCTCCGCAACATGCAGGCGTGGGGCAAGCGCCGTCCCGAGATCGAACAACCGCCGCGCAACACCTACTGGCCCGACCTCGCCTACCACTTCCTCATCGGCCCCGACGGCCGCATCTTCGAAGGCCGCGACGTTGCCTACGAGCCCGAGTCGAACACCAAGTACGAACTCGCCGGCAACCTCGGCGTCGAGATGATGGGCGACTTCAACCAACAGCGCCCCAGCCCCGCGCAACTCGAGTCGGCCGTCCGCCTCACCGCGTGGCTCGCCGATCAGCACGGTATCAAACTCGACAACATCCGCACCCACCGCGACGCCGCCCCCGGGTCCACTAGCTGCCCGGGCGACGATTTCTATCGCTACTTCGAATCCGGCGAATTCAAACGCTGGGTCGAACAACTCCAATCCGGCGCGGAGCCGCAGATCACGCAGGGCGAGCCGTTGCCGAAGGGCCCCACCGAATCGATCCTCGACACAAAGAAGAAGCCCGCCACGGAGTCCCCCGCAAAGTAGCCGCCGGTCAACGACCGGCCAGAGCGACGCGCAATAGTTTCAGACAGAAGGATCTCTCGCAGAGGCGCAAAGACGCAGAGAGTCACGAGGAAATCTGTGTACCTCCACAAGCCACTCTCAGCATCATCGAGTTTCATCCCGCTCACCTAACTCTCATCATTCAGCGAATCCTCCGCGCCTCTGCGAGAGTCTTCTCCCCAGCAGGCGCCTGCAAGCGCGCAGCCCACTTGCCGACAACCACACCCGTGCATCGACTAGTTTTTTGCGAGCTCGTCCGGTACGCTGTCGGCAGGCTCCGGCCTCCCGCCCAACACCCCGCCTTGCCCGTCGCTCCGGCCGCCGCCCGAGCGATACTCTGGCACGCCAAACCACCTACCCTAGGAGTCTGGTCATGCGCCGCGTTCGCCGCTTCGCTGTTTTGCTGTCCCTCGCCGTCGCATGCGTTGCTTTCACCGGCTGCAGCCCCGATCGCCACAGCGGCATGAGCCAAAAGCCCGAATCAGCCGCCGTCAAAACCGCTGCCGAAACTTCCTCATCGCAACCAACCGTCGGCTCCGCCGCTCGAAGCTACTCCGAGCAAACTCCCGAATCAGCCGCTGTGATTTCCGGCCTGGAAATGCCCGATTCAAAATCGATGCTGATCACCGACGAAGCGATGACGAGCTCCCTCTCGGCGCCCGTCGCCGATCCGATCGCCCCCCACGGTCAACCACTGCAACAAACGCCCATCATCCCCACGATGGCCAAGTAACTTTTTCTCGCTCCGCGCTGGCGCCCCGAATGCTTCACGCACGCTTGCCGCGTTCGTCAAGCGCTCCGCGAGCATTTGTCGCCGCATCGCCAGCATGAATATTGCTTCAATGCTGAACTGATTGTTCGGCATCCCGCACCGCGCGACGCGTGGTCGTCGCGCAATCACTTCCTTGCGGCAATACCGCCGCAACAATCACTAAGGCCCGAGAAAACAAGACGTTTTCTGCTTTGGCACGTGGTTCGCTTCACGCTACCACGGAAACATGGTCGTCCGCCGCGGCTGCGATGCCAGGCTACTCATCGCACCGCGGCAGACGGCTTAAAGACACCAACGGAGAGAGTGCGATGGTTGCCCAATTGTTAGAACCGGTCCCGCGGACGTTCGCGGAGTTGCCGCTCATCCGCCCCTGGCAAAGCCTCCGTCAGCATCTCACGTGGCTCGAAGGCGCTGAAGAAACGTGGTTCGCCTGCAAGGACGGCATCTGCTGGCTTCACTTCGACTATAGCTTCCACTCGTTCCAAATTTACGAGCACGGCACGCGCGTAGAACTCTCCGTCACCGACGCCGCCTGCCCCGAGCGTATTCTGAGCGAAGTGGCACAACACTTCGCCGCGCTCCTCTCGCCGCACGATCGCCCCTGCTAACGCAGCGCGTGAGTAGCCGCGGAGCAACGCCCCCGCCGGAGCGGCGCTGCTAATGCGTCGCCCTTCATAGTTCCTAAGCGTTCCCCCGCTCAGCGTGGCAACGCTTTTCTCGACGCCCCGCGCCAATCCCCAAATATCGGCCAAGCATCCAGTTCCTTAGCCCCCGGTTCTTCAAACCGGGGGCGAGCAGCGTCGCGCCCTTCTCTCGCGTCGAAAAAAATATGCGGTGGCCAAATTTAGTTGTCGAAACCGGGCCACTAGTTTTGCTAACGTGAACTCGCGTCCGCGAGGTGCACATTCTAGCCCCGGGCTCCGCCCGGGGGTCGCGCACCGCCGGACGACGCGAACCAACGCGACCAATTCACCCCCGGGCGAAGCCCGGGGCTACAACGCATTCACACAGGGGGACCTTCCAATGCAGCGTCAATACATCCGCCAGCGCGAACGCGTCTTCACCGAAGAAATGAAGGTGAAATTCTGCCAACTGGTCAGAGAGAGCTACTCGCTCGCCGAAGCCGCCCAAGGCGTCGGGGTCACCCTCCGCACGGTCCAGCGCTACCGCCGCGAAGAAGAAGATTTTGACCAGGAAGTGCGCATGGCGAAGCTCGCCAAGCCCGACCCATTAAAGCTCATGGAATCGGCCGCGCGCACCCACTGGCGCGCCGCGGCCTGGCTGCTCGAGCGCACCAAGCCCGAAACCTACGCCCGCAAACGGGGCGACCTCGCTTCCGGCCTCAAAGTCACGAAGGCGTTGCGGCTCATGATGGAAACCGCACTCGCCAACACGCCGGAGGAAGCCCGCACTGAACTCTTCAAGCACCTCGATAAAACCTACGAACACGTGCTCGACTGCTGCTTCCCGAGCCTCGGCCCCTGGGACCGCCCACGCGATCCGAAAATGGCCGACACGCCGCTCGTCATCCGCGAACGCGTGAAGTCGGCGCCCGTGATCCACAACTACGGCCTCGGTACCCCCGACGAATGGTCCTTCGCCGCGCCGCAGCCGCAACCTCGTTCCCACGCTCCGCGTCAAGAACCCAATGACTCAGCGTCAACCGTAGGGTGGGTGCTCGCACCCACCACGCCCAGCGAGGAGCAAGTCGCCCCACCGCTGGCCGAACAACCTCCAGCGCCACAAACGACGATCGACTGCGCCATCTCCAACGAACCCGAAACGGCAACGGTGGGTGCAAGCACCCACCCTACGGAAGCAGAGCGCGCCCAACGCCACCAAGAACTCCTCGACTGGGGCCTGCGTTTGATGCAAAACGAACAACGCCAAAAAGACCGCGACAAGTACGACCGCTTAATGTCGCGTAAAACGAAGAAAGCGACACAAGCGACGCGACAACAAAAGCGACGTCAAAACCGCCGCCGCGCCGCGTAGCTCAACGGGGTCGGGGGCCTTTTGCCACTGGCGGTCGTCAATTCCGTGGAACGCACCCAGTGGCAAAAGGCCCCCGACCCCTTCAGCGCACCACGCCGCACGATCGTTCGCCAAGACTCCAGCGTGCTTCAGCATGTCGACGCTCCGCGACGACATGCCACCCATCGCTGTGGCATCGTGACGACCATTGCCAACGCCAACTAGCCCCGACCTAGCGAGGTCGGGGTTAATGCTCGTAGAATAACGCTCGCGCCGCGTACCAATCGCCCGGCCCGCAGAGAAGCAGAGAATACGCCAGGGAGGAGACCATGCGTCACACATTCGCTAAATCGATCGTCATCGCATCCGCGCTCGGCGGCGTCGCCGCCGTCGCGACGCTGTCGCCCGCCGCCAACTGGGCCCAGTGGCGCGGCCCCTTGCGCAACGGTCACTCCGCCGAAACCGGCCTCCTCAAATCATGGCCCGCCGACGGCCCGCCGCTTGCCTGGCAAGCCAACGAGCTTGGCGAAGGCTACTCCACTCCCGCCGTCGTCGGCGATCGCATCTTCCTCGTCGGCAGCCGCGGCGTTGAGGATGAATTTGTCCGCTGCATCGACGCCACCGGCAAACCTCTTTGGGAGCAGCGCATCGGCGCCGTCGGCAACCCCAAGCAAATGCCGCCGTACCCTGGCGCCCGTTCGACGACGACCGTCGACGGCGACGCCCTCTACGCCCTCGGCTCCGACGGCGATCTCGTCCGCCTCGACGCCGCCACCGGCAAGATCGTCTGGAAAAAACAGCTCCGCAACGACTTCGGCGGCAAGCCGGGCGTGTGGGCTTACTCCGAATCGCCCCTCGTCGACGGCGACCTCGTCATCGCCACCCCCGGCGGCGACGACGCGACCATCGTCGCGCTCGACAAAGCGACCGGCGACCTCGTCTGGAAAACGCCGATTGCCGAGATGGAAGCCGGCTACGCCTCTGCCGTGAAGGCGACCCTCGCCGGCCGGCCGCAGTACGTCCAGTTCCTCTCGAAGGGACTCGTCGGCGTCGACGCTGCCACCGGCGAACTCCTGTGGCGCTACGATCGCACCGCGGCCGGCAGCATGGCGAACATCCCCACCCCCGTGGTGCAGGGCGACTACATCTACAGCGCCAGCGGCAAAGTCGGCGGCGGCCTCGTGAAGATCGTCGCGAAAGAGGGCGGCGGATTTGAGGCCGAAGAAGTCTACTTTGAATCGCAGCTCCCCCGCGCGATCGGCGGCTCGGTACAGGTCGGCGACTACCTCTACGGCGCCGGCGGCGACTCGGTGATGTGCGTCGAGTTCCTCACCGGCGACGTTGTCTGGCGGGAACGCTCGATCGGCGCCTGCGGCGTTTGCTACGCCGACGGCATGCTCTACCTGCACGGCGAGAACGGCGACGTCGCCCTCGTCGAAGCGACGCCCGAAGAATACCGCGAACATGGCCGCTTCACGCCCCCCAACGCCCCCGACCGCGGCAAATCAAAAGCGTGGGCCTACCCCGTCGTCGCCGATGGTAAGCTCTACATTTTCGATTGGGGCACGCTCTGGAGCTTCGACGTCACCGCCCCCTAGCCCCGGGCTCCGCCCGGGGGTCGGCTACCATTCGAGACAACGATGCGCCAACGTCGCGCTACCCCCCGGCGAAGCCGGCGGCTAAAGAACGCATCGCGTAAAGACAACCAGCTGAAAGGCTACTGAGGAAACTTCTTCTCAGGCCCAGTCAACTCCAACACGATCGCATCCGTCCCGTCCGCCGGCACCTCGGCGGTCAACTCGCTGCGATCGACGAACGCGTACTTCTCCGGAATCAACGATGCTCCCGTCGAGAATTCGCCAGTGCGCGGCTTGGCCCGCTCCGAGGGGCTTTGCGAAGCGTAACAACTGACCTTCACCTTGTAGGAGCCAGGCTTCGCGCCGTCGAACTCCGCAAACGTGCTGAGCTTGAACGTTCCGTCCGGCTGAATCGCCGCCCCGGACGGCTGCCCCTGCGGCGGTTGGAAACCGACCGTCCCATACGGCAACGGCTGGCCGTTGTACGTCACCTTGCCGCTCACCGGAACCACTTCCGGCTTCGCGCCGCAACCGACGATAGTGGACGCAAGAAAAGCGAGAGCAATTGTCAGTCGATGTGCAGTTAGCTTCCGTCGACTTGAACTAGCGGCACGTTCACTCATTGAAACCAATGCTTCCTATGACCTGCTGACGGAAACTTGCGATTGCGACTAGAGAGCAATGCTCACGGTTTCGTCGCCGTTGACGGTAGCGAGATCCTTGTACACTTCCAACTCGATGCTGTCCGTAACGTTATGCACGCTGCCGTCGATGAACACGAACTGCGTAATGCCGGGGTGAAAGCTTCCCATGGGCAGGTGATTGAACTTGGTGGAGCCAGACGCCCCAGCGCAATTGTTCGAATCGCGCACCACGCATGCGTTAGGTGAGGTCTCCGCAACTCTCATGCTGTAGGGCCCGTCTTTGTAACCAGCCAAATACCAAGGCCGCACGTTTCCAGGAGCCTCTTCAATAAGGTTAGTGAAGCAACACTCGCGGTGGACGAACTCGCCCGCCAACAATGAGTTGCTCTGCCCGTCTGTGATTTCTTTCAATGTGCGCGCACGACCGATTAGGAGATTCTTTGCACTACCGCCGCCGAACGGACCGCTTGAAGCAGCGCCTTTAACCATTTGCATCGTCAACGCACCGTTGTCAGGGATATCGCCGAACCCCTGCTCTGAAGGAAACAGCGTTTCACCACGATTGCGAATCGCCCCAGCGATCCCGGAATACGTGCATAGTGCACCCATTTGATATTCCTGCCCAGCCGGCGCCGACGCAGTGTTTTTCGCATCTGTCCAAGACGGACAGATGAACGAATCAATAATCGTATCCTTCGCTGGATCGAGATAAGGATTGCCGCCCGCCTTCGCAGTGTAGTCGAACACTATCTGGTTGTACGCCGTCTGCCCTTCGACGTACTGCAGGAGGCTAGTCCACAGACCTCGCTTCGAAAAATTGATGCTTTTATCGGCTTCTTCCTTCGTCCGATCGTAGCCTGCCGGCAGCGTACTCTTCGCTGCAGCATAGTTCTGAGCAGCCAATCCCATCTGCTTCAGATTATTGCTGCATTGCGCCCGTCGCGCCGCTTCCCGCGCCGCTTGCACGGCCGGCAACAGCAGCGCCACGAGCACGCCGATGATCGCGATCACCACCAGCAGTTCCACCAGCGTAAAACCAGCGAGCGTTCGCGAGCGGCGAATTCGTTTCTGATGCAAGGCTTCCATTCAGATACCTCGGCGATAACAAAAAATGACGACGAACCGTTCGATGAACGGATGATGAAACTAGATCGTACGATTTTTCCGCAAACCAGCCAGACAGATCATGCCGAACGCCGCCAAGCAAATCGTCGCCGGTTCCGGCACGGCGCTCACCGGCGTCGGCGGCGTGATGATGGTTCCGAACTGCGTCTTCCAAGCGGCGAGGTCGGCGTCGTTCACGTTGCCATCTCCGTCGGCGTCGCCCGTCGATTTGTCAGCTTGAGCCGACAGCCCAAACCCGCGTTGCCAGATCAAGAAATCGGCCCCGTCGACGATCAGGTCGCCGTTGAAGTCGGCGTCGACGACCGGCGGCACGACCGGATCGAACGTGAGCGTGAACTTCTGGATGCCGTTGTTGGTGCTCATGGAGAAGATCTCGGCAGAGTTTCCGGTGATGGCCCCGAACTTCACTTGGCCGACGGAGTTGCCGTTCGCGAATTGGTTCGGCCCACCCGCGGTGAAGGGCAGGGCGGTTGCTTCGCCAAGCTTCCGTTGAGCCAGCGGCAGCGAAGGATCAGTCATGTCGTAGACGAAAATACGAGCCCGCGAGGCTTCGTTCTGGCCGCTGCTCGCTTCGACCATCGCCATCAGCGGCCGACCGTCGACGACGGCGAAATCCATCGGCCGCAAGGTGATGCCGTCGGTCGAGTGTTGCGCGACCACCGTGCCGTTGGCGCCGGTGACGTCGACGACGGAAGCTGGATTGATCGACGACTTGCCCATGACGGTATCGCTGTCGATGAACGTCACGCCCAACCGGAACTCGCCCGTGGGGATCGTCGTGAACGGTGCACTCGAAGTCACCCCCACGCTGGTGGCCGTGAACGTCGAACCATCGTCCGTATCGAAGAGGGCAAAGCCGCTGGTCGCCGGAATCGCGGGCGTCGAACCGTAGCCTGCGACGAGCCGCGTGTTGGCGCCGCTGCCGATCACGTCAAACGAATCGCCCAACCGCGCTCCTGCGAGCGGCGGCGCGGGATTGCCGGCCCCGCCGCCGATGTACGCAACGGTCGGCACAGCCGCTTCGTTGGCCCAACGATAAACCTTGTAGGCGCTCGCATTGAGATCGGTGGTGAGGTTCGCCATGTAGATGACGCCATCGTCGGCGACGCCGATCATGTTCATCGCGAAGCTACCGCCAGCGACGCCCGTCATGTTGAGCGAACCTTTGTCGGCGCCAGTCGCGGAATCGAGGATGCGAATCCGATCTTCGCCGGTCCCGCGGCTAACGAGCAGCAGGTTGCCCGTCGTCGCGTTGAACGCCAACCCGCGCTCCGTGTTGCCGGGATTGATGGCGCTCGCAGGATAGTTGGCCGTCGAGAGGCCGTTCCCCATGAACTTGTAGACCGGGGTGGCGCTCACCGGATCGGGCGCGGTGGTGCCCGCGACGTCGCCGGCGATGACTTCGAAGGGCGCCCGCCAGCCGTCGCCGCCGCCGAAGTTGAGATCAACGGCGAGCGTAGCCGCCGACGCCGTCCACATGCTGCCGCACACGGCGCCAAATGCCGCCGCCGCGCTCAACGCCTTCACACTCTTCGCAATGCCCAGTCGCATGAAGTTGATCTCCCTGATGCAAACAATGCTGGCCGACCAATTGGCAAGCAAGCTGAATTCAACAAGTTCTTAGCAAACGATCGCGCGACGCCGCGCGATCGTCACGAGTCCCAACAAGCCCGCGCCGGCGAGGGCGAGGGTCGTCGGTTCCGGAATCACCGTCAGTTCAAAGGCTTGGATGCCGTTGTTCGTGCTCATCGCGTAAATCGTCGCGGTGTTGCCGACGATCGCGCCGAACTTTACTTGGCCGACAGAGTTCGGGTTCGAAGCCTGCGGCCCCGGCAAGGCCGAGGCTTGACCGAGCTTACGCTCCGCGAGCGGCAGCGACGGGTCTCTCATGTCGTAGACGAAAATGCGCGACCGGGTGGGATCAGTCGTTCCCGTCGTTGCTTCGACCATCGCCATCACCGGAATACCCGCGATCGTGGCGAAATCCATCGGCCGCAGCGTGATGCCATCGGTAGTGTGCTGAGCGCTCACCGCGGCGGTCGCGCCGCTAATGTCGACGACGGTCGCCGGGTTGATCGACGACTTGCCGACGATCGTATCGCTGTCGACGAACGAAATGCCGAGGCGAAACTCGCCGCTCGGGATGGCGGTGAACGGAGCGCTCGAAGTGACCGGAATGCTCGCGGCCGTAAAGGTGGCGCCATCATCCGTATCAAACAGCGCGAAGCCATTGCTACCGGCGATCGACGGGGTCGAGCCGTAGCCGGCAACGAGTCGCGTGTTGGCGCCGCTGCCGATGACGTCGAACGAATCTCCCAATCGCGTGCCGGCCAAAGGAGGCGCCGGGTTGCCCGCGCCGCCGCCGATGTAGGCCACGGTCGGCACCGCCGCCTCGCTCGCCCAGCGGTAGATTTTGAAAGGACCGTCGTTCACGTTCCCTGCCAAGTTCGCCATGTAAATCGCGCCATCGTCGGCGACGCCAATCATGTTCATCGCAAAGGTGCCGCCGGTAACGCCCGTCAAATCAAGCGAGCCTTTGTCGACGCCCGTCTGTCCATCCAGAATCCGAACTCGATCTGTTCCAGTGCCGCGACTCACCAAGAGGAGGTTTCCGCTCGTCGGGTTGTACGCGAAGCCGCGCTCGGTGTTGCCTGGATTGACGGCGGTGTTCGTGACCGCGTTGCCCAGGAAGCGATAGTTGCCGCTGCTCGCGCTCGCGGCTGTATCGCCGCTCAGCACTTCAAAAGGAGCCCGCCAACCATCGCCGCCGCCGAAGCTTGTTTTCGCCGTGAGCGTCGCGCCGATTGCCGGCGACGCCGCGCACAAGATCGCAGCGCACGCTGCAACCAACCCCGCTTGATGAGACTTCACTAGCTCGCCCTCCGAAGAAGTGTGCCGAACCGCAAGAGATGAACGTCATGATGAAGCAAGCTGATCGGGCGCAATGCTCGATCCGCTTGGTCGGCAGCTCGCTGGCCATACGCACGGCGCGGACGCGCCGCGGCGAATGTCAGAGAACTAGCCAATGCTCGACGGAAAAGCCTGGGTCGAAAAGGAAATCCAACTCTCCGCGGCGGCGATTGCCACTTCGCCGTTCTGCCCCGGCGGGCGCCTGCTGGATTGCCTTTCGTGCATCCTAGTAATGAGGCGAAAACGCCACAAACACTAACCGCGCAATATTTTCCACACGATGCGCACGGCGTGCTCGCTGCAGATTCGCCCGGAAATCCGCCGCCAACGTTGGGCCTGCAGCAATTCACTAGGAGGGAGTGCTGAGCATAACGGGCGAATCGCCGTTCCGATCCTTGCGAGCCACCGCGATGCGGGAACTCGCAGGGGAACGGCTGGGCGCCACGCCCGGGTGGTTTGGCTTCGAGCCCGCCAGCCCGCGACTAAGAAGTCCGCAGCAATTGCCGCCGGAAGGCGAGGGGGGTGTTCCCAAAATGCTTCCTGAAGGCGACCCCAAACTGCGTCGCCCCGGCGTAACCGCACGCGGCGGCGATCGCCTCCACGGAGAGGTCCGACTGCGTGAGCAAGTCGCGGCCCCGCTCCAATCGCAGGCGGCGAATCTCTTCCGCCGGCAGCCGTCCGATCCGCTTCTTGAACTGAAGTTCCAGATACCGCCGCGAGACCGGCACCTCGCGCAGCACGTCGTCGACCGAGATTCCGCGAAAAGCATGCGTCTGGATGAACCGCAACGCCTGGACGATCATCGGATCGTCGATCGACAACACGTCGGTCGATTGCCGGGCGAGGACGCGCACCGGTTGGATCCGTAGCGGATCGCTTGGCGCCGGCTCGCCATGCATCATCCGGTCGAGCAGCATCGCCGCCTCGTGGCCGATCCGCTGGCTGGCGACCTCGATGCTGCTAAGCGGCGGCGAGCTGAGGTTGCACAGAAACTCGTCGGTATCGCCCGCCAGGATGGCCACCTCGTCGGGAACGCTAATCCGCTCCAGGCTGCAGATCTCCGCGAGCTGCCGGCCGCGGCGGGCATCGACGGCAAGTACCGCCACCGGCTTCGGCAAATGGCTGAGCCAGCGATGGATGCGGTTATGTTCCTCGTCGCGGCTGATCCGCCGACCGCCGCGGTAGCCCGGGCGATAGATGTGGCAGTCGTGCCCCTCGGCCGTCACCGCCGCGAAGAAGGCCTGGGCGCCCTTCTTCGAGTATTCGTGGCTCGGCGGAGCGAAGTAGGCGAAGTGGACGAACCCACGCTCGCGGAAATGGGCGAGCGCCATCACCGCCAGCGAATGCTCGTCGGTAGTGACTTGGCCGACGCCTTCTTGGTTCTCAAAGACATTGTCGACGTTGACCGCCGGCAAGCCGCTGCGGGCGATCTCGTCGAGATGGAGCGGCGTGCTTACCCGCGCGATGATCCCGTCCCCATGCCACCGATCGGGGAGCGACCACCCCTGGCTCTGGTCGCGCGGATCGATCAGCAGATTCCACTGGGCGAACTTCCGCGCGTAGTCGGCCACCCCTTGGACGACGTTCCGCCCCCAGCTGTTGTCGGTCTCGACCAGCACCGCAATCTGTCGCAACTGATTTCTGCCGAGAATCGACATGACGACCCTTTGGATTCCATACACCTATTTTGTGTACATCCCGGCTCGCTGCCTCGTTCCTAGCCCCGGGCTCTGCCCGGGGGTCGGCAACCATTCTGGTAATCGTCGCCCTGCGTAGTACCACCCCCGGGCGGAGCCCGGGGCTAGATGCGGGGCGCGAGCGGCCGTGCGAGCCGGCCAATTCCAGCATACCATGGCAGTGCGCTTCCAGTGGAAAAGATTGCGCGGATCCTCAGGCGATCCCCCGAAACGACTGATAGACTACCAAACGATCTCTCGGTCACGGCTTCCAGAAAGGCTGTTGGTTTGACCCAAGTTCCCCTCATGCGTTCGGCCGGATTGCTCGCCTCCTCGTCGGGAGACGGCGTCGAAGCGGCGGTCATCGATACCGATGGCCGGGACGAGATCGTTCCGCTCGCCGGCGTTTCGCTGCCGTACGACAAGCGGCTCCGCTGGCGGATTCTGGAAGCGACGCAGAACGACCTGCCGACCACCGAGATCCTGCGGCTTGAGAAGCAACTCACCGTACAACTCGCACAGGTCTTCGAGAAGCTGTGTACTGAGTTCCCTGAGCAGACAAAGGGAATCGAGGTCGTCGGCCTCCATGGCCACACGCTACGGCACATCCCGAGCGAAGGGCTCACCTATCAGCTCGGCAACCCTTGGCAACTGGCCGAGGCGATCAAGCTACCGATCGTCAGCGACTTCCGCCGGCACGACATGGCGACCGGAGGGCAGGGGAATCCGCTTGTCGCGATGTTCCACTGGGCCCACATGGCGTATGAACCGCGCCCTTCGCTCATGCTCCATCTCGGCTCCGTCGCCAGCGTCACGTGGCTTAGCGAAGAGAATGAGATCATCGCCGGCGATACCGGCCCCGGCGTTGGCTTGCTCAACGAGTGGGTCCAAGAGATGGCCGAGATCCCGCACGATCTCGACGGCAGCGTTTCGCGCGACGGCCGCGTTGATGAGGAGTTGGTGCGGACGGCGCTCGACTCACCGTTCTTCGCACGGTCGCTTCCGAAGGCCGCCGACCGCTACGAGTTCGATCACGTCGACGTGGCAGGCCTCAGCGTTGAAGATGGCGCCGCGACGCTCTGTGCGATCACCGTCGAAGCGTTCGCGCGCGCGGTGAAGCAACTGCCTGCTTTACCCGACCTGCTCTGGATCACCGGGCCCGGCAGCGAACATCCCGTCATCTGCCACATGCTGCGGCAGCACTTCGCGACGGTTCGCAACGTCTCGGAGCGCGGCCTCAACCCACACACGATGTCGGCCGAGTCGATCGCTTGGCTCGCCGTGAGGCATCTCAAGCGGCTGCCAATCACCACGCCGGAGACCACCGGCTGCCGCTCGGCCGACAGCGCGGGCGTCCTTACGCAAGCCCATACGTTCAATCCTGCGGAAGAGCAGTAAACCATATGGCTACGAAACGAATTGGATTCGTCGACTACCGACTCGACAACTACCACGCCGAGGTTTACCTCAAGGCGATTCGCGGGCCACTGGCTGCGCGCGGGTACGAAGTCGTCGGCTCCACGGCCATCGAGGGAGAGGTCAGCCGCGCGTGGGCCGAGGAGAGAAACCTTCCCTACTTCGCCGATGTATCGTCGCTTGCGCCGCATGTCGACTATTTCGTGATCCTCGCCCCGGCGAATCCCGAGCTGCATCTTGAGATGTGCGAGGCGGTCTTTCCATACGGAAAGCCGACGTTCGTCGATAAGACGTTCGCCCCCGATGAGCCGACAGCCCGAGAGATTTTCGCGCTAGCCGACGCCCATCGCACGCCGACTCAGACGACTTCGGCGTTGCGAACGACGGCAGTGCAGGCGTTCGTCCGTGAACTTCCTTCGCCGGTGCAAAGCTTGCTAGTGTTTTCCTCCGGCACAACGTTCGCCGAGTATGGCATCCATCCCGTCGAACTGGCGGTGAGTTGCCTAGGGCACGAGGCGGAGCGCGTCATGCGGCTCGGCCCGGAGGCCCATCCGCAATGGCTGCTGCAGTTCTCCGGGAATCGCACGGCGCTGATCGACTTCAACCCCGAGGTTGAGATTCCGTTCAGCGCGATCGTCTCGACGCAGCAAGGAAGCGAGCAGATCGAAGTCGACGGCGGCACGCTGTTCATCGACGCGGCGGCGAGCATCCTCGACTTCTTCGATGCCGGCCGACCGCTAATCGATCGTCGTGAATCGCTGATGGTGCGGCGGATTCTCGACGTGGCGATGAGCGACGAAGCCTGCCATGCGTTCGTCGATTTGCGATCAAGCGGCGTTCAGCACGCGGTACCTGCTCCCCATTTCGCCGTCAGCGCGGCAGCCCACGAAGATCACCACGCCGCACAGCCCGCCGGCCGTTAGCACTACCATGCTGCTCGTAGCCACCGGCCACCGCACCAAACCAACATCATTCGCTCACTAGATAGGCATCGATTCGTGAAGCAACTCGGAATCATCGGCGCCGGCGCCATCGGACTGAAGCATGCGGAAGCGGCCCGCGAAGCCGGCGCGGCCGTTCGCTGGGTCGTCGACATCAACCTTGAGAAGGCCCGCGCGCTGGCCGAAAAATTCGGTGGCGAACCGTGCGAATCTATTGCTCCCGCGATCAACGATCCGGCAACCGACGCGATCATCGTCGGCGTGCCGAACCATCTCCACCGCGAGTTCGCCGTCGCATCGCTCGACGCCGGCAAGGATGTGCTGCTCGAGAAGCCGATGGCCCTCAACGCCGCAGAGTGTGCGGAAATCAACGCCGCCGCGGTTCGCAACGATCGCGTGCTGCAGCTCGGCTTCGCGCATCGTTACACGGCGGTCGGTCGGCTTGCCCGGCAAATCGTCGACGAAGGGCGGCTCGGCGAGATTTACCACGCTCAAGCTCACCTTCATCTTCGCCGCGGCGTTCCCGGACTTGGCAAGTGGTTTACGACGAAGTCGATCTCCGGCGGCGGCGCTCTGATTGACGTCGGCGTTCACCTGATTGATTTGTCGCTCTGGATTCTTGGCCACCCTGAAGTCGTCGACGTGAACGGGCAGGTCTACTCGACCTTCGGGCGACGGATGCGCGAGTACGTTTACAATGAGATGTGGGCCGGCCCGCCTGATTGGGATGGCGTCTGCGACGTCGAGGATGCAGCTCATGCCCTCGTGCGATTCCGCAATGGATCGACGCTCGACCTCAACGTCGCTTGGGCCGGCAATTTCCCGGAGCAAGCGATGCCCGTTTCGATGATGGGGTTCTTCGGCGATCGCGGCGGGATGACATTTGAGCTATTCGGCGATCACGCCACCGTGACGAGCGAACGGGACGGCGCGCTCGTCGACGAACGCTTCGAAGCACCTGAAGCCGAACTCTACCGCGATCAACTCACCGCCTTCCTGCAGAGCATGGAAAGTCGCCAAGTGACCGGCGCCACCGGCAGCGACGGCGAGGTGGTTCAGCGCATCGTCGACGACATCTACCGCAGCAGCCTCCCGCGGCCGGTCGCTCTCCAGGCATAATGGCATACCAGGCGGCGCGATCGGCCGCCGCTCGCCCTCGGCACGCAACGCCGCCGCATGACACCACTGCTTGAAAACCATCTGCCCGACCTGCTGGTGATCGGCGCCTATCTGGCGACGACGCTCGTCGTCGGCCTTTGGGCCCATCGCTTGTGGGATACCGGGCACGAAGACGAAGAGAGCTACTACCTCGCCGGCCGGCGCGTGCCGGCGTGGATGAACGGCGTCTCCTACGCGGCGACGGCGATCAACGCCGACGTGGCGCCGCTTTACTGCGGCATGGCAGCGGTGATCGGGCTGCCGGTCGCGTGGTTCTACCTATCGCGGTTCGGGCTGGCGTGGATGATCGTGGCGATGTTATTCGCCGCGCGGTGGCGGCAACTCAACATCCGCACAGGACCGGAGTTTTACGCCCTTCGCTTCGGTGGCCGCGGCGCCAAGTTCGTTCGCGTCTACACCGCGCTGTTCGCCGTCGCCGTGAGCATGGTCCCCTGGATTGGCGCCGGCCTACTCGGCACGCACAAGATCATGCAGCCGGTGCTCGGCGTCGAAAGCAAGTGGGTGACGCTCGCCTGCGTCGTGCCGATGGTCGCCGGCTACGTCTGGGTGTCAGGGTTCGCGGGCGTGTTGATCACCGACGTGTTCCAATCAGCGGTGATCATCGTCGCCAGCGCGTGCTTGCTCATCGCGGTGATGGTGCAAGCCGGCGGCGCCGAGCCGCTTGCCGAATCGATTCGCGCGGCCCACCCCACGGAGCATGCGGAGATTCTCTCCACGCTGCCAACGCCGGGGCACGAAATCCTCGGCCCGCTCTTGGTCGTCGCGTGGCTGATCATCCCCACCATCGGCCGTGGCGGTAGCGTCGACCTCGATGGCCAGCGGATCTTCTCCTGCCCGACGCCGCGCGAAGCTGCGAAGGTCACTATTTGGGGGCAGCTCGCGATGTTCGTCATGCTGCTGCTGATCACGCTTCCCGTGCTCGGAATGCTCGCGAAGGAACCCGACCTCTACCACGCCACCCGCAGCGACCGTGAGCAAATTTACGGCCGCATGCTCACCGCCTACCTGCCGCCTGGCGCCCTCGGTCTCGTCGTCGCCGGCGCCTTGGCGAGCGTCATGTCGACCATCAGCGGTTACCTGAACTACGGCTCGCAAACGATCGTCAACGACGTATTGCGTCAGCTGTTCCCGAATGCCGCGATCCTCGACGCCCGCAATCCGCGCGTCTTGTGGGTCGGCCGGATGGTCACACTCGTCATCTTGCTCGCGGGCGTGTGGGTGATGTACGCCTCCGACTCGCTGTTCCAAATTGCGATGGTCATCAGCGGCATGTTCGCCGCGTCGGCCGCCTACTACTGGGCCCAATGGTGGTGGTGGCGGGCGAATCTCGCCTCGTGGATCGCCGCGATGATCGGCGGCCCCGTCATCTACTTCGTGCTCGGTTCGTTGCTGCCGCAGTCGAGTTGGTGGCAAGCGCAACTCGCCACGGGCGAAGCGGCCGCCGATGCGATGGCGATGCTCCACGCCGTCATTGCGATGGCGATCACGACGTTGCTGTGGGCCGTGGTGGCGCTACTCACCAAACCGGAGAGCGACGAAACGCTGACTTCGTTTTACTTGCGAGCCCGGCCGATGGGGATGTGGGGGCCCGTGCGGCAGATGATCCGCGACCAACAAGCCGCCGGCGCATCGTTCGAACTTCCAACGCCGCCAACCGGCCTGCTGCGCGGCGGTCTCCTCGCCGCCATCGTCGGCGCCGCGTGGATTGCCGCCGGCGTGTTGGGACTTTCACAACTCGCCGTCGGCCATTGGCTGGCCGCGGGCGGGTTGCTGCTCGCCGCCGCTGCAGGCGGTCTCGCGTTCTACAAATTATTCGATTGGCATATGAATCGCTTGGAGATTGACTGAACCCATGCTTCGCTCGCTGCACACGCTCACGCTTGCCCTCGCCGCGATGGCGACGCTTACGAACTCGTTCCTCGCGACGACCGCCGTTGGCGCCGAGGCGCCGCGGACCATCGATCTCACCGACTACGACGTCGTCATCGCCGGCGGTTCGACGGCTGCGTTTGCCGCCGCGATCGCCTCCGCAGAGAGCGGCGCCCGCACCGCGCTGCTTGAACCGACCGACTGGGTCGGCGGCCAACTCACCAGCAGCGGCGTCCCCGCCGTCGACGAGGCGTGGCATACGATCCAACCCAAGTCGCCTGCCACCGAGGCCTACAGCGTCGCCAAAGTCGCACGCACGCCGGCGAACATCACGCCCAGCTTCCACGCGCTGATGGAGGGCCTCGAAGATCCCGCCAACTGCTGGGTCAGCCGCTTTTGCTACTGCCCCGACAGCTTTGTAAGGCAACTTGAGCCGCTGCAAGCGAAGGTCGGCGACAAGCTGACGGTCTATCTCGACACGGTGGTGAAGAACGTCGAAACGAGCCCCGACGGCAAACGAATTGTTTCCATCACCGCGATCGAGCGCAAGCCCCGCGCCGGCGTCCTCCACAACGGCTACGACCGCCTGCCGTCGCAGGACCTCGCCGACTGGTACTCGCCCGAAGACTCCGCGCGGTTCACGAAGCGCGTGCTGAAGTTCGCCGCCGCCCCCGGCGCCAAGCGCTCGCCCGTCTTCATCGAAGCGACCGAGTGGGGCGAAGTCCTTGCGCTCGCCGATGCTCCCTACCTGCAGGGCGTCGAGTCGACCGACGGCGGTCTCGAGGGCGACGACCGCGGCGGACAAGCGACCGTCTATTGCTTCGTCGAAGAGTTCCTCGAGAATCCCGCCGACGAACCGAAAGCCAACGTGCCGCTCGATCGCATGGGCTTCGCCACCTATGAAGGCCGCGACGACGCCTGGGAAAAGGTGTGGACCTATCGCCGTATTCGCGGCAAAGGCGCCCCGGCGCCGGGCGACCTCTGCCTGCAAAATTGGGGCTACTCCGACAAGGTCGGCAACGGCGGCAACGACTATCCGTTCGGCTACCTCTTCCCCTCGAAGGCCGACGCCGCCGCGACGCGCGACGACTGGCAAGGCGGCGTCGACGTGAAAGTCCTCGCCGGCGCCGAAGAGCGGGCCCTCGGTTGGCACGAATGGTTCAAAGCCAACGCCCCCAATGGGATCAACCCGAAGCAGATCGTGCTCAACTCATCAGTTCTCGGCACTGGCCACGGTCTCGCGAAGCTGCCGTACATTCGCGACACCCGCCGCTCGATCGGCCTCGACGGCTACGTGCTGCCGATGGACGACATGGTCGGCGAAATCGCTGAGCGGACGGGGACGAAGTTCGACGACCGGATCGCCCTCGGCGCCTACCCCGCCGACATCCACCCGATCACCGGCTTCACGTTCCCGAAGTACGTCTACAAGTACCACGACACGCTGCCGTTCTACATTCCGTTCCGGTCGCTGACGAACGACCGCGTCGAGAACATGCTCGTCGCCGGCAAGACGATGGCCCAAAGCTTTCTCGCCAACTCGGCGACGCGGCTCCACCCGACCGAATGGTCGACCGGCACCGCCGCCGGCGTCGCCGCCGCCTACATGGCGAAGACCGGCAAGACCTCGCGACAGGCGCTTGAGTCGATCGACGAAGTCCAAAAGCTGGTGGCGGAAAAGACGCCGATCGATTGGACGATTCCGGCGGACGCGGTGAGCGAAGTGGCGAAGAAGTAGACGGCTAGGCGCTTCTGAGCGCCAGCCTCAGCCAATAGGGTAAAACCTTCGGCTACGGGCAGGGCCACGCCCAATTCGCCGGATCACACCAGTCATCCTGGCGTCACCGAGAATACACCATCTTTTTAATTGCTGTTTCAGCGAATCCGCACTAGAGTTGATTCACACTCGGCTTAGGCGACAAGCCGGGCTCATCAACTACTCTAGTGATCGCGATAACCGCACGGACGAAGGCTGCGCGATCCCTGCTTTTGCTGAGGATCTCGATGTCGATGGCCTTATCGATCGCGCTGGGGCTCTCCCTCACCGCGCTGCTCACGTTCGCCTTCCTCTACTTTCAGATGCGGGGCAATCTCAAGCATTACGCCGACATTATCGACCTCGATGCGTACCGGCAGGAATGCGAGCAAGCGGCCCGGCAAGCAGTCGCCGCGAAAGAGATCACGGCGGCGGAAACCCAGCGTTTAGCGGCGCTCATCGCTCAACAAAAACAGCATGTACTGCAATACAAGGCGGTGGTCGGAGACTTCAAAACAGCCACGGAACTCCGGCAGCACGTCGCCCGAGAACAGCAGCGCCTTGCCGAGTTGCAAGCAGTCGTCGGAACCTTCGCCACGGCGATCGAGCTTGAATCTCATCTTACCGCGAAGCGCCAAGAGCTTGCCGCGGCGGAGCAGGGGTTAGAGCGGACTGCAGCTGCCGCCAGACTTGTCGCTTCGGCGTCGGAAATCGCCGCGAAGGTCGAATACACCCAAAACTATCTCGCCGAACTAAAACGCGAGGTCGAGGCGATCGAAGAAATGCGCGAACTGCAGACCTTCGGTTTCTACCGCCCGAAGTATGACTTCGACTCTGCCGAACGCTACCAGACGCAGCTAGAACGAATCCGCGGTGAGCAGAAGGCGATGCTCAAGTTGAAAGCAGCGGCAACGTGCGACACCGAGTGGGCCGTCGACGGCAGCAAGGGCGAGGGAAAAAAGATGGTCGAGCAGCAGTGCAAGCTCATGCTCCGCGCCTTCAACGGCGAATGCGACGCCGCCATTAGCAAGGTGAAGTACAACAACGCCGCCGCGCTCGAAACCCGTATCGAGCGTGCGTTCGACCAAATCAACAAGTTGGGAAAGACCAAGCGAATCACCCTCTCCAGCGCCTATCAACAGCTCAAACTGCAGGAACTCTATCTCTCGCACGAGTACCAGGAGAAGAAGCAGGAAGAAAAGGAACAGCAGCGGCAAATTCGCGAACAGCTTCGCGAAGAAGAGAAAGTCGCGCGCGAAATCGAGCAGGTCCAGGCCGCCGCCGAAAAGGACGAGGCCGTCGCGCTTCGGGCGCTCGAGAAAGCGCGAGCCGAGCTGGCTCACGAAACCGGCAAGCAAACGGCAGCAATGCAGGCATTGGTGCACAAGCTCGAAACGCAACTCAGCGACGCCCTCGACCGCAAAGCGAAGGCGATCGCTCGGGCGCAACTCACCAAGTCGGGCCATGTCTACGTCCTCTCGAACATCGGCTCCTTCGGCGAGGGGGTGTACAAGATCGGCATGACGCGGCGACTCGAACCGCTGGAACGGGTCGAAGAACTCGGCGATTCGTCGGTGCCGTTCTACTTCGACGTCCACGCCCTCATTTACAGCGAGAATGCCCCGCAGCTTGAGAACCAGCTTCACCGCTACTTCGCAGCGCGGCGAGTGAACAAAGTCAACTTGCGTCGCGAGTTTTTCCGCGTAACGCTAGCCGAGATTCGCGAAGCGGTTAAGGAACTTCATGCCGAAGTGACGTTCGTCACCGAGCACCAGGCGGAGCAGTATCGGAAAACGTTGGCGATCGACGTCGAGGCGTGTCCGCTCCACGTCGTTGCCGACGAGGTTGCGCTGCAAAGCGCCTGATGAAATCCCGACTCGGCCACGGCGCCGCTACTTGCCGGTCGGCGCCGTCTTGCATCAATGCAACTGGACGCGCCAGTCCAACGTGGTCGTGTGCAATGCGTCCCGGTTCGCGAGCGGTTCGCTGCGACTTTCTCCGAATTTCTATTGCCAAACGCTTGGCGATTGGCGCGACACGTCTACACTGACCCGTGCGCAGGAGCAGCGCAGAGGCGCGTCTCGTTTGTCCTCACTCGTTTTTGGCGCCAGGGTCGAAAATAGTTCATTGGCGCCGGGCAGGGGCTCATGAATGCGCGCCGGTTGGCGAGCCCCCCGCACACATCGGGGCTCGTCGGGTCGTCGGCGGCGACGTGTCGGTTGCGCGCGGAGATCGCGCGCGCGGCGCCGTTCGCTTCGAATGTTCTCATCACAGGCCCCAGCGGCGCCGGCAAAGAGCTGGTCGCGCGGGAAGTCCATGCGCTCAGCGCCCGAGCAGGCGGGCCGTTCGTGCCAGTCGACTGTGCATCGCTCGTCGGCGAACTGATGGCGAGCCAACTCTTTGGCCATGTCGCGGGAGCGTTCACCGGGGCGAACTGCGACGCCGTCGGTTGTTTTCAAGCGGCCAACGGCGGCACGCTGTTTCTCGATGAAATCGGCGAAATGGAGCTGCCGCTGCAGGCCAAACTCCTCCGCGTCGTGCAGGAGCGCGTCGTCACCCCCGTCGGCAGCTACGCCGGTCGGCCGATCGACGTCCGCATTGTCGCCGCGACGAATCGCAACTTGCTGCGCGAGGTTCGCGAAGGCCGCTTTCGCGAAGACCTGTACTATCGCTTGCATGTGGTCCACTTGCAGGCGACGGCGTTGCGTGACCGCCCGGACGACATTCCGGCGCTCGCGGCGACGTTCCTCCAGCAACTCGCGGGCGAGGGGCTGCCATGCTGCACGCTGTCGCTGGAGGCGATCGCCGCCCTCATGGCGTACGCATGGCCAGGGAACGTGCGGCAGCTGCGTAACGTGCTCGAGCAAAGCGTCATCGAAGCGAGCGAGCCAACGATCACTGGCCGCAGCATCGAACGCCTGCTTGAGGAGGAGCAGTACTACGACGGGCTTCCCGCGGATGAGCCGGGCAACGAGCTCGCCGCGGCGTTACCGGCTCCGCCGCTGCTCCCACCTCTTCCAGCGTCGCCCGCTTGGATGACGCTCGCCGAGTTGGAACGCGAGCATCTTGTGCGAACGCTCGAACTCACCTACTTCAATCGCGCGGCCGCGGCCCGCTTGCTCGGCGTCAGCCGGCAGGCGCTCCTGCGGAAGATCGAGCGTCACGGCCTCGCGTAACGAGCGAGCCGGCCAACTCTAGCCCCGGGCTCCGCCCGGGGGTTGGCCCCCATTTCAGTTGGCATTGCCGCTCGTTGCGCCACCCCCGGGCAGAGCCCGCGGCTATTCTCTTCACTACGCACAGTGCCTGTCCATAATCGGACGCTTTCACCGCTTTGGCGCTGCCAAACACCCGTCCGTATTCGGACGACTTCTCTCCGCTTCCGGACGCCGCGTTGGCTCTCTCGAAGCGAGCCGTTCCAACCGTAACAGCGCAATCTTCGGCAGCGCAGTAACTTACGCGTCTTCCGCGCGCAGTCGCATCGTTTCGGCGCGCAGCATGCTTTAACAGAAGCGTTCAACTCGCCCGCAGGCATCACGCCTCGCCTCGCTCGCAACGAGGCTGAAAGGACGCACGCTCATGAACTCCACATTTCGGCGCATCGACGATCTCGCGATCGTCGACGCCGCGCCCCAAGACTACGCTCCGCTCCTCGCGGACGATCGCTTCGACGATCTCACCTGCCGCCGCTACACGACCGGCGATGCGGCGCTCCGCGACGCCGACTCCACGCGAGCCACCCTCTGGATGGTCAACCTGCGACTCCCCGACATGTCGGGAGTCAGCTTCTTACAGCTGCTTCGTCAGCGCGGGCAACGCTGCCCCGTCTTCTTGATTGCCGATGAGCACTCGCTCGAAGACGAACTCGCCGCCCGCGCGGCCGGCGCCTCGGCTTATCTCTGCAAGCCGGTGAACGGCGCCTGGCTCCGCTTATGTCGCGACGCCGTTTCACGAGCGGCCCTTCGCCGAGGCGCACCGCAATCGATGAGTTAAGCGTCTCGGCTCCTTGCCCTGCAGAGGCCGCTGAACCGCCAAGCAACACAATTCAAACTACGCCAATCATCCACGTCTCGCGAGCTCAGCGAGGCCACATGCAAAGGAACTGACTCATGACCGTAGCCTACGTCCTGCCGTTCGATTTGGAAGAAGAACTCGGCGAACTCACCGGCGACCTAGCGACCTTCCAGAAGTTGCGTCGCAACCGCGATGGGCAGATGCCAGTCGGCCGCGATCGCGCTCGGCATCGGAGCAGTCGCCGCAGCCAGCCGTGGCAAGCTCGCCGCGAGAGTGCGCTGCGCCGGAGCGACAAATAGGCGAGTTGCCGAAACTACTCTCCCCTGAGGGGAGAGGCAGGGTGAGGGGTTCTGCTACGAGCTTTTCCGCTTCATGCGGTTGCCGACAAAACAAATCCCTCCCCGCTGCTTCGCAGAACTCCTACCGCCCTGCGCTCGGGCGCCTAGGTCGCCCGTGCTCAGTTGCTCTCTCTGCAAGGGAGAGAAACACTCGCACCTCCCACAGAAGTCACCTCTTCAATTTGGAGTGATCTCATGACACCACGCTTAATTCCGCGCATCTTCCTTGCCGCGCTCGCGGTCTGCAGCGCCGTCGGTCTCCTGCCGTCAACAGCGCATGCCGTTCCCATCTCGATCTACAACACCGGCACGGACCCCTCGAACAACGCTTGGGCCGGCATCGGCGTCCCCGACATCCACTACTTCTACACCCTCTCGCAAACCACCGGCGTGCCGGTAACCGTCGACCATACCAACTGGCCGATCTTCGGCGGGCCATGGGTGCCGAACAACCCGAACTCGCGGTGGATTGGGCCCAATGCCAACAGCCAAGGCCCCGCCGGCGCCTACACCTACGCGACGCAGTTCGTGCTCCCGCCGCTCACTAACCTCAGCACGGTGAGCGTCAGCGGCCTGTGGGGGACCGACGATCCGGGGGTGAACATCGAGATCAACAACATCTCCACCGGCCAACTAAGCGCTGGCTTCACGACGCTCGTCCCGTTCAGTATTACGAGCGGGTTTCAAATCGGCGTCAATACGATCGAATTTCTCGTCTCGAACGCCGGCGGACCGACCGGACTCCGCGTCGACAAGGTCGTAGGCTCGTATCAACTCGTCCCCGAGCCCGCAACGATCGCGCTCGGCGGCATGGCGCTCACGGGAATCGTCGCGCTGCGGCGACGCGGGAGGGCAACGTCTCTGTAGACCGCTGCGAGCTACCGCTGACGACCTTTTCATTTTCACGCCGACAAAAACTCATTCTCAGGAGCTGATCTCATGCGTTCCACGTTTTACGGTCTCGCCACCGCTCTGACGCTTGCCTTCACACTCGTTCAATCGTTGCCGCAAGCCGCGGCCGACCCGCTGCCGGGCCGCGATCTGCTAAAGTTCACGCAGAAGCCGATGATCAACACGCTGATTCCCGACGTCAACGGCACCGTCAACACCTACATGGGGCACGACGAGCTGAGCACCGCCTACGGCTTCACGCAGCAACCCGGACAAATCCCGTCGGTCTACCAAGGCAAGTTCATGGCGGACGACTTCGCCGACAACCTCACCAGCCCGGTCGTCCACGTGAAGTGGTGGGGCTCGTACAAGAACGACTTCATCGACCCGCAGATGCCGGTGAACAAGTTCCTCATTTCGTTCGAGAGCGACATCCCTCAGGGGCCGAACACGCCGTTCAGTCGCCCCGGCACTCCGCTGCTCAACCAAGTCGTGCAGCGCAACCCGGCCGGCAATCCGCTCGCTCCGACTTCAGGCACCTTCGCCGAAAAGCTGATCCGCGGCCCGGATCCGATCCTGGGCGAATCGCTCTACGAGTACAACGCCGAGCTGCACCTCAATCTCGACTTCCCGGAAAAGAAGGACACCGTCTACTGGCTGAAGATCGTGGCGATGGTCGACGTGGTTCCAGGCCTGAGCTTCCCGGCCGGCAATCCGAATGCGAGCCTCACGCCGGTGACGCAATGGGGCTGGCACAATCGCGACTACACCCAGCAGAACCCGCTTGCTTCGCCGAACGTCTCGCCCGGCGAAACGGTCGTCGGCCAAGTCGGCATCGGCACGCCGGTGTGGCACTTCCAGGATGACTCGGTGGCGGGCGACGTCCGCATCTTGCCGACGACCGCCGGCTACCTCTCGCCGCAGGTCGATCAGCAGAATATGCTGCCGCAGAAGTACGTCGACCTCGCCGACGGGCCGGCGAACAACAACGCCGCCTACCCGCCGATCAGTACCTTCTCGAAGGACTTGGCGTTCGAGTTGTACACGGTGAACGTGCCGGAACCGACGAGCGTCGCGTTGCTCGCCTGCGGCATGATCGCGATCGCCTGGCGGCGGCAGTCGATCACGTGAGCGAGGCCTCAGCTTGATTTCGGCCTCCGGCAGAGAAGCTATCTCAAGAGCGATCTGCCGGAGGCTCTAAAAACGCACCTAGGTGGTTCCCTCTCCTTGAGGGGGAGGGAGCCAGAGAACTCAAATTGTGAATTGCCCTGGCCGCGGGTTCGCCTGCGGCCAGGGCCGTTTTCGTTATGCTTGGCTTCGAACAACTCAATGTAGGAGCGGCGAACCCAGCTACTTCAGTTCCGCCTCCACAACTACGGCGCGGTGATCGGAAGGGTAGGGGGTGACGACGATGTCTGCCCGCTCGCTTCGCTCCCCCACAATCTCGGCACTTTTTAATTCGATGTCTTTCGGGGTGGCGAACACAAAATCAATGCGATCGTGGTGATCAGCCGGATCATCCTCTGCTGTAAGCACCGTCCACGTGAAGCCCGGCTGCTGCACCGGATCGGGGTAGAGCGTGCGATAAGCGTCGACGAATCTTGCCTCCTGCAGCATCGCGGTCGCGGGCCAGCAGACCACCGCCGGGTGCAAGCCAACGGCATGCGCGGCTTCGGTCCAATCGAGCGCGGGCGGTTCGTTGAAATCACCAGTGATGAAAATTGGCTTCCCCTCGCCGCGCACTGCTTCAATTTCGGCCAGCATCGACTTCACTTGCGACTCGCGAGCGTCGCGTGCCGACTTCACCGCCTCTTCAGCCGTCTCAAGAAACGGGGCGTCGGCGTACGGAATCTTCAGCAACTGGTAAGGCTGATAGGGGGCGTGCGCGAAGTGGGCGTTAAACAGCCAGAACCGCTCGCCCGTCGGCAGCTCGAACTCAACGCCCCACTTCTTCGGCGTCGAGCCGACGATCTTGTAACGGCTGATGACGCCCGTGTCGTCATCGCCTTGGTCGAAGTAGTTCCAACCGAGTTGCTTCGCCAGCAGTGCGGCCGCGTCGCGGCGGACGCCGTCATGCTCGCGCCCATGCGATTCCTGTAGGCCGACGACGTCAGCGCGGGCCGCTTTGATCACCGCAACGGTTTGCTCGGTCGGCTGCCCGCCCGATTCGCCGCCAACCCAAATATTGAAGCTCATCACCCGCACTGATTCGGCGTGCGCGACGTGGGCAGCGACGAGCAGAACAGCGCTCAGCAGCGCTGAAGGAAGAATCCGAGCAAGCGGCATGGTTTGTCTTTCCCGATGAAGAGTCCCGGCTGTATCCTAGTGACGCACGCCCGCCGCGAGCGGCGAACCCGACGGGCGGCGCCCCATAGTCTACTTTTCTTGCGGAGCAATTTGAAATGCGCCGGATCACGCTGCTCGGAACGGGCCTCATCGGCATGTTCTACACGATGTCGCTGCACGGACGGCGCGGCCGCGATCGCGTCGAAGTCGTCTACTCTCGCTCGAACGACCGCGCGAAGGCCTTCGCGGGCGAGTGGGGCGTCAAACGCTTCACCACCAGCATGGAAGATGCGATCCGCGATCACGACACCGACACGGTGATCGTCGCCCTGCCGAACCACCTGCACGAAGCCGCCGTCATCGCCGCCGCCGAGGCTGGCAAGTCGGTTCTCTGCACCAAGCCGCTCGGCCGCAACGCCGCGGAGGCGCGGCGGATGCTCGAAGCGGTCGAGCGGGCCGGCGTCTTCCACGGTTATCTCGAAGACCTTTGCTACACGCCCAAAACGCTGCACGCGCTCGAATCAGTCCGCGGCGGCGCCGTCGGCAAGGTGCTGTGGGTTCGCTCGCGCGAAACGCACGGCGGTCCCCACAGCGATTGGTTTTGGAACAAGGAACTCTCCGGCGGCGGCGCCATCATCGACCTCGGCTGCCACTGCGTCGAAATCGCCCGCAGCTTTATCGGCAAAGAGATTCGCCCCGTCGAAGTGATGTGCTGGGGCGACACGCAGGTTCATCCGATCGACGCCGAAGATCATGCCGTGGGGCTGGTGAAGTTCGAAAACGGCGCCGTCGGTCAGTTTGAAGTGAGCTGGACCTTTCGTGGCGGCATGGACCTTCGCGACGAAGTGGCCGGCACCCACGGCACGATCTGGCTCAACCATTGGCTGCGAACTGGGCTCGAAATGTTCACCGCGATCGGGCAGTCGGGCTACGTCGCCGAGAAAGCCGAGTCGGCCACCGGTTGGCTCTTCCCCGTCGGCGACGAGCCGGGAGCGCTCGGCTACGTCGATATGTTCGCCGACATGTTTGACGCGATCGAAGATGGCCGCGCCCCACGTGAAACCTTCTATGACGGTTACGTCGTCAACGCCATTCTCGACGCCGCGTACGCCTCGCTGGCGTCACGTCAGTGGGCGCCGGTAGAACTGCCGATTTGGCGCGGTGCCGCGTCGTCCGTAAATGTTGCCGCGATTCGCGACTACGACGCCGAGCACATCCTTCTCAAAGAAGAGCGGATGATGGACGGCAGTCTCAAGCTCATCGTCCGCAACAAAGCGACCGGCGAGATCTCCGAACGCCGCGAGTAGCGTTCGCATTCCCGTAGCCGCGGGTCAACGACCCGTCGGAGCGGAATCAACTGACCTTAGAACGCCCCCACAGCTTTCGAGAACGCCAACGGCGTTCCACAACAAAGCCCAGGGTCGCGCAGCGCACCCTGGGTTGAAGGTCCATTTCAAGAGTGATACCCCAACGGGGTTTCACAACGTCCAGCTTTGGCGGCGGCGGTTTTGTAACCCCGTGGGGGTAACCGTGCTTGTCGACGATTGTCCCCAGGGTGCGCCGCTAGCGCGGCGACCCCGGGCTCCGATATTCAACGCCTTCGGCGTAAGCAACCGCGGGGCGTTGCCCCGCGGTTACTGCAGGACGCGCTGGTCTTTTAGCTGCACGCCGCTCAGCTGGCGTTGCCGCGATTCGTTCAGCAAATAACGAATCGTCTCAGCCGCGGCGGGAATCGGCAGCCCCTCGGGCCGAATGTTCGAAACGCAATTCCGTTGGGCGTCGGTGTTGCCCAACTTAGGGTCGTAAACCAAATAGGCCCCAAGACTATCGGGCGAACCGAGCCCAGGGCGTTCGCCGAGCAGCATCAGCGCCAACTGCGCTCCCAGCAGCGCCCCCACTTGATCCTCCAGCGCCACGCGTCCGAAACGGGCGACGACGATCGGCGCCACGCGACAACGATCGGCCCGTAGCAACGGCAACAGCGAAGCGAGCAGCGGCGCCGCTTGCGTCTGGACGGCGAGCGCCGACAGCCCGTCGCTCACCACAATCGCCAAATCAAATCGCTCCGGCGGGGCTACGAACCCTTCGAGCAACTGCTGCGATGCGGGAGCTAGCCGGCGCCCGCGGTCGGGCCGCTGCAGGAACTCCGCTCGATCGCCGGCCGCGCTGTCGACGATGAACGTCTGCACGCCAAGCGCCGCGATCTCGCCCGCCAATCGTTCGGCGTCGAACTCCACATGCACGGCGTCCCGCGCCGCGGCATGGGCGGATTTGAAATCGAGCCATTCGTGCGTCGGCAGGCTCCCGCCCGCGCGGCCAAGGGCGATGCGTGCGCTCGTCGCGCTGCGCAGCTCAGACCACGGGTCGTTCGTGACGGAGTTTGATTTCTCGGGCAAGTTCTCAGACATTGCTAGCGCGGCTCGCCGCCTCCCAGCAACTTGTGCTGTCCCTCAATCGGCAGCAAGCGACTCCCGTCGTCGGTGATCTGCATCGCCTCAAGCCACTCTTCAAACTCGGGCGCCGGCCGCAAATCAAACAGCTGCCGCAAGTAATGGCTGTCGTGAAATGAAGTCGACTGGTAGTTCAGCATCACGTCGTCAGCGCCCGGCACGCCCATGAAATAGTTGCACCCCGCCGCGGCGAGCAGCGTTAGTAGGTTGTCCATGTCGTCCTGGTCGGCCTCGGCATGGTTCGTGTAGCAGACGTCGCATCCCATCGGCAGGCCAAGCAGCTTGCCGCAGAAGTGATCCTCAAGCCCCGCGCGAATGATCTGCTTGCCGTCGTACAAGTACTCGGGCCCGATAAAGCCAACAACGGTGTTCACCAGCAGCGGCTCATAGCGCCGCGCGACCGCATAGGCCCGCGCTTCGAGCGTCTGCTGATCGACGCCGTGATGGGCTTCGGCCGACAGGCACGAACCTTGGCCGGTTTCAAAATACATCACGTTGTCACCGACCGTGCCGCGGTTGAGTTCGCGCGTCGCGTGCAGAGCTTCCTCCAGCAGAGTGAGCGTGACGCCAAAACTCGCGTTCGCCGCCTCGGTCCCCGCGATCGACTGAAAGGTAAGATCGATTGGCGCCCTACGCTCGATCGCCGCCATCTGCGTCGTCACATGGGCAAGCACGCACGATTGCGTCGGAATCTGGTATCGCTGAATCAGTTCGTCGATCATCATCACGAGCCGAATCACCGCGTCAACCGAGTCGGTCGCCGGATTGATCCCAATGACGGCGTCGCCGCAACCATACAACAGGCCGTCGAGGATCGACGCGCCGATCCCCGCCGGATCGTCGGTCGGGTGATTCGGCTGCAACCGAATCGCCAGTCGCCCATGCAGGCCGAGCGTGTTGCGGAAGCGGGTCACAACGCGGCACTTGCTCGCCGCCAGAATGAGATCCTGGTTCCGCATGATCTTGCTGACCGCGGCGACCATCTCCGGGGTCAGCCCCGGCGCGAGTTCGGCAAGCGTCTCCACATCGGTTTCATAACGCAACAACCAATTGCGGAAGTCGCCAACCGTCAACTCAGCGACCGGGGCGAACGCCTCGCGATCGTGAGAATCGACAATCAGCCGCGTCACTTCGTCCGTCTCGTACGGAATCAGCTGTTCTTCCAAGAAGCGCGTGAGCGGCACGTCGGCGAGCGTTATCTGCGCGGCGACGCGCTCGCGATCGTTCTCCGCCGCGACGCCGGCGAGGTAGTCGCCGCTGCGCGCGGGTGTCGCTTTCGCCAACAGTTCCTTCAGCGAGTGGAACGTGTAGCTGCGGTGGGCGGCAGCGATGTGGTAGGTACTCATGCGTTAAGCCGTTTTCGCTGCAGGTGGCTTCCGGCGCCAGAGGGGCGATAACACGCAGGCCGAGAGCACGAGCCCGATCAGCAGCACGCGGAACAGTGGCGACCAATCGTCCCCCTTCGTCAGCATCCCCGGCAGAAATCCGCCAAAGATCCCGCCAATCGAACCGACGCCGTTGACGAAGCCGATCGCCGTCCCCGCGCCGCGCTTCGTGCCAAAATCCATCGACGCCGTCGCCGAGATCACCGAATCGGGCCCGAACAAAAACGCGCCGACGCAAAAGAAAAACGCCGCCATCGCCCACGCACTTTCCAGTTGCGTGAGCCCCACGAGCAGCACGCCCGCCGTCGCGAGCAGCGACAACATCGCCGCCGGCGCCCGCCGCGATTGAAATAGCAGGTCGCTCACATAGCCGATCGCGATCACCCCCACGACGCCGCCAATCGGCATCGCCGCCGCCGTGAACGCGCTCGTCGAGGCGTCGCTGCCGAGGCTTTCCTTAACGTATAGCGGCCCCCAGAAAATGAACACGTAACGCGTTAGCTTCACGCAAAAGTACGAGATCGCCAGCAGCCAAATGCTCGGCGAACTCAACACTTCGCGAATGATCGCCGACGAGCCTTCGGGGGCCGGTTCAGCGGGCGACTCATCATCCAGGAGCGATTCAGGCTCGCCGTGGTACTGTTCAATCGACGGTAAGCCAAGGTCTTCGGGCCGATCGCGCAGCAAAAACCACGCCAGCACACCAACGACGCCGAGCACCGCCGCCGCGCTCCAAAACGCTGCGGGCCAGTATTCCACGACCTGCGGCGCGCCGTCGGCGTCGGTCCGTTCGCTGCTAAACAACCGCATCATCGCACCGCCGAACATCAGCGCGATCGCAGGGCCGAGCGAATAGCAAGTGCACCACCAACCGACGACGCGGCCCCGCTCGCGGAGCGAGAACCAGGCGCTCATCGTTTTGTTGACGTTGCTCCAACCGGTCGACTGAGCCACGCCCTGCAGCACGGCCAAGATGATAAAGGTCCAGAATGTCAGCGAGAACCCGCCCACGATCGCCGCGAACACGCTGAGCGCGATGCCGAAGAGCAATACGATGCGCGGCCCGTACTTATCGCCGAGCGAACCGAACGCAAACTGCCCCAGCATATAGACGGTGGAGTAGACCGAATTGACGCGCCCCATCTCATCGCGCGTGAGGCTCACTGCCGAGCCTTCGAAGGCCGGCTTGGCAATGTCGAAAGCCTGCCGCGTAAAGTAAAAGGTGGCGTAGATGAGCCACGTGATGCCGAAGGTGATCCGCCGCCACAGTTCGTATCGAGGATTCAACGGGCGCTCCTGCAAGGTCCTGATCAGTCGACGACGGCGATGCGACGAGCGCTCGGCGACCGCGATGATACCCGCGGCCCCGACGAGTGCCAAACAATTCCGCCGCCGCGACGATGTCGGTGCGCAATTGCTGGGCCAAGAATGCGGAAACAGTCCGATGCCGTCGCTGAATCGATCTGCTAAGTGAAGATTTCGCGTAGGACGATGCCGATCGTCTAGCTGTCGAAAGGCCTGAGTTGCAGTTGCTCGCTTGCCCGTTTCGCAACTGGATGTTCCTTGAACAACTTCCACACTAACCCGCTCCGAGCGTTTTCGATGGCGATCAGCAGCGGCCCCGCATCGATGGCAACGTTGTCGTCGCAAGCTCGCGGCGGCGCCAAGCTGAAGCTATCGACGAATCCGTATCCGCCGCGCGAAGGATCGCGCCATGCGAGCGGCTTTCCGTCGCCGTCTTTGAGATCGCGGAACGCGCGCATCGCAGCTAAGCTCTCCGCAGGGGTGAACATAATTGAGCAGCCAGCCGCGTAAGGGGCGATGACGCCGCCGCGCCAATCGTCCCTTTCCGCAAGATTGGGCGTCGTCACTTGGACCAGGTAGGTCTCGCGATCATTTTCGAAACCCATGCAGGGGCTCACTCCCCACCGCTCGTTGCCGAAAGTTTTGTACGTCGTCGCCAGTTCCAAGCAGCGGCTCCGATGCACCGCTAGCGCCTGCCGCGAGTTCTCGAACCAGTCGACGCCCGGCGCCTCGACGCCGCAGCGTTGCGGATCGTCGACGCCGCAACGCCGGTAATCGATCCAGCAGTGGCTAAAGAAATAAGTAAACGGCGTCCCGCTCGGCGAAGCGATGAACGGCGTCTGATCGCGATGCGAACGGAACTCTCTCTTCAAGCGGTAGTAAACTTCAGCCGGCATCGCGTAGGAAGGATTCTCGGCGCCCGTCGCGAGAAAATAGATCAGCCGTTCCTCATCGCTCGCTGCTTGCCATGTACTGGGAATGAGCTTGCCCGGCCCATCGACCGAACGATTATCGACAGGCTGCCACCCCATGCTGAGAAAGCCAGTGCTCGGATCAATAAATGCGCGCCAGTTCGTCTCCTTCCCGATTTCATCGACTAGCCGCGTCGCCTCGCCGGGAAAGGCGCTGGCCGCCGTCATGGCTCCCGCCAACAGTAATGCGTGATCGACAGTGCTCGCTTCGTTCTTGAAATCAACGTAGACGCCCCCCGAGTTGGCCTCCACGAAGTGAAAATAGACGCCTTCCCGCCGAACTTCGCGCCGCTCGCGCAGCGCCTTCAGCGCCTTGATCGCCCGCGCCTCTCCTTCCTCGCGACTGATCCAGCCGCGCGAAACGCCGATAGGCAAGGACGCCAGCTGAAATCCGACTCCCGCAATGCTTGCCGTTTGAGCAGTACGGCGATCCTTCGCTAGCCCGCTCGGCTCGCCGATCTCATTCCAGAAGTAGTTGAAACAGCCCCGTTGGATCTCATCGAGCAACGCGATATCGCTCGGAGTGAACTCGTAGTCGATGCCTGAGTTCGCATCGACCGGAACAGGCACTTCGTTCGTTGACTCAGGCGCCTCTTCAGATACAGGCGCCGCAGGCGTGGCCTCGACGGCTTCATGGGCGTCGATGAACCCGTTGCCGTCACCGTCGAGTTCCGCAAACTTTTCCGGCGAACCCAGGAACTCTCGCCGGCTCACATCGCCGTCGCCGTTGAAGTCTGCCGCGCGGAACCATGACGGCGCCTTGTTCTCCTGCGGCGCCGCGACGCGCGGCGGCAAGAAGAACTGATCGTCGCCGCCCGTCGCTCCGCGCACGAAGGCGACGATCATCGCGTACGGCAATTCGCCCGCCGCGAGCGCCCCGTCGCCGTTCGCATCGCGGGCCGACAATCGCTCGCGGCACATCGCCATCTCGCGGGCGCCGAGCCGGCCGTCGCCGTTCGCGTCGATTAGTTCGAACAACGCATCTTCGCGATCGTGCACGAAGAGTTCGATCTGATCGCGTTCCGCCGCGGCGTTGCCGCCCATTTCTCGAAAGTTCGCCCCTGACGCATCGGTCGCCGAGAATGCCAGCCGCGTGCCGCCGAGATCGAAATCAAGCCGCCCGGCCGGCGGCGTTCCGAGCGTCTTCAGTTCCGCTTGATGATCGACAAGCGTCACCGCCGCCGTCCCCGCCTCCATGGGCCGATCTCCGGTCGCTGTCGCGAAGTCAACCTTGATGCGAAGATGCGGATCGATCGTCCGCAAGCGATCAAGTTCGTCGCGATCGAGCCACTCCTCGCCCGACTTATCAAGCTGCGCGAACAGCTTCGGCAAGCTGGCGAAGCTCGCCGGACTGAGCGCCTGGTGAGACGAGTAGAGATCGGGCAGCAAATAATCGAGCCGCTCGATCACGTACCCCGGCTGCAAATGCATTGCCGCGTCGCGGGTCGATTCGTCGCTAGCGCCGCCATTTTGCCCGATGAGTTGTTCGCGGAGCGTCGCGAGTTCCGCCATCGTCAGCGACTGGTCGTCGTCGGCGTCGAGAGCGATCAGCGCCTGCCCGGCGCCGGTCAGTTCCGCCGCCGACAGTTCGCCGTCGCCATCGCGATCGAGGAACTGCCAGACCCGCGATGTGGTCCGCGCGTTCGGCACATACGCGCGGCTGCTGCGAATCTTGAATGCCGCGGCAGGCGTACGGCCATCGCGGCCGAGCCATTTCGCCGCCTCGCGACGATCGACGTGGGCGTCTTCGTTGAGATCGTATTCGTCAATCGCCTCGCGCTGTTCGCGGGCGCTCATCTCAGGGCGGCCGGGCGACTGCTCCTCGAAGTATGCTTTATTGTCGAGCAATTCCTTCCACGTCGGTTCACCGTTGCCGTCGCTATCGGCCGCGGTGAGGAGGGCGTCGATTCGCGCTTCGAATGCTTCGTTGAACGGCCGGCCGTCGAGCGTCATCGTCACGTCGACCAGTAACGGTCCGCCGGGCGTGAGAATGGCGATCCGCTCCGGCGGCGGAGGAGGGGAGGGGGGAGCATTTGCAGACTCCTTCGCCGACTCCGCCAACTTCGCCGTTTCCTTCTTTGCGGGTTCTGGCCGAGCTTCGGCGGTCGGCTTTGCCTTGTCCGCGGCGCGCGCGTCGGCGGCGGCCGGTTTAGCGCCGGGATTGTCGTCGTTGACTGCCTTCGCCGCCTCCGCAACTTCAACTTCGGGCGGCTTCTTCGCGGTCGCTGCAGCGGCTTTCGCCTTGGCGGAATTCGTGGTCGGCGCTGGCGGCGCCTTTGCCGGCGTTTGTTTCTCCGCACAACCGGCGACGACCACGAGCAAGTAGCCAATCAGCGACCATCGCAACAAACGGGGCACATCGATTCCTTCGTCGGATCAAAGCGAAATAAGTAAGAACGACGCCGCGCTATGCCAACAACTCCGCAATCGGCGTTCCTTCGGCGATCTTGATCGGCCGCTCGCCCATCGCAAAGTTCTCCGTATCGGGCGGCACGCCGAGAGCGGCGCTCACCGTCGCCAGCACGTCGCCAATCACGGTTGGCTTTTCCTCGACAGTCATGCCGTCAGCGCTCGTTTTCCCGTACGCTTGCCCGCCTTTCACGCCGCCGCCAGACAGCACGCACGACCACGCATTCGGAAAATGATCGCGCCCCCCCATTGAGTTGATCACCGGCGTGCGGCCAAACTCGCCCATCCAAACGATCGTCGTGCTGTCGAGCAGCCCGCGCTCGCTCAGCTCCGTCATTAGCGTCGCCCAGCCCGCGTCGAGTTCGCCCGACAGCTCTTTCACCAACTTGAAATTGTCCGCATGCGTGTCCCACCCGAGGCCCGAACCGAGCGCGACTTCGACGAACGGCACGCCGCGCTCCACCAACCGGCGAGCCAGCAGACAGCCTTGGCCGAACATGCCGGACCCGTACTTCTCGCGGACCGCATCGGGCTCTCGCGACAAATCAAACGCCGCCCGCACCTCGGGCCGCATCATGTCGGCCGCCTTGCGGTAGAGGGCGTGGTGATCGTTGAACGACGCCGCACGATGATCGTTCAGGAACCGCGTTTCCATCGCGTTCCACAACTTCATCCGCCGCATCGCTTGCGCTTCGCCGACGCCGCGCGGGAGTTCAAGATCGTCGAGCGTCAGCGCCGCAAACTTGCTGCCCGCCGTCGGTCCACCTGGCGCACCATTGCCGCCGACGAGTGCGGGAGCAAAACTCGGTCCCAGGAACCCCGGCCCGAACGCCGCGGGACTGATCTGCAGCGTCGGCGCCACGCTCACGTAATTCGGCAGCGACGATTCCGCCGTCTCGCCTAGTTCCTTCGCGAGCGAGCACGCGATCGACGGATACGCGACGGCGCCCATCGGCGGTTGGCCGGTGCGAACGAGGTGCGTGCCGCGTTCGTGGTCGCCTTCCTTCGTGGTGAGCGAGCGAATCACCGCGATCCGCTCGCCATGCTCGGCGAGCTTCGGCAAATGTTCGCTGAACCGCAGCCCCGGCGCCCGCGTGGCGATTTCCTTGAACTCGCCGCCGTTGTTGTGCCCCGGCTTCATGTCGAACGTGTCGGTCTGCGTCGGCCCGCCGCTCATCCACAGTAAGATGCAATGCCGCTTCCGCCGCGGGTCGGCCGCCACTTGCTCGGCCAGCGCCGGCAACCAACTCGCGCACGTCGTCGCCATCGCCCCCAATCCCAGATGCCGAAACATCTCGCGGCGATCGGGCTGCCAGAGTGGATTGAGCATCGGTTAGTCCGTCGACGTGTTAGTGATTAAACGCAAACTCGGTGCTGTTCAGCAGCGCCCAAAAACTATCGCTGAGCGCCTGCTGCCGCTCCTCGTCGCTCTTCGTCTCGCTCAGCGTTTCCACGAACAGCGCTCGCTCTTCCTCGTTCGGCAACCGCGCGAGCGTTGAGAGGAACAACGCGTCGATTCGTTCCGCGTCGCTGAGAAACGGCGCGCTGATGGCGCCGAGCAAGCGGCTTTCCTGCGGCCCCGTCACCCGCGAGGTCGTTTGCCCGTTCATCAACATCAGCGCCTGGAGCGTGCCGGCGCGGTACTCGGTCGGTTCGCCGGGCGGCGGACGCATGCGGCGGACGAACTCGACGCGGTTCGGATCTTCGTCGAGCATTGCCGCCATTTCGTTTGGCGTCCGCCCGGCGGCGTAACTTTGCTCGGGCGACGGCGCCAGCCGCATGAAACTGTCGTACAACTGCTCCGGCGTCAGCGGCTTCGGCAGCATTACCGCGAATAACTCCCGCGCCGGCGGCTTGTCCCCCTCGTAGTCGCTCGAACGCTGATACGCCTCAGTGTTCGCAAGCGTCCGCCACAACTGCTGCAGGTTGAACTTCGACTCGACAAAATAGTCCGCCAGCTCAACAAGCAGTTGCTCGTTCGCGGCGAGTTCCTGCGTGTCATCGAAATCGTCGAGCGAATCGACGAGCCCCTCGCCGAACAAGTGCGACCAGGCCCAGTTCACCGCCGCCCGTGAGAAGTAGCGGTTGTCGCGCGACGTAAGCCACAGTACCAATTGCGAACGGCGGGTCGTGCCGTCGTCGGTCGAGAGCTCTTCTCCGCGCGGATACTTCGGCGGCACCACCTCTTCCGACTCAGGAATTTTCACCTCGCCGCGGGGAACGTCGACCAGCTTGTACGACGTTTGCATTCCCATGCCAGCGCCTGGCGACTCGGTCCGCGCGAAGAATGCGGCCAGCCCCCAAAACTCCCGCTGCGACCAATCGGCGAAAGGATGATCGTGACACTGGGCGCACTGCAACTTCACGCCGAGGAACAACTCCGCCGCACTAGCAGCGACCTTCTCCGGCGCCACGCCGTGCGATTGGTAGTAAAGGGCAGGGCCGATTTCGTCGCCGCCGTTGGTGAGCAGCAAACTGCCGACCAGATTGTCGTACCGCAAGTTGCGAGCAAACCGCGTCCGCAACCACTTCTGCAGCGCAGCCGCATCGCGGGCCCGCGATGGATCGGCGCCGCTCGGCAGAATGCGATTCCGCCATGTCGTTGCCATGTGCGTCGAATGCCGCGACGACGCAAGCAACCGGTCGACGAGCGCCTGCCGCTTGTCGGGCTGCTCGTCCGCCAAGAAAACGCGAACCTCCGACGCCCGGGGCACGACGCCGGTCAGATCGAGCGACGCCCGCCGCAAGAACTCCGCATCGTCGGCCAGCGGCACCGGCGTCACGCCCGCCTTCGCTTGCCCCGCGGCCAACAGTTCGTCGATCCGCTGCGTCATCCGCAGTTGACGACCGTCGACGCTCAGTACAGCATCGGCCGACGGCGTGGCAATCTTGCCATCATCGCCCAGCGCCGAGGACGCGCTGCCGAGCGCTGCGAAACCAATGACCACCGCCAGCCAGCAAATGCGGCTGCGTTTGATAGCAGTATAGAAAAGCGACGCCATGAACCGCGCGGCCTCCGTGGCGCTCCGGGCATGCCCAAAGTCGGGTGAACGGCTCCAGTATAGCGTTCTTCGCCCGGCGGAGGCCACGATTGGCGGAAAAACGAGCCCGCGAATCACGCGAAGCGGCGCGAATTGGGAAAAGAATGACGCCCGGCCGATCGGCGGCCATACGCGTTATTCGCAGGCCGCCCTATGCGTCTGAGTTGATTCGCATGGGCTCCAGCCGCGGCACCAGCAAGTGAATGATCAGCACATTCACAAGATAGGACACCGACGCGACGCCCAAGATCGCCAGGTAGCCCGATTTCCAATGCTCGAGGACGTACCCCGTGCCAATCTGAAATCCCATCCCCACGAACCCCGCCGACATCCCGCCGAGGCCGACAATCGAGCTCACCACCTTCCGTGGCGCCATGTCGGAAACGAGCGTGTAGAGGTTCGCCGAGAACCCTTGATGAGCCGCCGCCGCGAGCGCGATGAGCGCCACCGCAATCCAACCGTTCGTCACCAGTGCCGCTCCGAAGACCGGCACGACACACAGCGCGCAGACGAGCAGCGTGATCTTCCGCGCGGCATTCAAGCTCCAACCCCGCTTGAGCAACCATCCCGACAGCCACCCGCCGGCGATGCTCCCCACATCGGCGGAGACGTAGATCACCACCAACGGCGGCCCGATATTTTTGAGGTCGAATCCAAACCGCTCGTACAAAAATCCCGCCGCCCAATACAGGTAAAACCACCAGATCGGCGAGCTGAGCGACATGCCCACAATAAACGCCCACACCTGCCGGTGGCGCAACAGTTCGAGCCAAGAGATCGCCTGCGGCGGATCGATCGGGTCGCTCTGGATGTAGGCGAGTTCGCTGGCCGAGACGCTCAGGTGGCGTTCGGGCGATTCGTACCACTTCCACCAGAAGATGAGCCAAATGAACCCGAGGAACCCCGTCGCGTAAAACGCGGCCGGCCAACCGTAGTTCTCCGTGATCCACGGCACCATCATCGGCGCCACCAGTGCTCCGACGCTGCTACCCGAATTAAAAATCCCCGTCGCGAGCGCCCGCTCGCGCTTCGGAAACCATTGACTCACCGACTTGATCGCCGCCGGAAAGTTCCCCCCCTCCGCCAAGCCGAGCGCCCCGCGCATGAAGCTAAAACCGAGAGCCGTCCGCACCAGCCCGTTGCCCATCGCCGCCGCGCTCCACGCCGCGACGCACAGCGCGTAGCCGACGCGCACGCCGAGCAAATCCATCGCCCGTCCCGCGAAGCCGTAGCCGAGCGCGTAGGCAAACGTGAACGACGCCGTCACGTTCGCAAATATTTCCTCGTCCCACTTCAGCTCGTTCATGAGCGTCGGCTTAAGAATGCCGAACACCGCGCGGTCGACATAATTGATCATCGCCGCGAAGAAGAGCAGCGCGCAAATCTTCCAGCGAACGTTTCCGCCGGACGCCGCGCTCGGCGGTGCGGTTTCGTTCGGCGCATCCACAGGGGCAGTCGCGAGCATGACGCTGGAGTCGTCCTGGAGCCAGTGCGGAAAATGAGCTGAGAAGAAGTTGGCCGCTTGGTGAGTCGATGGTACTCCGCCGGTAACGGCCTCTCTACGTCGACCGAATGCAAAATTCGCCCGAATATCGGCGAATGAGAGCAAAACGACCGGACGGTGTCGCGCGCGTAACGCTGCGTCCCCATGCAACGTCACGTTTGCGAGCGAGCGCTGCGAACCGTATAACGTCGTCAACGCCGACTACCCTCTTCGCTCCATTCACCTCGCGGCAGGCTTACAGATAATGACGTCGACTCGCACCGCTTCGAAACAAACGCTCTCCCTCATGGCGATGGCCGTTCTGGCCAGCCTCCTCAGCCAAACCAGCCAAACCAGCCAAGCCGCCGACGCGATGCGCGTCTACATCGGCGCCTACACCCAAAACGGCGGCCGCGGCATCAACCAAGCCTCGTTTGATCCGAACACCGGCGAACTGAAACTGCTCGGCCTCGTCGGCGAAGCGAAGAACCCGTCGTTCTTGGCGCTCCCCGCGAACGATGAATTTCTCTACTCCGTCAACGAAATCGGCGACTACAGCGCCACGCGCGGCGGCATGCTCAGTGCGTTCGCCGTCGACGCCGAGTCGGGCAAGCTGTCGCTGCTCAACCACGAATCAACCGAGGGAACGGGGCCGTGCTTCGTTTCGCTCGACAAAGAGGGCAAGCACGCGCTCGTCGCCAACTACGGCAACGGAACCGTCGCCGTCCTGCCGATCGACGCCGTTGGCAAGCTACAACCCGCGAGCTCCGTCATGCAACAGGAAGGGTCCGGCCCGAACACCGCCCGCCAGGAAGGTCCGCACGCCCACTCGATCAAGCTCGACGCGGCCAATCGCTTCGCCCTCGCCTGCGACCTCGGCGCCGACAAGGTCTTCGTCTACCGCTTCGATCCGACGAAGGGAACGCTCACGCCGAACGAGACGCCGTGGTTCCAAACGGCCCCCGGCGCCGGCCCACGTCATCTGGCATTTCATCCCAACGGTAAGTGGGTTTACGTCGTCAACGAACTCGACTGCACGCTCGTCGCCGCTGCGTACGACGCCGAGCAGGGAGTGTTGAAGGCCTTGCAAACTGAAACGACGCTCCCTCCCGGCGGCGTCGAAGGGAACACTTGCGCCGAAGTCGTTGTCCACCCCAGCGGAAAATTCGTTTACGCCTCGAACCGCGGCCATGATTCGATCGCGATGTTCGCCATCGACGCGACGACCGGCAAGCTCACGCCGCTCGGCCAACACCCCGCCGGCGGCAAGACGCCGCGGAACTTTAACATCGATCCCAGCGGCAAGTTTCTGCTCGCCGCGCTGCAAGGTTCGAACCGCGTTGTCGTCCATGCGATTGACCAAGCCACCGGCAAGCTAACGCAAACCGATCACGCGATCGAAACGCCGATGCCGGTCTGCATCAAGTTCGTGCCGTAATCGCATGAACAGTGCGCTACCGCGCGTCGCCGCGACGCCCACAATCACGGTATCGCGCACCACGCTGGCGCTCCTACGCAAACTTCGCCCCCTCAACGCGTTACGTCATCCCGCAGCGCTGTCCCCTCGCCGCACAGTTGGTTAAGCTCGAAGTGTGAACTCAACGGAAAGGCCGCTCACCGCGAGTCTTCTCCGGCGAGCCCCTCCCTTTATGGGAGGAGTCTTCCATCGACACGCAGCGAGGTTGACGCATGCATCGTTTCGCACTGGCGAACTGTCTGGTTCTGCTTTCCCTGGCGACCGCCGCTCAAGCTCAAGAGGCCGAGCCGACTGAACGCCCCGTCGACCCGGCGGTCATCAAGCGTTTCGCCACGCAGATCGAACCCGACCTCAAGGGCAGCCAAGCCCGCATCCGCCAGTACGTCGATTCGTTCCGCCTCGGCATGGCCAACGACGCCCGCCTCTGCGCGTTCGCCGTCGCCGGCGAACCAGTCGGCGAGAACGGCGTGCGCCTCACCGGCTTCGTCGAGTTCCCCGAAACCCGCAACGCGCTCGACGCCTTCTTCAAGTCGCTCGGCTTCTCGCCCGTCAAAAACGAAGTCGCGACGATGCCGTCGGAAAAACTCGGCGCCAAACGCTTCGGCATCATCAAGTCGCCCCATAGCCTGTCGTACGCCGAACCCGCCGAGAAGGAAGTCGTCACCGACTGCCTCCTCGGCGAATCGCTCTTCCTGATGCAGCTGGAAGACGACCACTACCTCGTCCACGGCGGCGACGGCTACCTCGGCTTTGTGGCGGCGAAGGATATCCTGCCGGTCGATGAAGCGGCGTTCGCCGAGTACCTCGCCGGCCCGCGCGTTTGCGTTCGCACCGATCAAAAGTCGGGCGACGCGGTGACGCTCCCCGCCGGCGCCCGATTGAAGTGGGTTCGCACCGAGGGCGAGAACCATGTCGCCCTGATGCCGACCGGCGAAGAAGTGAGCGTGCCGGTCGCCGTCAGCGACATTCGCGACACGCCGCGAGAAAAGATCGACGTCGTGTGCACCAACGCCAAGCAGCTCCTCGGCACCGAATACCTGTGGGGCGGCAAAACCTCCGGCGGCGTCGATTGCTCGGGCCTCGTGCAAGTCTCGTTCGGCAACGCTGGCGTCCGCCTGCCGCGCGACGCGAGCCAGCAAGTCCATATGGGCCAACTCACCGGCACCCGCTGGTCGCGGGCCGCGATGCGCCGCGGCGACACGCTCTACTTCGTCAACCCGCAGGGAAAGATCAGCCATACCGGCCTCTACCTGGGCGACGACCAATTCATCCACGCCGTCTCGCCGGTGGTCGTCATTAACAGCTTCAATCCAGAAGACAAAAACTACGACCGCGCCCGCCACGCCTCGTTCGCCTTCGGGCGGCGATTGTGGGAGTAATTCGGGAATTTTTTGACTAAACAAGCCAACCACCTCACTCGATCGAGTCTCGCCATGCGTTACCTCGCCTCCGCGCTATTCGCCGCAGCATCGCTCACGTTCGCCGTTCAACTCCACGCCGCCGAAGTCGGCGAGCAAATTGAACGAACTGGCGACGAAATCATGGTCTGCGGCCAGCTCTTCCACACGACGGCGCCAGTCGTCCTGTGGACCGACCCGAAAGGCTACGACGCCTACCGCACGGAACGCCGCTTCGGGCCGATCGAGAAATCGACCTGGGAAGAGACGATCAAGGAGCTGCCGGAGATGGCGACCAACGGCCCGGCCCGTTACGGCATCCGCACCGAAGGGCTCGCTCCTGTTGAAATCGAAGAAGTCCGCGGCGGCGGTTGGCCGTTGCCGCTGCTGCAACGCACCGTCGATCAGTTTGTCCTGCACTACGACGTCTGCCCGGTGAGCGAAACCTGCTTCAAGGTGCTCCACGATCACCGCAACCTGAGCGTCCACTTCATGCTCGACGTCGACGGCACGATCTACCAAACGCTCGACCTCAAGGAACGGGCCCGCCACGCCACGATCTCGAACGCTCGTTCGATCGGCATCGAAATTGCCAACATGGGCGCTTACGGCGTGAAGAACAAAGACGCGCTCATGAAGTGGTACGAAGCGACCGACGGCGGCGAAATTCGCCTCCGCCCCGCGAAGGCCTACGACGAACTCGGCGTCCGCACTCCGTCGTTCGTCGGCAAGCCCGCCCGGCAAGAACTGATCGTCGGCAACATCCAAGGCCAAGATCTCGCCCAGTACGATTTCACGCCCGAGCAATACGAATCGCTCATCAAGCTGACCGCGACTCTCTGCAAGATCTTCCCAAAGATCAACTGCGACTACCCCAAGGATGCCGACGGGAAGCTGGTCTCGAAGAAGCTGAGCGACGAAGAGTGGAAGGCCTACCAAGGCGTGATGGGCCACTACCACGTGCAGCTCAACAAGACCGACCCGGGACCGGCGTTCGATTGGGAAAAGGTGATCGGCGGCGCGCAGAAGCTAATGAAGAAGTAATGAGCTCCCTAGCCCCTGGCTCCGCCAGGGGGTCGGCAACCATGCCGGCAAACGGTCGCGATACGCAACGCCACCCCCGGGCGGAGCCCGGGGCTAGAGTCGAATTCGCACCAGCGCAAGAACAAACGGGGCCAGCCTCACGGCTGGCCCCGTTTTCGTTAACTTATTAAACCTATTAAACCAACCCGCAGCGCGTCTTACGGCGTACCAATCACCTCTTCCGAAGACGAAGGCGTCGCCGGCGTCGCACCTTGCGGTTCCTGCAACCGCGCCGTGTACCAAGTCTGCTCCCCGCTGTTCGGCGTGGCGACGCTCACCTCGCCGCTCGGCGACGTCAACGTCTTGAGCGACGCCGAGAACTGCAACTCCGGCGTCGAGACGACGTTCCAGGTCGCAATCTGCGTCGTCCGGTCGATCGTCCCCGTAACGTTCTCCGACAGATCGTCGTCGGCGTTGTAGTACACGCCTTTGATCTCACCGGCCCGGCTGACGCTCAGCTGCATCAGTTCCTTCTCGCCGCCAGCCGGCGGTTCGAGGGCGTAGACGCCCAGCGACAACCAATCGCCGTCGGCATCCGTAGCCCCATCAGTCCCTACGTTCGCGGCGACTGTCGACTGCGGGTCGACGCTTTCGGCCGTGGTATCGTCATCCGCCGAGCTGTTGTCGATGTAGGTCGTCGTGTTCACGCCGCCGTCGTCGTACGCCGTGGCGCCAATCCACGCCGTCGTGGCGGCAAAGCTCGCCGCCGCCCACGCGTCGGCGTTCGGATGTTCGTAGCGCCATGCATTCGGATGGTTGGCGTACCAGCCGTGCGAGAACGGCTCATCGCCGGTGTTGAACCGGTTCACCCAGCCCTGCGCGTTGTCGCGCAGCTCGTTGGCCCGCTCCGACGCCTCGCCGCGACGGTCGCCGTCAAGGGCGCCCCGTTCGCCCGCTAAACGTTCACCCGCTAAACCATCTCCAGCCAAGCGATCACCAACGCCGCGCGCTCCCTCGCCCGGCAGCCCCAGGAATTGTTGAAGTTGCCGTTCCCCTTGGGCGCCATCAGCCAGCGGGCGAGCTCCTTCGCCATCGAGCGCGCCATCGCGACCCAACGCATCGCGTCCCGCGTCGAGCCCGCCGTTAAGCCGGTCGCCGCCAGCGAGGCCATCGCCCAGATCACGGCCAAGATCGCCGCGATCCAAACCGCCGGCATCGCCGAGTCCTCGGTCGCCGCCGCGGAACTCACCGCCGCCCCCGGCAAATGCCCGACCGCCCATGCCGCCGCGACCACCGCCTCCGCCGCGAGCTTCAGCCTTCGCGACAACAACGACCACTGCCAAGCAAGCCATGGCGAGCGTCATTCCGATTGATTTCTTCGACATCTTTAATTCACCCCAAGAAAAGTTTCAGATAAGTCCGTTGCTTGATTCCTTCTAGCCCCGGGCTCCGCCCGGGGGTCGCTAACCATTCCGCTCGGCGTCGACCCGCGTCACATCACCCCCGGGCGGAGCCCGGGGCTAGAAGCGGAACGCCTAGCCACCGCCAAATCACTCCGCCGGTTGCTTCAACCGCGACGAAGTCCAAGTCTGCTTCTCGCCATCGGCGAGCGTCACATCGACGGGTCCTTCGCCGCTGGTGAGCGTCTTTAGCGGCGCCGAGAACGCGACCTTCTGATTCGCATCGACCTTCCAGTACGCAGTGTTCGTCTCGCGATCGACTTCGCCGGTGAGGTTCGAGCTCTCATCGGTCGCCTTCGCATAGGCAACCCCCTCGAGCGTGCCGTCGCGACGCAGCGCGAGCTGCACGAGTTGCTCGCCCCCTTCGTTCGGCGCTTCGAGCGCGAACACGCCGAGCGGCAACCAATCGCCGGCCGGAGCGTTCTCGCCGTTTGCCGGCGGTTCGGCATAGTTGGCCGACAGGACGGGCGACGCGCCGACGCTGGTGACGATCGATTGATTCGACTCAGGCGCCGCCGTGTTGTTGATGTCGTAGGTGTTCCAGCCGAGCCACGAGTTCACCGTGTCGAGGCCCGCCCAACCCCACAAGCCGCCAGCGAGATAGCTGTTGCGCCAAGCTCCGACATGGCCGGCATACCACTCGTTCGAAAAAGGGCGATCGACGCCATGGCGACCATTCACCCAACCTTGGGCGTCGTGATGCCAACCGCGGTGATCATCGCGATGTTCGGCATGGTGATCCGCATCGTGATGCTCCGCATGGTGATCCGCGTGATGTTCACCCGAGTGGTGCTCGCTGCTGTGATGTTCGCTGTGGTGCTCTTCATGGTGCTCGGTGTGATGCTCGCCCCCATGGTGTCCGCCGGCATGGCCTCCGCCGTGCCCGCCTCCGTGACCACCGCCGCGAGCTTGCACTGTCGCCGCGAACAACGTCGCCCCCAGGAATGAAGCGGCCAACGTGTAACGAGGAACGCGTCTGAGCATGATTTCCCCCTGCGCCGACGATGCGGCAAATCAAAAGAGTGAGTGGAACCACGGTGGGCCGATTCGGCCCGTTGATGAGTTACTGAAAAGCGGCGCCCCATGGGGCGTTACGAAACCGTAGCTCACGAATGGCCGTCGCAAGCCGCCAGATCATGCGGCCTGTAACGATTCCCCGGCAGCCGCGGGTCAACGACCCGCCGGAGCGGTGATAGAAAGAATGTCGAATGGGGAATGCGGAATGTGGCAGGACTAAGTATTCAACCGCTCACAGCCGCCTTCCCCATTCCCCATTTAGCATTCCTCATTTGTTTCCGCTCCGGCCGGTCGTTGACCGGCGGCTACTGCTTCCCGCACTGACTGCCGGCGCCCTGGTCCTTCCGCCGCGTTGCCGCAAAAATAGATTCCCGCCCATTCACTCCCGCCTCTGGAGCTCCCCGCTATGGAATACCGTCGCCTCGGCCACTCTGGCTTCAACGTCCCCGCCCTCACGTTCGGCACCGGCACCTTCGGCGGCAACACCGAGCTGTTCAAAGCGTGGGGCGAGACCGACGTCAAAGAGGCCACTCGCCTGATCGACGTCTGCCTCGACGCGGGGCTGAACATGTTCGACTCGGCCGACATCTATTCCAAAGGCATGGCCGAAGAGATCCTCGGCGCCGCGATCCATGGCCGCCGCGACAAAGTCCTCATCTCGACGAAGGCGACGTTCCGCAGCGGAGAAGGCGCCAACGACGTCGGCTCGTCGCGGTTCCACCTCATTAAGTCGGTCGAGGCCGCCCTCAAGCGTCTCGGCACCGACTACATTGATCTCTTTCAACTCCACGGCTTCGACGCGAAGACGCCTGTCGAAGAAGTGCTTCACACGCTCGACGACCTCGTTCGCGCCGGCAAGATCCGCTACATCGGCTGCTCGAATTTTTCGGGCTGGCACCTGATGAAGTCGCTCTCTGCGAGCGATCGCCACGGCTGGACGCGGTACGTCGCCCATCAGGCCTATTACTCGCTCGTCGGCCGCGACTACGAGTGGGAGCTGATGCCGCTTGGCATCGATCAAGGCGTCGGCGCCGTTGTCTGGAGCCCGCTCGGTTGGGGCCGCCTCACCGGCAAGATCCGCCGTGGCCAGCCGTTGCCGGAGCAAAGTCGCCTGCAAAGCCAAGCCGCCAACGATGCCGGCCCGCCGGTCCCGATGGAGCAGGTGTACAAAGTCGTTGACGCGCTCGACGAAGTCGCCAAGGAAACGGGCAAAACCGTTCCGCAAATCGCGCTCAACTGGCTGCTGCAACGGCCGTCGGTCTCGACCGTCATCATCGGCGCCCGCAACGAAGAGCAACTCCGCCAGAACATCGCCGCCGTCGGCTGTAATCTCACGGCCGAGCAAGTCGCGAAGCTCGACGCCGCGAGCGAAACGCCGATCGCGTACCCCTATTGGCATCAACGGTTCTTCGTCGAACGCAACCCGAAGCCGGTGTAGGTTGGGCTTTTAGCCCGACAGCGCCAAGGAAAAGCAAAATAGGTGGAACCGCCGATGAACGCAGATGAACGCCAATAAAATCATCTGCGTTCATTTGCGTCCATCGGCGGTTTCAACGCATTCCCCGCATTCCCTTGGCGCTCTTGGCGTCCTTGGCGGTTAATCCTTTCGACTTAGGGTGCGAAGCCGCATTTAGCGACACCCCAGTCGATCCGCGCAACGCATCCCGCCGCGGATTGCCCGTAATCTGCACGCTCCCGCCCGCAAAAATTGTGGTCTAGACTCCCCGCCGCCCGACTTGCGTACAATGGGGCTACGGAAATGGAGTCGCCTCGTTCCTCGACTGCTGCGAGTCGTCAGAATGCCGAGCCGCCACGCACTGCTCCCGCTGTTGATCGCCGCCCTCTCTGCCGGCGCTTCGGTCAATCTCCCCTTCGCCTCGGCGCAAGCCCCGGAACCTGCCGCCGCTGAATCGGCTCCCGCCGAACCCGCTGCTGCGGAAGCGACCGCTGCAAAGGCGCCCCCCGCTGCCGGCGGCGGCCTCGGCAGCTTCCAGCCGGTCGCCATCGAGCCCGAAGGCCGCAAAGCGATCGACAAGGGAATGAAGTTCCTGCTTGGCGCCATGCGGCAAGACGGCAAGATCGGCGCCGACGTCAACTACCCGCCCGATCTCAGCTGCACCGCAATGCTCGGCCTCGCGCTCCTCGCCGAAGGCAACACTCCGTACGGCGGCCCCCACTCGGCCGAGCTCCGTCGCGTCCTCGACGCGGTGCTCAATATGGCCGACGCGCTCCCGTCGGGCGCTCGTCCGCATAGCCGCACGACGCTCGTGCAACACAAGATCGGCCTCAACGCCGACCGCTTCCTCGCCGCCGTCTTCCTCAGCGAGATCATCGGCGAGACCGGCGAAGTCGACGGCGAAGTCCACAAAACGCTCGAACGCTTGGTGAAAGACATCAGCGACACCCAAGGCGCCGACGGCACCTGGGGCGACGAAAGTTGGGCGCCCGTCCTCGGCACCGTGCTCGGTTGGGAAAGCCTTCGCAACTCCGCCTCCTGCGGCCTGAAAGTCGACGCCTCCGCCGAACTCGTCGGCCAAGCACTGCTCAAAAAGCTCCGCGCCAAAAACTCCAGCCACGAAGGCTGGATGCACGATTTCTACAAGAACGCCTCGGCCATCCGCGTCCTCTACTCGATGGGCCACCGCGACGATCCCCTCTACAAGCAATCGCTGGAGCGAACGATTTTCGCCGCGCAAAAAGACGAACGCCCGTTCAAAGAAGCCGGCGGCGAAGAATTTTTGGCGTTCTTCCTGGTAAGCGAGTGCCTGCTGCAATCGCCCGACGGCGAAGGAGTCACCTGGTATCCGCTGGTGAGCAAGGGCCTGATCAAAACGCAAAACCCCGACGGCAGCTGGACTGGCCACCACTGCATCACAAACCGCACCTTCTGCACCGCCGCCGCGCTGCTGACGCTCCAGGCGCCGAACTACTGCCTCTCGATTTCGAATCTATGAGCGCTGATCGCCGGTGGGGAATCGTGGCGACGGCAACGCGTTTGGCGTGGCTCGTTGCGCTCCTTCCTCTCGCCGACAGGCTGCAGGCCGCTCCGCCAATCGCCGCGTCGGCAACTAAGATCAATGCCGCCATCAATCGCGGCGCCGGGTGGCTCGTCGCGCAACAACATCCTGACGGCGCTTGGCGATCGACAAGCTACACGCAACTCAACGCGGGCCCCGGCGCCACCGCCCTCGCCGCCGCCACGCTCGCAGAACTAAATACGCGCGGGCCGGAAGCGTCAGCGCCCGGGGCGCCACCGCAAGCCGCGCTCGGACCTGCACTCTCCTACCTCCTCAAAAACCTCGCCCCCGCCGGCCACGTCCGCGACGCGAGTGGCGCCGACGAATACCCCACCTACGCCACCGCCCTCACGCTCATCGCCCTCAACCAGCTTCCCGCCGCCGAGCGCGAACCGCACGCAGCTGCGATCCGCAAGATGCAGGCGTACCTAGTCGCCGCCCAGGTGACGCAACCGCTCCCCAACAAGCTCGCCACGGCCGACGACGTCGGCGGCTGGGGGCTCGTCGGCGGCGATCCGACCGACCCCAGCTCTTTCCGTACGAGCAACGTCTCGACGACGCGATTCGCGCTCGAAGCGCTGCAACCCGTCGCGGCCGAGCATCCCGAAACCTTCGCTCGCGCGAAAGCGTTCCTCGCCCGCCGCCAACAAGCCGACGGCGGTTTTGCATTTCTCAGCGACCCGCTCGACCAACTCAACAAAGCCGGCGCCAACGATCCCGCCGACGACAAAGCCCCGTTCATCGCCCGCTCCTACGGCACCACCACCGCCGACGGCCTCCTCGCCCTCCGCGCCTGCGGCCTCGCCGACGACGATCCGCACGTCGCCGCCGCGATCGCGTGGCTCAACGCCCACCCAAACGTCGACGCCGTCCCCGGCTTCGCAGCGGACGAAGTTTCGACAGCAATGGCTGACGGGCTGTACTACTACTATGCCGCGTCGCTCGTCCACGCGATGGCGGCGTACCCCGAAGCCGACTTCGGCCGCCAGTCCCACGCGCTCGCTAACGAGTTGCTCTACCGCCAACGCGACGACGGCACGTGGGCAAATCTAGCTTCCACAATGCGCGAAGACGACCCGCTGGTCGCCACGACGCTCGCCCTCAACGCACTGGCCGCACTTTCGAAGAATCAACCTGAAGCAGAAACGAATCCCGCGAATCAACGCGAATAATTACAAAGACACATTCTTCATTCGCGAAAATTCTCGCGATGCGCGGTCAACGCAATTCCGACTCCCAGAAAAAGCAGGTCCCCTAGTGACGAAATTCTCCCCACGCCTGCTCACCACGCTCCCGCTCCTCATCGCGGTACTCGCCAACTCTCTCGCTCTCAACGCCAAAGCTCAAGACGCCGCCGGCATCACCTCGGCCCAAGTCAACGAAGCGATCGCCCGCGGCGTCCGCTATCTCAAATCGCAACAGCTCCCTGACGGCGCCTGGGAAGAGCGGGCCCTCTACGCCGGCGGCCTCACCCCCCTCGCCACGCTCGCGCTGCTTCAAGCAGGCTGCGACCCCAAAGACGAAGCCGTCGCCAAAGCCCTCAAGTATCTCCGCAACTTCCGCCCCGAAGCCACCTACACCGCATCGTTGCAGACGATGGTCTTCTGCGCCGCTGAGCCCGAGCGCGATCGCCTGCTCATCGAACGCAATGTGAAGTGGCTCGAAGATCACCAAATCCGCGACGGCGCCCAGTCCGGCATGTGGGCTATCCCCACCCTTGGCACGCCCGACCACACCGATAACTCGATGACCCACATGGCGATGCTCGCCCTGTACGAAGCCGAACGCGTCGGCGTCGCCGCCACCGACGAAACCTGGCGGCTCGCCCTCGACTATTGGCGCCGCGAACAAAATCCCGACGGCTCATGGGGTTGGGGCCCCGACTATCCCGGCACCGGCAGCATGACCGCCGCCGGCATCGCCTCGGTCCTCGCCGCCAGCGAACGCCTCGAACCCTCCGACGCCCGCGTGCAGGGCGACGCCATCTCCTGCTGCAATCCGCAAACACCCAACAAAAGCGTCGACCTCGGCATGTCGTGGCTCCGCCGCAACTTCTCCGTCAATCGCAACCCCGGCGTCGACTACTGGCACTCCTATTATATGTTCGCACTCGAACGCGTCGGCCGCATCACCGCACAGCGCTTCATCGGCGATCACGATTGGTACCGCGAAGGCGCCGAAGTCATCGTCGGCATGCAGCTTCCCGACGGCTCGTGGCCTTCCGATCTCGACGAAGAACATCTCGACGATCTCCGCGTCCCGACGAGTTTTTATTTGATGTTCCTCGCGAAGGGGCGCCGCCCGCTCGTGCTCGCGCACGTCAAGCACGAACCAGTCGGCGATTGGCGTCGCCATCGCGGCGCGCTGCTCCACCTCGTCGCCTCGGTCGAGCGCGAGTGGAAGCTGCCGCTCGCGCACCAAGTCGTCGACATCGGCCCCGCGACGGTCGAAGACCTCCTCCAAACGCCCGTCCTCTACATCAGCGGCCACGACGCGCCGCAGTTCACCGCTGAGGAAAAAGAAAAGCTCCGCATGTACGTCGATCGCGGCGGCTTTTTGTTTTTCGACCAATCGTGCCTCGGCGGCGGCTTCGACGCCGGCGTCCGCGAGTTGATCGCCGAACTCTTCCCCAACCCCGACACGAAACTCCGCCCGCTGCCGCCAAGCCATCCGATCTGGCGGATGGAACGCCCCGTCGATCCGACGACGGCGCCTCCCGTCTACGGCGTCGAGGTCAGTTGCCGCACCGCGGTCGTCTACGTCCCCGACGATCTCGGTTGCCGCTGGGAACTCCTCGGCCGCAATCGCGAGCTCAGCTACCCGCCAGCCGTTCGCGCGCGAGTCGAACAAGCCGAGACGCTCGGCCTGAACATTCTCGCGTACGCCACGAATCGCGAAGTCGGCTACAAAGATCCCGCCGTGCCGACGCCGGACGGGGGCGACGACGCCGACGATTCCCGCGGCACAATCCGCATCGCGAACATCCTCCACCCCGGCGGCTGCGAAGGCGCCCCCGGCGCGCTCCGCAATCTGCTCCACCTCGCCGACCACCATCTCCGCATCATCATCGCCGTGCCGCAAGAAGTGTCGCTCTCCTCGCCGACGCTCTTCAGCAACAATTTTCTCATGTTCCACGGCCGCACGGCGTTCACGCTAACGCCGGCCGAACGCAAAGGGCTGCGCGAGTTCGTCGAACGCGGCGGCACGGTCCTCGCCGACGCGATTTGCTCGAGCAAAGAATTCACCGACTCGCTGCGCACCGAACTGAAAGAAATCTTCCCCGAATCGCCCCTCGCGCCGATCTCCGCCGACGATCCGCTGTTCACCACCGAGTACGGCGGCTACGACCTCGCCAAAGTGACGCGCCGCCGCAACTCCGGCGGAACGCGCGATGCGGAAAGCGGCGGCGTCGCGAGCATCGAATCAGAAGAGCCGCCGCAACTCGAAGCGGTAACGATCGACGGCCGCCACGTGATTATCTTCTCGCCGCACGACCTCAGTTGCTCGCTCGAAGGCGCCGCCCCGCAATGCGAAGGCTACACCCGCCAAGACGCGGCGCGGATTAGCCTCAACGCCCTCCTCTACGCGATCCACTAACGCGCGAATGCATCGCCGGCTCCCTAGCCCCGGGCTCCGCCCGGGGGTCGGTATCCATACCGGCACGCGTAGCCCCGCGCAACGCCCCCCCGGGCAGAGCCCGGGGCTAAAGCGCCGCCACCCACTCGCTGCACACTACCACCGCAGTCATCCGATAGCTGACAATCACGCCCCCTCCGCGCACCAATCGGGTAAAATGCCCGCACCACCACGCCGGAGCAGCACCATGCGATTCGCCTTCACTCTCCTGTTCGTCATCGCCGCGGCGCTGCTCCCTGCCGCGCGATCAACTGCCGCCATCTCCTACACCGGCGTCAATCTCGCCGGCGCCGATTTTGGCGAAGGCTCGCTCCCCGGCACGTACGGCACGCACTACATCTACCCGAACAACAACGAAGTCGAATACTTCCTCGACCGCGGCATGAACACGTTCCGCCTGCCGTTTCGCTGGGAGCGGCTGCAGCGTTCTCTCTCGGCGCCGTTCGACGCCACCGAGCTCAACCGCCTCAACGCGTTCGTCAACTACGCCACGTCGCAAGGGGGCCATGTTGTCCTCGATCCCCACAACTACGCTCGCTACAACGGCAATGTCATCGGCGGCGGGTCGGTGAGCAACGCCCAGTTCGCCGACTTCTGGTCGCGGCTCGCCACGCAATACAAAGACAACCCCAACGTCATCTTCGACCTGATGAACGAGCCGAACTCGCTGCCGACCGAACAGTGGCTCTCCGCCGCGAACGCTGCCATCGGAGCCATCCGCACTGCCGGCGCGCAAAACCTGATCCTCGTCCCCGGCAACGCCTGGACCGGCGCCCACAGCTGGAGCGACAACTGGTACGGCACGCCCAACGCCTCGGTGATGCTCGGCGTTGTCGACCCGGCGAACAACTACGCCTACGACGTCCACCAATATCTCGACAGCGACAGCTCGGGAACAAGCGACACGATCGTCAGTCCCACGATCGGCGCCCAACGCCTCGCCGGCTTCACGCAGTGGCTCAAAACAAACAACCGCCGGGGCTTCCTCGGCGAGTTCGCTGCCGCCAACGCCACGTTTGGCACAGCCGCCGGCCAAATCGGCGACGAAGCAATCACGAACATGCTGCAGCATGTCGCCGACAACGACGACGTCTGGCTCGGCTGGACTTGGTGGGCCGCCGGCCCCTGGTGGCAAGAATACCGCTTCACGCTCGAACCAACGAACCTCAACAGCGGCAATCCGGTTGACCGCCCCGCGATGGCGACGCTCGCACCCTTCTTCGCCGATGGCTCCACAACACCAATCACCGGCGACTACAACCTCGACGGCCATGTCGATGGCGACGATCTTGCGCTGTGGCGCACGCAGTTCGGCCAAACGGCCCCGAACCTCGCCGCCGACGGCGACGCCAACGGCCGCGTCGACGGCGCCGACTTCTTACTATGGCAACGCTATGCCGTAGCGGCCACGACAAGCACGCAAACTGCCGTCCCTGAACCAAGCACGTGCATCCTCCTAGCGTTCGCGCTCCTCAGCGCGGCGAGCCTGCGTCCCCCTGGCCCCGGGCTCCGCCCGGGGGTCGCTCACCACGCCGAATGATGTTGCCGCACGCGACGCTATCACCGAAGAAAGCTCACGGCTACAAAGGTTACTGCCCCGCATTGACGCCCATCCAACCTTCGTGAGCTACGCGATGAACCTCGCCACGAGCGCCGACCGCAGCCCCTTCCAGTGGAACGCCGGCGGTTGGCTCGGCGCGCAACTCGGCGGCACCGGTTGGCTGCTCGGCGGAGCCCTTTATATGCTCCTCTCGGCGCCAGAAGTCTCCGTGATTTGGTTCGCGGGATTTGTGATCCTCAACGCCATCGGCTGGGCCCTCTGGCGACGCCGCGAGCGTCTTCGCGCTCACACAGCAATTCAGCTTTTGCTCGCCGCGATCGGCATCGTCGGCCTCGTCGCCTGGACCGCGCTACTCCAGCTGCGCCCCGACATCCCCCGCAAGGAACTGTGGCCCACAAGTTACTGGCCGCTCGCCATCATCCCCGCGATGATGCTCTGGTTCGCCATCCGCGAACACCTCTCCCGCCGCCCCGCCGTTTAGCCCCCGATTCTTCAAACCGGGGGATGGCGAGTGTGCGGTTCTTCAAACCGGAGACTCACAACGGCCGCCATCGCACCGGATTTTCTACATCGGAAATTGCTTTTGGCCACCCGACTCGCTACACTGAACATTAGAACACATCCAAACAACCGCCCGCCAACCGCGCCGGCGGTCATTTGGCGCTGCGCTCTTTGACAACCCAGCTCACTAGCGATCGCTGCGAAGGTGGAGTCGATGTCAGGCACGACACGCTCAGCAGACGTCGCCTGACGATCACGTTGATGTCGCATCTTAATGTCGCCTTGTCGCCTGCAGAACGGTTCAAAAAGCCGCTTAAGCTATTGCAATGCAACGAGTTGAGTAGTGTCGCCTAAAATGCGTATTTCCATCCGCAGGCGACGCGAAACGACATCCAACAAACGTCTAGCCCCGGGCTCCGCCCGGGGGCGGCCTCCATTCCGGAAGGCATCGTCGCGCGTGGTGCAACCCCCGGGCGGAGCCCGGGGCTAGAAGCGCCATGACGCCCTTCGCCGCGCGTACCCGGCGTCTCGCGAAAAAAACAAGCGGGCCACCCGCCTACAAGGCATCGTGGCCCGCTTGCCCCAATCAAGCGCTCGGTTACTGCAGACCGTTTCCACGGCCCGCATCATCTTTTCGCAAAACAGTTACTTGCGAAGCGGCCTCCGCATGAACGGCAACGCCGCTGCCGCCGCGGCCAACAGCCCCCACGTCGCCGGTTCCGGCACCGCAGCCGCGGCCGTCGTCGTCGGTAGGGCAACGCCGCTGCCGAACTGCCGCTGCCACGCGAGGAAGTCGGCGCCGTCGACTTTACCGTCGCCGTTCGCATCGCCCGTCGACTTCGTCCCGCCTGCAGCCAGTCCGTAGTTCGTCTTCCACAGCACGAGATCCGCACTGTCGACGTCGCCATCGAGATCAAAGTCGGCAGCGAATCCCGCGGCCGCTCCCGCGACCAACGTCGCCGAGTTGGCGCCGTATTGAACGCTCCAAGTATTGGCGCCGTTCGTGGTGATGGCGGCAAACGTCCCCGCCAGACCGCCAGTTGTGGTGAGAATGGGGAACGTCGCCCCCGTCGCCGCGACGAAACCAGTCGGCACGACGACGTTCAGCGTGCCGTCTAGCGTGGCAGCGCCGTTAACGGCAAGCTTGTCGAAGCCTGTGCCATCGAGGTCGATGTCAAAGAACGATCCGGTTCCGAAACCAACGTTGCCCGAGACGGTCAACTGGCCGATCGTCACGCCCGGATTGATCCGTCCGTTCGCAACGACCGAGACATTCGACGCGTCGCCAGCCGTGCCAACGAAGCCAGTACCGCCCAGCGTGCCGCCGTCGATCACCGAAACGTCGCCGGTCCCTACGGCCGAGCCGGTCGTATTGTTGGCCAACAGCGGCCCTTGGTCGACGATCGTCCCGCCGTCGTAGGTGTTCGCGGCGGTGAGGGCGAGGGAGCCATTGCCCACCTTCGTCAAGGGAGCGCCCGTGCCACTGATCACGCCGCTGAGGACGGAGTCGACGACCGCCGTGCCGTTGCGAGCGTTGATCGTCCGCGCCGTTCCCGCGAGGTCGATCGGATTCTCAATTTCGATCGTTCCATCCGAACCGCCAGCACTCAACAGCAAGTTACCCGAGACGAACCCGTCGCCCCACACGAGCGGCGCCTTCGCCCCGCCGATGTTCACCTTGCGATTGCCGCCGTAGGCCGCAAAGCCGGCGTTGAAGGTCGCCCCGAACTGAATCTGTCCCGGCCCCGTACCGATGCCGCTGGTGAAGTCCGACGCTCCCAGCCCGATCGTGCCGCCGCTGGCGGTGATCTGGATGTTCGCGATGTTGCCGCCGGTGACCCCGCCGGGGATCGAGTTGGCGTTCGTGAGAATGACGACGCCGTTGTTGATCTGCGTGGCCCCGGTGTAAGTGTTCGCCGCGGCGAACTCCACGTTGCCCGGCTGCGTTTTGTTAAGCGTGCCCGAACCGCTGATCACGCCCGTGAGACGCGCGTCGAGGTCGGCCGTGCCGTTGCGAATCGCCAAGACGCGGGTCGACGCACCGAGGTCGATTGGATTGGTAAACGTGATCGTGCCCGCAGCGTTGTCATCCGAGAGCACAAAATTGTTCGCCGCGAAGCTGTTCAGGCCCCACGCCACGCCCGCGCCGCCGTTGAGGGTCACCGTATGATTCCCGCTGAACGCCGCGAAGCCGCCGTTGCCGGTGGTGAACTGCAACTGGCCCGGCCCCGTGCCGAGCGTGCCGTTGTAGTCGCCGATCACGAGGCCAAGCAAACCACCCGCTCGCAGCGTCACGTTGGTCGTCGCCGGCAGCGCTTCGGCGTGCTCAAGCACCAGGGCGCCGTTGTTGACAATCGTCGGCCCCGTGTAGGTGTTCTTCGCCGCGAGGGCGAGGGCGCCGGGCCCCATTTTAGTGAGCGTCGCCGCGCTGTTCGAGCTGATCTCGCTCGTGATCCGCGCTTCGATCGGCGCCGGGCCCTCGTAGGTCCGGATGGTGCGGTTCGCCGCGCCGATGTTGAGCGGATTCTCGAACACGACCGTGTGGGTCGCCGTCGTCGAACCAAACGTCAGCTCCCCGAACGTCGCTCCCGCATCGCCCCAGACGATCGGCGCCGAGGCGCCGCCGAAGTTGACGACGCGGTTCGCCCCGTAGGCCGCAAAGCCGTTGGTGCCGACATTGTTGAACTGGATCTGATCCGGCCCCGTTCCGATGCTCCGCTTCAAGTCGCTGGCGCCCAGCCCGAGCACCGATGCATCGTTCAGTGCAATGTTGCTCGTCCCGCCGGTGGCGCCGAGGCCGCCAGGGATCGAGTTGACGTTATTCAACCGCACCGTCGTGTAGTTGGCGCCGCCCGTGCCGCCGATCACCGTACCGCCGGCGTACGTCCCCGCTCCCCCCAGAATGACGTCCCCCGTGCCGCTCGTGCCGCGGTTGATCAACAAGTTGCCGGCGCCCGAGAAGCCTTGGGCGAAGCGGATCGAATCGTTGTCGAACTGCGAAATGGTGAGCTGCGAGTTAAAAATCAGCGGCGCATCGACGACGCTCAGCCCCGTTCCTTCGGCCGAGTTGCTGTTCGACACCAACCCTGTGCCGCTGAAGGTAAGCGTGTTCGTCGCCGAGCCAACGATCGTCGTCGGGGAGACGTCGGTGACGAGCACTCCTTTGTTGATCGTGAGCGAATCGAGTTCAATCGCTTGCCCGAGGTTGATCGTCAGCGCCCCCGTCGGCGCCGGCAGAATCGCGACAGCGCCGACGCCGTTCGGAAACGGCTGCGGCGGCGACGGTCCCCAGTTGTTGGCGTCGTTCCACGCTTGCGTCCCGCTCGTCGGCACAAAGTCGGCCCCCGCCGCTTGCCGCCGATCGCCCAGCGACACCGCCGCCACTCCCATCGCGCCCCACACGGTCGCCTGCCACGTGATTCTTCGTTTCATATTTGCCATCTCCCAGAAAGGTTTGGTATTTGATAGTTCGTCGCCGAGAGCGCAGTCGCCCCCGCGCGTAGACTGCCGACGAGCCGCAGCGTCGTTCGGCTGGAAACGCACCTAACAAGCGATGCCGCAACAGCGCTCAGACGAGGCTGAAAAAGATCGCGCAGTCGACAGGCCCCCGCTCGTCGACTGCGCGAAGAAGTGCGTCATGCAAACATCCGCCGGAAACAGAGCGCGCTTCCGGCTTTCCAGTTCGCCGCGCAACAAAGAAGACAAACGCCGCCGCGTTGGCCGCGGTAGGCTTTTTCAGAGGGCTCGCTGCCGCTGTGCCGGTCGCATGGCGCCAAGGCTGAACGAAGCGAGCTAGGTTGCCGATCGCTGAACGCAATCGACGTGCCACTTCGCTCCCAGCAACGAGAACACCCTGTAGTTGCCATCGCTGAGGCGAATCGCGTCGCGAACAGCGCTAGCAACCAGCATCTGCGCCCAGCGACCTGAGAACCGGGCACGGCGAGCCCGCGATATCGCGCGGCAGCCGTTCACGACCAGAATCCGCGAGCCTGTTGCGCAGAAGTGAGAGAAATGCTGGAGGCGCCTGGTGCTAGTCGCCCCGAGTCGGCCCCGCGGTTCAGCGAAATCGCAGGCCATTTCGCCCCCAGTTTTCTCAGCCCCGACTGAGGTTATTTCCAACCAATTCATTCATGTTGACCCAGCCGCTGCTACCAGTAATATGGACATGTTGCGCCGCCCCCGCTTGCCGGTTTCTCGCCTGGCCAGGGCGCAACGCCCGGAACAGAACAGAGAGCTTCTCCCCAGGGTCGTTGTGCGCTCATCCGCACACCCCCGCGTTGCCCGCTGGAACCGCTATGTCCCAACGTCGCGCCCCGCTATTGCTTGCGCTTTTGGCACTGACCGTTCTCAACGGAGTTGCCGCCACCCTCCGCGCCGATTCGCCCGGCGTCCCGGCTCTGCCGCCGACGACGGCGAACTATCGCAAGTACGCCATCGACGACCTACCGCAATATTTCAAGGCGGGCGCGATCGCGAGCATGAACAATACGCCGGTCGACAACCAGCTCACCAACGCCGGCGCGACGCTAGGTCGCGTGCTGTTTTACGACGAGCGTCTCTCGCACAATGACGGCCTGAGCTGCTCTTCCTGCCATCAGCAGCAGCACGATTTCTCCGACCCGAACCAGCTCAGCACCGGGTTTCAAGGCGGACACACGGGCCGCCACTCGATGGGCCTCAGCAACGCCGCTTACTACGCTCCGAAGAAGTTTTTCTGGGATCAGCGGGCCGCCAACCTTGAGACTCAAGTGCTGATGCCGATCCAAGACGCAGTCGAGATGGGCACGAACCTCACGCAGCTCACGGCCGAGTTGTCCGCCACGAAGTTCTACCCCTCGCTCTTCCAAAATGCCTTCGGGTCCCCGGAGGTCACGTCGGACAAGATCTCAAAGGCCCTCTCGCAGTTCGTCCGCTCGATGGTCTCGTACCAATCGAAGTTCGACCAGGCCGTGCAATTGGGCGTTCCCGGGGCCCCGAACTACGCCGCCGCTGGCTATACCGCGCAAGAGCAACTCGGCGCCACGCTGTTCCACGGCGACGGCCGCTGCAGCACCTGCCATGTGTCGAACGCTCAGATCGGCGACGCCCCCCGCAACATTGGTCTCAAGGCCGATAGCTCCGCCGACCTCGGCGCGGGCAACGGCACCTTCAAGACGCCATCGCTTCGCAACTCCGAAGTCCGCGACGGCTACATGCACGATGGCCGCTTCACCTCGCTCGAGCAAGTGGTCGAGTTCTACAGCAGCGGCGTCCAGGATAATCAGTTCCTTGACCTCCGTCTGCGCGATAACTTTCTTGCCACTGGCCAACCGTACCGTCCGAACTTCAACGCGACCCAGCAAGCGGCGCTCGTCGCCTTCCTAAAGACGCTGACCGACCAATCGTTCCTCAACAACGAACTCTTCAGCGATCCGTTCGAAGACTTGCCGGGCGACTTTAACAACGATGGCGAAGTCGATAGCGCCGATCTCGCTGTTTGGAAGACCGCCTTCGGCGCCACCGCAGGGGCCGACGCCGATGGAGATCTCGACTCAGACGGCCAAGACTTCCTTGTCTGGCAGCAGAACCTCGGCCGGTCGTGGGAAGACTTCGTCGGCTCGAACATTCCCACCGCCGCGCCAGTTCCCGAGCCCTCAGCCGTCGCGATCCTCACGATGGCGGCCCTCGCGTTGGCCCCGCTCCACCGGCGGCTCAAGCGCAGCTAAAACGCATCGTCGCCCCCAACTAAATGTTGTTGCTCCCTCCCCCTTGAGGGAGCAACGAGCACGGTCGCCTGCAGCGATCGAGCGCAGGCGGTAGTCCGTGCGTAGCACCGGGCTGGGGAGGGGGTGGAACTCTGGTACCCGCTTCCGTCACCCCTCCCTAACCCTCCCCCTCAAGGGGAGGGGACCTCAAGGTTCAATTTTCCTGGGGCCGATAAGCGCACTTGTCACGCCGCCAACCGCTACGGCTGGTACTTCACCAACTCCCGCCACACCTGCTGCCGCAGATCAAACACCGGCTGGTTGTTCCCAAGAAACCCATTCGCCAACAGTGAAAAGCCGAGGCGCCGCCCATCGAGCGTTCGCAAGTAACCCGACATCGTCGAGACGCTCGACATGCTCCCCCCCTTAGCCGAGACGCGCGGCGCGTCCGACTGGTCGCTCGCTCCCTCAAGGTCGGCGTCCGTCAGCTTCACCTCCGACGTTGGCAGCGACTGGAAGAACGGCTCGAAGTCCTCACTCTCGTTGAGGTACTTCAGTAGCCGCAGCGCTGAATCGGCAGTGATGAGGTCATAGCGTGAGAGCCCCGAGCCGTCGACGATCCGGAACGAGCCCGGTTCGAGCTTCGCGGTCTCAACGAGCCAATCGCTGATCGCCTTGGCGCCTTGCGGCCAATCGGGCCGTTTCGCCCCCTTCGCGATCGCGATCTCGTGGAGCAGCACCTCGCCGACGGCGTTCTCGCTCACATGATTGAAATGCTTGAGCGTCTCGGCGAGCGTCGGCCCTTCGTGGACCAGTTCCCGCGGCTCGACGCCCGCTCGCGCCGGCGGGGCAGCGCCCTTGGCGGGAGCTGAAAAGGCTACCCCCTCGTCGGCCAGCATCTGCGTAAACATCCCTGCCGCCCACGGCCCCGGGTCGTGCATCGTCATCTGCACCGACTGCGACTCCGCAAGCTTCCGATCGCCGCGGTACTCGATCGCCTCCGTATACGGCCGCCGCGTCGCCAGGGCGTCGCCGTACGCGGTCTGTTCGTCGACGCTAAACAATTCCGGCGAAACCGACGGCGGGTCGAGTTTTGCGTAGACAAACCCTTCGCTGTCGGGCATCAGCTTCACGGTGAGGACGTTGAAGTCGACCATTAGCGGCGTCACCGACATGTTGTAGTACGCCGGCTCGTCGTCCCACATCCACCCTGGCCCCTTCAACCGCGGAGCGTAGCGAGAATTATCGACGACCACTTTGCCGACGATCTTCTTGATCCCCAGTTTCCCGACGACGCGCTTAGCAAGCTGGCGGAGATCCTTGCTCGTCAGCATCGCATCGCCGCCGCCGATCAGCAGTAAGTTGCCGTGCAGCACGCCGTCGACGACGTCGCCATCGGTGCGGACGATCGTCTTGAACCGGTGCTCCGGACCAAACAAATCGAGCGCGCACGCCGAGGTGTAAATCTTGAGATTCGACGCCGGCGCTTGGAGCCGATCGCCGCCGCGATCGTAGATCGTTTCCCCCGTCTCGAGGTCGATCACCTTGAGCGTCACCGTCGTCCGCTTGGCGGTCGGGTGAGAGCCGAGTACCTCATCGAGCCGCTTCTGCAGTTCGGCCGCGCTCAGCGGTTCGGCGGCGTGGAGTGGGAAGGCTGTCGACAACAAGGCGGCCAGCGACAAACAAACAGCAGACAACAAACGGACGAACATCGGCAACTCCCACGAACCAGGCGAACTCCCGAGCGGATCGGCCGCCCCGACCTCTCCAGTGTATCTCGCCGACCCCGCGGCAGTTAAGCTACAAGGGTCGCCGCGAGACCATTTTGCCTCTCCTACGGAACCGTAACGGTGGCTGAGAATCCCGCAGAAAAACCGCGCTCACTCGACGTCACGGCGGTCAGCCGGCGGATCATCGCCAACGTCGAGCAGGTCGTCGTCGGCAAACGGCAGCAGATCGTTCAAGCCCTGGTTGCGTGGTTCTGCGAAGGACACGTCCTGCTTGAAGACGTCCCCGGCGTGGCGAAGACGATCCTCGCGCGAGCGTTCGCCCGCAGCGTCGGCTGCGAGTTCAAGCGGATCCAATGCACGCCCGACCTGCTGCCGACCGACGTCACCGGCGGCTCGATTTTTAATCAGAAGCTGGGCGAGTTCGAGTTCCGCGCCGGCCCCATCTTCGCGCAGGTGGTGCTCGCCGACGAGATCAACCGCGCGACGCCGCGCACACAGGCGGCGCTCCTTGAAGCGATGGCGGAAAGTTCCGTCACCATCGACGGCCAAACGCACCGCTTGAAGCCGCCGTTCCTGCTCATCGCGACGCAGAACCCCGTCGACCACGAAGGGACCTTTCCGCTCCCCGAAGCGCAGCTCGATCGATTCCTAATCAAGCTCTCGCTCGGCTACCCGTCGCTCGACGAAGAGTCGCAAATGCTCGAGATGCTCAAGCGCGAGCATCCGCTCGACAAGCTGCAGCCCGTCATTACTGCCGAGCAGCTCGTCGCCTGCCAACGTGCCGTGCGAACGGTCCACGTCGATCCGAAGATTCGCCGCTACATTACCGAGATCGTCCACGCCACCCGCGGCCATCACGACGTGCGACTCGGCGGCAGTCCGCGGGCGTCGATTGCTCTGTACCGCAGTTCGCAAGCAGTCGCGGCGATTCGCGGCCGCAACTTCGTCGAGCCCGACGACGTGAAGCAGATCGTGCCGGCCGTGCTCGGGCATCGCATCATCTTGCAGCCCGAAAGCCGGCTGCAAAACGTGACGGTCGCCGAGATCCTGACCGACGTCCTCGACCAAACGAAGGCCCCCGTGCTCGAACCGGCGGCGCGCTAGCCTGCTCCCCGCGATCACTCCCCGAGAATCTCCCCATGCGATGGCTCGTTGGCGCTGCGATGCTGCTGGTCGTTGCCGCGCTGCTCGGCCTGGGGCTGCTCGCGTACGCGATGTACGCCCTCATCGGCGTCATCGCATTGAGTCGAGTGCTCGCCAACCTGTGGTCGCGCGAACTCTCCGCCACCCGCGAGATGAGTCGCGACCAGGTGAAGATCGGCGAAACGATCGCGATCGTCACCGTGCTCGAAAATAAGAGCTGGTTCCCCGTACCGTGGCTGCTGCTCGAAGATTTGCTGCCGCGGCGGGCGCTCATGTTTGATACGCCAAATTTGCAGATCACTGGCCGGCGGCTGCAACTCGTTTCGTTCCGCGGGCGGGGGCGCAAGACGCTGCTCTACCAGCTGAAGTGCAACCGTCGCGGTTACTACCAGATCGGCCCGCTGGTGGCGGAAACGGGCGACGTCTTCGGGCTCTACCGCCGCTACCGCGTGCTCACCGCTCCCCATTTTCTGCTCGCCCTGCCGGAAGTGGTGCCGCTCGCCGGTTTCGACGTCGCCTCGCGGCGGCCGCTCGGCGAAGTGCGGATGACGCACCGCTTGTTCGAAGACCCCACGCGCATCGCCGGCGTCCGCGCGTACCAGGCGGGCGATCCGCTCAACCGCATCCACTGGGGCGCCACGGCCCGCACGGCGACGCTCCATAGCAAAATTTACGAACCGTCGACGGTGGCCGGCGTGACGATCTTGCTCGACTTTCACGAACAATCGTACGACCCCAAGCACGAACCGGTCCGCTCGGAGCTCGCCGTGACCGCCGCCGCGTCGATCGCCGACGCCGTCTGCGAAATGGGCCAGCAAGTCGGTCTCGCCACAAATGGCCGCGATGCGGCGGATCGCATTCGGACCGAAGGCTGGAGCCACGACCAGCTTCGCAGCCGCGAGCTTGCCCAGGCCGCCGGCATGCGTGATCGCAGCGACCGGCTCCGCCCCGTCGTCGTCCCCACCGGCCGCAGCAACACGCAGCTGCAACAAATTCTCCGCACGCTCGCGCGAGTGGAGAAGACCGACGGCCTCACATTCTCGCAACTGGTGTTCGAAGTGACGAGCCGCTTGCCGCGGAGCGCGACGGTGATCGCGATCCTCTCGCACGTGACGCCCGCCACGGCGATCGCCCTCGGCACGCTCCGCCGCCGCGGGTTTGCGGTGACGGCCATCGTCAACACGTTCAATGAATACGATTACGCTCAGATTGCCGGGCCGCTGATTGCCGAGCAGATCGACGTTCGGCAACTCCGCGATCGGGCGGCGATTCCCCAAGTCTGTCTCAAGTGCCTGTTGCGATAGCTCGCTCTCACACGTGCTGTTCGACGCCGATGCCTCGCTTACGTATGACCAACGCCGACTACGTCGCCATCGCGATCAGCCCTGCGCTGGTGATGGCGCTCGTCGGCAGCCTGGTCTTTTTTCTGATCGAGGTGCTGTACGTTGGCAACTACACGGGGCGGCTGAACTATGTCTTCGCGCTGTTCGTCTTCGCCACCGTGTTGATTGCGCGGATCGCCATCGAAATGGGGTCGGAGCGGGCTGCGATGTTCAGCTTGCCGATGGGGCTGCTGATGTTCATCGCGCTCGGGAAGTTTGTCGAGCACACGGGCCCGTTGGGCTGGCTGGTGAACCTCTGCCTGCTCTCCGCCGTGTGGTGGGCGTCGCACAAGCTGACGTGGGACTGCACCGTTATCGACGACGACCAGGATTCGTCGGGCGAAGGGTTGCTCGGGCGCGTCGGGCTCGATCCGCCGGAGAACGCCGCCGAGGCCGCTCCGCCGACGGTTCCAGCCGCGACGAAATCACTCGCCGCGCGCGGAGCGAACGCCAACGAACTCTTCAACGATCCCACGGAAGGCGAAACGCCCAAGTTGAGTTGGTGGCAGCGACTCGCCAGCGCCGGAACTGGTCCCCACACGCCGGGGCTGTGGGTGCTTTACTTCTCACTCGCTGCGTTGCCGCTGTTCGGCATCGGCCAACACTGGATTCCCGCCAGCGACCTCGGCCGACGGCAGTACGCCTTCGGATTGCTTGCCGTGTACGTCGCGGCCGGCCTGTCGCTGCTCGTGACGACCAGCTTCCTCGGCTTGCGGCGTTATCTACGGCAACGGAACGTTGAGATGCCGGCACCGATGGCGGCGACGTGGGTCGCGATGGGTGCGGCCCTCATTGTCGTCGTGATGCTCGCCGCCGCACTGTTGCCGCGACCGGCAGCAGAGTACGCGGCGGCGCAACCGCCGTGGCGTCTCGGTTCGCGCAACGACCAATCCTCCTCGGCGGTGAGCGTCGGCAGCGAAGGGACCATCGACGACGAGGCGGAGAAGCAAGTTACCAGCGACAATCAACCAGATGCCGAAGCCACCGGAGAAGCTTCGCCCGACGCCCAAACCGGCGAATCAACCGCCGGCAGCGAGCCGGGGGAAGGGCAGCCGGCGGGGCAGGGACAGCAAGACGCGAAAGATTCGTCTTCAGGCGCAGAGAGTTCGTCGAAGGGTGACGCCAACGGCGAGCCGCGGCAAGATGCCAAGCAATCGTCTCCCGCTGAAGATGCCGACGGGGCAGGGGAGGGCGAGTCGTCGTCGGCCCAAACGCAGGGCGAACGAGACGCATCGCGAGAACAGACCGCCGACCAATCGCAGTCCTCGCCGGATGACGCGTCTCAAGCATCAAGCCAGCCGAGCGAATCGCCGGCCGAGCCACAGTCGGAACAAGGCAGCACGCCAAACGAATCGCCGTCGCCGTCGATGCAACCGCCCAACTTTTCCGCAATTCTCGGGACGCTCAGCAACTCGCTCGCCGACATCGTGAAGATGATCGCCTACATCTTGCTCGGCGTCGCCATCGCCTACTTCGCGTGGCGGAATTGGCCGGCGATCGTGCGGGCGTTCCTCGAGATCGTGCAGATGATTCGCGATCTGATCGCTCGGCTCTTCGGCGCCAAGCCGGCGGCAGCGGGCGGCAACGACGCGGAAAGCTCCGCACCAAAGGCGCCGCCGCGGCGCAGTTTCTCGGAGTACACCGATCCGTTCCTCAGCGGCCGCGATCGGCAGACGCCGCCGAATGAACTCGTCCGCTACACCTTCGAGGCATTCGAAGCCTGGTCGGGCGATCGCGGCCAAGCCCGCTCGCCCGAGCAGACGCCGCAAGAGTTCGTGCGACTAGCGGCGCCGCCTGCTTCGCCGCTGCACGAGGAAGCGCGACGGCTGCTGCAGCTTTACAGCGCGGCCGCGTACGCTTCCGCCAGCATCTCGCGCGAAGCCGCCGCCGGGCTGCGGCAGCTGTGGCATCTCATGCAGTCGGCGCGGTGACCGACGCAGTCTAGCCCCGGGCTCGCGTTACGTAACACGGGGCGACGCGAAACGAGATGGTGGCCAACCCCCGGGCGGAGCCCGGGGTTAGGGCTTCTCCGCGAGCGGCACTTGCGACTTCGTCGACAGATACGCAAACAAACCGGCGATCTGCTCGTCCGTCAGCTGCGTCAGCAACCCATCCGGCATCAGCGACAGCTCCTGCGGAACCATCTCCTCGATGTCGTCGCGATCGACGGCAATCTCCTCCGTCTCCGTTCTCAGCGTCAGCGTCTTGTCGGTCTCGCCGACGATCACGCCCGAGAGGGCTCGACCGCTACTGAGCAGCACGGCCGAGGTGCGGAACTCGGTCCCCACCGTAGCGCTCGGGTCGACGATGTTCTCCAGCAAGTACGTGACGTTGCCGCGATCGGAGCCGGTGAGATCGGGGCCGACAAGCTTCCCCTCGCCGTACAGCACGTGGCAGTTGCTGCAGGTTTTGTTGAACAAGGCGCGGCCCGCGCTCGCATCGGCCTGCTCCAGCTTGCGGGGCGTCAGTGCGACGCGCAGTCGATCGATCAGCGCTCGTTTGTCGTCGGGAGTGGAGCGAATGGCGCCCCACGCCTCTTCGAGCGCCTGCGTCAGTTCGGCGTCATTGAACCCTGCGATCAGCCGTGCGTGCGACGCCGAGAGCGCCGTGCGGTCGATCGCTCCCGCTTTCACGGCGGCCAGTAGCGCCGCTGCGTAGTTCCCACGAGACGTAAGCGTGTCGATCGCCAGTTCTTTGCCAGCGGCGTCGAGTGCTGCGTAACGCTGCAACACGAGTTCCGGAACCGCCGCATCGTCGTACACGGCCAAGCCGCGAACTGCTTCGTTCGCCACGGCGGGATCATCGAGCAGCGTCTGGAGCAGCGTGAGCGTCTCGGGCCCGCCGTCGGCGGTGAGCACCCGCAGTGCGTTGTTTCGTTCGGCGACGTTTGCTTGTGGGTTGGCGGCAATCTTGCGAAGCTCGGCGATCGCTTGAGGATCGCCGAAGATCACACCGAGCCGCCGCGCCTCGTCCCGCACGTCGGCGTCCGAGGCAGCGAACAGTCGAGCAGAGAGGGCGTTCCAACCCGCGGGCGCCGGCGCGCGACGTCGACCTTGCAGCGCATCGCCCATGCCGCGGAGGATGTCGAGTTGCAGCGATTTATCGTTCGACGCCGCGGCCACTTCCGCCAACGCGGTCACGGCTTGGCCGTTCGCTTCGAGTTCGCTCGTCAGCCGTCGCGCAATGTGCCGCCGCACCAGCGGAAGGCACGGCTGTTGGCTGAGTGCGATCGCCTGGTCCGGGGCGGCCGGCAGCGTCGGTTCCAGGCCGTACCAAATCATCAGCGGCAACTGCCGATCGTCGGCGTCTTCGAGCCGCGCGGCGAGTGCGGCGCCAATCGGCCAACGGTCGGCGTGCGGCAAGCGCTGCAGCGTCGATGCGAGATACAGCCGTACGAGCCCCGACGAATCGCCGGCCGCGAGTTCCGCGAAGCGGGCAAGCGTCGCCGCGTCAACCGTCTCCTGGTCCGCCAGCAAACGAATCGCCCACACACGCAGATGTTCGTCCGACTCACTGAGTTGCTCCCGCAGCCACGCTTCGTCCGCGGCGCCGATCGCCGCCAAGCACCACATCGCCCGCAGGCGATGGACTTCATTCTGCTGCGCGTCGTAAAGTTTCAACAACGCCTCGCGCGCGGCGCCCATCTCTTGCCCGGCGGCATGCCGCTCGGCGAGCAGACGCAGCGCCTTGCGCACGTACCAATCGTTCGCGTGGAGTTGTAGCTCGACGAGTTCCGCATCACTGCGTTCACGCAGATCAATCTTCCCCGGCCACTTCGGCTCGCCGTAGGCCAGTCGATAAATTCGCCCCGACGCATGGTGCACGCCGTCGGCCTCGTGGCACTCGCCCGTGTCCGACCAGTCGGCGATGTAAACCGCCCCGTCGGCGCCGGAAATGAGATCGATCCCGCGGAACCATTCGTCTTGCACGAAGAACATGTCGTCGCCATGCAGGCCGACATAACCGCCGCCGCGGCGCTCGATCCGATCGGCGTTGAGCCGTCGGCCATGGAAGTTGAGCGTGTACATCTGGTTGCGATAACTCGCGGGCCAGTTATCGCCTTGATAGATCATCAGCCCGCTGTGGGCGTGCCCGCCGCCCGCTTCGGAGGTCGTGTTGCTCACCCCCTGACGAATATCGTTCCAATGTTCGCCCGTGTCCCAATGAAAGTGATCGGCCGTCTGCCCGATGAGCCCGTAGAGATGCGGGTTGAAATTGGCGCCATACATCCGCTCGTAGTGCGCGCCCGGCACGAGATGCCATAGGTGGCCGATGACGGTGTTGATAAAGAACATCTCGCCGTGGCGATCAAAATCAAAACCCCATGGGTTGGTCGTGCCATGAGCAACCGCCTCGAACACCTTGCGCGTCGGATGATAGCGCCAGACGCCAACGTTGATCGGCGTCCGTTCGTCATCCTTCGCACCGGGTGCGCCGACGCGTGAGGTCGCAAGAATGCCATGCCGCCCGTAAAGCCAGCCATCGGGCCCCCACCGCAAACCATTGACGATGTTGTGCCGAATCGCCGCCGCGTCCCAGCCATCGAGCACCACTTCCGGCGGCCCGTCGGGAACGTCGTCGTGGTTGCGATCGGGAATGAACAACAACTGCGGCGCACACAGCACCCACACGCCGCCGTAGCCGACTTCGACGCTCGTGAGCTTCTGCGCCTGATCCCAAAACACCTTCCGGCTGTCGGCGCGGCCGTCGCCGTCGGTGTCTTCGAGAATTACCACGCGGTCGCGTTTCGTAAGATCAAAATTTGTCGCCTGGTCGGCGTAGGTGTAGTTCTCCGCCACCCACAGCCGGCCCCGCTCGTCAGTCGCGATGCCGATCGGTTGCTGCACGTCGGGCTCGCTGGCGAAGAGCGTCGTGCGGAAACCGTCGGGAACGACGATTTCGTCATTCGCTTGCGCGGCCGGCGCGGGATCGAGCGTATCGCCGCCACTCTCAGCCCGCGCAGAGGCGCAGACGAAGAAGAGCGAAACGAAAAACGCGCACCACGCAGCCGTCGAAACGGCCGCGCGGAACGCGCGTAGTAACTGCGTCGAATTCTTCATAGCAACTTCACGACGAGGACTGCGACGGAAAGCCGGAGCGAATCACTTCGCCTGGCTATATTCGCGTGCCGACTCAATCGCCGGCAACGCATCGTCGCTTACGCCCATGAGGTGCCGCAAGATGTACGCGTCGAGTTCTTCGTAATCCCGCTCGGCGATCAGCTGTTGTTCCAGCTCGCGATCGAACGTGCGGACCTTCTCCACCAAATGCAGGAACGTCTTGCGGCTGTTCGTCAGATGAGCCGTCGACTTGTCCTGCTTCTGCGTGCGGATCGCCTTCACGTCGAGGCCGACGAACTCGCCGCGACGGCCGAAGCCGTTTTCTTCGAGGACGCGGACTTGGTTGAAAGCCGAGCGAAGGTTCGCCGAACCAAAGCACTTGTCTTGGTCGTACTTCAGGCCGTTCTGATCGTTGAGGTGGACGCTCGCGAGCTTGTCGTGCGCTAAGGCGAACGCCATTTCATCGGCCGGGTCGAGGCCAGCCAAAATCGCGTGGGCCGTTTCGATGAGCCCGCTCACGCGGCTCGGATCGACCGAGCGATAGGCGATCGCCAGCGCGTGGCCGATCGTCGGCACGTAGGCATGATCGGTCGGTTCATTCGGCTTCGGCTCGATCCAGATGCGGCACTCGCGATCGTATTCCAACATCGCGTTGACGGCGTCGAGGATCCGGTCGTACGCGACGCGGGCGTTCTTCGACTCACGGATGTACGAACCTTCGCGAGCGAGCCACAGCACGATGTTCGGCGTGCCGAGTTCGCGAGCGACGTCGATCGTGCGGAGCGAACGATCGAGGGCGTACTGCCGGTCGGTAGGACTGTTCGAGGTGTAGCCGCCGTCGACGGTGCGCGAATCAAACCACAGCCGCGGGGCGACGAACTCGGCGGTCAAGCCGCGATCCTTCAGCATCTGGCCGACTTGGCGAGCCTTGGCAGCTACTTGGCTCGCATCGAGGTCGTCGATGTTCTCGACGGCGTCGTCGTCATGAAACTGCACCCCTTCGAACCCGAGCGGGCGGTACCAGTCGAGCTTTTCCTCGAACGAGTAAGGCGTGCGGACCATCGGGCCGAACGGGTCGGCGCCTTCGCTGATGTTCCATGGCCCAAAAGAGAAGCGGTAAGTCGTTGGTTGTGTCACGGTCGAAAGTTCTCCGAAAAGATGATCTAAGCGATGCAATTCGATGTTACATGACGTGGCTTGTCACGATTTTGTTTTTCAATTTCAAAACGCGCCAGTTTTGGTTGATTAAAGGCAACTAGCGGAGCGCCCCCTTGCGAATTTCGCCTGGCGTCTTGCCGGTCGCGTTGCGGATCATGGCCGTAAAGTACTGCACCGACGAAACGCCGACCCGCTGGACGACTTCTTTGATCGGCATCGTCGTCGTGATCAGTAGCCGCTCGGCCGATTCGATTTGCACGCGGCGGATTTCGGCGTGAATCGAGCGGCCAATTGCCGTGCGGAAGCGGGCGTCGAGCGTCGAACGCGACATCCGCGCCATGTCGAGCACGTCGCGGACGTTGATCGGTCGGCAAGCGTTCTGCCGGATGAAGCGGAGCGCCTCGGCGACTTCCTCATCGGCGACCGCCATCACGTCGGTCGAGTGCCGCGCGACAACGCGTTCGGGCGGAATCGCGGTCCGCTGTTGGGCCGGCTTTTTACCCTGCATCATATCGTCGAGTAGCGCCGCGGCTTCGAAGCCGACCCGCATGGCGCCTTGCTCGACGCTTGAAAGCGGGGGCTGGGCCAGCTCGCACATCACGTCGTCGTTGTCGACGCCCACGATCGCCACGTCTTCCGGCACGCGTTTGCCAACGAATCGACAGGCTTGCAACAAATGCCGCGCGCGGCCATCGTTGCAGGCCATGATCCCAATCGGCGTGCGAAGCTTCGCCACCCACTTCTGCAGCGCGGCCTGCGACAGCCGCCATTCCTTCGCGGGACTGTGCTTGCCGGCAAAGTGCTCGCAAGGATAGCCGGCTTCTTCGATCGCCTCGCAAAAGGCTTCGGCGCGTTCCTTCGCCCAGCCGTTGGCCCGGGTCGGCGGCTCAGTGCAGAACGCGAACTGGCGGAAGCCGAGGTCGATCAAGTGCTGCGCTCCCATGCGAGCGATGGCCCGATTGTCGGTCCGCACATAGGGGATCTGCGGGTTCTCTTCGTAATAACCATAGCCGCCGCCAATGCCGACCACCGGAACGCCGAGGCTTGTCACTGCCGCGGCGACGCGACGGTCGTCGAAGTTCGCCAGAATCCCGTCGCCCCCCCACGCCTTCAAGTCGGGAAGCCGATCGATGTGGTCCTCTTCCACATAGAGCGACCAGTCGCGCTGGGCTTGCTGAACATAGGCCGCCACGCCCCGCACGATCCGGCGATCGTAGGGGGAGCTGGGGTCGATGATGAGTGCTACTTCTTGCCGATGCTGCATGGTCGCCTGCCGGAATCTGAAGTTTTAGCGTACACGACGAATCGTTACGCCGGACCGTCGCCAGCACCTATCTTAAAAGGATTACGATGCATCTCAAGATGGCGGCGCAGAACGAGCCCATGCGGGACGTGGCAATTTCCGCGGCGCAATAGGCGATCCCTAGCCCCGGGCTCCGCCCGGGGGTTAGCTTCCACACCGGAAGACGGTGCGGTACGTTGCGTCACCCCCGGGCGGAGCCCGGGGCTAGAAGCGGGGCGAACCAGAACGCCTGCTTACGGCTTCGCCAAATCGACGCAAATGCATTCTTCGTCGTTGCGAATGTACGCCCGCTTGTTCGCGAACGCCGGCATGCTCCAGACGACGTCGCGACCAAATGCGTCGTTCGTCGGTTTGATGACGTGCGCCCGATCGAGTTCTTCAAAACCTTCCGGCGTGATTCGCGCGATCAGTAGATCGCCGCTGTCGTTGAACATCCAACAGCGATCGCCATGCCGAACGATGAACGCCGTCCCCGAGTTGGCGGGCCGCTCGCTCACTGGCGCCGAGGTTTCCCAAAGTCGCTTGCCTTCGGCGAGATCGACCGCCCGCAGCGTTCCCTTCTGATCGAAGCCGTACAGAATTCCGTCCTCGGCGTAAGGCTGTACGTTGATCGGCGAGATCGCCTGCTGGCCGTTATTGCGCCAGACGATCGACGCCGTCGGCTTGTCGGCGGCGAGCTTGAGCAGCAAGCTCTTGTTCGAGTAGCCGCCGATGTACAGCAAGTCACCCGCCAGCACCGGCGACATGATGATCGACCCATTGTCGGCGACATATTCTTCCGACCAATGCTCTTCGCCAGTCGCAGGATCGACGGAGGTGACGGCATTCGGCGCCAGCAGCAATAGTTGGCGAACGCCACCAGCTTCGACGATCGTCGGCGGCGAGTAACCTTGCTCAGGCGCCGTGAGCGCAGCCCATTTCTGCTTGCCCGTGTTTTTGTCGAACGCGACGGCATGCGTCCCTTCGCCGCCGACGATGCAGATCACCGTATCGCCTTCGATCAGCGGATGGCTCGCGTAGCCCCACAGCGCGGTTTTCGTGCTGTAGTCGGCGGGAAAGTTTTTCTTCCACAGCACCTTGCCGCTCTTCACGTCGATGCAGTGAAAATTGCCCACGGCGCCGAGACAATACGCCTTGCCGTCGTCGACCGTCGGCGTGCAGCGCGGCCCGGCTGGATAGGAGATGTCGTACGCAACGGGGTAGTCGACCTTCCACAGCTCTTTGCCGGTCGCTTCGTCAAGGCAGAGAATCCGCTCCGTGCCGCTCGATGCTTTCCGCTCGAAGTTGGCGATCTTCACGTCGTCGCCGGTGACGTAATCCATCACGATCACGCGGCCATCGACCACGGCCGGGCCCGCGTAGCCGCCGGCAATCGGCGCCCGCCACAATATCTTCGGGCCTCCTTCGGGAAACTCTTCGATGATCCCTTCCTCGCGCCAAATGTTGTCGCGCTGCGGGCCCATCCATTGCGGCCACGGATCGGCCAGGGCAGGGGAAGCGCAAGCGATAGCGAGCAGAAGGGCGGCGAATCTCATCGGAAGACTCCGTGGCGAAGGGCGGGGATGCATCCGGGACGCGTTCAACCTAGCGAAGTCAGCCGCTGCTTGCCAGAGAAAGGGCGGCCAGCGGGTTCGCGTGCGTCATCCGCGCCACTTCAGGCGCGCTGATGGAAAGCTCCGTTTGCAGATTGTTCGACATCTGCCGTAGCGTGCAGGCTGAGCCGACGAGGTGCGAACGATCAGCCGCCCACGTGGCTAGTTGCTCGTCGACGACCACCTCCTGCCCAGCCAACATGTACCGCCCCGGCCCCTTGCCGGCGGCAGACATCGCGTCGCTCACGACGATCGCCCGCTCGGGGCCGACGAGCCGCAGATAATTCCGCAGCGCCACGAACGGCACGTGGACGCCATCGGCGATGAAGCAAAGCCACAACCGATCGGCCAGCCCCAGCGCGCGCTGCACGATGTTGTCGTGTCGATGCATTTGCAGCGGGCAGCCATTGCCGAGGTGGGTAAACATCGACAACCCCGCGTCAATCGAACGTTCCAACTGGTCGAGCGACGGATTGCAGTGTCCCGCGGAAACGACAACGCCTTGCGAAACTAGCCATGCCGTTATGCGGCCGTCAGCGTCTTGCTCAGGCGCCAGCGTGACGAGCTTCACCATGCCGCTCGCGGCGTCGAGGAGTCGCTTCGCCGCATCGAGCGTCGCCGGCCGCGCTTCCGCCGCCGGGTGAGCGCCGACGTAGCCCGGCTCGCGGCTGATGAACGGCCCCTCGACGTGAATGCCGGCGACCATCTTTCCGGCAAGCTCGTCGCTCGCGGTCGCCGCGACGACCCGCTGCAGCCGGCCGGCCATTATCGCTAGGTCGTCGGTGATGATCGTCGCCAGAAAACGCTCGACGCCATCGCCGCGCATCGCCTCGCAAGCGGCGTGCAGTTCCGCGCTCGAAAATTCGTCGCCATTAAAGTCGACGCCGGCGTAACCGTTGACTTGCAAATCGAAAAAGCGGTCGCCGATCGCTGCGGAAGTTTCTAATCGGGTCATTAATCGTCGCCAACTACGAGCTGAATCTTCGTCACTGTTGCCGGGGCGTCGCTCCACTGCTGGAAGGCGGCCGCCACGCCAGCGAAGTCGACTTCTTGCGTCACCACTTGCTCCACCGGAAATTGCTTCCGCTCAAGCATCGCGGCCACGCGGGCAAAATCCTCCGGCAACGCATTGCGCGAACCGAGGATGTCGAGTTCCTTGAGCACGAACTGTTTGCTGTCGTACTCAACCGGCGCCTTCGCATACCCAATGTAAACAACGCGACCGGCGAACGCGACCTCCTCGACCGCCAGCCGAAATGTTGCCGGCGAGCCGACCGCTTCGATGATCACGCTTGGCCCGTGCGAACCGGTGAGGGCTTGCAAGGTTGCATGGAGGTCAAGTTGCGACGAGTTGACCACGTCGGTCGCGCCGCAGTGCACGGCGAGCGCGAGCTTTGCATCGTCGACATCGACGGCGATCACCCGCGCCCCGCGGCCGGCGGCGCCGGCGATCACTCCTAAGCCAATCGCCCCGCAGCCAATCACCGCGACCACGTCGTCGCTCGTTACGCGGCCGCGCGCGACGGCGTGGAAGCCGATCGTCAGCGGTTCGACCAGGGCGAGCTCGCAGAGCGAGAGCCCAGGAACAGTCAGCAACTTTGCGACGGGGACGGCGATGAACTCCGCCATGGCGCCGTCGCGCTGCACGCCGAGCGTTTCGTTCCGCGCGCAGCAGTTGGGGCGAGCCGCACGGCAAGAACTGCACGCGCCGCAGCTCGTATAAGGAATGACGAGTACATTCTGCCCGACGCGCCAATCGCCCTCGATGCCGGGGCCAAGCTGCTCGATCGTCGCCCCAATCTCATGCCCCGGAACGCGCGGATAGCGGACGAGCGGATTCGCTCCGCGGAACGTGCTGAGATCGGTACCGCAAAATCCCACCCGGCGAACTCGCAACAGCGCTTCGCCCGCGCCGGCCGTCGGGCGCGGCCGCTCGACGAGGTTCACCACGTCTGGCGCACTGATTTCAATCGCTCGCATCGGTCATCCTCACGGGGAGAATCGAGATTAAGCCGCATTCGCGCGCCGCTGACCAAAATGCGTCGGGCAGCGTTGCTTCAATGGCGACGAAATTTTCCACAATCTTCGTTGGAGCACTCGTGTTGAGGGCTACCGCTTCGACGCCCGGAAGGTGGAGCGCGAACTGCACGCAAGCGACCGCCGGCGGCACGTCCCACTCGTGGCAGAGTTCGTGGAATCGGTCTCGCCACGCGAACGCTGCTTCATCCTCAGCGTTTGCTCGCGAGGGGAGGCGGTAATCGAAGTAACGGCCGCCAACGAGAAATCCAGCGTGGAACACGGCGGAATTGATGACGCCAATTCTCTTCGCCGCCAGCGACGTCACCCACGCAAGAAGCTCCGGCGGATGGCGGTAAATGGTGAGGCTGTTGGCAAGCATCACCCAATCAAGCGGCGTCTCCGCTTCGATCGCCTCGATGACGCGCCAATCTTTCGCGCCGACGCCAATCGCCCGCACCGCGCCTCGCTGCTTCAACTCGCCGAGCGCACGATAGGCTTCGAGAATATCGTCGAAACGGCGTCGCTGTTCACACTCACTCGCCGCCCCTGCGAGATACTCGTCGGGATCATGCACTGAGACGAGCTGCGGCCGATACGGCTCGCCGAGCAACTCGCACCCTTGCTCCCAACACTCGTTAATCCCGGCGTACGAAATCCGTTGCTCGGCGTCGTAGTACAAACCGGCCCATACGCCCGGTTCGAACGTCGGCTCCGCGCCGCGCAGCGGCGTTCGCATCCAACCGAGCTTGTTGCTAATGACAGCGTCATCGGGCGCAACGCCCAACTCGCGGAGATTGCGGCCGATCGTCTCGAGCGCCAGCCCAGCGCCATACTTCCCGGCCGTATCAATGGCCACCGGCGTCGGACAGTGCGCGAACCATTCGCGGCAAATCGCCAGCTTCGTCTCCGCGGGAACGGCTTCGTACAGGTTGCCCAGCGAACTCGTGCCGAACACGAGCCGCGGCATGACGACCCCCGTGTTGCCGAGTTCGCGGTATTCCATGGCGATCACTGCACGGCGCGATGCCGCAGTTTGTCGAGCGCGACGGCGGTGACGATGATCGCCCCGGTGACAATCTCCTGCATCCAGACTTCAAGGCCGATTTTCGTGCAGCCGTTGTTGATGGTCGACATCAAGAGAGCGCCAGCGACGGTGCCGAGAATCGTTCCTACGCCGCCAGACAGGCTGGCGCCGCCGATCACCGCCGCGGCGATGACGGCGAGTTCGTACCCTTGCGCCGTCGTCGGGTCGCCGACCTCGACGAAGCTGAATTGCAGCACGCCCGCGACGCCCGTCAGCACCGCCGCGAAGGCATAGAGTTTTAGTTTTGTCCGCTCCACATGAATGCCGCAGAGGCGGGCGGTTTGCTCATTCGAACCGATCGCATAAAGGTGCCGACCAAACTGCGTGTAGCGCAGCACGCCGGCAATCGCGACCGCGAGGGTGAGAAAGATCCAAACGCCCGGCGACCACCATTGGTGAGGACGCAAAATGAGCGAGGCGTCGATCGCGGCGCTGGGGAAACGCATGAAGTTGTTGAGCGGCGTCGGCGGCGGATAAACGGCTGAGTTGTCGGCCAGCCCTTTCGCCGCTCCACGCAACGCGCCCCACATGCCGAGCGTCACGATGAACGGGGTGAGTGGGATCGAGATATTCATGCGTGAATCGACCCACCAAGCCACTGCCGCCACCGCCGCCGCGAGCACGATAGCCGCCCACGGATTGAGGCCGTAGCTCCACGCCGCCACGCCGACGAGTGCGCCCGCCACGATCGCGGCCACACGGCCAATGCGTCCGATCACCATCGTGCCGATGCCGAGCCCGCACGCCGCCGCGACGCCCACGCCAGCGACCGCGGCGATCGCCGATGCGGCGTACTCGCCGACAGCCGCCGAACCATCCTCTCCGCCGAGCAATCGCCGCAGCACAAGCGCGACAACTACTGAGACAAGCGCGATCAGCGAACCGACCGAGAGATCGATCCCGCCCGAGATAATGACCATCGTCCCGCCAAGGGCGGCAACGCCGATCACCGCCGTTTGCAGCAAGATGCTTTGGGTGTTCTCCCACGTCGGAAAAATGTCCCACCGCATTGCGGCAAACAGCGACCAGACGCCGACGAGCGCGAGAATCGGTCCCAGTTGATCAACCAGCGAGCGGAGTTTCGTCGGCAGGCGCGGATCGGCAGGCATACGGGTCTTCAGGTTCCAGTCGTAAATCGATTAGCCAATCAAGTCTCGCAACATCACGACGCCGCAACCGCCTCGCGTCGGAGCTCCGTTGACTCGTTCGCTCCGGTCGCGGCCAACATGATTCGGTGCTCCGTCCACTCAGCAATCGGCCGCGCCGGCCCCAACCGGCCGCGGCACATCACGGCAATCCGATCGCACAGTCCGAGCAATTCCGGCAAGTAGCTGCTCACAATGAGCACCGCCCGCGGCGCGCGACCGCGAGCTGGATCGCCCGCGGCAAGTTCGTCGATCAGCCGGCATATCTCCGCCTTTGACCCCACGTCAATACCGCGCGTCGGTTCGTCGAGTAGCAACACGTCGACGTCGGCGTGGAGCAGCCGCGCGATGGCAACCTTCTGTTGGTTGCCGCCGGAGAGGGCGCCCACCTGCTGCCGCGGCGAATGGCATTTGATCCCCAGCCGATCGATCAGCGGCCGGCTCGCACGGGCTTGCGCGGCAGGCGTCACCCACCCGCGCGGCGTCAATCCCGACAGCTTCGGCAGCGTAATGTTCTCGGCAATCGAAAGCTCTAGCGCGAGCCCTTCGAACTTGCGGTCCTCGCTAACGAGTCCCATCCCTTGCCGCCAGCGCTCGCTCGGGTTTTGCCAACCGTCGACCGTGGCGACGCGAACGGTTCCCCGTTGCACCGGATCAAGCCCCATCACCGCCCGCAGCAGTTCAGTTCGTCCTGCGCCGATGATGCCGGCGATGCCGACGACTTCGCCGCGGCGAAGTTCGAGCGTCGCCGATTCCGGCTTCGCCACGCCGCCGAGCTTCTCGCAACTGAGAACCGTCTCGCCTGGCGTCCGCGCCGAGCGCGGATACAAATCCTTTACCTCGCGACCGACCATCATCGCCACGATGCGATCGACGGGGGTTTCCTTCACCGAGCCGCTGCCAGTCGTGCGGCCATCTCGCAGGGCAGTAAACCGATCACACTCCGCTTTGACTTCTTCGAGGAAGTGCGAAATGTAAACAATCGCCAGGCCGCGCTCGCGCAAGCGACGAATGAGTGCGAACAACCGCTCGACGTCTTGTGCCGGCAGCGTGCTCGTCGGCTCGTCGAGTACGAGGACGCGGCAACCGATCGCCACGCTGCGAGCGATCTCGACCAGTTGCTGCTCAGCGACCGAGAGCTTTCCGGCGGGCAAATCGAGCGGCAATTCCGGGCGGCCGATCTCGGCCAGCGCCGCCGCCGCCCGCTCGCGCAGCGCCCGCCGCCGGACGAACGGCCCGCGCGTCGGCTCAACGCCTAGCGAAATGTTTTCCGCCACTGTGAGATCAGGCGCGAGCGACAATTCCTGGTAGATCATCGAGATGCCGGCCGCGCGCCCGTCGGCTGGCGATTGCGGCCGGTACGCGACGCCGTCGAGTTCCATCTCGCCCGCATCAGGAACGAGGGCGCCGCTCAACACCTTCATGAGCGTGCTCTTGCCGGCGCCATTCTCGCCGACCAGGGCATGAACTTCGCCTGCGTAGACTTTCAGATCGACGCCCGTCAGCGCATGCGTCGCGCCAAAGCGATGACGGACACCCGACATCATCAACCGCGGCGTTGCCTGAGGTGCGGACATGCGGAACCGGGCGAGGGCGGGTTGAAAGCGATCACCAGTAATGCAAACGACGCGAGCGGCGACAAACTAATCGAGCAGCGGCTTGATTTCGGGGGTCTCCATATTTTCTTTGGTCGCGATCCGCACGTCGGTGACGACCTGCTCCTCAATCGGCTTGCCGTCGAGATGGTCGACCATCAGCTTCACGGCCGTGTAGCCCATCTTCACCGGATCTTGCACGACCAGCGCGTCGATTTCGCCGGCGCGGAGCGCCGCGACAAGCTCCGGAGAACTGTCGAACCCGACGAACTTTACTTTGCCCGCCAGATTCGTCTTTCGCAGCGCTTTGAGGACGCCTTCGGACGCTGTTTGATTCGAGGCGAACACGCCGTCGGCCTGCCGCACCACGTCAATCATGTTGAGCGCGGTCGTTTGCGCTTCGCCTTGCGACGCGCCGGTGTAACGGTCGTCCACCAAAATCTCCGCCTCGCCCGCCTTCATCTCCGCGATGGCGCCATCTTCACGTTTCGACGTGCTCTCGTGACCCTCCATGTGGCGGAAGCAAATCGTCTTGCCCCCCTTGCCGACAAGTTCCATGAGTTGCTTACCGCCCAGTTCGCCCGCTTTGGTGTTATCGGTGGCGACGAAGCTGATGAAGTCTTTGCCTACCTCGCCCTCGACCGCCGAGTCGAAGATCAGCACCGGAATTCCCTTCGCCGTCGCGCTACGCACCTCGGCGGCGAGCGCCTTGCTGTCGGTCGGTGCAAGGCAAATGCCGTCGATGCTTGAATTGGTGAACTGCTGCGTCACCTGCTTCTGGCCAGCGCGATCGTTCTCGCTACCGGGGCCTTTCCACAGCAACTCGACGTCGAGATCCTTCGCCGCCTGTTCGCCGCCGCGACGCACTGCGTTCCAGAAGGCGGATTGCGTCGTCTTCGGAATCATCACGATCGTCCGCTTTGCCTTGCCCGCCTCGGACGTGGTTGATGCCGGCGCGTCCGTTGGCGCGGAAGATTTGGAACAACCGAGGATCGCGGCTAGCAGTAGCGCCATCGCCAGCGAAGCTGTTCGAGAAGGATGACTCACAGAGAGCTCCCACATTGCGGAATAGAGCGTAAAGAAGAAGGAAGAGCAGCGAACTGCAAGTTTAGCCCCCCGGCAAGCCGTTGGCTATCGCTTACGGCGGCGTACGAAGCAACCGCCAATGATGTTACAAGCCGCCATTGCCTGGAAATCTGCCCAAAACTCCGCTACCTTGTTCCGACGAGACAGACGCGATTCAGGCTAAGCGGCGCCTGACGCGCGGCGTCTCGTACCCGCACGATCGGCGTCCGCAGGCGATGGACGTCGGCCACCCACCACTCAAGCCAAGGTTGGCGATCCAGATGGCTGACGATTCCCGCGGCGCCGCCGCTGACCACGCGCCCGGCGGCATGGCGCTTCATACGAAAATTCTCCTCGGCCTGCTGATCGGCGCCGCGCTCGGCATCGCCTGCAATCTCAGCTTCCGCGTTCCGGCCGATGCGGCGAACGTCGCCACGATCGACGCGAACGGCAACGGCATTCACGACACGCTCGAATGGTGGGCCATCCACGTCGCCGATCCGCTCGGCCGCGTCTTCCTGCGGCTCGTCTTGATGGTGGTGCTGCCGCTCGTCTTCTCGGCGCTCGTCCTCGGCGTGCTCGGCATCGGCGACCTCACGCGGCTCGGCCGCGTTGGGCTCACCTCGCTTCTCTACACACTGCTGTTATCGGGAACTTCGGTCGCGATCGGCATCGGGATGGTCAATCTCATCCAGCCTGGCAAACGGCTCTCCGCTGACCAAACGGCCCAGTTGAAGGCCGCCTACTCGACCGAAGCCGACGACAAACTAGCGAGCGCCGACAAGAAGAAGCCGCTTGAGCAGATTTTGCTCGACATGCTTCCTGAGAATCCGATCCAGGAAATGGCGGGGGCCCTCGACGGCAGTTCGAAGGGGAACGGCATGCTTGCCGTGATGTTTTTCGCCCTGATTTTCGGCGTTGCGCTCTCGATGGTCGAAGAATCGAAACGGGCCGTCACGGTGACGTTGTTAGAGAGTTTGTTCGACGCCTCGATGATCATCATTGGCTTCGCGATGCGATTAGCGCCATACGCCGTCGCATGCCTGATGTTCTCAATGACCGCCCGCATGGGGGGCGGCATCCTTGTGACGCTCCTCTGGTTTGTGCTGACGGTGGTGCTGGCGCTCAGCATCCAAATGTTCGTCGTCTACTCACTAGCGCTGAAGACGTTCGCTCGCCGCAGCCCGGTAAAGTTTTTCCGCGATGCTCAGGATGCCATCCTGACCGCGTTTGGCACGTCGTCCTCCAACGCCACGCTGCCGACCGCTCTGCGGGTCTCGAACGAAAAGCTAGGGATTCCGGCGGAAATCGGCCGGTTCGTGCTTACCGTCGGCTCGACCGCGAACCAGAACGGCACGGCGCTCTACGAAGGGGTCGTCGTCCTGTTCCTGGCGCAAGTCTTCGGCGTCGAACTCACCCTCTCCCAGCAGCTGACGGTGGTTTTAATGTCGGTCTTGGCCGGCGTTGGCACCGCTGGCGTGCCTGGTGGTTCGATCCCGCTGATTGTCGTCGTGCTCCGCTCGGTCGGCGTTCCGCCCGATGGGGTCGCAATTATCCTCGGCGTCGATCGCGTCCTCGACATGTGCCGCACGACGCTGAATGTCACGGGCGATCTCACGCTCGCGGCGTGCGTTGCCGCTACAGAAGAGCGGGCCGAAGCGAAACGGTAGCGCCTTTGCACCTCCGCTATTTCTCGCCGATGTGCGTGATGCCGCTTGCAGCCCAACGTCACGCCAACCGATTTAAAAAACCTGGAAACTTTTTAAATCACCCGTTGACGCCGATCTCAATTCTCATATCCTATTGCTATTGAGACTCGATCTCACCAACCGCAGCCAGCACGCCTTTCGGTCGTCTGCCAGCCACGGAGCGAAGGTTCAGCCGCGGTTGAACCCCTTCGCGAGCTCCCACGGCAAGAACAGCGACTGACGAAGAGCCACCGCTGAGTTGCGATTCCAGGCGACCCGCTTGCACTCCACCGGAGCTGCCAGCATTCTCCGCCTAGGTTGCGACTCGCTGCAGGCAGCGTTCAACCGCCAGTCACCACATAAAACCCGCTCGGTCCCAGCACTGCCCGCTGCAGGTAACGCTGACGACCGGCGCCCCACACAACGTCCCCGTACTTGAAGGATCATCGACATGTCGCGTTACACCGGTCCGAAGGCTCGCATCAACCGCCGTCTCGGCGCCATGATTTTCGAGAGCGCCGGCGCCGCGAAGGCCTCAGATCGTCGCCCCAACGCTCCGGGCATGGCCCCGCCGGTCCGCAAGATGTCGACGTACGGCGAGTCGATGCGTGAAAAGCAAAAGATCAAGTACTACTACGGCCTCGGCGAACGCCAACTTCGCCGCGTCTTCGAACACTCGAAGCATGCTGAAGGCGACACCGGGACCCAAATGCTCGTGCTGTGCGAGCGTCGTCTCGACAGCGTCGTCCGCTTGGCGGGCTTCACCAAGACGCGTCCTCAGGCCCGACAAGGCGTCTGCCACGGCCACTTCACCGTCAACGGCCGGCACTGCGACGTCGCTTCGATGACTGTTCGCGTCGGCGACGTCATTCACGTGAAGCGTCGCGGCGGTCTCACGGACCTCTACGGCGGTAACTTGGCGGCCTTCGACGGCCAAGCCGCCGATTGGCTCCACGTCGACTCGGAACGGTTGATGATCACCGTCACTCGCCTTCCCGCGAAGGAAGACGTCACGCTGCCCGTGAACGTGCAGATGGTCGTCGAATTGCTGTCGCGCTAGTCGGCCGGTAGCCGCCAGCCAACGGCTGGCGGCTTTTCAACCTCGAGTTTACGGCTTCCGAGAACCCAAAACAGGCTAGTCAGACAAACCGTACATTTTACATATTTTTCGATCTATAAATTTTTAAAAAGGAGAGCCGTCAAACTCAACGCCCGCATCTTTGCGATTGAACGTCAGCCCCAGCAATGTATTGGATTCTCGCCCGAGCGCTGAGCCGTCTCTCCATCCTTAGCGTCCGCCCCTGCGGACGTTCTTCCGACTCCAACTGCGAGTCGTCTGCGCTGCCCCGGAACCTGCTGTTCCCGGCCCTCTGCGCTTTGCCCCCCAGTGAAATTTTCCACGTTTCCATATCACTACATTTCACCCTGGAGTGTTCTCATGAAGAAATCAATCGCGGCGCTCGTCGCCGCAGCGGCTCTCTGCGCCAGCACGGCGTTTGCCGTTCCCACCTCGTTCGTCGTCCCCAACGGTTCGACCTCGCCCTTCGACTCTTGGTCGCTTGGCGCCGCCAACTCGGTGCATGCTCAGTGGGAAGTCTTCACCGACGCCTACAGCACGCCGGGCAACGCCCCGGACGTTGCCGGTAGCTTCCCCGCGTCGGGCAGCTCGTCGGGCGCCAGTTCGCTGCTCGTCGGCAACACCGCCGGCGCATTTCTAACCGGCGGCGGAAATATTTACTCGTTCTCGGCTCCGACGAGCTTTACCGTCACTGTGCCCAACTACAACCTCGGCGCCGGCTGGAACAGCCGCTTCGTCGCTCAGATTCAGAACCAAGGTAGCCTGCTCGATTTTACGAGCGTCCTGCTCAGCTATGACGGCGGCAATCAATTGCTGGCTCCGACCTATTCGCACGAGTTGCTCGGGGGCGCGATTCCCGAGAACCTGTTCGCTTGGGATCTGGCCGGCTTCAACCCGTCGACCTACTCGCTGACGTTCAAGGCCTCGGCCAGCTCGATGAGCCTCGACGCCATCGCGGTCGATACGTACACGCAAACCGGCGCCTTCACGCCGATGGGCGTGCCGGAACCGGCCACCGCTGCTCTCGCCGCGATCGGTCTCGTTGGTTCGCTCGCCGTCCGTCGCAATTCGCGCCGCAGCTAAGTCTGAAACAGTGCAGGGCGCCGTTCCGCACGCTTCGCTCGTCGACGGCGTCCTGCTGTTCCTGAATTGTTTTCCTCTTATTCCCCTACTGGAGTAGACCTCGTGAAGAACACTTTGTTGTTGGCCGCTTTGGTGGCCATGAGCGCGACCGTCGTTCGCGCTGAATCGATCAACTTCGCCACCGGCCCGATCGCCCCGAGCTTCCGCGGCGCCGCCAACACCACTTATTTCGGGTGGGGCAACGGTTCGTGGGACGGCAACCCGCCGCTGAACGTCGGCGATCCCGACCCGACTCCCGACGTGATCAACGGCACGCCGTCGATCAACCCCGGCTCGCTCGCTGGCCCGCTGCTCGCGCAGAACAACGCCAGCGACATCGTCTCGAGCAGCAACAACGTTTACACCAATCCGGCGAACGTCAACCTGACGCTCACCATCCCGACGGTCGGCTCGGTCGGCACGGGCTTCACCACGATCATTGTCCAAGGCAACGGCCTGAGCGGCTTCGGCGGCATCACCAACCTGTTCGCCTTCGGTAACATCGCGGGCGTCGCCCCGACGTACGTCACCGGCGTCAACGCCGACGGCCAAGAAGCACAGTTCTGGGCCAAGTGGGAAATCCCTGGCAACGCCGCTTCTTACTCCGTGAACGTCACCGGCTCGCCAGTCGGCGCCGGCGTTCTTTCGATCTCCGACATGACGGTCGATTCGCTCTGGTCGGTGAACGGGTTTGCTCCCGATTCGGTCACCGCCGTGCCGGAACCGACCAGCTTCGCCTTGGTAGGGGCGGCGCTCACGGCCGCGACGGTGTTGGTCCGCCGTCGTCGCTAGGCGCCGATGGTCGTCGTCTCGCGGCAGCCAGTCTGCCGCGAGACGGCGGCTCTTTTTAGTTCATTTCGATTCGACGTTCATCTCGATTCGGTAGGGAGTCGTTCATGTCTTCGCTGAAGCAACAATTCGCCAAGTTCGTCAGCCGTTGGGGCACAGTCGGCCTCCTTGCCATCGGCGCCGCAGCGACGCCTGCGTGGTGCCACGCCCAATCGCTGGCCTACGCGACGACCGACCCCGACATCGAGATGTGGTTCTATCCAGTATCGACCGCCAACGGCTCGGGCTCGGTCCGCGATCGCGGCTCTAGCTTCGCGACCTACTCCTACGTCGACGACGACGGCAACGTCCAGTTCTACGGCGGCGACGGCTACGACTCTTCGCGCCGCGGCAGCGTCTTGCTGGCCACGAACACTACGTCCACCATTCCGAAGCTCGATCCAAGCCGCTATCAAATCGACTCGCTCCGACTGACCGTCACGCTGATGGGCAACATCGGCGAGATTGCCTACGACGGCACGGCCGACGACTATTTCCAAATCACCGGCGGCACAGACGATCCGGGCAAGCCGATCGAACTGTGGGGCGTCGGCTTCGGCGGCGCCTACACAACGTTCGGCTTCGCTGGCGAGACGGGCCCCGAGTACTTCAACTCCGGCGATCGCCGTTGGCCGATCGCTGCCGGCAGTTTCTCAGGCCCATATCAAGTCTACTCCGTCGACGGCGCCGGCAACGACGTCGAGAACGCAATCTTCGGCGGTTACAGCGCCACCGCGCCGGGCAACGAGACCGAGCAGTTTAGCCCGACGCCGTTCGCCGTCGGCAAGGCGTACGATTCGCAAGGCGTCGAATTGGCCCCCGGCACGATGCTCGGCGCCGGCACGCAGCTGACGTTCGACGTCAATCTCAACGATCCCGGCGTCGTGAGCTACCTGCAGCACTCGCTCGCGGCAGGCAACCTCGGGTTCTTCCTATCGTCGTTGCACGAGCCGCTCGCCCACACCGGCGAAGTCGCGTACCCCGACTACTTCCTCGACAACAATCCCAGCGGCCCGAACCCAAACGGCAACGCCCCGACGTTCGAACTTGCCGTCACGATTCTCAATGAAGCCCCCTCGGCCGACTTCAACGGCGACGGCGTCGTTGACGGCGGCGACTTCCTCACGTGGCAACGCGGCTACGGCAGCCAATACGACGATGCGGATCTTGCCGCCTGGAAGAGCGCGTTCGCCGCGGGTCCCAACGGCCTCGGCAGTGTCGCCGCGGTTCCCGAACCTCACGCCGCCGCACTTGCTGCGGTCGGAACGCTCGGTCTCGCAGCGTTTGGGCGTCGCCGATCGTTCGCAGTCCGCAACTAGCACGGAAGGATCCAATCGATGGGAAGCATGTCGCGCGGTCGCCGCGCCTTCACGCTCGTCGAGTTGTTAGTCGTCATCGCCATCATCGGCACGCTCGTGGCACTGTTGTTGCCCGCCGTGCAAGCCGCCCGCGAAGCGTCGCGGCGGACGAACTGCGTTAACAAGCTGAAGCAAATCGCGCTCGCGACGCTCAATTTTGAATCGAGTCATCACACGCTGCCGCCGCCGAAAGTGCTCGGCGGTCCCGGCGGCCTGATTTCAGGCGGCTCGCTCGATACGTATTCACAGTACGGCAGCACCCTGGTCTTGCTGCTTCCCTATCTTGAGCAGGGTAACCTCTACGCCAACTACGACCTCTCCAAGACTACCGCTAGCAAGGAAAACTTGGCGATTACGAACGTTGCGTTCCCGGATTACACCTGCCCCTCGATGTATTTGCCGCGGGAAGTCCCGATGACCGACTGCGGCGAAAAGCTCGGCCCCGGCAGCTACGTCATTAGCACGCGCGTCGACTACGCGAAGTTTGCACAACTCGACGGCGCGTTCGCCAGCCCGCCCCCGCGCAAGGGCGACGTCTACGATCTGGGAATCGAGCGGATCACTGACGGCACGTCGAACACGATCCTCATTGGCGAAACGAACTTTGGTTTCGAATCGTATATCTGGGACTCGGGCTGCAGCGTCGACGGCCAACCGAAGTGGGGCGAGTTCCGTTGGGCCGAAGCCTATTGGGCCTACGCCTGGGGGCATACCAACGCCGACGTGCGTTACAACTTCAACGACCCCAGCGCCCGCTGGGACGGCGGCTTCCGTGCCACTTATCGCAGCGATCACCCCGGCGGCGTCCAGTTCGCGCTGCTCGACGGTTCGGTCCAGTTCCTGCAAACAGCGATCGACAAAGAGACGCTGTTCGCGCTGATCACCCGTGCCAACGAAGAAGTGATCGCTGGCATCAGGTGATCGTCGACTGCGGCGCGCTAAATCGCCGCATTGCGTTTTCTTGCCGTGCTCACCACGACGAGTGCGCTGCCGATCGCCAGGGCGAAGGTTGCCGGCTCCGGCACGCCCGGCGCGATCGCGAACCCGCCGGTGAAATCCCGCCCGCCATCAACAAGCGCCCCGCCCGTAATCTGCCCATTCCCTAGGTTGACGCTGTAGAGCATGTACGCGCCCGTCGGCCCGTTGACCGGCGCGTCAGGCCGCTTCAGCACGGCGTACGCCGCATCGCCGCCGATCGTGAGATCAGCATCCCCCGGCGTCGTGTACACGTCGAACCCAATGCCTTGCTGCACGTTGGTGATGCTCACGCCGAAGGCGCCAACGAGATTCAGCGAGCCGTTGTTCGGCGGATTCTGCGTGTAGAGCGAATTATTGCGGATATCCATGTCGAACAAGATCGTCGTGCCGCCGACTTCGGGGATGTTGTTGATGTACGCCGCGGCGTCGGCGAACGGCGAGCCGCCGCTGGGCAGAATCGCCAGGTCAACATCGACGGCCGCGACGAGCCCAGTGCTGGAATTGAGCCGCATGTTTTCGCCATTGCTCGAAATGAGGCGAATTCGCATGCTCGAATCAGCTTGCAGCGTCTTCGGGTTGAAATCGAACCCGAACGATTGGTTGCCCGCCAAGTTGTAGTCGACGCCAGTCGTCGCGAAGCCGGCGCCAACGGGCGTTGCCGCCGCGGTTGCAGTGTTGATCGTGTAAAGCTGCGTCGTCGTTTCACCGACGTTGATCGCATAGAGTTGATTCGTCCCGGGCCGGAAATCGATCCCCTCGGGCAAGAAGCCAATGTTGCCAATCGTCGTCGACGAAGTCGGATTGGTGACGTCGAAGCTAAACAGCGTAAAGTTCGCGTCGACTCCGTAGGCCGTTTGGGCGCTGGCGTGCGTTTGGACGAAGCAGAGCAGGGCAGCGCTGCAGAGAATCGCCCGCAAGGGCAGAGAGTGAATCATGGCGTCGCTCCAGAATGTGCAATGGCGTTGATGAACGATTTTCGACTCGACCCGAAAACGTTGACTCAGCGATGCGCTTCAGGAGCGGCTCCTTAATTTGGCGAGCGTGAAAGCGAATGCAGCCCGCAAGAGATCGTCACGCGGCCCGACATCGTATCGCCGCGCTGCGGGTTGATGCAAAGAGATTCTGGCTAGATTTCTTGGCGCCCCTCCGCAGAGGCGCCAGCAGTGTGGCTCGCCACGTTAGCGCGGCGAAAGCGCTCCCGCAAAAGCCACCGGCTCCGCCGGTGGACGGAGCGCGCCTACGGCTAACTTGCGCCTCTAGCCCCGAGCTCCGCCCGGGGGTCGCTCGCCATTCCGGTACGCGTCGCCCATCGGCTAGGGCGGAGCCCGGGGCTAGGGCGCCGCCTAGCGATTCAAAACCGAGTACCACCCATTGAGTACCGTCGCGAACGCCACCCATCCCCAGTAGGGAATCAGCAGCCACGCCGCCGCCCGCACCGGCCGCCATGCCGTAACAATCGTCGCCCCAATCGCCAGCCACAGCAACACGATCTCCACCAGCGCCGCATCAATCCGGTGCAGCCCAAAGAAGATCCATGACCAAGCCGCGTTGAGCCCCAGTTGCACGCACCACCATCGCATCGCCCACGAATTCGCCGCCCGCTCCCACAGCAGCCAGCCGGCGACCGCGATCATGCAATAGAGCGGCGTCCATACAACGCCAAAAATCCAGTTCGGCGGAGCGATCGGCGGCTGCTTCAACGAAGCGAACCATTCGCCCGGCGAAAATTGCTGCCCAAACGCAATCACGCCGGCGCACAGCGCCACAAATGGAATCAGCGTCCAGTACCGAAGCGATCGTCGCTCACTCATCCCGTGGTTCTCCGCCGTTGACGTTGCAAACCCGCACCGAGCGCGAGCGTCGCCAGCGCACTTCCCAGTAAGGCGAGTGCCATATCTTTCTGCGCATCCCACCAATCGCCCTGCTGACCGTTGTACTGCTCCGCGTAGTCGGGCGCTGCAATGATCGCGATCGCCCACTCAAACACTTCGTACAAAGCGCTCACGCCGGCGACCGTCATCCACGCCCAGGCCAATCCCCACGCGACGCTCAAACCGCCGTAACGAACGGTCGCCTCGGCGATAGGCAGCGTCATTAACAACCCGAACGCGAAATGGACCAGCCGATCGTAATGGTTCCGCGTCCAGCCCAGCCACTCGCGCGTCCCGCCCCCGAGCGTCGCGCGAAACCATTCGTCGTACGGCACGTTTGAATAGATCCACCGCGCCCCGACGATATGCAGCGCTAGCATCATCGCTAAACAGGTGAACGACGCGTTCGAAAGCCACCGCCACCGGGCGCTCCACAGCAACGCCGGCAGGGCCAGCACCGTCGGGATGTGCTGCAGCCATTGCTGGTCCGGGTAAATCGGCCGCCACAACGACGCCGCGAACAACAGCATCGTCGCGGCCACGACGGCCAGCTGATAGTTGACGCTGCTCGCAGCCATCGAACCCTCCTGGAAAGATCTGCCGATTGGGTAAACTTACGGGGGCGACGGCTAATCGTGCAAGTTTGCCAAGCTTGCCGCGCCTCGCGCCAGCATGGACGAATGCACATTAGTTTAGCCGATCAACCGCTGAACTTCGCCCGTCACAACCCGTATATTGGTTGCGTCCCGGCAACATGACGTAGCCGTTAGGCAGCGCGTGAGGAAGGAACGTGGACGTTCTTCATCACGCCAGTGAATCGACGCTGCCCCCGCTCAACGCCGCAGCAGGCGCGAACGCGGAAGTTGATGGAACCACGGCGAGCCGGGATTTCCTGACTTAGAGTTTCTTGGAACGTCGGCGTGCAGCCCTCCCTCACGCAGGGAAACTTGGCCGCTTGCCGTCGGACCAAACACTCGTCAAGACAGGGCCGACTCCCCCTCCGCGGCCCCGTCGATTCACTTTTCACATGTTCGTCAGGAGCAAGCGATCGATCGCATCAGGCGGCGCACTTGTGCGCCATTATCGCAATAGCGAGACCATGGATGCATCGTCGCGAGGGGTCGCGTCATGGAACGGAAACAAACGCGTAAGGGCCGCCAGCTAGGCGTCATTGAGCAACTCGAAGATCGCCGCGTGATGACGGCCGATCCGCTCATCGAACATCAAGACTTCGATGCGCCGCCGCTTGAGCAAACGGTGCAAACGGGCGGAATCGGCGACGCCGACTTCTGGATCAACCCTGAAGACGCCGTTCCGTTCGACAATTACGTTCACGACATCGAGCAAGCGATCGCCGCCGCTCACAACCTTACCGGTTGGTACAACGTTCAATCGAGCTACGGGCTCACCGGCCGCGGCCAAACCGTCGCGGTCATCGACAGCGGCATCGCCTACGACCACTACGCGCTCGGCGGCGGGCTGGGCGCCAACTATCGCGTCGTCGGCGGCTGGGACTTCACCGAAGAGAACGACGCCAATCCGTACGACGACGGCGCCAGCGGCGGCCACGGCTCGCATGTGTCGGGCATCATCGGCGGCTCAGGCACGCCCAACAGCGGCGTGGCCACTGGCGTCGACTTCGTCGGCCTTCGCGTCTTCAACGACGCCGGTCAAGGCTACTTCAGCTGGGTCGAGAACGCCCTGAAGTGGGTGCTCCAGAATCGCAACTCGTTCGAAAACCCGATCACCACGATCAACTTGTCGCTCGGCGTTAGCTCTTGGAACGCCGCGACGATTCCGCAATGGGCGAACCTCGAAGATGAGTTCGCCGCGCTCGAGTCGGCCGGCATTTTCATCGCCGTCTCCGCCGGCAACAGCTTCACGAGCTTCAACGCTCCGGGTCTCAGCTACCCGGCCGCGAGCCAATACGTCGTCCCGGTGATGTCGACCGACGAAAATGGCTCGCTCAGCTACTTCAGCCAGCGGCTCACTCGCGCGATCGCCGCCCCGGGTCGCAACATCGTCAGCACGGTTCCCGACTACAAGGGGAACAACAACGGCGTCGCCGACGACTACGCGACGATGTCCGGCACCAGCATGGCCGCCCCGTACGTGGCCGGCGCTGCGGTGCTCGTTCGCCAGGCGATGGAGTTCGCCGGTTGGACGAACATCACGCAGGACATGATCTTCAACCACATGATGGCGAACGCCGATACGGTGTACGACGCCGCCACCAATCTCTCGTACAAGCGTCTCAATCTGCAGAAAGCCGTCAGCGCGCTCATGCCGACCGACGACTTCGGCTCGACGCAAGCGACGGCTCAGAACATCGGCACGATCGTCGGCACGTCGACGGTCAACGGTGCCATCAACACCACGTCCGACGCGGATTTCTTCTCATTCACCGCTTCGACCACCGGCAACGTCTCGTTCAACGTCACGAATGCCAAGCAAGAACTCGTCGCGTCCTGGCAAGCCTACGCGGCCAACGGCCAGACGATTGCCACGCAGAACGGCAACACGATTAGCTTCGCCGTCACCGCGGGCCAAACGTACGCGGTCCGGATTACCTCCACGGCCGGCATCGGCCGGTACACTTTCACCGCGGGTCTCGGCGGCAGCGGCAACGGCGGAAACAATGGCGGCAATAACGGCGGGAACAACGGCAACAATGGGGGGAACGGGGGCAACGGCGGCAACGTCCAGCCAACCTTCACCGATTGGGGCGTCGCCGACTTCAACCAATACGACGACGTCGTCATCGGCGGCGATCGCTGGTTCAAAGTCACCGCAGCGCGGACCGGCATCCTGTCGGTGCTCGGCCAATACTCCGGCTCGAACGCCAGCGCCGCGATCTACAACGCGAACATGCAGTTGATTGCGGGCGGTACGAACAGCGGAGCGACGACCCGCGCCGACGTTCAAGCGACCGCCGGCGTCGAATACTTCATCCGCGTCACCGGCAGCGCGACCGACATCGATCTAAGCGTTGTCAATCTTGTTAGCCAGAGCGGAACGAACGTCACCGTCGCCGGCACCAGCGGCGACGACGTCTTCTCGTTCGTCGCCGGGACGACCCATTACGTCACCGTCAACGGCGTGCAGTATCAGTTCGCCGGCAGTTCGGCGAAGGCCTTCACCTTCCAAGGCGGCAACGGCAACGACTCGTTCACGTTCAACGGCACGACGGGCAACGAAACCGCCACGGTTTACGCCTCCTCGGCGTCGATCGTCGGCGCCGCGTTCTCCGTGGCGACCGCCGCCATCGAAAATCAGATCATCCGCGGCGGCGGTGGCGCCGACGTCGCCTACCTGTACGATTCGCTCGGCAACGACACGCTCACCGCCTGGTCGAACCGCGTGACGATGGTCGGCACCGGCTTCTCGAACGAAGTCGCCGCCTTTAGCAATGTCAAAGCGTACGCAGTGAACGGCGGCAGCAATTCCGCCACGCTGTACGATTCGGCCGGCGACGACGTCTTCATCGCCGGTTCGCTGCGCGGCATCATGAGCGGCAACGGGTTCTACAACTGGGCCGAAGGCTTTAACGCCGTCATCGCCCAAGCCGTCAACGGCGGCAACGACCGCGTTGACTTCTACGACTCCGTCGGCAACGACACGCTCACGGCCTGGTCGGACAGAGTGACCTTCACCGGCGCCGGCTTCTCGCACGACGCCCGCGGCTTCGACCGCGTGAAAGCCTGGGCTACCGCCGGCGGCTACGACACGGCAACGTTCTACGATTCGGCCGGCGACGACGTCTACATCGCCGGCTCGCTCCGCGGCATTATGCAAGGCGCCGGCTTTTACAACGAGGCCGAAGGCTTCGACGCCACGATCGCCTACGCGAACGCCGGCGGCAATGACCGCGTCGAGTTCTACGACTCGGCCGGCGACGACGTCCTCACCGCTTGGTCGAACCGCGTCACGCTCACGGGCAACGGCTTCTCGCACGATGCTCGCAACTTCGAACGCACCGTCACGCAAGCCTCTTCCGGCTACGACACGGCGACGTTCTACGACTCGGTCGGCAACGACCTCTTCGTCGCTCGCCCGACCACCGCGTCGATGAGCGGCACGGGCTACTCCAACGAAGCTCGCGGCTTCGACCGCGCGAAAGGGTGGGCGACCTCCGGCGGCGACGACCAAGCCGACCTCTACGACTCGACTGGCAATGACACGCTCATCGCGGGCTACCTCCGGGCGATCCTCACCGGCTCGGGCTACTACAGCGAGGCCGAAGGCTTCGACCGCACGGTCACCTACGGCTCCGGCGGCTACGACACGGCCACGCTGTACGACTCGGCGCTCGACGACGTCTTCAACGCCTGGGCCGACCGCGCGGTGCTCGCCAGCTCGATCGTTTCGAACGATGTTCGCAATTTCGACCGCGTTCGCGCCGTGTCGGAACTCGGCGGCAACGATCTCGCGAACTTCTACGACTCGATCGGCAACGACACCTACATCGCCGGGGCCGTCCGCGGGATCATGACGGGAACCAACTTCTACAACGAAGCCGAGGGCTTCAAGCAAACGGTCGCCAACTCGACCGCCGGCGGCACGGACAAAGTTGAGTTCTACGACTCGGCCGGCAACGACACGCTGCTTGTCTGGCAGCGGTTGGCGTCGCTGAGCGGCCTAGGCTTCAACCACTCGGCCAACGGCTTCAAGAACGTCACCGCCTACATGACCAGCGGCGGCGTGAACGTCCGCGACATCCGCACGACCGACTTCGTGTTCAAACTCGTCGGCCAATGATCTGCGAACGCCAACGGCGTTACATCATCCAGCCCAGGGTTGATTGCGAAAGCAATCTACCCTGGGTCAACAGGCCGCCATTTTCGCCCCAACCCTGAAGGGGTTGAACCATGGCGCCTGCGACCGCGCATCGATGCAACCCCTGCAGGGTTGGCGAGCAAATCTTCGTCATTGTTCCCGGGGTAGATCGCGCTGCGATCAAGCCCGGACTGGATGCTTGAACGCCGCTGGCGTTCCGATCCAGTAACGCTCCGGCGTCAACTTGCGTACCTCGCCCACTACTTCACCAACGTGCGGTAGTACTCAATCGACCGCCGCAGCCCTTCGTCGAAGTCAATCGTCGGTTCGTACTTCAACACGTCGCGAGCTGCCGTGATGTCGGCCAGGCTGTCCCGCACGTCGCCTGCGCGGGCCGGCTCGAAGTTCGGCTCGATCTTCGTCCCCAGCACGCGATTGATGCTGGCGATCAGTTCCAGCAAGCTGTACTGCTTGCCGCACGCCACGTTGAACACGCGACCGCTCGCCGCGGGCGAGGCCGCCGCCGCGAGGTTGCCGAGCACGATGTTCTCGACGTACGTGAAATCGCGCGATTGCCCGCCGTCGCCAAATACCGTCGGCCGCTTGCCGGCGAGCATCATCACAACGAATTTCGGGATCACCGCCGAGTACTCGCCGTTCGGATCTTGCCGCGGGCCGAAGACGTTGAAGTAGCGGATCACCACCGTCTCCAATCCGTACGACGCAGCGAACGCCTGGCAGTACCCTTCGCCGGCGAGCTTCGCGGCCGCATAGGGCGAGATCGGCGCCGGCAGATCGCTCTCGCGCTTGGCGATGAACGGCTGGTTGCCGTAGGCACTGCTTGAACCTGCGTAGACGACGCGCTTCACGCCGCCGCGGCGCGCGGCGTCGAGCACGTGCAACGTCCCCGTCGCACAGGCGGCGTGGCTGGCGGCCGGCTCGGCCAGGCTCCGCGGCACCGACGCCATCGCCGCTTGGTGAAACACCACATCGACGCCGACAACCGCTTTCTCGAGCTGCTTCGGATCGAGCAGATCGCCCTGCATCAGTTCGACGCGTTTGCCGAGGTGGGCGAGGTTCTCGACTTTGCCGGTGCTGAGATTGTCGTACACCCGCGCTTCGTCGCCGCGTTCGACGAGCGCCGTCACAATATGCGAGCCAATGAACCCAGCGCCGCCGGTGACCAAGTATTTCATTGCGATTCTTTCTTAGCCGCTGATGGGCGCGCTGCGGTGAGCGACCAATGACGCCGTCGGCCGCCAGTTGCTGAAGTGCCGTTCCATCCGTTCGTCGAGATCGGGCACCGCCGTCCGCAGTCGCGCCGACAGCGGACCAACATGGTCGCCGCGGCGAATGTCGGCCAAGTACTCGACCAGCGTCCGATGGGCGGCCGCCGGCCCATGCAACATGAAATGGACCCACGACCAGGCGAAACGATACTCAAAGCTGCCCATTTCGCCTACCTCTTGCCGATCCTCGAGATCCTCGACGGTCCGTCGCATCCCGAGCCGCAAATTCCAGCGGACGAGGGCTAGATGAGGATGGCCATGCGGCCGACTCTCCTCGGGCATTTCGAAATACTCCGCCAGCCCTTCATCGAGCCACAGCGGCACTTCCGGCAGCGTCGCGTGCAGCAGGGCATGCGTCGATTCATGCCGCAAATCGACCGGCAACTCAGCGTGTTGGTAGGCGTAGACGGCTCCGCGGCCGCCACGTCGGACATAAAGCGCCCGACGGTAGGGAACCTGGGGATAGAGCTGAGCCAGGAACTTCCGATGCGACGCCTCGTCTGCTAGCAGAAAAACATCGACCGTCTGCCGCGCCGAGGGGACTGCTAGCGTCCGATGCAGCTCCGATTCGAGCCGAGCGAGCTCAGCAAACACTCCTTCGAGCGATTGCAGCGGGAACGCCGAGGTGCAAACGAACGGCCCGTAGACTCGCCGATCTGCCCAACCTTCGCTTTTCTCGGCAGCTCGAGCCAGCGGCGTCGCGATCGTCGCTGCTAGCGCCGCTTGTAAAAATCGCCGTCGCGACAGGCTGGAAGTCATGCGACCTCCCGCCGGCAGACTGCCGTTTCAAGTTGGTCGATCGGCGCCAGCACTGACTTCTCACGGCGAGGGAGGAGATGGGGGCGGGAGTATACTGGTCGACCAGCGCTGGTCAACCCAAGTCGCCCGCAGCCGTGCGAACGCCGAAAAATCTCCGCTTCGGCGCTTCCGAGGGACGACGCTAGGACTCGTCACTTCGATCCCATTCTTAGACCTTGGTCTCGTTTTGCGACCAACGTGGCACGAAACGATCCACCGCTTGGCAACCCCCGCTTGAGGGGAAATGCAAAAATCCCGGAAAATTCTTCGTTTCAAGTGACAGTGAACCTTCAACCCCACCAATCATACCTATTGGCATGTCGGTTGCACTTAGTCGATCCGTCGCAACGGAGCGACAACTTTGGCAGCCCGCAGGGAAGCCGCACCATTTTTGTTGTTCGTTTCAGGAGGTAGTAGGGATGCTCGTACTCAGCCGCAAGATTGGCGAAAAGATTCACGTTGGCAACGACATCACCATTGAGGTTCGCCGCGTCGCCGGCAATCGCGTGACGCTAGCAGTCGAGGCCCCGCGCAATGTGCGGATCCTCCGCGGTGAGCTCCGCGATGCTGCGATGGAATTCGAGATTCACGAAGAAGAGTTCGAACTGGAGTCAGAGCCCGTCCGTTCGCCGGTCGTGGTCACGCACCAACGCCTCGGCTTGGGCTCCTCGATGCCCCATGTTCTGGGCTAGCATCTCGCCCCCCCGCTTGAATCTGGGTTTACCAACTCACTTCACCCGGAGGCGCGGATGCGTTTCGCAAGACAATTTGCACAAAGAGAGCCGTGTGGCGCGATGCCTACGGCTTTTTTTGTGCGCTGATGTTCCTCTAGCCGCCCATCCGCGGTTAGCGGTCTAGCGATCTCTCCCAAAGCGCCCATTCGCGCGCGATTATGCCTCGCTGAGACGCTCTCCTTGGATCGCGTCGCGAGCTCGATTTTCAGGCTGTTTTTCCAGGCCGAACTTGACGTTCCTGCCGGGAATTTCCTACTCTCCCCGCCCCTCTCTTGGGGGCCGGCGTCGCGCCAGGGATGCACCCTGATCGCGGAACGACGAGCCACCTGCCAACCGGTCGATGCCGACCATGGCGTGCTCCGCACAGCCGACGGTGACCTGCCTCAGTCCGCGCTCGCGCGCGTCGACTTGTCTCGCCGTTTACCTGTTGGCTGCCGCGATCTTCCTTGCTCCTGGCTGTGCATCGACCAGCAGCAAGTGGGTCACGCTTCGCACGACGCCGCGCAATCCGCTTACCGACACCCTCGGCCTCGTCACCAAGCAAGGCCCCAAGCCAACGCCGCGCACCCTGCAACTGCTGCGGCGTTACGACCTTGAGAAGAAACTCAACGACAAGCCAGAGTTGCTGGTCGAACTCAACGCGATCAACCGCAACGAGCCGAACCGCGAAAATCTCTACGCCCTCGCGGAAGTTGCCTACGTCGGCGGCAAGAAGGCCGACGCCGCTCACGACAAAGCCGCCGCACTTGAACTCTACGGTTCGTCGGTGCTCTACGCCTACGAGTACCTCTTCGCGAACGGCTACCCCACCGCGAGCAACGCCTACGACCCGCAGTTCCGCAGCGCGTGCGAGCTCTACAACGCCGCCCTCGAAGGAACACTGCGCATCGCTCAAACCGAAGCCCCGCTCCGTCCCGGCGCCACGCGACGCATCAAAACGTGCGCGCACGATTGCGAGCTAGAAATTCAGCTGAAGAGCGGCGGCTGGCATTCCGCCGATTTCGATCACGTCGAGTTCGTTTCCGACTACGAAGTCAACGGCCTGCGAAACCACTACCACAACTTCGGCCTCGGCGTGCCACTCATCGCCGTTCGCAAGCCGCACGAAAACCCCGAGCCGGCCGAGCAGTTCTACCCGCCAGATCTCTCGTTCGCGGTCACCGCCTTCCTGCGCGTCGATCCGATGTTCGCGAAGCAATCCGCCGACGTCGTTCCCACGTCGGCGACAATGGGCGGAGTCGCCGTGGCCGATGCGAAGCAACCGAAGCGTAAACTACGCGCGGTTCTCGAACTCTACGATCCACTCGACACCACTCAAGTCGACGCCGGCGGCGTCACCGTGCCGCTTGAAACCGACCTCAGCACGCCGCTGGCCTACAACCTCAGCCAGCCGGCGCTCGACGACAGCAAACTTTCAACTGTCGGCCTGCTCACGCCCGAGAAGGTGCAAAAGGTCAGCGGGCTCTACATGCTCGAGCCCTACCGCAGCGACCGCATTCCGGTGGTGATGGTCCACGGACTCTGGTCGAGCCCCGTCACCTGGATGGAAATGTTCAACGACCTGCGGAGCGATCCGTACATTCGCGAACACTACCAGTTCTGGTTCTACCTCTACCCGTCGGGCCAACCCTTCTGGCAGAGCGCCGCCGAGATGCGCGAAGACCTCGTGCAAATGCGGGCCAAGCTCGATCCCGGTCGCAAGTCGCCGGCGCTCGATCAAACGATCCTCGTCGGCCACAGCATGGGCGGTCTCGTCTCGAAGCTGCAAACCGTCAACAGTGGCAACGAGTTCTGGCGCACGATGAGCGACAAGCCGTTCGCCGAATTGCAGGCCGATCCTGAAATCCGCGACCAGCTGGCCTCGACGTTTTTCTTCGACCCGAACCCATCGATCCGCCGCGTCGTCACCATCGGCACGCCGCACCGCGGCAGCGAGTTCTCTAACGACTTCACGAAGTGGCTCGGCCGCAAACTGATTCACGTCCCGACGGCGCTAATGAATGGCCGGACCGAACTCGCCACGCGCAACCCCGAGTACTTCCGCAACACGGCGCCGATCAACATCACCAACAGCATCGACTCGCTCTCACCGAAGTCGACGTTCCTGCCAGTGCTGCTCGAAGCCCCAGCCGGTCCGTGGGTGAAGTACCACAACATCGTCGGCCAGGCGCCGCACGAAGGGGTGACGAACCAGATGTCGATGTGGCTCTCGGGCGAGGGCGACGGCGTCGTCTCGCTCGCCAGCGCCCAGCTCGACCACGTCTCCTCGCAGATCGTGGTCCCCGCCGATCACATGACGGTCCACCGCCACCCGCAGAGCATTCTCGAGGTCCGCCGCGTGCTGATGCAGCACATCGCCGATCTGCAGAACTTCCCCTACGGCGGGGCGGTGCAGTACGCCGACGCCGAGGTCGCGACGCCCGTCGGCCAATCGCCGCCGCAACTGCCTGGGCCAGTGGCAACGTTGCCGGCGACGGTGACGAAATAACTCAGCCCAAGGTGCATTCCAACTGTCGAGCCCGCTGGGGGGATGCTCGCGTTTTGCGCCGCTCAGGCGCGTCGTGATTCGCCGCTCACTCCCCGCGGGCCGCCACCATTTGCCGCAGCAAGCCGCGACCGCCGCGAGCTCCCATCACGTCGCCCGGCGATACCCGCAGGCCAGCCGCGTGAACGACCGTGTACAACTCGCTCGACGGCCAAGCGTCGTGGTCGCAATCGTCATCGTGTTCGTCGACCGCTTCCTCAGCGACTTCTGCTTGTTGGTTCACTTCGACCTCGATGGCGCGGGCAATCTCACCACGCAACACCGGCACGTGCGACGGAGCCTGAATCCCCAGACGAACTCCCTTCCCCTTGGTCCGCACCACCGTGATGACCACATTGTCGCCAATCTTGATCTGTTCGCCTTGCTTCCGGGTGAGAACCAACATGAGACACACTCCCTTGTAGATGAGATTCCTGCGGCCGACACGCCGCGTTTGACACGGAAGGCTCTATTGCACTACCCGTGCCGATTCACTAGGAGCGTCGCCCGTTAAGCGGGAGATGCAATCGGCATAAGGAGTTACGTTCGCTGCTGGCAGTACCGAAGGTGAGGGCGTGTACACCCAACCGGTGAACATTTGCCAAGAACTTGAAAAAACGGCAAAGCGAGCCGCGCTCAAGCTACAGAAACGAACCACGAAGGCTGGATGACTCGAAGACTTCACGAAGATAGAAAGCTTGGGAAGCAAAAGACGAAGGCGATGATCCTTCCCCCCTTCGTGCGTCCTTCGCGACTTTGAGCCTTTGTGGTTAGCTCCCCAACAGAGCGTCAGTTCCGCTGCGCCTTCCGCGCCAGCCGATCCCGCAGCTTCGCCGCCAGTTCGTACTGCTCAGTTGCGATGGCATCAGCAAGTTGCTCGGCCAGCGTTGGGCCGAGATGGAACTGCGACTTGATCGACTCCTGCATCTCGCGGAGCTTCACCACGAACAGATCTTCCTCGTAGTGCTCCTCAGCGCCGTGGCGGGCGAAGATCGCCGCTAATGATTGCAGCCCGGCGCCAATCACCTCGACCGCCGCCTCCGGCTCGTCGTCCTGCAGCTTCGTAAGCGCCGTCGCCTGCACCTTGTGGAACAACACGAACGGCCGGTATTGCTCGTGCAGCATCGCCCAATCGCGATCTTCTGAGTTGGCCGTGCTGAAATCCATCAGCTTCAATGAATGGTCGGCGTCCTCCGCAGCCCGCTCGTATTCGTTGAGGCTCAACCAGCAGATCCGCCGGTGGTAGAACTGCACGAACTCGCGATCGATTTCCTGCTGCCGCTCAGCGTTCAGCGCGAACTCGGTTCCTTCCTGAAAAGCTGCCGACACGAGGTAATCGTAATAGGTCGGAAAGCCCTCGGGCGTCGCTCCGTCCGGTCGGGCGGTCGTCTCCAGCTGCAGCAGCCCCATATCAACGCGCATCTGCAGCAGCTCGCGGCCATCCTCGCCGACGACGCGGCGTACGACAGGCCGGCCGGGCTCGAAAGCCCAGTCGCGCAGCAGGCGATCGATATTGTTGGAACGGGACGAACGAGGCATGGGCGTGGACAATTCTCAGGGAGTGAACGATGCGGTCGCCGAGGACGCGTCTCGGCCACTCACATTGTAGATTGCTCCCCCTTCGGAGGCGAGCCACGCGCGGACCGGCCTCGCGGCCGCTGTTTTTCAGCGTCTGGAAGGTCGCATGATGGGAAAGACTAGGGGATTACCCTTCGCCCCCAACGTCGCAAGCGAGCGACTGCTGCAACAGTTCGATTTCATCGGCGTCGTGCTGATCAACGCGGTTCAAGAAGTCGATCAGCCGATGGCACACCACCTGCGCCCGCGCGGCGGGCAGGGCGGCCAGCGCGGCCACCTCCGGTTGCAGCTCTTCGATCAAGTCGCGGAACTCGTCGTGCTGTTGTTCAAGTCGCTGCACACGCGCTTCGAGGTTCGGCTTGTCATGCCGCACCGCCTCCATGTAGCCCTCGACCTCCTCCAGCTCCATCATCCGGTCCAGATGCCGCATGAACGACTTGCTGGTGAACTGCACGCTCGACAGTTTACGCGACAGCCCAAACGCCGGGGCCTTCCACTGCAGCGTCACCCGCAGCGCCTGCTTCACATGGTCGAGAATCTGATGCTCCAGACACGCAGCCTGGGCGGCGGCGCGAGCATCGCTCCGCATCGAGTGAGACAACATGGCCGATTCCTCCTTAGCGGCAAGCGAGCAACGGTCGAGCGATCTATTCCCGTAGATCCCTCGACGCGGCGTCGCGCCACGCAGTTAGCGTCGCGTTCTCCCCTTCGCCGGAGCAAAAACGACGCCTAGTTTTGAAAAGCCTCTGCCGTAGCGGTCCCGTCCATGCTCACGGTCACGAGTTATCGGATACGTTCAAGATAAGGCGCCGCTAGCCCTAGTCGCTAGCATCGATCGAAAACGCCCGGAATTGAGCGTCTCGAAAAAGTGCCGAGGCGCGAAGGGGTCGCGCAGCGACATGAGGCCAAGCAACACCGCCTCCGGTTGCCGTTGGCAACACCGACCGCCACACTCACTCCTTCGGCGGCAAGGTCTCCACAAACGCCACGCCCCGCTCGACCCACGCCCGAATCGATGGAAGGTCCTCCAGCCCGAGCGGCCCCACCATCGCCCAGCCCCGCATCTGCCGCTCGTCAGAGCCAAAGATCGTCACATGCGGCTCCGCGAGCGCCGCTTCGTATGCTTCCAGCCCGACGCGCACGACCATCGACTCCTTAAAGATGCCGATGCACCAATTCCCGTCGAGAAAGTACGCCATCCCCCCAAACATCCGCTTCTCAGAGAAACCGGGATACCCAGACAGAAACGGCCTCACGCGGCGGGCGAGCAGTTCGTCGTAGGCCATCGTCTTTTCCTGGGTTCCCCAACCATTGCGGCGGAATCAGATATTTTCAGTCGTTTTTGCGTCTCAATCAGCCGTCACGCAAGTATCTAATAATTTTTGCCGTATTTTTCCGTGCGGTTTGCCGTCGCAATCTGCCTTTGCGGGTGGAAGGGAAACGCGCAGCCTCTGCACGCCCCGTGACCGAGATTCGCTCACTCCAGGCGCTCTTCTCCCGCAGTTCCGGATGAATCATGAAGATTATAGCCTCCTTCGCTTTCTGTGGATTATTGCTCCTGCTGCTCATCGGGCGGGCGGCAGCGCAAGACGGTACTGCGTGGCGCGGCCCCGTCGCCGAGGTCGGCGACTGGTTTGAGCCCGCCAACTGGACCAATAGCTTCCCCGTCCCCGGTCCCTATGCGTACTCGACCTTCATCGACAATGGCGGCAAGGCTCGCATCAACGGAGGAAACGCGTTCTCCTGGCAACTCCAGGTCGGCAACACGCTGGCCGGCGAACTGATCGTCGACCGCGGATCGCTCGACCTGCGCTCGGCCTTTCTCGGCGGCGCCAAAAACTCCGTCGGCCTCATGACGCTCAATGGCGGGTCGGTCGCCTCGCAAAACCTCCTCCTCGGCCAGAGTGGCTACGGGCGGATCGACCAAGTTGGCGGCACAGTGCAGAGCGACCACCTCACTCTCGGGGACCGCTCGTTCTACCCACCCCTCGCTCCCCGGACCTTGCTGACGCCCGACGACTTTGGCCGCGGCGACTACAACCTCAGCGGCGGCCGCGTGAATCTCTATCAAGCCGACGTCGGGACTTCGGGCGTGGGCTATTTCAGGCAAAGCGGCGGCGTCGCGAAAATTGCATATCGCCTAAGCGTCGGCGGTTTGACGTCGCAATACGACAATTCGTACAACCAGTTGTTTCCGGATTTTCAGTATCCGCGCATCACGCAGTTGACCACGAGCGTCACAAGCATGGGCCCCTTGGGCTTCATGCCCACACCTGCCCCCTCTCGCGGCCGCTTCGAACTCACCGGCGGCTCGCTCGAAACCGAGCAACTCCTGATTAACTCCACAGGCGCAGGTCGCCAAACCGGCGGGACGCTCCAAGCCGACTACATCGACGCCCATGGCCGCTACGACTTCGCTGGAGGAACGCTTGAAGTCGCCTCAGGCTTGCGAGCCATGAACATCGACTTCGCCGGCAGCAGCGCGACCCTCAACGCTGGCGCCGCCATCGTCAACTTTGCCGGCGCACCGCAGCATGCCGAGAACGCCAAGATCACCGTGGGGGCCAACTCGCTAACGATCTTCCCAAGAGACTTCGACCTCGCCAGCATCGGCGAATTCTCGACGCAAGGCCTCGTCCACTTCGCGGGCGACGACCTCGCGATTCCACTCAACCGCACCGTCGAGGGCTGGGGGCAAATCGCCGATCACACTATCGTCGCCGGCAAGCTTCTCGCCAGTTCGCAGGAAGAAGCTGCGATCAATCTACTCGGCCTCGAATTGAAAACCGGCGCCGAAGTTAATCTCGGCCGCGGCGTCTTAACCGTTGAAGATGATCGCACGGCAATTCGCGGTGGATCGTTAGCGACTCACACAATCAACGTCGCCGGCAAAATCCTGCTCCATCCTGCGCTTCCCCCCACGACGCCTGGCGGGCCGATCCTTGAATTCCACACGCCAGGAGCAATCCCCGGGTTAGTTCGCCAGACAGGCGGGACGGTCGACGCCTACGTGGTCGCAGTCAACAACGGCCGCTATGAAATCAGCGGCGGCACGCTCACTGCCGAACGCATCGAAGTTAAAACCAACCAGCCTCCGTACACTTCGATCACGCCAGAGGAGCTAACCACGAACTTCACGCAACGGGGAGGCGCCGTCAGCGTCGAATCACTCGAGTTGAACGCCGTCTACTTGTACATGATGAACTTCGGACATGCGACCACGGACACGCTGGGCGCTGCTCCGCCGATTCTCACGGAAGTCGACGGGCGGCTGCCTCGACTAACTACAACTTCTGACGCCCATCCGATGTATGAGATGCATGGGGGCCGGTTGCAGGCGGGTCGGATCGACCTCGATCAGCTCTACTCCAATCAACGCGTCTCGTTCATTCAAACTGGTGGAGAAGTCGTCGCCACTGAAACCGTAGCGCTCAACGGGCGCAACAGCAGTTACACGATCTCCGGCGGCAGCCTCCATACCCGCCGCCTCCACGTCGGCAGCGCATCGCCTTACGCTGAACCTGCCGGAACGCTGGCGATTCTTAACGACGATGCACGCATCACCGTCGCCGGAGAATTATTGTTCGGTCGCGGCTCGCAGTTCGTCGCGGCCGCCGGCACAACGATCCACATCACCCGCCCGCAACCACTCGATCGCTTTGAGTACCCGGCGCTGACGACCAACGAGGTCGCCATCCATTCGACGAACGCCGAGGAACTCGCCGGGCTGTCCAACCTAACGCTCATCTTCGAAGGCGGCAGCGACCTCGTCGCCACGCTCGAAACCGCAGGCGCCGACCGCGGCCCCACGCTCGCCGGCTTCTACAAAAACTTCGCGCTCGACACGCTCGTCATTGGCGGCCTGGAACCTGCGCAGCTCTCGCTGGTCGACATGTTTCAAAATCAGGAGGGGGGCGCGCTCCCGAATGCCCTCTACGTCGACCACCTCGTCATCAACGAGGGCTCGATGCTCGACCTCAACGGCCTAAAACTCTACTACCGCACCGCATCGATCGCCGCGAGCAGCCTGACCGCCGACGCGAACTTCGGCATCCAGGTCGTCCCAGAACCCGCTGCAGCGGTCCTGGCGCTCGTTGCCGCCCCGCTGTTTATCCGACGGCGTTTCTCATCCTAGCCCCGGGCTCCGCCGGGGGTCAGTTACCACTCCGTTAGACATCGTCGCGCGTGACTCCACCCCCGGGCGGAGCCCGGGGCTAAAAGCGCAACAGCGGCATGTATTACGACCGCTCCGCACGCCGCGGCATCACGGCCGTCGGCAGCCGCCACACGTAAGCGCCGCCCAGCATACCGCCAATGAGCACGACCGCCTTCACGGCGAGCGGCGTAGTCGGCCAAAAACAGGTCGCGCAGACGACGATAACGAGCAGCGCGAGCGCCTTCACCCGCACATGGGCGCCAATCCCGCGGTGCAGATGCCAATCCCGCAGCACGCCGCCAAACAGCCGGCTATCAAGCAGCCATCTGTGCCACCGCCGCGAGGTGCGCATCAAGCCGTAACTTGCCAGTAGCACGAACGGCGTCGTCGGCAACCCAGGAATCAAGACGCCCAATACCGCCAGCAGGAGGGCGACGGCCGTGAGCAAAACGAGCGCCGCGCGGCGCCAACCGGTCGCCAACTGCTGGGCCCGCACGCAGTAGAGCGTTTCGCCCAGCGTGTCTTCCCACTGAATGATTTCGTCGGCTGCCAACGCGTCGCCCGTAGGCAGCGCACCTTGCTCTGCCGCCAATGCGTCGCCGTGCACGGCGACGTCGTCCAGCAGCGCCGCTGCCCCGCGTTGCGGCAATAACGTCGCTTCGAGCTGCGAGCGATCAATCACGACCGCCCGCACGCCTGGCCGGCTGAGCAACCCCGCCGCAAGGCTATGGAGCCGCGCCGTATCGTTGCTCAGCTCGCGCGAGAAGCGAATCGATGGAAGCGACGGCGTCGACATGGCAAGGAGCGGCAGGCGAGGGCGGACTGTGCGAACCGAACGGCCGGAACGGCGCCACCGCTACGCGCCGACGTTATCTTCACAGACTAGGCCGCGATCGCGGCGAGTCAACTCACGGCTTCCGCTCCAGCAACTCGCTCAGCTGAAACGCATGATACGGCTGCTCCGCCGCCGGCTCGCCCTTGGCGTTCGCGTTCGCCACCCAAAACTTCGTCGATTTCGGCTCGAACAACGCGTTGTGCAAGTTCGACTTCATCGCCACCGGCCGATCCATCAGACGGATCGCATCTTCGGCGGTGAACTCGCCCCACTTCGCCTCCGCCCCGTCGACCAAATGGTTGTATCGCTCGCCCGCCGAGAGGAGCACGGCGTCCTTCACCGGCCGTGGCAACAGCGGGTGGCTCGTGTTCGGTTGCACGAGGCTGAACTTACTAGCCCCCGCCTCCATGCCGACGGCGCGGTTCGATTTGCCGTCGGCGATCACAAAATAGTATTCGCACGTCCGCGGCGAATCGCGAAATACCGCCACCGCCTCATCCAAATCGCCCGCCGACTCCAACACCTCGCGGACGAGGAACGCCATCGGCACGCCGTTCCATTGGCCGAGCCCCTTGCCCCCCATCTCGCCGATCGACACGTGCGCGGCGTTCATCCCCGTCACTGAACCGATGAAGCCGGCGTACGTCACGTTGACGAACGGCACGCCTCCTTTCGGCTTCGCGACGATCAGCACCGCATGTTCTTGCAGCTTGAGATCGACGCCATAGTCGAGCACCCGGCCATGGTACAGCGTGCCGTCTTTCGTCGCCGAGTTCATCAGCGCGAACCCGCTGCAGTGGAACAACTCGGGAATAAAATTGGCAGCCTGCACTTCCTCGATCGGCAGACCGGTCCCCTCGGCGAGCCCTTCAAGTTCGTCCCAATACTTCTGCGGCACATGCTGCCGCTGAATGTTGACGATCTGCGCAATGACGGCGTTCGGCTTGATCTCAATCGGCCCCAACTCCGCAATCGCTTCGTCTCCCTTTTGATGCACGAGATAGTCGACGTTCTGGCGGATATGATCCCCCAGCAACTTCCCATGCTGGACGCCCATCTCGCGATGCGTCCCTTCGACATGCAGCACCAGGTAGCCGTCGATCTCCTCGAGCCACCCAGCCCCGTAACGGCCAAGCGTTTTGGCATCGACGGTTGCTGCAGTAAATAGCAACCACGCGAAGCTGCACAGCACGAACACCCGACTCAATGGCCAACGACGCATACAGCCTCCAGCGTTTGAAGCCCGACATGGCAAGCAAAAAAGAAGAGGACACGACGCCCTGTTGACTGCACCAACAGGCGCTAGCCGCACATCCTACGTCGATTGCCAACATAATGCCAGCTGAGCTATCGCAATCTGGCGTTGCCGATTGCCCGAAGAAATCGCCGACAGGGCAGACCCCGCAGCCCGCCTTAATCCAGCGAAGGCAGCGCTTCCACCGGCCGCAGCACCGGCGTGCCGCGATCAGCCTGCATCTTCTGATGCGCCAGCTCGCGCAGCGTCACGAAACGATGCTGGCCCCCAGTTCCCTCGGCCAGTTGAATCAGCGAGCAGTTCTCGCGGATCTCGAAGCAGAAATGGACGACGTTGATCTTGATGTTGTTCTTCTTGCAGTGGCGCACGATCCGCCGCACATCGCTTGGCGAGGGATCGTCCTTCGCTTCGCCGTCAGTCATCAGAAAGATCATGTCAGGGTTGCACTGCAGCGCGTTTTCGAGCGCGATGTTATGGTTCGTGTTCGCCTCGGCCTTCATGTTCTCGACGAAGGACTTGGCTTGCTCTTTGTTCTCGTAAGTGGCGGTGTACATCGTCGGGGCGCCGCCGAACATCACCGCGATATCGTTGTAGAACACGATCTGAAAGCGGCAGCCTTCATTCAAATCGCCGAGGCTGCGAATGAGTTCGTTCTTCGCCGCCTCGAGCGGCGTCACCGTAAGACTGCGGTCGCCATCGATCTGGTAGGTGAAGACCGAGTTCATGCTCTGCGAACGGTCGAACGCGTAAACAAAGTTTCCGCCTTCGCCCGCAAGGCCGAACATGCTCGTGTAAGCGTGGCCCGGCCCTTCGCCGTCGCCGGTGCCTGTTCCTTTGCCGGCGCCATGGCCGCCGCCGGTGCCGGTTCCTGAACCGCCGTCGCCTGTGCCGGTCCCTTCAATCGTGCCGCCGCTCGAAGCAAGCAGCGAACCCGCGTTAGCGGCAAACGATTCGCGGAATTCCGCGTCAGGCGCCGCCATGCCGATCAGCGACTCCAACTGCGGGTTGGCCATGTCAGTGAGGGTCTCGCCTTCGATCGGCACCTCCGCGGCGCCAACGTCGAGGTTGTCCATCTCACTATTGAGCATCTCGTCGAGCGGTTGGCCTAACCCGTCGCCGCCATTGCCGCCGCCGCCCGCGTCGAAATCGGTCAGCCCCGGATCGCCCGGATTGATCGTCAGCTCCACGCCAACGTCTTTCGGCGCCGCCTGATAGGCGAGCCCCAGCACCAGAATCATTGCCATATGGCTGATCATCGAGACCAACCACGGCGGCGCCGCTTCAATGCTGAACCACGAGCCGCGGCGCGGCGAATCGTCCCCGTCTTCCCGCTGGGAGTCGGCATCCGCGCGCATCGCCGGCGCAGAAGCGAGGCGGCTATCAGCGGAATTCAGGGCTTGAACCGACATCAATTTACCGACCGCTGACATGTTTCGTGTCGACGGCAATCTTCTGCAAACCGAGCTCGTGCAACAAATCCATCACGCGAATCACTTCGCCGTAAGCAATATCTTGGTCCGCGGCGAGATTCACTCGTTGGTTATCGCGGGCGATTCCGAGTTCGTCGATCAAACGCCGCAGCCCTGGCTCGTCCGTCTGTTGATCATTCATGAACAACACCACGGCGCCGTCGGCCCCGCGGCTCACCGACACCGTGATCGGCGGCAGCTCGCTCGCCACCTCCACGGAGCCTGACTCCGGCAAGTCGACCTTGATCGGTGCCGAAGCCACGATCGCCGGCACCGTGATCATGAACACAATCAGCAGCACCAACACGACGTCGACGAGCGGCGTCACGTTGATGTCGCTCATTACCGAATCGTCTTCGTCCGAGAAGCCCGAACCGACCGAAGCACCCATGGTCTAAATCTCAGTATGATTGAACGGGGTGGAACATGCACGCTGGCGGGCAGACGGGGCTCTATATTCTAGCGGTGGGCGCCGGCGGAACAGCCGGAATCTCCGATCCAGGGCCCTTCTTGGCGCCCTCGACCCGCACGTTGGCCAGCACCATGTGGGCCAGCGAATCGACGTTCGCCATCGTGTTGCGGACGCGGCGTTGCAGCAGGTTGAATCCGACGACCGCCGGAATGGCGACGAACAGACCGACGGCGGTCGCCACGAGGGCCTCGAACACGCCCGCCATCACGGCGTTCGGATCACCGGCTCCCCCGTCCGAGGCGCCCGACAAATCGTGGGCCGCCTTGACAATGCCGAGCACCGTACCGAGCAACCCGACGAACGGGGCGTTACTGCCGATGGTAGCCAAGATGGACAGTCGGGCGTCCACCACCGGCCGCAACCGCGACTTCGCCGCGAGCATCGCCTCGCCGCACGCCGTCGCCCCGCGCCGCAGCGCCGGCAGCCCGGCCGCGACGACCTGGCATTCGATCGCCTCATTATCTTTCACCAGGTCCCACGCCCCGCGGACGTCTCCCTGCTGCAACCGCTGTTCAAGCTGCTCGGCCAACTCGTCGGCGTTAACCTTCCGCATGTAAAAGTAGATGCAGCGATCGACGATCAGCGCAATGCTGATGAAGCTCAAGATCACCAACACCCACAGCACCCATTCGGCGCCGACAAGGGTCAACCGCAATAGAAGATGAGTCAGCATGACGAACGATCACTCCGAATGGAAAACCGCGAGAGGTGACGCGACTAACGCTCGAACGAGCACTCGGCCCCCCGGCCGAACGGTTCGCACTGCCAAGTCACTCAACGAGTCGCCCTAGCGCACAAACCATGCTGGCATCATAGTCGCCCTATTTTCCAGCGGCAAACTGATTCGACGGACGGGGCGGAGGAGGGCGGAGGAGGGCGGCGCGAACCTCACAACCAGCACAGTTGGACCGCTTGCGGCGCTGGACAAACAGGCGCTCGACGGGAAATCGCCGCCCGAAATCAGCTCACGCCATTTGCAGCGATCGCAACGATTGCCGTCGGAGCGGGCGAAACAGTCGACGAATTAACGACGCGAACATCGACTTGGTAGGGTGGGTGCTCGCACCCACCTTTAGCGTGTCCATCTTCCCTCGCCGGGCGCCATGCTCTTGCCGCGAGGCGTGAGCATGTGAACCCAAGCTCAAGGCAAACTGCTGCAAACATGTCGACGCTCCGCGACGACACGCCGCCCGCCGCGCCCGAATGTCTTCAAGGAATGGCTTCGACGATCGACTCAATCTCGGCGTCCGACAAATGCCGGCGAGTCGTCGTCAACATTTTCCTGAAATGCGCTTTCGCCGCGTCCCCGCTGGGAAACCCAATATTGCCTTCCTCGCCAACGCTGTTCGCGAGGACTTCGCCGTCGCTCGACAGAATCGCCATCCACGGAATCACTCCGACTCCGTCGACAAACTCGGCGCTCAACTCGGCGGAGTGAGGCATGCGGTTATCGAGCTTCACGCGAATGAAATCTTTCGACATTAGCTCGCTTTGACTATCGAGATATCGCGTCAGCATGATGCATGGGGCGCAGTTTGGCCCGCCCATTTGCACTAGCACCCGCTTATCCTCTCTGGACGCTTGAGACAGCGCCGCTTGTAGCGTCTCCTTCGCATTGCAAAACTCCTGGGCATGCTGCGAGAGGAACTCCGAAAGTCTTTCCGCCTTAACCAGTCCTGATTCGCAAAATTCGGCGAAGTCGCTCAGCGCGACAACTGAACCATCAGCGCGGAGGACTGCGAGGCGGGGCGACCCAGCGGGCGGCGGCAGTTCGCCCCAACAACTCAAAGATTTGGCTTGAGTTGGCGACATGCACTGGATTACAAAGTTGTCGAAAGCCGCTTTCAGCGATTCTGGGCTCTTCTCGTCGAACCTCGCGGCGAAGAATGCGCCCGTCTCCTTTGAGTTTGGCTCCGCGGCGAATAGCAGCACTTGCTGGTTCGCGTCAGCGGCTGTCGCTAGGTTTTCTTGAAGTCCGGCTTCGACGTCATGCCGCGCGAAGGCGTGCTGGCGTGCTAAAAATTGGCTTATCTTCTTATGGAGGTTCCGAGGGGCAACGGCGACGAGACAGTTGCCTTCCGCGTTTTCAATGACATCAACTTCTCCTACTTTCCAACCTTCTGGCTCGACCTCACCCTTGATGTGGGCGATGAGCAGCGAAGCATCGAACTGCGGTTCGCCTGCAGCGTCAACGCTCCAGACTGGCAGGCCGTCCAGCGGGTAGCTAATAATCACTGTGACGTCTTCTTCGCCAGCGGCTAACGCTTGACAGTGAAGTAGAGGCAGCAAGCTGGCGATCACGCTCAGCATCGCCCATCGAACATGACCTGAGAACATGAAGAGCCTTTCAATGCCGTGAAAAGTCCAGGCGGCCGCCAGCCATACCATACCGAGTTGTCGAGACGAGTTACATGCCGCTAGCAGCGGCATCTATCCAGAGCGCAGGATCAAGCAAGATGACGCGACCATCGAGACGCTGGCTCAAAGTTTCCCTGCGGTCGCTCTTGCTCGCGATCACAGCCGTCAGCGTCGTCCTCGCTTGGTACGCCCACGGTACGCGACAGCGACGAGCCGCAATCGCAGCCATCGAGGCGGCGGGCGGCAAGGTGCGCATGGCGCCGGGATCGTCTTCCTGGATCGACGACTGGTTCGCGTCAGACTTTCGTGGGCAGGTGAACAGCGTCAATTTGACAGAAGCTAACGTCACAGACGAACTCCTCGCGCATCTCGCCGTGCTGTCAGAGTTGCGAGAACTCGACCTGAGTAGCACGGCAATCGACGACGACGGACTGAAAAAAATCGCTCACCTACCTCTTCGCGAGTTGTGGCTCCAGTCGACGCGCGTCACCGATGCTTCGGCGTCGACGCTTTCCCAGATTACGAACCTGGATTTCCTGCAACTAAATGCCACCGGCCTCACCGACGCGTTTCTGCACGACCTCGCCGCGCTGCCGCATTTGCAGAACCTTGGATTGCGAGGCGCCCCAGTCACCGACCACGGACTGGAGTTTCTCTCACGGCACCCGCATCTGGAAGAACTTGATCTCTACAACACCGCCGTCACCGACGCCGGCGTCAAGACGCTGATCAACTGCCAACAGCTGAAAGACCTCGGCATCTCGATGACGAAAGTGACGAGCGACGTCTTTCAATACCTGGCGCAAATGCCCCATTTGACCGACGTCGATCTGTCAGCCAATGACGTTACCACCGAGGAGGTGCTCGACTTCAAGAAAGCGCATACCAAATGCGACATCGAGTGGTACGGCAACTGAGCCGCCTCGAAAAGCAGCGCTCACCTCATCCCCGATTACCTCGCAATTCAAAAAACCAGCGCATGAGCACATCCTCAGCCTCACCGGCCGTCGCTTCCGAGTGCGGACGCCAACGATTTCGTTTCTCATCAAGGGCGATAGCTGTCGCCACAGCATTCATCGCCCTAGGCTTAGCGATAATCGTTCAAAACCAACGCCTTTCCAAGGTGCGGGCCGCATTGTCTCGCTACGAATCTACGACCGTGCCTGTGGCGCTCGCCCCGGGTCAGTTTCGCGTGATCGTGCAGTCGATTCTCGACACCGATGACGCCCAGGTCGTGAAGTATCGCATCGAGTGCGCCGACAAGCCCTCCCCGACCGTGATCACCGTGGGCAGCGTTCAGGGGCACACCACCGGAAGCCTCGCAAGACGCGACCCGAATTCCGGCCTGTACATTGCCGAAGTGACGTTGCTCGCCGACCACGTGCAGCCGCAGAACTGCGCCAAGATGGTGCTGAAGGGCGACGGCACACTGCTCACCGCCGTCGAGGGGGTCAACGCCGGCTACGCGCTCCGCGATCAGTTGAGTATTAGCAAGGCGGACGGCGTCTACTCTACAAGCGAAACGCCGGCACTGTTCACCTGGGACGGCCAAACATACTCCGTCTCCGTGAAGTGAGCGATGCGCCCATGAGCGACTTCAATCCCGAAAGATTGGCCCACGACTTCCCATACTCGGGGCATCCCCGCATTCAGTACGACGTCTCTTACTGGCCCATCGAGTTGGAATCGCTGTGCGATACGCCTACCGGCCTCGCTCCATTCACGAAGATCTTTCTTGGCTCGATCGCGCGACGCGTGGAGAGATCATTGAATTTACCGGCCCAGGATATCCACTTGACGGTGATCGACATGCAATTTGTCGGCGATCCCTATCCCTGCATCGCCGCCTACAGCGACGAAAAAGACGCTCGAGGATTCAGCGTGATCTCGGAAGAGACCGCACACGCGATTCTTTGCGAAGTCAGTTCGACGTTTTTCAAAACGCAGCTTGGCAAAATGCTTAGGCAAGAATCACGCGGGGACGCGGAGCCAACTCCACCTTCAGTGCAGTAGCGCAGGGGGCATGCTCGCCGGGCGTCATGCGCTTGCCATGGGGCATGAGCGTGCGAATCTAGCGGAACGCAAACCACCACGACAACACGCCGACGCTCCGCGCCGACATGCCGTCCGCCGAAAGCTCCTATTTCGAGCAACTAAAAAAAATACGTCTCGATTCTTCTGGACAAATGCCATCTTGCGTATACATTCGTCGCTAGATGTGCTTTTCGCGGTCAAGCCGCTTCCCCCCGTGCAATAGGGGTGCGCGCACGAAGCGGGGAGTGGCGCAACGCGGGCGACCGCCGATCCTTGCGCTGTCTTCGCGACGGACGACCCGCCGCTCGGGAAACCCGAATCTTCGGCCATGGAAAACCGCGGCACCTTTGTGAAGCGCAGCAGTTGGCGTAACTGCTTAGGACGCACTCTCTTTACTTTCGCATCAACACCAGCAAGAGCAAAGTCAAATGGGCGCTGCAGCTGCATCAGAGAACTTCAATTTCGGCTTTCCGACGCCCGGTCCGCAGGAGCCCACGCCTCAACAGGTGCTGGATCACGTATTCTTCTCGAGTGAAACCGGCTGGAAGGCCATCCGCGAGAAGGAGCAGTTCGATTACGTCGTGGTGGGCAGCGGGTTTTGCGCGCTCGCGTTCGTCGAACGCACGCTCGAGCATGAGCCCGGAGCACGCATCCTTGTGCTTGAACGCGGCCCGTTTTTCTTGCCAGAACACTTTCAAAATCTGCCTCTCCCGTATCAGCAGACGCTGGGAGGGCTGAGCGAGACCTTCCCGTGGACGCTGTCGGCGAAGACTGCGCAGCAACCAGCAGGAAAAATCAGTTGGCAGCACGGCATGGTCCCCTTCTTCGGCGGGCGGAGCATCTTGTGGAGCGCGTGGTGCCCCCGTCCGACCGACGACGAGATGGCTGGCTGGTCGCTGAATATGATTTCCGCCGCACGCCGAAATTTTGAAGACGCAGAGCGACTTCTCAACGTCGTCTCGGCGGACAAGATCGACGAGGGCCTAGACGACGCCGGCATTGCCATGGCGGCCCGGCGCCGGCCGATCTACGGTACGATGCAGCGCGCCCTTCAAGCGCAAGTCGCCGCCAAACTCCAAGACGTCGGCAGTGCGACGCGCAGCATGGCTGCGCCGATCGCCGTAGGCGCGGGTGTTCAAGAGGATCTCGACTTCGCCAAGTTCTCGACCCCTGCGCCGTTGCTCGATCTGGCAATGAAGCAAGCGCGTCTCGCGGAAACCGGCGAGGGCTCTCCGCTGCGAGTCGTGTGCAATGTTCGGGTCGAGCGCATTGTGCAAGAAGACGGCGTGGCGACCGCGCTGAAGACGTCTCGCGGCGTGGTCAACCTGCGCGATGCACGCGTCATTTTAGCGATGGGGGCCTTGCCGCCTGCAACGCTGCTGATGAACTCGTTCCCCGAATTGCCCCTCGCCGGTCAACGTTTTACGGCGCACTTCATTTCCTCGATCGTCGCCCGCATCCCACGCGCAGATTTTCCGTTCGCCGACGAATTGGCGGCGATGGAACTCGCGGCCATATACATCGCCGGAAAAAGCCCCGATGGCATGCAGTACCACATTCAGCTCTCGGTCCTGTCCGATACGAATCCGGCGAAAAACGCCAGACGGGCGGCGCGCTACATGCCCGACGTCGTCGCCACGGCCTCTCCGGAGCAAATCCAGTCGTCTCCCGATCATTTGATATTCGTGTGCGCCGCACTGGGCGAACTCGATCACCGCAACCCCGATAGCTGGATGAAGCTCAACGACGACGACGATCCCACGACAAACGTCCTGCTGCAGATCCTTGCGAATGAGAACGACGAACACACGTGGAAGGCGATGGACGAGGGCGCTTTCAACTTGCTTGAAAAAGTTCTGTCTCCCAAAGGGAAGGATGCCGTCGAGTACTGGCATGGTACTCCACACTCAGGCGAGTGGACCGTCAATTGCCCCTCAGAGATAGAGCGGCGCGTCCCCGCGCTGGTGCACGAAGGATCTTCGTTGTGGATGGACGACGTTGACGGCAAAGGCGTCGTCGGCGCCGACTACCGACCTCATGGCGTCAAGAACGTCTACGTCACTGGCGCTGGATTATGGCCGAAAAGCGGCTCATGGAATCCGACGCTGACGATGACCGCTCTCGCCCAGGATCTCGCCGACCAGCTGCGGAAAGAGATGCCGCCGTTGAGCCCCGGCTATCTCCACCACAACAACGTTGATGCCATGCTGTGGCAACAGGCCAGCGCGGAGCTGGAAGCATGCGTCCACCAGGCCTACGCCATCGCGAAGATGCGAATTGCTGCGGCGATGAGCGACGCCGATCCAGAGAAGCGATATTGCATCACGACCGACCTCGATGAGACGCTGTTTGACAACTCCGCCTACAACGAGTCGCTTGTCGCCCTTGGACGAAACTTCAACGAGCGCGGCTCATGGGCTCGATACTGCCTGAGCATGCAGTCGAAACTCCTACCCTCAGTCGCTGAGTTCTATAAGTGGTTGGCTGCGGACCACCCCAATCTCAGAGTCTTCTTCGTGACGAGCAGGCGCGAAGAGGTGCGCGCAGCGACGGTGCAAAATCTCGCGCAATTCCAATCCATCCCCGTCGCGGACGCCGATTCGACTGACCCTGCGATCACGAGCCTGTTCATGCGAGGCTTCGCGGTGCCCGTCGGCTCGACGCCGAACGACGACAAATTCGCACACTACAACCATATCCGCGAAAACTTAGGGTATGAGGTCATCCTTCAGCTCGGCGACAATGCGGCCGATTTCAGCGCAGAATTTCACCATCGAGTCCCCCCCAACGAACGTCGGAAGGCCGTAGCAACTCACGCAGCAAAATGGGGGCATTGCTGGATTCAGCTTCCCAATCCGGTCTACGGTTCGTTCCTGCAATCGCTGGCCGCCTCGCTGCCAAAAGTCTCCGTTGCCGAAGACGAAGGCTCGGCTCGTACTCCGTCCGACCTGCGAGTGCGGCTGCCGCGAAACGTGACCACGACGCCAAAAATGTACTTCCTCGACCCATGGATTGATTCGCCAGAGTCGTGAGACCAGCAGGCGATCCGCCGTCTGCAGCCCGTCGGTCGACTACAAGCGACGCACCGCCGCCCGCAGCTTACCGCCGCCGCACGGCCATGCCGCCCAGCATCGCAAGCAGCGCGAGCGCCAAACCGCTCGCCTCCGGCACCGCCGCCGTCGCAGGCGTGGCGGTCGTTTGGCCGAACGTCTGCTGCCAGGCCATGAAGTCGGCGCCATCGACGTCGCCGTCGCCGTCCGCGTCGCCCTGCGCCCGCGTGGCGCCGGTCGTCATGCCGAAGTTAGACTTCCAGCCCGCGAGGTCGTTCGAATCGACGAACCCGTTGCCGTCGAAGTCGCCGCTAATCACTGGCGCGACGATGCGCAGCGTGCCGGTCTGGTAAAGCTGCGACGTATCCCATGCCCGCCCAGGCAACGACGGCAAGTGAATGCTCGAGAAGCCGCCGGTCAGCGATCCCCAGTTCAGAATGTCGAACGTCTGCCCGATCGACGGCACGAAGCCGTTGATCAACGAAACGGCCAGTGCTCCATCCGCGGCGAGGTTACCGGCAATGTTCAGCGCATCGTACTTGCTGCCGCGCGTCGTGCCGCCGAGTTCGATCTGCAGCGTCGCCGCCGGACCGAAGACGACGTTGCCGCCGTAGGAAATCATGGCCGGGCTGTTACCTGGCACGATCGGGCCGAAGTACTCGACGGTGCCGCCGCCGGTGAACGAGCCGCCGCCCGTTTGCGTGGCGAGGAAGACCGTGGTGGCGCCGGTCGCGGTGAGCACGGTTCCTTGATTGACAAAGTCCCCGTAGAAGCTGCTGACCGATCGACCGACGGTCGACACGGCGCCGCCAGCGGCGTTAGTGACGTCGCCGAGAATATCTGAGTTGCCGCCGCTGAACGCCAAGAAGCCGTTGTTCGTGAGGCCGGCGCCGCCGAAGATCATCGTCCCGCGTCCCGACATGCCGCCGGTGACCGCGGAGTTCGTGACAGGATTGGTAAACTGAACAACGCCGCCCAACAAACTGATGTTGCCGGAGTTCGTGTTCACGGCGCCGCTGTAGATCTGCGAATCGGCTTCCATGAGGCGAATCGTACCGGTTGAGGCGTTCGTCAAATCGGCGTTAACCGTGCCCGATCCGACGATTTGGCCCGCGTTCGTCAACGTCGGCGACACGATCGAACTGCCGACGCCATTGAGCTTCACCACGGCGCCTGCCGCATTGGTGAACGCCGTATCCGCTTTGATCGTGGCGCCTTCAATCGCAAGCGTGCCGGCCGCGTTGTTCACCGTACCGGGAACCAGCAGGTTCGTCCGGCGAATGAGCGTGCCGCTGCCCGCCTTCTCCAGCGTCCCCGTCCCTTCAATCGAGCCCGTGAAATCAAAGTCAATCGTTGAGCTGTTACTGATCGAAACCGTGCCGCCGGCGTCGAGTTGCAACTTGCCGTTGCCGGCTAGCTTCGCAACGGTTTGCTTGAAGGCGTTTGTCTTGAACGTTCCCGACGCCATGATCGACAGCTTCGCGTCCGCCGCCAATGGTTCGTTGACCGCGAGTTGCGCTTGGCCCGGTTGGACGCCATTTTGGTTCGTTCCCACCTGCAGGTCGCGCTGAATGACGTACGTCACGCGGGCGCCCGAGTTGACTTCGGTCCCGTTGAGCGTGATCGGCAACCCGTCGAGCGTAATGTTCAGCGTTGTCACGATCGGCAGCGAGGGCGTCAGCACAATGCTGCCCGCTCCGCCGACGCCGCCAGTTCCGGTCGTGCCGCCCTTCGCTTGCAGCACGGTACCAGTGAACGATGTTTCGATCGGCACGCCGCGCGAATTCGGATCGGCGCCTTGCAGGCCGTCGATGATGACCTTACCGCCAGCGCCGCCGCCGCCCTGGTTGGTCGCCGTGCCGCCGTTCGCAGAGATTGTTTGCGAGGCCAGGGGGATGACTTGCTTGCCGTGAATGTAAATGAGGCCGCCGCTGCCGCCGCCGCCGTTGCCCGCGCCGCCGGTCGAACCGTTGCCGCCGTTCGCAGTGATGGCAACCGTGCCGCCGAGCGAGATCGAGTTGATGGCGCCGATTTCCAGACCGCCGCCGCCGCCGCCGCCCGAGCTGAACCCGCCGCCGCCGCCGCCGCTGCCGCCAATGACGAGGCTGCCGACGTTCGCCGCACCGCCCACGCCGCCGCCAGTGCCGGCGCCCGTACCGCCCACGCCGCCGAAGCCGCCGCCGCCGCCGCCGCCCGAAACGCCCCCGGCGCCCGCCGTCGTGCCAACGCCGGCATGGCCATTCGTTCCGCCCGCGCCGCCGCCAACGCCTGCTGTTCCAGCGACGCCCCCGCTCGCGTTACCGCCGTTAATGGCAATCGGAATCGTAACGATGTTTTGCTGCGAAAGGATCGCAACCGGATTCGTGCCGGTGATCGTCAACGACGTCGCGAGTCCGCCGAGATTGATGTTCGAGAACGTAAAGACCGCGATGTCGGGCCCGCTGACCTGCGGCGTCATGATCGCGTTGTAGACCGTCGTGCCGTAAGTGAACGTCCCCGAAGTCGACGTGGTGACAATCGACGCCGTGGCCGTGCCGCTGAGAATCGGGTTGAGGCCCAATCCATTGTCGAGCACCGCGTAGTTCAGCGGATTGAGCTGAGCCAGCGCGAGGGCAGGGGACGACAGTAGAATGACAAGTGAAGCGACGATCCTTCGCATGATCTCTCCGAGATAGCTCGCATTGCGCGCACGGTCTTCCAATGACCGAGCGGTTTCATACCAAGCGACCAAGAATCGGCCTAGACTGATTCGCAGCGAGAGGAGCGCCGGCAACGGACGCTAGCACGCTTAATCCGCGGAAAAACCGCCGCGGCGCTGCTGTTTCTTTTCGGAATTCCGCTGCTTCGATTCAATGCGGCGTTCTACCGACCCGCGCGACGGCCGCGTCTTGATCCGCCGTCGCGGCGGCTGGGCGACCGACAGCAACATCGCCCGCAGGCGGTCGTAACAGGCGGTGAGATTCCGCGGCTGCTCGCGGTGTTCGTCGCTGGCGATGACGATCTCGCCGTCGTTCGTCAGGCGGCTGCCGAAATGCTGCAAGAACCGCTGCCGCACCGCCACGGGCAAACTCGGCGAGTCGACGACCCGCCACCGCAGCACAGCCTTCGAGTTCACCTTGTTGACGTTTTGCCCGCCCGGCCCGGCGCTGCGTGCGTAGGAGATGCCAAATTCAGCGGCCGGAATTTCGATCGCGGCGTTCACAATCAGAGGACGGGCCATCGGCGACTTCTAACTCCGCTCGCCGCCGACAGGCGCCAGCACGCGTTCGAAGAAGTTGAGCGAGTCGCGCAGCAGGTCGTCGTACTCGCTCTCGGGAACATCGCGGCCGGAGAGTTCCACGTCGAAGTCGCCCGTATAACCGGCGTCGACCAGTCCGCGCACGATCTCGGCAATGTGCAACCGCCCCTCGCCGAGCGGTTGGCGATACTGGTCGATCGAATGCGACTCGATCCGATCGCCCAAATGCACGACGCCAATGTGCGGCACAAGCTCCGGCAAGTTTGCCAGCACGGCCTGATCGTGGCCGAAGTGATACGTATCGAACGCCAGCTTCAAGAACGGCGAGCGATAGCTCTCCACCAGCGCGACGGTCGATTCGATGTCGGTTAGAAAGGTCCAGTCGGCGGCGCACGCGGCGTGCATCGGTTCAATCGCGAGCGCCACTTCCACGTCGGCGGCGTAGTCGAGCAATTGATCGAGCGCGCTTCGCAACAGCCGTTCTGCTTGCCGGTAGATATGGAAGTTCCGCCCGCCGGGGTAAATCACGAGACACCCAGCGCCGAGCGCGCCGGCAAGACGAATCGCATGAACCGCATCTTGAATGCTTTCATCCGGCGTCCGGCCGCAACTGCCGGTGAACCCGCCGGCCCACAGCAGGTTCGTCACGCGCAGGCCCGACTCGGCAATCAAGTCGACGCCCGCCTCTTCGCCGAAGTCAGCCAGCTTCTGTCGCCAGACGCCAATCCCTTCGTACCCGGCGGCGACATAGCGACGTACATCCTCCTCCAGCGTCCAACGGAACGTCGTGACTTCATTCATCGACAGCGTGGGCATAACGCGCGATCTCGCGAAGGGCTCTGCACGGGAAAAGGTTGAATCCGTTCGCGCGGCGTTGTGCGTCGCGCTCACCATCTCGATGCCGTGCCGAGTATGCGTCATCATCGCGTCGATGTAAAGCAGTTGACAAGTTCAGTAAATCAGCAGCGCAGCGAAGCTCGGCAACCTGCAATGCAGCCACGCGCAGACGCTTGATTTGAGACAAGCCGCAATCAATCGCGGCGAGTCGCCAGCGGTAAGATTCTCAATGTGTTGGCGCTGATTTTTTGCGGGCCGTCGCCGCTACTATGCGGACGCGCGCGACCGCGCAAAAAAACTCAGACCGCCGCTAGCAAATCGATCAGCGCGCCCGTTCAGCGACCAGCGCCGCAATCGCCCAAAGCCCCCAATTTCCTCGAATTCTGTTGCGAGGGTCGTCGAACCTGATATGGTTTAGGAATCGGGCGGCGAGCGGCGAGAGATGCAGCCGCCCGCAGCGCTCGCTGCACAAAAGATTGGCCGTATGCGTACGGCATTTGCTCATCACTCCGATCGGCGTCGACTCACGCGCTTTCCAGGCGCACTTCCAGGAGAGGAAGGTAGCTCGTCCGATGACTGTACGTCTCCTCATCGCCGATGACCACGATGTGATCCGGGCTGGGCTCCGCAGCCTCCTCCACGATGTGCGCGAGATCGAAATCATCGGCGACGCCCCCGATGGCGATGAAGCAATTCGCCTCGCCCGCCGCTTCCGGCCTGACGTGGTGCTGCTCGACGTTCGCATGCCGGGAGTCGACGGCCTCGGCGTCCTCAGCCAGTTGCGAGCGGAGTTGCCGGGCTCGTCGATCGTGATGTTTAGCTCGTACGACAACCCAACGTACATCGCCCGCGCCGTGGCGCTCGGCGCTGCAGGCTATTTGGTGAAGAGCGCTAGCCGCGACGAAATCATTGCGGCGATCCATCGTGCTGCTGCCGGCGACATGCTTTGGTCGCGCGAGGGATTGCGCCGCGTCGCCGGGGCGCTCTCCACGCCGCGGGCGACGATCGACTTCGACGCCCCGCTAACTCGCCGCGAGAGCGAAGTCCTCCGGCAACTCGCGCTTGGTTTGAGCAACAAAGAAATCGCCCAGGCGCTCGACATCAGCTACGAGACGGTGAAGGAGCACGTGCAGCACATCTTGCGCAAGCTTGGCGTCGCCGATCGTACCCAAGCGGCCGTCTGGGCAGTCCGCAAAGGGATCGCGTAACGCGTCCCCTACCCCCGGGCTCCGCCCGGGGGTCGCTCTCCATTCCGGCCGGGCGTAGCCCCGCGTGACGCCACCCCCGGGCTATAGCGCCGCCGAGCCCGTCTCGCCAGTCCGCACGCGAATCACCTCCGCCAAATCCGTGACGAAAATCTTGCCGTCGCCGACTTGGCCGGTTTTCGCTGCTGAAACGATCGCCGTCACCGCCTTCGGACTCAATTCCGACGCCACGGCGAGTTCGATCTTCACCTTCGGCACGAAATCGACGCGATACTCCGTGCCGCGATACGTTTCGGTATGCCCCCGTTGCCGGCCGAAGCCCCGTACTTCCGTAACGGTCATTCCCTGCAAGCCGAGGTTGAGCAGGGCCTGCTTCACGTCATCCAGCTTGTGGAGACGCACAATCGCTTCAATTTTCTTCATCACGTGAGCCAATCCAATGTTGCCGATCGCGGGGAGAGCGAGCGAACCGAGCAGGCCGCCGCATCAATTATATCCCGCCGGTTCCGTCGAGGCTGCTGGAATGGCTTTTCTGGATGATTCGCCGCAAAAATCGGCCCTACGGACAAAAAAGAGGGGCCGCGTCCGTAGTTTGGAATCACGAACGGGCCCCTCAATAGTAGCTGTCGCTCAGGTCGACGGCGTCGTCAGCGGCTAGATCGCCGCCGCGCCGGTTTCGCCGGTGCGGACGCGGACGACTTCCGCCAAGTTGCTGACGAAGATCTTGCCGTCGCCGACCTGGCCGGTCTTGGCGGCGGTGACGATCGCCGAAATCGCCTTGTCGAGCAGTTCGTCGCCGACGACGATTTCGATTTTCACCTTCGGCACAAAGTCGACGGTGTACTCCGTCCCCCGGTACGTTTCCGTGTGACCGCGTTGCCGGCCGAAGCCGCGGACTTCAGTAATCGTCATCCCTTGGAAACCAATGGCGATCAAGGCTTCTTTCACCTCGTCGACCTTATGGTGACGCACGATGGCTTCAATTTTCTTCATAGTGAAATGTCCCTAACGAGAGAACATGTGGATTGGTGGAAAAGTTGCGAGCTTCGAGTTGCGAGTAACGAGCGGGGAAGAATCTTGTTGACTTTTCCCCAACTCGAAACTCGCTCCTCGCAACTCATAACTCTTAGGTGAAGATGTAACCTTCTTCGCCGTGCTGGCTCTGATCGAGGCCGATCACTTCGCCTTGCTCGCTGACGCGGAGGCCCATCACCACGTCGATCACCTTCAGGATGATGAAGGTGCCGACGATGCTGAAGATCCACGTGATGACGACGGCCACGACCTGGCCCTTCAACACGCTGCCCCCTTCGAGCATGCCGAGCTTCTCGCCGGCGCCGATGTCCCACGCAGCGCGGGTGGCGAAGACGCCCGTCAGGATGGCGCCCAAGGTGCCGCCGACGCCGTGCACGCCGAACGCATCAAGCGAGTCGTCGTAGCCCATCATCGGCTTCAACTTGGCACACGCGAAGGCACAGACAAAGCCGCCGGCCAGGCCCATGAGGATCGCAGGCATGACGTTGACGAACCCGGCGGCCGGCGTGATGCAGACCAAGCCGGCGACGGCGCCCGAGGCGGCGCCAAGCACCGTCGGCTTGCCGTGAGTCAACCAATCGAACAACACCCACGCCAGCAGGCCCGCGGCCGCCGAGAAGTGAGTCGTCGCAAACGCACTGGCGGCCAACTCATCGCTCGCCAATTCGCTGCCGGCGTTGAAGCCGAACCAACCGCACCACAGCATCGCGGCGCCGAGCACCGTGTAGGTGAGGTTGTGCGGACGCATATCGTCGTGACCGAAGCCCTTACGCTTGCCGAGGACCAAGGCGCAGATCAAGGCCGAAACGCCCGAGCTGATGTGCACCACGGTGCCGCCGGCAAAGTCGAGGGCGCCGCCGGCAATCGCATGAGGCGAGTTGTAGGCCAAGATACCGCCGTCCCACACCCAGTGGCACAAGGGGCAGTAGATCAACGTCCCCCACAGAATCGAGAACACCACCATCGAGCTGAACTTCATCCGCTCGGCGAAGGCGCCGCAGATCAGGGCCGGGGTGATGATGAAGAACATCCCCTGGAACAACATGTGAACGAGCGTCGGCATCGTGGCCGAGAACATCGGCGTCGACGGGGCGCCCGCCGATTCATCCCACACGCGCTCGACGTTCTTCATGAGCAAGAATTCGCCGTTGCCGATGTACTTCTCAGCTCCGCCGAAGGCGAGGCTGTAGCCATAGAGCGCCCACAGGACCGTCATCAGGCCCATCAAGAAGATGCATTGCATCATGACGCCGAGGACGTTCTTCTTGCGAACCAGACCGCCGTAGAACATCGCGAGGCCCGGGGCCGTCATGAACAGCACGAGCACGCAGCTCGTCAGCATCCACGCGATGTGGCCGGGAAGAGCGGCGGCGTCAACCTTGCCGGCGACGCCTTCGAGGGTCAGCGGCTCTTCGGCAGCTTCTTCTTCCGCGGCAGCTTCCTCTTCGGCGCCTTCGGTGGCCGCCGGATCTTGGGCAGCCGTCGCCGCCGGTTCTGCAGGCTCGGCCGCTTCTTCAACGACGGCCGCTTCTTCCTCAACGACCTCAGCCTCTTGAGCCCAAGTCGTTTGCGGCGCCGTAGCGACTAGCGAGACCAATAGCAGCAGGGACAGTGCTCCCCACCACGGTCCTCGCATCTGAGACCAGTGGTTCAGACAACCCATTGCGACACTCCCACAGAACAGAGGAAAGGATGCTCACGCCAGCGACGTCGCTGGGATGTAAACGAGCCGAACCCTCGACGGAAAGCCAATGGGCCATCCGACGCGGCGAGACCGCGCAATGTAGAACGAGGCGATTCTGGAGAGTTTTCCGACGACGCGAGCGCGCCGCTCCCCAAGTAACGCAAGGTCCCCTTCGAGAGTCCGCCTGGACGCTTTTTCGAGGTCTCTATCCGGCATTCGCTGCCGATCTATTTCGACACCCCCGTGATAGCAACGGGCGTGCCAGCGCTACGAGCGACAGCGTAATCCATCGCGCAAGTCATTACCTAGCAAGGATTAAAACGCCGCCATTTCAGCCCGCTGGACCGACTGAACCGCAGAGGTTGCCCCATCCCTAGGCACGCCGTGCGCAGCTTCTGCTCAAAACCACAGCGTCGCGTGCGCAATTCCAGGGAGCGGCCCTCAAACCCCAAATTGCCCAATCAAAAATCTCGTCATTTCGTTGTCGAAACTGGGCCACCCGTTTCGCTAGGGTAGCGCCATCTACAACCCGCGTTTCCAGCAATCCGCGCGGTGGCGTCGCATACCCGAATCTCGTCCAAATGGGGAAAACTCCAATGTCAACGACCGGCCGCCCGCGTTCACTCGACGAAACCAAACGCCGCGAAGTCGTCGCGCTCATCAGCGTCGGCCTCGGATTACAAGACGCCGCCCGCTACGTCGGCTGCTCAGTAAGCACGCTCCGCCGCGAAATGCAGCGAAACGCCGACTTCCGCCAGGATGTCCGCAGTGCGGAAATTCGCTCACAAATCGACGCCCTCCGCGCGATGCGCGCCGCCTCGGCGACGCACTGGCGAGCGGCCGCATGGTTCCTGGAACGGGCTAATCCCCGCCGCTTCGCCCGCCCGAGCCTGCGAGCGTTTAACTCCGACGAAATACAAACGGTGCTCGACGACGTCATCACCGCCGCGGTCGACGAGATTGACGATGTGGAAGTTCGGCAGCGCGTCGTCCGACGACTCGCCATGGCCGGCAACCTCGCCGCACGAGCGCTCGACACCGACGCCGCTCATCGCCTCGACGCCGTCTTGCCCGCGCGCAAGACGGCCGGCGAGCGCGAGATCGACGCCGTGCTCAAAGAAATCGACGACCGTTCCGAAGAGTCCCGCCGCATCCTCCGCCGCGGCGCCGCCTAATCGTCACCCCCAAAAAACCGCCGCCGGCGGCGGCGGGCATTTTGAAACATTCCACGCACACCAAAAACGCAAAAGTCGCCGTTCGCGCGAAACACAAACAGCGATAAACGCCTAGATTTGTCGAACAGAAGCATGTTCGCCAAATTCCGCTCTCCGACTTTTGCACCGAATTAATGGGGCCCCCCCGTAACCACGCAAAATTCAAAACTCAAAAAACCCGTTAAACGACGCATCGTACCCCGCCTTTCAGCAAGAACTGCCAAATGCAAAACTCAACCGCTAAGGACGCCAAGGAATACGGGCTGACGCATTTCCTTGGCGCTCTTGGCGTCCTTGGCGGTTCAACAACAGACAACTGACAACGGACAACCAACCACTCTATAATCGCCGCATGTCGACCTTCGAATTCCCCGACCTGCCGTCGCAGTTTCGCCAGTTACTCGGCAAGTGTCGCGATCTATACGTTTCCAGCGGTGAACTGGCGGTCCGTGAAAATCCGCAGCAACTCGAAGGCTCGGCCGAGCAATTCGTGCAGCTGATGGACGACCTCCATCGCGCCCTGCTAGTGAAAGTGTTCGTCAGCGTCTGCCAATGCGATCGCCGCTGGAGCACGCAGGAAGAATTCCTCGCGGAAGTCTTAGTCTTCCACCTGTGGGATCAGTGGCTGTCGGGCGACGACTTGCGCGACGCGCTCGTCGAAATGTCGGACAAGGCGATGGAGCTAAAGTGGTACGCGCTGGTCCGCCCGTTCGACCAGATCGCAGCGCTCCGCAATCGCGTCGGCGAGTTGGAAGCGTTTGTCGTCCGCCTCGCCAATCTGGTGGCCCGCGCCGACGGTCCAATCCAAGAAGTCGAAGCGGCCCAGATTAAGTCGATTCAAGAGGAACTGAGCCGCCACCTCCGCCCAATTCCCATCGACGAACCGAGCGAACATGCCGCCGCCGATCACGCCGGCCCGCAGGCGATCGAGAAGGTCTTCGACACGCGCAGCCAACTCCCCCCGCTCAAAGCGCCAGCGCCATCGCCAGACATCCCCAAACTCCCCGATGCCCCGTCAGCGGGGTCGCGCGAGCGGAGCGCTGCGCCCTCCACCGGCAAAGAAAAACTCCCCGCCGCGAAAGTAGCTGCCGCCGAAGCTCAGCCGGAGAAAACTCCCGCCGAGCGACTCGCCACCGCCATGGCGGAGCTTGACAAACTGATTGGCCTCGCCCAGATCAAAGAGGAAGTCCGCACGCTCGCCAACTTTCTCAAAGTGCAGGCGAAGCGGACTGAAGCCGGCTTGCCGACCACCGAGCTCACGCTCCACATGGTCTTTAACGGCAACCCCGGCACCGGCAAGACGACCGTCGCGCGCATCGTCGGCAATATTTTCGGCGCGATGGGCATCCTCAAGAAGGGGCACCTCATCGAGACCGATCGCAGCGGCATGGTCGCCGAATACGCCGGCCAAACCGGCCCGAAGAGCCACAAGAAAATCGACGAAGCCCTAGACGGCGTGCTGTTCATCGACGAAGCCTACACGCTCATCGCCGTCGACAGCGAAGATCCCTACGGCCACGAAGCGGTGCAGACGCTGCTGAAGCGAATGGAAGACAACCGCGACCGACTTGTCGTGATCCTCGCCGGCTATCCCGACGAGATGGAGCGGCTGCTGCAGTCGAATCCCGGCCTCTCGTCGCGATTCAGCCGGCAGCTGGAGTTCGTCGACTACACGCCGCTCGAGCTTTCGAGCATCTTCGGCATGATGTGCGACAAGAGCCAGTACAAACTGTGCGCGGCGACGCGAGCCAAGGCAATCGTCGGGCTCACATGGCTCCACGAGCATCGCGATCGCCACTTCGGCAACGGCCGCACGGCCCGCAACTTGTTTGAACTGGCGATCCGCCGACAGGCGAATCGCATTGCAGAAATTGCCGAGCTGACCGTCGAACAACTCTCGACGCTCGACGCGGCCGACGTGGAATTCGAAGATTGCCCGCCCGAAGCCCTCGCGCCGCTCGCCGATGAAAAACTGCGGTTCCACATCGAATGCCCTGCGTGCGAGCACGGTAAAGACGTTCCGCAGAAGTTCCTCGGCCAGAAAGTCCGCTGCCCAAAGTGCAAACAAGAATTCGACGCGGCGTGGGGCGAGATCGTCTATGCCAGCGCAAGCGACCAGTCGAACGATGAAGCCGTTACTGAAAAATCGTAGAGTGGTTCAACTCAGCGGTAAAAGTTCGCCGCTGCCCCAGCATCCTTCGTGGAGTCTTCGCTTCTTAGAGCCTTCGTGGTTCGCTTCAAAACCCACGCCCGTTGGTGAACCCGCGATTCGGAAACGGCGGCCGCCCCGTCGCTTGCCGCGATTCCTGCCGCACGGGCCCGCGTCGTTCAACGCCGCGACCGGCGCTCTGCTCCATCGCAGCGCCCGCCACCTCGGTCAATACCTTGAGCAACACCATCGAAATATCGCCCGCGGGGAAGTTGGGCATCTGCGGGCCGCGCTGCTCCTGCCACGTCGGTGCGAATCGCTGATTGCTCTGCAGCGTCGCCCATACCTGCTGCGCGTCGACGCGACCGGCGACGTACTGCTCGACGAGATCGTCCGCGTCGAGCAGCAGCGGAAACGTCGACCGCTGCGAATCGAACTCCGCCTGACGGAAGCGTTGCAGCACCTCCTGCAAGCCGTTGAGCCGCTGGTCCCAGGCGGCTCGCGCTTTGCCGAGTTCCGCGCCGCGTCCTTCGGCCGCTTCGAGTCGATCGCCGATTTGCGCGACTTCCGCCACCATCGAATCGTCTTCGCGCTCGGGCGTGCTTTGCGAGTGCCGTTCCAAGCGAGCCTCTGGCAGACGTTCCAAAAACGCCTTCATGCGGCTGATCGCCCGCTCGTAAAACTCGTTCTGCCGCCCCTCGAGCTGCGCGAGTTGTTGCTGCAGTTCCGTCAGCAAATTCTGCGTCGCCGCCACCACGGTCACCAAGTGATCGCGGTCCGCTCCCAGCTGTTGGCCGTTGCGCATCACCTCGGTCAGCCCGATTTCATCGCTGACGCGATCTTCGATCGCTTCGACCTGCTGCATCAGTTCGTTGAAGCTGTCGCGCCGCCGCGTCACCTCCTGCTTCATCAACTCGGGCGTCGTCCGCAGGAAGTCGTACCCGCGCCGCGCCGATTGGAAGTCGATCAACTTCGCGATCCAACCGTCGACGCGCCGCGTGAGCCCCTGCGACTGGTACTTCCCGGTGCCGTAGCCGGCGTCGTAGAGATACTTGAATAGCCGGCTTCCCTCGTACGAAGGAAGCTTCGTTTTCGCCTCGGCCTGAACGTCGGCGACGCGGCGTTCGTTGCGGTTGAGTTCTTGCTCGGTCTCAAGCGCCCGCTGCGAGAGCGTCGTGAACTCTTCAGTCCCGCGGAGCCGCTCGGCGAGCAACTCCTCCAAACGTTCGCGTTCCGCTACCTTGACGTTGAGTTCGTCGGTAACGCGATCAAGCTCCGCGTCTTCATGCTCAACTTGACGCTGCGCGCCGGCCGCTTGGTCGTGCAGATCCTGCTGCCGGCGTTGCTTCTCCGCGAGCAGTCCGAGCAGTTCGTCGCGAACCTCGACGAACGAACCTTGAATCGTTTCCAGCTTCAGGTCGGGCAGGTAATGCCGCGCCAGCGCCAGCAGCGTCTCGCTCCGCTGCGAGAGCAGCTCGCTCATCTCGGCATCGAGCTCCCGCACGCCGTCGGCGTGGGTGCTCAGCCGCTGGCGAATTTGCTCAACCGCCCGCTCCAGCGATCGGCCAACGGTACGTCCCGATCGAACGTTCATTTCCATGAGGTGATCTGCCCCCGTCGTTCGATCGGCTCGTCGTCCGCACCGCGCAGCTGGACCTCGACCTCGCGAGTCCCGCGCTGCTTGCGACCAAATTCGCGCTCGTCGAGCACGCCGTCTTTCTGCTTGTCGCGATACAACCGGTCGAACACCTTCTTCGGCACTTGCTCTCCCCACCGACTGACCATTTCAACTCGATCAGTCTCGCGGTTGCGAATCGGCACGCTCACCGGCTGGTTCTGCTCGTCGAGCGCATCGACGAAGACGAAATACCCAGAAGTCCGCGTCCCCTCGTCGTCGGTCCACAGCCGTTCGGTCGCCGATTGCTCGCCGGGAGCGTTGACGATGAACAGCCCATACTCCAGTTCAAGCAAAGCTTGCAGCTCCTGCAACTCCTTCGTCGCGGCGGCGATCTTCTTGCCGTCGCCTTGTTCGTGGGCGGCGACCGCCATCGTAGAGAGCCGCTCCGCCTCGGCCGTAGCCGCGGGGTCGGTGCTGAGCTTGTTGATCGCCGAGGCTAGCCGCTGCGATTCGCTAAGCTGCGCGTCTAGGTCCGACTGTTGCTGTTCGGTGACGTACCGTGTCCGCGCCTCGCCTGGCAAAACGCCCGTGAACACTAGCCCCCACACGAGCGCCGCGGCGCCAGCGAGCGCCACGACCGCCGCCGTGAGATACTTGCGGAGGACCCAACAGTGAGCCAAAAACTTCGAGAAGCTGGCCGGCGGATCGCGGAACTCGTGCAGCCGTTCGTAATACTGCTCGACGGCCGCATCGATCTCGGCCGGCGTCACGGGATCGCCGTTGAGCTTCGCCGCTTCGAGCAAGCGGTCGCGGAGCGCCGCCTTGATCTCGTCGATGTTGAGCTGCTGCTCGACGAGCGTCCGTTCCTTGCGGAGCGTCGCGGCGACGTCCATGATCCGCGTCATCTCCGCGAGGCTCAACCGCTCGCCCGCCGGCAACCCGTCAGAGTCGATCGTCGACTGCGACGGCGCCTCGGCGGTTTGCGTTGCTTGCGAGTTGGCCATGGCAGAAGAAGGGTTCAGAGGTCGGAATGCAGGGTTCAGTATGGGATTGAAAGAGGGTGCGTTAAATCGGAGATGGCTGGGACTCAGATCTGCGTTTTCTCTGAACCCCCAACCCCAACGCCTGAACTCTCCGTCGCTGTCGAAAGTGTGCCAATCGTGCTAAGCTGGCTGGTCAATTTACCAAACGCCGCGGGCCGCGTCGAATCGCCGTCGTCGCCCTGCGATTGCTTCTCCACTCCTAACGCGCGAGGGAATCCGATGGGCCGTCAAGCCACTCAAGAGCAGCCCGCTCCCAAGAAGTCTGCCGGCGGTTCCGCCTCGGGGAAGCAAACGCAGACTTATCTCGACAAGGCCGTCGACGTACTGGAAAAGTTCGGCCTGAAGAGCGGCGAGGAGGTGCCGGCGGAGCTCATTCGTCTACTCGAAGAAGTCCGCCACGTCGACGAAGCCCGGGCGCTCGCGATCGCCAACACGATCAAATACATGAGCACCTTCAATCAACTGGTGCGCGACAACGTCGAGAACATCAACGTCGGCAATCGCTACCTCGAAATCAGCCAGATGTTCGACTCGATCCGCGAAGATTCGAAGACGCTGATCGCCCAACTCGACGACGGCAAGATTGGCTTCTCCGAGAAGATGGCGAATCTTTGGATGCGAATCCAGCGAGGCTCGCCCAGCGCCCGCTTCGAGAAGATCGTCGACGTTTACAAGGACGTCTGCAAAGACACCAAAGATCAGCTCGAGCGGGAAGACGCCATCATGGATGGCTACATCGACTTCCGCTTCGCGCTGAAGGAAGCTGAGATCCTCTCCCGCGAGCTGCTTGAGAAGCAAGTGCCGAGTCTGGAAAAGGCCAAGGCGGCCCTCGCCGAGGCGCAAAAAGCGGTCGATGAGTACAAGGGAGGCGATGAAAGCCAACAGTCGCGGCTAGAACTAACGCGCGACGAAGCCCGCAACAACTTCCAGACGGAAGATCGCACCTACCAGTTGCTGAAAGACATCGCTGAGAACTTGTCGATCGGCTACGACGTTGGCGAAACGCTCGTCACGAAGCTCAAGCAGACGCACGATGTGAAGGACCAGGTTTATCGCCGTGCCGTAACGTTCTTCACCACGAACGAGCACGTCTTCACGATCCTTGGCACGGTCTACACGTCGCAGCAAGGGCTGCATGAAGCAACCCAAGCGACCGAGGCGATGAAGACGGGCGTCAACAAAAGCCTCGAAGACGTCGCCGATCTCGGTCGCGAGTTGGAGAAGGCGGCGCTCAAGGCGGGCTACGGCTCGACGATCAGCCCGGCGTCGCTGGAAAAGTTGGTGACGGCGATCAGCGACTACCAGGTCGAATCGCTTCGCATGATCGCCGAACTGCGGCAAGAAAGCGAAGCCAACGCTCGCGAGATTCGCCGGGTCGTCGAGAATGGCAAGAAGGTCTATCAGGAAACGCTCGGCAAGTTCGCGCGCGGCGACGCCGGAACGAAGTGATAAGTCAGATCAGCGACGCATGAAGACGTGGAACAAGCTATTCACTGAGCTCGCCAAGTGGGCCGCCCGCACTACCGGTCGGCCGACGACGTTCATTCTCGCGGCGCTGACGATTGTCGTCTGGGCCGTCACCGGGCCGATCTTCGGTTACAACGAAACCTGGCAACTGGTGATCAACACCGGCACGACGATCATCACGTTCCTGATGATCTTCCTAATTCAGAACACGCAGAACCGCGACACCGCGGCGATCCAAATCAAGCTCGACGAACTCATTCGCGCGATGGAGGGCGCCCACAACGCGCTACTCGATCTGGAAGAACTGGAAGACCACGACCTCGAACGGCTGCGGAACGACTACGAAGACCTCGCTGCGGAAGCGCGGAAGGATCTGGCCGCCGGGAAGTCTGACGGCGAGATTCGTCAAATGAAGTCGCGGCAAACCGACTGCGACGAGGAAGGACGTTTGAAATGACTCAACTCCCGCGTGCGTTCCAGACGCTGCCGCGCGTAGCGTTGGCGAAGTTGCCGACGCCGATCGATGAGCTCGCCAAGCTCTCGCAAGCGCTCGGCGGGCCGCAGTTGCTGGTGAAGCGGGACGATCTCACCGGCCTCGCCACCGGCGGTAACAAAACGCGGAAGCTCGAGTTCCTGATTGCCGACGCATTGAAGAAAAATGCCGACTGCGTCATTACCGCTGGCGGGCCGCAATCGAATCACTGCCGCCAGACGGCGGCCGCAGCGGCGATCGCTGGGCTCGATTGCTACCTCGTGCTCGGCGGTTCGCCGCAGCCGCCGATTGGCAACCTGCTGCTCGATCAGCTGCTCGGCGCCACAGTCCACTGGGCCCCGCGGCCGCACCGCAACTCCCGCATGAGCGAACTCGCCGCCGCGATGGAGGCGGATGGCCGTCGCCCGTACGTCATTCCGGTGGGCGGGTCGAACTCCGTCGGCGCTCTCGGCTACGTCGCTGCGATGTTCGAATTCGTCGCGCAGCTCGCAGAGCAGGGGAGGCGCGTCGATCGCATCTTCTTCGCCACGAGTTCCGGCGGCACCCAGGCGGGGCTCGTGCTGGGCGCTAGGCTCGCCGGTTTTGCGGGGCGCGTCACGGCAATCAGCATCGACCAAACGCCTGACGAATCATCCGACGAGAAATTCCTCTCGGAAGTCTGCCGCGTGGCGAACGGCGCCGCAGAACTATTGGGCGTCGAAGAACGGCTCGCCGTGAGCGACTTCGACACCGACTACGGCTATCTCGGCGACGGCTACGGCGTTGTTGGCGAGTTGGAGCGCGAGACGATCAAGCTCGTCGCCCGCACGGAAGGCCTACTCGTCGGCCCCGTCTACACGGCACGGGCGCTGGGGGCGATGCTCGATCAAATTCGCCGCGGGGCGTTCGCAGCAAACGAAACGTGGCTCTTCTGGCACACGGGCGACGAGACGGCGCTGCACGCTTACGCCGAAGCGCTGACGGGCTGAATATCCGATCAAGAACTGCTACATCGAAATGACGTCGGCCGGATCGCGCAAGCGATAGCCAATGCCGCGGACCGTCTGCACGAGATCGGCGTAGCGTCCCATCTTCTTCCGGAGCGCGCGAATATGAACGTCGATCGTCCGCTCCAACACGATGGCGTCGTCGCCGAGTGCCACGTCGATCAGTTCCGCACGGCTAAACGCCCGCCCCGGTTGCCGCACGAGCGCGGTGAGCAACCCGAACTCGCTCGGCGTGAGATCCAGCGGCCGATCGCCCGCGGTCGCCCGATGGCGGCGGCGATCGATCATGATCCCTTGGCTCACGATGACGTCGCGGTCGCCGGTCCCTTGCTCCTTGCGGCGGAGCAGGGCGTTGATCCGCTGCAGCAGCACCTTCACGCTAAACGGCTTGCTGACGTAATCGTCGGCGCCAACCGAGAAGCCGATCAACTCGTCCGACTCTTCCGAGCGTGCGGTGAGCATCAGAACCAGAAGACCCGCGGTGGCGGGATCGGCGCGAAGCAGCCGGCAGACCTCGAGCCCCTCGATCATCGGGAGCATCAGGTCGAGCACGACCAGGTCGGGGCAGCGAAGTCGAATCTCGCGCAGCCCTTGCTGTCCGTCGCGGGCGACCTGCACGTCGTACCCTTCCTGGCTGAGATTGTACTCCAGAACTTCCGCCAACGAGGCGTCGTCCTCGACGATCAAAATGCGAGCTTTGGCCATGCTGCGAGAGCTGTAACCTGCCGGCCGCGCAAGCGCCGTGAAGTCGGTCGGCAACGAACGTTCGTTGCTAGGCGACCAGTGGCGCGGGCGAACCGTTTCAGTAGGGAATGCCGTCATGGCGGTGTCGGGCGATGTCCCCGTCCACGAGGTAAATCACGTCCTCGGCGATGTTCGTCGCGTGATCAGCGATCCGCTCAACGTGTCGCGAGGCAGAATAAAAGTGAAACGCCGGTTCGATGTCGCTGGGATTCGACTCGATGAGCGCTTGCACGTCGGAGATGACTTGGCGGTTGAGTTCGTCGACGACGTCGTCGCGATTGCAGACGTCGCGAGCGAGCTCAACGTCTAGCCGCACGAACGAATCGAGCGCGTCGCGGACCATCGAGATCGCCGACTCGGCCATTTTGTCGAGATTGGCCGGCATCTGGAAATCGGGGTACAGCGACAGGCTGTGGGTCCGCTCGCCGATGTTCACCGCCAGGTCGGCGATCCGCTCGAGGTCGCCGTTGATCTTCAGCACCGTTGCCACGCGCCGCAGGTCGACGGCCACGGGCTGATGGAGCGCCAGAATCTTCAGGCACTCTTCTTCGATTTCGACTTCGCGGTAGTTGACCGTCTCTTCGCTGGCGAGCACCTCTTGCACGATATCGACGCGCAGTTCACGCAGCGACTGGCACGCGCGGAACACCATCTGCTCGACGACCGACGATTGATTGAGCAGATTCTGCTCAAGAGATTCAAGATCACGCTGCAGATGCATCGACATACGAACAATCCCGAAAACACGCCGCCAAACTAGATTATGAACAACGATGCGGACATTTCAACGATCAACCAAACCGACCAGTGATATATTCTTCCGTCTGCTTCTGTCGCGGCTTCGTGAAGAGGTCGGTCGTGGCGCCTGCCTCAACCAATCGTCCTTCGTAGAAGAACGCCGTTTGGTCGGAGACGCGAGCCGCCTGCTGCATGTTGTGGGTCACGATGACGATCGTGTAGGTGTCCTTCAACTCGAAGATCAAGTCTTCGATGCGAGCAGTGCTCTTCGGATCGAGAGCCGACGCAGGCTCGTCCATCAGCAGCACGTCGGGGTCGGTCGCCAGCGCCCGGGCGATGCAAAGACGCTGCTGCTGGCCGCCTGAAAGGCGGAGCGCCGACTGGTCGAGGCGATCGGAAACTTCTTCCCACAGTGCCGAGCGGCGCAACGACTGCTCGACAATCCCGTCCAGGATGCTGCGCTGCTTGACCCCCGCCACGCGCGGGCCGTAAGCGACGTTCTCGTAGATCGACTTGGGGAACGGGTTGGACTTCTGAAACACCATGCCGACCCGCTTCCGCAACTCGACGACGTCGGTGCGCGGGCGGTAGATGTCGATGTCTTCCAGCAGGATGGTCCCCTCGACGCGGGTCCCTTCGATCATGTCGTTCATGCGGTTGAGGCACCGCAGGAACGTGCTCTTGCCGCAGCCCGACGGGCCGATGAGGGCCGTCACGCAGTTCTGCGGCATCCGCAGCGAAATGTCGTGGAGCGCCTGATGGCTGCCGTAATAGAAGTTGACGTTGGTAGCGACCACCTTCTGCGGTCGCTCCAGAAAATCGTCGGCCGGGCGCATGTCTGCCACCGTGTTGAGGCGCGGCGTCACAGGACGCGTGTTGCGGGCGGGAGGGCTGGCTTCCGTCATCATCGCTATCTCGCCTGAGGGCATCGGCGGGCGCGTCCTCACGCCGTCGACGATGTGTTTCGTGCGGCCGAATCCGACGGCCGACGAGCTTTCAATTTCAAACTTCTATGTTCAACGTTACCAATGAATCCGCTTGCTGAAGCGATACCGCAGATAGACCGCGGTGGCATTCAGGCAAATGAGCAGCGCCAACAGCACAATGATCCCCGCCGCGGCGACGTGAATCCGGAAATCGTCGTTGGCGTTCTCCGTCCAATTATAAATCTGCAGCGGCAAGGCGGTGAAACTGTCGTTCAGCCCCTGCGGCGTAAACATCACGAACCCGGCGGCGCCAATGGCAACCAGCGGCGCCGCTTCGCCCAGGGCCCGCGACAGCGCCAGGATGACGCCGGTCATGATGCCCGGTAAGGCCGCCGGTAGCAGCTGATGCCAAACGGTTTGCCACCGCGTCGCCCCCAATGCATACGACGCTTGGCGAATCGTGTTCGGCACGGCCCGCAGCGCCTCTTGGGAAGCGAGAATCACAATTGGCAGCACTACTAGCGTGAGGGTGAGCGCCCCGGCCAGGACGCCGGCGCCCATTTGCATGCCGCGAACGAACAGGCCCAAACCGAGGATGCCGTACACGATCGACGGAACGCCCGCGAGGTTGGCGATATTGGTCTGCACTATGCCTCGCCATCGACTCCGCTGAGCGTACTCCTCAAGGTAAACCGCGGCCCCCACTCCGATCGGAACGGCGAAGAGCGTGGTCAATCCGATCAGATAGAGGCTGCCGACTAGCGCGGCTTTGACGCCTGCTTTGTGAGGCGACAACTGCGAGTCGAAGTTGGTAAGAAACTGCCAGTCGAGCCAGCCCCAAGCGAAGCTCAGCATCTGCCACATCAGCAGCCCGAGAATCGCGACGCTCGAAAACGCACACGCGGCACAGGCGTACGCAAACAGCTGCGAAGCGAGCTTGGCGTAAGGGCGGCCATTGCGAGGAAGATTGCTCATTCGTACTGCTCCCGCATCCGCTTGAGAATCCATTGTGCGAGAACGTTGAGGGCCAACGTCAGCAGGAACAACGTGAGGCCGACGGCGAAAATCGTTTGGTAGCCAAGCGTTCCTTGCGGATTGTCGCCTTTGCTCGTTTCGACGATATAGGCGGTCATCGTTTGGATGCTGTCGAGCGGATTGAGCGTCATTTGCGGCCGTTTGCCGGCGGCGAGGGCGACGGCCATCGTTTCGCCGACGGCGCGGGCGATCGCCAGGATGAACGACGCCATGATGCCCGATAAAGCAGCGGGGAGAATGACCCCGATCGTCACATCAAGCTTAGTGGCGCCCAGCGCGTAAGCTCCTTCGCGGAGCGACCGCGGTACCGACCGCAGCGTATCTTCACTCAGCGAGACGATCATCGGCAGAATCATGATCGCGACGACGATGCTCGCGTTGAGTGCGTTGAAGATGTCGGCGCTCGGGAAGATCGTGCGCACGATCGGCGAGACAAAGACGATGGCGAGGTAACCGAACACAACCGACGGAATGCCGGCGAGGATTTCGAGGATCGGTTTCAGGATGTCACGCATCCGCGGCGAGGCGTACTCGCTCAGATAGATGGCCGCGCCGAGGCCGAGCGGAATCGCAATGATCGCCGACCCGCCTGCGACGAGCACAGTGCCGCAGAAGAGGGGCAGAATGCCAAATTGCGGCGGATTCGAATGGGGCGTCCATGTCGTCCCGGTGAGGAACTCGACGATCGAAACGTTGCCGAAGAACTGCAGCGATTCGACGAGCAGAATCAGCACGATTCCGACAGTCGTGAAGACGGAAGCCGCCGCGCACAGCCACAGGGCCGTGTGCATGACGAGCTCCATCCAACGGCGCTGCCCCTTCGGAGCAGTCAGATCAGCGGCGTGAGTGACGACGACGGCCATGTGCTAGTCGATGGGAACTCGCGGTGGATGCGTTACTTCGCTGCGACGGCTTGGGGGACCGCTGCGTCGAGCGTCTCGACGTTCTGCTTCATGATCTCGTCCGTCACCGGCACGTAGCCGACCTGCGGCGAAACTTTGTTCGTCTCGGCGAGGTAGTAGCGCAGGTACTTCACGACGCCGGGATTCTCCAGCGCGTCTTTGCGAACGTAAACGTAGAGGGGGCGAGCCAGCGGTTTGTACGAGCCGTTGCGAACCGTCTCGGCGGTTGGCGTCACGGGCCCATTACCAGAATCGACCGGCAGCAACTTGAGCTTGTCGGTGTTGGCCGCATAGTAGCCGAGGCCAAAGTAGCCGAGCGAGCCTTTGTCGCCAGCCACGCCCTGCACGAGGGCATTGTCGCTCTCGCTGGGGGAGTAATCTTGCCGCGAGCTTTTCGCCTCGCCGTTAATCACTTCCGTGAAGTAGTCGTAGGTGCCCGAATCGGTGCCGGGGCCGTAGAGTTCTAACTCCACGTCGGGCCAATCAGGATTCACGTCGCTCCACTTCATCACCGACGTCGCCGCTTCGGCCCGCCAGATCGTCTTCAACTGCTCGGTGGTGATCGAGTCGCACCAATCGTTGGCCGGGTTCACCACCACAGCGAGGCCGTCGAAGGCAACTTCGAGCTTGATGAAGTCGATGCCGTTCTTCTTGCAAGCTGCAGCCTCGGCTTCGGTGATCGGCCGCGAGGCGTCGCAGATGTGGATTTCACCCGCGGCGAACTTCTTGAACCCGCCGCCGGTGCCAGCTTGGCTGACCACGACCTTCACGTCGGGATTCACCTCGTTGAACTCTTCGGCAATCGCCGCCGAGAGAAGGAAAACGGTGCTCGAGCCGTCGATGCTGACGACGTTCGTGCGGCCGCAACCGCAGGAGGCCAGCAGGGCCAACGCGAAGGGGATCAGCGGCATCCGCTTGGCCACTGAACTGAGGGAGTTTCGAACCGTTTGATTCATGCTATCGCCGCCAGGACTCGATCGGCGAGTCGCCAATCGCAGGTCTGAGCAGTCTAGCCGTCGAAAATGAAGGAAATGTGAAGATCGCGCTAACATCACCTCGTTGGAGGGTGCGGTTAGCCGTTGGCCGCCGGGAGCCTCACCGTAAAGGTACTGCCACGGCCGACTTCGCTCGACACCTCGATGCTACCCCCCATCGCTTGGGTCAGGTGTTTGACGATCGCCAAACCCAACCCAGTCCCCCCAAGCTCTCGCGAACGGGCTTTATCGACCCGGTAGAACCGTTCGAAGAGCCGACTGTGGTGCTCGGCGGGAATACCCGGGCCGGTGTCGGTCACCTCGCAGAGGACCACCGCGCCGTCGACTCGTCCGCTCACCGTTACGCGGCCGCCGGCAGGCGTGTATTTCACCGCATTGTCGATCAGGTTATTGAGGATCTGCCGCAGGGCCTCCTCGTCGGCCCGCACCATCACCGCGGAATCGGTGAACCGGTTCTCCAGGATCACCTCTTTCGAGGCGGCCTGGCGTTCGTGATCGACGACGGTCCGCTGGACGACGCGCGCCAGCGGCACGTTCGTCAATTCGAGGGGCGCCTGGCTCGACTCGATCCGAGCCAGACTGAGCATATCCATGATGAGTTGGTGCAGCCGACTCGCCTGCTCGTCGATCCGTTCCAAGAATCGCTGCCCGTGGATCGGGTCTTTCAGCGCCCCGCCGAGGAGCGTTTCGGTATACGCCTTGATCGAGCTGAGCGGCGTCTTCAGCTCGTGCGACACGTTGGCAATAAATTGCTGCCGCATCTGCTCTAGCCGCTTTACTTCGCTGACGTCACGAAGCACCACGACGACGCCCGGCAGCGGGTCGCCGGGCAGGGGGGTGGCAAGCACGTCGAAAATTCGCTGCGATTTGCCGCGCCATGTGATCTCGCCGCTGCTCGGCCGGCGGCTACGGAGCGCTTGCTGAACCACCGCCCGCAACTCGTGGCTGCGCACCGCCTCGAGCAGCGGATGCCCTTCGACGCGGGACGCATCGAAACCAAGGGCGCGAGCGGCCGAGGCATTCGCGAACAGCACCTTCTCGGAACGGTCGACGGCGATGACGCTCTCGGTCATCGCTTCCAATACCGTCGTCTGCGTTTGGCTTGTGCTGCGGAGCTGCACTTCGCGTTGCGCGAGACGGCGGCCGACTTCGTTCAGCGACGCCGCGAGCTTCGTGAGTTCGTCGTGTTTGCCAGCGGGCATCGGCATCCGCTGTTCGTAACGGCCAGCCGCCAGGGCCTCGGCCGTCTGCGCCAGCGAACGCAGCGGGTCGGTCAGCCGCGCGGCTACCCAGTAGGCAACGACCGCGGCGGCAACGGCGAGCAGCCCGCCAATCGTCCAGACCCAGCGGTTCAGGCCGTCGACCTCGGCCAACATCGGCGCCGTCGGAATCGCAGCACGGACGACGCCGATTGGCTCGCCGTCGCGGTCGACCCGTTTGGCGTAGTACCGATAGCGGGAGCCAATCGTGGGACTCGTCCGCCGCGCGACCCCATCGCCATTCTTGAGCGCCGCGACGATCTCGGTCCGATCGGCGTGGTTTTCCAACGCCTCGACCGCGGGAACGTCTTTGAGTTCCGAGTCAGCCAGCACGACGCCGTCGGGCGCCACGAGCGTCAGCCGCACGCCGGTCGCCGCGCCGAGGCGGCGCAATTCCGCTTGAATGGGCGCGTCGGGAGCAGTCGGCCAGCGCGGCGCCAGAAGCTCAGCCGCGGCGGTGGCGGACGACTCAATCCGCTCCGATTGCTCGCGTTCGAGGAGTGCTTCGTACGCGTTCGAGAAGAGCCACGTCAGCAGCAAGATGGCCGTGACGCTCAGCAGGGCGAAGGCGAGCAGCAGCTTCCAAAACAGCCCCGAGCGCGGGAACGGCGGCTGAACTTCGCGTTGAGGGCTGATCGGTTCCAAGCGAGATGCGCGCCGGGCGGGTTCAATGTGACGAACATTCCGCGGCCCGTCGCCGCAGATTCGTGACATTGTGAATCATCGCCCCGAATAAGCAATGCCGGCTTTAGGTGTAGCGCACGTCGCGGAATTGGGGTTCGAAGAAGGCGGGCAGCAAGCCGTCGACCCGCAGCAGCCCCGCGCGGGTCAAATCGACGCGGTTCTCGCTGAGCACTGCGTAGCCGTCACCGACGTACTCGTTCCAGGCGTCGCGCCATTCGTCGAAAATGTCGACGCCGTATTTCTTCTGGAAGTACGCCCCGTCGAGGTAACCCTTCTTCAACTGCAGAATCAGTTCGCGAATGAGCGCCTGCCGCGGCGAGATACGCAGGGCGCGATTGAGCGGCAACTTCCCTTCCTCGAGCGAACCGCAGTACTGCTCCCACTCGGCCAAGTTCTGGTAGTGAACGCCCGAGATATGGCCAAAGCTGGCGATGCCGGTCGCCAACAGATCGCTGCCGCGCCACAGGTTGTCGCGGTAGCTGAAGTTCACCCGCTCGGGATGCTTCACCAGCGTGTAGGCGCTAGAGACCGAGTAGCCCGCCGCCATGAACTGGTCGAACGCGTAGTCGACCCAGCCGCGCTTCGTCGGCCAATCGGCGACCGGCGTCTCGATCTGATTGCCGAGGATGTCTTTCGAATAAACCGTGTTGAACGGCAACTCCATCTGATAGATCGTGACGCTGTCGGGCTCCAGTTCGAGCGCCTTGCTCACCGTCTCGCGCCACTTGTCGTCACTGTCGCCGACCATGCCGGAGATGAGATCGATGTTGACGTTCGGGAAACCGGCAGCCTTAATCCAAGGCCACGCGCGATAAATCTCATGCGACTCGTGAGCGCGACCATTCTCGCGGAGAATCGCGTCGTCGAAGTGTTCGACGCCGAGGCTGAGCCGTGTCACGCCAAGTTCACGCAAGGCGTGTACCTTTGGTTCGCTGAGCGTGCCGGGCTCGCACTCGAAGGTGACTTCTTCCGCTTTATCCCAACGGATGTTCGCTTGCAGGCGATCGACGAGCCGGCGAAGTTGCTTCTCGCTGAGAAACGAAGGCGTGCCGCCGCCGAAGTAGACGAAGCGGAACGGCCGGTCGCCCATCGCGGGGACTTTGCTGACGAGTTCAATCTCGCGCGATAGCGCCGAGACGTAACGCTCGATTTGATCGGCGTGCTTGTCGGTGAAGACCTTGAAGTAACAGAACTTGCACCGCTTCCGGCAAAATGGAATGTGCAAGTAAAGTCCCAGCGGCACATCGGCCGACGGGGCCTCAAGCGCAGCCCGCACCTCGCCCACTTGGTCGGTCGACCATTGCGAGAAGGGGGGGTAGTTGCTGATGAAGTAGCTGCCGACTTCGGTTTTGGTGGCTTCAGCGGTCATGGGAATATTGTAGCAGGGTTTGAGCGGAGGCGAGGGAGCGTCCGTTGTCAGTGGTCCGTCGTCAGTTGCTAAGAAAGTGGGAAACCGAACCAGCGACAACAGCCACTGACTACTGACCACGAACTACTGACACGCTCATTTAGTCGCTCCAATACAGTAGAGCGTGCCGTCATCGTTGCCGATGACGACTTTTCCGTCGCTCACAGCGGGCGAGGCCGTGAAGCGGCCGCCGACTTCGGCGTTCCAAACTTCCTTGCCGCTCGACAGTTCGACCGCCTGCAGGCGACCGCGAACGGTCCCGAAGAACACGAGTTCGCCCGCGATGATCGGCGAGCTCTCAGCACGGCTCTTCAGCGGCACGTCCCACTGCGGCTTCCCGGTGGCGGGATCGAGCGCGACCATCCGCTTGTCGTGCGTGCCGAGCACGATCGATTTGTCGGTTGCGGCGGCCGCGTGGATCTCTTCGCCTTGCCCTTTGTGACCGTAGGTCCACAAGCTTTCGAGCGGCTTGATCGTCATCCCATGAAAGACGCCGCCCGCGGTGCAGAAGAAGACGCGATCGCCGACCACCGCCGGCATACCATCCGCTGGGCCGCCAATGTCGATGTTCTCCACTCCTTCGCCGGTGTTGACGTCGACGAGGTGGAGCTTGCCATCGCAGCCAGCCACGAGCACCCGCTCGGCCACGACCGTCGGCCAACAGCGCAGCGGCTGGTCGATGGTGAACCGCCAGCGGACTGCGCCGCTCGCCGCATCGACTGCGATCAGTTCGCCGGAGTCGCCGGCAATCAGCACTAGGCCCTCGTGGACATTGGGCGCCGCGTAGAGCGAGGTATCGCTGTTGAATTCCCAGACTTGCGAGCCGTCTTCGATCTTCAAACAGCGGACAATGCCGTTGTAGTCAACGCAGTAGATTTTGCCGTCGACTACCGCGGAGCCGGCGACGAAGCCAGTGTCCTCAAACTTCTTTTTCCAGACGCTGGAGCCGTCGCTCAGCTTCACCGCGTGGAACGTTCCATCGACGTCGCCGACATAAACGACGCCGTCGACAATCGACGCGGTCGCTTCGAATCCTGAATCCTCAGCGTTGTAAGTCCAGGCAACGTCGAAAGGGGAGGGGAGCGCGGCAGAGGCTACGCCGGTAGCATTGGCATCGCCGCGAACGAGCGGCCAGTCGGCATGCACCTGCTCGACAGCCAACGCGAGCAGCACCGCAATTACCGCGATCGCTGAACGACGCAGGCGCGGCGGGCGGCAATGTTCAATACGCTTGCTCATACAACCGCCTAAAATCGTCGGTCGACATCGCGACAGGATTGAACGTACCAGTCCACTGCTTCGTCGCATCGGCGGCAAGTTCGGGCAGCCGGGCGAAGTCGACGCCTTGGTCCTGCAGTCGCGTCGCGAGGCCCGCCTTCGCCGCAGCGTCGGCGAGGAACTGCGCAAGGCCGTCGGCCCCGGCGCGTTGGTCGGGAGTATTGCGATCGAACGCCGTGGCCAGCACGAGATCGTGATACTGCGGCTCGACTTCGGGGTCGGCGCCGTTATGCCGCACCACGTGCGGTAGCATCAGCGCGACCGCGTCGCCGTGCGTGACGCCGTACTCGGCCGTGAGCGGATTGGCGAGCGCGTGCGCGGCGCCGAGCATCGAGTTCTCGATCGCAAGCCCCGCCAAACAAGCGCCGAGTTGCATCTCGCCGCGAGCTTCGAGGTTGTCGGGTTCCGAGATTGTGCGCAGAAAGTTCGGTGCCAAGTGCCGCCAAGCTTCACGGCTAAACGCCTGCGATAACGGCGTGCGAACCTTCGTGACGGCCGTTTCGACCGCGTGGGCGAGTGCGTCGAATCCGGTGAGCGCCGTCACGCGCGACGGCTGCGTCGTCGTGAGCGCCGGATCGAGCAGCGCGATGCGAAACGCAGCCTGCTTGTCGCCGCACGCCATCTTCACGTGCGTCTCGGCGTCGGAAATGAGGGCGAACGACTGCGTCTCGCTGCCGGTTCCCGCCGTGGTCGGCACGGCGATCATCGGCAGTAGCGGGCCCGTCGCTTTGCCGACGCCCCAGTAGTCCTGGATCCGCCCGCCGCACGAATAGATGAAGTTAATCCCCTTGGCGCAGTCCATGCTGCTGCCGCCGCCGAGGCCGATGATGCAGTCGGGCTTGAACTGCTGGGCGATCGCAACGCCGTCGGCTACGTGGTTGGTATTTGGGTTCTCGGCGAACCCTTCGAAGACGCACGTCTGCAAGCCGGCCGCATGGAGCGCGTCGACGCCGCGCTGGGTATGGCCGGCGCTGACGACGCCGGGATCGCTGACGACCAGCACGCGCGACGCTTCGAGCGATTTGGTCAACTCGCCCAGTTCGTCGATGCGACCGGCGCCAAAGACGATCCGCGTCGGCAGGCGGAAATCAAACGGCGTCATGAACTAACCACACGGGTGGGAGCGGACTAGCGAACTTGCAACGCACGGTTGCGGTACAAGAACTCCACGAGGTTTCCCTCGTGAGGCTGTAGCCAGTCGACTTGCGGGGTGGGAATCGGGCCGAGGTTCAAGCGGTCGATGTGCGTGGCAGCCATCAGATCGCTGCGGAATTGTTCGTTCTTCGTGATCGCCGTGCAAACGAGCGTCGGGCCGATCTCGGCGAGCATCCGCTCTTGCGGACAATCGACGACGCCAACCGCGGGAAACATATATTCCTTGTTGGCGCCGGGACACTCCGTCGATTGGCAGTGCCAAACGGTCGGCCGCAGGTAAGCGCACGTTTCCTGCTCGACGAGTCGCGGGCCGTAGTCCGCGGTGGCGTGCGTGGTGCGGGAGTCGGCCAAGTCACGTTCGATAGCGCCCCAGATCGCCGCGGCGGCGCCGGGGGTGGTGAACGCCGCGAGGCCGGCTTTCGGATCGTCGGGCGGCAGCGCTTCGATGGGCCCGAGTCGTTCCGCCAGCGCGGCGGCGATCTCTTTGCCGTGCCGGGGCGTGTAGATGCTTGAGGCGTTGATGCAGCTGCGGCCGCCGTTGCGGTAGACGCTTTCGACCATCAAGTCGAGATACTCGCGCCAGTTATCGGCCTCATCGTCGCCGAGTAAGATCTTGCTGTAGCCAGGGCCGTGAACTTGGACGCGCTCATTACCGGCGTATTGCTGAATCGTCTGCGGCCCGCCGAAGATCATCGCGCGGCGATAGTTCGAAAGAATCGAACCGCCAATGTCGCCGCCAGCGCCGGGGTAAATTGAAATCGCCTCAACGGGAATGCCGGCTTCTCGCATTGCGGCCGCCACGCGGTAGGGCGTCCATGGTTCTTGAGAACCAGGCTTCAGCGCGAGGCCAATCTGCATCGCGACGACCGGCAGCCACAGCGTGTGAACGCCGGGCGAGTTGGACGGGAGCACGGCGCCGAGGACGTCGGTCTGCGCCTGATAGCTCACGGTGACGCCGCGGCCTTCGTCGCCGTAGCCGCGGGCGAGGATGTTCAGATCAAGCCCGCGGGTAAGGCAGTCGAGAATCTTGTCGATGTTCTTCAGGACGAACGCATTCTTCACCACGTTCGCCTTGCACATCGCCACCGGCATGCCGGTGGTGGCGGAGGTTTGCTCCGCGAAATCGGTCGCCGATTGCTGCGAGTCGCCGACGGCGAGCGTTCCCGACTCGAACAATTCGCCCGCCCGCTTGTAGGCGTCGATAAGTTGGGCTGGCGTCATCGACTGCAGCGCCTGCCGCGCCCGCCGCGACTTCTTTGCATCGCGAGCCACGATGCCGGAGCCAACGGTGTTCACGCGCGCCACCGGCTCGCCGGTGAGAAAGTGCTTGATTTCATCAACTTCTAGCGATTCGTAAGGCTCGCCCCAACGAATGGCAGGTAATGTGATCATCGCAGTCGTCAGCTCGCAGTAATCGGTCTAGTAAACGCCCACCGTCGTTGCGTCGGCCAGTTCGTGGAACGGCCGCACGCCGCTGACGCCGTCCCAGGGGTATTTGGCAAACGGTTGTTCGCGTTCGCCTTCGTCGCGTTCGAGGAAGCCGGGGACGAAGAACTCCTTCGTCAACGTCGTCAGCTTCACGCGGCCGGTGCCGCCGTAGGGAACGACTTGGTCGTAGTTATCAAACTCCACTACCTCCACAACGGCTCGCGGTTGCGGGGCGTAGTAGCTGATTTTGTAACCGTCGTCCTTCGTAACTGGCTTCGAGCAGGCGAGCCCCATCAGCGTGTTGCCGTAGGTGGGCGTCATGTAAATGCCGCTCTTTTCGGGCGGGCCGCCGAAGAGTTCCTCGACGCAGAAGCGGGTCCACTGCGGGGTGAACTCGGTGCCGCCGGAGAAGATGCCAGTGATCCCTTGCTCGGCGAGCGAAGTGCCGCGCTCTTCGAGTTCCAGGCACAGGGCTTCGATCAGCTTCGGCGTGCCGAACATGCACTTCACGTCGTGCCCGGCGCCGAGGACCGTGATCGCTTGGTCGATGCAGTGCTTCTTGTACGCTTCGAGGTGTTCCATCCACCCCTTCTTGATGAGCTTGATCACCCAACGGGGATCAAGATCGATGCAGAAGCAGATGCCGCCGCGATGTTGGGCGAGATGCTCGACCGCCAACCGCAACCGCCGTGGGCCGCTCGGGCCGAGCATCAGCCAGTTCGATCCCTTGGGAAAATACTTGTCGGGCAGCGTGTCGCTGAAGTTCGAGTAGTCCGTACGAAAGTCGTCGATCGCGATACGGCTCTTCGGTACGCCGGTGGTGCCGCCGGTTTCGAAGACGTACACCGGCTTGTCAGCCAAGCCCTTTGGCACCCAACGCCGCACTGGTCCGCCGCGGAGCCATTCGTCTTCGAACGCGGGGAACTTTTTGAGGTCGTCGTACGACTTCACCTCGGTGAGCGGATCGAACTTCAGCTCGCGTTTCTTCTCGAGCCAGAACGGACACCCCGTCGACTCGTGAAAGTGCCACGCCACGGTTTCGACCGTGTGGGCGTCGAGCGCCTCGCGTGCAGCGCTCGCTGCGGCCGAGAGTTCTCCGTCGGATGCCATGCTCGTCAGACTCCAAGATCGTTCGGCTGGTCACTCGCTCGCTGCACGCATCGCCCGTTGAACGGGAACGATGCGCTAGCGGGATTCATCTGACCATACCGGAACGATGTTGGCGCGACAACCGGCCACGCACGCCGAGCGACTTGCGGAAGTCCGCGGGCGCAGCAACGAACCGCGTAAGAGCTGTGCGAAATCAGGCTTAGCCCTAATTCCCTTGGGGGCTGCTGCCCAACTGAGCCAGCACCTGAATCACGCCGTTGAGATGGGCCAGACGCGGCCCGTACTTGTCGACGAATTCGTTCATGACAAATTCGCCGTAGGCCATTTCTTCGCCCGATTCGTTGACCTCGTCGGTCAGCCGTTCGAGGTACTCGACCTGCACGCGGCTCAGCGACTCGGCCGCTTCACGGCACGAGTGAGCGAGGCGGGGGTTCGCCGTCTTCCACTGATGCAACTCTTGCTGCCGCTGCTTGTGCGAGGTCGCGAGCAGGTTGCACAACTCTTCGAGGATCTCGTTGGTGCGATCCTGCGCGGCCAACACTTCACGCAACAGTTCGGTCTGCTCGGTCGCCGTGTGAGCCGCGGAACGCGAGTGGTTCGCAGCCGCAGTGACGTCAACCTGAGTATAGATCGCCGGCGCAGAAGAATGGCTATTCGACATCGTCGAGTTGTTTCCTTTCTGGGCGCCGACCAAGACGAGCGGCGTCGAGTGAATCATCCTGACAAGACGGGGAGTTCTTGGCGCCGGCACACCCTCCGCTGCCGACGCGATCGCTCTTCCGAACGATCCCTACAGTGTAATGGGACTTAAATATTTTTCTAGCGATCGGCGCCACTTACCAGACAAAATGCGCGGCCTAAAGTCACCCCCGTGCCAATCCCGATGGGTTAGTTACCTTGATTGACCGCTTGGCCACTAGGCCACGGCCGCCGCATGGATGCCGGCCGAATTGACGCCCGCCCCGCCTGCCCGCCCCCGGACCCACCCGGCATGGATGCCGCTTCCACCAAAGCGTTGGCCGCTTTTGGGTTTTTGACGGTGCTGGAAAGCCCCGATCATGGACTCTTTGGCGGATACCTCGTGCTATCGCCCCAAGGGCGGCCGCTCGAGTTCCGCTGCAGCACCCCGGTGACTGCAAGTCGTGCGCAAGAGATACTGTATGGGCCGACTTTGCGGCCGTACCTATTTGCCGAGGTGATTGGCCGCGCCTTGATTGCTGGCGCCGAGCTGCACGCCACGGCGATCCTCACCGACCAGCGCGACATGCTGCCGCTGTCGCTGCTGCGTCCTGAAGAAATTTTGCTGGTACGCTCGCTGACCTCCGACAGCGCGCTACCGGAGATCGCGACGACGCTCTCGATCTCCGCCAAGTATCCGCTGCCCGACGACGGCGCCGTTTCCGTTTCGTCGACCGCAGCAGGAGCGGCGGCGGGCTTGATCATCAACGGCTGCGAGATCATTGCTTCCTCCACGTCGTCGCGCACGGTGGATGAGTTGGCGCGAATGCTCGAGCCGCTGGCGTGCAATGTGTTTCTCGCTGAGCCGTTCCAGCGTATCCGCGCTGCACTGACGGAAGCGCAACTCGCCTCGCACGACGCCGCGGAGTATCCCTATGACCGCGCCGCTGCGTAACGTCGCCATCGAGGTCTTGCGATTTCCGCTCGACGCGATCGAGATTCCCGCAACGGCGGGGATCGAGTGCGAACCGGCCGACGCTGATGCGTTTGCGTTGCCGCTGGCGCCGCTGAAGGTCCGCACGTTTGGTCGCGTGCTGCCAGAAGGAAGCGACGTGCGCCGGCACGGCGGAATCTTCGGCGCCGCTCGGCCGATGGTCTCTGCATCCGTAGCAACGCGCTCGCCGATCATTGGCAGCACTGTGCCGCGACTGCCACAGCCGACCGCAACGCGGATTCGCCCGCCGCGCGACGTGGTGAAACTCGAAGACCGGCTCGCCTACCTGCTGCAACCGCCGCTGGAGAATTTGCTCGCGTCGGAAGCGCTCGACTTCCCGTTCAAGCCGTTCCCCTATCAGCTCGACGGCATCGCCTACCTCTACCCGCGTCACGAGGCGGTCCTCGCCGACGAGATGGGACTCGGCAAGACCATGCAAACGGTCGTCACATTGCGGCTGCTTGCGCACCAAGGTCTGGTGCGCCGTGCGCTGCTTGTTTGCCCGAAGCCGCTGGTGACGAACTGGCGGCGGGAGTTTTCTCAGTGGGCGCCCGAACTGCCGGTGACGATCGTCGAGGGCTCGCAATCGCAGCGGCAGTGGATTTGGAATCGAGCAGAGCAGGGGGTGTTGATCGCGAACTACGAAGTCGTGGTTCGCGATCGCGAGTTGGCGCTCAACGTGCCGACGCCGTTCGACCTGATGGTCGTCGACGAGGCACAGCGGATCAAGAACCGTACTGGCGCCACGCACGAGTCGGTCTGTGCGATTCCGCGCTCGCGGAGTTGGGCGCTCACCGGCACGCCGATCGAAAACAGCGCCGACGATCTGGTCGGCATTTTTGAGTTCGTTTCGCCCGGCCGGTTGCGGCCGCAAATGAAAACGGCGCAGATTCGCTCCGCCGTCGGCGATCATGTGCTGCGCCGCACCAAAGACAATGTCCTCACGCAGTTGCCGCCGAAGCTGATCCGCGACGCCGACGTGCAGCTCACGCCGGAACAGTGGTCGACCTATCAACGCGCTGAGGCGGATGGCGTCGTACGGCTCAACGACATCGGCGCCGAGCTGACGATTCAACATGTGTTCGAGCTCGTGCTGCGACTGAAACAGATCTGCAACTTCGACCCGGCGACCGGATCGAGCGCGAAGCTCGATCGGCTCGAGGCCGATCTTGAAGAATGCACCGCAAGCGGGCGGAAGGCGATCGTCTTCAGCCAGTGGGTCAACTCGATCGACAAGCTGCGCGGGCCGCTCAGCCGGTTTGGGCCCCTTGAGTACCATGGTCGCATTCCCTCCAATCGCCGCGACGGCGTCATCGAACAGTTTCGCAACGATCCGCGAAGCAACGTCCTGCTGATGAGCTACGGCGCTGGCAGCGTCGGGCTCAACCTGCAGTTCGCGAGCTATGTGTTTCTGTTCGACCGCTGGTGGAACCCGGCGGTCGAGGACCAGGCGATCAACCGCGCCCACCGCATCGGCGCCGCCGGCCCGGTGACCGTGACGCGGTTCCTGGCGAGCGGCACGATCGAGGAACGGATCGACCGGGTGCTCGCGGAGAAACGCGATCTTTTCAATGCCGTGTTCGATGAGGAACACGCGACGCGTAAGCTACGGCTGTCGCGCGACGAAATTTTTGGGCTGTTTAATTTACGGTTTCCGGAGCCGAAGAGTGAAGCGGCGGCGGCCTAGTTCTGCTCGCAGCGGTTTGCTCAATTTTTGACAGGATCACCGGATTTCGCGGATCGACAGGATCGCTTCGCGAGGTGCAGAGCAACCGCTCTGCTGTCAATATCTTCATCCCGTCGATCTGCGCGATCCGGTGATCCTGTCAAAAATTCGATCGAGACTTTTCGCCTAACCACTTCGCGGGTCGGCCACTCTTCTTGAGTTGTGTCGTGAGTTGTCGCTTGTGTCGCATTTGCTCGTTTTGGCGACACTAGTCGTAAGTTGTTGCTTGGCTGCGGGTTAACAGTCGACACAAATGCGTGGCAGCGTCTCGATGCGGCGAGGGCCGAATGCCGAGCGTCTCATGTTGGCATTTCTGTCGCGTCAACGCGTTTTTGGCGACAGAACTCATAAGTCTCTACCTCGCTGCGACTTGAGACGCGACACAATTGTCGCTGCTCATTTCACAGCGGGTGGCAAGTCGTCGCGGAGCGTCGACATGGTTGATCACCGCGTAACGCCTAGCGCTTGCGGCATGCTCGCGCCTTTGGGGCGAGAGCATGGCAACCGACGCTACGCAGAGCGCCCATCGCCACGATGACAGGCGTTCGCAATTGCGTTTTCACAGGTTCAGACTAGCAAATTTAGCGGCAGTTTCAGAGTAGCGATTTTCGGCCACCCGCCGAGTGGCAAGCAGGCCCCTATGCGGACGGGTGGCATGTCGTCGCGGAGCGTCAGCATGTTGAACTGCAATCATTATCTAAGAGAGTTCAGCATGCTCATGCCTGGGCGGCGAGAGCATGGCACACGGGGGGCCTTTAGAATCGGCCTCTTACGGCTGCCCCGCCTCGGTAGCCGCTCTGGCGACAACCGGGGCTACCCGCTACCAGCTCACGCGTACGGGCAAGAGCATGAGATCCGGCGGACGCCGTAGACTGGAGATTGCAATTCACTTGCCATTGTCCGCAAAGCGATTCTAATTATGCGAGGTATTTGGACCCTCGGATTCAAGGAGAGAACGCCTTAGCTGAAAACTACGAACGACCACAGAACAAGACGTGTGAGCAACGGATTGCCGCGGAGTTATGGCGTTGGCATTCGCTGCCGAAGAAAGATCGTGAGATCGTCATTTCCGCACGCTTCGGTCTCAATACGTTGATTATGTTCTATCTGTGCGAGGTTTTTCATGTGCACAACTCTGCGCCATCTTCGGGTTGGTGGTGTGACGGCGTCGACGGTCTCTCGATCACGATGCTCGCCGAACGCCATTTCTTTCTTGTGGGCGTCGCGGATTGGGCGGAAGGAACAAAAGGCGGGTTTCATTTGGCCCCGTTTGAGCTTGAATTTGAATTCGACGAGATCGGCGCGCTCGATGCGCCGCGAATTGTCGTTCGGTTCGGGCGACTGGATAAGTACGACCACATCGAAAAGACACCGCTGTCATCGAGCCCGTGGTCGTTGTTGAAACGGCGACCGGAGCGAGACGCGGATTGGGCGTTTGCGGTGGAGCTGTCGTAGTCTGGCCGGCCAGCAAGCGACATATCGTCGCGGAGCGCGGGCGTGTCGCCCTGCGACTCCACGCGATTTTCGGCTCTCAAAACTTCTCCTGTGGCCAAACAATCGTTCTTCGGCCAGAATGCGGCCTTCTCCGCCGGAGGCGTTCGCTTTCGGCGCCTCAGGAGTCAATTCGATGTCCAAATCTTCCGCATCGCCCAATGCGCCTGGATTCGCTAAGACGTTTGTTTACCCAGCGCTGCTGATCTTTGCCGTGCCGTTAGGTTCGCTGCTCTTCTTTCTCCACGTCCAAGGGAGCTTCGACGCCGAGTTGCTCGCTTCGATTACGCAGCAGATCAACCAGGATGCGGAGATGCCTGCAGCGGAGAAGGCCGAGGCGATTCAGTTCTTCACCGATCATCCGGCTTCGGAGTTGGTCGCGAGCGGCGAGGTCGATCTGGAGCTGGGTTCCGAGCTGACCGGCTACTACACGATGTTCCGTTGGCTGATTCGGCTGTCGCTGTGGTCGCTGTTGGCAGGGTTGGCCGTGCTGGCGCTCGTCGGGGCTTGTATTCCGATTTCGATGCGCTCGCATCACGCCCAGTATCTGTGTCTATCCGTTGGCTGGCATGTTTTGCGGATTTACGGCGCGCTGCAAACGATCGTGATCGGCATCTTGCTCGTGGCGTTGTCGTTCTGGGTGACGGCCTTCTGGTTCGAAGTTTATTTCGTCAAGCTGATCTTCATCGCGGGAGCGATGGCGCTGCTGGGGATCGCCGCGGTATTGAAGGGCATCTTCAAGCAAACGCCGAGCGACAATACCATCGTCGGCGAGCCAGCCGACCCCGTCGCGAACGCCGCATTGTTCAGCCGACTGAAGGAAATTTGCGAGAAGGTGGGGACCACGCCCCCGGACAACGTCATCTTAGGCATCGACAACAACTTTTTCGTGACCGAAATGCCGGTGACCGTGAAGGGGAAGCTGTACACGGGCCGCACATTGTTCGTGAGCCTTTCGCTATTGAAGCAATTGCATGACGAAGAGGCCGATGCGATTCTCGCGCACGAGATGGCACACTTCAGCGGCCAAGACACACTCTACTCGAAGAAGATTTCTCCGCTGCTCACTCGCTACGGCCATTACCTGGGCGCGTTGCAAGAGGGCGGGGCGTCGCTGCCAGTGTTCTACTTTATGAACTTTTTCCGGGCGCTGTTTGAGTTGTCGCTCTCGAAGCTGCGGCGCGAGCGAGAGTTTCGCGCCGATCAGATCGCCAAGCAGACGACCTCGACGCCGGCGATGGCAGGAGCGTTGTCGCGGGTGATCGCCTACAGCGCCTACCGCGAGCAAGTCCAGCGGCAGCTTTTCAGCGAAGAGGTCGCCCTGGAGCAGGCGAACGTCGCCGAGCGGGTTGAGCAAGGATTTCAGGAATATGCGGCGACGTTTTTTTCGCAGCCCGACGTCGGCGAGTTGGAGTCGGCGCACCCGTTCGACTCGCATCCGCCGCTAGCGCGTCGTTTGGAGGCGATTGGATTGCACATTGAGCTGCCGGAGATGCAAGCCTTGCTCGCCCAGACAGGCAACGGTCGGTGGTACGAGCGGATTGCCGGCGCTGCAGATCTGGAGCGAGCGCAATGGGATGAATTCGAAGCGGAGTTTCGCAAGTACCACGAGCAGTCGCTGCCGTACCGGTACTTGCCGGCGACGGATCAGGAGCGGGAAGTCGTGGTGCGGTATTTCCCCGGCGTCTCGTTTACCAGCAAAGAGGGAGAATTGATCCTTGATTTCGAAAAAATGGCCTTCGCTAAATGGGAGGCGCCCATTTTCTTCCATGAAATTCTGCAACTGCAGGTAGCCGAGGCAGGCGACTTGCAGATTCGCTTTCAGCGAGGCGACGCAAAGCTGAAGGCTGCGGTGAAGCTGCAGAAGTTTCCAAATCAGCAGGAAGTGCTCGACGCGCTGAACCACTATTGGGGACGGTATCAGTCCGCGGTCGCTTATCAGAAGCATCTGGCGGAGAGTGGGAAAAGCGGGTGAGCGCGTAAAACTCCGGGTGCGAAGCCGTCTTAGCGGGCAGCGGTTGTTGTGGAGTGATCTGTCGCTTCGCGCAGCTTGCTGGTCGCTTTTTTCGCCAAGCGCTTGCTATTGGTTCTCGCCGAAGGCCAGAATGCACATCGGCAGCGTGCGGCTCTGCTCGACGGGGCTGTGCTACTGACCTTCTCCCCGGAACAGAACTCAAGCCACCGCCGTCGCGTGATGCGAACCAACGCAGCCGCCGCCGACTCTGCGCGCACCGAGCGAGCCTCGGTATTTGATCTCGAGTTGGTTCCGCCATGGCTGGCGTCGCTGGTGATCCACATGTGCCTCACGCTGGTGCTGGGGCTGCTCGTGCAACGGGCCGTCACCGAGCCGGGGCTCGACATTACGCTCAGCAACGGCGGCGACATGGGGCTTTCGGAATTCGACGCCGGGGGCGGCGGGAGCGGCGATCCGCTGGCCGAGTCGATTGGGCTGCCGGCGATCGACGATCCGCTGACGGCGGCGAAGGCGGCCGCGGCGGTTCCGTTGGAAGGGATCATCGAAGAGAGCGTTGACGGCATCGCGACTGGCGAGGCGCCGGAGTATGCGTTCGCCGAGGAAGCGGCGTCGCTGTTTGCTGCGAGCACGGCGAAGGCCGGCAGCGTCGGCGAAGGCGGCACGGGTTCCGGTTCGGGAGGCGGCGACGGCGCTGGCGTGGGAACGGGCCGCGGCGACGGGCGCGGGCCGGGGCAGGCGATCACCAGCATGTTCGGGCTGGCCGGCGAAGGGGGCGACTTCGTGTATGTGTTCGATCGCTCGGACAGCATGAACTACGTCTACACGCTAGAGGCGGATGACGCGATTATGACGACGGTCACGCCGCTCGAAGCCGCGAAGAACGAACTGTCGCGGAGTCTCGGCGATCTAAAGGCTGATTGCCGATTCCAGGTCGTGTTCTACAACGACTCGGCCGTAGCATTCGGCAACTCATCGGAACTGTTCGCGGCGACGCCGAGCAACATCACTCGTGTGCGCGAGTTCATTAACAACATGGCGGCGGAGATGGGCACCAATCACTTGTCTGGCTTGGAGCAGGCGATCAAGACCAAGCCGCAGGTGATTTTTGTGCTTACCGACGCTGAGGAGAAGGACGATCCGTCGTTTGAGGTGATTCGCGCGCTGGCACTCCAGTGCAAGCGAGCGAAGATCAAGATCAATATCGTTCACTTCTGTTCGCAGGCGCGGAGCGATAGCACGCTGCGGCAGCTCGCTCGGCTGACGAAAGGCCAGCATCGGTTCATCACGCTGCGTGAACTCGCGATTGCGAAGCTGAAGTCGAAGTACAGAAGCAATCCGCGGGCGGCGCGGGAAGCGATTTCAGCGCTCGATTAGCGCTCGGCTCGTTCGAAGCGGCGGAGTAGGTTGTCGAGCGATTGATCGAGCGCGGCTTCGAGGTCTGGCGTCAGTTCGTGGACTGCAGCCGCATCGCTCGCATTCGAGACGCCGCTCCACTGGAGGCGAATCGGCCAGGCGCCCAATTCTGCGGATTCATTGACGCGTTGCAACACGCGGATGGCCCAAAAAGCGCCCCAGGCATCTCGAAACGCAAGCCAGCGGCGCGTTTGGGGCAGTAGCGTCGGCGCCGGGCGAGAAATAGCGGCTGCCATCTCGCCTGCGATCCAGGCGGCGACGAGGAGGCCTAGCCCCCAGAGCGTCGCGCGCGAGGCGGCGGGTTCTGCGAGTTGACCTGCGGCCCCGTCGAAGAGCAGGTATTGGCCGGCGGCGACGAGTAGCGCGGAAATCGCGAATCGCGTGGGGAGATAATTCAGCAGGCCCATTGCGATGAAGCCCCAGAGCAACCACCGCCAGGCGGCGAAGAGTTCCAACCGCGCGCCGCCGGGTGCGACGATCGCTTGAGCGACTGGCACGAGCAGCACGAGCCAGAGCGCGGCGACTACCCATTGCCAGCCGCGATCTTGGGGGCGCTTGGCGCCGAGCACCGCGACCAACGGGCAGAAGGTTCCGACGGCGGCCGTGTATCGCCAGAGCGAGCCGGCGAGCGTCGCAGGCGGCAGCCGCCCGCTGGCGATGGCGGCTTCGACGGCGGCGAGGGCGAGGGCCGCGGCAATCCACCAGAGGGTAGGGGCCGTGAGGGTTGTGCCGCGGACGCGGCGGAGGGTCGCTAAGCCGGCAAGCGCTAGGGTGACCGATAGGGCGGCGACGAGCCAGGGCAGCGTTGCGTGGGGCGGTGTCGCTGCGGTTGGCATGGCTGAGTGGCGGCGACGCGAGGCTTGGGGCAGACCGGAGGGCGTGGCCTTCAGGCTATTGGCCTGCGAAATTCAGTTGGCGACTTAGTGAGGCTTGAAATCGCGAGGATTTCGGCCTCGGTCCGATTGTAGCGATCGGGCAAAGCTGAAAGCATCGGCAAACTTGCCGGTTCAAGTTGCCGGCGCCGCTTGCGTAACGCATGATTCGGCAGCGAAAGATCACCGCCGAATCGCCCCCAGCGACGCGGAGGTTTATTCGCGGTTACTGCACATTTGAATGCTTCGGACGCGACGGCGCCAACTGGGGAGTGAGGCGTAGCCGCGGTCGGGGCAAAAGCGAGGGTGGGCGGGGCTCGGCAACGAGCCTCGCCCGCTCTTTTTTTATGGGCCGTCAGCTTTCAGCGATCAGCTGTCAGCCAAAACGCTGGCGATGAATGCTCCTCCCAGAGAGAGCGACATCTTTTTTCGCCAGAATCGGCTTCAGGCGATCTACCGGCGTCGCCGATACATTCAGTATCAAGAGACGGGAGGGCGAAACACTAGTTGTGTTTTGCTTCAGGATAAAGGTAGCGGCAAGACGACGGATCGACTTGCCGCTACCTTTTTTCATGCGCTCAGCATGCTGCCGTCAACTCGACGGCGGCAGACTTACTTCGGGGCGCTCGGCGTTGCCACCGGCAACGTCGTTCCTGTCCCAGCCGCAGGAGCGGCAGCCGGCGCGGTACCGCCTGCAGCGGGCGTCGCAGCGCCTGGTGCTCCAGCGGCCGGCAGCGTGCCGCCAAGCTCCTTAACGAGCGCTTCGGCTTCTTTGCGGTACATGAACATACCGCTGCCGGCTTGTTCCAGCACCTGCTCAAGCGCCTTGAGCGCGTTTTCCTTCTGGCCCTTCTGCACCAGAATCTTGGCGACGAGGTAGGCCGAGTCAGCGTTGAGCTGGCCGCCTTGCACCGCCTTTTGCAGGAACTGGTCGGCGTCGGCCGAGCGGCCGAGCTTCTGCAAGATCCACGCGAGCGTAATGTTCGCTTGCGAATTGTTGCCGAACCGCTCGGCGTTCATCTGGGCGTAGCGCAGGGCCTTCTCTTGCTGAGCGAGGTTCGGGCTTTCCGACAGGATCAGTGCGAGGAGGTTGATCGCGCCGGCGTTCGACGGGTTGATGCTGAGGACCTGCGTGAGGGCTTCCTCGGCGCCGGCGGCGTCGTTGCGCATCTTGGCGACGAGGCCGTCGAGCATCAACGCATTTTCCGAGGTCGGAGCGTTCTTCCGCATTTCCTCGGCGACGACCTGGGCCTTGTCGAGCTGATCTTGTTGGATCAACCACTCAGCATAGGCGCGGGCCGTGGCTTCGTTCTTGCCATCTTCTTTGAAGGCTTGCTCAAACGCCTTGCGGGCTTCGTCGAGCTTATTGTCTTGGGTGAAAAGCTGGCCAAGAACGACGTACGGGTGGTTCGACTGCGTGTTGAGTTCGCGGGCCTTCTTGAATTCGTTGAAGGCTTCGGCCGGCTTCTTCAGGCGGAACTGCGTTTCGCCGAGGCGGGTGTGAGCGGCGGCGCTATCGGGATCGAGCTCGACCCACTTCACGAGCAGCGCGTTGGCAGGTTCCCATTGCTGACGGCGTTGGTGGACGGCAGCGAGGCCGGCCAGGACGCGGATCTGGAAGTTCTGCTGACGCTTCACGTTGTCGCTGAACTTATCGACGAGCGCTTTCGCCTTCTCGAAGAGGGCGTGCGACTCGGTCGTGCGGCCTTCGGCGAACGCGAGGTCGGCGAGCAGCAGGTAAGCTTCGGGATCGTCAGGATAGTTGGTGACGGTCGATTCGAGGGCGGCGCGGGCTTGTTCGCCGTTGCGAGCAAACACGAACAACTTCGCGAGCAGCAGGTCGACCGGCGGCAGCTTGGGATACTTCTGCTTCGCAAGTTCGAGGTATTCCTTCGCGCCTTTGACGTCGCTGTTCTTGAACCGCTGCAGCGCACTGTCGACTTCAGGGTAAGCCTGGTTCGAGAGCGAGACGGAGTCGCCGATCAGGTTCTCAACGGTGAAGGGATCTTGCGGAGCGGCGACGCCGCCGGGGGCAGCGGCCGGAGCGCCGGGCGCGCCTGCGGCAGGAGCGCCTGCGCCGGGGGCGGCCGGGGTGGTCGCCTGGGCGTGAGCGTCCCCTGGCTGAATGCCGATCACCGCGGCGACCAGAGCTGCGGAGCTCAGGCCAAGAGCGCCGCGAAACGTGCGCGAAGTCATGATCAACCTTTCTGAGTAGTTGCCCCCCGACGCGCGGGCTTCGCGCGTCGGAGTTTGAATTGCTGTGCTTTGCCTGGGCGGGGAGGGACGCCGCGGGGGGCGCTTCCCAGCATTCTAGACGAAGTCGAGGGGTCGGCGACACTAGATTCTAGGGAGTCGGGGCTCCAGGGCCATGGGGCGGGGACGAGTTGCAGAACTGTAGCGATCGTACCGATTGGGCGACTTTCGGCGGGGACTGCCGGGCAAGCCGTGACGGGCGCTCAGCCCGACGCTGGAGCGTTCTCAAGAGGTGAAGTCAAGGAAGCGGATGGGCTCGCTTGCTCGACTCTGTGGGCCGCTCCGCCTATATTGAAGTTCTTCCAGGCGGCCTGCAGCGCGTTTCAGAGGATTGGGACGCGGCCCCGCCTTCTCTTGCTCCGCGAAGGAACCTCAAGCTTTGTTGGTCGGGCCAGTCTTTACCCGAGAGTTGGCGACGGCCCCGCGGTCTTGGCGGCTCTACCTCTCGCGAGCCATCTATACTGGCGCCCTGTTTGGGCTCGTTTGTACGGCTTGGCTGATCCTCTTTGGGTCGCAGCCGATTCGGACGCTCGGCGATTTGTCCCGTTTCGGCGCCGCCGTGTTCGCGCTGTTGGCGCCGGTGCAGCTGGCGATGGCGATTGGGTTTTCCGCGTTACTGACGGCGGCGGCAGTCGCTCAGGAAAAAGATCGGCGGACGCTCGACCTCCTGCTGATGACGCGGATGACCAATTCGGAACTGGTCTTGGGAAAGATGCTGGCGAGCATGCTCACCGTGTTGGTGCTTATTTTTTCCGCCGTGCCGTTGTTCATGCTGCTCGCGTTGCTGGGAGGCGTGTCGCATCCGCAGATATTGCGTGTGATCGGCGTAACGCTCGCTGCCGCGGCCGCTGCAGGTAGCCTCGGTTCAACAATCGCACTATGGCGTGAAAAGACATTTCAAACGCTCGCAATGACGGCGCTCGCGCTCATGCTATGGTTGCTCGCGGGCGAGGGAATCGCGGCCCTGGCGACTGACGAGCCACTGGCCCTTGGGGTCGATGCATCGCACTGGGCGATCGCCGTCAGTCCGCTGCGGGCGATCTTTGCCGCCGCGGCGCCACGGACGGAGTTCACGCCGATGTTCGGCGGCGCTCCGTGGCTGGGCGCGTCGTCCGATGTGTTCACGATCGCCGCCGCGGGAATGGCAGCGGCGCTCAACGTGCTGGCGATCCTGCTGGTGCGCGTCTGGAACCCGACGCGCGAGGCGCGTCCGCAAACTGCCGACGAAACGCACAGCGAAATCGCCGAGTCGGCCGCGCCGCGCGACGTCCATGCCGCGCCAGGCCGAACGAAGGAAGTGTGGGACAACCCGATTTTGTGGCGGGAGATCTGCACGTGGGCCTACGGCAAGAAGGTCGTCGTCGTGCGGATCGCGTATCTGGCGATTTTCGCCGCGTGCGCTTGGGCTGTTTACGGCATTCTGAAAACGGATCCGGTGAATGCTGCAGGCGGCGCGCTGCCCGACGCTTCGCGGCCGCTCGTACCGCTATTGGTATTGGGCCTCGTGCTGGTGAACGCGCTCGCGGTGACGTCGATCACCAATGAACGCGACTCGGGGGCGCTCGACCTGCTGCTGGTGACCGACCTGACGCCGAAGGAGATCATCTTCGGCAAGCTGTGGGGCGTGCTGTTCAACGCGAAAGAGATGATCGTGCTGCCGGCGCTGCTGTGCGTCGTCTGTTGGTGGTACGAGCGGATCTCTACCGAAAACCTGCTGTTCATGCTCGGCAGTCTGGCGGTGCTGAATGCATTCGTCGCGATGCTGGGCGTCCATTCGGGAATGACCTACCCGAACTCGCGGTCGGCCGTCGGCGTGAGCATTGGAACGCTGTTGTTCCTGCTACTCGGCGTGGCCGTTTGTATGCGGATGATGGTGGCGTTCCAAGCGAATTTTGAAAATCAGCTGTTGTCGTTTGCGGCGTTCATGCTCGGCGGCGGGGCAGGGCTGTTCTTCGCGCTCGGACGGCGAAATCCTTCGCCCGCTATCTGGTGGGCGTCGATGCTCGCGCCGTTCGCGACGTTCTATGTGATCTCCACGTTCTTGCAATTGAGCTACGGGGCGGCAGCGCTCGTGACCATTTTGATGTACGGCTTCGCGACGGCGACGCTGTTGATTCCGGCCATCTTCGAATTCGACGTCGCCACCGGGCGAACGACGGCGCGAGATGTTTAGCTGTCCGCTCACGCGGCATGGCGCGCGATGATCCAAGAATTCGGCTTCCACTTTATCGCGATGCTCGTGCTGACGGCCCTCTCGGCCTTCTGCTCGTGCGCCGAGGCGGCCATCTTTTCGCTGCAGCCCGACGATCGCCGGACGCTGCAAAAAGGGAATGCGGCGCAACGCACTGCGGTGGAACTGCTCGGCCGACCCGATCGGCTGCTGACGGCGATCTTGTTTTGGAACCTGCTGTTCAGCTTCGGGTTCTTCGTGGTTGGCGCCGACGTTGAACATCGACTCCGTACGAGTGGCCGCACCACTGAGCTGACCATCCTGATCGTCAGCTCGCTGCTCGCGATGATCATTTTCGGCGAGATGCTCCCCAAGACGATCGGCGTGCAACAGCCGCGCGTCTTCGCAAGCCTCTGCAGTTTGCCGCTCGCCATCATGGTCCGCGTCATTGATCCGATGATGCCGGTCTTCGCCGCGGCGAACAATTTGCTGCAGCGGGTATTCTTGCCGAACTTCGAGCGAGAACCTTACCTGGAAATTAGCGACCTGGAGCGGGCGATCGAGCTCTCCACAAGCGATGCCCAGTTGGCGGCGCTTGAGCAGTCGGCTCTGCGCAACATCGTCCTGCTCTCGGAACTGCCGGCCGAAGAGTTGATGCGGCCGCGAAATCAGTATCAGTCGTTCACGGCGCCGGTTCACTTGGAGCAATTGCAAGGCGAACTGCCGCCGGCGGGTTACCTGCTCATCACCGAGGACGAAAGCGACGACGTCACGGCGGCGATTCCGCTAAAGCAGCTTTCCACCATCCCGCGGCATCACCTCGAAAAGTTCGCTCAGCCGGTCGTCTACGTCCCCTGGTGCGCGACGGTCGCCGTGATTTTGGACGAGCTTCGCCGACAGCAGCGTGACGTCGCCGTCGTCGTCAACGAGTATGGCGAAACGATCGGCATCGTCACGATCGAAGACGTGCTGGAAACCATTTTCGAAGAGCAGTCGAGCCGCAGTGCGCGGCTGCTGTCTACCTCGTCGATCGTCCCAGTGGCGCCCGACCGTTGGCACGTAACCGGTATGACGAATCTGCGTCGCCTGAGCCGTCACTTTGACGTGCCGCTCGAAGCGAGCCGCAGCGTCACCGTGGCCGGCGTCATGCAAGAGGAGCTGCAGCGGATGCCGGTCGAGGGGGACGAGCTCGTGTGGAGCGGATTCCATTTCCGCGTGCTCGAAGCGGGCGACGCCGGCGATGTAAAGATTGAGCTGCAGATCCCGCCAGCCGGAGGGCCGTTGCCATGATCGCAGCTCTCACGCTGTTCCTCGCCGCGTTGGCGATGAACGCTTTCTTCAGCGGGACCGAAACAGGTTTCTTCCGCCTAAGCCGGTTGCGGCTGGTGATGGAGGGCGTTGCCGGCGATCGGATGTCGCGGATCTTGCTGTGGTTTGCGAATCAGCCGTCGATCTTTGTTGCGACGGCGCTGGTCGGCAACAACCTAGCGAACGATCTCACGTCGCAGGCGGTCGTGATGGCGACGACGTCGCTATGGCCGAAAGGCGGCATTCTGGCGACACTGTTGCCGCCGATTATCGTGACGCCGTTCATGTTCATCTGCGGGGACTTGCTGCCGAAGAACGTCTTTTTCAACGCGCCGAATCGCTTGATGCGGCGCTCGACGCCGCTGGTGGTGGTCGCGGCGGTAATCTTCGCGCCGATTACGTTCGTGCTCTGGCTGTTGAGCCTCGTGCTGCAACTATTCACGAGCGAACGGCCGGAAGAACTGCGGCTGTCGCTCGCGCGGCGCGAGCTGACGGCGATGCTTGTCGAAGGACACGAAGCTGGACTGCTGCGGCCGGTGCAGCGGACATTGGCCCAAGCAATGCTCGCGGTCGCGGCGCAGCCGGTGAAGAACTATGCCACGCCAGCAAGCCGCATGGTGCGAGTGACGACGACGATGAGCCGCAGCGAGATGCTGCGCTTGGCCCAGCGCTACAACCGCACGCTGCTACCGGTGGAAGACTTTCACCAGAAGCGGCGACTCGTCGGCTTCATTCGGACGATCGACCTGTTCCTCGACGCACCGGCGAGTGAGCTTCATCCGGAGCCGTTTGTGGAGCTCAACGAGAACGAAACGTTTCTTTCGGCGCTCGGGAAGTTGAGCGTCGCCGAGGATGCGCTCGGGCATGTCACCGGCGCTGGCGGCAAGACGGTCGGGTTCGTGACCGGCCGCGAGTTGCGGCAGGCGATGCTGCGCGAGCAATGATCTTTTAGCCCCTGGCTCCGCCAGGGGGTCGTTTTCCATTCCGGTTGGCAACGTCTCGCGATGTGGTGGCCCACCCCCGGGCGGAGCCCGGGGCTAGAACACGCGAAGCGGTCGCATCTCAGCGCGAGTAGCCGAGCGACTTGAAGATCGACAGCATCTCTTCGAAGTTGATGAACCGCCGGCGATGGCTCAGCTTGTACGTGTCAATCGCGCGGGCGAGCTCCGCAGCGTCGGGCGAGAGCTCAGTGTAGCTGTTGGAAAACTGGCGGCGTTCGCGTCCCGGGCCATCGGCGTCGGAGAGCGGGTTGCGACGGTCGACAAATGCCGGCTGCTCGGTGACCAACGTGCTCGACATGACAGGACTCCGGTAACGGAAGGGGGTTGGCAGGCGGCAATCGTCGCCCAGGCGGGAGGAAGCCGCCGCAGCGAACTTCCGCGTAAATTTACCTCACCCGGTGCGCGCCGCGGCCGGCGTCGAGCCCTGGCCGCAGATTCCGCACCGCCGATCGGTGGTCGGCGCCGGTCGTACCGGTTGTGCGGGGCTAGCGCCGAATCGGCACGTCGACGCCCGGTACGCCTGCGCCTTCAAGCTGTGCGAGCAGCGCCTTGCTTTCTTGGTGCTCGCCGTTGATGGCGAGCGCCTGCCGAACGGTCGTCGTCGCTTCGCCAGCGCGGCCAGCGTTGCTCTGCGCGAGCGCCAGCTGGTAGAGGAGCTCCGGCGGCGGATTGCCCTTTTGGCTGGCCGCATAGAGATTCGTCACAGCCTCGTCCGGCCGGCCAACCGTGCCGTACGCCATCCCCGCCAGCCACAACGCTTCGCGCGGCTCTTCGCCGGGCGGAGCGGCTTCGAACAAGTGGTGCAGCGTCGTCAGACAACGCTGCGGATGTCCCGTCTGATACTGCAGTTCGGCGGTGATCTGCAGGACGTTGCCGTTGTTGGGTGCGTAGCGCAACGCCTGGTGCATGTCGGCGAGGGCCTGATCGAACTCGCCGCGATGGCGATAAACGCGACCGCGGAGTTCCCAGGCGCCGGCGAGCGTCGGGTCGAGAGCGACCGCTTCCTCGGCTTTCACCAAGGCGCGATCGGCAAACCCGAGCCCCAGCAGCATCTCGCCGCAGCGAACGACAGTGGGGGCATGCTGCGAATCAAGGCCGACGGCGGCCTGCATTTGGATGGCCGCCTCTTCACGTTCGCCCTTTTTCCAGAGCATTTCGGAATACTGGCGGCGGGCGTCGATGTCGCGCGGACTGGCGGCGACGGCGTGTTCGAGCAAGCTAAGGGCCTGTTCGTTATCGCCCCGCTCCGCGGCAGCCACCGCGTCAACCGACAGCTGCCGGCACGTGGCGACCGAATCGGGGACGATCTTCTTCTGTCCCCGCCATGACGCACACCCCGCGGTCGTTGCGAACAGTCCCCAACCGACGCACCCGATGGCAGCCCAACGGGTCGTCTGTTGCGAAATTTGCTCGAACCGTCGAGGGTTTGGTTTCATCAAGCGCAAGCGCTCTCGCCAACGATAAGTTCGGCCACGCGGACGCAAAAATTGTCGTTCAGCACCAACACTTCGCCGCGGGCGATGAGTCGCCCGTTGACGTAGATGTCAGCCGGGTCGCCTGCCAGCTTGTCGAGCGGTACGACGGTCCCTTGGCGAAGTTTGAGGATCTCTTCGAGGTGCATGTGCGTGCGGCCAAGTTCGATCGTGAGATCCAGCTGCACGTCGCGCATCAGTTCGAGCGTCGCCGCCTCGGCAGTCGGCGGGGCGCCGGCGAACTCGTTGAATTTGAACGTTTGGATACCGGCCGGCATCATGTTGACCGGCTCGTCGACCGAAGCGAGCGCCATCTCCGCCTTACGGAGCAGCAGTTCGATGTCGTCTTGCGAGATCGAGTTGTCGGTCGAAGCGGCCGCGGGCTTCGGTTTCGCAGCGGCCGGCGGTGCGGCTGCTGGAGCCGGCGGAGCAGCGGCGCTCGGCGGCGGGCCCGCCGCGGCCATTCCCTCTTGAGCCTGCCTCAGCAGTTGCTCAATCTCATCCTGTTCAACTTGATGAGACTCGTCGGCCATGGCATCCATCCTTGGAAAAGTTCGGCGATGCGAGCGGATCCTTCCGCCGGCGTGGTCCGCCCATGTATATCCATCGAACCTCGGCCGGACCGCGCTTCAGCGGCATCAGGCCTATCGCTCGATAAAGGCAAACTCGCTGAACACCGCCTCGCGCACCAGCGGCTTGCCTAAAGCGCGGTTGACTTTCTCCAAAACGACTCGTTTGATCAAGCCCAACCCAGGATCGGTAAAGTCGGCCGACTCCATCCCGCGGATGGCGATCGTCACCTGCTCGTTCAAACGCTTGGAGTGGAGCCCGAAGCGTTCGCTGAACTCAGCTTCATCGGCAGCTAGCACGACGCCGAAGAGCTCGAAGTCGACGCTCATGCTGGCGCCGGTAGCGGGGTTGAAGGCGATGACGTGGTAGAGCCCCATGCTCTGCTCAACCGTTGGCTGGTGAGAGGCTTCGGCATGGTCGCTCGGGTCCGAATGAACGCTCTCTTCGGCGGCTTCGGCCGATTCTGCGGCAGCGCCGCGAGCGGCGGCGTTGAGCTGCACGCCGGCCTGGCGGGTGTCTTCAGCCGATGGCAGCAGGGCCGTCGCGGCGGCGACTTCGATCAGCACGATGACTGAAACGAACGCCAGCCCTTTGATCAGCGTCATCACCCCCGGCCCGCGTTTGACGGGGGCTTCGGCGGGAGCGGCGGCGGCGTGGTTCGAAGCGGACATAGCAGCGTTTCCTGGCGAATCGTCTGCGGCAAGCCGTACGTCGGCGCCGAGAAGTCGCGCAAGTGTAGCTCACAAAGTCCGCCTGGAGCGGCCGTACAACCGGCGCAGCCAGCACTTAGCCTCGGGCTCCGCCCGGGGGGCTACCTCTATTCCGGTACGCATCGTCGCGCGTAACGCTACCCTCGGGCGGAGCCCGTGGCTTTATTGCGCTTTACCAAGCCGCGAATCGTCTACCGTCGCAGAGCGAGCAGTTCGTCGAGCAGTTCCTGCACCGCGGTGATCACGCGAGCGCCGCCGCGGTACTGCGTCGACGCGAGGATCAGCTCGATCAGGTTCTGGCCGATGTCGGTGTTGGAAAGCTCAACGGCGCCGGTGCTGACGGCGCCCATGCCGCCGCCGCCTGGGTTGCCTTCGATCGGCAAGCCCGAGTTCACGCCGGCCGCGAACATATTGTCGCCGACTTGCTGCAGACCGCCGTTGTTGGCGAAGCGGGCCATCCGCAACTGGCCGAGGTCGCGCGAGCTACCGTTGCTGAACACGCCTTGGATACGGCCCGATTCAGTAATGATGAAGCTGGTAAGCGTACCGGAAGGGAAACCATCCTGCGACGCGGCGGCGAGTGAGTTTGTGTTCTCCGCGAGACCGGTCACCTGGTTGAAGTCGAGCTTGAACTCGAGCGGCGAGTTCGCGGGCGACTGGCCGCGACCGATCGCAATGCGGTCGTCGGTCGCCGAGACGAACTTACCGTTGCCGTCGGTGGTGATCACCCCAGTGCCGACTTCGATGTTGACGCCCGTCTCTTCGGCGTTCTGCGGTGATGTGGCGATCCAGCGGAAGCGAGCGCCCGTGGCGTCGATTGATTCGAGCACCGTTGTCACGCGAACGTTGAGCGGGGTGCCCAAGCTGTCGTAGACCACGAAGTCGGCCGTAGCGCCTTCGCCGTTGGCTTCTTGAATGGTCGCGAAGGGCATTTGCACGACTTCTGCGACGCCGCCGGCTGGCTTGAACTTGAACGCCGACAAGTCGATGCTCAGCGCGTTCTCGATGCCCATGTTCGAAGTGAACTGAAGGCGGCTATTGATGATTGTGCCGCCGTAGGCCACGGAGTCGGGGAAGGTCGCCTCGGGCGCCGTCTTCAGCACGCCCATCGACTCATCCATGAAAGTGAGCAAGTCTTGGACGGTCGTGTTGGCGGTGACGTTGAGCGTGCGTTCCGCAAGTTGTCGGCCGCCTTTGTCGCCGGAGAAGGTCAACTCGCCGATGCCGAACAGATTGTTGTAATCGGCGCCGTTCCGCGAGACGACGTCGACCAGCTTCATGCCGAAGTTGATCGTCGGACCATCCAGGTTGATCTCCGGGTTGCCAACGATGTCGGCGTCGGGAACTGAATCGATGAACGACTGGTTCTGGTTGATTTCCGCCACTTCGTAGAACTTGGTCGGGTTGTTGGCGACGTTGCGGTAGATCTTGATCTTGTCGTACTCGCCGCTGCCCGATGGTTGCGGGATATCGTCCAGCCGAATGCGCGGCTGCGTGATCGAGTCGGCCGTGATCGGACCGAAGCGGGCGGTCGGCCGGCTTTCGGCGCCGGTCGACGAGTTGACGAAGGTCACGTAGTAGCTGTAACTATTGTTGCCAAGGACGTCGTCCTGCAGCAGCGCCGCCGACGCATTGGCGACCGGCGTCATATTGTCGCTATAGGATGCCGCCGGGCCGCCGGGATTTGAGGCGAACTGGGTGACCAAGCGGTATTCGTTGTTCGTCGCTGGATTGTTGCGATAGATGCGAATCTGGGTGAAGTCGGGGTTGGAAGGCTGAGCAATCGCGCTCAGGTCGATCGAGCCGACGGCGCCGATTAACCCGATGTCGGCGAGATTCGATGCCGGACCTTCGTTGCCGGAACTATCGACGTAGGCAATGCGATATTGGTAAGTACCGGCCGGGATGTTGGCGCCTGGAGTCGACCCGAACACGAGTGCGTCGCTAGGCCGAGCGAGCGAGAGCGCTTCGGGAACGCCGGTCGGATGTTCGCGCGAGCCGTCGCTCAAGATGCCCGACTGAATCACCTCGGGAATCGTGCCAACGGTGCTATTCGGATTGAGGGCGCCCTTGAGCGTGACGTTTTCCGTCGCTTGAGCGACCGCCGCGGCGCCGAGTGGAATTTGAATGGGCGAAAGGCCCGTGGGTTGAATCGTGAAGTTCGCGTCGACGCTGTAGCCGAGGACGCGGTGGCCCGTGAGCGTGACGATCTCGTTTTTGCCGTTCGTTTTGAACTGGCCGTTGCGGGTGTAGAGTTGCTCGCCCTGCGAACCTTGCACGATGAAGAAACCATCGCCCTGAATGGCTAGGTCGAGCGGGTTCGAGCTGATCTCGATCGTCCCCGAGGTGAAATCGGGGGTGATTTCCGCCACCTTGGCGCCGAGGCCGATCTGGCGAGGATTTGTACCGCCGCGGCTGGTCGTCGGGGCGGAACCGATGCTTTGCGTCTGCAAGAACTGCGTCGCGAAATTGACCGACGATTCCTTGAAGCCGACCGTGTTCGCGTTGGCAACGTTGTTGCCGGCGACGTCGATCGTCGTTTCGGCGGCCGTCATGCCGGTCAATGCGGTCGCGAGTGCTGATTGAAGACCCATGATTCACTCTCCCCTAATGTGGACGTGCGTCCCGATATGCAGACTGAGTCGCGGTTGGCGTCGGTCGCTCGCAGGCGATGGGATGACGCGTCGGCGATGGAAATTCGATGGTTGGGTTGCTACTAACTTGGCGGACGAATCTCGCCGACGTTCTTCAAGCTGACGGTGAAACTGCGCTTCGGTTCCATCATCTGTGGCGTCCCCGAGAGGACGAGATTGGACAAATCGTCGGTCGCCAACGAATCGACGAACGTCGACACCTTGGGGTCGGTCAGCTGACCAACCAAGTTGAAGTCTTTGGCTCCCACCTCGCGGCGGAAAATTTGCTTCGTCGTCGTGGTCTCAGGGAGGTTGCTCAGCAATACCGAGCTTTGGTCTTCCTCGACCTTCAACTTTTTGCCGGCGGCAGCGGCGAGCGGATCGACGGCGAAGGTGCTTCCATTTTCCTGCCACACGACGCGATACTCGTATTCGCCGGCCTCGACGCCGCCTTCTGCGTCGGTGACCTTCGCTTTCGGATTGAGATCGAGATGCAGCTTGGGCTGCCCGTCGGCGACGCTGACGCGCTCCACAACGCCGGTGACGCGCTGCAGGTCGTCGGAGAGCGCGTCAATCTCGGCGCCGATCAAGCTCGTTGCGCTAGAGATATTCTGTCCCAAGAGCACGGAGTCGAGCGTCGTGGTCATTTTGTCGGTCGCAGCGACGGAACGCATCTGGCTGATCTGAGAAATCAGCTCCGAGTTATCCATCGGATTCATCGGATCTTGGTTCTGCAACTCCGCGATCATCATGTTCATGAAGTCCGACATGTCGAGGTCGTTGTAAGCATTTCCGACCTGCGCATTCTTCGCGTTGTTGCCGACGCTGCCGGTGCTGGGGATTGATGACATGGGACGACTCGTAGTTAGATGTGCGGTATAAGGGATTCTTTAGACGCGAACGTCCAGCCCGGCGGCCTTTGAGCTTGCCGTCGACGACGCGCGGGCCGCGACGGGCGCGGCCGACGTGCGATTGGCGTCGACGGAGCGGGGGCGATTTTGCTGCCTTTCGCCCGACTGATCAGCGGTCCGATCGTCGGTCTGGTTGCTGCCGGCGTTGCCGCCTTCTTGGCGGACGTCGACGTCGAACTTCTCGATGCGGATGTCTTGCTGCGCCAGGCGGTCGCGGAGCGCAGGCAGGCTGTCGAGCAAGATGTTTCGAGCGGCCGGCGTTTCGGCCTCAAGCTTCGCTGACAGCACGCCATTCTGCATGGCGAGTTCGATTTTCACCGACCCGAGTTCTGGCGGGCTGAGCCGCACCTGAATCTTGCCGTCGCGCTGGTGCGCGGCTTTCATGGCCCCTTCGACCCGCTGCACGAAGCGAGCGCGGTCGACGGTCGGCATGCTGTTGGAATCGTTCGACTCGTTGGCCGCCTTGAGCGATCGGCTGCCCAGCAAGCGATCGATCGCCTTGGTGGTCCGCGACGCTGAGTCGGCGCCAGCCGCCGCGACGTCGGGCGTCGGGGCAGGGGCGTTTGCCGCGTCATTCGCGGCTGCCTCGCTGTCACTGGCGGCATTGGCGCCGGCGTTCGCTGCCGCTGCCGTCTCCTCGGCGACCGCCTCGACCTTCGCCTCCGCAGCGACGCTCTGGTCGGTCGACTCGGCCTCTTCTTCGGAAGCGTCGTCGTCGGAACGATCTTCCTGCGGCGACTCGGCTTGTTCCACAGCAGCAAGCTTCTCGCCGCCTGCCTGTTCCGTGGTCGTGACGGGTGCTGTAGCTTCGTCGACTGGGGCGACCGGCTGTTCAGCGTTCTCCACGCCAGCAGGTCTTACTTCCGCAGTCGCGATGACTGGGGCAGTGGAAGCTTCCTGTTGAGACGGTTCCGTCTGCGTGCTGTCGAGGTTCGCGAAATCGATCTCGGCTGAGGCGGCTTGCTCGCCAGCCTCGGCGTCGCCTTCCCCACCTGCGGAGTCGCCAGTCTCTTCCGTCGCTGGCGCCGGGGGAGCTGCGACCGCGACGACTTGTTCGACTTTTTCGCCTTCGACGGTAATCGGCGCGGTTACCGTTTCAGCGGCGGGCGCCTCTTGCAGCGCGAGCATCGCAGCGGCGGCCTCGGCGGAAATATCGGCCGCATCCTCGCCGTCGGTCGTTTCTTCGACGGCGACCTCGGCGGCCTCGGTGGCGTCGCTGGTCGGTTGGCTGCTAGCGGCGGCGTGATCAGCCGGTTGTTTGGAATCTCGTTTCTCGCCCGTTGTCGGCGACTTCTCAGCAGGCTTCCGCTCCGCCGGCGCCGGGGTTGCCGGCTTTTGAGGCGCTTCTGCCTTGTCTTTGTACGCATGCTCGAGCGCCGGCTGGAAAGCGCTGCCGTTTTCGGTGCGAGGCGCCGCATCGGCACCGCGCTTGGGCGCGGCTTTCGGCATGATGGCGTCGATTGGCGAAAATGGCATCCGTGCGTCTCCCGCGTCCGCGTCTGGCTAGTTTTGTTGAGCCTTCAACTGCTCAAGCGCCTGCAACTGGGCATCAATGAACGGCTTGGCCGGTTCGCCAGCGAGCATCTTCCGCTGAATCCGGTACAGCATCTCCAGGTCTTCTTCCGAGTCGAACGTCCGCAAGATCGCTTCCTGGTCTCGCGGCTTCATACTTCCCAGCAGCATGATCACGTCGTCGACGCGCTCGTCTTGGATGTACTTGATTAAGATCGGCTTCGCTTGCTTCTTCGGGATGAGTGATTCCAGTTGTTTTCGCACTTTTTGCATCTCTTCGCTGAGCAGTAAATTGCCCTGCTGGACGAGATACTCTTCCACTTCCGCACGTAGTCGCGAGAACTGCTCCGTTGCCGCATTGAGTCGCTTCAATTGATAGTCAAAATCGACGAGCGAGTCCGACAGTTGCTTCTCTTTCACGTCGAACTGCAGCGAGATCGTTTGATACTGTTTGCGCTGCTGTTCGTACGACGGCTCTTCCGGCGGCGTCCCGGGCTCTTGCGCGACTTCGCTTTCCTTCTCGATCTCTTCGAGATCGACGTCTTGGAGTATCGCAGTGATCCGGAAGATCTTCTCGTCGTCTAGTTTTCCGCTTTTCAGCAGATAGCCGTAGGCGATCGCCCCCGAGATGACGGTGGCAACGCAGAAGTAGCCGATTAGCGGGAACAGGATGCGAATGAGAGCTCCCATCAGTCATTCGCCTCCCAACGGACCGACGCCACTTCGTCGAGTTGTTTTGTTTCGGCCAGGCTCGCCGCGGCGCGGTGATTGGCTCGTTGGCGTTCTTCGAGCTTGTCGAGCACGCGGACTTCGCGGTCGGCTTCGACGAGCGCGACGCGGCGTCGTTCGACTTCTTCCGCTAGCTTGGCCGCTTGCTCTGCCAGGACTTTGGACTGCGCTTCGAGCGCCAGCTGATAGCGCTGCGTCGTGAGGAGCCAGGTGACGTCGACCGCGCCTTCACGCATCGCGTTGCGTTGGCTCTCCAAATGGTGGGCCGCCTCGGCCGCGAGTTCGTCACGCTGCTGCTGCAGGATTCGTTCAGCCTCGAAAGCGGTCGCGAGACGCCCGCGCTGCTCGTCGCGATGAATCTCGCGGAGGCGGCGAAGCGTCTTGAGTCGGAACTTGAATCTGGCCATGCTTGTCGCACTGCTCCCCTCCCTACTAGGAAGGGGCTAACGGCGTGGTTGCTCTTTCTACTTACTCACTTACTCACCTAAACACTCACTCACTTTTTAATGACCGGCCCTTGCTGTCGCGGCGGTTGCATCGGCGGCATTTGCTGTTGCATGCCCATCGCAGGCGTCGGGGCGTTCATGCGGGCGAGGCACTTCGCGGCGAGCGCGATCAAGTCTTGCCGCACCTGGGCGATCTCGACTTTCTCTTCCACTTGCTGCTTCAGGAGGCGATGGATCTCCTCGCGCATCTCGACCGCGGCGTCGAGCGTCTTGTTGGCGCCCTTGCGGTAGGCGCCGATCGTGATCAGATCCTCGTTCTCGGAGTAGGCCGCCAAGAGTTCGCGGATGATTTGCCGCGCCTTTTTCTCGTCGGGCGTCGAAAGTTCGTTGGCCAACCGGCTGATGCTGCGGAGGACGTCGATCGCCGGATAGTGACCCTTCTCGGCGATGCGACGCGACAGCCAGACGTGGCCGTCGAGCAGCCCGCGGACGCAGTCGGCAATCGGCTCGTTTTCGTCATCGCCCTCGACGAGCACCGAGTAGAAAGCGGTGATGCTCCCTTTCTCGGTGCGGCCGGCGCGTTCCACGAGTCGCGGCAGCAGCGCGAACGTCGATGGCGGAAAGCCGCGGGTCGTCGGCGGTTCGCCGGCCGCGAGGCCGATCTCGCGTTGCGCGAGGGCGAAGCGGGTCAGTGAATCCATGACGAGCAGCACGTTCTTGCCGGCGTCACGGAAGTATTCGGCGATGGTCGTCGCGGTGTAGGCGGCTTGCACCCGCAACAGGGCCGGCTCGTTACTCGTCGCGACGACGACGACGCTGCGAGCGAGACCGGTTGGGCCGAGTTCGCGGTGAATGAATTCGTTGACTTCGCGGCCGCGCTCGCCGATGAGGGCGATCACGGTGACGTCGGCCTCGGTATAGCGGGCCATCATTCCCATGACGACGCTTTTGCCGACGCCTGAACCGGCGAAGATGCCCAAGCGTTGCCCGCGGCCGCACATTAGCATGCTGTCGATGCAGCGGACGCCGGTGCCAAGCGGTAGGTCGATGCGGGGGCGCTCGGTGGCGGTGACGCCGTCGTTTTGGATGCGGAAGCGGTCGCGAACCATCGGCTGCGGGCGGTTGTCGATGCAGCGGCCACGCGCGTCGACGACGCGGCCGAGCAGCGCGGGACCAACTTTGAGCATCCGCGCCGTGCGGATGAGCCGGACTGGACTGCCGCGGCGAACGCCGTCGAGATCGGCGAGCGGCATCACCAGCGTGCGATGATCGCGGAAGCCGATCACTTCGGCTTCGACTTCGCCGCCCCCTTGGCGGGCAATGCCGACCACTGCTCCGACCGGCGCGGGCATGCCGGCGACGGCGACCGTGAGGCCGGTCGTCTGCACGACGCTGCCGGTGATCCCGGCGGTCATCGCTTGTTCAAGTTGGGGGGCGTACGTCGACATGAAATCCTGCGTGAATGTTGCGAGGTGCGAACTACGCGAGTTCTTCCTTGATGCGGGCGAGCTGCGTTTCGATTTGCTGATCGATGACGCCGAACTCGGTCACGAGTCGGCAACCGCCGGGAGCGATCGCGGGACTGGCCGTGACAGTGACGTTGGCAAGCGGCGCGAACACAGCCGCAATCTGCTGGACTTGTTTCTTGAGTGTCGATTGGTCGGCGGGCGAGAGCTGAATCGACATGTCGCCCGTGCCGGCGGCGAGTTGCAACGACTCGCGAACCCACTCCAGCGTGATCTCTGGCCGGCGCGACAATTCGCCGCGGATGATCCGCTCGGCCATCGCGGCGGCGAGTTCGATCGCCGTTCGTTCCCAGTGCCGCAGCCACTCTTGCTTGGCGTCTTCGACCTGCTTCGCCGCGGCCTGCAGGGCAGGGGTGAGCGACCGCATTTGCTGGGCGACCTTTTCGTCGAGGATCCGTTCGATCGCCGCTTCCGCCGCTTGCTTGCCGGCGGCTTCGGCTTGTTGCTTAACGGCGGCCGCTTCTTGGCGAGCTTGCTCGACGATCTTCACCGCCTCGGTGCGGATTTGCGCGAGGTACTGGTCGGCCTGCGCCGTCATATCAGTCAGATCGTACGCAGCACTGCGCAGCGTCGGGCCCGACGCGTTCTGACCGCCATGTGTTTTGATGATCGTGGCCATTCGATTCCGTTACTCGCTTAAGCTGCGACCTTGTGAGCCGTTTGCGCGGCGAGGTGAAGCAATTCGTGTTGAGCGGCCCGCAGTTCGATCAATCGCGTGGGGCCAATCGAGCGGACGGCCATCCGTAGCCGAGCGGCCGCGGCTCGCGGCAACTTGGCCGCAACGCGGCGGAGGAACTTTTCGCTGGAGCAAGCGAGAGCCAGTTGTACGGTCCGTTCGTCGGCAGCTTGCAAGGCCCGCAGCAAGGCTGCGTCGTTCAGGCGCTCCAAGTCGCGGGAGCGATCTTCGAGAAGCGCGGGGTCGAACGCGACTTCAGCTTCTTCGCCGTACTCGGGGCCGTCGGTCCAAGCTTCGAAGCCGCCTTCGTCGTCGAGCATTTCGTCTTGCGCGGCGACCAGCTCACGAGCTTGCTGAATCGCGAGTTCGAGTTCACGCGTCTGTTGATCGCTCAGCACGGGCGTCGCACCGTTCGCGGCTGGCGTCGTGTGACCTGCGATATTTAGCGTCGAATTGCTCGGCGAGATTCTCGCGAGCAGCGAATCACGCTGCCCCGGCGCCGTCTTCGCGACGATGCGGCGGGCCATCTCGGCGCCGGCGGCTGCTCGGTCGCGGCGTTGCCTTTGCAGTTCGATCCGTTGCTGCAGTTCTGATTCGAGCTCGGTAACAGCCGACTCGTCAGTAACCTGCAAATTGGCGAGGCGTTCGAAGACCTCGCCTTGCAGCGCCGGCAGCAATTGTGCGAAGACGGCGGCGGCGCGGTCGTGTGCCATTCGCGACAGGGCGACGGCGATGGTTTGTGGATGCTCGGCGTTGAGCAATTCGGCGACTAGCGATGCCTCCGCCGCTGCGGCCGCTTCTTCAGCCGGCGTCGGCAGTTGCGCGGCAGGCGCCGCGGGTTCGACGTTCATCGCCGTTTGCGGCGCGGAGTAAGTGAATTCCACGCCGCTGCTCGCTTCGGCTTCACGCCGACCGGCGCGACGGAACTCGGCTAACACGTCCCGCTGCTCTTCAGGATCGATTTCGCCCAGGCGATCGTACTCGGCCAGAATCTTCGTCGCTTCCGACGACGGTAGGCTGTCGAGCATCTGCTCGGCCAATGACTCGTCGATGCTGGCGACCAGGATCGCGGCGCGGCGGATTCGTTCGTTTTGGTCGTAGTTCATAGCGTTCATGCGGCGTTACGTTGAGCAGCTGGAAGCCGCTGCGCGAGCGAGACCAAAATCAACCAGCGTTTCCAATCCACGTCCGCAGGATCGCCGCGGCGCCATCGGGATCTTCCTTCACGAGCTCCGAAAGATCTTCCTTCAGCGACGGGCCGCGCTTCAGTCGTAGCTTCGGACGACCCGCTTCCGTCTCGCCTCCCTTGCCGCTCGCCTTCGCCGCTTCGTTCTTCTTCGGAAGGATGTCGGGAAGCGAGAAGTCGACGCCCTTGTCGTTCGTGGGGATCGACTTGATCATCGAACGGAGCATCAACAGGCTCATCACCGCCATGCCGGCGATGATCAGCGAACTGGTGTTTTGCTGGGCCCAGACAACGCTCTCGCTGGCGACCGACGGCTCAGGGGTCGGCGCCGGGGTGAGCGATTGGAAGATCGTGACTTCCACCTTCGAGAGTTGATCTTCGGCGATTTCTTTGGGGAACAGCTGCCCGACCGCCGCCTTGATCTTCGTCTTCACCTGATCTTCGATGTTCTGCAGCATCGCGGTGTCGGGGCGATCTTCCGGCTTCGCATCGGGCGTCGTTTCCCGCCAGACGCGGATCAGGTATTCGCTCGGCACGGCGATGGCCGCGCGGACGTGCTTCGGTAAGAGCCCGCTTTGCTTGCGGACTTCTTCAACATGCGGCACGAAGTTGTCGGTTTGCGTCCGTTCGCTGGTTTGCGTGTTTTCGTTGCGGGCGACGGCGGCGTCGACGTTCGTGCGGCCCGGACCTTGGGCCCGCAGGCCGACGGCGCCACGATCTTCCGTTTGGCGATTGACGCTTTCTTCGGTGTCTTTGCTTTCGCGAATCGGGGCGAGTTCGCCGTCGGGGCGAATGCTGCGCGATTCGGCGCTGAGCGTGTCGTCTAGCTCCGCGGTCACCTGCACTTGGACGTTGGGGCGAATGTTGCTGAGGAGTTGCTCGATCCGCGCCCGAGTCTGCTGTTCGTAGAGGGTCTTCGTGCGGAAATAAGGGTCGTCGTAAGCGTCGGCAATCACTTCGCCGCCGTTGCCGCCGAACTGGCCGCCGTTGCTGCGATCGACGACCATCACCTTGTCGGAGGTGAGTCCCGCAATCGAACGGGCGACCGCTTCGCGAATCAGCCGCATCCTTTGCGGATCTAAAACCGCGCCGGGCGAAGGCATCACGCTAACCGTGGCGGTGATTTCTTCCTTGCCGAAGGCCCGCGGTTCGCGGATGTCGTAGAGCACCTTAGCGTCTTCGACACCTTCCATCTCGCTGATCATCATCGAGAGCTGCCGTTCACGAGCCGCCTTCCAGCGTTGATCACGCATCTTGCCGCTTTCGAAGATGCCGGTTTCGAGCGAATCTTCCAGCAGCATGTGGAAGTTGGCGGGCAGGGCGCCGGCATTGGCGATGGCCGCGAGGTACACCGCCTTCTTGCCGCGTGGAACCATCACGCGACCTTGCACGAGCGGTAGCATTTCGAGACCGGCCTGGCCGAGGGCGGTTTCGATGCGTTGCGTTTCGTGCGGCTGCAGCAGAGCGCCACCGAACAACGGCTCCTCGGACGCGTTCTGGTAGCCCTGAAAGAGGTACCCCAGGCTGCAGATGATCACGCCCAGCAACAACGCCGAGGTGACCCGCGCCGCGGGGGTCATCGACGCGAAGAGTTCGCGGATCTGGGCGAAAGTTTGGTTTAGAAATCCCATCCCTGGTCCTCAAGCGACTTGCCGGCGCGTCCTGCGACGGTATTCAGTCACTTCGAGGTATTCCGAGAAGTCCGGATGGCGTGCCGGACTCCTCGGAGTACCTCAGAGTGACAGTAGTCATGTGCGCTAAATCCGAATGTCTTTCACTTCTTGGTAAACCTGCATCATCTTGTTCCGCATTTGCATCATCATGCGGAACGCGAGGTCGGCCTTTTGCACCGCCGTGAGCACCGCGGCCGGATCGGCGTCGCCGCCGGTCATCAGCGTCTCGACCGCCTTATCAGCATCCATCTGCATCGAGTTGACGTCGTCGATCGACTTCAGCAGCGCCGACTTAAACGACCCGTTGGCCTCGCCTGCGGTCGGCGAATTCATCGACGGCGACAGCAGCGGCGTGAACGATTGCGTGGTGCTTTGGATGCTTGTCATGGGACTTACTCGCTGAAGGCAGGCTTCGCTTCAGGTTTTCTTAAATCGCTTTAGGCCACAATTTGCAGCGAACGGTTGGTCAGGTCTTTGGTGATTTCGAGCACGCCGATGTTGGCTTCGTAGGCGCGGGTCGCTTCGAGGGCGTCGACGAACTCGGTGGTCATGTCGACGTTCGGGTAAGCAACGTAGCCGTCGGCGTTCGCATCGGGGTGGCCTGGTTCGTACTTCATCAGCGGCGCTTCGTTCGAGTACTCGACCGAGCCGACCTTCACCCCCATGCCGCCGCCGTTCGTGCGAAGGTCTGCGTCCGCCTGGAAGGTGACGTAGCGAGGCGTGTAGGCCTCAGGTTGCCCTGCTTCGTTGCGCGTCGTCGAAATGTTTGCAATGTTCGAGGAGATGGCATTCAGCCGCGTCCGCTGCGCCACCAACCCGCTCGTGCTCACGTCGAAGATTGGAAACATGGGAGGACTCCTCGGAAAGTGTCGCTAAGTAACGTTTGGTGATCGGGGATCTGTGATCCGTGATCGGGAATACTGATGCGGTGATTTTTTCCCGATCACCGATCACCAGTCACCGATTACTGCTCCGCCTACGCTCGTTCGGTAATGGCCGATCTCAACAACCGGAATTGGGCGTTCATCAAGCTGAGCGCCATGTTGTGGACTTGTTGGTTTTTCGTGATCTCGCTGATCTGCTCTTCCATGCTCGAGTTGTTGTCGTCGTGTCGCAGCATGCCGTGGAAGTCGTCGCTGATTGCTGACATTTCACGCTCATGTCGCGTGGGGGAGTTTGCCGAAGAGGTAGACATAACCGGCGGCGACGCCGGAGTGTACGGATACGGCGCTGGCGCCGCGGGCCGTCTCCGCTCGTCAATCGCTTCTTGCAAACGACCTTGAAACGCCTCCGATGACAGATCTCGCGTCCGGTAGCCGGGGGTATCGAGGTTGGCAATGTTGCCCGCCAAGACGCCGTGCCGCGCTTCGGTGAAGTTGACGACCTGCTCGAGCAGGGGCAACGTCGACGCGTCGAACATCGAAGACATCATGGCGGATCAACCTTTCCGTTAGCGCGAATCCGTGCGCTGTTGCCGACCAGGGCAAGCGACGTGCCGTTGGCAAGCTGGGCGATTGCCGCAACCTCATCGCTGCTCGCGCAGTCGACTCTGATCGCATGAAAACGCCGTGCTCGACCGAAACGTCGGTGCGCACGCTTTCGCGAGAGACTGATTACGCAGTCTTGAGAGATTGATCAACGGCAATATTGGCCGAACCGATCGGCGGAAACTGCCGATGGCTCGCCAGTCCCCCGGTTTCGCCAAATTCGCGCGTCCGCGGGGCGAAACCGTACGAGCGGAGTTTACCGCTCAGCGTGCGGACGCCGATGCCGAGGGCGGCGGCCGTTTGGCCCCGATTGCCGCCGAATCGCTGGAGAGTGGCGACGATCATCGCCCGCTCCATGTCGTCGAGATTTCCTGCTGCTGGCGCGGGTTCAGGAAACGACGAGGATGTAGTCGCCGAGGCGCCGCTCGCCACAGCATGATGCCGAATGCCTTCGGGCTGCTGCAGCCAGGGGCGAATATCGCACGCCGCGATTGGCACCCCGCCGCTTAACACGCAGGCCCGCGTGATGATGTTCTCCAGCTCCCGCACGTTGCCGGGCCAGTGGTACGCGGCCAGCAAGTTGCGGCAATCTTCCGTCAGTTCCAACCGCGGGCGGCCGAGCCGCTTCGCAGCGCGATCAAGGAAATGATCGGCCAGCAGTTGCACGTCGTCGCCGCGACTCCGCAGTGGCGGCAGCTCAAGCGGCACCACCGCGAGGCGATAGTAAAGGTCTTCGCGGAAGCGGCCGCCGGCGATCTCCGCCATTAGGTCGCGATTCGTGCTGGCGATCACCCGCACATCGGCTTGCCGCGTTTCGCTGGCGCCAACGAGTTCGAACGTCCGCTCCTGCAAGACGCGGAGGAGCTTCGCCTGCAGCGGCATGTCGATTTCGGTGATTTCGTCGAGGAGGATCGCGCCCCCTTTGGCGAGTTCGAACCGGCCGACGCGGTCGACGTCGGCCCCGGTAAACGCGCCGCGACGGTGGCCGAAGAGTTCGCTCTCCGCGAGTTGCGGAGACAAGCTGGGGCAATTCAAGCTCACGAGCGGCCCCGCAGCACGACGGCTGACGGAGTGGACCGCGCGGGCTACCAATTCCTTGCCGGTGCCGCTCTCACCGCAGATGAGGACTGTTTCGTCGGTCGGGCCGACCTGGCGGATCCGCTCCCGCAGCAGCCGCATCGCGGGGCTGTCGCCGATCATGCCCATCGCTTCGAGCGAGTCGCCGCCCGCTGCACGCGGCGTCGCGACTCTCGTCGGGACCGCGAGCGTCATATCATTTGCCGGCTCTGCCGAAATATCGTCGCCGCAGAGTCGACGGCGATCCATGGCCCGCGCGACCAACTCTTCCAAGCGGGTGACGTCGAATGGCTTTTCCAGATAGTCGAACGCACCGAACCGCATCGCTTCGACCGCCGACGCGATCGTCGCGTGGGCGGTGATCATGATCACTTGCGTTGGCAGCCGCCGCAGCGACATTTGCCGAATAAATTCGAGCCCATCCATCGCCGGCATTTGCAGGTCGGTGACGACGACGTCAAACGCCGCTCGCTCCAGCAGCGGCAGCGCTTCGACGGCGCTTGCCAGTCCGCTCACCTCGTAGCCGGCTTGGCGCAGCACGTCGATCACCGATTCCCGCACAGCGGCGTGGTCGTCAACGACCAACACCCGCCCGCGCGACTCCGGTTCGCCCTTCGCCGATGAATCTGGCTTCGTTCGCATGCTAGGCGGCCATCCCCATCGCGCGACGCGGCGGTAGTTCGATCGTGAACGCGGCGCCCCCTTCGGGGCAGTTCATCGCCGTGACGCGGCCGCCGTGGGCTTCAACGATGCGGTTAACGATCGAAAGCCCCAGGCCGGTTCCGGTCGCCTTGGTCGTGAAGAACGGGTCGAAAATTTTCCCCTGATTGTCTTCGGGGAGCCCTGGCCCGCTGTCGGCAATTTCGAGTTCCAAGCCGCCGCGACGGAAGTACGAAGTGACGACCAGTTCGCCGCCGCGGGGCATCGCGTCGACGGAGTTAAGCACCAGATTGAGGATCGCCCGCCGCATCATCTCGCGATCGGCCGTGACCAAGGTGTTCGGCGGCACGTCGACCGAGGTTTCAATCCGCTGCGCATCGAGCTGCGGCGCCAGGGAGTCGAGCACTTCCTCAACCAAATCTTGCAGGATGAAGGACCGCCACTGCGGTTCGCGATGAGCGGTAAAACTGAGGAGATCGTTCACGGTTGAATCCAGGGCCGTAAACCCTGCCTCCACTTTGGCCAACACGTCGAGGCTGCCAGAATCGTCCGACAACCTTCTTCTCAGCAGACTCATATACAAATTGACCGGCACCAAGCTGTTGCGCACCTCGTGAGCAACGTGCGACGCCATCCGGCCCAAGTCGGCCAGCCGCGTCTGGCGGGCGAGCTCTTGATCTTTCTTCGCCAACTCGTCGGTGAGCCGCGCCACTTCGCCTTGTAGCGTTTCGTGGGTTTGCTGCAACCGCAACGTGGCGTCGTTCCACGCTTCGAGGATCACGGCGAGACTTGGCTCGTCGGCGATTTCCGCGGCATCATTGCGCGGCAAATCGTTGTGAGCGGCGTCGTCCGGGTCGTCGTCTTCGATGTGGAGTTTTAGGTTTGTCATCGTTGGGCTTCGGTTTTTTTGAGCGGCTCCGGCCGGTCGTTGACCGGCGGCTACCTGGGCATCGTTTGCTTAGCGTGACTGGGCTTGGTAGGCGTCGCGGACGCGCGTTCCGGTAGCGGCGGTTCGTAACTGCGCCGCCACGAGGTCGCGGCGTTCGACCATTTGCTGCTCGCCGGCTTGTTCCATCGCCATCACTTCTTGAATCAGTATGCGGCACGCCTCGGCGTCGGCGGCACAACGGGCGCGGGCCTCGTTTGATTCCCACTGGCGACTTTCCGGCGCTTCCGCGTGGAACGGCTGCAACTGCTGCTCGATCGCTTGCAGGGCGACGATCAGCTGCTGTTTGGCCGCCACCAGTCGCAGCAGGTCGGCCATCTCGCCAGCGGCGATCATTTGCATCTGCCGCGTCCCCAGCTCGCGCAGTTGCGTTAAGCATTTGTGCCGCTTGGAGACCAAGTCGGCCAGCAGTTTGGTGGAAGTGGTTTGCATAACGATACGTTGAATGTTGGTCGGCTTACCTGTCGCTACCAAAGACTCATCTGGTTCAACAAATATTCCCACTGAGTTCGCGTAAAATTGGTTGCCGTGCGGAAGTCGGTCGTCGGCGGCATTTCTTTCAACACGAGCTTCGCCTGATCGAGCGTCACCCGCGCTTTCACCGGTTGATCAAGCCGCCGCCAGCAAGCCGCCGCTTGGAGGAAGCTTTCCATCGCGATCGGATCGCTTTGGTATGAGGTAATCACGTTACCGTACGCCTTCAGCGCCTCTTCGAACCGCCGCAGTTCGAACAACACGGAACCTTGCAGCATGTAGCAGTTCCGCAGCAGCGTCTGCTGCATCGGGTCGCTGGCATCGCCGCCGCCAAGGGTCAGCGTTCGCTGCACGTTGAGGTAGTTCTCGTGCGCTTTGATTAGCAGCTCGGTCATCTGCGTCCGGGCGTTCAGACGCTCGTTTTCGGTTTTCGATTCTGCAAGACGCTTCGCCGGCTCTTCCGCCGCAGCATGGTACGCGCGGCCGATCGTGTAGCGAGCGAGTAGCGTCTCCTTCGCTTCGGGATACCGCTTCACCGCTTCGTCGAGTCGCTTGATCGATTCGTCATACCGCTTTTGCTGGTAGAGCAGCGTGCCCAATTCGAAGAGCGAATCGCGCCACTCGGGGCTCGCGGGCGTGAGGACGTCCTCCACGAGGTTGGTCACTAGCATTTTTTCGGCTTCGGCGGGCTTCTCGAGCTTCTCGTAAGCCCGCGCCGCTTCCAGGCGAGCCTGGTAGGCAACCGGATCGAGCGGGTACATCTCGACGCATTCGCTAAGCGCCTCGACCGCCAAGTCGAACTTCCGCGCCGCTAGTTCCGACTGCCCAAGCCGCAGCAGCGCCAGCGGGTTGCGACGCCGCGACTCGTGATGCAGGTACTCCGCGTAGACCCGTGCTGCATTCGTATAGCTTTGGCCGTTGAAGTAACTTTCAGCCGCGTTCCACAAGTCGTCGACGAATTGCCGCGAGGCAAACCGCAATCGGGCCAACGCTTCGTACGCTCGGCCAGCCTCGCGGAGTTGCTTGCGCCCTTCTAGTCGAAGCGTTTCCGTCCCGAGCGGATCGACCGTCGCTTGCTCAAGCTGACGCTGGCCCCATTGATCGTGCGTGCGGGCTCGCATCTCGGTCGTCAACGTTTCGCCGAACACAGTGTGAAACAAGTCGACGAGCGTTAGCGCCTCCGGATAGAGACGCTGCTCGATGCACTGATCGAACGCTTCCTTCATCCGATCGCGAAGGTCTTCAACTGGCAGCAGCGAATCGTCGTACCCCTCTTGGGCGTCGATCGCGTGTAGCACCAGCTTGTAGTCGACGAGCGCCTTTTCCAAGCGGCCGTTGCGGCGATGATAGTCGGCCGCAGCGAGCGCCGCAGTCAGGCCGGCCGCCGTACCAGGGTAAACCTTGGCGACTTTCGCGTACTCGGCCGCCGCCGCGTCGTGGTCGTTGCTCAACTCAAAGTAACGGGCAATCCACAGAGCCGCCTGTCGCGTCGGCAAGTCGTGGCTCGTGTCGAGTTGCGCCACCTGTTGCAACTGAATTTGCGCACGCTGCAGCAAGTCGGTCCGCTCTCGCGAATCAACTGGCAGCTCTTCGGCGTCATCCAAGTCGATGCGCGCGAGCATCAACACGCGATTCGCCTCTTCCACGCCAGTCGCCTTCAACTGCTGCAACAGCTCACGCGCCGCGGTACGTCGCCCCAGCCTGAGCATTGCCTCTGCGCTAATGAGCGTCGCTCGCTGTCGCTTTTCGTCGGTCAGTTGCTGGTCTGCGAGCACTTCCTCGTTGTGACGCAGTGCAGACTTGAAATCGGGCTCTTTCCCATCGAGGTGCGCGGTGACCAACAGCGCGTGGATCTCGGCCGTCGGCTGCTTCGAGTCGAGGAGCGACTCTTCGAGCACGCGAATAGCGTCTTTCGTCTGGCCACTGCGCACGAGGCTACGGCCGAGCAAGAAATTCGCTTGCCCATGCCGAGTTTCGTCGAGATCGAGTTTGAGAGCTTTCTTTAGGTATCGTGCGGCGATCTCATGCATGGCTCGGCGGCGGCTTGCGGCCGCTTCTTGATCCGCTTCGTTCGCTTTCACGACGCCGAGCACGTAGAGAGCGGATGCAAGTTGCCGCGGACTGGCTGGCTGCTGTTGCATTTGGCCGATCATCGATTTTGCGTCGGCGTACTTACCCTCGTCGAGCGACTTGAGCGCGAGTTGCACATAGTCGCGCTCGACGACTTCCTCGGCCCATTGTTCGAAGAGGCTAAACGCCGCGACGGAGCCGCCGAGCAGCGTGAAAATCGTGAGCGCGGCGATCGCCTTCCGCAGCTTTGAACCGGTCGCCCAGTGGAGCATGCGCGTGAGCCGGCCTTCCGACGAGGCGTGCTCATCGGCCGGCGGCGGCGTTGCGGCGTGTCCGTGCGGGGCTTCCATGCCAGGCTCGCGACAATGGCGAGAATCCGACGCAGCGCGCAGCATGCGACGGTTCTTAGCCGAAACTTGAACAAAATGCCGAGGGCTTGTACAGAAATCGTCGAATCGCTGTCAACCGACGTTCCGCTAGCAACGATTTCCGCTCACGGCGTGCGGCGAGACTGGCCGATCGACATTTGAGGGGCCGGTGGAGAGGAGGTCGTCGATGCGCATCACCATCAACCGCCGCGAAGCGCTGCTGGCGTCGCTAGCGGCTGCGGGCGCCCTGCCATGCGCACGGGCGTTCGCCCAAGAACTGCTGCCGCCTGCCAACGCCGCCGCATCGATTCGGCTCCTCTTCTACAACACGCACCTGCTGCCGACGATTGCCCAGAAGGTGGCTGGCCACCGCGGGCAGGACGACTATCGCACCGCCGCGATCGCCGCGAAGCTTTATCGATACGACCTCATCGGACTGTGCGAAGTTTTTGAATCGCGCCGCCGCAAGGAGATTGTCGAGGTCGTTCAGCGCGACTCGCGCAACACCTTTCATGTGATCGAGCAGCCAAAGCCGTGGGGCCGACACCTCATCGGCAGCGGGCTGATGCTGCTATCACGCTATCCGATTGTCGGCGAGCCGCACTTCATTACCTATCACCATGCGTCGCGCGTCGTGACAAACGGCTGGAAGGCTGACGGATTTGCGGCGAAGGGGGCGATCCATGCCCAATTGCAGGTGCGCGAGCAGCCGGCGGCTCAGCTTGATTGCTTTCTGACGCATCTGGAAAGCATTTCGCCGAAGGCGCGCGGCGAGCAAATCAAAGAACTCGCCGATTTCATCGCTAAACACGCGCATCCCGAGCGACCAGCCATCTTGATCGGCGATCTGAACGTCGCCGCTGATGCTCCAGGCGTGCCCGCAGCGGACGATTCAGAGTACCGCCAGCTGACGAGCAAGCTCGCCTTCGGCGAACAGTACTTCGTCGATCTTTGGCCGGCGTTTCACGACACCGCCGGCGGCACGAACGATGCGCTCGCGAAGGAGCATTGCCGCCGCATTGACTACGCGTTCATCTCGCCGCCGCAACCGACCGGGCTCACGCTGGAACCGACAGCGATTCGCGTCGAACCGTTCCTGGATGCGAAGGTGGAGCAGGGCTCGCTCTCCGATCACGCGGCCCTGGAATGCAACTTCGTGCTGCGCTAGTAGCCGCGGCTCAACGAGTTTTTTGTCGCGAGTACGCGAACCGCTGGAGCGATTCACCGAAAACGCCGCCACTGCTAACGCCGCAAGCGAGCTGGTAGCTCAAACGCACACCGCTCCGGCGGGGGCGTTGCCCCGCGGCTACGGCTGCGGTTACGACACTTTCGCGCCGGCGGTGGAGATGCGCTCCATGATCCAGCGGTCCATGTCCGCCAGCATCGCGGTGGTCAGCTCGTCGTCGCCGGGGTATTGCCGCAGCGCGAGCGAGAAACCGGCCGAGTGCAGCAGACGCAAGTCGCTCACGACTTCCGCTTGCGGATAAACGTCGCTGTCGCGGCAGCTAGCAAGCAAGATTGGCAGGCCGCGGGCTTCCTTGACGCGATTGAGCGGGGCGTTGCTGCGGGGCATGGCGCCGCCGATCGAAATCACGCCGGCGAATTGCTCCGGATAACGGAGAGCCAACCGCAGCGCCATCGTGCCGCCGCTGCCCTGGCCGGCGATGAAGACGCGATTCGAGTGAACATTGAAACGACGCTTCGCGGCTTCGATGCATTCAGAGACGCGTTCGGCGGCTTCGCAGGTCGAATCCGCACAATGCTCCCAGGTGTAGCCGTGGCGACCGGTGTCGGCGCCAACGCCGCGAGCCGCAGCGGCGACGTAATTCCGCACGCTCACATGCGGCATCAACTGACGCAGTTCGCGCTCGCTGCCGCCGTCGTCGTGCAACCAAATGAGCAGCGGGTAAGCGTAGCCGCGCTCGTAGTGGAGCGGGGCGAACAAGGCGTAGTGGGGAGCTGCTGCACGATCGCGTCGCCGCGGGGCGACCTTGGTCGACGTGCTGGGCTGATTGAAATTGAGGTGGGTCTCGAACGGAGAGGAAAGCTGAAAACTCGACGCCTTGGAAGTTTGCAGGCGATTCATAAATCTCTGTCGTCGGGGTCTGGCTGGGACCGTATCGCGGCGGCGTTCTGGTGAACGTCGCGGCCACACGACCAGGGTTTGTAAACGACCGGGCGGCGCGTGTCAATTCCGCCAATATCCGGCCAACGGCAAACCACGCGTGCTAGCGTGATTGATTCGGACTCGCGCGAATAGTTACTCGCACCGATGTGGTGCGAACAGACCATTCGCCATTCGAAGTCGAATCCTTCGACAGATAAATTCGACCTGAGAATCCTGGCCATTTTTGGCCGGGAAGGTAGATCATTCCGAGCGCAGCGAGGAATCTAGCGAGCCAGCTCAAGACGCTAAATTCTTCGCTACGCTCGGAAATGACAACCGTGTCGTTGCAACCGCGCGACTACACCAAGCCCGCCATCACCGTGACGAGCTCTTTCACCGCGTCGACGCTCTTTTGGAACGCCGCCTTCTCGGTTTCTTCGAGCTTCAGCTCCACAATCTTCTCGACGCCATTGGTGCCGAGGATCACCGGCACGCCGACGTAGTAGCCGCCGACGCCGTATTCCTTGTCGCAGTAGGCGGCGCAAGGAATGAGTCGCTTCTTGTCGCGGACGATTGCTTCGACCATCTGCGTCGTCGCAGCGGCCGGAGCGTAATACGCGCTGCCGGTCTTCAGCAGGCTGACGATTTCAGCGCCACCCTTGGCGGTCCGCTCGATGATTTCCTTCAAACGCTCTGGCTTGATGAGCTGCGTGACGGGGATGCCGCCGACGCTCGTGCAGCTTGGCAGCGGCACCATCGTGTCGCCGTGGCCGCCCATCAGTAGGGCCGAGACGTCTTCCACGCTAACGCCGAGTTCCATCGCCAGGAACGTGCGGTAGCGAGCCGTGTCGAGGACGCCAGCCTGGCCGACGACGCGCGACGGCGGGAAGCCAGTCACCTGCAGCGCCCGCTGCACCATCGCGTCGAGCGGGTTGCTCACGACGATGACGACGGCGTTGGGGCTCGTCTTCTTAATTTCGTTGCAGACCGCCGTCATGATCTTGGCGTTCGTGCCAAGCAGATCGTCGCGGCTCATGCCTGGCTTGCGCGGCAGGCCGGCGGTGATGACGACGACGTCGCTGTCTTTGGTCGCTTCGTAGCTGGTGGTGCCGACGACGTTCGCATCGAACATCATCACCGGCGATGACTGCATCAGGTCGAGAGCCTTGCCCTTGGGCATATCCTCGGTTTGCGGAACATCGACCAGGACGATGTCGCCCAGTTCGGCCGCCGCACACCAGTGAGCCGTGGTGGCGCCGACGTTTCCGGCCCCGATGATGCTGATCTTCGCCCGTCGCATGACTCGAACTCCCCCAGTTTCACTAACTTATGATGGCAATGAGCGGGAGAGCGCCTAAACGCCAACCGCCGACGCAAAGTATCGCGCCGCCAACGTTTAGCCGCAAGGGGCTAGAGAGGGAGCCGCGGCTCAACGAGCCGCCGGAGCGAAGAAAGTAGTCGAATGTGCAATGTGGAATGGGGAATCAGGAATGGTGGGATCTGAAACTACCCCATTCAGCATTCCACCTTTTTTCTTGCCGCTCCGGCCGGTCGTTGACCGGCGGCTACTTGCGTGGCTACCGGCGGAGGGGCTGCTCGAGTAGGGCGTACCGCTGGAGGGCCGCCTGCAGCGAGTGGGCGAGGGCAGGGGCTTCCTGCCAGCCGGTGAGGCGGCCTAGCGACGATCCGGCCGGCGAAATGATCTCGAGCGTCGGGTAACCGGCCAATTGCAGCCGCTGGCAAAGCTGCGGCTCCTCGTCGGCATCAACCAGCACGCAAATAAATTGCGTCGCCAGCTGGGCGACCGCCGGGTCGGTGAAGGTCGTTCCCTCCATCTTCCGGCAATAAGTACACCAGTGGGCGGTGAAGAAGACGAGGCACGGCTTGCCACGCTCCGCCGCCACTCGGCGACCAAGGTCCCACCCCTTCACGAAGGTGATCGCTCCGCGCTGCGTCAGCATGCCGGCGTCGAGCTGGATCGGCGCGGGCGTTGACTCGCCGCCGCTGCCGGAGCCGCTGATCGTTTCGATGCATCCCGCCGAGGTGCACAGAATCGCCGCGGCCAGCCACCAGTGCGAACGTTGGGAACGAATCACAGCGTGCGGAACCCACGGGGCAGGGGAGGGGGTGATAGCAGCGTGTATCGCCCCGGCGGAGTGGCTGGCATCAGTGGGGTGCCGGTCGTTCGTTTTGTGACGTGGTGGGCGGCGTTGTGGTTTTGCTGATTGATATAGGTTCGCGCGACGACGGTTGGCCGGAATGCCCGCGACCGCCGGTCGCGGCTTTTTGGGAGATTGGGCAATGCGGTCGCAGTCGCGCGGAACATTAACGTTTCTCAACGATCTGGACAGTTTCTGCACAGATTTCTACTCTCCGCCCCGCGACATCGCTGTGCCAGCATGGTCGCGACTCACACTCTGCGCGAAATGTAACCCCACGCATGGCCTCCGGACCGCTCGCCGCTGTTGACTGGCTCCATCGCCGGCAAGATCTCATCTTGCCGCTCGCGATCATCGCCAGCGTGTTGGTGATTCTGGTTCCGCTGCCGCCCGCGCTGCTTGATATCTTGCTGTCAGCGAACATCGCCCTCTCGGTGATGGTGCTGCTGACGACGATTTACGTTCGCACGCCGCTGGAGTTCAGCATCTTCCCGACGGTGCTGCTCGCGACGACGCTCGCGCGGCTCGTGCTCAATATCGCCACGACGCGTCTCATCCTCACCCACGCCGCGACGCAAAAAGAAGATGCGGCCGGCGAAGTGATTATGGCGTTCGCGAACTTCGTCGCCGGCGAAGGAAGCATCGTCGTCGGCATTATCATCTTCATTATTATCGTCGTCATTCAGTTCGTGGTGATCACGAAAGGCGCCACGCGCATCAGCGAAGTCGGCGCCCGCTTCGCCTTGGACGGCATGCCTGGCAAGCAAATGGCGATCGACGCCGACCTCAACGCTGGCACGATCGACGAAAAAGAAGCGCAACGCCGCCGCGAAGAAATCACCCAGCAAGCCGACTTCTACGGCTCGATGGACGGCGCCAGCAAATTCGTCCGCGGCGACGCCATCGCCGGCATTCTCATCACGCTCATCAACATCTTCGGCGGTCTGGCGATCGGCGTGCTGCAGTACGGCATGCCGTTTAGCGAAGCCGCCACGCTGTTCACGCGGCTGACGATCGGCGATGGCCTCGTCAGTCAGGTGCCGGCGTTCTTGATCTCGCTTGCCGCTGGTTTGCTCACGACTCGTAGCACACAGAAGTCGAACCTGCCCGAGTTGTTCATCACGCAGCTCTTTTCGCGGCCGCAGGCGCTCGCCATCACTGGCGGTTTCTTGCTGATCTTGATCGTCACCGACCTGCCGCGGATGCCGCTCCTCATTCTCGCCGGGTCTTGCATCGGCATCGCGCGGATGATGACGCAAACGGAATCTCGCAACAAAGTCGCGGCCGCCCATACCGCTGCGACGGCGCCGAAGCCTGCCGCAGAGGAGCGGATCGAAGACTACCTCACGATCGACCCGATGGAGATCGAAGTCGGCGTCGGCCTCATTCGGCTCGCCGATCCGAAGCGCGGCGGCGATTTGCTCGAGCGGATTCAACGCGTCCGCCAAAGCGTCGCCAGCGAAATCGGCATCATCATGCCGAAGGTTCGCATCCGTGATAATATGCGACTCGATCCGAACGAGTATCGTATCAAGATCGCCGACATGACGGTGGCGAACGACCGCGTTGAGCCAAACCAATACCTGGCGATCGATTCGGGGCTCACCACTGGCCCGATCGAAGGGATCGCGACGCGCGATCCGGCCTTCGGCGCCGACGCCCGTTGGATTCATCCGTCGCGCAAAGACGAAGCTGAAATGCGGGGCTACACGGTCGTCGAACCGGGCGCCGTCGTCGCGACCCACATGACCGAGGTCTGCCGTCGCCATGCCGACGAAATCCTCACTCGCGACGCGACGAAGCACCTCATCGACGAACTGAAGTCGACGCACCCGACGGTCGTCGCCGAACTGATCCCAAGCGCGATGTCGCTGGCCGAAGTGCAGTCGGTGCTTCACCACTTGCTTCGCGAGCAGGTGCCGATCCGCCAGTTGGGGCTGATCCTCGAAACGCTCGGCGACTACGCGACGCGGACGAAAGATCCGATCCTCCTCTCCGAATACGTTCGCCATCGCTTGGCTCGGCAGATTTGCACGCGTTATCGCAACGCCGAAGGGAAGCTGCACGTCATCGCACTCGACCCTGCGATGGAAGAGCGGATTCGCGCCGGCTTCGATCACAACGAACGCGGCATGTTCATTCGCATGGCGCCGCAAGCGATCGAAGCGACCTGCCAAGCGATCGGGGCGCAGCTGCAAAAGCTCACCGTCGCAGGGCACACGCCGATCGTGCTCGTGAGCCCGCAAATCAGAGCCGCCTTGAAACAAATCACTGAAAACCATATTCCCCAGCTCGTCGTCCTCAGCTTCAACGAAATCACCCGCGACACGCAGGTGATGACGCTGGGCCTCGCGTCCGACCACGCCTAACAGCGTCACCATCACTAGCGAGCCGAGGGGTTGATCCCCTCGGTCAGCAGGCTAAAGCCCATGGACATCAAAACCTTTCGCGCGAAAACGATGCCGCAGGCGCTCGACCTGGTTCGCCAAGAACTTGGTCCCGAGGCGATGGTGCTTCACACGCGCGAGCGGCACGCAAGCTTGCTCGGCCGACTCTTCATCGGCCGCAGCTATGAGATCGCCGCGACGCACGTTGAACGCGAGCCGTCCCCTCCCTCGAAGGGAGGGGCTAGGGGAGGGATTCCCGACGCCACCACGCTCAAATCAGTTGTAACCACTCGCCGCGAAGCTTCCGACACCTACGACCGCCCCCACTCGACTTCCTTTGACGCCGGCCTCGACCTCTCCGCCGGCCCCTCGCCGCTGCTTAACCCGCCGACCGCATCGCCGCAAATCGCCGAGCTCGAATCGCTGCTTACCCAACTCCGTGCCCGCCAAGGCCAGGCGCCGCGTCGGCAATCGCCTCCGGCATTGTTCAACTTGTTCACCGATCTGATCGAAGCTGAAGTCGAGGAATCGGTCGCGAGAGAACTCGTCGACGGTCTTCGCAACGAGCCAGCCTTCGAGCATGCCGATTCCCGTACGGCTCGCCATCGGCTTGCGCAGTTGCTGCAAGGTGACCTCCGCGTCACCGGTCCAATAGATGCGTCGAGCGGTTCCGGCCGCGTCGTGGCACTCGTCGGCCCGACCGGCGTAGGCAAGACGACGACGATCGCCAAACTGGCCGCAAACTATCGCTTGAAGGAAGGCCATCGCGTCGGGCTGATCACGGTCGACACCTACCGCATCGCCGCGGTCGAGCAACTCCGCACGTACGCTGAAATCATCGACCTACCGATGGAGGTCGTCAGCACGCCGCGCGAGATGCGCGAAGCCGTCGCCAAGATGCGGGACTTTGATCTCGTACTGATGGACACCGCCGGCCGCAGCCCGCGCGACGAGGTTCGCATCCGCGAACTGCGCTCGATGCTTGCCGAAGCCGAGCCGGATGAAGTTCACCTGGTGCTCAGCGCTGCCTCAAGCGCTCGCAGCCTCGTCGCCGCCGCAGAAAAGTTTATTCCGGTCGGCGTCACGGCGGCCATCGTCACGAAGATTGACGAGGCAACCGCCCTCGGCAACGTGCTGTCGCTCGCCCGCCGCTGCGATCTGCCGTTCAGCTATCTCACCGACGGGCAGAACGTGCCGGATGACATTAGCGTGGCGGAAGCGCGGACGCTCGCGAACTTGATTCTGAATGTGCCGAGCGTGGCGTGACGCTGGCCCCCGGTTTGAAGAACCGGGGGCTAATGGATCGCAATTTCAGCAACTGACGACTGACCACGGACAACTGACTCCCCGCAAAATGCCCGACCAAGCCGCTCAACTTCGCAAGCTCGTCCGCGTCGCCGCGCAGGCCGATCCGTCGCTCGCGCCGGGCGGACCGATCGTGGCGCTCACGGGCGGTCGCGGCGAGATGGGCGTCACAACGGTCACGTGCCAACTCGCGCGGGAGCTCGCACGGCTCGGCAAGCAGGTCGTCGTGATCGACGCCAACCTCATCGCTCCGGCAGTGGCGCACCACTTCGGCGCCGACCCGCGGCCCGATCGTACGATCGACGCGCTGCTACGCGGCTCGCGCCGCGCTTCCGAGATACTCCTCGACGTCGAAGAGAACATCCGCTTACTTCCCGGCGTTCCTCTCGGCGAATTGGCCCCGCCCTTGGATCGCACGGCCGTCGACCACTTCGCCAGCGAGCTGTTGGCCTTGAGCCAACAGTCCGACGCAATCCTCATCGACGCCGGTAGCGGCATGAACCCCTGGGTCGATCGCCTCTGGCAACTCGCCCGGCAAGTGCTGCTGGTCGCCACGCCCGAATCCGAAGCCTTCCTCGACGCCTACGCCGCGGTGAAGCTTTCACAGCATCATCGCCACAGCGAGAAGGTGCGGCTGCTGCTCAACCGCACGGTCGACGACTGGGAACTCGGCCCGCTAGCAACGCGGTTCGAAGACACCTGCACAAAATTCCTACGGCTCACGCCAAAGTCAGCCGTCGCGCTCCCCGAGTTCCTCCGCAGCCGCAAGCCGCAGCCGCCGGTCAACGACCGGCCGGAGCGAACCGAGCAAGAACACGCCCCGGCACTTCCAGACGAACCATTCCGCCGCGCCACGCGTTTATTAGCAGCGGACCTAGCGGCCGACTTCCGCGTCGCTGCGTTGCGATTGGTGCGGCCCAAGCAGCAAGCTGCTAGCTCGTCGTTGTTTGCAGACGGAAAAGGTCTCTCGCAAAGGCGCTGAGACGCAAAGGCACGCAAAGCAGACGAGCAAAAAGAACTCAGCGATATTCCTCTTCCACAGAATCAACCAACATCCGTATTCTTCGCGACCGCTTTGCGCCTTCGCGGCTTTGCGAGAGACAACCAAAGTCGCGAAGGCACTCATCTTAAAATTCTTTTCTCGAAAACTAAACTCGAACGCCACGCATGCCGATAACACCTGACAGTCGTCCTGACGGCAACCGCCTGTTAATTTGGCGCGATTGCACCGGCTTTAACGCCACCAGGAGCTTATCGAGTGGCTCGCAAATACGCCTGCATCATGGCCAGCTTGGGGATGACGATCGTCCTCATCCGCTGCCTCCGAGCAGGCGGCGCCTTTGAAACGGCGATCCTGTCAGCCATGTTTTGGACATTCGTCTACGGTTTTGTCGGCTACGTCATCGGATCCATCGCTCGCAACACGATCGACGAATCGGTCCGCCAGAAACTCGAACGCGAAATTACCGCGTACAAAAAACAACACGCGAAGGCGTAACGCCATGTAATACCGCGACCGCCGGTCGCGGCTTTACCGCAAAAACCCACTGAAAAAAGCCGCGACCGGTGGTCGCGCACGACACACAGCAACACGAGAACGGATTTCTCGGCAACAAACTAAGACTGACGCGGAAGTCGCCCTATCGAGGTGCGTCCCGCCCAAGTCATCACGGAGGATGGCATGTCGACGATGATGCTGACCGCGAAGAAGTGCGCCCCTGAGGACATCGCGGATCTATGGGACCAGTTCAAGAAAGATCCGGGCCGCAAGGAACTTCGCAATCGGCTCATTGAAAACTACCTGCCCCTCGTCAAATACAACGGCGAGCGCATCTGGCAGCGGCTCCCCGACGGCGTCGAACTCGACGACCTGATCTCCGCCGGCGTCTTCGGCCTGATGGACGCCATCAACGCCTTTGATATGGGCCGCGGCGTGAAGTTCGAAACCTACTGTGTGCCTCGTATCCGCGGCGCCATGCTCGACGAACTCCGCAGCATGGATTGGGTGCCGCGTCTGGTTCGCTCGAAGGCCAGCAAGCTCAACGAGTGTTTGAAGACTCTCGAAGCTTCCCTCGGCCGTGCCCCGAACGAAAACGAAATCGCCGAATACATGCAGCTCTCGCTGCAAGAAGTTGAGAAGCTGATCGCCGACGCCAACGCAGTCGGGCTCATCAGCCTCAACAAGAAGTGGTACGAAACCGACAGCTACAAGGACGTCCGCGAGATCGATATTCTCGAGGACAAAAAGGGCGAAGACCCGACCCGCCGCATCCAGAAGTCCGACCTGATGCGTCTTGTCACCAAGGGCCTCAACCGCAACGAGCGGCTGATCATCATCCTCTACTACTATGAGGAGATGACGATGAAGGAAATTGGCGCCACGCTCGACCTGAGCGAAAGCCGCGTCAGCCAGATGCACAGCGCGATCGTGCAGCGTCTGCAAGGCCAGCTCGGCCGTCGCCGGCCGGAGTTCGGCACCTAATCGGGCTAGCGACCTGGAAATCTGACAACATAAAGAAGCGGCGTGAGAGACTACCTCTCACGCCGCTTCTTCAATTTAGCCTTCGCGGCAAGCCTTCTCAGTCTGCAACTCGAACGAGGCCGTTAATGCCAACCGTTCGGAACGCATTGGCCACGACCTCTCCTGCGAAGGAAATTCCGAACTCCGCGTATAGCTGAGCATTTGTCTTGTTCAAATAGGCCGTCGGAACCTGCCCTGCGGCCAAGCTTGATGGAAATGGCACGAAGTTCGGCAGTTGCTCTTCGTAGTAGAGATTGAGGTCCTGGCCGTTGTTCACAAGCGTCACTGAGTCGCCGTCGTAAAGCGAAGAGAGACGCCTGAGCAAGAAGTCGTTGAAGTCGTACTTCCCAGACATAGTGACGAACTGCTGGGTCCGTCCTTGCAGCCGAGAGGCGCTCAGCGTGCCGAAGGTAACGCCGCTAATATAAACGGAACGATTTGTGTCGTGTCCTTTCTCGACGAAGACTCCCTGCACGGCCTGGATGTACCCACCGATGATTGCCGTCGATCGGCGGACCGGGGCCTCGACGCCGACTGCGAAACCGATGATCGAGTTATCAACCAGGACGAGGTCGTGGACCATTGAATTCGACTGCACCCCGTAGCCAAATGCATACTCGTAAAAGCTCGACAGCTTTGAGTTGCGAACAGTCACGTGGCCGGTGTAGTGCAGATCGATCCCAACCTCGGTGATGTTCCACGCGGCGAAGTCATCGATCAGAGAAACACCGTCGGTCATTTGTCCTTGCAAATGCCAAATTTCGAGGCCAGTTCTGGCTGCGAACGCGACGTTCCCGGAGAACTCCCGAATCGGCGCCGCGCCCACCGGAATCGCGTTATTGCCGGCAGCTAGCGCAGGGTCGGCTAAGGCATCGGCGTCAAGCAATGCTTTCGTGGAAGTGGTGAAGTAGGCGAATGCCGCGCCGAGGCTTCCTGCAGAGATATTGTCGACCACCTCCACATTGGGGCCCTGGAACCAGAAGCCGTGCCCACCGAACCCGAAGTCATGGTTCGCCTCTCGAGAAGAGGTTCCTCCGAGCGTTCCAGTGGCATTGATCGAGAGGTTTCGCCGCATGGCGCCGCGTTCGTTGCCGTCTTCCGTGACAAATGACGCACCGTTGACGCCGAACGCTATGTTGTCTTCCATCACCACGTTGCTTTGATGATTGACAAAGCCCCATCCAGCGCTGCCGATGACGACGCTTCCGCTCACTACCGCTGGAGCGACGCCCGTAGCAACTCCAGTGTGATGGAAGTGGATGGCGTAGCGAGCCCGAGGATTCGTCCCCGTTCCGGGCTGCAGTACGCCGTTGATCACGACGGGATCGTTGATAGGAATGCTTTTGTCAGTCCGCCCGAATTCGTAGACGCCAATGTTTTGCAACTCGACGTTCGGATTGTGCATGAACATCGCGTGAGGGCGCTGAGCGGCGGGGACCGACGGATTTTCGGAGACGAGCGCGACGGTCCGAGTGACGTTGGCCACATACATTGATAGGCCCTGGCCCGCGGGTGTTTTGTGATCAAACCACAAGGGGCGCACCGTGACGACCGAGCCATTGATCGCCAGAACCGTCAACTCCTCCGTGAAGAAGCCTTGTTGGGTCCAGTTCGTTCCCGTCAGCTTTAGTTGATCGCCGACGCGCCAATCTTTGGGAGGAGCAGCTAGATAGAGTTTCGTATCGCCGGCCGAAGGCTCGACTGCAAGCGTCGAATACTCGGTCTTCTCGGCCCCGAACATCTTCACGTCGCCCATGCTGATCAGTCCGCGGCTCATCCCGTACGGATCCCACACACGGTCGATCGCGCCGTTGTCGGCAATCAAGATACGTGCACTGAAGTTACCGCCGATTGGCGCCGCCGCCGTCCCGACGTGCAAGAAACCGCCGCTGGTAACAACGATTGTGTCGGCCTTCAGTTGCGTATTCTGATTCGTCGCAAAGGTCAGCTTGCCGTCGATGCGCAGCGTCTTGATCGCTTGCGTCATGTACGCATCGAACTTGACCGTCGTGCCGAATGCAACGACGACCTTCGCGCCCGCCGACGGGATGATTCCGTTACGCCAGGTTTTTGGATCGCTCCACGCTCCGCTTGCCACGGCGACGTGGGTCGCCTCGTTGAGCGGGACGAGCGCGAGCGCTTTCGCGTCCTCCTGCATCTGCGCCGCATGCACGTCGGTGTCGTCCCCAGCATGAAAGTCTGGAGGCGTCAGCGGACCGCTGCTCAGCGTGTACTCGGCCCAAAAGAGAGTGGGCAAGCTGAGCAACTGCTCACGCGTGAGTGCGGCTTGATGCTCGTTCGGCAGAGTCCACAAGAAGCTCGCGTAAGGAATCGAGTTGATCTGCGCGGTCGTCAGCAGTGGGACTTGGCTCGGCAGCAGGAAGCTGAAATTGTTGTACGGCAATGATTGAATCTGCGCGGCCGACAACCATCCCACCTGCCGCGCCGGCAAACGCTGAATCCAAACATTCTGAACGTTGAGCGCCCGCACCTGCTGGAGACTCAATGCCGCCAGATTCGCGTCGCTCCACTGCAGCATCGCCCCGGCGTCTGGAATTGAAGCGATTTGAGCAGTGGTAATCCACGGAACTTGGGCGGGGGTAAGCCGAGTCAGTTCGTAGAACTTCAACTGTTGAACTTGCGATTGCGCCAGCCAGCCCACTTGCGTGGACGTCAATAGTGCGACAGGAGCGTTGTTAATGTTTAGCCACTGAACCTGCGTTTGAGTGAGCGCCGCCCGGCTCGCAGCCGGCCACATCGAGAAGTAATTGACGCTCCCTTCCTTAACAGCGGCGACTTGAGGCAAGCTCAGGGCCGGAATTTGACCTGCGTTCAGAAAACGGAAGTCGCGATCGGTCAGCGATTGGATTTGCGGCACCGTTAGCCAACTGATCTGGGTTGGCGAAAACCAATTCAGCCAAACGTCCCGGACGTTAAACGCCTGCACTTGCTGCAGCGTGAGCGCCGTGACATTCGCCGCGCTCCACTGCTGCATCGCGCCCGGATCGGGAACCGTCGCGATCTGCGCAGCCGTCAGCCACGGCACTTGAGAGGGCGACAGGCGCGGGAAGTCGTAGAACTTCAACTGCTGCACTTGCCCCGGCGCGAGCCAACCCATTTGCGTCGGCGTTAACAGGCCGACGGCGAAATTGTTGACGTTGAGGGCGGGGATCTGCGTTCTCGTCAGAGCAGCTCGGTTAGCAGCCGGCCACATTGAAAAGTAATTGACGCTCCCTTCCTTGATCGAAGCGACCTGCGTTTGGGTTAGCGCCTGAACCTGGTTGGCGTTCAGGAAACGGAAGTCGCGGTCGGTCAACGACTGGATCTGCGGCACCGTCAGCCAACTGATCTGGGTTGGCGAGAACCAGTTCAGCCAAACGTTCCGGACGTTGAATGCCTGAACCTGCTGAACCGTAAGGGCCGCTACCTGCGCGGCGCTCCACTGCTGCATCGCGCCCGGATCGGGAACCGTAGAGATCTGCGCAGCGGTCAGCCACGGCACCTGCGAGGGCAGCAGTCGAGGAAATTCGTAGAATTTGAGTTGCTGAACTTGGCTCGGGGTCAGCCAGCTGACTTGCGCCGCCGTCAGCAAACCGGCGCCAACTTTCCCGATGTTGAGTGCTTGCACCTGCGTGCGCGTCATCGCCGCGCGGGCATCCTCCGAAATGCGCAGGAACGAATCGGCGTCGGGAATCGATGCGATTTGCGCCGTCGTCAGGTACGGCATCGTCTCCGCCGTGACGAGATTGAACTGCTGATAGGTCAGCGTCGGCAGCCACGGCGGAACGATGACGGCAAGCAGCGCCGGAGCTGTGGCGACGGTCTCGCTGTCGTCGTACTCGTCGGTGGGGACGATCGACGCCGCGCTCATCACCACGCGGCTCTCTAGCTGTTCGATCGTCGACTTGCGCGAAAATCCAAACTGCTTCTTCCCGTTGAAACTACCTCTGCCCATCATCGGCCGAACCTTTAGATCTATCGCCAAGCGACGTGTTGCTACTCATAGACGGCGGAATCATTCCACAGTTGTCTCGATGCGAGTCGACGCGGGCGCACGACGAGACCGGGAGCCCGGACCGCGCGAAACCAGAATCGACTCGAACGCGTTCCCGTGCGTTCTGTTTAAACAGCTAGGCCCAACGCGTCGCGACACGATCATCCGATCGCTGCCGCGAACCGTAGGCGCCTGCGAGTGAGATGGAATGGCTCCAGGCATCCCCTAGCCTGGATACGATCTGCCAAAGCGAACTTGCTGCCAGTGCTCGACGACGCAATCGCTACCTGGGTCCATCCGTTGGCGCGAGATGAGAAGCGTGTCTGCTGGCGAGCGTTTTTTACTCGACTGCGTAACTATTTCCAAGCAAATTCCGCGAGGCAATACCTTTTTCGCGGTTTGCGGCAATTACGCCGATTTTAACTTAGACCTCCCCCTTTTGCTGGGATCGGCCCGCAGGGGCGTGAGGCTCCAGGAAATTGTCTGCGCGGCGGCCGGCTGGGGGGGTGTGGTGGGGCGAATCTGTGGTAGGCCGCAGTTCGGCGGCCCATTTTCAGCGGTCAGATGCAGGGGAGCGGTTTGGGGCTGGGGCCTGGGATGAAGCCGTTAGTTTCCGCGACTGACTACTGACTACGGAGCACGGACATCCCTTGAAATCTCGCTCCAGCGGCTCGTTGAGCCGCGGCTGCGAGTCGGCGGGAGCGGCGCGGTAAGTCAGCCTCTTTCTTGACTTTTTGCGCATTTCACGGTGCAATAGTGATAGCGAAAGCCGCATTTTTCAGGGGTCCGCGGCCCGTTCGCTATCGGCACAGAGCACCCGCATGACCAATCTTTTCGATCGCCTCCCGCTCAAACTGCGCGCGCTCCTCAGCCGCGGGTCAACGCCCCGCCAGAGCGGTGATTGGCGAACGCCCCTCGGTAACCGCTCCGGCGGCTCGTTGAGCCGTGGCTACTGGAACGGTCTCACCCTCATCGAAATGCTCGTCGCCCTCGCGGTGACGCTGGTAATGATGGCGGCGGTGGTGAACCTGTTCGCCAACATCAGCGGCAGCATCCGCAACCGTCGGGCGGCGATCGAAACGGGCGCCCAGCTCCGGCAGGTTCGCCAGCGACTGGCGATGGACCTCAACGGAGCGACCTGCCGCGGCACGACCTGGCAACGGCCGGAGGCGAACCAGGGGTATATCGAGGTTATTGAAGGGGAGTGGAGCGACAAGAACCCGAGCAGCTTGATCGACGGCAATACTGCCAACGGCGAGCTCGATTACACCATTTCCTCGATCCCGAGCAGCCAGGCCTTCGATTCTGATTTGGGATTGGTGGCTGACGGTCGCTCTGGATTTCCTGTCGGGGCGATAACAGACGGACGCGCCCTGGGTGACTGGGATGACGTCCTGGCGCTTACCGTGCGAAGCGAAAGCGATCCATTCACGGCACGCTACCTCAATGCGTTCGTTGAATCGCCGGTCGCGGAAGTGGTCTGGCTCGCCACTGAGCAAGGGCCTTCGGCAACGCCGAACCCAAATGACGGTATGCGACGTGTTTACCGACGCGTGCTGCTGATTGCACCTTGGCTCGACGCGGTCGGGACCAATATCAACGATCCGCCCAACAATGTTTCCGCTCATTGGGACCAGAGCCGGAACGGCGGTCTCGGCTGCTGGGTTGCCAACACGCTTGCCGACTTGACCAAGCGCGAGAATCGCGCCACACGCCGGGGCAACTCGTTGTTCCCGCACGTTTATGATGCGCACAGCACCGCTCCGAACATCTCCCCCGCCAGCGTGGATTACCAACGCATCCTTCCTGGAAACACCTCGATCGATGCACTCGTGCTGAACAACGCCCTAGCGTTCGACATTCGCGTCTTTGATCCCGGGGCCCCCCTGTATACAGACATTACGGGAGCCGTGCTTGAACCGGTCGACCTTGGCTGGGGGGCATTGACCGGCGGCACTCCGACAGGTTTTGGCGCTTACTGCGACCTCGGCTGGAATTGGAACCAAACAGCTCCTGGACCTGGACTTACGCAGTATTTCAACCGAACTGGCACTCAACCCATCCCTCAATTCGGTTGGCCGCGGGAAGCCGGTTGGCACCCAACGCCAGTTGCGACCAACGCTCGAGTCATGCTGGGCTACCCGGCAGTCTACGACACTTGGTCATACCACTACGAAAACGATGGTCTGGACCAGGAGCAAAAGCTGCTCGACTGGTTCGGAACCTTCACCACGCCGCCTGCTAACCTGCCGCAGTTCCTCACCTGGCAGCTCAACAATTACGATCAAGGCGCCAACGGCCTCGACGACGATGGCATGAACGGCGTCGATGACCGCGGAGAACGTGAAACCTCTCCGCCCTACGATGTGCCGTTGCGGGGCATCAAAGCGATCCTTCGCGTCTACGAGCCCGATGCACGGCAAGTCCGCGAGTCGTCGGTCACGCACAGCTTCCAACAGTAGCCGCGGCTCAACAAGCCGCCGGAGCGAGTTCCGATCGGCTCTCCCATTTCGTACTGCAAGATTAAGTATCGCTGGCCGCGGCGTCAGTTTTCACTTTTCAGTGGCAGAGTGTAGCAACTGACTACGGACCACTGACTACTGACACCCTTCCATCACCGCTCCGGCGGGTCGTTGACCCGCGGCTACTTTTTATGTTCCTTGCCCACTCCATTCGCCTGCGCGATCCCTGGCAATGCGCGGCGACGGAGCAGGGGGGCGTCCGTTGGTCGCGACGGTTTCATCGGCCGACGGGACTGGAAGCGGATGATCAGCTGTTGCTGGTCGTTAGCGGGCTGCCAGCTAACGCCGCGGTGCGCGTTAATGGGTGCTCATTTCGCGGCCAGCAAGCGGACGCGAGCGAGGCGAGAGCGGTCGCTCAGCAGTTTGATCTCACCTCGATTCTGGGCGATACGAATGAAATCGAGATCGACGTTCCTCGGGATCCGCTCCGGCGGCTTGTTGAGCCGCGGCTGGAGAGTTCCTTTCCATACGACGCCCGTCTGGCGGTGATGGGAAATTCGTAGCCGCCGGTCAACGACCGGCCGGAGCGACTTTCCGTTTGTCGGCGGCGTCCGTGGTCAGTGGTCCGTCATCAGTTGCTGGTTTTTGCGACTGACAACGGACTACTGACTACTGACATTCTTCTGTAATCGCTCCGGCGGCTCGTTGAGCCGCGGCTACTGTCGCTTTGTGTCGCGTTTTCCATTTTTGGCGACATAAAGCGTAAGTGATTGTCATGGTTTTGGTTACGCGCCGTTAGTCGGCGACATAATGTCGCGACTCAACGTGTGCTTCAAGATGACTGCTTCACACGGCGCGCAGCGGGGGGCGCCGATCATTGCACGTTAACATGAGTTCGGAACCGCGCGCAGCTGCGATTTTCGGCCACCCCCTCTACGGGTGATGCTCGCGCGAGGGACCAGCTGAGGAGCCCTCTTCCCTAGCCCCGGGCTTCGCCCGGGGGTTGCACGACGCGCGACGACGCGTGTCGAGATGGTTACCGCCCCCCGGGCGGAGCCCGGGGCTAGGGATGGCGGCGAGGGTTTCTGGCGCTTCGTCCACCGGCGGAGCCGGGGGCTTTTATTTTTGTTCGCCACTCCCGTGCTGCTTGGCCAATGGCCAAGTTCACCGTAGCCTAGGGCAACGCCCTAGGCCTTCGACGGCCACCAAGTCGCTTTGGCTGCAGGCCATACGCACGCTCATTCAATTCCTTCATCGCCGCACGGAGAAGAGTCTCAGATGGCCTCACCTTCTCGCGCTTGTCAAGTTGCTTTGCTCGTCTCGCTGCTCGTTGCGCCATCGCTGGCGGCGGCTGCCGAGGTCGCGAAGCCGAATCAGCTCACGCCCGAGCAGATCGCCGAGGGGTGGATCAGCCTGTTCGACGGCGAAACGCTGTTTGGGTGGACGCCGACGAGCAAGGCGGATTGGAAGGTCGACGATGGCGCGATCGCGGCGAGCGAGGGGGACGAAGGGTTCCTCATGACGAACAGCGAGTTTGGGGACTACGAATTACATATCGAGTTCAAGGCGCCGGCGACGACCAATAGCGGCGTGTTTTTGCGGACGCCGTTGAAGCCGACCGATCCGGCGAAGGATTGTTATGAGCTCAATATCGCTCCTGATGACAATCCATTCCCGACGGCATCGCTGGTTGCGCGGCACAAGTGGGAGATGCCCTGGACTAGTTACCCCCCATCTAGCGTCATCAACGAGCAACCAGCAATACCAGCAAGCATCGCGGAAGGATGGTTCCCGCTCGATGTGCGGGTTGAAGGCGACAAAGTCTCGGTGCGTTACCTCGGCGACGAGAAGTATGAGTACACCTACATCGATCCCACCGGCCTCCGCCGCGGCCACATCGGCCTGCAGTTCCGCGAGGGACCGGTCGCGTTCCGCAACATTCGGTTGAAGCCGCTGGGGCTGAAGCCGATGCTCAACGGCAAGGATCTTGCCGGGTGGAATGACGATCAGAAGAAGACTAGTAAGTTTGAAATTGTCGCTTCAACTGATCCTTCCGGTCCCCTCCCCCTGGAGGGGAGGGTTAGGGAGGGGGGATTGGAGCGTGTACCAGCTACGCCCCCCTCCCCAGCCCTCCCCTCCGGGGGGAGGGAGCCAGATGATAAACATGGGACGGGCGACTTCGAGCTCCGCGTCACCAATGGCAGCGGTCAGCTCGAGAGCGACGCCACCTACGGCGACTTCACGATGCAGTTCGACACCCGCGTCGACGGCGACGGGCTCAACTCCGGCGTCTTCTTCCGCTGCATTCCCCGCGAGTACATGAACGGCTACGAGTGCCAGATTCACAACGGGATGAAGGAAGGCGATCCAACGAAGCCAAGCGACTTTGGCACCGGCGCCATCTACCGCCGCATCCCCGCCCGCCGGGTGAATGCCCGCGACCATGAGTGGTTTACGACGACGATCGTCGCCACGGGGCCGCACATCGCCGTCTGGGTGAACGGCCTGCAGGTGACCGACTGGACCGACCCCCGCCCGCCGCACGACAACCCCCGCAGCGGCCTGCGGACGGCCGCGGGGACGATCTCGCTGCAGGGGCATGACCCGACGACCGATATCCGCTTCCGCAACATGCGGATCGGCGAATTGCCTGGAAATACGAACCACGAAGACGCGAAGAGCACGAAGGAGGGCACAAAGCAGGGGGAGTGAGTAGATCAAACCAGGGTCGGGCAATTACAATCGAACCCTTGGATTTCCTTCGTGTCCCCTTAGTGCCTTTGCGCCTTAGTGGTTAGTAATTTCCTGAACCCCATACCCTGAACCCTCCTATGCCCAGTTGCGTGTTGGCTTACTCCGGCGGTCTCGATACCTCTGTCATTCTCGGTTGGCTTCAGGACGAGGGGTATGACGTCCATGCCGTGTACGTTGACCTTGGCCAGCCGTGCGAGGATCGCGAGGCGATTCTGAAGAAGGCCCGCGACAACGGGGCGAAGTCTTCGCGGCTGATCGACGTTCGCGAGGAGCTGTGCCGCGACTTTGCGTTCCCGGTGCTGCAGTGGCAGGCGAAGTACGAGGGGATTTATCTGCTCGGCACGTCGATCGCCCGGCCGCTCATCTCGAAGGTCTGTCTGCAGGTCGCTCGCGAAGTCGGAGCTGAGGCCTACGCGCACGGCGCCACCGGCAAGGGGAACGACCAGTGCCGGTTCCAGCTGGCCGCTGAAGCGCTCGACCCCAACGTTAAGATCATCGCCCCGTGGCGGATCAAGAAGTTCCAGGACCTCTTCGCCGGTCGCAGCGACATGATCGCCTACTGCGAGAAGAAGGGGATCCCGGTGAAGGCGTCGATCGCCAAGCCGTACAGCAGCGACGAAAACTGTCTGCACATCAGCTACGAGGCGGGCAACCTGGAAGACCCGACGGTCGACGGCGTGTCGATCATCGACTTCGGCATGACGGTGTCGCCGCAAGAGGCGCCCGATAAGATCGAGACCGTGAAGATCGGCTTCGAGTCGGGCGTGCCGGTGACGATCAACGGCGTGAAGAAGTCGCCGCTGCAGATGGTCGAAGAGTTGAACAAGATCGCTGGCCGTAACGGCGTCGGGCGGATCGACATCGTCGAAAACCGGTTCGTCGGCATGAAGAGCCGCGGCGTCTACGAGTCGCCCGGCATGACCACGCTCTACGCGGCGCACTTGGCGCTTGAGCAGCTAACGATCGACCGCGAGACGGTGCACCTCCGCGATCGCATCAGCCCCGAAGTCGCCGAGATGGTCTACTACGGCTTCTGGTACGTGCCGAAAATGGACGCGCTGATGGCGTTCATGCGTGAGGTGCAGAAGCCGGTTACCGGCGAGGTGACCGTCGGCCTGTACAAGGGCAACGTCATGATTCAAAGCCGGACGAGCCCGTATAGCTTGTACGACGCGGCGATCGCGAGCATGGACGAGGCGGGCAACTACGATCAGACCGATGCGGAAGGGTTCCTGCGGATCCAGGGGCTGCCGAGCCGGGTAATGGGACAGGTGCGGCCGCGGAAATACTAAGTGGGCAGTGAAAGCTACTGCTCGTACCTGCTTTAAGGCCTGAAAGGCCGCGCTGCGATAGCCCAGGGCGGAGCCCTGGGAAGCTGAGTTGAGAGATCACCGATAGCCCTGACGGGGCGCGCCGGGCGTTGCGAGACGCTAGCGCGCCCTTTCAGGGCTTCGATTTTTTGGGGCGTTCTGGTCCCAGGGCTGCGCCCTGGGCTATCATGGCGCGGCCTTTCAGGCCTACTAGCATAGCGAGGTCTTTTAGGCCCACGAACAATTCGACGATCAACTCCCCATGCTCTTCCGCGAAAATCCCGTCCTACAACGCGAGCTGATTTCGAATCTCCGCATGACGCGGGGGTTCTTGCTGTTGTTCGCGTACGTCGCCGGGCTAGGGATGCTCGTGTACGCGGCGTGGCCTGCGAATCAGACGCTTGATTTGGCTCGGCCGGAGGAAGCGCAGAAGCTCGTCAATCTGTTTTTCTTCGGGCAGTACATTCTCGTGTCGCTGATGACGCCAAGTTTTGCCGCGGGGGCGATCACCGGCGAGCGGGAACGCGAGAGTTACGAGATGCTGCTCGCCAGCCCGTTGCGGCCGGGATCGATCGTGCTAGGCAAGCTGCTCGCTTCGCTGACGCCGCTCGCGGAGCTAATGATCTGCTCGCTGCCGATCGTGATGCTTTGCCTGCCGTTGGGGGGCGTCTCGTTGTACGAAGTCCTCGTCGCCTACGTGGCGATGATCTGTTCGGTGGGGCTGTTCGGCATGATCAGCCTGTGGTGCAGCAGCTTCTTTCAGCGGACCAGCGCGTCTCTGGTGGCGTCGTACATGCTCATCCTACCGCTCGCGATGGCGGGGGTGTTGGTGTGGCGAGCGCTGCAGCAAGCGGCCGAGCTGCGGATCATTGTCGTGTTGGCGATCGTGCCGATTGCTTGCCTCTCGGTCGGGGCGCTGCTGTGGGCCGACGTCTGCCGGCGGTTGATCAAGCCGCCAGATTTGGGGAGCGGCGGCAAGCAGGCGATCGATCTGGAGACCGAAGCGAAGGAAGCGGTCGGCCTGTACATCGAGCGCGATCAATTTCCCGATAAGCTCTTCGCCCCGCCCAAGCGGACGACGTTCCTCGATGACGACGCCAATCCGATCTACGACAAGGAGATGCGGAGCGAGATCTTCAGCCAGGGAACTCTCATGCTGCGACTGGTCATCCAGATCAGCATGGGCCTGGCCCTCCCCGTGATGGCGGTCTGCCTGTTCATGCAACGGCAGTTGGCGCCGTGGTACATCGCCTACGTGCTGCTGTTCAACCTGCTGGTGGGGCCGGTCTTCTCGGCTGATAGTCTCACGAGCGAACGCGAGCGGTCGACGCTCGACCTGCTGCTGACGACGCTCATCACGCCGTGGCAGATGCTGTGGGGCAAGCTGCTGTCGGGGCTGCGAGTGTCGAGCGTGCTGACGTCGTTCTTGCTGTGGCCTGTGTTTCTCGCGTGCTTGATGCCGGTGGGCTATTGGCCGAATCTGCTGACGATGGGAGGCTATTTTCTCATCGTGGGGATCACGGCGACGACGACGGCGATCACGGCGCTGTTTTGTTCGACGGTGTTCAAGAAATCGTCGAGCAGCCTGATGTGCAGCTATCTGGTGCTGGCGACGTTGTTCTTGGCGCCGGTGGCGGCGAATGTGTTCGTGCAGACGTTCGCGGCGGCGTCGAACGCGGCGGGCGTCGTGGCGGTGGCGCAAGCGACGAGCCCGTTTGCGGCGGCGTTTAACCTGCCGCTGACGCTCGACGAGTGGACGAACGTTGAACGGATCAACACGAACATCTTCTGGGGCTACCTCGGCTTCTCGGCGCTCTACGGCGGCGTTTTGCTGCTGGCGATGACGCAGTTGTTCAAGGTTCGTTGGCGGGTCTCTGAGTAACTGATTTTTGGCGCAGCAGTTTGGGAAGAGTGCTTGAGCAAGAGGAAGAGAACGACGACGCGATGCTGATTTTGATTTCGCCGGCCAAGACGCTCGATTTTTCGCCGCAGCCCGCCCACGCCGCTACGAAGCCGCAGTTTCTTACGCAGGCCAATCGGCTCGCCAAGCACGCCCAGTCGCTCACACCGGCGAAGCTCGGCCGGTTGATGAGCATCAGCCCGAAGCTGGCCGAGACGGCCCACGATTACTTCGCCGCTTGGAAGGCGAAGTACGATGCGAAGGGGACGAAGGAGGCGGTGTTCGCGTTTCGCGGCGACGTCTACATCGGGCTCGACGCCGATACGCTCTCGCCGGCTGATCTCCAGTTCGCGCAGGAGCATCTCCGCATTTTGTCAGGGCTGTACGGCGTGTTGCGGCCGCTCGATCTGATTCAACCCTACCGGCTGGAGATGAGCATCCGCCTCGCCGGCGACTACGGCAAGGATTTGTACGCGCACTGGGGCGATACGGTCGCGAAATCACTGGCGAAAGAAACGAAGCAGGCGGGGGAGGGGGTGATCGTTAACTTGGCGTCGCAGGACTATTTCGCCGTCGCCGATCGGCCGACGCTGAAGGGACGGGTAATCACGCCGGCGTTCCGCGAAAAGCACAACGACAAGTTCTCGGTGATCAGCTTTTTCGCGAAGAAAGCCCGCGGGATGATGGCCCGGCATCTCATCGAGTCGCAGGCCGATTCGCCGGCGGCGATTCTCAAGTTTCGCGCAGGCGGGTATCGGTTCAACGCGGAGCTTTCGACCGAGGATGAACCGGTGTTCACGCGCGACAAACCGCCGGCGCAGGGAGTCGCTTGACGCTCCTCCGATCGGTATGCGATGATCGTCGTTTATGCCCGACGACGCACCGATGACGCCCCCGCCGACGCAGGACGAGCTCGACCTGCTTCATTACCAATCTCGCTTCGACCGGCCCATTCCGATGAAGGCGCCGGAGTTCAGCCGCGACGAGCGGCTGCGGCATGTCCTGTTCAGTCGGCAATTCTCCGTCGACATGCTGGAAGACCTCGCCGGCACGGCCGACATGATCCGCGATCTGTCGAAGGCCCGCTCGGGACAGGACTTCCTGATCAACCTGCTGCACCACAAGCGGGCGATGCTGTACTTCACGCAGCCATCGACGCGGACGTTCCTCAGCTTTATGGCGGCGTGCCAGATTCTGGGGATCACCTGCAATGAGGTGCGCGACGCCTCGACCTCCTCGGAAACGAAGGGCGAAACGCGGTTCGATTCGATCCGCATGTTCAGCAGTTACTTCGACCTGATCATTATGCGGAGCCCAGTCGCGCGGCTTGCCGAGGCGTGCGCCTACGTGATGAACGATCTGGCGGCGAGCGGTAACCGCAGCGTGCCGATCATCAACGCCGGGTCGGGCGCCGACCAGCATCCGACGCAGGCGCTGCTCGACATTTACACGCTGCAGCGGTCGTTTCAGTTCGTCAGCCCGAAAGATTCGCCGCTGGGGACGCGCTACGAAGAAATTCGCCGCGAGCATCCGTCGCTCACGCGCGGACTGTCGCACAAGGTGTACGGCTTCTGCGGCGACATTGGTCGCGGCCGCACCGTGCGTTCGCTGGCGGAACTGCTGGCCGGTTACGAGGGCGTGACGCTGGCGTTCGTAGCGCCCGATCATCCGACGCTCTCCCTTGGCGACGATTTGCGCGAACGGCTGCTGGCCCGCGGCGTGCGGATCTTCGAAGTCGATTCGCTGGTGGCGCCGATCGACGGCAAGCCGCTCATCGAGCAGGTCGATGCGCTCTACATGACGCGGATTCAGAAAGAGCACAACGTCGCGGCCGACGTCGAGTCGTTCGCCAAAATCGACTTCGATCGGTACAAGCTCAACCGCGGCCTCGTCGCGCGGATGAAGAGCTACGCGCCGATTCTGCACCCCTTCCCGCGCGACCAGCACTTTGGCGAGATTCCGCCGGAGATCGACGCCGACCCGCGGGCGATGTACTTTCGCCAAGCTCGTAACGGCATGTGGATTCGCGCGGCGCTGCTGGCGCATGTGTTCAACGTCGATCACCAGATCTCACGGTTTTATCACGAGCAGTTTGGGGCGTGGAAGCCGACGGGGCTGCAACGGGTGTAGGTAGGGTTCAGATGATAGGGTTCAGGGCATTTACTGAACCCCGAACCCTGAACCCTTTCTCGCTGCTCAGCGTTCATTCGCGGTTCCCTACTTTTACCGTGTCGTCGTGCTTCGATTCTTTGTAGCCTATCGTCATGGCCCTGCTCATTGACGGCTACAACCTGCTCCATGTGACCGCGATTGTCGGGCATGGGGGGTTGCGCGGGTCGCGCGAAGGGCTGCTGCGGTTTCTGGCGTCGGCCATCGATCCGCGCGAGCGGCCGCAAACGACGATCGTGTTCGACGCGGCCGAGGCCCCGCCGAATCTGCCGCGGACGATCGTCTTCGAGGAAATGACGATTCATTTTTCGTCGGAGTACGACAACGCCGACGAACTGATCGAAGAGCTGATCGAAGCCCACAACGTGCCGAAGTCGCTGCTCGTGGTTTCGAGCGATCACCGCTTGCAGCGGGCGGCGCGGCGGCGGAAGGCGCCGTTCGTCGACAGCGACGTGTGGTTCGCCGAGGCGCTGCGGCGACGCGCGGCAATGAAGGCGCCGGCGCCGATCATTGCGAAGCCGGCCGGGCCGTTGAGTGGCGATGAGATTTCTTACTGGCTCGCGGAGTTCGGCGACGTCGAAGAGATAGAGATTCTGCCGCCTCCGCCGCGACGGCGGCCGGTTCCAAAACCGCGTGCGAGCGGCGATGCGAAGCGACCGCCCGCTCAGCCGGCCGGGGAGACCAAGCCGGCGAAAAAGAAGGTCGCTCCGAAGCGGAAGCGACCGTCGCGCAAGCCGCCGCATGAGAAGGGAAACCTCGCGAATCCGTTCCCGCCGGGGTATGGGGAAGATTTGCTCGAGGGGGGTTCGAAAGAATAACTACTAAGGCGCGAAGGACGCAAAGACGCTCAAAGGAAGAGGAGGAGGCTACTGGAGAGCGTTGGCTGCGGCGCTTTGTGTGCTTCTCCTCGCCTTGTGCATCCTCCGTGCTTCTTGGTGATCTTCGTGCCTTAGTGGTCAGTCTCTGTCACTGCTCCGGCGGGTCGTTGACCCGCGGCTACTGGGGGAGCGTTATCGTGAACGTCGCTCCGCCGGTGGAGGGGGAGTCGGCTTCGAGCGTGCCGTTGTGGAGCGTCACGATACGCCAGGCTTTGGAGAGGCCGAAGCCGAGGCCACGGCCTGCTTCTCGTCCCGAGTAAAACGGGTCGAAGATGTGAGGTCGGACTTCGGGCGCGATGCCGGGACCGGTATCCGCAATTTGCAACTGCACCGCCGCTTCCGTCGACGACAGCGTGACGTCGATCGCACCATCGCGACCGATCGCGTCGAGGGCGTTATCGAGGAGTGCGCGAATCGCAACCTGCAGCTGCGTGGCGTCAGCTTGGATTTGGGGCAGGGGCGTTGAACCGTCGAAGCGTAACGCGATGTTGCGGCGCTGCATTTCGGGCACTAAACCGCGAGCAGCTTCGTTGACGACGTCGGCTAGGTTCGTGGCGGCGAGCACCAACTGCGGCGGCCGCGCGAAGAGCATGAGATCAGAGATCATCTCATGCGCACGAAGCGCTTGCTGATTGATCGCCTCGATCGTCCGCCGCCGCTCCGGATCTCGCTCGTCGCGCAGCAACGACTGCGCGCGAGCGGAGATGTTTGCCAGCGGGTTGTTGATCTCGTGGCTGGCGCCGTAGGCCAGCTCTTTCATCGCATCGAGCTTCGCTTGCTCGAGGCGTGAGTCAAAACTGGCGTCGGATGCGGTCATACGTACCTAGCCCCTGGCTATGCCAGGGGGTAGCACAACGCGCGACCAAAGCCTACCGGCATGGCAACCGACCCCCGGGCGGAGCCCGGGGCTATAAACGCGGCGACGGCGTCAGCGCAGCCTACTTCACGCCAATCGATTCGACGTCCAGCAGTTGGCAAACGCGGGTCACGAGTTGATCAACGTCGAACGGCTTCTTCATGAACTCGTCGGCGCCAGCGTCGCGGAGTTCTTGAATCTTTTCCTGCTCGACCATGCCCGAGATGCAGATGATGCGGACGTCGTCCATCGTCGCGTCGCTGCGAACGAGGTTGCAGACTTCCTTGCCGTTGATATCTGGCAGCATCACGTCGAGGACGACCAGATCGGGGCGGAATTCCTTGATCAACATGCCGGCGCCGAAGCCGTTGTTGACGCTGCGGATGTCGAAGCGGCCGTCGGCCGTGAGGGCGTCGACGATCAGCTCGACCAGCGACTCGTCGTCATCGACGACCAGGATCTTCCGCTTGCCGCTGTCGAGGGCGTCGGTCGGAATGCCATTGTCGCGCATGAAGGCGTACAACTGGTCGCGCGGAATGCGGCGGAAGCGGCTCCCGGGGACGCGGAAGCCTTTGAGCTGTCCCGAGTCGAAGCAGCGGATAATCGTCTGCTGGCTGACCTTACAAATCTTCGCGGCTTCGCCGGTCGTGAATACGGTCTTCATGGTCGAACCACCTCTCTCCTTAGCCGTGGTTGTGCCGCGGCCCGGGGGCCGTGACTTTATTGAAGGCGAGCGCGAACGGACGGTTACGCTTGAGTTAGCTCCGTCGAGCGTCCTTGCCGGTCCTTGTGTGTCTGGTGGGAAACCCTCTGCGATGCCCCCCGAAGTCCCCGTGTGCCCGGAGTCCCCAGTGATGCGTAGTCGCCTGAAGTTCCGGCCACCTACTCAAAGGTGCAAGGCTATTTAGACGGCAACGTCATCCATGCCTGCCGAAGCTTCCTGGTTTGCCAACTGGGGGAATTATAACGGTCCCGCAGACTGAGTCAACATTGATTGAATTGACGCAAGACAAATTGACATAACAACTTACGTCATGGCGACTGGAATTGAGGGTTTGTCAGTGGTCAGTGGTCCGTTATCAGTTGCGGGTGGGTGGAGAGCCGTTTTTAGCAACTGACAACGGACGACGGACCACTGACAGCCTTCGCTAGCGACTCCCTTTCCCTTCGAGATGGACCATCACGAGCGCGATATCGGCGGGGGTGATGCCGCTCACTCGGCTCGCTTGGGAAAGATCAACCGGACGGATGCGCCCGAGCTTCTCGCGAGCTTCGGCGCGCAGTTGCGAGATGCGGCCGTAGTCGAAGCTGGCGGGGATGCGCTTCGCGGCGAGGCGGCGTTGCCGTTCGACTTCGACTTCCTGCCGCGCGACGTAGCCGGCGTACTTCAGGTCGACGAGCACCTGGCTGGCGACGTCTTCAGAAGTCGCGGCAAGTTCGGGCAGACGCGCGACGATGTCTGGCCACTCGACTTCAGGCCGTCGCAACCGCCGCGCGAGCGATTGCCCCTCCTGCCGCGTCGTTTCGAGGAGTTGGGTAATCCGCGAAATCTCGGCGCACTTCGTTTCCAGTCGCGCGAAGCGATCGCCATCGGCAAGGCCGACCTCATGCGCGAGTGGCGTGAGCCGTCGATCGGCGTTGTCTTGCCGCAGCAAGAGGCGGTATTCAGCGCGACTGGTGAACATGCGGTAGGGCTCGTCGACGCCGCGGGTGACTAGGTCGTCGATCAGCACGCCGATGTAGGCCTGGTCGCGGGTGAGGATGAGCGGCTCGCGACCGGCGACGCCGAGCGCCGCGTTCGCCCCCGCCATTAGCCCCTGAGCCGCCGCCTCTTCGTAACCGGTGGTGCCGTTGATCTGTCCGGCAAAGAACAGCCCAGCCACCTGCTTCGATTCAAGCGTCGGCCGCAGCTGATCGGGCGGGGCGTAGTCGTATTCCACCGCGTAGCCGTAACGCATGATCTCGGCCCGTTCGAGGCCCGGAATCAGCCGGAACATGGCGTCTTGCACGTCGCGCGGCAAGCTGGTCGAAACGCCGTTCACATAGACTTCGCGAGTGTTGCGGCCTTCGGGTTCGAGAAAGAGCTGATGCTGCGTCTTGTCGGCGAAGCGCACGATCTTGTCTTCGATCGACGGGCAGTAGCGCGGCCCGCTGGTGGTGATCTGCCCGCTGTACATCGGCGCTCGCGACAAGTTCGCGCGGATGATGTCGTGGACTTGCTCGTTCGTGTAGGTGATGTAGCAGGGGAGCTGCTCGACCTCGAGCCGGTCGGTGAGATACGAAAAGGGCTGCGGCCGTTCGTCGCCCGGCTGGAGTTCGGTGCGCGAGTAATCGATCGTGCGGCCATTGAGCCGCGGCGGTGTGCCGGTCTTGAAGCGTTCGAGTTTGACGCCGAGTCGGTTGAGCGCGGCGCTGATGCCGGAGGAGGTTCCTTCGCCGCCCCGCCCACCGGGCGTCTTCGCCTCACCAGTGTGCATGAGCGCTTGCAGGAAGGTGCCGGTAGTTAGCACGACGGCACGGGCGCGGTAGATCGCGTCGCCGCGAACCTGGACGCCGATGATCCGCGGGTCGTTCGATTCGTCGCCAGCAGTGAGGATGTCTTCGACGACCTCCTGCCGCAGCGACAAATTCGGCTGCTCCTCGCAAAGCCGCTTTACCTCGGCTTGATAAAGCCGCTTATCGGCCTGGGCCCGCGGGCTGTGCATCGCCGGGCCTTTGCGGAGGTTGAGCATCCGGAACTGGATGCCCGTGGCGTCGATCACCCGCCCCATGGCCCCGCCGAGGGCGTCGATCTCACGGACGATTTGACCCTTGCCGACGCCGCCGATCGCCGGATTGCAGCTCATTTGGCCGACGGTGTCGCAGTTGGTTGTCAGCAGGGCGGTGCGGGCCCCCAGCCGGGCGGCCGCCAGGGCTGCTTCGGTCCCCGCGTGGCCGGCGCCGATCACCAGGACGTCGAATTCGTACTCGCTTTTTGCCATGTTTCCAGCCTACCCGGAGGGCGAAGCGACGCAACCGCCCCCCGCCAGGTTGGAATTGGTCGAATCGCCCCGGGAGTGGTAAGCTTGTACTGGCGTTCACTACACTCTCGACTTTCACGGCAGCTATCTACCACCGACTTACTTGCTGTTCTATTATGGCCTCACTCCTCGTAAATAGCGCCATCCGCAATGCGGCGTTGCCGATCTCGGTCGAGCAATACCATCGCATGGCCGAATCGGGGATTCTGGTCAGCGACACGGAGCTACTTCACGGAGTCATCGTCCAGAAAATGGTGAAGTCTCCGGAGCACACCTGGTTGGTGCAGCGGCTGCTGGAGTGGCTGCGCGGGGTGCTTCCGGCGAATTACCATCTGCGACAAGAGCAACCGCTGACCTTCAGCGATTCCGAGCCTGAGCCAGACCTTGCCATCGTCGCCGGCGATGCGAACGCTTACCGTCAGATCCATCCCGCCACGGCCAGCTTGGTCGTCGAAGTGGCGATCACTTCCGAAGCGATCGACCGTGAGAAGGGACTCGCCTACGCCGCGGCCGGCGTGGCGGAGTATTGGCTGGTGATTTCGCAGAAGCAGATTGTCGAGTGCTACCGCTCGCCGAGCCCACAGGGGTATGGCGAGGTCGAAACGCTGGGAATTGGGAGCGCACTTCGTTTTCCGCTGGTGGCCGACGCCATGCTGCCGGTAAGCGAATTCTTTCGCCGCTAACGGCATTTACCCGCTTCCAGCGACGGTTCCAGCCTTTTCGGTAACAGATCGCCCCGCACGGCGCTTCACCCCGCTGAACCGCCTCGGGCCAGTCCCCGTAACCACGTTGGGTTTCGATCCGGCGGCGGCTAGAATTGCAGGCACGCTCGTCGCCCGACGGGGCGGCCCATTGGCGATAGGGAGAATGTCGAAATGCAGCGATTTTTCATTTTGGCGACGTTGTTTGCCGTTGGCGTCGTCGCGTTGCTTGCCTCTCGCGTTCACGCCGAGCAAGCCGGCGGCCTTTTCCCCACCGGCGTCCCGACGCTCGGCGGGCGGTTCGTCTGGTCGGACGAAGTCGTCGATCACGGCTGGCGGGTTCAAAAAAATGCCGTCATCGGCCACTACCGGCTGCTCGACGATCACGATCGGCGGCAGGCGTTTGGTTCGTTCGACACGTGCCTCGCCAAGCTGAACGAAGAGAAGAAGGCGCAAAACTTTCCGCCCAATCCGAAAGACGTCGTCATCGTGCTGCACGGCCTCGGCGCCGGCCGGCAGTTCATGGAGGGACTCGCCGAGTACCTGGAAGAGAATGGGAACCTGGCGACCATCAACGTCGGCTATCCCTCGACGATGGAAGACGTCGACGCCTACGCTGCGTCGCTCGATAGCGTCATCCGCCATCTTGATGGCGTGGAACGCGTGAGCTTTGTGGCCCATAGCATGGGCAACATCGTCATTCGCCGTTACTTGAACAACATGTCACGCCTCGATCCAGCGATGCGACCGCCAGTGGAGTTCAAGCGGATGGTAATGATTTCGCCGCCGAACCATGGCGCCGAGCTCGCTGACGCCTGGGCCGACAACAAACTAGTCGAAACAGTGGCAGGCAAACCACTGGAGCAACTCGCGCCGTCGAAGGGCTGGCCGGAGTTGGAGAAGCAGCTGTCGACGCCCGATTTTCCGTTCGGCATTATCGTCGGCGGTCGCGGCGACGCTGAAGGCTACTTCGACGCCATTCCGGGAGATGACGACGGACTATTGAGCATTGAAACGTCGAAGCTAGCGGGCGCGTCGGATTACATTCAGACGCTCGGCATCCATCAGTTGATGCCACAGTACAAGGAAGTGCGGGCGGCGGCGCTCAACTTCCTGCTGCATGGATACTTTGTGTCGCCGCAGGCGATGCACCCGATCGTCGCGGCGAAGTAACTCTCTGCTAGGCAACGCTAACATCGCTTGTAAACGCCAATAGCCCCGGGCAAGTTTGCCCGGGGCTATTTTTGGTTGCGATCGAATTGTTGCGACGACGGCGATTACGCCGCCGGCTTCAGCTCAAGCTTCGCCGCTTGTGGCGGAACCGGCTTGGTCTGCTCGGCCTTCGCACACTCCGCACAGGCGGGGAACGCGACGCAGCAGAGGGCGTTCATGAACCGGCGGCTGCCGAGGTGGGGCTCGATGTAGTGGCTGCTGCCGACGTCGCTCGTGAGCGTTTGCTGGCAGAGCTTGTAAGCGTTCTCGCCGAGGCAGTTCGCGTTGACGCCGGTCACGCCGATCGCCGGCTTGCAGCGGTACGAGATGTTCGGCCAGCGACGGAGCGTGCTGTCGGTGCGGTTGCGAGTGACGTAGATCTTCTCAGCCGCGACGAACGCCTGGCCATAGCGACCGCCGACGTCCAGCGAGTCGTTGTCGAACGCCGCCGACACGAGGGCGACGCGGAAGTTCGGACGTTCGACGGCTTCGGCGCCAGCCAGCTTCAGGCCGCGGAGTTCGCCGCCGCCGATGAAGTGGGCCGACACGGCGCCGATGATGCCGCCGTAGCTGTGACCGCCGACGGTAACGCGTTGGGTCATGCTCATCCGCTGGACGAGCTTCGCCATATAATAGCCTTGGTATTCGGCGTAGGTGAACTTCGTGCGGAGATTGCTGAGGATCAGCTGACGCGGACGGAGCAGCGGACGGAGGTGATCAATTTGCGCTGGCCACGACCAGAACACCAGCCGCTTCTTGCCGGGGCAGCAGCGCATCTTGCGGTAGACGTCCCAGCATTGGTCCATGGCGCCTTTGTGCTGCAGCGTGTTGCCGTGAGCGAACACGAGCGTCGGCATGCTCGCCTCTTCAGCAAGCAGCTCTTCCCACGACGACTTCACAAACCGGCGGCAGCTCGCGTCGTAGCGTTGGACGCTGATCCGCTCGAAGCCGGCGTCGAGGTTGTTGCACTTCGGCGCGCAGCGGGTGTTCACCAGCCACAGTTCCGGCAGTTCGTGACAGCAATCGAGCTGGCAGTTGTTTAGGTCGCAGCCGTCGCATTGATCGGGCGTGCAGTATTGGGCCGAAGCGGCGGCGGCCAGAGCAACGACGATGATCGCCGCGGCGGCGAAGCGCCAGAAGGCCCAGAGAGCGGTTTCGCGAACCAAGGCAGCGTTCATGGGGAGTCGCTTTCCTGCTAGCAGAGGGGAGTGAACTGGGCCGCAGCGGCGACCGGTGGATTTCGGGGGCCAGCGAAGATGCGGAACTTACGCAAACTTTGCGGCAACGCGAAAATTTACCCTCTGCGGCGGGAAAACAACGCCCCCTGTCGAAAAATGTGGCGAAAAAACCACACCGCGGGCCGCTCCTCTTCGTCCGACCGGCACGACCGCTCCGTCCTGCAGCGGGAGCGAGTTCCCGGCTGAACGCCGAGAGAAAAAGGGAAACCTGGGGAGACTCTCCGTCTGAGGGGAACTGGACTTCGGATTCCCACGGTAACGGGTCGATGCTACCCGCATTGCCGGAACAATCGTCTCTGTCGTTCCAACCCGACCCGCTCGCCGACCGACCCAGCTGGCGCGCGGGGGTGCGACACGCGACCTCAGGAATAGCCGCATGCGATCGCTTTTCACTCGTCCAGCCTCGGCGCGCCTGCTGTTAGCCGCAGCGTCGTTTACCGTCGCCGCGCCCGCGCTCGCTCAAGCGCCGCCGTCGCTTTCAGATACCATCCATCTCGCCAGCGGCGACATCTGGTCGGAGAAGTCGACGCCGACGGTGCTGGGAACTCCCGCGAACTCGGCGGCGAGCGAAGTCGCCATCGTGCCAGTCGCCGAGAACGAAAGCGCACTGCTCTCAGTGGGAGCGATCGATTCGACTTGCAACACATGCAACGGCGGCGGCGGGGGCGGAGCAGGCAGCTTCTACAATCGCTGCGGCTGCGACCAGCCGATGTTTCCGTACCTCACCGGTCCCGGCAACTGCGATAACTGGTGCGTCGGTCCCCACTGGAACGTCGAAGTCGACGGCATGGCGCTACGACGGACCGGCGTCGATTGGGGCGGAGTCGTCGCGCTCGCCAACGGCGATGGCTTCGCGACGGCAATGCTCGATGACTTCGGCTACGGGCCTGGCGCCCGCATCTTCGCCACGGCGTATAACGACTCCGACTTCGGGCTGCAGATCGGCTACGAGGGAATCAACAACTACAACGCCACGGCGCTCTTCATCGACCCCAATGGCGGGGTTGGCCCCGAAGACGACGACGTGCGGTCATTCAACTACCAGACGACGTTCAACTCCTTAGAGTTCAACGTCATGCGTCGGACGACGGCGCCAACGAAAATCTTCGCAGGCTTCCGTTACGTGCAAGTAGACGAGGATTTCTCCGACTCCATCACCCAAGCCAAGACGGTTCCGGGAGCGGCCAATCCGGCCACGACGGTCGCGTATGCCGACACTCGCGACCTCGCCAAAGTTGAAAACCGCATGATCGGCTTTCAACTTGGCGCCCTGCGAGACGCGTGGGCGTTTAACAAGTGGTTGACGATCGAGCCCTTCGGAAATGGCGGCGTTTATTACAACAACTACAAGCGGGAAGATTTGCAGGACACGGTCAACACGCTCGTGACCGGCCCCGACTCTGCTACGCTCGCCCTCGCTTCGAGCTCGTCGAGTTTCACCCAATTCGGCACGTCGAACAACTTTTCCGAAATCTCATTCCTCGGCGAAATCGGCGTCACGGCCGTGTTCCGCGTTAATAAGTGCGTCGCGATCCGCGGCGGCTACCAGGCACTCGTCATGGACGGCGTCGGCACCGGCATCGACGCCTACTTTTCACCGGGGCTCAACGGCGAAACCGTCCTCTACCACGGAGCGCGGTTTGGCGTTGAGTACCAGCGGTAGGGCGTTGAAGCCTAACCACGAAGACTCAAAGTCGCGAAGGAATACACTAAGAACCTTATCTTCGTGATCCTTCGTGCTCTTGCGTGTCTTCGTGGTACATCTTTGGAACTCCCTAGATTGACTCCAGCGTTTCCTTCTCTTCGGTCACATGCCGCCGCGCTCGCAGGTTGAGCGTTTCGACCATGAGCGCGAAGGCCATCGAGAAGTAGATGTAGCCGCGCGGGACGTGCGTGTGGAGGCCTTCGGCGACCAACACGACGCCGATCAGAATCAGGAACGCCAGCGCCAGCATCTTCACGCTCGGGTGCCGGTTCACGAAGTTCGCAATCGGGCCGCTGAAGGCGATCATCACCGCGATTGCCAGGACGACGGCGGTGATCATGATCGCGAGTGCGACCCAATGGTGCTGGTAATCTTCCGGCCGCACCATGCCGACAGCGGTGAGCACCGAGTCGAGCGAGAAGACCATATCGATCGCGATGATCTGCACAAGCACCGCGGTGAGCGACGAGTAGACCTTCGTCCCGCCGCTCGCATGATGCGGTTCGAGTTGGTGGCCAATCTCCCAGGTTGCTTTGCCGAGCAAGAACAACCCGCCGAGGATCAGCACGAGATCCTTCGCGGTGATCGGCGTGCCTCCCTCTTCGAGCGTCTCGACGACGGCGGGGCTGTCGACTTCCGACGGATCGTCCGCCTTGATCGGCGTGACGTCGTCTTTCGGCTCGACTTCCGCCACCACCGGATGCGAGCCTGGCATGTGGAACGGCAGATCGAAGAGTACCGTCTTGTCGAGCGTGATCACCCACGAAATCGCAAACAGCAAAGCGATCCGGCCGACCGCGGCGAGCAGCAAGCCCAGCGTGCGGGCTTTCGGCTGATGCTCGGCCGGCAACTTGCCGGTGAGGATCGCAAGGAAGACGACGTTATCGATGCCGAGCACGATCTCCAAGATCGCGAGCGTCGCGAGGGCGGCCATCGAATTAAACGTGAACAACTCTTCCATGATCGCTTATCCTGAGAATTCAGATTGAACCGCCAAGGACACTTACGATTGCTACGGGGAAATGCTTTTCTACCACGAAACACACGAAGCACACAAAACTGGAAGAGCGTTGAATCGCTTATCTCATTTTTTGGTGTGCTTCGTGTGATTCGTGGTAAATCTCCCCGCATTCCTTGACGTCCTTGGCGGTTAATTCCTAAACCATTGGACCCAATTTCGCAAGCAGAAGATCGCACTGTTCGTCGCTGCCGACGCTAATGCGGAGGCCCTCGCCCCAGCCGGCGTAGTTCATGTAGCGAACCAGGACGCCGGCGTCCTTCAGTTGCTGGTAGAGGTCGCGCGACTCCCGCTTCCCGTGCCGGCACCAGACGAAATTCGCCTGCGAGTCGATGCACTCGAACCCGAGACCGCGCAGGGCTCCCGCCATTCGCTCGCGGATCGCGATTATTGCGTCTCGCGTCTTGGCAAAGTACGTCTGATCGTCGATCGCCGCCGTCGCCCCGGCGATCGAGAGCGAATCGCAGTTGTAGGAGTCCTTCACTTTGATCAACTGCTCGATGATTTGCGGCTGGGCGACTGCGAAACCGAACCGCAGCCCGGCGAGGCTGTACGACTTGCTGAGCGTCCGCGTGACAATCACCCGCTCGTTCTCGACGACCAAGCCGAGGCAATTCGTCGTCGCGAAGTCGGCGTAAGCCTCGTCGACGATGAGGGGGCAGGGGAGGGCGGCGGCTAGCTTCGCCACCTGGTCGGGCGCGATCACCGTGCCGGTCGGGCTGTTGGGGTTCGGCACGAAGGCGAGTTGCAGCCGCTCGTTCGCCGCAGTGAACGCGGAACCGAGCGTCCAGTCGCTCTCAAAATCGACCGTCTCCGACTCGGCCCCCTGAATCGCCGCGAGCGTGTTGTAGAGGATGTAGCTCGGGCGCGGAAAGCGAATCAGCCCCCCCGGCGCCACGAAGCTGCGGGTGACAATCGTGAGAATATCGTCGCTGCCGTTACCGCACAGAATCCAATCGGGCGTGATGCCGGGAACCTCGTGCTTGAATAGTTCCGCCGCCCGTTCGCGAAACGCGGTCGCCATCGGATCGGGATAGCGCTGCAGCCCGGTTTGGCACACGCGCCCAATCGCCGCCTTCACTGCGGGCGAGCAAGGGAAGGGGTTCTCGTTGGTGTTGAGTTTGACAAACTCCATCCCCCGCGGCTGCTCGCCGGGAACGTAGCCTTGCATCGCGGTGATGTTGGGTCGGAACATCTTTTGTTTATTTTTTTGTTGAGGGAGAAACCACGAAGGCATTAAGGCACAAAGGGTTTCACGAAGGAAGATGGAAATGACGGAACCGCTGAATCACCACGGTTCACTCTTTGTGCTTTCTCTTCGTGTCCTTCGTGCCGTCGTGGTTCAGTTGTTTCGAAGACGGATCGCCACGCTGTTCGCATGCCCGGTGAGGCCTTCCTTCGCGGCGAGGGTGAGAACGTCGTCAGCGATCGCGGCGAGGCCGGTCTCGGTGAAGTGGATCATGCTGTTGGTGCGGAGGAAGTCGTTCGCCGACAGGCCGCTCGCAAAACGGGCGGTGGCGCCGGTCGGCAAGACGTGCGACGGGCCGGCAGCGTAGTCGCCCACCGGCACCGGCGTGTAAGCGCCGAGAAAGATGGCGCCGGCGTAGCGAATGCGATCGGCCAGCTTTTCGGCAGCCGGCCCCGCGAGGTGGAGATGCTCGGTGGCGAGTTCGTTCGCCAGCGTCACCGCTTCGTCGGCGTTCTTCACGAGCACGAGGGCGCCAAACGCCTCGAGCGACGGCCGCGTAAGATCGCCCCGCTCGAGCGTCGCAAGTTGCTTTTCGAGTTCCGCTGCCACTGCATCGATGAGCGGCGCGTGCCAGGTGATGAGGATCGCCGAGCCAGGCGAATGCTCCGCTTGGGCAATGAGATCGGCCGCGGTGAAATCGGCCCGCGTCGTCTCGTCGGCGATGACGATCACCTCGCTCGGCCCGGCAATCGAATCGATGTCGACCTCGCCAAAGACATGTTTCTTGGCGAGCGCGACGAACAGATTGCCCGGGCCGACGATCTTGTCGACTTTTTCCAAGCCGTCGACGCCATAAGCGAGCGCCGCCACTGCCTGCGCCCCACCCGCGCGATAAACCTCAGTGACGCCCAGCTCATGGCAAGTCGCCAACAAGTCTTGGTTGTACGACCCAAACGCCGTCGGCGGCGCCACCACGGCGATCTGCTCCACACCCGCGGCCTGCGCGGGGACGACCGTCATCAGCACCGTCGACGGATACGCCGCCGCGCCGCCCGGCACGCACACGCCGATCCGCCGCAGCGGCAGGTAGCGCTGCATGAGATATCCGCCATGCTCCGTCGGCACGGTCACCGTCTGGTGGAGAATCGCCTGCTGGAATTTTAGAATGCGTTCGCGAATCCGCCGCACCGCGTCGAGTAGCTTGGGATCGGCCGCCGCGTGGGCCGCTGCCAGTTCCGCGGCCGGCACGCGCAGGTCGCTCGCCGCGAGTTGCTTACCATCAAGCTTAGCCGTGTACTCCAGCAGCGCCGGCAGGCCGCGCTCGCGCACGTCGCCGCAAATCCGCTCGACCACCTGCACCGGCGTCAACGGTTCGCCGAAGACTTCGATCGTCTTCCGCCGTCCCGCCTCGCTGACGACGTTCCCCTCGGGGGCCAGCTTCGCCCGCAGCGCGGCAATCTGCGCCGCCGAACCAGGGTCGCGAGTGTCGATGCGTGGAATGGCGAGCGGCATGGCGGCGAAGCTTGAAGCTGGTTGCGGGATGCAGGATAGTGAGGAACGCTCCAAGGTACCCCGCGGGGGCGGGCGTTTCACCCCCCGTTGAAACCGGCGCACTGTAAAAGCCACCGGCTCCGCCAGTGGACGAACTTCCGCCTGGGCTGACTCTACATTTACTCCGTCCACCGGCAGAGCCGGTGGCTTTCATGTCGAATTCCTGAACCCCGACACCTGAACCCTCCCCCTTCCCCATGATCGACCTCCGCAGCGACACGCTCACCCGCCCCACCCCCGCCATGCGAGCCGCCATCGCCGCCGCCGAGGTGGGTGACGACGTTTTTGGCGAGGACCCAACCGTCCGCCGCCTCGAGGAACAAACGGCCGACCTGCTGGGCAAGGAGGCGGCCCTGTTCGTCCCCAGCGGTACGATGGGGAACCAAATCGGCGTGCGGCTCCACTGCGGCGCCGGTGACGAATTCCTCTGCGAGGCCGAGTGCCACATCCTCAACCAGGAACAAGCCGCCTCGGCCCAATTCTTCGGCGTCTTCGGTCGCGGCATCGCCGCCGAAGGGCATCTTCTCACGCTCAGCCACCTCGAAGACAAGATCCGGCCCGACGACGTTCACTACGCCCGCACGCGGATGGTCTGCCTCGAAAACACCCACAACCGCGGCGGCGGGCGCGTGCTGCCGTTCGCCGAAGTCGAAAAGATTTCCGCCTGGGCTGCCGCGAACGGGCTGGCCCGTCACCTCGACGGCGCCCGCCTGTTCAACGCCGTCGTCGCCAGCGGCATTGCCGCGCGGGAGTGGGGCCGACTGTTCGACACGGTGAGCATCTGCTTCAGCAAAGGCCTCGGCGCCCCGGTCGGTTCGGCGCTTGTCGGCTCGCACGACCACATCAAACAGGCTCGCCGCCTGCGCAAAGCCCTCGGCGGCGGCTGGCGGCAAGCCGGCCACCTCGCCGCCGCGGCGAGCTACGCGCTCGACCACCATGTCGAACGGCTCGCCGACGATCACGCCAACGCTCAGATCCTTGCCGACGCCGTGCGACAATCGCACACGCTGCGACTCGCGCCGGCGCAAGTCGATACGAACATCGTCATCTTCGATCTCGACCAACGCCTCGGCACAGCGGCCGACTTCTGCAAGCGACTCGCCGAGCACGGGGTCGGCATGTATCCCTTCGGCAAATACCGCGTCCGCGCGGTAACGCATCTCGACGTGACGACGGAGCAGATCACCCAGGCGGCGGAAATCTTGCTAGAATTATCCGAGTAGCCGAGCAAAGTAGCCGCCGGCCAACGACCGGCCGGAGCGGCGATCGTTGGATTCAGCTCGTTCGAGCACCGCTCCGGTGGCTCGTTGAGCCGCGGCTACCTCGCTTATTCTCTCGTCGGAGCAAAATGGATTGAGTTCAAACCGACCTAACATTCGAATCGACCTCCGCTCGCTCTTCGTATGGACGCTTTATCTAGCCATCGGAATGGCAATCGGAGGCGCGCCGCTTTCCTATTACAGAGGTTACCTCTATAGCAACGACTTCCTCGGTTTTTTAGTCAGCACCCTGCAGACCCCGCTGCTCGCGACAGCGTCAGCCGCGATCGTCGGCGGCCTGTTACATCAGGCATACGTCATCCGCCAGAAGGGCGGAACCCTCGACGTTGGATCGACTTCGCTCCAATCGGCCTTGCGCTGCGAATCCACGCTGCGGCTCATGCTTGCCGCGACGATTGCTGCGTGCGTCACAGCCCGATATTTGAGAGAGTGGCAACTCTTCAAATTGCCGATGAAGTCGGCCTACATCTACGAAGACTTACTTACCGATATCGTCTGGAAGATAGCGGTGCTAATCGCAATGGCTGACGCCTCGATTCGCGCTGCTCAGAAAGTTCGGCCGCGGCGGCGACTCATCGTTGAGACTCTAGTATGGGCGGGCTGTATCGGCATCGCGATCTACATTGCAACAAATGGAACGCTGATCGCCTTCCTTGTGCATGTGGGTTGCCGTGGCGTCGATGCGGCGGATGCGACGATCTACAACCGGTACGGGATCCCCGCGATTTCCGACGAATGGCGAATTTTACTCGCCATGTCGGTTGCCGCCGCCTGCGCTATTGCGGCGTTAGTCACGCTCTCCGCCGTCATGTCAACTAGCGGCCTCAAGCAAGCGCTGCATCCGCGAGTTCTCGGCATCGTCGGCCTGCTGCTGTCCGCAAGCGGGGCAGGAATCTGGTTTTATTCCGGTATGCTCAGCCAATTCTCCCCGGACATCCATAGCGTTTCTTTCGAGCCCAACTGGTGGGAATGCCTCGGCGGAGCGATATTGGCGGCGCTCTTGGTCACGTATTCGATCTACCGCTTCTGGCATGCGAGTAGTTGGCGTTCCTCCGCCGAAGCCATATCACAAACCTCGCTGAACCTTCCTCCCGTCGCCGAAGGTTGGCCCGTCTTGCTTCTCCTGCTGGGAGTCGCCCTCATCGCCGCGGTTCAAATTGTCAACGACTTCATCGACTTCGACGCACCGCTGGAGAACATCGGTTTCATCGCCGCTTGGCCATCGAATTACTTCACGCTGGCGATGCTGTTCTTCAGCCTGAACCTTCTACGCCTTCGTTGGCAGGGAAAGGCGCCAGGACCGTTGCCAATCGTTCCGCTGCAAACTCGCGAGTTTGCTGGCGCGTGGCTGCTCCTCGCCGCGATCGTCGCCGTGGCGATTCCGACCTTCGCGGCGTTCAGCTTTTCGTTCTGGCTCGGCCCCTGGTATCGGTGGTAAGCGCTAGTGGCCGCCGGCACACTCGTAGCCGCCGGTCAACGACCGGCCGGAGCGTTGATCGTTGGGTTTAGCTCGTTCGAGGTTCGCTCCGGCGGCTCGTTGAGCCGCGGCTACCGCGGGTCGCGGCTACAGCGGCTACGCGACGCCGATGAGAGCGGTCGCCTTCGCGACGCGTTCGATGCCAACCATAAACGCCGCGGTCCGCAGACTCACCTTACGCTCACGGGACAGATTCCACACCGATTCGAACGCCTGCGACATCACTCGTTCGAGTTCCTGCCGCACGCGGTCGAGATTCCAGTGGTAGAACTGGCGGTTTTGCGCCCATTCGAAGTAGCTAACCGTCACGCCGCCGGCATTGGCGAGGATGTCGGGGAGGAGCAGCGTTCCCTTTTTCGCGAGAATTTCGTCCGCTTCGGGACGGACCGGTTCGTTGGCTGCTTCGATGATGATCGGCGCCTTGATGCGGTCGACGTTCGATTCGTTGATCACGCCGCCGAGCGCCGCGGGAATCAGCACGTCGACGTCGAGTTCCAGCAACTGATCGCCCGGAATTTTTTCAGCTTCTTTGTAGCCGGCCAGCGAATTCTTGTTCTGGTTCGAATAGCGAATGGCGCTCATCACGTCGAGCCCTTCCGCACGGTAGTAGGCGCCGCTCACATCGCTGACGGCGACGACTTTGCACTCAGCGTCGGCGAGGTACTTCGCCGCATGCGAACCGACGTTGCCGAAGCCTTGAATCGCGACACGCGATTGTTGCGGCTTGCGGCCAAGTCGGCCTAACACTTTCAGCGTGAGAATGCCCACGCCACGGCCGGTCGCTTCTTCACGACCGGGGATGCCGTAATACTCAACCGGCTTACCGGTGACGACGCCAGGATTAAAACCGTGGTACTTGTTGTACTGGCTCATGATCCACGCCATCGTCTCGGCGTCGGTTCCCATGTCGGGCGCCGGGATGTCGATGTCGGGACCGATGACGTCGTGAATCTGGTCGATGAACTTGCGAGTGATTCGCTCCTTCTCGGTGCGGCTCAGCGTCCGCGGGTCGACCGCGATGCCTCCCTTTGCGCCGCCGTAGGGAATGTTCACCACCGCGGTCTTCAGCGTCATCAGCGCCGCGAGGCTGCGAATTTCATCGAGATCGACCTGCGGGTGATAGCGAAAGCCCCCCTTCATTGGGCCGCGGGCGTTGTTGTGCTGAACGCGGTAGCCGACGTAGGTGGCGACCTCGCCCTTGTCGGTCTCGAAGGAGACCTGCACCTGGATTTCGCGGCGGGGAATGATCAGCCGCCGCCGCATGCTCTCTTTGAGCTCCAACTGATCGGCCGCGCGGCTGAAATAGAACTGGGCCGCCTCAGAAGATTTCATTGTAAGTCCCGGTTGCGGTGCCTGGGTGGTGGGAACGTCGCCTGGGTGGATAATAAAGCGATTGCCGCGAGCGGGCAACGCAGCTAGCTCGGTACGTTGCTGGCCGGCCAACTCGTAGCCGCCGGTCAACGACCGGCCGGAGCGGAACTCGGACGAGGTAAATCCAACGATCACCGCTCCGGCGGCTCGTTGAGCCGCGGCTACTCAAGTTGCCACGGCTGCGTTGCAGCTACTCAACTTTACGTTATTTAACATTACGAACGGGCGGCCGCGACTGTTCTGCCGCCGCGAACCGATATGCCGCCAGACGATCCGAACCACCTCGACGACATCCCCCGCAGTAGCCTGCGGCCCCGTCGCCCCCAACCCGATCGCCGCTGGCTCTGGATCGCGAGCAGCGTCATTTCGGCCGTTGTAGCGGTCGCCTTCATCGCCTACCTGCTCATCAATTCCTTCAGCGCAAACGATCCCCCTCTGCAACCAAGCGAGCCGGGGCGTCCCGCCCCCGGCGCTACAATTCCGAAAGCCTCCCCCGCCACGCCCCCCGCGAACGAAATTCCGCCCGCAGACGCAGCCCCTCCCGCCGCAGAACTCGTCGACGATCCCACCGGCCAACTCCTCTGGGGCGAGCCAACGAGCGGCCCGCCGATCTCGCTCGCCTATGTCCCCGCCGGCACGCAATGCCTTCTCTACTTCCGCCCCGCCGACATCGCGCGCCACGCCGAGGGCGACCGACTCCGCGCCGCGCTCGGCCCGTGGGGGCAGGGCGCCGTCGCGGAACTTGAGTCGCTGCTCGGCGGCGAATTGAGTGAAGTCGCCGCGCTGCTCGTCGCCGTGACCGTGAGCGACGACAACAAACTGGAAACGACGCTGCGCGTGGAGTTCGCGGAGCCGTTCGATAGCGCGGCACTTACTGAGCGCACGGCGAAAGCAACCAGTTCGCAAATTGAAGGCGTCGCCATTCGCACGGAGAGCGGTCGCGCCTACTTCCTTGCGAACGAACCGACGCCGGCGCTGATCATCACCCCCGCCGCGCTCGCTGAGGACCTCGTCGAATCCGCCGGCGAAGCGCCGCCGCTCGTCCGCGACATCGAAGCCCTCGTGGCGCACTCCGACGCAGAGCATGCCGCCACGCTCATCGTCGCGCCAAAATTCCTGCAAGCCAGCGGCAACGACTTGCTCACCGCCGAAGCGGCGCCGCTCCACGATGTGATCCAGCGGCTGCTCGGCAACGAAGCCACCGCCGTCATGCTAAGCGCCGACTTGCGAGACGATTTGTTCCTCGAACTCCGCGCGACGCCGACGCTCAACGTGCCGGCGATCCGCCTCGCCGCGAAAATGCGCGAGCGGATCGCCGCGGCGCCACAGGAAGTGGAGGACGCACTCGCCGCAGCGACGTGGCATCCCTATGGTCGCAAGGTAATCGCGCGGCTCCCCGGCATGTTGCGGATTCTCGCCCGCTACGCTCGCAGCGGCGTCGACGATCGGCAAGCCGTCGTCAATGCGTATCTGCCGGCGAGGGCAGGACACAATCTGCTCACCGCCGGCGAGTTGCTGCTCACGCTGCCGCACGGCGGCGACGCAGCGATCGCGAGCGCCGCAGCGGGAGCGAAGACGCCGACATCTACGGCCGAAAAACTCGCCGCAAAAACTTCGCTCAGCTTCACCAAGGAATCGCTCGAGCAAGCCGTCGCACTGCTCGCCGAAGACACGGGGCTCGAAATCACCATCGCCGGCAGCGATCTGCAACTCGACGGCATCACGAAGAACCAGTCGCTGGGGCTCGATCTGCGCGACCGGCCGGCCAGCGAAATCTTGCTCGAAATCCTCCTCCGGGCGAATCCCGACCGCCAGGCCACCGGCCCCGCCGACCCGCGGCAGAAGCTGGTCTACGTTATCGAACCGACGACAACAGGCGCTGCGGAACGGATTATCGTCACGACGCGAACTGCCGCCGAAAAACGTGGCGATCGGCTGCCCGCAGCATTTCTTCCCCAGACCCGCTAACTGGGCACGGTTCGGGTACAATAAAAACCTGAGGGGAACTGGGAACAGAGTCGTTCGAGAGCACGCGTGGATCCATTCAAAGTCACCTGCGTCAGTTGCCGTGCCGTGCTAACGGTGCGCAAGGAGTCGATGATCGGCCAGATCATCGCCTGCCCGCGCTGCAACATGATGGTGCAGGTGATGGCTCCGGCGGGGTATGTGCCGTCGGCGCCTGCCGCCGCCGCGCCGACTGTCGCCGCTCATACGGCCGACGCGCCAACAGCGACGACGCCTGCAGCGAAGCCCGCTGCTCGCCCCGCGAAGACTGCCGCCGCTGCAGTGGCCGTGGCGACGACGGTGTTCGATGCGAGCGATGCGCTCGCCGACATTCCCGCCGCGACGCCTGCAGTGCAAACGGCGCCGCCTACGACATCGACCGTGGTGGTGTCGAACTTCGACGACGCCGTCGATGCGTTTAGCGATCCGCCGAGCACTGTCGCCACTGGTTCTATCGCAGAGAGCGCCGCGAGCATCCCCTCCGCCAGCGCTGCGGCCCCTCCGCCAGCGCCGACGACGCTCCCTCCCGCCCCATCGTTGTGGAGCCGCATCAAGTTCCCGGCAATGGTTGCCGGCGGCGGACTTGCAGGCGCCGCCGTGATGATCGGCGCGCTGTCGCTGATCCTGGGAGGCGACGACGATCCAACGCTGCCGCTCGCTCCGCCTGCGCCTGCGCCAGTCGCCACAACTCAACCGAACGGCATCCCCGCGAATCCGACGACGATCGCTGCGACCGAACCAGCGCCGCCCGCCGATCCAATTGCGCTCGAGTCTGCCCCCGCAATCGACGAGCAGCAACCGGCCGCTCAACCCGCGGCCGCAGCGCAAACCGAAGTCGCGCTCGCCGACGATCCCTTCGCGGAGACGCCCGCCGCGCCGGCCGACAATCAACTCGCCGCCAACGTGCCGGCCACTCCCGCCCCGACCGAGTCGACGGAGCCCGCCGCAGCTGCTGCCGACGACCCCGCAACGGCCGAGCCGGAAGCCGAGAAAGAAAAGGACGAGCCGCGGCTGCGGATCGATCCGCTCGACATCGATCCCGAGGGGCTCAGCCTCTCGACGCTCCGCAGCGGCCCGCCGAAAAACCCGATCGAGGAGAGCCAACTCCCTGAACAAGAGTCGGCCGCCCTCAGCGTTAACTCGGAAGCCCCCGCCGGCGCCGATCAACCTGCCGCCGAAGCACCGCCCGCCCCAGACGCCGTGCGCCGCGATCAGCAGGCGGGCGCCCCCACCGCCGAAAGTGTCGCCACGCTACTCGAGCGAAAAACGCCGCGGCTCAAGGTCAACAACATACCACTCTGCCGACTGCTCGATCTGTCGGTGCAAATGAGCGGCATTCCGATCAGCGTGGCGCCCGAGCAACTCCAACTCGCCGCCGTCTCTGCTGGACAGCCGGCGACCGCCGCCGTCGAAGACGCGACGATTCTCGACTTTCTCACCGCCGCGTTGAAGCCGCTGCGTCTGCAGCCGGTGGTGGTGAACGATCAGATTGTCCTCATTCGCGGCGGCAACAACCCACGCCGCGACGTGACGTACGCCGTCGACGACCTCGCCGGCGACGAGCCAGCAATCGCGCGGCTTGCTGAGAATATTCAAAAGCTGGTGGCGCCCGACACGTGGCAAGCCGCCGGCGGAACCGGAACGCTCGCCATCGACGGCAAGCAGCTAAAAGTCTCGGCGGGCGAAGCGGTGCAGTACGACGTTCTGCTGCTGCTCGAACGAAGCCGCGCGGCCCTCGAAAAACCGCACCGCAGCAAGTACCCCGCCGCGCTCATCGGCGGCGTCGCGCCGGCGGTGGCGTTGCAAGAACGACTCGGCGCCCCCGCGACGTTCACCTTCTCGCAATACACGCCGCTGCGCGAAATCTTCCGCCACTGGCAAGAAGAGATGCAAGTCGCCGTGCTCGTCGATTGGCCGGCACTCGCCGACGTGCGGCTCTGGCCGAACACGCGGATCGCCTGTAGTTCTAGCGGCACGCCCTGGGAACCGGCCCTCGACAAGGTGCTCGAACCGCTCGGCCTCGCCTGGCGACCGGTCGACAAGCGGACGATCGAAATCACATCGCTCGACAAAGCTGCCGCGGAGCCGATGATCGCGGTCTATCGTTTGTCGGCCGAGCAACTCGCGACGGTTGAGGAGCTTGAGCAGCACCTCAAGACGTTCGCCGAATCGGCCGGCGTCAATGCGCCGGGAGTCGCGAATATCGTCGATGGCGAGCATACATTGCTACTCGCCAGACAGCCGGCGCTCATCCACCGCGAAATCGCCGCGTGGCTGGCGAACCACTAGTTCGCCCGCAGCTCGCCTCCTCCTAGCCCCGGGCTCCGCCCGGGGGTCGGTCACCATCTCGGTACGCGTGGCCTTGCGATGCGCAACCCCCGGGCGGAGCCCGGGGCTAGTGGTGCGCTCCGCGTAGCGAGCGAGATCAGTAACTCGGCGAGTTCGCCAACCGCTCGAGCAACGTGTCCAGTTCCGCCCCTTCCGGCAACTTGATCTGCATCAACTCCCGCAGAGCCGCGCGTACTTCCTCCGCCGTCCGCAGCGTCCGCCGCTCCGTGTTGCCGCCGAGATGGTGAATCGCCAGCTCATTGTTCCGCAGTGCATACCGCACGCCCGGCGCCGGTCGCGACGCCATGAGATGATTCACGAACAGCGACTCGGGATACGTCGACACATACCAATTGCCGACCTCGTAATCCGACGGCGCCTGCGGGTCGAGCGTGAAGCGGTAGAGCGGAACCCACCCGCCGCGAATGCTCGCCTGCATGAGGTAATCGTTCTCCCAACGGATCATGCGGAACGGTTCGTGCGGCGTCGACTGCTCGACATCGACCGCCAGCCGCAACGGCCCCGTTTGCACCATGCCTCCGAACCCGACGTCGGCAAGATACGACTCGTCGCCGACGTCAACGCGGATCAGCATGTGCGTCCGCGGCGGAAACGCATGCGGATCGCCCATGTAGACAACGCGGCCCGCCAGTCGCGTGAGCCGAAAGCCAACCGCTTCGAGCACCGCGCTAAACAATCCATTCTGCTCGAAGCAGTACCCGCCGCGCTGCTCCTCGACGAGCTTCCGCTGGATCGAATCAAGATCAATCCGCACCGGCCGACGCAGCAGCGAGTCGAGATTCTCAAACGGAATCGACTCGGCATGCCGCCGGTGCAGCTCCTGCAGCGTTTCCAGCGTCGGCGTCCACTCGCCGGCGTAGCCGATGCGCTGGAAGTAAGCGTCGAGATTGACATGAGACATGTGGCGTCCTCGTCTAGCCCCCGGCTCCGCCGGGGGGTCGGCTTCCATCTCGTTAGGCGTCGTCCTGCGATGTGCTACCCCCTGGCGGAGCCAGGGGCTAACAACTCGCTACCCCAACTTCCGATCCATCGCCTCGGCAATCCGCCCGCACTGCTTCATCATCTCGGCGAACTGATCGAAGTTCATCGACTGGTAGCCATCGCTCATCGCCTTGTCGGGGTTCGGGTGAACCTCGACGATGATCCCGTCGGCGCCCGCCGCAATCGCCGCCCGCGACATCGCGGTCACCAGGTGCGTGTGGCCGGTGCCGTGGCTGGGGTCGATCACGATCGGCAGATGCGTCTTCGCTTGCACGTAAGGCACCGAGGCCAGCGGCAGCGTGAATCGCGTGTGCGTCTCGAACGTGCGGATGCCGCGTTCGCAAAGCATGACGTTCGGGTTGCCGGCGTCGAGAATGTACTCCGCGGCCAGCAACCATTCGTCGACCGTCGCGCTCGGGCCGCGCTTCAGCAGCACCGGCCGCGGCGACTTGCCGGCCGCTTCAAGCAACCGGTAGTTCTGCATGTTGCGGGCGCCAATCTGCAGCACGTCGGCGTACTTCGAAACAAGATCGACGTCTTCGCTGGCGACGACTTCCGTCACGACGGCCAGCCCCGTCACGTCGCGGGCCGCGGCCATCAGCTTGAGGCCCTCTTCCTTCATCCCCTGGAAGCTGTACGGACTGGTGCGCGGCTTGAACGCCCCGCCGCGAAGGGCCGTCGCGCCTGCCGCCTTCACCGCCTTCGCCGAAGCGATGATCTGCTCCTCGCTCTCGACCGAACAAGGCCCGGCCATGACGCCGATGTTGACGCCGCCGACCTTCATGCCGAGGGCCTGCACCACGGTCGGCTCCGACTTCAGCTCCCGGCTGGCAAGCTTGTAAGGCGCCAGAATCGGCAGCACCTCATCGACCCCCGGCCCGCTTTCCAGCGACCCGATGCCGGCAATCCGCTCATCGCCGACAACGGCGATCACAGTCCGCTCCGAACCACGAATAACGTTGGGCTTCAACCCTTTAGATTCCACATGAGCAATCATGGCATTGATATCCGCTTCACTGGCTGAACGTTTCATCACAACAATCATCGGGATGAGCTCCAATACATGGGTTTGGTTCCTTGAGTTTGGACGGCGCCTTGAATCAATCAGCACCCGTCATTCCGAGGTACTCCGAGGAATCCGCTCGTTTAGCTAGGTGAGCGGACCCCTCGGAGTACCTCGGGGTGACAAAGGGCAAATAAATTCAGTGCAAAAACGAAAAAAGCCCCGGGCGTCCTAGGGCGCCCGGGGCTTCGGTTGGTTTGGTGCTTAGCGATGATTCGTCTATGCACAACCTCCGGCCACGACGCCCGTTCTAAAAAAGAACGCGTCGGTAAAGCTAAACCAGAAGTAGTACAGATACGTGGTCATCACGGTTGTATTGTCGGCAGAAGGTCCGGTTCTAGCAAGAGATTTTTTGCCGCGATTTTTTCAACTCGCGTCGAGCAACCAGTGTTGCGAACGATGCAGTAACGATGACAGCACCGAAAACTCGCGTGAATTCGCCGCTCTCAATTCCCCGCCGGCACGCGGGAAAACCGCCGATAGAGCAGAAAGAGCATGGCCCCAGTCGCGGCCAAAAACGCTCCCAGCAGCCACCAGACGGCGCTCGACAGCACGGCCGGTTGCGACTCGTTCGCCGCGACCGTGAGCAGATGAATCGCCAAAAACAACAGCGACGTCAGCCCCGCCATGACGAAGCCGAAACGCTCGACCGCCCCGATTGTCGCTTCGCGACGCTGGGGCGCAAGCCAGTACTCGCGGTGGGGAAGATTGACCAGATTCGTCGGCGTGATGCGGATGATGGCAGCCGTCCCCGCCATCATCAGCGTGACCGCCGTCAGAATGACGATCAACGTCCAGACGTAGGAATCGCGCGAAGCCCAGCCGTTCGCGACGCCGTCCACGCCAAAATGCGAGGCGACGCGCAGCGGCAACTGCTGATAGGTGGCAGCCATCACGGCGAGAAACGCGCCATACCCGCCGACGGCGAACATTAGAGGAAGGAATTTTTCCATGATTAGTCACTTCGTTGACGAAACAGCTTTAGCAATCAAGTAGGTGATTCGTTACGCGACGCATCATATTGGGAACAATTGGCGGCCGCATTACCGGCGTCCCGCCTGCAGCATCCTCAATCCTTTTGCACCATCATCTTTTCAACCTCGGCTTGCGTGCGCCACCGCATTTGGGCGAATGGGTCGCTAGCCATGAATCGCTTCAAGAGTTCATCATCAGAGCCATCGAGGTGAATGTCGCTCTCGTGGCAGAACATCACTGCGAGCCGTTTTTCGGGGACTTCGAAATAAAAGTCAGACTGTCCCGGAACGATGATTCGCTGATCGATTGAATCTTCGATCAAGTACTGCAGTCGGTCCGTGTGGTCGTCCATCCGCTGCCAAGCCAAGCTGGGGTGAATCTTGGCGGCCCAGCCGTACATTGCCACGACCTTGTGCGCGCCGAGAAGAGCCGTCAAGACGCCAGGCAAAGCCAACAGCGCAGAGTACATCTGCTCATTTAGCAGATAGTCTGTGCTGAACTTCGAACCACTGTTCGCCATCACTTCGCCCGCCTTCTCGGAAACGTCGGTAACCTGCCGATAATGGGCGAGACCAAACGCATACTATTAGTTGCGTAAATATATGACTTCTAAGCATCCGTCGACCGACGGCTCGCGATCCCGCTGCCACGGCGGTGGCCCACGAAGTATGCGGGAACGAATCGCCCCTGTATGCATATAGTAAGTTATCGGATCGGGAACGCTTACCAGAAGCGCGACGGCGAACGCACTCAAAAACAGTACCAGCAGTGGGACTAAATTAGCCATAAAGCATCCCTGACGAATAAACCAGCATGTTAAGCGTTTTATACCGCAACGCGGTTACACATCGCAGCCCAGGGTTGGTCGCGCCAGCGGCCTACCCTGGGTAAGCAACCTTTCACCCGCCCCCTACGCTGAAAGCGTTACACAATGCGACTCAACGGCAGATTGTGTAACGCTTTCAGCGTAGATGATCGTCCTAGCCCTCGCATCCCCAGGGTGGTTCGCTAACGCGAACTACCCTGGGCTACGATGTGCAACGCCTTCGGCGTAACTCTTCTCTGACTCTAAATCAAATCAGCAGGCGCCGTGTACCTGGCCTGACGCGGCTGTTAAATGAGACTACTGGCGGAAGCCAGCTTTACTCACGCCGACATGGCCGCGTCGGAGTGCCGTCGAGGCCATGCAACCTACAGTCGCCAGCAGCGCACGATCTCAATAGCCCTACGTCCACCCAAACTTCAACAACTCGCGCCCGCACTGCGGACAAGGCGTTCGCAACTTCGCGAGATCGACGCTGGCGATATGGCAGATCGGACAGTAAACGCCGTCGTCGGGCAGCGAGATCGATTCTCTAATCGCCGACATCACTAGCGCCGCGCGGTACACCTCGTCGGCGTCGGCGCCGCGCGCGGGCAACCCGGCCGATTCAGGATTGGGAATCCTCGCATTGAGCGGCGTCGTGGCGATCCACTCGTCCTTCTCAAGATTCCGATTGTCGTCGATGTTCTCTGTGATATCGAGCTGACTGAACGCGATCTCCTCCGCTGGCATCGTCTCGATCTTCCGCAGCCGCAGCGTTAGCGCACCAGCCTTCGCGCACTCCGCCCGCGTCCGCGGCTCCGCGTGCACGACCGACCAATCGGACTCGCCCAGACGCAGCGACGTCCTGATCTCAAACGTTTCGGGAAGATTAGCAGCCTCCATCCCGGCCGAGGCGAACGCCCCGCCGGTGGCGTCGTCGACGAACGTTACCTCGACTTTGTGATTAAACAAATTCATCAACGACCATCCCCCAGCCACGCAAAAAAACAAAGTCGCTCGTCGGCGAGCCAGCGCCGTCGCAAATTTTAGCCGCCGCGCACGAGTACCGCAAAGAACGCCTGCAACACAGTCGCCGCGCTAACGACCGCCGCAGAGCTGCGCATTCACCCGCGCAAGATCGCCTCGCCGGTCCTCGGGTTGGTGAGGGTCACGTTTTCCAGCGCGCGAATGCGCCACGTTTCGCCCTGTTTTATCAGCACGGCAAGGATCAGCGTATCGACCTGATGCGGCCCAGCCGGGTGAGCGACGCCCGCCGTGAGGCGACTCCAGAAATGTACGACCGCCGCTCCGTCAGCAATGTAGGCGACGTCGAGCAACTCGTTCGCAAGCGTCGAGTCGCGATAGATCGTTTCATGGATCGGAGCGTGTAGCGCCACGATCGCATCGCTGCCCCGGACGAAGTGCCCGAAACGATTCACGAACGTCGCGTCGTCAGTAAAGAGGCTGCCAAGCACGGCCATGTCGTGAGCATTCCAAGCCGCTTGAAATGCACCGGGGGCGTCTTCTGGTCGATTCATGTTGGTCGGAGTTTGTGGCGCAGGTTACGCACGATCTCAATCGGGGGCGGCGCGGCCGCAGGTAGTGGCGGAAACGAATCTGAATCTCGGCGGCTGTCGAACGCAAGATGGATCCGCTTGTTGCTCCGACACGCCAGTTTGAGCCCCAGCGCCACCAGTTCATAAAAAAAGCGAGGCGCCCATTCGGACGCCTCGCTCGTTGATCTTTTTCAAATCCTGCGGAAACGCTCGCCGCTTTACGCCCGAGCTTTCGGGATATCCCGCACCCGCACCACGTCCCACGCCAGGCCGACCTTTTCCATCATCCAGATCGACCAGTAGGTGACGTCGACTTCCCACCAGCGATGGCCCTGACGAGCGACGCGTTGGTAGGCGTGGTGGTTGTTGTGCCAACCTTCGCCGAAGGCGAGGATGCCGACCCACCACAGGTTGCGGCTGTTGTCGGTCGTTTCGTAGTTGCGGTAGCCCCACAGGTGAGTCGCCGAGTTCACGAACCAGGTGACGTGCAGGACGTAAACCATCCGCATGCCGAGGCCCCAGAAGACCATCGACCAGCCGGCCCAGTTGGAACCAAGGCCCCAGCTTTCGGGACCGAAGTAGCCCATCACGTACAGGCCAATGGCGCAGGCAAGGTGCGACGGCAGGAAGAGGTAATGGAGTGCGACCATCACCTTGTCCTTCATCATGTCGGGGGCGTAGCGATTGAGAACTTCCGCGTGCCACTTGCGGCCGAAGTTCGGCATGAACCAGAACGCATGGCTCCACCACGCGCCATCGGTCGGCGAGTGGGGGTCGCCTTCGTGATCGCTGAAGGCGTGGTGCTTCCGGTGATTGGCGACCCAAGTGAGCGCCGAGCCTTCGCCCGACAGGCCGCCGAGGAAGGCGAGCAACCAGCGGACGGGGCGATAGGTTTGAAAGCTCTTGTGCGTCAGCAACCGGTGGTAGCCCATGCAAACGCCGAAGCTGCCGGTGATGAACGCCAGGACGACGCAGGTGATAAACGCCGGCCAGCTGAAGAAGAACAGCGCGGCGACGGCCATCACATGGACCATGCCGATCCAAGAAACGATCGGCCAATTGAAGCCGAATTCCTTGAAGGGGCGCCGAGCGCGAATGTAAGAGGAAACCATTTTCAGCAGCGCGGCGTTGCTCATCGCCTCGCTGACGTCGATCGCCGTGCCGTTAGGGTCGACTGGCTCGCGCTTCGAGCGTTTGTGTAAACCCTTGGGGGTGACCGTGGACATCGGCTGTGATTCCTTTCGTATCGTGAATCAGGTGAGTTCGGCGCGACGCCAAGTCACCGATGGTCGAGGTGTAAAGCGGGCGATGCGGGCGGGACGAATTGGAAATTGGCTGGGAACGAAGTCAGCGCTCGCCGAAGTTTTTCACGCCGCCATGGATTGCGCGATTGAGCGCGACGGCGCGCCCATTTTGGGCACGGCTGAACTACCTAATTTCGATTCCCTCCACAGATTCCGACTCCGTAAAGATAGGGAATTGCTCGCAACGACGCTAGAGCGTGACAGAGATCTTGTTGCGACAGCGTCTCAATTACAGTTCACTAGCAACATGTTGCAGGGCGGGAACTTACTGCGAGCGGTGGGTCGAGACGTCGAGTGCGGCTTGCCGCCGGACGATGCAACTGATGGCGCCATCCACGGCCGTGCGGCGCACGACGCCCCCTGCATGCTGATACGACTGCTGCGACAGCATGGTTCGGTCGCGCTCGCCGCCGCTGAAGATCACCCACTCGGGGGTGCACCACGCCGCGAAGCCGGGCGGGTCGCTCAGCGGGCTACCGTGGTGGGGCGCCAGCAAAATGTCGCAGTCCAGCGCCGGGTCGGCGATCACCTGCTCAATGCCGGGCGACTCGAGATCGCCCGGCAGCAAAATGCGGCGGCCGTCGAATTCGATCGCCAGCAGCAAGCTGTTCGCATTGTCGCGAGCCATCAGCCCCTCGCGCGGGGGATGGTGAACTTCAATCGTCACGTCGGCGTCGGCGGTCCGTAGGCGGTCGCCCATCCACACTTCACGGAGCGGAATCCCGGCGGCAACGAGGCAATCTCGCAGATAATTCGGCGCCGTGAGATCGCCGCCGGTGGCGACCGGGTCGAACATCATCGGCGAAATGTAAACGACGTCGATCGGAAAGCGTTCAAGCAACCCCGGCAGCGCGTTGTAGTGATCGATGTCGGCATGTGACAGGACGATGGCATCAATCCGGTTGATGCCGCGCGACCACAGGAAGGCGGCGATCGACTTGGTCGCTGCCTCAGGCGAACCGAGACTCCCCGCGTCGTACAGCACCGTCTGCCCACTCGGCAGTTCGAGCACAGTGCAAGTGCCGTGACCCATCGCGAGGAACGTGCACCGCAGCGTGTCGGGCGCCACGCGGCCGAAGCCAATCGCCGCGTACCCGATGGCGACCCACACGAGCGCGGCGGAAGTTTGCACCGGCCACCGCGGCCGCCAGCAGGGCAGAGCGATCCACAACCCAGCGACGCCGTAAAACACGAGCGACCACCACCCCGGAAAACCCGCCGTGTAGAAAAAACTGCCGGGAATCTCGGCGGCAAATTGCACGAGCCACTCCGCCAGGTGCAGCGAGGTTCCGCACACCCACCCGAGCCCCCACGCCACCGGCGGCACGAACCAGCCGATCGTCACCACGCCCAGCCCCGCCCCAAGGGCGACCGCAATGAGCGGCCCCGCCAGCGGCGTTAGCAGAATCCCCGCCGGCGTCACGATGTGAAAGTGATACGCCACCAGCGGCGCCATTGCGACGCCGACCACCAGCGACGACACGATCATCGCGACGACCGCTTGCCCCGCACGCCGCACCACTCGCCGCGGCCAGGAGTAGTACGAGACGATCATCCGCCGCAACGGATCGCGCGGCTCGCCCCGCCACTCCCAGCGCGAGAGGACAAACAAAATCGCCACGGCCAGAAAACTAAACTGCGTCCCCGCCCGGAACAGCTCGGACGGGTTGAGCGCGAGCACCGCGAGCGCCGCCAACCCCAGGATGTTCCCCAGCGACGGCGTTCGCCCGCTCACCAGTGCGATGACGGTCATCACCGTGAGGATCGTCGCCCGCGTCACTGACGGCTGCAACCCGACGACGAGCGCGTAAATCGCCACGGTGGCGAGCATCACCCCCAGCCGCGCCGCATTGCCGAGCGGCACGCCTTGCACGATCCACCACACCATCCCGGCCAGCAGCGCTACGTGGGCGCCCGACACGACGAGCAGGTGAATCGCCCCCGTGTTCAGAAACGCATCCTTGGTCGATTCGCTCAACCGCTCCTGATCGCCGAGCAGCGTCGCGAGCACCAGCGGAGCGTCGCGCGTCGGCACATTTGCCGTGAGTTGCTGCTCGCACCAATCGCGCACCGCAGCCAGCGGCGCATCGCGGCCGACCCGCGGAGCAGCGCTCGTCACCGTGACGCAGCGGGGATGTTCGCAGTAAAGTTCGCTGTTTCGCCGGAAGCGGCGTTCGTGCGCCGCCCAGTCGTACTCGCCCGGGTTGAGCGGCGGCGCCGGCCGCGCGAGCTGCGCGAACACGACGACGCGATCGCCCGTGCCAACGCCACGCAATTCGCCCGCCACCCGCAACCGCGTCAGCCCGCCCGCCGTCCGCCAACCGACGCCGTCGCGAATCTGCTCGACTTCGAGCGTCGTCTCGCTGATCAGCGGCGCCGGCATCGCCCGCAACGGACTGCGATCACCCGGCGGCGAAACTTTGACTCTGTCGGCGAGTACGCCCACCACACATGCCGGAGCCGATTCCTCCCGCGCGAACCGGCCAAGATCGCCGGCAGGGAACTCGTTCCAACAAGCATGGTGCCAAGCCCCGCCGATCCACCCGGCCGCGACGAGTAGCGCCGCCGCTGCCGCACGGTCGCCCCCGCGGCGACCCGCGCAAACGGCACAAACAAGCGCGATCACCGCGCCAATCCACCAGACGCCGAACAAACTCGCCTCGAGCCGCGAATGGAGTGCATGATCGGCCGCCACGCCGAGCCCGCCCGCGACGGCCAGCCACGCCAACGGACGATAAGGCGTCCGCGGCGACGGCGATTCGGCTGTCGCGTCGAGTGATTCCAACCGCTTTTCAACACCACTAAAAGCCACCTGCTAACTTGGCGTCAGTCTACTCGAAGCGCGCCTGCGATGCGAAATCTCGTTCGTGGGTTGCTGACCGCCCCGCTTGGCGGAACAATACGGGCGCACTGATCCCCATATCCAGCAAGGCTTTAGCATCGGAGGCGCGAGTTTGATGGGTCTCTTTCACAAATCAAGTCTGAACCGAGCCATGAGCATTCAGGCTCTTCTGGCGTCAATCGCTTTAGCGATCACCGCAGGCTGCAGCCCCCCGCCGCGCGTCGAGGAATCGAAGGCGGCCGCCGACGAAGCCGCGACGCCAGCGGCCCCCGCCGAAGGCGAAAAGGCCGCGGAAGCGACTCCAGCGGCGACCACCAACGACGCCCCGGCCGATCAGGGCGCCTCAGCCAAGGAGCAAAAGTTGATCCCCCGTAGCGTCTTGTTTGGCAATCCGCAGAAGGCCTCCGCTCGCATTAGCCCCAACGGCAAGTGGATGAGCTACCTCGCCCCTGTCGACGGCATTCTCAACGTCTTCGTCGCCCCGATCGACGATATGTCGGCCGCCAAGCAAGTGACCGACGACAAGACTCGCGACATCCGCGGCTACAGCTGGGCCTACACCGGCGAACACATCCTCTACACGCAGGACAAGGGCGGCGACGAAGATTGGCATCTCTACGCCACCGACGTTGCCACCGGCAAAACGACCGACCTCACGCCGCTCGACAACATCCACGCCACCATCGAAGGCGTGAGCGAAAAGTTCCCCGACGAAATCCTCGTCGGCCTGAACGATCGCAATCCACAGTTGCACGACATCTACCGCGTCAACCTGAAGACCGGCGACCGCAAGCTGATCCAGGAAAACCCCGGCTACGCCGCGTTCATCACCGACGACGACTACAACGTTCGCTTCGCCTTCACCTACACGGCCGACGGCGGCAACGAAGTCCTCGAACCGGCCGAAGGCGACGCCGGCAAGCCGGGCGACAAGGGCATTACCGACTGGGTCACCTTCATGAAGGTCGGCCCCGAGGACGCGATGTCGACCTCGCCCGCCGGCTTCAACAAAGACGGCACGGTGCTCTACCTGCTCGATAGCCGCGACCGCAACACGAGCGCCCTCTTCTCGATCGATCTCAAGACCGACGAAAAGAAGCTGATCGCCGAGAACCCTAAGGCCGACATCGGCGAAGTCCTTGTCCACCCGACCGAAAAGACGATCCAAGCGGTCGCCTTCACCTACGAAAAGACCGAGTGGGACATCCTCGACGAGTCGATCAAGAAAGATCTCGACTACCTAAAGACGGTCGAAGACGGCGAAGTGATCGTCACTAGCCGCACGCTCGACGACAAGCAATGGACCGTCGCGTTCATGCTCGACGACGGGCCGGTGAAGTTCTATCGCTACGATCGCGGCGAGGGGAAGGCCCACTTCCTGTTCAACAGCCGTGATGATCTCGAAGGCTACCCGCTCGTGAAGATGCACCCGGTGCTGATTCCGACGCGCGACGGAAAAGAGCTAGTTTCGTACCTTACGTTGCCGGCCGGCAGCGACCCTGACGGCGACGGCGTGCCGAACAAGCCGGTGCCGCTAGTGCTCAACGTCCACGGCGGCCCGTGGGCCCGCGATGCGTGGGGCTTCGATCCCGAGCATCAATGGCTTGCCGATCGTGGCTACGCCGTGCTTGCCGTGAATTACCGCGGCTCGACCGGCTTCGGCAAGTCGTTCGTCAACGCGGCGAACGGCGAGTGGGCCGGCAAAATGCACGACGACCTGATCGACGCCGTTAACTGGGCCGTTGAGAAGGGAATCGCCCAAAAGGACAAAGTCGCCATCATGGGCGGCAGCTACGGCGGCTACGCAACCCTGGTTGGCCTGACGTACACCCCCGACGTCTTCGCCGCCGGCGTCGATATCGTCGGCCCGTCGAGCCTGGTCACGCTGCTCGAAAACATCCCGCCTTATTGGGCCTCCTTCATGCCCGTGATGAAGATCCGCGTCGGCGACGTCGACACGGAGGAAGGCAAGGCGGAGTTGCTCAAGCGGTCGCCGATGACCAAGGTCGACCAGATCAAGAAGCCGCTCCTCATCGGCCAAGGCGCCAACGACCCGCGCGTCACGCAGCTCGAAGCCGATCAAATCGTCAAGTCGATGGAGGAAAAGAAGATTCCGGTCACCTACGTCCTCTATCCCGACGAAGGCCACGGCTTCGCCCGCGAGCCGAACCGTAAGTCGTTCAACGCCGTCACCGAAGCGTTCCTCGCGGAACACCTCGGCGGCAAGTACGAACCGGTCGGCAAAGACTTCGAGGGGGCGTCAATCCACGTCCCGAGCGGAGCGGCGCAAGTGCCGGGGCTCGACAAGGAGCTAAAGGCCGATCGGAAGCAAATGCCGCCGAAGCCCGAGGCGAAGGAAACGGAGAAGTAGAGTCGCGTCCGAAGGGGTCGGGGGCCTTTGGCCACTGGCGACTCGCTTCTGAATTGACGACTACCAGTGGCAAAAGGCCCCCGACCCCGTCAATCTCACCATGCCGCAGCGGCCCTCTCGAACCTTTCGAGAGGGCCGTTTTTCGTTGGCGGCCGCGACCCCAAGTGGCCGAAAATAGGGGTTCGGCAGGTAAGCGAATCACCGCTAGGATGAAGGGAAGCGGCTTGGAGAAAAAGCCCTTCAATCCCGTCGGTAAACGGCCAAGCGTTAACCGTAAGGAAGCCCCAGAGGGACCTCGCAACAATAGCCCAGCACTTCCAGTGCGGGGTAAAGGAAACGTTGCAGGATCGCTAGGCCCAGGGGGGCGACTGATGAGGCATTCGAAACTGACGTGTCGCCCAAAGCTCCACGGAAGACGCGACGCGACAACACCTAAACAATTACCTGAAAACAACTTGCGATTAATGTCGCCAAAAACGCGAAACGCGACACAAAGCGACAACTAGCCAGCCGCCAGGCCGCCGCAGCCAAGTAAAATTCGTCCCAACTCCCCGCTGCAGGTGCGGTTGCGTTCCCAGCAAGCATCTGTACATTAGTGGGAATCGTTACCAGTTTTTATCACAGTGTCTTGTTGTAGGAAGAGTTGTAGCAGTCTCGCCAGCATGAGTTTTGTGCTCGCGTCGCCGGAGGCGTCGCGAGAGGGGTCGCCTCCCGTCACCGGGGCAGCTGCGACCAACTCGGCCCAGGCCAGCGCTAGAGCGACAGAACACGCGGAAAGAACAGATGTCAGTCACGAAAGAACGCAAGAGCGAGTTGATCCAGGATTTTGGCCGTACGGGAAGCGACACCGGGTCGCCGGAGGTTCAGATTTCGATCCTGACCACCCGCATTGCGGAAATGACGACCCATCTGCAGCTTCACAAGAAAGACTTCGCCAGCCGTCGCGGCTTGCTCGGCATGGTCAGCCGGCGTCGTCGTCTGCTCGATTACGTGAAGCGGACCAATCCGCAAAAGTATCTCGATCTGTTGCAGCGTCTGGATATCCGCAAGTAACGCCTTCGCCGAACCAGTGAGCATCGCCCCCGGCAAGCTCGCCGGTCGGCCTCGCGAACTTCTCTGCGAACGCTCCCGCTGCGGGGGGCTCCGAGTCGGTACGTCGCCAACTTTGCGTGGCGCCGCGTCCCCTGCCGTCTCTATTCGGCCGCGCCGCTCATCATCGCGCTCAAGGCGCGGGTATGCTTGCGTGTTCGCGTCTCGCCCGCCGGCTGCCTGAGATTCTCAGGCCCTCGACGGGAAACGGCGCATCTGCGAACGACTCGCAACGACAAAAGTAGGAACCAAGAAATTGAAGCGTATCAAAGTTGAAAAGCAGATCGGTCAGTACACCTTTTCGATCGAAACGGGCGCCCTCGCTAAGCAAGCCGCCGGCGCCGTCACCGTTCAATATGGGGACACCGTCGTCCTCGTCGCCGCCGCGACCGACAAGCCTCGTCCCGGCATCGACTTCTTCCCGCTCACCTGCGACTACCGCGAGCGCGTCGCCGCCGCCGGTAAGTTCCCGGGCGGGTTCATCAAGCGCGAAGGTCGCCCCACGACCAAGGAAACCCTCACCGCCCGGTTGATGGATCGTCCGATCCGTCCGCTGTTCCCGGAAGGGTTCAACGACGAAGTTCAGATTCAAGCCTTCGTGATGTCGAGCGACCGTCAAACCGACGGCGACGTCCTCGCGATGAACGGCGCCGCCGCGGCCCTCGGCATTTCCGAACTGCCGTTCGAAGGCCCGCTCGGCTCGGTCCGCCTCGGCATCATTGACGGCAAGTTCGTGCCGTTCCCGACGCAAGACGAACTCGAGGCCAGCACGCTCGACCTGATCATCTCCGGCACCAAAGACGCCGTGCTGATGATCGAAGGCTTCGGCCGCGAGCTTCCCGAAGAGGAAATGACCCAAGCGATCATCGTCGCTCACGGGTACGTCAAGGAACTCTGCGACCTGCAGCAAGAGCTGATCGACAAGATCGGCAAGCCGAAGAAGGCCTTCAGCCTACCGGCTAACGATGGCTGCTACGAAGCCCTCACTAGCGGCTTCTACGATCAAGCTCGTAAGGCGAAGCAAACGCCCGGCAAGCATGATCGCGCCGACGCGATGAAGGTCGTCAAGGAACAAGCCAAGGCCGCGCTCATTCCCGACGCGAACTCCCCCTACAGCGACGTCTCGTTCTCGAAGGCGTGGCACGACCTCGAAGCGAAGATCGTCCGTGATCTGATCCTCGACGGCACCCGCGCCGACGGCCGCGATTACAAGTCGCTCCGCGCGATCGAGTGCGAAGTCGATCTGCTCCCCCGCGTCCATGGTTCGGCCATGTTCCAACGCGGCGAAACGCAGGCTCTGATCACGATCACCCTCGGCACCGGCCGCGACGAGCAACGGGTCGACGGTCTGTTCGACGAGTTCTCGAAGCGGTTCATGCTCGATTACAACTTCCCGTCGTTCTCGGTCGGCGAATGCCGCCCGATTCGCGGCCCAGGTCGTCGTGAAATCGGCCACGGCGCCCTCGCCGAGCGGAGCGTCAATCCGATTCTCCCCGACCACGATGCGTTCCCCTACACGATCCGCGTGATCTCCGACATCCTCGAGTCGAACGGCTCGAGCTCGATGGCTTCGGTCTGCGGCGCCACCCTCGGCCTGATGGCTGCGGGCGTCCCGATCACGAACCCGGTCGCCGGCATCTCGGTCGGCCTGGTGAAGGATGGAGACAAGTGGGTCCTACTCACCGACATCATCGGCGACGAAGATCACTACGGCGACATGGACTTCAAGATCGCCGGCACGCAAAACGGCATCACGGGCATCCAGCTTGACCTGAAGATCAACGGCATCAGCGAAGAAATCATCCGTGCGACGCTCGCCCAGTCCCGCGAAGCTCGGATTGAAATCCTCCGCAGCATGCTGTCGGCGATTCCTCGGCCCCGCGCCGGCGTCGCCGAGTCGGCCCCGCGTCTGTTCCGCACGCAGATCAGCCCCGACAAGATCGGTCTGCTCATCGGCCCCGGCGGCAAGACGATCCGCGGCATTCAAGAAGATACGGGCGTCACGATCGACGTCGAAGAAGACGGCACGGTCACGATTGCCGGTAGCGACGAAGCGACCGCCAAGGCAGGCTTGGCTCGCGTCGAAGCCCTCACGGCCAGTGTCCAAGTCGGCCGCATCTACGACGGCGTCGTCACCAGCGTTAAGGACTTCGGCGCCTTCGTCGAAATCCTGCCGGGCCGCGACGGCCTCTGCCATATCAGCGAACTGGCCGACGGTTACGTCGCGTCGGTCGGCGACGTCTGCAAGGTCGGCGATCACATGAAGGTGAAGGTGATCGCGGTCGACGAGCAAGATCGCGTCAAGCTGAGCCGCAAGGTCGCCATGCGTGAGCTGGCCGAGTCGGAAACCGAGACCGTCGAAGCCTAAGCTTCGCCGACTCTCTACAGTTGATGAAAAACACCTGCGGGGTCCCATTCATTGGGACCCCGCAGCTTTGCGCTGATCAATCGCCATGACGACGCCACTCTCCACCGATGACGCCTACGAGCGGCTCATCGCCCAGTACGCCGAAATGGCGCAACTGGCCGGGGCGCTGGCCCACGAGATCAAGAACCCGCTCTCGACGATCCGGCTCAACATGGAGCTGCTCGCCGAGGATCTCGCCGAGGCGCAAACGCCCGCCCAACGCCGCGCCGCGAAGCGGATCGACGTGATGCAGCGTGAATGCCAACGGCTGCAAGATCTGCTCGACGACTTCCTGAACTTCGCGAAGATCCGCCGACTGCATCGCCAGCCGACCGACCTGAACGCCGAGATCAACGAGACGCTCGACTTCTTCACCCCCGAGGCCGAGGCGGCCCACGTCGAGATCGTCCGTTACCTCGACCCCGATCTGCCGCGGGTGATGCTCGACGCCGAGTCGTTCCGCAGCGCGCTGATCAACCTGCTACTCAACGCGAAGCAAGCAATGCCGAAAGGGGGGCAGTTGGTCGTCCGCACAACGTCGGCCGGGGACTACGTCACGCTCCACCTAATCGACACCGGCGTCGGCATCGACGACAACACGGCCGCCCACATGTTCGAGGCGTTTTACTCGACGAAACCAGGCGGCTCGGGCCTCGGCCTGCCGACAACGCTCAAGATCATCGAAGCCCACGGCGGCCGCGTGAACGTCCAAAGCCAAGTCGGCCGCGGCACGCAGTTCACGATCGAACTCCCAGCGCCGCCGCGATTGAGCGGTTAATGCTCCTTCCCCTTTTTCACCGGCGGCAGCCCCCGTATCATCGTTAGCTATGTCGACTCCCACCGCCGCTAAAGCTGGTCCGCCGATTAAGGTGCTCGTCGTCGACGACGAGGCGGCGCACGCCGAGGCGGTCGCCGACAGCCTGGCGCGGGTCGGGTACGACTGCACCGTCGCTACGAGCGGCGCCGAGGGGATGGCGATGCTCGCCCGCGACGCCTTTGAGGTCGTCGTCACCGATCTACGGATGAAAGACTCGACCGGCCTTGAGCTCCTCGCCAAGTCGAAGGAGCTCCTCCCCGACGCCGAAGTGATTCTCGTCACCGGCCACGGCTCAGTGCAGTCAGCCGTCGAGGCGATGCAGCAGGGAGCCTTCAATTACCTGCTAAAGCCGCTCGATTTGAAGCAGCTCCGCTCGGTGGTCGACAGCGCCTCGCGGACGCAGCATCTGCGGCGGGCGAACGCCGAGCTCAATCGCCGGCTCGACGAGAAGTTCGGCTTCGAAGGAGTCATCGGCAACAGCCCGCAAATGCACGACGTGGTGACCCGCCTGCAGCGGATCGCCCCGACCGACGCCACGGTGCTCATCCAAGGCGAGACGGGCACCGGCAAAGAACTCGTCGCTCAGGCGATCCACCAGAACAGCCCGCGGAAGAACCGGCCGTTCGTCGCGCTCAACTGCGCCGCCCTCAGCGAGAACATCCTCGAAAGCGAGCTCTTCGGCCACATCCGCGGAGCGTTTACCGACGCCAGCGCCGACCGCGTCGGCAAGTTTGAGTACGCCAGCGGCGGGACGCTGTTCCTCGACGAAGTCGGCGATATGCCCCTGCCGACGCAAATCAAACTGCTGCGGGTCCTTGAAAGCGGCGAGATCACTCGCGTCGGCTCAAACGAACCGGTCAAAGTCAACGTGCGGATCCTCTCGGCGACCAACCGCGACCTTGAGGAAGCGATCAAAAGCGGCACCTTTCGCGAAGATCTCTACCACCGGCTGAAGGTCCTCACGGTCCGCCTGCCGCGGCTGAGCGAACGCTCGCAAGACATTCCGCTGCTGATCGAGCACTTCATCCAGTTCCACAGCGCGCGGCATCACAAGAAGATCAAAAGCATGACGACCGCCGCGCGGCGGCGACTGATGGCGTTCAACTGGCCCGGCAACGTCCGGCAGCTGAAGAACGCGATTGAGAGCATGGTGGTGGTCGACTTCGACGAAGTGCTCGACGTCGATGATTTGCCGCCGGAACTACTCACGCCGGGCGAACAACCCGAACCGGTCGGCGCCAGCGCTGGCCTCGGCGAACTCGTCGGCCGGCCAATGGCGGAAATCGAGGGGCTGTTCATCGCCGAGACGCTCAAGTCGACCGGCGGCAACCGCGAAGAAGCGGCCGAGATGCTCGGCATCGGCGAGCGAACGCTCTATCGGAAGATTAAAGAGTTTGGATTGAATTAAGGAAGCAGGTCAGTTGTCCGTGGTCCGTTGTCAGTTGCAAAAAGGCTGGTGACATCCCCAGCAACTGACGACGGACCACTGACCACGGACGAAATCCAATGCCCACCATTCGCCAACTACCGCCGAGCGTCGTCAACAAGATCGCTGCGGGCGAGGTAATCGAGCGGCCGGCGAGCGTGGTCAAGGAGCTAGTCGAGAACTCGCTCGACGCCGGCTCGCGGCGGGTCGACGTCACGGTGGAGCAGGGGGGGACCGAGCTGATCCGCGTCGTCGACGACGGCTGCGGCGTGGCGCCCGAGCAACTCGAACTCGCCCTCGCCAGCCACGCGACGAGCAAGATCATCGACGCCGACGACTTGTTCCGCGTCGCCACGCTCGGCTTCCGCGGCGAAGCACTCGCCTCGATCGCCGCAGTGAGCCGACTGACGTTTCGCAGCCGCCCGGTCGATGCACCGCTCGCCACGGAGCTCGAAGTCGTGGGTGGCGCCGCCGAACCGCTCCGCCCGACCGGCGGTCCCTGCGGCACGACCGTCGAGGTTCGCAACCTCTTCTTCAACACGCCCGTGCGGCAGAAGTTCTTGCGCACGACGCAAACCGAGATGGGCCATCTCACCGAGGCGCTCACGCGGCTCGCGCTCGCCCATCCGCACGTTCACTTCACACTCAACCATGGCGGCCGGCTCATCCACGACCTGCCGCCGGGCGACGCACGGCAACGGATCGCGGCGCTGTTGGGGCAAGATCTGGCCGATAGTTTGATCTCAATCGAAAGCGCCGAAGACGACATCTCGCTGCAAGGCTTTGTCGCGAACCCGACCCACAGTCGGCCGAACAACCGCCTCCAGTACCTGTTCCTCAACGGCCGCTTCATTCGCGACCGCTCGCTGCAGCACGCCCTCGGCGAGGCGTACCGCGGCCTACTGCTGACAGGCCGCTTCCCTGTCTGCTTTCTCCATCTGCAGATGCCGGCGGCGGCGGTCGACGTCAACGTCCATCCGACGAAGCTCGAAGTTCGCTTCCAAGACGGCGGCCGCGTTTACAGTCAGTTGCTCGGCACGCTGCGGACGAAGTTCCTCTCGACCGATCTCATTGCCCGCGCCTCGAACCCGCCGAGCGGCAGCGCAGCCGACGATGAAATCATGGCGTCGACCCCGTCCGCGTCGCAAGGCTTATGGGACTGGGCAAAGCGGCAACTTGGCCCCGCCACTGGCGACGGGCAGGTCCCCGAGTTCGTCCCCTTCGCCGATCGCGACCAGCGCAGCGCACTGCAACTCCATCGCGTCGCGCCGCTGCCGTTTGGCGGGCGCTCGCCGGCGCCGCACGCTTCCTTATCTCCGCTGGCGGCTGACGAAGCCAACCGGAACCTCGCAGACGATGCAGCGGCGAGCGACGGCAATCCTTTCCGCGCCGAGTACGCCCGCTCCGCCACCGAACGTTTCGACGAACCCCACGCCGGCATCGAGTCGCTCCGCGCTCCGCGAGCCTTACAGATCCACAACCGTTACCTCGTCGCCGAGACCGAAGAAGGACTCGAGGTAATCGACCAACACGCCCTCCACGAGCGGATCCTTTACGAAGCCTTACGGGAGCGGGTCCTCGCCGGCGCCGTCGAGAGCCAACGCTTGCTCGTCCCCGAGCCGGTCGACCTCGCCGCCAGCGAAGCGGCCGCTGCCGTCGAGAATCGCGAGGTGCTTGCGAAGCTCGGCATGGAGGTCGAGGGCTTCGGCGGCGAGACGGTCCTCGTCTCCTCCTACCCGGCGATGCTCGCGAACCTCGCCCCGGCCGAGGTCCTCCGCACCTTGGTGGAGCAAATTCTGGCCGGCGGAAAAACGCCCGATTCCCGCGATGTGCTCGACGAACTCCTGCACATGATCTCCTGCAAGGCGGCCGTCAAATACGGCGATCGCCTCACCCCGCAGGAAATCGAAACCCTGCTGGAGCAGCGGGGGCTCGCCCAGGACCACCATCATTGCCCGCACGGCCGGCCCACCGCCCTGATTTTCACCCGCGAACAGCTCGACCGGCAGTTCAAGCGGATTTGATCGATCGGGCCGATTGGTTCACAATGGACCGGCTATGGCCCGCCCCCGAGGGTCAAGCATCCTTCTTGCAAGTGTAGAGCCCCCATGATCTGCGTTGCCATTGGTCGTAGCCGCCACAAACATATCATGGCCGAGCATCAGCATCTGGCTGAGCAAGGCGCCAAGATGGTCGAGCTGCGCCTCGACTACGTGGCCGGCAAAGTGAACATCCGCCGGCTGATGGCAGGCCGCCCCGAGGGGTGCCAGGTGATCATCACCTGCCGCCGTAAGGAAGATGGCGGCAAGTGGCCCGGCTCCGAGGAAGCGCGGCTGCTCCTGCTGCGCGAGGCGATTGCCGAAGGGGTCGATTACGTCGACCTCGAAGAAGATATTGCCGGGCAGATCCCGCGCTTCGGCCGGACGAAGCGTATCGTCAGTTACCACAACTTCCGCAAGACGCCCGACGACCTCCGCGACCTTCACGCGCGGATGACGCAGCTCAATCCCGACATCATCAAGCTCGCCACGATGGCGAACTCGCCGCACGACAACTTGCGGATGCTTGAGATGATGCAGGAGAGCGAGATTCCGACCGTCGGCATGTGCATGGGCGACATCGGGACGCCGTCGCGAATTCTGGCCGGCAAGTTCGGCGCTCCGTTCACCTACGCGACGTTCCACCACGAGCGGACGCTCGCTCCCGGTCAGCTCAGCTACAAGCAGATGACCGAGATCTACAACTACGAACGGATCGGCGCCAACACCACCGTGTTCGGCGTCATCGCCGACCCGGTCGGGCATAGTCTCAGCCCGCACGTTCACAACGCGGCGTTTCAGGCGGCGGGGATTGATGCCGTCTACGTGCCGTTCCGTGTCCCAGCCGATGCGCTGGCGCTGTTCATGGAAGACGCCACGCGGCTCGGCATCAAAGGGCTCAGCGTCACGATTCCGCACAAGGAACAGATCGCCCGCAGCCTGACCAAGGTCGACCCGGCGGTGAAGAGCATCGCCGCGGTGAATACGGCGATTTTCGACGGCCAGGAAATCATCGGCTACAACACCGACTACAACGCCGCGATGGACTGCCTGGAGCATGCCCTCGGGGAAGTCGGCGCCGATCCGAGTCCGCTCAAAGGCAAGCGCGTGCTGGTGCTGGGCGCCGGCGGCGTCGCGCGGCCGATCGTCTTCGGACTGCGGAAGCGGGGGGCGACGATCACGATCGCCTCGCGGACGATGCCGCGGGCCGAGCGGCTGGCGAACACGTTCGAGGCGAAGGCGATCGACTGGGAGGCGCGGCATCGCGGGCCGTGCGACGTGATCGTCAACTGCACGCCGATCGGCATGCATCCCAATGTCGACGAATCGCCGATCCAGAAGACGTTCCTCAAGCCAAACATGCTCGTGTTCGACACAGTCTACAACCCCGAGTCGACGCTGCTGATCAAAGACGCCCGCTCGCGCAACTGTGCGACGGTGACCGGCGTCGAGATGTTCGTAAGGCAGGCGATGCTGCAGTTCTTCCTGTTCACGCGGCAGGAAGCCCCCGCCGAGCTGATGCGGGAAGTCCTCAAGCGGGCGATCGGCCCGGTGAAGTACTTCCCGCCGCCTGAGCGGCCGGACGACGATGGAATCGATCTACCTCCAGACGATTCGGACAACGACTAGCGCGAGCGCCCTTCGCACCTCATCTCTCTTCGGTACGGTTCATGGAAGTCAACTCGATCGCGCTGATCGGTTATCGCGGCAGCGGCAAGACGGCCGTCGCCCAGGCGCTTGCCGCGCGCCTCGGTTGGGAGTGGGGCGACGCCGACGTCGAGGTGGAAGAGCGGGCCGGCAAATCGATTGCCGCGATCTTTGCCGACGATGGTGAAACGTCGTTTCGCGATCTCGAGGCAATCGTTGTCGATCTCCTCTGCCTGCGTCAGCAGACCGTCATCGCCCTTGGTGGCGGCGCCATCTTGCGGGAGGTGAACCGCAAAGCGATCCGCGGTTGCGGCGCCGTGGTCTGGCTACAGGCTTCGGTCGAGACGCTGGAAGGCCGCATCACGGGCGATCCCGCCACCGCCGCGCGCCGCCCGAACCTGACCGCCGCCGGCGGCCGGGCCGAGATTTCTCGCCTTTTGACCGAGCGGACGCCCCATTATCGGGCATGTGCTACGCTTGAGGTCGATACCGAAGGTAAGAGCCTAGCCGATATTGCCGATGAGATCATCGCGGCGCTCGGCTTGGCCTAACCGCGATTTGGTTCGATCGCGATGCCGATTTTTACCCGCGCGGGCCGCGGGGCCGCACCGTTCACTCCAGCGATTGCATGATGCTCGCCCCGCCGCTTTGGATCGGACTCCTCATCGCCGCCGTCGCCGGCTTGGCGGCCGGCGCGTACGTTAATTGGGCGACCTACGCCCTCGCATACAATCGCCGGCTGATCTCGCCCTGGTCGCCGCCGCATGACCGAGCGCCCGCGCGACGGCTGAGCGATCGCATTCCGGTGTGGGGCTGGTTCGGATTGCGCCGCGAATCGAAGGTGCATGGCGTTGGCTTCTGGCTGCGGCCGCTGTGCGTCGAGATTGCCACCGCATCGTTGTGGGCCGGCCTCTACTGGTGGGAAGTCGAACGGCAGGGGCTGCTCCATCATCAGTTCGAGGCGCTCTTCGGCGCTAGTCTTAAGCTAGGCGTCCTCGTCGCGCCGGCGTCGATCACGCTGGCGACGTTTCTCTCGCACGCGCTGTTGATGACGCTGATGCTCGCCGCGAGCTTGATCGATTTCGACGAAAAAACGATCCCCGACGGCGTGACGACGCCCGGCACGTTGCTCGCGTTGCTGCTCGCGGCGGCGCTGCCAATGTCGCTGCTGCCGCACGTCGCTGAACGGAGCGTGGCCCCCGTCGCCGGCGTCGAGATTGCCATACCGGTCCCGCCGGAGGCGATGAAAGGAAGCGCGCTGTACGTCGAGCCGCTGTCGCTCGTCGCGCCGCATGCTTGGCCAACTTGGCTAGGCGGGGCGCCGCAAACGACCGGACTGTGGATCGGTCTCGCCTGCTATGCCATTTGGTGGATCGCGCTGACGCCGCGGATCATGCGCTGGCGCCGCGGGCTGGTATTCGGGCTGCGAGTCCTCACGGCCCGTTCGCTGCGGGAACTCCTGCGGCCCGATTCGGCGATCATCGGCGTGTGCGGGTTCGCCGGCATCACGGCCGTTTGGTATCGCGGCGGGGCAGGGTGGCTGACGCTGCTCACGGCGCTCGTCGGCATGATCGGCGGCAGCGCCATGGTGTGGGCCGTGCGGATCGTCGGCCGCGTCGCCCTCCGGAAAGAGGCGATGGGCTTCGGCGACGTCACGCTCATGATGATGATCGGCGCCTTCCTAGGCTGGCAGCCGACGATCTTCATCTTCTTCATCGCACCGTTTGCCGGGCTCATCGTCGGCTTCACGAAGTTCATATTCCGCCGCGACGACATGATTCCCTATGGCCCATTCCTGTGCCTCGCCACGGCCGTGGTGACGGTGTGTTGGGCCTGGTTCTGGAACCAGGAGCCCGGAAGCTACCAATCGATCTTCGAACTCGGCTGGCTGCTGCCGTCGGTTCTCGCGATCGGCGTGATCATGCTGGGAGCGATGCTCGTCATCTGGCGGAATATCAAGGAAGCCATTTGGGGCGTGGAAGAGGAGTGGGCCGAGTAGCTAACGAATCATGCGTCGATTATTTGAGACGATTACCGAGTTCGACGCCGAAGCCGCCCGCGAGGCGCTGCGTCGGCGGCGTTACGGCGTCATTGAAGCAACTGGCGGCCGCGTGACGGCGATCCATCTGCGTCCTTGGCCAAAGCTGATGTCGTGGCGGGACTTCTGGCCGACCGCGGCTCGCTATCACGCTCGCGGCGAGGGCGATCGCTGCCTGATCTACTACAACCAGCCGCTGGGCCACTCGAATTATCTGGCGCTGAAGTACATCGTCTCGACAGCCGGCTCGTCGTACGCCACGTTTTGTGCGGCAGTGAACGAGCTGGATCGGATTGCAGCGTTGAAGCGAACCGATGCGTTACTCTGCGATGCGGCGAACGTGCGGCTGAGCGATCGGCTGTTCGCCCGCTTCGGCTGGGAACCGCATGCCGCGTCACGCTGGCATCGGAATTTCATCAAACGCTTTTATGGCGTTTATCCGAGCATTTGAGCGGGCTACGCCGAAGGGGTCGGGGGCCTTTTGCCACTAGACGCTCTGCATTCCAGGCAAAGTCGGACGTGGCAAAAGGCCCCCGACCCCATCTCGCCCGCTAGCACTACCGCGAACCGCCCTTGCTCCCTGCTCGCGGCAATGCTACCGTTCGCCCGCTTCGAGGCCCCACCCATCACGCCGCCTGTCACTCGCGCCGTGCACCGCACCGTTCTTACCATCGCGACGCTCGCTCTTCTTGCCGGTTGCGGCAAGCTGTCGATTGCGCCCAATCAGCAGCAAGCGCAGCTCGCGATGCAGCAGCAAGTGACGACCCTGGCTCAGCAAAACCAGGAATACCAAGCGCGGGCCGCCTCGCTCGACAAGAACAACCAAGAGCTTGAGTCGCTGCTCGCCCAATCAAAGCAACAAGTGCAGTTGCTGAGCGACGAAGTCGGCGCCACGCGGACGCAGTTGCAAACGACGACCGATCAATTGCTGGCGATGCGGACGAACAACGACCAGCTTACCCAGATGAGCACGCAACTCGCCGCAACCTCGAAGCAGCGGGCAGGCGCCGAGATTCGCCCGAACAATACGCTGCTGAAGAATCTCACCGTTAAGCAGATCCCTGGCGTCGAGGTACGGCAAGACGGCGACGTCGTGCGGGTCGAGATTCCCGCCGACCGCGTCTTTATGCCGGGCAGCAACTACTTCCAGAATGGCGGCGAGCAACTGCTCGACAACGTCGCCGCCGACCTGCGGCAGAACTTCCCCGACAATCTCATCGGCATCGAGGGTCACACCGACGACGGCGCGACCCACTCGCAGCAATTCCCGACGAACCACCATCTGTCCGCCGCCCAGGCCCTGGCCGTCTACAACTCGCTGGCTCAGAAGCGCGTCATGGCGCCGAACCAGCTCTTCGTCATCGGCCACGGCGGGAATCACCCGGTCGTGTCAAATTCCAGTGACGCCGGCAAAGCGCGGAATCGCCGCGTCGAGTTCGTGGTCTATCCAGAACGGCTCGCATCGCGCTAGCAGCCGCGGGGCAACGCCCCCGCCGGAGCGAGTACCGATGCCGCGTTGCCGTACGATTTGAACCTGCATTCTCCGACGCATTGCGACGTTGAGCCAAACGATCAGCGCTCCGGCGGGTCGTTGACCCGCGGCTACTGTTCGGCGGTGAGGATCGCGTCGACGACGCCGGCCGTTGTGTAGGGATCGGCGATGGCTGAAACCTTGTAGCCGGCTTCGGTAAGGACGCCGGCTGTGAGCGGGCTGATGGCGGCGAGCTTTGTTTGCTTCAAATCGACGCCGAACAGCGCGATCAGCGACCGAGCGATCGCGGAGCTCGTGATGGTCGCCCACTCGATGCGGCCCTCCCGCAACGCGTCGACGATCTCGGGATCAGGCGTCTTCACGTCGCGGCTCTCGTAAACGACTGCTTGCCGCACGCTGGCCCCGGCGGCGGTGAGCTTCTCCGCCAAGACTTCGCGACCGCGGCTCGCACGCAGAAGTAAGATGCTCGCGCCCTTTGCCGTCGGCGCCAGGGCCTCGGCCAGCGATTCGGCGCGGTATTCTTCCGGCAGCAGGTCTGCGTGCAAGCGATACTCGCGCAGTGCCTCGGCCGTGCCGGGTCCGATCGCCGCGATCTTGCAGCCGCCGATCGCCCGCAAATCGAGCTTGTGCGTCGCCAAGCGGTCGAGGAAATAACGCACGCCGTTGGAGCTCGAGAAGACCAGCCACTCGAATGACGCTAAGTCGCGAATCGCCGCGTCCGCCGCCGCCCAATCGCGCGGCGGGCCGATCTCAATTGCCGGCTGGTAGTAAACGGCGGCGCCGAGTTCGGTGAGCGCTTCGACCAATCCCTCCGATTGCCCAGCAGGCCGCGTTACCAAGATCGACCGCCCCACAAGTGGCCTCGCGGCGAACCAGTCGGAAGCCGCCCGCGCCGCGACCGCTTCGCCGACGATGACGATCGCCGGCGGCCGCACCTTGCCCGGCGCGAGCACGGTCGCGAGTTCGCCAAGCGTGGTCGTTATCGCCTGCTGCTGCGGCCAACTCGCACGGCGGACAATCGCCACGGGCGTATCGCGCGGCTTGCCATGGGCAATCAACTCGGCCGACCACTGCGGCGCCGACGTCACCCCCATGTAAAAGACGAGCGTGCCGGGAAAACGGGCAAGCCCTTCCATGTCGAGCGAGTCTTCACGATCGCGCGACTGCTGACCGGTGACGAGCGCGACGCACGACGCCGAGTCGCGATGCGTGAGCGGGATGCCGGTGTAGCTGCTGGCCGCCTGAGCGGAGGAAATACCGGGAACGACTTCGTACGGCACGCCGGCCGCATCGAGCGCCGCCAGTTCTTCCGCGGTACGGCCAAAGATCGCGGGATCACCCCCTTTGAGTCGGGCGACGATTTTGCCGGCCCGCGCGGCGGCGATCATTTGCTCGTGGATCTCTTCCTGCGTCACCAGCCGCCCGTGGCCATGCCTACCAAGGCAGCAAAGTTCAGCGTCGGAGCGAGCGTACTGGAGGATCCTGGGGTTCACCAGGTAGTCGTACAGCACGACGTCGGCCTCGCCGAGCCGCTGTCGGCCGCGCAGGGTCAGGAGCCCTGGGTCTCCAGGACCGGCTCCGATAAGGAACGATTTACCGGTGGATTTTGCCATTTATAAGGTTGGTACGGCGTGGCGGCGGCATCTGCGGCCACAACGTTGCTGGGGCCCGGGCTGCTGTTAGAATAGCAACCAGAGGCCCGGCTTGCGCACCAGCGCGAGCCGAAGATTCGTTTCGCTTTTCAGTGCACGCCCGGAACCGGCACGACTCACATGGCGACGGATTCGCAAACTGCTCCGCTCTCCGCCCCGCGCGGCCCTGCTCCCCTCGCGGCGAGCGTACGCCATCGCCTCACGAAGACGTTCGAGCACGCCCAGCGTTGCGTCGAAAAGGGCGACCACGAGTACGCCAACGAACTCTACACGCAGTGCGTCTCCGAAGACCCGGCGAACGTCGTGTTCCTACAGGCGTTCCTCGCCAATCTCCACAAAAAATACAACAACAATAAAAAAGGCGCCAAGCTCGCGGCTCTCAAGATCAAGTCCCATCGCTCGGCAATGGCGAAGGCGGCCCAACAAGGGCTGTGGATGCAGGCGTTCACCGCCGGTTGCGGGGCCCTCGCCCTCAATCCGTGGGATATCCAATCGCTGCTCGCGATGGCCGCGGCCTGCAATGAGTTGCACGTTGACGAGGCCCAACTCAGCTACCTCCGCCGGGCGCTCGACGTCGACGGCAAAGACCCGGTCGTGAACCGGCAAGCCGCGCTCGCGCTGCAGCGGATGGGGCAGTTCGACCAGTCAATCGCCTGTTGGCATCGCGTCGAACAGGCCAAGCCGCACGACGAGGAAGCGCAGCAGGCGATCCGCAATCTATCCGTCGAGCGCACGATCCATCGCGGCGGATACGATCCGGCGCTCCTCGGCGGCAAACCAGCAACTGACGGCTCGCCCGCGACGGGAGCAACGATGTCAGTTGCTCGGCTCTCGAAGGGGGGCGAAGATACCGAGGAAGAGGCCGCCGAGCGGGCGCTTTCGCCAGAAGATCGGTACAAGGCCCAGATTGCCCGAGACCCCGCAACGGCCGAAGCTTACCTGCGGCTGACCGACCTCTACCTGCACGACGCCCGCCTGGACGACGCTCAGCAGACGCTGGAGCTTGCCAACCAAGCCACCGGCGGGGGCAATCTGCAGATTCGGGAGCGGTTGGAAGACCTGCAGGTGCGCCACGCCGCCAGCCAACTGGCGTCGGCTCAGAAGTTTTTTGAAAGCCAGAAAACGCCCGAAGCGAAACAGTTGTTCGAACGGGCTCGAGTTCAGGTGAACCGGGTGGAACTGGAAGTTTACGCCTCCCGCGTCGACCGCGATCCGCACAACCCGCGGCTGCAGTTCGAGCTAGGGCAGCGGTTCAAACGGGCCGGCAAAACCAAGCAGGCGATCACCGCCCTTCAGGCCGCCCGGAGCGATCCCAAGCGAAAAAGCCTCGTTTTGCTGGAACTGGGCGAATGTTTCCAGAAAATCGAGCAATACAAGCTCGCCCTGTCCCACTACGAACAGTCGATTGAAGCCACGGAGACAGGTGAGGAGGAAGTGCGGAAACTGGCCCTCTATCGGGCCGGAGTCCTTGCCACGGGCCTCCGGGAGCTCGACCGGGCCGAACGCCACCTCGCCGAGCTGGCCGGCATGGATTATGGGTACCGGGATGTGTCGGACCGGCTGGACAAGATCGCCTCATTACGCAATAGTGGTTGATTCGCCAGACGGCCGTAGGCCGATCATGGGTGTGTGCGGCGTACGAGGCGCCGCCGGCCGATCCGAATTCTCAGACCCCACATCGCAAAAACACGATGCCCAGTTCACCGAGTGCCAAGAAGCGTCTCCGTCAGAGTATCGACCGCCGTGCCCGCAATCGCGTGGTACGCTCGACCCTCCGGACCCAAATCAAGAAGGTTCGCACCGCCATCGCCGCCGGCGACGTCGCTGCCGCCGAAACCGAATTCCGCAACGCCGTCGTGAAGCTCGACAAGGCCGCTGCGAAGAACATCCTGCACGCCAACGCCTCGGCTCGTCTGAAGTCGCGGTTGTCGAAGGCGGTGAAGGGACTGAAGACGAAGGCCACCGCCTAGTCTGGTCGCTGCAGAATCGGATCACAGGAAAGACCCTGGTCGGGATCGGCCGGGGTCTTTCTGCGCGCCTGCGGCGCGGGTGAGTGGGTGTTTAGGTGAGTACGTGGGAAAGACGGTGCGCGGGGAGCGAAGTGCTCGCCGCTGCTAGCCTGAGGCAAGCTTGCCTCAGGTTACTGCCCGCGGCGTGGCGGCTCCACTCTCACCACTCAATCTTCTCCGCCGCGAAGATCGGGCCCTCAACGCAGGTCCGCTTGTAGTCCCACTCGCCGTCGGGCTGCCGGACTTTTACGACGCAACTGAAGCAGATGCCGATGCCGCAGGCCATCGGGGTTTCGAGCGAAAGCTCGCAGGCCACGCCACGTTCGATCGCGAGATGGGCGACCGCCTCCATCATTCGTTCAGGCCCGCAGCAGGCGATGCGAATCGAGGTTTCGCCCTTCGCGGCCGCATCGTCGAGCAGTTCGCCCAGCGTCGCCGTCACGAGCCCCTGACGACCAACGCTGCCGTCGTCGCTGCTCACGCGGACATCGATCCCGGCGCCGCGGAAGTCATCGACTCCCGCTAGCAAGTCCGCCGCGCGGACGCCGTAGCAGAGCGTCGCGCGGCCCGCCCGCAGCGGTTGCCGCGAGGGATCGCCATAGTGGCGGCCGCCGAGGGCTTCACGCCCCAGGGCCAGGAAGGGCGTCTGGCCGATGCCGCCGGCCACCATGATCAGATGATCGACCGGCTCATTGGAAAAGCCGTTGCCGAGCGGGCCCCAGGTTTCGATCGCGTCGCCAGCCTTCACCTGGGCGAGCCGCCCCGTCATCCGGCCGACCACGAGGTAAACGACATCGACGCCCTGTGGCGTGCCATCGGGACCGAGCCAAGTGTCGTAGAGGGCCAGCGGCCGCCCCAACAGCGGGTCGCTGCCGCCGGCCAGCCGCAACATCAGAAACTGCCCGGGCGTCACCCGAGCAGCGATCTCCGGGGCTTCCAGGCGGATGCGGTAGGTGCCGCTCGCCAGTTGCACGTTCTCAATCACGCGGGCCGTCGTCTGGGCCGCCTGGTCGGCGTAGTGGGCCGCTCCGAGCGGATTGGCTTCCTTGCTGCAAGTTCCTCCGCTCACCGATTGCCCCCCGGCTTAGGCTTCCGATGGCCTTTTTGCGGCCCGGTCTTCCGTTGGAACGCGCCAGGACGTCCCGGCTTCTTGCCGCCGCCAGCTGCCTTTTGCGGCGGCTTCCCGGCAGGCTTGCGCGGAGCGACCGCCGACGAGCCGTCGTCGCCGATTAGGCTGCGAGTCGGCTCCGAGCCGCCGACCACGCGAGGGGGCTTCGCGGGCGCCTTCCGGCCGCCGGCAGGCTTGTTGCCCAGCGGCTTGCGGCCTCCCGGCTTCCGATCGCCAGCCGGACCACCGCCGCCAGGGCGCTGGGTCCGCGTCGTCGCTCGCTTGGGGCCGCCCGCTCCGCGTCGCGGCGGACGCCCGGCGGCTGCTTGTTCGGCTTCTTCCTTCGGGCCGGCCGCGGCCGCTTCGCGCAGTTTCTTCACTTCGTCAGGCGTGAGCATCCGCACGGCGCCGCGCGGCATTTCGCCCAGTCGAATCGGGCCGACGGCGACGCGGATCAGCCGCTGTACCTTGTGGCCCAACCGGGCCAGCAGCCGCCGCACTTCGCGGTTGCGGCCTTCGTCGAGCACCATCTCCAGCTGCGTAACCCCCTTTTTGGAGGACTTCACGCGGACGTCGACGGCGTGGACAAACCCATCTGACAGGTGAACGCCGCGCTTCACCTGGTCGAGCACGTCTTGCGCCGGCTGACCGGCGACGAGCACGTCGTAAATTTTCTCGACGCCATGCCGCGGGTGAGTGAGTTGATCGGCCAGCGGACCGTCGTTGGTCACGAGGATCAGACCCTCGCTCGCCATGTCGAGGCGGCCTACGGCGAACATGCGGCCGACGCCGGGGGGGAGCAGGTCGATCACGCGCGGCCGACCGCTGGGGTCGCGATTCGTCGAAACGATCCCCGGCGGCTTGTGAACGGCGAAATACTGCAACCGAATGCGCGGCAGCGGCTCGCCATCGACCTTGATCTCCTGGCGGGCGCGATCAACGCGGACGCCGAGCTCCGTGACGGTCTCGCCGTCAATCTGCACGCGACCAGCCGAGATGTATTCTTCGCAGTCACGGCGGCTCGCGAGCCCAGCGGCAGCGAGCACCTTCTGCAACCGTTCGCCTTCGCGCGGCTCGCTGGCGGGCCGCGGGCCGGCTAGGGTCGGCCGACGCTTTGGCGGTCGGCTGGGGAGCGGCCTGTCGCCCGTGGAGCGACGCTCGCCCGCCGGCTTGCCGCCGGTAGTCTTGCGCCCGGCGGGTTTGTCGCCGGTCGACTTGGCGCCGATCGGCTTCCGCCCAGCTGGTTTGCCGGGGCGACCACTCCCACTATTCGATTTGCCAGCGCGGGGCTTACCGGGGCCGCGCTTTCCGGGAGGGGACGCCATGGGTAACTGCTTCTGCTAACTGCCTGGATGCGAATAAATCAACATCCTGCATGATAGCTCGCGGGGCCCGCCGGCCCCAGTGGCGCCGCTCGCAACGCTTCGCGGCACTCCGCCGGATTTCTAGCCCCGGGCTCCGCCCGGGGGTCGGCGTGAAGTAGGGGCGACGTTCCACGACATGGTGCGCAACCCCCGGGCGGAGCCCGGGGCTAGTGATGACACGGCGAGAGCGATTAGTAGCGGATACCAGGCTGGCCGGTGGGGGGGCTGTAACTTGGCGTGGTCGGAATCGTCGGATAGCTCGGCACGCCTGTCGCGGCGGGCGGCGAGTAAACCGGGGCCGATGGAGTGTATGACGGCACGCTGGGAGTCGTCGGCGTGAACGCTGGAGCGGTCGTACCGGGCATGGTCATCGGAACCGACGAACCGCCCACGAACGGCACGGCCGGCGCCTGCGTCGTCAGCGAGTTGCGGCGCGCCGCTTGAACGATCGAATAGTCCTGGGCTCGCTCGACTTCGTTCCGCGGGATGCCAAACTCGCGGGGACGGCCGCCGTCGATCTCCGGTCCCAAGTCGGGGAGCGGATAGGGGTCGAACGCCTCGGCATTGGCCCGCTGGTACTTAGCCGGACCGGGACTTCGCAACTGCGGACGATGGATCGTCGACGAACACCCGATCGCCGACGCGGCGGCGACGATCAGCAAGATTCTGCTGTGGAGTTGGCGGGCCATCGAACAATCCGGGAACGGGTGCGCAGTGCGGGGAGCGACGCGCGGGGATTGTAAGAAGCCCGACGATTCCAGCAAAGAGGAGCTGGCGCCTGTTTGCTAGCGTTGGCGCCTGCTAACCGGGAAGCGAGATATCAAGCAGCAGCGCGGCTTCTCGGGCGAGCACCGGGGCAGTTTCCACCGCCGCGGGAAGGAGTGCCGTTTCGCCTGCTTTCAGAACTTCTTTCCGACCGCCAGCGGTGACTTCCACCGCTCCCGCGAGAACCGCCAGCAGGTGAAACGAATCGCCGCCGCCCAACGTCGCGCCTGATCCGGCGGCAATCGACACTCGGTCGAGCAGAAACTTGTCGCACTCGACGAGCCGCTCGCGTCCCGCTTCGTGTGCCGCAGGTTGCTGCGGCGCCACGGCGCCACGCGTGTAGTCGATCGTCGCGAGCGATTCGTCGACGTGCAGTTGTCGCGGATTGCCGGCAGCGTCGACGCGGTTCCAATCGTGGAGGCGGAACGTCGTATCGCTCGCCTGTTGAATCTCGGCGATCACCAATCCCGCGCCAAGCGCGTGCACCGTTCCCGCCGGAATGAAGACGCAGTCGCCGACGCGGGCCTCGAACTCGTGGAGGCATGTCTCGCAATGACCAGCGGCGATCGTGGCCGCCAGTTGCTCCGCCGTGACGCCCGGCTTCAGTCCCGCGTAGATCTTGCTACCAGGATCGGCGGCGATGACGACCCACGCTTCCGTCTTACCAAGGTCGGGCGGATCGAGCTGGGCGCCTTGCTCGTCGTTCGGGTGGACCTGCACCGATAGCGTGCGGTTGCAGTCGAGAAACTTGAACAGCAGCGGAAAGCTCTCCGTCGTCACGCCATCGCCGAGGAGTGCGGCCGGCTGCTCGCGGACGAGGTCGCCCAATGTCCGCCCCGCCAAAGGACCGTTAAGAACCACGCTCTGGTCGGCGCCGTGATCGACAATTTCCCAACTTTCGGCATAGTCGTCCCCAGCGCCAATCGCCTTGCCGAGCATCGTCCCCAGTCGGCGTCCTCCCCACAAGTAACGGCGAAAAAGGGGCTCGAACCGGAGCAAGTAGTCGCAACGAGGAGTCATGGCGTCGGTCGGAAACCTATGCTTGAGTGCGAGTTAGGACGCGGCGGCGGGATGCGGCGCGCGTTGTCGCCGCAGCAGGTCGTTTGTAACATGGAAGCTGCGAGTTGCGAGAGCCGAGTTGGCAGTTTTCTGCCCTCGTCGCGTCGCTCGTTTCCCCCTCAGTTCAACCGTTTCGCCACTCCGCCTGCCATGCCGATGCGACCTGAAGATGAAGACCGGCTTGAGCAGTCGAAGATGTCGTTCGGCGACCATCTTGAAGAGTTGCGGCGGGCGCTGTTCAAGTCGATCGCGGCGCTGTTCATCGGGTTCCTGTTCGGGCTGCTGTTTGCCAACGACATCGTCGCCTACGTCCAGACGCCGGTTCGTGATTCGCTGCAAAGGTTCTACCAACGCCAAGCGGAACAACAGCAGCACGAGCTAGCCGCAGAACTCAAGGCCAGCGGCCACGCGGACCACGGCGGAACCGTCGTCACGGCCGAGGAAATGCAAAAGTCGGGGCTGATCGTCTCGCAATATCTCATCGCCCCCGACGACTTGCGGCGGCTGATTGAAGAGCAGTACCCGCAGCTCAAACAAGCCGCACCGGCGGCAGCTACGACCGACGGCGACGCGAAAGCGACCGACGAACCGGAGGCTCCAGCGAAGGGCCTGAATCGCGACGAGCTTATCCAGCTCCGCTTGTTCCAACCTACTGATCAAGACCAACGCCTACGAGTCGTCGGCCACAGTACGATGGAGCCGTTTTCGATCTACATCAAAGCGGCGTTCATCGCGGGAGTCGTCTTCTCCAGCCCTTTTATCTTCTACTTCATTTGGGAATTTATCGCGGCGGGGCTTTACCGCCACGAGCAGAGTTACGTGTACACCTACCTGCCGATTGGTTTGGGATTGTTCATCGGCGGAGCGCTGCTGGCGTTCTTCTTCGCCTTCCAACCACTGCTCGACTTCATGCTGTGGTACTACGAGCGGACCGAAACGCAACCCGATTTGCAGCTTAGCGACTGGGTGAGCTTCGTGCTGATGATGCCGCTCGGCTTTGGGTTGAGCTTCCAATTGCCGCTGGTCATGCTGCTGCTCGAGCGGATCGGCATCTTCTCGATCGAGAGCTACTGGGCCAAGTGGAAGGTCGCGATCATCGTGATCACGGTCTTGGCGATGGTCCTGACGCCGTCGCCCGACCCGTACAGCATGCTGCTGATGGGCGTGCCGCTAGTCGGCCTCTACTTTGGCGGCATCTGGCTCTGCAAGGTGGCGCCAGGCAAACGGCTCGACTCGCCGGGCGATTTGCTGGCTCGCGGGGTTTAGACGCCGACGTCGATGGCGTCCTCGGGATACTCGCCCGCCAAGATCGGCGGCAGCAGCGTTGGCAAACGCCGTGGCGCGAACAATGCCGTCGAGCATGCAATTTCCTCCATGCTCCACCAGCGGTGACTAAGGATGTACGAATCGGCGTTCGCGCCGTTGACCGTTTCGTCGCTGGACCGCGCGACGAAGAAATGCTCGCGTTGATTGCAGTGAATTCCGTCCCACTTGTAGGTATGGCAGCGAATCCAAATCCACGGTCCCATCTCGAGGATTTGCCCCGTTTCCTCCCACAGCTCGCGTTGCGCCGCCTCCACAAATGTCTCGCTAGACTCGAGCCCGCCGCCGGGCATCACCCAAAAGTGATCCCCCTGATTGTTTCTCGCCTCGAAGAGCAGCACGCGCTGCGCGGGGGAGATCAGCACGATCCTCGCAGCATTGCGATATACCTCTTGGCTATCCAACATTGCTAAGCGAGTCCGCCGAGCGCGGCTTCGGAGCGTTCGATCGTCCGCCCGACCCGCCGATCGAACGAGCGTGCTAGATCGGAGGCCAGCAAGGCGTTGACGACGGCGTATCCGATGATGCCAACGATGTAGGCGACGGCGAACTCCGACTCGCCGCGCAAGTTCATGTCGCCGATCGTGTAGGCCACCGGCGCCACCAGCAGGAAGGGAATGCAGGGCGCCATGCCCATGGCCATCAAACTTTCCGAAGCGTCCGAACTGCGACCAAATGCGGCGATGCTGCAGCAACAGAACAGGTACCCGCCGCCGCAGAAGAAGACGGTCGCCAGGGTGTAGCCCATCGCGCGAAGGCTCGTCGCCGAGACGAGCGAGTAGTGGAGCCCGACCTGGGAAACGAAGATCGCCGCCAGCGTGAAACTGATGAGCAACGGCGGGATCATCAGGGCGAAGCGGACGTCGAACGTCACGGCCAACGACCAGATAATGATCAGCAGCAGCAACCCCCAGCGCGCTGAATAGAGGTTTCCCAGCAGCTTGGCCCGCATAATCTCGCCGCCGCTGAGCGGCGTCGACAGCAGCGAGATCCAGCAGTCGCGTTCTTTCTCAAGCGTCACCAAGCCAGCGCCGCGGCCGGCCATCATCAGGAGGAGCCCCGAGCCGAGAAACCCAGTCGTCATCGCCGTGAAGACGTAATACGCCTCGGCGTTGAAGTCGAGGATTTCGAATTTCGCACAGATGAAGAAGTACGCCGTCAGCCCCATGGCAACGACGACGATGATGGCGTTGGCGAACGAGCCGAGCATGCCGAGCTTCGTCTTCGCCGTGGGGGCGAAGGCTTCCTTCCAGAGCATCGCGTTACTGGAGAGTTCGGGACGCCAACGAAACTTTTCCATGCCGCGGCGACGTTCCAATTTCTTCTGCTGCTTCGCGTCGCCGCGGCTCGCGTCGCGGAGATGGACGCGACGGACGGCATACATGGCGAGGCCGATTAATGCGGCAGACAAGCCGACGTGCCAGGCGGCCATCTTCAACACCGGCTCGAAGTCGAACCCGGCGCCGGCGGCAAAAATACTGCGCATCGACTGGCCGAGGACGACCACTGGATTTAGCGAGAGCACAAATTGCAGTACTGCCTGGGCTGCGTCGATCAGCGCCGAACGCCGTTGAAGCTGCAACTGAAACATCATCAACATGGCGGACAGCACGCCCGGCACGATGAGCAACACGGCCAGCAGGCGGTAGACGCGCATCACGGCGTCTCGCGAGCGAGGCGACCACACGGAAACGCAAACGCTCAGCGCCGTCAGCACCAGCGCGGTGCTGGCGGCGGTGATGAACGAGCCGGCCAGCAGATTGGCCGAAATTCCGCCGAGCAAACGAAAGATAAATAGGATCGGCAGGCTCACCAGCACCAACTGCCCAACGATCAGCAGCCGTGCGAACGTCTTGCCGACGACGATTTCGAAATTCGAAAGGTCGGTGGCGAACAGGTATTCAATGGTCCGCCGTTCGCGTTCCGAAGCAATCGTGCCGACGGCCATCGCCGGCGCGACGGCGATGATGCCGAGCAGTTGTACCCAGCTGAAGGCGATGAAGAAGGTCGTCGCCATCTGGGCGACGTCGCTAATCGAGGGCGCTCCGCCGCCTGCTCTCAGCGATTGCAGCTCGCTCATCGACGAGTACGAAACCCACAGGACGAACAAGATAATCAGGGCGTAGATCAGTCGCACCATGTATTGCCGACCCTGCCGGGCGGCGGCGACGAGTTCTACCTGAAAAATCGGTCCGAGAAGCATGTGCTACGTTCGCAGGCGGCGTGAAAGGGGTGCGCGACGTGCGATATCGTAGCAGTCGGGATGCGCGGGGGCAAAGAGCGCAATGCCGTAGGCAGCGCCAAGCCATGGTTGGCGGGGACCGGATAGCGCGCCGCTCCGGCCGGTCGTTGACCGGCGGCTACTTGGCGCTCAAATCTGGTAGTTTAGTTCGGGTCGCATGTCGTCGGGCGTGTCGTGGCGGAGGCGGAGCTTCGGCGCCTCAAGCACCACCGTTGTATGCGGTTCGACGCTCCGGGTGAGCCAGACGCTCGAGCCGATCACCGAGTGATGCCCCACCACCGTACGGCCGCCGAGGATCGTCGCGTTCGCATACACGACGACGCCGTCTTGGAGCGTCGGATGCCGCTTTTGACCGCGGACGAGTTGGCCGTCTTCGTCGGTCGGGAAGCTGAGCGCGCCGAGCGTGACGCCTTGGTAGAGCTTCACATGGTCGCCGATATGGCTCGTCTCGCCGACGACGACGCCCGTGCCGTGGTCGATGAAGAAGTGCCGCCCGATCGTGGCGCCCGGGTGAATATCGATACCCGTGCGGCTATGGGCCCACTCGCTCATCATCCGCGGGATGAACGGGATCGAGAGCTCGTACAGCAGGTGAGCGAGCCGGTAGACGGTGATCGCTTCCAAACCGGGGTAGCAAAAGATCACTTCGGCCGGCGTCTTGCAGGCGGGATCGCCGTCGTAGGCGGCCTGGACGTCGGTGGCGAGGATCTCGCGCAGTTCTGGAAGCTGATCGAGGAACTGAATCGTCTTCGCCTGGCCGAGGGCTTCGTAATCCTCCAGCCCATCGCAAATGCTCGTCGCGCCCGCTTCGTGGCGGAGTGCCCGGCCAATCTGCGTCGTCAGGCGATCGTGGAGCCGATCGACGAGGTCGCCGACGTAGTAGCCAATGTTGCCGTGATGTAGTCCCTCGCGGCGGCGGTAGCCGGGGAACATGATCTCGTTCAACTCATTGATCGCGGCGACAATCTCGTCGTACCGCGGCAGCGGGCAATGATCGAGATGGTTCATCTTGCCCGCGCGATCGTACGTGGCGACGATCCGCTCGGTGATGTCGGGCAATTGATCTTTCAAACGGAAATCGGTGGCCATGGCAGTTCGCCTCTGGTGGCGGAGTCGGCGAGCGGAGGGACGTGCGAAGGGCGTGAGCTTCGAACGGATGATCGGAGGGTGCGACGCCACGACCGGCGACGCGACGAAGAAGATCCCGCGTCACGCGGGGCAAGTACAGCGGCAACCGGCAGCGATCATCGAGTGCGGTCCTGGCGACTTGAGTAAGGATCGGGAGCTAGGACACGGCCTGCCCCTTGGAGGTTCTTTTCGGCGCGGCGTGTGAGGCAAGTTTAGCTATTTTACCGCTTGCAGCGGTCGGAGGGGAAGATCGCCCGAGCGAGGGCCAAACGCTGCTAGCGTCGCGAGGGCTCCGCATCGACCGCGCCAACGGTCGACCCTACCGGCATCTCACCCACCGGAACGGTCGCGGCACGTCCCGCGAGTTTGTCGAAAAAACTGACGCGTGTGGCCAAAACGCCTCGCAAACCATGTTAGGGTTCGAGTAGGGCGCCGACGCTGGATAGATTGTCACCTAGGCGGGGGACAACCGTGGGCCCTTCGTTAGCTCAGTACGATGCTCTGTGGATGCTGGCGGCGCTCGTGCCGGTGGCGCTCGCCGCCGCCGCCTGGGCGCTCCAGATGTCGTGCGGCTTTTGCTCCGTTGAGCCGCCCGAATTCACCCATGCCGTCAGCATGGTGGTGATGATCGCCATCGCCAACGCGACGCTCCGGCTCGCGCTGCAGATCACGGGCTCGGCGTACGGGATGGCGCCGCAGTATCTTATTCCCGCACTCATCACGAGCGCCGTGATCGCCGTGGCGCTGCCGACGACGCCGTTCTCGGCGCTAACGATTACCATCGTCCAGATTGTGCTCTGCGCCCTGATTTACGTCGCGTTCACGTGGGTGCAGGAAGCGGCCATCACGTCGTTCATGATGCTTTGAGATTTGCGTCGTCGCATGCAGCCAAACAAGACAGCCGCGGCAGAGAGCGTCAACGCGACGCTGGTCGGCTCCGGCACGCTTGTTCCCGCCACGGCGTCAAGCGGGAACTGGGCGCCCATAGCGCCGTAGTTCTGCTGCATAATCCAGGCGTCGTATGCATCGACGACGCCGTCGACGTTCGCGTCGGCGGGCAATATTCCTGACTTGCCAAAGTTTCGCTGCCAGACGAGGAAGTCGGCGCCATCGACGATGTGGTCGCCGTTGAAGTCGCCGGGCAACTGGTAGAGTTTGGCCGGAACTTGCCAACCCACGTCGGCGAGCGCCGCATAGTCGAGCGGCGTGAAGAGCCGGCGCTCCCCGCGGGGCAACGTCGGACCGAGCGAAGGTCGCGGCTGCGTCCCCGGCAGGTACGGGGGGCTGGTGACGTCCGACGCCCAGTGCTGTCCTCCCGATAGCGGCACGACGCCGTTGTAGAGCGTCTGCGAGTAGGCGCCTATGAACGTACCGTTGAGCACGTCGGCGCTGAAGGCCGCCGACGTGCCGAAGCCGAGCATGTGGGCTAGCTCGTGCGTGACAACCGTATAGAAGTCATACTCGTCCGGCGACGGCGGCGTGTTGACGTCGAAGTGCCAGTTGCGCGCGACGCCTGACGAATCAAACATGTCGACGGCGATCATACCCCCCCACGGCGCGAAGTCGACGCTGGAATTGCCTTGATTGCGATTGGTCACCGCAGCGCTAAACGCCGCCGTCGGCGTCCCGATGAACGACCGGGTGCCGGGACTTGCCTGCCCCAGCGTTTGTCCCGCAAGATCGAGCGGCATCGCATAAACGATGAGCGTGTTCTGCGGAACCGTGAGATCAACCGTCGACTTGTAGGTGTTCGTCAACGGATCGACGTAGAGGGCGTTCCAGCGATTCCCGCCCCCGGGTTCAATCGCCGCCAGCGTATCGGTGAACGATGTGAACGTCTTCGCGGCGAACTCAAGCGTTGTTCGCGCGAGGGTCGGATTCTCCGCGGTGCCGAAGAAGCCGATGCCTTGGTCGTGCGTGTAATCGAACTGGATGGTGATCGCCGCGGCCGGCTTTAGCGAGAAGTCTCCGCAGAACGCGACGGCCAAGAACGCCCTCAGCAGCCACGGAGCGAACGGTGGGCGCGCAGCTCCGCCGACCTTCACGAAACGGGCGGCGGCGGTGCGGCGAGGCATGGCGACGAGGGGGCAAAGCGATGGCGAGCGTCAGCTTCCAGGCTAGTTGCCGCCTCCCGTCTCGTCGAGAAATGGGCCGGCGTCGGCGGCGGAATCGACGGTTTGCCGCAGACGCCAGGTCCCATTTTCCGGGTCAATCTTCGTCTTCCTTGAGCTTCGCCTTGCTCAACACCTCTTGCTGGATATTTCCCGGAACGACGTCGTAGTGGGAGAAATCCATCGTGAAGCTCCCCTGGCCGCCTGTCATCGACGAGAGCGTACGGGCGTAGGTCGTCACCTCCGACAGGGGCGCCTTCGCCTCGATCGTCGTCATGTTCCCGCCCGACGACTCCATGCCGACCATCTGGCCGCGGCGACCGGGCAAATCGCTCGACACGTCGCCGACGTTCACGGCCGGGACGTTGATGTGCAGGTTCACGACCGGTTCTAACAAGGCCGGCTTCGCCTTCCTGAAGATCTCTGCCAAGACCTTGCTGGCCGCGATGCGGAAGGCGGTTTCGTTGCTGTCGACTGGATGGTCTTTGCCGTAGTAAACCTCGACGCAGACGTTCTGCACCGGATACCCGGCGATGACGCCGCTCTTCACGCGTTCAAGAAATCCCTTCTCGATCGCGGGCATGAAGTTGCCGGGGATCGAGCCGCCAACCACCGTGTCGACCCACAAAAAGTTCGCCGCCTTGTGGTAGTGCGTGTTCTTCAGCTGCGGAAAGCGTTGCTTGCTGGCGAACGCCACCGGATCGGCGCCTTCGGGGAATGGGTAGATCCGGGCGTGGATCTCGGCGAACTGCCCGCTGCCGCCCGACTGCTTCTTGTGACGGTAGCTGCCGTCGGCTTCGATTTGCACCGTCTCGCGGTAGGGAATCTTCGGCTCGTGCGTTTCGATCTCGACGTGGTCGCGGCGCTTGAGCCGTTCCTTCGTGAGGAGCAAATGAAGCTCGCTCATCCCGGTGATGACCATCTCTTTCGTCTCGGGGTCGTGCTCTAAATGGATCGTGCGATCTTCCTCGGTGATCTTATGGAGCGCGCCGGAAAGCTTCACTTCGTCGCCGCGGTTCTTCGGCGCGACGGCGAGGCCGACCATCGGCGTGGGGAAGCTGATCGGCGGCAGTTCAACGTCGCCGACCGTGGTACCGGTGTGGAGGTCTTCGCACTTGGCGACCGCGACGATATCGCCCGGGCCCGCTTCGTCGACGGCGTGCGTGGCGCCCCCTTGGACTTCGAGCAAGGCGCCAAGCTTCACTCCCTTGCGGGCGTCGCCGGCGTGGACGATCGCGTCGCGGCGGAGCGTCCCGGCGTAGACGCGCAGGAAGCTGAGCCGTTGGACGAACGGATCGATGCGGGTCTTAAAAACTTGCGCCGCGAGGGGGGCCGATGGATCGGGTTTGAGCGTCACGTCGTCGCCGTTGACCAGCGCATGACGAGCGATGGCGGTCGGCGCCAGGGCGGCGAGCGTGAGCAAATCGAGCAACTCGGCAATGCCGACATGCTTCTTGGCCGAAACGCAAACGATCGGCGTGAGCGTCCCCGCCGCCACGGCGTTGGCCATCAGTTGCGATAGCTCTTCGTCCGACGGCATTTCGCCGGCGAAGTAGCGTTCCATCAGCTGTTCGTCGACTTCGATAATCGACTCGACAAGCGCTTCGTGGATCGGCCGCGGATCGACGACGGCGCCTTCGACGTTCGCCGGGATCATCAGCGTGTTGATGACGCCGCTGAGCGAATCGCCGGTGCCAATGGGGACGTTGAGCGGAATGCAGCCGTTGCCGAACGCTTCCTTGATCGAGGCCACCAAGGCAGGGAAGTCGACGTTCTCGGCGTCGAGCTTCGTGAGGACGATGATTCGCCCGCAGCCGGCGCTGCCAGCTTCGGCCCAAGCGCGGCGAGTGTTCACTTTGACGCCGGCGTGGGCGTCGACCGCGATGAGAGCGGTCTCGACGGCGCGGAGGGCGCCGATCATTTGACCAACCAGGTCGGGATAGCCGGGCGTGTCGAGAAAGTTGAAGTGCCGGCCGGCGTGATCGAGGTGAACGAGCGAGGCCTCGATGGAATGTTTGTGCTGTTTTTCTTCGTCGTCGAAGTCGCAGACGCTTGTGCCGGCGTCGACGCTCGGGTTTCCTTTGACGGCGCCGGTTTCGACGAGCAGCTGATCAATCAGCGTCGTCTTGCCGGCGCTACCGTGGCCGCAGATGGCAAGGTTCCTAATGTCCGCAATGTTCTTAACCATGATTCGATCCCCGTTCCTCGAAAAGAGAAGGTGAGTGTCCGGTGACTGCGAATGATCAAGTCTGGCGGCAGTGCTCCTGGGCTGTCGTCGGGTGAAAATGGGAAGGTAACTAAACGCCTAAATGCTTAACCGCCAAGGACGCCAAGAGCGCCAAGGGAAGAACCATTGTTCTTGTATTTCCTTGGCGTACTTGGCGTCCTTGGCGGTTCATGACTTTGTATTTGTTTGTTTTAGGTTGGACTCGCTACGGGCGTTTTCGATGCGGCGAGGGCATCTTTCAGCGTCAGGGTGCCGGCGTATAGCGCGCGGCCGATGATGGCGCTGTGGAGGCCAGCGGCGGAGAGGTCGGCAACGTCTTGCGCTGTCGTGACGCCCCCCGAGGCGACCACCGGCAGCTTCACCGCGGCCTGCATCTCGCTCATCGCCGCGACGTTCGGTCCTTGCAGCATGCCGTCGGTCGCGATGTCTGTATAAATGATGGCAGCGAGCGGGTCGTTCGCAAAGAGTTGCACGAATTCCACCGCTTGGACGCTGCTCGTTTCCAGCCAGCCATGCGTGGCGACGAAGCCGTCGCGGGCGTCGAGGCCCAACACCAGCTTGCCGGGATACTTGGCGATCATGTCGCGGAACCACTCGGGCTGCTTGAGCGCCGAAGTGCCGAGAACGACTCGCGACAGGCCGAGATCGAGCAGCGACTCGATTGTCGCTTCGTCGCGAATACCGCCACCGAGTTCGCATTCCATGTCGACCGTGGCGAGGATCTTGCGCACCGCGTCGAGATTCATCGGCTTGCCCGAGCGGGCGCCGTCGAGATCGACGAGGTGAAGATGCTTGGCGCCGTCGCGCTCGAAGCCGGCGGCGACGCTCGCCGGGTCGTCGGAGAAGACCGTCTCGCGGGCATAATCGCCCTGCTGCAGCCGAACGCAGCGGCCCCCTAACAGATCAATCGCGGGCCAAACCTGCATAGCAAACAACCCCGAAGCGAGGGGTGAAAACGGACGGGCGAACTACTGAAATCATCGCAGAGTGAGTGGCCGAATTCAAGCGTCAGGCCGTATCAACCGGAAATCAGAAGCCTCTCAACTTCCTCGACGAAAACGTCCACACGGGACATGAGTTCTTCAAGAGAACGAGGCGAATTCAGGGTGGTCGCCGCCTCACGGCAGGTCCCGCTGACTTCATCCAATTGCTCAGCCACGAGCGCAGCTTCGCGAGGGATGTATCGTATCGATAGCAGCGTGGACGCATTGCGAAAATCAATCCATCTGGGTTCTCCTGGCGACACACCGGCTCGACTACGAGCTTCAAAGTTAAAGCCAGCAGCCGCAAATTGCGGTTCCAAGCGAAGACGAATCGTCTTCATCAAGCTACCCACATGCTTGATCGGGTTTGGGTCCACGACTCGCCATTTTGGTAAGAAGCTAGAGTTCCGCAAAGTTCTTAAGCATCTGCAGTCCCACGCCTTGGCTCTTCTCCGGGTGGAACTGCGTGGCGAAGAGGTTATCGCGCCAGATCGCGGCGCAGAACGGGTTCGGATACGACGCCTCGCCGGCGATCACTCCTTCGTCCTTCGGCACAACGTAGTACGAATGCACGAAGTAAAAGTGGGCGTTGTCGTCGATCCCCTTGAAGATTGGCGCCGGGCGGCGCTGGGCGACGTGGTTCCAACCCATGTGGGGGACTTTGTATTCCGCCGGCACGTCGAAGCGGCGGACCTCGCCGGGGATGACGCCAAGCCCTTCATGGACGCCGTCTTCGTAGCCGACGTCGAACAGCATCTGCAGCCCGAGGCAGATCCCCAGGAACGGCTTGCCGGAATTGATCGCCCCCAGGATCGGCTCGACCAATTCGCGACGGCGGATCTCGGCGATCGCATCGGCAAAGGCGCCGACGCCGGGGAGCACAATGTGGTCGGCCCGCTCCAACACCTGCGGATCCGCGGTGATGGCGGCCGCGTGCCCGACGCGTTCAAACGCTTTTTGAACGCTGCGGAGGTTTCCCATTTGGTAGTCGATGATGGCGATCATGGCGGGGAGCGGGCGGGAGGTCGGAGGTCAGGGATCGGGCAGAAGATGCCGTTACAGCTTACCGGACCGGTCGAGCGGGGCGGCGGTTCGCGGATCCGCCATTCTAGCTGGCGGCAGGGCGTTTATGTAGCCGCGGAAGGGGTCGGGAGCCTTTTGCCACTAGCGGTATTGGATTCATTGGAAAACCTCCAGTGGCAAAAGGCTCCCGACCCCGTGGCGCTGCCAGTTGTGCCGACTAGCGAAGCTGGTGGGGGAAACGTCTGACGTTTGATGCAACGCCTGCAGGCGGTTCGATGAACAACTCTGGAGACGCCAGCGACAAGGATGCCGCCATGCACAGACGACCAGCGCCCAAAGATAAGAGCCACGCTCTACCTCCCCGAGGATCTGCTCGACGAGGCCCGTGACGCCGCTGTTTTTCTGGCTGGGTACCCCGCTCGGCTGACGCTCACCGGATTGGCGGAGAACGCGTTTCGAGCCGAGCTCGAGCGTTTGAAATTGCTCTACAACGGCGGCCGAGACTTCCCGCCCCGCGACGCAGACCTCCGCGGCGGGCGTCCGATTGCTGCGTAAGGAGTTGGCCATGGATTCCGCCACGCCGATCATCCCCTCGCCTTCGACGGGCTGGGGCAGGTTGGCCGCGACGCATGGAGAGCCGTCCGCCATCGCCGGCGGCTCGAACGGCGCCAAACAGTTTCGCCGTGAGGATGACGCCGCCCAGCTGAAAGCAAGGCTGCTGCGGATGATCGTCGCGAACGAAGAGACTCGCAAAGCAGCTGCCGACGAGGCTCGCAACGGGCGGTAGTTCGGTCGCTTTCCCACCATCCTGCCGCGCGTCGATCGACGACGCCGTTCGTCACCTTCCACCGCCGCCCGGCAATGTTCTCGACGATGCGAATGGCGATGCTACGGCCTATCGCCATGCTCGCGATGGCGTGGCTGACGCTATTCGCATCGGCGCGGGCGAACTCACTCGGCGCGCCGCAAGCGATTGAACCAGGCGCCTTTACGCCCGTGGGCTCGCCGCGGTCGGCGGTCGACTTCACTAGTCAGCAGCCACACCCGGCCGTGGCACGGATCGTCGTCCCGGAAGGAGATGCGACCTCGTACGGCAGCGGTACGCTCGTCGATGTCCGCGATCAATACGGACTGGTCGTCACCAACTGGCACGTCGTGCGCGACGGCAATGGGGAAGTGGAAGTCATCTTCCCCGACGGGTTCCGCTCGAAGGCGCGGCCGCTCAAGGTCGATTCCGATTGGGATCTGGCGGCGCTCGTCGTCTGGCGACCGAACGCGGCGCCGGTGAAGCTGGCCGCCACCGCTCCGCAAGCGGGCGAGCAGCTGACGATCTGTGGTTACGGCTCGGGGAATTACCGCGCCGCGACCGGCCGTTGCACGCAGTATTACGCCCCTGCGGAGAACCTGCCGCAGCATATGGTGGAGCTCGACGTCGAAGCCCGGCAAGGCGATTCGGGCGGGCCGATCTTTAACGCGCGGGGCGAACTCGCCGGCGTGTTGTTCGGGGCAGGGCAGGGAACGACGCTCGGCAGTTTTGGCGGGCGGGTGGAACACTTCCTCGCGAGCTTGGCGCCGAACATTGGCAGCGGAACGCAAGGCGCCGCGGCGATCGCCCACGCCGAGCCGCCGCAATCGCAGCTGGAGGCCGACAATATCAACCGCGGCGCGGGCGCGATGCTGGTGGGAATGCACTCGCCGAATCACAGCGCTGATGCAGCGGCCGTGAAGCGCGGTCACTCGAGCGAGGCCGAGTCGGCCCTTAGCTTTGCAGCGACGACGAGCCACGGCGATTGGCAGGCGGTTGAGGAGAGCCCTTCAGGCGCGACGCTGCCGGCCGCGACGAATGCAACGATGATGCATGTGGCGGCGGATGGCGGAGCGACGCACGGCAGCGGCTTCAGTTGGTTCGAATCAACGAAGAACGTCCTCGCGCTTGTTGGCATTGCGGCGATCGTCGTGCAATCGCTGCGGCTGATTCGCTAACCCCTCTGCGATGGTAGCCAGAAAGTGCAAGCACTTTTGTAAGGGCTACAAGCGGCGCGAGTGCGGCTCTTCACTCTCGATGGCAACGGTGTACGTTGCCTGCTCTCAATGCCGCGGCATGCAGCGAGTGAACGCGGCGTTTGCTCGCAGATGCGCGCGAGGAGTAATCGCTTAGCAGCGATTGGCACGCGAGCTGCATTAGTAGCTCTCGTCCAACACGGCACGTCACTCGTCAGCGAAGCCCGCAATCTTCGCACTCCTGGACGACCCAGACGTGTCTGACTCTCGCACGGGCGCCGACGCATGGCGCAGTAACTCTTCCCGCTACGGGGCAGTTGCGAGTCGGGACGCACGCCGAAGGGCTCCACTTGGCATCCTCGCAGGGCCAAGTGGGGCCCTTTTTTTTCGCGCTAAACGCCCACCAGACAAGCCGGTGGCTTTGATTACTTCGTCGAACGGGTGAGCAGCCAATCGCCCCAGCTCGCGGAGAGTTGGCTGAGCGCGCAGAGGATGCGGACCTTCGCGGGGATTACCAGGTCAGCGCGCCGCTGCTCGCAGGCTTTCAGGATCCGCTCGGCAACGACGTTGGCGTCGAGCGTCTTGAGGTGAGCGCCCGCGCCGGGGGCGTGAGCCGCGGCTGGCACGCCGACGCCGTCGGCGGCGTAGCGCTTGCCGTTGTCGTCGCGAGTGAACGGCCCCGGGCAGACGAGCATCGCGTGGACGCCCTGGTCACCGAGTTCCAATCGCAACTGCTGCGTGTAGGCACCGATCGCGAACTTGCTGGCCGGATACGCGCCGGTGTAGCGCGGGGCCACCTTGCTGGCGAGCGAGCCGATGTTCACCAAGTGGCCGCGGCTCTTCAGGAGCAGCGGCGCGAAGGCCCGCGTGGCGCGAACCATCGTGTAGAAGTTCGCTTCGAACAATTGTTGAAAATCTTCGGGCGCCGCATCGAGCACCTTGCCGCGGGTCGAGCGGCCCGCGCAGTTGCAAAGCATCTCAACGCGACCGAACTTTTCCGTCACCTCCGCGGCGACGCGGTCGACGTCTTCCTGCCAAGCCATGTCGCCGGCAATCGAAGTAACGTTTCCGCCGGCCCGTTGCAACTCGCCTGCCGCGGCGTCGAGCGCGTCCTGCCGACGGCCGATGAGCACGACGCGAGCATTACGTTTTGCTAAGGCGCGGCCAATCGCCAGCCCCAAACCGGCAGATCCGCCGGCAACGACGCAGACTTTGTCTTGCCAATAGGACATGTAGTGTAGGACGGCCCGTTGCGGGTCGCCGGAGTGGACGTGCGGATGGAAGAAAAGGCTGCGTACGGCCCTCCGCAGCGGGGCGATGGGGTGAGTTGACCGTATTCCCATTCCGCCGTCCAGTAGGCACAATACACGCCCCCTTACCTTCCCCCCTCTCCCCGCCGCACGACCCCCGCGGGTCGCGAGATCACGCCATGGACGGAAATCCGCTCTCAGCCCCCCGCGCTCAATGGGCCCGCACGAAGATCGTGGCCACCGTCGGCCCCGCCTGCGGCGAAGTCGAGCAACTCACTGGACTCGTGCTCGCCGGCGCCGACGTCTTCCGCCTGAACATGGCCCACGGCGGACCCGAACAGCAGCAGGTGTTCGTCGATCGCATTCGGCAAGTGAGCCGCGATCTCAACCAGCCGCTCGCGATCCTCGCCGACCTCGGCGGCCCGAAGATTCGCCTCGGCGAGATTCCGGGCGAAAGCATCTTTTGTCGCCTGGGCGATGAGTTCTTCTTCGTCGACGACGAATCGAAGGCGCCGAACGAACTGACCGCCACCTACGAGCCGCTGCTCGAAGAGCTGTCGGTCGGCGATATCGTGATGCTCGCCGACGGCACGGTGAGCATGCGGGTCGAGGAAGTGAAGCCGGGCCGCGTGCGAACCTCGGTGGTGCAGCGCGGCACGATCCGCAGCCGGCAGGGGATCAACCTGCCCGACGTGAAGCTGAGCGCTCCGGCCATTAGCGTCGAAGATTATCAGCACGCCATTTGGGCGGCGAAGGCGGGCGTCGACTACATCAGCCTCAGCTTCGTGCGGTCGCCGGACGAAGTGCGGACGTTGAAGGACATTGTGCGGTCGAGCAGTTCGAAGGCGGGCGTTATCGCGAAGATCGAGAAACGCGAGGCATTGCTGCGGCTCGAAGAGATCGTCGCCGAAGCGGACGGCGTGATGGTGGCCCGCGGCGATCTGGGCGTCGAGATCGACGTCGCGCGCGTGCCGGTCGAGCAGAAGCGGATCGTCCGCGTCTGCCAGGAACTGCAGAAGCCGTCGATCATCGCGACGCAAATGCTCGACAGCATGCACGACTCGCCCCGGCCGACGCGGGCCGAAGCGACCGACGTGGCCAATGCAATCCTCGACGGCGCCGATGCGTGCATGCTCTCGGGCGAGACGGCGATCGGTAAATTCTCGCGTGAAGCGGTCGAGATGATGAACCGCATCGCGCAGGTAACCGAGGAAAGCATGGCGGGCCGGCCACCGCGCGAGATGACGCGGCCGCGGGCCGATAACTTGCAGGAGATCACTCGCGCCGTCGTCCGCGGGGCAGGCACCATGGCCCACTCGCTGGGGGCCAAGCTGGTGGTCGTCGCGAGCCACTCGGGCCGGACGGCGCTCGGCCTCTCGCAGCAGCGGAGCTTTGTGCCGACGATCGGCGTCAGCACAAGTGAAACGACGCTGCGGAAGATGTGCCTCTACTGGGGCGTCACCCCGCTGCGCGGGGCGCCGGCGACCAATGTCGAGCAACTGATTCGGCACGCCGACGACTGGGCCTGTGACGCCGGGCTGGCCGCGAAGGGCGATCGTCTGATTATCGTCGGCGGCTCGCACTTGGCCGCAGGACCGGATAATCCGAATGCGACTGGCGTGCATGACATTGTGATTGTGCACGAGGTCGAAGGGACGGCGGCGAAGGAAGCGGCGGAAACGAAGGCGTAGCGGCCCTAGCCCCGGGCTCCGCGCGGGGGTCGCACTGCGCGGCGACGTCTTTTGGAATGGAGGCCGACCCTCGGGCGGAGCCTGGGGCTAGTCGTGTCGCATCGCTTCGCGAGCGAAATGCGATTTTAAGCGACACTAGCGACACTCCGTAAATCGTTGCGACGTAGTGTGTTACGCTTTATGTCGCTTTTTAGATGTCGCATTTGGGGCGACATCAAGACTGCTGGCGACGCTTCGTGAGCCGTTGGAGTGGGGCGCGGAATCGGCGTCGGAGACGCCTCCCGCATCGCTGGGAAGCTGAGACTTCTCGCGCACGCGATTGGACTGAGTCGGATGTCAAAGAGCGGTCGGCGCGCAGCTTCGACGTCGTGAGTTCAGCCTAGCAGATGCGCGTTAGGGCGCTGAGCGGCGATTTTCGGCCACCCTGCGAGTTACGCGAAGAGGCGGCGTCGCTGGGGATGGAGGCCGCATTGGACTGGTCGCTGAAGCGACCAGTCCGACGTGCCGTGGGGGCCCCTAGCAGTGGGTTAGAACCAGGACTTCTTGTCGACGATGTACGTCTCGTAGAACTCGTCGTCGGACTTCGTGAGGTAGATGATCCCCTCGATGAGACCGATCGTGCCCATGATGATCCCGCCGGCGCCGCAGGTGAGGATCGTCGTCAGGGCCATGATGATGCCGGCTGTGTTCAGCCCGAGCACGAACTTATGAATGCCGAACGAGCCGAGCATGATGGCGCAGATGCCGGCAGTGATCTTTTTCGACGCGGCATCGCGAATCGCGGGATCGACTTGCAGCTTGCCGACCGAGCGCGTCGCCTCGCCCAGGTAGGTCGGCTGAATGGCGCCGCACTTGGGACACATCTGCGAGTTCGCGGCGATCTGGGCGCCGCAAGTCGGGCAGTACTTGAGCGTTTGAGAACTCATCGGCAAGGCTCGTGCGGCGTCGGGTTGGTACTGGAAGCAGGCAGAATCGGCGGCGAGAGACTAACTCACTTTTCGTCCGCTCGGCGCGTTAATGCAAAGTATACGACGTAAAACCAGCTGAAAAATCCGGCCACAATCGCCAGCAGAATCGACTTATTGCGCTGCCAGGAGCAGACAATGGCGATGGCTGTGCCGAAGGTGATGCCTGAATGGACGACGGTTTCGACGACGTCGACTTCGGCTAGGAGCATGCGATTCTCGGTCTACTTAAGGGGACGAGACTGAGTTGTGCGTCTCAGCGTAGAAGCTTATTCGAACACGAGCCTCACCGGATTATGTGTTCTGGCTCCCTCCTCTCAAGGGGGAGGGGACCTCAGGGTTTATTACTTCTTCGCCGCCGGCTTCGTCTCAATCACCGCCGACGCTTGTTGGACTTCGCTCTTCGCTCCCTTTACTTCGCTCGGCAGCAGCCGTTCTTGGAGCTTCGAGACGAAGTGCAGGCTGCTCGCCTTGCTGCTGTGGCCCAGGATGCGCTTATCGATGTTGTGCTCTTGGGCAATGGTGCGGCCCTTAGCGATATCGAAGCGGACCGTGCCGTCGGTGAGCCGGTCGACGAGTTGAGACTGGGCGTAGGAGTCGACGGGCGTGAGGATCTGGTACTCGACGTCGATAATGGCGACGCCGTTTTTTACGTCACGGAGTTTGCACACGCGGCGGGTTTGAATCTGCCGCATGGCGCCTCCCTTGCGGGGGACGGTGACGTTGTAGGGGTGGCTCCACTTTTCGCCGACGGCGATCTCGCCTACAGGCAGGCCGAGCGTGATCGGCATGTCTTCCTGAGGCTTCTGCTGCGGATGCTTCTGCTCGCGGAAGGTCACCTTGCCGTCGGGAGCGATGCGGACGATCGACAGCGGAATCCCAATCGCTCGAGCCACGGTTGAGAAGCCTTGCGGAACTGGATCTTTCGTGCGGCTGTCGAACTTGTTCACAGGCAGGCCGGGCGATTGGTTCGACATCTTGATCCATTCGACGACGTGCATAAATTCGATTTCGCCGTTGGGAAGGACGTCGGTCACTCTCCACGACTTCACCGATTCGGTATCGGTTTCGACTTCTTCTCTGGTCTCGTCCTGAATGTTGCGGAGCTTAGTCGACACCTTCACGTCGTAGCGGAGATCTTCGCCCATGGCGAACTTGTAGCGGAGGAGATACTTCTCGCCGCTGGCGGGGGCTGCGGCGGCAGCCGGAGCAGAAGTCGACGTTTTTTCTGCGGTTTCGGCGGCGACGGCCAGCGAAACGAAGGAAGAGAAAAACAGAGCGACGAAACAGCTCGTGCGAGCCAGGTGAAGGTTCATCGACCACGCCTCCATGCGGGTTTGGTTTTGTGAGCGGGACTCGCGATGCGGTCCAGCTTCTAGCCCTCGGCTCTGCCGGGGGGTCGCGTTACGGTTGAGTTAAACGGTGCGTCACCCCCGGGCGAAGCCCGGGGCTAGGGGACGCGAGTACTGCTACGATTCCTTCAGCTTGAGGCGTCCGCCCCAGCCGAGTTTCTCTCGCAGCGTCCGGTAGTATCCACGTCCGCGGACTTCGATCAACTGGAATTCTGCACTGGAGCGCTCGATTCGAATGCGGTCGTCCGCCAAGACCTGGCCAATTGGCTTGCCGTCGACCAGCAGGGTCGTCCCTTCGTTCGGCTGCGGGACGGCGAGTTCGTAGACGTGGTCGGCCGAGTCGATGACCGGACGATTGGTGAGCGTGTGGGGGCAAATCGGCGAAACGACCAGCGTTTGCAGGCTTTTTTCCATGATCGGGCCGCCCGCGGCGAGGTTGTAGGCGGTCGAACCGACAGGGGTGCTGACGATGAGTCCGTCGCAGCTATAGGTGGTCGCGAGGTGATCGTCGACGAACAGCTGGATCTCGACCATCGAGAACGAGGGGCCTGCTAGCACGACCGCCTCGTTGAGGCCAAGCGTGCGAGATTCTTCATGGCCGCTGCGATGGACGCTGCACTCGAACATGAGGTGCTTCACCACGCGGTACTGGCCGGCGACGATCTGCGGCAGGATTTCGTCGAGGTCTTCAGGCTGGATTTCGGCGAGGAAGCCGAGGCGGCCGAGGTTGACGCCGAGGACCGGCAGCTGGGTGAAACCCATTTGTCGCGCGGCGCGGAGGATCGAGCCGTCGCCGCCGAAGACGACGACCAAATCGGCGTCGACTTCAGGGAAAGGATCGTGAAAGTTGTCGAGCGAGGCAGCGACGTCGAGGTGGCGTTCGATGATCGAACGAAGGTTCGCGGCCTGATCGGCGAGGGCCTGGCGGCTGCCGTCGACAAGCAGGATGGCGCGAAGGCGGCGGGGGGATTTTAGTGATGCTGGTGCGGTCATACCGCAGAGCATAGCGTTGGGCGATTGGGGTAGGTAGCCCGGCCGCGACGTGATGGATGCCGGAAGGGGTCGGGGGCCTTTTGCCACTAGCGACATTGCTCTGAGTGGAGAGCACCCGGTGGCAAAAGGCCCCCGACCCCGTGTGCGCGACTAGCGAGTTGGGATGCCCGCGGCCAGGCGTTGGCAGGTGGCGACGATGCCAGGGACGTCCATGCTGAGATCGGCGAGGAGTTCGTCGCGTTCGCCGTGTTCGACGTAGTGGTCGGGGATGCCGAGGCGGCGGACTCGGCTGGCGTCGACGCCGGCGTCGGCGGCGGCTTCGAGGACTGCGCTGCCGAAGCCGCCCATGAGCGAGGCTTCTTCCATCGTGACGACCCACGGCAGGTCGCGGATCGCGCCGACGATTACCTCGGTATCAAGCGGCTTGAGGAAGCGGGCGTTGATGACGCCGACGTCGAGGCCTTCCTCGCGGAGGCGGTCGCTCGCTTCGAGGGCGCGGCGGACGAGGGCGCCGCAGACGACGATGCAGCCGTCGGCGCCGGTGCGGATCGTTTCGCTGCGGCCGAGTTCGATCGGCGCCTGTTCGCGCTCGATCGTGACGGCGCTGGCCTTCGGGTAGCGGAGACTGCAGGGGCCGTCGAACTTCAACGCGAAGTCGAGCATCGCCGGCAGGTCGGCCGCGTCGCCGGGAGCCATGAGGACCATGTTCGGGAAGACCCGCATGTAGCCGAAGTCGAAAACGCCGTGATGCGTCGGGCCGTCGGGGCCGGCGAGGCCGCCGCGATCCATCATGAAGGTGACCGGCAGATTCTGCAGGGCGACTTCCTGGAAGATGTGATCGTAGGCCCGTTGCATGAACGTGCTGTAGATGTCGACGATCGGCCGCATGCCGACCTTCGCCTGGCCGGCGGCGAACGCGACCGTGTGGGCTTCGCAAATGCCGGTGTCAAAGAAGCGGTCGGGGAATTCCTCGCGGACCTTTTCGAGCTTGTTCCCCTGGCACATCGCGGCGGTGAGGACGGTAACCTTCGGATTCGCGCGCATTTGGTCGAAGATCGCCTGCGAGGCGACGTTCGTGTACGCGGGCGCCGAGGGGCCCTTTTTCGCGATGACGTATTTGTCTTGCTGCCGTTCGAACTGCGGCGGGGCGTGGTAGGTGACGGGGTCGGCGGCGGCCGGGTGGAAGCCGTGACCTTTCTCGGTGACGACATGCAGGAGCACCGGCCCGTCGATCCGCTGCACCATCTTGAAGTATTTGCGGAGCAGGCCGATGTTGTGGCCGTCGATGGGGCCGATGTAGCGGAAGCCCATGTCTTCGAACATCATGCCGCCGCTGAGGCCCGCCTTGGCGGCTTCTTTCAGCTGCACCAAGAACCGCTCGGCCGGATCGCCGAGGAGCGGCACGCGGTTGAGCATCTTGGCGATCTCGCCCTTGAGCCCCGCGTAGGCGGGGTTCATGCGGAGGCGATCGAGATAGTCGGAGACGCTGCCGACCGGCGGGCAGATCGACATCCGATTGTCGTTGAGGATCACCAGCAGTTTTTTGCTCTGCCGGCGGCCATTGTTGAGGGCTTCGAACACGACGCCGGAGGGGAAGGCGCCGTCGCCGATCACCGCGACCGTGTGGCGATTTTCTTCCGGGCGTAGGAAGGCGTCGCCGCTGGCGAGGCCGAGCGCTGTTGAAACGCTCGCCCCAGCGTGACCGGTCATGAACAGGTCGTACTCGCTCTCAGCCGGGTTGGGGTAGCCCATGAGGCCCCCCTTGGTGCGCATCGACTGGAACTGCTCGTAGCGGCCGGTGAGGAGCTTGTGGGGATAAATCTGGTGTCCGGTATCCCAAATCAGGCGGTCGCGTTTGAAGTCGAACGCCTGGTGGAGACCGATGGCGAGTTCGACGACGCCGAGGTTCGACGCGAAGTGCGCGCTGCGGCAAGCGATCAAGCCGCAGAGGACCTCGCGGATTTCGCCGGCGAGTTGCTCGAGTTGCGGAAGGGTCATTCCGCGGAGATCGGCCGGATCGCGAATCGTTTCTAGCAGCGTTGTCATCAACGGCTCCTACGCCCCACGAATTCCGCCAGTTCGCGAAGCGGCTGCGCCGCCGCTCCGAATGAATCGATTGCCTGACACGCTTCTTCGATGAGTTCCGCGGCACGTTGGCGGCTTGGTTCGACGCCGAGCAGGGAGGGGTACGTCACCTTGCCGCGATGCCGATCTTTACCGATCCGCTTGCCGACGTTCGCTTCGTTGCCGCTGACGTCGAGCAAATCGTCGACGATTTGGAACGCGTGTCCCAGTTTTTCGCCGAACAGGACCAAAGCTTGCCGCTGTTCCGCCGAACCGTCGGCCGCGACGGCGCCGAGTTCCAGCGAGGCGCGGAACAGGGCGCCGGTCTTCCGCCGATGAATTGATTGTAGTCGTTCGAGGCCGATGTGACGAAATTCGGCGGCCAAATCGTCGGCCTGGCCGCCAACCAGGGCCTCGGGCCCGGCGGCTTTGGCGAGCAGGGCACAGCAGCGGGCGGCCCGTTCGCCCGGCTGGATGCCGATGGCCAGCACCTCAAACGCCCGGGTAAGGAGCGCGTCGCCGACCAGGATGGCGGTCGCCTCGTCGAATTGCTTGTGGCAGGTGGGGCGGCCGCGGCGGAGGTCGTCGTCGTCCATCGCCGGTAGGTCGTCGTGGACCAGCGAGTAGGCGTGGATCATTTCCACCGCGACGGCGGCGGGAAGGGCTTGCTCGATGGCAACCGCGCCGCCGCAGGCTTCGGCAGCGAGCAGCACCAGGTGGGGCCGCAACCGTTTGCCCGGGGCGAGCAGGCTGTAGCGGATTGCCTCGCCGAGTTGGGCGGGGCAATTGGCGTCGAACTGCGCCCAACGGCGGAGCGCGGTTTCGATCTGCTCGCTACGCTGGGCGTCGAGCGGGGGGGAATCTGAGGTGGGAGCGGCGGCCATGGGCGTCGAGCAGCAGGTCACGGGGGAGGCTTCCTCGCGCTCCCAGCAAGCCGTCATGCTAGAACAAACTGGCCTCATCGTCCACGCGGGCGGCGTCCGATCCGGCCGGCCGGGCGGTCCGCCGGCGGCTGCGGGAGGCCGATTTCTCGGATAAATCCTCATCATCGGCGTCGTCGAGGGGGACCGTCTTGGCCCGCCCCTCGGCGTCGAGCGACTGGACGAGTTCGATCCGCCGCTCGGCATGGCGAAGGAGCTGGTAGCAGCCGTTCAGCCGGCTGACCCCTTGCTCGTAGGCGGCCAGCGAATCGCCGAGGCCGAGCTTGCCCCCCTCGAGCTTGGCGACGATTTGCTCGAGCTCGGCGAGCGATTGCTCGAAGGTGAGTTGTTCGGCTTCGGCTTCTGGTTTCTTCTTGGCCACGGCGCTGCCTGGTGGAGTTGCGAGTTGCGAGTTGCGAGTAAAGGTTATTGGTCGTCTGTCGATTCGACAATGCTGACGGCTGTGCCTTGTTGAAAGCGGGTGACGAGGCGCTGGCCTGGTTTCAGCTTCGCGGCGGAGGTGATCAGCTTCGATTCGCCTTGGCGGAAGGTGAGGCTGTAGCCGCGGCCGAGGACGCCGAGCGGGCTGAGCGTTTCGAGTTTCGCGGCCATCGTTTCGACGGCGCCGCGGCGGTCGCGGAGGAGCGTTTGCGAGGCGGCTCGCAGCCGGAGCGCGAGTTCGTCGAGCCGGCGACTGCGGAGATGAATCGCTTCGAGCGGTCGGCTGAGCGAGGGGCGGCTGGCGATCGCGTCGAGGCGGTGCCGGTAGTGGGCCGCGCGAGTGGTGAGCGCGGTGCGGAGGCGGTGTTCGAGGCTGCGGAGGGCATCGTTCAGATCGGCGGCGGAGGGGACGACGCGCTCGGCCGCTTCGCTCGGGGTGAGCGCTCGCACATCGGCGGCAAGGTCGGCGAGCGTGACGTCGATTTCGTGACCGATGCCGGAGATTGTGGGGATCTTCGACGCGGCGATCGCGCGGACGACGGCCTCTTCGTTGAAGCACCAGAGGTCTTCGAGGCTACCGCCGCCGCGGGTGACGACAAGGACGTCGATCTTCGGCTGCACCTTATTCGCCGCGCGGATGCCGGCGACGATTTCCTCGGCAGCGCCGTCGCCCTGCACGCGTGCCGGGAACACGAGGACCTCGACGCCGCGCCACCGGCGGTGCATCACTTGCAAGAAGTCGCGGATCGCGGCGCCGGTGGGGCTGGTGACGACGCCGATGCGGCGGGGAAACGTCGGCAGGCGACGTTTGCGGGCTGAGTCGAACAGCCCCTCGGCAGCAAGTTTGTCGCGACGCTGGCGGAGGGCGAGTTCGAGGGCGCCCATCCCTTTAGGCTGGAGTTCGTCGACGACGAGCTGGTAGCTGCCGCGCGGCGGGTAAAGATCGAGCCGGCCGCGGCAGACGACTTCGATGCCGTCGTGGAGGGCGAGTTTTAATCTGGCCGCCGTGTTGCGCCACATCACGGCGCGAAGCTGGGCGCCGTCGTCCTTCAGCGTGAAGTAGCAGTGGCCCGACTGCGGCTGCGAGTAGTTAGAAATTTCGCCAGCGACCCAGACCGAGGGGAAGTTCTCCTCCATCACCCCCTTCAGCCGCGCGGAGAGTTGCGTGACGGAGAGGATTTCGTTGGGGTCAGGCTGTTGGCGGGCGGCGGGCATGCTTGGTTGAGCGGCAGTGGTCCGTTGTCAGTGGTCCGTTGCTGGGCAACCTAGCAGATTGAGTGGGGAACCGCCAAGGACGGCGAGAGCGCGAAGAGCGCCAAGCGAATGCAATCGTTTTATTCGGGTTCGCCGTACATGGAATTGTCGGGCGAGAGGAAGCCGGTGCCGGTGGCGATTTGCTTGGCGCCCTGGTAGTCGTCGGTTTCCGTAAATCGTTCGGCACGGACTTCGGCGTGGCCGTCGCAGAAGGCGACGCACGTCGTGTCGAGATGCCGGTAGCCTTGCGTGCCGGCGTAGCGGCCGTTGAACGCGTCGTCTCCCTCGCTGTCGAACGGCGCCCGCATAAATTTGTTGGCTCCGGCGGCGTACTGGCCGTCGCCAAAGATCGCGGTGCGGGTCGGGGCTTGAATCGACTTTTGCGTCGCCGGCTCGGGGATGTTCTCGCCTTCGCCGTGACCGATGTAGCTCGTGTTGTAGTTGTAGCCGGTGTAGGGATCGATGGCCCAGTTCGCGGCGCCGTCGAACGATGGGCACTGCTGAATCTCCAGCGGCCCAGCGTCCTCCCACAAAATCCCGGGCACGACGTACGCCGCGGCGGCGGGCGGCTTGATCGTGGTGAGGTCCCAGCAGTAGGAGTAGTGGACGCCGTCGCGTTGCTCCGAGTAATACGCGATTGGATACCGTCCGGCGTGGCGGTCGGCATACATGTGGGCAGCGAGGGCCATTTGGCGGAGATTGCTGAGGCACTGCGTCCGCCGCGCGGCCTCGCGCGAGTTGCTGACCGCGGGGAGGAGCAGGCCGAGGAGGATCGCGATGATGGCGATAACTACGAGCAGCTCGACGAGGGTGAATGCGGGATGCGTGGCGCGGTGAGTTCGGCGGTAGTTCATGGGTTGAGTTACCGACGAGGTTTGAAGCGCCGCAGCTGCTGGTTGCAATTAAATGAACGTGTGGTTCCCTCCCCTTGAGGGGGAGGGGGCCAGAGGGAATTTCTTTTATGAGCGCCGAGGTTTGCGACATGCAAACGGGGCTATGACCACGAGTGCCAGCGCGAACGCGCTCGGTTCTGGAACTTGCACAACCGCCGTGCTTGCATCGCCGTTCACTCCAAAATGCTGCTTCCACACATTCAGGTCCTCGGCATCGACAATCCCCGGCGAGGCGGTTTCGTTGTGGAGCGGCGTCGCTCCGCCGAATGCGCGTTGCCAGGCGAGGAAATCGGCGCCGTCGACGAGGCCGTTGTCGTCGTAGTCGCCGGGCAGGGACGCGGCGGCGGTTTGGACGATCGCGAGCCACGCTTCGCCAGCGGTCCAATCTTCGAGCACCGCCATGCCGGCGGTCGCGTCGAAGGTGAACGGCGTCTCGCTCCAGGCATCGTCCAGCCACGCCAACACCTGCAGATCGCTGCCGTCGCCGGCGTAGTCGCTGCTTACGCTGAGGCGGTAGTCAGCGGCGAACGCGACCGGGGCGTCGCCGACGAGAGTCGTCACTTCCAGTGCGAAATTGGCGAGCACATTCTTACCGGCGAGCGCGGCGAGGGCAGTCTCATCGGCGAGCGGGCCGGTGGTCAGCTTCGCCAAGTCGGCGACGGCGGAGAAGTCGGCAATCACCGCCGACTTCGTCGGGTCAGCCGTCCGCTGAAAGAAGAGCCGCGTTCCCGCGTCGACGTTGGCGGGGGTGATCGAGAGCGAATCGCCAAGCGTCATCGGCCGCACGTCGGCAAAGCCGTCAATCTCGCCATCGCGGAACTGGGCGGTCGCCTCGACGCGCACGTACTGAATCGACGAGAACCCAGAAGGGGCAAGGTCGATTCCCGTGCCGCCGCCGGAGTTGAGGTACATGCCGATCGCGTTGGCCGCTGAAATTTGCTGCCCCTGGATGCCGAGCACCGCATCGAGCGTCGGGTTCACCGGCTTCGTGAAATCGGTCGGCGTCGAGGTCCAGCCGTTGCCGATGGCGTCGTACTGCGCGCCGCTCCACTGCGTTCCCTGCGTCGGGAAGGCGGTGTCGCCGTACGGCCCGTTCGCGTAGGTGTACCAATTGACGTTGTCAGGGCTCACCGAGATCACGACCGGCTCGGCGAACAGGCCGCCGACGAGGTTGTACGCCCGCATGTCGCTGGAATCGCTGACGAAGCCGTTACCGATGTAAAACGAATTGCCAAAAACGTTCAGATCGATGCCGTACGGGTTGACCGGATCATCGACGATCGGCTGATCGAATTTGACGGTAATAAAACCGTAGTCGTAGCCGCCGCCGTTCGACCGCCGGCTGAGCGTGGTGATGATTTTGTTGCCGTTGAGATCGCGGTTGTACGCGGGCTCGACGATTTTGATGTGATAAGGCGCCGTGCCAATGACGGGGTCGTTGTTGTTGGCAACGCGGGTTGGTTCGCCGAGGACGGCGAGTGAATCGTTGTAGAGGGCCGCGCCGCCGAAGGCGCCATTGTGGGCGACGAGCGTTGTGGCGTAGGGACTTTGGGCGGCCGCGGTCGAAGCAAGCGAGGCGGCCAAGCTCAGGGCTAGGAAGAACCGCCCTGCCGACATGCGCCGGCAGGACGGGGTCGTGGAAACATGCATGGGACTTCCTTGATTGGTTTTGTCCGTGGTCAGTCGTCCGTTGTCAGTCGCTGAATGCCGCTCAATGGCGCCTCACCGTTGGCGACGGCGGATGGTGAACATCGCCAAGGCGGCAGAGGCGGCGAGTGCAAACGCGGCGGGCTCGGGGACTTGCGCGGGCGTCGGCACGGCCGGCGTTCCGCTATCGCCGGTCATGAAATCGACGTAGCTCCAGCCATCCCACGAGCCATCGGTCAGCTCGCGACTCGAGAAGCCAAGGCCCGAGTAGCCCCACGCCGGCGCGGCGGGGTCAGAGATCCAGTAGCTCCAGTAACCGGTGAACCAACCTTCGCGGTAGTAGTCGTCGCTATCGGTCGCGGCGCCCGTCTCGACGCCCTCGAAACTCGAAACGAACGAACTGCCGTCGCCGTCGGCGTCGTAGCCGATGCCGAAGATCGAGTTGCCGAGGCCGCCGCCGAAGGAACTCGCCCGCAGGTAGAGACGATTGTCGCTCCCAGAAAAAGTTCCCAACTCAGGCCCGCCGTCGCGTTCACGCACGAGGGTCGTGCCGGCGATCGCGCGGAACATTTGCTCGCCCGTCGCCGTGCCATCCCATTGGTAGCCCCACACATAGCTCGCATTGCCCGCGGGGTAATAAAAGTCGACGACCAGCGCCGCGCGGTTGCTGCCTGTGCCGACCCAATAATCGACGTCGCTGAAATTGAACGCGTCGTAAGGCGAGGCCTCGACCGCCGTCGGGGCAGCCGTCAGCACCAACAGGGCGATCGCCAAGCAGCGCGACCGGCGACGCATCAGCAAACCGACGGCGCCAGCGCCCGCCGCCATCAGCAGCAGCGTCGCGGGCTCCGGCACGGCGGCGTAGGCGGTCACCGCACCGTTTTGGTAATAGCCGAGGAGTAACTCGCCAGTGCCGGCGTTGTAATTCCACGTTGGCGGTTGGAGCGAGTCGATCGTGTCTTGCGGGCTGGCGATCTTGCGCAGCACGCTCGCCGGCGAGTTCCCGTTGATCGGCGGCGCGGCTTGTGGATTGGCCAATGCGTCGGCGATGGCGTCCGCGCTGATCAGCGCGGCGTAGCCTTTGTCATTCGAGCCGCCGAAGAAGTCGGCGCCGCCAACGAACATGTTGCCCGAACCGTCGAAGCCGAAAGGGTAGGCCGAGAGCAAATCGGCGACCGGCGTGCCGGTGGCTTCGAAGTTGAGCGGGGTGTTCGTGGCGAGGGCGTTTTGCCAATCGGCGGCGGCGAAGGCCTTGATCCACCCGGTCGAGCTGCCGCCCGTGTTGTAACCGTAGCCGTTGCCGGTGTAGAGGTTGCCGGCCGCATCGATCGCGACGCCGGCAGAGGCGCCGCCGATGTTGGTGATCACCGGAGTCATCGTGGCAGTTTGCGTATCGAGGATCTCGACCCGCGGGCCCGACATGCCATTGGCGATGGCGAGGTAGCGGTTGTCGATCCAATCGCCGGCGAAGTCGTCGCCGTTGAAAATGGTGACGCTCGCGGGATTGGCGGTTTCGAAGACGGCGATTGTGCCGCCCGCGTTGCTGCCAGCAGCGGCGCGGGTGCCGTCAGGCGAGACGGCGAGGAATCCGGGGCCCCAGGACATCAACGAAAAGCCGGGGATGTCGCCGAGCGAATTGAAGGCGCCGCTCTTGGGGGCCGTCTCGACGGAAACGTTCACACCATTGAGCAGCAGGAGCCGACCGTCGGGGATGGCGTCGAACAGGACGTTGCCGCCCGAACTGTCGCCGCCGGCGGGGAGGGTAAAGTTGCGAGTCGGCTGGTAGGCGTCGATGCCGACGGCTTGAGCATGTGAAGGGGCGTAGCTCGCCGCGAGCATGAGGGCGCACGCGAGCGCCGCACGGAACCGTAAAAGTCTCGTCATTAGCTGAATTCCAGCTGCGGCTGTGATCGCCGCATGGCCTAATCGCGAGGCCGAGGTGGGCAGGAGTCTGCGCGGGAAGTTCGCTCACGACGAACAGCCAGAAGGGCAAGAACTGGCAAAACGCCCTCGACGCCGACCGCCACGCAGCGGTTCAGCGAAAATGAGGCGCAAGAAGCCAGGTCCGGCCCGTCCTAAACGCGAAGACGGAAAACGGGCGCCCGACGCATAGCGTCGAACGTTCGCTCCCAGGCCGGTCTTCTGGCTTCAGACATCTCGGCCGATCGCCTTCCCATTTCGAGCGAACTCGAAACAGTGGCATCAGATCGGTCGATCAAACGTCCATCACAGCGGCGCGTCCGCGTCGGATTCTCACCGACTTCCCTTCGCGGCGACTCGGGAGTCGCCACGGGCTTTCGCCGCCCGAGAGCAGTGGAACAAGATAACTGGCGGGGAGCGGCGATGCAAACGGATAGGTTTGCCGCATTGAATAGAACCGCCAAGAGCGCTAAGGGGATGCACTCTGAGTCTGCGCGGCCGCATCAACTGATACGCAGCAACTCGCACGCCTGCTGATAGCCGGGCGCAGGATAGCCGTACTCGCTCGCGGTGACGCGGGCCAGCGCCACTAACTGCCGCGCACGGAATGCGGGGCGGGTGGCGGCGTATTCTTCGGTGACGGTGCGGAAGTATTTTTCGGCGTGGAGGGCGCCATCCTCGCTGACGGCGTACTTGCGCATCAGATCGAAGATGGGCGCCGCGGGCAGTTCGAGTTGGCTGTAGCGATCGACCAGCGCGCAGGCGAGGGCTTGGTCGTTGGCTTGGATCGCGCGCTCGGTTTCCGCGAGGAGGGCGACGCCGTTGGTTACGTCGTCCAATTCCTCAAGCTTTTCCGCATACGGGAAGTGATCTTTGGAAACGTAGCGCATCTGACCGCCGGTGTGGTACGCCCCCACGATATAACTGGCCACCCGGTTCCGAGGGTTGGCGACGCGGGCAATGTTGCGCCACGCGTTGGCGGCGTCGGAGGCGTGCACGCCGGGGGAATCGCCATGGACACAGCCCGCCGGCTTGCCCGCCGCGGTCTGCTCAGGGCGGCGGCCTGGGTCGTGTAGGACGAGCATATTCGCAGCGAGCGAAAGCGCTTGGCCGATCGCCTCGGGATCGATGCCTTCGGCAATCGCCGCAGCAACGGCGGTCGCCGCTTGTTCCTGCGTACCGGCGAAAATCTCGCGGGCTAGCCGCTCGACCCATTGGTCGTCGACCGGACGATTGCCGAGCGGCTTGGCGAGGAGGCGGTGCTCGTCGAGCAGGCGAGGCAGCAATTCACGAACGCCGGAGTGCGGGTAGTTCTTGTCACGCATCCGCTGTTCGGTATCTAGGCAGTATCGAACCGACTGCCGCAGCAATGTTTGAGCGTACTCCGGCCCCGCCAGACCGAGCATCACCCAGGCCCGCCAGGACAGAACCACTCGATGAACGTCGGGTTCGTCTTGGACCGCGACTTGAAGCTGATTGAAAGCATCGGCGACCGAATCGTTGGAAAGCCGCGCGAATTGATTTTCGGCGAGGTTCCAATCAATCGCACGGATGGAAGCGCGCAGTTCATCGGCACCTGGCGCGGCGCCGGATGCGACATCTACCGGTTGAAGGACATCGTGGTGATCGGCAGCTTGATCTTGAATGCGGCTGCTGTTGCGGTACAGGACCTTCATCACCGGCAACGGGCGTCGGTCGATCGGAAGCTCGTCGGCAATCTGCAGCGCCGGAGCCAGCGCCATAAACGTGTGGAACCCGGTGTAATCTTGGCCGCCGAAGGCACGCGCGTTCGCGAGCGCGCCTGCGCAGACCAACGTCTTAAGCTCAGCGCCCGCGGCAAGACGCTCGGCGAGCAAGGGCATCAGCCGATCCGGCGGCGTTTCTTGCATCAGCGCGACGAGAGGCTCGAGCTTCCCGAAGGTGAGGCGCTTCGTCGGTTCGTCGGCGAAACCGCCGACGATGCCCAACTCCAACGAGGCGGTCGCCCCCAGGCTAGCAACCAACATCCCGCGACCAACGTCAGCGAGGAATTCACGACGGCGACCGTTCATGACTACGGCTCCGAACGGAAGAGAGGAGGATGTGCCGTTCTCAGCGACAACGGCGATCGATCCAACCTACTCCAACGGGCAGCATGCGAGCGAACGGCCGGCGCAGAAGGCCGGATTGCGCGACTTGAACTAGCCTACGATGAGCATCGTGAGCTGGGAGAATGATTCGGCGAGACGAACAGCTGCCAAACGCTGATCAGCGAATAGCTAGTCAGCCACGCCGAAGTCGTGATTGAGGCTCCGCCACACCGAGTGGATGTGGTTCGCAGGATTGCCGGCGGGGTCGGATTGGATGTTCACCAGTTCGAGCAGGAACGTCGGGCCCTGGATGCGGTAGGCGTGGCCGACGCCCGGTTTTTCGGCGCCTTGCCAAGCGAAGTGGACGCGATCGAAGCCCGAGGCGTCGATCTCGGCGAGACGGGCGGCGGCAAGTTCGGGCGCCTGGTTGTTGCAGAAGGCGGCGAGCAGCGAGCGGAGCGTCTCTTTTTGGAGATCGGTCAGTTGCTTGGCGGGAATCCCCTCGGGGGCGGAGCGGGGTGGTTCCGGCTGTCCGGGGCCGCGATAGTCGGCGGGCGGCTTGTCGGCGGTGATCGCTTCGGCCCGTTGCGACTGGTCGAGGCTCGTGAGCAAGTCGAACGCGAGTTGTTCTTCTTGGGCAAGCGTCCGCGTGCCGACTTCTGGGCCGCCTTCGACGAACGTGATCAGCGTCGCGGGGTTGGCGCCCCAGAAGCTGGGCGTGTCGCCGACGATCGTGCCATCTTTCACCGCGATGTTCTGCGAGAAGTGGTGGCCTTCGAAGCTCCACCCCCAGGCGCCGGCGTCGGTTTGCTCGCCGAAGATGGTGATGAAGTACCGCTCGGGATCGCGGAGCGGAGCGCCCTGCACGTTCTTCTCGCCTTCGCGGAGGTTGTTCTCGAGCGACATGATCTTGAGCGCTTTGCCATAGCCTTCGTCGCTGAGGCCGGAGTGGAGCAGGTCGAGGGCGAGTTGGCGCTGTTCGGGCGAGAGGGCGCGGAACTCGACGCCCTTACGATCGTCCTTGGGGATATTGTGCCAATCGCGACGCTGTGGCGAATCGAACGCAACGACGGCTTCGGTGCGCTGCTCGGGCGTGAGCGCGGCGAGGAAGGCGTTCGCGGCGGCGGCCATTCCCTCGGCGCGAGACTGCGCGAGTGCGGGGGCAACTTGGAGTAGTAGAACGACGACGCAGGCAAACTTGGCGGCGAGGTGAACCATGAGGCGATTGCTCGCGAGAGTGGAGGAGGGGGACGCGACGCCGGTAAGTGTACCCGGCGGCGGTGGGCGATGCGAACGGCGCAGCAGAGAAGGACTGGACGCGGATCATGGAGCGCGCGGCGACGTCTACCGGAATGGTTGCCGACCCCCGGGCGGAGCCCGGGGCTAGAAGCGCAGTGCCGCAAGCGACTTGATCGGCGGGAGGTCGGCGGATTGGAACTCGCCGGTTTCTTTGGCTTGCCAGACGCGGCCGGTGGTGACGTCGAAGCCAGTCAGCCAGCCGCCGCCATGGCAGTAGGTGTCGATGCAGACGAGGTGGCCGAGGTTAAGGATCTCGGCCTGCTTGTTGGCGGTGTGGCCGACGACGCCGGTTTTGCCGGAGAGATGGGCTTCGGGCGTGTGCCACTTAAGCGATTGCCAGCGGAGGTCGCGCCACGGTTGGCGCGTGAGCGGGCGGCTGGCGAGGTAGTTGCCGTGGGCGAAGAAATGCGTGGGGCGTTCGACGACGTCGCCCCAGGTGCGGAGGAACTCAACGTGGTCGGGCTTGATGCCGCCGACGCCGAAGTTCTTGCCGTACGAGTCGAGCGTTTCGGCGCCGCCGTGGACCAGCCACTCTTGGATCGGCATCGTGCCGTCGATCGCGTCGAGCATCATCTGCTCGTGGTTCCCCTGGATGCACTCAACGCGGCAACGTTCGCCAAGGGCGATGATCTGGTCGATGCAGTCGCGGCTATCGGGGCCGCGGTCGACGACGTCGCCGAGGAAGATCACCGTGTCGTGCGGGGTGAGTTGCAGGCCGTCGAGCAGCGTCTTCAAGGCTGTGTTGCAGCCATGAACGTCGCCGACGGCGATAGTGCGGGGAACGGGCTTCACGATGGGGCGGGACACGATAGTTATTTGGACGGCGAATCGGAAGGGCGGCGTTAATATCGGAACCGCCGAGGGACGCAAATGAACACAGATTTCAAATGCGGGAGATCTTCACGAAGCAGCGGCGCTAGGTGGATTCGCGACGTGCATCCTTGCAGTGTGCGGAGCGGGGGTGCCAGGGGAGTAGGTCCATTGTTGCCGGGGGACAGTCGACGGGCAATGTCAGCAATCCCTTGGAAAGATTACGTTTCGGCGCAGTTAGACAAGGATTGGGCCGTTGCTTGAGAGGCGAGGCGCGGCCCTTTGCCCGGAATCGCTCGGCGGTTGAACCCTGGCACTACCGGCAGATTGACATTCAAATTGAGACCGATAGGATGAACTGACTAATTCGGCCCGAAGTGCAAGGGCCGCTTGACTTTCCAGCATTTTCCTCGCTGCTGCCGCGGCCTCGTCGGCGGGGCGACTGACTCTAGAGGATCGCCCTTCGATGGCTGAACCGATCACCCAGTTCGAGCATGCCCGCGCCGGCAACATCACCCGCGAGATGAACTACGTCGCCGAGCGCGAGTCGCTGCCGGCCGAAACGATTCGCGAGGAAGTGGCGGCGGGCCGGATGGTGATTCCGGCGAACATCGTCCACGCGGCCGGCCGGCTCGAACCGATGGCGATCGGCATCGCCGCTCGCTGTAAGGTGAACGCGAACATCGGCAACTCAGCCGTCACCAGCGACATCGACGGCGAGCTCGAAAAACTCCACACCGCGGTCCACTACGGCGCCGACACGGTGATGGACCTGTCAACCGGCAAGAACATCGACGGCATTCGCAAGGCGATTATCGAAGCCTCGCCGGTGCCGATTGGCACGGTGCCGATTTACCAGATGCTCGAACAGCTCGGCGGCGACATCGAAGAGATGCGGCCGCAGCATTTCCTCGACATGGTCGAGCATCAGGCGAAGCAGGGCGTCGACTACATGACGGTCCACTGCGGCGTGAAGATGGAGCATTTGCACCTGACGATGGGCCGCACCACCGGCATCGTGAGCCGCGGCGGTTCGCTGATCGCCAAGTGGATGATGGCCCATAAGAAGCAGAACCCGCTGTACGAGCACTTCGAAGACTTGTGCGACATCATGCGGCAGTACGACGTCACCTGGAGCCTCGGCGACGGACTGCGACCGGGGTCGCTGGCCGACGCGAGCGACAAGGCGCAGTTCGCGGAGCTCGACGTGCTGGGCGAACTGACCCGCCGCGGTTGGGCCCGCGGCACGCAGGTGATGGTCGAGGGACCAGGCCACATTCCGATGGACGAAGTGGCGATGAACGTCGAACGGCAGATCGAGGTCTGCGACGGAGCGCCGTTCTACGTGCTCGGGCCATTGGTAACCGACTTCGCGCCAGGTTACGACCATATTACGAGCTGCATTGGCGCGGCCCTGGCCGGTTGGGCGGGGGCGGCGATGCTCTGCTACGTGACGCCGAAGGAACACCTCGGCCTGCCGGAGCAGGAAGACGTCAAGCAGGGGATGATCGCCTACAAGATTGCGGCTCACGCGGCCGACATCGCGCGGAAACGCAAGGGCGCCCGCGATCGCGACGACGCGCTGTCGAAGGCGCGGTTCGAGTTCGACTGGAACAAGCAGTTCGAGTTGTCGCTCGATCCGGAAACGGCCCGCCGCTACCACGACGAGACGCTGCCGCAGGATACATTCAAGAGCGCCCACTTCTGCAGCATGTGCGGGCCGAAGTATTGCTCGATGAAGATCACGCAAGATATCCGCGAGATGGCGAAGAAGGGCGAGTTAGTCGAGCTTTCGGAGCCCGTGGCGAAGTAGCGGTTTTTTCTTTCGGAACCGCCGATGAAGCTGAACTGTGGGAGGCGTCTCCGACGCCGATAACGCATACCTCTTCGAATGAGCTGCGGTTTGCAATCCTGCATCGGGGTCGGAGACCCCTCCCACAAAGAGTTAAAGGAGCATGCGATGAAACGGTTGGCTTGGTTGGGTGCGGCGCTGTTGGCCGTTGGTTGCGGGACTTCGTCCGTCGACGTGGCGAAGACCGGCGATGCGAACGCGCCGGTTGTGACGGTGGCCAAGTTCAATGAAGCTGGCGCGCCGACCGTCGACTTCAGCGTGCCGGGGATGCACTGCGAATCGTGCGTAGCCCATGTCGAGGGCATCTTGGCCGCTCAGCCGGGCGTTAAGGACGTCGAAGTCGATCTTAGTTCGCTGACGGCGAAGGTGGCGGTTGATGACAAGGCGTTCGACGGCGACAAGGCCGTCGCGGCGCTCGTCGATATGCAGTTCGACGACGCGAAGGTGATCACCGCCGAAACGGCGGCCGCTGCGAAGGCCAAGGCGCAGGAGCAAGAGCAGTCGGCGGCGCCTGCAGACGAAGCGCCGGCTGAGCCCGCGAAAGAAGCGGCGAAGAGCTAAAGCGAAAGGCCTTCACCACGAAGGCACGGCGGGCACGAAGACGCGCGAAGGAAGTAAGGGAATACGGACCGCGGATCACGCGAATTGTGGCAAATCGAGAGTGCTGCACTGCATTCCATTCGCGCAGATTCGCATGATCCGCGGCTTTTCGTTAGTGATGCTCGCCGTAGCAGCCGCATCGTCGCGACCTCTCGTCGCGCTATGCAGAGGGCGGGGGGGTAGCGTCTGCCTTCGGGTGGTAAAACAGCACAATCGGCAGCATCAGCGCGGCGATGAACAGGAAGGCAGTGCAACGCGGCCAGCCGTTGGCTTCGATGAGCGAGGCAATCCAACCGTAGATGACGCCGTTGAGCACGATGCCGACCCAGTTCGCCTGATTCATGACGGCGATCATGCGTCCTTTCTTTCCCTCGGGCGGCGCCTGCTGCATGAAGACTTGCAGCGGCACGGCGAAGCAGCCGGTTGAGATGCCGAGGAAGAGCAGCGTCGCGAGTCCGCCATAGTAGCCGATCCATTGGCGACTTTCACCGATGCCAGGCAAATGGGTTAGCTTGCCATCGGGGCCGATAAGGTCAGCCGGGTCGCCGCTGCTGGGGATGGCGAGCAGAAGCATTGAGATCAGCATCCCCAAAGCGCCCGCCTTAAGGACGCGAAAGTCAACCTTCCCCTTCGAGGCGAGGCCGCCGATCGCGGCGCCAGCGGCGATGCCGACGCTGACGATGCCGAAGAGGTAACTCGTGGCGACTTCGCCAACTTGTTGATCGATGAGCCCTGCCGCGGTGACGGCCGATTTCACCATGCCGGCGAGCATCCAGAAGAGGCTCGACACGATGAGAGCCATCAAGAGCGGTCGATCGGCGCGGAGCAGGGCGCGCATGTCGGGGGGAACAGTGAACGACGACCATTCGAACTTCATCTCGGGGTTCGCGGCAGGCAGGCGGCGGACCCAGAGAGACGAGATAGTACCGACGACGGCGATCGAGATGCACGCGACCGACGCAAGCCAGAGCTGCGTTTCGAAATATTCCTTCAGCACGCCGGCCACGACGCCGCCAAGGATGATCGAGAGAAAGGTCGTCATCAAAATAAAACCGTTCGCCCGCGGCAGGTCCGATGGGCGAAGCATTTCCGGCAGGATGCCGTACTTAGCCGGCCCGAAAAACCCGCTATGCGTCCCCATGAGGAACAGCACGACGTAGAGAAACGTCAGCTGGCCCGGCACGTAGTAGTAAAAAGCGATGGCGCCGGCAGCCATGATGAAGACCTCGGCCACCTTGCACCAAATGATGATCGAACGCTTGCCGTAGCGATCCGCGAGATAGCCGGCATAACCAGTGACTAATAGGAAGGGGATGCCGAAGATCATGTCGGCGGTCCCTTGGCGGTCTTCGACCTTGCTCTTCTCGGCCGAGGCGTCGCCGAGCGGCGCCTCGGCGTTGGCGCCATTTGCAACCGCGGCTGGCGGCGCGCCCGCAGGCGGAGCTTGCTCCACAATCGCTGCGGCGCTGATGGTGATGACCGAGAGGAACATCACGATCTGCTTGAAGAGGTTGTCGTTAAACGCCCCCAAGAACTGGGTGACGGTCATGCCCCAAAAGCTGGGATCGTGATAGAGCGTTGGCAATTTGTCGAAGTCGATATGACGACCAGTCGACGAGGGAGTGGACTGATCGATCGCTGCCGCGGCATGTTCTGGTGAGCTCATGCCGGGGATTATGGGGCCGGCGGGGCAGGGCGGCAAGGCGGATCGTCCTGCGTGGGAGGATTGACCACGAAGATGCGAAGGCTTGAAGGACGCACGAAGGAGGCGGGGGGAGGAGCCCGCGAATCACGCGAATTCGCGCGAATGAAGAATCAGTGAATTGAATTTATCTGCGGTGATTCGCGTAATTCGCGGGCTGTCTTTGCTTCCTTCGCGAAACGCATATCGCGTCACACGACCTTGATCTGTTCGAGGCCCGCTTCCTCAGCGGGGAACTGCGGATTCATCTTTTCCAGCGTCTCACGAAGCAGATTGCTCACCACGAGGTTGCGATACCACTTGCGATCGCCCGGGATGATATGCCAGGGGGCATGCTCGGTGTTGCAGCGGGTGAGGGCGTCGGCGTACGCCTCTTGGTAGTCGTCCCACAGCTTCCGTTCGTCGAGATCGGCCTTGGCGAACTTCCAACGCTTCGTGGGATCGGCAAGGCGGGCTTCCAGTCGTTCGCGCTGTTCGTCTTTGCTGATATGAAGGAAGCACTTCACGACCGTCGTGCCGTTCGCGGCGAGGTGACGTTCGAAGCCATTGATCGCTTCGTAGCGGCCGCGCCAGACCGACTTGGGGACTAGCTTGTGAACGCGAACGATCAGCACGTCTTCATAGTGCGAACGGTTGAAGATGCCGATGTGCCCGCGCGCGGGCGTCGCTTTGTGGATCCGCCAGAGGAAGTCGTGTTCGAGTTCTTCGACGCTCGGCTGCTTGAACGCGGTGATGGCGAAGCTGAGCGGATTGATGCCGGTGGTGGCGGCGCGGATCGTGCCGTCTTTGCCCGAGGTGTCCATTCCCTGGAGGACGAGCAGGACCGAACGTTTGTTTTCCGCATACAGGCGGTAGGCGAGTTCGCCAGAGATCGCGGTGTTCTCAGCGATCCGCTCGGCGGCGGTCTGCTTGTTCCACTGGCCGTCGATGTGGCGCGGATCGAAGTCAGCCAGTTTCACCGGCGCGTGGCGTTGGGGGATCAGCGGTTGGGTCATGGGAGCCTGGTCGCGGGCGAGGTGCAACTGTCGCGGATTTCGACACATAAGTTCAGCCGCTGAATTGTAGTCGACGGAATGTGCACACGCTTGGTCCGCCGACGGCATAACCGTTAGAAGCGGCGCCAGGCGATGTGAAAAATCGACTCGGGAAATGCGCACGGCAGGTGGCTCGCCACGGGGACGAACCTACATTTTTTCGTTGACTTCCCCCGTAGGCGGCGTGGTTGTGAAGTCCTCCCACGGATCGAACAGCGTGACCACTATGTCAGCGACCATTCTCACCGACAAATCGACCATCGCCGGCGACCAAGCGGATAATTGCCGCGAGCGCTCGTTCTCCGAGCTATTGGGAGATTTATCGAACTCGCTCGACGCGGCAATCGGCGAGATTCGCGACATCAACACGAACACGAAGTTGCTGTCGCTCAACGCCCGCATCGAAGCGGCCCGCGCTGGGCTGGCTGGCGCCGCCTTCGGCGTCGTCGCGCAAGAGATGCAAGATCTCTCGGCGAAGACGGCCCAAGCGGCCGATTCGCTCGCCAATCAAACGAAGCGCGTCATCGAAGAATTAGTCGATGTGCTGGGAACCAAAGTCCGCGGCACGCGGCTGACCGATATCGCGCTCACCAACATCGATCTGATCGATCGCTGCCTCTACGAACGGACGTGCGACGTGCGGTGGTGGGCGACCGACCAAAGTGTCGTCGATGCCCTCGCCAATCCGACGGCCGAAGCGCTGCGGCATGCGAGCCAGCGGATGGGTGTTATCCTCAGCGCGTACACCGTCTACTACGATCTGGTGCTGTGCGATTTGCATGGCCGAGTGGTGGCCAATGGTCGGCCGCATGAATACAAGTCAGTCGGCATGAGCCAAGCGGGCGAGACTTGGTTCCGCGAAGCCGCTGCGAGCGGCTCAGGGGACGAATTCGGATTCCAAACGGCCAATCGGTCGCCGCTGGTCGACGGCAAGTTGTCGCTGATCTATTCCTGCGGCGTACGGCAAGACGGGAAAGCCGACGGCAAGTTGCTGGGCGTGCTGGGCATCGTCTTCAACTGGGAAGCCCTCGCGCAGACCATCATGACGAGCGCACCAGTCGCTGAAGAGGAGCGGGCCGCGACCCGCTGCGTCATTACCGACGGCGACGGCACGATCCTCGCCGACTCGTGGGGCAAGCAACTGCAGGAACGGCTCAGCCTGCCTGACCTCTCGAGCATTCTCGCCGAGCGGAAGAATTTCACGACCGGCGACTATCGCGGGCAGGCTTGCTGCATCGCTCACGCGCAGGCGCCCGGTTTTGAGACCTATTCGACTGGCTGGCATTCGCTGGTGATCCAGCCGGTGGATTGAGCGCTTGCATGATGTAGCCGGAGGCGAGAGATTGGAATGGCGATCCATTCCCCGTCTCACGCGAGGTTGCGTCATGAGCGTCGAACAGAAAAGCGTCATCGTCACTGGAGCGTCACGCGGCATTGGTCGGGCAATTGCTGAGCGGCTCGCTGCGGATGGTTACGCCGTCGTCGTCAACTACGCTGGCAATCGCGCGGCGGCCGATGAAGCGCTCGCCGCCATCAGTGCGAGCGGCGGCAAGGCGATTGCCGTGCAAGCCGACGTTGCGAAGTCGGCCGACGTCGTGCGGCTATTCGACGAAACCGAAAAAGCCTTCGGCGGCGTCGACGCGCTCGTCAATAACGCCGGCGTGATGAGCATGATTCCGATCGCCGAAACGGAAGAGGCGGCGTTCGAGCGAATGTTCAACGTCAACGTCCGTGGCACGTTCCTCACGCTGCGGGAAGCGTGCAAACGGATGCGCGACGGCGGGGCGATCGTCAACTTCTCGACTAGCGCCACGCTGCTGCAATTGCCGGGCTACGCGACCTATTGCGCCACGAAGGCGGCGGTCGACGTCTACACGATGATTCTGGCGAAGGAAATGCGCGGGCGTTCGATCCGTGTGAACGCTGTAGCGCCGGGGCCGGTGGCCACGGAGTTGTTCCTCGATGGCAAGTCGCCGGAGACGGTCAGTCGGTTGGCGAACCTCAATCCCTTCGCCCGGCTCGGCGAGCCGGAGGACATCGCGCGGGTCGTGGCGTTTCTGCTGAGCCCCGAAGCGGGTTGGATTAACGGGCAAACGGTCCGCGCGAACGGAGGGATGAATTAGCGACTACTCCGCCTCGCCCCAGGCGTTTGCGTCGCCTTCGTCGTCAAGTTCGATATGGATCACCTGCGGGTGGCAGCAGACGGGGCAATCCTCGACATAGGACTGCGAGTGTCCCGCCGCGACGTCGACCGGGATGACGATTTCCTCGCCGCAGTTATCGCAGATATAGGTGGCTTCGTCGTGCATCGGCTTCGTGCCTGCGGGAGTGGAATCGGAAAATAGCGAGTTGAGAGAGTCTCGCGCAGAAGATTACGCAATCTTAAGGCCCGGCCGAGGCAGTGCAATCATTCGCCGTGAATTGGGGTGTTCCCTTGCAATTTGCAGGTGAATTGCTCGGCTTTTCTCGCAACTTTCGCTGCCAGCAACTGCTGTTTGTTTGCACAGGTCGGAATGGCTGCCTACAATCGGTGCTCGGGCAACGTGCGGCAAAAATCCGCAACCGGCCCGCGCCGAACCCATTGATTAGCACCCGGCCGCACAACGAGGAACAGCGACTAATGGTTAAGACGGGACACTTCTCTCGGTGGAGCGCGCTCGCGCTGATTCTGGCGATCTGCTCGACGGCGTCGCTGCAAGCCGCCTCGGTGAACTACGGTAACTTCGGTCCGGTCGCTCCGGGCGTTACGTTTCTGAACGTCGTCGAATCCTCGGGTACCGACGGGGTTCCCCTCTACAACTCCCCCTCGCCGTTCGCGACGGGCCTCAACTTTACACCGACGGTGTTCACGTCGTCTTCCACTGGCGCCGGCGCGGACATCACGGACGGTCAGTTGAACTTCACGATTCACGGCCAAGACGGCAACGGCAACAACGTCGCCATCAGCTCGATCAACCTCTCGGAAAACGGCGCCTACACCTTGGCTGGCGTCGGAACCGCGGCGACCCAAATCTCGGTCGGCGCCATCATGAACGTCAAGATCACCGAGATCGACGGCGTCGCCGTGGCCCCGATCACCGTGATCGGCAACGCCTCGCTGGCGAAGAACTTGGTGTCCGACGCAGGCGTCGCCTCGCCTTGGGCGCTGAACGTGTTCATCGACGTGCAGAACCAGCTGACGACGCTCGGCGTGCCGTTCGTCACGGGCGCCACGCGGGCCGACGTCGTGTTGAACAACACGTTGGTCAGCATCAGCCAGGCGGGAAGCGCCGCTTCGGTGTCGAAGAACAATTTCCAGATTTCGATCGTCCCGCAATCGGAAGTCGTGCCGGAGCCGACCACCCTGGCAATGGCCGGCTTGGCGCTGTGCGGCGTCGGCTTGGCTGGCCGCCGGAAGCGGTCGTAAGCGACTTGCTGCGACGCTCACGAATGAAACTTAAAGGCCCCGTTCAAACGAACGGGGCCTTTTTTATGCGCTGACATTAGCGAATGCGATCAGTCTAAGTAGCCCATCATTTCGGCGTCAGCCGAACCTGAGCAAGGTAGATGCTCGTCTTACCCTCGTGACTCGAGTAGTAGCTCACCCACAGGACGCCGTCACGATAGACGAGCCCCGGATAGCTGGTATCGCCGCCGCTGGGGAGCGAAAGCAGCGGAATGAGCTTGCCCTGCTCGACGTCGAGGAGGGCAATGTCGGTTGTCGGCTTCCCTTCCCGAATGATGCGGCCGGCGGCAATCCATTCGCCAGTGGGAAGTTGTAGGAGGTTCGGCCCGCCGAAGAACTCGTGCAGGTCGGTCCACTTCCACTGCTCGTAAGGCGCCTGGCTGACTCCCAAGTATGCGGAATTGACGGCAGGTTTGCCGTCGCGACGCTGCAGACAGTAGGCCGTGCCATCGCCGGCGAAGCGGATCACCGCTTCCGTGGGATACCCCTCGCCGAATAGTTTCGCCACGAGCGGCGTGAACTTCACGCCGTCGTCGCTCACCAGGAGTGACGCCATCGGGTGCTCTTTGGGCGCCGCGTAGCTGACGCCGTAGGCTTTCCCATCGCGCCATGTGACGCGCCACAGCCAGCGGCCCGGCTCAACGACAACTTCAGGCTTGGTCCACTCGCGACCATTGTCGGAGAAGGCGACAAACGAGCCGGTCGGCGCCGATGCGTGATCCTCCTTGCGAGGCGATACGCCGCCGAGCAGCATCAGCCGCCCGTCAGGGGTCACCGAGAGACTGGCGTCGCGGAGGTCTAGATCGGGAAGCGTAAGCGTCGCCATACGGCTCCATTTCTCGCCGTCGAGCGATGTGAGGACCGCGATTCGGCCATCGGTGGAGACATGGCTGCGCCCTTGGCGGAACGCGCAGATGAACTGATTTTGCCAGTAGATAAGATCAGTGAACGCGCTGTGGGGGGCGTCGTCGGCGAGCTTCTGCACGTTGATCAGCTCGGCCCGCAGCGGCGAAGAATCAGCAGCCGAATCAACGGCCAAGAGGCGCGGGGCGGGCAGAAGCAAGGCGACCAGAGCGAACGCGAAGGGAAGTCGTTGGTACAGCACTGAGGGCCTCGGGGGTTGTCGCGGCTGGACGAGATTAAGCGAGCTTTCGTTCTATCTCCGAGGGAGCTCGCTCGACCAACCTAGCCGTGTCTGGGAGCACTGCTCAAGGGGCCTTGAGATCCCCACTCGATCGCGGGCGACGGCCAGCGGCTGTTCCCGCCCGACCGGTTCTGAGGCGAATCTGTCGGAATCACCGCTAATCTGACGAAAAATCAGCCGGACTCGGCCGTTTTGATCGTTACGAGCGAACCCCTAATTTCGGCGTCCGTAGTGGACTAAATGGGTCAGCCAGAGAATATTGAAGGAGACTGCTGCTCCGTCTGGCGACTTTTTGCGGGCCGCCGGCGAGCTTCCTGCCAGCCTGGCATGCCCGTTTCGCCTCCTTGGGCGCCGCAAAAAACTCAGACGCCGTGACGGCGTCTCCCTATTCATCGTAAGGAATCAAGCATGAGGGCTATTGGATTGGTCGAGCGACTCCGACGCGGAGGCTTGCTGTCTCTCTCCTTACTCGCCGCGACGGTTGCAGGAGCAATCGCCAGCCCGGCCGCACTAGCCGCTGAATCTGCGCCAGCTCGTCCGTCGAAGTTCAAAGACTTCGCCGAGGTGACCAAGGACGCAAAGAAGATCGAAGGCTTGTTCGATCTCTACCAAGATGAAGAGCACCTCTACGGGGTGATCAAGGGGGGTGACTTCAATCAGCCGTTCCTCGCGCCGATGTCGATCGCCCGCGGCGCCGCGTCGGCGGGCACCGCGCTCAACTTCGGCGAGCAATGGGTCGTCTCGTTCAAGCGCGTCGGCGATCGCGTCCAACTGATTCGCAAGAACCTGCGGTACGAAGCCCCCAAGGGGACGCCGCTCGAAAAGGCCGTTCAACAGAACTACACCGACTCGGTGTTGATGGCTCTGCCGATCGTCAGCGACAACGCCCCCGGCGGCGGCGTGCTGATCGACTTCGGCGACATCTTCCTCACCAACTTCGCCAACCTGCCGGTCGGCGGGCTCGATCGGAGCCGTTCGAGCTGGCACAAGGTGAAGGGTTACCCGAACAACGTTGAATTGCAGGTAATGGTCACCTTCGCCGGCAGCGGCATGGGCCGCTCGTCGATGGCCGGTGATTCGGGAACGATCGACCCGCGCGGCGTGACGATGGTGCTGCACTACAGCCTCGTGAAGATGCCCGACGGCGGCTATCGCCCGCGCTTCGCCGACCAACGCGTCGGTCACTTCCTGAGCGCGACCAAAGACTTCGGTTCTGAAGATCCGGACACGCAGTTCGTGCGGCGGATCAACCGTTGGCGCCTGGAGAAGGCGAACCCCGAGGCCGAGCTCTCGGCGCCGAAGAAGCAGATCGTGTGGTGGGTCGAAGACACCGTTCCGCACGAGTATCGCCCCTTCGTCGAAGAGGGCATCCTGGAGTGGAACAAAGCGTTCGAAAAGGTTGGCTTCCGTAACGCGCTGAGCGTTCGCTGGCAGAACGACCGCGACGAGTTTGATCCGGAAGACGTCAACTACTGCACATTCCGCTGGATCACGACGCCGATGACGTTCGCGATGTCGAACCTCCGTTCGAATCCGATCACTGGCGAAATGATCGACGGCGACGTCATCTTCGACGCCAGCTGGATTCGCTTCTGGAAGCAAAATCACGCTTACCTGGTCGGGAGCCGCGGTTCGGATGGCGGAGACGACAAGGACGATGACGCGATTGTCGCGGTCGGCGAAATCGTGAGCCCGATCATGGCGGCTCGCTACGGCTACGGCCTGCCGGCTTCGCAACAGCGGATGCTGCATGCCCACGGCCCGAACCACAGCCACGGCGGTAAGAAGTCGATGGAAGTGGTGCCGGAATCGTTCAGCTCGTTCCAGGCCGCGCTCAACGAGCAAGCGGCGGCGAACGGCGGCTGTGCGGCGTGCCAGTATTCGAACTCGATGCAGGATCAGTTCCGGATGGCGGCCATCGCGTTGGCCGGACGCGCCAGCAACAAAGACGGCAAAGTGCCGGACGAGTTGATTGGCCAAGTCATCAAGTCGATTGTCATGCACGAAGTCGGCCACTCGCTCGGCCTGCGGCATAACTTCCGCGCTAGTGCGATGCTCGACCTCGACGAAGTTCACGACACGGCGATCACCCACGAGAAGGGTCTCGTCGGCAGCGTGATGGATTACACGCCAGTGAACATCGCCCTCGAAGGGCAGAAGCAAGGCGATTATGCCACGACGACGCTCGGCCCGTACGACTACTGGGCGATTGAGTACGCCTACAAGCAATTCTCGGGCAGTGAGAAGGACGAGCTGAAGAAGGTCGCCGCTCGGTCGCCGGAAACGGGTCTCGAGTACGCGACCGACGAAGACCTCTACATGTCGAACGATCCGCGGGTCAATGTCTACGACCTCGGTTCCGACACGTTGGAATACGCCAAGCAGCGGATTCAGCTTTCGAACGAAGTCCTGAAGGAGATGGAAAAGAATCTCGTGAAGGACGGCGATTCGTGGGCGCGGCTGCGACCGGCGTTCTTGACGGTGCTCAACCAGTATGGCGACGCCGCCTTCCTGGCGACGCAGTATATCGGCGGTCGCGAAATTTCGCGCGACGCCCGTGGCGGCGAGAATGCCCACGACCCGATCACCCCGGTGAGCGGCAAGAAGCAACGCGACGCCCTGAAGTTCATCGCGAAGAACATTCTGATCGATGAGCCGATCCCGATGCGGCCGGAGCTGCTCCGTCGCGTGACAACCGAGCATTGGTATCACTGGGGCGCCGACATGGAAATGTACGCCGGCAAGGTCGGCATCCCGTACTACGCTCAGGTCGAAGCGATCCAGAACATTCCGCTGTCGGAAATGTTCGGTTCGTCTGCCCGGCTCGAACTGATCGAAAGCAACGAAGCGATGGTCGACCCCGACCAGAAGCCGTTGCAAACAGCCGAGGTCTTCCGGACCTTCACCGACGCGATCTGGTCCGACCTGAAGAAGATCGAAGAGCCTGAAGATGGCGAAGACGCGGTCGAAGTGAAGCTGTCGAAGGTTCGCCGCAATCTGCAACGTCGCCACCTGCAGTACCTAGTCGACATCACGCTCGGCCCGAAGGGGTACGGCGGGATGCCGCTCGCGTACGCGATGTTCATGGGCGGCGGCGACCAGTTCCCTGCCGAGTCCCGCAGCCTGGCCCGGCAGCACCTGAAAGAGATTCACCGCGTCGTGGGCGACACGCTCAAGAACGACGAAGTGAAGCTCGATGAACTCTCGCGGGCGCATCTGGAGGAGATCAACGATCAACTGCAGAAGGTGCTTGACGCGAAGTTCGAAGCGGGCGGCGTGTAGGACACGCTGAACGTCACCGGTAAGTAACGCGAAACGCCGGCAGTCGTCACGAGACGATTGCCGGCGTTTTTTGTTTTGCAATGAGCTCTCGCGAACTCATGCTGAACACATTCTAGCCCTGGGCTTCGCCCGGGGGTCGCACCACAAGGGGCATTCTCAATCGGAATAGAAAACTACCCCCGGGCGGAGCCCGGGGGTAGGGATTCGTCGGTCGCGAATTCTCGCGCCCGATCTGTTCAGGCAGCGTTGATCGCGCCCGCAATGCGAACCGGGCTGACAGCCTCCCGACGTCGCGGCTGCGTGGCGGCGACGATCGCATTGGCAAAGTCTTGCGCCGGACTTAGGCTGTGGCGCTTCCGCACCGCCTTCGCGGCGTTCGCGCCGATTTCTTGCCACTCATGCCGACGTTGCCACGCGCGTTCCAGGGCATCGTCGACGAGTTCGACGGTCGCTGCGGCGGCGATGAAGCCGCTATGGTTGTCGTCGATCAGTTCGGCCGCACGACCGACGTTGGTAACGATTGGCATTCGGCCGCACATCATCGCTTCGATCATCGCGAGCGGGTTGCCCTCGTAGCGTGATGGAAGAATGAGGCCGTGATTGCGGGCCCAAACGGTTTCGATGTTATCGACGAAGCCGCCGAGCTTCACGGTCTTCTGCAGATCGTAGAGCTTCACGAGCGACTTGAATTGCTTCAGGCTGCCGCCGTCGCTGCCGTGGAGCGTCAGTTCCAGCGGACGTTGACGCCACTTCGATTGCCGCATCACCTGCAGCAGGACGTCTTGCGCCTTCGATTGGAAATGGACGCGGGCGACGCACGCCAGCTTCCAGGGGTTCGTCGCCACGGGCCAGGCGGGCGCGGCGTCGACGCTCACGTTGAATGGGTTATCGACGATCTCGGCGTCGGAAAGATCAACGCCCAGGTTCGCTTCGAGAATGTCGCGGTTTTGCGCGGAGACGAAATAGCAGCGGGCCGCGTTGGCGTAAGCAGTCCGTTGCGATTCGGCGTTCCACGGATCGGTCCACTGGTAGGGGCTCGCCGCTTGGACCAGGATGCCGTAGGGAATGCCCGCTTCTTTACAGGCGTGGGCGACTTGCAGATCGTCCATGTGGTACGAGACGGAGATCAGCACGAAGTCGGGCTGAGCCGCGCGGAACCACTTCAGCAAGTTGTAATTCGGCGACCGCATCTTCCGGAGCAGCTTCCGAATCCGCCCGCCAAAAAACGGACCGCGACGGGGAGTGACTTCAGCGCCCATATCGAGCAGCGGCCGCAGTTGCTGCGGCACGTAGCGACGCTGCCGGAACTGGAGACAGGCCTGGTGTCCATCGCGCAGCAGCGCCTCAGCGGCGGCGCTCCAAAGTTCTTCGCTGCCGCCCCACGACATACCTTGTAGGGTGGAATAGAAAGCGATACGCATGCGATAGATTCCTGAAGTCTGTCTTCCTGATTTCTTCAGACGACGCCGATGGGAGGCGGGCCAACGAGGCGATCCGTTCCGCCTTCATCCATCTGCCATCTCACCCCGCAGCCGCCAAACGCATTTTCGTCCGCTTGCGAAGCACGACGACCGTTTGGAAACCATGGTGGGCGCCGGGCGCGATTTCGACGATGTCGAACCATTTGCCCCAGCAGCGGCGAATGTAGTCGGTGTGAGCGAACACGTTGCAGTTGTGTTCGATCGAGTCTTCGTTGTAGGTAAACACCATTCGCTCGGCGGGCATCGGCTTGCCGCGTTCCCAAGCCGAGGCGAAGCTGGGGCAGTTGGCAAGCGTGCGGCGGACGCCGGTGTGCTCGTCGAGGACGCCCCAGGTGTGTTCGGAATGAATCGTCAGGAAGGCGTAGCCGCCTTCATCGAGGACGCGGTGGATTTCCGCGAGCCAGCCCGTTTCGTAGCTGTCGATGTGGGTGAACACCGACATGCCGACGCACAGCGTCATGCTGTTGTCGGCGACTGGGCAATATGGGTAGGGGCTGACCTTCACCGCCCGCACCGACGGGCCGAAATGCTGGTCGACCCAAGCGACGTGATTGACGTTCAGCTCGGCGATCGTGACGCTAGCAGCGCGATCGGCCAAGATGACGTGACGCGCAAAGCGACCGCTGGCGCCGCCGAAGTCGAGCACGCGGCTCAGCGCGCTGTCCGGGATCATCTGGCGGATGACCTGCATGTCTTCGTACCCCGAGAGCCAGTACGAAAGGTGGCGATCGTCGAAGTACCCTTCGCGATCATCGGTTGCGGGAATCGGCACCTCGTCGCGCACCATCGCGTCGCGTACGGCGGGGTTCTTTAGCAGCGGCGAGAAATGCTTCTCGACGGCGTTCACCTGCGCGGCGTTGCAGAGCAGATCGCGCGGAAGGCCAACGGGGTCGAGATGTTGTCGGCGGGTTTCAAACCAGCTGGGCGAGTGGGCGCCTGCCATAGGTGTTCCGTCAGTTGAAGCAGGAGGTGGGCACAGGTGCTTGGCGAGCATGCCCAAATAGATTGCCTGGAGGGCAGGGGGGAATATGCCGAAAAGTAGTCGGATAGACAAGATCATTGGCTCGAAAATCGTCGAGCTAGCGTCTAAAAACCTGATCCGTATTGCTCGTCGAAAACATCTCCGTTACGTTACTCGCCGCATTCGGCCTTTAGCGTTTTCTCCTTTGTAGCTAGTAACTTACGCCCATGTCGCGTCGCACGCCGCACTTCGCCGAACCGCTTCACGTCGGGCGTCCGAACATCGGCGACCGTGAGCGATTACTAGAGCGATTTATCGACTTATTAGACCGTCGTTGGCTGACCAACGACGGACCCTATTTGCAAGAGTTCGAACAGCGGCTTGCCGAGTATCTGGGGGTGCGTCATTGCGTCGCCGTATGCAACGCGACGATTGGCCTGGAGCTGGCGATCCGGGCGCTCGACATGACGGGCGAAGTGATCGTCCCCTCATTCACCTTCCCGGCGACGGCCCATGCGCTGGCTTGGCTCGGCGTGACGCCGGTATTCGCCGACGTCGATCCGACGACCCACACGCTCGATCCGGCCGCAGTGGAACGGCTGGTGACGCCGCGGACGACCGGCATCCTGGGCGTGCATGTCTGGGGGCGTTCTTGCGACGTCGCAGGACTCGACGACGTCGCCGAGCGGCACGGATTGAAGGTGCTGTACGACGCGGCCCATGCCCTGGGATGCACGCAGCGCGGGCAGATGCTGGGCAACTTTGGCGACGCCGAGGTGTTCAGCTTCCATGCGACGAAGTTCGTCAACGCCGCCGAAGGGGGCGCCATCACGACCAACGACGACGATCTCGCCGCCCGCTTGCGGCGGATGCGGGCATTTGGCCTGGAGCGGGGCGAAGTCTGCGACGTCGGCACCAACGCGAAGATGAACGAACTCTCGGCGGCGATGGGGCTCACCTCGCTGGAGAGCGTCGACGACTTCATCGCCCGCAATCGGATCAATCTCGCCGCCTACGAGCGGGCGCTGGCAGGCATCCCCGGCGTGAGACTGCTGTCGCCGCCGCCGTTTGAACAGAGCAACTGCCAATACATCGTCGTCGAGGTCGAGGCCCGCGACGCCGGGCAGACCCGCGATCAGCTAGTGGCGAAGCTGCACGAAGAGAACGTGCTCGCCAAGAAGTACTTTTCACCGGGCTGCCACCGGATGGAACCGTACCGCGCGGCGCACGAAGCGACGGGGAGACGCCTCCCCCAGACCGATCGGCTGTGCGACCGCTTACTTCAACTGCCGACTGGCACGGCGGTGGACGAGTCGATGATCGCGAGCATCGGCACGATACTCGGCAACCTGGCGATTGGACGGCGGAGGGCGGCGTGAGCGAGCAAGCAGGCGGAGAAATCAAGGTCAGCGTGTGCATGGTGACGTACAACCATGAACGCTACATCGCGCAAGCAATCGAGAGCGCGCTGGCTCAGCGGGTCGACTTTCCGCTGGAGATCGTCATTGGCGAAGATTGCTCGACCGACCGCACCCGCGAGATCGTCCGCGATTTCGCCCGCCGTTATCCGGAGACCATCCGCCCGCGGTTGCCGGCAAAGAACCAAGGGGGCTCGCCGAATTTCGTCAACACGTTCGCTGAATGCCGTGGTAAGTACGTCGTGATCCTGGAGGGTGACGATTACTTTCTCAACCCGAATAAGCTGCAGATTCAGGCCGACAAGCTCGACGAGCGGCCCGACTGGGCGATCCACTTCCATCCGGTGAAGTGCATCTATTCCGACGGAATCACCGGCGCCGACGTGTGGCCCGACAACTTCGATCGCGAAGAAGCGACGATTCACGATCTATTCGAAGATAACTTCATCCCGACCAGCGGCTGCATGTTCCGGAACCGGCTGTTTGATCGGCTGCCCGATTGGTTCACGCAGACGAATCTTGGCGACTGGCCGCTGAACATCCTGAACGCCGCCCACGGCAACATCGGCTTCACTAAGGAGCCGATGTCGGCCTACCGCAAGCATGCCGGCGGGCTGTGGACCGGAATGGACCGTGGGCGGCAGCTGATGCTGACGTTCCGCATGTTTTCGATGATCGACCACCACTTCGGCGGCAAGTACCGCGATGAAATCTACAAACATCGCTACAATACGCTCCACTGGCTGATGCACGAGGTCGACCAGGCGCGCGTCGTCAATCAGTACGTCGAGGGCCTGGAGAGCGACAACCGTCAGCTGACCGAGCTGAACGAACGCTACGAAGCGATGGTCGACATGACCTCGTATCGCGTCGTGCGGGAGATCATGCGGCCCTGGAAGCAGTTCCGCAGCCGGCTCGACAAGTTCCTGGGTCGCGAAGTTCCGGAAGAACCGCCCCAAGATTTAGCGACGCGGCTGAAGCGGGCCGCCTAAACTTCGATTGGCAGGCCCCGACGGCTGGAGTGCATGACTCGAACCTACCTCATCACCGGCGGCGCCGGCTTCATCGGCAGTTGCCTGGTTCGACAAATCATCGCCGAGGAACCGGCGACGCGCGTCGTCACGCTCGACAAGCTGACGTATGCGGGGAATCTCGATTCGCTGCAGCCTGTGATCAACGAGCCGCGGCATCGCTTTGTGCAGGGCGATATCGCCGACGAAGCGCTCGTCGCCGAGTTGCTGAAGACCGAACAGCCAACCGCGGTGATTCACCTCGCGGCTGAGTCGCATGTCGACCGCTCGATCGACGGGCCAGCGGCCTTCGTGCAGACGAATGTCGTGGGGACGTTCACGCTGCTCCACGCGGCCCGCGACTACTGGCGAGCGCTACCCAGCGAGCGGCAGCAGGCGTTTCGCTTCCTGCATGTGTCGACGGACGAAGTCTTCGGCTCGCTCGGCGATGACGGGGCGTTCGTCGAGACGACGCCCTACTCGCCGCGATCGCCCTACTCAGCGTCGAAGGCGGCGTCCGATCATCTCGCGCGGGCCTATCACCACACCTACGGCCTGCCGACGCTGGTGACGAACTGCTCGAACAACTACGGGCCGTACCAGTTTCCGGAGAAGCTGATCCCGCTGATGATCCTCAACGCGCTCGAAGGAAAGCCGTTGCCGGTGTATGGCGACGGACTCAACGTGCGCGACTGGCTTTACGTGGAAGACCACTGCCGGGCGTTGCGGGCCGCGGCGGAGCGAGGCGTGCCGGGCGAGACCTACAACATCGGCGGCAACAGCGAGCGAGCCAACCTCGACGTGGTGCGGCTAATCTGCCGGCTGATCGATCACTTGCGGCCCGATTTGCCCCATTTTCCGTGCGACTCCTTAGTGAATTTCGTCAAGGACCGCCCGGGCCACGATCGCCGCTACGCGATCGACGCCACGAAGATTCGTCGGGAGCTGGGCTGGGAACCGCAGCGAACATTTGAGGAAGGGCTCGCGGCGACGGTCGCTTGGTATCTTGAAAACGGGGAGTGGATTAGCCGGATTTCTAGCGGCGACTATCAGCGCGAGCGGCTGGGGCTGGCGGGCGAATCGCGGTAGACTGACGCAGCGCGTCGCATCGGTAAAAGCCACCGGCTCCGCCGGTGGACGATGTGCCGCCGAACTCGCCATTTACTCCGTCCACCGGCAGAGCCGGTGGCTTTCATGCTCAGTTGATCCGCCGCCATGTCGCACGCCACGTACTTCAAGAAGGGAATCATCCTCGCCGGCGGGGCGGGGACGCGGCTCTATCCGCTGACGCGGGCGGCGAGCAAGCAGCTGCTGCCGGTGTACGACAAGCCGATGGTCTATTACCCGCTGTCGGTGCTGATGCTTGCCGGCATCCGCGAGGTGCTGCTCATCTCGACGCCCGAGGACATCGGCGGCTTCCAACGCCTGCTCGGTGACGGTCGCGAGATTGGCCTCTCGATTCAGTACGCCGTTCAGCCGCGGCCTGAAGGCTTGGCTCAGGCGTTCATCATCGGCCGCGAATTCGTCGGAAACGATCACTGCGCGCTTGTGCTCGGCGACAACCTCTTCTACGGCCAAAGCTTCCACGCGATGCTCATGGACGCCGCGGGCCGCAAAGAGGGGGCGACGATCTTCGGCTACCCGGTAAAGGACCCACAGCGTTACGGCGTCGTTGAGTTCGACGGCGACGGCCGCGTCCTGTCGCTCGAAGAGAAGCCGACGGCGCCCAAGTCGAACTACGCCGTGCCGGGGCTTTACTTTTACGACAACACGGTCGTCGACATTGCGGCGAATCTCAAACCCTCGCCGCGCGGCGAACTCGAGATCACCGACGTCAACCGCGTTTACCTGGAGCGAGGCGCCTTGCGGGTCGAGCGATTCAGCCGCGGCTTCGCGTGGCTCGATACCGGTTCGCATGAAACGCTGCTGCAGGCGGCTCAATATGTGCAAACGATCGAAGCCCGCCAGGGGCTTAAGATCGCGTGCATCGAAGAGATCGCGTTCCGCAAAGGGTTCATCGACGCGCAGCAGCTTGAGCGGCTCGGCAGCGCAATCAACAACGATTACGGCCGCTATCTGCTCGATGTGCTCAAGGAGCCGCTGAATCCTGACCACATCGTCGGCGGGTCGGCATGAGCGCCGCCGCTGGCTACGCGAGCCGGGCGTATGCGGAGTCGCTTAGCGAATTCGGCGAAGTGGTCGAATTGCCGCGATCGGGCGGATTCTTCCTCGGGCAGGCGATTCCCGGCGCCGCTGGGCAAGACGCCGTGGGCCCTTACCCGTTGCTTGCGTGCCGCGACTGGAACGAGTTGGACAACGACCTCGCCGCGCTCGCGGATCGATTCGTCTGCGTTTACGGCGTGACCGATTCGTTTGCGGAAGCGTCGCCCGAATTGCTTGCGGCGACGTTTCCCGATGTTTGCTACGCGTACAAGCAGCACTTCGCGACCGACCTCAGTCGGCCGCTTGATGCGATCGTCGATAGTCACCATCGCCGCAACATTCGCAAAGGGCTGAAAAACGTCACGGTGCAGAACGTCTCCCCCGAAGACGCGGCGGCGTTGCAGGCGTGGCAAGGGCTCTACGATTGTCTCATCGAGCGGCACGGCATTCAGGGCATTGCTCGTTTCTCAGCCGAGTCGTTTGCGAAGCAGTTCGCTGTGCCGGGGTTCCAAGCATTCGCCGCTGCCGATGCGGAGGGAATTTGCGGGATGACGCTCTGGTATGTCGACCGCGGCGTCGCCTACTACCATCTCGGCGCCTACAACGAGCGGGGCTACGGCTTGGCGGCGTCGTTCGCGATTTTTTCAACGGCGCTGCAGCAGTTCGCCGAACAAGGCGTGCGGTGGGCGGCGCTCGGCGCCGGCGCCGGGACGAATGCCAGCGATTCGGGGCTGACGCGGTTTAAGCAAGGATGGTCGACCGAGACGCGGCCCGTTTATCTCTGCGGGCGAATCTTGCAGCACGAGACTTACGAGCGGCTTGCAGCCGCGGCGCCTGCAGGAACGAAATTCTTTCCCGCCTACCGCGCACCGCGTCCCTAGCCCCGGGCTCCGCCCGGGGTCGGTGTGAAGCAGGAGCGACACTCCATCGGCATGGTGCGCGACCCCCGGGCGGAGCCCGGGGCTAGAAGTGCGGCCACGAGCGGTGTTTAGGGCTCAACCGAAAAACTTTGCCGGTTGTCAAACGCCCGCCACTTTGCGACAACGCTACGGATGGAGCAGGTCGATTATCAATCGCTGATCGAGCATTACGAAGGGTGCCTGGAGCGGCATGGCGACACCCATTTGGGAGTCGATTGGCCGAACCCCCACGACGCCGCGACCCGCTATCGCGTGATGCTCGAACTTCTCGGCGCCGACGCCCAGCAGCCGGGCGTGAGCCTGCTCGACTTTGGCTGCGGGACAGCGCACCTGTGGCAGTACATGCAAGAGCAGGGCAGCGGCGACCTGCGGTACATCGGGCTCGACGCTTCGCCAAAATTCGTGGAACTCTCGCAGCAGAAGTTCCCGGGCGTGGAGTTCCACTGCCTCGACGCGCTCGCCGACGCGGCGCCGCTCCCCGAAGTCGATTACATCGTGATGAACGGCGTCCTTACCGAGAAGCGGGGCATGACGTTCGACGCGATGTGGGACTACACGCAGCGGTTGCTCGAACGCGTCTTCCCTGCCGCCCGCCGCGGCTTGGCGTTCAACGTCATGTCGAAGCATGTCGATTGGGAGCGGGACGACCTGTTTCATCTGCCGTTCGATCAACTCGCGGCCTTCCTGCGGCAACGGCTGAGCCGGCATATCCGCTTCCGCGCCGACTACGGACTCTACGAATACACCACGTACGTTTATCGGGAACCGAGGTAAACCATGGCCGACGTCGTCATCTTCGGCGTGAAGGATTTTGCCTCGCTCGCCCATTTTTATTTGCGGCACGATAGCCCGCATCGCGTCGTGGCGTTTACGGTCCACCGCGAGTTCTTGCCGGCAGAGGCGGAATTTGAGGGGCTGCCGGTGGTGGCGCTCGAGGATCTCGAACAGCGCTATCCGCCGAGCCAGGTGAGCGCGTTCGCGCCGATGTCGCACCGCAAGATGAACCGACTCCGCGAGGGAATCTACAGTGACCTGAAGTCGCGCGGCTATGAGCTAATCTCGTACATCAGCAGCCGGGCGACGACGTTTCCCGAGCAGCAAATCGGCGACAACTGTTTTATTTTGGAAGATAATACGATTCAACCGTTCGCGTCGATCGGCGACAACGTCGTCATTTGGAGCGGCAACCACATCGGCCACCACTCGACGGTCGAAAGCCACACTTTCATCACGTCGCACGTCGTGATCAGCGGGCACTGCCGGATTGGCAAGTATTCGTTCCTCGGCGTCAACGCGACGCTGAAGGACCAGATCACGCTCGGCGAGGGAACGCTCATCGGCATGGGGGCGAACATCACCAAAGACACCGAGGCGTGGTCGCTCTACAAGGCCGATGCGACGAAGGCGTCGAAGGTGTCGAGCGCCGACATCGATTTCTAAGCCGACGAAAACTCGCGCAGCGTGCTCGCCGCTCGTCGCGCCGTGAACGGAATGGATGCGAACCATGGAATGGGAAAAGCTCGGCGTGGTGTGGCAGCCGGCAGGCGAAGCGGAGTGGGCGCACACGCATGCGACGCTCCCCGTCGTCGACGCGAGCCGACCAGGAGAGTGGCGCGTCTATGTAAGCACGCGCGACGCCGCAGGCAAGTCGCGGATTGCGCGGTTGCGGGTCGATCTCGCCGCCTTGAGTGAGAACCAGCCGCCGCAGGTGACGGCGTTCGATCCGCAGCCGGTGCTTGAGTTCGGGCCGGCCGGTTCATTCGACGACAGCGGCATCATGCCGTCGTGGCTCATCAACCACTGCGATGAACAACGGCTCTACTACATTGGCTGGAACGTCGTCGGCACAGTACCGTATCGCCTATCAATCGGCATGGCCGTCAGTCGCAACGGTGGCGAGTCGTTCGAGCGGTATGCGACTGGGCCGCTCATCGATCGCAGCCTCGACGAGCCGTTCTTCGCCACGGCGCCTTGCGTGATGCAAGACGGCGGCCAATGGCGGATGTGGTACATCTCGTGCACCGGTTGGCAGCTGATCCACGACCGCTGGGAGCCGAGCTACCACGTGAAGTACGCCGAGTCGCCCGACGGCATTCACTGGCGGATCACCGGCCGCTCGTGCGTCGAGGCGGCCCACGGCGAGGCGATCGGCCGGCCCTGCGTCTTCCGCCGTGGCACCGGCTACGGGATGTTTTACTCGTATCGCTCAACGACCGACTACCGCACGCGGCCGCAGCAGGCCTACCGGCTCGGCTACGCAGAATCAAACGACGGCATCGAGTGGACCCGCCGCGACGATGCAGTCGGCATCGCGATGGGCGATGCGGGATGGGACTCGGAGATGATGGAGTACTGCTGGGTGCAGCAGCAAGGTGCGAAGACCTACTTGCTTTACAACGGCAATGGGTTTGGCAAGTCGGGCTTCGGCATCGCGAGACTGAAGCAGGCATGAGCCGCGCTTAACCCTAGCCCCTGGCTCCGTCAGGGGGTCGGCTTGCCTACCGGTAGGCGTGGTCCTGCGTAGGGGCGCCCCCGGGCGGAGCCCGGGGCTAGGAGTCCACCACCTACGCTGCGCGCGATTCGTGCTTCACTTGCTCGATCTTGCCATACTCCACCCGCACCACCTTGTCGGCGAGCGACAGCGTGCTCTCGCGGTGGGTGATCATGATCATCGTCTTCTCGCGGCCGTAGTCGTCGAGGGCGTCGTGGATCAGCCGTTCGCTATCGACGTCGATCTGGCTGGTCGCTTCGTCGAGAATGAGGATGTCGGCGTTCTTCAAGAACGCACGGGCGAGCGAAATCCGCTGCCGTTGGCCGCCGCTGAGGCGTTGGCCATTGGCGCCAACGACGGTTTGGTAGCCGTCGGTGAAGCCGCTGATAAATTCATGGGCCCGCGCGAGTTCCGCGGCGGCGATCACTTCTGCTTCAGTCGCATCCCAGCGGCCGTAGCGAATGTTGTGGAGGATCGTTTCGTTGAAGAGCTCGGTCTGCTGCGTGACGAGGGCGATCTTGCGGCGAACTTCGCTCAGCGGCAGATCGCGAAGCGAGACGCCGTCGATGAGCACCTCGCCCTCAACCGGATCGTAGAAGCGGCACAATAGGCTGATGAGCGTGCTCTTGCCGCCGCCGTTCGGACCGACGATTGCCAGGTGCTCGCCCCGTCTAACGGTAAGGCTGACATCGTCGAGCACCTGCTGCAGGCCGTCGTAGCTGAAGCTGATGTTGCGGAACTCGACCTGCTTGTGCGTCGCAGGAAGCAGCTTCGGCGCCGACGGTTCCTTGAGACCCGAATCCATTTCGAGCATCGGGTAGAGCAAGTTGGCGGCGGCCATACCGGTGTTCAAACCGGTGATGACGCCCGACAGCTTCCGCAGGGGATCGGCCGCGGCGATGAGGGCGCCGAAGAAGACGGTGATGATCGCCGGCTCGAAAGGCGTGTCGGTCATCGGAATGCCGAAGATCGACGTCGCGCGGAAGATCACGAGGTACGACGAGACGCACAGGCCGGTGCAGAGCATGCCAATGCCGAGCAGTTCGGTGATCGGGCTCGACAGCGTGTTGTAGAACGTCGCCATGAGCGCCGTCCGCTTTATGGCGCCGGTCGCCTCGCGGAAGCGTTTGCGCTCGAAGTCTTCCATCGAGTAGGCCTGTACCGTGTTGAGGGCGTTGAAGACCTCGATCATGATGTGGTGGAAGCCGAGCGAGCGATCGAGCACGCGGTACGAGAGCGAGCGGATGCGGCGATTGAGGTGCAGCATCAGGAACGCCGCGAGGGGCGCGAAGATCAGCGAGGCCAGCGTCAGCCGCCACGAAATAAACGCGGCGAGGATGAGGCAGGTGATGATCCGCAACGGCTCGGTGACGGCGCCGCCGTAGAAGGCGGTGATCCCCTGCGCCAACATGTCGGTCGTATGCGTGATGTGGGCGGTGAAGCCGCTGACGCCTTGCTTGTTGAATTGCGGTCGATCGAGCGCGAGCGCTTTGTTGAAGACGCGGCTCCGCACGTCGCGGGCGATGCTCTGGGAAACGTACGCCACGAGCATCTGGTTCATCACGGCCAGCAGCTGTTTTACGGCCGTGGCGGCCACGATGACGCAGACAACGAGCACGACTGTTGCGAACGGCGTGGAAGGCATCCAGCGCTCAAAAATTGGCTGGATGCGGCCGGCCCACTCGGCCGTGAGCCTGTCGCGCGTGATGAGCGCATTCGTTTTGCTGCGCTCAATTTCGAGCGTTTGCCGCTGACCAGGATTCGCCGCTAGAAGCTGCTTTTCGATGTCGGCGAGGTCAGCTTCGTGCGTCGCAAGATCGGTCTCGGCGCGATCGATCCGCTCCTGATTCCACGATTGGAGCGACTCGCCGTTGAGCGTCGTCTGAATGATCGGAAAGAGGGCCGCGATGTTCAGGCTCCACAACACCGCCACGGCCAGCGAGCATGCGATTGCCGCGGCCAGCACCGTTTTGTGTCGCGATGCATCTCTCAGCGCCTGCGCAAAATACTTCATCTCAACGACGGCCTCCGTGCCTCGCCGCGTCGTCATGACGCGACATTCGTACCTGCAATTTGCGCAACATGTGAAGTCGACCTCTCAGGCGGCGCGGGGGTAGCTTAGCGTTAGGGGGGTGAACGGCCAAGCGCGAAATGCCGCGGGCATTGCTCGACAAGCCTTCATGAACGGATATTACGCTGACAGACGCATGCAGGCCGCGAGAGGCGAACTGAGAATGCCGCCCAAATTGCGCACATCGCCCTACTTCAGACGGTGCGGCCGAGCAATCATAATAGATGGGGCGACGGCGGCCGGCCTCGCTAGCATCACCAAGCGAACTGATTCGAGAACCCTAGCTGATGGATACGCGACGAGAGTTCTTCAAGAAGGCGGCCTTCCTGTCTGGCGCCGGCATGTGGGCGGCGCTGCATGGGTCGATCGAGAAGGCGCTGGCGATCGCGCCGGAGCCAGGGAGCACCTACCTCGACGCCGAGCATGTAGTGATCCTGATGCAGGAGAACCGCTCGTTCGACCACGCATTCGGCACGCTCCGCGGCGTGCGCGGCTACAACGACCCGCGGGCGCTGACGCTAGCGAACGGCAACCCGGTGTGGGTGCAGACGAACAATGCCGGCGCCAGCTACGTGCCGTTTCGGCTGAACATCAAAGAGACAAACGCCACTTGGATGGGTTCGCTGCCCCATAGCTGGACCGATCAGGTCGACGCGCGCAACGGCGGCCAGTGTAACCAGTGGTTGCAAGCAAAGGCATCGGGGCACGAAGAGTTCCGCGACATGCCGTTGACGATGGGATACTACGATCGGGATGACATCCCGTTTTACTACGCCCTGGCCGACGCCTTTACGGTGTGCGATCAGAACTTCTGCTCGTCGCTGACCGGAACGACGCCGAACCGGCTCCACCTATGGACCGGCACAATCCGCGAGCAACCGTCGCCCGACTCGTGGGCCTGTGTACAGAACTCCGACGTCAACTACGATCGTGAGGCTAGCTGGAAGACGTACCCCGAGCGGCTCGAAGCGGCGGGAGTGCCCTGGAAGATCTATCAGAACGAGACTAGCGTCTCGACCGGCCTGTATGGCGAAGCGGAAGCGTGGCTCGCCAACTTTACCGACAACCCAATCGAGTGGTTCACGCGTTACGGCGTGAGGTTCTCGCCGGCTCACAACCGCTACCTGAAAGCCCACGCGAAAGGCCTGCGGGAAGAAATCGCCCAGTTGGAGAAAAAGCGCGCGGCGAAGACAATCAGCCTGGAGGAGGGCGTCCGCCTCGGCGCCGCACGGGGCGAACTGATCACCGTGAATGCGGAGATCAAGAAGTGGAGTGCGGCGAACTTCAAGAAGCTGCCGCCAGAGCAGCAACGCATCCACGAGCGGGCATTCACCACGAATAGCGGCGATCCGGGCTACCACTCGGTCGTCGAGATGGCGTACGACGATCAAGGGACGCCGCGGACGATGGAAGTCCCCAAGGGGGATGTGCTCCATCAGTTCCGGCGTGACGTGGATAACGACACGCTGCCGGCCGTCTCGTGGCTGGTGGCGCCGGAGCGATTCTCCGACCACCCCGGCTCGCCGTGGTACGGGGCGTGGTATCTGGCCGAGGTGCTGGAGATTCTTACGCGGCGGCCCGAGGTGTGGAAGAAGACCGTGTTCGTCCTCACGTACGACGAGAACGACGGCTACTTCGATCATGTGCCGCCTTTCGTGCCGCCAAAGCCTGGGGCGGCGGACGCGGGCAAGGTTTCCGACGGGATCGATGCGGCCGTTGAATACGTCACCCGCGAGCAGGAGTCGAAGCGGAAGGGTCCGGATGATTGCCGCGATAGTCCCATTGGGCTTGGCTACCGCGTACCGATGGTCATCGCGTCGCCGTGGAGCCGGGGCGGGGCGGTTTGCTCGGAGGTTTTTGATCACACTTCAGTGCTCCAGTTCCTAGAACAGCTGCTGGAGCACCGCACGGGGAAGCCGATCAAGGAAACGAACATCAGCGAGTGGCGGCGGACTGTGTGCGGCGATCTCACGTCGGCATTCAAACCGGAGCCGCCGACGGGCGCGGTCGAACTGCCGTACCCCCACCGTGATGCGTTCTTGGAAGGGATTCATCAGGCGCAGTTCAAGGCGCCGCCGGCAGACTTCCACGCGTTGTCGGCCGATGAGATCGCGGCGATGCGGAAGGAGCCGAACAGCAGTGACGTGATGCCGCGGCAAGAAGCAGGACAGCGGCCGGCGGCGCCTCTGCCGTATGAACTCGCCGTCAACGGCGCCGTTGATCCGCAGACGGGGGAACTGAGTATTAGCTTCGCGGCTGGAAACGAACGCTTCGGCAGTCGTTCGGCCGGCGCGCCGTTCATCGCCTACAGCCGGCATGGCGATGACTTGCGGGTGCGGAACTACGCCGTGAAGGCTGGCGACGAGCTTGCGGATGCTTGGGCGATCAATGAGTTTCCACACGACCGTTACGACGTGGAAGTCTACGGCCCCAACGGGTTCTATCGTCGCTACCGTGGCGAGGGAGTGGCATCGCCGGTGGAAGTGACGCTGGTCGAACCAGCCTCTTCTTCTGGTTCGAAACGTGCCGCCGGATCCGTTGAACTTAAGGTTCGTAACGTCTCGCGCAGTCCAGAGATCGTGTCAATCATCGACAATGCGTATGGAGCGACGCCAATCGAACGCGTGCTGCAAGCGGGCGAATCGTTTGTCATTCCGATCGATCTGGTGGCGAGTGATCGCTGGTACGATCTTTCGGTGTTCGTCGACGGCGGCAGGCCATTTGAACGGCGGTTTGCGGGGCGAGTCGAGACGGGGGAGTGGGGACTGAGCGATCCGGCGCTTGGGTAGCGTGTACTGCGCACCCCATGGCCAACAAAAGCCACCAGCTTTGCCGTTGGACGCTGCTAGTTTGAAATTGCGTCTGGCGTACTACGTCCACCGGCGGAGCCGGTGGCTTTTATGTTCCTGCTGCAGCGAGCGAAGGTCGGGGAACGAACCACGCGGCGAGGCCGAGAATCAGCACCGCCGGGGCCAACGCGTAGAACATCGCGTTGTAAGAGGCAGTGCGGGCGAAGCACTCGGCGAACAGCAGCGGACCTACCGCGGAGGCGAGCACGGTGAGCAGCTGCGCAGCGCCTTGGATGAGGCCGAGGTGGCGGCGGCCGAAGAGCTCAGGCCAAATGGCGAAGAAGACGACCGTTACCATGCCGCCGGCGGCGCCCATCAGCACGGCGTTCGAAAAGAGTTCCGAACGCCCCGTGACCGAGGGAAGCCACAACAGCGACGCGCCGTAGAGGCCCATCGCCAGCATCATCAACCCGCGGAGCGACCACTTCCAGCCGAGCCAACCGCCGACCAGTTGCGTGGCGAGTCCGACGAACGTGGCAATGATCAGCGTCTTGTGATAATCCTCCGCGGTGAAGCCGAGCTGCTCGACGATCGATTGGTTGAACAGTCCAAAGCCTGAGTAAACCAGTCCGTAGATCGACGTGGCCAGTGCGAAGACCCAGAAGGCGGGCGTTCGCAGTGATTCGGAGAGGGTCAGGCCCATGGGCGTGGCTTCGACCGCGTTCGCATCATCAGGTTTCACGCCGACGCTTTCGGGCGTGCTGCGAACGAGCAACCATGCCGCCGGGGCGAACCCCGCCAGCAGGACGATGCCGATTTCTCCCCAGGCGGTTCGCCAGCCTTGAGCTTGCACGGCATAGCCGACGAGTCCGAACGCCACGACGAACATGAAGCCGACGAGCAGTGCATAAACGCCCATCGCGATGCTAATGCGGCGCTGGAACCATTTGCCGACGAGCGCAATGCTCGCCACGGAGAGGGCGCTCTGGCCGATGGCGCGGGTTGCGGTGATCAGTAGGAAAAGCATGAGAGTCGTTTCAACGCGGCTGATACCGAGGACGACGGCGCCGAGGCCGAACACGAGGACGACGAGCACCAGCCGTGCCCCGCTGCGATCGAGCCAGCGTCCCACAGGCAAACAAAAGAGGGCCCCGATGAGCGTCGCCCACAGATTGATCTGAGCGAACGTCGTGCGATCGAGCTTGAGATCGGCCAGCAGCGGTTCGGTGATGAGGCCGAGCCCCTGCGTGCGGCCGGGCAACGTCGCGAGCATCATCAGCGCGGCGGCGAAGACGTTCACCCAGCCGTAGTAGAACGGCGTCCACGCGACGAGGCCGGAGCGTGAGGGTGAGGCGAGAGCCGACGGTTCGGCGTTCGAGGCGGTCATACGGCGTGATCCAGGCGGGGGCGTCGGCTCAGCAGCCACGCGGCGGGGAGGGCGATGAACAGCACGACGCCGGCCCAGCGAATCGGTCCCGATTCGAAGACGACCATGCCGTTGAACACAATGAACAACATAAACAGGTGGAGCGTGCGACCGATCCACGCGGGCCTGTCAGCATACCAGCGGGGGGCCGCCCACCATACCGCCGCGTCGAAGGTCCACCAGAGCGTGAAGAAGTAGGAGACAAATACCCCCTCGCCGACGCCGCTCGCCTGACGGGTCGTTTCGAACGCATGGGCGTGCGACCAGCCGTGGAAGTAGTGAAACGCCATCGCCAGATGGACGAGGAAGACGACGACGCCCCAGGTCCAGCACCAGCGGGCGACTTGGCCCAAGCGCGTGCGGATGGCCCAATCGTCGCGTTGCATCCGCATCATCATGAAGAGCGCTGCGGCGTACCATGCCAGAGAGAGTCGCACCGTGTTGCGGGTGAGCGCATCGGCAACGTCCGTCGCCGCGAGTCGCGTGAGGCCGATCGTTGTCGCTAGCGCGACGGCGCCGCTGATCGCCAGCAGCCCGTCGATGCGAGCGCTGCGGGGAGGCCGTTCCGTCGGCGCGGCGTTCACGTTCATCGCCCTGTCGCCGTGAGGAGGAAGTGCTCGAAGTCGCGGACTTCGGCGTCGTCCTCGTAGAGCACGCCGCACTTGGCGAGAATCTCGGCGCGGATCGCTTGCCGGAGCGCGGCGTTCGTGCCGAGTTCCAGCGCGCGAGCAATATATGCCTCGCCTGAGTCGACAGTTAGCGAGCTGATTCCCATCTTCGCGTAAAGGGCGTGCGTGATGCGGCTGCGCATGAGTTCGCCGGGCCAAGTGACGATCGGCGTGCCGACGGCGAACGCTTCGTAGCTGGTGTTGCCGCCGCCGAACTGCGGCGGATCGAGCATCACGTCGGCAAGGGCGAGCAGTTGCAAAAAGTCTTCGTTAGGCAGCGCCGGCAAGAACTTGATGCGATCGACCACGTCGGGCATGCTGCGGGCGAAGCGCTCGCGCAGCAGCCGCGTCCAGTTGGCCGTGCGGCCTTCGATGAGCGCCAACTCGCCGTGCGGATCGCGCCGCAAGATGCCGGCAAGCTGTTCGTCGAACGCCGGATGGAACTTGAAGAGCGTTTGCGGGCAGATGTAGAGATTCGCATCGGGCGAGAGGCCAAGATCAGCGCGACTCTTCGCAGGCGTCGCCAACTGCGGTCGGTAGTAGTAGGTGGCGAGGTTGGGCAAGCGAACCAAGCGTTCGGTGTAGTGCCCTTCGCCGCTGGGGCCGTCGAGTTCTTTGCCCGACAAAAACAGGTCCATTGTCGAGCTGCCGGTCGTCACGGGGTGGCCCCACGTGACGGCCTGCACGGGCGCCATTCGCGAGAAGGCGAGCGTGTAGCTGAGGGCGTCCATGCCGACATCGGCGAAGAACAGCAGATCGAGCTCTTGGTCGGCGATTAACTGGCGAGCCGCAGCGACGTCGCGGTTGATTTCGACGTATTTGTCGGCCACCTGGCGGAAGCGATCGGCGAGCGCGTCTTGATGCCGGCCAACGGAGAGGACGACCGTTTCGAACTTGTCGCGATTGAGACGCTCAATGCGGCCGATGTTGAGCCGGCCGATCGTGTGGTCGCGGAAGTAGGCGGAAAGGAAACCGATCCGCGGGCGGGGACGCGACTTGTCGACCGGTCGCCCTCGCGTGAGATCGACGCCGCGGTAGATGCGGCCGAGGTTGGCGTGGAGGTCGCGATCGTTCTCGCCTTGGTAAGCGGCGAAGAAGTTTGTCGGGACGAGAGTCGCGGTGGTGTCGATCGTGACGCCGTCATTGACGACCTGTTGGACGCGCGCGAGCAGACTCTCGCGGCGATGGCGAACGTCTTCGATTGATTCGTAAACGACCGGCAGCGCCGTTGCGATGAGGACGTGGTTCACCGGCGCCGGCTGAACGCGCTGGGCTTCTTCGAGGCGTTGGCGACCTTCGTCGACGCGACCTTGCGCGACGAGGAGGTAACCAAAATTTTGCAGGGCAGGGCCGAAGGTCGGGTTCGCTTCGGCCGCCAGGCGGTAGCAGTCGAGGGCTTGCTCTTGCTGACCGGCGTCTTGCAGGGCGTTGCCGAGATGGTTCCAGGCTTCCGCCGATTGCGGCCGGGCCGCCGTGGCGCGTTGGAAGAGCTCGATCGCCTCGCCGATGCGGCGTTCCCGCTGCAGGCGGAGGGCCTGATTGAGCACCATTTGGAACTGGGCGTCGCTGAGCGTAACGTCGCTGCCGCCGAAGGCGTGAGCCTCGGACGTCGGAAATGCGGGGCCGCGATTACCGCTCGCTGCGGGGCGACCGCCGACGGTGGAAGTTGCGGCGAGCTGTTCGACCTGATCGGGGCGCGGCACGAGCCAAATATCTTGAGCGCCATCTTGATCAGGCCGCGGGCCGCAGAGCGAGGCGCAGACGGTGTTCTCGAGCACTTGGACGTCGAAAATTTCTTCGACGCCGGATTCGAACTCGAGCGAAGCGACCGGCTTGCCGGTGCGGAGGTCGACGACGCCGACGCCGCACTTGAGTTCGTGGCGATGCTCGGCGATTGGCACGCCGCCGAAGACGGCCGTCTCGCGGATTTTCGAGAGACCGATGAACGCGAACGGGCCGCTGAAGCCTAGCCCGCGGGTGTAGCCGGGCATGCCGGCGACCGCATCGCGACGACCGCTCGCGGGGTCGACGACTTCCAGCGTGCCGAAGCCGGAGTTGAGCACCCACAGCCGCTCGCCGTACCAGCGGGGCGAGTGGGGCATCGCGAGGCCATGCGTCACGGGCTGGCCGCTGACGACATCGAGGATCACGCCGCTCGTGCTTTTCGTCGGTCGCCAGCCGGCGGCGGTGTCCGTCTGCGACATCATCGAGACGAAGCGGGGCCGGCCGCGATCCATCGCGAGGCCGTTCATGTGGCAGCGATCTTCCCCGGCGAGGTTCGTGATGAACGACGGCCGCCAGCGGGGAACGAAGCTGAAGTCGTCGTGGAGCGTCGATAGGCAAGAGAAGAGCGTGTTGACGACCCACAACTCGTCGCCGCGATCGCCGCCCCAGGCCATCTCGTGGCAGTGGATGCCGCCGGTGACGTGAGCGGTGCGGGCGAGGTAGCAGCCATCGTAGCGGCCGGCCGGCTCAATGCTGGGGGCGAGCTGCGCGTTGTTTCGCAGGAACCAGATTTGTCCCTTGGCCCCGACCGCGACCTGCTGCGGCGAGACGGCGACGCCCATCGCCTGGTCGAAGTTGTGGAACGAGAAGTGGAGCTTGCCGTCGGCGAGGCCGATCGACAGGAGCTTGCCCGCCTGGTAGGTCGAGACGAGCAGCGAACAGCGGGCCTCACGCAGCACGTCGACGAACGAGGGGGAGTGGCGAAAGCGGACCTCGCGCCAGCGATCGGGAGCTTCGTTTTCGGCGGCGGTCGCGTCGGGAGTAGAACTGGAGTCGGGATTCGCCATGGCGGAGGATTCTGGGTGTCGTGTCGCTTGATGTCGTGTCGCGTGTCGCATTGTGTCGCAAAGTCGATTTTTCGCGACACGAGCTGGCAATTTAGGCAAAACGCCGCTGTAAGTCTACTTCACCGTTGATGTTACGATGCGGCTGTTTGCGGCCTATATGTCGCCTCGGTGAACGGTTTTGGCAGTTCCCCGGGCCCGGGCGCCCAGTGCCACTGCTGGCTTGTCTAACAGTGTGACGCGGGCACACGGGGCGCACTGCTGGGCGAGCCAGCAGTGGCACGATTGGCCACCAATTGACGCCGTCCGGGATGGCGTTACAACGAACCTGCAACCTAACAAAGTGAGTGGCCGATTTCAGCAACGAAGTTTTTGTTTTTTGACGCGGCCAATTTCGTTGCTTGACGTGCGAAGATCGTGTGGACGATCGCGACAGCATACAATCGGCGGCATCATTGCAAGCCGACTTTCCTCACAGCCGCGCGGCGAGAATTTCTGATGCTTCCTTCTTCCAGAACGCCCGAAGGGGATCCAGGTCACTGCGAGGTATGCGGGAGCCGCTTTCGGATTGAGCCGTCGCTGACGCGGGACGCGCCGTGTCCTTGTTGCGGGAGCTTGGTGTGGTTTCGTCGGCGAGGCGAAGCTCAAGGCGCGGCGAGTGTTTCCATCCCGGCATCCACAATTGCCGGCAAAACACCATCGCGAAGCGTTGTGCCGGCTGACGCGAAGCCAGCGGCAGGCATGACGATGAACGAACTCGCCAAGTGGCTGGGGCTGGCGCTAATGCTTGCGGGCTCGATGTTACTCGTTGGCGGGGCGGTCGCCTCGACAGTGGCTGCGTCTTCAATGCTTGGCGATTTCCTGGCATTCGTGGGCATCGCGGCGCTTGCAGGATCGCTACCGCTATTTTACGCCTATGACCGTTGGGCTCACGTGAGGCGAGAGCTGGCCGAGGCATTGCGCATTGAGCGCCGCATACCGCGCCGGGCGACCGTGTGGGAGCGGGCATTGCGGTGAGTTCCGCCTGCCGCGAGCGGGCGGGGCTAAATGGGCGTTGCGGCTTGGAGCGCTGAACGTCGTTCAGATGAGCGCTACGTGACGGGCCGGATACGCGGGTCGTGCGGATGAATCACGCTTGCTGGCGGACGACTTCCGGCAAAACATTAGCGATCTCGGCAATGTGCTATGTTTCCGCTGAGCATAGTCCACTTTCACCGCAATTCGTCTTTCCAGGGGTCGCACGATGGGGCGTGATTCTTTGTTCAACGGGAATCGGCGTGGTTTTCTCGGTTGCTGCGGCGTCGCCGCTGCGGCCGGGACCATGGGCGCCACCGCTACACCGGCGATGGCCTACGACGCGCTCACCCGGGAGCAGCGCGACAAGATGACGCCTGACGACGTCATCGTCTTGGTGAAGGCGGGGAACATGCGGTTCCGCACGGGCGAGCGGCAGGAACGAAACTTCTTGCGTGAGCAGATCTCCAGCTCGACGGGGCAGTTTCCGGCGGCGGTGCTATTGAGCTGCATCGACTCGCGGGCGCCGGCCGAGATTATTTTGGACATGGGGATTGGCGATACGTTCAATGCGCGGATCGCGGGGAACGTGGTCAATGACGACATCATCGGCAGCATGGAATTTTCCTGCGCTGTCGTAGGAGCAAAGCTCGTACTGGTAATGGGGCACACCTCGTGCGGCGCCGTTGCGGGCGCGATCGACGACGTGGAGCTTGGTTACCTCACCGGGTTGCTCGGACGGATCAAGCCGGCCGTCGCGAAGACTGAATTCACTGGCGAGCGGACGGGCAAGAATCCGGCGTTCGTCGATGCGGTCGCGCGGACGAACGTGCTGCGCGAAGTCGCTCAGATTCGGGCGCAGAGCGAGATCCTGCACGACTTGGAACAGGCCGGCAAGATCAAGATCGTCGGGTCAATGTATGACATCAAGACCGGGGCGGTGGAGTTCTTGGGGTAGAGGCTTGCTTAAGTCCGCGTCGCTTTTAGCCCCGGGCTTCGCCCGGGGGTGGTGCGACGTGCGGCAACGTTTCGCGAGATGGAGGCCGACCCCCGGGCGGAGCCCAGGGCTAGGGTGAGGCATCCTAGCCGGCGGCGCGGGCGTCGTCGGGAGTTACTTTGAGCGTGGGCGGCGCCGGTTGCTCTGCTGAAGTGGGCTGCTTGCTGGACTCGTTGCGGCGCTGGGCTGCGATCTGTGGATCGATGCCTTGGCGGACCACGGCGACGGCGCCTTTGCGGCGTTCGCCGGTGGTGGCCCAATCTTCGGCCTCGTCGCAAAGTTGCGTGAGCAGCGTCTCGACGCCGAGGCGGCGTTCTTCGAGTTCGGGACGACTCAGCCCCGGCGGAATGTAAATCTCTGGTCCGACGACGGCGCGGGCGCGGGAGCCGGGGCGCGGGACGGCGAAGCGGTCCCAGCTTTTCGCACGCCACGGGCGATCGAGTCCCATGCCGAACGGGACGATCGGCAGGCCGAGCTTGGAAGCGAGATAGATCGGACCTTGGGCGAGCTTGCGCCGCGGGCCGCGCGGGCCGTCGGGGGTGATCGCGAGGTGCATGTGCTGACCGCGGCGCGAAAGTTCGAGCAGTGCTTCGGCAGCGCCGCCATGCGTCGAGCCGCGGACGCACTCGAAACCGAGATGATGCGCCACCCGATAGAGGATGTCGGCGTCGCGATGCTTGCTCAGCAGCATCGTGAGGTTGCAGTGGCCGCGCATATAGAGCGGGATGAGGATGTATTCGTGCCAGAAGACGTAGATCCGCTGGCCGCCGACGCCATGGATGGGATCGACGTTCTTGTCGTAGAAAAGGGCTTGATACTCGAGGGTGCTCATCCAGGCGCGAACGCCGCCGGCGGCGAAGAGGCCGGCGGCACGCATCCAGAGCGGGGTGCGATCGAGTGGTTTGGGGGAGGGGTCCATCCTTGGAGCCGATCTTAAGTGGGCAGTGGGCAGTGGGCAGTGGGCAGTGGGCAGTGGGCAGTGGGCAGTGGGCAGTGGGCAGTGATGATTCTTACGCGGGCCAGTCGCCTGTAAAAATTTCGGCGGCGGGGCCGGTCATGTAAACGTGGTTCGTGGCTTCGTCCCACTCGAGTTGCAAATCGCCGCCGAGAAGCTTTGACGTGATGCGGCGTTCGGTGCGGCCGGTGAGGACACCGGCAACGCAGACGGCGCAGGCGCCAGTGCCGCAGGCGAGCGTTTCGCCCGAGCCGCGCTCCCAGGTGCGCTGGCGAACCGTTTCGCGATTGAGAACTTCGATGAACTCGACGTTTGTGCGGCGGGGGAAACGGGGATCGGTTTCGATTTGCGGGCCGACGCCGAGGACGAGTTCGTCGGTCGCGCTTTCGACGTAGGTGACGCAGTGGGGGTTGCCCATCGAGACGCAGGTGACGGCGAGCGTGCGGCCGGCGATTTCAAACGGGGCGTCGATCGGCGGATCGCCGGCGAGCGTCGTCGGAATGTCGCGGGCGGTGAGGATTGGCTCGCCCATGTCGACGCGAACGCGTTCGACCTTGCCACTACGGGTTTCGAGATCGAGGACGAACGGCTTGCCGGCGGAGGTGATGCGGAGTTGGTCGCGGACGGCGATGCCGTGGTCGTGGACGAACTTCGCGACGCAGCGGATGCCGTTACCGCACATTTCCGAGTATGAGCCGTCGGCGTTGAACATTCGCATCTCTGCATCGGCGCCGTCGACGGGGCAGATGAGGATGAGACCATCAGCGCCGACGCCGAAGTGACGGTCGGAAACGGCGCGGGCGAGCGCGGCGGGGTCGGCGGGCGTCGGCTGGCGGAAGCAATCGACATAGATGTAGTCGTTGCCGGCGCCGTGCATTTTGGTGAACTGCATGGGGAGCTGAGTCAGATGGCTGCGTGGGCAGTGGGAGTGAGCAGTGGGCAGTGGGCAGTGGGCAGTGGGGAAGATATTGCTTGCGGCCGGGTTATTCTATCGGGTTGGTTGGGGAATTGTAGTTGGCGTGGTGGGATGCTTGGCGGCTGCGGTGTGGTTGCGTCGGGAATCCCTCCCCTAGCCCCTCCCTCCCAGGGAGGGGAAATGAAGAGATCAGCCGGTGAGATCTAGCGAGTTGCCGGCGATGCCGGTGGGGTCTTTGACTTGATGGTGTTCGATCGGCGGCGCCGGCTCCGCGCCGGGACGGCCGGCTTCGGAGGGGAGTTCCCACAAGCGGCGGCCGTCGGCGTCGCGTTCAGATGTTCCTTGATCTTGCTCCGTCTCGCCGATGCCGGCGGCGGCTTCGGATTTGGCGTCCGACTTGGCTTGGCGCTGCTGCACCGCCGCATCTTTCGAGGCTCGTTCCGTCTCCGCTCCCGCGAGTTGCGAGAGGGGGGCGCCCGCCGCGCTGGCGAAGGCTCCTGTGGTTGCGCTGACGTTCATGATCTGCGCCTCCGGTGAGGGATTGAGGATCGGGGCTGTGGGGGGCGTTAAAGGATAGGCTTTTTTTGAGGGGTCAGGGCTCGGGGTTCGGGGTTCAGGGTTCAGGAATGCGGGGAGCTACTCACCACTTCTTCGATTACTTCCCAATCGGCCTGCCGAATGGGTCGGTTCGCGTCGCCTGCCTGGGCGCCGCGCCGTTGCCGTTTTCAAAGTCGGTGCGAATCTGCTGGATCATTTGGTTGAAGCCGGGGAAGGCTTCGGTGGTGACTTTGGGATCGGTGAGCGTGCCGTCGACGTAGAGTTGCATCAGGTTGCTGGTCGTTTGGCCGACGATGTGCTTGACCATGGGGAGGGCGTACTCGCGCGGGCCGAGTTCGGCGCGGAACAGGAGTTTGACGTGTTCGTCGAAGCCGGTCTCGCCGTAGCCATAGAGGTCGACGACGTCGCCGAGGAAGTCGATGCGGCTGAGCGTGATGTGGGGGCCCTGGATGCGGAACTCGATGTCGCTTTGGTTGAACGCGGTGCTGTCGGGGGCGCCATGGCGAAGGATCTTTAGCAGGCTGACCAAGATCGGCAGCTCGTAGATGTTCGCTTCGCGGATGTGGACTTTTCCCTCGCCGGTCAGGCGGGCCAGCGACGGGCCTTCGCCGGCGATGGCGACGTTGCCGTCGATCTTGCCCGAGAACGACTGCCGTGCGCCAAAGCGTTCGACCATCATGCGGTTCAAGTCGGCGCCGGCGATGGCGACTTCCGCGCTGTACTGCGGTGCATGCGCGAAGCGAACCCAGGCGTTGCTGACCATCGTACCGCCGTAGACGTTGCCAGAGACGCGGCGTTCGGGTTGGCCGGTTTGCTCGGTCGCCCATTTGCCGAAGAGGGCGCGACTTTCATCGACCCACATCGGGCCTTTCACGTTAGTGAGCTGAATGCCTTGGTAGTTGACGTTTTCCAGATCGAGTTCGCCTTCGCTGAAGCTCTGCTGTTGGTTCGAGCGTCCCCGGAGGTGGATCGAGCCTGAAGCGCTCTCGACGTCGATGCCGCAGTGGAGATCGGTCTGGTGGCATTCGAGATTGAGATCCCACGTCGTTTCGAGCGGCGAGATCGCAGAGGCGGCCTGGCGGAAGGCTAGTTCGCTGCCGTGGAGGGCGAACGTGCCGCCGCTGGGGCGGAGCGAATCGATGAGCCGACGGAGCTTCTCGGGCATCGCGGTCATCAGCGCAGGGCGGACCTTGATGCCGTCGGCCCACAGGCCGCTTAGGATGAACTCCCACCCGCGGTCGGTCGTGAACGTTCCACGCCCCTTGGTGCCGAGCGTCACGCCATCCTGATGGCGTGCGGTGAGGTTGTCGATCGTCACGGTGCCGTCGTAGTACGAAATCGTTCCCTTCACGTCTTCCATGTAGTACTGGAAGAATTGCGGGCGCAGCGTCGAATTGGCTTGCGGCTCGACGACGATGCTAAACGTCGGCGCCCCTTGGCCCATGCGATGGCGCACGTCGGCGGTGACGTTGATCGAGCCGTTCGGCTGAAGCATTTTCCAACCGTTGCGGACTGGTTCGGGAAGCGCTTCGAACAGGCTGAGGTCGAGCGGAACCTGTTGGCCTTCGAAGTGGAGCCAGAGTTCGTGGGGGCCGCCCGGTTGGACCGGCATCAGTTGACCGCGAGCGTTGATCGTCTGCCGGCCGCCTGACTGGAAATTCGTGAAGGTGAACTGATCGTCTTGAGCGGAGATGACGCCTTGGATCTTCTGCAGCGGGTAGGGGAAAGCGTCATAGTTCACGCGGCCGTCGGTGACGCTAATCTGCATCGAGACCTGCGGTTTGTCGCCGGGGTTCGGCCGCTGAATCTGCCAATAGTCGAGATTGAATTTTCCCGCAGGGTGAATCGAGGCGATCACGTTGCGAGCGGTTCCGTCAGTCTCTTCGGCAATACGCTGATCGAGGGCGGCGATGACGCGGTCGTCGACTTCGAGGTCTTGCCCGGAGATCTTGGCCCAACCAGCGGCGCCCGGTTTGGGATCAGTCACCTGAGCGACGATGTTGACGCGCTGCCCGCCGGTCGTCAGTCCGAATAGGTTGACGTCGAGGAGCGCGGGCGCGCCGCGCTGGTCGTCGCGAGGTTTGAACGAGATCGTGCCGGCGCCGCCGTTGAGACGGTAGGCGAACTTTTCTGATTCGAACGACAACTCGCGCCCGTTAAGCGTCGCGGCGGGCGACCACTTCGTGCCGTCGAAGCGGGCAGTGAGCGCGCCGTCGACGACACCGTGCGGCGAGTAGTTGTCCCACTCCTCGCCCAAGACGCCGGCAATCTTCATCGGCGGGCCATACTGCGGATCGGCGGCTGCCGCCAACGTACGACGAAGTTCCGCATCAAGCGGCACGTTGTCGAGCCGGGCAGTGAGCGCGACGCCCGCGTTCGGCGCCCAGCCGCGGCGGTTGAGCGCCACGGCCAGGATTGACGAGCCCCACTTGGCGCGAAGATCTTCGACTTTGAGGCCCTGCGGATCGAGTTGGATTCGTGCGGAGAGCTCGGTGATCGGGCGAGCGAGACGCGGGTCTTCGACGCGACCGCCGCGAACTTGCAAAGCGACGTTACCCGTCGGCAGCGCGCCGCTCGAGCGCTGCCAGGCGACGCTCAGGGTGCCGTCAACTTGGGCGGCGACGCGCGTCCCGGCGACGGCTGGAGGAAGGGCAGGGCGGATCCACGCGACGAGTTGCTCGTCCACCTGAATCCCCTTGAGCGTCGCCGTCGCCGCGACGGCTTGCTGGGGTCCATCGACCGTGCCGCGCAGTTCGAACTGCTTGAGTTGCGGTCCGCCGCCAGTCGCTTCGATTTTGAGCGACGGCCAACCGCCCGTGGCCGGGGGCTGCGCCGTGGGAGTCACCGTCAAGTCGATGTCGCGCAACACAATCGGCTGGCTGTCGGGTGCGGCGTCGTTGGCGAGCGTCGCCTCGGCGCCGCGAATAGAGACCGGGGGAATCGGCATCCCGCTGGGATGGTGCGGAATGAGTTGATCGAAGTTCCAAACGCCCTCTTTGGTGCGGAAGAGCGACATCCGCGGATTCTTCACTTCAACGCGCTGTATCGGCGGCGTGCCGCGCATGAGCGTCGTGATTTCGACGTCGCAGACGATGAGGAGTTCGTCGACGACGAGTAGTTCGTCGCGAAGTTGACGGTCGCCCTTCGGCACGAACTCGACGTCGTAGACGACGATGCCGCGACCTTCGATCAATCGCGCGCCGCCGACGCTAACGTCGAGGTGCGGATAGCGCTCGCCGATGAACGCCTCGACGTGACGGCGGATCTCATCATCCATCCGCACGTACATGTAGAGACCGATCAACACGACGCCGACGAGCGCGAGCCCGACGCCGAATTTGAAGACCGACCAACAGACGTTGACTACGCGGCTAACGATGGCGGCAGCTTCCTTGCTTTGGCCACGATGGATCTGTTTTGTCACGCGCTGCACGACCGCGCGTCGTCATGAGCGCGGAGCGGGCGGCGATATTTGCGCAAACTGAGCTACGGATAGTAGATGCGGCGGCGTCTGGCGGTCAAGACAACGTCCCGCGACGCAGTGATAGCACTCCTGGCGCGGGGCGGCTGGCGCGGATGTCGCCGGGGAGATTGAGAGGCGACGCGTTTTCCGGCGATTGAGCAAACTGGGCAAGTTGACGCCACCAATGGTAGGTCATTGCTTGCTCGGGCCAGGCAGCGGTGCGCCAGGCTTGGCGGAGGACTTCGCTGATGAGAAGCGGCGCCGCTTCGGCAAGCGGTGTCGTCTGCAACGTGACACTGGTGGTATCGCCAGCAGCCGACCGCTCGTGAACCATCTGGCATTCAGCTAGCAGCGCCGCGGCTTGCTCGTCGATAAACAATTGCGCGGCGGCGGCTTGCTCGGCGGTGCGCAAGATCGCGGCCTCGGCGCTTTTACCGAAACGCCCGCGAATGGGAGGGAGCAGCTCATGCCGCACGGCGTTGCGGGCGGCGACTTCCGCGTCTTGATTCGTTTCGTCCTCCCGCGACGCTTGGCCGATGGCGGCCAAGTAGTCGGCAATCTCGCTGCGGCCAACGCCAAGCAGCGGGCGAACGGCGACGACGCTCGGCGAAAGCGGCCGGGTGGCGGGCATTCCGGCCAACCCGCGGAGGCCTGAACCGCGGAGCAAGCGGAAGAGAATCGTTTCAAGCTGATCGTCGCGGTGATGACCGAGGGCGACAAAGCGGGCGCCGAGCGTCTCCGCCATGCGGGTGAGGATTGCGTAGCGCGTGGTTCGCGCGGCCTCTTCCATGCCGTCGCCGCGGACTTCGGCAACTTCGCCGACGTTCGCTTTTTCGATGAAGAGGGGCACGCCGAGTCGGCGGCACTCGGCGGCCAGCCATTCGGCGTCGGCGGTCGATTGGTCGCCGCGCAAAGAATGGTCGACATGTCCGGCAAAGAGCTTCCCGGCGCCGCCGACTTGCTGCTTCGCGGCAAGGAGCGCGCGGAGGAGGGCCACGCTATCGGGCCCGCCGGAGAGGGCGACGAGCACGTGGACGTCGCTCCACGCGGCCGCCGGCCAAGCGGCGAGCAAGCGGGCAGGCAGATCGGTGGCGGGTGACGGCGGCATGCGATTTAGCATATCGCAGTAGCCGCGGGTCAACGACCCGCCGGAGCGGTGAAACAAAGGCCCCAAACACCAAATGCAACCGCCAAGAGCGCCAAGGAAGAAATCAGGAACCACCGATAAACGCGAATGAACGCAAATGAGAAGCAGAGATCGATAAGTAACGCCCTAGCCAGCGACTGCGCTCCTTGTCTCATATTCACTCACCTGTGGCCGTCGACGGTTTCAAACTTCCCGCTTTTCCTTGGCGCTCTTGGCGTCCTTGCCGGTTAACTTTCTTTTGTTTCGCTCCGGCGGGTCGTTGACCCGCGGCTACTTGAGGTGCTAGCGGTTCTTGCTGGCATTGACTCGAAATCTGGCGATTTCTATTAAAGTCGCGCGGCCTCTTCGTCCGACGAGGCCGAACTTTGCGCTCTGCGCTACTCCAGCCGATCGCTGAGCTGCTATGAAATTCGCCGCCGCTTCAAAACTTTGCGTGACGCTTCGCCGACGGGCGCCGATGCTCGCTGCGCTGGTCGCCGCCATCGTCTGCATGGGTGGCGAGGCGGCCGCGCAAGTGATGATGGGAGCCGACGGCGCCGTCCATCTCGATGCGATCGGCGACGTCCCTACGACGCCGCCGATCATTGTACAGCAACAGCCGCAACTGGTCGGCCCGGCGATGGCGGGCGGGCCGATGATCGGCGGAACTCCGACGGTCGCGGGCGGCGTGCCGTGGCAAACGGCCATTGGCGGCACAGCTCAACCCTATGGGGCGTGCAGCGTCCCGTTCGCGCCGTGTGCACCGGTCGCGATGCAAGTCGTCGAAACTCCGCCGCCGATCTTGTTCTCGTTCTTCGGCGAGTTTCTGTACCTCAATCCAACGGGCGTCGACGTCGCTCACGCCCAACAGGTTCGCACTCCGGGCGTGCCGCTGGGTCAGATCGCTCAGACCGACATCGGCTACAACCCAGGTTTCCGCATCGGCGGCGACATGGCGATGAGCCAACACTCGAGCATCGCCGCTTCGTACACTTACTTCGAGAGCGATGCATCGAATTCAATCGGCCCGCCAACGATTAACGGCATTCCGGGTTCCGTCGATTCGTTAGTCCACTTTCCGGGACTCAACCTCGGCGCGTCGGCGACCGGGCTGACCGCTCGGAGCGAGTTCGACTTCCAACTCGCCGATCTGGAGTACCGCACGCGGCTGCGGCAAGGCGAGCGCTACTGGATCAACGGCGGCCTGGGCCTGCGTTACGGCAAACTCGAACAATCCTTCGGCCAAACCGGCGAGTTCTTGTCGGGCCAGATCGATACGCAATCAGACGTCGACTTCGACGGCGGCGGTATGAAGCTGGCCCTCGACGGCGGTCGCAACATCGGCAGCCGTGGCTTGTCACTCTACGGCCGCACGAGCCTGTCGCCGATGGCGGGCAGCTTTCGCTCGACCTATTCGATGACGAACGTCGACCTCGACTCGACGTTCGTGCAGGCGAACTGGAACGACCAACGCATCACGACGCTGCTCGACTACGAAGTCGGCGTCGCCTGGACCGGCCCCCGCGGCCGCTGGCGGTTCGCCGCCGGGTACACGCAGTCGTTCTGGTTCAACGCCGTGACGACCAGCGACTACATCGACGCGGTGCAGTCGAGCAACTACGGCGGCGTGTCGGACACGATCATGCTGAACGGACTGACGGCGCGGGTGGAGCACTTGTGGTAGGGCAAGCTTCACTCAGCTGACGGCGGACGCCGATTTTTCCGGCTGCTCCGCGGGAATTCAGCCCAAAAATCGGCGTCGATGCCGGCAATTGAGCCTGAGGCAATTGACGCCGGGCCAAATCGACGTAGGTTATTGGAATGCCTGCCGACTTCGGTCGGTAACTCATGCCGGAGTGGCGGAATTGGCAGACGCGCTGGACTCAAAATCCAGTGCCCGCAAGGGCGTGCCGGTTCAAGTCCGGCCTCCGGTACTTCTTTCGTCCCAACGACTTGCAACAAATAACTGCAAGTGGTCCTCAGTGGTGCGAACGACCACTGGGGACAATCTGGGGACAGTGTTGCTCTCGCATTGCGATGCGTCGATGGTCTTCTCGCAACTCGCGAGGAAAATCGCGTCATGGCATCGCTCGAAAAACGTGGAAGCGCTTACCGTATCGTCTTTCGCTACGCTGGCATTAAGTACGCTCGTTCGCTCGAAACCAAAAGTGAAAAAACAGCCCAAGCAGCGTTGGCTCGCCTGGAGGATAATCTCCATCGCCTGCAGCTCGGTACGTTGCAGGCACCCGAGCATGGCGACCTAGCCGGATTTTTACTGGCAGACGTTCGCCGTAATGCGACTGCCTTCTCTGCTTCCGTTCCGCCGCAGACTCCGACTGCTAGTGGGCTAACGCTCGCCTGTCTCTTTGAGCGGTTTTGGGCCAATCTTCCCGAAGGGAGCTTGGAGAAGTCAACAATTGCCGGGATGAAGATTCACCAAAGGCAGCTTGAAAAGCATTTTGGAAAAACTCTGTTCATTCAGTCACTCACGCTTTCGCAGCTCCAAGGCTACATCCAAGAGCGATCAAAGGACAAAGGTCTTCACGGCCACCGAGTCAAATCTACGACGATTAAGAAAGCCATCGTCACGCTACGAACCGTCTGGAATTGGGGCCGCCAGCACGAATTGATTGAAAAGGAGTTTCCTTCGAGGGGGCTAAAGTATCCGAAAGGCGAAGAGAAATTGCCTTTTATGACGTTTGCTGAAGTTCAGAAACGCGTGCTCAATGCATCTGTCGCCGAGGCTGCCGAACTTTGGGAATGCGCCTTTCTATCGACACGCGAAATCAACGAGCTCTTGGAAAGAGTCAAGGCCTTTGGCAAGCAACCGGCGGTACACCCCATGTTTATGTTTGCGGCCCACACCGGCGCCAGACGATCGGAGATGATTCGCTCGAAACTGACGGATATTGATTTTGTAGAAAACGTCATCACGATTCACGAGCGGAAGAGATCGCACGATAAAGTAACGACTCGCCGCGTTCCGATGTCTCCACCGCTCCGCGACGCTATGAAGAGTCTCGTGTCGTCGCACCCGGGGACAGGTTCGACATTCTGGCATCAGGCGTCGGCAACGCGCGGACACCGAATGGTCGCTCCCCAGCCGCTCGATGCCGATACCGCGCACGACTACTTTAAGCAAACACTAAGCGATACCAAATGGAATAAGCTGAGAGGTTGGCACGTTTTTCGCCACTCATTCTGCAGCAATGCAGCCGCAGCTGGCATTGATCAGCGAATCATTAATAGTTGGGTCGGCCACCAGACGGAAGAAATGGTTCAGCGTTATCGACACATGCTGCCCAACCATGAGCAGGCTGCCATTGCTCTGGTGTTTTCTGCCTCATCGTGACAGTCACCTCAGCGACTGCTGAGCGATACAAGTCAGTGAGTCTTGTACTGCGCCACGCTCATTCATCACCAGTGATTGCGTAGACAAACACCGGCAGCCTTCAGACCAGCGATACATCGCTTGAATTGGCGATCGCCCTTCACGCATCCAAAGTGCTTCGAATGTAGCGTGCCAAACCGAATGCGAGCACGCGGACCTGTTCTGGCGTCAGCCGCTGAGGTTCCTTCTGAGCCCAAGAGATGAAAGCCTTCGGGTTCAGAACCCACGTTTGAGCCTTGCCTTTCGACTCAACATACCACCCGGGAAAGAGGACTACGCCGCGCACTTCCGTTTCAAATCCGGCGTATTCCGTCAATACGTCTCGGATACGCGATGCTCCCGCGCGTGCCTGGACTACTGGGTCTCGGTCCGGTTCCATCCCGTTGACTAGCACCCGCTGACCGTCGTAAGTGACGCGAGCGTCACCAAGCGGCTTGGAACGAGTTTTAGTTTCGATAGCAAAAACGCCGCCCGGACCAATTGCCACATGATCAACATTGAAACCATCGAAACAACAATCGTGAAAGACTTCGTAGCCCACGGGCAGCAACTCGCTCTGCAACAACTGCCCTGTTGAGCGTTCTCCCTTGAGACCGGTTTTGATAAGTCTCGCCTCAGCTTTGACAGAGCGCCATTTCCACGACGCGATGCCAACGATAACGACGGCGATGAACGTCAATGTTTTTGGAACTGGCGGGGAGACGAACCACCACCGCCACCATTCCATCCCAGCGATCACGGCAGCCAAAATTGCCGTCATAAACCATGGGTACGCAACATCCAACAGCAAATCATCAAGCGATTCCCTCAGTGACTGGCCCGGATCTCGTAGTGGCGTATCGCGAATAGGGTCTTTCACCAGTCATTCCTTACGTGTGTGCAGGTCTGCAATCATTCAACCAAACGACGGGGTAGTTTGGGAGATTATTCCGCTCGGCGATTTCACCCAGAGACGACCACAATCCCCAATGCATCGCCACTGTAGCGATGATAGTTGCATGGCAGTGACTATCCAAGGCACCGCACGAATGCTGAAGCGAGTTATCGGATGGGAGCTTAGTATGAAAGCCCTATGCGATTTCAACAGTTAATCGGATCGCGACAATCGAACTGAACCAAGCCCATTAAGGCCACCGCCAAACAACCCAACTTCAGCATATTTATGCCTATTATTGCCGAAGCCTGACCGATACTTTTGCAACTGGCCTTGCTCTGCCCAAACGACACTCAAGCCCTCCCGCCTAATCCCTATTACTTCCATACAGGTCAACGGCGAGGCGCAGCTATGCAGCAGGCCTTTCTTGACGAATCGGGCTACACCGGACGCGACCTCCTGAACAAGGAACAACGATTCCTTGTGCTGTCAGCACTATTCATCAGCGAAGACGACGCGAAAGCCTTAAAAGCCCAATACTTCCCTAGCTTGCAGTCCCCCGAGTTGAAGCACCAGGCGCTCGCTAGGCGCTCGCAGAATTGGTCGGCACTGCTGGCAGTACAGCGAGAATGCCTTCAGACTCATCGTGGAATCTCGTTTGTAGCGGACAAGCAGTACCTCTGCGTCTTGAAGTTCCTGGATGATTGCATCGAGCCCTCTTTTTGCGCGAGAGGATTTGACTTTTATAAGGACGGATTCAACCACGCGATGGCAAGCGTTCTGTGCCGAACTGGGCCAACGATTTTTGGCGCCCAGGAGTTCGAATCCTTGATGCGTCTCTATATCAGAGCATCTGCAACCAAAGAGTCGGTTGACATTGACGCCCTCTGTAGCCATGCACGCACGCTCAGAAGCAACGAACATCTTGGCGATCTTTTGACACCGGTAGCGGACAATCACCCCGAATTTCGACGTGAGATATCAAGCCCAAATACAAGTACCAACGTCGCATCCTCGTTGCTATTCGGCTTAGTGAGCCAGCTGGAATCTCGCTCCGGAGGTGAATATACATTGACGCATGACGCATCGCCCGCGATGCGAAAGTATCATGATGCAATCGTCAGCATGATGCACACCGATGTCGCCGACTTTCGCATCTCGGATGTAGCCAGCATTTCCTTTCCGCTCCAACTAAAACAGATTGTTGAGGCAGACTCGAAAGCCTCGACCTCCCTGCAACTTGCAGACTTATTGGCAGGCGGCGTGCACACAGCGTCAAAATCGCTTTTTGATGCGGCTGCTCAAAGCGATTACAGCACTTCGGTGCTCGAACTGTATTCGGACGATAACTTCATGTTCATGTTTCCGAGCAGCGACTGCACTGACATCCGCGATCGCTTCGCCAACACAGAAGCGGCGCAAATGATCGATTTCATCGGGCGTGTGATTGACTGACCCAAGCAGATCAGGCTTGCGAGGGCGGTGGCTTTCTGCTTTAGAGCCTGGCGAGACGCCATTCCAGAGATGCGATTTGTCGCACATTCTAGTCCACAGGAGATAGTGATGGCCATCAATGCGCAAGAGTTAGCGTGGTTTGTCGCCAACTATACGGCAGTCACAGGCAAGGCAGTACAGAGGTTCGTTTGCCCAATCACGCTCCGCGATGATGAGAACGCAGAACTCTCCAACGGCCACGTGTTGAATGCAGCTCTGCACACTGCCTCACGCAAAACAGTCATTCAGCGCAAAGACGTCGATGGGTATTTCGGAAGAACGATTGAGCCGCTGCTGATCGACCTGCTGAATCTTCCGATGACCACTCCGCAAGAACTTCTTCGACGAGTCCGAAATTGGCAACTTACCACCCCGCAAGGCGAACAAGTTGAGTTATTCTTCTCTGACAGGAGAGCTCAGCAAAGATTTCAGCAGGCCGGTGTTTTCGATGGAAACAGAAATCTCGTCGCCACACCATTTTTGAGAGATCCAAAGCTCATCCCATCAGATATTCAACCTATGCAAGTGAGCGGTTCAACCTTCGTACCCGACGGCGTAATCGAAGGGTGCCTACTAAAATCTGCTTATTTGGCATTATTCCAAAGGCTGGGGTACTCTTTCGTCTTCAACCCTTTGAGTAGTGACGTTCGCGTCGCGCTTGCGAAGTTCTACCAAGATGGAGCCACCCCGGCAGAAGCGAGAGATTATTTCCAGGCTTTCAATGGGTGCTGGTCAGTCGTTACAACGGATGAATCGATCCCCAATACGCTAGAAGACGGCGCGGTGCTCGTTCATACGACCGGCGAAAATGCAAGCGAGAGTTTCCAATTTGCGATCAGTTGCCTTTTCCGAATTAACGGCAAACTGATTTCCGTAGCGTTGCCGTCATGCCTCCCGCCAACTCCCTACTCGGAGGCCCTTGAGAGGTATCAGGCGTACCTGAGAGATCAAACAATCTCACAAAAAACTCAATTGGTCCCACTGGCGGCCGTTGATTCGAACTAGTCGAGATAGCCATATTTGGCTAGCCAGTCCACAAGCGCTTCCTCGGCAATTTCTTGCTGTGTATCAGGCTTGGCGTCTTTCAACCTTTGTTCTAAGTGAGCTCGTCTCAGCGACTGAGCAGTCCGGCGTGGGAGCCGAATCGTCACCGGCACAAGCATCTGATCGAGAACCTGGCTGGAACTTGGCGTATCATGCGTGGAGCGCCTATTCCGACGTTGGGGCCGCGGTGACGAGTCTTTATCGGCTTCAACCTTCTTGTTCGAAGGTTGAACGTCTATCGTTTGCTCGGAAGCATCCTTTGCCGAGACCGGCGTCATTGAAACCCCTGGTGGCTTCGATTGCCCACTAATGAACGCCCTCTTCTCCGGCGTCATTTCCATCGCCGCTCCAATTGATCTTCTCTCAGCCATTGCCTACGCGTTGCCTCCTTGCGTGTTGTTTTACGGTAACGATATCTCCCACAAGTTCTCGAAATAGTCCATCGAGATCGGCTGCTGCCTGCGCACCTTTGCGGCCAAATCTTGCAACCACCGTCCCTTGTTGCGCCGCATCGCGATACGCTTGCAGGTCACGAACAACGTGCTGGGCGACCTGAAGTCCAAGCTGCGGAGCGCCCTCCTTCAGTTCTTTACTAATAGTGTCCCGGGTCTTCATCTTATTGAGCACAAGTCGCCCCTCTGGTTTACCGCCATTGATTCCCTGGGCGTATCGAAGGACTGTCGTCGCCCCAGCGACCGACCTCACATCGAGAATCGAGGGCGAAATCGGGAAAATTGCGAGATCCGCGAGAATGAGCAAGGTGCGACTCAAATCTTCGAGCCCGCCTGGAGCGTCCCCTATCACAAAATCGTGGCTGGAGAGCAATTCTTGGACGTTAGAAAGGCATTCCTCGGGAGTGTCAGCGACACGAACGGTGATTTTGGGCTCCGCCTCAACAATCCACTGCGAACTCGACCGTTGTTTGTCCGTGTCGAGTAACGCCGTTTGAAAGCCAAGGTCGAAGAGCCACACGGCAAGGTGCGTCGCGAGGGTGCTCTTGCCCACGCCGCCTTTGGAATTTGCGCAAACGATCATCATGTTTCGACCCTAGCGCGAAAACATCCTGACTGACAAGCATGTTTTTTTGCTGTGACGCTTTATTTCTTTCAGGCATCCAAGCTGACCATTCAGGATGCTTCACAGCTGCGCATGCACGATGCAGTAATCACGACTTTCAATACGGCAAGTCCGCCAGCAAGTCAGCAAGCATGCTTGCATTGAATCAATCCCCGACTCATTTCCGGCGTTAGATCATAAACCAGACCTGCCGAAAACGTACGTCAATCCCTTAGAGGGAAGGCGTGCAGAAATCCCTTGCAAGTTACAGGGAAATGAAGCAGGGTTCCATCGTCGCGTGATCGTCTGATCCAGCCAACTAGAGTGAAGCGGGACAGGAATTGCCTACAAACTCAGGCAATGGACGTTTGGGCTCACTACGGTGAAGTGAGACAGGGAGCTACGGTGAATCGAGACAGGGAATCTCTACTGGCTAGAGGGAAATGAAACAGGGAACTAGCGTGAAATGAAGCAGGGACTGAAGGGAAACGAGACAGGGAATCTTCTCGCTCTAAGGTGAAATGAGACAGAAAAAACGAGGGTAAGTATTCGATAAAAAAAGGCTTTTCAAGGGTGTAACTCTTGTGTTAATAACTTTAAGTAACTTGCAACAACAGAGGACTGTTGCTGCTTTTTTTTAAAAGAAATGATGGAAGATGCTAATCGCACTGAATCACTAGTCACCAAGTCGCCGCTGCCATTCGACCTCGATGATGGACGTGATGAACTGAATCTCGCTGAATTCCCGCTGGCGGCAATCGCCGACCGCGTTCCCGACAATCAAAAGACGCTCGTCTTCGAAGATCGCATTTTCGATTCTGGTCGATCAGAAATGATCACGCGGCGGCTCACAATCTCAGCGTCCGACAAGTACGGGCTGCCGACTTCACTCGACGACGAAGTGATCCTCGGGCTCATTCAACTTACGAAGCAAAATCGCTTCACCGAACGAAAAGTGAACTTCAGTCGCTACCAACTCATCCAAATCTTGGGTTGGCGCCATGAAGGTCGGAGTTACGATCGCCTGGAGAAGTCGCTCAAGCGCTGGCTTGGCGTTACGCTCTACTACGACAAGGCATGGTGGGATAAAGACGAGCAAACATGGGTTGACGAAAACTTTCACATCCTGGAGCAAGTCACGCTCTACGACCAAGAACGAAGGCTGAAGCGATTACGCAGCAGCAACTCCGAGCAGCCTCTTTCATCATTCGCGTGGAACGAAGTCGTCTTTCGCAGTTTCAAATCGGGCTACTTGAAGGCGATTGACCTCGGGCTCTTTCGGCAGCTTGAATACGCCGCGGCGAAACGGATGTACCGTTTTCTCGACAAACGGTTTTATCATAAGTCCCGCTGGGAATTCGATCTCGCAGAGTTTGCCTGCGAGCACATTGGCGTCAGCCGCAACTACGATACGGGGCAACTGAAGCGTCGACTTCAACCAGCGATCGATGAATTGGAAGCGGTGGGTTTCCTCGAAGCGATGCCGGTAGCACAGCGATACGTTAAGATCAGTCGCGGCCAATGGAAGATTGTCTTCATCAAGAAAGCAGTTCCGCAAGTTGAGCTACTCGGCAAAGAAGAATCTCAATTGATTAAGAGACTAGCGGATCGCGGCGTGACGCCGTCCGTTGCGACGGAAATTGTGCGTGAGTTTCCGGCGGAGTTGATCGAGATGCAGATGGAGGTGCTCGACCGCTTACTTGAAAAGAAGGATCGCGAGTCGATCCGAAATCCGGCTGGGTACTTGGTCAAGTCGATTCGAGAAGGGTATGCTCCGCCCAAGAAGCAACTGCAAACGAAGCCCGCCGTCGTCGCCGAGATGCCACGAATTAGTTCGCCCATTGAGAATGTGGCGCCCGATCAATCAGCAGTCGATGCGTACCTCATGGCATTAACGCCAACGGAACTCGCCGACCTCGAAGAGTCAATGCTTGAGCATGTGGGTGCAACTCTTGCGGAAGGCTACCTAAGATCCAAACAAGCGAAGACCTCTGCCTTCTCGGTCTACCGCCGCATGGTACTGGAGCGAGGCGCTAGGCAATTCCTTTCTACTCAGTGCAAAGCAGAAAAGTCCGCTGCATAGCCACTATCTTCTTCCTTCGTCGGCCTGTCATCGTTTGGGGTGTCACCCTGCCGGGGCCCTAAAGGATGATAGGTCGCAAGAAGGAAGACTCTTTAATTTCCGATTACCTCACAATTCTGAACCCATCCTTTGTTGGTCCGATTCGTCTTGGGGTGTTCCTGTCGCAAAAGCCGACAAGGTATCATTTCCATAAAATGAGTGTGGCGTTAGGTACTAACATTGCGGGTGCCCAACCACTAAATTGGGAACACGTATCTCAATTAACCAACGTGGTTTCCTGGCTATGGAAATGACACTACCGGAATTGCTGTCGCGGTCGGAAGCCGACCTCCGAACCATTGCCAAGGCTCTCGCTCTCACGGGATTCCATGCCGATGCCTGCCGAATGTTGGGGATGGCATCCATCGTCGCTCACGACGTACGCGAAAAGCTCGCCGCCGCCGAAGCCGTGCTGCGAGTTGCTCAGTCTGATGCTGTCGACAAATGCCCGATAATTCCAGAAGCTCCGAAGCTGACGCTTCTTGTACCCTCCAACGAAGATAAGAAAAAGCGGGCGGGGACGAATCGCCCCGCCCGCCGACCGGCCTACTTGCCGGTGTCAGGGTAGTTGGCTGCGAACCATGCCTGAAGACCTGAGACGACTGCCGCCAACTCATTGAGGTGCCTTCCGCCGTAGCTCGACGAGTCTTTGAAACCCGCCTCGGTCTTGTATGACCTGCGGATGATTGCCGACGGGAACTTCGCGCCGTCTTTCCCATCATTGAGAAATACGCTCGCGGACACAGCTCCGATGCGGACGGTGTGAACCGGTTTGTTCGTTGTCTTGTTGCTTTGCTTTTTCATTTTTCTTTTCTCCATAAGTTAAAGGTAAATTGCGTTTCCGCACCCGGCGGATGAAATGCAAATTGCCTGCGTTGGAGGAGTGACAGTCGCTGCGGCATCAATAAACGCCGCGCTGCCTCGACCGGCAAAGAGAGTGACAGTTCCGCAAGGTCTGGCCGCGAACTTTGCAGAGCAGCTCCGAGCGTGATGCCTCTCGACGGGAACTTGAAAAACAAAGCAGATGCAAGGAATCGGTTGTCATCCAGATCGGAAAGAATCCTGTGTCGTCGAAGATGATTCAGTGAATTCCGGCGCGAAACCGTGTGGAAATTGTCGAAAGGCTCACCGCCGACAAGTTGACGCGAGGCGTCGTCGACCTGCATCGGCGAATGAGCCTGTGCGAACTAGTCGCGAGAACCGGACTGGTCACTCGTCCCCTTGGCGTGTCCGCTCGGAGGCGACGTCGAAAGAACTTTCTTCTGCAGTTCGGGCAATTCGCCAGAGACTAGCTCGGTAACGTTCTTCCATAGTTCCCGAATCTGGAGAGGTGAAGTACTCAGCCAAACCGTATCCAGGAGCGCTTCTTGCTCGCCGCGAAGCTTGAGAACCTGTTGGCCCAGAGCGTCTTTGGACAGCAGTTCCCTTTCAGAAATCGCTTGTCGGGTTGCCACAGCTTTCTCCCACGTCTCGATGTTGTCGCGAGAACCGTAGTAGCGGGCTACAGGTTTGATGCCTACTCGCTTTGCCAAGTCGGCAAGCTTTTGCTGCGTGTTCTCGATCTCCTTTTGGACGGCGTCTTCCTGCTCACTAAGTGCGTTGAGATCGCTCAAGAGTTGCGTTCCCCCAAGCGCCTCGATAGCTTTCTCACGCGCCTGGAGCGAGACTTGCTCCATGTACCGCGGGTCGCTCTTTTCAAGCAGCTCGGTGATGGCTCGCTCAATCTTTTGCGCGATACGTTCTTTCCAATGCTCCTTTTCTTTCACAGTAATGCTCATTAATTCCTCCACATTATTTATACGTTAAATGAACCGAGAATCGGCTCTGCGTGCCGCCATCCGCGGCGAGTCAAGGTGGAGCCTTTGCGCAGCAAAGCAGCAGCGAGACTTCCCGGTGCGCTCCGACGAGCGGACCTTGACCGCTGCGGCACAATCAAAACAGAGCCGAAGAAGGTTTGACTAGCCGGAGAAGCGACTGCCTGGCAGGATTTGATTAGGGGCAGTTTGCGTGTTATACGGACACTCAGGGAAACCAGGATAGGTTTTCCCGACTGTCGATGTTCGTAAACGCTTTGGCAGCAGTTATCCGTCTGGAGAACGCATCCGTTTAGCTTGGTCACCAACCAGGCCAAGGAGAGGGGATTTACCATCCCTCACGCGTTCTGCCGGTAGCGCTGAGTGCATGGAGACATGCTCGCTCAGTGCGAAGGAGGCTTGATGAAGTAATCTCGAAATCGCTCGCTGCCTTTGTATGGCAGCGATGACGCTCGAAGTAATCTCATCATTCTATCCTATAGTTCAATGTTCTTTTCTCGCCCCGATGCGGGGCGATACGGAAATTCTCTGACAGAAGTTCTGGTCAGAGCCGTCAGTATTCAAAGTCGGTGCGGCTGCACTTGTGCAGCCAAATCCACACGCGGGGTTCGTCTCCTTCTGGGAGCGTTCAACGTTGTCCGGCGTCGGGAGCCACGAGCCTCGCAAGAGGCCGTGTCGGGGGAGTGACGTCCTTCGAGTACACCAGTAAGTCTGGTGACGTGAAAAGCTCAACGATGAAAGGCGAGTAATCGCTTGCCGGTAAATGTTTCGAAAGTCGATTGCCGAGATTCTCGGTCACTCGCGATAGCGAAGGGCCGAGGGGGACAAGTGGATGATTCACACGGTAGGGGGAGCTTCTAGACTCGTACCCCGGAAATCGCCGGGCACGAAAGTGCCAGGTGGAAAGTAGGACGGCCTGGCGGCCGCACCTAGAATCGTTCGCCATGAGGGTCACACCTCTCACCCACGAGATTCGAAACGTGAAGATTCTGACTAACGTAGGAATCGCCGTCGAGGCCGGTTGGTAACCGGTGCCAAGGCTCGTCGCCTTGGTGCTTTAAATTCGACGGCGAGGGAGCGGGTCGCAAGTAGAGAGCCGGAGCTCAAGCACGCGGGAGCGTGTGAGAGTTCCGGGCGGTGGTCGAGACGAAGGTCTCGAACTGTCGGGCGGCGGAGCCGTCCCGATGGTCATGGCAAGGCAGTCATGACCCGTGCTTGCTTGGGGGTGGTACCCCGAGCATGAGAGCCGACGAAAGCGACGACTGGCTTACAAAGCCAGACGGATAACTGTGCCGGAGGCCCTCCATGTCGAGGCCTCCGGCGGTCCTTGGTTGGAAGCATGGTGGTCAAACGAGTTCTCTTCGGGAGAAGAGAAGTCTTTTGGCAGCGAATTGGCGGTGGACAGGCGACGTGTGCTTTGCACACGACGGTTTTTCACCGAGGTGTTTAGCAACACGGTTAGCATGAAATTGGGCGGGCTGCTGCTAAGAGTTTAGTAGCAGCCCGCGAGAAATGAATGCGGCTGCGTGGCATGGAAGGTTCGCAAAAATCGAAGGCTAGGTTTTTCCTTCGAGGTTTTGCGAAGTCACCTACTTGGCGTGAGGCGAGAACGATGGACAGTTCCGCATCAGTCGCCAAGCTGATTTCGCATTGAATGTTTTTCTCCGGGCAAGCAAGAAGCTTGCCCCTTTTTATGACGGCTTGCAGTTTGAGTCTCCATAAAAAGGAGAGCTGGAAATGAGAAATGAACCATACAAGTACGAGACGACTTCCGTGACGGGGTTCGTGCAACGAATCGCAACTTGCTTGCTGCGGCATGGCTACTGTCACTACGTTCAAGGGACGGTAGGCGAGGGCAAAGACCCTCGAGCCATCGACAAGAAGTTGCTCGAAAAGTACGAGGTCGTCCAGAGCGAGTGGACTCGAGCCCGTCGTAAAGAGAAGGGGCTCGCCAACCTTCAGTACGTCAGGTTCGACCGGACCTGGGTGCTGATGGCGACCGAAGGCAGCCATCCGATGAAGTCGGCCGAGCAGTCTCAGCTTCGAGACATCCGCGAAGCTCCGATTCAGATTGAGGGGTATTCCATCTACCTGAAGAGGGGGGATTTCAAGAAGAAATGCTCGAAGGATGAAGTTCCAGTGCGGGACGAAAAGTTCCATGCTCGGGTGCTCATCTCCCGGGAGCGGTATACCGAGCTGCGGGCTTACTTCCTGTCCATTGCGTGTCACCGGACGGCCGAGCGGCTGGCGGTGGAGATAAACGGCTTGCCGTTTGAACCTTACAAGCCGGTCTGGCGTCAGCTCAGAAAAATAGTTCGGTTGGTCAATAAGAAGCGAAAGGCAGCCGGTTTCGGCCAGGTGCTGATGGACTCGGTCCGCTGGAGAAGAAACATTGTGAAGGCGTTTGAACCACTAGAGGTTGACCGGGCGGCTTAGCATCTAGTCTGGTCGACTCCGGTGGATTTTCAGAATCAACTTTGAGTGATCAATCATTCTTTTTGCCAGTTCAGGCATGTCGCTTGGGACTGGTTGACCACAATACTCCTTCACAGCGTCAAAGATTTCACGAGAGTGAGTTCCATGGCAGCGAAGTTGGTGGTCTGTCCACACTTGATTTGCAGACTCTGTAATGTCTTTCCATTCTTCCTTCACGAACTTAAAGAACATCGCGTCCATAGCAAGATCCGTAATTGTGAACGGTTGGCAATCAACGCACCAAAGTATACCGAAGACGGTAGTGCCTGCGAGTATGGTCTCGCTTCTATGCGAACGATTCCGCTAAGAAGTTCTCCGGCGTGCCGATGCGCAGGCGGGGATAGAGGGCCCTGAACTCCTGGCCGACGGCAGAATCAGAACGGCTAAGTTCGAGCAGATCTTTGTCCCAAGTGACCAGCCAAGCCGCTCCTGACGCCAGAGCGAGATTGATGTATTTGCTGTCTTTCGGGTCTCGCTTCAGTTCGTATTGCTCCGGCACAGCGTCAATCCAGAAGCTGGTGCGGAGGAAGTGCTGCAGAAAGAGAGTGACCGCCTCAGGCGTCAGGGTAGCGAATTTGCTTTGGTGTTCGGTGCGATTCAGCACGTCATGGATTTCGGCAAGAACTTCAGCCCCTAGGGCGAGCGTTACTTTGCCGGAATCGACCAATTCAAAAAGCCTGGAAACTCGCTCAGGACGAGCGGCAGAGCGAAAGAAAAGCATGCAATCGTAAACGACTATCACGCACTCTTCTTCGGCTTGCGGTCATTGAAGACTTGGTCCCGCAATCCTTCGTAGAAGGAGTCGAGGTCATCGTCAGAGGCTCCACTTGCGGCAACCTCTTTGCGGAAGGAAGCGAGAACCTCATCCAGTGACGGCGCCAATAAGGTTCCGCTTAAGACTCGCTCAGCGTGACGCTCCAACTCTTCGCCGCAGGCACTAGCCTGGGCCCGCAGGCGCGCTTCTACATCAGGAGCAAGTGAGATTTGAAGTTGAGTTGACATAGTAACATTTTACTACATTCCGCACGGTAAGGCCAGAAATTTCAGACTACGTAAATGGCTGATTCTAGACGGGAGAAGTGGGGCCTCTGCGGCCCCTTTTCGCACGCAGACCTGCAAGCGCAGAGCCTGCCCCCTTCATCTACGCGGCCAAAGACTCGGCTTGAACTAGCTGAGCTTCATTCTCGGCAATCCAAGTAGACGCTTGCTGAATCACGTTCAGCAGCTGGGCTTGGTTCTTTGCGAAGTAGTTAGACGAGTAGCCGGTTTTGCCGGTAGATGCTTTCCATGAGCGACTGATTGAGTACTCGTAGTAGGGGAAGCCGGTTGATGATTCCCGTTTCCAAATCATCGCGGAAATTCCGCCGTCACGAAATGACTTGACGGGCTTTGTTTCCCCTTTGCCGCCGCCGGATTTCTGCTTCTTAGTTTCCGTTTCTAGTTCGTTGGTCATACATCCTCCAAATAAAAGTTTCTGGAGCGATGATGCGACCAAATCAATCCTTAAGCAAGTTTTTATTCCTTACCGTATAGCTGTAATCATTATCGCCACTTGGCAGCAGTGAAAAGCATCACTCCCTGCGATCAAGCACATAACACATCGCTATAAGAACCTTATTTATCAGCCTGGGAACGACATGGCACGGCCTCACGGGGGCATGTTTGTGAAAGAATGCCTCGATGAAGGGCACTGTTTTCCTAGTAGTCGCTACGTTCGCAGTTACGGCATCGGCCAACGAGGTCCCACATAAGAGTGTGTAGAGATTAAACATCGCTGACACTAGTAACGTCAAAAATCCTGCTCCGCCGCGCAAACAAAAAGCTAACTCTGCGGAAGACTTCGTAACGAACAGCCTCATTAAGCGAGCCGCTTCATTACTGGGACATCTCTATCCCTATTCTGGCGCCGGCGCTCGTGCGATCGACGACGAAGTCGCACCTCCAGTAGCACAACTTCTCCTCACTAAATAGTGGTTCCGTGTGATCGCACCTCGGGCGGGACAACTACTCAAATCAGACATACCCAGGTCGACGAGGGCTTAAATCGACGGCGGGCGCGAGTGCCCGAAACAGCTGCACCGTGGCGGTCACGTCACTTAGGGCGTCATGAGCTTTTGCGGCATGGAGCGGCACGCCAAAGTGTGCACACAGCGTTGCCAGCTGAAAATTGGCCGGGGGATTTTCTCCTGAGGTGACACAACGCCACAACGCCAGCTGCAACGTACACAGCAGTTGCCGCTTGGCAGGAAGATAGACCCCCAATCGCTCGTACCAATCGATGAGAAACGATCCGTCAAAGTGAGCGTTGTGGGCCACAAGCTGCGCCACCTGATAGCTGTCTCCTTTGTTGGAGATGGTGGCAGCGGTCGCGTGCCTTCGCAGGAATTGCGCAAACTCCTTGGCAACCGCCTTCGGCTCGCACGCCTCGGTAGCCCAGATGCCTGGATGATACGAATTCTTGCGCAGACTGTAGGCATTAGCGCTTCTGTGATTGAAGCGTATTTTCGCTTCAAAGGCCTCGAGGACTTCCAAACGTGAATCAACAGCGATTGCTCCAAGCTGGATGATCGGATGGCGTTTGGGGTTCGGTCCTCCCACTTCTAGGTCGATGAAAACAAGCTTCTGATTCATGGCCGATAATGCCACGAACAGAGACGCTACTCAATGGTCAGGAAATTGTCCACCAATAGCACATTCAGTCCCCGGTTCGGCGTAGCGAACCCGCGCAAAGTGCTGACAGAAAGCATTCCTTGCTGGGCATAGTTGCCCGCCGTTGATTCTCATTGCATAAAACCGTATGCGAATTCGTACTGCATGCTCGTCGACTCTTCGCACATGCGGACCTCAGGGCTTCAACAATGGGGAAAGGCGTAGGCGACCACTGAACCAAACAAACTGTGGATGCACATAGAGCCAGCAGTGCGCGCGGGAGCTTGATCGATGACGGCATCTGGCAAGAATCCCAGCGACGCGAGGTACACATCCGAGGCCGTCTTTAGCATTAATCACCATTGCGTGCGATCAAATAAAAGACTCTATCAACCGAATCGAAATTCTTTCTTGTAATCCGCATCAGAATTGATTACCATGCCCACACGCCTGCTCCCAGTTCGATGCTTTTGTCGCTTGCATGACTTCGAGGAATAAGCGATGCCAATGGAGTTGACAGTTGAATCGGCTTCAGCCCATGCGGATGACTTCCTCAAAACAATAGCTTCATATCAAGACAAAAAGTTCGAAGGCCGCGGCATCGTTACCTGCGGAGGCGGGGTTAAATACGGAGCCTGTGCTTGGGTCCTGGTCCGACTGCTACGGTTCCTTGGCTGCGACCTCCCAATTGAGGTTTGGGCACTCGACGACGATGAGTTTGATCCAGAACTTGTGCGCTTGCTGGAGTCGTACGGCGCAACGTGTGTCAATGCTGCGTCAGTTCTGAAGGAACACCCGCATCGGCGGTTGCGGGGATGGGAGCTAAAGCCGTACGCAATCCTGCATAGCAAGTTTCGGGAAGTCCTTTTTCTCGACGCCGATAATGTTCCCGTTCGTGATCCGACGTACCTACTTGATTCGCCCCAGTACAAAGACAGTGGCACTGTCTTTTGGCCTGATCCTGCACATTTTCGCACGCCGCTTAATAGCCCGCTGTGGAAGATTTTTGGGGCAAATCCTCAAGAGTCACCAGACCAGGAAAGCGGTCAAATTCTGCTCGACAAATCGCGCTGCTGGGAAGCGTTGCATTTGTGCAACTGGTACAACCAGCATTCCAACTTCTACTATCAGCACGTCTACGGCGACAAGGAAACGTTCCGTTTCGCTTGGCAGCGCCTAGATCAACCGATCAGTTGGCCGGATAAGTTTGCTTCTGGGGAGCTTCTGTTTACGCTCCAGCAACATGACTTTGGCGGCGACGTGCTATTTCAGCACCGATTTTATCGAAAGTGGTCTCTTTACGGCCATAACACAACGATTCCTGGATTCGAGCACGAACAGCTTTGCTTGCAGTTCTTAGATGAACTGCGCCGTCAATGGAAGCCGGAAGTGCATTTGCTTCGTCGCATGACGGCGGAGGATCGGGCGTTTAGCGAATCAATCAGTGGTCAACGTTTTATCTATGACCGCTTAGGGCACAATCGCTGGCCAATTCGTTTGGGGGACGGCGGGCGCGTTCTTGAAGGCGAAGGGCCGAATGAGCTTTTTTGGGGCTGCGAACAAGGCCACTTGCTCTTCTTCGGGAGCGACGGAAGACGCCGTTGCCGACTGACGCCGGCATCCGATGGCGCCTGGGAAGGAGAGCAATTGAAGCCACGCAAGATGAGACTTCGTCTTCTGCCGACTGAATAGCTTTTACCGTCAATTGCAATCGGGTTCCCACGAACGGAACTTTTGACAGGAAGCAATCGCATGGGCACGCAACCTAAGCCAACTCCCGATCCACAATGCCCTGACGAGTGCGAGTGCAGCGGCGCAAACTCCGGGTGCAGTGGCGGAACATGCCCTGTGAACTATGCGACCGGGGGAGTAGAAGAGTCTAACAGTTACTTATTGACGCCGCATGCAGGGAATTTTCGTCTCACTTGGTCGAATCGTTGGAACAATGATGGGGTGCCGGCGAATTTCCAGGGCAACGTCGGTGCCAACTGGATGATGGACGCATTCGCGTACATGACTCAAGGGAGCGGCGGCGAACTGGCGTTCGTCTGGACGCCGGGCCGTGGCGCTAAGTCAATTTGGTTCACCCAGAGCGGTTCAACTTACACTGCCGAATTTGGTGCGCGTCAAACCCTTGTTCGCGACGCCAATATCTGGCGAATCACCGACCCCGATGGAACGGTTTGGGAATTCGATGCCATCACAGAGCTCGTCTCCAAGCAGATTACTCCTGGCGGCCAAGTAACCGAATTTTTACAGAACGCGGGCCGTATTATCGAGAAAAGGCGGACGGTCGGAGACGACGTCGAGTCGCGAGTGTTCGACTACACGGATAACCTCGTGACGATGGTGACGCTGTATCGAGGAACCGTCGCCCAGCCTCATCAAACGGCCGTCGGGCGAGTGCTGCTGGCTTACTACGACAGCACGATTGCACATAAGGGCAATGCCGGAGACCTGAAGACGGTTACGTTGCAAACGCCTCAAGGCGTTTCTTGGGAAAATGTTTCGGTTCATTATTACCGCTATTACACATCAAATTCGCCGACGGGTTACGTCGGCGGCCTGAAGTACGTCGTAGGACCAACTGCCTATGCCAGCTTGATTGATCCCGAAGGAGCGAGCGACAGTCAGATCGCTGCAGTGGCTTCGAAGGCTTACCAATACGATCCAAGCACTCAGCGAGTTATCCAGGCAAAGACTCACGGCGGCAGTCAGACTTATGCGATCTCCTACACGGAGAGCGGATTTGCTGACGGATACAATAGTTGGCAATTGCGGGCCGAGGCAACGCTGCCGGACGGGTCGACGAAGATCGTCTACGCCAATCATATCAGCCAAGACATGTTGGTGGACAATCAGCAGGGTAGCGACCGCTGGATCACTTACGTTCGGTTCGAAGACAACGCTGGCTCTCTCGGCAACCACTCGAAGGCCGTCGGACGCGCTACGCATCGCTACAGTCCGTCGGCAATCGACATGACGGCCACGCCCTACGATGACTCCGACCCGACGCTCGATGTGCAACTGAACGCGAACAAGGGGCTAGTTCAGATTACAACGTATTACGCGGATGACCAGACCGCTCCCGGCTATCCTGAATCCAAGCAAGTCCAACAAGGAACCGCCGGCTCGTCGATCAAGCTACAGAAGGCGGAGTACGGCTCCCACACTGTTGGCTCCGGAACGAATGCCGCGACGATCTATGTGCTCACGAAGCAGATTGTCTACCGAAGCGACGCCTCGGGCGGCAGCGATCCGGTCGAAACGACGTTCACGAACGAATTTCATACTGGCAAGACCCAGCTTAAAAAGGTGACGACTGGCCTGCCTGACGTTGACGCCCCTCAAAACGGCGGCGCCTGGCTCATAGGGAATACGCAGATTCAGGAATTCGATGTTCAAGGCCGTCTTGAAAAAGAAACTGATCCGCGTGGCACAGTCACCGAATACGATTATGACGATACAACGGGAACGGTGTCGCAAAGGACCCAAGACCCCACCGGCTTGAACCTCATTACGAATTACATCTCGGACGGCATGGGCCGCATCGTCGAGACGCGAGATCCGGCTCATGACGTCAACGGCCAAACGGTAAGGACTGTTGAATGGACAGTTTATCTAGATGCTGACCATGAAGTTCGCCGCGCGAAAGGCTATCTCATCGGGACCAACAGCTACACGCTGGTCAACCCCGTGTCGATCACGCGGACCGACGCCAGCGGCCAGATCGTCGACGAGATCAACGCCGTCCGCGGCAGCGGCGTCGAGAACTCAGGCGCGCTGACCGCGGGCGACAGCTTCCCGCAATCAAGTTGGAGAGCCTGGATGCATAATGAGTACGACGACGGACGCCTTCAGTCAACGCGGATTTATCATACAATACCCGCGAGCGGCAGCGGCAGCAGCGGCGTCAACTACGATCAGACCGACTTCGGCGACGACGCGATGGGGCGGCATAACTACGCCAAGTCGCCGGCCGGAACGATCATTCGCACGGTTTACGACGCGCGGGGACTTGGGCTGTCAAGTTGGGTCGGCACGAACGACGACGGGGCGACCGACGCCAATCCCGCCGGCAGCGGCTCGCCGAACAACATGAAGGCAGTTGCGATCAACCAATACGACGCCGACGCCTACGGTTCGGGAAACAATTCGCTCGACGGCCTGCTGACGAAGGTCACTAGTCCAGTCGACGGCGTCTCGGCCAATGATCGCATCGTCGAATACCGCTACGACTGGCGTGATCGGCGGACCACCGTGATCACGACGGACGGAACGAATGTGTTCCATGACGTCGCGGAGATCGACAACCTCAATCGTACCGTCGTCGCTCGGCAGGAGCGAACTGGCGCCCCGAACGTCTTGACCGGCAAGAACGAAGTGTTCTACGACAGTCGCGGCAGCGTCTATCAAACGAAGCGGTACGCCGTCAGCGATGCCGGCGTCGCCGGCAATGCGCTCATCGACAATACTTGGTACGATGCGGGGGGGAATGTTCTGAAGAGCCTATCGGCAGGGAGTCAGGCATTCACGAAGACCGTATACGACGCGATCGGTCGTCAAGCAGCGAGGTACGTCGGCTACTACAGCGGCACCGGCGATGATGCGCCACAGAGCGTGACGAACGACGTCATCTTCGAAGAGTCGCAACAGCAGTACGACGCGGCAAGCAATGTTACCTTCTCGACGGCGAAGCAGCGGTGGCACGACGCCACCGGGAACGGTGCCCTAAACGGGCATTCGGGAAGTCAGCCCAAGAGCCGAGATAGCTATTCAGCCTCCTGGTATGATGGGAGCGGACGCCTGACGGCGACGGCCAACTATGGCACGAACAACAACGCCGGGCCGCCGACGCGACCTTCGTCGGCGCCCGCTCCCAGCGACACCATGCTCGTGTCGACGATCGCGTTCAATTCCTCCGGCCAGATACTAGATCAAACGGATCCCGTCGGTCAAGTGACGCGCAGCGGTTACGACGCAGCACGCCGAGTGACAAGCGTCGTTAGCAATTACGGAAGTTCGCCGACCGAGGAGGTGCAGACGACCTACACGGCCGACGGTCAAGTCGCCACGCTCACAGCCATCAACGGCACGACGGGCAGCCAGACGACGACGTACGCGTACGGCGTTGACCTGACGAATTCGGCCGTGGCGACCAAAGACTTGCTCCGCATGACGACCTGTCCCGACAATGGATACGTGACGTACGAATACAATCGCCAAAGCCAGCGCACGAAGATGGCGGACCAGAATGGTTCGATTCACGAGTACGCCTACGACAAGCTCGGCCGACAAACGGACGATCGCGTGACGACGATTGCGGGCGGCGTCGACGGCGCCGTGCGGCGGCTCGAATGGACCTATGATAATCGCCAACGTCTACAACATGTTCTTAGCCGCTCAGCCACGAGTGGCGGAAGCGTCACGAGCGACGTCCAGTATGCCTACAATGACTTCAGTCAACTGGCGACCGAATACCAGCAGCATGGAGCGGCGGTGAACGTGAGTACGTCGCCGAAGGTGCAGTACGCGTACGAGAATGGGTCAACCAACACGATCCGCCCCACCGGTTCCACATATCCCAACTCAAATGCCCTGAGTTACGGCTACGGCTCGTCAGGCGGAAAGAACGACAAGCTTAGTCGGATCGAGAAACTCGCTTGGAAAGGCACCGACGTTGCCACATACGAATATCTCGGACTCGGGCAGTTCGTCATCGAGAAGTATCCCGAGCCTTCGACCGACGTCGAGTACACGCTCGTCACCAGCAGCGGCAGCAATCCATACGCGGGGATGGATCGATTCGGGAGAATCGTCGACCTCCAGTGGAAGCAAGGCTCGACTGAGTTAGTGCGACTTGGCTACGGCTATGATCGGGCCGGCAACCGCACCTACCGTCGAGATGAAGTGGCTCGAACGAACTCCGCGTTTTTCGACGAGCTCTACGGCTACGACGGGCTTAATCGGCTGACTAGTTTTGATCGGGGCCTGCTGAATGGCGCAAACACGGGATTGACCGGAAGTCCGACGCTGACGCAAGATTGGACGCTTGATCAAACTGGGAATTGGTCAGGCTTCAGCCAGACGGTGCAAAGCGCCCTTACGCAGACCCGTACTTCGAATACGGTCAACGAAATTACTGACATCAGCGAAACAGTAGGTCTTGACTGGGCAACACCGGCCTACAATGCCAATGGCAACATGAGTTCGTTGGCTCAGCCCGGTACGCTCGACGACTCCTATACAGCAACGTGGGACGCCTGGAATCGACTTGTGAAGCTAGCTGATTCGAGCGGCGTCGTCGCGGAATATCAATACGATGGACTCAATCGAAGGGCAGTAAAGTCCATTCCTGGATTCTTCGGCACGGTTCGCCATTATTACTACTCGGATCAATGGCAGGTCATCGAGGAACGGCTCGGCTCTTCGACGAGCGCCGATCAGCAACAGGTGTGGGGGAGCCGTTACGTTGACAATCTCGTGCTCCGAGATCGTTTCGACGTCGGGCCAGGATACGTCAATCGGCTCTATGCCCTACAAGACGCTCTGTTCAACGTCGTCGCTCTGACAACCAGTGCGGGTGCCGTGCAGGAACGCTTCGCCTATCAGCCCTACGGGCAGAGCGAACCGCTCAACCCCAACTTCTCTGCGTACTCAGGGACCGATTATCAGTGGGAGTACCGCTTTACCGGAAGAGAGATTGACCTGGAGAGTGGCCTGCAGATCAACCGGCGGCGGTACTTACACATCCAGTTAGGGAGGTGGATGAGTCGAGATCCTATGGAGTACTACGATGGCCCGAACGTTTATCGTTATGTGGCAAGCAATCCTGTTAAATTAACTGACCCGTCGGGGCTAGCATGTACGCCTGTCTCGTATATTGCTGGACCAACGACCGTTACTGCGACTGCCGGTGGGTTCTCAATTGGACCTGGAACAAATCCTGGTACAGTTTCCGCGGCACCAACGTCTCTCATAGAATGCACCGCCACGAGAAAATTAACGATTCTCGTCAATTGCGTTTGTACATACTACATTTTTCCGTGCTTTTGGCAGACGAAAACCTTCCAAACAAGTAAAACCTTTACCCAAACCCGCACTTCTACAGTAAACATTTCCCCCCACACTGTTATGACAGTTGGTTGGGGAGTGAATGCGCCTGGGCCCGGCGTCTCCACAGCTTTGCTGCACCTTGATCCGGCTGACCAAGCGCTGGCAGATGGTAGGTGCGGGAACGTCGGCGTCGTCTGGCCCGCGTGGCCAGCCCTTCCCGCAACCTTTCCTTGTTAAGCCATTTTACTACGCCCCTAATGGTTTACTGGCTCATTTTATTCACGTGTCGTTGATTGGAAGCCTGTACACGCCAGGCCGTATCTCCCAACTTGCTTTCCTCTTGGCCTGCTATCGATTTCCTGATCCATGCGTCATGAAGGTCGAATCAGCCCTTGGGGCGAGGAGACCCGCAGATGAGTACGAAACGTCGTCGTCGTCATTCGCCGGAGCAGATTGTTCGTAAGTTGCGTGACGCGGATGCGATGCTGACCGCTGGGAAGGATTTGTCGGCAGGGCTGCAATCGCTCGAAGTGAGCGAGTCGACGCTGGAGCGTTGGCGCCTGCAGTACGGGGGCATGAAGTCAGAGGAGGCGGTCCGGCTGAAGAAGTTGGAAGACGAGAACGCTCGCCTGAAGCGTTTAGTGGCCGACCAAGCCCTCGACATTCAGATGCTGAAGCACATCACGGAGGGAAACTGGGGAGCCCTTCCCGGAAGCGTGAGGCGGTCGTTGAGTTGCGTTCACAGTTCAAGACGTCCGAGCGAAGGGCCTGTCGAGTCCTGAGTCAGCCTCGTTCTAGTCAGCGGCGTCAGAGCCGCCCGCGCGACGACGAAGCAGCGCTGCTGAAGCGAATTCGCGAGTTGGTGCGCGAGCGTCCACGGTTCGGCTATCGCCGGATCGGGGTGCTATTGCGAGCGGAAGGTTATCGAGCCAGTGCGACGCGGATGCTGCGACTATGGCGACAAGAAGGGCTGAAAGTGCCGCAGAAGAAGCGAAAACGCCGGCGATTAGGCACGAGTGCCAATGGCCTCGTCCACAAGCGTGCGGAGGCGAAAGACCCCGTCTGGACGTGGGACTTCGTGTTCGACCGGACCACCGCCGGGAGTCCGCTGAAGTGGCTGTCAATCGTGGACGAGTACACACGGGAACGCCTGACCTTGAAAGTAGATCGCAGCATCACCAGCGAAGACGTCATCGATACGCTCGCCGAGCTGTTGGCGATGCGGGGCGTGCCGCAGCACATTCGCAGCGACAACGGACCCGAGTTCATCGCTCACGCTGTGCGGAAGTGGCTCGCCCAGGTCGGCGTCGAGACGCTCTACGTCGAGCCGGGCAGCCCCTGGGAAAACGGCTACGTCGAGAGCTTCCACAGTCGATTGCGCGATGAGTTCTTGGCTGTGGAGGAGTTCACGAGTTTGGCTGCGGCGAGGAAGCTCACCGCAGCTTGGAAAGATGACTACAACCATCGTCGGCCGCACGGTTCGCTGGGGTACGTCGCCCCGGCCGTGTTCGCCGACCGCTGCACTGCTTCCGCTCCGGAGAGGACTTCGGCTACGCCTCAGCCCTCTCCTCGGCTCCAGCAGTGCAGAGAAGTCACCCTAACCGAAACCTTCATAGCGGGTGGCACAGGAATTTGAGGCTGGTCACTCTCACGCTTACCCCTAGTCGCAAAATACGCGCGCTCATGGTCAATCAAACTGCTGCAAGACGAATTCCATTAAGCTTTCGACTACGCACTTTGATTATCCTAGTAAGTATTGTATGCGCAGCGCTTAGCTGGTTAGGAATTGAATATCGACGCGCCCGCCATGAAAATCAACTCATTGCCGCGGCTATTAGAACTGGCGGCGAGGTCTACTATGACCAGGCCATATGGCCATACGCTGAAAGCGACGGTTCTGACGGTTATTTTCGGCAGCGTTTGCGACGCATAGCCGGGAACAGTCTGTTCGGCAGGGTTAAAGATGTACGATTCGGACCGTCTACACTACTCGCGGATTTAAGGCAACTTAGTAAAGCACATTCGGTTAGAGCCATTGGCTTTAATCGGATGAACGTCACGTCTGATCACATCACTGAGTTATCGCACATTGACGGGTGGAGTCGACTTTATCTCTTTAAATGCAACATCGATTCCGATGCGTACGCATCGATTGGCCGTTTGACGCAGCTCCGGTCGCTTTGGATAGTTCCACCAACTATGAGCGCACCGCCATTGGAGTTCCTAAAGAATCTGACGAATCTAGAAGACTTATTGATCGATGCAGCGTTCGTAGACCTCTGTGAAGTCTCCCGACTCGTACCTGTGTTAAATATAAAGTCAATGAGACTCGCGGCCTCTAGTTTTGCAAATGGGCTAACCTGCATTCATAAATTCGAGAATCTGCGTAATCTTTCGCTTGAAGCCACTGGCATTTCGGGGAAGGACCTACCGGACTTGGCAACCCTTCAGTTATTGGAAAGGTTATGGCTCAACGACACTAACATCGGGGATGAAGATCTAGCGCCGCTTGAGAAACTCCAGCGACTTAAGTCATTAGATCTTTCGCGGACGCGTGTAACCCCGCAAGGTGTTGAACGACTTGAAGCTGCTCTTCCCGGATGCCATGTCTACACCGAAGAGGTCTCGAATTAATACTGCGATAGCCCACGACTTTCGGACAGTGGCGGGGGCCGGATAATGGTCTCTGAGGAGGTCCGAAAGATGGAAGCGAACGAGCAGAAGGATGCCCGCCGTCGTGGTCGATCGTATGACGAGTCCTTCACACTCGAACTAGATGGCGCCTATTCATCGATGTGCGGGTCGGCGAGGCTTGCCGACGATGCTGGGCAAATGGAAGAGTGCATAACTGTATTGCCCGACGGAAGAGTGATAAACGGAAGAGTGACAATAGGTGGCCTAATTCGATCTGCAGTTCCGCCGGTGAACGTCCAATGCGAAGATCAGTGCCGCCCCCCGGCATAGCAATCCACTTCAAATATTGTCCGTCGGAATTGAAAGCGACCAGTCGTTTCTACCGCCAATCCTGACCGAATTGCGCAGTTTACTTATTTGATTTTCAGGCTGGCCAGCAAGATTGCTGCGTGCAGCCGTCCTAAAAGCGGAGGGGCTTCGCATGTGTCATTTAGATGAGTAGTCACGCTGCATGCTCTATTCGCTTGATTAAACACTGGCAGTCTTTCGTTTCACACATACCGCTTCTACCGGTCATTACGAAACAAGTTTCTCCAGCTAAAGCGAGCTTCCACTCTTGGCGGCATAATCGACAAGTTCTCGCCAGTAGAAGTTGGGGGAACCGGTGCCGCGAGCGTGCATGCGTGCAATGAAATCTCCCCTAAGCTTGCGATATGATGAATAGTCAAATACGGCGGAATACTCGCCCTGAAGTCCCAGGAGTTCAAGCGCAAGCATGGTAAGCATACATTTGAAGCACGAGGAGCAATTACGCGCCTCGCGTGTCACCATCGTGCAAACATTTAAATGAGTATGAGTCATATCCCAGGACGCAATGCGTTGAGTTTTTTCAACTCGCGAAAATTGAGCTCCGTCGTGGACGACTTCCATTCGGTCTGATGACAGAAGCTGATCACACAACGAATTGGAACCGTCAGGGCACAGGTCTCGGTAACTATTGGTGGAAGCCATCAAGTACGATCCCACGTATCCTTCAAGGGAAAGCACGCAGCTAACAGTCCGGGCTGCGTGCGAATCCTCGAACGGAACAGTAACAATTTCATTGACATTTGAACAAATGACGATGAGGGGTAGCCCGATCAGCTTCGCTGCAGACTCAACCCTTCGCAGCCTAGCTTTAAATAATTCCTCTGCAACATGCCCCCTCCCGTGGGATCCGGCGTCTACGAAGAACAGACAGGTCAGCTTTCGCTCTGGCTGCTGGCACCGATACGACCAGTCCATTAGCGTGCTTAAAGAGTCAACACCGCACGACAACCCCATTGCCCTGTGCGACACAGTCGAGGATGGAATGCTCGCCGTCGGAATCGACTCTGCGTGGATCTCCACGACATTTAGTGAGCGGTACAGTGACTTCATCGCATGCATGTAGTAACGAAGGTTGCGAAGCAGCTTCGCTGAGACGGGAGCTTCGCAGGTAATAGCTTCATTGCAACGCATCGCCTCGAGCAAGAGTGCCACGAGACCTGCATTGTTTGTCGCGTAACTAGCATGGGGCGCGTAAGCGTCAGGAATCTCGTGCCACAAGCTTATCAGTCTGTCGCCAAGCTGAACTGGCGTGACAACCCTGAAGGTGCCGGCGATCCCTTGTTCAAGGTATGGGCGGTAGAGTTTCATAGGTGCCCGCTCGATGAAACTGAATGAGTGCGTCGGAGTGAGCAGCAAGTGTTTGCAGATGGTTTGCCTTCGGTAGCAAGCCCTGAAGGCGCGGCTTACGGTCATGGCGGTTCGTATCGCGCCACGGCCATTACTGAGTGCCGTGGAGCCTTGCCTGCGATGCCGCAGTGAGCTCCGAGGCGGCCGCCATCGTCCTCGAAACGGTGAGCGTCATGCAACGCCAAATTCCTGTGGCATATGCGATTTTTCTTGAGAAGCTGACGCTCCATGGTATGATCGGCGTGCTCGCCATTTACAGATGCACTTCGCCGCATTTCCGAGCTGCTGCAGCACTTAATTCGTGCAGCAGCCGCTGAGCGGGATGGTCACGCCTTATGGAAATTTCTCTGCTCTGCCTAAGCGACTTACCCAGGAGCACTTCGGTGGTCGACTGTAACTTTACTCGCGATGAGGCCTTCCAAGGAGTCAGGGCTGACTGCCCGGAGGAGATCATCGCGAGACAGGAGCTGTTAAAGGTTGAATACTATTCCTTTGATGGAAAGTTGCATCGCGGGCAGGTTGTGATCGACCGCGATTTAACTAGGGATGTTTCGATTGTTTTTGGAATTGCCCGCGATCATCGCTTTCCGATCCATTCCGCGATCCCGATGGCTCATCCCTCTTTCTTGCGAAATGGCCAGTGGGATGATTGTCTGTCGATGGAGGCGAACAATTCTTCGGCATTCAACTATCGTGAAATTGACGGAACCGACGTGCTTTCATACCACGCATGGGGGCGTGCGATAGACATTAACCCACTACTGAATCCCTACGTAAGAGGGAGAGAAGTCAGCCCGCGCGGGGGGACTTACGACGAAAAAGTTCCCGGCACGCTCCTAGCGAGCCACCCCATTGTGAAGGCGTTCACAGAATTGGGATGGACGTGGGGCGGAGCTTGGCAGCACGCGAAGGATTATCAGCATTTCGAAAAATCGATTTGAGCATCATGCGGTATGAGTGCTTTCACGTTTCAAGCGACTAAAATGTCAGCATGAGATGGCTGCCCCCAAATACGATTTTGTCGTTGTCGGCGCCGGATTGTACGGCAGTACGTTCGCGTGGTGCGCACGCGAGGCCGGTGCGACCTGCTTGGTAGTCGATCGGCGCAACCATATAGGCGGCAACTGCTACACCCGTGACTCCGACGGTATTACCATTCATCAGTACGGTCCGCACATCTTTCACACCAATAACGAGCGCGTTTGGCGCTTCATTAATCTGTTCTCGACATTTTCGCCATATCGGCACCGCGCGATGTCCCTTGCTAAGGGGCGGCTATATTCGCTTCCATTCACCTTACAGACGCTCTACGAGATTTACGGCGAGGTGGAGCCGGAATCGCTGAAGGCACGGCTTGATGACGATCGGATCGAGTTACATCGTCAGCCGCATAATCTAGAGGAGTATGCGCTCGCAACGTTGGGCAAGTCAGTTTACGAAAAGCTGGTTCGGGGATTCACCTGGAAGCAATGGGGGCGACATCCCCGTGAACTTCCCGCCTCAATACTCGCGAGACTTCCCGTTCGCGAGACTTTTAGTACCGATTACTTTACGGATCGCTTTCAAGGAGTTCCCTGCGGTGGCTACACGCCTCTGATCATGCGCATGCTGGATGGCATCGAGGTTCAATTAAGCGTGGACTTTATCAAGGAGAAGTCGCGGTTTACGTCACTAGCGAAAACCGTACTTTACACGGGTGCTCTCGATGCGCTGTTCGAGAACTGCCATGGGCGGCTCGACTGGCGCTATGTAAATCTAGAGCACGAACGTATCCCGCGCAAGAACGTCCAAGGAGCAGCTGTTTTGAATTTCGCAGACGTCGACATTCCATGGACGCGTCGCACGGAGCACAAGCATTTTTTAAGTGACGCGAGCGAAGTCACGTGGGTGACGCGCGAATCGACGGCAAGCGAAGGATCGGAGCCAGCGTACCCGATCGAGACCGACGCGAATCGACAATTGCATTCGAAATATCGAAAGATGGCATTAGAAAAAGGGTATCTTATTGGCGGGAGATTGGCTTCCTACCGTTACTTTGACATGCACCAAGTAATCTCGGCCGCACTGAGTGCCTCCCAAAAGCATTTTCGCTCAGTGTCATCGGCCTAGTGATGACCGCGCCCTAGATCCTCACAGAATGTGAGCTAGCCAAATGGACGCCCAGTTCGGCACCACCTCTGCTGATTATTGCGTGCATTCGGATGAATTACGAATTACGCCGCACGATGGCTATGCAACGCGTACAAAAACTGTCGCTGACATGCTGCGGATAGCATTCTCGGAATTCGAGCGTCCATTTCCGAATTCGTTTCGCTTGGTCGTTCACAGCACGGACAAAGCCCCTGAGTTGCTGCCAACGAACGCCAGCAACGAGGTTCATGCTTGCTGTACTGTCCGCACTGATACGAGTCGCGTAATTCCTGTGCCAGACTACATTTTTATGAATTGGGAGGAGGTGGGCATTTTCGACTATGACGAAATGTGCCTAGAAATCACTCAGTCCTCGCGGCGTCCCGTTCAAGTCCCAAAAGCGTTCTGGATTGGCGCCGCTACAACGAATCGATGGCGGCAACGGTTGCTGGAAATCGCCAAGGAGAATCCTGATCTTATTGAGGCAATCGGCATGCAATGGCATCGCTTGCCAGGGGAGACTCGCTCGAGACCCGCGGGAGTCTTCAAAAGCCTGCCGGATCACTGCGATTATCGCTACCTGATCGACATCGAAGGGTACGGCTACTCAGGGCGTTTGAAAATGTTGTTCTTCTCAGGGCGCCCCGTATTTGTTCAGGATCGCTCCGATGTTGAATACTGGCACGGCGGCCTTGTTCCTTTCGTTAACTTCATTCCCGTAGCTCAAGACCTATCCGACCTAGTTGAAAAAATCGAATGGGCCAATCGAAATTCAAGTCAATGCGCCGAGATCGCAGCTAATGCCATGAAATTCGCTGAAACGTCGCTGACACGGTCCGCAGCCATTCGATTTCTCGTGTCGCAGTTGCGTCGCTACTTGATTCAGGGTGGTTAACTCGCTCGTGCAATTCCGTGTCGAGCAGCAGATTGGATCACCGTGCGTCTTCAGGGGGGGGAATGCGAAGATGATTAGACCTCAGAGGCAGGCAATTATCACTGTCTGCTACCATCTCCCGTACCCGACCATCTCTACGCCTTTCGTCTGGCCAGTACACGGAGGTCGGGCGTCGAGTGGATCGTTGATCGCGGGGACAGTTGGAGACGATTCTGGGGATTCGATCTCATCCAAAAACGATTGGTACTGTGAACTCACGCCAATGTACTGGGCGTGGCGAAACCATCCCGCGGATTTTTACGGGGTGATGCACTACCGACGATTTCTTAACCTACTCGAGCCGATTGGGAGAAGCGATTTTATCGGTGATCGATCACTCGCTATTGAGTCACTCGGTCTCGACGAGCATACGGTGCTCGATACGATGGCACGCCACGACATTGTGGTACCTGTCAAAACAAACCTGCAAGCAGCGGGTATGGGGCAAAGTGTAGCCAGCCAGTACGAATCAGTTCACTTCGCATCCGATTTAAAGCTATGTCGCGATGCAATCGCGTCGATATCGCCGGAATACATTGCCGCGTATGATGAAGTCATGCACGGGCACGAGGCTTGTTTTTACAATATGTTCATCATGCGGGCATGTCTATTTAATCAGTACTGCACATGGCTCTTCGGGCTGTTGTTCTCCATTGAGACTGCCATGAACCTTTCGACGCGTGATCGCTACCAGCAGAGGGCTCCAGCCTTTCTATCAGAGCGCCTGCTTAACGTATTTCTAAATCATCGCAGTAAATGCGGCTCGCTATCCTGCTTTGAGCGACAGGTTGTTCGTGTTACCGAAGCTGGGCACTTTACTGCCCTCGTCGACTGACTCGCGCCGTCCAGTCCTCTGGTTGGCCTACAAATAGCCGCGATTCACAGTCGAGTCAGCCAAGTGTGCAAGAAAAGTTCATGCTTGTTACGTGGTGTTAATTCGCGCAACCAATCGGAGAGCCTAAAGGCCGAGATCAGCTTCACTCGATTGTCGTAGAGATCTTCTGCAGTGTGACGTGAAGCGAATCTGCAATGCTCGGAATTCGAGGCGATGGCTGGCGGCAAAGCTGTGTTAGATGCGAAAGAGAATCGTTTTCACTTATGGCGCAAGGAATCGCATTAATGTCCATCGCAGAATAGTAATCTCTGAACTTGAACCCTTCACCGCACACATTGTTGCTTAGCACGACCCAACGGTTGGAGACGCCAATCGCATCGGCCGCCACTAATCCGTGCAGTGAAGATGATAGAAGGCACTCGCACCGCGAAATCTCTTCGACAACAAGCAGGGGATCTAAGCGCACATCAATTATCCGAACGTCGCGGGGGTAGCGAGCCTGGATCGCATGGATACGCGGATCGCTCTGATCCACGTAGTGGGGGAGAATGCCAAGAGGCCAGTGAATTGAGCGGCCCTCGATCGGCCACCGCGAAATGAGCAAGCCCGGATCTCCCAGCGGAATCTCATTGGTTGCTGACACTCGCTCCCGCGTAAGTCTTCCCCGGAGCGCGGAGATTGTTGCCTTGGAAAATCTCTTTCTCGTCCCTTCCATCATACAGCCTGCTCCGAAAATAATTCCCGAGTAGTGCTCTGGGATCATTTCCAGCACGCTGCCAACGCACACGATTTGCGCTGTATCAGGCTCAGTTCTCTCAGGGGTCAAGCCGTACTCTCGGAGGAAAATCTCAGTAAGCCGGTCTCCAAAATTCTGCTCCGGGTACCAGTAAGCGCGTATCTTCATGCGTCGTTAGACCTCACTGTATGACTCCGCCCAGCAGCTCGCTGAGTTGCATGGACGCGACATCACACTATTCATCTAATCGATATCCATGTGTGGCGGCGAATTCGACGATCTCGCGCCAATAGAAATTTGGAGACGCCGTTCCAAGCTGCCGCATCCGCTCGACGAACTGTCGTTTTGATTCCTTGAATTTGGAATAGTCGAACGCTCTGCGATACTCTTCTCGATACCCCAGCATATCGAAAGTCAACATAGCTCTCGCACACTTGTTGCAGGCAGAACAGTTCCGAGCCTCTGGCGTTTCCATGGTGCATACGTTGAGATGGTCGTACGTCAGCTTCCACGATGCAATTCGTTGACATTTCTCAATTCGCGAGTACTGGGCGCCGTCGTGCACCACCTCAACTAATTCTGATGAAAGCAGATGGTCGGCGAGCGGCGTTGAGCCGTCAGGGCAGAGGTCTAGATAGCGATTAGTCGAAGGAACTAGGTACGTTGTGATGAATCCTTGCAGCGGCATCACGCAGCTGATTGTCCGGGCTACATGCGTATGCTCGAACGGCAAGTCTCCAAATAGGTGAACATTCGAGCGAACAGTGGTCACCGGTAAGCCAAGCTGCGCCGCGACTGCCTCGACTTTGGTCTTCCTTTCCTGGAAGAGATATTCTGCAGCGTCCCCCGATCCATGAGATCCTGCATCAGCGAAGAATAGGCGGGTAACTGCAAACTCAGGTTGCCTGCATGCGTGATGCCAGTCGAGCAGTGAGCAAAACGAGTCCACTCCGCACGAAAAACCCATCGCTCGCTCCGAAGCGGCGCTCGCTTGGCGGTTTCTCGGCAAGGAGTCCGCCTGGATCTCCACAATGTTTAGGGACGGGTACAGCGACCGCATGGCATGCATGTAATATCGCAGGTTCCTCAACAGCGTTGAGGAAATCGGCGCCTCGCACCAAATTGGTTCATTACACCGCATCGCTTCCAGGAGAACGGCAGTCAGTCCGGAATCGTTCGTCGTGCAATCGATGTACGGTGCTAGCTCGTACGCGAACTGGTGCCACAGTTCTTGCTGCTGCCCTTGACGCTTAATGCGTGTGATGAGGCGAATTTCACCTGGACCGAGTTCGACTAAGAACGGCCTATAGAGTTTCATCGCGCCTTCAAGGACAAACCATCGATCGTAGCAGGCAAATTTCGCAGAGATTACGCAGCTCCGTCTGCTCACTGGGGCTTCGTGCATGCGTAACTATACAGAAGTTTGATTGCGTGTCGTAAGTCGAGAATGGGGAGAAGCCGTGCGCTGAGAAAGGCAACCCTGCAGCTCACGGTGTCGCAACAAATACGCTTTGGATACGCCGATACCGCAGCGATCTTCATGATTGAGTCATAGAGTTAAAATTTCTCCTACTTCATCGATTGACGTTGATCGCCGGCGTGGTCTCGTCACGCCGGAAGCGCCATCTACGCGGCCCAGCACTTAGTCGACAGGAGAGCCTCACCAGACCTTCGTCAGTTTGCCTCGCGGGTAAAATCGATCTCGCACCATATGGGTGCCAGCGAATCCCGCTACTTATCGGTGGGTGGGATGGCATTTATTGTTGAGCGGTGAGGGCGCTATGTTATTATTGCGATCTGAGGAAAGCATTGGCGCGACGTGGGAGGAGATCGACACGTCGCGTCTTAGCGGTCTTATGTGACATCGCTTTAACGCCACTGAAGGAAAAGTAGCTCATGCGATTTGCGATGGTGACGCTTTGGCATGGAGAGCAGTACAACGAACTCGCCGCGATTGTGAATCCCGCCAAGCAAGCGTATTGCGACCGCTACGGCTACGATTTCAAAGTGTTCGATCACCTACTGGATTCTTCTCGCCCAGCTTCTTGGAGTAAGATCCTTGCGGTAAAGGAAATCCTTGCGGAATATGACTGGGTGATTTGGACTGATGTCGACGCCATCTTGTGGGATCCCAGCATCGCCCTTCGTCAGTTGCTGCAGCACGAAGACAAAGATCTGGTGATTCAGCGCAACCACGATAACGTCAACGCGGGCGTTTTCTTTGTACGTAACTGTACATGGTCGAGGCGATTCCTGGATGCGATTTATGCGCGAGAAGATCTTACACACCACCACTGGTGGGAGCAGCAGGCAATCATTGAATCACTGGATGACCCCTTATGGGCCGATCGTTGCCATGTCTACCCGCATCTAACGCCCCAGCCGGGATTTCATGGCTACCATGCTTTTCGGAGCTGGAATAATTTGCTGCTGCATTTCGCCGGAATTCCAATGGGGGAGCGGGCCACTCTAATCGAACATTCGGTCCGCCTCGCCGCTTATCCACCGCACCTGCGTATCTTTAGTCGCCTGGAACTTCCAACGCTGTTCAATCGGTTAGGCTTGGTGAATGAGGGAGTTGAGGTGGGCGTCGGTCGCGGCGAATTTGCGCGCCAGCTGCTCGATACGTGGGAGGGGAGAAAGCTTCATCTCGTCGACGCGTGGCGCCACCTCTCACACTACCGAGATATCTGCAACCTCAGTGACGAAGATCACGAGATGGCGTACCGTGCCTGCTTGGGAGAACTTCATCCGCACATGGGCCGCTTCCGAGTGTGGCGAGAGTTGTCTATCGAAGCGGCCTCTCGATTTCATGACGAATCCCTCGACTTCGTACACTTAGACGCTAATCCCTCCTACCAATCAAGCGTTAGCGATTTGTCTCTATGGTGGCCCAAAGTTCGACCTGGAGGTATTCTTTGTGGTCATGACTTTCTTGACGGAGAATTACCTGAAGGAGACTTCGGAGTTGCGCGTGCGGTGTCAGAATTTGAGGCTCGTGCAGACGTGAAGGTAGCCGTCACGCCTGATGCGCACTGGCCGACGTGGTATATCATCAAACCGGAGAGAGAGCAGGGTGCTGCATGGATTCCTCAGCCCAGTCGTTCGGTCGATGGTTCTGCTATTGTCGGTGAGATTGAGAAGAGTTATCCAGTTTCGAGCAATGTTCGCTCACGGCTCATTGCCTTCTCAGTGATCTGTCGGACTTCCGGTTTGCTTCCGCACTTCCTTGAGCATTACCTTGCACAGGAGGTCGACGAGATACACCTGCTTATTGTCGGGGACTCTGTCCTGCAAACCATCGTCGAAGATTACATCGCACGCACTGGCCTGGCGCCTCGGCAAACCATTCACGCGCATGTCGCGAGCCAAGCCTACTCACCTTACGCCCATCAACTCATCGATCTCGAGGAGTCCTGCCTCGCCTCGTTCATCAACGGGGATGACTGGATTCTCAACGCCGACTTGGATGAGTTTGTCTGTTTCGGCGACAAAACAGCCCGACAGATCGTCGATCTCTGCAAGAAGGGGGGATTTCGTCGCGTTGAGGGCCTCGTCGTTGATCGCTTCGGCCCAGGTTTCAGCACTCCTCCCATTCCCCCCTGGCCAGAGAAACTGCAGCATGTGTTTCCGCTACGCGCGCCAGTGACGAAGGTCATTGCCGAGGGATGGGACAACAAAGTGATCCTAAGAAAGCCATCGGTAAGAGTCCTCAACGGGCACCACTATGCAATGGAGGAACGCGATGATGCTTACCCTCAAATGTTTACGATGGAGCATTTTAAATGGAGCGACGGGGTGCTTGAACATTTAGAGGTGAAGGCTCGCCATCTAGCCGAAGAGCAGCATCCAATCGGTATTGGAATCAAGGGGGAAACAGAGCGACTCATGACATTCCTTCAAGACGCGAGAAGCATGGAGTTTCATGAACTCCTCGGCAAGCACCGCCTGCCGCTCTATCGCGAGTATGGCCCTGACGAGAGCGCCATTCTCCAGTTCAAGTGACGATGAGGCTAGAAATTCGTTTTAACGACGCGGCTAGCGTATACCAAATCCACGAAGAATTTGCCGCTTCTCTTCGAGCACTTTCTCAGAGCGACCATTAAGGAGTTCCAGCAGCACATACTGATAATCCGTGAGCGGAGAATCGCTAACATCGCTCTTCAACGTGATCAACAAACGCGCAGCGTCTTTTCCTAGCTCCAATTGTTTCCAAAGTTCCTTTACCAGCCTACGTTTAGTTGCCGCGTTTCGGATGATCGACGGCATCTCGCTCTCATAGGAAATCTCCTCAGTCGGGAAGAACGCCCCGTCGACGTAATCGTCGTCGCGGAGTAGCCAGTCGGCGGCAATTAGAGTGTCGTAGGCGCTCGGCAGGATGGCTTTCTTTTTCCGCCTCTTCATCCAGTTTCTGTACCAGGTGTGCGAATTGGAGATTGCAGAAGTGTTGCGCCGCGTAGTTTTGAGGGCTCCAATGAGCGAACGAATTTCAGCAATATGCAACCGCAGAAGGTGTATTTGCTGATCAAGGTGCCGAAGGTCCTTCAACGTCGCCTCGACCGTGTGCACTGGCGACAGGAGTTTGAGGACATTGAGACGCATGGCGGGACTGCGATTCGACCAAAGCGATACGACGAAGCCGGTTCGCAGCCCAAAGTTCTCCGCATCGTCAGATAAACGGAGGTAGCTGACGATGTTGAGTTTTGGAAACCGTTTGAGCATTAAACGGCGAGTGAAGTTGGCTGCATCGTACCAACTCGCTCCAGCGTAAATGGCCGCGGGGAATAACATCGACCACGAGTAGGGAGCCAACCACTCGCTGAATAAGATTCGCTCGTCGTCGTCAACGGGGGTAACGTCGTGACCGCTCTTGCAAACTTCTAGAAATGCATCGACGGGTCTGTCATGGCGAACTTGAAAATTAACGTCTTCTCGCACAGCTCGAAGTATGTGAATAAAACGCTGATATTTTTCCGTCTGTTCGTCGGCTACACGAAACAACAAATCAACGTCCCGAGGCGAAGCATCGCCTCGGAAGAAGCTCCCAAAGCCGAGAATCTCTGTGACGTTAGCGGGGAGTCGCTGTTGAACAATCGCCGTTGCGAGGTCTTCGAGGCGGCCAAGCAAAATCTGCTGTCGATCGCTCAACAAAACGGCATCGGTCATGATGGCAGGAGCTAATAGGCGTGGACGAGATCACGACTTGCTTGGAAAGTTGGATGGCATGTACCGTAAGAAATCTTTGCTAGCGCCAATGTGCTAAGACTAGAAGTCGTTTAACCACCACGCGCAGCATAATTGAACGATGCTTACGCGTCGGTGGTCCACTTATGACGTACAACTCAGTAATGTCAAGCCGTGTTACTGCTCTGTTGGTTGGGTCATCAAACAGACGTCCTTCACCGGCCTGAAGCGGTGCACCCAGCAACATTACCAAATGGAAACCGTCTCGCGGCAAGCGTCTCCGACCATCATTGGTTGGAAAATACCACGGCGACGAGTCTCAAGCCCGTAAACTGCTTTTTTGTCGAGCTGCCGCTGCAGTGGAAAAATCAGGCAATCTAACTCCACAACGATCCTTTTGAAAAAAATCGGCGTCGCCATTCAGGCACTCTGGACCACCGTCGAAAGTCCTCGAACCTCATTGAAGTCATCGTTGTTAAGCATTTTGACTGTTCTCGAACACCGTCACACAACACCTCCAGCATTTTAGCAAGCGGACCGCTTGGAGCCTCGCGAACCGCGACTCGTTGCAATAAGGTCGAAAAAAATCTCGACAAACAGCCAACTATTATGATACATAACGTCCTTTATGTTGCTTAATTGGTGGAGGATAGGTAGCGAGTACGGCGACTTTAAAACCAAGTTCTAAACCCGCAATAGGGCAGGGCATTAGTCCCCAGATCTCGGGAGGCCGGAGCGAAGCACTACCTGCGGCGGTGCGGAAACCGGCTCCGCATGTCGGCGACGTGCCACTTATCGTTGCCGACATAGGCTCCAAAGCAAAGAAACGCTTCACCACATTCTTCACCGACGAGATTCGGAACCCAAACACTCGCGAAGCGTACTTCCGGGCCGCGTGTCAATTCTTCAGTTGGTGCGAGAACCACCGGCTGGCCGTCGAATCGATCGAATCGTACCACGTCTCGACCTACATCGAGGAATTGCTCAAGGACAAATCGAAGCCGACGGTCAAGCAGCACCTAGCGGCGCTGCGAATGCTGTTTGATTGGCTCGTCGTCGGCCAGGTCGTGCCGAATAACCCTGCTCACGCCGTCCGGGGCCCGAAACATGTGGTTCGCGAGGGTCTGACGCCAATTCTTGATACTGATGAAATGAAGGAACTTCTTGCCGCGATCGATATCCGTTCGGTAGTTGGCCTCCGTGACCGAGCACTCATCAGTGTGATGGCTGCCACCTTCGGCCGGGTCGACGCGGCAGTGGGCATGAACGTCACCGATTACTATCCCGAGGGCAAGCATTGGAAGGTGCGGCTGAGCGAAAAGAATGACAAAGTGATCACCATGCCGGTGCAGCACAAGCTGGAAAAGTATCTTGATGAATACATTGCTGCGGTCGGCGGTGTCGATGCCTTCCCTTTCGAGACGATCACCGATGAGCGGGATCGCACCAAAACCAAGAAGGCGAAGAATAAGCCTCTGTTCCTCACCACCCGCGGTCGCTCGGCCGTACTGACCGATAGACGGATGAGTCGCATTGATGCTTGGAGAATGGTGAAGCGCCGTGCCAGAAAGGCTGGCGTCAACATTGCCATCAGCAATCACAGCTTCCGCGGCGCTGGCATCACTAACTATCTAGAGAACGGCGGAGATTTGCTCGAAGCTCAACGCATGGCGGGTCATGCCGATCCGCGAACCACCCGCCTTTACGATCGCCGGCAGCAAGAGATTACGCGAGGCGAGGTCGAGAAGATAACCCTCTTAGGGTGAAAGTGGCTTTCCAATCGATGAAGCTACTAGAAGGCTGTCCGCGGGCTGAAACTCCCTGCAAGTACCGAGCGGACGACGAAGAAACCCCTCTTCCTCACCACGTGCGGCGAGGCAGAAGAAATCACCCTTCTCTAGGTGACAAGCATCTAGAAGGCGATTTCGCGGCCTGCTTTGCGATAGTATAAAGAGTCGGAATTGCCTCGGATCTCGCGTCAGAGGCCGTCTCTCGCGTTCGATTTTTCGCAGCTTCAGTGAAAAAATTGCTCGGATTGTGCTAAATTGAGGCCCGCTCTCTCTTCTTCCTGCAGCAATCGCGCTGATTGTCATTCCAAGCAAAGGATAACTGCGATGCAAAATCACAGCTGGGATTACGGGCACAACCTTCCTCCGCAACTGTGGCACCTCCTTAAAGGCAGCAAAGCAAACGGCCGTCGACAGTCACCGATCGCGATTGATTCTGCCGTCACAGTTGAGAATGCTCCTCCGCTGCCCAGCTTCAAACACTACAGAGCGGTAGCGCTCTCTGATTTCGTGTTCACATCGTCACACCTCGAAGTCGAGTCACCTTCGCCAACCGCCGGGGGATACGTTGAACACGAGGGCAATCAATACTTCTTTAGTAATTTCCATCTGCATACGCCGTCAGAGCACACGTTCGACGGGAAGTATTCTGCGATGGAAATTCATGTAGTTCACACCCACACAGTAACGCAAAAAAAATCCAAGAAGCTAGTCCTCGGAGTTCACGTCAACGTTGGAAAAGAGAATGCTGAGCTGGGAAAGCTAATCGAACTAATTGTGAACGACAAGGTGAGATATAGACCTGCGCATTTCGCTGAGAAAGTTGCGAAAAAAACCATCAATCCCAAGTCGCTATATCCGCAAGGTTCTAGTTACTTTTACTATATGGGGTCACTGACGACGCCTCCGTGCACGGAAGGCATTCCGTTCTTCTTGTTCGACACTCCAATTGAAGTGTCACAGGAGCAGTTAGAGAAAATTGAGGCCTATGCTCCCGGTGGCAACAACCGTCCAATTCAAGCCTTGAATGGGCGAAAGGTATGGCGTGGATAGCATTTCCCTTCACAGTAGAAGGGGCTAGCCGGGGAGTCCAGAGGGGCGGCAATGAGCGCCAGCTTGGTCTGCGTGAACGCAACGATCAACGACTCCCCTACTTCGCCAGCGAAGTTCCGCATCCGGGACAAAAGCGGTCACTAGCTTCTGCAGGCCTGTTGCAGGAGTGACACTGACGAATCTTGGGCGCACCGCAGGCGCCGCAAAAAAGATGATGCGGCTGCAGCGTGGCATGACATCGCGAGCAACTAGCGGAAGGCGCTGCAGCCGTCGGTTTCTCTACGGGCTCTTCGATGGAAGGCGGCTTCACTGGTGGAGCTGGTCTTCGTCCAGGGTCGATCGCCGCGTCTCGAAAGGCTACTTCGAGAGCACGGCGATTGAAGCTTTCTGAATTTTGAAAGCGTTTCGTAAAAGCTTTCGAAGCGGGCCCGAGATTCTCGATGAGCGGCACAACTACCTTGAGAATATCTTCCTCGCTTCTGTTCTCATCGAACCACGACTCATCGGGGACATGAAATGGCGTAGCGAAGCATTCGTCACAGCCTTTCATCGCTCGATAGAGCCTGGCAAAGCTTCTAGCCACGCAAACGCCTTCCCAGTCGACGTACGGGAGCGGTCTGCCGTTTGCCCGATGGAGTTGCAGATTGCGTTCGCACTCGCCTGCAAATCCCGTGAGCAAGGTCAGCACTTCGCCAGGATAGGATGCCTGATCTCCTTGAATCACCCAATAGCGATTCATCAATTGAGAGTTGTCGCACTCATCCGACAACACGAAAACGGGGTTACAAGCAATGAGCTTTACGGCAAACACAAACTCATTGATGGCTTCTTGGGAAACTCCGCTTCCCGCCTTCTGTGAAAACGTCAGTGCATGTACCGTCACCCTGGCTTGGCACTTTGGACAAGTGAACGTCTTACCGACGGACGAAAGCTTAGCCGACAGCTTTCCGTTGCAGCTTTCGCATCGAAAGATGAGTGTTTCCAGCCGTGACTTGGCGTCTGCCATTTTCTCCCCTGCAGTCACGTTCAAGACTAAGCGTTGGTTTGCTGGCCGCATCCCCCGCAGAAGCGGTTGCCGGCGACGAGTTCGGAACCGCATTGTGTGCAGTACTTGGTCTTCGCGCTTGCCGCCGCGTAGGATGTCGCCGTTTGTTGGCCGTGTCCTTGATCGGTGAATGGATCCGTGAACTGCGAGGCGACATGCGGGGGATACTGAGGCGGCGCATAGTGCCCATTCTGCTGTCCCCCTTGAGAAAAATGCTGATAGTGGGGCTGCTGGGGCATCGATCCGTAGGCGTAGCCGTACATGCCCATTGGCTTTGTGTTGTAGAGTTTCACATAGCCCATGCGGAATTCGTTCAGAATCATCCCAAATGGAAAGTAGACGATACGATAGCGTACTTCCTGGACCATCCCATGCGACACATTGATTCCAATTTGCTGCGTGCAGTTTCGCCGCCGCTTTTCGAGTAATCCCCGCACATAGAACTCAACCATATGAAATCCCGGCGTGACCGGAATCGCAGTCGGCGTCTTGAACGATACTTGGTGCTCGATGCCGTCAACTGTTGCGTAGTACTTCCAGAAATAAGGCCCGAAGCACAGTTGAATGACGTTAATCCAACTACCCATTTGAACTTCAATCGCTGCAGTTGCTTGTGGCTGTGACATTCATTGTCTCCCGAGAGCGGTTTCCAATCGATTGGGCGGAATAGATTTCCTGCAGTATCGTTTCATCACTAAGCTGTCATACCAACGTTAGCTAGGGGATGAGGAAGTGATCGAGGCCGGGCCATGCTTGCCTTTGCGCCGATCTATAGCGTGAATCGCCGCATCCCGCTTAATGGCCCCTCCTCCTCAAAGTGCGGTCCTTTCGGGCCGTCACTATTTGCCGGACTGCTCGGAAAGAGGATGCCGAATTGCCGCGCGTCGTTCTCTGACCAAGGCTGCAGCTCGTACCGCGATTGCGGCACTAGGCGGAAACTTTCGACTTGCCTGTTCTCAGTCGGCAGCAGTGGCCAGAGTTCCGGCGGCGCGTAGTGAGCCGTCCAGCAGCCTAGCGAGCCGTTCACGTAAACGCCGTGCATCCCGACGGTGTGGGGATTGGTCTCAGGAAGTCTATAAAAATGCTCGGGGGGGACGACGTCCTCGGTGTTGAGTCTGCCGTGTTGGTCTTCCAGAAACGATTCTCGCTTTCCAATGGACCTGCTCGCCCACTCTGCCGTTTCGGGGCTCTTCAGATGTAAGTAGAGACGATTGCCGCACTGCGAAATGAACGCATCCCCTCGCTCACGTCCGTAGGCCTCATAGAGCGCACCGATATCCTGAAATCCTAGAACCGAAACGCATCCTTTGCTTCTGCCACGAAAGACAAGACTATCAAGGCCACGTAGTTCCCCCGCCTCCGTTAACTCGTCGAAGAAGAGCCACGTTTGCCTGCCGCTATTCTCGGGCAGCGACAAAACCTCCTTCGACAACCGGTCGATAAACATGCTCGCCAAGCGATTGATCTCTGCCTTCGCCGGTTCGTAGTTGCCAAGCACGAGGATGGAAGATTCCCTGAGCCACTGCTTCACAGAGATTCTTCCTCTAGCCGATTCCCAGCAGGCGGCGATCGTCTTGTATTGACGTGTTTTGGCCACAATCGTTGAGAGCAAATTCCCTCTACCGCGTGAGCCAATTTGCGAGAGGATGGCTTGAACCGTTTCGTGCGCGTCGTGATCCTTTGCGGCGATCTGCTCTATCCGTTCAATTGATTGCATCACTAGCAGCAACTGCCGAAAGGTCCATCTTCCCGGCGACATTTTGAGAAAGACCTGCAGCACTGCCGCTAGAAGCGCTTGCGGAGCCTCCTCGAAGTATTTTTGAGTGGCATGGGGAGAGCTAGGAATGATGTACTCCGCAAACGTGTTCGCGATGGGAATACTGTCAATGTCTTGCGCCATATCCCACGCGACTCCCCGTTCGTCAAACGGGTTGAAGACATGCATCGGACATCGCAGTCCCATGCCGGCAAGACTTTGGAGACAGTCTTGCTTGGAATCATAGATCAGCGCCCTGCGACCTGTGGCGGGGTTGACCAATGGCAGTTGATCCTTCATCAACGTGCGAATCGCAAGCGTCTTGCCACTGCCGATATTCCCGACGATCAGAAAGTTTTTCTCGCTGTCTTTAGTCGGAATACGAACCTTACCCCATAGAATTCCCGGATCTCCCGGACAACTCCTCTCGCACAGTTCGTGAGCTTTGCGTCTCACTCTGTCATCCCGCTGGAGACGGTGTCCCTTGCGGCGACTGAGTCTTTCGTGGTTGAAGTAGTTGAGCGTGAAAAGAACAGCTGTGTACAGCGGCAGGCAGAGCGATAAGGCGCCGATGATCGGTCCGCCAAAAATGAAGGCTAAGATAACGAGAACTGTGCATATGAGCATTTCCCGAACAAGATGGGGAAGCAGCTCATAGAGTCCGTTCTGATAGTCGGCAATTCTTGCCTCAAGCCACCGAAAGGGACGCAACATGAATCCAGTCCTTGGCGTTGTCTTGACGGCCGCCTGCGCGTCAATTTTGTTCGTTGGAACCGACTGCCTTCTCCGTTCGCAAAACGTACTTGTAAATCTCGTCGTACAAACGGACGGTGTGCACGTAATCGATCATCCGCAAATGATTGTCCGTAAACTTATACATCAGCAGCATGGCCGCCATCACCTCGGCCGCCGCCGCCCGATCGTCAGCCTGCATGACGGGGATCGAAAGTCGTAAGGTCTGTCGGACGTTGTGCCGAATCGGATCCTTCACGAATAAACGGTCCAACGGGTGGACCCAGTTCGGACCAGCGTCAGCAGGTCTCTCGACTTTGAAATACGAAAAGTATTTTATAGGGTCAGTCGCACAAATTTCAATTGCAGGTATTTTCATTTTTATCCTCCATGATTAAATTCTTTCAGCACCCATCTCCGTTATGGATTAACCGCTGAGAGAGGTGATTTATCGTCGCTTCGCCCAATTAGGCGAAGCCTGCAAGCGACGATAAATCACGCCCTTCAATCGTCGTGCTCGGGAGGATCAATATCGCGGGCCGGAGATTGCTGAAGCGATTGACGCTGGGCTTGAAGAGCTGCCTGGCCGACTTGACGCTGATCGTCCAAGAATTCGTTACGGGCGGCTTGGGACATCTCCCCAAACTTTTGCTTGGCGGGTTCCGTTAGTTCAAGATACTCCGCTTTAGACTGCTCAATTTCTCGGGCGGCAACGAAACGTAAGTCTTCCCGAGGCATCCCCTCTTCGCTAGCGGCGAGGTCTTGCTCCCACTCGTTACGTATGATCTTGGAATAGCACGCGACCGCCTGATGAGGTGATATGTTGTGCTGGTCCAGAGGAATGTCGGCCTCAGCGGCGAATCGAGTAAGCGCCGCAGCAAATTCGATGCTTTGCCTTTCAAACGGCTGGGCCTGCCGTTGTTCGTTCACTTGCAGAAGCTCTTCCGCTGAAAGGCTGGCGAATTCACGATCCGACTGCTGTCGGATTTCTTTCCAGGAGGTGAACGCTTCGGGATCCCCTTTCTCAACCAAAGACGCTGTATGGGCGCCGATCAGTTCTTCGAAGAAAACTGGAGCAGCGACGCGAAGCGAGATTTCATCTTCAGTGAGTGTCCTAGGGCTCGACGACATGAGTGGTCTCCTGTTCGTGGGTTTGCAGTTTTCGGAGATAGTTCGACGCAAGCGATTCCGACGCGGAACACTTCATCTGCTCGACCAGTGGCGAGCGGGCTGGAGCATCAGCGGCACGCTGGCTTGATAGAAGGGCAGGGGGGCGATGTTTTGCGGCGAGTTCAGTGAGTGGAGCGCCAGCTTGCTCCGCAGTGGCGTAAAGATAGAGGTTCGCTTGGTGGCGGCTCGCCTGAACATAGGAGAGCTCCCGGTTTGTCATGCCGCCGCCGAGCAGGACATAGCTGTTGGCGACTGTTTGCCCCTGCCCCAAATGGGTCGTCATCGCATAGTCGAGTGATAACCCCCGATACGGGGCGAGTTGAGGATTCAAACACTCCAGCGGAACAACGACGATTCCCTGTCGTCGCGAGAGACGTTCCGTTCTCTCGCCGATTGCCGCGTTGAGCATCTGCTTGGCATGATGCTTCACCCCATCCAAAAAGCGTTCCCGCAGCGATGCCTCATCTGCATCTAGCGCAACGGAAACGTACTTTCCAGTAAATCCTTCCTTGACGGCTAATATCGTGCCTTGCTCCCCCTTACGAATTCCCAGCGCGCGGGCGGACGCGTCGAATCTGACCTGATCGCCAACCATGAACAACTGTTCTCGATAGGAGACTCGTTCGGAAGCATCAAGGGCCCCAGCCTGGACCCTCTCCCACTGACAGAGTTGGTTCAGTCGTTGCACCTCCGCCCGGGTCGCGGCAAAGATGCGATGCTCAGACGGCTCAATGGCGCCGCCGTGTCGTCGCCAGTCAGAAACCAATGCTTCTTCGACCTGACTCTTGTCGGGTCCAACGAAGAACTGTCCCTTTTTGGCGTAATGGCGCAAAGCGGCTTCGGGATCACCGGCCACAATATCGGTAACGGCGTGTTGATCCGCGATATCGCGTTGGCGGCGAATCTTAGTTAGCGACGCTCCCTCTAGTTCGTTCACCAGAAACTCGAACGCGCCAGGGCGCTCGATGGCCGCTAATTGGCGATGGTCGCCGACGGCGAGAAGGCTTCCTCCTTGTTCGACGACCGCCCTGGCAAGCAGTTGAAAATCACGAACGCCAACCATTCCGGCTTCATCGACAATCAGCACCGTCTTGTGATCAATGGTGAGTTTGGGAAAGGCCCACGTTTCCTGTCCTTTCGCCGCTCGCCACAATTGGGACGCGTGGTGTTTCCAAACGGTACTGGCATCGGGATAAAGTTGGTATTCTCTGGCTCGAATGGTGGAGGATTCAATTCCGGCGTTTTCTTGAAGCGCACGTGCGGCGACTCCGGCAAGTGCCGCGCCGATCACTCGATAGCCTTCACTCTCCAAGGCTTCTTTGGCGGCTGCGAGCATTTGAGTTTTGCCCGTTCCGGCGAAGCCCGAGATGCATTTGACGCTTTCCTTGCCTTGGGCGATGTAGCGCACTGCTTCTTGCTGTTCAACATCTAGGAGGAATTGTTCTTTACCCTCCCCGCGCGGTCGCCCTAGCACGCTTTCGATCATGGAATTGGAGACTCCGCGAAAACGGCGCTCCCGCAACTGCTGCACGTTCTGACAGAATTCGCCCTCAAGCTGAAGCACTTCACGCGTCGTCCAAACGGCTTGCCCATCGCGAGCCCCAAGGGAGACGAACCGATCAGGCGACAAGACAAGGTTCTCAGCAACTCTTCCCGCAACATACTCAGCAGGCAGGCAATGCTCTTGAGCGATTTCCAAAGTGGTCCTGATGAGGTCGCTCTGCGTAAAGGAGCTTTTGTTGTCGGTGACAATTGCGACTGCTTCAGCCAAGACTGCTTGAAACCGTTTATCCACTTCCGGTAACGAAAGCTTCTGCGTTTGAGTGGCGAGTTGTTCCGGTTCAAATCCGAGTTCTCGTCCCTCTGCTTTCCAGCGGGCGTGCAGCTCACTTCTCGGCGGCACGATGGTTTTTGGTTCGCGCGTTCCTAAAGCGGCGAAGGCGGCGGCGCTGGCGGATTCCAGGCCGCGTTCATTGAGTTCCTTGAGGATTGCCTCACGTCGTTTGGAGAAGTGAGCAAGAATCTTTGCGCTGATCCCCGTGACTTCAAACCAAGCAACTTTTCCGTAACGAGATCTGGGGCGCTCCAGGTCGAGGCCGAGCCGTTCCCGGATCTGACTGGCAAGCTCACACCGATAAAAAGCTCCCACGAGCATTTTGGACTGGTAGATGGGACTAGAGAGAATTGAACGGGCTACGCCGTTGTCATCGATTCCTAGGTTCAGCACCAAAGCATGCGTATGAAGCTGCATGTCGAAGGCTCGCGAACAGCTATGTTCAAAGAGTGCAACGACGAGATTGGCGGGAATGCGTTCTGCTCCCGCTTTGCCGATTCGCGAGAAGGCCCGATGACGTTCGAGGTAGTTGATCGCCGCTGCGACAGCTTTTTGGTGGGCGATCTGAATCTCTTCCTGCCGCCGCTGATCAAGTTGGCTCCAGAGAAAGCTAACCGACTTGGGAGCGCTAAACGTCAAATCCCAACCGCTTTGCCGATTACTCTTCCCGGCATTTTGAACGAGCGGAATTCCCTCAGACGAAAAACCTTCAAACAGGCGAGAAAGTTCGTTTTTCGTAACAATGCCGGACAGCCCGAGCGCCTTCGCGCCGCTGCCATCCCAGCGTCCTTCCGGCTCTCCTCCTGTTAGGTAGTAATCTTCTCTGGCGAGATTCGTGTAGTAGTCGCTCTGTCCGGCTTTCATCGCCCCGATCGAGAGCATATCCGCGGACCTTTACGCGTCAGGTTCAGATTTCTTGAGCATCACACGGTCAATGAATTCGACCGCTTTGTCTGGGGTCATCTTGCCTGCTGTGACGAGCAAAGCGTTTGTTGAAGTCAGGTGCTCTTCGCGAAGCAGGCTCAGATCATGCCGTATGGCCAACAATAAACTCTTCGCTGTTTCGGCAAAACTATTCGTCAATCCTTCGATCACCAATCTCTTGGCATACTCCCCTCGGCTAACGCCGAGCAAATCGGCACAGCGTGAAAGCTGTTTTACCATGTCGTGGTCGAGTCGAAAGCTGACGGTCTCGCTCTTTCCGGTCATGTAAACGCCCCAACTGATGGAGAATTAGGAGTTTATGCAATGAGAAATTTTTATTGTAAACATTCTGCGGACGCAATAAGAGTTTGAGACCGTTGAAGATCGATTGAATCATACACCTTGCCGTCTGCACCGTGGTGCATCAGGTGTGAATCTCCTCTCCCTACATACCCATCAATCGTCGCGCTTGCCAATCGTACTCGAATGCTAATGCTGTACTAAGAGGACAGTCAAGAAGCAACGATGCAGTGCGAGATACAACACCAGAAGAATCGATTTTGTGTGAGGCAATGCGCCAGATGCCCCAGTACTTCGTTTGCGATGTGTGCAATGCAAAGTGGTTCAGTGACCTAAAGTTGTCCCAGTGCCCGCGGTGTGCGGAACCGACAACGTCCGACGACAGAATTGCTCCCCCTTGGACTTCATTAAGGAGAGTCAAAATGCGTATCACCCGCAAATCCTACGAGAAGGCGCGCGCCGCAGTCGTCGAAGCGCGCGAGCAAATTAAAATTGTGAAGGCCTGGGAAGACGCTCTGCGGCAACTTGGAAGTCTCGGTAATCAGCAAATTGTTGCAATTACGATAAGCGAGGATGGCGGAGTGCGAACGGAATGCCAACTTTTGAGCGCCGGATCCGATCGTCCCGCAGCTGAAGGAATACTTGACGCTAGCCAACTATCGAATTGAGTGAGCCTCTAAGTCAGGGCGTTGTCGCCATCTGCCAGAGTCGGCTATGACCACATTTCTTACCAGAGCGAGGAATGATGAGCAGCAATTCTCAAGAACCCACGATGCGACCATTGGACGCTGAATTTCTTGCCCACCTCGTCCGGATTGAATCGGCGCTCGGCCAACTCCTTCGACAGCAGGCCGTCAAAGAGTGGTACACAACAGAAGAGGTTGCGTTGATTGTTCATAAGGCGCCATTCACTGTGCGAGAGTGGTGCCGTCACAAACGTATCAACGCGGCGAAGCGAGCATGTGGCCGTGGAAAAGCGAAAGAGTGGATTATAAGTCGCGATGAGTTGATGCGCATTCAGACAGAGGGATTGCTGATGTCGCCTGCGGGCTACAGACATATCCGATAGTGTAGCGATTGTAGTTACATCACTTTAGATACCGCGGCGGCTGTCCGAAAGGAGTTACTTTTAGCCCATAAGAGTCTGAAGATTGCATGTGATTGTTAGGCCGAGGTAACTCGGCATGAAGTCGCACGCATGAGGTTCAGAAATGAGTGCGTACATGTGCTGCAAAAACCCCAAGAAATTTCATTGAGGGTATACATTTCTTGAATGACTCACCAGGGCGCAGCAAGCCCCAGATCCACTAGTTTATCTTCGCACTCGGCGCGCTCACGATTTCTTCTTAGCCCTTTGCCGTCCCGTTCCAACCAGCCAAAAGACTCAGCCACCGCAATCGCTTCGCCACTATCGCCCGCAGCTACGAATCGCAACACTTCTCGTTCGAGTCGCGAAATCGTTACTGACTCTAGCCGGTAGTCGACGAATGCTTCCCAAACTAGAGGACACCATTTTGAGACGATCCGATTTCCAATAATATTGGCGTAGCTACGAATCTCGTACTGCGCATGCGAGTCCATCCGCAGTGCAAGAAAGTGAAGGAGGTTATGTAAATCAACTTTCCAGTAAGCTTCGGTGTATGTGGCTATTGGAAGATCTTTCCGGGCTTGCTCTCGAGCAACGCCAGCCACCAATCTTTCTTCATAAACATCTCTAGCAAGCCGCTGGAATTCTTCCTCTCGACGCGTTAATTGCTCCCCCTCACTCACGCTTAGGAAATCGCCACTACCTTGCCGATTTGCCTGCGATTGGGCCCGCCATTCGGTAGGCCGTGTCTGTTGCACAGCATCAATCGCCTCCGAGTAACGAGTCGAGTACTCGTTAACATTAGCTGTGCGATGCCTGATCCATTGCCGCCAGCAATCCATCGGTGTTCGCACGTGAAGTTTGATTTCACACATCTCGAACGGAGTTGTGTGGCGATGGCGCATTAGGTAGCGAATTAGACCACGATCTTCGTGTACTTGCTTCGTGCCGGCGCCGTAGGAGATTCTAGCCGCCTGAACTACAGCGTCATCGGACCCCATAAAGTCGACAACACGAATGAAACCATCATTAAGAACTCGAAAGCGCTCCGTTCGCCAATCGCTATCACCTGGCGTCTGATCTGGTTTATCTTGCACCTCACTCATAGCCTGCACTCCTATGCAACGAATGGCTTACTTCCAGGAGCTGGTAAGTTCTCAAGGAACACTGACTTAACTCCATGAGTGTAGTCTTCAACGTTATATTCGCCGGGTAAGCAGTAGGTCATCTGAATTTGCGGATACCGCTCTGCGACAAGTAACGCGGCGATGGTTGAAAGCTTAGTGCTGAGTGGTGCTAGTACGATATTGTATTTGTTGATGTAAGGCGTAATCGCTCGTTCAATATCGTCTCGACATTTGCCTATGTCTCCTGCAGCAAACTCGAACCGGTCGACATCTTGACGTGAAAGAACTAGGGCATGCTCGCCCGCATTGCGGTCCAGAAACTCAGGTGAGGTAGGAGGCGAGCCCATCCCGAGCAGAACCCTCACTGGTTCATGCTCTTCAATAATGCGTAGGGTGCGATGCTGTTCGAATCCCGAGAGGATGGCGACCACCGTGTTTCGGCCAGGAAGTTGAGTTCCGCCGAGTCCCATAATATTTCTAATGGACCGGAAGCCTTTGCTGAGCCATTCCCCGTGCCGTTCGGGAGATGCATAGACCACGCGCACTATACACGTCGGCCATTCAGTGCGTATCAACAAAAGGAGAGATATCAATGACTCGCGATTAAATGTCGTGCAATCGACCGTAATCCGTGATTTTGTCGGTTGCTCCTCGCACGAAAACCCCAGGGCTTCCCTGAGTGAGTTAATCTGGTCCATGTCATTGAGCCAACTGCCTTCAACCGCCCGCACTGAAGGTGAGTGTCGCGCTAGTGCAGCAAGCATCGCATAGAGGTGGCTTCGTGTGGCAGCGCCGTCACTGCCAACAATGAATTCGCGGTTCACGTATGCAATTGCATGCCGAGCCTGATAGGAGCGGCTCAGGTTGTCCGATACGAAGTGGCTACGCTCTTCAAAGCTCGCGCATGTGATGAATAGATCATCCGGTTCACTCGGGTTCACGGCGTCTATGCCGCCCTGCCGTCTAAGATTTTCAATTGGCAACTTCATCGGATTCATTTTCGTCTTCGAATGGTAGCAGAGCCGTTTGATCCTTCTCGTGGACTTTGAGCCTAGTGCGGACAAAGCGGTCGGTATCCTGGCACGCGAGGTCGACCATCTCGGCCGCTAGTTGGACGCGTCCTTCAAAGCCGCTTGGGTCTAGCTTATACACGGGGCAAAGCCGTCGATTTAATATGTACCAATCGTCTCGACCTCCGCCTTCCTTTGAACTGTAAGTTCGGTGCTGGAAGTACCGCTGCTGTTCCCCGAGTGCCAGCACCTCTCTAGCCTCGGGCGAAAGAACACCACGAACTGTGAATGAAAACACACGCGGCTCGCGAGCATCAGGATCGTGCAGTCGCTTGAAGAATAGCCGTCCCAAAGATTCAACAAGCGTACGAAGTCGATCGAGTGTCCCCCACTTCTCGGGAGGTAATTCTTGTCGCAAACTCTCGAACTTGCCAAGCAGGAACTCTTCTGAATATCTGTAAATAACGTCATCCTGAATCTTCGGAGGAATGCTTGTTATATCGACCGGAGATATCCCTGTGGAAACCACTGCATCGAACATTAGATAGCAAGGCTCAAGGAAATCCCGCACAACTCCCGAAGACAAATCTACCAGCGTGTCGAAGCCTGCGTAGCTCTTTCTCTTCTTAGTCGTCCGAAGGTGCTGAAATAGTCGAGGAACTGCGTAGCGGTGAACAAAATCGTTCTTCCGCCCCGGCTGACCGACCTCTTCCCATTCCGTAGCAGCTTCTTCTCTCATCCTTTCCAATAACGCAGTCTCGCCTGCATCCGCTGGCAGAAACTCGCGAATATCCCGGGTCGATAGCTTCGCCAGTTCCAATCTCTTGTCCGAGATCAAGCGCACTTTTTCCCAAAACTCAGACTTAGACCGCGTATAAAGTTCGTCAACATCAATTTCCGAATAGTCATGTGGCTGCTCAAGCGTGGATCCTGAACGCGTTGTCATGGTGCGATAGTGATCGCGTCGCGAGGATACCTTTAGACATACCACTGCGTGGTCTCGATTAGCCATCCACTCGTTGACGACGCTTTGTTGATCCGTTGTCAAGCGATCTGCATCATCCAGCAGTATGTAGGAACTCGCAGACTCGAGTTTCGGAAGAGATTTCACAAGCCTGAAGAAAGGCAGAAGGAAATCGTGATATCCGCTAGTTGCTCCGGTGTACGCCGCAGGAACTCGATGCAAAGCAAGTGATTGCAAATACCTAGCAATGGATCTGTTCTCAGCGTCGAGAATCGCCTGGAGCCACTCTAATGGGCCGTCATCGACCTTGATGGTGGCATCTGCGATCTCCAATGATGCAGCGATTGAAGCGCGGTCGAACAAGCCGACCACTCTTCGCGCGAAGTTAACTAAACGGTTTGCTTCGAAGAATCCCGGCGGAAACTGACTTCTCAGGCATGCAACGCTACGATCAGCGACAAGAAGGTTGATCGCGTGCTCGCTTATCGTGAGCGCCGATGACCTATCAAGTAGCTGCAATTCACTCCGGTTTAAATGACCTTCTTTGCACGGGCAGTATATGGCGAGATAGGGATTGGCGGATTGAAAGAACGCTTCCAACCCACCAACCAAGAGATGCTGGCAACGAGGCTCAAGGTATCGGGCCATCATGCTCTTGCCGGAACCACGAGAACCCCAGATGAACGTATGCTTTCGCTGCTTGAGGGTTTCGATGGGCGTGTGTTTTTCAATGAAGAGCGCTACTATCTCTTGAGGCGACAGTTTCTCAGGCGTCTCAACGACGAAGGGATTTGTCGCGAGCTGCGGAACATCTACAGTTTCTACGGTGATAATCATGGCGCCAATGCCTTCTCAATTTCGTCTGGTTTCCAACGCTCGTACTCCTCGAAGAACCCTCTGAAGAGCGCAATATGCGGGTAGTCTTGCTGGTGAAGTCCTCCGTCGCCTAGCACGACAACATCGCTGTAGTTAGTCACACGGGCGTTGTCTTTGGTCAGAGTTAGAGACAGTTCAATTTGCCTGATGTCTGCGTAGCGAGCGAAACGAGGGGCGCAATACGCGCGCTCGTTGTTCATTTTTTCAAGTCTGCAAATGATGTATTCGATCAACGAAATGTCAAATTTGCCCGTGGAATTGGCGAACGAACGTTGGCACGAATCCGCTGAACCCTCAGCAATAACATGTCGCACTGTTGCAGCGTCGTGAGGGACAGTAACGCTAACGCGAACCAAATGCCTGTTCACGACAGCGATCGACGCCGTTACGCAACCCGCATATTCCCAATAAATGCGGTTTTCCTTGGGGACGGAAGGCAACAACGATTGACTAATGCGTGCTTGATTCTCCGAAATTTCGTCAGCGAATCTTACAATTGCTGCAAGCGACCGTGTGTCAACGGTGTATTGCTTATTCGCCGTCGATACATCTTCTGTCAAGCGAGGCTTGGTTAGCCCATCTTCACCAGAATGGGCAAGCGCAATTTCAGCCACCAACCGTTGGATATCTGGATTTGGAAATCCCAGCCGCCTGACCTCCTGTGTCATTGCCGCAACTTTCTCCGCATGACCAGATCGCCCGTACACATTCCCAACGTCATGCCACAGCACGCTGGTCATAAGAAGGAAGATGTCCAAACTGGTGAGCTCACTGGCCTTGTTCGCTCGCAGATGCGGTGAAACCAAACTGGCGACCGTCTGCAAAACAGATTCGACGTGAAGAATTCCGTGATCAGTAAAGTAAGGACACTCGGCTTGCACCCACGGATAGAAATCCTTTGCCAGATACGCCTTCATCGATTGATAGCGCACAAACAGATCATCTGCATCTGAGTCTTTTCTTGCACGGGCGCTCAGCGCATCTTCAAGACTAAGATTGTCCATACTACTCATTGAGGCCATGATGAGATTTCAGGGACCTAAATACTTCTTTCGCAAGAAGCGGCGGCACGGCATTCCCCACTTGCTGTTGCTGAAAACCAATCGATCCGAAAAATTGATAGCGATCAGGAAATGATTGAATACGAGCCGCCTCGCGAACTGATAGCCCACGATCTTCAACTGGGTGGATCAGCATATTCTTTCTGTAGTTGCCTATAACAATTGACGGCAGATCGGCTCGGAGCCTGTGATAGATTCCGGTATGGCAACGCTTGCGATCAGCATAATTTCTCATTAATCGGCTGGGAATATCCTCCCAGTTGCCGCCCTGAGGGACGTGACGGTATCTTTCAATTACGAGTGGCGCATTGTTCGTCACAAGGTGATTGCAGCAACCTTGGCGTTTCTGGCGGAGCCTACTGCCATAGCTAGAAGGTTTGGAGCGGCCGTATTTCGAGAAACATGTACTGTGGCCGTTTGATAGCCTCGGAAGGTCACGAATCGCGTCGTTGACCGTACGGGCAGCGGAGGCAGCCGCTGTCGGAAAGGCGAAGCGTTTTCCATCTCTGGAAGCGACTAGAAAATACCGAGTACGATGCTGCGGTACACCATACTGACTTGCATTCAGTCGTTCGGCCTGAGTTTCGTATCCCAGTCCACGTAGGTCGGCTGTCAATTCCTCGACGAATGCCCCCTCCGCGGTATTAACAATTCCTTGCACGTTCTCGAAAACAACCCATGCTGGCATAAGTAGGCGCGTGACCCTTACGAATTCGGTAAACAACCAATTGTCGATATTCGCTGTCGACCTGGTCTTTAGATTCGACCATGAGAATCCCTGACACGGAGGGCCACCGAACAAAACGATGCTATCACGATGAACAAGCCATCGCTCCAGCAGATTCCGATTGACGTTGCGTACGTCCCCTTGGTGCAGCACGGTCTTAGGATGATTGTGAGCGTATGTCTTCGCGGCGAAGGCATCGCGTTCGACTGCGAACTCGACATTCACTCCCGCCAGGCCTGCTCCTAGACTCATTCCGCCCGCACCAGCAAACAGATCAATCCCGATGAGCGGCGCACCACCAGACATTCACGCACCAGTGTGAAATCCTAAAAGGTTACCACGTTCGTTCGCGGTAGCAAGGAATTACTTGTTTCTTGGCGAAAATGCCACTAGTCACGGGCCAACAACATCGAGCAGGCCAAGAATTCGCGTGGATCTGGGCTGATTGCATGGAGATGCGGTTTTTGAGGCCAGCCCGAGCTTTGCGGCGGTTAATCTAGTGTTCGTCGGATCGGGGGAGGGGGCATCCGAAATCGTCAATCTGCGATAACTGTGGAAAGATTGACGATGATATCGTCTCTTCAGACCGCAACTACAAGGCTGGACTTGACCGCGACTCCAAGTCGGCTAACGACTCGTGCTTGGTCCACTCATGCTTGAGCGACCAGAAGAACCGCTCGGCGACCGCGTTGTAGTAGCACTCGCTCGTTCGACTCATCGAGCACTCGACGCCCAGCCGCCTCAACGTCTGCTGATAGGCGTCGCTGGTATACTGGCAGCCCCGGTCGCTGTGATGCAGGAGTTCTTGGCCGACCGGACGCCGCGACTCGATCGACCGTCTGAGGGCCGAAGCCACCAGCGGCGTCGCGAGCGAGTCGCTCATCGACCAGCCCACTCCCTTGCGGCTGAACAGGTCGACGACGACCGCCAGGTAGACCCAGCCCGCGAACGTCGGCAGTTAGCTAATGTCCGTCACCCACTTCTGGTTCGGCTTCTCGGCGGTAAAGTCGTGGTCGAGCACGTTGGGCGCCGCCTGTTTCGTCGGATCGCTCTGGGGCTTCGTGGGCCTAACGGCCTTCGAGACGGCCAGCAGCTCGAAAAACAGTACAATCGGATACAAATCGCGATGCCGCGTGATCCAGGCGCACTTCACAGCGACTCCTTCGTGCCATTGTCTCTAGCAATACGGGGCCGTGGCTTTTTTTAGGATTTCACGCTCCAGCTCCGCCCGCATAAGCTGTTTTCGTAGCCGGGCCACTTCGTCGCGCAGCTCTTCGACGGTGGCGTGCTCGCCACAGGGCGTTAGGGCCGGGGCGAACTTGGCATGCCAGGCTCGCAGACTGCTCGCAGACGTTCACCGCCGCCGCGTCCGCCTTGAATGAGTACTTCTCTTCCGACACCAACCGCACCGCGTCGCGCTTGAACGACTCGTCATACGAACGCCTGCGCCGTCGGCCTGACTCCTGCTCGTTCGATTCCATCTCTCGGAACTCCTTCAGAGACCATTATGCGGCCCCCGCCGCTGTCTGAAAGTCGTGAGCTATCACACTGAAGCCTGCGAAAGAATGGTATACAACTGACGAAGTGTCCCCGATCGTAAGTAAGGAACAATTTGCCGTAAGAGAATGGTGCCGGCATGGCAGAATAATGGCAATGAAGCAAGATCGTGGACGAGGCGAGATTGGAGAATGGATAATAAGTCACGAGGAGTTAATACGTGTCCAGTCTGAGGGCCTATTGCCTGAAGCGACTTCGTATCGCCACGTTCGCTGAGAATCGCCTTCATTCAGCGTGGAATGTCCACCGCATCGCCTTGGTCTCCCACCCCAGCGAGGCGGCCAGCTGAACCTCAGCAATTAACGTCGTCGGATCAGCCTGCAATTTAAGTCATCGACATCTTCGCAATCTATAGCGAGAACAACGGCATTGATACGCTCGACACGTCTGCTCTGCTTTAGGTACCACAAGCACGACAGATTGAGTCTCACGAGCGTCATCACTCGGAATCGCCCCGCCCTCGGAGGTTCCTCTCTGCCCGGCTAGTCCGAACAACTCCTGATCTGTCTGTACAGGGGTTCGTATCCCATTAACAAAGGCGAAGCCGGAAGCACTGAGCGCCACTCTAGCGTCCGTATCAGGAATTTGTCCTTCGGTGAGTTGAAATGTGAAATTGCCGCTCTTATCGGCAATGGCTATCAGCGTTCGATCCTTCGGGGACAGCTCCCTACCGGAATCAACGATTCGGAGTGTGATCGTAATTTGAGAGTCTTCGTGCGCGATCCCCGTCAAATCCGCGACAACGCCACGGATGGTGACTGGAGCTGCAAGACCCTGCTGCGCGGCAGCCTGGCAAATGCCCAAAGACATCATCGCGCAAACAATTCGTATGTTCGTGTTAATCACCTGTACACCGTGAGTTGAAGGTTGAGTGCATCGAAATTGGCGGCTTTGCCTACTGGTTTCACTGAGAGGAACAGCCAGACCTCTTCACCGGAATTCGGCCTCTGTATATCAACTCGATAAAGCCGCGATTGGCCATCCGGATCAGGCCTGCAGGGGATCTCTCTATAAATTCGGTTGTCGCCGCCGCCGGGCGGGTCATGAACCAAGAACCCGACGCCGTGGAGGGTTGCAGCAACGCTGTTACCTGCGCAATGGACTTCAATCGTGAACGTTTGAAAATTCTTATCGAAGCGCTTTGCTCGAATGAAAAGCATGTCCGCGCCAGCATCAACACTTTGAGCACCTTTTTCTAGAAGGCGAATCCAATCGTCGCGGTCATGGCGGGACCTTTCAGCTGGCGTAGTGCGTTCGGCTACGCCCTCCCCAAAGTACTTCGTAACGGTTCCATGCTCTAAAAGCTCAACTTGATCTTGATCGTACTCCTGCCGAAAGAGCTCTAAGCCGGACACTCTCCACCAAACGAGGACTAAGAAAGCAACAAAGCTGCATACCGGCAGGATCGCAAACAGAAGCCTCTTTCGGAGCGAGTTAGCATGACGCTCTAACTGCCCTGGAAGTCGCCTTTTTGGCTTCCAGACCTCCGAGTACCACCAGAAAGAGGTGGCGAAAAACAAAAAGATCGCAATCCAGTGAAACCCGTACTGTGAGAGCAAGCTTAGTGGGGTTGAAATTAAACCGGCAATAGTCACGATCCAGAAGATCGGGGTTCCCTCAAAGTGACGCCCTAGTTCGCCCCTAACAGCTTCCTCAGGATTCCCTCCTCCGCCTGCCATTGAGAACCTCCAAACCTTCAATTACCTGGGCAACAGGCACATTGGAACCTTTTATTTCCACAATATCCACCAAAATTTCCCGAATTTTATCTTGCCACGCGAGAAATACGTGGAGATGTTGGCGGTACAAAATCCCTTCGACACAGGCCACGAACGCTTAGAGAATCAGCTGAGCCGCAGTCACCGTAAAGCCAATAGACTCTTTGCTCGATTGGCTTCTCGATCCACGAATAGAAATCCCGATTCGTGAATGCCCTCCCACAACGGAAGAGTAATGGCAGTAAGCATAGGCTATTCGCAATCGGCGACGCCGTTTCGGCCTCCCATCATTCCACCATCTACTCGATTCGGCGACGAACAGGTCTTATTAGTTAATGTTTACGAACGATGGCTCGTTGAATGCGTGGCCACGACGCATGCAACCCTTGAGTCGACCCCAAACGCTCCACGACGGCACGCCTTTCGAAAAGTGGTACGGGCATATGAATAATGCCATATTTCTATTGGTCTATTGGCGTCGACTTGCGACTACCGCCAGCCAAGTCCCGCGAGTTCCACGACATTAAGGAGTTCGCTTAAAACATTCGCGACTCTATGCAATTTGACAACTGGAACAACTCACTTCGAAATTATCCAAAAAATTGTTGCCAAGAACTGTAAGAATCACAACTGCTCGACCAGCATATTGATCTAAAACCGCTATCACTCAATTTGCGAAAACTCAACAAGCGACTACACCAGTAATTCTTATCCGCTGAAACAGCAACGCCCCCCCCTCTTCCAACAAGGCCTCATAACAATATCTACGCCCGCTAGTTTCAATTTCCGAATCGCCAACTACCTGATCTGCGTAGTTGACTGGTCTCTTTAATAAACTCGTTAGCCAGAACGCCGGCATTCAATCTTCAATGCAACACCCCCACCTGCGTACAGCGCTCCTTCCATTCCAAAGCAGCAGGAAGGCAGTGGACAAAAACGCCATTGCGAAGTGCTTCCGCGAGGCTTTCAATTCTGCGTTCAACGAGCAGATACTACCAGGGAAGGGGACATTCCTACCCTCAGACGCGCAGCTCTATGTTTCTGAGCGAGCGTGGAAAGCCTCCGATTACACTTGCCCAACGAGCAAAACTCCATACGAAGACCTGCTCAACGAACAATTCTGGGATGACAGCGGCAAGAAGCTGGTTGTACTCATCGGTGAGGCAGGTATCGGCAAGAGCACCTTGGTTAACTACTTCCTCAGGTCTCACTGCCCAAGCACTAATTCCCATCGGTACGACCATAAGCTGATACTGAACGTTAGATGCCGCGGAATTTCGACCGCCGAGCAATTTGACAACTATTTCTTCCCATCAGTGAAGTTAGACATTGAGAGTGCCTTTAGAAGGCACAACTGCGACCTAACCTCGCTCAACGACTACGCCATCTGGGACGACTTAGTTGGCGGATGGGACTCGCCGCACCATGCTACCCAGCAACGCATCGCAGGCTACTCTGCTTTCGAGTACCGCGGCTTGCACATTAATAGCCGAGGTGTTGATGACCGAACGTTTGTAAACGCAGCTTTTCAGTTTCTCGGTAAAACTCTCGCCCGTGAGAACAAACTGCCGTTTCGCTACCTCGTGCTCTGCCTGGATGATCTCGACCAATCCGATACCCCAGTCCTTGAGCACGTAGTAACGCAGATTCGTCAATGGCTCTATGACACGCATGGTGACGCACTTTGGCGCATATACTTACCTGCTTGGCCAGAGACGTTCGTCAACATTCAACACAGTCAGCATCCTCTTCCGGATCACGATATCATTCAGGTGGGCCCCCCGAAACACGAAAAGGTTCTGCAACTGAGGTGTGACGCCAGCTTAGCGCAGGTGCAGCGAGACGGCAGGTCCGTCGCCGTCCCCACCTCACCCGATGGTTCAGGGCCAATTGAAACTTTCAGCAACAGTGCATGCCAAGAATTTATTAGGACCGTTTTTGCCACTTCTAGGCCGCGGATATTGTCACTTCTGGAGCTTTTAGCTTCAGACAGCATGCGACGACTAGTAGCGCTTTGGAGACAAATGCTTTCTAGCAACTCGCTAGCGCGTCAATTTGCGAATCAACCAAATCACAGCTCAATGAGCAACTACGCGTTGCTTGACGGGCTACTGACCGGCTATCACTCACATCATCAGCGCGATTCTAATGCCATTGCGAATCTCTTCTACGCCGATATCGACGTAGTTGCTCGCTATCCGCTGCTCCTAGGAATTCATCTTGCTCAACTGCTAAGACGCTCTGTCACCGATGAACGCGAGCTTGAGGCCAGCCTGGTTCACTGGGGCTACGAGGGCTCGCAAATTCAAAATTGCATAAAGTATTTCAGAGAGAAGGAAATGTTGCGCAGGTACAGTCATCGCGGAGTTCCGCTGCTAGACATTGATGGCAAGGTCGTCGCAGCCCACCTCAACCTACTCTTTGAGCCAGCTTATATCGACGCAATCGCAATTGTCACACCGGTAGATGACGTGACTAGGGCAAGTCAATCACGCACATTCGCTTTTCGCCGTAAGGATTTCACGGAAAGAGTACGATCTAGCCTCGCTTTTTTAGCACTGTTGCGAAACGAGGAAGAGGCATTTTGGCTTCAACTTCAGGTGCCGAACGCGCCGCCTGCCAAACGCTCACTAGTGATTCCAGAGCGGATATTTAACCACATCGCTACCTCATATCGCACTAGGATCGAAACATTAAGCAAGAGGTCGGAATTCCTTAGCGAAGTACCTAGAGCTATCTGGAACGAGTTCCTTTCACACCCCGGCATCACAACTTTGAGGTGAAACATGCCCCAACTTCAGGAAGTATTTGGCATAGGAATTGAGCTGCCCCTATCGTATGTCGAACGCCAAAATGCCGACGGCGCTTTCAAGCGAGCCATAAAAGCCCAGACGCACCTAGTGATCCACGGAGGAGCGAAACAAGGCAAGACTTGCCTCAGAAAACGATACCTGCCCGACGCGCATTGCAATACCGTGCATTGCTCACCATCGGACAACATAAATACGATATACGCAAAAATTATTCGAAATGCAGGAGTTGCGGTGGCAAGCCGCAACCACCCAATTGCCTACCTTAACGTCCCAAGCAATGTTAAACAGCAAACCCAAGCAAACATATGGCGCAGCGGCCGGGGCACTGTCGTACTTCAAGGCCAAACGTACGAATTTCCCGATGCACAGTCTTTATGCGGTCTGCTGAGCCTCTTGAACGAACGTCGCCTCATTGTTCTTGAGAACTTCCACTACTTAGCGGCCGATGTGCAGAAGCGACTAGCATTTGACTTAAAAACATTCCATGAACTAGGAGTGCGATTTCTAATACTCGGAGTATGGAAAGAGTCTAATAAGCTTCAATTTTACAACAGAGACCTCAGCGGCAGACTCAGCATAATACCTGTCGAGCCATGGCACGACGAGGAATTCGACTCGATAATAGACTCTGGTGCCGAGCTTCTGAACATAACCATACGCGAGGAAGTGCGACAGCGATTCAAGAATCTATGCTTTGGGAATGTCGGTATCCTACATGAGCTACTGAGAGTTTACTGCCAGTTGCATGGAGTTGACGAAAGGTGCTTACAAGAGCGAGAGCTTATCGATGCGGGCAGGGTCGATGAGGCCATCAGCGAAAACCTGCAAGCCACGTATCCCGAGCTAATTCAGATACTGCAGGCGCTAGGCGTCGAACAACACACCGGAAACGTAGAGTCTTCTTATTTGAACTACTATATAGTTCGAGCTCTAATCGATATCCCGGCATCGGAACTCAGAACTGGCGTTACTCGTGCGCAACTCCTCGCCGCGATACGCGACCTACATCACTTTTCCGACAAAGAACAAGTGACAATCCGAGACACAACAGAGGCTCTTGGCAAACTCAGGAGCCGACAACAGGATATGAGCATCCCCTTCGTTGAGTACGACACTAGCGCACAGAAACTCAACATAGTTGACCATCGCCACTTATTTGTGTTGTCAATCTGCAGAAAAGAGGACATACTAGCGGAACTACCGTACCCGCTATGACTTACTTTGACAGTTTAACAAAAGCGACGACACCTTCCTCATCTGACATCGCAGAAATCGGCCTTGAGTGCGAATCGATCTGCTCGATGTACTTGGATCTGCTTGAGGAGGTGCAGAGAACACATGACGCGTTAAGTAACGGCATTAGCGATGAAATAAATGCAAGACTGGACGACATTGTCGTGGAGGCAACTTCGCTGTGTTACTCCAAAGAATCCATGATGTCCCATGAAGACGCCTCGAGGAAGTTCAATGCACTGGCGATGGAGGTTAAATCGCTAAGACATGAAGCATAGTAAAGCTGAATTGAGGAACAGCTCTCGCGGCTACAGCTCGTTGTTGAAACCCTCAATGCAGCAATTCACAAATGAGCTGTCCGACTCAACTATAACGTCGGCGAGAAATGAACTTGTCCATCGATCGGAATGAGGAGGCGAAGATCGTTGGTTAGCGGAGCGAGAGCAGAGCCATCCGCGCTTAGTGCCAACTAATTATCGGCGACCGCGCCGCGGTATCGCAGAGCAAGGACTTGCAAACGCACGTTGCGGATCATCAACTCGAACGGTTGACGGCCCCGGCGAATTGCAGCGAGCTATTCATCAATAAGGTTGTTTCGCATGAGATTGAATGTTGAGTAACGCGTAGTACCACTCAAAATGCCTCAAGCCCGTTTCACGATTCCGTTTGACGCCCCCTCTTGCATGACTCCCTGTCCATTGAGATTGCCGCATTAGCGACTTCAGAGAAACCTCCAAAGGGTAGCCCGCCAACGCTCAGAGCGATCCAACTGAGTGTCCTTTGCTTTCGACGAACCGTCTGTAATTTGCGCTCAGTTCGCTTCACCGCGCACTGAGGTGAACCAGGAACGATCCAACTCGTAGCCCGATTCAATCGAATCTCGAATTTGCGCCTTGAGCGAAGCGACGGCGCCTCGATTGGTAGAACCCTATCGAGTCTTAAGCATCTCTCCAAACAGCCCCTCCGGAGTTCCAAACATGGCTCGTGGCACCGCAGTTCTCTTAGTCTTCATGGCTACAGCTTTCAACAGCACTCCTTTACTCGCCGAACGCGCTCGCCAATGCTGCCCTACTGTCTACTGCTGGTGCCAGCCATGCACCACCATCTACAAAGCTGGCAACGAATCTTCCGATCTCCAGGTTCACATTCGAGGTTCGCGCCACGATGTCGTTGAGGCATTCTTCAACGAGAGCGCGCAGCGATACTCCGTACCCGATGGCATCGACTTGTGTGCAAACGGGCGAGTCTTGATGCCAGCCAAGAATGATCGAGGCACATTCGCCATCTGCTACGGGACTGCCGGATTCACAGCCTTTGGTTGGAAGGGTGAGGATCTGTTTCCATTGACTTGTGGCCGAAATGAGTATCCGGCATCGGGAACTGATCCTGGACCTCATATTGTTCAGATCGACATTGATTCCGCATGCCCAATTCATCTCGAATGGGTTACAACTCGTGTGCTCCGCATTACACATGGACGCGGACTCGCACAGGAGTATTTGCTTCGGTTCGACGGTGATGCCAAGCCTTGGAAGCTGCTTTACAAAGGTCCGGTTGGATCACCTTAGACTTGGTGGACCTACTGCTCATCTCCTTTCACTGTCCGCCATTTCTGTTCATCACTCAACTCGAAGCAACTGGAGTCCAGCATGGATCGTTTTCGTGTCAAGATTCGCAGGAACGAGGTTACCTATTTGTGGGGCGGAGCGGAAATTAAGGCCGACTCGCAGAGAATCCTCGCTGTGCCAGTCCTGCTTACCATCCGTGTTGATGACGTGGGAGAAGTCGTAGAGTTTGGCTACAAGCAAGCCCAACCTGCACAGGAAGACAGTTTTGGTAAGCTACAACCTGGTGAGTCATACACAGTGAGCCTGGACAAGTTGACTGCTATCTGGGCAAAGTCCACCCACGATTCCTACGTAGACTGTCAGCTAATGGTACCTGCTGTAAAGCTGTCGTAACGCAGAATCCGACTTCACCCCCCCCAGGACAGGCGCTGCCAACATGCCAGAAACCACAGCAAACATCCGTCATCTCCAGGTTCTCCCAAGCCGTTCCGCAGACCTGTGCTTCAGTGTGCCAGGCGTCATTGCGAAGCAGAATTATAACCACCAGAACAAGACAGGCCCTGCGTATCTCGGCCAGACGGTGCAGGCATACAGCATCGAAGAACAGTTGTATGCTCACCTCGGGGAAACAATCTCGGACGTAAACGACCCACGCCACCCGGGCCACGGCCTACCTGCGAACTCACCGAATCGAGATGACAATGCTCGACTGAAGTATGACTCTGCTGAAGTTGCGGGCGCCATGACAGCTGGCGTAGCATCACCTTATCTGTTCGCACTCAGAAATGAGTCGATCGCAGCCGCATTGGACCAGGCAATCGCGCGTCGCGAAGGGACATACTTCGATAGATTCAAGCATGCTGCAGCGATCCAGCAGGCTTTGACGCAAGGGTTTCAGTCAATCTTGGGTCTCCTGCCTCAGTTGCAAACGGAGGCAACAAATCGCTTTTCAGCTATTGATCAAGCCCACCAAACCAGTCAGCAAAACGGTGCGCCAGCGGTTGTCACTCAAGTCAAGACTGAATCATCGGTCTCCAATGACTACAAGGTGACGACAGAAACTAGCGTGCGCAACACGATCGGTGTTAATAGTGAATACGACACGCCGGATGAAAAGGAGCTGGACACTAAAGTGTATGAGGTAACCGACGATCAGACCGAAAAGCTTGTGCAGAAGCACAAATCTGAGCGCATGGCGTCCTTTCCTTACTCCCGGCGAAAGAAGGAAAATTCAAATGACTTTGAATGGCGCAAGGAGGAAGGACAATTCATTGATAAGTCCCAGGAATCAGTAACTAAAAATACTGGGAAGCAGATTTCCGAGTCCGACAACCCGACCTTCTTCCATCCACGCCTTGACAACAGTATTTCCCACAAGCAGCTTCAGGCTGGCTTCTCAAGCGAAAAAATGCAGCAATCCATCGCTGCGGTGAGCGCTCCGCACACTGAGAGGATCATTGCTGACGAGAACGCTGCGATGGATGCTGAAGTCCGTCGACTTCAGGTGACTTTCGCGGAAAGTTACCTGACATCTCCGATTTCTGGAATCGTGACAGCAGTCTTCAAGGACGTTGGGGAGTGCGTACAGCCGGGCGAAGCGGTCATGCGAATCGAGAACGACGCGGTCGTCTTCCTCGTGGGCAGAGTGCAATACTTCGGGATGCTCAGGATCGGACTGGATGTGATTGTTCGCGCTGCTGATCTCTTTGAAGCGAATGTGGCGGAGGATTTCCGAGGTCGTATTCGCGGGATTCGAGGACATGAAGCCGATGATGATGAGTGGGAAATCTTGATTGAATGCGACAATCCCGTGGATGGTCACGGACGGCGTAAACTGCCCATTTACTATCAGTTCGATCGCAACACCACGAAGATCATTGTCCCCTAATGTACAAGGAAAGTGTTTGTCCTTTGTTCTGACGGAGTTGCGGCATGCCCGTACCCACAAAACCTGTACCGCCAGTCCTGTTCGGTTCTATGAACGCGGAACGCGAAGCGTCTCGGCGTGCGAGTTCGCTCCGGCTGAGTTGGATGGACGTCGCCGACGCTGATACTTACGACATCCGATTTGGTGCCGAGGACGTTCGACAAAATGCCTCGAAGGGCGTCTTCCTTGGGGGACTTCTTGCAAACCAGCATCAGCAGGTTAGGGTTCGTGGTGTCAGCGCCGCGGATGGAGCAGGTACTTGGTCCGATCCCGCAACGATTGCCACGCGCCCGGACAAACCTGGCCCACCGTTCTTGCAGTCTCCGGCCGACCGGCGACATGATCGGCTGATACTCACATGGAATGAAGTCAACGGAATCGCAATATATGATCTCCAGGTGAATGGTATTGAGTTTGCAGCTATCGTCCAGCGTCCGTACACGTTCGATCATCTCCCCGACAATACTCCAGCCCGTCCGAATGTGGGCTATGTAGTAGCGATTCGAGCCCGTGACGATGCCGTTGGCGGGGTATCTGAATGGTCCGATAACTCCGCTCCACTGGTGACCCGACCGCCTCACCCGGCTAGCCCAAGTCGCGCACCCTACGATTTAACTGGATGGGGAATCGTATTGAAATGGTCGCTGACTGATGCATTCAATGGTGGCACATCCGCATTCATTCGGCTGTTTCGGGACATGGACAGCGAGACGAACAAGAAACTCTTGGATGGCCAATTTGACTCGAACGGTCAGCCCATTCCAGGCGGATTGAAGGAGTCACGATTTGTGGATAGTAAGCAGCGAATGTCGGCGGTTAAGACGTATCGAATGCAGTTGATCGTCCCCCCCGCTGCGACTCCCGCGCCCATCCCTGACGAAGATGGCACGAACCCAACTGGAGAGAATCGGTCATTTCCAAGTCCAGACCTTGCCTTGCGATATCCGTTCTACCTGAGGGCGCTGCGGCCTCAGATTGGTCGCGTCGTCAATCCGCAACGGCAGGCTCAGGGGACTCATACAACATGATTCCTGCTCTGGCAAAACAAATTCGTTCCACGCAGCAGAACCTGCAAATGCCATCTCGACTGGGGGCATTCGCTTCCAAGGAGGCCCCATCGGCTGTGCGCGTGTCGACCAAAGTATCTACGCCCGACAGCGACGCCAGTGAAGGGGCCAAGTACTACAGGCGTCAAGCGAGCGGTGGAAGGAGGTATTACGGCAGAAGGAGTAAGGGCGGATGGGATTACTACGGTGGCCGAGCATCCGGAGCAGCTAAATATTACGGGCGTAGAATTAAGAACGGGGCAGACTACTACGGACGCGATATCAGTGGTGGATGGCAGTATTATCGTGAAATAGCTTCTGGAGCGTGGCAGTACCACTTTGGCACTTCCGAGAGATATCGGACCACTCCTGAAGACCCGTGGATGGACTCGAATCTAAGGATGGACGACGGCGGACCAATTGATGGACCCTGGTATGGTCATTACCTCGGGCCAAGTCCACGTACTCCGCGTGAGTACGATCGGCATTATGGCCGAGAGCCGGTTACTCCGGTAGATGCGGCGGCCAAGCGGCACGACGAGGAATATGACGCGATTCAAAACCGTTATGGGATGTACAACACTTACGGTGACCCAGCGGCGGTATGGTTTGCAAACTATGTCCATCCTCATTCGGGATTGCATTTGGCATTAGCCTACGCGGATGCTGCCCTTGTATGGAGGAGTTGGTGGGGAATTGGGGAGGGCATTTTCTCTGGGGAATACGACCTGACCTTCTCAAAGGGAACGCAGGGCTGGGCGAATCTTTTCAGCGATTTTGCTTGGGCTCTTGGGATTACTTATCTCTACGCGGGACCTAGCGCAGCTTGGCACTTGGCAGTGGGGCTGAATCCATATGTAATAGTCGCGACAATCGCGATCGAGCTGAATAATCGCTTCGACGCACTGGGAGGAATCGACTACTACAGCAGACGATTCGGCGACGGGGCCCGCTATTACGGCAGATCTGCAAGTGGAGGTTGGAATTACCATACGCAGTCTGCTCGGGATGGGTGGCAATATTATAGCGATGCTGTTTCAGGTGGGTGGAGCTACTACTCCGATCGATTCCGCAACGGCTGGGAGACGAGCACTGGTATTGAAGGTGGAGCCAAGTATTACGGCAGCCGGATCTCCGGCGGAGCCAAGTACTACGGTGGCCGGATCTCCGGCGGAGCCAAGTACTACGGTGGCCAGATCTCCGGCGGAGCCAAGTACTACGGTGGCCAGATCTCCGGCGGAGCCAAGTACTACGGTGGCCAGATCTCCGGCGGAGCCAAGTACTACGGTGGCCAGATCTCCGGCGGAGCCAAGTATTACGGTGGCCAGATTTCGGGCGGAGCCAAGTACTATGGAAGTCAGATTTCTGGTGGAGCCAAGTATTACGGTGGCCAAGCCAGCAGCGGATGGAAAAACGCTGGCGGAAAAGTCAGCGATACATGGAAGAAGGCAACTGGAGGTGGCGGTGGAGGAGGATGTTTTCTAACGACGGCTGCGGTACGGTCGCTATCCACTCAGAATGGCGAGCGAGTCCTTGCGACTCTCAGGGCCTTTCGGGATGGTTGTCTACTCGCGTCAGACCAAGGCAGGGAGCTCGTGGGGGCCTATTACGCCATCGCCCCGCAAATCGTCGATCGCATCGATGCGTCCAGCGCTCCCGCAGGCGAATACGAACGGATTTACCACGAGATAGTACTGCCCTGCCACCAGTTCATCCTGAGCGGGGACTCTGAGGCCGCCATTGGTATCTACTCGCGGGGAGTATGCCAATTGGCCGCCAAGTGGCTTTCAGGCGACTATCGTTAACAATAAGCCAGGTGCTGTACTGTTTTGCCATAACAGGAAGGCGCCTCCATCAATGGAAATTCGGTTCGCTCGTCGTGGCCTGCAGGGATGTCCCTCGGTCAATCCACATTTGATTGAACCTGTGTCAGTTGCATCACCTTCCGAAGGCTGAAACTGAGCGAATGTCGCAACTGGAGAATCCACCGACTGCCATCAAATTGTCGTAAAGCTGATGGCGTGTAGCCGTCTAGGAGCGTGCTTGGCTCGTGCCCCAGGACGAACCGTCCTGAGCCATTTGCGGAAGCCCCACTCTTTCCTGCGACCGGTGCCTGATGGCAGGTGAGTCCGTCGGCCGGCCACATGGCGAAACGGCAAGTAGCTTGCGCGCGGAGGTGTTCACGACCGATGTTGCTGTGTAGCTACGTCTTTCGTTCGGCCTAATCCGAAAGGCAGACGTGGGGACAAACTGGGGACAATGTTGGCAACGCTACACGACACAGGTACAATCCATTCGAAACATCACCGCGCCGTCAATTCTTTTCCTGAGAGGGCTTTACGACGCATTTGCAATGTGAGGCAATTCAAAAGAAGCACTCGTTAAGCGCGACTCAAAATCCAGTTCCCGCAAGGGAGTGAAGGTTCAAGTCCTTTCTCCGGTACCTTGGTTTTCCCGGGCATTTCGCTCGAAATCGCCCGTGGAAAACCCATTCTAAAAGAAGTAGTTCTACAGCCAGTTCTACACTTCTTCGGATTCGCCTTGAGCCGGTGAATCACTTGTGTTCGTGGGGCTCGCAGAACTCCCAGCTTCGTCCATGTGGATTTTGCGAGCGTTGGCCGCCGCCCGCAGGGCCGGGCGGGTGTTGATGTAGTAATTCTCCGTCGTCGCCACATTAGCATGGCCCAAGAAGTCTTTCACGACGACGGTCGGGACATTGCTGGCGATGAGTGCGGAGGCACAGCTGGACCGACAGTTCTTGGGTACGTAGTGGGCGTCAGCCGGAATGCCGGCCGCGTCCTGAATGGCATGCCAGTCCGCGTACACGCTGCGATAAGAATCATGAGGCCACGGCAGCACGGGATCGCTAGGTTTCGCCGCTGATTCCGTGTGCCATACCTTCAGGATGGCCGCCAAGTCGTCCCCCATCGGGACCATTCTTTCTTTTCGGCCCTTCGACGTGCCGGCTACGACGCGGACCTCCTGCCGTTCGAGATTAACGTCGTTCCAGCTCATCCCCAGGAGTTCGCCTCGCCGCACGCCGAGGTAGAAGGAAAGATACAGGAAGACTCGCCACCAGGCGGCAGAGCGATGCTTCAACTTCAACTCCGGATTCTTCACAGCGGCAAGAATGGCAATGAAGTCCTCATCCGGAATAATCGTCGGTTTCTTCCGCTCCTCCCTGATAAACAATCCGTGAAAATCTGGGGCCTCCTGAATCAAGCCACGTCGCTTTGCCCAGCGGAGTGCAGCCCGCAGGTGACGAAGGTCTCGATTCACCGTCGCCGCCGCCGCCCCTAGGCGGAGCCGCTCATTGGCGAAGTCTTCAATGACGATTCGAGTCACTGCTGAAAGACGTTTCGGTTTGGCCAGGTTACTGAATGCGTTGAGGCAGTGACCATAAAGGGACATCGTCGTCTTCGGTCGGCGAACCCCATAGGTGTCGATGAAGAATTCAACGAAATGATCCCAGGGCGGGTCGTCGCACTCTTTCAGCCCGCCTTCGAGTTCACGTTCCAGTTGACGACGCTGACGCTCCGCGTCTTTTTTAACGGTAGTCTTCGTCGACTTCCATTTTTCTTTCCAACCACCGCCATTCGGCTTCGGTTGCCACCATCGCAAATACCAGTACGGCGATCTGCCGTTAGGATGTTTCAACACTTGGACAGCACGAACTGATGCCACGATCTACCCGATGATCTCGAAAGGTGTAATTACGTTCCTTGCTCTATTAAGTACCCTCTCAACGGGCCTTCCCTGGTCCGAATGCCAGACAGGAGGGGAGCGAGTTGCGCTCCCCTCCCGATCGCGAGGCTAGGGAACTACTTGGTCAGTTCCGCCAAGAGCTCTTTCCGGGAGTCTGCCATGGCGACAACTCGACCGCGGAGAGTAATCACATGCCGCCGCATATGGATCCGCTGCGACAAAAGTTTCATCTCAGCGATTTCCTCGACTTGCTTCTCAATTTCGTCGATGGTTCTCTCGAAGCCCAGCAACTCGTTCCCTAGAGCATCGACGCTCTCCGCGGCCCCACCTGTGCTGATAAAGTTCTTTACGGCTTCGACAAGATCTCGTGCTTCACTGAGACCGGCCTCAAACGGGAGCACATGAGCCTCTGTGCCGTACTCGTTCATAAGGTCAGCCCAACGCTGCGTTTTCTCCGCCCGCTCGAGCCTGGGGTAGGCCGCCGGGACTTGCTGAAGGCGTGCCTCTGATCCATACCGTAGCCGTGCAGCGTCGATCGTCTCAACCTGAAGGTCTGCAGACATCCCCGTCTTACTTCTCATTTCGAAACTCCCTAATAAACCGTGCGTCTTTCAACCGGGAACCAACGGCCCCCGCGGCGAGCAGGTAATCTTGACGTAAATACCCAGCCGCAGGCGACTTCTATTCGGCAGGAAAACTGCAGCAAATCCGCAGGCGACCGCACAGTGGCAGGTGGCCCCGTGGATGCAAGGAGAGAAGTGCCTAAGCACCGGCCCAGCAGCTAGGCCCCATCTTCGAAGCTGGCCAATAGCTCACGTAAGCTCGCACTTGTTCGCTCAAGATCGCCAAGCAGTCGTCGAGCGGACGCAATGAGTCGTCGCGAATCGCCCGCCTGCGAAGCTTCGGCAGCAGGCTCGATGCCTGGGAACTTGAATCCCCGAGGGACCTTATACGCTCTGGTCTCGGGGTCGAAGCGATAGGGCACGCCTGCCTCGGCAAGCGTTTGGAGAATCCGGTGGACCGTGCGTACTGAGCAGCCCAGTTCTTGGGCGAGAGCTTCAGCATCCCAGCGACCGCCGCCCATGATGCAATGCAACGCTCGCACGACGCGAGCCAATCGCTGCACCTGTCGTGCACGACGTTCTGCATCGCTTCGCTGCGGGTTTGGCTTCTTCGCCACTCAGATGCACTCGCGGACTCTTATTGAGGAAGTCGCGGATCATAGTGCACATATCTGACAGCTGTGGGGCACACCGCCTCATGAAATCGGTTCCGAACTTTGAACTTCTCTGCAGCAAAGCCTTCTGGCTCCGGTTGCACGAGAGCCTCTGCGGGGTACGCATGACTCTGAGTCGTCACCGACGCAGCAGGCAGTGCCCCACTATTGGCAGAGTCAATGAGTAGCCTTTTGGCACTCGTTCACCAAGCGATTCTCGGCTGCCGACTGCTCCTCGTCATGACCAGGCATCAGGATGCTCCGCTCACTTAGCAATGACTTCATCCAAGCCCTCCTCGCAACGAAGTTTTGGGCGAACATTCGCCAGGACAATGACCTTTTTCCTGAGATCAGGAGAGACGCCGTCACCGTCTACTATCGCGGTGCCGCGTTGATTCGCGATCTACGACTACGGGACGGCGTCCTCAGCGGGACGACCCATCAAAAGTACATTCCAATTTATCCACCGCCTAAACCCGTTGTGCAGCTTGCACTGCATGAAGAAGACTTTCATTTCGCCGAGCGAGTCGAAGGTTGGCCTCTCCGCGACGCACGCCCTCAAATCCTGCAAGCCTACAAATCGAGAATCAAGTGCGTCGGTGGCCCGGAAGACGCGGTCATCCACGCCCTTTGCTGCTGCACCGGCAACACGATTGTGGACCAGGAAATTAAGTTCCAACTCTCTGGCGATAAAACAGCTGACAAAATTGACATCCTCTCGTTCGATTCGGCAACTTCGACTTTCTGCTTTGTCGAGGTGAAACAGATTGCCGACGTACGTTTGCGAGAAGGGCCTGACGGGCTTCATGAAGTCGCGAGTCAACTGAAGCTGTACAGCGACCGGCTTCGGGCTCAGGCTAACTCAATTCGTTCGGGTATCGAAAACATCATCAGACTCAAGGCACGCTTAGGATTGGGCCATAGAATCACCGCCTGCCACGGCGTCCCAGTGGAACGGCTGCTGGCTAAACCGGTGCTGGTGATCGGCGGCTGCAGCAAGCAAGAAGTCCGGGACATTTTACAGCTACGTGCTCCTTGGGCATCACTCATGAACAGCCTGCAGGGCGTGGCCGCAGGTTTGATAGTGTGCGGCAGCGACGGCACTCGCCTTGACTTAAGCGACGGAAGGAGTCGCCGATGGTTTGATCGAGAGTTGGTGACGTAACCGTGGTCCGCTTGTCAGCTTCGTCTTTCGATGCATCGAGAGCACGTCGGCGGGATGGCTGTCCCGCGTCTGTCAGAACCAACGGCTACGATGCAATTGGTTGCTCGCACGTGACACTTGCATCACTCGTTAGGACAGGCAAAGAGTCGTATGAATACTTGCTTCGAAGGCATGAACGAAGTTGCGGACGAGTTCTTGCTGCTCGACGACACTTGGGCTGGTACACCTCCTCGTTTCAGTCATTTCGCTTCCCTCCTACGACTTTCTAAGTCGCCCGCCCTGTTTCGAAACGAGAATCTCATCGACCGAATGTCCCACTGCTGCGAGGCGGCATGGCGGTCGGCGACAGAGCTTCAGCATCGTCGCGTTTCAGCGGACAGCTGGGGGTGCACTAAACACCTAGAACTCTGCGAAGACAATCCAAGCTCGGAGGTCGTGCTTGAAAGATTGCTGGCTCGGCTAACCCCCGGCAACTGGTGGAATCAAGTTCCAGTGGACGCGGGCTCGCTCGATGGCCAAGGGCGACGCAAGATTGATCTCGTCCATCGCAGTGGCGATAGGTATTCCATCGTGGAGCTGAAGGTTAATTCAAACACACCACTGTCGGCTGCCATCCAAGTCATACAATACGGCGTCGCCTATTTGTTGTTCCGTCAGTGCGTTTTACCAGACCTGCTAGAACGAGGTGATGCCGACTCTCCGGCGATCATGCAAGCAACAGAACTTGATCTCGTGGTACTCGCACCCACTCAGTACTACGATCGCTTCGCCAGCTCACATGGATGGCTGGAGAGCTTTGAGCGTCAAATGGATAGTCAGCTCGCAGGTTCGGCAGCCCGTCAGGCGGTGGGAATCTCAATGACATTCCGGTTCGAGTCATTCCCGCGTGACTTTGCGTGGCCGCTCAATCTTGCAACAGATGCTTCCAGGCATCTGCAGGTGGCTCAAGCCGTGCTGGGACGTCAACGAGTCTTCGGCTTAACCGAAACAGGTTAGGCTCACTTCAGGATGTCGCTTAGCTGAGCGTCATCTTCTCGCCGTCTTGTGGGAGAATGACGTTCGAGAACTGTCGCTGAAACTCATGCGGCTCGAAAGTGTGGACCGGCACGAGCCGCTGCGGAGCAATCGCATTCACCAAGCGGACGATGTCCTGTGATAGGATATGGCCCGAAGTATGTAGTGGTATTAGGTGGAGGGGATTTTTCCGTGCCGGATCGATGAGTGATTTCCACTCCGGTCGTTCCAGATATCCTTCCCAGCTCGAAAAAATGCAGCTCGAATTCTCTGGAAATCCCATCGTGAAATCTGGAAACATCGATGGCCGGAAGACCATTAGAAATTTCTCCGGCGTGGATACGATTTCGTCGATCTCAATCCGGCACTTCTCGAACAGGTCGGTGAACTTCTGCGAGATTCCTTTTCGCTCGGCCGATTCCATCATGGAGTTGGGGAAGTAAACGCGAAGATCGTTGTCCCGTCCTGGTACGGGGACGGCAAGCTGGCTCCCAACAAGATGCAACACGAAGGCGGCGTACAAATCAGGGACGAAGATTCGTCCCGTTCTCTTGGCCGCTCTGATGAACCCGACGAGTCGGTCAACGTGCTGTGGCGAGAAGGAAGCGAACACTATTCCGGATGCCTTCGAGACCTCGTCCACGATCGCATTCTCAAGGTCGTATTCGGTGGTTCGTTTGCCGTCGGGCAATCCGAAATGCGTTCCTTCCATCAACATCAGGTCAATTGGTCGATCCCTCAGCACCTCGACGAGGCGTCTATGCATTCCTGGTTTGCGACCGTGCAATCTCAAATCGCCTGAGTAGAGGATTCTCTTTCCGCCAGCTTCGATCAGGAGAGCGACACAATCGAAGATGGAATGATCGACGGAGAACGGAGTGACGGTGAAGTCCCCAATGACGACTGGCTGCTCGGGGACTAGCTTTCGAAATCGTTCGCGTGGAATGGCGACTTGGTTTGCGAATAAGGCTCCCGCGAGAGCCATCTTGCTAGTTCCGACGGTCGCGTAGACTGGAATGTCCGTCGATGTTCGGTCAAGCAGGCCGGTGTGATCGAGATGGGCGTGCGACAACAAGATCGCATCTGGAGAAGTTTGATCGTCGAACAGGCCAGTTACACCAGGAAGAAAACCACTGGCCTGCATCTCCGAATTGCCGAGTCGCCGAATTTGGTACGAGTCGAGCGGTTCACGATTGGCATCGAAGAGCGGCAGCCCAAGATCCAGGATCAGTCGCGTACGAGCCGTGGCAACCTCGATGCAAGAACCGCCGACGGTAGCTGTGCCCCGATGAACCGTTACGTTAACCGTCAATTATCCCTCTTTGGCAGGATGCGAAGTTAAATAACGCTCCTGGAGAGCTGCGGTTTTCAGGCTTCAAGGCGGCCCGTCCACCCGGTCAGGGTCGGTCAGCTTGGTCTTGGCACTTGCGTGCATCACAAGTCGCCGACGGGTTGTAGCCGCCGCCGTATCCCCTCAGCGGGGAATGCGTCTCTCCAGGAGCATGGTTCCACAATAGCGAACCGGGCTGACACGGGCGGGTCAGTCGTCGAAGTCGTCGTCAAAAAGGGCGTCCACGTCGGGCCCCATGTCATAGTGCTCGTTTCGTTGTGCCTTCCAGGCGGCCAGCTTAAACCGAGCAGAAATCACCTGCAGTCGCGACAGATCGGTAGCGTTACCGTGGTAGATGATTCCCTCTTCAGTCCTGCGATTGAGCAACACTCGACCTCGTGGAACTTCAAAGTACTCATCGTTCGGCGATAGGCCGAACTGCTCTGAGATTCGCTCCCACTCCTCAAAATGGTTGAGCTCACTATCGATGAGCGTTCCGTCCGATGAGTTTGATTCTGGAGCGTGGGTTATGGCAACGAGAGTTGTGCCATCGTCCCACCAGATCCCGATTTGAGGACTTAAGCTCAAGCAAAATACTCCGGATGGTAAGGAACGAACGACTGGGCCGATGTCGCAATGTCTATTGGCCTTGCCGGCGAATTCTCCGCAGCTCCACTAACTTCAATTCCTCACGGAGTGCGTCTCCGTCCCCGCGTCCGATGGCTTCCCACATGTTCAATTCTGTGTATGTGTCGAGAACCCGCTCCCGCCAGTCGTAGGAGTTCCCACCCGTCTGAGCAGTGTGCTGCTGCGTCTCTTGAGCCTGTAGGCAGTAGGCAATCGCCAGAATTGCGACAAGTACAAACAGGACGAATGCTCCCACCGCAATGAAGATCTGCTCCAAAGAAATGCTCGTTGTCGCAGATTCGGTCTCCTCATTCGTTTGCTCAGCGACAGCCTGTGAGCCAGAGTGCTTCTCCCCAGCGTACAACCTCCCACTCCCCAACCAAGCAGCTAGGAGTAGAGCCAATGCGATACGCAACCAATTCATATTCGCCTTTCCCCAGATTGCCTGTGTTGAGCTGATTACTCCCTACTCTATTACTACCCGGATGAACTGACGAAGGCGGGTCATCAATGCGAACCATTTGCCGGCGACGCCCCTCTAGTTTGCGGTGGCGGCTGTGAGGGCCTCCCTCCGATTTCGATTGAAGAGTCCTCTGGTCTCCGCGAGGGTTGGCAGGGTATCTTTACGCCATCGACTAGCTATTTGCCTTTGTCTTATCCGTTTGCAATTGTTCCGGAGTAGTTCAATGGGAGAACGCTCGGCTTCGGACCGAGAAGGTGCTGGTTCAAGTCCAGCCTCCGGACCTCTCAACAGCTCGTACGCCGCGAATCCAGGTTATGCCTCGCTGCAGCTCGCGAAAGCGTTGACGACGGCTGAAGAGCACGCTGATTCAGCGACTCGCCAGCGGAGTCTGCAGAAGGCTCAGAAATGGGCGGCTGTGCTTCAAGGCATGATCGACGGCTCATTGGCGGTTGGCTCTCGCACACCACTTTTGTCAACGCCAGCTTGGGTGACCCCGGAAGTTGTCACAGGCGGTTTTGCGACCGGCGACGTGATGGCCGGCGGTCCGCTGACGGAATACGAACGTCAGCTTCAACAGCGACTACATCTATCAGCTTCGGGGGGAAGCCGCTGGGCACTCAATACCTACTTTTTGTCGGAGCATGGGCTCGCCGAACTCTCAGAACGGCTTGATTCGGGGAGTTACCTGATCAACGTTCCGGAAGAAGGAGCCTTGGCTGCAATCGCTTGGCTCGCCAGAGACGGTCAGACGGACGCCGCACGTCAACTCGTTGATGAGCTCTTGCCGTTCTTCGACAAACTCAGATTCTTCCCTGAGTTTGTGGACTCGCCGCGACGGGTGGGGCAACGGGTTTTCGTGCAGAGCGTGGGGCAGACGATCAGCAAGCTCCAAAGCATCTCAGCGAAGCCAGGCCTACTGGCTCAACAGGAGACGCTTGAGGTTTGGACGCCCCTCTACGATCAAGTCATCGCCTTATTCCTGGAAACAGTCGATGGGCCGCGTCCAACATTAACGGCTGCTCCACAGTTCGCCGGCGAGCATTGGTCCGTCGAGGGCGGTTGGCCTTGCCGCCAGTTCGCTGCTGACTGGGCGGAGCGTGGCAGATCGCTGCTCAAGCAGATCGAGCGGCTTCGGCAGAGCCACCGCCACAGCCAACGATCAACTCACCGCAAGTCGAGCCTTGCACAACTGCTGCCGCTTCTTCAACGCTGCGTCGTCAATCACCACTCACTTCAAGGACGGGACGTCGGACGAATTCGCGTGGCCCTTGCCCGCTACCATGCTAAGCGAGGTTGGCCAGATTCCGAACGTTGCCAGAAAGTCCGTCAGCAACAAGCCAATCAGGCCCGCACGCCGCTATTTCACCAGATTGCCGCTGCCGTGCTGCCCCGCCTCAAGGGCTATCCGACGAATGGCGGCATCGAAGTTCTCGCTCCGATCACCAAACCACTGACGCTCGACGAGTCCGCTCACTGCAACGTCCCAGCAGAGACCCCGTTGCCGGAAACGATTCGTCGCAAGATTGAGCAAGCTCTTTGGGACACGATCGACGTACTGATTCAGAAGGGGCTCATCACTTCGGGCGAATCGCTCGCGAAGGTGCTGCCACAGCTGACGTCGGGAGTTCGCTCTGCCGGCATTGCCGACCCGCACCTTCGTTCGTTGTATGCTGCCATCTACCGGGCGTTTCGGCGTCGCCGCTCGCTACTTCTGCTTGACCTCCAAAGCCAAGTGCGGTTGGAAGAGCTCCCTTGGGTCGCAGCCATCGAACGTCTCCGCTCGGAGAATCAGTCGACGCAAACGGTCGCTCAGCAGACGCTGCAGGAAATCGCCTCGCTGACTCTCTCGTCATTCCCGCAGGCCATTTTGCCCAACAAACTCCTCCAGGAGTTGCGTGCGTTGGTCAAAACAGCCGGCCTCGATCTCCCACTCGTTGACGAGTTGGCCGCTGACATCTTCATGGGGCGATTCTCCGGAACGTTCGTGAGGTCCGTTCATCAAGCATCGAACATCCTCCGCGGAACGATCTACGCCCTCTACTACGACATCGACTGTGATGAGCTCCTCAAGAGCCAGGAGCCGCGGAAAGAAGAACGTCGTGGCTTGTTCAATCAACTGAGGACGTACGCGTCGCCGCCTAGTAGCGAACCGACGCTGATCGATATCTGCTCGAAACGGGCTGGCGTTAGTTATGGGAGTTGGCAGCCAGCAATCAGCGGCATGCTCATCGAGCAGCAACAAATCCTCACCACGCAGAACCTCGCCCAGCTGTTCGCCGCCCTTGATCTTCAACGCACGCTTCAAGGGCAGTTGCTGCCAATGGCTCAGGAGTGCCTTCGCTGGGTTTGCGAAGAACTTCAGCGTCCAAACCTCGAATGGCATGCCAAGCTCATCAAAGTGAAGCAGGCTGCGTATGCCTGGCGGCAGATGCTGTTTTTCCTCTCCTTCGCATCCGCTGACGATCGCTCATCGTTCCGAGAGTGGGCTGCTGAGCAGTTCGCGACACAGCCGCAGGAGTTTCAGATTCGCTTTGGTCGAGCGATGGCCGGCCTCGACGTTGCCTTGCTAGGGCATCCTCCCGAGAGCAGCGGAGGCAAGGTGTTCACGGGCTGGGCGGAGAAGCGTCACTGGTTGCTTTGGGAGTCGCCTGGAGATCAACTCCGACGCGACTGATAGGGCAAAGTTCTGCCTCAAGAATTCTGAGTAATCGCTTGCTGAAGTTTTTCGACGAAACGCTCTTTGAGTTCCGCCGGCTGCAGTACTTCGACTCTTCCTGCCCAGGCGAGTAGCCAGTGAAGGATTTCGTCGATGCCATCGACAGTAAACTGCAACGTCACTGATCCATCGCGATGAGGCTTCATACGCTGCGAGTGGTGCCAGTTGGTCTCAGCCACGAGTCTCGCCGCGGCAGGGATGAAGCGAAGCTCCACGTCATATGTCTTCTCCCCACGAAACACCGCCCAGGCATTCCCAAAATATTCGCGGAGACTGAAGTCGGTCGGCACTTCAGCAGCTTCTTGCAACAGCCGCAACGACTTAAAGCGGGCGATGCGAAACGTCTTCGTCGAGTCCTCGCCGTCAATTCGTCCCACGACGTACCAGGCTGCTTTTACTAGGCAGAGCCTATAGGGATGGATGCAGAGCTTCCGGGGTGCCGTCTCGTGCGGACTATCGTAGACGCCGGTGAGGCACTTCCGCTGCAGGAGCGACTGCTGCACAGTGCGGATGGTCTCTTGATGCTGGCTGTGGTCCGCCAGTTGAAGGCTGAATACTTCGATTAGCTTCCCGGCGTCCGCCATCAGCTGCTGAGTCGCTGGCTTGGAGCTGGCGGCGAGCTTGCGGGTGGTTGGCCCCGCTCCAGCCCCGACCATTCCCGGAGCCTTCGAGAGGGCTGTTGCGACGACTTGCCCCCAAGCTTCGTCATCGCTGAGAGCGAGCGTCGGAAATCTGATATCCGACCGCAGACGATAGCAGAGTTCGGCCTCGTCGAAGTACCAGGGGACGCCGGCGAATTCGAGCACTTCTAGGTCCCGGTACACCGTTCTCTCAGAGACGCCAAGTTCATCGGCGATTGCTCGGGCGTTCCAACGACCGCGGGACTGGAGAAGTAAAAGGACTCCCAAGACGCGAGCAATGCGGTCGTTCTGGCGGACGCGACGATCACGATCGGGGCGAGCAGGGATCGGCGAGGTACGGCCGGGAGGGATGGATCTGCTGGACGACGATTTTTTCTTGGCCATGTTAATTGCTGCGAGCCTGGATGGGTCAGCAGCTAGTGTCGTCTATCACTGTGACGACGGTGGGTCAGGGCGATGAACGACGCCTTCCATGACGCCGTTCATCCCGCAAACCGCAGCCCCTAGGCTGGATTGTTGAAAATCCAGTCGTGGGCCTGATCCGCCACTTTGGCGAGGAGCGGCAGGTCGTCGCGACCGAAGCTTTCAGTCTGCCGCCACTGGTCGTCGCCGTCCTTGTACAGACGTGCAAAGGTGACGTTATGACGCATTCCGTTGGCCGTCTCATTCGGCCAGATGGTCGCTTTCACCGCTCCGAGGCGGATTTCGTGGACCGGACGCTGCTTCGTTTGAGTGCTCATGCAAGGCTCCTTAAGTGAGGGCAGGGGACATGCTTAGTACTCTCACGAAGCGATCCTCCCGCTTGGAGTCAACCTACGGGTGCGTTCATCTGCCCAAGCTTGTACTCGAGATACTCGGCGAGTTGGTCGACGAGAAGTTGCTCGGATCGTTGCATCCACTGGCGTTGCCGTTTAAGCGTTTCGGCAATCTCGGCGTACCCCAAGCAGCCGACGAACGGCGAGCGTGGAAGCGATGGCAGCAAGTGGCTCTTAGGGATTGCCCGCCGCAGTCGGATCGTATCGCGGTAGGCTTCGACAAGCGGGTGCGTCCCCGTACCATTGACTAGCAGCAACGCAAAATCCCTCCGCTGAGCTGCGAAGAGCCTCGATTCCTCGTACCAGCCTGATCGCCAAAGGCCAATCCGAGCGTTGCGAATCAATTGGTCAGCCGGAAAACCATCTGCCCCTGAGTTGTGCGAGGTGTTCGCTGACAAATCACTGCGAAACTTCATCTCCAGAAACACGGTCGTCGCCGGATTCCCCCAAGAGATTGCCACGTCGACTTCGGTCTGCCCTTCTTCCCATGGGACAAGATGCCTAGGCATCGCTGGCTGCTTCTTCCAAAGTTCGATTTTGAAGTTGCGATAAACTTGCGTGCGAAATCGGTCCGTCTTGAGCCCTTGGTTGAGCAGTGCCGGCAGCCACCATCGAGGGTTGATCGCCCCTAGCGAACCAAACAAGTTGCCGGTGACAACATCTTCGCTCGTTGGCCGAACGATCAAAGGGCAGCGAAGCGTGCCATCGAGGGCGGACTGACAGATGCGGCCCCCTTTGCCTCTCAGTTCGGTGAGCATGCGGCATGTCCATTCAGGCGGGAGAGCTCCAGTGCGGGCATCGCATTCCGTGGAGGCTTCCACTGGAGACAGGGTTGGCGGAACGGACACGTTGAACAGTTCAGCGGTGACTCGATGGGGAAGAAGATCTTCTCGTCGACCGCTCGTTCGACGTTCTCGACAATATCCCCTAGTCGGCCAACGTCCGATTCGTTGCGTGTCGTCGTCAATCGCTGTAGCTTCGGCGACTTGGTCTTGATCAGGATGCTGTATTCCACATCAGCCCATTCGCCGTACGCCTGCCAGACGGCGTTGACGTACGAGGTCGCCTGCAATGAGGTATCAACCTCCATGCCGCCGTAGGCCCGACCTGAAGTCTTGAACTCACGAACTTTGAGTCGCCCGTCGTCCCGAGTCAGGAGGTCGACAACTGCCGCGAGTGGAGTTTCAAGGTATTCGCCGCTGCTGTTTACCAGAGGCACGAACAAACGTTGCTCAACGCCAACAATTCCGATCGGCGGCGGTTCCCTGAGATATGTCTCCAGCAAACCGATGCCGACCGCCAGCTGCACCACTCGGTTCTCGCCGGATTTGTACTGGATCGGCCGTTCGGCCTCCCGCGTAGTCCAATACTCCATGAGAATTCGCTGCAGTTTGTCGATGGTCGTCGGCGTTCCCCGTTGCAGATTCGAGTGATAGTCTGCCAGAGCGGCATGTACCGCTGAGCCGAGAACCAAGCCGCTGCTGAGTGTAGGCTGCGGTAGCTTCAGCACTCGCTCGAAATAATACTGCAGCGGACAGCGAAGATACTGGTTAATGGCACTGAAGCTCCAATGCCGACGTTCGGCGAACATGGTCCCTCCCTGAAAAAACGGTCCTGCGATCCGAAACAGCCCCTAGCGGCGGATGGCCGCCGGCTTGCTGTCGGCCGTGAACGAATCGAGGACGGTGCCCGCCTCCCGCTTGGAGAGTTCGTAGAGACCAACGCGTCGACCTAAAACCTCGGCAATCCGCTCTTCGAGCTTGGGCGTTGCGAGCCCATGTCGCTTACCGAGATTGAGCAAGAACTGAATCTGCTTATTCGTCGCCGACGCAGTTGTTGCTGAGCTTGCTCTCTGCGGCGGTTGAGGCTTCGCTGACGGCTTCGGTTGTGTGGGAGTCGAGGAGTTCAGGGCTTGCCGCTGCGGCGGCTGAGCTGGCGGGCTTGGCGTTGCGACGGGTTCGTCTCGTGAGGCAATCGCCGTATCACTCTCGTAACGTTCAATTTGACGAGCCAGGGACTCTTCCGCGACGTCATAGAACTCCTGGATGCGAACGAGAGTCGCTTCGGCATCGCTCACATCCGCGAAGACTTCGCCTTCAATGTTGACGCTGAAGCCGGTACTGTTGAAATCGCGAGAGAGTTTGCGACTGAGACCGACGTTGACTTTAAGCATTTTGGTACCCCGGTGTAGGCGATGAATCCACTGATTCAACTACCCTTGTAGTCAAGGGCACACGCTCAGAGTGCTTCGTAGCAGATGCAGAGCAATCTCCTACGAGCACAGATGGCCTACTGCTCTGTTGTCAATTAAACTGAAGAAACTCCATGATGAATTCATCGACCTTTACGACGACTTGTGCGAAACGATTGAAAGCTACGCCTTCGGCAAAAGCATCGTTTATCTCTCAATAGCAGGGAGTTCTATTCTCGGCTCGTGGCCTCGAAAGAAAGAGTGGGATGAGCAGTTTGGCACCGGCGAGGATAGCAGCAAACTCTTCCGCGATGTCCTTGAGGAGTATGCTCGACAGAATCAATGGGTGGACGAAGGCTACCACATCTACAAAGGCCGCCAAACTCGGCGTTATCGACTTCCTCGCACCTAGTATCAGCACTTTCAATTAAGCATCGCTAGTGCTTGCTTCCAAGCCTCCGCTTTTCGTCGAACTCCGGCTCCGAACCAAGCTGACTGGAATCGCCGGCTTGCTTTAGCTTCCTTCGTTCCGCCGCGAGTGGCTCGGTGATGATCGACGTACTCAGCTACGGCGTTGAACGCGGACCATGCCGACCTCTTTGTAGCCTGAATCTCTTGCCCTGCCCCCGACTCGAAAAGCTGCATGAGAGTTCCACGAACGTTCCGCGTTCGCGAACTAGCCGTTGGCAGCGGGTCTGGGTAGAGCATCTCGAAGTAGTTCTGTAGCTGCTGACGCGTGGGGTGATATGCCGCGAGTCGATCGAGCTGGATTTCGAGATGATCGTAGAACTGGTTGGCGAATCCGAGGATTTCCCGAGCCTCTTTTACTTTCGCTCCGATGTCTCCCTTGTGGGCAATCGAGACCCCTCCTTTGCGGCTTCTTCGCTCTGCTATGGCAAGCGTATTGGCACAGACCACGCGGATCGGCGTGAAGAAGACTCGGAGAGCCGACGTCCCGTCGTGACTATTGGACAGGAGAAGGTATTTTTCCGTGACATCTTCTGAACCGCGAATGCGAATCTCTCCAGGAAGCTTAGCGAGCATCCAAATCCGCTCGCCTCTCCCCAAAGCTCCGGCCGTGTGATACCTCAACTTCCCGTCAGCGACGACAGAATCTAGAAAGCCGAAGCACTCGAAATTTTGAATCGGCTGGTAGCCTCTGCCCACGACTCCTAAAACTTCACTGTTGTCACACCGGACGACAGCTTGCCGCATCCCGACGGGATCGCCATCGGAGGTCCAAAGCGATTGAAGAGCCACCTCGTAGTCCAGTCCGGCAGCGGCGATGGCTTCGGCGGCGGTAGCCGGCTCATCAAGCTTCGTTCCGAGCCGATGCCAGGGAACCTCGCCGAAGTAAGCCATCGAGGTCTTACCATTAACGCTGGCGATATCGTGAGCCATATCCATCTCCAGGTGCAAAAAGCTTTCCAGTCTACCTACCCGGTCCTCGGCAAAACGACGCTCGTTCGCTAACGGAATGCCACACGAGGAATAGGGAGCGGCATTACCCGAGGCACGAACTTAAGACCACGGTGGAGTCGGGTGAGTAGCACATTTGCCGATTGGCGGAGTCGATCGGCTCACATAATCCCTAATCTGGAAAAGCCAGCACACTGCTCACCGCTTGGCAGACGCAAGCTGGAGCGTGGCAGCTACGAGCCGGCGGTTCGGTTTGACAAGTTTAAAATATCGTCCGATTACTTTACGATAAAGACGGCAACGGCTGGGATTCTCGTGAATTGCCTACCGACGACTCTTCAATTCCCGAGTCATCACAGGCAATACTGTTCGTAGCGACGCACAATTGTCGGCGGCGGAGAGGTACTGACGGGTGTCTTCGACCTTCACACGCACCTTGTTAATGGCTATGCAGGGTGCACGCACAGCTTATTCGCATCTCGAACGATGTCATCGGCCAAAATCGCTATTGCACCTGAACCCGTCGTCCGCTGCAGGCACTCGATAAAAACTAGGGAGCTGCTAATGAGGCTTGCAGTCGCGTCTTCCGTATCAAGAGCGACAGAGATGCGGGTCGCGAGCTCCGCCTCCACGTGCATCAGGAGCAGGCCATTCGAATTTCCGCCACGAAGCAGCCGTACGTCTTGACGATTGGTATGGGATAAACCAAGAGCCTGTCGTCATCATTGCCGCAATTGAACACGACCCCCCGTCCTAGCTGTACACTAAATCCCGAGAGCCTACATATCTCCTGCTGATGAGGCAAAGGAAACAACGCATGACAGACCACACATCGGATTTCACGGCATGCTACGTTGCATTCGTAGATATCATGGGCATGAAGTCTTTAGTAAAGGCATGCGAAACAAAGCCGGAAGTGCTCCAAAATCTTATTTCCGCCCTTAACGAGGCGAAAAACCTAAGCCCCTTCTACGGAGAAGCGAAAGACTTTGCGAGCGGCGAGGAACTGTCATGGCAGCTTCAGGTGCACGCATTCTCCGACTCAATTTGCTTATTTATTCCAGTGCAAAGCAGATTGCTTTCATGGCTTCTAGCCTCAGTTCGGAGACTTCATGACCGACTGCTTCGCCAGAAAGTTCTCGTTCGCGGGGCGATTACGATTTCGGGAATGTACTGGGATAAATCATGGGTAAAGCCCCCCAATGCCTTAACACAGGCAGATCCGCCGAACATTGCACCGCAGATTGCCCTTGGACCAGGTCTCATCGAGACCTACTTGCTTGAAGATGAAACTGCGGTTTATCCACGAATCCTGATGTCTAACCGTCTACGCAGTCACCTGGAGGTTCTGTACGAGTCAAACGCCGCTCGGGCATTTCCATTGGCAAACGGCACGCTGCTTGACTATTTTCGACAGGACGCTGACGGCCTCTATCACCTCGATGTGTTGCATCCTGGACTAATTCGTAAGGATGCCATTAGCAGTGCAGAGGAAGTGAATGAGGAAGGACACCGCATACTCCGATACGCCTTCGACGAAATAAGTTTCAGCGAGTATTTAGAGCTAGTTCGGCATGTTATTGAACTAGGCCACGCAGAAGCCAAAGATGAGAAGCTTGCATCCAAGTACCTGTGGCTAGCCAACTACTACAACGAGAAAGCAAAAGCAGCTAATTGCCAGCTGATTCGATGGTTCGAGAATACATGCCCAGCCGATGCAATCAAACTTACCGTCGGGCCTAAACACGTTGTCGAATGAAGGGTGGCGAGCTCGCTACTCAAGCATGACCAAATAACGTAAGGCTCCCCTAACTTTTGTCGCAAACCCCGGTCGCAGAACGAGCCAACTCCATCGCTGAGGCCAACCATAAATCGGTCATAGCTGCTCCCTGTATTCGCAACCTCAGGCCCGACATTCCCTCGGCTGTTGTTAGCCGACTGGTTGTTATCAAAAACGCGATTGCAGTTCGATTTCGACGCGTATTCCTTCAAGCTTCGTGCCAATAAGCACATAACCTTGGGGGCCTTTCAGCACTTCGGCCGAAACACCGCAATTGCTGCATTTCTTAAATACTCGCTCACGAATCTTAGCATCCAAAGAATCACCGCTCAAAGTCATTTCGCTTCCGAGCACGCCTGTGATTGCACAGATTGCCGCATCAAACTCGTCGTCATTTACCTGTACCCCCTCATCGGCCTCAACATTTAGGCTATTAAGAACATCCGCTAAGTCGTCACCCTGCCAGCGACCACCAACTATCTCGGCTCTCTTGCTTTTATATTTCGCAAAGTATCCGAGCATTGGATACAAGGATGCCCTGGGGTAGGTTTCAAAGAGCGTCTCCCCTAACGAGTCCAGAGAACCCTCGAGAATGTTAAGCATCCTTGCGACGGGAGCTCCCAGCTTATCTGCGATCGGGGGCAACCCATCAAACGCGTAGTCGACTGGACGCTTAGTTAGCTGCCATACATGCTGTGGGTTTGTTGGACGCGGTAGTTCCTGAAGATCAAGCGGTACATCGACGTAAAGTGGCTTGAGTTGATCAATGAGCTTCCTTTCCTCACCAATAAACTTATCTAGTTCGTTCCAGCCTTCTCTTTTCGTGTTGAAGGCATGCTTCCCATACACAGTAACTGAGATAACGTCCCCAGTATTCGTTGCTTTCGCTAAGGCTGTTTTCCCACCGTAGTAGCCCGCCAAGTCAAGTCCATATGCTGTGGCCATATTTGCTCCCGTTCAACATCTTGACGTGAAAATAACGAGCGAGAAAACTTGGCAGCGTTCCGGTTTCTAGTGCTGCATTGATGTCGATCTAGTTTGGAGACATTCCTTAAATCATGAAAGCCCTTGACCGCCCATTTACGAAGATCATCAACGGCACCATGCAGTTCGTGATTCCCGTGTTTCAGCGTGACTACAGTTGGACTGAAGCTCAATGCGAACAACTCTGGAACGATATCATCAGCATTGCGGACAGTCAGGAGTCTGTGGGCCATTTTCTCGGTTCTCTGGTATATGTCGCCACAGGCGATACATCCGCAGGCTTTACTCGCTGGTTGCTGATCGATGGCCAGCAGCGGCTGACGACGCTGACGCTGCTAATGATCGCACTTCGCGACCACATCGATGAAGCTGGATGGAAGGGAAGTGCCGACGGTCCAACTGCCAAAAAGCTTGACGCCTACTTTCTCAAAAACGCCGAAGAAGATGGAGACCGCCACCACAAACTGGTGCTGCGTCGACATGATCAGGCGACCCTAGAAGCGATGATCGATGGAGTCGATTTGCCTGCCGATCCTTCAGAGCGTCTGAAGGACAATTACGACTACTTCCGGGAATTACTCGCCGAGGCTGATCCCGAAGTCGTGTATCGTGGAATTGGACGCCTTGTGGTCGTCGACGTGACGCTGGACCGCGGAAGCGATGACCCACAGCTCGTCTTCGAGAGCCTCAATTCCACAGGTATGGATCTGAGTCAGTCCGACCTCATACGCAATTTCCTTCTCATGAGATTGTCGGAGAAGGAGCAGACCGAACTCTACGAGTCCTACTGGAGCAAGATCGAAGGATTATTCCGCGGTTCTGAAAACAAGTTCGACTCGTTCGTGCGTGACTACCTCGCCTTGCGAACCCAGGCCAGCAAGCAAGAGAAGGCGAAAGACATCTACCAAGGCTTCCGTCGCAATTTCTCTGTGCTACGCAATCTGGCAGGGGGATTGGAGCCGCTACTAGCCGATATGCTACGCCTCGCCCGATACCACGCTGCATTCAGCATCGGCAGCGGCCAATTCCCTCAGCTGGCAGACGACCTTGGTCGACTTCGACGGCTCGTCGACGTTCCCAGTACGTTAATTATGCGACTGTTCGATTGCTACGACCGCACGAAGACTCTCGCCGTTGAGGAGTTCCGAGAGGCCCTCAGATTAGTTGAGAGCTACATTCTCCGTCGAGCGATCCTTGGCGAACAGACTCGTGGCTATTGGCTAGTCTTCGCAAATCTAGCGTATCGTATCAACGACTCAGAGCCGCTGGAGTCGCTCAAGGTAGGACTCAGTCGGCAAAACGACAGCTCACGTTTTCCTGGTAATGAAGAGTTTCAGCGAGAGCTTGAGCAACGTGACATCTACGGGCTCCGCGTCTGCGGGTACCTTCTGGAGCGATTGGAGAATCATGGCTCCAAGGAACTGACAGATACCAGCGGCTACTCGATCGAACATATCATGCCGCAAAACGCCAAGCTTTCCAAAGACTGGCAGGCAATGCTGGGGGACGACTGGAAAGCAATCCAAAAGACATGGCTCCACCGTCTCGGGAATCTTACGTTGACGGGTTACAACAGCACTTACTCGGATCGCTCGTTCCAAGACAAGAAATCTGTTACAGGCGGCTTCGAAGAAAGTTCAGTTCGCCTCAATAAGTACGTTCGGGAGCAGAACGAGTGGACTGAGGCGGAAATAAGCAAACGAGGAAAGACACTTGCCAAGCGGTGTTTGAGCATCTGGCCGGAGCTAGATGTCGACCAGGCGTCGATCGAGGCGGCTCGCCAAGCCGATTTGAAGGAGCTTGCTGCGAAACGCGACGTTGGAAAAGTATCAATGTCGACCGAAGCTCGCATACTGTTCGACGTACTAAGCCCACAGATAAAGGAACTCGACGCCAATATCCTGGAATTGGCTGACAAGAAGTCGATCAGCTACCACGCAGGAGATTTCTTCCTCGAGGTATTGCCTCGCAAGCGGCGACTTGTCCTATCGCTGCCACTAAATTTCAATGAGATCGAGGACCCGCACGGAGTGGCAGCGGACTCCAGCGACACGAAGTTCCTCTTCTATTCGAACTACGACGGCGGCGTCATAGTGAACTTAAAGCATGTGTCCGATATCGAGCATGCCTTACCGTTAGTTCGACAGTCACTCAAGCTGGCCTCTTCGTGAGCGACCATGATGTGCAGCGACACGCGTTATCAGCGGCCGAAGAGGATTCAGCTGGCACTCATGAATAAAATGACTTTGAAGCAGCAGGCCTGGGCGGTTTTAGCCTGTTGGTGGATCGCCTGCGTGCTTCCCACGAAGGAAGCCTGTGCGTGGAACGCACTCGGCCACAAAGTCATCGCCGATATCGCTTGGCAACAGCTTGACGATGACCAACGGCACGACATCGTGGCGATTCTTCGACGACATCCCCGCTTCGACAACGACTTCGCTCGCCAGCTGCCGGCCGATGTCGACGAGAACAGGTGGATCTTTCAGCAAGCGGCGGTCTGGCCCGACTTGGCTCGGGGATTTCGTCCCGAAGATCGCCAGGTCTACGATCACCCGAAGTGGCACTACGTCAACTTTCCACTCTCCGTCGGCGAAGCTCGACCACTCATCGGCGTCAACCTAGCAAGCGATTACCCCACGCCGCTCACCGCAGAGAAATAGAACGTCGCTCAGGGAGTGAAGCATTGCCTATCGACGCCCGAAGGGGACGCCACGCCTGAATTCCCGAGCATGGCGGTCACAAACGAGCAGAACGGACTCCACGGCGTTTACCTGGTCCGCTCCGTTGGATGTTATCAAGACGTTTACACCCCTGCCGAACTCAACAAATTCCTCGCACCAGTGGGTCCAATCATTCCCTTCGACCCGGTTCCGACCGAATGGCAGTACATCAAGCCGTGGTCGCCGGAGGATTACTCGAAGCTTGGCGTCGTCGATTCGTCGACCGTCACCACTCGCACTGACGAACAGCACGACGCAGAAACTCCTCGCCGGCCTTCGATGAAAGCCATCGAACGCATGGTGACGTGAACGCCCCAAGATTTCTTGGAACTTTTCTTTCCACGCCCGCGAACCTTCGCGGCCGGAGCTCCTCTAGTAATCTCATTGCCTTCACTGAAACGTTTCCCAGGCGACCGAAATTGCCGCCGTCGGAAGCAACGATTCGGGATACTCCATCCCCGCTTGCCCGTTGCAAATTGGGTAGGAGCCGTGAAGGCGTGCAAAGTCGGACAGGAAAAACGTTTCCCATTCGCGAACGTTGCGGCTTCCCATCACGGAGAGCACTTCGAGCGAGAGATAAGTGAACCAGACGCTGGTTCGCCGAGCGTAGTTGCTGATGCCGACGTTTTTTGATTGCCCGGAGAGGTGGCCTCGCAGCCGTTTGGAGATTGTGTGCTGCGAGGATTCGCTCATTCCGATGTAGATAAGTTTTGACCCCAAAAATGGGTAAGGGATGCTCACATCCCGCAAACATATAAAGTATATTCCTATCATTTCACGGCGAATCAGGCCAATGGCCGATTCCGTGAAATCTCGTCTTTCGACAAACGTCACTCGACTACTCATGGAGAACGCCAGTAATGTCTGATGCAGAAATTAAATCCGGCGACCAGGTTGTGAAAGACTTCCTGATCGCCATCGCAAGCAATCCGAAGGTCGACGCGGGAACGCTGGGGTGTATCACGCGTCTCCGAGCCAAAGGGAAAGTGACCAAAATGGGATTGCTCAAAGAATTGCAGATTGCCCGTAGTGGAGACAATAGCAGTGACGAAGCTTAAGAAAATCAACCTCGTTGGGTTTCGCGGCGTTAAGACGGACATGAGTCTGGACTTAACGGCGAACACGAAAAGCGTCGCCATCTTTGGCGATAACGGCACCGGCAAAAGCTCCATCACCGATGCTATCGAGTGGTTCTTCAGTAACAAGGTGGACCACCTCTGGAGAGAAGACTGCAAATCGCACTCTCTGAGGAACGTTCATCTCGCAGCCGGCGACAAGTCGTCGGTCGCGATTGAGTTTCGGAACGGTCCTCCCGCCGGAACTCGCACCCTTACAGACAAACTCGCCGCTAAGTTGACGCCGGCGTCAGAGGAGCTGAAAAACTATCTTATCGACGCCGGAAATGAACGGCTCATTCTTCGGCACCAAGAGCTCACGCAGTTTGTCTCGATGAGCAAAGGCGACAAACGGCGATTTGTCGCTGAAATCATGGGATACGACGCAGTGATTGCGTTCCGGGACGTGATTCTAGCGACGCTTGGAGGAATAAGAAACACACTCGAATACACGAGTGCAAAAGGAAGAATCGAGAATCATCGAGCAGAGCTCCTCTCGCTCGCCGGTGAAATTGTCACCACCGACCAGGCGTACTACGGCCGTCTGAGAACGTTGCTCGAAGAGCTAGATGTGAAGCTTGAGGAAGAAACTTCGGAAGCTGTCCTGAAGGCCGAAGCAACGCTGAACGCGAGAATCAAGCAAGAAGAGAAGGCAAAGCGTAAGCTGCTGCTCCAGGGACTTTCTAAGAAGCTCGCGTCGCTCATCGAAGAGCTAGAAGCTCTAAATCTTCGTCGTGATGATTTCACGCCGAAGTATGAGACTTTAATTGAGAGCGTTGAGCAGCTGAAGGAAATCAAGCTCGGTGATTTCCTTCGCAAGGGCAAAGAGATTATAGCTGAGGATGAATCGTCCGAAGAGTGCCCGTTCTGCCTCACGAAGGTTGATTTGGCAAAGGTTGGCGAGAGCGTTGACGCTAGGATTCGGCAGCTTGAGAAGACGCAGGCAAAGCAGCAGGCCGCGAAAGACGCCATGACGCTATTCGTTCAGGCGTTGAAGGACGTCGAGCGAGTTTGCGGCGAGCTGAACACGTTAGGGCCTAAAGGAGTTTGCTCTGACACTTTCGTGAAAGAGCTGGTGGACTTTGCTAAGGCCTTGAAGGAGCACACCACCGCGGTGCCGATGTCCTTCACCTCCTACGAATCTATTGTCGAGAGTGCCGCATTGACAAAGGCCGAGAAGGCCGTTCGAGCGGCCCTAGTCGCCGAGAAGAAAACCGTCGACGAAGCTGAAGAGAAAGAGAAGCTCACCCATGAAGAGACCGCCATCGTTGAGCTACTAAAGAAGATTGACGGAATTCGTTCGCACTACAAGGGACACCAAGACGACTCGGCAATCATCAGCAGCGTTGAAACGCAAATCACTTCTCTTGAAACGACGCTCGAGGAGTTCCTAAAAGTCCAATCCGAAGCGATGCAGAATGCTTTGGATGTAATGTCATCGGACATTGGGAAGTTCTACAGTGCGATGCATCCCTCGGAGAACACCGAAGGGGTGCACCTTTCAATCGTTGGCGATGAGGGCGTTGAATTTCACTACACCTTCCACGGAGAGAAGGTGCATCCGCCAATGAAGTACCTGAGCGAATCGCATCTCAACAGCCTCGGAATTGCTCTGTTTCTGGCTTCGGTGAAGCTCTTCAACAAGACGAGCAAATTCTTCGTCCTCGACGACATTGTCAGCAGCTTCGACATCGGTCATCGTCGGCGACTGCTGCGGCTACTCCAGGACGAGTTCTCCGACTGGCAGATTATTTTGCTCACTCACGAGTACCTGTGGTTTGAAATCATTCGCCGCGAAATGGCTCCGCACGGATGGCTCCTAAAGGAAGTCACCTGGGATGCTCCCAACGGCTCCATGCTTGATGAGACCCATGCTACGTTCCGAGAGCTCGTGGAGAAGAAGAGAAAGCTGCCAGGCGTAGATATCGAGAACGACCTTCGGAAACTGCTTGAGAACGTTCTAAAAGAACTATGTCAGCAGCTCGGGGTCAAAGTCGCCTATCGTCCCAATGAAGTGAACGATAAGCGTATGCCAGGTGAGTTGCTGCCCGAATTGAAGTCGACGCTGGATAAGCGAAAATGCACGCAGCTAAAGTCGCATGCTATTTTCCCGAAGCTCGAGGGTTCAGCCTTCATCGCCAACTTTGGCTCTCACGATAATCTGGAGAAGCTGAGTTCCGAAGACTTGGACTTGGTTCTCGCTGACATCGATGAGCTGCACGGGCTCTTTCGATGCAACGGTTGCAACACGACCGCATCAGAGCAACGGTACGTGCCAGCCACGAAGAAAATCTCCTGCAAGTGCGGGACGCTTTCTCTCGATTGGCAGAAGTAGTCAGTTGGCCGTTGGAGCGGAGACCTATAACCGCTCCGACGGCCGCTACCGCTTTAGTTTGAGCGTGCGATGCTTCCGCTGAGTCAGGCCTTCCATCGTGATTCTCACGTGCCACGGGCCGCGTGTCTTGGATATTTTTACGAGGCCCTCAGTTTCAAGCAGCGTAAGCAGCCGCTCCAGCTCTTCATACTCCGAAACGCCGTCGGATAGTTCGACCGTGTCTTTCAGCTCGTCGTGCTTAACAGAGCCGGAGGATGGAAGTGCATCAAGAATTTTGAGATGCCACAATTGGTCCGCTAGGAGCCAGCCTAGATTGGTGAGTTCGTAGAAATCGCCTTTGTAATCGACGAGGTTCAAATCGCGTAGGCGGGAGAGCGTTGCTTTAGCTTCCGCCGCCTCACGGCCTTCCCAGTCATCGATGCTGCCGCCGATTCGTCCATTGTTTCGAGGGCGACTCATCTCCCGCAGATAGTCGCAATCAGGGTCACTGATTTCCGATGAGTTGTCCTCAGCCGCATCTTCGGGCGTTTCGAGACCGCGTTGCACTGCAAGCTCATCGCTGACCCTTACGACGGCGTCCACGAGCCCGGAGTAGGATTCGGCCGGCTCCAATTCGTATCCAAGCTCAGTCGCTATGTTTCTGACCAACTGAAGTAGGTCATCACGCGAACAGGAAAGAGCATTCAAGCCTGTGAGAGGGCCGGCTAGGACTTCAGGACCGTGGCCGGCTCCTAAGAGCGGAACTAAATATTTCTTTGCTCCCCAACGTGCTCCGAGTTCGAAGAGGACATACGCTGAGTCCCGACTCACCTCAGTAATGATGCCGACAAGAGCTCTCGCTTCGACGGTTTCGCGTCGGAGCTGCTCATTCGTATCAGCACCGGCCGGAAGTTTGTAGCCGGCGACGCTCGTGCAGCGAATCTTGGCTGAGGGGAGGTTGTACGCTCTGCGGAAAAGCTCCACGAGAGCTTTCGCCAGCTCCGCATCACGAGAACTGTGGCTCACGAAGATGTCGATTGCCGAAGATTCGCTCATAGCCGATTAAGTGCCTGGGGACTGATCGGAAGTGCGGACCGATTCGGAGCAAATGTGCCCGATTGGCGAGCTCGTAGCAAGGTTAACACCGCACGGCGAGCAAAAAAACAGGCATGAGCGTTACGCCCATACCTGTCATTACTCAGCTCATCTTGATGATGATGACCAGCTTGAATCGGATAACGATTCGCTTCACGAAAGCAATCATTGGTGCCTCCCTCGGGAGACCTAGCCTGTTCTCAAAGTCCTAATCTTCCTCCTCGCGGCAGTACTTATCGAGTGATTCACCCGGTCCTGGAGCATCTCGGTCTCTATAGTTACATACACCGTTTCCGAGGAAACCCTGCCCATTTTGGAATGGATTTTCCAGAGAAACCGCGATTTCTTTCTCGGGCTGAAAAACCGGACTCCGGACGTCCGCCCTAGTCGATCTGCGGAGGTTGACTGGGCGTTCAACTCTGCAGAAGGTGTGAGTGGCGAGCATCGCAATGGCCCCCAAGATAAGCATCAGCTCAGCGGCGGGCTCAGGAATCGTGTATTGCGTCACAAATGTATTCGGAAAACCACCGAGGCTTCGTCCCTCGTGTAGGTTTTGACTAACGAAACGAGGGATCTGCGACCCGGACCCGACCAGTAGCTCTCCCTCACTCGTGATGAAGAGATCGTCGGGATGGTGGAGAGTGACGACTTTTTCCAAAGTTCCCGTTAGCCAATCCACTCTCGCAACCTGCTCGTATAAGCCGGTGCTTCCCCAGTGAGCGACGAACACTTTATTTGTTACTGGGTCGAATTCGACGCCCCGGACGCCAGAGAAGTGCGAACGTCCAATACTGCGTATCGCTTCCCCGTCTGCCGTTAGCTCAAGGACCTCATTCCCCGAGCCGACGAGCAAATTACCTGATGGCAGCACTTCGACGTCGAATACCTTGTTCGATTCGTAGAATTTCGTTGCTGAAGCAGGATTGCCGATCTGAAATCTTGTTACCATGCTTCCGCCTGCAACGTAGACATGGCTGTTACCAACTGAAATCTTTCCACTGGAGAGATTCCCACCGAGGTAGGGGGCATCCGCTCCGTAAGCGGCTTTAATCGCTCCTTGCCCATCGATCGCCAAGACTTCAAACCCAAAGCTCTGCGGACGGGTGACGGCGTACAGTAGTCCGTCTGGTCCGAACGCAATTCCTCGAACTTCACGGCCAAGGTTAACCGACGCTATGGGCGTTGAATCTGCGTCGAACTGCGTAATGATGCTGGAGTTGTAGTTTGATGCGTAATAGTGTCCGGGGAGGAATGTGATGGCACCGTCGGCAACGCCACTCGAAAGCGTGAAGGCCGTAAGGAGAAGGGCGACGTGCCAACGCATCTAGGAGCTCCGCTGGAGTGCTAACTTCTTGGAACCCTACTGAACGATTCGCCCATGACCGCAATCGGTTTGTGAAGTCCAACTGTTCCGTCCAGCGTTATGTGGTTAGCACCATTTGGACAGACGCATCAGACTTGCTGACCACTAGATTGTCGTTATCGAAAAAACTTTCCCTCAATTTCGGAGTATCTTTTATCAGATCCGACGGGAACTAGGAATGTTGATGTATGGTGGCGAAACCGGCGTCGAAAGCTCCAAGCAGGCTGCTTATTAAGGTGCCGGCTATTAGGGATTAGCGGCGTTTTCCAGCGATTAACTAGTGAGTATCTTAAGGCCATGAGCCTTCCAAACTACCAAGAGTTCATGCTTCCCTTCTTAACGGCAATTGCCGATGGGAAACCTCACCGTATCAGCGACCTGATCGACCGCTTGGCCGACGCTCTCACGTTAAACGACGAGCAGCGGAGCGAGCTACTCCCCAGCGGGCAACGCGTCCTTGCTAACCGTGTAGGTTGGGCTCGCACGTACCTGAAGAAAGCTGGACTTATCGAGTCCCCCGAACGCGGGCTAATGTTGCTCAGCGACCGAGGGCGGAGCGTTCTGAATGAAAACCTTCAGCAGGTCAACCAGCAGGTTCTCGATCGATTCCCAGAGTTTCGCGAGTGGAGAACGGCTAAGAAAGACGAGGGGGCAGGGGAGGGGCCATCGCCGAATGCGGAGACAGTCGCCAGTTTAACCCCTGACGAGGTTATGGAGGCGGCCTACCGCGAGCTTAATGATCAAGTCGCGAGCGATCTGCTGGAGACGCTGAAACGCTCCTCTCCGTACTTTTTCGAGAAAGTCGTTCTGACATTGCTCGCCGCGATGGGCTACGGCGGGGTTCACGGCGGCAGCCTAATCACTCCAGCCTCAGGGGACGGCGGCATTGATGGACTAATTCACGAAGACAAGCTGGGGCTAGATACGGTCTGCGTGCAAGCAAAGCGATGGGAAGGAACCGTCGGCCGCCCAGTAGTCCAAGGCTTCGTTGGCAGCATGGACATGCACCGCAGCCGTAAGGGAGTCGTCATCACGACGGGGAGATATAGCCAAGACGCCCACGATTACGTCAATCGCATCGAGGGCAAGAAGGTCGTGCTCATCGACGGCGTCCAGCTTGCTCAACTGATGATCGAACATCGGGTCGGCGTTGCGGCTCGCCGAACCTATGTACTCGTCGATCTCTCTCAGGATTTCTTTGACGAACAGTCTTAGCCGATTGTAAGAGGCCTAGGTCAGCCAACCACCTTGATTGAGTCGCCGCACTGGAGCTCACATTACCGTGCCACCCATCATTGGTGAATTGCACCGCCGATTGACTGAGATCGAGGTCCAGAGAGGTGCTGACAGTAGCAGCTGGAAGCGATGGCTCGCCGAACCGATCGGGTTGACTCCTTGGGAGTCCTGGACGCTGCTAGGGCTAATCAAGCATCGAACTCGGCAACAGTTTGTCGCCGACACGATGCGAAACCATCTACAGGGTGATGAAGAGGCGTTGGCCGAAGCCGGAGCTTTCGGTCATCCAGAGATTCCGCAGCACGGGGTGGTTCCAGGTCTAATTGAGTGGGAGTACTACTTTCATGGGCGAGGGTGCTGCTTAAGCCATCGCCAGACCGGCGAGTCGATTGACGTTGACTTCTATGATGAAACGGCTGACTGGTTCGACGAGTTTTTCTACACGACCTACCTGCACTCACTAAAATCACCAGGCTTCGTAGAAGAGCGGCTGAAAACTCTGCACCCAGGAATTGAAGCGATTCGACTGGCGATTAGTCAGTTAGCAGAGCGGGGGCTGATTGAGCGGTTTCCGGAAAGCAATGCGTTCAGGCTGACTTTTGATTACGTCCCGCTGTCAGATCTGCTTCAAAAGCTTGAACAGAATTGGCATGATCCCTCGGTTCAAGTGCAGCTAGCAGCCGCCGTCGGCGACTGGTTGCTACTCGACGAATTGGTGGAAAGAGTACAGCTGGAAGAAATCGCCGAGCAGAAAGCCGCCCTCATCAAACAACGCAACGCCGAGTTGCTTGAGCATGTGAAGTCCGGCACCAAGTTCCAGGCAGACGCTCTACTGGCACTCCACGCAGTTGGCAGTCCGGACCTGACAAGAATCCTCGCTCAGGTGTTGAACGCCAAACCCTCATCAGCGAGTTCGGCTGCCCTCAAGGTGATCGCTCAGCTTAGCGATCCGGAGTGGTGCGTACCGCTGGAGCGACTGCTGAGTCGACTTGATCCTAACGGCCCGCCTCCCAATCCGCATTTGTGGCATGCCGCCGTCACGATTCTCCTGCGGCACGGTCGGCCTGGAAAAATCGCCAAGATTATTCCCACGATTAGTTCGCATTGCCTTGGGGACCTCGCCATTCTGACGTTGGAATATTTTCCCGAGTTAGCGGTGAGCACGTTCCGAAGGTCGCTTCGGTCAGAGATTCCTTGTAACAGGATCACTGCAGCAGCGGTGCTGGCCATCATCGATCAGCCGTGGAGTCGCTCAGAACTTTTGGCGGCCATCCGGGAGAGCAACGATCACTACCAGACGATGGAATGCCGTTCAGCGTTGATGCAAACTCATTTCCCCGAAGGTCGCCAAGCGGTGCTGGACTGGGAAACGAGGAACCCGCCTCCACCGAGAGAGGGTGCCTACCGGACGGTCGATGAAATGGCCCTTGAGCAGAGCGACGACACCATCAGTTGGGAAATGGCAAAGCTCCACGACCGAATTTATCCGCTTCGAAACACACTAAGCTAACACCAACGCCAGTGACTCAGAGCTCAACCTCACGAAACGAGCAGCGTGCCGTCGTTTCATCGGGTTAGGTAGTGATGCAAACTATCTTCGAGCTGCTTCGTCCATCATCACCGGCTTATTCCTAGATAGCGGCTCGAACACCTTAGTTCGCCAGCGGTGGAGGGCTTCCCTCGAATAGGGTCTGGTCAAGCTTCACTCGCACGGGCTCATCGATCGATGCGTACCAAACACTAGCTCCTGCTTCTGCGAGCGTACGTCCACCGAAATACCCGCCGACCCCTCCGATCACCGACCCAGTGAACGCTCCGGCAGGCACTGTCGCCCATGCTGCGGGCCCGCCAAACGCACCAACGTAAGCCCCGGCAGCAAATCCTGCGGAAGCTCCCGCCGATGCTCCAGTCATTCCTCCCAGGCGGTTTACGACGCGTCTATTACGCATCCGGCTAGAGATCGCTCCCCGCCTGTAGTCAGAGTCGATATCCCACAACTCCTTCGCGTCAACCGCGATCGAGACCACAAGAACAACACGTCCGACCGAACGTCTCATCACCGTCCCAACGATACCGCCTCGGCTGGCTTCAAGCCCCCCATTGGAAGCGATGGTGGCCACGCCGGTGCCTCCCCGCACCGAACTCCGCACGTTAGACAACAGGGGCCTTGCCGCTATCCAGCCGCCCATCGATGTGGTCTGGATCACCGCAAGTTTCGGCCGTTCGGTGATCGCCCAGGAACGTGCGACATCGTCTCGGCTTTTTGCCACGCCGCTCAGCACGGTCGGGATGGACTGCGTTCTCCGCAAAGATCGTCCATCTGCAGAGTAGGTCGACAACATCAAGCGTCTAGTATCGACATGAACGACTTCTCCAATGGACTCGATCGGACGACCTCTGATGAAACGGCTAATTTCTGAAGCAAGCTGCTTATTCGCAGGATCGAGCGATCGTCTCATGTGTCTAACGTTTTCGGCCAGCCAAGCTTCTGACATTTGAGTTCCGCCGTATCTAGTCAGTCCGAGCCGCGGACCGCTCGATCGTACGGTTTTAACCTCAACAACCTTAACATCCGCCATTCGCCCATTAGCACCTCGGCGAATTGCAATTCGGTCGATTCCGTTCCCGCCTCCATGCTTAAATTCGCGTATGTCGTTGAAACCGTGGAGACGTAGCGACTGCTCAACCAGCGATTCCCCCCAAGCCCCAGTCCGAGTAGTCCACACGCCCCTTGAGCGAAGCTCCACGGGGTGGTTAACCGGGTGCTGAATAAATGACCTCGACGCAGGCGTGGCGTCGTATGAGTAGCAGTACGGCGACGCTATCGAGAACAGGCTAACGACTGCGACAAAAAGTTCGAGTGCGTGCTTCATCTATCTACTCCTTCCACTCTGTTTTCAGAATCCGCATTTTCGTCGCCTCGACCCGACCATCGTCCGATTCGAGTCCATCCATGTTCGTCGCCCATGCCGCTTCGAAACGAGATAGGACGTATTCTGAAAGTTGCTCGTCTTTCACATCGGAGAGCTTCTTCAACTGCTCCTGACATGAAAGACTACTCTCACCCAACTCCGCGATTCGGTCCAGGATCCGGCGGTTATAAAGCCAATTCTCCAATCGCTTCAGCGAGGTCAAATGCTGCTCAACCGACTTTTGAAGTGCTAATGCGGCTTCCAATCCATTGTCGATGTGCGGTTGCAACTGATGGGCGTGCGTGATGCCTCGTTCTAAAAGAGCGTCGACTTTTCGCTCGCTCTCCTCGGTGTGCTTAGCATCGCGACCAGACGCTAACGCAACAGATTTGGATAGGCTCTCTGAGTCAGCCTGCCACTGATCGATGCTTGGCTTTAGTTTGAGGAAATCGGCGGCAGCGATGTCTTTGCTGCATTCGGCCAGAGCGAGCCGCAGTTTTTCGGTTCGCTCGTCAGCTCCTTCGACGTTGCCTCCCTCTATCGCTACTTCGACTTGCCTTTTGCTCAAGCCTTCAATCGCTTCGGCGGTCGCCTGAATCGCATAGCTACGCACTGTACCTGGCAAATGAGCGTTCTTTGCAATTTCTAGATACTGGTCGACTGCAGCGAACTCATCAGGGATAGGTTCCGCGAAATCGTTCCCCTCTAGGTCGATTCGAAGCTTGTTCAGTTTTTCTCTCGCTTGCTTCACCTGGTTGGGGCTTTGAAAATACACCATCGCATCGAGCCTTCCGAACAAATCGGCCGCCAATTCCTTCTCCAAGTCATCGCCGCCCGAAGCAGCTCGCACGCATTGCGTCGCCAGGTCGAACACCCGCGAATCAGAGGCATCTATTCGAGCGGCGACAAGCGTCATGTCGACGGCATACTCCCAATCCTCGGCTTCCCTTGCTGACTCCGCTTCATTGATCGCTTGGTTAAGTTCTTCACTTGAAGCAGCAGATAGTTTGGACGTCGATAATCCTCCTATGAGAAACGACAGCACCACGGCAACTGCTGCAGCTACTGCACCCGCCACCGCGAACTCTGCTAAACGACAACTTTTTGATTCTCCGGCCATGCTGGTATCCCAATTACGTCTGAAAAAATCAGCAGAAGAGAAAGAAGTGTACAATCAACGGATTCGCCAGCGTGACGCTTGCACCTTTGCAGTCGGCACGAAGGCGGCACCACAATGGCAGTCATGCAACTCAACTTTTCAGTGACTAAGACGCCGCTAACTGCCGCCGAAGCATCTCAAGGTTGTTCGTTGCGTTCTCGTCCTGATGGACGAGCCCATGGCAGTTCCGGCAAACGAGAATGAGATCAGCCAGCTCCGTCTTACAGGGGGCAAGCAGGCTCGCCAACGGTTTCAAATGATGAGCCTCAATCACTCGCTCAGACCAAGCCGGCCCATACTTCTCGACATGGTCCTCTCGACAGACTTCGCAAAAGAGCTTGCCATGCAACGCACGAAACGCCTCCTTCTTGTCGGCGACGAGCTTGCTGCAACGTTCAATCCGGTAGTGTTCAGTGAGTTGCCGTCGCCCCTCCGCGTAGTGCTCGCCAGGGATCGGAACCACTGGGGTCTCGCCACGCCAAGCTCGTCGAACACTTGAGGCTTGCTCTGGATCCAACCAAAACACCGTCCTGTTACGCGACTTGACGAGTGTGTGGCTAGCGAGCTCTGGAAGCGACTCAAGCTGTTTGGTAGGTAACATTCCGTCTTCAACCGTAAGCCGAACGTCGCTGAGCGTGATTCCGACGACGAGCTTATCGAGCTTCACTGGACTCATCCAGAGATCGTCGCCGAGGTGGCTGGGAGACGGCACCTTCTCTGGCTCCGTCGGGAGTTCGGTAATGGTGCCCTCAGCCACGATGCCTCCGCCCGCCCCCGAACGCTTGAAGTAAGCAATCGCCCCCAATTCCATGGCTTTCGATAGATGGGGAGCTCCCCAATACACCAAATTGTGTCGAGAAAAGTATTGATCGACCGCGAAGAGCGAAGGAGTTGCCTGGAAAACCCAAGCGGCAATTTCACGCGAACTTTTTTCTGAATCTATCATCCACCCATCTTAATATCCTGAGTGCAGTAATGTCTCTAGCTTCCGCCAGGCTATATTGCTTCTTTGGCTGATCGTTCAAAATGCCCCCAGCATCGGAGCCAGTGCGTGTTTGACGGAATCCGTTTTTCAGAACCTTACATCTACCGCACCGACGAAGCGAAGAAACTACTCCAGGGTCTATGCGACGAAGTGCAGCACCGTCCAGACTTAGCACGTCTTGGCGTTGATCCGAACGAGCCTCGTCGGAGTCGCATAACCGGAAAACTCCAGGAGCACGTCTGGGACTTCTTGCCGCTAGCGATCCCAGGCTCCAAAGTTGACGCGGGCACCCGTCCTCACCTTTCCGTTGACTTGAGCGTTGACGGTGCATCAGCGTACTTTACCGTGCCAAACGCGTTCCGACGTCAATTCGTTCGGGCACTCAAGGAGATGGAGCTCGAAGGCTATGTCGAGACAGTCACAAGGTGTGCTGACAAACTCAACTTGGTGGTTCGCCGATCACCGGAAGCCTCGCCGATTGTCCGAGTGCTGCAACGCCACTACATCGGTCGAAGCAACCCTGTGGTTGACGGGCAATTGGTCGCCGACCTCAGGACTGCCGCTGGTTCCGAGTCAGGGGACTTAACAAATCCAACCGTTAAACCAAACTACGAATGGATTCGAGCAAGTTATCACTTGATGCTCGCTACGGACGCCAACCTTCAGTTCAGCATCGGCGTGGGTTTCCCTTACGCTTGCGAGACAGTGCAATCAGCCGCGGTGACTGACTTGTTTGCGGAGACGTGGATTAGCCTAACCGAGCTAATCTTGCCGTTGCTGGCGACGGGCGAAGCGGGGCAGGGTAGTCAGCGAAGCTGAGGGGCTTTTGAATCGAACGGATACGCGGCTGTCGCCGACTTCCAGTGCTAAATCTATTTCCCCTTCGGGAAGGGCAGGGCTCCTTCCAGATGCTTCCTCAGGTAGGGGGTAATTCGCATTCCCGACTTCGCTGCCGCAATATGCAGGTGTTCGAACAGGGATTCGTCGACCGCGAGCTTCACCCAACGGCGACGGCCTAGTGCGGCCACCTGCGGTGCTGAGTTAGCCAAAACCGGTCCGGACGATTGCTCCATGTCGTGCATCTCGTAAAACTCCGTTGGTTGGTTCAGGCAAGGCAGGCGATCCACTGGATCCCGAAGGCAGCCCCGCCTGTAAGTGATCTGTGAGTGGCCCCTTGATCGGGACCGATCGCTGGGCCACTTCTATCATCAACCGATACCGTTTTGGAATCCCCATGCCTGGACCGCTGTTGCGGAGCAACCAGTCACGGCACTCGGGTGGTAACGGAAGGTCCAGGTACGGAGTGTGCCAGGAACTCATTGCAGGGGGCTGACTAGGCTGCACTTCGACGGGCACCGAACTTGGCACGCGTCCAGTCCGCAGGGAACTGTTTCCCACTCTTAGAGAGATATACTCGCTGGCGAGCGACTCCATTGCGGCCTTCTTAGAGTTCACTAATGAGTGCGTCGATGGGAAGCTTTGACGAGTTGTATGTTCTAGTTTGAGCGTCTGACCTTCAGCCTTGTTTCCCATTCCCCGATCCCCGACTCCACCGTGATTCTCCAGGTTGTTTATAACAACCTTCACTTTGCTGTCATTTTCACTCTGCAGACGCAACGATCTTGTGTCACCGTCACCGGCTTGGCTCAGAAGGGCGGAGGCATACGCCACCGCATGCTCAAGCTCCATCGTGGCATCGCTGGATAACGATCGTTCGACATTAAGTCGATACGTGCGGGCTCGGCCTGAACGACTCTTCGTTCTCCATTCGCCCCGCTCGACTTGGAGCAGTCCAGCTCCCGCCAGGATCTCACGTTTTCGTACGTACGAGGAGCCACTACATCGTGGCCAGGATCGCATCACTTCGCCGGCGGCGATTTCAGCCACCCAACCGGTTTCGTCACACGCCCCATGTCGTTTGGCGAACTGCAGGCAGCGAAGAACGAATTCAACGAGTTCTAGTCGATCGTTCGCTGGAACATATTTCAGCTTCGTGAGAAGATGCTCGACTTCTGCTCGGCTAAATCGACCTCTCGCCATTTGAGGAGCTCGTTCCTCTTCTGGCAAACGATACACCCAGTCGACGATGGCCCGAGTATGTGCGTCTGCTTTTCGCGTTCCGCCTCGTAGATCTTCGATAACGGTCGTCGACGTTTCCCGTCCGGTGCGATTAACCCATTCGAGTAGCGTGTCACAGGTCGCAGAAGCTGTGAATCGCCGGACGAACCGGAAATGCCAGGCTAGGTCGAGAGTCACTTGGGTGCGAGTTCCTGCGGCAGCAATTCCAGTCAGGAACAGTTGATCCATCAGAAGGACTGACTTGCTTCCGTAGCTTGGTTCGATCCTTCGGTCGTCAGCCGCCGACGCGTCCGTGAGTCTCGTCTGCTTTGACACTCCGCAGATGACTGACGACAGTTTCGGTTTAGCAAAGCTGGCAGGGCGGGCAGAAACTGGCGAGCTTGAGTGGCTCCTTTGGAACTGCTCACGAGGCACACCATACTTCGCCTCAAATGCCTCTGCTCTTCTGAGGCACTCGATCCAGTTAACTTTTGGAACTTCTCCGGCAATAAACTTTCTAATGAAAATGCCGGCTCGTGCGGGATTGTGCTCGTGGCCAGGCCGCAATGCGAATGGCAATCGATAGCCCGTTTTTTTGCAGGGGAAGATTTCGAAGCGGCCACGCTTCTGGTGAATCCCCACTTTGCCCAAGACATACGGGATCTGTTCGAGTTTGATTGCCTCAGTCAAGAAGAACCGGTAATGTTTTCCGCCGGATGGCGTGTCGCTGACCAGTACGCCTTCAGTCGGCACCCCAAGAATGCGAAGGCCCTTGCGGACAAGTCGACGACGGCTGAGGAAATCGTCCTCTTCACCGGGATGAAAGTCGACGTCAATGCCGACGAATTTGGTACATCCCCAGCATTTCGGAGCCACGTGCTTGGGGATAATTTCCTGGAGAATGTTTCCTAGCAGATGACGGAGAACTTCATCGGGCTTCAGCCGGCGATGGGGATCATACCAATCGTCGACCCCACTGCCAGTCGTCACATAGTAAGGGCGATCAGGACAGAAAAGCTCGATGATGGCATCTAAGTCCGCCTCGCTTAAGCCACAGATTTGTAGCTTCTCCTGCCGAAGATACCGTCGCTTGAACTTACCCTTTTTGGTCAGGAAGGATACGCCTCGGAAGGCGAGCGGATTTGCATCAATTGACATGGCCATGCGTCCCTCACGATTTCAATGGTTCCTTCAGTTTCCATTGTTACCGATTCGAGATGACGGCTTCTTTCTCACTGCAAGTGAGCTCCTGACAACGCTGTCAGTCAGCTTCCCGAACGCCACTTCTCCAGGAGTCGCAAAACTCAAGCTGCTACGCTCACTAGGTGCTACGCTCACACTGAGTGGGCCTGTTTTCAATCAAGCACAGCACAACTTCATAGCTTGGTCGTTCGAGGGCGATGTTGTCCTGCACGCATGAGGCAGAAATGCGGTTCAGTCCATTGAACCGCCATTCCCGAGGACTCAGTTCTGACGCCCTTAAATGTCATCTTCTTCCACACGCCGTATGTACGTGGGAAGGTGACCATAGATGAATGATGACGTGCGGTCAGCTTGAAGATCCCATCGATTGTAGTGGGGTTCGGCTTTCGTAAGGAGAACCTGCTGGTCTTCCAGATCAACGATTCTGGCATTCGTCGAATCATGGGTTTTCTGCAGCTCTTCTAAATCCGCCGCACCTGGCGATGCCAGCATCAGCATGAGGCGATCGGCAATGAGCTGCTCTAGGACAATCTCTTTGTCCAAGACTAGTGAGAGCAACTGCTCAGTTTCTGGTGGATCATTCGCGATGAACTCGACCTTTTGTCCAACGTGGTGCATGGCCATTTGGAGATCCGCCCAAACACTTTGCAGGCTGTAATAGTAAGCGTGAGTGTTGCGGAAATCGGTAGCCTGTTTTCCTCCTCGGGCATCACTCTCACCAGGCGGAGTGGAGATTGCCATTTCGAGAGCGTCCACTCGCTCTAGAAAGTTGAGGGCATTCGATAGAATGCCAATCATATGCACTCTCGCCTCTCGTTGACGAACTTCCCACTGTTGAAGTTCTGAATCACTGTCAGTCTGAAACATCTCAAATCTCCTGGAAGAATAAAAAATCACTTATTAACGGCTTCCGGATCCCGCCGCCGAAGGCGAGGGGCCAAGTGCAATCCAAGGCCCCTCGCCCTTTGTGAGCGGCACGTCACGCGACGCACTCAACAGAATCGATAGACTTAACTAAGGACTGGGTACTCCTTGAATTCCGCCACGACGTGCTGAACTTCAAGGTCGGAAGCAAAGTTCACCGTAAAGGGTCCTAGAGGGCACTCCACCTCACACGCGATTAAGGCGTAGATTGCTTCTAGTTGATGCTTCAATGACCAGCCGGACATTGCGTTGTGAGGGTAGGAGTGCTGTACCTGCCGCAGGTACAGACCAGCAGCGTGTGCTCCAGATATCGTCGCCAGGTGCTCGATTTCTTGGGGCTCCATGCAGCTGAAAACATCATCTTTGATGCTGTGAATCTGGCCCGCCAGCTCCTTGAATCCTTCGGGCCCTAGCGTTCTTTCGACTGACTTCAGATGTTCGATGCATCCCATTGGTCCCATAACAGTACTCCTAAAAGATTTCCGCGAAGGTTGAATACAGCCACCCGATCCGCGGCAATTACCGGGTAGCTACGAGTCGTCGGTACTTTGAGTTTCCTCAGATTTCTTGTTCACTCCGAAAGCTAAGTTGCCGTTGATAAATCGCGGCGATGCCTAGCTGCTTACTTGAGCCGCTACGCTGAGGCGTTCTTCGCTCCAGGCATCAAGCAAGGCAAACCAATTCTTCCAAGTCTCGAGCAAAGCTCTTGATGCCAAGACTTCTCTGGCTGCAGGCGACTTCGGATGCTCCCGTGCAGCGGAACCGTAGATTCTTCAGTTACCATTCCCTACCAGATCGAATCGTTGGTGTTCCGCTCGGTGACGGAGCCGGTAGGCCATGCAGAGACGCTCATGGAGCCGATGAGAGCCGCCTGTGGATGCAGCGGAATCATTCAGCCGTGAATTCCTGACTTTTGTGTTGACTTAGCCGGCCCATGTGCAGTAGACTCTGCACATCAAAGGAGGGCCGCATGAGCCAATTCACGCCCGGCGAACTCGCCGTGATGAGAATTCTCTGGAACCATGGCGAATTGAAGCCCGGCGAAGTGCAGGAAAAGTTTCCTGAGCAGATCAAGAACCCGGCATTACGCTCCTACCTGGCCGTCCTCTTAGAAAAAGGACACGTTAGCCGCCGTAAAGTCGGCAAGGCGTTCCTCTACACAGCTGTCACTCGACAGCAGACGGCGTTTCGCTCGACGATTCGGCAGATCGTCGATGCGTACTGCGACGGGTCCGCGAAAGACCTAGTGATGAATCTCATCCGCTCCGAAAAGCTCTCGAAGTCAGAACTTCTCGAACTCAAACGTCTCGCAGACGATCAAGCAGGCTAATCAGCCTGGGAGTCTCGTATGAACGGTATCGTGGATTGGTTGATCACCGATTCCTCGTCGGTCGCAACGGCGACGACGATGGCGGTTCTCAGGATCACTGTACTTCTCTCGGTAGTTTGGGTCCTTCATGGACTCCTCTCACGCCGTAACCCACACTGGCGTATCCTCCTGTGGAGAGGATGCTGCTTGGGGATTGCGGCGATTCTCACTGCACCGCAGATCAAGCTTCAGCTCGAAGTTGCATTGCTTCCTGCAGCTCCGCCTGTGGTGACGTTTGATGTAACTCAAGCTGCGGCTCAGATGAACGCAGATGGCCTTCCTGTGGGTCGACACTCTTCCGAACCATTAGAAGCTTCCCCGATCGTTGCCCCAGCCGCCCAAAATGTCTGGAACACGTCGACTAACATTGAAGACCTCGATCCTTTTGCACCTAGCTCCCAACAAACGCCCCCATCATCAGTCGTGACTGCTATCCCGTGGCCTATCGTGGTCAGCATGGGATGGATAGCGGGAGTTTGCTTGCTCGGAGTACGCTGGTTTTTAGGTATTCGTAGGCTGACTCATGTGGTTAATTCTTCAACTCTCGCTGGCGTTAGCAGCGTTGACGAGGCAAAGCGAGCGGCGAATTGGTTGGGATATGCGGGACCAATCTCGATCAGGCAATCCGAAGCCGTCGCCTCTCCTTGCAGCGTTGGCGTCTTCAGTCCGGTAATTCTTCTACCAGCGACCGCAGCGTCCGACACTAACCGCGAAGAACTTCGTGCTTCGCTCGCCCATGAGTTGAGCCACTTACAAGGACGGGACTTACTCTGGAACCAAATCCTGTCCTGGCTCTCAATTCTGCTGTGGTTTCACCCGTTTGCCTGGCGGATTCGCGTCGCTCACGCCGACGACTGTGATCAGCTCTGCGACGCGAAAGCGGCCAGCTATCTGAACGACGCTCAAAGCTACTGTCGCATTTTGGCGACGATTGCGTTACGAGTCGCTGGTGACGGCGAAGCAGCGGCACTCTCGATGGCTCGGCCTTCCTCAGTCCGGCGTCGGATTCAAGCGATGCAACGCGGTCTAGCAGCCATACGGATCCAACGTTGGCGACTTGTCGTCGCGTCACTGATGGTTTTGATCGGCATTGGCGTCATTGGCACGGTAAATGTAAAGCGACTGGCCGCAGAGCCGGTCGAAGCAGTAGTTAAAGACGACGCAAAAGAAGCTGATGCACAAGACAAGTCCTCCGACAATGAGGATGCCGTTGAGAAGCTGGAACTAAGCGTCGTCTCCGCCAGCACCAAGCAGCCCCTGGCTGACGTGACGTTTGATTTTCACGGCAACATTGGCGGAAAACGCCTCAACGAGAAAATCAAAACCGATCAAGAGGGCAAAGCCGTCTTCAAGTTCGCCAAAGGCGAAACAGTCAATAACCTTTGGTTTACCGCGGACAAAGCTCTTTTTGTTCCCATCAATTACACCTGGCGAAGCGAGGCAACGAAAATCGAGCTTCCCAAGAAATTAGAACTCGCTCTTACCGATGGCCAACCGGTCGGGGGACAGGTCGTCGACGCCGCAGGCGACCCTGTGGCAAACGTCGAGATCGAAATTTCAATGCCGATCACGTGGCCGTTACTCGACAGCTATGTCTTCACCCCGGCTAAATTGACGACGGACAAGGATGGACGTTGGCAGTGGGAGGGTGCTCCTAGAGACACGCAGAGTATGTCGGTTAGAGCCGAGCATCCCGACTATCTGAATGGCGGGATGCAAGTCAGTCTCGGCAAAGAGAACGTCCTAACGCTGAAGCAGGGGTTACAGCTCAAAGGAAAGATCCTGGACGCCAGCGGCAAGCCGATCGAGGGAGCCGCCGTCCGGTTGGGTTTCGATCGCTTTGGGACGGACCTTCCGACCGCTCGCACCGACGATCAGGGAGAGTTCGCCCTAAAAAATTGCAAAGCCGGTAAATCGCTGGTCACGGCACAAGCAGATGGATTTGCTCCAACCTTGCAGGAAGTGACCGTCAGCGACGAGACGCCGCCGCTGACATTTGAGCTAGATGCCCCTAGCCACCTCGAAGTCGAAGTCGTCGACCTCGCCGGCAATCCTATCTCCGGGGCCATGGTCGCCTCCGATACTTGGCGGGGTTTTCGCTCGCTGGAGTTCCGAGAGAATACCGATGACCAGGGCCTCGTTAGCTGGAAGAGTGCCCCCGCAGACACGATCCTCTGCGACATTATGAAGTCTGGATACATGTCTGCTCGCCGTACGCCAATCGCTCCTAAAGATGGCAAGAAGCGGGTCGTCCTGCATCCAGTCCTCGAAGTGACCGGGAAGGTCACCGACGCCAAGACCGGAAAACCCATCGAGGAATTCGAACTACGAAACGGGTACCAATTCACCAACTCTGATCAGACGTATTGGAGCGGTGATCGAGGCATAGTTTTCAACGGCGGCGAGTATAGCTATAAGTTCGACGAGCCAATGGAAGGACGCTTCTTGCAGGTGGTCGCTCCCGGCTATCTCCCGATGACGTCGCGAGTTTTTCGGTCGACTGAAGGTGCCGTCACGTTTGATTTCCCGTTGGAATCGGGAAGTGGAGCGTCAGGAATCGTCCTCACCTCAGACGGGAAGCCAGCTATCGGAGCAGAGGTCGGGTGGGCCACGGCTGAAAAGCGAGCTTCAATGAGTGGCGGGAGATTTGATCGTCGCCAGAATCGGGCGGAAGTAACGAAAACTGACGAGCAGGGCCGCTTCGAATTCCCGCCCCAAGGCGACGAGCTCGCAATTGTCTTCATCTTTCACGAGAGCGGTTATGCAGAGATCGAGGCTGAGAAGCTAGATCCCCAGCAGCGGATCGAACTGAAACCTTGGGGCAAGATACACGGACGTTCTGTCGTCGGCGATCAGCCCGATGTTGGCCGCGAGATCACTTTCAACCCGAAGTCCGAGTCATCGCGTCGTCATCAGGTCATGTGGGATTTTGGATATCGAGCGACCACTGATGCCAACGGTGAATTTGCGTTAGATCGAGCAGTCCCTGGGCCAGGCATCGTGTCGCGAGTCGTCATTACCGAATTTAACCAGGGCCAGCAGCATGCCCCCGGCTGGCAAACTTCAGTTGAAGTCCTTCCCCATGAGACCGCTGAAGTCATGATCGGCGGCACCGGACGACCAGTTGTCGGCCAAGTGGCTCTCGACCGGCAGCCTAGCGTCAACGTCGATTGGACGACGAATGAGCCGGCCAGCCTTCAGCGAAAGCGAGATCCACAGGACGCAGGAGATAATCTTTACGTTCGGATGCTGGGGCCTATCGACAAGTCTGGCAAGTTCTCCATTCCTGACGTTCCTCCCGGCGAATACGAACTGAAGATTGCCGTCAACAACCCGCCAACTCCCAATGCCTGCGGAGCGGGCGAAGAGATCGGCCAAGCTAAGTTCGACGTGACCATCCCGCCGCGAGATAGCGAGCAGGCTCACAAGCCGTTTGACCTCGGCAACATCACTGCCGTCCTGTTTGACACGCTAGATGCCGGAGAAGTTGCCCCTGAGTTCGTCGCCGAAGGAGTCAGCGGCGAGCCGCTAAGGCTATCCGACTATCGAGGGAAACTGGTGGTGCTCGACTTCTGGGCGACGTGGTGCGGTCCGTGCGTCGCTGAAATGCCGACGTTCAAGCGAATCAATGAACGCTTCGGCGATGATGACCGCTTCGAATTGATCGGCCTGTCGTGCGACAACTCAACGGAAATCGCCAAACGCTTCGTCGACAAGCAAGGCCTAACGTGGGTACAGGGAGCCGTTGGCGGAACGAACGGCCAGGTTCCCCGCGAGTACACGGTTCGTGCCTTGCCCGCCACATTCCTCATTGGCCCTGATGGCACCGTAGTAGCGAGGGATCTTCGCGGCGAGGACTTGGAACGGGCGGTGGCCACGGCATTAAAAGATGAAGCGTTGTTCACTGACGTTTCTCTTGAACGTCCGGCAAGGTTTCCGATCACTCGCTTTGACGAGGCGGCCTCCGAGCCAACTTCGCCTCCAGCTTTGCTCATCGCCAACAACGTCGATCCGAACTACGAGAAAGGCATCCAGCATCATGATGAGCTGATTGCGATCGACGAAAATGGCAAAGAGCTGTGGAAATATGTGGGACTTAACCAGTGTGAAACGGTCGGCGGATCTCATCGGGTTGCCGTCAACAGGCAGCGGAATCGCGTCTATGTCCTCGAAAACGTCGACGATCGACTGGTGGCGTTGGACTTAGCCGGGAGCAAGATCTGGCAGTTAGATAAAATTGAGTCGTCGGCTCTCGCCGTTGATCCGGCAACCGGCAACATCTGGGTGACCGGCGGTGGGGATCTGAAGACAGGGCAGACGGTCGTATTCGATTCAGAAGGTCAGGAGATCGCAGCCTACCCCGGCGTGCGGGGGATCGACATCGCGTTCGACGCGAAGGCGGGTGCCGTTTGGTTGGCGGGGTATGAGTTGATCAAACTTTCGACCAGCGGCGAGGTATTGTTCCGTGAGCCAGTCGGCGGATGGTGCTATGCGTCGATCAGCTTGAACCCTCAAGATGGCAGTATTTGGTTAGCCGAGCGTGAACACCCCGACGTGTCGAAGAGCAAAAACCGACTATGGCTACGTAACGTCGATGGGAGCGTTCGCCGAGAGATTTCACTCGAAGACCAATCTCCCTTCGTCGTTGGATGCGATCCGACCAACGGCGATGCTATTTTCTGCAGTTACAAAGGACCGCTCCGCCGAGTGTCGGCTTCGGGCGAGCCAGTAGAGATTTCTTCGTTGAATGCTCGCAACATGGCATTTGGCGGCCCAGGGGATGACGCCATGTGGGTTGTTACCGACGAAGGCGTCAGTCGCTTCTCTCCAACAGGTTCGGCGGAATCCGTCTATGCGTTTCCCCGAAAGTCGAGCCAAGCATGGATCGCCGCCGAGTGATTGCCAGTTGTCGATCAAGCTGGTGCTTGTCGATACGGGCGATGCCCGTAGTACTTAGGCACATCGTCCAGGCGAACATGGAGCCACGACACTCCTGCTCCAGCGGTGCTTAACCAAACCGGCTCTGCACTCAGCCGCTGGGACATTTCCATCCCAACCGCCCGCCACAAGGCGTGCCGTTGTTGCTCAGGAGCTTGACGTACGAACGCCGCTAAGTGCCCATAAGCACTCTGCTCCGTCAACGGCGTGGGAACGACTAATAGGGCGTCCCCCCTGAGGTTCGCGAACGTGGCGATCCCTTCGTTAGCATTCGGAAAATGTTTCGCAAAGGCATTCACGTCCGGTTGGCGAGCCAATCGCGGATCGTCGAGCAGGACGAACTCGAATGGACGATCGAGCGTTGACTGATTGACGCCTGGAGTCTCCCACCGGAATGCGGTGAACGGAGACGATGCTAAAAGTGAGCCGAACATGTCCCGGAATGATTCGTCCGTTTGCCAAGCGTTGATCACTTCCCTGAAGTTGGCTGGGCGAGAGTTTCGATCAAGCTCGATCCGCATTCCCGACGCCACTGATAACGCTTCTTGTCGGCTTGACCACATGTTTGCTTTGCTCGTGGGTAACTGATTCAGCATGAAAGGGCTGCTTGAATAGCCTTCGTCAAACGATCTTCTTCGTGCTTCTGATTTAGGAACCAATCGGTGGACCAGATGCGGTGCAGAGTCCAACCTCGCCGCTTGATCACCTCTTCACGCAGTCGATCGCGGTCGCGTGCCGACTTGGCCGAGTGATAGGTCGCCCCATCGCACTCGATTCCTAGCAGGAAGTCCCCCTCTTTTTCAGGGTGGAGCACGCCCATATCGATGAAATATCCCGCGACGCCGACCTGTGGCACGACCTTCAGCCCCATCCGTGTAATCACGCTCGCCACTGAGATCTCGAAGGGAGAGTCAGGGGCTTTTCCGGTGTAAAGGCCACGATCTGGGAGGGTTCCAGTTCTTGCAAATTCCAAGTAGTCCTTCATCGCATTGACGCCGAGACTTCGATCGGGCCCGCCTAAGATGTCGGAACTTCGCATCGACGTGAAGACTTCGACTCGTCGTCGTGCTCGGGTGATCAGGACGTTGAGCCTCCGCCAACCATAGACTCCGGTAATGGGCCCAAACCGGTTCATCACCTTTCCGGAGTCACGATCGGGTCCGTACGTATACGAGATGAAGATGACGTCACGTTCGTCACCCTGGAGATTCTCCAAGTTCTTGATGAACAGCTTGTCGTGATTCTCATTCAGTCGGTCGACTGCTTCACGTGCAGTGGCATCTTGTTCGCAAAGCTTGTCGAGGCACTCTCTGATGCAGTCCCGCTGCTTCATATTGAACGTGCCGACGCCGAGCGTCTCGTGCGGAGCTCTCTTGGCATGTTCGATGATCGCCGCGGCAACGACCTTCGCCTCTTCGACATTGCAGCTGCCGACAAACGATGCGTTCTCGACGAAGTGATAGCGGAATCCAAGCGAGGAAGACTCCGTCGATGCGGACGGAAAGACGATCAAATCGCGATCATAGAAGCGATCATTGGAGAAGTGGATGAGACTTTCATGTTGGCTACGATAGTGCCAACGGAGCCGGCGAACGGGCTGAAAGGTCTTCATCGCCACTTCTAGGATAGACTCGGCATTGTCGAGAGGCGTCGCTTCCTCATCAACGACGCCGTCGTCGACTCGATCAAAAAACGATGTCGGCGGCAGCTGCTTCGGATCGCCCACAACGACAATCTGCTTCGCTCTCAGGAGAGTTCCCAGAGCATCCTCGGGTTTGATCTGGCTAGCTTCGTCCATGATCACCAGGTCAAACTGTACGCCCTCAGGAGCAAGGTATTGGGCCACCGAGAGGGGACTCATCATAAAGCAGGGTTTCAAAGACTGAACGGCAGTCCCTGCCCGTGATAGGAGATCACGAATGCGACAGTGCCGCTTCTGCTTTTGAATCTCATGACGGACAAGTCCCAGTTCGGTGTACTCTGCGACGCGGCCTTTGCTATTGCCAGGGGGGGCAGGCCGCTTCGACGCATCATGAGCAATCTGATCTTGGGTGAATTGCAAAAGCTGCCGATCGAGATGCTTGAATTGTTCACGAGCCTTTTCCAGCGATTGCCGGGAGAATTCCTTTAGTGTCGGAGTCGACCAGAGTTTTGATTCGACCGCACGTTCCATCACGGAAAGGCGATAGCAATCAGCAAGGTGAGCGACTTCGACTTGCTCATCCATCGCCAGGTTGGTGAATGTGGCAAGTCGTGCCGATTCGCATTTTAGAAGCATGCGGCAGAACGCGGACCATTCCGGCAGCTCGTCGATCTGCTGGGCCAATGCCTCTGTCAGCCCGCCCCCAATAACGTCCCCCGACTCCGCATCGATCAAAGGCAGCCAGCTCTCGTCAGCTCGCCCGGAGGCACTGAGTTGCTCTCGCAGTTGTTTCCAACGTTCCATCACACGTTGCACTGATTCGACTCTCGTCGCCAACAGTCGACAGGCGGGTGCCGCCGATTCACCGACCAAACGCTCCATAGCCTCCGCTGGAAGTTTCAGTGTCGAGGCTCGCTCCACCCAATCGACGGCTCTCCAAAGGCCCTCGCAATCAGTTTCGAGACCGCCATTCCAGCTCTCTAAGGACTTCCACAGCGATGGATCCAGACACCGCTCCCTAAGTTTTTTACTTTCGAGAATAACGTCTACACGACGAGAGATCTCGCTCAACGTCAACTCATCAGATAGCGTCAGCGGATTGGCAGCTGACTCAAATGATTTGATGTCTGCCAGCAAGGCATCGGATCGTCGACGAAATTCGACCAGCGATTCCGTTTCAAAAGGCGTGGCGACGCCGAGTGCTTTGGCGACGCCGGGCTGAGCCAGTTCAGCCGCCAACTGCTGACGTGCCTCAATGATCTGCTGGGCTCGCAACGCCCCGGAGGCGTGTCGAAGCAGTTCGCCGGCCGATGCGTGGTCGAGCCCGCGATTGGTGACAGTGGCCGCCCACTTCAAAAGCGTCCCGGCCTGCTCCCAGTCGGTGCTAGTTCCATTAAATAGACTCCCAAAAATCTGCTTCAGGTCGTTGCGATCACCGAACTTCCGTTCCGAGGCCAGATGATCTTCAAGTTCTTCAAGCCTTTCGATCCATTTGACGGGCGTGCTGCCGATCCCGCTCCGCGAGAATGTCAGGAGCTCTTTCTTGCCGGTGCGAAAGTCCTTGGAAAGAAATCGCCACCAGCGATCGGCATGGGGACGAAGTCGCTGGGAGACGGTGCGGAGCTTCTCGAACTCCGGGAGGGCGTCCAGCTGGAATGCCTTACCGAGTTCCTCCCGAGTTGCGACGAGAGAAGTCGCTTCGCTGCGTGCCTGCTTAAAGATGACCGGAGCGTTCGCGAGGAATAGTGACGGAGGCAGCTCAGTGATTAACTTGAGAATGGGATGCCTGAGCAGTCGGAACAGTTCCTCCGACTGTTGATACTCCTTCAGGTTCCGAATCGGCTCTAAGCCTTGGGATTGAAGCTGTCCAACAATCGCGTCGACTGAGTTCAATACGGTGAGCAGCGTACTTACCCGCGACTTCAACACTCGCAATATCTTGATAGACGTATCGCCAGCGGTGGGCATGAGTTGACGCTCAATGAGCCGCCTAACCTCGCCGGAGGATAGTTCCGCATCAGCTCGTTCCCCGGCCATGTACTGAGATGACTCGCTCGCAAGCTCTTTGGCGGCTAGCACAAGCGAGTGGAACTCCTTGGCCAACGCACGAACCGCTGGTTCGCGTAATACTTTCAACGGGACTTGGGACGGCAGATCGTTCGCATCATCCCCCAACGCGGACGCCAGCTTTACGCACCCATGATCGCTCGCGGAGATCCATTGCAACAATCCTTCCCCGCAATCGGCATGTAATGCGTCGCACTCACGACGAGCGTCTGCCGCCGACTCTCCCAATCGTTTGAGGAGCGTGGCGACAGGTTCCAGATCGTTAGGATTGAAAGTCGTTGTCCAAAATCCCCACCAGGGGTTCTGCCGAGGCGACTCGACCTCGTTGAGAGTCTCGACGAACGCCTCTAGCAACTGAGCGTTCTCATCAAAATCTGCTCGATTGACATCCGCGTTGAACGAAACTTGGCGAGCAGAGCGAACGCCCCTGGAGCGGAGTTCGATCGTTCGCCAGACGGCCTGATAGAACGGTTCTTGATAAGGACCGATAGGGGTCGCACAAGCGGACAAGTAATCGGCCACGGTCGCCTTTTTCCGTTCCAAATCTCGCCGCACATCCTCCAGGGCGTGAGGTTTGTTATAGATCGCGTTCATTCGCTCTTTGAGCGATTGATAGACGCGTTTGGGTCCGGCGTCGCTGTGGAGTTCAAGGCAGAATCCTCCCATCCCTAACTCGCTGAGGCGATCGCTCACTACCTTCAGTGCTGCCAGCTTTTCGGCGACGAAGAGCACGGTCTTTCCTTCGTGGAGGGCCGCGGCGATGGCATTGGTAATCGTTTGCGATTTTCCGGTGCCAGGCGGTCCTTCGATAACGAGATTCTTGCCGTTGATAATGTCGACTAATGCGGAATGCTGTGAGCTGTCACAATCGGAGATGAGGCTGATTCGCTTAGCCTCAACGAGCTCGTCGATATCGTAATCGGGAGCGTAGAGATTCGATCCCGCATCCGACTCGTGTCCGGCGATGATGGTAGCCGCGATGCCGTCAGGGTGGAGTGCCCCTCGATTCTCCCAAGCGTCAGGCTCAAGATCGAGGTACATCAACATCTTCTGAAACGCGAAGAACCCAATGAGTTGTTCTCGCTTTACGATCCAGTTGGGCTTGGAGCGGATGACTTGCTCGACCGCTAGGAAGTAGCTCTCGGGAGGCTGCTCTCCGTCGTACTCTGGCAGCCGCAATCCGAAATCACGCTCCAGCTTCTTGCTGAGCGACAGATTCCATTGCAGTTCGTCACCTTGCCAGGAAACGGCGTATTCGTATTTGAGGGTGCGTCCGTTGAATGACCGATCGATCGTGACGGGCACGAGCAGGAGCGGAGCCAAGTGCTCTTTTTCAGCTTGATCTGTTTCTCGCCATCCGAGCATCCCCATGGCAAGAAAGAGGTAATTGACGCCCGTTTCCTCAATGATCGTGACGGCTTCGCCCGCAATTCCTTTGGCGACAGTCTCCAACCGAGCGGCAGAAAGGCGAGTTTGGAGCCGATCGTCGTTGTACCGTGCCTCGTCAACGACACGTTCGCCATTCGATGGGCTCTCCTGAACCGCCGATGGCATTGCAGTTCGTTCGGCCGACGCAGCGAACTCCTCATTGTAAACCGTGAGGGCGACGACAGATGTTTCCGAATCTTCCTCGACATCCACTTCTGGAAGCGGGTCAAAGCGGAATCGCTTGCCATCAATGACTAACCGCTGATAAACCTGCTCGGGGCGTTCATCGATGATCTCCAACGTTCGTGTGCGACTGATGCGATAATTCAGCAGCGGGTTACGATTTGAAAGATCGAGAAGACGTTCGCGAAACCGATTGAGTTCCGCGGACAGATCAACCTGGGACATAAAAATTGGCTCACGGAACGGAGGAAGAGCATCTGCAAAGCCGAAAGCGACGCCCTTCTGCCCCGGGCTGCCCAGACCATTGTGACGGAGGAGAATGGAGCGTGCAATTCTAAGCCGGACGAATGCGTCCCGCGGTCTGCCGAGAGGTGAGGCTCTTGACGATTGACCCAATTGAAGCCGCCGATCGGGCGGCATCTCCTCAAGGAGAGAGGTGGCAGGCATATCATTCAGGCGGCGACGAACTAAAGCCGGACCGATGCCCTTGCCTAAAGTTCAGCTATGATATCGACATGTCAATTCCGCATGGTTTTTCGGGTGAACATGTGCTTGCTGGCATCAGCGATTTGGAAGCTGGCTAGGCCCTTGGTTCAATCGCTAACTGTAGTTGGCTCAATAAGAGCATGGGCGAGTGAAATCATTAAGTACTTGAGGGATTTAAGCGAGAGGCGTGCTTCAAAGGAATTATTCTTCATGTTGCTTTTGAAATGGACGCCGGCACACTGTCCATTCTCGTGATAGAGCGTGAAGCAACTGTGACAAAGACAGTTTCTCAACTGCCGCATGAAGTTCCTGACTGAGTCGGGAGTGTCGATCAGCGACGGGCCGAAATCAACAACTTCCCCCGGACGACCGCCCCATCCTTTAAGGGGGCAAGTCGGAATTCGGTCAAACATCCGCTCCCGTGACATGATCAACAGTCCGACAGAGCAATTCAGTAACATCGTCGGATCGTACGGGCGGGGGTAATGCACCATCATATCCCTGGTGCTTTTGATAAAGTCTATTTCAAACTGATCTGCACAGCCCATTTATCTTTTGTGTCCTAAGTTTAGTCGGTCATGAGGGATGAAGTTTCTGCACCGGCTCCCGTCCACGGGAGGGATCAGCGGAGATCACGATGATTGCAAGCCTCTTCCCTAGAGTGATGGCGATATCCGCGGCGAATATTAGGTTTTTGCATCAATTCGCTTCTGGCATCATGACTGACGGAAAAAAACAGAAGCCCCCATGTGACTCTGCAAGTTAAAGCCGCGGATCAACGGGCTCGCTCTCCATGGCCAACACCCCAAACACGCATTCGTGAACTCGCCGCAGCGGCTCACGTCGAACAAACCGCTCCAGCCCTTCCACTCCTAAGGCAAACTCTCGTAAGGCGAGTGATCGCTTTGAACCAAGCCCTCGCTGCCGGAGCCGTGCGAGATTGGCTTGGTCGGTATAGTCAGGACCATAGATGATCCGTAGATACTCACGACCGCGGCACTTGATTGCAGGTTGCACGAGCCCCTTCTTGCCGTTGGCAATGAAATCGAGCGGCTTCAGCACCATCCCTTCGCCGCCGGACTCGGTGAGTTCGGTCCACCATGCCGTGGCTTCCTCGACTTGGGCATGGTCATGTACGTCGACGATTCGATAGGGCGTCGCGAGAAGTAGTTCACTGTTATGCGAGCAGACACGGGCCAACGTTTCCATCTGCCACTGGTGGTTCTGATGAAAATGAACGCTCCCTTCCGTGGCCAGCAGGTGAAAGGGAGCCAGCTTGTAGTCAGCAATCGAGTCGACCGGCCAGCAATAACTGCGGTAGGCTGCAACAAACTTCTCCGCCGAATGCTTGCGTCCCCCGAAGTCAGCGGCCAGGGCCTCAATCGTCTCAACAGCGTCGCCGTTCAATCGGCCTTTGGCGGTTGCGAGAGCGTCGATAACGTGCGGCAAAGCGGCGTTGGCTGCGGCCCCAACAGCCGCGTACTGCGACTTCAATAGTTCCTGAGCCTTCGCCGACCACGGCATCAACTCGCAGTCGAGTACGGCCCAGTCGGTGCTGAACTCGCTCCAAAAGTTGCTGGCCGTGAGGGCGTTGCGAACGCGATCCAGGAGAGCCGTTTCGAGTGACTGGTCATCAAAGAATCGCCGGCCCGTGCGGGTAGTGATGATGCCCGATTCGTCTGCGACTCCAAACCGACGGCGGGCAGCCTCCTCGTCTCGACAAACAACGACGACAGCCCGCGATCCCATGTGCTTCTGCTCGCACACGACCTGTTCGATACCTTGGCTGCGAAAATACGCAAAGGCCTCCTCAGGGTGCTCCAAGTAACCATCCCGGCTGCTCGTCTCCGACGGCGACATCGTCGGCGGCAGATAGATCAACCATTTCGGATTGGCAGCAAATCGGCTCATCACCTCCAACGCCGCGGTGGCATTCTCTTCGCGAACCGTCACGTTATGACGCAATCGCGTTGAGATAATCCGCTTACCGGTGACATCGGCCATGTCCAACAGGTCGTCGTCTTGATGCTGGGATGAGAGTGCAGACCCACCATCTGCATCCGGTAGAAACGGCCGTGCCGGTACGCAGTAGGTTTGACGTGCCGGAATAGAAACCGTTTCGAGCTCAGGATACCGAAGTGCGGTGAGGGCTCCGCCGAAGACACATCCCGTGTCGATGTTGATCGTCTTGTTCAGCCACTCGGGATGCGGCACCGGGGTATGGCCGTAGACGACCATCGCCCGGCCGCGATACTCCGAAGCCCAGTTGAGCCGTACCGGCAGACCGAACTCATCGGTTTCTCCCGTCGTCTCGCCGTAGAGGGCGAAGTCCCGAACTTTGCCGGAACCACGGCCTTGCATCGACTCTTTCATTCCGGCGTGAGCTACGACAATCTTTCCGTTGTCGAGGACGTAGTGGCTCACCAAGGCGTCGAGAAACTGGGATAATTCACGCACGAATGGAACTCGATCGGGTTCTGCAATCGCGTCGATTTCGGCGAGCGTATTGGCCAGCCCATGCGAGATCTGCACGTCCTTGCCGCGGAGCTTGCGGAGGAGTTTCATGTCATGGTTGCCGGGGACGCAGAACGCACTCCCAGCGTGCAGCATGTTTCGCACCAGGCTCAGCGTGTCGACTACTCGCGGTCCCCGGTCAACGAGGTCGCCAACGAAGACGGCACGGCGGCCTTCTGGGTGGGCGTAGCAGAGCGGCGACCAGCCTGGCCCCGGAGTTTCCACCGGCGTTGCAACATATCCGAGACGAGCGAGAAGTTCTTCCAACTCGTCACAGCAGCCATGAACGTCGCCGATAAAATCAAACGGTCCATGCTCCGATCGCTTGTCATTCCACAGGGGCGTCCGCTCGATACGAACCGCCTCGACTTCCTCCGGCGACCGTAGCACGAAGATATGGCGAAAACCTTCACGCTTCAGGCTCTTGAGCGAACGGCGAAGTTGCGACCGCTGCTGGCGGATGACATGCTCGCCGAAGTTCCGGTCCTCCCGATCACGGTTTCGTGCTTGGCACACGGATTCTGGCAAGTCGAAAACGATCGCCACCGGCAGGGTGTGGTACTGCCGAGCGAGGGCGACCAACGGCTGGCGGGCCTCTTGTTGCACATTCGTCGCATCGACGACGGTCAGCCGTCCAGCAGCGAGTCGCTTGGCAGCGATGAACTGCAGGACTTCAAAGGCGTCTTTGGTGGCCGCTTGGTCGTTTTCATTGTCGCTCACGAGGCCGCGACAATAGTCCGACGACAACACTTCCGTCGGGAGAAACTGGGTACGTGCGAAGGTGCTCTTGCCGGAGCCACTGGGGCCGATCAAGACGACCAACGACAGGTTCGGAACGCTCAAGACGTCGGACATAATCAAGATTCACTCGTTTCGTCAGCGAGCAGCTTTCTTACGAAATCACTGTACCCGTCGCCCATCGGCAGTTCGTAGATTGGCGTAATCCGGCGTCGACTGGCTGTTACCGCCTCACCCGTTTTAGCGTTTGTCGCGTCTTTGACGTATCTCTCCCAGACCAAGCCGACTCCTCGCTTCTGCCACCGAGGCAAGTCATTGAAGTTGGTGCCTCGCCGGAAGAGCATTTCATTCTTTTCAGACGTCGACAGGCGGAGCAGTTGGTCATTCGCCGCATTGGCAGACTCGCCCTCCTGCCGCAGACTCCAGTAGCAGTGAGCATTGAGAGCGTTCCGGTGGGCGTCTTCGTTTCGCCAGCGAAAGTAGTCGACGACGTTCTCCACGGTCGGCAGTTCCGAGATGCGACAGTCCAAACAGGCAAGTTCGCCCAACAAAAGCGAAAACTTGGCACTCGCCTCGCCGGCAAGCACGGAATTAAGTTTACGAGTCTTCCGGCCGAACGATCGATCGCGATAGTCCAAGAGCAGCGAGATCTCGTCGCTTTCGGTGAATCCGTAAATAATACGAAACCCGCAGTTCATCACGTGCTCGGTCGTGCGGACCATTAGATCGCGGAAACGCTCGTCGAACGGGACTTCGAACTTCTGCAACTCTTTGGTCAATCGCGTGAAGTTGCGGCCGTCCAAACGAGCGACCATCCAGAGCCCCGGCAGGACGCACTGGTCGTGAACGGTTTCGAAGACCCGCATCTTCTGATCGAGTTCGTCAAACTTCATCTTGCCATTCCGAAACTTGGAAGCCGCCGTCAGCAGCGATCATCACGTAGTACAGGGCCGAGTAGCCTTCTTTCAATTGGGGCAATTCAAGTCGCTTGTAGGTTCCTAGCAGTCCTGGTAGCGGCACGATCTGACGCTCGGACCGCCCTGCATTGCGTTCTTTGCATCCCTCGACCTCGGCTCTGAAGTAGAAGCCCGTGAGTCGATAGCCATGCGTCAGGGCCAGCTCGATATACCGCGACCGTTCCGCACGCGTCGGGTTCGTGTTGTCGACGACGAACGGCTGCTGACTCGTGAGGCAAGCGTTCAGCAGGAGCATCTCTCGATGGCGAGTTCGCAAGAGATCGAGACTGATCCGCACGTGGGTATCGAAGAATCGCTCCTTATAGAAGGTCGATTTGCCCGAAGCTTGAATTCCGGTGAAGATCACGGCCTCCATCGTTTATTCTCTCTGTCTCATCACCTTTGTCTGCCAGCCATACGGAGGCGTACTAACAAATCGTTCAGCTGCTCCGCACACCTCGGTTGTTCTGGCAAAGTTGACGCTGCTCCCGCGGCTTCCAAAGCGGCCACGAGCCTCTGGTACTCCTTCTCGTGGAAGGCCACGTCCGCTGCATCGAGTTTTCCCTTCTCCGGTCCCGATCGCTTGCGTTCCACCAACTCATCGATGTACGGCAGCTTGGCCGATTCATTGAGCGTCAGTAGGTTGGCTTCCACTTCTCCGGACTTCACGAGGTGGATTCCGGTGAGCAATACCCGGTAGACGTACAGCAGTGGCTTTACCCGAGGAGGTTCTTCCTTACGAAACAACTTCCACTGGGTCGCCGCGAATCCCAGGTAGTGGTGCCCGTGAAAGCGGGTGACGCAACGCTTGCCCAGTTCTTTAAGTTCCTCATGCTCCGGCGTCGTGTGAACGACCAGTGGCGAGAGGAGCTGTTCCAGAACGTAGCCGTTCTTCTTCAGCATGAGGCAGAAGAACTTCTTGGCGTCGTGGGTCACGAGGTCGACTTCCATCCCGTCGTAGACGCCCGACTTCTCGACCGTCTCCTCGCCGGGCGTCATGCCAACGACTTGCTCCAGCGGAAGCAAGTGAACGCCTCGCAGATCAAAGTCGGAATCAGGCGAGGGGAAGCCATACAAATGAGCTCCGCTGATGGTCGCGAAAACCAGCGGATAAGGATGGGCGTCGACTTGTCGGCGAAGTTTGGCGTAATCGATCATGAAGCTTTCTCACCACTCGGTCGGAATTCACGAAGGACGCGAATCAGTCCGACAATGTTCGCATTGAAAATCGCCAGTTCCTCCGCTGGGATCCAGTACTCCAGCAAGTCACGGCCGCCCGCCTGTTGAACGTCGTACTGCTTTAAGAACTGGGCATTCACCTCAAACTGCAGCACATAACCGACGAAACCGGAATTGGGATCCTTCGTATTCCACTCCCGAGCAATGCGAACGGCGTAGTCCTCGGTGAGCACTGGGTAGAAGATCGGCTGGCCGACGAGCCGGGGCGGGAACGCTCTCCACTGGGCATCGCGGATAAGATCCAGCTCTTGCTGGCCAACGGGTCGAAATAGCGTCACGGTATCGCTCACGGCAGGGCCTCTTCGATTGCCTGCCGACGGGCCTTCACCAAGAACACGTTAGCTCGCTCATAGTCAGGCCGTTCCGGCAAGCTGGTCGTTTCCAGGGCTCGATCAAACTCCTGATGTAGCCGCAATCGCCACGCCTCCACGTCGTCCCAAGGCATTTCACCCGACTTGATGGCCAGCAGCTGGGTTCGGTGCTCGCCTATCTCCACGGGAACAAAACCTTCCCGCAGTACGTGAATGCCCGAGAGCAGGAGCCGGATCAGGTGCATCACGTGTTTAGGTTTCACTTGGCCGTGATTACGCTCATCTGCTTGCATTCGCTTGAATTGCGACATGACGTAGCCGTTGTACGTCTGGTACACGAGCCGCGACAGAAAGATTGACCGCATGTCGAGCAGCTCTTGAGCCAGCGGCGAGGCGAACTCCACCAGCGGAGTGTAGAGACACTCCAATACGTTCGGGTTCCCTTTGAGTGCCATGACAAGGAACTTTTGCAGCTCCCAGTAAGCCTCTTGGGTAGCCTCGTCCTCTAATTGTTCCGGGACGCCGTAGAGCGACCAATGCAGATCGGCCGGCGGGAGATAGATGCCTCGACGATCGGTATCTGATTCCTCCGTGTCGAGTCCATACGCTCTCGATCCGATGACGCATCGCAGGATCACTCGATGAAAGAGACCATGCGTCGCAAGCACTTGCTGGGAATCGTTGATCGCCCCCAGCTTGTACTCAGCCAGCAAAGCCAGCCCATCATGATGAATTGCAGCTTCAAAACCATCGACGAAACGGATGCGGTAAGAATGCGACCGGTCCTGCGGTGAGCGGATAACGACGCCCACGGCCCCGGCGGGATGAACGGTTTGGCCGTCAGTCCCCTGAATGTGCTTCAACGCCACAACCTGTGTACCGACGGAATAAATTAGGTTGAGACTGTTGTGGACGCGGTTCTTCAAGGTTGTGCTCCCGATTCACCGTCGCAGGGTGCCGCACTCTCAAGATACTTCCAAAATCGCTGAATGTACGGCGTCTCAAATTGCACGAGCGTTACCGTGGGCAGCGAGATAACTGCGGCCTCGCTCTCCCAACGTCCCACTCCGTCAAAATGGTCGAAGCGAAGTTCTTCGTTGTCGATACTAACCAGCTTTCCAATGTAGAAATCATCGAGCTCTTCATCTTCCGCCTCGCACTCGACGATCATGCGATGGAAGTGACGGTCTACTGACTCGATAGCGTTCTCCAGACATGAGAGATCAATGTCTGCGTCCAGGTTGAGTCCGCCAAGCAATCCTTCACCGGCCAGCATCCGCTCCCAATGTCGTTCGTACTCATTTGAGCGAACATCAATGACGTGGGCGACGCGGAAGAGGGTGTAGCCGTCCGGCTCGAAGTCGTCGAAGCAATGCATGAGGCCGAGTTCGTTGGTAAGTCCAATCAAATATCCGCTCAAACTGGGCGTTCCCGGAAGGCTTCGCTCGACGCGAATTTTTTGTTTGCTCCCAGCGTATGGCAGGAGTTGTTCAAACATTGTCATAATGGCTTCTCTCGAAGATACCCATCTGGGAAGGAGATCCCACTGCCGCGTCTTCAGGGCCGACTGGTAGAAATCGAACGATATAGCCGAAGCGAGCTGCGACGCCGTTCGACCAATTCTCAAACTCCTCTCGCGTCCATTCGAAGCGATGGTCGCCGTGCCGCATGGTGCCGGCAGGAAGGGATTCCCACATGACGTTGAATTCACGGTTCGGCGTCGTCAGGACAACCGTCGTCGGTCGAGCTTGCTCGAAGACGACTCGCTCGAACGCAGCCAGCCGCTGCGGATCAAGGTGCTCAATCACTTCGACGATGCCCGCGGCGTCAAAGCCGGTCAGCCGCTCGTCGCGGTAGGTAAGGCTGCCATGAATCAGTCGGATCCGCTCCCGCTGTCGTTCGGGAAGCCGATCGAGACGCAGTCGCCGATGAGCGATCTCCAGCGAACGGATCGAGACGTCCATGCCGACAATTTCGGTGAACTGCTTTTCGCTCAAGAGCTGGCGAAGTAGTTTTCCTTCGCCGCAGCCTAGATCGAGGATTCGCTTGGCTCCAGCCTCTTTCAGCACGTCGACGACAGCGTCGATCCGCTGCTCGTGAAGCGATCGCTCACGCTTCGCAACAACACTCTCGTTCGCTAAGTCGGCAATGTTCTCTTCCTCAATCGGCGGCGTTTCCTCTTCCGCCAAACGAGCGAGGGCCTGTCGGACCAAGCTTGGGCTCTTTGTCAGGTATCGGCGAGTGATTAGTTCTCGCTCCGGATGATCGGCGAGCCAAGTCTGAGCTTTGGTCAACAGCTTTTCGACTTCGTCCTGCCCGACATAGTAGTGCTTGCGATGGTCGAACACCGGAATGAGAACATAGAGGTGCCGCAGCAGTTCGCTGACAGTCGTCGTCTTGGTCAGCGTCACAGAGTAGTAGACGCTCTCTCCCCACTCTGGAAACTGCTCGTCGAGCGGATGGTGGCTCGACTCGACTTCGTACCCGAGCGGTTCGAAGAATCGCTTGAGCAGCGGCTCACCGCCACGGACCGGCAAGACGTCGATTTTGGCGGTGAGCGGCATCGGCGTCTCGACCAAATCAGCACGGTCTTTTGACCGACCGGCGAGTGCCGACCCGAACACCTGCGAGATGGCGACGCTCATTAGCGAGGACGCCACGTAGGGGCGGTCGTTCACGTACTGATCCGCCGAGCCGCCTTGCCAATCGCCTTTGCCGCGGACGAGACCCACAGGATCGACGTCGAGCAGCAAACAGGCCGTGCAGCATACGTCTGTCGCCTCCGGGTAAAAGACGTGGGCTTGCCCGAAGCTCAGGTCAAACGTCTGACAGCGATCGGGATGCTTATGCAGTAAATATCCGAGATCGGTCGCCGGCTGGCGGTCGGTGGAGATGGTGAGCAGCATCGAAGAGCTTCCGGGATCCTACCAGGCAGTTCGTCGTCGGAAGATGAGTTGTAACAAAAAAGGGCCAACGCCCGTAGGACGCGGCCCGCGATTAGTTTGATTATCGATCTCTAAAAATAATGATCGCGAACGACCCCGTCAAAAGCGGCCCGATCGCAGGCAGCACCCTTTGAAAAGCTTACTGCTGCCGCAAGGGCAGAGGTCATTGCGGCCTAGCTTCTCTTCCAAGAGCTTCTCGCCATGGACGACGCGAACGCCGACTTTCACCTTCGTTTCAAAAGGATATCCTCGCCGGCGTTTGCTCATCGGCTCGAAAGGATGATTCTTCTTGCTGATTACGTGGCATGGGGCACCTCCTTCACTGTCGGGGCAAGGTTGTTGAAACAATGGACCAACAACCTTCACTCCTGGTTCACATTCCGTTGGAGTTAATCTCGAATTCTCGATATCTCACGGAATTGACATAAGGAAAGAGGTAGCTCAAATTTGCCGTTAGGTCGTTCTGATTGTGTTAGAAAGCCTGTGCAAATGGCACTTGCGAACGGACATCACTGCGAATGACGCTCCATATCAAACATTTCATGAGCATCGTCGCACTTGCCGCCTCGCTAGCTTCGCCTATCTATGCTGATGAAATCCGGCTATGCAACGCATGGGGGATAAACATCGCTGGCATTCGCGACGCCAGGGAGCTTATTCCGCCCCCGAAGCAGGACCCTAGTTCGGCCGAGGAGTTCATCAACAGCAGCGTCGTCGAGCAAATCCGACATCGCCTCAGCTACCGGTATCTACCGCCGGTAGGAGATACCGCAGGCGAAGGGTTTCTCGTGCCCGGCGGCGGCAAGCAAGCCTTAGAAAATGCCTGGGAAGTCCTTGCTGGGAAGGCTAAGCCGCTCAAGCAGATTTCAGCTGGCGATGAAGCGTCGTTGATCGTGTTTGCGTATGCTTCCGGCCGCTCACTTCGCTTGGACGACGTAAAGCACTCGGACGGAGAGATCGTGGTGGCCTATCATCTCAACTGCAATGAGCTAATGAGTTCGTCGGCTCACTTCGCTCTGATTCCGCTGCCGACGCTTGGCCCTGGAAAAATCAAGCTCACGATGCAACGCTCCGCCGACACGGGACCCGAGGTGGTCGTTACTCGAATGGCGAAGATTTCAGCTGAGCGGTTAGTCAGCGGTTCATTTACTTTCAAAGTGACCGACAAGGAGCGATAGACACGATCCTCATTACTCGCCCCAGGCGATCGCGACTTCGTCAAGCAAAAACGAGCCAAGCGGAACCTGAAGAGTTCGATGCCTCCGACTATTGTTCGCCGATCAGCCCCGCCGGCTCGGAAGTCTCCTCCGACTGAGATCTAGGGTCCCAGAGATAACGTCCTGTCTTATCGATCCATAGAAGGTCGGTCACGGGTCGGCGAAAGAAACGGACGCTCGCTAATCCGTCCTCGAAATTGCTGGCGTCGTCGAAAATGGGCGGAATGACGAACGTGCCCGTCCGATCGACGAAACCAAAGGGATGGCGTTGATTGGGGGCTTGGACTAACGCCAGCCCTTCGTAGAAGGGACGCATCGAGAAATACTTCGCCTCGAGCAGCATCGTTCCGGTGTTGAGATCGACCATTCCATACCGCGATTTCACAGTGACTTGAAGAATGCCGACGTCGAGTTGCTTTAAATCGCTAAACCGTGGTTCGATCGCGTAGCAATCTTCCTGCGAATCCCAGATTCCCCACAGGTCGCCCTGCTTGCGTGGTTGATACCGATAAGTCTCTGCGGAGGAGACGACCTTGCCGGAACGATCGATCAGGGTGTGTACCAGTTGCTCGCCCATGAAGCCGACGCCAGCCCACGCCAAGCCATTTGACTGAAACCCGCCAATGAAATCGTACTGCGGGCTGACGATCAATCTCCCTGCCTCGTCCACCAATCCCTGCTTACCGTCGGTGCCCGTAACCTGATAGCCGCCATCCCGAGGGATGATACGCGTGAATTGCGGCGACAACAGAAGCTCTCCGGTCCGATTGATGAAGCCCCAGAGTTCGCCCACGCGAACGCGAGCGACGCCGTTGGCAAACGGCTCGCCCGCCTCGGCCCTGATGATGAGGGCCGCATTGCCCGCGGCATCGATGTAGCGGACTTCGCCCCCAAGCTGAACAGGGGCAAGCCCTTCGCCGAACGGCCCGGCCAGATCGTAGCTAGGCTCAACTACCATGCGACCTTGGCCATCGACATACCCCCACTTCTGTCCAAGCTTCACGGCGGCGAAGCCTTCGCTGAACTGCCCGGCATCGGAAAAACGAGACTCGATGACAATCGACCATCGTTTATCCGCGAACCCATACCGACCCTCGATTTTGATTCGCCTGCGATCCTGCTGATGCGTGACCGGTAAGAACCCGCGTTGCGGATCAAATGCTTTCAGGTCTAGCTGCTGATCGACTTCCATCTGCGGTTTGATCAGAACGGAGCCCTGCTGATCAACGACGCCCCAAAGTCCCCCGCGTAGTGCATTGCCCGACTCGCCGCCTCGTTTAGCTCCCACATTCACAAGAGCCCGACCTTGATCGAAGTCTCGCACATCGTCGTACGTCGGCGGAACGATAACCTTGCCCGATTCGTCAATGAAGCCCCACTTACGTCCGGAGGGACGAGATCGCTCACCGACGGCAACACGGGCCCGACCTTCGTAGAAATCGCCGAGATAGCTGAACGTCGGCTCGACAAGGTAGTTGCCCTGCAGGTCGATGAGTCCCCACCGTTCGTTGAGGCAAACCTGAGCCCGGCCATCTCGGAAGGCAGATGCTTTCGACCACTTAGGCTCAATGACGATTTCGCTACGGCGATTTGCATACCCATAATGAGGTCCGACTTGGACAGCCATCCAAGCTTCAGTGTCGATAGGTGGCAGTCGAAGGACCATGCCGTGCCCCGAGGCGTGGTAAGTGCCCAAATCATCGAAGACCGGCTTCAGTAGCAAGTTGCCGCCCCGATCGATCAGGCCGTGCTTCCCTTTCCATACGATTGGCAGGATGCTCGGATGCTTACTCTCTGCGGTATTCGCGACCATTGTCCCGAGACTGGCCGCAAGTAAAAACAGAAAAGTCAGTCGACGATTTTGCTTCCACTGCGTCATCACTGACCTCTCTCAATCAAAACGGAGCGAGATTCCGAAATACGAGGGGCCTGACCTACTAGTCAATCGCCAGCGGGCATGACTTTATTCTCGTCGGTCCGAATCTCCGCCACTGGAATCGCGAACATGCGATGCTTGTCATGTCCCAAGATCATCTCACCTTGCTTAGCAAACCCGATGACCTGGTAGGGTGACTGATACTCGCCAGCATCATGAGAGGACATTCGCCAGAGCTGATGCTTCCGACTTAGCAGGTGATAAACGACGCCAGGTCTACCGCTCTTCGCACGGGGCAAGCCAATCGTGAACAGAGAGAAGTCGGGAGTGTGGGTGACCTGGGGCTCCAGCCCGAGGGCCACGTACTCCTCCGCTCTCTTGGAATCGGCCGGGAGTCGCCAGACGTACTCTGATGGATCATCGTTCGTAGGGACGATTTGAACATACGCCCCAACCTCATTGAGGCCAGAAATCAGGGCTGATTCCCCATCCAGTCCAATTCGAATGAACTCCCCCTCACTCCCGGTGAAGGCAATGATCTCATTCCAATAGTCACCGCTGAACTCGCGACGCTCGTTCGTTTCTAGATTAAGTCGAAAGCCGTCCCAGTTGCTGTAGTGATCCATGCCGATCGGATTCTGGCAAATGACGAATCGCTCGTCGGGCGACCAGTGAAGCTTGTAGCCATTCTCGTTGGGAGCCACTACCTCTTCGAAGCGTTTGATTACGGAGAAGTCCTGATCGACGATTACGAGCTCTCGCGTGTCCTTCTCAACAGCGATCCAGCGATCTGACGTGGGAGATGGGGTGAGATTCATCAGGACGCTTCCACGCGGCCGGTTCCGCTCGACACCCCAGATCAGCGACCGGCCCCATTCCGAGCCCGACACGATGAAGCGTCGATCTCGCGTCACTCGAAAGTCGCCGCTAATCCCTCTGCCAGAAAACGGCCATTCCGCCTGGGCAAGGCGAGCGACGTCACCTTCAAGGGGGGCGTAGAAAACATCAGCGAAAAGAAGTTCTTTCTGCTCATCATATGACTGCACGCCGAACACCACGCCGTCGCTCTCCGGCGTCCACCGCAGACCGAAGATCTTATGATCGATCTTCTTCGTCATCTCCCGGTACTCCTCATGGTCGAGCGAACTCGCTAACGCACTGAACTGGCCGCCTACGAACTCGTTCTCAGGCAATGCTAAGAAGTGAGTCCAGGAACGGGGAACTTCGTGCAATCGCCGTGGCTGGCCGTCCTCGAGACTGCAGACGCACACGAACCCACGGCTGATGTACGCCACCCATTCGCCATCCGGAGAGATCACCGGGTAGGGCCAGCTGTGCATGATCAGGTTAGGGTCCAGAATCTTCGCCGACGCGGGGAGGGTGAACGCGTCCTCCGCTCCATGTACTATGTGCGAGTTCAGTCCTGCGAACAGTGAGAGTAAGAAACAAGCGAGCTTATTCATGGACCGGTCGAGCCTCGCTAATGCTAACCCTTATGGAATGCCATGGACGGATACGAAGAGTTCCTGCATTCTCACTCCACGACATTCGGAACCTTGTTTGCGGGCGTCTGGATTGAGCCGACGGGGATCGCAAACAACCGGTGCTGATCGTACCCAATGATCATCTGCCCTTTTTTGGCAAATCCCACGACATCGCACGGGGTACGGTAGCCCCCGAGATCGTGCGGCGACAGCGTCCAGAGGCGGCCTTGTCGGTCTAGTAGATGTTGGACGACGCCATGGGGGCCCACACCCTGTCGCGGCAAGCCTAGCGTGAACAAACTAAAGTCGGGCGAATGAGTCATTTGAGGCTCGTACGTGAGTCGGGGGCCATTCCTAGGATTCGTGGAGTCCGCTCGGATTTGCCATAGATCTTTGGTGGCCCCGGGCCCTGTCGGAACGACCTTAAGGTAGGAAGTGGTCGGTTGGATGCCTTCCCTACCTTGCATGTCGCCAGCGGAACCGACCCTCACGAACTCTCCGCCTTGGCCGGTAAATTCAATCAGCTCGTTCATGAAGCTCCCGCTCATCGGCCGCCGCTCCATCGTCTGCAGATCCAAGCGGAACCCTTCCCAGTTGCTGAAGTGGTCGAAACCGACTTGCGTCTGGCAGATGACGTTACGTTCATCGGGCGACCAATACATTTTGTAACCGAACTGATTCGGTTCGATGACTTCGTCGAAACGCCGGATGACTGAGAACTCCCGATCCAAGATCACCAGTTCTCGCGTATCCTTCTCCACGGCGATCCAGCGGTCGGAGGTGGATGAAGGCGTCATATTCAAGAAGCAAGTGGCTCGGGGTCGGTCACGCTCGACCTCCCAAATCAGTGCCTTTCCCCACTGCAAGCTCATCACCATATAGCGTCGGTCACGAGTCATCTTAAAATCGCCTCCGACGCCTCGTGCCTGGGTAGGCGTAGACTGTTCAGAATGCGAAATCCGAATCACATCGCCCGTCAGCGGAGCGAGGTAGACAGAACGCGAGAGTTGCTTGGCCGGATCGTGTGATAGGACGCCAAACACAACCCCATCGCTTTCGATAGTCCATTGCAACCCACTCAGTTCCTGCTTGATCTGTTTGAGCATCTGCCGATACTCGTCCTGGCTCAGCGACCTCGCGAGCGTACCGAAGTCGCCCTCCGCAAACTCATTCTCCGGTAGGGCCAAGAAGTGGGTCCATGATTCCGGCACCTCGAAGAGGCGTGTGGGCTTCCCTCCATCAACGCTGCTCACGCACACAAACCCGCGGCTGACGTAAGCCACCCATTCGCCGTCGGGGGAAATGACTGGGCGAGGACCGCCGTAGATGATTACGTCAGGGTCGAGGATCTTCGCGTCGGCCGGCAATTCAAATGGCGTTTCCGCAGCGTAGGAAACCTGCGTCGCCATAACGAGCACTGCCCACAGCCAGCCGAATCCGTGACCGGTCATCGATCGTCTCCCGCAGCTTGCTGGATGCTCGAAACCGGCAAGGTGAATAGCGTCTTGCCGTCACGGGCTAAGATCGCCTGCCCTTCGTCGATAAACGCGAGAGGATAGAAGGGCGTGATGTATGGTGAATCAATCTTGGGAAGGAATGGCCACGTCTGACCGTTGTGATCCACGAGGTGGTAGTGGAACCCGGCGGCTTGACTCACAGGCCGGGGCAGGGCGATCGCGAACAGGGTCCCATCATCGTTCCCCAGGATAGCCGGGTAAGGCCGTTGATCTCGCCAAGCCGTAGGAGTTCGAGGCGGACCCGCAAAGCGAATCACGTCTGTTTCCTTGGTATCGCCGTCGGGAAGCATGGAGATGTAGGCCCCATAACTGCCGTCCCCCAATCCCTTGGGCGGGATGCCCGTGATCCCCAACCGCACCAGTTCGCCTCCTCGGCCCGTAAAGTAGAACTGGTCACGGATGACACCAGGGTTAAGCTGCGTTTGCGTCCCCGTCTGGAGGTCAACCCGAACGCCTTCAGTCTTATCCGACGGATGCTCCAAGTGACTCAGGCAGACGGCGTACCGCTCATCGCTAGACCACGTTAGTTCGCAGCGACGCTGCTGAGGCAAGAAGACCTCGAATCGCCTCACGATTGCCAAGTTCTCATCGGCGAGCACGAGTTCGCGGGAGTCAATCTCCACCCCGAGCCAGCGACCGCTGGAGGTCGAAGGCGTGAGGTAGTCGAAGCAGGTCGCTCGTGGCTTGTTCTTGGCGGCATCCCAGATCAAGGGGATTCCATGGTTGCTGGCAACGACGGAACTGGCATCGCGACTGACCCGAAAGGATATCTGACTTTCGTGATCGACCGCGAACTCTCGGTGAATGTCGGCGATCTCTCGCACCTTGCCGTCAAGCGACACGAGCGTGACCTTAAATGATGCGAGGGTTGAATTCTGTTTTAGTCCAGTACGCCTGGTGTAGTAAATGCCGTCGCCGGTTGCCGACCAAGCGACATTGAAGACCATTACTACCGCTTGCGAGATGCCGTTAATCGGCCTGTAAGAGGGGGTGGGCGGCATTCCCGCGGCCTGCTCACGGATCAGTTCGTTTCCTGGCATCACCAGATAGGCAGTGATCGACTGGGGCAGGTCGACCAGTTTTTTGGGCGGCCCTTGCGTGAGGCTGCAGGCCCACAGGGCTCCGCCGCTGATGTAGGCGACCTGCTGGCCGTCGGGAGAGATGGAGAAACTATCGACGTTAGCAACATCCCACGCGATGTCACCGTCCAGAATGGTGGCAGCGTCCGGGAGTTCTGCGGCTGCAGGCAGACTCGCAACGGAGAACAGAACCACTGCAACCCAGAGGACGCGTTGCATGTGAAGAATTCTTTCCAGATGCGAGGATTAACTCACGCTGCTCTTCCCGTTCAGGGTTTCGATCCTCTATTCTCTCAGAAGATCGACGTTCTAGGCAAGCGAATGGTCAGATTTAAGCAGATTGGCGTGTCCGCTACAACGAACGGTGGGTGGCCCAGACGGCAAAGAGTCGTACGTCGCCCCGCGAACCACCAGTCACGGCTTTTTTAGTCCGTCGTGTCCGGCTCGCGGATCTCGAATGCACACGATTTGCAGACAGCACGGGCAACTAATTTTGGCTCGGGGCGACTCACGCCCTCCAATGGCGACGGTTTATCTCGGCCGACCTGCATCACGTCGACATTCAGTTTACCCGGCGACAACTTGCCTAGCGGGATGAGAGCGAAGTGAACACTGACATCGGACGTTGCATGCATCATCACATGGTATCGAACTGTCACCTGATTCTTTGCTTTTCGCACTGAGTGAAGGGCGACGTATCCAGGTGCTGCATACGAGTAAAAAACTAGCGAAATCTCGTCGTCCGTCGTCAGGGCCGTCAGCGGAGACGCATTGTCGGCAATCACGCTCGCGGCGTTCTCTAGTGCTTCCTTCCCCTCGCCTGCGACTAGGAAACAGGGACCGGCGTCCGTCTGTTGCCCGATCTTGGAAAGGAGGCCACGAGCAATTTGGGAGACTGCGGTTTCCTGGTCCGGCGACTCTCTTGGATCTAGTTCGCGGACTTTCTTCGTGCCGGGCATACTCAACGCCCAAATGCGATCGAGCGGAACCCGTTCCTCGATAGGATCTTCGCTCGTCACAAAGGGAGGCGGATCGCTCACGAGGAACGTGAACGGCTGGCAGACAATCTGCTTCTCTTGGCTGCCGAACACCCGTACGAATCCTGCGTCGATGTACTTCCGTTCCATCGGTTGCTGCGTGAAACGCACGTTGTATTCGCCCGGCGGTAGCTTGCCGAGGGGGATCAACGCCAAGTGGACAGTACTATCCGCGGTGTAATGCGGCTCAAATACATAGCTGACGTCGATGTCGGTGCCGTCTCGCGTGACCTTCTTCAGACGAAGGTAGTAACTGGATGGGTGGCTATAGAATACGAGAAACGCATCGCGGTCTCCATGGATGAAGTTGTTCCGCACTTGCGATTTATTGTTTCGAAACGCGTTCTCAATTCGCATCAGTACGGTGAGCGTTTCCATGTCCGGAGCGACGGAGTAGACGAAACCAGTGAGGGCTTGGTCCACGGGCGGCTTGCTTGAGATTGCGGTACGCACCCGTTCAATAATCTCTTGGCGTCTTCGCTTGAACTCTGGATATCCCCAGCCTGGAGAGGAAGCCTGCGGCACTGTGGGTAGATCGACGCCCTCGATATCTCGCGTCCCTGGCAGATCGAGCCCCCAAATCGTATCAAGCGGGATCTCCGCTGGCGGACTAACGGCGTTCTCCGCCCGCAACGGGGTAGCGATCGCGATCACGAGCGTCAGAGCGACCAAAGTCGAGAGTCTCATCGAACTTAACCCCTTTCATGTCCTCAATCCATAAATCTACCCATGCTGCTCGCTATTCTCTATCACTTACTGTTTCACATGAAATTATTCCAGTCGAACGCGATAGCAGAAACCAGAGATAATCCACCCCACGACTCCGCCCCCGACGACGTCCACGAGGTAGTGCTGATGCGTCAGCAAGGTCGAAAGTGCAACCGCCGCGGCCCATGCCCAGAAGAAAAGAGCGACGCGTCGGGGGAGTTGTCGCCCATATGCGTACGCACAAACGACTGCCATCCCAACGTGAAGGGAGGGCAAATAGTTGTGCTCCAGATTGATCCAGTCTGCGAACTCAAACACAGGCTGAATCGGCCCTGTTGCCGGTTCCGCCGGGGAGTACGTCCGGCCGGGAAAGATCAAGAAACCGATCCCGGAGACCACAAAGAGACAAGCCAGCGTCACCGCGAACTGTTTGATGTCCGCCGGGGTTGGCAGAATGAATAGCGATAGCCAAATCATGGGAAACAGCGATAGGTAAATCACCGCCATTTCCGGCAAGAAGGGGATGTACGACTCCTCGTTCCACCCAAAACCAATTCGATAGCCGTGTAACCCGGTGAGCCATGACGCACCGCCGTAGACAACGACCCACAAGCCACAGAGCAGCGATCCGTAACCGACGAACGCGGCGACGCGGTCTCGATCGGGCCTAGTGAGTCGGGAGGCTTTTAGAGGCATGGGGAGGAGTACGTACTCGCCTTCGTCCTAAATGCTGTATAATGCCGCCGCGAAGGAGCACACGCCTTGATTGGGCAACGCTGCGACGGAACACGGATGATTCACACCGCAGACCAACCTGCCACCGCGATCACGCCGGTCGTTCCTGATTCGGCGGACTTCGCCACGCTTCCGGCGACTTGGTATTTATTCAGTCGGTCCGCAGAGGTTGCTGAAAAACCGCTCTCCAAACCCATTCTGCAGCGGCGACTAGTCGCCTACCGCACTGCCGCCGGTCGCGTTGCCATCCTCGACGCCAATTGTGCTCACCTAGGGGCGGACCTCGGACGAGGCCAGGTAGTCGGCGAATCCATCCAATGTCCGTTCCACCACTGGAACTATGACGCGAACGGCACGTGCATCTCAGTTCCCAATCACGGCGACGTGCCGCGATCAGCGTGCCTCCGATCTTATCCGGTCGTCGAGCGACACGGCTACATCTTTTTCTTCTTTGGTCCTCGGGCGTTATTTCCGCTGCCGTTCTTTCCCGGAAGCGATCCCCGTGAAATGTCTGCCAGCTCTCCGTTTCGATTCGAAATGGATTGCCCCTGGTATATGCTCTCCGGCAATGGCTTTGATACCCAGCACTTTTACGCAGTGCACGACAGGAAGTTGAAGGGAGTTCCGCAGGTCGACTGCCCGCACGAGTACGCTCGGCGAATGCGATTTGATGCGGAGGTCACCGGAACTTCAATCTACGACCGGCTACTCAAGCGTTTCGTCGGCAGAGAAGTGCAAATCAGCATCACCAGCTGGGGCGGTCCGCATGTCCTGGTTGAGGGGGTGTTCGGGCGAGCTCACAGTCGCATTTTGGTCATGAGCCAACCTCTCGGCGAGAACCGGACTCTGTCGGACGTTATTGTGTTCGCCAAGCGAAGCCGCAATCGTTTGAAGGCAGCGGTCGTCGACCGACTCAATCTCCGAGTGCGACGGCGGTTCACGCAGGCGTTCATGCGATACGACATCGACAAACTGAGCGGCGTCCGTTATCAACCGTCGGGATTCACTCCACTGGATCGTGACATGATCGCGTTCTTCGAGTGGCTCACGACACTGCCTCGCAGTGAGTACGAGGCTGCGACATGAGCGAATTTCCCATTCCATGGCGACTGAATTTCGCGATCGCCGCGGTTCAGGTCGCTGTCGCCTTCACCATCTTTCGGTTGACTGCATTCGCGACGCAGTGGTGGCAGCTCACGCTCCTCTCATTGAGTTTCGCACTCATCGGCAATTCTATCTATGCGATGATGCATGAAGCAGAACATGGCATTTTCTGCCCATCAAGGCGTCTTAACGACGGCATGGGAACGTTTCTGGCTTTGTTCTTTCCGGCTTCATTTCATCTGCTGCGTCAGGGACATCTCGGGCATCACCTGCGAAATCGTTCCGACGACGAAGCGTTCGATTTTTACTTTGAAGGCGAAACGCCGTTATGGAAGTGGCTCCAACTCTACGGAATCTTGTCCGGCTTCTTCTGGGTGACCATTGTCCTATCGAACGTGATCGTCCTGCTCATTCCGTCACTACTAGAGCGTCGATTCTTTGAGTTCGACCGTCCGTCCGCGGCGTTCATGGATTCGCTCAATCGCAGCGTGCTGCGACGGATCCGCTTCGAAGGGGGAGCGGCCATCGCTTTTCACGCAGCGATAGTCTGGGCATTCGGCATTCCGGTGCTCTCGTACCTCTTCGTCTACGTCGGCTTCGGCGTCACTTGGTCGGCGATGCAATACGTCCATCATTTCGGGACGGAACGGGATGTCGTCGATGGCTCACGAAACTTGTGGATTTGGAAGCCCATCGACTGGATGTGGCTCAATCACAATTGGCATCACACTCATCACCAGCGACCGACTATCTCGTGGTTCTACTTGCCGCGGCTGTCGCGGGAACAGGGAGCGACGCGAGAGTTCTTGATCTGGCACTACTTACGGATGTGGCGTGGTCCGCGACAGGCAACCGAACGAGTGGAGAACCGCTATGCCGGCCGAGTTATCCGCTAACCAGCCCGCCGTCCAACCGGCAATCGTTGTTACCAATAGCTACCGCCTTGGCATGGTGCTGCTCGGTTATGTGCCATTGCTGCATGTCGGCACGGTAATCGGCTTGCTGGTACTTTCGCAGTTAGAAGGAGGCTCCCCCTGGCTCGCGGTGGCTGCCGTGGGAGTTCTCTACTTGCTTCCGCCTCTGGCAGTCCGCCTTATCGGCCGATCGACCGGCCCGGCTCAACCTACTTCGCACGAACTAGGTTCACGCGGCTTCCTCGCCTGGTGGTACGCAACGCAGTGGCAAGTCGTCTTCAATCGCCTCCCGATCTTAGAAGAGTTCTTGCGACTTGTTCCCAGTCTCTACTCGGCATGGCTCCGATTGTGGGGAGCTAAAATCGGCAGTCTTGTCTATTGGTCACCGGGCATGCGGGTCACCGATCGGCCTTACTTACACATTGGAGACCGCGTCGTGTTCGGGATTGATTCGAAGCTCTACCCGCACTTTCTCGCCAAGCTTTCATCGGGTTCCACGAAGCTCATTTTGGCCCCGATCAACATTGGTTCTGACGCACTGGTCGGCGGCTGCACGCTGCTGCCTGCGGGCGTCGTCGTTAACGCGTGTGAGCAGACGCCGGGCGGTCGTCCCTTTGCTCCATTTACCGAATTTCGTAACGGCTCGCATCGCCGCACGCAGCGGTTCAGAAAGGAATTCGAATGATTCGGCCTCTCTTACTTTCCCTCTGTGTGACGCTGGGCGGATGGTCGCTATCAGGATCGGCGGTCGCCGATGACGATGCGGATCATGCGGCATTAAAAGAGCTTGTCACTGCCTATGAACAAGCGATCGCCGCAGGCGACCCGAATAGTTTGAAGCCGCATCTCGCCGACGATTTCACCGGGGTGATGGTGACAGGCGAAGAGGTCACGAACCTCGGTGGGTTGGATGCGTACTGGCAGAAGATTCAGGGCTACCTCGGCAAAGGGGGTAAATACACCGTTGAGGTAGTGGTCCCGCAGCCGGCGGTCATCGTGGGAGATCTGGCGTACGCCACCGGCACGACGAAGGACTTAGCCGTCACGTCCGATGGTAAAGAGTATCCGTTCGAAGGTTTCTGGACGGCCGTTTGCCGTCGAGAGGGCGACCAGTGGAAAATCGTCCGCGTCCACGGGTCGATGGACGCCCTCACGAATGTGTTTGCAATCACGTCGCTCCAACGGGCTTCCACATACTCCGGAATCATCGGAGGCATTGCCGGCCTGTTCGTCGGTGCCCTACTGCTGTGGCTGGTAACTCGCCGTCGTCCCGCCGCCGCCCCATCACCTAGCCCGAGCCGCCCCTCGTGAAAATCCAATTACTATCACCGGCGGGAGAGATCCATCGCAACTCGACGGGGATCTTCAAACGTTCGCTCCGCTATGCACCGCTGACACTGACGACGCTCGCGGCCATGGTGCCAGAAGAGTTGGAAGCCGAGGTGACGATCCAGGACGAGGGGGTGCAACCGCTCGATCTCAATTTCGACGCCGACGTCGTGGGCATCACTGCGATCACCGGTACCGCTCAACGAGCCTACAATGTCGCGGATGAATTGCGGGCTCGCGGTCACACCGTCGTCTTAGGAGGCGTCCACCCGACGCTCATGCCACAGGAGGCCGCCCGGCATGCCGATTCGCTGGTCACCGGGTACGCAGAACAGACTTGGCCGCAACTGCTGCGAGATTATGCGGCAGGAAGTCTTCAGCCGCATTACTTTGCACCAACCGGGCGTGAACTTCGAGGCGTTCCGATCGCACGGCGTGAGCTTCTGAAGAAGAAAGGGTATGCAACAGTCAACAGCATTGAGGCGACGCGAGGCTGCCCCCATCAGTGCGACTTTTGCGTCGTTCCCACGGCCTGGAAAGGAGTTTACGCTCATCGCCCCGTCGAAGAGGTCATTGCGGAGTTACGAACGTTTACAGGCCGACATGCGATCTTCATTGACCTGAGTCCCGTGGAGGACGTGAATTACGCGAAGGCGTTGTACCGGGCGATGATCCCACTGCGGATCCGCTGGTTGGGCCTCGCAACGACTCGGCTGGCCGAAGACGCCGAACTCTTGAAGCTGGCAGCTCAAAGCGGCTGCAAAGGCGTCTTGATCGGTTTCGAATCGGTCAGTCAGCAAACGCTTAACGGCACTCGAAAACACTTTCACGCCGCGTCCCGCTACGCGGAACATGTCCGTCGTTTGCACGATCATGGCATCGGCATTCAGGGCTGCTTCGTATTCGGATTCGACGACGAAGACGAATCGGTCTTCGAACGCACCGTGGAGTTCGTCGATAAGACGAAGATCGATCTGCCGAGATACGCCGTGGCGACGCCGTTTCCCGGGACGCCGCTCTACCGCCGGCTGGAAGCCGACGGCCGATTGCTGCATCGCAACTGGTCACTCTACGACGTGGAGCACGTTGTGTTCCAGCCGAAGGGGATGAGCCCTGAGCGATTGCAGGAAGGACTCAAGTGGAGTTGGCAGCAAAGCTACAGTTGGCCGTCGTTCTTCCGACGCCTCAGTGGTGCTCCTTGGTCGATTCTTCCGCTCTGGTTGTCGACTAATCTCGGATATCGTTACTTCGCTCAACATTTGCCTTCAAAGGCTCAAGGTGTTTTTCGCGACCTGTCGTTGACTGAGCCGCATCAGGTTGAGCCCGTCACAGTCTAGCGATCAGGAAGGCGAACACTTACGCATGAAGATCACGCTCATCTACCCAGCCGTCGGCCGCAAAGAAGGGAAATCCTATGTGAAGGCCTGGCAGATGCAGCCGTTATCAATGGCGGTGCTCGCCAGCCTAATGCCGCCAGATGTGGAAACTTGCTTCTACGATGACCGGATGGAAGTGATTCCCTACGACGAACCGACCGATCTGGTCGTCATCAGCGTCGAAACGTTCACAGCTCTCCGTTCCTATGCGATTGCCGCGGAGTTTCGTCAGCGTGGAGTTCCCGTGGTGATGGGCGGCTATCACGCGACGTTGATTCCAGAGGAGGTTCAAGAGCATGCCGAGGCGATGGTCATCGGCGACGCGGAACCGGTCTGGAGTCAATTGCTCGCCGACGCCAGATCGGGCCAATTGAAGGCGGTTTACGACGGACGCGGCCGTCGAGAACTGGGGAACGTGAGACCTGACCGCAGGATCTTTGCCGACCGCTCCTATCAAAATATCACGCTGGTCGAGTATGCCCGCGGGTGTAATTTCAAATGCGACTTCTGTTCCATCACGGCCGTCCACGGTGCCTCTCAAAATCATCGGCCCGCTCGTGACGTCGCCGAGGAGATGGAGCAAACGGGCAGCCGGCGATTCTTCATCGTCGACGACAACATCGTCAGCCAACCGGGCAAAGCTCGGGAGCTTTGTCGCGAACTTTTGCCGCTGAACATCAGCTGGGTCGGTCAGGCGAGCATTCACGTCGCCAACGACGATGACCTCTTGGCGGCAATGGTGGCGAGCGGTTGCCGTGGCGTTCTGATTGGCATGGAATCGATCAACGCCGCCAATCTCAAGGCGATGGGCAAGGACTGGAATACGGCTCACGCCACCTACGAATCAAGCCTGCGTCAGTTTCGCAAGCATGGCCTCGCCGTTTATGGCACCTTCGTCTTCGGCTACGACGAGGATGATTGGGCGGTGATCGAAGAGAGCGTCGACTTCGCTAGAGAACATCAACTCTTCTTGGCGGCGTTCAACCATCTCGTGCCTTTCCCCGGCACGCCGCTCTACCGCCGGCTGCTGACGGAAGGACGACTGTTGCAGCAGAAATGGTGGCTCGAACCGACGGGTCGGGTTGGCGACGTGGTCTTTCGTCCTAAGAAGATGGCTCCTGCTGAACTCGAAGCAGGATGTCTTTGGGCACGACGAGAGTTCTACGGGTGGAGTTCCATCTTCGGACGCCTGTTCGACCGCGAAGCCAATGCCAGTAGTGCCACGATGCTGGGCGTTTATCTTGGCCTCAACCTGGGCTCGCACTTTGACATCGATCTACGCCAAGGACTGCAGCTCGGACTCGCCCCCAATCACCAAGTGAAACGTCATGGGAAAGTTCGAGTTCACGCTCGCCACGGCTGATGATGATGCAGAGCTGCGTGAGGTACTTTCATCGACGCCGATGATGGGACAGATCTCGGTCAGCTTCGCTCGTGAGCCGAACTTCTTCGACGCCACGCCAGTCGACGGCAAACTTGTGCAAATTGTGGTCGGTAGAGACGTCGAGCAGGGCCGGATCGTCGGCATGGGTAGCCGGACCGCGGGTCCGCGGTACGTCAACGATCAACGTACGAGCGTGGGCTACCTCGGCGGACTCAGGCTGCGACCGCAGTATCGAGGGCAGGGGGGGCTTATTGCACGCGGGTATCTTCTACTACGCCAGTTACACGCAGATCAAGTGGCTCCCTACTACCTGACGACGATAGCCTCTGACAATGTGATCGCACTCAAGACGATTGCCGCCGGAAGAGCAGGCCTCCCGACCTACCATCCACTAGGCGACTACATCACGATCTCGCTGAATCCAGCGGCGGCGAGTCGCATCGATCGAGGGTCTTCACAGATCCTCACGCGACTCGCAACGATCGATGACCGCGAACAAATCATCACGTTCCTCAACACTCACGGGCCGCGACGGCAATTCTTTCCTGCATACCACACGGCCGATCTCTTTGAAGAGAAAGGCTGGCTACAAGGACTTCAGCCCCACGACGTCATGCTCGCCTTCCGCGACGATCAGCTTGTCGGTACCTGGGGTGCCTGGGATCAAAGCCGCTTTAAGCAAATGGTCATCCACAGTTACGACAGGTGGCTGACGCTGGCTCGTCCCGCTTACAACGTCATTGCCGAGGTGAGAAAGCGAGCTACCTTACCGTCGCCTGGAAGCGTCCTGGCCGCACGCTATGGTGCGATCCTAGTCGTTGCTGAAAATGATGCAGAAATCTGCCGCCGTTTGATCGGGGCGATGAGTCGGGAGTTGCTTGAGCGTCGAGACCGCCTGGTATTTCTGGGGATGCATGCTGGCGACCCGCTCTTATCGATTCCCCGAACGGTCGGCGGCAGAGAGTATGTGACTCGGCTCTATCTGGTATTCTGGCCCGATCAGGTGCCCGATCTCGCTGAACTGACCCAACGAGTGCCTTACCTGGAACTCGGCTGCCTTTAGGAAAGTTGACGTGAGACTTCGCAGTTCACTTATCGAAGTTAACGATCTGGTCGCTGGCGGCCACGATGCGATGTTCGACCTCATGGACCGAGCGTACGTCAACGTTCAGAGAGAGCAGTTTGAAGCCGATTTAGCCGCAAAAAAATGGGTGATCCAGGTTCACGATCAGCTGACGGATTGTCTGGCTGGTTTTTCGACGCAGGCGGTGCTGCAAGTCGAAGTTGACGGACAGCCGGTGAGAGCATTGTTCTCGGGAGACACCGTCGTCGATCCGCAACACTGGGGCGACATTGCGCTAGCTCACGAGTGGGGTCGACTAGCAATGTCACTGATCGAGCGGCACGCCGAGCAACCTCTCTACTGGTTCCTCACGTCGAAAGGTTTTCGCACTTATAAGTACTTGCCGTTGTTCTTTCGTGAGTGGTATCCCAACGTCAACGCACCGACGCCGGAACGTGAGTGTGCCGTCATTGACGCACTTGCCAGGCAGGTGGCTCCGCACTGTTATGATGAAACGTCCCAAATAATCCGGGCGACGCCGGGCAAAGAACACGTCCGAGCGACTCTCGCCGATCCCGGCAATCGACCGCGAGCGGATCGGCACGTTCGCCACTTCATTTCTCGTAATCCGGGCTATCAATTGGGCGATGAACTTTGCTGCGTCGCTCCGCTCTCGAAAGCGAACTTCACTGCCGCGGCTCTTCGCGTCATCTATCCAGCCGCCTCCGTCCCACTGGCAGGATAACTCGTGTTTGGTCCGAGCTTCTGCAACACCGTCTGGATGGCAGCCTGCTTCCGTGAAGCTCAGGCGTTTCGGCGATCAACCGGATCCGTGCAGCAAACTCAAGCACGCCTACTGCGACGCATTGTGCAGGACAATCGCCAGACTTGGTTTGGCGAGCAGCATCGTTTCTCAACGATCAGTAGCGTTAAAGAGTTTCAGGATGCGGTTCCGATTTCAAGCTTCGACGACTATCGCGACTCGGTCGAGCGGATTGCCCGAGGCGATTCTCGTGTGTTAACGGCGGAGCGAGTCGACCTTTTAGAGCCTACAGGCGGCACAAGTCATGGCGAGAAGCTGATTCCGTATACGGCGTCGTTGCGTCAAGCGTTCCAGCGAGCGATCAAGGTATGGATATGGGATCTCTATTCTGCCCGCCCGGCTCTACGACGTGGAACCGCCTACTGGTCCATCTCACCGCTAGGCTCCTTACCTCGCAGAACGAGCGGGGGAATTCCGATCGGCTTCGATGAGGACGCGGCTTACCTGAGCAGCTTCGAAAAGATGCTCGTGGAACGAACGCTGGCCGTGCCTTCGAGCGTCGCCCTAGCTCCAGATGTTGCTTCATGTAGATTCGCGACGTTGTTCTTTCTGCTTAGAGATACCCGTCTCAGTTTACTATCGGTGTGGAGTCCGACGTATCTGACGGAGCTACTGAAGTTCCTCTGGTCTAATCGAGACGAACTCTGCCGAGATGTTGAACGGGGAAGGATTTCATCGCCGGCATCGTCTCAACAAGGGTCTTTGTGGGACAGGGCATTTGAGCCTCGACCGCAGCGAGCTGATGAGCTCCGCGAACTGTTCGGCGATGGTCGTAACATCGCAGATTCAATACGTACAATTTGGCCGGAGCTGGGACTGGTCAGCTGTTGGGCTGATGGCCCGTCCAGTACGTACGTCAACAATCTGCGAACATATCTTGACGGCGTTGAACTTCAGCCAAAGGGCCTCCTAGCAACCGAGGCATTCGTGAGCGTGCCGATAGTCTCCCAGGCGGCTCCCTCCCTAGCGATTCGTTCGCACTTTTTTGAATTTAGACCGAGCTCTCCATCCCCTCACAGTTCGAGCGAAGTAGTAGTCCTGGCCCACGAACTTGAGGAAGGTTGTCACTACGAAGTATTGATCACAACTCAGGGCGGCCTCTATCGATATCAGCTTCACGACCAGATTGAAGTCGTTGGGTTCTCTCGCGAGACGCCAATGGTCCGGTTCGTCGGGAAGACCGACGCGACAAGCGATTTAGTCGGCGAGAAACTCAATGCCGCCCATGTTGAGACCGTGCTGCAGTCGACGTTTCGGGAGCTTGGAATTTCGCCTCAATTCGCCCAACTTAATGCCGACAAGGTTCACTCTCGGTACACGCTTCGTTTGTGCGACCCCACTATTCGAGATGGGCCGCAACTCATACCACGCCTTTGCACATCAATCGACATCGGACTATCGGCGAACCCCGCCTATCAATATGCACGTTCGCTTTCCCAACTACACGCACCTTGCGTTGAAATGGTTGATGAGCCGGAAGTCGATGCGTCGGTGACGTTGCAACTGACGTCAAAGTTAGCCGCCGGTCAACGACTAGGTGATATCAAGGCCAGTACATTTGGACTTCAAGAACAAGCCTGAGGGTCCGCCAATTAGCCTGCCAAACGGTCACGAAACCCTTCGACCGCGTGGCGGGTTAGTGCCCGTGCGTCGCCCCGCTTTGCATTGACCTGAGCGAGAGCATGCAAGGCGATGCCCGTTACATTGTTTGAAGCTTCCGCCAAAAGGCAGAGCGTTGCGGGATCGTCGTAAGGAATTCCCCATTGTCGGCACAGCCGCATCAACAGCATTGCTAACTCCTCTGTAGTGGGCAACACGGTCGTGAACTTGGCCGGGAATCTGTTCAGGACGGCGGCATCAATCTTGTGTGAATCAATCGATGTGGCGATCCACATATAATTCAGCGATTGCAACGGTCCTAGAAGCAGCTCGTCTAAACCTCGAAACGAGAGTCGAGAAATCTCATCTAACAGAATGACCTTCACGCCATTGTAGTCGGCCATCCCGCTGATCAAATCGCGAAGATGGTCGGCTCCACGAATCTGCATGCAGTCGATCGGCATAAAATGAACGTCGCGTCCACGGAGATAGGAGAACATGCCCTGCTCGCCAAATCGATCAAGCTGGGTGGTGCACGCTTCACAATGGCCGCAAGGATTCAGAGTCTCCAGATTCAGTTCAACGCACATCAAGCAACGAGCAAATAACCTGACCGTCGAGGTCTTGCCACTTCGCGAAAGGCCCCGCACATAGGTGTTGACGCCTTTCTCAATCCGACCGGTACGCAGGGCGTACAGTTGGTCCTGGAAAAACTCCTTTACATCCGGGTTGCCGATATCGTCGTCCCAGAGCGAGGGGTTCCACCGTTCGATATCAGGGAGAGCACTCATCTACTACCTCCAGGTTCTCGGACGCGTTCAGTTGCCCGTCCAATGTAAGGGCGTATTGTCGCAGGCGTTCGGCGATCAAGGCCGCTGAATTCCTTGCGTCACCAGCGTCACCAGCGTCACCGCCACTGGAGTCTTCGACATCCGTCGACTGAGTTGGCGTTAGCTCAGTGGCGTCACCAGCGTCACCAGCGTCACCAGCGTCACCGCCCATACTCAGGCAGTTACAAAAATCGTCGCTCCATGTCAGCGAGGTGTAGCTGGCGTCTCGTTTGGGCAAGCAGCGATACTGGACGCCAACGGCTTTAAGGGCCTTCGATTTCTTATTGAGCTTCAAAGTGAGCAACCGAGTGATGCCCGGCCACTCCTTGGAATCGGTCCAGATGCCCATGGCAGCTGCGTTCGTCGTCAATAGTTTCAATAATGTGCTAGTCGGTCCTTCCCAATGCCTTTTCGTCGCGTCCGCATCAATAAACGCCACGAGGGCTCGTAACACGGGCTCGCCCTCGATTTCTTCCCAGGCTTTCTCGGGGTCGCCATTCTCGTGCGGGCCCAAATAGGCATCTCCTTTAAGCACCAGCATGACTCGCCTAAGTTGGGCAGCCTCGATCGGGACTCCCAGTTTGCGGTGCACAAATCTGGCAAGCCACGCCTTGGTTCTATCAGAGTCCACCGGCCAACGGAGACGACCTGAAGTAACAGGCAAGATGACGCTCGGCCCGTTGAGTTCGTCAACGAACACGCGTAGGCCAGCCACGCGAATGCGGCGGAGAATCTTCCGATCGCTAACTGTCGTTGCAGGGACTTTCTTACTTTGCGAACCCGTGCTTTGAGACATCGCTAACCTCCTTTGGCCGGCGATGCAATGGAATCGAGGGCTGCCAACACGTCCGATCGCGTATAAATAATCCGCCGCCCCAGCGTTCGGTAAGAAAGCTGACCCTCTAGCCGTAGGTCCCGTAGGACATGACGGCCGACCCCGCAGGCAGTTGCAGCCTCTTCCTCGGTCAGAGCCAACCGCCCACTGGGCCAGTCGACGTTTGGCTGGGCCGAGAGGACTTCCGCCACGAGACCTCGAAGGGCATCTCGATCGATTTGCAAACTGACGACGGCAGAAGGGGCGTCTTTGTTGGCGGCAAACGGCTCATTCGCGAGCCGCATCGTGCGTTCGTTCATTGGTTCCTCCTGGTTTAGTTACCCGAGGAACCAAGTGTGCCATACTCTCTCGCCGCTATCTGCCGCAACGCTGCAGGAAAAACGAAGGAAGACTGTAGGCCTTAATGTCTGTAGGGCTTCACAGGAGTTCGAGAATGACCCAGCCGCTCTTTTCTCTTGCGAGCATCTTGTGCTTCGCCCTGCACCTCGTAGTAAATCTACGGAGGGCGGCCTCTAAAGTCTTGTCCGGCACCTTGTCATCTGTCTCAAACAGCTTCTTACAGAATTCGTCTCGCCTCATCGTGAGCGAGTTGCTGCTGAAGAGGATGGTTAGAACGTCCAAGGACTGTTTTGATAGGTCTCCGTTGACGGTACGCCCATTTCGCCAGAATACCCCGCTGTCATCGAAGCCGTCCTGCTGCGGGCCGGCATTCTTAGGGACCTCAGCGACTTGTGTTGGCTTTGTTTCCGCGTGATCTAAGAGAAATCCTGCCGCATCCTTCATAACTCTAAGCGGATATCCTTCTAACCGGCAAAAAGGCGGAGAGTCAAAAGCAAACCTGGAACCAACGTAAGTGATCCAAATGGGGTGCTGTCTTAATCCCACCACATTTATTGCGGAATGTTCGAAGCCTCCTCCTTGATTGTGAGCAGCAGCACACCACCACAACAGCCTTGCCCCCAAAACGAGGGGGTGCCCCAATTGGTTCTGATAAGCGACGAGACGAAACGACTCCGCAGGGGGAACTGCTGGCGTCAGAAACGGTAGGTTTGTTTGATGTTCGATTTCACCGGAAGGTGGCAAGTCCGCGAGCCGCCCCAGACGCTGCAATTCGCCAGCTTCCTTCAAGTGAGTTACGAACTGATAGGCTAACCCCGTTAGCAAAGAAAAACGGTCGGCGTTCTGATCTGCACCTCGTACACACATTTCCCGTGCGACGAACGCGTCCTCTTCAGCTTCGTTGAGCGGCTGGTACTGTAGCCGATTGTAGTCTTCTATCAGTCTCCGTATTTCAATTGGGTCGATGTCGGCAAGAGAAAAGACGCACGAAAATGAAGATGCCTCCGCATTAGCCATTTGTTGGTATTCGTCTGTCCACTCAAACCTTCGAAGAGCGTTACAGGCGGTCCTTGGCGTGCCCTTTGTCAGGTCTGACGAGAAGCCTTGCGACATTGGAATGGTCAATCCGAAGAGGTGCGATCAAGAGGACGATGAGTGATACATCAGTTCTACATTCTTCTCCTGATTTGGGCGACAGGTTACGATCCGGCTACTGGCTCGACGCTTTGTTTCTCGGAGCTTCGGAGCGGCAACCAACGACAAGGACGGGTCAGTGCAGACTCAAAATCCAGTGCCCGCAAGGGCGTGCCGGTTCAAGTCCGGCCTCCGGTACTATCTTGGCTTCAACGACTTACGTCGATTCTCATCGCTCGTTTCAGCCGACTCTTTTTCGGCTGATATACCCGAAGTTATACCTGCGACGCGCCACAGCTCATCAGCCGTCGCCTCCGCGTTGAGGCCGACGTAATATTTCATCGTCGTGGCGATCTCCGTGTGCCGCATTAGCTCCTTCAGCACCGGCGGCATGACGCGGCGGGACCAGCGGAAACCGAAGCTGCGGCGTAGGTCGTGGGCGCTCGCGAACTTCTTCACGGTCTCCGGCTTGCCGTCCTTTCCCCGCCTCACACGCTGGTTGACGATGACGCCGGCGGCCTCGCCGATCTCCGTGACGAGGGGGCCGATCGCGTTGCGGCTCGGGCTGTAGGGCAGGGCGGACTTGTCGAGCGGCGCGAAGACGCGTCCTCGGCGGTTCTCGACGGGAACCTCTTCGAGCAGCTGGGCGAACTCCGGCGCCATCGGCAGCAGCCGGTGGGTGTTTCCCTTCTCACTCTCCGCCGGAATCCGCAGCATCGGCCGACGGCCGCTGAAGTCGACGACCATGGCGCCGGGTGCGTCATCCCAGCGAAGCTCGATCGATTCCTGCAGCCGCAGCCCCGACGCCCACAGGCCGCGGAGGTAGAACTTCCACGACGACGACGCGGCCTCACCGACCACATTGGCGACGGCGTCGAGCATCCGCTCGTACTCTTCCCCAGCCAACGGGCGCCCACGCATCCCTTTCGCTTGCTTCGGCATGCTCACCTCGGGGAGTTTCAACAACAGCCCCTCACGGTGAGCCCACCGCATGGCGACCATCAACGCGCGGAGATGCCTGGCGATCGTCGCCGGCGAGCTCACCTGAGCCCGCAGATCGGTAACGAACGCCGTCAGGTTCGTCGTGGTGACCTCGACCAGCTTCACCGGACGACGGAGCCGCTCGAAGACGTTGAGCGTGGCGTCGTATGTCGTCGCCGTGCTCGGCTTCAGCCCGTCGAGGACATCGCGGCTATACTGCTCGCGGAACTCCTCCCACGTGACGCGTGAGGGCTTTTGGTAGCGGCCCTCGCGCAGCTCCGCCTCCCACTTCGCCGCAGCACGCTCGGCGTCGCGTTTCTTTGGGGTGCCCGTCGACCGCACCACCTGCCGGCCGGTCACCGGATCTCGATAGCGCATGATGAGGTTCGTCTGCGCGCTGTAGCGAACGACGTGCACTTTGATCTGATCAATCATCGAAATTGCTCCAGGGGGGGAGTAGTTACACCAGCTCAGGCGGCTGCGGGAGGAGGTGTGGGCCGAGCTTGCCGTCGTAGTGCCGATCGAAAACCTGCGGCGTGCGGTGCCCGAGGTGCTTCGTCCCAGCCCCAGGTTGAATCATTTCGACGTAGGTGCCGCTTGATCGCCGCACCCACTTGAATGACCCCTTGCCAATTCGCGACGCCCGCACCAATTTTTTGAAGTGACGGCCGAAGTAGGTGAGATCCATCGTCCAGGCAAGAGCGTCGTCGTACTGAATCGCCGCCAGCGCTGCCATCGTGCTTTCTCGAAAGCGGACGGAAACAATCTGGCGGGTCTTATTCTGAACCACCCGCAGCGCACCGTCTTCGCGGATCGCCGATTTCCGAAGCCGAATGACGTCGCCTCGGCGAAGCCCGCTATCCCATGCGACCCGAATTGCGGCGGTCCAGTAGTCGCAGGCTCGGACGCCGTTCGAGTACTGCCTCTTGAGCTGTGCAGCTGCCGCCAGCAATCGCTGCACCTCTTCGGTCGTATAGCACTCGATCACCAGCGCGGGGCACTTCGGACGCCGCAGCCGGCGAAGTCGCGGGTAGGGCACGAGATCTTCGTCGGCCGCCGCGTTCCACAGCGAAATAATGTTGCTCAGCCTCGCTTTGATCGTGTAAGCGCTGAGCTTCTTGCCACCGTCCTGGCCATTCAGCGAAGCGGTGTACTCATTGACGGCGTCTTCCTGAAATAGACTTTCAATGTCCGCTTTCCCTTCGAATCTGGCCAGCTGCGTCATGTGAAGTCGCAGCAGCTGGGCATATAACGGGCACACCTCTCGCGACGCGAGGTAGCGATTCACGAACCAGATTGCCCCGTTGGGACCGCACAGATCGTGGTAGCTCTTCTTCTCCGCAGGCGAGCCGCGGCGAACGAAATTGCGGCGGTAGGGAGAATTCGACTTACGAACCTCGGTCGGTTTTGCAGGCTCCTTCAATCGCTCGCCGCCCTTGGCTGAGACGTTTCGAATTCTCGGAGCCTGCACGATCATGCCTCGGCTGAACGCCCAGTTCCAAAACGCCCGCAGGTAGTTCATGTACGTGTTGATGGTCTTGCGCTGGAGCGATTCCCCCTGCATTGCGACCACCCACGCCTCAAGCCGCTCATCGGTCAGATCCGCCAATCGCGCGGGGCGCCCGAGGTGCTTGCTGAATCTAGCGGCCGCCATCGCGTACTGACGCTTGGTTTCCTCGCTCGTGATCTTCTCCGCCACTGGGAAATACTCGTTGACGAAGAACCACTCGATGGTCCCCCTAACCTCCGAATCGGCGAGGGCTGGTCGCTCAGGAGCCGAACGGCTGGGCAACAGGGAAGGATCGGCGTATCTCACAACCGCCGCTAGGTTGTCGACGTTGAGGCGTACGGTCTTGGCCGCGTAGCCCTCGGCTTCAAGCCACTCCTCGAACGCGGCCAGCTTCGCCTCAGTGACATTAACCGGGCTCTGCTCGTAGCCTATGTGCCGCTGAAACTTCCTAGCGGCTTCGCGGTAATTCTGGATCGTCGACTGCGAATACTCGCCTAGCGGCTTCATCGCGTCGGAAATGACTTTGAGCAACGACCACCGGGCCATCGCCTCGTGATCTACTTTCACAAGCTCGCGAGCTTGTGCTCTGCGGACGGGAGTTGGGTTGTTTCTCATATGCGGCTCCCTTGGCGCCGCCGGCGAGAAGAGAGGGCGGTCCGGTTACCCCGACCGCCCTCGACAATCCGGCGACGCGCGTAAAAGACCGTAGGCCCGGTAATGCGGTTGGAAAGGTGAACAGGTCACCCGCGCGTGTCTTCGCTCCCCGCCTACGCGGATCGCAGCTACTACACGCGCCCACACTACCGGGCCTACGGTCTGATGTTGCAATCATCGAATTGTCCCTGTTACGGCTTTCCACGGCCGGTCAGCCGTCGAGGCTGACAACGATATTGTGACTCTGAGCGATCAAAATGCAAGATCGCTTGCAAATTAGAAGTTGAGCACGCTCCCTCGCTCACGGTCCCGTAGCAAGCGGTTAGTCTCTCTTTGCTCTTCGATCTGCTGATCGAGCCTGGCAAGCTGCGGGTCCTCTGCTCCCCTGCGGAGCTGCGCCCAACCTTCGACGGTGCGAGCGTCGAGGAACTTGTCTTTGCCAGACCGGCCCTCAACCGTCTTGCGATCTTCCTGCAACGCCTTCAGGCGATCATCGCCGGTCTGCAGTCGCTTGAGCGTGGCGAAATGCTTCTCCGCTTCGGCGCGTTGGCTTGGATCTTCGAGCGTCCGGAGCAACTCGTCGCGATCTTTTGCAATGCCGGTCTTACCGTAATCGCGAATGCGGAGTCGAAGTTTCTCCATCGCCTCCGCGTCCTTGCGCATGTTATCAGCGTGCTTTCGCTCTTCCTCTTGGCGCTTACGCTCGACTTCCCGCACTTTTTCCTTGCGGGCCTGCTCGGCGTTCGATTCGGCGTCTTTGCGCCGCTTCTCTTCAGCCTGAGCGGCGGCAAGGTCGCGACGTTCGGCTGCAAGCTGATTGGCCCGCACCTGACCGAACTTGCCAACGTCCTCCCAATACTTGACGTTAGTCTCCCCAAATCGAGCTACCTTTGCCTGTCGCTGAAGCTCGGCGACTTGCTTCTCGTACTCCTCCGATAGCTTCTCCGCTCGCTGCAACGCTTCGAGATCGAGTTTCGCAGCCTTCTCTTTCGCATCGTGCAGCTCCCGCTGCGCGTCGGCCGCCTTCAAGCTCTCCTCGGAGTACTCTCGCATCTTCATCGTGATGAACCCCATAGGGCCGGTGGATTTCACGATGCTCTGGAAGAGTGGTGACTCGTTGAGCTGAATCAAGTTATTAATGCCTTCAGTGATCGCCGGCGCGAACGCCACCGCCATGCGATTGAAAGCCCCCTCGGCCATCAACCCAAGCTTGTCGATCGCGTCTTTAGCTTGGCCGATCCGCTCAAGATCTTCCTTACCAACGACAATGCCGAAGCGATCCGCCTCCTTCATGAACTTGGCAATGCCGTCGCCGCCAAGCCGCAGGGTCTCAACCAGCTCCAATCCTTGATTACCGAAGAGCTTGAACGCGACTCGCGCTTGATCCGCCGGGTTCTCGATCATGGAGATGCGGTCGGCGATCGTTGAAAACTTGTCTTCTACCGCGAGCCCGTTCAACTCCGTCGCGTTGATTCCTAGGTAGCTGAGGGCTCCAGCGGCCTTGCCGGTTCCAACCGCCGCTTCTGAAACGCGCCGATTCATCTGCGCGAGTGCCGCATTCATCGTTTCGAACTCGGCACCGTTCATCTTCGCGGCGTAGCCGAGCCGTGCGAGCTGGGCGGGATCAATGCCGATCTGACTCGACTTGTCATTCAGCCGATCAAGGCGTTCCATCGCCGCTCCGATCCCGTGCGCCACTGCAGTGACAGTCGCGATCGAGGCGGCGGCGGCCAGAGCGGAAGTAGCCATCGAAGCTAGTTTCGATGGCATGATCGAAACGCGATCGTTGGCACGATCAATCGCCGGCGGAAGCGTCTGCAGCGAGTTCCGCATCTCGGCAATGCCGTTGCGGAACTCGCCGATATCGGCGGCACAGGTGACGCTCAGGCGGCCGACTGACATAGTCTAACCCAACTTTGTGGTGAGCTTCGAATTAGGCGGCTGACGGCGAGACGGCGGTGGCCACTTTGACGGTGGAACTCGCCGAGTTAATCGGCACGCTGCGGGCGCCGTACTGCTTGTACGTCGCACCCGCGATCACTGCGTTCTGAGTCGCACGATCGACGTGGACGCGAACGTATCGCTTGGTGGGGCGGAAGAGATCGAGAGCAAGCACCTTGCCGTCATCGTCATCAGCGACGGTGATCGAGGGGCCGGCGAGCGTTTCCGCGCCCGACATATCCGACGCGTTGCTCTGCTGCATGACGACGCCTGTCACGGCACCGGCGGTGATTACTCCGAGCGTGACTTCAACGAGCACGCCTTCGAAGCCCGCCATGTCGAGCGTTGCGCCTTCAATGTCAGTCTGACCCGCGACGCCGGCGGTCGGGGTGATCGCCTGGGTCACTTTGACCTGGCTCAGGAGTTCTTTTGTACTCATGTTTGCCTTTCAGAAATAATCGTTGCCTAGCCCGGGGGCCAAGGAACCCCCGAACTAAGCAACGACGGAGACCCCGCTACGAGCGGGACGACGTGAATTACTACGGCGTGATGCCGGTGATTTTGCAGAACGATTCCGGATGAAAACAACCGGTATCCATTCGAAGGTGGGCGACAAACGCGATCTCGTGCGTCTTCGCGTAGAGTTCCTTCAAGACTTCGATCGTCAGCTCGGCACGCATTCCGAACACGAAGTCCGGGAAATGGCCGAGCACAATCGTCGACTCGTTAGCACCGCCGCCGGCGTTGGTCGGGACGCCGCTGCTGGCGAGGAAGTCAAGATTCTCAATCGCCTTCGGCCGCTGTAGCGGTTGATTCGTCGTATCGGTCAGGCCCGCGTAAGTCCGCCACTCGCGATTGCTCATGATCGCCGCAGTCGGATCTGGAGCGTTGTCATCGAGCAGCAGCTTATAGGCGTCGAGCATCTCCGAGTAGTTCGTGATCTGCCCCGCCGTCGGAATGACGTTGATTCCAGGATCGTTAGCAACACCGAGTGGTTCCGCAGCGGCACCAGACCCAAGCATTCCGACTCGATCGATCTCTGCGGCAAACGCCTCAGTTAGCGATCGCTCGACGGCGCGGCCGATCATCTGGCTATCCTGCAGCAACTCGCGTGAAACGCGGACGATGACCGCCAGGGACCGGGGCGTCATCGTGATCGCCCCGAAGGTCGGGCCGCTCTCGGTGATGTCCTTCAATTCCTGCCGCCATGACGCGGTCGCATCGCCGGTGAGCTTAGCGAACGTGTTGTCGCCGCTGCCGAGAGGGACGATCGCTGCCCCCGCTTCGAACATCCGCGTGCGGACGCGGAACTTATCAATGAAGTCGCCAGCGAGGATGGTTGGCACGGTGTATCCGCCGCCGGTCGACGAGCCGCCGGAGAGTGCCGCCCGTTCGACGCTACTCGTTGGGCCAATCAGTGCAGCACGAATGCAGCCGCCCAGGGTGAGACCATCTTTCTGAAGCTGCTCGCCGTGCGAGTACTCGCTATCGTTGCCGTGCTGCTCACGCACGACGTTCGCAAACGACTCACCTTTGCCGAGGGCACGGATAATTTTCCCGTGCTCGTCGACGACCTGGTAGCCCTTGGGCTTTGGGCCGGCCGGAACTTGGCCCGACTGAATGGCGGCCGCTAGTAGATCGGCTGCACTGATGCCGCCACGTTCCGGAGCCGAGCAAAATGCGGCGAACTCGTGCTCAGCCTTCGGCACGTTCTCGCCGGTCGCGCCGTTGTAGGCGTCGATGTAAGCCTCGATCTGCGACTGCTCGGCGGCAGTTGGGTCTCGCCCCTCGGCTTTGATCTTCTCGTTCAGTTGCCGAGCCTTCCCAATCGTCGCCTCTTTAAGGCCCTTGAGCGTCGGGGTTCGCATTATTCAGGTTCCTTCTGTGATCGCCGGCGGTGTCGCCCGGCTCAGTTGAGGGTGAGTCGAGCCGCGGCGGCCGCCGAGATCGACGCGGTTAGCTGCTTGGAGAACTCACGAGCCGTTGCAGTTGCCGCGGCAAACGCGAACGCCGGTGCCGTGGTGAGCGCTTCGGCGATATCCTGTGCGGACCAATCCGACGGGACTGCGTCGGCCACCGGAGCACGCCCCGTAAGTCGCCGAATCATTTCCTCCTGCAGGATGTCTGATGCGAAGGCACCGAGGGCGTTGGCGTTATCCCACACGTTCATCGCGACGCCATGCATCGTGTCGAGGTCGGCGTCGGTCAGGTGGGCGAGGGTGATTCGGTTCGTAAGCATGGTTTTGTTCTCCTGCGAGATTTCTACTCCGCGGCGACGACGGCGAGATCCACCCTGTTGTGTGGCACCACACTTAGCGGGAAAGATTTTTACCACCTCTTCGACGCGGCGAATCAACGCTCGATCGCGGGCGCCACACTTGTCGCACTGGCGGTTTCGGTCGATGAGCGCCGCGCCTCGCTTGCGGCTGTGCGTTGTCTTCATCATGCCGATCGAGCACGCGGCGCAGTCCGGGGGAGTGCTCATCGCTTGGGGCTCCGCGGCTTGCGTGGAGCGGTCGTAACTTCAACAGGCTCAACGCGATTACAGAAGCTGCAGACGAAATCCTGCAGTGTTTTGCCGCCCGCGCGGCGCTTTTTCGCCGGCTCCATGCTGCCGTTGAGGCACTGATTGCACTGACGCCGTGGCTCCATTTTCAAGCAAACCTCCATTTTATGACAAAAAATGCGTACGCCTGGGGAAGCGGTAGCGGAAACGCGCGCTGGCAATAATTCCGACCCGCCCTGCCACTTTGGCACGTCGGACCCAACGGACACGGCCTCACCTCAGCGGGATAATCTCTCTGCCATACCGATCCAGCGGATAGCCGTTCGGGCCTCTCTTACCAGAATCCAAGACCGATCGGCCGGTGCCGGTGCCCGACATGTTCAGCCTGACTCTTTGGGTAAAAGCGGCGTCGAAGTTCCAGCCCTTGTAGCCGTTGCTCATTGCAGCCTCGAATGCCCCGATCACGGCTGGTAAACCGTGGGTTTTTGCACGACGCTCCGCTTGAGTGATCAGCGAACTCAGTCCGCGGGCCTGGTAGCCGCGACCCTTGTATGCCTTCCATCGCTCAAGCACGGCTCGGAAATCATTGGTGTCAAGAATCGAAGGCAGGACAGCCACGGCGGGGGGTTCTAAGGGGGTATTCCCCTTAGTATCTTCTGTTCTCTTCTGTTCTTTAGGTAACTCCTCACTAACGCTGCGAGCGTTAGTGTCTGCGTTACCTAACGCGTTAGTTTTCTGCTTGTGAACAGCAACTCGCTTCGCCGTAAGTAGCCGCTTCTTAGCACCTTGCGAGTTGAAGCGGTCGAACTTCGGGAACACCAGGGCGCCGCCTTCGCAAGACAGCCACCCGGCCGCTGCCATGGCTTCTGCGAATCCGTCGCTCTGTAGGTAACGATTCGCCCACGCATAGGTAACGCCCGGAGCGTTACCATCAGTGGTGTGCCGATTTGCCCAGCTCCACAGCCGATGAAGGCGGCCGACGACGGCGAACTCATCGAGCCCAGATGCCGTGGCGATCGAGATCACCTCGGGCTCGTTAGCTAGGTCGCATCGAATTGCAATCCAGTCACCGGCCACGGCCTACCCTCCTGCCTACCGAGTTGCCGAGAGGGTCGCGAGGGCTTCGATGTAGGGGATGCCGTCGCTGCCGCGGACAAACTTCCGGCGGCCGACGTCGATCGTCGGGAGGTGAATACCAGCCAATCGGCCCTCACGCATGCGGGTCGAGCCGATGCCGCTGGCCTCCTGGAAAGCGCGGAGCGGGTAGAGCCGCTCGGGGCAGATGGCGGCAAGTCGCCGCGGGGATTGAGTTGCCATGATTTCCTCGCAGTGGTGTCGCAGCTAATGTGCTGCTAACGGTCAACTGGGAGGATTAGACGGGGGAGTTCGCTCGAGAAAAACGCCACGATGAGCCATGGCTCATCGTGGCTCATCGTTACTTCGCTTTCGGCTGATTACCTGAATGTTGTGACGCTGGCAGTATCGCTTGATCGCTTTACTGACGCTCTGCTCGTTCTCTGGGGCATCCCACTCCTGGTGGTCCCTCCGAAGCTCCGTGAGTATCTCGTTATTCGTCAACCCGCCCAGTCTCTTCTGGTGCATCCACTCGTCGCGGGCCTCGTTAATCGAATAAATGGCCACCGCACCGCGGCCGCGCAACCCTATTAGCATTTGCTGCCCGGCCGCGTGCCAAACCGAGGAAGCGGCGACGAACTTTCTCCAATCATCCGAGTAGAGATCCGGCCTCTCGCACGCACACCTCTGCAGCCATTCCCACAGTGTTTGCAGCTTCCATCTCACGGCGTTAGAACAGTCCAACCCAGGGATTGCTCCACTGTTCAACCTGACGCTCAATCGTTCGATTGCCCCGCAGTACTCCGTCCATGCCGCGCTGTACGCGTCGTCGGCAGCGATAGGAACCGCAAGACGTGTTTCTGGGTCCGCCAGTCGCGACATCGCCCAGAGTAGGACGTCGAGGTCGTCGATTACGCCAGGAATGCTCACTTGAACGAGCATGCGAAGTCCTCCAGCCCAACCTGCCGCCCGCGGCCAACGCTGGAGGGCGTGTGGCGCCGCGGGCGAGCAACGGGGCTCATGACTTCCCCTAGTTGGTTCGATATACCCAAAACTATACGTGGCCGCGGCACGAGCACGCGGGCCGCAGAGTCAGCGACTCCATTTATACCGACAAGAAAAGCTAACTGCGACTGAACAGATTGGATCGAGAAAACTCAAAATCCAGTGCCCGCAAGGGCGTGCCGGTTCAAGTCCGGCCTCCGGTACTCAAGACGCCGTAAGTACTTACGGCGTTTTTTTGTGCGCCGAGTTTGCCGCCCAAGTTGGGTCACATTCCGCAAACACGCCACGGCCCAGCAGTAGGCCGCTCTTAGGCAAGTAGGCACGGGCAGTTACCCCGCCTCGGCGTTCACTCCTTGAGCCGCGTTGCCGATTGGAGAGGGCGGGTTCTTGAGATCGCTGTAGCCAGCGCGACGAGGGCGAGGGATAGCGAGGCCGATTCAGGGATGGACTGAGCGACAGGCACAGCGGGCGGGATGGCTCCGAACTGGCTTTTCCAGATGACGAGGTCGAGAAAGTTGACAGCGCCGTCGCGGTTGGCGTCGCCGTTGGTGATCGACGCGCCGCTTGCCGTTCCCAGGCCTCGTTGCAGGGCGAGGAAGTCTTTGCCATCGACGGCGCGATCCTGGTTGAAGTCGGCGGAGGGGTTGATGTTCAGCTTGAAGTCGTCGATCGCGAGCCCGTCGTTGGTTCCGCCGATGTTGGCGTTCGCTAGCCAACGGATGTAAAAGACGCCGCCCGCGGGGATACCGCCGGGAGGAATGACGGCGATCGGCGCGGTCGTGGTGCGGTTGGCGGCGAGGTTGCCATCCTTCGCGCCGGCGGGCGCCGTGTTGTTGGGAGAAACGAAGTCGAGCGTGTTGACCGCGGTCCAAACGACGCCGGGCCCTTGGTCCACGATTGACGTGGCGTTCGCGCTGAACTCAAAGTCGAGGCGATCGACGATGGCGTCCGCCGCGCCGAGGCGCCACATTTCACCAGTGTAAGCGATGGTGAAGGAAGTGATCACGAGGCCGGTGTTGTTGAGGAAGCAAGCGCCGAGGGTCGCGTTGACGGTTCCCGAAGTGAGTTCGCCGAAGGCTCGATCGCTGTTTCCCGACGCACCGTAGCTATAAGTGTTGCCGGTGGAAAGCGCACCGTTGTCGGCAGTATAAGTGAGCGTGCCGCCGGTTCCGGCTTCGCTGAACGCCCAGCCTTGGGGAAGCGAGTTGGAATTGTTTGCCGTACCCGACGCGGGCAGCGTATTGAAGTCTTGGAGGTAGGAGGGGCCGGTGAGGAACACGCAAAGTTGCGCATTGGCCGTATTGCGCGAAACGGCAAGCGCGGCGAGGACAAGTAGAAGCTCGACGACGCGGGGTCGCCGTAAGATGGTGGCGCTCATGGGTGCAACGTTGAGAAGTAGGCAGTGCGGAGCAGCGACGCAGCAGGCGACGTTTACTATAGAGAGCCTAGGGATTGGGTTCAATTAATTCGCAGGAGCGGGGGAGCAATCGCCCCACGAAGAGGCCGTTTTTCGGTCGCTGCGACTGAAGGCGTTGCCTTCGGCTGGCTTGAAGTCGTTGGCGTTCGCCCTGTGAATGGCCTCGACGTATACGCATTGTTCATCGCCCAGAGTCACACTCGCCGCGACGTGTCGCACTGTGAGAATTGGCAGATGCTTCGCAATATTCGACCAATTGATCGCAGTTTGTCGGCGAAGGAAACTCGCGGCGCTGCGTTAAGGAATTTCCCGCGACAATTACGATCAGTCGCTGCAAACGCTTATCTATCGCGGAGCGGCGTAACGATTCAGCACAATTTTGCATAGAAACTTCGGGGACTAAATTGAGTTTCTTGCCACAGTGATACAGCGCGCGACGCTTATGGTCGCTGAGATTCGCCTTTTTTTTCCGAGCGATTCGCTGGTTGGCTGAGCGGCTTCGCAGAGTTGCCGCGGCTTGGAGGGCGCGAGCCGTCGCCTGGAGGTGTAGTTTCCCAGCCCTTCAACTGCGATTGCTCACGTTACAATAAAGACTTCTCCTTAAAAGACGCCGCATCGAGGGTTCAAAGCCGCGCGGCTCCAACTTTTCCACCGCCGATGATTCGATTGAGATCGCGCCGATGGCGCGAGGCTCGCAGGCAGGCAAGCATATTGTTCATGAGATTGCATGGCTCACGTATCGTCCTGATCGCAACGCTGGCGGCAAGCGTCTGTGTGCTTTCGGCTTCGCCAGTGTGGGCGGCCGTCGACTTTGCTCGTGAGATCCAGCCGATCCTGGAGATGTACTGCGTCTCGTGCCATTCGGGGGATCACACCGACGGCGAAATTGATTTGTCGACGATCGAGAAGGTCCGCGGCAGCGAGGGATTGCTCGTGCCGGGCAAGCCGGAAGAGAGTTCGCTCTATACTTTAGTAGCCGTCGAGAAGGACGCCCCGCAGCTCATGCCGCCGGCTGACCAAGGGGGGCCGCTGAAGACCGAATCGATCGACTTGCTCAAAACTTGGATCGCCGAAGGAGCAACTTGGCCGGAGGGCGTGACGCTCAAGGTTCGGCCGAAGCCGCCGGCAGAGATTCCGTCGCCGGATGATATGGAATTGGTGAAGCGGATCCACGCGAAGATCGTCGCGCAAGCGCAGGCCGATGGCGACGGCGCGATGGAGAGCTACGAAGCGGAAGTGCCGGAGACGGCCGCTCCCTACGCGATGGTTGCCGTCGCGGGGGGCAAATTCGTGATGGGAAGCCCCGCCGACGAAGCCGGCCGTGGCGAAGAGGAAGGTCCGCAGGTTGAAGTGGAGATCGCGCCGTTCTGGATCGGCAAGCATGAGGTCACCTGGGACGAATACGAGCCGTTTATGATCACTGGGATCGAACGGCTGAAGAACGGCATGCGTAAGGATTTTGACCCTGCCGTTCATACTGACGTCGATGCCGTGAGCCAGCCGACGACTCCGTACGTCGAAATGAGCTTCGGGATGGGTCAGTATGGCTACCCGGCGATCAGCATGACGCAGCATGGGGCGAATAAGTATTGTCAGTGGCTGAGCGCTCAGACCGGGCACTTTTACCGATTGCCGACGGAAGCTGAGTGGGAGTATGCGTGTCGCGCCGGCACAAAGACCGCGTATTCATTCGGCGACGATCCGGCGGTGCTCGACAACTACGCCTGGCACGCCGGCAACAGCGAAGAGAAATATCAACTCGTCGGACAGAAGGAACCAAATCCGTGGGGCCTCTACGACATGCACGGCAATGTCGCGGAATGGACCGCGGACCAGTTTGATCCGAACTACTTCAAACAACTTAAGCCAGGCGCCGCGAACCCATTCGTGAAGCCGACGACGCTTTACCCGCGCAGTGCTCGCGGCGGCGGTTGGGCCGATGGGCCGGAGCGGCTGCGTGCGGCTGCGCGGCTTGGCTCGGAAGCGGACTGGCAAGAACAAGACCCGCAGTTGCCTAAAAGCCAATGGTATCTCACCGACGCCCCGTGGCTCGGTTTTCGTCTCGTGCGCCCGAAGGAAATTCCTTCGGCTGAGGAAATGTATTTCTACTGGAATAGCTCGTCCAACAAGCGGTGATTCGCGGCGGCGCCCGATGACACCCCACCGCTTCAAACCCAGGTAGGAGCCCAACATGCCACTTCCCGAACTCCCCGCTGATCGTCGCCACTTCATCAAAGTTGCCGGGGCCGTCTCGGCGCTCGGCGCGCTGCGTGCTCCGCACGTGTTTGCACAGGCGGGGGCGAACCATCAGTTTCAGGTGGCGCTGGTTGGCGCCGGCGGACGCGGCACCGGCGCTGCGGTTGATGCGCTGACGGCTTCGGGTTACCCGATCAAGTTGGTCGCGGTCGCCGACGTCTTCAAGCAGAAGGCTGACGAAAGCCTCAACGCCCTGCGGCAACAATTTGCAAATAAGCCGGAGTTGATCGACGTTCCCGAAGAGCGCTGCTTCATCGGCTTCGATGCCTACAAAAACGCGATCGACGCGCTCCGCCCCGGCGACATTGCGATCTTCGCGACGCCGCTGGCGTTCCGCTGGGTGCATTACCAGTACGCCATCGACAAGGGCGTCCATGTCTTCATGGAGAAGCCGCTCGTTTCCGACGGCCCGACCGGCAAGCGGATGCTGGAGTTGGCGAAGAAAGCCGATGAGAAGAATCTGAAGACGGCGGTCGGGCTGATGGTTCGCCACTGCCGCGCCCGTCAGGAACTCCACCAACGGATTCAGGATGGCGAGATTGGCGATCTCGTCGCCATGCGGGCGTATCGGATGCACGGCCCCGTGGGAACGTGCTTCAGCAACGCGAAGCCGGCCGAACGGGATGAACTCGAATGGCAGGTGCAAAACTTCCACAGCTTCCTGTGGGCGAGCGGCGGGTTGTTCAGCGATTTCTACATTCACCAGATCGACGAAGTCTGCTGGATGAAGAACAAGTGGCCGGTGAAGGCCCAAGCACTCGGCGGCCGCCACTACCGCGGCGACGCGGTCGATCAGAACTTCGACACGTACGCCGTTGAGTACACGTTCGATGACGGCACGTCGTTCTTCTTCGACGGCCGCACGATGCTTGGCTGTCGCAACGATATGTCGAGCGTGGTGCTCGGCAGCAAGGGCTCGGCGATCGTTAGCGCGTCGGGCCATCACCCCGGCAAGTGCAAGACGTTCAAGGGGCACAAGCTTGATCGCGACAGCACGGTGTGGGCGTACCCGCAGCCCGAAGCGAATCCTTACCAGTTGGAATGGCAGGATTTCATCGACGCGATCGTCCACGACACGCCATACAACGAAGTGCCGCGCGGCATTGAAGCGAGCTTGGTGACGAGCATGGGTCGCATGGCGGCTCACACGGGGCAGGAGGTCACTTACGATCAAATGCTCAACTGCAAGCACGAAATGGCGCCGGGCGTGGCGGACTTCGCGCAAACAAAGGAAGCGCCGCTGACTCCGGACGATCAAGGCCGGTACCCAGTGCCGAACCCTGGGAAAATTCGCGGCCGCGAGTATTCCGATAAGGCGTAACGACTGCACTCGCGCTCGTTCCGATCGAGCGATGCGCGGGCGATACGATTGAACGACGAAGCGGCGTCTCTTCCAGCGAGAGACGCCGCTTTTCTCTTTGGTTCAACGATGATGGCGCAGTCGCCGCGAGTTCTGAATCGGCCGGTTATGATTGCCGTCGTCGTTGGCTATAATGATTGACGGCCGCCACCTGCCGACGGGGATGCTCCGCGCCGGCACGCCTCACTCCGTGAGACGCCGACATGCTCTTTTCGTCTCGTCGCTGTTTTGAATCGCTCTGCTGCGCGGCTGCGTTCGCGCTGTGGTTGGGCCTGGGTGCGCTCGACGCCGTGGCAGACGAGGCGCGACCGCCGGTCGATTTCACCCGCGACGTGCGGCCAATCCTTGCGGCGAACTGCCTCCATTGCCACGGGCAAGATCCTTCGCACCGCGAGGCCGACCTGCGGCTCGACGTATTCGAAGCAGCAGGCAGCGATGGAGTTAGCGGCGCCGAATCGGTGATCGTGCGCGGCACGCCTGAGGAAAGCGAGCTAATCGCCCGCATCACGAGCGACGACGAATCGATGGTGATGCCGCCAGTCGATTCGGGCAAGAAGCTGAAGACTGAAGAGATTGAAATACTGCGCCGGTGGGTGGAGCAGGGGGCGGAGTTCAAGCCGCACTGGGCGTTCGTGGCGCCGGTGAAGCCGGCAGCGCCGGCGACGAGCGACGCGGCGTGGGTGAAGAACCCGATCGACGCCTTCGTTTTGGATCGGCTCGATCGCGAGAACCTCAAACCATCGCCAGCGGCTTCGCCGCAGACGTTGTTGCGGCGGTTGTCGCTCGACCTGACCGGGCTGCCGCCTACCCTGGAGGAACTCGCAGCGTTTGAAGCGGAACTGGCGACTGCCGAGGCCCTGGCCGGCAAGTCATCGGCCGACGCGGCGACGGCAAATGTGGCTAGCGCGTACGCACGGCAAGTCGATCGGCTGCTTGCCTCGCCGGCCTACGGCGAACGCTGGGCGCGACTGTGGCTCGATGCGGCTCGCTACGCGGACTCCGACGGGTTCGAGAAAGACAAGCCGCGATTTGTTTGGATGTACCGCGACTGGGTAATCGACGCCTTCAACGCCGACATGCCGTACGACCAGTTCGTCGTCGAGCAAGTCGCCGGCGATCTGCTACCCAACGCGACGCAAGATCAGCGCGTCGCGACGGGCTACTTGCGGAACTCGATGATCAATGAAGAGGGGGGCATCGACCCTGAGCAGTTCCGGATGGAGGCGATGTACGATCGAATTGACGCGATCGGCAAGGGGGTGCTTGGGCTAACGGTGCAGTGCGCTCAGTGCCACACGCACAAGTACGATCCGATCACGCATACCGACTATTACCGACTGTTTGCGTTTCTCAACAACTGCGACGAAGCACAAACCTCGGCTTACACCGATGGCGAGCTCGCCGAGTGGGCGGCGACGCGTGAACTAATCGATCGCTTGGAGAATCAGCTCAAAGCGGCAACGCCCGATTGGGAAGAAAAACTGGCGGCGTGGGAGGCGGGCGTTACCGATGACTCGTCGCAATGGAGCGTCGTGCGGCCGGAACTCGATGCCAGCGGCGGGCAGAAACACTACCTGCTGGAGGATGGCTCGGTGCTCGCGGCGGGTTATGCGCCGACGAAGCATGCGACCGAGTTTACCGTGACGCTCGACGCTGACGCGAAGGTTTCGGCGGTGCGGCTCGAATTGCTCAACGATCCCAACCTGCCGCATGGCGGGCCAGGCAGGTCGATTGACGGCATGTTCGGCCTTACCGAGATGCGCGTCGCGGCTAACTTCGCGGCAGAACCCAACAAGCGCGTCGAGCAGAAAATCGTTTCGGCAACAGCCGACGCCGATCCGCCCGGACGGCCGCTCGACGTGGCGTTCGACGATCAGAGTAAGCAGCGTCGCCTTACCGGACCGATTGAGTACGCCATCGACGGCGACAATCTCACCGCCTGGAGCGGCGACATTGGCCCGGGTCGCAGCAACGTGCCGCATCAGGCGGTCTTCGTGCTGGAGAAGCCGATTGACGCGAAGGCGGGAACGAAGCTGACGTTCACGCTCGTGCAGCAGCATGGGGGGTGGAATAGCGACGCCAATCAGAACAATAACCTGGGCCGGTTTCGCTTTGCCGTCACCGGCGCGGACGGCGCGAAGGCCGACGCGATCCCCGCCGCCGTACGGAAGATTCTCGCGATTCCCCTCGCTGAGCGCTCTGCTCACCAGGAAGCCGAGCTCTTCAGTTACTGGCGGACGACGGTCGCCGACTTCGCCGAAACGAACCGCCGGCTCGACGCCCTCTGGCAGAGCCATCCCCGCGGAACGACGCAGCTCGTTCTCGCCGAGCGCGAACAACTCCGCCCAACCCATCGGCTCGAACGGGGCAACTTCCTCCAACCGGCCGAAGCGGTGACGCCGGGCGTGCCGTCGTTCCTCCATCCGCTCGCCGCGGAGCGGCCAACGCGACTGGACTTTGCCCGCTGGCTCGTTGACCCAAAGTCGCCGACGGCCGCGCGGGCGGCGGTGAACAGGATTTGGCAAGCCTATTTTGGCAGCGGCCTGGTGACGACCGCCGAAGATCTCGGCACGCAGGGCGACCTGCCGACGCACCCCGAGCTGCTCGATTGGCTCGCCTGCGAGCTGATGGAGCATGGCTGGAGCCAGAAGCACGTCCACCAGCTGATCGTCAGCTCAGCGACTTATCAGCAAGCGGCCGCTGCGTCACCGGAACTTCTCGCCCGCGATCCGGCCAACCAATTGCTTGCCCGCGGCCCGCGGTATCGCGTCGACGCTGAGACGGTGCGCGACGTGTCGCTCGCCGTCAGCGGCTTGCTCACGCAGAAAATCGGCGGCCCGAGCGTCTACCCGCCGGCGCCGGAGTTTTTGTTTCAGCCGCCGACAAGTTACGGCCCAAAGATTTGGGACTACGACGCCGGCGCCGACAAGTATCGCCGTGCTCTCTACACCTTCCGCTACCGCAGCGTGCCATACCCGGCGTTCGAAAGCTTTGACGCTCCGCGCGGCGACGTCGCCTGCGTCCGGCGGCCACGCTCAAACACGCCGCTGCAGGCGCTCACGACGCTCAACGAATCACTTTACCTTGAGTGTGCGCGAGAACTTGCCCGACGGATCGTCGTGGAGGGAGGGCAGGGGGATGAGGAGCGGATTCGCTACGCGGTGCGCCGCTGTCTGTCGCGCTCGCCCGCGCCGGCAGAGTTGGCGACGCTCGCCAAATTCCTTGGCGAGCAGAAGCTGCGTTTTCAAGCCGACGGCGCCGATCCGGGGCAATTGCTGTCGGACGATGATAGCAAAAAACTGAAACCGCTGCCGGGCGACGCCGCTCCGGCCGACCTCGCCGCGTGGACGGCGCTCGCACGGGTGGTGCTGAACTTGGATGAGACGATAACCAAAGAGTAGTACAAACCACGAAGACTCGAAGAGACGAAGAACGCACAAAGGTTGGAACTGACCTCTTAAGGTCTTTGTGCTCTCCTTCGTGCTCATCGTGCCTTCGTGGTGAAAGTAAAGAATGAACTGCCAATCGCATCAACACGTTGGTCTGCCGCCGCGGGAGCTGGCTCGCCGCTGGTTTCTCAAAGAATGCGGCGTTGGACTCGGGACGGTTGCATTGAACCAACTGCTGGGGAGTAGCGTCGCCCGGGCGGCGGCCGATCCGCTCGCGGCGAAGCAGGCCCACCTGCCGGCGAAGGCAAAGAACGTCATCTTTTTGTTTATGGCCGGCGCGCCGAGCCATCTCGAGCTGTTCGACAACAAGCCGCAACTCGCCAAGTTCGACGGCACGTTGCCGCCAGCGGAATTGCTCGCCGGCTATCGCGCGGCGTTCATCAATCCGAACTCGACGCTCATGGGGCCAAAGTTCAAGTTCGCGCGGCACGGCCAATCCGGCGCGGAACTCTCAGAGCTGCTGCCGCACCTCGCCACCATCGCCGACGATATCACGATTGTCAAATCGATGGCGACCGACGCGTTTAATCACGCGCCCGCCCAGTTGATGATGAGCACCGGCAGCCAGCAGTTCGGCAAGCCCTCGATCGGCGCTTGGAGCCTTTACGGCCTCGGCAGCGAATCGCAGAACCTTCCTGGCTTCGTTGTCTTCAGCACCGGCGCCAAAGGCCCCAGCGGCGGCAGCGCCAACTGGGGAAGCGGCTACCTGCCGACGGTGCACCAAGGAGTGCAGCTCCGCACGAGCGGCGATCCGGTGCTGTTCCTCTCGAACCCACGCGGCGTCGACAACCGCCTGCAGCGTGATTCGCTCGATGCGATCAACGAACTCAACCGGCAGCATCTCGACGTGGTCGGCGATCCCGAGATCGCCACGCGGATCAACTCTTTCGAGATGGCGTATCGGATGCAGGCGAGCGCTCCCGAGGCGATGAACCTCGCTGACGAGCCAGAGCATGTCCTGAAGATGTACGGCGCCGAGCCAGGGAAGCCGTCGTTCGCTAATACCTGCTTGCTAGCACGACGCTTGGTGGAGCGCGGCGTCCGCTTCGTCGAGATTTTTCATGAGTCGTGGGATCAGCATGGCAATCTCGTACCGGACCTGCAGAAGAATTGCGAGAAGACCGACCAGCCGAGCGCGGCGCTGGTGCGCGATCTAAAGCAGCGCGGGCTGCTAGACGAGACGCTCGTCATCTGGGGCGGCGAGTTCGGCCGCACGCCGATGGTGCAGGGGAACCCCAACAACGTCGGCGCCGGTCGCGATCATCATCCCAACGCGTTCACCATGTGGATGGCCGGCGGCGGCATGAAGCCGGGCGTGACACTCGGCGCGAGCGATGACTTCGGGTTCAACGTCACGCAGGACCGGGTCCACGTCCGCGACCTCCACGCGACGATCTTGCACCAACTCGGCCTCGACCACACGCGGCTGACCTACAAGTTCCAAGGGCTTGAGCAAAAGCTCACCGGCGTCGAACCGGCGCGCGTCGTGAAAGAAATCATTGCCTAGCCGCGAAGAGGCGCAGAAAACGCCAAAGCGTTTCCGTACTGCAATCGCACTCCTCCTATTCTTCTTTGCGTATTCCTTTGCGCCTTTGCGAGAGACATCTTCTTCTGCCGATCTCACGCTAAGGCGCGGCGACGCAAACAAAGTCGTTTCTCGAATGCCTATCGGCGATTCGGAAATCTGGCGGCTCTGACGCCGCGTCGATTGAAATCAGAGCGGGCAAGCGCTAAGACTGGAGTGGCTGCACTCTTCTCGCTTCTTGTCACTCGACGGACGACTCTTCCGTGAAACAGTTCTTCGGTCTGATGGCGGCCTTGGCGTTCGCGCTGCCTGCATGCGCTGCGGCCGGGGCGACGCCGCAGTGCGAGCAGTGGGGTGTGCATGAGGTCGTGCTCGCTGGGCCGGCCGACGGCAATCCGTTTGTCGATGTCGACCTGGCGGCCGATTTTGCCGATGAGGCGAACCGTCGACTGCGCGTGCCGGGATTTTACGACGGCGACGGACGCTACGTTATCCGCTTCAGTCCGCCGAGCGTCGGCAAGTGGACCTATCGCACGAGTTCCAACGCACCAGTGCTGCAAGGCAAGAGCGGAGAGTTGATCGCAACGACGCCGACCGGTGACAACCATGGCCCCGTCGTCGTGAAGAACGAGTTTCATTTTGCCTATGCCGACGGTACGCCTTACCGCCCCATCGGGACGACCTGCTATGCGTGGACGAGTCAGCCCGCGGAGCTTGAGGAAGCGACGCTGCGGACGCTCGCCGCGGCGCCATTCAACAAGCTGCGTATGTGCGTCTTCCCAAAGCGCTACAAGTGGAACGAGAACGAACCGCCGCTTTATGCGTTCGAGGGGAAGGCGCCCGATCGATGGGATTTTACTCGATTCAATCCAGCGTTCTTCCAGCACCTGGAACGGCGGATCGTCGATTTGCAAAAGCTCGGCATCGAGGCCGACGTCATTCTGCTGCACCCATACGACGAAGGGCATTGGGGGTTTGATCGGATGTCCGACGAGGCTGATGATCGCTATCTGCGGTACTTGGTCGCCCGGCTTGCGGCGTATCGCAACGTCTGGTGGTCGCTCGCCAACGAGTACGACTTCATGTTGGAGAAGCAAGAGAGCGACTGGGATCGGATGATCGAGGTGGTCGATCGAACCGACCCGTACGATCGGCTGACGTCGCTCCACAACGGCCGTGTGCTCTACAACCACACGAACCCGCGGCTCACGCATGCAAGCATTCAAAACGGGTCCGCGGCTGAGGAAGCGGGCCGGGCGGTGCTGTATCGCGATGCGTATCGCAAGCCAATTTTGTTCGACGAAATCAAGTACGAGGGGGACATACCCAGCCGCTGGGGAAATCTCTCGGCAGAGGAAATGGTTCACCGCTGCTGGGAGTGCATCGTCGCCGGCACGTATCCCGGGCACGGCGAATGTTACCTCGCTGACGACGACGTCCTCTGGTGGGCGAAGGGGGGAACGCTCAAAGGCGAAAGCCCGGCGCGGATCAAGTTCCTCGCCGAGATCCTCAGCACAGCGACAAAACTGGGGCTGGAGCCGATCGATAAGTGGCAGTACCCGAACATCGTCGGCCAACCGGGCGAGTACTACCTCGTCTACTTCGGCAAAGAGACTCCCCGCGAATGGAAGTTTTTCCTGCCGCGTTATGAGCTGAAGGATGGCGACACGTTTCGGGTGGAGGTGCTCGACACTTGGAACATAGCGGTGACGCCGATCGACGAGCCGTTCGTCGTGCGGCGCGAGTCGGAGTATGTCTTCGTTGATCAAGATGGTCGGAGCGTGCCGCTGCCGGGGAAGCCTTGGCAGGCGCTGCGAATCACGAAAGTCGTCTCCGCTCGATGAATTTTTCGGTAACTATGCGTGCAATATTCTCGCAAAGTCGCGAAGGCGCAACGACAGCGCAAAGAATCTCTTCCTTTGCGATTCCTTTGCGCCTCTGCGCCTTTGCGAGAGATGTAACATGTCTCAACGCCGTACCCGTCTGGACTCTCGCGGCAGTGCTCCTTCTCGCTATCCAAGCCAGAGCGAGCGAGGTCGTCGATACGCGGCGAAGTCCGCACACAAAACTACAGTCGATTCCACTCGCCGACGTCGCGTGGACCGAGGGGTTTTGGGCTGAGCGCTTTGCTACGCTGCGCGAGCGTTCGATTCCCGCGATGTGGGAGTTGATGCGCGACGGCGAGTACAAGCCATTCTTGGGGCACTTTAAGATCGCCGCGGGCGACGCCGAAGGGGCGTATCACGGCGCCCCCTGGAACGACGGCGATTTCTACAAGTTTCTGGAAGCGGTGACGACGGTCTACGCGGTGACGCGCGATCCGCAGCTCGCGGCGATTCTCGACGAGTCGATTCCAGTGATCGCGAAGGCTCAACGGGATGACGGGTATCTCCATACGCCAGTGCTCATCGCGCATCGCAACGGCGACGAGTCGTTGCAGCCGTTTGCGGACCGGCACAATTTTGAGATGTACAACATGGGGCACCTGCTCACGGCAGCGTGCCTCCACCACCGCGTCACTGGGGATGACCGGTTTCTAGAAGTGGCGCGGAGGACGGCCGACTTTCTTTGCCGCACCTTCGCAGCGCCGACGCCGGAATTGGCGCGAAACTCGGTTTGCCCGTCGCACTACATGGGGGCGATCGAGCTGTACCGCACGACGGGCGACAAGCGATACATGACGCTCGCGCAGACATTTCTCGGCATGCGCAACCTTGGCGTGAGCGAGTCGGGCCAGCCGATCGGCGGCGACGACAACCAGGATCGTATTCCGTTCGTCGAGCAGCGCGAAGCGGCCGGCCATGCCGTGCGGGCGAACTATCTTTATGCCGGCGCCGCGGATCTTTATCTGGAAACGGGCGACGAGAAGTTGCTGAAACCGCTGAATGCGATTTGGCACAACGTCGTCGAGCAAAAGCTTTACATCACAGGCGGCTGCGGGGCTCTGTACGATGGCGCGTCGCCCGATGGGAGTGAGCAGCAGGAGCAACTCACTCGCGTTCATCAGGCCTACGGCCGCAATTATCAGCTTCCCAACGCGACGGCCCATAATGAAACATGCGCCGCGATTGGCAATGTGCTGTGGAACTGGCGGATGTTCCTGGCGACCGGCGAGGTGAAGTACATCGACGTTATCGAGCTCTCGCTTTACAACGCGATCCTCGCGGGCACGAGTCTCGACGGCGATGATTTTTTCTATGTGAATCCGCTGCGGAACGTCGAACCGCAGCCGACGCCGCTCCGCTGGTCGCGGACGCGCGTGCCATTCGTGACGTCGTTTTGCTGCCCGCCGAACGTGCTGCGAACGTTGGCGGAAATCGGCGGGATGGCTTATAGCCGCACCGAGAGCGAGCTGTGGGTGAATCTGTACGGCGGCAATCGCATCGAGACGGAGCTCGGCGGCCAGCCGTTCGCGATGTCGCAGCAGACCGACTACCCGTGGGGCGGGCGGATTGATTTTAGCATTGAAGAGTGTCGCGAGGAGCCGCTCGCACTGAAGCTGCGCATCCCTGCTTGGTGCGAAGGTGCGATGGTACGTCTCGACGGCGAGGAGCTGTCGGAGAAAGCTGTGGCTGGTGAGTACTTCACTATCGAGCGTGCCTGGACGCGAGGTGATCGGGTGACGCTCACACTGCCGATGTCGCCGCGGTTGATCGAAGCCCATCCGCAAGTGGAGGAAACTCGTAACCAATTGGCAGTACAGCGCGGGCCGATTGTCTACTGCCTGGAATCGCCCGACTTGCCTGCCGGCGTTCGCGTTCATGAAATCGTTATCGATGCCGATGTGCCGCTAAACGCTAAGCATGACGACCAACTGCTTGGCGGGGTGACGGTTGTGGAGACGACGGCGACAGTCCGCTCTGGCGGCGATTGGAAGGGGCGGCTCTATCGGCCATCGGTGCGCGACGATGCGAGTCGGTCAGTTCAGCTGCGGCTGATTCCGTACTACGCGTGGGCGAATCGCGGAGCGTCCGAGATGAGCGTGTGGCTGCCGCGACACTGATGATGCGCTGTGTAAGCGAGCCGCGCACGCAAGATCACTTCCGCCGTCTGATCCACGCGATCTTTTCTTGCGGCTGCAGCGAAGTTGCCGCGCCGCCGTGAATGTCTGAGCCTTCAGCGATGGCGCCAGTCGTCGCATTGATCCAGCGGACTTCGTACGATGCGTTGCCCTTTGGCAGTTTCAAGTTAAGTGGTTCATTCGCTGTGGCAGTGTAGATCAAGTAAGAGCGGCCCGATTGTGAGAGCGCCCACTGGTTCGAGCTCAACTTAAGCTTGGCGTCAGGCGTCATCTCAGGCAACGCCTCGGCGAGTCCCGCGGGGAGTCGCGGTACGTCGGCCAGCGAACCGCCGCCGATGAGCGTCGCCCAGCCGTCGTGAACGCTGGGGCAATTCTGGTCGGCGTAGTAAGTGATCGCTTTTTCTGGATAGCGCTCGCGATACTCGCGCACCGCTCGCACAATCGCCGCGGCGCCGCCAGGTTTGAGTTTGGTCTGTCGCAAGTGTTGGCGGGGCGCCAGGTTCTCGCCGCCAGCGGGGGCGTACAGCCCATCGTCGGCCGTGTAAGCCCAGTAGCGCATGTCGATCACGTCGACTGCCTTGCAGCGCACTGGATCGGCCAAGATCGCGTCCTGCACATTTTTTGGCGCGCTCAGGGCCACTAGCACGTCGCGACCTGTCTCGCGTTCCCATTCGCTGATGACGTCGATCCAGAATTCGACGAAATGAAGCGGCCCGGAGAACTCGCCGCTGGTGAGTTGGATGACGTTCGTGCGGTGGGCAAAATTATCGAGACATTGGCGAATGTAGCCGCGATGGAGTTCGCGCAGCTGTGGATTCGTGACGTCGTAAAACGCCTCCGCGAGAAAGATGCGTTTGTCGCCAACGTAGGGGGGCGGTTCGGGGAAGGAGAGAAGGCCATCGGCGTTATTCGCCGGCCGCCAAGGGCAGTCGGCCCAGTGCGCGCCTGCCTCGATAATATTGTGCTGAAAATAGTTTTGATGGAGCAACACGAGACCGTTGTCGTCGCACTCCTTGGCGAAGTCGCGCAGTCGATTCCAATACCAGGGGTTAAATTGCGTGAGATCGTAGCGACTCAGCCCATCCCAAGCGGCGCCCTCGCCGCTGCGAGCGAAGGGCTGTTCGTAGAACGGCGTTTCGACCTCGCCATTCACTTGTCGCACATGCGTATGCTCGTCGCGGCGACGGTCGTACCAGAGGCCGTAGTGATGGTCGTAGGCGACCGTGCCGTCGGCGCCCATGCGGGTCGCCAGCGCGGGGAGATCATCAGTGAAGCCATTGCCGACGCGGCCGGGGACGAATCGGGTGATGGCCGGCCCGAAGGCGGGCGCCTCGGCGGGGCGAATATTGCCGGCCCACCACTTGGGCGTTAGCGTGCGGCCGGCGGCGACCCGATTGCCGATCATGAGCCAACCGTTTCGCACGCGGAGCGGCTTGGTTTGCGTTTGCTGGTCGACGCTCTCGATGGGGGAACGAGACGGCGCAGTTTCTTTCATGAGACTTTGTTGAATCAGCCCGCTCTTCACCGCGGCCTCCATACGCTCGCGAATCACATCAATCAATTGCTTCGGCGGCTCGGCGGATTGCCTCGTAAAATCTTTGGCTTGAGCGATCGTTGGATTCGTCGAACCGATTGGATCGAGCAAGAGCGGATCGATCCGACGCGCGGCCGCGTCGCCGCGGCGTTCGCGGAGTTGGGCTTGGAATAGACTGAGCGGCTGGACAAAGTCACCGATTCCCTCGATCACGCCATCGCCGACGACGTTGGCCCACACGCCGATCGTCCAGTTGTTCGCGCCGGGAGGTTTGAAACAACGGACTTGCGCCGCTTGGCACTGCCACGCCACGCAATTCGCCGCAGCCCAACCGCAGCCGGCCGGCGCGGCCCAGCGATTCTCGAAAGCAATGCAGCCGCCATCGATACGGACGTTGTCGAATAGCAGCCCCGAGGTCCAACTCTCGAGCGGGCCGCTGTCGCCGTGCGTTCGCGCGGCGAAGCAGTTCACAAAAGCGTTCGGCCCGGCTGAACAGTGGCCGGTCGCGAAATCGTGAATGCCCTCCGCGCTCCAGCAGCGGAGGAAGAGCGTCTGCTGCCCCTGCGTGAAGAACGCCATGCGGCGGCGGCCGCCGAGTTCGGAGACTGGCGCGAGCGACAGGCAATCTTCGATTGTGATGCGGACGCCGGTCTCCCACACGGCGACCGCGCCGCCAGCGAAGTGTCGGCACTTGACCCGCCGCAGCCAGGCGTCAACGACATTCTCGACGGTAACGGCATGCCAAGCATGCTCTTCGTCGGCTGGATGGTTTTTGTCGAACGTGGAGGCAAGCACGAGATCTTCGATGCCGACGTTCGTAATGCGGCCAGGCCAGTGGAGCGGCTCCACCGTTGCGCCGCCAAGTTTGGCTTCGATCGCGGTCGTGATCGGTGCATCGAGCGTCACACGATTGCCATCGACGGCAGCGATGGTTCGCTCCCAAGCGATGTCGCGCGAACCTGGACGCCAGCCGACGCCGAACGCATCCGCGCCAAGTTGCTCGACCCACTCAGCGGAGCTGGGACGACGCACGACGATCGCATCGCCGACTTTGAGGCCGGCGGCCGAATCGAGCGTCACCGTCACACCGCCGACGGGAGCATAGTCGTCGACGACCCGACGAAGGCTTGCTGCGGTCGGCTGAGTGCGATCGTCGACGCCGGCGACGCGAATGAGCGACCGCCGGTCACTGCCTCTGGCCACGATCATCGTTCCCTCTGCCGTCGCCCCCGCGCCGCGGAGCACGACGCCCGAAGCGTTCAGCATGAGTTGGCCGGCGACTTGAAACTCACCTGGCGCGAGCTGAACAGCGCCGCGGAAGCCATTCTCGCTGAGCGGCAGCGCCGCCGCTTGATCGAGCGCCGCTTGCAGGCGCGCTCCGTCGTCGCCCTCTCCAGGGTGCACCACGGCGACGGCCGGCACGTCGGGAACATCGCGATTGCCGCCGGCGTAGCCGCAGGTCGAAAAATCGGGAATGCGATTACCGAGTTCATCCGCTCGATACTGCAACCGGCCGTCGCGCCCCAGTTGCACGGCAAAATCGTCGGCGGCGGCTTGTCGGCCAACGAAGCACTCTTCCGCCACGCCAGGTGCGCACAGCAGCAGAGCCACGAACAACAACCGGCGGTGCATCGACAGCCACCGACATCAACGCGGCGGTACCTATGAGAAGCGAGAAAAGCGAGCCTCATTCCAGCGTAAACCGCCGCCAGAACAGTCTCAAGCCGCTCCGCTTGCATTCGCCGGCGGCAAAACCGCAGCGGCTACTCCGCGATCAACACCCCGACGTACAGGTCGCCGTCGGTATGCCATTCGTCGCCCCCGCCGTTCTTTCCTTCGAGCGTCTTGTGGAAGTGCTGCACGATGTACTCGTCGCTCAGTACGCCTGCCTCGTTCAGGTCGACAAAGAGGGCGTCGCGTTCCTGGTCGACGTTCCCGTCGATATGGTGCGTGATCTGCCCCGTGCGGTGGCTGAGGCCGACGCCCTTGTCGAAGGCGGCTGAGCCAATCCAAACTGGCTGGCCGTCGGGGTCGATTTTGTCAGTTTTCCAGAACCGCACATGGTGCCGCTGGCGCGGGTCGTCGCCAACCTGCTTCTCAAACGCCAAGTCTTCCTTGCGACCAAACAGGTAAAGGCTGCTCACCGGCGCCTGGTCGTCGGGACGTTTGAAGACGGTCGCTTCGGCGATTTTGAGATCGCTCCGCAGCGATAGCGCCTTCGCTTCCAGCCACTTGGCTGCCGCCATTCCCTTGATGAGATCGTTTTCCGAGCCGATCAGGCTGACATTCAGCGGATCACCCGGGATGTTATCGGCAGCACGGGTGACGTCTGGGAGATCATTAAGTGCAGGATGGCGCGATTCTTTGATCTTCCAGATCAGCGGAAGCAACAGGTACGCTCCGCCGAGCCAACCGAGAATCAGGATGAGCATCCAACCAGCCATACGTCGTTTCCATCGGCGGTGCGGCCGCTCGGGGGCTGCCGCCACGCTCTCCACCTCGCGCGTGCCGCTGGGTTTCTCAGCATCGGGAGGAATGTTCGCCATAGTCGCTTCGGTTGATTCCGGTACGCATCATTTTTTGAGTCCGTCTCCGCTGGCTTCTATGCTAACGGACGGCTGCCAGGGGAAGCAACGTGCGATCGGCTCAGAGGGCTATCGCACGGCGTCCATCGCACAGCGACCGAGTCAACCGGGATTCCGCCGAGCTACCCGTCGTTTGCGCACCCGCGAGGTCTTCGAGCAGAAGGTAGCCAATTGCCTTGCCAGATCCGCCAATTTCTCTAGGTATTGGAGCAAAAGGTGGCTATAGTGCAGACGCAAAATTCCTCTCCATGTCTCGGCCATGGCCGATTGCCCGCAATGAATGAGATCAAGATCGAAGTTTGGGACGCCACCGGCAACAAACGGCAGCTGGTGGAGGTTCCGACCGACGCCGAAGTGAACCGCCTGATCGCCGTGCTCATCGAACGAATGAACCTGCCGCGGCACAGTCCCGACGGACAGATGATGAGCTACAAGTTCCATCACAAGAGTTCTGGGCGACAACTGCTCGATTCCGACACGTTGCAATCGGCCAACGTGAAGGAAGGTGATATCTTGCGACTGCAACCAGAGATTACGGCAGGAGTCCGGTAATCCATTCGCCTATGCCCGCTCTCGAAGAGACTAAAGCCTGCCCGTTTTGCGGCGAAGCGATCTTGGCCGTGGCGAAGAAATGTCGCCACTGCCGTTCGTATCTCGACAAGCAACTTGCAGCGGCTAATTCTTCCGTCACGACGGTCGATCGCATGCTGTTGCCAGTCGGCCGTCCAACCTCGGCCATAGCTGCAGGCTACTTGGGACTGCTGGCATTTTTTCCATTGGTGGGAATCGCTTTTGGGGTGGCAGCGGTGGCCTGCGGGGTCGTCGCGTTGGGTCGCATCAACAGCGACCCGCTGTTGCATGGCCGCGGGCGAGCCTGGTTCGGGATCATCGCCGGCGGATTGATGACGCTTTGCTGGATGTTTGTGGTGATCTCCATCGTAGTGGCTGAAACTACTTAACTTCGCACGCGGCGCTGGCAATGAGCGACATCCTCCACATCGATCCGAATCAACGCGACGGTCGCTTCTCGCGTTTCGAACTCATCGGTTGGTGGGATCAGTCGCGGCTGGCCTCAGCGAAGGCGCTTGTCATCGGCGCCGGAGCCCTCGGCAACGAAATCATCAAAAATCTCGCGCTGCTCGGCGTCGGGCAGATCCTGGTGGTCGACTTCGACCAAATTGAGCACAGCAATCTTTCGCGGTCGGTGCTATACCGGGAAAGCGACTGCGGCCGCCGGAAGGCCGACGCCGCCGCGGAGCGAGCGAAGGAAATCTACCCGCAGTTGCGGATCGAGCCGCTGTATGCGAACGTCGTCTATGATTTGGGCTTGGGGCCGTACCGCTGGGCCGACGTGATTCTCGGCGGCCTCGACAATCGCGAAGCTCGCGTCGCTATTAACCGCGCTGCGGCAAGGGTCGGCAAGCCTTGGATCGACGGCGCCATCGAGCGACTCGACGGCGTCGCCCGCGTTTTCGACCCTGCGATCGGGCCATGCTACGAGTGCACGATGAGCGAGGTCGATTGGAAGATGCTCGAAGCGCGGCGAAGCTGCGCACTGCTGACGCGTAACGAAATGGAGCAGGGGAAGACGCCGACGACGCCGACCACGTCGTCGGTGATCGCCGGCATTCAGGTCCAGGAAGCGGTGAAGCTACTGCATGGCTTGGAAACGCTATCCGGTCAGGGGTTCGTCTTCGATGGGACGTATCACCAAAGCTATGTCGTGAATTACACGCGGCTCGATGATTGCCCAAGCCACGAAGCGTTGGAGCCAGTGACGGCGAGGCCCTGGAGCGTTGATCGCACAACTCCGCGTGAAGTCTTAGAACGAGCGCAGCAGGATTTGGACGCCGACGCAGTGCTGGAATTCAACCACGATTTGCTGGCGACGCTCACCTGCCAAGCGTGCCAAGAAACGACGCCGCACCTCGCGTCGCTCGGCAAAGTGACGGAGCGCGCCGCCGTCTGCCCCAAGTGCGGCGCCCCGCGGGCGCCTGGTATGTACCACTCGCTCGCAGCGGACTCGCCGCTGGCGGACCGAACGTTGGCAGAGCTCGGCGTCCCGGCGTGGGATATTCTCGGAGCGAGAGCCGGCGATCGATTCGTTTACTACGAGTTAGCTGGAGATCAGCGCGACGTTCTTCGTTCGCTATCAAACGACAAGGAATCGATGTGAGCACCACCGACGTAAGCAATCTGGCGAGCGAAGGGCTAGCGGAGATCCGTTTCCCCGTCGATTACCACGCGCCGTTCCGATTTTACTTGGCGCCCGAAGTCCACCGCGGCGTCAACGCTCACGCGAAGGAAGATACGTCGGTCGAGATCTGCGGCGTGTTGGTCGGGGTGTGGGGACGCGACGAGCTAGGCCCGTTCGCCCAGGTAAGCAACTTTATTCGCTGCGACAACGCTTCAAGCAAGGTTGCTGAGGTCACTTTCACGCACGAATCGTGGGCGCAGATCAATCAGGAAATGGACTCGAAGTATGCCGACAAGCGGATCGTCGGGTGGTACCATTCGCATCCCGACTTTGGCATCTTTCTTTCCGACCGCGACTGTTTCATTCACGAACATTTCTTTTCCGGGGCAGGGCAGGTTGCCTACGTCGTCGACCCCGTGCGGGATCTGGAAGGAGTCTTCGCCTGGCAGAAGGGCAAGCCGACTCCGCTCGCGCACTACTGGATTGGATCAGAGGTTTGCACGGTAGAAGCGAGCCAGCGGAACGTGGCGCGAGAGCAAGGCGCACCCGCAAGTCGAGGGGCAGTCGCGTACGGCGAAGCTTCGACGGCAGTTTTTCCTTCAAGCGGCAGCCAGCCGTCGCTGGGCACGGCGACGACAATGCTCGGATGGATTGGCGTATTCCTGCTGGGCTATCTGCTTGCCAGTACGCGCGATCGCTCGGAACAACAAACGCTGATGGAGGGGCTGCTCTCCCACTACAGCGTTAACAAGGTCATGAACATCGGCCTAGAAAATGATTTAACGCTCTTGCGGAAGAACGCTCAGTCAATCGCCCTCGCCGCCCAGAAGCTACCTCAACCGACGGATAAACTCTCCGAAGAGGAAGCGGTAGTTGCGGCGAAGCAACTGAAAAGCCTTAACGACAGTCTGATGTTCACGGAAAAGATGCTGGAGCGCGTGGAAGAGCGATACACGTTGACTGACGACGAAAAAGCGACTGCTCTTCGGCTCATTCAGCAACAGCATCAAGCCTTAGTCGAGGCGCGGCCTCCGCAGGATGCAACGGGAAAAAATCCGACGGCTAGCGGCGCTGGAGGTACGGCCCCTGCGGTTCCCGCTCCAAAGAAAGAAGCTACTGCTCCGGTTGCTACCCCAGCTCCTGCGGCGGAATCGCCATCGAAAAACACTCCTGCCCCCGCTTCTGGCGCCGAGACGAAGTCGCCCTGATCGCCGCCTGAGTCTGCATTCAGCGCCGCAAGCCATATCCTCTTTTATACGTCGCCATGTCCGACCCCATTCGCATCACCTCTGCCGATCTCCAACGCCCTGAGATCAACGACTACGTCGAAATGCAGAAATATCTGCAACGCGACGTCGGCGAGATTGGCCGTCAGCCTTGGCTGATTCGAGTGATCTACGCTAACTGGTTTTACCTGGCCATTGCCTCGGCGCTTGGCGGATTTGCCGCGTGGGCTTGTATCGAGCCGTGGTACGACGACGCCATTCGAGATCCTGAGAACTTGGATCCGATTGACGTCCTCTTTTTTCCGATCGTGACGGCTGGGATCGGTTTGTTCTTGGGCGCTGCGGAAGGGATCATGTGCCGCAACCTTCGCCGAGCGACTTTGTGCGGCTCGATGGGATTGGGGATCGGCTTCGTCGGCGGGCTACTCGCGTTTCTTCCATCCGAAATTGTGTTTGCGATTATGAGCGCCATCGCCGTCAACGTTTCTCCGGAAGTGACGGAAGACAACATGCCCACTGGCATCGGGTTGCTGATCTTAATGATGGGCCGCGCTTCGGCCTGGAGCGTCGCCAGCATCCCCGCCGGCGTCGGCCAAGGGATCGCCTTGAAAGAAAAGAAGGTGATCATCAACGGCGTCGTCGGCGCTGTGCTCGGGGGGCTAGTCGGCGGTTTGCTGTTTGATCCAATCTATCTGCTATTTCTCACCGAAGATGGCAACGCCGCAATTAGCCGCGCGGTCGGCTTCTCGGTCATCGGGCTGTTCGTCGGGTTGTTCGTCGGACTAGTCGAGGGTTGGACGAAGACGGCCTGGCTCCTCATGCGCAAGGGTCCGCTCGCAGGCAAGCAGTTCATTATGTTCAAAGACACGACCGTCCTGGGGAGTTCGCCGAAGGCCGATATCTACTTGTTCAAGGATGATGCGATCGAACCGCGGCACGCCATCATCACGAATCGCGGTGGTCGGTTCGAGATTGAAGACTGCCAAACCCCCGATGGAACCTATGTGAACGGCGTCGCAATCAGTCGCACGACCTTGAGCGACGGCGACCAAATCGTTCTGGGAAAGACGGTTCTTGAATTCTCGGTGAAGGAATCGTCCAAGCAGCGTTGATGCACAATCCTGCGGGGCATGAGGGACGACATCCCGCTCCGCCTTTCGATAACTCATTCATACTTCTTCAGCGTCGGAGAGCATTGCCGTGCCAATCCAAGTTACTTGCCCCGGGTGTCAAACAACGCTTAAGACCGCCGATTCTTCCGCCGGCAAACGGGCCAAATGCCCCAAGTGCGGCGGCGTCATCGAAATCCCCATGCCCCCCGCGCCGGCCGACGGGGGATACGAGCTTGAGGCGGAGCCTAACCCTTTGGGGGCGTTCACCGACGACGAGCTCTCCAGCGGGCCAGTCGTGCCGGAAGCCAATGATCGTAAACCTTGCCCCGCCTGCGGCGAGATGATCATGCGCGACGCGGTAAAGTGTCGCTACTGCGGGGAGACATTCGATCCCGCGTTAAGGAAGAAGGAAAAGAAGGCCCGGGCAGCGGCCGACGGCGACTCCGACCTTACGGCGGGCGAATGGATCCTGGCGATTCTCTGCTCTGGCATTGGCTGCATCATCGGCATCGTCTGGATGATCCAAGGTAAGCCCAAGGGAAAGAAAATGTTCCTAGTCTCCATCGCGGTGCAGTTTCTGTTCGGAGCGCTTCGAGTCATCATCGAATCGATGGCTCGCTAAGCCGCCTGGACCCAAGCGAATTAAGAGAGCACATCGATGGAAGCGTCGAGCGTTCAGTGCGAGTGTGGTGCGAAAATCCGAGTGCCGGCCGGCTCGGGCGAGCGCGCCTTTCGCTGCCCGCAGTGCAAAACGCCGCTAGCGTTAACCGCCGACGCGGTGACGCTGACGGCAACAACGCTCGACGCGACGCATGAAATTGTTTGCCCGATTTGCCAGACGGCGATCGGCGCCACGGAAAAGTGCGTCACTTGCCCGAGTTGTCAGATCGTTCATCACCAAGAGTGCTGGGGGGAGGTGGGCGGTTGCGGCACGTTTGCTTGCAAGCAAGCGCCGGCGATTGATAAGTCGGAACATACGACTCAGGCTCCCTTGACCGCCTGGGGCGATACGAAACGCTGCCCGGTCTGCGGCGAAACGATCAAAGCGATCGCGTTGCGCTGCCGTTACTGCCAGACGGAGTTCGATACCGTTGATCCGATGTCATTGACGGATTTGCACCTGCAGATGGTCGATGGCGAAAATTTGAAAAAGGTTCAGCAGAGCGTCACTGCTCTGTTCGTCGTAGCGTTATTTGGCGTGTTGGCGCCGCTCATTCTGCTGATTTCGTTGATTTATCTGCTGCCGCGGCGGAAGGAACTCGCGAAGTGCGGCCCGCTGTATAAGATCATGGGATGGACGGCGCTCGGCCTGTCGTGCGTTTATTCGTTATTGTTCATAGTGATCGCTCTGCTGCCGTGAAATCTGCCGCATGGCTGACGTGATACGATTCAGGACATTCGTGTGAGCGAAGCAAATCCAAAACTTTTAACAGCAGGCGAACGAGAAGCGGGAGCTCTTTGCGCGCACTGCAGCCGAGAGCTGCAGCTCCACGATTCGACGGCGCTCTGCACGAGCTGCGGCGCCGTCCATCACGAAGCGTGCTGGCAGGCTGGCGGAGGATGCGGGTCGTACCAATGCGCCCGCTCCGGCACGTTCGCCAAACCGCGGCCCATCGAAACGATCGCCATCTCTCATGCCGACCTCGCGGCCGCGACGCCGTTGCCGCCGCCAGTGCAGCATCGTACCTACGAGCCGGCGCCCGAACCGCCGCCGCGCTGGAATCGGATCGCGCTCTGGGCCTTCGGCATAGCGATCGCGGGGATTCCGTTGTTCGGACTCGTGACGGGGCTCGCCGCCATCGTCGTCGCTTGCATCGCGCTGGTCGCTCACGCCTCCAATCGCAAGGGGATGCCCCTGGCCGTCGCCGCCATTTTCATCGGCATGCTCGACGTCGTTGGCTGGTCGTTCGCACTGTACAAGTACTACGGCGGCTCCGCGACCGGCGTCGTGGCGATGAGCGAATTTTCCATCGATCCAGAGTCGCTCAATGAGTTGCCCGATCGCATCTCCCGCGCGATGCGGGCCAACGTGCTGATCCAGTCGAATTTTGGGTTAGGACGTCAAGGTCTAGGGTCGGGCGTGATTCTTAAAATTCAAGACGGCTCCGCTTACATCGTCACCAACCGGCATGTTATCGACGAAGATTTCAGCGAAAACCCTTCGGCTGAAGTCGAGGCGCCCGACGTCGCTGAGATGGCAGACCTAAATGTGATGACGGTGGAGCAGTCGTTAGGGCCCGCGAGCGTCGAGTGGGTGGCGCCGCACGGCGTTGACTTGGCGATCATCGCGATGCCGCTCATTGGCGCCGTCGATCAGGTGCGCGAAGCCGTCTGGAACGGCGACGAGACGCCGCACATTGGCGACGCCGTGTTTGCGGTGGGGAATCCGCACGGACTCGGGTGGACCCACTCGTCCGGCAGCATCTCGCAGATCCGCCGCCGCTCGCAAGGAGCATTTGATTTCCGCATTCTTCAGAGCACGGCGCCGATCAATCCCGGCAACAGCGGCGGCGGCCTGTACGACGCCGATGGCAAACTGATCGGCATCAATACGATGACCGGCGACAAGCGCGTCGCCGAGGGACTAGGATTTGCAATCTCGTTCCCGACGCTGCTGGAACTCATCCCCGATAAGTTCGGCCTGCGTCGCATCAATTCGACTCCTGTTCCCGCGAAGGAGGAGTTGCCCGGCACGCAGGATCAAACGGAGTCGCGCGACTCAAAGGTCACCGAGGAACCAGCAGAATGAGCGCCGTGCGACTGCGCCGCTTGAAGGCCGATCACGAACGTCTGTGCGACTATGTTCGCCGCCACCCCCGACTGAAATTGATTCAGGCGGAAGGCGATCCGCCTGAGCGCTATCAGCTTGAGATGCAAATCAAGAGCATCCGCATGGTCGGCGGCGAACCGCAACCGGTGCAGAGTCACATCGTCGAAATCTCGCTCCCGCTCGCGTATCCGCGGACGCCGCCCCAATGTCGGATGCTGACGCCGGTCTTCCATCCGAACATCGCTCCGCACGCGATCTGCGTGGGCGATCACTGGGGCGCCGGCGAGTCGCTGCAATCGATCGTCACTCGCATCGGCGAGATGCTCGCCTACCAGAGTTACAATGTGAAGAGCCCGCTCAACGGCGAAGCGGCCAGATGGGTAGAGGAGAACAAGGAGCGGTTGCCGCTTGATCGCGTTAGCTTGCTCGTCGAGGATGAGCAGCCGGCAGCGTCCGCCCTGACGACGGCTCCTGCGGCTAAATCGGCGACGCCCGCGACCGCAGCAGCAGCGACGCCTACCACGAATGAAGCGCCGCCGCTCACACTGGCGCAACGACTAGCGCTGAAGACTGCTGCTCCAGCCGCTCCACCGGCTCCGCTGAAGCCAATCGCGCCCCCATCGCCGCCGCCAACGACGGTGGTCGCGGCGAGCAGCGTTGCGCCCTCTCCGCGTGATTCCGCCCCGCCGGCGCAACCGCCAGCGGCGCATGATTCAGTTTCGATTGTCTGCCCTAATTGCGGTGCAGCCTATCAAGTGGGGCAGGACAGTGCGGGCCGTCGCGTTCGCTGCCGCAAGTGCCAACAAGTTTTCGTCGCGAGTTGACCGATGGCCCCCGATGCGATCTCTGCGTCGAACATCGTCGATAGCGCGGACGATAACAGCCGACTGCAACGACGCCGGGCTGAACTACTCGACAGACATTGGACAATGCTCATCTTGAGCGTCGGCGTGCTCAGCGCGGCATTCCTGCTGCGAGTTAACGGCGGCGGTCGGGTTAGCGCCTCGTGGCTTCCGTTCGACTCGCTGCCGCCGATGTGCGGGAGCCGCGCGCTGCTCGGCATCGAGTGTCCCGGCTGCGGACTGACGCGCAGCTTCGTTGCGTTGGCGTCCGGCGAAGTCGCCGAATCGTTTCGCTTCCATCGGCTCGGATGGTTGATGTTTTTCGCGACGGCGAGCCAAATTCCTTACCGCATCATACGACTTCGCCAGCTTCGGCAGGGCAATATCGCCGAGCGTCGTTGGCCGACATGGTTCGGAAGCTTTCTGATTGCAGCGCTAATCGCCAACTGGGTGATCGGCATGGTCGACGGCGTATTGCAGCCATAAAAAACGCCGCCTCCCCAATGCTGGGAAGGCGGCTCGATGCGGGACGAACGAACTGGCTGCCTCTGCTGCCGTTACGGCCCTTCATGATTTCACGTTTAGCGATCGCGACAAAGCAATCAGCTGATCTCGCTGACGTCTTAGAGATTCGGATTCACTTCTTCGCCCGCGCGGGTCACCAGTTTGGCATAGTCGCGAATGTCAACATTTTCGTTGATCGACCGAACTGAACCGTCGCCGAACGTGTGATTGGCGATGCCAGGATGGAAGGAATAGACTTCGCTCGTTCCGTAAGTGATGTAGTATCCAGTGTTATACGGAAATTCGGTCGCACCGTCGAAACCGTTCGCGCAATTGACGGCGCAAGTGCCCAGGTGGGTCGTGCCGTCAGCTGTTGCTCCATCAATTGTCAATTCCGACGCGGGACGAGCCCAGCCGCTACCATTTACGCGAGCGGTAGTCAGGTCGCCCGTGAACTGGATGCCGCGACGATAGATGAACGGACGTCCGGCCGATTCGGCCCACATGATCGTATTCGAGGTACCGTCGACGACGTCCTTCAACTTCACCGCCGTGTTGTTGTATTCAAGCATTCCCGGATAATTGCCTTCGTTCGTCACAGTCCCCGTAACGTCGATAAGCGTCAATCCACCATCGGGCCCCAGACGACGATCGACCCAAACGGTTGCAGAATAATCTGTATTTGCCGACGTCGTCGGCGACCACGGCGAGTTTTCAGGAACGCCGTCGAGGCGCTCAAACGCCTCTGGATCAGAACCACAGGAGAGAACGCTGAGCGGCGTGCTGACGACGGGGAGATTGATCGCAGCGCTCCAGTTCTGCGTGAGGTCGAACCGCTGTAGCATGGCAGGCTGCTCTAAGTAAGGCAGCAACCGCGTGAGCGCCGCAATGCGCGGGCCGGTGGTAGCCCCGACCTGCCGTGCGCTCACGGGCAACGTCTTCTTTGCATCTGCGTAGTTCAGCACAGCCAAGCCGAGTTGCTTCATCTTGTTCGTGCATTCTGCGCGGCGCGCCGCTTCGCGAGCTGCCTGAACCGCGGGCAGCAACAGCGCGACGAGCACGCCGATAATCGCGATAACGACTAGTAGTTCCACCAACGTAAATGCGTGACGTTTGCGAGACATATAAATTTCCTCCCCTGAATAGTGATTTTGTTCGTATTCGACTAGCGACTAGAGTTGAATGGGCGGGATCGTGTTCTCTCCAGCCGTAACTTTGAATTCGAGTTCGGTAGTTTCAGCTTTCATGTACTTAACAGGAATGACGTTCGGGCCCGAAGTGACGTCGTTGCCATTCTTCACTGGCTTGTACCATATGACAGTCAGGGCGTAATCGCCCTCCGGCGCTCCGTCTCCGCCAGCATAAGTGCTCACTTTGAACGATCCGTCGACCCCCACGCTTGCTCGTGGCGAAGGGTACGCCTCCACCGGCGCATTCTTGGGGTGAAGTCCGATCGTAGCGCCCACGGTGGGTTCGCCCTTGAACGTGATCGTTCCCTTCACGGGGAAGACCTGCACTTGCTGCGGTTTCGCCTCTCCGCAGCCGGCGAGCGCGACCACCGCGATCACTGCACTGAGCAATCCCACGTCATGCCGCCTTCCCGGGCGGCTGACGCTCTTCGTCTTGCAACACTCCAGATTCATTTCTGTGGGTCCTTCAGTTTCAATTCTCATATTTCAACACATTGCAGTCCGTCGCTACCGCCGCGACGCTGCCAGGTTCGATCTACAGGCGATCACCGCCGACGCCGATTTCGACCGGCGGCAACTGGTAAGGGCCGTCGGCAACGCGTAGCAGCAGCGGCGATGCGTCGGGTCGGCGATAGCGAGCGGGAACGCACGGCGATTCAATCGTCAGTGCGTACAGGCTCGCATCGGCGCCCTCTTTGATTCGCGTCGTATTGATTTCAAACGTTCCGTCTTTCCGCACGCGACAACGCGGAGCGACGTAGGCCCAGCGCAGCGGGGCCACAGGATGGAGCGACACGATGGCGTCCTCGGCGGGAGCGCCGTTGATGGAAATCGAGCCAGAGATCGCGTAGTGCGTCTGCTCGATCGATGCACGTGAATTGGACAACGAGCTGCCCGCGAGTACGCCAATCCCGCCGAGCAACGCGGCGCGAAGGGCGAAACGGTAGTTATCGCCGTTGAGTACAGATTTTTGTGGAGGCGCGAGCATGACGGAATTTCGTCGAACTCATCGAGCCTCCGGTATATCCGGTGGGAGTGAGTAGGGGAGTATGTAGTGCTGGGAACGCCTCTCGGGGAGCGAGTAGGCCATTCCACTTAAACGGTGAGCGAGTCAATCATGCTCGCCTGCTTCCGCGGGCGAGCAGGCGCTACGGGCGTGCGCCTACGATTGGCCATTCTCGTGCGTATCGCGGCGATTGCGGAGACGGCGTTTCTCCGTCTTGTCGATCTGGATGATCACGCCGTCTTGAACGACGATGGTCACGGAACCGAAGCGCATCCCGCGCAGCGACGCCGCGACTTCGCGGAGTTCGTCGTCGGTCGGCATGCGGCTCGCAGCCGGTGCTGGCGAAGTTTGGGGCGAGTGATTCATCGCAATGGTCTTCCGTGCATAATTAGCGGCAGATTGGAGTCCGGTCGTCTGGCTCATTTGTTTTCACTCGGTACGAAGACGCGGGCGTTTTTGGGATACAGGTGAACGTTCTCGCCATCCTGCAACGACAGGTTGGCGAATTCTTCGAGCGGTAGTTCTACCAGCACGCTTGATGCGTCTTCCGTCTCGAGGAAAACGCGGGCGACGGCGCCGGCAGAGTGAATGCGAACAATGCGAGCAGGGAAACTCGGCTTGCCATTGGACGTGCGACGGATCTCGAACTCGTGCGGCCGCATGTAGACGGTGGCAGGACGTTCGCGGTCGTCGCTGTAGTTCGGGTAGTCGACGGTCAGATCGCCCAACGTCGCCTTGCCGCGCTGCACGCGGCCATGGAAGACGTTGACCTGGCCAAGGAACTCCATGACGAACTGCGTCTTCGCGTTGTGGAAGACTTCGTCAGGCGTCCCCTCTTGTTCGATCTTCGAGTTATTCATCACGACGACGCGGTCGGCGACTTCAAGCGCCTCTTCCTGATCGTGCGTGACAAGGACGCTGGTGATGTGGATCTCTTCGTGCAGCCGACGCAGCCAAGCGCGAAGTCCCTTACGTACCTGAGCGTCGAGGGCGCCAAATGGTTCGTCGAGCAGCAGCACTTTTGGTTCGACGGCGAGCGCTCGCGCGAGGGCGACGCGTTGACGCTGGCCGCCCGAGAGCTGCGACGGATACCGCTTGCTGAACTGCGCGAGTTGCACCAGCGAGAGCAGCCGTTCGACGCGGTCGCGAATCTCTTCGTTCGACGGACGTGACGATTTGTGCCGCACCCGCAGACCGAACGCAACGTTCTCGAACACAGTCATGTGGCGGAACAACGCGTAGTGCTGAAACACGAAGCCGACTTGCCGTTCGCCGACCGGCCGACGCGAGACGTCTTCATCGTAGAAGCGAATCGAGGCGGCGGGGTTCGGATCGGGAGCTTCGAGGCCAGCGATAATGCGAAGCAGCGTCGTCTTTCCGGAACCCGAGGGACCAAGCAATGCGACCAGTTCGCCGTCGTTAATTTTCAAGCTAACGTCGTTAAGCGCCCGAAAGGTTCCGAACGTTTTCGAGATGTGTTGAACGTCGATGCTCATGACGGCTGATTCCTGCTCCTGTTGGCGCTCGGATTTGTGCGAAGGGTGAAAGCGAAGGTTGGGAAGGACTTCGGCGGCAGTGAAGTGCGGCGCGAAGGACGACCCTGCTTGTACGGCGACGGCGTTCTGCGATTTTAAGCTTGTCATCACGAATCCCGCGATCGCCCTCTCCACGAGAGAGGGCACTCGTTACTCGCTCTTGGCGGCCTCGACGAGATCGCGTTGAATCCGCCATTCCAGCGTCGTCTTCAACACGAGCGTCACCAAAGCCAGAAGCGTCAGAACGGACGCCACGGCAAACGCCGCGACGAAGTTGTATTCGTTGTAAAGAACCTCGATATGCAGCGGCAGCGTATTGGTCTTGCCGCGGATGTGTCCTGATACGACCGACACGGCGCCGAACTCGCCCACGGCACGAGCCGTGCTGAGGATGACGCCGTAAAGCAAGGCCCACTTCACGTTCGGGAGCGTCACGCGGAAGAATGTTTGCCAACCGTTGGCGCCCAGTGAGATGGCCGCTTGCTCCTCTTCGCTCCCTTGCTCCTGCATTAGCGGGATCAACTCGCGGGCTACGAACGGGAACGTGACGAAGATCGTCGCCAGCACGATGCCGGGGACAGCGAAGATGATTTGAATGTTGTGGCTGGCGAGCCACGGCCCAAACCAGCCTGTCATGCCGAACAACAGCACATAGATCAAACCCGAAACAACCGGTGAGACGGCGAACGGCAAATCGATCAGCGTGATCAGCAAGCTTTTGCCGCGGAAGTCGAATTTCGCGATCGCCCAAGCGGCCGCGACGCCGAACACTAAGTTCGCGGGGACGGCGATTCCGGCGGCAATCGTGGTCAGCTTTACGGCCGCCCAAAAATTGGCGTTCTCGAAGCTGGCGAAGTAGGCGCCCCAGCCCTTGCGGAGCGCTTCAGCAAAGATCGCGGCGAGTGGCACGAACAATACCAGCGCCAGGAAGGTGAGCGTCGTACCAACTAGCAACCAGCGGACCCACGTCGACTCATCGGTCGCGTTGCGGAGCTGCGGACCGGCGACTTGCCACGATTCGGGCGACTCAAGCGTGACGGGAAGCGTTTGTGCGTTCATCGTTACGCCCCCGCCGTGTAGCGACGACCGGCGATATGCTGCAGCATGTTGATGGCTAGCAGCAGTCCGAACGACGCGATGAGCATGACGACCGAAATCGCGGCGGCGCCCGCCGTGTCGTATTGTTCCAGCTTCGAGATGATCAGCAACGAGGTGATCTCCGTCCGCATCGGCATGTTGCCGGAGATGAAGACGACCGAGCCGTACTCGCCGATCGCGCGAGCTAACGAGAGCGCGAAGCCAGTGAGCAAGGCGGGCAGGATCGTCGGCAGGATCACTCGCGTGAACGTTTGGAAGCGGTTGGCGCCTAGGCTGGCCGCGGCTTCCTCGCTCTCACGTTCCAGATCAGCAAGTGCGGGTTGCAGGGTCCGAACGACGAACGGTAGGCCGATGAACACCAGCGCCAACGTGATGCCGAGCGGGGTGTACGCGACCTTAATACCCAGCGGCTCCAGGTATTGGCCAAACCAACCGTGCGAGGAATAGACTGCCGTGAGCGCGATGCCCGAGACGGCCGTCGGCAATGCAAAGGGCAGGTCGATCATCGCATCGATGATTGCCTTCCCGGGAAACTTGTACCGAACGAGCGTCCAGGCGACGACGAAGCCGCAAACGGCGTTGATGATAGCCGCCACCAGCGAGGCGCCGAACGTGAGTTTGTAAGAAGCGATGACGCGCGGGTTCCAGACTGCCTTCCAGAAATCATCCCAGCCGAGGCCGGCAGATTTGATAAAGAGTGCGGCAAGCGGGATCAACACGATCAGGCTCAGGTAGGTCACCGTGTAGCCCATCGTGATCCCGAACCCGGGAATCACTTGTCGTTTGGCGAATGTGTTAGACATGGGGGGAGATGCTGAATTATTCGGCGAGTCGCGTTCCCTGGCGGCTCCGAACCGCCCATGACGCTGACTCAAGTGTTCGCTGCGCTATTTGCTGCTCGCGATTTCTTCTTGGATGACGTCGAAAATACCGCCGTCATTAAAGTGCTTGGCCTGAGCCTCAGACCAGCCGCCAAAAACGTCGTCGACGTCGAACAACTCAACCTTCTGGAATCGCTTGAGGTCTTCAGGATCGGCGTGTTGCTCGAGGCTTGGACGGTAGAAGTGCTTGGCCGCCAACTTTTGGCCAGCGGGGGAGTAGAGGTACTCGAGGTAGGCTTGGGCTGCTTCCTGCGCTCCGTGGGCAGCAGCGTTCTTGTCCACAACGGTCACCGGCGGTTCGGCCAGGATGCTGATTGAGGGGACGACGATCTCGAACTTTTCGGGACCAAGTTCCTTGAGAGCGAGCAGAGCTTCGTTTTCCCAAGTGATGAGGACGTCGCCTTGCTCGCGCTGGACGAACGTCGTCGTCGAATCGCGGGCTCCCGACCCAAGCACCGGCACGTTCTCGTACAACTTCTTCACGAAGTCGCGGGCCTTTTGCTCGTCGTTCCCGAACTTCTTGAGGGCGTAGCCCCAGGCGCCGAGGTAGTTGTAGCGGGCGCCGCCCGAGGTCTTCGGGTTGGGTGTGATGACTTCGACGCCCTCCTTCACCAGGTCGTCCCAATCTTTGATCTGCTTCGGATTCCCTGAGCGGACGAGGAAGACAATCGTCGAAGTGTAAGGGCAGCTGTTGTTGTCGAGCCGCTTCTGCCAGTCCTTCGGGAAGAGCTGCGTCAATTCAGAGACTTGATCGATGTCGTAGGCGATCGCGAGCGTCAGCACGTCCGCCTTCAGTCCGTCGATCACGGCGCGAGCTTGTTTGCCGGCCCCGCCGTGCGACTGCTCGACCTTGATTGGCGTGCCGGTCTTTTCTTCATACTGCTTCTCGAATTCGGCGTTGACCTCTTCGTACAGTTCGCGGGTCGGGTCGTAGGAGACGTTCAGCAACGTGATCCGTTCCTTCGCTCCGTCTGAACTCGATGCGCCCGAAGAACCGCAACCCGCCCAGCCTGCAGTGAGGCCAGAGAGGATCAGGAAGGTCGCGAATTTCTTGAGTGACTTCATATAGGCGCCTGGGTTGCGTTTAGAGAGACGGGGCCCCGCTTATGCAGGTTGAATGCCAAGCTAGGTGCCACGACGTAAGTGATTGCTTAGAAACAACTTGCAAAAACCACACAAACGGAAGCCGAGCCGCGATCCGTGATATAAGACAGAAAAAATCCGTGAGATATAATGGAATGTCAGCTTATTTGCTGGAACCCAATGGACGCACGATGGAAAGATTCCGAGAGATCCTGCTCGCTGTCTGGCGCGAAGCATGCCAGCACATCGAGATCAACGAGTCGATTGCCGGAATCGCCGAGCTCCTCGCCGCCCACGTCCCGCTCGACTTCATGACGGTCGAGCGGATCGTCCCCGAACACCGCCTCATCGCCTCGGTCGCTGCCGCTCCCCATCATCCCCCCTCCGGGATGGCAGCAAGCCGGGAATGCACCCCCGAGGAGATGAAGAAGCTCCTCGCCTGGATCAAGCTGGGTAAATTGAGCGCCCCCTATGTACCGGGAGGCGCTCCGGAAGCGACGCTCGACGTCCTGGCAATTCCGCGAGGTGCTCACGATGTCCGCGTCGCTCCGCTCGCTAGCCGGGGCGAAGCGATGGGCGCCCTCGTCGTTGCCGCCAAGCGCGGCGAACGGTTTACGCTCGCCCACGAGGAGATGCTTTCCTGGCTGCAAGAACCTCTGGCCGTCGCTCTCGAGAACGACCGGCGGTTGCATGAGCTTGCCGCGCTGCGCGAAGCGGCCGAAGCCGATCGGAGATCGTTGCTTCGTCGGCTCGGTCGGCAAGAAATCAACGACCACATCGTCGGGGAGAAGCGCGGCCTCGCCCCAGTGATGAAGCGGGTTGATCTTGTTTGCTCTTCGGATGCGCCGGTACTGCTGTTAGGCGAAACTGGCACTGGAAAGGAGGTCGTCGCCCGCGCGATTCACACCCGCGGCGATCGGCGCGACGGGCCGTTTATCCGCATCAACTGCGGCGCCATTCCGCCGGAGCTCGTGGACTCGCAGTTGTTCGGTCACGAAAAAGGAAGCTTCACCGGGGCGTCGGAAACTCGTCAAGGATGGTTCGAGCGCGCCGATGGCGGCACGCTCTTCCTAGACGAAATTGGCGAACTCCCCCACGACGCACAAGTTCGCTTCCTACGCGTGCTGCAAGATTCGTTCGTCGAACGCGTCGGCGGTCGCGAGCCGATTCGAGTCGATGTGCGCGTGATCGCGGCGACTCATCGCGATTTGTCCGCGATGGTGCGGCAAGGCAAGTTCCGCGAAGATCTGTGGTACCGCATCGCCGTATTCCCCATCTTACTGCCGCCGTTGCGCGAACGCCTGAGCGACATCCCGGAACTCGCCTCCCACTTTGCTGAACGCGCAGCAGTTCGCTTCAGCCTCGCTCCGGTGATGCCAACGATGGAAGACATCGAGGCGCTGCGATCGTACTCCTGGCCGGGCAATATTCGTGAACTAGGAGCGGTCATCGACCGAGCCGCTATTCTCGGCGAAGGGCAGACTTTGGAATTGGCTGCTGCCCTTGGCTTCAGCGTCGATTCGGATCGGCGTCCCAACGGCGACCATGCAGCGGCGCCGAGCTTGAGACTCCACGAACCGATCGTGGTCGAGTCGACCGGCGGGATCGGGACGCTCGACGACGCCGTGCGGCAGCACATTCGCGCCGCCCTGAAGCGAGCCCGCGGACGAATCGAAGGCCCCCGCGGCGTGGCGGCCATGCTAGAGATCAACCCTCACACGCTCCGCGCGCGGATGCGCAAGCTGGGGATCGATTGGTCGGAGTTCCGCGAGGATTGATTCTCTTAGCATCGCGTTGATCACCGCAGATGACTCATTGGAGAGATCGAGAATCGAAAGCAAGAGCGCGTGACTGCGATGGCTGTTCGCAGCAGGCGCAGGACTGCGCAAAAACAGAGGGGCCGTGAACCTAAGTCCACGGCCCCTCAAGGCGTTCAATATACGTTGCACAGTGCAACGTGAACCGCCGCACGAAGCTTACTTGCCCTTCTTGGGAGCCGCAGCGGGCTTGCCCTTTCCGGCCGGTTGTTGCTTGGTGCTCTTGGCGGTGTTCTTCGGCTGAGCCATCGGAGGAATCTCCACTCTTAAATAGTCCCGGCAGTCAGGCAGGCGATCATCGCCGGCACGAGTAAATGCTGCACGGTTGGCGGGAGAATATGGAGCTGCTCTAACGCCGTCAAGGTTGATCTGATCGTCGCAGCTTCTCAATCAACGTGGGCGCTCGTCCGGAAAAAGCAAACTTTCTCGCGGTCGGCGGTAACGAGGCGCACACCGTTGCACTTAGTAGCGAAGTGACGCGTTTTCACCGAGAAATGAGCTGGTTTCTGCGCCGCTTGCGGAGCCAAGCCTCCGGAGAAAACGGTCGCGAACCACTCCCGCCCGCGATAGCGGTTCATCTTGAGCCATCGTTACAATCCGGCCAGAATGGGCCAATTGGTTTTTGGACGAACCGCCCGTCGCGGGCACGACGCCCCCTTTGCGCGAGTCTTTTGGCTCGCCTGCGAAAATTGCAACACATGGCCAAGTCCTCGATTCTCGATCGCTATAAGAATCAGATTCTGATCCTCGCCGTCTTGCTGACGCCCTTGGCGTGCTACGGCGCGATCAAGGCGATTGCGAACAATCGCAACGACGTTTCTGACTGGCTGCCGAAGAGCTATCCGGAGACGGTCGAGCTGCGCTGGTTCCGCAAGCATTTCGCCGCCGACCAGTTCATTCTGGTGAGTTGGGACGGCGCTGAACTCGGCGAGGCCCACGACGGGACTCAAGACGATCCGCGGATTCAGAAACTGGCCGACGCCTTACTCGAGGTAAAGCTGCCGGAGAAGGCAGGGGGAGGGCAGGCGTTCACCACGGTCACGACCGCCCGCAGTGTTCTCAAGCAGTTGATGTCGCCCCCGCAGAGTCTCACCCGCAAGCAGGCGACCGAACGACTGGCAGGCGGCCTCATTGGAGCCAACGGAAAGCAAACGGTTGTGATGGCGACGCTTTCTCCTGAAGCGTCAGCCAATTTGAAGTACTCGGTAAGCAAACCGAAAGCTGGCCTCGGCCTCAAGAAGTGGCCGACGTCGCCGCTGTACCAAGCCCTCGACAAAGTCGGGCTCGATCGCGAGACGATCCGGTTGGGCGGTCCGCCGATCGACAACGTGTCGATCGATGACGAAGGCGAAAAGACGTTGTTGCGACTCGCCGGCTTGGCCGGGTTGCTCGGCATTTCGCTCGCCTATTGGTCGCTGCGCAACGTCTGGATGACGGCGCTCGTGTTCATGTGCGGCATTATTTCCGCCGCGGTGTCGCTAGCGATGGTGCCGCTGCTGGGGCATCGCATGGATGCGATTTTGATGTCGATGCCCGCGCTGATCTACGTGCTGGCCGTTTCTGGCGCCGTGCATATTATCAACTACTATCGTCAAGCCTGCATGGAGCAGGGGAACCTCGACCATGCCATCGAGCACGCCGTCGTGCATGCGTGGCGTCCGGCCATCCTCTGTGCCGTCACGAGCGGCATCGGCCTCGCCTCGCTACTTACCAGCGATATTCTGCCGATCGCCAAATTCGGCGGCTTCTCGGCTCTCGGCAACTTCACGATGCTGATCGTGCTGTTCATGGTGTTGCCGGCCGCGATGAAGAAATGGCCGTGGACGCCGCCCGAACTGAAGGCGATGCAAGCCGGCAAAGCCGTTCAGAAGCATGACGACGAACCGGAGTTCGGCGCGGCCGGTTGGACGCGGTTCGGCAATTTCATCCGTCGGCATCATGCGTTGGTGCTCGGCGCGAGCATGGCCACGATTGTGGTACTGTGCGCTGGATTGCCGCGCATTACGACGTCGATCGACCTGCTGAAACTCTTCAGCGACGACGCCCGCTTGCTGGCCGACTATCGTTGGTTCGAAAACAACCTCGGCCGCATCGTGCCGATGGAACTGGTGGTCCGATTCCCGCGCGAAACGCAATTCGAAGCGGCTCCCGACAACCTAGCCCCGGGACAGAAGGTCAACCGCCACACGTTTTTCGAGCGGATGAAGCTGGTCGAACGCATCGAGAAGAGCATTGAGCGTAAGCTCGGCAAAGATGGCGACGACCTGATCGGTGCGACGATGAGCGCCGCGACGTTCGCGCCTGACCTCGGCGGCGATGAAAGCGGCGTCGGCGCCGCCACCTATCGCGGCGTCGTCAACAAACGGCTGCTTGCGTCCCGCAAGGATCTCGAAGAGTCGGGCTTCCTGAGAGTCGAAGGCCCCGACGCGGGTGAGCGCGCCGGCGATGAACTGTGGCGCATTAGCGTCCGCGTCGCGGCGTTCCATGACATTAATCACGGTGAACTCGTCACCAGAATGCGCAACGCCGTCAATCCGGTGCTCACCGCACGTACTGCCAGCGTCGATGCCCTTGAGGGCCTTTCACAGCGTCGCCACGGTCAGCCGAACGGCGCGAAGGTGGTGGCGTTACGACTTCCTGAAGCGAAAGGCGCCACCGACGACGTCGTGGCATTCATCAACACCAAGAACGTCGTGGCCCAGAGCGCGGCGGTGAATTTGGAAGCGCTGAGCGACGAGCAGATTCGGAAGAATCTCGCGCCGTTCGACGGAGTCATCCTGACCGGCGGCTACGGCGCGCACGATTACGAGCGACTACGCAGCGCTGAGATTCCGATCCTCGCCTCGTTCGAATCCGCGGCGAAAGCGGTTGAGCACGACGTGCGCGCCGAACATGGCGCCGCGGGCGTCGACGTCGTCTTCACCGGCGTGATTCCAGTCGTTTACAAAGCGCAGCACGCGCTACTCGAAAGCTTGATCTCCAGTACTTGGTGGTCGTTTATGACGATCACCCCGCTGATGATGTTCGTCTGCCGCGGGTTCGCCGCGGGCGCCGTCGTGATGGTGCCGAACACGCTGCCGGTGCTCGTCGTCTTCGGCGGCATGGGTTGGCTTGGCATTCCGGTCGACATCGGTTCGATGATGGCGGCGAGTATCGCGCTCGGCGTCGCCGTGGACGATACGATTCACTTCCTCGCCTGGTACAAGGACGATCTCAAAAACCTCGGCGATCGCGCCGAGGCGACGCTCTGCTCGTACCGCCGTTCGGCGAACGCGACCTTGCAAGCCGGCTTGATCAACGGGTTGGGGCTTTCCGTGTTCGCCACGAGCTCGTTCACGCCGACGCAGCGATTTGGCTGGCTGATGTTGACAATTCTCGTGGCCGGCATTGTTGCCGAGCTCATCATGCTGCCGTCGATCATGTTCGGTCCGATCGGCCGCGTGTTCGACTTGAAGAAGCGCAAATCGCGGCCGGCGACGGAGCCGATCGACGTCCGCGGGCGAGTCGATTCGGTCCTTTCACCGCTTGACCGCCGGCGCGCGCTCAGGGAACATGGGGCGAGTCTGAAGGTGTAAGCCGCGCCCGTCGCATCGCAGCACAGGGCAGCCCCGCAGAGACTGCCCATGTCTGATGCATCGTCTCAACGCATGACGTTCGCTTTATGGACGGTGTGCATTATCGCCGCGATTGGGTTCGCGTTCGACATCTATGAACTATTGATGCTGCCGCTGATCATCGGCCCGGCATTGCAGGAGCTTGGCGGATTCGCGCGTGGCACTCCCGAATTCACGAAGTGGTTCGGGTTGCTGTTTTACGTTCCTGCGGTTTGCGGCGGCATCTTCGGCTTGCTCGGCGGTTACCTGACCGATCGGTACGGCCGTCGCCGGGTGCTCACCTGGAGCATTTTGCTCTACGCCTTCTCAGCGTTCTTTGCCGGGTTCTCGACGAACCTGTGGATGTTGCTGTTTTTCCGGACGACGACGTTCATCGGCGTTTGCGTGGAGTTCGTCGCCGCGGTCGCTTGGTTGGCCGAATTGTTCGACGACCCGGTGCGGCGCGAGAAAGTCCTCGGCTACACGCAAGCTTTCTCGTCGATCGGCGGCTTGCTGATCGCGGTCGTCAACGGCCTGATCGTGCGACACTCGGCCGGCTTCCCTGCCATCCAGATGCCCTCATTCCTGACGCCGTTGTTCGGCTCGATCGGCCCCAACTATCAGCACGCCGACTGGCGTTACACGTTGATGAGCGGGCTGATCCCCGCCATTCCGCTGATCATTATCAGACCGTTCCTCCCCGAATCGCCGAAGTGGAAAGAGAAGAAGGACGCGGGCACGCTCCGTCGCCCCAGTGTTCGCGAACTTTTCTCTCCCGAACTGCGCCGTACGACAATCGTCACCACGATCATGTTCGCGTGCAGCTATGGCGTGGCGTTCGGCGCCATCCAACAGATGCCGCAAATCGTGCCGGGCATCAACCTCGTGAAAGAGAAAGTCGCGAACGCCGCCAAGGCAGCCCCGAATGAGAAAGCAGCGGCCGTGGCCAGCGGACGCGTCGTTGGCGAAACCGTCGCGAACTACACGAAGTCACAAGAAACGGGCGGACTCTTCGGCCGCTTCGCGCTCGCGATGCTGGTCGCCCACATCGCTAGTCGCCGGGCATTGCTGCGAATCTTCTTAGTTCCTGGCCTGATCCTAACGCCGCTTATTTTCTGGGCCTTCGCGCGCGGCGAGGAAAAGATATTCTTCAGCTTCGATATGAGTTGGCTCCCCGGCTTCCATGAAGTGAACGTCTCGCTGCTCGGCCTCGGCATCTTCATCGCTGGGTTCTTCACGGTCGCACAGTTCAGCTTCTGGGGGAATTACCTCCCGAAGGCCTATCCAGTTCACCTACGGGGTACTGGTGAAAGCTTTGCCGCCAATATCGGCGGCCGGATGTTCGGAACTCCGTTCGCGTTCCTCACTCAACAAATCGCACTGTTCTCGTTCATACCGGGCGCAACCCCGGCAGCAAAGACTGCCGTGGTTGCTGCGGGGATGGCGTTGGTGCTTTTCCTCGCGAATCTCATTTTCTCCGCGGTGCTTCCCGAGCAGGGAGCCGACCACGCTGAATAGCGCCGCGCGCGAACGATTCGCCGCGCGAAACGACAGATTCACAACTAGGCTCGGCGCCCACCGGCGTCGTCTTCTCGATCATGACGCAAGAACCGCGTGTCGCCTGGTTTCGCCAACTGACGCCGTACCACTGGTTCGTCTTTCTCGTCGCGTCGGCGTGTTGGTGCTTCGACTGTCTGGATCAGCGGCTGTTTACGCTGGCCCGCGTTCCAGCGGTCACAGCCCTGATGCCCGATGGAACCGATCCCGGCGTCGTCCAGGCTAAAGGCAAAGACGTCACCGCCATCTTTCTCGTCGGCTGGGGTATCGGCGGTCTGATCTTCGGCGCCCTTGGCGACAAGTACGGCCGCGCGAGAATGCTCACCGTCACGGTGCTTCTCTATTCCGGTTTCACTGGTTTCACGTACTTCAGCCAGACGTTCGCCGGCTTCGCTTTCTTTCGCTTCATGACCGGCCTCGGCGTGGGCGGCGTCTTTGGTTTGGCCGTGGCGCTCATCGCTGAAACCGTTCCCAATGGCGCTCGTACCGGCGCGCTGGGGATGCTGCAGGTTCTCTCAACCATTGGCAATCTCTCCGCGGGCGCCTTCAAAACGCTGTTCGATGCGCTCGAAACGAACAAAGTCATCGAAGCCGGCGAGTCATGGCGCTGGATGTTCCTAGTCGGCGCGTTGCCGGCTGTACTTGTTATCTTCACTGCCAAATTCCTCCGTGAGCCTGAGCCGTGGCTCAAGGCGAAGGCTGAAGGTCGCCTCGGCGGTCATGGAATTTTGACGCCCTACTTCTCGCTGCTCGGCGACAAGCAGTGGCGGCGAAATCTCCTCGTCGGCACCGTGCTCGCCTCAACTGGCGTCGTCGGTCTATGGGCGATTGGCGAATACGCGCCCGACGTGCAGCGCTACATCTTTACCAAACATTTCCAAGAGCAAGGCCTCTCCGAAGCTGACGTGAAGGCCAGCGTCAATCAAGCGATTACATGGGCTTATGTGTTCAACATGATCGGCGCCGCCTGCGGCATGTGGGCGTTCACGCGCGTCGCTATGTGGCTCGGCCGTCGTCCTGCCTTCGCGCTCGGCTTTACGGCCGCGCTCATCGTCACCGTCTATGCCTACTGGCAAATGAAGACGCCGTTCGACGCCTACTGGATGATGCCGTTGATGGGCGCCACGCACCTCGCCACCTTCGCTGGCTTCGCCATCTATCTGCCGGAACTCTTCCCCAGCCGCATGCGGAGCACAGGAACCTCGTTTTGCTACAATATTGGGCGATTCGCCGCGGCCGGCGGCAGCCTGTTTTCAGCGAAGTTGGCAACCGACCTATACGGCCAGTTCCCCACGCCGTTGAAAGAACGCTACGCCGCGATGACGATGTGCGCGATCTTCGTGCTCGGCATCGCCATCCTACCGTTCGCGCCGGAAACCAAAGACAAGCCCCTCCCGGAGTAACTTCGCATGCCTGCCCCAGCCGCCACGCCACGTCCCCGCGTCGTTGTCGTCGGGGGAGGGTTTGCCGGCTTGAATACGGTGAAGTCGCTGAAGCGCGCCGCGGTCGACGTCGTGCTGATCGACCGACGTAACTTCCACTTGTTTCAGCCGTTGCTCTATCAGGTGGCAACGGGCGGCTTGTCGCCGGCGAACATCGCCGCGCCGCTGCGGTGGATCTTCAGCCGGCAGAAGAACTGCGAGGTGATGCTCGCCGAAGTGGTCGGCTTCGATCTCGATCAGAAGCGCGTCCACACCACCCAAGGGGACGTACCTTACGATTACCTGATCGTGGCGGCTGGATCGCGGCATAGCTACTTCGGCCGCGACGATTGGGCGCAATTCGCCCCCGGCTTGAAAACGATCGAGGACGCCACCGATATTCGCCGCCGCGTTTACTCGGCGTTCGAGCAGGCGGAAACGGAGCAAGATCCCGCTGTCCGGAGAGCGCTCCTAAACTTTGCGATCGTCGGCGGCGGTCCAACGGGCGTTGAGCTCGCCGGGGCGCTAGCTGAAATCGCACGGCATAGCCTGAAGCACGACTTCCGCCAGATCGATCCGTCTGAAGCAAGCATCACGCTCGTCGAGGCCGGCGACCGCGTGCTTGGCTCGTTTCCTGAAGACCTCTCAGAGAAAGCGCACGCCACGCTGCAGCGACTCGGCGTTCATATTCGTACGAAGACCATGGCGACGGCCATCGACGACAAAGGCATTGAAATGAAATCGTCGACCGGCGTCGAGCATTGGCCGACTCGCACCGTGCTGTGGGCGGCCGGCGTGAAGGCGTCGCCGCTCAGCAAGTCGCTCGCCTCGTCGTCGAACGCCGATCTCGATCGGGCCGGGCGGTTGATCGTCGAGAAGGACTTTTCGCTCGCCGGCCGGCCCGAGGTATTTGTCCTCGGCGATATGTCGAGCTATTCGCACCAAGGAGGCAAGCCGCTGCCGGGGGTCGCGCAGCCGGCGATCCAGCAAGGACGCTTCGTTGCTCGGCTAATTAATGCGAAGCTACGCGGCAAGACGCTGCCAGAGTTCCACTACCACGACCTCGGCAACCTCGCCACGATCGGCCGGAGCGCTGCGGTGGCCGACATCAAGGGCGTCCACTTCTCCGGCTTCATCGCCTGGTGGCTGTGGCTGGTGGTCCACTTGATGCACATCGCGAACTTCCGTAACCGACTGCTCGTGCTCACGCAGTGGTCGTGGAACTACTTCACGCACGACCGCTCGGCGCGGCTGATCACCGGCGACGTCCCGTCGGACGACGATCTGGCGGCACTGCAGAACCTCGCTGTTCCGCCGAAAGCGGCGCGAAACCTGCCGCCTGCGCAGCCAGCAAATGGCGCGACTACATCGTCGACTTCCACGCCGTAGTAAGCGCGACTTAGTGTGGCGGAGCTTCGTGTCCCGGCAAGTGCGGGGTCGCTGGTGCAGGAGTAGCAGTTGCTGCTCCGTGATTTGCTTCTACCGCCTCGTCGGCATGGGCATCGTGCTGGTCTTCATGTTCGTCCCCGCGCGCCTCACTGGCGTGGAGATCGTGAGCTGGCTCAACCGCCGGCTCAGCATCCGCATGGTGCTGTTCGCCGTGACCAGAGTCACTCGTCGATTCGTGGTGTTCGACCGCATGCTCGTCTGGCACGGCATGCGCATCGTGCTCCACCGACTGCGGCGGAGCCACATCGTGGGCGTTGTGCGACGCGGGTTTCGCCTGCTGCTCAGTCGCGGCGGGCTCGGTCGATTCCTCCACGGCTTCTTGTTCGGCTTGTCGTCGCTCCCAGGGAATCTCCGCCAGGTCGGGCAACAAGATCACGTCGACGCGAGAATTGAGTTTCAATTCCTCCGGCGACAGATTGATTGCTAACGGTTCGTTGCCTTCAGCCTGGCTCAGGCGAATCCGCTCCGGCTCGATACCCAGAATCTGCAACTCTTCGCGTACGCGCTGGCAGCGCGCGAAACACATATCCCAGTGATCGCCGAAGGGACTATCCGAGGGCAACGGGCTGCGGATGCAGTGGGAACGGATTTCGATCCGATTGAGCTTGCCGGCCATCATCGGCGCGAACTCCTGGATCGCCTTCAGTTGCTCTGGCTCAAGGTCGGCTAAGCCTTCCGGAAACAACAGGGTGAACTGGTAGTCGGTGACGTCGCCGGAGATCGCCAGCCGCCGCTTCTGCGGTTGAGCCGTGTGGCCGTACATCGGATCGATGATCGGCTTGGCGGTGCCCGCGGCGCCCTTCTGATGACTCTTGTAGGTAGCGAACGGCTCGCGGAAATAGCCGGCGACGGCTTCCTTGATGCCGGGCTTCTGACTGGTGAGCCACATCACCATGAAAAACGCCATCATCGCGGTCACGAAGTCCGCGTAGGCCACTTTCCATGCACCGCCGCCAGCTGCCATTGAAGTTCTGCTTTACTTTTTTGAGTGGTTGAATGCGAACCACGAAGTCCCGAAGGCTCAAAGGATTCACAAAGGTGAATTGCGATTTTAGATGCTCTTCGTGCCGTTCTTCGTGATTTACAGCCTTCGTGGTGAACGAAATTAGGTCGCGTCGACTTCCTGGAACATCGTCTCTAGCTCTTCCCGACTCGGCCGATTTTCCGACGCGACGCCGCGGCGAGCTTGGTCGATCGCCACCTTCGGCGGCAAGTCATTCGCAAAGCCGGTGATGATCGTCGCAATCGTCCGGAAGAACGCGATCTCGGCGAGGCCGAGCAACTCCATACGAGCCGCCAGCGGAGCGACGAAGCCGTACGACATCAAAATTCCGAGGAACGTTCCGACGAGCGCGGCGCCGACCTTGTGACCGATTTCAGCCGGCGGCCCGTCGATGTGCCCCATCGTGATGACGATGCCGAGCACCGCCGCGACGATGCCGAAGCCCGGCAAACCGTCGGCCGTCTTCGACAACGCATGCGTCGGCAAGTGATGTTCTTCCTCGATCACCTTCAGGTCTGCGGCGAACAGCGCCGGCAATTGCTCTTTGCGCGCCGTGCCTTCCACAAGTGGCGTTAGACCGCTGCAGATAAAGTCGCAGACGTGGTGGTTGTTCGCCACGCGCGGGTACTTGGTAAAAATCGAGCTCTCATGCGGATGAGCGACGTGGACTTCCAGGCCCAACAATCCTTCGCGGCGAGCCGTGCGTAGCAAGTCGTACATCAGTCGAAACAGGTCGCCGTACATCGCTTTACTGAAGGGGGAGCCTTTGATGGCTTGCATGATCCCCTTCATCAAGTCGATGAGCACCTTCTTCGGCGACATGACGATGAGCGCGCCGAGCGAGGCGCCGCCGATCGTGACGATTTCCGACGGATGGATCAGCGCGCCAATATGGCCGCCGGCCCAAGTAAAGCCGGCGAGCACGGCGCCCACCACCACGATGCATCCCACAATGACGATCATCTCGAAGTCCTAATCCCGCCGCCGGCGTTGGTGCTTAGCTGTTCAATTCCGGCTGGCGCCGCGTCTAGCAAATGGACGACCCCGCGGCGCACTCGGGCGGCGGGCGGTATCGCCGCGGAGGGCGGGAAACCTCGAAAATGTAGGTCACTTCGGTGCAATCGGAGGCCGCGGGATGATGCAGGCCGGTTGTAGCAGCTGGCGCGACTGAAGGCCTTCGCAAGCCGCCGGAAACACCGCGAGGAAGGCGGCAGACCCCGCTAGCGCAGTCGCGGCTGGCGATTCGGGCATTCCACGAGCCGCAAAATCCGGGAAATCGCCCACTTTTCGCGGGGAGATCGGCCACAAACTGGCATTAAGGATGGAGCCGTGCCGCTCGCCGCGTTTTAGCGGAATCGAGTATCATGGCTACTGTCGCCGCCACGCCCGCCGGGGATGGTGCTGACCTTGTCTTAGTTGGGGAAATCGACGTTGGGAGCAGACGGCACACGGACCCGAGAACACCGCGCCCCAGGAGGCGGCAAGCTGCTCACGATCAGCAACTGGGCGGCTGCGCTGGCGTTCGCCTGCTGCGGCTCTGCGGCCATCGCGGCTGAAGCCCCCAGCTACAACCGCGACGTGCGGCCGATTCTTTCCGACCGCTGCTTTGCTTGCCACGGCCCCGATTCAGGAAACCGCGCGGCCGAGCTGCGGCTCGACACCGAAGAGGGCGCCCACGAATGGGCGATCATGGCTGGCGACGCCGATTCGAGCGAGGTAATCAACCGCGTCGCAACCGACGATCCCGATCTGCAGATGCCGCCGTTGGATGCGAAGAAGCCCCGGCTCACCAAGCGTGAGATCGACGTCCTCCGCCGCTGGATCGACGCCGGCGCCAAGTACGAACCTCACTGGGCGTACGTCCCGCCAGTTCGCCGCGAACCGCCCGCCGTGAAGCAGGGCGACTGGCCTCGCAACGAGATCGATGCGTTTATCTTGGCGCGGCTCGAAGCCGAAGGGATCTCCCCCTCGCCAGCTGCCGACCGCGCGACGCTAGCTCGCCGCGTCTACTTCGATCTCACTGGCCTGCCGCCAACGCCGGCTCAGGTTGATGAGTTCGTCAACGACGCCCGTCCCGACGCGTACGAGCAACTCGTCGACCGGTTGCTCGCCTCCGAAGCCTATGGCGAACGGATGGCGTCGTGGTGGTTCGACCTGGTGCGATACGCCAACACCGTGGGCTACCACGGCGACCAGGAGCATCGCATCACGCCGTATCGCGACTATGTGATTAAGTCGTTCAACGACAACTTGCCGTTCGACCAGTTCACCGTCGAACAGCTTGCCGGTGACTTACTCCCCAATCCCACGATGTGGCAGCAGGTTGCGAGCGGCTACAACCGGCTCCTGCAAACGACGCACGAGGGGGGCGCCCAAGACGCCGAATACCGTGCGAAGCATCTCGCCGATCGCGTTCGCAACGTCTCGGAAACCTGGCTGGGCGCTTCGGTCGGTTGCGCAGAGTGCCACGACCACAAGTTCGATCCCTACACGTCCGAAGACTTCTACAGTCTCGGCGCTATCTTCGCCGACGTCGACCACTGGGGAGCCTTCGACAAGATTTCCAAGAATACGACCCCGACCGAACGTCCGCCTGAAATGCTGGCTTGGACGTTGCCGACGTATCGGAAAATCGCTGAGGTCGACGCGAAAATTAGCTCAGTCGAGAAGCAACTCACCGGCAACGTCGACGCTAAGTGGCCGCAGCAGCAAAAGCGGCTGGTGAAGCTCCGGACCGAACGTGCCAAGCTTGAAGGCGAGTTCGAGCCCACCATGATCACCGCCGCGACGACGCCTCGCGAAGTTCGCATCTTGCCGCGCGGCAATTGGATGGATCAATCGGGCAAAGTCGTAACGCCGCGCGTGCCGGCGTTCATGGGTGAAATCGAGACCGACGGCCGCCGGGTGAGCCGGCTCGACTTGGCTCGTTGGCTCGTATCGCGCGAGAACCCGCTCACCGCCCGCGTCGAAATCAATCGCCTCTGGCAGCGGCTGTTCGGCGTCGGCCTGTCAAAGATGGTCCTCGATCTTGGCTCGCAAGGCGAATGGCCCGCGAACCAGGAGTTGCTCGACATGCTAGCCGTCGAGTTCATGGAGAGCGGCTGGGACGTCAAGCACATGATGCGGTTGATTGTCACTTCAGCCGCGTATCAGCAGTCGTCGCTGCCGCGTGAAGAGTTGGAGGCAATCGATCCCGAAAACCGCCTCCTCGCACGGCAGTCGCGGTTCCGACTCGACGCCGAAGAGATTCGCGACAATGCCCTGGCCGTCAGCGGATTGCTGGTGATGCAAACCGGTGGCGGCGTTTCGCGGCCTTACCAGCCGGCGGGATATTACGCACCGCTCAACTTCCCCGAGCGGGAATATCAGCCAACCCTCGACTCGGCGCAGTTCCGCCGTTCGGTCTACGTCCACTGGCAGCGGCAGTTTCTGCACCCGTGGCTGCTGGCGTTCGACGCCCCCACGCGGGAAGAATGCACGGCTCAGCGTCCGATCTCGAACACCCCGAGCGCCGCGCTCGTGCTGCTGAACGATCCCTCGTTCGTCGAAGCCGCTCGAGCCCTCGCGACGCGCGTGCTCACAAGCAACGCCGCCAATGAAGCCGGTCGACTGGAATGGGCCTGGCGAACCGCGGTCGGCCGCGCGCCGCAGGTCGAAGAGTTGGAGTTACTGCAGCAACTGCTGACGAAGCATCGCAACCACTTCGCTGCGAACCCGGACGAGGCCGCGGCGCTCCTTCGCGTCGGCATGACCGAGGCAGATCCGAAGCTCGTCCCGGCAGAACTCGCTGCCTGGACCTCGGTGAGTCGCGCGCTGCTCAACCTCAACGAAACCATCTCGCGCAACTGATGAACGCGCTGTTCCGATTGACGAACCGACTGCCATGAAGCCAACGCCTTTCGAAGCCTGGGAACGCCTGGTTGACCGCCGTACCTTCGTGGGACAGGCCTCGCTCGGGCTGGGAACGATGGCGCTGGCCGGTTTGCTGCAGCGACAGGCGTCGGCCGCTCGCGTTGATGCAGGGCAGGGGGGCGCCGCGCCGCTCGCGACATCGCGCGGCGTCGTCAATCCGCTCCACTACGCTCCGCGGGCGAAGCGGGTGATCTTCCTCTGCATGGCGGGCGGTCCGTCGCAGTTCGAAACGTTTGACGACAAACCAAAGCTCGCCGAACTCCACGGCCAGCCGATGCCGGAGTCGTTTACGAAGGGCCAACCAATCGCGCAGTTGCAGGGGAGCGCACTCCTGGCACTGAGGCCGCAAGCGAAGTTCCAGCGTTACGGACAATCAGGCCAGCAGATCAGCGACCTGCTGCCGCACACCGCGAAAATCGCCGACGACATCTGCATCATTCGCTCGATGCAGACCGAGCAAATCAATCACGACCCGGCCCAAACGTTCCTCAACGCCGGCACCAGCGTGTCGGGCCGCCCCAGCATGGGCGCTTGGATCAACTACGGCCTCGGCAGCGAAAGCGACGATCTGCCCGGCTTCATCGTGATGAAGAGCCTTTCCGACAGCCGGCCGCCGCAGCCGATTTCCTCGCGGCAGTGGCACAGCGGCTTCCTGCCGAGTCGCTTCCAAGGCGTGCCGGTCTACTCGCAGAACGATCCAGTCCACTTCGTCAGCAATCCGCCGGGCGTCGATCGCCAGCGCCAGCTCGACGTGGTCGAGACGATCAACGGCCTCAACAAATTTCGCGACCTCTCGGAGCAGAACCCCGAAATTGCCACACGGATCGCCCAGTACGAACTCGCGTTCCGCATGCAGGCGAGCGTGCCGGGTCTCGTTGATATCTCCGACGAGCCGCAGCATGTACTCGACATGTACGGAGTGAAAGGCGCCGACGGCTCCTTCGCCTACAACTGTCTGCTAGCGCGCCGCATGGCCGAACGGGGCGTGCGCTTCATTCAGCTCTACCACCGCGGCTGGGATCACCACAACGGCATCAAGAAATACATCCCCGAGGCTTGCTTCTCCAGCGATCAGCCGAGCGCAGCGCTCATCACCGATCTCAAGCAGCGCGGCATGCTGGAAGATACGCTCGTCGTCTGGGGCGGCGAGTTTGGCCGCACGCCGATGGCCCAAGGCGACGTCGAGGCCCCCATGGTCGGCCGCGACCATCACATTCGCGGCTTCTCGATGTGGCTCGCCGGCGGCGGCATTCGGCCGGGCGTCACTTACGGGACGACTGACGAGCTTGGATACCACGCCGCCGAAAACCCGGTCCACATTCATGATCTCCACGCCACGATGATGCGGCTGCTGGGGATCGATCACGAGCGGCTCACCTACCGCTACCAAGGCCGCGACTTCCGCCTCACCGACGTCGCCGGCCACGTGGTCGACGGCATCATGGCGTGACGGCGTTACTACCGCACGCTCGCGTGGCCTTGCGAGTCGCGGCAGACCCGCTCAATCGCTTCGTCGAGCGTCTTGCACACGACGAAAAACTCGCCGAAACCGGTCGCTTCGACGGTGTCGCGGAGGTCGCCATTCATGCCTACCAGCGCCAGCTCGCCGCCGCGAATGCAGACGAGGTGGTAGAGGTGGAGCATCATTCGAAAGCCCGTGCCGGAGACGTCTTCAACTTCCGACATATCGAGCACGAGGCTCTGCGCCGGTTCGAGCGCCGCCGCGAGTTCTTCCTGATAGCCGGGGGCGTTGTGCCGCGTGATCGCGCCGCTGAACGTCGCAAGCAGGGCGTCGCCGTAAAGTTCGTAGGTAAGTGTGCTCATCGAGCCAGTGCCAATCATCGTGGAAGGCGCCCTTCGGTCGCCTGACCGGCAACCATAGGCCACGAGATCGACTTGCCACGCGACGATTGCGGCACTCCCCACGGCCACGCCGCGTGAAAAACGCTGGCGAAGACGGCGATTGCGCAAAGTGATGAAATCAGGACGCTCAGGCCAGAAATGGCCGAGTTGAATCGGTAGAACCGGCACAGCCGGAACCGCCGGAACCGCCATCGCCGCGGGGCGGAAACCAGAAATTCCGCCAGCTAGCTCTACCGCGTCAGCATAAAGCCCGTCATCAGCGACGCCGTGCCGAGACTGCCGGAGTCGAACCCGCCGAATTCAATCCAGTCGTTGGCGAACTCAACGTCGGCGGTCAGCAGAATGTTGCAGGTGTCATACCTGCGGCTGAGCAGGATTGCCTCGGTACCTAACAGCAGGCCGCCGAAGGTGTCCGTATTCAGAAAAGTCGACTGAATGTTGCTGTTCGCCGAGGGAACGACGTCGAGATGCTTGATGAAGCGGCCGCGCACCGAGCCCATCCGACCGCCGAACCGCGTCGCAAACCGCAGCCGCGGATCTTGGCCGCGGCGGTCCACGACGTCGCCCCAATACCAACCGAGAGCGAGATTCACCGACGAGCGTTTCACTTCGAGCAGGTTGACGGTGAACGCATCGGCGACCGGCGTTTTTGTATTGGTGATCGTGTTCGTCTCCACGCCGTCGACCACGCGCGTCGTCTGCCCGACCGCCGAAAGGTAGCCGCCGCCGAGATCAAAGAACATGTTGCCCGGCGCGAGTCCGGGGGCGAGCGCCTGACGGAAGCCGCCGTTGACGCCCCAACCGAGCTTTTGGCCCCCTTCGAGAATCCCCTCGCCGATGGTGAAGTCGACGCCGTACCGCAGGTACGGCCCCGAGATCCAGTTGATCGGCATGTTCCCCGGCAGGTAGCTCGGCTGGTCCTCTGGACCGACGCCGAACGGCGGTTCGTGATCGTCGTAGTATGGCGAGCCGGCGACGCTGCTCGCCGCACTGAGCGGCTGTTCGAGAGCGATCTCGTCGGCGAGCGGCGTCGGCTCGCCTTCGACGATGGTTTCCATATTCGCAGACGCTGGGCTCACTGACCGCGACTCGGCCCCTTGTAAGTACTCCAGCAGCGTCCCTTCGCCGCGAACCGATCCCGCAGCAGCGAACCAGACGAGGCTCCACGCCGCCAATGCCCACGGCGCGCCGCGGCGCGACAAGCGAGCCGCCAGGCGGCGCAAGATGGGGATGAGGCGTGGCACGTTAAGCAGCTGTCCGACGAGGCGCGTGGCATGATCGCACGATCTGCGATCTCATGCTCTAGTTCGTCCCGTCGAGCTGGCGGAGTTTAACGATTCCAGAGGCTTTGCCAGCTAGCAGCGCCGGCGCCTCGCGCGAACACTCACGCGGCTCCGGTGCGCCGCACCAGTCCTAGTTCCACCGCCGGGCTGGCGCCGACGAGCTGCTTGCGGCGCATCGCCAGCAAATGCCGCGTATCGGCGACGAGCGTGAGGATGCCGACTAGCGCTTCATCTCCGTGCATTTTTCCGGCGGTATAATCTTCGATGGCCGCCTGCTTCACTTGCGCCAGTCGAGACTCCAAATAATCCAAAAACTCACGGGGGAGCGTGGGCGCCGCTTCGTCGAGCTCGTTGCCGTGCAGCAGTCGTTCCACCCGCTGGACCTGCCGCATGTGGACGTCGGGAGGCACTGCCCGCAGCCCGCGAACGAATCCCCAGATAGCTAGAGATCCGGCGATCGTCGCGCCGAAAACGCTTAGCGCATCAGTCGTCGGCCCCAAAATCTCGTCGACGTTGATCGGCCGCCGCGCTCGCAAGAATGCCTCGGCGCCAGGATGAACGGGAAACTCTGGATTCGCGTTCGTCACGTCGAGTTTGATCTGCGCGTGTCGAGCGACGGCGTCGGTGAACGATCTTAAGGCGTCCCGCAACGCGTCGCTCGGCGTCGCTTCGTTGGCGACGAGCAGCAACCGCAGCCCAATCGTTTCGCAATCGCCGGCCGGCATCGCGGGATGAATCCCGTACGAAAACGCTGGAATCACGACCTTCTCGACGCGATCGTTCCGCAGCCCGCCCGCTTCTGCTCCGTGGTGTCGACGACTATCGAGGTGCAACGCCGTCGCGAACGGCAACGAAATGAGTTGATAGTCGCACTGCCGAACCAATTCATCCACAAGATCCGACGGCAACGAATCAACGATGAACACCGCGTCGGGAAGCTGCTTCTCAAGCTTCAAACGCTCGCCGACCGACGCCGAGCGCCACGCGACTGCCTGATCGTGCAGTTGACGCTCGGTGGCGTAGTCGGCCCCGAAATCAGCCGGCGTTGTCGCCGAGCCGGCCTCAAGCCCCGCCAACCGAAGCAGATCGAGTGCGAGTCGGCAACCGTTGGAGCCTGCTTCTCCGAGGGAAATATGCCGGCCGCGAAGCATTTCCAACGACGGCCCCTCCGACGCGCTGGCGATTTCGCGCCGCACGACCAGATGAAGCGGCTCGACGCCGAGTGCCGCCACCTGTCGCACATTACTGAACTGGGTCGCTGGCAATCCGCCGAGGACGAGCCCCATGTCGAGCTTGCCTTCATTCACCGCCTGACAGATCCCATCGGAGTTCGTTCCCGCGCAGACGGCGACTTCGACGTCGCCGCTGATGCTTGCGGCTATCTGGCTGGCCATTTCCGAGCGCAGTGGACAGACATTGCCGGCACTCATGGAAAGTCGTGTTGGCCCGCCGCAGTAGCAACGGCAATAGTTGTAGGCAGCGATGCCCAGCAGCAACACGCCTAGCACGCCGCCGCCGATCGTCCACCATCGTCGCTTTTGTTCCATCGCTCGCATCTCCGCATGACGTTGCGACACGCGCAACAAGCGTGCGGAGAGTAGCAATTGCTAGCAACGTCGTCGACGCTGATTTTCAGCAGCGGTAACGCTCAGAAGGTCGAATGCTAGCGTGTCGAGAACCACCGCACGATGCGGGGATTGAAATCCTCGAGCTGTTCCCAGTGGAAGGCGTGCCCCGCGTCGGCGTAGAGGTAGAGTTCGCAGTTCGGAATCGCTGCGGCGACCTCTTCAGCCATCCATCGCGGCGTGAAGATGTCGTCCTTGCCGCCGATAACGAGCGTTGGGCAGCCGATGCGGCCCAAGTCGCCCAGCACATCGTGGGTTACGCAGGCGTCCGCTTGCGCTTCGAGGGCATGCAGCGGCTGCGGCGCCTGGTCTTCGGTCGCGAGCAGGCGGCCATCCAGCAGCGTCTGGTAGCCGGCGTCGCTGTCCCAGTACGGCTTGGTGAAGATGAGGAGTTGAATGTAGCGCACGAACTCGGCCGCCGTCAGCTTCGCTTTGGCAACTCGGAGATGCTCGAACACATCGCGGGCGTAGCGGTCGCACCGCGCCCAGGGGCACATCAACACGAGGCTCTCCACCCGTTGTGGATGGCGAATGGCGAGTTGCTGGGCGATCGCGCTCCCCATCGAACAGCCGATCACTTGAGCGCGATCGATCTGCAACGCGTCCATCAGACCTGCATAATCGTCGGCCATCATTGCCGACGAATACGGCCCCGGCGGCATGTCGCTTTGGCCGACGCCGCGATTGTCGACCAGGATGCAGCGAAAGCGCTTGCTCCACAGCGCTGTATGGTTGGACCAAACGCTTCCCGGCCCAGTGATCCCCATGATGCAGACGAGCGGCGGCCCGGCGCCTGCTTCTTCGTAGTAGAGCTTGATTCCGTTAGTTTTTACGTGAGGCATCGTGTACCGTTCCAAGCTAGATGGCATGATCTACTCGGGATCACCAATCGTTCACGCAATCGCAGGGATGAGAGTCTCGCGAATCCAACGGCCATCATGCAGCGTCACGCCGTCGGGGTCGTCGACCGCTTGTTCCGCTTCATCTTCGCAAATGATCCAACCGCCGTAGTTCCAAGACTTCAGCCACTTCGTCACGCCGACAAGGTCGACCTTGCCGGCACCCATCAGCGCAAACTCCGGCTGGCCGTCCCAATCCTTGAAATGGACGTGGTTGATCAGCGGCTGCCACTGCTGCATCGTCGCGAGATGGTCCATGCCGCCGTTGATGATGTGTCCCACATCGGGCGTCCAACCGGTCGCCTGCGAATCGAGACCGTTGAGGATGACCTCGTAATCTTCGGCCGTGCGATTGATCGACGTCGGCGGCGAATTGGGATGGAATGACGCTCTCACGCCGCGTTCTGCGGCACGGCGCGAGACAGCGTTGAGATTCGCGACAAGGTTTTTTCGCCGCTGCGACAAATCATCGCGGCTGGTCGGCATCTGCACCGTGCAGAGCAGGGCCCCGGGGAACTGCGCGAGCAGGTCGATCACGCGATCTGCCTCGGCTCGTTCGTGCTCGGTCTCTGTTGGATGATTCCACTCCAAAACCAACGCGATAGCGGCCAACTGCACCTGATACTTTTGCAATGCCTCCGTCAGCCGTTGCGGATCGGCCAAATCGCCCATCCAGAAGTGAATCGGCTCAATGCCCGTCATGCCGGCTTGAGCGGTGATCTCGATCATGTGCTCCAGCCGGTTCGCATGCGTGGCGCCCGCGCCGCTCATGAACCACGTGTAGCACTCGTTGCCGAAGCGAAAGGAGAGGGGGTTCGTCGACATAGCGATTGAGTTTAGGCGAGACCCGCAATTGGGAACTCACAAGAGTGTAGATAAGTGGGTCGCGGCGAACCGGCCAGTCGGGCCTAGCCTCGTTTTGCCACGGCAGCCGTGCTGTCGGAAGCCTCGACCATCAGCGCTAGAATCTTGTCCCAAGTCGCGGGCGCTTCGAGCACCTCGTTAGAAATCATGCATCCATCCCAACAGATATGCTTGATCGCGGGGCGTGGCACGCCGTCGCCATCAAGCAGCCAGTACCGCGCGCACTTCGCGACGTTCAGCTTGCCGCGCGGATCATCGGCGCGGCAATGCCGGCCCGTCTTGTCGTGAGCGCCGCTGCCGAACACCGTCCCATCACTTTGCGCGACATGCACGTCGAGCGTCCAAGGGCCCAGCGCTCGCGTCATGGCGCCATAGGCTTCCCAGAATTCGTCGACTGAGTAATCCCGATTCAGCAGGCGGTGCTCAGGCGCGTTGTAGCCGAGCATGTAGAGGTAGGTGTGGGCCAGGTCGGCTTGAAACCCAACGAGCCCCGGCCGATCGATCGCCTCGAGCAGTTCGGCCATGTGACGCCACGAGTGCATCCCCGCCCAGCAGATTTCGCCCTCGGCCGCGAGGACCTCGCCGCAGCCGTCGGCAATCCGGCCCGCTTCGCGAAATGTATCAGCAATCCGCCGTGAATTCTCGCGCGGGCTCTCCGCCCAGCGCGTGGGATTGTCTGCCGAGTCGATCCGCACGGCGCCGTACGGCCGCACGCCCGCCTCACGCAGGCGACTTGCGTACCGACACGACTTTTCAACCGCAGCTAGAAAGCGTTTGCGCTGCTCGGCATCGCCCATCGCACTGCCACCGCCGAGATCGCCCCAGACCGGTGCGACCACCGATCCGCAAACCAGCCCGCGTGACTTTAGGGCGTCGACCAGCGCCTGAAATGCGCCGTCGTCGGCATCCATGTCGACGTGCGGCGCGTAGAGCGAGAGATCGACCCCGTCGAAGCGACGAGTCCCCGCCGCAGCGCCGCGAGTGAGATCGAGCATCCGCTCCAGCGAAATCGGCGGGTGATCGGTCCCTGGCTCTTTGCCGACGAGACCCGGGCCCATCGCATTGTGAAGCTTCCAACTGACGGTCATCGAGCTTACGACGGAACGCCCCTGATTGGCCTGATTGCGGAAAAGTCAGGCCCGAACGTAACCGATTCGCATGCCGATTGCCAGCAAAATTGAACGCTGAATCAAGCTTCGCCCAGTCCCGACATCCGCCGCCACGCGCTCAGCTGCCCCAAGTGCAGCATCATGTGGCCGCCCGCGTAGAATGCGTGCATCGACCCGATGGTCGGAAAGAGTTCCGTCGACCGACCGCCCGTGGGGTTCGGCCGCAGAAAGAGTTCGTCGTCGCTCCGGCGAAACTGCACGAGCGCCGCCTCGTAGCCGGCGAAGAAGCGATCGACGACTTCTTGCATCGGCGGGTAGATCGTCCCCTCAGGATCGTCGAGGCATTTCGCCGTCGGCGAGTAGGCCTCGACAAAGCTCTCCGGCAATTTCAACGCCGTCGCATCGCCGCCCAACTGTTCGACAATCCGCGCCGGGTAGATCGCCAGATGCCCGAGCACGAACGAAGCGTGGTTCGACTTGACTACCACGCCGCCTGGGGATGCCAGTCGTGCGAACATCTCCTCCGTGACGCCGACGAGCAGGCCTTTCGTTTTGCTTAGGCCCAGTTGCAGCGAGTCGGCGATGATGTTTCCGATTGCGGTCGTCACGATTCAGCTCTCCAGTTGTCTGCCATGCGTTGAATCCCCGATTCTCCGCGGCTAACGTCGCGACGGCAAGCCTCCTTTGAAATCAGGTCGCGGTCGGGACGGCTGAGTGGAGCAGCAAGACGTAATTCAAACTCAAGCCGTTTGGTCGAATCCCTTGACCGCATCGAGCAGCAGCTCCGAGAGGTCGGCGGAGCTACTTCCCTCTTTTGCCATCCGGTTGAGCAGATCGAGCAGCGTCTTACGACTATCTTCGCCTTCCTTCGGGCCGACGGCCTCGTTCAGAGCCTGTGGCCCGAACTTACCGCCCAGAATCTCTTTCGCATCGAGCCCGTGCTCGGCGAAGATCGCGTCGATCGTCGACTTCATCGACTCCGGATCCGATAGCTTCCCCTCCGATTTGGCTTTGTCGAACGCTTCTTGCAAATCGCTCTTCAGAGCGTCGGCGGTCTTTTCGTCGACGCCCGCCGCAGAGAGCGCCTGATCGAGGCGGTCTTCCAGCGCCCCTTGACGCAACGACTCTACATCCACCGTCGGCATCTCGGGCAGTGCGCTCTCAGCAGTCCCCTCTGACGAGGTTTTTAGGTACGAGAATAGATTCGGCGTCGAGCCGACGCTGCCGAGCCCAGCCATGACGAGCCCTCCCAAGAAAAAACCAGAACAGAGTGCAAAAGATAAGATTCCTCGGCTAACTATCGGTCGAGATCGATCGCAGACCGCATATCGGGCAATCCGAAATTTCGTCGCATCCGTCGAATTCGCTGACAATTCAGTAATCCCCGACGCCAAGAGTCTGTTGGCGGAGTTACTTCTAATTATTTCCACGCTTGCAGCGTTGCGCAGACCTCGTTTTTCGATCTTGCTAGATAGTGAGTCGCGCCCAAACCACATTCGCCGAGCCGCAAGGCGCCAACCCGTCGACGCCTTTCCGGCTACACGCTCCGGCTGCGCTTGATCCGCCCCTGCGGTCTTCCGCAGCTCATTTAGCGCCGTGTCGCGGTGCTGGCGGCGGCGACCCGCTCAGCGAGTTCTTGGCAAGGCTCCATTTCCCAGGCTGGCGTTGCGAAACGACGACGCTGTTGCCGGAATCAGTCGTGCTGGTCGATGCTGGCGCAACGGCAATCGCGCTTGTCATGAGCGGCTCGGTCGACGTCGAATCCGCGGGGGATTCTCGACTACAACTCAAGCCAGGCGAACTTGTTCTCTTGTCGGCGAGTGGGTCGTTGCGGGCTTCGCTGGCAACCACCGGCCCAACCTACGAACACCATGCAGCGTGGCCAGCGCTGCTCTTCGCTCGTTTCGACGCTAGTGCCGTCGGACTGCCGCTCGCCGGTTTGCTGCCGCCTTGCGTTTCATCGGCCGGTCGCAATTCGCCCGGACCACTTCGCGACTCGGGATTGCTGAGTTGGCTGTCGACCCTGGCGACGTCGAACGCCCCGGGCAACATTGCAGTCGCGAGCCGTTTCCTGCAGTCACTGTTAGTCGACCTCTTGCGGGACTACCTCGCTTCCAGCAACAGTCTCGAAACCGCTCAAGCGCCAGCGTCGAAGGGCGCCTATCAGGCAACGTTCGACGCTTGTCTCGGTCCGGTGATGCGACTGGTACACGCCTCACCACACCGCGATTGGACCGTCCATTCGCTGGCCCGCGAATCGGGCCTCTCGCGCTCCGCGTTCGCCGATCGATTCCGCACCGTGGTAGGCCAACCGCCGCTGCAGTACGTCACCGAAATCCGTATGCAGAAGGCCGCGGAACTGCTCGAACTGACTGATACCCCGGTGAAGCGAATTGCCGCTCAGGTCGGCTACGAGTCGGTGTCGGCCTTCAGCAGCGCGTTCAAGCGCCGCTTCGGCGTGCCCCCCATCTCGCTGCGGCAATCAGCGGCCACTTCGAGCGACGCCCCCGCCGAGTGAGCGGCCGGCCGCCATGGAGCGCCGTCGGCGTTCTTAGCCGGCCGCTCCCGGAGGCAATTTTGCCGACGCGCCGGCAACGCTAGCACTTGCCGCGTTCGCGAATGCGAATTTTCCTGTCGGGCAAACTGCTTCGACTGCATAAAGTTTAATGATTGCGATCCGAACGCTCGATAATGATCGGGGCGAAGCCTCCTTCGCCGACGGTCTCGGTCCGATCCCTCTTCTCCACGCAACGGCATGTCGCGACTTTCGCCGCCGATAATCCGCCTGCTGATGCTCGCCCTCGCGGCGACCGCCATCGGCGGCCGCGCGTACGGCAGCGACGTGCCGATCGACGCCGACGACCAAGAGACGGTTCAAACGCTCTCACTCGAGGCGCCGCTCGAAGCACCATTGGAAACTACGAGCAACGCAACGCCTCTCGCGGGCGAGGCGATGGAGCCAACGGATTACTACGATGAAACGCTCGTTCAGGAATTCTCGGAATCGCCTGAGTGCGCCGACGGCTGCAACCTCGCGCCGATGAACTCGCGCTTCTGGTTCACCGCGGAGTACTTGCTGTGGGGGACGCAGGGGATGTACTTCCCGGCCCTGGTCAGTACTAGCCCGATTGGGACTGCGTCCGGCCAAGCGGGCGTCTTGGACGGCTCGTCGACAACGCTTCTCAAAGGCGAATCGCACTTCAACGGCGACGTTCGCTCCGGCGCCCGGTTTGAATTTGGCTACTGGCTCGACTCGGAACAACTCGACTCGATCGCTGCAACGTACTTCTTCATTGGCGAGGGGTCGTCCGGCTACCATGTCGATCCGGCGCAGAACGGCATCATTGCGCGCCCATTCTACAACGTGGAAGACGAAGCGGGCGACGCGCGGCTCATCGCTTACCCGAATCTAGTGACAGGCACGGTCGATATCGCCTCGCAAATGAACTTTCACGCCGCGTCAGTCGAATACCGCCGCCGGGCGATTAACTCGGGCCGTTACAAAATTGATTGGCTGTTCGGATACCAGTTCGCGCAGCTCGATGAGAACATCACCATCCGCGATTCGACGCTGTCGCTTTCCGGCGTCACGCAAGGAACGGCGATCAACCTGTACGACGCCTTTGACTCGTCCAACGCGTTCCACGGAGCGCTCCTCGGGCTCGCGGCGCACGAGCAGCTAAACGAGAATTGGACCGGCGACGTCTACGGCAAAGGATCGATCGGCGGCGTGGCCAGCAGCACCAATATCACCGGCGAGACGGCCACAACGCTCAACAACGTGACCACGACGAACCCCGGCGGCCTGCTCACGCAGACGACCAACCTCGGCATTCATCGCGAAGGGTACGTCAGTTCCGCGTGGGAGTTCGGACTCCGAGCGCGCCGCAAGCTGACGAGCAGCACGTCGTTTACGATCGGCTACACCTGGTTCTTGCTGAGCCACGTCGAACGCGCCGGCGAACAGATTGACCTCGCGGTCAATGTTTCGCAAATCCCGCCCGGCAACCTGAGCGGTTTAGCCCGACCGGCGTTCCCCGGCGAGAAGTCGAGCTTCTGGACGCAGGGAATTAGCGTCGGGCTTGAGTCTCGCTTCTAAGTCGAACAGTCGCTTGCGACCTTAAGCCGCGAGCCCGCTTTGCAACTCGGCAAACGCTGCGTCGATCGCGTCAATCTCGCCGTCCGTCGACTCATTGGCCGCGTCGATAAGATCTCCGCTCGTCGCGCCTTCCTCATGCAACGACAGTGGCAATTCGTCGCTGCTCGAATCGTCAGCCGCCGACTCATCCAACGTCCGTTCCGCGACGACATCGCTTTCGTCGCCGTCTTCATCCGCGCCGACTAGCGACGCGAAGGCGAGCCCCGCGAGCGACTCATCCGAGCTACTATCCTCAGCAACGTTCGCCGCCTCTTCCTCGGCGAGCAGAGACGCCGAAGTCAGAGTAGCCGCACTCGCGCTGCTAGGCGTAAACGTCGTGTCGCCGTTGCGGATGGCCGTGGCAAGTTCGCCGTTGCCTGCCGCATCTTCGCCTCGCGCGATCACTTGGCGGAAGTAGTCGTTGGTTGCATAGCTGGAAGCGAAGAACCAGCGGATCGAGGTATGCTCCGACTTCAGCAATCGCTCGCCAAAATTGTTGTTAGCGGCCGTTTCAGCGGCAGTCAGCACGATGTTCGCGATCGAGTCGTTCGTGATCGTCGCTCCCGTATCAGCGCTCTTCTCAATGCCGTCGTTCATCGCCGCCGGCTGCGATTCAACGACCTTGTAGGTTCCGGCAGGCAACGCGGTGAACGAGTAGCTGCCATCGTTTTTCGTGATCGCCGTGCGGGTGATGTTGGTGCCGGTGCTGGTGCTGGTGAGCGTGATGAGCACGCCGGGGACGCCCGTTTCGCCCGTGTCTTTGACGCCGTCATTGTCGGCGTCGAAGTAGACGAATCCAGAAATGACGCCCGTCGACGTGGAAGCGGTGACCGTCATCGTCACGGTAGCTGTCTTCGTCGCGCCGCCTTCGTCGGTGATCGTGTAGGTGAAAGTCTCCGTCCCGGTGAAACCGCTGGCCGGTTTGTAGGTGACGTTTGCCCCGTTCGTGCCGATCGCAACCACGCCACCTTGAGAGCCCTGCGTCACCGCGGTGACCTTCAAGTCGTCGCCGTCGGGATCAGTGTCATTGGCCAGAACGTCGACGGTTTGAGTCGTTCCATCGTTAGCCACCGTTTTGGCGTCAGCAGTTGCCGTCGGCGCGTCGTTCGTATTGACGACATTGATCGTCACCGTCACCGGCTCAGACTGGCCAGTGGCGTCTTTAACGCGATATTTAAACGTTACTGTTCCCTGAAAGTTCGCCGCCGGCACGTAAGTGAACGATCCGTTGGCATTGAGCGTCAACGTGCCCGACGACGGATTCTCCGCCACGACAACGGTCATGGCGTCCCCTTCGGGATCGGAATCGTTCTTCAGCACGCCGTCAGCGACGTTCACGGTAAGCGTCGTCTCTTCGTTCACCGTGTACTGATCCGCGACCCCAACGGGCGAGTCGTTCACTGCCGTGACGTTGATCGTAACCGTAATCGGATCCGAAGTGTTCGTGCCGTCGGAGATACGATAGGTGAAGGTGTCGGTTCCGTTGTAGTTCCCCGCCGGGGTGTAGACGAATGAACCGTCCGGATTGAGCGCCAGCGTGCCATGCGCCGGGGCCGTATTGACAGTGACGGTGAGGGTCTCATCGTCCGGATCGCTGTCATTTTTCAACACGCCGTCCGCGACCGGAACGGTCAACGGCGTATCTTCATTGGTCGTATAGTTGTCTGCGACTCCGACAGGCGGATCCGACACGGCAGTGACGTTAATGGTTACCGTCGCCACGTTGCCTTCGATGGCTCCGTTTTTCGCTTTGTAGGTGAACGTGTCGGTCCCGAAGAAATCGGCATCGGGCGTGTAGGTGAACGAGCCGTCTGCGTTGAGCGTCAACGTCCCGTTGGCTGGCTCGGTCACCAAGACAGCCGTCAACGTCTCGCCGCTGCCATCGTTGTCGAGAACGCCGGTTGCCGCCGGAACGGTCAGCGTTCCATCCTCAGCGACCGTATAGTTGTCGGGCATCACGACGATATCGCCCGTCACCGTGAGCACGACAGTCTGCAGCGCCGCATTGCCCGCGACATCACTCAAGCGGATCACGAATTGGTGCGTCATTGCCTGCTGAGCCGTCGGCGTCCACTGGATCGCACCAGTCGCCGCATTGATCGTCATTCCCGTGGGAGCGTTGAGCAACGAATAGGTGACGCCGGTAAGCCCTTCGCTGGTGCTTGCCGGGTCGTATTCGTATGTATCGCCGAAGGCGACCGTGGCTCCAGGCGTCGTCGAGATCGGAGCCGGCGCCGTCGTATCGATCGTGACCGAGAGCGGACTGCTGGCGGAGCTCTCAGAGCCGCTTAGGGTCTGCCGAGCAGAGATTTCGTGCACGCCATCCGTCAGCGTAACGGTTCCGTTGGTGACGATCGTTACCGTCGATCCCGTCGACACCGCAGAGCCGATCAGCGTATCGCCGGCGTACAGCCGCACTTCGCCGCCAGGAGCGACGCCGCTAACGACGAACGTCAGTTGGCGTCCGGCCGAGTTGTTGAGCGTCGTAATACGGTCGCTGTCGGAGCTACCCGTGTCGCTGGGCGCTGCAAGCGTCACGCCGGTGGGCGCCAGGATAATCGACTCGCCGAAGTTGCGGTTGTTGAGATCGACGCCGATTTCAACCGTTACTGTATGAGCAGCGCCTGCCGCCGGCGACGTCTGCGTCCCCTGCGCCGACACGACCATGCGGATCGTGTACGTTCCCGGTTCAAGCTGCAGGCGATACTTGCCGTCGTCGTCGGTGACAGTGAACACTTCGTTACTGTCCTGTACGCCGTTGTTGTTGGCGTCAACGTAAATCACCGCGCCGGCCAAGCCCTCTTCGCCGGAATCTTGCGTTCCGTTACCGTTGAGATCGACGAACCGCACGCCAGAGACGTCGCCGAGCCCTTCGATCGACTGCACCACTGCCAGTTTCCCGTCGGCGCCGACCGGCAATTCGCCAAATGGCGACGCATTGCTCGTATTGATTGGCAAGCTCGCGATCGCGTCGACGGTCGCCATCGACAAAATCTTGCCGAAGACGGTGAACGAGTTGTTTGCCGGTAGATCGAGAAAGCTGTTCGAGTCGCTCAAGTTGACGAAGAACTGGCTCGTCGCGCTGTTAACCTGCCCGCCAAGCTTCGCCATCGCGATCGTGCCGCGCACGTTCGACAGCTTGAACTCATTCTGAATCTGCGGATCGGTCGGAATCTCAGTGAACTGCGAAGTTCCGGAGCCCGAGTACGTCGTTGAAGACGTCTTGTACCCGCCGCCCTGAATCACGAAGTCGCTATCGACCCGGTGGAACAGCGAATTGAGGTAGTCGCCGTCTTTGATGTAGTTGAGGAAGTTCGCAACGGTAATCGGCGTATCGGTCTCGTACAACTCGATCAAAATCGAACCGTACGTCGTATTCAGCGAAACGACCGGATTTGAACCGTAGATGATAACGACGTCGTCGCCCGCTTGGACCTGGTAGCTTGCGAAGTCGCGCACTACCTGGCCGTTGACGAACATCTGCACCGTCTTCTGCGAAGTCGCGACGTTGCCGAGGATTTGCGTCGCGCTGAAAACCGCATTAGCGTTGTTTCCCGCGAGGCCAGCATCGGTCCGCCAAATGTCGAAAAATTGCCCCAGCGTCGTCCCGGCGCCTCCGGTGTAGTTGATCTTCCCGCCCTGCGATGACGTGAAGCTGCTGGTAGTGACGCCGTTACTTTTGATGCCGATCGTCGACGGGATTGTCACAGCAACGCCGTCGACGTAAATCGAAAGCTGATACTGCTCCGCATCGACCAGCGTAAATAGTTCGCGGCCGCTGTTGACCAATCCCGAGAAGAACAGCTTGCCGTTGATTGCGACGAGTTGATTCGGATCGAATGAATCGACGCCAGTGACGACGTCGGCAACGATCTTCGCACCTCCAGCCGGTGTATACTGCCACAATTCACGACCAGCCGCCGACGTGAACGCCGAGAAATACAGCGTGCCGTTCGCCTGCGTCATGTAAATCGGAAAGCTCGAGTTCGCGGCAGTGCCGGGGAACACGTCGGCGATCATCACCGTTCCCGCCTCGGTGCCGTCAGACTTCCAGAGCTCCTTGCCGTTCACGGTATTATCGGCGGCGAAATAGAGAACACCGTCGATCACCTCGAACCCAGCGAACGCGGAAAGGTACCCCGTGGCGCCGGGCGTAATGTCCTTTACCAGCGTCGTGCCAGCTTCAGTGCCGTCGCTCTTCCACAACTCGTCGCCATGCGTGCCGTCGTTGGCGGTAAACATCAGCAGATTGCCGACGACTTCCATCACGCTCGAAGTCGTGAACGGACTATCTGCTCCCGAGCGAATATCCTTCACCAGCGACGTGCCAGCGGCAGTGCCGTCGCTTTTCCAGAGCTCGGCGCCATGCGTGCCGTCGTTGGCCACGAAGTAGAGCGTGCCGTTCATCACGTGCAGCAGGCCGGGATTCGAAGGCGCAGGGCGGGTCTGCGCAGAACCGCCGCCGCTCGGCGTGTACTCGTAGGTGCCGACGCGAATGTCTTTGACCAAGACGGTGCCCGCCTCGGTCCCGTCCGACTTCCACAACTCGCGACCATTCACGCCGTCGTCGGCGGTGAAGAATAGTTGGCTGTTGTAGTTGGTGAGTTGCAACGGATTGGATGACGAAGGAGTTCCTCCACCGTCTGCATGAATATTGCGCACCATCGTCGTGCCGGCCGCCGTTCCGTCGGAGGTCCATAGCTCGATGCCGGAGACGCCGTTGCGCGCGGTGAAGAACAGCTTCCCGCCGACGTTCGTCAACTGCGTCGGCAGCGACGAATTGGGAATCGCCTGATAGTTCGCCGCGTACGTTCCGGTGAAGATATCCTTCACCATCTGCGTCCCCGCGACGGTCCCGTCGGTGCGCCACAGTTCGACGCCATTGGCGCCGTCGTTCGCCGCGAAGTACAGTACGCCGCCGACGTTCACGAGGCTCGAAGGCTCCGACGATCCCGCGCCGGCGCGGATGTCGACGACCATCGACGTCCCTTGCGGCGTACCGTCGGTCTTCCAGAGCTCCCGACCATTCACTCCATTGTTCGCAGCGAAGTACGTCACGCCGCCGACTTGAGTGAAGTCTGTTGGCGTCGACGCCCCTGTGAGGTTGAGATCGACCAGAATCGGCACGCTCGACAGCGCGTAGCGAGATTCGAGCGACTCAAGCCCCAACGCGCGAACGCCTTGCTGACGAAGAGATTGAGCTTGGCGACGCCGGCGCTCGCGGCGGCTGATCTGCGATCGGTGCTTCTTCATAGTTGCCTGAGTCGATGCCCCCGCCCTAGCGAGGAAGTTCGTCGATGCCTGTTCCGGATCTACGAGACGAGCGATGGGAGATTTTTTCCCGCTGGCCAAACCCGTCAATTGCCCGCGAGCCAATTTCCATCCTAAGTACGGATTTCCGAGGCCACAACAAATCGGCGTGCTCCAGCGTCCGAACTCGTTTCCCAGACGCCCAAAATGTCCCGTTGTGCAGATCGCACGGGTTGGACAGGTGGAAAAAAGCCGAAAAACGGCGGCGACGGTTCCCTCCACCGGACGAGTAACTCCGCTGGAAATGGATCCCCGCCCACCGGCGTTACACCGCCGCGCGCGTCTCCAAGAATGTGAGGCCGAAAGCCGCCCAAAACGTCACGCCCGGTGCATAAAAAAAGCCCGGGACAGGGGGCGGCGAGGGAACTCGGCTCGCGGCCGCTCCGGAAGTCAGAATGCAGGCAGCCGCTCGCGGAAGCGGCACATGTCGTCAGCCAGACTCAGATTCTCTCCAGCCGCGGCTAAAACAGCCGCCAGCCAAGTTCGCGTTAGCCAACCGCAGCGCAAGTCAGCGACGCCGCCACTTCTTCCGCGGCCTGCTCGCCAGCGAACAGCGCCCCTTCGAGGTAGCCGTTCCAGTCTTTGGCTAGATCAGACGCCGCCCACCACACGTTCTGGAATCGTGGCATCGATTCGCCGCCGAACGCAGCCCCAAACTCACACCACGCGCCGGGTGGAAAGTGGCAGCCGTAGCCGCCGCGCGTGAATTGGTCGGCAGTCCAATCGTGCTCGATGTAGTCGATTGGCTCAAGCGCCTCTGGCCCGAACACATCGGCCCACGCTTGAAGCACCGCCTGCTTCCGCTCGTGCAGCGGTAAACGCAACGCTTCCGTCGCACGACGTGCCGTCAAGAATCCGAGCAGCACGCCCGGCCCATCCCCGAGCGTATTGTCGTAGGTGAACGTTTGCGGCCCATCCCAACTGATGCCGTTCCCCGACAGTCCCTTGTCGCGCCAGAAGGGACGATCGTACACCGCCTGCACTTTCATCGTGTTGCCCGTCTGCATCGCAGCGAACGCACGGTAGAGATCAGGCGGCAACGCCGGGCTAAAGATCAACCCCGGCACGAGTTGCGGCGGCAAACAGATAATCGCAGTCTGTGCGAAGTAATCGCGTTCGCCAGTCTCGACGCAAACGCCCGCTTCAGTTTGCACAACGGCCTGAACCGCCTGGTTGAGATGAAGCGCGTCGCCAAGCCGCTCAGCCAGTCGCTGGGCCACGAGTTGCGTCCCGCCGGCGACTCGATTCGCTTGGGCTCCGCCAATCGCCCATGGCGGCAAACCGTGGCTGGTTTGGATGAACCACAGCATCTGCAGCAGCGAGACTTGGCCAGGCTCGGTGGAGTACGCCTGATTCGTGAGGAACTTGAAGAACTCACGCCCCATATCGGACTGCACGCGCGTTTCCAACCAACTCTGGAAGGTGATGGAGTCCCAATTCTCCGCGTCGCCGCCAATCCAAGGCTCCGCCGCGGAAACGAGCGGGAACAGCCGATTCAATTCATCGAGCGTCCGTTCAATCTCGGCGCCGACCTCGGTCGGGTAGTTTAGCTTTTCGGTGAGGCACTTCGCTGGCGTGCCGGTGTACCGCGCCACGCGATCGCCCACGCACAGGAATGAATCCCCCTCCGTCCAGGCAGGCACGGCCTGAAGACCAACCTCCCGAACGAGGCGATTCACGCGCACTTGCGCATCGTTGATGTACTGCCCGCCGAGTTCGAGCCGCGGCATCTTGGCGACGGGCAGTTCGAGCGTCCGACCGCCCACCCGATCGCGAGCCTCGATCAGAATCGCGTTGACGCCTAACGCCCGCAGCCTAGTCGCGGCGGCCAAGCCACTGTAACCGGCGCCGATGACGACGCAATCACAAACAAAGCGATCCATGGCTACTCTCCACGCGGTTGGCCCGGCAACGCCTCAGTAGCGCGGGGCGATTCTCTTCTCATCACAAAAATGGAATATCACGTCCTACGCTCCAGCCGTTGCCAGCGACTGTTTTCGCTCGTGCTCGCCGACGAAACTTTCGAACAGTAGCTTCACCCCTTGGCGAATATCAACCTGCGGCTTCCAGCCGAGATCTCGCTCGATGGCGACGAGCGACATCTTCCGCGCGTTCATCGCGTACTTGTCGGGATCGCTAGTCGGCTGAATCGTTGCCGTCGGCACATACTCTTTCACCAACTCGGCAATTTCGCGGAACGTCGGGAAGCCGGGCCCCGTGACGTTGTAGGCCAGCGTGTCGACCTCGCCGATGCGCTCGCGCGGCACGCTCAACGCTCGCTGTAGGGCAAAGCACACGTCATCGACGTACACCCACGGCAGCGGCACGTCGCAACCTGCATCGAGTACGATCGGTTGCCCAGCCAAAGCCGCTTTGAACATCTCGCTAATGCCGCAGTAAGCCGTCCGCCCCGCGCCGTAGACAATGCTGATCCGCAGCGACACGGCGTCGATATCTTCTTGAGCGTTGAACGCCCGCAACATCGCTTCGCACGACACCTTCGTGGCGCCGTAGGGCTCGCTCGCGAGCAGCGGCAAGCCCTCGACCACCGGCGTCTCGCACGAAGCCTTTTCCGCCGCTTGGCCGTAAACGGAACTCGACGACAGAAACACGATCCGGCCCGGCAGCTTGCGCAGTCGAGCGACTTCAAACAAATTGAGCGTGCCGAGAACGTTCACCTCGAACACTTTTGCCGGGAAGTTGTTGCAGATGTGCGGACCGGAAACGCCGCCTGCATGGACGAGGCTCGTCATGTCGTGCTCTGCGAACAACCGGTCGACGAATGCTCGGTCGGTGACGTCGCCCACCACAACGGGCCAAGGCCGCGTCACGGGGCTCTCGATCACGTCGAGCCCAACGACTGATTCGCCCGACTCGTGCAACAGCTTCGCCAAGTGGGTTCCCAAGAAACCTTCGGCGCCAGTAATCAAAATCGACATCAGTCCCCTCAAGCTGCTAGCCAAAACAAACGACGGACAAGTCCCTGCTCAACCTGTGATTGGCCGGAAGGCGAATGCAATCCCGATGAGGAGCGCGAACAACCCCGCGACGCCCGCAATCGAAACGACCTGCTTCGCCGGGGAGTTCGCTTCCAGCCACGGCTTGAGCACCCGCGTCAACGCCGGCACCACCGCCCACTGCAGCAGGGCCACGCTCATCGCATTGCCGATCAGCATTGCTACCGACATCCCCATCCGCGAGGTGAACGGCCCAACGAAAATCGTCAGCAGCATCACCGTCGGGTAAAGCCCAAACAGCACGGTCGTCGCCATCTTCCACGGCGGAATGCCGGGCTCAAAATCCCCCTGCATCGAGGCGAACCAAGCGCTGAAGCCGCCGTCGAGCGTCTTCAATTCAAAGTCACCGACCGTCTCGCGCAGCTGAGCGACGTACTTCGCCCGCTCCGACGAGTTGATCCACGCTTGCAACGCAGGCTGATCGGCGAAGTGGATCACCGACACCCACTCGCCCGTGGCGTCATTCGCCGGAGGATAGAGGTCAGTTCCCTCATACCCAGAGAAATGCTGCGCCGCAGTGCTAACGTCACGCTGCCATTGCTTGAACTTGTCGGTTGCCTCGGGCGGCACCCGCTGCACGATGGCTGCCGACGATTTGGCAACGCAGGTTTCCATGTTCCGTTCCTTCGTGGTGCGATTGCGGCGAAGTTAAGCGACGGCGCCGCCCGACTTTGAGTAAGCCCGTTTGCCCGCGATCCACGTTTCATCGACGTTGCGATCGTCGCCAATCGCCAAGATGCCGAACAGCAGCTTCGCAGCTTCTTCCATAGTCGCCGGCGTCCCTTCTGTCACGAGCGACTGGTGCCAGGCCATCGCCGCTTGGCCCCCGTTCCAATCGAGCGCCACGAAGTCGGCTTCTTTGCCGACGTTGAAGTTGCCAAGCAAGTCGTCGATGTACAACGACTCGGCGCCGCCGAGCGTCGCCAGATAGAACGCGCGGTACGCGCTCAGCTTGTTCCGCTCCGCTTCGGCCGAGTCTTGCTCGCGCGGATTGACCGAGCCGTCGAGCATCGTGTTGTTGCACATGCCGACCTTGTACGCCTCTTCCATGACGCGGATGAGGCTAAAGGCGTTGCCGCCGCCCATGTCGCAGCCGAGGCTGATGCGGACGCGGTGTTCCGGATCGAGCGCGCGGCCCAAACGGAACAAACCGCTGCCGAGAAACAAGTTCGAAAGCGGGCAGAACGAAATCGCCGCGCCAGCTTTCGAGAACCGGCGGAACTCGTCGTTCGACAGCCACACGCCATGGCCTGCAGTGAACTTCGGTCCGAGCAGGCCGTGCTTTTCATGGACTTCGGTGTAGTCGTTGCAGTCGGGGAAGTGAATCTTCGCCGTCCGGACTTCTGAAGGATTCTCAGAAATGTGCGTGTTGATCCAGCAGTCGTTGTGCTCGCGTTTCAGTTGAGCGCAACGATTCATCAGCTCGCTCGTGCACCCCACGGCAAACCGCGGCGTGATCGCATAGAGATGACGGCCCTTGCGATGGTACTGCTCAATCAACCGCTTCGACTCGCGATAGAACTCATCAGGTCCGATGAGGAAATCGTCCGGAGCGAAGCGATCGATGCCCGTCAGACCGGCAATCGTCCGCATGTTGCGGCGTTCGGCTTCGGCGAAGAATTCTTCGGTCGAGACCGGACTGCTGGTGGTAAATGCCTGACAGGTCGTCGTGCCGCCGGCAAGGAGTGCATCGAAAAACTGCTTCGCAGCGCCGCGAGCATAGTCGCGATCGCGGAACTTCAGCTCCTCGGGGAAGATCGATTCCTGCAGCCAGTCGAGCAACTGGGCGCCATAAGCGCCAAGGACGCGCGTCTGCGGAAAGTGAATATGCCCGTCGATAAAGCCCGGCATGATCAGGCGATTCTTAATGTGCGTCACCGGCACATTGGCGTAGCGCTTCGAGACTTCGTCGAACGCGCCGAACTCCTTGATGAGTCCATTCTCGGTGACCAGCAGGCCGTCCTTCACGAACCGCGCCGAAGCTTGCTCATTGCCGATGTGCTTCCACGGATCGTCAACGAAGTCGAAAAAGGCGCCGCGGACGGCCGAGAGGGAGGAAGACATGGCTGGGCCTTGGTAGGGAATGGACGGAGAGCGTCGGCGCAACTGCTGACGGAGCTTCGCATTCAGCGAGCGAAGTCACGACTAAAGCTAGCATGCAGTCGGGAAGTCGGCTTTTTGGCGTAATCTCTGAATCCGCAATCTTTGCGGCCGAACCAGAGATTCGTTATTGCTCGCCCGCACATCTGGAAGATTCGGCAAACCCCGGCGCCGGCTCATGAGGGCGCAATCTGCAGGACGACCCCGAGGATTAACGAGCGAACTCGTTCAATGGACGACTCGAACCGCCCATGATTCCACGCATCGTCAGCATCGCGGCACACTGGCTGGCGGTTGGCGCTGCGCTGACGGCGCCGGCAGGGCGCCTGGTCGCGGCGACGCAACCGAGCTCCGCACTCTCCGCCGAGGAGTATCTCGACCATGAGGGATGGGGAGCGACTGACGACCGCCTCTGGCCTGGCGCGAACAGTGCGCAAAAGCCTGAAGACGCCGCCAGCGCCACAGTCGACGCCCACCTCGGCAACGACGACGAAAACCGCCCGCAGCACATCAGCTCGCTCGGCATGGCCGGCAACCCGGCCGCCGTGAACATCGTCGTCGGCACCGGCGCGCTCGGCCGCTTCCTCGGCGTCAGCGAAGAAAGCGGCCTCCGCCTCGGCGGGTTGTGGATCGGCGACGCGAGCGCGGTCCTCAGCGGCGGCCTGGAAGGCGGTGATTGGGGCCTCAACAGCCTGACGATCATCGACCTTTCGCTCGACGCCGAGAAACGCTGGGGCTGGGAAGGAACCTCCTTCGGCACGCAGTTCCTCAACTACACCGGCCAACCGACCAACAGCCTCGCCGGCACGGTGCAAGGCTTCGACGGCCTCCAGGCCGCGCCGCCGTTCGATCGGTCCGAACTCTACCAACTCTGGTGGCGGCAGTCGTGGTACGACGGCCTGCTGATCACTCGCCTTGGCAAGTCGGTCCCATCGTTCGATTTCAACAACGTCCTCAGCGCCGTGCCGGTTGGCAACGACGCCTACAACATCCCCGCTGTCACGGGCCTTATCTACACGCCGATCTTCGTCAACCCGACGATGTATGGTCGCCTGCCCGGTTACTACGACTCCGCGACCGGCCTCACCACGACGCTCGCTCCCGCGGACAACATCTACGCCTCGTACGGCGTCTACGACGGTAATGGCGCTCGCGGCGAGCACACGGGACTGCTCGGCCCACAATTCACTGGCTACTATTTTCACATCGGCGAAGTCGGATGCACTTGGGCCGCCGGTGCAGAGGAAAAACCGGGCAAACTCGGCGTCGGCGTCTGGCATCAAACGGGCGAGCTCAAGCTTCCGAACCACGGCGTCGACAACGGCGAGAGCGGCATTTACATGTTCGCCTCGCAACGCCTCTGGTTTCAAAACCCTGGCGTTAACCACGACGGGATTTCGGGCTTCGTCCAGCTGGGCGCCAACGACTCGAACGCCTCGTGGGTCCGCGAGTTTTTCGGCGCCGGCTTGACCGCCTTCGGCCTCGTTCCCTCACGGCCGAATGACTCGCAAGGCGTCGGCATGGCGTGGTCGTTCTTGAACGACGATCCACAGGCTGGATCGTTCTTTTTCCCAACGCACCAGGGCCCCAATCCTCCGGCGCCGCTGAACGATAATGAACTGATGTTCGCGGGGTACTATCAGGCGGCACTCACCAAGGCGGCGTTCCTGCAACCAACGCTTACCTACATCCCGAATCCCGGCGCCCGCCAAGACATCGCCCCAGCCTTCGCGTCGTCGATCTATCTCACGGTGCTGTTCTAGCCCCCGGCTCTGCCGGGGGGTCGGCCTCCAAGCCGGTAGAGCACGCCCCGTAGTCGACTCACCGGAAGAGCAGGGCAGTGCATCCCTACGCCGCACGCCGCCGCTCATCAACGCCGTACTTCTGCGAAGCCCCATACGCCTCGGCAAAGGCGTGGTAAACCGTTGCCGACCGCGTCGACTCTTCCAGAATCGCCCGCACCTGCGCGATCGCAAACCGCCGGCACTGATTCCGAATCGCCGGCAAGCCGATCATGGCGAACGCCGCCGAAGCGGCGAGAATCTGGAAACCGACCGCGTAGACATGAAACGCGATCAAACCAAACGCCGCCAGCGCGAACACGAGCGTCGCCTCGACGCCAACCCAAAACCACGACCACGCATCGAGCGCTTGCAAAATTAATTGCTGATCGATCGGCGCCTGCGACCCGCTGACAAACGGATAGAACGCCTTCCGCATCAGCCCATGCCGGGCTCGTCGCAGCAACGTGCGATCGAACTGCGCCAAGTCAATGTTCAACTGCTCCGCCATGTCGGCGAGGATCACGTCCAGGTCAAAACACTCGCGGATCCCCAACCAGTCGGAAACCTTCGCATGAATACGGAAGACGCGGAAGCCGATGCCAACCGCCAATGCCGGTAGTAGATACCCGGCCGTCGTCGAGAGATTCTTGCCGCTGTCGACGGTCCACGCCGCGTCAACCTTCGCGAGTAGCGCATCAGCCGCCGGCACATACATCCGCAATAGCCACACCGACGCCAGCGCAGCCGCCGTCGTGAACCAAAAGATGCGGTTGAGCATCGACTGGTAGTCCGTCACGGGGGCGAGTGGATTGAGCGGCAACATCGTCGCGAGCTAGACAAGCAAGGGAGCGTAAAAAACGGGGCGTGCAACGCCGCGGGAGCGTAGCAAATCACGTAGTGCTAGCTAAAGAGCATTCGATCACGCCGAAGCCCTCGCACGCCAACTTAATTGTATTACAATTAAGCCACGCCAGCTTTGATTGGCAATCAGGGCATTGCAAATCTCATCGCCACTTCCACCGTCTACCAAATTCGCGCGCATGAAAATCACGAACATCGAAACCTACGCTGTCAGCGCAGGTTGGAAGAACTGGCTTTTCGTCAAAGTCTGCACCGACGATGGTCTCTATGGCATCGGCGAGGCGACCATCAACGGCTTCGTGAAGACCACCGAAGCGGCAGTGCATGAGTTGGCCCACTTCGCCGTCGGACAAGATCCGCGGAACGTCAATGCCGTCGCGAAGCGCGTGCTCGAAACCATTCAGGATGCAGGCCACATCCATCGACTCGCCACCGCTGCAATCGAGGTGGCGTGTTGGGACATCTTGGGGAAATCGCTCGGTGCGCCCATCTGGCAGCTTCTCGGCGGGAAGCAACGCGAAACGGTGCTCGGCTACGCCAACGGTTGGTATCGGACGGAGCGAACCCCGGAAGCATTTGTCGCCATCGCCGAGAACGTCATCGCCAAGGGGTTCAAGGCGCTAAAGCTCGATCCCTTCGGCACGGCCAAGGACTTCATCAGTCACGACGACCTGGAACTGTCATACGACATCCTCGCGGCGCTGCGTGAGCGGTTTGGTGCGGAGTTGAAAATTCTGATCGACGTCCACTGCCGGTTCACGCCCAGCGAATCGGTCCGCGTTGCCCGGCGGCTAGCCGACCTGAACCTCTACTGGTGGGAGGAACCGACAAGCGCCGAGCGCGAGGAGATGACGAACGAAGTGGCGATGCACTCGCCGATCTTAGTGGCGACCGGCGAGCAGTTCGACAAGATTGGGCGGTTCGAAACGCTGGCGCGCGGCGGCTATGTCAGCATCTGGCAGCCGGAGCCGATGTCCCTCGGCGGCATCACGAACACCATCGCGGTGGCCAATCTCGCTCGTGCCAACGGCGCCTGGATTGCCCCTCACCAAAGCGGCGGTCCCGTGGCGACGGCCACCTGCCTCCAACTCGCCGCCTGCGTACCGAATTTCCTCATCCAGGAGCACTTTGACCCCTTCAATGAGCCATGGACCCGCGACTTGGTCACATGGCGCCCCACGATCGACCCCGCGAACGGCCACCTGTCGCTGCCCACCGGCCCGGGGCTCGGCTGCGATCTGAACCTCGACGTGGTGCGCGAGCATCCGTACGACCCCGAATCCTACTTAAACACTAGCGTGAAGGGTTGGGAGAAGCGGCTCGGCGTGCGTCAGCCCGTGGGGGCGAGTTGATCACGGACCGGGTTCACTGAAAACCGCCGTGCTTTTCAATCGAGCAGAGAAAAGAACGCTCCACACTCTGATCGCCGCGCCGTTGCACCACACCAAGGCAACGCTGCTGGCGGCGTTCTCAGCATTTTCAGTTCGTTTGCTCGCTGGCAAAGCGAAACGTGGGCCGCACCCAGGCTGAGGTTGCCGATTCACCGACCCCGACGATAGTTCCCATTGGCCCGCAAATGCGAGATAATTAGGGCGGGGGAGGGCGGCGAGCATCGCACGCCAGCATTCAAGGCTTCGCTCCCAGCGATCGTAATTCCAAGGAGGGTCGAATGGCTTCATCGGCAATCACCATCAACCTCGCCAGCGGTCTGCAGATCGCGGTCGCTCCAGACGAGTGGCCGCTGATCGGCGAGGCTGAGTGGACGACGCAGCGCGACGGCGGCGTGGTCGAGTCGCACGTCCTCGTGCGGCGCCATTCGGACGGCCGAACCGTGATCTACATCGACGCCAACCCCGGCGAAGGGCCGCTCGTAAAGGGCGACCTGCTTCCGGCCGCGGCGACTGAGGTCGAGGGATCGGTGGAGCGATTTGGCGAACTCCACGATCTGCCTGAGTGGGTAGTCGACCGCTGCGTTCAGTCGGTACGGGGATAGAATCGCATTTATTTACCTCAGCTCAGATGCTTGAGTTGCCGCGTTAAGCGGCTTGCTAGCTGAAGGATACGTGTGATCGGCGGACGTTGGGCCACAGAAAAGCAATCAATCAGATGCTATCGTGACATACATAGACGCAATCGGCCTTGTCCGGTATAGGTCTCTTCCCGTCAATGCATGCCATGGAGCGTCTCATGAAGTTGTTACCTATCCTCGCTTTCGCCGTTAGCCTTTCGATGGCATCACTCGCCGGCGCGATGACGTTTCAATTCCGCATCGCCGACACGCCTGCCAATAGTTTCACCTACAGCAGCGGTCTTTCAGGGCACGTCGTCTCTGCAGGAATAGAAGGCACGTTTTCCATCACGTCCCCGCCGATTGGCGCCCCAACGCTCTCAAGCCTGGATCTCTTCCTCGTTAACGTTTCGGAGAATTTCGAAGTTCCGTCATTCGATATTGCCGATCTCGAAGGCAGCCCAATTCAAAACTTCATGTCGCACGACTTAAAGGGCAGCGCTTCCTACGGTTTTACTCACGGCTGGGCGATACAATTCGCCGCGCCCATTCCACCGACGACGCCGGACGTAATACTCACCGACCCGCACTCGTTAATGATTGTCGATTGGACGGACTCGATGATAGTCAGCCTGTTCTCGCGGCTAACGCCAGTCGGTACTCTCGACGGACCGACGGTGACCTTTCTTCCGCTCACGGCAACAGCGGTTCCCGAACCCGCATCGCTCGGAGTGGCGATGGTCGCGGTGGGTGGAGTCGCTGCGTTCGCTCGTCGTCGCAAATAATCTCCGCCGCCTGTTCGCGGCATCTTGCTACAATGATTCCGCCAGACTGACTGGGCGGGTCTAGCGACGCAGAGAGGCGGAGGTCCACTCGCGAGAGGTCTAGTGCTTCTCAATTCCAGCTGGGGCAAGGACGGGGCGTCGCTGTTCACGCAGAGCAGCGACGCCTCGCTTTTTTTTGCATCTCAACTCGGGGCCGAAAGCAGCCCGTCTCGCCCGCTGCTGAGGGATTAGCCGTGGAGGCCGCTGCACTGAGTGAAGCGCCTGACCGCGCCTTGTTGCGGCGGTTGACGCTGCTCCCGCCTCCCCCGAAAGGCTGCACAAGCCTGAGCGACGACTCCCATGGCTATGCCGTTTATGGTTAAGATTGAGTTTGTACATTGGCGATCATTTCCGCTCGCTCACTAAGAGCAAAACCCGCGGCATCGTTCGGCGCATGAGTACCGTAGCCACTTCGCTCACCGTTTTCGCTTGCGTTTTCGCCGGGGCGCTGATCGGCATGCGCCTAAGGCGTATGCTGCCGGAACATCACTTCAGCTCCGAGACGAAGGAGACGGTGAAGCTGGCGATGGGGTTTGTGGCGACGATGGCGGCGTTAATCCTCGGCTTGCTCGTTGCCTCCGCCAAGGACTCGTACGACACGCAGTCGAGCGGAGTGACGCAATTGGCTGCGAAGGCCGTTTATCTCGACCGGCTGCTTGCCAATTTCGGCCCCGAATCCAACGCCGTGCGTCAGCTTTACCGCGGCGTTGTGGAGCGGATCACACACCAAATGTGGCCTGAGCAGTACGCCGGCGAAGCTCAGCTCGACCCGAGCGCGATGCGAACGGAAGAGCTGCTAGTCGCCATTCAGGCGCTGGCGCCGAAAACCGACTTGCAAAAGACGCTGCAAGCTCAAGCCGTTTCGACGAGCTTGGAAATTGGGCAAATGCGTTGGCTGCAATACGAGCAAGCGGGTACGACGCTTTCGAAGCCGATGCTAGGCATCTTGGTGTTCTGGATCGCCGTACTGTTCGGGAGCTTCGGCCTGTTCGCTCCCAGCAACGGGACAGCGCTGGCAGCGCTGCTGCTGGCCGCGCTCTCGGTGGCGGGAGCGATCTTTCTGATCCTCGAGTTGCAAAGCCCGTTCACGGGACTGCTGCAAATTCCCGACACGCCATTCCTTGATGCGATCGCTCATCTTGGGCAGTAGCGCATTGAGAACTCCGGTCCCAACATCCGCCTGTTGATTAAATGCCACCCGAAGAACACCCAGGCAATCGAACCGTGCGTCCTGACGTGACGATGGACTACGTCGGGCAGCACGATACGTCCACGACGACGGGAGATACGTCTGAAGAAGGTCTTGGCAATCGTGGAGATCGTCCCGAGGCAGGGAATCGCCCCGGCAAGAAAGCCAGAATTCCGAAGCGAATTGCATCCTATGAAATTCTCGCTGAGATCGGCCGCGGCGGAATGGGCGTCGTCTATAAGGCGGAAGATCCCCGCCTGAAACGTAACGTCGCGTTAAAGGTGATTCTCGCCGGCGGTCATGCCGGCGACGTCGAGCTCGCTCGTTTTCAGATCGAGGCCGAGTCGGTGGCTCGGCTCAAGCACCACACCTTCGTCCAGATCTACGAAGTTGGCTCCGACGAAGGCTTGCCGTTCCTGGCCTTGGAGTACTGCGGCGGCGGAAGTCTGGAAGACCGCATCGACGAGTCGCCGCTAGCGCCGCGCGAGTCCGCGGAATTAGTGGCGAAACTTGCCGAAGCGATGGAATACGCGCATAAAGCGGGCGTCATCCACCGCGATCTCAAGCCAGGCAATGTACTGTTCGACGAAAACGGCGAGCCGAAAATTACGGACTTCGGGCTAGCGAAGAAGGTCGGCGAAGACGACAGCCACACGAGAACCGTCTCTGTCATGGGCAGCCTCGGCTACATGTCGCCTGAGCAAGCCAGCGGCCACACGCGCGAGGCGACGCCGGCAGTCGACGTATACGCCCTGGGAGCGATACTCTATCGTTTGCTGGCCGGGAAGACGCCGTTCGAAGGATCGTCTACCGCCGAATCGCTGCAACTAGTGATCAACGGCGTTCCCGTACCGATTCGACGCCTGCGGCCCTCGTGCTCGCGAGACCTGGAAACGATCTGCTTAAAGTGTCTCGAAAAGTCGCCCGCCAATCGTTACCAGACGGCCGCTGAGTTGGCCGACGATTTACGCCGCTTCCTCAAAGGCGAGCCGATCACAGCCCGCGCGGCCACTCCCTTCGAGCAACTCGTCAGCTGGGCCCGACGCAATCCGCTCCCCTCAACGATTGCCGTCGGCGGCGTCGTCATGCTGGCGCTATTGGCCGGTGCGATGGCATGGACGACCTATCGCAACTACCAGGTGATCGAAGCCATTCAACACCATGAAATGCGCGTTCAAGACTTACGCGCCCAGATACTCTTCCTGGACGAAGTCCTAACCAACTCTTGCTCGCTGGCTGCCGCTACCGGCGAGCCAAGATGGGAAGAACGTTATCGGCGCGTTTTACCCGAACTCGACGCTGCGATTGCCCAAGCAATTGAACTAGTTCCCAGCACGAAGTCAGAGTTGGCGGAAGTCGGCGATGCCAACGCCGCCCTGGTGCAGTTGGAAGACCAAGCCTTTGCGTTAGTGCGTCAAAATCAAGCGGCACAGGCTTGGGAACTATTGAATGGCGAAGAGTATCTAAGCGAAAAGCACGAGTACATGGACGGACTCGCTTCGTTCTCTCATCGACTGCAGGAGCATTCCGAGTTGGCAATCCAAGCAGCGCATCGCGAAGCCATGTCGTATCTTCTTGCGGCGCTCTGCTTAGGCGGGATCGTCGCGATGATTCTGCTGATCGGGTTTATCAGCTTGTTTCGGGCTCTTCAGCTTCGCTCAGCAGCGGGCGCGCATTAGACGCCTTCATGTCCGCCGCGAAGGGAACAATCGCCGTCGCGATCTCCCACAGCTAAGCGTCGACCGTCGCCAAGTATCCGAACAACTCAGCAGTTGGCATGGTTGGCGAGAGATCGGAATCGCTTTCCATTGGAAACAACGCCTGGCGAGGAATGCCTCCCGCCATGCTCACTGGCGACGGTCGGGGCGAAAGCTGCCGAGCCAGCCTCTAACATCGCGTTGCAGCGGGGGCGTAGTATGCAGATCCCCATCGCGCGCCATTCATCGAATTGTTCGGCTCAAACCCGGCGATGGTCTGCTCGGCATCTTGTGCCGCCCAACGCAGTGCGAACTTGCTGACGCCCATTCCTGCTGGGCAGAGAAATCAGAAATCAAATCCGATGCCGCCAACCCCCAGGTGATAGTTCATGTCTTTGAGCTGAACCGTCCAAGGGGAGGTGGGAGGGTGCCCGGGATACTGCGTGGAACCGAACGTGTGGGTCGTTGACTGAACGTATAGGTAGCGATACTCGGTAAACAAGTACAAGCGTTCGGTCAGATTCAAACGGAAACCGGCCTTAAATTGCGCCGACAGACCCACGGCGGACGAATTCGGGTTGGCGTTGAAATGGTTCACGCCCGGCTCCGCCGGATCAAGCTGAAGCGAATTCGCGCCATCGATCTTCACGTTGGTCATGCCCAGACCGCCGCCGAGATACGGATACAAATTAACCAGGGGCGTCTGCAAACTGACCACGCCATTCGCCAGCAGGGCGATGTTGTCCATCGGGAGCGAGTCGTCGAAAACATGCTCGGGGAGTCGGTTGGTGTCATTAATGAGTTGCCCGTTTTGCGTGCCGCTCAGATACATGCCTTCGAGTTCAACGGCGGGTAGCACTCCCCAACTCCCTTCCGGCGCGCTGCTCGCCCATTCATGGCCGATCTGCAAGCCGACCATGCCTACCCCGTCGTTACCTGAACTACCGACGGCGTTGACGCTCAAGGGGCCGCCCTCGGCCTCAGTAAAATAGGCCGTCCCCATTTGGTCGATGCTATTGACGTTGGACGAGCCGCCGCCGCCAAAAACGCCACCGTACATCCCGCGCCCCGTCGCGACGCCGTCGCACTGAGCTAGCACCGGGGAACACGATCCGATGAGAATAAAGATGCCGGCAAGTTCCGGACTTAAAATGCGTCTGAACAGTTGGAACATACAGCCCTCCATCCATGAAGCAGTCTGTTACTAAGCAGATCGGTTAAGTGGCTGACAGACCTTTGCGTCACCAATGAGGAACCCCCGACCCGAGTTTAGTTCACCCAGCCAACCCTTTAGGATTGAACTCCCTGAATCGCCCAGAGCCAAGGTAGAACCACTCGAGTGTACGCACCGCCGTAGGTAGCGCAGCCCTAGAACCGTTGATGGTGCATTGGATGTCCTAAGTCTTGCGGAAGCTAGCACTCCCTTGTTTCGACCTCTTCATGGTATTTCTTCGGCCCGTCCGACGCAGATCAGTTCGGCTTCCTGAATTCCTAGATGAGCTCTTCGCTGCACCACGCAGCGAGAATCTGGCGATAGAGACGCTTCGCCTCAGCATCCGTCACGAGTAAGAGAGATGCTGCTTACCGCCCTTCTGGACGCACCAAGCCTTGTGGCTGGCTTTGTAGAAGGGCTCGGGCTTGCGTGGTGCTTTTCGCGTCTTTTGGAACTACACCCGAGTAGACGCAATAGAGGCAGGAAAACGCAAAACTCGGACGAAGCCCCAAACGGCGTTTGGGCGATTGTCGAAAACCCTTGCCAGATAAGAAGTACCCGCGACTGGATTCGAACCAGTAACCTTCGGCTTCGGAGGCCATCCAGAATCAACGCCTTTCTAGGCGTTTCCCACTGCAATTACCGGATCATACCCTCTCAAAACGGTAGTTGCAAACCATTGCAAACGCATTCGTGAATTGCCGAGGATTGCGGTATGATGACGGCGGAGCTACCGGCTCAAACCGGTATTCAAATTCCCATTCGAACCGATGACCCGTTTCGAATACCGTCTATTTGCCGCTACGCGAGTCGCTGCTGCGTTCCCGCGGACCGAATCGACATACCTGCCGAGAAACAATGACCGTCCACGAACGCCGCCAAGAGCTTCACCAGATCAAGAATGCCCCCGACGGCCCGAACAAGGTCTTCGAGATCTACAACCAGTTGTTGACGCGCGATGGGATCGTCGGCACGCCTGGGTTGATGAACAACGGGCAGATCGAAGCGATCCTGAAGATGGAGTTCCCTGAAGGCGAGGCCAACCGCCACGACTAGTGGCAGTGGGGACCGCACTACTGCTTTAGCCGTCGCCGCCTCAGCGCGTCGAAGCCGCCTTGTTCGGCCTTCACGATGTCGATCACGACCCGCACCGCGACGATCTGCAGACGGGGTTTGTCGTCCGCCTTGCTGGCCGAGACCACGACGTCATTGATCAGTGCCTCGGCTCGAGCCTGGGGGACCAGCCACCCCTCGCGGACGGCCTGGCGGATAAGAAGCAGGTCAGCCGGCCGGATCTCAGAACCTCTCCCCCAGCCCCCACGCACAGCTGGGGCTTCGGCGGTCGCCTCCGCTCGACGGCGGTCTCGTTTCCGCTTCTTTCGGGATGGCATGTGCGGTCCTCAGTCTGCATCGTAGCAGACGGCGCGCTGAGAGGCGTCAGCATCTGGTGCCGTCCCACCGACAGTGTTGCTACGGCAGAATTTTTCTGACTGAGCGGCGGCGCCCGGCTGTCACGCGAGCCCGTGGGCGCCGGCAAACGATCGCGTCGCGATGCCGGCAGCACGCCTTGCGGGCGGCGAACGCGGGGCGAGGAGGACTGTTGGCAAGCCACTGTAATTTGGCGCATAAAATTGGGCAGGCGGTTGATTCGCCTGCCCAATTTCATATCGATCCACAGTCACACTATTATTGACATAATCTGGCTGCTCTCGCGGCCAGCCATTCGTCGCACGCGAGAAGTGCCCTATCTTCGATGGCCTGGTACTTATCGATAGGTAGGGCATCCTCGAAGTATGGTTCAGATGCCATCAGAGCATCGCACTGGCTTATGTGCGCCTCTAATGCGAGCAAGACAGCTCTTTCATCACCAGGCATCACATCACCAAACGTAATTCTTTCATCGCTCATGTCATATGCTCCCAAGGCGTGCCTTTTGCTAGGGACTTGAAGGCCCGTTGCATCTGCTTGCGCACCTTGGCGCACACGCTCTTAATCTCAGTTTCGGACATAGTGAAAGTTGCCGATGGCTTGTCCAACTCGACTTTCACGAGTTCGGCGAGCAGGGAAACGCAATGGCGTTCCCCGGCAAGGACTGGCAACTCTTTCATGTAAATAGATGCAACGAACTTTTCTTCTTCAGTGAACCCTACCTTCGCACGCTCATCGTATTGACGGTACAAAGTTGCCAAGGAACACATCAAATCAATCAAGTTACAATGGTCTTGGACCTCATGATTTTTTAAAGTGCCCGTGGCAACGGTAATTTGAAACTGTTTTCTAAAGCGAAGCGAGCTTCGGACAAATTCTTTCAGGACATGCTTTGCCACTTTCATGGCAAAGCCAGCCTTTAACGGCACTGTGCATTGTTTCGTAATCATTGCATGAAGGCAACGCACATTAGATTCTTGATATAGCTCCTCTGCGAGGAAGGAATCGTGGTTGGCAAGCTTCAAACAGTAATGATGAAATCCCTGACCGTGGCGAAGAAGGAATTCTTCCAAATGCAGCGTTGACGTTAACTCGTCTCGCTCCCCGGGCGTCATGAGCTGGAGATCCGAATCGCTTACTTCTGCCACCGCTTCGAAATCGTTCCGATTGTTAGTCCCCTCGGCACTCATACGGTATGCTCCTAAGAAAGTAATTTGATCCATTCGGCGAGTGGGCTTTTCCATTGCCCGCGAATGAACCCATCTTGGGTTCAGCGCTGCTTGAGCGCACCATGTTTTGCATGAGTTTCCTGCCTTCCGAAAATTGGTTTGAATGAACACAGATTCGAATCCAACAAGAGATAGTGACTTTGGAGGGCTTATCAAACGAAGAAATCTTGAGGATTGCTTAAAATACCCCCCAATACCGTTGCACTGGGCTGTTCTGATATAAGCGCAATCCGTTTCAACAAAAGCACTTGCACGCGCCGTTGCTCGTTGCTCCTCTATTGTGACATTTCACGGGCTGCCCCCTAGGACCGGCGCACATGCCTCAAAATTCGATGTGTGAAAGATCGTGCCAGCGAGTGTTGCCTGCAGGCTGAGGTCACCGATTTCGTGGTAGTCCCCGGTGCTCGGAGATCGCCGCCTCCTGCGGACGGGCGCTGCCGCAGTCCAGGAACCAAAGGCGGTATCTACTGTTTTGTATCGGTGGAACGCAAAAAGGCCGCCCGAAGGCGGCCCCATGCGGTCAAGTTGTCGCGTGCCGAGGATGACGGGGATCTATGGTCCCGCCGATGCCAACTCCAACGAGTCCGTCGCCACCCCACTGCTCGCGTTGGTTAACGGCTTAGCGGCCGGGTCGACCAATGAATCGTAGCTTCGCACGAAGAACTTGGCTGGTGCACCGGTCTCGTCGCGATCCTCGCCCGGAAACTCGTTCACCGCCAGCGACTCAGCCTTGTCGAGGTCGCAGAATTCGTGGACCGGCACACCATCTTCCCGTGCTACTCGGTAGAGGCCGACGCTAGAGACCACAACGCACCGCGGCAAGATCGCCAGCACCTGCGGATACTCCGTCGAGTATTGAAACTTCCAATCGTCGTCGCGCTCCTCTTCTGCAAGCGCCGAGTACGGAACGGCCTCGGCTAGCTGCCCTGAGCGGCGGAGCAGCGCGACCGCAGTTGCAGCTTGATGGACATCGAGGAACTCTTCGACGACAGCTCGGTTGTCGCCAGCAACGACGCGGAAGACGCGATCGGTCGAAACGACTGCCGTGTTACCCGGCAGCACGGCGAGAACTTGAACGGGCATGGGTGGCATCCTTTCAAAACGACTGAGTAGTAGAAACTAAAGCGACCGCGACTTACTCGCCGGCCGGCACGCATGGGCCGACTAGTTCGGAATACGGGATTGCCACGGCCTGTGCTCGAGGAGTTGAGTGCGATTCGTTGTACATCGCCACGAAGCTCTTCGACCTACGCTCGCTAACGAGTTCGTCGAGAATCTCACCCGTTTCCGCGATCATGACCCGGAACCGGTTCTCTGTGGTGACGATCGCTTTGCCGTCGGGGAGCACCTCAAGGATCGAAACTTCGGCCATATCTGACATCCTTTCCATTCGAGAAAAGAAAAGCGTGCGACACGTCCGTGAATATATCGAGTGGTGTCAGTATGCCAACACTTATTTTGTAGCCTGCCGGTGGACAGGTGGTGACGATTTGACACCAACCCTTTTCCGTGATTACACTTGCAGCGTGGAAAAAATCTCCAAAAAACTTCGCGACGCCTTAGCAGCACGGCCGGAAAGCCTTCGGCAGATTGCTGACGCTGTAGAGATGGACCATTCGCAATTGAGCCGCTTTCTCCGCGGCGAGAGAACGATCACGCAGGCGTCGATTGACAAGCTCGGCCAGTACCTCGGCCTGGAGCTAAAGCCGGCCAAGAAAAAGCCCAAGAGATAGGAGCCCCGCCCATGCAGTGCTACTTCTACGCAGCACACTTCTGGCTGGCCGTCGGTGCGACGGTCTTCTGGGGATACCGCAAGAACCTCGGCGGCGACATTACGCAGTGGACGATCTTCGGCGTCGGGCGCAACTTCGACGCGTACCTCTACCCATGCTTCATAGGCGGGTCGCTTGCGCTGGCTGCGGTCTTCGCGTACTTGTTCGTGCGCTCGCTGGGGAAAGCCAAGCAAGAGCCGCGGCAAAGCTGAGGTTGCTGGTTCTGCGTCGCTGCAGATAGTTCGGATCAATCAGCGTGTTCGAGAAAATCACGTCGAGGCAGCGTCCGGCGCAATCCAGTATCTACCGTTTTGCGCCTCAGAATCGCATTGCAATGGAACTCAATACTTAATCGGCCCACCGGCCGTCGCTTCGGAGACGCCGCGAGGTTGCTGGCCCGCAGCAGGAGTACTGGCGCTTGAGGCCTGCGATGCCTGACCACTACTCGGCGCCAGGTAGAACCGCCATTGCGACGGCTGACTTTGCATGGTCTCGCTAGAGGTGTTAGGAGCGGGACCGCTGCTCGTCGGAACCTCCTGATTCGCTCCCGGGACCGTCGCGGCCGTGGGCGCCGGCAAATTTGACGCATTCGAAGTGTTGCTTGAAAGGGACGTTCCTGCCCCTTGCGCACCTCCGGCTGGATAGGCAGTCTGAGGCGCCGGTTCGTAGTCAAGCCAAGCGCCATCATCGGCGTACCCGCCCTCGCTTTGTATCGCAGTCTGATTCGCCCCCTGTTGAACATTTGGATTTGCGGGATTAAACGCGCTGGCACCAACTCCCCTGACATTAGGGCGTTGAACGGGAACCATCAGCCCTCTACCACGCTGATAGCTTTGAGCGATGGAAGTTCCCATACCTGGGTAAACGTTGCCCGCCCAACCTGTGTAGTTGCTGCTCCAGCTCGACGTTCCGCTCGCTGCCCGCGTACCGGGGCTGGCTTGCATCTGGCCAACGCTGGCGTTTGCAGGACCACTGAAGGGGAGTCGCGAGCGGAGATTGCCTCGCGGACCAACGCTGCCCGCAGTCTGGGCCTGCACAGATTCGCTGGAGAGAGAGGCTATAAGTGCGGCGAACGCAATTGCTACTAGCGATTTCATGGTTTCACCCTAGGGCTAGGATTACTGGGCTCCGGAAGAGTGGTGCAAGGGGCGCGCCGCTCCGGCGCGGAAAGCGCGGGTCCACTCTGGCAGTCAACCTTGCCTAGGCCTCGCTAGACGTCTGAACGGGTGAAGATTCTTGAATGATCTGAGTCAGATTGCGGAGCCTCGCATCGCGAAGGTGGTAGAGTTCCTCGGGCAACCCGCCCGCAAAACACTCCCGATTGAAAGGCTGATAAATGAAGTGGCTTCTATCGCTCGTCGTTGTCGCAAGTCTCGGAACGCTCGGTCTGACCGGCTGCTCGAAGGAAGCGTCGACCAAGACTGAGACGACGACTTCAACTCCCGAAGGCACGACGACCACCACCACGGAAAAGACCGTCGAGACCACCGGCGAGAACCCGCCGGCGCCAGCGCACTAGTCGCGCGCGTCAAAGTACTCGTTGAATGCGGCTCAGCCGCGGCGGTCCGCTCCCTGTTTGTCGGATCGCCGCGGCGGCCGTGTTTACATTTAGCACGGTGACCCGGGGCGTTTCAGCCTTTCCCCTGGGTTGCCGTGCTTTTTCTATATATCGCAGCGATTGGCACATTTCGTCGCCTGATTTTCAAAACTCTCTGAGAGTTGAAAAGAGAGAGAATTGTGAATTGATCGCGTCGGCGGACTAGCTACTTGGTTAAAGTTCCGACATTCGATCGACATTGGCAGGATTGCCATCGCTATTGCCAGCGCAGCGCGGTCATATGGAAGGCATGATCAATTTCCACGATGGACTTGTGGGCCTCGATTCCTGTCGCGCGAGCGAGCTACCTTTCAGCCGAACTTGGAGCGTGATTAGGAGCCATCTTGCATTGCTGGATGGAACACGATTGATTGGGTTCACCGCCGGCAACACCGAAGCCGTTGGCTCGTTCCTGGTCTTCCAGTACCACGGCGAGGAGTTCTGCATTCACGACAAGTTTGCGAATCTTTTCATCTCTGTTGCTGACGCGGCTTGCGGCGAAGCGACCATGAGAGAAGTACTCGGACACCTCTCTTCTCTCTTGTCTCTGCGCCGTTAACGAACATTCCGACGTCGCGGCCTGTCGTGCGGATCTTCAAGCTAGGTCTAGCGGCGGGTCGCTTCTTCATTGAGGACGGCGACTCCATGGAAGACGAGGTGGAAATCCACGACGGAGAAGGAGTAGATGGCATTGGCCATCTTCTATCCGCAGCAAGCGTTGACGCCATCAACCGCGAAGCCGCGACATTCACTGAAGTCCCGACGTTGCCACACGTTTCGGCACCTTCCGTCGCAGTAGCTCGGGAGGAGAGTGCTGACTGACCCCACCGCGCGAAAGTCGTGAGTGCGATTTGCTAGTGCACTACTCGATCCGCCTCAGCCGATTGCCGGGTCCTCGCCGCCTGTCCGCTGTGACGCAGCTGGGGCCTGAAGCCTGGGGCTAGAGTACGATCAGCCGTCGAAATGCCGCCGCGGCATCTTGCGGCGATTTGAACGTCGCGCCAGGAAATGGATTAGTGATCCGTTTCGAACGAAGAAATCCGTCGATGCGACGATGGACGACCGCAGTGTCAATTCGATCGTAAAACTCAACTTGCCAATTCACGCCAGATTCTCGTCGCAGATAAAGTTCTCCGCCCTCTACCATACGCAAAGCAGTTGTTTCGCTGTTGATCATACCAGCTCCGAAGGAGTGCGTGCGACGTTGGAAGTATACCACACGCGTGGGGCGCCAATGGAAGCGACTTGCTCAGGCGGTTGCTGACGATCTTACTTCTAGCCGGTGAGCAAAGGTTTATTGAGCGCGTCGAAACCTTGCGGGTGAGAGTGCGCGTGATTGGTGCGGAACCTAGGCAGTCGTCGCAAGGCAACCGCAGCTTACTCCACAGTCGCAAAAATAATGGGCTGAAAGTTCACTCGCTGTCTGCGGCAGTCAACTCGCATTCGCTTGTCACGCTGCTCGTCCGACCATCCAGCCCGTATAGCCGATGTCATGATGGCAATGGCCTTCACGTCCGGATCTTGGGGACGCCGCTCAAGCGAGAAGGGGCGTTCATGTAACATGATGTGACCTCGATGGGGAAATGCGTGAGCTTTCAACCTACCGCACTACTGGCAAGAAGCCGCATCAATAGATGGCTATCATTGCGGAATTCCGACTATTTCTGCCCGGTGGACCTTCGGCAGTTGCGAATCAGCCTGCCAGCAGACTTGAACCCTTGCTGCAAGAGAATCGACCGCGAGAATAGCGAGCTTGGGTGACGATTTATCGTCGTCTCAACGTCTTGCTACAATGAATCCGCCAGGATGACTGGGCGGGTCTAGCGTCGCATAGAGGCGGAGGTCCACTCGCGAGAGGTCTAGTGCTTCTCAATTCCAGCTACAGGGCAAGGACGGGGCATCAATGTCCACGCAGAGCAGCGACGCCCCGCTTTTGAATTGCGCTCGGCGGCCACTAGCCGCCCGTCTCGCACGCTTCCGCGTGTCACGGCTCAACGGTCACGCCAACCGCCGCAGGCGCACCAGCGTTGCAATGAGAGGGGCGTTTCTCCGGCGACTTGCAATTGGTAGCTCGAAGCACGGAGATTGAGGCAGATAGGCCATCGACATTTTACCCGAGCAGAAAATGGGCAACCAAGTCAGGTTCAACTTCCCACTCTACACACTCATCACAGGGATTTCGTTAAACACGCTTTCACCGATTCAGATGAACGGCGCAGACCATCTTGCTATTTTCACTAGCACCGAGTTCGCGAGAAACTTCGTTGAGTTGTCCAAGCTGCAAGGCGTCGGCGTAGCGAGAATCGACGCTCCAGACGATGCACGCAAGGTGATCCATAGCCTCGATGTCGCAGGCGAACCATTCACGGAGTTCCGACTCTTCGTCGATCCCGTTTCAACTGGTGACAGCGAGGTCATGTCGATGAGCCGAGACGAGTTTTTGAACACACTCCCTGATGTGTAAATTGAGTAGGCTTCGGGGGTCGCAATGGCTCAGGGTCGGAAAGCTTTGCTGGTTTCCTGCCCCCGCCTAGTGTTCCACCGCGCTGCCAACCGCAAGATAGGCTCCCACCCGCGCAGTGGATTACTGTTTCTTGCTTCGGGTGTATGCTCCGCGGCATGAGCAACGAACCACAACAACCCGATGATTCGCGCCGCCCCGCCAAGGTTGGGGAGCCACTTTATCCGCCACCAGTCGTCTTCCCCACTGAAGGGGACGAAGAGCAAAAGAAATTGCGTGATGCGATTCACGCTCGAGTAATCGAACGGCTGAAGCAACACACGAAGGGTCGGACGCGATCGCGTTGGCGGCCGTATTGACGAGTTGATGCGACCCTTGGCGGATGGGTCGCTTGAGGTTGAGGCAATTGAGTCGCTGTTTTAGGTCTTGCTAATCCTTATAGGTGGTTAGCCACCTTCCGCGACCCCGCAATCCAAAAGCGTCAACCCAATTCCGTCAATATGATCGTACCGAGTGCATTCCACACCGAGCGTCGCAGGAAGTCTGGCGGTCAGTTTCAACTCCTCAGCCGAATCCTTAAAGAAAACGTACACCGAGACATCGTCGCCTTTAAAAGTGCAGCGTGCCGCCAGGTAGCGACGGCCGCCATTGGCGCCAGTGGCAAGCCATCTGGGATTTCGAATTTCGAAAGAAGCGGATGGCATTTATTTAAGGCCTGATGCCTACGGATATACCTTGCTACCGAGAAGCCCCCCCACTATACCCGCTGCCGACGGGCGGAGCGAAAGCTGTTCAGCCTTGCGACTCCCCACCGGGTTCAGGTACAGAGCGATGGTTAGCGGCCTTTTCCGCGGCCTCGTGCTACGAACCACGCCAACACCCCGATGGCGATCACCGCCATGGGGAGTACCGCCCAGAGATCGACATCGTAGTCGACGGTAACCCATTCAATCACGGCGACGTCCATGCCCCGCATTCTACCCTCGCCGCTCCCCAGCGAAAGCAGACCTAGCCGCCGGACACTTGTGTAGCTTCGTCCTCAAGAAGCGACTCGCACTTAAATTCTATGAGCCGCCAAGTACATCAAGAATCTTGAAGTCTTCATCGAGCAGAAGTATCGCGTGACCGCCTGCTCTTTGCGGAAGATAACTGATCAGCACGGACCAACCGTTCCCGCCTGCAGACGCGTCGAACTCCACCGCATTCGGATCGCCGCCGTTGGCAATGATCCAGTCACTTGCGGCGATGACAGCCCGCGCCTGTCCGTAGGAGATGTTAGTGTCGAGTTCTGCTGCTGGCGATGAGAGAGGCGATTCTGGAGGCGATGCGGAGCAGCCAATGGCGAGCGAAGCAATTATGCAGAGCACGTGGGATCGCATGCCACCCCCTGGAACACCGAGTTCGGTTAGATCTTTTCGGTAGGCATTCTAACCGCCGCCGAGGCGGGTGGGAGAGGAGAGTTTCACAACGCCACCACCATCCCCAGCAGCCCAGCCACCACCGTCGTGGCGATGATCGCCGAGCGGAGGGTGAAGCTCTGTGAGATCGAGAGCTTCGGCTTGAGCCGATGCTCGTCACAGCTGTTTCAGCACCGGAAAGACATCCGCAATCTTCTACAGGTCGCGATGATAGCAAAGCCAAGTAAGCAGGCACCAACGGACGATGGCTCCGGAATGGTTCTGATGTAGGTCTTGAATGCCATATCATACCCGGTAGCACTAAGTAAGCGCTCAGACCAAGCGTCCGACTCCCACCGTGCATAGTGACCTCCACCTGCATAGAGCGGCGTCTCGCTTAAGCCCCACACGTAAGTGAATGCATACGGCTCGCCTTCGTTGTCGCTGCGCAAGGCAAGTGCCAATTGCTGTCCTGGAAAAACAGCGACACCGTCGAACGACAAGTGAACGCTTCCGAAATCGTTTACATCTGGGTTTATCGCATCCGTCAGGATTGGGACAACGCTTGCGCTAATAGCCCCACTGATGATCACATTTGGTCCTGCGTCAGCAGAACTGGGCAATGCGCCATCCAGCGTGCGTATATCAAAGAGAAGTGGCAGTGTGACTGATCGGTTGCGAGCTACGAGCACATCTACGCCGACCAAGTGCCCCGATTGTCCGACGGTAAATGTTTGAGCCCAATCGATCGCGTTTGACGCTCCTACATTCGCTGTTGCGACGGAAAATCGATCGATCTCGGGCCAATGGGATTGATCGACGATCGTAGCCGCTGCTGCGAATCTCGCCGACGCCAGGGCGACGATAAAAAATACGGCACGCACGTTTAGAGGCATGAGTACTTCTCCGGTCCCATTCATTCGACGAGCTACAACCCACAGCGGTTAAGCGCGGTGATGCTAATTTAGTGAGGGCGCGACACCGTGGCCATAGACATCGCAGTGAGCGACTCAGTAAGCGATTGCAGTACCCACGGCTCGACGCTACTCATGCGATGCAAGTCAAGGAAAAGCAGCCGGCGGAAGGTTAGCTATCCGCATCCGCCGGCTGTTAGAATGTTGGGATGGACTTCTTCATCAAGTTCGTTGTCGCCCCCGCCATTGTCGCCGTGCTCTTTTGGCCGCTAGTAATCAGCATAATCAATTCTAAAGATCCTCCTGCCTGAACCCGGCTAAGAGTCAGTTGCTGAGTCAAAAAAGAGCGCCCCAGCGGATTCGGAAGGTCCGCGGGACGAGTGAATTGTTGAAGAACAAGTCGGCAACTCGCCGAGTTCGTCGAGTTCAACTTCCGGCGCCCACCGCAAGGACCTCATCCGATCGGATCGCGAGCGGCGAGAGCCTCAGGGAGGCTGAGGGCGCAGGTTAGCCGGCGCAAAGAATCGCGGCCGGTTCGCAGGCCGCAGTCGCGGAATCGTTGTCGTCTGGCCGGCTGGCAAGGCGGTATCTACAGCTTTGGCTCGAAGCGCGCATAGACAGGCCCCCCGCATTTACATAGCGAGAGGCCTGTCTTGCAGTGACGCTAATCAGCTGGCGTAAGAACTTTAGGCACGCTTGCGAGCGACGCGGCATGAGCCAAGCAAAGTGCCGCAGCACAGTAGCATCGCTGCCGATGACGGCTCCGGGACGGAGAGGAGCGAAGGCCAAGACGATCCAAGATATAGTTGCAGGGCACCCCAATCGCCCATATCGACCGCACCATCGCCGTTCGCGTCGCCATCCACCCAAGTAGCATTGGTCAAGCCGAAATTCGTTGACCAGAGCGCAACATCAGCCGGGTCTACCGAGTCGTCGAGATTAAAGTCTCCAGGCAGCGAAGCACGCACTACAACATCGCCGGGCGCACCCGACCAGTCGTAGAGAACAGCCATCGCGACATCCAAGCTGTTGAGGATGGTGTCGCCGCCATCTACGGTGACAGTTGAAAAGTGGCCGCTGATATTGACGTCATCATACGCATCGATAATTCGTAATAGATCGCGCGGGGACGGATCGTAGCTATCCAACTCAATAGCCAATTCGCCGTCCAGGTTTGCGTTCACTATCGCGATCGTGCTCTCTATCTCAATCCTATCGTACTGCGAGTCGTCATTGCCCTTGGCGACTAGCGATAAAGTAGCGTTCGAGCCGAAATCCAGAACTGTTTGCGTAAGGTTAGAATCGCCTTTAATGTATAGCGCACCCTGGGAACTCGTTAACGGCACTATAGAGATCTCACCGTCCACATTCATTTTGGCGGAGTTGGAATTGAACCCCACTCCCCCGCCAATCGCCAGTGAAGCCCCGCTGTCAATTTGCAGGCCTTGGCCGCCGAAAACCATCAATGAGAGGCCCTTCCGGGAAAGCGAACTTTCTCCTGAGACAGCCGTGACGCCGCCTTCGAAACGCAGCTCCCGATATATTCCCGGATCGCTAGTCGCTACGGCGTAACCACCGTCGTACAACTCAACCGGGTCAGTGATAGTACCCTTTCCACGAAATCCCCCAGCGCCGATGGCAAGCGTACTTCCGACCACATGGGTTGTTAGGTCGCCCAACGGAGTGACGTAGCCGAACTGCCCTGCACTACTTAGGAGAACCAGCGATTCCTCGTCGACTAAGAGTTCTGTATTGAGGGCATTAGTAAAAGTGGCGTTTTCAAAGTGTGCGAGTCCAGTTGCCTTGACAACGCTATCGCTATTAACGAAATCGATCTCACCAACGATTTCTCGCGACACGAGCGTTCCACCCATGTGAAGGAACTCGCCTGCGATTTCGACGTCTTTCGCTTCAGTTGTGCCGCCAGTTTTCACATAGTGCCCGTTAGCTCCAATTGATAGCGTTCCGGTCGTAAGCTTACCGCCAGAATGATAGAATGCTCCCTCTCCATCCTCACCAACAATGGTGTTTCCGGTAGTAAGTGTGCCGGGCGAGTACAACGAATATGTCCCATCGCTCGCACTCTCTTTCCCAATCACTAAATCTCCCGATACGTTGAGCTGGCCTTTCTGTTGCGTGAAAACGCCTTCGCCATGCTCGCCCACGACCACGGCTTCGGAGTTAACAATCGCATAACTGCCGCCGGAAATGATGAACTCACCTGAACTAGAATCCTGATCTCCAATAACGATAGAGCCTGTGTTGACTACTGGCGCGCTTCCTGCGGATGCGGCACCGGTTAGTGTGTAAGTGGCACCCAGTCCATCATTGTCTTTGCCGACAATTATTCTGCCGGCCGTATTTGATCCGCCCGTGTGTGCTACGCTGCCTTGGCCGCGATGGCCGATGTACTCCGCATCGACGACGATAGCACCGCCCGTAATATCAAGTTTGCCAATATCACTGGCACCCTCGCCAACAAATATCTGCTCGGCCTTCAATTGACCGCCCGTGGCGATCGTTAGCTTAGCGGCATCCGCGGCATTCACTGTGGCGCGGCCGACTAGCACGCTACGTGCTACAGCATTAACGCCGGAACCAACCTGAGGGCCTGAAATCGTCGTTATTTCAACGACGTCTGCCGCGACCGGTACTTTGTTGTTGGCGCCAGGCGTGTCGAGGTCTTCCCAGTTCGCCAGCGTACTCCATGCTCCGTTTGCCGCTCCGATCCAAGCGACGTTGCTGGTTGGCTTTGACCCCGCGTAGCTTAGCGCCGGCAGATCTCCCCCCAGTGTGGAGGCAATCCAGTTGTAGTAGGGCTCGTGAAGTGCCGAGACCGCACCGGGCGGGCCTTGTGTAATTCCAACGAGTCGCCAATCCCAACCGTCCCTTACGAAGTAACCGCCCCCTGAATCGTTGGGCGCTCCATAACCCTCAAATGGGATGTCGTTGGCGTTATTCTAATCGTAGGTCAACGCGGTGCCCGTTGCCCCAATGACATTTCGACCCCACCGCAAGTGCGCGCCATTGTCCGTGTAGCCTAAGCTATTACCATTCGCGTCTCGCACGATGTGATCGCCGAACCCCCCCTGGCTAATAAGCATTCCTGGAGCGACGTGTATATCGGGATCAATGCCGACGTAGTTTGCGAAGTTGGCAGGAGGGTTGTCTCTCGCATCCCCATCGCCATTCCACTGGACAATCCGCAATAGCGCAAGATCGGCTGGCGTATCGCGGTATTCGTATGCCACAGAATAAGGCGTCCCATCCACCCACACGCCCACCAGACGGAAATCGGTGGCAATGTGCTTGGCTGTTAGAATCCAATTGGGTGCGACGACCACTCCCGACGAACCCTGCACCTTCGCCATGACACTGTTGGATGGGCGTGGCAGCGCTGGCGGCGTATAGGTGATATCAATCAGTCCTGTCGACGGGTTGCGGTAATTTTCCGGATCGACGAACTCGACCGCGGGCGCAGCACTCGCCATTAAAGTCCAGCCCGCGAGCAGAGCTGTACAGAATGACGGCCTTCGTGTCGACAAAAGCATCATGACTCCGTTGAGTGGTTGCTGAAACACGACAATGACAAGGGATGTGTTGGGTATATCACATCAGGACATATAACGAGAATATCAAAATGTCGTAGATGCAAATGAGTGCATTCGTAGCGATGGCTGCATTGCAGCGATGGCGAATGAGCGTTTGCCAGCCGCTGGCTGAGGTCATCAGTTAGCCCAACCACCAATCCGCCCGCATTCTCAGCCACCAGCCGTAAGTGCAGGCGTTTTCGTTCCGCCGCTCAACCCGGTATCTACCGTCTTGGCTCGATTTTCCGACCGCTGAGACTAAATTGAGAGCGTAAGGCCGGGAGTGCCGGCCGCGGGTTGTGAGGGGTGACGATGCATACTGCCTTTGCTGTCTGCCTGTTGTTGCTCGCGGGGTGTGGCCTCAGCGCCAAGGAAGCCTACGAGCTCGAAGTGCTCAAGCTGGAGGCTATGCAGCAGGAGGCCAGCGAGCTTGTTAGGAAGATCTACGCCGAAGCCAGCATGCTCATGGACAAAAACAACCGGGAGTTGGAGATCGCGACGATCGAATCAAGCGTCGGCGTCGCTGCTGATCATCAGAAGTTAAATCGAAATACTGATGAAGCCATAGATGCGTACAAACGCGCAAATAAGTCTCCTTTGTGGAACGACCTGAAGGAGCTATCGAAACGCATCGAAGCACAGAAGCAGCAGGTTGCCGAAGCACGCCACGCATTAACGCAGTAGCTGCCCCAGGCGTGCTATCTCTTGAACAACAATGCCTGCGAGATCTCGGTCAGAATTCCTGAAAATTCCTGCAATAACTCAGCTTGCTTCTTTGCCGATTCCGCCATCGCCTTATAAAGATCCTCCTGCTGCTTCTGCAGCTCCTTCTTCTCGGCCTCGATCCTCGCCCGCGCCTCGATCGCCGTTCCGCCTTTCTTCAACTCCGCCAGCAAGTCCGCCAGCGCCTTCTCCAACTGGTCGACCGACTTCGACGCCGTATCCATCGCATCGGGAATGCCGGCAAACACGTCGTTGGCGCCGGAAGCGATGCCACGCCGCTTCGCACGAGCGTTGGCAATGTTCTCGCCGCGATCGCCGCCCTTTTCGCGAAGGTAGTCTTCGTCGAACTGACTGATGTCTTTGCCTGCGCGGATGTCGTCGGCGATCCGGCGGATGCGTTCTTGTTCGAATGATCTGAGACGGCCGAATTGCGTTTGGAAAGTCGCCTCTTTTTCCTTCGCGACTCGGAGTTCTTTCTCTGCAGCGTCTAGCGCTTTGAGTTGATCGCTTAACAACTCCTTGCGAGTATTTAGCTGCTTCTCTTCCGAAGCTTGTAAGTCGCGTTGCCTTTGGAGGGCGTCGAGCGACTTCTGCCGCTCCATTTCCACGGCCTTGTCCTGCGCCCCTTCGAACAGCCCTTCTTTGACGATGGTCTTTGCTCGATTCAACCCGTCCTCAGCGTCCTGCTGCGACTTGGCTACTGCCGCGCGCTTCTCCTCCAATGACATTTGATCAAAGAGGATGGCAGCGATCTCGCGTTCGCGATTAACGCGATCGGTGAGCGCATCCACGCCCTTGTTCATCGCATCTTCGCGTTCTTTGGCAGCTTTGACAGACGCCTCTTGCGCCTCCTTCTCGGCCTCGCGAGCACTATTCCAAGCATGAGCCACGTACAACAACGCCGCTGCAATCGCCGTGAGGATGACGGACACGGGCGAGATGGCGGCCTTCAGAACGGTGATCGCGCCAGCGAACGTGAGCGTCGCCGTTGTCGCGGCGGCCTCTGCCGCCGTCATCGTTCCCGCCGCGACCGCTGCCGCCAACTGAGCGGCGCGCATCGCTTCGATGGCGGTCGTCACGCCTTTGATGATCTGCATCCTGCCTTTAAAGAGATCAAAAACAGCCTGCACTCTCGCCAGGCCCTTGACCATCGCGTCGAGTGACGCGCTGCTGCTGGCCCCCAGCAACACGGCGGCGCGGGCGATACGGAAGATGCCTTCGCCGGCCATCTTGGCGCCGTTGGCCATCGCCTCTTGCGCTGCGGTGACCCGCTGTGCGGCTTCCTCCTGGGCTGCGGCTGAAGCAGCGGCAGCGTCGGCCGCCGCTTGCTCGGCTTCCTTGCGCATCTCCATGACTCGGAGGCCACGGTCCCAAGACTCCGTTTTGAGGTTGGCTAAGCCTTTATCCCAACTGGATTGCGTTTGCTGGGACTGAGCGGCCTTCAGCTTCTGCTCCTCTGCCACCAACTGCTGAGTCAGGGCAATGCGGTCCTTTAACGCGGCGTTCATTTCCTCCACGTAGAAGGCTTCGCGCGCTGCGTCAGCAGACTGGGCAGCGGGCTGCTTCTGTTGCTGACCGAAGAAATTCGCCTGCGCCTGGTTCTTCCACCGCTGCGCCGTCTCGTCGGAAACTCGCTGCAGTTCGGCTGCGGCCGCCAGCTCGTCAGTGGCCCGTTTCTGCTCGGCGTCGTTCCGAATTCGCGTTTCAGCAGCGATCTGTCTGTTCAGATCCGCCCATTGTTCCTGCTGCTTCAGCAAGTGACTGATGTCCGGCGCCTTAAGGTCGACTCTGCCTTGCTCAAGATGGATGACGATTCGCGCTTCACGGATTGTTTGCATGTTCGTGTTTCCCTACTAATCAATGCCGAATTCGCTCAGAAGCTCGGCTAGTTCTTTAATCTGCTCGTGTAACTCAGCGTGCTGCTGACGGTTCTCTTCGATTTGCGCCTCGATTGCCTCAATTTCCTCGGGCGTCACATACGGGTTCTTGATCAGCAACGCAACCATCCGCTTCATGCCCTCCATGCTTCTGATCCGCACTCGGTTGACTTCCTTCATCTGCTCGATCAAGGCAAGGATCTCGGCTTTGGTTTTGGGCGGGACATCCATTGAAAAACTCCGTTTCTGCACCGATCGCCGCACGCGTCGACGGCATCGTCGCCTGCGCCAGGTTAAGGTTCGTGGTTCCGCTCCGCTCGCTGCGGGGCCTCGTCACGGGATTAAGTTGGATATTCACAACCACTTAGCACCGCTCGGCGGGCGGTTGGTCACGGGACAGGCGCGAGCAACGCGGACGGCAAAGCGGTATCTACGGTTTTGAGTCCGATTCGGCCCTCATTGCTGTCGCCGTCGTCGCGTTACCGGCGCTTCGGCCGGCCGAACTTCTCTGGCATGTAGAACTGCAGCAAGAGGATCAGCAGCCGATCCGAATGCCGCTCGACGTAGCCGACAACCTTACCTTGGTGGACGATCGGCTCCTTCCAGCCCATCGCTCGACGCCGTGCCTCCTCAAGCAGGCGATCCTGGGCCTCTTCGTGCGCGGAGACGAACGCGAGCCGGTAGGCGCCATCGTTCTGCAGGCGGTGATAGTGCGTCGAGCGCGACGTCATCGAGAGCCGACACGCTTGGCTGACGTTGCCGCACTCGGCGTAGGCGGACAGGAAATCGATCCGCTTGCGACGGATGGTGCGCGGGCTGCACCTGGCGCTTGGCGCACATGCCGCCGCCGGCGACCGATTGTAATTCGTCCAATTTCGGCAACCTGGGAAAGCTGCGATCATTTCGTTACCTCGCTAGTCGGCTGTTGTTCAACGCTCTCTAGGGCGCGCTGCGCGATGCGTAGAAGCTGCGGGCGCGTCGAGGGGTCTCCAACCACCTGCTTGAGGTGGGCGATCGCACAGACGCGATCTTGGGGCTCCATAGGCCATGCCTCGCGGAGAGCGCGTGCGGCGAGCCGCGAATCTGATGGACTGTCGAAGGTCATCGCGACGCCTCCTGCTTCGCCAGGCGACGGCGCAGACGGCCGAACTCGCCGTGATGCGATTTGACGACGTCGATGACGACGCGCACCGCCGCGATCTGCAGGCGCGGCTTGTCATCCGCCCGCGCGGCGGACAGCACAACGTCGCCGATCAGGGCCTCCGACTCCGCCTGCGGAACGGGCCAGTCTTCGCGAACTGCTCGGCGGATCAAGAGCAAGTCGCTTGCGCGAATCTCGGAGCCTTGCCCCCAGCCCCCTCGCAATTGGGGAGCTCGAGCGGTCGCCTCGGCGATATTACGCCGGTGTCGTTTCCGCGAACGTCGCGACTGAAATGGCGAGGCCTTTCGTTTGCCGCCGGAGATTGCCGACGGTGAAGCGGGCTTCGCAGTTCGAATTCTAGCCCTGATGGTCATCGGATTGCACCCGCTTTCGTGGTGTGGGGTGGGCGGCGCCATCGCGTCGGGCGATCGACTCGGCGTGAGCTTGGCCCCGACGGTCGAACTTGATCGGGCGCGGGCAGTCGCTGCCGCGGCGGACGCCGTCGACGCGCGCGAGCAGCGCTTCGATGCGATCGGCCACATTGGGGCCGACCTCTGTCTGCGCTTGGCTCTGTAGACGCTGGTAGGCCTGACCACCACCGTCATCGTCGACACCCCCTAAAGGGGAGTGTCGTCGACGATGGTGGTCGGTACGTTGGTCGACGGCGTTGTCTGCGCTGCTTGTTCTCGTAGACAGTGATTGAGGATGGGGCATTTAGGTTGCCTCGGTAGATGTGAGTTTGATTCCATCGACGGGCGTTTTTCGATTGCCGAGAACGACTTGGCACTCCTCGACGTCGCCTTCGTCGAGCATGGTTTCGCGAACGACTTTCCACCGCCGCTCAGAGACGCCAGAGAGCCGTAGAGCCTTCGTCCACGACAACCCGTCTGGATACTGGACCAGTACGGCGCAAACGGCGGCACGCTCGTTGGAGAGCTTGTTCGACTCCTTCGTGGCCGTAGCTTCCGCCTGCTCAAGCTCGACGTTCTCCTGCGGGTCGCAGAGCTGCAGCTGCCAGATGCGACCTCCGGGATCGCTACGGCGGCCCTCGGTGAGGTTCAGGTGATAACGCGAGCCGAAGCCCGCGGAGCCCTCGGTGCGAAACCAGAGCCAATGCTGGCCCGTGGTAGGCTCCCACTCGCGGCGCCGGCCGAGCATCACGAAGAATCTCGCCCACTGCTGGAAGCCGCTGCCCTGGATGTCATCCATCGTCGGCTCGGCGTAGTAGTCGCCGGCGCGGGGCGTTTTCTTGTTGTGGTGCACCGCGATGATCGAACACCGCTGGCGATCGACGATCTTGCTCAGCGGTAAGAGATGGAGCGCCATCTGCATCAGCTGCGTGTCGTCGACGCCGGCGAAGGCTTGGTAGGTCGGATCGATCCAGACCGCACGCAGGCCGTATTTCTCGATCCAACGCTCAAGCTGATCGCGGCCCTCGGGAGTCGTCAGCAGCGGCATCTCCGTCGAAATGTGCAGATTGTCGATTGCGCTCGGCCAAACGCCCATGTCGGCGCAGATACGCTCATACGATTCGCTGAGCGTGGCGCCACCCGATTCCGCCGAGATGATTCCGCACGGTTGCGGTTCGGGAACTTCATACTGACCAAGGAACGGCCTTCCGGTCGCCAACGCGATCGACGCGGCGACGGCGGTGGTGGTCTTCAGCGACTTAGATTTGGCGGACCAGACGCCTGGCTGAGCCTCGGTCACGACGCCGTCGATCAGGAAGTTTTGGCGATGATCGAGGCGAATGAACTCGGCGAGCGTGTGCGACGGCAGTTCCTCGGTGCCGTTGCCGACGACGCGACGGAAATCGTCGACGAACGCCGAGAGGTCCGTGAACAACTCCGACGCCGATTCACCATTTAGCGCCGCCGCGGCAATGTCACGGGCTTTGAGGTGGATCTGCCGCTTGCGATTCGCCTCTGCGACGAGCTTCGCGTGATATACGGCATTGGCCCCGCTGACGACTGACCGGCCCGTCTCTCCGAGGTAAGCCGTTGCTGATTCGCCTTTGAACTCCGGGCGCTTAGCAAGCTGCTGGCTAACGATAACGATGTCGACAGGCAGGCCGTCGCGCTGCATGTTCACGATAGTGAACATCGCTGCCCGGTGCAGCGGGTGGAAAAACTCGCCAGGGCGAACGTAGCGAAGAACCTCTGCCGCCCGATCTGGTTCGATCAGTACTGACCCGACAGCCTGCTGCTCGGCGTCCAGTGCCCGCGGGAGAATCTCGTGCTGAGTTGCTTGCGCAATCACTGCAGGCCAGCCTCCTGATTGCAGCCGTAGCCTGAAGCGAGCTTCGCGATAGAATCCATCCGTCGGTCTCCGTACCGCCCGGTGCCGCGAACCTTCACGACGCGGTGCCGGGCATCTTTACCCGGCCGGGCAGTGAGTCCTTAGCCGAGCTCGGCGGCTAGGAACGCTTCTTCGCGTGCGTGGTCGGAAGCGGCAACGCTGCTCGCTTGGATTACCGAATCGGTTCCGTTCGCCGCCGCGGTGGTGACGCGCACGAACTCTTCCCACAGCGCATCGGTTGTGTAGTCACGGCCGCCGACTCGGAGCGTGCCGAGTTTCTTGCCGCCGATGCCACGTCTAGCCCAGCGCCAGACTGTAGAAGCAGCCACTCCCTCTCGTTGGGCGAGCTTGGTGAGGGTGATTCGCTTTTCAGTTAGAAGCGCGACCATCGCAGTACCTTTGAAGTTGAGTGAATGACAATCACATCAACTGCAAGGTATTCAGCGAAGCTACAGGCAGTCCAACCTAGGAAGACTGTCCAGAACGCTTAGAACGCCTGTGTCGTAATCCGGTAGTAGCGGGAAGGTTCGTAACGCCATCGCGGCGTGCCTTTCTAATTCTCACCTGCATGCGCTTCGCGGCTGCCTCGTTGCTATCGAAGAATTCGAGTAGCCAGACCATATCGGCAGTTTTGCCATCTCGTTTTGAATCAAGGAGAATGATGCAATCGACTAGGTTCTGGTCTCCTGGAATGCCCCTCGGAAAAAGTTTTTCGCGGAACGCTTGTGGATGCTCAGGAACGCTTAATGAACTAGACGGATCGTCCTGCTGGGCGAGCTGTTTGACTACCGGAGTCGCAGAATCGGATGCGAGATCCCTGGCGTAACGGCGAAGCTCCGTTGGAAATTGCCCCCAGCGCTTCCGCTTCGTAGTTGTCGAGCCTTCAGAAAGGCTCGACAACGCACGGCTTGCGAGTCTTCGCTCGCGAGCGCTAGAACCTATTTGACGTGTCGCCAGCTTCACAGCTCGCGCAGCCGCTAGTTTCACTTCCAAAGAGATATTCAGAATCTCATAGGGCTCATCAGCCCCACGTAACACCTGATCGGGAATAAACTCGTTAGGACCGATCTGAAACGGCCCCAGTTCATGCGGGAGGAACAACGCTCCTCGATACTCCTTGGGCCTGTCGGAATGATCTCCGAAGTCCAATTGTTTGAGCAATGACCAGAGACCTTTCAGTCTCTCCAGGGTCGGAAAGTCGCAGTCTGCGAAATCAAGGTCTCCGTAGTTCAATAACGCTTGAAGCCGCGCAACGAGCAACCCCGCAGCGGTCCGTGTTTGCCACCCGTCGCCGTCACTGATGTCGTCCGCCTCGCCGTTTGCTATCGACTCTAGTAAGTCGGCAAATCTCGAAACCTCGTCGGCAATCCGGGCTGCCTTAACTTCAAAGCTTCGAGTAGCCAGTTCAACCGGCGGGCCTGCCGCGCCTTCCACTTGAGTTAGTATTAGATTGCCGGTTGCCAGTTCCAATTGATTGATTGCGATTTCAAACTCAGCGAATTCGCAGAAATCTAAGTTAACGAGATCCGCGATTGAGTTCACGCGTTTGAAAGAATCCAAGTCTGGCGAGAGAAGTTCCGTGACACAGTCGCGTGCGTAGAACCGCCAAAGGCGCAATGCTGCTAACTGAACTTCTGGTCGGTTCGCATATAGCGTTTGAAGCATTCCTGCGACTTGATCGAGTGGGCGGTCCGAATCGCTGCGCGGATCACGGGACATATAGCATCGACCGATGCTAGCTGGGTTCCCAATTGCTCGCCCGACGCTTGCCGCGTAACGGACTTCTCCCATGGTTTGCGATCCGATGGAGCGGTGAACCGTTCCAGCGTTTTGCCGCAGCGATAATAGCAATTGGCGTGATGCACCAATTATTTGCGGCCAATTGTGTTCTTTCATATTCGCAACACCTCGTAAAAAGCCGGGCCGACCAGCCAATCGCCACGGGGTGTTGCGTCCGCGAACGATCGGCTGGTCTAGCGAGGAGCTACCTCGCGAACCCAGCAAAGAACCAGTTTAACCGATCGCCTTGGCGACTTGGACGCCCTTCTCAAGATCGCGCTCGGCGTAAACCTGGGTGATCGCCGCGGAACTGTGGCCGAGCGTCACTTGCGCCGCCTCCAGCCCGAATTTCTTCCGCACCTCGGTCGCAAACGAGTGCCGCAGCCGGTTTGGCGCCCAACGGTGCGACGACTGCCACGCCTTCAGCTCCTTCAGCTGCTCGGGCGTGAGATCCTTTCGCTTAAGCTTGCCCAACTCGGGATGGGGAAAGGCCTTGTCGCAGGCGCGATTGATCGACCGACGGTACTGGTCGACCTCATATTGCTCGCCTGGCGCCTTTTTCGGCCGGCGTCTCTTGTTGCTCCCCGGCACGTTGCCGCAGCTGAGGGGCGTTTTACGGGCCTCGTGTTTCGCCGCCAGCACCTTAGCCATCGAGTCGCACGGGCGGAAGCAGTTCGTCGACGCCTCCCGCGCGAGGTATCGCAACAGCACGCCCTGCGCTTCGGCGCCGAAGAACACGACGCGGTCGCGGCCGTGGTGCTCGGTCTTATGGGAAGCCGGCCGGTAGAACCAAACTTCGCCGGATCGATCTACGTCGCAGGGGCGGAGGATACAAACCTCCGCGGGACGCATGCCGGTGAGCCGCTGCAGACGTACCATGTCGGCCGTGACTTCCGGCATGAAGGGCAGGGTGGCGTCAACGGTCGCATCGTCAACGGGGAGGATCGGCGGATTCTCGTGAGCCGTCGTGCGTCCTCGGAGCAAACCGGGCACGGACGCGAGCCTCTGGTAAGTCGCCGGCGGCACTAGCTGCTCACTGACGCCCCATTTGAACATGCGCTTGATCCGCGCAACGTGGTCGTTCACGTAGGTGCGGCTGAGGCCGCCTTCGACCATGCGTTGACGAACTGCTTTCAGCGCGAGCGGGCCGAAGTCTGACGCCGGCGTCTTGCCGTACCAGTCGCGGAGATACTTGATTGCCGCTTTGATCGCCGGGACTGTGCCAGTGCACTTCCCGTCTTTGAGGTAGTAGCTCTTTGCGAAGCGAAGGTAGCGGCCGCAGAGAACGATGACGGTGATTGCCTCAACCGCCGGTGCCTGCGCGGAACGGCCTTGAATCAACCACTCGGCGATCAGGCGATCGTAGAACGCTTTGCTCGCGCTCGTGCCGTGCGGGCCGAGGTAGCAGTCGCGGCCATTGAGAGTGACGACCGCTTGGCCGGAAGCTTTGTGCTTGCGGTACTTGGGAAGAGCATCAACGAGACGTGGCATGGTGCGTGTCTCCCATGGTTCAGGGCCTTAAACGGTACATACCGTTTTGACCCGGAGGGAAACGCCGCACTGCCGAACGTCGGCAGGTATCACAAGTCGTTGATTCGGCGGATGTTAGGCGAAGTACCCGCGACTGGATTCGAACCAGTAACCTTCGGCTTCGGAGGCCGACGCGCTATCCAATTGCGCCACGCGGGCTGAGGTCTTTGCTCACCCTCAAGCTGCTTCGCACGCCGCGAGCGGCGAACGCATGGCGTCCAGGCAAGGCTAGTAGCTCTGGGACGCCGTTGGCTTAAGAATCCAATAGCCTACCGCCTCCAGCCCCGGCTGACAACGCCCGCTGGCGCCATCCGAATCGCATTCGCAGACGCAGCCCAAAACTCATCTGCTGCCCGCTACTGCCTACTCGCCGCTATCCCGGCGGCCAATCAAGTTGCCGGCCGCCGAGCAAATGGAAATGAAGATGGTCGACTGATTGCCCGCCGAGTTTGCCGCAGTTGGTGACCACGCGGTACCCGCCCTCGGCAACGCCGAGTTGGCGGGCAAGATTACCGATCACCACCCAAATGTGTCCCATCAGCGCCGCGTCGCCTTCGCCGATGGCATCGACCGACGCGATCTCCTTCTTGGGAATCACCAGCACATGGACCGGCGCCTGGGGCGAGACGTCGCGAAAGGCGATACATTGATCGTCTTCGTAGACGACGTCGGCGGGAATCTCGCGGTCGATGATCCGCTTGAAGATGGTGCTCATGGCAAATGTTCAACCTGGCAGGCTGCGTAGTGAATCAAAATGCTTGCGAGAGCAACTTAAGAAAACGCCCGCAAGTCCACCGCCTCGTCGGGCAGCATTACCGGGATCTCGTCGATGATCGGGTAGAGCAAGTCCCCCGCCTCGCGAATCAACCCGCCGTCGAGCGGCTTCTCAAACGCTTCGCCCGCCGTGTTCTTCAACTGGCCGGCCGCCACCGCGCGGTTCAGCCGCACGACCAGGTCAGCGTCAGCCAACCGCAGCCGCGAGCGGTCTTGCGGGCAGCGAAGGATATCAATCAGGTGGTCGGCGATCATGCGGCACTCGCTAGCGGGGCAGGGGAGTCGTGCGGAACCACATCCCGGCGGCCACTCCTCCGCAACAAAACAACGTATCTTCTCAGACGAATGGAGGAAAAGCCTGCGGCTCGGCCTCGCCCGCATTCTAAACTTCGCGCCCCGCCGCTGCTAGCGTCGCCCTCCGGCCTCTCCTACTGAAGCCCGACAAGCTTCCCGACCGATACCAATAGATAGCTGCGCGGCGATGGACCGCTGCGCACCGAGCAGCCCGCCCAAACGGGCTCGCCAGCGACTTGGCCAAGGATGGCCGAGGGGGGATTCTGTGATTCGCCTGCGCCGTCGTTTTCTCGCTGCCGCCGCACTTGCCGCCACCGCGAGCGCCTCGTCGCTTCATGCCCAGCAGACGACAACCGAAATGGTCGACCGCGATGGCGTCCGCTACGCCGTCACGAAACAGCAAGTCGCCGTTCAAGTGCCGGTCTACGAAAACCGATCGCAAGAGCAAACGACTTACCGGCAGCAAATCACGACGGAGAACGTTCAGCATCAACAGGTCTACCACGTCCCGGTGACGCAGTACCAAGTGGTGACGACGATCCACAACCGTTGGAACCCATTCGCCGAACCCTACGCCACGCATCACTACGAACCGGTGACGACATGGCAACAGCAGGTGGGCACGGTGCAGATCCCTGTGCAACGCGTTTCAGTTGTCCCGGAAACACGCACGGTGCAACAGCAAGTGCCCACGTCGTACAAGACGGTCTACAACACCGTCACCTCCGAGCGGGTCGTCGGCATGACGCCGACCGGCGCGGGGCAGAACACGATGATGGCGTCGTCCCAACCGACGACGTCTCCATGGACCGCATCTTCATCGCAACCGACCGCCGCGGCCACGAGCCCAAGCGCCTCGCTACAACCAGCGATGTCGCCCGCCGCACAACAACCGGCAACCCGCGTCGCTTCAAATCCTTACGGCGGGACGCAGATCACCACCGATCCGCCACGATACGGCAACGCCCAACCTGCAGCGACTTCGGCTTACCAGCCCGCCGCGACTCCGCCGCCAGCTCAAACAGCAACGCAACCTTCGCCGGCTCCGGCGTCGTCGCAGCCCTACTCGCGCTATTAGCCCCGGGCTCCGCCCGGGGGTCGGCATCGATTAGGGGCGACGCTCCACTAAATGGTGCGTCACCCCCGGGCGGAGCCCAGGGCTAGAAGCACGGCCCACTGCCGACCGCCCACTGCCCACTCCTTTGTCATCGAGTAAACTGGTCACTGGCCCACCAGTCAGTACCCCAGGCGCTCCGATGACCTCTCCCCTCGCGCACGCCGCCGCACGCACCGCCTTCGCGCTGCTGGCCACCCTCGCGCCGTTCATTCCCTCACGCGCCGCCGAACCGAAAGCCCCCGCCGTGGATATCCGCTACGAATATGGCCCCGACTCCGTCCGCAAAGAGGGAGTGCCGCAAGGAACGATCACCGAGCACGAGTGGACCGATAGCAAGATATTCCCCGGCACGCTCCGCCGTTACTGGATCTACGTCCCGGCGCAGTACGATCCCGCCAAACCGGCGGCGCTCATGGTCTTCCAAGACGGCCATGCGTACATCCGCGAACGCGGCGAATTCCGCACGCCGATCGTTCTAGACAATCTCATCCACGAAGGTTCGATGCCGGTCACTATCGGCGTCTTCGTCGATCCCGGCACGACGCAACCGGAGCTCCCGCCGAAGCCTGGATGGGAACCAAAGCCCGAAAATCGCGCCGTCGAATACGACACGATGAGCCCCGCCTACGCCGATTTCCTGATCACCGAAATCCTTCCTGAGGTGAAGAACGAATACAACATCACCGACGATCCAGACGGCCACGCCATCGGCGGCATCAGCAGTGGCGGCATCGCGGCGTTTACCGCCGCCTGGGAACGCCCCGACGCCTTCCGCAAAGTCCTCAGCCACGTCGGCAGCTTCACGAACATCCGCGGCGGCGATCGCTACCCGGGTATGATTCGCAAAGGGTACGACAAGCGCCCCATGCGAATCTTCCTGCAGGACGGCAGCCACGATCTCGACAATGCCCACGGCAGTTGGTGGCTCGGCAACCTGCAAATGGACGCGGCGCTGAAGTTCGCGGAGTACGACTACAAGTTCGTCGCGGGCGAAGGCGCCCACAACGGCAACCACGGCGGCGCGATCATGCCTGATTCGCTGCGATGGCTGTGGCGCGATTACAAGTTGCCAGAGTAGAAATCGACCTTCCCAACAAATGCGTGCCACTACTGGGCGGGCCCAGTAGTGGCACACTTGTATGCTGGCTAATCACTCCACCGCGCCTCCGCCTGCTCCGCGCATCACCGGCGCCGAGAGCCCCCAAATACTCCCGCCCGCCGCGGTCACCTTCGGCATGAGGCTCATCGCGACGACAAAGAACCCGAGCGCGAGCGCCGTCAGCAAAATCCCCTGCATCTGCGGCCAAATCGCCGCGGCAAGCGCCACCGCCATGATCGCCGCTCCCGGCGCCACGATGCCGACCATCGCCCGCCAAAAGCCCATCAGCGTCGCCGTCCGCACGCCGATGACAGCGAGTGTCGCCAACCCCGAAGCAACGATCGCCTGCTGCAGCGTGACATACTCCTGAGCGAAGTACATGAGCGGATACGCTCCGGCGAACGTGCCAATCGTTAGCAACAACATCCAGCGATCAAACCGCGGCACCGGCGACGACTGCACGACGAGCCCCACGAGCAGCCCAAACGCTACGACGCTCACCGGCCCAAGCCACGTCAGTTCGCCCAAGCGATCGATCGGCGCAATTCCCAGCACGTCGATGCGCACCGGCCGACCAAACAACAGGCGTGCGTAGTCCCAACGATACATGCTGCTGCCGCCAGAACGCTCAAGGCTCGTCGGCTGCAGCGAAAGTTCCAGCAGTCGCACGTCCGAACCCTTCGCAGTTAGGGCAACTTCGTACTTGTCGAGCAATCCGCCGGGCGCCGACGACAATTCATACAATCCTTTACCGACCGCCGTGTAGGTCACGTCGACTTGCGTCGGTTCCGCAGGCAACTCGCCGCGCCAGACAAGCTTGCCTTCCTGCAACGTGACCTTTTCATTCGCTTGCTCGCCAATCTTGATCGACAGATCGGCAAGCGAAATGATCTGCGGCGGCAACGGCAACACGATCTCACAAGCTCCCTCGCGGTCCGTTGGGCGCGCCGCTTCAATCGTACCGACAAATTTTGCCTCGTAGATTGATTCAGGCGTGGACGTTCCCACGCTCAACTTCGGCGTCAGCGTCACGTCGGCGACGAACGACGCTAGCCGCGCCTGCGGCAACGCTTCCGCAACGGTCGGCGGCGATTCGACCAACGCTCCGGCGGCAGCCGCCCCTGCGTAATAATCCTCCGACACGCCCCCTTTGAGTGACGAGCGTCTGGCCGCACTCCGCGCTGACTGCACGGCTGGCAGCAACAACCCGATGAGAGTCGCGATGATGACGATCACCACCAGCAACTCGACCAGCGTGAACGCATGACCCGATCGACGGCGACCGGCAAGAAACGAGTGAGCAGACATGGCAGCGCTCCGCAGCTAGAGAAGAGAGGAGAATACCGCAAGAAGAGTTCCGCCCGCGAATTCATTCTACGCATGTCCGGAAACGACCCAAGCAAATTGCGGACGCGAAGTTCTCGATTTTTCTCGCCAATTCTTGGCAAGTGCTTGAGCCGTTCGCATGCAGCGTCAACGAACTCCCGCTCATTCTGCAAGACGCCGCTCGGCTCGCTTCTTGTGCAAAATTCTCCCCGTATTTCACGATTCCAAGCTACGACGCTCGCGATACCACTGGAGTTCCCAAATATTCTCCCGATTTTCCTACCAACGACTGAACCGCGCCCGCCCCGCGCGCGACTATCCTACCGAATCAGCCGGAGGAACTTCCCATCGAACGCTCAGTCCAACAAATCCGCGACGAACTGCTCGCGCTACGCTGCCGACGTCGCGATCTGGCCGCTTGGGACGAGCTCGTCGCCAGCTGGAACGACCGACTCCACTACTTCCTCCACCGGCTGATCGACCATGAACACGACGCCGCCAACGTCCTGCAGGAGGTCTGGCTCCACGCCTTCCGCAACATCGGCGGACTGCAACAAGGCGCCCGGCTCGCTCCCTGGCTCTATACGATCGCCCGCCGCTCGGCGATGAACCACTACCGCGGCGTTTACTCACGAAAAGAGGTTCACGCCGATGCTTCGCCAAGCGACAGCCCTGAACCAATCGAACCAACCGACGACGCCTTCCATTTGGAGAACGCCGAACTCATTCACTTCGGCCTCAGTCGACTCGAAGTGCCGCAGCGAGAGTTACTCACTCTCTACTTTCTCGACGACCTCTCCATCGCCGAGATCGCGACCGTCCTCGAAATTCCCCCAGGAACCGTGAAATCGCGACTCGCCGCCGCCCGCCGTGAACTACGCCGCATTCTCGATGAGGAGGCGTCACGCCATGAATAGCACGAACAAAAACAACAGCGACCGACCATTCAGCCAGCGCCTGCTGGCAGTCGAACCGCTACCGTTCGCCTCACGCCAACAACTCCAGCAGGATCTCTCAGCCATGTTCCAACGCGAACTCTCCACTCCCCGTCGCACCTTCTTCGGCGCCGTCGCGATCGGCGGCGTCATCAGCGGCCTCGTTTGTGCGACGCTCGCTCTCACTGAACCCGAGTTGCAGCCGCTGCCGCGCACCGCGCTCGCCGTCGGCTCGCTCTTCGGTATCGCTTGGGCTGTTGTCGCCGCTCGCATTAGCTGGCGCGGCGCCCTCGACCTCAAAGCCGACGCTCGCCGCATCGCCACGATGGCCTGGAGCTTCACCGTGCTGATGATGACCTTCTTCCTGGTCGCCGGCATGTCGGCCCGCGATCCCATGCAAGGCATGCGGATGATCGTCGGCGGACTCCCGCTCCTCATCGGCGCCGGCGTCTACTGGCTCAACTACCGCATCGAAAACGCGGAGCTAAACGCCCAAGAAAAGCTGCTGCAACTCGAACTCCGCCTCGCGACGCTTAGTGAGCAACCGAAACGATAGTCTTTGCGAATGGTGCTACAGCCGCAGCGCGCTCCACGCATACACGATCGTAAAGAGCGTGAACAACACCGTCAGCACCCGCTCGCCCCACCGCAGCCACCACGCGGTGAGATGCTCTTCGACGTCGAACACCCACTGCAGCGATAGCCGGATCCCCCAGAACACGGCGACATAGCCGCAAAAGGCCCGCGCCAGACCACCGCCGGCGGCAAGCTCCGCGGCGTTGAACGTGCTGATGAGGCCGAAGGCGATGATCGACAGCACTACGTAGCCGCCGTACACCCAGTACATTTGCCGCTGCAGCCGCGGCAACGCCTGCAGTTCCTGCCGCCAGTTCAAGCGAATCGGCACGAGCGCCGAAGCCGTCAGAATTCCGAACTGCGCCAGCCCGGCGAAGAAGATCAATTGTGCGAGTGTTTCGGTAGTCATCAGAGTGCTCCCACAGCGTGCATGAAGGGAACGATCACGCGCAACACAAACGGCGGATGAAAGAGCAGGGGGGATGTCGCCAGCAATAGCGTCGCCGCGAACAGCCAACCGCGCCAGCCGGCGCCCAGTCCGCATCGCCGCCCGACGCGACTCCGCTCGACGAGCATCCCCGCCGCTTGAATCAAAAAGAACACGGTCGGCCCGCCGTAACCTCCCGCGGCCGGCCACGACATCACGACGTCGTGCACGACGCCGCTAAACGCGAACCCCGCCACCATCGCCCCCGCAGCGCCGAGGCGCGGCGTCAACGGCCGGAACAGAAACCGATGCGCGAGGTCGCGAAACGCGCGATTCCAACGCCGTCCCCAGAACTCGCTCATACTCGTAGCAGCGATCGGCCAATCCATCAGCGGCGCCGCATCGACGCCCGCACGCCGCCAAGCGCACGAGAGCAAATGAAAGAGGCCAAAGTGCAACATTAGCACGAGGCCGATCATGCCGATCCATCCCGTGAGGTACGGCAGTTCAACGACCGGCGCCAGCCGAGCCAGGCCAAAGAAGATTGTCGCACCGAGCGCCAGCTTGAATGCTGCGAACGACCATTCGCCGCGCGACGGCGCCGCAACTTGCTCGCAACTCTTCGCATCTCGCGGCTCAAGAAAGGCGACGGCATCTAGCCCCGGCCAAGCGACCAGATACCCGAACGAACGTGCCGCACTAACCCGCGGCTGCACCGGCCGCCGCCAGGTGAGCCACTTCGCTCCGAAGTAAATCGCGAAAGCAATTCCCCACATGCAGGCCCAATGCGGCCACGTGGCCGGCGCCAACGCGACGAACGCGATCGGCGCCACAACCATCGGCCCCCACCCACGCCACCGTTCAGCTAGGCCGCGAGCGACGCGCGGCCCACCGCTCACGTTTGCACTCGCCGCAGGCATGGTTTCCGCAACGCTCATCGCTCATTTCCTCGCTCGCCCAACCGCCACGCGGTCCGAGCCGCGTCCTCCCGGAGGGCGTGGCCCTCCGGCTAAGTGGGAAACCGTGATCCCCGCGCGGGATTAACGCGACAAAGCAAGTCAAATCAGCGAAATATCTACGGGCCCACGACGCCCAACTGCATCATCAGCCCCAGCATATCCATGATGATGCGCGTCTCCTTGACCTTTCCCTCGTGCAGCCGATCGATCACCATCCCCCAGACGCTTGCCGGCAGATTGGTCGCCGGAACGCCAAGGAAGATCCCGCGATGGGTTCCCTTCCACACGAACCGCGTCAACACGCGATCGCCGTCGACTAATTGCTCCTCGACGGTCCAATGAATATCGGGGAACGCAACCCGCAACTGCCGCAGCACATCCTGCAAACCCGCTAACCCTGGCCCCTGGCCAGGAAACGGCGCGAGTTCCACCATGTCGTCCCAAAAATAATCGCCCGCGGCGTCGATTCGATTCTTGTTCAACACTTCATCGATGAACTCGCGAACGATCTCTGCATTGTTCCGCATCGCATCCTCCATAGGTCAGGCTTTCAGCCTGGCAGCCCCGTCAAACGGTCTTCCATCTCGCGCGAACTGCCTGCCAGGCTAGAAAGCCTAACCTACGCTGACTCCGCCGCGTGGCGCCAGTCGCCCGCCGATCACCGCTCCCACGATGCTTCCGATCGCGATCGTCGCCCACCACGCAGCGAGGCCCCAACCTTCCGTTAGCCAGAATTCGATGTCCAGCCCACGCGCCTGCCGCGCGGCGTGCCAACCCATCTCCGCGAGCGCGAACGCCAGCACTGCCGCATACGCGCCGTACAGCGCCGCCACGGCGCCGATGAACATTCCCCAGCGATTCGCCGCCACTCGGGCGCCAATCGCTCCGCCGACAGCGCCAATCCCCAAGCAAACGGCGAAAGCGTCGCTAGGCATCGTCTGTTGTTTCACCACCACTAGTGTTGTTTCACCACCACTAGGCACGACGCCACGAGCGCCATGGCACCCAGCAATTCGCGAATGGTAAATCCCCATCCTCGTCGCGACGCCGCAGCTAGCTTCTGTGATCTCCGGCGTCCCGAGCGCACCACGCCCCAAATCAACAGTGGAACCGCCACGAGCGGCGTTCCCAAATAGATAGGCCACGGCGACCAGTGCGACGTCATGTCCCCCGTCGCGACGTCAAACTGAAACCACTCGCCGGAATCAGTTGCCAGTTCGAACCGCCCGCTCGCGTCATCCAGCGCCGCCGCGCGAGCGTGCGGAAATCCAAACCCCAGACAACGGGCGGCGATCATCTTGGAAAAGATACCTTTGACGAGCGTTTCTTCGTTGTAGATCGCCAGCGATTGACCGCGTGAAAAGAATTCAAGCGCATCGCCGCGACTTGAAGCGCTCTGGTCCCAATCGAGGAACGCGACCACTACATGCTCGCCGTCGTTGGAGAGCCAGATATCCTTGCAGATCGTGAGATATGGCATCGGCCAAAGTAACTCCGTCGACCCGTCGTTCCGATAGACGCCGCTCTGCGAGTAGAGCGTCTCTAACCGCTCTTGCCTGTCGAGGCTCTCGTTCCAAATTCGAATCTCGTCCTCATCTAGCGGGCCGTCTTGCTTTGGATCGTAGCGACGGCGATTGACTCGTTCCGCGATCGGGGTGAGCAGCACCAACACATATTCCTGATTTGCAGAAACAACAGTCCGCGTCTTAAAACCATCCAAGTAGGCAAGCGCCTTCGAAGGGCCGCTCGAAATCGCCAGCGCGACGGTCGCCACGAACAGAATCGGATGCCGCGAGTAATCGTTAACCATCAATGCACCGAATGCGTAGGTTTAGGCTCTTAGCCTGATAGCCCCGTCAACCGATCAACTATCCCGCGCGTCCTGCAAGTCAGGCCAGAAAGCCTAACCTACGCGGCTTCTCCATCGAATTGCAATCTCACGCGCGTTTGCTACCTTAACAATCACCCCGCCCGCGCGAGCGTTCCTGCGCTCGCCTATCTGCAACTCCACGGAGATTTCATCATGTCGGTCGTCGATGCCTGGGTCGTTCCGCGTGCGAAGCAACCGATCGTTCGCCAGCAAATCGATCTCGGCCCGATCGGTCCCGAAGAAGTTGAAGTCCAGGTCGAGCACTGCGGCCTTTGCCACTCCGACCTCTCGATGCTCCACAACGAATGGGGCGTCGCTACCTACCCCGCGGTCCTCGGTCATGAAGCGATCGGCACGGTCGTCGCCGTCGGCGAGTTTGCCAAGGGCGTGAAGGTCGGCCAGCGCGTCGGCGTCGGCTGGACGGCTAGCTCGTGCATGCACTGCAAGCCGTGCCTTTCGGGCGATCAACACCTCTGCGCGCAAGCGCTCCCCACGATCGTGAAACATCGCGGCGGCTTCGCCAGTCGCGTCCGCTCGCACTGGGCTTGGGCGATTCCGTTGCCGGAGGGTCTCCCCGCGGCCGAAGCGGGCCCGCTCCTGTGCGGCGGCATCACCGTCTTCAACCCACTCGCCATGCACGCGAAGCCAACCTACCGCGTCGGCATCGTCGGCATCGGCGGCCTCGGCCACATGGGCGTCAAGTTCGCCGCGGCGTACGGTTGCGAAGTTACCGCGTTCACCTCGAGCGAAAGCAAATTTGAAGAAGCCCGCAGCTTCGGCGCTCATCACGTCGTCGCCACGCGCGACCCGGCCGGTCTCCGCAAGATCGCCGGCTCGCTCGACCTGTTGATCACCACGACCAACGTGCCGCTCGACTGGAATCTCATGATCGGCACGCTCGCCCCGAAGGGCCGCCTGCACGTCCTTGGCGCCGTGCTCGAGCCGATCCCCGTCGTCGCCATGTCGCTCATCATGCAGCAGCGCAGCATCTCGGCCTCGCCCACCGGGTCGCCGGTCGACATCGCGACGATGCTCGAATTCGCTGCGCGCCACAACGTGACGCCGACGACCGAGCACATGCCGATGAGCCAGATCAACGAAGCGTTCGAACGGCTCGAAGCCGGCAAGGCCCGTTACCGCATCGTGCTTGATGCCGATTTCTAACTGTAGGGTGGGTGCTCGCACCCACCTTGCCCGTCGAGAATCGCGACGCTTCGTGACACCCCAGCAAGCTCCGCGCAATCGACAACCGCCGACGGCGCGCCGCCTGTAGAAATCGATGCGTCACAGGTGGGTGCGAGCACCGCACCCTACGAGGAGCACTCCATGCCCCCCATCGAAGAAGTCGATTTGCTCGTCCTCGGGAGCGGCGAAGCCGGCAAGTACCTCGCTTGGACGCTCGCGTCGCAGGGCCAGCGCTGTGTCGTCATCGAACGCCGCTTCATCGGCGGCTCTTGCCCGAACATCGCCTGTCTCCCCAGCAAGAACGTCATCCACAGCGCGAAGGTCGCATCGCTCTTCCGCCGCGGCGCCGAGTTCGGCCTGCCCGCCAGCACGCAGCCCGTCGACATGGCGGCCGTCCGCGACCGCAAGCGGCGGATGGTCGACGGTCTCATTGAGATGCACGAGCAGAAGTTCGTCGCCAGCGGCGCCGAGCTCGTAATGGGGAGCGGCAAATTCGTCGCCCCGCGGACGATCGAAGTCGAACTCCACGCCGGCGGCACGCGGACAATCCTCGGGAAGCGCGTCGTCATCAGCACCGGCTCGCGCGCCCGCCTCGACGAGACGCCCGGCCTGCGCGAATCGCAGCCCCTCACCCACATCGAAGCGCTCGAACTCGACCACGTGCCGACGCAGCTCATCATTCTTGGCGGCGGCTACATCGGCCTCGAGTTCGCCCAAGCCTTCCGCCGCATCGGCAGCGAGGTGACGATCATCGAACGCAACGCGACCGTCATTCATCGCGAAGACGACGATGTAACGACGGCGGTGACCGAACTGTTGCAAGACGAGGGCATCGAAGTTCTCGCCAACACCAGCGTCGAGCGTGTCTCAGGAACATCCGGCGCGGAAGTTTCGATCGAGGCAAGCAGTAACGGCGCCACAAGCACGGTCACCGGCACGCACCTCCTCGTCGCCGGGGGCCGCACGCCCAACACCGACGGAATCGGCCTTGAACTTGCCGGCGTCGAACTCGAACCGCACGGCCACGTCCGCGTCGACGAACGCCTACAAACGACGGCCGAAGGCGTTTACGCCGTCGGCGATTGCGCCGGCAGCCCCCACTTCACGCACGTCGCGTTCGACGACTTCCGTGTTCTCCGGGATAACCTCGCCGGCGGCAACCGCGTTACCACTGGCCGGCAAGTTCCCTTCTGCCTCTTCACCGATCCCGAACTCGCCCGCGTCGGCCTCACCGAACGCGAAGCCCGCGAGCAAGGCATCGCTTACCGTCTCGCGAAACTCCCGATGGTCGCGGTGCTGCGCACGCGCACGCTCTCCGAAACGCGCGGCTTCATCAAAGCGCTTATCGAACCTGAGGGGCAGGGCGACCGCATCCTCGGAATCACCGCCTTTGGCTCCGACGCCGGCGAACTCCTCCCCCCCGTGCAAGTCGCGATGTCCGCCGGATTGCCCTACACGGCGCTCCGGGATGCGATCTTCACGCACCCCACGATGGGCGAGGGCCTCGGCGGGCTGTTCTCGGCAGTGCACTGAGTTCCGCATCTTCTCGGGCCCTGTGCTTCAGGACGCACCTTTTTCTCCAATCAGCGCTCTACCCAACTCTTGGCACTCCCTGAGGATATCCGCGGGAACTGTCGTTTGCGGCGTTATTAGCATTCGAGACGTAATGTCCTGCCAGGTATGCGACTTTAGCGATTCTCGAAACAAACGGTGAATTGGCGACTCAATGCATAACACGGAGTCGATTGCCAGATTTAGCAATTCTGGATCGTACTTGTTGATCGACGCCGAAAGCAGCAATAGAGCAATGGCGAAGTAAGGCCGCTCCCAATCCGCGAGAACTCGAAACTTAAATCGCCACGCAAAGAATCGTAGTGCGGCGACGGACGTCTCATGACCTAGTACATGGCACTGTCGACGAGTTGGATGATCGTTGAGTCTTCTCCGTGGAAGTACCCCTCATTTACAGGCTCAGCCCCCGCACGAATCAGCGCAGTGCACGCAAACAAACGCATCCAATGTCCGCGTGCGCCTACCGCTCCTGGCTTATGGGTCGGGTCTTCTGGTTCAGACCATCGAATGAGTTCCAAAACCTCTCTGGGCTCCCACTCCATTGGTGCGAGAATTTCGCCTGCCTTGATTCTCCGAAGAGCCATGAAGTGAACCTTGGCATCCATGCCGTAGTCGGCCTCGGAGATTTCCCGCAGCATCGAATTGTCAACGTGCTGACATGCCAGCGAAAACAGCGGGCTATCGTCTGGATTGAGTCGTTCGATGAGATCGAGAGACATATGAGTGTCGGATTACCAAGCTCCCAGCTCTGGTCGAGCGAGACGTGCGAAGCAATAACGTGGTAGGTGCAAGCCCCAGCAAGATGATCGGGCCTAACAACCTCACGCAATCTTCACCGCCGCCCCGCTCTTCGCCGCCTCGTAAATCGCGGTGATAATCTTCACGTCCTGCAGTCCCTCGGCCCCCGGCGTCTTTGGAGTCTTATCGTCGAGCACGCACTGGGCCATGTGGTCCATCTCCAGCGCGAAGTGATTTCCCGGCGTGATCTCCAGCCCGTTTCCTTGGCGGTCTTCCCCCTGCCACAGCCGGTTTCCTTGATACGACAAGTACGGCTCCGACTGAATTTGCCCCTTCGTGCCGTACACACGGAAGCGATTGCACCCGTAACCGTAGGACGAGACGCACGAACCAACGGCGCCCGACTTGAACTTCAGATCAAACGCCACGGTCTCTTCGACTTCCTTAAATCGCGGATCGTTTGGCGTCGAGTAGCTGATCGCCGTCACTTCCACCGGTTCTTCGCCCGATAGGTAGCGGGCTGCCTGCAGCGCGTAGATGCCGATGTCCATCATCGAGCCGCCGCCCGCCAGTTTACGGTTGAGCCGCCACTGCTTCGGATCGCCAATATTAAAACCGCCCTCGGCCGTCACTTGCTTGATGACGCTCACCGCCTCGGGCGAACGGGCTAATTCGATCGCCCGTTGCGTCACCGGCTCGTACTGCAATCGGTAGGCGATCATCAGCTTGCGGGCCGCCTTCTCGCACGCGTCGATCATCGCCGCGCACTCGGCCGGCGTGTTCGCCATCGGCTTCTCGCACAGCACATGCTTCCCCGCCTGGGCGCCGCGGATTGTGTACTCGGCATGCATGCCGTTGGGCAGCACGATGTACACAACGTCGATCGCCGGGTTGTTTTTGATCGTGTCGTAGTTCTCGTAGTTGTAAATGTTCTTCGGATCGATGCCGTACTTGGCGGCTTGCTCCTTCGCCTTCTCGGGGTGCCCGCTCACCAGGGCGACCGGCCGCGCGTATTCGCACTTGGCGAACGCCGGCAGCAGCTGCTCCATCGATAACTTTCCAATTCCCACGAGCGCGAAGCCGACCGTCTTCTTCGGCTCCGCCGCGCTCGCTCGGGCCAGGACAGCGCTGCTCCCCAACGCGATGGCCGAACTAGCCAGAAACGTCCGTCGCGATACCGATCCAAATTCAAATGCCATGGGAGTTCCTTCGTAGTGAATGAGATGGCCCTATTAAACCAACCATCGCCACCCGTGACCACGACTCCCTCTAGCCCCGGGCTCCGCCCGGGGGTCGCCCTCTATTTCGCTAGACGCCGTGGCGCGCAACCTCACCCCCAGGCGAAGCCCGGGGCTAAACGTGCAACGACCATCGATGTCCATTCCATGACAGACACCGCAGCAGGCGCAGCTTGAAGCGAAACCCAATGAACGAGCGCCGCCGCGATTCTCTGGTCATTGCTCAACCAGCGAATTCTGCTCAGATGGAGCTCGGCGCGCGAATATTCGCTGCAATCCCTTTACCTGCACGTTCGGCGCAGGAATTGCTAACGATGGCACGCATCCGCTGAAATATCATTGGATTAGCCATGACACCAGAACTCGACCCACCCGCGCTCGCCACCGGCATTCCCGGCCTAAATGATATCCTGCGCGGCGGGTTCCCCGCCGACTGCGTCTACATGGTGGCAGGCACCCCTGGCACGGGAAAGACCACGCTGGCTCTCCAATTCCTCCTGGAAGGGGTGAAGAAGGGCGAGTCGTGCTTGTACATCACGCTTTCCGAAACGCGCCGCGAAATCGAAAAAGTCGCCCGCAGCCATGGTTGGGACCTCAGTGGCTTGAACATTTGCGAGCTGATTCCCACCGAAGGAAATCTCTCCATCGACGCGCAACTCACCGTCTTCAACCCTTCAGAGTTTGAACTCGGCGAGACGACCGAAGCGATGATCGCCGAAGTCAAACGCTGCTCTCCCAAGCGGCTCGTCCTCGACTCGCTTTCCGAGCTTCGCCTCGTCGCGCAAAACTCGCTCCGCTACCGCCGACAGATCTTGGCCATCAAGCAATATCTAGCCAGCCGCGACTGCACCGTGTTAATGCTCGACGACTGCACCGGCTCCGCCACAGACGATCAGCTGGAAAGCATCGCGCACGGCGTGATCAACTTGGAACACTTAGCCAACCAATATGGCGCCGAGCGCCGGCGGCTGCGGGTCGTCAAACTGCGCGGCGTCTCGTTCCGCGGCGGTTACCACGACTTTACGATTCGCAAGGGAGGCCTCGACGTCTTCCCCCGGCTGGTGGCGGCGGAGCACCACATCGAGTTCGACGATCAGGACTTGCCGAGCGAAATCCCCGCCCTCGATGCACTTCTCTGCGGCGGACTCCCGGCGGGCACGAGCACGCTAATGCTCGGTCCCGCTGGTACCGGAAAATCGACCATCGCCACCAAATTTGCCATGGCAGCCGTCGAACGCGGCGATCGCGCCGTGATGTTCGTCTTCGATGAGAATATCGGCACCTTCCGCTTACGGTCGCGGAAGCTCGATATCGGCGTCGAGCCGTTCATGGCGAGCGGCATGCTCTCCGTCCAGCAAATTGATCCCGCCGAATTGTCGTCAGGCGAGTTCTGCACGATCGTTCGTCGCGCCGTGGAAGGCCACAATGGCAGCGTCCCCGCCAAGGTGATCATCATCGACAGCCTCAACGGCTATCTCAATGCGATGCCGGAAGAGAAGTTCCTCACCGCGCAACTCCATGAGCTCCTATCATTCCTAGGTCAGAATGGAGTCGTCACGATCATGACCGTGACGCAAGCCGGCATGATCGGTGCGATGCACTCGCCCGTCGACACCACCTACTTAGCAGACAACGTCATTCTGTTCCGCTTCTTTGAATCGCGCGGCGAGGTCCGCCGCGCAATTTCCGTCGTCAAGAAGCGAAGCGGTAAGCACGAGCTCACCATCCGTGAGCTAGAGATCAACGACCGCGGTATTCAAATCGGCGAACCGCTCACCGGTTTCCAGGGCATTCTAACGGGAGTGCCGACCTTTCTCGGCAAACCGTCCGATCTCATCAAGCAGGACCGTCATGGAGAATAGCCAGCCTGCTTGTGAATCTCGCGTACTCCTCCTCCCGCCAACGAGGCGCGACGCCGAGGCGATTGGAAAATTATTGCATAGCGCCGCGATCGAGTACGCAACGTGCGCGTCAGTCGCCGCGCTCTGCGAAGAACTCGCCGCCGGCGCGGCTGCGATTGTCGTCTCCGAAGAATCACTCATCAGCAATGACCGCATCCTCGCCGACTGCTTAGCTTCGCAGCCAGTGTGGAGCGACTTACCAATCATCGTGCTTTCGCGCGCCGGGGTGGAATCAATCTCCCTGGGACGTATCGTTAAGTCACTCGGCAACGTTAGCGTGCTCGAACGTCCCGTTCGCGTCTCAACGTTCCTCAGCGTCGTCAACTCGGCCCTCCGTGCCCGCGATCGTCAGTCCCAAGTCCGCGATCACCTGATCAGCCTCGACCGCATCGCCGCCGAACTCCGCGAAAGCCGCGTTCAGCACGAAATGATCGTCCGCGGCGCCAACATCGGCATTTGGAGCTGCCCCCTGCCGCTCGCAAGCCTGCACTGGGACGACGCGGTGAAGGCCCACTTCCATCTCGCGCCCGACGCTGAAGTGACGATCGAACTCTTCTTCGAACGCCTTCACCCCGACGATCGCGAACGTACGGAAAATGCGATCGCCGCCAGCATCGACGGGCAATTGGCGTATGACATCGACTTCCGCACCGTCTCGCCGGACCGCCGCCGGACGAAGTGGATCCGCGCGATGGGCCGCGGCTTTTACGCCGAAGACGGCACGCCGACGCGCTTCGACGGCATCACGATCGACGTCACCGATCGCAAGCTCGTCGAACTCGATCGCGAACGACTGCTCGATTCCGAACGCGCCGCCCGCAGCGAGCTCGAACGTGCGAACCAAATGAAGGACGAGTTCCTCGCCACGCTCTCGCACGAACTCCGCAACCCGCTCAACGCGATCCTCGGCTGGGCGCAAATCCTCCGCAGCGGACAGCTCCCCCCCGCCGAAACAGCTGAGGGAATCGAGATCATCGAGCGCAACGCACGCTCGCAAGCGCAAATCATCGAAGACTTGCTCGACATGAGCCGGATCATTTCGGGCAAGATCCGCCTCGACGTGCAGCGCGTCGATCTTGCCGCTGTCGTCCGCGCCGCGATTGAAACGATCAAACCTGCCGCCGACGCGAAGGGAATTCGCCTCCGCGCCGCGCTCGACCCACTCGCCGGCCCAATCTCCGGCGATCCGAATCGACTGCAGCAAGTCTTTTGGAACTTGCTCAGCAACGCCGTGAAGTTCACGCCGCGCGACGGCAACGTGCAGATCTTGCTCGAACGAGTCAACTCACATCTCGAGATCAGCGTCATCGACAGCGGCGAAGGGATCGAACCGCAGTTCTTGCCGCATGTCTTCGACCGCTTCCGTCAGGCCGATGCGACGACGACGCGCATGCACGGCGGCCTGGGCCTCGGACTCGCCATCGTGCGGCAACTCGTCGAACTCCACGGCGGTTCGGTCCGCGCGAAAAGCGCCGGCCACGGCGCTGGAGCTACCTTCATCGTCCATTTGCCGCTCAGTGCCGTCATCTCAGATCACAACGCGACGCGCGAACGCCGCCACCCCGCGTCGCCCAGCCTGCCGACCCCTGTCGAGGCCTGCGCAGAAATGGCGGGCGTTACCGTGGTCGTTGTCGACGACGAACCCGACGCCCGTGCGTTGTTGCGCCGCTTGCTCGAAGACTGCGATGCCAAAGTCTTCGACGCCGCCTGCGCCGCCGACGCACTGCAACTCGTCCAGACGGAGCGCCCCGACGTTCTCGTCAGCGACATCGGCATGCCAAGCGAAGATGGCTACTCGCTCATCCGCCGCATCCGCGAACTCCCGGCAGAGCAGGGGGGCGCCACGCCGGCCGTCGCCCTCACCGCCTACGCCCGCGCCGACGACCGCGTGAACGTCGTTCTCGCCGGCTTCCAGCACCACCTCTCAAAGCCCGTCGAGCCGGCGGAACTCATCGCGATCGTCGCCAGCCTAGCGCGAAGAATCTAGCCCCGGGCTCCGCCCGGGGGTCGGTATCCACGCCGCTGAACGTCGCGGCTCGCAACGCCACCCTCAGGCGGAGCCCGGGGCTAAAACGCGCACACTCAATCCAAAAACAACTCCGCAATCTCCGCCCAACCCTGCACGCGACGAAACCGCGTCTCTTTCCGATTGTGCGGCGCCGAGAACAAAATTCCCTCGCCGCCGAACCGCTCTAAGTTCTTCGGAATGTCGTCGATCAAATAGTCGGCCGCGATGATGCTCTTGTCGCCGCAGAAGACGACGTTCTCCCACGAGAGGAACGGAAAGAATTCTCGCAGCCACTCGTACTTCGGCACGAACGAAGTCGGAAATTCCATCGCCGCGCTCGCGATGAAAACGTCGTGCTGCTCGTACAGTCGCTCAAGCACGTCCTGCGAGCCAGGAATCACCGACAGGCTGCTGAAGAAGTCGAGCTCGTGGGCGTATTGCTTGACGGCCGATCGGTGATCCTCATGCACTGCTTCCGAAAATCGCCTCCCCAGCAGTTGCTCCTCCGCCAAGTGGACGCCGAAGTCGCGGCGATAGAGTTCCACGTGTCGACCATGCGAGTCGGCGATCACCTCGTCCATATCAACGGCAATGCGAACTCGCTCTCCCGCTTTCACCAAGCGTCCCATCATGCTCCTCGATTGATTGTTGCTGTCTGCCGCCTCTCGGTTTGCACGAACCTATTCTATCCACGCCGCCTCCTGCAGTCGGCCCCCTGCGACAACCCGCGATGAGTCGCACTCAATAGAAGCCACCGGCTCCGCCGGTGGACGAACTGCTCGCGACGCGACTTCCGCTGCGTCCACCGGCAAAGCCGGTGGCTTTCATGATTCCTTCACACACCACGCTAGCCGCAACGCCATTGCGGCCAATCGCAGTCGATCGCTCCCGCCAACTCTGCTACGATTGACGGTCCCGCCGTTCTCTCTCCTGAGAACCCACCTCCCGCCAGAGAATCAGATGTCCACGGACCACGTGGCCGCCAAACCTGCTTCACGGTTCCAATTCGGCGCCGTGTCGGCCGTCTTCAGCGCGTTTCTCATCGATGGCGCCGGCTTCGGCGCCTGGGCCGCGCTGCTGCCCGTCTTCAAATCGCAACTCAGCATCAGCGAAGGCCAACTCAGCGTCGCCCTCTTCTCGATGGTCATCGGCAGCGTCGCCGCGATGCCGATTGCCGGCCGCTTCATCGCACGGCTCGGCAGTCGCCGCGTCATCATCGCCGCCGCCGTCGCGTATTCCATTTTGCTGCCGCTCGTCGCGCTCACTGCTTCGCCCGCCAGTACGCTCGCGATCTTCGCCATCGGCGCCCTCATCACCGGCGCCGCGAAAGGCTCGCTCGACGTTTCGGTGAACGCCCAAGCGATCGCCATCGAAAACCACGAAGGCCGCCCCATTGTCGCCCGCTGTCACGGCGGGTGGAGCATGGGCGCTCTCACCGGATCGCTCTTCGTCGCCGGCGGTTTGAAGCTCTCGCTCGGCGCACCGCTGATCATGACGCTGCTCGGCCTGCTGCTGCTCGGCCTCGCCGCGTTCTCCGGTCGTCGCCTCACCGAGCACGACCGCCCCGACGAACACGCGCATCACCGCCACTCGCTCTGGCCCCGCGGCCGACTCGCGCCGCTTGCCGCGCTCGCGTTCATCGCGCTGTTCTGCGAAGGATCGATGGCCGACTGGAGCGCCGTCTTCCTCGCCGACGTCGTTGGCGCCGAGCCTGCCTCGGCAGCGCTCGGTTTCGCCACCTACGCCACCGCGATGACGGCCAGCCGCTTTTGCGGCGACCAACTGAGCCACCGTCTCGGCCCCGTCGTGTTGATGCGGTTCAGCGGCGCCGTCGCCGCGCTCGGCCTCGCGCTCTCGCTTGCATCGCAAACCTACTGGCTCGGGCTGCTCGGATTCGCAATGGCCGGATTCGGCTTGGCGAATATCATTCCAGCGCTCTTCCGCGCCGCCGCCCGCCACGGCCACGCCGGCCCCGCGATCGCCTCGGTCTCCACCGTCGGCTACGTCGGCCTGCTCATCGGCCCCCCCATCATCGGCGCCCTCAGCCGCACGCTCGGCCTGCCGCTATCATTGGGCCTGCTCGTCCTCTTCAGCGGCGTGTTAGGCGCGAGCGCAAACCTCGCCAAACCGCGCGGAACGAACTAACGCTTGGCGGGATGCTCGCGTCCCCCTAGCCCCGGGCTCCGCCCGGGGGTCGCGTTCCACACCACCAGACGTCGTGGCACGCAACGGTAGTGAGTGAATGCTTCTGGCTCCCTCCCCCTTGAGAGGATTATGCAACTGCTAGCAGCGTCTTGAAAAGAAGGAGTCCGCGTTCCACCTTGTCGGTAGCAAACCCCTGACAAGGAGAGTTTTATGGAACGCGAACTCTGGCTGGCACTTTACCTATTAGCGCGCGGATTGGACAAGCGTTGGGGAAGTTGGAAGTACTCGACGGCGGAGATTGTGGCGGTTTACTTCTGGGCGGTGGTGCACGATCGGCCGACGAGTTGGGCGGCGTGTGCCGAGGAGTGGCCGGCTGATCTGCGGCTCGATCCACTGCCGCCGCAGAGCACGCTCAGTCGACGACTGAAGCAGGCGGACGCCGTGGAGTTGTTGACGGCGGTAGAGCAGCAACTGCTGATCTTAATTGGTTTAGGGCGGCAGTGGATCCACATCATCGACGGCAAGGCCTTGGCGGTCAGTCCGATCAGTCAGGACCGGGACGCCGCCTGGGGTCGCGGCGCGAAGGGGAAGCAGAAAGGTTACAAGCTGCACGCCGTGTGGAATGGAGGGCCGTTGTTTACGACGTGGTCGCTCGCTCCGATGAACGTGAGCGAGAAGACCGTCGCGCGTCAGTTGTTCGAATCACTGCCAGGCGGCGGTTATCTGCTGGGAGATACGCAGTACGACGCGAACGGGCTCTACGATGCGGCGGCGCAAGCCGGGTTTCAACTCGTCGCCAAGAAGACGCCCAGTCGCGGTCGCAACGGCCTCGGCCATCGTCGCCAAAGCCCGAGCCGCCTGCGATCGATCGAACTGTTGGCCACGCCGTTCGGCCGCGAGCTCTATCGCGAGCGTGGCGCCATCGAGCGACAGTTCGGCGTCTTGGCAAGCACCGGAGGAGTCTTAGCCCCGCTGCCAGCCTGGGTGCGACGCTTCCACCGAGTCCGACATTGGGTGCAAGCCAAATTCATTCTCAACGGCCTCCGGTGGATCAAAATCCGGCAACCGGAACTGCTGGCACTTGCATAATCCTCCTTGAGGGGAGGGCTGGGGAGGGGGTGGAACGCTTGTACCCGCATCTTTCACCCCTCCCTAACCCTCCCCCTCAAGGGGAGGGGACCTCATAGTTGAGTTTTTCTGAGACTTCGCCACTAGAGCGCCGCTTACCATCCGGCCGCTTCTCTGCAACTTTCTCGCCACTTTTTCGCCCGCGGTAACAACCCCACTGCGAAGACGCTTTTGGTCATACCTCCGAACATCTTCGGAGCAGACACCAACTCAAAGCGAACAGAGAAAGAAGTCCGATGTGCATCAAATTGAACCGTAAGTCCTGCAAGCTCGCTGCGGCCCTGTCCGCCGTGCTCGCCGCCGGCGCCGCCGTCCCGGCCCAAGCTGAAGTCGTCGCGCCAAACCTACGTGACAACCTCATCTTCATGCCGCCGCACGTTGCGGGCGACGCCGAATTCGACGGCAACGGCCCCGCCGTCAACGTGAAGGTAAAGTTCACCGTCAGCGATAACACGCTCCTGTACAGCGTCTACTACAAAGCGAAGGAAACAAAGAGCGACTGGACCGAAGCTTCGGGTTGGTCGCCGTCCCGCACTGTCTACACCGCTCCTCCCGGCATGCGAATCGTTTCGGTTCCCAAGTCGGAATACGAGCTGGTCATCGACACGATGAGCGGCCACAACTCGAAGACCTACCCCACCGCCCTCGGCCGCGTCACCCTCTACGGCGACACGAAGGGCAAAGACGCCGGCGTCTACACGAAGCTCGAACTCAACCTCGACGCGTCGATCCCGCTCAACGTCGAAATGAACGGCCCGCGCCCCGAGCAAGAGGCCTACCTCCCGCGCACCTACACCTACACGCCGCCTCCCACTCGCGGCGACAAAGACTTCGACGGCAACGGCCCCCGCGTCGTCGTCGACGCCTCGGTCGAACATGACGGCAAGGCGGTCTATTTCGTAATCAAGATGATCGCCGAGGAAACGAAACCCGATAACACGACCGCTGTCGGCGAAACCCGCAGTCTGATGTACACCGCCCCCGCTGGCCGTCGCATCACCTCGCTCGGCGGCCAAACGAGTTGGCCCAACCTCGTGAGCTACTACGACACGAACCACAACGTCGACAAGTTCGATACGCCCCTTGGCCCCGTGAGCGTCTTCGGCGACCACAAGGGCGACGACGCCAGCGACTACACGAGGGTCGTGTTCGGCAACGTCGACAAGTTCGTCGTGGTCCGCACTGCTCCGAGCGGCTCGCTAGCCGACGGCGGCGATGAAGGAGGCGGCGAATCGGCCTCGCTCGCCCGCAGTGGCGGCAAGAACGGAAACGCGAAAAACGGCAACTCCGGCAAGCAACGCAACTTCAAGCGTCGCAAGTAAGAATCGTCGCGAGACGCTTCGTCCACTCACGACGAGCGTCCTGATCTAAGCAGCGAAAACGCCGCCCCAAGCTCACTAACTTGGGGCGGCGTCGCTATTTGATCGAAGTAAGCGACCGCTAAACGCGTCGACGGCGGGCCGCTCCAACCGCAAACATCGCCGCAATGCTGCCCATCGCAATGCTCGCCGGCTCCGGCACTGCCGCCACGCTCCCCGGCGTCAAATCGAAACCCTCTTGCCGCTGCCAAATCACGAAGTCGGCGCCATCGACGCGACCATCGGCGTTCGCGTCGCCATCAGCCGCCGTCGCGCCGCTCGACTTGCCGAAGCCCGTTTGCAACAGCGCTAGATCATCGCCATCCACGTCGCCGTCGCCATCGAAGTCCGAAGTCGCCGGCGCCACGTCGGCGTACGTCGTGCCAATCCGAATCGCATCAAATGCCGAACCGCCCGGTCCGGTAAGGCTAAGCTTGCTCAACGCACGAAAATCGAGATTGATCTCCGACGCCTGCGCGACCGCCGGCTCCGGCGCCCCCGGCTGCGGATTGACGTACAAGTACGCCGACTCCACTCCCTCGGTGAAATCGATTCGCAGCACGAGGAAGGTCGGCTTCCCAACTACCGGCGCCACGCTCGAGCTGCGATAGACATCCGCGATTCGCAGACCATACGTCCCCTGCGAGTAGTTCATGCCAATCATGACGTCGGTCGAACCGCGCAGCGCGAGCCCAAACCAGCCGCCATACGCCCCTTGCCCGAGAATACCGCGCGGCTCCATCGCAACGCTGACGTAAATGGTCGTGTCGTCGGCGCCCAACGACGCCGCAAGCGTGCGATCAATGCCGCGGTTCTCGCCGTAAGCAACGCCCGAGACGCTATTGCCAACCAGCGGCAACGGATCGCGCGGCGAGTTCAAGCTCCCGCTGGCAATGTTGTACGACGTGTTGCCAGACCACGAGTCGGAAAACCCAAAACTCCCGCCGCCGCTGCTGCCGGAAAGATCCGAGCCGACGCCGGCATAATCGAAGTTTTCGAGCGCCAACAAATCGCCGCGGGCCGGGGAAACCCCGCTCGCCAAAAGTGCTCCACAACCAATCAACGCGAGCGCCGCACGGCATCCGCACGAGAAAAGAATCCGCTTCATCTCAATTCCACCTATCGAGGCGACTACCGCAGCCGACCCGCCACCCGGCGCCGCCGCAATCGCAACAGTCTAACCCGCTCCCGCCTACCGTCGCAAATCCACCCAAACCGCCGCGTTTTACCGCTGGACGAGCGGAGTCGTCCCTATTCAGCCTGCTGCCGCCAGTTGCCGATCCAGCAGTTCAATCATCGCGTAGACAAACCGCCGCTTCTCCGCATTGAACATCACACGCTGGCCAATTGTCTTATCGGCCCAGCCCCGCGCACTGCCGCCGTCCTGCCCAAACTCTTGCGCCATCGCTGTCCAGTCGCAAACCATCTCGATGAGATCGACCTCCGTCATCTCATTCGGATCGGCGTGAAACTCCGGATGATGGCGATTGACACTCAGATGATGCTGAACCGCCCGCGCGACTTGCTCGGCCACCCCGGGCGGATACTGCAGCGGATCGCCTGTGCGACGCCGCCGATGGTATTCGGTCAGCCAGATGTAGGGGACGCGTTCTTCCGTCCCGAACTTCGACGCATCATGATTCCGCGCGCGTTCGCGCAGTTCATCGCCATGGGAAGTCGCTTCCGCGAGCAACGTCAGACAACGGGCAACGCGCTCAATGTGCTCGCGCGTGCGACGCTCGTAAAACGTAATCATCTCCAGCGTCGGCGCTCTGGGAATCAGTTCCATAACGTCACGGCCAAAAGAACGATCAGCGATTTTGCTTCACTGAAGAAATCAAACAAGCGATTCCCTAGCCTATCCCGCCGCACAGCAATCCTCAAACGCTAACTGCATTCCAGCCTGTAGGGTGGCGTGCTCGCACCCACCTCGCCCCGCAACGATCACGAAGCCCGCCGCTCTCAACGCGGATTCCAAACGGCCTGCCTATCGTGAGGTGGGTGAACCACCCACCCTACGAGTTCGCCCGCTTACGAACTCGTCACCCCTCAGGCCCGCTCAACGCCCCCCAACCGGCTTGGGCGCAGCCACCCCGCGGCATACAATCACTCGCTCACCGCATCGCGAAATCGCATCGCCAGAAATCGCCGCTTCCCCCTCGGAGAGCGATCCATGATCGGCAACCTGCTGCGTCCTGAGTTGGAAGAGTTGATCGCTGCCAAGGAATGGGACGTCCTCCGCGAGGCCTTCTCTCAATTCCATCCCGCCGAAATCGCGGAAATCCTCGAAGACATTCCCGACGCCGATGATGTGCCGATCTTTCGCGTGTTGCCCCGCACGCTTGCCGCCGAGGTCTTCGCGCATCTTCCGCAGCAGCATCAAGAGATGCTCATTCGCTCCGTCTCCAGCGATCAGATGCGCTCGCTGCTGAGCGACATGTCGCCCGACGATCAAACGCGGCTCTTGGAAGAGTTGCCGCCCGAAGTCACCAAGCGGCTGCTCGCGTCGCTCTCGCCTGAAGAGTTGCAGGCGGCCCGCGATCTGCTCGGCTACCCGCTCCACAGCGCCGGCCGCTACATGACGCCCGAGTACGTCGCGATCCACGCCGGCCTCACCGCTCGCGAAGCCCTCGACTACATCCGCGCCCACGGCCGCGACAAGGAAACCGTCAACGTCGTCTTTATCTTAGACGAAAAAGGAAAACTGCTCGCGGACATTTCGCTTGGCGCCCTGGTGATGGCCAACCCCGACGATCGCGTCCACGATATCCATCGCGGGTTAACGATCTCGCTCACCGCCAACTCCGACCGCGAAGAAGCGCTTCGCACCTTCGAGAAGTACGGCCGCATCGCCCTCCCGGTGACCGACTGCGACGGCCACATGCTCGGCATCATCACGATCGACGACATCTTGGACGTCGCCTCGCGCGAAGCAACCGAAGACATGCAAAAGATCGGCGGTATGGAAGCTCTCGACGCCCCCTACCTCGACGTCTCGTACACGAAGATGATCCGCAAGCGGGGCGGTTGGCTCTCGGTGCTGTTCCTTGGCGAAATGCTCACCGCGACCGCGATGGGCTTCTTCGAAGAAGAAATCGCCCACGCCGTCGTGCTGGCGATGTTCGTGCCACTGATCATCAGCAGCGGCGGCAACTCGGGCTCTCAAGCGGCGACGCTCATCGTCCGCGCCTTGGCCCTCGGCGAAGTGAAGCTGAAAGATTGGTGGAAGGTGTTGCGGCGCGAACTGCGCACCAGCGCCACGCTCGGCATGTGGCTCGGCATGGTCGGCTTCGCGCGGATCATGCTCTGGCAAAAGCTCGGCTGGTTCGACTACGGCGACCACTACTACTTGGTCGCCGCCACCGTCTGGCTGTCGCTCATCGGCGTCGTCTGCTTCGGCTCCATCGCCGGCAGCATGCTCCCCTTCGCCCTCCGCAAAGCCGGCTTCGACCCCGCGACAAGCTCAGCCCCGTTCGTCGCCACGCTCGTCGACGTCACCGGCTTGGTCATCTACTTCACAGTAGCGCTCGCCGTCCTCCAAGGAACGCTGCTGTAGCGAAGTCGCGGCGCACTCATCGTGTGGCATGCTCTCGGCCCCAGCCGTGAGCATGCAGCAGGGTAGCCCCGGTTGGTGTACTCGCCTACCAGGGCGGCGCAGCCGCAAGAGGCCCGCCACCGAAACCAAGCTCGCCGCCAACTCTCCAACGTCAACGGCGTTGCACATCACGATCGCATCAGCGATCCACCCCGAGTCGCACGCCCAGCATCGCCACCCCCTAGCCCCGGGCTCCGCCCGGGGGTCGGCAACCATCCCGATCAACGTCGCCGCGCACAAAGCCAACCCTGCATAGATTGCACCGTAGGGTGGCGTGCTCGCACCCACCTCGCCCACCAAACCCCGCATCCCCCGCTACTCAGTGAAGCGACCAATTCGCCGAGAATTTGGGGAGTCCAGCCACGTTCTGAAGCCTACATGGCATTTGTCGCATGCGATTCCGATTTGACGAGTTCACCCGGCCTCGCTCGATCCACTATAGGATTCAAAAGACGATCCGAAAAACGTTTTATACCAAGATAAGCAAACGCATCACTCGTAACATGACGAACATTTCGGATGATTCCTCGCCGACACATCCACTGCCTGACTCTAAATCCAATTCGCGAATCGAAGATCGCAAGTTCATTCTGTGTGAGATTGCAAAAATCGTACGCGCTCATAAAACCCAGTACTAGCCAATTCAACTCCTGTATGACGCCCGTAAGTTGATTACGGCGCCTGGGGTCAGTGATTGAATCAATTGAATCGGTGAGCTTTGCAAACTTTTCGAGTGTCGGACGAATCGACCGAGCTGAAAACTCAAGCCCCAGAAATCGAAACGGTTTGTTTGGAGCAATGATTCTAGTCTTCGAGTTCTCGCCAAGTGGATGAATTTTGAGCCTCAGCTCACTCAGAGTTTCCAAGCACAGGTCATGTGCGGCGGTGGCTTCGGGTTCGTCTCTCGCCAGAATGATCAGATCATCGACGTATCTAATCACTTTGAACCCCTCTCTTTCCATCGCTTTGTCTAGAGCAAAGAGATAGAAATTCGCGAGGGCCGGAGACAGAACGCCTCCTTGGGGAACTCCCCACAACGAATTCCAAAGACCGGCGCGAAACCCCAGTTGCCCAGCGTTCGTAACTTCAGTGCTTAGTGAATCAGAAATCACCTTTACTAAGGACTGGTCTCGTAGTGCCCCGGCTAGCGATTCAAGGAGGGAGACTTTATCTATGGATGAGAAGAAGTCGACGATGTCCGTTTCGAAAATCCAGCAGAAGCCGGATTGGCGAAGCGAAAATATCTTGTTGGCAGCCCGCTTGATACAGCGCCGGTCATTGTCGTCTGGTTGCACATTTCGGCTAGATTGCGCATAGCGTCGTACCCCACCGAAGCTCGATTTCGTGACTACCCGATCGCGAATATCGGGCCAGATAGCCTCAAGTATGGCGCGCTGTACAACCCGGTCGCGAATGTTTGCAACAGAGATTGGGCGAAACGACTTAAGGCTTGGGGGATCTCGAGGTCCCGCCTTCGCTATCGCATGACCGAGATAGCCGCCGAAGATATAGCAGTTACCTCGCAACTGGTTTCGAATGGCATCGCGATGCAGGTGCCAGTTTCGCGAAAATTCACCTAGGGTGATGCCGTCCGGGCCCTTGCTGCGAGAGGATGAGCCTTGGCGCACGCTACCCCATGCGGCATCAAGCCGCTTGGGCATTGTTGCCAGCTCTACTAGAGTCCTGCTGGGCATCCTTGCGTGACTAGCAATTAGTTGTTGGCGTCTGGCGAGTCTTAAAGGAAGGAACCAGTCGCTGTTCTAAGATTGCGTCTCGGCACTTTGCCCTCCGACGTGCGGATGGCTTGGTTCCGAATCGGCGCCGCCTGGCATGTGCCGCGAGGTGCGACGCTTGCCGTGCAAGCCCGAGAAGTCCCAACCGTCTGCCATCTTATGCCTGGGGTTTGGAAAGTCAAACTTTCGGGCTGCGACGCTTTCCGAATGGATACGAGCGATCAGCCCAAAGCCGTGAACAAGCAGAACTCCTCCCACTAGCCATGGCTAAGCCGGAGTACCGCCGAAGCCCCCTGGCCGAAACTCGCAGCTAGAAATCCGCCACCCAATCCGCTACAGTGATCGCATGTACACACAGTGCACGAACACTGCCGGCCACCGCCCCAACGGAGCGTCCCTCGCTCCCCGCGCCACCTTCTCGCCCCCAAGCCGTGAACATGCGCAACTGCCGACCACCGTCTCCTGTAATAGCGCCCCGCACGGCGACCGCGGAGTACCGCCGACGTCCTGCCACCCGTCCGCCCCGCGCACCGCCACTTCTGTCGCGTTCCACCCTCCGCACGAGGCCGCCAGCGATACGCTAACCCACACTCTCACAACAACTTACGAATTGTGTCGCCACAAACGCGTTTCGCGACAAAATGCCTCGGCGACACTATTCACCCGTCAGGTGCCCCCAGCAAGTGTCGCCCAAACCGACATCCACCGTGTTGACCACTCAATATCCCTTGGTCAACACGGACAAGACGGCCAACATGGCCCACACGCGAAAACCAGCCCTTTCCCGCCTCGACGCCGCATCCAACCGCGAAAACACCCCCAAAATCCCGGCTCGGCCACCACTCGCGATTTCTCCCCCCTCGAATTACCGATCACCTGTAACCGATCACTGATCACTCCCCCGCCGCAGCTCTTGTTCCCACGCCCTCCGGCCGATAAAATCCTTGATTCGACCCATTTCAGGAATCATCGCTATGAAAGCCGACATCCATCCCGCCTACTACGAAACCCAGGTCACCTGCGGTTGCGGCAACAGCTTCACGACGCGCAGCACCCGCAAGGAGCTGAAGCTCGATATCTGCAGCGCTTGCCATCCCTTCTACACCGGCAAGTTGAAGTTCGTCGACGCGGCCGGCCGCATCGAGAAGTTCAAGACCAAGTTTGCTGGCGCTGGCTACGCGAGCCTCGGCAAGAAGACTGCCGACAAGAAGGTTGCGGCCGAGAAGTAGCGACCGGAACTCTATACGCCGCCTGCTCTTACGCAGCGGCGCACCCGTATTTCCTCTCCCTTGAAGGGAGAGGGCAGGGTGAGGGATTACCGCGGATTCACTCGCGCGCATTTCCCTTTGCCAGTTCCATTCGCCAACTTCCTCCAGCCTCCAACCATCCCATGCGCGACCTCCTCGAAAAAACCCTTAGCCGTTTCGAGGAACTCGAAGGCCAGCTCGTCGACCCCGTCATCCTCGGCGACTCGACGAAGCTCACCGCCGCGATCCGCGAGCATGGGTCGCTCAATCGCTTGGCGATGAAGTACCGGCGGTTCAAGGAATTGAACGTCGAGATCGCTGAAGCCCGCGAAATGATCGAGGGCGACGACCTCGACATGCGCGAGCTGGCCGAGGGCGAATTGCCCGGCTTGGTCGAAGCGCGCGAAGAGCTCTGGAACGAGCTCCTCACCCTGACGCTTGGCGGCGCCGATGCGAACCGCACCCGCTGCGTGATGGAGATCCGCGGCGGCACCGGCGGCGACGAAGCGGCCCTCTTCGCTCGCGACTTGTACGAAATGTACAAGCGCCATGCCGAAGTGAAGCGCTGGAAGATCGAGATCCTCGATCACAGCGCCACCGAACTCGGCGGCTTCAAGGAAATCTCCCTCTCGATCGAAGGGGAGGGGGTCTACCGCGAACTGCAGTACGAGTCGGGCGGCCATCGCGTGCAGCGCGTCCCCGCGACCGAAACGCAAGGCCGCATCCACACCTCCGCGGCCACCGTCGCCGTGATGCCCGAGCCGGAAGACGTCGAAGTGAACATCAAGCCGGACGATTACCGGCTCGACAAGTTCTGCGCGAGCGGCCCGGGCGGTCAGCACGTCAACAAGACCGAATCGGCCGTGCGGCTGACCCACTACGAGACCGGCATCGTCGTCCAGTGCCAGGACGAAAAGAGCCAGCACAAGAACATCGCCAAGGCCCTCCGCGTGCTCAAGGCCCGCGTCTACGAGGTGAAGCGTGAAGCGGAAGAGAAGAAGCGTTCGGAAGAGCGCAAGACGCTCGTCGGCTCGGGCGATCGCAGTCAACGGATCCGAACATACAATTTCCCCGACAATCGGGTGACCGACCACCGCATCGGGCTGACGCTCTACAAGCTCGACCAAATCATCGCCGGCAACCTGCAACCGGTGACCGACGCGCTCGTCGATTACGACCGCCAACAGCTCCGCGACGCCTTCGCCGTATCCGAATAAGGGAGAGGCGATGTCTACGACTGATCAGCCCTGGACCATCGGCCGGCTCCTCAATTGGACGACCGACTTCCTGAAAGAAAAGGGCGCCGAGTCGCCGCGGCTCGACGCCGAAGTGTTGCTGGCCCACGTTCGCGGTTGCAAGCGGATCGAGCTGTATACCTCGTTCGAGCAGCCGGCCAGCGAAGAGCTGCGGACGAAGTTTCGCGAGCTGATTAAGCAGCGCGCCGCCGGCAAGCCGGTCGCCTACCTCGTCGGCCACCGCGAGTTCTTCTCGCTGCCGTTCACCGTGACGCCCGACGTGCTCATCCCCCGCCCCGAAACCGAGCTGCTGGTCGTCCGCGCAATCGACATCGCCAAACCGCAGCCGCGGGTCAACGACCCGCCGGAGCGAGATTCGAACGACGCCGCCCCCGATGCTCCCCTCACCAAGCCAACGCCCGCCCCAGCCAAGCCAATCGCGATCGCCGACGTCGGCACAGGCAGCGGCATCGTGGCGATCACGCTCGCCAAGCACGTCCCGCACGCTACGCTGACAATGATCGACGTCAGCCCCGCCGCGCTCGCGATTGCCAAGAAAAACGCCGAACGCAACGGCGTGAGCGATCGCATCACCGCGATCGAAAGCGATCTGTTTGCAGCCCTGCCCGCCGAGCAAAAATTCGACCTCATCGCGAGCAACCCGCCGTACATCACCAGTGCCGAGATGCAGGAGTTGGCCGTCGACGTCCGCCGCTACGAGCCGACGCTTGCGCTCGACGGCGGCCCCGAGGGAACCACGGTGATCGAACGGTTGATCGGCCAAGCGGCCGAACGACTTCGCCCGGGGGGATGGCTGCTCATGGAAATCAGTCCCACGATTGTGGAGCGAGTCGAGCAACTCTTGGAAGCCGACTCTCGCTTGCAACGCGAACCGACGCAAAAGGATATCGCCGGTCTCGCCCGGGTCGTTCAGGCCCGACGAAAGGGAGCGTGATGAGTCACCCACTCCGCTGGTTAGCGCTAGTCGCCCTGGAACGCGCCGAGCTGCCGACGTTCGAGCACTTCGCCGCGTGGCATGCGGAGCAGTTTCCCGACGCGCCGCAGCCGGTCCTGGCCGCGGGGACGGACAAGCTGATGACGTTCACCATCGGCGATCTCACCGCCGCGGCAACGCTCATCCCGCGGCCAATTCCGTGGTCGCAACTCGAAGGCCCGTGCGCGACGGCGTGGTACTGGCCCGAAGCAAGCGCAGAGATGCGCGAGCATGCGGCCCACCTGTTGATTGCGGTCGTTGATGAAGGCGGCAAGTCGATCGAGAAGGCGATGACGCTCACGCGTCTCACCGCAGCGGCGGTCTCGTCATCAACGAGCATCGGCGTCTTCTGGGGGCCAGGGCGTTTGGTTCACTCGGCCGGCGCGTTCGTCGAACAAGCCGTGCAGATGAAGGCCGACAACCTGCCGCTGTTTCTGTGGATCGACTTCCGCGTCGAGCAGATCGACGACGGCGTCTACCGGCTTTACTCGACGGGGCTCGAAGCCCTCGGCGAGAACGAGATCGAAGTCGAACGCTTCGACGGCGAGCCGCAGGCGCTGCTCGACTTCGTCTACAACTTCGCCCACTACCTGATCGACCAAAAGAAACTCATTCGCGACGGCGACACGATCGGCCTCACCGATGCGGTGCAAGTGACCGCTCACCGCGGCCCCTCAATGCTCGGGGGCGACATCGAGGTCATTCAACTCCAATTCGAGATCGGCCCAAGCGCCTAACCGAAAAGCGTCGGCGCTTCTCCGCCCGAGCGAGCCGGGGCGTCCCCGCCCCCGGCCGTTTCCTCGCCCTCGGCCCCAATCCCACCGCCATCCTCCCCCGGCCCGCGTTCGGCAATCACCAGCGGCCCGCGGTAAATCCGCTGCCGCAGCGGATTCTTGCTGCTGGTGAGCGGCCCGCTATGCGGCTCCGTCGCGAGCGTGGCCATCATCATCTGCAGCTTCGCATCCATATCATCGGCATAGTGGACCAATAAGGCTTCTGGAGTCATCGGCGGCTTCGGGGCGCCCCACTCCGGCAACCGCTGATGCGCGATGATGATATGCTCCAACCGCAGTAGCTTCTCGGGATCGATCGGATGCTTCTCCGCCATCTCGCGAAGGATATCCCGCCCCTGCAGCATGTGCCCGATGAGCACGCCGGCCGGCGAATACTCGGCCCCCATCGGCGTCACTTGCAACTCGCGCAGCTTGCCGATGTCATGTAGCACCCCGCCGGCGATTACCTGATCCTTGTCCAGCGGCGGCTGCATCTCGGGGCACATCTCGGCGTACTTATCGGCGATGTAGACGCAGGTCTTCGTCACGCTCAGCACATGCTCGAGGAACCCACCCGCGTAGGCATGGTGGTTGTGCGTCGCCGCCGGCAAGCGGAGCAGCTCCGTACGGTACTCGTCGAGAATGGCCGCGACCAACGCCGACACCGCTTCGTCCTGGATTGTCTCCACGACGAGCGCCCGCAGCTCGTCGAACATGATGGCCGCGTCGACGCGAGCCTTCGGCAGGCACATCGACGAATCGAACCCTGCCGCCACGTCCTCGTCGGTCACCGCGCGAATGCGGCGGATATCGAGCTGCGGCCCGAAGTTCGTCTCGCGATACGCCGCGCGAAGCTTGTAGAACTCGCCAACCTTCCACTCATCCTTACATGCGGCAGCCAGCGGCGCATCGCCCCAAATGGGGAAGCTCACTTCGCGCTTCGCATCACGGAACGTCACGCGGAAGTACGGCTTCCCGTCGCGAGTGGTCAGCGTCTCCTTTGCGGCAAGCAGCGCGAAGAAATCGGCCTCTTGGCCGTTGGTAAGTTCAGAGAGCAACAGCGTCGGAGCGGCGGCAGGTGCCATAGCGCAAGGGTCCGGGGCAGGGGGAAGATTGATACGGACCACGATAGCAAGGGAGCGCGTCGCGTGCTATTGCGACTCAGAGTCCGGGACCGTTTCCGCGTCGGCAAGCTTCGGCAGCTCGACTCGCGGCTTTTGTTTGGCGACTTCGAGGGCCAATTCCCGCTTCTGCCGAATGGCTGCCAATCGCTGCCGCTGCGACTCGCGCCAGTTCTCCCGTACTGCCGGCCAACGCATCACGACCCACCCCGCCAGCGAGGCGAAATAGACGCCGACGAAGACCTTGAAGATCAGCGGCCCGCGAAAACCGCCCGCCACGGCAAACGCGACGGCGATCGCCGTGCTGAGGAGCAACAGCCGCCGCATGGTGAACTGATAGCGAACCGACTTGCCCATCGGTTCACTCCACTACATCCGCGGTGATTCGTCGGAGAGCTTCTTCAGCATCCCGCCCAGCTGCACGCGCAGCTCTTCCATCACCGGATCGACCGCCGCCTCGCGATCGCGCCGGCTGGCGACGGGAATCGGATCGCCTACTTGCACCACTGCGTGGAGCGGCCGATGGACGCGAATCTCATCAGTAAAATCTTCCTCGAACCGCTCGACCGTTTCGAGGATGTGTTCACGGATGTTGCGCTGGGAGAGCCGCACGTAGTTCCGCGGATAGTGAGACATCTGTTGCACGTAATAGCATGCCGCGAGTTGCTTTCGGTATTCTTGTCGGTCGGTCTCGTTTGTTTCCTTAGCCAATAGCGGCGGGATGATCGCTACCCGCAGGTTCTTCACGCGGGCGACGACCCCCTCGGCGCGTTCTTTGATGTTCCAGCGAGCTTCGAGCTTCGTGAGCACGTCTTCAATCAGATTGTCGACGCGTTCATAGAAGTCTCCCGTGCGGGCGGCTCCAAAGTACTCTATCTCTTTGAGCGAGAGCAGTGCCTGTCCAATCTGGCGGATCCGCTGTACCAGCGGCTTATCGTTCTGCGGGAACCAGGAGAAGTGCCCTTCAATTTCCTCGAGCACCGGGTTCACCGCCGCTTCGAGATCGCCCTGGTAGAAGTAGCGAATCGCCACCGGATGAATCACCACGCCGCCGGCGCCCGGGATCTTCTCGCGACGCTTCGCCGCGGTGCGGGCAATGAACGCCGTGCCGTCCATCAGCGGCATCAGCTCGTCATTGTGCCGTGAGATGGCGCCTTCGGCGAAGATCACCAGCGGCCGCTTGCCGTCGACCAGAATATCGACCGCCGTGTTGATCGCCTGCCGATCGACCCCTTCACGGTACACGCTGAACGCCCCGACGCGCCGCAGCATGAACCGGCTGAGCCGGCTCTCCATGAACAGGTGCCACGACGCCATCGCATGGAGGTCGCATTTGGCGATCCGCGACAGTTGCACGAATGTGAGCGGGTCAGAGAGGCGGCAGTGGTTCGGCGCCAGAATCACGCTGTTGCCCGCGGCCAGGGAGGCCTTCAGCTTCTCTCCGTCACGCGTTTCAACGGAATGGATGCCGTACGTCTTCTTAATCCAATGCGGAATGTAGTAGCGCAGCAGTTCGGGCCAGATCTTCGAATAGATCGGGGGGATGAACTTGTAAGGCTCTTCGATGACGACGTTTTGCATCCGTGGCGGTCTGTCGAAAATCGCTGTGCGAGTGTTATTCGGGGCGAGCAACCGAGTAGTAGCCGCTCCGCAAAGTTTACCTAATCCGCGCGTTCGCGGGGGCGATTGAAAAGATACCGCAGTTTCCAGCCGGCTGCCCAGTCCAGACGGCTAGTTGTCGATAGTTTCTACAGTCTGCTCTGCCACCAGGAAGCAGGATTCGCCGTGAAGCCGCTGAAGAAGGTCATCAAACCGCGCCGCGAGGCCGCCCAGAACGACGCCGTCCGTTGGCAGGAGTCGTTCGAGCGTTACTTGCGCACCGAGTGCCACCTGTCAGAGAACACAGTGGCGGCCTACGGTCGCGACCTGAAGCGAATGTTCAAGTGGCTCGGTAATCGGCGGTTCGGGCAGCTCAAAGTCAGCGACCTGGCGCGCTACCCCGCTTGGCTCGCCGAGCAGCAACTGGCGCCAAAGAGCGTCGTCCGACACGTAGCCTCGCTCAAAGTTTTCTTCCGCTACCTGCAGCTTGAGGGAGTGCTGGCGGAAAACGAGGCGGAGCTACTCGGCTCGCCCAAGCTCTGGCAACGCGTGCCGCAAGTGATGTCGACCGCCCAGGTCGAAGAGTTGCTGAATGCCCCCCGCAAGTCAGACGGCTGGTGCCTCCGCGACCGGGCGCTGCTTGAGTTGCTATACGCAACGGGTTGCCGCGTGTCGGAGCTTTCAAACCTCCCGATGCGCGACCTGCACCTCAACGAACGGTATTGCATCTGTCGCGGCAAGGGCGATAAGCAACGCATCGTCCCGTTAGGGCGACGAGCAATCGAAGCGGTTGAACGCTACCTGCGTGATGAACGAGGCAGATTGGCCGGGAAGCGAACGCCGGCTCCTGAGTGGGTGTTGCTATCGCCGCGGGGCGATCGACTGCGGCGTGAGCGGATTTGGGAATTGCTCAAACGATACGCAGCCCGCGTCGGGGCTTCGCCAGAAGTAAGCCCGCACTCGATGCGGCATAGTTTCGCGACCCACTTGCTGGCGGGCGGAGCTGACTTGCGACAGGTGCAAGAGCTACTTGGCCACGCGAGCATCGCGACAACGCAGATTTACACGCACGTCGATCACTCGCGGCTGAAGAGGGTGCATCAGAGTTTTCATCCGCGGGCGTGAAGGGAGGGGGGATCAGTGAGCGGTGATCAGTGACTGGTTGCTAGAGGAAGTCGTTTTACCGATCACCAGTCACCGATCCCCGATCACCATACACCCTACTGCTTCGCCCAACGGCTGCCTGGGTACTGCGCCGCTAGCTTCTGCTGGGCTTCTTGAGCGCGGGCTTCGCGGCCGACTGTTTTCCAGAGCTTTGTAAGCTCGTGGAGTGCTTTGGCGTGCGCCTCGGCATCCTGGCTGTATAGCAAGTCGACGTGCAGGAAGGCGAAGAGCGCCGCTCGCGGATCGTTGCTCTTGAGGTAGCAATCGCCAAGGGCGTTGTACGCGCGAGCGAGCAGCGCGGCGTCTTCAGGTTTGGCGCTCGCGATGATCTCGCCGATCGCAGCGGTCGCTTCCTTCACCTTCCCGGCGGCCGCTTGGCTGACTGACCGGTCGAGCGTCGCGGCCAGTTTTAGCGGAGCGATGAGCGCGCCGTCGTCCGACGACGAGGCCACTTTGTCGAATTCGGCTTGCGCTTGGGCATCTTCGCCTTCCGCCTGGTATGTGCGGCCGACCAGCAGCGCGCTCTTCAACTCGAAGTAGCGAGACTTCGCCTTCGCGAGTTTGGCGTACTCGGCGCGGGCGTTCGACGCCTCGCCGGCGGCCATTAGTAGATCGCCAAGCGTTTCGATCGCTTGCGGCACATGGTAGCTCTTGTTCCGCTTCGCCATGAATGTGCGGATCTCCCCCGCTGCGGCCGACGGTTCTCCTTTGCCGGCGAGCGCGAGCTTCGCAGTGGCGAGTGCCCGGTAAAACTCCACGTCGGCGAGGACTTCGTCACGCTGAATCTCGGCAACGTCGATCTTCGCCAGGATGTCGAACGCCTCTTGCACCTTGCCGGCGTTCAGTGCGTTGCGAGCCGAGTTCAACTCGCTCGGCTCGCCGGCGAACGTCACAACTTCGATTTCCTCAGTGGGGATCGTCGACTCGACGCCCCCTTTGGAGATCGTCACGCCGAGCGCCGTCGTGGCGACGATCTTACCGCTATCGACGCCGTTCTGGCGACGGACGCGGTCGATCGTGCTTTGGGCGTTGGCTGCGGTCGGCAGCGACAGCAGCGCGACGGCCAGCAGGACCACGCGAATCGCGAGGCGGTGAGACGGGCGACGGTTCATGGTTGGATATGGGTCGCTAGGCATAGTGGCAACCTTCGATTCCGCTCGATCTATTCTGTTCAGTGATTTGGCAGGTGCGTTGCGACGGCAATTCAAACCGCTCACGACTTCTCGGCGGGCTTTTCAGCCAGTTCTTGATTCACTTGCTTGAGCAGTTCGTCGAATAGTGGCTTCCACGCCGGGCCGCCGAGCCCCGGATAGAGCTTGGCCATCTGTTCGATGTTCATCTTGGCCGCTTCGAGTTGCTCGCGGCGTTTGGCTGGTTCGGCGATTTTGCCCGCTAGGTAGCGCGACTTCGCGACGTTGTAGCGGGCTTCGTAGAACAGGTTCTCGAAGCGCAGAGTCCGCTGCCGCGATTCCTCAGTAACCGGCGAAACCTTTGCCTGCTGCATGCGGGCGGCGTTCGCCACGCTGCTGATCCGCTGCCAGCCCCATATGAGGTTGCGGCCATCCTTCTGCGGCAGGTCGCCCTGGATCGACCGGTTGAAGGCCGATACATCTTGCTTCTGGACGCCGAGTTGCTGGAGCGCCACGGCGGCGCTCTTCTGGAGATCGAGCACGTTGGGATTCTCTTTCAGGATCGCGCCGAACTGCTCAACCGCAGCCGTCTGCTCGCCAGCGGCGAGCAAGCACTGGGCCAATTGCATCCGCACGCTCAAGACCGCGGCGGCACTCGGAGCATACTTCGGATCCTCGGTCGCCGCCTTCAACATCGCTTCAAACGCCGTGCGAGCGCGATCGATGTACGGCTTCGCTTCATCGCCCGTAAGCTCCTGGCCCAGCTGCAAGTTTGTTTGTGCGATCCACCCGCGGACGCGCCAATCGTTGGCGTCGGGCCGCGCGGAGATTCGTTGGAGCACGTCGCCGAACGCGGTCGCGATTTTCGCAGCCTTGTCGGGCTGGCCCATCGTGGTCAGCTCTTTCATCTGCCGCTGCAGTTGCACGCCGAGCCCTAGATAGACGTCGGTAAGCTTGCCGGCGTCGTCGGCGCCGACGGCCTTATCGAGCGCCTCCATCATTTGCTTCGCCTTCTCGCGATCGGGCTGATTGGCCGAGAGGTACGCGCGTAGGGCGGCCTTGTAAGTTTCCAGCACGAACTGGGGGTTTTTCGCGGCTTCGGCGCCTTTGCCAAGGAGCGTGAGCGGTCCCACGTTCGCATCTTCCAGCACCGCGATCGCTTGCTCAGCATCGCCGTTGGCGAGAAGGAACTGTGCCAAGTAAAGGATGCCGGCGGCGGATGAAGCGGACGGCGCCCCCTTGGTCTTCGCCGCCGCGTACCCTTCGCCGAGCAGCTTGCCGGCCTTCTCGCGGATGGCGAGAACTTCTGCGGCGGGGGCTTCGCGGTTGGCGGAGGTCGCACGGAGATATTGGGTCCACAAGCCGGCGCCCAGGCTGAGTTGCGCGGGGCCGCGGCTCTCCGCCGGCAGGCGTTCGAGCAGCGCCTCGGCCTCGGCGAGGCGATTTTCACGCAGCGCCGTTTGAATGAGCGCGTTCGTCGCTGACGAGGCTTCGGTCGATTCGGGCCAGCGGGTCGCGACGACCTCAGCCAACTGAATGAGCTTCAGCGCTTCGTACGACACCGCGTCGGCTTGGCTGCCGGCGGATTTCGCTTCCAGGGCGAGCGCTTCGTAAGCGGCCAGGGCGACCTTCGCGGCACTCGCGGCATAGTCGCTCTCCGGGTACCGCATCACCAGGAACTCCGCCAACACGGCGGCTTCCTGATACTGCTTCTCTTCCCAGTAGAGGACACTGAGGAAATAGCGAACCGTGTTGAGCTGATCGGTCGGCGTTTCGGCATCAGCGAGCGCGACCGCTTTTTCCAGCATCCGCCGCGCTTCGTTGCGATTGGTCGCCGCTTGCTCCAGCAGATCGCCAGCCGCGTCAGGGTTCCCCTCGCGGGCTTGCTTCGCGGCGAGATTGGCGGAGTTCCAGAGATCGATCGCCGCCTTACCCGCGGTGAACGCTTCTTCGAATGTCTTCGCATCCGCGCCGTTCGGGCCGCCCGCCGATCCGGTCGCCATGGCGACCTGCGCTTGCTGGCGGAATTCGTTCGGCCGCGTCGCCGCCTCGCGGACGAGACTGCGGGCGTGGGCCTCCATCTTCTTGGCGTCGCCGTCGCTCAGTTTGCCTTCGGCAATCTTCGCCTGCAGGGCGTCGGCTAGGCGGTAGCCGGCTTCGATCCACTCGGGCTGCTGGCGCTCCGCGGGGGGCGACTGGCGGAGCCACTCGTCGCTGCGCTTGATCGCGTCGTCGGTCTTGCCGAGTTCGAGCAGCGTTTCGGTGCGGTAACGGTGGGCGCGAGCGGTGAGCCGACGGGCCTCGGCGCTCGTTCCGTCGCCGCGGGTGATGTCTTCGTAGCAGCTGAGCGCCTTTTCGTACTCGCCGAGGTCTTGCGCACAACGCCCCTGGTAAAAGCGACTCGACATGCCGACGAGCGAATTGCGGTATTCTTCGATCAGCTCGCCGAACTGCTTCGATGCGGCGTTGAGTTGCTTGGCAAACTCAGCAGAATCGCGATCGAGCGTGGCTGCTCCCTCAAAGGCGAGCCGCGCCTCCAGGAACCGAGCTTCGACTTGGCGGTCGCGGAGTTGGTCGCGCTTCGCTTTGGCCGCGGGGTCGGATTGGATCTCGGCCGCCTTCGGCAGAGCGGCGATTTCTTTCGTCGTAACGTCGACGACCTGCTTGACGTCGGCAGTGGCTTTGCCAAAGAGCGTGCCAGCCTTCGCCACGAGCGCGTCGCGTTCGGCACTGGCGTCGGCGCTTAGTTGCCGCGACTCGGCAATCGCGACGAGCGCTTGCTCGGCGTAGATATTGGCGGCCTGGCGAAGGGCGTCGATCGCCAGCGTCGGGTCTTCCTGCTTGGCAGCGAACGCTTCAAAGTCGCTGGCCGCTTGGTTGAGCAAACGTTCGCGCTCGCTGCGGTCGCGTGATTGGCGCGCTTGGGAGACGAGGCTCGACGCCCGTTGGAAGGCGAGGTTGCCCGTAAACTCGGGAGTCGCGAGCGGCGAGGCTTCAACCCATTCGAGATACTCGACCGCCGTATCATCCCAGCCGCGGTCGCGGAGTGCTTTCAAAAACGCTGCGTTCGAATCGGCCCCGTAAGCCGCATGATTCGCAGCGTGCAGCGACGCTACTCCGAGGCAGGCCCAGAGCGAGACGCGCACGAGACGACGCTTCAGCCCGACGACAGGCGCGGCGTTGCTTCGTGTGAGTTGGCGGGATCGCTGTTGAGTCACAGACGTTGTCAGCCGAAGGGTGCCCAGGGCGGCTTCACAAACGGTACGCATCCAGACAGCGACATTGCCGACCAGTTGCGATGGCGGCAGAGGAGTCGTCGCTGCAGTTGTAGCCAGTGAGAAGGAACCGTCGTCAGGCCAACGCCTTACGCCGATTCAGTCTCTGTTCCACCTCTCATCTTAACGGTCGACTTCGCAGGGACAAAGTTTTCTTGGGGCGAAATCGGAGCCGCCCTCCCCACTCCTGGGAGGGTGGCGAGTTCCTGTCGGAATGGCGCGGCTGTAACGAATGCGCCACGAAACGGCCGACGCGGCGATCGGCTAGCGCCCGAGTCGCTTTTCCCAGCACTTTTGCGGGGCCGAGTTGCGGGCGACCGATTGGCCGGGGGGGAGTCGGCGCGTTACGATGAACGACTCGAAAGCCTGCTCGAGCCATTATGGCGCCCTGCGTGGGGGCGACCGCAGACTGGATTTTCATGAGCGTCACTACCGAGCGTCCGAACGTCCCCCCGCCGGAGCGGACGGTCAAGCATCCGATGGCGTGGTACATGCCGCGCTTTTGGCATGGCATGCGGCTGTCGACGTGGCTGCGGGAGCTCGCTCGCAATCGGCTCGCCGTCTCGCCCAGCCGTATCCCGATGACGTGCGCCATCACCGGCTTCACGGGAATCAACTCGGTGCTCGCCGGCGTTGATCGCCTCGTCTACGGACGTCAGGTCGACGCGACGAAACTGAAACAGCCGCCGGTGTTCATTCTGGGACACTGGCGCTCGGGGACGACGTTCCTTCACGAGCTGATGATCCGCGATCCTCAGCACACCTACTTCACCACGTACCAGTGCTTCACGCCGCATCACTTTGTGTTGACTGAGCGGAAGGTCGTGCCGTGGATCGGCATCTTCGTTCCTGAACGCAGGCCGATGGACAACATGGCCGCCGGTTGGGATCGGCCGATGGAAGATGAGTTCGCACTGCAAAGCTTGGGCGTGCCGACTCCATATCTGTCGACGATGTTCCCCAATCGGGGCGAGGCCTATCCGGAATACCTGACGCTGCGCGACCTGACGCCCGCTCAGCGCGAATCGTGGAAGCACGAGTTGCTGCAATTCTGCAAACGACTGACGCTGCGGGACGACCGTCGGATCGTCATCAAGTCGCCGGCCCACACCGCCCGCGTGCGGACGCTGCTGGAGATGTTCCCCGACGCGAAGTTCATCCACATTTCACGCGATCCGTACGCCCTGTTTCGTTCGACGCTCGGGCTGTGGCATTCGCTCAATTCAGAGGAAGGCCTGCAGGCGATTCGCGACGAAGGCTGGCTCGACGATTTTGTGATCGACTCGCTCCAGCGGATGTACGATGCCTACTTCGAAGATCGCCAGTTGCTCGGGCCGAATCAACTCGTCGAATTGAGTTACGAAGAGTTGGTCGAGGATCCGAAGACGCAAGTCCGTTCGATCTACGAACGGCTCGACCTGGGCGATTTCGCTCGCATTGAGCCGGCGCTCGACGATCACCTAGCCGACGTGAAGAACTATCGCACGAATCGGCATGCGATCGACGATGAGTCGAGCGAGCGGATTCGTCGCGATTGGGCGCGGTACTTTGCCGAGTTCGGGTACGAGTAGCTGCACTGCGCAGCGCTCGTGGCGAACGCCACCCCGAGGCCCTGCCGGCTCCGTCAAGTAGCGAAACATGGCCGCCCCCCAATCGAGGGAATTTTGACTTTTTGCACGCGAACGGGGGGCCCCATTCAAAAGGTGCAAAAGTCTTCTCCGCCGACGTTTGGCATCCGATTTTTAGACGGCGACTGCCGCACCGAATCAGGTTGCTAGGACTGATTTTTGGCCAGGGACTTTTGCGCGTTTCGAAAAAAGTTTTCGCGTGCAAAAGTCGCGTGCTGCAGAATCGCTTTCGTGGCGCGCACACGGCGTTGAGTTTTCAAAGAACGGCAGACGGACTTGAACGCTCCGCTGCTGCGAACTTACCAGTTCGCGCGGCCGATTTCTGCTAGAAACTTCAGAGAATGATGCGCGGTCTGGGTTGCTCGCTCGCCCACTGCATCTGCAAGACGACGACTTCACCTGCGACGAGATCTAGCGGGATGGATGCTCGCCCCGGGACGGAGCCCGGGGCTAGAAGGCGGCCTACGCGACCTTCGGCATCGGCATTTTCTTGCCCTTCAGCTGGTACACGTACGCAAGCACTTCCGCGACGGCGCCGTAGCTCTGGTCGGGGATCGGGTGGTTTACTTCGACCTCTTTGTAGAGCAATTGAGCGAGCGGCTTCCGTTCGACGACCGGGATATTGTTTTCGAGCGCGAGCTTGCGAATCCGCTGGGCGATGACGCCGGCGCCTTTGGCGAGCACGATTGGCGCCCGCATTGTTTCGGGGTCGTACTGAATCGCGATCGCCAGTTCCGTCGGGTTCGTCACCACGACGTCGGCCTTCGGCACCTTGTCGCCGACGCGACCCATCGCCATTTGCCGTTGGATCTGCCGGCGACGCTGGATGACTTGCGGGTCGCCCTGCATGTTCTTCATCTCTTCGCGCATCTCTTGGTGCGTCATCTTCAGGTCTTGCTCGTGCTTCCAACGTTGGAAGCCATAGTCAAGAATCGCGAGCGCGAAGAGCGTGGCGCCGACCCACAGGGCGGTGGCGAAGATGACGTCGATCAGCAGTCGGGCGAGGTCGGGGACGTCGAGTTCGCTCGCGTAGACGATCTCGTTCCAACGCCCTTGGATCACCGACCACGCGACCGCGCAGACAATGAGGATCTTGATCAAGCCGAAGCCGAGCTTCACGACGCCTTGCAGCGAGAAAATCCGCTTCAAACCGGCGAGCGGATCGAGCCGCGAAATATCGGGCTGGATTTTGTCGGGAACGAACAGCAGACCGATTTGCAGGACCGTCGAGAGGGCGCCGGCGACCGCCATCACGCCCATGATCGGCAACATCGCGAGGCCGAAGGTCTTCATCACCGACTCGCCCTGCACCATGAGCTCGGTATCGTCGACCGTGAGCGAACCGCCGCCGGTGCTGAGCTGACGCTCCATGTAGAGCATCGCGTAGTCGATGACGCTCTTGCCCCAGTAGCTGAGCACGATCACGCTGACGAGCAAGAGCGCGGCGGAACCGAGGTCCTGGCTGTACGCAACCTGCCCCTGCTCGCGGGCCTGCTGCCGGCGATGGGGCGTTGCGTCATGTGATTTTTCGCCGGATTCGTCGGCCATGCGAAGGCGTTAGGGTTGAGGGTTCGGGGTTCGGGGTTCAGGGGGGGGAGTCTGGAAGCTGGTTGGCTCAGGGTCCTTCTCTTCTGATTCTCCAGTGGCTGCCGCGTGGACGGCGTCGACCATCATCTCCACTGAGGCGACCGCTTGTTGCGGGAAGGCCCAAGCGATGGCGCCGATGGAGACGAGCACCGCGCCGGCGGTGAGGAGGGCGTTCACGCTGAAGCCAACAACAAGGATGTTGATTTGCGGCAGCGTGCGACCGATGAGGCCGAGGATGAGCGTTGCGAGCAGCAAAGCGGCCATCGCCGGCGCCGCCGCGCGGACGCCAAGACGAAAACTTTGACCCATTAGCGTCGTCATCGCGGAGACGTACGATTCGCCAATCATCGCGCGTCCCGGCGGGAGCCATTCGTACGTGTCGAGCGTCGCTTCGATCAACAGCCGATGGCCGCCGAGCAGGACGAACATCGTCAACGTCAAAAAGTAAAACAGCTGCGAGTAGACCGGCAAGCTTTCTTCCGACATGACGTCGTACCCTTCGGCGAGGGCCGTGCCGCCGAGTTGGCTGATGATTTGTCCGGTGAGTTGGATGCCACTGAGGAGAATCATCAGCCCCAGGCCGAGCAGCAGGCCGATCAGCGTTTCGTTGAGCACGAAATGGCTGAACGCCATGATGTTGCGCATGTCGACCGGCGCCTGCGAGGCGTGGAGCGGCGTGATGATGATTGCCATCGCGAAGGCGAGCAGCGCCCGAGCTTGGAACGGGGCAGAGCGAGGGCCGAAGATGGGCGCCGTCATCATCAGGGCGCCAACGCGGGCCAGCACGAGCGTGAACGTGCCGAGTTGCTGAACGAGGAAGGGCTCGAGGAGGGCAGCGTTGATGTTCATCGGATCGTCACGCTGCAGAGAGACTAAGTTCGTTTCCCACACGGAGCGTGGCAACGAGCGGCGAGGGTCACAACTTGTTCGGGATGTCGGCGATCAGTTCGTCGGTGTATTCGATGAGCTGCGAGAGAATCCACGGCAGCGAGAAGACCAGCGCCAGCACCATCGCCAGCAGCTTCGGCACGAACGCGACCGTTTGTTCTTGAATCTGCGTCAGCGCCTGTAGCAAGCCGATCACCAAACCCACCACCATGCCGGCGATGAGAATCGGCGCCGACACGAGGGTCGCGATCAGCAGGGCCTCGCGGCCCAGGTCAACGGCGTCTTGGGGATCCATGTCTTCTTACTCGGCTCGTACAGCGCGCAGCGGGGCGGCGCTCGCTAAGAGACCACCTGAAAGCTTTCCATCAACATCTCGACCACCAGCCGCCAGCCGTCGACTAGCACGAACAGCAGCAGCTTGAACGGCAACGAGATGAGCACTGGCGGCAACATCAGCATGCCCATCGAAATCGTGACGCTCGCCACGATGATGTCGAGCACCACGAACGGCAGGTAAATTTGGAAGCCAATCAGAAACGCCGTCTTCAGTTCGCTGAGCATGAACGCCGGCAGCAGCGCCGTCAGCGGCACGTTGCGTTCGTCGGCCTTTGCGTCGAAGTAAACGTAGTTAGTCGGCAGTTCGCCCGTTTCGGGATCGATCTCGCTCGGCAGGTACTTTAGGAACAGATACACGTCATCGTCGTTGTCGGTGCGGCGAATTTGCTCCGCCATGAACCGCCGCACGGGATCGGTGCCGCGTTCCCACGCTTCGTCGAGGCTGATCTTCTCTTCCGAGTAAGGCTTGAGCGAGTTTTCATAAACCTTCGTCCACGTCGGCGCCATGAGGAGCGCCGTCATGAAGATCGCGATAGCGGTGATCACTTGACTCGGCGGCAGTTGCGCGGTGCCGAGTGCTTGCCGCAGCAGGCCCATGACGACGATGATCCGCACGAAGCTGGTCGTCATCAGCAGAATCGCCGGAGCGAGACTGACGACGGTCAGCAGGAGCATCACTTGGATCGACGAACCGATTCCCTGCGGGCTGGTCCATTGCTGCGGACCACCGAGGCCATTGAGACCGTTCAGGGCAGGACCGAGAATCGACGGGCCGGCGGCTGTTTGGGCAGCAGCTGGCTGCGCGCTCACGGCGAACAGCAGTGCAACGCCAACGATTGCGGCAACGCCACGCGCAACGGGATAGTGCAGCAAGTTACGCACGACGTCGTCCTCCGCCGTTGGCTGCTTCGGCCCCAAGGAAGCCGCGGGCCGGTTCACGAGCGAGCTGCGCGAGGACTTGTTGAAACTCGGCGGCAGGTCCGTGGCCGCGGCCGCTGGCACAGACGCCGGTGAGGCGATCGACTTCGAGCGGATCGATCACTTCGGTGAGGGGCTGAATGCCATCGGCCGAAACGGCGACGAGTACGAGCTTGTTGCCAACGCGAAGCAATTGGGCAAAACTTTGCGGCGTGAGCGGAGCGCGACCGAGCACGGCGAAGGCTTCGCTCGGCAACATGCCTGTGGGTTTCGCGCCGCTGCTGCGTCGCAAAAGCCACATGCAAACGAAGAACAATCCGACCACGATCGCCAGCCCGGCGCCAGCCGTCGAGAGCGAGCCGAAGCGGGAAAACGAGGTCGGCAAGCGATCGCGCAAACTGCTACTCGCGCCTGGCGACTGCTCGGCCATGGCGGCGAAGCCGGGCGAGCGAGGAGCCAAGCGGCGTGATTCATCGGGAACGGGAGCGAACGATTCGCCGAGCGGCAACGGCTTCGCATCGACGGAGGCGAGCGGCGCGGCGGGAGCGGGTTCTTGCGGTGCAGCGTCGATAGGCGATGCAGGGATAGCGGGCTCTTCAAGCTTCGCCTGCTGCAGGGCGTTGTCTTCGTGGACGAGCGGCGTCCCCGGCAGTTGATGGATCTGCGGAGCTGCCGGCGTCGCGAGTTCAGCGTAGGGCAACGGCGCCGCATCGGTTGCATTGGGCGCTTGAGCAGGAGCAGCGACGTTCGCAGTCGAAGACGGCGTTGCGTCGCCGAATTGGTAGGCCGAAGGCTCTTGAATCGGTGGCGTCCCTGCGGGACGAAGCGGATTCTCCGCAGCGGCTCCATTGCTAGCAGCGGCTGGGGGCGCCGCATTCTCCGCGGCGCCAGCGGCGGTCGCGCTGTTGTCGCGTCGATACGACAGAAGGAGATCTTCGCCGCCGCTCGCGTAGGCCGCGATCGTCCCGCTCGCAGCCGCCAACATCACCGCCCAACGACAACTAAGCCGGGCGCAGGCAGCGACGAATTGTTGGAGGGGGTGGGACATCGCAGGGTCTTGGGCGGGGAAAAATTGTTCCGCGAGCGAGCGGGAATCGCTACGAAGCGGGCGACTTATAGAATTCCGCCACAATCTCGACCAGATCACTTAAAGTTTCGGGCTGCTGGCAACCGACAATGGCCGCCCACGGCGCCAGCAGTGCTGTCGGGTCGGTACAATTCCGCTATCGTGAACGCATGATTTTCAACTGGCTGAAGAACCGTCGTCGTCGCCGTTTGTTGGCTCAGCCCTTTCCGAAGGATTGGGAAGAGCTGCTGCAGCGTCGCGTGCGCCACTACCGCTACCTGCCGGCGTCGCATCAAGAGCGGGTGCGGCAAATCGTCGCGGTGATGGTGCCTGAGAAAGAGTGGGCGGGCGCCGGCGAGTTCAAGGTGACGCCCGACATGGCGGTGACGATCGCCGGCCAAGCGGCCGTCATGGCGAGCGGTTTCGATGAACCTTATTTCTTCGATCGCCTGCACACGCTGGTGATCCACCCGCGGACGATTCGCTTCTCGCCCGAGCACACGTCGCGAAATCCGAACCTGCCAGCGGGCATGCTTAGCGGCATCGCGTGGCATCGCGGCCCAGTCGTCCTCTCGTGGGGCGAGGTGCGGAACGAACTCACCGGTCATTCGCCGGGACGGAACGTTATTCTGCACGAGTTCGCGCATTACCTCGACGGACTCGACGGCAACACCGACGGCAAGCCGCCGCTCCCGACTGCCGCCCGCGAGCGACAGTGGTATGCCGTCACCGAAGCGGAGTACCTGCGACTCGTCGGCAGCGCCCGCCGCGGCGAGGCGACGCTGCTTGATCACTACGGAGCGTCGAACCGGGCGGAGTTTTTCGCCGTGTCGACGGAGTACTTTTTCGAGCTGCCGCATCAACTGCGCGAGCGGCACGCGGAGCTCTACGCGGTGTTGCGGGAGTTTTACCACCTCGATCCGTGCGCGTGGCTGCCCCGCATCGAAACGCCGCAGCACGAGGATTCGGATGAGACAGGCGACTACCAACGCTTTCGAGCGCGACAACGGCGGCAGGATGTTTCACAGCTACGCGCCGTGCAGTCGATGGCGGCCGGCGATGCGCTGTTCGCGCTGGCGATGGATCACCTGCGCCGCAACCGATCGGAAGATGCGATTCGGTTGTTCGACCAGTTGCTTGAGGTCGACCCGCGCGATGAAGAGTCGCTCGCCCATCGTGCACTGGCGAAGGTGCGGCTGCGGCGGTTCGACGAAGCCCGCATCGATAGCAACGCCGCCCTTGCCATCGATCCCGGCGATCCCGACGCCCTGTGGGCTCGCGGCGAAGCGTACTTGCAGGAAGGGCGTGCTCAGGAAGCGATCGTCGACCTTAGTGCAGCACTCGAGAGTTCGCCGCGGAATATCGAGATTCTGCGGGCCCGGGCGCGCGGTTGGATGGCAGTGTCTCGACCGCAAAAGGCTGTGGCCGATTTGACGAGCGCGCTGGAGGTCGACCCGCACGACGCCGATTCGTTTGCGGATCGGGCGCGGGCGTATTTTGCGCTCAAGCAAACGGCCGAGGGGAATCGCGATTTGACGCGAGCGCGGCTGCTGGAACCAGGGATGGCTTGGCCAGCGTAGGGCGCCGTCTTCTAGCCCCGGGCTCCGCCCGGGGGTGGCACCGCGCACGACGATGCGTAACGAATTGGTAACCGACCCCCGGGCGGAGCCCGGGGCTAGAAGGCGCTACCGCTTCGGCTTCTCCAGCACCCAGCGCGTCACCATCCCCCAGTTGTCGTTGAAGTAACGCCACGACGAGGGGAAGAACGTCAGATAGCGGTTGTACGTTTGCACGTCGACCAGCCGCAGCGCTTCTTCTTTGTGCTCGACCATGCGATCGAACCACGCCCGCAGCGTTTGGCGGTAGTCGTGGATTGAGCGGTGCGTGATGCGGAAGCCGGCGTTCTCCCAAGCTTTCGCGTGATAACGATACGACGATCCCATCGAGCCGGGAAAGTAAATCTGCGAGCAAGCGACGGGGCCCATGTACGAGTCGCTTGTGCGGCAGAAGAAATGTTGCACGAGCCTTCCGCCCGGCTTTAGCGCGGCATAGAGTTTGTCGAGCAGCTGCGGGATCTCGTGCTGCCGCACATGTTCCCAAGCGCCGATCGAGTAGATCTTGTCGAACGATTCGCGCGGATATTCGCGGGTGATGAAGTTGTCGAAGTCGACGTTGAAGTGATTGTGTTCGTCGTTGTACGATTTTTGCTCTTTCGAAAGCGTCAGGCCGTAGAGATTTTCGCGCTCGCCGGTCGCTTCGTAGATTCGCTTGAGCATCGGCCCCCAGCCGCAGCCGAGTTCCATGATCTTCTCGCCCGGTTGTGGATCGATCAACTTCAGGATGAAGTCAGCCTTATGTTGCTGGGCCTCTTCGATCGTGTCGGTCGGCGAGTGGAAATCAGCGCATGTGTAAAACATGTACTTCCGGTCGAGCCACAGCTTGTAGAAATCGTTTGAGACGTCGTAATGCTCTGAGATTCCCAGAACATGGTCCTGCTTCATCTTGGCGTGAATCACGAGCTTGCGGAGCGGCTTGATCGGCCAGCTCGTGCGAATCCAGTCGGTGCCGCGCGGCATTTCGCGCGTGATCGCATGCCAGGTGTAGGCCGGGTCGAGCGGTTTTGGCGTGCGAATGAGATTCTGCAGGAAGGCGTAAGAGACGCCGTAGGCGGCGGCCTCGACGGGGAACAATGCGTGGCGGAGCATGGGACTCGTCTGCAAGGAAGGGCAGGGGGGTGAGTTCGGCCAGCGAGCGGCTGTAGTGTGACGCTGAGTGCTAGCAATTGCAATCAGCCGCCTGACCGACGAAATAGACTCTGGTGCGAAAAGCGGGCAAAAGCCGTCATCGTTACCGAGGAAGTGCAAAATTATGCCTTTGCGCGGGCGCAATTGGGTCGCGATGGACGCCGCGGCCTGAATTCAGTAGCATCCCGCCGCCTCTTGTCTCGAATTTCAAACGGTGCTGGACGCCATGCCGCGTCGCTACGCAATCTACGGGCTCGCCTTCGCCGCATTCATCGGCGACGTGACCGGCTGCGCGACGATCAAGGACTCCGGCGTCTCGGTGCTCGAAGACCGCATCGTGTACCAACCTTCGGCCGACGCCGAGAGTTGGAATCCGCAAGGATTGGTGAAGGAAGACCTCACCTTTGAATCGGCCGACGGCGTGAAACTTCACGCTTGGTACTGCCCGGTGGCGAATCCGCGCGCCGTGGTGCTCTATGCCCACGGCAACGACGGCAACCTGGCGACTCGCGCTCCGTTCTACCGACTGCTGACCGAACGGCTCGGCGTGAGCGTGCTCGCGTTCGACTATCGCGGCTACGGCAAGAGCGAAGGGAAACCAAGCAACGAAGGCTTGCTGGCCGATGCGCGGGCCGCGCGGCGCCTGCTCGCCCAGAAGGCGGGTATTCCCGAAGACGAAATCATTCTCTATGGACAAGCGCTCGGCGGCGGCGTGATGGTCGACCTCGCGGCCCACGACGGCGCTCATGGCTTGATTCTGGAAAGCACGTTCACCTCGCTCTCGGCCGTGGCGAACCACAAGTACCCGCTCACCGGCGGGCTGCTGAGCGACAAGCTCGATTCAGCCACACTGATCGGCGCCTACGAAGGTCCGACGCTCATTGTTCATGGCGAAAACGATCGCGTGATCCCGGTGAAGCAGGCGACGCAACTTTACGCCGCTGCGAACGAGCCCAAGTGGCTGCTCACGATTCCCGAGGCAGGACACAACTGGAAGCCGACGTTCCAGTACGTGAGCGCGCTCGACGAATTCTTCAATCGGTGAACCACGCTCCGCCGTCGTGCACAACGACCGATGGTTCGCCAAGCAGCGACGACGATGGTAAACTGAGGCCCATCGTTTCCATCGTCCGACGCTCCCGCGAAGTCTCAGCCATGCGCATGCCTAAAAACGTCCTCGGCGGCGAACTCCAAACCTGCTGCACCGACCCGATGACTGGCTTCTATCGCGACGGCTGCTGCCGCACCGGGCCCGATGATCATGGCCTGCACCTCGTCTGCATCGAAGCGAACGACGAGTTCCTCGCCTTCTCGAAATCGCGCGGCAACGATCTCAGCACCCCGAACCCCATGTATCAGTTTCCCGGGCTCGTCGCCGGCGACCGCTGGTGCCTGTGCGTCGAACGGTGGAAGGAAGCGCTCGACGCCGACATGGCGCCGGCGATCGTGCTGGCATCAACGCATATTTCGGCGCTGGAGTTCGTCGACCTTGAAGACCTGCGAGCGTACGCGATCGACGTCTCGGCGGGTTGAGGCGCCGCAGACCCAGGGCGTTCGTGGGCGCGAACCGCTAGATCGAGCGTCTCATTCCACGCTTCACTAGCACCGCAACTCCTGCAACAACCAACAGCAAGGTGCTCGGTTCAGGAATCTGCGTAACGCTGATGTCGTCGAAATAGATGCTATTAGGCACGTCGAACCCGCCTAGTCGCAACTCGGACCCGTTCGTGGTCGCCGTCACTGGCAGTGAGTATTTGGTCCATAGATCGACTGGGGCGAGGACTGGTTTCTGCTCGAGGACGAGGCTTCCTTCCCAAAAGACCTGCAGGCCGTCGTTGCCTTGCTCGAAGTTACGGAGCCAGAATTCCAGTGTGTAACCCTGGCCGTTGACGCTGGGGACAACTTGCGAGATCTGGTCGTGATCGCTCTCGTAGTCGGCGATGAACATCGCGTACTGACCAGAGTGGGGCTCGAAGTTCGAAACATTGAAAAGAGTGCTGGGCGTACCATTCAACGTCCAGCCCGCGAAGGTGCCCGTTTCGAACCCGCCATTCGCCACAAGATTGACGGCGTGCGAGGGCGCCGCCAATGTTAGCCACGCGGCAAGCGAGGCGAATGTCAACAATGCAGCGGTTCGCATGAGATCAACTCCGGGTGTGAGGAGAGGCAAGTCGCAAGCGCATCTCGCAGCGACGGCCAAGAGTGAGCGCCACTTGAATGTTACTGGTCACCGAAACCTGATTGTAGGCGTTGCCTGATGCGAAGGCGTCTACAGTATCGGTCGATTTTGCGTCGACTTCCCTTGACATCCTAGGGGAGCAGGCGCAAAATCTCACCTAGACCTTCTAGGGGAGCGACTGTGGCCAAGCCAAACGACAAAGCCGAGCTGCTACAAGGGACGCTCGACATGCTCATTCTCAAGTCGCTGCAAGGGGGCCCGCGGCATGGGTATGCAATCGCGCAGTGGATCGGCGCAACGACCAACGATGCCCTTAGCGTCGAAGAGGGGTCGCTGTACCCCGCGCTGCATCGGATGGAGCGGCGCGGCTGGATCAGTGCCTCGTGGGGGCAATCAGAATCGAACCGCCGGGCGAAATTCTACGAATTGACGCGCACCGGCCGGACGAACCTGGGGCAGCAAGTGACCATGTGGGGCCGACTGGTGTCGGCCATTACGCTGGTGCTCGACGCCGATCCGGCGGAGGGGCGATCATGATCAAGCGCTGGTGGGGCGAGGTTCGTGATTACATCATGTCGCCGCGCGGCGTCCCCGATCGAGTGAGCGACTCGATTCGCGATGAGATCACCTTTCATTTGACCGAAACCGCGGCGCGGCAGGCCGAACTTGGCGTCTCCGCCGACGAGGCGCGGCGCTCGGCTGTCGAGCGATTCGGGGACGTGACCGGCGTCATCCGTGAATGTGCAGCCGATTCCGCGGAGACTCACTCGCGCTGGCATCGGCGGCATTTGGCGCTGACGGCGCTGCTCATCGCCGGCGCCGCGGCGCTAGGCGCCTGGAGCTACAGAGCGCTCAACGCGCCGCCGTGGATTGGCGACGGCGACCTCGTGGGGCAAGTCGTCGATGAAATGGGGAAGCCGATCTCCGGCGCTCATGTGCTGGCGGTGGTGAAGACTTGGCCGCAACATGCGTTCCGCCAATTGGCGTATACGGCGATCACCGGCGCCGACGGCATATATCGCATCAAAAACGTTTACCCGCTCGACGAGAAGTACGAGGTGCAGATTGCGGTGATCGCCGACGAGCGGCTGCTGGAATCGAACTACTCGGAAGATTGCTCGGGCGAGCATACGCCGATCGACTTCACGCTCCGCCAAACCACGCCGCTGGCGGTGCGATTTGAATCGCCGAACGGCCAACCAATGGTCGGCGTCCACGTGTTTCCGTTCGCACGGATCGACGCGAGCGGCGAGCGGCATGCCGTGTACTTCTGCAGCGCGGCGCCGATCGTTCGCGAATCGAACGCCGAGGGCCGCGTCGCCTTGCCTTACTTCGCGCCCGGAGACCGAGCGGCGCTCTACATTCGCCAAGCCACCGGCGAATGGGAAACGCATGACGCATCGATCGACGACAGCGGCGAAGTAGTGGTGAAGTTACCAAATTCATCGTAAGCCGAAAACTCATCGTGAAACTCAAAACTACCGCCGTCCCAGCGGGAGGATTTGACACTAGCCCAGCGTTTCAACGCTGGGAAGAAGCGGTTTGTACGCTCGCTAGTTCCGTAGGAACGGCTGGATGTTCAGTCGTCCCGCTGGGACTTCGGCCTGCGCTTGAATGCTAAACCCAGCGTTGAAACGCTGGGCTACTATCATGGCGTCCTTTCAGGACGCGAATCCTCTAACTCATCAGAGGAACTACGAATGAAGTCCCCCCATTTGCTCATCGCGTTGATATCAAACACGCTTGTCTTTGCGTTCTCAACATTGGCTATTGCCGCTGACGACTACCTCCTGAAAGAGCGCTTCGAGTCAGGAAAGAAAAGCCCCACCGGTTGGCGGGAGGGGGCGAACATCCCCGGCGTCGAATACATTTGGGCCGATTCCGAAGCGTCACATGGCAAACGCAGCCTCGGCTTGCGGAAGACCGAGAATCGCTACTTTCCGATCGCCCAGTGGATTCGCACCGTGCCGCACGCCGGCGGTGCAGCGAATTTGGAAGTTTGCCTCAAAGCCAAAGCCGTGCAGGCCCAGAAGGCGATCGTCGACGTGCAGTTCTATGCCGACGGCGACGAGATGATTGGAAATCAATGGCTGGCGTATCTCGGCGCGAAAGAGGAGGGCGACGGGCCCGCCGATCATCACTGGGCGCGTTACGGCGGCGTTGTTCCCGTGCCGGCGGGAACCAAGAAGATTGGCCTGGCGCTGCAAATCTATGGGCCCGGCGAAGTTTGGTTTGATGAACTGACGGCTCGGTATGTTCCGAAGGCTGGACAAGCGGCGGCCAGCGAGGCGACGTCCACAGCGACTCCGGCCGCACCAACGCGAACCAACGCAACGCAGGCGCCGGCCGCGGAGGGTGCGATCACGCTCAGCGTGAAAGACGACGAATCGGGCGAATACTACTTCCTCCCGGCCAAGGACAAACCGGCCGGCCTGCTCGTCGTGCTGCCGGGCGGCGACGGCTCCGCGGAATTTCATCCCTTCGTGAAAAATATCCACGCTCATGGGCTCGGTGGAAAGTACGCCGTCGCGCATCTCGTCTCAAAACGTTGGCGGCCAAACCAACAGATCACTTGGCCAACGCACCGCACGCGAACGCCGGGGATGAAGTTCACCACCGAAGAGTTCATCGCTGCCGCAGTTACCGATGCAGCGAAGCGGCAAGTGGTCGATCCTCAGAACGTATACCTGCTCGGCTGGTCATCGGGGGGGCCGCCATGCTATGCCTCGCTGCTGCAGAAGGAGTCGCCCGCGAGCGGAGCGTTCGTGGCGATGTCGATTTTCCGCAAGGACGACTATGCCGCTGCCGCCAACGCCGCGGAGAGGAGTTTTTACATTTACCATTCGCCGGAGGACGAAGTCTGTCTGCCGCGGATGGCGCACGAGGCGAAGGACACTCTGTCGGCGGCAGGAGCGAAGACAACGCTCGTCGAGTACGCCGGCGGACACGGTTGGCATGGCGACATGCTCGGCAGCATCCGCGAAGGAGTGGAGTGGCTGGAAGCTTCGCGAAGTGCGAAGTAAACGAAAGTTGTCGCTAGAGACATCGCATCGCGCAAGAAAATAGCCCCGACCTAGCTAGGTCGGGGCTATTCGCGTTTTTGTCGAGGTGAGTGTGACGCATACGACTCGCCAACGCCCTACCGCTTCTGCCGGTCGCGTTGCAGGCGTTCGAACTCCTCCTGCAGCGTATCCTTCGACGACGGCGCCGAAACGACAAACTTGCGGTCGTACTCGACGGCGTATTTGTAGGTGATCAAGCGAGCCGCTTCGCCCGCGGCGTCAGCCGGGGCTTCGACGTCCCAGCGAAGGAGGCCCATCGGGCGCTCTTCGCGGACGTAGAGGGCGTCCTCGCTCACCTTGTCGCTCGTTTCGCCGAGCGTGATGCGAATGTCGGCGCCATGTTCGGCGTGAGGGAGGCGGTCGATGACGCGAATCGGCGTCGCTTGGTCGCTGAAGTTCTCGACGACCAGCCGGTATTCGAATCGCGTTTCGCGATTGCCGCCTTGGACGCTGTCGCTCTTGTCGACGAGTTCGCGGCGGGCACGCAGTTGCGGATTGGCGCCGAAGCCGACGACGAACTTTTGGCCGCGAGCCACCGTCGGCAACTCGCCTTTGCCCACGAAGCGGCCATCGAGGTAGGCCGTCATCGGCCCCGCAAGCAGGTCTTCATCGCTCGTGTTCTTGAGTTCCGCCTCGCGGTAGACGTACGAGGTGAGCACCGGCACGGCGACATGGTAAAACTGGCTCTCCATGTCGGTCTGCATGATCCGCACCATCTGTTGATCGGTGCGGCTGGCGAGACTCACGCCGGAGCCGAGCCGATAGCTGAGGCTTGGCCCGTCGCTGTCGCCGTTCGCTTCGCTGCGCAACACGCTGAGGGTCGTGGCGTCGCCGTTGAGTTCCAGTTGCTGATAGTTGCTGGCGACGTCGTTGAGGTTCCAGCTGAAGCGATTGACGTCGACGAAGTTGCCGGCGTTGCCGACGGCGTTGCTGTACTCTTGCTTCTGCGACTGGAGGCCTTCGAGCTTGCCGAGGACTTGGCTCTTCGAGAGGCCGCGGCCAAAGTAGGCCTCCGTTTGCTGCGGCGCTTGTTCGCCCCCATTCGCTGGTCCGTTGGCGGCTACTTGGGCTCCGAATGGATCTGCTAATTGCGCATCGCTCGCCAGCATCACATGCAGCGGCGCCAAACCGGGACCTGCCGCACTGAGCGCCGGCGAAGCCGTGGAGAGCGTCAATTCAACGTCGTTCCAATCTTCGCCCGAAAGCTGCTGGATGAGAGCGTTGTACTCGACGCGCACCTGCTTGCCGTCGGCCGCGGCCCGCATGGCGTACGACGGCGACCAGCCGCAGTTGCTCACGAGGTAGCTGAGGCGGATTTCCGTCGGCGCCTCCGCTTGCTTTTGCACGAACAGCACCGCTTCGCGGATCGTCTGCGAGGCGCCGGCCGTGATCTCGGCTCGTTTGCGGTTGAGAAGCTCCAATCGCTCGTTGATTGTGCGAGCTTGCTTGGCGAGTTCGACTTCCTCGGTAGCGATCGTTTCATGCTGTGCGAAGTCGAACGTCGTCAGCCGCTCCAGCGCCTCGGCGTCGAGTACGCCTTTCGTGAGATCAGACTGAGCGGTCGGGGCGATGAAACCCTCGAGCTTCGCGAGATATTCGGTTCGCTTCACGAGAAGCGCCTGCCGCTTCGTGGTGAGATCGAGTTCCTGCTGCGCGGCGAGGATTTCGTCGTCGAGCTTGCGAACCTCTTCGCGCGGTTCTTCACCGACGGCGCGGGTGCGGAAGCGAACGGCCCGAATCTCCACAGCGTCGCCCCCTTCGGCGAACAAGCTATTCGGCACGATTTGCTCGGGGAGATTGCTGACCACGACTTCGCGTCGCCCGGCGGCGCCGTCGATCGGCACGGTGCGGGTGATCTGCGCCTGCCCGCGGTAGAGCGTCACTTCGGTGACGCGGCCTTCGACCGCGCTCGATGCGCGGGCGCTGGGCGTCGACGACCAACAGATCGATGAGCCTACGAGGACAAGCATTAGGGTCGATCGGAACATCAAAGCCACCTCCTGCGTGATTTAGAGAAAATGCTGCGCACGGTGCGTTTCGGCACGCTCTGACCGAGAAATCTGCAGCATCGCTGGTAGACACACTACGGCCCGACGGGCGTCGATCGCAACGGTTTTCGCGTAACGCGTTTGTAACGGCATCGTCGTGAATTGACGCGCTAGCTGCTGCCAGTGATGATCAACAGCATCGCGTCATAGTACGACGCTGGCATTTCGACGCGCTCGCTCCCGCCAAAGTTCCCGCCCAGGAGTTTTCATGATTCGCCGCTCTTTCCTCGCCTGTTGTTCGCTGTCGTTGCTGGCGCTCGGCGCCGCCGTTTCGCCGGCGACCGCCGCTGACGTGAAGTTTGAAAAGATCGTCGTCGGCCAAACTCTCGGCGGCCTGCCGATTGAATGCAACGTCTACGGCGACGGCAAAGACGTCTTCTGGCTGATTGCGACGATCCACGGCAACGAAGCGGCCGGCACGCCGCTGGTGGCAAAGTTCGAAGAGTGGCTAAAGGCGAATCCGAAGGAAATTGAAGGCCGCAAGATCGTCATCATGCCGGTCGCCAATCCCGATGGCTTCGCGGACAACGTGCGGTTCAATCGCAACGGCGTCGACCTCAACCGCAACTTCCCCGCCGGCAACTGGGGCGAAGCCGACGTCAAGCCGCACGGCGACACGCCGCTGTCGGAACCGGAAAGCCGCGTGCTGATGCGGGTGCTGTGCCAATACTTTCCGAATCGCGTGGTGAGCATTCACCAGCCGCTGAACTGCGTCGACTGGGACGGCCCCGCCGACAAGATGGCTGAAGCGATGGCCGCCAAGTGCAAGCTGCCGCTAAACAAGCTGGGCAGCCGGCCCGGTTCGCTGGGGTCGTTCGTCGGCACAACGCTGGGGCGTCCGATCATCACGCTAGAACTGCCGGTCGATGCGGGGATGGACGAAGAAGTGCTGTGGAAGGAATATGGCGACGCCCTCATCGCGGCCCTGCAGTACAAGCACGAAGAGCCGGCGAAGAAGGCAGCGACTCCTTGAGCTGTTTGGGGGACAAGTCTCTCGCAGAGGCGCAAAGGCGCAGAGAAAACGCAAAGGAACAGCGGGGAAAAGTTGATGGAACATTTATCAACTTGGGTTGGCGGCTTTGCGAAGTCAAAAGTTCTATCAAGCATTTCTTCTTTGCGATCCCTCTGCGCCTTTGCGTCTCTGCGAGAGACATACAAACTCACCATCGCGATTCTGCTGGCAGCGTTGGTAGCGACGTCGGCCAGGGCAGGGGAGGAGGAAATGAGCGAGGTGGATCAGCAGATGGAAGCTCGCTTGCAGGCGATCGCGGATACAGTCGACGGAGAATTCGGCGTCGTCGTCGCGGATGTCGCAGGCGAGCACTATTGTGCCATCGATCCCGGCCGCCATTTCACGCAAGCGAGTTGCATCAAGATTCCAATCTTGATGGAAGTCCTCAAGCAAGCGCATGAGGGGAAACTCGCTCTCACCGATCGCGTGCGGGTCGAGCAGCAGGACAAGACGACCGGCAGCGGCGTACTCTTTGAACTCGGCAACGGCACGGTCGAGCTGAGCATCGAAGATCTCTGCGTGCTGATGATCCTCCTCAGCGACAACACGGCAACCAACCTGCTGATCGACCGAGTCGGCATGGAGAACGTCACCGCGACGATGGAGTCGATCGGCTGCGGGCAGACGGTGCTGCGGCGACGAATGATGGACATGGCCGCGGCGGCTCGCGGCGAAGAGAACCGCTCGACGCCGGCTGACGCCGCCCGCATCATGCGATTGCTCAAGGAGGGGAAGTTCGTCAACCAGGAAGTGAGCGACCACGCCCTCGCGATTCTTCGCAAGTCGAAGTCGGGCGCCATTCGTTCGACCGTCCCGCTGAGCGTGCCGGTGCCGTTCAAACCGGGCGAACTGCCGGGGCTGCTGACCGAGTGGGCGCTGGTGGAGCTTCCCGAGCGGCCCTATATCGTCATTGTCATGGGGACGTACAACCCGAAGACGAGCACCGACGACGACCTCGACGCCGCGATGAAGCAAGTCGGCAAAGAAGCATACAAATTCTTCAAGGCCCAAAAGTAGCCGCGGGTCAACGACCCGCCGGAGCGCCGCAAAATCGGCTCAGAACTCCGCCTCGCTGCTGTCAGTGCGGCAGGCCGGGCGTTGAGGGAATGGTATGCCGCGCGTAGAATAGGTGTTCCGCGGGGGTGAACCTCGCGACTCGCTTTCCCGCCTCGGAACAGAACACCCTCGGGCCCCGCCATTCGCGCATGAGCGATGAACTCCACCACGAATGCGGCGTTGTCGCGGTCTACCACCTCCAGGGCGAGGAAATCAGCCCTCTGTGCCCCTCGCAAGGCCCCGACGAAGTGTCGCGGCTCATGCCGCGAATGCTGCTGGATGTGCAAAACCGCGGCCAGCTCTCGACGGGGATGACCTCGTACAATCCGAACCGCGACCAGTTGCTGAAGACCTACCGCAAGCTGGGAACGGTGAGCGAGGCGTTCCGCCTGAATCACAAGGCGAAGGCTGAGAGCATTCAGAAGAGCCTGACCGGCCGCGCGGCGATCGGCCACGTTCGTTACGCCACCTGCGGCGAAGACGACGTGAGCTACGCCCAGCCGTTCGAGCGGCACCATCTGCAGAAGCGGAAGTGGTTCAGCTTCGCGTTCAACGGGCAGCTGTCGAATTACGCCGCCTTGCGCGACAAGCTGCTGGCTGAAGATGATCACCACCTCACTCGCGAGAGTGACACCGAGATCATCATGCACGAGATCAGCCGCGAGATGTCGGGCGACCGCAAGCCGTCGCTGATCGAAATCATGCGGTCCGTTTCAGAGCGATTTGACGGCGCCTACAGCTTGGCGCTCCTGAACGCCAAGGGCGAGATGCTAATCGCCCGCGACCCGCTCGGCGTCAAACCGATGTGCTACGCCATCGAAGGACCGCTGCTCGCCGCGGCGAGTGAGAGCGTTGCGCTCTTGAACCTGGGCTTTCAACCCGAATCGATCCGCTCGCTCGAAGCGGGCGAAGCGATCACGGTGATCGACAACAAGATTTCGATCGAGCGATTCGTCGAGAAGAAGCGGACGGCCCACTGCTTCTTCGAGTGGATTTACTTCGCCAACGTCGCCAGCACGATGGACGACCGCAGCGTCTACCTGTCGCGAACGGCATTGGGCGAGGAACTCGCCCGCATGGAAACAATTCCGCCGGGCGACGACCTGGTCGTGGTGCCGGTGCCAGACACCAGCAAAGCGGCGGCCGACTCGATGGCCTATTCGCTGGGCGTGCCGAGCGTCGAAGGCCTCATCCGCAATCGGTACGCGGGCCGCACGTTCATCGAAGGGGGAGCAGGTCGCGTCGCTAAAGCGGCGGCGAAGTACACGCCGCTTCCCGAGGTCTTGTCAGGCAAGCGCGTGCTGCTCGTCGAAGATTCGATCGTCCGCAGTACGACGATGCGGGTGCTGCTCGACCGCATTCGCGAGGTCGGCGGCGCCAAGGAAATTCACGTCCGCGTCGCCTGTCCGCCGATCATCGCCCCATGTTTTTACGGCATCGACATGTCGCGGATCAGCGAGCTGTTCGCACCGCGATTCCTCGAAAAGAATCTGCCCAGCGAAGAGATGTTCGCGATGATGGCGGCAGAACTGGGCGCCGATTCGCTCCGCTATCTGCCTGTTGAGTCGATTTCGCGAGCTGTCGGCAAACCCCCGGAGCAGCTCTGCCGGGCCTGCATCACAGGCGATTACCCGACGCCGTGGGGGCAGAAGCTGTATCAGGTGGCGCTCGACAACTACCAAACGCACGCCGACCTGGCCGCCGAGCGGACCTACGAAGCGGCCGCAACGACTGCCGGTTAGCGCACCCTAGCCCCTGGCTCCGCCAGGGGGTCGCTACCCATTCTGGCACGCGTCGCCCAACGCTACGCCACGTCACCCCCGGGCGGAGCCCGGGGCTAGGAGAAGACACTACTGCTTCACGAACTCGGACCGATAGACCGGCTCGCCATGCAGCCGCGTGCGGCGTTCGAAGTGCGTGCGGAAATCGAGGTCGTGCTCGGCCTCGCGTTCGGGAACTTCCAGCGGCCCAACGAGCGGCGTCACTTGGGCGATCAGCTCCAACGCTGCATCATAGTAATCCTTCACATCGGTCCAGAAGTGCAGCTTGCCGCCCGGCTGCAGCGTCCGGACGACGTCTTCAAGAAACGATTCGTTCATCACGCGCCGCTTGTGATGCCGGGCCTTCCACCAGGGATCGGGGAAGTAAACGTGAACGGCGGCGAGAGACGCGTCGGGCACTTGCTCGCGAAACATCTTCAACCCGTCGCCATGAACCGCGATGGCGTTCGTAATGTCGCGTTTCGCGAGGCGGTGCCCGATGAATTTGGCGTACTTGTAGGCGACTTCCACCCCGATGAAATTCCGCTCGGGCGTTCCCATGGCAGCGTTTTGCAAGAACAAGCCCTTGCCGCTGCCGAGTTCGATCTCAAGTGGCGCCTCGCGGCCGAAAATCGCCACCGGATCCCACGGCGCGGGCAGCGTCTCGACCTTGTAGAAGTGCCGCGACAGGTCGAGCGTTTGATCGATTTTTGGAAGAGCTCTTCGGCCCATCGTTGCTCCCACTCTGCGTCTCCGCGCCTCTGCGAGAGACTTCAAATACAAATTTTCACGCAGAGGCGCGGAGACGCAGAGCGAATGCAGCCGTTATTACTTTGCGGCCGGGCTATAGTCGAAGATATCCGGCGGCAGGGCGATGCCGGTCAGTTCGCCTTCGCAGACGAGCGTCGTGCCGACGAATTCCTGGAACTTGCAGACGACCATCCGTCCACGGCGAAACTTGGTCACCTGGATCGCAACCATCAACCGATCGCCGGGGCGCACCACGCCGCGAAACTTCACTTTGTCGAGCCCACCGAAGCCGACCACCTCGACGCCCGAGAGGTCGTTCTTCTGCACATGGAACGACAGCACCTGCGCCGCCGCTTCGCACATGATCACGCCCGGCAGCAGCGGGTACGCCGGCATGTGGCCGCTCACCCAGAACTCTTGGTCCGTGAGGTCGCGGTAACCGACGCAGATTTTGCGCTCAACGTCGTCGAGGACGATCGCCGTGAGCTGCTCCATCGCGAAGCGTTGCGGAATGTACTGCCGAATCTCATCGAGGTCGGCGACGATTCTGCTGAAGTCGATCTCTGCCGGATCGACGATCAGTTCTTGAGCCGGCACGACGGTCGCTCCTTGCCAGTTCTTTGGGAACGTATTCTTGTGCGCCCAGCAAGTCCGCGATTCGTGCGGACGGCGGCGATTTCACCCCGAGCTAGAGGGCTCGAAATACAGCACTCAGCAAGCAGCCGCGAACTAGGTCTTCACCTGCTGGCGACGGTTCTTGCGAGGGCGGCTGCAAGCGGGACGCTTGCCATGATTGGCTTTCTTCACCTTACGACCTGGCTTGGCCATCGAACTAACTCCCAAACATACGGTGTGAGCTTGCACGGACAGCCCACACGGCGCCGGCGAAAGCTCGCCATTCTAGCACTGAAGTGGCGAGCCGAAAAGGCAGTATCGTCCGCCGGGCCCCGACGGCTTGAATGGCCGAGAAAACCCGTCTCGAACGATGGCTACTGCCTCAGATCCCAGGCTTCCAGCCATTCGATGCTCACCGGCTGCATGTCGAAGTCCTTTTCCAGTTGGTCATCCATCTCCGCCAGGTGCCCGGCGCCGTAGAAAATAGCCAATTTTTGATCGCCGGCATCGAGCCGTTCGCGGAGGACTTCCAACGCTCGCTTATTCCGTTCGGTGATGAGGGTCGACCCTTCCGGGCCGGAAAAGCCCATCATCAGGGACTCCATTCCCTCAAACTGCTTGGCGAGAGCGATTTTTAGCTGCCGGGCCCGGTCGGTGGCGAACATGGCTGACATGATGTCGACGTCGGGGTTCGACCCGCCGGCCGCTGCTTGGCTCTGCTGGGCCATCGAGGCGCCCAGGAGCTTGAAGTACATCTCGACGAAGCCTTCGTCCTTGGCGGCCATCGACTCCATAAACTGGTCGGGCGACAAGTCGGCGTGGACCATGTTGTCTTGGGTGTAGTCGACCTGCTCGAGTTGGTGCTCGACCTCAAGCACCGACTTCATGCCGTTTTGCAGGGCGCCCAGGGGGTGGGCGTTCGAGGTGCCGCGGCCACGCGGGACTTTCGTCCCCTCCGGGGCGACTAGCTCGTAAAGCACCGAGTCATACCCTTTGAATCGCCGGTTAATGTCGCGGTAGTACCGCTTGTCGCCGATGTGGACGGCGCCGACGAGATCGACGTACTCCCGGTACTTATCCGGCGATTTCCCGGCGACGAAATCGTCCTTCTTCACGTAGCGGACGATCGCGGTTTCCAGGGCGACTGGTTCGCCTTGCTTGTCATTAAGCAGGCGGACCCACTTTTCGCCGGGCGCGTCCGCCTTTTCGGCGGCGTCCGTAGCCGAGGCGGCGGCCGGTTCGGCGTGGCTTGGAGCAGCGTCGCAACCCAAGGCTGCTAGCGGGGCCAACAGCCACGCCCAAACCGTCTTTCGCCGCAAGAAATCGAGGGGGTGCTTTGTCATATAGAGAGGTCTTCGCAATCGGCAACGTCCCCTTGGCGGCAAAGCGCTCCAAGTGGGATGCATGTTGCGAAAGTATATCCCCGCGGAAATAGGCGTACAAACGAACCGCGCACTCGCCGCCTGCCGCCTTCGCGGAACCGATCACCCTGACCGGTCGTGAAGCTAGGAAAGGGAGGGGGGTTTGCAACTCATGCTCGACGCTCGGTTCGCCATTCTTGCGGGCGCGCCGAGTGAATTTGTCACGCATTTCGTCGCCGTGTGAAGACCGTCGGCGGCCCCCTCTTCGGCCGCGAAACCGCCGTTTTCCCGAGGGTTTTACGGTTCTCGGGTGCGCGGCGCCTCTGCCGCCGCTAGCACTTCGGGCCGGATTACCGTCATTTTCGTCAGACTTTACCAGTCTTACTCAACCGGAGAATCAGGCGAATCCGATACTACCGGCACAGAGACATCGCGCCGGCTGCACAATGGCAGCGCCGCCGCCAACCGGACAGCGTCGTTCACCGAGCGACGCTCCCACGAGGGGAAGTTCCATACCATGACTGTACGAAAGCTAACTCGCTGGCTCGCTGCTTGTTTACTGGTCGCCGCTGGCGCTGATCGCGCTGCTGCCCAGGCCACGGACGCCTGGTGCGAAGACTGCTGCGAGCACGATATGCAGTGGTTCGCTCCGGTCGACTTCGACTTCGATTGCGAACCGATCCAACGTGGTTGCGGTTATGGTTTCAGCTATGACCGCCTGGTCTGGGCGATGACTGGCGAACGGAACCGTATCGGCACAGCTGGAACGAGCAACGGCTCGCTGGCGCCATGGCGTCAATTCCTGACGGGCCGGTTCCTCGCGGACGGCACCGCCACTCCCGTCGTCATCCCACCGCCGGATTTACTCGGCGGTCTCGATTCGGCTCCGCCCAACGCGGTATTCGACTGGGGTCACCGGTACAACTTCAGCTACTACAATGGCGACGAGGCGTGGAATATCAACGTCCTCGACGGTCCGACCTTCGCCAACCAGCAGCTTTACGGTTCGGAGACGCAGGACACGATCTATGGTTCGACGATGATCGTATTCGACGATCCGCAGAACCTAATGGTCGGCTGGATTGACGTTGTGGGGCCGCTCGGCGGCGCCTACCAACCAGATGGCATCGCCGACGACATCGACGGCGACGGTCAGTTTGGCCCTGACGGATACGATCTCGACTCTCCAGGCCGCGAGCCAGACAGCATCCTCTTAGATGACCAACGCGGCGACTTCGACGATTTGGTGACGTTGCCGGTGAGCTTCCGGTTCCTCGGCGTGCGTCAGGCGACTCAGACTCGCGGCATCGAACTGATGCGGACCCATCGTCTGAGCAACTTGCACAAGATGACCAAGGACCAGAACAACACTGTGGAAATCGGCGCCGGCATTCGCTACTTCCGGATGCGAGACGACTTCGACGTCGCCGGCAGCGGCGGTACGATGGGCTTGAGCTTCTGGGATACTCGGGTCACGAACAACCTCCTCGGTCCGCAGATCTCGGCTCAGTGGAACCACCAAAACAAGCGGTGGAACCTGGGCGTCGGCGGCCGGTTCATGTTCGCCTACAACATGCAGGACTTCGAGCAGAATACGGCTCTCGGTCGGGACTTGGTCCCCGGTCAGTACAACCGTCCGCTCTACATGGTCACGACGGTCACCGACCACGGCAAGCAGGAGAACGACTTCTCGCCGACTGCCGAAATCCGTGCCGACTTGAACTATCAACTCACCCGGGCAATCGCCTTGCGAATCGGCTACACCGCGATGTTCATCGACAACGTGAGCCGGGCAGCGAGCCAAGTTCGGTACGAGTTGCCGCGGATGGGTTTCATCGACGACCAAGCAGGCAAGCAGAACGTGTTCATGAACGGCGCCAACTTCGGCTTCGACGTGAACTTCTAAGCGACGCCTGACGAGAATCGAAACTTTCAACAGCCTCGACCTAGCTTAGGTCGGGGCTGTTTTCGTTTGCAGAAGCAGGCCGCGGCAAAGTTGTTAGCGCCAGCAGCGCATGAAAAAAGCGATCGCAGCCTAGACTGCGATCGCTTGGTGTCTTGTCACTCGGCGACTAGATCGCCGATCGTTCTGCCGTCGAGAGCGGACTAGGCTTCGACGCGCTCGCCGTGAAGCTGGCGAAGCTCTTCAAGCTCCGACATCAGCCGGTGACGCAGCGGGCTCGTTGGCCGGAGTTCTTCCAGCAACGCCTCAGCCTTTTCAAAGCTCACCTCGGTGAAAATTCCGCTCTTAAACAGCTTGGTCCAGCTACGCGAGACTTCACTTTCGGTTAACAAGGGATAGCTCCTTAAAAGGCAACTTCGGGGGCCGGCAACAGCATTCGACGCTCCTTGTCATTATGCTTCGGAGCGGCAAAAACGGCAAGTCGCAGGCGCGGTGCTTCGCGCAAAATGTGCGTCATTCTTCGCGGCCAACACTACTGCGAGTGACAGCGCACCATGGAGAAGCCACCTCAAACTCTTCCCGTCCCGCAATCTTGAACTACAAGATACGCATCCCATCGCAAACGGGCCATTTGGCCGCGGGCGGTAGCCCGCGGCTAAATGGGCGTTGTGGATTGGGACGCCGATTGCGGGGCAGGGACGATGCGAATCGTCACTCAGCTGGGTTCCCGGGACCGCCCCGCCGTGCGACTTCGGGGGTTGTGCGGGTGGCTCCGTCCAGCAAAACGGCGCCGATTCCCGAAACTTCTCCGGCTCTGCTGGCAGCGCCCGGCAGAGAAACAAAGTCAAAGCAAATACGCTGGTTAGCAGGGTTGCCGCGATTTGCCCGGGGTTCCGGAGGGTGGTAGGCTCGATGGTTAGACCTTCCCTCGCGCCCACCTGACCCCAAAAATAGCTCTCCAAGGGGGTGAACGGTCGATGTCAGCCAAATACAATAACTCCCGACCACGTTGGGCCCCTGGAACGGGCTCACGACTGTACCGAGCGCTGCAGGATGTGACCGCTCGGTTGTTTGGCCCCGCCTCTCCTCGTTTGGTTTTGGCCCCGGTTCCCACCGGTCGCCGAGTGCCAGCAGAGCGAGGGCGCGGCTAGTACCAGAATATCTTGAGCGGGGCTGCTACCTCCCCGATCGCGGCGACTAAGGGTTCTGCAAACCCCGCCACGACCGCCCGCCTACGAGCCCTGCGTTTCCGCGGTTTCGCGCTGATGGTTGGCGCCACCCGCTAGGAGTTAGTTAGAAGTGCACACGGATCAACTTCCTGGATCGTTCTTCGGCCCATCGACGCTGGTTGAGTTGCTGCGCCACCGCGCGCTCCACCAAGGAGACGACCTCGGCTATCGGTTCTTGCTCGACGGCGAAAAGTCGACGCTCGAATGGACCTACGCCGACGTCGACCGCAAAGCCCGCGCCATCGCCGCCTCTCTGCAGGCGATGGACATGCAGGGCGAACGGGCGCTGCTGCTCTATCCGTCCGGCCTCGACTTCGTCGCCGCCTTTTTCGGCTGCCTCTACGCAGGCGTGATTGCCGTCCCGGCCTACCCGCCGCGTCGCAACCGAAACATGGCCCGCATCGACGCGATTGCCAACGATGCGGAAGCGAAGATCGCACTCACCACGTTCGAAGTGCTCGAACGGGTGCAAACGATGATCGCCGACACCCCCGCGCTACAGCGGATTCGTTGGCGCGCTACCGATCAATGGGATGACGAGCTCGCCGACCAATGGCGTCGCCCCGACGTCCATGGCGATACGCTCGCCTTCCTCCAATACACGTCTGGTTCGACCGGCACGCCGAAGGGGGTGATGCTCACCCATTCGAACCTGATGCACAACTCGGCCATGATCACCTACGCCTTCGAGCACTCGCGCTCGGGCAGCGGCTGTTTCTGGCTCCCTCTATATCACGACATGGGGCTCATCGGCGGCATTTTGCAGCCGCTCTACATGGGCCGCCTCAATACGCTGCTGTCGCCGACGCACTTCCTGCAACGGCCGGTTCGCTGGCTGCAGGCGATTTCGCAGTCGGGGTCGACGATCAGCGGCGGGCCGAACTTTGCCTACGACCTGTGCGCCGAGAAGGTGACCGCCGAGCAGAAGCGCACACTTGATCTCAGCCGCTGGTCGCTCGCCTTCAACGGCGCCGAACCGGTACGGGCCGAGACGATCGAGCGGTTCAGCAACGCCTTCGCCGAATGCGGCTTCCGTCGCGAAGCGTTCTACCCATGCTATGGGTTGGCCGAAGCGACGCTGATCGTCGCCGGCGGCTACAAGCAGTCGGAACCGGTGGTCCAGTCGTTCGACCTGCATGCCCTTGAGAAGCACGAAGTCGTCCCGGCCCCGACCGGCGCCGAGCATGCCCGCGAGCTCGTCGGCAGCGGCGGCAACCTGCTCGACCAGAACATCGTCATCGCCGATCCCGATACGTTTGAACCCTGCACGGCCAACCAGGTCGGCGAAATCTGGGTCTCCGGCCCCAGCGTCGCGCAAGGTTATTGGCGCCGCGAAGACGCCACGCACGAAACGTTCCAAGCCCGCCTGCGTGACGGTCGCGGGCCGTTCCTTCGCACGGGCGACCTCGGCTTCCTCCACAAGGGCGAGCTGTTCGTCACCGGGCGTTTGAAGGACCTGATCATTATCCACGGGGTAAACTACTACCCGCAGGATATTGAGCAATCGATCGGCGTCGCTCACGAGAAGGTGAAGCTCGGCGTCGCCGCGGCATTTGCCGTGGGCGATCAGGGCGCCGAGCGGTTGGTCGTTGTGCAAGAGACCGAGCGCGGTCGCAACCTCGACTTCGAAGAGATCATCACCGCGATCCGCAAGCGCATCGCCGGAGACTTTGAGCTTCCCGTTGCAGCAGTCGTCCTGCTGAAGACCGGCAGCATCCCGAAGACCTCCAGCGGCAAGATTCAGCGTCACGCCTGCCAGGCGGGTTACCTCGCCGGCACCCTAGCCGCGGTCGCCACTTGGTCGGCCGAGACGGGCCAGGTCGAAGTGATCAAGTCGGTCCGCCGTCGCGATAGCGACGAAGGCGACGACGAATCGGACGGCCTGGAAGTCGCCGCCGACCTGCCGCAGAAGCCAGCCCCAGCACCGGCCGCGATCAACGGCTTCGCCGCTCACAAGCCGGCGCCAGTTAAAGTCGCTGCTCCCGCTGGCGCTGACCCGCGCCTCACCGGCAACCGTCCGCAAATCATCGAAGTCGTCTACGCCAAGGTTCGCGAAATCGGCCGCGAGCGCGTCGGCGCCCTCGACTGGGACACGAACATCGTCGAGCTCGGCCTCGATTCGCTCGAGCGGATGGAAATCGTCGCCTCGCTGGAAGAAGCGTTCGGCGGCCGCTTCCCGGATTCGGTCCTGCCGTCGATGGAAACCTGCGGCGAGGTCGTCGAAGCGATCGAGCAGTTCATGGGCGGCGAACTCAAGGTTCGCACCGGCGCACCGGCGGCGTACGAAGTCGCCGAGGAAGATTACCAATTCGCCAAGTGTGCCGAGTACCTCCGCCTGCAGGAGAACTTCAAGCTCACCACACAGCATGGCATGTCGAATCCCTTCTTCACGGTGCATGAAGGGATCATGAATGATCGCACGATCATCAACGGGCAGGAGTACATCAACTTCTGCAGCTACAACTACATCGGCATGTCGGGCGACCCCGTGGTCGTCAACGCGACCCGCGACGCTGTAGCTCGGTACGGCACCAGCGTCTCGGCCAGCCGGTTGGTTTCGGGCGAGAAGCCGCTCCACGGCGCGCTCGAACGCGGCATCGCCGACTTCATCGGGACCGAAGCGGCGATTGTGCTCGTCGGCGGTCACTCGACGAACGAGACGGTCATCGGCCACTTGTTCGGCCCGGGCGACCTCATCCTGCACGACTCGCTGTCGCATAACAGCATCATGCAGGGCGCCATCCTGTCGGGCGCCCGTCGTCGGCCGTTCCCGCACAACGACTGGCGTGCTCTGGAAAAGATCCTCGGTGAGATTCGCCACGAGTATCGCCGCGTGCTGATCGTCGTCGAAGGCGTCTACAGCATGGACGGCGATTACCCGGATCTGCCGCAATTCGTTGAAATCAAAAAGCGTCATAAGGCTTACCTGATGGTCGACGAGGCCCACTCGCTCGGCACGATGGGTCTGCACGGCCGCGGCATGTCGGAGCACTTCGGCATCAACCCGCGCGAAGTCGACCTGTGGATGGGCACGCTCAGCAAGTCGCTCGGTAGCTGCGGCGGGTACATCGCCGCTCAGAAGGAAATCGTCGAGTACCTCAAGTACACGGCGCCTGGCTTCGTCTACAGCGTCGGCCTGTCCCCGGCGAATGCAGCCGCGGCATTGGCGTCGCTGAACCTGCTGCAAGAGGAACCAGAGCGGGTCGCCCGCTTGGCTGAGAATTCGCGGCTCTTCCTCCGCCTGTCGAAAGACGCCGGCCTGAACACCGGCGGCAGCAACAACACGGCGGTCGTGCCAGTGATCACGGGCAACTCGGAACACGCGCTTGTGCTGTCGCAACTGCTGCGGAGCCGCGGGATCAACGTGCAGCCGATTCTGTACCCGGCCGTGGAAGAGCGGGCCGCCCGGCTGCGGTTCTTTATTACGAGCAACCACACGCCGGAGCAAATCCACTACACGGTGCGGGCCGTTGCCGAGGAACTCGACTCGATCGATCCTTCCTACCGTGGCGCCGATCGCCCGTTGCCGGAGCTTTTGGAGACGCCGTTCGATTCCCGGACGGCCGCCTTGCCGCCACGGTAACGCAGCCCTTGGCTGAACCATTAATCTGACGTTGCCTTAGCCCCCGGTCATTCGACCGGGGGCTAAGCGTTTCGTGCCGCTACAACCGGTACAACCCGCTCGATCGGGCCCAGCGTCCGGCGTCGCTCCCCGAACTGGCCGTTGCGCAGGCGTTTTCTTTACCCTCTAATTGAAGGGGGTTAGAATCAAACTTACGGGCGGTGCGACGTTCGTTTTCTTGCCTCCAGCCGTCGCCGCGGAACACGCCCGGAGAAAGAGGCCTCATCATGTCGCAGGCAGTCGTCGACCCGGCGGAGCTTCGCCGCTTCGCCCATCAGCTCAAGCTCTTCAACGCGGAACTCGAAGAGCGGATGACCACGCTCGCAGGTCAACTTCACGCCTTGAACGTCACCTGGCGCGACCAGGAGCAGAAGAAGTTCAGCGAAGAGTTCGAACAGCACATGAAGCTGATCAGCCGCTCGATCGAAGCCACCAACGAATACGCGCCGTTCTTGCTGCGCAAGGCAGAGCGGATCGAAGAGTATCTGACGCAGCGATAGAGCCAATGCTGAACGACGAATGCGGAAGAAGGAAGGCTGCTCGCCATTCCCACCCGCATCGCACCCTTTAGCATTCCGCATTCATCCTTCAGCATTCCTATCAATGTCTTCCCCCGCCCAAGTCCGATCGACTGCAGCCATCGAGGCCTTTCGCCTCGCATTGGTCAAGTTTCAGGAACGGGTGCAGAATGCGATCGATTCGCTCGACGGGGAACTCCATCGTGCATCGAACTGGGTGGAACACGATCGCCCCTCCCATTGGAAAAGCCAAACCCATCTCGCCGAGGATGCGGTGCATCAAGCCAAACTTGACCTCGAACGCTGCCTGTTGATGACCGTCGCCGGCGAGCGGCCGACCTGCCGCGAGCAAAAGGCTGCACTCGTGGCCGCGAAGGCGCATCGCGCTTACTGCCAGGAGAAATGCGAGGCCGTCAAACGGTGGCAGCGTAGCTTTCGGCACGAGCAATTCGAATACGATGGCCGAATTGGGCAGCTGCGCCGCATGATGGAATTGGACGTCCCGAAAGCGCAAGCACTGCTGAAGACAATCGTCCGGCGGCTTGATGAATATCAGATTGAACGTCCGCCGGAGGCGCAGACGCCGGCTGAGCCGGTGGCGGCGCCGGTTTCGAATGCGGCGCCGGTTAGCGCTGCACCGCGACCGGCGGTCGCGGCTTTGCCGACCGACGACACGGCATTGAACACGGAGGACGAAACCTGATGCGTCCCGCCGACCTGCATACTAACGCCGCCTATATTCGCGACGCCTTCGAAGACCTGCAGAAGGCTTGGATGGATGTCTCGGAGCAGTGGAACGACGGCGTCAGTCGCGCTTTTTGCGAAAATCACTTGGAACCTTTGGGCCCGACCGTCAAACTGGCCCTCGACTCGATGCAGCGGATGGGGGTGATGGTCGCCCACATGCACAATGAGTGTGAACAGTGAGTCCAGGAGCCAGGGAGATTGTTGACCACGCTTCATTTCCACTTTCCCCTTTCCCATTCCCACGTTTAAGCCTTTGACGACGCCACGCCTTTCCACCCGCCGCGAGCTCGAGCTGATGCAGCAACTGCAGCAGGTCGCTGACAAACGCGCGGGCGAGGAGCGCATCCTAGCGGCCGCAATCAGTGCGGAACTCGAAACGGCCGAAAAGGAATTCGAGCAGACGGCGCGAAAGCTGAACGAATCGTACTCGGCAAAGTCGCGCGTCCTCGAAGAGGAATATGCGACCGTTAGCCAAGCGGCGATCGTTGCTCACGACGAAGCGATCCGGCAGGCGGAGACTCGGCACAAAACGGCGCTCAAGAGCAATGACGACCGCCGCAATGCGAACCTCGCCGCGGCGGACCATCATGCCCAGGAGTTGGAGTGGCAAGCGAACACCGTGTTCGAAGCCCATAAAGGGCAACCGCTGCAGCTAGTTGAAGAGACGACGAAGCGTCTGCAATCGCGGCGGCGCATCGCCGAAGGGTTGCAACGCGATGCCAACACGCTGCTTGAATTGCGTGATCAAACGCAAGCGGCCGCTGCGTTCGACTGGCGCGCCGATCCCGCAACGGAGTTGTCGACGGCCGAGACTCCCGCAGCGGCAACGGCCGACGATCGGTTGCAACAGACGCTCAACTTACTCAAACAAGCGGTCCTCGACCTACAGGATCAGAAGCTCCCCTCACTCTTCATCGAAGGGAAACGCTGGCTCGGTTGGCTCGGCGGAGCGGCAGCGCTCGGCGCCATTTTTGGAACTGTCGCCGGAGCTCTAGCGGGCCTCGGCTGGATCATCGGCCTAGTTTCCGGATTGGCACTAGGCTCGATCGGCGGCGGCGCCCTCGTGGCGGTCGCCGTGCCGCGCGGGCGGAGGCGTTCGCTGCAACAGTTCGGCCGGATCCAACGGCTGCTTGAACAATGCCAGCAGTTGGAGCAGACCACGCTCGCCGAGGCGAAAGCCCACAGCGAGCGTCTCACGCAAGAAAACGTTCGACGACGCGAGCGCGACGTCACGCACGCTCGCAATGAACTCGCGACGAAGCAAGCGGAGTATCAAGCAGCGCATGCTACGGAACTCGCTCGCGTCGAGGCGGAAGTCGCCTCCGCGATCGCCGAGATCTCAGCAAAACGCGACGCGGCGCTGTCGGCCGCCGAAGCCAAGTACCCGCCGCTCATCGAACAGGCCGTTGCCGGACGCGCGCAAGAGGAGCGCGCGAACGCCGAACGCTTTGATGCTCGTCGCGCTGCGGCGCATGCGAAGCAATCGTCAGCTTGGCAGCAGATGGCCGATGCGTGGCACACTGGCTTCCGCGAGGTCTCCGATGAACTCGCCGCGATGCAGACCCGCTGCCGTGAGTTGTTCCCCGATTGGTCGACGACCGATCTCGCCGCGTGGCAACGCCCCACAGAGCCGCCGGAAGCGATTCCCTTCGGCCTTTGCCCGCTGCCGCTGCAGGCGGTGAAGCATGGCGTGCCGGACGATCCGCGACTCGATCCTGGCGTGCGACGGTTGGTGCTGCCGGCGACGATGCCGCTCAAAGAACAACCGCGGATGGTGATCACCGCCGACGGGGCAGGGCGCCGCGCGGCTGCCGAAGTGCTGCAGCTGATGATGCTGCGATTCCTTACGTCAATGCCCGCCGGCAAGCTGCGGTTTACGATCATCGATCCGGCTGGGCTCGGCGAGAACTTCGCCGCGTTCATGCATCTGGCCGACTACGACGAGCAGCTCGTCGCCGCCCGAATCCTCACCGACTACAAGCAGATCGACGAACGGCTTGGGATCATCAGCCAACACATGGAAAAGGTGCTGCAAAAGTACCTCCGCAACGAGTTCGCCACGATCCATGAGTACAACGAAAGCGCCGGCGAAGTCGCCGAGCCGTACCATGTGATCGTCGCCGCCAACTTCCCGCATGGATTCTCCGATGCGGCGGCGCGCAAGCTCGTTTCGATCTCGCAGAGCGGCCCGCGGTGCGGCGCCTTCACGCTCCTGAGTATCGACACGGATGTGAAACTGCCGCATGAGTTTCGGCTGCAGCCGCTCCTCGACGATGCGGTCCACCTGCAGTGGATCGATAAGCGACTCGTCTGGAAGTATCCACTGTTCGAAAAACTGCCGCTTGAGCTCGATCGCATGCCGCAGGCGGAGGAGTTGAACTCGCTCCTTCGCATCGCTGGCGAACAATCGCGCAAGGCGAGCCGCGTCGAGGTGCCGTTCTCGATGGTGGCACCGCCGCCCGACCGGCTGTGGGAGGAAGATAGCTCGCGCGAGCTGGTCGTCCCCATTGGCCGCGCTGGCGCGAAGGAATTGCAGTCGCTGCGGTTTGGCGTCGGCACGTCTCAGCATGCCCTGATCTCCGGCAAGACCGGCTCGGGCAAGTCGACGCTGCTGCACGCTCTCATTACAAACGTGGCGCTTCATTACGCTCCCGATCAGGTTGAGTTGTACCTTGTCGACTTCAAGAAGGGCGTGGAATTCAAGGCGTACGCCAACGGCCGGTTGCCTCACGCGCGCGTGATCGCGATCGAGAGCGAACGGGAGTTTGGCGTCAGCGTGCTCGAACGGCTCGACGCCGAATTGCGCCGTCGCGGCGAGTTGTTCCGTTCGTATGCCGTGCAAGATCTCGGCGGCTTCCGTCGCGCGGCGCCAGAGATTCCGATGCCGCGGACGATGCTGATCGTTGACGAATTCCAGGAACTGTTCGTCGCCGACGATAAACTTGCCCAAGACGCGGCGCTGCTGCTCGATCGCCTCGTACGGCAAGGCCGCGCGTTCGGTATTCATGTGATGCTCGGTTCGCAAACGCTGGCCGGCGCCTACTCGCTCGCCCGCAGCACGCTCGGTCAGATGGCCGTCCGCATCGCGCTCGAATGCAGCGAAGCCGACGCCCATCTCATCCTCAGCGATGAAAACACGGCCGCCCGTCTGCTCAATCGCCCGGGCGAGGCGATCTACAACGACCAAAACGGCCTCGTCGCCGGCAACCATCCGTTCCAAGTCGTGTGGCTCCCCGATCCGCAGCGGCAGGCCTACCTCGCCGCACTGTTGGCGCAACCGACGCCGCGGATGCCGACCGAAGAACCGACGATCGTGTTCGAAGGAAACATTCCCGCGAACCCGTTCGACAATCCCGACATGATCGCGGCGATCACCCGTCCCGAGCGGACGACGCATCTCGAGCCGACGCTGTGGCTCGGCTCGGCAGTGCGCATTGAACCCTCAACGCATCTCGTTCTACGCCGGCAAGGTGGTCACAATCTCATCGTCATCGGCCAGGACGAAGAGATGGCCGCGGGCGTGTTGGCGAACATCGTCATTGCGCTCGCCGCGCAGCATGGCGAGGCAGGCGCTCGGTTCACCATCCTCGACGGCACGCGGCCCGAGTCGCACGTCCCCGGCATGTGGGGCAACGTCGCCGCCGCGGTCGGCGACGCGGTCGAAGTCGTTCCGCCGCGCGGCGCGGCCGCCGCGATCCACGCCCTCGCCGACGAAGTAAAACGTCGCGGCGAATCGCCTGAAGAACGCTACCCGTCGCTCTATCTCATCATCTACGACGTCGCCCAAATCCGCGATCTGCGCCAGACCGAGGACGATTTTAGTTTCTCGTTCGGCAAAGATAAAAACGCCCCGCCGGCGCCCGATCGACGGTTCCGCGAGATCCTCAAAGAGGGTCCTGTCGTCGGCGTGCATGTGCTCCTGTGGTGCGAATCGTACAACTCGCTCACTCGTGCGGTCGATCGGCTGTCGCTCCGCGAGGTGGAGTTCCGCGTCGCGATGCAAATGAGCGGCGCCGACTCGACGAGCCTTATCGACTCGCCGGCGGCGACGCTACTGGGCGAGAACCGGGCGCTGCTCTATCGCGACGATATCGGCACGCAAACCAAGTTCCGCCCCTACGGCCCGCCGGCGAAGGAATGGCTCGCCTGGATCGCCGAACAAACAAAGCCGCGATCGGTGATCGCGGAATAAACTTCGCCAAGCAGCCGCGGGTCAACGACCCGCTGGAGCGGCGCACTACGCATTGACGACTAAGTGAAATCGTTGTCCGCCGGGTTCGGCAGCGCTACCATCCGCAACAAATCCAACTTTCTCCAAAACTCGCACGGATCCAGGATTCGCCCACTCCGTCTCTGCGACCAACCGACTAACTTCGGCATGCGCGGCAGCCCACGCGGCGATGCCATTCACCATCTCCGTCGCGAACCCGCGACGTTGAAACTCCGGCAGCACGGAGTAGCCGATCTGCACGGTTCCCTCTGCTGGAGGACCAAGGAATCCACAGCTGCCGACGAGCGTCGGTTGAGACTCGTCTGCCGCTAACTCCAGTCCATACCAGCCGAACCAACCGACCTGCTCAGGCGCCGCTTCGAGCCAGCTCAAGAATAGCGGAAGGGCGTCGGCCAGCGTCTCAGGCGGCCAGGACGCTGGCACTCTCGCCGACAGGAGCCGTGCAAATTCACTCTGATCGTAGAGTTCCGCTCGCGCCAGTTCGACCGTTGCCGGTCGTAAGACGAGCCGGTTCGTGATTATTTCCAAAGCGTATCACCGTATAAAACTTTTGGGAGTCGATGCCGAAGCGAGTCCTAGGCTTCGTGTCGCTTGATGTCGTGTTTTGCATTTTTGGCGACACTAAGCGCAAGTTGTTTTCGTCGCTCGCGTTGCGATGTCGCAAATAGGCGACACGCTTCAGGTCGGGGCGACATGAATGTCATTTGAACCTTGCTTCTGATCGTTGCCATCTCACGAACCGCGCGATGTGTGGCGCGTTCACTCGGCGCGTAGCATGTCCGCGGATAGGTGCAGCCTAGCAGAGTAGGCGAGGGGAAGCAGGCGCCGATTTTCGGCCACCCTCATGTTGGGGGAAGGGCTTCGCTGGTGGGACATGGCAGTGCACGAGGGGCGGCATCTAACGGCGTGGAAACTCACCCCCGGGCGGAGCCCGGGGCTAGGAAGCGGCACTCAGGGTATAATCGGCGGCGGGCGGCTGCAGGCCTCCGTAAACGTGTACTTCTCTCATGCTTGCAAGGTATTGCGATGAACTCTTCTGTGATTCGGTGTTTGGCGATGCTCGCCGTTGTGGTCGTTGCGTTACCGGCTCGTGCACAAGATGCGGCGGCCGCGAAGGAGACGCCGATTCGGGTGACGGTCGATAACTTTCCGCAAGCGGAGTCAGACCTTTACTTCTCGCGGTTTGTGAAGGATGGCGGGTTTGGCAAGTTTCATCACGAGCGAGAAGTGGCGGCGATCGATCATCAGACGGTCGTGCGGCTCAATCGCGATACGCTCTATTCGTTCGGCGTCTTCGACCTTGCTGCGGGTCCGGTGACTGTGACGTTACCGAAGGTCGGCAAGCGGTACATGGCGCTGCAGGTAATCAACGAGGATCATTACGCTCCCGACGTGTACTACGCGCCAGGGGCATTTACGATTTCGCAGGAGTCGGCCGGGACGCGGTACGTGGCGTTGGCGGTGCGGACGTTCGTCGATCCGAACAGTCCGGCCGACGTGGCCGAGGTTCACAAGCTGCAAGACGCGATCAAGATTGAGCACAAGGCGCCGGGCGAGTTTAAAGTCGCCAAGTGGGATGCGACGTCGCAAGATAAAGTCCGGGCGGCGCTCATCAACCTCGCCGCGGCGAACGGCGGGCTCGACTCGCGGCGGATGTTCGGGCGGAAGAATCAGGTCGATCCGATCCAGCACCTCATCGGCACTGCGGCCGGCTGGGGCGGCAACCCGGCGACGGCGGCGATGTACGACGGCGTCGAGCCGGCGCAGAACGACGGCAAGACGGTTTATCGCCTCACCGTGAAGGACGTGCCGGTCGACGGGTTTTGGTCGATCAGCGTCTACAACGCCGACGGCTACTTTGTGAAGAACGCCGCGAACGCCTACTCGCTCAACAGCGTCACGGCGAAGCCGAGTGCGGATGGGTCGTACGTGATCCAGTTCGGCGGGTGCGACGGGAAGACGCCGAATTGCTTGCCGATCGTGCCGGGGTGGAATTACACGGTGCGGATGTATCGGCCGCGGGCGGAGATTCTCGATGGGAAGTGGACGTTTCCGGCGGCTGAGCCGGTGCAGTAAGAAAGTTGTTCTGACGGGCTCCGATGTAGGGTGGGTGCTCGCACCCACCTTGCTCAGCATGAAGCGCTTCGCCTCTGTGATCTGATCAAAACGGCTCGCACAGCGACCGTGCCAAGTTGATTGCGAGGCGTCCTGCGCTTGAAGCGTTGAAGGTGGGTGCAAGCACCCACCCTACTTGTGCCAGATCGACTCGGGCGTCGTCGCGCCTTCGAGCGCGCGGGCGATGAGGGCGGTGCGCTCGAGGGCTGCGCGGAGGGGGGCGGACCAGGGGCCTGTTTGGGCGCGCTGCCAGGCGGCGCGGGCCATCTCGATGGCCGGGTCGTCGCCGTCGGCGAGCGGGTCGGCCGGGAGCCGATCGTAGTACGCGCGGAACATTGTCGTCGACGCGAAGAACTCGCGGAGGCCATGCTGGTCGGCGAGCGCCGCTTGCAGGCGGAGGCAAGCGTGTTCGTGGACACGTTTGGCCGGATTGAAATTGTCGAGCCCCCAGTCGGGCAAGCTCAAACAGTCAGACCCTTCGCACAGCGCGTGGCAGGTCTCGTGCAAAATCATCTGCGCGAGCGAGTCGTCGGGATCGAGCGTCTCGGGCGTGCCGATCGCGAGCACGCCGGCGCCATTCCACGACGCATTTACTTCAGCGCTGCGCACGATTTGGATCCCAATTTGCGCGGCGGCGTGGGTCCAAACAAGGTCGAGCGGGTCGGCGTAGGTTTTGGTGATCTTTCGCACTGGATTGCGTTCGTTCCCTGGAGTGGCGGCAGCAGTATGAAGTGTAAATGCTGCGGCGGGGCCACGACAGCCGGCCCCGCTGCAACCGTTACCACCCCTCCCGTCAGCAAAAGCGCCAGAATGCTCATCCGGCCAGCGGTTCGCGACGATCGAGCCTGTTGGAGAAATCGTCTTCGATCCACTGGAGTACAGGCGGTGTCGATCTTTCGTAAGCGTGCCGTGGGCGGATGGTGTGCGGCGCTGAGCCTGGCGATCGGCCCGGCCGGGCGCGCGGACGAAGTCGCGGCCACATCCGCCGCTGCCGAGGTTTCGGCGATCAGCCGTTCGTGGGCGAGCGAGAACGCCAGCCTCGTCGACTATCGCGAATCTGCGCCGTCGCCGTACGCGCTCTGCTCGCAGGGCGGCGGTTCGTCTCTCATGGAAGAGATGGAAGCCGCGATGAAGCGGATGGCGGATTCGGGGGTCGTGTACCACATTATCACGCCGCAGTTTTACCAGGGCGTCGCCGACGGCGGGCGCGACCGCGGCTTCGAGTATGGCGGCAAGGTCGATCAGTATCTCGTCATCGACGGCGGTAAGCTGCTCGGCGTCGAAGGTTTCGGCGTGACGACGCACGTCGAAACGCGGTACGGACAAGACGTGAACGCCGAAGCGGTCGGCATGGCGCCGGTGAACGTCGCGATGCTCTACCCGAACGCCGGCGAGCATGACACGGCGATCACCGGCCTCACGCTTACGCAGTACCTCTCGGAAGATTGGCAAGTCTCGGCGGGCAAGGTGAACGCGCTCGATATGTTCTACGCCCTCTACCCGCAGACGGGCCGCGGCGTGAACGGGTTCATGAACGCGAGCGCGATCATTCCGCTCGGCGTCGGGCGAGTGGTGCCGCTGTCGTTCATGGGCGCCGGTATTACGAAGTTCGTCGACGGCCGGCCGACGTTCGCGGTGATGGCGTTCGACAATCAAGACGTCACGACCACGAGCGGCTTCGACGACATGTTCGACAACGGCGCCAACATCATGGCGACGTACCGTTACTACACCATGTTCGGCGGGCTGCCTGGTTCGCACATGGCGGGCGGCATTTGGGCCACGGGCGAGTACGTCTCGTACGATCCGCTCAGCTTCGTCATTATCCCGGGGCAGGGCGTCGGCGCCGTGAAGCAACATGGCGCCTACTCGCTCATTTACATCGGCGAGCAAACGTTGTGGACCGACGGAGCGAAGGATGGCCGCAACGTCGGCTTCCTGACGCAGTGGTGCCTCGCGGAAGAAGAGACGAGCCCGTTCGCGTGGACGTGCAACGCAGCGATTCAAACGAAGGGGCTGAGTCGGTCGCGGCCGAACGACGCGATCGGCGTCGGCTATTTCCATACAGGGTTGAGCAACGATTTTGTGAACAGCCTCAGCCCGGTGTTTGATTTGCGCGACGTCGACGGCGTTGAGATTTACTACAACATGTCGCTGGCGCCTTGTTTTAATGTGACGACTGATTTGCAAGTCATTGAGCCGGCGGAAACGCAGTACGACACGGCGGTTGTCGCGGGCTTGCGGGCCGTGCTGCAGCTGTAATTGTGGCTTCTGATGTTGCGCGGCGGCGATGTTTGTTGTTTGCAGCGAGTTCTGTCGCAAATCGGGATTTTGTCGTGGGCGGCATTTTGTCGCGGATGCGATTTTTGGCGACAGAATTCGTAAGTTGCTTTGGCTCCTGTGGTTGTGAATTGTTGGTTGGCGACAGAGTTCTTTTTGTCGCGTCATGGTTGGTGCTCGTGAGGCTGCGATTCTCGTTTTGAGCCGCGTCGGCTGGTGATGGGTCGAGTGCTGCGACCTAGTTGCGATTCCCCTCGGTGCCACGTTGTCGCGCTAGCGTCGACATGCTGAACTCTTGTGGAGGCCAACAACCCGGCGCACCATGCCGACGCGTTGCGACGGCATGGGGCCCGCTCGAACCTCTAGTCGGCGCGGCGTCTCCCTCGACAATTTCACCGTAGCAAAGATGCGAGGGGGCTTCAGCGCCCTATTTTCTGCCACCCCTGGGTGGCTGGGCTTCGCCCTAGACTTTGTCCCAAAAGTGCTCTTCGGAGCGAGTTGCGTCTTTTTCTCCCGGAGGGAGATTCGACAATAGCCCAGCAATTTATTGCTGGGTAATGATTCCGCCGGAAGAACCGATGTCCCGTAGGGACAATTGAATTCCGGAGCCATTCAATCGTCCCTACGGGACTTATTGATGCGCCGGGGCTTTTTACCCAGCAATGAATTGCTGGGCTATTATCGGTCGTCCCGCTGGGACGCATTCTTGGTCGCTCGCTTACATGCGCCGCTCACCCTGAGTAAATCGTTTCGGGGTGGAGCCTAACGCAGCATGCCGACGCTGCGCGACGGCATGCCACCCGTCGTGGCTGTCTTGGCATTTCGAATCCCAGCGGGATTCAATCATCCAGCCCTGGGTTTGATTGCGGAGGCAATCTACCCAGGGTTAGGTCATCGCAGTTCGTCTCAACCCTGCAGGGGTTGAATCGTCCGGTTGCCGTTGAAGTGCTGCAACCCTTGCAGGGTTGGCGATGATGGCCGCCGTGTTCTCGGGGTAGATCGCTGGTGCGATCAACCCCGGGCTGGATGATGGAACGCCGTTGGCGTTCTTTATGGTTTGCGATTCAACGCGATTGCGCGATCTGCTGCCAAGCTGGCTCAGGCATGCCAAATCCACCTGCGGACAAGCAACTGAGCGCAAAATGCCGACGCTCGGCGACAGCATGCCTTCGGTCGGAGGTATTGTTACTTTGCGTTGAGTAATTCTTCAACCTTCTGGGCCACGCTCTCGAGGCAGTCCAAGTGTGAAATGGAACCGATCTCTACAGTTTCGGCGGCTCGCTTCATCACCTGCACCTTGTTTAGATTCACGGCAAATTCCGCTCCCAGCCATGAGTCTACTTGTTTACTGAATGCCAGTTTCTCGATCCACCGATCACTGCACCCTTGCATCCACGCCAGGAAGGTATCTTTGGTCGCTTCTTCAGACTTCAATCGATGTACTGCCGCGACACACTCAATGTATAGGGACATGGGAACCATTTGTTCAATCTCCACACCTTCAGGAAGGTGAACAACCGGAACGTCAGGATGCTTGGTGAAAAATCTAGATTCTCTCAACCTCTTTATTTTGTCCCCGTCAAGAAAGACGGCGGGCTTAACACCGAACCCCTTAGCGACACTGCAAAGCTTGTCGAAGCTGTCCCCCAAGCCATTGATTAAATGTATATCGGCCAGCCACTTGCCAACCGACTTAAACCTGGCGTCTAGAGTGCTAAGTCGCATTAGTAGTATCGGAAGCGAGACTATCTCGGTTTCGCCTTCGACTATCAGACTAACATCGGAATACAGCAACGTGTCGGTAGTAGACATTCCTAAGCTTGCACGAACCTGCCTGAAATTCTCGCTATACGGTTTGTTGTCGATTACCGACTCCGCGACTCCATTCAGCGACCTTTGCAGCACTAGCCGCACCCTATCCGCTCGTTGCGGGTCTATCATCACCGGAGAGTGCGTCGAATAGATAATTTGCACCCCATCACGACTACCAAGGCTGTCTAGAAATCCTCGCAAGGCCCTTTGAGCATCTGCGTGCAGTGAATTTTCAGGCTCATCAAGCAGAACCAGACATGGAGTGTCGCGAACGAAAGAAATCAGCGACAAGTATAAACCAATCAGTTTTTTTGCACCTGCACCTCGTCCCTGCAACGGTATCCTTCCACCAAAGGCATCAGACGCTCTCACGTGCAGCTTTGCCGGCTCAGACGGAACGCGAGAGAGTTTGAACTGATAATGCAACGACTTTGGCAGCGCGGCCCTACATGCACTTGAAAGACGTTCCTGAGCAACTTCGAGCGATTCTTCGGAAACCAACTCACTCATTGCTGCAAATGAATTGAACTCGAAATCAGGCCCGAACGCGCATTCTATGAACGCTCTCTCAAAGGGATTAGGCATCTTCAGTTCAATTGAAGAACTATCCGCTTGCCCACTTTCTAAATACAGGACCTGCGGCATCCGGCCGATTGCATCATAGTGTCTGGGCCCCCTTGACGATGAAACTTCGCTTACATCGCATGCTCTCACTTTGTCTGTGGTTGCGAGTTTTGGTGCGAGCTTAAACTTCGTGGAAATGTTAGTCCCAACGACTATTCTATCTAGCTTTAAGAACCTCTGATCTTCTGGTTCGCTGATCTCGAAACCGATTCTTACTCCGATTCGCTCATCTGACTGCCAGGGCTTAGATGCCTCCAATAGCTGGCTTCTATTAACGTCGGATTCCGTAGCTGAGTAGCTTGGTGATGGATCAAACGCAGCGCGAATCAGTCGCAGCAGCGATGTTTTCCCCGCGTCGTTAGCACCTGTAACTACAGTCACGTTTTTGTCGACATCTAGGCGTGCGCCTTCGCGAAATGGGCCGAAATAGCAAGGCTCGACGCTTTTCAGTATCATCTGATGGATTCCAGACAGACGAGAATTCCAACCACACTAGTGGCAGTATATCGCCAAGGAGTTTTTGGTGAACCCGGGCGGTCAATCGACGACAAGTATCTCTATTTGGAATTTCGAGTTCCAGCGGGACTCAATCATGCAATCCTGGATTGTTTGCTAACGCAATCTCCCCAGGGTAAGTAAGTCGCTTCACCGCCCCCTTTGAGGGCTGAATTGATGAGTGAGCAATGAGATGCAACTCTCTTCGAGTTGGCTGTAGTGGTCACTCGCGCCCCCGAGATAGATCGCTTTCGCGATCAACCCCGAGCTCGGTGATAGAAAACCGATGACGTTCATGCTGGCGCATCAATCGCAGAAGCTCAACGATTCAACGAGAAGTTCCTCGAAGCCGACCTGGAACCAGTGAAGGTCAAGCGATGAAGAACGCTTTGACGATCCTTACTTGCCCACTTTGATAATCTTCTTCCCAAAATTCTCCCCGCGCAGCACGCCGATGAGTTCGCGCGGGGCGTTTTCCAATCCCTCGGTGACGTCTTCCTTGTACTTCAGCTTTCCCTCGCGCAACCAGCCGCCGACTTCCTCTAAAAACTGCGGATACTGCGACGCGAAGTCGCTGACGATGTAGCCGCGGAAGGTGAGGCGCTTCACGAGGATCTGCTTCATTAGCTGCGGCAGGCGGTCGGGGCCGGCGGGGGCTTCGGTGGCGTTGTAGTGGGCGATCAGTCCGCAGACGGGGATGCGTGCGAAGCTGTTGAGCAGCGGGAAGACGGCGGTGAAGACGTCGCCGCCGACGTTCTCAAAGTAAATGTCGATGCCGCCGGGGCAGGCCGTGCGGAGGCGGTCGGCGAGGTTGGGTGCGCGGTGGTCGAGGCAGTCGTCGAAGCCGAGTTCGTCCTTCACGTAGCGGCACTTCTCGGCGCCGCCGGCGATGCCGATGACGCGGCAGCCTTTTAGTTTGGCGATTTGGCCGACGACCGAACCGACGGCGCCCGACGCGGCGGCGACGACGAGCGTTTCGCCCGGCTTCGGTTGGCCGATGTTGAGCAGGCCGGTGTACGCGGTGAGGCCGGGCATGCCGAGGACGCCGAGGGCGTAGGAGACGGGGCCGAGGGCGGGGTCGATTTCTTGGAGGCCGTCGCCGTCGCTGAGGGCGTACTCTTGCCAGCCGATGGGGGCGAGCACGATTTCGCCGACGCGGTGGTCGGGGTGGTTTGATTCAACGACCTCTGCAATTGCCTGGCCGCCCATGACGCCGCCGACTTCGACGGGCGAGGCGTATGACTTTTCCTCGCTCATCCGGCCGCGCATGTAGGGGTCGAGCGAGAGGTAGAGACTGCGGAGGAGGAGTTGGCCCGGGGCAGGGGAGGGGAGTTGCGTTTCGACGAGTTGGAAGTTGTCGAGGGTCGGCTCGCCGTGGGGGCGGGAGGCGAGGAGGATTTGGCGGTTGTTTACAGACGGCATGGGGTGGGCTCCAGGAGGGAGGGCTGGTCCGTTGTCAGTTGTCAGTGGTCAGTTGCGAGCGGCGGGGTGCGCGTGGGGGAGGGTAGGGGGCTCGCTGATGGAAATTGTATTGGTTGCGGAGAGTTGGCGGCGGCCAATAAAAAACGCCGCTCGGGGCGTTCCCGAGGCGGCGTTCGCGTCATCCACTTGTCGTGAGGGACCACCCAGTCCCGTCAGCGTCGTCGATTGTCACCCGGTTCGCTAAGTGGATTGGTTCGCTGCTCGTCAGGCCAGATGCTTCGCGTTGCTTGGCATCACTTGAGGCTGCTCAGCATGATTGATGGGCCCCGCCGCCCTTCTTCAGCTGAGCGCCGTCCGCGTCACCCGCTGACGCGTCGACGCGACTTGCGACCGCTGCTCGTCGCGCCCCATTCTTTCGTGAGGGTTTCGAACACCTCGGGCGTCTCGTAACGCACCACGCCCTTGCCTTCAGGCATCGGGCCGATCAGGCCGCGGAAGACCGGCATGCCGCGGAGCGTGAGGTCGGTGCTGCAGTCGTCGATGCCGATCTGAGTGTGCATCCGCAGGACAGCGTCCTGGTGCTCGTAGTCACGAGCGCGGAGTTCGCCGTTCTTGCCGCGCGTGACGATTCGGTAAGTTTTTTCCTTCGCCATGGAGCTGCCGGGGGAGGTGAGAGGGGGTGCTTCAGGATATTGCAGCTATCGGCGTGCCGGGGCGGGGCGGGCGAAGGTTTTGATGCTGCAGCGCGCACCAGGCATACTGCGCGAAACCGCTAGAACTGGGCGTAGCCCGCGCTGCCGGCGCAATGCGACGCGGGGCGCGGAAGGGGGAACGCCTCGGGGGAGTTTGCGGGGGCGAGACGAGCAACTTCGCCGTGGGAAACGCCGCGCCGCAGTCCGGAGTGAGAGGGCAGCGACGCGCGGAATTGACGGGAAAATCGGGTTGCAATGACGCGGCAACGCGGACAAACGGGGCAGGCGGGCGAGTCGTCATTGCCCGTTTACGGCGGCGCGGCTAAATTATCAGGTCTCTGCTGGAGGGTAAGCGAATTGGCCAGCAGCCTGACTCGAAATCAGGTGCCCCGAAAGGGGTTGGGGGTTCGAATCCCCTGCCCTCCGCTCTAGAGGTCGTTGCCTACCAACGGCTTACGCTCTTCACTCTCAGCCGCGCTCGTCGCGGCTGATTGCGTTTCTGGGGCAACGCTACCTGAAACGTTACCTTGCCAGTTCCAAAGGTCTGCTGAGATATCGTCGGCGTTGTGCTCCACGTAATAGCGCATCGTCGTCTCGATCGACGCGTGGCGCATCAGCCGCTGGAGCATCACCGGCATCACGCGCTTCGACCACCGGGTTCCGAACGCCCGGCGAAGGTCGTGAGCCGTCGCGCACTTCGGCACCTTGGTGACGGCGCCGGTCTTCTTGCAGACGCGCAGCCGGACGATGTTAGGGTCGACGACGACGAGCGCCTCCTCACCGATCTTGGCGACGATCCGGCTGGCCCGCTGGGTGTCGACCGGCTTGCCGCGCACCAGCCCCTCGATGCCGAACACTAGGCCGTGACGGTCAGCCTCGGGCGTCGCAAGCAGGAACTCAGCGAACTCCGGCGCGATCGGCAGCAGGGCGTCACGCTTCGACTTCTGGGCCTCCGCGAAGATCCGCAGCATCGGGTAGCGACCGCCAAGCCGCACGGTGATCGCCGCGTCCGCGTCCCACGACAGCTGCAGCGCCTCGCTCAACCGCAGACCCGACAGCCAAAGGCCCCGCAGCAGCCGCTTCCAGAGCTCGGCGTCGCCCTTACGCACGCCCGCGACCTTAGTCAGCATTCGCTCGTATTCTTCCGCTGTGATCGGCCGCCCGCGCATCGTGCGATCGCCCTTGGTGAGCTTCGGCATGTCCACCCGTGGCGCCTTGGTGATTAGCGACCGACGCCCGCCCAACTGAACGCGGCGCGCAGCGATCGCAGGTGACTGGCCAGGGTGGTTTGCTTCATGCCGCCGGCGAGCAACTTCGCCTGAAACTGGCTCAGCACGTTGGAATCGACGGTCGCCAGCAACTTCGGCGAGATCACTCGCTCGAGGTGATTGGCAGCGGCTTCCCAAGCGGCGAGCGTCTTGCCCGACAGGGTCGCCATCTTCTCTTCTTGGTACCGCTCGCGGAACTCCGCCCAAGTCATGCGGCTCTGACGCTGGTAGCGGCCCTCGCGCAACTCTGCCTCCCACTTCGCCGCGGCGCGCTCGGCGTCCCGACGGCGCGAGGTCTTTGCAGACTTCGCCACTTGCTTGCCGGTCACCGGGTCAACGTACCGCAGCACGAGGTTGGGCCGTGACTTGTACTTCACGACGTGGACTTTGATTTGGTCACTCATCAGAGCGGTCTCCAAAGAGTTAGGGGGAAAGGAAACAAATCGATATACTGGCGCCATGATCGAGCGAGTTGGGCCACTTCCTGCGATCGCCATTTCAGCAGCCGTAGGCTTTGGGGTCACCGCGGTCGCTGGGGGAGTGAACGGTTACTTCGCATTCGGCGTTACACTGATCGCCTGCGCCGCTCTGAACGCGATTGGAAAGCTTGAGCGGCCCCCCGAGGCCCGTTCGGGCTGGGTAGGGCAACCCTTCAGTCTCGCCGCATGGATGTGCTTTGGCATCATCGCTTTTTCGCCCTTCAGCGCCACGACGTGTGGCGGAGCCCCTGTTCTCGCGATGCAGTATGCGATTCTCGGTGCACTAGCAGGTGCTGCGGTTGCCGCTGCGTTCCGTGAGTAACTTGGCTGCACCCCGGTCCCGCTCACTCCCCGGCACTTTTCCCGGGCTTTTCTGCTCGACGTCAACGAAAACGGACTGATTCGGTCCCGGTTGGTGCGCGCGATCGCGGAGAGGCTTCGTCACGGGGTTAAGTCGCTAACTGGCAACACGTTAACTGTGATCGGCGGCCGTTTTGATTGCCCCTCCCACGGTCCGGATTTAGAATCTGTTGACGCTATTCGAACTTGGTGGATCGTAACTCTGATGGACGACGTAACTCCGAGGGACAGGTGGAAGACCCAAGGATGCGAAGCTTGCCGGGCCGGCGTACTTTCGGCGTCCTTGGCGTCACCGCGGCAAATTTCGGAATCAATGGAACAGCATGCTTTTCTGCATAAGTGCGATGTGTGCAATGCCTATTGGCGATATGGTGATCGCGAGGCTCATGTAATTCCGCAATCGCAGGCTCGTGAGGAGTTCCCTGACGCCTTCTCTTAATTTGTCTACACGTCCACATAGCCTTCAGGGTTACTGCTCCTGCGGGGGGTGGCGACAAGATCGCCGTTTTAGAGTCGCCGATCGCCTTTAAGTCGTTGCCACGCAACAACAAATTCAATGGCGACATAAAACAGCCGCCGCCTGCCCGCGGTGGGAATGCGGCGGTCGTCACGCACTCTCCGCATACCGTCCGTGCGGCATCGTCGTGAACTGGCTGTCATCCGGGCGACCGTCGATCAGCCACCAGTACTCCGGATTGTCGATCACCACGCCAGCGTCCGTTAGCACCTTCCGCAGCAACTCTGACTTCTGCACCATGATGTGCAGCCGCTCTAGCTCGCCGGTGCGACACTCGATCGTCTGCTCGCCCTTGCGCCAGTAGCCGAGTTTCTTGTCTCTCTTGCTGATGGTGCCGCAGCTGTACTTACGCTTCCCCTTTTCCTTGTGCCCCCATGCGCCGCAGTAGTGGCAGTGACCCTTCGGAATCGGCGGAACGGCGAGTTCGTGCAGCGTTACCTGGGAGCGCTCCAGGATGCTAAGGAGGTGGTAGTCGACTGCGATCCGCCATGGCCCAAATCGCTTGCGGTCGTCGTCCGACGTGACTTCCATTGAAGTCTCTTCCATCTCGGCGAGATCACCGACGACCCTGCCAGATGGCATCTCGATAATCCGCATCAGATCGGCGGTCGAAACGGTTGCGAGGCCATCCTTCAATTCGAGAACGATAGTTTCCGAGACCTGCATGGTTCGAATCCTTCCATGGCGCCGCTCGGATAGTCGCGAAAAGAAGCCGCCCCAGCGGGGCGATCGCCCCTATCACTGAGGCGACTCTGACAACCCGATGACGACGCGAAAAGACCGTAGGCCCGGTAATGCGGTGGAAAAGAAGACGTGAGTCTCCCGCACGCACCTAACTCCCCGCCAACGCGGATCGCTGCTCTGGTACGTGCCCACACTACCGGGCCTACGGTCTGACGATCAGTCATCGAATTGTTCCTCACGTTCGCGTTTTCCAGACGCGGTCAGCGGTATGCTGACAGGGACAGTATGGACTGCCTCAATGCCCAGTGTCAATATTGCCTCGGCCGCGATCACCCCGCGATGAAGACGACTATGAAGAAAGACAACCACCCGCAACACATCCAAATCACCGGGCGCCACGTCCGCTGCGACACAATGGACGACCGCGAGCTGCTGGCGCAAGCCAAAGCGATCACGGCAGACCCGTTCGCCGCTGACAGTCTTTCGCTGGCTAACCTCTACGCGATCCGCGATACGTGCCAGCGGTACGCTCTCGGGAGGGCTCAGCGAGCATCGAAAATCGCCATCGACACTAGGACGCCTACAGGGCCGCGGTAGCAAGACCTCGACTAAGGTGACTCCGCGGTCACGCCAGCCGCTCCGATCGCACGGAGCGATGTGTCCGGCGTTCACTTTTCTCCGCGACTGCAGTTTGGAGCTGGAATGTCGGAACTCATGCGCGCCATGATCGGTTGCATCACGATCACAACCGTCGTGATGGGGACACTGACGTTCTTGATGCGATCTTGGCTACTCAGGCGCCTGAAGGCCTCGCTCCGGTCCGAATTCCAAATCCGGCTCGACCAGCTTCGCTCGGAAATGCGGGAAGAGTTCCGTCAACTGCGAGTTGAATCAGCGGAAACTATACGACGTAACAAGCCGAAGTAAGTAGCCATCTGGGTATCGCATCGCCGTAACCCGTTGCCCTACAATGCTCGTCGCTCTGATATCGGATCAGGTGACCTCTCATCTCGCCGCGCCACGCTATGCTTTGGCTCGAAAGCAAATCCCGCCACCACGTCCACAAACAGGACCCGAGCGACTGGATCGTCCGGTGGTGTGTCGAAGTCCACGCCATGGTCGACTTAGATCGCCTGCCAAGCGGCCCGGACTCTTTCGTGGTGGGCAGGCTCATGGCCGACGAGATCCGCCGCTACGACGTGGAAGAGCACGGTGAGACGATTTACGAGGTAGGAGACTCCGACAGCCACGGGCTGCTCGAAGCCCTCACTTCCCTCTTTCCACCCGACGGCGTCGGCGGACCGGACTTCAGTGGCATCGCCGAGCCGTTCGTCTTGCTCCATCGTTTCGAGTTACACCCGGAGTTCAACGAAGCAAAGCTCGCAGTGCTCGATTCGTTCTGCCGGATCTTTGGGACTGAGTCAGCCATCGCATTCGGCTACTACGCGAACTGGACGTTGCCGGAACTTCAACGCGTCGGGTTCGAGGAGTTCGTTCCGCGGTCGTTCGACGGAGGGCCAAGAGGCAAATTCATGGTGCGCGATAACACGATGTATACCGACTACGGGCCTGACGATTACCCGACCGCGTACCCGAGCGGCTCTGAGCACCACACCCGCTGGCTCGAGCAGCATGGGCCTTGGCACGAGTAAGGATATTTCGAACTGACGAATGAACTGTAAAGGGAGACTAGCAATTGAAATGGCACGAGAGCTTTGGCATCAAAGTTTCAAACTTTAAATGCTTCGGAGCGGCGCCGCAGGGATTTGAACGCATCGAACTCTTCAACGTGATTATTGGAAGGAACAATGCTGGAAAGTCCGCTCTGATCGATGTAATTGAGCGAATGACGACCAATGACTTCGAGGTCCCATCGCCGCTCCATCATCAAAGCTCGAAACCAGCGTTCTTCGCACAGCACGCCATCACTGACGAACAGGTAGTGCAGTGTGTTCCAGAAAATGAAAGAATTCCGGGACTGCCTGGTGGGGGATCACCTAGGGAATGCTGCTTTGTGTACCGTGGAAGCTTGGTGACTAAGCGGTTGTCCCCTAGTCATGAGTACCATTCGATAGAGAGCATTCCAAAATCGCTTATCCACCCCGACAACATACGCGACCCAAAGACGCAGGTCCGTCTCAAACAACTACTGGCGAGCGTTGTGCCAAATGCATTGGCAGGAGTGCACTTCAGGCGGCTCGCCGCGGAGCGTCACATTGTTCCAGAACAGGAAGGCGCGTACCTGCTGCGTGCTAACGGTGACGGAGCAACCAATCTTATCAAATCGGTCCTAATGGACGCGGATTTAGATAGCAACTTGATTGAGGCCATACTGCTTGATGACCTAAATTCAATCTTCAATCCCGACCTTCATTTCATCCGCATCCTTCCCCAGCGCATCGACAAGCAATCAAACACTTACGAAATTTACCTGGAAGAGGTTAGTACCGGCTCGATAGCGCTCTCTCAGTCTGGAAGCGGCATCAAATCGGTGATCCTCACGCTCTTAAATCTCATTGTCATGCCGGAGCTTGACGGCAAGCCTGTCGATAAGTGCATTTTTGCACTTGAGGAATTGGAGAATAATCTTCATCCGGCTCTGCTGCGTAGACTTCTTGTATATCTGTGGACTTTTGCTCGCACCAACGAGTGCCCAATCTTCCTCACTACCCACTCGAACGTCGCCATCGACGTGCTTAGCCAGCAAGCACACTGCCAGCTAGTTCACGTAACGCGAGACGGCGAAGAATCCGTATGCACCACCGTGAGCCACTTCGGCGAATCAAGGATCATCCTCGATGAGCTCGACGTGAGAGCGAGCGACCTGCTGCAGTCGAATGGCGTAATATGGGTCGAGGGACCGTCAGATAAAATCTACCTTAATCGTTGGATTGAACTGATGTCCAAGGGAAGGTTGCAGGAGAATGTTCACTATCAGATTTTGTTCTACGGCGGCAAACTACTCTCCCATATGACCGCGATTGATGATTCAGAGGATTTAATCTCGATCCTCACTGTCAACCGGAACTGCTGCATTGTGATGGACAGTGACCTGGACAGCGAATCGGAACCTATCAGGCCTACTAAGAAGCGATTGCAGGATGAAGTTGAGTCGGCGGGTGGCTTGGCCTGGGTTACTAAGGGACGCGAAATTGAAAACTACATTCCAGCGTCCGTAACTTCATCGATACTAGGAAAGCCAGTTAAGCAAGTTACTGCATTCGCGAAGTTTGATAAGCACATCGCCGCTATAGACGAAAAATGGGGCAAGTCCTTCGCCAAGAAGAAAGTGCAATTTGCGGCAGAAGTGAGCAGCAAGCTCGACTGCACCAACGCGTTCGATGTATTGGACCTGCGACAAAAAGTGGGCGAGGTGTGTCGCGAAATTGCTAAATGGAATCGATCAGCAGACCCGATCGGCCCCGCCCCTGCGATCACGGAGTAGCTGATTAGGTAGCGTCGCAATGCAAGTCATTACTGCATACCGCAAGTCGCCTGACCATCAATCAGGTGACATGTCGCGAATGCCAGCAATTAAGTAGTATCAGGGCATCCATGCCGTCAAAAGAGGACTGAAAATGTCTTATGTAACGGTGCGAATGGAGCCATATAGCGCTCCAATTAAGCTCAGCTTCGCCTATGGCTTTGAACTCATAGGGGCTGATGGGCTGCGATTTAAACTTGGCCAAGCGATTAAATCGGGAGGCAACGGAATTGTATTCGAGGCCACGTGCCTCAGTCCGGATGGCCATGACGAAGGCTTGTGCGCAGTCAAGCTGCTAAGGGAGCTCAGTGATGTCCGTCAGGATAGGTTCGACAATGAAGTCCGTATTCTCACTGCACTGAATCATCCCAATATTACAAGGGTTTTTGGATATGGCCGCCAGGCGCTAGGCGATCAGCAGATTGAAGTGCCATGGATGGCAATGACGTTAGGCGACAAGAACCTCCGTCAGTACCTTGACTCCCACAAGGCCCCACTCGACATGCCGACAGTCGCTGGCGTAGGAATACAGCTTTGCGATGCTGTTGGGCACTGCCACGCCAACGGAATAATTCACCGCGACCTCAAACCCGCGAATCTTGTCTGGGCAACTGAAGACGACAGAGACAATATATTCCTTATCGATTTCGGCATAGCAAAATATGTAAGTGAAGATGTGTCGGGTCGGAAGATGGACGACCTGACCTCATTGCATGAATTCATTGGCCCGGCTAACTTTGCCTCACCGGAGCTCCTGGCATACGCTCGAGATAAATCGCATCAGGTCGGGAGTCACTCCGACTTATTCCAGATCGGACTAATTGTCTGGTTTTTAGCGACCAATCAAATTGTCGCAGGCATCCCCTCACGCCGCGCGGACCCGACAGGCGGAGCATTGTACGAGATAGTGACTTCGCTTCTTGCAATGGACCCACGCGATCGACTTCAAACTGCATCCGAAACAGCTGAAGCCTTAAAGGCCATGCTGGGCGCTTAATCCTGACGATTGATCATCGAAGAGCCTCGCGTTAAAACGAGTCTTCATGTAGTCTTTTATTGCGTTTAGTGCGTCTACTTGATGATAGGCGAGCCCATTGTGATCTACATACCCATCACGCAATAAGTCTCGCGCAACTTCCCAGGCCAAGACCAGCAACTTCTGCTCGAAACGCGATTCGTCCAACTTCAGCCGCCTCTCCTCATTCTCTAGCTCAAACCGCTCGGCCTCGGCATTCGCTCTGCGAAGCTCGGCCTTGGCCATGCCTTCGTAATGTAGTGCTTCACATTCCAGCTTAGAGAGCTGCAGCTTCAGCCTTCGCTCGGCAAGATTCGCCATTTCCTTCGAATGCTCTCGTTTCCAAGGAGTCAGTCGTTCATCCAGCACCTCTACTGCCTTCGCTATGCCGGAAACGCTCGCCTTAATCGGAGACGTTTGCGAAATATTGGTAACCTGGATTCTAGTTGCGGTGTTTCGAGACGAGTCGGCAATCCCCTGCAGTGCCTCCATCGACTTAAGGACTGGAATGACTTCGTTCGTGAGTACGTCTGCCGTGAGTCGTGTCGCTTCAGACCCTTCAAACTCTAGCGTTCGCAAGCTCGGCCGTTCCTGCACGTCGAGGAGTTCGCTCACGAGCAGCCGCTGCTTCCGAGCCAACGTGCCAATCTCAAACGCAAGCAAGTCGGCGGCACTACCGGTGATTGCAGAGGAGACATCGGCGTAGCTGTATGCATAAGTAACGTCATCGTTGGTGGCTACACGGAATGCGGTTTCGTCACCCTGGTCGGTCTGATCAATCAGCAAAACGCTGACCGTCGCTTGGGGGACCGTTATCCGGAGTTCGTCCGCGGCGATGCCAGCGGCTTCAGAATCAGTGAGGCCGTCTGATACAATTAGAAGTCTAACTTGCGCGTATGATGCCAGCGCCGTTATTGTAGCCGCTGAACTTATTGCAGCTGCGAGATCAGTACCACCGCCTGAGCGTAGATCACGAATAGAATCAATGTACTCGTGAAATCGCGTGGCCGGTTCATTAAAGAGGAGAGTAGGGAATTCCTTAAATTCGATAACTGCGATATCGGGGGTCCGCAGCGCACCCATTCTGCGGATTAGCAGGTCTTTAGCCGCTTCAATTTTTGAAGACCACCCGCCCGACTCGTACATTCCTGTCGGCTTCCCGACTTGAGTGAATGGCTCGCCCATTGAGCCCGAGGTGTCAAGTAATACAACCCAGATTGAGTCCGCCATGGGCGTCTGGCTCCTGAATGTGCGATAAGTTCTTCCACACTCGTGAGGAAACGATACCCCGAATGCTTCGAGCGTCTCGGCGTTTCACGAAATGAGTTCCATCTCAAGGTAACTTTGTGGGTAACAATTTCTCACAATGCTGCGGCAAATGCTACATTCATTAGCGATAAAAACTGATTCAAGGTCAGGTGTCAGCTAGAATAAAAAGCACCCCGCGCGATTCGCGACATCGGCGGGGCGGGTAAGATGTCAAAGAGCGTCAGGCCGGGACCGCCGGCCGCGGGAACACATCGGCTTGGAGCTACAGAATGTCGAACTTCTCACCGTCGCAAGACGCAGGCCGCCAGCGCTTAGATAGCTTCCTCTACTGGCTTAGGGTCGCGACCAATGTCGCCTTCGCGATAGCTCTCGCAGCGGTCCTGCTCATGATGTTCAGCGCGTTGAGCTTCCTAGGGAACTTCACGGCTATTGCGTTGTCGCGGTTGATTACCGGAATCCTGCTCGCGGCCGGAGTGACCGTCGCTTATCTTTGGTCGATGGCAACGATCGAAGCAATCGCACTTCTCGTCGACATCGAGGCCAACACGCGCCGCGACGCGTCCTCGGCCCCGTAGGGGTGCTCCGCGCGGTTCGCAACTCCGGCGGAGCGGGTCAAATTGTCAAAGAACTCCGACTAAGCGACGGTTATCACTTGCCGTTCTGCCGAGCAGCTCGCCTCTGCTGGCTCGCCTCGGTTTCTAGGCGCTGAATCCGCTCGACGTGCATCACCGACGGTCCTTCTCAACCAGCCGGTCAATTGGAAGTAATACCAGAGCAATAGTCAAGTATTTACTGCGAAATTCGATCGAACTACGAGGAAGCTTCCGGTCGCTTCTGGTCGCTTGGGAACGGGATTGCTTGGGTCGTGTCCACGCAGTCGACTTTCGAATTATTGAGAAGCAACGCGTGGTCGTAGAGCGTATTGCCGTCGTTACTGACGATCCACTCTCTACCGCGGTGTTGGTTTCTTTCTGATTCCGCTGCGGAAGAGCGATGGACCGCCGCTAGCTGCGATGTAGAAGCCGACCAGTCGCACGGTCGCGTTGTCGCCCACATCTGTCTGAGCTGTTAGAAGACCGCAGTCTCATTGAGACAACGCCTTTGACGAGCCCAAGGGGTCTCGCCGCTCCCGATCTCAGTGGTCGCACGGGGGGAGGCTGCTCTAGGGTTCGATCAACTGCTCAATTGGAACTCCGGTGGCGCCGACCAAGATCGCCGCGGACTGTGCGGCCTCGTTGATCAGGTCGAGGCGTGCCCGCTGATTCTGCAGCATGCTGGTTCTGGCTTGGATCGCCCGTACGACATCCACCTCGCCTTCGCGGAACTGTCTTTCCAGTGATTCGAGCTCCGCTGGGAGTTCAAATAGGTCTTTGGCGGGGTCGCGTTCCAGTGCCAAGAACGCCTGCTTGTAACGCTCGGATGCTGCAAGGCCCTCCAGGCCGGCCCGGATATCCAGTTGCTGCCACGTAATCGACTGCTGATTTAGCTCGGCGGACCGTTGCATTTGCATGGGCACGCCGGTATCGATGACCGGCAAATTCATGTCGGCCCGAAAGCCAACGTGCGAGTCCCCATCTGGGGTTTGTTGGTAGTAGGGGCCAACCTGCACGTCGGGCACTCGGTTGGCCGCTGCTAAACGATAACTCGCGCGAGCGGCCGCTACGTTAGCACGCGCTGCCATGACGTCTGGCCGCGCGGAGGTCCAGCCGCGCACCCACGTCTCGTCCAGCACTTGCGATTGTCCAATGCCCAGGGGCTGGCAGTGCATGGCAGTGCCGGAGACCTCGCTCGGAAGCCTCCAGCGGATCTTGCGAATGTCGCCGTCGAACTCGTACGTCGCATTCGCAGGCATGCCGAGTTGGCGAAGCAAATCGCGAATGGCTGATTGATAGTTCGTCTCTGCAAGTTGCAGTTGCTGGAGGGTCGCGTCGGCGTCGAAGCGAACGGTTGCAACATCTGACGCTGCGGCGTCGCCCGCATTCAATCGTTTCTCCGCTGAATCGAGCAACAGCCGGTTGTTCTCGTAGCTAGCATTCGCAATATCACGCAAACCGCGCCGATAGAGCATCGTGAAGTAGAGCTGCGAGGTCGTCGATACCGTCTGCAGTTCCGCCTGGAGGATGTTCCAGCGAATACCCGTCAGCAGCGCCTCTGCCGATTCCTCGCGATATTGCTGCTGATGCGCCAGCTGAATGCGCTGCATGAGCAATACATAGTGCGCCGTCGTGCCTTTGTTCTCTTGGTACGGGGTCGCTTGGACCTGTACGAAGGGGTTGAACGGGTAGGTGTAAGCCACGCCAACGGCAGCCACGCCGACGCCTTCTGATTGCCTCCGCGCGATTAGATCTGGATTTTGCGCCAGTGAGATGGAAAGTGCGTCGATCAGCGGCGATCGCTCGTCAGCCGGCGCCTTTCGGTCTGGCATCCCCGGATCAATGACTTCGGGGGCGACGGGCAGTTCGGCGGCCACCTGTTGAATGTCCGCAGTCGGAGGCTGGGCCGAGCCTGACTCCTTCGGCGTCGTCGATTGCTCAGCGGCAACGGTAGTGGAATGAGAAAAGTATCCCGAACCCGTGGTCTTGCCAGACTTGCAGCCGCACAAGGCCCCCAAAGCCAGAATCGCAACGCGACGGTAAAACAAACCCATTCCACGCTCTCGCAGTCGTCGTGACCGGTGAAGGAGCTGCCCCAGGCGCCTCCTTTGTCCTCTCACTCATTCGCGAAAAAGCGATCGTTGCCATCAGTTCGATTGCTCTCGGTAATTAAGAGTTAATCTAACAGTCGAAGAAGTGCTATCACTCGTGGCAATCGCGGCAGGCTGGTTTGACTTTGACGAGCGACCTCATCAAGAACTCGCTCATTGCTTACTCTTCGACGCTGGGGGATTCGCCCCCGCCCCAAGCAAAGTAAAGAGGCGGCAGCAAGAACAAATTCAGTATCGTCGACGTGAAGAGCCCGCCCACGATTACGACGGCGAGCGGGTACTCGATCTCATGGCCAGGCTTGTTCCCGGAAATGATTAGCGGGACGAGTGCAAGCGAGGTCGTCAGCACGGTCATGATGATTGGCGAGAGTCGCTCTTCCGCTCCGCGCAGGACGAGTTCCATCCCGAATGGAACGCCTTCCGATGCGTTTAAGTGTCGGTAGTGGCTCACCAGCATGATGCCGTTGCGAGCAGCGATTCCCAAAACGGTGACGAATCCCACCAGCGATCCCAGCGACAGGACTCCTCCCTCGAGCCATACCGCGACGACGGCTCCGATCAACGCGAAGGGAATCGTGAGGCACACGAGCATCGTCAGGCGAATGGATTGAAAATCGACGTACAGAATCAGGATGATGCCGACCATCGCTAGAGCGCCAAGCAGCAACAATCGCTTTTGAGAAGCTTGCAGTTCCGCGTACTCGCCAAGGAACTCCGGGTGATATCCTTGCGCGAATTGCACATTGTTCACCGCGGTTTCTATTTCCGACGCGACCGAGCCTAAATCCCGGCCTTTGGCATCGCAGGTAACGTCAATTCGCCGCGACCCGTTCTCGCGCTTCACTTCATTGGGAGCCGGCACGATGCCGATCTCGGCCACCTCGCGCAGAGGCACATGCCCGCCTGCGGGAACGTCAATCTGAAGGTCATGCAGGGACGTTAAGTCGGTGCGAGCGTTTTCCGCGCCCCATACCACGACGTCGACCTTTTGTTGATTCTCGTAGACCTCGCCGACTTTCGTGCCTCGTAACAACGTCGTGACGGCGCGACGTACCTGCCCGGCCGTTAGCCCGAACCGTTCAGCCGCAGCGGGCTTGAGCCGTACGTCGACCTGAGGCACCAGGACTTGCGGTTCGACTTTCAGATTGCTGACCCCGGGAATTCCCTTGATCGCGGCTGCGACTTGCTGTGCATGCGATCGCAGCTCATCGAGATTGGGACCGTAGATGCGGACCACGATGCTGGAGCTGGCGCCGGTCAGCACTTCCTTGACGCGTTCTCGCAGATAGGTGAGCACGTCGCGGTACAAACCGGGGTAGCCATTGATCGCCGCTTCGACTCTCGCCAGCGTGGCGTCGTAGTCGACGGATTCATCGATGCTAATCCACAGCTCCGTGAAATTTGGACCAACGACTTCATCGGCCACCTCTGCGCGGCCGATATGGCTGCCAAAGTTTCGCACGCCGGGGATTGACCTAAGCTCGCGACTAGCCCGAACGGTGATGCGGTCCATGGCATCGATCGATGTTCCCGGCTTCTCGACGAAATGCATCAGGAAATCGGTCTCTTTGAAGTTAGGCAAGAACTCCTGGCCGAGCGTGCGCACCAACGCAATCGTGCACACGAAGGAAACGGCGAGAGTGGCGATTGCCGTCTTCGGACGCACGACGAACCAAGGCAGGATTCGTCGGTATGGCACTTTAATGATCCGAGTTAGCGGCGGCTCGTGATCAGTCGTCGTGGACGACGGAAGCATAATCAACGACATCGCCGGGGTAACGACAACCGCCACGGCAAGCGACGCAAGGATGGCCAAGACATAGCCAATGGCAAGTGGTCGAAAAAATGCCCCTGGCAGCCCTTCGAGGAAATAGACCGGGAGGAAGACGAGGATGATGATCGCCGTCGCGTAGACGATGGCGCTTCGCACTTCCACCGACGCTTCCAGCACGACGCGAAAGCTCGACATCGGTTTCTCTGCGGAGCGATTGAGTCGCAGTCGCCGGACGATGTTTTCTACGTCGATCACGGCATCATCGACCACTTCGCCGAGCGCGATGACTAACCCCGCGATGATCATCGTATTGATCGTCATTCCCCACCAGTTGATCAACAGAACGGCAGCGATGAGCGACAGGGGGATAGCGGTGAGGCTGATGATTGCCGTCCGCCAATCGTAGAGGAAGGCAATCAGGACGATCACGACGAGGATGCAGCCGACCATCAGCGCGTGAGTCAGGTTGTCGATTGATCGCTCAATAAACGTCGCCGGACGGAAGATCGTCGAATCAATCTCGACATCCTGAAGACCTGGCTTGAGCAAGTCGAGCGCTGCCTCGACGTTTCGCGTCACTTCGAGCATGTTGGCGGCCGGCTGCTTCTCGACGATCAGCAGAATCCCGGGTTGGTCGTTAATGATCGCGTCGCCGATAGGCGGCGGCGTACCGAAGCGCACGTCGGCCACCTCGCCCAGCGTCAGGGGCGAGCCTTGATTGAACGCGACGACGGTGTTCGACAAGCCTTCCGGGTCTTCCACGGCCGCTAGTTGCCGCACAGCCATCCGCTGGTTGGGAGTGTCGACGAACCCGCCGGCGTCTAGGACCACGGCGTCGCCGGCAGCGCGCAAGACCGCGTCGAGGGTGATTTGATGCGATTGCAAGCGATCAATATCTACCAACACCTGTAGCTGCTTGTCGCGTTGCCCCCAGATCGCGACGTTGGCGACGCCGGGGATGGCCATCAGCCGTGGCCGAATAGTCCAGACAGCCAGCTCCGACACTTGCTGCTGCGTGAGCTTATCCGACCACATGCCGATCTTGAGCATGCGACTCAAGGACGAAAGAGGTTGAAGAATGGCCGGGGGACGCGCGACCGCAGGCAGCCTCGGCGCTTCGACGGCCAGCCGCTCCTGCACCAGCTGCCGGGCGCGGTAGAGATCGGCGCTCTCATTGAGCAGCAAGCGGATCGACGATAGGCCCAACACCGACTTCGAGCGGAGCGTCTCAAGCCCCGGCGTGCCCACGAGGGAGTTCTCCAACGGAAACGTGATGAGGTTCTCGACTTCTTCGGCGGAAAGCCCCGGCGCCTCAGTCTGCACCTCAATGTAGGGCGGCGCGAACTCAGGAAACACGTCGAGCGGCATGTTCGGGATCATGCGCAAACCGCCTACGACTAGCAGCACCGCGGCTGCGACGACCGCGATCCGAAGTCGTAGTGCTGCTTCTACAAGCCAACGCATAACAATCCCCTAGAGATCTCAACCGATGATGGGACGGTAACGCACTTACTTGGCAAAACCGAACTCAACGCCTGAGAGTTCAGCGACGCCCGATACGAGAACCCGCGTTCCGACGCTAGGCCCCCTCAGCAGGGCGGCCCAGCCTCCTTGTACCCAGCCGACTTCGACTCGGCGGCGGGCATAACGATAGTCGCCGCGGTCCTCGTAAACCCACTGCCCGCCGTACACGTCGTGATAGACCGACGACCATGGCACTGCGTCTACCTTGGTTTGGCCCTTGAGCGGGAGATAGGCGACAACGCGTTCGCCCGGGCGGAAACGGTGATCGGAATTATCGACTTCGTAGTAGACGTCGACTGAGGATGAAAGCGGCACTGCCGTAGGCGGCAGCGAGATCGGGCGGGCTTCGACGTCCTTATCGCTTTGGGCGCCGTTCATCGCAGTCACTCGCACCGGAGCGCTGGCGTCGATCAGCTCCAACTCGCCGACGTAGATTGGAGTCTTTACCCACATCTTGTCGTCGTTCATCACTTCGAAGAGCGGCGCGCCGGTTGAGACGATTTGTCCCGGTTGTACTTGCGTCGCACGAACGATGCCTGCGAGCGGCGAAGTAATCGTTAGGGGCTCTAACGTGCCCGCTTCTTCGTCGAGTTTGATGTTATCGACTAACGCCTTTCGCTGGCGGGCAGCATCATGGGCTTTGACCGCTACGTCGAGCTGTGCCTTGGCATCATCAACGGCGCGGAGCGTCCCGACGTTGTCCTGATGCAAGCGCTCAGCTCTCGCGAGTGCGATCTTGGCCGCTTCTACTTGCACCGCCGCTTGCTGAAATAAGCCGTCCGCATCAATCTGGCTTTGCGCGACAGTGGCTTTTGCCTCTGCAAACCGTATCCTCTCGGCAGGCGTAAGCACCTCTCGCTCCGGCGTGAGCATCGGCATCAAGAGCAAGAGCGGCTGTTCTGCGGTCACGGCCTCGCCGATTTGCGGAAACTTCGAGCCGGACCTGACCTGAATGGTTCCGGCCAGCGGTGAAGTGACGACAACCGCCGCCCCGATCGGAAGCGCCAGTTCGGCGCCATAAGGCTTGAGCCGTGGCATGTTTCGTTGCTCGATCGCTTGGACCTCCAGTCCTAACCGCTGAGCCGCCGCCGCTGAGAGTTGAACGACATTGAGCGACGCTTCGTCGATCGTTGCCGCGGCCGCAGCATGGCTTGCGGACTTTTCAGATTCACCCGAGGATTTGGCGGGCTTGTCGCCACAGCCCCACAGAGTGAGTGCTGCGGCGGCAATCGCCCCCACTGTCACGAGGGAAAGCAACTTATTGGGCATCATGGCAGTTCGAGTTCGTGTGCGAAGCGGAGGTGATTCTTCTGAGGTCGCTATCTTTCCGGCGCAGCGGCTTGGATCTGCGCAGCCGCCTCAGGTCGTGAGGCTAGTGGAATGCTGATGCGTACGACCGTTCCCTGCTCCTGAGAGCTTTGCAGCGTGATTTCGCCTCCATGTGCCATGATCGCCGTGCGCGCGATCGCGAGACCTAGCCCAGTCCCATCGCCGTCAAGCTCCCGAGATTGGGTCCCCCTGAAGAATCGGTCGAAGACGTGAGGTACGTACTCCGCCGGAATACCGATGCCTGAGTCTTTGACAGTCACCGCGGCCTCAGCACTCGTGGCGCTGATCGACAATTCGACCCTGCCGCCGCACAGGCTGTACTTGACGGCGTTGTCCAGCACATTGAACAACGCTTGGCTGAGTTGAATATCATCGCCTAACACCTCGACGGGTTGATCGAGATGAACGGCCAGGTCGACGCCGCGATGCTCAGCCAGCGGCCGTAGCTGGTCGGCCACGTCCTGCGCGAGCGCGTCGAGTTGGACTATGTCGGTTTGGGAGCTGATGATGCCCGCGTCAAAGCGGCTCAAGTGTAGTAGCTGATTGGTCAATCTACTGAGTCTTGTCGCCTCGTCGACGACGACGCGGAGCGCCCGCCGATACTCTTCAGCCGGCCGGTCGGCTTGCAGTGCGCTCTCAGCTTCAATCCGCAATGTCGCAAGCGGTGTGCGAATCTCATGCGAGGCATCGGCGGTGAATCGACGGATTTCGCTCACAGCACGCTCAAGTCTTGCGATCAGCGAATTAAGAGAAAGCGAAAGACGGCCGATTTCGTCATGAGGGTTGAGGACGTCGATCCGCCGATCAAGGCAACTGATGTTGATGGAGTTCGCAGCTTCAATCACCTGCTGTACGGGCGCCAGCGCGCGGCCGGTTAGCAAATGACCGATGCCGAGGGAGAACGCGACGCCTACCGGCAGCAGCAGCGTCATGATCCACTTCAAGCTTGCCAGGTCAGCGTTTAGGGGCGCAAGGGAGCGAAAGACGTATACATCAAGCGTCCCGAAGGCGCTCGCAATAGATTGCATGGCCACGCGATGCGATTCCCCTGCCTCATCGTCCAATGCAGCGAAGCGAATCTGGCCGTTGGGGATGCCAAGCTTCTTCATACTCGCGGATGGCGGTGCGAAATTGGGACTTGTGAAGACCCCACGACCGGCGCTGTCTCGTACGAGAAACCTATAGAACGAGTGCTGAGAAAACCTCGCCTGGGCTGCGGTATTGAAGCCATCGGCGCTGCTGGCTAGTTCGACCTCCAAGCCAACTTCCTTGACCTCTTCGGCAAGTCCATCGTCCACACGAGCGACAATTTGCTGGCGTAGCAAAATGAAAAGCAAGAGACAGAATGCGACTAGAACTGCGGCAATGGACAACCCATACCAAAGAGTGAGCCGCCAGCGGATCGACAAGCCCCTCATGACGCCTCTCCCAGCACATAGCCCTGATTGCGAACGGTGTGAAGCAAAGGCGTTTCGCCGGGGAGATCGAGCTGTTTGCGCAGTTGATTGATTTGCACTTCAATCACGTTCGTCCACGTGGCTGTCTGCTCCTTCCAGACGTCGCGGGCGATCATTTCTCGCGTGACGATCTGATTGGGAAACTTCAACAGGTATGCGAGCAGCTCAAACTGCCGATTCTGTAAAGAAAGCAGACGGCCGGCTCGAATAGCCTTTCGGTTCACCAAATCGATTGAAAGACTCAGGAGGCTAAGCGAATGTGGTTCCTGCACGGAGTCGCGACGAAGGATCGCCCGGACCCGCGCAAGCAACTCGTTGAGTGCGAACGGTTTCACGAGATAATCGTCAGCGCCGGCATCAAGCCCAGTTACGCGGTCTTCAACCGCATCCCTTGCCGTGAGAATTAAGACGCGCGTTTTCAATCCGGCGAGCCTGAGCCGAGTCAGCCAATCGATTCCTGATCCATCAGGAAGCGTGAGGTCCAGAATGATGAGATCGATTGACGAATCCAGCCGGCTATCGGCTTCGGCGAGAGTAAGGACCCCGTCTACCTGCCAGCCAGACTCCCGGAGCGACGCAGAGACGCTCCGCAAAAGGCTGAGATGGTCTTCGATGACGAGAATGTGAGCCATGCGATGCTGAAGGCGCAGGTCAAAGGTTTACGGTTTGTGCCTCTGGATGCGGGCATTTCTCCCATCCTATCCCGCGCCACCAAGGTATACCCGCCGCATAAACTAAAGTTCATTTAGCCGTTTGCCGCAGCAATTGCTGCCGGTTTTTCGCATAGATGCGACCTGCTTTACCTCTCGCCGCGACGACCATGGCCATGACGATTCTCATTGGCTGACGTCTATCACCGCATCGCTGCAAGGACATGAACGTATCCTGAGGCGCGCATTAGCGGCCAACCTTCTGCCGAGGCTTGATTCGCCTATCGCTGATAGGCGCGCACTACTTAGTTAGCCTTGAATGCCCCTGAGGCCCCTCAAAAACGGCGCTGCCCAACTACGAAGAACTTAGTACAAACGCTCCGTCGGCACAACGAGCCGGTGTAAGATATGGTAAGCGAGCATTCAACTTCACACGGACGGGAAGGTCTTCAGGACTGCAACCGTGGCTTTACAGCCCGAGAATTGCTGATTGCGATCGGCTGCATCACGATGCTTCTCGCACTGTTGTTGCCGGCGGCCACTGTACCGCGGATAGTTCGCTGCAAGCTATAAACCCAATCGCTGCCAACCGATTCATCGCCTCAACGTCGACCTTGCCGGTCATGTGCCGCTCGTTAGACTCGGCGACCATCGATCCGACAACCAGACTGTCAGCAAGAGGGAGGTAGCTGCTCGCGAAGCGCTCTGGAAACGCGGCAGCAGTTAGCCAGAGATATTCGCGTGCTGGCGATAAGCCGCCAAGCACTGCCGCGAGGACGGGCGTTAGCTTAAGCCCTGTAATACGACGCATCAAAAAGTTGTCTCGGGCTTGTCTTCGTTGCTGACCTCCACGATGGGGTGCAACCGGAATTGCCGAGAGACGATGGGAAGGGCGCAACCCATTACCTGTATCGACGTTAAGCCCGAAACTGTTCGCCAACAGGCGGTTACGGCAGGGAGGGGGGAGGGTCCCATGCGTTCCGCTCTGTAGAGGTGTTGCTCTGCAACGCCCCACGCTCTTCACTTGCAGCCGCGCTCGTCGCGGCTGTTGGCGTTTCTTGGGCAATGCTACCGGAAACGTTACCTTGCCGGCTCCAAAGGCCTGCCGAGACGTCTTCGGCGTTGTGCTGCGAGTCCCAATATACTCCGCGCTTTAGCGCATCTAGTCGCCACGATCACCCCACGGCCGCTAGCCGCTGGAGTATCACCGCGATCGCTCGCTTCGACTTCTGGGTCTCGCCGAGGAGACGCAGAAGTCGGATGGCCGTCGAGGGGCGTAGTCTTGCCGCACGAAAGAGCTTACAAGTTCACTGCGCATCCATCGCTCACCAGAGCTGTTGATGCGTTCAGTGCGCAGTGTCCACGAAAATCTCTACGCCAATAGTTTGTCGACGACTTTACCTGCAAGGTTCGTCAGGCGAATGTCGAGACCATTGAAGCGCACTTTTAGCTGGAGATGGTCGATGCCGAACAATCGCAAGATCGTGGCGTGGAAATCGTTGACGTGGACGGGATCCTCGACAACGCCCCAGCCGATGTCGTCCGTTCGCCCGATGACTTGACCGCCCTTCACGCCGCCTCCGGCAACCCATGTGCTAAATGCAAATGGATGATGGTCGCGGCCCGTGACCTTGGCATAGCCTGGTCGATTCTCACCCAAGGGCGTTCTGCCAAACTCGCTGCACCAGATCACCAGCGTGTCATCGAGCAATCCACGTTGTTTTAAATCTTTTAGTAGCGCTGCCACTGGCTGATCCGCCATGCCGCAATTGAAGGGCAATTCGGCTTCGAGATTGCTATGATGATCCCACGAAGCGTGATAAATGTTGACGAACCGCACCCCGCGTTCGATCAGTCGTCGTGCTAGGAGGCAATTAGTTGCAAACGATCGATATTGCCCAGGCCCGCCGGGTCTGTCGGACTTGATGCGGGGATCTTCGCGGTCGACTCCGTACGCGTCCAAAGTTGTTTGGCTTTCGCTGGTGAAATCAATTAGCTCCGGCGCCGCCGCCTGCATGCGAAACGCCAACTCGTACGCGGAAATACGACTGTTGATTTCGTCGTCGCCGAATTGCGAAAAATGTGCGCGATTAAGCTCGCCCACGGCGTCGATCGTGCGACGTTGAAGGTATCGGTCAATTCCCGCCGGGTTTTCTAGATTTAACACCGGCTCGCCCTTGCTGCGGAACACGACGCCGGCGTACGAAGTTGGCAAGAAGCCGCTCGTCCAGTTGGAAGCCCCGCCGCTCGTGCCGCGGCCCGAGTTCAGCACGACGTACCCAGGCAGATCGCGGGACTCGCTGCCAAGTCCGTAGTACAACCACGACCCGAGCGTCGGCCGGCCGAAGCGCGATACGCCGCTGTTCATCAGTAGCTGGCCGGGATGGTGATTGAACGCCTCGGTATGCATCGAGCGGACGAGCGCGATATCGTCGGCGCACCCGGCGAGGTTAGGGAGCAAGTCGGACAACTCCATGCCGCATTCGCCGTGCTTCCGGAAAATGCGCCGGCTACCCATGATCGTTGCCGTTTCCTTCTTGATGAAAGCGAAGCGGACATTGGTGGTGAGCGACTCGGGCATCTTTTGGCCGTCGAGCCGCGTGAGTTCCGGCTTCGGATCGAAGAGATCGAGTTGACTGGGCCCTCCCTCCATGAAAATGCAAATGCATCGTTTGGCGGAAGGAAGAAGCGGCGGAGCGTGGAGCGTCTTCGAATCGCCCGCTGGAGTCGCTGTTCCTCCAGCCACAGCGCTAGACATTAGTAGTCCGTCGTCCCGAAACTGGCATGCCAATGCCGCGAGCCCGATCCCGCTCGCGGTCGAAGTCAAGAAGTGGCGGCGCGTGCGCGAGAAGGCGTTATGTTGAGCAGACATTGCTTTATTCTCTCGTGACAAATTCGTCGAGATTGAGCACGGCGCGAGCCAAAATTACGCAAGCGGCGGCCTCGGCGTCGATCGGCGTTTCTGAAGCTGTGTGCTCTTCCTTTTGCAATCGACCTACGATCTGCTCGGTCGCCACAGCATCAATTTGGCAATGCCTCACAGCGTCGCTGTAGAGTCGACGCAAAATGAGCAACTCGTCGCTTGAAGGATCGCGCGAGACTGCCGCGTTGATTGCGAACCTGATCCGCGCGCCAACGACGTCGCTGGACGAAGCCGCGTCGCGACCAGACTCTGCCATTATTCGACGCCCGAACGCCTGGGCGCATTCGACGAACGCGACGTCGTTGAGCAGAGTCAGCGCCTGCAGCGGGGTGTTGCTTCGCTCCCGCCGCGTGCAAGCGAGATTGGCTTCGGGCGCGTCGAACGTTGACAGCGATGGGTGCGGGCTAGTGCGCTGATACCAAGTGTAGAGTCCTCGCCTGAAGCGATCTGCTCCCGTGCTTTCGACCCAAGGGGCTTGGTTATCGAAGACGAGTTCCGCGACGCCCGCTGGTTGCGGCGGACGGACGCTTGGACCGCCAACTGACAGGTTCAGGAGCGCGCTTGCCGAGAGGGCGACGTCACGAACCGTTTCGGCTTCGATTCGAAAACGATTCTGGCGAGCAAGCCAGGTATTGTAGGGGTCGCGATCCATCAGTTCGGGGCGGCTAACCGACGACTGACGATACGCGGCGGACGTGACGATCAGCCGATGGATTGGCTTCATCAGCCATCCGTTGGAACGAAATTCGTGAGCAAGCCACTCGAGCAGTTCGGGATGCGAAGGCGGCTCGCCTTGCGTGCCGAAGTCGTCTCCCGTGCTGACGAGGCCTCGCCCGAAGTGCAGTTGCCAGATTCGATTCGCGACGACGCGCGCCGTCAATGGATTGCTCTCGCTGACGATCCAGCGAGCGAGATCAAGCCGATCCGGGGCGATGCCTCGAGAGGAGATGGCCGGCAAGATTTCTGGCGTGTGCGGTGCAACTTGCGGACCTTTTGAAAGAAAATCACCTCGCACGTGGACGTAGGTAACGCGCGACGCCGAGTCCTCCCCAATGGCCTGAAAAGACGAGTACTTTTCATCCTCGGCTCGCCGAGCTGCTTGGCGCGAAGCCTCCTCGCCGGCCGTGGCCGCCGATTGGCCGGTGCGTCCCTGAGGCAGTTCCGCTCTGTCGCTCCGCCAGCGGTCAAGCTGACCCTGCGGCGCCACCGGAAGATCAACTTCTGACAAGTTGTTGAAGAAAGCGTAAAGGCCGAAGTACTCGCGCTGCGTAATAGGGTCGTACTTGTGCGTGTGGCAGTTGGCGCACCCCACCGTCAAGCCCAGCCAGACGGAGCCGATGGTGTTCGTGCGATCGATGGTGCGTTTTACTCGGTCTTCTTCAGGATCGACGCCACCTTCCGTGTTTCGCAGGGTATTGCGGTGGAAACCAGTTGCCACTCTGGCTCCGCCGTCAAACTCAGCGTCGGCTGGCGCGAGCAAGTCGCCAGCGAGTTGCTGAATGGTGAACACGTCGAATGGCATGTCCACATTCAGTGCGCCAATGACCCAATCTCGATATCGCCATGCGAAGGGGCGGCCAGGATCTTTTTCGTAGCCATCGCTGTCGGCGTATCGTGCGGCATCGAGCCAATGCCTCCCCCATCGCTCGCCGTAGTGCGGAGACTGCAGCAAGTTGTCGACCGCGCGTTCGTAAGCATCGGGCGACTCATCAGCTACGAAGGCGGAAACTTCCGGCGGCGTGGGAGGGAGCCCGATGAGATCGAGAGATACTCGCCGTAATAGCGTTGGCCTGTCTGCCTCACGCGAGGGCTCGACTTGCTCGTTTTCGAGTTTGGCCAGGATGAAGGCGTCGATGGGGTTTCGTACCCACTTGCTGTTCTTCACAGCAGGAACTTGAGGAGCACTGATCGGCTGAAACGACCAGTGCTCCGCCGCCGGATGTTCTGGCTCGACGCCTGCCAGCTCGTCGGGCCAAGTCGCGCCCTGGTCGATCCAGGCGCGGAGCACCGCGATCTGACGCTCGCTCAGCGGATCTCCCGCGCCTTCTGGCGGCATCTGCCCCACCTCCTCGTCGAGGCCGGCCACCACATGAATAAGGCGACTTTCAGCGCTTTTGCCGGGCACGATAACGAGACCGCTATCGGCGCCTGCCAGCGCTGTTTTACGAAGATCGAGTCGAAGGCCCGATTCTTGGGAATCAGGTCCATGGCAGTCATAACAATGAGCAGCAAAGATCTGTTGAACGTCGTTAGCGTAATCAACAACTTCAGTGGCTGGGGCGGGCAGTTTCTCCAAATCAGCAGCGGTCGTTTGAGCGAACGAGCGACTGCAGAGGGAGATACTCGCGCAGAAGATTGCACAAACAATCCTAGATAACGCGTCGCAAGACATGGAAAAGGATCTCAGTGGCCTGCAATTAATCGCTCAAACGCAGAGCGCTAATCCGATAGTGCGGCGATTCGATCGGCTGGCAGGACATACGCCTCTAGAAGCGCCTAAACATTGCATTCAGAGCGTTCGCGCCGCGACGTCATCCCACAATGCCGCTGACGTCGATCAAGTGCAGTTGCCTACCGTCGCGACTACTCGGCGCGTCGATCACAACGCTCTTGCCATCGCGACTGAATCTTGGATGCGTATCGCAACGCCATTCGCCGACGTACTGCTCCGGTGCGCGAAAGCGCCCAAGCGACACCTTACGACTGGTTTGGGGGTGATAGAGGTACGGATATTGAAACCCATCCTGCGGGTAGGTGTCGTTCAAGATCCACTCGCCCCCAGGCAGATAGCTGCAGTGGCCATCGCCGATCATGGCATCGGCGCCCACGACCTCGATACTTTTCTTACCGCCGTCTTCGAATAGAAAAAACCGCATCCCGTAGGGCGGATGGCTGGAAAGCGCAAGGATGTGCCCGGGATCTCGCCACCAGTAATGCGACGTCAGGCCGTTATCGTCGACGACGCGCAGATCGGTTCCGTCCGGCTTGGCGGTGAGAAGTCGCGTTTGGCGGCCCAAAGGACCGGTCCACCGATGCAAGAATGCGAAACGACTTCCGTCCGGACTGTAAAGCAGATGATTGAATTTGTGCTTCGCGCCTGCCATCGTCCGCATCGGAGGGCCGAACTGCGCAACTTCCGCTAACGACAGGATCAGCCGCTGTTCGCCTGTCGTCAGATCGATCGAAGAGATTCCGCTGTGGCTGGGAGCGGGATCATCGCGATCCGGATCGGGCACGCCTGCGTAACCGTAACCAGGCCGCACTTCCGCGAGACGACTGAAACTGGTGGATACGGCCGTCTTCCCGTTTGAGTGCAGCGCGTAGACGGGATGAGGAATCGTGCGTAGCTTGCGAGTCGCCACATCCATAATGCGACAAACAAAGTGATCGCCGTCTCGATCATTCCAGAGGATGGTCGATTCAGTCTGCGGAACCCACTGCAGCATGCAGCCTTGTTGCCAACACCACGCTCGACTCGTCCCCAGCTCGATCCAACGGTCGTCGTCCACCAGATCGACCATGCCGATCTTGATTTCATCGTCAGGAGTCGGGGAGCGGTGCTGGAAGTCGACTTCCATGCTGAGCACAAAACGATCGGTGGGATCAAATTCGAGCTTATCGTAGTAGCCAAACCAATGGTGCTTGGGGCCGTGCGTGATCACTCGCACCGGCGGCGGCGAAGACTCCGGCGTTTCAGCCCGGGCCAAGCTTGTCGCCATGGCAGCGACGGCGCCGGCCTGAAGAAAACGGCGTCGAGTATGCAATGATCGATTCACTGTAGTCAGTGCCTCTGCAAAAGTTGCCCCGACTGTCGAGGGCATAGCGTCGAAGTTGAATCACGAGGGGATGAAATGCAACCAACCGCGCAGCTCCGCGAGGCCTACAATCCGAATCGTCCTTGTCGAACAATTCGCTGCGGTAGAAGTTGCCCAATTGACGGCGAGACTGGAGGCGAGAATCGCAGGTTGTCAGCGATCAGGAAGCGTCTTTTCCAATTCTAAAACCTCGCTGTCGGCCAACGCTCGATTGTATAGCCTCACCTCACGAATCTTGCCTGAGAACGGACCTTGAGGGCCGTTGCCGATCAGTAAGGGCTCCGCGTTGGAAACGTCGAGCGGATCCTCGTCGCAAGTGCGCGTCATCGCCAGCTTCCCGTCCGCGTAGATCGACAGCGTTTTGCCTCGCCGTACCGCAGCCACGCTATGCCACCCGGCGCCGAGATCGCGGTCCAGTGAAAGCCCTGCCCCGGCGGCGTACGAATACACCGTGCCGCGGGCTTCACTGGAAACCGCGGGATCGATCATCTCGCGATAGCATGTTGCAGTGCTGGAAAACAACTTGCCGTCAAAAACTGCCAAGCTCGAGGCGCGAGTCCAATCCTGAACTTCGTGCGCGCCTGAGCCAACCGGCGCCGGTTCGAATTCAGGCGGGTCGTACAGACGCCCAACCGACGTCCATTTGTCGCCAGGATCAAAGCGGAACACCTCAGCGCGAGGGATTGTCCCCGCGTAGAAGCAGCCGTTGTATACGGTGAGACCGATCACCTCCGTAGAATCGCCGAGTTGCCCGAGATCGATCCACTGGCCATTGCGCCAGACGGCGACTCTTCCTTGAGGCCAGCTGCCTTCGTATAGCTCTCCGCGATACACGCCTAGTGAGTGGATTTGGTTGCACGCTTCGTGCGTGCGATGGGGGTTGCCGAGATTGCGCCACGACGTTCCGTCGTATTCGTACACCTCTCCCTGTGGGTAGGCGGCGTAAAGACGGCCGTCGTTCACGGCGAGCGAGTGGGGCCAGCCATTGAATTCGCCACACTCACGCCATGTCTTGCCGCCCTCATAGACGTAGCAGTGTCCTGGTTCAGCTTTGCTCGTGTAATTGATATTGAACGCGGCGGCGTAGAGCTTGCCGTTGAACGTAGCGAGAGCGTTGACGCGGCAGTTCTTACCTGGCGCTCCGAGGTCTTCCCAATTCTTCTCGCCCCGATAGCGGTACACGCGTCCTGCATCCATCTCCGGCGGTTGCTGGCCATGACTGGAAGTCGTTGCGGCGTACAACTCGCCGTCGTGAACGATCATGGCGTAGACGCCGCGCGTCTTGCCGTCGCCCAATCGACCGCAATCAATCCACTTCTTGTTTCCATCGTAACGGTAAACGTGCGCCCAATCGGACTCCTTTTCGCCGTCCGTCGTTCCAGCGTAAAGATGGCCGTCGAATACCGTCAGTGCGTCGCTGATGTGAGTTGCGCCTCCGCCGGGTCGTCCACAGTCTTGCCACTGTCCCGTCGTACCGTCGTCGACGCCGAAGAAGACGTTCCGCGTATCTGCTTGCGAATTGTAGCCAGGATTGCTTTCGGACACCGTCAGGTTGAGGCCACGGCGCGCCGATCCGTCGAACTTAGTGACAATGTCTCCGATGACGTCGGTGAGCGCCGCATCGGTGTAGACGTCCGCACTGATCGAGAAATCCCTCTTCCCGAACTGCATCGCTGGCGCATCGGGAATTTCGATGTAGGCCTCGTTCCCGTCGAAAAGGCTTTCCGAAAGGTGAACGCCGTGGTTAGTTCCATGATGCTCGCCGCCTGAATAGTCGCGGCAATCGCCCGCAATTTTCCAGTAACCTACAAGGCCGACGTCGTCGACGCCGTACGCGCTCGCTATTTGCACGCAGAGCGTCAGGAAAAAAATGCGCGCATATTTTCGGATTGGTTCCATAATTTATTCAAAGCCGCAGGTGAGGATGTAAACAGAAGACTCGCGAGCGGTCAGCCGTCAGTGAGATCGAAGGTGAAGTGATTCTCCGCGTCGCGAGTCACTTCGATCTCCAGCTCCGAGCGAGCATTGAACTTTTCGGGAATGTACAGCTCGGTAATTTCAAACCCTTCGATGGGGTCGCGTTTGCCTGTTTTTCGGACCGCCTGAATGTCGACTCTCATCTTGCCGCACTTACTCAAAAACTTGAACGCGCCGCCGCGAATTCTCCCTGCGGCAGCGCTCACTGAGGGGTCTGTCGGATGAAAGATGATTTCACCAACCTCAACGGGATTCCCTTGCCAGTTCACCGTTCCTGAAACTTCCAAGAACTCAGGCTGCGAGCAACCGACGGCCCAGACGAGCAGCAGGGCGAAGGGAACTTTACAACAGGCAGCCGTGCTCATAGCGAGCCTCCGACTTCGGTGGCGTTCGGATCCGGGCTGCCATTGCGGCTGCCAAACCCTTGATAGACTCGAGGATCGATGCCGTCGGCCACAAAATGAACCGAACCATCCGCATTTACCATGCTCGCTCCGCCCTGATGGTAGCTTCGCGTAGATAGGTAAGCGTCTTGCTGAAAGCAGCGAGAGCAAGGGAACGCTGGCGCTTCCGGGACGGCGTTCTGAGACAACCAGTTCGTACGATCAGCCGTCGAGGTGTTGGGAGGGTAGAGGGTAGTGAAATTAACGACGCCGCCGCAGGAGTTGTAGTAACGCCCGCGCATATCGTCGTCGCCGCTGTCCGGGGAGAGAATCAGCTCCCCCAACATCGCGGTGTTCGAACTTCCGTCTAACACATCTTTCATCCGAATTTTCGATACCGCGAAAAACAGCCCGTCAAGATCTGCGCTGTTCTTGTACGCGGGCTTGTTCGGCAGAGCTGGCCCCGGATTGAAATAGGTGCTGCCCGAGCATGTTACGTAGTTCCCGGAGAACCCCTGACTGGCTCCCATCCCGTCCAACGACGCCGGCGGCCCAGTGACGCCGGCCGAGGAGAACGAGAACGTTTGCGTCTTGGGGTTCGCCGGATCAGAGGGGCACATCAGCATTGAAATTGGCGTGCTGCATTCGGGAAAGTCGTAGGCAAAGTTGTGCGTCTTCATGAAGGCGCTGAAACGCGCGTACAGTGCTTGCTGTTCCATGTAGGGCAAGACGTCTTGCATCCAGCAACGGCGATTCTGCGCGCCGTCGTACGGCGACGGCGTCGATGTATGGATGTCGATGTAGTTGTACGACCCATGCGGGAAGCGCGTCGTCGCGTCGTGGTAATTCAATAACGCAATGCCCACTTGCCGAATGTTGTTCATGCACGCCATGCGTCGCGACGCTTCGCGAGCTGCTTGCACTGCAGGCAAAAGCAAGGCAACGAGCGTACCGATGATTGCGATAACCACGAGCAGTTCTACGAGCGTGAAACCGCGCTGCGACGTTAATGCGCGGCGTTTCAATGCGCACCAGCGGCTAAGCGGACGACGAATCATGTGACATCCCTAACTGCCTAAGGCAACGTAAGTTTTATGGAGCGCCGTGGTACGGTAGTCGCAGAAGACGCCGCCTCGCGTTCAAGCAAGGCGACTCCGGCGAGTTGCACAAAGCGATAAGGTCATCCCGACGATTCCCAGTGCAAGCACGCTGGGTTCGGGAACGCTTTGCACCGCTCCGGCTTGGCTGAAATTACGTTGCCAAATCAAAAAATCGGCGCCATCGACGTCTTGATCGCCATCGGCGTCTCCTGTCGCGAGGGCATTGCCCGTCCCGAAGTTGCTCCTCCAAATCACAAGGTCGGCGTTATTTACGCTGCCGTCGCTGTTGAAGTCGCCGGGAGTCGCGGTGCTAACTGCGTTCAACTCCACCGCGTTCAGGCGTGTTCCGCCGAAGCCCGCCGTCGTCGTGCCAAATAGCTCTAGTACGTTAGACGTGGAGCGAACGCGAATGACGGCGCTATAGTCATTGATCGTAGCGGGGCGAGGGAAGGCGAAGTTGGTGATGTTACCCGTGCCGCCTGTGGTGTTGCCCATCGGGCTCCACAAAGTCGGCGTCGAGCTAAAAGACTGCGCGGGATCGTATGACCATACTTTGACGTCGTAGTCAGTGTTCGGCGTGACGCCAGCGATCGTGAGGTGAATTCCTTGTCCATTAACGTCGCTGTTATTGTAGTAAACTCCTCGGTAGAGATCGCGGATACTTGCATCAATGGCGTTTGCGTTGCCATCTGAAGTGTCTTCAAATCCCTGGCCCTCGACGGTCAACGTGTATTGACCGATGGTTTGCGTCGCCGACCCTTGAATCGCGAGCCCTCGCATCGCGGTGTAGCCAGTTTGCACCGGGTACGGTTGCTTTAACGGTCGGCCAAAGTCGACGGAAACGACGTCGGCAGCACCGTCGTTGAGACGAAAGCCGTTGAGCCGCGTACCGCCGAACCCTGAAGCCGTCGTGCCAAAGATGTCGAGCGTTCCTGTCGTCGACGAAACGGAAATAGTGGCGCTGCGGTCGTTGAGCGTCGCGGGTCGAGGGGTCGCAAAATTCGTAATGCTCCCGTTCGTGCCTGAACTATCCAAGTAAGGCGCCCAAGTCGTTTCGGTTGAGCTGAACGATTGGTCGGCGTCGTAAGACCAAAGCTGGAGCGTGTAGGGATGATTGGGCGTGACGCCAGTGATTGAAAGCGTAACGCCCTCGCCATTGATGTCAGAGTTATTGTAGTAGTAGTCACGGAAAAGGGGGCGAACGGCCGGCGTGACGGCGCTGCCGAAGTTCGAGTCAGCGAACCCTTGCCCCGTCAAATTCACCGTGTAGGCGCCGAAGGTCCCGGTCGCGGCGGTTTGACTGGTTTCGCCGGTCAGCTCCGAGAAGCCGCTCTGCACGCCGCTCTCGTAGTCCCTGGCGAAGTCGACGGCCAATAACGGTGCGGCATGTGCGGCGGAGTCGAACAGCAGAAGTAACGTGAGTGCGAGTGCGGCCTTCACGGCGTTGAGCATCATGGAATCGTTCTCCTCAGAAGTTGCGCCCAACAGTCATTGGGGCGGATTGAACAAAATTTGAGCGGGACATCGTCGAGCGTTCGACAGCGGGTGATTCTCAAGACTGCCCGTGCGAGCCCCACGCTTAATACACACGTAAAACGTGGAATGGCAGAAATACGGTCAATCGAGCTGATTCGCTCGTACTGCACCGCTTATCGCAATCCGCGCGTGCGGTGCGTTAACGGCATTCCAAACACATACCTAACCAGCGCCGAGGCTTGCCATCCTCAGTGAATCCGGTTTGATCAGACGGAAGCTGCTCTGTTTGCCCCTACAACTATTCCTTTCATTGCCGCCCATCGCATGCGTTCTCACTTCATATTTGTCCTCCTTCATTGAATGCAGTTGGAACTTCACAGCGTCTCATCGCGGTTGATCCCGTCAGGGTCGACGGCAGGAAGCATTGGCTTGGCCAATTGAACGTGCCGACGCAGCTCCTCTTCGCTTAACGCGCGATCGTATAGCGCCACCTCGTCAAGCTGCCCTACGTACAAACGAGAGGTAACTTCGTCTTCGATGTGAGGGCTCTGCGGAAAGAGTTGACCCATGAGCACGCGAAGTTGAGGGCCAACGGGTCGCTCGTCCCTGTTTGAAGCAACGAGCTTTCCGTCGAGATAGATCTTCATCTCGGCGCCATTTTTCACCGTAGCCAGATGCTGCCACTTTCGCACGATGTATGGAGTCGCCGAAAAGGCCTCTGAGTTCTGATGGATGTAGCGAATGCGGCCGGGGTTAAACTCCGTTGGTCGAAACGCCTGAGGAAAGCCGGAAACCGGGCCCACCAATTCGACCTCAAGACGGTGAGAGCCAAGCGGCGATTCCGACGGCTTCCAATCGATCAGCGAAAACATGGTGCCATGGTGGTAGTAAGTCGGCTTCATCCACGCTTCCAGCGTGTAGCTATCGTCCGGAAGATCAATTAGATCGTCCGAGAGTAAGTATCCAGGTCCGGCCGTCAGCCCGAATTCCGCAGTGCCGTTCTGAGAGTTAGGTCGAAGACGCACTGCGTCGCCCACCAGACGGCAATGCAGCCGGTCTGACATCTGATTACGAACGACGCCGCCCTCGTCGCTCTCGAACCGCCAATACGCGACAGGGTTCGCGTTGTAGACGGCATCGACGTACTTCTCGGAAATAGGAAGTTGGCTTTCCGTCAGCGCCGCTGGCGTTACGAACCAGCTTTCGTGCGCTTTCCCGTGCACCGTCGAGATGACGCCGTGCGCCGAAGTCGTGGCTCTCATTGAGGCGCCGCTGTCGACGCTAATCTCTTGGGTTTCTGCAGCGCCTAGCAAACCTGGCTCTAGCGTTGCTGCGCCTCGGAAGACGTGCAATTCGACGCTATTCGGCGAACTCATCACCCCGACCGACGAGTCGCTAGAGACGTGGACGCATCCGAGCGGCGTTGTGAAATCGAAACGCGTCGCGTGCGCGGGCAACGAGACGGTAAGCTTTCCGTAAAGAAGTGCAGGGGGCCCGTCGCTTGCGAGCGAGATTGCTGCGGGACCTTCAAGTTGCACTGTAGGCGAATTATCGCTTAGGCCTGTCCGAATTTGCGCCACGCCTTCCAAGAGATGAAGCGACTCGCCGGCGCGTAGCGTGCTGCCGGTCCGCAAATCTGCGGTGCTTCGGGCGGTATCCCAACGGCAATTGGTGACGTTCACTAGCTCGGCAACGTACAAATCGCGCGGTGCAAGCGAATCCTGAACGGGCGCACGAGCGACAGGCAAGGTCGTGACCGACCGCGTCGCCACCTGCCACGCGGAAACGCCTCCAACCAATACGCCCGCGATTGTGGCCGCCAACAGCGCTGCTGGATGCGCCATCCATCGCCGGAAACCGCCGGAAGCGTCTGCGGTCCCGCCAAACATAGCAGACGCCAGCGACTCTTGGCTCGGCTCGACCTCGCTCAGCGCGAGCGCCGTGTTCTCAGCAACCAGATTCTCTCGTAGCTGCCAGTGCACAAATGCACGGCGAACGAACATGCGCACATTCACTTCGTCGGCGGCTAGCCACGCATTCAAATCGTTGCTTCCCTGAGCATCCAGGTCGCCGTCCATGTAGCGGTCAATCAGCATTTCGAAGTTTACTACCACTTCGTCGTACCTCCAGCATGCTGTTGAATGCAGCGACGTAAAACTTCGCGCGCTCGATGCAACATGACCCGGGCAGCTCCGTCGGTGATGCCCATCCGCTTGGCGACGTCGCCATACTTGAGGTCGTACGCATACCGTAACTTCAACACTTCGACGACTTTCTGCGGTTGCTTTTTCATGCACATCCGCAGTGCCTGCCGCACGCCGGCCCAACTGTCGCCCTGCTCTTGGAACGCGACTTGAATCCGTCCGACCAAGTCATCGCTGAGACAACACTCCACGCTTCGAGCCGCAGTGCGACGCGAAGCCATGGCTAGATTTCTCGCAATGCCCAGCGCCCATGGCAGGAAGGGACGCGATGCATCGTATTTATCAAACTCGCGAACCAGCATGACTGCTACTTGCTGCAGAACGTCTTCAGCTTGGTGGAAATTCGGCACCAGCGAATGAATGTACGCGCCAACCACTGGCTGGGATTCCGTCCACAGCCGCGCCAACTGTTCGGAGCCTTGTGAGTGCATGCGATGACTGCGGGACGAGGTGGTGGAATGATGCTCGTAAATTAACTTTCATAAAGTTGCGAAAGCGTTACACGATTTTTTTGAAAAGTTCTATTTTTCTTATGCGACGGTACTACGTTTGACGCGTATTGCTTCGCTTTGAGGAAACCAGCCGCAACTGACACCTCTCGTCGCCCGAGTACCGATCGAATGGCATCCCGAAACAACTAGGCCTCGCGTTTTTCCAGATTTTTCAAATTTCCAATGACAAAAAACGAATCCCGGTTTGATTATAAGGGGCGTCGCAAACCTTAACGGCAAGAGCAGCGCCCCTGTTTAGCCTCAAGCGCGCAGGCGTCGCACGGGATCGTCAACTTGATTTGATCTTCACCGGAGTCGATGCCGCCTGTCACGGCGGGCCAACCGACCGTTCGCGCAGCGCAGTTACCACATTGCCATAAGGTGGGTGAACATGCTTAACCGGAGAGAACTACTCCGCACTACCATCGGCGCCACCATGGGCGTCGCAGCCTTCGGGTGGCGCGTGGATTCTAATCCGATGAGCGCTTTCGCAGCCGGACTGAATTCGCAGTCGAGTGCGGCGGCAATACGATTCGGGCTCGTCACTTACATGTGGGGCCATGATTGGGACTTACCAACGTTGCTGGCGAACTGTGAAAAAGCGGGCGCTGAAGGAGTTGAACTTCGCACGCAACACGCGCACGGAGTGGAGCCGACGCTATCGGACGCCGCGCGCCGTGAAGTGAAGAGTCGTTTCGCCGATAGCTCGATCACGCTTGTGGGATTGGGGAGCAACGAGGATTTTCACGACGTCGATCCTGCATCGCTGAAAGCGTCAATTGAGCGCGCCAAGGAGTTTGTCAAACTCAGCCACGACGTCGGCGCCAGCGGCGTCAAAGTGAAGCCGAACGACCTTCCCGAGGGCGTTCCTCATCAGCAGACGATTGAACAAATTGGCCGCGCCCTCAACGAGGTCGGCTCCTATGCATCGGATCTGGGGCAGCAGCTTCGGCTTGAGGTGCACGGGCAATGCGCGCCTCTGCCCATCATTGCTTCGATCATGGAGGTAGCCGATTGCCCGAACGTCAGCGTTTGCTGGAATTCGAATCCGCAAGATTTGGAGGGAGCAGGGCTTATCGACAACTTTGCGATGGTTCGCAATCGTCTGGGGGCCACAGTCCATGGGCGAGAACTGGAGGGGTCGAACTACCCCTACGCCGACCTGTTCCGTCAGCTCTTAGACGCCGAGTATGAGGGGTGGTTCCTCATCGAGGGCAACGATCTGCCAAAGGATCGCATTGCCGCGTTAGCGAACCAGCGCGCTGCATTCGACAGAATGACTCTGAAATAGCAGAGAACTACGAGCTGAGATAGTAAACAAAGGAAGACAACTCGGGCGGTCGCGTGTGAGCGAAGACCGGCGGTCCGGATGGTTTGGGGACTGCTCGCGTGGGCGGCCAGCATCAGCTGGGCGCCCACGCAGCAGCTTTAACCTCAGCAAGTAGATGGCTCCGCTCGTTCCACAAGAGACGACAAACCTTGTGGCAATTGATGGCGGCAGCTAAGCGCACTTCAGCACGGCAGAATCGAAGTTTATCAGCTTATCTTCGGCGATCGATTTCAGACTCTCGGGCAAGCGCGCGGCAGCTTACGTTTATGTAACGTAACTTCGAATGGTCGCGACAACGCTGATAAGCTCTCCATCATCCGGAACCAAGAATTTTCGGAGATTTTCGAAATTTCGAAGGATAAAAAGCCACGCTCGCCTTGAGTATAGGTAGATCACACAGTCGCCTCGGCACGATGTTCACAAGCGTTCGGCCTCATGACCCAAGATTTAGGTGATCCTGAAGGAGCCGACGAAGATTTCGTCACCAAACTCACGCTGTGTCAGCCGGCGCTGCAAGTTTACGTCGTCGGGTTGACGCCGTGCCGGGGAGATGCAGACGACGTGCTGCAAGAAGTAAATTTGGCGCTGTGGCGGAAGCGGAGCCAATACAAGCGAGATCAAGACTTCAACGCCTGGGCATTCGGATTTGCCATCCTTGAACTTCGTAACTTCAGGTCTAGATCAGCCAAGTCGCGTCTCTGGTTTAGTGACACGACAATCCAAGAACTCGCAGTCGACTGGCCTCAAGAGGCTACCTTCGCTCAGGATCGCCGCGACGCATTGGCCGGCTGCCTGATGCGATTGGGGGAGTATGATCGCGCAGTCGTCGCAGCGTTCTATGGACGGGGCGCCAGAGCCGAGGAGATTGCCGTCGAAACTGGAGCTCCTCCCAGCCGCATTTACAGAACGCTGACGCGCATTCGAAGCCTTTTGCGAGACTGCGTACGGAGATCGTTGTCGCAGTATTCAAGAGGGGAGGGAGTTACTTGAATTCTCGCGAATCTAGTCCGCCTTACGATGCTACGCGCATCGAACAACTTATCTCGAATTACTTCAGCGGAGCGTTGGTCGACGCAGAGCTCGCAGAGCTAGACGCGTGTTTGTCGACGCATTCGGATGCGCGAAAGGCGTACTGGGAATACGCCGCCATCGAAGCTGGCTTAGTCGTCAGTGCGAAAGCTCTCAGCGACGTCCCTTCTCGCAATGCTACGCCGACCGCGCCACTGGGAGAACGATGGGTTGCAGCTGCTTGGAATTCGACAGGCCTGCTCGCTGCACTGCTCTTTATCGCGATGACAGTGAGCAGCGTCGTGACTTGGCAGATAGCCTCGCATCGAACGTCGACGCCCATTCAGATAAGCGATGAAAGCATTCCAGACGGCGAGACGTTGAAGCATGCTTACACGACGACGTTGGTCCGCGCTTCCAATTGTCGCTGGGATCTCGGCCCAAATTCGGCGATTCCCGAACGCGGGAGTATGCTGCGTCCCGGTGAATCTCTTCACCTACTGGAGGGGATCGCTGAAGTTCACACATCAACGTCAAGTGGAGAAATTACGTCTCTCCAACTGGAAGGCCCCTTGGCTTTGACGTTTACCAATACGGGAATGCCGAACTTATTCTACGGAAAGATTATAGGCGTCTTCCAAGGCGACCACGACCAGTTCGCGCTCGATACTCCGCTCGGGCGAATTATTGTTTCCGGCAATACGTCGATTGGAGTGATGGCGGCGGCCAACGAGGTCGAGCTCCATGTTTTTTCAGGTTCCGCGACGCTCAAGCTATGGACGATGGGTCTAGACCAAGTCGCCGATGAGCTCACCGTAGTGTCCGGAAGCTCGCTGCGGGTGAACGCGAAGTCGGGCGGGGCGGTGGACATCAATCGCGACCAGGCCCATGAAAGCTGGTTCGTGACGCCGAAGGCAATTGCCGAAAGCCAATTGACGATTCCGCAAGCCTACGTCGATGCAGTCATTGAAGCAGATCCAATCGCGTACTGGAGATTCGAACGCAACGCTGGCGGCGTCATGCACAACGAGGTGAGCGAACGACTGCACTTGCGGATGGTGGGCGATGCAGTCCGCTGGCGAGCTGGATCGGAAGGGGGAAGCGTCGAATTCGGCGTCGCCGGCGGCCCGGGGTATCTCATCAGCGACGACTCGCTAAAAGATGACTTGCAAGAGGCCTACTCTCTTGAATTGTGGGCAAAGCCGACGTATTACCACCACGGTACGTTGTTCGGCCTGATTGATTGGATACCCTCTCAATCGCCGCTAGGAACGCACCGCATGGCGCTTGAGCTATGCGGGCCAGTGACTGGATTCACGAGTCCATATCGGTCTACGGATTCGACTCCCGGCCGAATCCGTTTCATTCACGAAGTGAGAAAGAACTTCGACGCAGAATGCTTCTCTCCAGCGCCTTATGCAGTGCGACGGTGGCAACATATCGTGGCGGTGAAGGACGCCGCGACGATGACGCTGTACGTCGACGGTGAATTGGTCCAAACGGAGGCGGCCGCTGGCGGCCTCGCATCCGGACTGCGAGTTTTGATGGGCCAGTTGTTTCCTGAAAGCCCGCAATTGAGAGATGAAGTAACCTCGCGACTCTTCGGCGGCGAGTTAGACGAAGTCGCGCTCTACGGCCGCGCACTAGATGGCGCGGAAATCGAAAGTCACGTCCGATTGTCTCGACCTAGTGCAGAGCCTATTCAGCCGAATACGCAATAACGCTGAACTGCCATTTCCCGAATCTCGCGAATCGCGCTCGCTAGCTTGGATGCCAGGCCAGTGAGTGGGAGCGGCGCGATGCATAGTAGCTGCAAATCGAGCGGCAGTTGCAATCCACTGCTAGTCGTCACGAGACGGACTCCTGGCATCAAACTTTGAATCGAATGTAGGCGACGTCATCAACGGGCCGCTGGCCGCCAAAGGATGCAATCATGAAAACCACTGTGAGAACTGAGCGGCGATTGGGATCGTTTCTTCTGGCCCTGACGGCGACGGCGTTCAGCGCCAATTCAGGGACGGCGGCGCCTTTGCTGGCGGTCGACTTCGGTACGGCGGGAATCTTGCCGCAGACCGGCTTTTTGGAGGTGGCGGGTAATGCCAGCCAAGCAACGGCCAGCGCCACGCTCGGGGGGTACACCGTCAATCTTGCCGGCCAAGGCTTTGGAACTGCGTCGAGTGGCCACTCGGGGGCCATTGATCAGTCAGTGCGAGGCTTGTATCGCGACTATTACTACAACAACAGCGACTTACCAGGCGAGGGAGTGTCCCTCTCAATTGGGAACGTAATTCCCAACCATGACTACAGCTTGACGCTTTGGTCGTACGACGGAGATCAGTTCTTCAGTCCTACTGATACTGTTTGGGGACCGACGGGTTCTAATACGAGCGGGGGCAGCAGCTTCATAACTAACTTTGCCGATCCTACGCCCACAACGCTTGCAGACTATAGCACTACCATCCAAGTCTCGTCGACGACGAGCGTGCTCGATGTGCTTGGGAGCACCGTTTCAGGTTCAGGCGGCACACGCCTGAATGGATTTCGCCTCACTGACGGCTCGACCGATGTGCTGTCGGTTGACTTAGGCGTCCCCGTACCGCCGCCAAGTCCGGTCCAACCAGGCTTCAACGGAATGTCCGGTAACTTTCCGCTAGGCGCAAATTCGCCGGCGCCTTCTCTAACGAACACGTTCGGTTCGTATACCGTGACCGTTTCAGGCGACCCATATCACGACACCGACTACTCGCGCGTCGGGTTCGAGCAAAACTCCGGAGCCGCCGCGATTGACGAAAGCATCCGTGGACTGTTTGGTGACGCTCTTGTCAACAATCTTGATCTCAACGACGGCAGCGGCCTCACCCTAACGATCGATGGCGTCGTGCCAAATAAGCAATATGCGGTAAAAGTATGGTCGTATAACGCAGACAATACCGTTTACTCGACGCCGACGCAGTTCGGTCCCGCGGCGAATTCCAGTACTTCAGGGACTTCAGGTTCGGTGACGCAATTTGCCACGCCCTTGCCAGCGTCGCTTAACGACTACTCCACGACAATCATTGTCAGCTCAACGACCAGCACACTGACCATTCATGGGGCCAGCACGGCGAACTACGGCGGCACGCGTCTGAATGGCTTCGAACTGAGCGAAGTCAACCCAGCGATCGCGGGAGACTTCAATGGAGACGGATTGGTGAGCCAGGCAGATCTGACCATTTGGAAAGCTCACTTTGGGACCGCGTCCGGTGCAACCACCGCTACCGGCGATGCTGACGGCGATCAAGACGTCGACGGCAACGACTTCCTGGTTTGGCAGAAGGACTTCAGCTCGCCGTCGCCAACTGTTGCAGTGCCGGAGCCATCGGCTTTTGCGTTAGTGGGCGTTGGGGTACTCCTGTTTGCTTCACGCAGAGGTCTACTTAGCTCGCGCCACTAGGCAAGCGCAGTTCGATAGAAGGCTCGCAGCAGAAAAGTAAACAGTGCCTGTTGTAACTGGAAGGCGCGAACTGATGTCGATGAAGAGACACACCAAAAATCGTGGCGCACGCCGACGCCGATCCGATGCATTTACGCTAGTCGAATTGCTAGTGGTAATCGCAATTATCGGCGTGCTGGTCGCGTTATTGTTGCCCGCGGTGCAAGCCGCGCGCGAAGCGGCGCGTCGATCGCAATGCACCAACAATCTTAAGCAAGTTGGCATTGCGTTGCATAACTACGAGAGCGGCAAGGGGGCTTTGCCAGCCGGAGCGGGTTACGATCGAACCGAGCCGAAGGGTACGTGGGTGGTTGCGATCGCTCCTTATCTGGAGCAGACGGCCCTGTTCACGCGGTACGACTTTAAGAAGTATTCTGATCAGTCGCCCAACTTGGAGTTGGCGGCAAGTCTAACAATACCCTCGCTCGTCTGTCCGAGCGATGAGGACGCGGCTCAGCCTATCCTGCGGAACAGACGCCAGGGCGCGGGTTCGCACAACCCCATCACGGCTCAAGGCCTGTGGTACACGGGGTCAATGGGGCCGACAATTCCGGACATCTGCGAGTTCGATACGCCAAGCTCGAGTACCTACCCGTATACCTGTCAGGGGTGCTCATTTGGCACGATCGGACTAGACGGAAAAACGCTGCTGCCTTGCTCAGCGATTCACCCGGCAGGCAGCACTGACAGTTGCGCCGGAATGATCTGCCGGCGTCACGAAGGCATGAAGTTTCGCACTGTAACAGACGGACTCTCGAACACAATTATGGCGGGCGAGACCATCCCGTCTCATTGGGCTTGGAATTGCGTATTCTGCGACAACTTCCCCGTTTCATCGACCCACATCCCTTTGAACTCGTGGATGGTTAAGTCTGACTTGGCCGTCAATTTTTCCAAATCGACTGGCTTCAAAAGTTCTCACCCGGCCACGATTGGCGTAGTGATGGGCGATGCGAGCGTACGTTTTCTCTCCGAATCGATTGACTACCTCGCTTACAACAAGCTGGGGTCTCGCGCTAGTGACGACGCGGCGACTTCAGGGGAATTTTGAAACGGAATCGCAATGCGCTGCGCGTTGGATGCATCTCGGCAGAAGGTTGGCGCCGCACTCGCTTGTTGCGTTGCGTTCATGATGCTGCCGGGGTGTGAAACGAAGGACCATCAAACCATCCCCGTTAGAGGGAAGGTGACCTTCGCCGGGGGCCCTTGTCCGGCGGGAGGAGCGATCGCCTTCTCGCCGGTGCAGGCCGGGGCGAACACGCCACGAAGGCCGGGATCCGCTGAGTTTCAAGCTGACGGCGAGTTCGAAGCAACATCGTTCGCTCCCGGCGACGGCCTGCTTCCGGGGCGCTACCGAGCAATTATCAGTTGCTGGAAGGGCGAGCCGTCCAACAAAGATCCTGGCTCGTTCGAACGCCTAAACCATATTCCACGCGACTATCAACCTATTGAATTCGACGTTGATGCCTCGGCGACCGTCGTTGAATTGACGTTAGACGTACCACTGAAGAAGTAACGAGGAACGACGATGCGGTTACTTAGCGGCTTCTGCCTCATATCGAGTTTGATTTGGATCGCTTCTTGCAACGCTCACGAGGACGCTGCGAAGGAAGGTCTCGTTGGGTACTGGACGCTGCAAGGCGATTGCCAAGATCACTCCGGCCATGGTCGCCACGGCAAGAATCACGGCGTTGATCTTGAGACTTCCGCGTTCGACGGTCGAGGGGCGTACGTCGAGGTAGCGTCCACGCCGTCGCTCGACCTCGGGAAAGGCGACTTCACCGTCGCGGCTGAAATTGAAGTACGGACTGAAGATGGCGTGGATGACGTTGTCGGCGATATTGTCAGCAAATTCGATTTGAAAGAGCGGCGCGGCTTTAGCTTGACGTTCGCCAGCAATACGTCGGGCTACAACTCGCAAAGCGACGTTAGGCAACTTTTCTTCGGGATCGACGACAACTGCAAGGGCGAGTGGATCGACTGCGGGCGACCTGGCGGCGTCGCCTACTCAAGCGACGCTCTAACGGTTTTCGACGGCAGTCTCTACGCCGGCACTTCCGATGCACCAGACGAAAAGGACTGGGCCCATGTATTTCGGTACGCCGGCGGCCAGCGGTGGGAAGACTGCGGGCGCGTGGGCGAAGGAAAAACTCGCGGCGTTTATGCGATGATCGTGCACGACGGCGCCCTCTACGCAGGAACCGCGGGCCCGCACAGCGGTTCTAAAGCAAACACGGGCGACTATGGCAGAGTCTACCGCTACCGAGGGGGCAAGTCCTGGGAAGACGTCGGGCAACCCGGCAAGCATTATCGAATCAACTCACTCGCGTCTTATCGCGGACGACTCTACGCCTGCGCTATCGATACCTACGGAACGCATGGCGGCGTCTACGTCCTTGAAGAAGGAAACAAGTGGACGCAGTGCGGAGACTTCGGCCGGCCTCACACAACCTCTGTTAATGACGGTCAGTTGTTCGCGGCGTTCCCCAATGGCGAGGTCTTCGATTATGACGGAAGCGTTTGGAAGAATTTACATAATCCGTACGGCGCTTTGGATTTGTGCAATCAGCTGCACGCCCAAGGCGTCTTCAACGGCGAGTTGTATGTCGGCACGTGGCCGCTGGGGAAGGTAGCCGTACGACGCGAAGGTCAGTGGGTCGATATGGGCCGCCTCGGCGACGCCACCGAGGTCGTTCAGTTGCTGGTCTACAACGGCAGCCTGTACGGCGGTTCGATTCCCCGCGCTGAAGTTTTTCGCTTCGATGGGGTGGATCAATGGACTTCGCTCGGACGGCTATTTGATCCTAAAGACTATGACGCAAAAGAGGATGTCGAAGATTGGTCGCGCGCATCGAGCATGCGACTATTCCAGGGGAAGATGTTTTGCAGCACGGCGACCTGCTACCGCGCCTTGATTGAACAACCGCGCCCGAACGACCCTCGCGGAAAGGTGTTTTGTTACGAGACAGGCCCGGGCGTGAGCTTCGATCGCAATTTGGCCTCGGGCTGGCGACACGTCGCCGCGGTGCGAAGCGGAGACTCGCTCAAGCTTTACGTTGACGGCAAGCTCGTTGCGGAGAACTCGACGGCGACGACGCCAATTTCCGCCGCCAGCGACGCGCCGCTTAGAATCGGCTTCGGATCTCAGGCGCACTTTAACGGCAAAATCCGCGAGGTCCGTTTGTACGACCGAGCCGTCGGTGAAGCCGCCATCGAAGAATTGGCCGGCAAGGTTCAAAAGTAGCGCTCGCGCGAGGATGACGGAGAGCAGGCGAACTAAGAATGGGGTCTGAGGAAGTGATTCAATCGAGACTGACGTCAGTCAAGTCGCCGACTCAATTCTGCGTCACTGCGCATTTCGCCGCGTTGATGCGATGGAATTGTGTGGCAATTGCCGCGCTAGCGTTGAACTGTAGTTCCGGCAGCTTCGCGGAGGAGATCGAATTCAATCGCGACATTCGCCCGATACTGTCGGATAAGTGCTTCGCCTGTCATGGGCCCGACGCCGGATCTCGCGAGGCGGATCTTCGTCTCGACCGGGAGAGCTCGGCGAAAGCCGACCGCGGCGGTTACGCGGCGATTGCGGCGGGCGACAGCGCCGAAAGCGAATTAATCACGCGGGTCACGAGCGTCAGCGATGACGACCGCATGCCGCCGGCTGAGCATGGCAAGCCGCTCTCGCCGCGACAGATTGACCTACTAACTCGCTGGATTGATCAGGGGGCCCCCTGGCAGTTGTCTTGGTCCTATGTGCCGCCGGCGCACCGCGAGCGGCCAAATCCGCAAAACGAATCATGGCCGCGCAACTGGGTCGATTATTTCATCCTGGCGAAGATCGAGTCGGAAGGACTGTCGCCATCGCCCGACGCCGACAAGACGACGTTGGTGCGGCGGATTTACATCGATTTGCTCGGACTGCCGCCGACGCCTGCACAAGTCGAAGATTTTTTGTCCGACGTTTCGCCCGACGCTTATGAGCGACTCGTCGACCGACTTCTCCAATCGCCGCACTTCGGCGAGCGAATGGCGGTCTATTGGCTCGATTTAGTTCGGTACGCTGATACCGTTGGCTATCATGGCGACCAAGAGCATCACATATGGCCCTATCGCGATTACGTCATCCAGTCGTTTAACGAGAACCGACCGTTTGATCAATTCACGCGCGAGCAACTCGCAGGCGACCTGCTACCATCGCCGACGACGCAGCAACGAATAGCGAGCGGCTACAATCGCGTGCTGCAGACGTCTCACGAAGGAGGCGTCCAGCCCAAGGAGTATCTGGCGATCTACGCGGCTGATCATGTTCGCAATTTGTCGGCGGTATGGATGGGGGCGACGCTTGGGTGCGCCCAGTGCCATGACCACAAATTCGACCCGTACACAACGAAAGACTTCTACGCGATGTCGGCATTCTTTGCCGACCTGGACGAAGCGCGGCATCTGACCGAGGGCGTCGACCTGTCGCCCACCATTCGCGCACCGGAGCTCGAGATACTAACCGAGCACGAACAAGCTGTCGTGGAGGGTTTGGAGAGCGAGGTTCGCGAGTTAACCGAGCGACAAGAGCGTGCGAAGAGTGGAGGCGATGAGAACGCCGCGAACTCGCTGCAAAAGGACATTGACCAGGCGCTTGGCAAAGCTGCCGAGATCCGCAAGCAGGCGCCGCGCACAATGGTCTCTTCGGCGATCGCTCCGCGAGTCACGCGCGTCCTGCCGCGCGGCAACTGGCTTGACGAAAGCGGCGAGATCGTAGAGCCCGCCATTCCCGAGTTTCTGGGGAAACTCGACGTTGGCGGCCGGCGAGCGACCCGGCTCGATCTGGCAAATTGGCTCACCGACGCTCACTCGGGAGCCGGCGGCCTGACGGCCCGAGTCATGGCGAACCGATTGTGGTATCTATTTTTTGACCGCGGACTTTCTCTCTCCCTGGACGATTTTGGCGGCCAAGGTTCGCCTCCCGATCAGCCGGAACTGCTCGATGCGCTATCTCTTGAGTTCATCGAGAGCGGCTGGGACGTTAAGCGCATTGTGCGGACAATCGTCACCAGTCACGCTTATCGTCAGAGTTCCTTGGTCACTGAGGAAGCGCGTGAACGCGATCCGCTGAATAAGTTGTTCGCGCGGCAGGCGCGATTCCGATTTCCAGCGGAATCGGTCCGTGACACGGCCCTTGCGGTCAGTGGCTTGTTGGAGCCGACGATCGGCGGCCCGAGCGCCCGACCGTACCAGCCCGCGGGGTACTACAAGCATTTGAACTTCCCCGTGCGCGAATATCAGCCGAGTGGCAGCGACCAGCAATGGCGCCGGGGGCTCTACACGCATTGGCAGCGGCAGTATTTGCATCCGATGCTGAAGGCGTTCGACGCACCGACGCGTGAGGAGTGCACAGCGCACCGCCCTCGGTCAAACACGCCGTTGGCGGCGCTGGTATTGCTCAATGATCCGACGTTTAACGAGGCAGCGAGGGCGTTTGCAGCCCGGATCATCCGCGAGGGAGGTCATGCGACCGAGGAAAGGCTTCGGTTTGCGTTTGCCGAGGCTGCGTCGCGCGCGCCCGATTCTGAAGAAGAGTTAGTCTTCGCGCAGCTCCTCCAAGAGAGTCATTACTACTACCGCGAGCATCCACAGCAGGCCAGCGAGTTGCTCGCAGTCGGCCTGGCGCCCGTGCCACAAGAGATTGATCGAGCAGAACTGGCGGCGTGGTCGTGCGTGGCACGGACAATCCTTAATCTCAGCGAAGTCACTACGCGCAACTAGCAAGTTTCACAGAGCCTACCGCAATTGGAACGCACGTGTTTGAGTCTCCACAATCCAAATTGATTCGCCAGATCCAGCGGCGCGCATTTCTCTCGCAAATCGGCGTCGGACTCGGTTCGATCGCGGCCTCAACGTTACTAAACGGCGAGTTAGCGAAGGGAGCCACCGCCGCTCCGGTCGGGTATCACGGCTTGGTCGGTTTGCCGCGGATCGCCGCTCGGGCGAAGCGCGTGATATTTCTGTGCATGGCTGGCGGCCCTTCGCACTTGGAGACGTTCGACTACAAACCGAAGCTCGAGGAACTTCACGGCCAGCCGATGCCGGAGTCGTACACAGCCGGCCAGCCAGTAGCCCAATTGCAAGGGCAGCAACTGGTCGCCCATCGTCCGATGTTCAAGTTTGCTCGGCGCGGCCAAAGCGGTCAGTGGATGAGCGATTTGCTGCCGTGGCACCACAAATTGGCCGACGATATTTGCGTCGTCCGCTCGATGGTCACCGAGCAAATTAACCACGACCCGGCCCACACATTCTTGAACTGCGGCACGGCGATCAGCGGCCGTCCGTCGATGGGTTCGTGGGTGAACTACGGCCTCGGCTCGGAGAACGAAGACTTGCCAGGCTTTGTGGTCCTGACGAGCATCGGGGGGCGCGAGCCGGACCAGCCGATTGCGTCGCGACAGTGGAGTTCGGGATTTCTGCCAAGCCGTTTTCAGGGGGTCGAGTTCAATTCGAGCGGCGACCCGGTTCACTATGTGCGCAACCCGCCAGGAGTCCCGCCGCATCTGCAGCGTGCGAGCGTCGACGCGATTCACCAACTCGATCGTCATCGCAACGCACTCCTTGCGGATCCCGAAACTGAGACTCGCATCGCCGCCTATGAAACCGCGTACCGCATGCAAACCTCCGTCCCCGACTTAATGGACGTCTCAGCGGAACCGGCGCACGTGCTGAAGCTGTACGGCGCGACGCCTGGCGACGGCTCCTTCGCGTCCAATTGCCTCCTTGCCAGAAGGCTTGCCGAGCGTGGCGTGCGGTTTATTCATCTCTATCATCGCGGCTGGGATCATCACGGCGAACTTGAGCGAGACATCCAGCGCTGCGCACAACATACGGATCAAGCTTCCTATGCACTGATCACCGATCTCAAGCAGCGCGGAATGCTGGATGACACGCTAGTTATCTGGGGAGGCGAGTTTGGTCGCACTCCCATGGTGCAGCACGGCGGCGGCGGACCAGGCCGAGATCACCACATCAAAGGCTTCTCGCTGTGGATGGCGGGCGGCGGCGTGAAGAGCGGCTTCGGCTACGGCGCGACGGATGAACTCGGTTACCACGCTGCTGAAAACATCGTCCATGTGCGCGACCTGCATGCCACGATGCTCCATTTGCTGGGCATCGATCACCACTCGCTCACGTTTCGCTACCAAGGCCTCCACGTGAAGCTGACCGGCGTCGAAGAGGCTCGGGTAGTCGACGAGATTATGTCGTAGAGTATTCGTTGCGCTCAGCTTGCGAGCGTGTGCCAACCCACTGTGGCCTTTCTCGCTCGGAAAAAAGTTCTTTCACTGCAATCGATTCCTCATCGGCGACTGCCATTCGAAATCATGCCATACTCTTCCCTCGGCCGACGAGATTTCATTCGCTCTTCGCTAACCGCCGCCGCGGGCACCAGCGCGTTGGCCGCATCGTCATCCGTGGCGATGGAGCCGATTCCGCGAGTTGCCGGCCACCACTTTAAGCTTAGCCTCGCGGCCTATAGCTACCGCGAGTTGCTCCAAGCCGATCCGCCTCAGATGAGCATGCTCGACTTCCTCGACGAATGCGAACGACTGGGATTGGACGGCGCGGAATTGACTTCGTACTACTTTCCAGCGGAACTGAATGGCGAGTACCTCCGTCGGTTGAAAGGCGATGCGTTCCGACGCGGGCTCGACGTTTCCGGAACCGCTATTCGCAATGACTTTTGTCTACCGCCTGGAGAACGTCGCGACGGCGAGATTGCCCACGTCAAACGTTGGATCGAATACGCCGACATGATGGACGCGCCGGTGATCCGCATTTTCGCCGGCGCCGCTCAGCCTGGGCAGTCGTTCGCGGAAGCCAGCAAGCTGGCTGCGGCAGCAATCGAAGAGTGTTGCCGACACGCGGCGAAATATGGCGTCTTTCTCGCGTTAGAGAATCATGGCGGAATCACTGCGAACGTGGACGAAATGCTGACGATCGTACGCGCGGTGGAGAGCCCATGGTTCGGCGTCAACATGGATACGGGCAATTTCTACAGCGCGGACGTTTACGGCGATTTGGCGAAGCTGGCTCCCTATGCAATCAACGTCCAGGTGAAGGTTCTCATCAAGCCGGAAGGCCAAGATGTTCAACCAGCTGATCTAGGTCGCTTGGCACGCATGCTGAGGACTGCGAACTATCGCGGCTACGTCGTTTTAGAACTTGAAACGGATGGCGATGCCCGCGAGGAATGTGAGAAGTACGTGAACGAACTGCGAGCTGCGATCGCGTAGTTGTTAGCAGAAAGTTCGCTGCGCGTTCGCGGACGGTGGTACAGAGTCTGGAATGCTTGTTTATGGCTCTCGTCAAAGCAGAATATTCTCGCGGCATGAATGCGAGTGCCGCGACCCTGCTGGGAGACGGCTAAAAGCACCGACTTGTCGGTCGCTGGAATCGATGCGTCAATCTCCGACTAAGACTGAGTCTAATAACTGTCTAACGCCACCAATCGTCATCCAAGAGAAAACACGATGAACCTCCATCGACGTCATTTTCTGAAATGTTCGCTCGCTACGGCCGCCGCGGTCACCCTACGTCAGCCTGCGCGCGCCGCATCCACGGATGGCATTCGCGTTGCGCAGATTGGATTCCGTGCTCAAGGCGCAACGCACCTCTCTGCGCTTGGAGACCATATAGTCGCGCTATGCGACGTTGATGAGCATGTGCTCAACAGCAAAGCCGCTGAGTATAACGACGCATCTGGCAAGAAGATCCCAACGTACGTCGACTATCGTAAGTTGCTTGAACGCAACGACATCGATGCCGTCTCGATTGCCACCCCCAATCACACTCATGCCTTAATAACAATCGCTGCGCTTCAGGCCGGGAAGCACGTCTACTGCGAGAAACCCGCGTCGCACAATATATGGGAAGGCCGCCAAATGGTGGCAGCTGCACGCAAGCACGGAAAGATGGTGCAAATCGGTACGCAGAGCCGCTCAAGTCCTGCCTTAAAAGAGGCGATTACTTGGCTTCACGACGGAGGGTTGGGCCGAGTGCAGTACGCGGTCGGGACCTGCTACAAACGGCGGCCGGATATCGGCAAGAGCGACAAGCCGCTCGTCTTCCCCAGCCATATCCATCGCGATCTCTGGATTGGCCCAGCGGCGGATCAAGCGATCTACCGTCCCGCAATCAACTCACAAGGCGTAGAGAACCCTCACTACGACTGGCATTGGGACTTTAATACCGGCGGCGGCGACCTTGCCAATCAAGGCATCCACCAAATGGACGTTGCTCGCTGGTGCTTAGGCGAGTCAGCACTCGCGCCGCGCGTGCTCAGCATCGGGGGACGACTTGGCTACGACGACGCTGGAACCACGGCTAACACTCAACTGATCTACCATGAGTATCCTGCGGCGCCGCTGCTCTTCGAAGTCCATGGTTTGCCAAAGAACAAAAATACCAATGCGATGGATTCCTACCGAGGATCCAGCGTGGGCGTCGTCGTCCAGTGCGAGAAGGGGCACCTGTTAATTCCCAATTACACAGAGGCGCACGCATTCGATCGCGACGGCACCGAGATCAAAAGCTGGCGCGGCGAGCCGGCGCATCACGACAATTGGCTTCGTGCAATTGAGGCCAACGACGCCTCGCTCCTCAACGCGCCGGTCTACGATGGCCACATTTCTAGCGGTCTGTGCCACGCGGGAAATGTTTCGTATCGGCTTGGTAAGAGGGCCTCAACGCAAGAGATTGACGAGCGCGTCAAAGACACAAACTTGCTCGCCGAAGGCTTCAGACGTCTCTGCGACAACGTTCGACGAAACGAAGTTGATATCGACGACGTTAGCCAGCCGGCGCTGACTCTCGGCGAGTGGCTCGACGTTGATCCCAACACCGATCAATTTGTGGCCAACGACCGGGCGGCCGAACTGTGGCAGCGCAAGTGTCGAGCACCTTTCATCGTCCCAGACATTGAGAGCCAGCTAAAAGAGACAACCGCGGCGAAGCGTTAGGCGATGGCAATACTGGCGCCTTCTTCAGCAAACAGAATCGCCGTTGAACAACCTGCCTCTTCGCGGCAATTGGCAGAGCAGTGAAACGCGCCGCAAGACTGGACAAGCCGAATTTCCGCAGTAGTGGGCAACGCCCGCCGAGCCGAACCATGATTACGGCGCCAGCGTCCCTAGATAGCGGCAGCGCCTCGCGCAAGGGTTCCCCTGAAACTGGCGTTGCCCTAACTACGAAGAACCTAGTAAAACGGCTCTATCGACACTCCGAGCCGGTGCAGGGTATGGCAAGCGAACATTTAACGTCGCGCGTAAGGAACGGCCTTCGAGACCGCAACCGTGGCTTTACAGTGCTAGAACTGTTAATTGTGATCGGCTGCATCACGATGCTTCTCGCACTGTTGTTGCCGGCGGTCATGGCGGCCCGCGAAGCGGCTCGACGAACGACCTGCGTTAACCACCTGCGACAAGTTGGAATCGCCTTCCAAAGCCATCACGACCACATGGGGCGCCTGCCGGCGGCTTGGCAGCTCGCTAGTTCTGACAAGCGCTTTGCCTATGGCTGGGCGACGCGTTTGTTGCCGTATCTCGAACAGGACGCACTCGCGAAGCGCTTCGATTTCGATTCCAGACCGACGCTAGCGACAGAGGAAACCACCCACCCATCGCTTATTTGCCCGTCAGACATCCTTGAGCCCGTCTTCGACCTATGGAGCGAATCTGAGGGCGACGAAGCTCAGACAACGATGTCTGTAGCATCTTCCGACGGCGATTCGGCGGAACCGATCATGCAGCTCCCTTCGTCGAGCTACCAGGGCGTATTTGGAACCGCTGAGGCCGACGAAGCGTACGAACCATTCGCGCTGGCCGACGCATCTTTCGGCGAGGGTAGCGTGGTGCACAACCGCCGCGTTCGCTTCTCTGATCTTGAGCGCGGCCTCAGCAACACGCTGCTCATTGGCGAACGCGTCATGGCGATGGTGCCTTCAACGTGGCTGGGCGTCGACCTCAGGGGCGAAGATTCCACCTGCCGACTCGTCGGTTCTGCGATTACCCATCCCAACTGCACGCCCTGCGACGAATGCGAATTCGGCAGCCGTCATGCCGGCGGCGCCCAGTTCGCCTGGGCCGATGGCCATATATCGCTCGTCAGCGATGACGTCGACTCAGCGGCCTACCAGCAAATGGCCCTGCGGGATAGCCAGTAGGAGCGGATGGCATGAAAGACCAAAACGAACCGTTCGTATTAACGGCGGCGGAAGCTGAAGTGATGAACGTCATCTGGGATGACGCTCCGATTGCGGTGGCCGACATTGTCCCGCGGCTTCCGCGCGAGCTCGCCTACACAACAGTCATGACGACCGTGCGAATCCTGGAAAGCAAAGGTTTTCTCACGCAATGCGGCAAGCGAGGACGAGCCTTTCTCTACCGCCCGGCCATTGAACGCGACGTAGCGCAAGGAACGATGTCCTTGGAAGTCGCCAATCGGCTGTTTGGAGGCTCGCTGAAGTCTCTGGTACTCAACGTCGTCCAAGACGAAGCGATCAGCGCTGCCGACTTGGCGGAAGTCAAACGCGCCATTGAAAAGCTGGAAGCACGAAAATGAGCGCATTGCACTGGTTTCAATTCCTGATTTCATTCGCCATTCAGGCGGTGATCGTCACGATGCTTGCTTGCCGAATTGAACGACGCTGCAAGAACGCGACGACCAAGACTCGCCTGTGGACGTCTTACTACCTGTGCATTATCGGTTTGCTTGCCGCGGGCCTGCTGCTTCCTCACATTCACTGGACCAACCCGTGGCAGCTTCTGACCGACCACCATCTGATTCGCATCGTCCATATTGAAAACGCCGCCGTGGCGCTACTAGCGTCCGCGTGGCTGCTCGGCGTCGTTTGGCTCGCAATCCGTTGGGCCTATGGCTCTCGTCAACTGAGCCTTTTTATCAGCAAATGCAGATGTGCAACCGCCGATGAGCTGACTGCCATCAACACCGCGATTCCGGCCTCGCTTCGCAATCTTGGCGGGCGTTCGGCTGAGTTTCGCATCCTTCCTGACTCGATTGCGCCGTTCTGCTATCAGCTACACCGGCCACTGGTGCTGCTACCACGAGCCGTCGTTACTGGCGACGCCGACGACCTGCGGCAAATCCTGCAACATGAGTTAACGCACCTGGAAACACAGCATCCCGTTCAGGTCTTTGTACAACGGCTAGTCCAAACGCTGTTGTGGTTTGTGCCGCCAGTCTGGGTGGCGGGCCGCCTGGCACGGCTGGCCAGAGAGTTCGTATGCGACGAAGCGTCAGTTGACGGCGGCGAGTCAGCCGCCAGGTATTTGAGAATGCTGCTTCGCTACGCCCGATGCGAGAACGCGCAAGACGCCGCCGTCTTGAATGCTGTTCGTTCCCCGCATGAGCTCAATGTGCGAGCTCATCGGTTGGCCAATTCCGATGGAAGCAGCGACAGTCAATTGATGCGGTTTGCACCGGCGCTGATGCTGCTTGTGACGCTCACCGCGACCCAGTTGTGGATACCAACCAACCCGCTCGCTTCGTCAAAGTCGTGGTACTCGCCATGGCCTCACTGGACGGCTGCAGTGCTGCATGCCTTTGACATTCCGGTCAGAGACTTCGATCAGTTTGATTCCCGCCTGCAGCTCCACGACTTGGAGAAGCAAGGCAGCCCAACACCTGGGTAGCAGCGTAAAAAAATTTCGCTCGAACTCCTAATTTATTAGTAGATGCGAAAGAGCTACCGGCGTTCCGACTCGACTCACCAACCATCACGCATGGACGCGAAGAATGGCTCAGCAGATCACACATCAGAAAAATGAGAATGAGGCGCCGCTCATCAGCCTTTCATTGCTGATCCCCACGTGGAATGAATCCGCCACGATAGGTCGCACGATCATCGACGCAAAGACTGCGATCGCTGATCTTGTCGACATCTACGAGATTCTCGTTATCGACGACGGCGGACGTGACTGGACGGCAGCGACCACCCATTCAATCAGCATCACCCATCCCGCTGTGCGGTTGGTGTCGCATGAACCCAACCGAGGCTACGGTCTCGCACTTAGGTCCGGCTTCATGGCTGCAACCTGCAACCTTGTCGTCTTCACGGACATCGCCCGCCAGTTCGACGTCTCTCAGCTAGACCGTTTCTCAATCGTCTCCCGCGCCTTCGAGATCGTGCGCGGCTATCGCACGATCCATAAAGAGCCGCCTCTCAGTTCGGTGTACTCAGACTTGTTCGAGAATCTTACACAAGCGCTGAGTCGGACGAACATCCGGGACGTCGACGGCGGTTTGAGAATGTTTCACCGCGAATCGCTCTTGAATCTCACGCCGATTGCCACGAAGCGTGCTCAGTCGCTGGGCGCGACGCCGCTCTCTCGCGTCTCAGGCTAGTTGCCTCGCTTGTTTCTGCTGGTTTCAACGCTCCCAAACGAAAGGTCGACAGGCGTTTGCGTCTCGGGATGCGCTTTTACAGTCACTTAGAACAGGGAATAGACACATGGCTCAAGACTGGATCGCATTCGTTGCGAGACACCGGATACGCGCCACGACCATTATCGTCATCTTGCTGATCGTCTGGAAATTTGCTTCACCCGCCGTCCCACGCGAAAGCGCTCGCCACGAATCCCAACACTTGGGTATCGGGCTGCTTCTAGTCGTATGCGGACTCGCGCTGCGCACATGGTCTGCGGGAACGCTACGCAAGCACCAAGGGCTAACGACGACCGGACCTTATTCGATTATTCGAAATCCGCTCTACGTTGGCACATTCATGATGGTCGGCGGGTTCGCCCTTCTCGCCAACGCGTCAGCAGTCGTGTGGGGTGCAGCGGGGGCGTGCCTAGCCATGTGTATTTGTGCGGTACTGCACGAAGAACGCATTTTATCCACCCATTTTGGCAACGCTTGGCTTCACTACACCCGCGCCACGCCGAGATTCGTTCCACGGAGGCTCATGCCAAGGAACAGTACCTGGACGCTACAGGAATGGGTTCGCAATCGAGAGTACCAGGCGGTCTTGGCGACGATGGCGGGGTTAAGTGCGATCATCGTGTGGGATGCATTCTAAGTCGGAAGTTCGCGAGGTAGGGTCTAAACCGCAAGGAATGGAGATGTAGCGATGGGATTGCATCGAGAGTTTGAGGCGCAGGGACAGTGGCTGTTTCGCTGGCGAAGCGTGCTGCCGTTCTTATTCACCCCGCTGATTGTCCTGGCAGTGGCCGACATGCATTGGCCTTTCGGGAGCGCCAGGCTGCACACCATTTGGGAATATGCTTGCCTCACCGTATCTTTACTAGGCCTCGCTATCCGCGTCTTCGTGGCAGGGTGCGTGCCGGCCGGAACATCCGGACGAAACACCAAAGGACAATGCGCCGCGTCGCTGAATACGACGGGCCTCTATTCGCTAACGCGACATCCCCTCTACTTGGGAAATTACCTGATCGGCCTTGGAGCAATGATGACTCCAAGCGTCTGGTGGCTGCCGGTGATCTATTCGATCAGTTTTGTCGCTTACTACGAACGAATTATGTTCGCGGAGGAAGCATTCCTGCGCAAGCAATTCGGCGTTCGATTCAGCACATGGGCTGAAGTCACGCCTGCGTTTCTGCCCAACTTTGCACGGTGGAACGCCCCTTCGCTTGGCTTCTCAGTTCGCAGCGCGATGCGACGAGAATATACAGCACTGTTCGTGATCATCGCCAGCCATTCCGCACTTGAAATAGCAGGGCATGCGGTAGTTGAGCATCGCTACGTGCTTGAGGCGAAGTGGGCATTTCTCTTGCTTGCTGGCGCAGCTTGCTACTTTACCCTCAGAGGGCTGAAGAAATACTCGAGGTTGCTCAACGTCTCTGGTCGTTAATCGCAGGCATTAGGGGGGTATGTTCACAGTTGCGTCTCTCAGGGAGAGAAATCGCGGAAGCCGGGGCGCATCAACGGTAACCGCTAAACCTCTTGATCGCCACGCAAGGCGATCCGATGATGGTTCAGGCAACATGCGTTGCTGAGAACTATCGACTGCAACAGCTGAGGACCAGCACAATGAACAACTCCCTCTTCCGCGCGACGCTGCACGCACTAGTCACAGCGATAATCGCTAGCTTGCTTACGAACGCCGCCTACGCCGATCCAGCGCAACCCCGGGACGCCTTGCTTCATGGCGCACCAGATCCGACGGGCGTCGCAGTCGATACCGCGGACGCGACGGCGTACTATGTCGCCGCCACCGGTCGCGGCGTGCAACTCCTGCGCAGCGACGATCTCAAGCACTGGGAACTCGCCGGCAACGTGTTCAAGGAGCCTGTGCCGGATTGGGCTGGCGAAGAGATACCGGGAACGCACGGCATCTGGGCGCCTGACCTTAGCTACCACGACGGGTTGTACTATTTGTACTACAGCGTTTCGACTTTCGGCAGCCAACGATCGGTCATCGGCTTGGCGGTCAACAAGTCATTGGATCCGAACAGCAAGGACTATCGTTGGGAAGACCGCGGGAAGGTCATCGAGTCGATGCCCGCGAAAGACGACTTTAATGCCATCGATCCCGCGATGTTCGTCGATGAAGATGGGCGATGGCTGCTGTTCTGGGGATCGCATTGGGGAGGGTTGAAAGCGGTTGAAGTCGATTCAGCCACCGGCAAACCGAAGCCTGACGCCAAGATCGTAGCCGTGGCGGGCCGTCCGGATACGAAGTCGCATGCGATTGAAGCGCCGTTTGTGATCTACCATCAAGGTTACTACTACTTGTTCGCATCATGGGATGGTTGCTGCGACGGCGCCGACAGCACCTACAAAGTCGTTGTCGGCCGCAGCCGCGATGCCCTTGGACCGTACGTCGACGTCATCGGCCAACCGATGCTCGAAGGAGGAGGAACCATCGTGCTCGAAAACAGCGAACGATGGCGCGGGCCTGGCCACAACGGCGTGATCACCACCGCAGGCGGGCAATGGATGGTGCACCACACGTACGATATGCAGCATCTCGACGCGCAGCGAATTCTGCAGGTGCGGCCGATGACCTGGACCAAGGAAGGCTGGCCGCAAGTCGGCGAGCCGCTGGCGACGCCTTGAACGAATTCACTTGGTCGATTGGCGTCAGAGCAACGCCTTGCATCTACTTCCCGGCGTCGGCCGATTGCGGCTCTTGCTGCTCTAGCCACGCACGATTGAAGCGAACCAACTCAAGCTTCGCAGGAATAAACGGCCCTTTGGGTTCGAGGCTCTCGGCTTCGTACAGTAGGTAGACGGTTCCGTCCGACGCGACGGCCATATCGCTGTAGCCGCTCGGTCCGACGTCGACGACTCGAGAAGTTTGCCAATGCTTGCCGTCGTCGTCGCTGAGGCGGACGGTGAGATTGCGGCGCTCGCGGCTCCCCTCCTTGCCAGTGGGGCCGCTGCCGGGACCGCTATTCGGGTAGGAGTAGAGCAAGGCGGTCGTCTTGCCGGCGTCGTCGGCGAGCGTCGCGTTGCCGCCCATGCAAATCGGCTCGTAGAGCGATTCTTGAAACTCCGGCTTCGTCCATCCGGTGGCGCCGTCGGCGCTGGTTGCGAAGAGCCGGCGGTGGCGTTTCGATTCGTTGCGAACGTTGGCGAGAACGCGACCGTCGGAGAGTTCGACGAGTTCCGTCTCGCTCGGGTTCGGCGTCTCGTCGGTGGTGGCGACGATCACGTCGCCGGCGTGCCACGTCTCGCCTTGATCGTCGCTGTAGACAGTCGTCGAAATCGACGGGCGATGGCGTTTGTCGGTCGCGAGCCACACCGGCACGACGAGCCGACCGTTTTTGAGCGTGATGCCGTGGCCAGGGCCCATCGCAATCACTTGCCACTCGTAGCCGTCGCGGGTGCGGAACTCGTCGAAGGCGGCCGTGATCTCGTGCGGCGCAGACCACGTGGCGCCGTCGTCGCGGCTCGTCTTCAAATAGGCGCGCTGGTAGGCGACCTGATACATCAAGTGGACTTCGCCGTTTTTCGCATCAACGATGAAGCACGGGTTATCGACCGTGTTGACGCCGTCGTTCACGAGGACTTGCTGCTCGTCCCACGTCTGGCCGCCGTCGGTACTGCGGCGGAGCATGAGGTCGGTATTCGACCAGTCGCCGTGGCCGTTGAAGCGACCGGCAGCGGCGGCGAGGACCGCCCCTTTCGGCGCGACCGCGATTGCGGGGATGCGGTAGCAGCGATAACCGTCGCGACCGGCTTCAAAGAGGGGCTGCGTGTGGAAGTAGGGCTCGGCTGCAGTTGTTGCAGCCTTCTTCTCGGCAGCGATGAGCCGCGCTGGCGCGAAGCAGGCAAGTGGCAGGCAGCACGTCGCGGCTAACAAAGCGAACGTTGGATCAAATTGGCGAAGCATCGTCATTGTCTCAATCAGCGTGTTGTACTAGCAACTAACGGCTGCCGGAAAAACGCTCGGCGGCGAGTTCCTCCGACCACCAATCACGGAAGTCGACGGCTAGCCGCTCCACATCGACGACAGGGAGCGGCTGGTAGGGCGAGCGCGTCCTGCCGCTGTCCTCCAGAAAGCCGCTCGCCGCCGCGCGGGCCTTGCCGATTATGCCGTGGAGGTAACCGCGGCGCACATACTGCTCGACGCACGAAGTTTCCCAAAGGTTGAACTTGCGCTGCATCGCCGACGCAGCGTCCCACTCGCCCCGTTGGCAAAGGTCGACGAGCCGTCGCTGCCACGCGGGAAGCGAGTTCACCCAGAAGCTGTAGGTGCCGCGGCCCCCCAGCAGCATCCCGGGAACGGCCGTGAAGTCAGTGAGGATGTGCGATAGCTGCGGCGTGGCGCCGATGATGTCGGAAAGTTCGAGATAGTTCTGCGTGCCGAGTTTCGTGCCGATGAACTGCTCAGGGAACTCCGCGGCTAGAGCGCGGTACTCGGCCCCCAGCATACGCACATGCCCGCGCGGCGTGTTGTAATGGATCCAACGCGCCGCCGGGTCCGCCTCGGCGAGTTCGTTCCAAAACCGCCGCACATCGCCCGCGTTAAGCGGCATGAAATACGGGTAGCAGATGTGGAACGTGTTGATGCCGTGGTCGAGGCAAACCCGCATGCGGTCGATGATGCCCTGCGTGTTCGTCCATGTGACGCCAACTTGCGCTCGGCAATCGACGCGTTGCATCGCTCGCGCGAACTGGGCGATGACTTGGCGGAACTCGTCGAGTTCAACCGCGTAAAACTCGCCGTCGGCGTCGGTGGTGTAAATACCGTCGACGCGGGCCTCCGCCAGCCGATCGACGTTGCGTGCGAAGATCGCTTCGTCGAGCCGGCCGGCGGCGTCCCACGGCATCGGAATGGCGGCCCACAATCCTCTCACGTCATCCGCGACGTTGATCACTTTCATGCGAGCTAACCGTTCTTCCGATACAAGGCAAACGTCAGCAAACCGATAACGCACAACGACGCGGTCGCTGGCTCCGGAACGTTGAGGGTTTCCACGACTACCGACCGCACATAGAAATCGGCGCCGCGGTTAGCTCCCGATTGGGCTCCGAAATAGAGGGCGGATTCAATCTGCGTCGGCGACGGGTTGGCGATGATCGCCAGGGGAACGCTCGCACCGCCGTCGACAGTATACGAGAATTCGAAACTGCCGGCGTTCATTTGCCCGGTGACTACCAGCGTGTGGAAGGCGCCGTCAATGGGGGCGAGCGTGGAACTGAAGCCGAGGACTTCAACCGTCTGATCGGCGCCAATGTTGGCGGCTTGCGTTTCGAACTCGGTGCCGTTGAAGCCGAACCGCAAGTTACCTTTGCCGGAGCTTGTCGTCGCCAGGCCTTGCCAGACCATCGTGAACTTCAGGCCTTGCGTCAGCAGCGTTTGCTGTTGGGCGGGCGTCCAGGCGTAGTAGTAGTTGGGAAGATCGACCGCCGCGTCGGTGAGCGTGTCGCGAAGATGAAGCGCCGGGCCGCCGGTGAGCGTCTCCATCGCCACGTTTGCATTGTTCGCGGTCGTGCCGCTACCGTTCGCAGCGGTGAGCGGCCCATCGACGTCGACTTCGTAGGCGAGCCAGCCTTGTTCAGTCGGGAGTTGGCCGGTCGAGGCATCGTAGGAAAAAAGAACCGCGGCAGATGCCGGCGGAGCGACGAACGCTCCCAAGAACAGCGCGCACAGCGTGCTGTGGAGAAGCGTGACACGGGTGGTCATCATTAGTCCCTCGCGGTAGTTCTCAGTGCTGCAGAGCAGAAGGGGTGAATCGCGGTTCGTTACTTGCTGGTGAGTGCGAAGTCTTTCGTTTCAGTGTCAGGCTCGATCGTGGCCGTCAGCGTCGTTTGCGAGTTGTAGCGGGCATCGAGGTATTGCTCGGCGGCTCCACCTTCGGCGCCAGCCGCCGCTTTGCTCTTCGGATTGGCGCGGTAGGCCTTGATCTCGACCTGGTGAGTGCCGATAGGGACGCCTCCTTTGGCCTGAGCGGTGTAAGCTCCATCCTTGATCGCCCCGCCTGAAACTGGGCCGATCGTCCCCGAAGTTGGGATGAAGCGGATCTCGCCATTGGAGATTGGCTGACCATCCAGCGTGACGACGCCACTGACGACGACCTTGTCCATGTCGGAAGAGTTTCCGCATCCGAGTGCGAAAATAGACAACGATGCGGCGACGCTCAGCGACGCCGCTGTCGCACGGATTTCTAGAACTGATGACTTCATGGCGATTGGGAGGCGTGGCGAAATAAGTTAGTGCAGATTCAGGAACGCAGGCTTAACGCGGCGGGGGGGTACCGCCGCCGACGCCGTCGCTGCCGGTGACGACGCCGCTCGCCGACCCGCCGCTGACAATGTCGTCGTCCGACTTCGTGGCGTGAGCCCAGAGAACGAGTGCGTCGGTGTTTTCGCCGAAGAACTGAACGCTGCCGTCGGCGAACGCGAAATGCGCTCCCCCCGGATGCCAACTCGCGAAGCCATGCTCGCGGTGGAATTCGTCGTGGCGGTTGCCGCCGTCGCCATCGAACGGATCGATCGTGTCGTCGCGACCGCCCGGCACCGACTGCGGGCCGTTCACGCCCTGGCTGAGGTCGGAGACGTTCCGCGTGATCCAGCCGTGAGCCACCCAGACTTTCTGCCCAGCGGCGTCGATTCCCGCGGCAGATACCATTTCACCAATGATAAACGTATTGCTCAAGCCATCCGTCACGTGGCGAGCTTCGACGGCGCTAAAGTTGTAGAGAATGCCTTTGCCGTACGGCGTCGGCACGAAGGGGTGATTGACGTCGTCGTCGCGACCGGCCGGCTTGCGACTAAACGCCTTCCGACTGTCGGCGACGCCGGCCATGTTCGTCATCCGCCAGTCCCAGGCGGCGACGCCCGAGTGGTCTTTGTCGGTGCAGCAGTCGATCCACGCCTCCTGATTCCGCTCGCTCGGGCAGATGAAGCTGGGGATGAGCACCGCCGCCGCCTCCCACGATCGCGGTGCAAAGTTTCCTTGAGCATTTTTGAAGTCAATCATGCTGAAGACTTGCTGCTGTTCCATGTAGGGGAGGACGTACGCTCCCCAACCCATGCCGGGATAACTGTTCGCGTTGGCGCCGGCCGGAATGTCTTTTGTCGGCGTAAAGTTGTACACGCCCGCCGTGTCGGCCGTCGTATAACGCGTGCCGTCCGGGAACGCGCCGTTAGCGCTGTGGTAGTTTTGCAGCGCGACGCCGACTTGCTTGAAGTTGCTTTGACAGGTGGAGCGACGCGCCGCTTCGCGGGCAGCCTGCACCGCTGGGAGGAGGAGCGCGACCAGCACGCCGATGATCGCGATGACGACCAATAACTCCACCAGCGTGAAGCCGGCGGCTGGACAAACGAAGCGTTTGCGGCCGAGTGATTGCGACTGCATTTAAGACCTCTTCATGTCGAAACAAGGCGTCCGTGCGACGCGAGATCGAATTGGGAGTAAGAGTTACTGGTTGGAAGTTTCTTTGCGACGGCGTGCGTAAGCGACGGCGAACATTCCCATAGCTGCCAGTCCTAGCGACGTTGGCTCGGGAACGCCGACGGCGAACACTTCCATGTTGAGTTGAAGCCCAAGCCCCTTAAACGCCTGTCGCAACATGAAGGCATCATAGAGATCGACTTCGCCGTCGAAGTTGAGATCGCCTTGCTGCCGCGTGGTCCAGTCGCCGAACTGGACGCCGTTGACTAGCTTCGTCGTCCCCCAGCCTTGGAGCATCTTCGTGACGTCGTCGGTCGCGGCGGGCCCCGTCCCGGTTCCGGAAACGACGCCGTCAAGATTAACGTCGGCGAGCGGCTTGCCGGCCAGTTGCGTCGCGATCCACTCGTTGTCGGTGGCGAGGTTCAGCGTGCCGTAGTTCGTGGCATTGGCTGAGCTCGTTCCCCAGACCGAGATCTTCACGTCGTCGATGACGCCGCGGAACGGATTGGTCACCGATAGGTCCTGCGTTACGCGCGAGCCGCCGACCGTGAGAAGTTGGTTGACGTTGAACTCGACCGCGTCATTTCTTGCGGCCACAGCGACGCCGTTAATTAGCAGGGCGCCGCCGACGTTGGACCGGCCGTTCACGCGGTCGCTGAACCCGCTGATCATTTGCACGTGGGACCACTGGTTGAAACCGACGGCGACGCCGGAGTTAATCACCGGCTCGGCGTCGGACAGGAGCCCCCACTTGTTGTCTTCAGTAATGACGACGCCATGCTCGCCGGTGTTGTTGATAAGTTCCTGGCGAACATTTTGCTGGGCGCTGTTCGGCTTCACCCACAGCTGCATCATCTGGCCGCGAATTCCCTCGTAGTTGTGAGGGAAAGGCGTTGAGGGGAAGAGCGTTGTGCTGTCCCAGACGTCGCTCGGGACAGCAAGATGGATCGGCGTCCACAGGTAGTCGTCGACGCCGTCGAACGACGCACCGCGGGTGCTGCCGGCGCCGGGGCGATCGCTGACGCTGATGTAAGTCGGCCCGCCCGCGATATTGAGATCCTGGAGATCGCCGGCGCCGCTCGTGCCCGCGCTGTCGAAGGTTGAACTAAACGCATTCCCCGAACCGAGCACCGCGCCAATCGAGGCGCCTTCGGCTCCGTCGTCGCCGAGGCGATAGTTGCGGTCGACGGTGACAGCCGCCGTGGCCGTCGTTGCCGACAGGGCAAAGAACACTGCGGTTCCGCAGGCGACCGAGCGAACCGCCGCCAAGCGTTTGGGGCGGTGGTGCACGACTAGAATCGCCGCCAGCGTCAATGCTGCGAGGGCGAACGTCGTCGGTTCAGGCACCGTGGCGACGGCGCTCGTGGCGCTGCCGGGCGTGCCGAACTGAGTTTTCCACACCGTGAGGTCGGCGGCGTTGACATTGCCGTCGCCGTTCGCGTCGCCTTGAGCCTTCGTGGCCGACCCGTTGCTGATGCCGAAGTTGCGCTGCCAACGGAGGAAGTCGGCACCATCGACGATGCCATTGGCGTCGAAATCGGCCCCTGACGCCCCGCCAGTCACGTACGAAACGGCGCCGGCGTAGAGGATGGTGTCAGGGGTTCCAGCGACGTGGTACTCGAAAACGAGATCCTTGGCATTGATCGTCTTGTTGTAGAGCGTGCCGAGGCTAACGTCGGATATGCCAGTCGCCAGCAGCGTCGACTCGCCGAAGGCGCCTTCCGACACCTTGCCGGCCGTCGCCGCGAGTTCGCTCCAGACGTTGAAGTCAAAGCTCGAATCGTCGAGACTGAGCCACTGTCCGGGAGCGAGCGAGTTGCCGGCGCTGCGAATGCGATACAAGTCAATGTCAAACGCGGCGCCCGACGTATTCACGAGCGACACAGCGCCCGTCGTCTCGTTCACCTTGAGCGCCAACTTGGCCGTGAAGGGAGTCGCCGCGTTGACGCCATTGAGGCCGGCGAGGTAGCGGTTCTGCACTTCGCCGTCGGTAAGGCGGCCATTCCATACGGCGAGATCGTCGATGGCGCCGTTGAGCGCCCAGGTGTATCCCGGCGTGGTCGTTCCCATCCGGTTGTGGGCGCCGATCGTGACGATGTTGGCGCCGATCGCCGCGGGACTGGCCAGGCCATCCGCAGCGACGCCGCTATCCTCCAGAACGCCGTCGACGTACAAACCCCAGCCGGTGGTGTTCTGAGCGTACGTGAGAAACCGCCACTGGCCATTATTTACCTTGCTAACCGTGACTGCTTCGCCGGTACCGACGGTAGGCCGGCCCGAGAAGTCGGCACTCCCCGACGCAATGCCGAGCGGGCCCTGATCGCTGACGGCCCGGAACATCACCTCTTCGTTCGCAACGCTGTTGTCGGAGATGCTGAACATCGTGCCGAGCGTGGTCGCGGAGGTCTTCACCCAACCGGAAACGGAGAAGTTCTCCCCGAGCGTCAGCAACGCGTCGTTGCTGGCAGAAGTGGCGACCGCCAGATGGTCGGCCGTGGTTCCGCCGAACTGCCAGGCGTTGCCGATGATGCCTGCCGCACCTGAGTTGGCGTTGCCCGCCTTCGTGGCGTTGTGAACGCCGCCGATCGCGTCGACCGCGGTCGTGGCGCCGGCCGCTTCGTCGAACTTCCAGTGTGCGATGAGATCCGCAGCCTCCGCACCGGCGCTGCCGCTGACGACGACTGCGGCCGCGATCGTTGCCGCTCCGGCGCGCCGGGCACGCCCCCGTGCGCGACGGCCGCAGGCGAGGAGCGTCGCCCCCAAGGCCAGCAAACCCGCGCTGGCAGGCTCAGGCACTGCGAACGATAGCGGCGCTGCCCCCGGATTGGCCGCTAGGTACGCGCTGTTCAGCTGTAGGAAGTCGAACTCGTCGACGGTGCCATCGGAGTTGAAATCGCCCGCCTGATAGCGTTCGGCTTCCGATTTGGCGAGCGTATTCGTGCCGAAACTAGGCCGGAACTTTGTTTGGAAATCGGCGACGTCGAAATCGCCGTCGAAGTCGAGATCACCGAACTTAAAGCGTTGATTGCCGTTGCCGTAGTACCCGATGTGGACCGGGACGACCGATCCGTCGGCGAGCAACAACTCGACGGCTAGGTCTTCCGTCGGGCTCTGCACCCAGACATTCCCGAGGTTGATGGTTTGCCCGGTGGCGAAGTTCGCGCCGTCGCCGTCGGGCTCGAATTCGGCAAGGTTGTTACGCACCGAGGCGCCGCTCAGCTTGGCCCATTGATCGTTGGGATCGACTGACTGATTGCCGCCGGCGTCGTAGGCGTCGGTGATCGAGGTCCAACCCGTCGGATCGAGGCCGCCGCCTGCGGAAGCGATCGAGTAACCCACGATGTTCAGCGGCGTCGAGTTGTTGATAATCTTCAGCGTGCCGCGCGGGCCGGCGTTGCGATCAATCGTCGCCGTCAGCGGCAGCGTTTCCATCGTAACGGTCCGGACGAGAATGTCGGTGCCGAGGCTCGCGCTAGAGTTGCCGCCAAAGTAGACGGCTGATTCGAGTTGCGTCGGCGCCGGGTTGACGATAATGCTGCGCGAAACTTCTGCGGCGCCATCGACGCTGGAGCTAAAGATGAACTCCGTGCCAACTTTGCGCCCGTAGATCGTCAGCGTGTGGAACTGGCCATCGAGCGGCGCGAGCGTTGAGCTGAAGTTGGTTACCTCGATCGTACGATCAGCCGGGATGTTGCTGTTTTGGGCTTCGAACTGCGTGTTGTTAAAACCAAAGCGAACGTTGCCATTGCTCGCTCCTGCGGTGAGGCCCTGCCACACCATGGTGAACTTCACCCCTTTTTGCAGCAGCGTCTCCTGCTGCTGCGTCGTCCAAGCGTAGAGATAGCTCGGCAAGTCGAAGCCGGTGTCGCTAAGCGTATCGCGCATATGGAGCGTCGGCACGCCGCCGACGGTTTCGATCACCGCATTGGCGTTCGCCGCCGCCGTGCCGGCAACGTTCGCGGCCGTCAGCGGCCCGGTCGTGTCAACTTCGAACGCCGCCCACCCCTGAGCCGTCGGCAGCGTGCCGAGCGCGGAGTCGTACGAAAAGACGACTTCAGCCGACGCGTTGCTAACGCAGAACAGCGCCATCGAACTAAGAATCGCCGCCGTGAACGATAATCTTGGTATGCGAGTCATCGAAAGGATCCTTGATAAGTCGAAAAGCAGTGGGCGGTCGCCGACTTGCCGTCAGCGCACGCCGCACAGGCCGCACTTTTTCTTGTCGAAGTATTTCCGCGCTGCGTGACGCCGCCTCGTCCGATTGCTAGCCGGTCAAGGCGTGCCGCGCAGGGCGCAGGTGATCAGACCGATCACGAACAACTGCAGGGAACTGGCTTCAGGGACTTGCGTGAGTTGAGCCAGCCCCTTGGCTGAAAGCCCGCTCGCGATAAGTTGCTGACGAAGTTCGAACACGTCGGCCAAGCTCAGGCGGCCGTCGAAATTAAGATCGCCATTCGCGTAGCTGTCGACGCCGCCCAAAAAGTACTCGCCCGATAGCGGAGTCCAGGCGGCGATGAACGCCGACACGTCTTGCTGATTGAAGACGCCGTCTTGATCGACGTCGCCGTGAACTCCGTTCCACGGCGCGGGATCGAGATCGTCGTAATCCATGTAGGCAAACAGAATTTCGTCGTAGAGCGAATCGCCCGCCTCGAACAAGACGCCGAACCGCTCGTCGTTGAGCTTCACCAGATCGGAGTAGGCCGCGGGACCTTGGTGGATGACGGTCGACTTGGCCCACGATGCCGTTTCGTCGTTGCTGACGCGAATCGTGAGATCGCGGCGAGCCGATGCATTTCCGGCGCCCGAGTAGAGAATGACGTTCTCCGCATCGCCTTCGTCGACGGCGCGGAACCGCAGGCCCGAGTTTTGCACGACCGGCGTCGTGATCCGCGGGTCGTGGACGAACTGCGGTTGATCGTACGTTAGACCACCGTCGCTGCTGTAGGCGAAGACGCGATTGCCAGGATTGTCGGCATGTCCGTCGCGGGCGTTGAAGTAGACGCGGCCATCGACGAGCTCGACGGCGAAGTTTTCGTTCGGCGACGAATCGGACTGGCTGCGGACGTTCGTGTCGACGGCGCCAATCTGCCACGTTTGGCCGTGATCGTCGCTGTAGAGAACGTGAGCGCCTTGAGCCGCGTTCGGAGCACCGTGATCGGAGGGGATAATTAGTCTGCCCGCGTGATCGCCGCGTGTCAGTTGAATTCCCTGTACTGGGCCCGTCGCGTACCAGTCCCACGTCGGATTCTTGGCAGCCGAGGTGATTTCGACATGGTTCGACCAAGTGACGCCGTGATCGTCGCTGTAGGAGATGAAAACGCGATCATTCTCCAGCGTGAACGGCAACCAGATCCGGCCGGGGTCGGCTGGATCGAGCATGTCGACCACCGGCGATTGATTCCCGACGGTAATCGGCGGTGTTTGGCCGGCGGGGAAGTATTGGCGGAAGTCGGCGTTGTCTTGCACGACTTCAAGCGGGCTCCACGTTCTGCCGGCGTTCGTCGAGCGTTTGACGACAATGTCGATTTCGCTCGCGTCACCCCCAGCACGAGCTTCGGCGAAGGCGAGGAGGTCGCCGTTGGCCGCTTTCACCATCGTGGGGATGCGGTAGATGTTGTAGCCTTCGGTTCCCGATTGGTAGACCGGAACTTTGAAGACGCCGGCGGTGACCTGTGGAGCCGGCGCGTAGCATGCAGCGACCACGCTCGCAGCGACGGCTAGCTTTCGGCAGACAACTTTGCAGACGTGTAGTTCCACGCTCAACAGTTCCTTCGTCATGCAAGCAGCGCTTCGGCGCTTGCTGCCCAGCCGGGTCGACCCCATGCCGACATTTCAACGGTCCGCTTGGCCGTTGGGAAAAGTTCGTGCTAGACCGACCGGTTCGATCCTGCGCTGTCGTCGCTCGCTGCTGCCATTGCATCGAGCTCAACGGGAATAATCTGGTCGCCGGCAGCCTCGCCGCGCGACTGCGCCGCCAGCAAGCGGGCCATCCGCTTGCCTTGCTCCTCGGCCGAATAAATCGGACGCGGAAACACGTAGGCAGGCTGTTGATTTGGTAACAGGTAATAGTCGCAGACCACGACGTCAACGTCGCGGTAAAGTTCCAACCCCTGCTCCGCCACGACATTTGCGACGGCGTCGGCCATCAACCGCGAGCGGCAGATAAATCCAGTAGGCCGATCAGCGCGTGCTAGTAGTTGGCGGACCTCGGCTTCGCAGACGTCCGTCGACGAGGGGAGGAACCTTTCGATAAGTTGGTGAGCCAGGAGACCGCGCTCGCCGACGCAGCGGCGAAAGGCGTCCATGGTGTCATGATCGCCCGGCAAGACTTGCTGGCGTGAGAGGTAACCAATCTGGCGATGGCCGCGATCGAGTAGATAGTTCGCCGCCAATTCGCCGATCGCCGACATATCGCGGTCGAACCGCGTCAATCGCGTGATGCCGGGGTAGCGGGCGCCGTAGACGACTCCCGGAACGCCGCGATCGCAGACCAGTTGCTGCACATCGTGCGGCGTGCGGACCAAGATGAATCCGTCACGGGTCTTCGCCGTGAGCGAATCGTCGATCAACTCGGCAACAAATTCCTTCGCGTTCATTGTCGGCAGAAAACTGATCTGCACATGGACGCCGGGGAGTTCTTCTTGAATCCCGAGGAGCACCAAGTCGTTGCCGATGCCTTCGGAGGTGAGGTAGTTCTGGTGAACGAGAAAGTGAACCCGCCGCAATGGGGCAGGGGAACTCTGCTGAACGGGACCCGACACGAAAGCCCCGCGCCGTTGCTGCCGCGTGATCACTTGGCGGCGTTCCAGCAACTGCAGAGCCCGATTCGCCACGCCATTGCCGACGCCGAGCATTTTCGACGCGTCGGCCGTCGTCAGATAACGGTCGCCAGGCTGGAGCTTCCGCTGGTGGATATCGGCCACCAACTGGTCCGCCAGGTCGACGATTTTCGGCGTTGTAGTGGCGACTTCAGCCATCTTGAGCGGCGTCGTTGGAGGGACTGAACCGGAAACAAAAGTGGACCGGGGGCATTTTAAATCCCCACTTTTGAAAGCTTACTTGCGCTCAGTATGATTGTCGATGGAATATTACTGGATTATTGGGAATTTTTAGTTTAAGTTAGATTTCGGCCGGAAAATGGGGCTTTACGGGCCTGCAGCGTCGGGTTTCCACTCGCACTGGACGGTGAAAAATACCCGCCGCAGGAGCCTGCCACGAAAGTTCAGGCGTTTTCGCTGGCCAGTTCAACTACCCTTGAAACCAACACACCACGGCAATTTCGGGAGTTTTCCCGGCAGCCGGCCGTGGTTTTTGCATCGGAGCTCGATCGGACATGACTCAACCCCTCACGGGATTAATCGCCGCTACCTACACCCCCATGCACGAGGATGGCTCGCTCAATCTCGACGCCGTCCCTGCGATGGTCGACTACCTAGAGCGCTCCGGCGTCCGCGGCATTTACATTTGCGGCAGCACGGGCGAAGGGGTCTCGCTCACCGGCGTTGAGCGGTGCGACGTCGCCGAGGCGTACATCAGTGCGGCCAAAGGGCGTTTGAGGACGATCGTGCAAGTCGGGCACAATTCGATTGCCGAGGCCCGGCAACTGGCGAGTCACGCCCAACGATGTGGAGCCGACGCCTTCTCGGCAATTCCGCCCTTCTACTACAAAATCGAGACGATGCAGATGCTCGTCGATTGCGCCGCGCAGATCGCTGCCGGCGCGCCGGAGCTGCCGTTCTACTACTACCACATCCCGGCGTTCACCGGGACTTCGGTCGACATGGTCGACTTCATGTCCGCGGCGGGATTGCGGATTCCAAATCTTGTCGGTCTCAAATACACGGCCCACAAAGTTTTCGAATTCCAGGCGTGCCGTGAGCTGAACAATGGCCGCTTCGACGTCGTGTGGGGCGCCGACGAGATGCTGCTGAGCGGGCTGGGAGTGGGCGCTCGCGGAGCGATCGGTAGCACCTACAACATTGCCGCGCCGCTCTACCGCGGCATCATCGACGCGTACGATCGCCAAGATATGGAAACTGCGCAAGAACTTCAAATGCGTTCAGTCGCGCTCGTGCGGCTGCTCAACAAGTATCCCTTCCATGCTGCGACGAAGGTGGTCCTCGAACTGTACGGCCTCGAAGCGGGGCCATGCCGCGAACCGCTGGCCTCGCTTAGCAAGGCCCAGAAGGCGCAGTTGGCGATTGATCTAGAGGAATCGGGCTGCTGGGAATGGCTGCGGCCGGGCGAAGCTGCCGCCACGAAATCGAAGCACGCCGCCTCCAACGGCGTGGCGGCGCGCGAGTAGGCGTCGAACTCGGGCGGGCGCGATCACCGCTGGTCGCGCCCGCACCTCTCTTCTAGCTCTTCTCTTCCAGGCAGTGTCACGATGGCCCCATTAGTCACCATTGCTGTCGCGCGGCTGCGTCATTGTGCGGCCGCACTGTGCTGGGCGGCAATCGTCTGCCTTGCATCCCCACACTCCGCCGCAGGAGCTGAGTTGCCAAACTTGACGCAAGCGCCCGTTCGTTGGGAGCAACTTGCTCCGCTGCCCGACGCGGTCGGATTCGCAGGTTCCGTCGCAGGGCTTGATCGCGGCACGCTGCTGGTGGCGGGCGGCGCGAACTTCCCGCAAGGGCGCCCCTGGGACGGAGCGACGAAAACTTGGCATGATCGCGTTTTTGTTCTTCGTCCCAACGCGAAGGAGTGGGAAGAACTCGCAGACCGCCTACCGCGGCCGCTGGGTTACGCAGTTTCAGCGACGACGCCGTACGGCATCGCCGTGGTTGGCGGCAATCACGCAGACGGAGTTTATCGCGACGCCTTTTTGCTGCGAGTCGACGACGATCGCTTAACCACCGAACAGTTGCCGCCGCTACCGCTACCGCTCGTAAACGCAGCGGGAGCAATGATCGGCGCGACGCTCTATATAGCCGGCGGACAGTCAGCGGCGGATGCCAACAAGGTCGAGTCGTGCTTTCTCTCGATCGATCTCTCGCAACCTGCCGACAAGCGTGTGTGGGTCGAACTCGATACATGGCCCGGCGCGCCGCGAATGCTGGCGACGGCCGGCGTCCAGGAGGGAGCGTTTTACCTCTTCGGCGGCGTTGAGCTCGCCGACGACGCGGCCGGCACGATTCAGCGGCGCTACTTGAAAGACGGCTACCGTTACCAGCCGCAGCAAGGGTGGCGCCAGGTCGCCGACATGCCGCGACCAGTCGCCGCGGCGCCGACTCCGGCGCCAGCGGTGGGAACTTCGCACCTTTTGATTGTTGGGGGCGATGACGGTGAGAATGCTGCGCGAGTGGCGGAACTTAAGGACGCGCATCCTGGTTTCTCTCGCGCGAGCTTGGCTTATCACACCGTCACCGACCGCTGGATCCTGGCCGACAAACTTCCCTTCTCGCTCGCCACCACGCCGACGATCCGCGATGGCGCGAGCGTCATCATTCCGGGCGGCGAAACTCGTCCCGGCGTACGCACCAATGAAGTGTGGCGGGGGACGCTCACCCCGCAGCGCGCGGAGTTCGGACTTCTCAATCTTTCGGTGCTCGGCGTCTACCCGCTGATCATGCTCGGCATCGGCGTCTGGTGTTCGCGACGATCGAAAGACGCCGAAGGGTTCTTCCGCGGCGGGCAGCAAATCCCGTGGTGGGCCGCCGGACTAAGCATCTACGCGACGATGCTCAGTTCGATCACGTTCATGGCGATTCCGGCCAAGGCCTTCTTCAGCAATTGGTGGTTTATCTTCAGCCAGATATCAGTCATCGTTCTGGCGCCGGTGATCATCGCCGTCTACTTGCCGTTCTTTCGGCAGCTCAATCTCACGAGCGCGTACGAGTATTTGGAGCATCGCTTCAACCTGGCGGTCCGCTGGTTTGGCAGCGCTTCCTTCATCGCATTCCAGATCGCTCGCACCGGCATCGTCCTCTACCTGCCGGCGCTCGCCCTCTCGACGGTGAGCAGCATCGACACCACCACCTGCATCGCGGGAATGACGCTGCTCACCATCGTCGTCACTTACTTCGGGGGAATGGAAGCGGTGATTTGGACCGACGTCGCGCAGTCGATCATCCTGCTGGCCGCAGCGGCGCTGTCGCTGGCCGTGATTGCCTGGCAACTCGATGGCTCGACGATCGATTTGTTCCGCACTGCGGCGAACGAGGGCAAGTTCTTTCCGGCGATTCCCGTGTCGCCAGATTTTGCCATCGAGTCGGTGTGGGTATTGGTACTGGGAACCTTCTTCGCCACGCTGATTTCCTACACGTCGAACCAAGAAGTCGTGCAGCGATTCATGACCACCAGCGATGAAAAGCAAGCCGCCCGCGCCATTTGGGTGAATGCCTGGCTGTCGCTCCCCTCGGGGATGCTGTTCTTTGCCGTAGGGACGGCTCTCTATCTCTTTTATCAGCAGTTTCCTGAACGCCTCGATCCGGGACTCGCGCGGAATGATGCGATCTACCCATTCTTCATGGTTCACGAACTTCCGCCCGGATTAGCGGGTTTCGTGGTGGCCGGCATTTTTGCTGCAGCGCAACCGACGAGTAGCCTCAACAGTGTTGCGACGGCGGTGGTCACCGACTTCTATCAGCGCTTGCGGCCCGAAGCGAGCCCGAAGAGCCGCGTCCGCGTCGGCCGCGCGTCGACGATCATCACGGGGCTAGCCGGCATGGCGGTTGCGCTGACGATGGAGCAGTTCCCGGTCGAATCGCTCTGGGAATTGTTCCTCAACGTGCTCGGCCTGACCACCGGCATCCTCGCCGGCCTCTTCTCACTCGGCATCCTCACGAAGCGCGCCCACGGAACGGGCGCACTCCTCGGCGTTGCGGCGTGCATTGCGGCGATGTGGGCGGTGTCTGAATACGGAGATGTTCACGCCATGATGTACGGCTGCTTGGCGGTCGTCGTCAGCTTCGGCGCTGGTTATCTCTTTAGCTTGCTGCTCCCCGGCGCGACGAAGCAACTGGAGGGGCTGACAATTCATACGCAGCGATCGCTTAGTTCCTCGCCCGCTCCGACGTCGCTGGCTGCGCTGGCCGCGCACTCCTAGCCTACCGCCAGACGTGCTTATTGGCGTGTCGCCCCGCAGCGCCGAAAAACTTGAGCAGGCGACGCACGGCAGCGTGACAACCACTCTCAGTCGCCTGACCAGCATTCTCCTAGTTCCAGGAGTCTGCCCGGGTGAAAATTTGAAGAGTCTCCTCACCCCTGCGAAACTCTTCAATGGCATCACGCAACAGCCTCCTCGCGATTTGCTGCGCAAGTTATCTCCTGCTGCCTCAAGGTTCGTCGCAAGCGCAACAGGCCAAAATCCACATCGACGCAGCGCAGGGAATCCATCGCCTGTCGCCATTGCTCGCCGGCGCATGCATTGAAGACGTCAACCACGAGATCTACGGCGGCCTCTACAGCCAGATGATCTTTGGCGAGAGTTTCCAGGAGCCGGCCCTCGCCTCTCCGATCGAGGGCATGGCCGCTTATGGGGGCGATTGGAAAGTCGCCGGCGAAATCCTACAAAGTCCCGCGGGGGAAGGGAATAAGATCGTCGCCGAGGACGCAGCGTTTGCCGACGGCGAAGCGAGCGTCGATGTTTGGTTCGACGACAACGCCGCGGGGAACGCCGGCCTGATCATCCGCACGTCGCAGCCGGGCATTGGGGCCGACCGCTTCTGGGGCTATGAGATCGCGCTCGATCCAGAACGGCAAGTCGTGCGACTAGGCCGCCATCGCCGCGATTTTAAGTTGCTGCAAGACGTGGCGTGCGACGTGCCGACCCAACAGTGGGTGACGCTCCGCGTCGTGGCTAAAGGCTCGCAATTGGAAATCTTTGTGAACGGCCAAAGTGTTCTTACCTTCGACGACGCCGATTCGCATGCCATCGAGAACGGGGCTGTTGGCCTGCGGCAGTTCCATCGCGCGGCACGCTACCGAAACCTGCAAGCGGGCGTCACCGGGCAGACGCGGGCAATTCCCTTCACGCCCGCGAAAGCGAACGGCCAAGCCGTGAGCCGCATGTGGCAGCCGATTCGAACTGGCGATGCACAGGCAGCGTTCGAGCTCTCGCGCGCCAACCCATTCGTCGGCGTGCAGAGCCAGCAAATCAAGTTCAGCGGCGGAACCGGCGAGGCAGGCGTCGCCAACCGCGGCCTCAATGGCTGGGGCATGCATTTCGAAGCAGGAAAGCCGTACGACGGCGAGCTGTATGTTCGCGCCGACGAGCCATGCGATCTGCACGTTGCGCTGGAAAACAGCGATGGTTCGCAGGTCCTCGCCGAGCAAGAACTACACGTCGCGGCGGACGATTGGACGAAGCTTGACTTCCAACTCATCCCCTCCGCGACCGTTCGCGATGGCCGATTCGCGCTCAAGCTCCGTCGGCCTAGTGCGGTTGCCGTAGGCTACGCGTTCCTGCAATCGGGCGGTTGGGGGCGGTTCAAAGACTTGCCAGTTCGCCGTGACGTGGCGGAACTCCTACAACGCCAGGGGATCCGGCTGCTTCGCTACGGCGGCACGATGGTCAACAACGACGAGTATCGCTGGCAGAAAATGATCGGCCCCCGCGCCACGCGGCCGCCGTACGATGGTCACTGGTACGACTACTCGACCAACAGCTGGGGGATCATCGACTTCATGAACTTCTGCGAGGCGGCCGGCTTCGAGTACGTGCCCACCTTCAGCATGGGGGAAACGCCGGAGAGCATGGCTCAGTTCGTCATGTACGCCAAGGCGCCGGCGGATAACGAGTGGGGCGCCAAGCGAGCCCGCGATGGCCACCCGAAGCCGTACCGACTGAAGTACCTGCAATTGGGCAACGAAGAGCGGGTTGATCTCGACTATGCGGCCCGCTTCAAGGAGCGTGCCGAAGCGATCTGGAAATTCGACCCGGACATTCAATTGATCGTTGGCGACTTCGTCTACGAGAATCCGATTGCTGATCCGCAACGGATTACTGGCTCCGCTTCCGGGATCACGACGCTTGATGGTCAGCAGAGCATCCTGAAGTTCGCGAAAGCGGCGGGGCATGAAGTCTGGTTCGATGTCCACGTCTGGACCGACGGACCAGATCGCCATCAAACGCTGCAAGGAATGTTTTCATTCATCGACTCGCTAGAAAATTTAGAGACTGGCGCCGACTTCAAGGTTGTTGTCTTCGAATTCAACGCGAACAACCACGATCAGCGGCGTGCAATCGGCAATGCGCTCGCGCTCCATTCGGTGGAACGCGACGGCCGCATTCCGATCGCCCTGTCGGCGAACGCTCTGCAACCCGACGGCCAGAACGACAATGGCTGGGACCAGGGACTGCTCTTTCTCAACCCCTCGCAAGTCTGGCTGCAGCCGCCGGGCTACGTCACGCAGATGTATTCGCAAGCGGCCCAGCCGCGGCTCGTCGCCTGCGAGGTCGCCGGCGTCGCGTCGCTCGATGCGAATGCGAAGCTGAGCGACGACGGCAAGTCGCTCACTTGCAGCATCGTCAATTCGGGAGCGGAAGCCGTCGCCGCGTCGCTGGTCATCGAAGGCTATCAACCCACGAGCGGACAAGTTGTCGCAACCAGTCTGGCGGGGCCGCTCGCCGAGACGAACACTGCCGAGCAGCCAGAGCGAATCACGCCACAGCGGCGGGAGTGGAAGTTTGGCGATTTGTCGAAAGGCGCGGAGTTCCGCTTGGAGCCCCGTTCTGTCACGACGATCGAGTTCAATTAGCGGTGCGCTTGTAGCGCTCGGCGCTTCCCGCTGACGCCGCTACCGGTGCGTGGCCAACAATGCCCCCCGGAGACGCCTTTGCGGCCTACGCGTGTGGCAATCCCGCTGGGAAGTCTTTGCCGAATCGCTGCAAGACGATGCAATGGCCCAAACGGCCGGTATTGAGCCTGACGATCCGCTGCTGGCCGAACTCAAATCCTACGAGATATTTCCTCAGCAAGCGGCCTGGATCGCCGCATCGACCGCCGATGCCCTGACGCGCAAATCGGAAGATTCCAAATTGTAATACTTAATGTATAGTCTACGGTTTCCCACTCATCTCCAGACAAGGAATCGCATCGGTGTCTCTCAACCTCCTCGCCCCTGATCAATGCCATTTCGATTGCGTCGCGCTCGGCGAGGTGATGCTGCGGCTCGATCCGGGCGAGGGACGCATTCGCCGCACGCGCAGCTTCGAGGCTTGGGAAGGGGGAGGGGAGTACAACGTCGCCCGCGGGCTGCGTCGTTGCTTCGGCTTGCGAACCGCTGTCGTCACCTCGCTCGTCGACAACGAAGTCGGCAGGTTGGTGGAAGATCTGATGCTGCAGGGCGGCGTCGATCTGAGCTACTTGCAATGGCAAGCCGACGACGGCATCGGGCGACGCGTTAGAAATGGCTTGAATTTCACCGAACGCGGGTTTGGCGTTCGCGGCGCGCTGGGCGTTTCTGACCGCGGGCACACTGCCGTGAGTCAACTCACCGTCGGGTCCGTCGACTGGGATTCGCTGTTCGGCCTTCGAAAGACTCGCTGGTTCCATACCGGCGGTATTTTCGCCTCGCTCTCCGACTCGACGGCTGAAGTTGCCATCGAAGCCTGCAAGAAGGCGAGCGCCAATGGCGCCATCGTCTCCTACGATCTCAACTATCGTCCGAGCCTCTGGAAAGATCGCGGCGGCATTGATCGTGCGCGCGAAGTGAACCGGCAACTTGCGCCGCTGGTCGACGTGATGATCGGCAACGAAGAAGACTTCTCCGTGGGACTCGGCATCGAGGTCGGCGGCGCTTCGGAACTACTTGAAGGCGACGGAGACTTCGCCCGGATGGTCGACGCCGCCACTGCGGAATTTCCGAACTTCAAACTTGTAGGGACGACGCTTCGCTCGGTGAAGTCAGCGACGGTGAACGATTGGTCGGCGATCTGCTGGTACGACGGGGCGATCTACCGTTCGAACAAATATCCGGCATTGGAAATCTTCGACCGCGTCGGCGGCGGCGATAGTTTTGCATCTGGCCTGATTTACGGTCTCCTGAGCGGCCAATCGCCGCAGGCTGCCGTAAATCTTGGCGCCGCTCATGGCGCCTTGGCGATGACGACCCCGGGCGACAACTCGATGGCGTCGCTTGCGGAAGTCACGAAACTTGCCGCCGGCGGTAACGCGCGCGTGGTGAGATAGCACGTGCGATCCCTCGACGCCACCCCTGCGACGCCTAACGCGCTCTGCATCAGTTGGTCGAGTTCAAATCGCCGGGACGATAGGCTGGCAGCCAACTGCATGGTACGAGCGCAAGCAGCGCAATACCCGAAAGGACGAGGAAGCCCGTCTTCAGCGCCCGCAAGCGCGACTCTGCGTTGATGCGGACCGCTTCCTCCACCTGTTCGAGCGACGCTGAAGTCGATTCGAGGCGAACCTTGAGGTTCTCGTTGCTGATAAAGTTGACGCTATCGAGATTGAGTTCCGCCGCGAGTTCGCCTTGTTTGAATTCGCTGGGAAACTTTGGATTATCCGTCAGTTTCGCATGGACCAGCGAGCCGAGAACGCCGACCAACAGAGCCCCCATCAGCGCCGTTCCGACGGCCGCGGCCAAATTTTGAGTGACGCCGCGCAACGAGCCGACGTCGCCGGCGAGTTCCTTCGGAGCGGCCGTGACGAGCACATTAAAGAGCAGCGTTACCAACGCGCCTTGGCCGAGTCCAACCGTAACCAACCCGACGATGACGGGCAGAACGCTCCAATCGTTCTTTGCGACGAACGCAAGCCAAATGGTCCCGACGACCACTAGCCCGAATGCCAGACGCGCGATTGTTCGCGGCGAAAAGCGATTGTAGAGCCGCACGATCAGAATCGCCGTGAAAAAGACGGTCAGCATAAAGGGCATCATGGCAATCGAAGTCGCCATACTGCTACGTCCCTGCACGATCTGGATGTAGAGCGGCACGGAAAAGTTAATCGCCGCCTCGACGCCAACGATGGCGAACAGCGCAATCACCGTCGCCCATTCTCGCGGCGAATCAACCACTTGAAGCGCCAGCAGCGGCGTCTGAGCGCGAGCGACGCGGCGGTGCGTCCAGACGAAAAATGCTGTGCCGATGACAATGCCCACAATGATCAGGATCGGGGCAGGGGAGACTCCCAGCAGATCAGTCGGCGCCGCCGGCCTCGCGAGTAGCAATCCCCAGTTGCGGACGTTGTTGAAGCCAAACGTGATGAAAATAATTGCGGTCGCGGCAAGGATGACGCCTACGACGTCGATCTTCACCTTAAGATTCGGGGCTGAGTCCTTCAGCTTTCGGCTGAGTACCAAGATCGCGACGCTGTGTACGATCAGCAATGCGAATGCCAGCCGCCAGTTAATCATGGCGACGAAACCAACGATCACGAACGCCAGCACGCCGGCGATCGCACGGGCCGAACCAAGCCAGCCGACGGCCTCGGCCTGCTGCTTGCCGCGATAGTGATTGGCAATTAACACGACGAGCGTCGGCACTAATCCTGCAGCGCCCATGCCGGCGAGAGCCTGAGCGGCGAGCATGATTTGCGTCGTAGGGCTAACGACCATCAGAAGCATGGCCACGGCCAACATGCCGACGGCGATCTGGAAGAATAGCTTGGCGCCGAATCGTTGGCTCAGCTTGGCGCCCAGCAGAATGAATCCGGAAACGCCGAGCGAATAGAGAACGATCGCCGTGCCGACGGTGGTCGGTTGCGTGTCGAAGCTCGCCACCATCCCGCTCATGGATACGGGCAGAGCGGCCACGTTGAACGACATGAGCATCTGGCCCATGGCGATGACGAGCATCGGCAGCCACGAGTCGCGGGCATCGTTATCGTCGAGCGGAGCGGTGACAGACATAGAAGCGACTCCGGAGAACGATGGTTTTGAAGCGGCCAGCGAAGCACTAGACCTCGGGCCGCGATACAAACAAGTCTAGTCCAAGACTTTGCGACAGGTATTTGGCGACAAGTTGTCCTTTGACGCTGTTGCCGGCAGCGTCGAGCGGCGGGGCGAACGTCCCTAGTCCTCCTTTTCCAGGAGAGACGGTGACGATACCGCCACCGATGCCGCTTTTGCCCGGCAACCCGATCTCGTAGAGCCAGTCGCCGGATGTTTCGTACAACCCGGCGGTCGCCATCACGGCCAGGGCGTAGTGGCAGACTTCTGGGTCGACGACGCGCTCTTTAGTGATCGGATTCACGCCTCCGTCGGCAAGCGTGGCGCCCATAACGGCCAGGTCCTTCGCCGACACGTTGAGCGAACATTGCTTCGTGTACAGATCAGTCGCAGTCGCCGGATCCATGTAAATGCGGCTGAAGCTCTGCAGCAGTCGCGAAAGCGCCTGATTGCGAAAGTTCGTCTCCGTCGCCGAAGCGTAGACTTCGTCGTTGAGCGGCAACTCGCGGCCGGCGAATCGCGAGAGCCCTTTGTGAATGAAGTGCCATTGCTCGGCAATCGACTCACCCGGCACGAGGCTCGTCGTCGCAATCGCTCCGGCATTGACCATCGGATTCGTACGGCCGTCATCTCCCCCCTCGACCGCCGCCAGCGAATTGAATGCTCGCCCCGTCGCATTGACGCCGATCTTCTCGCGCACGGCTTGGGGGCCCAACACTTGGCAGACGAGCGCGAAAATGAACGGTTTCGAAACGCTCATGATCGTAAACTCGTAGTCCGCATCGCCGATGGAGATCACCTCGCCGTTTGCGCCAACGACGCAGATGCCGAACAGTTCGCTCGGCACGCGGGCCAGGGCGGGGTAGACCTGCGAATTCTTCCCTTCGCCATTGGTGCGGTAGCGATCGTACGCTTTCGTTACTAGTTCGACGACGCGATCGCGCGGCGGAAGTTTGCCGGTTGAGACGAACGACTCGAAAGCCTCAATCTGCTTGGAAACAGCTGGCGGCATGCGTTTACTCCTGAATGTCGATCAAGTCGTGAGATCAGGCGTTGAGGGTCGCCAACGCGATGGCCAAGCGGCACCCCTGCGCGAACTCCGGCAGATCGACGTACTCTTTCACCGTGTGAATTTCGTACTGCCCGGCGCCGAACGTGACCGTGGGCATGTCGTGATTCACTAACCAATTCGCATCGAGGCCGCCGTTCGAGAATTTTGTGTTCGGCGTTAAACCGAGCGACTCAACGGCACGCTTGGCTCGAGCGACTGCCGCGGAATCTTCAGCGAGCTTGAACGAGGGATACGACGGTTTGTTGACGAACTTCACTTCGGCCGACTCGCCGTCAACGTCAGTCACTTCTTGCCGCGCCGTCTCGAACGCCGCACGATAGGCCGCGGTGATCGACGCGGCAAAGCTCGCCTCGGGGCTACGGGCTTCGCCGATCATCTTGACGTAGTCAGTGACGACGTTCGTGGCGTCGCCAGCCGGTTGCCCTGGCTTGCCGCCGAAGATGCCGATGTTGCTAGTGCCGTAGCCATCGGGCTTGGCCACTTTGCCGAACCAACCGCCCCGTTTCGCTTCGGTAAGTGCGATAGCGCCGACGAGAGTCGCCGAGATTCCTTTTTCCGGCGCGACGCCGGCATGGGCCGCCTTACCAATAATCTCAGCTTGCCAGTTCTCCTGAGCCACGGCGCCGATAATCAGGTCAGACGCCAGCTTGCCGTCGAAGTTGAAGCACATCACCGAGCCGCCTAGTTCAACGGGATCGAGTTCGCGGGCACCGTGAAGGCCGCTTTCTTCGCGAACGGTAAAGAGCAGCGTAAGCGGCGGATGCGGGATGTTGTGCTTTAGCAGCGTCTCGACCAACGTCACCAGTACCGCGCAGCCCGTGCGATTGTCGCCGCCGAGCGCGGTCGAACCATCCGTGCGAATCCGATCGCCTTCGCGGATCGGCTTGGCGCCGGCACACAGCGGCACCGTGTCGAGGTGAGTCGAGAAGGCAATTCGCTCGCCAGCGATCGTGCCCGGCAAGGTAACGAGAAGATTTCCGGTTTCGGTCGGCAACGGAATGCGTTGGTTCGCATCATCGAACTTGATGGCCGAGGCTGGCACGCCGAGCGATTTCAGGTCGTCGATGATCGCTGACGCAATCGCCGCTTCATGACCGGTAACGCCCTCAACGGCCAGGTACCGCATGAGCCTCGCTTCGGCAGCAGCGACGTCGAGAAATGAAACGTGAGTGCTCATCGCAAGTTGTTCCTATCGTGTGAGAGCCTTTGCTCCGCTAATTTACTTCAACAATCGCCGGCGACGCTTCTCAATGCGCCGCCCTAGAGCCCCCATGGCAAGCCGAGCAAGTACCAGCCGACAAACAGCGTCGTCCAGACAATGAAGAGCCAGCCGACATAAGGCAGCATCAGCGAAACGACGGTACCGACGCCGGCTTGCTTATCGTACTTCTGGGCGAAGCCAACGACCAACGCAAAGTACGCATTGAGTGGAGTAATTGCGTTCATGGGCGAATCGCCAATTCGATACGCCGCGAGCACGGCTTCTGGATCAACCCCCAATCGCACCAGCAGCGGCACGAAGATCGGCGCAAAGATGGCCCACTTAGCGATCGCGCCGGTGATCAACAGGTCGATGATCGCCACGACGACGATGAAACCGATGAGCAGCGGCAGCGGCCCGATGTTCGACGCTTTGAGCATGTCGGACAGCTTGAGGGCCATGATGGTCCCCATGTTGGTGTAATTGAAGTACGCGACAAACTGGCTGATGATCAGCAGCAAGAAGATGAGGCCGCCGAGGCCGGAGATAGCCTTCTCGATCGCTTTGATCACCCCCGTGAGGCTAGTGATCGTGCGCGCCCCGACGCCGAATGCGGTCCCCGTCACGAGGAACGCCGCCATGATTAGAGCGATCAAGCCGTTCATAAACGGCGAGTTGCCGATGAGCTCGCCAGTGTCAGGGTTTCGCAAGGGCGCTCCGGCTGGCAACGTCAGCAGCGCGAAGATCGCGAGCAACGCGACCATGCCGACGGCGGCGTACCGCAGCCCGCGCGACTCGTCTGCGGAAAGGGTTGCACCTCCCTCTTCCGGCTTTTCGCCCTCGTAGACGCCGAGCCGCGGCTCGATCATCCGTTCGGTGACGAAGCCAATGAGGAACGTCAGCACAACGACCGAGGCGATCGAGAACCAGAGATTCGCCGTGAGCCCAATCGACTTGCCGGGATCGACCATCGCGACGGCATCGTTCGTGAACTCGACCAGCACCGCGTCGAGCGGTTTGATCAGCATATTGACCGTAAACGCGCCGGCCACGGCGGCGAAGCCGAGCGCCAAACCGGCAAGCGGGTGGCGCCCCAGACTAAGGAAGGCGGCGCCACCTAACGGAATCAGCACTAGGTAGCCTGCATCTGCGCCAATGCTCGAGACAATCCCCACGAACGCCAGGATGTAAGTCAGTGCTCCGCGCGGCGAGACGATCACCAACTTACGAATAAGCGCTTTGACGAGGCCTGATTCTTCCGCGACGCCGGCCCCGACCATCGCGACGATCATCAGCCCAACTGCCGTGAAGCCCATGAAGTTAGGAATGAGCGATGCGTAAATGAACCGGACGCCCTCTCTGGTCAGCAGACTCCGCGCGGCCACCTCGCGTCGCTCGATCTTGTAGTCCTTCGCATCGATCGCGCGATATTCTACGGTTAAGCCGCCATCGTCAAGGAGTTTCGCGGCGTCCGATTGAGCCTCTGCGATCTTCGGCACGATGGCTTCGTACGACACGCTCGTCCCGGTGACGAACATCACATGCGACAGGCCGATGACGATCGCAATCAGGATGAGAAAAATGACCGCGGGATGAGGAACCCGATTTCCCACGCGTTCGACGACGTCGAGAACCTTCTGCATACGCGTCTTCGAAGCTGCGGAAGATTCGTTCATTTGGTACGCCTGCCGAGAAGTGGATTAGGTGTCGATGGCCGCCCCGCCAGATCGTCGCGAAGACGCTCGCAGGTCACGGCGGCAGCAGCCAAGGGACCAACGCGACGCTAAGCGCCATCACGATGATGCTGAACGGCACGCCAACCCGAACGAAATCGCCGAACGTGTAGCGCCCCGGCGTCACGACCAACGTGTTGACCGGCGACGATACGGGAGTCATGAACGCAGTTGAGGCGGCGAGCGCGACGATCATTGCGAATGGTTGAGCGGAAAGCCCCAATTCCTCAGCGATCGTGATCGCCACCGGCGCCATGAGTACCGCCGTCGCGGTGTTCGAGATGAACATCCCCAAGAGAGCCGTGATGGCGAACAACGCCGCCAGCACCACGCGAATTCCGGAACCGCCCACCGCATCCATCAAGAGATCAGCCGCCAGCCGTACGCCCCCGGTCCGTTCCAATGCGATCGAGAACGGCAACATCCCGACGATCAACACAATAGTCTTCCAATCGATCGAGCGGTAGGCGCTGTTGAGATTCACGCAGCCGAGCGCGCCCATCAACAGTGCGCCAAGGAGCGCGGCTTGCACGTTGGGAATAACACCGCTAATCATGAGTCCAACGGCAATCACCAGACAGGCGACTGCTTGAATCGCCTTACCTTGTACGGGCAACACCTCGTCAAGCTCCGCAGGAAGATTGAAGGCGACTAGCTTGGACGTCGCCTGATGCAAGTTGCCGATTGCTTTCCACGGTCCGATGACGAGCAGCGTATCGCCGACTTTCAGATTCTCGTGCCGCAAAACGCCCTCGAACGCCTCCGCACTTCGACGCAAGCCAATCACGTTGAGTCGGAATCGTTCGCGGAATGACGCCTCCGCGAGCGATTTGCCAACCAGCGGCGATGTGGCGGGGACGATCACCTCCGCCATCCCAATTTGCTGGGACATGTCCGAGAAGTACGCTCCGGTGAGCGGAAGCTCATCAAGTCCGAAACGCCGGCGCAGCTCTGCCACGTCGTGTTCGGGAGCGAAGAGATCGACCAACAGGACGTCGCCGACCTGCAGCGTCGTCGATCCCTCGGGCTGGATCAGCGTTCCCGTCCGTTCGATCGCGACGAGATTCGCGCCGGAAACGTCGCGCAACCGCGCCTCGGCCACCGTTTCACCGGCCAGCGACGACCCTGGCCGCACGCGGACGCGATGCTCGCGGTCGGCGAGTTTGTACTGCTCGATCCAGTCGGCCATCCGCGGCCGCCCAAGGCTCGTTGAATCAGCGTCCGCCTCTGAGGAGAGCCACCGGCTGGCGAACTTCATGTAGAGAATGGCCAGCACCAGCACCGGAACGCCGAAGGGCGTGAAGCTGAAGAACTGGAATCCTGTCTCTCCCATGCGGATCAGTTCGCTGTTGACGACCAGATTCGGCGCCGTGGCGATCAGGGTCATCATCCCGCTGATCAGCGCGGCCACGCTGAGCGGCATCATCAAGCGGCTCGGCGAAATCTGCATGCTCTGCGCGATGCGAAGGACCACCGGAATGAAGATCGCCGTTACTGCGGTGGAACTCATCGTTGATCCCAACCCGCAAACCACGACCATCAGCAGCACGAGTAAACGAGTTTCGCTCCCTCCCGACTTTGCCGCGAGCCAGTCGCCAAGTCGTCGCGCCACCCCGGTTCGCACCAACCCGTCGCCGAGAACGAACAGCACGGCGATAAGGACGATGTTTGGGTCGGCAAAGCCAGCGAGCGTCTCGCCGACGGTCACCACGCGAGTGAACGGCAACAGAGCCAGCATGATCAGCGCGACGGCGTCCATGCGGGGACGATTGATCGCGAACATCACGATCGCCGCCACAAGCAGGGCGACGACAACAATCAGCTGCGTATTCATCGATTGCCTCCCAGACAGCGATGCGCGACGCCGCGATCGACGTCAATTCCAAAGTGAGGCATCATCGAAATCAGTCAAACCGGCGAGGGCCGCGCTGAGCGCACAATCACCACGCCAGACGTGGTCAATATAACAGGTTTTGCGGGCAGCTCCACCTCGACGGCAGCCACGAGCCCCGCCCCGAGCAGCGTTTAGAAATTGTATTGAAACAACGTCTGGATGCGATTGGCGTCGGCACTCTGCCCGTTTAAGTCTTCTCGAACGCCATGCAGGAACTCGACGGCAATCGACATGTTGCGCACGGGAATCCACCACAAGCTCGTGGCGATGTAGCGAGCCCCTGCGTAAGTCGTTCCCGCTTGCCCTGCAGTGTTGTCGACGCTCACTTCAGAGTAGGTGAAGTTGCTCAGCCACTGCTCGTTATACCAGTGCTCGTAACTGGCTGCCCAACCGACTGCAAACGGTAAATCGAACGCGCCGGTTATGGGATCGACCTGCCCGTCGAGTCCGAGTCCAGCGGTGTCTTGAATGTAACGAGCAATGCCGTGCCCCGCGGTGTACTGGGCGAGGATCCGCGAACGCTCGAGGCCGGTCGGGTTGGCTTTGTGAGTCGCATCACTGCCGATCAACGCCGCCCATGGATGGAAGACCGTGGAGGCGCTGCCGCCCCAGCCGCCGCGACGCGTGAGGTCGCCCGCGTTCGATTCATAACCGATCGCTCGCCCGAGGCCTGAGAGTTGCACGTGGCCGAGATCGCCTTCGTAGCGGAAGTGGCTCGCTAGGTCAGGCGTGTCCTGCACGTTTGTGCCGAGGCCGTTCGTGGTGATGTCGGAAAATGGCTGCTCGACGCCAGCGGCCCAGTACAGCTTGTCAGCAATCGGCAACGTGACACGCGCGCCGGGCCGCCGCTGATTCGTCAAGCCGCGCGGTCCGGCAAAGTCAGCCGTGCTCGGCCAAGAGTTGCCATCCATGAAGACCGTGTTCTGTTGGCCTAAACGGAAGTAGCCGAAGTCAACAAACGCAAATCGCAAACGAAAAGGATTGCCGCCTGCGCCGGCAGCCTGCGCGGTCCCATTGAAGAAATCGCCTTCGATGAACGTATGGACGTTCCACTCTTTGAAAGCAGTCGGCGTCCAGGTTTCGACGGCGATACGACTGTACCGCGCGCTCATGTTGAAGTTCTGCCCCGAATCCTGCGGAACAGGAATCGTATTCGTCACAAAATCGTCGCGACTGCCGATGGGGTCGAAGTCGAACATGCCGCCAAGACGAACGAAACCACGCAGTCGAAACGAGGTGCTTGCGCCAGGCACGAGGAACGAGCCGGGCATCATTCCGCGGACGACGCCTGGCGTTGGTCCCGTTACCGACGGAGGCAGTGGCGGAGCCAGCGGCGTAAACTCGGGAGCACCTGGCGCGTCCTGAAACTCGCGCGCTTCGTAGCCAGGCGGGGCATAATCTGCCAGAGGCCGCGCCCCGATGCCGCTGGTGTTGTAGTACGAAGGGTTGTAGTAGTACGCAGGCAGTTGACGGGCTGAGGAGAGGTAATCGGCGAAGAACTCGCCCAGCCCCATTTCCCGCTCCACCGTCTCGGGATCGTCGCTCAACTGCGGATAAATACTATCGCGTGGCGCCAGCGCTTCGTTGTTGGCAAACGATTCGAGCGAATACTCGCTCGACGGAGTAGAGTTGGCGATCTCCTGCGTCGGGAAACCGTTCGGGAATACCAGCGATGCAGGTGCTTCAGTGCCTGGCACGAGTTCCTCGACGGCCGGAAGCGGTTGAGGCGGCGGAAGTTCCTGCAGCGCGAGCGAAGATTGGGCGAATGCGAGTTGCTCCGTCCCCCAACTCAACGACGCCGCCCAGGCCAGCACTGCTAGCTTCAGTAGGCGTGCAACGCTCGTTGTTGTTAGTGGGAGCACGAGAAAATAGAGTGACTGCAACCCGCAGTGAATGAGGCTGACAAGTTAGGGCATAGGCACGTAAAGATGACTCGAGCGATAGGTGCGCAACGCTCCACTCAACGTTATCGGAAAGGTTTAACACCGGGATGAGAAGTACTACTGTCTGCGCATGGTTTGCCAGTGGAACGGCCTAGCGCGGTCAGCTAGCAATCGCGGGGGATGCGGAAGATACGCAACCCGGCAGTTCAACGTTGTCGACACCACCCATACGGCACGCCTCGGCAAGACGCCGATCGCTGCGCCCACTCACCTGCAAGGAGTCGCCCTCGTGTGGCTTCGCATTTGGTTCGCACACCTGCTCCTGGCTGCCGGCTTCGCGCCGGTGGGCGGAACGACGGCGTCGGGCGCAGAGGCTGGTAGCCCGGCCTATCGAATTGTCGTGCGTTCGCGCGAGAGCCAAGCAACTCCCGTTAAGTCGAAAACATCGCAAACTGGCGGCGGTTCGATCGTCATCGACCAACCCTCGGCCGATACCGTCGTCATCCATATGGGCGGCTCCGCGGCGGCTGGCTCAACGTTTCATTGCTCAACAGCTGCCATCAACTTCGCACTTAACCAAGAGCTTGAGATCACCCCCACGCGCGAGGGTTTACGGCCGCCTCGCATTGGCATGATGGGGAGATTGATCGGCACGCTCACCGTCACGAACGCCGAGAAGTGGCAGCACGCCCAAGGGAGAGCCAACCAAGGCCCCGCCTCCGCGACGTTGTGGTCGGGCGAAAATGCGCTGCTCTCCGTCGACGTGCCGGCGTCGGGCGTGGCCTGCGGGCAGAAGCTGGCAATCAACAACCAGTGCGGTCCTTGCGAAGCCGCGGCGGCGGCAGGTTGCTATCGACTAACTGCCAACTTCGACGTCTCGGCGAACCAAGGCAAGGGGGTATGGCACCGGCAGTATGCGGTCGCCGATTTTGATCCCGCTCCACAGCTTGATCCGTTCTGGGCAGACGGGCTGAAAACATTCCGAGCGGTTCCGCGAGAAGAGTTTGGATTCACGCTCGTTGTGCGCGTCGTCGAAGACGCAGCCGCGACCGTGCGCTAAACACCGGGCCGCAGCGGCATCGAGCGAAAGCCGCTCCATTTATCTCGCTCCTAAACGCTTGGCTGAGCAACGACGCCATCTCCAGACGTCACCCAGATGTCGCTGAAATTGCGTCAACAGGCTGCAAATTTCCCGCTTCGTGTTACACTGAGACCGCCTTCGCTCAACCCCGCTGGCGACGACTCTTCTGCTTCTCTTTTCAATTTGGCTGGCAGCGAGCTTCAGGAGACCTGCATGGCGACGCTCTTATCGGCTCCCGTGACCGAACGGCCGTTAGCGGCCGCGCTGCTTGATCACCTCGACACGACGCCGGACGTGACGGCGATTCTGCTGCCCGGCGCGGGCGATGTTCGCGAGATCAGCTGGCAACAACTTGGCGACGACGTCGCGCGGATGTGCGTCCTGCTGCAGCAGCGCGGGATCGGCGTGGGCGATCGGCTCATTCTGTGGGGTGACAATCGCTATGAGTGGATTGTCATCGACTTGGCGATGCAACTTGTCGGCGCGATCAACATCCCGCTGCATGGGTCGTTGCCGGCTCCGGCGGCTGCGGCGCAGATCGCGCACGCCGAACCGCGGCTGGCGTTGATCGCGACGGCGACGCTTGCCGGCGAACTGGAAAAGCATTCGCCGGGGCTTGTCGCTCATGATTCCATTGAACTGATCGATGCAGCCGATGGCGCGCCGGCGCTGCTCGATCGCTTGCAACAGTTCTCGGTTGATGATGGCCGGCAACTCATCGAGAGCCGGCTGGCGATCTTCGACCCCGCCACCGTCGCCACGATTCTCTATTCGTCGGGGACGAGCGGCGAGCCAAAGGCGGTCGCGCTGACGCACGCCAACCTCAGTTCCAACGCGTACGCCGTTATCGTCGGGCTGACGGAGCCTCGAACCGAACGGCGGATGAACTTTCTGCCGTTCAGCCACATCTATGCGCGGACGTGCGATCTCTACGCTTGGCTCATCGGCGGGTCGCAGATTGTCCTGGCGGCGAGTCGCGACTCGGTCATCGCCGATTGTGCGCGGACGCAACCGACGCTGATCAACGGCGTGCCGTACTTCTACCAACGCGTGGGGCAGAAGGTCGCCGCTGCCGAAGAGAGCGGAGCGGCCGTGACGCTGCGGCAACTGTTCGGCGGCAATTTGCGGGCCTGCATTTGCGGCGGGGCGGCGCTGCCGGTCGCGACGTTCGACTTTTACCACGAGCGCGGCTTGCTGCTGTTGCCGGGCTACGGACTCACCGAGTCTTCGCCGGTGATCTCGATGTCGTCGCCCGAAGAATATCGCCGCGGCAGCGTCGGCCGCGCAATCCCGGGCGTTGACGTTCGCATCGCGGACGACGGCGAACTGCTCACTCGCGGGCCACATGTGATGCTGGAGTATTGGAAAGATCCGGAACTGACTCGGCAGACGATTCGTGATGGCTGGCTCTACACCGGCGATCTCGGCGCCATCGACGCAGACGGATTTATTTCGATCACAGGCCGGAAGAAAGAGTTGATCGCCCTCTCAACCGGTAAGAAAGTCGTACCGCCGCATGTCGAAGGAGTGCTGGGACGCGAGCCGCTGATTTTTCAGGCGATGGTCGTCGGCGACAATCAGCCTTATTTGGCAGCCGTGATCGTCCCTGATTTCGATTTGCTTGCGCAGTGGGCGGCCGCGCACGGCGTCGGCGTCTCGTCGCCGGCGGAGATGATCGAAGAGCCGGTGATCGTCGCCCTCTACTGCGACCTAGTGCGCAAGCAACTTGAAGGATTACCACCGCACGAGCGGGTGAAACGGTTTCGCTTGCTGTACGAACCGTTCACCGTCGCCGAAGGACTGATCACGCCCAAACTGAGTTTGCGCCGCGAGATGATTTTACGGAAGCATCAGCCGGCCGTCGCCGCGCTCTATGCTGGCGGAGGCGTTGCGGTAGAGTACTGCGACCGGCACTGACGGTAAAAGCCACCGGCTCGGCCGGTGGACGAAGTGCGAATTTACGTCGCTCTCGCTGCGTCCACCGGCGGAGCCGGCGGCTTTCATCACTTCGGGTTTAATTCATTATCTGAGCTATTCCGCGAATTAGCGTTCACTTCGGAGCCTCTCGATGCGTTTCAAGTTGACGTGCCTGCTCGCCTGCGTTGCTCTGTCCTTCTGCCTCCAGCCGTTTTGTGCAGCAAAGGAGGCCCCGCCAGCCGCGACGGCTGCCGCAACATCGCCACTGATTGAATACGTTCAGCAGGCCGATCCCAACTTTAAGTGGGAAGTCGCGAAGAAAATCGAGGGAAATCCGAGCGAAACGACGGTCATTAAGCTGACCTCGCAGGGCTGGCGCAGCCCTGATGAAGTCGACCGAACGGTTTGGGAGCATTACCTCGTCGTCGTGAAGCCGGCAAAACTCACGACGAACAAAGCGTTTCTCATCGTGGCCGGCGGCGGCAACGATCGGCCGGCGCCCGACGACGCCAACATGGCGGTGCGGATGATCGCCGAAGCGACCGGTAGCATCGTCGCGGAGTTGAAAATGGTGCCGAACCAGCCGCTCATCTTTCACGGCGACGGCACGCCGCGGAAGGAAGACGATCTGATCGGCTACGGCTGGGCCCAGTTCCTCGAAACGGGCGACGCGAAGTGGCTGCCGCGGCTGCCAATGGTGAAGAGCGTCGCCGCCGCGATGGATTGCTTGCAGGAGTGGTCGAAAGGGGAGGGTGCGCCGATTGAAAAGTTCGTCGTCGCCGGCGCGTCGAAGCGAGGTTGGACGACTTGGATGATTGGCGCCGTCGATCCGCGCGTCGAAGCGATCGTGCCGATCGTCATCGACGTCGTGAACTGCGAGCAGACGATGCGGCACCACGCCGCGGTCTACGGCTTTTGGGCCACGTCGGTCGGCAACTATTATCAGCACAAGATCCTGCAACGCTCGACGCATCCGCGGATGCACGAGCTCTACACGATCGAAGACCCCTACTTCTATCTCGACCGGCTGACGATGCCGAAGTACATCGTCAACGCCAGCGGCGATCAGTTCTTCTGCCCCGATTCGTCGCAGTTCTACTTCGACGACCTCAAGGGGGAGAAGCATTTGCGGTACGTGCCGAACGCCGATCACTCGGTCGACGGCAGCATCGACGCGGTCACGAGCATCGTGGCGTTCTACCAAATGTTGCTCGCCGATCGTCCGCGCCCGGAAACCAAGTGGACGTTTGAAGCCGGCGGCAACATTCGCGTCACCACCGACCAGAAGCCGCGGGCCGTGAAGCTGTGGCAGGCGGTCAATCCCGACGCCCGCGACTTCCGCGTCGAGACGATCGGCAAGGCGTACCAAAGCACCGACCTTCAGCCCCAGACCGACGGGTCGTACGTGGCGAAGATTGCCACGCCGAAGAAGGGGTGGATCGCGTCGTTTGTGGAGCTGGAGTACGACTCAGGAGGCTCGTTCCCGTTCAAAGTAACGACGAGCGTGCGCGTCCTGCCGGAGACCCGACCGTTCGAAGGGATTAACCTCGACGACGTTCCTTACGAACCGATACTGCAAAAAGGCGGCAAGTAAAGCGTCTCACTACTTGCGACGCGGGCTCTCCGTAACGCCTAGTTACTCGCGGCGGAGCGTCGTTGAGAGGTTGTAGGGGAGGGCGCCCTGCTTGTAAGTCGCTTCGCCGAAGAGGGCGATGTGCCCCTTCTCCGGGCGCTCCACGACGCCGACATACTCCTTACCATCGTCGGCTGTCAGTTCGGTCGCTTCCCACTTGGCGTTGCGGAAGTCTTTCGTATCGGAGCGGGCGACCCACAACCGCACCGATTCCGGCTCAGGCGCTGAACTAATCTTCAGCCGCAGTTCGCCGTCGTCGCCAGCGTGCTCCCACTTGAGTTGCGGTAGCGGCTCGCCTTCGGCCACATGCTGCGCGAACGCCGCCAGCGTCATCAACGCCGCCTCGCGGCCGCCATCGAGGCCATGCCCCGCGTTCGGCACGTAACGAATATGCTTCTCGCCGATGAGGCCGTCCCAGTACTGGTTGAGGGCGTCGACCGTCCAGTAGGGATCGTTCGTGGCGTTGATCAGCAGTTTCGGGAGCTTCAATTCACTTCGATACGTATAGGGATCGACCCATTGCCAAAGCGGGATATCGGGACGGTTCTGCATAACGTCCACGAGCCCCTTGCTCGTGTAGTCGGCGATCTGATCGCTGTACTCGCCCCATGTTTCGAGCTGATACTTCATCTGCGCGGGAAGATTAAGCGTGTCGATGACGATCGGCGCAACGCCGGCGACGCGATCATCGGCCGCGGCGGTGAGCCAGCTCGTCCAGCCTCGTTTCGAACCGCCAGTGACGACGAACTGTTCCACGTCGACGTCATATTGCTTCTTGCCGAAATCTTGAATCGCCGTCATTGCCGCCGTCGCGCTCTTCACCATCGGGAAGAGCAGGGGCCAAGTGGGGTCGCGGCTGTCGACGTAGCGGAGGAATGTTTCCGAGATGAGATCGTCTTCGACCTTGTCGCCGAGCAGCGGCTGGTTCGGCACCTGGTGGAGATAGGCGACCGGCATCGCCGCCGCTTTTGCGAGGCTGGCCCCCAGTTTCATGTCTTCCATGCTCGGCGTGCCGCCAATCCGGCCGCCGGTGATGAAGAGGAGCACCATCTGCTTATGCTGCACGTTGTCTGGGACATAGATGTAGAGGGCGTGCTTCCAGGGGATCTCGTGCCACGTTTGGGAGGTAAGCTCCAGTTTGTGGACGGTGGAGCCGTCGACTTTCTCGGAGCCGACGACCTTGTAGCCATAGCTATCGTCGGGGGCGGCGACATAGTCCTTGAGCGCCGTGGGGATCGCTTCGGTCGCGGCAGGTTGATCCGCAACGGCGACCTCCTTCGCGCTGCAAAAATCGGACGATAGAAAAGTCACCGCGACAACGAACGCCAACAGCCAACAAAAACGCATTTGGACACTCTTTCGAAGTAGTATATCGCGCACCAACACCGTCACTTGCCAATCACTCGGAAGCAACTTCGTCTCCAGAGATTGTTGACCGAGCACGATATGCGGTCATGTCGATATCTTCATTGATCAATCTTGCCGAGGCATCAGCCATCAAGAAAATACACCCACCCGGGTGATCACTACGGAAATTGCTGGCTGAATGGGCACCGCCTTCGAAACTTGGCTTGCAATAGTGACTCGAATTCGATGTCATTTGAAATGCATCTGTGAAGTACTGGTTAACATCCACAAATGTGTCTGTCACGGGATATTTATTGATGCGCTCGACTGTACTTCCGTAAGTGCTGGCTCTAGCGCCTAGCTTGGAGAAATGTTCGGCACTGTTCGGCTCTCCAATTATCCATCCGGTAACTGCTGTCGGAATTTGGCCATCTGGCATCGGAGCGAGACTTGCCTCCGTGCAATTGGCTCCATGACAAACCTTCCAGCGTTCGTCGCCACTCGCTTCCCCCATCGCGATCGTATTGCTGGTCCCGTCAGTAATCTGGCGGATAGAGGCTCCCCAACCCACATTGAAAATTCCCTGTTGGCTAGCAGGAATAGTACCCGGCTTACCTCCATTCTGGAGACAAAAGGCATCGGTGTAGCCCATGCAAAATGCATATTCGCCAACGCCTAGCACTGTTCTATGTATCACTGGTTCGAACAGAGGATCGGTAATGGGGTTCGGCGATCCCGAAGAGGGGCACTTGAAAGCACTTATGTTGGCAGCAAGCGTTTCGGGAGTTTGCTTCTCCCACTGCAGTTTCTGATCGTAGAGTTGATGTAGGGACGCCTGCTCAAAATACGGCAAGAGCTCGCAGTTCGCATTGGCGTAGAAGTTGATCAGTCCGCCGGTCATCTTCGACCCTTGAGGGAACGCATTCTTCGCCGAGTGATAGTTTTGAAGCCCCAGTCCATATTGCTTCAAATTATTGATGCATTGCGATCTGCGTCCCGCCTCACGCGCCGCCTGAACGGCCGGCAACAATAGCGCCACCAGCACTCCAATGATGGCGATCACGACCAACAATTCAACGAGGGTAAAGCCGCGCCTTCTCTTCCGTTCGGCAGCCATTTCATTCTCCAAGCGGTGCAGGCGACCGTTGGGAACGGTCGCCTGCCTCGACTTAACTGGTCACAATGTGCGACAAAGGTGGTCAAACTCAACGCTGTGCACGGCGGCGGCGGGTCGCGCACGCCATCAAGAAAACGACGGCTGGCGAAGTCGCCAGCAACGTCGCAGGCTCTGGCACGGCGGACGCCACTGGCGCCGCTGGTCCCAGGCTGCCGGTGTATTGTCGTTGCCAAATCAGAAAATCGGCGCCATCGGTGACGCCGTCTCCATTGGCGTCTGCGCCATTGCTGACCGCGCCGTACTGGGTCTTCCAAATTGCCAAGTCGTCGCCATCGACATCGTCGTCGCTGTCGAAGTCGCCAGGAATTGCATTCGAGCTCGGCACGGTCGCACTGAAATTATCGATGGTGAAGTCCGTCTGAACCCCAGTAGCCACCGCGCTATAACCAAAAAGTCCCGAGAACCCGCTCGTGTAGGTTGCATCAGTGGCGGTCTTCTCCGTCACCAGCCCGCCGCCGATCTCGTAAACGCGTCCATGCAGTTGATCGCCAACGATTTCCAGCGAGAACGTGTAGTCCTTGTTGACCAAATCGAGCGTGATCGGAGTGTTCCCGAGATCGGTCAGGTTGGCTCCCGTGATTCGAAAGAGCGTCATCTCGCCCGCGACGCCGGCAAAGGGCTCGTAGGCGTACGCATAACCTTTCAGCAGATTAATGCCCTCTGCGCCATCGATGCGGGCCGTGACTCCGTACGCCGCGCCAGTCGTGTTCTGCACAAAGTCCGCCGAAACGATGACATCAGTAAAGCTGGTCGGCACGTAGCTAGCAACGTAACCGAGTTGCCCGTTGGCATTGATTTGCAAGCCGTTGTTGGGCGCGATGAGATGGTACTTTCCCGTGGAGGCGTCCCAAGTTTGTCCTGTGGATCCAACCAATCCGCTCAGATGCGTCCAGGCGGGATTGGCCGTGTCGTTCAGATCGGAGAAGTTATCGATGACCTGAGCGGCGACGTGATTCGCCGTCGCTGTCAGCGCGGCAACGCCCAGGAAGAAGGCAGGAACAATCCGTCGACTCATGCTGTTTCGCATTCGTTGAACTCCAGCTACGGCGTTTAGAAAAGTGCACATCATGTCGCTTGCTACGCCACCGCGCAGTCAGATGAATCTCCGCCGAAGCGCGCAAGCAAACGACAGCCGTGGCGTCGATACACGCCACGTCGGCTGCTTTGATTAGTGGTTAAGCGCTCACGGCCCCAGGAGAGAAGCAATCGGAACCATTCGGGCGATGACGTACCCGCAGGCGTCACCGCACCGTCGAGACTTGTCGACTCACGGAAAAGTGGTCAAAGAAAGAGGCTCGCCCCCAAATGAGGGGCTGGATGTTCGGCAAAATAGCGAACTGACAGATTTATGTCAACTTTGCGCAGGTTCTGCTAGCGCCAGCGTCAATCAGCGCGCGCCACGCAGCCGCAGATAGAGCTCTTGCAAGGCGCCTGCGCAGCTGCGGCCATCGGCCGCGAGTTGTTCGCAACGTGCTGCGGTTTTCGCGCGATCCATGTTCGCCCGCAACCGCGTCGGGACGCCGTCGGCCACGTCGGCCGCGACGTCGTCGTAGTTCAAACCGAAGCAGGCGCAAATCGGCGCGTCGAGATCTTTGGGGTAAACAGGCGCGGTCAATTCAGCGGCACTCACGACGGCGTCGAAGAGGTTGAAGTACGCCACGTCGCAACGGGGGAACGCGCAGAACCATGCCGTGTCACCCAGCATGCTGCGCGATTCAGGCCGGACGTAGCGATTGAGCACCTGGTGCTCGACCGGCGAACCGAGCGCCCCGCAACGGGGGCAGAACGCGCGGCCGTCGGATTCCGGCTCGCGGACGAAAGCTTTGTTCATTCATTGCCTCGACAATTGGCTACTGTTGAGGAGAGTGAATGTAACCAATCTGGAAGCTACGCTGGTAGCCCGCCCTCTGCATGGGGCCGCCTTCGCATGGCTGGCAAAAAAAAGCGGCGTCGGTTCTAAGAACCGACGCCGCTCAATTCATCCAGCGGTACTTGCTACTGAATTTATTGCCTAAGGCCGCGGCGGTCCTTTAATCGCGAAATCGAGCACCTGTCCCCCGCCGGTCACGTCAACGCTCTGCGAATTGCCTTCCGCCTTTTCAGCAATGTAGTTCGGCGATTTAGTGCTTTTCCACTGTTCCGCCTCCTCCCGAGTGCGAGGAGCAGCGCTACCGGCGTCGGCGGTGATTAGAGCGGTGTACTTGCCAGGCTTAGCTTTCTCCGCGGTATAAGCACCCGCGACAATCTTGCCGCCAAATGAAGGTTGTGTTCCCTGCGGTCTAAAACTCACGAAACCTGACTCAACGGGTGTTCCGTTGTAGGTGACGCTGCCGGTTAAGGCTGAATTCGCTCCATCTCCACCGCATCCAACTAGCGCGAAAGACATCAGTGAAAGCAGCCAGCCGAGACGACCAATGTGCAACATTTCAAATTCTCGCGAAACAAACAAGACAAGGCTCTTATGAGCCGTGCTGCAATGGAAATTGCCGTAAACCGCTACGGGAGATCGAGTGATTCATCGAAGCTGATCGTGCCCGCGGCGCGCCAAACCAAAGGCTCAACTCCATCACTGACAAATTTAATGGAACCATCGACCATGGACGTGTTAACGCCGCCCGGATGAACGCCGCGTGCAGCGGCGTGAGCCACTGCCCCGCCTTGGCTCCCCCCCTGGGAACCACACCTACTTCCACAGTCACATGGCGGCAAGTAACCGGCATCAGCGGGAGGGCATGCGCCGAAAATTTCATCTTTGTCAGACGAATTGGGAGTCTTGTAGTTGGAAAACAATGCGCCACCCATGTTTCCATAGATCGTCTCTCCCATTGCGCCGCCCCAACCTGAGGTGACGGGAACAATTCCTTCGGAGAAAAGGATCGTGCGAGAAGTGCCGTCGGAAATTCCCTTCAAACGGACTCCGGGATTCAAAGTCACATTGGAGCCGGGCGTTGACACGACGCCCATTGCCCCTTTCCATCCAAATTCAGGGACTGTCCCATCGGCAAAAGCCATTTTGTTTCCATACATATCGCCTGCTCCGACACAGCCACGATACGAGCCGCGCCAGAAGCCATACTCCAGAGTATCCATCTCGTTAGCCGCAGGAGTAATGTCGCTGGGGCAATAGAAGAGCGGAATCTGTGAATGCCTTGCTTGCCGCAAACGCACATCGTTGCCAATCGGACCATTCGAACCAGGAATAGTGCCGGAGTACACAGGATCGGTGATCGTCCAGTAAGCCTGATAGACCGCCTGCTGTTCGATATAAGGGAGAACGAACTGCGTCCAAGTATAGGTGTCCCACCGGTCGAATTTACGGCCAGGCGGAAGCATCTTTTTTGACGCCTCATGGTTCATCGCGCCCAACGAAAGGTTTTTTAAGTTGTTCAGGCACGAAGTACGCCGTGCCGCTTCGCGCGCCGCTTGTACGGCCGGCAACAACAGCGCAACCAGCACGCCGATAATCGCGATGACGACCAACAGTTCAACAAGGGTAAATCCGGAAACACGCCTGGGGGGGCAAAGACGTTTCATGACAAGCTCATTCCTTTCCGAGAAGAACTAACTTTTGCATTCTAGGCCCGGCTAATTAGCAGGGCGAGGCGTCCAGTGCTGGTCGCTAGCGGATTGTCATTTTTCTGCGATTTGCCGCCGCACATCGCTAAGTGGTCTCAAGAGACATTTGAGCGTTTACGGCAGCCATGCGTTCTTGCTGGTTGTTCGTCTACGGATGTCTAAGTCACTCAAAACCGCAACGATCTCGCGTCGTCAGCACGGCTTCGGTGTGCCGCCCACACCCTGCCCGAGCAGTCGACGACATGGGCAGACCGAAGCAACGTCATGCCGCTTCGGTCTGCCGTAGTCGATTGCGATTTACCGCTGGCGGCGCGTCGCGGCGAGCGCGACTCCCGCCATCACGATCAGACCGAGCGCGGCTGGCTCAGGAACTGCCGCCGCAGCGGCTTCCGCGGCGCCCGCGCCAAAGTTGGCCTTCCACGTTGCCAGCGACGCGGCGTCGTAGCCTGGTTGACCAAAGTTGCGTTGCCACAACAGGAAGTCGGCTCCATCGACCTTGCCGCTGTTGTTGAAATCGCCGGGCAGGCCCGCGACGCCAACGTAGGAAACCGTGCTGGTGATCAGCGCGCCGCCGTTTAGACCGAACTCCAACACTAGGTCGCCGTCGACGCCGCTGCCGAAGATCGACGTGTTGAACGCATTGCCCAGGCTGATCGAAGAGTTAGCCGCGAGCGTTGAACCCGCAGCGCCCAGGAATTGCTCAACGAGTTGGTTGGCGTTCGAGCCGGCGGTAGCCTTGTCCCAGCCTTCGCCAGCGGAGTCGCCGGCAACCGAGCCGGCATCCGGACCGTCGACCGCGCCGAAGTTCTGCGTATCGAGGCTATTCCAATTGGCGGTGCTGAGCGCGCCGCCAACGCTGCTGATCCGCAGGAAGTCGATAGCCAACGGAGCCGAGGCGGTATTCTTGAGGTTTACCGCTCCCGAATTCTTGTTGACCTCGAGGACCACGTTGCCGCCCGGATTCAGCACGTCTGGACCGAAAACCGCATGCGACAGCGCATCGCTCGCCGTCATGGCGGTGTTGTAGACGCGCAGCTCATTGACCTTCCCGTCGAAGATCGAGTCGGGCCATTGCGACCGGCCAAGCCAGATGTTGTTATCGAGGAGAGTCGACAGATTAAATCCAGCGGCCATGGGGTTGGAGCCAGCGAGCTTGCCGTTGACGTACAAGGTAATCGTCCCCGGCAGCCCTCCGCTCTGATCGTAGACCGTCACCAAGTGCGTCTGATCGGTCGTCGACATCGGAACGTTGAAGTCGACGAACCCTTCGTCGTTGACGTTCTTCGTATGCGTCGTTGTGCGGATGACGTTGGTGGCGCCATTCTGCGGGATAATCTGAATGTAGTCGGCGGCGTTGCCGCCGTCAGAAACGCCTTCGCCACCGTTGCTCGTACCGGCCGAGAATAAGGCAGCCCAGCCCCGATTCGTCGAGGAGGTGGCCCAGGTTTCGATCGTCAGTTGCCCAGGCGTGCCGCCATTGGCCGCAGCCGAGATGATGCCGTTCGGAAAATCGACGTAGGCATCTTCTGAAATGCCGCTGTTCGATCCTTGCCCGGTGTTGGCCGAAAGATCCAACTGACCGCCGGCAAAAACGGCGGTCGGAACGCCGGCGTCGACCACCGTGCCGTTAGCTGTGCCGACCGAATCGTTGGCGTTGGTCGTGAAACTATAGCGGTTAGTAATGGCTGCGCCGGCCTCTTGGAGACTGGCGGCCGACATGGCGCCCGTCAAGAGGAGCATGGCCCCAGGGATGAGTTGTCGCCGTTGCATGTTGAAACTCCAGATTGAAGTCAAGTTTTGATCGTTGAGAGAAGTGTTTGGGTTAGACCTAGCCGCTTACTTTCCGGCGGCGCGGCGCCGAGCGGCGACGAGCGCGACGGAGGCAAGCCCAGCGAGACCAAGCGTCGCCGGCTCGGGCACAGCAGCGCCGAGTGCGGCAAAGGCAGCCTCGCCATTGGCGGCGATGAAATCGGCCTTGAAAAGCTTGAAGTCGGCGTAATCGTTATCCTTATCGCCGTCCAGGTCCCCCTTGAGGTAGGCGGTGACCGCGGGGTCTGCAGCGAACGCGGTCGAGGAATTCGGGACGAATACCGCCCAATCGGCGGCGTTCACCAACCCATCGCCATTCAAATCGCTGCGCTTCGCAGCCGTGCCGGTGTAGACGATTTGCCCCGCTCCGGTAGCGCCGCCATTCATCGTGTAGGTGAAGGTCAGATCTTCAATCGGAGTCTTCTTCCAAGCGGCGCCGATCGAGGCTGATCCGTTGCCAGCGATCGTTCCGCCATCGAGCGTTCCGCCGGTGACCGATTCGGCAATGCTCAAATTCGTGGAGGAGCTGCTCGTCCACGTTCCGTTCGGGTCGAACGTGTTGCCGGCGTCGATCGACGTCCAAGTCGCGGGGTTCAAACCGCCGCCGACGGAGCCAATCGAGTAGCCTGTCACGTTGATGCCGCCGCCAGACTGGTTGCTCAACGAGATCACGCCTGTCGACCGGTTCACGGTGAGCACCGGCACCGGCGCGGGTTCAGGCCCGGCGGCGAAAGAAGCGGCCACTTGCGCGGCTGTCAGCGCGTTATCGTAAATCCGGAACTCGTCGATGAGTCCATCGAACAACGGATCAGGCCACTGAGCGCGGCCCAGCCAGTTGTTGTTGTCATTCAACTGAGTGAGGTCAATTCCTGTGGGAATCGCCGCGGTGACTGGGGTGCCGTTGTTGACGTACAACGTCAGCGTCCCGTTCGGCCCCGCAGTGATGTTCGTATGGTCGAACACTGCGACCATGTGGCTTTTCACGCCCGTGGCAAGCGGCGCTCCGCTGTGGGCGAAGTTCTCGACGCCGCCGGACGAGTGGACTGACGCCGACGCTTGGCCGTTAATGCTCTGCTGGGCGGTCATCAGCACGTAGGCTGACGCGCCAGCGCCACCGGAAGTATTCTCGCCGCCATTGCTGGTGCCGAAGTCGACGAGGCGCGCCCAGTTGCGGTTCTCTTGCGGTGTGGCCCAAATTTCTAGGGTGGCCGCGCCAGCGCCGGAGGTCATCGCCGACGAAAACACGCCATTCGGCAAATCAACGTAGGCCCCGACCGTCGTCGGCAACGAGAAGTCCTGGTTCGAGTTGGCGTTGTTGTTACGCGTCAGGTCGAGCGCACCGCCGGTGTAGCTGGAGATACCCGTCCGATCGATGACCTCGCCGTTCGCGGTGCCAACCGAGTCGTTGGCATTGCCGTTGTTGAAGGTGTACTTGTGCACCAGCCCGGCTTCAGCCGACGCTGCGAACACGGCGAGCGTCCCAGCGGCTAGCAAAAGCCGGCGGGCCGCCGATTTCTTTGAATGTCCCACGGTGTTCATCAAACGTCCTCCAAAGAGAGTTCGGGAGAGGCTGCGAGAAGCGGATGTTGACTGCTGCGGGCCGCGAGGGCTCATGAAGGTTCCTTTCAAAGGAGATGCGTCCTAACAGAGTTGACGAGTGGCAGCGACGGTTACCCATCGCTGCGTTGCGGAAGTGTGAGAGGATCGAACGAAAAGCGTGGCCGCCATACAGGCGACGCAAATCAAAACCGTCGCACTCGGTTCGGGCACGATGCCCGACATGACGACGAAAGCACCAACGCCGTTGACGGCATCGTAGTCTTGCTTGAATAACCGGAAATCGACGAAATCGCTGTCCCCGTCGCCATCCAAATCGCCGAAGGCGTACGACTCGGCTTTGCTGAGTCCCGAAAGATTGGTGTAGGCCCCGGTGAGGAAGACGGCCCAATCGGCTGCAGTCAGCGTGCCGTTGAAGTTGAGATCGCTGCGGTTAAAGGCGTGACCACCGTTGCCCGCGTAGGCGACCGTGGTCGCCAGCGGCGAACCGTTCACCACCAGGCTGATCGCCAAGTCTTGCATCGGCGATTTCAACCAGCCGCCGCCGGCTGACAGGACGATCTGCTGCCCGACGCCAAGCGTGCCGGCGTCGCCAGTGGTGACTTCGGTGAACGTCAGGTTATTCCCGGCGGCTGATGTGATCTGCCAGGGGTTGTTGCCATCGACCGAACCGTTGCCGGTCGAGTCGTAGTGGCCGGTGATCGGCGTCAGAGCCGTTGGATTGATCGCTCCGAACGGCGAGTTGATGGTAAGGGACGTGAGATTGACGGCTGCCGTCGTATTGTTCGTCAACGTGATCGCGCCCGTATCGCGATTGACCGTCACGTTGATGGCTGCCGCCGGCACGATGCGGAAAATCTCGCCTTGCCCCAGCGCCGGGAAGAAGGCGTTGCCGAACTTCACGATGTACAGATTGCCGGCATTGTCTTCGCCGAACGACGTCACGAACTGAATGTTTGCTCCGCCGCCGATAGCGGTTTCGAATGCCGTCGTGTGGTTCGTCAGGCCAGTGAGATTCGTCCCGTTGTAGTTGGCCGTGGGAGTCGAGGTGTCAAAATTGCCCGAGTAAACGTTGCCGTTGGAGAAATCTGAGAAGAAGTAGCGGCCTTGAAGTTCTGCGACAGGGCCGCGGTACACGTAGCCGCCGGTAATCGAGCTGCCAATGAGTTGCGTCGGGTGGGGCAGGGGGTTGCTGTAATGGGCGTAGTCGAAGATGGGATTGAGATCGCCGGGCGAGCCGGGGCCCCCAACGCCGGGTTGAGTCGTCGCGATGGTTCCTTCGCGCGACGTCCAACCGAAGTTGAGGGGCGGGTTCGCAGGATTGGCGAAGAAACTGCTGGGGACGTAGTTCACCTCTTCGGCGGTGTTAAATCCGACGTCGCCGATGTAGAAGTCGCCGGTTTGGCGATCGAAGCCCGAGCGGAACGGATTGCGAAGCCCCGTCAACGCAACGCTGACGCCGGCATGCGTCGCGTCAGTAGCCGGGGTGGGGAAGCTAGCAGTCAGATCGAACCGCAGCATCTTTCCATAAACCGACGATGGGCTTTCGATAAGTGCGGGGTTGAATCCCGCTTCATCGGCCTGGGTGCCGCCGTCGCCCATCGTGACGAACAACTCGTTGTTGTTGCCGTTGGGACGGAAATGGACCTGGTTGATCGTGTGGAAGACGTTGTTGAGGTTCTGATACTGAAGAAGCCGCCGCTGGAGGACAGGCGCGCCCGAGACAACTTTATATTCGTCGAGGGCGTTCGTACCGTTGTTGTTGCTGGTTGTGTAAAAGAGGCCGTTGGTTTGGTAGTCGGGGTTAAAAGTCAGGCCGAGAAGTCCGCCATCGGAATTGATCGATCCGGCAACGTCGAGAAAAGTGCTGAATGTTTGAGTCTGCATATCGAACTTACGAATGCGACCAAGCTGGTTGCCTGTATCGCTCCGTTCGACGATGTAGAGAGAATTGTTGTCACCGGGCGCCTGTACCATGCCGACAGGCTGATTCAGCCCGCCGACGACGCGTTCCACCGTATAGGCGGCGCGCGCCGACTCGCCCCAGCCGGCGACTAGCCAGCAGGCAACGAGCAAGGCGGTTATCAGCAATCGTTGATGCATGTTGTTGCCGTAGATAAGAACTGGATCGCAGTTCGGTTCGCTAGGCTTGATACGTTTCGTTCTGCAGTTCTAGTTTCACGCGTTCTTAATGTCGTTGTCGGCTCGGTTGCTTGAGCCTTCGATTTAATGGGCGCCGCTGTCGACCGCACCTTCCTGGCTGCCCCCCAGGCAGGCAGGCTGCGGATCGACAGCGGCCCCAATGCTTCGCTATCCCGTGAGCTCAATCTCCACCGCGCTCACCGAGGCCGCCGGGAATTCCCACTTCCCGTCGTTCGAGAGCGTCCGTTCGGCGATCTGCATCACGTCGTCGCTGTTCAAATCGGAGACCTCTACCATCGGGTCGTCCGCGATTTCAAACGCCGTCGCACTCCTGATCGTCGCCCCCGCGAGGCTGAGCTCCGCAGACGCCGCCCGATCGCGATTCGTGTTCACGACGTGCAAGAAAAGTTTGTCGCCCGTCCGGCTTGCGACAACGTCCAAGCCATCTGGTACATCAGTCACTTCCACCGCCTGCTCGCCGATATGACGTCGGTAGAGCTTCATCACCCGCGCCACCGGCATCAGATACGACTTGCCGTGCGGCACCGGAATCATCACCGCATTCACCTGCCACCGCGTGCCGCAAAAGTCGGCCGCGGTGGCGATCTTCAGCACGTCGCCGTGCCGCTGGTGGTTGTTCAAAATCCGCCCGTAGGAAACCCCCGTCGCCCAGGTGGAAAGAACATCGCAGCGATCGCGCCCTGGAATCGCAAAGTGGCACTCCGTCATCGCCAGCGGCACGTCGCGGCCCTTCAGCCCGTCGCGCGTCTCCCGAATCTTGCGGTCGTTGATCTGCCAAGCGTTCATCAGGCAATCCCACGTCGCCGCCGGATCGCGACGGTAAAGTTCGCCCCGCAGGACTGGTCGCTCATCGCTATCCGGGTTGAACATTTGGTGGAACGCCAGCATGTCGACGTGCTCGCCGGCTTGCTCGTGCATGTCGGCCGCCCAACCCGAATCACCCCACGCGATCAGTTGGATCGACGGATCGACCTTTCGCATCGCCTTCGAAAACTCGATGGTCTTGGCAATCGCCTCGCTCTTGTTAAATCCGCCGTTGTCGTACGAGGTTTCATTCCCCAGCTGCCAGTAGCGAATCGGCAGCGGGTCGGCGAATCCGTGGCCCCGGCGTTCGGCGTTATCGGGATCATTGCAGTAAGCGACCCAGTCGGCCGCTTCCTGGGCATCGCCCCACCGCATGCTCCCCTTCGCTTCGCGATATTGCTTGCGACCGTCGCCAGCGAAATTGACGCACATCAGCGGTTCAGACTTTACCTGCCGGCAGAAGTCGATGAACTCGGCTGTTCCGATCTGATTTGATTCCAATCCGCCCCACATGAGGTTGACCATCGTGGGACGTTTTCCCCGCGGCCCAACCCCCTCGCGCCAGCGGTAGAAATCGGTGAAGATCCCGCCCCAACGCATCATCGTCGGCGCCAAATCTTGCGTAGCGGCGATCACATCTGGCCGCCAACGATCTTGCACATGGTCCCACGAGGCTTCGACGGAACTGTCGGTGACGCCCAACGGCTCCATAAACTGCATATAGAGATAAGGAGACAACTCGAAGCGCGGCGTCAGATCGACCTGCAGCAGCGATCCTTTCTCAGCCGCGGCATGCGCGTTGCGCGCACTCGCCAGCGTTGCCGCGGTCGCGCCAACGACCAACGACTTCACCGCATCGCGGCGAGAAAGTTGCCGAGCCATAAGAACTCAAAAGCTGCCGGCTGGAAATGACAGATGAGAGCCGCCATGACCAAAACGATCATGCCGCGCCGCTGTCTACCAGCGTGGGAAAAGTAGTTTGCGAATTGCCTGGAAGTAGTAGTGCCGCCCGTCGAGCGTTGCAGCCAACGCCGCATCCATGAAAAGCGAGACGTCCTTGCCGGCCGCGCGAGCGCGGTTCCTTAATGTCTCTACCTGCTCGACAGTGTTTCCATTCTGCTTGGAACCGAAATTTCCAACAATGAGATGGAGCGTCTACGTCATTGAGATATATTGCTTATTCAAATTGAGATATATTCCGACCCCGCTTCTCTTGGTTCCGCTCACGTTCCGGACTAGAATTTACCGAAGATCGCAGCCGTTTCCAGCCCTTCATGGCACGGACCGCCCGCGAGCCTCGGACGGATGGCGGCCCTCTTTTCATCCGTCCTGCACCAATCTTGTCGCTCCTTATTGAGAAACTTGTTTCTGGCCGCCAAGCTCTGTGCTGGCGAGGCCAGTGTACCTTGCGGAATATTGGCCTATGTCCGAGCGCCTACGCGTCGCCCTCGACATTGAAACGTCCCTCGTTTACGGACGACGGCTCCTGGAAGGAGTCTCGCGCTATCTCCGCGCCAACCGCCCCTGGTCGATCTACATCGAGCAGCACGAACTCGGCAGCGACCTGCCTGGTTTCCTTAAACGCTGGAACGGCGACGGCATCATTACCCGCCAAGCGAGCCCCGAGTCGATCAAGCTCCTTAAGCGGCGTCACCTTGCCGCCATCGATCTCGGCGACATCCATCCCCATCTTGGTTTGCTGCGGATTGGCTCCGCCCAGGTCACGATCGGGCGGATGGCGGCTGAGCATCTGCTGGAGCGCGGCTTCGAGCATTTCGCCTGCTGCGGGTTCGAAGGCGAGCATTGGTCGCAGCGTCGCCGCGACGGCTTCATCGCCGAGATCGGCCACGCCGGCTTCCAAACGAGCGTCTACGAGTCGCCGAGCGCCGGCTTGCAAGTTTGGAAACGCGATCAGCAGCGACTCGTCGAGTGGATCAATTCGCTGCCGCGCCCCGTCGGCGTCTTCGCGACTAACGACATGCGCGGGCAACACATTCTCGACGCCTGTGCTCGCCTCGACCTCGCCGTCCCCGAACAGGTGGCGGTGATCGGCGTTGATAACGATGATCTTGTCTGCAATCTCTGCAACCCCGCGCTGTCGAGCATTATCCCCAATCCGGAACGCATCGGTTACGAAGCGGCCGGCTGGCTCGATCGGATGATGCAAGGCGAAACGCCGGCCGCGCTCGACATCGAAATCCCGCCGCTTGGCATCGCCGTGCGGCAATCTTCGGACGTGTTCGCCGTTTCCGATCCGACGCTCGCCGCGGCGCTCCGCTTCATTCGTGAACGGGCCTGCGACGGCGCCACGGTCACCGATCTGCTGAATCACTTGTCGGTGTCGCGTAGCTGGCTCGAACGCAACTTCCGCAAGCTGCTCAATCGCTCGCCGCAGGCTGAGATTCGCATGGTGCAGATTAAGCGGTGCAAGGAACTCTTGCGGACGACGAACCTCTCGCTCGAAAAGATTGCCGGCCTCGCCGGATTTGAGCATCCTGAATACATGAGCGTGGTGTTCAAACGCGAAACCGGCCGCACCCCCGGACAGTATCGCAGCAACGGATCGGCCCCTGTCGGCGCTGCCGCGGCGGGAGGAAACTCGATCAGCGCGGCGAACGCGATCGACGTAAAGAAGCGAAATGGCATGATGATATGAGTGACGAGCAGACCACTGCCGCCTTGCCGAGAACGCCGCGACGTGCCGCGACCGCTGCACGTCTACTGTCGGCGATTGCGCTCGTCGGGTTGTTGGTCGGCGGCGTCGAGTCGTCCCACGCGGCGCCGGTGAACTTCTCTCGTGAAGTAAAACCGATCTTGGCCCGCCGTTGCTTCGCGTGCCACGGCCCCGATTCCGGCGAAGGGGGCCTGCGGCTCGACAGCCGCGAGCATGCCCTCGCGGAGCTTGATTCGGGCCTACTGGCGATCGTGCCGAAGGACGTTGATTCGAGCGAGTTGCTGACGCGGGTCACGTCGGAGGATGAGTTCACCCGCATGCCGCCGGAAGGGAAGCCGCTCACAGAGCACGAAATCGACGTGCTCCGCCGCTGGATTGGCGAGGGGGCGGAATACCAGAAGCACTGGGCGTTCGTCGCTCCAGTGAAGCACGAACCGCCGGCGCTCGAAGCAAGCCCCCACAAGTCGTGGGTGCAAACGCCGATCGACGCCTTCATTCTCGCGCAGCTCGAAGCCAACAACCTGCAGCCGGCGCCGCAGGCGGACAAACGCACCCTCTGCCGGCGCGCTTACTACGACCTCACGGGCTTGCCGCCGACCGAACAGCAGCTCGAAAAGTTTCTTGCGGACGAATCGCCCGATGCTTGGGAGCGGTTGGTCGACAAGCTGCTCGCCTCGCCTCACTATGGCGAGCGTTGGGGCCGCCATTGGCTCGACCTCGTCCGCTTTGCCGAGACCAATAGCTTCGAGCGGGACGGCGAGAAACCAAACGCCTGGAAGTACCGCGACTATGTCATCCGCAGCTTTAATGATGACAAGCCGTATGACCAGTTCGTCAAAGAACAGCTCGCGGGCGATGAACTCGACGAGGTGACGCGCGATTCGATCATCGCCACCGGCTACTATCGGCTCGGTATCTGGGACGACGAGCCGGCCGACGCCGTGCAGTCGCGCTCGGATGAAATGGACGACCTCATCGCGACGACGAGCCAAGCCTTTCTCGGCCTGACCGTCGGTTGCGCCCGCTGCCATGATCACAAGATCGATCCGATCCCGCAGAAGGATTACTACGGGATGGCGGCGTTCTTCGGCGACGTCACCTCCTACGGCGATCGCGGCGATCAGACCTCATGCAATCAGTGGGATCTGAGCCCGCCAGAAACGGCGGCTCGCCGTCGTGAGCTGCGCGAGCAGGCCGACTTGGTGAATCGCGAAGTGGTCTCGATGGAAGAGGTCGGCGTCAAACGGATGGAGGCCCCCGACCAACGCCGCAGCGAAACGCACGATCGCGAGCGGCTGCTAAAACGCAAGCTAAAAAAGTACCTCAACGCGTCGGAGTGGGAGCAGTACCAAGCGACACGGCAGCGGCTCGACGCGGCGCACGCCGAATTGCGCGAGCTCGGCGAGCCGGAGTCGGCTCTCGCGCTCGCCCGCTGCAACGCGCACCCGGAGCCGACGCACCTCAATGTTCGCGGCAACCCTCACGTCCCGGGCGACGTGGTCGAACCTCGCTTCCCGCAGCTCTTCGGCGTCGAACAGCCGACGATTCCCGCAGCGCCCGAGGGCGCTCGTTCAGCCGGGCGTCGCAAGGTGCTCGCCGACTGGATCGCGTCCGACGACAACATGCTCACGTCACGGGTGATCGCCAACCGTGTCTGGCAGCACCATTTTGGCCGCGGCCTCGTCCGCTCGGCGAACAACTTTGGCGAACTCGGCGACGTGCCGACGCATCCGGAACTGCTCGACTGGCTGGCGATCTGGCTCACCGAGCACGAGTGGAAGCTGAAGCCGCTCCACCGCTTGATCATGACCAGTAGCGCCTACCAGATGTCGAGCCAGGCCGACGCGGCCGCGCTCGCCGCCGATCCGCTGAACGACAACCTGTGGCGATTCGACCTCCGTCGGCTCGGCGCCGAAGAGCTCCGCGACGCGACGCTCGCTGCCAGCGGCAAGCTCAACCTCGACATGTACGGCCCAAGCTTCTACCCCGAGATGTCGCCCGAAGTCCTCGCCACGCAGTCGATGCCAGGCCAAGGCTGGGGCAAGTCGTCGGCCAAGGAACAGTCCCGCCGCAGCGTTTACATCTACGTGAAACGCTCGCTGCTAACGCCGCTGCTCACGGCGTTCGACTTCCCCGACGTCGACGCGAGCTGCGAAGCGCGGTTCAACACAACGCAGCCGGGCCAAGCGCTGTCAATGCTCAACGGCCAATTCGCCAACGAACAAGCGGGCTATCTCGCCGACCGCGTCCGTACCGAAGCGGGCGACGATCCGAAAGACCAAGTCGCCCGCGCGATCGAAATCACCCTCGGCCGCGAAGCGACGAAGGAAGAAATCACCGACGGCCTCGACCTATTAAATCAACTAACGAAAGACCACAACCGCGACCCCCAAGAAGCACTGCGCTACTGGTGCCTAGTCGCGCTCAACCAAAACGAATTCCTCTACCTCGACTAAAAACACTCCATCTTCCCTCTGCGTCTCCGCGCCTCTGCGAGAAACTACTTCGGAAAGATCTCTCGCAGAGGCGCAAAGGCGCAGAGGAAGAATCAAAGAGCCAGACGATGACCAATCACATGCACAACTTCTGCGGTCGAACGCGGCGGGAGTTTTTGTGGGAGAGCGGCTGCGGGTTCGGCGCGGCGGCGCTAGCGTCGCTGCTGTCGGCCGACGGAGCGCTCGGCGCCGCGGCCAACCCGCTCGCGCCCAAGCCTGCGCCTGGCTCCGCCAAAGCCAAGAGCGTCATCTTCTTGTTCATGTACGGCGGCCCCAGCCACATCGACACGTTCGACTACAAACCGACGATGGTCGGTATGGATGGCAAGACGATCGCCGTGAAAACCCACGGTCGCGGCGGGCACAAGAACGAAGGCCGCATCGTCGAACCGCGCTGGAAGTTCAAGCAGTACGGCCAATCGGGCAAGTGGGTGAGCGATCTCTTCCCGAACCTCGCCCACTCGGTCGACGACATCGCGTTCATGCATTCGATGACCGCCGAGTCACCGATCCACGGCTCGGCGATGCTGATGATGAACTCGGGCAAACTGCAAAGCGGCAGCCCCTCGATCGGCAGCTGGGTGAATTACGGCCTCGGCTCTGTCAATGAAAACATGCCGGGCTACGTCGTGATGCTCGACCACACCGGCGGCCCGATCAGCGGCGCGAAGAACTGGTCGAGCGGCTACATGCCGGCGACCTACGCCGGCACGGTGTTTCGGCCCGACGGCTCGCCGATCAACGACCTCAAGCTGCCCGAGGGCACGACCCGCCCGCTGCAGCGCGACTTGCTCGATACGCTCGCCAAACTCAACGAACGCCACCGCCAGCCGCGGCTCGATCAGGCTGATCTCGCGTCGCGGATCTCGACCTACGAGCTGGCCTACAAGATGCAGCAACATGCCCCGGAGGCGGTCGATCTCAGCCAAGAGACCGAGCATACGAAAAAACTGTACGGCCTCGACAACGAGCAGACCCGCCAGTTCGGCACGCGGTGCCTGCTCGCTCGCCGGTTAGTGGAGCGTGGAGTCCGCTTCATTCAGGTTTACTCGGGCGGCTCGCACAACGACGACAACTGGGACGCCCACGGCGACCTTGTCTCGAACCACACGAAGCACGCCGGAGCGACCGACCTGCCGATCGCAGGCCTCTTGAAAGATCTCAAGCAGCGCGGCCTCTTGGAAGAAACGCTCGTCGTCTGGGGCGGCGAGTTCGGCCGCCAGCCGACCGCCGAATACGACGTCGGCACGGGCCGCGACCACAATTCGATGGGGTTCACGATGTGGATGGCCGGCGGCGGCGTGAAGGGGGGCGTGAGCGTTGGCCAAACCGACGAAATCGGCAGCGTCGCCGTCGACCAACCGATGCACGTCAAACGGCTGCATGCGACGGTGCTCAATCAACTCGGCCTCGATCCCAACGCGCTCAGCTACTTCTTCCGCGGGCTCGACCAGAAGCTTGTCGGGGTCGAGCATACGGAACCGATTAAAGAGATTATTTCGTAATTTGTGAGAAACTTTTCGCTCATCTCGTATTAACTACTAGTACGTCTTCACTCGTCAGCATCGAAAGATATCAATCATGTCCAACAACGGCAGAGCCTTCCGGCTCGACGGACGCGTCGCCCTCGTCACCGGCAGCACTCGCGGCCTCGGTAAGCAAATCGCGTTGTCGCTGGCCCAAGCCGGCGCCAAGGTGGCGATGAACTACGCCAACGACCACAGCACGGCGATGGCCGCATTCGCCGATCTGCAATCGGTCTCGCAAGAATCGTGCATTGTCCGCGGCGACGTCACCGACGCGGCGAGCGTCGACCGTATGTGCCAGGAAGTCGCCGACACGCTTGGGCCGATCGACATCCTCGTGATCAACGCGACGTGCGCTCAACCGGAGCTGCCGTTTGAAGAGTACGAGTGGGACTTCTTCCAAACGATGCTCGATTTCTTCGTGAAGAGCCCGGTACTGTTGATGAAGTCGTGCCTGCCGCACATGAAAGAGCAGCAGTGGGGCCGCGTCATTCACATCACCAGCGAAGTTCTCGCGCTCGCTTCGTCACCGTTCAGCGCTTACGTCGCTGCCAAGGGCGGCCAGACGGGCCTCGCGCTCAGCACCGCTCGCGAACTCGCCGGCTCGGGCATCACGGTCAACATGATCGCTCCGGGTTGGATCCCCGTGGAACGGCATGCTCACTATTCGAAGGAGCAGATGAACGGGTACCTCGAAAACGTCCCCGCTGGCCGCATGGGAACCCCTGACGACGTCTCGCCGACGGTCATTTACCTCGCCAGCGAAGAGTCGCGGTTTGTCACCGGCCAAACGCTTTCGGTCAACGGCGGCAACACGGTGCTGAAGAGCGTCCTCAGCGAGAGCGGTTACATGTTCAGCGGGAACGTGAGCGAGTAGCAAGCAAGTTTACGCGTCGCGATCGATCAAGTTTCTGAGAAGAGGCGGCAAACGATGAACGGGCAGCCACAGGCGAGCGAAGGCGAGCAACAATTGCCCACGCGTAAATTGACGCGCTGTCTTGAGAATCATGTGAGCACGGCGGCTGCAGGAGCTACTGCGATTGCTGATGCTCTGCCAGCGCTCGACGCAATTGCGCGCCTGCTTGCTCCAGCGTCGGGAGGGCGGCGTGCACCGTTGCCCACTCTTGTCGTCGCGACGCCTCTTCAATCGTAAAGGCCGCATCGACCGCCAACAGGCCGTCGAAGTTCGCCGCTAGGCCCTTCAAACTATGCGCGGCTCGCTCAGCCGTTGCTGCCTCTTGCTTCTCGACCGCGCCGCGCAGCCGCGCCTCGAGTTCAACGCTGTCCTCTAAGTAGACGGCGATCAACATCCCAAGCAGATCACCGTCGCCATCGAGCCGCTCCAGCGCCGCCCGCAGGTTGCAAACGCGATTAGCAGCCGCCTCGGCGTGGAAATTCGACGCCCCTTTGCCGCCCGCAGCGGCCCCTGATGATTCCGATTGCATCGATTGCTCTGTTCCGGAGGAGCGTGGTGGCGTCGCGTTCCCATTGTGGGGCATCCCGCCGCACGATGCAATTCGCACCGGCGATTCGGCGTCGGCGCGGCGTCATACCGAACCGCTCGCGATATATACGGGCGTTTTCTCGCGTGAACGATGCGACTTTGCAAAGCGCCGAAAGCATCGTAGAATCGTGAGTCTCGCCCCGGCCTAGCGGCGGCGAGCATGTCGTTCGCGACGGGGCCATAGCTCAATTGGGAGAGCGCTGCTTTTGCAAGGCAGAGGTTAGGGGTTCGATCCCCCTTGGCTCCACTTCTTGTAAGTTCCGCCGAAACAAGAGTTGCTGTTACCTGTCGACGTTCGGCAGTGCGGCGTTTCCCTTAGGCGCAAAACGGTGCGTGCCGTTTTTGCGTCCGAACGATGGGAGACTCGCCCCATGCCCCCGTCTCGTTGACGCACTTCCCAAGCACCGCAAGCACAAAGCTTCCGGCCAAGCCGCCGTCACCCTCAACGGCCGCGATTACTACCACGGCACGAGCGCGAACAACGCGTCCTAAGATCGACTAGTCGCCGAGTAGTTGATCCAAGGCCCCGCCGACGCCGACGGTCGAGGCCATCATCGTTACGGTGCTCTGTGGCCGCTATCTTCCTTCCCTTCGCCAAGGCCTACTACCTCAAGAATGGCCAATGCACCGGCGCCACGCCGGCCATCAAGTCGGCGAGGCTCTGTGATCGTCCTAGTACGAATCTGCACGTCTTCGATTCTCATGCAACGTTCCGAAGAGGTGGAGCTTAGTCATTAACGGTTAGAAGCCCGCGGCCAGCGGCCTCGGCCTGACGCTCTCAATTTAGTCTCAGCGGTCGCAAAATCGAACCACGACCGCAGATACCGAATTGAGCGGCTCTACGAAAACGCCTGCACTCTCGGCTAGTGGCTGAGAATGCGGGCGGATTAGTGGGTGGGCTAACTGGCGACCTTAGTCGGTAAGGGGCGAGCAAATTGGCAAGCGATCGGTCTGGGCGAATCGCTTGGCTGATCTTTGACAATTCACTCGTCCCGCAGACCTAGCGAATCTGGGGAGCGCTCTTTTCTCGCGAGCCGGCGGAGTGCTCGCCGATTCTCGCCCCCCCTGACGTTGGGCTAAGTGGAACATCTCGCGGCTACTAGCGGCGGGATTGAAAGCTAGGCGGGGCAGACACTCCTAGTGTTTGCGGCCGACGAGCATTGCGCCTGCAGCATGAGCAGAACAACGCACTTGCGAATAAACCAAGGACTGCCGCTCCCGGCTCTGGGACGAATGCCACGCGAAATCCAACTGAACTGGATTCCTCTGCAGGTGAAGTGCGACTGTTGAATCGCTCAGATGAGAGCAGCTTCTCTGCGAGGTTGGCGTAGGAACCGCCACGCACTCCCCTATACGCTCCGTCGATCACGGCTTCATTCCACTCGTAAACATTCCCTCCTTGATCGAAGGTGCCGTAGGGGCTCGCTGCAAAGGTGTACGCACCGACGTTGCTTAAATAATTTTGACTGCTGTTGGAGGATGTCGTTCCAGTGACTGCATGTCCGTCGTTATAACCATTCGCCAGGCCGTCTGTTGCATAAAAATTAGCAGTGTTCGACGGCGTCGGCGCTCCGATGCCAGGCGGCTGATCCGAATACGGTTCACTGTTGGTCCTAGTCGGATAGTCCCAATAGTCATCGGAGTCGCCTCCCAGTGCCGCTGGTTGGTGGTACGCGGCTTTGTACCACTCGTTTTCCGAAGTAATGAACCATCGAGCTTCAGCACTGCGCGACACTGCGATTAACGCACTATTAGAAGTTGCGCCGTTCAACGTGTAGGCCCCAGTTTCAGTGGTGCTGGGACCTTGGGCACCTACGGGCTGCCCGTTATCAAGCCAATTTGAGAAACGGGCAGCGTCACCCCAACTCACGTAAGTGATCGGTTTATTTGCCGATCCAATCACGCTGTAGCTGTAGCTGCCCGCAGCACCATTCCGCGCGATCCCAGCGATTCGAAGATTCGTAGCCATTGATGGGTTATAGAGCGAGTAAGTATCCGTTTGCGCCACGGCATTCAGAAACTCGGTGTATTGTCCCACAGTTACCTCGAACTTGCCGATGCGGTATGCATAGCTAACGCCACCGTATCCAGTTGCACTATCGGGAGAATTCCCCACATTGCCGATGGCAACAGTATCGAGTTTAACCGCCCATGAGCTTGCACAACTGAACGTTATCGCAGTGACAGTAAGAGCTGACCATCCGACAGCACTGAATCTAAGACTGATCATTAGCGATGCTCCTAGTTAGAAAAAAGTCTTTAATGGTAATAGCTAGATCGACTGCGAGTGCTTAAGGCACATCCTGAAGTGCGCGCTGTTTCAAAGCGCACCCGATGCTCATTTGAGGTCCGTTTTTGTGATGAAAACGGCGGAGGAACGACGTTTCGCAGTTTCGCCGCTGCTCGCCTCTGCGTCTTCCGAAAGCGAGACCGTCAGCCGCCGCAGGCAGGCGGCGGGGTTACTAGCGACGGCGGAGAGTCGCGAGCGCGAGCATCCCCGCGCTGGCCAAGGTGAGCGACATCGGCTCAGGCACTACAGCCGTCACGTAACGTGGCGCTGACTCACTATTCTGCGTCAGGACCAATCGAAATCTATGAGTTGGATTGGTCGTCGGAGCAGGAATGTTCCCCAATTGCATGTAGTTCTGCGAGGTAGCGCGAATCCCGATCTCCCGTTGCTGCTCCCCAGGTGTGAAAAGCACCTTCAACGGCTTAATGGATCCATTGAAGGTGAGAAATTCCACAGGTCCTCCAGTAATGCGCAGGCCGTTTCCGCCGCTGACAACGTTGAAGACGGCAGGGACGATGGCATTGGGCGCCGGTGACGATATCCCTGGTGTTGCAGGAAATGTCGATAGCTGCGCCGTCGTGATGTTGAAACTATGTAATTGCGTCGCCGCGCCGGGAGGAAGATCCCAAGCATCGTTCACTGTCCATTTCCCGGCAAAGCGTGAAGTAAGTTCCGAAGCTGTGAGATTGTCAACTTCGTAGAGTCGCCGAGTAGGCGTCGACTCGAATACGGTCCCGTCCGGCGCGGTGAGCGACACGCCGAGCGTAAAACCGAAGGCCGATGCGTTTAGTCGGTACGACCAGATCGAGCCTGCTTGCCGCGTAACGCCAATATAAACGGGCTGCTGAAGCGTCTGGGCTGAAACGCTAGCTCCGCCAACAGTGAATGCGACGGCGATAGTCCAAATGGCAATGGCGCCAATGGTCCGATTCATGAGCCTTCTCCGTTCCAGAGTTGAAAAGTCGTCTCCCCGTTCCGGCAGGGAGGACGGCTTCAGGGTAGCGAGGGCTAAGTCGCCACGCAAATAGATATCCAGAATCCCCGCGATTGGCTGCAGACCAACCGGGACCGAATCAGCCCGTTTCCGTTGGCGTCGAGCGGCGGCGACCGCCGAAGCCCCAATTCTGCGTGGCGGCTGTGCGAGACGTTCCGAGATCCGGCCGTCTGACCTGTTGCTCATTCGCCAGCTGTCCGCGAGAGATGGGAGAGCGACCCCGCCAAAGGCGCCGCCATCGTCCAGGATGTCGTGGTGTCCGCCATGGAGTCGCAGAAGCCCCGCCTGACGATCGCAGCTGTGCGGGTGCTAATCGACCGTGAAGGCTGGGCAAGGCGGCTTCGACGCGCTGAGGCGGCGTCAGCGGCGGTAGGGCAGGGCACTACCGTTTAACGCATCGGGTCAGCGGTTCATTTTCCAAAACGTCTACCGCCTTGCGCCGGAACTCGTACCGCAATTCACGACAAATCGTGGTTGCGTCCGCATGAGTTTGCAATGGTGGCTTCGCGAGCGTACCATTCGGTAATCACAGAGGGAAACAGCTGAAACCCTCTTGTTTCGGTCTGCTTTTGCAAGGCAGAGGTTAGGGGTTCGATCCCCCTTGGCTTCACTTCTTCTCGTTCGCATGGAATCGGTGGTTGTAGCCGTCGTCTCCAAGCTGATTCATCAGGTAACGGCGTCAGTCAGATGAATTCTTCCAACTGCGACAAATGCGGCGGCAGTGATCTGCATGAGGGAACGGTCGACGCGTTTCAGCTGATCGTCTTCCGCCCCATCGGACCTAACGAGTATCTCCCCAAATCAGTGACGGTCCTGGCCCGCCTGTGCGCTGATTGCGGCGCCATCACGCTCGCTGCAGACGCCGCCTCGTTGAAGGCGTTTCATTTGCAGCCCTAGCCCCCGTGGCACGCCATTCGCTCAAGGCAGCAGCAGCAGTCCACTCGACGCCTGCCGACAATCCTCGAATTGGAGCGATGCAATGAGCCTTCTGGTCGATTTCGTGGCGCGCACCCTGCAAACCGCAGTCCCGGCTACTGCTGCGACGACAGCCGCTGTGGCGGCTTGCGGCGCGCTGGAGAACGATAGCAGCGCCGCCCCCATCAACGCAGTGAGCCACATCGCGTGGGGCGACGAAGCGGCGGAACATGATGAACTTTCCGCAAAATACACGCTCACCGGCGCGGCGTTGAATGCGGTGGCGATCACATCTTGGGCGGCCGTGTACGAACTCGGCTTCGGCCGGGCCGCGCGACGCGGGAACGTATCACGGGCGCTCTTGGGCGGCGTTGCAACGGCCGCAGCAGCCTACGTCGTCGATTATTACGTCGTACCGCGACGGCTCACGCCAGGATTTGAGAAACGACTCACGCCACCATCGATGGTCGCGGCATATGCGGCGCTCGCCGCTAGTTTGCCGCTGGCGTCGCTGCTGCATTCCAAGCGACGCTGAGTGGAATGCAGTACGCTTCGCCAGCGAACGCTACCGCCAGCTATTGCTGACGATGGGTGGCTGCCGGTAGCTTTGCCTCGCCACGGCGACGCCAGACTTTCCGTAGCGGGACGAACGTCACCGCAACCGCGGCGCCGAGGCCGAGCATGCGACGATCGCGGTGTTCCACGGAAGCCGCGTGCGCATCCGCCGAGGTAAGCGAATCGTCGGCTCCCCATTCAGCGAAAGCGGCGTCGTGATCAGCGCCCTCGCTGTGAGAAGTCCCATTCAAAGCCGGCGCGGCGGCTACGTCGTCGCCATTTAGGCTGGAAAGCTCGATCGCTTCCAAGAAGTCGACGACTTCAGCTGGGAGGACCGCTTCTTCAGCAACTGCCGACTCCTGGGCGACGGCTGGCCCGACCGGTGCATCATCGTCACCAGCCGCGAGCTGCTCGCGCTTGTTGAAAGACGCTGGCGACAGCGCCTTCAGGGAGACGAAGTTGATTTCACCGCGATCGCTCGCGGGAGCGTCGACCTCGGACTTCTCAGCAAGATGCAACGTCTCGCTCGTGGCGTCCGCCACTTCGTAGACCACGGCGCGACCGCGCAGGCCTTCGCTGCGAATCGCATCTTCGCCTCGCGCTTCGGCGCCGCTGCTCAGCTCTTCGAGTCTCGACTTTGCCCGCGCGATGCTCTCTGCTCCATGTCCGTTCGAGAGTGTGAGCCCCGTCGGCGCCACGAACGGCGTCAGCGCGATCTGCCCGCCTTCATTGGCGCCATGACTCGGCTGCTCCGACGGCGTCGGGGTTGGAATGACGGAGAGATCGCTATTAATAGACGGCGACGACAACTCCGGCGACTGCAGCGTGAGGTTATAGTCGCCGTCAGTCGTCAGACCGGGAACGTCGAAGCCCTTGTTGTTGGAAACCGACGCCTCGCCGAGCGAGGTCAACGTGCCGCCGAAAAAGTTATTTGAAAAATCTGATAGAGCACCATCCTCGATGCGTGCACGGACGACGCTGATGAACGCTTCCGCACGGACGGTGACCGTGCCGGTCGAACTAAGGACGAATGTTTGGTCGCGGAGGTCTTTGAAACCTTCGGCGTTGAGCGTGCCGGCGAAGTTCTCGCTGGCGGCGACTGTGCTGAAGTCGAAGGACAGGGAGATTAACCCGCCATCGGTCGACGCGAGCTGCTCGCTTCCATCGAACTCAGTCTTCAGGTCGCCGGCGTTCGTCGACAGCGCAATCCGCGATTCGCAACGTTCGAAACGCAACTGACGGCGCGGCGACGCGACGTTCCGCGCGTTGTTGACGCGAGAAGTCGAGGCAGAGCGAATCCATTTGAAAAGGCGACCCATATCGTATGGTCCGAAGCTGGTGACAGCGGCGACATCCTGTCTGACGGCGAATCGCTACGGCGACCCGCCGAGCGGCTGGCGAGGAGTCTCCAATTTAACCCAAATCGGGTGATCGTGCAAAAAAGCGAACGCGGCCTCATTTTTCAACGCGGCTAGATCGCTCCCTAGCTCCGCAGCTTGGCGGAGCGTTTCGAGCGTCGCGGTTTCCATGGCAGCGAGCTTGGCCGATAAATCTGCTGTTCGAGCATCGCCATCGTCACTTTCGCGCAACAGGCGAGCTGTCTCTGCTAGCTCGACCGCTACTTTACCAAGATGCTCGCCATCCTTCGGCCACAGTTGCCGGCGCTGCAGCGCGACGTCAGCAGCGTCCTGCAAGTGACCGGCCGCGCGGAGCGCTCGGGCATAGTTATAAAAGTGCTTGCTGAGGAATTCGCGATACTCGGCAATTTGTGGAGCGGCGTCGAACGCGATTTGCTGATGCTTGATCGACGTCTCGTACACGTGAAGCGATTCCTCCGCACGGCCCGACGATTCGATCGCCATCGCGCGGTTATTCAGCACCGCCCCCGCCAAGCTGCGGAACGTGAGTTCGCGCGGATAATCCTGAGCGAGTTGCAACGCGATCTCTTCCGAGGCGGCGAACGATTCGATAGCGCCGGAAAAGTCTTGTAGCTCCTGCTGAGCTTGGCCGAGGTTGTTGAGGAACACCGCCAAGTCGCGACGGTAGAGCACAACGGCGCCCGACTTCCGCGCCAGCTGCCGCTGCAAGTCGATCGCCTTGCGATAGGAGACGCAGGCCTGTTCCCAATCTTTGCGGTGACCGAGAATGGCGCCGAGATTGTTCTGGCAAAGCGCAAGGTCGCTGCGGAACGCGTCGCGCGAGTCGTTCTCGGCAACGAGCTGATCGAGCAGCGCGATCGCGCGCCGGCACGATGCTTCGGAGTGGCTCCAATCATCGCCGCGTTCGACGAAGCTGAGGTTGTTGAAGCCAATCGCCAGATCGTGCCGCAAATCGACGTCGTTTGGTTTCGTCTCGAGCAATTGGCCTAGCAAGCGGATTGTTGCGCTCAGCGATTTACGAGCGGCCGGCTTCTCGCCTAGTTGTCCCTGCAGCAAGCCCAGATTGCTGTAGGTTTCGGCGAGCGCTTGCTCGGGGGCGTCGGCGCCAGGCTCACGATCGGCGATCGCTTGCTGTAAGGCGACTGCCTTCGCGTAGGAATCAAGCGCCTCTTGCGATTCGCCGATCGCCGCCAACAGTAGGCCGAGGCTGTTGTAAGCCTTCGCCTGCCGTGCACGCAGCGATTGATCGTCGGGCGCTGCGGCAATGAGCTGATCAAACAGTGCGAGCGATTGCCGGCAAAACTGAAGCGCATCGTCGCGTTCGCCGAGAGCCTCGGCAATGACGGCGGCCTTGTTGTAAGCGCCCGCCATGTCGGAAGCGAGGAGCGCGTCGCCGTTCGCCCGCGCGATGAACTGCCGGTAATACTCAAGCGTGTCATTAAGCAAGTCGCGACGCAGCAGCTCGGCGCCCGGAATCCGCGCGAGGTCGTTCGCAACCGTGCCAAAGCGATCAACCATCTGCCGAGCTTGCTGGAAGTGTTCTTCCGCCCGTTGGCGGTTGGCCTCCGAGGCGGCTAACGCCTCCTTCGTACGGCGCTCGCCCTGCGCGATCATCAGTGCCGAAGTTGCGGAAACGCAGGTGAGGACCACGAGGAACGTCGCGGCCAAGGCCACCGACCTGCGATGCCGGAGCGCCCACTTGGCGGCACGGTCGGTGAGCGTCGGCCGGCGGGCTTCGGTAGGTTCGCCGTTCAAGAAGCGACGCAAGTCATCCGCCAGCGAGCGCGCCGTGGGGTAGCGTTCATCGCGCGACTTCGCGAGCGCCCTCAGTGCAATCGTCTCCAAGTCATACGGCACCGCAGGATTCAGACTGCGCGGCGAAATGGGCTCCACCGATTCAATTTGCTGCAAAATCTCCTGACGACCGCTGCCGACATGCGCGGGACGCAACGTCAGCAATTCGTACAGCGTGGCGCCGAGCGCGTAGACGTCGGTGCGGCAATCGACGAAGGCCGAGTTACCCGCCGCCTGCTCGGGGCTCATGTAGCGGATCGTGCCGACGATGTCGCCCGAAATCGTCACGCCCGAATCGGATTGAATTCGCGCGAGCCCGAAGTCAGTGATCCACAGCTTGCCGTTGCGGTCGAGCAGCAAATTCGACGGTTTGACGTCACGGTGAATAACGCCCAACTGGTGCGCGTGGTCGAGTGCGTCGGCCGCCTGCAGCATCAAGCGGGCGACGCTGTGGCAGTAGGTGCGGCTATGAGTCGACACCCGCGTCGAGAAAGCCGAATCGATCGCTGTCTCGCGTTCTCGCTCCGCAGCTTTCATCACCGCCTCGGCATGCGACAGCGAAACCGTCGGATCGCTCGGCGTCGCGTAGCCGCGCAAGTCATCAATGGCGTGCTCCAGCGACTGCCCGGCGATGAACTGCATCGCAAAGTAGTGGACGCCACGCTCTTGGCCGACCGCGTGAACCGGCACGATGTTCGGATGATGAAGCTGAGCGGCCGCTTGCGCTTCGGTACGGAAGCGGGCGATCTGCCGCTCGTCGAGCATCGCTGCGAATGGCAGTACCTTCAGCGCGACCTGACGATTCAGCGACATCTGCCGTGCTTCGTAGACCACGCCCATGCCGCCACGGCCGACTTCGCGAATGATTTCGTAGTCGCCGAGCCGCTTGGGGCGCTGACCGCCCGTCATTACCTCGTCAGGCCGCGTTGCCCCAACGGGACGGAGGTTCGTCGTCATCTGGTGGAGGACTTGCAAGCTGTCGGCGTACGATCGCAACTCATCCGCGAGATCGGGATGCTCCGCCGCAAGCCGCTCGACATCGGGCGGCAGCCCCGTCGACTCAAGCTCGCTCATGTACTGATCGAGGATCGTCGCTAGCCGTTCGCTGTGGGCTTCTATCTGGGGGGAGACGATCGTTTCGTCTTCGTTGCCGCCGGCGGTCATACTACCCCCCGGGCGCCAAGCCGCTCGCGCAGTTGCTTCACCGCCCGCAGCCACAGCATTCGCACGGCGCCAGACGACCGTTCCATGCGGCGGGCAATTTCTTCGAAGGGCAACGCCTCGATGTGCCGCAGGACGATCACGTCGCGATAGTCGGCAGGCAGTTCGGCAAGCTGGTCGGCTAACACGAGCTCCACCTCGCGCCGATGAGCGCCGGCGCTCGGCGAAGAGCCGGGGTCGGGGATCACCGCTTCCAGCCGCGCGGTCGATTGCTCAAGGGCCGTGGCGAGTCGTTCCAAAGATACTTCGCGGCGAACATCGCGCTTCTCGGCGAGGACGTGCTGCTCGACGACGCGGCACAGGTTGTTGACCAAAATCTTTCGCAGCCAGGCGATGAACTCCGCCGAACTCTGTCCACGAAACTGGGGGAAGTCGCGGTGGGCTTCGAAAAATGTTTCCTGCACCACATCGGACGGACTCACCCGCACGCGAAGATTCTTCTCCAGCTGGGCGAGGACAAGGAGCTTTAGGTAGTTTGTGTAAAGTTGCAGCAATTCGCCCAACGACTCCACGGAACCCGTTTGGGCCGCGGTGAGCAGTTCGTCGGTTCTGGTTCGGCTGTGATGGGGCATAAATGGGCGCCATTCCTTTCAGTATGGAACTGGCCGCTTCGCTGGCGAATTGTCACCAGCTTTCGAACATTTTTCCGGATTGCCGAGAAACTGGGCGAATGGAGGGGTAGGGGGAGAGGCTTCGCCCCTATTTTGCCCCATTGCTCCCGTTCGATTATAAACGCCGTACGACTTTTCGCCCGCGCCCCGAAACTGACGCAATTCCCCGGGAAAAGCCCGATGCCTGGTCTCCGCTGGCTCTGTTCGACTTGGTGCCTGCTCGCCGTGTTGGCAGCCCACACGGCGGCCGATGACCAGGCCGCCCCGCCAACAGCTCCCTCAATCCGGCTCAACACCATTGGCTATTTGCCCGGCAAACCGATGGTCGCCACGATCGCTACTGCCACGGCGGATGGCGGCAAGTATCAGATCCGCCGACTCCACGACGGGGCCATGGTCTGGGAAGGTGATCTGCCGACGCCGAAGGCAAACGTCGATACCGACGAGAAACTCACAATTGCCGACTTCACGAAACTCGCTCCGGCGGCGGGTGAGTACGAAATCATCCTCGTCAACTCGGGCGAACGCACAAGATTCCGCGTCGCGGAGGATCTCTACCACGAGCCGTTCCGCGTGGCGACGCGGGCAATGTATTTGTGGCGCTGCGGGATGCCGGTCTCCGGCGATCATCAAGGCGCGCACTTCGAGCATGGCCCCTGCCACCTTGAGGACGCTTACCTCGACCATGTTGGCGGCGGCCATGTTCAGCGCGCGAGCGTTGGCGGCTGGCACGACGCCGGCGACTACAACAAGTACGTCGTTAACGCAGCCGCGACCGTGGGGATGATGTTCCGCGCTTGGGAAGATTTTGGGCCGGCAATCGAGCAGAACAAACTCGACATTCCGCCCACGGACCCCAAGCTGCCTGAGTTCCTTGCCGAGATCAAATGGGAACTCGATTGGCTACTGACGATGCAAGCCGACAATGGCTCGGTCTATCACAAGGTGAGCGCGCTGAACTTCGGCGGCCTGATCGCGTCGGATCGCGACAGCGATGCGCGCTACCTCGCCCCCTGGAGCAGCGCGGCGACCGCCGCGTTCACCGCGACGATGGCTCAGGCGGCGCGACTCTACAAGCCGTATGACGCGACGTTCGCAAAGCAATGCAGAGAGGCTGCACTCCGCAGTGCGAAGTTTTTACGGGAGCACCCTGAAGAGCATGAGGCCGACCAATCGGCGTTCAACACCGGCGGCTACCACGCCCCGGACGGAGACGATCGGCTCTGGGCCGCTGCGGAAGTATGGGAAACAACCGGTGATTCAGACGCTTTTGCCGACCTCGAAGAGCGCCTCGCCGCTCATCCCAACTTCGACGTCGATTGGGATTGGCAGCATCTTAAAAACCTCGGACTCATAACCTATCTCTTCTCCGAACGCGACGGGAGAAACCCTAAATTAGTCAAACAGTTGCGTAAGGGCCTCGTCGCAGCGGCCGATGAAACAGTCGCGGCAGCGGCGAATCACGGGTACGCACGGCCGTTCACGAAATACTACTGGGGATGCAACGGGACGGTTGCTCGACAGGCGATCGGACTCGAAGCCGCTTATCGACTCACCGGTAACGAAGCCTATCGCCACGCCACGCTCGATGGTCTCAATCATCTTTTCGGCCGCAACTGTTTTGGCCGTTCGTTCGTCACAGGCCTCGGCGGGCAGCCGCCGCTGTTTCCCCATGATCGGCAGTCGGCAGGCGACGCCGTGGCGTCACCTTGGCCGGGCTATCTCGTGGGCGGTCCCAACCCGAAGGCGACCGATTGGTCGGACGCAACTGAGGACTACCGGACCAACGAAATCGCGATCAATTGGAATGGAGCGTTAATCTACGCACTCGCCTCGCAATTGCCGCCGGTTGATGGCGCGGCGTCGCCACGTTGAACGGCTCAGCATCGCCTTCGCAGCCTGCTGCGCAAGGCCAATTCTTCGCTCTCCCTGCAAAACTTCCCGGCCCTTCTTCCGCCCGTTTGCAAAATCAACGAACGTGCTGGAAATAGAATTGACACCGGTGGCACATTCGAACAAATTGCCATCGGTGGCAGCTCATCTTTTTCGTCTTTTCTTCGGGTTTATTCACTGGAATACGCATAACCGGCCCCGCATATGCGACCGGTGGCATATAGTTGGCAAACTGACTTGCCAACTGAAACCCAGCGTCTTCCACAAGACCGTGACCAAGATGCCCGCAACGATTTACGACATCGCGCGCCAGGCTGGAGTTTCCAGCTCCACAGTCGCCCGCGTCCTGCGCGGCGACACCAAAGGCGATCGCAAGGATAGCGCCGAACGGGCGGCGCGCATCCGGCAAATTGCCGACAGCCTGGGCTACCGCCCCAACCTGCGGGCGCGAGCCTTCTCCGAGCAACGCACCAAGGGGGTTGGCCTGCTCTACACCGACGATGCTTGGGTGTTCGAAGGGGTCAACGACAAGGTGTTGCAGGGCCTCGTCCGCGAATTGCGGAAGCACGATCATCACCTCCTACTCGTCCCCGTCGACGAAGGGGGCGACTGGGAAGAACTGCTGCTCGGCGGGCACGTCGATGGTTGCGTCACGTTCCAGCCCCTTTCGGAGCCGGTACGTAACGGGATCCGCCAAGCTGCGCTCCCCTGCGTGCTGCTGGGCGACAACTCCGACTGCGATCTGCCGCACATCGTCGTCGACGACGTCGCCGGATCCTACTCCGCGGCTCGCCACCTCATCGCGCTCGGCCATCGCCGCATTGGGCTGTACGTTCACAACACGGTGAAGCCGCACTGCAGCATTCAAGAACGCTTCCAAGGTTTCGAAACCGCGATGACGGAAGAAGGGCTCGAACCCAACTTCTGGCATTGTTCGGAAGACGAAATGATCTCGGTCCTCACGCGCGGCGGCGCCCGGCCGACGGGACTGATTTGCTACAGCGATCTCGAGTCGACGCTCATCGGCCACGCGATGTGGCAGTACGGCCTAAAAATCCCTACCGACCTCAGCCTGATCGGCTTTAACGATAAGTTTGCGACCAAGTACATGACGCCACCGCTGACGACGGTCGGCTTCGACGCGAACCAAATCGGTACGCTTGGCGCCGAGTTGATCATCCGCAGCCTCACGAGCGACGGCTTGTCTGAAGATCAACCGCCAACGTCGATCCAAGTGAAAACTCAATTGATCGTGCGCGGCTCGACGGCCGCGCCGCCCAAGAACGCTTAAACCATTTTAACCGCGAGAACTATCGACCTTCTGTGAACTTACGTCCATTCGCGGACGCTCACTTTTCTGATAGATCAGCCTGAAGCGAACCTCTCTTCTTACTTCTCTTGAAAGGCGACTAATGATGCAGCGAAGCAAAATACCTGCGCATGTGATTGGCGCAACCCTGGTCGCATTGTTGTGCGTGACACGGCCTTCCCAGGCCGACATGTTGCTCTCTGGATTTGAAGGAGATCTCACGTCAACTGCGGGACCAGCCTGGGCGACGAATCTGACTCGCAGTTACACGCCGGTCGGAGCGACGCAGGGCGCGACGGCCCTACAGCTCACGCACGGCACTGGTTGGACGCAAGACTTCATCCTCGATGGCGGCGCTCTCGCCCCGCTGGTCGCGGCCAGCACGAAGTTCACGCTCGACGCGACAACGCCGGCCACCTCGGAATGGCGGCAGCTTTTCATCGTTGTGCAGGGCGCCGGACTCGGTTGGTCGCAACGCGGGCCGTGGGAACTACCAGCCGGCGTCACGACGCCGGTAACGCTTGACCTGCAAGCCGAAGGTTTTAATACGGCGGCCGCTGCGGGCGACAAATCGTGGTGGCAGATCGTGCTGATCGTCCAAGGGGGCGACACGGGCGCTCCGTCGCAAATCACCACGACGATTGACAACATTCGTTTGAACCCTGTGCCAGAACCGGCGACTGTCGGTTTGGCGCTTGGCGGAATGATCGGCTTGGCGCTCGTTCGGCGACGCCGCGATTCGTAGGAATCGTTCGCAGGCGGCGCCATCGGCTACGAGCCGATGGTTCCGAGTTGCGAGCCGCGCGACGCCGGCCTGCCCTGCGCCTTGGGGGGCAGTGGGGCAGGTCGGCCGCGGGGCGACAGCAGCTTTTCGAATTCTTTTCAACGGGTCTGAAGCATTGGTCTGAACGATCGGCCGGCGCCGCACGAATCGCGGCGCCGAAGCCATCGACGAGAGTCGCATGACCATGGATGTGTGGTCCATGAGTCGCGTCAAACCGGGCAGCGCGGCCGTGTGATTCAGTCACCTATACCTCGATTTTAGGAAAAGGGCGTGGAAATGAACCGCAACACTCTTCGATCCAGCAGACGCCTGGCCGGTTGCATCGCACTCTCGGCGGCAGGCTTGCTTTGCCAACCGTTGACGCTCAGGGCAGACACCCTATTGTCAAGTTTTGAGGGCAACCTCAGTTCCTCCGTCGGAGCTGATTGGGAACTGGTCGACACTGATGATCAAACTCCCGACAATCAACTGTGGACGGCGCAGTACGTTACCACTGGGGTAACTCAGGGTACGTTCGCTCTCGAACTCACCCATCCGATCGATGCGTGGCAAGTTGGCTTCCGCTTGAACTCAGGCGCACTCGCGCCGCTCGTCGCCGCAAGTAGCAAGCTGGAGTTTGACGTCACTGCCAGCCCCGATGCGACCTGGCGCGGCATCTGGATCGTCATGCAAGGCGACGGACTGAGTTGGTCGCAAGCGAAACAAGTTGACGCCGTGCCAGGCCAGACAATTCATGCTTCGATCGACCTGACGCTGCCCGATTCGGCCGACCCCACCAAAAACTGGAAAGCGGCCGCGGCCGCGAGCCCCGGCACTTGGTGGCAGATTGTCGTCGCGATGATGGGGGGCGACGCAGCCTCGCCGGAGACGACGACGACATTCGACAACTTCAAATTCACCTCCGCAGCCCCAACCTTGCCTGCTGATTTCGATCTCGACGGCGACGTCGACGGCAACGATCTCGCGACCTGGAAAACGGCGTTCGGCACGACCAACGGCGGCGACGCGAACAAAGACGGCGTCACCGACGGCGCCGACTTCCTCATCTGGCAGCGCCAATACGCGCCGCCGGTTGCAACGGTCTCCGCGGTTCCTGAACCGACGGCGCTCGCACTCGTCGGCACGGCAACAGCGGCTGGCCTCGGAATCTTTCGGTCGCGCCGCCAACGACAGTAGCCTCGTCACTGCCACCGCCGACGGCCTTGTCGATCCGCCAACTCCGGATGGGAATCAATTGATGCGTAGCTCAAACTCAAGAACGGCAGGATCAGAAGGCCGTCGGCTGCCGAGCGCTTGCGGATGGCTTCTTGGGTCCATTGCAGTCGTCGCCGTGACGTTGCTCGCTGGTTGTGCGGAGTCGACGCCGTACGGAGTCATCCCTGTCAGCGGGAAGATCGTCTACGACGACGGCTCGGTGATCCCAGCTGAAGAGATGATTTTGTCGTTTCGGTCGATGGAAGCGCCGCTCGACACGAAGACTCATCCACGCACCGGAATGTGTCGCGTCAACATCGCCGACGGCACGTTCGACTCGGTGACGACCTACGCGCACGCCGACGGCGCCATCCAAGGCAAGCATAAAGTCAGCATCGCAGTGAGGGCGGGCGGCGATAAAGCGGTGGTCCCCAAGAGCTACACGAGCGAACTCACAACGCCCCTCGAGATCGATACCGCCGAAGCTCCGCTGACGCTCAAAGTGGCGAAACCGACGAGTTGAGTTCCACTCGCAACGAATTTATTCCAGCGATGATCGCTGTTTACTGATCTGCCTGAGGACGTCCCATGAATAAATCGATCTCTCGCCAACGCCCGTCGCATGGCTTCACATTGGTCGAACTACTGGTGGTGATCGCCATCATCGGCGTACTGGTCTCGCTGCTCTTGCCGGCCGTGCAAGCGGCGCGTGAAGCAGCGCGACGGACACAGTGCACCAACAACGTCAAACAGTTAGGCCTCGGGCTGTTAAACTACCACGATTCTCGCAAACGCTATCCGTTTGCCGTGACCTACGAACCCGACAATATCAAGAATAAAGGCGGAATGGCGGGCATCGGCAGAAACCCGCTCTACGGGCCCAATTGGATTATCGAAATCTTACCGTTCACGGAGCAGCAAGCGCTTTACAAACGCTTTGATCTCACGCAGGCAATCTCGGCTGATATCAATCGTGAGCCGCGCGCCACGGTCGTCGCCGCGCTTGTCTGCCCCAGCGACCCCAACGCGGCTCAGGCGTTCACCGCCACCCCCGAACAAGGGAGCGACAACTGGGCGCGGGGCAACTACGGCGCGATGTCGTCGTTGATTCACATGCAATCGGGCAACTTCTCCTACAACAAAGAGAAGTCGGCCGTCACCATGATGTTCTGGGACGGCAAACCTTGGACTCGCGGCGTCATGGGGGGGAACATCGCATTGTCGATGCGGCAAGTCGAGGACGGCACCTCCAACACGATCGTCATGGCGGAGGTGCGAGCCGGCGTCACGCCGTCCGATCGCCGTGGCATTTGGGCCATGGGCGGCGCCGGCGCGAGCAGCTTCTGGGGCCATGCCACGGACGATTGCATCGGTCCGAACTCTTGCTTGGCCGGCGCCGACAACATCTGGGGTTTTAGCAATGTCGTCGCCGAGTTGGGCGGCGCCGCTGCAGCGGATGGCACGCTGCTCCCCGATTGCATGCCGGCTGGCGATGGTCCGAGCAATCAAGCCACCCCGCGCAGCGCTCACGCTAACGGCGTCATGGCTGGCATGGGCGACGGCAGCGTGGTGTTCATTTCTAACTCAATCTCAACCCACGCAGGCAGCTCGTTCAATTGGATTTTCGAGGAGGACGATGCGTACCTCCGCTATGGCGCTTGGGAGAAGCTGACCTGCGCCCAAGACGGCGGGGTCGTCAATCGCAACGAGTTCTAAAAGAGCTAGCAGCTAGAATTGGCGCCCCGACGCTTGTTGTGGCGATCGCCGGCAGCGTTAAGAATTGAACGCATCGCCGTGCGAAGGCGCGACAACGCATCGTATGGCTCGGTTGATGACTCCACCCGATGAGGCGGCGACGCATGACGTTCAATGCTTGGCGCGGACTTCTCGCCATTGGCGTGCTGCAGGCAGCGTTCGCTCTCTCACCGACGCCAGCCCGCGCGATCACGCCCGATAATCCCGGCGCCGCCGACGTGCGGCTCACGGTCAACTCGCTCGCCAAGCCTCCTCGGCCGATCTCGCCCTACATCTACGGCATGAACTTCTTCGCCGGCTCGTCGCTCAGCAATCCGGTAACCGTCGACCGGCTCGGCGGTAATCGCTGGACAGGCTACAACTGGGAAACCAACGCGTCGAACGCAGGCAGCGATTGGTATCACCAGAGCGACAATTTTCTCACCAACGGTCAAAGCAACACGGCGCCCGGCTATGCGGTGCTTGGCTCGTTGCAGTCGGCGGCTGCGAACGACAGGGCCCTCATCGTCACCGTGCCGACCGCCGGCTACGCCGCTGCCGACGCCTCGGGGCAAACGGTCACCGAGGCGCAAGCCGCTCCTTCGTCGCGTTGGAAGGAAGTCGTTCCGCAAAAAACGACGAAGTATCCCGGCGCATCGCTGTCGCTCACGCCGAACAAAACCGATGGCTATGTCTTCACCGACGAATTTGTGAACTGGGTCGAGAAAACGAAGCAGCCGGGGCAGGAAGTCTTCTACAGCCTCGACAACGAGCCCGGCTTGTGGAACAGCACGCACGCGCGTCTCCACCCGAGCCAACCAACGTTCGCTGAACTCCGCGACAAGACAATCGCCCACGCGGCAGCGATCAAGAACGTGAATCCCAACGCCAAAGTCTTCGGCGGCGTCGGCTACGGCTGGCAAGACTTTGTCCAGTTGCAAGACGCTGGCGACCGCGTGACCTCGCCCTCGCATCCCGGCGGCGACGAATCGGGCGAACTCCATTTCTACGAGTGGCTGCTCAAGGAAACTGCCGCGGCCGAAGCGGCGCAAGGCCGCAAGCTGATGGACGTGCTCGATCTCCACTGGTATCCGGAAGCTACCGGCGGCGGCGTTCGCATCGTCGAGAACAACAATTCGCCGGCGGTCGTCGCGGCACGCGTCCAGGCGCCGCGCTCGCTGTGGGATCCAACGTACGTCGAAACGAGTTGGATCAGCCAATGGGGCACATGGAGCGGCAGCCCCGGCAACCCGGGCCCGATTAAACTGCTGCCGCGCGTCCAGCGCGACATCAACGACTTCAACCCCGGCACGCGAATCGGCATCACCGAGTACAATTACGGCGGCACCAATCACATCTCCGGCGGAATCGCGCAAGCCGACGCGCTCGGCGTGTTCGGCGTGCAGGGCGTCTTCGCGGCAACCTTTTGGAGCCTGCATGGCGACAGCCAATCGCAGTACGCCGCCGGGGCGTTCAATATGTACCTCAACTACGACGGCAATGGCGGCAGCTTTGGCGACGAGTCGATCACCGCGGCAACGACCTCGCTCGATCAGTCCTCGGTGTACGCCAGTCTGGATTCGGAAGATCCGAACCGCATGGTGCTCGTCGCGATCAACCGCACCGCCGCAGCGAAGACGACGGCGCTGGAAGTGACGCACGACCAACGGTTCGATCTCGCCGAGGTTTACCAACTCACCTCCGCGAGTGCGACGCCGCAGCGGGTCGCCGACATTCCGATCGAGCTGGTAAACGCGTTCCTCTACACGATGCCCGCCTACAGCGTCTCGACGATCGTGCTACGCAGCGGGGCCGACGGCGATTTCAATCTCGATGGCGTCGTCGACGGCGACGACCTATCTGTTTGGAAAACTGGCTACGGCATGCCGACGGGCGCCACGTTCCGCGATGGCGACAACGACCGCGATGGCGACGTCGACGGCGCGGACCTCCTCGCTTGGCAGCGGGCCGCCTCAGGCAACAGCACTGCGAATACGCAAGCCGCCGTTCCCGAACCAAGTTGCATCGCGCTGTCGCTCAGCGCGCTCGGTTTGCTCAACCAGCGGGGGCGAAAACCAGCAGCACGCGCGGCAACACGGTGAGCGTTAGCTCGCGCTCGCCTTCTTCCGGCCGCAACCATGGCTCGCCGTCGACGTGCGCCGCAAGCGGCAAGTCGCTCTCGACGGTCATGCTCGCGAACTCGCCTTGCTCGGCCCACGCGCTGGCCGCACGTTCTCGACCGAGCGAACGGTAGATCTCCCACAGCATCCGCAAACGAGTCGCGGGGCGGGCCACCAAATAATCGAACCGTCCGTCGTCGATCTTTGCATCGGGCATGAGGTAAAACTTTCCGCCTGAGCGGCAGCCGTTGCTGATCGACAGAATCGCCGACTCGCGCGTGTGCCGTTGGCCGTCAACCGTCAGTTGTAGCCGTGCGATTGGCGGACGGCGGACAAGCGTTTGCAGCGCCGCGCGCAAGTACAATCCTGAACCACGCGGCCAAGTGAGCCGATGGCTCGCGAGATTGATCTCGCCTTCGAGCAAGGCGCCCAGGTTGTTGATCGAGTACCGTCGCCGCCCCGTGGCCGTCTCGACGAGCGCTGCGTCAACGGCGCGGGTGAGGCCGCCGGCCAGCAGTTCAACATTTCGCGATAAGTTTTTTTCGATCCCCAGCGCAAACGCAAAGTCGTTTCCCGAGCCGGCGGGAATCACCCCCAGCGGCGGCCGCGTTGCCGCGTCAATCGCCAGCAGGCCGTTCGCCACTTCGTGAACCGTACCGTCGCCTCCAATGGCCACGACGCCGTCGCATCCCGCTGCCGCGGCTTGCTGCGCAAGCTCGATAGCCTCGCCGCGGCAAGTCGTTTTCAGGAGTTGTAACTCCACGCGACCGGCAAGGGCCTGCTGCATTTGCTCCGCGAGCAAGGCTGTGCGGCCGCGATCGGACTGCGGGTTCAAGATGGCGGTGAGACGACGCATGCGGCTAGTATCGGCAAGCAACGTCGACTTTGGAAGCGTGAAACGCTGCTCAGCCCTTGCGACTCAACCCGCGAACGAATCGACCGCCCGACTCGTAAACGGGTCCCAAGCCGCGGACGCGCACCAGCTTGACAATCGCTTGCCGAAGCTCCAATCCCGCGATCGAAAAATCGAGGGCGTAGTATGGCGCCCGCAAGTATTGCGTGTGAATCAATCCGATGCCGTCATGCGAGACGTTAGTCGTCGTCATGCGAATTGGCTTCCCAGTAACGCGGAAGTCTTCTCCCAGCGGCACGGCCACGACCGGCGCAACCGCGGCGTATCGCTTGTAGCGTCGACGCTCCACTCCTTTAAACTCGCGGGAGGTCAGCATGCGAACCAGTCGCTGCAAATGCTCGGGCGGCGTCGAATCCACCGGCTCCTCAGGCGCATTCCCCAAGTTAGCGATTAGTCCATCTTCCACGGCAAGTAAGCCGACTCCGCTGTAGTCAGCGTAGTTATCGGGATCGAAACTGGCGTAGACGACGGCGCCGCAGCTTTGGCAATACCAAGCCTGCGCATTCGACCGCGGCGTCGGCGCACGGTACGCGTGCCATGTCCCACAGCCGGCGCAGTTCGCGTGTCCCAACACGTCGGCAGCTTCAATTTGTTGATCATTAGCCGCCGCGGTTCCAATCAGCGCACTCGACACGGCCTTCGTTGCCGGCCATTCGATGACCGCCTCTTCAACGCCTTGCCCTAGCAACGATTGCAGCTGGCCCGCATCGAGCTGAGCCCCCTTCTCTAGTAACTTTTCGCGTCGACCGTCGTACAACGACGCTGCGAGAACGCTGCCAGGGGCAATATCCTCAAGCCGAACTTTGCGATAGGCAACCATTACCATTTCCTTTGTGCCGATGCGAAGGAAGTTTCGCGCGTGGATTAGTCGGCGGAACGAGACTTTTGACGAGGCTGCACAAACTTATGCCACTGATTCCGCCTGCGAAGCATCTCTGCGGGTAAACGCATCAACCTGTCACAGATCTGCGCACGGTTACAGGGAAGCAAACACTACATTCGCGCCTACCCGTACGATCGTCATGATGCGACCCGTCGCCGCAGTGGCCTTAAGGACGCTGCCACGTCGAACGGCGAGCTCCGCTGACCTATGCATGCTCGGTTCCGCTGCCAATCTCAAGAAACGGTGAGATTCACCGCCTGTCGGAGTGTCGCAAAAACACAACTCACGCGGGTTGTCGCCCTAACGGGCTTGGCCGACAATCGAGTTTCTATCATCTCTCATCGTTCACCCAGGCAGACCCCTCCGATGAAGCTCATACCGCTACCTTTTCGTCATTTCTCTACCTGCAGTTCGAGGCTCTTCGCCGCCGCTGTGGCCTGCACGCTGCTAGCCGCCTCGGTCGCCGCGGCCGGCGAACGCTGGTCGGCCGAGAAGGCCAATGAGTGGTACGGCAAGCAGCCGTGGCTCGTCGGCTGCAACTTCTCGCCGAACACCGCCATCAACCAACTCGAAATGTGGCAAGCGGATACGTTCGATCCCGAAACGATTGACCGCGAGCTCGGCTGGGCCGCGTCAGTCGGCATGAACACGGTCCGCGTCTTCCTGCACGACGTGCCGTACCACGACGACGCCGAGGGTTTCTTCAAGCGCATTGATCAGTTCCTCGACATCTGCGCGAAGCACAAGATTCGCCCGATGGTCGTCCTATTCGATGGCGTCTGGGATCCAGATCCCCAATCCGGCCCGCAGCGCCGCCCGCGGCTCGGCGTCCACAACAGCGGCTGGGTTCAAGGCCCGGGCCGCGTGATCCTTGCTGATCCCAAAAAGCAAGACGCGCTGAAGGGTTACGTCACCGCCGTAATCAAGCGCTACGGCCAGGACGAACGCGTCCTCGCGTGGGATCTGTTCAATGAACCCGACAATCCCAACTCGAACAGCTACGGCCCGCTCGAACTGAAGAATAAGGATGAGGTCGCCGAGCGTCTCGTCCGTAAGAGTTTTGAATGGGCCCGCGAAGTGAATCCGTCGCAGCCGTTGACGGTCGGCGTCTGGCGCGGGCCGGAATGGGACGCGCACGATAAGCTGAACCTGGTCCACAAGGCGGCGCTTGAACTGAGCGACGTCATTTCGTTCCACAACTACGACGGTCCCGAGATTCTCAACGGCCGCATCGCTCAACTTCGCAAGACCGGCCGCCCGCTGATCTGCACCGAGTTCCTCGCCCGCGGCAACGGCAGCACCTGGGAAGCAGTGTTGCCAATTTTCAAGAAAGAGAAGATTGGCTGCTACTGCTGGGGCCTCGTCGACGGCAAGACGAACACGAAGTACCCGTGGCCGACGTGGGCGATGCCCGAACTGGGCGAACCGAAGCCTTGGCATCACGAAATCTTCCACACCGACGGCAAGCCCTACAGCGAAGCCGAAGTGAAGTTCATCAAGGAATTGACTGGAGCGAAGTAGCGATCTTCAACCGCTGCCTATTTGCAGCCAAGAATAGAAAATCGGCGAACGAGCCGGCGGAGGAGCCTTTCCTCCGCCGGCTTTTTTCGTGGCTGCTCGATTGGCCAATCGAGAGCGCTGGAGCCGCCAAGCGCCGACAGTCGCCGTCGACTACGATGAGGCACGGCCGCCGCGCGCGGCAAACTCCTCATCAGGCGACCGGTGCATGAATTTCAAAAGCCTCGGCCTCTCGCTCCACCCGATTCTTCTCACCGTTGAGTTGCTGATCGCATGCAGCATTGGCGAGCCAGCCAATGCTGACGAATCCGCGACGGAGCAGGGCAGGGGCCTCGCGCTTTGGTACGATGCGCCGGCGGAGCGTTGGACCGAAGCGCTCCCCATCGGCAACGGCCGACTTGGCGCCATGGTCTTCGGTGGTATCGCCGAGGAACGGCTTCAGCTTAACGAAGACACGCTCTGGACCGGCGGCCCCCATTGCTACGATCATCCCGGCGCGGCGGAGACGCTACCAGAACTGCGAAAGCTGCTCTTCGCCGGCCGCCAGCGGGAAGCCGAAGCCTTGGCGATGGAGCGATTCATGTCGCTCCCGCTCCGCCAACGCGCTTACCAACCGCTCAGCGACCTCAAACTCACGTTTCCCGGCCATTCGCAAGCCGTGAACTACCGCCGTCAGCTCAACCTCGACGCCGCGATCGCCAAGACGGAGTACGAAGTCGACAGCGTCCGCTATCGCCGTGAGATTTTCGCCAGCCACCCGGCTCGGGCGATCGTCGTGAATCTCGCCTGCAACCGCGCTGGCCGTTTGGCGTTTACTGCTGCGCTCGACAGCCCGCAAACCGATCTCGATTTCAGCGAGGTGCGTGTTGAAGCCTCTTCCAAGCCAAGTCTCCGCCTAACTGGCCGCGTCCGCAATCAAATCGATCAAACAGGCGCGCCCGTTCCTGGCGAAATGAAGTTCGCTGCGAACTTGACGCTCCTCGAAACTGATGGCGACGTCGCGATTAGCGCTCGAGCGTTCCGCATCTTCCACGCGACGCACGCCACGCTGCTCGTCACCGCCGCGACGAACTTCGTCAATTTCCAAGACATTTCCGCTGATCCGATCAATCGCAGCGAGCAAGACGCCGAACAGGCGTCGCGTCACTCGTTCGAAACGCTCCGTCGCGATCATCTCGCCGATTACCAACCACTGTTCCGCCGCGTGGCGCTGCAACTCGGCCCGCCGGCCGGCGACGCGGTGCTGCCTACAGATCAGCGAATCTTGAATTGCGCCAGCGACCACGATCCGCGACTCGCCGCACTCCTCTTTCAGTATGGCCGCTACCTGCTCATCGCCTGCAGCCGTCCTGGCGATCAACCGGCCAACCTGCAAGGCCTCTGGAACGACCAACTGAAACCGTCGTGGGATAGCAAGCACACAACAAACATCAATTTTGAAATGAACTACTGGCTCGCGGAGATCGCGAACTTGCCAGAGTGCGCCGAACCGCTTTTCGCGGCAGTCGACGACCTAGCCGTCAGTGGCGCCCGCACCGCACATACCCACTACGCCGCCGATGGCTGGGTCGTCCACCACAATTTTGATTTGTGGCGCGGCACGGCGCCGATCAACAACTCGACGCACGGCATCTGGCCAACCGGAGGCGCTTGGCTTTGCCATCATCTGTGGGAACACTACCTCTACACAGGCGACGAAACGTTTCTCCGCGAACGCGCTTATCCGCTGATGCATGGCGCCGCCGAATTCTTCGCCGACTACCTCGTCGAAGATCCGCGCCCCCCAGACCATTATCTCATTAGCGGCCCGAGCAACTCGCCAGAGCAAGGGGGACTCGTCATGGGTCCGACGATGGATCATCAACTCATTCGCGATCTGCTGGCGAACGCAATCACAGCGGCGGCGATCGTTGGTGACGAGCGGCCGGAAATTGCGGAATGGCAAAAAATGCGGCGCCGACTCGCCCCTAACCGCATCGGCCGTCACGGTCAGTTACAAGAATGGCTCCAAGACATCGACGACCCGCACAGTGATCACCGCCACGTCTCCCACCTCTGGGGGCTCTACCCCGGCAGCGAAATCACGGTGGAGACGCCCGAGTTGCTGCATGCCGCGCAGAAGTCTCTAGAATTTCGCGGCGACGAAGGTACGGGCTGGTCGCGAGCCTGGAAAATCAACTTCTGGGCGCGGCTCCGCAACGGCGATCGTGCATGGCAAGTGCTCAACGGCCTGCTCACGCTCACCGATTCGCCCAAAACGACGAACCGCGGCGGCGGCGTCTACCCGAACCTTTTCGACGCCCACCCGCCGTTTCAGATTGACGGCAACTTCGGCGCGGCGGCCGGCATGGCCGAGATGCTCCTGCAGTCGCATCTCAGGGGTCCGGATGGCGCCGCGATCATCGAACTTCTTCCAGCGCTGCCCGCCGCTTGGAGCGAAGGCGAAGTCGCCGGCTTCCGCGCACGCGGTGGCTTCGAACTCTCCTTTGCATGGAAACGCGGAAAGCTCGCGCGGGCGACCGTCAAATCTTTGCTCGGCAAACCGCTCACGATTCGCTGCGGCAACCACTCGCTCTCGCTTCCAACGAAAATCGGCGCCGAGTATGAACTCGACGCCGATCTTTAGTTGAGTGCCGCGAGCAAGGAATAACCTCGAATTCAAGGTTGCTCGTTCGCGACTAACGTTGCCGCCGCCGCAGTGCCAACCCTCCGACGCCAAGCAGCGCCAATGCCGCGGCCTCGGGTTCAGGCACCGCAGAAATCGCTGCGGCAACGCTGATCGTCCCCGTCGTCAGCAGTTGCGAGGTATTCCACGCGCGTCCGCCGCCGAGCGCCGGCAAGCTGAGCGTGAACGTCCCCGTTGCGGTCGTGAAGTCAAGAATGTCGAACGAGTTGCCGACTGACGGCGAGAAGCCGTTGATGAAGTCGATGTCGAGCGTCCCCCCCGCGGCCAGCGTGCCGCTCAAGCTCAACTTGTCGTACTGCCCAGCCGTGGCGCCGCCAAGCTCGAATAGCGCCGTCGAACCCGCATTGAACGTCCCATTGCCGTTCACCGTCAGCGTGCCGGCGCCGGTCGTCCCTGGATTGACGACGCCGCTCACCGTGAGCGCGCCGCTTGTCGTGCCGGTTCCACCAAGCGTTGCCCCTGCAGCAACCGTGTACGCCCCGCCTCCAGTATGCGTGCCGTTGACGAGCAGCTTGCCGCCGGCGACGCTCGTCGTACCGGTGTACGTGTTGGCGCCGCTGACCACCCAAACGCCGCCGCCGGTCTTCTCCAGATTGACGACGCCTCCCTTCGCAGAGTTCGTAATCGCCGATGCGAGCGTGTTGTCGTTCGCGTTGACGCCGGCCAGCGTGAGTGTCCGCGGCGTCGTGCCGAACACAATCCGCGTATTGCTCTTCAAGCGGAACCCGTAGCTCGCGCTGAGCCCCAGCGTGCGGCCGTCGTCGCTGATGCCGGTGATCGTCGTGGCTGCTGGGATTAGCGGAGCCGTCAACGGCGGGGCTCCAATACCGCCGGCATCCGGATCGGTCGCCGTCATCCCGACGATGATGTCGCTGCTGTCGGCGACATCGTAGATGCCGGTCGGGTCGCGGGTGAAGTCGTCGAGCGTGCCGTTGCGATCTTCCGCATCGTCGCGACCAAGCGTTCCGACGTTCGAGAAGACGACCGCCCCCGCCCCCGAGGAATCGATCGTCGCGCCGCCGGTGCCGATGGTGAAAAGACGATTCGTCGAGTCGCCTGTGCCGACGTACTTCAGCGTGCTCCCTTGAATAAACAGATTCGACGCATCGCTCGTCGCCGAGCCGATACTGCTCGCAACGCCGCCGTTGGAAAGCTTATCCGCCACGAGCGTCGGCGCGACTTCCTTATAATAGGTTGAACCGACCGAGAGATTGCTGTTGCTTGAATCCACCGCCGCTTGAGCTTCGGAAGTCGTCGTGTACTTCGTCAGGATCGTCGTTGAGCCGGTGTAGGTGTTGTCGCCTAGCAGCTGCACCGTGCCGCCATTACGAACTTCGAGGCTATTGCCGCCGGTAAGCTGCGCGTTCGGCAGCGTCAGCGTTCCGGCGCCGCCGCCGAGGTGGTACCTGCTGTTCGCAGGCGTAATCGAGCCGGTAAACGTCAAGCCACTCTCCGGTGCGGCGACAGTCATATTCGCGGCGTTCGCGAGCACGCCGGTGAAATCGAGCGTTGCCGACGCGTCGCTCGCCGCCAGCATCAGGCCGCCGCGACTTGTCGGATCGATCTTCGCCATGAACGCCGCGTTGTTCGCGACGCCCGTATCGACGCCCACGGCGCCGCCGCGGGCGACGATCAACCCCGCGCCGACGTTGAGCGAGTCGTTGTTCGCGAAGTGGAGATTGCCCATGTCGACGATTTCGGAACCGCCGTGCGAGTTGCTCCCCGCCGCAACGTTGATCACCAGCACGCCGCTGCCAGTCTTCCGCACACCGCGATTTTGCCCCGAGTTCATCGGGTCAGGGTGAATGCTGCCCGTGATCACCGTCTTCCCAGTGCCGTCGAACACGAAGCGACGTTCGATATCTGGTTCGTCGTTCTCCCAAATATCGAGCCTACCCGCGACAGTGAACGTCTTGCCGGCCGGCAGCAAATTGATGATGCCGCGATTGTTCGTTTGCGTAATGTTGCCCGCCCAGGTGAGCGAATGGTCGCCTTTGATCGTCTGCCATTGGGCGACGATCATGTTGTTCGAAATCACCCGCGCATCGTCGGTCGAGAGCAGGTTGTAGCCGAACTGGTTCGCCGGCCCCGCCTGCCGATAACTGGAAAGCGAGTCATCGCTCGGATCGTTCGGCAGCGCTCCCGGATTGCGCCCCAACGCGTTGTTGTGGCCGAGCACCAGATTGCCACGTCCCGCGCGAACGCTGCCGGCGTACGTGTTGTTTCCGTTGAGTTCCACTGTCGACAGCGGCAGCCGCGCGCCGTTGCCTTGCCCGCCGATCACCAGATCGCCCGAGCCGCTCATCACGCCGTTGACAATCAGCTTGCCTTGCGAACGATCGCTGTCGTTGATCTTGAAATCGATCGCCGTCAGTGCGTCGGAATTGTTGATAGCCAATCCGCCGTTGAGCGTCACCGTCACCTCCGGCGCTACAATCCGCAACGCGGAATTGCTGACGCCCGCGGCGCTGGGATCGCCGGTGTAGCTTAGGCCGCCGTTGATCGTCAGATTTCGCGTGCCGGCAATCTCCAACTGCTCGTTGTCGAGAAAAACGTTCGCGTCGATCACATTGTTCGAGCCGGCCACGCCCTTCGTTTCGACGAAGGCCGTCCCCGCCGTGAACATTTCCGAACCGAGCCCAAACTGATTTTTCCAGATCGTGAGATCGGCCGCCTCGACGATCGTGTTCGCGTCGGCGTCGCCCTTGTTGTTATTGCTTTGCGCCGTCGTCCCTAGATTGCGTTGCCAGATCAGAAAATCGAGGCCGTTTACGTAGGAGTCGCCATTGAAATCGGCGTTGCCGACGAGCGCCGGCGGCACGAAGGAATTGCGGAAGGTGAGCGTTCCGCCAGAAACCTGCGTCGTCACCGCCGCCGACGAGCCGCCAATGTTGAGCCCGGCGACCGTAACGCCCGCGCCCGTGTTGACGTTCACGTTCGCCGCCAGCGCCTGCGACAAGTTCGCCGTGTGGAGCGGGTCGTTCGGAAAGTTCGCCGTCTGCCAGTTTCCGTTGAGTTGCCAAGTTTGGGCGCCGGTCTTCGCTGGGCTCCAAGCGAACTCAGTCAGCGGGCTCTGCGCGAACGCCGTCGCCGGAATCGCCGCTGCCGCCGCGGTCGCGGCCCACGTGGAAAATCGCCTCACTCTGCTCATGGTCGCTCAATCCTTCTCCATTGCAGTGCGTCGCACGCCGTGCGAGCAGCCTGGTGCAGGGGCTGGAGGCGCCGTCCAGCGCGCAGCCGATAACTCGATTGATTGCCAGTCGTCAGTACGAACGATGAAAAGATCAGCGCCATCGCCGATAGCGAGAGCGCAAAAAGCGAGCGGCCGAGCGACCGCGGAACACCCCGCGGTCGCTCGTTGCTTCTCTTACAGTCGAGGGAATGGCTCGTTCGCCGCTCGCCTAGCGACGGCGAACCGCCAGCATTCCCAAAGCGCCTAATCCGAGGAGCGCGAAGCTCGCCGGCTCCGGCACGATGAGCAACTGCGGCGAGAAGGGCGAGTAGCCGTTCGCGTCGGTCGCGTTGCTCGCTCCCGACCATGGACTGCCGAGCGGGTTGCTCGGGTTCGTCGTGTCGGAGTCGTAACCGGTGTCGACGGTGAGCGTCGTCATTTCCTTCGGGTTGAACAGGTAGTTGAAGTTCTTCCAGTCGTTGATTGGCACCTTGCCGTCGTGGACGATGCCCGCGACGATCGTGACGGTCGTCTTTCCCTTGGTCAACGCACTCGCGATGAACTGGTCGAGGGCGAGGCTGTCGAACAGCATCTCACCGCCGACCGGCAAACGGTTCTGCGTCCCCAGGGCGCCAAACAGCTCGACGCCCAGCGGAATCAGCGGTTGCACGAGCGGGCCGGCCCCGTCGGGATCGACCGTGTCATAATCCTTCGTGCCGTTGTTGAAGTCAGGCGTCAACCCCGGCGCCGTCAGATAGGTAATGCCGCTTTCGGTCCAGGTGTTCCCGGCATGATCGGGGTGGAGCCCGTAAAACGCGATGCCCGTCCGGTTTGCCGGATTAGGGGTGGCCGTATCGGCAATGCGATTAGGCGTGAGATTCGTGTTGCGGTAAGTAAGCCGCACCGCCGTCTTCTTCGAGCCGAGCAGCGGCTGACCGGTCAAATCAAACTTCAAGTAAATGAAGCTATTTCGGTCGTTGCCGTCGTTCGCATTCCCCAACGGCCAATTGTCGACGATACGGGTAGCGAGCTCGTTGCTCGTCCCGCGGTTCGTGGTCGGCGTCTCTTCGCGAACTTCGGCGTCGGCGCCGACGCCGAAACTTGTCGGGATGACTGCGGCCTGCGTCGAAGACGCGATACCGACCAACGCCCCGCACGCGAGGCAAGAGGCGAACCATCGCTGCAACTTCATTAGACAATTCCTCCAAGCACCAGTAAGGCAGACGCACCGAACGCTCAGTTCACCGCGCCGCAAGATCAGACGAATGAGAAGAAACGAAAAGCTTTGCGGGTTAGCGACGTCCGGCGTTCAGCCGCATCGCCCACCGCCTTCAAACGAATCACAACTCTTTTATCTTTTGAACCGGCGGATTAGGCAATCGCTCTCACGCCTAGTCTCGAGCTGGTTCAAAAATCGCCGGCGTCAGCGTTACAGGAGGGCATCGTAGCGAAATGGAAGCATTTCGTCGTCGACCCCCTAGAAAACGCAAACGCTTGACGATTGCAGGCTGGACTCGGATCGATCGCATGCTGCAAACAACCCTCTGCCATCCACGAGTTCCATTGTCATTGAAATCCGTCTGAAATGACTAGACAAACCGGAAATCGCCCATTCGCATGCTGGGAAAACGGGTTTTCGCGTTGGCGACGCATTGACGCGCACACCGCAACGAGTTGACTCGGCATTCGCCGAGAAATCCCGCGCGCCGGCGATCACAACGCCCCCTTCAGTTGCGTTCTGGCGGAACTTGCCTGCGTCAACCAGTACTACGATGCAACGTAGCGGCGAGATACGATGCAGGCGTGGCAACGAAATCTTCGTCGCCGCCTCATCAGTTCTGAATCGTTTGCTTTTCCTGATTCATTCTTCGACTGGAGCCTTCAGCACCAGTCGACAACCGCACGCAGAGGTACCGTTACCGTCGCGGCCAGTCGCACAGCGACCCCGACGACGGCTGATTGCCTGACCGCTTCGCACCTTGCTCTCCCAGCTTCTTCTCGAAGGAACAGTACGGTGACCGCAACGACTCCCCGCCGTCCGCGATTGATCGGTTTCACGCTCGTCGAGCTGTTGGTGGTGATCGCCATTATCGGCGTATTGGTGGCGCTGCTGCTGCCGGCAGTGCAAGCCGCGCGTGAGTCCGCACGCAACTCGCAGTGCAAGAATAGCCTGAAGCAAATCGGGCTGGCGATGCTCAACTTCGAGAGCGCCAAGAAGGAATTTCCCTCTGGCGGCTGGGGCTTCCGCTGGATGGGCGATCCCGACGCCGGCACCGGGCCACGTCAACCGGGCGGATGGATCTACCAAGTGGCGCCTTACATCGAGCAGGCAGGCGTCACGCACATTGGCAGTGGGACGAAAGGGCAAATCAAGTACGACGCACTAGCCGCTCAGCGCGCCGCCATCGTTCCCATGTTCTACTGCCCGAGCCGGCGTCCTCCGAACGCCTTGCCATCCGTTGAAATGTGCTTCAACGCAGGCAATCCCGCAACTGAAGCGCGTACCGACTATGCAGCTAACGGCGGCGCCAGATACGTCTCCACGGCTGCAGGGCCTCCTCCTAACGCGGACTACACCGATTGTGCAGTCGGATTTCCGAACTGCGCTTGGACGCAATCAAACGATACGATCAACGCCTTCACCGGCGTCGTCACGGCACGGTTAGGAGCGAAGCTTCGTCAGTTTTCGGACGGGGCTTCCAACACCTTTATGGTGGGCGAAAAATACGTTCCGGAAGCCTTCTATGAAAACGTCTCCTACCGGTCAATTACCGTCGGCTCGGCAAACGCCGGTGACGACAACCCCGGCGACAACAGCTCGATGTATCAAGGCTACGACCAAGACACGGTGCGGTGGCCGAGCGGCGAAATCGACAACAACGGCATCGCCAGCGGGAACCTTCCTCTGCGCGACTCTCAGTTCGGAGCCAACTCGCAGACCTACGCTCCCGGTGGGCACCAAAGCATGGGCAGCCCACACGCCGGCGGCGTTAATCTCGTCTACGCAGATGGCTCCGTACATGCCATCTCTTTCGATGTCGGCCCGCTCGTTTGGAATGGCCTCGCCGATCGACAAGATGGAAATGTCGCTCAATAACTGGAGTTTGCGTTTGGTTCTGAGTAGGAAGACAAACTCCATTGCGTAGCGTCACTCTCCATCGAAGCAGCGCGGCAATCGCCGCGCTGCTTTTTTCGCTCCGGTGCGTCCCTTTAACGCCTGCCGCGGACACGCCATCCTCTCTGCGTAACGCCAAAGCGGCAGTCTATCTTGCAGAGTTCAACGTTGCTGACGCGGCGCCAGAGACAATCAATCTCATTCCCAACGAAGAAGCCGCCGCGTGGATTGCCATCAACGCCTCCGCCTTTGAATGCCCTTCGCCGCAGATCGAAAAAATCTACTATTTCCGCTGGTGGACCTACCGCAAACACATCCACCCGACGCCCCACGGCCGCGTCCTCACCGAGTTCCTCCTTCCAGTCAGCCACGCCGGGCCGCACAACACCATCTCGTGCGCCCTCGGCCACCACATCGCCGAAGGACGTTGGCTGCGCGATCAGGCGCTGCTCGATGAGTACATCCGCTTCTGGCTCCGCTCCGGCGAGAATGGCGTTCCGCCCCCGCACTTCCACCAATTCAGTAGTTGGCTTGCAAGCGCCGTGTGGGATCGCTACCTCGTCACGGGCGATCGCGCCGGCACGATCGACTTGCTCGATGATCTCGTCGCCGATTACCGCCAGTGGGAAGCAGAGCGCCAGCGCCCAGACGGCCTCTTCTGGCAATACGACGTTCGAGATGGTATGGAAGAATCAATCAGCGGCGGTCGCCGCGTCGAGAACATCCGCCCGACAATCAATGCCTACATGGCCGCCAACGCCCGCGCAATCGCGGCCATCGCCGAGCTAGCGGGTAATCCGGAACTCGCCGCAGAATTTACAGCGAAGGCAAACTCCCTCCAAGAAAAACTTCTCGCCGCGCTGTGGGACGAGGAAGCCCAATTCTTCAAAGTCCGCCGCCCCGACGGCTCGCTCAGCGACGCCCGCGAAGCGATCGGCTTTCTCCCGTTCACCTTTAGTCTTGCGCAACGCAAACACCTCGCCGCGTGGCGACAGCTGAACGATTCCGAAGGCTTTCGAGCCCCCTGGGGTCTCACCACCGCCGAACAGCGTCACCCACAGTTCCGCACGCACGGCACGGGAACCTGCGAATGGGACGGCGCCGTTTGGCCCTTCGCCACCAGCCAAACGCTAGGCGGCCTCGCAAACGTCCTCCGTGGCCCGCCGCAGCCCTACGTCACCCGCCGCGATTTTCTCGAGCAGATGGAAACCTACGCCCGCGCGCACGAGCGCGACGGCAAACCGTACATCGGCGAGTACCACGACGAGCAAACCGGCGCGTGGCTCATCACCGGCCCAAAGGCCGAACGAAGCCGACACTACAACCACTCAACGTTCAACGATCTGGTGATCACCGGCTTGGTCGGACTCGTCCCCCGCGCCGACGAGATCATCGAAGTCGACCCGCTCTTGCCCCCCGATGCGTGGGATTGGTTCCGCATCGAAAGCATCCCCTACCACGGCCGCCGTTTGACGATCGTCTGGGACCGCGACGGCACGCGCTATCACGAAGGGGCAGGACTGGCGATCTGGATCGACGGCCGCGAAGCCGCGCGATCGCCGACGCTAACACGACTCACCGCCCAGTTGCACGAGGAAGACGAACAGCGTTGATTGGCGGTCGCGAGATCGCTCCGCTATGCTGTCTCTCGGTCTCGCCGTCAGTCCTTCTTCGCTGCGGAATTCTCCTCATGCTTGCACTGCGATCCACCAGCTTGCTTCTTTTGGTGCTCCTCTCGCTGGGCGTCGCTCAGAATCTTCGCGCCGCCGATCTCGCCGCCCAGCCCGGTCTCGTCAGTTCCGAATTCATCTACGAATTCGCTCCATTCCCCTCCTGCCACGCCTCGACGCTCGTCGAAACGGGCGACGGACTGCTCGGCGCGTGGTTCGGCGGCACCTACGAACGCCACCCCGACGTCGCGATTTACACGTCGCGTTTCAAAGACGGCAAGTGGTCAGCGCCTGTCGAAGTCGCCAACGGCGTCGAATCTGCCGAGGTACGCTATCCCACATGGAACCCCGTCCTCTTCCAACCGAAGTCAGGGCCGCTCTGCCTTTACTACAAAGCAGGCCCCAGCCCCTCGACCTGGTGGGGGATGCGGATGACCTCGACCGACGACGGCCGCACCTGGTCGAAACCCGAGCGACTCCCCGACGGCATCTTTGGTCCCATCAAAAACAAGCCGGTGCAACTTGCGAGCGGCGACCTCCTCGCCCCCACGAGCAGCGAGCACGACGGCTGGCGCGTCCACTTCGAACGCTCCACCGACGGCGGCCAAACGTGGACCGCCAGCGACGCGGTGAACGACGGCAAAGAGTTCGCCGCCATTCAGCCCAGCGTATTGTTCCACCCGAAGGGCCGGCTCCAAGCCGTCGGCCGCACGAAGGAAGACGGCGTCTTCACCATCTGGTCAGACGACGACGGCAAAACGTGGAGCCCTATGGAAGCCACCGGCCTGCCGAACCCCAACTCCGGCACCGACGCCGTGACGCTCGCCGACGGCCGGCAACTACTCGTCTATAACCACAACTCGGTGCATGGCGACGCCGGTCGTACGCCGCTCAACGTCGCGCTCTCCGACGATGGCGTGCACTGGTCCGCCGCGCTAGTGCTCGAAGACGATCCGACGCGGCACTTCTCTTACCCGGCGGTCATCCAAACGGCCGACGGCAAAGTCCACATCAGCTACACGTGGAACCGCGAACGGATCAAGCATGTCGTCGTCGATCCTGGAAAGCTTGCTGTCGCGCCAATCGTCAACGGCGAGTGGCCGAAATAACAGGAAACGGATCGAACACATCGTCGAGCGGCGCCTCGCATTGGACCATTTAAGCGAAAGCACGAAGCTACGCTACGAAATTGCGTATTCCGACGTGGTTTTTGGCCACTCGACGCTGGCGAAAAAAGCGGAATAAATCCGCCGAATCGGCCCAAAAGGCTCGCTTGCCGCGCGTCTCAAATCGCGGGCATTTCGCTGCCTCCTAACGCCGTCGTACGGTTGGTCGTGCCCCGCCTTTCTACTAGGATGGATTGAACACGCACGTCCAATCCCCATGGCGGCCTCCGATCCATGACGTTTCTTCGGCTCCGATTCTTCCCCCTGCTCGCGGCGTTGCTTGCCGCCGGCTCGTCGTTCGCTGCGATCGCCCACAGCGCCGAGGTCGACTTCGCCCACGAAGTAATCCCGCTGCTGCAAAAGCATTGCGCCAGCTGCCACACCAACGGCACGTACAAAGGCGGGATGTCGCTCGACACCCGCGAGTCGTTGCTCGACTCCGGCATGGTCGAACCTGGCGATAGCTCGGCGAGCTACTTGATCGACCTCGTCACCAGCGACGATCCCAAAATGCAGATGCCCCCCAAGGGCGAACGGCTCAACGCAGACGAAATCGCGGTTCTGCGTCGCTGGATCGACGCCGAACTCCCTTGGGAAGAAGGCTTCACCTTCAAAGCCGAAACCTACGACGCTCCCCTCAAGCCGCGGCGCCCTGAGCTCCCCTCGTCCGTCGCCGGCGTCGACAATCCACTCGATCGCATCATTTACGCCTATTGGAAGGAACACGGCCTCCCAGTGCCCGCGCCTCTCAGCGACGCCGAGTTCTACCGCCGTGCGAGTCTCGACCTCGTCGGCCTGCTCCCCAGCGCGGAAGCGGTCGACGCCTTCGTCGCCGACAAGTCGCCCGACAAGCGAGCCGTCCTCGTCCGGCAACTCCTCGACGACGAAGTCGCCTATGCCGACCACTGGCTCACCTTCTGGAACGATCTCCTCCGCAACGACTACGCCGGCACCGGCTACATCGACGGCGGACGTTCGCAAATCACCGGCTGGCTTTACAACGCCCTGCTCAACAACAAACCCTACGACGACTTCGTCCGCGAGCTGATCTCTCCCACGGAAGAGTCTGAAGGCTTTGCCAAGGGCATCATCTGGCGCGGGCAAGTGAACGCCAGCCAGCGGCCTGAACTACAGTTCGCCCAAAACGTCGGCCAGGTCTTTCTCGGCGTCAATCTGAAGTGCGCTTCTTGCCACGACAGCTTTGTCGACAACTGGAAGCTCACCGACTCCTATGGCCTCGCGGCGATCACCAGCAACGAGCAGCTCGAAATCCACCGCTGCGACAAGCCGACCGGCGAGATGGCGAAGGCTTACTTCCTCTTCCCGGAACTTGGCGCCATCGACGGCAGTGCCACGCGGGAGAAGCGGCTTGAGCAACTCGCCGGCCTGATGACCGCCCCCGACAACGGCCGCCTGACGCGCACGATCGTGAACCGCCTCTGGCACCGCCTGATGGGTCGCGGCATCGTCCACCCCGTCGATTCGATGGGCGCCCGCCCGTGGAACGAAGATCTGCTCGATCAGCTTGCCATCCAGCTCTCCGACTCGGGCTACGACCTCAAGAAAACACTGGAACTGATCGCCACTTCGCAAGTCTACGGCCTGAAGAGCGCTCCGTGGGACGAATCGGCCCCAGTGGAGGACTACATCTTCGCCGGCCCCGCGCCGAAGCGGATGACGGCCGAGCAATTCGTCGACGCCCTCGCCGAGGTCGGCGGCGTATCACCGGCAAAGTCCGAGGACGACGCCATCTTCGTCGAAACTGTTAAGCAACTTAGCGGGGCAGGAGAGCGACCATTCATCCGCGCCTCGCTGATCCAATCGACGCCGCTGATGCGGACCCTCGGCCGCCCCAACCGCGAGCAAGTCGTCACCACCCGCCCCGGCGAAGTGACGACCCTCGAAGCCCTCGAACTGAGCAACGGCGAACCTCTCTCCGATCTGCTTGCAGCCAGCGGTCAAAAGCTCGCGGCAACCTACGCCAACCTCTCGGCCGCCGAAATCAGCCGCTCGCTCGTTCGCGCCGCATTGTCTCGCGAGCCGACCGACGAAGAATTGCAATTGCTGGTCGAAACCGCCGGCGAATCGCCGACGCCCGACACCCTCGCCGACGTGCTGTGGTGCATCGTCATGCTCCCCGAATTCCAATTGGTTCGTTAAACGATTTCGCCTTCGCTATGAATCAAAAACAACTCGATCGCCGCAGCTTCCTCCAAGCTACCTCCGCCGCCGCCATCGCCACGATGGGCATGTCGGCGCCGCGGCTCGCGCTCGGCAGCGCCGGCGAGCAACTCGTCCAGCCAATCCCCAAGGCCGACGCCTGCATCCTGCTGTGGATGGCCGGCGGCATGGCGGCGCCCGACACGTTCGACCCGAAGGCGTACCTGCCGTTCGAAAAGGGCCTGCCGGTCGAACGTGTCCTCAGCACCTTCCCGGCGATCGACACGGCGGTCGACAACATCAAGATCACCGCCGGCCTCGAAAACATCGCTAAGGTGATGGATCGCGGCACGCTGATTCGCTCGCACGTGCAACCCGACCTCGGCCACATCCTCCATAGCCGCCACCAGTACCACTGGCACACGGGCTACGTGCCGCCGCAGACGGTCGCCGCCCCGCACATCGGTAGCTGGATGGCCCGCGTCCTCGGCGCCCGCAACCCGGTGATGCCGGCGTTCGTCGACGTCGGTCAGCGCCTTGAAGGCGTCGGCGAGAAAGAAGAACTGAAGGCCTTTCACACCGCCGGCTTCTTCGGCGGCGAATACGGCCCCTTCCTGCTCCCCTACCCGCAAGACGCCGTTGGCGCCGTCCGCCCGCCGAAGGGGATGACGCCCGATCGTTTCGAAGCCCGCTACAAACACTTCCGCGAACTCGCCCTCCGCGGCGCGCTCGGTAAGCATGGCAGCGATCATCAGCAAGAGTCGATGATCCGCGCCATGGAAAACGCCCATCGCCTGCTCAGCTCGCCCGATCGCGTCGCGTTCGATCTCTCCGACGAACCGAAACGAAGCTACGACCTATACAACAACGGCCGCTTCGGTCTCGGCTGCCTGCTAGCACGCCGGCTCGTCGAAGCCGGCACGCGGTTCGTCGAAGTGACCACCGAATACGTCCCGTTCGAAGGCTGGGACACGCACGAGGAAGGCCACTCGCGGCTCGTGAAGATGAAGGAGTCAATCGACCGCCCCATCGCTCAGCTAATTCTCGACCTCGAAGAGCGCGGCATGCTCGACCGCACACTGGTGATCGTTGCTAGCGAATTCAGCCGCGACATGATGATCGAAGGCGTCCCCGGCAGCACCGCGAAGGACCAGTCGCGAGCCAAGAGCGACACGCTCGAACAACCGGCTCACTACGGCCTCCACCGTCACTTCACCGGCGGCAGCAGCTGCCTCCTCTTCGGCGGCGGCTTTAAGAAAGGCTTCCTCTACGGCGAGACGGCCGCCGAGCGTCCTTGCCTCGCCATCAAGAACCCCGTCTCCGTCACCGATCTTCACGCCACCATCTTCCAAGCAATGGGCATCTCGCCGAAGACCGAGTTCACCATCGAGAAGCGCCCCTTCTACGCCACGGAAGACGGCAAAGGCCAGGTCGTCGAAGAACTCTTCGCGTGAGCGGGCGAACTCGATTGCATTCAGACAGGATAACAGGATTGCTTAGATCAACAGGATCTCTGCACTCCTATTCGTCATCGAAACGCAAGTTGCTTGCTCGCCGAATAATCGGTGGCGAGCGACTTCAATCCTGTCGATCTCCTACCCATCCTGTGATCCTGTCCAGTCTTAACTAACCGGCAGCCACTCACCCCATCCTGCGCGGCTTCACCAAACCACCGCACTCACGCCCTCGCCGGCCCGTAAATTGCAGGAATTTCAGGCTCGACGCCGTGAAACAGCGAAGATATCCATTGTTTTGACGCTGCAGACCAGTTATCGTCCCGGCGCACGGATCCCTTTATTTCTCCCGGCCGCCCGTTTGCGGCCCTGATTGCAGGAACGAGACCTTGGCGAAACTCCTCCCGATTGGCAGCCTGCTGGCCCTCGCGCTTACATGTCTACTTCCGTCGCTGGCAACGGCGGCGGTCCCCAGCGACACCATCATGTCGTCAGCGACCAAAGGCTTCGCCTCCGTCGCCAACGCCAAGCAGCTCGAGGCCAACTGGAACAAAACCCAGATGGGCCACCTCGTCAAAGACGAGGCCATGCAGCCGTTCGTCGCCGACATGAAACGGCAAATCGAACGCAAACTCTCCGACACCCGCACCAAGCTCGCGCTCACCGTCGAGGATCTCCGCGACGTCGCCACTGGCGAAATTGGCCTCGGCCTGGTCGCTCAGGAATCAACTCGCGCCGCCGTGGCCATTACGGTCGACGTCACGGGCAACGCCCCGGCTGCCCAAACGCTGCTCGGCAAGATCGACCAAGAGCTCGCCCGTCGCAAGGCAAAGCGCTCCGACGTCACCGTCGGCGGCGTGAAGATGGCCGTCTACGCCATCCCCCCGCAACACGAGAAAGACATCGCGCGCGAAGCGGTCTTCTTCATCAATCAGGATTTGCTCTGCGCCACCGACAGCCGCGCCGAGGCCGAGGCGATGGTTTCCCGTTTCGGCGGCAAAGGCCAGTCGCTCGCCAGTGTCAAACCCTACACGACCACCATGGGTCGCTGTGCCGCCGAGGCCGACGACCTCGTCCCCGAAATCCGCTGGTACGTCGAACCCTTCGGCTACGCCAAGGCGAGCCGCTCGCTTGCCCCCGGCGAAGAGCTAGCGAAGCAAGGCAAAGACTACGTCAACATCCTCGAGAACCAAGGCTTCGACGCCATCCAAGGCATGGGCGGGTTCGTCAATCTCGCCGCTTATGGTTCGTTCGAAGTCCTGCACCGCACTTCGGTCTACGCCCCGGCGGTAACGACCGACCCCACGAAGTACAAGCTCGCGATGCGGATCATGCAATTCCCCAACGCCGAGAAAATGCCGCCCGAGCCGTGGATTCCGCGTTCGCTCGCCAGCTACCGCACCTTCAACATGGACATGCAGAACGCCTACCAGTACTTCGGCACGCTCTTCGATGCGATCGCCGGCTACGAAGACGCGTTCAAAGACGTGATCGAAGGCCTCGAAAAAGACCCGTACGGCCCGCAAGTGGTCGTCGAGAAAGATTTCGTTAGCCATCTCGGCCAGCGCGTCTCGCTCTTCACCGACTACGAACTGCCGATCACGACCAAAAGCGAACGCTTCATGTTCATGATCGAACTGAAGGACGAAGCGGCCGTCGCCGCGACGGTCGAGAAGTTCATGAAGGCCGATCCGAACGCTCAACAAAAAGAATTCCAAGGCAAGGTCGTCTGGGAGATCAAACCCGCTCAGGAAGAAATCCCGGAGCTGGAAATCGACCTGGAACCGGCCGGTGAAGAAGTCGACGTCGTCGAAGACGGGAGCCTGAAGCCAGGCGCGATGAGCACCTCCGCCGTCTGCGTTACCGATGGCCACCTGCTGGTCGCGTCGCATCTTTCCTTCCTGGAGAAGATGCTGGCCGCCAAGGCCGCTGGCGACAAGCTCAGCGACGCCGCTGATTTCCGCGAAGTCGAAGTGACGCTTAACCAGTTACTACCCGGCGCCGTGGCCGCGCGCTGCTTCCGTCGCACCGACGAAGCCTATCGCCCGACTTACGAGTTGCTCCGTCAGGGAAAGATGCCCGAATCGGAAACGCTGCTCGGTCGTCTGCTGAACCGCCTCCTCACCTCGCCTGAAGATGAAGAGGTCGGCGCTCTGCGGAAGCAAAAGATCGACGGCCGCCAACTGCCGCCGTTCGAAATGGTCCGCCGCTACTTCAGCCCAGCCGGCATCGTCGTCCGCTCGCTCGACGACGGCTGGTTCGTCGTCGGCGCCACGCTCACCAAGCAAGGCGCCGTCGCCAAGCTCGGCGAAGCGAGCACCGGAGAAGGCGCTCAAGTCCGCTAAGTGCGAACTGCACGGCTTACTGCAAAACAAAAGCTCCCTGGCGCTGTCAGGGAGCTTTTTTGTTTGGATCCGTTCGCCGCAATTCTAGCCCCGGGCTCCGCCCGGGGGTCGGCAACCATTCCGGTACACATCGCCGCACGTTGCGTTACCCCACCCCCGGGCGGAGCCCGGGGCTAGAAACGATGCAACCGTATCGCCGATCACCGCGGCACCACCATTTTCGCCCAAAACGGCCGCTGCCGATCGCCCCGCGTCCGTACATCTTCGAGCAACACCGACGCGCTCGGCTTAATGCCCCCTTCAGGGTCAGGCAGTTTCCGATTGTTCAACGTCAGCCGCATCGGTTTGCTGAAGTCGACGTAGTCGGGGCTCAGCCACAGCGTCACGCCATACCCGCGGGCGTCGGCCGTTAGACGGTTATATTCGTTGTCTGGCGTGATCCGCCCCTTGATGTGCGCCGGCGTCACGCGACCTCCCGACCAATCGGTCGGGTAGATCATGAACTGGTTCTCCAGTTCATCGACCTCGATCCACCAAAAGAAGTTGTCCCACGGCCGCAGCGCGCCGCAATCGAACTTCGCCGGCGGCCCGCCACGCTTCTTGAAGCTCATCCAATCGAACATGTTCAAAATTTCATCGTGGAACGGCTCATGTCCGCGCCCCTGATACTCGGCGAGCGTCGTATCAAACCGCTTCAGCCGCAGATACTTGTTCCAAACCTGCGCGTTCTCGGCAATCGTCCGGCCGTCCAGCTGCCCGGCGACGAAGTAGAGCGGAATGTACTCGGCATTCTCCCAAGTGTGGGCAATGTATTTCTGGTCGTTCTCGTACCGCGGAATGATCGGAATCGCTCCCGCCCACATGTCAGGATGCGACTGCCCCATATCCCACGCCGCTTCGCCGCCAATGTCGTGCCCCGTCAGATAAATGCGGTCGGTATCGATGCTGAACCGTCGCATCGCATCGCGCAGCGACGTCAGCACCGCGAGATGTTCGCGGCCCGAATACTCGTAGTCGTACTGGTGCGGCTTCTGCCACTCGACCGCGATCGTGATGTACCCATGCCGCATCGCCTGGCCGCGGCGCACCCCCTCGGCGCTACCCTCGACCGGTAGCGGACTCCCAGCCCAAAAGTCGAGTTCCTGCTCCGGCGTGTTGTACGAACCGTTCAGCACCAGCAGCGTCGGGTAGCGGCGATACGGGTCGTACTCCGGCGGCAACTGGACGTGGTAGGTGAAGTCGCCATCCTCGGTCTGCCCCGGAGCCAGCAGCGTGAGAAACGCCCCAGCCGCATTCTTCGCGTACTCAACGTCATGCCACGGCGGTTTCATCCGCGCGATTAACTTCGCCAACTGATCGACGGAAGAGCCTTCGGTGCTTTCGATGTTCTGCAAAATCGGCCCGCGATCAGCCGCATTTGGCTCCCGCAGGTACCGCACCACGCCGTCGCGCAGCTTGATCAGCGCCAGCGCCGTCTGCACTTCTTGCTTGGCCCCCTCCGCTCCCAGCAACCAGCCAGTAATCGCCAGTGAGGACTTCTCCTCAGCCGTGAGCGAGTTGTCGTCGCTCAACTGGACGAACGGGGCCATCCGATCAACCGTGTTGTTGCTTAGCTCTTTGACAATCTCCTCGGCAATCGGCGCCATGATGCCCCGTTGATCGGGATCCTGCATCTTCGCCACCGTCGCTTGCAGCATCTCGCCGATCTGCTTAATCCGCCGCTGCTCCTGCTCGTAGCTGGTCATCATTTCACGGACTTGAATCAGCGTATCGCCCGAGACTTCCTCAGCAGGAAAGATCTCCAGCATGCCGCCGACAAGCTTATGCTGACCAGCGCTCCGCCGCAGGTTGAGTTCGGTCAACATCTGCTTGGCGCCGCTGCGCCGCAGTTCGCCGACCATCGACTGCAAGTCTTTCTTCTCAGGAAACTCCTCAATGATCCGTTCCAGCTCGCGACGGGCTTCAGGAAAGCGCCCCGCCTGCTGGTAGAAGCGCACCGCCTGCAGCCGAGCTTGCCAATCGTTCTGCGGAATCGCCTGGGCGATAATCCGCGCGAGCGTGTCCGGCGGAATTGAAGATGTCGCCATACTCGACTCCCACGCCACCGACCGCTCGGGCCCATGCAGCGATGCTAACTTCACGTAGCGCGGGGTCAGCTCGGTGATGCCCTGCACGATCGACAGCGGGCCGTCGATCGACTGCATCTCATAAATCCGCCGGCCATACTCGTCGAACGGCGTGATCGCGATCGCCGGCCCGACGGCGCCCAGCTTCGACGCCCCCTCAGCCGGATGCTGCCAAGGCTTGATCGTGAGCAACTGCTCCGGCGCCTGATCGATGATGCCGTTCTCATTAACGCGATGCGCACAGACAAACGTCCGCCGCAAACCGTCGTCGACCACCAGAATCTGCTTCGTCGCGACAGCGCCCGCTTGGCTTGTCGGCTTCTCGGGATTGTCAGCCACCCCGGTTGTCCGTGCGACGACGCCGCTCAGCACGCGGCCATCCATCAGTTGCACCTTCTGGGCGTGGCTTAGTGCTGCGCCGCCGGCGAGCAACGTCGCCGCCCCCGCCACGGCTGCGAAGAGTCGGGAAACATATCGGCAAACTGGCTGGCGAACGTGCATGCTTCCATTTTGACCGGGGCAGGGCGAGGGTCAAACTTTGCGGCCGCCCCCGCCGCCCAACTTGCCTTGACACTCCCCCGCCTGGGCGGAAGATGGGTCGGCTGGGGTCGATTCTGACGGTCGCATCGGCTAAAGTCGGCGTCCCGGAAGCAGCCCCCGGCAGACGCATGGCGGAGCAGGCCAGCGTGAACGTCCGGCGGAGAAGGAACGAAGAGCCCGAGCGATGACGATACGGACCGCCCTCAAAACGCTGCTCGGCCTGACCCTCGCGCTGCCGATGCTGCAGTCGCTCCTCTACTGGGTCGCCGGCCTGCTCGCCTCGATGGGCGACCACGCCGCCGCCACCGCGTTCCAACGCCTCCACATTGGCGTCGGCGTCGCCTGGATCATTTGCCTCATCGGCCTGGTGATCGCGCTCGCCCTCAAAGCAATCGGCGATCTGTCGGAGGATGGCGAGGAGCTGCACGAGTAGCTCGGGGCAGTGGGCAGTGGGCAGTGGGCAGTGGGCAGTGGGCAGTGGGCAGTGAAAGCATCATAGCCGCGAGCCCTTTTCTCCAGCCCCGGAGGGGCGAAATGTTGTAGCCGGGTGGCGTGAGCCCCCGGTGACCGGTCGCGCACCGCCTAAAGCCCCGGCAGGGGCGACAGAACTCCCACCACCCGCCACCGCTCTGCCTCTCCCGACCACGCCCCCAAACCGGCGCCAGCACGCCCACTTCGCTCTTGAGCCCCCGCGCCGCGATCCCGTACCATCCCGCCGCGTCTCTTCCCTCACGCCCATCCGTCGCTGCCGCCGCGCAGCGGTTGGAGACCTGCCATGCGCCGCCAAATCCTCAGCCTCGTCGCCGTCTGTCTCGCCGCACCTGCCGCAAGCGCTCAGCAGTTGTTGCCAGCAGCGCCGGCCATGCCGCAACAAATTGTTGCTCCTGCGAATCTGGCTCCGCCTGTCACGCCGGCGCAACAAGAAAAGCTCCAACTCCTCCGCGACTGCATCGCCCAACGCAATCAACTCCAACGTCGGATCGATCGGATTATGGTCGAGACGCAAACGCCCGAGCGGATGATCGTTCATCTGGAACTTCTAGAGGTCAACCTGACCGCTGCCGAAAAAATCGGCGTCTTCCCAAAAGCACAAGACTCTCCGGCCGGTACGACAACCTTCAACAGTTGGACTGAAGCCGACATCGCAAAGCTCCGCAGCGAAGACGCCGTTCAAGTATTAGCTTCGCCTAAACTCGAAGTATCGAGCGGAGAGGAGTCGAGATCCCACTTCGGACCAGAAGCGAACAGTGAAAACGGCGCCAAATCGCCTTTCACCGACGTCCAAGTGTACGCCGATGCCTTAGGAAACAACCAGGCCCGCGTCGACTTCCGCATCGACCGCACCACCCCCGATCCTGAGCGCTCGGCAAAGGATCCCACTGCACGAACTCAAGTATCCACGGTCAACTCTCAAATTGAGGTAACGTTTGGCGAGACAGTGTCGCTCGGCGGCCTGATCACCAATCGAACCCGCACCCGTCGCGGCGCTCTCGGCCGCGTCACGGAAACGTACAAATCCGAAATGGTGCTTCTCATCCGCGCCGAAGCCCTGCTCCCCCACGCCTCCGGCATCGTCCCCGCCACCGCGATCTTCCCGCGCTAGCCATCCTCTAGCCCCGGGCTCCGCCCGGGGGTCGGCCACCACGCCGTGTGACGCCACGGCGCGAATGGCGACGTTGACCGCGCTCGCGTCGACGTCCCAGCGGGACGACCGACAATAGCCCAGCAATTCATTGCTGGGTAAAAAGCGCCGGCGCATGATGAAGTCCCCTAGGGACGACTGAATGACTCCGGTAATTAATTGTCCCTACGGGACATCAGTCCTTGCGGCGGAATCATGCCCCAGCAATGAATTGCTGGGCTATTGTCGAATCTCCCTCCGGGAGAAGACGATACAACTCACTCGAAATACACTTTTGAGACAAAGTTAGGCTACGATGCGATGGGCGTTGGCTAATCGGCCGACTTGAAGACCGTCGCCGAAGCTCGCAACTCGCCAGAGGGGTGGCCGAAAATCGTTACTCCACCACCTCGTCCTCTTTTGCTAAGCTGCAACGGCCAGGCCGCCGCTGCGCGCTGGCACGATCGGCGCCGGCGACGGACGGCGTTGCGCTTCAAGCATGCGAACGCTGAAACCAGCGCAGAAAGCGACGCGAATGGCGCGTCGTGACGCGACACGACAAAACGCAAACCGAAGAACTGCGGCGCCTTACGATTAGTGTCGCCAAAAATCGCATCACGCGACATTAATCGACGACAAAAGAACGCACGGCGTCCAATGGGGACCGCTCCGGCGGTTCGTTGAACCGCGGCTACTGGTGGCGGCTACTTGGGGCTACGTCGCCGTAAAGCGGCTTAAGATCGCCGCTGCGTGCCACTTGAGCATCGTGAGGTGCCCGGCACGCGGATCGATCGTCAGTTCGCTCCCAGCGACATGCCGCTGGAAGTAGTGCCCCATCCCCGGCGGTGCGATCGGGTCGCATCCGCCATGCCAGAACGAAACCGAAGACGCCGGCAGCGCTTCGAGGCTAAAGCCCCACGGCCCGCCGAGCAGCGTCACGTCCGTAACAATCCCGTCCGGTCCGCACCGCGTCGCTTGGCTGAGCGTTTCGATAGTCGCCGCGCGATACTCGGCATTGCACAAGATGAGTTCACGATCCGACGCCGCCCAGTGCGACGCGATCTGTTCGAGAGTTCGATCAGGATGCTTCCGCAACCGATTCGCTTCGATCTTGAACGCCAACCGCGCGAGCCGCGGTCGTCGGCCGACCATTGCGATCGTGCCATCTTCGCTCCCGGCCGGGGCGCCGGAGACGCACATCGGCGTATGGCCCGAGACGATCGCCACCTGTGTGAGTCGCTCTGGCAGGCAGCGAATGCAACTCAGCGCGTAAGGAGCTCCGCCCGAGAGCGCGAGCACGCCAAAGTTCGTTCCGGCGTAACCAAGGACGTCGGCCACACAGGCGACGTCAGCCGGCCAATCGAGAATCCGCCGGCCCGATTGGTAGTCGGAGAGCCCGATCCCCGGCCGCTCGAGCGCCATCAATCGGACGCCAGCCGCAGTCGCTTCGTCGGCGATGAGCCCCGCCTCGATGCGGGCGCCTGGGGTTCCGTGGAAGTAGAAGACCGGGATGCCCGCCGGGTCGCCGAATTCGGCATAACCGATCCGCCGACCGCTCGGCAGCTTGACGCACCCTTCAATTGGGCGTGGGCGTGCGGCCGCCAGCGCGGGGCCGCCGAGGGCAACCGCGGGAAGCAGGGAGAGTCCGGTCAACAGCGCCTGGCGGCGAGTCTGCATAGCAATCAACGGGGGGCGGGCGTTCTCTGTTCGGGTGTATCGGCGACATCGTCGCCGGGGCTCCCCATCATGCAGTTTTTGTGCCCGGGGCGAAATGACCGGACCGCGCCCACGCCCGCAATTGGCGAATTTTGCGGTTCATCCCGCCGCCCGCTACAGCAGCGGGCTCAGCAATCTCGCGAAATTCTCGCCAATCCGCCGCAGCTGCGGCCGCCGCTGGTAGCGGGCAAGATCCATCATGTGCGAGCGGTCGATGTAGTGCTGCTGCAATTCTCGCAGCTCGCCGGTGAACTCCGGGTCGTACAACGCGAGCAAAATCTCGAAATTCAGCCGCATACTCCGCGGGTCGAGATTCACCGAGCCGAACAGCGAATACGACCCATCGACGGTGATGCTCTTCGTGTGGAGCAAGCCATCGCTGAACAACATGATCCGCACTCCGGCCCGCAGCATGTCCCCTTTGAACGCCCCGCTGGCGAACCGCACCAGCAGCGAGTCGACGCGGGCCGGGATCACCAGAATCACCTTCACCCCGCGACGGGCTGCCGCGATCAGTGCGAGGCTCAGTGGTTCGCTTGGCACGAAGTAAGGCGTCGTCAGCACCAGTTCTTCACGGGCAGCGTAGATCGCCGTGATCAACATCTGCTCGACGGCGTCGGTCGCCAGCGCCGGCCCCGACGGCATCACCTGCACCGTGCAGTCGCCGCGACTTGGCTGCGGGTGGGCGTCGCCGGTCGCTTGCAGCTCGCTCAGATCGGAGTTGGTTTCGACGAACCAATCGGCGAGGAACGTGATCGCCAGCGCCTCGACCGCCGGGCCCTCGATGCGGACCATCGCATCAACCCATTCGCCGACGCCAGCGTCCTTTTTGAAGAACCGCGGATCGACCAAGTTCAAGCTGCCGGTGTACGCGACGCGGCCGTCGATCGCGACGATCTTCCGGTGGAGCCGCAAATCGAACCGCACGAACGGCGCCCGCAGCAATCCGCCCGGCAAGGCCGCTTGCACATGAACGCCCGCTTGCCGCAACCGCGCCGCTTGCTCGCTCTTGAGGAACGCCCGACTGCCGAGCGCGTCGACCAGCACGCGACAGACGACGCCACGGCTCGCCGCCTCGACAAGGGCGTCGCCGACCTTATCAGCCTCGCCGCCGTTGCTCCAAATGTAGAACTCCAGATGGCATGTCCGTTGGGCCGCGTCGATATCGGCGATCAACCGCGCAAAGACATGCTGCCAGTCGTTGATCAACTCGACGTGGTTGCCGCGCAGCGACGGCACGCCAATGAGCGACTGCCCCAACTGCGAGAGCGATTCGAACTCGGGAGAGAGCCGCGACCAATCAACAAGACTTCGTTGCGGCAACTCGGCGAGCCACTTGCGAATCGGCGGATAAAGTTCGACGAACCGCTTCGCTCGCCGGCGCCCCAGCCGCAGCTCGCCGATCGTGAGATAAGCGAGCGGTCCGACGATCGGAAAGCCGAAAATCACCATCACCCACGCCAGCGACTCGCCCGTCGGCCGCCGCTGCATGATCACCCGCCACGCGAGCGCCACCTGCAACGCCACGTGGGCCGTCGCCAATACCCAGGCCCAAAAGGTCCAGGAAGTCAGCGGTTGGATGATAGCGCTAGGCGGCATGGAGGAACTGTTCAGTTGTCAGTTACTTAACTTCAAAGTCCACAATCAACGGCAAATGATCCGATGCCCGCTTTGCCAGTCCAGTATGACCGCCAAACGCAGCGAGCGAACTGATGGGACCGCGACAGAAAATCCGATCGAGTCGCCGCAACGGCGCCGCCGCGGGAAACGTGCGGATCGTGCCGCTCGCCAGTTCGAACCCAGCCGGGTGCATGATCTTCTTGCCGAGGTTCTCCCACACGTCGTTGAAGTCCCCGCCAATCACCAGCGGCGTTTCCGCCCCCAGCTTAGAGAATAGCTCGCCCCCCAGCAGCCGCCGAAGCTGGATTTGCCGCTCGAAACCTGCGAGGCCGAGATGAACGTTCGCCAATCCAATCTTCCGCGCGTGGCCCCGCACCTCGGTCTCCACCTGGCAGACGAGCGCACAGCGGCGCTTCTTCAGCGGGATCGTGAGATCAATGTCGACTGCGTCGATGATCGGCCAACGGCTCAAGATCGCGTTGCCGTAGTGCCCAACCGAACGGAGCCGCACGTTGCGCTGATAGGCGCGGTGCGGAAGTTCGACCGCTTCGGCAAGCAAATCGACTTGGCAATCATGCCGCGACCGCTTGGCCCCGTCGTCGACCTCCTGCAAGAAGGCAACATCGGGCTGGTAGTGCCGGATCGTTTCGATAATCCGCGCGAGGTCGTAACGACGGTCGAGACCGCCGATCCCCTTATGGATGTTGTAACTCAGCAGCCGGAATTGCATGCCACAAGACTGAGGGGAGGGGGGCGCCGAGTCAAGTGCGGACCGCCCATTCCGCTAGTTATGCGAAATGTTCCCCTTCGACTCGCCATTCAAATGGCGGCGGAGATAAGTGGCCCGCTCGATGTTGCGATCGGCCTGATCGAGTTCGACGCCCGACAGCTTTTGCAGATGGGCCGGCTGGGTGTGGATCAGCAGCTTGTTGACCGTCGGGATCGACAGGTCGTTGATCAGCCCCAGGTTAATCCCCATCCGCACGCTCGAGAGGAGATGCATCGTCTCTTCGCTGCTGATCGTTTGCGCGGTTCGCAGAATGCCGTACGCACGGCTCACGCGGTCGTGCAGCGTTTCTTGGCTGTTCTCGATGAGGAAGCTGCGGGCCTGCCGCTCGTAGTCGATGAGCACGGGGACCACGTCGGCCACCTTCTTGCCCAACTCTTCTTCGGTCTGACCAAGGGTGACCTGATTGCTGATCTGGTAGAAGTCGCCGGTCGCCTGCGAGCCTTCGCCGTAGAGGCCGCGGACGGCAAGGTTGATCTTGTGGAGGCTCTTAAACACCTTCTCGATCTGGCGGGTAATTGCCAGCGCCGGAAGGTGGAGCATCACGCTCACGCGGACGCCGGTACCGGTGTTCGTGGGGCACGCGGTGAGGTAACCGAGCCGTTCGTTGTAGGCGTAGGTGACCTGCTCTTCGATCATGTCGTCGAGCTTGGTCGCCTGCTCCCACGCGTCGGCCAGCGCGAGGCCGCTGTGCATCACCTGAATCCGGAGGTGATCTTCCTCGTTGATCATCACGCTGAAGCATTCCGACGGATCGACGAAGACCGCCCGCGCCCCTTCGCTCGAGGCGTGCTCGCGGCTGATCAACTGGCGTTCGACGAGGAACTGCCGATCGACGTCGGCGAGGTCGTTGACGTTCAAGTAGATCGACTCGCCCGGCGCCTTGCCGGAAGTCCGCAGTGCTTCGACGCGGCCATGGAGGATCTTCTCGATCTCGGCGCGATCAGCGTCGGTCGCCCGCGAAATGAACGGGAAGTCGGCCAAGTTCCGCGCCAGCCGGATGCGGCTCGAGATCACGATGTCGGACTCGGGGCCGGAGCCGCGGAGCCATTCACCGCTCGTGCTGGCGAGATCGTCGAGAGTCATAAGGAGGCGTCAGGTGCTAGTTGTGGTGACTTAGTAGCCGCGGGTCAACGACCCGCCGGAGCGACGCTCAAACGAGCATCAGGTGCAAAGCTGCCAGGCATTCACCTCAGCAGCGCGGCGGTGCTACGACTCGCCTTTCGCTTCGCGAAAGCCCGCTTCGATTTCGCGGATCTTATCGCGAATCTCCGAGGCCCGTTCGTACTCTTCGGACGTCACGGCTTCCTTCATCTCGCGGCGGAGGCGAATGAGCTGCGTTTGCTGATCGGCGCCATGCGGGCAGCGTTTGGGGACTTTGCCCATGTGCTGCGTCTGATCGTGGATGCTCATCAGCAATGGCTCGAGATCCTTCTCGAAGAACACGTAGTCGTGCGGGCAGCCGAGGCGACCTTGCTTGCGGAACTGCAGGAACGTGATCCCGCAGACCGGGCAGGCGCGTTGATCGAGCCGGGCCAGATCGTCGGCCGTTTCGCCGACGGCCAGATGCTGGGCGAGCAACCCGGCCATGGCCGGCATCCCTTCCACGTCCTGGGCCTCTTCCTGCGACGGCGTGAGGAACGACTGCGCGCATTCCTCGCAGAGGTGAAGTTCGCTCGGTTCGCCATCGACCAGATCGGTGATGTGGAACGTAGCGGGGCGATCGCACTTTTGGCATTTCATGGCGGCGTCTCCTGGCGGGCGGGGCGGCGTTCCTTCGGCGGCGAGCCGGGCGCCCTGCGATCCAAACAATCGAGACGCCGACGACCGAACCTTGAGCAGGCGTCGCGCCTCTCCCAGAGGGAGTGCGCGATCGAACCGAAGGCTCGGTCCGCGCTGAAGAAACCGCTCCACGCTATGGGGATTCTAGCCGTGGGGGGGGTAGTGTCAAGGTAAGCGTCAGCGGCGATAAGCCGTTGTGCCATTTGGACATGGGTCGCCGCCGACAGCGAAGTTGTGGGCCCTCTCTGGGGGTGATAAAGTGACGCTTGCAGACCGCGGAACGTGGGAAGTCGACCCCTCGGGCCAAGGCGCCGCCGACCGCTGGCGAAGCGCATCGCCGAGCGTTCGACCCTTGCCGTCGACTACCGCTACCCGCCCCCATCAGGTTTGGACGATTCATGGCCCATCTTCCCTCGCTCGAGCGGTTCGTCGAACTAGCTCAAGGCGCCGACTTTGTTCCCGTCTATCGTGAGCTGCTGAGCGATGCCCTCTCGCCGGTGCAGGCATTCAATCGCCTCGATCGCGGCCAAGCCGCCGGACTGTTTGAAAGCGTCATCGGCGGCGAAAAGGTCGGTCGCTACAGCTTCGTCGCCAGCGACCCGTTCCTCTTGCTTGAGGCCCGCGGCACGCAGGTCAAGGTCAGCCGCCGCAACAACGCCGGCGGAAAAGAGGCGTGGGCGACCGAAGAGCAGAAGGTCGCCAACCCGCTCGAGACGCTCCGCGAGCTCGTGCAAGCAGTCCGCGTCGTCCATCTGCCGGAGCTGCCGCCGTTCATCGGCGGGGCCGTCGGCTACGCCGGGTACGATACGGTTCGTTACGTCGAACGCCTCCCCAACGCTCCCACCGACGACCGGAGCCTGCCCGACCTCGCGTTCGGTCTGTTCGACCACATGGTGGTCTTCGACAACGTGCGCAAGACGGTGCACGTGCTCGTGCTGGCCGACCTGCGCGGCGCCGAGGATGACGACGAGATCGCTCGCCGCCATCAGGCTGCTTGCAACCGCGTCGATGGCTACATCGCAGCCCTGAACACTCCGGCCGACGGCCTGCAGCTGGCCGACATCGACGCCCGCGGGCCGGTGACGTTGCCGTTCAAATCGAACTTCACGCAAACCGAGTTCGAGCAAGCGGTGCGGAAGTGCGTCGAGTACATTCGCGCCGGCGATATCTTCCAAGTGGTGATCTCGCAGCGGCTGGAGGTCGACTTCGACTGCCCGCCGTTCGAACTCTACCGCACATTGCGGGTGGTGAACCCGAGCCCGTTCATGTTTTACCTGCGGATGCCAGGGACGACGCTCGTCGGCAGCTCGCCGGAGATTATGGTTCGCGTCGTCGACGGACTCGCAACGGTGCGCCCGCTCGCCGGCACGCGGCCCCGCGGGGCCAACGAAGAGGAAGATGCCCGCCTGGCGGCCGACTTGCTCGCCGACCCGAAGGAATGCGCCGAACATATTATGCTCGTCGACCTCGGCCGCAACGACGTCGGCCGCGTGGCGGAATTCGGCTCGGTCGAAATCTCAGACGTGATGGTGATCGAGCGTTACAGTCACGTGATGCACATCACCTCGAACGTCACCGGCCAACTGCGCGACGATTGCGATGCGTTCGACGCCCTCGCCGCCTGCTTGCCGGCCGGTACCGTCTCCGGCGCCCCGAAGGTGCGGGCGATGGAGATCATCGACGAAATCGAACCCCATCGCCGCGGCCCGTACGCAGGCGCCGTGGGGTACATCGACTTCGCAGGCAACATGGATACCTGCATCGCGCTCCGCACGGTGGTGCTGAAGGACAAGAAGGCGTACGTCCAAGCGGGCGCCGGCATCGTCGCCGACAGCGTCCCGGCAATGGAGTACCAAGAAACGCTCAACAAAGCTCGTGGAGCATTAAAGGCGATTGAAGTGACCAAACAGCGAGTTAGCAAGAATTAACCACCAAGACGCGAAGGCACTAAGTAGTTCGCCAAGAATTACGTTGTTCGCACGGCTCAACCTTAGTGCTTTCCTTCGTGTTCTTGGTGCCTTCGTGGTGAAATAAAAATGAAATCACTCGCCGGTCAATTTCTCGTTGCGTCTCCGCATCTGAAGGATCCCAACTTCTCCAAGACCGTCGTGCTCATGCTGCAGCACGAAGAGCAGGGCGCCCTTGGCGTGATCATCAATCGCCCCGGCGATAAGACCGTCGACGACGTCTGGAAGATGATCGGCAACGATCCGGTCGACAGCGACATGCCGGTCTATGTCGGCGGCCCCGTGCCCGGGCCGTTGATCGCTCTCCACAATCAGCGCGAGTTCGGCGAGAAAGAGATTCACCCGAAGCTCTTCATGTCGATGCAAAAAGATACGATCGATCTGCTGGTGCGGCGCCACGACGCCAAGTTCCGCCTCTTCAGCGGCCACTCCGGCTGGGGCGGCGGGCAGCTTGAGGAAGAGATGGAAGTCGGCGGCTGGCTCACCTCGCCAGCGCGAGTGAGCAATATCTTTTCCGATCCCGAAGGGGTCTGGAAACGCGTTTGCAGTGAGATCGGGCTGCGGATCTCAGCGCCCCACCTCTCGCCTGATCAACGTCCGCCTGATGTCAATCTGAACTGACTCTTTCGGCGTGGAACGTTAGACATCTCTCGCAAAGGCGCTAACACGCCAAGGGAACGCAAAGAAGACGGAATATATAGGTAGTTCCGTGTCTTGATCTGAACTCTGCGTCTCCGCGCCTCTGCGAGAGACCTGTATTAAACAAGCTCTCGCAGAGGCGCGGAGACGCAGAGGAAAGTAATACGGCCCGCCACTCTCTTTCTCTTTTCTTCGCGTGTCTTTGCGCCTTGGCGACTTTGCGAGAGAAAAACGGGCACGCCTACCGCCACCCGTAGCCCAGTCGCGGCGGCAAGACGCGCAGATTTCTACATCGTTTGGCGAGAAATGCATACTGCCATCGCTACGACCTGCGGCCAACACCGGGTATGATGGAGCATGGCAGCGGCGGCGTCACACGGCGAGCCGACTGAGACTTCCGACTCCACTCCGAGGTTTTGCGGATGGTGCGTCGAGGGACTTTTCTTCTCCGGCAATTCGCCGTTGCGGCGGCACTCTGTTCTTGGTTCGCAGCGAACGCGGCCAGCGCGAGCGATGCGCTGCAGTTCAACCGCGACATTCGGCCGATCCTTTCGGACAAGTGCTTCGCCTGCCATGGCCCTGAGGCGGCGTCGCGCGAGGGAGGCTTTCGGCTCGACCAGCGCGAGAGCGCCGTTGGTGAGGCCGATTCGGGCTCAATCCCCGTCGTGCCGGGCCAGCCCGATGCTAGCGAGTTGATCGCCCGGATCACCAGCGACGACGAATCGCTGCGGATGCCGCCGGCCGACAGCCACAAGACGCTGACGCCGGAGGAAGTCGACACGCTCCGCCGCTGGATCGCGCAGGGCGCCGAGTGGCAGCAACACTGGTCGTTCACGGCGCCGGTCCGCCCCGAGCTGCCGGCGGTGCAGCACGAGAACTGGCCGCGCGGGCCGATCGATCGGTTCATTGTCGCGCGGCTCGAACAAGAACAACTCGCTCCCGTCGCCGAGGCCGATCGCACGACGCTGCTGCGGCGGGTGACGCTCGACCTTACCGGCTTGCCGCCGACGCCCGCCGAAGCCGATGCCTTCCTCGCCGAAAATCGTCCCGACGCCTATGAGCGGGCTGTCGACAAACTACTCGCCTCGCCCCGCTACGGCGAGCACATGGCACGGTTCTGGCTCGACGCCGCCCGCTACGGCGACACGCATGGCCTCCATCTCGACAACTACCGCGAGATGTGGCCGTACCGCGACTGGGTGGTGCAAGCCTTCAACCGCAACCTGCCGTTCGACGATTTCATCGTCGAGCAACTCGCCGGCGATCTGCTGCCGAACGCGACCGATGATCAGCTGATCGCCAGTGGCTTCAATCGCTGCCACGTGTCGACCAACGAGGGGGGCGTCATTCCAGAGGAGGTCTACGTCACCGCGGTGATCGATCGCGTCGATACCTTCGGCACGGTAATGCTCGGCCTCACGGTCGGTTGTACTCGCTGCCACGATCACAAGTACGACCCGCTGACGCAGGGCGATTTCTACTCGCTGTTCGCGTACTTCAATAGCCTCGACGGCAACGAGATGGACGGTAACCGCGAGGACCCGGCGCCAGTAATTCGCGCGCCGCTGCCGGAGCAAACGGCCAAGCTGGCGGAACTCGACAAGCAAATCGCCGCTGCGGAGGCGAAGCTCGCCGCCGCTTGGCCGGAACTCGATGCGCAGCAAGTTGAGTGGGAACGCCAGTTCGCCGCCGATGAGCCGAAAGTGGAGTCGGTCGGCGGTTCGAGCACCGAGCCAGCTGCCGCCGCGCCGAATCAAGCCGCAGAAGGCAAGACATACCTCGCCATCAGCGATTGGTACACCGTCGGCCCCTTCTCCGATCCAGAACGCTATTTGAAGAGCAAAAAGCATGGCCCCGAAGGGAAGCCAGTGAAGCTCGATCGGAAGTTCAAGCTCGCCACCGGCGAAGAGATCGGCTGGGTTCGCAAGCCGGAGTGGGTCGACGGCGTCGTTTACAACGATCTGCCAGGCGATCCGGCGGCGAATTTCCTATTCCGCTCAATCACCGTCGGCAAGCCGCAGCAGCTCGATATTTCACTCGGCAGCGACGACGGCGTGCGGGTCTACCTCAACGGCAAACTGCTGCTGAAGCGCGACGAACCGCGGGCTGCGGCGGCCGACCAAGAGAAGCTCACGCTCAAACTGAAGAAGGGCGAGAATCAGCTGTTAGTAAAAATCCTGAACTTCGGTGCGCAGTCGGGCTTCTACTTTGCCGCGAAGACCGATCAACCGATCATGCCGCCTGATGTGCTCGCCGCAGCGACGAAGGCGGCTGGCGAACGGAGCGAGCAAGAAGTTGGTTTGGTGCGGCAGTTCTTCCGCAACACGGCCGCCAAGTCGCCGAAACTCGATCAGCTGCGCACGCAGCTCGGCGCCGCCCGCAGCGAGCGGACCGAAGTCGACCGCAACGTGGCGACGACGCTAGTCTTCAAAGAAATGGCGACGCCGAAACCCGCGTACATCCTCAACCGTGGCGAGTACGACCAGCATGGCGCGGAGGTTGGCCGGCGAACGCCGACGATGCTCCCTCCGATGGACGCCGCGGCGCCGAACAATCGCCTCGGCCTCGCGCAGTGGGTCGTCGCCCGTGAGAATCCGCTCGCCGCCCGCGTCGCGGTGAATCGTTTCTGGCAGCAGTTCTTCGGCGTGGGCTTGGTGAAGACATCGAACGACTTTGGCGCTCAAGGCGAGCCGCCGAGCCATCCGGAACTGCTCGACTATCTGGCGGTCGACTTCATCGACAACGGCTGGGACGTGAAGCGGCTCGTTCGCGAGCTGGTCACGTCGGCAACCTATCGGCAGACCTCGCACGTCGATCCCGAGCTCTACCGCCGCGATCCCGAGAATCGCCTGCTGGCACGCGGCGCCCGCTTCCGGCTCGACGCCGAGATGCTCCGCGATCAGGCGCTCTTCACCAGTGGGCTGCTCGTCGAACAGATGGGCGGACCGAGCGTCAAACCGCCGCAACCGGCCGGGCTGTGGGAAGCGGTCGGCTACTCGGGCTCGAACACGGTGAACTTCGTCGCCGACGAAGGGAAGGAAAAGGTTCATCGCCGCACGCTCTACACGTTTATCAAGCGAACGGCTCCGCCGCCGGAGATGAACACGTTCGACGCCCCGTCGCGCGAGTCGTGCATCGTCCGCCGCGAGCGCACCAACACGCCGTTGCAGGCGCTGCTGCTCCTCAACGATCCGCAGTACGTCGAGGCGGCTCGCAGCTTAGCGGAACGAACGCTCAGTGAAGGGGGCGACTCGATCGAACGCCGCGCGAGGTTCTTATTCCAGACCGCCACGTGCCGACAGCCGAGCATCGACGAACTCGCCGACTTAGTGGAGGCGTACCAACAGGAACTCGCAAACTATCGCGCCGACGGCGCTGCCGCGGAAGCGCTACTCGCTATCGGCGGCGCTCCAGCCGACGCCGCGGTGGATCGCGCGGAACTCGCCGCGTGGACGATGGCGGCGAACGTGGTGCTGAACCTCGATGAAGTCGTCACCCGCAACTGAACCAACGCTGGAACCTAAATCAACCACGACGCCTATTTAGACGCGCGCACTAGCCCGCGACCCGCCGTCACCGGCGGGGCTAAATGGCTCGATAAGGACGCAACGCGATGTCCGCTCTCAACCCCATCCAGCAGTATGGCAACGCCCTCACGCGCCGCCACTTCTTCGGCCAAGGCGCCTTCGGCGTCGGCGCCGCAGCGCTCGCCTCGCTGCTCCCGTCGTCGATCCTTGCGCCATGCTCGGCGCACGCGAACTCCGTCGCCGCGGGCGGTTTGCCGGAGCTTCCTCACTTCGCCCCCACGGCGAAGAGAGCGATCTATCTCCATATGAATGGCGGCCCGAGCCAGATGGACCTCTTCGACTACAAGCCGAAGATGGCCGACATGTTCGACGTCGACCTGCCCGAATCGATCCGCGCGGGTCAGCGGCTGACGACGATGACTTCCGGGCAGACGCGGTTCCCGTTGGCGCCGTCGATTTACAAATTCCGCCAGTACGGGCAGCATGGCGCGTGGATGAGCGACCTCATTCCCTACACCGCGCGGATGGCCGATGACCTTTCGATTGTGAAGACCGTCTGGACCGAAGCAATTAACCACGACCCGGCGGTCACGTACATCTGCACGGGGAACCAGTTGCCGGGCCGTGCGAGCCTTGGCTCGTGGCTGAGCTACGGCCTCGGCACGATGAACGCCAACCTGCCGGCATTCGTCGTGATGACGCCAAGTTGGTCGTCGAAGACTGACGCTCAGGCGATCTACAACCGGCTGTGGGGCAGCGGTTACCTGCCGACGCAGCATCAAGGCGTCGCACTTCGTTCGCAAGGCGACCCGGTGCTGTTCCTCTCAAACCCGCCCGGCGTCGACGCCGCCACGCGCCGCCGCACGCTCGATCGTATCGCCCGCTTCAATCAACGGACGCTTGCCGAAATCGGCGACCCCGAAACGCAAACGCGCATCGAGCAGTACGAGATGGCGTTCCGTATGCAAACCTCGGTGCCTGAGTTGACGAACCTCAACGACGAGCCGAAGCACATCCTCGACATGTACGGCCCCGACGTGTTGAAGCCGGGCACGTTCGCCGCGAGTTGCCTTCTTGCCCGCCGGCTCGCTGAGCGCGACGTGCGGTTCGTGCAGATCTTCCACCGCGGCTGGGATCAGCATGGCAACATCGCCGGCGACTTGCCGCGACAGTGCCAAGACGTCGACCAAGCAGGCTGGGCGCTGGTGCAAGACCTGAAGCAGCGCGGCCTGCTGCAAGACACGCTCGTCATCTGGGGCGGCGAGTTTGGCCGCACTATTTACTGTCAGGGCGGCCTCACCCGCGAGAATTACGGCCGCGATCACCACCCGCGCTGCTTCACGATGTGGATGACCGGCGGCGGCGTTCGTCCCGGCGTCGTCTACGGCGAGACCGACGACTTCAGCTACAACATAGTCGACAAGCCGGTTCATATTCACGATCTCAATGCGACGATTCTGCACACGTTGGGGATCGACCATAGCCGGCTGACGTTCCGGGCTCAGGGCTTGGATCAGCGGCTCACGGGCGTTGAAGAACACCACGCCGTCACGGACCTCCTCATGTAGGGTGGCGTGCTTGCACCCACCTTCGCGTCTTACGACGAACGGCTCCCTGCTTTCCATGAGGGGTGCGTAGCCGGCTCCGCTAATTCGTTGGATTCCTCATCCTACGGGACAGGGGCGGCAATATTGGGTGCGAAGCACGCCACCCTACGGTCGCGGCGACCCGTTTCCGCCCCTTGCGGCCCTGCGCTCCCGGCAGCCATAATTGCCGATTCGTTTTTCCTCGCCCGCCTCCGCTATCTGGTTGCAAGTCCATGTCGCTGCTTGTCGTTGGTTCCGTCGCGATTGATAACGTCGAAACGCCTACTGAGCGGCGGGATAACGTCCTGGGCGGCTCGGCGACCCACTTCTCGATCGCCGCCAGCTTCTTCACCGGTGTGCGGCTCGTCGGCGTCGTCGGCGATGATTGGCCTCAGCAACACACCGAATTGCTCAATGGCCGCGGCATCGACACCTCGGGCCTGCAGATCGTGCCGGGCGGCAAGACGTTCACTTGGACCGGCCGCTATGAACCAAACATGAACGATCGCGAGACGCTCGACGTCCAGCTCAACGTCTTCGGCGAGTTCGACCCAAAGCTCCCCGAGTCGTACCGCAGCGCAAAGTACGTTTTCCTCGCCAACGGCGTGCCGGGCGTGCAGTCGAAGGTGCTTGAACAAGTACCGGGACGCCGCCTCGTCGTGGCCGACACGATGGATCTGTGGATCAACATCATGCGGGCCGATCTCGACGCGCTGTTGAAGAATCTTGACGGCCTCGTGCTGAACGACAGCGAAGCGAAACTGCTCACCGGCTCGCAGAACCTCGTCGCCGCCGGTCGCGCCGTCCAACGAATGGGCCCGAAGTTCGTCGTCATCAAGAAGGGCGAGCATGGCGCCATGTTCTTCGGCGAACACGAAACCTACGTGCTCCCGGCGTACCCGACGGAGCGCGTCGTCGATCCGACCGGCGCGGGCGACACCTTTGCCGGCGGCATGATGGGCTACCTCACCGAGCAAGATTCGTTCGACGCCGAGACGCTGAAGACGGCCATGGCCTACGGCATCGTCGCCGCGAGCTTCAACGTCGAAGGGTTCGGTACCGAGCGGATGCAGCAGATCAACCGCGAAGACATTGAGAAGCGGATGGGCGACTACCGAAAGATGCTGAGCTTCTAATGGCCAAGACTCGCACCTTCATCGCCGTCGAAGCTGTCGACCAGGTTCACGCCTCGGCGCTTGGCGTTATCGATCGACTTCGCTCCGCCACTGATAACGTGAAGTGGGTGGAGCCTGATAATCTCCATTGGACGCTCCATTTTTTGGGCGACCTCGGCGACGTCGAGATGGCGGAAGTCTGCCTACGGACGGTGAGGACCGCGGCAAAGCACGAAGGGTTTACGCTGGAAGCTCGCGGCGTGGGAGCCTTCCCGACGATTGAACGCCCGCGGGCGTTGTGGCTTGGCGCAGGCGAGGGGCATGAGCAGCTTTGCGACTTGCAGGCCGACATCGAACGGGCGATCGAATCGCTCGGCTTCCGCGCGGAGCGGCGGCAATTCGTCCCGCACCTGACGCTCGGTCGGGTAGGGCAGGGGAGCCACGGCGGCTCGTTGCTGACCGAGCGACTGGAGAAGCTTACCGACTTCGATGGCGGAGCGATGGGCGTCGATTCGGTCACTGTCTACGCGAGCGAGCTGACGCGCGAGGGGCCGACATATCATGTGTTGGCACGGGCGCCGCTCGGTTGAAAGCACTCGATCAAATTGCGTCGAGTTCCGCGAGTAGTTCGTCCGTGAGCTTCAGCTCAGCGGCGAACTGCGGCTCGTTCGGGTGCTGCTCGACGAGTTCTTGCAAGATGCGTTGTGATTCTTGCAGCTTCGCCCGCGCGTCGTCTGTGCGGTAAATGTCCGCCAGCAATTCGCCGTTCGCTCGCAATGCGACTCCTAAATCGCACAGATGGCGAGGCGAGGCGTCTCCCGCAGCTTGCAACGTTTGCAGCCGCTTCGCCGCTGACTCGAGCGATTCGAGGGCTCCGCTCGTCTCGCCGTCGGCGCTGAACTGCATGCCGAGATTCATTTCGATGCCAGCGAGATCGGCGGCGTACTCCGGGACGCTTGGATTGCGGTCGGCGAGTTCGCGCATCGCCGCGCGTGCCGCAGTGAGCGCCGCGACCGCTTCTTCCGGACGACCGCTGGCTGCTTCGACGTCTCCGAGCATCCGTTGGCAAAGGGCGAGCCGGCGGCTGTTTTCGAAGTCGGCGTGGTTGGCGGTTGCCAAGCTGCCGAACGTCGCGATTGCCTCCGCCAAATTCTGCTTAGCGCCGGTGAGATCGCCTTGCTGGATCCGCACCTGCGCCAGATTGAAGTCGCCCATTCCCAAATCGCGGCGCAGCGTCTGGGGAGTTTCATCGCCGTTGAGCTGCGCCCGGCGGAGCGTTTGCGCCCGCTCCAACTGCTTGATCGCCGCTTGCGCATCGCCAGCAGCCAGATCGAGCAGCCCCAGATTCATCAGGCTGCTCGCCAGCGTTCGCGCGGCCTCGGCGTCGTCCGGACGCTGCTTGGCGATTGCCTCGCGCAACTCGGCGGCTTGGGTGAAGTACTGGCGGGCCGATTTGTTTTGCTTGAGGTTCTGGTGCGCCCGGCCGAGTGCGTTGAGCGTTTGTGCATACTCGACTTCCAGTTCAGTCCGCTCGCTTCCCGAACTTTTCGCCACAAGCTGCTGCTGAATCGCCGCCGCCCGCTCGTAGTGCTCAATTGCCGGCGTTGCGGCGTCGATCGTCTCGATCATGCGGCCGACGAAGAACTCAGCCTGCGCCACCTCCTGCTGCAGTTGCGGATCGTCGCCCCGCTCCTTGAGGAACTCTTGGTAATAATCCAGGGCTTGCTTCAAGAGCGCATCGCGGAGCGGTTGCATGCCGGGTTGATTGAGCAGCGTCTCTTCGCTGACGCGAATGTAGTACTGCCGCACGGCGTCTTGCGCGAGCTGAAAATTCCGCTCCGCCCGATCGCGCTGGACCTTGAGCAAGCCAACGCCCACGGTCAGGCCGGCGATCGCGAGCAGGGCGACGATCGATGCGCTCGTTACGAACGAACGATGCCGTCGCACCCACCGCCAACTCCGCGCGGCCAGCGATTCGCGGTGGGCCGCTACCGGTTCGTCGGCTAGGTACCGCTCCACGTCGAGAGCCAGCGCGCGGGCCGAAGCGTATCGCTGCGACGGCTGGCGGGCCATCGCCTTTAGGCAGATCGCTTGCAACGGCCGCGGCGTCTCGGCACGGACTTCCCGCGGAGGTTTGAAACGGCCCTGCTGCACGCGGAAAACGACGTCCTCCGCGGCGCCATCGAACGGCGGCTGCCCCGTGAGCAGGTGGTAGAGCGTCGCGCCCAATCCGTAAACGTCGCTCGCCGCAGTGAGCTGATCGAGCCGGCCCGACGCTTGCTCAGGGCTCATGTACTGCGTCGTGCCGACGATCCGCCCCGCTTGCGTTTGATCGGTTTGAGCCCGATGCGACGGCGTGACCGGCAGCAACTCGAAGTCGTCGGCCGCCGCTTTCCCGTCGAGCGTCTTCGCCAGCCCCCAATCGACGACGAACGTTTCGCCGAACGCGCCGAGCATGATGTTGCCGGGTTTTAAATCCCGGTGAATGACGTTCCGACTATGGGCGTAATCAACCGCTTGGCAAACCGAGACGAAACGCGCCAGCAATTGGCGAAACTCAAGTTCCTTCCCCGGCCGACTTGCTGGCTTTTCGAAATAGTCCTCGATCGCCATCCGCAGATCGACGCCGCGAACAAACTGCATCGCGTAGTAGGGGCGGCCGTCAGCAAACTCGCCGAGGCTGTAGACCGGCACGATGCCAGGATGTTCGAGGTTGCCAGTGATCTCCGCCTCGCGAACGAAGCGGCGGCGATTCTCATGATCGTCGGCGTACGCCGGCAGAATCTCCTTGAGCGCGATCTCGCGATTGAGTTCGCCGTCTTGGGCGATCATCAACCGCCCGAGGCCGCCTTGCTGGTGGAGCCGCAGCACCGTGAAGCGCTGCCGTTCCGCCGAGTAGGTCCACGCATTGGGGCCGTTGGGATCATGCGTGTTGAACCGATCGTCGCGCGTTCGCGAATCGGCGCGGTCGTTCGTGCCGCCCGCATCGGGATCATTGTCGGCTGGATCAGCCATGGGCGCTCAAGTGCGGAGTTGAATGCAGCCCCTGGCTTCGCCTTGAGCTGAAATACGGCGCGCGACCTCGGCAGCCGCTAAAACCGCCGCTGCACCTGCGTATTGTACTCGAAATCGAACCCGCAACAGTTCTGGATCGGAGCGACGACGCCGTTAGTGAAGACCCAATTGCCGACTTCGATCGAAACGCCGGTCGCCGCGTTAAGGATGTCGACGCGATTATCTTGGTTGCCGATCGTGATCGTCTGCAACGGGACCGTGCCGATCGAGGATTGGGTGGTGAGCGGAATGTTCGTCAGGTTAGCGTCTTGCAACGTCGACGTGTAATGGAGTTCGAACAGCCCGGCGACACGGTGGTAGCGGTTCGAATTTTGGTTCTGGCTGAAGATGTAGCCCCAACCGAGGTTGAGCCGCATGAGCGTTTGCGAGAACAACTCCGCCCGCACCGGCACCGGCGTGTAGTAGTCGTAGAACCCGATCGGGTTGCCGACGCTGTCGAGGAACAGCGTGGCGCCATCGCCATTCACCGTCACGCGCGACGGGTTGGCGGCAACTTCGACCTGGAAGAAGCCTTGATGAAACCACCGCGCCGGCGGTGCGTACGCCCACGCGAGGAAGGGCGAGATGTAAACAGTCTCGTTCGCGAACACCGACTGGAACGCCACCGCTTCGTCGGCGATCACACCGGGGGCGTTGGGGAACTCCACTTCGCCATCAACGGCCAGTTGGTAGTTCACATCACGCGCCGTCGGCAGCGTGAACCCCACGCCGCCTGAGAGTGCGAACGTTTCTCGCTCGGTCAGCAGCATCTTGAAGATCGCCGAGACGTTGCCGAGCGCCACCTCGCGCCCGCCACTGTCGCTCACCAATGGGTCTACCACGCCGAAACTGGGGGCGATGATCGAGAAGATGTCGGACTGCATCTGGTGCTGAATCGGCACGCGAATCTCCAGCGAGCCGGTCCGATCCCAGAACGTATTTTCCCACGCGAGCGTATGCTGATCGAGGTTCACCGTTTCGTTGAACTGGTACGCCGAGACCCGCGACGCATTCTGGAAATGGCGGTAACTCCAGTAGACGCGATCGGTGGGAAGCGGCGAGTTCGCCTCGGAGATGTTGAGTCGGCTGCAGGCAAGCGTAGGGTGAGCGAGGTCGGCGGTGACGAGGCCGTCGAACCCAATGCACGAGCCGGCGCCCGTGTCGCCGATCATGTAGGGCACACTCGCCAAACCGATCGCCGTCGCGGAACGGAGCGCGGGGCGTTGCATCGTCGCGGGCGCTCGCGTCGGCAGCGGCGGCCGCATTGCCGGCGGTTGCATGAGCGGCGAGTAAAGCATTTGGGCTGGCGACACATCGGGATCGATCGCCAAATCGGCGGTCGGCCCGTCGCTCACCGACCAGTCGTGCAGCGTCACGGCCCCAACGGCCCAATCGTCAGCGGAGTTCTGCTCGCCGCACCAATAGTCGGTCGTCGTCGCCTGGAGATGCGACGACGCAATGCCGCCTTGCAGGGCTAGCGCGCACCCTAGAAACGATGCATGAGCACGGCGAAACATCGCTCAACTCGCGGGACGAATAATGCGACACCTGACGCATCATCGGCTGGCACGGGGAACCGCAATCAGCCGGTTGTAACGCTGGCGCCGATCTTGGCGACATCGAAAGGTGGGGTTATACCGGTCTTACGGTCTGTAGTAGCCGGAATTGGTTCCACGGAGAGCGAATTGCGTACGACCCCATCCAGCCCTGAGCAGCCAGCAGCAACGAAACCTGCAGCGGGGGCTTGGCGGCTGCTCGTGTTGCTCGGCCTCCTGTCGGCTTTCTCGCCATTGGCGATCGACATGTATCTGCCGGCATTTCCGCAGATGGAACACGATCTCGCCGCGGCGCCGGGGCGAGTGGAATTGACGCTCTCGCTGTTCTTGGCGGGCCTCGCAACCGGGCAATATGTCATCGGCCCCCTCAGCGATCGGACCGGCCGTCGCGCGCCGCTGCTCATAGGCTGCGGCGTTTACTCGCTAGCCGCGCTCGGCTGCCCGCTCGCGCCATCGGTGGAGTGGCTGATCGCGTTAAGATTCGTGATGGGCTTTGCCGGAGCGGCGGGCCTCGTCGTCTCGCGCGCCGTGGTGCGAGACCTGTTCGACGAAAAGCGCTCCGCCAGCGTTTACTCGCTGATGATGATGGTGACCGGCATTGCCCCGATCGTCGCCCCGCTAATCGGCGGTTTTTTGTTGGGACACTTTACTTGGCACGCCATCTTTTGGACCCTGGCGGCGATTGGCATCGCCAGCGGCGCCGCGGTCGCGCTCGATCTACGGGAATCGCTGCCGCCGGAGCGACGCCTCGCTCAGCCGCTCGGCGCCGTCGTTCGCCGCAGCTTGACGATTCTCGCGGACCGACGATTCATCGGCTACGCGCTCGCGATCGGATTTTCTTACGGAGCGCTGTTCGCCTACATCACCGGCTCGCCGAAGATTTACATCGATTACTTTGAGACGACGCCCCAAGCGTTCAGCGGATTCTTCGCGAGCAACGCCATCGTGCTGCTCGCGACGGCGCAGCTCAATCGATTGCTGCTGCGACGATACTCGCCTCACGCGCTGCTCCGTTTTGCCGCCATCGTGGCGCTCGTCGGCGGGGTGACGCTCGTGGCCTTCACGCTCGGGAATGCTGGCTTCTGGCCGTTTCAAATCCCGCTTTGCATCTGCATCGCAACACTCGGGCTGATTTTCCCCAACGCCACTGCCGCAGCGATGGCCCCGTTTGGCCGCGAAGCCGGCGGCGCGTCGGCCGTGTTGGGGCTGCTGCAGTACATTATAGGCGCCTTCGCCGGCGCTGCGGTCGGACTCCTCAGCGGCGCCACGCCGCTCGCGATGGCCGCCACGCTCGCCGTCTGCGAAGCGGGCGTCTTCGCCGTCATCTTCTGGAGCGAACGCCACCGCCAGTAGCCGCGGGTCAACGACCCGCCGGAGCGGCAACGAGAAATCGCCGCCAATCGCGTGCGAAGAGTAAATCGCGGGTGGCCAACGCAGAGCCGACTCAATCCCCCCGGTCACTGACCGGGGGCTAATTTTTCGTTTGGCGAATCGTTCTTCATCGCCACGCCACTCTGCGGATCAACTGCCAACTGCAAGTCTTCGTCATCCACCGTGTAGAACACGTACCCGTACATCATTTCCTCAAACGTCTGCTGCCCCTCACGAACTTCCGCTGACGGATCGGGGTTGTACGGATTAAACGCCGAGTTATCGAAGTGCGCGACCGCTTCGAATCGTGTGCCAGCTGGATACTTCCTGGCGCCTTTCGGCAAGTAATACGGCAGTTGCCAATCGAAGCTGTAGTTCGGAATCATCAGCAGCGTTTGCGTCTCGCCAGCCGGCGAATGGGCGCGGAACGTCACGTCTTTTCCCCGCACATGCATGTGGGCGAACATCCCGTACGCCGTAACGTCGCGATCAACGGTGCGGCTCGCATCCAACCGGTAGGACGGTGCGTGCGGGGGAATCTTGAAACCGTGGCTCGCCAGTTCGACATAGCGAAGTTCCTTGGCCACGCGCTCGCGCGGGAAGCGAAAGCCGACGCGAATCCGACACTTCTCCGGCTTTCCGGTGGTCGTGAGGTGGACCTGCAGCCCCAGCATCGAACCGGCCGGAATCTTCCCTGCCACGCCATCGCCCAGCTGCATCGGCCCGCCGCCCGGCACGTAACCAGTCACGAGCTTGGCGTTACGTCCATCGCCGCCAATCGGGATGAGGCCGAGATTGCAGTGATGGACCACGCGCGGGTTGTCGGGGAGCACTTCGGCTGCTTCGAACCACATATCTTGCGTGAACAGCTTCGGCAGCACGGCGTAGCGATAGTCGACGTACCCTTCCGCGGGCACATCGAATTCTGCGAGTGCCGTGAGCACCAGATCGGGTTCGCCGATCGACCACTTGCGGTTCGCCCAAGTGTCGTCGCTCGATGCGTTATCACCAGTGGCGGCTTCGTTCGCGGATGCCTCGGCTTCGGCGTCAACGTGTCCCGACGCTTTCGCTTGCCCGAGCGGCATGCCGCCGCGCACCCAGGCGATGATCGCCTCACGATCCTCGGCCGGCATCTCGCGGCAGTTCGTGAATTCGCCATACTCGCTGGCCGCATACCACGGCGGCATGCGACGCTCGGCCACGACCTCGGCAATCATTTCGCCATTGGCCGTCACTTCGTCGAACGTCTGTAGCGCGAACGGCGCCGCAGTATTTTCTTGATGGCATTCGGTGCAATGCTTCGCCATGAGGCCGGCGATCGACTCGACGTAAGTGGGCGTTTGCTCCGGCGCATTGGCGGGCACTGCTGTGATCCGGCAACCATCGACCGGCGTTTCTGCGACGGCTACCGGGCGTCCCGCAAGCAGATCATCAATCGCGTCGCGAAGCTCCTGCTTCACTGCGCCAGCAGTTGTTCCGCCCAGCCGAATTTGATTGTCGATTCGGCCTCGATACCGCAGCCGGCGCTCGGCGTCGATCACGACAACCTGCGGCGTCCGATCGACGCCGCAGGCCGCCACGCACTCCCCGTCGATATCTTTCACCAACGGAAACGGCACGTCGAACTCAACTCCCTGCGCCGCCACGTCGAGGATCGAATCATCCGCTCCAACGTTGACCGCGAGAAACTGCACGCCCTGCTCGCGGTACGCAGCCTCCAGTTCCTTCAACCGCGGCCAATAACGCTGCACGAGCGGGCAAGTCGTGTTCGTGAACACCAACACGAAGGCCCGTCGCGGCGTTGGGAAGGTCTTCGCGCTGAAGTCGTCGAGCGAACGCGGCAGGAACCAAGTGTCTTGGAATTCGAACCTCGCTACTCGATCGCCCACCTGCGGACGCGCGGGCGGTTTGCCGTCGCTCCGCAACTCGGCGGCAAAAGCTGCGTCGCCGATCGACCCTAGCGCCCACAGCGCCGCTAGGGTGCACAACCTGATGCACGTTCGAATCACGACAGCGCGGCCATTCATCGACAATGCACTCGCGGAGGGAGTTGAAGAGACGGCCACGACGTGCGGAACGCCAGCCAATAATATGGTAATCTCCTGCAGGCGGCTGGGCCTAGCCGCTAAAGATCTCATGCTTCGTGTAAAAAATGAACGCTCCGAATCCGTACCGCAACCTACTAGCCCGCACCGCCGTCGCGCTGGCGGTCTGCATCCCGCTGGTGGTCGTCTGCTACTTCTTCGTCGACAAGCCGGTCGCATTCTTCGTCCACGACCATGGCATTCCACAGACGCCGACAATCAAGTGGCTCACCGAGCCGCCGCCGCTCGTTCAGGGCTGGGCGCCGTTGTTGGTGGCAATCTTGCTGGCTGCGTGGGCGTGGTGCGCGCCCAGCTTATGGCAACGGACGCTGGTCATCGCGTGCCTGAGCCTCATCGTCGCTGATCAGTGCCGCGAATCGCTCGGCGACGTCTGCGGCCGCTACTGGCCCGAGACGTGGCACAATAACAATCCGTCGCTCATCGGCACTGGCGCCTACGGCTTTCATCCGTTCGAAACGGGCGACGACATCGGCAGCTTTCCATCAGGCCATGCTTCGCGCATCGCTGGCTTCGCGGGTGTTTTTTGGATCGTCTATCCGCGGCGTCGTTGGCTGTGCCTGATCATCGCCGTGCCGATGGCGCTCAGCCTGATTGCGATGAACTACCACTTCGTCGGCGATGTGATCGCCGGCAGCTTCCTAGGCGGGATTGTCGCCACGTACGCTGCCACGCTGGCCAAGCTAGATACGAAAAGCTAAACGAATGCATCTCGTTGTCGCTCAATGATTTCGCGTTATTGAGACAACGCGCAACTCTCTAAAATCGCGGCGGAATGGACGCATTCGTCCAATCGCAGTGGACATCTCTATGAGCGCGCTACGGATATGATAAAATGATGCCCAGCGTCACTTTTTTAACGTGTTTTTTATAGGAGTGTTCCGTGAGCCAAGAAACTGGTTCGGACAGCGATAGTGAAGACCATAGTATCAGCGGCGTCTTGGGCCACGAGCCGGGGACGCCGCGGAAGCGAATCGTCGGGCCGGCATTCAAAGCCGTCTTTCAATTCGCAAAGTTCATGATCACGCTGCCGATCACCCTCGTGCGAGGACGCCGAGGGAAAATTGAGGAAGTGACCGTTTACTCGGCGCATCCTAGCTTCTTCTTGTGGCTGCTAATTGCCGTCGGCTTCGCGTCGAGCGCCTTCGTCGCTCGATATCCTCGAGAGGCGGGCCTCTTCGGGTGGATCTACGTCTGGGTATTGCTCTACTTCCTGGTAATGCTGATGTATGACATCAGCGCCCGTAAGTTGGGCCTCTGGACGTTGATTTTCGCCCTGATTTGGCTCGGTTCGAAATATGTCGAGCATATCAAGAACGTCGCGGTGCTTGGCTCGGTGTTCGAATATCTGGCGGATCTCAAGCCGGAATTCGACGTCGGTACCGCCACTGCGCTGAGTTGGTTGCTGCTCCTGCCGTGGATTGGTTCGCTGCTCCACATGGCCCTCAACGGGCGAAAGCGGTTCACGCCGAATGAAATTGGCGAGTTCCACTTTGGCGAGGGTAGCGAACTGACCGACCGGACGGGGCTACGCTTCCGCACGCGCTACCGAGACGTATTGGAGACGATTCTGACGTTCGGCGGCGGCGACCTGATTGCCGTCGACAACCATCAGAATGTCATCAAGCGCTGGGACAACATCGTGGGCCTCTATTTCGTCTGGAAAGATCTCGATCGCGTGCTCCATCAGCGCGCGGCGGTAGTCGATCTGGGCGAAGAGGACGCTGTGAGCGTGCAACGCTAAACTGCCGTTGCGACGTCTGTTGTTCATTTTTTGCTTTGTCTCTGCATACTTGGGGGGCCGCTGCTGTCTGGCAATCCAGCCGCAGCGGCCCTGATGAATGAACCATATCAATTCGAGCGAGGCCCCCTCGCGGGCTCACGCCTGGCCGCTGGTCCTCTGCTTGGTCGGCGTCGACTACTTCAGCACGCTGGCCTACCTCCCGTCGATGGCCGTCGAAGCCGCCGGCTCGCTAGCGCCGATCGCCGCCGCCGGCGTCGTGCTGGTGACGTTCTTGCTGGCGCTGCCGATCTATTGGTACGTCGTCGGGCGTTCGTCCGACGGTCGCGGCGCCACCGGTCTGCTGGAAGACCTCACGCCCGGCTGGCGCGGCAAGATGATCGTGCTGACGCTGCTCGGCTTTGCTGCGGCCGACTTCGTCATCACTCGCAGCTTGTCGCTTGCCGACGCGGCGATTCACCTAATTCACAATCCGCATGGCCAGCGGCTGCTCGCGCGGATTCCGCAAACCTTCTTAGGCGAAGATCCCGCCTCGTGGTCGTGGTGGGAGCGGGCGGCCGCGCTCGTGATGGCGCCGCAAGTCGCGGTCACACTGGGCCTGTCGATCGTCTCGTTTGGCCTGTGGCAGTTGATCAAGAACGGCCTTTCGCGCCGTATGCTGTGGACGACTGCCGTCGCAACTGTGCTCTACTTGGGGCTCGTCGCGATCGTCGTCGTCAGCGGCATCGTCTATCTTGGTCGTCATCCGGAGATTATCAGCGATGAACTCGCCGCGCTGCGGTTCGATGACGGCGACGCCGCTGCCAGCGTTTCGCTCGGTTGGCGTTGGGAATGGCTCCAAATCATTCTCTGGTCGTTTCCGCAGATGGCGCTCGGTCTCAGTGGATTCGAAATGCTGATGACCGTCGCGCCGCAGGTCGCCGGCAATCGCGACGACTCGCCGGAGCATCCACGCGGACGGATTCGCAACACGCGCAAGCTCATGCTGACCGCGGCGATCATCATGTCGGTCTATCTGGTGAGCGCGGTAACAGTCACCTCCATGCTTGCTCCGCGCGGCGCGCTCGCCCCGGGCGGAGCCGCGGAGCACCGTGCACTCGCTTACCTCGCTCACGGTTCGCAATTGGCCAACGGCGAGCCCGGCAGTGCACTCAACCCGCTGTTCGGCCACGACTTTGGCGACCTGTTCGATCTCTCGACGGCGTTCGTCCTCTGCCTGGCAGGCATCAGCGTCACGCTAGGCCTCAAGAATTTGCTCCCTCACTACCTTCACCGTTTGGGGATGGAGATTGGCTGGGCGGGCAAGGTCGGGGCGATCCTCCATCTACTGAACGTCATTATCCTCGTCGTCACGGTGGTGTTCCACGCGAGCCCCGCCTCACTACAGTGGGCTTACGCCACCAGCGTGCTAGTGCTGCTCGCCGGGGCCGCGTTGGCGGCGACGCGCGATCTCTTCAGCCGCCGCCCGCGCACCATCGGTCGCATCGCAGGCGGCTCGGCCACGGCGATCGGTGCGGGGCTATTCCTCGCTCTCACCGGCATCACAGTGCTGATCAATCACTCGGGCATCACCATCGCGCTGGCATTCGTGACAGTGATCGTCCTCAGTTCGTTCATCTCACGCTGGATTCGCAGCACTGAGTTGCGATTCGAGGGATTCGACTTCAGGAACGAGCACTCACAAGCCCGCTGGCTTGAGCTATCGAAGCGCGGTCCCCGCGTGCTGGCGCCGCACCGTCCCGGGCTGATGTCGCTCGCAGATCGCCGCCACGCGTTGCTCCGCGACTATCGCCTCGCAGCCGACGAAGCGGTGCTGTTCGTTGAGGTGACGCTCGGCGATCCGAGCGACTTCTACCAACGGCCGCTGATGAGCGTGGAAGGCGAAGAAGGAGTCGAAGTGCTGCGCGTCTCGCATTGCGTGAGCGTCGCCCACGTGCTGGCCGCCATCTGCCTGGAGATGTGCGACGACGAAACGCCGCCGCCAGAGATTGTTTTCGGATGGTCGAACGAGGCGCCCCTCGCCGCCAACTTGAACTTTCTGCTCCTCGGCGAGGGAAACGTTCCGTGGATGGTGCGGGAACTAGTGCTCAATGCAGGGCTGCCGGCGCATCGACAACCGCGAATCCTAATTGGCTAGGCGGCCTGGCGGCGAGCCGCTCGACGCCCCGCCGTCGCCAAACCTGCCAAACCAACGACGGCGAGCCCGATCGCGGCGGGCTCGGGCACTGCCGCAGCCGTGGTTGTTGCAGAAGTCTTGCCGTAGTTGCGCTGCCATTCGAGGAAGTCGGCGCCTGTCATCGAACCGTTGGCGAATCCCGTCTTCCACACGGCGAGATCAGTTGCGTTGACGGCGCCGTCGTTGTTGAAATCACCGGCAATCGGGTTCGCGGGCGAAGGAATTCCAGCGAAGAAGAGATTGCTCGAAATGTTGGTGAGGCCCGTGTTTAGCTTAATGATGTCGGCAAGCTTGATCGTGTTCAGGTTGATGATCGATGCAATGTCGGCGTTTAGCACGCCGCCCGTGTAGAGTCCGTTGTAGTCGCCGGTGTAAAAGAACCGATCGCCGTCGCGCGACCGCGTGAACTGATCTTTGAAGATCTCAGTCATTAGCGGGCCCAGGCTCGTACCCGCGATGTGATTCTCGGCCAAGGCGCCGACCAGGGCGTCGATGTTATTGATGCCGTTGTTCCCATAGAGGGATTTGATCGCCGCTTGGGTAGCCGGTGTCGTAGGAATCTGATTGATATTCGCCAGCGACGGCAGAAAATACGCGGCGCGCAGTTCGTTGTAATCGACGATGCCGTGATCGCGCCCTCGCTGGATATCCACCGCTGCGAGGTCGGTGCCGCCGGCGCCGGGCGGACCGAACATAACGTTGCGCACTGAGTCATTGAACAGCAGGTCGATCTCTTGCGACTTTTGCAGCGACGCCCCCATGAGCACTTTGTCGACCATCGTCGGGTCGTTTGTAATCAGCGTCGGATTAAAAAATGCGCTGGAGAAGGCGACGTTGCCGACCGTTTGGCTATTGTTATCCGCCAATAGCAGCGAACTGCCGACCGTACTATGCCCAAACCGAAACACCGCGTGAGAGAACGAGTTCGTGACCGTCCCGTCCTTCGAGGCGTTGTAAGCGAAATCTTGCGGCTTCGGCGCGGCGTTCCCCATCAGCGCCGGCAGGAACTCCTTGTAAGTGATCGCTTGCACCTCGGCGCCGACGATCTTCCGCGCAAGATTGTATTGCTCCTGGGCGCTCAGGCTTGGCTTCTGTGCGGCGATGACGTCGACCAGCCGGTTGTGTTCGCGGGCGAATACTGTCTGCAGCGACGTCAGCAGCGAGTTTTCGTTGGCGCGAATATCGCCGGCGACGAACAGCTGGCTCGCGGGCGTCGGGCCATTGTTTTGGTTTGCCAGCCCCGTTGTGTTGTACGGGAGGAGGTTGTTGGCGCTCGTGAGCAACTTTGCGCCCGTCCCGCCATTCGTCCGCAGCGCCGCCGCACGGGCATTGTCCGAACCGTAGATCTGCGATCCGTCGATCCACGAGGTCACTTCGTTCACCTGCTCGCGACCGCCGTTGATCACGTACTTCGAACGACTGAAAGCAATAGGGTTCGGACCAAGCGGGTCGTTGGGGTCGAGGATGTCGATATTCGCGACGCCATTCGCCGATGAGGTGAGCGTCAGCCCCATGTCATGATCGAGGAACTGCCCCCAACCCATGATGTAGTTGCTGAGCCCGCGAACGCTCGGGACGTCGCTCGTTTGCTTCGAAAGCGTATTCGAGATCGTGCGGGCATTGGGACGGGCCGGCGGCATGATCATCGCGCCGCCTGCGGTCGCATAGTCCGTCAAATAATTGACGCGAATGATTTGAGAACCGGCTGAACCGCGCTGCCAATCGCTGAAGTGGTTGTAGGTTCCATTAATAAATCGGTCGTGCGTCTGGGCGTAGCCGACGCTGCACTGAGCGCCAGCCGCCGCCGCAAGCAGAGCCGGCAGGACGAATCGCTGGAAAGCAAGATGCAACACTTCAGAGTTCCGCGTCAAAGGTGCAAAGCGAACTTGGCTGGAGAGGCAAAAACAGGGGCGCAGTCTGAGCGCTCGTGATGAGAATTCCTCTTGGCGACCAACTTTCAGTCTAGTTGTCGCTGCCGATCGAACAACGAAAATGACGCCGCGTCACCGCTTCCGGCGAGCCGATTGTAAGGGCTGTACCTCGCCGAAAGCCAAGAAACGGCCGGATTGGCAGGTTTTCGCTTGAGATCAGCACCGTCGGCGGGCGGCCGAGATATCTGCGTGTGGCACGAGCTTGGACAGCGACGCGTTGGGGATTGCCGCATCGCCGCGACTGCCAAAGGGGGTGGCAAGCGACGGCTTTGCTGCTGAAATGGTAGAACCGTTCCGCTCGGCTGCTCCGCGTCTCAATAGATCGAGAATTGTCGCAGCGACTTCACTCATCCGCTTGTCTTCACCCCCCGACCGCCATGCCTACCAGCTCCGCCTTGCAGCGCCGTTCGCTTTTCGTAACGGCAAGCCTGCTTGCCGTCGTCGTTAGTTCATCCTCAGTGGAGGGCGCCGATGGGGGTACTCCGCCAAGCATCGCAACGCTGAAGATACTGAGTTGCAACGTCCGCGTCCCGCAGCCTGAAGACGAACGGGCGGGCGATGGTTGGGAAGCGCGGCGGCAACTCTGCGGCGACGTCATTGTCGGCCAACATGCCGATGTCATTTGCCTGCAGGAAGCGCGCGGCTATCAGGTCGCTGAACTCAAACGTCGCCTACCCGACTTCGACGCCACCGGCATGTCGCTGCCTGTGCGAGAGGTGGTGCAGAACAACGCAATTATGTATTCCCGCAAACGCTTCGAACTCGTTTCCTCTGGCGGCTTTTGGTTTTCAGAGCAGCCGCACGTCGCCGGCAGCTTTGGGTGGGACACGAAGTCGCCGCGGCATGCCAACTGGGCACGGCTTCGCGATCGCGACAACGGCGCCGAGTTCATCGTCTGGAACACTCACTTCGACCACATCGGCCAACAAGCGCGCGAAGAGCAGGCTCGCATGATGGTTGAAGCGTCTGCCGCGTTCGATCCGATCGGCGTCCCGCAAGTGCTCACCGGCGACATGAATGCGAAGTCCTCGAACCGAGCCATTGAAGTTTTGAAGGAGGGCGGGTGGCACGACACTTATGCCGCGCTCCACGGCCCCCGAGACCCCGGCTTCACGTTCCACGGATTCAAAGGCGAAGCTCGCAAGGCCAAAGGCGGCGGTAGCAAGATCGACTGGATCTTCACCCGCGGCGACTTCAAACCGCTTAACGCAGAGATCATTCGCGACGGTCGCGACGGGAGGTACCCTAGCGATCATTACTTTTTGTCGGCAACGCTCGAGCTGCCGGCAAACGCTGAGTGAAATGGCTCTCCACCGCCGGAACTCGCCTCCGTTGAATTCAACAGCGGCGCCGGCGAACGACCGTGAGCGCGAGCGCTGCAAGCAGTACCGTCGCAGGCTCGGGCACTGTCGTACTCGCGTTGCTGCTTCCCGTATACGCCCGCTGCCACGCCAGGAAGTTGGCGCCATCGACCTTGCCGTTATCGTCTGCGTCACCTGGCGAGGTTTTGCCGAAGCCGGTTTTCCATTGAGCGAGGTCAGCCGCGTCGACGTCGCCATCGTGGTCGAAGTCGGCGGGACTCGCAGGCGTCGTTGCAACGACGGTTAGCGCCAGCGCATCAACGCTCCGCGTTGCCGACCACGCGCGGTCGCTCGGTAACGTGGGCAGGTTCATCGCGTCGAATGAAGTCAGGCCGCCCGTAGCCTTTAGGATCGGAAACGTGTCACCAATCGCCGGGATAAAACCTTCGACAAGCGAGACGTCGAGCGTTCCGCCCAAGGTCGCCGCTCCGAAGACAAGCAACTGGTCGAACTGGGCATGGAACGGGCTAGAGTTGTCGACGCCGCCGAGTTCGATCGACAGCGTTCCCCCCGGGCGTTGCACGTAACCGCCGTCGATCGCGAGGATGCCTGTCGAGAGGCCCGGACTTGTCGCTCCGGCGTTGATGACTTGCCCGACTAACGTACCCTTGCCGGCCAATCGCCCGTTGGCAGCCAGATGCACGCCATCGGTCACCGTGAGAATGCCGGTCTCCGGAAGTTCGAGCGTTGTTTGTCCCGCGCCGCCGCCGAGCGTCAACTCTCGGATTGTAACGCTGCCGGAAGGACCGGCGACCGTGGTCGGTTGGGCGCCGACGATATCGACCCGATGGACGCTCGAAGGCGCGATGCCCAGCGTCCAATTGGCGGCGGCGTCCCAGTCCCCGCCAGTCGAACTTCGCCAACTGAGATCGGGCGTGTAGAGGAGCGCAGCCTCGTCGCCGCTTGTAAAGACCGCCTTGTAAGCTAATTGGCCATGATCGTTCAACGCTCGCTGCCGTCCATCGCCGCCGCCGGATCCGCCAACAAACTCAAGCGCGGCGACCGTCCTGCCCGCGATCACGTCGCCAGTACGAGCGATCATTCGCCCATCACCGACAGCATCCATCAGCCACAATCCTTGGTTGCTTTCGCTATCGACTCCGCCGACGCCGTTCTCCAGCGTCGCCGCGAATGCCGCCAGGCCGTCGTTGTTCGAGGCGAGGGCGCCGAACTCTGCAAACCTTGCCGCCGAGGCGCCTGGAACTCGACCGACGCCGGAACGTGCGATCAACGCGCCGCTCGTCTCATTCATAGCCCAAATTCCACGCGACGTTGCCGCGGTGACGCCGCCCACGCCGGTTCTCAAAGAACCGCTGAAGAGCGTCTGCCCCGAATCACTCAGCACCGGCGCGCCGAAGGCCTCAAACTCACTTTGCGGTACGCCGGTCGCCGCGAACCCGCTTCGCGCCACGAGATGATTCGCATCGCCCTCGAACGTCCAAATTCCACGGTCATTCGCCGACGTTACCGCCCCTTCGAGGCGCAACTCGCCAGCGTAGGCTAATTTGCCAGTCGAGTTGATTCTTGAGTCGCTCAACGCGCGAAAAGACGCCCCCGGGACGCCGGCGACGTTGCCCGAACCAGTGCGAGCAACGAGCAGGTCGCCTGCGGCGCCGCCAGCCCGCCACAATGCGAGCGAATCTTCTGCCGTGACTTCGCCCACTCCCGGAACCATCGACCCTAGAAACACGGTCTGGCCAGCAAAGTTGACGCCTTCGGCCGAAGGAACTAAGAGTTGCGAGGCGCCCGTCGCTGGAATCGAGCTGATTCCTTCACGGAGCAATATCTCTTTAGCGCCGCCGGCGTCCTTCCAAACGCCACGTGAGGATGACGTATCGACGCCGCCTATAGAACGCTTCAGTCGCGCATTGAACACAAGAATGTCGCTCGGCGAGTGCAACAACAAGAATCCGAGTGTGTCGAATTGGGCAGTCTGCAGTTGCGGTCCGGATACCATGCCGGTCGTCGCCGTAATCGCCGCGGTGCTCATCGAACCGCTGGCGGAAACCCGCCATATGCCCTGCTTGCCGGCATCGGTGGCGCCGCGAAAAACAACGTCGCCATCGTCGGCAACCGATGTCGCGCTGAATGCTGAGATGCTGCTGCCGCCGCCAAGATCGCCGGCGCCCTTCCGCGCGACCACTCGCCGTGTGCCATCGCCGATCAACCACAGTGGCGCATCATTGTGCGAGCCGACGCCCGCCACTCCTTCGAGCAATCGCGTTTGCAGTAGCACCTGTCCCGCGTCGTTCAACGTTGGCGCGGAGAGGCCGGCTAACATGGCGCCTGAACCTCCCGGCTGCAGGTCTCCGCTCATCGCGACAACCCGCTGTTCGCCGCAAGCCGACTCAACGCCGCATGCGAGTGCAAGTGCAGCGACCGCCAACGCAGGCGCTACATGAAGACGAAAACACGATGGCAATCGACGCAGCGCAACGCTGCCTAACAAACGGGGGCTCATGTAGTGACTCCATGGAGCGCACGGCTTGAGCCTTCCATGGAGCGTACAGTGAATCCGTCCGCAACGACAAAACAGATCGTCGTCGCTTATTTGAGATTGCCAGACTAACGACCAATAAACTACTTATCAAATAGATTTTGAGGATTTTCGAAAGAATTGCTGCCGTGGCCCAAAAGCCGCAAAAGTGTAGGTGGATTGCAATTTATTAGCCGTCGTTGTGAGGTTTCTTGCAGTCGTTTACCATATTTCGACGGCGAGAACGCCCCGCGGCAAAGGCGCAAATCACTCAACCACCGCGACTTAAATGGTCCTCGGCTCCAGGCAATAACACTCGATGTCCTCTTCTTCCCCTCAGACGCACCACGACGAATTCCACTCCCCCTCGCTTCCTGATCAGGTCGCGGCGGCGAAGCGGCGCTACACGGAAGTCTTCGGGAATCCCCCCAATTGGGTTGTCGCCGCTCCGGGACGAGTCAACCTGATCGGCGAACATACTGACTACAACGCCGGCTTCGTCTTTCCGCTTGCTATCGAACGGTACACGGTGATCGCCGCCGGCCGGCCGCTGAAGACTGCTGCCAGCAACGCGATCCGCGTTCACAGTACGCTGTTTGATGAAACCGCCGAGTTCTCGCTGAGCAACCTCGAACCGAATCGCCGCGATTGGACGAGCTACCTCCGCGGGGCCTTCGCTGGTTGCATTGAGCGCGGACTGCAGCCCGGCACGCTCGACCTAGTCGTCGATTCTAAGGTCCCACAGGGGGGCGGGCTCTCCAGCAGCGCGGCGCTCGAAGTCGCCACGGCGACGCTCGTCGAGGCCGTCACGGGACGCACCCTCGATCCGGTCGACAAATCGCGACTCGCGCAGAAGGCGGAGCACGAATACGCCGGCATGCCGTGCGGCATCATGGATCAGTTCAGTTCGGCACTTGGCGCCGCCGGCAAACTGCTGCTAATCGATTGCCGTACCGAAACAGCCGAACTGATCCCGCTCGACGACCCCGACGTCGCCGTACTGGTGATCAACAGCAACGTGAAGCACGAACTCACCGGCAGCGAGTATCCCGAGCGTCGCGCCCAGTGCGAGCAGTCGGCCAAGCTACTCGGCGCCGCGACGCTTCGCGACGTCACCTCGCAGCAGTTGGAAGCGAGTCGCTCGAAGCTCGACCCGCTACTCTACCGACGCGCTCGTCACGTGGTAGGCGAAATTGAACGAACGACGCGTGCCGCATCCGCTCTACAGACAGGGAACTGGACTCTAGTGGGCGAATTAATGTACGCCAGCCATGACTCCTTGCGGGATGACTTCGAGGTGAGCTGCCCAGAACTCGACGTGCTGGTTGAAGCGGCTCTGGAAATTGGCGCCGAAGGGGGCGTCATCGGCGCCCGCATGACTGGCGGCGGTTTTGGCGGCTGTATCGTCGCGCTCGTTCGAGCCGGAAGAGAACGCGAAATCGCGGACCGCATTGGCGCCATCTACCACGAGCGAACGGGGCTCACAGCGACGCCGTTCGTAACGAAGCCAGCCCGCGGGGCGCACATCGTCGAAGGGTAGGGGAGCGCCTGCGCGGCATTAGCCCGCAACGAGTGGCATCACCTCAACGGCACTCCGCTGTGGCCCTGAGCGCTGCCGAAAAACCACCCCCCGAAACCAGGGCAGCATGCTCACGCCTGGAGGGGCGAGAGCATGCCACCCGAGATTTCGCGTTGGTCACTCACTACTTCTGCGACCGGAACGGCGAAGCTGGCAACCCTTCGGCGTTGAACAGGTTCCCTTCCGGGAACGCCGCCCAGTTGTAACGCACAACCTTCGGCTCGCTCACGCCGTCGGCGGAGACGACGACCTCGGCCCCTTCGATCACCGCATCGGCGGGCACGAACTTCCCGTCGTCGCCGGCCACCTCAAAACCCTTGAGGGCGCCATCGGCCTTCAAGCCGCCGCCGATTTCCTCGAAGGTGACGTGCGCCTTGCCGTCGGTGACCTTCAGTTCCTTGAACATCGGGCCCGAATAGACGAGGTCTTCGCCGTAGGCAACCCTGCGAGCGGCCAAGGCGAGCCGCTTGCCGACGTCTTGCTTGTTGCGCGGGTGAATGTCTTTGCGATCGCCGATGTCGGTCGTCACGGCCATTCCGGTGTTCGGCGACTCGAGCGTTTCAATCTGGGCTTCACGCAGCGGCGGCCAGCTGTCGCCGCCCGGTTCGAAGGCGGCGAGTTGCACCAACAGGAACGGGAATTCGCCCTGGCCCCAACGATTCCGCCAGTCAGCAATCATCAGCTTCGAGAGTTCAGCGTACTCCCCATGCCGACCGGCGTTGCTCTCGCCTTGGTACCAGATGGCCCCGCGAATGCCGTACGGAATCACCGACGACAACATGCCGTTGAACAACGACGCCGGCTGATCTTGCGGACGCTCTTGGCGGTGCTTCTTCACCTCTTCGGTAGTCGGCTCCTGATCGGCAGCGGCGACCGCTGGTTTGAACGTGTCGCTCGACTCGAGCGCCTCGCGGCTTACCCAGGCTTCCATCTGCGTGCCGCCCCAATTGCAGCCGATCAGGCCAATCGGCACGTTTAGCTCTTTGTGCAAATCGCGGGCGAAGTAGTACGCCACGGCCGAAAACTCAGTGATGTTTTCTGGCTTCACTGGCTGCCAGCCGGCCGACTTGAACGAGTCGAGCGGCTTCGCCGAGGTGACGTTTGGCACGTCGACGAACCGAATCTCTGGCCAATCGGCCGCGGCGGCTTCGCTCTCGGCGTCCTTCGACGCTCGGATCGGCCACTCCATGTTTGACTGTCCTGAAGCGACCCACACGTCGCCCACGAGAATGTCGGTCATGTGAGCCGTTTCGCCATCCGACGCGACCGACAGTTCGAGCGGTCCGCCGCCTGCCTTGAGCGGGGCGAAGCTTACCGTCCACTTCCCATCCTTATCGGCGGTCGCTTCTTTCGTTTGCCCCGCAAGCTTCACTTCGACCTTGGCACCGGGCGTCGCCTGGCCCCAAATCGGCAGCTTGATGTCGCGCTGCAGGACCATGTGATCAGAGAAGATCGATGCGAGCGAAAGTTTCTTCGCAGTCGCCGTCTCGGTGGTCGCTTGAGCGAATAATGGCGAGTTCGTTGCCGAAATCGCAAGAACTACCAATGCCGAGACGAAAGCGCGTGCCGCTACATTCATGGCGAGAACATCCTCGGGGCCGAACAATGGAAAATGGCTGGTCGCCGAAGAGTCGCACGAGCGTGATGACCAGCCGGCCCGCATTCTAACAGGTCCGGCAGCGAGAAGAAAACTAGCGCCGGCGAGGCGATCCGCTCGAAAAATAGAGGCTGACAACGCAGCTCGCGGAGCTACGCAGCCCGGCGGCGTTCATCCGGCGTCGCGACGCGCGGCGCGTCAACAGCCCTTTTGCGCCGACGGAAGCGATTCCCGAGATCGAGCAATCCGGGAGCAAACCGCTTCACCCAGTAGGTGAGCCGCGCGTAGGGCTGCATCACCACGACCGCCTGATTGCGATAGATGGCTCGCACGGCGCGGTTGGCGATTGCCTCAGGAGTCGCCAACAACCACGCGGGCGGTCGTTTGTTCTCTCGCAGATCCTCGCCTCGCGGCGCCGCAGCGAAAAGGTTCGTGTCGACCAACCCGGGGCAGAGCGCTGTGACGCCGACGCCTTGCCGCCCGAACTCCGCGCGAAGTGATTCGCTCAAGCCCACTATCGCAAACTTGCTCGTCGAGTATGCAGCGACGCGGCTTAGGCCCACGAGACCGCAAATGCTTGCCACGTTGAGAATGTGCGACTCTTGCCGCGACAAGAGCGTCGGCAACAGTTCGCGAATGAACTGCACGGGAGCGTGCAGGTTGATCGCCAGTAACTGATCCCAGTGCTCAGCCGACATCTTCGTCGTGCGGCCGTAGTAGGTGATTCCGGCGTTGTTTACCAGCACATCAACGCCGCCCCATTGATCGAGCAAGTGTGCGATCGCTGCACTCACCTGCGCGGGCTGCCCGACGTCGCAATGGCGACCGATTACCTCGACGCGACGCTGCTTCACTTCCGCGACAACGCTGGCCAAAGCGACGGCGTTGACGTCGAGCAAGTAGAGGTTCGCCCCTTCTTCGGCGAGCCGCAGCGCGATCGCGCGGCCGATGCCCGAGGCAGCGCCAGTGACGAGTGCAGATTTTCCGCGAATCTGGCGCATGCTAGCGAAGGCCCCCCGGCCCAAAGCTCCCACATCGAGTAGATCGTCGGCTATCTCTATTTCGGCATTCTGAACCAACAAAAACAGCCCCGACCAAAGCTTGGTCGGGGCTGTTTCGTTTCCGTTATCCCCGCCCTCGAAGGGACTCGAAGGGAGGAGACATGCACTAGGCGGCCTTACGCAGCGGCAACCCTTGCGAATCGTACGACGGATCCGCCAGCTTCTTGGTGCGGCTCAGCATGTAACGATCCTCGCCGCGGAGCGAGACGACGCCCCAGTTGTCGAGGTGGTACTTGCCGCCGTTGTAAACGCTGCGGTACTTCTTCACCCCCGGGTAAACCGCGAGGCTGGTCGGAACAGCACGCAGGTTGAACGCCAGCCGGTGACGGTCGGTCGTGTTCGCTTGCGAGCCATGGATGCAGCGTTCCATGAAGATGATGAACTGGCCCGACTTGCAAGGGACGCGAACGACCTTGCTCGGATCGCGATCGTATTCCAGCGAATAAGCGGCGTTGTAGAAGCCTTCTTCGCCGCCAAACTTGACCGTGTGAACTTGCTTGTGCGAACCCTTCACAAAGTCCAAGCAGCCGTTCTCGTGGGTCGCGTCGTCGACGGCAATCCACACGGTCAGCTGGAAAATCTCGTCGCGATTGGCAGGGTGCAACGCCGGCACCTGGTAATCTTCCACCATGAAGGTGCTGGCTTGGTGGAACTGAATCGCCGGCGCCTTCGGCGGCTTATGGAACATCTGCGTCCGCCAAACATTGAGGTCCGGACCCAAAATTTGGGCCAAACGCTCGGTGATCGCCGGGTGCTTCATGTAGCCCCACAAGCGAGGGTTCTCGAAGTGGCGGTCGCGCGGCGTGACGAAGCCGTAGGTCTGCGACACCGACTTCTCGGCGTCGAGCATGTCCTTGCGGAAGTCGGCCATTTCTTCGGGAGCGAATGCGTCGAGCGGGCCAATGAAGCCATCCTCGTAGAACTTACGAAGCTGCTTCTCGGTGAGCCGCCACTTCGGCTCGACCACGACCTTCGGTTCGCAGTTGGCCGGCACTTTGAATTCGCACGGCTGATCGATGTAAGCGCGGGTCAGGCCGGAGCTGATCAGGACCCAGTAAACTTTGAAGTCCCAGTTCTTAATGATGTTGCGAATGTCGCGGGGCAGGAAGAACGTCGGCAGCCGCGTCGCCTTATACGCCATCAACAAGGTGAGAACCGGGAGCGCGATTGCCCGTTGCCAAAGCGGCCGGACCTTCGGATGGAGATTCATGGACTTCGCTTCCTTGCGAAAAGGGGGAGAAAAGACGCATGCCCGTCGCCAGCGATGCTATCACGCGACCTGGCCGCCTAGGCAAAATTTTCTACATGAATCAACTATCGGAGGATCGGTTGCTTCCGATTCAATGATTTCCCTACAGGCCGCCTGATGGCGCAAAACTGCACGCCGCGGGTGCAAAAAACCATCTCAATTTGCAATCTACCGTCTTAAAACAGCTCGAAGTCTCAACCTACGGCAGCATTGCTATCACTACAGGTCGTGGAAAACCACGCCAAAGCGCCTCTCGGCGATGCTGGCGCCCTCCGCTCAGCCCCCTCCCTAAAGCACGTGCTCACTGATTTCTGCTCAAATCACCAAAAAGCTATCCGCTTGGCGCCAGTCTTGTTACAATCGGCCCCGGATCGTTGCCCGCAGGAAGCATTCGTGGCGCCCGCATCGTCTCTCCTGCGGCCCGACCGATGTCGACTTCTCCCGCCGAAGGCGCCTCTTCTGAGGCCGAACTGCGCAGCTTCGTTCTCGAAGTGACCGCGCGCCAGCCCAATGGCGTTGCTGATGCAAGCAATGCGTCGGCGGCTCCGCCCAGCATGCAGACAGCTCAATCGGTCGCGGTGAAGCGCCGCCGGCCGCGCACTGATGCCGTTCCGCCCCCAACCGCGAACGGCGGAGAAACAACGCCAGAAGCCGAAAACGTCGGCGCTCGGAACGACGCTACGGCCGAGGCTTCGCCCACGCCTCAGCCATCGCACACCGTCGCCTTCGCCGCGAAGCCCGCGACGGCCAAAGCGAAACTTATCAAACCAGCAGCTCCCCCAGACCTCATCAAGCCAGTCGAGCCCATCGCTCCAACCCCACCCCAGCGTTCGCTTCCCGCTTGGTTCGCCAGCCTCAGCGTCCACCTGACAATGCTCGCGCTGCTCGCGACGGTGAGCCTCGCCACCGTCGATCCGCCGCGCGAACTCGAAATGGTCTTTGACTCCGCGCCGGTCGCTGAGGTGGAGGAAGTCGTCTTCGAAGAGCCTGCGGAGCCAATCGTCGATGCGACGGGCGACATTGGCGCGCTGGTCGCCGACGAGATCCCCTCGGAAGTGATCGACCCCGGCGTGTCCGCATTCGGCGGCTTCTCGCTCGATGAAGGCCTTGGCACCGGCCTTGAGACGCCAGGCGGCACGGCGCCCATCGGCACGCCGGGCGGGGGCGGACTGCTCGGCGAAGCGGGATCACTTCTCGGCGCGGCTGGCGGCACAGGAACTGGAACCTTCGGCAGCGGCCTCGGCGGAGCGCCGACCGCCAAATTCTTCGGCGCCGAGATCGCCGGCCGTCGCATTGTCTTCGTGCTCGATAACTCCGGCAGCATGCAGGGGGGCCGGCTCGAAACGGTGATCGCCGAACTGCTCAACTGCCTCGACCGTCTCCGCGATGACCAGGAATTCTACATTTTGTTCCACAGTGACGCCGTCTACCCGATGCTATACCCCGATCCGATCGATCGCTACCTCCGGCCAACCGACGCGAACAAGCGGATGGTGGCCGCGTGGCTCGATACGGTCGAACTTTGCCTGGGCGACTCGGTGGAGGATGCGATCAACGCCGCGGCGATGATCGAACCTGACACAGTCTTCCTCCTCAGCGACGGCCGCATCCAAGGCGACAACAAGTTCCGCGTGCTGATGAACGGCAACGCACGCAACTTCCCGATCCACACCTTCGCCGTCGGCATGAACGGCAGCGTCGCGGGACGCAAGAATCTGCAAATGATCGCCGACGCCAACGGCGGCGATTTTAACGAGTCGGAAATACCGCCCGAGATGCGCGACATCTCGCGCACCGACCTACGGCCTTACCACAACGAAACGCCCGGCCCCGTTTGGGGCCGTCACGTCAAACCGTTCAAGTTCGGCAAGTAACCCTCGTTCCTACACTCCGCGTGGGAACGCCTACAACGCCGCTCCGCGGCGCGCAGGTCAGGCTTGCAGCCGACAAGAAGACCGCCGACCCGCTAAACTATCCGCATGGACGACGAAGCCAAGACGCTGCTGCGCGAAATCCGCGACTTGCAACGCGAGCAACTGGAACTGACGCGCAAAATCTACTCGGGCGTTCCGCCCTGGCTGAATTGGCGTTTCAGCCTCCGCCAAGTCCTGATCGCCGTGACGGTCGTGGCAGTCGTGCTGGGCACTCTCGTCATGATAAACCGATGAAAGCCCGGCCGGGAAAGCTGGCCGCCACAAGCTATAATTCCAGCATGAAACGCCTACCCCCTCGACTCCGCTGCGAAGTCTGCGGCGACATCGCGACCGTGCTCGCCGACAACCTCCGCGTCTGGAACGAAATCTGCGCCCTCCCGAACGGCCATCCGCGCCGCGCCGAGGGAATATGGATGGACACCGAGTGCCCCAACTGCGGCATCAACCGCCAGGTGATTTACCCGCCGGAGAAGGAAGACAACCGCGAGATCATCTTCTAGAAGGCGAACCATTAAGACGCCAAGGCACGAAAGAAATCACGAAGAGCGCCGAACTCAATTCTCTCGGACTTACTTCGTGCAGCTCTTACTTCCTTCGAGCCTTCGTGGTTGGCATTTCCACGAGCGCAAAAAAAAGCGGGCCTCGAACGAGTCAAAGACACTTTGACTGCGACAGATCGGTCAGGGGCAAGTGAACCGATCCGCCAAAACTTCGTTCGAGGCCCCGCGGGCCAGTGAGATTGGGTCGCCCGACGGCTTTCACCGTCAGGCGACGCATCCACTAGATGCACGCGATGTGCCAATGCTTGCGCGACGTCCCGCGCAGTGCATCGATTTGTGAACGCAACCGCTGGTCGCTGCTCGCTTTAGCGTGAGACAAAAGAAACGCATTCAACCGTTTGCAGCGCTAACCGCCTGCCAGCAACTAGGCGATTTCGCTACGGCGTTCTTCCCCACCCTGTCTCGTCCCGCCGCATTCGCACTCGGCGTTTCAATTCGGCATTAAACTCAACCGCTTTGCGTCCCAAGTTGAGATTGCTCGCCGCCAGCGTTCGTCGTAAAGTGATTCCAGCAGGCTGCTTACGGCGTTTGGTAAAATCGCCAAACCCTCATCTCCTGCTGACCGTAAATAGGAAGCGGGCTATATTGCCAAGCTTTCGCCGCCCACGCTGCCGCCGCTTGCGGCCGAGCGTTGCTCCCATCGCCTCCCGTCCGCAGGAATCGCCGCCGTGCCCCACAATCCCGCCCGCATTGGTCCCTATCTATGCGGCGTCGGCCAGCCCCTTTTGTGGATCGCCGGCCCCTGTGTCCTCGAAGATTTCGGCTCCGCTCTCCACATTGCGGAGGAACTGAAACGGATCGCAAGCGCCCTCGGCGTGCAACTCGTCTTCAAGGCGTCGTTCGATAAGGCCAACCGCACGAGCGTCAATTCATTCCGCGGCCCCGGCCTTACCGCCGGCCTGCAGATCCTCGCGGACATCCGCGACAAGACCGGCCTGCCGATCACCACCGACATCCACGAGTCGTCGCAAGCTGCTCCTGCCGGTGAGGTCGTCGACGTCCTGCAGATTCCCGCCTTTCTCGCGCGGCAAACTGATTTGCTCGTCGCCGCCGCGCAGACAGGCAAACCGGTGCATGTGAAGAAGGGGCAGTTCATGGCCCCGAATGACATGCGACACGTCATCACGAAGCTCGGGGAGGGGGGCTGCGAAGACATCCTCCTGTGCGAACGCGGCACCTTCTTCGGCTACGGCCGGTTGGTGAGCGACATGCGTTCGATCCCGCAGATGCAGGCCCTTGGTTGCCCGGTGGTGTTCGACGCGACCCATAGCGTCCAAGAGCCCGGCGGCCTCGGCGACAAAACCGGCGGCAACCGCGCGATGGTCGAACCGCTCGCCCGCGCCGCGATGGCCCTCGGCGCCGACGGTCTCTTCACCGAAACGCATCCCGAACCCGATAAATCGCCCAGCGATGGCCCCAACATGATCCCCCTCGGCGAGATCGAAGCGGTGATGCGACGACTCCTCAAGATCCGTACGGCCGCACTCGGTTAGAATTGATCATTCAGTTGAACCACGACGACACATTGAGCACGACGAAAACAGAGAACGGCAGGTTTATCTGAGCCCACTCCGTATGTGATAGATAAGCACCGTATCACATCTCTCGGTTTTTGGCGTTTCGTCGCGTCCTTCGTGCCGTCGTGGTAAATCAACATCAGATAACTTCTTGACGGCTAATCTCTTTCGTTTCCAAAGCCATGAAAAATAATCCCTGGGTCTGGATCTCCGCCGTTGCTGCCGTTGTCGTCGCGGCGTTGATCGTTTCCAGCGCCAACCGCTCTGCTCCGCCCCGCGGTCACACGCTTGGCCAGGGGAGCGTTGACGGCGGCGCCTTCCTCCGCAGCGTCGCGGCGACGCTCAACGACCTCGGCAACAACGTCGACCTGGAGCTCCAGCCTGCCCAGCCGATTCTCACTGCCTCGACCAGCAGCGACGGTAAGGAGGTGCTTGCCACCGTTTCTGAAAATCCAGCCTCCCCCGATGGCCAGTACAACTATCTGCTCGCCAACAGCGGCAACGCGAACTTCTACTCCGTCGGCGTCGAGCCGGGCGATATCGTCCGGTACTACGTCAACATAGATGAAGAGTCGGCCGAACGCGGCATTGATCAGAAGGCTGCCGCCCTGGAGCTGCGCGTTCGCCGTCTCGATTCTCGCGATCCTGAGAATGCGCTGATTATCGAGACGCCGCTGAACGGCCCCTCGCCCGTCCCGGCGCGCGTCGAGATCTGGCGCTACTCTGACAAGCGGATGGATGCGATCCGTTCCGCCCTAAACCGCTACAACAAACTCCGCTTGCCGGCGCTCGGCTGGGAGCCTGCTCCCGACCTCGGCGCGCTGCAGCAAATCGTCGAGCGGGCAAACCAGTGGTTCCGTAGCCGCCCGCCCGCCGGCAAAGACTGGAAGCGCGAGCCGCTGCTCGTCGGCGTCGTCGCTGAACTTCCAAAACCAACCACCGAACCGCAACAGCGCGCCTTCGCCAGCTTAGAGAAGACGCTCTCCACCGAAGAGCTCCGCAACGGCGTCTTCGCCGATTGGGAAGGCCGCGCACTCGCCGAGGCGGTGTGGGCCCGTGATGTGGCCCAGTGGGCGCCTGGCACGGCAGATACCGACGAGAAGGTCGCCGCCGCGCTGTTCGACTGGACGATTCGCAACGTGCAGCTCGACACCACGCCATCGCCGTTGGCCGATCGCAGCGCCGCCACCGAGAGCAAGCCCGAAGCCGCCGCGGAACTGGCTGATTCCATTCACCGCCCGTGGCAAGCAATGGTGTTCGGCCACGGCAGCGCCGCTCACCGCGCGTGGGTCTTCGTTGAATTGCTCCGGCAACAAAACATTGCCGCGGCAATTATCCGTCCGTTGGAAGGCGATCCGGCCAAAATGCCGCTGCTCGTCGGCGTCTTCATCGAGGACGAATTGCAACTGTTCGATCCACAGCTCGGCCTACCGCTCCGCAACAAAGAGGGCGGCGTCGCCACGCTCGCCGAAGTCTCCGCCGACGATTCGCTGCTACGACAGTTCGACGTCGACGGCGAGTATGCCTATGGCGCCACGGCCGAGCAGATGGCCGGCGTCGAGGCCTTCATCGTCGCGAGCCCGCTGCAGCTTGCTCGGCGTACCCAGGAGTTGGAAAAGGCACTGGAGGGCGAGAACTTCATCCGTCTCGCCGCCGATCCAAAGGCCGTCGCCGATCGCCTCGCGAAACTCCCGCAAGTCAAGCAAACCAAACTCTGGACGTTCCCCTATCAGTCATACCTCGACGAACAGACGATCGGCCCGAATTCGCGCGAGCTGTCGATCAACGAGTTCGCGCCCCTTGCAGAACGTCCGCTCCTTTGGAAAGGGCGCGCTCTTCATCTGCAGGGCAACAAGGGAATCCGCGCCGAAGAGCGCGGCGATCCGTTGGCCGAAGCCCGCCAAGGACATCAGGACGCACTCGTTCTTTATCAAGACGGCTCCGTCCGCCCAGCGAATCTGAAGCTTGGCGCCCTCGACGAAGCCAAACGGCAGGTTTACTCCGCTGGTAAGGCCGCGGCCGGCTACTGGCTCGGACTCTTAAGCTACGATCGCGGCAACTACGAAGTCGCCCTCGATTGGCTCGGCACGCGCACGCTGGACCAGAAGCAGTCGAGCCGGTGGGCCAATGGCGCTCGCTACAACCTCGCACGCACTCACGAAGCCCTCGGCAACAACGAGGAAGCGGTCAAGCTGCTGCAGTCCGACCCGAAGGACGCCCCGCAACGGCACGGCAACTTGCTGCGCGCGAAGCAACTTGTCGCCGCGCCTGCGACCGATGAACCGGCTGAAGCAGCTGATGAGAAGCCAAACGCTGAACCTGCCGCGGATTCAGATTCGCCCGAGCCCACGGCGCCGGCAGCCGATTCGTCCGAAGCTGCAACGTCGCCCGCCTCGGAGCCCTCAGCAGACGCCGCCGCCAAGTAACGCCTATCGAGCCGGGGCTCGCCCCGCGCAAGCAGCACGCCATGAACGTCGACCTCACGCCCACGCTCGTCGAAATGTACCGCGAAACGTTCGAGGGCGAGGTCCACCCCGGCTGGACCTGGATCGTCGGCGGCGCGCCAGAGGAATCGGTCCTCGGCACACTGCGGGCGCTCACCGCCGAGCAGGCGTACGCGACGCCGCCGTCCGGCCGCAAATCGATCGCCACGCATGCGAACCATCTCAAGTATGCGCTTGAGCTAACGCTACGCCGTCTGCACGGCGAGAATCCGCCGACCGACTGGCCCGGTAGCTTCGCCCCCGGCCCCGCGTCGTCCGACGCTTGGGAGAAACTGCAAGCCGACTTGCGGCGGGCTTACGACGGCGTCCTGAAATTCTTCGATGCGATACGCGACAAACCGATCGCCGAGTGGCAACCGATCCACGCCGTCGGGCTCTCGGCGATGATTGGCCACAACGCCTACCATCTCGGCGCGATTCGGCAGTTGTTGCCGCTTGAGTGATTCCGCTGAGTCGCCAGCCACTCGCCTCTAGCCCCGGGCTCCGCCCGGGGGTCGGCCTCCATTCCGGTAGGCGTCGTCGCGCGCGGTGCATCCCCGGGCGAAGCCCGGGGCTAGGAAACACGTTGCCGCTGCGGGCAGCGTTTCTCAACCGCCTTCCCCCGGCACCATCACCATCCACCCGACGCCGAACTTGTCCGTCAGCATCCCATACTTCGGCGACCAAAACGTCTTCGCGAGCGGCATCGTCACCTTGCCGCCTTCCGCTAGCGCCGCGAACGCTCGTTCCGCTTCCGCTTCGCTCGGCGTCTGAAAAACGAGCGAGAATCCAGCGAACTTCGATTTATCGTCGCAGCCGTCAGAGCAGAGGACGCGCGTCTCGCCGACCGTAAACTCGGCATGCATCACCTTCGTCTCGAACCCCGCCTGCAGCATTCCTGGCGGCAGCGGGGCAGGGCTCTCGTTGAACCGCATCAGCATCCCCGGCTTCGCGCCGATCGCCGACTGATAAAACGCGATCGCCTCGTCGCAGCGGCCGCTGAAGAAGAGGTAGTTCAACACTTGGGGAGCGCTCATATCGGCCTCGCGGAATGAGAAGCGTGCCAGCGGTTCGCCTTGCTAGCATTCGCAACGGCCGATTCTAGCCGAATTCGCCCGCGAAATGAATTCTCGGGGCGATTTAATGGCCTGGCCTCGCTAACGAAGCCGAAAGGAAGAAAACGGCTGCGTTTCGTCGCGGCTCGTTCTCATCGCACGGCTCTTCTTCCTCTTCTTCCTCATCTCACGATACGGCTCATGCTCACCTGGATGCGAATCCGCATCTTGCTGGCGGCGCTCTGCAGCGCCTTCGCGTTCGGAGAACTGCGCGCTGAGGAAACGCCAAGCGATGCGGCAGGGCAGGGGATCTCCACCTCAGCCAAGACGACAGAGTCAAACGAATCGTCCGCCACTCCGCCGCTCATCACGCTCCCGCCGACGGACGCGACAGCCACCGCTCTGCCGGCTGCCTCAACCGGCGCCGTGACGCCAGCTGCGGCTCACCAACTCATCAACCCGGCCGCTCCGTCAGCGCCGTCTGATCAACTCTTCGTCCCCGACGAGCGCCTCACCACGCTCGAAAACCGCATCGAGCAACTTGAACTCGACCTCGCTACGCAACAAACGGAGTCCGCCAAAGCCAAAGATCTCGACATCGACAATTTGATGATCCCCAGCTGGGGCCGTGACGGCTTCCAAGCCGAATCGCCCGACAAAGAATTTAAGATCCATGTCGGCGGCCGCGTGCAGCTCGACGGCGTCGCCCTCTCGGCGCCCGACCTCGTCCTCGGCGGCGTCGGCGATCAGGACGCAGTCGACTTCCGCCGCGCCCGCATTCGCATCGACGGCACGATGTACTACACGATGCAGTGGGCCGCCGAGTTCGACTTCGTCAACGCCTTCGACGCCGACCCCACCAACCCCGCCGACTACGTCAACGCCTTCGGCGGCGACGCGATGCACACGGTCGTACCGACCGACCTCTGGTGGGACTTCAGCGAGATGCCGCTGCTGGGCAATGTTCGCATCGGCAATCAAAAGGATCCCATCGGCCTCGAGCATATCCAAAGCAGCCGCTTCCTCGACTTCATGGAACGCTCCTACCTACAGGACGCCTTCTTCGGGCCTTTCAACAACGGCTTCTCGCCGGGGATCATGGTCCACAGCTACAACGAAGCTGAAACCGTCACTTGGCAGTACGGCATCTTCCGCAACACGCAAAACTCCTTCGCCTACGACATCGGCGATAGTCAGTTCGCCGCCACCGGACGCCTCACCTGCGTTCCTTGGTCGGCTTGCGAAGATAGCGAGCTCATCCACCTGGCGATTGCCGGCTCGTATCGCGGGCTCGACCAGGATGAAACAGTCTCCGACGGCAACATCCGGCTCCGGAGCCGCGCGTCGCTCCGCAACGGGCCCGGCCCGCTCAACCCGACAATCGCCGACACCAACTTCGCCGGCCGTATCTTCGCGGACAATCAACTACTGCTAAACCCTGAGTTCGCCTACGTCCACGGTCCGTGGCTCTTCCAGAGCGAATATTGCGGCGGCTGGATCAACGGCGGCACGTTCACGCCCACCGGCGGCGCTCCCGTCGACCCCGGCCAAGTCTTCTTCCAGGGTAGCTACGTCAACGTCCTGTACTTCCTCACCGGCGAACACCGCGCCTACGACCGCCACGAGGCCCGCTTCGGCCGCGTGATCCCCAACGAAAACGCGATGCGACTGCGCGACGGCACGCTCACCGGCCTCGGCGCCTGGCAAGTCGGCGCCCGCTACGGCTTCCTCGACCTCAACGACGCCGGTATCGCCGGCGGCTACATCCAAGACCTCACGCTCGGCCTCAACTGGTTCCTGAACCCGCATTCCAAGCTACAGTTCAACTTCATCGCCGACCACGTCGACAACCGTTTGCGCAACAACGCCGGCGTCGTCACCGCGGTGAACGACGCCTTCATGACCGGCTTTGGGGTGCGGTTCGCTTGCGATTTCTAGCAGCAACCGGCGTCTGAACGACTGTCTTAGACTCTCCGCGAAGTCGAAGCCGCGATTTCATTAAGCCAGACTGACGACAGGCGTCGTCCATCTGATCCGCGCGCAGCCGCGCTCAAGCCGGTATGACCGGTATTTCCGCCTTAGTGCTTCTGCGCGTCTGCCGACCATGAGCATGGTTTCACGACGCTCATGCTATCGCGCCTCGCTCGATTGAGCATGAACGCTAAGCGCTCACTCGTCGCCAGTCGCCATTCGAGCCACCCAAAGCCTCCTCCGCACTTCAGCGCGGCATAACCATTGCTCCAAGGTGAGAACGAGATGGTGTCGTGCACCAGCTCGTGTGAAGCTTGCCTCGCGATCAACAGCGTGCAAGACGGAACATTGCAACAGACCAACGAAGACGATTTGGGAGAAGCGGCGATGAAATCGAATACGACAAAGCGACTAGGATTTATCTTCGCGGCTGCGGCCGCCCTGCTCATGGCGACGCCCGATTCCGTCTTCGCGCAACGCGGAGGCGGCGGTGGGCGTGGCGGCGGCGGTGGCGGACATGGAGGAGGCGCCCATGGCAGTGGCCCCAGTCGCGGCGGCGGTGGAGGGGGCGGCGGTTTCCACGGCGGAGGTGGGGGCGGCCCGCGCGGCGGTGGTAATCACGGAGGCGGCAACCACGGCGGCGGAGGTCCGCAGGGCCCGTACGGGCCAGGCGGCGGCCACTCTCATGCGAACCAAGGCGGGCCGGGCCGCGGCCCCGGGAATGGCAATCACGGCGATCCTCGCGGAGGACATGGCGGTTATGGAAACAATTGGAACTCCGGCCCAGGTCGCGGCCTTAACAACTTCTACGGCGGCAATTTTTATCGCTCGCCGTACGGCTATGGACCCAACCGTTACGGATCGGGCTACCGCGGCTACGGCAACTTCGGTCGCCCTGGCTACGGCATGGGTCTAGGCGTCGGCTACGGAAACTACGGCTACGGCTACTTCCCTTGGTACGCCGGACTCGCCGCGTACGGACTTGGCGCAGGACGGGGCTATGGCAGCGGCACGTTCATTGGGCAAAGCTACTCGACTAACTCCGCTCCAGTTGTGGTTGAGCAAGCCCAGACGGCGCAAAGCGTCGCAGCGGAGAACGACTATGTGCCGCAGTTCAACGACACCGTCGCCGAGCTTGGCACGCGCGCAGACGGCGGCGCGGCCTTGGGCATCACCATGGATCCGGAATATCCTGACGCGGCAGTGGTCAGAACAGCGGCGCCCGGCAGTGCAGCGGCGAAGGCTGGCCTGCAGCCTGGGGACATGATCGCGTCAATCGACTCGATGCAGATCAGCAGCCCCACGGATGTGACGAACTTGATAGGGAGCATGCAACCGGGCGCCCGAATTGGAATCCAGTTTGTGCGTCCGATTTTGCGATCGGAAGTTAGAGAGGCGGCGCCCGAGCGATTTCAAACGCCGACTGCTGCGGCGCAACGGCCCGAGGCCGCGCAGCCAACACCCGTTCCTCCTCCGGCCCCGCAACCAGAGCAGTTGCCCTCGCAATAGTTCCGCGAGCACGGGATGGCCAGCCGTTCGATTTGAAGTGCGTGAGCCCGGAACTCTCAAAAGGAGTTCCGGGCTCTTTGCTGCACCACGAACTGAGGCGATGCTTGCCTCCGCCTTCGCGGGAAGCCGACCAGAAGTATGCAAATTTGAGTTTGCGCAACAAAAAAATGGGGGTTCCGGATCACCGGAACCCCCATTCAAAAGTCGGGCCGACAGGATTCGAACCTGCGACCTTTTGACCCCCAGCGACAATTAGGCCGCTGCTGATAGTCGGGAATCGCCGTATTTCCCGAGAATAATCGCATTCGGGCTTGTCTGCAATCGGCTGGATTTCATGGGGTTTACTGCGAATTTACTGTCGTAGCGGTCGGTGGTTAAAGGGTCGATGACCTATCTTGCCAAACAGGGCAGGGGCCACCCGTGAGCTATGCTTTCGGTGAGTCTTTTCTATTCCCATTCTGGGGTCACTTCTCATGCCATCGCCGATGCAAGAATACCGGTTCTTAGTTCCGCTCGCTGCTGACGGAGACTATGCCGTCTACCACAAGGGGATAAAGTGGGACGCCCTCAAATCAGGGCTACTTGCGGTCGCAGGCGGGTTCACCGATGCGGGGGAAGTAGAGGGGGCGTGGAAGGATGGCGAGCGACTGGTTCAGGAACGCTGCCGCCAGTTCTTCGTTTCGATTCCATTCGAGAACCGCAAGAAGCTAGAAGCCATCTTCCGTGAACTCTGCCCCAAGTTTTCGCAGCAATGTATCTATGTCGCCAGCGGGGGCAAATCGTGGCTGGTGAGTGAAGAGACCGGCCATTCCAGGCGTGAAGATCGCGAATGGGCACGCGAGGCCTTAGGGCTTCAATTGGAACTGCTCGCCTAGAGCCGCACAGAGCCCCAGAGCCCTTGGTTCGGGGCTCTTTGCGTTTCTAGCTAAGATTGCTTCGGAATACGTTCCGTTGTCGCACTACCGATGTCGCTGTCGTCGATGGCGACAAACCAAGAGCCATCACGCTCTATATCCCAAGTGACAGAGTTCTCTTTGGCGTTAAGGTGAGCCATTTTGTCGCACGCGATTGGCGACGTATCGCCGGGTGCCTCCAAAATCCTCTGTGCCTCCTTTGCCCGCAGTTCATCGAACAGGAAAGCCGTAGCTTTGCCTTTCGGGAAACCATTGATGGTGACTTTGATTTTGTCACCGGCCTTGCATTCATGTCGATTTGATTGAAGTGACATTTGAAACTCACTCTTCAATAACTTGATCGTAGAAAAATGAAAGTTCAGCTTTATCTATGCCTTCAAGGAACGATGCCTCTAGGCATTCGCCTTTTATGCACAGTTCAGGGAACAGGATTCCCTCTTTGATTTCAGCGTTCTCTTCCGCGTCTGTCTTGACGAAATCATCTTCGTCATCGGCCTCTACCTCATCGCCGTAGACGGAGAACTCCAACTCGTGGAACGCAATTTCTCCTAGTTCGACTCGGCGGGTTCGGTCATACGTTATCTCGACCCGCTTAAGTTTCGCCACAACAGCGTAGGTTTCTCGTATACCAAACGACTCTTCGTCGAACGGCTTGCTGAGTATCGCTTTTACAATTTCTTCACTACATGTCAGTAGAAAATGATGGCCGTAGGCGTCAGCACAAATTATGTAGTGCTTGCCGCCACTCCTGAATAGGTCCACCATCGTCGCGGCAATGACGATTGGCCGCCCCTTCAATGCGTTTACAGCATCCTGAACTTCAATCGAGTAGCGATTCACTCCCCATTTGGAAAATTGTTCCCGCCACTTCCGGTCGGGAATAGCCCCTGTCTTAGTCGCCAGTTCTTCGATCTTTGTTTCAGCGTTGTGTCTGGTTTCCTTGCGTTCCCGTTCGTACTTCGCGGAAAAGTCTTCCTCTGTCTCTGTTGAGGCGTTTACTTTTTCGGCGGGGGGATTTTTGCGAGAGCATGAAACGCAGCAGAATATTAGCAGTATCAGAGGTAGCGTTTTCATTGGAATTCGTTCATTCATTCGTTGATATCATGGCCGGGCGGCAGACTGAACACGGCGAATGGGTAACTGATGCTTGATGTAGGGATATGGCCGTCGCCCCCTTGCGAAGATGGCGACAGTTGGAGCGGTGGTATTTGCCTCCCGTTTTCGTGACGTACACAACGTCGGCTAAAGGAACGCCGTCTAGATTGATTGTGGACGCATTCAGCCGGCTAGGCGTGAAATGCAGCGGGGGTGGTTGCGTAAGTTGTGATATTCCACCCCAAAGACACAAACCGGTAACTAGGCCGGCAACGAATATTGCGACTGACTTACGGGATGCAGCGGGCATAGATACCCTCAAAAAGTTGTCACAGCCAGTCGCATTGTAGCGAATCCATCCCTGGCTTTGACAGCGGTACTGTCCAAATTACTAACGAACCCAAGCCCCAATGACTCACCCGCGACGGACCAAAGAAGCCCGACGCTCTGGCAGCAGTAATCCAGCCACTTCGTCGAAAGCACCCGGTGGGAAGATGACTTTCATTTTCTCTTTCGTTTCGGAGAGAACAATGAACTCCCGAAGCAAGGCCTTTGTGTGCTTAACGTGGCCGGTGTACACAGCGAGCAATTCATTTTCACCCCACGGGTGAATACTGCCGTGCTGACAAGGAATCATGTAGTAAGAGGGATCACGGACATCTGAGTTCTCTTCGTATTGAACTAGATATTTGTCGCCCCACAGACGCTTCAAATTCAAACATGACATTAGCGGCCTCCTATAAAAAGAAACACCCCGGCTCATTTTTGAGTCGGGGTGTTATGAATTGAAAAACCCCACCGCCTGCCTGTGACAAACGGTGAGGCCGCTTGGCCTGCGTAGTGAGCGACACAAGCCAAGGATGTAAGAAAAGGAAGCCCCTGAGACTCCGTAACACAGCGGCAAAGTCTCAGGGACTTCTAACGGCCCTGCATCCCGTTTGGCACAGAGGCAGGACCAATCGCTTCCCGGCTGCTCACCGGAAGCGGATGATTAAAAAGGCAGGAACCTCCGCCGACAGATTACTGTTGACCAGTGAGGTTCCTACCCGGCCAACGATCTAACTGACAGAGTCAGCGTGCCTTAGATCGTTCGCGTCAACAGTGTTAGAACGTAGTTACGATAATGGCCACGCCGTCACCACCGGCGAAACCATCGTTGCTGACAGTGACGTTATTCGTGTAGCCGGCTCCGCCCCCACCACCACCGCCGAAGCGACCGCCACGACCTCCGAAGGCAGTGCCAACAAACGACGTTGCAAACTGCAACGCCGTTGCTCCGCCGCCGCCACCGGCTCCACCGAACGCAACGGGCGTAGTGCCAGCGATGATGCACTGGCCGTCACCGCCATCGGCTGCTGTGAGGATCGGTTGGGCTCCCGTCGCAGCGTTGGCAGCAAGGGAGAGGTTACGTCGTGTTCGGCTACCGCCAGAACTCCCACCCCAGCCGCCGTAGACGCCAATGGTGTTACTGGCGTTAATTCCAGTGGCTCCACCGCCCCCGCCGCCAGCCATGCGGCCTGCTGAGTCTCCGCCGTCGAATGCTACGGCACCGAACGTACCGGCTCCGCCACTCGCCCCATTGGCGGTTGCACCCGTGCCGCCGCCGCCGGCTGCACCACCACCGACGCTAACGGTTCCGGCTCCGCCGCCTCCACCGCCATTGGCAGTGAGGGTAGCTCCACCGGTTCCTGAGGCAGTCATAGAAGTATTGCCGCCAGCGGAACCCGCGTTGCCATCATTAGTAGGAACTACACCCGCTCCACCGGCTCCAGCGGCTCCCACAGTAACGGTTTCGGAGCTTCCGAATTTAGAGGCAGCATTAGAGTCGTGAGAGTATCCACCCCCACCGCCGCCGCCTCCACCCGGTCTGTTCGATGACGTAGCACCACAACGACCAGAACCACCGCCTCCACCGCCGCCGATCAAGTAGCGGTCTACAGTGACGGCCCCTGCTGGCTTGTTCCAAGTGTTGCTGCCCGTTGTGACGAACACTTGAATATCAGGAACCGTTGCATTGCTGCCTGGGGCTCCGTCGGCTCCAGGCGGACCATCGGCCCCCGGAACTCCATTCTTGCTGTAGCACAACAGAACCGCGTCTGCGTTGACGAACGGATTAGCGTCACTAGACGCTAATACAGTTCCGAATACGTTGTAGTAACCTGACTCTGGATTGACCTGCGTGACTAGGAATAGGAGCCACTTAGTCTGGTCAGCCTTGTTGACCAGACGAATGAATCCCGTTTCATCAGTTAAGATATTCGCCATGTCACCAATGACAGTGGCCCAATTGTCGCCGGCTGAGTCGAGTGGATCGACTCTGATAACGCCCGCGATGTTCTGCGTAGCATTGCTGAGACGCAGATTGCCGCTACCGGGGTCGGAATCGGTGGTGGTTGTCGAAAACGTGTACTGAATAGTTACAGCACCGCCGTATGCCCCATCTAAACCATTAGACCCTGTGGCTCCTGTGGCTCCAGTAGGCCCCGTGGCCCCTGTAGGGCCTGTGGCTCCCGTATCTCCCTGAGGGCCAGTGTCGCCGGTTTCACCCTGGATACCCTGTTCACCCTGCTCACCTTGCGGCCCGGCCTCACCCGGTTCGCCTTGCGGGCCAGTGTCTCCAGTATCGCCTTTCGGACCCTGAGGCCCTTGGGGGCCTTGCTCGCCTCCACCGCCTCCCGCTTCACCACGACGACCACGGGGACCGCCAATGCCTTGCTCACCCTCAGGGCCACGTTGACCACGGGCTGCAATGAGTTCCCATGCTTCCGAGCTAGAGGCCGGTTCGGATCGTGTGGACTCGGCCACACAAATCCAGGAACTGCCGTCATGCTCAGTTACGTCATTCCGTTTGTATTCACGACGCAGCCACGAACCCCGCCAGTTGAATCCAGACCCATCGGCCCCCTTAGGACCAACGGAGCCCTTGGGTCCGACGATTGATTCACCGTCTTTACCGGGCTCGCCTTGCGGACCCTCTACATCGAACGCCGAATCCTTGACCACACTCGGCGTCCAGTCATCGACCGACGTTCCCGGCTGAGTGGTTGTATTGCGGCGAGCAATGAAAGTCACTGCAACACCGTCGACAAAAACGGTGACAGCGTCTCCCCTACGATAAGCCCCATTCGGGTTCTCTCTAACTTGTCTAATTGTTGGCATTAGTTTTCTCCACTTCAAAAAGCACGCCTGTCACACGCAGGATGGAGTCGATAGGCATATCTAACGAAAGCAATTCGTCTGCCAGCGAGATTCGTTCGTCGTCTGTCATGTTTTTGACATTAAGACGACGAACGAATGCCGATGCTCCCTCCCCGCGATTGACCGTGCGGGTAAAGTTATCCATTTAATTTCTCTAGCTCCTGTTTCATCCGAACTAATCCAGGGCTGGAGTTCAGCAACAGTTGATAGGCCGCCGCTGGTTCCAAGTTCGGAGCATCGTTCAACACAACTGATACCCTGGACTTCAAGTCCGCCTCCCACACGCTAATACGATGAGCTAGGTCGGCTCGATATCGTTCGCGTTCGGCAGCTTCCTTAGCCTGAGTAATTTCACCCGATAGGCGAGTGATAGATTCCTTGATGGCTTCCGTCTTGGCAGCGTTATCCGTAACCGACTCGGATAGCTCCTGTAAGGATTCCAAGTCCGACACGATGCCCGCCATAGCCGTGCTGCGGAACGTCGCAGCGTCAGCAGGGGCGGCTAAGGCGTCCATGCCTTCCGCTTCGGAGAAACCACAAGCGACGATTGCCTTGAGCGAGTAGTCATACGACGCTCGCCAAACGACAATCCCGCCGGCACTCACCACACTGAATAGGCCGTCATTGTCTCTGTTAGTGACAAGCATTATTCACCAGCCTCCCCCTCTGACGCAGACTCCGCTGGGGGTAGTGGCTCGCCGAAGAGGGCAATCGCATCCCGAATGGGACGATCATTGCCCTTCCGCAGTTCTCTGCCAGCCTCGAACACTGCCTCCAAATCTGAGTATGAAAAGGCCGTTGTGGACACGCCCGCCAACAGGTCAGCGGCTTGCTGATCTAAGGGCTTGGAAGTGTCGAGCGGCACACGCTGCGAAGCGGGGGGTGATAGGTCAGTCTTCCATTTTTCAAGTGCCTGCAAGCGGGCCTTCAAGAGTTCCGTTTCATTATTGATTTCCAGCCTGATCTTCGATTGCCGGTCTTCCTCATACCCGGTGATCGCCGCGACCATCCGCTGCCCTTCCTCTTTTAGCCCATCGGGGTGGCTGACTTGCTCGATAGCCTGCCGAGTGGCTTCAAGAATCTCAGCGTCGATTGACTCATCATCCTTATATGCGGCGTAGAGCTTCCGTAGTTTCCCTAGTGGGCCAGCGATGGCTGGATGGGCTAGATGCTTGGCCTGTCGTTCCTGGAACTCAGCGGCAGCGTCTTCCGCCTCCAGTTCCTTTCGCCGCTGCTGCTCCATAATTTTGATGGCAAGCTGAGCGGCTGGAAGTCTGGCGTTCTGTTCCATTTCAAGTTGGGCCTTAACCTCTGCGATTCTCTGATCGGTTGGATGCACGGGCGGAACAAAGATTCGGGGGGTCCAGTTTGCGTCCTGAACTTTTTTGACTTGGGTTCTATTATCTGGTCGTGGCATTAGTTGTTCTCCTTAGCTGCAAGGTGGGCCAAGGCGACTTTCATCGTGGCCTGTTTGATTTGTTCATTCGCGGCGAGAGGCAGGGCCTTCACGATTGCGAGTACAAAAGGATCGCTGCGAAGCTGCTCAAGTCTTTCGTTATCAGTCATAGTTGTCTCCTGAATAAATAAACCACCGAGCCATTGGCCTCCTTGCCAATGGGTCAATGGATTCGCCCTGGCACGGGGCGAGCCCACACCATCGGCCGATGGTGTGGTCAAAGTTCCGCCGCCGAACAACGAGTCCGGCATTGGCGTTCCTTAGTCGATGTAGGCGGCATACGCCTTTTGCAAAGTGGGCAGCGGATATTCGCGGCCAGCGACGATATGGCCGGCACCAACGAGATTTGTAATCATCGTGCCCCATGCGGCCTTGGCAGCCGCTTCGGCAGTTTGCCGACTCAACAGATTACCGGTGTCATAGGTCGCGACGATTTCACCGCTTACCATGTTCTTAATGCCGCGTTTGCCGTTGCCGGCAGATACTGTAGTGAGAAACATTGTTAGTTTTCCTTTTTGAATAGAAGAGAAGTGTTGATAATTCCCCGAGCCGTGAGTTCGGCGGGGGTGAGTGAAAGTAATTCTTTGAGTTTCGGAGAGTCGGCATCGTGTCGATTTGTGCCGTCGTCATCCTTACTTGGCGGTTCGATCTTGCCGTAACAAGCAAGCCGCCGGGCGTCGTCGGCTGTAATGCCTAGACGGTGAGCAAGCTGATTTATGGTGAGTCGCATCCATATCGCTCCCTGGGAGAAAAGTGGCGGGGCGTGAAGAGATAAGAGGTTCAGCAGTAGCCGCAGAGGGCGGCAGATAGTCCGTTAGGACTGGAGCGAGGTTATTCGGGCCGCTTAGGGGCTCGATACTCTCGTTTATTCGTTGTCGAAATCAGACGATGCCCAATAAACTTGGCCGTCATTTTCAATCGGTGGGGGAATGTCGCCATCGGCCCACGCAATCAAGACTTCCTCTTGCGAAATGCCGAGTAGGTCTGCCATGTCGTCCAAGGTGAGAAGATTTTCTGTCATAGTTGTTCCTGTAGAAAAGATGGAGAGACCGGGACAGGCGGAGAACAAACACCCGCCCCGGCCCCTCCTAAGATGTTTACGACACTAATTTCCGTCGCTGCTCAGGCTTGAGAAACTTCGATAGCTTCCGCCGCTGCCAAGACTCCATCGCGACTATCTGCCCCATGAACAATGAGACGTTGAAGTCCACGGGGCGGTATCTGATACCCGCCTTCCGGAATTCGTTGGCTATGAACAGCATTTCTTTTGGTGAGAACTCACCGCGAGTCCGGTAACGTGAAATCGAATCCCTTACGTCGACATGGTCGGCAAGCTGCCGGAGCCACACCAATCCAGGTTCTGCTCTTGCGGCAATCAACTGCTGTTCGGTTTGGGATACAGGCCGCTTACCACCTATATACATGCCCCGCTCTATGCAGCGACGTTTTTCCGTTTCTATCAACTCCCGCCGCCTTGTTTCGTCATTAACGCACCACGGCGGGTTATCACGCCACAGCCACAGCCTTGCACGTTGCTTGACCGTCAGCGGAAGTGCTTCCGCGTCAGACTCAGTTAGGTCAAGTAGTAGCTCCACCTTGTCATCATTACTGTTGAGCATGACGGCGAAGTCGTAGGGCTCGAATTCGATTTTCCGAGAACGAAATAAGTCGAATAGCTTGACCATCTGACGCGGTGAGAAGCCGTTCCGATCTTCATACCGATAGGAACGCTGCTCATTCTCCGCTAGCTGTGATAAGGCATGGTTTCGACGATCCCGAGTGTATTGCCGGACCAACGCCCGAATCTCTGTGCCATCCATCCAACGGATACAGCAGCTTCCAACCAGTAACGTCCGGTTGATTCCTGGGGTGTCGTTCTCTTCCAGGGGTTCGATTTCAAATTGGTCAACCAATCCTGTATGGCCACACAATTCGCAGAACCTTCCGTGATCCATCACGCCGTGCGATTGCTTCCCTTTGAAGACATAGTTTTCGTAGGTCACCAAATCCCAAACATCGTCCGTGACCCGGAATGGCCAAGGGTGAGTCTCAGCTAGGGGGTTCTCTTTGTCATAAAACGGAACCCATTTCTCCGGTTCGTTCTTGCAACGTGACCACCCGATAGCGATTTGTTTCTTAGGCATCGCGGGCCTCCCGTTGCTTGGACGCCATCCATTCAGCGTAGACTCGTTGCCATACCTTTTGGCGTTGTTCGCGGCGTGCAATAATTTCAGGGTCTACGCGACTGGCACGGTACTTGTAGATTCTCTCTTTGTTGGCCTGAAAATATTGCCGCTGGTACTCTTTGCACTCCGCTGTCTGCTGGTACTTACGCTGACGCTCTCGCTGGCGTTCCTTATTGATTGGGTTGCGGAAGTATTGGCGGGTTAGCTCGCGGTCACGTTCCATTAACTCAGGGTTGCACCAGCGACGGGCTGTTGTTGTGGTCACGCCGAACGTCCCGCCGATGGCGTGATATGTCAGCCCCGTGGCTCTGAGTCGTTTTGCTTCCTCAACCTTTTGTTCTCTCGTCATTGCTGTACTCCAGATAAGTGATGAAAAGTTAGGCCGACTTGGCCTGATGAATCCAGTTGCGAATTGTTGTGATAGGCAGGTCAATTTCGTTCCTGATCTGCGGGGCGGTCATGCCGTTCCTGGACAGTCTCAGAACGAACGCTTTGTGGCGGGCTCTAACCTGCCGGCGGGCTGTCTTTGCCTCAGGTGAAGCGTATTTCTGAACAGTCCGAACGCTGTAGCCAGTGACTTCTGCCGTAGCCGCGTCAGTGAGTCCTTTTGAAATGCAAATATCGATATCGATGTTTGATTTCCGTTGCGGCGTTTTCGGCTTATCCTTACCTGCAAGCCAGCGGTAGAGCGTCATCGCCGGCACGGGCTGGCCGTCTGGCTTTACAATGCGGTGGGCAATCGAATTGATCGTTGAGCCCTTTTCGCTCTTGAGAATATTCAAGGCCTGGGCGATGAGTTCTTCCTTGTTTTGGATCATGCTGCTACCTCCTGTTCTTCAAACTCGACCAACGGGATTGGTTCGTGGATAACTTCATAGGGCCGCATCGACGGATGCGGTCTGTAGATACGGTGGATCGGAACCGCCTTAAGGGCCGGGTATTCTCTGTTGTTCCGGGACCGACGCATTTCGTTGACTTGTTTCAGGAACCGGCGTTGAAGTAGTTCGAGTTCCTCGACCACTGCGGGAACCGGAATGCCGAGTTCGCGGGCGATATCCTCACAGTACGCTGAGAGGCCGAGTCTCACGCCGCCGTCATACTTCCAGCGGAGTTCAAGAATCGCCCGCTGTAGGTCACCACGCACGGCCCCGTAGAATGCCGCGTAGATTGACGCCACAGTGTGCCGTTCGTGTGGCTCCGCGTAGATACGGGGAGTCTTACGATACGCCGGAACCTCGAACTCGGACCTAAGACGGTTGATTCGCAGCCGAACGTCGTGGTCAATTGAGTCATACAGACAAGCGGCGATATTAGGATGGTCATGACGGATTGTGTTCACGCACCGGACGAGTGACGCCAGAGCGGTAGCTATTACTTCCTCCCGCCAGTCAGCGGACAGACGGAACGGGCCGCCAATATTCTCCACCACGCGAACGGCGATGACTGCCGCTCGTAGAATCAATTGGTCTGGGTTGCCGATCCAAGGCAGCAAGTCCGCATGTTTCGGGTTCGGAACAACGGCAGACGACAGGAATGCAACTGGGTCGGTGCAATCCTTGGGGATGAGTGAGGCGAACAGGGCGGCGAGCCCTCTGGGCAACGCCAGTCGGTCGGTGATATAACCTGCCGCCCTCTGATTGTCTTGGTTCACGAGAACGCTCCGCAGCTTGGAATGGGAAACCAAGCGAAGCCATGAACCAAAGAATAGGAATCTGGGAACATAGCATCGCTACGTTCCCGCATTCCAAGCTGACTCAGCAATCATTGCCGAGTGGCGGGGCAGCCTTGCGGCTGCGGTTCGATCCAGACCCTTCCTGGGTCGGCGGTTTTCTTTAGCGACCTTACCGACGGTCGACGTTTAACCCTCTATAGGGTTAAAGTGCCCAGAGACTCGCATCCTGGGTTCCTTTTCAGGAAATCAGGAATATATTCTCCGGCTATGGTTAAGTATATCTCATAAACCCCGAAAGTCAAACGACTTAGGGCGGATTTGGGGGGATATCTGTCTTTGAAAATCGTCATAACCGCTACAGGCGGCACGACCGGCGTCCAAAATGTTACAGATTGAGTTTGACCATTTGGATCAGGCCACACTGGCCGGAGCATTGAAGGAAATTGCTCTGGGAATAACCGACTTGTGAAAACGCCAATACCCCTTAACATTCTTTATTATTCACACTCTCTTTTTCTTATTTTTAATAAGTAATTAGTTACTTATAGTCTATGAAATAGGCAGTATTCTGCTGTTGTCCTGCTGAAATCTCTGTTGAACAGATTGTCAAAAAATCGCTCAGATCGTCAAAATATCATCAAACTCCCAGTCAGGAACCTCACTCAAACGGGGCGATTTCGCAGATTCGGGGTTTGACCTTATTTTCCAAATGGTCAAAGAGGCGGGGATATGGTCAAAAATCTGTCCAGGTTTTAAGCGATTTTGAGCCATCGCCGCGTATAAGCCACCTTGTGGGTGTGTGATCGGGCTCGAAAAGTTCTTAAAAAGAGCACTCAGATTCACAGATGGTCAAACTTTTGAAACAGGACCATTGGAGTCCTATTAGCAAAAAGCCCCCGTTTCACGCATGTCCGTTTTTGCTGTTTGATCTTATTTCCCGCACGCTCTAAAAAGGTCAAATCTGTACAGGTGTACACTAAACACCTGCGTCTATCAGGAAGGGCCACAGCGATTCCGGCCTCTCAGAGGCCGTATCCCGCTCGGAAGGCCCTGAGGCGGGCTCCTGGGGCTCTGAGGGCAACCATTGGGGAACCGCCCTGTTAGGAGTTACGAACCCCAGACTCCCCTTATTTCCGCGTTTTCCACGACTTTTTCGGAAAATTCACGCCGTTTGCGAGTCTCGGCCTTTACGGTCCCGAAAGGCCCGCCCCTAGGCCAGCAGCCGCATAACCGCCGTGGCCGACCATGCTCCACCCCGCCGAGTGCGGAGCCCCCGGCCTGTGAGGTAGTCGGCAATCTCCTGGAGTGACTTCCCCGCCTCCCGCTTCCTCTGGGCAAGGGGCCGGATAGTCTCGGCGAAGGCAGCCGCCTTCCTGGCATTGGCCTTAGCGGCCTCAGGAGCGGTCGCTGCGGCCACAGGGCTCCCAAGACGCACGCCACGGGCCTTGAGGGCAGCCAGAGCGGCCTTAGTGCGGTCGCTGATGGATCGGGCCTCATTCTCGGCAACGCTGGCCAAGACGTGCAAAGTGAGCCGTGACGCATGGGGCGAGTCGCAGGCAGTGAACTCCACTCCAGATTCCATGAGTCCTGAGACGAAATGGACGTTTCGGGCGAGTCGATCCAATTTGGCGATAACCAGTCGAGCCCCAAGCCGCTTAGCTTCGGTGATGGCCTTCGCAATCTCTGGCCGGCTTGACACTTTTCCTGATTCGATTTCCGTGAACGTCGCCACTATCTCACCGCCGTTGGCCTTAGCGAAGTTAGCGACAGCGAACTGTTGGCCTTCAAGTCCAAGGCCACTTGCTTCCTGTTTGCGGGTCGACACTCGATAGTAAGCGATGATCTTCACGGCGGTATCTCCAAGGGTGATACCTCAATTTTACATGATGAAATGTTCGATTCAACTTGTAATGGATAAGAAACTACGAAATAGGGGTGGGGGGTCTACGGCATGGGCGACTTCGCAGCTACCGGCTGCGGTGATTCCAATTTTGCACTTAGTCCATTTCTACGCTTTGCCACCGTATTGTCCCCACAGAGTCCCCACAACGCTCTGTGCCGCGTGCCTCAGTAGTGACTGAGGCAGAATGACCCGGAATCATTACTCAATCACACGGACGCACACAGGCCCTATGTATCAACGGCCCTCATCACTGTCATGGGAAGAGATGAGGCAGTGGGAGCATCGGACGGAAACCACCGAATCAAATTCTCTACCGATACTAAGTCAGTAGGTGACTGAGTCAGTCCAGGAGTTAGCCGGCAACATCACTGACCTGCCACAGTATCAACCGTGTCATGTTCTGTAGAGTCCGATGGTTAGGTGGTTCCTGCCAAGGTCGAGACCTTGGCGGTTCATTGTTAGTCGATATATGGGCTATGGCACTTACTGCCTCAGTGACAGCCTGAGGCATGGGGTAATGGTGACTGTTCCTGAGTCCCTGATTCCTGAGAGGCCATAGGGCCTTAATGGGGGTGTGGAATTGTTGGGTTTGTGGGTCAGTTGTGATTCGTGGTGTAGGTAGATGGTGAATCAGGTGAGTGTGTGGTTATTGGTTTGTTGTTTTTGTGGTTGTGTGAATCAATGGCCCGCCCGATTTTTAGAAAAACTACAACGCCCGTGAATCGGCCCTGTTTGGGTGTTGTTAGATCGGAATCAATGGGTCAAACGTCCCGTGGTGGAAAAGTGATAGATGTATCGTATTTACCGGATGGTGGGGTTGTTCGCAGACAGGAAGGGGTGGGAGGGTGATTGTAGGGGTGATGAGGATTGTGACGGATAATAGCCGCCCCCGTGCCGTATGAACTCAGACCGATGCGGTTTTAGAACCCAGAACCCTACACCCCGGTGGGAGGGTAAATCGTGCCAATGAATCGGGGGTGTGAGGGACTGCGAGTAGTAGACTTGGGCATGACGCCTACAGAATTCAAACGCTGGCTCAACGCTCAAATTCAAGAGATCGAACCGCATATCGGCGAGCCGCCTACGCCGGCGTATGCCGACGTAGTGGCCACTGCGAAAGCCTACGCATACTTACTAGGGCTGCATGACTTCGCTCTGAGCCTGCCCGATTCGGAGCTAGGGAAAACTCCGCTAACAGCGGCCAATCAACTACGTCGCTGCCTAGCTGCCCTGGAAACGCCAACACCCCCAGTAGACGGGGCAGCGATGAGCGTTGCTCAGGCTGCTGGCCTACTAGGGGTGTCGAAAGAGACTGTCTATAAACTCTGTGCGGAAGGCGATCTATCGCACAACCGCATCGGAACCCGAATCACTATCACGCCTGACCAGTTAGCGGAGTATCGCCAACTCCAGGCAAGATAATCGGCAGCGACTTCACAGCGTCTTTTAGGTACTGCTGATCCTTGGTTAGATGCTGGTAGTTCCTAATCAGGGTGGCGGGGTCTTGATGCCCCATCAGGATACTGGCGGTAGTCGAGTCCATTCCGCTCTTGAGGGCATTGGTCGCCCAACTGTGCCGTAGTGTCGTCGCACACAGTGCCGGTATCTCACACTTGTCTTTGAGTAACCGGAAGCGACAACGGACACTGTTGGCATTCCAGGGGATGCCCCCCAGATTGCGGAACAGTGGGCCATTCGGGTTCACTTTAATCAGCCGGTTGATGATCTTCTTACCAGCGTCGTTCAAGTAGATGACCCGAACGTGCTTCTTGCCCTTGGCCTCAGAGGCAGGGAGGGTAATCGTTCCGCCATCAACGTGACGACGTTCGATGATCCTGATTTCCATTGCCCGACAGCCGGTCAGCCACAGGAAGTTCAGGTAGTCCCGGAACTCCTGATCGGTAACGTGAGACATTACCTGTTTGAACTGCTCTGGCGTCAGCACCAGTTCGCGGGGCTTGCGGGCTGGCTTATCCATCCCCAGCAATGGGTTCCCTTTGATATACCGTTTCTGCATACCCCAGTGGATCGCACGGGCCACGGCCTTCATTAGGTCGCTTTTCGTGGTCGACGAACAATGGGAGAATTTGAGTTCAATCCACCGCTCTACGTCTCTGGGGTGGAGGGAAGTAACCCGCTTACCGCCAACGTGAACCTGGAAGGATTCCAGATAGCGTTTGTAGAACGCATGGGTTCCCTCGGAACGGTTAGCTTCCGTCCACTCCAGGAACCGCCGGAACAGGTTCTTAACGGTCAGTTGCTCGGCGGGAACGTCCCCCCGCTCTGACAGTATCTCGACGTACTTCTGGAACGCCGAATCGTATGAAGCGTCGGGATCGGCTACCCGGACATTTTCACGCCCGATGGTCGTGTACCACGGCCCTTTTCCGCCCCGCCGCCAAGGCCCTTTTCGTCGTCTTCCCATAGCAGTAACCTCCAGTGGAAACATAGGTCATTGGAGGCGACCCCGATTATTTACTGTCGGATTTACTGCACTGGGGGTATTAGGCTACGTTCCGGTCCGCTTTTGGCGACGTGTTGAAACACGTCTCAAGTGCGTTTGAGCCTATAAAAATAGGGGAATCACGGTGTCCCGTGATTCCCCCATCAAGTCGGGCCGACAGGATTCGAACCTGCGACCTTTTGACCCCCAGTCAAACGCGCTACCAGCCTGCGCTACGGCCCGAACTTTTCTAGAAATCCCTCGACCGGCCGGCTCGCAGATCCAGCTAGCGAAGGACGGCCCAGCACGGAATGCCGGGCGGCGTGTAGTCCGGCTAGTTTATCAGCGGCCCGGTTTGCCGGCAATGGAGGGCTGCCGGCGGGTGTTTTCGCCGTCGCGGGGCGATTACAATCGGTCCATGCCTCAAGCGGCCTCTTTTCCGAGGTAACTTTTAGATAACTGCCTCGCACCGGCCGTTCACTCGCCTTCGATTCGCCCCGGAGCCGTCCATCATGCGTCGCCCCGTTCGCTTGCGCGTTTGCTTCCTGCTTGGCCTCCTGTCACTCCCCGCCGCCCGCGGCGACGACAAGATCGACTTCGCCACGCAGATTCAGCCGATTCTGGTCGCCAAGTGCGCCGGCTGTCATGGGGAGAAGAAGGCAGCCGCGAAGCTGCGGCTTGACTCGGCCGACCAGATCAACGCCTTTGGCGAGAAGGACCATCTGCTCGTCGCCGGCAAGCCGGATGAAAGCGAACTGTATCAACGGCTCGTCCTGCCGGCCGACGACAAGAAGCGGATGCCCAAGGGCCCCGATCCGCTCCCCGAAGCCGAGGTCGCGCTGATCAAGAAGTGGATCGAGCAAGGCGCCGTCCTGGCCGTGGCCGCCGCGGCGACGCCAGCCCCCGCTCCTGCGGACGCCCCGATGGCTGCTGACGAAGCCGCGAAGCAGAAGGCGGCCGAGGAAGCCAAGGCGGCGGAGGCGGCGCTGAAGGCTGCTGACGAAGCGGAACTTGCCAAGGTGACGGCCGCGCCGGCTGAGGCGATCGAGAAGGTGAAGCAAGCCGGCGGCAGCGTAATGCCGCTCTACGGCGAGAGTCCGCTGCTGCAAGTTAGCTTTGCCCGTTCCGATTCCCCTGCAGGCGACGCGGCCCTCGCCTCCCTCGCAGGCGTTGCCGACCAAGTGGTGTGGCTCGACCTGAGCGGCGCCCAAGCGACCGGCGCCGGCTGGGGACAAGTGGCGGCGCTGAAGAACCTCAATCGCCTCCATCTCGAAAAGTCTAGCGTCGACGACGCGAGCCTCGCCGCGATCGCGGCATTGCCGCGGGTTGAGTACCTCAACCTCTACGCCACCGGCGTTACCGACGCGGGGCTCGAGCACCTGAAGGCCGCCAAGCGGCTGCGGAAGCTGTACCTGTGGCAAACAAAGGTTGGCTACGATCCCGCGATGGCGATGCAGACGGCCGCGCCCGGCCTCGAAGTGAACCTCGGCTGGGATCACCCCGGCGTCGTCAAGGCGCGTCTGACGAAGGAACTCGAAACCGCCAAGAAGTCGGTCGAGGAATCGACCGCCAAGGCGACCGAAGCCCAGAAGACGCTTGAAGCAGCCAACGCCGAGAAGACGGCGGCCGAAGCGAAGCTGAAAGAAGTCGACGACCAACTGAAGGCGCTCGAAGCGCCGCCGGTCGCCGAGGCGACGCCGCCGGCAGCAGAAGCGGCCGCTCCAGCGCCGGCTGCGGAAGCCGCGCCTGCGGCCGAAGCGAAGCCCGCGGAACAAGCCGCAGCCAAGTAGTCGCCACGGCTCGGCGCCTGTATTGACTAGCCCCGGGCTCCGCCCGGGGGTCGGCTACCACTCTAGTAGGCTACGTCGCGCGTTGTGCTACCCCCGGGCGGAGCCCGGGGCTAAGAGGGACGCACACCTCCCCACGACTGCGCGTTATATGCCGCCGATCCCCCGCGGGGGATGGTGAGCGTCGTCCACTGCTCGCCCGCCCAGTGCCGCGCTAGGATCACAATTTGCCCCACATGGTACGAGGCATGCGCCAGCGACCGCTGAATCGCCAGCGGCACGGAGTGGGGCTCGCCTCGAACAGCGACTGTTCGCTCCAAATCGGTCGGCGAGAGCGCCGCCAACGTCGTGAACAGTTGGTTCCAAGCCGCGTCCCACCCGGCAAGCAGTTCTGCGCGTCCGACGTTCGCATCGACAAACTCTCGGTCGCGGTTCCGCCACGGCTTTTCGCCGTCGCTCGTTAGGAAGTCGGTCCAGCGCGACGCGAGATTCCCCGACAGGTGCTGCACAATCAGAGCGATCGAGTTTGTCTCGGCGTCGAGCGTGCGGTGGAGCGCCTCGTCGCTCACTTGCACGATGGCCCGGTCGGCCAGCGACTTGTGGTATTGAAACGATAGCTGCGTTGCTTCCAACCAATGCAACGCGACGGCGGATGAATCCATTTCGACCTCGACGATGCTCGGCGTTGCACAACGGCTCAGCGTTGTTCAACGCGTGTTTCACGACGCGCCAATCGAGAGCAATCAAGCCTGCGACGAGCGCCCGCGGCGCGAGCCTGCCAGCGTCGTCAACGCAAACAGCATGGCTCCGCATCCTGCAGGCTCCGGCACGCTCGCCGGAACCGCGCTTCCAAACCGCGTTCCAAACGCCGTTCGCCACGAGACGAGATCTCGCCCGTTGACGAAACCATCGCCGTTGGCATCGCCGGCGCCGTTGTTCACTTGGCCGCTGAGCCCGCTGTTGCGCTGCCAGATCAGGAAGTCCGCCCCGTCGACGACGCCGTTGTAGTCGAAATCGGCCGGCCCCGCGCTCGCCGCATAGGCGGTCACGTAACTCGACGCACGCCAGTAACCATAGCCGCTATTATCGCCGGGACGAATGCCGTCGATCTGATACTCGACGGTATGCCGCTTTCCAGGGGTCAGGTACTGGGTAACGTCGACCTGAATCGGATCGACGTCGTCGCCAGGAATCCAACCGGCGCGATCGAGGTCCGATGACCAGACGTCGCCCCAGCGGCCCGAGGTCGGATTCACGCTGCGGAAGTTACGCCCGTCAGTCCGCCACGGGATGCCCTGCCAGACTTGAGTGCCGTCGATGAAGATGCGGTGGGTCCGCTGCGTGAACTCATCGCCGCCGTTGCCGTCGCTCGCGTGGCCCGAGGGAAGGTAGTTAAGAATCACTTTGCCAACTGAATTCGGCACGCCGATGAAGCTCATCGAATTCCGCCCGTTGGGATACTCCCCCGCCCGCCAGTCTTGGTCGTTCATCAGCGGCCGGCCCCATATAGGAGCGCGATTCGCCGTTTCATCCGTTATGGTCAAACTGAAGTCGAGGGTACGTGCGGCCTGCACCCAAGTATCGACGAAGGCTCTGATTTTGAGTTGTCCGTTCCGCAAGGTGGGAATCAGCGCGGTGATGTCTTGCTGGTGAGTCGTCGTGCCGCCAAACGCCGTAATGAACTTGTGCAGTTCCACATCTCCCGCGGCAGTGGAGACATAAATGTTGCCCGCGCGGTCCCAGGCGTCGCTTCCTGCGGTGAGTTTCAGATTCGTCGTGACGCGCGAGAACGGACCGAGTTCCGGGAGCGTAATTGTCCGTTCGATGATCCGGCCGTTATCGAGAATCGACACGCCTGGTTGCGCGTTCCAACTGGCGTTGCCGCCGAATTGGATGCCGGCGTTTTTGAAAATGTCGATCGTCGTCTGCGCCGCGTCAGCCGTTGCCGACCATGTCGATCCGATAGCTGCCGCGATCAGCGCGAAGAGCTTCGCGCGAGTCTTCCTGTGAAGTCTCATGTGCCGCCTCTGCCTGCTGAAGAGATGCCTGTTCCGAGGCTGCATTTTAGCTGGCATCGCTCGACGTTGCATCACGTCGTTGTGGCTCAATTGGCTTTGCGATCGGTTGCCATTCGCGCTCGTTCAAGCAACGCTAGCGGCATCGATTGCAGCCCCGGGCTAGGCTCGACAGCTGGCTTGGCGTTCCTCAGACGACGACTTCGCCCGTCGTCGCCGTCAGTTCGCGGAACAACTGCTGCAATTTCGCGAGCACCGGCCGCTCGTTCGATCGGCCAATCGCGCGGCCATCGACTTCGAGAACCGGCGTCAGCTCGCCCATCGTGCCGGTGCAGAAGGCTTCGTCCGCCCGGTAGAGTTCCGCTAGGCTGAAATCGCCCGCGCGATACGTGATGCCGTGCTCAGCGCACAATTGCAGCACCACCGACCGTGTAATCCCTTCGGGGCAGGCCGCGGTCGTCGGCGTCTGCACGACTCCATCCGCGACGAAGAAAATGTGCGTTGCATTCGTCTCGGCGATGAAGCCGCGGCCATCAAGCATCAACGCATCGTCGGCGCCGGCGGCGTTCGCCTGGATCTTCGCGAGAATCGAGTTCAGCAAATTGTTGTGGTGAATCTTCGGATCGAGCACATCGGGCCCCGGCCGGCGATAGCCCGACGTGATCAGCCGAATCCCCGACTGGTCGTAGACTGGCAGCTTGAACTCAGCGAGCACAATGAGCGTCGGCCCAGCTTGGTTCAGCCGGACATCCATCCCGCTGGTAATTTTCACGCCTCGCGTCAGCGTCAGACGAATGTGCACGCCGTCCTGCATCTGGTTCGCGGCGAGCGTGCGGCGAATCTCCGCGATGATTTCCTCGTGCGACGGAATCTGCGCGAACGCCAGCGCCTGGGCCGAGTGAACGAGTCGATCGAGATGCGCGCGCAGCTTGAAGATCCGCCCGTTGTAGAGCCGCAGCCCTTCCCAGACGGCGTCGCCTCCTTGCACTGCGGAATCAAACGGACTGATCCCCGCCTCGTCGCGATGAACCAGTCGGCCGTTGACGTTCACTTGCAAGTTGCGGTTGCGTTCGTCGTACTTCTGCAGCATGGCGCGATCCTGAAAAACAGTTAGCTCTCGAAACTCCAAAAACTCAACGCAGTCGATGCGTGTAAAGTTGCTGATAAAGCCGCTCGCACTCGGCCAAGACGCCCGCCAGTCGCTCCGGCACGTCGACGCCCTTCGACTTGTATGGCGCGAATGTCGTTGTCTCGTACACCTTCGCGTACCAGAATGGCGCCCAAGCGCCGTCGGTGTCGCGCGGCCCCGGCGCCCACTTGAGCATTTCCTCGCGAAACGGCACGTCGACCGCGTCGCAGAGCAGTGCGAGCATCCGCCGCGGGTTCCGCAACACGTCGGCCGCGTCGAGCACCGGCGGCGTCAGCCCCGTGCGCTGCCGCACGCGCTCGAACAGCGCCGCCTGCTGCGGCAGGCCAGTGTCTTCGACGCGGGGATCGGGCAGAAACTCCAAAAGCGACGTGAGCATCTCGCGCGGATCGCGAATCAGAAAGGCGCTGGTGAGCCCGTCGATCCACTCCAACTCCACCTCAGGCAGCAGGTGGTGGGCCATCTGCTTCTGGTAGAAAATCGGCCGCTCCTGCGGAATGGGCCCGGTGAGCCAGCGGATGACGCTCAAGAGTTCCGCGTCATGGTTGGCAAGCGTTTCGTCGTAGCCAGGATGCCGTCGGTCGGCCGTCCTCGTGAGGTAGTGGGCGTAAAGCGGTTCGTCGCACACCACGGCGTCGGCCCGGCTCCCCCAGGAGCGCATCATCGCCGTGGAAATGTTCCGCGGTCCCGACCACATGGCCAAACGAAGCGACATGCGTTCACCCCAAACCAATTTGCGCAACGAAAAGCGGCAGACATTGACGACTAGCGAAACTCAACCGGCAAGTCGAGCGACGGCGAGATCCGACCATTCGTCATTCGGGCTCCGCCATTCGCCATTTCTCCCCTCGCCCCGACTTACATCGCCGGGGCGGGCAAATTACACTTTTACCCATTAGCTAGCAGCGCCGGCAATCTGCGCGCAAAGGATTTGCGCAAATGCCAGCGCGGCAGCCGCCTCGCTCCTCCATCCCGCATAAGAGGATGTTGCTTTGGTCGCCACTCGTTTATCGATCATGATGTTCCTCCAGTTCTTCACCTGGGGGGCGTGGTTCGTCACGCTCGGTCAGTGCTTAGGGGAGAACGGCCTGAAAGACTTCGGAGGCGGGGCCTATGGAAGCGCCCCGATTGCGGCCATCGTGGCGCCCCTCTTCCTGGGCCTCATCGCTGATCGCTTTTTCGCTTCTCAGATCGTGATGGGCGCGCTCATGGTGATTGGCGGCGGCATCCTTTGGATGGCGCCGGAATACGCCGCCGCGAAAAATGGCGATGCACTCGTATGGATCTTGCGCGGGCACATGCTCTGCTACATGCCGACGCTAGGCCTCGGCAACACGATCGTCTTCTCCAACGTCGCCGATCAATCGCAGTTCCCCAAGATTCGCGTGTGGGGAACCATCGGGTGGATCGTCGCGGGCCTCACCGTCGGCTATCTGGGGTGGTCGTCTAGCTTCAACATCTTCAAGCTCGCCTCCATCTGCTCCGTCATCTTGGGCGTCTACTGCTTCACGCTGCCGCATACCCCCGCGCCGGCGAAGGGCAAGCCAATGGATATTCGCTCGCTGCTCATGCTCGACGCCTTCAAGATGCTCACGAACGTGCCGTTCTTCGTGTTCATCCTCTGCTCGACGCTGATCTGCATTCCGCTCGCCTACTACTACGGCAACACCGCGAACTATCTCAGTCAGATTGGCTTCAAAGAACCAGCCTCGACGATGACGCTGGGGCAAATGAGTGAAATCGTTTTCATGCTACTTGTTCCCTTCTTCTTCCGTCGCCTGGGCGTGAAGTGGATGATTGTCGTCGGCATGGCCGCGTGGGTCGTTCGTTACTTGCTCTTCGCATTCGGTGCGTCTGATCAAGTGATTTGGATGATTCTGGGCGCCGTCCTACTCCACGGCGTCTGCTACGACTTCTTCTTCGTCACCGGTTTCATGTACACCGACAGCAAGGCCCCGAAAGAAATCCGCGGCCAAGCCCAAAGCATGCTTGTGTTCTTCACCCAAGGGATCGGCATGTTCTTCGGCTTTTGGATTGCCGGAGCAAAATTTACGCAAGCAGTTCCTAAGTACGAGGAACTTGTCAACGCGATCAAAGCGATTACGCCAGAATCGAAAACGACGTTCATCGAATCGCTGACGCAGATGTTCTCGGTCGCCGATCGCAAAGGGGTCGACGCCGATTTACTTCGCGAAACGATGCTCCAGTGGCGAGAATTCTGGCTGCTCCCCGCGGGAATGGCCGCCGTCATCCTGGTCATCTTCCTCGCGGCGTTCCATGATCGCGACACTACGAAGCCGATCGACACGGAAGAAACGGCGTAAGCAGTTTCCGCCCCGCTGGCGCAGCAAGATCGACGGTAGCACCTGAATCGCTCAAAAGCCGCTGGTTTTCCCGAGAGAGGGACCAGCGGCTTTTTTCGTCCTGCGAACGCAGCGGAGCAAGCTCCTGAAGCTAAAGACGCGGTGCGATGGACACGGCGCGCTCCTAACAATCTAATTGGGGAATCTTAGCGGCAATAGCGCCGCCTTTCCGCCAGTTTGCGAGCCTCGCGGAAGCTCGGCTCGCTCCCTGCGTTAATCCATCAGGAATAGGAACGCCTCGATGACGGATCAATTGCGTGCGATGAAACTGGCGATCTCGTTGCTCGCGCTCGCCTGGATAGTTGGAGGAGCGCAGCCTTCTAACGGCGTCACCATCGACCTACAGGTCACCGCCGCGCTCAACTTAGTAAGCGTCGTGCATCCCGAAGTCGAAATGGAATCGCCCCCGCACGTATTGACGTCGCTCGAGATTCCCTTGCCGGCGGTGACGCTCGCCGGCGGAGACACGCTTCGCGTCGCCGTCGACTTCGCAGACGGGCAGTTTTTCCAACGCATCGCCCCGCCAGACGACGTATTCGCCGTCTTCTACTATGGCTTGTCTTTGCAGAACGCTCGCCCCGAACAATCGGTGTCGATCGACGTGGCCAACCCCGGCCGACGGGCCGACTGGTTCGACTCGTCTGGCAATCTCGCCCTGGAAACCCAGCCACCGTCGTTCTTGTACGTCAACCCGTCGAACAACGATCTGTGGGGGGCGGAACTTCGCAGCGAGGTGGCCAGCAACTTCGTAGAACCGACGCCGCAGACCGGCAGCAAGTTCATCTTCGAGTGGACGATGCCGACGCAAGTGCCGGTCCATTTTATCATCCCCAATCCTCCGGCATTCGGCACGCGAACGTTCGCGAACAACAGCGTGAAACTCTTGTTCCGAGTCTCGAGCCCGTCCGGCACAGCCCCGCTCCCATGTGCCGCCGTGGCCGTCCCCGAGCCGCAAGCCTGGTGGCTCTGCCTCGCTGCATGCGGAGCTTGGGCAGCCTACTGCCGCCGTGCAGTACGTCGCAGCGCTTCTTTAGCCCCGGGCTCCACCCGGGGGTAGCACCACGCAGGACGACGTCTACCGGAATGGTCGCCTACCCCCGGGCGGAGCCCGGGGCTGCTAGCATGCGCCGCGCGACGTTGAAGGTCGTAAACCCACCAACGACGCAAAAACGAAAAAAGGAGTTACGTCCGTTGGACGTAACTCCTTTTTTTATGAGAGGCGCCGGTGAGAGTCGAACTCACGATGTCGGATTTGCAATCCTTACTCAGGATTCCGACACCATGCGAACACGCTCCGAACCGGGGATTCGTGATAGTTGCCTGAACCGATGAACAGACCCATAATTAGGTGCTGGACATCAAAACTGGGTACATGTTTTCGAATGTACCCACTCGAATAGCCAGCTGGCAGTCTGAGGGTTTGCAATGTTTCGTCGGTTCGGTCACCGGTCGTGGTTTGGCGTCGCTTTGCTGCTGTTGTTCGTGTTCGTGTGGCCGACGCCGTACACGTACAAGACGCTGCAGAAGACTTGGGTCTCAGAGGCAAACGGTACTGCGCGGGAGGAAACCCACGAAATACTGCTCCAAGTCAATCGGTTCACCGGCGCCAATAAGACGGTAGCTTCGACGGAGTCAGGTTGGGAATTAACGCGTGACGAGTAATTAGCACACCAGCCAGGGGCCTAATTAACCCCGTTGCTCGCTCGCGGCAAGGCGTCTCCATTCGCCGGCCGCGAGTGGGCAGGCTGGAACAATGGAGAACTTCTCAATGGCAGATGATGCCAGGACCGAGTTGCGGGAGATGATCCAGCAAATCGGCGAATTGGCGCGGGCGACCGACCCGCCGACTGAGCTCACAGAGATCTGGGCCGACCCTCGCTTGTGGACTGCGATGGATGGCAAGGAGTGGGACGATATCTGGCTGACGATGTTCATGCTCGGCATGATGGGCCGGGATATCGAAGTCAACGCCAGCGGGGCGGCCCCTGCTCGTGACTTGGTAGGCGAAGTACGGCGGCGGCTGGTCGGTAATGAAGTGCCAGACGGGACCATTGCATCGGACAAGCGTTCCTCGCCGATGACTGCTGGAGAGATAGCCGTCGCCCACGGCGTAGAGCACACCAACCCGTCAAAGTGGCTCAAGGACTCCGGTTATCAGTTCGAGCGATGCGGCAAGAAGTTTGTCGTGGACAAAACCCTGTTTCAGACGAGAAACCAGGGCTAGCCGCCAACTTTTTTTGACGATTTCGCGAACGGTTGCGAACTGTCGCGAACGGTTGCGAACCAATCTGAAATCGACGGCTTTTTCAGGCGATTCTGCGTTGTTTTAATGCCCGTAGCTGAGTGATTCGCAGCCGTTGCGAGTCAGATTCAAACTCCAAGCTACGGAGCTTTTGCAATGCCCAACAGTGCTGTCGCCACGGGCAACGTCATCGTCGAAGGTCAGATGTATGACCTCGCCGCCCTCAAGCCGCTCGGCTGGGGCACGGCTGCCATTAGAGCGGCCAGACGCAAACACGGACTCGTCACCCATCGCTGCGGTCGCAAGACCTGGATTGATGGGCGTGAGTTGATTCGCGTCATCAAAGCGTCTGCCGTCCCGGCCTAACCAAAAAAAGGCCGGCCCCCGCCATGACGGCAAATCTCAGCGGGGAGCGCGGCCAAATTCTGGAGACATCCCCATGTTACGCGACTTCCCCGACGTCGACTACACGCCCGTCCGAATTACGGGACTGATGCTGGAGCAGCAGCAACTCTACGCCGTCCTCGCTGTCGGCGCGGGTAGCAAACTTCTCCCTTGCGAGGCCGCCGACCTGATCGACGTCGAATCCTTCGAAGGTCGTGCCCACGAATACTTCGGCGTCGCCTACCATCTTGCCGACGAGTTTGTACCGGCGATCAGCAGCGTCATGTCGCAGGCGGTGGCAGCATGAACGCAACTTATGGGGCAAGTCCTACAAGGCGTCCGCGAAGATCGAAGTCGGACATGGCGGCGATCCGCGATGCCCTGGAAGAGATCGTCGACGAGTACACCAGCTTGACGGTTCGCCAGTGTTTTTATCAGGCAGTGGGCCGCGGCGTCGTCGACAAAACGGAGCAGGAGTACAAGGGCACCGTTTGCCGGCTGCTGGCCGACATGCGGCGCGACGGCACGATCCCATACCACAAGCTCAGCGACAACACTCGGTGGCAAAGGAAGCCGACGACGTTCTCGGGTCTGGAGCAAATGCTGGAGAACACGCAGCGCACCTACCGTCGTGCCATCTGGGACGAGCAGCCCGCCTACGTTGAAATCTGGTTGGAGAAAGACGCCCTCGCCGGCGTGCTGTGGGAGGTAACGAGGAAGTGGGACGTTCCGCTGATGGTGACGCGGGGTTACCCCAGCATCAGCTACTTGCACGAGGCGGCGGAAGCGATCGCAGCGCAGGGCAAGCCGGCGTTTTTGTACTACTTCGGTGATCGCGATCCTTCCGGCGTCGACATTGACAGGTGCGTCGAGAAGCAGATCCGCGAGATGGCGCCGGACGCCGACCTGCACTTCGAACGGGTTGGCGTAACCGAAGCGCAGATCGCCGAACTCAGTCTCCCGACGCGGCCCACCAAGAAAACCGATTCGCGGAGCAAGGGGTTCGAAGGCGAGAGCGTCGAGGTAGACGCCATCGACCCGGAAACGCTTTGCCAAATCTGCGACGACTGCATTCGGCGGCACATCGACTTCGATTCATACTACAGGATGCGGGAGGTCGAGAACGCTGAACGAGACACGTTGGCGACTTTGATTTCGAACATGGGGGGCGAGCTGTGACCGACGCCCCCGTCGCTGACATGGAAGCCGAGCGTGGGTTGATCCAGACGCTCCTAGCTTGGCCCGAATCAATCTCGCGGCTCCCAAAAAGTTTTCGACCGCACTTCGCATGGGACCCAGCCAACCGCGCGACGCTGGACGAGATCTTCACGATCCACCGGAGCGGAGCGACCGCCGACGTCGTGCTGCTCCTTCCTCGCCTGCGAATTCGCAGTGCATTCAGCAACATCGACCTGACTGAGTATTTGACCGAAGTCGCGAGGCCAGGTCCTCTGCCGACAAACGCCGCCGAGTACGCCCACACGATCGAAAGGTTGGCCCACAAACGGCGGTTGGCGCAGATTGCCGACGAAGCCGCTGGCCACTTCCGTAACGGCGTCGACCCTCGCGCCGGACTGATGGACCTGCAGGCGGAGCTCGACTCCTACAGCCGCAGCCTGGAATGTAACGAAGTGACCGGCGAGACCATCCTCGACGAGACGTTCGCATCAATCGTCAACCGCGACGTCGCCGCCTCGATCGACTTCGGCTGGTCGTCGTGCAACTTGTCGCGAGTCCCGATACGGCGCGGCGCCGTGATCACCGTGGGCGGCCAAGCCGGTTCCGGCAAAACGGCGGCGATGCTCCAAGGCGTGTTCGACGCGATGCGGATGCCGCACCAAGCTGACTTGAAGTTCTTCTGCCTCAACGTCGAAATGCCGCCCGGGATGATTATCGAGCGTCAACTCGCTCGTGTGGCTGGCGTCGACTGCACGGCGATTCAGCGACGCACGTTCCACGATAACCAGCTTGCAGGCCTGGAAGCCGCCTGCGAGGCGTTGCGGCCGGTCCTGCGTCGTACACGGTTCGCTACCGGCCCGTTCACGATCAGCCGCATGCTGACGCAAGTGCAGGAGTTTTCACCCGACATGCTGCTCTGCGACTACTTGCAGCGGATTGGCGCCGAGGGCGAGAAGCTCGACCTGCGTGCACAAATCAACCGGACGATGGACGCCCTGCGACTCATCGCCAGCGACAACGTCGCCGTCGTGGCGATCAGCGCCCTCAACCGACCGTCGGGCGGCGGCGACTGGACGAAAGACAGCGTGAGCCTGGCATCTTTCAGGGAAAGCTCAGAAGTCGAGTATTCGTCCGACGCCGTCTACGCCCTTGTTCGCGACCGCGCCTCGAGAGCGGCGACGCTGGTAGCCCTGAAGAATCGTAGCGGGCCAATCGAGGACATCGAGCTTGAGTTCGAGGGGCCGTACCAACGGTTCGTTAGCCCGGCGCCAAACTTCTACGCGGAGTTTGCGGATGAGCAGTAACGGAACGTTGTCGCCTGAGGCGCAACGGCTTTACGAGCAGATGAGAAACGGCGGGGTGTTGCCGGGCACGATGCCGCCGACGGTCGAGGCGGCGCCGAAGCGCACCGCCAAATGGAAGAAGAATCCGCTAGTGGCGGGGAGGTTTGGAGAGTTGAACGCGTTCGTCGACACCACGATGGCAAAGCTCACTCGGATCGAAGTCACGACATGGTTGACGCTGTTCCGCTACGTGGACTCACGGGTCGGAACGGCCCAAGCGAGCGCCGAGGCAATCGCCGCGGCGACAGGATCAAGCAAGCAACACACCCTCAAGGCCATTGCGTCGCTCATTGAGAAGCGACTGCTGACGAGGGTGAAGATCGGCGCAATCAACCGCGGTTCGTCCGTCTACCGAGTTCACCCCACTGGTCACCCGTAGGTGACCAAGCACTGGACACCCCTAGGTTACCAGCACTGGTCACCTACAGAGCATTTCACTGGTCACCCGTAGGTGACTTATATCAGAAGACAGAAGGGCATGACGCCACTTCGGGTGTCGTCAGCCCACAGAAACGAAGACCCCACGATGACCAAACCACGATTCAATTTGCTGATCGAAGCCAACCACCAAGCGGACGACCCGGACGGCACGCGGCGTCTGCGGCTGGTCCTCAAGCGGCTGCTGCGATCGTTCGGGCTGCGGTGCGTGACGGCCGTGCCCGTTAACGTCGCAAGCGAGTTGGAGCAGGTGGCAGCCCGCGACCGCCAAAACGACAGAACAGTCTCATTTTGAGATTTGTTCAATTTTGCAGCAAAAACCATGAGAAAAAAATTTGGGTCCTTGGCGGGCTCTCTTGGACCTCCTGCCTACCGGAAGAGCCACCATAATACAAAATCCGGAACACTCAACACTCAACACTCAACACCCCATGACACTCTCAAAGCGACAGCAGGCCGTCTTGATCGGCATCGTAAAAGACCTGGACCACTTCTCGTCCCTGGTTCCGCGCTACGAGCATGGTAACTGGGCTCTCTGCCGCGAGCGTGAGGCGATCGAGAACGCGAAGGCGAACATCGTGGCCACCGACCCGTCGAAGTGGCTGGGCGAGCCGATGAACCCCTCGCTCGCCACCATGGTGAGCCGCTGCTACGCACAGTTGCAGGACCGAGGATTCGTCATGCGGTGCGCACGAGCCTGGAGCGATAAGTACACGACGCACCTGCGACTAACGCCGGAGGGCGAACGGGTCGCTCGTGAACTGTTGAGTGTTGAGAGGGCAACATTACTGGAGAGTGCACCTCTTCCGGTAGGCACGTTGGCTGGCGACGGTCCGGGAGGACCCAAGAGCATTCCGGAGGCGCCGACTGATGGCTGATCGCCCCACTATCAGCGGCGACCCGTGCCCGGAATGCAACGGTGGACGGCTCATCGTCTACGCCGGTCGCGACGTTGGCTCGCTTCGAGTGAAGTATCTCTGCTGCGATCGCTGCCGCGCCAAGCCTGCGAACAACAAGATCTTCGTGCCGCAGCAGTACGTCGCGCGCCGCAGGAAAACTTCCGAGTCTGTACTTAACAACGTACAGAGCTCCTTCGACGAATCGAATCGCACTTGAGATAATTCGGTCACACGCAACTCAATTCCGAGGAAACCATGAACCAACTTCAGAACATCTTTGGCACGTGCCGCGGCAACGCCGAAGTGAACGTCGTCGATCGACAGGGCGAGGTTATCGCGACGACCAAAGCCGATGCCTCCGGCAACTGGTGCGTCGAAGCGAATGTGACGATCGGCTCGAGCGTTCGCGCCGATGTTTCAAGTCCGGGAAAGCGCCGAGCCACTAGCGATTGGATGGAGATCGAACAGCGGGCGGAAGAGACGGCGGAAGAGCTTGAAAGACGGGAGCAACATACTCAAGAGATGGCCGATGCCCGTCAGCGACTTGAGGCTCGATACACCGAACTCGTGTGTGCCGTCGCCGATGGGCAAGACGCCAACTTTGAGTACGCCGCTGATCTCCTGGAAGTCCTCGGCAAGTCGCTGGGGGACTTTGATCACGACGTTAGCGAAATGCAGCGTGTCAGTCGCCCGAGCCTGTCGGTGTAATCGCATTTTCTGAACAACTAACCGGAGACTAACGACGATGAACGACGTTTTGGACAGTCTGAGCGGCCTCAAAGAGCAGCGACTCGAAGAGTATCACCGCCTGGCCGACTGGGTGCTTGCCGGTGAGCAGGTTGCTGCCGACGAGATCGAGTTAGCGTGCCTTAAGGCGAGCCGCGATCCTGGCGACTTCGCACAACTCATCCGCAAACGGCAGGAACGGGCGAAGGAACGGGAGCGTTTCGATACGCTTCCGGAAGTTCGTCGGGAGTTGGCCGGGATCGACGCCGAGATCGCGGCGAACAACGAGAGACTGGTGGCGGCGCAAGCTGCCCATACCCAAGAAGCATGGCGCCTTGCTCCGTTCCGCGACCAGTTGATCGCTCAGTTGACGGAGCTCAACGGCATCGAGCCGCGGTTGGTCAAAGACTGCAGCGACGAATCACTGAACGGCCGGGCGCGATCGCTCGCAATTTATCTCGAGTCGAATCGCCGGGAGCAAAGCGACGCCGTCCGCAACCTGCACATTCAGCAGGCCGTCTTGCGGCAGCACTCCGACGAGAAGCTCGAAAAGCTGTGGTACGACCGGAACGCCAACTCCCTGCCGTTGCCAACGGAAGTTCCCGACTCTGATCCTTGCGCCGAATTCAAGCGTCGCGTGCTGCGTGCACACGCGGTCGTCGATCAGTTGGATGACCAGGCAGCGACGTACCGGCAGGAAATCGACGAGATCCGCGATAAGCAGTACCAGTGGTGATCACCATGAACAACGCAGCCATGCTTGAGAAGTGCCGCCGGTTCGCCGATCAGGTGATCCCTGAGCTTCAGGGCACGACTTACTACATTCTCGATTCCGATGCGCTCAATAACGAATCGGCGTACACGCACGACGAGCTTGTTGGTTGGGCGGCCCAGGCGGCGAACGTCTCCGAATTGCTGCCGCGATATCTCGGCGCCGACTGGCGGGGACCGGGGCCGGCGATCTTCCTGAACCTGACCTGGCTACGCCGACATGCTTACCCGGGGCAATTCGAGCGAGCTGTTCTTGGGGTCGAAGTGCACGAGCTTGGGCACTTGGCGTTTCCGCTGCGGATGCCAGGCGAGCGTACCCCGCGAGTGGCGTCGGCAATTGCCGAGTTGCAGGACGCCGTCGTCCGCTACAGCCTCAATCCAGTAAACCTCGCCAAGCCGGCGAACGACGAGGGGCACGATTGGAAGTGGATTCGGCGAACGTGCCATCTCTACGTCCGTGCTGCGTTTCGCGGCTACAGCCTGCCTCACCTTCGGTTGCTCCACAGTGGCTATTGCGACTTCGCTTCGCAGGATTATCTGCCGCAGTTGCTGGAAGAGGCGTTGCGCATGCGTGAGGAGCCAATGGAGGCGATCGACGCACTGCCGCCGCTGCAGTGGCTTGTTGAGCAGTACGAGGCCGATGTGGAGCGGCTGATGGCGGAGATCGACGACGAACACCCATGCGGCGTCGTGTGACGCAGCAGCCCGCCGGCCGTACAAGAGGGCGGTTGGCGGGTTTTAAGACAAAGGAGTAGTTATGGCGTCAGCAAGAGCGTTGCGTTTCGGCAAAGCGGTCATCGAGTTATCGCTACTCACCGGCGACGTCGAGAAGAATTTGAAGCGGGTTCAGCAAGGAATCCGCGACACCGGCAAGGCGATCTCTTCGATCGGTTCGACCGGCCTCAAGTTCAGCGCCGCGATCATCACGCCGCTCTTGGGCGCCGCTAAGCTTGCCGCCGACGCTCAGGAAGAGATGAGCAAGTTTAAGTCGGTCTTCGGCGATCAGACCACGGCCGCCAATGAATTCGCGGACGCGCTGGCAGGCTCCATTGGTCGCAGCGCCGGCGACATCCGCAGCGGCATGAACGCGTTCCAAGGTTTCTTCGTCGGCCTTGGCTTTGCGAACGGCGAAGCGCGCGAACTAACGGAGAAGATGCAGTCGCTGTCGCACGACTTCGCCGCGTTCCACAATCTCACGGACGAAGAGGCGATGGAGCGATTCATTTCGGCGCTGTCGGGGTCGTCGGAGGTGCTCGACAAGTTCGGCGTTAACACACGGCAAGCCGCCCTTGAACAAGAGCTGATGGAGCGAGGCATCAAAAAGAGCTGGACGGCCGTCACGGAACAAGAAAAGGCGATTGCCCGCCTCGACGTGATTATGGAGGCGATGACCGACCAGGGGGCAGTCGGCGCCGCTGTTCGCGAGTCGGGTAGCTTCGCGAATCAGCTCAAAAAATTGCAGGGGCAAATGAAAGACATGGGAATCGCGATTGGCTCGGCGGTGCTGCCGCACGTCGTCGAGTTCATCGAGAAGACGAATGAAGTTGCAGCCAACGTCGGCGAATGGATTGAGCAGAACAAAACGTCCTTCGACACGACGTTGAAAGTCGCCGGCGTTTTGGGAGTCGCCAGCCTCGCGATGATCGGCTTCGGTAGCGCCCTCAGTGCCGCGGCCCTCGTGCTGAATCCGTTCGGCCTTGCCGTCGGTGCGTTGGTTGGGTCGTACTTCGCGCTCGACAAAATCATCGACTCGACCAACTCCAAGATTCTCAAGCAGGTTGGCGCCTTTGATCTTCTTCTTCCTCAACTGGCATTGCTCCGGAAGATGGTCCCGGAAGGCTGGCTGCCGGATATCAGCAGTCTGATGCCCAAAGAGGAAGTCAAAGGCGGTAGCCCGAACTCGCTGATGATGGGCGGCGCCATGATGCTGGCGATGCCCGACGTGTCGAAACGGATTCAGAGCGGCGTTTCGTTTGGCTCCGGCGGTTTCGACATCGGTGCTTTTGGCTCATCGCTCGTGTCGAAGGGCATGAACGCCGCGAACACTGCGATGCTCGACGCTCAAGCAGCAACTTCCGGGATACCAGTCTGGGCGAATGGCATGCAGATGCACTTGGACCGTGCGAAAGACATCCTCGCTGAGCAGCAACAGGTTGACGACGAGATCGCACGCGGCAAGCTTCAAGCCATGGAAGATGGCATCGCTAAGGAGGAGGCGCTCATCAAGCTAGAGACCGATATCCGCATGCGTGACCTTCAGGCCCGCGGATACCTGACCGACGAGCTTCGCGGCAAGCTGCTCGAACTTCAAGGCATCGAAATCGGCAACATTGACGACAAGATTGGCAAAAATGAAGCGATGCAGGCGGTAGCGACGTTCGATGCTCGGTTCAGCCGTCAGATGTACGGCGGCCGACAGATCGACGAGCAGACCAGACTGCAGCGGCAGATGGTTGCGGAACTCAAGAAGCAGAATCGCAACGGAGGCGGGATTCCTGTCGTACCGTGAACGCCAAATTAGAACATTTCATCAAAACGCGCGAGTTCGAAGTCTTCGCGCGACTCAAAGACATCCCAACGCCCGACCTCACGCTGTTCGCATACGACTGCGACAAGGGCCTTCCGCTGGAGCAGTATTGCAACGGCGTGACTGTCGACGAGGTGTTGCGGTCGCTGGCGTCGCTGCAGATCCTGCGTGAGCTGGCGCGGCGGCAGGATCTGGAAGAGTTGGAAGGGTGAAGCGATCAGCCTGGGCGACGAACCCGCGGTGGGCGGCGCCGGAAGTAGATGTTGACGAGTTGGGCGAATAGCCTGGCTGCTCTTTGACAATTCACGCGCCGGCGGATGCGGATAGCTAACCTTCCGCCGGCTGGTTTGGAGCGTGTGGCGTGGACGCCACAGCGGGGTATGTCCCAGCCAAGTAGCCGCCCGGACGCGTCGCCATGCTTTTGCACTTCATGCATCGTCCGCTGGCGTAGCACGCTTTACAGGCGCGACGGTTGACGGGGCGCTGAGGATCTTCAGAAGGAAACGAACCGATCCCGGAACAATCGGAGCAGCGCCCCGTGCCATTGCACGAGACACAGGGCGAAAACGCCATGCGAGTTGCCTACAGTGAGGCGTGTGCTGAACTTGGCAGGCGATGAAAGATCAATCGGCCGTGGCGAGAAGTAACGGCTTAGGTTGCCAAGCGAGATCAGCGAGTGCGGGTGCCACTATACCATTGATCGACTGGTGAAGGGCTAATAACTTCTTGGCTCGCATGCATAGCAAGCTACCGCCTTAAACCTGCCCTATCTATTCGCCTTCCGACGGGGGAGGATGCGCCGCATGAAAATAAAAATTGGCGACAAGGTGCGATCTACCGGCGGCGTCGAAGGCGAGATTGTCTCGCGGAGCAACGAACATCGTTCCGTGATGGTCAAAGTTCCCGGTATTTGGCGCAACTCAGGCATCGTCTCGATCCCGCTAGCCCGACTTAAGTTCATCTCTGCTTATTCAGAGGATGCTTCCACCCCGCTTCGTCGGCGGCCTAAGTAATCTCCGTCTCTCGCCAGCTACAAGGCGAGATCGCTCGCAACCGCACCACCGGCTGATTGTTGATAACCCGCGGGAGAATCAGTTCCTGGAGGCCAAGGGCGGTTTTCCCCTTGTGTGCTTGTCGAAGTGGTGAGCGCCAATAGCGTCCTGAGCGTCCTCCTTGGCTGCATTCCACTCTTTATTCGTAACCGTTTCGGTCCGAGTCAGGCAGCGTCGACAATACCACGCGGCATAATAGGCGGCGCCTAAGCGGAAGACTATCAGGTCATAATTGAGGCCGCCGGCAGTGTATTGGATGCATTCGATGGGGTATGCGTCACTAGGCTTGTCCACGAAGACCTCGGTTCGTTGAGTGCGAATCTGGTCCGTGTGCAAACGCGGGGGCGGGCTTGATGCGGTAGCGTACAGAATGTGTAGAACCGGAGCAGATCGACGAGTCTGCAGGGGACCAGTGAGGCAGCGTTCCAACCTTTGGACCTTGGGGTCGTTGACAGTTGAAAATGTTAGCCCCGCCACGGAAGTTGCGGGCCGTGGCGGGGCTGAGGGTCATCAATTGGCTAATTCCGCGATTGAATCGCCTTCTCAATCTGAGCCTTCACCGCTTCCATGTTGAAGCTGGCGCCTTCCTGCATTGGCGGGAATTCGATGAAGCTCTGGGCGTACTTAGCAACTTCTTGCTGGACGAAGACGAACCGCCAGAATTCGTAAGCGAACCAATCGTAGTAGGCAATCGAGCCGGTGTCTTTGCCGTTGTACATGCCGGTCCGCTCATACGGGTCGAGGCGGAGGTTGACTAGAATCGGCCAATCGACTTTCACGGTCGCTCCCAGCCAGCCGCTGGGCTGATCGGTGAAGCGATACTTGAAATCCTTAATGCGCACCGCGCTGAGCGTCCCCTCAGTGAAGTAGAAGATCTCGTTTCGTTGCGAAGGGCCTTTGCCGGTGATCAAGTCGAGTTGGTTGTAGCCATCCAGATGAACCTTGTAGTTGGCGTCGCCAAGCTTCTTGCCGGCCACTAGTTCCTGCTTAATGTTCGCATTGCCGGCCGCGGCGACGAACGTCGGGAACCAATCGAGCCCGGAGAAAATACTGTTTTCAATCTTGCCGGCCGGCACGTTGCCAGGCCAGCGCACGATGCACGGGACGCGGAATCCCCCTTCGAGCGCCGTTCCCTTGCCACCGGCGAACGGCGTCTGGCCTCCATCGGGCCACGTGAAATTCTCGGCGCCGTTGTCGGTCGAGAAAACGATGATCGTATCGCCCTCAAGATTGTTGTCCTTGAGGTACTTCAGCACTTCTCCGACGACGTCGTCGAGCTGCGCCATCCCCGCCTCTTGAATGCTCCAGCCATTCTCGGCCGTCCGCATGTTTTCGTATTTGTCAGAAAGATGGGTGACGACATGCATTCGGGTGGGATTGAGCCACAAAAAGAAAGGCTTCTTCTCCTCGCGCGCCTTATCGCAAAACTTTAGCGCATTGCCGAGGATCTCGTCGTCGACAGTCTCCATCCGCTCGGGATAGAGTTCGCCGGCGTCTTCGATCTTCTGCTTGCCGACTTTGCCCCAGCGCGGTTGCTCGGTCGGATCGTCCTTGTCGGTAGCCCAAGAGTGAATCATGTTCCGCGGGCCGATCGTGTCCTTTAATTCTTGCGGATAGTTGCGGTGGCTGGGGTCTTCCATCGCGTCGAGATGGTAGAGGTAGCCGAAGAACTCGTCGAAGCCGTGAACTGTGGGGAGGAACTCGTTGAGATCGCCAAGGTGATTCTTGCCAAACTGCCCGGTCGCATAGCCCATCGACTTGAGCGCGGTGGCGATCGTGGGCGCCTGCGCCGGCAAGCCGATCGGCGAGCCAGCTTGTCCGACAGTCGTCATGCCGGTGCGAATCGGCAATTGGCCAGTAATAAAGTTAGCGCGGCCTGCCGTGCAACTCGCCTCCGCGTAATAGTCTGTGAATCGGATTCCCTCGGCGGCCATTCGATCAAGGTTCGGTGTCCGCCCAGCCATGATCCCCTGGTTATAGACGCCGATATTCGACCAGCCGATATCATCTCCCATGATGAAGATGATATTCGGCTGCTTGGCCTCAGCACGTGCGGCAATGGCCGTTGCGAGCACGGTTGCGACGCATGCGTACAGGAAGAGTTTGTATTTGGTTCTTCTCATCGTTGTTCTTTCCCCAAGGTGTTAATTTGTGATTTCAACCGTTCGGCAAATCACCTGTGATGACTCCCTCACTCTGATGCCCGCTTGCGTCACAATTTGCCGGTTGTCGACGATATGGTGAGTGCGTTCAAAAACTCGTCGCGGCCCATCGACATGAACTCGCCGTCACCAGTTGAAACAGGATCGACGAAGAGCTGGAAGTCCGTGAATGGTTCGCCAGCGGCATTAAGGTTATGGATCACCTTGCGTGCATCATCTGCAGTGTCGATTCTCGCTACGCCGACGCCTTGAAGCTTGGATAACTCGAGGAAGCTTCTGGCGCACTCAGTGCTAGTGAAAATAGCTAGGTGGTCTGCTCCATTCATTTGAATCGGTGAGAGCGCGTTTAACGAAATCCCTTTTGTGAGCGTATAGAGTGGGAAGTTGAACCTGACTTGGTTGCCCATTTAGTGCTCGGGTTAAATGTCGATAGCCTATTTGCGTCAATCTCCCCGGCTTACCTACTAATTGCAAGTCGCCGAAGAAACGCGGCTCTCAACGCCACGCGAGTTCATTTCCGCCTGTCGCGAAGGGGATTCACCCCAGCGGGAGGTGGAGTGCGTGAAGGGCGACGCTAGCGGCTGGGGGGGAATGCGGGGCGCAATCGCTGCTGAAATCCCATGCCGCGGGAGAATTCCTGAAAAGATGTCGTTTGGGACTGCCTTTCGGTGTTCCGGAAGTGTTAGGGTCGATGCTGTTCCAAACTCTCACTTACTTGAGTGTATCAATGAAATCCGCTTACCCGCTTCAAATGGCCCGTGGTGAATTCGACGTTTGGGTTAGTAAACTTCGCGACATGCGAGCTAAAAACGTCTCTCTGGTCGGAGCGTCCGACGGCACACCTGGCGAGGTGGAAACGGTGTCAAAAGAGGACGCTATTGACGTGTTTCTGAAGCGTCACCCGAAGCATGGCGAGCTTCGCCAGCAACTCATCGCAGGGGCTCGCGGGCCGTACTCTTTGAGCAAAGAGTTGTGGAAGCATGCGAGGGACGCAGCCTAGAGCGGCTCCTTCTCTAAAGCGATTCGGCCCTTCGCATCCCCTCGTCTACTGTCTGCACCGCGATACACGCACGAATGAATTGCGGGCTCAGCCGGTTAAACTGCGCCTCGCGCACGTCGTTTAGTAAGGCGATGAATTGCTCGGCGGGGAGCTGGGCCAAGATTTGAGCAATCTCTGCGCGGAACTGCTCGCCTTCGGCTGGGGAAAACGGGTGGAGGTGGTTGTAACCGTTCATGGTCTTCAAGGATGTCGCATCGCTGAGTTGTGACGGCCGGTCCTACCAGTAGCCCTCCTGAGGCGTGCTGGACTGGGCACGGCCATCGGATGCCCCAGGCACGATCTCGCATTGGGTAAAACCCATTTAAGATTGACGCCGAGCCATTTACAAGTGATCGATTGTCCGGGAACAAAACCCGGCTGTCACCTCGCGGGTCTTATTTGCGGAGCGGCCTCGCCATTGGCTTGCTCGCGCAACTGGAGCGGTGGGCGTGACCGTTGAGGCCTGTCACCCATGGGTGACGCTAGCGGCTCTGGGGCGATGCGGCGAATTTGGCTTGCAAAAACGCCTTGAATTCGCACAATGGGCGACGGCTCGAAAAGCCAAGCGTCCGCCGGTGGCGCAAACACTACACTCTCGGTTTAGCCGGCCCTTTGTCTGAAAAATTGTAGTCGAAAACTACTAACCACTATTTCGGAGTCCTAGCCCCAGCAAGTTCGGTCGTGCCAGTGGGCAACTGCTGCGCGAACGGGTGACCGTGACCAGAGGGGTAGTGCCCTCTTTTCGGAAGTTGCTCGGGCTAGGACTTCTTTATTCCGCCACCTCTCCGGTGGCGAGGAAGGGTCATGGACATGGCCGCTATTCTTTCGACCGCTCGTCGTCCGTCCGATCCCACGATGCTCGAAATCGAAGCCCGCAAGGCTGAGATTCTTGCACGGCAACAAGCCGCCGTCGACGAGCTGCTCGCTGAGCATTCGATGCTGATGGCCGATTGCTACGACGAGGCACGCATCACCGGCGCCGACCCGTTTCGGCTGCTCGTCGAGACGAACGCCGCATTGAGTCAGCGCGACGAAACTGAACCGCTAGACTTGGCTGACCACCTGAAGCGTCTGCCGTTCGCGAACTGCCAAGTCATCGTCGAGCAGGTGCTCGTCGACAGACCGAAGCCCGAACCGCGGGAAATGTCGAAGGCGGACATCTGCAACGTCGACATCGGCAGTCTGTGGGTGTTGAACTCAATTCCCGACTGCGACGAAGAGCAGTACACGCTCGGCGCCATCGATCCGGAAACCGTCGACCTGGAGCCGAACGCCTTCGCGGAGTTCCAAGAGGCGAACGCCAAGCCGATCGCGTTTCGGCTGAAGACTGAGCCGAAGACGCACCGCGACGTGCGCTCGTTCCGCAGCAAGCGGAAATAGGCCCTGTGGCGAATTACCACAGGGTTCACGCCGCGCGGGCAGGCGCGGCGGTTCATTTCTCGCACCCCGAGCGGCGGCACGGCATGTAGCAGCATGATGCAAGCGGCCGTCAGTGGCTCATCGCCCGTCCAAGTTGCTCGATAAAACGGCTCGCTACTATCCACGACACAATGGCCATTACGCTAAAACCAGTACATGCGCCCAAGATAGCCGCGGTTCTCTTGTTGCCCGGTCCGGCCAACCAGTGTCCGAGGCCATATCCGATTGCGGCTGCGAGGACGCAGAAGAAACCGCCGCCGCACACCATCGGAACAAAGAACCACATCGCGCTACCTTTTGGGAGGACGTTGCTCACCACCTGCCGCGGGCAAACGACGGGGTTTCTTGTCATCAATTGGCACGCGGATGATTCGTGCAACCGGCGAAGCACAGTTCCGCTGACTCCATTGGCAGTCCGTAGAACTCGGCGGCGTCGCTAATTTTACGTCTAATCCAACCAATGTCTTTGCCGTTGGGAACTATGTAGCCGCCGAAACGGTCGCGCGACCCATCCTTGCCGTAGATAATTATTCGTCCATCAGCATGCCTCGCAACAGTCATTGCGTGGTCAACGAACTCACCCGGCGCTTTTTCTTTCTTGCAACTTGCGGAGGCGAGTTCGATCCATTCATCCAGATCGACGTCGACCTCTGTGTTGCCGAACTGAACGGTCAATTTGCGTCGCATGACGATGCTCTCTTGGCTCGATGGCGTCGGTGAAACCCGCACGGCCTGTTTTGGCTGCTTTGTAGCTAAAGCGACTTTAACCCCAATGCCCCTAACTCGAAGACAACGCCTGCTGCAGCTCCGCCACCGTCGATTCGAGGGCGGCGATCCGTTCGTTCGTCTGCTTGAGCGACCACGCCCACAAGCCCGTGAGAATCGAGGCGAGCGTTATTGCGATCAAATCTAGGTGGACGACAGCGAGCATAGATATTCCCTGAAGGGTTTTCGAGACGTTCAGACTCTAATTATCTGGAGGACCAATGGCAAGTTTAAGTACCAACAAGGCGGGCAACCGCCGCATCATGTTCAGCCACGGCGGGCATGCTGGGCCGATCAGGAGCATCGGGCGAGCAAAAAAAGACAGCCGGCGTCGCTAGATGCGTTCGACGCCGGCTGTACAAGAAGGGGTGGTGGATGCACACGGACGGGTCACCACCCATATCCGATGTTAATTGGCACCGAGACCGATGCAAATAAGCGACGCGAAGTCGGTTGAGGAATGAGGCTACCGTAGGGCCTTCTCACCATGCACACCGCCGCGGGCAGGCGGCGGGGTTATTTGTTCGGTCGGGAGCAACTGAGCGCCCAGCCGTAGAGCCCAATGGCGAGCACCCCCAGGCCGATCACGAACGCGATCGGATTGAAGGCCGAGAGCGTTGCCGCGGAGCAGATCATGGCGCCGGACAGTACGACGATGGAGCAGCTGATTGCTTGCATGGCGGCGGGTTTATTTGCGACGGCGGAAGAGTATGGCTCCAAACAAGCCGGTTATTAGCGTAACCGCAGAGGCAGGCTCGGGTACGACGGTAGCGTAACCGGAAACGACGGTGCAAATTGTGCCAGAGTTCGTAGCGGTGTCCCTCATCGCAAAGAGCCTCCAGTCCGCTACCCCCGGAGAGAATCCTCGTTCTGTTGGAAATCGATCCCCATCAAAATGCCCGTCGTCGAAGTGTGCAACGATAGTTGGGATCGCGACAGATCTGCCATTAATCTCGAACACCATCGTCGGCAGGAAAATCGCGTCATAACCGTAGTTGTGATTGACATCATCGAGGTACGTCCACTCGCTTGGGGTTTCCGGTTCGAAGTAAATCGAATCCGGGAAGTGCCCTTCGTAGATTCCGTTCGAATCCGAAGTGCCGCTAACGAAAAGCTGTGCTTTCGAATGTGCGGCGGTCCACCCAATTACGCCATTGCCAAATCTCGGTGATTCGAGCTCCGGCGTCCAAGAAGCTACGAGACTGAGGTCAGCCCCAGCGAGGGGCGACTCTGGTTCGTGCATCCCCGCCTTAATCACGAAGTGGTATTCGATCCATTGCGCCTCCGCAGGTTCAGGGGCAAAAAGACCTGCAGCGAAGGCTAATGACCAAATCGAAGCCGACGAGAGAGCGGCAAGAAGATAGCGCTTCATTAATCGGTGTCCGTGTTTGCCCCACGGCCGCGAGAGCGAGCATAAGCCCACAAGAGATTCGAGTCAATATTTCCCCCTAACCCTTTGGAGACCCACCAATGGCAACTAAGAAACCCCCGACCGTGCGGATGGCAAAGCCCAAGGGCCGCCCCATCCAACTACGGTATACCTGCCCTGAAGAGGGGCGCGAGATCCGCATTTCAACCGGCACGACGAACGAAGTCGACGCGCTGGAGCAAAAGCAGAAGCTTGAGGCGAAACTATTGCTCGGCCTCGAAGCCAAGCCGCGACGGCGCGCGAAGGGTGGCGCCACGATGCTCTGGGAAGACTTCCGCGAACGATACACCGATCTCCATCTCTCGACGCTGCGTGAGAAGTCAGCCGTTGACGCCGAGAGTCGTCTCGACGTTGCCGAGCGAATCCTGAAGCCGCGAACGCTAGGCGACGTGGCGAACAGCGAATCGCTCCACTATCTGCAGCAACAATTGCTGCAGGGCGCCGAGAGCAGGTTCCAGCGGCCGCGGTCGAAGGTCACGGCGCGCAACTACATGCTCGTCATCACCGGAGCGTTGAACTGGGCCGCGTTCATGGAATGGCTGCCGAGCGTGCCGAAGCTCAAGAAACTGAAGATCGCCAAGATGAAACAGATGAAGGGGCGACCGCTCACGGCGGAGGAGTTTGCGTTGATGCTCAAGGCCACCGAGGCGATTGTGGGGGCGGCTGCCGCTCCGTCGTGGCGCCACACCCTCCGAGGCCTCTGGGCGTCGGGGCTGCGTCTTGGCGAGTTATTGCACGTCCACTGGGTCAACAAGAAGTACATCGTCCCGGCGTGGCCAACTGACGGTCTGGGCGTGCTGATGATCCCCGCCGCGATGCAGAAGAACGACACTGAGGAGTCGATTCCGCTGCTCCCGGAATTCGAGCGGTTGCTGCTGAAGACGCCCGACGATCAGCGAACCGGCTGGGTGTTTAATCCGCTATCACTCGACGGCAGAGCAGGGCGGAAGACTCGCAGCGCCCGGCCCCGCGTCGGGTGGGTCAGCAAGATTATCAGCGACATCGGCGAGAAAGCTGGAATCGTCGTGAACGACGACGGCAAGTTCGCCAGTGCGCACGATCTCCGCCGGAGCTGCGCCGATCGGCTGATCTCCGCAGGCCTGCAAGAGCGAGAAGTTGCTGCCGTGTTGCGTCACGCGAGCGTTGAGACGACGCGTCGGCACTACTCGCCGGGCAACGTGCAACGCTCTGCTAGCATCATCCGCGAGGCGTTGGAGCGTACCTAGGTACACCAAACGAAAAAGGGGTCACGTCGTGTAGACGTAACCCCTTTCGTATCAACAAGAGGCGCCGGTGAGAGTCGAACTCACGATGTCGGATTTGCAATCCGATGCCTTAGCCACTTGGCTACGGCGCCGTCACTGACTCTTAGGAAATTATGCAATCTGACCGACCTGGTCAAGTGCAGGTCTTTTGCCGGTTGCGGCGACTTGGCAAACAGGGTTCGCCTTGCCGTGCGTAGCGGTAGTGCTTGTTTATCGGATTGGTTTGAAGCGACACATCACAAAAATTCGATGAGCAATCACCGGAAAGGAAACCCGGCCGAGGAGCGCCCGTCGTTCCCCGGATTTTTCTCGAAAGGATTTCGCACGATGCTCGAACGATCCTTCGGAGTGGCGGCGCGGCGGCGCCGGACCCTCGACGCCCTCGTCCGCCATGTCGCCGAGGCCAGCGTCGAAGCCATCTGTCGGCTCGTCCAAGAACGCGTCGAAGCCATGGGCCCCTGCGAGACCCGCGGCTACGTCCGGGCCCGGGCCGCCCGCGAAATCCGCCAACAGACGCGGCTCGCGTTCTCGCAGCAGCCAGGCGTTGATCCCTCGTGGGAGCTGCTGGTGGTTGTCCGCTCGACCGAGCGGGTCGTCCCGCTCGCCATGCGGCAACTCGCCGCCATTCGCCAGAGTTGCGAAATGCCGCAACGCCGCGCCGCCTAGACTCCGCCGCAGATTGCCATGGATACCACCGACTACCCCTCGCTGGGGCGGCTGGCCGTGCTCAATGCGCAGCTCGCTCGCCAGAACCAGTTCGTCAGCAGCATCGTCGACGAGCAGCTCGACGGCGTCGAGCGGCTATTCCGCGCTGCCGCCGTCAGCGACTGGTCGTCGGTTCTCACCATCAGCGAGCACCTCATCGCCCGCTTGAAAGACCCCGCCGACGCCAGCGTGGTTCGCTCGGCCGAGCAACTCTGCGATCAGCTCCGCCGCGATCCCTCTGGAGCAAAAGTCTCCGTCCGCTTGGCGGAACTCCTCTCGGCCTGCCGGAGCCGCCAGTCCGGCTCGCCAGCTAGATAAGGCGTTTTAGCCTTCCCGGCAAATACCAGCCGCGCCGCCGCTCTAATTCCCAATCGCAGCGGAGCGTCTTTCTACCGCGGCCAATGGTTTTCGAAGACGTAGAGCGCCACCACAAGGACGGCCATCACCATCGCGATGAAGTAACCCATGTGGTTTAGTGTAGCCGACTAGTCGAATCGCTAGGCGTATTGAACGCCTAACCTACAAAAAAAACCGCCGGTCAAACGACCGGCGGCTCGAGGCGGTGAATTATTCTCGTCGCGAAGCGATCCGCTCGTTAGCGGACGACGCTCTCGGCGCCGAGATTGTAGATCATGATCGGGCGGCTGCTGGTGTACCAAGCGAACGGCCGTCCGCCCGGTTGCTGCCACGCCGGGCTATACATCGTCGTAAATGGCATTCCCGAGGCGGTCGGGCGGCTGCCGGAGAAGCCGTACCAACGCATCGAATCGAGCCGAGCCATCCGCTGGGCAGCCCGTTCCATCGCCTTCTGCTGGGCGATGGTCGGCTCCATGCTCCGCTTGTAGGTCGACGGGTAGAACGAATCGGGGGCGGTCGAGGTCGCCTCGGGGGCAGCCGGCTCGTCGAATTCCTGCGCCACAGCGGGCGAGCCGGTGCAGAACGCGGCCAAAGCGGAGATCGTCGCGAGTTTGAACCCGAAGGTACGGAGAGATTTCATGGGACGGGGCGTCTCCTGCCAAGATATCGAAGGCGGGGGCGAACTACCCTCGGATGGATTCCGATCGGGTCGAGGCGGGGGCGAATCTGGGTCGCGTAGGATCCCGACATTGGTTCGCTAAACATTTCTTCGGTCGCGAGCAGGCATGGCGCTCAGACCGATCGCTGCGACAGGCGCAGTTTCCCAACCTTGACCCGATGGCAGTTCCGCTTGGCGAATCTGGCGGAACTTTGCCGCGCCAACGTCGGCTTTTGGCCCCTCGCGCGCTCCGCCACGGCGGTTCGTTCGACAGGGCAGGGGGCCGCAAAGTTTGCGCGACTGGACGTTCGCCGCCGCTGGATCGCGGAGAATTCGTCGCCTCGCCGGCAGGTGCGCCGGAGGCGGGTATACTTACGCAACGACGGCATTCCGCATGAAGCCGTCCCATTCAACGAGTCGATTTGGTTGCCCCTCACGGGGTGCTCACAAACAGGAGTTTTTTGGTATGAAGACGTTCGCTTTGCTCGTGTGCTGCCTGACCCTGACCTTCGCGACCATTGGCTGCAAGAAGGAAGAGACCAAGCCGACCGCACCAGCCGCCACCACGACCCCGGAAGCGACCCCCGCTGCTGAGCCCGCCGCCGAACCGGCCGCCGAAGCTCCGGCTCACTAAAGCTGGTTTAACATCTCGAAATGTAAACGGGGCGGCTTCCCTCTGGAAGCCGCCCCGTCGTCGTTTGTGGATTCGCCGCTAGCGGGTTCTAGGCGTTCTTCTTGGGCCGCGGCACGCGGCCCTTGCCGCCGCGTCCTCTCCCTTTCGGCTCTTTGATCTTCACCGAATCGACCGTCTCGCCGATCGAATCTTGCATCTTCTCGATGCGATCGCGAATCGCCGCCGCCCGTTCGAACTCGAGCGCATCGGCCGCCGCGAGCATCTCCTCTTCGAGTTCCGACAGATATTCGGCGGTAATGTACTGCGTTTCGTCTGTCCGCCCCACGGCCGCATTCGCCTGGGCGTGCGCCGCGGCAACCGATTCGATCCCGCGATGGATCGCCTTCTTGATCGTCTCCGGCGTGATGCCGTGCTCGAGGTTGTATTCTTGCTGCAGCTTACGACGTCGTTCGGTTTCGTCGATCGAACGCTGCATCGAGTTGGTCATCCGGTCGCCATACAAGATCACCTTCGCGTTGACGTTACGAGCGGCGCGGCCGATCGTCTGCATCAGCGACGTCTCGCTGCGGAGGAAGCCTTCCTTGTCGGCGTCGAGAATCGCCACCAATGAAACTTCCGGCAAGTCGAGGCCTTCCCGCAGCAGGTTAACGCCCACGAGCGCCTCGAACCTTCCTTCACGCAAGTCGCGCAAATGCTCCACCCGCTCGAACGCATCGAGCTCGCTATGGAGCCACTTGCACGCGATGCCTTGCTCCTGCAGGTAGTTCGCCAAGTCCTCGGCAAGCCGCTTCGTCAGCGTCGTCACCAGTGTCCGCTCGCCGATCGCGACGCGAGCCCGAATTTCTTCGAGCAAGTGCGGCACCTGACCGCGCGCGGGAACGACTTCGATCACCGGATCGAGCAGCCCCGTCGGCCGCACCACTTGCTCGATCACCTCGCCGCCCGTTTGCCCCAGCTCGTACTTACCCGGAGTTGCCGAAACGTAAATCGCTTGATCGACCCGCTCCCGCCACTCGTCGAACTTCAGCGGCCGGTTGTCGAGCGCACTCGGCAGCCGGAAACCATGCTCCACGAGCGTTTCCTTGCGGCTCCGATCGCCGGCGTACATGGCCCCAATCTGCGGGATCGTCGCATGCGACTCGTCGATGAACAGCAGATAGTCCTTCGGAAAGAAGTCGAACAACGTCGACGGCGCCGACCCCGGCGGCTTGCCGCTGAGCGGTCGGCTGTAGTTTTCGATCCCCGGGCAGTAGCCCACCTCCATCATCATCTCGATGTCGAACCGCGTCCGCGCGTTGAGCCGTTGCGCTTCCAGCATCTTGCCGTTGCTGCGGAACTGTTCGAGTCGATCAGAGAGCTCTTTGCGGATCGAATCGACGGCGTTGTGAACCCGCTCTTCGGGCAGCACGAAGTGTTTGGCCGGGTAGATATACATCTGCTCCAAATGGCTCACCGCCTCGCCGCTCACCGGATTGATGATCGATAGCCGTTCGATCTCATCGCCCCAAAACTCGATGCGGTAGGCGAACTCCTCGTACGACGGCCAAATCTCGACGCAATCGCCACGGACGCGGAACTTGCCGCGGGCCGGATCGGCGTCATTACGGTCGTACTGAATATCGACCAGCCGGGCGAGAACGTCGTCGCGATCGAGCGTTTGCCCAACGCTTAGCCCAACCATCATCTGCTTGTAGTCTTCCGGCGAACCTAAGCCGTAAATGCACGACACGCTCGCGATAACGATCACGTCGCGGCGACTCACCAGCGAACTGGTCGTCGCCAGTCGCATGCGGTCGATCTCTTCGTTGATCGACGCATCCTTCTCGATGTAAATATCGCGCTGCGGAATGTACGCTTCCGGTTGGTAGTAGTCGTAGTAGCTGACGAAGTAGCTCACCGCGTTGTGCGGAAAGAACTCTTTGAACTCGGAGTAGAGCTGCGCCGCCAACGTCTTGTTGTGCGATAGGATGAGCGCCGGCCTTTGCACCTGCTGGATGACGTTCGCCATCGTGAACGTCTTGCCCGAGCCGGTGACGCCCATCAACATCTGCTCGCGCTGGCCATCCTTTAGGCCCTGCACCAGCGCTTTGATCGCCGCCGGTTGGTCGCCGGCGGGCTTGAATGGGGATTCAAGTTGGAACTGCACGTGGTGATCCTTCTAACGGCGTTGCCCGACGCTTAGCGACTGGCAACCTCCGATTCATCTGCAATGGGCAGGAGGTAGGGTCGAATCCGATCGATGGTCCGCGGACCGATGCCGTCGACGCGGCTCAATTCTTCCAAGCTGCGAAACTGGCCATGTTCTTCACGCTCGGCGACGAGCCGTTCGGCGAGCGTCCGGCCGACGCCCGGCAGCTGAATCAGCTCGGGCCAATCGGCTTGGTTGACGTTTACTTGGAACTGAGCGGTGAGCGGCGGGGCGCGGTCGATGTCGATCACGCCGCCCGGCTCCCGCGAGTGCCGCCACCAACCTGCCGCCAACAACGCCAAAACGCCGGCCGCCAACACGGTCGCCGTGCGGCGTTCCGCCGGTCGAATTAGCAGGTCGTTCCGCGGTGGGGCAGGGGAGGGCATTGGGCCGGTCGTGGACGCAAGCATTCCGAGCGCGGTACAAAATCGAATCTGCAATTATAGCGAACCGCCCCTGCGAAGTGCGGAAAGGGGTCGGGGGCATTTTGCCACTGGCGGCGTGTCAGCGAGCAAAGAACCCCCAGTGGCAAAATGCCCCCGACCCCGTCTCTGCCAGCCATCTCCGAAAGCCCCCCAATGAAACGCGATTTTCAGCAAATTGAATGGGATGCCGCCACCATCGAGGATTGCCGGCAACTTGTGCGGCTGGCCGTTCGCGAAGATCTCGAACGGCAGCAAGACTGGACGACGCTCGCGACCGTCGCCCCCGAACGCCGCGGCGCCGCCGACATCGTTTCTCGCCAAGCTGGCTATGCCGCCGGCATCCAAGCGACAGCCGTTGTCGTCGACGAGATGGGGGGCCGCCTCACGTTTGAAGCGTTTGCCGCCGATGGCGATCGCATCGAGGGCCGCACCACGCTTGGCCGGCTTTCCGGCAGCGTCCGCGACCTGCTCACCTGCGAGCGGATCGTGCTGAACATCCTCGGCCGCATGATGGGCGTCGCCACGCTGGCGAGCCAATATGTGGAGCGCGTCGCCGGCACGAACGCCCGCATTTACGACACCCGCAAAACAACGCCTGGCTGGCGGCGACTCGAAAAATTCGCCGTCCGCTGCGGCGGCGCGTACAACCATCGTCTCGGCCTCTACGACGCCGTGCTGATCAAGGACAACCACCTCGCACAATTCGCCGCAGCAGGCGAATCGCAACCGGCGACGGCGGCGCGAGCGGTGCGGCAAGCGCGCCAGTTCCTCGCCGAACTGGGCGACATCGAACCACTTCCCTCCGGCGGTCTCATCGAGATCGAGGTCGATTCGCTCGAGCAACTCGCCGCGGTGCTACCCGAACACCCGGATATTGTGCTGCTCGACAACATGAACCTCGAACAGCTCCGCGCCGGCGTTGCGCTGCGCAACTCGCTGGCGCCGGAGGTGGAGCTCGAAGCCTCGGGCGGCGTGAACCTGGAAACGGTCCGCGGCATCGCCGAAACGGGCGTCGATCGCATCAGCGTCGGCGGCATCACCCACGCGGCCAAGTCGCTCGACGTCGGCCTAGACTGGCACGCGTAGGCCGGACGCTCGCAACATCCCGCCGGACGACCGGCACAATCCGCCTCTTCCCCCCCGTCAGAATTCGTACCTTGTCCGCTACATTCTGGTTGACACTCCCCGTTTCCCCGAATATCCTAGGCAGAGTGTGGGCAGCAATCCGCACGCATTCGTCAAACGTTTTATTTTATCGTTCTGATCGGGAAGTGGACCTCATGAACATTCGATCGGCGGCGAGTCGTCAGGACTCGGCTGCTGTCCGAACAGGCAACTTGACCTCGCCTGGGTCCGCTTCACCTTCTTGGAAGAACGATCGTTAGTCTCACCGCTTCCTCGAGGCTAACTCTCCGAAGTATCCCCCGCGTACGGGTCGCGTTGCCGCCAATTCATGAGCTGCGAAGACTTTCTTCGCGTTCTGCCAGGACATGCGGCGCACCACTACCTGACTTCTCGGCCCCAACTTAGCTCGCGCATCTAGCGATGCGCGCTCGAAGAAGCTGTGTCGATCCATCGACGCGGTTGGCCGATCGAATGCGGCCCCACTCGGCATGAATGCCGTGAGGGGACCCCTTGAGACCCGCTCCTGATCGCTTCCGTGCACCGGAGTGATCGAAGACTGCTTGATCAGCGCTGCAAGGCGTCGCAGGTGATCGGCAGTGGAGTAGAGGACACCTCACTATGTCGCGAGTCAGCATCTTTGAATCTGTACGTTCGTTCGCGTTGCTCGTGGCGGCCGCAGCGGCCGTCGGCGTTGGCCTCAGTGCCGGCGAAGCGCAGGCCGTCGTACCGACCCCCACCGGCTTCACGCTCAACGTCTCTCCTTACGCTCGCGTGCTCGATTATCTCGGCACGCCGCAGTTCATGGACGTGCTCTGGGAAGAGTCTTGCGACAATCCCCACCTCCGCGTCCGCGCTCGCAACAAGCCGGCGATCATGCTATCGAACAACGCTGATTCGGCGGCGCCGATTACTAGCTTCACGCTGAGCATGGATTCATCGCAGCCTTACTTCTTCGGAACCGGCGACGCTGGCACGGACAATTTCACGGCCTACATCAAAGACACGATCTACACCGACGCTGGCGTCTCGATCACTGGCAGCTCGATCTCGCCAGACGGCAAGACGCTGACGGTGAACTTCGACGGCCTCACCGCCGGCAAGAAGGCGATCTTCAACGTCGACTTCGACGCGGTCGACCCGGGCATGTTCCCGTTCCCCGACTACCGGATGGCTCTACTGGGCGCGCCGTACCCGGGCGAGAACCCCACGACGCCCGCCACCTACGGCGCCACGTTCACGAACGCCGCCAGCCCGGTACCGAATGCTCAAACCCTGTCGAACACCTTCACGCAGGTGATTGAAACCCCCAGCTACCACGACCTGGTCATCCGCCCCTACGGCGTCATGGACAAGGTTGAGATCATCCCTGGCGGCGGCGGTGAAGTTCCGGAACCGAGCAGCCTCGTGCTGGCACTCGGCGGCCTCGGCTTGCTGGCCGTCCGCCGCATCCGGACGGCAGCCTAACGCGACCCCGGGCTGGTTCGCGGACGCCACAGGCCGGCGGAACTTCTGCACGCCTGCTAGCGACCAGCTTGAAACGATCACTCCCGAGGCGGGGCAGCACTTGCTGCCCCGCCTTTTTCTTTGCGCCGTTAGTGCGCTCGCTCCTCACGCGGTATCGCGCGCCGCTAGCACGCCCCTCATTCGCCTCCAAGTTCCGGTTAGGAAACGCCGGTAAACTTTGCGGCTTCAACCGGTCGAAACGGTTGCTCCTATCGTGCCGTTTCTGCGGATTTCTCCGGAAATGCGATAAGTGCGGCCGCGCCGCTTTCCGATTATTCGAATGGGCAAACCGTAGGTCGCGCTGCGAACCCGTAATCGCATCGAACGACGACCACGGCCCTGACGACGACTCGGGCGGCCCTGCATCGAGTCGGGGGAAACGTCGGGGCTGATACGAACTTTTAGGGGGGAATTTGGAATGAAACTTCTGACCTGGGGGAGCGCTGCGCTCGCAGTTTGTCTCGCCATGGGGAGCGCTGCGCAACTGCACGCTCAAAGCGTGGGCGGCGGCGGAATTGGCGGTGGCGTCGGCGGTGGTGTTGGCATCGGCGGCGGCGGATCGCTCGGCGCCTCCGACTTCGGCTCGGCCATGGACGACTCCGGCTATGGCTCGTATAGCTCGGGCGGATCTTGCTCGACCGGCAGCTCCGGCTTGTTCAGCCTCGTCGACCGCAACGCGCAACTCGTCTTCGGCGCCGAGTATATTTACGCTCAGGCCACCTTCAGCGAAGCGCTCGCTTACGTTGAACAAAACGCCATCGACGGCGGCGAAACCTGGCACCAAATCGACTTCAACTACAACTCTTCGTACAGTTTCTACGGCGGGATCTACCTGCCTGATTGCGGCGGCTCGGTCATCTTCGACTTCACCCGCATGACGAGCGACGGCGATTACTCCGCCAGCGAGACGACCGGCGTCGACATCTTCGGCCCGTTTGAAATCGACGGCAACATCGACGGCCACGCGAGCGTCGACCTCAAGTCGTACGACTTGTCGTTCGCCAAGACGATTCCGCTCGGCTGCCTCCTCGGCGGAGCCCCCTGCGGCGACTGCTGCGACGACTCCTGCTGCGGCGACGGTTCGTGCGGCAACGGTTGCGGCGGCGGATGGTGCCCCGCGTGGGATATTACTTGGTCGGGCGGCATTCGCTATGCGAATGTCGGCTGGAACAACGGACTCACCGCCACCGACCCGCTCAACGGCGCCTTTATCGACTCGGCCAACACCTCGCTCAACTTCGACGGCTTTGGCGGTCGCGTCGGCCTGATGGGTCGCCGCTACATCGGCAAACGCGGTCTGTTCAGCGTCTACGGTCGCGGCGATTGGTCGCTCTTGTTCGGCAACGTCGACATCGACACGATCATCACCAACCAAGCCGGTTCGGCCTTCCTCCGCACCAGCAACGACATCACCGTCCCGGTCACCGAAATCGAGCTCGGCGCCTCAGCCCACCTTGGCCAACACGCTACGATCTCGGCCGGTTACTTCTGGTCGGCGTGGCATGACCTCGGCATGAGCCCCGAGTACAACTTCGATCAGTTCCAGATCAGCCACTACGACGATGCCAACATCCTCGGCTGGAATGGTCTGTTCGGCCGCGTCGAAGTCGCGTTCTAACTTCGACCGCTCTCAGCTGACGGGCCCAGCCGATAGCTGAGCTAACGATCGCAAACGAAAACAGGGCCAGTCGCTCCGCGGGAGTGACTGGCCCTGTTCGTTGTTTTGTGCTTCGCGGCGACTAGCGCTCCGCGGCCATCAAGCGCGCAGCAACCCAGCCGACGATGTTCGCAGAAGAGAGTGCGACAGATGCTTAGCGAGTCGAGGACGCCATCAAGCGGTCGCGGTGAGCGCGACGCTGGGCGCGAAGGCGGGCGCGACGCTTCGTCTCGCTCGGCTTCTCGTAGAACTCGCGGACGCGGATTTCCTTCTTGATCCCGCTACGCTCTACCAGCTTCCGAAACCGACGGACAGCCTCTTGGGCCGTCTCTTTGTCACGCAGTGTCAGCTTAACCACGCCGAATTGCCTTTCGTCCGAATCGACTTACGCCGCCAACGCGCCCTACCGAGGGCTAACCCGTTGACGGGAAACTACTAAGGTAGCATCGGCGCTCCAGACCGTAAAGCCCGAGGAAACGCCGACCGCCGGGCCCCCGCCGAAAACTCCCCGCAGCCGGAACAACCCGCATTTCCCGGGCGGAACCGAAGCGCACCGGGGCCAGTTCGGGTTCTCCGCCCGCCGCGGCCATGTCGATTCAACTCACCAGCCGGCGATCGCCTTACCGATTGCCGCTCCCCAAGCGGAAGCTGGCGATGAGCGACTCCGAACGCCTTAACCAACTGCATCAGCTCGACTTACGCCACGACGAGCTGCTCCAGATGCTCGCCGACCTCGATCAACAGGTCGATGCGGCGATCGCGATCATCCGCCCGCCAGCGGCGAAGGAAACGCACGAACAGCCCGCCCAGCCGCCGCGCAAGAAGCCCGCAGCCGCGTAGAGCGCTCGGCCGCATTCCTAGCCCCGGGCTCCTCCCGGGGGTCGGCTTCCACGCCGCGACGCCTTGTGGCTCGCAGCGTCACCCCCGGGCGGAGCCCGGGGCTAAGAGCAGCCAACTACCGCCGATCGAGGTGCCCCGACTTATTAATCGCCCGTAGCAGCCGCAGCCCGAGCATCCCGCTCAGCACCATCCCCGCGACGCCCGGCGCCGACACCCCTTCAATCGGCCAAAACCAAAACGGCCAAACGTTGTTGGTCACGAGCAGCACCGACCCAATAAACAGCGCGCTCGTCATCATCCCTAGCACGAGCCGATTGACCGAAGGCTCGAGCCCGCGGTGATCGAGGTGGACGTCGAACCGCCCCGTCTGCACCTGCTGCAAGATGTCGCGCATCCGCCGCGGAAAAACCTCCGCCAGCTGCTCCAATTCGTAAGCGATCTGCCGCGCTTTGCGAAACTGCCGCCGCGGCGAAATCCGCCGAGCCATCATCTTCTTGCGATACGGCTTGAGGATCTCCATCAAGCTGAAGTTGGGGACCAGCCGCCGGCCGGTTCCCTCAAGCATCACCAGCACCTTCAGCAGCATCGTCATCGGCGCCGGCAAGACGATACGGTGCCGCCGCATCACTTCGAACATCTCGCGCAGCGCCGCGGCGAGTTCGAACCCCTCAACCTGCTGATGCCCAAACTGCGCGATGAAATCGGCCAGGTCGATTTGCAGCGCCGATTCATCAAGTCCCGGCGGCGTCGCGCCAACGCGAATCACGATCGCCCCCAACCGCTGGCTATCTTGCTCGACGATCGCCAGCAGTAACTCTTCGATTTCTTCCCGCAGCGAATCGTCGATCCGCCCGACCATGCCGTAGTCGAGCAGCCCGATTCCCTCGTTCCGCAGCAGCACTAAATTCCCCGGGTGCGGATCGGCGTGATAAAAGCCGTTCTTGAAAATCATCTCCAGGTACAAGTCGGCGCCTTGCCGCGCAATCGCCGAGAGTTGAATATCGCACTCTGCCAGTTGCTGCGGCGACGAGAGCGGAATCCCCTCGAGCCACTCCATCACCAACACGCGATCGGTCGAGTAGTCGGCAAACGGCTTTGGGATCCGCACCAGCGGGCTGCCATTAAAATTCCGCCGAAACTCTTCCATGTGACGGCGTTCGCGATCGAAGTCGAGTTCCCGCCGCAGCGCCCGCTGAAACTCCGCCACGCTCGCCACCGGCTGATACGGCGCGAGCTCCGGAATCATCTCGGCAAGCTGTGCGAGCCCCTGCAGAATATCGAGGTCGACCCGCACGCGACGCGCAATGTCGCGCCGCTGCACTTTTACTGCTACTTCTTCGCCAGTGATCAACCTTGCGTGGTGCACCTGCCCAATCGACGCCGACGCAACCGGCGTCGTGTTGAACTCCGTGAACATATCAGAGAGCGCGCAGCCCAGCTCTTCTTCCACCAACTGCGTCACCACGTCCGACGCATCGGGCGGCACACTCGTCTGCAGCTTCTCTAGCTCCTCGGCCAGCTCAGCCCCAACCATATCGGGCCGCGTGCTCATGATCTGGCCGAGCTTGATGAACGTCGGTCCCAGCTCTTCCATCGCGAGCCGAATCCGCACCTCGCGACTCGCATCCGCGAGGACTTGACCTTCGCGATTTTTTAGCAACCCGCGGCCGAATGAAAATTCGAATCGGCTCAGCCAGCCCGCCAGCCCATACTTGCTGAGGATCGACAGAATCTCCCGCCAACGATTGACGTTGCGATAAACCTGGGGGATGGCGCCGATACGCATGCGATGGTCTCGTGTGGGCTCCACGGCTTGCACGCCGACGAGCGATGGAATCCATTGTACTCGGCTGGCCGTGGGGTCGCTATTTCAGGCCGTTGCCGATCGACTTGTCTTCGAGGAATCCCGATGTTTACGAGAATGCTTCCTGTGCTCGCGGCCCTTACGATTCTCGCAATCGCTTCCACTGCCAACGCTGGCGAGCCCCTCAAGGCGATGACGTTCAACATCCGCCTCGCCACCGGCGACGACGGCGAAAACGTCTGGTCAAAACGGAGCGACTTGGCAATCGGCGTCATCCGCGACGAGAAACCGCACGTCTTCGGCGTCCAAGAAGCCCAGCCGATCCAAATTGAAGAGCTCAACGCCGCGCTTCCCGAGTACATCAACGTCGGCGTCGGCCGCCGCGCCGACGGCAGCGATGAGTTTTCGGCAGTCTACTTCCGCCGCAATCGCTTCCACCTCAGCGACGCCGGCACGTTTTGGCTCTCCGACGAACCAACAGTGCCCGGCTCGCGGTCATGGGGCAACAACCTGCCGCGTATCGCCACCTGGGTCCGGTTGCTCGATCAGGCCAACAAACGTCGCATCATCGTCCTCAACACCCACTGGGATCACGAGTCGCAACCAGCGCGCCTCAACAGTGCGAAGCTAATTTGCGAGCAACTTAAGAAAATCAGCGGCGACGACGAGCCAGTGATCGTCACGGGCGACTTCAACGCCACGCCCGAAAACCCGGCGATGGCCGCGCTGATCGAGCAGGGGGGCCTACGCGACACGCTGAGCGTCGCTCACCCCAAAGAAAAAAACACCGGCACATTCCACGGCTTCGGCCGCGTCGAGAAGGGCCCCAAGATCGACGCCATCCTCGTCTCTCCGCAGTGGAAGGTAAAAGACGCCACGATCATCCGCACGCATGACGGCAATCGTTATCCGTCGGATCACTACCCAGTGACGGCGACGCTTGAACTCCCGTAAGCTGCACTTTTAACCCGATGGCCTGCCATTAAGCGTTGATAAATTTAGAGCGACGGTGCGCTAGCCTTCCTCTCCCGGAGGGAGACTCGATAGTAGCCCAGCAATTTATTGCTGGGTTAACGGCCGACCACGGTGCCGTTTGTCCCAGAGGGACAACTGAAGATTTGCTGCCTTACTCAACCGTCCCTCCGGGACTGCAAACTCGGGGAGGGCGCTATCGCAACCCAGCAATAAATTGCTGGGCTACGATCGGTCGTCCCGCTGGGACGCATATTTATTGCATGCAATGCTCAGCACGATAACGTAATTCACTCACAACTTGAGATAGATCCCATCCTTCTCCAACTTCCGCAAAAACACCCACGTCACCGCGAGGTAAACCACGAACCCGCCCAAGACGTACCACCCCGGCGAATCCCCCGGCACGAACCGCTCTACCGAGTTCCCCACAATCCCGTGGAGCACATACGCCGCGAGCGCGTTCGTCCCGAACGTGCGGAACAGCCCAAGCCGCCAGCCCCACTCGTCGCACGCGATGAGGAACAACGCGAACACGCCAAGTGAGACGCCGGCGGCGAAGACGTGGTAACTCAGCGTCGCCGAGCGTTGGCCCATCATCCAAAAATTCTCTTCCCGCAACTCCGGCCCCGGCGGCGGCACGAAGGGCGGTTCGATCGCGTCCAGCGAGTGCGTTGCCCACCGCTCCGCCCCCGGCGCCACCGGGTCAATCGCCCATTTTTCTTGCGGATTTGAATCCGGTCGCTCCGGCGCGATGTCGTACAGCGACGAACCGCACGACAGCAGCCAACCGCACGCCATCAGCGTGACGCTCCACCCAAACAGCTTTCGCAACCTCCCCGCGGAGTCGCCGCCTACCACCGCATCGCACGCGAGCGTGCCGACGACCATCGGCGTCGTCCATGCCAGGAAGCCGAGCACGCCGCCGTCGATCCCGTTGTGCTGCACCCACTCAAAATAAAACCAGTGCGACAACACGGCGAACGCTACCGCCGACGCCACGGCATACGCCATGCGCACCAGCGCGCCGCTGCGAATCACGGGCAGAATCCACAGCGACGTCACCGCAATGTGCATCAGCGTTTGAAACCATGCTCGCAGACTGCGCTGCAGCACGCCGAGCGGACCTAGCTCCACCAGCTCGCTCCAACGCTCCGCCATCGTCGGCGCCGTGTATATCGCCAGCGCCACCAGCGCGAGCCCCAGCAATCGACGCACCACATGCCCGTACGCTTGCCGCAGCCCTGCAGCCTGCGCGCGCCGCCCGAAGGTCAACCGAAACGCAAACCCCACCGCGAAGAAAAACTGCGGCATGATCACGTCGGCGTAGCTGCAAAAGTTGTTCTGATGCGTCAGCACCAGCGGCATCGCGTCGTACGAGCCGAGAAAGTTCACCACGAACATTCCCGCCACGGTATACCCGCGGAACTGATCAAGCGATTCAATCCGGCCAGTGGCTGCCATCGTTCATGTCCCCCTCCCTTGAAGGGAGGGGCCGGGGGAGGGATTTATCACTTCGCGTAACGACGCTCGGCACGTCACGCGTGCGATGCCTTCACGCGGAATATCATCGCGCATGCCGATACCCGCAGCCACAGCAATTCCCCACTCCACAACGGACGAATTCCGCCCCGCGTCTCTCCTCTGATCGGCCTGAGTCGCTTCAGCTACCAGGCGGCGCCACGCCCAGTTCCCCGTCGCAACGCAGAGCATCCCCTGCGCACCAGTGAGAGTGCCCCCCACCCTCAGCCCGAGTAAACTACATTTAGTTCCCTGATCGACGCCGGCGGCTCCGAGGTCTCGCATGGTTCAACGGCTACGTCTTCTCGCGCTCGCCGCAGCGCTCGTTCCCGCCCCGAACGCGCTCGCCGCCGACTTCGGCTTCTTCGGCCGCAGCGGCGATGGGATCGAAATTAATCTTGCCAGCCTCCCCGGCATCTCGCCTGGTTCGACGTTCTCGGATCTCAATCTCAGCGGCTTCACCGGTCACACCGTCCTCACGAGCGATTTGCTCACCGCTCAACCATTCGCCAACTCCGGACGGTTCTGGGTCTTTCCCAATCCCGCCCGCAACACCGCGGCACTTGGTGACGTGAACACGACGGCGCGCGGCTTCCAGGGCGTGCTAAATGGCAGCCTACTCGTCAACGGCGTGTCGCAGACGTTCAGCGTCACGGTGCAACCCGGCTACACGGGCGCCGGCGCCGGGTCGGTTGGGCAAAGCTCCGAAAGCCAAGGGCGAGCCGCGAACAACCCGCTCTTCGTCGCTCAACAGCAACAGCGGCTCCGCTACTTTGGATTCGTGAGCGAAGGGGGCGCCGCTGTCGCCGTCGACGCTGACTTCGGCGCAGGCACGGCGACGGCGCTCAAGACCTTTCAGGGCGCCTTCATCGGCGGCATCAACACGACGCAAGCCAACGCCGACGGCATCATCGGCCCCACCACGGCCGGCTGGCTGAACGCACAGAACGCGCCGACCTTCCAAAAAATCGTGCCGACGTCGGCATACACCGTCTCCGCAGTGTCAGAAAGCTATGCCACCAGCTGGACGCTCGACCTGATCGCCAAGGGATCGATCAACGCGAAGGCCGCGACGGGCATCACGCAACGCATTACCGCTCTTTCAACGGTCGACGGCTATGGCTCGTCTCAGTGGCACTCGACGCATCTCGTCGGCACCGACATCGATCTGGCGACGAACGCTTCCACCCACAACTGGGGCAACGGCGTCACTAGCACCGACGAAGCGAACGTCATTAAGCACGCCGTGGCGTTCGCCGACACCGTTGCCAGCGGCCACGTCATCCGCTTCATCACGTCGAACCAAGATATTTACGACGGCATCCACGCCGCCCGACCGAGCGTGCCGTTGTACTACGACACCTCGGGCGGCCATCAAGACCACTTGCACATCGACGTCGGCCCGCCAACGCGCGTCGCCGGCCGCGCAAACCTCGCCGGCGATTTTAATCTCGACGACGTCGTCAACGCGCAAGACCTCGCCGTATGGGAGCAGTACGTCGGCGCCAACTTCACCGGCGGCGACTTCCTCACCTGGCAGCGAAACTTCGGCCGTAGCCAGCCGGTAATTGGCGCTGAAGTTGCCGTGCAGAGCGTCCCGGAACCGAGCACGCCGCTGCTGCTAGCCAGCGGTGCATCGTTGCTTTCGTTCGTCAGATCTCGACGTGCGTCACGCCCCCCACTTCGTCGAAGTGGCCGATCTTGAGCAGCACGCCAGGCGAGCCGGGCATCTCGGCGACGAACGCCGGATCGCATACGACAATCGGCGGAGTCGAGACGACCATCGCCATCGCCGACACGTACGAGATCGTCAGCGACAATGCGACGAACCACGGAATCGTCCCGGCCGCGATACAGACCAACTGGTCCCGTTTGGCCCGCGAGAGTTCCTGCTCAATGCAGAACTGCTCGATGACGTCGAACCGATTGAGCGGCGTCGTCAGTTCCAGCGTTTCGTCAAACGTGCAACCGCTAGTGCGCACCTTGCGAAAGTTCTTCGCTACGCTCAGCGCGAGTTTCCGCCGCTTGAACTCCAACTGCGCGTGGTATGCGGCAATGGCCCGTTGCTTCCGGTTCACGGCATACTGCACTAGGGCTCGCGGCCCGGCGAGTCCCAGATTGACGGCCGCCGTCATCGCTTGCAGCGGGCGGCGGTAAAGCGCGAGCCGGCGATACTCGGCAAAGACCTCATCTTGCACCTTCTCGATCGCGGCCATCAAGTCGTCGCGGGTCGTGAGAATCAACTCGTCGCCCATCTCCACGCAGAGTGGCTTGAGGTAATAAACTTTCACACCCGGCTTTTTGCCCGGACCGTCCATGAATTCGTCGAGCCGCGTTTGCACGCAGGCGGGAATGGCGTCGGTAATCTTGTCGAAGTGCTCGCGCTCGGTCACCGTGACGAAAAACTTCCCCTTCGGCAACCGAATCGACGCCTCGTACAAATCCAACTCGCGGACCTGCGTGAAGTCGCTGCGGTGTTTTTTGATGACCGCATTCCAACGCGCGTCTCTGCCGGCAAATGGCCGCGTCTCTTGCAACATCGTTTCCGACATCGCGGCGCGGCCATCCTTCGGCGGCACCCAAATCGGACTGCCAACCCACGCTCCGAACGGCTTTAACTCTTGGTCGAGCGTAAACGGCTCGTCAAAGGCCGGATCGAGAATCGAGGGCAGGACGCTGCGCGTGACGCGCGGCCGAACTGATGGGCGTTCAATGATTGCAGGCATGTTTGGTCTCCACGGAAGTGAACTGACGCAATGCCGAACGTTGTCGCGAGTCGCAGGCTGATTCGCTTTCAGCAGCCTGCTTCCCACGATCTGTAGGCGAAAGATGCGTCCCCCGCCTATTCGAGCTGCGCTGCCAGACATTGGCAGTATTCCGCGCCGCGAAGTTTCCAGCCACTTGCCGCGATACTTCCCGGCATTTCCTCAAAATGAATGGCAGCGCAACGCATCCGTTAAGATGATTGGCCACCGACCCAAATTTGTGCAAGAAAAGTAGGTTGGCCATTGAGTCCGACAGCCCCGCTAGCTGACTCTCGTTTCGAAGCAGCGATTCCTGAGAACCCACCAGTGAAACCACGCGTCACCTTCATCACCCTCGGCGTCGACAACCTCGAACGAGCCGTCGCCTTTTATCACGATGGCCTCGGCCTCGCGACGCCCGGCATCATCGGCCAGGAATTCGAACATGGCGCCGTCGCGTTCTTCGATATGCAGCCGGGTCTGAAGCTAGCGCTCTTTCCTCGCGCCAGCCTCGCCCGCGACGCCACGATTCGGCCGGGCCCGCGCAGCAGCACCGAATTCGCGCTCGCTCACAATGTTGCCTCGCGCGACGAAGTCAACGGGCTCATGCAGCAGGCCGTCGCCGCCGGCGCTGCGATCATCAAACCGGCCCAAGACACCTTCTGGGGCGGCTACGCCGGCTACTTCGCCGATCCCGATGGCCACCTCTGGGAAGTGGCGTGGAATCCGAATCTGCTGCCTGACGACTGAAGCGGCAAGTAGTTCGCACGGGAGAAATTGGGCAAAGAAAAGCTGCCGCTATGTTCAGCGATTGTTCAGCGCACGCCCATCGCCGACGCACGGAGCTCGCGACGCTTCCGCAATAAGGCGACTGATAGGGCGACGGCCATCGTCGCCGCGGTGGTTGGTTCTGGTACAGCCAGTACTGCAATGGTCACCGTCGCTCCCATAGCAACGAACCCAACGTTGCACCCACGGTCGCACGGAACTCCTAGGCGGAATTCGAACGGCGTATTGTCTGCGAAGAGGCCGGTCAGGATACCGCGTATTCCAGTGAGATCTCTTGACGCTCCGGGCGGGAGGTCATTAATAGGTACGCCATCCAGAGCAAACGACTTTGCCAGAAGGCTCACCTCGCTGCCCACCGTGGCGCTGAGCCCCTTTTCAAACACCCCGCCCAGAATCTCCACTCGGCCGCCGCTATCGACGGCAACCCCCTGATTGGTTCCACCGGCGATTCGCAACGATGCATCGCCGTATACCCCGGCTAGGAATCTCGTCGTACCGCCGACATTCGCCGTCGAACCTGAGCGCAATATCAGCCGATCGACGCGTCCCCCAAAAATCGTCGCGTCGCTATTGAGCGCATTGAGTTCGTAAACGCTTCCGCCCGTAATCCGCGCCGTGGACCCGCCGACAAGTTCCAGCGCGCCCATCGTTCCAGCGGAGACAACCACTTCGCTCCCTAGCAGGGCCGCTACCGAGCCAATCGAACCATTCGTCAGTGTGATCTTGCCTTTCACCGCCTCCAGGCCGGATGCGACGGAGCCCCCTCTCACGTTCAGCGTCCCGCCTGGAGCGACGCTGAACGACTCTCCCAATGCCCCGCGGGGGCCAACACTGAGCGTCTGCCCTCCACGCACTCCAGTTGGAATTGGTAGCGGAGGAAACTCAATAGTGCTTGCCCCGAGAGCCGGAATCGCGGCGCGATGCAGTTGAATCACTCCGTCGCCGATTCTATCGCGATGATAAATAGGCAAATCGCCGATCGAGAACGTCGATCCGTCGGCAAGGGTTCCAGTCAATAAGCTCCCCGCTGGTACATTGATTGGCGTTGATGCGCCAATCGCATCAAGCCCAGCGATCGGTATGCCGTCGAGCTTGAACTCGCCGCCGAAAAAGTTGACCGTTCCGCTGCTCAATATCGCACGCGGTCCGAATCGGCCGCCGGAGATGTTGACGAGTCCGCCCGTCACCATCCCCTCTCCAACGACGCCGCCGCTGAGATTCACCTCGGCGTCGCCAATCTCCAACGAACCGAAGCTGGTCAACTCAAGAATACCGCCGGACATATTAAGCTTCCCGCCGTCGGTGACGTCGACCCGTCCCAAGACGCGACCGCCGGAAAGATTCAGCTCGCCTCCTTCAACGAAGACGCCGCTCCCGTTGCTGCCGCCAGAAATATTGGCGGTTCCCCCTTCTTGAACCCTCAGACGCCAACCGATTTGCCCGCCCAGCAGGTTGAACTCCACATTCGTTTTAGATCCGTCCGAAGCGCCGACGAGGAGATCATCGCCAACCACGCCGCCAGGCAGCACGTTCACCTGAGTATTCGACGCCAAAAAACTTGGCGCCGGATTTGGCGGAACATTAAGGATCGTCGTGAACTGGCCGAACGCCGTCGGACTCAATGTGCAGAGCAGAGCGGAAGCAATGAAACCGAAGTTGCGCATCATGAACTCTTGATAAGGATGGAGGCGCCATCATCTCAACCGAGTGTGATAAGGTCAAGCTGATTAGGTTCGACCGCCATCGCCAGCCCAGTCCTCGCTACAGTCGACTGATATTCACTCAAAAGGCGACGGATGTTGCCGATCGATTTCGTGCCGAGGCTCGCTCCATACGGCAGGCCGGCAGCGTGGCCGGTTGTCACGCCAAGCCAATGACTTTTAACGCCAGCGGAATCAGCACCGCCGCCGCCACGGCATGCAGCCCGATCGCCAGGCCCGCGAAGGCGCCGGTTTCATTTCCATCTTGAAACGCCCGCGCCACGCCCGCCCCATGCGCCGACATCCCCAGCGCTAGCCCCTCCGCGGCGGCCGACGGCCGGCCGACAAGTCGCCCCGTCACGGCCAGCACGCCTGGGATCGTGATCGCGCCGAACACGCCGGTGATGATGACGATGCTTGCCGTCAGCGTCGGGTTGCCGCCAAACTGCTCGGCCACCGCCATCGCCACCGGCGTCGTGACGCTCCTCGGCGCCAGCGATGCGATGAGCGACTTCCCCGCCCGCGCGGCGAGCAACATCCCGACGGTGACGACCAAGCTCGTCACCGCAGCAGCCAATGTCGCGCCCGCTAGCGGCACGAGCACCGCTCGCACACGTTGTCGCTGCTCGTACAACGGCACCGCCAGCGCGATCGTCGCGGGCCCCAACAAAAAGTGCAGCAACTGGACGCCGGCAAAATAATCACGGTACTCAATCCCACGCAGTAACAGGCACGGCACAATCAACGCCACCGCCCACAACAGCGGGTTGAACACCGCGCGCCGCCCCGACCAGCGGAATAGCGCCTCGGCAAGTTCGTAGCAAACCAATGTGACGGTGAGCGAGAACAGTGCGAGTTGCGAAATCACGACGCCCCATCCTTTCGCCGCCCGCCCAGTGCATCAAACGTCAGCGCCGCTGCGAGAGCCGTCGCCCAGGTGGTCGCCACCAGCACCGCCAACAGCAACGGCCCGTGGCTCGCAAGATCGCCGAAGATCGCCATGACGCCGACGCTCGCCGGCACAAAGAACAAGAGCATGTTCCGCAACAGCGTGTGAGCAAACGGCGCGATTCGCGTGTGCAATCCCGGAACAAGGCAAAGAGCCACAAACAGGCCCACGCCGCCAATCACCGTCCCCGGCACGGGTAACCCGCAACCACGCGCGACCAGTTCGCCGGCATACTGCGCCGAAACCAGCACCATGAACGGAAACACCGCGGAAAGATTCATACCAGACAGGCCAAGGCAGGGGTGGGTGGGCGGGAGGGGGATTTCCGCGTGCAATTGCTAGCGGAGATCGTACAATGAACCGCATGCAAAAACAAGACGCATCGTCTCGTAATGAGGTTCGCCCCGGCCGCCCCCGCAGCGTCGCCACGCAAGAAGCCATCCTCGCCGCCTCGCTACGCCTCACCGAGCGCGTCGGCTACGCCCAACTCACCATCGAAGGGATCGCCGCCGAAGCAGGCGTCGGCAAACAAACCGTCTACCGCTGGTGGCCCTCGAAGGCCGCCCTCGTACTCGAAGCCTTTTCGCAAGACGCCCGCGCCGTGGTGAAGGTCCGCGTCACCGGCAACCTCGAGATCGACCTCGAAAAATTTCTCATCGCCGCCTACCGCCGCCTCGCCGGCCCCCGCGGCGTCGTCTTCCGCAGCCTCCTCTCCGAGGCGCTCATCAACGCCGACTTCGCGCAGCAGTTCTACGACGAGTATCTGCAAAGCCGCGTCGACGACCTGAAGACGGTCCTCTCCGGCAGCGCAGAAGAAGCAGAGGCACGCGACGTCCCCGTCGAGGTCGTCGAAATGATCTACGGCGCTCTCTGGTACCGCATGGCCACCAACCAGCGACTCACTCCCGCCGCCGCCCGCGAAGTCGCCGCCGCCGCGGTGCGATTGCTATCGAACTAATTAAGTAGCCCTGGTTGCCGCCCCCAGCGGCTACCAGGGCGGCGCAACCGCAAGACGCCGCTCGATTTTGGGGCTGGGCGCTTACGCGCTATAAAAATCAACTCGCTGAACCCCCATCCCCTCCGCCGGCGCCAGCGAAAAGAACACCACGGGCTCGCCATTCACCTCGATCCGCCCCGCGAGCCCGCGTTCCGCCCGCACCTCAATTGCCGCCGCGTCTCTTCGCGATAGCGCGTGTCGCAGCTTCTCCAGCAGTTCGGCAAGATCCTCATCGAGCGCCACATTGTCAGCGAACAGTTCCGCCGGCAGCGACGCCGCATCGCTCCGCACCGCCGCCACGAGCGCTAGCCCGCGACTCACAACCGTCTCTTCGCCGTATCGCAGCGATGCGATTACGCGCGGCGATTGCTCCTGAATATCCAGCCACAGCCCACGACACAATTCATTCGCGGGGAAGTAGGTGACGTTTCCGAGCGCGATCACGCCGATCCCGCGAGTCTGCGACCAACTCATGTGGCTCCCAAACCCCGGCAGCCCGCCGGAGTGCCCCACGAACCACTCCTGCCCAATGAAGTTGCCGCGCAGCCCGTAGCCATACCCCATCGCATTCGTCGCCTTGCCAACCGAGTCGATCGGATGCATCACAGCCGTCAACCGCTCCATCTCGCGCCGCGAACTCGCCGCCAGCACCTGTTCGAACTGCGAACGGCGCGCGCTCGGCGTTCCATGTGCATCCGTGAAGAACCCCACCCACCGCGCGAGATCGCGCAACGTCGAGCAGAGCCCGCCGAACACCGCCAAGTCAGACTCGACGCGAAACTCCGTCTCCGCCTGAAAGCCATCGCCCGTCCGCCGAAACCCACCGGCGCCGCGCGGCGCGTTTCCGTCGCGCGCAGCATAATTCCAACTCGTGTCGCTCATCCCCAGCGGCCGCAGCAACTCGCGCGAAATGTATTCCAGCGCGCTCACGCCCGCGACATTCGAAAGGACCCGCCCAAGCAGCATGTACCCCAAGTTCGAGTATTGATACTCCTCGCCCGCGTCGTTGCTGAACTGCACTCCGGCGAACAGTTCCGCATTCAAAAACGCGGCGGACTCCCCCAGCTTCCGATCAGCCCAGGGATCATCCGCCGCAGGCAGCCCCGACCGCATCCTCAGCAACCGCCGCACCGTCACGCGTTTCCACCGCTCATCAAGCCGCAGCTCCGGTACGTACTCCGCCACGCCGCGATCGAGTTGCAACCGCCCCGCATCCCGCAACTTCAGCACGGCCGCCGCAGCAAAGCACTTCGTCATCGATGCGATTCGAAACGGAGTCCGCGCCGGATCAATCAGCTCTCCAAACGCAGCATCACGTTGCGAGGCCGTCGCAACCAACTCGCCATCGCAACAAACAGCGGCTACGGCATACGGCGCGGAATGCTTCTGCGAATAATCGGCAAGCTGCGTTTCAACAATCGACTGGTAATTCATCAGCGAGTGAGGCCTTCAACCTCGCAAGCAGCACACGGCGGCCAACATTGCTTCGACGACTCCATTAGCCCGAAAGCCTCACCGACGCCGCGTCATTCTCAAAGAAAACTATTGGGGAACCGTCGCTTCCGGCGTCGCCCGATTCTCCACCGCACGTCCGAATCGGTACTTCGAATACCACAACCAACTGCTGAAGGTGAACGCCAAAATCGCCACCAACGCGATCGTGACCTTGGTTGATTTTTTCATAGCTTTCCCATAGGTAGAAGTTGAATCAATCGCCGACGCCGTGATTCTGCTCACCGCTCACCGCTCACCGCCCACTCAATCGTCACTCGCAACTCAAACCAACCCCGCCAACTCTGCCGGCAACGGCGACTCAAACCTCAGCAATTCCCCCGACACCGGATGCGGGAACTGCAGCATACCAGCGTGGAGCGCCAGCCGCCGCACTGGGTTAGTTCGCGCGCCATATTTGCCGTCGCCGACAACCGGACATCGCTCATCGGCCAAGTGCACCCGAATCTGATTCCGCCGCCCCGTCTTCAGCGTCAACTCGACGAGCGCGTACTCCTCGCCGCGCTTCAGCACGCGATAGTTTGTCACCGCCGGCCGCGTCTGCTCGTTGGGCTGCCGCACGCTATAGACCAGGTAAGGTTGGCTCTCGTCGAGGTGCGACGAAATCACCCCCTCGCCAGCCGCCGGCTTCCCCTCGACGACCGCCAAGTAACGTTTGTCGGCCTCGTTCCATTTACCTTGCAGCGCCTGCTTCATCTCTTCGGACCGAGCGAAGACCATCAGCCCCGACGTCTCGCGATCAAGCCGATGAACAATCCACACCCGCTCAGGGCTCCGCGGCTTGCCGTGGCGCACATACTCCGTCAGGTGGGCGTAAGCCGTCCGTTCCCGCTCCGTCTCATTCGCCATGCTCAACAAACCAGCCGGCTTGTCGATGACGATCAGCGCCGCATCCTCGAACACAATCTTCATGCCAAACGGCAACAAGGCTTCGGCGCGAACCTCTTCCTTCCCCCGAATCGAGACGACGTCCCCCGCCTGCAGCGGATGATTGAAACGGGTGGTCGACCGACCGTTGACCTGAATCGCCCCATGCTTCAGCCACTGCCGCACCTTGGCTTTCTTCACGTCGGCATGGCTCGCAAACAGAAAGGCCAACAGTTCGGCAGGTTGGTCAACAACTTGAGGCGCAGGCATGGCGGGTCGTGGAGCGAGGCGGGGCAGGGCGTAAGGCCGGCGAGAGTTTACCAACCGGCAAGCCCTCCAGTCTAACCACTCCGCCGCTCCTCTGCGTCGGTACGATATATCACCGCTCTGGGTAGCCCCGGTTGCCGCCCCCAGCGGCTACCGGGGCGGCGCAGCCGCAAGAGGCGACGAGCACGGGGTGCCACTGGCGTGCCGCCAGTGCAGAAGTATCGCAATGACACGCGTCCCTAACGACTCGCAAGCAGGCTTAGAAATAAATTGGCACATGGCCCAAGCACAGTACCTTCCATGCGCAATCGACTAACACCCCCACATGCGACCATCGGTCCTCAATTTCATGACAAGCCAACAATCGCTCGACGACATCCAAATGCTGCTTCTCCGGTACCCAGGAGTGACATCTGCGGCAGCGTTTCACTCTCCGGAAACGGACGCAATTCGCATTCGCTTTAGATGCACGGATGCAAACTCGCTCCGGGCGATTGCCGTGGCTGCAGTTTGGGCCAACGTGGCGATCACGTTGGGTAATCCCAATACTCGTCGCTGCCATGAGCCGCCTGACGCACGCGATCTACCGTGTGACATTCTGATTCCAGATTCGGAGACCACATCACCTACCCATCCAGAAAGATTGGCTGTCTATCTTTCTGACGACCTTGAAGCTCAAGGTTTGATCGAGTTGGAACTCCTGAGCAGTCTTCACGCTCGTTGGAATACTCGCTTAGCACAGCGAAACTATAAGCCGTAGATGCACGGCAACGCGCTGAGAACTCGAAGCGATGGACGCCGGGTGGCCGAAAATAGTTGCTGATAGGAGCCGTTCAAATTGCTAGGCTCGTACGTAGGTTGGGCTTTCAGCCCGACAAGCACCACGCAGCGGCCGCCAATATCTCTCGGCGCCTCCGTCAGGCTGAACGCCTGAGCTACGTCCGCGCGCCGAAGTAACCGACACCTCGCATGACCAACAGCATTTTGTCACCGCATCATCCATTTTGTCACCCGCCTGTCGCCGCGCATCTTCCAACCATTTCAAGACTTAGGAATTATGTCGCCAAAAATGCGTTTCGCGACAAAATAGCGACTCGCGACAAAATGCCATTCCAACACGCAGCGAGGGGCGCGTCATGACTCACTATCTCCTCCTCATCCACGGCAACGCTCGCAGCGATCCCTCGCCTGCGGAGTGGGCCGCGTTCTTCCACACTGCCGAACAGAGCGGCCTGTTCCGCGGCGGCAGCGCCATCGGCGGCCGGACCATCTTAGGCGACGCCGCCAACGCCCAACCGAGCGATCACATCGTCGGCTACATGCGTTTCGACGCCGACGACAAACAGCCGCTGCTCGACCTCCTGCACACCCACCCCGTCATCGCCCACGGCGGCACGGTTGAACTCTGCGAGCTCCCCGAAACATAAAACTCCCACCAGCCCCGCCAACAATCCGCGTCCATCCGCCTAATCCGCGAAAATCCGCGTCCCATTCTTCTCTTCCTGCGCTTCCTCCTTGTAGATGCCCGTCGAAAAGCCGCTCCGGCGGGTCGTTGACCCGCGGCTACTGGCTGCTGCTAGCGTTCCAACAAAAAACCTGAATTTCTCTTGCACCAACCACTGAACACTCATATAGTATCCGTGCGTACAGTACAAAGATGAACGCCCGGCGGTCGTAGCCGGCCAATTCCGATCTCCCTTCTATTCTGCTATTAATAGGGACCCCAACTCATGGTTGCCGCTACAACCGCCAATCCAACGACCGCATCGAGAAACGGCATGGCTAAGAAGGAAAAAGAAAAGGCTCCCGCCAAGAAGGGCGAGAAGGCTGGCAAAGCTGGCGTCGACAAGAGCGCCAAAAAGTCGGCCGCCGACATCATGCTCGAAGCGAGCTCCGAGCTTCGCAACACCGTCGCCGCCATCGAAAAGCAGTATGGCGAAGGCTCGATCATGCCCCTCGGCGCCGACAAGCAGCGGCGAATCGAGGGCATCCCCACCGGCAGCCTGTCGGTCGACCTCGCCCTCGGCGGCCAAGGCATCCCCCGCGGCCGCGTCATCGAATGCTTCGGCCCCGAATCGAGCGGCAAGACGACGCTTGCCCTCCACGTCATTGCACAGGCCCAACGAGCAGGCGGCATCGCGGCGTTTATCGACGCCGAACATGCCCTCGACCCCACCTGGGCCAAGAAGCTCGGCGTAGACCTCGAAACGCTCCTGGTCAGCCAGCCCGACTCGGGCGAAGAGGCGATGACGATCACCGAAATGCTCGTCAAAAGCAACGCGGTCGACGTCATCGTCGTCGACTCGGTCGCCGCCTTGGTGCCGAAGCGTGAACTCGAAGGCGAAATCGGCGACTCGCACGTCGGCCTGCAGGCCCGTCTGATGAGCCAGTCGCTTCGCAAGCTGACCGGCGCCATCGCCAAGGCGAAGACCTCGGTCATCTTCATCAACCAGATCCGCGAAAAGATCGGCGTGATGTTCGGCAGCCCCGAAACCACCCCGGGCGGTCGTGCTCTGAAGTTCTACGCCTCCTGCCGCATCGACGTCCGTCGCATCGGCCAGTTGAAGGAAGGCGAAGACGTCGTCGGTCAGCGGGTCCGCGTGAAGATCGTGAAGAACAAGGTCGCCCCGCCGTTCCGGGTCGCTGAGTTCGACATGATGCATACCGACGGCATTAGCTACGAGGGCGACATCCTCGACCTCGGCATGGAGAAGAAGTTCGTCGCCCGCACCGGCGCCTGGTTCCGCTACGGCGAGATGCAGCTCGGCCAAGGCAAGGAGAAGGCCCGCGAGTTCCTCAAGCAGAACCCGCAAATCGCCGAGGAGATCAAGCAAAAGATCATGGCTTCCGGCGGCATGGAAGACATGCCCGTCGGCAAAGCTTCCAGCTCCAACGACGAGGAAGACGCTGGCGACGAGTTTTAGTATTCGTCCGCGCCCGCGGAACCTTGGAAAAATTCGACTGCGAAACCTGCCAACGGGCGGGAGGCGATCAACGCCTCCCGTCCGTTCGCTTTAATCCCCCTGTTTTACCAAACGCCGTCGACGCGATTGCCGGCAGCATCGCGGACAACCGAACCCGCCTCACGCTTGCCCCGTACGGAGACCGAGCCCCTATAATGTGGCAAGGACGTAACTAAAGTAGCATTCCCGACAAGTTGACGCTTTCCTGCTTAGGCATTTCGCCGGCATCGCGTCATCCCATGCGGAGCTCTGAACTGAGAATGATCTCTCAAACTCTCCGGCGCTGGGCGCTGTTCGCCGCACTACTTCCCCTGCTTTTCCCGGCTGCAGCGTCCGCTGAGGATACTTCGGCGGAAGTTGCGATCGCCGCCGACGCTGCTGTCCACCTCGCCCTCAAGGTGGCCGAAGACGTTGAGGCGACCGCCTCCGATTCTGAGGAAAGCAAAGTTCTCGCCGTCTCGCAGGCCGTCGTCCGCGAAGCCACCGACTACAGCTTCCGCCGCTGGCTCCGCACCCGCGTCTGGGACGAAGAAGACGAAGCCCGCTACGGCATGACTTTCGACGACGATTGGGAAGTAACGGCCGCCGCCAATCCCAAGCTGCCGCTGGTCGTGCTCGTTCATGGCTACAACTCGAACCCGCTGAAGAATGCCGCGGTGATGGAACCCGTCCGCAAGGCCGGCTATCCGTGTGCGACGTTCGCGTATCCCAACGACTGGGAGATCAACGAATCGGCCGCCCGCTTGTCGCAGCGGCTGAAAGAGATCGCCGCCGAACATCCCGGCCAGCGGCTCGCGATCGTTACCCACTCGATGGGCGGTCTCGTCGCTCGCGCGTGCCTGGAAAGCGCTGAACTCGATCCAGGCAATGTCGACCGCTTGGTGATGATCGCCCCCCCGACTCATGGCACGATGCTCGCCCACGTCGCGGTCGCCACCGACGTTTGGGAGCATTGGATCGGCCGTTCAGAAGGGGGCGGCTGGACCCGTTGGCGAGATTCAGTGATCGACGGTCTCGGCGAAGCGGCCGACGACATGGTTCCCGGCTCGCCGTTCCTCACCGAACTCAACGCTCGTCCCCGTAATCCCAAAGTCCGCTACGCGATCTTCCTCGGCACTTCAGCCAAGGTCACCGATGGCGAAGTGAAGTGGATGCGCACCGCCCTCCAAGAAACAGGCGGCCGTTGCCCTGGCTTCCGCGACTGCACCGGCCGCGTCGACAGCTTGCTCGCCGACATGGAAGAGCTTGTTGAAGGGAAGGGCGACGGCGTCGTTGCCCTCAAACGAGGTCGCCTCGACGGCGTCGACGATGTCGTCATCCTGCCGTTCGGCCATCTCAATTGCACCGGCGTGTGCGATTGCGAAGCGGTTGAGCAACTCCAATCGGAACTGCTCACTCGGCTCAAGTAGCATGCGTTGCAATTCACTTGGAGGAGTTCGAAGCTGGAACAGCCCTCGCTGCCGCCGAAGCGCCGCTGGATCCGCTGGGCCGCAGGTTTCGCTGCAGCGCTACTGCTGGGAACAGTTGCCACTGCGTGGTTTTTGGGAGGTAGCCTCTTAGCATCGGCCAATACAACGGTTGGACCGCCTCCAGCCGAACTACCGTTCGAAACGATCACCTTGCAGACCGCCCGACAGACGCCGGTGGCCGCGTGGCATCTGGCGGCGCCCGGCTCAACGGCAACGGTGATCTTGCTCCATCCGATTCGCGGCTCACGGCTCACCATGCTCAGCCGAGCAAGGCTACTGCATCAGCATGGTTTCGACGTGCTCCTGATCGACATGCAGGCCCACGGTGAAACGCCTGGCGAAAGAATCACCCTCGGCTACCTCGAAGCCGACGACGTTACGGCTGCCGTAGCCTACGCGCGGCGTCGCAGCCCCGCTCATCGCATCGGCGTTGTCGGCCGGTCGTTGGGAGGAGCCGCGGCGCTACTTGCCTCGCCGCTAGGCATCGACGCCTTGGTGCTCGAGTCCGTCTACCCGACCATCGAAGAAGCTATCCACGACCGGCTACGCATGTGGCTCGGGCCGTTCGCCGGCGTCACGGCTCCGCTGCTGCTCTGCCAAGTTGAGCCGCGGTTGGGCATCGCTTGCTCGACGCTGCGTCCTATCGACCACATCGCGGCGGTCGGCTGTCCGGTGCTCATCATGTCGGGCACGGAGGACGAACATACGACCATCATCGAGACGCGGCGGCTCTATCAAACAGCGGTCGAACCGAAGGAGTTGGTCGAATTCCCCGGCGTCGCCCACGTCGACCTCATGGCCGCCAATCCCGCGCTTTACGATGAATCGATTCTCCGTTTTTTACGTCGCTGGTTAGAAACTAGCCCAAATTCGGCACTGTTGGGCGACGGTCCGCCGCCTTGAGGCGACCTGTCAGAGCTGCAAGTGTGTCAAGAGCGAATCCCGAAATAGCCTCAATCTGCTATCTATCCAGGGTGGTAGCGGCCGTTATACTGTCGGTCTAGTCCGCGGCATGGTCCGAGGCACGGTTTTTCGTTTTTCTCAGGGAGTCCCAATCATGGGCAAGAAGTTATACGTAGGCAACTTGGCCTACGGTATCGGCGACAGCGATCTCGAGCAGCTCTTTTCGGCCTACGGCACCGTGCAGTCTGCTCAGGTGATCATGGACCGCGACACCGGTCGTTCGAAGGGTTTCGGATTCGTCGAAATGGGTTCCGATCAAGACGCGCAAGCTGCGATCAACGGCCTGAACGGCATGGAATCGCAAGGTCGCGCGCTGACCGTTAACGAAGCTCGTCCGAAGGAACCCCGCAGCGGCGGCGGTGGCGGCGGCTACGGTGGCGGCGGCGGCTACGGCGGCGGCGGCGGTGGCGGCAAGCGCGGTGGCGGCGGTGGTGGTTACGGCGGCGGCGGTGGCGGCGGTCGCCGTTACTAAGCGACGCTGCTACGAAGCTGCACTGCTGCTTCACAGCCATCTGGATATCGCATCGGCCTCGGGCAGTGGCTGAAAGATTGAAAAACCAAAGAACCGTCTGCTGGCTTCCAGCAGGCGGTTTCTTTTTTGCGCTCGCCGGGAGAATCTGAAATGCACTCACCGCCATCGCCGAGGTGATGATACGATATAGAGATCAACGTAGACCTCTTCGCACCTTCTCTTTTGAACGACGCGCATGCGATTCACCACGCGCGACCTCCTCGCCGCAGTTGCGTTCACGGCCATCCTCGCAGTCTTTGCTGGGCAGACAGGATTCATCCACCCGTTTTACTGGATCACCGTAGCCATCTCGTTCGCCCTGGGATGGATATTTATTAGGTGCTCAAACGGCGGCATGAATGTCACAGCTGCTGTAGTGATCTCGGCATTCTGTGCTCTCTGCTTGGGCACTCTCGCGACGGTCGTTGTCGGCGGGTTATTGTTGCTAGCAGCCATTGCATGTCGGATTGGCCCGCCGGCCTCGACACGCGCGCGATACTACATAGCGATGGCGTGCATCGCCTGCGGCATCGGTCTCTCAATGATCCCTGGGCAAATCGAGCATCAACGTTTAGAGAAACTGCGTCGCGAATTTCCGATCGTGTCGCTTAACGATCGCCTCGCATATGAAGCGAAGACTCCTCTAGTTTCGCCCCCAGCCCTACAGCCTGCCGTCGCCCAACAGCTCGCTACCGTCGAATCGGCATTGGAAGAACAAGGTTGGCGTCGTTGGCAGCTCGAGAAAATTCACCAGCGGCAATACGATCAGTTCGCGCGTGCAATCGGATTTGGTCCCGTCCGCATGGCCAGTCCACGCCTGCAGTCGATTGAAACACCTACGCTCCGAGATGTTCCCTACGAACGGCAAGTAAAGACGAAGGAAGATTTGGCTGACGATCCTTGGAGGATCGGTCAGCCTCTCGGCCCCGCTGATGCGATTGAGTATGTGCACGAATCAAGCCGCAGTGACTTCCTTCATCCGGAGGGTTATGGAGCCGTCATTTCGCCTCGCAACCAAGTTGCAGGCTTCATCGAGCATGCGTTCCACCGGCATCCCCTGCAAACGGCCAATAGACCGAAGTGGTTGCTAGACCGCATAGAACTCATCAGCCTGCTAAAGTTCAACGAGCCGCGAGTATACGTCCTCGATCACCTGCCGCGGATGGATCAACTCAGCAGCGATACAATACCGACGCGGCCGCTCAACGAGTTTGAAGCCTCGGCGCTGCAGAAGCTTCAAACCGACGAAGACCTCGTCGTGGCAGAGAACGGAAATCAGGTCCAGATGCTAGGCTCGCTCAGAGCAGCAAAGCAGTGCCTCGATTGCCACAATGTCCAGCGTGGAGAACTATTGGGGGCGTTCTCATATCAGCTCACGCTAACGGGGGAATCTGAGGCGTCGCCTGCCGCAGACTCCGTAGCGGCGCAGGAACAGGCATCGCCGTAAATTTATCATTCACCGAGGGCTCTTCTTCGTTACGCGCTCGAGTGTCCGCCGCTAAGTTTCAGCCGATCTTGCAACAGCTTCCATGGAGAATTCGCCGAGGGACGCAGAGACTCAATTCGTTGGAGATTCCGGCCGGATAGAATACACGTTGACGGCACATCGGTTCCTAACGAGAAGTTCTCTCATGTTACGCATTTCGTTTTGCTTACTTTTTGTCGTGAGCTCGGCGACGGTGATTCACGCCGAACAAACCGGCTATCCATTGACGCCAGCGCCGTTCGAGCGGGTGACGTTAACCGACCAGTTCTGGCTGCCCCGCCTGCAGACACAGCGCAAGGTCCTAGTCCCCTACTCGTTTCAGCAAACCGAGCAGGCGCTCGGCGATTTGAAAGTCGCGGCCGCGATCCTCGCCGGCGATAAGCCTGAAAAGCTGCCGGGCCCGGAGCGGTTCCGAACTTCCGATCTCTTCAAAGTCATGGAGGGCGCGGCCTATCTACTCGCGATCGAGCGCGACCCGCAGCTTGAGCAACAAATGGATGAGATCGTCAAGGTGATTGCCGCTGCGCAGGAGCCTGACGGCTACCTTCACCCGGCTCGCACGCTCTATCCCCACCTGAAGATCGACATGATGGGCGACGGTAAGTACGCCTACGAAGACCACAGCCACGAACTTTATATTTGCGGCCACCTCTACGAAGCCGCCGTAGCCTACTTCCATGCAACCGGGAAACGTGCGTTACTCGACGTCGCCGAGAAGAACGCCCAACACGTTGAGCGCGTCTTTTTCACGGGCGACCCGGCGTACAACGGCGGCAAGCCGGTGAACCAGGCGCCGGGGCATGAAGAAATCGAGCTTGCCTTGGTGCGACTCTCGGAAGCGACGAAGAACCCACGCTACCTGAAACTTGCTCAGCGATTTCTCGATATTCGCGGCGTGACACATCGGCCGGAAGGGGAGGGCGTCTTCTCTCCAACGTACGCCCAACAACATGCGCCGGTGACGAAGCAGACGGAGCCCGTCGGGCATGCCGTCCGTGCGACGTACCTCTACGCAGGCATGGCAGACGTTGCAGCGATGCTCGGGATCGATGCATATGACGAGGCGCTCAACAAGATTTGGACCAATATCGTCGACACGAGGATGCACATCACCGGCGGACTGGGCGCGGTGCATGGCATCGAAGGATTTGGACCGGCGTTCGATCTCCCTAATGCGGATGCGTTCAACGAAACGTGCGCAGCTGTGGGGAACGTCTTTTTCAACTTCCGCATGTTTCTCCTTGAGCGTGACGCCAAGTACCTCGATGTGGCCGAGGTCGCGCTCTACAACAATGTCCTCGCGGGGGTGAACTTCGCTGGCGACCGCTTCTTCTACGTTAATCCGCTCGCAGCCGACGGCGCCCGTCCGTTCAACCATGGGCATGCCGGCCGTGCGCCGTGGTTCGGTACGGCTTGCTGTCCGACGAATCTGGCGCGACTCATCCCGCAAGTGCCGGGTATGATCTTCGCCAGCGACGACGGTGGGCTCTACCTCGGCCTCTACGCCGCGAGCCGGACGAAGCTCACGCTCGCCGGCACGCCGACGGAGGTCATCGAAGCGACTAAGTATCCATACGACGGCCGCGTCGATGTCACCTTGCGCCCCGAACAGCCGACCAAGTTCGCCGTGCGGCTGCGTATTCCAACGTGGACGACCGATCGGTTCGTTCCGGGAGAACTCTATCGCTTCGCTGACACTGGCCAAACCGCCCCAGCGGTGAGCGTGAAAGTGAACGGCAAGGAAGTTGAGTTCCAAACAGCGAAGGGCTTCGCGATCATCGAGCGAGAGTGGCAGGCCGACGATCGCATCGAACTGCTGCTGCCGATGCCGGTGCGGGCGAGTCGTTGTCGGAACGAAGTCGCCGCTGATCGCGGTCGGATTGCCGTGACGCGGGGTCCGCTCGTCTACTGTGCCGAATCGCCCGACAACCAGGGGCACGTATTCAACTACCTCGTCACGCCGGAAAACGTGGCAACGACCGCGACCGAAAAGTTCGAACCGATCGCTGGCGCCGAGGTCCTCAGCGTCGCGATCGACGCGATGAGATCAACGAAGGCAGAGGCGCTCGAACCTGCGCGGCTCACGCTGATTCCCTACTTTGCTTGGGACAATCGCGGGACGGCCTCAATGGAGGTTTGGATTCCCGAAAACGAGGCGACGCTTCACGCAAACGAAATCAAGGTGAGTGACAACGCACAGCGATTCAAATCGGCCCGCGCGAGCCACACGTTCGATCAAGATCGCGTAACGGCGATCATTGATGGCCGGTTGCCGAAAAATTCGTTCGACGCGTCGATTCCCCGTTGGACGAGTTGGCCTGAGCGCGGCAAGCCACAAACGGTCGAGCTTGAACTAGCCAAGTCGACCGACATACGCACCGTGGAAGTCTACTGGTACGACGACCACGGCGGCGTGCAGGTCCCTGAACGGTGGGCGCTAGAGATCTGGCAAAATGGCGAATGGGAGCCATTCGATCTCTACAATACAGACGCGTATGGCGTCTCACCCGACCAGTACAATGTCATTCACCCTGCTGCTCCAACCACCACAGACAGGTTGCGGCTGCAATTGTGGCCGAAGGGAGAGGCGGCAGTGGGCATTTTGGAGGTCGTCGTCGAACCTGAAGAATAGTTTGAGGTTCTCAACAGATCGAGATGATGTGAGATGACGAGAGGGGCCGCGCTGTCGTGGCTTTATTCAAGCTTTAGCTCGACTAAGTTTTCACCGTCAGCTTTCACCGTCGCTGAAAGATTGCTCGTGTCTGGCGAAGCATACTTTTGGGGCAGCGTGTTTTTCGGTGGTTTGGAAAGCGACGGCGGTCCGCTTGGTTGCTCTAGCTTGATGACAAAAACTCGATAGTCTCCGGCAGGCAGCCCTTCTTTCGAAGACTTTCCCAAGTCGTACATAACTTTCACGTTGAACGAACCATCCGGCCCCGTCTGAGCGGTCGCGCCGCCGATGCCAAGGTCGGCAGACTGTGGAACAAAGGTAACGTCTGCCCCCGCAACCGGTGCTCCTCCGATGGTCACTTTGCCTGTCACTGGGTAAGTCACCGGCTCGGACGAACCAGATCCACAGCCCACGGCAACGGCAAGTATCAATAGCGCCACCGGGCGAATCGTCTCGGCCATACAAATAGTCCTCTGAACAGAGCCTGAGACTAGAGCCTTATCCACAGTGATAAACAGCTTCGCTAGAACGCTTCCGTGACGGATTCACTATCCGAGCGAGCGCCGAGGCGTTGGTAATTTGTATAGTCAATCGATTCGCTGAGAAAATGGACTGACCCGTCGCAAAACACGAAGTTAACGCCGCCTGCGTGGCGAGACTTGAATCCGTGTGCAGCGTTGAAGTCGTCGTCCCAACGCCTCTTTTCCGGCTGCGGCACCCCGGTAACTGCCGGAGAAGTCTCGTAGTTCAGAGGGGCGGTCGTCGCGAACCACATCCCTTCGGATAGCGTCCAACCGTTAATCCAATTGTGAGCCGCAGTGGATGGCCGGATTTCACCCATCATAATCGTGTTGGATGTGCCGTCCTCAATTTCCTTCAGCGCTGCTGCCCAAGCGCTGCGACTAAATACGCCGCTGATCGTCGCTGGATCAGGACAATCGCCGCGCTCGTTCATGGGATTTCCGCAGCTATCCGGCTGGGCGGTCGTGTTGAACCAATCGTCGCCTGGATATTTGGAATTGGTGCCATACTTCTCATTCCCGGTGTAGCCGACGACATCCTTGACGCGAAAGTTCTGCCACCCCATTAGCTGGGCTCCCATCGACCCAGCGTAACTCGTCGTGGCCACTGGGCCCGGATAGTTGATCGACCATTTATTCGGAAACTCCGCCGGGTCGACGACGCCCGTTAGATCGTCCGACGGACAGGTGAGGATCGCCAGCGGAATCTGCCGCAGCTTCACCCCTTGCACAGTCTGATCGCCGGGAACAACTGTAGTCGCCTTGATGCTGAGATCGAGTTGCCCATAAAGCCCCGAAGCTTCCAGATAGGGCGTCACCATCACTAGATGAGAGGCCAAGTCGCGTTTCACTAAGCCGGTCTTGCTGGGATAGATAAACTGCTCATTCTGAGCAAATCGTTTCTTAGAGGTCTCATGGTTGAGCATCCCCAGACCGAGCTGTTTCAAATTATTCAGGCACTGGTTGCGCCGCGCTGCTTCGCGCGCCGCCTGGACTGCGGGAAGCAGCAGTGCGACCAAGACGCCAATAATTGCGATGACGACGAGCAGTTCCACCAAAGTGAACGCCCGCGACTGCTGACGTTCGCGTCCAACACGTGACATGAGCGCAGTACCGACCGACGAATGAGGCGAAAACGCGACCATCGCTTGCACTCCGACTGAGGTAACTTGCAAACCGAGACCGCTTGCATCACTGCAAGCGATGATTCGAAGAGAGTCGAGCGATCATTCGCTCGGATGAACAGACTTTGACGAGACGCTCTTCATTATAACGAAACCGCTGCCGGCGCCCAAGGTTTCGGAATGTCGATCCGTCGCGAAAGAATTCCTCTCCGTACGCAATTCAGTGAAGGAATGCGGATGAAGATGGTGCAACAGCCGACAATGAGGAGCGAAAAAGCGGCCAACCGCATTGCAATAACAGACAGCCAGCGACACCGCTGCGCAAGCGTACCAGGTGGACAGTTCACCGTCGTGAGCTCCGCGCGTCGCTGGCTCGGGGCTGATTTTGCGATCGCCGAGAACGACTTTGGCTCGACCAGAGTTTCTCACGAAATGTTGGCGGATTCAGCGTAAGAGCAGGGCAAGCAGTTGCACGGCCTATTTCGCGGCTCACGATGCGGCCGCGTCGACGGGCAGGCAATCGACGGAGGCCTGGCCCGAGGGATAGGCGACCAAGACTTGGCATGGCGCCGTTTGGATGACGCGTCGCGCGACGCCGCGGCTAAGACGCCATGGTCGAGGCTGGTCGCGGGTTCCCAGTACGATCACGTCAATCTCGTGCTCCATCGCGTGGGCGACGATTTCCACATGCACCTCGCCCGACCGCCAAGCGAAAGTCGCTCGGATCTTATCGCTCCAGGCCGCGGGGATCATCCGCTTCATGCGGCGGATCGCCGCCCCTTCGAGCCGGTGAAGTTGCAACTCCTGATCACCGTGCGACATTGCGGGCCCAGCCGGCGCCCGCAGTACCGAGTGAAGCAATCCGATTGCGTCGAGCCCCGTTCGCTCCGGAAGCACCCGCTCCAACGGCGACACATGAAGGAAGGTGACGTTAGCCCCCCACTGCGCGGCCAATTCGATAGCAGTTAGCCGCGATCGCCGGGAATCGTCGTCGAAATTGATCGGCGCCAAGATTCGCAGCTGCTTCGGGTCGTTCGACGCCTCGGGATCGCCGCTCTTCCAATCAATAATTTCGTGCGAACGGGTCATGGCGAACTCCTCGTCGCGGCGCTGTCGGCGAACGAACGCGCATGTAAGCCGGTCTGCCGCGCCTGCGTCTCGTTTTGCTCTCGATCTTCAAGCGGGGGCCGGCGGCACAGGCGCCGCCGCCCCCTACAAGCGCCTTAACGACCAGTTGACGCAAGCTGCTGAGCTGTTCCGGCTCCATCAGCACCAAAGTTGCGCCTGCCGCTTTGCATCGAAACGACCGAATCGCCGGCCTCCTCGTCGAGTAGAGGGTCGCCCGCGTTTTCTATCGCCATCACGTTGCGTTGGATCTTGTCGCTGATATCTCCCAGCGGCAGATGGCTCAAGCGACGCACGGAGAATGGGTTCTCGAGCTCGATGCCGATCTGATCGAGCGACAACAGGGGGAACGCGACGAGCATTGTAAGGAACGGCGTCAGCATCCCCGATTTGTCGACGATCGCCAGCGGCAGCACGGCGAGGTACAGAAAGATGAAGTGCCGAACCTTGATCGACATGACCTTCGCCAGCGGCGTGGCGAGAATGCGTTCGCAGGCCCCGATGTGATCGATCAGCTGAGCGCGTTGGTCGTCGGCCCGCATGAAGGCAAATCCGTCCATCGCCTCGCTCTGGCGGGCCGATTGCAACATCCGCGCGACTTGCAGCGAGCAATAGAGCGGCGCGTGGTCCGCCCGCTCGAGTTGCTCGATTTCCTCGGCAGTCATCAGATCGTCGATGTCGGAGAAATCCGTTTCGCCGCGCAGCGTATGACGAGCTAAGTGCGGGAACACCGCCGTCCACCGCAAAAAGCGATTCTGCCATGCCGCGTCGTCTGGTCCGTACGCCGAGCCAATGACGCCCAAGTTGCGCGACTGATTGACGATGCCGCCCCACAGCTTGCGACCTTCGTACCAACGGTCGTAGCCGGAGTTGGTCCGCAACACGAGTACTAGCGCCAAGATGGCGCCGATAATCTCGTAAGGCGCCACGCCAAGGCCAGTCTGCACGTGGGTGTAGTTAGCGACCCACCACACAAAGGCGCCATACAAACCGAAGACGACGACCCGCTTCAAAATGAACGGCGTGACCGACCCGCTGAGGGCCGTGACCTCACGCCAAAAGTCTCTCCGTTCCATACTGATCCGCCTGTTCGCGAGTTGAGTTCGTTGGAGCTTGAAACCCGCCGAGTCGCATGGCGACTGAGAGGTTTAGGCTGGCCTGGATCTCAACGCAGCAATCATGCCGATCAGCTAAGAGCTAGCGATAGCCGCAAAAACGCTCCCCCAGGCATCGCAAAGTGCCGATACGCCCGGCCCGGCCGCACAACCAGTGCAACAAACCACGCGACCGGCCATCGGCCGGCGCCATAATTTGTACAGGCCGTGAGCGACTGTTCAGATTCTGTACGGCCAACCTGCGCCCTAATCAGGCTCAGTCGGCGGAGATTTCTGGGCGATTCGGAGAGTTCACGCCAATTTCCAGCTCGCTCAGTCGGTTACGAAGCGTCGTCCGCGAGATGCCCAGCACCTGGGCCGCCTGAACCTGGTTGCCGTCGACGTGGGCCAGCACCTGATCGAGCAAGATGCGGTCCACTGCGGAGTGAACATCGCGGTAGAGGTTGCGATCTGCGCGTGTGAGTTGCTCGCGAACCATCGAGGCGATCGCCGCGACGCCGTCCGAAGGTCCCGCGGCGGAGTGGGCGTCGTCATGATCGCCGCGAACAATTGGCGGCAACGAGCCGGAGGTGATCGTGTCGCCGACCGCGTGTAGCAGGGCGTACCTGATAACCGCCTGCAGTTCGCGGACGTTGCCATACCAACGGTACATCTCAAGCCGCCGCATCGCTTCGGGCGAGACGACGCGAACCTGCCGGCCGAGCTCGCCGTTGAAAATCCCCACAAAATGGGCGACGAGCGGTTCGAGGTCTTCGAGTCGATCGCGGAGCGGCGGCACGTCAATCACAAAGCCGCGCAGCCGATAGTAAAGATCCTCCCGAAACGTCCCTTCGGCAACCATCGTCTCCAGCTTGCGATTGGTCGCGGCGATGATGCGGACGTTGGCGCGGAGCGTTTCATTGCTGCCGACGCGTTGAAAACTACCGTCCTGCAGTAGCCGCAAGACTTTCGCTTGCATCACGCCCGACATGTCCCCGATCTCATCGAGAAAGAGCGTGCCGCCGTCGACTTGCTCGAACTTGCCGATGCGGAGTCGATCGGCCCCTGTGAAGGAGCCCTTCTCGTGACCAAACAGTTCGCTTTCGAGAATCGTTTCGGAAATGGCGGCGCAATTAATGGCAAGAAACGGACCGTCGGCGCGGGCGCTGTGCGCGCAAATCGCCTCGGCGATTAGTTCCTTGCCGCAGCCGCTCTCACCTTGAACAAGCACGGTGAGGTCTTGCTGCGCGACGCGGCCGATTGCCTTGAAGACTTCTTGGATGGCGGGCGAATGGCCGACGATCCGCTGCTGTGAACGGGGCTCCTCGCTGGCGAGGATCGTCGACGCGTCGTTGGTGCGACTGATCTCCAGCGCCCGTTCGACATGCTCGCGGAGCTTGTCGAGTTCGATCGGCTTGAGCAGATACTCGTACGCCCCGCGCTTCATCGCCTCGACGGCGGTTTCCATGCTGGAATAGGCTGTGACGATGATCACCGGCACGCGAGGATCGATCTCGTGAATTTCGTTGAATACGTCGAGCCCGTAGCCATCCGGCAGACGAACGTCGAGAATGACGGCATGCGGGCGCTCGGACCGAACAAGTTCGATGCCCTGCGCTGCGGTACAAGCGTTAAGCACTTCCAACGTTTCGCGGCGGAGCGCTTTGGTCATCGAATAGAGCAGATTGGGCTCGTCGTCGATGATCAGTAATTTTTGACTCATTTGGCTTCCACCGATTCTCCCGTCGTACTCTCGATTCTCGCACGCTCAGTCGGCAGGGGAAGTTCGATAACGAAGACGGCGCCGCTGTAGTCGCCGCGGTCGAGGGCCAGCTCGCCGCCATGAGACCGGACAATTCGCTGGCTAACAGCCAGTCCCAAGCCCATGCCTGTTTCTTTCGTGCTGTAAAAGGGTTCGAAAATTCGGGTCGTTTCGCGAGGACCGATGCCAGGCCCGTCGTCGGCGACCTTGATCCGGTAGCCAGAGGGCTTACCCCCCGTAGTCGGCTCGATCGTAATCCAGATATTGCCTCCGGTTGGCGCGGCATGGATGGCGTTGACCAACAGGTTGAGCACGACCTGTCGAATCCGCGGCGCGTCGATTTCAAGCATCACGGGCTCGGCGGGCAGATGGCAGTGGAGCGTAGCGCCGCGGGCGTCGGCCTGCCGCTGGACGAAATCGACGGTGCTCTCTACGATGCCGCGAACGTCGACGATCGTTCGCTTCAGCGGCGTCGGTCGAGCGAAGTCGAGGAACTCGGTCAGCAGGTGCTCCAATCGGCGAATCTCGTCGTCCATGATTTGCAGGTCGCGGCCATCGAGCCCGCCCGGGCCTTGTTGCTGCTGCGCCGTCTGGACGAGCATCTTCATCGCCATCAGAGGGTTGCGAATCTCGTGCGCCAGCCCAGCCGCCAACTGGCCGAGGCTCGCAAGCTGATCAGCTCGGACGATCTCGCGATGCCGAGCATGCAGTTGCTCGACGACTTCAGTCACTTCCGTCGAGACGCGTTGCAGGGCAGGGCCGAGGTCGTCGAGGTCGAGCTTCGTGGAAACGACGAAATCGCCGGCGACCTCGCTGAGCTTCCCCGCAACGTTCTGCATCGGAATGTGCAGTTGCACGAGCGATCGGTGAATCGTCCGCGCGATGGCATACCCGGCAGCAAGCGCTGCCAACGAACCAAACACGCCTAGCAACAGCAACATGCGGGCGAGTCGATGGGACTGGCTTGCCGCCTTCTGCCGATTGGCCTCTAGCAGCGCTTCGTCGGCGTTCAGGTACTCGCGCGCCGGCGGCAATACTTCCTCGGCTAAGATTGCTTCGGCTTCTTCCGCTAGTGCGAGCTTCTCAGCGTCAAGGTTCGACGCCTTCGCGAGTAGTTCGATTTGCCGGTAAAACATCCCCAGACCATCGTGGACCTTGAGGATTAGCTGCTCTTCCTTCCGCGTATGGGCAGACGCTTCGGCGCGATGTAGCCAAACATCGATATCGGCCCGCTCGGTCTTGAATGCCTTCGAGTCGGTGAATTTCGTCTTCTCCAAATCGGAGAGATTGTGCCGCCAGAGGTACAGATCGAGCTGATGACGCAGTTCTTGGATGTGAAGTTCCAGCTCGACGGCCGCGCGGATGCTCTCAACGTTCTGCGTGAGCATCGCCTCCGACCTGTCTTGCAGTTGCTTCACGTGCCACGCGCCGTAGCTAGCCACCGCCAGCAGCAGCAAGCTAACGACGACGATCAGCACGGTAATGCGATCGGCCGTACGAATCCGCTGCCCGAGCTTGTAAGTGAAGGGATTCATCGGCGAGCCTCCACCTGCACGTCAGAGCGATAGAACGGAAACGGCAGGGTTGAATGCGTGTTACTTCGGCCGTTTGCCCCCAGCGGCCTTACCGGGAACGCGCGGGTCATGCACGCCCATGAACTGACCGTTACCGTCGATTTCAATCGCCTGAGCGACGGCGCCGGAATCGATCAGATCAATCTTGTGGCCTCGCTCTTCGAGTTCCTTGACAATTTCTTCGGGCATCTTTTTTTCAACTGTCAGCACGTCAGGCATCCACTGCTGATGGATGCGCGGCGACCCGACTGCGTCGGCCAGCGACTGCTCGAAGTCGAGCCGACGCAAGATTGCCAACAGCACGGAGGTGATGATCTTCGGCCCGCCCGCGGCGCCGACGGTCATCACTGGCTTACCGCCCTTGAGCACGATCGTCGGCGTCATGCTGGAGAGGGGTCGCTTGCCCGGCGCCACGGCGTTGTTTTCCGCGCCGACCAACCCGAAAGCGTTCGGCTTGCCGGGCTGGGCCGAGAAATCGTCCATCTCGTTGTTTAGCACGATGCCCGTGCCGGGGACGATCACCTTAGAGCCGAATGTGGTGTTCACGGTCGCCGTGATCGCCACCCAGTTTCCATCGCTGTCGGCGGCGGTAATGTGCGTCGTGTGCTTTTTGCCGAAGACGTCTTCAGCTGCAGCCGGCGGCTCGCCATGACTCGGAACCGCCGTTACCTTCTTCGGGTCGATCCGTTCCGCCAGCGCGACTGCGTACCCCTTGTCGATCAACCCGCGCGGCACGCCGACCTCATCGGGATCGCCCAGCCAGTACGCCCGGTCGGCGAAAGCCAACTTCATCGACTCAGCGATGATGTGCAGCGCTTGGGCCGGATCCTCTTTGTACTCCTTCTTTAAATCGAAGGTCTCTAGCATGTTGAGCATCTGCGCAACATGCACGCCTCCAGAACTCGGCGGCGGAAAACCGACGATTGTCCAGTCGCGGTAGGTCGTCTTCAGCGGCTCGCGCTCGACGGGCTTGTAGCCGGCGAAATCGGCCGTGGTAATGATGCCGCCGTTGTCGGCCATCCAGCGGGCAACTTTCTCGGCGTAGCCGCCGCGGTAAAACCAGTCGGTCCCTTCCTCAGCCATCGCACGGTACGAGCGGGCGAGATCAGGCTGCTTGAGGATGTCGCCCTCGTTGTAGGCGCCACCGTCGGCCTGTAGTAATGCTCCGCGACTGCCAGCAAATTTGTCGAGCGTCTTGGCCGAGGCCTTCAGCTTGCCGGCGTAGATGCGGTCGATGGGGAACCCCTCTTCGGCGATCTTGGCGGCAGGGAGAAGGAGTTGCTTCAGTGGAAGCTTGCCGTACTTAGTGACGGCCAGATCGTAGGCGGCGAGGGCGCCAGGAATGCCTATCGCGAGCGGGCCAGTTTGGCTCAGTTCGGGATCGGCCTCGCCGTCGCGAAGGAACATGTCGCGCGTGGCGGCAGCGGGGGCCTCTTCACGACCGTCGATCGCGACCAGAGTTCCATCAGCCAAATGAATCAGAATGAAGCAGCCGCCGCCAAGGCCAGAGTTGTGATTGTCGACGACGCCCAAGGTGACGGCGGTCGCCACGGCCGCGTCAATCGCGTTGCCGCCGGCCTCGAACGCGGCCACGCCCGCTTCAGTGGCAAGCGGCTGGACCGACGCCACCATGCAAACGGCCGCCTGTTCAGTGGCCGGCGCCGACGCGGCAGCCTTCTTCTTTTCTTTCGCCGGAGCGGCTGTTTGCGAGCAACCGGCGAGCAACGTCGCCAGAGTAAGAATCAAGGCGACGCGGTAGAAGGGCGACGTGGCTGCGAAGTTCATCACGGTTTAGAATGGTCCTATGGGACAGCGAAAACGGCAGCAACGATTGTAGGCGATAGAAGCTGGGACTGAAAATGACGCGATCGATCCAAACATCCAGCGGCACGCTTCTGTGCCTACTCTGCTGGCTCGGAATCTCTCCCCTACAAGCGGAACAATCGGCGCCACCGGCCGAGGACGTCCTAGCGGTTGCCGCGGCAATTCCCGACGGCGGAACCTACGTCTGGGACGGCGGGAGCGGCGTCCCGCACGAAATTCGCCACGAAGGCGAAACGATTCTGCCGGCCCAAAAGAAGGGTACCTACTGTAGCGGCTTCACGTTTACCGTGGCGATGGAGGCGGCCCGCGAGCGCGGTCTGCTCCGCGGTAAGAGTGCCGACGCCGTGCGACAGTTTCAAAAAGAGTGGTACGGCTCGACCAAGGAAGCCGCTGAACGGCAGTGCGCGCTGGCCGTCGAACGGCTCGGCATCGGTAAGGAAATCACCGATCTCATGGACGCCCGGCCGGGCGATTTCGTCCAAATCTGGCGGACCAACAAGACGGGCCATAGCGTCGTCTTTGTCGATTGGGTTCGTGAAGGCGAAACCGTCGTCGGCCTGAAATACCGCAGTTCGCAAAAGTCGACCAACGGCGTTGGTGATCGCGTCGAATACTTTGCCGACGCCAAAGGACACGATGGCAAGGTCGATCGCAGGCGGACCTACGTCGCCCGTCTCGACCCGATGCTCGAGTAGCCGACGAGCAAGTTGCACTTCACCGCAACGGGCTAAAAATGCGCATGCCACCCTAAAGGCTGCGCAGAAGCGAGCAATTACTCGCGTTCTTTTGTTCCGAAAATGGCTGCGGCGATTACAATGCGCAGTGGGTCGTTGTGCAGCCGTGCGACGATCCCTTCTCGTTTCGGAACAGACAGAGGAAGGCACGACGGCATGGCTCGTTCGTTTGATCTATTCAATTTTGCTGCGCGTCAACTTACGCGCGGGCGTCGTCGCAAGCTGCCGGCAGTCGCCCCCAACGTCAGCTTTCGCTTCGAAACGCTGGAGCCTCGGGTCGCCCTCGCGGCAGACGGCTTGGTTCCCGTTGGCTACCAGCCAACTGGCCCGCTGACGGGCAAAATCGTCTATACGTCAGGCGGTCACGGCATCGAGTACGAGGGCGGGTCGACCAACAACGGCTGGCTCTCCGACCGGCCAGACTACAACGAGATCGTTGAAGACTTCGGCAATCAGGACCAGCTCACCTATTTTGCCGACTACCTGCTCCGCGCTGGAGCGACGGTTGTGCCGATGCGGCCGGTGGGGCACCAACTAAATGAAGTGGTGCTTGATAACGACTTGCCTGCCGTGACCTACACCGGGGCGTGGTCGAACAGCACCAGCACCAGGTACTACGACGAAGACTACGGCGCAACGGCCGATACGGTTCCGTACCGTTATGCGAGCACGGCCGCGGGCGCTGAAACCGCCGTCGCGACCTATACCCCGAACATCCCGGAAGAGGGGTTCTATCCGGTTTACACATGGGTTCTCGCGGGAACGGATCGGACGTCGCAGCTCTACAAAATCAATCATACGGGCGGGCAAACGCAGATCCGCGTCGACCACAGCAAAGTTGGCAGCGGCTGGGTCTACCTAGGTACCTACCACTTTGATGCTGGCAGCTCTGCCAGCATAGGCTCGGTCCAAATCAGCAACGAGGGTGCGGCCGGCAAGGTCGTCATCGCTGACGCCATTCGATTCGGTAACGGCATGGGCGACCTCCGCGAGGGCGCCGGCGGGTTCGGAACAGGAACCGTTTCGGGCTACCCGCGCGAGGACGAAAGCTCGTACTTTTGGCTGTACCGCAGCATGGGCATGGGGATCACTCCCTCGTCAGTATTGGGGACGGGCAATGTCTCGGCGCCATCCAACATGGCGCAGTACATGAATCAGAACTCCAACCCGTTTGGAACCAGCGTCTACATCAGCTTCCATTCCAACGGCACGACGGGCAATCCGGCGACGGCGACCGCCCGCGGCGCGATGGGGGTCTACGACTCCGACGCCGCAACCCCTCACCAGACTGACTTGGCGCTCTTCACCGGCCGACAAATCAACCAGGATCTGCAGGCGCTGAACGGCGTCTTCGAAAACAACTGGAGCAATCGAACCACCCACTCCAGTTCGGGCGGCTTCGGCGAGATCGATCTGGGCGCCTCCGCCGAGATGGACGCGACCATCATCGAGGTCGGCTTCCACGACAACACGCTGGACTCGCAGATGCTGCGCGACCCCAGGGTTCGCGATCAAATCGGCCGCTCCACGTACGAAGCCGTTCTCGAATACTTCGACGCCTGGGGGGGATTGAACGCTCCCACCACGGTGGCCTCGGCGCCGAAGATTGCGTCCGCCGTCAGTAATGCGTCAGGTGAAGTGACGCTCACATGGTCTGCCGGGCCCTCCGGAGGCGTATATGGCGCTGCGGCCACGGGCTACCGCATTTACGCTTCGGCCGACGGCTATGGCTTCGACGGCGGCACGCTCGTTTCGGGCGCCGGCACGACGACCGCAACGCTGGCCGGCTACGATCCAACCATTCCGTACTTCTTCAAGATTGTCGCCGTCAACGCCGGCGGCGAATCAAAGTCTTCCGAGGTCCTAAACGTCTTGCCCAGCGGCGGGCCAAAGCAAATTCTCGTCGTCAGCGGTTTCGATCGTTTCGACCGCACGCAGAACGCCCGCTACGCCTACTATGAACCAACCGGCAACTTGGTCGATCGCGTTTGGGCCCGTTACAACAATAGCTTCGACTACACCGTGCAAGTTGCAGAGGCGATTCAAGCCTCTGCTAGCGGCGTGAACGTCGCCAGCGCAAGCAACGAGGCGATTGTCAGCGGCGCCGTCAATTTGGCCGACTACGACGCCGTAGTTTGGATTCTCGGCAACGAGTCGACGACGAACCGCACATTCGACGCGACGGAGCAAACGAAAGTTGAAGCATTCATCGCCGGCGGCGGACATCTGTTCGTCACTGGCAGCGAAATCGGCTGGGATCTTGATCAAGCCAACAACGGCCGTAGCTTCTTTGAAGGAACTCTGAAATCTAACTACGTCGCCGACGATGCGAACACGTACAACGTCGTCGCTCCTGCGGCCGGGATATTCGCCGGTCTGACCTTCTCGTTCGATGATGGCTCGCAGTACTACAACGTGAGCTACCCCGATGCGATCGCGCCGCAAGCCGGAGCGATTTCCGCGCTGACTTACAGCGGCGGAACCGGCGGCAGTGCAGGGGTCCAGGTCGCCGGAACCGGCGGTCGCGGCAACATTGTCGTGTTCGGCTTTCCTTTTGAAACCATCACCACCGCCGCCAATCGCGCTGCAGTGATGGACCGCGTCCTCGATTTCTTCGGCGTCGGCGCTGTCACTCCGCCGACGCCCACAGGCGATTTCAACGGCGACGGCGTTGTCGATGGCGCTGATTTCCTCGCGTGGCAGCGAGGCTTCGGCGCCGCCGCTCCGACGCTGGCCCAAGGCGACGCCGACCAGAACGGCGCCGTTGATAGCGCGGACCTGGAAACCTGGAAGTCGCAGTACGGCAACGTTGCGGCGCCGCCAGCTACATCTTTCGCCCTAAGCGGCGCCTCGGCAGAGATGTTGGCAGCGCCCGATGCTACGGAAGAACCGGCTGCAGCGTCCGCCGTTCCGATGTCGTTTGGCTGGTTGAGTCAACGGGCTTCGACGGACAAGGCCAGGGGCATTGCCCCCTCCCTCGCATCAGCGAAGAGCCGCCTTGCCATACAAACTTCTGCACTGCGACAAATCGACAGCGTCGCGGAGTCGATGCAGCCGCGAGATAACCGCAACATCGAGTTGGGATGCTCCCGCAGTACAACCGTCGCCGAAGCAGTCGACCAGGCTTTCGACGATCATCCCCTGGACGGCGATTGGGTCACGCTCCTGTAATTCCGGCGTTGACCGGTTGATCAGCGAGCACGCTTGCTATTCGCGCCGCGCCGTCGCCGCGGAACGCCTTCTGGGCAGAAGAGAAAACCACATGAGTTGGAACTGGATCGCCAATCGCACCGCACGGAAACGCCAGCGTTTCTCGACGAACGCAACCCGCGGCCGGCGAGCGCGTTCGCTATCGATGGAATCGCTCGAATCGCGCGTCACCCTCGCAGCGGCAGGACTCGTCGACGTCGGCGTTCAACCCGATGGCGGCCTAGATAGGAAAATCGTCTACCTCAACGCGGGCCACGGGAACCAGGCAGCCAACACCGGCAGCGGCGCTTGGTCCTGGCAGCGCACGCGGCTCCTCAATATGATCGAAGATCTGGGAAATCAAGACCAGATGTCGTTCCTCGCCGACTATTTGTTCCGCGCCGGCGCCACCGTCGTCCCAATGCGCCCCATCGGCTACCAGCCGAACGAGGTGGTGCTCGACAACGTCGACGTTGGGGTCACATTCTCTGGGGCGTGGTCGAACAGCAACTCGACAATTTATTTCGGCGACGCAGGCGAGACGCCCTACCGTTACGCTTCGACTTCAGCGACCGAAACCGCCGTCGCCACCTATCGGCCAACCATTACGGTTGCTGGAAACTATCCGGTCTACGCTTGGACGCGTTCCGGTTCAGATCGCGCGGCCGACCAACTCTACCGCGTCAACCATTCCGGCGGCAGCACCGAGGTTACGGTCAACCACCGCATGGTTGGCAACGGCATGATCTACCTCGGCACCTACTATTTCGAAGCGGGAACTTCCGGCTCAGTGGAAATCAGCAACCGGTCGAGCGAGTCGGGACGCGTCGTCATCGCCGACATGATTCGCTTTGGCAACGGCATGGGCGACACAGACCGGGGCGCGGGCGTTTCGGGCCGCAGCCGCGAGGACGAGCTCTCGCTCTACTGGATCAAGTGGCAGGTCGACCATTCGCAAGGCGTACCCCTCAGTTCCTACCGTTCGTCGAGCACGAACGTCGACGGCGAGGCCAACGTCGGCGCCAGCCCCCGATACGCGGCGTACATGAACCGCGAACAGGAAGGAACTCTCGCTGATCGGCTTCTGATTAGCTACCACAGCAATGCCGGCGGCGGTCGCGGCGTCACCGTGCTGCACAACACAGCTTCGGGCGGCGCAACTCCCAATCAGCTCCAACTCGCGCAGATCCTAGGAACTGAAATCAACGGCGACCTAGTCGCGCAAAATGGTCAGTTCGAGCACGCCTGGAACAATCGCGGCTCAAATATCACCTACCAAGCTGATTTCAACTACGGCGAACTGAACAACAGCTATATCAACGGGGAATTCGACGCCACGATTATTGAAATCGCGTTCCACGACAACCAACTCGATGCGGAGCTGCTGCGCGACGCTCGCGTCCGCGACGCGGCCGCCAAAGCCAGCTATCAGGGAATCGTAAAGTACTTCCGCGCGGTGGACGGCAACTCAACGCCGCTTACGATGCTGCCCGGGAAAGTGACTCAAGTCCGCGCTGAAGGCGCGTCCGCCGGGTCCGTAAAAATTTCCTGGACGCCGCCAACGGCGAACTCCTACAACGGCGATGCGCCCATCGGGTATCGCATTTACGGTTCTACCAACGGCTACGGCTTCGACGGCGGAACCTACGTAGCCGGCGGGGCGACCGCCAGCTTTGTGATGACGGGGCTTGATGCGGCCGCCGGACCGTACTACTTCAAGGTCGTCGCGGTCAACGCTGGGGGCGAAGGCGCCGGATCGGAAGTCGTGGCGGCGACGCCGGTGGCGTCTGCTAAAAAAGTGCTGATCGTCAACGGATTCGATCGCCTCGATCGCAACATGAATCCCACACAGACGGCCAGCGGCGGCATTGTCGAACGCGTGCGGCCCCAGCAGAGTAATTCGTTCGACTACGCGGTGCAGGTTGCTTCCGCCATCAGAGCGAATGCTCCCAATGTGCAAATCGACGCCACGTCGAACGAGTACGTCTCTTCAGGCGCGATCAATCTTTCCGATTATGAAGCCGTGTTCTGGATTCTCGGCGAGGAATCAACGACCACGCGCACCTTCGACGCTCTCGAACAGACAGCAGTCTCCGCCTACCTGGCGAATGGGGGCAAGTTGTTCCTATCCGGTTCTGAAATTGGCTGGGATCTCGACTCGCAAGGCGGCGGCGTCTCGTTCTACAACAACGTTCTGAAAGCCGACTATGTGGCCGACGATGCAGCCAGCTACAACGCCACAGGCGTGGCTGGTTCGATTTTCGCGGGCCTCTCCGTGGCCTTCGACAACGGAACGCAATTCTACAACGTCGACTATCCCGATCGCATCGCACCACTCGGAGGCTCTACGGCGGCGTTCAACTACGCAACAGGCGGCGCGGCAGCCATTCAACACACCGATAGCGTCTCGGGTTCGCAGGTCGTGATGCTGGCGTTTCCCTTTGAAACCATCACATCAGCAACGACGCGCAACTCCGTCATGCAGCGAGTCGTCGACTACTTCAACCTCCTTGCCCCGCCGGCTCCCGTCGCCGACTTCAACAGCGATGGCGTCGTCGACGGTGCCGACTTCTTGGCCTGGCAACGCGGCTTCGGCAAGACTAACGCCGCCCAGACAGATGGCGACGCCGACTTCGACGGCACGGTTAGTGGCAGCGACCTGGATGTTTGGAAATCTCAATTCGGCAGTGCGAGCCAACAGCCATCTGCCGTGGCTTCAGCCGCCCTCCGCAGCGCAGAAGGGGAGCCCGCGACCTCGCCACTGCCGAAATCTTTCCAAGCGCCAACAGAGCGTTCCACCGCCAACCTCGACAGTCTCGCGGGCATTCCTAGGTTGAGGGCGGCAAGCGACTCCCCGCAGCGACGAGCGGCTCCCCAGAGTGCACTTTGGGCGGAACCTTCCGCATCAACTCAGTTCATGCGATCGGGCGCCGCTGTCAGAGCATCAACCGAAGCCCAGAAGAGGCATTCCTCAGAGTTAGAACTTGCCCCTGAACACGAGAGCCAAGAAACAATCCGCACAGCGATTTTCGAAGAGATCGGTAGCGGCCCGTTCGATTCAGCGTTCGCGTTGTAGCATCTCGCTGACTCGCTTCCGTGGATGTGCGCACTTTGGGTCCACCTTTGATATGCGCATCGCGACTGCCTCAATTCGCCTTTTCCGGGGAAAAGCGGTTGATGGTTGCGCAAAGTAGTGAAAAAACTGCGCACCAAAGTTTCGTGTTTCTACGGGCTGAAGTTATGATGAGGGTCGTAGGCGGCTTGTTGGATCTTGCGGGGGCAGTGATCCGACAAAGCGGCCGCACCAGCGGCTTCCTCATTATTGAGGAAGCCGCCGGCGGCTTGCCGCCCCCTTTTCGACGTGCCTGCTGTGGCGGCCGGCGCGGCGGTCGAATGTGCAGTGGACAATTCGGTTCGTCGTGTTCGCCGTATCTCATATGCGTCAAATCAGCCTGCAGTAGCATCGCACATTGTCGATCTCGGCCCGCCGAATTGCGGTGCCATGATTCGACCCGGCTCTATGATCTTTCCACGATTCTCCGCAATGAGTCAGCTCATGTCCTCGCCGCGCAAGGTTGATGGAACCGACGGCGTGCCGAACGGGATGCGCCGTGCGGGGAACGACAGTGGTTTGCCGCAATCAGACGAGCGTCGCGGTGTGACTACGCACGCCCCGAAGCTGACAATTCAGAAAGCTTCGCTGACGCACGCGACTGTGCGGGAACGTCCGCAATTTCCCACGATTCTGCTAGTGTTTTCGCAAGGCGGGGAAACAGAAAATCATCCCCGAGTAGGGACGACGCGCGCGTTGTAGAAAGCTGTATTTGCAATTAGTTTGAATAGATAGCGCGTGATCCGCGCAACGAGAATTTACCGTGAAATTTGCGCAATCCTTCAATGAAGAATTGTCGCTACGAATCGTGAAGAGCCAGCACTTCGAACTCGTATTCGCATCGTAAGCCGAGCAGCGATTACAGAAACGACATTTGAGATTCAATCAACCGAAACGTGGTCCTCTGGAATTTGTCGAGCGTTAGGCCAATCCCGTCGGATCGGAGAAGTTTAAGGAGACTATGATGAAGCACCGCATCAAGTTAGTAGCCGCCGCCGTCGCGGCCTCGGGAGTAGCCGCGATTGCATCGCCGGCATTGGCCGTTTCGTACGCCTCGAACGTGACGAAGACCGGCACAACGGTCAACTTCATTCTCAATTCGCCGGCAGACATCCTTAGCTACAGCATCAACGGGGGAGCCCCTGTAACCCTCGACGGCACGACCAAGGGCGCGAAGACGTTCAACCTCACGTCGGCATCCGACACGTTTTCGATCATTGCTGATCGGACGGACGCGACCGGTTACTCAGTGAAGACCGGCAACACGATCGCAGGCGGGACCAGTGCTCTGTTTGCTGCCTCAGATGAAGGCGGCTTGCGGACGATCAGCGATGACACGAGCGTTCTCAATCGTTTCAACAGCCCCCGCGGAATCAGCGTTAGTAACAATCCTAACGCTCCGAATTTTGGCACGACGTACGTTGCGAACTCGAATACCGGCGCCTTGGTCGCGTCCGGTACATACCCGGCCCGCACTCTTGCCGGAGAAGGACTCTATGCACTCCGGAGCGATGGCAGCGACGCCTACGGCTTCGCGGATGCCGGCCAAAATCCAATGATCGACGGCTTTCCCGCTTGGTCGACCAATCCTGGCCCGACGGCTCCGACTGGATTGAACAGCCCTTTCCGTCCGTACGTCGCATCCGACGGCAGCGTCTACGTCTCGGACTACTCCGACCTCAACGGCAGCGTCATCCAGATCGCTCCGAATCTTTCCACCGGAATCAACGTCCTCCCGGGATTCACGGGAGTAACTCCGTTGCCGAGCGGCCAGAATCACGGCAGCACGACGTCCGTCCACGTTGAGGGCTCCCTCGCTGGCGGAAATTTAAAAGTCTTCACCGTCGACGAAGATCTGACGACGAACCATCTGACCGGTGCCGGCTCGACGACCGATTCAAACTCGTTGTGGCAGTACGATATCGGCAGCGGGCCGTTTCCGTCAGCAGTTACGCCGACCAAGATTGCGTCGGTGCTGACTCCCGGCGCTGCGACGGACATGCAACGGGGTGCTGACGGTAAATGGTACCTCTCGCAATACCGCGCGGGAGCTCTCAATTCGCCGACGCTGTTTGTGCTGTCTCCGGATGGCTCGACGGTCCTCTTCAATTCCCTCCTGGCGACACGGACCCTCACCGCTAACCCAACTGCGGACCGCGATATCCTTCAGTATGCGCAGGGCATGGCTGTATCGCCTGACCAAAACTGGCTCGCGCTGGTCCTGAATAATAGTGACATTGCTGTGCTGCCGCTGGTCGATGGCGTTCCGGATTTGGCCAACCGACGCGTCGTAGGGACTGCGCCTGACATTGTCTCGGGTCGCGACATCGCCTTCGATGCCGCTGGCAACATCCACTACGTCAGCAGCGGACAAGGCCTCTATCGGGTCATCGCTCCCGGCGGCCACTCGCTTGCCACGACGACGTGGAACGGGACTTCGTACGCCTTCAATGTGCAAACCATCACGCCCCCCGTTGGTCTGCCTGGCGACTTCAATGGCGATAGCAAGGTCGACGGGGCCGACTTCCTCCTGTGGCAGCGCGGCGGTTCGCCGACTCCGCTCAGCACGGCCGACCTCGATACTTGGAAGGCGAACTTCGGCACCTCGGCCGCGACTCCTGCGGCCTCGGCAGTGCCGGAGCCCGCCAGCATAGTCGGCGGTTTGACCGCAGCAGCCTTCGGCATGCTGGCGCTCCGTCGTCGGCAAGTGAAGAAGTAACTTTTGAGATCAACGACAATTGTTTGAGCAGTAGTGGCGGCAAATCGTTTTCCAACGTACTTCGTGCGTAGCAACTTCTGAGAAAGGACATGTCTAATGACTCTGAGGAACCTGGCGCTAGCCTGCGGGCTGTGCGCCCTGGCAGGCGCCTCCGCGCAAGCGGCGACGCTCTACAGCGAAAATTTCGACGTCAACGTGACGCCCAACTGGACCGTTAACAGCAACGGCGCAGGAACGAACGCGGCTAATTTCTTCTACGACTACAGCGTCATGGGAATTCCCTCGGCGCCGAACTCGGGCGGAAGCACCGTGGGCCTCAAGCTGCAGGCCAACATCAGTGGAACGGGCCCAGCCAGTGGAATCATCCCCGGAATTAGCGTATCGCCGACGGGGCAGTCGTTCTCCGGCGATTACAAGCTGCAATTCGATTGGTGGCATAACTGGATCGGCGGAACCACGGGCGGCATTGCAAACACCGCTGGCGGTTCGGGATCGACCCAGCTTTCCACCTACGGCATCATGTCGTCGGGTACGGTTTCCAACTATGCCGGCGCCGCTGACGGCACCTTTTTCGGCGCTACGGGCGACGGAGCTTCCTCTGCAGACTTCCGCGCCTACTCCCCCGCGAAGACGGCTGGTTACGTCGTTGGCGACGCCGCGGTCACTTACGCTGCCGCCAGCACGAACAGCAGCGCCGCTCTCTACCAAACGCTATTCCCGGCAGGCGCCACGGTGCCAGCTGCTCAGAACACCGCCTTCCCGACCACGCAGTTCGGGACGTCGGTGGCAGGCGCCGCTGGTTTCCGCTGGCACAACGTCATTGTCGAGAAGGTCGGCGCCATCGTCACCTGGACGATCGACGGCACGCTCGTAGCAACCGTTAACACCACGGGAATCACGATGGGCGGCGGGAACATCCTGTTCGGCATGGCCGACACGAGCCTCGGCGCCGGCACCCCGGCGGCCACCTTCGCCGCGGTTGATTTCACGTTGATCGACAACGTGCGGGTCACCGACAACGTCCCGGAGCCAACCTCCCTGGCGTTGGTTGGCCTCGCGGGCTTGGGATTGGTTGCCGTTCGTCGGCGTCGTGCCTAAGCGTTAGCCGTAGTCATTGCTGACGCAGCCTCCTCGAGTTCGCGGAGCCTCCTTAAGTCGTCAGTGACGTTTTTTACGAATCCCAGGCCGACGTTCCGTCGGCCTGGGATTTTTTGATTACAGGAAGGTGGCGCGGCGACGCATGCCGTAGTCACGTTTCCGCAGAGCAACGCAGATCGAATGCGGTTCGCCGTGATCTGCGCAGAAACGGGTAAATATCCCGTCAATGCGAGTTGCTTGCGGCATCGACGATGAGAACAATAAGTAATTGCTGAATGCGCGGATGCGCGTCGTGGCGGGCAGTTGGGCGTTGGCGTCTGGAACTGGGTTAGGAGCAACTAAGTAATGATTTTCCTGGGCATTCAATCTGGCCGTCGTCTGTCGCGGTCGCGTCGCAGCGCCGGCTTCACGCTGGTCGAACTGCTTGTAGTGATTGCCATTATCGGCGTCTTGGTAGCGCTGCTGCTCCCGGCCGTCCAAGCGGCGCGCGAGGCGGCCCGACGGGCGCAGTGCCAAAACAATCTCAAGCAAATGGGCATCGCATCCCTAAATCACCTTGATTCACAGAAGGCGTATCCTTCGGGTGGCTGGGGCGACGGCTTCGTCGGGGTTCCCGATAACGGCTATGGTAAGAACCAACCTGGTTCGTGGCAGTATAGCTTGTTGGAATTCATGGAACTCGGCAGCATTCGCAAGCTGGGGACGGGCGCGGCAACGAATTCAGACGCATTCAAACAAGCTATTATCCAGGTGAACACGACGCCTGTGCCGGCGTTCAGCTGCCCTTCGCGTCGCCCAGCTAGCCCATCGGTTGCGATGGGTATGGGAGCGCTGAAGACTGAATTGAAATTTCTTCAGGCAATCGCCGAATCGACTGGCATCGTGAAAAGCGATTACGCCGCGAGTGCGGGTACTAGCCGAATCTTCGCCTCGAACACGCCCGGCGGCCTACTTGTGCAACCCGACACTATCGCGGGGGGCAAGACTGCCGCTTGGTCTGACACCGACTCTACCAGCATGGGTGATCGCAACAGCAGCCCGAATCCAGCCTTTCAAAACGGTGTCGTCCATTATCGAAGCGAAGTTGCTGAGAATCGGATCGAAGACGGCACCAGCAATACATATCTGATCGGTGAAAAGTACATACCTGCAGACGTGTACGCAGGGAGTTCCGCAATGGCGGGAGTAGGATTCCCATCATGGGGCGAGAACCAAGGAATGTACTCGGGCTTCGAATGGGACAACCAACGCGTTGCCTGGAGTTCCGTCTGGCCAGTTGACCAACAGGAGAACTTCCAACCCAGCCAGGATCGGAGCGGCGTGACCGGCGTAACGCCAGAGCGGCCATTCGGCAGCGCTCATGCCGCAGCTTTTAACATGGTCTACTGCGATGGCTCGGTTCATTCCATTTCGTACGACATCGACGTGGTGACTCACGGCAGCCTTGCTGATCGCCAGGATGGCAATGCAGTCGCCACACCATAGCGATTGGATTGAGTTCGCCGAAGTAAGCAGGGGCGCTGAATCAACTTGATTCAGCGCCCTTTTTTTGTCGTTGCTTAATAATTTTTCTGTGTCGTCTCAGTTACTCTTCAAGTCGAACTTGTACATCTGTTTGAGAAAGGATGGATCATCCATTGCTACTTGAGCACCCAGTACCGTTTCTGTATTGAACTTGGCTGGAACTGACTCCTTGCCTCCCGACTGCTTCGAAACGCGAACCTTGTAAAAACCTACCTGAAGCCCCGGCGGCCAAGTCGGATCCGGACGTTCAGCCTTCGGAATGCTCGGCGACAGTTGCCCTCCGCTCGTCTCCCCCATAGCTGCCTTCAAGCTACTTCCGAGGAACGCCTCTGGCTCGAACGTCACCGTGGCGCCATCAATCGGCCGCCCGTCTAACGTCACGCTGCACATGATTGACGTTAGGCCGACGGGCTTTACTTGCCACGCTTCGATCCGTTGCCGAATCTCGTCCTCCGAGACTTTACTATCCTTATTGAGATCGAGCGTCGACATCGCTGCCTTAAACGAGGGAGCCGCGTCGAGCTCCGCCCCGGCAATAAACCCATCGCCATCCTTGTCGTAAGCCGTCATCGCTTCCGACGCAGCGCCCGAGGCGCTGATGCTTGGCGCTTGCACCCGCGACGGGCCGCTGCTGCAACCAGCCAGGGCGGCCAGCAGGCTCACGCCCAGAGCGCTCGTCGTCGGAACGGCAACCGTCCAACGGCGGAAGAACGATACATGATTAAACCGAGACATGACTTCAAAGCTCCTTGTGCGACGAGTCGTCGCGTCGAGGTGGGGCCGCCTGGCGTAAGAGTGATTTGTAAGCGACGAAACGCCCGTGGGCGCCGCCATCTTTCGTTGTACCTCACGCCCGCCGGTCGATCTACGCGCCCGCCAGCGTGAAACTGCGCACTTGCTTATCGCTCTCGCGCGATCGCTGCTTCAGTGCGTCAGCCGCCAAGAATTGCGGCCCGCCGTAGGGACATCGTGGGAGTCGCTTGCGTGCCCCAGGCCCGGGCTTTGCCCAGGAGTCGGCATCCATTCGGGGGGAGCCGCCCTACGTCCAGACGCCCAGTTACAAGTGGCAGGAACTGATCGACCGGTGGTAAACGAACGCTTGGCCCGAGCCCTTGTGGAGACGATAGGTAGGGATCGGATTCTTTCGCGCCATGCAAACCTCCTGATGCAATGGGTGTAGTACTACACCCAAGGAAAGGGGCCTGCTGCCGCGCCTCAGCGTCAAACGCCGGATGCTAAGAGTAGCTGCGAACAGAGGTTACGTTAAGTGGGCGATGAGGGGCTCGAACCCCCGACATTCACGGTGTAAGCGTGACGCTCTACCAACTGAGCTAATCGCCCGCACGTTTCGCGGCCCCACAGTTGTTACGGCCGCTGCTGCGATCGTAGTTTCCCGGGCGGGGGGCGTCAATCGCCGCTCGCAGCCGCCTCGGCGACCGTGAACTCAATCCGCGACGGATACTCAAGCGAGCAGTAAACCCGCTGCTCTGCCGGCCGGTAATCCTCCGCCTTCGCCTGAGGGATGTCCACGAAGGTCTGTGGATTGCGGTCGATGAGCGGATACCAGCTGCTTTGGACCTGGACCATGATCCGGTGCCCCTTTCGGAACAGGTGGTTGCGGGTCCGGAGATCAATCGTAAACTCCTCGACCTGGCCAGGGGTAAGTGGCTCGGGGCGTTTCATGCTGCGACGAAATTTTCCGCGCAGCACGTCGTCGGCGACCATCAATTGGTAGCCCCCCATCTCTGGCCGGTCGGGATAGTCCTCTGGATAAACGTCGATCAGCTTCACCACCCAATCGGCGTCGGTTCCGGTGGTTGCAGCGAACAATTTCGCGGCAATCGCGCCCGTGAGTTCCAGATCCTCGGCCAGTGGTTCGGTGGTGAAGTTCAATACGTCGGGCCGATCGGCGATAAAACGCTGATCTTCGACTTTCCACAGCCGGCCGGCACGGTCGAAGCGGGGGTCGTGGCTATCCTTGAGACCTTGCCAAAAGCCTTGGATGGGCCGCTTCGAGTAGGGAACGGGCTTCGCGGGATCGGAGACGTAGGTTGCGACGCTCTTTTCATCAGCGGCAAGGGGATTCGAGGTAAGCTCACCGTCGGCGTGAAAGAACAGTTCCTTCGGCGCGACGCCGACGCGCGGCGGCCAAGCGTCGTACGTTTTCCAGACGTTCGAACCGGTCTGGAACATCGTCGCCTCGGGAAGCTCCTCAGCGGTTTCGTCTTTCAGCCACCGGGCGAAGAACAGCGCCTCAATCTTCTGCTGGTAGTACGCCGTCAAGTCGCCGCCGAACTCGTACTCGCCGAGCCGATCGCCCGGGCCGCGCGACCATTGGCCGTGAAACCAAGGGCCGACGACGAGGCGGTTCAGGTCGCGCTTGTCGAGCGTTTCCAGCCGAGCGTAGAGGTCGAGCGCCCCGCCGAGATTCTCCGCATCCCACCAGCCGACGACGTTAAGCGTCGGCACCGCGACCTCTGTCAGCTGCGGCAGCGTGCAGCCCGCTTCCCAGAACTCGTCGTAGGTTGCATGAGCCATGAAGCTATTCCACGTCGGCGACGCGTTCTTCATGTACCGTTCGTTCATCTGGCTCAGCGGGCCGAGATCGAGAAAGAATTCGTAGACGTCGACTTGGTCGTACGGGAACTTCGCGTTCGTTTTCGGATCGAAGTCGAATAGGTAGGGGAGTTCCGCACTCGGCGACAGGCGAAAGGCGCCATTGTGGAAGAAGTCGTCCCCCATGAAGTAGTCGCTCGGCGAAGCCTGGGGACTGGCGGCTTTGAGGGCCGGATGCGGATCGACGAGCGCCATCGCCACGTACCACCCCGGGTACGAGACGCCCAGCATGCCGACGCGACCGTTGTTGCGAGGGACGTTCTTCACAAGCCAATCGATCGAATCCCAAGCGTCGGTTGATTCGTCGACGCTCTCCGGATCGTCGCGATGCGTGACGGGGCGATTCCAAATGAACTGGCCTTCCGACTTATGCCGCCCCCGAGCGTCTTGCACAACGATGATGTAGCGCTGCGGCGCCAGTTCGCGGAACGTGGTGGCGAAGTGCGTGGTGAACTCGCCGTCGGGATTCGTCACGCCGTAGGGCGTGCGGAGAAACAAAATGGGCAACTCATCCTGTTCCTGTTCCTTCGGCGCGTAGATCTGCGTGTAGAGCTTAACCCCGTCGCGCATCGGAATCATCGCTTCCGATTTCACGTACTCGACGGCAGGCTGCGGGAGCGCGGGCGGCATGGCCGGTGCACTCAACTCGTTGAACAGCGACACAATAATCAGCAGCAACGCAGGCATATTGATTCCAACGCTTGTGATCAAACCGACGCGTAACGCCTCCATCTCACACTGCTCATGGGCGACTGCCAAGTATAGAGGCTGAAGATGCGCTAAAACGTCGCCGCGGCGATGCAAACTCAGCCGGCGCCATTCGAACGATGTCGCCGCGAACGGCGCACAAAAAAAGGTTGCCTCCGCAAGCAAAGGCAACCTTCTGGGTCGCAAGCAAATGCTGCTCGAAAGCAGCCAAGCTCGATCGAGCTACTTCTTTTCTTCGTCCTTCGGCTCTTCCTGCGACTTCTCCAAGTCGCCGCCCGGCAGCTTGCTGTCGGCGATCAGCTCGCCGAAGGTCGGGCTCTTGTCGTCGTCCGGATCGCTATGCATTTCAGCGACCTTCGCCAGAGCGGCTTGGATCTTTTCCTTATCCTTCTTGTCGGTCTTCGCGTCGAGCAATTCGGCAAGTTGCTTGCCATAGGCGTTGCGGTGCGGGCCTGGCTTCTTGCCTTGGTGGCAGATGTTACACTTGGCCTCTTTCTTGACGTAAGCCGAGAACTCTTTGTCCGGATGGTCGTTCACGTAGAGCTTGTAGAACTCGACCTGGAAGGGGGCGATGGCGCTGGCCGACTCGGCGCCGAGGGCGCTAAGGGCGACGGCGCAGAAGATCAGAGCGAACGTACGCATGTGGGGAAGCTCCTGGTCATCGATTGAACGCAGCGGGAAGGAAGGCATGCCGCCATCGCCGCGCTAGGCAGTCGCCGCAGCGACCAATCCCATGGGTAGGCAGCATTTAATAGAATTAGCTGCCAGCGGCGCGTCAAGCTGCGCAGGAAGTGCCGTGGGGCTAGGGCTTTACAGCTTCTTCTGTCGTCGTCGCCGGCGGAGCGGCGAGCGGGGCTGGCGGCGTCTCGGCCAGCGGACCCGGCACACCGACAACTGGCTTCGAGAGAGCCGGCGCGTCGCCCGCAATCGACGGCGGCGCTCCTTCCGCGCCGGGCCAATCCGAAACGATGTCCCAGAGCGTCCGGCCGGCTTGCCAGGGCTGCTCCAGCGAGAACGCGGGGCCCGTTTCGAGCGGCGTTGCTCGTGCCGCAGTTGGCGTCGTTGCTCCGCCGATGGAAGGCGAAGTTCCCGACGCGCCGACGCCGGGATCCTGCGCTGCGGAAAGCGGGGCAACCGGCTCGGTCGTGGTCGGATCGGCGGAAGCCCCCATCGGCAGATCCTCGAACTCCACCACCGGCGGGCTCCGCAGTTCGGGGAAGCTCACTGGCGCGACGCCGCTTCGACCAGCGCGATCGGCGACCAGTCCGAACAGAATCAACGCTGCCAGCGGGATGGCCCACAGCGCATGCTTCCGCCAACGCGGCGACGTCCGCGGCGGCATGGTCCACGGCAACGTCGTCGCCGCGAAAGGAAGGGGAGCGTTCAAGCTCTCCAAAATCTCCGCGAGCTCCGCAATCAAATCGATCGGCGTTTGATGCCGATCCCCCGGCGCCTTCGCGAGCATGCGACGCACGACGCGCGACACGGAGTCGGGAATGTCGGAGCGGAAGCTACGCAGGTCGGGTGGACGATCGCTCTGGTGCTGCAGCAGTTTCTGTAAGGCGGTGCCCTGGGCGAACGGCGCCTGTCCCGCCAGCATGTAAAACAACGTGCAGCCGAGCGAATAAACGTCGCTGCGGGTATCAGCAAGCCGCGGATCGCGGGCTTGTTCCGGCGAGATGTAATCGAATGTGCCGAGCGTGATGCCGGTGGCGGTTAGCTCTTGCTCAGTCTCGTCATTGATCTGCCGCAGCCGCGCGAGTCCCATATCGACGAGCTTCGCCTGCCCGTCGATGGTGACCAAGATGTTCGATGGCTTGATGTCGCGATGCACTACCTCTCGCTGCCACGCATGGGCGAGGGCGTGCGCGATCTGATAGACGTAGCTAATCGCCTCCGCCACCGGCAGCGGACCGCGCTGCGAAACGACGTCGCGAATGTTTTCGCCGTCGATATACTCGAAAACGATGTAAGGCAGCCCGCGGTCGCGGCCAATGTAATGGACGCGAGCGATATTCGGGTGGTCGAGCCGCGCCGTCGATTGAGCTTCCACGAGGAAGCGGCGCTGCAAATCTTCGTCGCCAACCTGCCGCGGAGCGACGACCTTCACTGCGACGATGCGATCGAGCGTGGTGTCGAGGGCTTTGAACACCACCCCCATGCCGCCGCCGCCGATAAAATCTTGCAGCAGGAAATGGCCCAGCATCTCGCCGCGCAGGGCATGCGACAGCTCGCGCGTCGTCAGCCCCAACGGAAAGACCTGCGGCGTCACCGACGACGCCGAGCCGATGACGGTGACGTCGCTCTCTAGCGAATCGGGAAAATCGCCGTCGGCGCCAAGCGGCTCGTGGGCTGAGTCGTGGTCCATACGACGGTCGTTCGGCAGGCGCCAAGGGAAGGAAGCCGCACGCGTGCGTGGGGGCGGCCGCCTGGTTCGCGGAAAAGCTGGGAGATTCGCTCCATTATAGGCGGGGCAGGGGGAGGGGCAAACTTGGCCGTTACAAGCGGTATTTTCCGAGCAATCGGCGGTTTAACGCATTCACGGAATGTTCCAAAACAAATCGACGTACGTCCGCGAAGCCGGCCACGCTTGCTTCGGTGCATTCGGATCGAGGCCGTTAAGGAAGTCCTCGATGTTCGTGTAGCCATCGTCGTTGGCGTCGGTGCTCGCATCAGACGCATCGTTCGGATTGAGGCGGTGCTGGCGTTCCCACTCATCCGGCATGCCGTCGGCATCGGCGTCGGCGTACGGCTCGCCTTTGTAGTCGGGATAGCCGCCAACCTGCTTCACGTCGGTGATGATCCCTTGGCCCGCCTCGTACGTCACCGTGCCGGTGCGCACCATCTTGGCAATCCGTTCGTCGACCGCGTCGCGCCGCGGCTTGGTCGCGCCAGAGTTCGCGAGCACATGCTCGTAGGCATCTTGCGCCGACTCAATTTCTAAAAACGAACCAGGATACGGCTTGTTGATTCGCACTTGTGGCAACACGAGATCGGGCTCAAAGCCATCGGCGAGATCAACCTGCACGCCGCCGGCCCAGTTGTCGGCCGTGACGGCGTCGTTCCCTTCGACGATGTTCCCCGCAACGTACGCCCGGCCAAAATCGGCGTTGAAGTGCGGACTGCGGCGCGACTCGGGCTTGAGAATGCGGTAGGAAATCTCCTCCTCGCGCGGCGTCGCCGGCCCCGGTTTGAAGTAGTTGTTGATGACGTTGTAGTAGCTGCGGTGGTCGCCGCCATCGACCGTGCGATGCCGCCAGTTGTAAACGACGTTGTTCGCGAACGTGAAGTCGTAGATCATCCCCACGCTCGAATTGCGGCCCGTGTTGCACGCCCACAGGTTGTGGTGAAACGTGCTGTTATACCCGCCGAGCGTGCTGCCGAACGAATGCTCGTAGGTGTCGAGGCATTCGCTGAAGATCGAGTTTTGAATCGTGATGTTCACCGTTGGCAGCTTAAGTTCCTTCGAGCCGTCCGGCGGCTGGTACATGTGGCGATACATCGACATGTTCTCATCGAGTCCCCAGCTTGCCGAAACGTGATCGATCATGATGTTGCCGATCGGGTTGCCGCCGATCGAGTCGTTGCGATCGCCAACCCACGTCGCACCGCGCCGGAACCGCATGTGGCGGATGATCACGTCGTGCGTTTCGAGTTCCACCGTGTCGCCAGCGATGCAGACGCCATCGCCCGGAGCGCTGCTGCCGTCGATCGTGATGTACGGCGCCCGCACGATGATCCGCTCGCTGAGCTTGATCACGCCGGCGACGTTGAAGACGACGAGCCGCGGCCCGGCCGCTTCGAGCGCTTCGCGAAAGCTGCCGGGACCGCTATCGTTGAGGTTCGTCACCACGTACACTTTGCCCCCGCGGCCGCCGTAGCTGTACATGCCGCCTCCCTGAGCGCCGGGAAACGCGGGGATGCTCGCTTGCGGCAAATCTTCCGGCTTGGCCGCCCAAGGAATGTACGGCTTTCCTTTCGCGGCCCATTCTTCAATCGTTGGTTGAACTGCCTTCCAAATCTCGTCAGAGCGTTGCCGTAAGGCGATGAGCTTGGCGTTCGCTTCTTCTTGGACTTCCTTCGGCACTTTGGGGTACGCGGCGTGCGCCGCGGGCGCGGCGATCGCGACGAAGGTGCACACGGTGATGGCGAGAACGAGCTTCATAGTCGACGCTACGTTGAGAGGTGAAGAGGGGTGCACTCTCCCCCGAGGGGAGAGGTTGGGTGAGGGGTTCAGCGTTGTGAGAAGACTTAATCCCTCCCCTAACCCCTCCCTGCCAGGGAGGGGGAATTAGCGGGCGGCGCGACTTTGTTCGGCTTGCTTGAGATCGTACCCCGCTTGCGACAGGTAGTTATTGATGCGTCCCTTGTACTTTCCAAACATGGCATGCTTTGCCTCCGAAGAGCCGGCGTCCATCGCGTATTCGCGGGCTTCGAGTAATTGCGCATGAACTTCTCGACGCTGATCGGCGGTCAGCTGCGGCAGTAGCTCTCGGTACGCATTGAACGTGAGCGGCGCCACGCCGTAGGTCATTCCATCCTTCACCGCATCAACATGCTGAGGCGAAAGCTCGGCGCCAAGCCGTGCAAGAAAGCGGCGGTGGAGGGCGTCAAGTTCCGTTACTTGCGCGCTGCCCGCATCGTGAATCTTACCCAGCGACAGGTACTGTTGCGCGATGAGATCTCGCACGCGCGTTGCCTGCTCGGCATCTTCTAATTGCAGCGCCGTAACGATCTTGGCCGCGCGCTCGCAGAGCACCTGCAGGTGAGCATCCGCAGCGGCATCCTGAGCCGCAGCCGTTTGCGTGAGACTAGCAAATGTTAGCGCGGCGCAAGCCGCCGCCGCCGCCGCCATGTGGCGAAACGAAGTGAGCATGCCAGTCGCTCGCAAAGCCGAAGAGAGTGAGAAGCGATAAGAACGCCCTCATTCTAGGCGAGCGCCAGGCCGCTCTCCACCTGCCGAGCGACTGGGAAGGGTGTAGCTTCCGAATGTGCCGCACGCGGCTTCCGTCCTGGCAGCAGGAGCAAAGACTACCGCTGCACGCGAGCCGTCCCGCCCTTGGCGAGGGCCTCCACCTCATGCAGCCGCGCCATCGACACGTCGCCGGGGAACGTCGTGAGCAGCGCCCCATGCGCCCAGCCGAGCCGCAACGCCTCTTCCGGCGGTCGGCCGTTGATCAGTCCGTAAATCAGCCCCGAGGCAAACCCGTCGCCGCCGCCGATGCGGTCGATCACGTCGAGATGCATCGTCGGGCTGACGTAGCTCTTGCCGTCGAGCCACAGCACAGCGCCCCAATCGTGGCGATTGGTCGAGTGCACCTCGCGGAGCGTCGTCGCGACCGCCTGAATGTTCGGAAACTCCTGCCGCACCTTTTCGATCATCGCGAAGAACACCTGCGTGTCGAGCTTCGACTTGTCGTGCGCGTCGACCTTCGGCCCTTCGATGCCGAGGCTCATCTGCAAGTCTTCCTCGTTGCCAATGAGGACGTCGACCTCGCTGGCAATGCGGCGGAAGACTTCTTGCCCCTTCGCGGAGCCGCCGAGCGTCGCCCACAACTTCGCGCGATAGTTGAGATCGAACGAGCGAATGGCGCCGGCCGCCTTTGCAGCCTGCATCCCTTCGAGAATCACTTGCGACGTCGTCTCGGATAGCGATGCGAAGATGCCCCCCGAGTGGAACCACCGCACACCGCCGGCGAAGATTTCACTCCAATTGAAATCGCCCGGCTTCAGCAATGCGCCCGCTTCATTCGCGCGATTGTAAAACACGACCGGCGCCCGAGCGCCGTGGCCGCGGTCGCTGTAAACCGTCGCGATGTTCGGCCCGCGCACGCCGTCATGCTTGAAGTGCTTGAAGAACGGCCGCACGCCCATCTCGCGAATCTGAGCCTGCACCAATTCGCCGATGCCGTTGTCGACCATTGCGGTCGCAACGCCGGTGTTCAGCCCGAAGCAGCTGGCGAGGTTCGCCGCGACGTTGTATTCGCCGCCCGAAACATGCACCTCGAACGAACGGGCCTTGCGAAACGGCAACACGCCCGGGTCGAGCCGATGCACCACGGCGCCGAGGGCGAGGAAGTCGAGGGCACAAGCGTCTTGGCGAATATTGAGCGGCATCGGCTGGTGATTGTGAGCTGAGAGTTTAGTGTGGGGGATTTTTAACCACGAAACACACGAAAGGAACGAAACCAGGACAAATACAAATTCAATTTTCGCCCGTGAGTGACGCGAATAACTTAGCTACGTTCATTTACTTAACAATCATTCGCGTCGATTCGCGTTAGTCGCGGGCTGCATTTACCCTTTTTGTACATTTCGTGTGTTTCTTGTTTAAACGCATTTTCTCGCTCTTTCAGGAGCAAGGAACTAGATCGTCGTCGCCGAGAAACCTCCGTCGACAACGATGTTTTGACCCGTGACGAACGACGCCGCACGATGCGACGCCAGCCAAACGGTGGCGCCGGCCAGTTCGTGCGATTCGCCGAAGCGGGCCATTGGCGTGTGGCCGATGATCTGCCCGCCGCGCTCGGTGTAACTTCCATCTTCTTTGAAGAGGAGGCCGCGATTCTGTTCCGCAGGGAAAAACCCTGGGCTAAGGGCGTTGACCCGGACGCCGCGCGTCGCCCATTCGCGGGCCAGAAATTGCGTGAGGTTGATCACCGCTGCCTTCGCCGCGGAATAAGCGACGACGCGCGACAGCGGCGTCATCCCCGCCATCGACGCGATGTTAATGATGCTGCCACGACCGGCGGCGACCATCGTCTCGCCAAAAATCTGGCACGGCAGCAGGGCACCGCCGACGAGGTTGAGGTCGAAGACGTTCTGCCAAGCTTCGACCGGTAGCTTGCAGAAGTCGCTTCCAGGGGGGAGCGTAGCATCAGGGCGATTGCCGCCCGCAGCGTTTACCAAGATTGAAGCTGGCCCCAGTTGCGCAGCGATCGCGTCGCGAGCCGCACGCAACGAGTTGGCATCGAGCGCATCGGCCGATTGAAAGATCGCCGTGCCGCCGCCCGCTTCGATCGCTTGCACTCGTTGCCGACCGCGATCTTCGCTGCGCCCCACGACCGCCACTCGCGCGCCATACGCCGCGAGAGCATCGGCCATCGCCCCGCCAAGAGCGCCCGTCGCACCGATGACAACGGCAGCCTCACCATCAAGTTGAAACAGATCAGACAGCATAGAGAGCGACCTAGCGATGAGCGGATATTAAAAGCGAACCGTTCTGAACCAAACCTGTAGCGCAGCGTTCGGAGTCATGGGTTGAGGTCGAGGATAGATGAAAGAAATTTGATTGTCGACGGTCGGTGCTACAGAGTCGTCTTCGCTCACGCGTGAGTCACGGCTCACCAACCATCAACGGATCTGGATCGAGAACCGACATCGTCAGCTGGACTCCGACCGCCACGCGGCGTCGCGCTGCCGCAACGCTTCGCACAATGGCCGACCCCGGCGACGACGACGACTCCCGTAGAATTGCCCGACGGCCAAGACTGCTCGGCTGACCCATTCGTCGCCGCCCATCGTCGTTACCCGATACGACGGCCGGCTCGCCCGAAAGCAAATGGCTGTTGCCCCCCCGACTTGCCCACACCTTGCGTTTTTTGGAAGACATTTTGCAACTAAAGCCTCCTGGATGCAAACAAAAGGGTGCGTAAGATGGGTTGAAGCGGTTCAAACCGCGATCCAGGCGTAGCGCACTGTCCCCAAAATCCTTATCGTGTGAGTGCCCCTGGTGCCTCCAAACCGCCTCGGCGAGTTCAGGCGGGCGTCGTCCGGTGGCTTGGCGGCCCTGGTTCGTGGATTGGTTGATAAGGAAGATCGATGCTCATCGCGCAAAATCAAGAGAACACATCCGGCGGAACGCAGGACCTCGCCGCCCTCGAGGCGACGGTCCGCGACGCCGTTCGCGAGCAACCGGTGTGGGACTTCCACACCCATCTCTACCCGCCGTCGTTCGGCACCCCCTTCGCCGGCGCCGGCAAAGCGGCCGACCCAAAGGGGCTGATGCTGTGGGGCATCGACGAACTTCTCACTTACCACTACCTCGTCGCTGAAGTCTTCCGCGTCGTCACGCCGCAGCAACTGTCGTACGACGACTTCTGGCGCATGACGAAGCGCGAGCAGGCCGACCACATTTGGAAGCATCTGTTCCTCGAACGCTCGCCGATCAGCGAAGCTTGCCGCGGCGTGCTGACGACGCTGCAGCGACTCGGGCTCGATCCCGCGGACCGCGATCTCGCTGGCTATCGGCAATGGTTCAACGAGCAAGATCCTGATCGCCACATCGATCGCGTGATGGAGATCTCCGGCGTCTCGCGGATCACGATGACCAACGCCGTGTTCGACGACAACGAACGCCTCCGCTGGCTGGAGAATCGCCACGTCGGCGACGACCCGCGCTTCGCTGGCGTGCTGCGGTTCGATCCGCTGCTGCGCGACTGGCCTGCCGCCGCAGCGCAACTTGTTCGCTGGGGTTACCCCGTGAACAAGACGCTCGACGATCAAACGGTCGAGCAAGCCCGCAAGTTCATTCGCGACTGGATTGACCGTGTGCAGGCCCTTTACTGCGCCGTCAGCTTGCCGCCCGATTTCCGCTACGAGGGGCCTGAAGACCCGCGCACCAGCAGCGCTGTGCTGCGAAAGATCATCCTGCCAGTGCTCGCCGAGCGCGACTTGCCGTTCGCGATGATGATTGGCTCGCGACTGCGGGTGAACCCAGAGCTCCGCGATGGCGGCGATATGGTCGGCCTCGCCGACGTCGCCAGCGTCGCCCGCATTTGCAGCGACTTCCCGCACAACCGCTTCTTCTGCACGATGCTCGCTCGCGAGAATCAGCACGAACTCGCCGTAGCCGCGCGCAAGTTCGGCAACCTGATGGTCTTCGGCTGCTGGTGGTTCGTGAACAATCCATCGCTGATCGACGAGATCACGCGGATGCGGGTCGAGCTGCTGGGAACGAGCTTCATTCCGCAACACTCCGACGCCCGCGTGCTCGATCAGCTGATTTACAAGTGGGATCATAGTCGCGACCTGATTGCGAACGTCCTCGTCGACAAGTACCGCGATGTTGCGGCGACGGGCTGGCGGCCGAGCGAGAACGAGATCCGCCGCGACGTCCGCCTTTTCTTCCACGAAAATATGTCCAACTTCCTCGGAACTCCGACGCCATGAGTGCAGGCCCCGTCGCCGTCGTCACCACCCGTCCCGCCCCCAGCCCGCTGGGCATGGAGCCGAGCATCGGCTTCGGTGACCGCTTGGGCCTCGGCACGCCGGGCCATGTGGCGGCGCTGCGCGAAGCTGGCGGGCCGATTCGCGGCATCTTCGCTCAGCAGTCGATTCGCGAGATGACGCGAACCGGCCGCAGCGCGGAAACGATCATGGCGGCCGCGGTCGACGCCCTCGCGAAGCTTCGCTTCACCGATCCCTGGTCGGCCGACGGCGACCATCTGAAGACGCCCGCCGACATCCGCCGCACGATGGCTGCGGGCTTCGTGATGTTCACGCTCGACCCCTCGGAAGAGGTCGATCAATCGGCCGACGACTACGACGCGAGCACGCTCGCCGAAAAGTTTGCCGCCGCGCGGGAATTCGCGCCGTGGTTCGATGAGTATCGCGGACAGTCGGTGCAGTTCGACTCCGGAGTGATTGAGTTCGACGAGCGTACTCTCACACGCGCTGCCGTGAAATACGGCCGAGCCATCCGCCGTGCGATTTCGCTGGCCCAGTGCGCGGAAGAAGAAGCCAATCGACTCGATCAACCGTTCGAAATCGAGCTGAGCATCGACGAAACGGCTCATCCGACGACGCTGGCCGAGCACTACATCATCGCGGATCAGTGCCGTCAGGCAGGAGTTAACCTCGTCAGCCTCGCGCCGCGATTCATCGGCGATTTTGAAAAAGGCGTCGACTACAAAGGCGATCTCACTAAGCTCGAAGCGTCGATGCGAATCCACGCCGAGATTGCCCGACGTCTGGGGCCGTACAAAATCTCGCTCCATAGCGGGTCGGATAAGCTCTCGATGTACCCAGTGCTCGCGCGGGTCACCGGCGGCAAGTTCCACGTGAAGACCGCGGGAACGAGCTACCTCGAAGCCCTCCGCGTCGCGGCCCAGCACGATCCGTCCCTCTTCCGCGAGATCATCGACTTCTCGCGCAGCCGATTCGACGAAGACAAGGCGAGCTATCACGTCTCGGCCGTCGTCAATGAAATCCCCGCGCCCGAGGAAGTCGAAGACCCCGTCATCCTCGAACGGCTCTACCTCGACCGCTGGGAAGACGTGGCGCCGGGGCGCGGGTTCACTGAACCAGGCCGGCAGATTTTGCACTGCACGTTTGGATCGGTGATCACCAACGCCAAACTCGGCCCGCGGCTCGTCTCGTTGCTGAAGGCTCACCCGCAGGAGCACTGCGAGATCTTGTGTCAGCACTTCGTGCGGCATCTGCAACCGCTGAACGCTGGGTAGTGACAAGGTCGCTCGAAGACGAGACAGATCTACGACAGCGTCGACTTGCGGTATTCGCGCGGGCTCATGCCGAAATCTTGCTGGAAGGCGATCGCCAACTGCTTTGCCGACGAGAAACCTGTTTGCTGGGCGATCGAATAGACCTTCACTGCCGGGTCTTCCGCCAGCAGCCGGCGCGCCATCGCGAGCCGTTGGCGGCGTAGATACTGATAGGGCGTTTCGCCAAGTACGTCGCGGAACGCATACTCGAGCCAACGCCGCGAGACGCCGGCATGCTCGGTGATCTGGTCGATCGTGATCGGCTTTTCGATGTGCTGGTGCAGAAACGCGAGCGCGTCGCGGAGGCGCGCATCGGAGACCGCAAACGTCGCGGTTGATTCGCGTTCCACGACCTGCAGTGGCGGAATTGGCGCTTCTTCGAGCGAGACTTTCTTGCCGTTCAGCAAGCGGTCGAGCATCGCCGCCGCGCGGTAGCCTTCTAGCTGGTCGTTTCGCGCGACGCTGGAGAGCGTTGGCGCTGAGTGCTCGCAAATGATTTGCTCGTTGTCGACGCCGATCACGGCGACCTGCTCCGGCACTTGCAGGCCGACTTGCCGGCACGCATCGATCGCCTGCCGCGCGCGGTAGTCCGACACGGCGAACAGGCCGCATGGCGTCGGCAGCGTGGCTAGCCATTCGGCGAGGACGCGATACTGCAGCAGCCATTGGTTGCCGCCTAAGCCGAACGTTGGCTTCGAGAGGAACTCGACGCAGCGATAACCGGCCGCGGTGATGCGTTCCTCGAAGCCCGCTTGTCGGTCCTTCGAATACTGAACGTCGCTCAGTCCGTAGAAGGCGTAGGCTTGGAATCCTTTGCCGACAAGATGATCCGCTGCGAGGGAGCCGATCGCGTGATTGTCGACGATCGACCGCGGCACTGGCGACCGCTGTAGCGCACTTGAAATGTTGACGAGCGGAATTGATAGCGAAGCAGCGCACGCCGCTTCTTGCGCGGTGTTGATCGCCGCCAAGATGCCGTCGCCTGGCCAGCCGACGAGATCGAGCACCGACAGCGACAGCGACTCGGGGGCCGTAATATAAGACCAATCGCACTCTTGATCGCGGGCATAACGGAGCACGCCTTCGATGAAGACTTCCTGGTGCGCTCCGCGCGGGAATGCCAGGGCAATTTCGCGTATGCGTTTCATGAGGAGACTCGGCCGTATAGATTGGCGGCGATGCGTAGAGAAGAGAAGTCCCAGCTGCCAGCTGCGATTTTCCGGCTATTATTGCAAGGAGCGAGACTGGACTGCAACCAGATCGCCCAAGCACAATGCAGAAAGATCGCTTTTCGGGCGAATCACCTCTGAAATAGGTCGATCCATGCAAGCCGTCAGGTCGAGCTGCGTCGGTATCGTTGCGGTCTTGATTTGCCGCCTCGCCGCGTGGGGAGGGGAGGGGGCTTGGGAGGAGTTGCCGGCGATCGTCCAGGCGATCGGGACTACCGAATTCCCCAGTCGAGACTTCTCGATTGTCGATTACGGCGCTCGTGAGTGGGGCGCTCGCGAAGGGGGCGATGCCGACTGCAAGCCGGCAATTGACGCGGCAATTGCCGAATGCAGCGCTGCGGGGGGCGGCCGCGTCGTCGTGCCGCGGGGCGATTGGCTCGTCAACGGGCCGATCCATCTCCGCTCGAACGTCAATCTTCATTTGGCAAGCGACGCGACGCTCAAGTTCTCTCCGGAACCGCGTCATTATCTGCCGGCGGTGTTCACGCGGTTCGAAGGGACGGAGCTGGTCAATTTCTCGCCGCTCGTTTACGCGATCGACCAGGAGAATGTCGCGATCACCGGCAACGGGACGCTCGACGGCCAAGCGGGGCCGCAGGCGTGGTGGCCCTGGAAGGGGAAATGGGGAGGCGAGATCGACCATGGCTGGCAACCGGGCGATCCTGATCAGACGGCCGCCGTCGCACGGTTGGGGAAGCTGGCCGACGCGGGGACGTCGCCGACCGAGCGCCGTTTCGACGCCGACGATCTCTTGCGGCCGAGTTTCGTGCAGTTCTACCGTTGCCGCCGCGTGCTGATCGACGGGGTGAGAATCATCAACTCGCCGATGTGGATCGTGCATCCCGTCCTTTGTGAGTCGGTGATCATCCGCGGCGTGAGCGTCCGCAGTCACGGGCCGAACAACGACGGCTGCAATCCCGAGTCGTGCCGCAACGTGCTGATCGAGGACTGCGAGTTCAACACCGGGGACGATTGCATCGCGATCAAGTCGGGCCGCAACGCCGACGGCCGCCGGCTCAACGTGCCGAGCGAGAACATCGTCATCCGCGGCTGCACGATGCGCGACGGCCACGGCGGCGTGACGCTTGGCAGCGAGATGAGCGGCGGCATTCGCAACGTGTACGTCGAGGAATGCGAGATGAGCAGCCCGAACCTGGAGCGGGCGATTCGCTTGAAGTCGAACTCGCTCCGCGGCGGGTTTCTGGAGAATTTGTTCGTTCGCAACATCCGCGTCGGCGAGGTGAGCGACGCGGTGATTCACATCGACTTGCGCTATTTCGACGAAACAGGCGAGCATCCGCCGGTCGTGCGGAACCTGCATATCGACAATATTACGTCTAAGAAAAGCGGCCGACCGCTCTACTTCTTGGGCACGGCGAGGTCGCCGATTCGGGAAGTCGTCATCACGAACTGCCGATTCGAAACGGCTGCCGAGCCTAGTATTATTGAGCATGTCGAAAGCTTGCAGCTTCTGAATGTGATGCAGCCTGAGTGACGCTGGACGTTCCGCGGCAGGCAACAAGTCTTCTGATGATCGAGCAACATGATTCACCCTGTTTCGAAGACCCTCTTGAGTGCGCTCTGTCTCGTTGGTGCGCTCGCCGCTGCGATCTCTGCCGCGGAGCCGAAGCTGACCGTCAGCGAAGAGCCGGACGGCGCCACCGTCTATGTCGACGGCGAAGTGTTCGCCCGCTATCTCAAACGCTCGGGCACGCGGCCCGCGTTGTGGCCAATCAACGGGCCGACGGGCGCCCCGGTGACGCGTCGCTATCCCGTCGGCGGCCGCGGGCCTGGCGAAGAGATTGATCATGTTCATCACCGTTCGGCTTGGTTCGGCTACGAAGGGGTCAATGGTTTCGACTTCTGGCATGAGCCGGAGCCGGGCGTGAAGCGGCCTTATCCCGCGGGGACGATCGCTCACCGCGAGTTCGTGCGGCTCGACAGCAACGACAAAACGGCGGTGGTTGGCGCCCGCAACGACTGGCTCAACCCCAGCGGCAAGGCGATCGCTCACGATGAACGGCTGGTGGAATTCGGCGCGACCAGCGACGCCCGCTGCATCGACTTTCGGATTCGGCTGTGGTCGGCTGACGGACCGTTGACGATCGGCGATACGAAGGAAGGTCTGTTCGCGGTCCGCGTCGGCAGCACGATGCGGGTCGACGCGAAGCAAGGAGGTCGGATCGTTAACAGTCGCGGTGAAACTGACGGAGCAACATGGGGCAAGGAAGCGGAGTGGGTCGACTATCAAGGCCCGGTCGACGGCGAGCAGGTTGGCATCGCGATCTTCGCCGATCCGAAATCAAAATACGGCATGCCGCGCTGGCACGTCCGTCCCTACGGCCTCCACGCGGCGAACCCGTTTGGCAAGGCGGCCTACTCAGGCGATGCCAACGAGAAGGGAGGCCTCGTTGTGCCGGCGGGCGAGTCGGTCGACCTGCGCTATCGCATCTATCTTCATCGCGGCGATGAAGTCGCCGGGAAGGTTGCCGAAGCGTACCAAGCGTTCGCTAAGTGAGTGGCGTCGCGGGCGGCATTCTGTCGCCGAGCGAATTTTGTCGCGAAACACCGTTCAGGCGACAGAATTCGTAACCTCTTAGTGCTGCGGAGTTTCTGCTGCGCTGCGCCGGCGACAATTTTGTCGCGACAGAATTGTGTCGCCTGATGCATTTTTAGCGACACAATTCGTAAGTCGTTTTGCTCGCTGTCGTTCGGTTATCGTCATGTCAGTTTCTGACTTCATCACTGGCGACAAAGATTCACGCACCGTGAGGTGACCGATTGGATGATCCGCAAACTCATTCAGTCGTCCCTACGGGACTTCTGGATGCGCCCGGGCTTTTACCCAGCAATGAATTGCTGGGCTATTGTCGAATCTCCCTTCGGGAGAAGAAGACGCAACTCGCTCGAAACAGACTCTTGGTACAAGGCTTAGTCTGCGGCGCAGCCATGTGAATGAACGCATGTTCACACCAGCAATTCTCGTGGCCGTTTTCAACGCGCGATTTCGGCCAGTTCGCAGTTTTAGAAAGGGGGCCGCAGGCGTGGTGCGCGATGAACGGCGCCACCGCGGACGGTCGGCCGCCTGCTGCTCGCCGGCCGCATCTCTTCCGTGAGCGAAGAGTTCTCGCTAGGCTGCGGCAACATTCCTGCCGCAGTCAGCCCCGTCGGTCGTCGCCGTGTCTTTGCTCGCTCTCTTCGCCGCGCTCAATCACGCTCAGCTTGATCGTTTCGACTATGTAATCATCGGGCTGTATCTCACGGCGATGCTCGCGCTCGGGGCGATTCTTTCTTCGCGGATCAAGGTGTTTAAAGATTACTTTCTCGCCGGCGGGGCGCTCACGACGCCGCTGCTCATTTGCACGCTGGTGAGCTCGTACTACGGCATCGAGGCGATGTTCGGCACGAGCGAGTCGGGATTTTACTACGGCGTTGCCGCGTGGTTTTGGTTTAGCTTGCCGTTTTACGTTTTCATCACGTTCGCTGCGCTTGTCATTGCCCCGCGGCTACGGCGGTATGAAGGGGCGATGACGCTCTCTGATATTCTGGAGCGGCACTACGGTCAGCCGACGCGGGTGGTGGGGGCGATCGCTTGCTTCCTCTACTCGGCGCCGATCATTGCGATGGCGGGCATGATGACGCTCATGCAATTCCTCGGCATTCCGACAGTGTGGGGATTGCTCGCGGCGATTGCGATTTGCGCGGCGTACACGATGCTCGGCGGATTGTGGGCCGATGCGATTAGCGACACGATGCAGTTCGTGTTGATGTGCGTGTCGCTGGCGATCGCGATTCCGTTCGCCGTCGAGTGGATCGGCGGCTGGGCGTTCGTCGAGCAGATGAAAGCGGCAGATGAGACGGCTCACCACTTTTCGCATCACGGGGGCCTGAGCGGATGGATGCTGGCCGCGTGGACGATGACGTGCCTCACGGTGCTCGTCGAGCCAGCGTTTTATCAACGAACGTTCGCGGCGGCCGATACTCGCAGCGTGCAGCGGGCGCTACTGACCGGGATTGTGTTGTGGGCTGCGTACGATTGGGGGGTCACGCTGATCGGCATCATTGCCCGTTCGGCGGTGGAGCAGGGGATGCTGCCTGCCGATCTCAAAGGCAAGGCCGCGCTGCTGACGATTTGCATGGAGATGTTGCCGACGGGGCTGCGAGGACTGATGATCGGCGGCATCCTGGCCGCGGCGATGTCGATGATCGACAGCTATTCGCTGCTCGCTAGCGGCAACGTCGTATACGACGTTTACCGGCCGGTGTTCAACCCACAGGCGTCCGACCGCCGACTGCTGGTGATGACGCGCGTCGGCGTCTTTGCGGTCATGATCGCCTCGGCGCTGATCAGTTTGCTATTCGAGCGGATGCGCGACACGTGGCAGTTTATGTCGGGCATCATGGCGTCGGTGGTGCTTGTGCCGGTGATGGGGGCGTTTTTTAGTCGGCCCAAGCCAGCGGCGGGGCTTGGCGGCGCGATTGGCGGGTTTATCGGGCTGACCTCGTTTTACGCGTTGCTCTTCACGAAAGGCGCTTTCGACATCGACGAACAAACGTTCGTCTGGCGCATCGGCGGCGTGGAACTTTGGCAAGACTACGCGGTGCTCTGCGCACTGCCGGTGTCGCTCGCGGGATTCATCGCGGGCAACGTGTTTGGAAAGGAAGCGCCGCGATGATTGAGATCGTCACATGGTTGAGCGTTGCGGCGTTGGGGCCGGGATCGATCGCGATTTTTATTTGGTTCTTGTGCGATCTGCGGCGGATTTTTCGGCGGGACGAGGATTGAAGCTCTGTGCGGAGAGCGTACGAGAGCCACCGGCTTTGCCGGTGGACGTTGCTAGGGCACGACTTGCGTGTAGTTCGTCCACCGGCGGAGCCAGTGGCTTTTATGGGGCGGGTGTGGAGATCAGCCGCTCGACGATGCTGCGCGGAACTTTCAGCGCTGTGCCGTGCTTGTGACCCTTGGGGAATGAGACGTCGCCGGTGGCGTCCGCGAACGCCTTAAAATCTTTCGTCCGTGCGGCGCCGTAGATTTCTTTGCGATAGGCGTCGTAGTAGACGAGCCACTCGTCGTCGAGGCGCAGCGCCGTGGGGCCTTCGCTGAAGTGGTCGGTGAACGGGCCGGTCACGTCGCGCCACGGGCCGAGCGGAGTGTCCCCGACGGCCGTGTAGAGTTGGTGGCCCTGACGCGTGTTGTTCTTGAGCACGAGAACGTAACGGTCGGCGTCGCGGACGATCGTCGCGTCGATCACGCTGAAGCCGGGATCGCAGAAAAGTTGCGTGAGAGAGAATTCTTTGAAGTCGCGCGTCGTCGTGTAGTACATCCGTTGGTTGTTGTCGTGCGGTTCGCCATTGTCGGGGAAGCGGCCGGGGATGGTCGACGCCCAGCAGATGATGAACTGGTCGTTAGGTTCGTCGTGGTAGATTTCGGGCGCCCAGACGTTGACGGTGGTCGGCTCGTGCTCCATCGCGGGGATGAACCGCTGTTCGCTCCAATGGATGAGATCCTTCGAGTTGGCGTAGCCGAAGCCTTGGTCGTCTTTCCAGCCGGTGGTCCAGACGAGGTGAAACGTTCCGTCGGGACCGCGGGCGAGGCTGGGGTCGCGCATCAGCTGGTGCTTGCCGACTGTTGGCTTGAGGAAGGTTCCGGGGATTTCAATCCATTTGAGGCCGTCTTCGCTTGCGAGGAAGTGCAAGCCGCTGTCGTCGTTCTCGCGGAAGGAGGTGAAGAGATACGTCTCTTCGGGGTCGTTGGCGTGCTGGGCGTTGCGTTGCTCGACGGCATCGGCGGGCAGGCTAACGCTCGTCTTCGTGCCGGCGGTATCTTCGCTTGCGTGCCGTTTCGCGTTCGCTTCGGCGACGACGCTCGACAGGTAGTCCTCCAGGTTCGTATAGCCGTCGTGATCGCGATCGCCGTGGGCGTCGCTCAGGTCGCCCGCGGGTGAGCGGGGGTTGAGGCCGTGGATCTCTTCCCATGCATCGGGAATACCGTCGTCGTCGCTGTCCCAATCGGCTTCGCGGTGGACTTCGGGGTAGTCCTCCCAGCCGCCGACGTCGTTCTGGCTGTCGGGTAAGCCTGGCAGGCCCGAGACGCTGCCAACGAACTTGGCTGCGCCGCCGCGGACTTCATCGATCACGCGGCGATCGTGGTCGTCGAGCATGGGAATGTCGCAACCGACGTTCTGCAGTACGTCATCAAAGGCTTTCTCTGCCGTCTGTGTCGCGACGAACGATTCGAAGAACGGCTTCTCGACGATGAAGTTGGCGTGAGGCTCGCCGCCGCGTTCGAAGACGCCCGCTAGCGGTTGGTCGGCGCCGTAGCGGCCTTCCATCACGTTGCCGGCGACGAAATACTCTTGCGGGCCGAAGGCGGGGACGGCTTCGCGTTCGGCCATCAGCACGTGGAACACATCGGAAGCTGGGCCGGGCTTGTAGTAGTTGTTCACGAAGTTGACTTGCCGGGCGCCGCCATCGGTAGTGCGATGGCCCCAGTTGAAGACGACGTTGTTGCGGATGTCGAGCCGGCCGGCGTGGCGCGTCGCCTTGTCGAGGCCGCCGGCGAGGCTCCAGTTGCGTCCCGAGCAGTGGGCGAGCAGGTTGTGGTGAAAGCTGCCGACGTCGCCGCTGATGCTCGCGGCGTAGCCATGCTGCGTTCCCTTCTTGTACTTCTTGTGGCCGGCGATGTTGAGGGCCTCAGAAATGAGCGTGCGCTGCAGCGTGACGTTGCGGGCGCCGCGCGAGCTGAAGGCTTCGTCTTGCGTCCAGCTGATCGAGCAGTGGTCGATGATCGAGTGATCGGTCGAGGCCATCCCCATGCCGTCGAGCGTTTGTCCGGAGGTGTCGCCGGGGCGAACGCGGAGGTAGCGGATAACTGCGTCGTGCGTGCCGAGCATGCCGAGGTTGTAGTTGGCGAGGCAGATACCTTTGCCGGGCGCGGTTTGGCCGGCGATGGTGAGATACGGGTTGCGAATGATCAGCTTGCTTTGCAGGACGATCTTGCCGCCGACGTCGAAGATGATCGTCCGCGGGCCGTCGGCTTCGACCGCGGCGCGGAAACTGCCGGGGCCGCTGTCGTTGAGGTTCGTCACCTTGAGAACGGCGCCGCCGCGGCCGCCGATGGCGAAGCGGCCGTAGCCCTCGGCGCCGGGGAAGGCGAGATGGCGCGGGCGAAACGTCCAGACGTCCCCCGGCGTGATGTGGCCGGCGGCGTCGATGGCGTCGACGCGCCACGCGTGATGGAGCAGCGATTTGTTCGGGTCAACGCTTACCTCGATGCTGCTGCCGTCAATCGTGCCGAGATGCGCAGGCGAACCGCTGACGGCGGCGGCGATTGTTTCGAACGCCGCATCGGCGGAGTCGTCGGCGGCGAAATAGAGCTCGTACTTCACAGCGGAAGCGGGAGAGCGCCATTCGAGGCGCACGCGGCCGTCGTCGCCGTCGACGTGAACGTCGTCGTCGGCAGGGGAGGGGGCGCGGCACTTGCGAGCAGGATCGACGGCGCCGATTTCGAAACCGTTGAGGATCACCTGCGCGCCGGCGTGCGGGTTGGCTGCGGCGATGCGAATCAGGGCCGTGCCGCCGTCGCCGACGGTGAACGGGATGTAGGCGCTCGCTGCGGAGAGATTGTCGGCCGCTTGCCGTGAGGGTTCTACTGTCTGGTAGTCGGAGTTCTCGGCTGCGGCGCCGTCGACCGTGACGCGGTACGTCTCGTTCGCCGCATCGCCGAGCAAGTTGTGGTACGTGACAAGCGAGTGCTGGCCGGCTGGCAGCCCTTCGATTGCGACCTCTAGCGATGCCGCCGCGTTCTCGCCACTGGATTGCACGCCGTCGGTCGCCATGGTCGCGCCGCTGGCGAGCCCCTTCTTGTTCCAGACGCCGCGTAGCGAAGCCGGCGACTTGTCGTCGCTGCTCGCCGCGCGGAGCGTGACCGTCACGCCGTCGAACGTTTGTGTCGCTTCCGGGCCGTCGACGACTTGCCACTCTTGCCAACCGGGCGTGCCGGTGTCGTTGCGGCCGGTGTTCATGCCGAGGTCGACGCGGAGCGGACGGGCCCAACTCGGCGCAGCGGCGAATCCGGATTGCCCGTACGTCATTGACGTGACGATGACCATGAGCGCAGCGGATACCATGTGGACGCGAGATCGGATCATAGCGAGCGTGCTCGAGCGACCAGGAAGAGAGGGCGCCGCAAACGACATGGCGCCGGCGTCATATTCTAGCAAGCGGCGGCGCCGATCGCTCGTCGTGAGCGCCGCGCCTTGGGCGGCAACGCCGATGGTAGATGTTGCGAAATCAGCTATGCGCACTGCGACGAGCGATCTCGTTTAGCACTTCCGGCAGCGGATACTGGATGATCGGGATTTCGCTTTTCGCCACTTCGTTGAGCCGCCGCCAGCCCCGGGTGACGAGCCCCTCTTGCTCGGCGACGTACGCAGGGTCGAGTGTCCGCTTGTCGAACGGCCCTTCGACGACGACCGGCGCGAAGTCGGGCGCGACAATGTATTGAGCGAGGACCGGATTGCAGCGGATGTGGCGCTCGGGCGTCGTGTGGAGGACTTCGGGATCGAGCATGCCGACGACGTACCGCAGGTACATGTCGCTGTCGGTAAGCTCAGGAACATCCTGGCCGCAGACGTCGCAGAGGTAGCCTTCGTCGCATTTGGCCATGATGGCGCCTATGTTGGGAAATTGCGTCAGCTCAGTTGAGCTCCCGCGAATTGATGACTCCGTGCCCCACGATTCGCCCGCCTTCGCGAATCGTGAACGTCGCTCCCGGAATTGCCTTCGCGTAGTCGACGCGAGGGTGGTACCACAGCTCCATCTGGAATTCACTGCTAGCGCCGTTCACGTAGCCATCTGGCCACGCAGTGAACATCACGCCGAGATACTCTTCGTTTCCCATACCGCGTTCGTCGACGGTTGAAGAACGAATAGACCGATCTTGCACCACGATATGGGGACGATAGCCGACATTCGCAGCCAACCGCCGTCCCCCTTCGGCCTCAGTGAGAAACACGATCTCGGCAATGACGATCGGTAAGCCACTCACTGGATTACAGCCCCAGCACTTCCTTCATCCCGTACATACCCGCCGGTTTGCCGACGAGCCACTTAGCGGCGAGGATCGCGCCTTGGGCGTAGCAATCGCGGTTGCTGGCGGCGACGCGGAGTTCGATCGTTTCGCCGAGCATGCCGAAGACAATCGTGTGCTCGCCCGGATTGTCCCCCGTACGAACGGCGTGGTAGCCGATCTCCTGGGCAGTTCGCTTGCCGGTGCGGCCTTCGCGACCATGGACGTGATCGGTGAGCTCCATCGCCTCAGCGACGATCTCGCCGAACTTCAGCGCGGTGCCGCTGGGGGCGTCTTCCTTGAAGCGGTGGTGGCGCTCGATGATCTCGACGTCGACGCCCGAGGGATAGTCCTTTAGCACCTTGCCGGCGATTTCGGTGAGCTTCATCACCAGATTGACCGCCGTGCTCATGCTCGGCGCGAAGACGATCGGGATCTGCTGCGCGGCCTTTGCGATGAATTCCTTTTGATCGCCTTCGAAGCCGGTGGTCGCGATCACCAGCGGTTTCTTGAATTTGAGGCAGTGGTCGACGATGGCGATGCCGGCGTCGGGGACCGAGAAGTCGATCACGACGTCGGCCGCGCTCTCGCCGACGACCGATAGCGGCACGCCGAGCTTCTCGCCGCCGGCGACGACGCCCGCGTCTTGACCGAGCAACCGACAACCGGCCGACTCGAGCGCGGCGACGATTTGAATTTGCGAATCTTGGCTGGCGATCGCGACAACGCGACGGCCCATGCGCCCGGCGGCGCCGTGAATGGCTAGTTTGGTGGGCATGCGATGGAGAACTTTAACTAACTGGTTTGATGAGGGGCGGCGATATTTTGCGGCTGACTGGAAGGCAATGGAACAACTGTTGCGCGCGAGCCATCAGGCTGACGCGGAGGCAAAACAACGCTCGAAACGCCTGACTCCTTCTCGAGTCGCCTCAGTTCGGCGAACATCGCAGCGACATCACCGCCGAATTGAGCCCCCCACACCACCCCATTAGATCTAAGTTCGCCGACGATCGGATCAGACCACATCACCAACCTCCTTCCCTAATAAGTTGTCTGACGAGCAAATCAACGGCGGTTCGAAACCCGCATCTCGACAGGCCTGTTTGATTAGTGCCTGACAAGTTGCATTCGCGATGTGCCGAAAGTTCCAAGTCGCCAGGAATTCTACACCGTGCGCGGCCGCTAGGGCTATATGCGCTGCATCGCGCGGTTCGGATGCCGGAACTGCTTTGCTGTGGAGCAGCGCCAAAGTTAATTGAGCGGCCGCCTCGGTGGCAGCGAGGCGAGGTAGATCTTTGAGAACGAGTAGTCGCTCTCGCGCGGCTTCCGCATCTCCGGCTGAGCACTCGACGACGACAAGCTCGGAGACGAACAGCTCGCACTGCGACTGAGCGGCAGCCCACCACTCAATCGTCACTTGTTGATGTCCGGCGACGATTAGATCTCGACTTGGTCGAGACGTGAGGTAACCGATCACAGAGGTTTCAACGTAGATTAGCGGCTTCGGCATGCGAGACCTAACCTTCTGCGTTGACGCTGCCTCGACTGTTAGCTGTTGAGCTGAATCGCCCGCACGATTTCGTCGAGGTCGTTCTCGACCTTCACCGCGCGGTTCGCGAATGCGGCTCGGCTGACGCCGCGCTTGCCGAGGACGCGATTGAATTCTTCTTGGTCGGTGGTGTGGTAGGCGACCGTCGCGGTCGGGTCTTTCAGTTGATGGCCGGTGAGAATGCAGACGACGCGATCGCTGGGGGCGATGACGCCCTCCTCGCGGAGCAGCTTGGCGCCGGCGACGCTCGCGGCGCTGGCCGGTTCGCAGCCGAGGCCGTTGGCGCCGACTTGGGCCTTGGCGTCAAGCATTTGCTGGTCGGTCACCTCGCGGACGACGCCGTCGCACCATTCAAGCGCCCGCAGGCACTTGGTGAGGTTCACCGGGCGGTTGATCTCGATGGCGCTGGCGATCGTATCGGCCTTCGACGAGGCCGCGTCGAGTCCGGCGTAGTACTTATTGATGATCGATTGATCGGGCCGGCCGCCGTTCCAGCGTAGATTGTGGCTGTTGTACAGCGAGTTGAGCGTGTTAGCGCCGGCGGCGTTGATGACGGCGAGCCGCGGGATGCGATCGATCAGCCCCAGCGAGTGAAGTTCATGGAACGCCTTCCCGAACGCGCTGCTGTTGCCGAGGTTTCCGCCGGGCACGACGATCCAATCGGGAACCTGCCAATCGAGGCTTTCCAGCACTCGATACATGATCGTCTTCTGGCCTTCGAGCCGGAACGGATTAACGCTGTTCACCAAGTAGATGCCAAGCTCTTTGCTCACCTGTTGAACGCGGTGCATCGCGTCGTCGAAGTCACCGGCGATCTGGATCGTCAGGGCGCCGTAGTCGAGCGCTTGCGAGAGCTTGCCGTACGAGATCTTGCCCGAACCGATGAAGATGACGGCCTGCATCAGCTTGCTGCTGCAGCAGTAGAGGGCGAGCGAGGCGCTGGTGTTGCCGGTCGAGGCGCAGGCGGCCCGCTTGGCGCCGATCATGTGGGCGTGGGTGAACGCCGCGGTCATGCCGTTGTCTTTGAAGCTGCCTGAAGGGTTCATCCCTTCGTACTCCAAAAACAGCGTGCCGGGATTGGTGCCGACGTACTTGGCGACGCCGTCGGTGGCGATGAGCGGAGTTTGGCCTTCGCCGATCGTGACGATCTTCTCAGGCGGGGCGAATGGCAGTAGTTCGGAGAACCGCCAGACGCCGCTGCGGCACAGGGGCTCGTTGCGACGGGACCACTTCTTTTCGAACCACCGCAGTGAATCGGGGACTTGGCTCCTTTCCCAGTCGTAGGCGATGTCGAGGAGCGATCCGCATTTTGGACAAGCGGTATGGACTTCGCCCACGTCAAACGTGGAGCCGCAGTCTGGCGAAAGGCAAACTTGATGTGCCAGGTCGGTAACGATGTCGGCCGAAGTTGCCACCTGATCCGATGCTCCGCGGAGATCGAGGCCGACTGAGCCCCGCGTGTGACGCCGGGCCGAGACAGACTCGCAGTAAGCTTAGTGGGGAAAACGACTTACCAAGTCTATCCGCGCAAGCTGCGACCAGCAACGGAGCGGGCGTCGCGGCATCTGGCAGCCCGGGTCTGCCTAGGGCGATTAGCCGGCCTCTGTCAGCAGCCGCTCCCAATATTCGTAGACCGCACGGTAACCGGCCTGAACGTTGCGACCGTACGTTTCGCTCTGAAACAAGGCCGCCGCCAAAATAACAGGGGTTGCGATCACCCAACTGACGGGAAGGATAACTCCCCACACCAGCGGCCGTAGCAGTGCCGTCCCAAAGATGTCGAAAAGCAGATCGAGCATTGTTTTTAATCCGCAAAAATGGGGCGGGGCGGGTGCGGCGAGGCAGTGAATCGGCTGTTCAAAAATTGCACAACGCCATTGCACACAACGACTTAGAATCGGAGGGCATAGGTGGCATTAATTTGACGGTATCGATAATTCGCTTTACAATATCGGTTCTTGGCCCATTTCGGCCGTGACGGTCGGGGGCCTCGCTCCGGAGGAACGACATGAAGAAAGCGGATATGAAGGTGTACCGGGATCGATTGATCGATATCCGGGCCCGGCTTCGCGGCGATGTGACCTCAATGACTCACGCTGCGTTGCGCAAGGGTGGGGCGGATGGAGCCAGTAGTTCCAGTATGCCAATTCATATGGCAGAACTCGGGAGCGAAAACTACGAGCAGGAGTTCACACTCAGCTTGCTCGCGAACGAAGAAGACCGTCTCGGCATGATCGAGATGGCGCTTCAGCGGATCGAGGGGGGCGAGTACGGGCAATGCGAACAGTGCGAGGGAGTCATTCCCAAAGCGCGACTGAACGCGATCCCTTACACGCCCGTCTGCATCAAGTGCGCTGAGTCGCGCGATCAGCGGGCTCCGTTGGACTAGTCGCGGCATCATTGTCGAATTGAATCGTTGAACGACAACACAGCCCCGGCTTCTGGCCGGGGGTCGGCTTGCTTCCCGGAAGCTCTCCGCTGGCAGTGACGACCCCTGGCCGGAGGCCGGGGCTCCATATTTGTATTCGCAGCGTTTGTAGTCACAGCGCCCCGTCATGAACGGCAGGGCAGGGAGTCTCTATCGCGATGGACGTGCGATCTCCGCTTCCGTGGACCCGCCACCTGCTCTTCTGGTCGCTGGCGCTCGGCGGGTTGGCCATCGACCTCTGGTCGAAGTACTACATGTTCAGCCAACCCGATCTGCTTGCCCATGACGTCCGCTGGGTGTGGACAGGGCATGTCGGTTTTCAACTTAGCTTGAACGAGGGCGCCCTCTTCGGCATGGGCTACGGCAAAGTCTGGATCTTCGCCATCGCGGCTACCGCTGCTGCGATCGCGATTCCGGTGTGGCTGTTCATCCTCGGCGCCGCGCGCGATCGATCCGTCACCATCGCACTCGGCTGCATCTTCGGCGGAGTCGTCGGGAATCTGTACGATCGGCTCGGCCTGCCGGGGCTCCAATGGTCTGACTGGGATCCCGCGCGTCCAGGAACTGTACACGCGGTGCGCGACTTCATCCTCGTCGTGCGGCGCTGGCCGCCGCAGGGGCAGTTCGACGTGTGGCCTAACTTCAACATCGCCGATGCGCTACTCGTCTGTGGCGCAGTCGCGTTGTTCCTACTCTCGTGGAAGCGGCCCGTCACAACGGAACAGCCGGAAGCGGCGGTGACGAACTGAAGTTCGAAACGCTACGCATGGCGACGAACGGTGGATGCATGAAAGTTTATTCGCATTAACTGTTTCTCGCGATTGATCTGAAAACGTCCACGCTGATTCGTAAGAAACCAGTTTGTCGGTCGCTATTATTCCAATTTATTTCCTACGGTCTTCCGCAAAGGGCCTTGCTCCTAAGTCTAGGCCAAGCTTTGATTTAATAACGGCCTTCGATTTTGCTAACTGAATCATCCGGCATCAGGTTTGCAATCATTCGGTGGTCAATTTCGTACCGCTTCAGTAGCGGGCGGGGCAGCGTCTTGTTTATTTGATACGGTTTACGGAGAAGTATTTTGAGAATCTCGCGCGCATCCACCTATGCTCTACTCGCGACAGTCCAACTGAGCGATTCGCCAGCGGCGCCGCCAATCCCCTGCAGCCAACTGGCTCAGCTAGGCGACATGCCCGAGCGCTTCTTGCTCCAGGTACTGCGTAACTTGGTCAACGAAGGCCTCCTGAAGTCAACCCGCGGCGTTGATGGCGGCTATCGCCTGGCGAAGCCTCTGTCGCAGATCACGATGCTAGAAATCGTGGAAGCAATCGACGGCCCGGTTCAACCCGAACTGCCGCAAATCGGCGGCCTGCAGCCGCAGTCGCAGAAGAAGCTGGCTGAGGTACTCGGCGACGTCGCCGGCGACGCGAAGAAGCGGCTCGCCAGCGTCACGCTCGCGCAGTTGAAGCCAATCGCCAGCACGGCTGCCAACGGCTCGAAGCCGCGTCGCAGCAACTAATCTCGAGTCACGGTCGCTCGCGCGACAGTTCGACTCGATCGATATCCTGAAGAACGCTCACTCGCCACGGCGGGTGGGCGTTTTTTATTGCGCGCTCGACTTTGTGCCCGAGGTCGAGAAGATAATCGGCTGCCCGTGCGGCAGTGGCCGAATCGCGAGCAGCACGCCCGCTTCCCACATCGCCCGCTTGAGCGTCCGCAATTCGCCGTAGCTGTCGGGATAGACCCAAGCCGTGACAGCCGGGGTCGCCGTCCGCCGCCCCTTAAGCTGCCGCATAAACGGCGACGTCGGCAACAGGGCCTGATCGATCGACTGCCCAATATCTTCGGAAATTGGCAGGAAGACGCCCTGCAACTCGACGGTCGCTTGCGGCGGCATCGGCATCCCGGGCGGCCCCTGGACCGAGACCATGTGCTTTTTCACCGACAACCGCATGCGGAAACCGTCGATCGGTCCGTACACGTCTTCGGCCGCGCTGCGATCGCGTAACCCGCTGCGAATGTAGTCGCCGCCGCGGGCCCGCACTTCTTCCAGGAGGGCGTCCGCGGGAACAACTGCCAGCAAACCGCGTTTGATGCGGACGTGAACTTCATCTCCCTCGACGGTCTTCGCCAGCGGCGTCGGGACGCATTCGACCTCTTCGACGTCGGGGGTCTGCGAGACGAGCGATACCTGTTCCTGCGTCAGTTGCGTCAGCTTGATCTCAGCCTCGGCAATCGCGCGTTGCACATCGAACTGATTCTGGCCGCTCGCATCGAGCTTCGCCCGTCGCTCGGCAATTTGCTCTTCGACCGAGGCTTGCAGTAGCACCAGTTGCTCTCGCCGACCCTCCGTCAGAGCGCCTTGAACGCTCAGATCGGCGATTCGCGCCATGTCGGCTTCGATCTCTTCCTTGGCCTTCAGCGCCTTGGCGAGTTCGTCTTTTAGTTTAGAGGCGTCGACAAGTTGCGGCTGCTCGACGAGTTGTTGCTGCGGCTTGGGTTGAGCCTTCTTTGGCGTCATCGCCGCGTCGAACTCTTCGGGCCGCGATGCGCGCACGCCCACGATCATCACGAGGACGATCAGGATGCCGACCATATTGCAAACGACGTCGATGAAGGAGTCTTGCCCCGGCATCGAGTCGTCGTCATCGTTTTGTTCCACTGCCGGCTCCTTCCTCGGTTCGCGCGGCGACTTCCTGGAATTTCACGTCGATGCCGCTGTCGCGGAGCAAATCGTTGAGGCGAATCGCGTGCTGCTCGGCGCCTGGTTCGACCTGCAGTAGCAGCGTCGGCCGCCAGTACATGTTGTTTCCCGCTTGCCCCCAATCGGCCATCCGCTCTTTGACCGAGGCGGCGAGTTGATCGAGGACGCGATCGGTCGGTTGGTGGAACGAGATCGCCATGGGCTGCTCGGCGGGTCCGGAGCCGCCTTGGTTGGCCGGCATGACGTTGATTTGCTCAGTTTTCACGACGACGCGAATCGGCCGACTGATTGCCGAGGCGCGCCGCGACGCGGCTTCGTTCGCCCAGTTGGCGCCACGCGCACCTGCGGCGCTAGCGGTTTGCCCAGCCGTATAGCTCACCACTCCTCCAGAGGCGCCCCCCTGGGCTCCACTGCCGGCCGAGCTGCTGCTCGCACCACCCGAGGAACCGCTAGACGATTCCGAACCGCCTGCCGAACCCGCTGCACCGTTGGACGCGGTCGCATTCGAACTCGCAGCGCCGCCGGACGGCCCCGATTTTCCCGCGGCTGCGCCGGTTGGAGTGGAGGCGCCGGCGAAGGTCGAGCCGCCGGTTGGCGTCGTTGATCCCGACGCTTCCGTGCCGCCTGCAACGCCTTGTCCTGGTTGCGTGCCGGCTGGTCCGGAGGAGCCTGCAGCCCCGCCGGCGCCAGCCATCGTGTTGCCGCCTGCTTGTTGCTGACCAGCCGCCGCGGTTTGTCCATTTGCACCAGCTCCAGTCGGCCCAGGTTGGCCGCTGAAGTTGCCGGCCGCGCCGCCGCCCGTGCCCCCTAGGCCGCTTGTCGACATGCCGTTGGCGCCGGTTTCGGCGTACCGCTGACTGCCGGCTTGGCTGCCGGTTCCTGTGCCGCTTCCGGAGCCGGAGTCTTGGCCGCCGCCAGCCTGCATCCAATTCTCGCCGCTATGATCGCCGATGCGATCGCCATCGCCGCCCGGATGGGCGACCCCTTCGAAACCGCCTCCCATGCCACCGCCGCCGTCGCCGCCGCCACCCTCGCCGGAGCCGGCGATCAAGCGACTGCCATACTGCCGCGGCGCCGCCTTGGCGAGCATCGCCTGCCGCTGCCGCGCCTGCTCGACCGCATGCCGCATGAGTTGGTCTAGCCGCGGATCGGGATCGGGATACTCGAGCTTCCAATCCTCGTCGACGAATTCGTACCCGAAGTCGGCATCCCACGAGCTGATCGCGCTCAACGCAGCGCTGTAGGCGTAAGCTCCGTCAGGGCGAACGATAATAAGCGGGTAAGGATCGGGCAGGTCGGTCATGCCGGCCGCCTTCGCGCGAGCATTCAGTTCTTCGCGAGCGGCACGAATCGCTGCTGCCAAGGGGTTGCCCGAACGGAGCGGCCCGTCGAAGTCGGCGGCCGTCAACCGAATCCCTTCAGGATAGATCGTGACCGCATCTTTGGTGCACTCGATGTAAATCGGCCGCCGCATCGTGCCGTTGGCGCCTTGGTAGGGCACGATGGCGTATGACTTCTTGCCGGTCGTCTCTTTGCGAAGCTTCTCGATTTCCTTTTCCGTATCGACGACGAGCTGCTTCAGCCGTTTGAGATTGGCCTCGGCCGATTCTTGGTCGACGCTTTGCTTCTTCTCGGCTTCTTCGAGGTGCGCGAGCGCCTCGCGAAGTTTGAGCAGTTCATGCTCCAGCCGCCGCTCGTGTTCTTCGAGGTGGCTGACGCGATCCTCTTCATCCTTGACGCGCTGCTTTGCGTCGGCGCGGAGCTTTTCAAGCTTCGGCATCTGCTCGCGAAGCGACGCCAATTCCTTTTCGAGCTCCTCGGGCGTAATGCCGTCCTTCACTTCAACGGCTGGCTTGTCTTCTTTGGCAGCTTCAACGGCCGGCTCGACTGGGTCGCTCTCGACGAGTTGCTCCGGCGACTTTTCGCCAGCAGCGGCGGCAGGAGGTTTGGGCGCTGCGGAGGTCGACTTGGCTTGCGGCTTCTTGGCGTTCGCCAGCGCCTCTTCGAGCGAAACATTGCTCGAACGCTGCGCAAGCACCACCAGCAGCAACACCAGCGACCCCATGGTGCAGGTGAGCACGTCGAGAAAGGTGAACGACAGGACGCCGCCACCCGCTTCGCTCGTCCGTCGTCGGATCATGCTGCGTGGCTCGTCCGGGGGACGCTCATCAGGTTGATTTCATCGCGAGCCAACGTCGGTCGGCCCAAGTTCGCACTTAGCAGTTGCAACGCCGCAGACAAGCTGACGACCGTTTCTTCGAAGCGGTGCGACTCGGCCAGCGTCGTCAGGTTGCTGTTGAGCGCCTCTTCCAGCCGACGGACTTGCCCCGTGGCGTCTACGACCTTCAGCAGCACCTCGCTCTGCCGCGTCAGCTGCTCCTGATGCGCGACGGCCAAGCCGGCCGACTCGATGAGCGATTGCTGCATCTCGCGGAGCAACTCCTCGCTTTGCTTGATGAGCTTCTCTTGGCGATTGACCGCCACGAGCACCGCTTCGCCGAGAGCCGCTTCCAGCTCGCCGATGTGGCGGTGGTTGTCTTCGGCCAACTTTGTTTCGGTGTGAGCGATCACCGCTGTGTGGTGTTCCAGCGCTTCGGCGAGGGCGCCGGTGTGCTGGTCGATGTTGTCGCTGAGGATCTCGGCGTGCCGGACGAGAACGCCCTGTAGATCTTCGGTGTGCTTGGCGACGCCGGCGTTCAGAGACTCGGCGTGACGAGTCATCCCCATCGCGAGCGCGTCGCCGACTGTCTTATGGAGCATGGCGGCAGCGGCCGACGCGGTTTCCTCCCAGCGACGGCCCGCCGTGACGAGCGTCTTGCTGAGCGAGGCGTCGTGGCGCGCGACCGCTTGTTCGACCGCGTCAAGCAGCCGCTCGCATTGACGTACTACCGCGGCAGCGTGCGGGTCGGCAGCGGTAGCGATATAGCCCGTCGCGCCGGCGAGTTGTTCGTAAGTTTTCGTGTCGACCGCATCGAGGAGCCGCTGTTCGAAGCGTTCGACGCCGATGCGGCTGAGGGCCAAGATGGTCGTCGTGACGATCGCCTGGCCAATCGCGGCGAGGGCAAATTGCATCGCCGAGCTTCCGGCGGCGACGCCATCGGTGATGACGCTCCACGCAGGAATCGCCGCGGCGACGGCGGATACGGCCCCTAGACCGCCAATCGCCGGAATGGCGGCAGTGAGTGCTCGCACGCCGCTGTAGTTGCCGGCAACGCTGTTGCGATCGGCAGCAGAGAGTTGCTGCAAGCGAGCCGCGAGTGCCGCGGCCGGCTCGGCGGACGAACCGCCGCTTAGCCCGCTTCGCATCCGGCTGACTAGGTAGCTGTTCTGGACCGACGCCGGCAGTTCGGCGAGTTCGTGCAGACGCTCGGTCGCCGTCTTCTGCAACACGTCGTCGCTGTCGTGCTGCCGGGGCAGCACGCTGCCGAGCGAACCGTATTGCACGAGCAGATTGAACGCCCGCATCACGAGCGACGCTACCCCGACGCAGAAGAGTAGGGTGACCGCCGTTTTAAGCGTGGCACCGTCGCCAGCGAACCAACGATAGAGGTTGCCGCTCGGCGAGAGGCCGCGCACCACGAGCGCTTGAAAGGCGAAACAAGCCATGCCGCCCCAGACGAGCGGTTGGCGGAGCAGCCATTCACAGAATGCAGTGATTCGCGACACGTTCAATCCCCTCTAGCAAGCCTTCGCCGGCAGGCGCCTCAGCGGCGCACGACGGCAGCGCAAAGTTTCTCTTCTCCATAGAATCGGCCCAACCGGCAAACTCGATGCAGTCGAATCTGGTAAATCGTCATGCTGGCGCCGCCGGCATCCTCTCGTGTTGGAGAAATCGACTCCCTCCGGAGCGTCGCCGTAATCCATAAACTTTGCCACAAGCCGGCTCCGGGCTTGGTCGATAACTTCAACCGTCCGAGGGGCTTCGCTAATCGTCGCCGCTGCGGATGCTTGTTCGAAGACGGTCCCATGTCGGCCGTCTGATGTGGGGGGACTCTTCACTCGCCGCTTCGGCCGCGAGATTAATGAGGGCGCGGCGTTTCGCACGCCTGTCGTCTATCAAATCATCCCAGGGGGGAGACAGCAGCTCCGGTCGGCCTTGCGCCGACCGGGCTGTTGTTGTTTGCGCGGGCTGTAAGGCTGCTTGGAAGCTGACTGTGGGAGGGGTCTCCGACCCCGATTGCGGACTGCTTGCTCATACGGAATGGAGCGCGGGATCGGCGTCGGAGACGCCTCCCACAACAATTCCACCGTGCTGAACTATCCTGGCCCTGCTACGCCGCGCTCTTGCGGCCATCGCCGCCGTGGCGGGCGGTGAGCAAGTGGATGGCACCCGTGAGGCCATGCACCGCGTCTTCGAACTGCCGCGTCTCGTGAATGAGACGCAGGTTGTCTGAAAGCGTCGCCTGAAGTTCGAGCAGACGGCCTTCACCCTGGGCGATGCCGTGAATCGTTCGCACGACTTCGGAGAAATCGTTCCGCAGTAGGGCTGCTTTATCGATGGTGGCGTGAATCTGCCCCATGAAGCGATCTTGGCTTTCGCCGATCGCGTCGAGAATTTGCCGCAGCCGCTCTTCGCGGACGGCGTCGTAGCTTTCGTGCCGGCTGTGGAGCGTTTCGAGGGCCTGCGTCCACGCCTGGCCTTCTTGCTTCTGCCGGGCGTCGAGTCGCTGCAGAATCATTTCGAACGCTTCGATCCAGGTGGCGGTCTGCGTTTCGAGATTCGCCGCCATCAGCTTGTTGGCGTCTTCGTTCGCTTCCTTGATCACGCTCAGGAACGGCGAGATGCTCGCATCCTTCAGCTCGAAGCGGTTGAACAGTTCTTCTTCCACGTTCCGGTCGACGCTCTGCAGGATCGCCTTTTCGATCCACTCGCAGACGAATTGGCAGAACATCATGCACATCGCCGCGGCGAGAGCGACCGTCGTGGCGTTGAACGCCTGGCCCATCTCGCTGACGACGACGCCGAGCTGGTCGCTCATTTTGTCGAGCGTGATGCCGTTGAGTGCGGTGCCGAAGTGAACCACCGTGCCCAAGAAGCCGAGCACTGGCGTAATGCGAACGACGAAGCGAATGAGCGTGTAGCTGCCATTCATCCGCTCGGAATCGTGATGAGCGAGCAACTGCAGATGGTCGCGGAAGTTGCTGTCGGCGCCATTCTCGATGACATAGCTGAACGCATCGACGTAGCGACGGCCGATCCGCGATTCTCGCAGCCACTTCGGCTTCGCTTCGACGTCTTCGAGCAAGCTCGTGGCGACCATCGCCGGGACGCGGCGTTTGCGTTCCGGCACCCATTTTTGCCGCAGCGCGAGAATTTCTCGCGGGAAACTGGCGAGCTTTCGCAGCACGTCGGCCAATCCCCAGAAGGTGAGGATGACGACGACGTATTCGACTAAATGCTCGGTCGTGTACCGGTGAAGGGTCGAGTCCTTCATCGCCGGGCTGAGCATGATCGCGTAAAAAATCGCGGAGCAAACGGCCCCAATCAGAAACGAGGCGTCGAGCGCAGCGAGGACGGGATTCTTGCGACTGCGGGACATAAGGCTTCGGACCTTGTAGGTGGAGGTCTGGCGCGTCGCTAATAGCTGCTCACGCGCGGCGGGCGGAGTGTATAATCGCCAGCCGATTTCCGCACAACCCGACCTGACGCCGCGATGCCGCCCGAATTGCCTAGCCTGCCTCCCTCGCGCCCTGCGGAGGCGCGAGCGCTAACGGCGGCGCTGGAAATCGCTGCGGGCCGCGCGATTGAGCGGGTGCTTTGCACCACTACTGGAAGAGCGCAAGCGGCCGCGACGCTCGCGTTGAACCAGCCGCAAGCGACGGTCGATTGCTGGTTTCTCGATCAATTTCAGCAATCGCTCGCTCAACAAGCGATCGGCGAGACGGCCCCCAACTTGCGATTGGTCTGCCAGGCCGACGCTCCCGCCGGGCCGTGCCAGCTAGCAGTGCTGCCGGTGTCGAAATCGGGCGAGGCGGAGCTAGCACGCGACCAGTTGCAGGCGGCGGTGCTGGCGCTCGAGATCGGCGGCACACTGGTCGCGGCGGTCGACAACCCGCGCGACCAGTGGTTGCGCGAGCAATTGAGCGACCTCTTCGCGAAGGTTACGGTGCAGACGCACGACGACGCGACGGTCTACATCGCTCGCAAGCAGCAGGAACTTCGCAAGATCCGCGACTTCCGCTGCGAGTTCACCTTCCGCAATCAGGGCCGCTTACTGCACGCAGTGAGCCGGCCCGGCGTGTTTTCGCATAGGCGGCTCGATGCGGGGGCACGTCAACTGATCGATGCGACGGAGGTGATGCCGGGTATGCGCGTGCTCGACATCGGCTGCGGGGCCGGCACGGTGGCGATCGCCCTCGCGGCGCGCGAGCCGTCGATTCATGTTCATGCCGTTGATGGCAACGCTCGCGCTGTGGAGTGCACGCTTGCTGGCGCCGCGCTCAACCAGTTGGTGAACATCACCACCGAAATTAACTGCAGCGGCGTTTACCGCGGGGCAGGGGAGTACGATCTGGCCGTCGCCAATCCTCCCTACTACGCCGACAACCGGATTGCGGAACTGTTCGTCGACGCCGCGCATCGGTCGCTGCGTCCCGACGGTCAGATCGTGATCGTGGCGAAGCGGGCCGATTGGTATGCGGAGACGATGCCGCAAGCGTGGAACGCGGTGGAACACTGGCCGAGCAAGAATTACGCAATCATCACCGCGATACGGCCGTAAGTTTTACGGCGTGCCCTTCCGCACAATCTGAAACGCCACGTCGTCGCCCATGTGCTGCGCACGGCCATTCTCGTGGACGAGCTCCGGCACGGTCACCGTCAGCTTGCCGTCCACAGCGGCGACCGTCTCTGCATCCATGAAGAAGCCCCGCCAGGTACGGTAGAGCCGGACTTCGTAGTCGCCCGGCTCGACGCCGGTGATGGTGAACGATTCCTTCGCCACGCCGTTCGTCGGATTCGCAAACCAGCCGTAGATCAGCTTTGAGCTTCGCATCGCCCACGCATCGCCGCTCGATGCGGTGGCTGCGACCGGCTCCCACTCGCTGCCAGCGAAGTCGATCTCCTGGACGAAGCGCGCGAACGAACGAATCTGCCCCGTGACGATTCCGTCGTTGAGATACGGCGAGTAATTCCACCAGAACGGCGTCGCGCAGCTTCCGTTCGCCAGCGCCGACCAGAGGGCGTTGTGGTAAGTCGCCAGGTACCCGGGCATGCCTGGTTCGTAGTAGGTGTGATCGAAACCGCACTCGCCGATGATCGCCGGCTTGTGAAACTCGGCCCACAACTTGGCGGTCTGCGCGGCGTAGTTGCGGTAGGACGCCCGCAGCGGGTGATCATTGATAAGATCAGGCTTACCGCCGGCCGGCATCGGGAACTCTTGCGCTTCGTAGATCTCTCGGGCCGCGACGTCGAAGATCTCGTAGCCTTCCTTCCAGAAATGAACGACGTGCCCGCTTTGCGTCCCGGCGGTCGCGCGGCCGTAGGGGTCGTTCGCGTGGAAGTAGTCATTCATCCGCCGACACCACGCAAGCGCCGCCGCTTCGTCGGCCTGAAAGCCTTCGGTGCCGTTGATCTCGTCCACCACGAACCACATGTAGAGCGACGGGCTGTAGCCCCACCGCGCGATGATGTAGCGGTAAAGATTTTGTTGCTGCTTCCACGACGCGTCGCTGGCGAACCAATCTTTCGCGTCGACGATGTTGCGGGCCGGGTTGCTGCGGAAGCGATCGTTGCCGCCGCCCCACATGGCGTCGGAGATGTAGGAGTGGAACACGAGGTTCCAAGCGATGTGGATGTCGCGGGCTTCGCACCAGGCGAAGATCTCATCGAGCCTGCCAGCGCGATCTTGGTCGTAGCGGCCGACGCCCGAGCCGTGCGTTTCGAGCGGCGTCGGGTAGAAGCAAATGAAATTCACGCCAAGCGTGTGAAGTTCGTCGAGCGCCTGCTCGGTGATCTGCCCATGCCCGCGGCGATGGTAGTCGTCGTTGTACCAAAGGCCAACGCCGTAGAAGCTCGAACCGTCGGCATATTGCAAGTAGCGACGGTTCTCGGCGATCCTGACGAACCCGCGGCGCCGACTCGGCTCGACGCGGAACTCTGCCGCTACGGTCTCAGCCGTTCCGTCACTATCGCGAACCTTCACGACGTACGACCAGTTGCCCTGCTCGGTCGGCGTGAAGCGGATCATCCACTCGCTGTCCCAGCCGCTGGGGTTGTAGAAGCCCCAGATTTTCCAAACTTTGCCTGACGGGGCCGTGAACTCCGCCCACAGGTCGACCTGCTCGGGGTCAAACGGGTTTTCGAACGTTGCTTTGAGATCGATTTCGAGCTCGAACTTTTCGTTCTTGGCGATGCCCCGCGGGCGGAAATCTCGCCCCGCCGACTGCTGCCGGGCGTACCAAGCGTCACGGTAAACCGTTGGCTCGACCGAAACGAATTCGGGCGGCGCCCCCCCAGCCAGGGGGGCGACTAGCAGCAGAGCGATAGTGAGCAGGAATCGTGGCATAGTTTGGGATGGTCGAGAGAGAGAGCACAAGTTTAGGTTGGCATGAAACGTCTCAATTCAAGTACTTTAACAACTTCTCCCCGCGAGACACACCCATCGCCTTTTGACTGATGCGAAGAAGGGGCGGCTTCGCCGCTACAGCGTCCGCTGCATCCGCGAGTGGGTCACCGACCCGAAAATCGTCGGCCCGACGCCAACCACCTCATACCCCAGCGAGCGGTAGAAGCCGACCGCCTCGTCGCGGGCATTCAGGACCGCGTAGGTAGCCCCCCGCGAGCGGGCAATTTCCTCCAGCCGGCGGACGATTAGCCGCCCTAGCCCCAGGCCACGCTGCGATTCGGCGACCGCCATGTATCGCACCTGAGCCTCTTCCGGGGTGTTGAGTTGGATCCGCCCCGCGGCAACCGCCTCCCCGGAATCGGTGAAAATGACGGCGTGCTCGGTCCCCGAGCCCTCGGCATCGAGTTCGTCGCGCTCGCTCCCGCGAGGCTGGCCAAACGGATCGCGCAACACCTGCCACCGCAGCTCGAAGTAGCGGGCAAATTCGTCAGGAGTGCGGGGCGTCGTGACTTCCATGCGGCTTAATGCTTAGCAGGACTGAAGTTATGGAGATCGACGGAAGCCCTAGTATGTTTCCAACCGGCAGTTCGCCAAGGGCCTCGATTGCCATTTCGGCTCGCCGCAGGTACCGTGCGGGCCATGCAAGTCGTCGCGCGTCTCCTCCAACTCGCTGGCCTAACCATCCCGCCCTTGGCGATGGTCGCCCAGCTCATGAATCGCATCCGCGCGGGACAGATGCTGCAGTTCCTGGTTGTGGCCGTTTGCCTCTTCAGCGCCGGGTACATCCTCCAGGTCTACGGCCCTCGTAAATCCTAACGTTTCACGGCGTGACCGACCGCATCGCGCTCGTCAGCTCGCCTTGACCCTGTTTTTTTGTAGCTGTAAACTTTTTGCTGCGATAACGTTGCGCTGATTTTGCGCGCGTGGGCCTAACAATCGCTGTCGGCCCGCGGACGCAATTCTCATAGAATTCGTGATTCGGGCGATGGGGTCGCCCTCACTGCTTGCAGCCCTTGCCAGGGCGTCGTTGCGAAGAGGTGCGTTGGATTTACCGACCCCCTTCGCCGTGGAAAGCCACTCGACGTCCTCGGCCGCCAAGGTTGCCGCACCGCCCAAGCCATTTCGAGCGTATAGAGTAGACGATGGAAGTTCTGGAACGTATTTGGGAAATCGTCGCTGGCTTTTTTAACGGCATCCTTGGCCGTTTTGAGCGTGGCATTACCGCCTTGTTTGGCTCGGCCAATGCACGTGTCCTCCGTCGGCTGCAGCCGAAGGTCGATGCGATCAATGCGCTCGAAACTAAGTACCAAGGCATGGCGGACGAGCAACTGCGAAATCAAACCGCAGAGTTCCGCCGCCGCCTCGACTCGGGCGAATCGCTCGACGACTTGCTGGTCGAAGCTTTCGCCGTTTGTCGTGAAGGGGGCCGCCGCTTCCTCGGCATGCGCCACTACGACGTGCAGCTCATCGGCGGCATGATTCTCCACGAGGGGAACATCGCCGAAATGGTCACCGGCGAAGGTAAGACGCTCGTCGCGACTCTGCCGGCGTACCTCAACGCCATCAGCGGCAAGGGCGTTCACGTCGTCACGGTGAACGACTACCTCGCCCGCCGCGATATGGAGTGGATGGCGCCGCTGTACACGGGCCTTGGCCTCACCGTCGGTAACATCCAAGGCGGCATGGAGTCGGGTGAACGCCAAGTCTCCTATGCCTGCGACATCACCTACGGCACGAACAACGAGTTCGGCTTCGACTACCTCCGCGATAATATGCGGGTCGCCGCCCGCGACGACGATAAGTTCCCCAAGCGCGATCAGCAAGCGCAAGGCGTTCTTAACTTCGCGATCGTCGACGAAGTCGACAATATTCTCATCGACGAAGCCCGAACGCCGCTGATCATCTCCGGCCCGGCCCACGACGACGTCACCAAGTACGCCAAGGCCGACAAGATTGCCCGCCAATTAAAGGCGGAACTTCACTTCGAGGCGAAAGAAAAGGAACATAGCGTTCACCTGACCGACGCCGGCGTCCGCGAGGCGGAAAAGCTCGCCGGAGTCGAGAGCTTCTACACGGCCGGCAATATGCAGTGGCCGCATCTCATCGACAACGCGCTGAAGGCTCACTTCCTCTACAAGCGCGACGTGAACTACGTCGTCCAGGACGGCAAGGTAGTCATCGTCGACGAGTTCACCGGCCGTCTGATGGAAGGCCGCCAGTGGAGCGATGGCCTCCACCAAGCCGTCGAAGCGAAAGAAGGCGTCCAGGTCAAAGCCGAGAACCAAACGCTCGCCACGATCACGCTGCAGAACTTCTTCAAGCTCTACAAGAAGGTCTCCGGCATGACCGGCACCGCGCTCACGGAAGCGGGTGAATTCTGGAAGATCTACCACCTCGACGTTATCGGCGTCCCCACGAACCGCGGTATGCAGCGGATCGAACACGCCGACGTCATTTACCGCACCGAGAAGGAAAAGTTCGTCGCGCTCGCCGAAGAGATCGAACGGCTCAACCGCCACACGACTGTCCAGCTGAAGAACGGCGAATTCTTCATCGGCAAGCTGAAGAGTGAAGACCAAGGCGCCGTGACGCTCGAACTCGATGAGACGCGCAAGATCGAAACGATCTCTCGCGATCGCATTGCCTCGATCCAGGCGCCCGGCCGCCCAATCCTTGTCGGCACCGTGTCGATCGAGAAGAGCGAACGGCTGTCGAGCCTGCTGAACAAGCGCGGCGTCAAGCACGAGGTTCTCAACGCGAAGCACCACAAGCGCGAAGCCGAAATCGTCGCGCAGGCAGGTCGGCTCGGCGCCGTGACCATCGCGACGAACATGGCCGGCCGCGGTACCGACATCATCCTCGGCGGCAATGCCGACACGATGGCTTGGGCTCAACTGCAAGACAAGTACCCGACGCGACTCGAAGTCCCCCACGAAGAGTGGGAGCAACTCGTCACGTCGATCGAACGCCGCGAGAAGATGAAGGAACAAGGGCAGGTCGTCAAAACGCTGGGCGGCCTGCACATCATTGGCACCGAGCGCCATGAGTCGCGCCGCATCGACCTTCAGCTTCGCGGCCGTTGCGGTCGTCAAGGCGATCCCGGCAGCAGCCGGTTCTACCTCTCGCTCGAAGACGACCTGATGCGGATCTTCGCCGGCGAGTGGGTGAAGAACGTCCTCACCCGTCTGGGCATGAAGGAAGGCGAAGCGATCGAGAGCCGGATGGTTTCACGTCGCATCGAAGGCGCCCAGAAGAAGGTCGAAGAACGCAACTTCGAAATTCGCAAGAACCTCCTCGAATACGACGAGGTGATGGACGAGCAGCGCAAGCGCGTTTACGGCTATCGCCAGCGGATTCTCGACGGCGACAACAGCCGCGACCTGATCATGACAATGATCAACGAGCAGGTCGACTCGGCAATGACGACCTTCCTTGACGCTGATTACGGCGCCGAGTCGTTCGCCGCCGCCGCGGGCAATATGCTTACCGTCGAGCTCCAACCCCGCGACTACCGTAACTCTAGCTTCGAGGACGCGTCGCGCGTCGCCCTCGATGAAGCGACCCGCAAGGCGGAGTCGCAAGTTCTCGACGCCATCGAAGAGAATCTGCCCGAGGAATCGGAAGACGAACAAGACTGGAACTGGGTGGCATTGGCCCACTGGTCGAATACCCGTTGGGGTACGAACTATCGCGATCGCGACCTGAAGAAGATCGGCCGTGACAAGCTCGATGAGCAACTTATTGAAGACGCCCATAAAGCGATCGATAAGGTCGATCTCAGCAGCTGTGCTCGCTATCTTGAGCCCGACTTCGGCGTAAAGACCGCCTGTGCGTGGCTTCACGAAAAATTCGGCATTGAGCTCGCACCCGCCGAGATGAGCAAGCTCGACGCCCGTGAGTTCCGCAAGCTGGCGCTCGATCGCGCCGCTGCCGCCTATGCAGAGCGTGAGTCAGAGTTCCCCGTGCTCGCCGGCCTCTACCGCTTCTCCGGCCGTGCCGCCGGGCAGCAGCAAGGCTTTCAGCGCGAAGATCTCGTCGAGTGGGCGAAGCGCCGTTTTGGCGTTGAACTCTCGCTCGAAGACCTGAAGAACAAGCAACGCGACGAAATCCGCGAGGTGTTGCTCGTTCATAGTCGTGAGAACAATGTGCTGGCGACGAAGGTCGCCGCCGAAGCCCAGAAGAAGGTCGACGCCCTCTTCAGCGACGCTGGCGCCAAAGTGACGCTCGGCCAAGCCACGGGCAACAACGGCAAGCTGACCGACTTGACGACATGGTTGCGCGAATCGTGCCACTGCGACCTGACGCAGGACGAGCTCGCGAAGCTCGATCACGCCGAAGCGCGCCGCCGCGTCTCGCAGCTCGTCGAAGATCGCTATCGCCCTGAGATGCGTCGCCTTGAGCGGACGCTGCTGCTGCAGATTCTCGATCAGGCGTGGAAAGAACATCTACTGACGATGGATCACCTGCGTTCAAGCGTCGGGCTCCGCGGTTATGCTCAGATCGACCCGAAGGTCGAGTACAAGCGTGAGGGCATGCGGCTCTTCGAGACAATGTGGAAGTCGATCGCCAATTATGTAACCGACCTCGTCTTCAAAATGGAGCAGCTCGACGAAAACTTCGTCGGCAGCACTTGGGTCGAGCCAAAGGCGATTAAGGAAGACGCACCAGCCGCGACGCCAATGATGGATCCCGATCAGCAATCCGCGATCGACGGTTCGCAATCGGCTGAGAAACTCGAGCCGATCCGCAACATGGATGACAAAACGCCCCGCAACGCGCCGTGCCCCTGCGGCAGCGGGAAGAAGTACAAGAATTGCCACGGTGCGAACTAGTTTGCTGGCTGCGAAAACTTGATTGAGCAACGGTCGGGAAAGGATTCCCATGTCGCGACTCGCCGGTTGGGCGCTCAACGCCCTTTATTTGCTGCTGTTCGCCGTCGCATCGCCGTGGATCATCTGGTCGGCGGTGCGGCACGGTAAGCACCGCGAGGGGTTTGGCTGCAAGTTCCTGGGGCGAGCCCCGCTCCGTACCGGTGAGCGTCCCTGCGCGTGGCTCCACGCCGTGAGCGTCGGCGAGGTGAATCTGCTGGCGACGACCATCGCCGAGTTCACAAGTCATCGGCCCGATTGGGAAATCGTCGTCTCGACGACCACCAAAACTGGCTACGACCTGGCGTGCAAGAAGTACGCCGCTCACACGGTCTTCTACTGCCCACTGGATTTCACTTGGTCGACCGCGGCGGCAATGCGTCGCGTTCGGCCCACGCTGCTAGTGCTCGCGGAGCTTGAGCTCTGGCCCAACCTCGTCGCGGCCGCCAAACGCCATGGCGCCCGGGTGGCGATCATTAACGGCCGGCTCAGCGATAAGAGCTTCCGTGGCTACCGCCGCATTCGGGCGCTCGTCGCTCCCAGCTTGGAACGTCTCGATCTGATCGCCGCCCAGAACGAAGAGACGGCTGAGCGGTTTCGGCAACTTGGCGCCCGTCGCGAGACTGTCCACTCGACCGGTTCGCTGAAGTTCGACGGCGCCCAAACGAGCCGCGACAACGCGAAGACCGTCGCCCTACAACAGCTCGCTGGTCTCAACGCGAGCCACACGGTGTTCCTCGCCGGGAGCACGCAGGATCCTGAGGAACAGTACGCCCTCGATATTTTCAAGCAACTCGCGCCGGCTCACCCCGGGCTGCGGCTGATCTTGGTTCCGCGTCACCCGCAGCGATTTGATGAAGTCGCCGCACTGCTCAGTGCGAGCGGCGTTGAGTGGATCCGGCGGAGTCACTTGTACCCGAATAGCGGGCAACAGTGGCGGGTACTGCTCGTCGATACGATTGGCGAATTGGGCGCCTGGTGGGGCACGGCCGCGGTCGGCTTCGTTGGCGGCAGCTTCGGCAGCCGCGGCGGGCAGAACATGCTCGAACCGGCCGCTTACGGCGTGGCGACCTGCTTCGGCCCGAACACCTGGAACTTCCGCGACATCGTGGCCCAACTCCTCGCCGCTGAGGGGGCTGAAGTCGTCCACAGCGAGGCGGAATTGGCTACGTTTGTCGCGAACGCCATCGAATCGCCGCCTGCGGCGCTCGCCCTGGGCAAACGGGCCCAGCGGCTGGTGCTCAGCCAGCAGGGCGCCACGCGGCGGACAGTGGAACTGCTGTGCAAGCTAGAAGATGCGCAAGCATCGCCTAAAGCGCGCAGCGCTGCTTAGGCTACAAGCTAACGGCAACTTCCCTCGCTGTAAGCGAGGGTTTCCGCTCGCTTACATCACCCGCTTTGAGATCTCTTCAACCACCTCATCCACCTTCACGCGCCACTGCTCGAGCGTGTCGCGGTCGCGGATCGTGACGGTGTTGTCGGTCAGCGTTTGGCCGTCGACGGTGATGCAGTACGGCGTGCCCGCTTCGTCTTGGCGGCGATAGCGGCGGCCGACGGCGCCCTTTTCGTCGTAGAACGCCGAGAACTTCGCCTTTAGCTGGCGGTAGATCTCCTGGGCGATCTCGGGCATGCCGTCTTTCTTCACGAGCGGGAAGACGGCGGCCTTAATCGGAGCGATCCGCGGGTGGAACCGCATCACGACGCGGGTTTGCAGCTCGCCGTTTTCGTCGGGCTGTTGATCCTCGTAATAGGCCTCGCAGAGGAAGGCGAGGGTCGCACGGTCGGCGCCGCTGGATGGCTCGATCACGTGCGGGACGAACTTTTCGTTCGTCACTTCGTCGCGATAGGTGAGATCGCGGCCGCTGCCGCGGTGCTTCGGGCGCATCTTGTCAGGCTTGCCTTCGACGGGGATCATCTCGACTTCGAGACAGCCCTCGGCGTTCTTCACGAGCTTGCCTTCCATGTGGCTGCGAAGGTCGAAATCGCCGCGGTGGGCAATGCCCTCAAGCTCGCCATACTCGCCGGCGGGCAGGAAGGGGAAGGCGTATTCGATGTCGGCGGTGCCGACTGAGTAGTGGCTCAGTTCATCGGCGGCATGTTCGCGCATGATCAGCCGTTCGCCGGCGAGGCCGAGGTCGGTGTACCACTTCATGCGGCGGTCGCGCCAGTACTCGTACCACTTACGAGAATCCTTTGGGTTGCAGAAGAACTCGATTTCCATCTGCTCGAACTCGCGGCTGCGGAAGGTGAAATTCCGCGGCGTGATTTCGTTGCGGAAGCTTTTGCCGATCTGGGCGATGCCGAACGGAACCTTGACGCGGGTGCTGTCGAGGACGTTCTTGAAGTTGACGAAGATGCCTTGGGCCGTCTCGGGGCGGAGGAACGCGGCGTCTTCTTCGGTGCCCATCGCGCCGACGATGGTCTTGAACATCAGGTTGAATTCGCGCGGCTCGGTGAGCGTGCCGACTTCCTTCGCTTCGGGGGCGAAAACGCTGGCGAGTTCCTCGACCTTGTCGAGCGACATCGAGGCGCCTTCCCACTCGAGGCTTTCGGCATCTTTGCCGCGGAGGTTGAATGCCTTCAACGCGCGTTTCTCGAGATCCTCGGCTTCTTGCTCCGCCTCAGCGAGCGTGGTGACGAAAATCCGCTTGCCCTTCGCCGTGACCCAGCGGCCGCGGAGTTGGTCGAAGCGGTAACGTTTCTTCGTCTCCTTGCAGTCGACCATCATGTCGCAGAAGAGGTCGTAATGGCCGGAGACCTTCCATACCTGCGGGTGCATGATGATCGTGCAATCGAGGCCGGTCATTTCGTAGGCCTCGGGGGCGCCGGCGGGGACGCCAAGCTCGTCGTGGCCGCGGACCATGTCCTGCCACCACGCTTCCTTAATGTTTCGCTTCAGCTCAACGCCGAGGGGGCCGTAGTCCCAAAAGCCGTTGAGGCCGCCGTAGATTTCGCTCGATTGAAAGAGAAATCCGCGGCGTTTGCAGAGCGAGACGAGCTTGTCCATGTCCATCGCGAGACTCGATTCTGATTCTTCTTAAATGCAAAGGCGGATCTCTCGCAGAGGCGCAGAGACCGCGGAGGAAATACGGAGAAATCTTCTAAGCAGGAGGCGGCCGGCGAATCGCAAGTTCGCGGCTCCCCTCTGCGTCTCCGCGCCTCTGCGAGAGACTTTTATCGGGAAAGCCGACAATTCTAGCTGCGCATTCCGCGGGCCGTCTACGCCGGGCGGATTTCGCCGGTGGCGTGGTTGAGTTCGGGGACGATCGGCAGGATGTCGAGTTCCGCGCAGGCGGGGAGGTCGATGCCGTGGCCGATGGCGAGGAGGTTGCTGCCGCCGGGAGTTTGTTCCATCGCGACGGCGAATTGGTCGGAGGGCGTGCGGCCGGTCGCGGCGGCGAGGGCGAGGAGAGATCGCCATTGGTCGAGGGCGCTCTGGGCCTCGGCATTCAGCTCCCAGCCTGCGGCGTTCGCGGGGCCCACGAGGGCGTCGGCGATCGCGCCGGCGGCGAGGATGTCTTCGCCGGTGATGGCACCGTCAGTGCCGGCGCACAGGATGTCGACCCACGGCTCGGCGGCCACGGCGTCGGCGATCGCCTGGCGGTTCAGGGCACAGCCGACGAGCGTGCGGCGGGCGAGTCGGGCGTGGTGGAGGGCTCGCGTGCCGTTGGTGGTGGTGAACAGCAGCGGCCGGCCAGCCACGGCGACAGGGCTGTACTCCAGCGGCGAGTTGCCGAGGTCGAAGCCGTCGATGATCCGGCCATGGCGTTCGCCGCCGAGGACGATGGCAGCGCGGTCAAATTGCTCGGCGGCGCGGCGGGCGTCGTCGATTTCGAGGAATGGCATCACGCAGGTCGCCCCCGACGCGAGGGCCTGGCAGATCGTCGACGAGGCCCGCAGCAGGTCGATGACGATCACGACGCTGCCGGCCAAGTCTTCAGCCGGGACGTGGGCGGGGAGGAAGTGAACGTGGAGCTTGGGCATCGGTGAATCTGCAGGGCAGGGGAGCGGGATACGCGAAGCCGCGAGCGGCTAGCGAGGGGGACATTCTACTGCGATACTGGCGATCTCCCCACCGCTTCCCCGTGTTAATGCGCGGTCCATTCGTCGGTCTCAAGAGCACACCCCAGATTCCTGCCCCATATGACCGTCGACAAATCTGGCCCGCGCGTTCGTCGGATGTTTGGCGAGATCGCCGGCAAGTACGACTTTTTGAACCACCTGCTGTCGCTGAACATCGACCGCTACTGGCGGTGGCGGACGGTGCGGACGGTGGCGCCGAAGAGCGGCGATCGGATTCTCGACGTCTGCACTGGGACCGGCGACCTAGCACTGGCCTACCATAAGGCGACCAAGGGCGAAGCGGAGATCGTCGGCGCCGACTTCTGCCACGAGATGCTCGCCATCGGCCATCAAAAGGGAATGAAGGCGCGAGCTGGCGATCGGCTGACGTTTATCGAAGCTGACACGCAGTCGCTGCCGTTCCCGAGCGACCGGTTCAACATCGTCACCGTGGCGTTCGGGCTGCGGAACGTTGCCGACACCGATGCGGGGCTCGCCGAGATGACTCGCGTCTGCTCGCCCGGCGGGCATGTGGCGGTGCTCGAGTTTTCCTCGCCCGAGTGGCAGCCGTTCAAGGGAATCTACAGCTGGTATTTCCGCAACGTGTTGCCGCGGATTGGGCAGATGCTCGCCCGGAATGCGGAGAGCGCCTACAGCTACCTGCCGGAGAGCGTCGGCGAGTTTCCCCAGGGAGAGGCCCTGGCCGAGCGGATGCGGCGGGTAGGGCTGACGGAGGTAAGCTATCGGCCGCTTACACTGGGGGTGGCGACGCTTTATGTTGGGAAGAAGCCGTAGGAAGAGTGGGCAGTGGGCGGTCGGTAGTGGGCAGTTTGCCTCTCGCTATTCGACTGTCAATAAGCCAAAGATCTCTTGCGTGAGGCTACCCCCCCGGCGAAGCCGGGGGCTGAAAATACTTACTGCCCACTGCCCACTGCCCACTGCCCACTGAAATACCATGGCCAGCAAACCGAAAAACATCTGCATCGGCGTTACCGGCGGCAGCGGGGCGGTTTACTCGCTGCGGTTGATCGAAGTGCTGCTCGCGACGGGATACGACGTTCATCTGTCGATCAGTCCGTCGGGGGCGCAGGTGATTCACGAAGAGATGGACCTGCGGGTCGATCTCAACGACTTTCAGCCGGCCGACCTGATGCTGGAAGACGTCACGAACGCCTCCGACAGCAAGATCCGCATGCTGCAGGCGAGCGCCGGCATCGGCACGGCGGACAGCAACGTTCTCTCGGTCGACGCGGGGCGGGTGGGGCAGTTGCACTACCACCACTATCAGAATTTCAACTCGCCGATTGCGAGCGGCTCGTTCCTTACGCAGGGGATGGTGGTCACGCCATGTTCGGGGGCGACGCTCAGCGCCGTGGCTCATGCGTCGTCCGGCAACCTCATCCAGCGGGCGGCGGAGGTTCATTTGAAGGAGCGGCGGAAGCTGATCCTTGTGACCCGCGAGACGCCGCTGTCGCTGCCGCATATCGACAACCTGCGGAAGTCGACCGAGGCAGGGGCCGTGGTGATGCCGGCGTCGCCCGGGTGGTACCACGGGGTGAACACGCTGCGGGATCTGGTCGACTTTATGGTGGCGCGGATCTGCGACCAACTTGGCATCGACAACGCCCTCATCAACCGCTGGGGCGCGGATAAGTAATCAAATTTTAGAAGAGGGAGCTCTCGCAGAGACGCAGAGACGCGGAGGGAAGACAGGAGAGTTGATTCAGAAAGCTCACGCTTGTCGACGCCCAAGCTGGCATTGTCTCAGCGACTTTCTCTGCGCCTCCGCGCCTCTGCGAGAGATTTCTTCTGACAGTAACGCATGCTCCAAACGATCCGCCATTTTCTTTCGCTCATTCGGTTCAGCCATACGCTGTTTGCGTTGCCGTTTGCGCTATTGGCGGCGCTGATGGCTTGGCGGATGCAGGCGATTGAAAATCCCGCGCCAGCGTTCGATCCGTACAATCTCAAAACCTACTCGATTGGCGCCGGTTCGACGCAAACCTTCATCCACGACCCGTACCTCAACATTCTGGGGTTCCAAATCATTCCATTCGATTGGCCCGGATCGTCGAAGTTCCAAATCCGCTGGCAGGAACTCGTCGGCATCTTGCTCTGCATGGTCTTCGCCCGCAGCGCGGCGATGGCGTTTAATCGGTTGGTCGATCGGAAGCTTGACGCCCTCAATCCGCGGACGGCTGGACGGCATATTCCCGCGGGGCTACTGAGCGCGGGCCAGGTGACGTTCTTTGCTATCGCGTGCAGCGCGGGGTTCGTGGCGAGCACGCTGCTGTTCCTGCCAAATAGGTTGCCGCTCTATCTCGCCGTGCCGGTGCTCGCGTTTTTGTGCGGGTACAGCTATGCCAAGCGGTTTACTTCGCTGGCACATTTTTGGCTGGGGGTGGCCCTAGCGATGTCGCCGATCGCGGCCTGGATCGCCATTCGGGGGGAGACGGTCGCCCGGCATCCGGCCGATTTGCTGCCGGCAATTGTCCTGGGGGCGGCCGTGGCGGCGTGGGTGGCGGGGTTCGACATCATCTACGCCTGCCAAGATTTCGCCTACGACCGGGAGGCGAAGCTGCATAGTATTCCGGTGCGGCTGGGGGTGGCCGGGGCCCTCCGGCTGGCGGCCGGCTGCCATTTCGTGACAATAGCGTTGTTGGCGCTGCTGCCGTTAATCTACCCGCCGTTTGGTGGTCTATGGTGGGCGGGAGTCGCCTCGGTGGCCGCGCTGCTGGTGTACGAACACGCCTTGGTACGGCCCGACGACCTCGCCCGGGTGAACACGGCGTTCTTCAACGTGAACGCCATCATCAGCCTGGGGCTGCTGGTAGTCGGAACGGTAGATTTAGTCCTCTCCTAACAGAAAAGAATAAAGCTCGCGCAGAGACGCAGAGACGCAGAGGAAGAACATTGAACACCTCTGCGCCTCCGCGCCTCTGCGAGAGACCTTCATAGGTCCGGCAAGAACATGCTTCGAACGTCGTCACCGGTGTTGCAGTCGATTCGCGAAAAAGTCGAAGCCGGCGAGCGGTTGTCGTTTGACGATGGGCTCACGCTCTACAGCGACGCTGCGCCTTTGCCGGAAGTCGGCGAGTTGGCCAATCTCGTACGCGAGCGCAAGAACGGCAACGCCGGCTACTACAACATCAACACCCACTTGAACCCCACGAACGTTTGCGTCTACCGCTGCACGTTCTGCGCGTTCCGGGCCGACCTCCGTTCGGCCAAGGGTTATTTGATGGACGAGGAGCAGGTGCGGGCCCGCGGGCAGGAGGCGGTCGACAACGGCTGCACCGAGCTCCACATCGTCGGCGGGTTGCATCATCAGGCGAAGTACGAGTGGTATCGCGGCGTCATCAGCACGCTGCACGAAAGCTTTCCTGAGTTGCATTTGAAGGCTTGGACGCCGGTCGAAATCGACTGGTTCTCACGGCAGACGAAGAAGCCGATTCGCGCCGTGCTGGAAGACATGATCGACGCGGGCGTCGGCAGCCTGCCCGGCGGCGGCGCCGAAATCTTCCATCCGGAAGTTCGCAACAAGATCTGCGAACACAAAGCCGATTCGTCGCGCTGGTTCGAGACGCACCGCAACGCGCACCAGTTGGGGCTCCGCTCGAACTGCACAATGCTCTACGGCCACATCGAGCAGGCGTATCACCGGATCGACCACCTGATTCGCCTCCGCGAACTGCAGGACGAGACGGGCGGGTTCCAGACATTCATTCCGCTGGCGTTCCATCCCGACAACACGGGGCTGTCGCACATCAAGAAGCCAAACGCCCTGATGGACCTGCGGACGATGGCGGTGAGCCGGCTGATGCTCGACAACATCGCCCACATGAAGGCGTACTGGATCATGCTCGGCATCGGCACGGCCCAGTGTGCGCTCGCCTACGGCGCCGACGACATCGACGGCACCGTGCGGCACGAGCTCATTTATCACGACGCCGGCGCCGAGACGCCGGAGATTCTCACCGTCGAGCAAATCCGCCAGCTGATCGAAGAGGCGGGCCGCGAACCTATTGAGCGGGATACGCTCTATCATCGGGTGGAACGCGAAGGGAATACTTGGCGGACGGGCGAGGCGATTGCTGCGGCGAAGTAGCCGTTGATCAGGGGCCACGAACTCCTCCCGTGTTCTCTCTGGCCCCCTCCCCCTGGAGGGGAGGGCTGGGGAGGGGGGATGAACCTGGTACCAGCCGCTGCCACCCCTCCCTAACCCTCCCCCTCAAGGGGAGGGGACTAGAAAGATATCGCAAAGGTTGCGGTTCCTCCGCTTACGAATCGATAATCTTCACTTACTGCAGGCGAAAAAGCCTGCCATTCTTCACCCAGCCACCCCATCGCCAACTTGCGCTGGCAGGGCTAAAATACTCGTTTTCACTTTGCCGGTTGTCGCTCGTCATCCAGAGCCTCCGGCAGTCATCTGCAGTGAAGCGACCCTAAGTAGAAACTCCCACGAAGGATTCGCCATGACCCAACGGGTCTACAATTTCTCGGCCGGTCCCGCCGCAATGCCGGTCCCTGTTCTCGAATCAATTCAACGCGACATGCTCGCCCTGCCAGGCGTCGGCGCCTCAATCCTCGAGATCAGCCACCGCAGCGGCACGTTCGTCGCCATCGCCGAGGCGGCTGAAGCCAACCTGCGCAAGCTGCTCTCGATCTCAGACGACTACGCCGTGTTGTTCCTGCAAGGCGGCAGCCGGTTGCAGTTCTCGATGATCCCGATGAACCTGCTCGGCGAAGGGCAGTCGGCCGACTACATCCTCACCGGCTCGTGGGGCAACGACGCGCTCAAGGAAGCGAAGAAGGAAGGCGAGACGAGCGTCGCGTGGGACGGCAAGTCGACGAACTACGATCGTCTGCCGAAGAAGGGCGACCTGAAGCTCAACCCGCAAGCCGCGTACGTTCACTACACGTCGAACGAAACGATTCAAGGCGTGCAGTTCCAGAGCGAGCCGGAAGTCGGCGACGTGCCGTTGGTGTGCGACTCGTCGAGCGAGTTTCTGTACAAGCCGCTCGACGTGAGCAAGTACGGTCTCATTTACGCATGTGCCCAGAAGAACGCCGGCCCGTCGGGCGTGACGGTGGTGATCATCCGCAAGGATCTGCTGAAGAAGAGCGATCCGAACATGCCGGGTTACCTTAACTACCAGATCCACGCCGACAACGGTTCGATGTGGAACACGCCGCCGACGTTTGGCATCTACGTGCTGAAGCTCGTGACGGATTGGCTGCTGAACGACGTCGGCGGTCTCGACGCGATGTACAAGCGGAATCAAGATAAGGCGAAGCTGCTGTACGACGTGCTTGATGCGTCGAACGGTTTCTATGCCGGCCATGCCCAGAAGGAAGATCGTTCGCTGATGAACGTTACCTTCCGCTTGCCGAGCGATGAGCTGACGGATCAGTTCGTGGGTGAAGCGAAGAAGCTCAGCCTCACCGACCTGAAGGGCCACCGCAGCGTCGGCGGCATTCGGGCCTCGATTTACAACGCGATGCCGGTGGCCGGCGTCGAAAAGCTCCGCGACTTTATGGTGGAGTTCAAGGAGAAAAACGCGAAGTAGCGTTCTTCCCGCGAGCCGCGGGGCTTGTCCCTGCGGTATTGCACGTCCCGCGGGGATAAACCCCGCGGCTCGCTGTTGATCACACTCCATCTACAACTTTCATCACGCGATAACATCATGCCCTCGGTCATCGTTCTCGACACGCTCTCGCAAGAAGGTCTCGATCTGCTGGACGCCGCGCCCGGCATCACTTACGAAGTTCGCACCGGCCTGAAGGGGGACGACCTCCGCAACGCCCTCGCGGAATTCGACGGCGCCATCTGTCGCAGCGGCGTGAAGATCACCCCCGAGTCGCTCGAGGGGAATCGAAAACTGAAGGCGATCGTGCGGGCCGGCGTCGGCACCGACAACATTAACAGCGCCGCCGCCACGCGGGCCGGCGTCGTCGTGATGAACACCCCGGCTGGCAACACGCTCAGCACGGCCGAGCATGCGGTGACGCTGATGCTCGCCCTGTCGCGGAACGTCGCCCCGGCGTACCAGGGGTTGATCGAAGGTCGCTGGGATCGCGCGAAGTACATGGGCGCCCAGGTCGCCGGCAAGACGCTCGGCGTCGTCGGCCTTGGCCGCATCGGCCTCGCGGTGGTGAAGCGAGCGCAAGCTCTTGAGATGCGAGTGCTCGGGTACGACCCCTTCATGTCGAAGGAAAAGGCGAAGGAGCTCGGCATCGAATGGTACGAGAAGGTCGACGACATGCTGCCGCACGTCGATTACCTCTCGGTCCACACTCCGCTCACGGAAGAGACCCGTAATCTGATCGACATCCCGCAGCTCGATCGCCTGAAGCCGGGCGTGCGGCTGATCAACGCGGCCCGCGGCGGCATCTACAATGAAGCGGCGCTGGTTGAAGGGTTGAAGTCGGGCAAGATCGGTGGCGTCGCCCTCGACGTTTACGCCGAAGAGCCCTGCACCAACAGCCCGCTGTTCGGCATGCCGGGCGTCCTCTGCACGCCGCACCTTGGGGCGAGCACCGAAGAAGCCCAAACGCAAGTCGCGGTCGAAGCAGTTCAGCTGCTGACCGACTTCCTATCGACCGGACAGATCAAGAACGCCGTGAACATCGCCTCGCTCGATGCGAAGATGCTCGAGCAGCTTCGCGGCTACCTCGACGTCGCGTTCCGCCTCGGCAAGCTCGCCGCCGGGCTGATCCCGAGCGGCCTTAAGTCGTGCAAGCTGACCTACCGTGGCGAGATCGCCGCCCGCGATACGAAGGTCCTCACCGCGGCCTTCTCGGCCGGGTTGCTCCAAGGGGCGATGGCCGACGACGTGAACCTCGTCAACGCGAGCCTGCTGCTCGAAGAGCGGGGCATCAAGCTGAGCAGCGAAGCCCGCACCGACATGGGCGCCTTCCGCAGCGCGATGAGCTTCGAAATCGAAGGCGCCGACGGCCAGAAGCATAAGGCGACCGGCACCGTGTTCGGCCAATCGATGCCGCGGCTCGTGTCGCTCGACGGCTATCGCCTGGAAGCCTATCTCGATGGCTGCTTGCTCGTTTTCACCCACAAAGACGTGCCGGGGATCATCGGCGGCGTCGGCATGGCGTTCGGCGGGCACAACGTCAACATCGGCCAGATGGCCGTCGGCCGGGCTGGGGACGTCCCCGGCGGGGAGGCGGTCGGCATCCTCAACCTCGATTGCGAACCGCCGGCCGCGGCGCTCGAGGCCGTTCGCAAGCTGCCGGCCATTGGCAGTGCGAAGGTGATCCACCTGCCGAGCGCGGGCGAGTTGCCGGCTTGGCTGCAGGGCTAATTCGCAGACGCGGATTGCTACGAACTTAAGAGGGCGAGGCTTCCGAACGGAATCTTCGCCCTCTTTTTTTGCGCCTCGACCCGCGAAGTCGGCCTCATCCCTCCGCATACCCGCGGCGGCGCCGCGTACCTGCGCCGTGGGGTGAAAATCTTACCGGCGGCGGCCAACCACTGCATATTTAGCGTGCAGTGCTAGCGTGTTTCCGGCAAAAACGGCACAACCCGCAACTCTTTCGGATATTTCCTCGCTTAACGGACGAGCTCTTCTGAAATCGGCGGCGAATCGCAACCGATATTTCCTCATAACGCCCCAGCCAGTAGCCTCTCGGCCCCGCTCGGGCGTTCCCTCCTGAAGCTATCCCGCCAAGTCTTTCGCCCGAAACTAGGAATCAGAACATGGAAGCCGTGCTTGCGCCGCCGCGCCGCGAATTGATCGACGAAGTCCATGGCGCTCTCCGCCGCAGCCCCTATGTTTCTGGGCATGAAATGACCGTTGAAGCGAGCGAAGGCGTCGTCCGCCTGTCGGGCGCCGTGCGGTCGTTTTTCCACAAGCAGATGGCTCAGGAACTAATCCGCCGCGTCGACGGCGTGCAACGCATCGAGAATTGCCTGCAAGTGCAGTGGTAAACGGCCGGCGATCATTTCGCCGCTAAACCACGTTCTCAAAATAGACGAATCGTTCTAGCCGGAAGGCCACGCCTTCCGGGATGGCGCCGCCGTCCCGGACCGCGTGGCGATCCGGCTAGTTTCGTTTGGCGAGCGGGTTCATTCCCGACCGAAGCAGACAAGGCACATGTCGTCGCTCTGCGGGAAGTCGCCGGCGAACTTCCGCACGCTGTCGAGAATGCAGGGGCCGAGGTCGCGCGGCTTCACCGTTTTGTCGGCGCAGAGGGCAGTTAGCCGCTCCATTCCGTAGAGTTCGCGTTTCGAGTTCATCGCCTCGCTGAAGCCGTCGGTGAAGATTGTCAGGAAGTCGCCGGCGAGGAATTCGCGTTTGTACGACTCGTACTCGTAGTCGTCAGCCACGCCCAGCGGGAGGCCGGCTTCGTCGCCGCCGATTTCGAGCACTTCGCCCTCGCCGGTACGTAGTAGCGGCGGCATGTGGCCGGCGTTAACCAGCGTCAGCTCGCACGCCTGCGGGTCGACCACGGCGACGACCATCGTCACGAAGCGATCATCCCAGCCATGCTGCGAGAAGGCGGAGTTGATCTTGGCGAGGGCCTTCGCGGGATCAGGTTCGCGGGCGAGCCAGAATCGAACGTCGCTCGAAAGCTTCGCCATGAGGATCGCCGCTGAGACGCCCTTGCCGGCGACGTCGCCCACGACCGCGGCGAAGCGATCTTCCGGCAACTGGATGTAGTCGTAGTAGTCGCCGCCGACTTCGTAGGCTGCTTGGTAGTGCTGGAAGAAGTGGTACCCGCCGACGTCGGGGGCCGCCTTCGGCAGCAAGGCGGTCTGCATTTCGCGGGCGACTTGCAGGTCGCGGTGGAGCGCTTGTTGTTGAACGACTTGTTCGTGGAGCTTTGCGTTGTCGAGGGCGTGAGCCGCTTGGCTGGCAACGCCGACCAACACCTGCAGGTCGAGATCGGTAAACCGGCTTCGCTGGTCGCGGGTATCGAGCTGCACGACGCCGATCGACTCGCCGTTGGAATCGACCATCGGAGCGCAAATCAGCGAGCGAATGTGGAAGTCGGCGATGCTTTGCGCCATGTTGAACCGCGCGTCGGAGGCGGCGTCGGCCGAGAGGATCGCCTTCTTCTCGTTCATCGCCCGTTCGACGATCGTGCGGCTGGGGCGGGTCTCTTCGTCACTGTCGCGGCGGGCCTTCGTCGCCACCGGCACCAGCGGGCCGCCCGGCTTGGGCCGCATGATGATGAAGCCGCGATCGGCTTGGACGAAAATCTTGAATAAGCTGTCGAGGATCTTCGGCAGGATCTCTTTCACCTCGAGCGTGTTGCTAAGGTTGTTCGAGATTTCGATCATCGCCATCAGCTGCTGTTCGGGCTTCGCCGAAACTTGCCACGTGGCCTTCGCCTCGCGGCCGACGTCGAACGTGGCCACGATCTCCGAAGCGTCGCCATCGTCCATCAGTTCGGCGGCGTCGATCGGTGAGAGCAGCGACGAACCCTCGATCGCTCCGCCGCCCAGCAGGCTCCGCGGCGCCACATGGTGGAACTGCATGAGTACGTCGCAGATCAGAATCTGGTCGCCGTCGCGCAACTGGGCCTGGCCGTCGATGGCATGGCCGTTGACGATTGTGCCATTGCGACTGCCATTGTCTTGGATGAAGTAGAGGTCTTTGTCGCGGAGGACGGCCGCATGGCGGCGGCTGACGGCGGCGACGTCGAGCACAAAATCGCACTCAGGACTGCGGCCAATGACCGACTCGCGGTTGGAGATTTCGAACTGCTTGCCGACTTCTCCGCCTTGGATGATCGTGAGCGTGGCCATGGCGCGGTGGTTCCAATGCGGTTTTTCCCGCGGTCTTGCGGGGTTCCGCTCGATTTTAGGGGGCCTGCGCGGCGGGCGTCAACAAGCGGCGGGGGCGATGCCTCCCCAAATAGTCCCCCCATTCGCCCTTGACCACCGTTGCCTGGCAACCTACCGTTGAAGGCTTCGCAGCAGCGTCTTGGGGCGTAGTGTAATTGGTAACACTACAGATTCTGACTCTGTCATTTAAGGTTCGAGTCCTTACGCCCCAGCTTCCGCCTCTCTAGCGCCCGTCCGTCGGCGGGCAGTGTTTGGCGGCGAAGGCGATCAACGCCTCGTGGGTGTCCAACCCTAACTTCTCTCGGCAGCGGCGTAAGTGCGTGTGCACCGTCGTGAGGCCAATCTCTAATTGGTCGGCGATCGTCTGCGTCGAGTGCCCCATTCCGAGCCATTCGAGGCACTCTTGTTCGCGCTCGGTGAGTAGTTCCAAGTTCGCCGGGATGCGCACGGCTAGAACGCACACGGCCACGTCGGGTCGCAGAAGCGGCCAGACCCACACGCGGAATCGCCGGCCTGCCATGTTGGCGAGTTCGAGCGTCTGGCTTTCGCGCAATGACGATGCTCGCGCGATCGCGGTCTTCGCCGGCTCACGGTACTCGGGAGCGAGATGCTCCCAAGCGTACTCGCCGATTCGCAATTGATCGAACGGCATGCTGCCCCAAACCGCGCGACCTTGCCAGTCGCATAGCAGCACAAATTTATCGCTGATCATCGCGCCAGGCGCCACGAGCAGGTCGTTCGATGGCGTCAGTTGCGATGACGAAGTCCGCTGCAATGGGTTCTCTTGATTCACTTGTGTGCATCTCCCAAACGATCGCGCCGAATCTGCTTCAGATTCAACGGAACATACGGTTCGCCGCAGCGGTCATCTTGATTCTAACGCCTCACGACCAGATCGCAGCATCGCCGCTGTTTCGCCCCGAATGAAGTCACCCCTATTTGTGCTCAGCGAGAACATCGACTCGCTGGAGCGTCTGCGGACGGTCCTAGTCGCGGGCGGATACGAACCGAAATGTTTTGCGTCCTTCGCAGAGTTCTTATCGCTGCTGCCCGGACGACAAAAGGGATGCGTCGTCGTCAATCTGACAGGCGGAGCGATCGACGACCCGGCGATGATCGCTGCGATACGCGAATGCGCCCCGCGATTGCAGGTGATCGTCCTCGCCACCGAGTCCGTTGAGCCGGCGTGGCGCGAGTCGGGGGCGTTCGCCATCCTGAGCAAGCCTTGCAGTAGCGAACTGCTTCTGACGACCATCCACCGCGCGAATTCCGGCGACTAACATCGATTAGTTCTGCGGCGTGCGAATGACCAGCAGCCGCGGTTCGGTCATGTCTTCCATCGCATAGCGAACGCCCTCGCGGCCGAGGCCGCTGTCCTTCACGCCGCCGTAGGGCATGTTGTCGACGCGCCAGCTCGGCACGTCGCCGATGACGACGCCGCCGACTTCGAGACGATCCCACGCCCGCTGGATTTTGTAGATGTCGCGGGTGAAGAGGCCAGCCTGCAGACCGAAGACGCTGTCGTTCACTTCGTCGAGGGCAGCGTCGAAGTCGCTGAAGCGGTCGAGGATTGCGACGGGGCCGAACGCCTCCTTCGCACAAAGGGGCTGATCGCGCGGCACGTTTTCGAGGAGCGTCGCCTGCAGCATGGCTCCCTCGCGTTTGCCGCCGCAGAGGAGTTTGGCGCCCGCCTTCACCGAGGCTTGAATCCACTCGTCGAGTCGCTTGGCTTCGCTCTCGGCGATCATCGGGCCGATGAAAGTTTCTTCGAGTTTCGGATCGCCCATCTTGAGCGACTTGGTCGCCGTGACGAGTCGCTCGCGCAGCTCGTCGTAAATGGCGTCATGCACCAAAATCCGTTGCACCGAGATGCAACTTTGCCCCGATTGGTAGAAGGCTCCGGTGATCAGCCGACTCACGGCATCGGCGACGTCGGCGTCGCCATCGACGATGCAGGCGGCGTTGCCGCCGAGTTCGAGGATCACCTTCTTCTTGCCGGCGCGGGCCTTCAGATCCCAACCGACCGACGGGGAGCCGGTGAAGCTGAGCAGCTTCAAGCGTTCGTCGGTGGTAAAGAGATCGGCGCCGTCGCGGTGGCAGGGGAGGATCGAAAAGGCGCCAGGCGGCAGATCGGTTTCGGCCAGTATCTCGCCAATAAGCAACGCCCCGATTGGCGTGCGGCTCGCTGGCTTCAGCACAAAGGGGCAACCGGCGGCGATGGCGGGGGCGATTTTGTGCGCCGCGAGGTTCAGCGGGAAGTTAAACGGCGAGATGAACGAGCAGGCGCCGATCGGCACGCGCTTCGTCATGCCAGCGTAACCACGGGCGCGAGCGGAGATTTCGAGGTTGAGGACCTCGCCGCCGAAGCGGAGCGCCTCGGCGGCGGCGTAATCGAACGTGTCGATGAGCCGCGCGACCTCGCCGCGGCTGTCGCGGATTGGTTTGCCCGCTTCGACGCAAAGAGAATAAGCGAGTTCGTCTTGGCGCTCGCGAAAACGTTTCACGCAGTGCTCAAGCACGGCGCGGCGTTCGTAGGGGGCGAAGCGGGCCATCGGCTCCGCAGCGGCGACGGCGGCGGCTATGCCGCAATCGATCGCCTTCGCATCGGCTTGGGCGACGCGCGTGGCGACTTGGCCGGTGAACTTGTCGATCACTTCCAAGTCGGCGTTCGGCTGCTCCGGCTTATTCGCGAGGTAATAAGGGTACTTGGTTTGAAGCTGCATCGTTGATCGCCTCCGTGGACCGCTGATTGTCGCTGACTACGCGACGCCTTCATCGCCCTGAATATAGACGCGGCCACGGTAGAACTGCGACCAGATGACGTAGATCACTGCCGAGACGAGCATTACGGCGGCAAAGAACCAGTAATAGTTGGCGCCGTCGAGGATGGTGGCGCCGACTTTCTTCTGCGCGTCGATGTATTCGTTCACCTTCGCGGTGAGGATATTACCGAGCGCGATGGCGACCAGCAAATAGACGCCCATGATGAGCGACTTCATTTTCTTGGGGGCTTGCGTGTACGAGAACTCCAACGCAGTGACCGACACCATCACCTCGCCGGCGGTGATGACGACATACGCGATGATCTGCCACAGCATGTGGGGCCGCTCGCCGTCGACAATCCGCTGTTCGGCAAGGGCAATGATCACGAACGACAGCGCCGTCAGGAACAGGCCGATGCCGATCTTACGTAGTGGAGTCGGCTCAAACCAGCGCCCCATCAGCGGATAGAGCACGTAGGCGAAGAGGGGGATAAAGCAGAGGATCAGGAACGGGTTCACCGCCTGCAGTTGTGCCGGCAACATCGTGAAGAGGCCAAAGTTGCCGTTCATGCTTTTGGCTTGCTCGACCCAAGCCGTGTGGGTTTGGTCGAACAGCATGAAGAACGGAAAGATGAAGAGATACAACGGAATCAAATTCGCGACGGCTCGCAGGCCCTCGCCGCTGAATGTCTCTTGCACGAACTTCGCGCCGCCGGCCGGAATGTGAACGTACTTATATCGGCCCAGCCAAAATACGAACGTCGCGACCGCCATAATGATGCCGGGAATGCCGAACGCCCATCCGGGCCCGTAGTGCTTTAGCAGCCAGGGACAGAGCAGCGTCGAAACCACGGCACCCGCGTTGATCGAAAAGTAAAACCAGCCGAAGACTTTGTTGATGAGGTGCTTATTGCGCTCGCCGAACTGATCGCCGACGTGAGCCGAGACGCACGGCTTGATGCCGCCCGCTCCGATGGCGAGCAAGACGAGCCCAGCGGCAATGAGCCACTTCGGTTCGAAGCCGGTCAGCCCGGGAACCTCGACCAGCGCGAGCACGCCGTGCCCGACGCAGTACAGCAGCGAGATCAGCACAATGGTTTTGTACTTGCCGAGCCACCAATCGCTCAGAATGGCGCCCAACAGCGGCAACGCGTAAACGGCCGCGTAGAAATAGTGCTGCCAAGCCTTCGCCATCTCGGCAGTCATCGGCGCCATGGCGCCCGAGGAATCACGCAGGTACTCCGTGAGAAACTGATAGAGCACGGCACCCATGCCGTAGTAACTAAATCGCTCCGCCGCCTCGTTACCGATGATGTAGCCAATGCCGGGGGGCATCGTTTCGATCTGCTGGGGCGTCGTACGGTAGGCGGAGTTCGACATGGCGTGATTCGCGGTGGAGGGCAGGGGACGGGCCGCGTCGCCAGTCTACCGCATGTGCGATGCGATCGCAGCCTTGGTTCGAGGCGGGCGCTCGCATTTCGATTGGCGGCGATGCAAAAAAGTAGCCCCCGGTCGTCGACCGAGGGCTTTAGTACGCCGCATGATGATATTGCGTGGTACGCATGACGGGGTCGGGAGCCTTTTGCCACTAGCGATGTTCCACCGAAGGCAAACCCTCCAGTGGCAAAAGGCTCCCGACCCCCTTGGCTCAGCTCGCGGCAGCCGATTGCGACGCCAGTTCGCTCTCCACGTCGGGCACGACGAACGGCTTGCGATAGACGCGCGTCCGCAGTTCGTTGGCCTTGTCGTTGTCGACGAACTTTTCCGATTCCGGGTCGAGGGTGAGCCACTCGCCCATCGTGAGGACGGCGTCGCCATCGACGTCGACGTCATTCGCCCGCAGGTGGCCGAGCATCCGTTCGAACGAGTTGGAGAGCAACTCGTTGGCGGCAAGCTGGTCGGCAATCTCGCGCGTTGGCGTTTTCGCCCCGAGGCGATAGGAAACGTTGCCTGTATGGCAGAGCGCGCTCGACAGGTGCCCTTCGAGTACCTCGGCATTCAGCTTTTTCGCATCGTGAGCGGCGACGGCTTCCAGCCAATTGTCGTGATGGCCGCTGCCGCCGTGCCACTCCTTCACTTTCTCACCCTTGTTGTCGAAGGCAATCGCGTCGGAGTAGCTGGGAATGACGACGTAGCCGTTCTCACACTGCACGACGACGCCGACGCCTGAACCTCGGAAACGGTCCATGTTGTCGCCCCAACCCTTCGCTTGGAACTGCTTTGCTCGCGGCAGGCCGCGGACTTCGAACAGCAGCGGCGCCTTCTCATATCCTTGCCACACGATTTGCGTGTTGGGCGTGTTGCCGGCGTCGTCGTAGCCAACGCGGCCGCCAACGCTGAAGACCCGCGGCGCGAGGCCTGCTTCGCCGAGGAACCAGCGGGCGATATCCATCTGGTGGATCCCCTGGTTGCCGAGGTCGCCGGCGCCGGTGTTGAAATCCCAGTGCCAATCGTAGTGCGGGTTCTTGCCCCCCTGCGAATTCTTTTCCGGCCGATAGAACGCCACGTCGGCGGCGGGGCCAATCCAGAGATCACGATCGATCGTCGACGGGAACTTGAACGCGGTTTCGCTTTTGCCGATCGAGGGGCGCCCCTTGTAGCAGGTGCCGAGGGCATACTTGATCGGGCCGAGTTCGCCTTTTTGCACCCAGGCGACGGCTTCTTTCAGGCTCGGGCTCGACCGCGACTGCGTGCCGCATTGAATGACGCGGTCGAACCGCCGCGCGGCCGCCGCCAATTGTCGGCCTTCCCAAATGTTGTTCGAGACAGGCTTCTCGACGTACACGTCCTTGCCGGCTTGGGCCGCAGCGATCGCGATAAGGGCGTGGGTGTGATTCGGCGTGGCGATCGAAACGGCGTCGATGTCTTTGCGCTCGAGCAGCTTGCGGTAGTCGGAGAATTTATCGACGGTTTGATTGTGCTTCTCTTTGAGTTCGGCGGCCTTATTATTAAGCACGTCGGCGTCGACGTCGCACAGGGCGACCACATGCTTGCCAAGGTTGTTGATGTGCCCCGAGCCTTGGCCGCGGAAGCCGATTTGCGCGACGCGGATGTCGGCGACGTCGCTGGCGGCCGAGGCGCGGCTGCTCCACACCATTCCCGCCGCAGCTGCAGCTCCGATCGCGGTTCCAATGAATTGCCGCCGTTGCATGGTCGTCGAACTCCTGTCGAGTGGCCGCGAGCGCTCGTGACGAGGAAGGGGCTGCGCGGAGGATAGGTCGAACATCTACGATGCACGTCGCATCGCGTCGCGTTAGTGCGGACGCCAATAGCCATTGTGAGTCAATTCGCCGCTAGTTGCCAGCATGAGCAGGTCGTATTTCGGTTGCGATTTCGAACCCAATGCTTGCGTTTTTGCGGAGATGCCGGCTGCGGGCGGCAGTTCAAGCTGCTCGTTTTGCGCCGGTTTCTCATTTCGCCATTTGCGAATGCCGTCCTGAGCGCCATACAGCGCCATCGCCACGATGGCCGCAATACTAAGCCAGAGGGCGAGATCGTAGAACCGGCTGGGACGTAGTGCGGGGATTTCGCGTTGGTAGCGGAAGACAATCGCTGCGAACACGATCACCAACAGAATTGCCGCCGTCGCCATGCCGCCGAGCGTGACCATGTAGACCGGTTCTTTGTACGCCAGGAAGACGACGGCCCACGAGATCGGAAAGAACCAGGCGAGGATGGTGATCGCGCGCCGCCGCTGGCCGGAGTTCTGAAAATCAAGCAGCCCCAGCTTGCCGCCTGCGTCTGCGAAAACCCGCGTCCACGCCGCAAGCGCGGAGAAGACGGTGGAGAACAACACGGCGAACGCCCCCAGCATGAAAATGCTGCGGGCCCACTCGCCGAGCGACTCGGTGTACATGAGCGCGAGCGTGTTGATGGTCGCGTACCCTTGCGGCGTTTCTCCACGGGCATGCAGCACCGCGGCGCCCAAGACGTAGAACGCCGCGGTGACGGTGGTGTAGACCGCCATCGAAACGAGGGCGTCGAGATACATCACGTTGATCCAGCCGCGAGCGCGACGTTCCCAGGCGGCGTCGCCAGGGGAAGGGGGGCCGGTGCGGGCGGCGTAACCCTTCTCGATCAACCAGTAGGTGTATTGCATGATCTCGTCGCCGCCGACGCCGGTGAGCCCGAAGGCCCCCATCGCAATCATCAGGTCGCTCGGCAGCTTCAATCGCAGGCCATCGACGAGGTCGCCACTTGAAATGGCGTACTCGGTCCACTGCAGCGAAAAAACGCTGATGAGCGTCGTCGCCGTAAACGCGGCGACGAGCGCCACGCAAACGCGCTCGATGAAGCGATAACTCTCGCCGCTCACCATCATTGCGGAGACGATCGCCGTGATCCAACACCACCAAAAGACTCCCACCTGCGGCAGCACGAGGTGCATGATCATCGCCACGCCGCCGACGATGCCGCCCATTTGCAGCAGCTTCAGCGGCTGAATCAACAGCCAGCACCAGATCGTCCAGTGGGCGCCGCGCCACGAGGGGCCAGGGAGTTTGTTGAATGCCGTAAGGCAAGTCTCGCCAGTGAGGATGGTGTGCCTGCCAAACTGCAGTTGCAAGGCCACCTTCACGGCGCAACTCGCCAGGATGATCCAGAGAGCCGTAAATCCGGCCTTTGCTCCCAGCGAGGTCGTGGCGATCAACTCACCAGAGCCGACGATCGACGCGGTGAGGACGAGCCCCGGGCCAAGAAACTTCAGCTTGTCCCGCCAACGGGTCGGCGGATCTTCCACAAGCGACGGATCGAGGACGTAAGGGTCGCGCGCAGGCATGGCGTTTGGCGGCGAGGAGAGCAGGGGGAGAAGAGTGCGAAAACGCTGGTCTCGAATCTAGGCGGCCGAGAGGCAGCCAACAAGCCGCCCAAAGCCCCGAAAACAGCCTAGAAGAAGGACCAGACAGGGCCCGGCTTTCGCGATAAAATGGGGGGCTACCTCTTACCAGTTGATTCTTCGGTCCTCGGAAGGATGCGCCTCGATGGCAGCCCCCACCCTCAAGCAAGATCCCTTTCAAGCTCGCGACACTTTTGACACCGGCGCCGGTCAAGCGGGAATCTACCGGCTCTCCAAGCTCGAACAACTTGGCCTGACCAAGGTGGCCGAACTTCCCTTCTCGATTCGCGTGCTGCTCGAATCGCTGTTGCGCAACTGCGACGGCTATGTCGTCACCGAACAAGACGTCAAGAACCTCGCCAACTGGACCGAGAGCCGCGGCGTCCTCGCCCCCGGCAGCGACGGCGTCGAAGTTCCCTTCAAGCCTGCCCGCGTGGTGCTGCAAGACTTCACCGGCGTGCCGTGCGTCGTCGACCTCGCCGCGATGCGAACTGCGATGCAGCGTCTCGGCGGCGATCCGAAGAAGATCAATCCGCTCGTGCCGGTCGACCTCGTGATCGACCACTCGGTGCAGGTTGATTTCTTCGGCACCGGCCAATCGCTCGACCAGAACATCGAGCTTGAATTCTCCCGCAACGCCGAGCGTTACGAGTTCCTCCGCTGGGGCCAAACGGCGTTCGATAACTTCCGCGTCGTGCCGCCGGGGACCGGCATCGTTCACCAAGTGAACCTGGAATACTTGGCCAAGGGCGTCTTCATCGGCCAAGATCACGCCGGCAACGTCGCCTATCCTGATTCGCTCGTCGGCACCGACAGCCATACGACGATGATCGACGGCCTCGGCGTCGTTGGTTGGGGCGTCGGCGGCATCGAAGCCGAAGGCGTGATGCTTGGCCAGCCGATTTACATGCTCATGCCCGAAGTCGTCGGCATGAAGCTGACCGGCTCGCTGCCACCGGGGGCGACCGCGACCGACCTCGTGCTGATGGTCACCCAACAGCTCCGCAAGCATGGCGTGGTGAACAAGTTCGTCGAGTTCTACGGCAGTGGCGTCTCGACGATGTCGCTCGCCGATCGGGCGACGATTGCAAATATGTCGCCCGAATATGGCGCCACGATGGGCTTCTTCCCCATCGACAACGAAACGCTCCGCTTCCTTGAGCGGACCGGGCGCACGCCCTCGGAAGTGCAGCTCGTTGAGCGGTACGCCAAGGAGCAGGGGCTGTTCCGCACCGACGATTCGCCGGCGCCGGTCTTCACGTCAACGGTCGAACTCGACCTCTCGACGGTCGAGCCGAGCCTCGCCGGTCCGAAGCGGCCGCAAGATCGGATTCCGCTCGCCTCGATGAAGTCGGCTTGGTCGCGCGACCTCGTCGAAACCTACAAGAAGCCGGCGCCGAACGGTCATGCCACCGCCGTCGACGTGCAACTCGACGGCAAGACCTTCCCCGTGGAGCATGGCAGCGTCGTCATTGCGGCGATCACCAGCTGCACGAACACGAGCAACCCGTCGGTGATGATCGCCGCCGGCCTCGTGGCGAAGAAGGCCGTAGAGCACGGTCTCACCGTGCCGCCGCACGTGAAGACGAGCCTCGCCCCCGGTAGCCGCGTCGTGACCGACTACTTCGAGAAGGCGGGCCTCGACACGTACCTCGACAAGATCGGCTTCAACACGGTCGGCTACGGCTGCACCACCTGCATCGGCAACAGCGGTCCGCTGCCCGATCCGATCGCCAACGCGGTGCAGTCGAACGACCTCATCGTCTCGGGCGTCCTATCGGGCAACCGGAACTTTGAAGGCCGCATCAATCCCCACGTGAAGGCAAACTACCTCGCCAGCCCGCCGCTGGTGGTGGCCTACGCCCTCGCCGGCACGACCGACGTTGACATGGCGACCGAGCCGCTCGGCACGGGCACCGGCGGCAAGGCGGTCTACCTCCGCGACATTTGGCCGACCCACGCCGAAGTGAAGTCGGTCGTCGACGCGAGCGTGCTGCCGGAGATGTTCCAGAAGCAGTACGACAACGTCTGGCAAAAGAACCCCAAGTGGAACGCCATCCAAGTGACGGGCGGCGAACTCTACGAGTGGGATCCGAAGAGCACTTACATCCAGGAACCGCCGTTCCTGGTCGATCTCACCCCCGAAGTCAGCCCGATCAAGTCGATCACCGGCGCCCGCTGCTTGGCGGCGCTGGGCGACTCGGTGACGACCGACCACATCTCGCCTGCCGGTTCGATCGCGAAGGCGAGCCCGGCCGGCAAGTTTTTGGTCGAGAACGGCGTCGAGCCGATCGACTTCAACAGCTACGGCGCCCGCCGCGGCAACGACCGCGTGATGACCCGCGGCACGTTCGCAAACATCCGCATTCGCAACCACATGGCTCCCGGCACCGAGGGGGGCGTCACTCGCCACCTACCGGACGGCGAAGTGCTGAGCATCTACGATGCGGCGATGAAGTACAAAACCGAGGGGACGCCGTTGGTGATCCTCGCCGGCGCTGAGTACGGCACCGGTTCGAGCCGCGACTGGGCCGCCAAGGGAACATTCCTGATGGGCGTCCGTGCGGTGATCGCGACGAGCTACGAGCGGATCCACCGCAGCAACCTCGTCGGCATGGGCGTGCTGCCGCTGGAACTGCCGGCCGGCACGTCGTGGCAGTCGTTGGGACTCACGGGCGAAGAGATCTTCGACTTCCCCGAACTGAACGACGACCTCAAGCCGCGGCAAACGATGAACGTCGTCGCCCACCGCAAGCTCGGAACCGACGGTGAGACGACCCTCACCTTCCCGGTGACGGTCCGCATCGACACGCCGGTGGAACTCGACTACTACCGCAACGGCGGCATTCTGCACACGGTGACGCGGAAGTTGCTGAAGGGGTAGAAGTTGCGAGGCGCTGGATGCTGGGCGCTGGTTTGAAGTTTAATTGAGTTGAGTATCGAGCGATCCTGGAGCGAGTCTCCAGGATCGCTTTTTTCATACCCTAATCGCCGCGTCTATTCGGTCATTGAGCGAAGGAGATTTAACCACGAAATACACGAAAGGACACGAAAAACGTTCGACACATACCAGAGCTCCCGCATTCCTCTGCGCCTTTGCGTCTCTGCGAGAGACTTCTTCCCTACGCTCAAAAAGACTCTACGGCAGCTGCTACAATGGTTCTTTTCACAGCATGCGGAGCAAAGAGAAGTGCAAGCGTTGACGACGCTCTTGTTGGCGGTCCATTTGCTGGCGATGAACATCGCATCGACGGCGCCGCTTGCCGGGGCGTGGTTGCGGCGGCGGAGCTTGCGGCTGCCGAATGATGAAGGGGAACGCCGCGAGCGCCTGGAACGCGGCGCGCGACGAGCCCTCGCCGCCTCTATCGGCGCCCTCGCCATCGGAGCCATCGTCGGCGGGGCGATGCTCCTAGCGCCGAGCGCAGGCATGCGTGCAGCCCTCGCGCGATTCCCCGAGAACACCTACTGGTTCGCCGGGGCGGAAATCCTGGTCTCGCTAGGCAGCCTCGGCGCCGCTTGGAAACTAACGCGCTGGCCAAAGACGACTTGGTTCCTCGCGCTTTTCGCTACGAGCAACCTCGTCTACCATTTCCCGCCGCTCATGGGCGTCATCGGCGAACTCGCGGCCGACGCCGATTGGACCGACGTGGAGGTGATCGATCGCGATGCGCTTCTCAAGCTCTGGGGGCGACCGGAGATTCTTTCGCTATGGGCCCACTTCGCCCTCGCATCAGTCGCCGTCGGTTGCACGGCGGTGATCGCGCTCGCCGGCATGCGCGCTGTTGACACAGCTGAAGCTTCGTCAACAGCGGCCGACGAAGACCTCACCACGCGACGATTGGCGGCCTGGGCCCTTGGCGCCACCGCACTGCAGATCCCGGTCGGCATCTGGCTGCTGCTCGCGAGCGACGAGGCCGCTCAGCAGTCGATGATGGGCGAGAACTGGCTCGCAACTGTCGGCTTGGCAGGCGGCGTGTGGGTCGCCCTCGGCGTGATGCAGTCGCTCGCCGCGCTTGCGTGGGGCGGCAGCGATCGACGGCAAACTTATCGTACGTGCGTCCTGCTCGCGCTCACGGTGCTGCTGATGTCGATGACGCTGCGAACTAGCCGCCGAGCAGGCGTCGAGCTAGTCGCTCCGAACGCCCCAGCACTCAACGAATAGCCACCCTTAACCATCGACCATCGACAAGCGGCCGAGGGTTCCTCGACTACCGCACCCGCAACATCCCGCCCAGCGGCACGCGCGACGCCCGTTCCGCCGGCGCCCAGGCGGCGATCACGATCGTCAGTAACCCGGCGAAGAATGCTCCGAACGTCAGCGAGGGGTGGAACTGGAAGTCGATGATGCGCCCAGTCACGGAGTACGTCGCCAAGTTGATGAGGTACGCGATGCCCATACCAGTGATCACCGCCGGCGCCATTGCCATCACCGCGACGATCAACGCCTGAGCGAAGATGATCTTTCGAATCTGAGCACGCGTGGCGGCGACGACGCGAAGCAAGCCGAACTCGAACGTTTGCTCCAGCACGCTGATCATCAGCGTGTTGACGACGCCGAAGGTCGCCACCAGCAGCCCAAGCGCCACCAACCCCCAGAGGCCGGCGTCGACGCCGGCCATCATGCCCTCGATCTGAGTTTGCAATTCGGAGAACGACTGCAAAATCAGGCCCTTGTCTTGCACGAGATCCAAAAGGTCTCGCCGCACTGTATCGATTTTTTCGCGGTCGGCTTTGACGACGTACACGTCGACGCCGCCAATGTCGAGTTGCTTCTCCGCCGTGCCGCGATCCATGTAGACAGTGAGGCCGCCCGCCTGGTAGTCCGTGACGATCGCCGCAATGCGGAATGGCTTGATTCCCTCGTCCGTTTCGAGCGGCAGCGAATCGCCGACGTTCAGATTCGTACGTTGCGAGAGAACTGAACCGATGACGACTTCGCCGTCGGCCATCTGCTCGCGAATCTTCGATTCGTCGCCGCGAACGACGTCGAACTGCTGCAATGAATCGTCGTCGAATCCGCGGACGATCAAGATCACGTTTTCCTTTTCCGCCTTCGCACTAATCAGGCGGATCGAGTCGATTCCCTCGACGCCGTCGACTTCCAGGATTTCGTCGCCCAGACCGTCCGGCAAGTCGGCGGCCAAACCGGTCGCCATGTCAGGCATCGTCGCGCGGATGAAGAAGTCGGCGATCAACGTTTTGTTGTACCAATCCTTCACGTCTTGGACATTGTCGAGCACCGTGCTGGCGAGGCCGATGGCCGCGCTGGCAGCGATAAATACGACGCCCACCGTGAGCGTCGTCCGCGAACGGTGGATCAGCAATTGCCGGCTCGCGATGCGGCCTTCGACGCGCATCCGCGGCGGGAGGATCGCCGCGACGGTGCGCGTGATCGTCGGTAGCGCGGCGGGTAGAATGAGCACCAATCCAACGAGGCCTAGCACGCCGGCGTAGACGGCGACGCTGCTGGGTAGGTACCCGGTGATGCTGAGCGCGAGCAAAACGGCGCAGACAAAAACCGTGAAAAAGCCGAACGCAACCAACCAGCGCGATCCGCCTTCGATTTCATCCGGCAGCACATCGCGGAGAGCATCGAGCGGATTGAGCCGCGAGGCCTTCAGCGCCGGCACAATAGCGCCGACCATCGACATGCCGATGCCGAATAAGGCCGCCAGCAGGAACGGCTCTTTATCAAGGTGAAGCGGCGGAAGCGTCGTTCCGTACATTGCTCCCATCGCCATGTTGAGATACCGCGCGATAAGCACGCCAATTACCGAGCCGACAATCGTACCGGCGACGCCCATGACGAACGCTTCGCTCATCACCAGCGCCGCAATCTGCCCGCGGGCCCCGCCAATTGCTCGCAAGATGCCAAGTTGGCGGCGGCGTTGGGTCACGCTGATTAAAAAGGTGTTGGTGATGACGAACACGGCGACGAGCAGAATGAACGCTCGCGCCATGAACAGCGCCTGATTCGTCGACAGGACCGTCGCTTTGGCCATTTCGCTACGGCCGGTCGGCAGCCGTAACTCGGCGTTGTTTGGCAGGCGCGATTCGATCTCTTTCTTGACCTGTTCCTCGTCAGCCTCTTTGTCCAGCACGATTTGAATCGTGTCGAGTTGGCCTTTCGCGCGGAACCAGACCTGGCCGCCGCGCAGGGGGATCAACAGTCCGGCGCCTTGAGCCGACATCGTCGACGTATTCGACGCAAACAGGCCGACAATTTTCAGCGGAATCATGCCGCTGCGGGTGAGCAGCCCCACCTCGTCGCCAACTTTAACTCCAAGGCTCTCGGCGAGGAGCTTGCTAAGCAGGGCTCCTTTGGAATCGGTCAGCGGCTGTCCATCGACGATTTTGTACTCATGAACCTTCGCGTCCCGCTGCAAGTCGATCGCCGCGGCGACGAGTTGAACGCGGTCCTTTTCCTTGACGATCATGATCGCCGGCCGCTGCAGCCGCGGGGCGATCGCCTCGACTCCCGAGATGCCGGCGACGTCGGCCGCGACGGATGCCGGAATGGCCTGACCGATTGGGGCGACGATTTCCAGCGAAGCGCGACCGGCGAGCGATTGGAAGATTTCGTCGAACGCGGTTTGCGTGGAACGTGTCGTAAACGTCACCGCCACGAACGCCGCCACGCCGATGGCGACGCTCGCCATTGTGAGGATCGCGCGCCCAGGATGCTGACGGGCTTCACGCAGACCTAAGCGCTTATAAATCATGGCGGGGCGAAACGCGGAAATGGGGGGAGTGCGGAGAAACAGGACGCAGGATGTTCTCGAACCGGAAGCGTCGGCGTCGGAACTAATGCCTACTTACGGCGTTTCGTGGTTTTCTTCTTCGGCGTCTGCGGCGCGGGTTTCGAGCCCGTTTGCCCAACCGCCGATTTGGCGGCCGGAACGATCGACATCGGCGCCGGGACGGCGGCGATCGCGCTCGGGCGGTAGTCGCTGGCGAGCAACCCGTCGCGCATCCGCAGCACGCGATCTGCGGCGGCGGCGATTTCATTGTCGTGCGTCACCATAACGACAGTCTGGCCATGTTCGCCGACGAGCTCGCGGAGGAGCTTCATTACCTGCTCGCCGCCGGTGGTGTCGAGATTACCGGTCGGCTCGTCGGCCAGGAGGATCGTCGGATTGGTGACCAACGCGCGAGCGACGGCGACGCGTTGCTGCTCGCCGCCGGACATCTGGCTCGGTAGATGGTCAACCCGCTTGCCAAGGCCAACTTGTTCGAGTCCTACGCGGGCGCGTTCATGGGCCTCGCGCTGCGAGACCCCGTCGAGTTCCAAAGGAAGGGCCGCGTTCTCCAATGCAGAAAGCGTCGGCATCAGGTTGAACGCTTGAAAAACGAATCCGATCTGCCGCCGGCGGAGGAGGGTCCGCTCGTAATCGCTGAGCGTGGCGACGTCGACGCCGCCGATCAGAACTTGGCCAGAGGTTGGCGTGTCGATGGCGCCGAGCATGCTCAGCAAGCTGCTTTTACCGCAACCCGATGGGCCGACGATTGCGGTGAGTTCGCCCGAATGGATGGCGACCGTCACGCCGCGAACGGCTTGAACCGCCGCCTCGCCGGAGGCGAACGATTTCTTGACCTGACGAGTTTCAGCGGCGGCAGTGACGGGCGGCATGGTGGATCCGAGGCGGTAAGTTGCACGAGGACGACAGCCATTGAGCTGCACTCCTAGCCCATCAATTTAGCAAGGATCATGCCGGTTTAGCAGGGATGGCGCGGCTGGGTGGTGTTGCCGTAATGGGCCGCGGGACGCTCCGCCGTGGAGATGTGCGCTTTGCGGGGTTTGGCGAAGGTGCTGCGACGAGCTGAATGCAACTCGCGGAGGTCCGGCAACAGATCGCGGCTGGCCGCAATACTTCCGATACCAGGCGTAGAAATAAACTGGCGGAGCGAACAAGCGTCGAGATTGTTCGCTCCGCTCAGAATGGTGACGTTATTTCATGCAACTCGCGTTAGTTGCCGGCTGGGAAACTGAGCGTGGGCGCCTCGGCTTCGGTCGAAACCTTCTCCGCGACAGGTTTAGCGGCTGTTTTCGGCTTCGGTTCGCCGGCGGCGTGAACGGCGAGCGTGATTTGACACTTGCCGTCGCGGCAAAGCTTTTGCGCCTGCTCAAGCGCGGCGCGTTCCGCGATTTCGCGAGTGGCGCCCGGGGCAAACCCGGCGACGCCGGGCCGATCTTCAACCGTGGCGACGGCGACCCACTCAGGCCCCCACATGTAAACCTTCGCATCGTCGGCGTCGCACTCCTTGAGCGCGAACTCGTGGGCTTCTTTCTTCGAGCGCGCGACGCCCGCGCTAGAGCCAATCTTACCGGTCTTGGGCGAATAAGCGATCGCGGCGACATAGCCGGCTTGCCGTGCGGCGACGAGTTCCGGATCGCCCTCGCGCTTCAGAAGTTGCCGGGGGCGAGCGCCGCTACTGTGCGTGCAGAGCGCCACGCTGCAGGGGGCGCCGTGGGCCCGCTTGGCGCACTCGTCGAGCGCTTTCTGCTGCGCTTCTTCGGCCGTCTTGCCTCGGCCGAATCCAGCGGCGCCGATAAGTTTATCGGCAGTCGCAATCGCCACCCATTGGTCTTGCGCCCACATCCAGACTTTGGCGTCGGGCTCGTTGCACGCACGGATGGCAAGCGATTTGGCCGCTTGCTCGGTGCGGGCCTGGCGGGCCGAGTGGCCGACCTTACCGGTGCTTTGCGAGTAAGCGATTGCGGCGACGTAGCCGGTTTGAGCGTGCGCCGCTTGAGGCGCGGCAACAGCTAACGCGGCGAGTACAGCAATCAGCAAGGTCGAGAGGGGCGCGGCAAAACGCGCGCAGCGGCTAGCATGCGACATGAAGATGCTCCACGGACGAGGAAGAGAGAGTCGGGAGGCGGTCTGAAAAGGAGAAGAGAATGCCAGACGCCCGCTATGATAAGCCCGATAGCGGCGGGAGGCAATCAGCGACGAACCAACGGATTCGCCCACGAATGCCGCAAACTATCGCAAATTCCAACAGAACTCCCGCCCCCGAATTTGCATCGCTTAGCGTAATTCGCGGGGTAACCTCGCCCGTTTGAGGCGAAAAGAGGCCCGTAGTGGGAAAGCCCCCGTGAGGTTATTCCTCGTCGGCATTGGCCGGATCGACGACCGCCTCTTCGTGGGCTTCATCGGCATGGGCGGCGGCGCCATCTTTCTCTTCGGCGTGCTCATCGTGCCCATGCGGGGCGTGAACGGCATTCTCCGACAGCGGGACAAGCTCGCGGTAAGTCGGCAGAGCCATGTCGGCCGGCGCCCGCGTCGGGAGCCACGAACGAGTCAGATAGTCAGCCATCATCAGGCTGAGCATGATCGCCAGCCAGATCAGTCCAGCAGACACCGCGATCCACGTCAGCCGCGGTGAGTTTAACACGTGCATGAAGATTAGCACGACGAGGATTGCCTTGGTGAAGGCAATCGTCAGCGCAACGACAAGATTCCAATTCCCCAGCGGCACAAACGCCACCGCCACCGTCGCCAACAAGCCGACCATCAGCAAGGCGTAGACGAGGAAGTAAGCGCCGAGGCCAGTATGTTCGTCTGCGTTGGACATGGGAGTGCGGGAGAGGTCAGAGGTCGGAAGTCAGGGCAATCGCCGGTCGCTAACGCTGAACGCTGCTTACAACGCCGGCGGCGTCGTGATCGCGCGGTCGACCAAATACAGCAGCGGGAACAGGAAGATCCAAACCAGATCGACGAAATGCCAATAGAGGCCAATCACTTCGACCGCCAAGGAATTGCCGTCGCGGTATTCATTGCGGAACGCGGCCGGAATATACAGGGCCATTAACACGACGCCGATGATCATGTGCAGCGCGTGGATGCCGGTCATGCCGAAGTAGAGGCCGAAGAAGATTTTCGTCGGCCCCGGATCTTCGCCCGCCCAGTCGAACGGCAAGTTCAAGAGCGGCGCCAAGTTGTGATGGAACTTGGTGTAGTACTCGAACATCTTGATGCCGAGGAACGCCGTGCCGAGCACGATCGTCGAGAGCAACATCCAACCGACTTTACGGCTCTCGCCGGTGTGGGCGTAGCGGACGCCGAGCGCGACCGTCAGGCTGCTCGTCAGCAGGATGAACGTGTTGAACGTTCCCAGGTACGGATCGAGCGTGTTGCTCGCGTGAGCAAACGCCATCGGATACTGCCACCGATAGATCATGTAGACGGCGATCGCGCCGCCGAAGAACATGACTTCGGAGACCAGGAACGCCCACATCCCGAGGACGCAGGCATCGTACTGTTGGTTCCAGTCGTCGAAGTGATGCGCGACGACCGGGCCTTTTTTAGCCGTGGGCGTCGGCAGGGTTGCGGTGGTACTCATAGGCCTCGAAATCGACGATGGGGGTTTCGGTGAAGTTTTCGGTCGGGGGAGGGGAGGAGGTCATCCACTCCAAACCAACGGCGTTCCAAGGATTGGCCGAGGCCTTTTCGCCGTACTTCAGCGACCAAATTAGGTAGGTAATCGGGAACAAGTACGCGATGCCGAGGATCGAAGCGCCGGCTGACGACATGACGTTCAACACCTGAAAGCCTTCGTCGTAAACGTGATACCGCCGCGGCATGCCGAGGTAGCCCAGAATGAACTGCGGGAAGAACGTCAGGTTGAACCCGACGAAGACCAGCACCGCCGAGAAGCGTGCCCAACCTTCGGGGTACATGCGGCCGGTCATCTTCGGCCACCAGTAGTGGATGCCGCCGAGGTAGGCCATCACCGTGCCGCCGACCATCACATAGTGGAAGTGAGCGACGACGAAGTAGGTGTCGTGAACGTGAACGTCGACACCAAGCGTGGCGAGGAATAGGCCGGTCAGACCGCCGATCGTAAACAGGCCCAAGAAGCCCAAGGCATAGAGTAGCGGCGTGTTGAACGAGACCTCGCCGCGCCACAACGTCAGGGCCCAGTTGAAGACTTTGATCGCCGACGGAATCGCGATCAGCATACTGAGGACCGAGAACACCATACCGGCGTACAAGCTTTGGCCTGACACGAACATGTGATGGCCCCAGACAAGGAAGCCGAGGACCGCGATCGCGAGGCTCGCGAAGGCGACGAGCTTGTAACCGAAGACGCGGTTCCGCGAGAACGCGGCGACCAGCTCGCTGATCACGCCCATCGCCGGCAGCACCATGATGTACACGGCCGGGTGAGAGTAGAACCAGAACAAGTGTTGGAACAACACCGGATCGCCGCCGAGCCGGGGATCGAAGATGCCGATGCCGAGGCCGCGTTCGAGCGCGACCAGCAAGATCGTGATCGCCAGCACCGGCGTGCCGAGAACCATGATGAGCGCGGTGGCGTAGTTGGCCCAAATGAACAGCGGCAGCCGGAACCAGGTCATGCCCGGGCAGCGCATCTTGTGAACGGTGACGATAAAGTTCAAACCGGTGAGAATCGACGAGAAGCCGGTAATGAAAATACCGACCGCCGTCGCCATCACGTACGTGTTGCTGTAGGTACTACTGTACGGCGTGTAGAAGGTCCAACCGGTGTCGACGCCGCCCGAGACGGTGACGAACAGCGTGAAGCACCCGCCGATCATGAACAAGTACCAGCTCATCAAGTTGAGCTTGGGAAACGCCATATCGCGCGCGCCGATCATGATCGGCACGAGAAAGTTTCCTAGTACGCCCGGAATGCCGGGGACCAAGAAAAAGAAGATCATAATGATGCCGTGGAGCGTGAAGAGCTTGTTGTAAGTCTCCGCTTCCACGAGATCAGACTGGGGCGTCATCAACTCCAAACGGAACACCACCGCAGCGGCGCCGCCTAGAAAGAAGAAGAAGCTGATGCCAGCCAAGTACAGCAACCCAATCCGCTTGTGATCGACGGTGAGCAACCACGAACGGACCGTCCACGCGGCATTCAGATAGTTTTTAGGCTCCCGGTCAGTCGGGGCGGGGGCCGTTTCGTGTTCGATAACGGCGCTCATGGCGTGGTCCCTTCGCTGTCGTTAGCTGCGTTGTCTTGGGTGGCGGGAGCAGTTGGCTCCGCGGCAGGAGCAGCCGGTTGGCCTCCCGCAGCGGCCGCTGCCGGCGACGACGTCGCAGCAGGCGCTCCCAGCGTTTTGATGTAAGCGATCAGGTGCATGACTCCTTCTTCGCTGATCTGGCCTTCATACGTCGGCATGATCTGCTGGTAGCCGGCAACCTGCTTTTGAGCGGGGCGGAGAATCGACTCGCGGATGTACGTTTCGTCTGCAGCCACCGTCTGGCCGCCAGCCAGCGGGACGCGGCTTTGGAAGAGCCCCTCAAGCGTCGGGCCGCGAGCGCCTTCTTCGTTGGCAGGACGATGGCACGTGCCGCATTGGTACTGCTCGAACAATTTGCGGCCCGTTTCGGCCGGCGGTTCGTCGCTGGCGGCGTCGCCGCTCATCCAACGAGCGAAGTCGTCGGGCGACTGGACGATCACCTTGCCGATCATGCGGCTGTGGTTCGTGCCGCAATACTCGGCGCAGTACAGGCGATACTCGCCCGGCTCAGTCGCTTCGAACCAAGTCGAAGTGTAACGCCCCGGCAGCACGTCTTGTTTCGTCCGGAAGGCTGGCACGAAGAAACTGTGAATCACGTCTTGGCTGACCATCGTCAGCTTCACCGGCTGGCCGGTCGGAATGTGGAGCGTGTCGATTTCGCGGCGGCCGTCAGCGTGCTGGAATTTCCACATCCACTGCTTCGCGACGACGGTGATCGGCATCGCGTGTTCAGGAGCACGGAACAGGAAGAAACAAACCTTGGCGCCCCACAGGAAGATGCCCATCAGGATGGGGAACGAAATCGCCATCGCGACGAATTCGATCGTGTTGCCGTGGTCAACGTACTCGCGATTCACCTTGTTCGCGCGGCGATAGTGGATCGCTAAGTAGGTGATCAGCCCCGCGACAAACGCCGACAGCACGACCGACAGCACGACGAGGAACAGGTAGAGCGCGTCGACCTGGCCCGCGGCGGTGGAGGCGGCGTCGGGGAATATTTGGAATTCAGTATTCATTCCACAATCCCCCCTCCTGAAGGAAGGGGTTAGCGTTTCCTGACGTTAGTTATCGTGGCTGGGCGGAGCGCCAGGCTGCGAGTCTGTTTCGAATGGCGTCTTGGCTACGGGCGCTGCCTGCCGATCATGGCGGATTGAGAGGCCAATGAAGCCCACCATCGCAGCGACGGTCAGCAATCCGCCGGCGCGGACCAAGTTCAAAATCGCCAAGCCGTATTTGCCATTCGTTGGATCGTAATGCAGACAAAGCAGCAGTAGTTCATCGACCGGCGAACCGATCTGCCCCTGCGAGGCTTCCACCAAGCCGAGCCGCACGTCGCGCGTCGGGTAATCGATGCCGTAGAAGTAGCGTGAAACGCGACCTTCGGGCGTGAGGATGACGATCCCGCTGGCGTGGGCGTATTCGTTGCTCTTCTTGTCGTAGACGTATTGGAAACCGACGGAATCGGCTGCGGCTTTCACCGTTTCTTGATCGCCGATGAGGAAGTTCCAGCCGGCTGCGTCGCCATTGCGATTGAACGCATGAACGACTGAATTCTTCTTGTCGGCGGCGATCTCGACTGTGTCGGTAGCGTCGAAGCTGACGACGACGATGTTGAAATCCTTACCTGCTTCAAAGTCGATCGCTTGCAACGTCTTCGCCGCGCTATTGAGGACCATGTTGCACAACCGCGGGCAGCGGTAGTAAGCCAACACGAAGACGGTCGGCTTACCGTCCATGCAGTCGGCGAGCGTGACTTCTTTGCCGTCAGAATTTGTGAACTTGGCGTCAACGTCGACTTGGTTGTCGAGGCGTTGATGGAACTGTACTTCCTTGATGGCGACCGCATCGGGCGACATCAACATCGGCGAGAGTTCTTCATCGGTCGCCGCCTGGAGCGGCGCTGCGAACAGGGCGATCGCAAGCATGATCGCCGGAGCAACCATGCCGATGAGCCGTGCAGCACGCGAGTTCAAATTCGCTATGTGGGTAATCATTGGGCGGCTCCAGATTCGGCCGCGACGCCTTGCGCGACGGGGGGCCAATCGGGGAGCCCGCGCTCGGCGGTGATTTCGATCGCCCGCTCGATCGGGATGCGAACGATGCCACGATCGCGGTCGACCCAGGCGGTTTCGTGAATCTGCTTCTCCTGCGACGCGCGGTAGAGCCGCAAGTCGAGCCGCTCGGCAACTTGGAGCAGCGGTCCGGGAGGCGCCGGCGGCTCGCCCGACTCGGCGAGCGGCGACGGCGAAATGTCGGCCTCTTCTGCTTGGTCGAGGAAGAGATCGAATAGGCCCACCACCACGGCGCCGGTCACGACCATCGTGATCGCGAGCGCTCCGAGGAACATGCCGAGCGAGCTAATGCTGACGTCGCTATCTTCATGGACGTGCGCAGCCGTCGTATGGAGATGCGGCAGTTCTTCTTCGTGACGTTGGTCGTCTGTCTTGTGGTCGGACATCTTAGTGGTGCCCCCCCTTCTTCTTTTTCTGCTTCGAAGCAGCGGCCTCGGCCTGAGCGAAGGTCTTCGGCCGGCGACGATTGAAGACCAGCCACCAGACGCCGCCGATGCCAACCGTCAGGCCAGCGTCGATCCAGGGGAAGAAGCCGTGATATTCGTGCTCGGCGGCCGCATGGGCGCCATCGTGCGCGGCTTCCGCGGCGCCGTGGCTAGCTTCGTGGGCCAAGTGAGCAAGATGTGCGAAGTAGGCCTGAGCGGAGGGTTCGACGTACCAAACGTACATCACCCACTCCATGCAGACCACGAGCAGCGCCATGAAGCCGAGCCGGGCCGGATCCCGCTTCCAGTCGCGATTGAGTAGACCGAAAAACGGCACGATCCAGTGGAAGACCAGCAGCGAGATCGCGACCCACAACCAGCCATGATCTAGGCGTCGGATCACCCAGACCACCTCTTCTGGTAGGTTGCCGTACCAGATGATGAAGAGCTGCGAGAAATTCACGTACATCCAGAACATGATCAAGCCGGCCATCAGCTTGCCGAGATCGTGGAATTGATCGATCTGGTACGGAGTGATCGACGGAGCGCGGCGAGCGTCGCGAGTGGCGAGGAAGATCGCGAGCGCCAAGGCGCCGACGCCTTGCGCGGCGAAGATGATCACGCCGTAAATCGCCGAGAACCAGTGCGGCTCAAGCGACATCATCCAGTCAATCGCCGAGAACGTCACCGCCAAGCCATGCAGGCCCAGACCAACGCCGCTAAACCGACGAAAGCGATGGTGCGCGGGGCTATCAGGCGCGGCGTTCGTGCGAGCCTGCCAACTGAGTAGGCCGAGCAGCAGGAACCAGAGGGTGAAGTAGATCCCTGCGCGAATCTGGAAAAATTCGACGTTGAGGTAGAACTTCGCCTTGTACTGCAGCATCGCGTCGCCCGCGACGATTGCGGGGTCGGCCCATTCGTAGACTTGCGACAAGTTCAACGCGATCGGGATGAACAAGATCGCCGTGACCGGCAGCAACCCGGTGGTGGCGCGCAGGTAGGGCCGAATCGCGTCGCCCCACTTGCCTCCCGAAAGGTTGTGGAGCAGTTGCAGCGCGATGCTGCCCAGTACGAGGCCGTTCCAGAACAGCCACGCAACTAGGTACGACGCGAAGAACTGGTGATGGTTCTGCGACCAGCCGACCGCACCGACGATAGCGCCGACGACAATCGCGCCGGCGGCGAATGGCAGCGGCGAACGGGCGGCGGGTTGTGGGTTCGATGCGGCGGTCACGGAGCGCTCGGCGACTGGGTGGTAGCTGGCTGGGCGTTTTCGAGTTGTTGACGTTCGGCCTCGGGGACGTCGTCAAGCTTGGCGTACTGAGTGAGTTGCAGCGCTCGCACATAAGCGGCCATCGCCCAACGATCCTTCACTGGAATCTGCGACGCATAGCTCGGCATAACGCCGAAGCCGTTCGTGGCGACGTCGAAGAAGTAACCAAGCGGCATCCCGCGGAGACGATCGCTATGATACGTCGGCGGCTTGCGGTAACCGCGGAGGACGATCATGCCGTCGCCGTCGCCGGAGAAGCCGTGGCAGTTGCTGCAGAAGATGTTGAATCGCTGTTCGCCCCGCTTCAGCAATGCGGCGTTCAACTCGATCGACTCGGGCAGTTCGTCGGTGAACTGACCGTTGACCTTGCCGCTGTTAAAGACGTCGTTCGGCGAGATCGCGCCGTACTCGACCACTCCTTCGACGAGCGGACGCGAGGAACGGCCATCGTCGAAGAACGTATTCTTCTCCAGCGGCTCAAGGCGCGGCTGGTCGTACATATCGCGATGGCACCCAGCCAGCGCGAGCAGCGCCGGCAGAGAAAGCGCCCACGCGAGGGAAGGGCGTGCGAGTTGTCGCGGTCGCGAAACCATGGGGCGCTGGTGGTTGGGCGCTGGGCGCTTGTTGAAAAATGGGATGCGGTTAGTTGTCGACCGTCGTCACATGCGTGGCGCCGATGCTGCGGAGGAAATCGCTCGCAGCGACCTCGTCGAACTTCTTATCTTTGGACTCAATGCAAATGAAAAACCGGCTCTGCGACGCCTGACTGAATTCTGGAACGTTGAACAGCGGATGGTACGGCATCGGCAGCCCGTTGAGGGCCAACATGCCGAGCACCGCCGTAATCGCAGCGCCGAGAATCGTCGTTTCGAACGTCACCGGAATGAACGCCGGCCAGGTGTTCACCGGACGGCCGCCGATGTTCATCGGGTAGGCGATGACCGAGCAATAGTAGCAGAGCCCAAACCCGGCCAACCCGCCGACGATGCCGCCGAGCAGCACGAGGAACGGCAGCTTCGTCCGCTTGGCGCCGAGCGCTTCCGCGAGGCCGTGGACCGGCATCGGAGCGTAGGCGTCAGTCCGCACGTAGCCCGCTTCACGAACCTTGTGGGCCGCTGCCAGCAGGTGGTCGGCGTCGGCGAACTCGCCGAGGACGCCGTACAGAGCGGGAGTTTCAGGGGCGCCGTGGTGATCACTCATGGTGGTGCTCCTCCTCTTTATGCAGGAGCTCGCGCATTTCGAAGATCGAAATCACCGGCAGGAAGCGGATGAACAGGAACAGCAAGAACAGGAAGACGCCAATCGTGCCGATGTACGTCGACCAGTCCCAGAAGGTCGGGTAGAACATGCCCCACGACGACGGCAGGTAGTCGCGATGGAGGCTCGTGATCACGATCACGAACCGCTCGAGCCACATGCCGATGTTCGCCACGATCGCGATGCACCACAGCAGTACTGGGGACAGGCGGATCTTGCGAACCCACAGCAACTGCGGCGTCAACGTGTTGCACAGAATGAGCGACCAGAACGCCGGAGCGTAGGGGCCGACCATGCGATTCATCGTCAGATATTCTTCGTAGGTGTTCGCGCTGTAGAACCCGAAGAAGACTTCCATCACATAGCCGTACGACACCATTAGGCTCGTCGCGAGCATGACCTTCGCCATGTTGTCGAGATGGCGATCAGTGATGAAGTCTTGCAGGCCGTAAGCAGCTCGCAGCGGAATGGCGAGCGTCAGCACCATCGCGAAGCCGGAGTAAATGGCGCCGGCGACGAAGTAGGGGGGGAACAGCGTATTGTGCCAGCCGGGGATGATCGACATCGCGAAGTCGAAACCGACCACCGTGTGCACGGAGACGACGAGCGGCGTCGCGATGCCGGCGAGCAGCAGGTAGGCGGCGTCGAACCGGCGCCAATGGCGGGCCGAACTCCGCCAGCCGAACGACAACATGCCGTAGGTGTACTTGCCGACCTTGCTTTGGGCCCGATCGCGAAGGGTCGCGAGGTCGGGAATCAGACCGGTGTACCAGAACAAGAACGACACCGTCATGTACGTCGAAACGGCAAACACGTCCCACAGCAGCGGGCTGCGGAATTGCGGCCAAATGCCCATCGTGTTCGGAATCGGCATCAGCCAGTAGAAGAGCCAGATGCGACCCAAGTGAAGCAGCGGATACATGCCGGCGCACACGACGGCAAACAGCGTCATCGCTTCAGCGAAGCGATTGATACTCGTCCGCCACGACTGGTTCAGCAGCAACAACACAGCGGAGATCAGCGTTCCAGCGTGGCCGATGCCGACCCACCAGACGAAGATGATGATCGCGAAACCCCAGCCGACCGGGACGTTGATGCCCCAGATGCCGACGCCGCGAGCAATCAGATAAACGACGCTGACCAGCAAAACTTGAACGAGCAGAAACGAAACCGCCAGACCGAACAACCAGCCGCGCGACATCCCCTTGGTAAGGACGATCGAGCTGATCTGATCGGTGATGGAGCCGTAGCTATGGCCCGGCGCAAGAACGGGGATTTCCGCCGCTGCGGCTGTCGCCGATCGTTGATCGCTATGGGATGTGGCCATCGAGGGCGCCTTCAAGTATCCGCTCTAACTAAGCGAGCGCTGGGTTGGGGTTCCGCAAGCGGACCAGGTAGGTGGTGCGGGGACGAACGCCGAGTTCCGAAAGCGCTCCGTAGTTACGGGCGTCCTGCTTCAACTTGGCGACGCGGCTCTCGGAGTCGTTAATATTGCCGAAGACAATCGCCTGCGACGGGCATGCCTGTTGGCAAGCCGTCTGCAGCGTACCGTCGACTAGCGATGGTTTCTCACCCTTCTCGACGCCTTCCTTCTTGGCGTCGATCCGAGCGTGATTGATCCGCTGGACGCAGTAGGTGCACTTCTCCATCACGCCGCGGTTGCGAACCGTTACCTCCGGGTTCCGCATCAGTTGCAGCACCGGGGTCGTCGTGTCGGAATATTGGAAGAAGTTGAAACGGCGAACCTTGTACGGGCAGTTGTTCGAGCAGTACCGCGTACCGACGCAGCGATTGTAGGTCATCTCGTTGAGACCTTCGTCGCTGTGGGTCGTCGCAGCGACCGGGCAGACGACTTCGCACGGCGCCTTCTCGCAATGCTGGCAGAGCATCGGCTGGTGAATCGCCTCGGGACTCTCCGGATCGCCGGAATAGTAGAGGTCCATCCGAATCCAGGCCATCTCGCGGTTGTTGAGCACTTGCTCTTTGCCGACGATCGGGATGTTGTTTTCCGCTTGGCAGGCCATGACGCAAGTGTTGCAGCCCGAGCACTTGGTCAGATCGATCGCCATGCCCCAGGCGAAGTTTTCCTTGTCGTAGTCTTCCCACAGCGGAAGCAACGACGCGAATGGGCCACGAACGGCGTCGGGCAAAATCCCCTGCGGGTCTTTCTTGAACTCTTCGACCGTCGTCGAGTGAACGATGTTGCGGCCGTCGATTTCGTGATGCGTCTGCGTGATGGCAAGGGCCATCTTTTCGCCGGTCTTCTTCAGCTCGGCGTCGCGGGCAATGTAACCGCCGTGCGACGTGCGGAACTTGTACGCATCGAAGCCGATCTTCGAACCAATCTTCCCTGCCAGCGTTCGACCGTAACCGAAGTGGCAAGTGATGCTGCCCGGACCGTGGCCCGGCATGATGCAAACGGGGGCCTTCACCTCCTGGCCGCCCGATTCGATGCGGACAATATCGCCGGTCTTTAGATTCAGCTCGTCGGCGTCCGCCTTGCCAATCAGGACGGCATTATCCCAAGTCAGCTTACTCATCGGCTTCGGCGCTTCTTGCAGCCAGCCGTTGTTGGCGTAACGACCGTCGCCGATCGTGGGATCGGGCAGCAGCACCATCTCGAATGCGAGGTTGCCCGCGACCGCCGGAATCGCCGGCAAGTTCGCCACGGCGTCGCCTTGGACCGTCGCCGTTTGCGTTTTGAACTTGGTATCGGCAATGACGCCGTCGGCGAGTGCTTTGTGCCAGCCTTCTTCGAAGCCGCCGCCCAAAGCCGCTTGCCACGTGGCGCGGACCAGATTGTAACTCGACTCGATCGTCGGGTCGGCAATCGCCGCGACCACTTCGTGAGACGTCTTGCCGTTGTAGAGCGGGGCGATCATCGGCTGCACGATCGCCGCCGTGCCGTCGTAACCGCGAGCGTCGCTCCACGACTCGAGGTAGTGAGCCGCAGGAATGTGCCAGTGGCACAACTCCGACGTTTCGTCTTCGAACAGGCTCAGGTGAACGGCGAGCGGTGTCTTGCGAATCGCTTGGGCGAAGTTCAGGTCGACCGGAGCGTCGTAGACCGGGTTGCCATCGAGAATGATCAGCGCCTGCACCTGACCGCCGTTCAGGGCGTCGGTCAGTTCGCGCATCGAGGCGGCCGAGTCTTCCCCGCCGGCGGCGATCGATTCGATATAGTTAACCGTCGGGCCGACGTTGCCGAGTTCCGCGTTGATCGCGTAGGCCAACACATGCGCCGACGCCGGCAGGTGGTCGCCAGCAATCACGATTGAGCGGCCGCGCTTGCTCTGCAGATCGCTGGCCACCGCATCGAGCCACTTCACGTCGACGCCGCCCGGCAGGTCGGCGGGCAGAGCCCCGGCAATCTCGAGTTTGCGAGCGAGCGCCCGGAGGAACTGCTCCGACTGCGACGGGCTCAGCGGCAACCGGTTGTCGGCGGCGGCCCCAGTCGGCGTGTAGGTGCTCTCGATCGAGTAAAGACGATTCGGCCCCAGGCCGGGATACTGCGTCTCGCTCTCCACGCCGCGGCGCGACATGAAGTCGTGCGAGTAACGCACCGAAGCGCCGCCGCGCGACAGGAAGTCCGAATCAATCGCGACGACCACATCCGCATTGGTGAAATCGTAGATCGGCGCAAGATCGGCGCCGAAGGCAAGCTGCGCTGCCTGGCGAGCGCTGTCGTTACTAACTGGCTCAAACTGATGCCAACGGGCCTGCGGCAACGCGGCGAGCAGCGCTTCGCGTTGGCGAGCCAGCGTCGGCGAAGTCACCGGCGAGCTCAAGATCCGCAAGCCGGCGCCATCGCCGCCGGCCGGCAGAGCGCCGCGGATGGCGCCGACAAAATCGCCCCACGTGGCAATGATCCCGAGATGCTTGACCGTTTGCGAACGGTCGGGATCGTACATCGTTAGCAGCGAGGCCTGAGCGAACGCGTCGGTCGCCCCGAGGCTGGCGCTGTGGAGCTTGTTGCCTTCAAGCTTCGTCGGCCGGCCCATGTTGCTGGTCGCGACGAGGCCGATGGCGCCGTCGCTGTTGGGCATCGCCGTGGCGAAGTAATTCGGCAAGCCCGGGGTAATCCGGTCGGGCTGCCGGACGTACGGCATAATTTGTTCGGAAGGACTGTGGTTGCAACCCGTGGCGCCAGCCAGCGCGACCGAGGCGCCCATCAACTGCAGAAAGCGGCGGCGATCTGTCGGCGATTGCTCCCACACCGAGGCCAGGCGCGGAAACTCGCGCACGAGGCGTTCCTCGAAGGCGGGATCTCCGGCTAACTCCTCGAAGCTCCGCCAGAACTTCGGCATCGACGACTCTTGGGGAGCCTCGCTCTGGGGCGGCTTATGATGGCAACTCACGACTGGTCCTTCTAGTAGCTCACCGTCGCTTAAATCGAACGACGGCCACCGCTTCTTAGTGGTGACAAACGGAGCAATTCGTCTCGCTGGCAATCTGATGAACTTGCATCAGATCGATAGCGACGTTGGAAACGCCTGGTTCGGCGTCGGTCTTCTCCGGGGCCGAGGGGAGCGGCTCCATCGAAAATACCTTGTCTCGCGGGCGGATGTTTGGCTCGGGATTGCGATGGCACTCAATGCACCACTGCATGTGCAACGTCTTCGCACGCCACATCAACGGCATCTCGTCGACGCGACCGTGACACGACACGCATCCGACGCCCTTGGCGACATGGATGCTGTGGTCGAAGTAAGCAAAGTCGGGCAGGTCGTGCACGCGCGTCCACGGAATCGATTCGCCGCTGCGGAAGCTCGCTCGCACCACTTCCAGCTTCGGGCTGTCGGCCCAAATCTGCGAGTGGCAGGTCATGCAAGTCGCCGTCGGCGGGATGCCTGCGAACGGGCTCGACTCGACCGACGTATGGCAATAGCGGCAATCGATGCCGAGGCCGGAGACGTGATGCTCGTGGCTGAATTCAACCGGCTGAGGTCGCACCACGCCGACTTGCGTCGCGTAGGACGAACGAAGCAGGGTCCATAAAATTCCGCCGGCGCCAGCGAGAATGAACACCGCGCCAAAAATGCTGGCGCGGGCAATTGTGTTCATGCTGGGATGAAATATCTGAGCCATCGATGCGACGCGGAGCTCTCTGTTCTGCGGGCAGGTGGGATGAATTCAGGTGGGTTGCGCCGAAGCACTATAATGCGCGGCGAAGGGTAATGTCTGCAAGGGCCAAATGGGCTGGGAAGGCTCGACTTTCCGCGGGTTTTTCAATTCATTGCGTAAAGCCGCGAGCAGCGAAACGATGATCCGCTCATCGTCACGCAAGAGCCCTCTGTTCTTGAGATCGAGTCTCGCTGATCGAGCGGCTCGTCTGATGCGGCGCCGAGCAGCTCGGGATTACGAGCGCGTAATCTGACCGGCGAAAACCGACTCAACCGCCGCGCGCACCCAAGGAATTCAATCAGTCGGACGCCGCAACGCCCTGACTTTAAACTTCGAGCAAAATGCGGGCTGGGTTCTCGATCGCCTCTTTGATGCTGCGAAGGAACGTCACCGCTTCGCGACCGTCGACGATGCGGTGATCGTACGTGAGCGCGAGGTACATCATCGGACGAATCACCACCTGGCCGTCGATGGCGACGGGGCGATTGACGATCGAGTGCATCCCGAGCACGCCGCTCTGCGGCGGATTGACGATCGGCGTCGACAACAGCGAACCATACACACCGCCGTTGGTGATCGTGAACGTGCCGCCCTGCAGTTCTTCGACGCGGAGGCTGCCGGTTTGGGCCCGCTTGGCGAGATCGTTGATCGACTTCTCGATGGTGGCGAACGACATTTCTTCCGCATTGCGGAGAACCGGCACAAACAGCCCGCGTTCACTGCCGATCGCGACGCCGACGTCGAAGTAACGGCGATAGACCACCTTATCGCCTTCGATGATCGCGTTGATCTCGGGGCATTGCTTCAGCGCGTCGACGGCCGCCTTGACGAAGAACGACATGAAGCCAAGACGCACGCCATGCCGCTTCTCAAACGCTTCGCCGAGGCCGCCGCGAAGCTCTTTCACCGCCGTCATGTCAACTTCATTGAAGGTAGTGAGTAGCGCGGCGTTCTGCGTCGCGTCGAGCAACCGCGCCGCGATGCGGCGACGCACGGGGCTCATCGAGACGACTTCTTCGGTCCGATTGCCGGCGCCAACTTGCAGCGACTGCGAGTAGTTGGCCGGTTTGGCGGTGTGATTGACCGGTTGCGTGACGATCGGCGCCGGAGCAGGGGCCTTGGCCGGTTCGGCCTTCGCAGCCGGGGCGGGCGCGGGTGCCGGGGCGGGCTTCGGCGGCTCCGGGGCAGGAGCCGGCTTGGGCGCTTCGGCGACAGGAGCGGGCGCTGGAGCCGGAGCTTCCGGGGCCTTTTCGGGAGCCTTTTTTTCGGGAGCGGCTTCGACTGCATCGAGATAGGCGATCACCTCGCCGACTTCCGCCGTGTCGCCTGCTTGCTTCAAGATCTTCGTGATCACGCCCGCGCTCGGCGACGGCACGTCGAGCGTCGCCTTCTCCGATTCCAGCTCGACGAGGTTCTCATCGACGGCGACCGTGGAGCCTTCGCCCTTGTACCATTGGCCAATGAAAATTTCGGAAACCGACTCGCCGATTACCGGGACCTTCAATTCGATGGGCATTTCAACTCTCTGACGATGGGCGGCCAGCGATCAATCGGAGCCGCGGTGGGGATGTATGTAAGTCAGTTGGCGTCGAAGCCAACAAAAAAGACCGGCTCGTCAGTAAACTGAGCGCCGGTCGCTGAAAGCAGTGTCTATTCACGCAGCAGAGCGCGATCAACTAGTTCGGCCTGCTCACGTTCGTGAGCCGTCTTCGAACCAGTGGCCGGCGAAGCCGATGCCGGGCGGCTGATGCACTTAAGCGGGTATTGCAGGCACAGACTGTCGTCCCACATCGAACGGAGGAATCGCCAAGCGCCCATGTTTTCCGGCTCTTCCTGCACCCAGACCAACGGCGTCCCCTTCGGCAGCGGAGCCAAAGCGGCGAGCAGCTGATTCATCGGCAGCGGGTAAAGCTGCTCGATGCGGATGATCGGCGGCCCATCGATGCCGAGCGCCTGCCGTCGTGCACGCAGATCGAAGTAGACCTTGCCCGAGCAAAGGATGACGCGGGTATCGCGATCACTCAGCCGGCTCGTCGACTCCGGCAACACGCCGTGGAAGCGACCGCGCGACAGCTCGGCCATCGTCGAGACGCACTCTTTATGACGAAGCAAACTCTTCGGCGTCATGATCACCAGCGGCTTCCGCCACGGGCGAACCACCTGACGGCGGAGGCAGTGGAAGTATTGCGCCGGCGTCGTCGGGCAAACGACCTGAATGTTGTCGTCAGCCGCGAGGGTGAGGAATCGCTCCAAGCGGGCGCTGGAGTGCTCTGGCCCCTGTCCTTCAAAACCGTGCGGCAAGAGAAGCGTCAATCCGCTCAACCGGCGCCACTTCACTTCAGCGCTCGCGATGAACTGGTCGATGATCACCTGCCCAGCATTGGCGAAGTCGCCGAACTGGGCTTCCCAAGCCACGAGCCCTTCGGGGCAGTCGAGGCTGTAGCCATAGTCGAAACCGAGCACGCCGGCTTCCGACAGCGGGCTGTTGACGATTTCCACCGGCCCCTGCTCGGGCGACAGGTGGGCGAGCGGCATGAACTTGTTGCCGTCTTTCACGTCGTGCAGCACCGCGTGGCGTTGGCTGAACGTGCCGCGTTCGCAGTCCTGACCGCTCAGCCGAATGCGAACGCCCTGCGCCGCCAGACTGGCGAACGCCAGTGATTCGGCCGTGGCCCAATCGAGCGGTTCTTCACCGGAGGCCATCTGCCGCTTCCGCTCCATCGCCCGCACGAGCTTCGGATGAATATGGAAACCTTCCGGCACCACGGTCAGCTTTTCGAGCAATTCGACGAGTCGCTCTTGCTCGACGCCGGTAACAACGTTCGGCGCTTTCTCGAATGGACCGCCGTAGTAATTGGCCCAGGGGCCGGTCGGCGTTGGGTTGGCCAATTGAAAGTCGCGGGCCTTCGCCGAGGCGAAATCGGCTTCGAGCTTCGCGTGACGGTCCTTCGCAATTTGCTCCGCTTCATCGGCAGTAATGCCGCCGAGAGCGAGCAGACGCTTCAGGTAGCCTTCGCGGACCGAATTCTGGGCGCCGATCGCTTGGTACATCAACGGCTGGGTGAACGACGGCTCATCGCCTTCGTTGTGCCCGCGCTGACGGTAGCAGTACATGTCGATCACCGCGTCGCGCTGGAATTCCTTACGGAAGTCGAGCGCCAGGCGAACGGCCTGCGCGACCGCTTCAGGATCTTCGCCGTTGACGTGGAAGATCGGGATTTGCAGCAACTTCGCCACGTCGGTCGCGTAGGCGCTCGAACGGGCTTCAATCGGCGTCGTCGTGAAGCCGATTTGGTTGTTGACGATCACATGCAGCGTGCCGCCGACGCGATAGCCGGGCAGCTCGCTCATGTTGAGAATTTCTTGCACCACGCCTTCGCCGGCAAACGCCGCGTCACCGTGGACGAGGACGACCATCCCCTTTTGACGCTGAGCGTCGCCGTAGCGATCTTGCTTGGCCCGCATGCGTCCCATCGCCACGCCGTCGACGTACTCCAGATGGCTCGGGTTGAAGCAGAGCGACAAGTGAACCTTGTTGCCCTTGCCGGTGACCCAGTCGCCCGAGTAGCCGAGGTGGTACTTCACGTCGCCGGGGCCGGTCCGTTGCGGCGACTCCAGGTCCATGAATTCCCGGAAAATCTCGCGTGGACGCTTGCCGATGACGTTGGCCAGCACGTTTAGCCGGCCGCGGTGAGCCATCGCGATGACGACTTCATTAATGCCGTCGTTGCCAGCCTTTTCCAGGGCCATATCGAGCAGTGGAATGAGGCTCTCGCCTCCTTCGAGAGAAAAGCTCTTGGCGCCGGTGAACTTCGTCTGCAGAAATTGTTCGAACGAAGCGGCTTCATTCAGCTTCTTGAGAATGCGGAGTTGCTCGTCGCGCGACAGCTCCGTGCGATTCTCCGTCTCTTCCATCCGCGACTGCAGCCACTCGCGAATCACCAGGTCGTCAATGTGCATGAACTGCACGCCGATCGCCCGGCAGTAGGTGTTTTGCAACCAGCTGACGATCTCGCGGAGCGTCCGCTGTTTCGGCCCCTGCATCGTGCGAGTCGAGAAGACCCGATCGTAGTCAGCTTCGGTGAAGCCGTAGTACGCGGGATCGAGTTCCGGCGGCCGCGGGCGGAACTGATCAAGCGGGTCGATGTCAGAAATGATGTGACCGCGGACACGGTAGTTGCGAATCAGCTGGTCGACGCGTTCTTGCCGAGCGGCGAGCTCTTCGTGCTTCCCGTTGCCGCTGCCGTTTCCGTTCACCGGGTAGGCGGGGCTGAATGGCGCCGTCGGCGGAGCGAGCCCCGGCACGCGGTGCGATTCGAGCACCAGCTTCGGCTCGCCCAATTGCGACGCGGCCAGCGTTGGATCAGCGAGCCGCGCGTCGACGACCGGCGCAGGCAAAGCCTGCGCAGTCAGCCTCGGCGTGGAGGGCTTGTGATCCGTCCCATTGGCCAATTCTCCGAACAGCGCACGCCAGTCGGCCGGCGCAGCGTCGGGATTGTCTTGATAAAGAGCGTAGAGCTGTTCGACGTAGTCGAGGCTCTGACTATTGAGTTGAAGTTGCGGACCGTCGACGTCCGCGGCAGGAGTGGCCATTTGCTATGGAGTCGGGCATTGCGGTAAGAGGTGCCGGTTGAGCAATAAGTATACTATATTTTTTGCCCCGCCCCTGGAACCGCACTACCCGGCAATTGGGCCGGATTGAGGGATGTTTTTGCCGCTTTTTTGCGCAGCCGCGCTAGACATCGCTCACGCCAGCTCCCGCCGCTGCGCAACGATTCGCTGCCCTAGCGCAGCGACGCGAAACTGATAAACGACAAAAGGGCGGAAGTTTTCAGCCACTAACAGACTGGCTGGTTAGCCAGTCTGTCAGCGGAAAAACTTCCGCCCCTCGATTTGCCACTAAACTAATTGGTCTTCTTCGCTTGGCCGGCGGTCGACATCTCTTCGATGTTCGCCAAGTGTCCGTCAAACGAGGCGCCAGCGATCGACAGCAGCATCTCCCCGCCAGCCGGAACCAACCGGTGGAAGAACCGCGGTTGCTTCAGCTCGACAACCGCTTCCCACGACTTGCCGTCGTCCGAAAGGCGGTAGAGCGAATCTTGCGTGCCGCTCGCAAACAGCTTGCCGTCGAGGTTCCACGCCGAGGCGCCGAACCCGTCCATATCCTCGCCCGGCAGTTCCGCCAGTTCGGTCCACTCGCCGGTGGCGGGATTGAGCAAGCTTACCTGCCGCGAGATGTTGACGTCCGCGTCCATTCCGCCGAGGGCGATCAGCTTGCCGTTCCACTGAGCGGCGGCCAGCGCGCGGCGGCGGAAGTTCGGCTTGGCGATCGCTTCCCACTTACCTTGCGGATTCGTTAGGTCGAACGCCCAGGCCGTGTCGAGCCAAGTTCCCTTGCGGTCGCCATCGAGCGTCCAGCCGCCAACGACGTACAACTTGTCGCCGATCACCACCGCGTCGTGCGACGAGCGGGCTTCCGGCAGCGGGGCGAGGGCGGTCCACTTTTGCGTGGCCGGATCGAAGCTCGAGAATTCGGCGACCGAGTGGAGATCTTCATCCTCGCCGTCGGCGTTCTTGGCGTTCAGGCCGCCGACGCGGTAGAGCTTGCCGTTGTGGGCCACAAGCGGCAGACCCTGCAGCGGCGTTTCCATGGGGAGTTCTTCCCATTCCTTGCCGCCGTCGAGCTTGATGCGGAGGAACTTCTGCGACAGGTTCTCCTTCGAGTGCTCGTGCTCGCCGCCGGTGTGGCCGCTGTAGACGTAGAGGTAACCGTCGCTCACCGCCGCGCCGAAGCTGGAGACGGCTTCCGGCAGGGCAGGGTAGGCGCTCAGCGCTTCGTCGGAAGCAGGCTTCTTCTTGGCGTTCTGGCCGTGACCGCCATGGCCCCCGTGGGCGTGACCGTGCGGGTTCTTCTTTTCCGCGGTCGCACTTTTGTGGTTAAAGAGAAGCGTGCCGTAGTTGCCAACGCTCGTGTAGGCCTTGCCTTCGTGCTCGCCCTTTTCACCCTTCTTCATGTAGCTGGTGATGGCGCTTACCGGCCCCGAAGCCGGTTCTTCGAAGGTCGCGATGCCCTTGGCGTCGGTCTTCGCTTCTTGCGTGTCGCCCTTCGAGTCGGTCAGTGCGATGCCGGCGCCTTCCAGCGGCTGGCCTTCCCACGTGACGAGCAGAGCGAGCCCTTCGTCCGACGCCTTCGGCGAAACGTCGAGCTTCAGGCCTTTCGAGGGGCCGGCTTTCTCCCAAGCGGCGACGGTCGTCCCCGGGATTTCCTTCGCGTAGTAGGTCAGCAGCATGCCGTGGTAGATGCCGTACTGAGCAGTCAGTTCGAGCACCGCGTCTTCGGCGACCGGCTTCTCCGAGCGGCGACCGACGAAATCGTCTTCTTCCAGGTTCTCAAGCGCGACGTCGGCCGCCTCGTCGCCGACGCGGGCCGCCAGCTTCGCTTCAGCGAGGGCCTCGGGCAGATGATAGTTCCGTTCTTCAGGGCTCTCGCCGAAGAACACAAGCGCCCGACCCTCGCCGTCAACGGCCAGCCAAGGGAAGTGGGCCTGAGCCTGACCAACCGCAAGGCACAGCGCCGACAGGGCCAGAGCAAAGCGGAAACGAACCGCCGAGAGAGACATTTTCATTCCTCAAACATTAGAAAAACACGCGTCGCGCCCACGGCCCGCACAAAGTCGTCGAGCCGCTGCGGGGACTAATTGATTTCAGGATTGGCTTCTTCGCCGTTGCGGGTCACCAGCGCCGTCATCGCATCGCGATCGATTTCGGTGCGAATGAACTGCACGGAACCATCGAGCAAAACGAACTGCACGCCGCCCGGATGATCGCTGCGGAACGTCGTACGGTAGCGGGTATCCCATTCACGATTGGAATCGTTGAAATTGTAATTCGCCAGTTGGCCGGTCATCAGCCCTAAATGCCCGTAAGCATGGTGCCAATATCCCTGGGCCCACGCGAAGTCGCCGTAGCACGATCCGCCGTTGCCTGTGCAACTCGATTCGTAGTGGGTATCCCAGTGGTAACCCTCCCACGCGTAGTTCGTTTCGCCGACTAGCAGCGTGTGGGTCGTCCCGTCGGTAATCATCTCGATGCCGAGGTCGTAACGTTTCCCCCTGGCCGTGGGGGGGGCGGTGAACGCCCCGTTCAACAGAGCTTCCGGCTTGTACATCACGCGCGTGCTGATCACGTAGCTGCCGGGCCCCAGCTTTTCGCCGCACGCATCGGGAACATTACGCGGCAGATTCATCCCGGGGCACATATACATCGGCTGCGACGTTTCGGTGAACTTCCGGTTATTGACGCCGTTGGCGGGGTCCTGAGCCGAGGGATCCTTCGTGACGTCGTACTGCGCGTACAGCCCTCCCTGCTCCAAGTAGGGGAGAAGCAAAATGAAGGTGCTTCCCAGATGCTCGTAGAACGTATCGCCAGCCGCCAAACCGCCGCCCGCGCCTAGCACCTGGGGAGGCGGCAGCGTTTTTTGAGCGCTTTCGAAATTCAGCGTTGCGAGGCCAATCTGCTTCAGATTGTTGCGACACGACGTCCGCCGGGCCGCCTCGCGAGCCGCTTGCACAGCAGGAAGCAGCAACGCGACGAGCGCGCCGATGATGGCAATTGCCACCAGTAACTCGACGAGCGTGAACCCGCGATTCGATCGGCTTCCCTGTTGCATAGATAATCCTGCGCAATCTACCCGCGAGAGGAAAATCGTGACCGGCGGCCTCGCAGCAGTGCGGCGGCGCCGCACACTGCCAGCAAGCCGGCGGTCGGTTCCGGGACAGAGGCGACCGGCGAGTTGGTCGTTTGCCCGAAGTGTTCCTTCCAAACAGTTAGGTCGCCCGCGTCAACGCTTCCGTTTCCATTGCCATCCGCACCAGACCCAGCGGGCGACGCCGCGGTCCCAAAGCTGCGCTGCCAGGCCAGGAAGTCGGCGCCATCGACCGATCCATTCCCGTTGTAGTCGCCGGCAAGCCCTGCAGGTCCCTCAGGAAGAATCGTGACGTTCAACGCGATCGTCGGGCCAGCGCCGTTAGGGTTGGCGCCAACGTCGAGATCATCCAGATAGAAGTCAGGATAGGCGACTGAACTGCTTTGTCCATCGGGCTCAAACAATGACGAAAACGTAAACCCGAGGTGTCCCTGGGCGAGCGAATTCTGAATGTAGGCTAACACCGCCGGGTTGCTCAGATTCGGCGTGAACTCGAACAAGTCGCCGCTGCTGAGCATGTCGCCGGGCTGGAGTTCCGTCCCTTGGCTGTTGTACGCCTTGCCGATCGCGAAAGGCGATGGCGTGAACGCCGCCGTCGTATGGGTCGCTTCCGTCGCGCTGTATCCGCCGACGAGCGAGTTTTCTGCATCGCGGCCATTCAAGTCGATTGCGTAGTAGTTGTAAGGGGCGGAGCCCGCCCAGCGCGGCTGCCGGAGCGAATACGTTCCGGTAGCCGGATTGGAGCCGAAACCGAACGTCGTTAGTCCGTTGTTAAACGCAACGCCGTACATTTCGATCGGGTGATCGACGTCGCTATCCGTTCCCGCCACGACGGCGGCCGATTCGTCGAGCGTGCCGTCGTACGCCAGCGTATAGCCAAACTCGGGGAGAATCAGCGACCCGAGCAGGGTCATCTTGATTTTGAGCGAATTGATTTGATATCGCGACGCAGCGACCACCGGAACCGTCGTCGAGGTATTGGCGGCGACCAAGACGCTGCCGCGCCGGGTTGGCTCTGAGCCGGTCCCTTGAAAGAAAGTCGGCGTGCCATCCTGCGTCGACGAGTAAGCGGTAAACAGCGATCCGCGATCGCGGACAGAACCGGGCCCGTTCCCGCTCGGCACTGGGTACGACCACATCTGGATTTCAGGAAGGTCGTTGAAGTAGGCGATGGTCTGCGCCGACGCCTTCGTAGCGTCGCAGCAGCAGAACGCAGCGATTGCGAGCGCCGCCCTGGCGAGCGTCAGCATCGCAACGTGCGGTCGGCGGCCAGTCTGTGCAGGGTGGTTCATGTCGCAGTGTCGTCTGTTCGTTAAACGCAACCGCCGCCGGCGTCGAAAGGACTTCGACGCCGGCGGCTTGAATGCCAATCAAAGCTGTCGTGTCAATCAGCCGGCGATCCGACGGCGAAGCGCCGCGAGGCCGCACAGCCCAAAGCCAGCCATCGCCAGCGTGGCCGGTTCAGGAACGATCGCCGGTGCAACGGCGTTAAACGTCGTGGCGCCGTTGTAGTAATCGAGTTGCACCCCTGCGAGCGCCGAGTGGTTGGCGGCAGTGTCGAAGAGGGCGGTGTAGGCCGCAGCAGCCGGAAGCTGCCACTCGGCCCAGTAGTAGTGGAATCCGCTGGCAACGCCGCGATCGATGAATTCCGTCGGGGCGGTGCTATTGAGCAGCAGCGTCGAGTTGGTGATCGAGTTGTTGCCCGCCGAGTCAAAGGCGATTTGCAGTACAACCGTCGTGTTGGCTTCGGTCGTCGAGGCGCCGGTCAACGAGGTGGTGAAACGCCCCTTGCTGCTGCCCGTGTAGAGCGATCCGGTCGCCACCTGGGCCGGCGGAGCGAACGTCGGCGGAGGAACCACGCCGCCCTTCACCGTCGCGGCGCCAACGCCAGACGAAAGGTTCGGAGCATGCGAAGCAGAGTAGTCGGAGACGGCGTTCGTCGTCACGACGAAGTTGTCCCATTCGAACGAACCGGTCGAAGGAACGGCCTGATCGGTGAATAGCGTGTTGGCCGAAACGACGTTCGCAACGGCGAACATGGCGGCGCAAGCGATCGAGGCGAGAGCAAAGCGGCGAATCATTAGACGGTCACTCCAGAGTGGGTGGGTGCACAAGCTCGCTAACCTTGAACGAACGAGTGCGTGGATTGACGGAACCGGCCCTCACGCATGCGAATGATCAGCAATGCATTTGGCTGGCTACTAAACGGCGAGTCTCCTATGTGCTCCTGCGAGACCGGCGTCCGGGCGAAGCGATCTTGCGATCGGCGGTCTTGATATCGAGTCTCAGTAGCGATAGATTATCCGACCTGACGGCCGCGTCAATGGGGGCGGCCCGTGTTTCGCCCTGTATTTTTCGTTATCTGAAGCCTGCAGCGGCCGCCGCCAGCCAGCAAAATCCTCTCGAAGTGAGCTACCTATGACCGAGCCGGCGACCAAGCCAGACGCCGCATTACGGGCGGCAGACCTCTACGAACGCGGGTTTTCGCGGGCGGCGATTGACGTTCTTGAGACCGAGCTTCGCCTCCAACCCGAAGCCGGGGCTTTGTGGCGGCTGCGCGCCGTCATGCTGCAACGCGAAGGGAGGCTCGATGAGGCGTTCGACAACATTCAGCGGGCACTCGCCCTGGTTCCGCTCGGCTACGAGGGGTTGCTCGTGTTGGCGGCCGGCTACTTGCGGCAAGGGCATCGGGCCTCGGCGGCAAGCCTGCTGACCGACCTGACGGCCGATGGCGATTTCCCCGCCGAGCTGTGGGAACCGCTCTACAACTCGCTTTGCGCGATCGAGCGGTGGCAAGCGGCGCTGGCTGTCTGCCGCCGGGCCGCTCGTCTACGCCCCGACGACGACGCGATCTGCTTCGCCGCCGCGAACACGCTCGCCCGCCTGGGCCGCCCGCCGCAACTGTCGCTCGCGATGCTTCGGCGGGCCATCGGCCTGAACCCCGCCGAGCCGCGCTATCGCGTCTCGCTCTCAATGCAGCTGGTGCGAATGGGGCAGATCGACGATGCCTACCGCACGTTCTGCGAGCTGACGCGCGACGAGGTCGAGGGCATCAGCTGCCGCTGCTGCCTGCAGAAGGCGCTGCAGCTTTGCATCGATCGCGGCGACGCCGGCCGATCGTCGTGGCTCGCGAGCCGACTAGCGATGATCTCGCTCGCCAAGCGGAGTGCGGCCGCGCCAAACTCCCAAGCTCAGGAGGGCCACCAATGACTGAATCGTTCACTCCGCCGACCCCGTCGATCGCGCCAGTCGTCCCTTCCCAGCCAGCAAGCGAGCCGCGCAACTTGCAATCTGCCGAGCTGTTCCAAGGCGCGCGCGTCGTCGAAATCACCCACTCGGGCGAAACCTATCGACTGCTGCTGACGCGGAACAACCGCCTTATTCTGCAGAAGTAACCTTCTCCGCCTCGGCAGCAGCAGGGGCGTCGAGCACCTTCAGCTTCAGGTTGCGGAAGCGAACCTCGGTTGGCCCGCCCGAGTGGAGTTGCAGCGCGAACACGCCGCGACGGTCGCCATCGGGATCGTCGAGATCGACGCACGGCTTGCCGTTGATCCACGTGCGGATGTGGCTTCCCTCGGCGACGATCTTGTAGTCGTTCCACTCGCCCTTGCGGACGAACTCCTCGCCCGACTTGTCCCACAGCAGGGCGCGACCCGACTCTTCGTAGAGCTTGCCCCACCAGTCGGGGCCGATGTCGGCCTGGTAGCCCTTCGCTTCGCCCCCTTCGGCAGGCTGGCTGCGGAACTGCACGCCGCTATTCCCGGCGTCGTCGACAAGTTTCACTTGGAACGTCAGCTCGAAATCGCCCACGGCGAAGTCGCTGAACAGGAACTCGTTCTTCGCTAGCCCATTCTTACTACGGCCGACGAGTTCGCCCTCTTCGACCGACCACAGCTCCTGATTGCCGTTCCAACCGGCGAGGTCCTTGCCATTGAAGAACAGCTCTTGGTTGTCGGCTTGCGCTTGGATCGGGTTCTGGCCCTTAGCCTGCAGGTAAGCGAACAGCGAGGCGATTTGCTGCGGCGAAAACTGCTTCAGTTGATCCTCGGGCATCATCGAGGCGTCGCTCAATTGGCGGTCCTCGATTTCATCCTGGGGGACAACAATCGTTTCGGTCGTGGTTTGAATCGTGACCGACTTGTCGTCTTCCGCCTTCACGAGACCTGAAATGACGAGACCGTCGACCGTCAGGATGACCGTTTGTTGGTAATCCTTCGAAATCACGGAGCTTGGATCGATCACGTTCGACAGCAAGTACTCGACGTCGGCGCGGTTCGAACCCGTGAGATCGGGACCGATCTTGGCGCCAACGCCGTACAGCGTGTGGCACTGCTGGCAGGTCTTCACGAACACGGCGCGGCCAACCTCCACGTTGGGCGTCGCCGGCGGGTGCTTGAGCATCTCGCGGAGCGCGACGATCATCGCCGCCTTGTCGGCCGGCGTACTGCGCACCTGCCCCCAGACGTTAGCGAGCAGTTCGTCGAGATCCGCGTTTTTGTGGTTCTGCAGTTGGCGCACGAGGTCCGCCGACAGGTCGGCGGCCGGAATCTGCTTGGCTTCGATCGCCTTAAGCAGTTCGACGCCATAGCCGGGACGCGAGCAGAGCGTCGCCAGCGCCGCCCGTTTGGCCCCTGGCGAGGCGTTGCCGTAAATCTTCAGAACGGCGGCAGGAACTGCAGCGTCCTCGTAGAGCGCGAGGCCGGAAAGGGCCGGCTCGCACAGGCCGGGGTCGGCCAGCAGCTTGAGCAGCACCGGCGCCAGGCCCGGGTCTTTCACGCGGAGTAGGGCGTCGAGAGCCTGCCGACGAGCCCCGTCGCTCGCCTTGCCATCGACAACGACAGCCCGCAGTGCGGCCATCGCATCCTTGTCGCCGAACGTCACGCCGAGTGCCGTTGCCTCGCGACGGACTTTTTCATCGCTGCTCTTCGCCGCCTTGGCAGCCGCGGCAGGCCAGCTCTTCGGCTGGGCGACTTGCCGTTGGCCCTGCAGGGCGGTGCGCATGCCGGCGATGAGTTCAAGTTGCTCGCCAGCGTTGTCCGACTCGGCGACGGCCTGCACGAGCGTGGCGAGCGCCTCCGGCGAGTCGATGCTCGCGATGCGGCGAATCATGAACTTCCTCAGCAGCGGAATCGTCTTGCCGCACGACAGGCCAAACTTCAGCGCCTGTTCGGGATTCTCCGCAGCGAGCGGTTCGGCGGCGAACCAATACATGAGCGGAAGATTGTGATCGTCGGCGTCCTCGGCGTGCCGCGTGAGGGCCGCAAGGATCTCCCACCGATGGGCCAGCGGCACGTGTTGCAGCGCCGCGGCGAGATAGAGCCGCACCACCTGCGAAGAATCTTGCTGGGCCATCGCGGCAAACTGCTGCACCATGTCTCGCTGGGGCGTTTTGCCGCCATCCCAGGTGAATTGAATCACCCAGCCGCGAACGTACGGCGACTGATGCTTCAGCAGCGTCGCCGCGAGGTCGGACGGAATGCCGCCGGTGACGTGCAGGGCCCACATCGCCCGTTGCACGCGGCTCGAATCGGCATTGTTCTTGGCGATTGAAACGAGTTCATTTCGTGCGTCAACGCTTAGCTTTCCCGCGGCGGCCCGTTCTTGCAGGATGCGGCGAGAGTGGCGGACATACCAATCGTTCTTGTCGAGAGCGAGCTTCGCCAGTTCGACGTCGCTCAGCTTGCCGAGATCAACCTTCCCCGCCTTCTTCTCGCCGTAGACGATCTTGTAAATGCGGCCGTTGCTGCGATCGTGCCCTTCGACGTTGTTGTGATGGCAGGCGTTCGTATCGTACCAGTCGATCAGGAAGCAGTTCCCGTCTGGCCCGTAGCGGAAGTTGAGAATCTGCGACGCCAAGTCGCCCGTCAGCAGGAAGTCGGGCCCGTGGCTGCCAATGAAGCCTGAGCCTTGCGGCTTCAAGATGTCGGTGTTGAGCCGCTGCCCGTGAATGTTGTTCATGAAGATGCGACCGCGATATTCCTCGGGCCACGCACCGCCGAGGTAAATCATCGCGCCGGAGTGGGCATGTCCGCCGCCGGCGTCGCCCGACTTGCCGTTGCCGCCGTGGGGATTCTCGCCGAGATAGTGGCGATGGTCGGCAATTGTCTGGATGTCGGCATAGGTGAACGGATTGAAGTGCGTTCCCGCCTGACGTTGGTAGCGTGCGCCCGGAATGTTGTAGTAGAGGTGAGGGATGACGCAGGCGGTGGTGAACGCCTGGCCGTTGTCGTCGAAGTCGACTCCCCACGGATTACTCGTCCCTTCGGTGAAGATTTCGAAGACGTGCTGCGTAGGATGGTATCGCCAGATGGCGCCGTTTAGCGGAATCCGCTTGTCGTCCGGCGTTCCCGGCTTGCCGATGCGCGAGTGGGTGAACACGCCGTGGCAGCCATAGAGCCAGCCGTCCGGCCCCCAGATAAACGTGTTTAGCGTCTCGTGCGTGTCTTGATACGCCCAGCCGTCGAGCAAAATCTCCGGCTTGCCGTCCGGCACGTCGTCGCCGTTGCGATCGGGAATGAACAACAGATAAGGGGCCGCGCCGACCCAGACGCCGCCGAAGCCAAGCTCGATGCCGCTCACCAAGTTCAGGTTGTCGGCGAAGACCTTGTGCGAGTCGAACTTTCCGTCGCCATCCGAGTCTTCGAAGATGAGGATGCGGTCGGTCCCTTTGCCTTCCGGAGCGCGAATCGGGTACTCGTACGCCTCGGCGACCCACAACCGGCCGCGGTCGTCGAGCGCCATCGCGATCGGCTGCTTCACGTCGGGTTCTTGGGCGGAGAGAATCGCCTTGAACCCCGCCGGTAGCTTCATGGCCGCAACCGCCTCTTCGCCGGAAAGACCAGCGTAGGGATAGAGGTCGTCCGTCAATTCGCCGACCGGTTGATTCGCGATCGCCGGCTTCTCATCGTGAAAGCGGAAGTGGTCGAAATTAACGTGTCCCCAACCAGCGCTACCGTGATCAATCAAGCGAATGAAGACCTCCTTGCCGAGATGTTTCGACAAATCGGCCGCGGCTTGCGACATCAGTTCAGTCATCCGCCCGCTGGCGTGAAAGATGACCTCGCCTGATTGCTTGTCGACGATCTGCGCGCCGAGCGCTTTGCCGGAACCGCCGCCAACCAGAAAGCTGGCGTAGGGGTGCGTCACCTTGAACGGAATACTGGTCAACTCTCCCTGGGGACCGTCGCCCTTGCGCTCGTAGGTGCCGATCCAATACTGCCCCTTCTGGCCGCTCGTCTGATCGACCAACCGCTTACCGACCGTATCGCCTTCGACCGGAAGCTCCGCGAACGCGGTACCGGTGGCGGTCCAGTCGCTCAGGTCGCCTTTTTCAAAGTCGAGATTTAACCGCCGGCCGTCGGCTGCCGTCGCGGGAAAGCCATCGGGATTGGCCGCCGTTTCCGCTTTCTTGTCGGCAGCGTGCTCGGGCAGCGTCGGCTTCTCGACGCCGTCGCGCAGCTTCGGCTGCGATTCGTTCCACTTCGCTTCGTCGACTTCTTCCGCCTTGTGCGTCAGGACGAACGTCCCCTTCTTACTGCCGACGACGACATCGGGCAGTTTGTCGCCGTTGATGTCGCGCGCGACGACCTGCGTGCCGACGCCCGAGTTGTTGTCGATTTCATGCGGCACGAAGCGGGCTGAACCGTTGTCGCGCACCGTTTGGAACCAGTACAGCACCGCCGGCTCCAGCGAGCCGGGGTCATGCTCCGCATGAGCCCACCACCGCTTGCCGGTGACGATGTCGAGCACGCCGTCGCCGTCCATGTCGACGAGGTCGACCGCGTGGAGTTGCGAGAAGGCGACGCCGTAGTCGTTTTCCTCGGGCTTCTCGCCCATGATCTTGTGTTCGATGAACTCGATCTTGTCGCCGTTCTTCACCTGCTCAAACCAGGCGAGGCCGTACGAGTGAGCCGCCTTCGCGGTGAGAACGTCGTTGTCGCCATCGCCGTCGAAGTCGTAGGCGAACATGTGCGAACCGCCCGGCTCGCTGAACTTCACCTCGTGGAACGCCCACGGCTCGTCGGTCACCTTCTCGGGTTGCTCCCACCAGCCGTTTTGTTCGAGCAGGTCGAGGCGGCCATCGCCGTTGACGTCGCCGACGCCGATGCCGTGCGTGAACCGCTGATACCCGCGCACTGGCGAGACGGGATGGAACTTCCAGAGTTGGGTCGGATCCTGCGGAATCTCGGCATAGCCAATTTGTCCGCCGCTCATGCAGACAAGATCGGGCACGCCGTCGCCGGTGACGTCGGTGAAGGTCGGCGATTCGTTGTCGGTCACCGCGAGGGCAATGTGCCGCTTCCAGGGGCCTTCTTTCCCTTGCGGATTTTCGAACCACGACGTTTCCGCACCGGGGAAGCCGATGATCAGAATGTCGTCCCAACCATCGCCGTTGAAATCGTGCGTGAATGCGAAGAAGTTCTCGGAGTAACCAGCGATGTCGAACGGCTTGGCCGGGTAGTATTCGTGCCGCTTGAGAAACTTCGGCCCTTCGTACCAGTAGGGCCCGGACACGATGTCGTTGACGCCGTCATGATTGAAGTCGCCGAAGTTGGCGCCCTCGCCGTAAAACTCCTTCGAGAGTTGCTCCTTCTTGAAGGAGTGCTTCACGAACTTGTCGTGCCCTGCATGGCCTTCGTGGGCCGTCGCGAGCGAGGTCAGAGCAACGAACGACAAGAGCGCGCAGCACGCGCGAGAAAGCTTCATCATCGCAGAAGTTCCTTGAGAGGCGCACCTTCCCGCATCGCGGAAAGGAATGAAACGCCGCCCCGACGCAGCGGGGCGGCATTTGAACTATCGCGTGCGGGTGAACTCGGGCAAATGCTTGATCGCCCCGCCGGCCACGGCCGATTCGTGGGCCAGAATGCCGACGCAGGTCCAGTTAGCGCTGGTCACGGCGTTCGGCCATGGATCGCGGTCGTCGACCAAGGCGCGGACGAACTCGTTCACCAAATGCGGATGCGAACCGCCGTGACCGCCCCCTTGCAGGAAGGAAAGATGGTCGGCGTCTTCGATCGACTTGGTGAACTTCTGAATTTCCGCCGGCAGCAGATGGGCGTAGTCGGGGACTTCCACCTTCTCGGCAATCTCCGGCTCCGGCTTCTTGGCCGTGTGCAGGACGTGCGGTTCGTTCTCGACGAGCGACCACTCGAACGACTTTTTCGTGCCGTAAACGTCGAAGCTTTCACGATATTGGCGGGCCGTGTCGTACAGGAACCGCCAAATGTGAGCGCTCACGTCGCTCTCGGCGATCTTGATGTGGCACGACTCGACGGCGAACGAGTTCCCCGACTTCTCGCGGATGTCATCGCGCACCCGGCCTGAGCCGAAACACGAGACGTACTCGGCGCGACCGTCGACGAGACCGAGCACCGGACTGACGACGTGCGTCGCGTAGTGCATCGGAATCATCCGTTCCCAGTAATCGGGCCAGCCGTCCATATCTTGCGGATGCGAGGCCTGCATGTACTGGATCTCGCCGAGCTCGCCCTTTTGGTAAAGTTCTTTGATGAACAAGAACTCGCGGCTGTAGACCACGGTCTCGGCCATCATGTACTTCAGGCCGGTGTCGGCGACCAACTGGCAGATCTTTTCGCAGTCGGCAATGTTGGTGGCCATCGGCACGGTGCACATGACGTGCTTGCCGGCCTTCAGGGCCTCCATGCTCATCCACGCATGATCGGGGATGGGGCTGTTGATATGGACGAAGTCGATCTCCGGATCGGCGAGAACTTCTTCGAACTTCGCGTATCGCTTATTGATCTCGAGCGCGTCGGCCAGCGTGTTCATCGCCGCCACGTCGCGGCGGCAGACGGCGGCCACTTCCGCGTCCGGATGCTTCTTGTAGATCGGTAAGAATTCGGCCCCGAATCCGAGACCGACCATCGCTACGCGCACTGGTCTTCGGGTTGCCATGTCGCCGCCCCTTTTTCAGTCCAAGAGAGAGTTTGCGGCCCATCGCCGCGAGGAGTATAGAAGTCCCCAAAATATCGATACTAACTGCCGGTTTCGCAAGCCAGAATGAGAAATAGCGCAGAAGAGCTTCGATCTTTCACTTTCGCGATTAGACTAGGAGAGAGCGCTGTAGACTCGCATCCGCCGGCAGAAAATGCAACTTTGCCCGCCGGATTCGGAAGCTAGGGCCGCCCACTACAGGGCGGCTCGCATCCACGGAGTCGCACGCGCTTGCCCTCGACCTTAACGTTCACCAACTCGCCGCGTGTTTTGGCTGATTCGATGCGCAAACGACGCTCCGTCGCCCTGCTGTTGGAAACGTCGAATGCCTATTCGCGCGGATTGCTCGACGGCATCATCGCCTACCAGCGCGAGCATGAACTCTGGTCGATCTACATCGGCGAGCAACAGCGTGGCGCGAAGCCGCCGGCGTGGTTCAGCAACTGGCAAGGCGACGGCATTATCGCCCGCATCGAGACTGAGGCGATCGCCGCCGCGGTGAAGCGTTCGGGCCTGCCCGCCGTCGACGTCAGCGCCGCCCGCAGCGTTCCTCACCTGCCGTGGGTCGAAACGAACGACCGCGAAATCGCGCGCCTCGCCGCCTCGCACCTCATTGAGCGCGGCTTCCGGGAACTCGCCTTCTACGGCGAGCCAGTCTTCAACTGGTCACAGTGGCGTGAGGACCACTTCACTGATTTCGCGCGACAGAGCGGTTGCAACTGCCAGGTCTTCCGCGCCGCCTCGCGCGTGGAGAAGGGCTTCTCGTGGGCTCGCGAGCGTCGACGGCTGATCGCGTGGGTCCGCAAGTTGCCGAAGCCGATTGGCGTGATGGCCTGCTACGATTTTGGCGGTCAGCAACTACTCGACGTCTGCCGCGAACTCGACATCGCGGTGCCGGAGCAGGTGGCGGTGATCGGCGTCGACGACGACGCCCGCCTCTGCCGGCTTTGCACGCCGCCGCTCTCCAGCGTCATTCCCGATACTCACCGCGCCGGCTACGAGGCCGCTAAACTCCTCGATAGGATGATGAGCGGCGAGCGGATCGTTGGCGAGGCGATCCTCATTCCACCCCGCGGGGTGGCACAGCGGCAATCGAGCGACGTCTATGCGGTCGATGACCTCGACGTCGTCGCGGCCCTGCGGTTCATTCGCGAGCATGCCTGCGACGGCATCTCAGTCGGCGACGTCCTCCGCGTCGTGCCTCTCTCGCGGCGGATGCTGGAGCACCGCTTTCAGAAGCTCATCGGCCGCACGCCGCACGCCGAGATCATGCGGATCCGCATTGAGCGAACTTCGCGATTGCTCCGTGAGACCGACCTCACGCTGGCGGAAATCGCCACCCGTACGGGGTTCCCGCACGCGGAATATCTGTCGGTGGCGTTCAAACGCCAAACAGGCCAAACCCCGCGCGGCTACCGCCGCGACAGCCGCACTTCGGTGCGGTAACACGCCCCCACAAAGCCGCGACCGGTGGTCGCGATCCCCACGATCGGCGTTGCCAGTTCGCGCTGCCACCGCGACCATCGGTCGCGGCTTTATGGCCACCAAATCGATCAGCCGATTTTCGCCCGCAAATGCGGAATGATCACGCTCGGTACGAACCGCGCCAATTCCTCGTCCCCCGCGAGCGACGCGATCTGCTTGATGAGCGAACTCGACACGTGCGAAAACTGATCGTCAGCCATCAGAAAAACGGTCTCGATGTCGGAGTCGAGCTGTCGGTTCGCGAGCGTCATCGTAAACTCCGACTCGATGTCGCCCAGCGAGCGGACGCCGCGGACGATTACCCGTGAGCCGCATTCGCGGACGAAGCGGACGGCCAGTCCTGAGAACATCTTCACTTCGACGTTCGCCAGATGCCGCGTCGCAAGCTTGATCAAATCGACGCGTTCTTGAGCCGTGAAGAGCGACTGCTTGTCGATGTTGTGACCGACGCCGACGATCAACTCGTCGACGAGCCGGCTGCTCCGCTCAATGACGTTCAGGTGCCCCAGGGAAATGGGGTCGAACGAGCCAGTGTAAACGGCGCGACGGGCCATGCGCGGTAGTTCCAGGGCAGGGGGGATGGAGCGGAGTCAAACCCCATTCTCGTTGTCGCAACGCCACTTCGCAATCGCTTCCAGCGAGCCGCGGCGTTCATCCCCGCGGTCCCCGCCGCTTGCTTCTTAGCCCACCCTCTTCCCAACCAGCGCTAGCGAGACTCGACTCGCCACCGGATCGACCCACCGCCGCACCGTCTCCGGCTTGAGGAACGAGAAATTCGCAAAAATCATCGCCAGTCCGAAGGTGATCATCCCCATGAACATCGCGATGCCGCCATGCACCGCCACGGCTGTCCAAATCATCCACGGCCGGGTGAACCGGTTCCACACCAGGAAGGCGTACGAGAGTTCCCAGAAGACGGTCAGGTGGGTGAAGAACGCAATCAGGAATGGCCAATCAGCCATCCAGGTGAGCGGCAGCGATTGGTACTCGTAGTTCGCCGCGGCCCACCACATCGCCGTGCCGACGCGCCAGGTGTTGCCTTCGATCTTCGCCAAGGCAGAGAAGAAGTAAACGACGCACAGATGCAACTGCAGCAGCCGGATTGCAACGTTCGCCGCAGTGCTCGGCGCCGGTTCGCTCGCATCGCCACGTCGCAGCCGCCAGAGCCGATCGAGCGAGTAGCGCGCCCCGCACGGTCCGAGCATGAGGTACATCGCCATCATGCAGTTGGCTTTGTCGAGCCCGTAAAACGCGCCGGGGGTGACGCGATGAACGTACGACACCGCGAGCAAGTAGGCGAGCACCGCCGACACCCGCGAAAAGAGCCCCAGGAACAGGCACGCGAATACGCACAGCGCCAGAATGTGCACCGTCCACAGCAGCCAGTTGGGGCCGATCCAATCGAAGATGCTCCACACCGTCACCTCGCGGCCCGGCATGCTTTTGAGCATCTCGACCGGCGTGTAGCCGTCGCGGCCGATGAACCCCGCCAAGTCGAACGACCAGATGAAGTGGGTGTACAACATCATCCCGCCGGCCAGCAGCCGGATGAGCGCGAGCGTCGCCGGATCGGTCGGCGTGAACCAAAAGTTGTTCCACGCCCGCCAAAGCTCGGCGAAATAGTTGCGAGTCGAAGCGACGAGCGTCGTCATGGCGTCCCTCCTGCGGGAGCTGGTTCCGAGGGACGGGGGGGGAGCCGATGCTGAAACTCGCCGAGATTTTCGTAGGTCGACGGGGCGTCAATCCGCATGCCGTCTTTCACTTGCTGCGGCGTCAGCAGGTGATGCCGAAACATGGTCAGCTTCGCCCACTCGCCGTCATGCTTCTTGATCAGGTACTCGGCGATTTTGTTCTCCCACCCCATACCGGCGGTCGCCTGATCGCGCGACTGCTCCACCAGCATCATGTGCCGGTGATAAAATAGCCGCGGCCACTGCTCGCGCCGATCGGGGAAGCGCCCTTCAGCGATCTTTTCGTTGGCGGCGTTGTAGACCTCGTACTTGATCAGATGGCTCGCCGTCGGATCGGGCGAGAAGAAGTTGTAGCCGTGGTTGACGAACACCAAGTTCGCGTAGTGATGGAGGTATTTAGCCAGCGCGATCGGAATCACCGGCAACTGCGGCGGGTATTGCTGCGGGTCGAGTTGCTCCAGCGGAATCGGCTGCCCCTGAGCGTTCAGCGGCGTGCCGCCCGGCTCGATCATCGGCACCACCGACGAACTCAGCTGCAGATGCCACGGCGAGACGAACACGGCGACCAAGTGAAACGCCACCAGCATGCTCACCAGCACCCGCGCGAACGGCCCCCACGGCCACGGCGACGGAGTCTTTGGCTTCGCAGGTTTGGCCGGCTTCGGCTTGGCCTCGGGCGCAGGGGCGGGCGCAGGCTTTTTCTCGCCTGCCGCCGGCTGAGGGGGAGTTTCAGGACGTTGCTTACTCATGAATGCCACAGGTGCGACGCCCCGTTGAGGGCGTTCCAGACCGTATTTCTAGCCCCGGGCTTCGCCCGGGGGTTGTTCGCCGCGACGAGTTGGCTCGTCGACTGGTGCGCCACCCCCGGGCGAAGCCCGGGGCTAAAAAAGGCTGCAGTTCCGTATGTGTGTAGCAAACGAAAAACCCCCGCATCGGTCAACGCCGATGCGGGGGTAAAACTGCGTCAAGAGCGAAAAATGGCGAACTTAGTTAGCCGCCACCTTCAGGGCGTTCCCAGCGAGCTCGAAGGCGAGCTCGTAGGTCTTGCCACCCTCGATGTCGAGGGTCTTCTCTTCGACCAAGGTCTTGCCGTCTTGCTCGAGCTCGACGCGGACGGTGTAACCGTTCCACATCTGGCCGGCGTTCAGGCTGTTGGTCGTGTAGCTGCGGACTTCGCCGGTTTGCTCCGTCGGGGCGCCAGCCAAGGTGACCTTGGCTCCGGCCGGGACGTTGAGCTTCAGCTCGGTCTGGGCGGTCTTGTCGCTGCTATCGGCACCGCCGAAAGCCAGCTGGACGTTCTCGCCGGCGGTCAGACGGACGACCTTGTCTTCGGTCATCGGCTTGCCATCGCGTTCGAAGTGAACACGGAGCTTGTAGGAGTACGAACGACCCGGCTTCAGGCCGCGCGACACGTAGTGACGCTCGGCGCCAGTGCTGCTGGTGGCCAGGTCGTTGACGAAGACCTTGGCGTCGGCCGGCAGGTTGACGAAGATCGTCGCTTCGGTGGCCGAGGCGCTCGGGGTGGCGGGGGTGGCTTCAACCGGAACTTCCGGCGAGGTCACTTCGCCTTCGGCGGGGTACGACTCGTAAACGGCGCCGCCGTACGAACCGCTGCTGCCCGACGACGAGCCGTAGCTACCCGAGCTGCTGTAGCTGGCGTAGCTGCCCGACGAGGAGCCGTAGCTGCCCGAGGACGAGTAGCGGGCAGCCTTGCGGGCGTGCCAACGCGAGAACAAGCCCGGACGGCCGTAGCTGCCGGATGAACCGCTGCTGCTGTAGCTGGCGTAGCTGCCCGACGAGGAGCCGTAGCTGCCCGAGCTGCTGTAAGCGCTGTAGGTGGCATAGCTGCCGCCGTAGCTGCCGCTTGAGGCATAGCTGCCCGACGACGCGTAGCTGCCGCTCGAGGCGTAGCTTCCGCTGGAACCATAGCTGCCGCGCGAACGAGCCGAGGCTTCGCCAGCAGCAACCGCGACCATCCCTGCCGCAACGACCGCCACCGCGACCAGCTTAGTGTTGCCGAATCTCATCTCTTCATTCCCCCTGAGGACCTTGAATTTTTGGATCATTTCAAATTGGGCAACGATCCCTGCCTGGTCGACGGCAAGACGCCGAGCGGATAACCGCACTCGACCGACACATCGGTAACATAGCAGCGGGGGGGTGTAATTCAAGGAACTTGCGAAGAATTAACCGGTTCTGGCGATTAGGAAATCCAGCTAATATTGGGCGATAGGGGTATTGATCCCATGCTGGCGTCACGGTCGTTACGACCGGCGCCAACGGCCCTCCGCTAGCCTATTTGCCGGCCTGCACCGCGCGCAATTCGAGGTCATCGAGATCGAGTTGCCCAGTCGCGCCATTGAGGCCGATGCGAACGATCGCCTCGCGCGCTGCGAGCGGCACGCGGAACGTTCGCTGTTCGTTCCGCCACGCAAATGTTCCTGTCCATGGTCCGAGCTCGATCATGTCGATTACCGCCCGCCGCTCGTCGTAAAAATTGACGATCACGCCCGGATGCTCGCCAGCGGCGGCCGTAATCCCCTTGGCGGCGACCTGGCAACTCACCTCGATTTGGCTCACCTTCCGGCCGTCGATCGCCGTCCCCTGAAGCGCCTGGCTGATGAGCCCTGGCTCGCTGTTGGTGAACCGCATCCACCGCTTGCCTTCGGGAGCTGGCTCGCCAGCCGAACCATCCACGGTCGTCGCCTGCCGCAAGTAGTGCCAGCCGACCGGGTCGCTCGTTTTGCCAACGACCTTCTCAAAGCCGCCGTTGCGAACGGTCGGGTGGAGCGGATCGGGCTGCACCTTTCGCGAATCTTCGGCGGCGCCGGTCATCGGCACGAACAGGGTCGCCTGCAGTGGTTCGCTCTCCAGCTTGCCGTCTCGCTTCGTCATTCGCACGAGGTTCTGCTGATAGCGCTCGCCGACGGGGATGATCATCTCGCCCCCCTCGCGCAGCTGATCGACGAGCGGCTGCGGCACGCTCTCCGGCGAGCAGGTGACGATGATCTTGTCGAACGGCGCCGCCTCGGGCCAACCCTTGAAACCATCGCCCACGCGGACATGGACGTTGTCGTACTTAAGTCGCTCAAGCGCTCGCTTCGCCCGTTTGCCAAGCGGTTCGACGATCTCGATCGTGTAGACGTCTTTCACGAGCGGGCTGAGCACCGCCGCCTGATAGCCGCTGCCGGTGCCGATTTCGAGCACGCGGTCGGTCGACTTGGGCCGCAGTTGCTCGGTCATGTAGGCGACGACGAACGGCGGCGAGATCGTCTGCCGATCCCCAATCGGCAGCGCCCCGTCGAGATAGGCGTAGGGTCGATACGCGGCTGGCATGAACTGATGCCGCGGCGTCGCCTGCATCGCCTTCAAGACGCGCGGATCTTTGACGCCAGCCGCTTCGATTTCCTCGGCGACCATCTTCGCGCGCTTGGCGGCATACTCCTGCTCGATTGGGGCAGGGGACTGCGCGATCGCCTCTGATCGCCCCAGGCAGAGCAGCGCGACAATCGCAAAAACCCGCAGAAAACAGGCGTTTTTCAGAGTGCTGGCGGTGGGCTTCCGCATGGTCGGACTCACGAACGAGGCGTTAAACGGCTACGATAAACTTTTGCAGGAAGCGATCAGAATTTTGTGGGAGGCGTCTCCGACGCCGAAATAGGTCACCGCCACATACGGTCGTGACAGTTCAGCGCCGCTTCGGGGTCGGAGACCCCTCCCACAGATTTTTTGGCAAGGCCGTGCATTCATAGATTCTAGCACAGCCGCATAAACCGGAGATTGGGCGTGAACGGCGAGATTGAGGCGGTACGCAACGAACTTCGCGCGGCGATGCCCGTGGCCCAAAACTGGGCCTACTTCGACCACGCCGCCGTCGCCCCCGTGACGGCGCCTGCCGCCGCGGCGATGCGCACTTGGATCGATCAGTCGCTCCACGAAGGCGATACGATGTGGCCCGAGTGGGCCCGGCAGCTGAAGCAAGTCCGCCAATCGGCGGCGACGCTCATCGGCGCCACGCCGGCGGAGATCGCGCTCGTCCCCAACACGACGGCCGGCATCAACCTCGTCGCCGAGGGGCTCGATTGGCGCGCCGGCGATAACGTCGTAACGCTCGCCGACGAGTATCCGTCGAATCTCTACCCCTGGATGAACCTCGCCGACCACGGCGTCGAAACCCGCCGCGTGCCGACTGCCGACGGCGTCGTCGACTACGACCAACTCGCCGCTCACTGCGACGAGCGAACGCGAATCATCACCGTCAGCTGGGTCGCCTTCTCGAACGGTTGCCGCCGCGATCTTAACGCCATCGCCGAGGTCGCCGCCCGGAAGGGGACGCTGCTGTTCGTCGATGCAATCCAAGGCCTTGGCGCCTTCCCGCTCGATGTGAGCCAAACGCCAATCGACTTCCTCGCCGCCGACGGGCACAAGTGGATGCTCGGCCCCGAAGGCGCCGGCATTGCCTACATCCGCCGCGACCGCCTGCCGCTGCTGACCCCCATCGCCGTCGGCGCCCACAGCGTCGTCCACGCCCAGGATTACGCCCACATCGAGTTGAAGCTGAAGCAAGACGCCTCACGATACGAGGGAGGTTCGCTCAACGTTCCCGGCATGCTCGGGCTGGGGGCGAGCCTGGACTTGCTGCAGTCGCTCGGCATCGACCGCGTCGCCGCGTCGGTGCTCGAGATCAGCGATCATCTGGTAAGCGAACTACAGCAGCTCGGCATGCGGGTGATCTCGCCGCGTGCGGGGGAACAGCGCAGCGGCATCGTTTCGTTCGAGTTCCCCGGCGCCGACCTGCTCGCCGTGCGGCGGCACTGCCTCGAGCAGCGCGTGGCCCTCGCCACCCGTGCCGGGCGGATTCGCGTTAGCCCGCACGCCTACAACAGCCATGACGACGTGGCGCAGTTGATCAATGCGCTGCGCAGCTATCAAGGATAAACGCCCGATGAAGACCGATGAATACCCAGCCCTCAGCGGTTCCAAGAGCGATCGATTGTGGGAGGCGTCTCCGACGCCGATTTCGCGTTGCCAATTAAGTTGCTTCAGCAGGCGATCTGTACTCGGCGTCGGAGACGCCTCCCACAAAATCCTGCTTGCGGCATCGCTCGCGGTGGGGTTGCTCGCAGCCGCTCAAGCAGTCGCCGATGAGTCGGCACCCCCCACTTACAAAAACCCGATCGTCACCACCGGTAATCCTGCCGATCCGCACGTGATCCGCGTCGACGATACCTACTACCTCTACGCGACGACGCACGGCCGCGGCTACGACGTCCTCACGTCGCAAGACCTCGTTCACTGGAAAAACAAGGGGAGCGCGTTCGACGACCCTCGCGGCGGGGCGTGGGCGCCCGACGTCTTCCACAACGTCCGCGGCGACGGCAAGTTCTACCTCTACTACACCGACAACGACCCCGCCCACGACGAGGGTGGCGCGCGGAAGCAAATCGGCGTCGCCGTGGCCGACAGCCCGCGCGGGCCGTTCGTCGATAAGGCGGTGCTCGCCCCCGGTTCAATCGACGCCCACTTGTTCCAGGACGACGACGGGCAGCTGTACCTCTACTACGTCGAGATCCTCGACGGTTTCAAGATCTACGGCCAGCAGATGAGCGATCCCGTCACGCCCGAGGGCGAACGCGTGCTGCTCATCCAGCCGACCGAGCCGTGGGAAATGGCGTCGGGCCACGTCACCGAAGGGCCGTTCGTGCTCAAGCATGACGGGCGGTACTACCTGATGTTCTCCGGCAGCGGCGCCGACTCCCGCCACTACGCCATTGGCTACGCCACGTCGAAATCGCCGCTCGGGCCGTTCGAAAAGTACGCGAAGAACCCGATCGTCTCGCAAAGCGAAACACTCTTCGGGCCCGGCCACCACTGCGTCGTCGCGACGCCCGAAGGGAAGCTGTGGATGATCTACCACCAGAAGCACGACGGCGAGATCAACTGGCGGCGGTTCCTAGCAATCGACCCTCTCTGGTTCGACGATGATGGCGTGCTGCACGGCAAGGTGACGCGCGGCACCGACGAGCCAGCGCCTTAGCGTTCTAACCCCGGGCTCCGCCCGGGGGTGGCGCAACGCGGGGCGATGCTTACCGGAATGGAGCGCGACCCCCGGGCGGAGCCCGGGGCTAGGGATGCGGTTGCCGACGGCGATCCATAGCTCGTCCCAAAATGCAAAACCGTCGTCGTCAAACGGATTCCCGCGCTCAAACGCGGATGTTACGCGCTCGCCGAAAGATTCTGCAGATTCGCATGATTCCCCGCGATTGATGCAGTCAACTGACTGCATGAAGAGCGCCATTCGCACCGCGAAATGAATTGGCGCCGCGCTTGCGTTCACCTCCTCGCACAATCAACCGGCGCCGCCTGCAGCCGGATGAGTAGCCGAGTAAGGGAACCATGTCATGCCACGCACAGCCGTCATCACGCTCGCCGCCGTCGCCACGTTCGCCGCCGTCGGTCTCCAGCAACACGCCTCTGCCCAAACCATTGCCTACGATCACCGCAGCACCGTGCTCGGCGACCACCTCGCCGGCGCCTCGGAACTCGTCCGAGCCAATGGCCAGTTCCTGAAGGACGAAGCCGACGCCGCCGAAACCTGGACTCGCGTCACCGCAGCCCAGGACCAAATCCAATACAACCGCGCGACCTACCGCAACGACGTGAAGCGGATGGAAACCGAGAACCGCGAGCAGAAGGCCGACGCGAATCGCGCGAAGCAGCAAGCCGACGCGAACGCCGAGTTAGCTGCCGCCCTCAAGCTATATGAATCCGTGCAACGGGGCGCCGGGGCCTGGCCGACCGCATTGACGCAAGCTCGCTACGCCGGTTCGGTCGCGACGGTCAGCTCGCTGCTTCGCAACTGGTCGCCCGAGCATCCGTCGAGCGACGTTTACCGCTCCGCCTTGGCGACGGAACTGGGCGTGCTGAAGGCTCGCGTCACCGCCGACCGCAGCCTCGACTTCACCAGCCGCGTCGACGCGGTGCGGGCGATCAAGCAACTCCACCAACTGGCGATGATGTCGCCGAGCGAGTTCCCGCACCAGTGGGAGCAACGCCAGTTCGCGATGAAGTAAGCGTGCCGGCAATCATCCTGAAGACCGATTCGTGATTTCGCCCCCCACTGAGCGATCTACGGCTACGGCTGCAGGTCGCTCTTCTTATTGACGGGGAGAAATCAACCCACTGGCTTTACTCCGCAGCGACTTCATCGCTCGCGCGAGTGGCCAAGGCTTTCCACACAACGGGGTCGACGCCGTCGTTGTAGAACCGGCAGGCGCCGTCGGCGGTCGAGCCGCTCACGCCGCCGGGGTGGGCGCTGCGGGCGGCACGCCAGCCGTAGGCCGAGTAGAGAATAGGCTGCGCGGGAGGCGGCGTCGGGTCGCTCGTCGCGGAGGCGGCGCAATCGAACTGCTGGGAGTTCGGCGGGTAGTAATGGTTGTACGTGGCGCTGCGATACTCGCCGCTCGCCCACGCGAAGCCGCGGGGATCGTTGCCGGTGCTCGCCGACGAGTTGAAGTTCATCGAGCCGTTGCATTTGAAGTCGGAGAGATCGGTCGGCCCCGCGAACGAAAGGACGAACTTGTAGCTCCGCTCGGGCGTGGCGCCGTTGTAGGCGCCCTGGCCATCAAGCACCGTGTCGGCGCCGATGAGGCTTTCCGAAACCGCCATCGTGTTCGACGAGCCGTCGGTGATGTCGCCGAAGGTCGTCGCCGAATTGACGTAGAAAACGCCGTCGGTATCGAACGGCGTGCCCCCCCCGGCGCCCGATCCGCCGCAAACGGCGTAGTTCGTCGGCCCCGTCTCCGGCTTCACGCGCTCCTGCAAGTCACTAGGGCAGAGGAACACCGGCAGCATCTGCACGACGGCCGGCTTGTTCGGCGTCGAGATCGGATACCCGCCGCCGGGCATGTAGAGCGGCAACGAAAGGTCGAGCAGGTTGTGGAGCGACTGCTGCTCCATGTACGGCAACAACTGGGCGAGCGCCGACCAGCGGTAGAAGCTATGGGGATGTCGCTCGTCCGGCGGGTAAGACTTCGACATCGCAGCCGAGGGGAAGGCGTTTTTGGCCGCGTGATGATTCTGCAGCGCGAGGCTGGTTTGCTTGAGGTTGTTGAGGCACTGCGCGCGGCGAGCGCTCTCGCGGGCGCTTTGCACGGCGGGGAGGAGCAGGGCGATGAGGGCGCCGATGATGGCGATCACCACCAGCAGTTCGACCAACGTAAATCCGGCGGGCTTACGCACGGCGGAAGGCCCTCGCAATGCTGAGCCCGGCGAGTAGCAGACAGAGCCCAGTCGGCTCCGGTACGGCAGCGGCCGCAACCGCTGCAGGCGCGGCCGGCGCGTTGTAGTTCCGCTGCCACACGAGGAAGTCCGCGCCATCGGCAATGCCGTCGCCGTTCGCGTCGCCAAGCGTGTTCGCGGGCATCCCACTCGATCCGAAGCTTTCGTACCAGATGCCGAGGTCCGCGGCGTCGACGAGATCATCGCCATTGAAGTCGCCGGGAATTGGCTGCTTCAACTGCCCAGCAACGAGATCGTCCCAGAGCAGCCCGTCGTAGTCGTACGACTCGTGGAACGAGATGCGATCAAACGGCTGAGTGTCGGTGACGCCGACGAAGATCACATTGTAAAAGGGCCAGTCGGGGCCGAGGTCGTGAATGACCACTTCCTTGGACGTGCCGAGCGCGGTGTTCTGCAGCGTGAAAGTCAGCCGATTGGCAGGAGCGGATACGGGCGGCGCCGAGGAGCCGTCGCCTCCCTGCACGATGTAGCTGCCGAACGCCGTCACCGGCTCGGAAAACTGTAGCCAGTCGTCGACGCCCTCGGTATCCCAAAGGAAGCGCTGACCGCTCACGGAGTAGGTGACAAGCGAATTGACGCCGTTCGGGAAACCGGTCGTCGCCGTGACGCCGGTCGCGCCGAACGTGAGCGTCGGGTTCGCTCCCGAGTTGTCTTCCAAGTCTTCGACGCCATACGACGAAAGCGCCGCCAGGAACTGGTTCCTGGCGGCGCTCGAATTCGTCATCGTCAGTTTGGAAGCATCGGGTCCGCCGAAGTACGGAGTTACTTCAGCGTGAACTGCTGGCAGCACGCCCCAGCCGACGAGCGCCGCCAGGCAAACGGGAACGACGCATTCGATCCGCATCCGCACTGTCGATTCTCCAGGGCTAGTTGATGCCGCCAGGGCAGGGCGATGGCGTTAGGCCATCCGGCGACGCACCGTTAAGCCTAGCGCAGCGACCGCGACGGTCAACATGCCAAGCGTGGCCGGCTCGGGAATCGCCACCGTGGCGAAGGCGGTCGGCTCGATGAAACCGCCGCCGCCGGGGAGCGCGAACGTCCCGATCAGCGTGCCATCGTAGGCGTAGTGCGAGATGTTCCCGCTGCCGTTCGAAACGCCCAAGATGCCGGCGAGGAAGCCGTTGCCGTCCGGCGAAGCGATCAATCCTTGGGGGAACGCGAGGCCCGAGACGCCGAAGCTGGGATCGACGGCGCCGGTGAGCACGTTGTAGCGACCAATCGTGCCAGCGAACATGCCGGTGACGTAGAGGTCGTTGCCCCGGACCAACAGGCCCGACGCGCCGTTGAGCGATGCCGAGCCCGGGATGAATTCCGAGAGGCCGGTGATCGGCACGTTCGACTTTGCAACGGCGCCAGCGTTACCCGCGGGGAAGTTCTGGAAGGCGCCAACGAGGAGTTCGCCGTTCGGTGCGTATTCCAATCCAGAGAATTGGAAGTACGTGCCGCCGCCAATGAGGCCGTTGATCGGGGCGCCTGCGCTCGTGCCGTTCAGATTGAACTGAGCGACGCCCGTGCCGCCGAGGTTCGAAACGTAGACCTTCGAGCCATCTTGGCTGTACTTCACTGAGCTCGGGAAGGAGAGCCCGTCAGCCGCGTCGGCGAAGACCGAGCCGTTCGTCGCCAAGCCGGTGGCGACGCTGTAGTCGTACTGGACGACCACGTTGTTGCCCGTGCTCGTCACGAACAGCTTCGTTTGGTCTGGCGAGAGAGTGATGCCCGAGGGACCGAGCAAGTTGACATTGTCGGTCAACACCGTGCCGAGAAGCGTGCCGCTGGCGCTGTAGCGAAAGACGCTGTTGCTGAGCCGGTCGGCGACGAGAAGTTGCTGCTGCGCCTGGCTGGCGGCAGCGAGAATGTTGAGCGAGGCAAGCGCCGCCACGCAGGCGAAAGCGCGAGCCAACAGAGTGGAGGTTTTCATTTCAGTAGCGATCCTGGGTGTGAGACTGAGGGTGAAGCGGAAGGGTGCGCCAATTGAGATCGCGAGACGCGGCTGGCTGAACGCTGGCTGCCTGGCGAATGCAGGATCCTAGCGATCGCGATCTGCGGGGAAGGTTGCCGCGATGTTCCACACGCGGCGGTAGGCTGGCGGAAGTCCGCCTCACGAACGGAACCGAGTATACCTGCGGGCGCAGCTGGGGACAAACCGCCGCCGGCGGCGCTGGGGGGGAACCGCACGCGCCTGGCGATAGCAGCAGCGCGCTGTCGATTTTCTCGCCAGCCGCTGCCTCCAAGCGTCGGATCAACGCCGCTTCTTGGATAAAAGCCACCGGCTCCGCCGGTGGACGCAGCAACAAGAGAGCGAGCTGGTACTTCGTCCACCGGCAAAGCCGGTGGCTTGGATTCGGCTCAGTGCCTGAGCCGTGCTACACCGTGATCTCGTACCCCTTCCGCTGCTCGCGAGCGACGAACGACTGGGCCTCGTTGTCGCCGATCATCGCTTCTTTCACCGGATCCCACTTGAGGTCGCGATTGAGCCGCAGCGCGATGTTCGCCAAGTGGCAGTTCGACAGCGAACGATGGTGCGAGAAGACGTCGGACTGCGGTTCCTTGCGGCTGCGCACGCAGTCGAAGAAATTCTGCATATGGCTCACTGGTTCCGAACCTTTGAAGGCCTTGCGCAGTGCGTCTACTGGCAGTGGGTTCTCGGCGAGTTCCTCGACCGGCTTGCCAGCGAGCTTGCCGCGACTGACGAAGAGCCGGCCCTTGTCCCCCTCGAAGAGGACGCCGTTGTCGGTATCGTGGCGAATCGTCAGTTCGACGCCCGCGTCGTCAAACGTGTTCACCACGCGGAACGCGGTCGCCGTGTTGTACATGTCGTCGCGCGTGGGATAGCCCTTCTCGAACGGCACGGGATGTTCGCAAAGTTCCACGCGAACCGAGTTGGGACCGGTCTGGTCGAGGCCGAGCGCCCAGCAAGCGACGTCGACGTGATGAGCGCCCCAGTCGGTCATCTTGCCGCCGGAGTATTCGTACCACCAGCGGAACTCGTAGTGGCCGCGCGACTTGTACGGAATGTCGGCGCCCTCGGCGTCTTTGCCTCCTTGCCAACGGTAGTCGACGAGCGGCGCTTGGCCGAGCCAGCGTTCCCAGTTGAGTTCTTTCGGCGGCGCGATGACTGGCAGCTGCGGCGAGCTTTCCGCCGAATTGATGGCGCACGAGACCTTGCTCACCTTGCCGAGCCGGCCACTCTGGATGATCGCCACCGCCCGGAGGAACAACCGGTCGAAGTCGCTCCGCTGTTGCGTGCCGACTTGGAACACGGCGCCAGTCTCCTTCACGACCTGGCAAATTTTCTTGCCTTCGTCGATCGTGAGGGTGAGCGGCTTCTCGCAGTAGACGTCTTTGCCCGCCTTCATCGCTTCGATGGCGATCTTCGTGTGCCAGTGATCGGGCGTGCCGATGCTCACCGCCTGCACGTCTTTGCGATCGAGAACTTTGCGGTAGTCGTCGTACACGTCGGCCTTGCCGCCGGAGGCCTGCTTCGCCGCGGCCGCGCGTCCCGAATCGACGTCGCACACGGCGATGACGTCGGCAAAGTTCATCGCCAGCCCCATGTTGTGATTCCCTTGCCCGCCGTTGCCGATGCAGGCAATCAGCGGCCGGTCGCTCGACGCGGTCGCCGCCTGAGCCCGCGAGGCAGTGAGGAAGTAGGGAACCAACCCGCCGCCAGTCGCCGCGGCGCCGGCAGCGCCGACAGTTTGCTTGAAGAACGACCGACGCGATGAGAGACGCTTGTTCTGGCTCATAACCGGGAGAGGCTCCGCAATGTTGAAAAGGATTCGCCAAGCGATCCGTTCATTGTGAAGGGGGACGGCGGCGTTCGCAAGTTACTGGAATCGGCCGGGTGGCGATTCTCAGCGTAGTGACCTCGATTCGCTTTCCCCTGAAGCGAAAGGTCCGCTAAAACTAGTGGATGCTGCGAGCGGCGGGGCTTGAGTCAGTTGCGAGTGGCAGTTGCAGTTCTGTGTCAGTTAGTACGGCAGTTCTCCTCCGGCGACGCGCGAAAGCAGGGCATGAAGGTTCTTTCCCAATCACATGAGCGACGCTTGCGGATTATCGAAAGCGACTATGGTCGCGATTTCGGGTGGTTCGTTATCCGTGATGGCGAGCGGATTGCATCGCTTAGCGACTGCCAGCATGAGGAGATGTTCTGGGACAGCTACATCGTCGAACCAATGACGGACGACCCCGACCTGAATCGGCGTTTGCAATCAGCCTTCTGGCAAGGCGACGAATGGTCGGGCTGCGAGTTTGTCAGTCGGGAGTTTCCTGATGTGGTCGTCCGGCACGCACTCCCAGCGGCGTCGCCGATTCTAGAATCCGGGCGACTCTTGCTGCGTGGGCTCTACTGCAGCGAAGTGACGAGTAGACCTTGGGACTGGCTCTTCATGTGGTGGCGCAAGAAGGCGGCAATACCGGCGAGAACTAGGGGCGCGGCCAACAACATGGCAAGTTTCAGTTATCAGCGTCAGTTGCAGTTCTGCGTCAGTTACTGCGAGGACGGAGGAAGAATGGTCGGAGGCTAACTCCCAGCTTCAGCCTCAGTGCTTGTAGCGAATGCAACGCTCGACATCATGAAGCGCCCGTCGAGCGGCACGGTACTCGGGATCAAGGCGAAGAGCTTCGCGAAAGCACTCGGCGGCTTCAACGAACTGTTCCCGGGCACGGAGGACGAAGCCAAGGTTGAGGTAGGCTTCGTCTAGCTCGCCTTCGGGGCAGGCGATAGCGTTGCGGTGCGCTTCTTCAGCGTCTGCGAATCGACCTTGCTTAGCCAGTAGGGCTCCGAGGAAGATGTAATGATGCGGGAGATCGGGCCCCGCAGCGATCGCTCGACGATACCACTCAGCGGCTTGATCGTAGTCCCCCGCCTCGCGAAATAGGTGGCCCATGTGCGACAGAGGGTGATGCCGCATCTCCGTCGGGCAAAGACTGATGGCGCGGGCAATAGCCTGTTCCGCCTCTTCGTAGCGAGCGACTTCTACCAAGGCAATTCCGACGTAAAGCCAAGCTAAGCCATCCTCCGGAAAGGCGCGCAGGTAACGCCGCCCGTAACAAATTGTTAGGGCCGTGTTGTGGCTGTGAGAAAGACGCTTGAGGCGTGCTAATCGCGCAGCTTGGGACATGCGATTGATGCGAGAGGGTGCTGGCTGCTCGTCACGCAAGCTTAGTAGTACGAAATCCGCCGCCCGGTGATGCCGTGGGGGAGGAAAACGTCCATAATCTTGGTGACGCCGTCGATGCCGATGACCACCTGACCATCCATCGGCGGGACAGGTTCGCAAGCGCTTTCCAAGAAAAGTTCGTCGGGGCAGACTTGGCTCAAGCCAAGCTTAGCGCCGTTGACGAGCAAGTCGAGCGTCACTTTCGATGAATGGCCGGTGGGGTTGGGCATCATGAAACTCGACAAAGAACAATAGCGGGGAAACGGAATGGCTTACGTCGACCTAATTTATTCGGCCAGGCTGCCGCTATGTTAACGATACGAACCGCCCCAAGCTGGCGTGCGGCAATTTATCGCAACAAAACTCGGCCGATTTCTGCTACACTGGGGGCCCCTGCTAACCGCCCGCCGCAACATCTACCCCCACTGCAGGATCGATGCACGAAGAATACGCCCTGCTGATTAGCCTGTCGGTCAGTCTCATCGTCGCCCTCGCGTTTGGGCTCGTGACCCAGAAGCTGAAGCTCTCGCCGATCGTGGGGTATCTGCTCGCGGGATTCGTGCTCGGGCCGCACACGCCGGGGATCGAGGGCGATCCCGCCATCGCGCTGCAGTTCGCGGAAATTGGCGTCGCGCTGCTGATGTTCGGCGTCGGGCTGCACTTCGACATGCGCGACTTGCTCGCGGTGAAGAACATCGCCATTCCGGGCGCCGTGGGACAGATCTTGGTGGCGACCGCGCTCGGAGCTGTAGGGGCGATCGCGCTCGGCTGGCCGGCGGCCGAGGCGGTGGTGATTGGCATCGCCATTTCGGTGGCGAGCACGGTCGTGCTGATTCGCGTCCTTACCGATAACGACGTGCTCCACACTTCGCAGGGGCATATCGCGGTCGGCTGGTTGCTCGTCGAAGACATCTTCACGGTGCTCGTGCTCGTCGTGCTGCCGGCGGTGGCCGACATTCTCAACGACGGCGGCGAAGTCGTGGGCGAAGCGGCGAAGCATGCGGCTGGCGGCGGGATTGCGAAGGCGCTCGGCATGGCGGTGCTGCGGATCGGCCTGCTCGCGGCGCTGGTGCTGGGCGCCGGCAAGCGGCTCATTCCGCCGCTGCTGAACTTCGTGGCTCGTACTCGCTCGCGCGAGCTGTTTACCCTGTGCGTGCTGGCGCTGGCGCTCGCTATCGCCACGGGGGCGTTCTACTTGGGCGTGTCGATCGCCCTCGGGGCGTTCCTCGCCGGCATGGTCGTGGGGCAAACCGAGGTGAGCCATCAGGCCGCGGCCGACGCCTTGCCGATGCGTGACGCCTTCGCGGTCGTGTTCTTCGTTTCGGTCGGCATGTTGTTCGACCCGGCGGTGATCCGAGATCAGCCCGTCTATCTGGCCGTGCTGCTGGCGATCGTGCTGGTGGCCAAGCCGCTCACGGCGATTGGCATCGTCTGGATGCTGCGTTACTCGTTCCGCAACGCCCTTACCGTTGGCATCGCACTGGCTCAGGTGGGAGAGTTCTCGTTCCTGCTGGCGACCGAAGCGATTGATCACAAGTTGATGACTGAGGAAGGCCGCAGCCTGCTCGTGGCAACGGCGATCATTTCGATCACGCTCAACCCGCTGATCTTCCGCTTGATCGGCCCGATGGAAGGCTGGCTCCGTTCACGCCCCAAACTATGGAAGGTGCTGGGGAGCCGCGCCGAAGCGGGCGGCCTGCGCTTGAATGAAGAGATGGCTGAACGGCTCGCGGCGAATGGCGAGTCGAGCGCTCCGAAGACGCGGGCGGTGATCGTCGGTTACGGACCGGTGGGCCAGACGGCCGCGCGGATTCTGCGCGGCTTCGGCGTCGAGACGGTGGTGGTCGACCTGAACATCGACACAATCCGCGAGTTGGCCAACCACGGCCAGCTCGGCGTGTACGGCGACTCGACTCGGCACGATATCCTCGAAGCGGCCGGCATCAAGGAAGCGAAGTACCTGCTCGTGACCGTGCCCGACGTGCTCGTGCGGACGCTGGTGATCATCTCGGCGAAGGAGCTCAACAACGAGCTGAAGGTCTTCGCGCGGGCCCGCTATCTCAAGGAACGGGCGTGGCTTGAAGAGGTCGGCGCCACGCAGATTTGCATCGAGGAGGCCGAGACTGCCGTGGGGCTGGCGAAGCTGCTGCTCAGCGAGGTCGGCGCCGATCCGGAGCGGGTGGCTTGCGAGGTGCGGCGAATCCAGCAGGAGCTGGGGGTGCACCGGATCGAAGAGGATGGGTTCGCGCCGCATTATGATGTGGGCATATGACGCTGGGAAGTGAAGCTACGGATCGCCCCACGAATCCCTCAGCGCTCCCTCTTTTCTGGCAACGGCCGTTACAATCGGCATAGGCTGAACAGCGGCCCCGCGTGCGCCGGTGGAGCTACACTTAGCGAGATTGCCGCTGATCCCGGAGGCGGCCAACCGCGCGGCGCGTGCGCCCGTGGTCGCTCGTTTCCAATCGACATAGATGGTTTTTAGCTGAGGAGTCTGCCATGAAACGTCTGCTGGTGGCTGCTGCGATGTTGGCGGCGGTGGGTGTGAGCTTCACAAGTTTCGCTGTAGGTCAGCCCGCTGCTCCGGCGGGGTTGCCGCCGGTCAAACCGGCTGCCGCGCCGACTGCGACGACTGCCGCGCCGGCTCCGTATCACCCAGGCGCTAACGCCGCTCAAGACGCCGAGCGCGAGAAGATTTGGGACAGCCCCCAGATGCTGCGGGCCCGCGCTTGGGTGAAGGACTACACCTCGCACTCGGCGAAGATCACGCCGGCGGAAGCGAAGGAATACGAGGCCGAACTCGCGAACCTCTCGCCGAAGCAGATGAAGCTCTGGCTGTTGAAGTTCCAGCACGAAGAAGAGATGATCCAGCAGCAGCAACAGATGTTCAACAACTCGCGTCAGGCCGACGTAAGCCAGGCGATGGCGCTGCACAAGCAGATGAAGAAGGCGGACGCCGACATCAACGCCGACGAGACGGCGGCTGCCAAGACCGCCGAAGGTTCGATCAAGCAGCAACAAGAGTTTGCTCAGGAGAACTCGCTGCAGAAGACTGCCGACCAAGACGCGGCCGACACCTCGCTGGAGACGGCTCCGTTCTACGGCGGGTATGGCGGCTACGGTGGGTATGGTTACGGCGGGGTGCACTACCACTTCCACTAAACCGAACCCAAAGAGCCAATTAGCCCCCGGCTCTTCAAGCCGGGGTAGCCATTTCGCGGGGCGACGTCGCTCGGAATGGTAACCGACCCCCGGGCGGAGCCCGGGGCTAGAATACAAACGCTTGATAGCCCGCCTAGGATGGCCGGGCTATTTTCTTGCGCTCGCGGCGGGAGCGGCAGGGGCAGCGGCGACGTTCGCCTGTGGCGCGTCGTCGGCGATCTCGAACGAGATCGTCGCTTGGCCGAGCTTGCCCGAGTTGTGGTCGGTGATCGTCAACTCAATCTCGTACGGCCCCGCATAGATCCGCTCGGGCAGGGCGAGCTCGTACTGCATGTGGAAGTCGCGGCGGCGATTGCGGCACTGGTCCTGCACGTCGGGGAACTGCTTGCCGTCGACGAGCCGGCCCGATTCGTTGAGCACCTTGAAGCTCGTGCCGAGCGAGGTGGCGAAGCCTTGCTCCGAAGCGTTGCTCGTGAAGTTCTCGACTTCAGCGTACAACATCACCTTCTGCCCGGGACGGAAGGTGGTGACTTTGCTCGGTTCGTACGCGCCGAAGCCGTCGACCTTGTCGACGAACGTGATGTTGCGCACGCGGAGCGAGGCGAGTTCCGAAAGCCGCGAGCGGGCTTCGTCGAGCGGCGCCAGCGCGGCGATGGCCCGTTGCTTCTCGTCGAGTTGCGTCGTTGCGCTTAGGTAGGCGGAGATCGCGAAGAGTTGCTTCGACCAGAAATCTTGCTGAGCGGGCGAGGCGCCGGGGATCGGGCTGTAGGCTTCCTTCTCGTTGCCGGCGAGCAGTTGCAACGTTCGCAGCCGCATGTGGTCGTGGAGCTCGGCGACGGTGGTCGGCTGCGGCGCGACCGTTTGCTGCAGGTCGGCAATCGTGGCGTTGAGCTGAGCGTGCCAGTCGCCGGGAGCCGTCGGAACGGAGACGGGCGTGAGCGGCTGTTGCGGCGTCGAGTTCGGCAGCGCGGCGACGGCGGCGGCGGGGAGCGGCAGCGGTTGATCGTCCGAGGCGATCGCTACATCGGCGGCGTCTGGTTCGTCGGGCTCGTCGGTCGTCGCTGGGAGAGAACTGATCGCGGCGGGCGGCATGGAGCGCACGGCAGCGGGCGTTTGCGGATGGATCGCATCAACTGTAGGCGGAGCGCCGGCGGGAGTTTGATGAGCAGCGGGTGAGACGTGCGGATCGGCCGTGATCGCCGCCTGCGGCGACTGCGACGGCGGCCAGTTCGCGGCGGCGGGGGAGGGCGCCGCCTCGTGATGCGCGTGGTCGGCCTGATCGACTTCTTGCGACGGGTCGACCGCTGCGGAAATGCGTTGAATCTTCGGCTGCGTTGGCGGGGCGTTGCTCCGCATCTGCTGGGTCGCGACGTCGAACTCGTTCTCCGGCGTCTCGCCCGCAAACGCGGTCCGCTCGCGCTCGGCCAGCTGCTGCCGGTAGGCAAGCGCCGTGCGGAACGTGTTGACCATCATCGCATGGTTTTCAGGATTCGCCTCCTTAAGATCGGCGAGTAACTGCCGCTCGGCGGCGGGATCGATCTCGCGGATTTCCTGCAACTGCTGCAGGACGTCGGCCGAGGCCGTGAGCGGCGGATCGACGCCGCCGGCCATCGCCTTCTCGAGCGCGTGGGCCTTGAGCTCGGCGGCAGCCTGCTCTTCGACGCCGTCGCGATGCATGACGACCTGCTCGGACTTCGCATCGTGCTTGAACGCCGAGCCCAATGGCGCGGCGCAGCCGCTCGCGAACACCGCGAGCAACAGTGCGGCGAGATGCGACGGTCGTGTGGCTGGCGATTGAGTCATGCTCAGTCGAGGTTGGACATCGATGCACGGCGCGCCGAACGGCGGGCAGTTCGCCGGTCCGCGCGGCCGCGGATGGTAGTGGAACGCCGTAACGTGGGCAAGTTCAGCGAAGTGCTAGCGGCCGGCAACGGGGGCGGCGTGCTGCGAGAGGCGGATGATGAGCGTTTCGATCACCCGGCGGGCTCGATCTTTCGTCGAGTTGTAGCCCTTCAGCTCCAGGTCGGCTGCTAGCAGCCAGCGGTAGAGCTGACGAGCGCGGGGGCGGCCGATCTGCTTGAGCTGCCGCTCGGCGTCGTTGAGTTTGAACGGCGGCATGCCGGCCCGTTCGAGCGCGATGCGAATCGAGATCGCCTGGCGGCGACGTTCGGCCTGGTCGAACAACCGCACCGCGAGGGCGAACTTGCGAAGTGTCGACGCCATTTGCGGCAGCAACGCGTGGGCTTCTTCGCCGGCGGCGAACAAGCGGTCGAGTTGCTGCAGCGCGTCGGCCGCGCGACCTTCAGCGGCGGCGTCGATCATGTCCCACGTCTTGCGAGCCCGCCAACCGCCGACGTTCTCTTGCACAAGCTTCACATCGATCTTACGGCTTGGCTCGGCCAGCAGCGAGAGCCGGGCGATCTCCTGGTAAAGAATGCCCGGCTCGGGCGGAATCTGTTCGAGCAACTGGTCGGCCGCGGCGCGGACGAGTTCGCACTTGTACTCGCGACGGGCGACGACGACGAGCCAATCCTTCAGCTGCTTCGTGAACTCAGTGAGTTCTTTGCCTTGCGCGGGGGTGGCGCAACGGATCGTGAGCCCCGACTCGGCGACCGCTTTGGCGAGCCGCGTGTTGCTCGGCCAGGTGGTGACCTCGAGGATGAGAATCGCGTCGCTGCGCGGCTTGGCGACGTAATCTTCGAGTCGATCGCGGTAGTGCTTCACGAGGTCGTCGGCCTCTTCGACGACGATCACCCGGCGGCCGCTGCCGAAGAGCGACAGTTCCGACAGGGCGTCGTGGAGGTCGCGGTACTCGATCTCGCTGCCGTCGAGATGCTCGGCCGCCGCGTCGGGATCGTCGCCGCAAAGTTGAGCGACGAGGGCGCGGCGGACTTCGTGCTGGAGGAAGCCGTCGTCGCCGACGATCGCGACGACAGCGGGGACGGTCACCGACTTGGGGTCGGTGAGGACGTCGAATCCCGAGAGCGTGGCGGCGGACTTTTTGGCCATGGCGACATCATACCGCGACGGCGCGGCGCTGCGTAGGTTGGGCTTTTAGCCCGACGGCGGTGCGTTTGAGTGGCGTGATCGCGCCGGCAGCGCGCTGGGCGTCAGCCCCGACCTAGCCAGGTCGGGGCTAGTTGACGTCGGCAATGGTCGGCAAGACGCCATGAAGCTACGCCGCGCGGCGCGAGTAAGCGGCGCGTTTTCTGGCGGCTTTGGCCTTCTTCTCGGCGGCCCGTTGCGCGCGTCGTTCGCGACGGCGATGACGGTGCAGCCGCTCGCTGAGAAGTTGCAGCCGGACGCGCGGCTCTTGGGCGTCGGGATGCTCGAGTTCGTCCGTATCGCGCCAAACCTCCGGGCATTCGTCGTCGATCGTGCGCTCGACCGTCGCGACGACGAATTCGAGATAGCCGGCGGACGGAGAATTGGCCGCCTCCGGTTGTTTTGTCGCGTCGCTTTTTGTCGTTTCAGCGATTTCTGGCGACAAAACTCCCTCGGCCGACTGCTCGTCGAGAGTCGGGACGCGGAAGCGCTCCGCGAGACGCCAGCGGAGTTCGACGCGCTTCGCCGCGAGCGCCGCCTCTCGCGCTTGGCGCGCAGCGACCTCCGTCGGATCCGCCGGCGGCGTGAGGACGTTCCCTTGGTCGTCACGATCGTGCAGCACGCCGCCGACTTCGTCGCCCCAACCCTTCCGCCACTCGACGTCGGCCAGCGGCGTCTCGAACGGAAGCCGTTTCACCCGCGGGTCGCCCCACGGGCCGCGCATCGGGAAGCAGCAGTCGGTCGACTTTTCGATCGCGGCTTGCGTTTGCCGATAGAGCGCTTCGCGGCATTCTGCGGGAACGGCCGCGAGGGCCGCTTCTTGGATGTAGCGGAACGCGGTCGCGACAAGTTTGAGGCTCGTCATGTTGACCGGCTTGCGGGCGAACTCTTCGGGCTTCGTTCGTTCGAGAAGCCACGCGGCGGCTCGCCAGTGGGTGCGGGCCGCTTGCTCCATCAGCTTGCGCGGATCGGGAGTCTGTTGGAGCGCGAGCCGTAGTTCATGATCGAAATCTTGATCGGAGCGGCGTTCGCGCTGAACGGTTCGCAGCGACACGTCGAGCGACTCGGCCGCGGATTCGACGGTGTAGCTTTCCAGCGCGACGAGCTCGCAGAGGCGGGCCTTCTTGGCCTCGTCGAGAACGCGGCGCCGGCCGCGGATGTGGTTTTCTAGGATCATCTTTTTCACCCCCTGGCTCTGTGTGAATATGAGTCGCCAGCTCCGGGCTTCGCCCGGGGATGACGTTGGCGTTGACGCTACGGCAACGATGGCCGGCGTGGCGACCGACCCCCGGGCGGAGCCCGGGGCTAGAATGTGCACCTTGCGGACGCGAGTTCACGTTAGCAAAAGTAGTGGCCCAGTTTCGACAATGAAATTTGGCCACTTCGTATTTTTTGGCGGCGTGAGAAGGGGTCGGGGGCCTTTTGCCACTAGGGGGCGTCAATCCAGTGGAACGCACCCAGTGGCAAAAGGCCCCCGACCCCGTTTGGCGTAGCGTCGCGCCCCCGGTTTGAAGAACCGGGGGCTAATGAAAACGGATGCGCGGCTGAGAATTGAGTATTGGCGATCGGAGGAGGGAGCGACGCGAATCGAGTTTCGCTCCGGCGGGTCGTTGACCCGCGGCTACTGGCGAGCGAGGGGCGCGAGAAGGGCACCGGCTACTGATTGCGGATCGCTTGGCCGGTGGCGGTGCGGAAGCGTTGAGGTTCGCTTTGCACGGGGCGGACGCTGCGGAGTTTGCCCGTCGGTTGCGGCAGGTTGAGCGCGACCGGGGCGGGCGATTGGTGGATCGCGACGTTGCCCGCTTTGTCGCGAACTTCGAGCCGCAGGAAGAGCCGTTCGGGAACTTGCTGCAGCAGTCGCCAGGCGTATTGGCCGTTGTTGTCGAGGTCGGTGGCGACCGTCGACCAGGGACCGTCGGGGCTGCTGGCGAAGAACAGGCCGACGGGTCGGCTGTCGAGGTTCTCGTCGGCGGCGGTCCAGCGGATGATCAGGTGGTCGGCGAGATTGCCTTGTCCGATTTCGGCGGCGTTCAGCTGGGCCTGCGGTTCCGCGAGGTCGACGCCGATCACGAGTTCCGGTTGCTGGCCGGCGGTGGGCGTGGGGGCTTGCGAGCCGTTGGCGCCGTTTACCACGAGGCAGAAACCGTAGAGGCCGGCGGCGGGGACGGTGACGCGCATCGGGCTGCGGTTGTCGGGGTCGGCGCCGAAGTTGGTCCAGGTGGCGCCGCCGTCGCGGGTGCCGAAGAGTTCGACCTTCGAGACGCCCCACGGGCCGACGGTTTGGAGGTCGTAGTCGACGTCGAAGGTGAGCGAGTTGACCCAACGGGTGCCGGTGGCGTCGGCGGGTTGTTCGGTGGGGACGGCCGACCAGCTCGGCGGGCCGGGGGGCGTTTGATTGCCGAACTGGCTGCCAAACGGCGCTGGCGGGTTCATCGGTGCGCTAGCCGATTGGAACTGGCTGTTGTAGCCGCAGGAGTTGTTCATGCCATTCGCTGGACCGCCGACGAGCGGCGGGGCGGCGAAGGGGTGGTTGGCGCCGTTGTTCGAACCGTTGTTGGCTGGAGCGCCGCCGTTGTCGGCGACGAGCCGCGCGGGGGTGCGGTCTTCGGGCCAGAGCGGGGGCGGAGGCGTCGAGTTCGCGCCGAGCGGTTGGGCCGCGGCGAAGGGGTTGTTGTTTTGTGGAGCTTGGGGGGCGTTATTGAGGAAGACGCTCTTGCTGTCTGGGGCGTTGTTGGGGGCGGAGAGAGCGGGGGTGGCGGCGGTCCATTCTTGCGCGCCGGGGGGTGTGGAGGGGGCGCCGGGGCCGGGACGGCCCGGCTCGCTCGTGGGTTGGGATACGAAGGGATTGGATTGGGCGGGGGCGTTGAGCGCGAGGCCGAGTTGCGGGGGCGTGGGAGACTGCGCGACGCCGCCGTACTGGGGCGTGGGGGCGAAGGCGCCGACCATCGAGGCGTCGGCGGTGGCGCTGAATTGGTTGCCCGCGCGATCGTCGACCGTGGCGCGAAACTTCACGGCGCCGGTGGCGGTCGGCGGCTTCCAAGCGACTTGGCCGGCGACGCGGTCGGGCTGCGACACGTCGGGGGGGCCGGTGGCGATCCGTTGCCAGGTGGCGCCGTCGGTCGAGGCTTCGAGGCGGACGGTTTCGGGTTTGAGTTGCTGGTCGCTCGCGTCGTAGCGGAGGACCATTCGGCCGCTGGCGTCGGCGGCGGCAGTAAGTTGCATTGTCGGCGGCACGGTGTCGACGACGACGCGCAGCTGCGGTTGCGAGATGGTCGCGGGGCTCGCTTCGCCTTTGCGGTTGATCGTGCGGACCGCGAACGCATACTCGCCGTCGACGGGGGCGTGATAGCTGAAGCCGCGGACTTGGGGTTCGGCTTCTTGGAGGACGGCCCACTGGGTGTCGCCGCCACGGGAGACCAGGAGTTGCACCTTGTCGACCGGGTTAGCGAAGCCAACGGTGGGAGCGGTGGATTGGTAGGGGATGAAAAATACGCGGGTCCGCCAGTAGCTCGGTTCGGTGAGCTGGGCGTGGACGCTAGCGTTTGCGGCGAGGGTGGCGGCAAGCGTGAGGGTGACTACTAGTAGTAGATGCGCGCGCGGATGGCCGATCCGGGCGCTTGCGCTTCCGGCTATTGGCTTGAAGGGCAGCGAATCGCCGATGGGGCGTCGCATGGCGGGTCCGGGCGGGGGAGGGCAGGGGGGCGGTGCGCGCAGTGGCAGCGCCTCATGGCGTGTATCGGCGAGTGCGAAGGGGGCATTTACAGATAAGTCTCGGGGGCGGGTTGGGGCGCTTGCGGGTTGGGTAGGAGTGAGCGTGGGGACGCCGGGGCCGGGACGGCCCGGCTCGCTGGGAGATGTAGAGAGAAGAGCGGGGAGGGGAGACGGTGGCTGCGCTGGACTCGTGCTGGCGGCGCCGCCATAATGTGAGTTAGGGCAAGAAGTAGCGGTTCCAGAGAATGAGGCGCGCCAGACGGCGGCGCGCAACGGCATGTCCTCGGCGTACGATAGCCTGGTTCAGGCGGCGCTACTGTTTGCAGCCATCTTCGGTTTGACGGCGGTAGTGCTCGCCGTTGCGCGAAGGTATCGGGGTCGCTCCGCACAAGACAAGCTGGACCCGCACGAGATGATGTCAAACTTCCGGGAACTGTATGACCGGGGTGGTTTGAGCGACGAAGAATTCCGAACAATAAAGTCGAAGCTAGCAACGGAACTTCGAGCAGAGTTAAAGGATAACAGCGGCGCGGGTTAGGCCTAAAACCCCCGTGCTGCCGCCAAAGCCGCCTATCGCGGTTGTTCGGCGGCCGAAGCAGATGTTGATGCAACGTCTGAGATGAGTCGATGAACGACTCGCACAGGTGCTGCGTAGTTGAACGCGTGTAGGGCTCGAAGCCGGCGCAACCAAGGACGAAGCGCAAGGCCAGATGACGGAGCGAAACGGCAGATAGCGGCGGAGGAGCCTGGCTCTTCTGAACGGGGGCTTCCTGAAAAGGGAAACGTCCCGGCTGGCTGACGAGACTCCCATCGAGCGACAACTTTGGACGAAATCGCGAAAGCAAGAGGGTCGGTGATGCCCCTCGAGCACCGCACACTCGGAAGGAGACTCGCATGCCCTCTAGCAGGGATCTAACCGGCGGACGACGGACCGGCGCCTCGAAAAAGAACGCCTTCTGTTCGTTCTGTCGCAAAAGCTATCGCGATGTGGGACCGCTGGTCGAAGGACCGGGCGACGTCTATATCTGCGGCGAATGCATTGAGCTTTGCCAATCGATTCTCGACCAGGAGCGCAAGCGCCGCGGGTCGAGCAAAACGCTCTTCACCAAAGTCCCCAGCCCTCGCGAGATCGTCGGCGAGCTCGATCAGTATGTGATCGGGCAAGATGCGGCGAAGCGGGTGCTGGCGGTGGCCGTGCATAGCCACTACAAGCGACTGATGGCCGCTGAGGAAGAGGCCGAAGTCGATATCGACAAGTCAAACATCTTGCTCGTCGGCCCGACCGGCTGCGGCAAGACCCTGCTGGCCAAGACGCTGGCTCGCAGCTTGAACGTGCCGTTCGCCATTGGCGACGCGACCACGCTGACCGAAGCGGGCTACGTCGGCGAAGACGTCGAGAACCTGCTGCTGAAGCTGCTGCATGCGGCCGACTTCGACATCGAAGCGGCCCAGCGCGGCGTGCTGTACATCGACGAGATCGACAAGATCGGCAAGACGAGCAACAACGTCTCGATCACCCGCGACGTCTCGGGCGAAGGCGTCCAGCAAGCCCTGCTGAAGATGCTCGAAGGGACCACGGCCAACGTGCCGCCGCAAGGCGGGCGGAAGCACCCCGAACAGCAGTACATCCAGATCGACACGACGAACATCTTGTTCATCTGCGGCGGTACGTTCGACGGCGTGCAAGACATCGTCAGCAAGCGGCTCGGCAAGCGTTCGATGGGCTTCGGCCAATCGACGGACAACGCCTCGGATCTGAGCGTCGGCGATTTGCTGGCTCAGGTGAACAGCGACGACTTGATCGAGTTCGGGTTGATTCCGGAACTGATCGGCCGGTTGCCGGTGATCAGCTCGCTGCGTCCGCTCGAAGCCGACACGCTCATTCGCGTGCTGAAGGAACCGAAGAACGCCCTCACCAAGCAGTATCAACACCTGTTTGCGATGGAAGAGGCGGACCTGAAGTTCACCGACAAGGCGCTCGAGGCGATTGCCAACCGCGCCGCCGAACGCGAGACGGGCGCCCGCGGCCTGCGGTCGATCATCGAAGGGGTGATGCTCGACATTATGTTTGAATTGCCCGACCAACCACGCGGCAGCCGCTACGTGGTGACGGACGACATCGTCGAAGGACGCACCAAGCTGTTCAGCGACGAATCGACGGCCAAAAGCGCGTGACGTTCAGGCTGGCGGGGCTTGTAGGGTCCTGTTGGTTCGAGTCGCGCTGCGTATAACGAACGAGCCCGGTTGGATGCGATCCAGCCGGGCTCGTTTTTCTGTTTGGTTAGCAATTTGCTTGAGGCGACGTCGTGCGTGGCGCTGTCGGGCTGAAAGCCCAACCTACGGTTAACGAATCTTTCGCAGTACTTCGAGGCCGCGTTCTAACGTCGCTTCGCTCGCGGCGTACGAGATGCGGAAGTTCGTGTCGCGGCCGCTGAAGATGCCGCCGGGGATGATGAGGAGTTCGTTTTCGATCGCTTTGGCCACAAACTCTTGTGCAGTGCCGCGGCCCTTCGGCACTTTCGGGAACACGTAAAACGCGCCGCCGGTGTCGGCGACTTCGTAGCCGGCGTCGCGGAGGCCGTCGACGACGCGGTTGCGGCGCTGGGCGTACTCGGCGGCTTGCGGACTCATGTCGACGTCGAGCGCCGCCACGGCCGCCCACTGCAGCGGATGGGGCGCGCAGACGAACGTGTACTGCTGCAGCATCGTCATCTTGTCGATGATCGCGGCCGGGCCGTGAACCCAACCGAGACGCCAGCCGGTGACGCCGTACGCTTTGCTGAAGCCGTCGACGACGATCACGTCGGGGTTGTGATGAGCAGGGGAGGGGAGGGGGGCGTCGTAGCAGAAGAGGCGGTAGATTTCGTCGCTGAGCAGCGCAATGTTGTGCTTGGCGGCGAGGGCGGCGAGACCGCGGACTTCCTCTTCGCTGGCGACGACGCCGGTGGGGTTCGAGGGACTGTTAAAGAGGATGAGTTTGGTGCGCGGCGTGATCGCGGCGGCGACCTTGTCGAGATCGATCCGGAAGTCGGGGTAAGTGTCGATCATCACCGCTTTGCCGCCGACCATCGCGACGAGCGCCGGGTACATCACGAAGTAGGGATCGAACACGATCACTTCGTCGCCGGGGTCGACGAGCGCCATCATCGCGAGGACGAGCGCGCCGCTCGTGCCGCTGGTGACCAATACGCGGCGGTCGTCGTGCCCGTACTCCTCCTGTAGGTCGGCTTGCAGGCGTTCGCGCAGGTCGGGAATGCCTTGCGTTTGGCTGTAGCCGTTGCGGTCGGCGTGGATCGCCTCGCAGGCGGCGTTCTTGATCGCGTCGGGCACCGGAAAGTCAGGCTGGCCGATCGATAGGTTGATCGGGTTCTTCATCTTCGCCGCGAGGTCGAAGACTTTGCGAATGCCGGAGCTATCGAATTGAGCGGTGCGAGCGGCGAGCCAAGGATGGGACATGCGAATGCCGAATGGGGAATGCTGAATGCGGGAAAAAGCCGCGACCGGTGGTCGCGGGCGCCCCAACAATTTACGCCATCGCCCGCACCGACGAAACCGTCACGCAGGAGGTTCAGCCGTCGCGGCAACCACTGGCTTCGCCGATCGCCACTGCACAATGGCAACCATCGCCAGCGCCCCGCCAATCGCAGCCAATTGCCGGCTCGTAAGGCGTTCGCCGTCGACCTGGCCCCAGAGGAGGGCGATCATTGGCACGACGTAGGTCACCATGCCGGCGAAGAGGGGGCCCTGCGTTTGCACCAGCCACACAAACAGCAAAATGGCGACGCCGGTGCTGCCGACGCCCAGGAGCAGCAGCGAGCCGAGGGCATACCAAAAATGCTCTGGCGTTTCGGGCGGGCCGAGGTGCATTCCTTCGCGTAGCGCGGGGATGAACTCGAACGGCACCACCAGCGAGGCGCCCATCAGCAGGAAGAGCACCGTCAGCGGCGCCGTCGGCAGGTGCGCGAGTTTCCACTTGAGATAGGTGTTGCCGATGGCGTAGCTAATCGGCGAACTGAGTGCGAGGGCGAGCAGCCACGGTGCGATGCCGCGCTCGGTGCCGTCAAAAACGATCAGCGCGGCGCAGCCGAGTCCGCCGAGGACGCCGACCCATTGTCTTGGGGTCGGCCACTGCTTCAGCATGATAGCCACGGCGGCGATCGTCGCGATGGGGACCAGCGTCACCATCATCCCAATGAAGCCATGCTCGCCAGTCGACTGCATCGCGAACGGTTGGACGACGTACGGGTAGGCGTTGCAGAAGAACGCGATGACGGCGAGTTGTCGCCACTCGGTCGGCGTGAGCCGCGTCCACTGCCGTTTGAGCAAACAATACGCGGCGAGCGTCGCGGCGCCGCTGGTCATCCGCCACATGCCGATCTCGGCGGGGCCGAACGCGAGCGACGCGCGATCCATGAGGATGAAGCTCGTGCCCCAGCAGAGACAGATGAAAAGGAAAGCGAGGTAGGGCACGGGGCGGGAGGAGAGGTGATCGGGGATCGGTGACTGGTAATCGGTAGCAATTTAGCGGTTTCTCACGCGGTAAGACAGGTTCGGGTTGCCGAGCATGCGCCCCCTGAGCTTATAATTGGGCCATGGACGCACTCAGTCGACAACTTCTCGATACGGCGCTCACGCTTCCCGACCGCGAACGCGCGGTTCTGGCGGCCGAACTTATCGACAGTCTTGATCCCGCGTTTGACGCGGATCATGAATCTGCTTGGGGGGACGAGATCGCCCGGCGATTGGCTTTGCTGAAAAGCGGAGCGACGCAAACCGTGCCGTGGAGCGAGGCTCGTGCCCGGATTATTGGCGAGCGATGAGCCACGTTCGCGTTGAGTTCGATCCTGAGGCGATCGCCGAGGCCCAGGAGGCGTATCGGTGGTACGCCAAGCGGAGTCAACGAGCAGCAGATGGATTCATCGCTGAGCTTGACGCGGCGGTGGCTCGAATCAGCAAACAGCCGCAGCTACTCGTCGGCTACTTACATGGCACGCGTCGTTGCTTGCTGAAGCGATACCCTTACGCTGTTGTCTATAACGAACAACCGGAATTGATTCAGGTTGTTGCCGTCGCCCATTGCAAACGGCGGCCGGGGTACTGGAAGGGGCGCGTTGGGTGAGAACGCCGGCGGTTCGAATGCCCGCGACCACCGGTCGCGGCTTTTTGAGGGACGTGGCCGTTCGATCACCGAACTTTGCAGCGGAATTGGATCACGCCGCCTTTGCCCTTTTCGAGCGGTTCGGTCAGTTCCCACCGCAGGACGAGCGACTCGCCGTCGTTCGCTTGCGTGGTGAAGTTCGCCGGCAGCGACGTCTTTTGGCTTCCCTCGACGTACTCGAGCCGCGTCGTGAGGCTGTCGGCGATCACGACGTTGCCGATGACCTTGTCGCCGACGTTGTCGAACCGCAGGGTGAACTCGACCTCTTCGCCAGGTAGGGCCGAGCCCTTCGACGCGAGCTTCACGAGGCGGAGCTTCGGGTTGTTCGGTTCGAAGGTGTGGTAGATCGTGCCGGGCGTCAGCTCGCTGACGGCGGCTTGAGCCTGACGATTGTCGAGCACCACCTGAGCGGCTTCGACGTTCGACCACGCGATCGCGGCAAGCGAAGCGCGGGCGATCTTCACGATGTCGGTGCCGATCACTTCGCCGCTGCGAATCAACTGCACGTTGCAGTAAGGCTGCAGCGTGCCGATGGTGACGGCGACGCGGCGATCGCGGTCGAGTTCGCCCGCTTGCTCGCGTTCACGCAACAGGCTCGGCGGTTCCTTCTCGCGATGGATGTCGGGCTTGATCTCGGCGAGCGACGTTGAAACGTCTTCGGTCTCTTCGATCTTGATCGGGTTGATCTGTTGGATCGTGCCGCCAGGAGCGTCGATGCGAGCGTAGGCGCGAAGGTCGACCACTTGCCGAGCCGCTGCGAAGCGCGGGGCGTACAAGCAAACCTTGTTGCTCGGCGTGATGATCGTGCGGCCGTCGATCGTGTCGTAGTGAGCGACGGTGTCTTCTTGTTCGAGGCCGGTGATCTTCCAGTCGACGTTGACGCCGGCGGGCAGGTGCATGTCGCCGCCGTCGCAGAGATATTCGTCCGAAGGGCCAGTCGCGGGTTCATGGCTGCAGCAACCGCAGCCCGAGCCGCTGCACATCGGCTGCCAGTTTCCTTCGGGCAGGCACTGGGCCTGCTTCAGTTGGGCGCTGGTGAGATGCGTCGGCAGCTGCGAAGCAGCGAAGCGAGCCGGAGGCCCGGGCTGCGAAGCCTTCGGCGCTGGTTGCAGCGGGGGAGTCGGCTCGGAATCGTCGGCAATGACGATCGCTTCGAGATCTTCCGGCTGCTGGAGTTCGAGCGACGCCTCGGCCGAGTCTTCGGCGTAGGCGACTTGCTGGATGTCCGAGTTGCTCGGGCCAGGAGCGTAATACTGCACGTCGTCGGTCATGAACGACGGCGACGGCAATTGCGGCGGAGTCGCCGGTTGATTGCCGGCAATGCGATAGCGTGGCTCGGCCGCGCGGCAGGAGCACATGATGATCGCCGCGGCGGCGATGATGCCGTAACGGAACCAAGCCGGTGCACTGCACGGTCCGTTATCAGTCGTCAGTGGTCCGTTGTGAATCCGTTGATCGCTCATCTGTCTTCACCACTGACTACGGACTACTGACCACTGACAAGAACATTTGAAAAGGTGCGCCAGCAGTGAAGTGCTGGCAGCATGTCGATCGTCCGTTATTGCACGGGCACGATCTGTTCCTCATGCGGCGTCAGCATTACGCCAGGGCGAGCCCCCCGGTTCGCCCGGTCGTACACGACTGCTGGCGCCGCACCGTACACGAAATTCACGTCATTCTGATCCGCTTCCGGCACGCGTCCGCCGATGCGGAGGATCGCGATCGGTCGACCGAGTTCGTCGGCGGCGACGAGCGGGTCTTCGCCGGTTCGAACTTCGAACCAACGAGTTTCGCTCGGCGTCTTCTCCGCGATCGGCACGGCGAGATCTGGATCCTCGACATAGATGACGCGAGTGACGAACTTCCCTTCCGAGGCCATCACGAGTTCATCGAGCGTCAAATCGACCGGCACCGGGAAGCGAAGCGATTCGCCCTCCGGCGGATAAATGCGGTCGACCATTTCGACGGTCGGGAAAACTTCGAGCCCCGGATGCTCGGGAATGTCGGTCACGCGAAAACGGTAGACGGGTCCGACGACCAGTCCGACCATCAGCGAGTCGGGCTGCCCTTCGGCAAACCCGGCTCCCGCGGCCGGCGCGACCCGCGCTCCTTGCGGAGCGCGAAGTTCGACGGCCTGACAATACCCTGACAACGGTTCGCCGCGCATCAGTCGTTGGCGGCCAATCGCTCCCGGTGGCATGGCCCCAGCATGGGTCCAGTGTCTTACCGGCTCTTGGGCCGCTGCCGGAGCAGCGAGCGTCAGAGCGAGCAAGACTGCCAATCGCAGTTTGCCTTCGACTGGGCGTGTTGTGGAACGAACCGTTGTCATGACTTCTTTTCCGGAGGGCGTGGCCCTCCGGCTATTAGTTAGGTCGTTGTTGCGAGCGAGCAGGTTTCACCCTGTCGCTCGCAACTTGGACCTGGCGTTACTTACTCGACGATCTGGCCTTCGTAGGGGCCTTGGACTTCGCCTTCGTAGGCGCCACCCTCGTAGCACTCGTCGTTACAAGGCTCGCCTTCGGCGTGCTTGTGGGCTCCGAGTTGGTGGATCGCACTCGGCACGGCGCCGGGCAAGGTGCCGCCGAACAACTTGAACGGTGCACGATTGGTTTCGCTCACCTTCACGTGGTTGACCGGACGGGGATAGTTCATGCCCGGACGTTGCTTGACGGTCATCTTCATGTGAGCGACCGGCGGCGGCATCAGGACCCGCGTACGATTGGTCATCGTATGCGACTTCAAACCAGCTTGGTGACCCAGCGGAATGTGCGGCGGACCAGGCAGACCAATCGGGGTGCCGACGCTCGGCATGCCCCATTGCGGACCGTTCACTCCCGAGATGTAGTGCGGGGGAGTCACCGGCGGAGCGAATCCGGCGGTCGGCATCCCTTGCGGACCCATCCCGTAGCCGCCTTGGCCCGTCGGGCACGTTTGGCAGCCAGGACCATACTGAGCAGGAGCTACGCCCGGGGCGCCCGGATTGTAGTCGGCCGTTTCGACTCCGCCGTTGGCGGCCAGCATTTGGCCAGGCAACTGCAGGTCGAGGTTACCAACACGCAAGATCGCGAGGATCGAGCCGCGGCGGTCAGCTTCGGCAATCGGATCGACGCCCGGATCAAGCCGCGTGCTGACGAGCGTTTCGACGCCAGCCAGAGCGAGGTCTTGGAACTCGGGATCCGGCAGGTAGATCACCTTGGTCACGAAGTTGCCGGCCAGCACTTGGTCGAGATCTTCGTCGGTGAACTGCACCGGAATCGGCGAGTGCGACAGGTACGCATCGGTCCGCGGCGTCACCGGAGCGACTTCCAGCGTCGGATAGAGTTCGACGCCCGGACGATCCGGGATGTTGGTGAGCTTCAGGCGATAGATGGCGCCTTGCTGGAAGTTCTGCCGGCCCGGCATCACGAGCGGAGCCGAGTCGAACATGCAGGTACCGCTGACGTCCCAGGCGACTTCAGCCCCTTCGACGCCCAGGAAGGCGATCTGCGAGGTGCCGCCGGCGCCAATGGCCATGCAGGGCGCGATCGGACCGGCGCCTGGGCCGCAGTAGCAGCCCGGGCCCATCGGAGGACCGCCCATCCCGCCCATGGGGCCCATCGGCATCATGGCGCCTGCTGGTTGGATGACGCCCGGGCCTGGCCCGTCGACGCCGGGTCCAGGTTCGAGCAGCCGCTGGGCGGGCGGCAGATTGTAGGCGGCTTTGCCACCCACGCACCCAATTGACGCAACGCAGGCGATCGCTGCGAAGGTCAATAAGTACCTCTGAACTCTCATGGTTTTCCCCCTCAAAACTGGCACCCAGGCCATCTGACTGTTTCCCGCGACGCGAGCCGGACGAAAGGCCAGCCTCGGCGACGCCGCGATGGCGTCGGCCCGAAGGGGCAAGTCGTCGAACTTGAAAAGTGTGTGGACGGCGCGACCAGACTCGCCGGGGGGTGAGGAGAGTTGCGATGGACGGTGTTGGCCGTCCGTCATTACAATCCTGCCCGCACCACGAGCCTGTAAGCATCTGCAGCCGGACTGGCGCGAGACGCTTCCGGGTAAAAAGTCGACAGACGCGAGCCGGAATCTTTGGCAAATCCGCTAAAACCGGCAGAGGAAGAAAACTTTGCGCCGTTTAACACCCAAATTGGTCATCGCGGTGCTAGCGATCGGCGGCGGATTTTGGGTGGCCCAAACAGTGGCGCCGCTCCTGAGGGAGCCGCAGCCAGCAGGCCCCGTGACCGCCGCGGCGCCGAGCGCCACGATCACTAATGCTAGCGTGCCAAGCGTCGGCCCCTCGGGCGACCAATTGGTGCAAGAAGTGATCAACCGGTCGCTGGAGCGGCGGCCGAACATCGCAGCGCAGGTGCGGCAGGTTGTTCGCGTTGACGACGAACGACTCAGCGGCCAGGGAAGCTACTGGCAGCAAGGAGTCGGCAACCTGCGGCGAACGCGGTGGGAACTGGAAACAATGGTCGGCGCCGACGCCGCCTATGTCACTCAGGTTTACGACGGCGAGTATGTGTGGACCGACCGCAAGCTCCCCGGCACGCGCAAAGTGACGCGGGTGCACCTCGAAGGCGTGCGGCGGGCCCTGGTGGGGCAAGAGCCGGCAGGGCAGGGGGGCGGGCTGCCGAGTTTCAGCGACGCGGCGGCGCGGGGCGGACTCTCCCAGTTGGTGGCGAGCCTAGCGCGCTGCTACACCTTTTCGGCCCCGCAGGCGATGCAGCTGGGCGAGCGGACGATGCTCGCGGTGCTAGGCACCTGGCGGCCGGAGCAACTCGAAAAAGAATGGGCCGGCCTTTCCACGAAGCCGCCCGATGAGTGGCCCGCGCATCTGCCGCATCACGTGCTGATGTACATCGACAGCAGCGAGTTGTTTCCCTACTTGATCGAGTACCGCGCGGGGATCGATGCGGGATTGGTTTCCGATCCGAGCGGCGTGTTCGCAACACGCAATCCGCTGGCGTTGTTTGAGTTCCACGACGTCCAATTTTTTGGCGCGACGATGCCGCCGAATCTGTTTCAGTACACGCCGCCTGATCCGTCGTATACCGATGTGACGGGGCGGGTGATTGAGGAGCTGCGGGCCGTGGCGAAGCCGGCGGAGCAGATGACGCAGCGCGACGGGACGTTGCGGCAGTAGCGGCGGCTGTACTTCGGGAATGCGAGCCACCGGCTCTGCCGGTGGACGAAGTGCTGGTTCGGCATGTACCCGCTGCGTCCACCGGCGGAGCCGGTGGCTTTTATGCTGGGGGCAAGCGTCAATCAGTGGCGCTCCGGCGGGTCGTTGACCCGCGGCTACCGGAAGCGGAAGTTGCGGCGGGCTAACTCCGCGGCGGCAAGGATCGCGGCGACCATGCCGCTCCCTTCGGCGGTGCCTTGCCAGGCGCGATCGAACGCCGTGCCGTGGGCGCAGCTCGTGCGGACGATCGGCAGTCCGAGCGTGATGTTCACCGCGCGATGCATTGCGAGCAGTTTCAGCGCGATGTGGCCTTGGTCGTGGTACATCGCCACCACGGCGTCGAACTCGCCGTCGCGGGCGCGGACCATCAGCGTGTCGGCCGGCAGCGGGCCGGTGGCGAGGATGCCGTCGGCGCGGGCCATCCCGACGGCGGGCGAGATGATCAGATTTTCTTCGTTGCCGAAGAGTTCTTCTTCGCCGGCGTGGGGGTTGAGCGCACAAACGCCGATGCGCGGATCGACGAGGCCGAAGCCGTCGCGCATCACCGCGTTCGCGAGGCGGCACTTGGCGGCGATCAGGCCGGGATTCAATTGGCCCGGCACCGAGCGGATCGAACAGTGGAGCGTCGTATGAACGACGCCGAGCCCCGCGCGCGAGTCGGGAAGTTCCGACTTCGGCAAGTAAAGCATCATCGCGAAGTCGTCGACGCCGCAAAGCTCAGCGAGGAGTTCCGTGTGGCCGGGGTAGTGATGGCCGGCGGCGTGCAGTGCGGCTTTGCTGAGCGGCGCCGTAACCATGCCGGCGAACTGCCCGGCGATCGAGCGGCGGGTGGCGAGCACGACCGCTTCGTACGCGGCCTGCCCGGAGCGGGCGTCGAGCTTCGCCTGCGGGGCATCGAGGACGTCGTCGCTGCCGACCGGTAGGCAAGGGATGTTGTGCGTTGCCGAGGGATCGAGCCCGAGCTGGGCGATCGTGCTCACCGAGTCGATTACTTCGACGCGGGTCGACGAGCCGGTCAGGGCGACCGCGCGGCGAAGGATTTCGGGATGGCCGAGGGCGACGGGGCGGCAAACCTCGTGGATGCGGGGATCGTTCCAGGCGCGGACGACGACTTCGGGCCCGACGCCGGCGGGGTCGCCAAGGGTGATCGCGAGGAGCGGCTTTTGAGCGGGGTCGGGCATGCGGGAGGAAGTGATCGGGGATCGGTGACTGGTGATCGGAGCGAGTAGCCGCGGGTCAACGACCCGCCGGAGCGGAGCAATCGGGGGTCGCGGCCGCCCGGGGCCCGTTGTGATTCTAGGTTTTCCAGCCCCCCGGGCAACGGCCTGCCGCGGGGGAGGGCGGGGGGGTAGAATGTGGAAACTTGTCACTGGAACTTGCAGAGCGCTAAGCCGCGAGCGGCTTGTCGGGGCGCTGGGAAAGGAGCTTCTTGTGTCTGATTCAGAGTCGATTTTGGCCTACACCGCCGCGAACGCGATCGAGGCCCATGCCTTGGCCGCGTTCTTGGCGAACGAAGGGATCGAGGCCCGCGTCCTCGGCGAGGCTCTGCAGGGGGCGTTTGCCGGCATCGACGCTGGGAATCTCGACACGGTCGAGGTGTGGGTGGCGGGCGAGGACCGCGGGAAGGCCGAGCCGCTCATCGAGCAGTGGCGGCAGGAATACGACGAGTAATCGCCCAGCGGAGCGGCTCGAATGACCCGTATTTTCCCGATGCTCGCGTCGTTGTCGCTCATGCTGATGGGCGTGGCGGTCGCGATGGGGTTCACGATCGGCGACCTCTACGCCGAGCCGGTGACGCAGGCGACGCTGGACTGGCGGGGCCGGCACATGATGACCGGCGTCGCGGCGGCGCTCGCCGTCGTCCTGGTGGAATGCATCGCGGTCACCTACTTCATCGGAACGAGCCGGTGGTGCAAAGAGGTGACGGAAACCTACCGCCTGCCGCCGGAGGATCTGAAGGAAAGCAACCGGCTCAAGCGACGAACCTTCCCCTGGTGCGTGCTGGGGATGCTGACGGTCGTGGCCGTCGGCTCGCTGGGGGCGGCTTCCGACCCCGGGACCGGCCGGGCCGATACCGCCGACTGGACGGACATTCACCTCGCCGCGGCGATCGGCGGCCTGTGCCTGGTGGCCTGGACCTACTACCGGGCGTGGCTGAACATTGCCGATAATCAGCAGGTGATCGAGCGAATCGTGGCCCAAGTCCGGCGTATTCGGGACGAACGGGGACTCGATTCGCCGGCCGCAAATGAGGCGATTTCCGCCTCTGCGGGCTAGGAGCCGGCATATTCGCTAGAATCGCCACTGGAAGCGAGAATCTCGCTGAAATCGGGCCATGACATGCTAGCGAGAGTAACTATACTTGGGAGTTCCGGCAGACTATGAATAGTTCCCCTGGATTCTCCACTTTCGCGCCGCGGTTGCAGGTTGGGTCGCCCATGTCGAAGGCTTTGACGATCGTTGGTATGGTCGTCGCAGGGCTTATTGGCCTGTTGTTCGCCGTGGACTGGGTGGCCGGTTTCCCCTTTCATGGGGCCGACTGGCGGATGAACCTCGGCGCACTTCTCGGCGCCGGGCTCCTCGGCTATCTGAGCTGGGACGCCATGAAAGACGTGCGGTAGGCAGGTTTTTGCTTTGGGCCGTCTGTTCCCTCCGAGCCCCCGATGGATTCGCTGCGGTCGCTGCTGCGCGGAACGGCCAGCCCTTACGCCGCGCGGAGGATTGAACGCTGCGGTTTCGGCGCAGCCTGACGGGTGAGTTCCGCCGCAAGGTCAGCGACGGTGGCGATGCGGATCGCGCCCCGTTCGTTGGCCGTTTCCAGCTGATCGATCGCCAGTTCCAGCTCACTCCAGGCGCGGGCGCCCTGGCGAATCAGTTCGGCGGCGTCGGCCGTGATGATCGCCGGACCTACGGCGCCGGCGACGAGTTCCTGAGGCACGCCCCCAACACGGCGGAGCCAGCGCCGTCGCGATGGGAGCGTGCCATGTGCGGAGGCCTGCCAGAGACCGAAGGGAAGGGGGCGAATCGACCCCGAGCCGCTCGCATTCGACTCGGTGACGATCGCCCGAACGCCAAGTTGTGCGAGTTGCCGTTCGCTCTGGCCGCGCGGCGGTTGGCCGGCGACGGCAAGCGTGGCGACGTCGTGCCCCGCGGCGCTAAAGCGGTGGAGGCCGTCGGCGAGGGCATCGCTGAAGTTCACGTCGACCCGCGGCAGCAGCAGCGCGTGTTCGACCAATTGCGGCGCCGTGGCAAGGTGTGCGGATTGCGCGGGCTGCTCGATCGCCCACGTGGCGGGAAGGCGGGCTTCAATGAGCCGGCGTAGAAGTCGAGCCGGGCCGGCGTCGGCCGCCACGTGGTTTGACCAGCGAATGACTAGGCAAACAGGGGGCGCATTGCGCGGGGTGCTCGACATAGCGTGATCCCTCGGGTGGTCGCGAGCGAAGGCCAAACTCCCTTGGCCGCCATGTAGGAGGATCGGGCGTCGGTCGGTTCCGACTCGATGCTATCGTGCCACGCAGCGGTCGCCCGAGTGAGGCGAAGGGCGCCGATTGGGGAAGGGGTGACGATCTTCCTAGCCCCGGGCTCTGCTCGGGGGTCGCGTGACGCACCGGAAGGATTGGCGTAGTGAGTGGATTGAAAGCTAGACAGGATCACAGGATTGGTTGGATCGACAGGATGTAATAACTAGCCCCGTGAGGGGCGGCATGTTGTAGCCAGGGGCGTAAGCCCCTGGACCGAACGCCGAGAACGGCACGGAGCCCCGGAGGGGCGGCACTCGCAGCGGCACAGCAACGCCCCGGGGAGCTGTTTCGCCCCTCCGGGGCTGAAGGTTCTACTTGGCGTTTGCACCAGGGGCTCGCGCCCCTGGCTACAAGATGCCGCTCCTCCGGAGCTAAATCTTCGTTCCCACGCGGAGCGTGGGAACGAGACGGACCGCGGTGTTATCGTGCCTGAATGTCTGCTAAATTGTTGGCTCGCGCTGCCGGCGGTGGGCTGACAGCTGGAATCTCCCTTGTCGAGTTTGCTATGCCGGTTCGCACGGAACATTGGAAGTTTCGTCCCCACCTGTTGCTGCGGGGCGGGCATCTGCAAACGTTCGCCGCGGTCTACTTGCCGCGGAAGCACGCGCCGTACGGCGCGAAGCTGCACTTCATTCAAGCCGACGACGTGGCGCCTGAACTGGGCGGCGATCGTCTCGCACTGCACGACGATTGCCCCGAGGACTGGCAGCCCAACGGTCCGTCGGTGCTGCTGGTGCACGGCCTCGCCGGTTGCCATACGAGCGCCTACATGTGCCGGATGGCCGAGCGGCTGACGGCGCGCGGGTATCGCGTGTTTCGGATGGATATGCGTGGCTGCGGGGCAGGGGAGGGGATCGCCAAACTGCCGACCCACTGCGGCCGCTCGGGCGACGTCGCCGCGGCGCTGCGGTTCATCGCGACCGAGCATCCCGAGTCGCCGACGTACGCGATCGGTTTTTCGCTAGGCGGCTGCCTCACGCTGAACCTGCTCGCCGAAGCAGAAGAGCAGAGGGTTGGGAACTTGGTCCGCTCGCTGGCGATTTGCCCGCCGATCGATTTGTTCGCGGTCGAGCGGCGGTTCGATTCGCGCGGCGGCCGGGCGTACGACAAGTTCTTCACGTTCAAACTGTGGCAGCAGATCACGGCGCGCTGGGCCCGCTACCCGGAGATCGCGCCGGCGGTGATTCCGCCGCAGCCGAAGCGGTTGCGGCAGATCGACGAAACCGTGACGGCGCCGTCGGGCGGCTTCGCCAGCGCCGACGACTACTACACCAAGACGCAGCCGGGCCCGAAGCTGCACCGCATTTCGCAACCGGTGCTGATCATCGCCGCGGAAGACGACCCCGTGGTGCCGACGGCGCCGCTGTTGGAATACGATCGCGGGCCGGGCGTCGAAGCGGTGATCGTCCCGCGCGGCGGGCACCTCGGCTTCATCGGCGGCGGCAACGGCGACCCCGATCGGCGGTGGCTCGATTGGCGGATCATTGAGTGGCTTGAGACCGGCCACTAGTAGCCGCGGGTCAACGCCCCGCCGGAGCGGTGATCGAAGAAACGGACCACAAAGACACGACGGGCACGAAGACGCACGAAGGAGTTCGCGCGAGACTTAAGCGAATGAGTGCGATTCCGTTAAATGGCCGAGAATGTCGTTTTAAGCCCCAACGGGGCGAGCGTTAATAGCCAGGGGCGACAGCCCCTGGAATTTCGCGTCGAGCGTTGCATCTAGCCCCAAAGGGGCGGTAGTGCGATCGGCCGCCGCACGCGGGAGTTCTTTCGCCCCTCCGGGGCTCCGGTTCTGCGTTGCGTGCCGGGACCAGGGGCTTGCGCCCCTGGCTATTAACTGACGCCCCGTTGGGGCTTGGCAGACGACATGCCACTCACCGCCACATTTTTGCGTCCTTTGTACTTCTTCGTGGCAGTCGTGTCTTTGTGGTTAGCTCTTTGTGGTGCGCCTTTTGAGCGCCGCTCCGGCGGGTCGTTGACCCGCGGCTACTGAGGGGCCGTTGTCGTGGCGTTGGCGGCGTGGCGGTGGACTAGACTTTCCAGTTTGCCGACCCCGAGGGCGAGCGCTAGGCCTAAGAGGAGCGCGACGGAGAGTTTGCCGCGGTCGTGGTCGTGGAACTGCAGTTCCGGCAGCAGGTCGCTCAGCGAGATGCAGAGGAACGTCCCTGCCGAGAACGCGAGCGAGTAGGCGAGCAGGGGACCGGTCGACGATTCGGCGCCGATGCCGAGCAGAAACAGGGCGATGCCGACGGGGATCGCCAAGGCGAACAGGCCGTTCACTGCGTAGCGAATCTGCGGCGACCAGCCGCCGCGGGCCATCAGCATCGCGATCGTCATCGAATCGAACGGCTTGTGCAGGACGATCACCAGAAACGTCCCGAAGCCGGCCAGCGGCAAATTATCGTGGCGGTGGTAGACGCTTGCGGCGAGCGCGACCCCTTCGATCACGCTATGGATCGTCAGCCCAAAGGCGGCGCCGCTCCACGTGATGTCGTGATGATGATGGCCATGATCGTGGCCGCAGTCGTGTTCATGCTCGTGAAGTTCGTGCAACTCGCCGGCGGCGTCGGTTTCGAGATCGTGGTGGTGGTAGCAGAAGAAGCGTTCGATGAAGAACATCGTCAGCCAGCCGGCGACGACCCACATCATCACGGTGAAGTCGACCGCTTCGTCGGCGGTGGCCTTCACGGCGTGGGCCTCGGCCAGAGCGTGCGGCAGCATGTGGAGCATGCCGACGCCGAACATCATCGCAGCGACGAAGCTGACGGCCAGCTGCATGCCGCGGTGAGTGAGGCGGAACCACAACGGCAGCATCCCGCCGACCACGGAGGCGGCGAGGATGATGATCGAGTAGTAGGCGAGGGGGACGATGGGGGACATGGAGTGCGGTTGGCTGGTGCGGTTGGCGGGGCGCTATGGCTGGTCGCCTAGATCACGGGGAGTCATATCGTCGCGTGCCGAATGACGGACGTAAAGGACCCGAACGGCGTCGTCACGAATTGTGAACAGGATTCGGTAGACGCTGCGATGACGCCGGTAGAGGCATTGGCGGATTTCGACGCCGATTTTCGCGGATTCCTTCGCTAAGGGGCAGCGATGGGGATTTTCAGCGAGGGATTCAATGGCGACGAGACAACCCTCATACCACGCTTCCGAGGACGCTGAAGAATAGTGCTTCGCCAAATAGTCGAGCGTTTCTTCCAAGTCGGCGAAAGCACTCGGCTGAATGATGACGCGATAAGTCATTGGCGGGGGGCGAAGCCAAATTTGGTGCGCAAGCGGAGGTCGGCCTCCGCAAGCGAAATTCCTTCGCCGCGATCGATCGATTCCAAGCCCGCACGGATGGCGGTCAGCGTCTCTTCTTCATCACGCAGCAGTGTCACGGCGGCGTCGAGTAGTTCGGCCCGGTCTTGGTAGCGGCCAGCGACGATCGCTTCCTGGATGAAGAGTTCGTTGGCTGATGAGATTTCGCCTGACATCCGACATTCCCTCGCGCTACGCTAGATCATCTGGCCGCCGGCAGACGGACGTTGAATCCGCTTACCGATCATTTCATCATAGACGGTTTAGCTGCAAATCGCCATTTTCGATGGATAACCCACTCATGAAAGCCTGCATTCAACGCGTTTCTTCGGCCCGGGTGCGGGTCGCGGGCGAGACGGTCGGCGAGATTGGCCGCGGGCTGCTCGTGCTGTTGGGCGTCGCGGCGGACGACGGGCCGGCAGAGCTGCGGTGGATGGTCGACAAGGTGCTCGGCCTGCGGATCTTCGACGACGGCGAGGGGAAGATGAACCTCGGGCTGACTGACGTCGGCGGCGAGTTGCTCGTGGTGAGTCAGTTCACGCTGCTCGGCGATTGCCGCAAGGGCCGGCGGCCGAGTTTTATCGGCGCGGCAGCGCCGGAGATGGCGGAGCGGATGTACGACGAGTTCGTCGCCGCGGCGCGAGCAGCCGGCGTGACGACGGCCACCGGCAGGTTCCGCACCAACATGGAAGTCGAACTAGTAAACGACGGCCCGGTCACAATCTTAATCGACTCAACCGACCGGTAGCCGCGGGTCAACGATCCGCCGGAGCGAGTACCGGAAAACGAACCACGAAGACACGACGGGCACGAAGACGCACGAAGGGATGCGGGGACGTGTGCTCCGCGAGGGGCTAGTACGCTGAAAGCGTTAAAGATTTCAGCCCAGGGTTCGCCGCGCAGTGGCGTACCCTGGGTTAGATTTGGTGATTCTCCTAACAACCCTGAAAGGGTTGAATCGAAAGACCTTGTAGAGTGCTGCAACCCTTTCAGGGTTGGCGTGCTTAACGCGACGGCTATCCCAGGGTACAACGCTGCGCGTTGAACCCTGGGCTGGATGATGCAACGCCGTTGGCGTTGAGAATTCACTTCGAAATTCTTTACGCGGGCTTAGTGCTTCTTTGTGGCCGTTGTGCTTTTGTGGTTCGCTGTTCGTGGTGCGCCTGTTGAGCGTCGCTCCGGCGAGTCGTTGACCCGCGGCTACTTGGTCCAGTTGAAGCGCCGCATGATGCGGCGGGCGGTGTCGTAAATGTTGCGGTCGGGTTGCGGCCCGTCGACCGCGGGCGCGGTGCCGCCGGTGGGCGCGACCCCATTGGCTGTCGCCCATTGCTGTTGGTAGCCGATGCTAAACGCTCGCGGCGCCGTGCCGTTCGCGCCGTCGGCGAGTTGCGGCAGCGCTTGGTCGGGCATCATGCCGTGAACGGCGCGTTGCTTCAGAACCTCGCTGTTGATGACGATCGGCGAGAGCTGCCCGTAGCGCTCCATGACCATCGGCTCGCTAAGGATCATCACGACGATGAGGGCGAGTTTCCAATAGACGGAAAAGTTGCCCCACATGTCGTCGCCCCACAGCTTGAGCGCCGTGCCGAACGATTTCTTGAAGCGCCAGCGCCCGCGGCCCCATTCGATCGCCCAAATCTCGTCAAGCATCAAATGCGAGAAGACGCCTAGAAAGACGCCCCCTGCCTTAAAATATCGCAAATGAAGATTTGTCGAGTTGCTTAAGAGAAACGCTAGCCCGGTAAAAATGAGAAGCGCCGGGATGCTGTGGAACATCCCGCGGTGGACCGTGTATTTCTTAATGAATTTGCCAATGCCGAAGCGGACCGTCAGATAGGTGACGGCCCCTGCCAGCACCATTTGCTCGTAGTTCCAGCCGAGGTGCTGGAAGCGGTCGACGAGCATCATCGGCGCCACGGCGGCGAAGAAGTTGAGCGTCTCGCGAAGCGGCACGCCCGAGTCGCTGTCGATGTCGGGCAGCATCCCGCCAACGCCGCACAGGCAACCGGCGACCAGGCTCGCTTCCACCGACAAGCCGTGATAGACGCCGAGACAGGCGTAGCCTGCGCCGAGCGAGCAGCTGGTCGTGATGTGGGTTTTGAAGCCGGCCATGGGGGGCGGAATGTCGCAAAACGTGGCGTTTCCGCCAAGTGCAGCCGTGGCGTGGCGAATTCTTTACAGGAGCAACCACGAAGACACTAAGAGCACGACGACGCACGAAGGAAAATGCGCAGTGGCGGATGCCGCTAGCTTTGCTGGCAGCGACGACAGAATGCGTGCGATAGGCCCCCTGCTTTCTGCTTACTTTGTGATTCTTTGTGGCCGTTGTGTCTTTGTGGTTAGCCTTTCGAGGTTCGCTCCGGCGGGTCGTTGACCCGCGGCTATCGGGGATGGTGCTGCTAGCACAACTGATCTTCGCCCCCCTGCCATGCGTCGATATACTTCGCCGTCCCGCAATCACCCCCTACCTTGCCCGTCCCTGGGTGCGTCATGCAGACCTACGATATCGCGATGCTAGCTGTGCTCGGGTTCGCCACGATCTTCGGATTTTGGAAAGGACTCGCCTGGCAAGTCGCCTCGCTGGCGTCGCTCGTCGTGAGCTACTTCGCCGCGCTGAAGTTCGCCGATCGGCTCGCGCCGATGGTGAGCGAGCACGCCCCATTCAACAAATTCGCCGCGATGCTGATCATCTACGCCGGCAGCTCGCTGGCGATTTGGATGTTGTTCCGCGTCGTCGCCGGCGTCATCGACGGGATCAAGCTGAAAGAGTTCGATCGCCAGATGGGCGCCTTGGTTGGCTTCGCCAAAGGCGTGCTGCTGTGCATCGCGATCACCTGCGTCGCGGTCACCTTGCTTGGCCAGCAGCAACGCGATCAAATCATCGCCTCGCGGAGCGGACACTACATCGTCCAGGTGCTCGACAAGGCCGACGCCGTGGCGCCGCCGGAGATCCAAGGGGTGATCGGCCCGTACATCGAGAAGATCAACCAGCGGATGACTCCCGGCTACCAACCGAACCCCCAGCAAGACCTGCAGGACCTCCAGAAGCTATGGAGCGAAGGAGCAGGGGGGGCCGCCGGGGCAGGGGGCTTGCTGCCGGCCGGGGCGAACATCGGCTGGCCGACGGCGCCGAACAACGCATCGCCAACGCCGCCGCAAAGCACGCCGGTGTGGCCGATCTCCAGCGGCGGGGAACGCCGATAAGCGGAAGCGAAGTTCAATGGACCGCTTCTCCATCATTCACGGCGACATCACTCAGATCGACGTCGACGCAATCGTCAACGCTGCTAATGAAACGCTGCTAGGCGGCGGCGGCGTTGACGGAGCCATTCACGACGCCGCTGGGCCTCGGCTGCTCGACGAATGTCGCCGACTCAGCGGTTGCCGACCTGGCGAAGCAAAAGCAACCGCTGGATACGATCTGGCAGCAAAGTGGATAATCCATACAGTCGGCCCCCGGTGGCGCGGCGGCAAGTCTGGCGAGGAAGAAACCTTGCGCCTGTGCTATCGAAACTCGCTGCAGACGGCAGGGAAGTTAGGCGTGCAATCGATCGCTTTTCCTGCGATTGCCACCGGAGCATTTGGCTATCCGCTCCGCGCCGCAGCTCGAATCGCCGTGGAAGAATTGATGGCAGGGCTGAAGGAACAGGCGTCGCTTTCCGTCGTCGTTGTTTGCTTTGAGTACGACGTGCTAACGACTTTTGAAAAGGCCCGCAGTGAAGCCTGATGAAGACCAGCGTGGCGGGAAGCGAAATAGTGCAGGGGCCGTTTTCCCGGGCGAAAACCGCCCAAAAACGAACATAACAACGATTATCGGACGTTGCTGGTATGGAGGTTTCAGGGGCTCGCAGCCGGGATGCCGGCCATCGGCGCCTTCCCTGCCCGGGCTCTTGGCGGGCTGTTACGCACGCTGAATTTGCGTCGCGTTGAACTCTGAGAATTAACGTTCGCGGCGACGATTCAGAATGCTTCGGCGCGATGTTCGCGGCGCAAAGTGTTGCTCGCTGGCGACGGCGGCGAGTTGAACTTTGGGTGCTCGTTTTGGTTGAACATCGGTCGCGTTTCTAGCCCCGGGCTTTGCCCGGGGGTCGGCCAGCTTTACGAAAAAGCTTGGCTTCGACGAACTGCGAACCGACCCCCGGGCGGAGCCCAGGGCTAGGAATGCACACGATGCCGGTGACGTGCCGGCCTAAGCCGCGAACGGCTAGGCGCTGGCGACGCCGTTCTCGATGTATGGGCCGATCTTGCGGAACTTGTCGTACCGCTGGTTGAGCAGTTCCGCGGTCGGCAACTTCTGAAGTTCGCGCAGCGTCTTGGTGAGATACTGCTTGAGCTTGGCTGCCATTTGGTAGTGGTCGCGATGTGCGCCGCCCAAGGGTTCTTCGACGACGTCGTCGATGACGCCCATTTCGAGCAGATGCTTCGAGGTGATCTTCAGCGCGCGGGCGGCTTGGGGCGCGTAGTCGTGGCTCTTCCAGAGGATGCCGGCGCAGCCTTCGGGGCTGATCACCGAGTAGTAAGCGTTCTCAAGCACGGCGACTCGGTCGCCGACGCCGATGCCGAGTGCGCCGCCGGAGCCGCCTTCGCCGATGACGATGCAGATGATCGGCGTCGGCAGTCGCGACATCGCGAGCATGCTTTCGGCGATCACTTGGGCTTGGCCGCGTTCCTCGGCGCCGATCCCGGGGTACGCGCCGGGCGTGTCGATCATCGCGATGATCGGCAGGCCGTACTTGGCAGCGAGCTCCATCTTTTCCATCGCCTTACGATAGCCTTCAGGATGGGCGCAGCCGAAATAGCACTCGTTCCGCTCTTTGAGCGTTTTGCCTTTCTGGTGGCCGACGAGCATCACTTTGAACTCATCGAGCTTCGCGAAGCCGGTGCGGAGCGCGCGGTCGTCGCCGAAGAACTTATCGCCGTGGAGTTCCACGAATTCGTCGAACACGAGGTCGACGTAGTCGGTGAACATTGGGCGTTGGGGGTGGCGCGAGACGCGAACCGTTTCCCACGGATCGAGATTCTTGTAGATCGAGCGAATTGTTTCGTTGAGCTGCTTGCGCAGCTCGCGAATTTGCTCGCGGACGTCGTCGCTCTTCGGATCGACGCTCTCAAGATCGCGGATCTGGGCTTCGATCTCGTGAATCGGCTGTTCGAACGGGAGCTGGAAGCTGCTGGCCATTTGTGGAGTCTCGTTTGGGCCGAGCGCGAGGGTTCAGGTGTCGGGGTTCAGGGTTCAGCGAATCCCTGAACCCTGACACCTGAACCCTGAGGGCTCTGCGGCTGCTAATCGTCTTTAGGTTCTTCAACCTTCGGAACTGGCTTTTTGGGTTTGATTTGGAAGACTCGGCCCGCTTTGAGCTCGCGCATGAATTCCATGAGCGACTCGGGGCGGTCTTTGGGTTCTTTGGCGAGCATGCGCGAGACTAAGTTCGCGAAGTCGTTGTGGACGTTGCGATTGAGCATTTGCACCGACGGCGCCTTCAGCTTGAGATGCTTGTTGAGCAACTCGGCCGGGCTGGTGGCGGTGAACGGCAGCTTGCCGGTGATCAGTTCGTACACCATGCAGCCGAAGCTGTAGATGTCGGCGCGGGCGTCGCACGCTTGGCCGCGGATCTGCTCGGGCGGCATGTAGCTGTGCGTGCCGGCGACTGGCATCTTGTTGCCGAACATCTTGCTGATGCCGGTCTTAATCTTCATCGTCAGCGTGAAATCGATCAGCCGGATGTGGTTGTTCTCGTCGACGAGAAAATTATCGGGCTTGATGTCGCGATGGACCCACCCCTGGCGATGCATGTGCTCGAGGGCTTGGGCGCACTCCATCAGGATCGTATCGAGCCGCCAGTGAAGGCTGTCGAGCTGGTCGTGGATTTGCTGCTTCAAGTTCGGCGTCTTGAAGAGTTCCATGACGACGAACGCCCCATCCTTTTTGCTGTCGCCGTAGTCGTACGTTTTGATGATCGACGGATGATCGAGCGCTTTGCCGACCTCGTATTCGTGCTTCAGCTGGGCGACGGTCGTGCGGTCGTACCGCGAACCGGGCGGCAGCCACTTCATGGCGAGCGCCGTCGTCTCGGCCATCGGGCGGACGGCCCAAATTTCGAACATAGCGCCGGCGCGGATGAGATGAAACATCCGGTAAGGACCGACGAATTCGCGACCGGCAGACATGGCGACGGCTGGGATCGAGGCTGGGTTCGACAAGCCGGACGCAACTGCAGCCGACGACGTATAACCAGTTTAACCGGTAGAGTCGGATGGCGAAATACGGGCGTGGGTTGGGGCTTTCTCGCCCGAATGCGCTCCCCTGCCCTGCTCATGTGTACTTTGCGACTCTTTGTGGCCGTTGTGGCTTTGTGGTGAGTCTTTCTCGTTTCGCGCCGGCGGGTCGTTGACCCGCGGCTACTCGCGTTCAGTGCAATTGCGTTAGTAGGCGACCCATTGCATGCAGAGGCCGTGGGCGGGGGCGGTTTGGCCGGCGGTGCAGCGGTCTTTGGAGGCGATCACTTCGGCGACCCACTCGGGGGAACGTCGGCCACGGCCGACTTCGACGAGCGTGCCGGCGATCGTGCGGACCATATTGTAGAGGAAACCATCTCCTTCGACGTCGATGGTGACGATTCTAGCCCCGGGCTCCGCCCGGGGGTCGGCATGCAGTTCGTTGGGGTCGAGCGTATTCGAGAGGCGAGCCGACCCCCGGGCGGAGCCCGGGGCTAGAGCGGACGTGATCTCTGCAGCGAAGATCGTGCGGACGGTGGACTCGCGCTCGGAGCCGACTGATTGGAAGCATGCGAAATCGTGTGTGCCGACCATGTGGGCGCCGCCGACTTGCATTGCCGCCACGTCGAGCGGCGTCGGGATGTGCCACGCGTACTTGCGGGCAAAGACAGGCCGCCGCGGATCGTTAAAGATCGTGTAGCGGTAGCGTTTGAACTTCGCGTCGTGCGTGGCGTGGAAGCCGTCGGCGACGCATTCGACGAGCTGCACCGCGGCGTCGTCGGGAAGCTTCGAGTTGAGCGCGTGAACGAGCGACTCAGGCGGGATGTTCGTCGCCGACTCGACGCTCACGACCTGCCCTGCCGCATGGACGCCGGCGTCGGTGCGGCCGGCGGCATTGAGGCGCGCCGTTTCGCCCGTGATCTCAAGCCACGCCCGTTCGAGCTCCCCCTGCACCGTCCGCCGCCCGGGCTGCGCTTGCCAGCCGGAAAACTCGGCGCCGTCGTAGGCGAGCGTGATCTTGAAACTTGCCATTTGGCTTGGCGGATCGGGGAGAACCACGAAGGCACGACGACACAGAGGACGCACGAAGAAATTCCAAAGCAGAGCCCGCGAATCTTCGCGAATTGCCGCTAATGAAACATACGATTAACGACCGCGATTCATGCCCTTCGTGACTTCTTCGTGCTCTCCGCGCCTTCGTGGTAAGTCTTTTAAACCGCCGCCTGCGATTTGACGAGCAACTCAGCAATTTGCACCGCGTTCGTTGCCGCCCCTTTGCGGAGGTTGTCGCTCACGCACCAGAAGGCGAGGCCGTTGTCGCTGGAGAGGTCTTCGCGGATGCGGCCGACGAACACGGCGTCGTCGCCGTCGCATTGGGCCGGCATCGGGTATTTGCCGCTGTCGAGATCGTCGACCACTTTGATGCCCGGCGTTGCGGCGAACAGCTCGCGGGCCTGGGCGACGGTGATCTTCTTCTCGGTTTCGACGAGGATGCTTTCGCTGTGGCAGTTATCGACCGGCACGCGAATGCAGGTGGGGCAAACGCGGATCGAATCGTCGCCGAAGATCTTGTGGGTCTCGTGGACCATCTTCATTTCTTCGCTCGTGTACCCCTGGTACTTCGGCGAGCCGATCTGCGGAACCAGGTTGAACGCGATCGGGTGCTTGAAGGCTTGATACTGGTAATCTTCGCCAGCGAGGAACGCACGGGCGCCCGCCTTCAAATCTTCTTGGCCCTTCACGCCGGCGCCGCTGGTCGCCTGGTAGGTGCTAACGACGACGCGGCGGATGCGGCCGAAGTCGTGGAGCGGCTTCATCGCCACGACCATCTGAGTGGTCGAACAGTTCGGGCTGCTAATAAGACCGCGATGATTTTCGAGCGCCTCGGGGTTCACTTCCGGCACCACGAGCGGGACATTCGGATCCATCCGCCAGTAGCCGCTCTCGTCGACGACGACGCAGCCGCGCTCGACGGCCCAGGGACAAAACTCCTTGGCGGTTTCATCGGGGGTGCTGCCGATGGCGAGGTCGATCCCGGAGAAGATCTCGGGGGTCATCTCCTCAACGACGTGCTCTTCGCCCTTAAACGTGATTTTCGTGCCGGCCGAGCGTTTCGAGGCGAGAAAGCGGATGTTCCGGTAGGGGAACTCGCGCTCCTCAAGGAGCTGGCGAATGATGCGTCCGACGGCGCCGGTGGCGCCCACGATAGCGATCGTCTCGAACACGGCGAAAAATCTCCCAGGACGCGGGGCGACCAAAGTGATGCTCGAACCTGGGCGGGCCGCCTACAGCTTCATCCTGGCTCGATCGAGTAAACCTCGCAGTATAGGCGACCCGCCTAGGCCGGACAATGTTCGCGCGAGCCGTTGGATCTGCTGGCGAGTTGGCAAATTGGCCGTTGCGGATCGCGGCGTTGAAGGGGTCGGTGTATACCAGGATCCGCCCTAGGGGCGCGTCGATGGTTTTAAAACCGCGACCAGAGCCAAGGCCTGGAAGAATAGAGAGGCGCCACCCAACCAAAAGATGCGAGAAAGGTAGAGGTTCTGCATCGTTGTGGCAGAAACGGTGGGAGCGTATGACGTGAGGCTTCCGCCCATTAAGCCAAGGAGACAGCAGAGTGAGATCGCGATGCAAATCGTGGCGAGGTATTTGCTTTTCATGCCTTCACCTACTGCTTTAAGTGACTGATGGAGGGCTTGCTGCGGCAGTTAGCTGTAAGGCGAGACAGTGCCGGGGCGGCGGGGTTGATAGAATAGACTTACCGCCCTGCCCTAGGAGGTGATAGATGTCGCGTATGGTAATTTCGACGCTGCTGGCGATTTCTTGGATGCTGGCGTTGCCGCATGTGATCTCGGCGGCAGACAAAGGCCAGGTGAGCCTATTCGCCAAGCTCGACGCCAACGGCGACGGCCAACTCGCGGCGGGCGAAATCGAGGCCGATCACAAGCTGCTCTTCAAACGCCTCCTTCGCACAGGCGACGAAAATGGCGATGGCCAACTGACCGCGGAGGAATTCGCTACGGCGATCCAGCCGGTGCGGGCCGAGAAGCCGACGGTCGAAAAGCAGGGGAGCCGGCTGCCGGGCGCCGACGCCCTGGTCGTGTTGCTTGCCCGGATGGATGCGAACGCCGACGGCCAACTCAAGGCCGACGAAATTCCAGCCAACTGCGAACGGGCGTTCCAGCAAATGCTCACCGCGGCCGACGGCAATAAGGATGGCCGGCTCGATCGGCGGGAAATCGCCCAGGGCTCGCCGCGGCTGACGGCCGTGGCGAACCTCGCCGCCCGGCGGATGGGGCTCGACGTCTCGGCCGAGATGAGCGAGATCCCTGAAGAGACGATGGCGTCGATGGAGCAGATGGACGCTTACCCCAAGCCGGGCGAACTCGCGGTCGCGCGGCTGCTGAAACAGTTCGACCGCAATGAGGATGGTGCGATCTCGCTGGGCGAGGCGCCGCCGCTACTGAAGCGGCAATTCGAGAAGTTCGACGCCGACGGCGACCGCCAACTTCGCGACAAGGAATTGGCGAAGGTCGGCGACCGCATGGCCCGCATGGCGCCGAACGCGGAAACCCGCAACGCGCCGGGGCGTCCCGCAGCGAACGAAGACTCGCCAAGTGGGAAATCTCTGCGTAAGCTAAAGAAGTCGGAGCGGTCGAAGAAAAACGGCCCGATTTAGGGCAATTCTTTTCCGCCCCTGGCGAAGCGCTTTTCGGAACAACGCTTCGGCTCGTTTGCTACGGAACTTTCTGCGTCGGCGCTCGTCCGTTTAGAGGGACTGGAACCCCTCCGAACCGCGAACACCGGCGGAGTGTCTACCGTACAGACGGTAACGCTGGCAGCACTTGCACGCTTCATCTAGCAGACAAGTCCCGGCCAGCTCGAACGAGAAGGGCACTATCATGTCGGATCAAATACCACTCCCCGCAGGGGCCTACAGGAGCTTGCCGCCGCTCGAATTCAGCGACGGCGCATTGTTGAAGTTCAGCCGCGAGATGCGCGTGCAGCTGAAGGACCTGGAAGCCCGGTTCGTCGTTCCCCGGCAACATCCGCGTTTGTTTTTGGGCGAAGCCCGCGGGGCCTCGCGCCGGCCGCGCTGAACGGTAGCTTATCGCGTTGAAATCACTTAAAAGCCGCCGGCAATTGCCGGCGGCTTTTTTTGTTTACTAGCCCCCGGCACTCTATGCCGGGGGATGGGGCGAGACGCCGTGTGATGGTTGGCCGCTCGCCCCCGGTTTGAAGAACCTGGGGCTAATGGACGGGTTTGATCGGGCGGGGGTATCATGAAGCGGTGGGCGGTTTTCGCCCCCTGCCCTGCCCTGCCCCGCCGTTCGCAACTGCTCGCCGCCATGAAAGTTATTCTCGCCAGTCCGCGTGGTTTTTGTGCTGGCGTCAACATGGCGATCGAGGCGCTTGAGCTGGCCCTGCAGACGTTGCCGCCGCCGATCTACGTCTACCACGAGATCGTCCACAACAAGTACGTCGTTGAGCACTTCAAAGCCCGCGGCGTCACGTTCGTCGACCACCTGACCGAGGTACCGCACGGCGCCACCCTGCTCTTCTCTGCCCACGGCGTGTCGCCCGAGATCCGGCAGGTCGCCCGCGACCGCGATCTGAAAGCGATCGACGCTACCTGCCCGCTAGTGACCAAAGTCCACCTCGAGGCGATTCGCTACGCCCGCGACGGCTACACGATTCTGCTCATCGGTCACGAAGGGCACGACGAGGTGATCGGCACGATGGGCGAGGCGCCCGAGGCGATCCTCTTAGTCGAATCGCCCGAAGACGTCGCCCGGCTGGAAGTCTCCGACGAGGCGAAACTCGCCTACCTGACGCAAACGACGCTTAGCGTCGACGACGCGAATCGAATCATCACGAAGCTGCGAGAACGCTTTCCGCAGATCAATTCGCCGCCGAAGGACGACATCTGTTACGCGACGCAAAATCGCCAAGAAGCGGTCGCGAAGCTAGCGCCCGAGGCAGAGCTGACGCTTGTGCTGGGGAGCCAAAACAGCTCGAACAGCCAACGGCTCGCGGAACTCTCGGCGGAACGCGGCATCCCGGCGTACCTCATCGACGGCGCCGAGAACATTCATCTCGACTGGTTCGAGGGGATCAATACGGTGCTCGTCACGGCCGGGGCGAGTGCGCCGGAAATTGTCGTCGAGAGCGTGCTCGATTTTCTCCGCGAGAAGTTCGAAGCGACCGTGGAAGTCCGGTCGCTCCGCGAGGAGGCGGTGTCGTTTCCGCTGCCGCGGGAGTTGCGGTCGATTGCAGCGCCGCGGGATGTGGTGTCGGGGCTAACGCGTTAAAAGCCACCGGCTCCGCCGGTGGACGAACTACGGAAACGATAGCCAATCGAAATACGTCCACCGGCAGAGCCGGTGGCTTTCATGGGCTTCACTTACTCATGCCGAGGGCTTTCCACAGGAACGCCCACTTGTCCGCCGCTTGGTCGATCCGCTTTGTGATCGGCGTCCCCGCTCCGTGACCCGCGCGAGTTTCGATGCGGATGAGGATCGGCGCGTCGCCCGCTTGGGCCGCCTGCAGCGCCGCGGCGTACTTAAAGCTGTGCATCGGCACGACGCGGTCGTCGGTGTCGGCCGTGGTGATCAACGTCGCGGGGTACTTCGTCCCCGGCTTGATGTTGTGGTACGGCGAATAGGCGTACAGCGCCTTGAACTGCTCGGGATCGCTGGAGACGCCGTACTCGTCCCGCCAGAAGTGGCCGGCGGTGAACTGGTCGTAGCGAAGCATGTCCATCACGCCGACCGCCGGGAGGCAGGCGCCGAACAGGTCGGGCCGTTGCGTTTCGACGGCGCCGACGAGCAGGCCGCCGTTGCTCCCCCCCATCACCGCAAGCTTCGGCGACGAGGTGTATTTTTCTTTGATCAGCCACTCGGCCGCGGCAATGAAGTCGTCGAAGACGTTTTGCTTGTTGAGTTGCTTGCCCGCCTGGTGCCACTCTTCGCCATACTCGCCGCCGCCGCGGAGATTGGCGACTGCGATCACGCCGCCGAGGTCCATCCACGCCGCGTACTCGACCGAGAACGCCGGCGTGATCGAGATGTTGAACCCGCCGTAGGCGTAGAGGAGCGTCGGGTTCTGGCCGTCGAGCTTCAGCCCCTTGCGATGGGCGATGATGATCGGGACCTTCGTGCCATCCTTGCTTGTGGCGAAGACTTGCTTCGAAACGTAGGCCTCGGGATCGAACGCCACCTGCGGAGCGCGAACCAGCTCTGACTTCCCATCGGTGAGATCGTAGCGATAAACCGACGGCGGCGTCGTGTAGCTGGTGAACGTGTAGAACGTTTCTTTGTCGTCCTGGTCGCCGCCAAAGCCGCTTGCCGTGCCGATGCCGGGAAGCGTCACGTCGCCGAGCGGGTCGCCCGTCGGCGTGAAGAGCTCAACGCGCGTGGCGACGTCTTCGAGGTATTGGAGGATCAGCTTGCCGTCCAGCAGGCTGACGTTTTCGAGCGTCGCCTTCACGGGGCCGACGATTTCATCGAGATGCTCGCGGCCTGGCTTCGCGACGTCCATCGCGATGATCCGCTTCGTCGCAGCGTCGAGATCGGTGAGGAAGAAAAACTTGTCGCCGAGATTGCCAACGAAGCCAAACTCGTTGTCGAAGTCGCCGATAAGCGTCGTCCACGGCGCGTCGGCCGCGGCGGAGACGGGGCGGATGAGCACTTGATTCTGCGGGTCGGTGCTGCGGGCGATCGAGAGGACGAGATACTTGTCGTCCTCGGTGCGAGCGATCCAGAAACTCCAGGTCGGGTTCTCGGGGTTCTTGTAGATCAGCGTGTCGGCTGACTGCGGCTCGCCGAGCTTGTGGAAGTAGATCGACTGGTTCAGCGAGAGGGCCTGGTAGACCTCGTCCTTCGCCGGTTCCGGATAGCGAGCGTAGTAAAACCCGTCGCCCGCGGCGTTCCAAACGATGTTGCCGTGGCGAGCCCACTTCAGCACGTCGGGAAGTTCGCGGCCGGTGGCGACTTCGATGACGTGGATGTTCGACCAGTCAGAGCCAGCCTCCTGGCGGGTGTAGGCGAGCAGCTTGCCGTCGTCGGTGACGACCGTTTGGCCCATCGCAATCGTGCCGTCGGTCGACCACTTGTTCGGATCGAGCAGCACGCGGCCGTCGGCCTTGTAGCTATCGGCAACGTAGAGGACCGATTGATTCTGCAGGCCGTCGTTCTTGAAGTAGAAGTAGTTACCCGCTTCCTGCCAGGGGGCGGAGTACCGCTCGAAGTTCCACATGTCGGCGAGCGTCTTGCGGATGACCGGCAGCTCCGGAATCGCGTCGAGATACGCGCGGGTCACCTCGTTCTCGGCGGCGATCCACTCGGCGACTTCCTGCGAAGTGCGGGCGTCGTCTTCGAGCCAGCGGTAAGGATCGGGAACCTTCGTGCCGTGGAAGTCGTCGCTTTGTTCCACGCGGCGGGTGTCGGGGTACTTCAACTTGGCGTCCTCGGCGTGGGCGGCTGGCATGCTAAAGCTCATCGCAACAAGGAACAGGATTCGGAGAGTCGTTCTATGCATGACCTACCTCTGCTGCGAAGAGATTTACGGTTGGCGAAGTAGAACTTCGAAACCGGCTTGTTCAAAGTGACGATCAGATGTGAATACGCTCGTAGCTGAACGTTCTTTAGCGACGACCATGCTAATGCAATCAGTGACGCCCCAAGACTTGTCGTTGCGATTGACGAACAAGTCCCAACCTTCCGCCTCAAGTTCAAGAGTCACCTGTATAACATCGCAAGTCGGGGATTCTAAGAGGCGCCGACGAGTTTCGATGGCTAGATGCCGCAGGCGGACTCGAGAGAGACCGTCGCCAAGTTCAACCAATACCAGCGAGGTCGTAATGAGCGGGACGCGAGCCGCGATCAGGCGATGCCAAACCTGCAGTGCGTCGGCGCGCATGGAATCGTCTGCGTTGACGACGGCGATCAACCCGGAGGTGTCGAGAAAAACCGGACTCAAGGTTGGCGTCTGCCGAAGCGGTAGTCGTCGAAGTTTTCCGCCAAGTCGCTGATTCCTGTATCACAAGCCAGGCCCGCCAGCGGATCGACTCCCGGCGGGATCGTTTTCTCGATCGCCGGTTCAGCAGCGGTAGCTGGCTCGACTGTGACTCGCAGCCGCTCGTTCTCCGCCAATTGCGGCGTGCCAATTGGATGGAGGGTTCCCCCGACGACGATGGCGTCAAATGTCTGAACCATAGGGAATCCTGAGAGACGAAAGGAGCGGTGTTCTACAACGGCTAAATTGTACCGTACCGGTTGCAAATGGCAAAATTAGGCCCAAACCGGCACTAACTGCTCGCGCTGCGGTAGCTCAACAGCGCCCGCTGAAAAACCCAACGGCTGAAGGCGAGGCTCGCCACGGTTGCGAACAGGGCGAAGCCGGCGAGCGGCCAGTCGGCGGCGCTCAGCGGCTTCGCCAGCGTCGCGGCAGGAACGTTAATCACCACCAGAATCGGGATGAAGTAAGTAAACGCATACCGCAGCGGGCTGCCGAACGGACCGGCGTAGATTTCCATCGGGTAGCGCGAAAAGTTGGTGATGTAGAACCAGAAGTCGTAGAGCGACTGGTTCCGGCCGAGCCAGATGCTGGTGGCAGCAAGCGCGATCATCACGCTGTAGAGGATGAGCGTCCCCATGATCACGTAGAGCGGATAAAGCACGAACTGAATCGGGCTGAGCGTGAGCCCCTCAATTCGCGGAATTGAATAAGCGAGCAACGCGATCGCGAGGACAATCTTCGGGATCGCGGACCAGTTAATGCGCTGCAGCGACACCAAAAACTGCGTGTCGATTGGCTTGAGCAGCGCGAAGTCGAGCCCGCCGGTGCGCGTCAGTTCGCTCAGTTCCTCGGCGTTCGCCATGAACAGCCCTTCGACGAGGCTGTTCACGAGAATCGTCGTCGCGATGAAGACGAAAAACTCGTACTGCGACCAGCCGGCGATGCTCGCGTGGCCATCGCCGTCGGCGTACATCAGCCGGTAAATAAGCGTGTAGAAACCGAGGTTCATCAGCGCCCAGGAGACGCCAAAAATCACCTCGATGATGTAGTTCGTCCGGAACGTCATGTCGCGGATGAGACTGTTCCGCGCGAACATCCAAAAGACGGCGAGATACGAGGGGCGGTGCATCGGAAATTAATGGGGAATGGGGAGTGTGGAATGGGGCGATTCAACGTGACGGAGGCTCTGCCCCCATTCCCCATTCAGCATTCGACATTCACTCTCATCCTCCATATCCGCTGTAACGATTGAACCCGGCGTGCATCATGCGGCGGCAGAGGACGAAGAAGAATAACGTCCAAAGCGCCATCACGCCCATCTCTTGCCAGAGCTGATCGGCCGGAATCTTCTGCAAGAACACCGCGGCCGGGAAGTACGCGAGGTACTTCAGCGGCATCCAGCCAACCCACGTCCGCCATGGCTCCGGCAAAATCTCCAGCGGGAACATGTGTCCCGAGAAGAAGAAGTTGAACAGCATGTAGACGAACAGCAGCGAACTAATTTCGAGCGTCCAGAACCCAGCCAGCCCGAGCGACGCTTCGAGAAAGAAGCCGAGCAAGAACGACATCACCAGCGACAACAGGAACGCCGCCAAGTACTCGCCCGGCGGCCAACCGGGGAAGTAGCTGCGGCACAGCCAAAAGACGAGCGCAAACGGCCCGATGGCGACGCCGTAGTAGACGATCTTGTGCCCCAGCCGCGCGAGCAACGAAAAACCAATGAGGTCGATCGGCTGGATGAGAAACTTCTTGATCTCGCCGTTCCGAATCTGCCCGGCGATGCCGCTCGCCAGCCCCGGCATGCTCGAAAACGCGCGGGCGACCATCGTCAGCAGATAGTAGGCGACGATGTCGTCGCGCGTGAACCCGACCATCGTGCCGCTGCCCGACGAGGCGAAGACCGCCGTCCACAGAAAAATCTGCGTGATGATCGGCAAGAACCGCATCGTCGTGCCAAGCACGAAGTCGCCGCGATAGGCGAGCCGTTCGGCGACGCACATCGTGAAGATGGTCCACCAGATATGAGCGCGGGCGAGCATGCGGGCGAGGTTCCTACCGATTGCCGGCGGCGGCGACGTTGGCCGCGGCGGCCGCGATGTTGGAGTCGGATGAATCGCCGTCCTTCTTTTCGCTGAGCGCGAACAGACTGGCAATCACCTCTTCGAGCGGCGGGTCTTCGACGCTGACGTCGAGGATCGAGTAATTGGCGAGCACGTTGGTGAGCACGCTGGCAATTTGGTTGCGATCAACTTCGATCTTCGCCCGCGGCGGCGCGATTTCGCGGATCTCGCCGAAGCGCGCGAGGTCGCTCGGCATGCGATCGTCGGCAAAGTCGACGGTCAGAATCTTGTAGTCGCTGAAGCGATCGATCACCCCTTCGAGCGAACCATCGTGCACGATCTCGCCACCGGCGATGATCACGACGCGCTTGCAGAGCGCCGCGATGTCTTTCATGTAATGGCTGGTCAGCAAGATCGTGATGCCGCGCACTTGCTGGTAGTGCTTCAGGAACTTCTGAATGTTGTGCTGCGCGACGACGTCGAGGCCAATCGTCGGCTCGTCGAGAAACAACACCTCGGGCGAGTGCAGCAGCGCGGCGATGAGTTCCATCTTCATCCGTTCGCCGAGCGACAGCTCGCGAACCGGTCGGCCAAGCAGTTTCGCTACGTCGAGCAGGTCGACCAGTTCGTCCTTCGTTTGCTTGAACGCGACCGGATCGATGCGGTAGATCTTTTGGTGAAGCTGAAACGACTCTTGCGCGGGCAAGTCCCACCAGAGCTGGTTCTTCTGCCCCATCACCAGGGCGAAGCGGCGGCGATAGTCGTTGTCGCGTTCCCACGGCACGTAGCCGAGAACCTTCGCCTCGCCGGAAGTTGGCGTAATCACGCCGGAAAGCAGCTTGAGCGTCGTCGTCTTACCGGCGCCGTTCGGGCCGAGAAACGCAACGAATTCGCCCTTCTCGACGTTGAGGTCGATCCCTTTCACCGCGTGGACTTCGCGGTACTCCCGGTGAAGCAGCCCGCGAAAGGAGGCGAGCAGCCCCTCCTTCTTTTGATAAACGCGATAGGACTTGCGCAGTCCGCGGATCTCGATGACGCTCATAGGGAGGTGATTATAGGCGCCACTGTGCAGGGCGGCAAACGCCCGCGAGGCAGGTGGTCAATGCGTGCGCGACGGCCCATAATGGCTGGTTGGTCGCAGCGTCGTCACGCGGCGCCGCCCTCCCCTCCCCTGCTTGACTACGATGCCGCTGACTCTCCTCGATCGTTTGGAACGCCGCTTCGGCTGGCTTGCCGTCCCGCATGTGATGATCACGCTGATCGTGGGGCAGGCGGTGCTATTCGTCGCGAGCTATCTGGCGAGCAGCGGCGGTCTCCCGATCGGCATTTCTCTTGATCGAATCGAACTCGATCCGGCCAAGGTGATGCAGGGCGAAGTTTGGCGGCTGGCGACGTTTATGTTCACCCCGCCGACGCAAGTTCCTCTCTTCGCGTTGTTTTACTTCATCCTGCTGTATCGCTTCGGGTCAATTCTCGAGGCTCAGTGGGGGGCGTTTAAGTTCAACTTCTTTTTGCTGATTGGTTACGTCGCGAACGTTGCTGCAGCGTTCATCGCTTACTATGTGCTGGAGCAACAACTTGGCGACGAGGTCAACGAGACGCTGCAGCTCGCGTCGATTACCGCATCGAACGGGTTTCTCTACGGCAGTATTTTTTTGGCGTTCGCGCGGCTCTTCCCCGACTACACGCTCAATCTCTATTTGCTGCTGCCGCTGAGGATCAAGTGGCTGGCGCTCCTCATGTGGATTGTCTACGCCTACGGCATGATCCGCGGCGATTGGATGGCGCGGATGTTGATTCTCGCGTCGGTGCTGAACTACCTCGTATTTTTCGGCCGCGATCACATCCGTGAGTGGAAACAGGGGCACCGCCGCCGGAGCTTTCAGTCGGCCGCCAAGCGGGCCGTCTCGCCGGCGAAGCACGCATGCGCCGTGTGCGGACTCTCGAGCGCGGAATCGCCGCGGACTTTGTTTCGCTATTGCTCGAAGTGCTCCGGCCAGCGCTGCTATTGCCCCGATCACATCCGCGACCACGAGCACGTGGTCGACAAAGAACCGGTGGTGTAGCTACTAGCCCCGGGCTCCGCCCGGGGGTCTTGCACCACAGGGCAACGCGCTGCCTGACGCGACGTTACCCCCGGGCGGAGCCCGGGGCTAGAAGCTGCTGCTACCCAGAGCAGAACGCCGCAGTCCGCCGGCGTTCGGTTCGACGGCGTCGATCCGCAGCGTGTTGTCGCCCCATAGCAGCGTTCCGCCGACGGCCCGGTCAAGCGTCGCCTGCACGTCGCCGAGGCGTTCGTCGATGGAATCGAGTCGCACGTCGACCTTGCGGCCGCGACGCCACAGTCGTACGGCCAGCGACGCCAATCCGCACGTGAGCAACCCTTCACCGGCAAGCGTCGCCGGCAGGCCCCAACGTGCGGCGAACGCATCACCCGAGAGATTCGCCAGTGCGAGCAGCCCCACGCCCGCAAAGAAGGCGAGCGCCCCGAGCGTAAGCAACAGCGTCACGCCCCACGCCGACTTTGGCTTGTTGTATGCGCCGCCTTCCGCCGTAGATTGATGCGAACCAACACGAAGCGTCGGCGGCAGCGCGAACGCCTGCTCGCCGTAGTTCGAATCAAGCGGCGTCGGCTCCTGCAGCAGCGGCGAGCCATGCGAAAAATCGCTCCGCAGCGTCGGCCGCAACATCCGTTCGAGCCGCCGCAGTTCGTCCTCGCCCCCGGCCAGCTTGGGCCGCACCAACGCGGCCCGCTCGCTCGCCGCCCGATCGAACTCTTCGAGCGCGACGCCGCAATCAGCCACGTCGGCCAGCTTGAGCGTCGGCGGCGAACCGCCCGGCAACGCCACGAATTCCCGCCGGCAGCGCGAGCACGCCGCCGGACCACTCGCCTCGCGAGCGGCAGCAACGTCTTGCTGGCAATGGCGGCACCACATGGCGGTCAACACGAGGAGGAAACGAGTGCAAGCACCGCGCACGATGGGCGGCATCCTCCCCTGCTATCGGGTGGGCGGGGTGTGAAGCTGTAACGATTCCGCGAACTTTCCCGCCGAACAGCATGGCGAGGAGAGAAGTCTCTCGCAGAGGCGCAAAGGCGCAGAGGAAATGCAAAGAGAGGAGCTGAAGGGAAACGTTAGAAGGCCCTCGATCGCCTCCCCTTCACTCACTTAGTGACGGACTTTCTCTGTAATTCCTCTGCGTCTCTGCGACTCTGCGAGAGATCTTTAAGGAGCCTCGTCAAACTTCTCCGCCGGCTCGCTCACGCGCACCCAGTCGCCGCGGAGCCAGTCGACGATCAGCCCCAGCGACTTGTCGTCCAGCTGGTTCAGCTGCGGGTTGTCGTGCGGCCCGAACGCCGGCATCCGGTCGTTGTTGTCGCCGTAGAACCGCTCGCTAGACGGGTTCCGCACGAACGCCAGCAGCCACTCCCGCGACATGTAGCCGGTGAGATCGGGCGCCGGGCCGAGGTCGCCCGCGTCGTGGAACTTGTGGCAGTCTGTGCAGCTCATGCCGCTGTCGAGCATGTCGGCAAGTCCGCCGGTCATCAATTCGCGGCCCTCGGCAATCCGGTTCTGCCGCTCCTGGTTCGTCTTCGGCGCCGTCGGCAGCGCCGCTTCGGCTTCCAGCGTCTCGGCAATCTTGGCGAACGCCTCTTTGGCTTTCGCCCGTTGTTCGTCGTCGACGTCGGGGCCAACCGCTTCCGTGACGTACGTCACCATGTCGCCGTCGACGAACGGCGAACCTGGGTATCCGAAATAGTGCTTGCTGGCGATCGTCTCGGCATTAAGAATCCCCAGCGCCCACGCTTCGCTGCCGACGCCGAACAGATTCGGCGCCGTCGGCTCGGCGTTGACGATCGCATGCGGCTGCTCCTCCGCCGGCTTGCTCGGGTCGACGTAATTGTGGCAGCTCGCACAGTTTTGCGCGAACAGCTTCGGCCCTTGCAGCAGCGGATCGTCGTACATGAGCGACAGCGCCCCCGCCGGCGGAATCCGCATTGGCGACTCGGCCAGCTCGATCACCCGCTGCGCCTCGCGATGGGCCTCTTCCTTCGCGTTGAGGAACCGCTCCGACGCTTCGTAGCGAGCCTCTTGCACCGGATCGCCCGCCTTGAGGATCTCTTCCTTCGAATTCCACGCCGCGAAGTAATCTTCGTGAATTGCCTGCGCCGTCAGCGCCGCAGCGCCGCCGAGGAGCACGCAGAGCATCGCAATGTTGATCAGGTGTCCGGTGCGGGTCCGGCCGATCCACGGCATCAGAAACAGCACCGTCATGATTAGCCCAGGGATGATGAACGCCCCCCAGACTTCGAGTTCCCCCGGGAACCACTTCAAAAACTGGAACAAGAACAAGAAGTACCACTCGGGCCGCGCGGCGTCGTACGGATTGGCCGGATCGGCCGGCGCGGTCAGTTCCGCTCCGCCGAAGTAAATCGTTAGCAGTAGCACCACCGTTAGCACGGCGAGCGCCGCGATGCTGTCCTTCAGCACCTGGTCGGGCCAGAACATCGCATCCTTCGCCGGATCGGGCTTCCGCGCGTGCAAGCCATGTCGCCGGAAGAGCGCAATGTGCAGCACCAGGAACGCCATCAGCGCCCCCGGCAACACGCCCGCGTGCAGTGCGAAGAACCGCGTCAGCGTTTGGTGCCCATACTCACTGCCGCCGATGGCGAGCTTTTTCACCTCCGGCCCCACGGCCGGCGTCTGGCTGGCGAGGTTGGTGCCGACGCTCGTCGCCCAATATCCTTTTTGATCCCACGGCAACAGGTAGCCAGTGAGCGCGAGCCCCAGCACGATCAACATCAGCACGAGGCCGAGAATAAAGTTCAGCTCGCGCGGCGCGCGGTACGCCCCGTCCCACACCACCTGCAGGAAGTGAATCGCCAGCAGCACCACCATCGCCTGGGCCATGAAGTGGTGAATGCCGCGCAGCAACCAGCCGCCGTTCATCTCGTACTGGATGTAGAAAACGCTTTCCCAAGCCGTTTGCGTGCTCGGGCTGTACGCCATCCACAGGAAGATGCCGGTGATCAGCTGCGTCATGAACGCCATCACGAGCGTGCTTCCCCAGACGTAGCGCCACCGCGCGCCGCCGGGGATCGGCTCGTAGAGCGATTCGTGGATCAGCTTCCGCACGCCGGCCCGATCGTCGAGCCAGTCGCCAACGCTTCGAAAGAGCTTCATCATGCCGTCGGAATCTTTTCCTTGTGGCCGGTCTGGAAGTCGATGAACTCGACCCACACCTCAGCGATTGAATTGCCGTCGCCGGTCTGCGCCTGGCGAATCGACACCGGAAGCGTATCCATCCCGCGCGGCGCCACCTCGGCGTCGCCGTTCACCCGCGAGCCGTCGAGCTTGAACGCGCTCGTGTGGCACGGGCATTGAAAGATCTTCGCCCCCGGCGTGTAGCCGATGAAGCAGCCCGCATGAGGACACTTCGCCGTGAACGCCGTCGGCTTCTCTTCGCCGGCGTTGCGAATGAGGTACACCGCGCCAACGCGCTGCGCCGGATAGCGCGTCCACGCATCTTCGCGATCAGCCACCACGGGAAAGTAACGCGGCATGCCGTCGTCGGGTACCTGATCGAGCAGCGCGATCCGCACCTCGGGCGACTTGCTCTTGCGAAACAGCGGCGTCAGAAACGCGGCGATACCGACGCCAATCGGCGTCAGCACGGCAATGCTGCCGGTAACGACGGCCGCGGTGATCGCGAAGAACGATCGGCGACTGTTGGCCGGCGGCGCGGTCGGCTTGCTTGCCAGTTGCGGCGGAACTTCGAAGCCATGGTCAGACATAAAGAGATTGCTCGTCTGGCGATGCGAGGATTTGATACTCGGTAACGGCGCGAGTGCCCCGTTTTTTACGCTATTTCTGCGGAGTTTGTTCCACGGCCGTTCTCAGAGCGGAAAGCACCGCTTGCTGCGCGTCGGCCATCGTCCCAGGAAAACTGATGCCTGACGCGGCCTTGTGCCCGCCGCCGCCGAACTGCGATGCGAATTGATTGACGTCGAAACCGCTGCGGCTCCGCAAGCTCACCTTCGTCACCGCCGGCTCGAGTTCGACGAACAGCACCGCGATCTCGACACCCTTCACGGTGAGCAACATGTTGATCACATCTTCCGTGTCGGTCTTCTGCGCTCCCGTTTCGCGGAAGTCTGCGGCCGAGACCTGCGTCCACATCATCCGCCCGCCGCACTCCGGCGTGACATGATCGAGAATCCGGCCGCGAAGATGCAGACGCGACAAACTATGTTGCTCGTACAGCAGCGAGAACGTCTGCGCGGGGCTCGCGCCAGCTGCGGTGAGCTTCGCCAGGGCCGCGAACGTATCGGCCGTCACCGATGGGAACCTGAACCAACCGGTGTCGGTGGCGATCGCCGCGAACAATGGCGCCGCAATCTCCGGCGTAATCGGCACGCCAAGTTCTTTCGCCAATTGCAGAATCAACCGGCCCGTCGCTTCCGCCGTGCTGTCCTTGAACACGATGGCGCCGAGGTCGTCTTCGCTCGCATGATGATCGATGACCGCCTTCACTCCTTTGAAGCTTCGCAGCACCTCGGCCATGCCGCCAAGCTGCCCCCAAGCGCTGGTGTCGACGACGATCATTACCTCAAACGCCCGCATCGCTTCGAGCGGCGCCGACGCGCCGATCACCGCGACGCGACCGTATGGGTCCATGAACGCGATGTGCTCAGGCACGGCGTCGGAGTTGACGATCGCCACCTGCTTGCCGAGCGTTTCCAAAATGAGCGCGAGGCCCATCTCGCTACCCACCGCATCGCAATCGGCGCGCTGATGGCTTGTCAGCAAGAATCGCTCATGCGATTGAATAATCTCCACCAGCGGCTGCCAATCGATCTTCATATCTGTTTCTTACTGCTGATGGGATTTGAAATGCGATTGACCACGAAAGTAACGAAGGGATAGGCGAGGCAGCGAATGCGTTGCTTAGTGCTCCTTCGTGGCCGTCGTGCCTTCGTGGTTTAAAAACTTTACCCTGCAATCTCGCGCGCCCGCGACACGTCCTCGCGCAGCTGGGCGATCAATTCGTCCTTCGAACCAAACGCCCGCACGTCTCTCAGTTTACTTAGAAACTCGACCTCCAGCGGCTCGCCATACAACGACTCCTCGCGGTCGATCAGATGAACTTCGACCTTGTGGGCGTGCTCGCCAAACGTCGGATTCGGCCCAATGTTAATCGCAGCTCCCACTAACTTCCCGCCGAGCGGAACCCGCCCCGCATAAACGCCCACCGCCGGCAGCAGCGTGTCGATCGCTTCGAGGTTGGCGGTCGGGAAGCCAATGTGACTCCCCCGCCCTGCCCCGTGCGTCACCATCCCGCGGATTCGGTACGGCTCCGTGAGCATCGTGGCCGCCGCGGCGACCTCGCCCGCGCCAATCAATCGGCGGATCAGCGAACTCGAAACGAGTTGCCCATCGAGTTTGACCGGTCGCACGATATCGAGCGTCATTCCGGCCTGTTCGGTCATTTGGCCGAGGCGTTCGATCGTCCCCTCGCGGTTGTGACCGAAGTAGAAATTCGGCCCCTCGACCATCGCCCTCGCCCCGACGGCGTCGACGACGATCTGGTCGAAAAACTGCTGAGCCGTAAGCTGCAACAGCCGTTGATCGGTTGGATAGGCGACGACCCAGTCGACGCCTATCTCCTTCAGCAGTTGGGCTTTGCGCTCAGTCCAGGTAAGCGGCGGCGGCGATTCGCTCGGCCGCAGCAACCGTACCGGGTGGGGGTCGAAGGTGAAGACGACCGCTGGCCCGCCAACCTCGCGGGCCCGTTCGAGCAGCCGCTCGGCGATCCGCCGGTGCCCGAGGTGAACGCCGTCGAAATTGCCGATCGCCATCGCCCCCCCGCGAGCGGCGGCGGGCAGTTGCTCAAGATGTCGAATGATCGGCACGCGGCAAAATCGGCGGGAATTCGTGGGCAGGATGCGGCAAGCGCCGCAGCAAGCTAGCGATTATCGAATTGCCCACGCGAGCGGTCAACGACCGCCCGCAACTGCCCTAAGCGCGACGCCCTACAACCTCCCGGCCATTTAGCCGCGTGGCGCAGCCCGCGTGCCACCCAGAAAACATCCACTTCGCGACTTGCTTTCGGCCACCCAACCCGCCACAATGAACAGACGTCCACTCAACCAGTGGCATTGCACCTAAATTCGCGAGCTAAATCTCGCCCCGAAGCCTATTCCGCGCTGCCGAGATGATGGCCGCCCACTCGGGATCAAATGGTTCAGCTAGTCGCTCCTCTAACAGGCCGAGTAACTTCCATAGCACCCTCTCCTCGGCTTGGTCCTCAATCGCGAGCGTGTCATTCTCAGAGAATCGCGAGAGGAACTCGAAGAGCACGAGCGCTTCGTCGCTAGTTAACTCAAGTACCGTTGGCTCCCCCATCAGAATGCCTCCCCTAGAACAGCGACTGCACCGCGATTCTCAGGTGGACATGTTAACTCCGATTCCGGGGCTAAACACTCGCTCGGCATCGCCCCGTCGTTAAGCGGCACCTTCAATCTAACGCCTGCACCTAAATTGGCTGCCATTTAAACATTCAGATGCAAAACCCTTAGCCAGTGGGCCAACAAGCTTCAAACGGCCTAAAAGACGCTAGCACAGGCCCATGTCGCCTTAAAAACGACACTTAGCGGCCACATAAAATCGCAAGCAATTACCAGCAAACAACTTAGGAAAAGTCGTTGATGTCGCCTAAAATCGCATTCCTGCCGACGGAGCGACGCGACATCAATGTTGGCGCTCTCCCCTGCCTTCCAGCCGTCAGAACCGAATCCGAGAAAAAATCCACGAGTCCTGGCCCATCGCCAGCCGACTTTCTCTCCCGTCGGGCAATCGCCGCAAGGCGTTGCTACGACCTACATTTCAGACTCACGAGACGCCGCCTTGACGTTTCCGCCCTTGCTGCGCCACAATGCGTAGCTTGGCCGGGTTGGCCTGACGGCGACTATCGTCTGTCTCTCCGGCTCTCGCCACGCCAGCGTAGCTTCAATTGGCAGAGCACCGCATTCGTAATGCGGGGGTTGTCGGTTCGACTCCGACCGCTGGCTCTTCCCGTCGGTCAGGCTTCCGAGCCTGACCGGTGCGTAGATCGGGTTGCCGGCCTACGCACCGCCCGGAGCGGAGATCCGTCGGGCAAGCATGCCTGACTCACACGGAGAGAGATTCGAAGATGTCGCCAGTTTTGGAATTCGACCTGCGTCAAACTGTCATTTCCAATAGCACGTTCGGACCGAACGAGATCAAGCAGATCTCCCAGGCTATCTCGAGCGACTACAACAACTTCCGCACTCTGCGCGACGCGACCAACGAATTGGCTCAGCAGAGCGGCCGCACCCCCGCCGCCTCCGCCCGCCTGGGCGTCTGCCAGTTCCTGATCGGCCGCTACACCGACGCGATCCAAACGCTCACCAGCGCCGACGGCGGCGCGCTGACGCACTTTTACCTGGGCAAGGCTTACCTCGCGCTCGACAAGTACGCCGACGCCCTGAAGGCTTACGAATCGGCTGAGCGGGCCGGCTACAACAAAGACGACGTCAACCTCGCCAAGGCCGAGGCGATGCGCTACAACGGCGACCCCGCCGGCGCGTTGAAGGTTCTCGACGGCCTCTCAGGCGCCGTCGAGCAAACCGCCGAATATCTCTACCAGCGTTCGGCTGCCGTCGCCGCCATGGGCGATAATCGCGGCGAAGTGATCGCGTTGCTCGAACGGGCCATCGACTCCGATTCGACCCACGCGGGCGTTTTGTTCGGCCTCGCCCTTGAGAACGATCGCCACGGCAACGACGACTACGCTCGTCAGCTTTACGAGCGGGCCGCCAAGCAGTTTCCGACCAACGTCGGCACGCTGCTCAACCTCGGCCTGCTGTACGAAGACATCGAACACTTCGAACGGGCCAAGCAGTGCTATCTGCGGATCCTCGACATTTTCCCCGGCCACGAACGGGCTCGGCTCTACTTCAAGGACGCCGACGCCTCGCGCGACATGTACTACGACGAGGAAGCCCGCCGTCGTCAGGATCGCTTGTCGCAAATCCTCAGCGTGCCGGTCACCGATTTCGAACTCTCCGTCCGCAGCCGCAACTGCCTGCAGAAGATGGGGATCATGACCCTCGGCGATCTCACCGAGACGACCGAGCAAGAGCTGCTCTCCAGCAAGAACTTTGGCGAAACCTCGCTCGTCGAGATTCGCGAAATGCTGTCGTCGAAGGGCCTGGAACTCGGCCAATTCGCTTCGACGAAGTGGCAGGAAGAGCCCGTTTACGAAGCCAATCCGATGAGCGACGACGAACGGGCCCTGCTCGATCGCCCGATCGCCGACCTCAACCTGTCGGTTCGTGCTCGCAAGTGCATGGTCCGCTTGGGCCTCACGACGATCGGCGAACTGGTTCGCCGCACCGGCGACGATCTGCTGGAGTGCAAGAACTTCGGCGTGACGAGCCTCAACGAAGTTCGCGAAAAGCTCACCGCGAACAGCCTGAAGCTCCGCGGCGACTGATCTCGCGCGAAGCGACAATTTAAAAACCAACGCTTAGCCCCCGGCTCTTCAAGCCGGGGGTTATTCATTTCATGACCAATTCATCGCCATTTCGCTACGAACTCCTCCACGCCGACGCCCAGACGGCGGCGCGACTCGGCCGCCTGCACACCCCGCGCGGCACGGTGGAATTGCCGACGTTTATGCCGGTCGGTACGCTCGGCACGGTGAAAGGCGTCGACATCCACCGCGTCCGTGAGACCGGCGCCCAGATCATCCTCGCGAACACCTACCACCTCGCGCTTCGCCCGGGCGAGGAAACCGTCGCAGCGCTCGGCGACCTGCACGCCTTCACCGGCTGGCAGGGGCCGATCCTCACCGACAGCGGCGGGTTCCAGGTCTTCAGCCTCGCCGATCGAATCAAGCTGAGCGAAGAGGGAGTCGAATTCCGCTCGCACATCGACGGCTCGAAGATCCAACTCTCGCCGGAGCGCTCGATCGCGATCCAGGAAGCCCTCGGCGCCGATTTCATCATGGCGTTCGACCATGTGGTGGCCTTGCCGAACGAGGCGTCGGTGGTTGAGGAGGCGACCTGGCGGAGCGTCCGCTGGGCCGAGCGTTGCCGCAAGGCCGCGAAACGCAGCGACCAGATGCTGCTGGCGATTGTCCAAGGGGGCCTCGATCCGGGCCTTCGCCGCCGGTGCGCCCAGGAACTGGTGGCAATGGACTTCCAGGGCTACGCCGTCGGCGGCCTGAGCGTCGGCGAGCCGCCGGCCGAGATGTACGCCGCCCTCGACGTGGTCGTCCCCGAACTCCCCGCCGATCGCCCGCGCTACCTGATGGGGGTCGGCCGGCCGCAGGATCTTATCGAGGGGGTCGCCCGCGGGATCGACATGTTCGACTGCGTCATGCCGACCCGTAACGGGCGAAATGCCCTGGTCTTCACCGATCGGGGCCCCGTGCGGCTGCGGAACGCCTCCCACGAACGCGACCGCCAGCCAATTGACGCCGACTGCCCCTGCCCTGCCTGCCAACACAGCCGCGGGTACATCCGGCACCTGTTCCAGGCGGGCGAAATGCTGGGGCCGATTCTGGCCTCGATCCATAATCTCACCTACTACCAACGCCTGATGACCCGCGCCCGGGAGGCGATCGCAGCGGACTCGTTTGCCCCCTTCCGGGAGGAGCGGATGAGGGGTTGGAATGAGGCGGGTTGACGCCCTTGTTCGTTGCGCCGCCAAGACTTATGATGGCTCGCTTGCAGGCTGGCCAGCAGGGTCGCTAGGCGCTTCGCGGCGATCTCGGCCAATCCGCCGGCGGCGGTTTTCTACGGCGCAAGTCATCTTGGTGTCTAGGGTTCCGCGGCCATCAGCGGCTGCGCCTGCCTCCGTCTTCTTTTGCGGCTCCGGCCGCGCGCGGCGAATTGGGTGCAAGTGATGGAATTTACGTCGTGGGGATTACTCGCACAGGCTGAAACGGCCGCAACGGCTGAGGCGCCGAAAGCGCCGGCCGCCGATGGCGCCGCTGCGGAGCAGTCTGCCTCGCCGTTTGGCAGCCTGCTCGTCCCCATATCGCTGATCATGGTGCTGTTCTACTTCGTGATTCTGCGTCCGCAGAAGGCGAAGGATCAGCAGTTCAAGTCGCTGCTCGACAGCCTGAAAGAAACAGATCGCGTGGTGACCATCGGCGGCATCCACGGGATCGTCACCAACGTCCAACGCAATCCCGACGGCGCGATCGTGACGATTCGCGTCGACGAGTCGACTGGCGCCAAGATTCGCGTCGGCGCCTCGGCGATCGCCCGCGTCCTGACGGATGAAGAGAAGTCAGCCTAATCTCGCGAGAGCAATGTGCCGGGTCTGCGGACTCGCCTCCTAACAACACAAATCATCACAACTCAACGCATGCGTCGCCTGCCCGGCAAGGTTGCCCGCCCGGCGAACGTCACCTGAGCAAGTTATAGACAGGTTTTAGGCCATGGAATTCGAGTCTCTCGTCCGCCGCTCGTCGCCCGCCATGAAGGCGTTTCGCGGTCTGCTCGCCGCGACTGTCGTTCTCGCATCGACGTGGCTCGCCTCGCCCTGCTTCGCGCAAGCGGCGCCGAGCGGCACGCCGGCGACGGCCGCGGCCCCTGCCGACGCCCCCGTCGAAGGCGGCGTGAACATGATCGCCGTCCGTAACATCGCGATCATTATCGCGTTGTTCGTCGTGCCGATCCTCATCGGTAACATGCTGGCGAAGTCGCTGCGCATGCCCGACTACGCCTGGAAGTTTGCGGTCGCAATCGGCGTGCTGGCCGCAGCGGGCGTCATCGTCGCCCTTGGCGAGATCAAGCTCGGTCCCGATCTGAGTGGCGGCATCACGCTGATTTACGAAGTCGAGAAGCGCGAAGGGGCCGCCCCAGAGCCGGCGGCGAAGACCGACGACGCTGCTGCTACGGAGGGCGAGAAGGACGTCGCCGTCGACGACACGGAACTCGACGATGCGGAACTTGAAGGCGAAGGCGCCGAGGAAGTCGCCGAAGAGAAGAAGGCCGCCACTGACGGCCAGTCGTATGGCAACCTGAGCCGCAGCGACACGATGGCCGCGCTGATCAAGGCGCTTATCGAGCGCGTCGATCCGGCTGGCACGAAGGAAGTCTCGATCAAGCGGTTCGGCGACGACCAAATCGAAATCATCATTCCGAAGGCCGAGAAGGCCGAGCTGGAAGCGATCGAACGCCGCATCTACACGGCGGGCGTGCTTGAGTTCCGGATCACGGCCTCGCGGCAGTTCGATCAGCACCGGGCGATCATCGATCTGGCCGAGCGTCTGCCGGCTAATCAGAACATCGTCCGCGTCGACGGCAAGGAAGTCGCCCGCTGGATCGAGTTCGACGAGAAGCAGTTCGGCACGCCGGAACAAGCAAGTCGCGCGCTGGTCGTGCGGACGACCTCGAAGGTGCCGCAAGTTCTCGTCATGACGAACGACGGTTGGGACGTGACGGGCGAGTACTTGCGGAGCGCCGCGGGCGACATCGATCAATCGGGGCGTCCAGCGGTTTCGTTTACGTTCAACAGCCAAGGGGCTCGTCGGTTCGAACGCCTGACCCGCGCCCATCAACCGGCGCCGTCGGGAGCGAAGTACCAGTTGGGCATTTTGCTCGATAACCGACTGCTCTCGGCCCCGAATCTGAACGCCGTCATTTCCGATCGCGGCATCATCGAAGGCCTCGACGACCAGGGCGAAGTCGACTTCCTGGTTGGCATTCTCAACGCCGGCAGCTTGCCTGCCGCGCTCAACAAGGTGCCGATCAGCCGCGCTCAGATCAGCCCGACGCTCGGCCAGCTGACGATCGAGAAGGGCAAGAACTCCCTGCTCATCTCGCTCGTGCTCGTCGCGATCTTCATGGTCATTTACTACAAGAAGGCGGGCTTCATTTCGTGGCTCGGCCTCGCGGCGAACATGCTGCTGATCTTGGGCAGCATGGTGCTCATCAAGGCGGCCTTCACCCTGCCTGGTCTCGCTGGTTTGGTGCTCACCGTCGGTATGTCGCTCGACGCAAACGTGCTCATTTACGAACGCATCCGCGATGAGCTCAAGAAGGGGACCGCGCTGCGGATGGCGATTCGCAACGGTTTCGACCGGGCGAGCATCACGATCATTGACTCGAACGTGACGAACCTGATCACCGGCGTCGTCATTTACAAAATCGCTCCTGACAGCGTGAAGGGCTTCGGCGTCACGCTCGTGCTCGGCATCGTGATGAGCGTCTTCACGGCGGTGTTCCTCACTCGCATCGTGTTCGACGTCGCCGAACGCCGCGGCTGGCTCAAGAACATGAGCATGCGGGAATTCATTGGCGAAACGAATTTCGACTTCGTCGGCTGGCGCCTGCCGAGCATCATCGCCTCGCTGGTGGTCATCGGCATCGGCTTGTTCGCCGTCGCCAAGCGCGGCCAAGACCTGTTCGACATCGACTTCACCGGCGGCAGCTCGGTGACGATCGTGTTCGAAGACGACAAGCCGACGCCTTACGCCGAGGTCTACGAAACGCTGCAAGGGACTCCGCTCGGCGAAGAGAATCTCTCGCTCGTCGAGATGGGCGACGACGACACCCGCTATACCGTGACGACGATCAACGACGATGTCGTCGAGGTCGAAAACATTCTGAAGGAAGCGTTCGGCGACAAGCTGAAGAAGTACCAGGTCAACGTCGAAGAGGTGAAGGAATTTGCCCCGGCCGAGCAGACTTCGCTGCTGCCGGCTGTGAAGTCGCTCGACGTGGTGAGCGGCCTGGGCTTCGCCTCGCCGCTGTCGTACATCACGCTGCTGCAACCGGCGGAAACCGAAGAAGCGACGCCGCCCGCCGAAAATGAATCGGTGACCGCGGCGCCGGAAGGCGAAGCCGCTGAAGCAGCGAAGCCCGCCGAGGAAGCTGCTCCGGCGGCGGAAACGCCCGCTGCGGAACCAGCCGCCGAAACGCCCGCAGCAACCGAGCCGCCGGCGCCTGCTGCGGAAACTCCGGCAGCGACGACGACTCCCGCGACGCCCGCGGAACCTGCGGCCGCCAATGCGGAAGCAAATCCCTATGCCGGCGGCGCCACCGCGAAGCTCAAGTTCGCCGCCGACAAAGATGGCGACGCCTCGGGCGTAAGCCACGACACGCTCGATCAGATGATCGGCGACGCCCTGAAGAAAGCTGGCAAGGGCGAAGTAGCGTACGAAATCACCAACGAAGACTATCGCCAGGGCAGCAACCGCGCGATGGAAGAATGGCAAGTCTCCATCGCCCTGCCGCCGGCGGAAGCTCAGGCGATCTTCGATCAGATCGCGACCGAAACCAACGCGAAGCCGATCTTCCCGCTCTCCAGCAAGATCGGCGGCCGCGTCGCCGGCCAGATGGCCACCTCGGCGGCCGCGGCGATGATCCTCTGCCTAGTCGGCATCATCGCCTACGTCTGGTTCCGGTTCCACGGCGTGATCTACGGCATCGCCGCGGTGATCGCGCTGCTTCACGACGTGCTCGTGACGCTCGGCTTCGTCGCCCTGTCGGCGTACTTCGTCAACGGCGCCGAGGGCGTGGCGTCGATGTTCCTGGTCGACAAGTTCCAGATCAACCTGGTGCTCGTCGCCGCGTTCCTGACGATCATTGGTTACTCGCTCAACGATACGATCGTTATTTTCGACCGGATCCGCGAAGTGAAGGGAAAGAGCCCGCGACTGACGAAGGAGATCATCAACCTCTCGGTCAACCAGACGTTGGCGCGGACGATTCTGACGTCGTTCACCACCCTGACGAGCGTCGTCGTGCTGTACATCTTCGGCGGCGACGGCATCCATGCCTTCGCCTTTGCATTGCTCGTCGGCTTCATCGCCGGCTGCTACAGCACGATCTTCATCGCCAATCCGGTGCTGCTGTGGCTGGCGGAGCGGTTCGAAAGCGGCCCGGCGCCGAGCACCCCAACGAAGAGCTAAAGCGTTTTCTAGCCCCGGGCTCCGCCCGGGGGTCGGTTTCCATCTCGCTAAGCGTTGCCATGCGTTGCGTCACCCCCGGGCGGAGCCCGGGGCTAGGAGCGGGACGTCACAACATTCAGAGCGGGAGCGTTAGGCTTTGCCTAGCCGGCGTCATCCGGCGTTGCATCGCGCGGCTCTGCGTCATTTGGCGATCCGTCACTGATGGCTGCTAGCACGCAACGCCGATGGGAATCTTAGAGGGGAACTGGCCGGCGCCGCCGGGCGGTTCGTCGTCTACCCTCTCTCCCAGAGGCGGCTCGCTGTGGTCCCGCGCACACCCAAACTGATCGCGGCCTGCGCTGTTCTCGGCGTGGGCGTTTGCCTTGCTTGGCCCTGGAGACGCGATCGCCCGACGAACGTCGTGCCGGCAGCGTCTCCGGCAACCGTCGCTCCGAATGCGACCGCCGCGCCGTCGAAAGATCTCATGGCCGCGTCGCCCACCGACGTATCGCCGGCCGCGTTGGCTGAACTGGCCGCCCCGCCCGAGCAAAATCCTTTCGCATCGGTGAGCCTGCAGGCGCCGCAGCTCCACACGACGGCAAAGCCGCCGGTTGCCGACGGCGTTGCTCCCCTGCCCTTCGCGCTCGCGCCACTACCAGAGATCGAAACGGTCCCGACGGAACGGACGCACGTCGTCCATGCCGGCGATTCGCTCGAAAGCCTGGCGAAACGCTACCTCGGCGACGAAGCGCGAGCGCTCGAGCTGTTCGACCTCAACCGCGAGGTGCTGGAGAATCCCCATCTCCTGCCCATCGGAGCGGAGTTGGCGATCCCAGCCAATTCTGAAACCGCGGCGACGGCGCAGGCCCACTAGAACGCGTCGCGTTCGTGCGGCATGCCTCGCCTCGGGCTCCGCCCGGGTGCCGCAACGCTCAGCGCGAAGGAAACCGACCCCCGGGCGGAGCCCGGGGCTAGAGACTCTCAGGGGTGCTTGCGAATCGAGTAGGGGAACGGTTGGCTGCCCAATCGCGTTTCCAAGAAGCTGACAATCTTCGGACCAATGCCGAAGGCGTCGCTCGTCAGCAATTTCGTCCCCTGCAGCTTCGTCTCGGGTGCGTAGACGAAAAAGTCTTTCAGCTGCTCGACGCGATCCGCCGCCGGCTCGGGGTGGTACTTGCTGAAGATGTTGATCATGTTCTGGCAGTCTTTCGCGATCGCCTTGTCCTCCGCACCGTAGGCGATCAAAACCGAGAGCTGCCGCTGGATCGGCGGGAATTTTAGCGCATCGCGGAGCAGCAGTCCGTTAAAGTTCCAATGCGGCGACAGCAAGACGAGAGCCTTCACGTCTTGGCCTTGCTTACGAACGGGCAGCGGCGGCGCCGACCAATCCTTGGCAGCCCAGATCACCGCGACGTTGGCGCCCATCCCGCTGCCGACGATGCCGAGCGCGTTCAGGTTCAGCTTGCCTGCGTCGTTCTCCCTCACGAGAAACGCGCGGACTGCCTCCATGTCGAGGTCGACCATCGCGCGGAAGTCTTGCTGCTGGAAGCGGTTAGACTCGAGTTCCTGCGCCGCTCCGCTCGTCGATTGGGCGATTTTGCTGCCACCGTGACCGCGCAAATCGACCGTCAACACGGCCCGCGAAGCGACTCGCGGCGCCGCCGGATTCTCGGAGACGGGTGGATTTTGCAGCCGCCGTGCGAGCGGGTCGAAAACGGCCCGCGTCTCGTTGAAGTCGTGCAGCATGACCACAGGCACCGCCTGCTGTCCTGCAGAACTGGCGTAGTACGTCGCCCGCAGCTGGACGCCGTCCTTGGTCGGCAGCGTGACCTCCACCGGGTCGGGAACCTTTGGCCGGGCTGGCTGTGCGGCGACCGGCGCCGCCGCAACGGCCGTGAGCGCGAACGCGAAAACCCAAAAGTGACGACGGACCGGCGATTTCATAGTTCATTCCAACGGCTGAATCCGCGAGCGTTCATCACCGCATGGAACCGGCGACAAGCAACGCTGGCGGAGCCGTCCATGATAACGCGCCGCCTGCTCTGTTTCACGAAAGTCGAGAACCTCCCGCCGCCACGGCCGGGGTAGGCGACTTTTCTTGCCGGATCGCCTCCCAACAGGCAAAATGGAAGTATTCACGCCCTTCTCTTTCGAGTTCGCCCATGGCCGGCAATCTTATCGCTCCGCCGTTGGCCGATGGCGACGTCGATATTCCTCGATCGACGCGCTTCATTCGGGGTGATTCGGCGGCGTGGGCCACGAGTTTGATCGTCCATGCTGCGGCGCTGACGGCGATGACCGTCGCGTCGCTGGCGATCCCCATCGTGCAGGCGCCGGTCGACTTGGCGCTCGAAAGCTTCGACATCCCTGAACCGGTTCCGCTATCGGAAGAGTTTGCCTCCAGCGACGTCCCGAGTCCGGCGATCGGCGCCATGGGGAGCGGCGGCTTCGACGGGGCGTTGGCATCGGGAGTCAGCTTCAGCGAACAGTCGGTGGTGATGGAACAGGCCGACTTGCTCGCCGACACGGGCGACCGCGTAGCGGTGGAGCTCGGCACGGAGATTTCGCAGGGGCCGCAATTTTTGAACAGCGTCTCCGTACAAGGCGCCGGCAGCGTTGGTTCGAGCGGAGCGGAGGGCGCCATCGATCGCCTCACGCACGAGATTCTTACCTCGCTGGAGCAACGCCCGACGATGGTCGTCTGGATGTTCGACCAATCGGGCAGTCTGCGCGAGGAACGCAAACGCGTCATCAAACGCTTTCAGCGCATTTACGAAGAGCTGGGGGTGATCGACGCCGCCGACAATCCGGCCTTCCGACGCCATCAAGACAAACCATTGCTCACGGCCGTCGTCGGCTTCGGGGCCGAACCGACGATGTTGACGAAAGAGCCGACGGACCGCATGGAGGAGATCAGCGCGGCGGTCGATAAAATCCAAGACGACGAAACAGGGCAGGAAAACGTCTTCCGCGCTGTGGGGATGGTGGCGGAGAAGTTTCGCACGTACCGTTCCGCGAAGAATGGCAAACGGCATGTCATGATCGTCGTCTTCACCGACGAAGCCGGCGACGACGTTCCGCTCGTCGACGACACGGTAAGCGTCTGCCGCAAGTATGCGATGCCGGTGTACGTCGTCGGTCGGCCGGCGCCGTTTGGGCGCGACACGGCGTACGTGAAGTACATCGATCCCGACCCTAAGTTCGATCAACGGCCGCAGTGGGTGCCGGTGTCGTTGGGGCCGGAGTCGTTGATGCCCGAAGCGCTACGGCTCCGCTTCGCCGATCAGGGGAACGACGAGGAACTCCTCGATTCCGGCTTCGGCCCGTACGCGTTGACGCGACTCTGCTACGAAACGGGCGGACTCTACTTCACGTCGCATCCGAACCGCGTCGTCGGCCGTCGAGTGAGCGGCGACGAAACGAGCAACCTTTCGGCGCATATCGCGATGTTCTTCGACGCCGACGCAATGCGGCGCTACCAGCCCGACTACGTGCCGGCGCAGGAGTACTCGCGACTATTGCAAACGAACCGAGCGCGCAGCGCCCTGATTCAAGCCGCGCAAATGTCGTGGACCTCGCCGATGGAGAACGTACGGCTGCGGTTCCCCAAGCGCGATGAAGCGGAACTCGCACAAGCGCTTTCATTGGCCCAACGCTCGGCGGCGATTTTGCAGCCGAAGCTCGATGCAATTTGCCAAATATTGCTCGCCGGCGAAACGGACCGTGCGAAGCTCGAGGAGCCGCGTTGGCAGGCGGGGTACGATTTGGCCCTTGGCCGCGCGCTAGCGGTCAAAACGCGGACTGACGGCTACAACGTGCTGCTCGCCGAAGTGAAGCAGGGAAAGTCGTTCAAGGACGAACGGAACAACACCTGGGTGCTGCGTCCCGACAAGGCGTTTGCCAATACCTCGCTTGAAAAACTCGCTGCGAAAGCCAACGAGTATCTGACGCGCGTCACGACGGATCATCCCGGCACGCCGTGGGCGGCGCTCGCCGAGCGGGAGTTGTCGACGCCGCTAGGATGGCGTTGGGAGGAGGCGTTCACCCCGCTGCCGCCGGTCGAACCGCCGAACAACAATCCCCCGCGACCGCCGCGGCCGGAGCCGCAAGGTCCGCCGCGGCGCGACCCGCCGCCGCTGTGAGTGGGAGGGGCGAGGCCCTGCTGAATGGCGAGCCACCCCCCGGCGGAGCGCGGGGCTAGAAGCGTCTTAGTGATTGGCGACCGAGTCGAGAGCGTAGTCGGCGTTCGCCGTGTGCCGGTAGAAGTGCTCGGCGATCTGAACCGAGATCACGTCGACGAACTGACGTTCGAATTGCTGGACCGGCTTGTCCGAGGAGGGAATGCCGCTGTTGCGGGGGAAGAGGACTTGTCCCAACTGACGCTCGAAAACGAGGCGTTCGCGGTCTTCCATGTCGTAAACGCTGACCGTGATCTCCGCGCGACCCTGATAGAGGGTTTTGCCTTTGTAGAGTTCAAAGTCATCGAGTTCGATATAGACGATGCGCGTCGCCTTGACTGCGCGTCCGAGGTCTTTGAAGTTTTCCCAATCTTGCTCGTCGACCCAGTTGTCGACTTCCTTGGGCGAGACCATTTCGGCGCCCTTCACGTGCTCCGCGATGAGGCCGCTCACGGTCGAGCCGATCGAACGTGCAGCGCCGGCGTTGCGGAACTCATGCGAGGCGGGCGGGCGACAAAGGACGACGACCCGCTCCTTTTCCAGCTTGTCGCACTCGGCTTCGACCGTGTTGCCGCCGTTCCACATGTAGATGCCGGTGGCCATCAGCATCGAAATGCATCCGGTCGACGCGACGCATCCCAGGCCGATGCAGGCGAGCATCGCCCAGCCGCTGATTAGTCGGAAAGCACGATCCATGCTTCTTTCCTTCTTTATTCGAAGCCTCGACTAGTCGGCCGCAAGGCGGCGCACCCAGTCGAGTATGGTGATCATCAACCCCACGCTGCCAATCCCTAGCAGCCAACGAGGCGACGGTCGTACGATAAACCAAGTTCCCATGACGGCCGAAGCCGCGGCCCACACGGTCGTCACGGCGGCGAATCCGCACAGGAGCGTTCCACCGGCGTTAGCGTGCAATGCGTTCGGCAAGTCGCCGTGCATTGCGTGAGCCCACGCCGTCGTCATGCCGCAACTCGGGCACTTCCACCCCGTCCAAGCGTAAAAGGCGCAGGGGGCGAGTCCGAGTTGCTCGTGCGTTCCGTAGCCGCGAGGATCTGGCGCCAATCGCCATGCCGTGAACAACAGCATGGCGCCGACGAGGCTAATTCCCGCGAGTGCGAGTCGCAATCGAAGCGAGAAGAGCCTTCGTTTGTTCACCAAATCACCGCCGCAGGCGGAACGCCCGCTACAAACGACGCGGAGGGTAGCGAAGGGTCCGCCGCGCGACAAGGTTAGTTGGGAACAGGAGGATTCAGGCGCTGGGGCTCAGAGTTCAGAGTAAGAAGTGCGGCGCCGCTGGGTGCTAGCTCCGTTTGGCGGCGGCTTCGAGAGCAGGCAATTCCTCCTCGCGAACGCAGATCCGTTCGATGGCGGTCGCTTTTCCTGATTCGTCGTCGATCGTAACGATCGAGCCGGAAAGCCGCACATCGCCCGTCGCGACGTCGAACGCCGTCGGGTTGGCCGTTAAACGCGTTTCCAACACGCGATCGATTCGCCGACCGATGACGCTATCAAACGGACCGGTCATGCCGACGTCGCATTGGAACGCCGTGCCGCCTGGAAACACCGTCTCGTCCGCCGTCGGCACATGCGTATGCGTTCCGAGTACGGCGGATACGCGTCCATCGAGAAACCGTCCTAACAGTTGCGCTTCGCCGGTCGCTTCCGCGTGGAAGTCGACGAAGCGAACCTTCACGTCGGACGGCATTTCCGCCAGCACGCGGTCGGCGGCCGTGAACGGGCTGTCGATCGGCTTCATGTAGAGCTGCCCCATCAGGCTAACGACGCCGACCAGCGAGCCGTTGCGAGCCTTCACCGTCGCCCAGGTGCGGCCGATCGCTTCGTCGGGCAAATTCGCGGGACGGACGATGTTCTCTTCGCGCTGCAAGATCGGAAAGATCTCGCGGCGGCGATAGATGTGGTCGCCGAGCGTGACGGCGTCGACGCCGGCCGCGACCAGTTCCTTATAGATCTCGGGCGTGAGCCCCGATCCGCCGGCGGCGTTCTCGGCGTTCGCAATCACCAGGTCAAGTTGGCGATCAACGATCAGCCCTGGCACGCCGCGCCGGACGATGTCGCGGCCTGGCCGCCCGACAATGTCGCCAATGAACAGCAATCGCATGAAAGGCCCACCTGAATGGCGTCGAACAACAGCGGCAACGTCTAGCGGGCCGTTTCGATGATGCGGGTCTCGCGGATGAGCGTGACTTTGATTTCGCCGGGGTACGTCAACTGTTCTTCGAACGCGCGGGCGATGTCGCGGCAAACCTTCGCCGCGGACTCGTCCGTCGTGTCGCGCGAGCTGGCAATGACCCGCACTTCGCGGCCGGCTTGAATCGCAAACGCTTGGTGCACGCCGGCAAAGCTCGTCGCGATCGATTCAAGTTCCTGCATCCGCTTGATGTAGCGATCAAGCGTCTCGCGACGGGCGCCTGGCCGCGACGCGCTGCATGCGTCGGCGGCGGCGCACAGCACCGTGTACGGCATGTCGGGGCGGATGTCGTCGTGGTGGCCGAGCGCGGCATGGACGACTTCCGGGCCTTCGCCGAAACGCTTGAGCAGATCGGCGCCGATCTTCGGGTGGCCGCCCTCTAAGTCGTGGTCGGCCGCTTTGCCGATGTCGTGCAGCAAGCCCGCGCGGCGAGCGAGTTCGCCATCGAGGCCCATCTCTTCGGCCAACATGCCGGTAATGAACGAAACTTCGATCGAGTGCCGCAATACGTTCTGGCTATAGCTGGTGCGGTAACGGAGCCGGCCGAGCAGTTCGACCACCTTTGGGTGAATGCCGAAGACCTGGGCCTCCTGCATCGCCTCTTCACCGTGGCGGCGAATCTCGCCTTCGACTTCCTTCTCCGTTTCGGCGACGAGCTCCTCGATCCGCGAAGGGTGAATACGACCGTCGGCGATCAGCTTGTTGAGCGCGATGCGAGCGATTTCGCGGCGGACGGGGTCGAACGCACTGACGATGACGACGCCAGGCGTGTCGTCGATGATGACATCGACGCCGGTCGCCTTTTCCAGGGCGCGAATGTTCCGGCCTTCGCGGCCGATGATGCGGCCCTTCATTTCGTCGTTGGGGATATCGACCGTACTCGTGGTCGACTCGGCGGTGTGAGCGGCGGCGAACCGCTGCACGGCGGTGATCAGCATCTCCTTCGCTTTGGCTTGGGTCTTTTCCACGGCCTCGCGTTCGTAACGCAAGATCATGGCGCCCTGCTCCTTCATCAGCTCTTTTTCAAGGCGTCCAAGCAGCCGCGATTCCGCTTCCTCGCGGCTCAGGCCGCTGAGTTGGTGCATCGTCTGCCGTTCGAGGTCGAGCAGATCGTCGAGCTCCTTCTGCCGGCGGGTGGCGTCGTCCATCTTCTCCGCCAAGCGCCGCTGGTTGCTTTCAACCATTTTCTCCTGCTTGAGGAGTTGATCGTTGCGCGACTGGATCGCGTCTTCGGACTTGTCGAGCTTCCGTTCGCGGTCGTGGAGTTCGCGGCGGATCTCTTCGTTGGCCTTTTCCAGCTTCGACTTTTCTTGAAGCGCCATTTCGCGCGCTTCGACGGCGGCTTCTTTACGTCGCGTTGCGGCCTCGATTTCCGCGCGTTCAATGATTTGCGCCGCTTCTTTGTCGGCGTCGCGCTTACGCAGGTAGTCGAGGAATTTGACGACGCCAAACCCCGCCACCGCTGAAATGCCGACGGCGACAATCAGAACGGTTTGGCTGACATCAGCCAGCGGGGGAAGCGGCAGCGCTACTGCCATTGCCATGAGATGAGCCATGCGTCCCGAGTATCCTTCCCTATAAATCGCGCGCTGGAGGGCGAGCGCCGGCGACCAGAGAAGCGTCGACCCGCCGAGCGGGCCAACCGTCGCGAATGTGCGCAACGGTCGCGGCTAAGAAGTACGCGTTGAAGTCCCGAGCCGTCGACAAGTCGACGACGGAAGCTCCCGCGAAATTAAGCAGCCTGATGGAATCGAGCTAGGGGCGTTGCCGGTATGGCGCTGGTCGAGCAAGCGCCGCGGCCAGCTCCGTCCACCGCTCCCGCCCCGGGGACCAAGGTCCGCCGTGGCCACTGCGATGAACGTCGCCGCAAACCCATCGTGCCTGTGCGCCGGACCGGATCGGAGCGAGAGCGTTGCTCTCACTCGGGCCGCGCAGCGAGCGAACAGCCAATAGGCATGTCGCCAGCGTCGCGATGATCCACAGAATCCCTAACACGTCAGCACCACAATCCCAAGGACAACTTAACGAGCGAGCGTCTAAACGAGACTCTTCAACGAACTCAAAACCGCAACGCTTTCCGCGCCGAGCAACTCAATGCCAGCGATGGAGGCGTAAAAATACGCAAAGTGAATCCCCTCCACGCAGCTAACGCTTAAAGCAGCGTCTAGCCAAGCTTTACGACGACCGTTTTGTGCGCCGTGACGCCTGCCGAGGAGAGACCGCTATCGTATCAAAATTGCGGCAGACTTCAACCAGAGGCCATGCCGTACAAGTCTCTCCAAACTACGCACAGCGACCACTTTAGAGCGGCGGCGCGGTGGAACGACGCGCCCGTTTCTGCGCCATCGACAAAGTTGCCGATTCCTCCAGCCGAATTCTTGCCCCGTCCGCCAATCCAAGCATGATTGTAGGCATGGACCTGTCGCGCCCAGCTTACTGCCGCACGCTTGCCTACCGTTCGTTTCGCGACGAGCTGTCGGAAATCAACTCCGCCGACGGTCTGTTCCGCGCCGCATGGGCGATCTCGCAGCATGAACATCCCGATGCCGACGTTGCCGAGGGCGAAGCAACGCTCGCAAACATGATCTCGACGATCGAGCGGCGCGTCCGTTCGAACAGCGTCGAGGCGAAGCTCGCCCACCTGCACGACGTGATGTTCGATCTGCTCGATTTCCGCGGCAACATCGACGACTACTACGCCCCGTCGAACAGCTACCTCGGCGACGTGCTGAAGACGCGCCGCGGCTTGCCGATCACGCTCACCCTGCTCTACCGGCAGGTGGCGCAGGGCATCGGGCTGACTGTCCATGGCGTAAACGCCCCTGGGCACTTTCTCGCCGAGGTGGAAACCGACAGCGGAAGCGGCCAGTCGATTTACGTCGATCCGTTCTTCGGCGGCGGGCTACTGCACGAAGAGGAAGTCTACGAACGGATCCTGCAGGCCACTGGCCGCAAGCTCGCTCGCAGCGGCAACCACCTCGCCCGGGCGACGCCTCGGCAGTGGCTCGGCCGGATGCTGAACAACCTGCAAGCTGTTTTCGCCTCGACGGGCCGCGAACGCGACATGTACGCAATGCAGGAAATGCAGGGATTGCTCTGATTCGCCCGCCGTCGCCCTGGCGGCGCCGCGGTGTAAAATGGATTTGATGAGACGCCGCAGCTCACTCCTGATTCTCTTGTGCACCGCCATGTGGTGCACGGCGTGCTCCGATGCGCGGGCCGACGTCGTGGTGCTGACGAACCGGACCGATCGTCCCGCCGAGGTTGACGCCCGCCTCGACGATGCGCCCGCCGTGCGGCGCAGAATCGAACCAGGCGACAGTATCTCGCTTGTCGCGACCTCGGGCGTGCATGCGAGCGTTGTCGAGGGCGCCATTCGCACGCCGGAGCAAGCGCTCGCGCCGAACTCGGCCTATGCGATTTCGACGAACCCTGCGGGTGGGCTGCGGACGCTGCAGCCAATTCAGCTCGGGCAAACGCCGCCGGCCGCTTGGTCCGCGACGCCGACGACTCCGCTAGAGCTTCCCGATTCCGACGTCATCAAAGTGAAAATCGTCGTCGACGACGACGAGGTTCGACATCGCCGCGTCTGGGAACCGATCATCCGCGCGCGGATCGACAAGGTCTCCGCGGCGCTCGAAGCGACCTGCGGCATGAGGTTGCGCGTCGTTGCCATCGAAGAATGGGATTCGGACGATTCGCAACGCGACTTCTTCACGACGCTGGGCGAATTCGAACGCGAGGTGCTACCGGCGCCGGCCGACGTCGCGATCGCGTTCAGCAGCCAGTACGACATCGCCAGCGGGCGGGTCCACCTCGGTGGCACTCGGCAGCCGCTGCACACGCACATTTTGTTGAAGGAACGCTCGCGCAACGTGCTCGAACCGGAGCGAACCGAACTGCTGGCGCACGAACTCGGCCATTACCTGGGCGCCACGCATAGCCCCGAGCCGAAGAGCGTCATGCGGCCGGTGATCGGCCAAGGGGTGCAGCGCGTCGCCGGCGCCCGACTACAGTACGATGCGCCGAACGCGCTCTTGATGTCGATGCTCGCCGAAGAACTCCGGCAGAAGAACATCGCCGACGTGACGGGGCTCTCCCCCGAAACTCGCCGGCGGATGCAGGAGATCTACGCCTCGGTGAATCCGGCGCTGCCTGATGATCCAGCCGCAGCGCAATATGTGCAGATTATGGGAGTCGCGGGAGCGCGGCCGATGATCGAAGACACGGCAAAGGTCTTGCAGCAAATCGTCCGCGTCGCCGAACTCAAGAAGAAAATGGTCGAGCAGGCGAAAGACCAGCCGCCGCCGACGGGCGATGAGTTGCTACAGCTGTACGTGCGGCAGGCCGCGCTCGCGGCCAAGCAAGTTCGGAAGGAAAACGCCGCGCGGGCCTTTATCTTGGCGCTCGGCATCGCGTTCGATTCGACCGATTCGCTGCGAAAGTTGCCAATGGCGAGCGGCGCCATTGAGGCGATCGAACCGGAGGCCCGCCGAGCGGCACGGCAGGCGGCGTTCGCGGGAATGCCGCCTCTCTCGATCCACGGCCGCTCCGATTTAGTGAAGCACTTCGTCGTGTCGGCCCATCTCGTGGCGCTGTTGGGTAGCCAACCGGCACGCGGTGCAGGGATGGTGAAAGAGATGCTCGATTCGAACGGCGGCTCCGGCTTCAGCTTTGCCGACATGGCCGCTAATCGCGCAGGCATCTCGTTCGCGATCGCGCTGCTCACCGACCGCCTCTCGCTCGACGACGTCGCCCGCAAGTTCACCACCGCAGCCGTCGTGCCCCCCATCGACGGATTGCGGGAAGGGCTGCAGGCGAAGGAGTTCACCGAAGCCTTCGGCGGCGTCGGGGACCAGCGACTTGAAGCCGAACTGGGGCGGATCGAAACGAGCATTCTGTCGCTGCCCATCTATCAGCAGCAGCCGGCTGCCTTGCCCAAATAGCCGGTCAATTGTGATTGCCCGCCGGCAACGATAAACTCTATCCGGCTTGCCGGGAGGTCTTAGGCCTTCCGCTTCCCCTACGCTGGCGATTCGACTTCGGCCTTCTCCGCACAACGGAAAGGCGCGTGGTCCGGCCGTTGCCGCACACGCCGCACACCATTACTGCGAATAAACACGCTTGCTCGGTCGGCCAAATTTGAAAGGCCAATCGACCGCCAGCGCTCACCATACAACACTCTCCTGCTCAAGGAATGACGCGTATGTCGAAGCAATGTGACATCGGGCTCATCGGTTTGGCCGTTATGGGCGAGAACCTCGCCCTGAACATCGAAAGCCGCGGCTACTCGGTGGCGGTGTTCAATCGGACGACCGAAAAGGTCGACGACTTCATCAACGGCCGGGCCAAAGGAAAGAACTTCGTCGGTTGTCATTCGTTGGAAGAGTTGGTCGGCTCGCTCAAGTCGCCGCGGAAGATTCTAATGATGGTGAAGGCGGGCAAGCCGGTCGACGAGTTGATCGACTCGCTGCTGCCGCTGATGTCGAAGGGCGACATCCTCATCGACGGCGGCAACAGCTTCTTCGAGGACACCGAGCGCCGCACGAAGTACGTCGAAGAGAAAGGCCTGCTCTATTCGGGCACCGGCGTCTCGGGCGGCGAAGAGGGCGCCCTGCTCGGCCCCAGCATGATGCCCGGCGGCAGCGAACCGGCGTGGCCCCACTTGAAGCCAATCTTCCAGGCGATCGCCGCCAAGGTCGGACCGAAGAACGACATCCCCTGCTGCGAATGGGTCGGCCCCCGCGGCGCCGGGCACTACGTGAAGATGGTGCACAACGGCATCGAGTATGGCGACATGCAGCTGATCTGCGAAGCCTACTTCCTGATGAAGGAAGCGCTCGGCCTCACGAACGACGAGCTATACGACGTCTTCAACACGTGGAATAAGGGCGAGCTCGATAGCTACCTGATCGAGATCACCCGCGACATCTTCAGCGTGAAGGATGACCAAGGCGACGGTTTCCTGGTCGACAAGGTGCTCGACCGCGCCGGCGCCAAGGGGACCGGCAAGTGGATGAGCCAGCACGCCCTCGACCTCGGCGTGCCGAGCACGCTGGTGACCGAAGCGGTGTTCGCTCGCAGCCTGTCCGACGTGAAGGACGCCCGCGTTCGCGCAAGTCAGAAGCTGAAGGGCCCGTCGCAAAAGTATACGGGCGACAAGAAGGCGTTCATCGAGCAGATTCGCCACGCCCTGTACGCGTCGAAGATCTGCAGCTACGCCCAGGGCTTCGTGCAGTTGCAAGCCGCGGCGAACGAGCTTGGCTGGCCGCTTAATCTTGGCAACTGCGCCCTGCTGTGGCGCGGCGGCTGCATCATTCGGGCGGTGTTCCTCGACCGCATCAAGGAAGCGTTCGACGCCGATCCGAATCTGGAGAACTTGCTGCTCGCGCCGTACTTCACCGAAGCGGTCGACAAGGCGCAAGACGCCTGGCGGCATGTGATCGCCTCGGCCGCGCTGCTCGGCCTGCCGACGCCGGCGTTCTCGACGGCGCTGGCGTACTACGACGGCTACCGCCGGGCGAACTTGCCGGCGAACCTGCTGCAGTCGCAACGCGATTACTTCGGGGCGCACACGTTCCAGCGGACGGATAAGGAAGGCGTGTTCCACGCCGATTGGTTGCGGTTGCGCAAGGAACCACAGGCGTAAGTCCCTACCGACTTCTGGCCCCCTCCCCCTTGAGGGGAGGGCTGGGGAGGGGGTGGAACGCTGGTACACGGCTTCAATCACCCCTCCCTAACCCTCCCCATCAAGGGGAGGGAACCAAAAGATTCAATTTATGTGCCACGCGGCGTCGGATTGATCACCTCTGCTAGTTCTCAGCACGCAGCCCCCCACCCGTTGAAGGATCGACACGATGCAGGCCACTTTCGTCATCTTTGGCGCCTCGGGCGACCTCACGAGCCGCAAGCTCATTCCGGCGCTCTACAAGCTCCATTGCAAGAAGCGACTGAAGGACGGCCTGCGGGTGATCGGCTTCTCGCGCTCGCCCTTTACGCACGAAGAGTGGCGCAAGGAACTGACGGCGACCACCAAGAAGTATGCCGGCGACGAGTTCAACGATGCGACTTGGGAAGAGTTCTCGGCAAACATCTTCTACCATGCCGGCGACATCGGCGTGCCAGGCGATTTCGATTCGCTCGGAAAGTTCCTCGGCGAACTCGAGAAGGGCGCCGCGGCCACGCGGGTTTACTACCTCGCCACGGCGCCGCAGTTCTATGGTCCCGCCGTTGAGCAGCTCGGCCGCAGCGGCTTGGCCGACGAAGCAAACGGCCCGCGCCGCGTCGTGATCGAGAAGCCCTTTGGCATCGACCTGCAGAGCGCGAAGGAGCTGAACAAGATCGTCCACTCGGTCTTCAGCGAGCATCAGGTCTATCGCATCGATCACTACCTCGGCAAAGAGACGGTGCAAAACCTGCTCGTGCTGCGGTTCGCGAACACGATCTTCGAGCCGGTTTGGAATCGCAATTACATCGACCACGTGCAAATCACCGTGGCCGAGGAAGTGGTCGTCGGCAAGCGGGCCGGCTACTACGACACGGCCGGCGTGATGCGCGATATGTTTCAGAATCATCTGCTGCAGTTGCTGATGATCACGGCGATGGAAGCGCCGTTCAAATACGAAGCCGACGCCGTTCGCAACGAGAAGGTGAAGGTGCTGCATGCCCTGCGGTCGCTCTCGCCCGAGGCGGTGGCCACCGACACGATTCGCGGGCAGTACCAAGGCTACGCCGATTCGCCGGAAGTCGCTAACGGCAGCAAGACGGCGACGTTCGCCGCCCTGAAGCTGTCGATCGATAACTGGCGGTGGCAAGGCGTGCCGTTTTATCTCCGCAGCGGCAAGGCGATGTCGTGCCGCACGACACAAATCGTCATCCAATTCCGCGAACCGCCGCAACGGCTCTTCAGCAATGGCGCCAGCGGGCTGTGCGGCTCGAACCGCCTGATCATCCAGGTGCAACCATCGGAAGGGATTCAACTGCACTTCCAGACGAAGGTTCCCGACGCCGGGATGAAGCTGCGGCAGACCGATCTCGACTTCAACTACCTCCGCGAATTCCGCCGGCCGATGCCCGAGGCTTACGAACGGCTGCTGCTCGACGCCCTCGAGGGCGACGCCAGCCTGTTCGCTCGGGCGGACGAGGTCGAGGCCGCCTGGAAGGTTTGCGACCCCATTCTGAAGGCCTGGGCCGAGCAAGACGCCCCGCCGCTGCTGACCTACGAACCCGGCGCCTGGGGCCCCGTGGAGTGCAACGAGTGGCTGGAGGCCCAGGGTCGGCAGTGGTTCGACACCTGCCCGGTACTGGCGTAAACTGGTGGATTCGACTCCCGCCTCCGGAGCCCCCGCCATCGACGCCGATCCCGCCTATCCGCCGCTTCCCGAGAACATCCGCAGCGTGCAGCCGGGCGGCGGCGTCTGCTACAGCATCGAACTCGCCTGGGGGCATGTCCGCCGCTGGTTCCTCAAAACCTTCCGCGGCGAGTACGTCGCGAAGATGGCGGAACTCCGCCGCGGCAGCTTGGCCGGCGCGCCGCACGAGGTGCTCGATCCGCGTGATTTGAAGTTCTGCTCGAACCAGTGCACCGCCCACTGGGCCCCCGAGGACGATCCGTTCCGCTGGCGTGGCAATCTGCCGTTCGCCCGCTGGGGGCTCGCGGAACTGCAGCTCATGGGTTGGCCGCTGTTCGTCGCGGTGCTGATGATCAGTTCGCTCCACTCGCCGTGGAAGTGGACCGCCGTCGTGCCGCTGGCGATCCTCGCGGAAATCCTCTACTTCTTCCGCGATCCGTGGCGGCATGTGCCGACCGACGCCGACGCCGTCATCTCGCCCGCCGACGGCGTCATTGCCGAGGTGACGGAGCTCGACCATTACGATTTCCTCGATGGCCCCGCCGTGCGGATCGGCATCTTCCTGTCGATCTTCAACGTCCACATCAATCGCGCGCCGCGGGCCGCAAGCGTCGTCGCGATGGACTACAAGCCTGGCGAGTTCCTCAACGCAATGAACCCCGAGAGCGCGATCCGCAACGAGTTCATGTGGATCGGCTTCGCAGACGCCGACCGCCCCGGTCTGAAATACGCAGTCCGGCAGATTTCGGGGCTGTTCGCCCGCCGCATCGTCTGTGCCCTACGGCCCGGGCAGGCCGTCCAGCGGGGCGAAGACTTTGGTATGATCAAGCTAGGCTCGCGGACCGAACTCATCCTCCCCCGCGACGCCGTGACGGTGAACGTTGTCGTGGGCCAGAAGGTGCTGGCCGGCGCTACCATTCTCGCCCGACTGAAGTAAAACCGCCGCTTGCCGGCATGCTCCGCGGCGAACTCGCCCGGTGATTTTTCTATGCGACGCATTCGAGCCATCTCCGCTTTCCCCACGCTGTTCACGCTGGGGAATCTTGTGTGCGGATTCTTCGCGATCGTCGCCGCTTCGCGGATTGCCAAGCCGGGCGATACGTTCGTCCCTGTGCCGTCGCCCAAGCTCGATTCGGCTAGCGAGCTCTTCCTTAGCTCCGATCCGACGCACAACGTCATGCTGTGCGGCACGCTGATCTTCATCGCCATGCTGTGCGACATGTTCGACGGCCAAGTCGCCCGCTTGGCGAAGGTGACGAGCGACTTTGGCGCCCAGCTCGATAGCCTCTGCGACGTCGTTTCGTTCGGCGTCGCGCCCGGCATCTTGCTCGTGAAAATGTGCCCGCAGTTCACGCATATCCACCCGATGGGCATCTGGACGATCGCCGCGTTCTACGCCTGTTGCACGGCGATGCGACTCGCCCGGTTCAACGTCGAAACCGACGACGAAGACGACCACTCGTCTTTCGAAGGACTGCCCTCCCCCGCCGCGGCGGCGGTGATCGCAAGCTTTGCGATCTTCTCCTACAAGGTGCGGAACGAAACGAACTTCGCCAACTTTGAAGGGTTCGACTGGTGGCTTCAGCGGTTCATGCCGCTAGTGGCTCTGGCGATCGCGATGCTGATGGTGTCGCGGATTCGCTACCCGCATCTCGTCACGCACATGATCCGCGGGCAGAAGAGCTTTCCGCAACTCGTGGCGATGGTCTTCGTGATCATGGCCGTGCTGACCGTGGGCGAGTATGCGATTCCCATGCTCTGCGTGCTGTACGCATTGACGCCGCCGGCGATCCACGGCTGGCGCTGGAGTTGGCGTCGCCGCCACTTGCTCCATCGGAAGGCGGGCTGAGCGATGTTCACCGGCCTTGTGCAAAGCCTCGCCACGGTGCGTGCCATCGAGCCCGATGGCCCCGGCGTGCGGCTAACGATTCGCGACGAAGCGATCGCCGCCGCCGCGAAGATCGGCGACAGCATCGCCATCAACGGTTGCTGCCTGACGGTGGTGGAGCTGAATGGCGGCGACATGGCGTTCGAAGCGGGCGCCGAAACGCTCAGCCGCACCAACCTCGGCAAGCTGCAGCCTGGCGCCGCGGTGAATCTGGAGTCCTCCCTGCGAGTGGGCGACGAACTCGGCGGCCATCTCGTTGCAGGACACGTCGACGCCGTTGGCAAGCTCGCCCGCCGCGAGGACGACTCCCAGTGGTCGACGATGTGGTTCAGCGTCCCCGGCGAGCTGACTCGCCAAATGGCGTCGAAGGGATCAGTCGCGATCGACGGCGTCAGCCTCACGCTCGTCGACGTGACGCGGGACGCGTTCAGCGTCGCCCTCATTCCGCACACGCTGAGCGTCACCACGCTTGGCCGCCTGAAGCCAGGCGATGAAGTTAACCTCGAAACAGATCTACTGGCGAAGTACGTCGAACGACAACTCGCGTGGAAGTCATAGCTGCCACGCCGCCAGCCAACACGTTTAACGAAAGAATTGGGCCTGTTCGCCCGCGACTGATGAGCCGTCAAACTAAGTCATTTTTGATTTCCCGCTTCCGCGAAATGGGGATCCGCCCCGCCACGCGGCATGGTCAGAACTTCCTGATCGATCTCAATCTCCATCGCCTCATCGTCGATTCGGCGGAACTCGACGCCCGCGACGTCGTGCTGGAAGTCGGCACCGGCACCGGCGCTATCACGCAGATGATTTCCGATCGCGCCGGGGCCGTCGTCACTGTGGAAATCGACGGGCATATGTTCGAGCTCGCCAGCGAAATGCTGATCGACCGCGAGAACGTGACGATGCTGCACGTCGACGCGCTCCGCAACAAGAACAACTTCAATCCGGCCGTGATCGAAGCGGTTGGCGCCCAACTCGCGGCCATTCCTGGCAGCCGGTTCAAGCTGGTGGCGAATCTGCCGTACAACATTGCCACGCCGATCCTCAGCAACCTGCTGTCATGGGAGTTCACGCCGCACTCGATGGTCGCCACGATCCAGAAGGAACTTGGCGAGCGGATGGCGGCCCAGCCGTGGTCGAAGGATTACAGCGCGCTGAGCGCCTGGTTCCAGTGCCAAGCGACCGTTGAGATCGTCCGCATCATGCCGCCGTCGGTCTTCTGGCCGGAGCCGAAGGTCGACTCGGCGATCGTGAAGACGGTGATCGATCCCGAGCGTCGGGCCGCCGTGCCGGATCTCCGCTACTTCCATCAGTTCACCAAAGCGATCTTCCTGCATCGCCGGAAGTTCCTCCGGGCGAACATCGTCGCGGCGATGAAAGGCGTGTTCAACAAAGCTCAGGTCGATCAGGTGATGGCCGAGATGGAGTTCGCTGAAGATGTGCGGACTGAGCAGCTCGACGTGCCGACCCTATTGAAGCTGACAGAACTCGTCCGCAAGCTGGCGCCTGATTGGACGATGAGCTAGGCAGGGCGGTTGCTGAATTCGACGGGATTGCAGGGAACTACCCGCGGCCGCAGCCGGTAAGTAAAATCGGGGCTTACCCATTCAGACAGTCCCCAGGCCGCGAGGAGCCCCCGCGATGAGTTTCATTGAAATGACCGGCGCCACGCTCCGCCGCGCCCTCCACGAAGACGAGTTGCAAGGGGACGAGTTTCAGCGGGCCCACGTCTCGGACGAAACGATTGTCCGCGTGAATCACGAAGGGGACGTCGAGGTTCGCCGCCCACGTGGCTGGGAAGTCGTCGGCGGGCTGCTGGGCGGGTTTGAAGACCGCATTCGTGAGGAGACGGGCCTGGATTGGGCCTAGTTTCCCGGGCGTTTTTTGCCGGTTATAGCAGACTCGCAGCCTGCTCCGGCCCCTGCCGGCGGATCGGCTCGTTCCGACTGGGCGAACCGTTCGTGCGCGGCTCCGCTCCATGGTAGAGTCGTGAGGACGCTACAAACCCCGCCTCCGCCCTAGCCCGCCGAAGAGCCGATGAGTCGCACCGCCCGCATCGAACGCCAGACCGCCGAAACCGAAATCGTCGTCGAAGTGAACCTCGACGGCTCCGGGGTCGCCAACGTGCAAACGGGGGTTGGCTTCCTCGATCACATGCTCGAGCTGCTGGCCAAGCACGGGGCGTTCGATATCAACGTTGCCGCTCGCGGCGATCTGCATGTCGATCAGCACCACACGGTCGAAGACACCGGTATTTGCCTCGGGCAGGCGTTTCGCGAGGCGCTCGGCGATAAGCGTGGCATCCGCCGCTACGGGCACTTCACGCTGCCGATGGAAGAGACGCTGGTGACCGTCGCCGTCGACCTGAGCGGCCGATACGCGCTCGCCTTCAACGCCCCGCTGCCGTCGCCGAAGATTGGGGCGTTCGATAGCGAGCTGCTCGAAGACTTTTGGCAGTCGTTCGCGGCAAACACGCTCTGCAACCTGCACGTGCTCCTGCACTACGGGCGGAACAGCCACCACATCGCCGAGGCGGTGTTTAAAGGCACGGCCCGAGCGCTGCGGATGGCGGTTGAAGCCGACCCGCGGATGACTGGCGTGCCGAGCACCAAAGGCTCGCTGGACGGCTGAGACGCCTTCACGAGTCCGCCCGCTCCCCTAGCCCCGGGCTCCGCCCGGGGGTTGGCGTGAAGTAGAGGCGACGTTCCACCGGAGTGGTGCGCGACCCTCGGGCGGAGCCCGGGGCTAGATCAGCGCAACCAGCCGTCGCTTACTCGCCGAAGTGGTCGAGGTAATCGGCCATCGCCGCCTTCACCACTTCCTCGGCATGCTCGCGACCATAAGCGTCGGCGATGTGGACCTTCGCGTCATCCGGCGTCAGCATCTTGTAGGTGCTGAAGTAGTGCCGCAGCCGGTCGACCATCACCTTCGGCAACTGGGTGACGTCGGTGACGTCCTGCCACATGTTGTCGTTCTCGAGGACGGCAATGATCTTGTCGTCGGCCTCGTCGTTGTCGCACATCGGCAAGCCGCCGACGATCCGCGCCTTCAGGATGATTTCCGACATCGTGATCGGCCGCTCGCTGATCACGCAAATATCGAGCGGATCGTGATCGCCGGCTTTCGCCTCGGGCATCAGCGCCGCGACGCGCGACCCGCAGAACGTCCGCGGCACGAAGCCGTACAGCGTCGGGCAAAACGACGACGTGCGGTTCGGGCGATCAACCCGCAAGTATCCCGTCTGCTTGTCGAGTTCGTACTTGATACGATCGAACGGGGTGAGCTCGATGTAAGCGTGTACAACCGTTGGCACCGCAGGGCCGACGTCGAGGCCGTGCCAAGGGTGGGGGCGCCAGCGGTAGAACGGCGAGGGAAACTTCATGGTTGATCCTGCAGTCGCTTAGAGAGGCCCGCCGGGTTCGCCTTCCGGCACATGCGTTTCCAGGAAACGCGTCAATCGGTGGAAATCGCTGTCCGTCTCGATGTACCGTACCACGGTGACCAACGTTTGCGGATCGACGAGGTCGTCGAACGGCACGTATTCGAGTTGGAGCTGGCCAGAAACGGAAACCATCACGCCGTTGAGTCGCTTCTCGACTAAGGCGCGGTAGGCGCCGACGCCGAGCTGGCTGCCGAGCATCACGTCGAACGCGTGCGGCTTCGCACAACGTCCTTCATACCCGATTTGCACCGGCGTGATCTTACGCTTCTTCCCAGTAGTCTTATGGTATTCCTTCGCGATCAGCTCCGCGAACAAATCGTGGAGGTTAATCGCCGAAATGTTGATGTGGCCGTGGTCGTCGCGGCCGACGCCTTCCAGGAACTTATTCGGCAGGAATTCTGCCAAACCTTCGGCGATGACGATGACGCCGTATTCTTTGCCTTCCTTCTCGCGGGCGGTAATCGTCGCCACGATGCGCGGAATCACTTCGTCGAGGTTCATGATCTCACGAACCTTCTTCTCGCCTGTCGTCGGATTGACCGATTCTTCGGACATCCGATACTTGCCGACAATGTCCTCGACGCTGATCACCAAGCTCGCTTCGCCGGCGATCGCCACGCCGTAGGCGAGCCAGCCTGCGCTGCGCCCCATCGACTCAGCGAGGAAGTAGCTGCGATTGGCCTCGGCGTCGGCCAGCATGTTGCGAACTTCGGTTCCGAGAAAATCAACGGCAGTGAAGTAACCGAACGTAAAGTCGATGCCGCGATAGTCGTTGTCGATCGTCTTCGGCAAGTGGACGACCGGGATCCGCGGAGCTTCGAGCGGCAGCCGTTCTTGGAACAAGCGGAACTTGTTCGCCGTCTTCAACGTGTCGTCGCCGCCGATCGAGACGAGCATGTCGACGCCGAGCGAACGGAGCGCATCGTAGACGGTCTTGAGCGGAGCAACGCGTTCGACGTCGTCCAAGTGAGCCGGGCTGGAGACATTCTTGCCGGGGTTCGCACGGGCGGTGCCGATGATGATCCCCTGCGAGTTGCGGGTGCGGCGGAGCATCTTGTGATCGATCATCACATAGTCTTGCCCTTCGACCAGCGGGCGATCGGGGCCGAACTGCAGCAGCTGCGAGTAGCCGTGCTTCACGCCGACGACTTCGATGCCGTCACGAAGGAACGAAACGGCCGCGGCGGAAATCACGGCGTTGGCCGCCGGGGCTGGCCCGCCAGCGAATAAAATCGCGGCGCGACGGAAGTTATGCGGGGTCCGCGGCGGGCTGGAAAGCGTGCTGTTCTTAGCCATGGGTCTCTCTCTTCTCTCACTTGCTCAACGCCGTCGAACGCATCGCAGGATACCATCGAGCGGCGGACCGCGTCGGCGAGGCGAAAAGGTTCGCTCGACGACTGGTCGGGTCTTTTCTGTTCGTGGAAGCCCGGCATTCTAAGGCGCCGGAGACAAACCGAGAATGGCTGGGCCAGACGCCCTCGCCTTCGGTCGATCAATCAGCCCCAAACGTCCGCTCGACGAAGGTCGTATCGATGCGACCTTCGGCAAACGCGCTGTGGCTGAGGATTTCTTGGTGGATGGGGATGGTCGTTTTGATGCCGTCGACCCGCATTTCCGCCAGGGCGCGGAGCATGGTGCTGATGGCTTCTTCACGGGTGGGACGGTGGACGATCAGCTTGCCGATCATCGAATCGTAGTACGGCGGGACGACGTAGCCGCTGTGGGCGTGCGAGTCGAACCGCACGCCGAAGCCGCCCGGTGCGATGAGCCGCTCGATTTTGCCCGGCGACGGCTGGAACTTGCGCTTCGGATCTTCGGCGTTGATCCGGCACTCGATCGCAGCGCCGCGGTGAACGATGTCCTCCTGCTTGAACGGCAGCGGCTCGCCCGAGGCGATCAAGATTTGCTGCTTGATCAGGTCGATGCCGGTGACCATTTCGGTGACAGGGTGTTCGACCTGGATGCGAGCGTTCACTTCGATGAAGTAGTACTTGCCATCCTTATCGACGATGAACTCGACCGTCGCCGCATTGACGTAGTTGGCGGTGAGAATCAGCCGACGAGCTGCTTCGCACATTTCCAGGCGCGTCTCTTGCGAGATGCTGCGGCTGGGGCTTTCCTCGATCAACTTCTGATGGCGACGCTGGACTGAGCAATCGCGTTCCCACAGATGGACCGCGTTGCCGTGGCTATCAGCGAGCACCTGCACTTCGACGTGCCGCGGCTGTTCGATGTACTTTTCGAGGTACACGGCGCCATTGCCGAAGGCGGCTTCCGCCTCCTGCTGGGCTTGCTGCAGGGCCGACTTCAGCGCGAGGTCGTTCGCCGCGACCCGCATGCCGCGACCGCCGCCACCGGCGACCGCCTTAATCAGCACTGGGAAACCGACCTCGTGGGCAAATCGCAGCGCTTCTTCGGGATCGGTAATGATCCCCGCGCTGCCGGGGACGACCGGCACGCCAGCCTTCTTGGCCAGTTTGCGGGCGGCGTCTTTGTCGCCGAGTTGGGCCATCGCCTCGGGCGAGGGGCCGATGAAGTCGATGTTGCAGCTGCGGCAGATCTCGTTGAAGTGGGCGTTTTCCGCGAGGAAGCCGTAACCAGGGTGGATCGCTTGAACGTTCCCCACTTCGGCGGCGCTGATCACGTTGGCAATCCGCAGATAGCTTTCCGACGCCTTCGCCGGGCCGACGCAGTAGGCTTCGTTCGCCAAGCTAAGGTAATGCGAACCGCGATCGGCCTCGCTGTAGATCGCCACGGTCTCGATTCCGAGTTCGCGGCAGGCGCGAATGACCCGCAGCGCGATCTCCCCTCGATTGGCGACTAGGATGCGTTGATACATAGCGAACTAACTAGACGGTAGGTGGAGGCGGGGAGCTCGTCCCGGCCGAAGCTTGCCGCCGCGTCCGTTACGTTGATCGTCGGCGGCGAGACCAGAGGCCGACGCTTACTTCTCGACTCGGAACAGCTTTTGGCCGTATTCGACGGCGGCGCCGTTGTCGACCAGCACGGCGACGATCTTGCCGGAGCATTCTGCCGGCAGTTCGTTGAAGACCTTCATCGCCTCGACGATGCAGACGACCGTCTCGGGGCCGACTTGATCGCCGATCTTCACGAAGGCGGGCGTGTCGGGACTCGATGAAACGTAGAACGTGCCGACCATCGGACTGACAATGAAGTGGCCCGTCTCGACGGCAGGCGCCGCGGGGGCGGCAGCCGCAGGGGCCGCCGGAGTTGCTGCCGCGGGTGCGGGCGCTGGAGCGGCCGCCATCGGCGCCGGGGCGTAACCACCCTGGACCACGACCGGCTCCTGATCCTTCCGCAGGCGGATCCGTTGCTCTGCTTGCCGCAGATCGATCTCCGCGAGTTCGAACTCCTGCATCAATTCGACGAGCCGCCGCACGCGACGCACATCGAAGACGTCCTCAGAATTCGATCCACTACTAGCCATGTTGCTTGTACCTTTGCTGTCGTTCATTCAACACACTTGCAGGTTCGCTACGCGACGAGGCATTCGTCGAGGTCTTTCGTCACCGAGGTCAGCACTTCGTGGCCGGTTCGCGTGACGAGAATGTCGTCCTCAATCCGGATGCCGCCCCACTCGGGGAAGTAGATCCCCGGCTCGACCGTGATGATCATCCCCGGCTTCAGTTCCCTGGTTTGGCCTTGGGCTAGCCGGGGCGCCTCGTGAATTTCCAGCCCGACGCCGTGTCCCAGGCCATGGCCAAACTGCTTGCCGTAGCCCGCTTTCTCGATCACGCTGCGGGCGGCGCGGTCGACCTCTTCGCAGGTGACTCCGGGGCGAATTGCCTCGATGCCAGCCAACTGTGCTTTTAACACAACTCCATACAGCTTACGGAGTTTGGGCGAAATTTTAGCTGTGGGCACCATACGCGTCAAGTCGCTCATGTAGAGCCCCTCGTTCACGCCCCAATCGATTAAGGTAAAGTCATCTTCCCCAATCCGCTTGGTCGTCGGGCGGGCGTGCGGGAGGGCGGCACGGGTCCCCACGGCGACAATCGCCTCGAAGCTGAGCCCCTTAGCCCCGAACTGGCGGGCCTGGTACTCAAGCTCTGCCGCCACTTGGAGTTCCGTCATTTCAGGGGTTAGCTTGGCCCGCACGACCTCGAAGGCTCGCCGAGCCTGATCGCACGCCCGGCGGGTGCGGTCGATCTCTTCCTTATCCTTGATGATGCGAAGTTCCTCGACCCAACCGGAAGTGGGGACGAGTTCGACCTTCGGCAGGGCGTCGGCCAGGGCATTGCGGACTCCCACCGTGATCGAATCGCCTTCGATCCCTAGCCGGGTCACCTTCGACTTCTCGATGGCCTTGGCGGTGAACTCGAGCATCTTCGAGCCCGGACCGCGGATCGCCAGTTCCAGCCCTGGGCATTCCTGCTCCAGCTGGGTGGTGTAGCGCTGATCGCTGATGAGAACGTCGCCCTGCTTGCCGACGAGCAGGTAGCTGTCGTCGCCGGTGAAGCCGGTGAGATAGGTGACGTTCTTGAAGTTCGTGACCAGCAGGGCGTCGAGCCCCTCCTGCTTGAGCTGGCGGCGAAGCTTCTGGCGGCGATCAGACATGGTGGCCTCTTCCCTAAGGGTGAATGCTGAGTTGGCCCCAGTATCGGAGTAGAAGGAGATGCTGGCAAGCTCGGGAAATGGGGTGGAACCGGCAGCCCGGGCGCGTCATCCTGAATGGAACCCAAGTGGAGCCGCTCACGCCCTCCCCTACCCCGCCCCCATCGCTTCGGAACCGCCATGTTTCGCGTCACGCGAGAGATCGAATTCTGCTACGGCCACCGCCTGCTGAACTACGCCGGCAAATGCCGCTATCTCCATGGCCACAACGGAGTTGCGATCATCACGATCGAGGGCCCCGACCTCGACGACCGCGGCATGCTGGTCGACTTCTCCGACATCAAATCGGCGGTGAGCACTTGGATCGACGATAACCTCGACCACCGGATGCTCCTCCATCGCGAGGATCCCGTGGTGCCGACGCTGCAGGAAATGGGCGAGCCGCTCTATCTACTCGACCAGAATCCAACGGCCGAGAACATCGCCCGGCTGATTTACGACGAGAGCCTGAAGCTGAAGCTGCCAGTGCCAATTATCGAAGTGAAGCTTTGGGAAACGCCCAAGTGCTTCGCGACCTATCGACCTGATTGAAAGATGGACGGGATCACAGGATCACGGGCGGATCGACAGGATCTTAATCTTGCTGATCGGATCAAACCTGCGGTCCTGCCCCACTTTCCGGCTCCGATCACTCGGGATTGTCATGTCGGCAAACGAGCGACACGCGGCAGACGTTCGGCGACTCGTACTGAAAGTGCCGGTGCTGTACGACTCCATAGGCGGTCACTCCTGGCGCTTCGATGGCTACGGTATCTCCGGCTGAGGGGATCGCGGGCATTCCTTTCAACTCGACTGAACGCTTCGGGTCGTCTCCACAGTGACGTCAATGAAGTAACGCATGGTTGGTGGTCTCTGGCTGGGAGCTGGCCGTAAACCGGGGGTGTCCATCCCCCTCCGCCGGGGGACCCCAGCCCACTTGTAACGCTGCTTCCCAGAGTCTGCAAGTTTTCGCGTAGAGAATCTGTGAAATGCCGCAAAGGTAGGATGAGCCGCCCGCATCGCTCATGTTGTCGCTCCAGTGGGAACGTGTTAGTGTGAAACTCGTTCACAGCCTTCAGCCAACGCTGCGAAGTACGGTGTCGGCAGCCTGTTCTCTTCCGGAGTTCTCGATGAGTGAATCGACCAAGGGCGTCTCGCCTCACCAAGTCGGCGAAGCCTGGGAAGAATTCGTTCAAGAGCAGGTTTATCCCGAGCCTGGGACGAAGGCGAAGGAAGATTACCGCAACTATGAGAATCCCGCTCGCGAGACGGTACGGGCGTTCTACGAAGAGAACCATCGCAAGCAGACCTACGAATTCGTGCAGGGCAAGCGGGCCGAGTTCCTGCAGCTCAATCGCAGCCAAATGAGCGTCTTCGAAGCGTGCGACTATCTCAATACGCTCGTCGACGATTCCGATCCCGATATCGATCTCGATCAGTTGCAGCACCTGCTGCAGACTTCCGAAGCGATTCGCGCCGACGGCCATGAAGACTGGTTCGTCCTCGTCGGCCTGCTGCACGACCTCGGCAAAGTCCTCTGCCTCTATGGCGAGCCGCAGTGGTGCGTCGTCGGCGATACGTTCCCCGTCGGCTGCCGCTTCAGCGAGCGAATCGTTTACTCCGAATACTTCAACCAGAACCCCGACTCGCGCGATCCGCGCTACAACACGAAGCTGGGCGTTTACCGCGAGGGGTGCGGCCTGCGGAACATCTTGATGTCGTGGGGGCATGACGAGTACCTCTACCACGTCATGAAAGACTACCTGCCGGAACCGGCCCTCTACATGATCCGGTACCACTCGTTCTACGCGTGGCACCGCGAGCACGAGTACGACTGGCTGTGCGACGATCACGACCGGGCGATGCTGCCGTGGGTGAAGAAATTCAACCCTTACGATCTTTATTCGAAGTCGCCGAACCCGCCGAATTGGGAACAACTGCGGCCGTATTACACCGACTTGATCAACAAGTACCTGCCGGCGGCGATTGCGTTTTAATGGACGTTTTGGCGGAAAGCTCGGCTATTTTGTCATTTTGTCGCGATCCGCGATTTTGGCGACAGAATTCGCAAACCGCTTGTCGACAACGCTTTACGGCGAACCAATCGGCGACAAAACGGGGCCACAGTCAATGCCGCCAGCAGAGTGTTTGCGCTCTGCCGGCCGACGCAACGCGACCCTACGCACCCTTTCGTTAGTCGTGACGCTGGATCCGACAATTGCGCGGCGAGGATACAGGACAAATAGCCCCTAGATGCGAGCTTAGCAAAAAGCGTGGCCACTTCTAGCTGCGATTTTCGGCCACGCGCCATCGTGCGCCGAGAAGCCTTCGGTGCGATGCCAAAAGTTGAGGGCGATGGTTCCGAGGCGGTCGAGCTTTTAGCCTTATTGACCAGCGAATCCGTCGGCGCGGAGCGAGCGGCTCTTCGACCGGAAGCGGGGACGCCCCGGCTCGCAGACCGGGGCAAGCGACGCCGTTACCGCTTGCGGGTGAGGGCGAACGTTGCCAGACCGCAAGCGAGAAGCGACAGTGCGGCCGGCTCGGGAACTGCGATTGCGATTACGTCAGCAGTAGGGGTGCTATTGCGACGGCTACGCTGCCACACGAGAAAGTCGGCGCCGTCGGTTCTACCGTCAGCATTCAAGTCGCCGGATGCGTTCTTCCCGAAGTTCGATCTCCAGAGCCCGAGGTCGGCGGCGTCGACTTCGGAGTCGCCATTCAAATCTCCCCGCACCGGCGGCACGATGGCCGAGAACGCCAACTTATATTCGCCGGAACCGCCAGCCGACTGCAGTGGAGTCTTCGAAGAGGCTGAAGTATGGGCGTCGACTTTGATTTGGTAGCTGCCTGGAACCAACGAGCCTGACAAGTCGAAGTTCCACGAACGTCCGACGTTGGCAATCGTGGGCTTCACTTGGAAGATCGACTTCCCAGACGTTTGATCGACGATGGAAAACTCGATATCCAACGCCCCGGCGCCGGCGAGCGAACCGCTCAGCGTGAACGGCATGCGCTCCGTCACATAATAGTTCGCCGAGAGAAGCGATTGACTGTAGGCAATCGACTCGCCCTGACCGGCTAGCTGCGCGTGAAGCGTTGCCGACGTGCTCACTCGGCCGCTGGCTGAAATTGAGTTGTCGGTGAGCGTTGAACTCTGCTCGCTGACGGTCCGGGCTTTCGCGAGTTCGAGGTTCTGGAGGTTCAATATCTGCGAGTATTGCGCTACGTTGCTACCGTAAACGCCCGCCTCCTTACTCGTACTCGTGTTCCCCGTCTCAGCGATCACGCTAAAAACGGACGACTGCGCCGTGTAACTCTGCTGGCGAGTCGAGGAGACCAGCCGAATAGGCTTAGGGGAGGCTGGAGGGCCGAAAGTAATGCCGCCCCCTCCTGCCCAAAGAATGACGCCGCTTGAGCTGCTCGGGGGCTGCCAGTCAACACGTTTGGTAACGCCATACCACTGAGGATTGAAGCTCGAGCCAAACCCGCTCCATGCAGCTTGGGTCTGCGTCTGCGACGTTACTTCGAACGCTTGGAGCTGCGAAGTTATGCTAACCGCCGTCAGGATGGCGAGCGCGGTGGCAAACGATGCGGAAAAGATGCTTGAACGGCTGACATTCATGCTTCAAACGCCTGTTGGGGGTGAGCCGCGAGTGTAGAGGCTCGGCGTGAAGATTTCAATCAATTCGATCCGATAGGGTTCGATTTCCTCGATGGCAGAACGAGGGAGATAGATTGTGTTTGGGGGTTGGCGCGAAAAGAGGATCGCCGGGGGCGGGACGCCCCGGCTCGCTGGGAGAAGATGCTTGCCCGCAGCGACTAGCTACGACGGCGGGCGTTGCAGCCGGCGCAGAGAGCGAGCGCGGCGGATGCGAGGAGTGCCCCGCCGGCCGGTTCAGGGACCGCGGCGGCGGGCGTTACGCCGGAACCGAACTGTCGCTGCCACACCAAGAAGTCGGCGCCGTCCGTTTTGCCGTCGCTGTTGGCGTCGCTGAATGCGTTGACGCCGAAATCGCCTTTCCACTTGGCAAGATCGAGGCCGTCGACGCGACCGTCGTCGTTGAAGTCGGCGGCGTACGACGGGGCGGCGACTGCGTGGTAGTCGACTTTCACGTTCAGCCCGCCGGCGATGGTAATTGACGTGCCGTAGTTCGCGAAGCCGCCGCCGCTGAAAAGGACGTCGTAGACGCCGTTCGCGGTGACAGGAATCGAGTACCCGCCTGAGAGCGACGAGAGGGCATAGTAGGCGGAACCGGGAACGTCGACTCGAACGCCGGAGCGGCCTTCGCCGACGTCGTAGAAATTGTTGTTGTTGAGATCTTCGTAAACGACGCCCGTAATGAAGGAGCCGGGGCCGGCGTTGCCGAAATCTTGCGTGACGATTTGCGGGCCGACGCCGTTCGGGCCGCTGCCAGTCACCAGACCGATGCCGACTTCCTTAAAATCGTTGTTGTGAATCGAGATGCGATGGCCGGCGGGGTTCTGCATCCCCTGGCCGACGAAGGCGGGGTTGTAGTTCGGATCGAGCGAATTGTCCGAACTGCCCCAATCGACGTCGAATGCCGCGTGCCCTTCTGCGACGCTCGAACTGTAGGAGTAGACGTTTTCGCCCAGGCTCCCGACGTAGCCGACCGCTTGGGCACGCTGGCCGAGCGTCATGCCTGAGGTGAATGGCGCCGGCGGGCTGTTCGAGCTGACGTGCCCTTGGAATCCTTTCGCGAGCATGTCTTGCGAATGAAGTTCCGAGGCTTGATTGAGCGCTGCATTGAACGATAGAGGTTGTGCGAACTGATCGATCACTCCATTGGAGACCGAAGCAGTGAACTGATTGACGATGTTCTGCGGATTGATGACGAAAAAACTGTACGCGCTCTGCACGCCGGGGGTGTTCTCATTCTTCAAGCGGTTAGCTTCGACGATCGCGTCGGCGCGGGCGCGGTTGACGTACTCAAGATAAAGCTGCTCTTCAGCGGAGGGTTGGCCGATGGAGTAGAGGCTCTTTTGGAATTGATCGGCGAGTTGGATATCGTCGACGTACCAACCGACGCCGGCGCTCGTTTGCGTGAAGGCGGTGCCGCCGATGAAGTCCAAGTTGAAGCGGAACTTCGCCGATTGGCCTGCGTAGGCGGAAAGGTCGACCGTTCGCAGGGCGAAGTTACTTTCGACGGGCGCCGAGCCAGTGCTCGTGCCGGTTTGCGCGTAGAGCGATATCGGCCAAGTGGCGCCGTTGTTCGTCGACATCTCGACGCGCGCGACCTGTCCCGAGGCGGCGAAGCCTAGTCGACTGAGGAAGAAGAGTTTTGAATCGGCCTGAATCGTGAACGCCGAATTGCTGGCAAACCAATTGTCCGCGAAGCCAGGGTTGGCGAGGTGGAAGGAATTGCCGCCCTGTCCGACGATCGACGATTGGATCAGCGAATAGTTCGCGGGGACAACGTTCGTCGTAATCCCGCCGACGCCCGATTCGGCGTTTTCGGTCCAGAGAACGTCCGCCCGCGCCGTGCTGATGCACCATGGCGCGGTAACGGCGAGCAAAAGCAATGCGGCTAAATGACGAGATCGCATCGGCTGGTCTCCGCCAGACGGCATTCGGGGCGAAAAGGACGGTTTCTATAGCGTGGCGAAGAGTGGGCGAGACTGCAAGCGCGGGGTCGCCTTGAAGGACTGGAATGGGGGAAAACGGCCGGAAATTGGCCCGTTTGCAGGGGCCTGCAAGATTTCCCGAGGCCGAAAATGCCCCACCGATCGAGTCGTTCGAAAGATGGCTTCGGCCAGGTCGGAGCTGTCTGTGGGCAATGCTCGCCGGCGAACCGGGCTTCGGGCTCCGCCGACTAAGCGATCGAATACAACGCGGCGAGGCGTTCGGCCTGTCGGCGTTCAATTTTCCATACAACCAGGCCAAGCAGAACGTAGTAGGCTAGCGTGAACAGCAGGCCAACCTGCTGGACGGGAACGAAGCGAGTCGCGGCAGCGAGCGCTTGAGCATGGTTCTGCGGCGGCGGAAGTGCGCTGCTTGCGCTGGCGATATTGAAAAACATCACGGTGCAAACGGTTCCGCCCACGAATACGGACGCCCACCATAAGCGAACCAGCCAACTTGAGCGGACTTCCTCCGGGCTGCAATCATTGAGCGGCTCGCCATCCGGATCGCTGCCGTGCCAGATTTCACGCATGATCTGGTACGGACGGATGAGATTCCAGAACGGTATGAACTGATACCCCACTGCCCACCCTGGCGTAAATCGGAGATTCGCAACGCTCATGCCCTGCAATCTTGAGTGCGACTTATAAAGCCAAACGAGGTAGGCGATGAATGCGACGAGCGAAACAAGGGATTTTATCGAGCCCACAAGCGCGAACTTTGTAAACGCGCGATCGACCTCCGTCTGTTGCTCGCTAACACGCCACAGTTGCAAATGCGGCGGGGAAGGCAATTTCCGATAAACCGCGGAGAATTCATCGACGGCGCTCGTCAGCCGCCAGCCGGCCCAAGCTTCCGCTAGGGTAGCGACGCTCACGAGGATAATGGCGGCCAGAAAAAAACTGCCGACGAGAGACGGACCATTGGTTGGCTGCGAAGTTCTTTCGAATGCGCGGGTCGGGCTCGCCTCACTTGCCGACGGTGCTGCATCGGACGCGGCTAAATCCTCGGCGGCGCGGCGGAGCGCTTCGTGAACCGGCCGCGCGACGGGCGGTTCAATCTCATACTCATCGTCCGAGGGATCGGGCTTGCCAACGATATCTGGCGGCAGCACCAATTCGGTGCTCAGATTCGAGCTCGACGCTAGGGCCGCAGTCGCGGGCGACGGCGGCGTGGGAATAACGAGCTTCGCGCCGCAGCCGCACTTCGCTGACTTGCCCGCTAGCTCGGGCTTCACCGCGTACTTCTTTCCGCAACTCTTGCAGACGAAGCTAATACGTGCGGGAGGGTCGGCCATCGAAACACGCCGCAGACAAGAAGATGGGAATTAGCCCCGGAAGCAGATGCCTTCGGATAGTTAGCCGCTTCCGAGCATGATTAGGCCGTCGCGCTCAAGCAATATGCGTGAGCTCGAAAATCGCCAATATACCACAATCGAACTGTCATTTCAGCGCAAACAAAAACCCCGTGAGGTGATCCCCACGGGGTTTTTGATAAATCTGGCGATACCTACTTTCGCGAGTGCTCTCACTATCATCGGCCCGGAGTGCTTAACTACTGTGTTCGGAATGGGAACAGGTGTTTCCACTACGGTATGGTCGCCAGAAAAAGCTCGTGGGGCGGTAAAGCCCGCACGAGCTTGACATTCTGGTGTATTTGCAAGAGTGGCAGTCGAGGGGTGAGCCTCAACTCAATCTGAATCAGCCTTTGCCTTCGATCGAAAATCGAGAGCGTTTGATAAATGTGGCCAAGCGTTCGTCCGTTAGTACCGGTTAGCTGAATGCATTACTGCACTTACACATCCGGCCTATCAACCTGGTCGTCTTCCAGGGGACTTTCGGGTATTACCCAACGAGACCTAATCTTGGAGCGGGCTTCACGCTTAGATGCCTTCAGCGTTTATCCGTTCCGACCTTAGCTACCCTGCCGTGCCGCTAGCGCGACAACAGGAACACCAGAGGGTCGTCCTTCTAAATCCTCTCGTACTAAAGAAGAACCTCCTCAAGTCTCGTGCGCCCACAGTAGATAGGGACCGACCTGTCTCACGACGGTCTGAACCCAGCTCACGTACCACTTTCATTGGCGAACAGCCAAACCCTTGGGAGCTTCTCCACCCCCAGGATGTGATGAGCCGACATCGAGGTGCCAAACCGCTCCGCCGCTATGGACGCTCGGGAGCGATAAGCCTGTTATCCCCGGAGTACCTTTTATCTGTTGAGCGATAGCCCTTCCATACGGGACTACCGGATCACTAAGCCCTGCTTTCACATCTGCTCGACTCATGGGTCTCGCAGTTTAGCAACCTTATACCTTTACGCTCGATGCCTGATTGCCAACCAGGCTGAGGTCGCCTATTGGGCTCCTCCGTTACTCTTTAGGAGGAGACCGCCCCAGTCAAACTGCCCAACTGACACTGTCCGCTGCCTGGATTCACAGGAATCAGCGTTAGAACTTATGCATTAAAAGGGTGGTATTTCACCAATGGCTCCCCTCAAGCTTGCGCCCAAGGTTCATAGCCTCCCACCTATCCTACACAGTCAATACACGAGCCCAATATCAGCCTACAGTCAAGGTTCACGGGGTCTTTCCGTCTAGCTGCGGGAACGTGGCATCTTCACCACGACTACAATTTCACCGGGTTACTGGTTGAGACAGTCTTCCTCTCATTACGCCTTTCATGCACGTCGGAACTTACCCGACAAGGAACTTCGCTACCTTAGGACCGTCATAGTTACGGCCGCCGTTTATCGGGGCTTCGGTCGCAAGCTTCGCCTTACGGCTAACCTACTCCCTTAACCTACCGACACCGGGCAGGCGTCAGTCTCTATACATCCTCTTGCGAGTTAGCAGAGACCTGTGTTTTTGATAAACAGTTGGAGGAATCGATTTACTGTGGCCCCCAGCAGCTTGCACCGCCGAGGGCACCCCTTATCGCGAACTTACGGGGCCATTTTGCAGAGTTCCTTAACCAGTATTCTCCCGAGCGCCTTAGACTACTCGTCTCACCTACCTGTGTCAGTTTTAGTACGGTTAGCTATGCTTCAACCCTTAGAAGCTTTTCTTGAACGTCCTTCCGATGACTTCGCGAACATAAACGCGCTCGCACCCCAAACTTGAATTACCCCGGCGGATTTACCTACCAGGCATCTTGCAAGGGGTGACGGACATTTCTAGTCGTACCGCTCACCTTTCGGACGCTGTCCCTCCATCGGTCCACATAGCTAGCGCAGGAATGTTGACCTGCTGTCCATCGTCTACGCCTTTCGGCCTCGACTAAGGCACCGGCTAACCCTGGGCGGATTTACCTTCCCCAGGAAACCTTAGGTTTTCGGCGGACAGGATTCTCACCTGTCTTATCGTTACTCATTCCGGCATAATCACCTGTACGCCCCGACACGGCTCCTTACGGTACCGCTTGTATCTGACGTACAGCGCTCTCCTACCGCTCGTCTTGCGACGAACTTACTGCTTCGGTGTCGTACTTACTCCCGTTCATTATCGGCGCAGAATTGCTTGACCAGTAAGCTGTTACGCACTTTTTAAATGGTGGCTGCTTCTAAGCCAACATCCTGGTTGTCACGGCAATTCAACTTCCTTAGTGACTGAGTACGACTTCGGGACCTTAGCAGGTAATCTGGGTTGTTTCCCTCTCGACCGCGAAGCTTATCCCTCGCGGACTGACTCCTGAGATAGTCGCAATGGTATTCGGAGTTTGGCTCAGCAGGGTACCCCGGGAAGGGCCCCAAACCAAATCAGTATCTCTACCCCCACTGCGTAGTGGCTCAAGGCTAGCCCTAAAGCTATTTCGGAGAGAACGAGATATCTCCACGTTTGATTACACTTTCAGTCCTCCCCACAAGTCATCCCCTCGGTTTTCAACCCAAGTGGGTTCGGTCCTCCACGCAGTATAACCTGCGCTTCAACCTGCTCATGGGTAGATCACGTGGTTTCGCGTCTACCGCCAGCGACCAATGATCGCCCTATTAAGACTCGGTTTCCCTGAGGCTTCGGCCCGTAAGGCCTTAACCGAGCCGCTAACGGTAACTCGCCGGATCATTATGCAAAAGGCACGCCGTCACACATTCCCCGAAGGGCATAGTGCTCCGACCGCTTGTAGGCGTATGGTTTCAGGTTCACATTCCTCCCCTAGCAGGGGTTCTTCTCATCTTTCAGTCGCCATACTGAGTTCACTATCGGTCATCAGAGAGTATTTAGCCTTACGGGATGGTCCCCGTAGATTCAGTCGAGATTCCACGTGGCTCGACCTACTCAGGTACTCCTCGAGAGACTGCTCATCTTTCACTTACGGGACTGTCACCCTCTGTGGTTGGCCTTTCCAAGCCATTCTGTTAGTTGGCAGTTTTGTAACTCTCATGTGAGAAGCCCTACAACCCCGCAGAGGAAACCTCCGCGGTTTGGGCTGTTTCGCCTTCGCTCGCCGCTACTAACGAAATCGATTTTTCTTTCTCTTCCACCAGGTACTTAGATGTTTCAGTTTCCTGGGTTAGCCACGTACGGCTATGTATTCACCGCACGTCAATTCGGGCATCTCGGGATCATCATTTGTTTGTCAACTCCCCCGAGCTTTTCGCAGACTTCCACGCCCTTCATCGCCTTCTGATGCCAAGACATCCCCCATACGCCCTTCGTAGCTTGGCCACATTTATCTAACGCTCTCGAACAGCTAACCCGCGAACGAGTTAGGGGAACTTGAGCAAAGATAAATGCTGCTACAAAGAAGTCGACCTGCGTTACTAGTCGGGGCCGAAAAGACCCAACTAGCAAACAGATCACTTCGAGTAACGCTTGATCTTCGTTGTCTAAGGCAAAGGAGACCCAAATACTTCACCGCAGGGACAAGCCCGTTGGCTAGTAGTGGGTTTCAGATGCCACTCTTGCTCAAAACACCAAATTGTCAAAGAACGGACCCGACCAGAGATCGGCGCGACTCCGCAAGGGAGCCGCGAAAACCCGGCCGCTCAAACCAACTGCAACCAGCTGATCCTCGCGACTGGGTGTGAGTCCCGTATTGTAGGGACTTCGTCGTGGCTGTCAAAGGGTGTTTTGAAAATTTCAAAACTGTTTTGACCACCGATCATCGGCCAGTTCTGATCCTCAAGTTGAGGTCATTTTGGCCGGTGAAGAGGCAATTGTAGGGCGGGACGGCTTGGCCACAAGGGGGGTGTGAAGATTGTGCGACTTTATTTTTTGCGCACAGCATTCCGGGGGCTTTGGCCCCTGCCCTATTCGTCTTGATGCTCGCGATCCCAACCGCGATGTTCGACTAGTCGCCGACACCAATAAGCCGTCGCGCCTCCCACGCCGATCGCCGCAATCTCAAGAATCAGGGCCGAAATAATTCCGCCGAACCAACCGCGGTAAACCGAATCAGCAAACGGCAACAGCAAAATGAGCCCGGCCAAGGCTCCGCCGAAGAAGGTGCGGCGATAGCCCTGACAAAAGACCGCGAGCGTGCCCACCGCGACGGGCAGCGTGCAGAGCGTGAACAGCAGAAACGCCAACTCAACGGCCTCGCGGCCAATCAGTCGCATTGCGGTGGCGACGACGGCAAACGCCGCCATGGCGATCAAGATCGCTCGTAGGCTGAACTGCGGCCTTCGAGACCTAGTCGACCGAATTGGGGGCCCATGTGGGGGCTTCGGCGGCGCGGCTGCTGACTTAGCTGGGCGATCGTCCATCGTGCGGGCAGCCTACCACGGCGAGACGGCAGCTCAAACGGCGGCCAAATCGGCTTCTTGCAGCCGTTGCTGGGCTTCAGCGGCCGCGGTGGCATCCAGATCGGCGCGAGCACTCTCCATGGCGCCGGTGGCGTCTTCGCCCGGCTGCACGCTCGAAACGCCCATATCGAGTTCCAGGCGAATCTGATGGTCGCCAAGCGGAACCGGGCAGAGCGAAATCGACGTGCGAACTCGCTGACCGACGATCTTCGCGGCGCTGGCCGAACTGCCGGGAAGCATCACGATTAGTTCGCCCCCTTCCAGGCGGGCGAGCAGATCCATGTCGCGTAGCGTCGATTGGACGAAAGACGCGAGCGAATCAATCAGCAACATGCCGACGGCATTGCCGTAGTTGTGCTCGAGCTCCGCGAACTCTCGCACGCGGAAGTGGACGAGCGTAATCGGCACGCCAAAGCGGCGACTCTCGGCAATCCGACGGTGGAGTTCGTCGGTGAAGATCGCCCGATTCGGGAATTTCTTCACTTCAGTCGCCGCAGGCGTCTTGGCCGCTGGTTCGGCAGTCTTGGCGGCCAAAATCAGACGAGCGATTTCACGATCGTGCCAGAAGGCGCAGTTACGGCCGTTTTTCTTAGCGCCGTAAACGGCTTCGTCGGCACGGCGAACCAGGGCGGCGGTCTCTTCCTCGGAAAAGCAGCCGGCGACGCCGACGCTGGCCGTCACGCGGAGGGCGTTGCCGCCGAATTGGACGTTCATTGCCTCGATCGCCTTACGAATCCGCTCGGCGGCTAATTGGCCGTCGTCGAGCGTCACATTCGCGAGAATCACTGCAAATTCTTCACCGCCGTAGCGGCAGGCGAGATCACCGGGATTCACGACACGGCCGAGCGTACGGCCAACCGTGCGAAGCACCTCGTCCCCAGCCGGATGACCGTGGACGTCATTGAATTGCTTGAAGTTGTCGACGTCGAGCATGATCAACGCGAACGATTGGCCTTTCGAGGCGAACAGTTCAGTCGATTCAAGCAACGCGGCATCGAAAGCGCGGCGATTGGCCAGTCGCGTCAGCGCGTCGGTGCGGGCCTCGAACTGCTGATTGCGAATTTCTTCGGCCTGCGTTGCGATTTTCTGTTCGGCGTCCTCAAGGCGGGTTTGGAGCCGTTTGTTGGCGTCGAGCATCTTGGCGACGACGTCCATCACGACAGCGCCGCCACCAGCGCCACCTTGTTCGATCTCTTCGAGCTGATCGGTGATCGATTCGACGAATGAATTGTGCGCGCCGACGTCGTACGCGACGTTGCGGGCCAAGTCACGCAACTGTTGGGCGGCCATGCTCGCACGGGCGGCGTCGTTCGCCGACATCTCGCCGGAAGCGGTTTCGCTCGGGATGGCGGGCGCAGCGTGGCGAGCGGCGATGAACCGCATGTAGATCACTGCGCCGCAGAATCCCACGAAGAAGGCAGCAAACGCCAACGCCACGTCAGACGCGACTCTCGCAACGGTGACAGCTAGTAACAGGTTCATGCAACGGCTCAATAGTCGTGAATCAACGCATGGCTAGCGACAGCGCCTTCGCACGCTTGTCGGCTGGCTATAGTTGCGGCTTCTGATGGTGCAAAAGCACGCGGCTCAGCAACGATACGACGCATGGGGGGGGAGTCAAACGTCGCCAATGCACAATTCCGCACCGAGTCTTGCCGCGCCGCGGGAGCCCGTCACAATCGCGCAAATCGGGGCCTATTTAGGGGACTTCCCGCATGGCGCCGCACGAATCCACAACGGGGAAACCTGTTTCCCGACGATTTCGAAGAGTAAAACAGCTAGGGGCGTTGAATTGGTTGCGGCAACGCGCGGCGGGCGGGCTGGCGATGCGCGAATTCGAGACGCTGGGAAGCCATTTTGGCGTCCCGGATCTCTTAGGACGGTTCAGGACGCCGCTGATTCCTTGGCGACCGCTTGGAAGGGAGCGAGTGATGGCGGAAATCAAGCAGAAGCGGAATGATTCGATTATTCCGGCGGGCGGCCTCGCAACGATGGTGCGGGGAATGCGACTCCGCTGTCCCCGCTGCGGCAAGGGCGCCATCTTTCGCGGTTGGTTCACGATGAACCAACGTTGTCCTGAATGCGGCAGGCTATTCGACCGGGCGCCCGGCTATTTGCTGGGGTCGATCTACTTCAACTACGGCGTGACGGCCGTGTTGGTCGTGATTGCCTACTTCTCGCTGTACTTTACCGAGACGCTCAGCGGCAAACAGCTGCTGTGGTTGCTGACGGCGTTCGGGGTGGTGTTTCCGCTCTGGTTTTTCCGGTATGCGCGGGGACTGTGGATCGCGTTTGATGAACGCTGGGATCCTTGGCCGAATGAGGAAGAGGCTCGGCGCGTGGAGAAGGATGTTAGGGCTGGAGCGGAAGGTACGGACGCTCCGGCGGGTCGTTGACCCGCGGCTACTCCAGCGCACGGCTACTGTTGCGTGGCTGCCCGCTCGGCTTCGGCCTTCTTCACCGAACGGTAGGCGAAGCTGCCGAACGTCGTGATGATGATGAAGGGCATCGACATCATAAAGAGGATGCTGTAGTAGTAGCCGGCCGCCATCGATTGGCCGTGGGGGTCGTTCTCGGCGAGGCCTTCGCGGCAGGTGGGGCAGGCGTGGGCGTCGCTGGCGAGGAGCGTGACAACGAGTAGGGCAAGACCGCCGGCCACGAGGTGATCGGTGATCCGTGAGCGGTGATTGATGAAGAGTCGCTTGAGCATGGGAAGCCTCGCGCGGGGCTACCCCTGGCCCGCTTAAAAAAAGCCGCGGAGCCGAGGGCTGCAAAACGTCGATCAGCCGGGGGCCGAAACCGGCGGCGGATCAGCGTTTAGTGTAGGCGTTAGCTCGGCTGACGGCCAGATGTGGTACAGCATCAGGTACACGACCACCCCGGTCACCGAGACATAAAGCCAAATCGGAAAGGCCCAGCGGACGACTTTTAGGTGTTTGGCCCGAGATTCGGCCTTTTTCTCCGCCGGCCACGCGGCCGCTCGGCCCCAGCCGACGGCGTTGGCGCCGTAAATCGTCGCGGCGATGGCCAGAAACGGCACGGTGAAAGCAAGCACGACGTGCGTTGCCAGGATGACGTAGTAGATCAGCTTAACCACGCCCGGATGGGTAAAGTTGACCCGTCCGACCATTAGGTGGTACGTCACATAGCTGACCAAAAACGCAGCCGAAACGGCGAGAGCCGCCAGCATCAGGCGGCCGTGGGCTAGCTCGCGTTTACGCTTAATTTGGATCAGCGCCGCGATCAGCAGGACGGTGGCAATCGAGTTGAGGGCGGCGTTGAGGTGGACGAGCGGGTGGCCGCCGACGGCGAGGGGGAGCGTCGGGAGCCACTCCCCTGCCCTGCCGATGGGAAATAGCGCGGCGAGTTCGAGAGTTGCGGGCATGTTTGGTTTTTGGGCGGGCGTTGGAATCCCGCGTTTCTGGATTAGCTCCGAAGGAGCGGCATGTTGTAGCCAGGGGCGTGAGCCCCCGGTGCGTCCTAAGAATTGAATCGAGCCCCGGAGGGGCGGCACTATTCGTGGTTGATGCGGGAGTTGTGCCGCCCCTCCGGGGCTCACGGCCTTTGTAGCGATGCTTTCCGAGGGCTTACGCCCCCGGCTACATCATTTCGCCCCTCACGGGGCTAATACCGATTCGGGTGCGTTCCGCCCTCAATTGGCTGCCGCGACTTCCTTATGCTGCTTTTCATCCGTGGCTGGTGGAGTTGCTTCAGACTCCTTTGGCGGCACGTACTCTTTCGCCAGCTCGCGTTTGATAATCTCCAGTCCCTTCTTCGATTCTTGCGTGCTCACCGCGTTGAACATGCCGGCGATTTCGCCCTGCTTGTCGATGATCACCGCAAAGTCGTTGTGCCCCTTGAGGCTCACGCCGCCGACGTGGAGGTAGTCGTGCGCGATGCGGCGGACGTCGTCAAATTCGCCGCGGCAGAAGAACCAACGCTCGGGGTCAGCGTTCAGTTCCTTCGCCTTCGCGGCAAGGACCGGCAGCGTGTCGGTCTCGGGGTCGACGCTAATGCTCACCCAGTCGGCGTCGGCGACTTCGTCGAGCGAGGTGAGGTATTTGATGTTCTGATTGAGCCGCTTGCAGCTGCCGGGGCAGGTCGAAAAGAAGAAGGTCGTGACCCAAACCTTCCCCTTCATCTCGGCCGAGCGGAAGGGCGTGCCGTCGCTTTTGGTGAGTTCAAAGTCGGTGAGCGGCGGGAGACTGATCTCCTGCTCCGCGGCGATGAGGGCCTGCCGCTGTTGCTCATGGCGGTAGAGCGTGAAGCCGGCGTAAAGAGCGCCCACCGCGGCGGCGAATGCGAGCCAGTAGGGTAAGGCGGAGGTTTTCATTTTGGGGAGGATTCAGGGGGTGGGGTTCGGGTTCAGGAAATGCGAGTCGGGAGCGGTGTCAGCGGTTTTACTGAACCCCGAACCCTCGCACCTGAACCCCCTACTTCATGTCTCCCGTCGTTCGCGTCGCGGCGATCCGCCAGGCGGCGGCGAGCATTAGGAGGGTGAAGGCGATCGTTACTCCCCAGCATAAGGCGAGGGGCGGGAGGGCGTCGACGGGGGGGATGGCTGCGGCTACGTCTGCAGCGGTTGATTCTGCGGCTCCGGGGGCGGGGACGCCCCGGCTCGCGTTGGGGGCAAATTGCAGGTAGTGGCGAAGTCCCGCGACGCCGTAGGTGAGCGGGTTCAAGCGAATGATCCAAGCCAGCCACCCGCTGCCGCCGCCGGGGAAAAAGGCCCCCGAGAGGAGCCACATCGGCAGCAGGAAGACGCTCATGATGGCGTGGAAGCCATGCGTCGATTCCATCCGCCACGCGATTGTAAAGCCGAGCGCGGTGAGCGCTACGGAAATGAGCGCCATCAGGACGATCGCTAAAGCGATCTCCGCCAGCGAACTATCGAGCCCAAGCGTCAGAGCCCCGAGCAGCAGGAACAGCAGCCCCTGGATCATCGCGATCGCGGCGCCGCCAAAGACTTTGCCGAGCACCATCGCCCACCGCGGCGCTGGGGCCACGAGGACTGATTGCAGGAACCCTTCGTTGCGGTCCTCGATGATCGTGATCGTCGCGAAGATCGCGGTGAAGAGCAGAATCATCACCAGCGTGCCCGGGAAAAAATGGGCGTAGTCGAGCTGGTTGCCGCGGAGCCCTTCGCTGAACAGCAGCCAGAAAATAATCGGCTGGCCGAGGGCGCCGAAGACGCGATTCCGCTGGCGGAAGAAGCGGACAAGCTCGCGGTGTGCGAGCGTCATGATGACTGGCAAAGACGGAGAGGCAGCAGCTGCGTTACTCATATGACTCTTCGACGAATAGAACGCGGATTGACACGGATTTGGCGGATTTTCGCGGATCGGGCAGATGCGACTCGAATGAAAATCCGCGTCGATCCGCTAAATCCGCGTTCATCCGCGTCCCTTTCGTTTCTTCTTTCCCGAGGTTTCGGCATCGGCGGGAACATCGCCGAAGAAGCGGTGCCCCGTGCGGGCGATGAACACGTCTTCGAGCGTTGGTTTGCCAAGGGTGATTGTTTGGACGTCGGCCGGGAAGGCTTCGACCAGCCGGGGGATCCACTGGTGGCCGTCGGCCTGTTCGAGTCGCACGGCGCCGTCGATGATTTTTACTTCGCAGCCGAATTTCTCGCGGATGCCGGCGGCGAGTTGCTCCGGCCGCTCGGTCTTGATCGTAATCGCATCGCCGCCAAGCGCGGCCCGTAAGGCGTCGGGGGCGTCGAGCGCGGCGAGCTTGCCTTGGTGCATGATCGCGATCCGATCGGCACGGTCGGCTTCGTCCAGCAAGTGCGTCGTGAGGACGATTGTCGTTCCCTCGCGTTCGCGCACCTGACGGAGGTACTTCCAGAGATCGCTGCGGGCGCCGGGGTCGAGGCCGGTGCTCGGCTCGTCGAGCAACAACAGCCGCGGACGGTGAAGCATGCTTTTGGCGAGTTCGACGCGGCGCCGCATGCCGCCGGAGAGCGTTTCGACGAGATCGCCGGCGCGTTCGGTGAGACCGACGGCGGCGAGGAGTTCGTCGCGGCGGGCGGCGAGTTCGCTCGTCGAGAGTCCGTAAAGCCGGCCCTGATGGCGGAGGTTCTCAGCCACCGTCAGCTTCTTGTCGAGGCTCGGCGACTGGAACACCACGCCAAGTTGCCGGCGGACGGCGGTCGCGTCGCGCGTCAGGTCGTGGCCGAGGATGGCGATCTCGCCCTGCTGCAGCGGGATGAGCGTCGACAACAGCCGGAACAGCGTCGTCTTGCCGCTGCCGTTGGGGCCGAGGAAGGCGAAAACTTCGCCCTCGGCAATGTCGAGCGAGAGATCGTCGACGGCGAGGCGGTCGCCGTAGCGGTAAGACACGTGGTGGGCGGAGATGGCGGGCATCGTACTAATGTCGATGCCGGCAAGTGGCAACGCAAGGCCTTAGTCCCGACCTCCGGTTCCCTCCCCTTGAGGGAAGCAACGAGCACGATCGCCAGAGGCGACCTAGCGCAGGCGGTAGTCCGTGCGGAGCACCGGGTTAGGGAGGGGTGATCGAAGCGTCTGTTAGCGCAGCCCCCCTCCCCAGCCCTCCCCTCCAGGGGGAGGGAGCCGGAGCATACAAAGTGGAAGAGGTCAGTGCTTTTCGCCGACTGAATGCGGCGCCGCGCCCGGCTTACCGGCGGCTTCGGGGGCCGGTTGCTGGGCGGCGTTGTTCAAGCGTTCGCGGGAGGCGTGATTCATCCGTAGGCCGACGTCAGGGACCAGGGCCAGCACCAGCAGCAGCGACATCATGCTTGCCGGCACGGTGAGGATCCACTTCCAGTTGGCTTCCCATTTCAAGTGCATGAAGAACAGGATCACCAACATTGCCTTCGTGCAGGAGACGGCCATCATCCAGATCCGCTTGATGGAGATGTTGTCGCCGAACGGCCAAAACGGCGTGTAGGTCCAGTACGAGCAGGCGGTGAGGAACACCAGCGCGATGGCCACCATCACGTAGGTGCGGATGCTGCCGCCGTGGCCATGCTCGGCGCCGTGCGGATCGTTGGCGTCGAACGACTGATGGGCCGGATCGTGAGAAAGGTTGGCCATGGCGGTGATCGCTCCGGCGGCTCGTTGAGCCGCGGCTGATGGGCGGTTCTAGAAGAGGTACAGGAGCGGGAACAGGAAAATCCAGACGAGGTCGACGAAGTGCCAATAGAGGCCGACGTTCTCGATGACGCCGACCTTCGCGGCGCCAAGCGTCTTCGTGCAAAGGATGGCGAAGGCGAGCAGGCCGACGATCACGTGGATCGCGTGGAAGCCGGTGACCAAAAAGTAGGTGCTGGCCCAGGTGTTGCCGCCGGGAATCATGATCGGCAGCTTCAGCCACGGGTGGAGGTCGTTGAGGCCGAGCAGGTGGCCGGCGTCGGCGTGGCTGGTTTCGGCTGAGGCGAGCGTGAGGACGGGCGCGCTGGCGGAGGCGGCCTTTTCGATTTCTTCTTCGAGTTCGTCGCGATTGTCTTCGATCTGCTGCTCTTCGACTTCGTGCTGATGCGAGTGGACGCTCGCCCGCGGGTAGATTCGATCGGCCAACCGCAACAGCGCGACGCGGCCGGCGGGGGATTCAGGTTCGTCGCGGAGCAGCTTTTCCGCGGCGTCGAGTTCCGCGGCGACGGAATCGAGCACCTGGATCTGAGCGTCTTGCTCGGGCGTCCGCTTCTGCTCGGCGGCAAGCGGGTTCTTCAGCTCGGCGACGCGCAATCGCACGGCGGCTGCGTAGTTGACGTTCGCGCTTTCGTAGATCTGGCTGTGCGGCAGCCCTGGATAAATACCGTGCGAGAACTTGGCGCGGTACTCAAAACCCTTCACGCCGAGGAAGATCGAACCGAGCACCAGCGTCAGGAAGATCCAGCCTTTGGCAAGCGAGGCGTTGTTTTGTTTGGCCGCTTCGAGGGCGAGCACCACGGTGATGCTGGAAGCGATCAGCACGCCCGTGTTGACGGCGCCCATCCATTCAACGAGATGAACGTCGTGCGTGCTCGGCCAAGCGGGGGCGCCGAAGCGGAGCACGATGTAGGCGCCGATCAGCCCGGCGAAAAACATGATTTCAGTCGAGAGAAACAGCCACAGGCAGAGCTTGCCGTTGGGAATCGGCAGCGCCGGCTGGTACTCGAGCTTCGGGGGATGGGCGTGATCGCTCATAAGAAGAGATTCGGGTTCAGGGTTCGGGGTTCAGAGGCGGCGAAACCGATTCCTGGAGAGTGAACGTTAAACGGAGACCATGAGTAACAACGTCATCCACGCCGGCAGATACACGAGCGACGCGCGGAGCAGCCAGCGAGCGGAAGCGTCGTCGCGGCGGAGGGCGAACCGCGTGGCGATGGCGAGCTGCGTGCCGCCGAGGGCGATCGCCCACAGGCTGTAGAGGACCGGGCTGCCGCTGGTTGGCAGCGTCGCGGGGATCATGCTGACGGGAATCAACAGCGCGGCGCCGAGGATTGCCTGCGCGCCGGGGCGGGCGCCGGTTGGGTCGACCACGGTGAGCATCTGGTGCCCCGCCTTGGCGTACTCGCTGCGGTAGAGCCACGCGATCGCCATGAAGTGCGGGAACTGCCAGAGGAACAGGACGCCGGCAAGCGTCCACGCGGTGAGCGTGAGCGGCGCCCCCGTGGCGGTCCAGCCCATGAGAATCGGAATCGCCCCCGCGACCGCGCCGACGGCGGTGTTCGCCGACGAGCGTTGCTTCATTGGCGTGTAGATCACGACGTAGGTGATCCAACTCGCGATGCCCAGCAGCGCGGTCGTCCAGTTCACCTGCACGCCGAGCCAAGCGACGCCGGCGATGAGCGTCACGGCGGAGAGGACGAGCGCTTCGGCGCTCGACACGCGGCCGGCCGGCAACGGCCGGTTCGCGGTGCGCCGCATGCGGAGATCGATGCGGCGTTCGAGCCACTGGTTGGCGATGCTCGCGCTGCCGGCCACGAGGGCCGTGGCGGCGAGGGCCTGGATCACCACCGGGACGTTCATCCCCTGCGGCGAAGCGAGGGCCGCGGCGGCGCCGGCGACGATCAACTCCAGCACGACGATGCGCGGCTTGGTCAGCTCCAGGTAGTCGGCCAGTCGGGCGGCGACGGCGGCGAGCACGCTCACGACGCCGACCGAACGGGGGTCAGCAGAGGCGGCTTCGGCAATGATTTGGGGACGGTTTGGGCGGTTCATGCGAGGACCCCGGCGACGCGGATGCTGCTGGGGCGTGAGGCGGGATGGTGGATGCCAAGTTGTCGGCCGACGCGCAGAGCGACGACCACGGCGAGCGCGACGATCAACGAACCGACGGAGCCATGCGCAGTAACGATGACCGCGCTGGCCATGCCGTCTGCCTGGTTGAAGTGCCCGGTCTCGCCGACGTAGCGGGCCGCCCATTGCGGGAAGCCATACTTCATCATCCAGGTTGAGACCCCAAGCAGCAACTGCAAGCCAATGAGCAATGCCAGCGAAACGGCCGGAATGCGGCAAACCCGCCCCCAAAAACATTTGTGGGAGAGCAGCAGGACGTGAAACGTGACCGCTGCGGCGAGCAACAGGTGGAAGTAGACAGCAATCTGGAAGATCCGCGGAGCGCCCTCGGTAAGCATCAGCGGGCTGTGCCGCACAACGGCGCCGACGCAGAGTTGTAGGTAAGCGAGGGCGGTTGTGAGGATGGCGAGGCGGAGGAGCTTGGGCGTCGCCTTCGATGCTGCACTCTCAACTGGTACGCCCTCGGCTGGCATCGCTTCAGCGAGCCAGCGGCGCGACGTCACCGGAATCATCCCCGCAGCAGCAGCGAAAAAGAGCGGCCCGGTGCACCCGTGGATGAGTGCCAGCACGCGCTCGTCGAGCATGACGCGCATCCCGCCCAGCACGCCCTGAGCGATCACGCCAATCAGCAATGCAATGCCGTAACGGCGAACCCAGCGGCGCGGCTCGCCGAGGTACAACGACGCGACTAGCGCAATCGTGAGGATGCCGGCTAACATCCCAAGCAGGCGATGCCCGTGCTCAATGAACTTATCGCCCGTCGCGCTGAGCCACGGATAGATCGGCATGAAGACGCCGTCGGAGGTGAGCCAATCCTTGAAGGCCATCCCCGAACCGGTCGCCGTGACGAAGCCCCCCCACCACACCAGCGGAAACGTCGCGCACGCGAGCGCCCAAGCCCAACGATGGGGCCAACGAGACGGCGGCGATGTGAGGGTGGAGGACATTCTTTAACGGCGGCAAATACTGTCTCTCGCAGAGGCGCGGAGACGCAGAGGAATTCAGCAGAGAGTTGTTACTCTCTGTTCCTCTCTGCGTCTCTGCGTCTCTGCGAGAGATCTTTTCAACATGAACTAATCAGCAAGCTAGTGCTTCGGCGGCGGAACATCTCGCCCCGTCGGCGGTTGCGTTTGCGGGTAGTAATCAACGTCAACCTCCGGCGAGCCGTACTCGTACGGGCCGCGGTAGATGACGGGTTGGAAATCGAAGTTGCCGTGGCCAGGCGGGCTCGGGGCTTGCCACTCGAGGCCGTTCGCGTGCCAAGGATTCCGGCCCGCGCGGGGACCGAAGAAAATGCTCCAGAAGAAATTGATCACGAAGATGATCTGCACTCCCACCAGCATGAACGCACACCAGCTCATGAACTGGTTGAGCGGCATGAGGTCGCGGAACGTGTCGTAGTGGTACGGATCGGCCAGCCGCCGCGGGAAGCCCCGCATGCCGAGAATGTGCATTGGGAAGAAGACGCAGTTCATCAAGACGAACGTCAGGAAAAAGTGGACCTTTCCCCACGAGTCGTTCATCATCCGGCCGAACATTTTGGGGAACCAAAAGTAAATCGCCCCGAGGACGGCCATCGCCGTGCCGGTGAACAGCACGTAGTGAAAGTGGGCGACGATGTAGTACGTGTCGTGAATGAAAATGTCGACCGGCGTGGCAGCCATGAAGATGCCCGACAGGCCGCCGATGATGAACATCGAGACGAACGCGATCGAGAAGAGCATCGGCGTGGTGAACTGGATCTTGCCGCCCCACATCGTGCCGAGCCAATTGAAGGTTTTGATCGCGCTGGGGAGCGCGATCATCATCGTCGACACCATGAAGGTCAGGCCGAGCGCGGGGTTCATCCCCGAGACGAACATGTGATGGCCCCAGACGATGAACCCGAGGCCCGCGATGCCGGCGATCGAGTAAACCATCGGCTTGTAGCCGAACAGCGGCTTGCGGCTGAAGCAGCTGAGCATGTCGGAGACCATGCCCATCGCCGGCAGAATCATGATGTACACGGCCGGATGGCTGTAGAACCAAAAGAGATGCTGCCACAGCAACGGTTGTCCGCCGCCGGCTTGGGCGGCGGCGTTGTTCGCAGTGGCGCCGTCCGCGAGGAAGAAGCCGGTGCCAATCAGCCGGTCGGTAACCTGCATGAAGCCGGCCGCGGTGAGCACCGGCAGCGCGAAGGCTTGCAGCGTCGCGGTGATAAACATCGCCCAAATCGTCATCGGCAGACGAAACATCGTCATGCCTGGCGCCCGCATTTGGATGATGGTCGTCATGTAATTGACTGATCCCATCATCGACGAGACGCCGACGAACGTGACGCCGATCAGCCACAATGTCTGCCCTGTCCCACTACCGGGCGCGGCAGTTGTTAGCGCAGATAACGGCGGATACGACGTCCAGCCCGATTGGGCGGCGCCTCCTTCCACGAAGAAACTGGCGCCGATCACCATGAACGCCGGCCACATGAACCAGTAGCTCAGCATGTTGAGCGTCGGGAACGCCATGTCGTCGGCGCCGATCATCAGCGGAATCAGGAAGTTGCCGAAGGCGCCGGCAAGCACCGGAATGATCACGAAGAAGATCATCACCGTCGCGTGCATGGTGACGAGCATCGTGTAGGTTTCGGGCGGAATCTGGCCGCCTTCCGCATGGCCGACAAGGTTGCCGATGATCGGCATCGGGCTCCAGGGCCACGCGAGCTGCCAGCGGACGCCAAGCGCGAGCATGCCGCCGACGATGAACCAGATCAGCGTGCTAAACAGGAACTGCAGGCCGATGATCTTGTGATCGAGCGAGAATACGTACGTCGACAGGAAGCTCGGCGAGTGGCCATGCCCGTGAGCGGCGTGGCCATGCGCTTCGTGTTGATGATCGTAGGGGACGGTGCTCATGTTTATTTGTCCGTAGTCAGTTGTCCGTCGTCAGTTGCCTCGTAGGTTCAGGATCCGTTGCGACTGACAACGGACGACTGACCACGGACCTGCTTCTACTTTGTTTCCGCAACGCGCATCGTGTTCTGTTCTTGCCGCAGTTCCTCAAGCTTCGCCTGGTATTCCTCGGGCTTCAGCAGGTGGATGCGGCCTTTCATTTTGTAGTGGCCCCAACCGCACAGCTCGGCACAGACGATGTCGAAGCTGCCGCCGTCAGTGGCGCGGAACCACATCTTCTGATCCATGCCGGGTATCACGTCTTGCTTCAACCGTAGGTTCGGCAGGAAGAAGCTGTGAAGGACGTCGGCGCTGGTGATCTTCAGCAGCACCTCTTCGCCGTACGGCAGGTAGAGGTTGCCGTCGGTGCGGACGATGTCGTCGGGCGTATACAGGACGTTGTCGGGGCCCGGATAGCGGAAGTCCCAATTGAACTGCCGGCCGGTCACTTCGCAGGTGAACGGGATTTCGGGCGGACGCATCTTCGCAGCGGCCCAGGCGTCCATCTGGTAAATCGCGATGAACAGCAGCGTCACTGCCGGCAAGATCGTCCACACGACTTCCAGCGAGTGGCTGCCGTGCGAAAACTCAACCGGTTTGTTGTTGTGTTTCGCTTCGTACTTCCAAGCGAAATAGAAGAGCACGACCTCGGTGACGATGAAGACCACGCCGGTGAGGTAGAGGATGAAGTAAAAGAGCTGATCGATCGTGCGGCCATGCTCGGAGACGTCGCGCGGCAGCCAGATGTTGTAGCGATCGGCAAGGACGAACGTGGCGACGCCCATCACCGGCACGGCGAGGAAGAGGAGCGCCCAGAAATTGGGCATCCAGCGTAGGAATCGCTTGATCATGGTTGGTACGGTTGGCCCGAGGCTGAATGGGCGTTACGGTCGGTGATTAGTTGGCGATCTGGTCGCTGTTCCACGGGAGCGCGGGCTGCGGATTGCTCGCCGGCTCGTAGGGGAGATTCAACACGTAGTCGACGATGTTCCAAATCTCCTCTTCGCTGAGCGTGCCTTGGGCGCCGGGCCCGGCGGCGCCGACGCCTGGCATCGGCGTGCCCGCGATGCCGGCGGCGATGCGGCAGTAAATGTCGAGCCGACGGCGGCCGCCGCGATAGACGCCTTTGCGGAGGTTCCGCGGGATGGCATTGCGAATCGGGTAGAACTCATGCGCGATCGGCTCCCGTAAAGCGAGGCGAGCCTCGTCGCCTTCGAGCGTCGCCTCATCTTCGGCGACGTCTTTGCCCTCACGCACCAATGCGGCGATCGCCTTGTGCTGGCTCTTGATCGACTCCGCGAGATCTTTGTTGGCGATATCGAAGGTGTTCTGCTCTTTGGCCCAAATGTCAAAATCGTTCTGCTGGCCGTCGCCGAGGCCGGTCGGGCCATGGCAGGTAAAGCAGTTGGCCTTCGTCCCGAAGAAAAGTTCGCGGCCCTTCGCGATCGACTCGCCAATTTCTTCCGGCGTACGGTTGTCGGCGGGCAGGCCTTCCTCGGCCGGATTGATCACCTGATCGTTCGCTTCCTGCCAGGGGCCGAGGACGTTGGCCAGCAGTTCCTTCACCACCTCGGCCTGTTCGGCGTTGGTGGCGGGATCGAGCGGCGGACGCTCCATCACGGGGTTGCCGTCGTCGTCGAGGACGGGATCGCCGTTCGCGTCTTCCTTTTCTGCTTCGCCGAGTTCGTCGTACACGTACTGCGAAAGCTGCGTTTCCATCTCGCCGCGGATCGACAGGTACTTCACGTACTCTAGCAAGGCGTCGAGTTCGGATTCCGTGAGCAGCGAGAACGACGGCATCGAGGTGCCGGGGACGCCGTTGTTGAGCACGCGGCGGAGATCGCCATTGGTCGGCTTCGCGGGGTTATAGGTCGTCTTGAACTTGAAGACCCCCTGGCGGTAGTCGCGCGGGTAGGGGTTGAGGAAGCGGGCCGTCGGGCCACGACCGTCGCCGTTGATGCCGTGGCAGTGGACGCAGTGTTTGCGGTAGAGACCGCGATCGACCCCTTGCTTGTCACTCCAGGCGGCGCCGGCGGCGAGCGTGAGGCGTTGCTGGTTGAGCCCCGACTCCGGCAAGGCATACGGGGCGTCGGGCGTGCCGAACATCGCCGCCAAGACGTTGGCGATTTCTTGCTGATACTCGGGGCTGATCTCATTGTTGACCATCACGACCGGGTTCAGTCCGAACCGCGGCGGAGGCGCCTGTTCGCAGCCGATGAGCGCCGCCGAGAGGGCGACGACGGTGAGCAAGCCGGAGATGTGAGGGAGTGACTTCATTGCACGATCGTCGACCGCGGAGTTGATTTGTAGTGAAACGATTGACGGCCGCCTGCGACAGCGCCGCCCGCATCCGCGCGATCGACTAACCGCCAAACGCGGCGGCGGGGACGACGATCGGCAGATCACGCTCTTCGTTTTCTTCGAGCGTCACGATAAACCGGCCTTTGTTGGACCAGTTGAGTTTCTTGCCTTCGGGCGTGTTGACGAACAACGCACCGTTGCCGCCGGCGGCGTTTTCGTGCCAGACCTGAATCTCGAGCTTCTCGCCCGCCGGCAGATTCGGGATTTCGAACGAGCCGTCTTCCGCCGTCACGGCAAAGTACGTGTTGCTGCGCGGCAACAGGTAAGCGAGCATCCACGGGTGAATGCTGCACCGAACTGGCACTGGCGCCGCTTCTTCTTTTTTGACGAGGAATGGCGTCGTGGCGCCGCTGGCGATCGTCTGGTTGAAGCCGTTCTGGCCCGAAATGTTCGTGTTGTGGCCGACGTTGTCGCTGTTCCGAATGTCGAGCGACTGGCCGGTCGTCATTCCCTGCACGTGCGTGAGGAACAGGCAGACCTTCTGATCGAAGAGAATCGAATCTGTCTTCGGGCCGGAGCCCTCGTGGACGCGCGACGCCTTGCGGGCGAAGACGACGACGTTTGCAATTCCCTTGCTGTTGGGATCGACGAGCAAGTACTGCTGCAGCGGGGCCTGCCCGCCGGGAGCGCAGGTTGCCTGATCCTTGTTCACGCCGTAAGGAGGCATCGTCGGCGGATCGCCGTCGAAGGTGAATTTCCCTTTGAGGGTCGCCCAGCCGGTGCCGGTCGCGGCGACTTCTTCCACGGCTCCCGCTTCGCCGCCAAGCGCGACGCGAATTTTCTCGGCCGCGGCGAGGTTGGCATAAACCGGCTCGTCGCTTGATCGCGAGCAGCCGACCGCGCTGAGCGTAACGACGGCTAATGCCAAAGCTGCGGACAAGCGATCAGCGGGAATAAGGTTCATGGCGCCGTGAAGTTGTGGCCCTAGCCCCGACCAAGTTTGGTCGGGGCTAGTCGCCGAGTGTCGTCAGTAACTACTACTTCCCGAGCATGGCGGGGGTGACTTCGATTACGCCGAGGTCGACCGTTTCGCCGGCTGGGACTTCGATTTGCAACTGGCCCTTGCGATCAGCCTTCTCTTTGCCGACCTTGAGGTCCTTGAGGTTGCCCTTCGCTTCGTGCCAGAAGGCGAAGTCGTGCTTGCCTGCCGGGACGTTCTTGATTTCAAACGTACCGTCCGCCGCCGAGACCACCGCGTAGGGGTTGTCGCGGATCAGGACGTAGGCGTTCATCCACGGGTGAACGTTGCAAGCGACCTTCGAGGGGTAGCTTTCGGTCTTCGTGAACTCTTTGACGATCGGCGCGTCGACGGTGACTTGCTCGTTGAACTTCGGATTCGCGAACAGCATCGAGGCGTTCGTGTTGTGGCCGATCCCCTGGTCCGAGTTGCGGATCTCCAGCTTGTCGGCCGTCCAGAGCGTCATCGCGTGCGGTTCGAACCGGCAGAAGTGATTGTCGAGGACCTTCGGCTCGGCCGCAGCTTTGTAATCGGGGTGAATGTCAACCTTCTTGCCGCGACCGGCGTTCAGGAAGACGAACACGTTGGCCAGTTCGCCCTCGCTGCCGACGACGACCGCTTCGTCGACCAGCGGGTGGGCCGAGCAATAGGCGGTGTCCTTGTTCGGAACAATCTTCTCGGCCTTCGCGTCGCCCTTGAACACGAACTTCCCTTTGATCGTTCCCCAATCAGCAGCGAACGACGTCGAGCCGGCCAGCAGCGAGGCCGCGGCACAGGCGGAGAGCAAACGCTTGGCAATGATGCAATTCATCGAATCACTCACTTTCGTTTCTTCGGGCCGGAAGGCGGGAGCCCTTATGGCGTGGATTCGCCCGACGCGTCGGCCGCAGAACCGCCATTGGCCGGGGGCGAATTCGCCCCGCTCGCCGACTGGGCAGCGACGGCCTGCTCCACGAGCGAGCTGACCGAGGTGTTGCGGCGGGCGTAGGCGTCGAAATTCATCAGCAAATCAACCAATCCGTTGAGCTGCTGGATACTAGTTCCATGATACAGGTCTTGGGCCACTCCCCCCAGGTGGGGGTCGTCTGGCCGGTACGGGATATTCACCGGCATGCCGGTGTACGGCAGAATTCGGGCCGGATTCGCGATCCAATTGCGCGTAAACTCCGGCCGTAAGCGGCGTTGCGCATCCGCTAGGTTCGGCCCAAACGTGTTCGGATCGCCCTGCGGAGCGAAGTCGGCAACGGCGTGGCATTTCACGCAGTAGTTGCCGTTGGTGACGATCGTCATCGCCTCGCCGAGCGGGTCGCCGCCGGCAGCGTTGAGGTTCGTCAGGTAGCTAGCCCGTTGCTGCTGCTTGTACTCGTAGGGGTACTTCGCGTCGCTCATCGCGGCGAAGTAGTTCACCAGCTTCTCCGCTTCCTCGCTCGACATGTGGAAGTTAGGCATCCGCATGACGACGGCGGGACGAATCGCCGACGGGTCCATCAAGAAGCCGTGTAGCCAGTCGGTCTGCACCTTCTTCCCTTCGTCCATCAGCGGCGGCGGGAGCCAGCCCCAGGCCTCGCGGCCGTTGACCTGCGGATTCTTCTCTTTGGCTCGCTCGATCACCTTCGGGAAGAGGTACCGCGCCAAGTCGCCGCCCCAAGCCGGGTAGGCGTTGCCGTTGGCCGGGCCGTACTTCGCTCGATCGGCGGGAATCAGCAGTTCGTCGATGCCGCGCAGTCGCGGCTGGCCGTTGATCAACTCGTTGGCCCACAGGCCGAAGCGGTAGAAGACCGGAATCGTCTCGCCATCTTCGCGTTCCGCTTCGAGGACTTCCTCGGCGGTGATTGGCTGGCGATCTTCGTCGACCCACGTCGGTTCGCCCGTTTCCTCGTCGAAGACGGGCTGGCCGGCGATGTTGGCGTGCATCAGCCCACGGAAGTCTTTCGCGAGCGACGCGGCAACTTGCTGCTGGCTGAACTTCGGATCGAGGAAGGGGAAATCGACCACTTCCGAGGCATCCTCGAACGTGTCGCTGCCGTAGTTGAAGACCCACTGCTCCATCTTGAGCGTATGGCAGCCGCCGCAGTTGAAGCGTTCCAGCACCTGCCGGCCGTCGACGATCGCTCGCTGGCGGTCGTTGGGATTGAACAAGAACTTCGTCGCCGGCGGTTCCTTCACGAGGCCGAGCACAAACGTGATGATCGCTTCCCGTTGCTGGTCGTTGAACGGGAACTTCGGCATGCGCAGCCGTTCGTTGAAGTTCTTATTCCGCGTCGTCTTGTAGTCGTAGCTGCGGGGATAGCGAAGCTTCTGCCAAATGAAGCCGTCGCGACCGTGGCTGTTGAGCGACTGGACGAAGTACCCGTCGTCGGCGCTGAATGTCGCCGGATCGAGGTGCCCATGGCTCGCGGCGCGGGCATCATCGCCCTCAGCCGTATGCTCGGCGTCGTGACCATCGGCGCCCTCGGGCATCGTCGCCGTCTGCTTGGAAGCTTCGGCATCGACAATCGCCTGAGCGTCGTGCGTTGGATTCTCGGGGTTGATGCCGTGCGTTTCGAGGAACTTGTGGATGTTCTCGAACGCAAGCTTCGACGTCTCTTTGCGGCCCCAGTCGGCGAGCGCGGTGCCGATCGGCTTCGCATCTTCGAAGCCCGGAATGTCATGGCAGCCGAAGCAGCCGTACTTGCCAATCGTACTGCGGGCGACGAACTCCAACTGCCGCTCCGTACGGTTTTGGTCGTTGAGTCCGATCAGCAGTCGTTCGTTGGTCTTCAGCTTGGCCCGTTGGGACTCGGCAAACCCTTCGCCTTCGAGATACTTGCGAGCGCGGGCCTTCGGAATCGCGTCGCTGGTGAGCCACAGCTGCGCGAGATCGACGAGGTCGTTCTTTTCTTTGTCGGTCCACTGGCCAGCGGCCGGAACGTCGTGCGGCTGCCAATCGGTCGGCACGCTGAGCAGGAACGCGGTCACATCGGCGGCCGGGTCGCTGACGACGCCGGTTGGCTGATTCTGGGCGTTCTTCTCGACGATCTTGTCGAGATAGAGCTGCGGCATCACCGTGCGGGCGTGGTAGCGGTTCGGCTCCTTCACCCACGAGTAGAGCCAGCGGCGGCCTTTCTCCGTATTCAGCTTGGCGCCGAGCCGCGACAAATTCGGCCCTTGCGTTGAGGCGATGCCGGGGAACTCATCATGCGAGTGGCACGCCAGGCAGCCGCGCGATTCGAAGACCCACTTGCCGCGTTCGGCGGACGGTTCTTCGGTGATTCCTTCGGGCGGCGAAAGATACTGGAATTCGTCGCTCGCGTTCAGCAGGTACTCGGTGATCGCGCGGATTTCGATCGCTTCGAAACGCTCGCTATCGGCCAACTGAGCAGCGTCGCTCACTTCGCTCAGATGCTCGTACAGCCCGAAGAACTGCGGCATCTTTGTCGACGGCCGGAAGTCGGCCGGCTTGCGGACCCAGCTGTAGAGCCACTCGTAGTCAACCTTCGACTTAATGTAGCGGAGGCTGGGGCCAACCTTGCGGTACTCGCCGGGGATCTCGACGTCTTTCAGCAACGTCGAAAGCCGCTGCAGATCGGCGCTGGCCTGCTGTTGTTCGGGAGTCTGCTCGTCCGCCCCTTCCGCGTCTTCGCCCGGCGGCGTCGGCTTCGCGGCGATCGAACTGAGCAGCTGCAAACGAATCTCGTTGTTGCTCGGTTGGAATCGCAGCTGCTGAGCCAACTCGCGCTGACCGTCCGAGAGATTCTTGCTCCGCAGAACGGCGGCAGCGACTTCGGCGTAGTTCGGCTCCAACCGAACGTCGGGGCCGACGCTGGCGGTGGGGCTGTCCCAACCGTTCACTTCGTGGCAACCGAAGCAGCCGAACTCCTCGACCAGCGACCAACCTTCGACGAGCTTCGGCGCTGGCGGTTCGGGAAATTCTTGACTCGGCTCAAGCGAGCCCTTGTCGTGATGGCACTTTAGGCAGTTGCTCTCGACAAAGCGGGCCGGCTTCATCGGGAAGATCCAGTGATGGTTGTCGAACCAACCGTATTCCTGGGCCCAGCGGTTCTGTTCCTTCGCATCGTTCGGCGTGTGCGAGGTCCATGGGAACGACGTACCGCTTCCTTGGCCGTCGTGGCAGACGGTGCAGCCGACGTCCTTCAGCGGATGAGGGCTGGTGTCGGTGAGGAACAGGTCGAGTCGCGGATGGCTCGTGAACGGATGATTCAACCCGCGGCGAAGTGAGATCGCCACCGGCTTGTTCCAATCAACGAGCGTTAGCAGACGTTCATCGGCTTCGGCCGGGCTGTACACCCGGGAGCCGGCGATCGACTGAAGCACGTCGCCCGATTCAATTCCCGCCTTCGCGGCGGCCGATTCCGGCATCACAAAGTGCACCGTGACGTCGCCGTCATTGATGATACCGGTCGGCGATAGCTGCATGCCGTAAGCTTCGAGCAGCGTCGTCCCTGCGAGCGGCTGAGTCTCCGGCGTCATCATCTGCACCGTGAGGTTACGCAGCTCTTCGGGCAGCGTCGGGTACATCGGGTCGCTGGCCGTGCCGGGCGCCGTCTTCGCGATGCCGCGATGGCAGGTGATGCAGCGATCGAACCGCGCGACCTGCGAGAAGTTGTAGTTGATCGTCAGATCGGGGAGCCAGTTCTGCTCGATCTTCACGTTGCCGCTGTAGAGGGCGTTGAGAATCGGCAACCGTGTGAACCATTCGCCGGCGTTCGACGTGTTGAGCGCGACCTGCTCGTCCAGCCGCGTGAGCTCGGTCTTCATCGCGTCGAGTTCTTTCGCCGCAACGACCTTTTCGGCGCCGACCTCGGAGACGACCTGCTCCAGGCTCATCCGATACTCTTTGGCGGCGGCAATGCCGGCGGTCAGCTCGGCGATGCCCGCGTCGAGATCGTCGACTTTCGCCTGCAGATCCGCGATCACCTGCTCATCGCTGCTGTGGCCGATCTTGATGCCGAGCTCGCTCACCTTGGCGGTCCGTTCGCCGTTGAGCGACTTCTTGCGGGCGACCAGGGTATTCTCGCGGAAGCGGGCGGCGCGGATGAAATCGTTGAACTGCCCCAAGACCTTGCCGCGGGCGACGACGCCTTTGTCTTGCGCGGCCCACAGCGCCGACTGGGCGGTTTTGATCTCGTCAGTCAGCGTTTGCTCTTTTTCGGTGAGTTCGGCGGCGGCCTGCGCGGCGGCTTCGGCTTCCTCGGGCTTCGGCGCCGGAGCCGCGGCCCGCTCGGCCGCTTGCTTCTTTACTGCGTCGAGATCGGCCTTCAGCTTGACGAGCGTCGCCTGGGCCTCAGCGATGCCGGGAGCCGTCGCGGCAAGATCGGCGTAGGCCTGTTCCAGTCCGTCAAATTGCGGCTCGGCTTTCGCGGCAGTTTCCTCTTGGAAAGCGACCAGCGTGATCTCCGACTGAGGAGCCGCATTCACGGAGTCGTTCGACGCTGGCTTCGGCTCGCTCGCCGCCGGGTTGCTCTTGAGGCGCTGATCCTCTTTGTCGACAAGCGATTCAAACTGGTCGATAAAATTCCGCGGAATCGGCTGGCTGTCGTAGTTCCGCAGTTCGTCCTCGTACGAGTTCATCTCCTTGGCGTACTGCTCGGCGATCGCGTCACGGCGCGACTCGATCATCCAGGCGTCTTTTTTTCGGTCTTTGAGCGTCCAGTCCTTCCACTCGCGATTGTGATCGCGGGCCATCAGCATCACCGTGGCGATCGCCATCACGATGGCGCTCGCGCCAAAGATGACGTGCATCGTCCGTTGATTGCGCCAAGTTTGTTCCGTCGCGGGCATAGGAAGAAAGCTTTCAGCTATCAGCTTTCAGCGGTCAGCCAGAGGTCGAATTAGCCGCCATGCCATTTCCTGTGGCTGACCGCTGATCGCTCACTACTAACCGCTGCGTGCTAAAAATTCAGGAAGTACTCCGGAATCGCAATGATGTATTTCAAGTTAAAGACCCAACGCAGGACCATCTTGATCGGGAGCGACGCCATGAAGAGCATCAGGTTCGCCATCAACATGAAACGGATCAGTCCCATCCGTTGGTAATACTTACGGAACACAGTGAGCGCCATGATTGGCGGCAACGCAATGAAGTAGAAAAGCACCAGCAGCGTGCCAAGAATTTCACGGCCGAAGACGACACCAAAGAACTGACCTACAGGCTGAAGCCAATGCAGCCACGATGGTAGGTATGCAGGAACGAAAGCCATTTCTGGCTTGGCTGGCAGCGGGCGATCGAGCCACTGCTCCCAGAAAATCTGGGACAGGTTGACGTTGTTGAGCGCCTCGACCTTGTGCGAATCCCAGAATTCGTACGGCCCGAAGAAGTTCCAGTTGGGGCCGCGTAGCAACGTGCCGAGCACGATCAGCGTGACCCACATCACCAGGAACCCGAACTGGAAGATCACGTAGGCGAACTTCCGTTGGTTGATCGTGTAGTAACCGTTGCCAGCCTTGTTGAAGTCGATGTAGGGAATCGCCATCAGGCCGACGACGATCATGCTCGGCAGCACGACGCCCGCCATCCAGGGGTCGAAGTAGACGAGCATTTCCTGCAAGCCGAGGAAGTACCACGGGGCCTTCGACGGGTTCGGCGTCTTCACGCTGCTGGCCGGCTCTTCGAGCGGCGCGGGGAGCGCAATCGCCCAGAAGATGAGGAAGGCGGTCAGGCCGATCATGCAGATCAGCTCGGTGTAGACGAGATCGGGCCAGACGAGCACCTTCTCGTTGTCGAGCGCCTCAAGCGGCGCTTCGCCGCGGGCAATTCGATCATCGTTGATCACCGCGCGGTAGGTCGCCAGCCAGGTAAAATAGGCAAGCAGCAACACGAGCATCACGATCGGCACGTTGTCCGGCTTCGCGATGATTTCGTAGAAGTCGCGATCGGGCATCGACAGCCCGAGCAGCAACAGCATCAAGTTCCAGACAATCCAGGCGACCGTCGGCTGGACGAAGAACCGCCGGCAAAAGAACAAGATGCTGAGCAGCACCACGGTGCCGACGCTGTAAACAACCGGGCCAGTGCTGCGATTGATCGCCTCGCGAACCGACTCCGGCAACGAAGGCATCCAGGCGCCGTGGCCGCTCCAAGCCAGAGGAGCAAGGATCACAAAGATGAACCCAAGCAACAGCCAGACGATCGCACTGGTGAACGGAAACGTCTGCTCGCCGGCGCGAATGTTGTACCACGTCTTCGCCGTCCCCGATTGCCACAGGTACAAGGCGGCGACGCCGTTCATCAGCGCAAGCACGAGGTAATATGGCCCCAAGAAGGAGGCGACCATATTCAAGAACTGCGCGTCTGTAAGTCCGTGAGTCATGGACGGGAGTGGTCAGGGTTCAGGGTTCGGGGTTCAGGATGAAGACGAGGGAGCGGGGGTGAACCGGCGAGCTTCTGGGGGTAGTTGCATCTCCAGTTTTCGCTCCAGGCCGTTCAGCATCCTGATGCACTCGTGGTACCTACTCCGAAAAACTTCGAACGCTTCTTCTGTCAAATACTTCTTTCGCTTCGCCATGAACAGGTGATGTATCGTCTCAGCCGCTTCTCCGCGGGCTCGGTTAGTACCTTCGATTTTGTTCTTCAGGTGCCGATCGCTGTGTTTCTCCGCGAGTTGGGCCGGGGCGCTATTCGACGACCTCCGCACTTGCGACGCGAGTTCAAAGCGTTCTTCCGCAGGCCAACTTCTGGTTAATTCGCAAACGTCCAAATGGAGATCGCAAAGCTTCTGGTAGACGAGCAAATCTTCGATTCGCAAGTAGTCGGGCATCGATCGTCCTCCGGCAAAACAACTAGCCGCCGTCTACGATCCTTCCCCAAATGCTTCCTTTCGCTCCGATGTTTCTCCTCTTCCTCCTGCCTTTTGTTCTTCCTGAACTCCGAACCCCAACACCTGAACCCTACAACGGCCCGCTAATGCCGCCGTCTTTACGCACCCGCCAGAAATGGATCGCCAGCAGCAATGCCACGCCGAGCGGGATCGCGATGCAGTGCAAAATGTAGAACCGATTGAGCGTCTCTTCGCCGACCTCGCGGGCGCCGAGGAGCGCGAAGCGGGCGTCGGAGGCGTTGGTAATCATGTCGACCCCTCCCACCGAGAGGAGTTGCTGTAGCGGACCTTCGTGGCCGAGCACCGGCGTTGCGCGGGCCATATTCGAACCGACCGTGATGGCCCAGACGGCGAGCTGATCCCACGGCAGCAAGTAGCCGGTGAACGACAACAGCAGCGTGAGCAGCAGCAGGATGACGCCGATCACCCAATTAAATTCCCGCGGCGGCTTGTAGCTGCCGGTGAGGAAAACGCGGTACATGTGGAGCCAAACGGTAATGACCATCGCGTGGGCGCCCCAGCGATGAATTTCCCGTAAAAGGCCGAGCGAAGTGACGTCGCGGAGCGCCTGAATGTCGGTGTACGCCCACTCTACGGTCGGGCGGTAGTAGAACATCAACAAGACGCCGGTGACCGTCTCAACCAGGAACAGGAAGAACGTCACCCCGCCCATGCACCACGTGTAGCTGAGCGCGATTCCCTGCTTCTTGATCGACACCGGGTGAAGATGCAGGAAGAAGTTGGTCAGCATCACCACAATGCGATTGCGGCGATCGACCGGCATGGGATGCCGGAAGATGCTTTTCCAAATTTGCGATTCGCGGATTGTGTCGCTTAGAGGCATGGCTTTTGGCTATCGGCTGGCAGCTCTCGGCCAGAAAAGTGTCGTCCAACGAATTCTGCATCCTCGCTGCAGCCCAGCCCTGTCGACTGTCTGGCCGACAGCCGAGAGCCGATAGCTGACAGCCCTACACCGGAATAAACGACCCTGGATCGGTCCAGGCGCCCATTTCTTCCTGGAAAGTGCGGCTCTTGTCGACTTCGATCTGCCCGTCGTCGGCTAAGCGAATCGCATAGCGCTCGAGCGGCCGCGGCGCCGGACCTTCGAAGTTGATTCCATCCTTATAAAAACCGCTGCCGTGGCAGGGGCACTTAAACTTCTGCTCCGCTTCGAGCCAGTTGGGCGTGCAGCCCAGATGAGTGCAGACCGACTTGAGGGCGACGATCTGTTGCTGGCCGTTGTATTCGGCGTTGACGACCCAGATGCCAAACTGGGCTTTGAACTTCTCCTGCACCTGCCCGCCCGGGAAAGCGTCAGGGAAGCCGACTTTAAACTTGCTCGGCGGTTCCCGCAGGACATTCGGGAACATGAACTTCACGGTCAGCAGCGTCCACAGCGTGCCGATAATGCCCGTCATCCAAAAACCGACGGCGAGCATGATGCCGACGAAATCGCGGCGATCGGCTTCGTCGTCGATCGCCTTGGCAGCGACGGCGACCTTCGGCTTGGCGTAGTCGGGCTTCAGCGGCATCGGCGGCACGACAATCGTCGGCTTGGGCGGAGCGGGGGCGGGGGCCTTCGCGGCAGCCTCGGCCTTGCTAATCGGGCCCGCCTTCTCGCCCTTGCGGGCAGCGCCGAGAATGCTGGCCGTGTCGCGCGGTTCCGCTGGAGCGGTCGGTTCAGCTGGCTTGGCGACGGCTGCGGCTGGTTTTGGCTTGGGAGCAGCGGCCGCAGGCTCGGCGGGCGCCGGGGCAGCGCCCCCTTTGTTGGCTCGAGCCGCGGCGAGCATGTCGGCCACGCTTGGTCGAGCGCCGCCGGGACCAACGGCTGGTTTGATCGGCGCCGCGGGGGCGGCCGCTGATTCAGCGGGAGAGGGAGTGGCTGCGGCTGGCGGAACCTCTGAAGACGGCGGGGCATCGGCCGGCTTCGCCGCGCCGCCATCGACAGCTCGGGCGGCCGCGAGCATCTCGGCGACCGTCAATTTCTTCTTGTCAGCCATGGGTGGCGCTTTCGATGAGGCGCTGCCTAGACCACCGCTGTCGCGCTACGGCAGATCGTCCGCCGCCGCCGACCTTCAAAAAGCCGCTCCCATCGATCTTCGCCCGCTGCGATGGGAAAGCGGAAAAGGCACCGCCGAAACTGGTTCCACCACATTGTGATCATTTTCACAATGTAACCGGGACCTAAGGTAACCCCTGCGCTCGACTTATGTCAACTCCCTTGAGGCGGTGCGCATCAAACCGAAGAGCGCTGCATCATGCGAGTCGGTCCGGATTCTACCAACGCCGCCGCGCCATGCCATGGGCGCGCGGCAACTTTATCGAGAACTTTCTGCGCGGAGTGACTCAAAACCGCGCCGCTCCGCTCTGTCCACGCGACATCGCCATCAAACTGCGAACTACCGGCACGCGCACCGCCTATCTCGACTCCCCTGCCCCGCCTAGAATCGTCTGTTCGAAATTTGCTGAACGCAGCTTACTAAAGACAAACCGCGAGGACCGCCGAGCAGGCGCAAAGGAATTTCCTCACGGCTAATAAACCCTGAGCAGCGTTAATTAATTGAAAGGTATGAATTCCTTTCTCTGGTTAGCGCCGCATCAGCGTCCATTAGTGGTGCGTACTTCCCGCCTTCCCTTGGCGTCCAGGCGTCCTTGGCAGTTTAGAATGAATTGAGTGGCTAGCCTGAACCGCAGGCGGCGTAGGAGTTGGTTCGATGAAAGTATTGGTCGTTGGCGGCGGCGGGCGTGAACATGCCCTCGCCTGGAAAATCAAGCAAAGCCCGCGCGTGAAGCGCGTCTTCGTGGCTCCCGGCAACGCCGGCACCGCCATGGACGCCGAGAACGTCGCCATCAGCGATACCGACGTCCCGGCGCTTGTGAAATTCGCCAAGGACAACCAAATCGACCTCGCGGTGATCGGCCCGGAATCGTCGCTCGCCGTCGGCATCGTCGATGCGCTCGGCGACGCGGGCATCAAGGCGTTCGGCCCCAGCAAACAGGCGGCGGAACTCGAAGCGAGCAAGGTCTTCTGCAAGAACCTGCTCCGCCACGCCGACGTCCCCACGGCCGACTTCCGCACCTTCCGCGACGCCGCCAGCGCCACCGCCTACCTCGTCGAGCGCGAAGACCAGCCGATGGTCATCAAGGCTGACGGCCTCGCCGCCGGCAAGGGCGTCATCGTTTGCGACACGAAGGCCGAGGCGCTCGAAGCGGTGCAGAGAATCGCCGGCGACCGTGAGTTTGGCGCCGCGGGCAGCCAGCTCGTCGTTGAGGAAAGGCTCGTGGGCCAAGAGGCGAGCGTGCTCGCCATCACCGACGGCCGCCACATCATTACGCTTCCCGCCGCGCAAGATCACAAGGCGGCGTACGACGGCGACCAAGGGCCCAACACCGGCGGCATGGGCGCCTACTCCCCTGCCCCGCTCGTCACTCCGGCGATGTTGCAGCAGATCGAGGAGCGGATCCTTGTTCCCACGATTCATCAGATGAAGCGCTCGCGGCGACCATTCCGCGGCATTCTGTATGCGGGAATCATGGTTACCAAGCATGGCCTGAAGGTGCTGGAGTACAACGTCCGCTTCGGCGATCCCGAGTGCCAGCCGATTCTCATGCGGCTGAAGAGCGACTTGGTCGACGTGCTCGAAGCGACCGTCGACGGCAAGCTCGACGAAATTGCCCCGATGGTTTGGGACGATCGCCCTTCGGTCTGCGTCGTCATGGCGAGCGAAGGGTACCCTGGGAAGTACCAAACGGGCCGGCCGATCCGCGGGCTCCAAGATGCCGCGAAGGTGCCGGACGTAAAAGTCTTCCACGCCGGCACGGCGATGAAGGGGGATCAAATCGTCACCACTGGCGGCCGCGTGCTGGGCGTTACCGGGCTCGGCGATACGATCGCGCAAGCGAAGCTGGCGGCCTACACTGCGGTGAAGTGCATCCGCTGGGAAGGGGCCTGGGGCCGAAAGGATATTTCCGACAAGGCCAACGCATAAAAGCCACCGGCTCCGCCGGTGGCTTTCAAATGCTGCTGCCACAAAATCCCCTTGCCTTGCCGAGCGAACCTTTCCTAAGCTTGATCCGTACGGCCAATACCGGAGCAGTCTCTTAGCGCCGTTTCCCTTAAGTCTCGTCCCATGCGTCGCTCCACACTCCACCGCCTGATGCTTCGCTGCGTCGCCCTGCTGGCCATTGTGGTCATGGGTGGCGTGCAGCCGATGCTTTCGGCCTGCACCTGTGGGTTCACGATCCCGCAGTCGTTTGCAGAGGAAGCGGTTGAGCTCGAAACCTGCGGCGGTAGCTGCTGTTCGACCGAATCGAACAGCGAGTCCACGTCTGCCACTTGCTGCAGCCCGGGCGACACTGACTCGAATTGCGACAATTGCGACTGCTGCGTCGCCGCCGACAAATCGCCGCTGCCAGCGTCTCCGACGACGGTTCAAGCGGACGACAGCCACCTGGCACTCGCGTATATTGCCCCCAGCGAGGTTGTCGCCCATGCCGGCCTGAACGGCTTGGCGTGGCACAATGCGTTTGATCTCGCATCGTCGGGCGGCATGCCCAGCATTAGGCTTCACGCCTTACTCTCCGTGTGGCGGAATTAACAGCGCCACGGCCTCTCAACGCTTTCGCGTCGTGAGCGGTCGCGTCCTTTCTGATTCCGTTCGTTTGTACGTTTCAAGTTTTCGTACCAAACGCGAGGCTGCGCGCCTCGCATCACATTGGAGATATCTATCATGTCAAAGTTCATGTTTGCCGCCGTCGCCGCCCTTGCCGCCAGTGCTCTCGGCCTGACCGCCGGAGTCAATGCAGCCGAGGAAGCCAAGACCGCGGCGTGCTGCTGCGGCGATAACTGCAAGTGCGAAGATTGCGGTTGCGCCGACGGCAAGTGCACCGATTGCCAATGCGACGCTTGCGGTTGCGAAGATTGCAACTGCGGCGACAGCTGCGGCAAGTAAGCGACCGGCCTGCGGGTAGTTCGCTTGTTGTTGAGTTCGTAACGACGCCTCTCGACGGCCCGATCCGTCGAGGGGCGTTTTCGTTGCCAGGCACGAGCGGCCCTTCGCCCCAACGCGGCAGAAAATCGCTCCACACCCCCGCTCCCCAATCTGCTATGGTGCGATGGATTGAGTTCGCACGCCAAGCGTCTGCTGAGCGAAACGACGTGGCGCCCTGCCCGCGATGACTTTTGCACGCCAAACTCAGCGAACGAAAAGCGCAAAAGTCGCATCGCCTGCGCCCCCCGCCAACCGCCGTTTCACCTCGATAAACGCCGTGCGAACTGCAAGACTAGCGTCTTACCAGCTCCCGACTTTTGCACCGTTTTAATGGGGCCCCCCGGCCGGCGTGCAAAACTCAAAATTCCCTCGCCTGGGGAATGGCCGAATTAAAGGTCTAGAACGTGAACTCCTGGACGTACATCGCCGCCAGTCTGCGCCAATACAGACGGGTTCACCTCGCCGTCGCTGCCGGCGTGGCCGTGACGACCGCCGTCATCACCGGCGCTCTGCTGGTCGGCGATTCGATGCGCGGCAGCCTCCGCGATCTGGCCCTCGGCAGCCTGGGGCGGATCGACTCGGTGCTCATCGCCGAGCACCCGTTCCGCGAACAAGGCTTGCTGGCTGAGGACGCTGACGTCGAAGCCGCGCCGCTGTTGCTGACGCAAGGCTCGGCGCTCTTTCGCGATAAGGAGGGACAGTCGCACCGCGCCGCTCAGCTGCAAGTCCTCGGCGTGACGCCCGAGTTCTGGCAGTTCGCCGAACCACCCATGCAGTCCCCCGTCGAGCGCGGCAACCAGATCGCGCTCACCGCCGACGTCGCCGACGAACTCGGCGTCGCCGTCGGCGATGCGGTGCTGCTGCGGATTCCGATTATGAAGAGCATTCCCGCCGACAGCACGCTCGGCGAGAAGGAAGAGACGGCCGCCACCCGCCGCCTCACCGTGTCGGCGATTCTCGACGCGGACGATCAGGCGTCGCTTGCCCGGTTCTCGATGCGTCCGAACCAAACGGCGCCGCGCAACGCCTTCGTGCCGCTGGCGACGATGCAGAGTTTGCTTGATCTGCCCGACCAAGCGAACGGCCTGGCCATCGCTGGCGACGTTTCGTTCGAGAACCTGCGGCCAACGCTCGCCGACTTCGGAGTCACCGTAAAAGAGGTCGCCATCGCCGGCGAGCCGCGGTATCTGCAAATTGCCGCCGACCGCTTGGTGCTGCCACCGGCACTGGTCGCGGTCGCCCAACAGCTTGACGGCCAGCGCGGCCTGCAGCCGGTCGTCACCTACCTCGCCAACCGCATGTCGGCCGGCAACCGCCGCGTCCCTTACTCGACGATTGCCGGCGTCGATTCCACCGCCGCTCTTGGCCCGGTCGTCGACGAACAAGGCCAGCCGATCGAACTCGCCGTCGATGAAGTCGCGATCAACGATTGGACTGCCGACGACCTCGGCGTCGCCGTCGGCGACGAGGTGACGTTCACTTGGTACGATCCCGAAACGACGCATGGCGAACTGCGCGAGCACGCCCCGCTGACGCTCAAGGTGCGTGCGATCTTGCCGCTGGCCAACGCCAACGGCAAACCAACGGCCGCTGCCGATCCCGACTTCGCTCCCGAACTTCCCGGCGTGACCGACCAGGCGTCGATCAATGACTGGGAGTTGCCGTTCGATCTCGTCGAAACGGTTCGCGACGAGGACGAAAAATACTGGGACGACTACCGCACGACGCCGAAGGCGTTTGTCTCTCACACGCTGGCCGCCAAGCTTTGGAGCACCCGCTGGGGAACCGACAGCGTGTTGCGTTTGCCGCTGGCCGACGGCGCGACGGTTGCATCGGTCACAACGGCGTTTGAGCAAAGCCTCAATCCCGGGAAGCTCGGCATGTCGCTCGTCGCGGTGCGGCAAAACGCGCTCGCCGCCTCCAGCGGCACGACGCCCTTCGACGGGCTGTTCCTCGGCTTCAGCTTCTTCCTGATGGCCTCCGCGGTGATGCTCACCGCCCTCCTCTTCCGCCTCGGCGTCGAACAACGGGCCCGCGAAGTCGGCCTGCTCGAAGCCCTCGGCACGCCGCTGAAAAAGCTCCGCCGACTGCTGCTCGCCGAGGCTGCGATTGTCGCAGCCGTCGGCGCCCTCGTCGGCGTTGCGCTCGGCGTCGGTTACGCACGGCTGATGATCCACGGGCTCAACACGTGGTGGGTCGCGGCGACGGCGGAGCCATTTTTGAGGCTGCACGTCACGCCGCGCAGCCTTGCCATCGGGTTCGCCGTCGGGGTGTTGGTCGCGCTCGCGACGATCGCCTGGTCGCTGCGGAGGTTCTCGAAACTTCCCGCCCGGCAACTCTTAGCCGGCGATGCCGAACCGGCGCTAGCGACGAAGGGCGCCAGCCGTTGGGCCGGAACCTGGCTCCCCATCGGCGTCATCGTGGCAGCCTTCGGACTCGCCACCGCAGCCTCGAAGCTGGAGGGGGAAGCCCAAGGGGGCGCCTTCTTCGGCAGCGGAACGCTGGTGCTGATCGGCATCCTCGCCGCCATACGCGGCAGGTTGCGGCGGCCTGTGGTCGGTCGGCCGACGTCGCTGAATCTCGGCGGCTTAGCTGCTCGCAACGCCCGGCGAAACCCGAGCCGCACCATGCTCGCCCTCGGTCTCGCCGCCACGGCTAGCTTCCTGATCGTCGCGATGAGCGCGTTTCGCTTGGCGCCTACCGAACGCGGCGTCGGCGGTTTTGATCTGCTGGCGACCGCCGATTTGCCGGTGCTATTCGACCTCGGCAGCGAAGCCGGCCGCCGCGAGCTTGGCTTTTCCGCCGACGACGAAGCGAAGCTAAAAGATGCGACGATCATCAGCTTCCGCGTCCGCGACGGGCAGGATGCGAGCTGTCTTAATCTCTACAAGCCAACGCAACCGCGGATCCTCGGCGTGCCGCTTGAGCTAGCCGACGTTGCGCAGTTCGACTGGGTTGGATTTCCTGCCGACTTCGCCAGCAATCGAGCCATCAATCAGAAGATGTGGCAGGGCCTAGGTTCTGCTGGAGATAGCGGCCCTGAAAATCGCTCAGACGTAGAGATGATTTTGGACAGAAACACGGCTTACTACAGCCTCCAGCTTTATCGCCCCGGCGATTCGCTGGTTGTACGCGATGAAGCGAATCAGCCTGTGTCGCTACACCCCCGCTTTATGCTGCTAAACAGCGTCCTCCAAGGCGACGTCCTCATCAGCGAAAAGAACTTCATCAAACTCTTCCCCGAAACCTCTGGCCGCCGCTTCTTCCTCATCCGCCGCGGCGCGAACTCGCCGCCGACCGCAGAACTCGCCGCTCTCCTCGAAACGCAGCTCGAAGATTATGGCTTCGACGCCGTCGATGCTCGCCAACGGCTCGCCGAATTGCTCGCCGTTCAAAACACCTATTTATCGACATTCCAAAGCCTCGGCGCCCTCGGGCTGCTGCTCGGCGGCGTCGGCCTGTCGGTGGTGCAGCTTCGCAGCATCGTTGAACGTCGCGGCGAGCTCGCGCTGATGCAAGCGACCGGCTTCCGCCGCCGCCGATTGGCAACGATGGTCCTCACGGAAAACCTAGTGCTGCTCGTCGGCGGCCTGGCGATCGGCAGCCTCGCTGCCCTCACGGCGGTACTGCCCCACGCCCTCGCGGGGCAAGCGGGCACGCCCTGGCTGACGCTGGCGACGCTGCTCGCGATTATCGCCGGCGTCGGGTCGCTGGCGGGATGGCTCGCCTCGCGAGCGGTGCTGCGGGCGCCGCTGCTGCCGGCGTTGCGGGGGGATTGAGAATTACTAAATGGTCATCCTGACTGGAGCGAAAGATCTGGCGTCCCAAACGAGCTGTAAGATTCCCCGCTTCGCTCGGAATGACCGATTGCGGCCTGCCGTCGCTGAAACCTGCCCTAGCGGGCGTCCAGCGGCCCGTTTACAGTTTTCTTAGTTGCGGTCGCCGCATCGATCATACCGGGAGTTTCCTTCATGCGTAGCATGCTGCTAATCGTCGCTTCGTTCCTTCTCACGATTTTGTGCTGGGGGATCTACGGACCGGTGCTCCATAACGGGCAACACGACATGTCGACCATTGGCGGCTTCGCGCGGATGCGGCCGTTCGTTTGCGTGGGACTCGCTTATTTCCTCATCGGCGTGCTCGTGCCGATGGCGATCCTCGCCATGAAGGGCGAGAAGGGCTCCTGGACGATGAGCGGCATCGTGATGAGCCTCATCGCCGGCGCGCTCGGCGCGGGCGGAGCGCTCGGCATCATCTTGGCATTCAACTTCGGCGGCGAGCCGGTGTTCGTGATGCCGCTCGTCTTCGGCGGGGCGCCGGTGGTGAACTCGTTCATGACGATCTACCTCGCCGGCAAGATGCGCGAGATTGGCCCGTTCTTCCTCGCGGGCCTCGTGATGGTGATCATGGGCGCCGTGGTGGTGATGACCTGCGCCCCGACGAAGCCGAAGCCTGCGGCTCCCGCCGCCGATGCCCCAGCCGTGGCTGCTGCGGATGCAGTCGCTCCCGCCGCGCGACCGTCGCTCGGCAGTCGCAGCACCAGCTACGCACTGCTGTTGGCATCGATCGCCACCGCGATCGTCTGCTGGGGAACCTACGGCCCGACGCTCCACAAGGGGCAAGCGGCGATGATGCACAGCCGGCTGCGGCCGTTTATCTGCGTCGGCATGGCGTACTTCATCATTGCGGTGATCGTGCCGAACCTGTTCCTCGTCGTGAGTCCCGAGGCCAGCGAGTACAGCTTCTCCGGCACAATGTGGAGTTTGCTGGCCGGCGCCGCGGGAGCGTTTGGGGCGCTCGGCATCATCATGGCGTTTAACTTTGGCGGCAAACCGGTCTTCGTGATGCCCCTCATTTTCGGCGGGGCGCCGGTCGTTTCGACGCTGATCACGACGAAAGTGAACGGCCTATGGGGCGAGATCAACTCGTTCTTCATCGCCGGTTTGATGCTGGTAATCGCCGGCGCCGCGATGGTGCTCGTCTTCGCCCCGAAGAGCCACCCGCCAGCTCCGCAGCCGGTTCCGAAGCCCGAGCCCAAACCGGTCGAAGAAGAAAAGCCTGGCGCCGGAGAAACCGGCATCGCGTGAGCCGCGGAACTTCCAGCCGCTACCGGGTTTTACGAGCCAACATCAACAGGCCGCTCACCGCGACCAGCGCCAGTCCGCTTGGTTCGGGTACGTTCGTTGCGGCGGGCGGGCTCGAACCACCGCCAAAGTTGGCTTTCCAAACAGATAGTTCGCCGACATTCGGATCGCGTTGCCAGACCAAAAAGTCGGCGCCGTCGACGTAGCGATCACCGTTGAAGTCCCCCTCGACGGCAGGCAAAAACGTCATCGGCGAGCCAGCGTCGACCCAGGCGGTAGACCACGACGCGGCGACGGCTTCAGACGCTTCCTGCAGCAACTCAAGCGTGAACTCGCCCGTATCAGACCACATGCCCGCGTAGTATTCCGCGGCCGGTCGTCCCTTGTAACGATCATCGGCCGCCAAAATATCCGCAACATACGGGTAGTGCTCATCGATGCCGTCGAAGACGAAGTCGAGCGGCGAGGTGAGGTACTCTGCACTCGCGGGCGAGTAAGTTACTTGATCGAAGTGGCGTAAGATCATCTCGCCTTCGTAACGAGCGTGAATGCCGGAGTTGCCGGTGTACTGCCCATTGTAATTCCGCGTCAGATGAAGCGGATTGTGCAAGTCCTCGATGTAGTGCGCCTGCGCGGCTGCGGCATCAAGCAATTCTTCCCAATCATCGACGTCGACGGCGGCGGCCATCGAGCTGGCGAGCGATTCGACTTGACCGGCGAAAGTCCAAGGTGCCGTTCCCTGCGATCGCACATACTGCTCGCCATGCAGGGCGACCAAATCGTCGTAATTGCGAGGGAAGGTTCCGGCTAAGAACGACGGATAGTTGTCGATGTCGATGTAGTGCGAACCGGGCGGCTCTAGGCCCGCCTGGCTACTCAAGTAGCCGCTATGCTCTGCGAAAAAACCACGCAACGGTTCAGGCAAATGGGAAATGGCCCCAACCGTGATATGCGAGTGAACTTGCCCCCACCAAGCAGCCGCTGGTTGCGAGCTAAGTGCCAAAATCACAATCGCTGCGATACCACGCCGACACTGCACCACGCTTAGATTAGACGATGCCCAAGCGTGTGCGCGGTTAGCGAGACGAGAACTTCCTGGCATGCTGGACCTTCTGATCGGCTGGGCGGACGTCGCGAGCAGAAGATGATTGTATCAGGTGCCGCGGACCGGGCCGAACCATTCCAGTTGCCGGCGCGGACAAAGCTGCCAGCCCCGCTCGTGGCAGAGTTCCGCCAGCCACAGCGAACGCGACGCCATCTCTTCCATTGTCCGCCCCTGCGGCATCAGCAGCACGCGGTCGGCCGTCACGCCCGGCAATTCCGCGATCATCGCATCGACTTCCGCCACATCGTCGACGCAGTCGACGACAAACTTCAGCTGATACTCGTACTCGGCCATCAGCCGCATGAGGACTTCGCGCTGGTAGCGTTGCCGTTCGTGCCGGCGGGCCCAATGGGCGTGGCGCTCCGGATCGGGTCCGCTGGTCGAAAGCTTTGGCGAGATCGACATCAAATCGCAGGCGACGCCGAGGTAAAGCGTGCCGGCCGTTTCGATCGTAATGTGCCGCCCGCGACGCCGCAGCTCGCGGCAGAGCGGAATCATCTCGGCAAACAACATCGGCTCGCCGCCGGTGATGACGACGTGCTTAACGTCCCACTCCTCGACCTCCGCGATAATCTCGTCGACCGCGTAGTCCTGCCCTTCGGGCTGCCATGAGGCGTACGGCGTATCGCAAAACCAGCAGCGGAGGTTGCAGCCGCTAGCGCGAATGAAGACGCTCGGCATCCCGGTAAGGAGCCCTTCGCCTTGAATCGATTTGTATAGCTCGGCGATTCTCATTCAATTCGGCGAAGACTCACCACGACGGCACAAAGGACACGACGAAAGGATCAATAAGGAGAAACGGCGGTTCGCGCTTAGGCGGTTAGGACGCTTGATACGTGATGGGGTCGGTGAGCCCTGCTTCGGCAAAGCCTTTGATGCGGAGTTGGCACGCGTCGCAGCGGCCGCAGCTCACGCCCTTGGCATCCGGCGAGTAGCAGGTGTGCGTGAGGGCGTAGTCGACTCCCAATTGTACTCCGCGGCGAATGATTTCGGCCTTGGTGAGCTGAATCAAGGGCGTGTGGATGTGGAACTTCAGCGTTCCCTCGACCCCCGCTTTCGTGGCCAAGTTCGCCACCCGCTCGAACGCCGCGATGAACTCGGGCCGGCAATCGGGGTAACCGCTGTAATCGACCGCGTTGACGCCGATGAAAATGTCGGCGGCGCCGATCACTTCGGCGTAACCGAGGGCGAGCGACAGCATCACCGTGTTGCGAGCCGGCACGTAGGTAATCGGGATGCCGGCCGACATTTCGTCGGCCGGGCGATCCTTCGGCACGTCGATGTCCGCGGTGAGGGCGCTGCCGCCGAAGCCGGCCAAATCGATCGCCACGACGCGATGTTCCGCCGCTCCGAGCGCAACAGCAACGCGGGCCGCCGATTCGAGTTCAAACCGATGCCGCTGGCCGTAGTCGACGCTCAGGGCGTGAATGGCGAACCCTTCTGCGCGGGCGACGGCGGCGGTGGTGGCGGAATCGAGACCGCCTGAAAGCAGGACGACGGCGGGCTTCATCGGTTGGTGGGCGTTAAGCGTCTGGTGGGAGGCGAACGGGGCACTTTCCGCCGCCGTTCCATCATGCCACAATGGCCGTTTCGTCGAAAGGAGCCGTCCGGCATGCCAGATTCCCGCAGTTTGCTCGAAGTTTTTGACAACCAGTACCCGCAGCGCGACTACAAAATCGAGATCGTCGCCCCGGAATTCACGTCGGTTTGCCCCAAAACGGGCCAGCCCGACTACGGGACGATCACGATCATCTACACCCCCGACAAGAAGTGCGTCGAGCTGAAAAGCCTGAAGATGTACCTGCAAAGCTATCGCAATGCGGGCATTTTCTACGAGAACGTCACCAACGCGATGATGGACGATTTCACGGCGGTGCTGCAGCCTCGCTGGATGAAAATCGAAGCGGCGTTCACGCCCCGCGGCGGGATCTCGTCGAAGATCATCGTGCAGCACGCGTCGGCGGTCTAAACCTTAAAAGCCAAAAGAGAGAAGACGATGTCCAGCAAGCCCCGCGTGATTCTCTCTGGGTTCGCCGACGAGGCTGCCAACAACAAAACGGCGGTCGAGCAGTTTGCTGCGTTCGCCGCCTTGGGTCTGCAATACTACAGCCTGCGGTTCATCGACGTCGGCAATGGCATCAAGAATGTCATGGAGCTGACGAAGGCCGAGGTCACGAAGCTTCGCCACACCGAAGACGAGTACGGCATGAACGTCGCCTCGATCGGCTCGCCGATCGGCAAGGTAAAGCTGCTCGACCAGGAAGACGGTACAAAGAACCGCTTCGTCCCGTTCAAGAAGTATCTCGACGACGTGAAGAAGGCGTGCGAGCTTGCTCATGCCTTCGAGACGAAGCTGATCCGCGGCTTCTCGTTCTACCATCCCAAGGGCGGCGATCCGTGGGAGTACCTGCCGCAAGCGGCAGAGCAACTCGCGCAAATCGCCGAGACCTGCCACCGCAGCGACCTCACCTTTGGCCTCGAGGTCGAAGCGAATCTGGTCGGCCAGAACGGTCAGCTCGTCGCCGAACTCCACCGCCGCGTGAACCACCCCGCCCTGGTGACGATCTTCGACGGCGCCAACATCGTCTGCCAAGGCTACGACACGATGGCGACGTTCGAGCAGTACCAAGTGATGAAGCCGAGCATCGGCTGGATGCACATCAAGGACTACCTCGACCCGCGCGTCGACAAGCCGATTGGCCACGTCGAGGAAGACGCGCTGAGCCATTTCGTGCCGTGCGACCAGGGCGATTCGGGGCACGTGCAGATTCTCACCGACTTCGCCCGTGAGATCCCCGCCCTCGAAAAAATGCTCACCAAACGTGGCATTCCGGGCGTGATTCTCGACCTCGAGCCGCACCTCAAAGGCGGCGGCCAGTACGGCGGTTTCAGCGGCCCCGACGGCATGGCGATCGCGCTGAAGGCCCTGCAGCGAGTGCTCGACTTCGTCGGCATCGACTACCACCTGCGCGACTTCGACGACGTCAAAGCCGCCCGCGGGTTCTAGGCGTCGCCGTGGGCCGACTCGTCCGGGGCGAAGTATGCCCGGTGAGAATCGACCAAGTGGTCGACGTCGGAACGACCTCGCACGGCGAGCGCCGCAGCGCCGCAGCCGATGATCGCTACGGCGACCCCTGCGCCAAACTGCCACCCGGTAAGCGACGGAGCGCTCGACATCAAGAAGCCCGAGGCTCCGAACGCGGCGATGGCGATCACGATCTTGCCGATCGCCGATTCGACCTTCCGCCTGTTGCGATGCGTGGCGATGGCGGTGCGGGCCGAGGTGTTGGCAATCTCTCGCAACGCGGCGAGATCGGTTGAAATCGGCGCCCGACGGCCCTGCTTCATCGATTCGATTTCAAACGGCACGCTCGGGTCGTACGTGAGAGCTTCCTCCACAACGGGCAGCTCCACAACCGGCTCCGGTAGCGCCGGTTCGACCATCGAACTGGCCGAGACGCCGCGCATGCGGGCCATCATGTTCGCCATGTACGCTTCGAGCGCTTCGTCCGAATCATCAGCGTGAGCCGTCCGTTCCGCTGCCTTCGCGGGCGACAGAAACTCGTCGTCGAGCATCGGGCGCGATGCACCGAGCGGCGACGCGAGCGAGGCCGGCGTCGGTTCGCTCGGTTCGTCGTCGAGCAGGTGGCGGTACTTGTCGATGAACGACGAAGTCGCGACCTCCGACTCGACTGGCATGGTCTTCACTTCTGGCGGCGGTGCGAATGCGGCTGCCTCGTGCGATTCTTCTTCCGCAGGCGCGGGCTCAGGCGTTGGCTCCGCAACGAGCGGAAACGGAGCGAGCGGCGCGAACACCGACGGCGTCGGCTCGATTTCCGCGTGCGATTCAGCGTAGGGCTCTGCGTCGAGCTCTAGGTCGAGCGGGGTCGCCGCCGGCCATGCCGAGTGGTCGAACGACTCCTCGGCGACTGGAGCGTACTCTGGTTCGGCTTCGTGCGTTGGGAATTCCTGGTGGTCGGCGAACTCGTGCGACTCGGGGAGCTCGGCGCTCACTTCCGGTTTCGATTCCGGAAGCTGGTCGGCCGGCTCCGTCAGTGCGGCGTGTTCTTCGGCGACGCTTGCATGCTGATCTTCAACGACCGCCTGACTGCTGTGCGCCAGGTACATCTCGGCAAGCCGGTGTAACTCGATTTCCGAGTCAGCCAGCTTCCCGTGCAGTTCTTCACGCTCGCCGTGCAGTCCCTCAACCTCGCCGCGGAGGTGGGCGATCGTCGCTTCGCAATCGGCCAGCTGACCGGCCGCGTGCTGCAGCGATTCGTGCTGCTCGCGGGCGCCGGCAAGTTCGGACTCTAGCTCCTGCTGACGAGCGAAGCGTTGTTCCAGCTCGTTGCGAACTGATTCAAGTTCAGTCCGAACCGCGCCGAGTTCATGGGCCAGCAGCGTGGCTTGTTCAATTTGAACAGCGAGGCTCTGCTCAAGTTCTCTGGCCCGATGAGCTTCAGCGGCTTGGGCGTCGGTGGCCGCTTTGTCAGCAGCCTGCACGTCGAGCGTCGCGCTCAGTTCGTCGCAACGAGCGGCCTGCTCGGCCAACTCGATCTGCGATTCTTGCAGTTGCGAGCGGAGCGATTCGACTTCATTGACCAGAGGCGCCAGGCGTTCAGCAGCTTGCCGATCGCGCTCGATGATTTCGAGATGGAGCTTCTCGTGGTTCGCCGCGTGCGAGTCGTAAGCAGCGCGTGCCAAGTCGAGTTCGACTTCCATCGCCGAGAGATCGTCGTTCATCGCGTCGGCGCGCAAGCGTGCGTCGCGCGCCGCGGCTACTAGCGAACGGGCGCGTCGGCGCGACGAATCGCCCGTTTGCCAAAGCTGCAGAACCAGTTCGTCGGCGAATTGGTGGCTGGAGGTTGCTTGCGGTTCGGCCGCTGGAGAAGCCGTCTTCGGCGCCTCGACGGCGGGCGTTGTCACCGGCGTCTCGGTGGCCGCCGTTGCCGTCGGAGCCGGCGCGGACGGCAACTGCGGCGCGGGCGGAGCCAACGGAGCGACCAGAGCCACAAGCGTCGGCGACGACAGGACCGGTATGGTGATCGCTTTGGGCAGCGCGGCCGCGTGAACGTTAGGCGCCTGCTCTACGGCTGGTTCCGGAGAGGCCTCTGTCGCAGCGGCTGATTCAGCAATAGGAAGCGAGGCCTTAGGTTCCACAGCAAGGGACGCTGGAGCCGGCGGCGCTGGTAGTAGCTTCACTTCCGTGCGTACCGGAGCCGAAGCCAGCGGGACCGCAGCGGGCGTCGGAGGCTGAAGCGCCGCGGGTTCAGGCTGCGGTGCGGCCTCAAGCTTCGCGACCGGTGGTTGAATTGGTTCAGCGGCGACGGCAGTCTTAGGCTGCTGAAGTTCACTTTGTTTCGGCGCCACCACTTCGGCGGCGCTGAACTCCAGTTCGCAGCAGCCAATGTTGAGTTTGTCGCCCACGCCGACGATCGACTTCGTAAAGTCGCGACGATTGAGTTGTACGCCAGCGCCCCAACGCGTCGCTTCGGCGCGATGCGCATCGAGCGAAATGACGCACTGCAGCGGCCGGCATTCGCTCGCGGGCAGCACAATCGTGCATTGCGGGCTCGACCCGATCGTCATCTTGCCGTCGCTCAGCGGCACGACGCGCGCAGCATCTCCCTCACACTGGCGAATGCGCAGCGAATCGGGCTTCCGCAACGGCGTCGTGGCGGTCGTCGAATTCTCAGGCTTCGTCAGGAGCGACATCAGAGTGCAAATTTCAGGTGGGCGATTGATTTCGATCATGCGCCGGCGCCGCCAGAGACGGAGTGCGAGCGCAGGCTCGGCGGTCCGCTCCCTAGAGAGAGGCCAACAAGTCAAGAAAGGTTAGTTCAGGAATTGAAGGCTCGATTTGCGACCTGGGAGTGAATTTGCTCACCGGACGCTCATTTCACCTGCTGCCAAAGCCAGCACATTCGGACGCGCGGTTAAAACCGTAAAATTCGCTCACGCCCACTGACGATAAAGCCGATGGAACGAGACGGCGAAGCCCGTCGGATCGCGCGGAAGAATCGTAAATTCCGACGCAACGGCGAATGTCCAGTCCAGAGGTTCGGGCGACCGCAATCCACGACTTGCGGATCGAACCGCACGAATTGGCCGGAAAAACAAGCAATGTTTCCCCAGAATTGGGGGTTGCAACGGAGGAACTCGATTCTCAACGGGGGCTGCGACCCTTTTGCGTCGAGGTGCGTACTATAGTTACGGTGCCAGCGGCGGTATCCCCCATTCGGGCGGTTTAACCAAGCTGGCGTCGCGGCGAATCGGAACAGTCGCCGCGATCAAACTGATTGAACGAAGAGGCACTCGAACGAGGCGGACAACGATGCGATTGGCAGTCGGAGACGTACTGCCCTGCGAATGAATCAAGCGTCGCACCGCTACTAAGAAGGTACACCACCATGGCTCGCAACGACTCCATCCAAAAAATGCGCGAAGTGCTCGTCAAGCGCCGCGACGCCCTCCGGCGTGCGCTGGCCGGTGACTTGAGCATGCTCAAATCGCTGAGCGAGCAATCGGGCGGCGACGTCGTCGACGCTGCACTCGACGCCGCGCAGGATGAAATCAGCTCGAAGCTTGCCGAGGTGGAAAGCCGCGAGCTAGGCAGCATCGAAGTCGCTCTCGAGCGGATGCGTGCCGGCAACTACGGCGTCTGCGAAATCTGCAGCTGCAAGATTCCGCTCGCTCGCCTGAACGCCCTCCCTTACGCCACCAGCTGCATCGAATGCCAGCGGGCGATGGAATCCTCGGGCGGCGGCAGCGGCTATGCCGGCGACTGGAGCCGCGTCCTCGACGGCGGCGCCGACGTCGACGTGTCGTTCAGCGACCTCGAAGCCGGCTGAAAATCGCTGCCAGCGTTTCCCGGCATGCCTCCGGGGGGTTACAATCGACGCAGAAAACGCGTCGGTCGGAGTCGACGCGCGAGCTCGTTCTCGATGGAGTCGTCGGCTGATGTCGCACCGTTTTGCGTCCCCGTTGGTTCGGCTGTCGCTACTTGCCGGGCTATCAGCCGCTAGCACGCTTTTGCTGCCGGCAACGCTGCGCGCCCAGCAGGCGCCCCCGCCGGCGACGCTCCCCTCCGAACGCGATCTGCTATTCGACGAACTCCACCGCGACGTCGCCGCGATGGAGCGCGAGCTCGGCATCTACAAGCGGGTCGTTCGCCTCGTGGCGCCCTCGGTCGTGCATGTGCAGGCGAAGCCGCTCGCGGAGTTCCGCTTCCGTCGCGAGGTCGAAGAAGCGGGCTCCGGCGTTATCATCGCCGTCGGCGGTAAGAACTACGTGCTTACCAACCGGCACGTGGTGAAGCACTCCGACCCCGAGCATATTCGCCTCGAGCTTCACGACGGCCGCGAGATCAAGCCGACCGAGATCTTCACCGATCCCGAAACCGATGTGGCCGCGCTCGCCGTCGATGCGCCCGACCTCATTCCTGCTCGCGTCGGCGACAGCGACCAGTGCGAGATCGGCGACGTCGTAATGGCGTTCGGCAATCCGTTCAACCTCCGCCAGAGCGTCACCCGCGGCATCATCAGCGGGATGGGACGCTCGAACCTCGACCTCGGCGACGGCGGCGTCGATTACCAAAACTTCATGCAGACCGACGCCGCGATCAATCCCGGCAACAGCGGCGGTCCGCTCGTGAGCCTCCGCGGCGAAGTGATCGGCCTCAACACAGCGATCGCCAGCAACTCGGGCGGCAACGATGGCATCGGCTTCTCGATTCCGATGAACATCGCGATGAGCATCACCCGTCAGCTCGTCGAGCATGGCCGGGTGGACCGCGGTTTTCTCGGCGTGATGCTCGACGGCAATTTCAACCTCGATGCCGCCAAGACAGTCGGCCTGCCACGTCTGATGGGCGCCCTCGTAAAACAGGTGACGGAACGCTCGCCCGCCGCGCTCGCGGGCGTCCAGACGAACGACGTCATCCTTCGCTTCAACAGCTCGAACATCGAGAGCGATCAGCACCTGATCAATCTGGTGAAGCTTTCCGACGTTGGCCGGCCGGTTGACCTCGTCGTCCTGCGGAACGGCCAGATGCTGAACATCAAGGCGCAGATCGGCCGGCTCGACGATTTCACTGCCGACACCGAAGCGGCCCTCAAAGAAGCCCGCTAGCAGCGCAGCCGGGAATTTTCTCAGATTCTGTAACGCCCTTCCCCGCCTGGCGTAAAAGATCGCGTACGGCCCGGCGAATACCGGTAGCCGAGCCGATTTTTCCCACGGTTTTCACTTGGAAGGCGTCCATGATGCGATATCTCCTCCTCGCGGCATTCGCGCTCCTCAACGGCCCCTGGGCCGGCACGGCGCTCGCAGCCGAAACGACCTACCGCCTGCCGAGCGACTCGGCGTTCTTACTGGAGCTCAACCTGCAGGCCGTTCGCAACTCCGAAGTCGGCGGCAAGATCCTCGACTTAGCCATGGAGAAGGCGGTCGAGAAGCTCGCTCAAAAAGGCAACACCAGCCGTGAAGAAGCCCTGCGGCAAGTCGAGCAGATCGTTGGCTTCAACCCGCTCGAAGAGGTGAAGACCCTCGCCGTCTCGGCGGCCGACTATGAGAAGCCTGAAACGTCGCTCATCGCCGTCGTGCAACTCGGCAAGACGACCGGCAATCTGGAAGGCCTGCTCCTCGGCCTGCCGGAATATCAGGTGACCGAATACGAAGGCCAGCAGATCCACTCAGCCGCGCCGGATGCTGGGCAAACGCTGTACGTCGCGTTCGTCACTGACGAAGCGGGCAATCGCCGCATCCTTTTCTCGCCGAAACGCGAGGCGGTCACGGGGTTGATCGATCAGGCGGCCGGCAAAGCGGCCAGCAGCGAAGCGTCGCGTGACTTCGTTATCGAGCAGGCCGAAGACCGCCTGCTGTCGCTGAAGACGGTGAAGCTGCCGGAAGATTTTCAGGAAGAAGGCCCGCCGGCCAATATTGCCAAGATCCTCAAAGACGCCACGATGAACATCGACGAGGCCGATGGCCGGATGGCGATCGAGTTCGCGCTGGTTGCCGGCAACGAGCAGCAAGCCGAGCAACTCCGCCAGATGGCGCAAGGGTTCGTCGCGATGATCGAGTTCGCCAAAACGGCCAACCCCGACGACGACAAACTGCAGAAGATTAGCGGCCTCGTGAACGACGCCGTGACTTCCCGCGATGGCGCCACCGTCAAGGTCGGCCTGCAGATCCCCGCGGCCGAAGTGACGGCGTTGCTCGAAGAGAAGCTGAAGAACAAGTAGCGATGCTGATCGAGCGTTCGGATTCCGACGCAGCCCTCGACGCCGGCGAATTGGTTCGCCGCGCGCAAGGGGGCTGCGTCGATTCGTTTGCGGCGCTCGTCCACATCTACCGGCCGCGGGTGATCGCGTTCCTCGAGAGCCGCTGCAGCGTTAGCAGCCACGAGGCGGAAGATCTCGCTCAGGAGGCATTTGCTCGCGCGCACCAGCGGCTCGACGAGTTCGATCCTCAATACCAATTCTCGACCTGGATCCACACGATTGCCCGCCGCGCGGCAATCGATCGCGTCCGGCAACGGAACCGCCGGCCGCAGCATGTTTCGCTGGCGGAGACGGAGATCGAACCCGCCCACGCGGCGGACGATCCGACGGCAATCGTCGAGCAACGCGAGGAAGCGGGGAACATCTGGCGGCTGGCGCGAGCCGTGCTTACGGAGCCGCAGTTCACGGCCACTTGGCTCCGCTTCGCCGAGAGTTGCGAGGTTGAGGAAATCGCCCGCCGCATGGGCCGCAGCCGCATCGGCGTGCGAGTGCTGCTCCATCGAGCGCGGGTGATCTTGGTGCGAGAGTCGGCCCATCAAACGGCCCATGAGGAGGCGAGGCAAATTGCCCGCCGGGAGCGGTAAACGTATGCGTCGCCTCATTGCCGAATGGTTGGTTAGCCGCTCGCTCGACGCGGGCCGAGAGCCGCCTCGTTGGTTGCGAGGCTGGCTGCAGCGCGACGAGGAAGCGGCTCGCTTTGAAGACGATGCTCGCACGCTGGCGGCCTCGCTCCGTACCGACGCCGCCTCGTGGCGTGCCGTCGATCCCGCAGCAGGCCGCGAGCGGAAGGCGGCCGCAGTCACCGCTAATGCGCCACAACCACGCCGCTGGCTGGCGACGGGCCTGCTAGCCGGCAGTGCCGCTGTCATCGGCGCCCTGTGGCTCGCGACGAGCGGACCAGCGGAACCACAGCCACGCAGCATCGCCGCCACGCCGGCAGAGGCCGCGCTGCTCGTCGCGGTCGTCGAAGAGGGCTGGTTCGCCGCCGACGAGTTGCTGCCATTCGGAGAGCCGTTCGCCGAGTGGCCGCGTCTCGAACCGCCGCTGCACGGCTCGCCCGCGGCGACGCTGGGAGCAGCGACCGGCGCCGCCACGCGACGCGCGCTGGCAGCCGTCGACGATCAGGTCCGCCGACAGCGCGATGCACTCGGCAGCCAGGTGAACGCTTCGCTGGCGTTCTTTGCGTATCGCTTGCCGAACAGCGCCGCTAAGGTCGTCGGTCTGCCGCTGGGAGCGACGGCAGAGACGATCAACTGATGGTTTAGCCCCGGGCTTCGCCCGGGGGTCGCACCACGCGCGGCAATGTCTTCCAGAATGGAAACCCACCCCCGGGCGGAGCCCGGGGCTAGAAGCCTGCCCGCAGGCCGCGCATGATCCCCTCGACGATCGCCGGCGCGTCGATCTCGACGGCCACGTCCATGTTTGGTCGATCTAACGTGCGTGGACGACGATCGATGACGGTGGCGCCGTAGGTGATCATCCCCTCGGTTTCGACGTCGACCGGCATCGCTTCGGTGACGAGCAGTTCGGGCCGCAGGATCGACATCACCGCGACCGCTTCGGCAGCGTACATCGATTCAAGCCCGAGCCGTTGCCGGTACGACTGGAAGGCGCCCGGCAGCAGCGTTCGCAGCAGCCGGCCCAGCGACGAGCCTTCGCTCGGCAAGTTACTGAGCAGTTCGTAGGTAAGGGCCGCACGGCTCGTGACGTCGAGCGGCAGCAGCGTCGTCGTCGCATGAGAGCGGAAGACCCGCTGCGCCGATTCCGCGTCGCAGTACATGTTGAACTCGGCCGCGGCGGTGACGTCGCCGGGGCCTTCGAGCGTGCCGCCGACGATGATCAGGTGGCCGACCTGCAGCGCGAGTTCAGGATCAAGCTGGAACGCCGCCGCAATGTTGTGAAGCGGCCCACCGGCGATGATCGTCACGCCGCCCGGATCGTTGCGAATCTCCTCGGCAATCACCTTCAGCGCCGGATGCTGCTGGTGGAGCTCAGCAATGCCGAGCGTGGCGCCGCAGAAGCCGTCGGCGCCCCATAGCTCACGGCCATCGGTCCGCAGCGGTTGCTCTTCGTCGGCGACGCCGATGCGGGGCCAACGGGGCGGATCGAGGTGCTCGATAATTGCCTGGACGTTGCGGCTCGCCTGGCGCGGCGCCACGTTGCCACCGGTCGCGGTGACGGCCACGACCTCCAGGTCGGGATGGGCGATCGCCAAGCAAACGGCGAGGGCGTCGCTCACGCCGGGGTCGACGTCGAGAATCACTTTGCGAGGCATGGGCTTCGTGCCGTAGGGGCCAGTTTGAGCGGGAATTCGCCGACGGTTTGGCTGCGCATTCTAGGAGGATGCCAGCACGGCAACAACCCGACGGGCGGCTTGGCCCGCCCCGACTGCCGCCGCTCCGCGAGCCTGCCCGCCCTGCCCTTCCCCCCATACTGCCTGGAGTTCCAGCCAGCTAGAATGGAAGCTTCCGCCCTGTTTTGCTTACGCCCATCATCGGCTCGCCCATGCCCGACACTTTCACGACGCTTCTCGGCCGCCTCGCTGCAGGCGAAGATCTCCCCGCCAGCGAGATGACTGCAGCGATGGGAGCGATCATGTCGGGCGAACGGCCGGCCGGCGAGATCGGCCTGTTCCTCACGTCGCTCGCCGCGAAGGGTGAAACGGCCGAGGAAGTGGCGGGCGCCGCCCGGGCGATGCGCGAGCACATGACGCCGATCCGCAGCCGCTACAAGGTACTGCTCGACACTTGCGGCACCGGCGGCAGCGGCAGCAATCTGTTCAATGTGAGCACCACGGCGGCGATCGTCATCGCCGCGGCGGGCGTCCCGGTGGCCAAGCATGGCAACCGGAGCGTCACCAGCCGCAGCGGCTCGGCCGACCTGCTGGCGGAATTGGGCGTGAACATCGCCGCCTCGGTCCCGCAGATCGAACGCTGCCTCGATGAGTTGGGCATTTGCTTTTGCTTCGCCCCGCTGATGCACCCGGCGATGCGGCATGTCTCGGCCGTGCGGAAGGAACTCGGGATTCGCACGATTTTTAATATGCTGGGGCCGCTGTCGAACCCGGCGGGCGCGTCGCATCAGTTGCTCGGCGCCGGCTTGCCCCATCTGCGGCCGCTGCTCGCTGAGGCGCTGCAATTGCTCGATGTCGAGCGAGCACTCGTGGTAAGCGGCGCTGACGGACTGGGCGAGTTGACGATCGCTGGCGAAACGAACGTCTCGGAAGTGACGCGCGGCTCGACGCGCGAGCTGAGCTTCAAGCCTGAGGAGTTCGGGCTGCAGCCGGCGTCCCTCGATTCGCTCCGCATCGACGGCCCCGCGGAGAGTGCCGCGATCGTCCGCCGCGTGCTGGCGGGCGAAGCGGGACCGGGCCGCGACATCGTCGTCCTCAATGCGGCGGCAGGACTGATCGCCGTCGAGCCGGCGTTGCAACCAATCGACGCCGCGCACAGAGCGGCGCAGGCAATCGACTCGGGCGCCGCCGCCGAACTGCTGCAGAAGTTGGTCGCGGTTTCGCATGCGGACTAACCTCGCTACTTTTGCCGCTGCTTGAGTTCGCAGATTGAACCGCCAAGGACGCCAAGAGCGCCAAGGTGGAGTCCAGCTTTCCTGCATCTCCTCTGCGCCTTTGCGTGCGCTTTTAAATTCCGAAGAAAGATCTCACGCAAAGGCGCAGAGGCGCAAAGGAAGACGAAGAGTTGGAGTGGATTGAGTTGTTGCCGTTCGTCGTGCTCGTTGTTCCGTCGTGGTTCAATAATTCCCCGTAATTTCCTTGGCGCTCTTGGCGTCCTTGGCGGTTAAGTATTTTGACGTGCCTGCCGTGATTTTCTCCGGGGGGATCGGCTGTTAGACTTTGGGGACATCCCGCCTCGCCCCCGCACCTTGTGAGTTCCCGCCGCCGTGTCGCGTCAGCCTGCCAGCCGAGATATTTCCGGACGCCTGGTGTTTCTCGGCACGGGAACCAGCGTCGGCGTGCCGGCGATTGGCTGCGACTGCGACGTTTGTACGAGCAGCGATCCGCGGAACAACCGTACGCGTTGCGGACTCGCGATCGGCCTTCCCGAAGGGAATCTGTTGATCGACACGCCGCCCGATCTGCGGCATCAATTGCTGCGCGAGCGGATCGGGCTCGTTCACGCCGTCGCGTATACCCATGAGCATGCCGACCACATTTTCGGCCTCGACGACCTGCGGTTGATGCAGTTTTATTTGGGCGGGCCAGTGCCGCTCTACTGCGAGCCGCCGGTCGAAGCGCGGATTCGCAAGTCGTTTGATTATGCGTTTCAATCGCCCGAGCGATTGCATGCCGGGGCGATTCCACAACTCACGATGCAAACCATCGGGCTGGAACCCTTCAACGTCCTTGGGGCGACGATCACGCCGGTAAGGTTGCAACATGGGCCGTGGGTGCCGGTGCTCGGTTTTCGGATCGGCAACGTCGCTTATTGCACCGACGTCAACGCGATCCCGGCTGAGAGCATGGAACGGTTGCGCGGCCTCGACGTCCTCATCCTCGACTGCCTGCGACGCGAACCGCACGCAACCCACTTTGGCCTCGACGAAGCGCTCGGCGTGTGGCGCGAGTTGCAGCCGCGGCGAATGTTGCTGACGCACTTGTCGCATTATTTTGATCACGCGACGATGAACGCCGAGTTGCCGGCGGGAGTCGAACTGGCGTTCGACGGGTTGGAAATCGAACTGACGTGACGCCTGTTTATTTTTTCGACAGGATTGCAGGATTTCGCGGATCGACTGGATGAAAGCTATAGGGACGCTCAACCCGACGTCCTATCCTGTTAACCTGCGTGATCCTGTGATCCTGTGATCCTGTCAAAATCTTCTTAAGCTCCTCCCACTTTGTCGCGTCGCATTTTGTCGCGAATCGCGTTTTTGGCGACAGAACTCCTAACTTGCTTTAGGGACTGGAATTGCAACGAGCGAAGTGAACGACACAAACCTGCCTGTCGTGAGTTGGTCGCGTTGTGTCGCATTTTCATTTCTGGCGACATTAAGCATAAGTGATTTCACGTACGTGAGTTGCGGCGACGACTGTCGCGGCGACATTATCTTGGAACGCGACATGAAGCGTTGCTCCTCTCACAAAACGCCCCTAAGCGATCCCCTTTGACGAAAGACTAATCGCACGGCGTGCCCTTGCTTGCGGGTCGGTCCGCAGGCTACGCCTGCAGGCATGGGGCAACGCGGCACTCTCTTTGATTCACGTTAGCGAATCGAGCGGGCGTCGACAATTTGCTATTTTCGGCCACCCATGCCTGAGTTCGCCAAGCGCGAGCGAATCTGGGATGGAGGTCGCATTGGACTGGTCGATTAAGCGACCAGTCCGAAGTGCTAGGCAAGTGGAGCAGTGGAATGCGTGCCGCTGCTGGCTCGCCCAGCAGTGGTCTCCTGGTACGCGCTTCGCACTGCTGGACAAGCCAGCAGTGGCACCTGTTCGATTAACCCATCGAACCCAAACAGCCGTTGCTAATCATTGACCGCGTATGGGCCGAGTTCCCAGCTTTTGATGCGCTCCATCTGTTCGGCGGTACCAAAGTAGACGCCGCCGAAGGGTTTGCCGCTCTTGAGGTTGTAGTAGGAGAGATGGAGGGCGCCGCGGTGTTTGATGGTGATTTTTAGTTCGAACTCGCCGGAGCCTTGTTTGACGTTTATCGTTTGCGTCCGCTCGGTTTCTTCGTGGCCGTCGCCTTCCGTCTGAGTGAGGTAGAGCGCCAGTTGAGCGTCGGCGTGGCTGTCCAATCGGTAGCGGCCGCGGACGGTGATCGAATCGCCTTGCTCCAGCCGGGGGGACGTGGAGCGGACGTCGGTGATCTCGATGACGTCGCCGTCGCAGTAGTTCTTCGGGCCGAGCACGGTGGCCGTGGGACTTTGCGTGGGGGGAGCGGCGGCGGCTCCGGGCCAAATCATCCACACGGCGAGTAGTAACGTCGTCATGGCGAGATCCTCCTCACGTTTGGCAAGCGCGATCGGCCGCTTTTTAATGGGGCGGCGATTAGTGGATGTTAGCAAACTCGCTGGCTTTGTGAAGGAATTGAACACTCCGGCGATATCCAAGTGTTCAAAAGCCGTCAAGCTTGCATGATCGAAGATTAGGGCGCGCCACGCATCGCCGCCATGCAATCAACATGAAGAGAAACGCCGAATGGGCTGCCGCGCAAGGCTCTGGCACAGGTGTCGCTAGTGCGATTCCGCTTACTCCGTTCGTTAGAACGTAGGAAAAAGCAACCTGTTCGGCGTCGTTGAAGCCGCTGCCAAGTTGAAAATAGTCGACGACTCCGCCGAAGAGTGAGTCACCGGAGAGTATCACCTTATCCGTAGTCGGATTCGGCCCCATGAAGATTCCTCTCGCGTGGTTATCTAGTTGAGCTTGGAACACAACCTGGCCTTTGGCGTTCATCTGAGGCGACCGAAGAACCAAAAACTCTCCCGAATTGTCTACTATTGTTTGGACAACTCCGCTGCGATGACTGAGTATGCTCTCAACACCCAATTCGTCTTTCGAAAGCGTCAGCACATTGCCATCGGTTCCAATCGCAATATCTTCGTTAGCCTCTCCCGGCATTGGTGCGATCAGATCAACCGAGTCGCCCGACGCGCGAAAAACGCCGAAGGTGCGCGAAGGTTGACTCCTCCTAGCGCGAAATACAATCGAACCGTCATCATCCATCTCTGGAAATGAATACCAAGGATGCAATGTAATGCCGTTATCGCGGGCTACTCGATCGGTCGTCACGTCGGGACCAGTGAAAATGCCGAATCCATTCGCAACCTGAGCGACGAAGGCCACTTCGCCCGAATCATTAATCGTAACTCCGCGGAACAGGCTCATCCCTCCCGATTCATCCGCAACTAAGCTGACTATCCCATTCACGAACTTGTAGACGCCGTATGCCGAAGCATTCCGGCCAGTAAACACTACATGGCCAGAGTCGTTGGTTGCAAACTCGCCGATATCATCAAAGACGCCACTGCCGTTAACGAGGGTCTCGACGCCATCGCCGCTGCTACGAAAAATCCCCACGTTACCGTCTGACATTTTCGCTTTGAACACCACGCTTCCCGAGTTGGTAATGGCAGGAGTTACAGGCCATTGATAGCCGGATGCGGTGTCCGCGATGCGAGTGAACTTGTACGGCTGCGCTTTGAGATCGCCTAAAGTCGCGCAAAGCGTCGCTGCGAAGATGACTGGGATGAGCCATAACCTTATATGGCTTAATCGCGACCAAACTGGCGCAGTTGACGAAGAAGTCGTCGAGAAAAGATTGTATCTCATGCCTCTAGCTCCCGTGTTGTTCCCCCCACGGACAGCTAAGTGCGAATTTAGAAGATGGCGCACCAAAAGTCAAACTATTCTGGTACGCGACCAAGCCAGCGATCTGCCAGCCGGAAGAAGCGGGCGGGCGGCATGTCGTCGCGGAGCGTCGACATGGTAGCGGCGCGTCGCCTCGAATTTGGGTTCAGCATGCCTACGCCTTTGGGGGCGAAAGCATGCCACCCGTCCGATGCGGTCGAAACCAGTTTACGTGACGCTCCGGAGGGTCGTTGACCCGCGGCTACTATGCGCAAAAAAAGACCGCGGACGATGGCTCGTTCGCGGTCCTTTTGAAAACTAACAACCGGCTCGTTGCTTAGCGAGCAGCCAAGCGGCCGTCGCCCAGCAGTTCTAGATAATCGAGAGCGATCGCGATCAGCTCGTCGTTATAGAAGTTCTGCGGGAAGACTGGCTTGTCGCCTGCCGCCAGGTCGTCGAACATTTCCTCCTGCTCCTTTTCGGTATTCAGCTCGTCGCGTTCAGCGATGAACTTTTCCTTGTTGAGCGTGAGGGGTTCGTCCTTCCGTTCCAGGTAGCGAGCGATTTGCTTCTTCACCTTGTCGAAGTCCTTGCTCTTCTCGACGCGGGCGGTCGAGCGGTTGCGGAGTTCGTCGAGGGTTTTCGGCGAGGCGTTCGGATAGTTCTCGTGCGGCCGGGGCAGCACGCTGTCGAACTTCAACGCGTAGTCGAGATCCGATTCGCCGACCGGCCAGTGGGTGGTCTGCGAGGGCAGTTCGACGTCGGAGACGACGCCGCGGTTTTGCGTGCTGTCGCCGCCGGGGCGGTAGAACTGTTGGATCGTCATCTTCAGGGCGCCGTAGTTCGGCGGAGCGAACTGGTTGACGTAGCGGCCGAGTTCTTCAAGTTCCTGAACCGTGCCCTTGCCGTGCGTCGCCTTGTCGCCGACGACGATGCCGCGACCGTAGTCTTGGATCGCTCCGGCGAAGATCTCGCTGGCACTGGCGCTGAACTTGTTGATCACGACCATCAGCGGGCCATCCCAAACGGCGCCTGGCTTGTCGTCGTCGTGCGGGATCACGCGGCCATCGGGACCCTTCACCTGCACGACGGGACCTTGGTCGATGAACAGGCCGGTCATTTCGACCGACTCGGGAAGCGAACCGCCGCCGTTGAAGCGGAGGTCCATCACGATCATGTCGACCTTTTGTTGCTTCAGTTCTTCGAGGAGTCGGCGAACGTCACGGACGGCGCTCTTGTAGTCCTCGCGGCCGTTACGGCGGCCTTCCATGTCCATGTAGAAGCTCGGCAAGTTGACGACGCCGATGCGGAACACCGTGCCGTCAGCGCTCTTCTGCTCGATGACGTTGCCGGTGGCGGCGTTCGGATCGTCGGCGACCTTCAGCGACGAACCTTCCGCGGCCTTCACGACTTCGCCCTTCGGGCCGCGTTCGACGACGGCGCTGCGGGCTTCGCTGTCCTTCAGTTCGATGCGAGCGCGAGTGATGTCGTAATTGGCGAGCTCGGCGCCGCCGGCCTTCTTCACTTCGAGGCGAACGACGCTCCCCGGTTTGCCGCGGATCTTCATCACGACGTCGTTGAGCTTCATGTCGGTGATGTCGATCATCTCGCCATCAGGACCCTGGGCGACGCCGGTGATGACGTCGTCGACCTTGATGCGGCCGTCTTTGTCGGCAGCGCCGCCAGGAACGATGTGGCGAACGACGGTTTCGCCGTATTTCGATTCGAGCGACGCGCCGATGCCGTCGAGCTCCAGCCGCATCTGAATCGAGAAGTTCTCGAGATTCTCCGGCGACATGTAACTGCTGTGGGGATCGAAGCTCATCGTCACCGCGGTGAGGAACATTTCGAGCAGTTCGTCGTTGCTCGTTTGATCCCAACGCTTGTCGATGCTGCGATAACGCTTATGGAGGCGATCGAGCGTTTGGTCGGCGGGCGTTTCTTTGTCGGTAGTTTGGAGAAGCAGGTCGTACTTCACCCGCTTGCGCCAACGTTCGTCGGCTTCTTCCTTGGTCTTGAACCACGACAGCTTTTCGGGGTCGCGTTCCATCGATTCGTCGACGGTGAAATCGTGCGGGGCGTCGACCAGCTTTTGGGCAACGGCCGTCCGCTCGGCGACGCGAGTCAGGAAGAGATCAAAGATCTTCTTGGCGAGGGTGACGTCGCCGGCTTTGATGTAGTCGTCGATCTTGGTCGACTCGGGAGCAAATTGGTCGATGTCGCTCTGGAAGAAGTAGAGCTTCATCGGGTCGAGCGTCTTGAAGTACATCTCCAGCGCGCGGCGGGAGATTTCGTCGTCGACTCCGAGCTGGGCCATGTGACGCTTGCCGATCAGACCCGAGACGAACATCGTGATGTTCTTCTGCTTGATCTTCTCACGCGCGTCCGGATCGGTCGGACGAGCCGTCGCGAGCGGCGCGACGAGGGTCGACGTTGCCACGCCGACGAGAGCGAGTCCCAGCAATCTCCGGCGCGTCTTCGCTCCGGCGCCCTTCATGGCTGATCGAAACATGTGTATGTGCCTCTTCAAGTAAACGAGAATTTGTGCAGGTAGCAGCGGCTATGCTATCCCTCTACGCGATCAGGAGCGAAGTGGATCGGCCAGCGCCGGCACGAGGCTCAGGAAAGGGTGGAGAGGGGGCTCTCCGTCCGCGACTCTTGGCGGGACCGAAAAGGGGGCTGAACGGTGCGATGCCCCTTACGCGGCAACCAGTTGCGGAATCTATGGGGCATCGTAACGGGGCCCTCCAGTGGCGGCAAGATCGCTGTAATCGCGCAGGTTTTACAGGCTGTGCGGGCCTTGCGGGTCGTCGCAAACGCCGGGGAGAATCGGCCCCGGCTGGGCACGCGTGCCAGCGGCGCCACGCGATTCTGATCCGTTTTCCGCAATCAGTCGTTACGAACCAGACAGCTCGTCACGCGGTACAGCGTTCGAGTTCGGCGACCAGCCGCTGATCCGACCGCGGGAAGAGCGAGCGAAGGTGGAGCCGCACGGCGCCGTCGGCTTCGGCGGCGACGATCGGTTGCGACGCGGCGGCGAGTTCGGCGACGACCTTCGCGGCCGATTTGTCGCGGGGGCGGACGTCGATGATCCAATCGGCGTCGCGGCGTTCGACTTCGCCCAGACGGAGCCAGGTTGACTCGATCGACGCGGCAGTTGCCGACTCGATGTTTGGCAGGGCGGCGATGAGCGCAGCCAGGCGTTCGGCCCGCTGTTGCAGATTGGCGATCGGCGCCGAGAGGAGCTGCCAGACCGGGATGCTGAAGATGGCCTGCTGCGGGTCGTCGCGGTAGGCGTGAATCGTCGTGTGGAGCGCAACCGCGATGAGCGAGTTCGCCGCAGCGAGTTGACTGAGCGGATGAGCGGCGGCCGCGTCGATAAGGCTGCGTTTACCGATAAGCAACCCGCATGAGGGGCCGCCGAGCAGGCCGCCGCCGTCGATGACAACCAAATCGGCGCCAGCGGCGAGGCGTTCGGCAATCGTCTCGACCGGGGCGAGGCCGTGCGCTTGCGGATTGATTACGCCCGCAAACGGGGCGACGTCGATGAACGGGGCGCTGAAGCGTTTGGCAGCGGCGGCCGCGGCTTCGATCGTGAGCCACGGTTCAGAGTCGGGCGTCCGCAAAAAGACGGCGGGAGCGGGGTCGACTCCGGCGAGCGTGCCAGCGTCGGCGACGTTGCGAAGAACGACGCCATTGCGAGCAGCGATGCCGCGCCAATCAATGCCGATGGCGGCTTGATCGATCCCGCCGACAAGTAGCGCGTCGCGGCCGCCGGTGCTGCAAGCGACGGCGAGCGTGAGCGCCGCTTCGAAGCTGCTGACGACGAGCGCCGCCTCGGCGCCGACGAGTTGGGCCAGCTCGCGCTGGGCGGCGTGAGGCAACGCTCCCCCCTGGTGGTGGAATTCGCCGGCAAGTTGCAGCATCGCTTGCGCCGCAGCGTCGGCGAGCGGTGGCGACAGGTCGCCTGCGCCGATGACGACGCCGGTGGCGTTGATCGCGAGTCCGCCGCCGGCCGGTTCGCCGAGCAGACGGCGGACGAGGCGTTCAGCCAGGTGGCCAACCGACGGGACTTCGAGGCGGCCAGCGCGATCAGCGACGGTGGCGCGGAGTTCGTCAAGGAACCCGGTAGCCCGTTGTGCGACGGTCGAACGATTGATCCGTTCGACGGCGCCTTTGACGCGGGGGTGTTCCAGCAGCTCGCTCAGCGAGGGGAGCTGCGGCAGATGGGGCTCGAACTTCATGGCAGGCGCCGCGACGGAGGATTACGGGCAAATCGTCTGCCCGTGATTATGCCGCTGCCGCAGGAGCGCCGTCTATCGGCCGGCTCAGAAAGTCTTCGACCGTTCGCCGAGGCCGACGTCGCTGGGCGAGGGGAACGGATCGTTCTTCGCCTGCTTGATCGCCTTTTGGTCGCGTTGGTGGGCGGTGAGGCTGCCGAGGCCCTTGGGGGCGATGCTTTGGCAGCCGATGAACGCGCAGCTCGCGGCCAGCAGGCCGCAGCTTACCGCGGTGCGATAAAAGCGGGCGGCGTTGAACTGCAGGCGTTGCATCTTGGGACCTCTGGACGGCGACGAGGCGATCTTGAGCTTGAAAAGAGTGCGCCGGGGGCGAGGACGCCCCGGCTCGCTGGAGGAGTTCGCTGCATCGGAACTACTCGACGCGTTTTTGGGCCATCCACTCGTTGATCGTGGCGGGGCCTTCAGGTTCTTGCTTTTTCTCGCCGCCGCCGGTCATGCGTTCCCACCACGAGGGCGAAGCGCTCGCATCGGCGACGCGAGTGGCCGGCTGCTCGTCCGATTTGCCGCCGGTGAAGATTTCCTTGGTCCCTTCCCAGGCCTTCTTGCCGCCGTCGCTCACCTTTTTGGCGCTCGACTTGATGGGGGCCAGCGGATCAGCCGGCATTTTGGGCCAGCTGATTTTCGGCATGGTCATGGTTGGCATTTTCATCCAACCCCATGGGCTCGCCGACTCCTCGGTCGGAGTGATGTCGTCGGCTTGCTGTTGGGCCGGCGCTTCTTGAGCGACGGCCAACCGGGGTGCGGCGATGGCCGCCGTGATGCCAATCCACAGCAGAAGTCGTGCGACGTTCATGTCGTGGTTCCTTGAATTCTCGACTCGAAATTGAGTGTGACGCTAGGCCTGCGGCGCGGTCTCCGAGCGGAGACGCCAGCGAGCGGCGGCGAAGTGTTCCAAATTCCCTGGAATTGTTCCAGGGCGGTTAGGAAAGGGAGGCGATCGGGCGATTGTCCCCCCCGCCCAATTGGCCTACGATGGCCTCTGCGATCTCGTTGATAAGTCCGTCGGAAAGCGTGGCGAATGCCGTAGAAATCGGCCCGCTTCCGCCCCCATCCTTCGTAATTCACGCTTCGTCGGCAGCGACGAGCTGCGTCATCCGCCACACTGCATGAAAAACATAGGTTTTATCGGCGCCGGCCGCATGGCGACTGCACTAGCACGCGGGTGCGTCGAGGTAAATTTGGTCGCCGCCAAGCAAGTGCTAGCGAGCGATCCGCACGAAGAGTCGCGCACGAAGTTCGCTAGTCAGTTGGAAGGCGCCCAAGTTACCGCCGACAACGCCGCGATTCTCGCCGCCTGCGATACGGTCGTCCTCGCCGTGAAGCCGCAGATGATGTCGGGCGTGCTGGCGGGCATCAAACCGCACGTCGAGCCGCGGCACCTGCTGGTATCGATCGCCGCGGGCGTGACGCTCCAACGGCTGGCCGAGCAACTGCCGGCCGGCACGCGCATCATTCGCGTGATGCCGAACACGCCCTGCCTGATTGGACTCGGCGCCAGCGCGTTCGCGCTCGACACGACCGCCACCGCCGACGATGCGGCGACCGTCGAACGGCTGCTGGAGAGCGTTGGCAAGTCGTACGAAGTCGAAGAGCCGCTGCTTGACGCGGTGACGGGCCTAAGCGGCTCGGGCCCGGCGTTCATTTACACCGTGATCGAGGCGATGGCCGCGGGCGGCGTGGCTGGCGGGTTGTCGCCGGAATTGGCGCTGGAACTCGCCACGCAAACGGCCGCAGGCGCCGCGGCGATGGTATCGCAAACGGGGCTCTCGCCCGCCGAGTTGCGGAGCCATGTGACGAGCCCTAACGGCACGACGCTCGCCGGGCTCAACGCGCTTGCTGCACGCGACGGAGCCGCCGCGATCCAAGCGGCGGTCGAGGCGGCTACGAATCGTTCAATTGAGTTAGGAAAAGCGTAAGGGTTGTTCATGTCCATCTTTTGTCAGATCGACGATAAGTTCGTTCCCCTCTACCGCGTCATGTGGATCGCGGCAGTGCCCCACTTTTGCGGCGATGAAGAATGCCAGCGTGAAGGCTTCTACGAGATTCGCCTGGAGCAAGATGAATCGGTGTGGGCGAAGCCGGAAGAACGCGACAAGATGCTCGCCCAAATCGAGGCGTGGCAAGGCGACCCCGGCCCCGAGGAAGAAGGGGACGAAGAGCCCTGGTAAACCCGGGCCCTGGTAACGACGCCCTGGGCAAAGGAACGTCAGCAGGAGAAGAGCGATGGCAAAACAATCAAGCGGCAAGGGAGATGAACTCCTCTGGCTGGAAACCTACTTCATCTTGTTCCCGGCCAAGCGGCGGCCGACGCTCACGCAAGTGGAACGCGCGCTCACCGAGGCCAACCCGCGATTGCGGCTTGAGAATCTCTTGGCCGACGAAGACGGGCTGTTCGCCTCGGTGCTCATTGAATCGCCCGAGGACAACGCCGCCGTCGAGGTGAGCTTCGAGATGGGCGACACGATCGCCGAACAGAATATGCAGTGGGCGAAGGAACTGCAGTCGAAGATGACGCCGAAGCAGTTGCAAGCGATCGTCTCGGCCGATGCCCGGCTCGACGTGGCCCACTTCGAGCGCGTGCCGAAGGGTGGCGCCGGTTCGCAGCCGAAGCCGGTCACCCGCGAGGCGGAAGTCGCCGAGTTTGCATCGGAGTTGTCCTGGGATGACGCCGAGTTTGGCGACGACGACGAAGTCGACATGGAAGCGGCGATGGAAGTGTTCGACCCAACCTGCCTGCTGACGGTGGTCGACGCCCTGCAGGGGCTGACGAAGGGGATCATCTTCGACCCCGCCTCCGGCGAAATCGTCTAACACGTGGGTTGCGCTTTCAGCCCGACTTGCGGTGGCAAACGGCGCCCATAAACTAAAGCGTTCCGCTTCCCTAGCCCCCGGCTCCGCCGGGGGGGTCGCGCCGCGTAAGGCGACGCTTATCGGAATGGGAACCGACCCCCTGGCGGAGCCAGGGGCTAGAAGTCAAACACTCACTCCAAATTAATTCGTCCACCGGCAAAGCCGGGTGGCTTTTATTATGCTCGCAAAAGATCTCAAGCCAGGCGGAATTGTCAAACATGATGACGCGCCAATCATTATCGAAACCATCATGGTTCAATCGCCATCGGCTCGCGGCGGCACGACGCTCTACAAGTTCCGCGCCCGCAACTTGGTAACGAAGCAAAAGGTCGACCTTGTCTGCAAGGGAACCGATAATCTCGCCGACGCCGACTTCGAAAAGCGGGCCGTCACGCTGATGTACAGCGACGTCGAGCAGGTCCACTTGCTCGACGCGGAGAACTACGAGCAGTACGCCTTGCCCCTCGCCGACATTGCCGACGAGATGCAGTATGTGACCGAATCGCTCGAAGGGATGCTCGCCCTGATCTACAACGACCAGTGCGTCGGCCTGCAACTACCGGCAGCGGTGACGCTAGAGATCATCGAGTGCGATCCGGGCATCAAGGGCAACTCGGCGACTTCTCGCAATAAGCCGGCGAAGCTCTCGACGGGCTTCTTTGTGCAGGTGCCGGAATATCTCAAGCAGGGCGAGTCGATTAAGGTCGACACGCGGACGGGGGCGTTTTTGGGGCGGGCGTAGAATCGGGCGCAACTGCCTCAATTAGCTGCCGCACGGTGAGGTTTTCGTCGCGCAGGATCGTTCTCAAGTCTGCGGCGAACGCAACCTCCACGCGGCGAGCGAAGAACGGACCATCGAGGCAGTCGACGGCGCCTAACCCGAGATCGACGTAAATCCTATCGTCAGGGCGGATTCGCCCGACGTCAACGAGCAACTCCTCCCCAAGGAATTCGTGGGCTTTTGTCGCCGCATCGCGTTGGGAAGGCGCAAAGAATTTACCAGCAAATTCCTGCGAGGAAAGGCGTTCGCGACCTCTCATTCGCAGTTCGGCTCGACTCCAAACCACCTTCGTACGGCGGTGCATGCGTAAGACGCTCGGACCGACGGCAAGCGCCGCTATGACGAAAACGGCGATAGAAATTAGATAAGACAACGTTTTGCTCTCATGCCGCGAAGCTTGCGGCATGTCGTCAAGGAGCGTCTCCATGCTGCAGCGGCTTGGCCCCCTCTGCAGTCAGCCGCTAATCTCCGACGATTCGATGCTCCAACTGACGGTCGAAATCGGAGTCGCTCTCCCACGTCATGGAAAAAATCTCGCCTTCTTCCTTGAGCGAGTCCATGTCGCATTCGTAGACGTTAACGCCGTCGAACTGCATGTCGCAGTCGGCTGCGTACTTCTCCATCAGCTCAAGCGCTTTTTGAGCGGCGTCCTCTAAGCTGCTGGCGTCGAGCATGACGACGCGAAGCTCGGACATCGCTGCATTCGCATCGCGGAACAATGCGATGCTGCCGTATTTGGAGAGCACCATCTCAACATCCTTAGGCCACGCATGCTCACGCCTTGCGGGCGAGAGCATAGGGCCGAACGGACTTTCGTTGCCGCTAGCCTTTGGCTTTCTTCTTCGCCGCCTTCGGCTTGGCGGCTTTCTTCTTGACCTTCTTGGCGGTCGCCTTTTCGGCTGGCTTCGCCTTCTTGCCGCTGAAGATGTTCTCCCAGTTGTCGGAGAACTTTTGCGTGGAACCGACGCGGATGATGCTCATGGGGTTTATGCGCTCCGGCCCCCGGTTTGAAGAACCGGGGGCTCAAGGGGGATGAACTGGGTGAAACGGCGGCTTAGCCCTGTTGCAGCTTCTTGTACTTGAAACGGTGGGGCGAGTCGGCGTCGACGCCGAGGCGCTCACGGCGTTGCGATTCGTAAATCTGGAAGTTGCCTTCGCACCAGTGGACGTAACCGTCGCCCTCGAACGCCAGAATGTGCGTTGCGAGGCGGTCGAGGAACCAGCGATCGTGGCTCACGACCACGGCGCAGCCGACGAAGTTCGCCACGGCCTCTTCAAGCGATCGCAGCGTGTCGACGTCGAGGTCGTTCGTCGGTTCGTCGAGCAGCAGGACGTTCGTTCCTTTGCGGAGCAGCTTCGCCAAGTGAACGCGGTTGCGCTCGCCGCCGGAGAGGACGCCGACCTTTTTCTGCTGGTCGGTCTTCGTGAAGTTGAACCGCGAGACGTAAGCCCGCGAGTTCATCGTCACTTTGCCCATCTGCAGGTTGTCGAGGCCGCCGGAGATTTCCTCGTAGACAGTTTTGTTCGGGTCGAGATCGTCGCGCGACTGGTCGACGTAGCCGAGTTCCACCGTTTCGCCGATGATCAGTTCGCCGGTGTCGGGCTTCTCCTGTCCCATGAGCATGCGGAGCATCGTCGTCTTGCCGGCGCCGTTCGCGCCGATGATCCCGACGATTCCGCCCGCAGGCAGCTTGAAGTTGACGTTCTCGAAAATCACGCGGTCGCCGTACGACTTGCCGAGGTTGACGGCGTCGACGACGCGATCGCCCAACCGCTTGCCAGGCGGGATTTGGATTTCGAGTTCTTCGACCTTCTGCTCGATCTGCTCGGCGACCATCTTCTCGTAAGCGTTCACGCGGGCCTTGCTCTTGGCTTGGCGAGCCTTCGGCGCCATGCGGATCCACTCGAGTTCCTTCGCCAGCGCGCGTTGGCGGGCCGATTCTTGCTTCTCTTCAAGCTTCAGCCGCTTGGCCTTTTGCTCGAGCCACGAGGTGTAGTTCCCCTCGAACGGCAAGCCGCGGCCATATTCGATTTCGAGAATCCAGCCGGCGACGTTGTCGAGGAAGTAACGATCGTGGGTCACGGCGACGATCGTACCGGTGTAGTCGGCCAAGTGGCGTTCGAGCCATGCGACGCTCTCCGCGTCGAGATGGTTCGTCGGTTCGTCGAGTAGCAGCAAGTCCGGATGTTCGAGCAGCAGCTTGCAGAGGGCGACGCGGCGCTTCTCGCCGCCGGAGAGCTTCGTCACGTCGGCGTCGCCGGGCGGGAGATTCATCGCGTCCATCGCGATTTCGATCTGCCGATCGAGTTCCCAGGCGTTGCAGGCTTCGATCTTGTCTTGCAGCACCGCCTGACGGTTCATCAACTTTTCCATCGCGTCGGGATCGTCGGCGACTTCGGCGTACTTGTCGCCGATCTCCTCGAATTCCTTCAGCAGCGCCAGCGTGCCGGCCACCGCCTCGTCGATGTTGCCGCGAACGTCCTTTTCAGGGTTCAAGTGCGGTTCTTGCGTCAGCATGCCGACGGTGAAGCCTTCGGTCAGCTTCGCCTCGCCGTCGTACTCCTTGTCGATCCCCGCCATGATCCGCAGCAGGGTGCTTTTGCCGGCGCCGTTGCGACCAAGCACGCCAATCTTGGCGCCCGGGTAGAACGCCAGATAGACCTCTTTGAGAATCTCGCGCTGGCCAATCTTCTTCGTGAGATTCGAGATTTGGTAGATGAATTTCTGACCCATGCGAAGCGACTGTTTCGTTTGTGTGGGGAGGTGGTGTGCGACTCTGGCGGCAGACGCGCCGCGGGCGGGAGCGATGTTCGGAGGACTGCCAGCCAAGACGGGCCGCGGCGGAGCGAATGAATGGGTACAATCGCTCACGCCGCGCGGTTGGCCGCGCAGGATGTGATTTTACCAATCTCTCTCCCCGAAGTGCAGGCGCCGTGAATCCCTGGCTTTACTACACTCTGGCGATCTTGCTGATCTGCTGCGGCGGCCTTTGCTGGCTGACGAACCTGTTTAGCCTGCCGGGCAACTGGATCTTGCTGGGCATGGCGGCGCTGTTCGCCTGGCTGGCGTCGGACATCGACGGGCACGGCATCGGCTGGACGACCGTCGGTATCATGGCGGGTCTGGCGGTGCTGGGCGAGGTGATCGAATTCTTCGCCGGGGCTGCTGGCGCCGCCAAACAGGGGGCGAGCCGGCGGTCGATCATCTTCTCGCTGATCGGCGGGATGGCGGGGAGCATCGGCGGAGCGATGCTGGGGCTGCCGGTGCCGATCATCGGGTCGGTGATTGCGGCGCTGCTGGGGGGATCGCTGGGGGCGTTCGCCGGCGCCTACCTGGGCGAGAAATCGATCGAGCGGCCGCATAGCGAGAGCATGGCGGTGGCGCGCGGGGCGTTCGCGGGGCGGCTGTGGGGGACGGTGGGGAAGTTTGCGGTCGGGGCCGTCATGCTGGGGGTGATGACAGTCGATGCGCTGGTGGGGTGACAGGGGGCTTGGGAAGGCGCAGTCAAACGAGGGTTCGGACTGGTCGCTTAAGCGACCAGTCCAATGCGGCCTCTAGGCCGAAGCATTATTGAAGCGCTAACGAGGCTTCCGGTTTTGGTACCGCTTGTAGGGGACGCCTTCGAGGAAGGCTTTTAACTCCAGCGCCCGCTTAACGCCACGGTCGAGATCGATCGCTACTCTCGTGTGCGGATAGTCCCCCCAATCCGCCGCAATGCCATGCCGCACCGCTTGCTGTAGCGTGTACTTGTACGCCCGCCGGCATTGCTTCTCATCGCGAATGGCGCCGTCGAAGTAATCGCGGTGCCCCTCTTCGCTCCAAAATGGAACGCGGCGTTCCGGGAGCGTGTCGTTCACGAGCTTTGCCACCGAGCCGCGAATGCGCTGCATCATCGGGCCGAGATTCTTGCCGATGCGCAGATAGCCAAGCGTGTGGTAGTGGTTGTCGAGGAGGCTCGTGATCCACGGGACGAAGCCGTACTTCGCGGCGTAATGGTCGAAGCGGTCCCAGAAGATCGCTTTTGCCTGCTCGGTGGCGAAAACGGGACGGCGGTCGCGGCAGCGGGCGGTGAGAAAGTAGACCTGATTGTCGATGTACCAGTGTTCGAAACGGTGGCGGCCTTTGAAGTGCTCAACCGAAGAGGAGGAACTCTTTCGAATAGGCTTGAAGTCGCTCATAACGGAAAATCTACCGGACTGGTCGCTTAAGCGACCAGTCCGAACCCTGATTTCCGGCTTTTCCGCACTTCAAACCCGAAAAACGCCCTCCTCTACTCCCACTCGATCGTCGCCGGCGGCTTCGAGCTGATGTCGTACACCACGCGGTTCACGCCCTTCACTTCATTAATGACCCGCGTCGAGATTCGTGCCAGCACTTCGTACGGCAGGTGGCTCCAGTCGGCGGTCATGAAGTCGTCGGTGTTCACGCACCGCACGGCCAGAGCATTGTCGTAGGTGCGGCTGTCGCCCATGACGCCGACGCTTTGCACCGGCAGCAGCACCGCGAAGGCTTGCGACGTGCCGCGGTAGAGGCCGGCCGCCTTAATTTCGCCGACGACAATCGCGTCGGCCGCCCGCAGCGTGTCGAGCTTTTCGCGGGTGACTTCGCCGAGGCAGCGGACCGCGAGGCCCGGGCCGGGGAATGGATGCCGCCAGACGATTTCTTCCGGCAGGCCGAGTTGCAGGCCCAGACGGCGGACTTCGTCCTTGAACAGATCGCGGAGCGGTTCGATCAGCTCGAACCCGAGCTCCGCCGGCAAGCCGCCGACGTTGTGGTGGAGCTTGATGGTATCGGCCGGGCCATCGGGGGCGGCGCCGCTTTCGATGACGTCGGGATAGAGTGTGCCCTGAGCGAGGAACTTGGCGCCTTTGATCTTCTTCGCTTCGTCGACGAAGCAGTCGATGAACGTGTGGCCGATGCGGCGACGCTTTTCTTGCGGGTCGGTGATGCCAGCCAAGGCAGAGAGGAAGCGCTCTTCGCCCTTCACCACATGGAGGTCGGTCTTGAAGTGTTGCGTGAACTCGGCGACGACCGCCTCTTCCTCGGCCTGACGCAGCAAGCCGTTGTCGACAAGGATGCAGGAAAGCTGCGGACCGATCGCCTTAGCGAGCATTGCCGCCACCACCGACGAATCGACGCCGCCGGAGAGGCCGCAGATGACGCGGTCGTTGCCGACTTCTTGGCGAATCCGCTCGATCGTCTCGGCCGCGAAGTCGCCGAGCTTCCAAGTTCCTTCGGCGCCGCACGCCCCGTGGAGGAAGTTGCGGAGGACCGTCGAGCCTTCGGGCGTGTGGGTAACTTCGGGGTGGAACTGCAGGCCGAAGAACGGCAGCCGCTTGTGCTTCACCGCGGCGTAGGGACAGGTCGAGGTCTTGGCGAGCGGCGTGAAATCGTTCGAAATGCCGGCCACTTGGTCGCCGTGGCTCATCCACACTTGCGTCTGCTTCGGGACGCCAGCGAACAGGCCGTCGGCTTCGACGATGTCGCACTCGGCGCGACCATACTCGCGGGCGGGGGCGCTGTCGACTTTCCCGCCAAGGGCCTGACACATCAACTGCATGCCGTAGCAGATGCCGAGCACCGGGATGCCGAGCTCGAACAGCTTCGGATCGCAGAGGGGCGCCCCTTTGGCGTACACGCTCGACGGACCGCCAGACAGGATGATGCCGATCGGCGCCAGTTCCCGCACCCGCTCGGCGGTGATGCTATGCCGCACGATCTCGCAGTAGACGTTCTGCTCGCGGACGCGGCGGGCGATCAGTTGGGCGTACTGCGAACCGAAATCGAGAACGAGCACGCGCTGCCCGGCAGCGCCTCCTCGCGGTTCGACGGAGCTGGGAGAGGCGGTCGTCATGAATCTCGCCGTTGGCTTTCGGGAAAACCAGTGATTGTAGGGCCTGCGGGCGGGGAAGGTCTAGGCGCCTGGGTTTCCTGGTAGCCGCGGCTCAACGAGCCGCCGGAGCGGTGACTTGAATGCCGAATGGGGAATGGGGAAAGGCCTTCCCCTCCCCCATTCCCGATTCAGCATTCCCCATTTGTATTCGCTCCGGCGGGTCGTTGACCCGCGGCTACTGTTGCCTCCTTGCCACGCCACGTTGCTTCTCCGCAACGCGAACGCTTATAGTGATTTTAACGGCCAGCGAAGTAACGCCCTATTTCACCGCGGTTTACGGCATGCAGATTCTGCTTACGAACGACGACGGCATCTATGCACCGGGCTTGGCGGCCCTGGAACACGAGTTGCGAAAGATCGGCTCCGTCGAGGTCGCCGCCCCTCTGACCGAACAGAGCGGCGTCGGCCACGCGATCACCTACCGCACGCCGCTGATGGCCCGCGAAGCTTACGACGGGACGCGGCAGCGAGGGTGGGCGGTCGAAGGAAGTCCCGCCGATTGCGTGAAGCTGGCGATCTCCGAGTTGTGCTCGGCTCGCCCGCAGCTCGTGGTTAGCGGGATCAACAGCGGACTGAATGCGGGAATCAACGTCCTGTACTCCGGCACGGTGTCGGCGGCGATCGAAGGCGCCTTTTTCGGCGTCACCAGCGTCGCCGTCTCGCTGGAGTGGGACGAGCAAGCTCGTTACGACATCGCGGCCCAACTGGCGGTGCCGATCATTTCGCAAATCCTCGCCCAAAAGGGACCGGAACCACAACTTTACAACCTGAACATTCCGCTCGCGGCCTTGAACCGGCCGTCGGAAGTTCGCGTGACGCCGATGTGCATCGCCCCCTGGGGCGAAAGCTACGAGCGCCGCGACGATCCCCGCGGTCGCCCCTACTACTGGGCCACGGGCAAACAACCGGCGCCGGCGAACGACGCGGAAACCGACCTGGCTGAACTTCGTGCTGGAAACATTACGCTGACGCCGCTCGACTTTGACCTCACTCGCCGCGACAAGCTGGCCGAGATGCGACGCTGGCAATTCGCGGCGAACGCTGGAAATCAAACGACCGCCTAGTTCGATCGACACAAATCACGCCTCCCCAGGCAGACACATTCAGGACATTTCAGGAGTATTGGCATGAACGCCTCGACTTATCGCTCCGCCGTCGCTCTCGCCTTCGCCGCCTCGCTAGGCTGCGGCGGCGCCCCTGCTCTGCCGACTGGACCGGCGGCGCCGCCGGCGGCTCAAGCTCCGGTCGAAAAGCCGAAGCCGATCGTTGCCGGCGTTCCCGGCGAGGAGATGCCGGAGGACGAAACTCCCGTCACCGACATTCCGCGAAAGTTCAATTCGCATGATCCAATCCAGGGCCGCCGTTCACGTCGCCAGGCTGAGGGAACGAATGCTTTTGGCCTCGGCACGACTGCCGCCGCCGGCTTCTATGCGAAGCATGAAATGATGATCGTCGCCATCGATCATGCGAATCAGCTCTATAATCCGCAACACGACTTCGAGTTCCCCAAGACGCAAGAATCGTTCATGAAGGACGTCGTCGCTCTCGCGCTCAACGGGCAACCACTGCCGAAGATTCCGGAGGATGAAGAGTATTGCTACGTGCCGGAACAAGGCGAAATCGGCCTGCAGATTCGCCTCGTCCCGGGCAGCCCGCGTTCGAAAGTGGCAGCCGGTACGACGCCGCAACAAGCCATCGCACAACTCGGCGGCAGCCTCGAACCAGAAGAACCAGCCTACGTCCCGCCGACCACTCAAATCAGCCCGCCTCCGGCCGATCCTGCAACTGCCCCCGCCGCAGCGGCACCGGCCGCTGAACCCGCCCCCGGCGAACCCGAGGGTGGCCGCGACGACGCCGGCAATCCGCTCGATCTACGCGAACGGGCCGCTGGCTTTGGCGGCGTCTCGCCAACCGACGGACTGTCGGAATAACGCTTTTCTGAACAACGCTCCGCGCTGATTAGCATGGAGTGAGAGAGATACGGAGAGAACTGGGAGGGGGCTATCGGCTCTTGGCCGCCGGCTGCCTTGCCAGACGGGTGCTCGCACGCCGCGAATGCACCAAGGTCTGGCAGCCGCCGACGCTGAAAGCCGGCAGCCTTCTCCTACAAGCCGCACGGAAGCGAACGCCTCGTCCCCCAAGACTTCGCTTCCTTGACGTGCCATGAATCGCTCCGACTCCAATTCACTGTTCGGCATTCCCACATTCGCGTGGAAGTTGATCCTCGCCGCGGCGGTGCTCGCCGTGATGTTGTTCAACCGCGCTGATGCGGCCGCTCCCGACAACTGTGCCGTGACGCCGTTGCGGACGCCGCCAGCGCCACCCGCATGCCCGCCCGCGCAAGATAGCTGGATCTTCATGCCGAGCCGGTTCACCCATGATCCGGCCACTGGGGCTCGCGTCGCACAATACGCGATGAAGCCGCCGATTGAACCGCTGGGCGATCCGCGCCAAGTGACGAGCGGTTACTCGCGCAATCGGATCATCCTCCGCGGCGGCGACGGCTCGGTCGATACGATCTATCGCGTTACCAGCTTCGGCAACGGCCGCGGCGGGATGGACGCCGAGTGGGAACGTTTTCATGACGCGTGGCGCGGTTCAACGATCGCCGGCGGCCAGAGCCAGATGTACATCCCGGGATACGGCGGCTGGTTTGGCGGCGGCGGGGGATACCGCGGCGCTGGCGGTTACGGAGGCGGTGGCTATGCCGGCGGGGGTTACGGCGGCGGCGGGTATGGACCGGGCGGAGGCGGAGGTTATGGTCCGGGCGGCGTGCCGCCGTGGGCTGGTCCCGGCGGCGCTGGGTATGGCTACGGGTACGGCCCGGGCTATGGCGTGCCGGATGCTGGCCGGCTCGACCCCGATGGCGCCGACGGCTACCGCGAACCGCAGTACCGCACGCCGAATCGTGAGTTTTACTACGACACGCCAGCTCAAGATTTCGGCAACGGCGGCCACCATGGCGGCGGGCATCACGATTGAGGATGGTTACCGTGACGGTTCTGTGGGAGGCGTCTCCGACGCCGATGACGTACCGCCGACCGCAAAATTGCGGGAGTGGAGCGCGGCAGCGGGGTCGGAGCCAACTCCCACAAACGAACAGCGCGGTTCAGCTCTCTCGATTCACGGCACCGGACGATTCGCGTTGACACTCGCGCGAACGTTGATTGGTTTGCCGTCGTGGTACGCGGTGTAGCCTGTCACCAACCAGCCGTCGCCGCTTTTCACCCATTCGAGGTCAACTCGTTGGTTGACGTAGGGAATGTGACCAGCCTGAGCGTGAGTTCCATTGACAAACGCCCTCGACGAGGACGTTGCCGTCATCGGGCTGGCCGCTTCATTCAACGTGACTTCGATGTTCCGACCGCTGCCGGCGCTCTCCACCTTGTACTGCGGCATGACCGCCTGGGCATCAGCGCGAATCTGAGTAGCACCAGGGTCGATCAGCGCCAAAACGCCGTCGACGTCATTCCGGTCGATCGCGGCATAAATGCCATGGACGGCGGCGGCAACTTGCTCGCGGTCGGTCTGAACAAACCATTCGATCGCCAGCAACCCGATCGTAGCCCCGACGGCCGCCGCGAACGCGCCCAGCGATTCGCCGCTCCGCCGCGTCATGAAAAAGATCAGCGTCAACGTAATCGCCAGCCCGCCAATAACCGCGATTCCCAACTCGTTTTCGGTGAAGAACGTCATCGCCTCGCCTCCTGATTCCTCGCCGCAGCGGACGGTGCGATCGCATTCATTCGTCGCATCGTGCGGCCCTTACCGATGATAGGACGATTGGCCAGCCGCCGCCACATCTTTCGTCCCGAAACGGACGCTGCCGCAAAATCAAACTGCCGGCAACCGAATAGAATGAAGTTACGATGCGAGCAGCACGCGAAGCCTTCCGCGACGTCTTTAGTCTCGACCTCCGGTCGCTCGCCGTCATGCGCGTTGGCCTCGCCAGCGTCGTACTCACCGACTTGGCGATCCGGTTCAGCGACTTCGGCGCGATGTATTCCTCCAGCGGCATGGCGCCCGTGGAGATGGTGCGCAGCCTGCAACGGGTTCCGGCTTGGTCGCTGCATCTATTGAGCGGTTCCGACGCGTGGCAGGCGACGCTGTTTGTGATTGCGGCCCTGCTGGCGGTCGCGCTGCTTGTTGGCTGGCAAACGCGGTTGGCGGTGGTTGGTTCGTGGATTCTGCTGTCGTCGGTGCAGGTGCGGATGCCGCTGGTGCTGAATGCGGGCGATACGCTGCTGCGGGTGGCGTTGTTTTGGGGGATGTTCTTGCCTCTGGGGGCGGTTTGGTCGTTGGATTCGTACCGTAGGGGTAAAGACCAGAGGGATAAACCCTCAGGCTCGCCTGACGCTTCATTGTTGAGTCGTTACCGAAATCCGTTTTTCTCGGCGGCGGCATTTGCGCTTATCGTGCAGTTAGCACTCGTTTATTGGTTCGCGGGGTGGGCGAAGTGGAACGATGCTTGGCTGCAGGAAGATGCCCTGGGGAATGTATTTAAGTTTGGGCTCTATGGCCTGCCGCTGGGGGCGGCGCTGAGCGACTACCCTGCCCTGACGCTATTCTTCAGCCGGGCGACGGTCTGGTTTGAACTTCTTGGGCCGTTGCTACTGTTCATCCCCTGGCAAACGACTCGGCTGCGGATGATTGCGATCATCGGCTTCGTGCTGCTGCACGTCGGCATTGCCGTGACGATGACGGTCGGTCTGTTTTCGTACGCGGCGATTGCCGTGTGGATGGGGATGCTGCCCAGCGATTTTTGGAATCGTTGGAGCAGATTCCGCCTCGATTCACTGGCTCCGGTCGATTGCGCCGCTCAGGCTTTACCGACGCGAGGAAAACTTCGTTGGGCCGGTTCGGCCGGCGTGCTGGCGCTGCTCTTCGTGACAATCTACTGGAACGTCACCAGCGAGATTTCGCCTCGATCGATGAACAAATTCGACTGGGGAATGCGGGCTGCTGCTCATTTGACGAACTTGCGGCAAAACTGGGGCGTCTTCGGCCGGCCGCCGCGTGAAGACCGCTGGTTCGTGTATCAGGCACGTCTGAAGAATGGCGAGTCGGTCGATCTGCTCAGCGGCGGCAGCGAGATCCTTGACCACAAGCCCGCGCTCTCATCGCGGCAGTTCGCCAACCATCGCTGGCGGAAACTCCACCTGCGGATCTGCTCCGACAATTGCACGCCCTACCGGCAACCCATGGCCGAGTACTTCGTCCGCCGATGGAATGCGACGCATCCTGAGGAAGAGCAAGTGGTACGGCTCGACTTCTACTACTACCTGCAAGCGTTCGACCAGAACGGCATCGGCGGCGATCACATTCGCAAAATGCTCGCCCAGCAGGTGCTGAGCGAAGGGGGCAACTTTGCCGAGGCGCTACGCAATGGCGAAGACTTTTGAGGAAGACTGGACAGGATCACAAGATTGATTCGATCGACAGGATGTTATCTAAGCGTCGCATCGCCTTGTCCTGTCGATCTATGACATCCTGTTATCCTGTCCATTATTCAATCGACGAAATCGCTCACGTAACAGCATGGTGAGCGAGCCGGTGAACATCACCGCCAGCAAGATCTCCAGCGGCCAGATCGGAATCACCGGGTTGTCGGGCGTCGAATAGTTCGGCGTGCCCACGGCCCGCTTCTCGCCGTCGCCGTCTGCCTTGATCTCCAGCGATCCGCTCGCAATCGCCGTGCGGGCTTGGTACTTGTTCTCAATGCTCGCCTGCCGCTTGCCGAACTTGCCGCCGGTGGCGAGCAGCGCCGCCAAGCCCACGGCCGTGAACAGCGAGAACCACAGCCATGGCGAATCCGTGATCGGCGGCTTGCTTGATGCGTTCACGCGAAGATCGCCTTGGATGTTGATTGAGCAGCGGGTCAGCTCAGATTGGCGGGGCCGGTCGCCACGGCCTCGGCAGCGGGAGAACCGGGCTGCCAGAGAATCTCCATTCGCTGCTGCTCGTCATCGGCCAGCAGCGTCGCGACGTCGCGAGGCATCCTCGCCTTCACATGCGCGGGACGGTGAAAGGTGATCCTACCGGTGACCAGTCCCACGATTGACGTCGCCGTTGCGAAATTGTCCACGAAGTTGACGTCGCTGCGCAGCACGAGTGCATCTCTGAAACGGACCATCGCCCCCTTGCCGTGCGGATAGGTCGTATCTGCGCCGACGTCCAAGCTGACGAGTCGTCCTTGCAGTTCCTCCGGCAGAGCGACGGCCCGCTCCACAACGCCGAACGCAGCCCCTGGACATGCGACGGCAATCTTAAGAATTGGCGGACCTTTGAAGCCAACAAGTTTCGATGGCCGTAGGGCAATCCTCGCCTCGCACTCACGCTCGAACCGATTTTGAAAAAAGATGCGGAGGATGCAACGACCATCCTCCGCATCTGGGAAAACCACGAAGCAAAATCCATCACGTTCGAAGTAACCGCCGAAATTCCGATGCAGCAGATCGGGGGCTAAATCCTTCTTAAAATGCATCGACAAAAACACGATCACCGACGCGACGGCCACGGCGATGGGAATCGTCCGCAGCAGCCACGTCGTTTGATTAGGTCGATCATCGATCCACGCCAAAGCGGTAACGATCACCGCGATGGCAAGCACCACGACGCTCAGCACTTTGATGGCTTCACGCATCGACCCTCCGTGATTCAGCGGTGAAGCAGGACTACTTCTTCTTGAACAGCGGACCGCCGTAGATGGCGCCATCGCCCAGCATCTCTTCGATGCGGAGCAGCTGGTTGTACTTCGCCATCCGGTCGCTGCGGCTTGCCGAGCCGGTCTTGATCTGGCCGGTGGCCAAACCGACGGCCAGGTCGGCGATCGTCGCGTCTTCGGTCTCGCCGCTGCGATGGCTCGAGATGCTCGAGTAGCCGTTGCGGTGGGCGAGGTTGATCGCGTCGATCGTCTCGGTGAGCGTGCCGATTTGGTTCACCTTGATCAGGATGCTGTTCGCGATCCCTTCGTCGATGCCCTTCTGAAGACGCTCGACGTTGGTGACGAACAGGTCGTCGCCGACCAGTTGGCAACGGTCGCCGAGCTTCTCGGTCAGCAGCTTCCAACCGGCCCAGTCGTCTTCGGCACAGCCGTCTTCGATCGAGCAGATCGGGTACTTCTCGGCCCAACCGGCGAGCAGGTCGACCATGGCGGCCGAGTCGAGTTCCTTGCCGTCGATCGTGTAGACCTTCTTCTTCGTGTCGTAGAATTCGGTGCTGGCGACGTCGAGCGCGAGCCAGACTTGCTCGCCCGGCTTGTAGCCAGCCTTCTCGATGGCGCTCAGGATGATGCCGAACGCATCGCCGTTGGCAGCCAGATCGGGAGCGAAGCCGCCTTCATCGCCGACGGAGGTGTTCAGCTTCTTATCGTGGAGCACCTTTTTCAGGTTGTGGAAGATCTCGACGCCGCAGCGAAGAGCTTCGCTGAAGTTGTCGAACCCGAGCGGCATCACCATGAACTCTTGGACGTCGACCGAGTTGTCGGCATGCTGGCCGCCGTTGAGGATGTTCATCATCGGCGCCGGCAGGACGCGGGCGTTCGAACCGCCGAGGTAGCGGAACAGCGGCAACTCGCAGTAGCGGGCCGCGGCGTGGGCGACTGCGAGCGAGACGCCGAGGATCGCGTTGGCGCCGAGTTCCTTCTTGTTCGGCGTACCGTCGAGATCGATCATGCGGCGATCGACCGCGATCTGGTCCATCGCGTCCATGCCGATCAGCTCGTCGGCGATCTTGTCGTTGACGTTGGCAACGGCCTTCGAGACGCCCTTGCCGACCCACTTGCCCTTATCGCCGTCGCGAAGTTCGTTGGCTTCGTGGGCGCCGGTGCTGGCGCCGCTCGGCACGGCGGCGGTGCCGGTGGTGCCGTCCGACAGGGTGACGTCGACCTCCACGGTCGGGTTGCCGCGGGAATCGAGGATTTGGCGGCCGCGGATGTCAACAATCGTGCTCATGGCGGGGTCCTTTTGGATGGACGGTGGGTTGGTTCGCTTAGCGATCTGTTTCGAGATGCGTAGAACCCGCCATTTTAGGGTTTGCCGGGCGGCTGTCGAGCGGGCGCCAAAGGCCCGGAAATCACCGCCGCCGGCAACCCTTCTCGCCTAGAACCCGCTGAAGGGGCTGTCTTCGCCTCGCGCGGCCCCTTCGCTTCGCACGCTGGTGTCTCGATCGACCCAAACCTTGAACGCCAACTCTCCCGGCTGGCCACGTTGATGGTTGATCGTGGTAACGGTCACGACGTAGATTTTCCCGATCTCAATCGGCGCCCGAGTGCTGGTGCGTCCCTGATTGAACTCAATCTCTTTAAACTTGGCCGACGAGTCGCTCAGTTTCTTGAGATCGAGCGCATCAAACGCCTTCTGCTGGGCCTCTCTATCGGCGGGTTGGTCGTTGTCTGTTTCGACGACCATTTCCTTAATCGACGGAATGCGGCTATGCGGACGGCCGTTCCAACTCCCCATCTGCGGACCCATCATGTGAATGAAGAGGGAGTCTGCTTCCTGCTCAAAACGAATGGGGAAAGGAAACTGTTGCTGCATACCGGAAATGGTGGAAAACGCCGCTCTGACTTCGCCTTGCAGCGTCTCGCCGCCAACCATCGACAGCCAACGCCATTCGACGTCTGCCGCGGCGGCAATCTGCGGATAGAGCTTGAATTCTTGCTGCTGGGAATCGTCTTCATTCCGGATTTGAACGTTTTCCGCAACGGAGACGAACCCAGGACGCTCGACGCGAACTTGGTACGAGCCGGGGAAGGCTTGGACGCTCGCTTCTCCCTTTGCATTGGCTTTGAAATCAAGCTCCTGGTCGCTGACGTTGCCGTTGGAACTGAGCGGAGTCAGGACGACTCGCGCTCCTTTCAACGGCTTGCCGTCACGGCCTACTGCTTTAACCAGGAGTTGACGCTTGTCGCTCTCGTCAAAGCGGTGAACGGCGATCTCCTGCGGCAATCGATATGCCGACTCGCCGATGCGCAATTGCAATGTCTCCTGGCGAACGCCAATGTCGCGAATATTCAACAGACAGGGCTCGTGATGATTGTTTGAATATTGAAAAAAGCTGAACAAGTAGTAACCGCCGGAAAAGGGTTCGAGCTGTTCGTCGTTGCCGCTTGCCTGGATTGCTTGGCGAGTGACTTGCACCGGTGCGCCGCGCTGATCGACGACGCGGAACACCGCATAGCAGGCGCGCTGATCTCGACTGCCGCCCGACTCGCGCTGCCGCCCATGCGCAGCAAGATGGTCGAGCCGCTGAACTAAATCGCCGGGCAGCTTCTCGATGGCGAGGCGCTGCTCGACGCGGGACGCCAACTGATCCGCGGCGCCGGGATACGCTTTGCGAATCGCCGCGAGGTTCGACTGAAGCGCCTCGTGAGCCGCTTTGCCGTAACCGGCGTCGAGCAGACTCGTGGCATACCAAAAGGCAATCTGCGGATCCTCCGGCGAGAGCCTAGAAGCCTCGGCCAAAATGCCGACGACTTCCTTGCTAGCGCCGTTGAGGATTCGCGACTCGAGCGCAGTGAGCAGCATGCGCCGCGGCTGCGGCTGGTCGGCCTTCGCCACCGCGGAAATCTCCGCCACATTGGCGAGCGGCACCTTCAACGTCGAATCGCCCACTAGAACGATCGCGTGCTCGCCGTCGATGGTGGCGGAACCGAGCAGCACGCCGCCCGACTTTAAGCGGACTTCCTGCTGCGCGGAGGCCGGCGTCGCAATCACTGAAAGAGCAACCAACGCAAGCAAGATGTGGGTAGATTTCATGCGGCGCACGCTCCCGCGATCGTTGTGGTAACAGATCTCAGCAGCCAGCCATATTACACATTCGCGATGCGAAATGCGATTATATTTCGGACCAGATGGCCGCGCCGATCGGAAGTGAGCAGCGTTTGCAGCCGTTACGAAACTTTCGTCAGCTTGCTCACCCGCCCGCTGCCGACCCACTCGGCGACGTAGATGTTGCCGTCGGCGTCGAAGCAGGCGTCGTGAGGATGGACAAATTTGCCGTCGAGCCACTGCGATTCATCGCCGCGGATGGCATGCTTGGCGTCGGCCTTCATCCGCTCGCTGTCGTCGCCGAGGTGGGCAATCACTTCGTTCTTGCCATCGAGCAGCGTCACGCGGCCGACGAGATCAGGAACTAGCAATAGTTCGCCTTGCGAATCGACGTTCGCCGGCAGGAGAAAGCCGTCTTGCGTGCGGCGATGTTCGCCATCGAGCGTGAACCACTGCAGCCGCGCATTCGCGCGATCGGCGACGACGACGAGCGGTTCCGCGCCGCGAGCGTCGATCCAAACGCCGTGCGGCGTGTTGAACGTGCCGTCAGCCGGCTTCGCCCCGTCGGAAACTTTGCCGAAGCTGCTCTTCCAGTTGCCGTCGGCGTCGTAGCGATGCATGCAGTAGCCGCCATATCCATCGGCAAGGTAAAAGCCGCCGTCCGGCAAGAACGCAAAGTTCGTGGGCAGGAATCGATCGCGGCCCCACGGGTTGTCTTTTACCGGCGGTTTGTCTTCGCCCTCGGCATAACGCTTCGATTCCATCGGCGCAAATTTATGCCACACCGTTTCGCCCTCCGGCGTCAGCTTGGCGAACGATCGCTTCGCATGGTACGCCGTGGCGTAGACGAACTCGTCGTTCCCCTCTTTGCGAAGATCGAGGCCGTGGCCGCCCCCTTGGAACTGGCTTCCGAATGAACGGATGTAGTTTCCTTGGGGGTCGAAGACGAAGATCGCAGGATGCTCCGGCTGATTCGCGCGACCTTCGTGGATGACGTAAACCGACCCGTCGCTGCCGACGGCGACGTTGTGGGTCGTCTGCCAGGTGAACTTCTCCGGCAGCTTCGCCCACTGGTGATCGACTTCGTATTGGTGTTCGCCGACGCCGACGATGGGGCGTTTTGAATCGGTCTTCGCGGCGGAAAGAATGGCGGGTGCGGCCAAGGCGGCCAGCGAGCCCGCTGCAGCTTGCTTCGTGAACGCGCGACGATTGAGAGAAGAGTCAGACTGCGACATGAGGTTTGATCCTAATGCGTCGTTGAAATAGTTTTTTTGAGAAGGCGGTCGAGATTGATTGTACAGCAATCGCGGCATGGAGTGGCGCAGGCTGAATAGGAGCTGCGCTAAAAACTTGTAACACGTTGCTTGCCTGCCGCTCTTGACGGCGGAGCGCAATATGTTACAAAATGTAACGCTACACCGCGTCACGGAGAGCGATCCCTATGGCTAAAATCGGCAAACCGCCGCTCAGTGCGTTGGAAAACGCCATTCTGCAAGTGATCTGGCAGCGCCAAGCGGCGACTGCCGAGGAAGTGCGGCTCGCTTTAGAGCCGGGCCACAGCTTGAAAGATTCGACCATTCGCACGGTCCTGCGCAGGCTTGAGGCGAAGGGATACGCCCAACATTCGATCGAGGGGCGGACGTATCGCTACTCGCCAACGGCGCCCGCGCAAACCGTCGCCGCCGCCGCCGTGCGGAAGGTCATCGACCAATTTTGCCAGGGCTCTGTCGAGAATTTGCTGGTTGGCATGGTCGACGGGGCCGTGATTTCACCGAAGAAGCTCGCGCAACTTGCGCAGAAGATCGCGGACAGCAAGCGTCGAGGTTGAAGCGTTCGTTTCTCCTTTTCACATTCCCGAGGCCGCCATGGTTGCCGCTAGCTCGATCGAGTTCTGCTGGTTTCTCGTTGACGTAACGCTCAAGTCGTTGCTGGTGGCGGCAATCGCTTGGGCCGGCCTCAAGGTCACGCGTACAAGGGATGCGAACGCACGCCACCACGTCTGGACGTTGATGTTGGCGGCGATGCTCGGAATGCCGCTGTTCACCGCTGCGTTGCCACGACTCTCAGCGCCCGTTTGGTTGCCGACAGAAACGGCGTACACCTCGAGCACGAGCGCATGGCAGCAAGCAGCAACAACCGCCGCGACGCCGGTCGCCGCGATCGACGTTCCGTATCCGGCGACAGCAAACGACGACGTCGCGAGTGCTTCCGCCGCAGCTGTTGGCGCCTCCGATGAGGCGCCATCTAGCGCTGAGCACGCTCGTCCGATTGCAACGGCAACTCGTGACGTCAAGCGCGCACCGATGACATGGAGCGGCCTGCTCGCGATGCTCTACGCGATCGTCGCCACCAGCCGCATCGGTCGATTAATTCTCGGCTTGGCGATGGCGCGCCGGTTAGTCCGTCGAGGACGCTCGTTGGACGCCGAGTCACGGATCCGTGCGTTCTCAACCCCCTGCCCTGCAACCGTGCTTGAGTCGCCCGACGTGCGAGTTCCAGTCACTGTCGGCTTCTGGCGTTCGGCCATTCTCTTGCCGCGGGACTGGAGTACCTGGGATGACGAAACGCTGCGTTTGGTCGTCGCACACGAGACGATCCATTCGAATCGTCGCGACGCGCTGATCGCCCTCGCGGCGCACGTCAATTCGGCGCTCTACTGGTTCAATCCGTTGGCCTGGTTCCTACGTCGCAAGCTAGCCAGCCTTGCGGAGCAAGCCTGCGACGACGAAGTGCTGCGCGAGCATCGAGATCGGCATGCTTACGCCCAAACGTTGCTGACCATAGCGAGTCGACTGGCGGGGGGCGGCTGGGTCTGTGCGCCATTCGTCGCAATGGCCCGGCAAGCGCAAGTCGAGGAGCGGATTATCGCGATCATCGACGAGACGCGCCCTCTCGCGCAGCGCTTTGGAAGGGGCCGCACGATCGTGCTGGGCGCCTTAGCGGCCCCGCTCATCGCAATAACGGCGATGCTCGGCCCCTCGCCGGCGGATGGCGCCGATACACCGCCGACCGACGCCCCAAAGCCAGCAGCAGTCAGCGAAACAACCTCACCGAAGGCCGAGGAGGAAAAAGCTGAGCAGCCAGCGCAGACCCCGCCTGCGACTTCGCCGCACGTCGCGGGCCGAGTGGTCAACGACGCCGACGGCCAGCCAGTGGCCGGCGCCGAAGTTCGCCTTTCTGGCTGGAACAAAGGGCGGACTAGATACGATACGAAAACGGCGATAACCAACGGTGAAGGGCGTTTTAGCATCGACGAGTTGCCGACCGGCAAGCTGCAAATCATCGCCTTGAAAGATGACACAGCCTCGCGCACGTCGCTCTACAAGGGCCAACAGGTGAACGCTGGCGACGAAGCGGTCGAACTACGCATGCGACCGGCCCCCGGCTTGCAAGTGCAGGTGATCGACCGCGCGACTCAAGCACCGCTCAAGGACGCCATGGTGCTACTCACCTGGGCCGACATCCCGCGCGACTACCATACCGACTCCGAGGGCATCGCCACTATTCGCGGACTGACCAACGAAACTTGGACGCTGGAAGTCTTCGCGAAAGGCTATGCTGAGGGCAACGAAGCAATTCAATTGCAAGGAGTCGGGCAAACGCCGGTAACGATCGCGCTCGATCCCGGTTTTGAATTGTCGGGCGTCGTGGCCGACGAACAGCAGCAACCGCTCGCAGGGGTGGGGATTAGCGTCTTCCCCGGCGATCATCGCGGCCCGCAGATCGAGTATCTAAAAACAGATGACGCTGGAAAATATCGCTTTGCGAATCTGCCGCTGAGCGGATTGAAACTGTACCTCGACAAGACCGGGTACAGCGATCTGCGCCTCGATATGTCGCCGTTGGTGACAGCAGGAGAAACGCAGGAGGGCAACTTTACGCTGCTGAAGCGCCCCGACGGCGGCTCGATCACGGGACAGGTCGTCGATAACGCCGGCAAACCATTGGCGGGAGTTAAAATCACCAATAGCGGCAACTCCTCTCGCGACCTCCGCGAAACGACCACCGACGCCGAGGGCCGCTACCGACTCGACGACGTTTTCGAAGGATCGCAAGGGCACGTCGCGATCTTCAAGCTGCCAGGTTACGCGCCGGGGATCGTTGAGTTTTCCCCCGGCTCGCACGACAAGCCAACCGTCGTCGACGTGAAACTATCGCTAGGGCATCGCCTGGTAGGGCGCGTCGTCGACGAACAAGGCGCGCCCATCTCCGGCGTTTACGTCGAGCAAGGGGGCCGCTTCGGCATGGCGGGGCGCGACGACGGCAGTTTGGTCGTCACCGCCGACGACGGTCGTTTTGTATTCGACACGCTCCCCGCAGGCGCCCGGTTTAACTTGCGCAAGCAAGGCTTCTCGCCGATCAATGACGAGGCCTTGCCGCTCGATCGCGACGAAGAGATCGTCATCAAGTTCGCCTCGCAGGGAGTTGTCCGCGGCCGGGCCGTCGACGCCGTCACCGGCGAAAGCATTAAAAAGTTCATCGTCCACGTCACGTTCTCGCCCGACCGCACCCCAGAGGATCCCAACGGCACGTTGATGGGTCCCGCCGTCGGCGGCGGCGAGACCTTTGTTTCCGACCAGGGCGAGTTCGAAGTGGGGAATTTCACCCGCGGGATGCCGCTGCAAGTAACGGTCGACGCCACTGGGTATCAGCGGCAAGTCGTCCGGCGCGTCGTCGCGGCGGCCGCCGACGTTGCGGAGCCAGTCGAGTTCTCGCTCAAGCCAATCGACAAGAGCCAACTTAGAACGTACGCCGGCAAGTTGGTCGACAACGCCGGCCAAGGCATCGCCGGCGTTGAAGTGCGCTTGATCATGTCCGATCGAATCCGCGACGGGCGGCGAGACGATCCGTTCCCCTTCAATTGGACGATGATTCGCACCGGTCAACTCGCTGACCAAGCCGATGCGAAGCAATTCCTCACGGCGGTGACTGATGCTCAGGGGAATTTCGAGTTTCGCGACGTCCTCCCCGCCCGCGACGTCGAGTTAGTCTATTGGGGACCGGGAGTCGCACAAACGCGGCTGGGCGGAGCGAAAAGCCCGTTCGACGCGACTCAACAGCGAACGACCTTCACCGCCACGGCGACCGGGACGGTTGCGGGCACGATCGATCCAGCGGCCTACCCGCGCCTCAACGATGTGGCGATCAGCGGCCGCGACGACATCATTAGCGGAGAGATCTCGCCAGACGGCAAGTCGTACGAGATCGGCAACGCGCCGCCCGGCAAGTACGAGCTGCAGGTTTATATCCGCAAGCCAATCGCCCCTGCCCGACAGACCGATGGCTACGACATCGAGGTGATCCATCGGCAACCTGTCGAAGTAAAGTCCGGCGAGACGACTACCGTCAACTTGAAGGATAGAGAAACGCCCTAGGTTCGAGCGCGACTTCCAGGCTCGAGCGCGGCTCACTTTGAACCTGGCGCCGCGAGGCGTTAGGATCGAGTCACCCGAGAACCTGAGCATGCGATCCTGGGTGGCTTACATTCGAGCAGTTCTGGCATTGGCCGCACTTGTCGGCAGCGCGACTGGTTCAGCCACTGAGCCTGTCGTGACCGACACGCTCCTTACGCAGCTCAAATCGAGCGACGTTGGCGAGCGACTGCAGGCGGCGGAGGCGCTCGGAGAGCGTGCCGCGGAGGCGGAAGTCGTCGTCCCCGCTCTCATCACTGTGCTCGACGACAGGGAATATGTGGGCGATGGCCATCCTTCCTTCGCCCCACGCCGGACGGTCGGCGTCGCGGCCTCAGAGTCGCTAGTCAAGATTGGCAAGCCGGCGACTTCAGCACTCGTAGCGCAGTTGAACGCGGCTGCGAACGAGGCCAAACTGCACAGCGTCTTGGAAACGCTTCGAAAGATCGGCGGTCCAGCGCCGGAAGCGGTCCCCCGACTTGAGAAACTGGTCGAAACTCACGAAACGGAATCGATCCGGTACGCGGCGCTCGTGGCGTGGGCAACGCTTCGGGAACAAAACGCCGACGCCGTTGCGTACCTTACGGCGCGGCTCAAAGACGAATTGCCCGGCATGCGAGCCCACGCGGCGAAACTACTCGGAGAGCTCGGCGCCGACTCACTGCCCGCCGTCGACCAATTGGTTGCGTTGCTCGGAGACGACGCGCCTTACTATGTGGCTATTAGCGACCACGCACTCGATAGTCGGCCAGTGCGGCAAGGCGCGGCCTCCGCGCTGGGAATGATCGGTCCCAAAGCCAAGTCGGCGACGCCGTCGTTGCTGCGGATGATGCGAGAAGACGACGACTCGCGAGTGCAGCAAGAAGCCGCGCTGGCACTCGCGCGAATCGAAGGGGCCGATTCGACGGGATTAGATTTTTTGATCAAAACGCTCGATGACCGGCCAGTCGACGAAGATTCAATGCGCGTTAGTGACCTGCTCTTTGCGCTAGGCGAACTGGGCCCTGTCGCGTCGCGCGCATTGCCGCAGGTCACGGCCTGCCTGCACGATCGCAACCCGTACGTACGCGGCGGCGCGGTCTCGGCACTTGCAGCGATCAGCGGCCGAGAAGCGATTCCTCAAATCAAACCGTTCCTTGCGGACGACGACGCGTTTGTTCGAGCAGAAGCGAACGGCGCGATCGAGAGCTTTCAAGATAAGAGCAGTGATGGGGATGGCGATTGATCGTACCTCTGCAGCGGGGGTGACTACTTTTAAAAACGCTCCGGCGGGGGCGTTGCCCCGCGGCTACTGGGAGAGGAGCTCGTAGCTGCGGAGTCTGGCGGCGTGGTCGTAGATGGCGGAGGCGACGATGAGTTCGTCGAGCGTGTGCTGCACCGCAAACCTTTCGAGCTGCTCGCGGACTTGGTTCGCCGTGCCCACGAATGAGCATGACAGCATCGTCGCCGCGCGCAGTTCTTCTTCCGGCGACCAGTAGGCGTCGATGTCGTCGATCGGCGGCGGCAGTTGGCCTGGCGTGCCGCGGAGGAGGTTGGTGAACTGCTGCTGGATGCTCGTAAAGTGGCGGCGGGCGTCGGCTTCGCTTTCGGCCGCGACGACGTTGACGCCGGCCATCACGTACGGTTCTTGCAGTTGCTTCGACGGCTTGAATTCGGCGCGATAAATCTTCACAGCGTCGGTGAGCGCCGCCGGAGCGAAGTGCGAGGCAAACGCGTACGGCAGGCCGAGCATCGCCGCGAGGCGGGCGCCGAACAGGCTGGAACCGAGAATCCACAGCGGCACTTCGAGCCCGGCGCCGGGGACAGCGCGAATCCGCTGGTTGGGCTCGGGTTGCGCGAAGAATTGTTGCAGTTCCAGCACGTCTTGCGGGAACGTGTCCGCTGCGTTGATATCGCGACGCAACGCACGCAGCGTCAGTTGATCGGTTCCCGGCGCGCGACCGAGACCGAGGTCGATGCGGCCAGGGAAGAGCGACTCGAGCGTGCCGAACTGCTCGGCAATCACCATCGGCGAATGGTTGGGCAGCATGACGCCCCCGGCCCCGACGCGGATCGTCTGCGTGCCGGCGGCGACGTGCCCAATGGCGACGGCGGTCGCGGCGCTCGCGATGCCGACCATGTTGTGATGCTCGGCCAGCCAGAAGCGGCGGTAGCCCCAAAGTTCGGCATGCTGGGCCAGGTCGAGCGAACGCTGCAGCGCGACGGCGGCAGTCGAACCGGCGGGGATGAAGGCAAGATCGAGAATCGAGAGGGGAGGCATGGCGGGAAGTTGTTGGCCGGGAGCAATCCGAGCCACCCGCCGCGGCGGGTGGACGAAGTGCTAGTTAACAAATTGTGTGGGAGGCGTCTCCGACGCAGATAACGGTTACCACGGCGTGGCGGTTACAGTCGCAGAGCGTTTTCGGGGTCGGAGCCCCCTCCCACAATCGAATGGAGAACCTAGGCGATCAGCTCACAATATCCCGCCGCCGGCTGAGGTAATCCCACACCACATACCGGTCGAGATCACGCCCTGCCGTGAAGAAGACGCGGCCCTTCGTCGACTCGGCAAGACGGTAGGCGAAACGCACGTCCTCTTCCGTCTGCGACCAACTCGGCATCAGAAACATATTGATCGTGATCCCGTCGCGTCGGCAGAGCTGCCCCTCGCGGAGCGTCGCCTCTTCGGTCCGGGGATCGGGCGGATAAAGCAGATACAGCATCTGCTGCTCGAAGTGAGCGGTCGGCAGCCCGTCGGTAATCAGGACGATTTGCCGATTGGGCGTATCTTGCGTCGAGAGCATCCGCCGCGCGGTCGACAGGGCGTGCTGAATGTTCGTGAAGTGGGGCGGCACTTGGTGCTCGCTCACGTCGTCGCGGCTCATGTCGGCGCGGAGTCGAACGATCGGGTCGTGCACCGTCACCGGTTTGGGCATCAGTTCGATCAGTTTGCCGCGCGGCACCGGCTTGGCGAAGCTATACATCTCGATGAACTGGAGGTAATCGCCCGGGTACTCGCCGCGGATGAGGCCTTCGAGCGCGAGCGCCATCCGCTTGACGTTGATGTACTGCACGTCGTAGCGCATCGAGCCGCTCATATCCATCAGCACGCAGGTGGCGCACTTCGGCGTGTTGCGGGTACGGTGGATCTCGATGTCTTCCTGATCGAGCCGCACCGGCGTGCCGGGGCCTTTGCGAATCAGGGCGTTGACGAACGAGGAGGTGATATCCATGTTCGCCACGGAGTCACCGAACTCGTACTGCTTCGTCGTCTGGAGTTCAACGGCGCCTTCGCCGATGACGTTGTTCTGGTGCCGGCCGCTGCGCGAAGGAGCCAGCTCGCTGAAGAGTTTTTCGAGCAGCTTCGCTTGGAAGATGCGATACGCCTTCGGCGTCAACTGAAAACTGCCGCCGCGCTGTTCGAGCCCCTGCTGCTCAGCCATCTCGCGAAGATAGTCTTGAATCTGCTGCTGCAGCGCACTGAGTTGGTCGACGTCGCCCGGCTCGGTGAACTCGGCGAGGGCCTCCATATCGATGAGGCCAATTTGCGCTGTCTCGCGGGCCTCTTCGAGTTGCTTGATGAGGTCGTCGATCTTTTCGAGCTCTTCCTTCACCTGCAGCGCTTGCGGGACGGTAAGCGACTCGCGGCCGGTGAACTCGTACTTCGCGGCCAGTTGCTCGACGAGGTATTTGTCGCCCAGCGTTTCGATGAGCGACACGAGCCCGCGGGCGAATGCCGATTGGTCGTTCCCCGCTGCGTACCACAGCCGTTCGAGGTCGCGGATCTGTTCGTTCTTCACCGCCGAGTAGAACCGCTCGCGCAGATTCTTCGGCGGCTTTAGTTGTTGGGCTTCCTCGGCGACCGCGCGCTCCGCTGACTTGCTCACGCGGTTCGTCTCGAAGCGTTCAAGAATCTTTCGCTTTCGCTCTTTGAGAATCGCGATGAGCGCGTCGATGCTGGGACCGAGGCCGGAGATCTGGCTCGGGTCGATCTTGATGGCACGAGCAAGTTGCTCCGGCGTCAATTCGCGACGCTGGCCATACATGAGCATGTGCTCGAACGCGGCCGAGGTCATATCGGGCGGCGGCTGCGTCGGGCTGGGAAACCGCTTGGGGTCGTACTGCTGGTAGGCGTGAATGACGCCGCCGAGAGTCTGGCGATTGGCCATTGCGGTGGGGCCTGCGGGCGAGGTGTGGAACCGAAGCGGCGCCGAAGCACCGGTGAATGATAGCCGCGAAGTCGCCAGAGTGAAGTTTGGGCCTAGAACGCCGCGAATTACTGCAGCTTCAGCTCGTAGCAAGCAATCTCCTCGGCGTTGCGAACGTAAAGCCGGTCACCGACGATTGTGGGATGGTTCCAAGTCTTCCCTTCAAGCACGGGGAAGCGAGCGACTTCCTTCAGCTCTTCGGGATTTGCTTCAACGAGGATCGCTTCCCCTTCTTCTGACAGAACGAGCAACAGTCCTTGGTCGGCAATCAATAGCACTTGCCCGGCGCCGTAACGGCCTTTCTTCCAGTGTCGCTTGCCGGTTTTGAGATCGATGCAGGCGAAGATGTTGCCATCGAAACCGTAGACTGCGTCTTCATAGCGGACGTAGTCGTTAAAGTAAGGCTTCAGATCGCGAGATTGCCACTTGGGGTCGATCTTCCATTCCTCGCCTTCGGCGCCTGGTTCGAGTTCGAGCAGCATCGTGCCGCCCGCTTCGGTAAAGGCGATCATCACTTCGTCGGGACCGATGAGGTGTGGCTGCGTGGCCGGCATGCCGGTGCGGACTTGGCCGGCGGGGAAGCCCCAAATCTTTTTGCCGGTCGCTGGATCAGCCGACGTAAATTCCTTATCGCTGAGATAGAGGACTTGCTGCACGCCGCCGAACGATGCGAGTTGCGGCGACGAATAGCTATGCCCGCCGCTGGCGATGTTCCACGCCGGTTGGCCGTCATCGGCGGCGTAAGCTAGCAGGCTTTGATCTTCAGCGCCGCCAGCGAAGACAATCACTCTTCCGTCGACCACAAGCGGCGAACTCGTGAAGCCCCATTCGGGAATTCTCGCGCCAGAATCTTTCGCGATGTCGCGAGTCCAAATGAGTGAGCCGTTAGCAGCGTCGAAGCAGTTGAGAATGCCGGTGGCCCCGAGCGTGTAGAGCCGGCCGTCGGCGAACGTCGGCGTGGCGCGGGGACCGTCGCCGCCGAGTTCTTCGGAGAAGCGCGCCGTGTCTTCGTGCGACCAGACCTCTTCGCCGGTCTTCGCATCGATCGCGATGACCGCTTCTAGATCGCCGCGTTGTTCTTGCGTGAAGAGACGATCGCCGGCGGTAGTGATCGACGACCAGCCGGGACCGATGCGATGGCGCCACAGTTCTTTTGGCGGCGTCTGCTTCCAGTCGGTGTTTAGCTTGATGTTGTGGAGGACGGCGTCGCGGTTGGGGCCGCGGAAGTTGGTCCAGTCGTTTTCGTTGGCGACTAGTGGGGCAGTTGGTTTGATCGCTGAATCGGTGGAGGGTTCGCCGCGACCGGCGGTCGCGGCTTTTTGTTGGCGGGACGCCAAGAATTCCTGTTCGCTCGTGGGAGTCCAGCGCCAGTGCATTTCGGGGAGGGCGCCGCCGCTCATGCCGCTGGTGCGGATCAGCGCGAGCGGCGACCACATGAGGATCGCCAGCGCGATAAAGCCCCACCGCCGCGTGGCGGGGCTCGCGTGGCGGGTGACGACAATCCACAACGTCGCGAGCGTCACGGCGCCGCCGATGATGAACATGATTGGCGCGACGAGCGGTTTTGCTTCCAACTCGGGACTGCTAATCGCCATGGTGGCGAAGAGGCTCGCAATCGCCACTAGCGGAATGGCGAGCTTTTCACGCCACGACGCCCCGCGATTGAACACCCACCAGCCGGCGAAGACGATCACCAGCGCGAGCGTCGTTGCGAGACGGTAGAGAAACGTCTGGAAGACCGCGAGTTCCAGATAGTTGATCGTCAGAAACGCCCCCCAGTAGAGGGCGAGAATCGCCAGCGGGATGACGGGGCTGATCGCTCGCGGCTTAGCGGCGGTCGTCTCGCTTAGTTGCTGTTCGTTCATATCGCGTGAAACTCTCGATTGCATTTAACGTAGTGGACGCCGTTCAATATACCGTTCGCCGCTCGCGGCCCGATATGGCGGCGCCGAACGAATGCAAGCGTTGCAAGGCTGCCGAACGACCGGCACAATGGCGGCCATGAAGCACATTCAGCGCGAAAGTTTGATCCACGACCCGATCCACGGCTACATCCCGTTCATTTCGGTCGCCGAACCGGGCGAAACGGCCGAGCGGACGTTGCTCGACCACCCCTGGCTCCAGCGGCTACGGCAAATTCACCAGCTGCAAACGGCGTGGTGGGTCTACCCGTCGGCCGAGCATACGCGGTTCCAGCACGTGGTCGGCACGATGCACATGGCCAGCCGCGCGGTCGAGGCATTGTACGCGAGCCTCAAGGAAGTTTGCCCCGACGTGCCGAGCCGAGGCTTCGTCGAATGCACGATGCGGCTGGCCGCGCTGTTGCACGACGTGGGCCACGGGCCATTTGGACACTTCTTCGACGCCCATTTTTTGAGTGCGTTCCGACAGGCCGACGGTTCGCGGCTCACGCACGAAACGCTCGGCGCCCACATCATTATCGACGAACTCGGCGAAACGCTCCGCGGCATCCGCCGTTGCCCCAACAGCGAGTTGCTCGAGCACGAACGGATTGATCCCAAGCAAATCGCGTGGCTCATCACGCGACCAACCGAGCACGACGGGCAAGAACATCCGCGCTGGCTCGCGCTGCTGCGAAGTTTATTCTGCGGCCTCTACACCGTCGACAACATGGACTTCGTGCTGCGCGACGCCTTCATGTCGGGCTACAGCATGAAGGCGTACGATCTCGACCGGTTGCTGCGTTACAGCTTCTTCAGCGAGCGTGGCCTCACGATCCACCACCGCGGGCTGAACGCGCTGTTGCGGTTCATGCAGACAAAGAGTGAGCTGTTCCGCGCCGTCTACTTCCATCGCACGGTGCGGGCGATCGACAAGACGCTCGAAGGGTTGTTCCGCGACAGCAAGGGACTCCTATTCCCAGGCAATCCGCTGGAGCATCTCGAAGACTATAAAACCTTTACGGAGTGGTCTCTGCTCGTCGACGTCGCCCACTGGCATAAGAGCGACAACGTGGCGAAGCGGGCCCTCGGCGAGCGTTGGCAACGGCTGCTCGAACGGCAAGTCGATTGGGAAGCGGTTTATGATCGCAACCTCACATTCGGAACCGGCGATTCGGAGCAAACGAGCATCTTTAGCGATGCGAAGATGGTTGAGCATGCCATCCGCAGCAAACTGCCGAGCGAGATCGCCGACATCGAAATGCAGATCGACCTGCCGCGGCATATCTACCGCCCCCATGAAGGCAAAGCGACCGCCGGGCAGAACTTTCTCTACACCGCCGCCGGCGCGACGCGGCGGCTCGATGACGATCAACTCTTTCGTCAGCTGCCGGTGTCGCACCGAATGTGCCGCGTTTACCTGCGGAAGGACGCCACGCGCGAGCAGCGGGCGGCAATCGGCGCAGTCCTTGACCAACTCGTCGGCAGCGGCGGCGACGACGACCTCACCAACATGTAGCCCCGGGTCAACGACCCGCCGGAGCGGTGAGAATAGCGAACCACGAAGACACGAAGGGCGCTAAGACGCACCAAGAAGTGAGAAGGGAAAGAAAACGCCAATCTACGCATGGGCTTCGTTCCCCTAGTTGGTGATCTATCTTTTCCTTGCCTTCCTTTGTGCTCCTTCGCGATCTTCGTGCCTCAGTGGTCAGTCCGTCAAACTACGTATTTCAGCGACTTAGGCGGCGGTATCAGATCCCGCACGAGACGGGTAGAATGGAGCGTTTCCCGCACCGCTCCGGCGGGTCGTTGACCCGCGGCTACTTCTATCCCACCGCTCTGATTCATGTCGCACGATCGCTACGAAAATCCGCTCGAAACCCGTTACGCCTCCGCTGAGATGAGCCAACTGTGGAGCGCTCAGCGCAAGCACAGCACCTGGCGGCAACTGTGGGTCTGGCTCGCCGAGGCCGAAGCGGAGATGGGTCTGCCAGTCTCGCAGGCGCAGATCGAGGAACTGCGGACCCACATCCACACGATTGACTTCGCCGCGGCCGACAAGTACGAGCGCGAGTTGCGGCACGACGTGATGGCCCACATCCACGCCTACGGCGATCAGTGCCCCACGGCGCGGCCGATCATTCACCTCGGCGCCACGAGCCAGTACGTCAACTGCAACGCCGAGTTGATGCTCATTCGCGAGTCGCTCGAACTCGTCGCCCGGCGACTGGCGGCGACGATCGATGCGCTCGCGACGTTCGCCGAGAAGTACCGCGATCTGCCGACGCTCGGGTTCACCCATTTGCAGCCGGCCCAGCCGGTGACGGTCGGCAAGCGGGCCGCCCTCTGGTGCTACGACCTCACGATCGACCTCGCCGAAGTTGAGCACCGCATCGAACAGCTAAAGGCCCGCAGCACGAAAGGAACCACCGGCACGCAGGCCAGTTTCCTCCATCTGTTTGACGGCGACCACGCGAAGGTCCGCGAACTCGAACGCCGCGTCGCCGCAAAGATGGGTTTCGAAGCGACCTACGCCGTCACGGGCCAAACCTACCCGCGCAAGATCGACGCCCAGGTGATCGACGTGCTGGCGGGCGTTGCCGCGTCGGCCCACAAGGCGGCGACCGATCTGCGGATCCTCGCCCATCGCAAGGAACTCGAAGAGCCGTTCGAGAAGCAGCAGATCGGCAGCTCGGCGATGGCCTACAAGCGGAACCCGATGCGCAGCGAGCGGATCTGCGGCCTCGCCCGCTTCGTGCTGAGTCTGCAAGCCAACCCCGGCGATACGCTCGCCACGCAGTGGATGGAGCGGACGCTCGACGACAGTTCGAATCGCCGGCTCGTGCTGCCGCAGGCGTTCCTGGGCGTCGACGCGGTGCTGCTCCTCTACCGCAACGTCGCCGAGGGGCTGGTCGTCTACCCCGAGGTAATCGCCCGCAACCTTCGTGAAGAGTTGCCCTTCATGGCGACCGAAAACATCCTGATGGCTGCCGTGCAGGCGGGGGGCGACCGGCAAGATCTCCACGAACGAATCCGCGTGCACAGCCAAGCGGCCGCCGCCGAAGTGAAGCAGCATGGCCGCTCGAACGACCTGCTAGAACGGCTGGCGGGCGACAAAGCATTCGCCGGCGTCGACCTCGCGGAAGCGGTTGACGCGTCGAAGCTCACCGGCCGGAGCGCGGAACAGGTCGATGAATTCCTGGCGGAAGTTGTGGCGCCGATTCGCCATCGCTATGCCGCGGGCACGGAACGCGAATCGCTACGGGTCTAACCGCCAGCTCGCCGGCGGTACCGCGAACAATGTCCCACCAGCGCCGCCACGGCGAGAAGCGTTAGTGACGGCGGTTCAGGAACTCCCGCCGTGGCCGCGGGCGGCGCCGTGATCGTCGCCTCGCGCTGCCAGCGAAGGAAATCGGCCCCGTCAATGACGCCGTCGCCGTTGCCGTCGCCTGTGGCGAGCGTCGGGATCTCTCCGCCGAAGCCTGCCTTCAAAATGGCGAGATCATCTCCATCAACGTTCCCGTCGCCGTCGAAGTCGCTCAGCGTAGCGAGCGAATTGACCACGAAAAGAACGTCGACGTCGTTCCGGCGCGACTTCAGAATGATTTGGCCGCGATCGTTCACGTCGCCCAGGGCAATCGAGCCTAGCGTCTCGACCGATCCGTCTGAGAGGGTGATCGTCTGACCGGGCAGAGCGATCGGCGTCACTTCGCTTGCCCCCGGCAGTAGCGCCCAGACGCCAGTTCCGGCTCGCGTCGTACTCAGAATGCCGGCGCCAAACACAACAAGTCCCTGACCATTCACCTGTGCTTGGCTGAAGATAGGGACGCTCCCCTGCCCTTTGATGATTTCAGCAGCGTCTAAACCTGGCAGCGTGAGACCTTCCGTCGCCAGTGATTGGAGCGAGCCGTTGCGTTCCAGCCACAGGGAGCGTCGCGACGTCGACGGCGTCGCCGTGACGACTTCGCGAGCGTTGATCACCAACTCGTCATGCTCCTCTTGCGCCAGGATTGAGAGCGTAGTTCCTTGGGAACCAAGCGATGAGAACGTTGATCCCGGCACGCCCGGCACGGGCATGCCGTCGATGAGCGCGGTGCGGATCGTCCCGGCGGCATCGGCAACGAAGACGCCTTCCACCACTGATTGCTGAGGATGATATTTCCTTGCAGCGAAGGCGAGCGAACCCGCATCGTTTAGCTTGAGGCTGCTGACTTCCCCCCCTTCCAGCGTCGATGAGAATCCAGGTAGAAGCGTCGACGGCCCGACGATCGTTTGCGTTAGGCCTGCATGCTCGCGCACTAGCGTTGGACTATTGGGGGCGTCGAACGTTTCGTAGGCAGCCTCGCCCAGGCGATTGGAAGCCGTATCCAACGTCGCATAAGCTGGGACCGTCGTCGCAGGCATGTAGAGCAGCCTCGCTCCCTCTGGCCCCATTAGCCAGTACGACGGAATGTCAAAACTCGAGTTTGAGCCGATTTGTCGAAGCTGCGCATTGACCGTCCAGTACGATCCTCCGAACGCGGAGGGGGTCAACGAGGGTAGCTGGCTGCTAAATTGCAGTGGTCCGAAGTTATTAAAGTAGAGCCCAGGGTATCCTACAGGCGCCTGAGCGTACTCAGCAGCAATCAATTCTCGCTTGTCGCCGTCATATGACCAGAACCCTGCCGCGCTGTAGACGCTGGCGCCAGTCCCTCTGGTATCGTAAAGACCGCTGATAAGCGTCCGTCCATGATCGTCGAGGCGAACCCACGGACTGATCGGCAGCCCAATGAACGAAAACGGACTGAACACCGAGTTCGGCGACAAACCGGGAGCGCTGCTCTGTCCTGCAGCAATGGCAGTGGAGCCGCTGAGTTCGCTCCACACGGCGGAGGGGCCTCCCGAAGAAGCAAATGAAACATGACCGGAGTAGTTCATCGAGAATGAATCGATGCGTCCTAACGCTCCGGTGAATGGCGGTGATTCGGGACCTCCAGGCGCCGGTGACGGGCGAGATGGAAATCCCCATACTTGCCCCGAGCGAGCGACCAGTCGGTATTCGCTAGCAAAGGAAGCGGGACCGCCGACTAGCATCAACAGAACGACAAGGGCCCGACCGTAGTCGCTGCACAAAAACGACAATCGCATCACGAAGACTCAGCCGTCACGAGAGGTTGCGGAGGGGACGAATGGCTATCGTAACATCCCCAATCAACAACCGATCGCCTAAATACCCACAAATCGGGCATTTGTTGGCCGCGGAAATGCGATCATCACGCAGTGGCGACGAACTACACCAAGTCGAGCGGGCTGGCCCGCCGATGGCGCTTCGTGCTGCACTCTTGGCAGACGCCGCTGACGATCAGCCGGTGGCCCGTCACGCGAAAGCGATGTTCGCGGCCGACGGCGTCGCGGATTCGCTGCAGCTCGTCGCTCTGGAATTCGATGAGCGTGTCGCACATCGTGCAGTGGAGATGGTCGTGCTGAGGGTAGCCGTAGTCGTGCTCGTAAACGGCGCGGCCGCCGAGGTTCATGCGGCGGAGGAGGCCCGCTTCGACCAGCTCGTTGAGGGTGCGGTAGACGGTTGGCCGGCTCACCTTATCGCCGAGTTCGGTCCGGGAGAGGTTGGCAATCAGCTCGTCAGCGTCGAAATGGTCGTGCCGTTCGAAGACATGGTCGATCAGGGCTCGCCGCTGCTGGGTGATCCGCTTGCCGCGGCTTTGGAGGTACTCCGAGAACCGCTCCTGGGGGGAGCTGGAGACCTGGACGGCGCCTAACGCGAAATCAGCTTCCATGACGGGCTTTCGACAGACCTTTCAGTCTCAGGAAGCCACATCCTCGGCAGCTAATTGAGACACGACGGAGAGAACCAACCCACGAGAATCGCGGGAAACAGCAACATCCACCCATGTCCGGCGGAGCTTATTGATTCTACCCCATTGCCGCTGCAGTCTCAAGATGCAGGGCCGGCAGCACATATGCCGGGGTCGAATTGTGGGCGTCATACGGGAATATCCGCCCGCGAATCCCCCTCACCACGTCGCCACGGCCATTTAGCCCCGCCGCTCGCGGCGGGCGGGGAGCGCTGTAGGGCTGGGTGAGCCAGATCGGCGCAGGACACGCGGGCTATCGCACGCGGGTAAATGGGTCCGGCGGCTTGGAAGGCATAGCGGCGCTTCAAGAAATTGCCGGGCCAGGGGCGTCGGCCTCCGCCGCTTACGCCATTTCGTCCAGCATCGAATCGAACGCCATCGCCATCTTGTCGGCGGTGTCGTAGGTGCCGTCGGCAATCTGAGCCTTCACGCGGGCGACCAGGTCGGCGCGGAAGTCGCCGCCGTCGGCAGCGCTGAGGGCCGCTTCGGCCGCAGCCGAAAATTCCACCGTGTCGGCCGCCTGGGTACTCGACGCAGGAGTCGTCGAACGGTTCCAGTGCGGACCTTGGAGCGATTGAGCACCGTGAAGTTGAGTAGCGCCGTAAATTTGCATGATTCGTGTTCCCCGCTCAGCGAGCGTCGTTAGGTCTGCCGGCAGCAGCCGGGCGGCATTCGATCAGGCGGCGTCAACGGTTCGAGTCGAGTTCGATCCGGCGAGCCCAGTCGATGCCTGAAAAGTCATTGTGTACGAGAATGGTCCGATCGCTCAATGTCAGCCTGGAGAGGAGATTGAATTTCCGGCTGAATTCAGCGTTGGTACCCCTGATATCGACGATCTCGGTGCTAGCAGTCGACCGAAATCGTTGAACGTCGGATCAGTACTTAAGCAACTCCTATACCGTCTACGACTAGGGCGTGGAATGTGACTGTGAGACCGGCGCCAGAATGATCGCAGGCCGCTTTTTCCGCACGATTCGCATGCTAGCGGGGCGGGTTGAGACTTTTCGGCAGGTAGAAACGTCGCGCTCAACGGTGAACCTGACATGCCATTTCTACAAATGGCGTTTCCGTCGACATCAGTTGGCAGTAAGTGTGGGCAGATTGGCGAGGCGGGAGAACACGGGCTGCGGCGGCCGCCTAAGCCTCCGCTTCAAGCCGCTGCTTCGCTCGCTCCACTAGCGACTCGACCACATCCCGAGCGTGGTCTTTCATCTCGAGCGAACCCTCGGCGCCGGGCAACAACGGCGTCCCGAATTCGACCGCCACCCGCAACCGCCGGCAACTGCCGATGCGTTTCATGTGGTTGAGGAACGGTTCCTTGAAGTAGTACGCAGCCGGATCGCCATAGGCGACGCCGATCGGAATGATTTCGGCGTCACTACGCTGGGCGGCGTTGAACGCGCCCGACTTGAACTCGTGAACGCCGTTGCCGGGGAACGCAGTCCCCTCGGGGAACATGAGAATCCCCTCCCCTGCCGCGAGGGCGTCGGCGATTTGCCGCAGCACAGCGGCGCCGCTGCGACGCGACTCGCGGTCGACGAACAACGTGCCGATCCGCCTGCCGCCGGCGCCAATGAGCGGCCAATTCGCCAAGTCATGCCGGCTGATCGCGTGCGCGGCAATGACCGACAGCAGCACGGGGATGTCAACGCCCGACTGATGGTTCGCAACAAAGATGCGCCCGACGCCGCGGGCGTCGCGTCCGGGGAAGACTTCGCCCTGGTCGGCATGCGGACCGCGGGCCTCGACGCGAATGCCGAAAAACCACAGCAGCGTCTTCGCCCAGCGGGGGACCCACTTATTGATGAGGTCGATCCGCGGCGTGCGGCGGTGGAGGAGGAAGTCGACCTCCATGCAGCACCAAAAGAAGATCGTCCCGACGACGAACGCGAACAGGCGAAACCAGAGCCGCAAAGCTGTCCACCACCGTTTCAGCACGCGCAATCCCCCACGCCGCGAACAATCGCGATCGGAGCGGGGCAGCGGATCGAAAACTCGACAAACGACATGGGCCGCAGGCTACCACAACCGGTAGCGGTTGCCCAGGATGTTTGTACCAGGCACGCTCAGTGTGCCTACTACATTACTCGTGCCGCAAAGCTTCGATCGGGTCGAGTTGAGCCGCCCGGATGGCGGGGTACACACCGAAGGTGACCCCGACGATCACGCTAATCGCGAACGCCAGCGGGATCGACCAAGAGACCATCATCGGCTCTACCGTGCGGACCACCTCGGGCAGCGTCGACATCTGCTCGGGAAACCACTCCAGCAGTCGGCCGCGGATGAGGATCGAGATCGGCCGGCAAAGCAAGCCGCCGATAATGCCGAGCAGGCCGCCGACGACCGACAGGACGACCGCCTCGGCCAGGAACTGTTGGGTGATGTCGCGGCGTTTGGCGCCTAGGGCACGGCGGATGCCGATCTCGCGGGTCCGCTCGGTGACGGTCGCGAGCATGATGTTCATGATGCCGATGCCGCCGACCACGAGCGACACCGCCGCGATCAACCCTAGAAACAGCATGAACATCAACCGCGTCGTTTGCGCCTGTTGCAGTAGTTCCAACGGTACGGTGACGCCGTAGTCGGCGAGCGTGTGGTTGCGCGCGATCGTATCGCGCACCACATCGACGGTCGGCAGAACGAGATCGCGATCCTTCACCTGGATCGTGATCTGGCTCAGCTCTTTGAGATCGCGCTGAAACTGGCCCGGCTTCATCACCACTTCCATGTCGCCCATGCGGGTCTCCATGGTGGTGATCGGGATGTAGACGTCGCGGGAGAAATCTTCCGCCGCCACTGAGCCGCCGATGCCGGCCGAAGGGGCCCGCGACTGCATCACGCCGACGACGACGAAAAAGTGCTCGTCGACCATGATCTTCTGGCCGATAGGATCGCCATACGGGAAGAGGCGGTCGGCCGTCTCGGCCGCCAGCACGCAGAAGTTGCTTTGGTTGATCAGGTCGCCGTCGGTGAGGAATCGCCCCTGGCTTGGGATGAGCCGAGTTACCTCAGCATAGTCGGGCGTGCAGCCGACGCAGCGGCCTTCGAACTTGCGGGTGCCATGGCGAAACTCGCGCGAGACTTCGCGGATCGGGATCGCCTTGTCGATCGTCGGCACCGTGGCGAGCAGGCGAATGTAGTCGTCGCGAGTGAGGCCGTAGCCGGCGTCTTGCACCTCGTCGGCCGACGGTTTGATCGTGCGGACGATAATGTTGCGGGCCCCGAGGCCGGCGATCTGCTCTTCCGCAGCGCGGCCGATCCCTTCGCCGATCGACAGCAACCAAATGACGCCGGCGACGCCGATGAAAATGCCGAGCACCGTCAGCGCAGAGCGAAGCGGATGGAGCAGCAGGCTCTTGATCGAGAGCTTCAGCGTTCGCCACCAGCGCGTCATCGCTTACCGTCTCTCGTCAGTGAGGATGTGGCCGTCGCGCAGGACGATCGTACGGGAAGTTCGCTCGGCGACTTCGTTTTCATGCGTCACGAGGATGATCGTCCGTCCTTCGGCGTTAAGCGACGCGAGCAAATCGAGAATCTCGGCGGTCATCACCGAGTCGAGATTACCGGTCGGTTCGTCGGCGAGCATGAACCGCGGGTCGTTCACCAGGCTGCGGGCGATCGCGACGCGTTGCTGCTGACCGCCGGAGAGCTGCGACGGGCGGTGATCGAGCCGGTTGCCGAGGCCGACGAGCTTGGCGAGCGAAACGCAGCGGTCACGAGTATCGCTATCGAGCCGGCCGCCGTAGTAGAGCGGCATCTCGATGTTTTCCACGACCGTGAGCGCCGGCAGCAAGTTGTACGACTGAAAAACGAAACCGATCCGCTTGGCTCGCGTTTCGGAGAGCTGATCGTCGTTCATCTGAGCGACGTCCTCGCCGCCGAGCAGAAAGCTGCCGGCCGTGGGGCGATCGAGGCAGCCGAGCAAGTTGAGCAGCGTGCTTTTCCCAGAGCCCGACGGCCCCATGATTGAGATGTAATCCCCCTCCGGCACGTCGAACGAGACGCCGCGCAGCGCGTGAACCGTCTCGCCCGACAGGACGTAGTCCTTGCGGAGTTCGCGGATTGAAGCGGCGAGGATGGCGGTGGCGGGCACTCAGTGAATGGGGAATGTGGAATACTGAATGGGAAGTCGATAACGGCGCTCTCCACGCCCTAGCCGGCCGTGGGTTCGGTCGTGGTGGCGTCGGCCGATTCGGCGGCGGGCTTCGGCTGCGTTTCGTCCTTCGACGCCACGGCTGCACCGCCTGCCACAGGTTTCGCTGCCGGCAGTTCCGGAGTTAGTTTCACTACTTGCTGCTTACTCTCAGGCGCCAATTGCGGCAGCTTCACCTGATCGAGATAAGCCCGCGGATTCATCGCAACGCGATCCCCTTCCGCCAGCCCTTCTTCAATCACGAAGAACTTATCGTTCGTCGGCCCGACCTTGATCGGCCGCGCTTCCCAATTACCGTTGTTGAAAACGAACGCGTAGTAGTCCTTGCCGTGAGCGTAGACCGCCTGCACCGGCGCCTGAATCGCTTCCGGAATCTCTTCGCAGCGAATCGTCACCGACGCAGTCATCCCCGAACGTAGCTCAGCGCCCGGATCGTCGATCGTCACCAGCGCTTTGTACTCCTTGACGTTCGCCTTCCGCCAGCCGCCCGGCTCGGCGTACTGATTGATCTTGTCGACGCTGCCACGCAACGCGCGGCCGCCGGTGCCAATCGGCGAAATCGTCGCCGGCATGCCGGGGCGCACATACTGAATGAGCGATTCGTTGACGTTGAGCGCCACCCGCATCTTGGCGGGGTCGGGAAGCCGAATCACCGCCTGTCGTTCGCGAATGACGGCGCCCTCTTTCACGACGAACTCGTCGCCCCCCCAGTTTTCGCGATTGTGGGCGTAGGTGACGGTGCCGTCTTTCGGCGCGACCAGCGTGCACTTGGCAATCTGGTCGTCCATCTCTTTGAGCTTCCCCTCTTCCAGCTCCAGGCTATTCTTGTCCGACTCCCACTTCGCCTTCGCGATGACGATGTCGCTCTCCAGCGTCTTCAGCATCTTCGCCTTGGTGTAGTTGTCGATAACGTTCAGCTTCGTCTTCGCCGCGTCGAGTTCCTTCTGCGACTTCTCGACGGCGAACTTGTCGGCTTCCAGTTGCAGCTGGTTGATGTATCCCTTCGCGGCGAGCCGTTTGCTGAACTCATGGTACTCCTCGGCCCGGCTCCGATTCTCTTCGGCGACGAAAACTTCGCTCTCGATCGTCTGCCGCTCTTGCACGTAGGTGCCGTTGAGATATTCCTCTTTCGCGATCAGCGCGGTCTCGTAGATATTCCGCGACTGGACCACCAGGGCCGCCGCCGTATTGACGAGAATTTGCTCAGCGGTGCGTTCTTCGCGCAGGGCCGAGGAATCGAGCTCGACAAGAAAGTCCCCCTTCTTCACGACCGTTCCCTCAGGAACGATCCGGAGAATACTGAGACCCGGCGTGTTCTTCGCCTTCACCTCGGAGATCACGTCGGTGACGCCGGCCGATTCGACCTCGCCACGCTCCGTGACGCTGAGCGTAAAATCATCACGCGCCACGTTGTGGAGCACGATGTTGTAATCTTTGGGCCGACCATCGCTGGCGCCCCAGTACGACCAGCCGGCGACGGCGACTAAGGCAACCAGCGCGAGCACTACCCACAACACGTAGCCGCGGCGCTGCGCGACATGCCGTGCACGTAGATGATGCTTGGGGTTTTGCCGATCCGCCTGTAACTGCTTCATGATGATCGTTGCGAACGCTGGAGATCAGCCTCTTGAGTCGGCCGACCCTTGGGCCAATCACTCGGCTTCATTATACGAGGCTGGCTGAACGGCGTCATCGCGAACCGCTTCACCCTCGGCCGTCTGCTTAGCTGAAACCCCGCCATCTCCGTCGCGGGCCGCCCGAGCCTCGTCCGCCGTCTTGAATCCCGGCATTTCGGCCAGTGCCAGGGCAATCCGGCCATCGCTAGCGGAAATTCGGTCGTGCGAAATCCGCTGAGCGTCCGCAGGATTGAGATCCTTGTAGCCCGCCGCGGGATTCCGCAATGGAACCGGCAACTCGCCCGGCGGCAACGGACTGTCTGGCGGGCCATCCTCGCCCGGGAGCAGCGAATCGGGCATGTCGAGCGGCAACGGCTGAATCGGCTCGGCCTGCGGTTTCGCCAACGGTTTCGCGAGCGTCGGCACGATGTCGGACGAACTGCAAAGCTGCGCCCGAATCGCTACCGCCCCCGCGATGTACGCAGTCAACGGCGCCTCGTGCTCGCGGCGGATGCCAGCCGAGTCGAGTTCCATGACGCCGAGGTCGAAATCGAGGGCTTGGCGTTGGACTTCGTAGTTCACCCACACGCTGAGGAAGTCGTTCTGCACATTGAGCAAGTCGGAGAGCGACTGCACCAAGTCGCGAGCCGTTGTGTCGCCGAACTGCGTTTCGACGCCAACCTGTGGCGGCTGCGAAAGCCGCAGCTGCGTCAGATCGACCTGCGAGATCGCCACGAGTACGGCGGCACGGCGCAACTCGAAGTTAATCTCGTTGAGCCGCGTCTGCCGCAGGTTCGCCCGCAGCCCCTGCGCGACGCGATCGCGGTATTGGTAATAGTTGCGGCGGGCCTGTTGATACTCGATAAGCGACTGGCGGTAGATGTTCCGCTCGGCGAGCCGCGTCATTGGCGGATCCCACTGCATGCCGACACGGAGCCGGCCCGTCGTGTCGCGGATGCGGAACGGATTGTCGCCGACATTGCTGATATCGCCGCTGAAAATGAAGTTGAGGTCGCTGAGCAGCGCGTTCGCGTTGAAGTAAATCAGCCGCCACGAGTCGACGAGCGCGGCCCGCGCGTTCTGCCAGTCGCGGCGATACGCGCTGGCGATCAGAATTGCTTCGTCATCGGTCAGCTCGACTGGCGCGAAGTAAATTGCATCGAGTCGCGCCGCCGCCTGCACGAGCGAGAGTTCGAGCAGCCGGCCCGACAGATCGGCCATCGAGTCGATCACCCCAGGCAACAGTGTCGCCATATCGGCGGCGCCAGCTTGGTCGAGCTTATCGAGTTCCGCCCACACTTGGGCCAGATTTCCCTTGAGCATCTCGTACTCGGCCTGCCGCTTGGCGACGCGGCGGTCGAGTTCCTCGACGCTGAACAGCCGCGGATCGATCTGGGCGTTCTGCACTTCCTCGCGGCCAGCGAGCGCCCGCAGGTACTCGCGGCGTTTCGGCAGCGACGCCTCGACCGCCTTCATGTCGGCCTCGACCGCCATCAGCCGTTCGTTGGCGAGCGATTCGAGCGCCACGCATTCGTTGAGCCAGCGCTCGAATCGTTGCGCCGCCTCGGGCGAGTTCGGATCGAGCGGATTCTTCTCGTCTTGAAGCCGTTGCCGCAACTCACGCAGCCCGACGAGCGCATCGGTGACGCGTTCTTCGACCTTCTCTAGCTGTGGATCGAGCAAATTAAAACGTTCGAGTAGCGGATCTTGGATGCGCACGTCGAGCTCCGGCGGCAAGCCGAGCGTGATCTTGAAGCCGTCGAGCGTCGTTTGGTAGCCAGCCTCGGCGGTGAGCAACTGGCTCTGCGCGTTGTAAAGGGCCTGGCGCGCGAGGTCGACTTGGAACAAGTCGATGCGGCCGGCATCGTACGACGCTTGAAGTTGCTCGTAGCTATCTCGCAGCGATCCGACGTTCGAACGCTGGTTGCGAATCGTTTGCTGCGTTTGCAGCAGACCCATAAAACCGCCCGCTCCCGCGGCTCCCGCGCCGCCGGTGAAGCCGCCGCCGACGCCTTGGTTGAAGCCGAAACCGCCAAAGCCGCCGCCAAAGCCAAAATTGCCGACGTTGCCGAAGCCGCCGCCACCGACGCCGGCGAAGCCGTCAAGACCGCTGCCGCCGAAGAAACCGCCGCGACGCGACGGCCCGCCGCCCGAATCGCGGCCCGTGGCGATGTTGAGATAGAAGCCGCGGCGATAGCGTTCCATCTGCCGCACGTTGGCGAGCAAGGCCCGTTCGGAAATCGTCAGCCGTTCCAATACCCGCGTCCGCCCGCCGAAGCGCAACAGCGGCTGCAGCAACGAGAAATCAAGCAGCGTTGTGCTCGTCTGATCGTTCGGCCCGGCAAACTGCCAGACAAACGAGTTGGCGACGCCTGTCACAAGTTCGCCGCCCGTCGCGGTGAGCCGCGTGGCGCGGAGGCGATTGGCCGGATTGCTCGGCGAGACGACGAACTCCGTCGACGAGTTGCCAGTGCCCGTCGCGTCACGCCCTTGCGACGTCAGGAACAACGACGTTCCGCCGAAAAATTGCGTGTCGAAGCGGAAACGCTCGAAGCTAACGTCGAGCGCCGACAGGTACAGATCTTCCAGATTCGATTGGTACTCCGGCGAATCGCGGAGCGCTACTTCGACCGCATTGCGCAAATCAAGCAGTACGCGCCCCGAACCGTCGCGCGGCAAATACTCCTGCCAGTTTGGATTGTCGACGTACGAGGTCCGCGGTAGGCACTTCCAACACTTCGAACCCTTCTTGCAGTCGACGCACTCCATGTAGCGATGCGACGCCGGATCGTCGGGCGGCTGCGGCTCGATGTCGGGATTATTCGGATCGTACATGCGCGAGCGCGGATCGATGTTGATCCGGAACTCTTGCGGATCGGAACCGATGACGGCCGCCTTTTGATCCGTCAGACAATACGCATCGGCGTCAGCTTGCTTGCGATAAAATGGGCGGCTGCAGCCGTTGGCCAGCAGCATCGAGACGACGAGCAGAAGTCGCAGGCTGGTATTCATGCCGCCTCCTCCCGTCGTTCATGGGGGCAAGCAACTTGGCTCACGATTTGGCCGAGCAACTCGCCGGCAGTGTTCGTCACCCGCCACAACTGACGGCGACGATCGCGTTCATGCTGCACCCGCTCCAGCAACCCCAAGTTCCGCAACCGCTCGACCGCCCCGCTCACCTGCGCGGGCGACACGACGAGCCGCTCCGCGAGATCGGCCTGATCTAGCGAACACTCCGCGGCGCCGTTTCCGCTCCCAGACAGGAGCCACAGCAACCGGAACTCCGGCTCGTTGATCGCCGCGCCACGCAACCACGTCGCGATGTCGCGGCATGCTAGCTTGCCGACGATCGCGAGCCGGCAAGCAGCGTCAACCCGCTCGGCCGCCGTCAGCCCGCTAGCAACGAACGGCCGGAAGCTTTCTGCCAATGAATCGCCGCCAAACGACATGCCAAGTCCCTACCGCCGCGGGGATGAGTGATGAGAGGCGAGCATTCGCCCTGCTCGGCGTCGTCGCGCAGGCTGAACCGGCGCCGGCGACGCTTCGCCTCTAAATCATTCGGCGGTGAATCGTTCGAACTTGAACGGTTTTTGGCTTCCCGCAACCGCTGGCGTCGCCGCGCACGGGGATCAGGGAGCCACTTCGCCTGAAATCGCGTCCTGCAAATCGAACATCGGCTGCTGCTTGATGCTGATCAGTCCGCCGCGAGGACGGTCGATGTCGGAGATCAGCGAGATCACCAGTGCGATCAGCACCGGCAGCACGAAGCTTGAAAACGTCGTGCGAGCCCCGCTAGCGCCGGAGCCGTAGCCGCTCACGTAACATCCGCAGCCCGCGACTACGACAAGAATGATCCACACAGCGCCCGGCACGTGCGTGCGGAGCGCGTTCAGCCGCGTCGCGTCGAGATCGATCAGTTCGTTCAGCGAGGTGATGAACGTGGCGACCACTGGATTGGGCGCCTCCTTCGCGGCCGCGACGGCGTGCGTCCAGAGTTCCGCTTGAATAATCGCGGCCTGGTCTTCAGCGGCAAGAATCTCTGTCTCATTCTGCCCCGCCTCGTAGTACTCAATCCGCACGTCGGCGTAACGGCGGAGCAAGCTCTTCACTGCATCGCTCTGCTCGTCCGACAAAAAACCGGCCCGCAAGTACGTCGTGCCGATGGCGTTCGCCTCTTCGACGACGAGCGTGCGGCGCGTTTCGTAACGCTGCACCGCGAGCGCAAACGTGAAACCCAACAACAGCGCGAGCAGCCCCAAGATCGCCCCTTGGATTCCAGCGATCTGCCCCTTGCGGGCGCCGTCGTCGGCACGATGCAGCTTCAAGCCGAAGTGATAGCCAAGCTCCGTCACCGCAACGAGCAGCACCAAGCAGACGGGCAGCACGCGCCATTGGCTGGCGAAGATGTAACTGAGCGTTGACTCAAGCATGGGGGCAGCTTCCTACGCATCGCCATGGTTCCACTGGGCGACTTCGGAAAAGCATACCTTATGCGTACGCTGCTGCTCCGCCCGCAGAAAATAAGCTACGCAGCGCTCTAGCCCTGGCTCCGCCAGGGGGTCGCCCGCCATTCCGGTAGGCATTGCCACACGTGACGCCACCCCCTGGCGGAGCCAGGGGCTAGAGGAACGCGCGACCGTGTATCGCCAAACTTACGACGGCTCGTACCCCAGATTCGGCGACAGCCACCGCTCCACCTCAGCCAGCGTCATTCCCTTGCGGCGGGCGTAGTCTTCGGCCTGCTCGCGATCGATGCGATCGACCGAGAAGTACCGCGACTGCGGATGAGCGAAGTACAACCCGCTGACGCTCGCCGCTGGGTGCATCGCCAGCGACTCGGTGAGAATCATGCCGGTCTGCTTCGGGGCATCGAGCAAATCGAAGATGATCGGCTTCTCGGTATGGTCGGGCTGCGCCGGGTAGCCCGGCGCTGGCCGAATGCCGCGATAACCTTCCTCAATCAATTGCTCGTTGCTGAACTCCTCCGTCACGCCGTAGCCCCAGTCGCGGCGGGCTCGTTGGTGGAGCCATTCGGCAAACGCTTCAGCCAAGCGGTCGGCTAGCGCCTTCGTCATAATCGAGTTGTAGTCGTCGTGATCGGCGTCGAATTTCTTCGCCAATTCGTCGCAGCCTAAACCAGTGGTCACTGCGAACGCGCCGACAAAATCCTCGATCGGACGCTTGTTCCCATCGACGGCGCCAACGGGCGCGATGAAGTCGGCGAGCGAGTAGAACGTCTCCTGCCCCTTGCGACGCCACTGTTGCCGCAGGCCGTGGAAGCGAGTCCGCTCGGCCGTGCGAGTGTTGTCGGCGTAGACGATGATATCCTCGCCATCGGCCGCCGCCGGCCAGAAGCCGTAAACGCCGCGGGCTTCCAGCAGTTGCTCGTCGATAATGCGATCGAGCAGCGCGTTGGCATCGTCGAACAGCCGCTTCGCTTCCGCGCCCAGATTCGGATCTTTGAAGATTTTGGGGTACTTCCCCTTCATCTCCCAGGTCATGAAGAACGGCGACCAGTCGATATACGCGCGGAGTTCGCTCAGGTCGACCTTTTTCACCGCCGCGGCGTCATCGCCGTTCGAGCCAAGCGCGGTCGCCGTTGGCGCCGACGATAAGACCCGGGCTCCGATGAAGGCTGGGCGTGGGACGTCGACGGTCTTCCAATCGGTGACAAGCCGCTTCGACTTGGCTTCCGCATAGGGAGCGAGATCGACGGCCTGCCGCTGCGAGTACGACGCCACGAGTTGCTTCTGCAACTCGCGATTTTCCGCGTAAAACTTCTCGCGAGCTTCGGGATTGATCAGCTTTTCGACGACGCCCACGGAACGCGACGCGTCAAGCACGTGCGCCACGCAGCCGTCATACCCCGGGGCGATCTTCACCGCCGTGTGCTTCGCACTGGTCGTGGCGCCGCCAATGAGCAGCGGCATCGTCATCCCTGTCCGCTTCATCTCGCGGGCGACATGCACCATTTCGTCGAGGCTCGGCGTAATGAGTCCCGATAAGCCGATCAGGTCGACGCCCTCGGCGACGGCGGTTTCCAGAATCTTTTCGCAGGAAACCATCACGCCCAGATCGATCGTTTCGAAGTTATTGCAACCGAGCACCACCCCGACGATGTTCTTGCCGATGTCGTGAACGTCGCCCTTCACCGTCGCGAGCAACACGCGGGCGCGTGGTTGCCCGGCCGAACCGGCGGCGGCCTTCTCTTCTTCCATGAACGGCGTGAGGTAAGCGACCGACTTCTTCATCACACGGGCCGACTTCACGACCTGCGGCAGGAACATCTTCCCCTCGCCGAACAGATCGCCGACGACGCTCATGCCGGCCATGAGCGGCCCCTCGATAATCGCCAAGCACGATGGGTACTTCTGGCGAGCCTCTTCGGTGTCTTCGTCGATATGCTTGACGATGCCCTTGAGGAGCGCGTGCTTGAGCCGCTCTTCGACCGGCCCGTTACGCCACTCGGCGTCATTGGCTGCGGAGCTAGCGCCGGCCCCCTGCCCCTTGATCGTTTCAGCGAAATCGACGAGCCGCTCCGTCGCGTCGGGCCGGCGATTGAGCAGGACGTCTTCGACGAGTTCTTTTAGCTGCGGCTCGATATCTTCGTACACCGCCAGTTGCCCGGCGTTGACGATGCCCATGTCGAGGCCGGCTTTGATCGCATGGTACAGGAACGCCGAGTGGATCGCCTCGCGCACCGCGTCGTTGCCGCGGAACGAGAACGAGACATTCGACACGCCGCCCGAGACGTGTACGCCGGGGCACTCGGCCTTGATCCGCCGCGTGGCGTTGATGAAATCAACCGCGTAGTTATTGTGTTCCTCAATGCCGGTCGCGACGGTGAGGATGTTCGGATCGAAGATAATGTCCTGCGACGGGAAGCCGACTTGCTCGGTGAGAATCTTGTAGGCCCGCTTGCAGATGCGAACTTTGTCGTCCTCCGTCGCGGCTTGCCCCTCTTCATCGAACGCCATCACGACGACGGCGGCGCCATACTGCCGGCAGAGCCGTGCGCGGCGGATGAACTCCGCCTCGCCATCCTTCATGCTGATCGAATTGACAATCGACTTCCCTTGAACGGCCTTCAATCCCGTTTCGAGGACCGACCATTTGCTGCTGTCGATCATCACCGGCACGGCGGCGATGTCGTTCTCGCCAGCGACCAGACGAAGGAACTTCGTCATCACCGCTTCGCCGTCGAGCAGACCTTCATCCATGTTGACGTCGATGACGTTGGCGCCCCCCTCCACCTGCTGGCGGGCGACTTCGATTGCGTCTTCGTACTTCTCGGCTTTGATCAGGTTGGCGAACTTCTTCGAACCGGTGACGTTGGTTCGCTCGCCAACCATCATGAAGTTGCTTTCAGGGCGCAGCGTCATCGGCTGCGTCCCGCTGAGCCGTAGCCACGGCGCCACGGTCGTCCGCTTGTGCGGCTTCAGCCCCGCCAAACGCCGCGAAAACGCCGCGATGTGATCGGGCGTCGTGCCGCAGCAGCCGCCGAGGATGTTCACCCAGCCATTGTCGGCATACTCGCCGACCATCTTGGCCATCGCCTCAGGGCCAAGATCGAACAGGCCCATCTCGTTCGGCAGACCGGCGTTCGAGTGGCAGCTGATCCGCGTCGACGAGACGCCAGCGAGCGCCTCGATGTGCGGCCGCATGATATCGGGGCCGAGTGCGCAGTTCATGCCGATCGACAGCAACGGGAAGTGTGAGACCGCGTTCCAGAACGCCTCGATCGACTGCCCCGAAACGAACGTCGCCCCGCCCTTGTCGAACGTCCCCGACGCCATCACGGGGACGCGATTGCCAGACTCGTCGAAGTAACGCTGGATCGCAAACAAACACGCCTTCAAGTTGAGCGTGTCGATGAAAGTCTCGGGCAGCAGGATATCGACGCCGCTCTCGACGAGCGCCTTCACCTGGGCGTAGTACGACTCCGACATTTCGTCGAACGTCGTCCCGCGGTACGAGGGATCGTCGACCTTCGTGCTGATCGCCGTTTGCTTCGTCGTCGGACCGATCGAGCCGGCGATGAACCGCGGCCGGTCGGGCGTCTTCGCGTTCATCTCCTCAACGGCGACGCGGGCGCACTTCACCGCGGCGGCGTTGATCTCGGCCACCAAATTAAGCGGCAGGCCGAACTCCTCCATCCCCACCGGGCTGGCGCCGAAGGTGTTCGTCTCGATGATGTCGGCGCCCGCCTCCAGATACCGGCGGTGTATCGCCGTGATCTCCTTCGGCCGAGTGATGCAGAGAATATCGGCAAAGTTCTTGAGGTCTTTGTCGTGGCCGGCAAATCGTTCGCCGCGCACGGCGGCTTCGTCCAGCTTCAAATCCTGGATCTGCGTCCCCATCGCGCCGTCGAGAATCAAGATTCGCTCGTCGAGGAGCGTTTCGAGTTGAGCGGTCTTGTCTTCGACAGTCGGAGTCGGCATGGCAGAGTCGGCTGAGGACGGTGGTTGAAAGGACCCTCCATCATATCTATACGAGACAAGAGCCAACAGGGAGGCCGAAGGTTCAAGGAGCCCGCGCCGGCTATTGTCGCCCCTAGCCCTGGGCTCCGCCCGGGGGGTCGGCCTCCATTCCGATCGGCATAATCTCGCGTTGCGGCACTCTTGGCAGAGCCCAAGGCTAAAGCAGCAACTGGGCCATTGGCGTTGGACAGATCGCCGCTGCGTTACAGCTTTCAGGAGAGTCGGCCCTACTGTGGGCCCTAAGCCGCGACCGCATCGGCGTCGCCCCACCGATCATTGAGCAGTCGCTCACGCATCTTCTGAGACGACCTTCTGCGGCCGCGTCACCCGCATAAAGTAGATCGCCGCGATGAGCAACACCGGAGCGCCGCCGATCGAGAGGGCATAGCAGAACGAATCGAGGAACTCGAGCCGCGTCGCCGAGCTGGCGCCGAACTCCTTGTAGAGCAACATCGAAACCGAGCCGGCGTAGCCTAACGAATCGGCCACATAGATGGCGAAGACGGCGGTGCCGGCGATGCGAGTCGATGCAATCAACCGTTCGAAGAGGACCGAATTATACGGAACATAGGCCAAATACGAACCAAGGCCGATAAGAATCATCCACCAGAATCCATCGATCACGCCGTGCGTTCGCAACCACGTGGCGACTCCCAGCAGCGCGAGACCGGCGGCGATTACGCCGAACACTGCTAGCAAGCCCCGCCGATTGTCGCGAACGAGGTAGATCATCGCCATCGCCGCCGCCACGCCGAGGCCGACCCACAGCTCGGAACGGGTGATGATCGATTTGTTTTGCTCGTAAGCGTACTTGAGCTCGTTGAACAGATCGACGGAAAAATTATCGCGGTAGTCGCGGAATGCCGTGATGAAGAAGTAGGTCGCAAACAGCAGCATCAACCCAGGGAAAAACCTCGCGAGAAACTCGATCCGTTGCCGATGGTCCATCGGCTCGCGAATGGAGCGGCTCGCGACGTCGGCGGCGTTCGGCTCGGGAAGTTGGTCAAGCAACCAGACCGCGACGACGAATGGAATAAAGAAGAGCGCCCCGACGGCAAACGGCATCCAGAGTTCGCCGATCGGCCCGGTGAACGGGTTCGGCAGCGTCGCGCCCAGCAGCGGCAGCGGATCGCCTGCCAGCACCGCGCGGCCAACGTCCTTCACGGCGCCGCTCGCGATGATAAACGAGCAGCTGAGAGCCGCCAGCAGAATTTCCGACGTGCGGCGGCCTTCGAGGTACCACACCACGAGCCCCCAGACCATACCGAGCGGCAACCCGTTGAAAAACATCGCGAGCGGCCGCCAGCCGTCCGGAACCACGGCGAAGATCAGGAGCGCCGCTTCGGCCGCGACGATCATCGCGATGAGCAGCGGCGCCCGGCGCGAGCGGCTTGTCTCGGAGACGAACTTCACGCCAATCCATTTCGCGAGCCCGTACCCAACGATTTGGCCAATGGCCAGCGCGCTCTTCAAACCGAGCGTGCCCACCTCCGCGGATGCCCGCTCGTAAGTTGCCGACGCGAACGGCTTGCGGAACGCGAACATCGCGAAGTAGGCCGCGAACGAGCAGATGATCGCATAGCCGTTGAGCACGGCCGGCGGAGCCACGGCGAGCCAACGCGTGAGCGGCCGTTGCGGAGCGTGCGCGAGGGATGAAGTTGTTTCGCGTTCCGACAAACTACGCCCCTCTCCAAACGTTCGAATCCCGCTGGCAAGATGCCAGCGGCTCGCAATCACTTCGCAGCTTGAATCTCGCGAGCCACCTGCTCAGTCGCCCGCATCACCCGCAAAATGTTCCCACTGTAAATCTTCTTGATGTCCTCATGGCTGTAGCCGCGATCGAGCAACCCCTGCGTAATGTACGGGTAGGTGCTTGCGTCTTCGAGTTGCTCCGGCAGCATCGTCACGCCGTCGTAGTCGGAACCGATGCCGACATGGTCAACGCCGGCGATCTTCACAATGTGATCAATGTGATCGAGCAGCGTGTGGACCGTCCCGCGGCTGCCGCGGCCATTCTCGGCATCCCACCGCTTCATCGCCTGTTCGATCTCGCCCTCGTCCTTGAGCTTCTCGTCGATCTCGCGTCGGTAAGCCATCCTCCGCACGTCGCGTTCGGCCGATTCGGGCACGATGAACGCCGAGAAGAAGTTCACCATCACGACGCCCCCGTTCTCGGCGGTCAGCTTCAACACGTCGTCCGGCACGTTGCGCGGATGATCGGCGACGCCGCGAGCCGAAGAGTGCGAAAAGATGACGGGCGCCTTTGTGATCCGCAGGGCCGCCTTCATCGCATCGGGCGAGACGTGCGAAATGTCGACCATCATCCCCAGCCGATTCATCTCGCGGACGACCTCTTCGCCAAACGGCGAAAGCCCGCCGCTGCGCGGCTTGTCGGTCCCCGAGTCGGCCCAAGCGAGCGAATCGGAATGAGTAAGCGTCAAGTACCGGGCGCCAAGCGCGTACAACTGCCGCAGCACGGGAATCGACTCTTCAATCGAGTAGCCCCCTTCCATGCCGATGAGCGACGCGATCTTGCCCGTCTTCGCGATCCGCTCAATGTCGTCGGCCGTGAGGGCGAGTTCGAACGTATCCGGATACTGCGCGATCATCGCTTTGACGAGTTCGATCTGCTCGATCGTCGTCGACAGCGCCGCTCCCCGCTTCGAGGTTTCGCCCGGCACCCACACCGACCAGAACTGAGCGCCAACGCCCCCCTTGCGAAGCTTCGGGATGTCGGTCTGCAGCGTCTTCTGGTCCTTCGAGATGTCGAGCTTGTCGAACTGTCCGCGAGCCTGCTGCCGCAGTTCCCACGGCAGGTCGTTGTGCCCGTCGATCAGCAGCGTCTCGGCATGCAGCTTCCGAGCTTCGTCCGTCAGCACAATCGGCGGCTTGGTGGCCGGCTCTTCAGCTGACGACACACTCGCCCAGGTGCTTGAAACGACCATCACGACTGCCAACGCGCGAAGCGAGTTCATCTTGCGACTCTCGAGTGAAGTGCTGGTTAATTGAAGAATGAAGCAGCCGAGCCGAGGGACCGCCGCTACTTCCCTTCCGACTTCTGCTTCTCCAACTGCGACCATCCCCAGCGATAGAGATTCCGCGAATCGACGTACCGCGAATCGCTCGACGGGGCGCCGAGCACCACGACGATCAGCGAATCATCGCCGCGCTTCGCACTCGACACCAAGCACGCACCCGCCGCATCGGTGGTGCCGGTTTTCACGCCGTCGTAACCTTCGATCTTTAGCAGGTTGTTCGTATTCTTCCACAGCACGTTGCGCTCGTACCCGCCGGGGCCTGTGACGGTGGCGCCATGCTGCGGCGTGGCGACGACCTTTTGCAGAATGGGAATCTGCTTCACCGCGAGTGCCAGCTTCGCCAGATCGGCCGCACTGGCCTTGTGCTCTTTGTCAGTCAGGCCGTGCGTGTTGGTGAAGTGGCTATGCTCCATTCCCAACTCCTTCGCCGCGGCGTTCATCGCTTCGATAAACTCGTCGTACGCTTCCTTCGCCGATTCTTTTTTGCCGGCCTTGCCGTCGCCGCCCGGCGCCGCGCGCGACCCAAAGTGCTCGGCGAACGCCACCGACGCGTCGTTCCCCGACGGCAACATCAGCCCGTAGAGCAACTCTTCAACCGTGACGACCTCGCCCGCACGCAAATCGGAAGTCGAGCCAATCGTTTCATCGGCCCGCTTCGAGAAAGTGAGCTTTTCCTTCAACACCTCGGGATGCTTTTCAGCCAACTTGCCGACGAGGTACGCCGTCATCATCTTCGTCGTGCTGGCGATATCGACCGGCTTCTCTTCATTAAAGCCCCACAACACTTCGCCTGTCTTGCCGTCGGCGATCGCCCAAACTCGGCAGCCGACGATGGGCGGACCATCGAGCGCTTCCGCGTCAGCCTTCTTGAAGACTTCCGCATTGGCGACAGCGGGCGCCGGCGCCTTCGGGCCCTCTTCCACCAACGGGCCGAGGGCTTCCCAAGTCTCTGGTCCGACAACGCCCGTCGGCTTCAGATTCTTCGCCTTTTGAAACGCAGTAACGGCCGTCTCGGTCATCGCACCGAAATCGCCGTCGGCATCAAGCTCAGGCGACGGCTTCAGTTGTTCGTTCAAGGTTCGCTGCAGCGATGCGACAAGCGGCCCGGCCGATCCCTTCTTCAGCATGTTCGAATCTGATTTGGACCCTTCGGTGTAGTAGCGATAAACCGCCTGAGCAATCTTGCTGCACAGCACGTCCCCTTCGTTGTTGGGGCTCCAGCTTTGGTCCTCGTTCTCGTTGGTCATCACGCACATCGCGATCGGACCGCCGCTTGGGAGTTCCATCAGTCCAGCATCGGTCCGCACCAGCTCCGTGGCGCCCGTCTTGTGCGCGAACTTCACATCCGGCAAATACCGCGGGAACGTCGACTTATCGGCACAGGCGTAAAGATTCGTCAGCATCTTCTCGCTCGCCTCTTCGCTGACAAGCTCCTTCTTCCACAGCTTCTCGAGCAGCGAGACCATGTCGGCCGGCGTCGTGCTACCTAGGCCGTACTTCACGCTCCGCTCCGGGAAGAGCGACGAAGGCCGGTTGAACGTGTACGAATGGAGCTTCGTCTCCGGATAGCCGAGCTTCTCCATCAGCTTCGCCGTCTTGTCGAGGCCGACCTTCTTCGCGACGAGGTTCGTCGCGGTGTTGTCGGAGTAGACGATCATCAGCCGAATCGCGTCTCGCAGCGGCATCTTGGCGCCACCGGAGAAATGGGCCGTCAGCACGCCCGAACCGGGCACCTTGTCCTTCTCGTCGAGTTCGACGATCGCGTCGGGCGTGACGTTCCCCTCTGCGAACTCTTGAAACGACGCGATCATCAGCGGGAACTTGATCAGGCTCGCCGTCGGCATCGTCTTGTCGGCGTGATACTCGAAGGTCTCGCCCGTGGCGAGATCCTTGATCTTCACGGCGACGTCGCCCCGGTGGGCGTCGATCAGCGGTTGCACCACTTCGGCCAGATCTTCGGCCGGGGCCGCCGCAGGAAGCAGCAGGAGCAGACAAGCCACAGCGCTAACGAAGCATCGCATCGGAGTTCCTCGCAGGTCCAAAGGAATCTCGACGGATCGCCGCCCAGGGCATTCGTCATGCCTGTCGCCGCGTCCGTCGTGCCGCCGACGTACTTTCGAATTGTGGGGAGCGTCGCCTTAGCTCGCGGTGAGCTGGGCGCCCGTCCCGTTCGCCGCCGGGTAGATGCAGTTGCCGTGATCGACGACGACGCCGGTCGCGATGTCGCTCGCCAGGAGCGCCGCGCCGTCCATGTCGACGTAGTCGAGCAGCGGCAGAAGTTGGCCGATCGCCGAGATGCCGACCGTCGACTCGGTCATACAGCCAACCATCGTTTTCAGGCCAAGCTGCCGAGCTTCCGTCACCATCCGCCGGCCCGGCGTCAGGCCGCCGCACTTGGTCAGCTTGACGTTGACGCCGTGGAAATGGCCCACGCAGCGCTTCACGTCGGCTTCGCAGATGCAGCTCTCGTCGGCCACGATGGGCAAGGCCGACTTCTCGTAGACGCGTTTGACTTCGCTCCACTGGTCGGCCGGCAACGGCTGTTCAATGAATTCGACGTTCAGCTTGGCAAGTTCGTGCGAGTATTCGATCGCCTGATCGGCGGTCCAGCCGCAGTTGGCGTCGACGCGGAACACCGCGTCGGTGTGCTTGCGCAGCTCGCGCATGATGTCGAGGTCGTACTTCGTGCCGAGCTTGATCTTGTAGATCGGCCAGCCCGGCATTTCGAGCAGTTTCTTCACCATCACCTCGACCGTGTCGATGCCGATGGTGAAGTTCGACTGCGGAATGCGATCGGTCGTGAGACCCCACAGCTTGTAAACCGGGGCGCCTTGCTGCTTGCCCCACAGGTCGTTCGCCGCCTGGTCGAGTGCGCACTGGGCGAACGGGTTTCCCTTGAGCAGCGGCCAGGTCTTGTCCCACAGCTTCTCGGGATCGAGCGGCTCAGCCGATTCAACGATGGATCGGACCGACTCCAGCGACTCCCGCATCAGTTCCAGCGTGGCGCCGTAATACTTGTTCGTCGTCGCCTCGCCGAAGCCGCGATGAACGCCGTCCGTTAGCTCCACAATTAGCGTCGGCTGAACGCTCGTCGATTCGCGAGCGATCGAGAACACATGCCGCAGCGGCAACTGGAAGTCGTAGGTCTTCAGCGTGATCATGGCGTCCAATCAGTCGTCCAAAATGAAAGCCACCGGCTCCGCCGGTGGACGAACTATCGCCAGACTCGTCTAGTACTGCGTCCACCGGCGGAGCCGGTGGCTTTCAAAGCGACTAGCGAGCCTTCGCTCGCTCCGCACGCAGCGCGAACACCGCCTCGACCAACTCGTCCGAACCGTGGCGAATGACGTCGCACACTGGCACGCCGAGTTCCTTGCGAACCTTCTCGCGTTCGATTTCGGCTTGCTCAGCGTTCAGCAGGCGGCTGTTCATTGCGACGCCAATCACCTTCGACGGGCCCATCAAGTTGGCCATCATCTCGAAGACTTCGACGAGCTTCGGCAGCGGAGTCAGTTCGATGTACTCCATGCCGTGCATCGCGGGACGAGCCGCTTCGTAGCACATCACCATGCCGTGCGGGGCGCAACCATGCAGCAAGCCCATCGTCACGGCCGAGTATTTCGGATGAACAAGGCTCCCCTGCCCTTCGATGAACAGCATCTCGTGGTGCTGGTGGGCGAGGATCTGCTTCTCGATGGCGCCATTGACGAAGTCGGCCACGACGCAGTCGACCGGCACGCCGTCCCCTTCGATCATGATGCCGGTCTGACCGCTGGCGATGAACTTGGCGTCGACGCCGCGGGCCTTCACCGCGTTGGTCAGTTCGATCGCAGCGAGCATCTTGCCGACGCAGCAGTCTTGGCCAACCGTGTGAATGCGGAGGCACTCTTCGCGGATGTTGAGGCGGTGAGCGACTTCATGTTCGTCGTTCTTGCGAACGTCGATGATTTTGCCGCCGCCCTTCGCCGCCGCGGCGACGAAGGCGGGGTCGTTCGAGATAAACTCGTGCAGACCGGAAACGACGTCCATCCCCTGGTTGAGCGCGTCGAGAATGATCGCCTTCCACGCCGGCGGGATGCGGCCGCCCGAGGGAGCGATGCCGATCATCAATCCATTGGCGCCTTTGCACTCGGCCAGCGTGGCCACGACCGGCGTGTTGCCGCCGACGCCAAGCAATTCTTGCGTGGTGCGGCCGGCTTGGGTGCTGTCGATCAGCGCCACGACCTCTTCCGGACGGTAACGCAGAACGCTCGAGGCCGTCTTCCCGGTGACCGGTTCCGTATACCCCTCGGTAAGAATCGCCAAACGACGTCCGCTCTGTTCCACTGCCACGAAGGCCTCGCTCTCTGGTAACGCTGGTTTTACGAAATACGTTTGCGCGAAGGGGAGCATCGCTCCTCCGTTTGCGCTAACCAAATTGAGTGTAGTAGGGCCGCTGCCGGCGGGAAAGGTACGCAGTGCGCAAGGCGAATCAATTTTCGCGCAAGCAACCGCCTCCGGCCGCTGTTTTCCGGGGAATCAAGCCTCCAGCAACCGCTCGACAAGCGCCGCCTGCGACACCGGCACGTCGCTGAAGGTGCAAATTTGCACCGGCGCCTCCGCCAGCGGGTCCAAACCTTGCGGCGCTCCCAGGCAGGCAATCACCGTTGGCCGCTTCGCCATCAGCCCCGCCAGCCAATCGCGCAGTCGCGGCGGCAGCCCAAACCGATGCCACGCCGCTGGCTTCACCACGAACGCCGCCAGCAATTGGTCAGCCTTGGCCGCGAGGTCTGCGATCCGCGCGAGTTCCGCGTCGCTCGGCTCGGCGCCGAGTTCGAAATAGTCGACCTGCGGAAACTTCTCCGCCAACATCTTCCCCAGCGGCGGCGCCTCGGCGTTCGACGGCAGCGGGAACGGATTCACGAGCACCGCACAGAGCGACCGCTCTGGCTTGAATGGCAGCAACCCGCCGTCGTTGCGCGGCGTCACCGTCGCTCGGCGGGCAATGTCGAGCGCCATCGACTCGGTCAGCCGGCGATTCTCCGCGACGTCGAACGCATGCGCCGGCTGGCCGTTGAACGCAGCGTTCTTCAGCCGCAGCACGCGGCCGAGTGCTTCGTCGACGCGGGCTTCGCTCAACTTGCCGGCCGCGACCGCTGCTTCAAGCGCCGCCAACGTACCGACTGGATCAGCCACGTCGAGCAGAATATCGATGCCGGCGTTCACCGCCTTCAGCGCGAGCTCGCCTTCGTTGGCGCACCCGACCTTCACCCCTTCCATCAGCAAGCTGTCGCTGACGACGGCGCCCTGGAAGCCCAGTTCCCCGCGCAGCACGTCGGTGAGGATCGGCTTCGACAGCGTCGCCGCTTCGCCGGCCGGGTCGAGCGCCGGGTAGCGCACATGCGCGGACATAATGAGCGGCACGCCCGCGCCGATCGATGACTGGAACGGGGGGAACTCCCGCGCCGTCATCTCCTCGCGAGTCGCGTCGACCGTCGGCAGCGCGTGGTGCGAATCTTCGTGCGTGTTGCCGTGGCCGGGAAAGTGCTTGGCCGTCGACAGGAACCCAGCAGCGCCGCAACCGCGCACGAACTCCGCCGCCAGTTCCGCCGCTCGCGTCGAATCCACGGCAAACGCCCTCGTCGAAATGATCGGGTTGCGCGGATCGGAATTCACGTCGGCCACCGGCCCAAACGTGATATGCACGCCCGCCGCCCGCGACGTTTGCCCCGTCAACTCGGCGAACTTGAACACCGCCTCGCCCGCCCCGCCGCCGAGTGCATCAAACGCCATCGCATGCGGAAACAGCGGGTAGCCACGCAGCTGCTGCCCAGCGCCACGCTCCAAGTCAGAAGACACGAGCAGCGGATAACGACTCTGCGCCTGCAACCGCGCGAGCGTCGCCGGCGTCGCGGCGTAGCTGCCGTTGAACACGATCAGCCCGCCGATCGGGCATTCCGTCAGCAGCTGCGCGACGCGGGCTTCATCTTCTTCCACCGTTTTCACCGGCGGCAAGTTCGAGCCGATCCGCACGAACATTAGCTGCGCAAGCTTGTCGCGCAGCGTTGCGTCGGCGGGAAACTGAAATGCTTGCTTGCTCGCGGTCACGCCGCTTCCTCCCTCTTTTTCTTACCGAAATCGCCGTCGAGCGGAATGAACGCCACGCTCGCGAAGCTGGGGATCGTGCAGAGCATCACCCAGATGAAGAAATTCTGATAGCCAATCAAACCCTGCAGCCAGCCGCTCCACATGCCAGGAATCAGCATCCCAAGCGCCATGAAGCCAGTGCAGAGTGCGTAGTGGACGGTCTGATGCTCGCCCCGCGCGATGTAGATGCAGTACAGCATGTACGCCGTGAAGCCGAAGCCGTAGCCGAACTGCTCGATGCCAATGGCCGCCGTAATCACCCAATGGTTGTCGGGCTGGATGAGCGCGAGCAGCAAGATAGCGATGTTCGGCAAATGAATCGCGAGCGCCATCGGCCAGAGCCACCGTTTCAGCCCCCCCTTCGCAGCCGCCATGCCGCCGACGATTCCCCCCAGCGTCAGCATCGCGATGCCAACAGTGCCGTACACGAATCCCAACTCGCCTGTCGTGAGGGCGAGCCCCCCCTTCTCGCGCGAGTCGATGAGGAAGGGCGAAGCAAGCTTCATCAATTGCGCTTCAGGCAATCGGTACAGCAACAGGAAGGCCAGCAGCGCGAGAATCCGCGGCTTGCGGAAGAACGAAATGAACGGCTCAAGAAAACCAATCGCCGCGTTATCTTCGCCGCCGATCACTGGAACGTCGCCAGCCGGCCGCGGCAGCACAACGTAGTGATAGAGGCAAAGCCCGCCGAACACAGCCGCCGCAATTCCGAGCGCTGTCATCCAGGCCAGCGTGATGTTGCCGGACCGAATCTCGAACTCTGCCTCCGACGGCTGATCCAGCTTGTCCTCAACCTGAATCACCGCCGCAAACGGCTCATCGCAATTCTTGGCCGTAATGACGAACCGCTCGCCCTCGATCACCTTGAAGCCTGGATCTCCCTTCGAGAGACCAAACTGAACGACAAGCTCTTCGCCGGGAGGCACCGGATTCGCCAGCTTCATCAACACCGGAGCGGCGTCGCCGGCACGAGCCAGCGCGTTAGGATCAGGCTTCGGCGGACCGAATCGCTCTTTGATCCAAGCCTCAAGCCCAGCCACAAACCCAGTGGGCGGCGGTGCATCCGCCGCTTTCTTCTTATCCTCAAGCGAGGCGTTGTAGAACCCATGTTCCACGTTCCAGCGCCGCACTTGCATCGCGAGCGCTTCAACGTCTTCCAACTTTTGATTGCCGAGACTCAGTTCGACGCGATCGTTCAGCACGACGATGCCGGCCTGGCCGGACGCTTGCAATCTGTCCGCGATTGGTGCGAACAGGATTGCACTCGCCGCCTTATCGACGGCAGACGCATGAATGGGCACCGTTGGCAGGCCGGTGCTCGATTCCAAACTCCCCGCCAGCATCACCAGCACGCCGGATCCGGTAATCACCGCCAAGCGAAACGCAGTGCTGCGAATCCCGACAAACCACGCCTGCTCATGGCTCGATAGCGCCAGCAAATACAAACCGTCGGCGGCGACGTCGTGCGTTGCTGACGCCAACGCGACGAACGCCAACATTGCCATCAGGTAGGTCACCCAACTTTCCAACGGCAGCGTCGCCGCCGCGCCGCCCAACCCGATGGCCACCAACAACTGCATCGCCACCGTCCACGCGCGACGCGTGCCAAAACGCTGGACAATCGGACTCCACAGCGGCTTCAGCACCCACGGCAGGCCGAGGATGCTCGAATAGAATGCGATCTGCGCATTCTCCAACCCCAGCCGCTTCAGCATGACGACCGAAACGCCGGTTACGACGATATTCGGAATCCCCTGCGCGAAATACAGGCTCGGCACCCAAGCCCAGGGGCTGCGCGTTCGTTCGGCGTTGGAAGTCGGCGATTCCACCAGCAGCTATTTCACCTCCGCGCGAACCACCTCGCCCTCGCGGCCGAGCCGCGTCACAGCCGACACCGCGATCTCTTCCGGCGACGCATCGCCCGCGGCTTCGATCACCTGGCGCGTCTCGCGACCGGGAACGATCTTCGTCGCCCACGTGTCGCCCGTGCGGGTGCGCACCACCCACAGCCACGACGCCTTGCCGTCGCTCGACTTTACATTGAGCGCCACGCCCTTCCCGGTTTTCTTGGCGACGATTTCCGGCTTAGCCGGCGTCTCTTCGCCCAGCCACGGCGACGCGGGCACGAGCGCCTGCTCCTTGTACAAACCATCTTCCAGCTTCTCCGTCAGCCCATCGCGGTTGTCGAAGATGCATTTGATGCTGAAGAAGACGTTGCCCGGACCATCCTTCACGATCTCGCGCGTGATCTCGATCTGCTTAAGCAACTCCTCCGCGGGCCACGCACCACGGGCTGGCGTCACTTCGGCCGACTTGCGGACGCTGTGCGCCCCGTTGCCCGGCCACATGTGGCGGTGCTTCGTGTTCTCGCTCTCCCACCATTCGAGCAGCTTCGGATAGCTCTGCGCCCCTTCGATCTGCCAATAAAGCTGCGGCGTGAAGTAATCGACCCAACCTTCGTTGAGCCACTTCTTCGCATCGGCGTACAAGACCGAGTACTGATCAAGCCCCGCGATTCCCTCCGGATGTCCCGGCCGCCAAATGCCGAACGGGCTGATCCCCACTAGCACCCACGGCTTCTCCTTCTTCACTGCCTTATACATCTCTTCGACGAGACGATCGCAATTGTTCCGACGCCAATCATCCTTCGACATCTTCGGTTTGGCCGCTGCTTCGCCGTGCGCGGCCTCTTCGCCATGAGCCGGAGCTTCCGCATGGGCCGCGTCCTCGCCATGGGCGGCTTCCTCTTCACCATGAGCCGGCTTTTCCTCGTGCGCCGCTTCCTCGCCATGAGCGGCCGCTTCGCCATGGCCCGCTTCGGCGCCATGTCCGCCTTCACCGTGCGCTCCTTCCGCTTCCAGCGCCGCCATCGCGCGGGCGTAGCTGTCATCGTCAGGGAACGGCAACGGCTTGCCGTGCTCGTCGTTGATCGGGTACGGGTAGAAATAGTCGTCGATGTGGACGCCATCAATGTCGTATCGCTTCACCACGTCGGTCACGACGTCGATGAACCGCTTGAGCGCCTCCGGCTCGCCCGGATCAAACCACAAGAAATTGCCGTACTCGCGCACGATCTCCGGGTACGAACGGCTCACATGGGCCGGCGTCGGCTCGCTCGTCGCATCGGTGTTGCGCACACGGTACGGATTGAACCACACGTGCAGTTGCAGCCCCCGCTTGTGGGCTTCGTCGACCGCAAACTGCAGCGGGTCATAAAACGGCTTCGGCGGCTGGCCCATGTGCCCGGACAGATACTCCGACCACGGCTCGATCCGCGACGCATAGAGCGAGTCGGCCGACGGGCGAATCTGCAGGATGACGGCGTTGAGGTTGAGCGCGACCGACTTATCAAGCAGCGCGATCAATTCCTGCTTCTGCTTCTCGGTCGACAGCCCCTTCTTGGACGGCCAATCGATGTTGGCGACCGACGCAATCCACGCCGCGCGAAACTCCCGCGGCGCCGCCGGAATCTCGTCCGCACGCACTGCCGCGACATTCACGCACATCGCCACAACAGTTGCGAGCGCCGCCAGCCAACCTACCGTTCGATGAATCACGACCAAACTCTCCATTGGTTCCTGCACTCGCATGCGATCCGCATTCGCAGCTTAGAAAGGCCATCATATCACGCATGCATCGCGACAGTCAGCCGGCCGTCGCATGCGCACGCTGCTCGCGCATTTGCGAACGCACCCGCAAGTTACCGCAACCCACAAAGCCGCCGCTACCGACTCACGACTGACAACAAAAACAGCCGCCCGAGCCATGCGCTCGAGCGGCTGTTGCGTTATCTATCCAACGTCGGTCGCGAGTCGAAAGCTAAGCGTTCTTGCGACGACCAGCGGCAACCAGGCCTAGCACTCCCAAGCCAGCCAAGCTCAGCGTGGCGGGTTCTGGAACTGCCGGAATGAACTCCAAACGGACGTTGTCGATGAACGCCTCGGTATTGGCATTCGAGTTTCCGGAGCCGATCGCGATATTGTCGTACTGGCGGATCGAGGCAGCGGTGCCCAGATTGGAAACTCGCTCAGCAAGCACGTTGTCTACATAGAAAGCGTAGTCGGTGCTCAGGCCATCGTCAGTGCTCAAGATGACCTTCAAGTTGTGCCAGCCCAGGCTACGGGCGCCAGCGCCAAAGTCGTTCAGCTTGAAGTAGATGCCGGCGCCGCCAACCGATTCAGCCGGCCCGCCATCGGGATCGGCGGTCGTCGGAACCGTGTAGCCGAGAATGCGGGCCATATAAAACTGCCCGCCGCTGTTCGCACCCGTTTGATTGTTATTCATGCCCATAGAAATGAGCTGGTTGGTCGACCCAGGCGCGATCGTGTCTTGCAAGTTCGCATAGTTCCGCTGGGGCGCACCCGTCGGAGCCGAATCGTAAAAATCGAAACTAAAAACGAGTTGATCGCCGACGCCAATCAACGTCGTGTCAGTGAACGTCTTGCGATTGCGATTCTGGCCGACCGTCCCCGTTCCGGCAAACCGGATGGAATTCGACGCGCTCACGGATTGAGCGGAAGATAGTTCGCCGCTAATCGGCGCCACCGTCCCGATCGGAGTCCAAGCAGCTTCGAACGCGGCCTGATTGGCGTAGCCGTCGAAATTTTCGCTGACGATGATCGCCGCGGACGAATCGGCGGCGATGCCGACGGTCGCCAGCGCGGCGACCGCGAAGAGTTTAACGCACCGGGTAACCTTCATTAGTCTCCCCTCCTGCTGATGTTGTTCAGCGCTGCAAAAACCAAAAACGGATAAGTAAGTAAAGTAATTGCCCGCGGCTCTGTTCAGCCACTCTGCAGTCTATTTGCGGCTTTCCCCCACCTCAAGAATCTACGCGCATCATTTTCTCCAATTTGCGCAAAGCCAGACCCGATTGGCGGATAACTATTCACGGCTCGATGATTCGTCACCATGCGTTCTCATACTCGGCGCGCGCCGTCGACTCCGAAGGCAACCATAAAAAAGCCCGCATCGGGATAAAACCACGATGCGGGCTGGGTGCATTCAACTTCTTCCGGTGGCGACGCTCCGGACGCTCAACACCTCGCACTGATCGTGCGAAGCGGCTTCCAGGGCGCCAAACGCGAACCTAGCGACGACGCTTGACGGCCAAACCCGCTAACAGGGCGACGCCGGCGAGAGCAAACGCAGCCGGTTCTGGAACAGCGGCGACGGCGACGTCTGCCGCGGGCGGACCGCCGAACTTCGTCTTCCAAATTGCCAAGTCAGCCGCGTCGACGTTCTGGTCGCCATTGGCGTCGCCGGTCGACTTATTCGGCTGGCCAGTCAAACCAAACCCTCTCTGCCAGATCAAGAAGTCCTTCCCATCGACGATGTTATCGCCGTTGAAGTCAGCGTTATTAGCCGGCGGCGCGACGATCACCGGATTGAGTACGACCGACACGTTGTCGACGTACGAAGCGTGGTCGCCGTTAGAAACGCCGGAGCCGATTCGAATTTCGTCGAAGCTTCGAATGGTGATGTTCGGAGTCGAAGCCACGCCCTTCGAACGGAGCACGGTCCGCGACAGAATGTTGTCAACGTAGAATTTGAAATCGAGGTCGCTGACCGTCACTCCCAGCTTGTGCCAACCTTCCGAACGAAGCGGTGCTCCAGGGCCGTTCAGCTTAAAAAATGCGCCGTTCGGGTTGGCGTCGGTGATGACTTCGCCATCGGCTTGCGGATCGTACCCGAAGATACGCCCCATGTAGTAATTGCCGCCGTTCGCCGCCAACGCTTGATTATTGTTAAGGCCCATCTGGACCAATCCGCCGCTGGACGACGGGGCGGCGTTGTTGAACATCCCCGAGAATGCGCGATACGGCGCAACCGTGGGGAAGGCGTCGTAAAAATCGAACTCAAAATGAACCAAATTCTCTGCTGCCGGCAGACCGCTATCGGTAAACGAACGATAGTTCCGCGGCGACGCGGCAGTGCCTGCAGCCGTCGTCACGCCAGGATTCTTCAGGGAGTTGGTTCCGCTCTTAGCTTGCTCCGTCGACAACGTCATCGAGGGATGATTGGCGTTGAGAGTCGTATTGAAAAATACGGGCCAAACAGCCTCCAACTCAGCTTGCGTGGTGTAGGTATCGAACTTGTCGTCCACCAACACCGTTTGAGCCATCGCGGACGATGCGAAGAGCGAGCCAAGCGCAAGTGCCAAGGCGAATCTAGAAGCCATTATCCCTTACCCTCCGAGAAACCTGTTGTGGACCTGGTCGGCGTGACAAGCAAGCGAAGAGGTTGAACGCGGAATTCAACTAGCGCGTCGCTGCGAGTAAAAGCGTCGCTGCTACGAGCGGCGCGAATGGGTATCCCATACTCTGATGGAGCTATCGTTCATCTCATCTCATCTTAATGAGGGCTTGCGGGAAGGCGCATGGAGCGGTGCGTTATTTTTTCTCGCTTTGGCGCAACCATCGCTCGCCAGGCAACGACGTTCCGCCAGCGAAATAATATGACAAAAGCCTAAAAACGCCGCCTCCACACGCCAAATCCAGACGTTTTTAGCCATTACCATGCGGTGTGATCCCACTGCCGTAAGCTCGCCGTTGGGAAGCCACCGGCGCGAGCGATGCCGACGCTCGCCAGCACATCGTCTACTGGCAAAGCCGGCGGCTTTCAAAGCCAGTCGTCCCCGCTCGGGGTGGCCGAAAATCGATTGCCCCCAACCGAGCCCGCTCTGCTAAGGTGGACAAAAGGCCAGTCACTCGTGCGCGCTCGCTTGGACCCAAGCGTCAAGCAATCGCAGCCGCCCAGACCGATAACCACCGAACCTTTAACTAGCGAGATGCCAGAAGCCGGTTGCCGACCAACCGCGAAAGAACGTCACTATAGAATTCACCGCAAAGTGTTCCAAATAAAGGACTTGCGATTGTGTCGCCAAAAATGCGAAACGCGACACAAATCCCCACGACAACGTTTACTGGCGCGATCGACCGGAGACGCGAGAAATTTATCCACGTTCATCTGCGTCTATCGGCGGTTCCACTCACTTAACTGCGGGTGAGCTGCTTCCGATAGGCTAGCGGCGTTTTCCCGAACCGTTTGCGGAACGCGACGCCGAATCGCGTCCCATTGGCAAAGCCGCACGCCGAGGCGATTTCGCCGATCGACATGTCGGTACGGGCCAGCAGTTCGCGTCCTTTGTCGAGGCGGACGCGGCGGATCTCTTCGGCCGGGCTGCGGCCGAGATAACGGCGGAACTGGATTTCGAGGCTCCGGCGCGAAACCGGCACCTCGTGGAGAATATCTTTGACGACAATATCCTGAAATGCTCGCTGCTGGATGAAACGGAGCGCTCGCACGACCGTATCGTCGTCGATCGCCAGAATATCGGTCGATTGCCGGCTGATGACGCCGTGGGGTGGAATCTTGATCGGCTGCGTCGGCGGGCGTTCGCCGTTCATCATCCGGTCGAGAGCGGCGGCTGCTTCGTACCCGATGCGGCGACCAGCCAGCGCAACGCTGGAGAGAGGAGGCGTGCAAACTTCGCACATCAGGTCATCGGTATCGCCAGCGAGAATCGCGATCTGGTCGGGCACGCGAATCCCCGCCATGTAGCAGATTTCCGCCAGTTGCCGCCCGCGTTGGGCGTCGACTGTAAAGATCGCCATCGGCCGCGGAAGCGAGTTCAGCCAACGGCTCACGCGACGTTGCTGCTCCTCCCAACCAAGTTTCCGGCCGACGCGATAGCCAGGTTTGTATTCGTGGCACTCGAGCCCCGAACGCCGCACGAGTTGAATAAACTCTTCGCCTCGTTTGACGGAGTAGCGATGATTTGGCGGAGCAAAGTAAGCGAACTTCTCGAACCCGCGATCGCGCAGGTGGTGAAACGCGAGGTGCGCGCGTTCAGAATCGTCGGTGATCACGTCGCACACGCCTGGAAGGCCTTCGAACAGCGTGTCGACGTTGACCGTCGGCACCTTGCGCTTGCGAACCTGATCGACTTGCAATCGATTACCGAAGCGGGCGATCACGCCGTCGCCGTTCCACAAGTCGGGGAGCGCAGAGCGCTGATCGTGATCTTGGGGATCGAGGAGGAGGTTCCAGTGGCCGTGGTTTTGCGAGTAGTCGGCGATGCCGCGGATGACGCTGCATCCCCAGCTATCGTCGGTTTCCACGAGGACGGCGACTTGGCGAGTCTTGGGGCGTGAATCCATGCTCAGGAATTCTTGGATATGCGCAAGGTGGGACCGCGAAACCGCGGAGAGCCGTGACTAGCCCGCTAAACAGCGAGTGCTCGGCAGTGGTTTCATTGTAAGCACGCAGAAGCGAGAAATCTGCGCATTTTCGAGAGGAATCTGCGTAGGCTTTGCTGTTTAGGGCCGGACGAACCGCTAAGCTAGTGCTAAACTGGCCTCCCCCAGCCCTGTGAGGCGGTGCAGGCGGGGGAATTTGGGAGCTGCCGGCAGCCGGGTCGCGGCCAGCGGCGAGGCTCCGCCCCACGTCCCACGATCGGGGGATCCCTCCGATTTCGGGAGCCGGGGAGCACTGAACTTCACACGCGGCAAGGACTTGGCGCTATGGCGACCGTTGCGGTGGGACTAATGAGCGGCACGAGCGGCGACGGCGTCGACGCCGCCCTGCTTGAGACAGATGGCGAGAACAAGATCGGCTTCCTGGGCGGGATTACCCTCCCCTACGACGAAGATCTCCGCGGCCGATTGCTTGAGACCTCGCAGCACGACGTGCCGATCTCGGAAATGCTCCGCGTCGAGAAAGAGATCTCCGAGCATCACGTCGAAGCCGTCCGCAAGCTCCTCGCCGAGTACCCCAAGCTCGCCAAAAAGGTCGAAGTCGTCGGCTTTCACGGCCACACCGTCCGCCACTCCGCCAGCGAAGGGATCACGATGCAAATCGGGAATCCCTGGATCCTCTCCCGCGACCTGAAGGTGCCGGTGGTCAGTGACTTCCGCCGCTGCGACATCGCCGGCGGCGGCCAAGGCGCTCCGCTGGTGGCGATGTTCCATCGCGCCCTGTTCAGCAAGGAGCCGCGCCCGACCGTAGTCCTCAACCTTGGCGGCGTGGCGAACGTCACCTGGCTAGGCGAGAAGGAAGAGATCATCGCCGGCGACACCGGACCCGGCTGCGGCCTGATCGACGAGTGGGCCCAAACGATGGCCGACTTGCCGCACGACCGCGACGGGCACCTCGCCCTGGCGGGCAAGGTTGATTGGGCGACGGTCGAGCAGGCGCTCGACTCGCCGTTCTTCGATCTGCCGCTGCCGAAGTCGGCCGACCGGTTCGACTTCGACCACGTCGACGTCTCTGCACTGAGCGTCGAAGATGGCGCTGCGACGCTCTGCGCCGTCACCGCCGAGGCGGTGTTCCGCGCGGTGAAGCGACTGCCGGCGATGCCGAAGAAGACGTGGGTCACCGGCGGCGGCGTCCACCATCCGTTCCTGATGAAGCAGCTCAGCGAGCGGTTGGGAGAGCTGAAGAATGTCAGCGAGTTTGGGCTGAACCCTGATACCCTCGAAGCGGAGTGCTTTGCGTGGCTCGCCGTCCGGCACCAGCGGGGATTGCCGCTGACGATCCCCGAAACGACCGGCTGCGACGCCCCCCTCAGCGGCGGTACCGCGACGAAGTTCGGTTGAGCAACTCAGGCTTTTCGCCTGGATGCAGGGTGTAAACGCGTGCTAGCGGCCGTGCGCGAAGATGCGCAGGCGGTGCTAGCGGTTCTGGGGTTTGGCTGCGGGCGGCGGGCCGTTATAGTTCCTCGCCCCCAACGAAGGCCGAGACAGTCCTCGTCCTTCGCACATGCCCGAACCCCTGCCTCTCCATGAACGCGCGGTCGCTCCGCTGCAATCCGAACCGCCTGGCGATCGCCATGGTGCTGCTCGCCGTCTGCACGGCGAGCGGTTGCGGCACGACGCGCACCAGCAACACGGCCCGCACGGCGACCGAGCAGTTACTGATCTCCGACGCCGTCGATCGCACGGTGCAGCAGATCAACTTCAAGGTGCTGGCTGGCGAGAACGTCTTCTTCGATACGGCGCAGATGGGCGACGTGGTCGACAAAGGCTACTTAATCAGCTGCATGCGGCAGCATCTGCTCGCGAGCGGCTGCGTCATGAAGGAGAAACGCGAAGATGCGACGTACATCATCGAGCCGCGCGTCGGCGTGATCGGCACTGACAATCACGACCTCATGTTCGGCATTCCGGCGTTCAGCGTGCCGCAACTCGCGACGGGCAGCGTAATACCGTCGTCGGTGCCGGAAATCGCGTTCGCCAAACGCCGCGACCAGATGGGCGTGGCTAAGATCGCCGTCTTCGCCTATCGCCGCGAGACGGGCGAACCAGTCTGGCAGTCGGGCATGGCGATGAATAAGAGCACGGCCAACGACATTTGGCTCTTCGGCGCCGGGCCGTTCCAGAAGGGGACGATCTACGACGAAACGCGCTTCGCCGGCATCGAAAAGAAGAAGGACGAAGACGCCAACGCCAAGGCCCCCGTCGAGGTTGAAGCGGAAGCGGTCTTCGCCAGCGCGCCGCCGCAGATTCAACATCGTGCGCCGAGCGGCGTCGTGCAAGCGTCGGCGGAACTTCCTCTCGACCAGGGAGGCGGACCGCCCGTTCTGCCGCCGCCGGCACGACCGATCGCCGAGGCGCCGAAGCCGGTGGAAGGTGGCGAGGATCCGGCGACTACTGCGGGGTGAGGAGCGAATGGGGAATGTGGAATGCTGAATGGGGAGGAATAGCTTCGCCCTATTCCACATTCGGCATTCCCCATTTGAGCGCCGCTCCGGCGGGTCGTTGACCCGCGGCTACTTGACCTCGTCGAAGGCGAGCGGGTCTTCGTTCTTCGGGTCGGCGATACGAATCGACTTCTTGCCGCTCAGCAGATCATCGAGCAAGTTGCCGACGAGATCAGCCCGCCATCCTTTCAGCAAGACCGGCGTTTCGGATGGGTCGATACCGCCGAAGCCGTAGCGATAGGCGATCAGCTCGCGAACGTCGGTCGCGGTGCCGACCATGCTGGCGGCGACTTCGTGCTGCCGGCAGATTGAGGTGAGGGCCGGCGTGAGGAACTGCCCCAGCAAGTTGAGCTGCGGCGGAGGTTCACGCTGGGTCAGACGCTCGCCCCGCTCCAGTGGCGCGTCGAGCCCGCGGCGAACGCATTCGGCCAACTCAGTCGCTTTGCGGCGGAGATCGCTCCGCTGCAGTCCGCGGATCGCGAGGATCTGATCAGGCTGGTCAGTCTTACGCTTGGCGATTTCAACGAGCAGGTCGTCGCGGAGCAGCCGCTTGGGCGGTTGGTTGAGCCGACGAGCTTCGTCCTGCCGCCAGAGCCACAGCTCGCGAACAACCGCCAAGTTACGGGCGTTGAGCGTCCCGATCCCCGAAACACGCCGCCAATCTTTGCGGTCCTGGGCTTCAACGATCGATTGCTGCCAACTGGCGAGTTCGTCTTTGAGCCACGTCAGCCGGCCGCGCTTGTTGAGAATCTCCGTCAGCCGCTCGAACAACGGCAACAGATAACGGACGTCTTCGAGCGCGTAGTTGATTTGCGCGTCGGTCAGAGGCCGGCGGCGCCAGTCAGTCCGCTGCTCCCCCTTCATCGGCTGCTTGCCGAGGAACTTGCCGACGACCGACCCGTAGGAGGCGGGGAACTCATTCGAGCAAAACCCCGCGGCGAACTGCACGTCGAAGCTCCGCTGCGGAATTGCCCCGACGGCACGGAGCATGAAGCTCAGCTCCTCCCGGCCGGCGTGGAAAACTGTCGTCTTCTCCCGCGCGGCAACCGCCTTCCAAAATGGCAGGACGTCGACCGTCTGCGGATCGATCACCGCCATCTCGTCAGGGCTAACGACCTGAATCAGGCAGAGTTCGGGGTGAAACGTATCCTCGGAGACGAACTCGGTGTCGAATCCAATGATCGGGGCGGCCTGGAGGCGCTCGGAGAGCTCGTCGAGATCGCGTTGTTTGGTGACGATGGGGGCAGGCACGGCGAGCAGTTCGGAAAGGGCTGAGAGCGGCCGCGGGCGGCCGGGGGCGGGAAACCACCATTCTAAATAGATAGGCGGGCCGCGAAAAGCTGCGATTGTGCGAGCAGAACGCCGATTGGCGGGCAATCAAACTCGCTCGGAACTCACGGCCGCAGAATGAAAATCCAATCCATCAGTGCCAAGATAGGGAGCAGAATCAGCAGGCTGTACCCCATGTAGCCAAAGAAGCTCGGCATCCGCACGCCTGACTTCTCGGCAATCGCCTTGACCATGAAGTTCGGGCCGTTGCCGATGTAAGTCATCGCGCCCATCATCACGGCGCCGAGGCTGATGGCGGCGAGCAACGGCTCCGGCACGCCGGCCGTAGGCCCGCCGAGGCGTTCCGGATCTTGGGCCGTTTGGAAGAAGACGAGATAGGTTGGGGCGTTGTCGAGGAACGACGACAGCGTACCAGTCGCCCAGAAGAACTTGCCGGGGCCCATGTCGAAGCGCTCGACTAGATGGGCTCCGTTCGCTTTAAGGATCTGCAGTGCCGGCTGCATGCAGATGAAGATGCCGACGAACAACGCCGCCACTTCGACGATGGCGTCATATGTAAAACGATTCGCCAACCGCGACTCGCGTGGCCCAAAGGCGAGCGACATCGCCACGAGCGCCAACTGCACCGCCTCGCGGAAGTAGAGCCACGGATGCCAATCGGTTCCCGGGAACGCCTTGCTCGGATCGAGCATCGCCACGGCAATCACGACGCCAACCAGGAGTAAGCCGTTGACCTTCAGACCGCTGACGCGGAGGCGGTGAAGCCGGGATACGTCCCGTTCGATGTCCCGCAGCGTTTCGCGAGGGTGGTGATAGAACTGGTCCATCAACCAGTAAACGACGAGCAGCATGCCGTTCACGAAGAGCCACTCAGGCCACAGATTGAGCGTCCAGAAAAAGTCGACGCCTTGTAAGTATCCCAGGAACAGCGGCGGGTCGCCAATCGGCAGCAGGCAGCCGCCGCAGTTGCAGACGATGAAGATGAAGAAGACGATTGTGTGAGCGACGTGCTTCCGCTCGTGATTTGTTTCGAGCAACGGGCGAATGAGCAGCATCGCGGCGCCGGTGGTGCCGATGAAACTCGCGAGCAGGCCGCCGACCAGCATGAAGGCGGCATTGATCGTCGGCGTCGCTTCTAGGTCGCCCGCGATGCGGATGCCGCCCGCAATCGTGTAGAGGCTGAAGAGGAGCACAATAAACGGGATGTACTCTTGCAGCAGTGCGTTGCCAAGGATCGCATGCACGAACCCGGTCTGCAGCCGTCCCTCTTGCGCAGCGACGACGGCATGGCCGGGCCAGTGGGCTTCGACTGGCTCGCGGTGGAGGAACGCGTAATAGGCGAGCGTGAGCGCGCCCAGCCCCGCCGCGACGATGAAGCGGTTGCGATTGTGCTCCCACCAGTGCTCGGTCGCGTGGATAAGCGGAAATGTTGCGATGGCGCCGAGCAACAGTATGAACGGTACGACCGCCCACAAGGGCGGCGGCGAACCAGCGCGATGCGCGTCCGCAGCGTGAGCCGCATCATCGGCGGCTTCGTGAGGTTCCGCCTCCGTGTTGGCCGCTGGCTCTTCCGCGTGATGCCCGTCGAGCGCGGCGGCCGTCCACCGTTGCGGCCAGCCGGCCGCGAAGCTCAGCCCATAGATGGCGAGCAGCGCGAGAATCGCCCACAGCATCTTGCTGCGTTCGCTCGGCGGCGGCGTCTCGGCGTGGGTCGTCATCCTGTGGGCTCCTCCTCACCTCATCGCCGCTGTGCGAATGCTTCCATGAAAACGCAGGGTAAATCGAATCGAAACGAGAGTCCATGCCCCTAGCCGCCTGCGAGCGGCGGCAATTTCCGCTAGACTTCGCCTGTGGCCCTTCAACTCGCCCTGGACATCGCTTGGTCGGCTTCCGCTCACGATGACTGAAATCTGGCTTCACCCCAACCGCCGCGCACTTTGGTCGACGCTTGCCACGTTTGCTGCGCTCGGCGGACTCGCGCTGTTTGCGGTGTGGAAGTTCGAGTCGATCGCGGTGCAGCTTATCGCGGGGTTGCTCGCCCTAATCGCGCTGCTGATGGTCGGCGCCGCAGCAGTCGAGTTGCGTCGGCCGCGGATCGCTTACCGCGACGGCAAAGTCCTGTTCAACCTACGCGGGAGCGCCCCCGCGGCCGTCCCTGCTGAAGTAGTCGAAGCGTTTTTCCTTGGCCAAGGCCCCGCTCACTTACCGACGATCCACTCCGAGATCCCCGAGTGCGTCAATCTCATCGCACGCTTATCCGAGAAGGCGCCCGAGTGGTCGCGCGTCGAAGTAAAACCGGCGCTCGGCCAATGGTGTGAAGGGTACGTGACGATTCGCGGCACATGGTGCGAGCCGCTCACGGTCGAAGTTATTCGGCGATTGAACCGGCGGCTGCGTGAGTTGCGCGAGGCCGCCGCGGCGTCAGCGGGAGAGGCGACGTGACGCAGCTGCTGGTAAGCGTGCGCGACGCGGCAGAAGCACATGCTGCGCTCGACGGCGGCGCCGATTGGATCGACCTCAAAGAACCGACCAGCGGTCCGCTCGGCGCCGTGACGGCGATCGTCGCTCGCAACGTTGCCGAAGTCGCTGAGGGACGGGCTTCGCTCTCGGCTGCGGCGGGCGAGCTGCTCGATTGGCCACACTCGGCGGCGCGCGATCTGCTCGCGGTAGATGGCGTCACGCAATTGAAGCTCGGCTTGTCAGCGTGTGCTGACGGCGACTGGCAGCAAGCGTGGCTCGCCGCGCAGCGCGAGATCATCGACGCTGGCAAGGAACTCGTCGCGGTCGTGTACGCCGACGCCGATCGAGCCCACTCCCCTGCCCCGTTCGATGTGTTGGAAGCTGCCGCTGCGGCTAGGGCGCGCTGGCTGCTGATCGACACGTTCGACAAAGGCTCCGGTACGCTGCTCGAATTGTTCGAAGCAACGCAACTTCGTGCATTGTTTGAGCGTGCCCAAGCGCTCGGTCTGACGACGGCCGCCGCAGGTCGGCTGACGCCAGCGGCGATCGAGGCGCTGCCGCTGGACGCGATCGACGTTGTGGCCGTGCGCAGCGCAGCCTGCGGCGGAGATCGTCGCGGAACAGTGAACACGCATAGCGTCGCCGCATTGCAAACGCTGCTTCGGGGCTGTGCGATCTTCTAGTTCCTTCCACTCGCCGTATCCCCCAATCGCAGGGGGCCGCTCGGCGCAAATTGTCCCGCAGTATCGCCGTTTTTCGGATGGCAAGAGATTTCCTTGACACCCCGCGCGGTTCCGCCATATTGACGGGCTGACGTCCTGGAGGATGTCTGTCACCATCCGTCGTGGATCTCATCGGATTTCTCGTGGGGGGAGATCAAGACGTGCCAAAGTCGGTGTTGGAAGCGATCAAGCAGGGCCACTGGGACTTCGAGCCCGAGTCGATCGAGGAAAAGCGATTCGACTCGACGCGGGCAATGCCTGGAACTGACGAAAAGCTCGAGGTGCTCGCCGAGAGAGTGCGGGCTGGCCTGCCGCTGTGGCATGGCCGAGATCGGACTGACCTGGACGACTGCGGGGCGTAGTTTCGACGCACTGGCAGTTGATCTGAGTGTCGGGACAACAGTTTCTGGCGCCACCCGCTCAAAGTTCCTCTAACCGTGCGCAACGCGCTCGCGTATGATTGCGTAGCGTCACTGGCGCCGCTTCCTTGTCGCCAGTCCTTGCCCGCTTGCCTTCTCTCGCCGCCATGGTTGCGGCGAGTTGACCGAGATCCGTAGGAGCCGATCGCGTGCCTAAGTTTCATGTAGAGATCCCGCACACTCTGTCCGCTGACGAAGCGAAGTCCCGCTTAGAGCGGTTCGTCGAATCGCTCCAAGCCAGATTCGGCGACAAGGTAAGCGATCTCGACCAAAGTTGGGCCGGCAACAAACTGTCGTTTGGCTTTAAGACGTTTGGCTTCAAGATCGCCGGCGCCATCGAGGCCCTCGATCAGAAGCTCGACGTCAAAGGCGAAATCCCGCTGACGGCGATGATGTTCAAGGGCAAGATTGAAGGCGAAGTCAAAGAGCAGCTGGCGCGCCTGATGCGGGCTTGAACCCGTAGTGCGTGAGCTTGCAACGCCGCACCGCCAGCGGCGTTTATTGCCGTCGAATCGAAATGCTCGCTTCTTGCCGCTCGTATGCAAAGCCGGCTGGGGCGAGCAGTGCATTCAGCAAGTCGTCGAGATTCGCTCGGTCGACCTGGCACGACACGAGCGTGTTACGGCCCTCGGCTGTGTCTGGAATCGCAGCATCCCAGTTGATTTGCAAATTCAACTGCGACGCTAATTGAGCGAGGACCGGAGCGAGCGGCTTGTTCTCGATTGTCAGCGTGAAGCGACGAGATGCGAGCGAGTCGGCGCCACTCGGCTTGACGAGGCGGCGAGGCGCCGCTGCGCTCGAGGCGCCGGCGACGGACGAACGTCCCGCCAGCGCTGCCCGGAGCTGATCGTGCTCTTCGCTTCGCGCGACAACGATTGGTCGGCTCTTCTCCCCGCTGGCTGCGGCGCTGGGCATTTGAGAGAGCACCTCCTGAAAGGCCGCGGCGCGAGAAGGCACGACGCGATACTCGCGACTGACGACGACGGGCCGTTCGATCGGTACGACGGCGAGTTGACGGCCATCCGCCGAAAGCCGGCACGTGAGATCAAATCCCGCGAGCAGAAGCACGGCTCGATCGATGGCCGCCATCGCAGGTAGTTCGCGCGCGGGCCAGAGGTCGTGCGGGATCTGCTCGAGATCGATTGCCGTCGCACTGGCGTCCTTGGCAAGTTGCGTGAGCAGTTCGCGTGGCCGACTCAGTCGCGCGTAGGACGATGGTTGCGGCTTGAGCCATGCATTGCGCAGCGCTGCCGGCGCCTTGGCGAGCGGCTCGCGAGCGAGTTCGGCAAGCGTCGTCAACTCGTCGGCCGTTTGCTGCGGGCCGATGTACACCACCCCCGCGAAGGGAATCGCCACGGCGCTAACTTGCTCGCCCAACTCTTTAAGGACGTCGGCGACCGACTGATCAGCAACCGTGAGATTGATCGGCATGCTCGGATCGATGCGGCGGTCGAGCCACACGGCAATCGACTGCGTCGCGGCGAGGCGATCGAGCGCCGTTGCGAGCGGCACTTCTTGCCAAGTGAGCGAGACAGGCTGCGCGAGTTGCTGCGTTGTGCGCCCAGCGCCGCTGCGTGCTGTCTGCGCGCACGCTGCATCGCCGCCGACCATCGTCAACCAACAAAAGCCGACGATCAGCGAATTGATGAAACGACTTTGCAAAGGTTCCCAACGCATCCGGTAATCGCGCCGACGGCGCGGCAAAGTAATTCGCATTTCAACGGCGTCAATACCGCCGATGGGGGCAAATATCCCTTTTTGACATTCTCGTTGAGCAAATGGAGTTTGCAATTACACTCGAATTTATCGTCCCAACGGATTTCGCTGCGCGTCGGCGAAACCCGCTTTTTTTGCGACGATCCCCGCTCCTCGAATTGCAGCGTATACGCCGTGAACGATGATTTTCGCCAAGGCCCGTTGTTAGTCGATTTCTTCGAGCAATACCTCGACGACCACGACATCGCGCAGTTCCTGCGACTCACCTCTGAACGCTATTTCATCGGCACGCTCGAGCGGCTCGCCCTGAACGGCGAACGGATGGCCCGACGGGGGGCCGTGCTGGCGCTCGGGCGGCTGAGCGACTACCAATCAAACTCGGTTCTTGGCCGGGCGATGGTCGATTTGGACCGCGGCGTCCGCACGCTGGCGGAGCATGCCATCGGCCTCGTGTGGAATCGCGTAGGGTTAACGGTTCATCAGCGGCGGCTGACCGCCGTCGGCGAGCAGCTTGACGACGGCGATTACGACCGGGCGTCGATGCTGGCGGGTAAGATCATTCAGGACGCCCCCTGGATCGCTCAAAGCTGGTTCCAGCGGGGAAAGGCTTATTTCCACTTGGGGCAGTTCGACGCGGCGACGCGTGATTGCCACCAGGCGCTGGAGATCAACCCCTACCACTTCCAGGCCGCAGCCGTGATGGGCGAAGCCTACGAGTTGCAACAGAACCTCGTTGCGGCGCTTGAGTCGTTCCGCCGCGCCCTGCGACTCAATCCGAACATGGAAGAAGTCCGTGCTCGGGTGATTCAGTTGCAACGCGCGCTCAAGAACCAGTAAGCGCTTGCAATGGCGGGCAGGCGAAAAGAATGGAGCCCTTTCGTCTTGCCGCCTACGGTAGGTGTCGCGCGCTCGAGCCGCACGACCGCAAACAGACTGAGTCTTTGGTCCAGTTAGCCGGCGGCAGTTGCTGCCGAAAGGGCTCCACGAATTGAGCCTACGTCGTTTGAACGCGTGAGGTCAACTCGGCGGACATTCGCCGCGATTTCAGCCCCTCGAACGCGATCCGCTGTTACCGGCGGATCACGCCATCGCCAGCCGAATTGAGCTGGCTCATCGCCTGCTTCACGCCCGCTGAGTACGTCTGCGGCGAAGCCTGGAATTTCTGCATCGTTTCCTTCGACGAGAAGAGATAGAACTCGTCGCCGTACTTGAAGCCGTAGTCGCGGACGCCGTCCTGCGACACTTGGTTCTCGAGCAACAGCACCGGATCCTTGCCGGCGAAGACCGGGCTGTAGCTGTCAGGAGCGGCTAGAAACTGCTCGCGTTGCTGCGGACCAGCGAAAAGGTACGTGCGGCCGCGATGAACAGCCCCGAACTGCGGATTGCCAACGACCCATTTGCTGAGCGTTTTCAGCGAGACCGGGCAGTAGCCGTCGAAGCAGAGCGAAGGCGACCCGGGCGGCAAATCGGCTTGCGTCGGCTTCTTCACGGCAGGCGCCGCTGGCTTCGCCGCGACCATTTGATGAGCGGCAGCGACGGCGGCCGGCGCTCCTTGCTCTGAATTCGGATAGCTGTTCGGCGTCCCGTTGCCCGAAGTCATCGAAGGCTGCTGAGCGGCGGGCGGCTGCGCGTTGGTTGCCGGAAAGTACGGCGTCGGCATGACCGGCGGCGCCGTACCCTGCGTCGAAGCAGCGTACACATTCTGGGCTTGCCCGTGCACTTGCGGATTCGCCGGCGCCGCAGCGTAAGGATTTACTTGGGCCTGGGGCGTCACAGGAGCAGACTGCTGAGCAGCTTGCATCGCAGCCGCCGGGGTGACCGGAACGCCGCCCGGCAAGTTCGCGTAGGCTGGGTTCGTTCCGACCGAGTTTCTCGGAGCCTGCGATTGTTGCAGGTGCTGAGCAAGCCCCTGGAGCTGCGCGACATATGCGTCTGGCTTGTCCGGAATCGGCGGCTTCGCGACCGGCGTGCCGTCTGGAGTAATGACGACTTCCGTCGGCACGCGGTCAATTTGGTATCGACCGGCCATAGCCCGTTCGAGATCGGCGTCGATCCGCACAGGGACGAACTGCTGTTCGATTACCGCGGCGACTTGCGGCTGGTTGAAAACGGTTTGATCGAGCGCCTTGCAAGGCCCGCAGGTGCGCGTCGTAAAATGGAGAAGCAGATGGCGATTCGATTGCGCCGCTTCAACCTTTGCGGCGTCGAGATTCGTCCGCCAATTCACTCCCGGAGCGGCTTGCTGCTGGCCGTAGGGCGCTTGGGCGTACGCGGCGAGCGAAAGTGACGCCACGGCGAGTTGAGCAACGACGCCTTGCGCGAAGAGTCGGCTGAACATTGCGAATCCATCCGCTGAAATTGATGAATAGAAGCGAAGAGCGAGCGAAACGCCGAAGATGACGGACTATCGCCCTCTGTTGATATCGGCTGAAGCGGTTCGGCAACTTTGGGAAACTCTACCAATCGCGATGGCGACGCCGGATGGTCCGCTTGTTTGCCCTAGGTGGTCGCTACCGCCGCGCCGCCCCCTAAAACCCGCAAGTATTTACTGAATAAACACTTACACCGCGATTCGCGCCCCCCCGCAGCCCGCCGGCGTGGGGCGCCAATCCCCTTTGTTTCCATTCAATGAGTTCTGAGTGTTCCATGCCAGCAGATTGGCCCGGGAGAGATGGGGCGTCGACGTTAAGCCAGCTTGACAAAGGGGTTGGCGTGGCTAATATTAGCGCGTAGTTCAGAACCCTGCTGGCAAGTTTGCGGCAGGCTCTTGAAGCCAGCTTTGGCTCCCCCGATAGACGCCGGCTTGTTGGGCGTGGACGGGGCATGGGGATTGGGTCGCGTTTGGTGCGGGCACATGGTGCGTCGCCCAGCCAAGGTCCGCGACCGGTAAGTTGCTCCCGTAAGCGAGCTACGTCGAGAGGACGCCCGCGAGCACTTGGCCTCCGCCAGATCTGGTGCAGATTCATTCGCTCGGATTGTTCCGGCGAGCATGCGTTCGCACTGAAGCGATCTGCGATGGCAGCGTTTTGTAGACACAACGCTTCGAGTCGTCGCGGGCTGCAGTTTTTAGGACGTCCACGCAGGAAACGGCATCAGGTTTTGCCGCCCGCGTCGAACGTCAACACGACTGGGTGAGACGATCGTCGAAAACGTCGGTCGCGCCGCCAGCCGATGAAGAAAGCCTTCGTCAGTTGAAGACAGGCAAGTTTGCGACAGCCGACGCGATTTCTCGGCGTCCGCTAACGGATTTCATCGGCGATTGTTTTGGCGGTCGAACCAAGACGATGATCGCTTAGCTTCGCGAGCACGAGGAGTGGTGCAGCGGCGATGCCATTTTTTTTCGCGGCAGCGTCTCCGCCCAACCTTTCGTAGCACGCGCGAGCGGCAAGTTGATTCGAGGCGCGAGTCGTCTCGGCCAACGAGTCATTTTTAGGACACATGGCGTTTTGCGACGCCGCCCGAGCTTCGGGCATTTCTGATCAGGATTTAGGATTTTCTTTCGCATGGCTAAGAAGCAACGGTCTGGCGGGCGATTCCGCGGACGGAACAACAACAATGGCGGCGGCCAAAACCAAGGCGGGGGCTACCAGGGCAACCGCAATCGTGGCGGCGGCGGTGGCGGCGGATACGGCGGCGGTCAACAGAACCGTGGCGGCGGTCAAGGACAGCGGCGCCGGCAACAGTTCAACAACAACGATCAACGCCGCGAGTTCGACGGCCCAGACGGCGACTACCTGCCGCTGACGGCGGGCTCGGGCATTCTCGAAATGCACCCCAACGGGTACGGTTTTCTTCGCGACCCGGCGACGAATTTCAATCGTGAGCGGACCGATCCTTTCGTCCCCGGCACGATGATCGAAAAGTTCGGTCTCCGCGAAGGCGTGCTGATCAGCGGCCTGGTGCAGCATCACCGCAAGCAACAAGGACCGCGTCTCCGCGAGATCCTCGACGTCGACGGCATGGCCCCCGAGGATTACCTCAACGTCAAGTCGTTCGAGCAGCTCACGCCGATCAATCCCGAGGAATGGCTGCAGCTCGAAACGGGCGCCCAACCGCTCAGCACGCGCGTGATGGATCTCCTGACGCCGCTCGGCAAGGGGCAGCGGGCGCTCATCGTCGCTCCGCCGCGCACCGGCAAGACGGTGCTGCTGCAGCATATTAGCCAAGCGGTTTCGCAGAACTATCCGGAAGTCGCCGTGATGGTGCTGCTAATCGACGAGCGTCCCGAAGAAGTCACCGACATGCGTCGGAACGTTAACGGCGAGGTCTTCGCCAGCAGCCTCGACAAGGACGTGGAAAGCCATGTCCGCCTCGCTCAGTTGACGATTGCTCGCGCTCAGCGACTTTCTGAAATGGGCAAGGACGTCTTCTTGCTGCTCGACTCGATTACCCGTCTGGCCCGCGCCTTCAACAAATGGGTCGGCAACAGCGGCGCTACGATGTCAGGCGGCGTGAACATTAAAGCGATGGACATCCCCAAGAAGCTCTTCGCTACGGCTCGCGCGTTCGAAGAAGGGGGCTCGCTGACGATCGTCGGCACCGCCCTCATCGACACCGGCAGCCGCATGGACGAGCTCATCTTTCAGGAGTTCAAGGGTACCGGCAACATGGAGCTGGTGCTCGACCGCAAGCTTTCCGACCGCCGCGTTTACCCGGCCATCGACATCGAACAGTCGGGCACCCGCCGCGAAGAGAAACTGCTACCGGCCGACATGCTGCACGCCACCACGATGCTGCGTCGGACGCTTTCTTCGATGCACCACGTCGACGCGATGGAACAACTGACAAGCAAGCTGGGCAAGTTCAAATCGAACTCAGAGTTTGTCTCGTTGATCCAGGGCGGCGTCGACTGATCGCGGTCCTACCGTTGGCGTCTGGAGCGAGCTTCAGGCTAAACGCGATCGCCGCTTAGTTGCGAGGCGGCATCCGAGAAGTCATAGCGTCGTAAAACCTAATGACCTTGTCTGATGACGGCGGGGCATGCACGATCTGCCGGATCGATATGTTCGCGATCGTCTCGAAGGCACGATCACGGCACGAGGCCAAACGTACGAGCCAGCGGTCAGCGCACAATTCTTGACGGCCAAGAAGTCATCTGACCAGCGACGTTTCTTCTTCAGAATCGTCTCCACCTCCACCGACAAATCGAGCGGAAGCTGCGCCACGCCGAGTGCGGTGCGGGCGTGACGGCCCGCTTTGTCGCGGATCGGCTGCGAGGCCGTTGATAGTCAGGTGTTGCTTAGTGAAGCTGTGGCGTGCAACGTGGAACCGCCTGCAATACGACCGTAGCTCGTCGAAATAGCCGGCGCACCTTGAATCTTCGATCTGGGAGAATGACAATGGTGCCGGCTCATGACGTTCACCTTTCTTCACGCTGCCGACATCCATCTCGACAGCCCTCTCCGAGGGCTTGACCGCTATGAGGGTGCGCCGATCGACGAGATCCGGAGCGCTAGTCGGCGAGCCCTTGAAAATCTCGTTGAGTACGCAATTCGCGAGCGGGTCGATTTCGTCGTTCTTGCAGGCGATTTGTACGACGGAGACTGGAAGGACTTCGACACGGGATTGTTCTTCGTGCGGCAGATGAGCCGCCTGCGCGAGGCGGAGATCCCGGTTTACGGGGTCCAGGGCAATCATGACGCCGCGAGCAAGATTACTCGCAGTCTTCGGCTCCCTTCGAATGTTCACATCTTTTCGGCGAGCGATCCTGGTACTCAACGCATCGAGAAATTAAACGTGGCCATTCACGGCCAGAGTTTCGCAAGCCAGTGCACTACCGCCGACCTAGCCCGGAACTATCCCGCGGCCGTTCCTGGATGGTTCAACATTGGGGTGCTTCACACGAGCATGAGCGGTCACGACGGACACGGGAGCTACGCCCCTTGTTCAGAAGCTTGCTTGCGAGAGAGCGGCTACGACTACTGGGCGTTGGGGCACGTTCACCAGCGCGAAGTTCTGCCGGGAAGGCCGACCATCGCGTTTCCCGGCAACATCCAGGGGAGGCATATCCGAGAAGACGGCGCGAAAGGATGCCTCCGCGTCATCGTGAACGATGAAAACGAGGCGACGCCTGAGTTTGTGCCGCTCGACGTGCTGCGCTGGGCGACCGCGACGGTTTCGCTTGACGGCATCGAAGAGAAGAACGCAGCATTTGAACGCCTCGACGATGCCCTCCGTCGCGTCGTGCAAGATTCCGAGAATCGTCTGACAGCCACTCGGCTCGTACTGACTGGAACAACGCCGCTAGCCGCGGACATTGCGGCCAATCCGAAGCAGTGGAGCGCTGACATTCGTGCGACCGCAATTGACGTCGATGCTGAAAAGTTGTGGGTCGAGAAGGTGATCTATCAACTGTCGGCGCCGCGACAGACCGCCGCCGTCGAAGACGACGACACGCCGCTTGCCGAAGTAGCTTCAATTGTTGCTCAGTTAGCGGCATCTGAAGATACGGCCGGCGCACTCGGGATCGACTTCGCTGATCTTGAGCGGAAGCTTCCGCCTGAAATTAGAGAGGCGATCACTACCGCCGATCCTCAGTGGTGGCGAAAAATCCTTGCGGATGCGGAAGCCAAGTTGTTTGCCGAGTTGAGGGGGTGATGGCATGCGCCTGGAACAACTTCAACTAACTGCATGCGGGCCATTCACGGCATGCAAAATAACGCTGCAGCCTGGCATGAACGTCCTCTACGGGCCGAACGAGGCTGGAAAAAGCTCTGCTCTGCGAGCGGTCCGCTCGCTGCTGTTCGGCTTCGATCAAAAGACCCCAGATGATTTCATTCACAACTACCAGCAGTTGCGGGTCGGGGGAGTTCTAGTCGATTCGAAAGGAAATCGCCTCGAATGCGTACGGCGAAAAGGCCGCACGACGACGTTGAGAGACGCCGCTGACGATAAGCCCGTTGACGAAGCGCTGCTTCAATCGATGCTCGGGGGCGTCAGCGAAGAGTTTTTCATCACGGTTTTCGGAATTGACCATGCCCGCTTGCGAGAAGGCGGCCAGGATGTGGTGCGAGGTCAAGGCCGGATCGGCGAATTGCTGTTCGCGGCTGGCGGCGTTACCCATCTACGCGAGAAGCAGCTTGTTCTAGAGGAAGCCGCTAGTTCGCTCTACAAACCGTTGGGAAGAAACCCTCGCATCAATGCGACCCTCTCCCAGATTAAGCAACTGAACGACGAGATCCGCGATCTGCAGCGCTCGCCGGAAGAGTGGTCGCGCCGCGAAGAAGAACTTCGGCAAGCCACAGAATTAGAACGCTCGCTGAAATCGAGACTCGACGAGTCCGAGTCGATGAAAGCGCGACTCAGTAGAATTCACTCAGCAATTGCGCTGCTTGCCGCCTGGAAGCAGAGGAAGGGCGAGTTGGCTTTGCTCGCTAATGTAACTTCGTTGCCTGCCGACGCGGAAAAGCGTTTTCAGGCCGCTCGCGAGAAGGGAATCCTCGCGGCAAATTCTAAGGCTAAAGCAGAAAAACAGATTGAAATCCTGCGAGCAAAATTCGACGGCGTTCAGGTGCCGGTCAGCCTGATCGAGAACGCGGTAAAGATTGACGACCTGTATCGACGGCTCGGAAGTCACGAGAAAGCGGTTGCCGACCGAGCCGTTCTCGCGGGCCAACAGCGAACGGCTCGCGATAATGCTAAGCAGTCGATTGAAAAACTGGGGTGGGCATTGTCGCTTGAGGACGCCGGCGAGCGAAGGCTGCCTGACGAGAAAAAAGCCCGTGTTCGCGCGCTCGCCAACCGGCATGGAGAGGTCGCGCAACGCTGCTCTTCGCAACAACAGGCGGTCGAGCGACTGCGGCGCCAACTCGAAGCGTGCGCGAAGAAAAAGGCTGGCATGCCTTCGGTGTCGTTTGCACCTTCCCTAAAAGAGGTGGTGGCGGCGGGTACGGCATCTGTGGAAACATACCGTCGTCTAGAAGAGCGACGACGCGCCGTTAAAAAATTGCAGGACTCTGCGAACGACGCTGCTGCCCGTCTACCTTTTTGCGCTGGCTCGCTTGATCAAATTCGCTTACTCAAAGTTCCCAGCGTCGAGACGATCGAGGTTTTTGATGAATCGCTGAGAGGGCTTGAGGGAACTGCCAAGCACCTAAACGAGCAGAGAGCATTCTGTCAGTCTGAAACGCAGCGGCTGCGTCAGGAACTGGAAACCCTTGAGCTTACCGAGTCTGTCCCTACTGAGGACGACTTATCCACAGCGCGAGCCGTTCGCGATCGCGGAATTCGCATCGCAGTGCAGGCGCTGAGCGGACAGGAAATCGACCGGGAGGCGAGCGCCGCGTTTGTTAGCGACGTGGCGGAGGGCGCCGACGCGGCATCCTCGCTTGAACCTAGCGTCCGTACATCGGATGCCCTCGTCGATCGCTTGCGTCGCGAATCTGATCGCGTGGCAAAGAAGTCTGCTTTGCTGGCCCAACTCCATGCTCTCGAACGGAAGGCCGAAGCGATCACCCAAGAGGCTGCAGAGTTCGACTCACGGCAAGAACGCTGGCGGTCGGAGTGGAGTCACGCCTGGAAGGAAGCAAGCATCCAGCCGACGACGCCCAGCGAGATGCGCGCTTGGCTCCGCAAGCACGCGGAACTGCTGGCGATCAGCAATGAATTTGCAGCAGCAGCCGAATCACTCGCAGCCGACGACAGAGGGATCGAAGCGCTCTGCACGCGACTTTCCGTCGAACTTCTTGCCTGCGGCATTCAGCCGCCGCAGGGCTCCGGCTTCGATTCACTGCTGACTCGCGCGACGGAGCGCGTGGCCGAGGCGGAAGCCCTGCAGCACGAGCACAGCGCTTTTCAAGCGGAAACGAATCGGCTTGAAGAAGAGATTGCCGTCGCGGAGCGCGAGGCTGAAATCGCTCAAACCGAACTCGGCGCCTGGCAGCAGGAATGGAACGCGGCATTAGTTCCACTGCGGCTCGATGCCAACGCACTCCCAGAGCAGGCGGAAGCTGTCCTCACGAATTTGGATGATCTGTTCCGCGATTTGGACAGCAGCGACAGTTACAAGGCTCGAATTTGGGGAATCGACAAAACTGCCAAGGAATTTACTGATGCCGCCGTCGAACTCTCTGCGACCATAGCCCCTGACCTAGCAGCAGGCCAAGTAGCCCAGATCGTGGCGACCCTCAACGCCCGCCTCGCTGCTGCCAAAGAGGCCCAACAGCAAGCCAAATCATTAGAGGAGCAACTGCTTACTGAGCGAGAGAATCTGGCCAATGCGGAAAGTGACTTGGCAGTTTCTCAGGCGGTGCTCGACGTACTGCTGCAGGAGGCGGGATGCGAATCGCTGGCTGCCTTACCTGCCGCAATCGCGAACGCCGCGATCAGGGCTAATCTGCAATCCAGCCTGAAGGAGTTGGAGAATCAGCTCCTGCCGTTCTGCGCCGGGAAGACGCTCGATGAATTCAATGCTGAAGCGGAGTCCGAAGACGCGGATCGCTTGCAGTCGGCAATCGACGAGTTGGAATCAAAGATTACCGACTTGGGCCTGCAGCGCGACGAAGCGATCAAATCAATCGAGCATCTTAAGGGGAGTCTCAGCCAGTTCGCTGGCGCTGCAGCCGCCGCGGAGAAGGCCGACGAAAGACAGTTTCTGCTGCGGCAACTGGAGGATGATGCGCGAGAGTACGCCGTTGCCACGGTAGCGAGCCGCCTCCTCCGACTCGCGGTGGAAAGATATCGAGAGAAATCTCAGGGGCCGGTCCTAGCAGAGGCTTCGAGGTACTTTGCGAAGCTGACGTGCGATGCGTTCAGAGGCCTTCGCTCGGATTACGACGATGCCGGCCAGGAGGTCTTGATCGGCGTCCGGGAGAGTAGCATGCCGCTGCCAGTGGAAGCGATGAGCGAAGGCACGCGTGATCAACTTTATCTTGCGCTGCGGCTAGGGACGTTGGAACACTGGTTCCAGCGACACGAACCAATTCCATTCATAGTGGACGACGTACTTTTGACCTTCGACGACGAACGCGCTGCCGCAGCGCTCGAAGCGTTGCTGGAACTATCGAAGCGGACTCAGGTCCTGCTCTTCACCCATCACGCGCATGTGGCCTCGCTGGCGCGTGACGTCGCCAAATCGACAGGCGCCGATGCCCAATGCAATGTCGTTTCCGACTGGAATCGTCCGATTTCCGCTTAGGCGTTGGCTTCCTTGTCGGATTCCAAGGCTTTGGAGCGGTGGTTACAGTGGCGACGCTTGCGTTCGAGACAGTCGGTATCTCAACGAAAAAGCGCTCCTCGCGAATCCGCTAGGAGCCCTATGCGTGTGCTTGTCGCCTAGCCCATACTACCCCCGGGTGCGGCGAATGCTGATCAATCGCAGCGAAGTGAGCGCCGCCATCACGATGGCGGTTGGTTCGCGAACCGGCGTCGACGAATAATGAATGTCCGCGAACGTCGTCTTGGCAAACTCGTCCGGGTTGGTGAGATTCAACGCCGTTTGCGCGTACATCGACAGGGAGTAGTTCACCGGGCCGCCTTCCAGATTGGCGTAAGGGAGTTGACCACTCATTTCGAGCCCCTATTCCGGTTGTTGCCGGTGCCATCGTGCGAGCGTTATCGCAAGTCCCGCCAAGCAGCCCATCAGCAAAGCGGTGGGCTCAGGAACCGCGGCGAACTTGTAGACGATGCCTCCGGCGCCGCTGGCGGGAGTGTTCGTCACCAGCGCGTAGAGTTCGCCTTCGCCATCTTGGCCGAATCCATGCACCGTCAGTCCATTAGGCAATTGATCATTGGCGAACTGAGGAATGCGAAATTCATTGATCACTCCCGTACTCAAATCGGCGTAGAACAACCGCCCGTCAGCGCGAATGGGCGTCCCACGCAGCGCGAGGTCGCCGAAAACGTATTTGCCAAATAGCGCTGGGATATCTGAGCCGCGATACACGAATCCTCCGGTGATCGAAATTCCGTCGCCGTGATCGTATTGCAGAGTTCCGAGAGTTCCTTGAATGGGATCGATCATCCCCGCGGGCGACCCAGGACTGTTGTTGCCTGGAGGGGCTCCAATCGCGCCGTTGGAGCGATTGAACAGAAACGTCCCTTCCTTGACGGCCCAGCCGTAATTGCCTCCCAACGTGATGCGATTGATTTCTTCAATGCTGTTTTGCCCAACGTCCGCCAGGATCAACTCGCCGTTTGCCGCATCGAAGGCGAAACGATAGGGATTGCGAAATCCATAGGCGTAAATCTCTCGCAGCTGATTCGCTCCTTGAAAGGGGTTCGTCGTCGGCAGTCTATACTGACCGTTGCCGCTAACGGCGTCGCCGCTGGTTGCAGTCAGCGCGGGGCTCACCGGATCAATCCGCAGCATTTTGCCCAGCGGCGTCGAAAGATTTTGCGAGTTTCCCCCCGGTTCGATGTGGCTAGCGCCCGTGTCGTTGGCGTTTCCGCCGTCGCCAAGCCCGATGTACATGTAGCCGTCGGGCCCAAAGGCGAGCGTTCCGCCGTTATGATTGCCTGCGTTCTTGCCGAAGGAAACGACTTCACGCCGAGAAGCCGGATCGATGACATTAGGATCCGCGGCGCTGACCTTCCACTCGTTAACGACGTTCTTGTACGCCTGCGTCGCGTTGTTCGGAGCGATGAACGTGGGCGCGGTTCCGGCTAGAATCGGCTCGCTTGCATAGGTGTAAAGCGTGCGATAGCCGGCGCTCGCGCTGTCGTTGAAACCAGGATGAAACGCAAGCCCAAGCAGCCCCCGCTCATCGTTCGCATTGCCGGCGTTGAAGGGGGGGCTCACTCTGCTCCTTATATCGAGCGCTGCGCCGGGCAGTAGTGCGCCGTTTTGGATGATTCGCAGCAGGCCGCTCTGTTCGACGACGAACAATCTCGCAGCATCATGCGGCGGACTAATCGCGTAGTCCGGAGCCGCCATTCCTGTGGCCACGGGCTCCAGTCGTACGGAGATCGCTCCCTTGGCGATCGGAGTCGTGTAGGGCGCAGCAGCGCTCTCGCTCTGCATTGCAAGAGCGACGATTACCCCAGTCAACGCGATGCATGCACTGCTCCGGCGCATGGCAGCCCCCCCTAGTAGATTCTGCTGAATGACAAGACCTCTCGGCGTTGCAATGAAGAATGTGCTGACGGGCGAAGAATCTTGCACACCAAAGGGAAGGGACGTTCGTTCAGCAAGTAGGTCGAAGCCCTACGCTCACGCCAGAACAGCTCGCCCGGCAAATTTGCTACGGGGCGTTTTCAGTTGCTCTAGCGAGAAAGGGAGTCACCCGCGGCGACTCCAACGGCGTTACTTCGTAGAAAACCAACCCGTCCCTTTCTTCGCGGAATACATGGATACCGCCCGCCTCTTGAACTGCTTGCTGCAGATCGTTTTCTGATCGATCGACGAATACCATAACAGGCGCATCGTCAACGTACGCCAACATCGCGGTAGCATTACGGCTTAGGCCGCCCGTGTACGCCAACCCGAGCATGCGCATGTTAGCGGGCAGTTCGAGCAATCGCAGCGGTTCGCCCTGTCGACGTTCGAACGTCGCTGCAAACCGCTCGGGTTCGTGGCATTCATACGTCGGCTCGAAACCACTCGTTACGGCATTGCGGTAGATATCAACCAGCGGCCGCGCTGCGACGTCGAGGCCGCCCCGCCGAGCGCTCTGCCACGCCAAGGTCAGCGCGGCAGCGATCATCAATGACGCAGCTAATGCCACAACGGCGCCTCGCCGCCATTGGCCAACAGGCCGACTCGCGAGGCGCTCGCCAGATTTCGCATCTAGCGTCGGCGTAATGATTGGATTAGTGGTTGGAGGCGTTGTGATGGCGAACATTCGCTGCAGCGAATCGTCGATGCGCTGCTGGAGCTTCGCTTCCGCCTGCCGTGCCGGATTCTCTTGCAGCGCCCCCGAGAACGACGCGCGCTCGTCATCGTTCATCAAGTTGTCGAGAAATTTCTCGAGCAATTCGTCGTCGGGTTGTGCTTGATTCTGGGACATAGCAAGAATTATCGCTGCTGACGCTTCGCTTGAGGCTCTTCAGAAAGCTGCTTTCTCAACGCCGATTTGCTCCGATGGACGTGGCTCATCGCCGTCCCTTCCGGGATGCCCAGCAGTTCGGAGATCTCCGCATACGTTAAATTTTCAATGACTCGGAGTAGCAAGCAAGAGCGCGCCTCGGCGCTGAGCGTTTGGAGTGCGCTCGCGACTTGGTCGTCGAAAGCCGTCTGGTCGGGAACCAGCTCGCCGCCGTTGCTGGCGATCGGCGATCGCTTGTCGACGGAGGCGTCGCTTTCCACTTCCGCGATAATCGCCGGATCGGTGGAGTACGTCCGCCGATGTTGAACTTTACGTCGATAGTTCAATGCGCACCGTCGCACAATTTCCGCCATCCATGCAGAAAATCTGGAGCCTGGTTCAAATTGCTCAATCTTCTCGAACGCGACAATCGCTGCTTCTTGCACGATGTCTTCAGCAGACTGCCGCTCTCCAGTGACGCCCGCCGCGACAAGCGTCAAGCGACGATAGACGTCCTGAAAATGCGCAGCAAAAACGACGGGGTCCGTCATGTCAGGAACCCCGGCGGGCACTTCTGCTGTGGCGTCGCTCGGTAGGGTCATTGCCCAAATTCTATCGATCCGCCGTACTTATGTGCCCAGTCGCCTTCGATCTTGCAGAATTCCGTGCAGGCGAATTTACCTGCATTTCAACGATGAATCTGCTAGTCTGACGGAAAGGTGTCTCGACATGCTCCACCGCTAACGCGGGCGAACAGCGACAGTTGCGGCGGTGCCTGCGATGAAAAACTCCACGGCGACGACAAACGCTGATCGGGGGCGAAACGTCGGTGGGAAGCGAGGCTTTACGCTGGTTGAATTGCTAGTAGTCATTGCGATTATTGGCAGCTTGGCGGCGATCCTCATGCCTGCCATTCAAGCGGCCCGAGAAGCCGCGCGGCGCCAACTCTGCGGCGACAATCTCCGGCAGTTGTCTTTAGCGACGGCTGAGTACGAGGCTGCGATCCGCCACTTCCCGGCAGGACGGGTTGGTTGCGACGACACGACCGGCGTTTCAGCCTGTCCGCCAGGACTGCCTGCTGCCCGCAAGACAGCGGCGAGCGGCTTTGTGACGCTCCTTCCGCACCTGGAACAGCAGCCGCTTTACGCGCAACTTAACGTGAGTCAGGGAGGATTATGGAACCGCAACATTGACGACCTGGGTTGGTTCTCAAGTCCTGAAAAAGCTGAAGGGGTCATGCAGCGCCCTTCGATCTTCGTTTGCCCAAGCGACGACTCGACGGCCATCAGCGAAGTCTACGCTCCCGTCCTAGCCGCCACCGGTAGCTATTGCTTCGTCCAAGGAACGAAAGGGCCTGCGGCGTTGCGGGCCGTTGCCAAATACGAAAACGACGGCATGTTCCTCTACGTGCTCCCGCGACGCGCAAGCGAGGTCGGCGACGGATTATCCCAGACGATGCTACTCGGCGAAGTCCTTATGTCAGATATTTGGGAGTCTTCGAACACATGGACCTACGCCCGCTTGAATGCTGATTGCCTGCGCACGACGGAGTACGCCGTCAACACTCCGCCTGGCCAGGGCACCTCGTACGAGCGCCAAAACGGCGCCATGGGAAGCTACCATCCTGGCGGTGCGCTGTTCGCCTTCGGCGATGGACATGTTGAGTTTCTGGAAGATCAGATCGATCTAGAAATCTATCGCGCCAAATCGACGATTTCTGGTAACGAATGATCTCTTTCCTATCGCGTGCGTACACGCGATGAGCGGCGCCCTGACGCCGACTCGTCGCTAGTAAAAGGCGTTGTCGGCATGTGCGTGCAATGCCTGTGACTCATAGCGACATAGTTTTATCGGTACTCCGAGAAACTTTCAGGGCCAAAACCAATGCGTCGCCGCTCTCTTATCGCTCCGTTGTTGATGTCCAGTCTGCTTCTCGCGCCACGAACGACGATCGGCGCAAATTACGACGAAACTATGCTGGGAGACCTCTCTGGGACGCCAACCCTTCCCACTACGCTCGCTCTCGGCGTGGGATCGAATCTCGTCGCCGGCAGCGCTGGCGCGGGCGATTTCGATCTGGTTCACTTTTCGATTCCGGTTGGGAGTGGGCTAACGTCGCTGAGGCTCTCGTCGTACGTCAACCCATTTAACGCCGTCTCCTTCATCGGCCTGGGAGCGGGAACATCCTGGACCGCGGGACTCGATTTCGACGTCGATCCGGCAAAACTTTTGGGCTGGAGCCACATCGCCGCAGAAGGAAGCTCCGGCGTGGGCGCCGACTTGCTCATCGGCATGAGCGTGGCTCCCTTCACGCCTGGATTTGCGCGACCACTAGCCGCCGGTGAGTATACGCTGCTGATTCAAGATACCGACAATGTCGTCAGCTACAGCCTCGAATTCATGCTCCAGGGGCCAAGCCTCGCTGGCGACTTCAACAAAGATGGAGTCGTTGATGGGTCCGATCTTGAGCGTTGGAAAGGCGATTTCGGCGTCAATCAAGAGTCAGACGCCGATAGCGATGGAGACACCGACGGAGCAGATTTCCTGATTTGGCAACGAGCGTTCGGCTCTTCTGCGCCAGTGGTCGCTGTTCCAGAGCCGGCGACGCTTACCGTGGCGTTTGTCGCTGTAGTAAGCGCCGGCCGGTTTCGTGGACGGCGAAGAAGAAATAGCTCCTAGGTGATTGACGGTACTCGTCGGCGGAACGCAACACTCGTCAAAAGTCCGATGGCGCCTAGAACGAACGCCGAAGGCTCTGGCACAAGAGTGAAGAAGCCTCGAATCTCGCCGCCCGGCGTGTTCGTCGTGTGAATGTTGAGATACATCTTGCCGGAATCGAGCCCGGCAAAAAATACATTCATCGCCGAACCGACCGTACCGCCGTTCGCCGTGACGAACGCTGGGTTGAAGCTCGATGTCTGCGTCATATCGAACGTCTGATCATAGCTTCCCGACTGAACGCCGAGCGGAAAACCAGGGAACGAAGGCGTCGGCGTCGCGACCCCGGCAAGCGGGTTAGCCGGCGGATCCGGAATGGGGCCATGAATGTGCGAGGCCGTCGTGTTACCAGTTAGCCCGCTAAACGTCGCTTGCACTCGCATTGTGAGCAGGTCGTAGTCGACGGTGACTTTCGCAGTCCCCGTTCCCAGCGATGGGTTAGCCGGAAACTCGTTGGGGCCGCTCAAGGTGGTGGTGTAGATCGACGTATGCGCGAATGCCCCCTGCATTGAAGCAAAAGCGATTGTCGCGCAGCCTAACACAAGCTTGATTTTCATAAGCAAGAAACCTCCGTGGAGTGAAGTGGGTACGCGGAGCGTATGTCGCCGCAGTCCTCAAATCTTGCAGCGCCACGGAGATCTTTTTTTTTAAAAACGGCAGAGTGAATCACTGCAGCTCGCGAATCGGCGATTTTTCGACGTTTATTCTGCTTACCCGCAAGGAGTGCAGTAGCTCGGCACATCTGCACTAGAGAGAGGTGCGCTCGCCTGACTTGTTCGGCATTCTCGCAATAGATAGAGCGCCTTCTCCGTCGTGTGCCTGACGGCGACCGTGCGTTCTCGTATCGACCCTCGAATTGCCCGGCGCCGTCTGGCAGCGACATGTCCATGCCATCTGCCGCTACCTCTTGAAACGCAGCTCATCGTCGCCGCGACGTCGCGTGCGACGGAATCGGCTGCGCGGCGGCTTTGAGATGCCGGGCGAGCACGTAGGGATTCTCGGGATCAACGACCGCGTGCTCAGGCGATTGAGCGAAAAAGTACTCCGGACGGCGGAGAAGGTACTGATCGACGGGATCGTTGCCAGCGAGCAGTACAGCCAGGCTCTCATCATGACGTCGACCGCTACGCCCCGCTTGTTGCCAGCAACTGGCGATCGTGCCAGGGTAGTTGACGAGAATCGCTACGTCGAGCGAGCCAACGTCGATTCCCAGTTCGAGTGCGTTAGTCGTCGCAACTGCGCGGAGCCGGCCGGTGAACAAGTCTTGCTCGATTTCGCGGCGCTCGTTTGGCAAGTACCCGCCGCGATAAGCTCGAACTTTGTCGGCATGCTTGGACCGCTTCGCATCCAGTGAATCACGGAGGTAGCGGTGGATGAGTTCTGCCGATTGCCGCGTGCGGGTGAACGCTAGTGCTTGCCCCTCCGCCTCAACTGTTTCTTCGAGCCACATCACTGCGTCATCGTTCGCGCTCCGTCGAGCGAGCGCGTCGGCGCCAAACGGCGCCGGATTCCACAGGGCGAAGTACTTACGACCTCGGGGCGAACCATCGTCGTCGATTACCTCCACCGGCTGGCCAATCAACTTACTGACGAGTTCGCCAGGATTAGCAATCGTTGCGCTGGTCGCCAGAAAAATCGGATAGCTACCGTAGTGCCGGCAAACTCGAAGCAGCCGCCGGAGCACTGCCGAAACGTGCGCGCCGAGGATGCCGCGATACGTGTGCACCTCATCAATGACGATGCACCGCAAATCCGTGAAGAAGTCGGCCCATTTTGGATGGTAGGGGAGAATCGACGCATGGAGCATGTCGGGATTCGACAGCACCAAATTCGCCTCGTTGCGAATCCGGCGCCGCTGGGCGGTGGGCGTGTCGCCGTCATAGACGCCAGGACGAATAGCGGCCGCAAGTTCTGGGTCTGCGGACTTCAATTCCAGCAGCACCTTCAGTTGGTCTTGCGCTAGCGCTTTAGTGGGGTAGAGATAGAGTGCTCGCGCGCCGCGTTCGGTAATCGCCGTTTCCAAAATGGGAAGGTTGTAACAGAGCGTTTTGCCGCTAGCCGTTCCTGTGACTGCGACAACGTGGCGACGAGCGCGGGCGGCCTCCAAGGCGGCAACCTGATGCGAGTAGAGACGATCGATGCCGCGGTTGGCGAGCATACGCCGAAGCGGCACTGCCAGTGGCGTGGACGGTTCCGCATATTTACCAACGCGTTCCGGCAGCGTTTCGATGTGCTCCAACTGCCCGGCGTAATCTCGCCGAATCTTCACGCGTTCTATTAGCGCTGTAACATCCATGACGCCAGTCCCATCGTTCCTTCGTCGCACTAAACGTGCGTCCAGTGTACTGGCGAGGACAAAATCCAGGCAATACTAGAGATACGTTAACGGTCAATCGCCGCATCCATCGCCGCCCGCCTCCACTTTCTCGGCTAACTACAATGACCGGCTAGCCGCGAAGGGTGGCGAGAGATGCTGCTGGAGTTGAGGGAAAGCGGCGCCGCACTTGCATTGAAGTGAGCGGGACGCCGCTCCAAGCTGCGAACAGATTGAGCGAATGTCGGTGCTACGGACGCCGTTTCCCCGCCCTGGATTTCGAATAGGAGCCGGTTGATGCCAGGTAATCTGGAAACCTATCTCCACGACCACCTTGCGGGTGCTCAATTCGCCACGTCTCTACTCGCCGATATGGCGGCTCAGAGTTACGACAAGGAGCTGGCGGGGTTCGCAGGCAACTTGCTGGAAGAGATTGAATCGGACGAGCACGTTGTGGAGCAGATCCTCTCGCAGCTGGACGCGAAACGTAGCATTCTCAAGGACGCATCCGCGTGGCTCGCTCAGAAGGTGGGTCGTGCGAAGTTGCAGATCGACGACGATCGATTCAGTATCTTCGAGTCGCTGGAACTGCTGAGCATTGGTATCCTCGGCAAGCTGGCATTGTGGAAGGCGCTCCTAGCGATTGCGCCGGGCAACCAGATACTTCAAACCCACGATTTCGATGCGTTGTGTGCGCGTGCTCTACAGCAGCATGTTCAAGTGGAGCGATGGAGACTTGCCTACGCGGCCTCACTGATCAACTAAGAGTTCGGGGCTTGGCACGATTTCACGTGTTACAGTAGGCGGGGGGACGGATGGGACGGATGTTTAGCGCCTACTTGAGGGCGGGAGACTTCCCGGGAGCTGACATGGCGCGCAAGTTCCTGCGAATGGGCTAGACTAGAGCGAGACGGTACGCCAACCACACGGGAGGGAACAAATACGACCTTGCGACCGGAGCGATTCTGCCTCGTGTGAACGATCTCGAGAAGGCGGAAGCGACGGTGGTATTCTACGAACAGTATGTGCGGGCACGCGAACACGCGATATATAAGCGTCTGAAGCAGCAGCACATCGGCATGTTCGAGACGAATGAGCCATCTGCATAGGCCGCGCCGCACTTACGCAAGATCTTCGCCTACTTGAGCTGTGAGATTGCCTTCCGTGAGATCGATTGGCGGACGCTAAAGAATTCATCCCACGGATCGCGCCGCAGTCGCGCCAACCGACTGTCGAGATTTGTAGCGACATACTGATCCGCAGACTGCAATTTGGAAAGCTCTTCCCAACTCAACGGCGTGGCCACCGGGGCGCCCTCGCGGGCGCGGGTTGAGTATGACGCCACCGCCGTCGCTCCACGCTGATTGCGGAGGTAGTCGATAAAAATCTTCCCACGACGCTTCGCCTTACTCATGTTGGCGACGTAACGATCGGAAGCAGTTCGAACCATCAACTCGGCCACGCCACGCGCGAACGCCTTTACTTCGTCCCAGTCACTGCGGCGTTCGATCGGCGCCACGACATGCAAGCCCTTCCCGCCAGAAGTCCGTAGGAAGCTTTGCAGTCCGAGCAACTCCAAGCAGTCGCGAACATCGAGCGCCGCCTGACGCACAGCCGCCCAGCTCACCTTTTCATCGGGATCGACATCGAACACTAGGCGATCGGGGCGTTCGACTCGATCCTCGCGAGCTGGCCACGGGTGGAACTCCATCGCGCCAAACTGTACGAGTGAAATCAGTCCCGGCAGGTCATCAACGACCACGTACTCATCGGTTCCGATCTTCTCTCGGATGGCGATCCCTCTAACTGAATCCGGCATCGAGTCGTTGAGATGCTTCTGATAGAAGCACTGCCCCGTTTGGCCCGAGGGGCAGCGAACTAATGTGAGCGGTCGACCGGCGACATGTGGTAAGATCCACGCACCGACTCGTTCGTAGTATTCCGCCAACGCGAGTTTCGTCAGCCCGATGTCGGGGAAGACAATGCGGTCGGGATGCGTGATGGTGATCCCTGCAACCTTCGCATCGCCGGAGCCGGAGTGGACGACGAGGCGAGTCGATGTGGTGGTAGATGGTCGCCGATTGCTCCGTTTCGGTGAAGTCGCCTTGCGATCACGGTGATTTGCGGTTGCCATCGGTTTCTCGCGTTTGATGGAAGTTGGCGGCTTATCCTCGCGCAGTCCCTGGAACGACGGGTGACGAAGGTGACCGTCGTCCGTCCACTCGGTGAACTGCACCTCAGCCACCAACTCTGGAGTTACCCATGTAACGTCGCGCGCCTCGGCACCCGTTGGCGGGACGGCGAATGGCGCAGTCTTTCGCGTTCGCTTCGCAAGCGCCCCATGAATGTCACGCAGCGACTGTTGCGTGAATCCGGTACCAACGCGGCCGGCGTAGAGAAGCCTATCCCGTTGGTAATATCCCAGCAGTAATGCCCCAAAGCCTTTGCGCGAGCCTTCGGCTTGTGTAAAGCCGCCGATGACAAATTCTTGGCGCTGAGCGCATTTCACCTTCATCCATCCCGAGCCTCTCCCCGATACGTACCGTCCTTTTGCCTGCTTGCTGATAATTCCTTCCAAGCCGCCGCTGCATGCTTGCTGCCAAACCTCATCGCCGTTTCCGTCGATATGCTCGCTAAAGCGGATGATGCCTTCGGCCGTAGGGGTGATAACCTTTTGCAGCAACTTCTTCCGATCCAGAAGCGTTGCGTTCGTCAGGTCGTAGCCTTCGGCGAATGGCAAGTCAAAGGCGTAGTAAGCGAGCCCGCTGTCGTCGCCGTGCCGGAGTTGATTTTGGAGTTTCTGAAAGTCGGATACGCCCTTGTCGTCGAGCGTGACGAGTTCGCCGTCAATGATGCCGCTCCCTATCGGAAGACCCGCCACCGCAGCGGCAAGCGACGGAAAGCGGTGCGTCCAGTCGTGACCGTTGCGGGTAAATAATTGCACCTTGCCGGCAGCGAGGCGCGCCAAGATGCGGTATCCGTCGAACTTCAGTTCGTGCAACCACTCTTCGCCCTCGGGCGCCTGTTTGACCAACGTCGCGAGTTGCGGGCTAAAATGTCGCGGCAATTGCCGTGCTTGAGCGCCCGCGATCTTTTCGAAACGGATTGTGGTTTGACGCTTGGCTGAAGCCTTCGACGTCGGCCGACTAGGTGACGAAGGGTTGCGACGCTGCATTTTGCCACTGCTCCACACTCGATCCGACGATGCAGCGATTTGCTCCATCGTCCGGCGACTGACGACGCTCCGAGGCTTCTCCTCGCGAACGTCGAAGTCAGCTGTGGCCTTTGCTGAGCGATCATGGTGCTTGATTAGCAGCCAGTTCTTCCCGTCAGCTCCCCCCTTCCCTCCCATGCGCACTAGCGCCCAACTTCCTTTGAGCTTGCTGCCGTGCAGCGTGAACTTCAGTTTGCCCGCGTTCCATTGCCGAAGCGGATCGTCCACTCCCTCCGGCTGCCAAGTGCCTTGATCCCATACCATCACGGTGCCGCCGCCATATTCACCAGCAGGAATGACTCCCTCGAAATCTGCATAGTCGAGTGGATGGTCCTCCACCTGCACGGCCAACGACTTCACGTCTGGATCGAGACTAGGGCCCTTAGGGACGGCCCAACTCTTCAGCGTGCCGTCGATTTCCAGTCGGAAGTCGTAGTGCAAGTGACTGGCAGCATGCTTCTGCACCACGAACTTTGATGCACCTCGCGACCGCGTCCGTTTGCCCGCTGGTTCGGGTGAGCGCCGGAAGTCGCGCTTCCGTTGGTATTCGGCAAGACTCATTTATCCCGCCTGCTTCTTCTTGGCAACGCGTTTCCGCGGGGCTGTGCGTCGACTCGTGCGCGGTTTGGGGGAACCTTTCTTGGTAGCGCCGGCTACGCTCTTCTTGAGCATTTCCATAAAGTTGACGCTCGCTGGCGCCGACTTCGGTTCATCCGCGTCAATGTCCGTGATCGCTTCGGTTTGCCCCGATTTGATCTTCTTCTGAATCATCTTATCGATGGCATTGCGATACTCATCCTTGAACTGAGCTGGATCCCACTCGCCGCTCATTCCTTCGATCAGCTTCGACGCCAGTTCGATTTCTTTCTTCGTTACCTTGTATTCGCGCAAATCGCTGCCGGGGAGTTCGAAGTCGTCGATCGCTTGCAACTCATCGGCGTAGCGAAGTAGCTCAAGGATCAGCGCATCGCCTTCAACGACAAGCGCAGCTAGATACTGTCGTGCGCGAATGACGACTCGTGCGAGCCCCGCCTTTTCAGCGCCGCTGATCGCCTCGCGAAGCAACACATACCCTTTCTCGCTTTTTCCTGTCGGTGCAATGAGATACGGGCGGTCGAAGTAGCGAATGCCAATCTCTTCACGGTCGACGAACTGCTCGATCTCGATCGCCTTCGTCATCTCCGCGGAAGCATTCTCTAGTTCTTCCTTACTGAGGAGAACGTACTGGCCCTCTTCAAACTCAAAGCCCTTGACGATTTGGTCCCAGGGAACCTCTTCGCCGGTCTCTTCGTTGACGCGTTCGTAGCGCACTCGGGCGGCATTACGGCTATCAATGAGCTTGAATCCTTGCTCTGCACGTCGTTCGGTCGCGTAGAGCACGACTGGCACATTGACGAGGCCGAAGGAGATGTGGCCTTTCCAGACTGGACGGGGCATGGGAGGGCTCGTGGGCTGGGCGTGGGGCAACCCTCCTGGCAACGCGACGGCATCCTGTCAGCAGTGCTAGCACGGCGTGTGCCGAAACTCTTCGCTACGGGGGCGACGCTACGTATCCCGCGGAAAGCGGCTTCGCTAGTGTCGCCCACCGGCTTCGTGGTTGGCGGCGACTCTATTTGTCGCTACGGCGACCAAATGGCCGCTGTCGCCGCCCGATTTTGAGCGGTGCCCAATGGAGCAAGAACTGGCCGGCATTCGACGGCCAATTTATCTTGGCTCAGGAATGTTTGTTGCCGGTCTCGGCTCTCGTCCTGATCGACGTCGTCAATCCTTTCGATCTTCTGAAAGGAAGCAGTTTTTACAACACGCGCTTCCCATGGCGCGTCGGATTGCGGCGCTGAAGTCAAATGCCAAGTGACTCGGCATTCCTGTGGCGCGTGAACGACAATTTTATTGCCAACCGCGCCTACATGCGGAACCTGCAACTTTTCGTCCCGCGCGACTATGTAGTGGAATGAGGCGGACGAGAATGAACGTGTGCTGCGCCAAATGTCGCGGGTGCTGTAAGCTCAACTGTCACGCCAGAACAACTCGGCCTTGGGGAAATCGCAAACAACGATACTTCGATAGATCGCAGAAGGATTTAACGTCAAGTTCGCCACTCGCGCGTCACAGCATTTGAAAACCGGCCCGAGAATTGCGACGGGATACGCCAACAAGCAACGGAGCGACTAACAATGCGATGGATTGTCAAAACATTGCTCGACGGCGTTTACTGCGACGAGTTCCAAGCGGAGGGCGATCCGATTATCCCCGTTGATGGCTCCGAGATTATGATCTCCACAGATGGCGATCGTTTTATCTCCGCCACCGTGACGGAAATTGACGTCGATAAGAGCAAGTCGCCGGCTGTACTAAGGATCATCTGCTGCTCACCCTCTGACGCACGGCGCGTGATCAGCGATAACTCTTAGCTGTAGTTCACGACGTTGAAACCGATAGTACACCCTCGCCAGTCGCCGTCGGTCCTTCTGCTCTCCAAAGACTACGGCGGCTGGTGTTCTTCATTTAACCGGCTCACGATTTCAGTAACTTCTACTGTACGGCTCCGTACAGATGCTCGCGAGATCTCTGTAGTGCTAGCCGCAAACCATCCCGAATAGCGAATTTTTTCGACCCTACAGCAGACCCTAATACGATATACAAATCACTGTCGCCGCTACTTCCACACTCCTGCGGCGATGGCGTTGCGAAGTTGATTGCGGTACCGAGCTGCCCCTCGGTGCGGCATCGCTTCGAACACGCCAGCCTGCTCACGATGACACGTGGTGCAAACCCTCTACGATCCTGCGGTTCTGGTTGAATCCTCCGCGAGTGCTTGCACGTGTGTCCCTACCGGTTACCGTCGAATACGGGCAGTGACCTTCGGGTGTACATCCACCACCCATCTGCATCAGCCGGTGCCGTGATGACGACCCTTTGTTCAAGGCGTCGACTGACTCTAGCGAACTCTCGGCCTGCCAGGGGCGGTATCTTCGGAGGTTTGTCTCTGTCGCTGACTAGTTGCCCAGCTCGAAGTTGCTGGTAGGGCTGTCCGGACTTCCGGGGCTATTGCGACTGCGGAATTCTCCCACGAATCCTGGCGCGCAGCTTGCACTGCGTATTTATTATGCGCCTCGACTTTGCCCTTCAGGGAGAACCGACCATGGCCACTACCCAGACCATCCTCGACGAAGTTCGCGAACGCCTGAAGGTTCGCGGTGACACGTTCCTCGACTCAGATGGCGAGGCGCTTCTCAGCGAGTTGAAAAATACCGCATCGAAAGATTCTGAATCTGAAGCTGCGAAGGCAGTCAAGGAAATCGAGCACCGCCGCAGCGAGAAGATCGAATAAGGAAATACGCCATGGACACCGAAACACTCTACCCGCTGGAATACCAGGGCAAAATGATTCCCTGCGAATCAGCCGACGATCGAAAGCTGCTGCAATCGGCGATCTTATTGGACGGCCATCGCTCAGACTGCGACCAACATCCCTCGACCGAACTAACTCAGATGAGCCGAGTCTGTGAGCAGTACGAGCTCACCTCGCTTGCCCAGTTAACCGCCGAATTGGCGAAGCGGTGCGACGAGGCAGAGCGGCCCTAACTTCTACGTAAGTTGCCCTGTGCGGGATGGTGCCCAGGGCAACCGATGGTCGGCCCGGTCCAGGACGCTCTTGGAGGGTTAATGGCCGGGCCGACTGTCAATTTACAAATTCGAGATTAGTACATAACCCAGACGATCGGCTGATTACATCGAACGGCGATTTTTGCTGACGGTAGAAGTAAACCGAGCTGCGCGAGAGGAATACTGCCCGGTACGGGTGTAGAGGGAAAGTGGGACCGGCGATGGCCGATTGCATCTCCGGCTCTTCTGGCTGTGAAAGCTGTTTGAAGAGGTGAACTAGCGAGGAGCTTTCTTCTTCTTTACCGCTTTGCGCGGCGACGACTTCGCTGTGAGTTTCGCAGCCTTCGCTTTCTTCTTCGTGTTCTTCACGGCTGCGCGGGGCTTGGCCACCGCAGCCTTCTTTTTCGCAATCTTCTTGGCAGCCTTCTTCGTTGGTGCTTTTTTGACGAGCGCTGTGGCAGCCGACGCGACATTCACCGCCGCCTTCTTCGTCACGGCAGCAGCGTTCCCAATATTCTCGGCAGTGACCGTGGCGGCGGCTCGCTTAATTGGTCTTTTTCCCTCGGCCGACGCATTCCCGATCAACGCGCCGGCTACCCCGCCTGCAATGGCGCCTACTGGTCCCGCGATCATACCCCCGATAACGGCGCCGCCGATCCCGCCTGCCGTTTGCTTCGAGACTTCGGGAAGGTTGCGTTTCGCCGCTGATTTCTTCTGAACCGACTTCTTAGCCATGATGATCCTCGCCTTAATGAGGTTTAGGAACCGCCAGTCGACTGCGCGATGCATGTTCGGCGCCGTTATCGGTCCTCTTGGATGCACCATCAGCCAAATAAAAGAAGACCCGGCCAAAATTGGCCGGGCCCCGTAAAGAGCTGACAGATGGCTGGCTCGAACTAGGCCAGGTTCAACATGCACATGAGGATGCGTCGGGCTTCCAATTCTCCTCTGTCTCTTTGGAATTCTTGGTTAAGTGGACATGCCGATCGACGCGTGCGACCCAGTTCACGGGAACGAAATGATGCTGCCCATCTGGGCTGTCGTTTTTCGTTAGTTTGATCGCACCGCCCTCGACGTGGTCGACAACGCCGACCTTCTTGCCGCACGAAGCGATGACGTCCATGTGATCTTCAATCGCGGCCACGCCGCGGTCAGTTCCTTCGCCGGGATCGCTCATTCCCGTCTTCTCTTTCACGAAGTCCACTGCGTCTTCCGCGCCGGTGGCGATGCGCGATCCCACGTCCTTCGCTGCCTTTGCCACTGCGTCGCCCACATCGGCGACATTGTTCTTGATTGTATTTGCCATGATGATTCTCCTTCAAAAGGGCCGACAGCAATGAGCTGCCGTATCCCATGCTTAGTGAGGAAACGGCTAGGTTGGAGTGCCGACTGAGGCACCTCAGTGGTTCTCTCGCCGCTCGATTCGATCCCACGCATCACGCGAAGCGTGCCTCGCCCTCTCCCACCGCAGGTCCGATTCCGTCTTACCGGTTTCCCATTCTTGCTTCAGCGTCGGCTCGGCTTCGTCGAAAGATTTGTCGGGCCAACGTGCACGCGATTCCCAGCCGTAGCGGTAGGCGGGTGCGTACTCGTCGTAGGCGACGTCTGCTTCGTAGTAGCCGCGCTTCGGATATTCTTCCCGCCAATATGCATCTTCCCTCGTCGGGTCGATTTGCTCTGCTACGCCTTTACCCGCCAAGCCGCCGGCGACGCCGCCGATCACAGCTCCTACCGCAGCGCCCACCGGGCCGGCAACAGCGCCGGCTGCAATCCCAGCCGCAGCCCCACCCGCCGCGGCCCCTAGGCCAGCCCCGACGGGGTGAGCCCCAGGTTCGCCCGTAATCGCATCACGGTTGGCATCAGCTCGTTGGTCGACTCGATGTGTAGACATGATCCGCCCCTAGTTTGTTTTCATTGAGTCGGAGGTTCTCATTACCCCCTTATGAACCCATTAGTCGGGCAAGTATCGTGCCAGCGACCGCAGAGGTCGGCATAGCGGTCGCACGCGGCTCCGTCACGGTGTGGCATATGGACGCCGCTCGACTGCGCCAGCAGCAATTTGGTGGGCGGACTTTTCAATGAGTTACGCCCATGTAGTCGGTACGGTACCGTACCGAAGAGTCGCTATTGTTGCGCTACATTATTCGCCATGGCTAACAAACCCGGCGCACCGAAAAAGCCACCAGAAGAGCTTCGTGGCGACCCAATTCAAATTCGATTAACAAGATCCGAGCGGCAAGCTTGCGAAGATGCCGCCGCGCAGTCTGCGCTGAAGCTCACCGTTTGGGCGCGAAATGCGTTAATCATCGCAGCCAGTAATATTAAAGAACGCTAAACAGCATCCAACCGGACTCGGCATGCTGCGCTGCAACGCATCATCGTTTCTCACCGTGTCCGCGTTGAGCTGCCGTATCGCGCCCCGGGCTGAGTTCTCCCGTGGCGCCGCCGCCAGCTCTCCCGCTACCAGGACCTGTACGAATTGGAACCTCTGTAGCTTCATCCTGCCCAACCTTCACCACCTTCGTGGGAACGCCGTGCTCAGATGCCGGGACGCCGACACCGGGTTCGCCCTTGCCAACGAGTGGTTTCTTAGGTTTTGACATGCCAATTCCTCCTGAGGGTTAAATTCCGTTGATCAGCGTTGCTAGTGGCATGCCGCTCGTGGGTCCAGCGGAAATTCAGGTTTGCTCAACTTCAAAAGAGGAGGGAGTCACGCCCCTATGCGCATTAGCAACCTGTCATCGTTGAACCCTGCGCCGGCGACGAGCAGAAAGCTCGAAGTAAAACGACAACAGTCGGTTTCGCTGGTGAGCAGAGAGAACTCCTCAAAGCCGTCGGGAGATCCGCAAGCGAAAGACTCTGCGGAGACAATCGAGTCGCTGTCGATAGTCCCGTGAAATGCGATGGACGCAAAGCAGTCATGGGATTGATACTTCAGAACGCGACCTGCTATCCTGCCCACCTGCGTACAGCCACGGCGAATACATTCTCACAGCGGAGCGATGGTCGATATGTCTGCTCCGCAATTGGCTCTGGACGATCAAGCAGCGAGAGTTCTCGCCAATGCGACGAAGACCAGAGCTCAGCTTTCGAACATCACGCCCCGTTGGTTCAGTAAGCTTTTCCCTTGGGTTCCGGTCGAGTCGGGCATTTACCGCGTCAATAAAGTCCGCGATGCCTCTCGCGTCACCGTCGCCTGTTCGCAGCGCACTCAGCATGATCTTCCAGAAACCTTCGTAGATTACGCGGAGCGTCCGCCGGAGCACTTACTTAGCGCTGTCACGACCACCGTCGGCGTTAGTTCCCGGGTGTCGGCTCTGTATAACGGCGCGCATGACCAGCTTGGCGAGCAGCTGCGATTAGTCACCGAGATATTAAAGGAACGTCGAGAAGATGAAATTCTCAACAACGCTGAGTTTGGACTACTTGCGAATGCAGCTCCATCCCAGCGAATCGTGGCATCGGGTCCGCCGACGCCGGATGATTTAGATCGCCTCATTAGTCTCGTCTGGAAGGAACCGAGCTTTTTCGTCGCGCACCCAAGGACGATCGCGGCCTTTGGACGGGAATGCACTCGGCGGAGAATCACGCTTCAGACAACGCCTCTCTTCAGCGGCAGATTCCTCACCTGGCGTGGGATCCCGCTCATACCCTCGAACAAGCTGGCGACAGTTAGAGACAAGTCCAGCATTGTGTTGATGAGATTCGGCGAAGAGCGACAAGGCATCGTCGGGCTTTATCAGCCCAACCTTCCGGACGAGCGTGGGCGAGGGCTCTCAGTCCGTTTTATGGAGATCAATCGTAAGGCGATTGCGTCTTATCTTCTAACGCTCTACTGCTCGGCAGCGATTCTGACGGAAGACGCGATCGGTGTTCTGGAGGACGCTGATCTAACGGCTTACGAAGCGTGACGAGCCATTAGCTCACGCGCGCGGGACGGCGAGCCACACCACGCGCTCGTCCTTCATTTGGAACTGCACCAGCTTCACGCCAATGTACTCCCCGTTGTGAATGATACGGCAATCGGGGCTCTCTCTGAAGAATCGTTCAACTTCTCGATCATCTTCAGAATGCAATTTTACGCTAATCGAAACGCTCAGTTCATCGACTCGAATCGCTGAATCGCATGAAAGACGCAAGACCGGACGAGGCATATCGAGCTGATGACGAAGACGTCACTCGCGAGGACCGTGGTGCAATTAACAGTCGGCAAGATTAGTCGTCGCGCTTTTAGCTGTCTGTACGTTAGCGTACCGACAAATCGGAGCTTCTGGGGTTTTCCAGCGATTCGGAAGCTAATCTTCATTAGCGGCAATTCGGACGTAGCATTCGCATGCCATTCTCGCCAACGCGGAACGGTCGAGGATGGATATCACTCCTCGACCACCTCGAACCACCCCCGCATCGTGAAGCGGGCGGATGACTTCGGACACGCTTGCCCGTCTCACGCCCAACATCATCGCCAAGAATTCGTGCGTCAGCTTCAGATCGTTCGAGTCGACTCTGTCTCGGGCCATCAACAACCAGCGACAGCACCGTTGCTCAATCGAATGCATCACATTGCAAGCGCTGTTCTGCATTGATTGCACGCGCAGCGCATACTCAGCTTCCAACCCTGTGGCCCGAATCGCGCTATCCGTAGACGCTGCCTTTAAAAATCGGGCCGCAGTCGTTTTGAAGCCGGTCCCCGCCACTTGCACGAATGCGCGAAAGGGGATGCTCTCTGCACCCAATAGCAGAAAAGAGCCGACTATACTTTCCCTGCCGATCGTTTCTACCTCCACCATTGAGCCGTCGTGAAACACCTCAACGACTGAGATCACGCCGCAGTCGGGAAAGTAAACCCATTCTGGCGGCTGGCCTGCTTCGTAGATTCTCTGATCCACGACGAACTCGGTAGGAGTAAGTTGCAGGGCCTCGCGGGAGCTCGCGTCCAATTTGGCCAACGGGGCATTCTGAGAATTTGACATCGAAGCTCCTAAGAAAAAGAGCGGCGGAAGCCAAAGCTGCCGCCGCTCTTCATTCACGTTTCGGAAACTAGCGAGTCGCCGGCGCCGGCCGTTGCGTCGTACGGCTCGTGGCGTTTTGCGCATCGAGAGCTTTCATAATCTCTTTCGCTTGCTCTAAATGATGAGTCGCCATCTTCTCTCCCTCCGAGATGACGGCTTGAAGCTGCGGATTGGCGTAGCTTTTCGTTCCACGCAGCTCAGCCAGCATCGCGACGTGGGCGCCGATCTGCTGTCCGATGTAGCACTTGTCAAACTCAGCGCCCTGCTTGCCTTCCATTTCTTGCTTGGTGAGTTGTAGGCACTGCTGCTTGACGGCTTTCGCCATCTCGAGCTCGTGGGAAGGCTGGGCGGGCTGAGTTTGGCCAGCCGCCTGGGCCGGCTTCTGCGCCTGAGCGCTGCCATGCTGAGTATCGCCCAAAGCGACGCCAGCGACTTGAGGCACAGCCTGCTGCAATTTGGCGACTGCCGCCTGATGTTGCTCAATCATGTGAGCAGCGAATTTCTTGACCTCGGGATGCTCAGCACGTTGCTGCGCGATCTCTGCCAGGGCGAGTTCTTCCTGATTGCCGAGGACGAGGCATGCAGCAATCTTCTCGCTGAGGTCCCCTGCGGCGAGTACGCCATTAGCTGGCCCCCTCGTCGCTGCCACATTCCGTGGCGCCGCGCTGAAAGCAGCTGGCTGAGATCCCGGCACTCCAGCGTCGTTAATTCCGGATTGGTGGGCTTCCGGCTTTCCGGTGGTGGCATCGATTGCCGATTGCGCGCTTGCGCATGCTGCTAGCGATGCGAAAACCGCTACTGCGGTGGTAAACGCTATTACGTTTTTAAATCGACACATACTAAAAGTCTCCAGTGCAAGAAATATGCTTCTGAAAGATTGCATCCACGAGAAGATCTGCGTGATCAGGTGCAAACGAAGCAAGGACTGGTTAACCGTGCAATGAACATGCCGAGGGCAAAGCATTCTATCGGGAGTGCTCGCGTTCGACCGCTAACGGGGCCGCCGCCCCGCACTGGTTCGTTTAAGTCGCTCCGCGCGATCGCGCTGAGATCATGCGGGCGTGCTTGGCTTCAGAGGCCTGGAGAGATGCGGTGCGACAAATTGTCGCTGTCGCAGCTGCGAGCAGAGTAGGTTCTGCAAGTTCACGCAGTCGGACCCTCACTGAGGTATTCCGCAATTGGCGTCGGAGAAAAACCAGCTGGCGTCTTCTTTGGAAAGATGGACGCCAGCTGGCGGCAAAGGCGCCCTGCGTAGGGCATCCGATAGATCCCAAGGACTGCGCCCGCCACTGGCGACCGCTGCAGACCGGCCTACGAAAAACCTGCAGCGGCCTGCCAGCGGATGCAAAGATGTCAGCTCGAAGTGCGGGCGGCTACACGAAAGCGCTCGTCAGTATGCACATAGCCCCACAGTTGTCACTGCGACAATATGTCGCTGCGGAAATAAAAGACGCCGGCGGCCGTTGCCAGGCAGGATGCGGATCAGGGAGCAACGACCCGCCGGCGAGGCGGGATTAAAGAGCGGACGCCCAAATCCACCCGTAGCCCAAGCGGAGCAATCGAGAAAAATTCGCTTTGTACTTCAGACTCGATCTTCAGTGAACTAACTCAGGGGCGCTTGCTCATCGCAAGGTAGCACCTTCGACGTCGTCAGGCGATTGATCGGGGAAACTGGCATCATCCGAAGCTTTGAGTTTTCGCTGGATCGTCCGCACCGAAACTCCCAACTGATGCGCGGCGTGCGTGCGATTCCCGCGGCTAGAGAGCAGTGCATTGAAGATGCCCGCGCGTTCCAGTGCGCTCAGCGTGACTCCACCAAACCCAGCACTCGCCAACGTGGCGGCTATCTGCTCGATAGAAGGCACACTCATCAAACGACCCTCCGTCAGAGAAGGTGCCGTCAGACCATCTGGCAACAGATTCTGTGATTGAAGTCCCGACTCTTGTTGGGCGCGACGGTCTCAGTAGATCAGAGGCACGGCGAAATGGCAGGACAATCTGGCATTTTATAGCATATCGCCCCCGAGCGAGGGGTGATCTCGTCGCGATCACAAGGGCGTCGTTCGCACCCTACCCACCCACGTCCCTACCTAGCGGGCGTGGCCGTGGGCGGCTTCTCGCTAGAGCCTTCTCCCCGCGCCGGATTGCCGCTGACAAACTTGTTGCACCCGCCGTTGCCCGTAACTCTCAGTAAGAATGGCTGAAGGCTTTCTTCGATGCAGTATCCGGCGGTCAAATTCTCAACGGGAGCCTGCGGCTCCAATTGCCACCATTTGCATTCGACGCACATTCCCCAGTGAGAATCTTGATTGCTCGCGACCATGATATTCCTGCTTTGTCAGAGTGATCTTGATGGACGAATTAGCTCATTGCTGCAGGCACTGCTATGCGGCCCGCGTCTCTCCGCCGAGGACGGTGAGTATTTCACCGCTGATGTAACTGGAATCGGCCTCTGAAGCGAAGAAGACAAATGCAGGCGACACCTCTTCCGGCTGGCCCGGCCGCTGCATCGGCTGTCGGCGCCATGCTCGGCGACGTCCGACGCCGGCTTCGAATCAGGCTGCAGCGGCGTCCAGATCGGCCCTGGCGATACGCAGTTGATCCGAATTTTTCGCTTGGCGAGATTCTGCGCCAGTGACTTGGTGAAGGCGTGGATCGCACCTTTTGTCGTAGCGTAGTCGATTAGCGTCTTGTGGCCCTCAAGCCCGGTAATCGAGCCGCAGTTGATGATCGCGCTTCCCGGCTTCAGGTGCGGTAGCGCCGCCTTTGCCATATAGAAGTAGCCGTAAATGTTCACCTTGAACGTGTGATCCCAATCCGACTCGCTCACATCCTCGAACTTCTCTCGCGTCTCCTGATAAGCCGCGTTGTTCACAAGGATGTTCAACTTGCCGAATTTCTTGACGGTCTTATCCACCGCACCGCGGCAGAACGATGACTCGGAAACGTCCCCGGGGAGTAGGAGCACATCGCGACCTTCGCCGCGAATCGCTTCGGCCGCCTCTTCAGCGTCAGACTGTTCGGTCGGGAGGTAAACAATGGCGACATTGGCTCCTTCCCGAGCAAAGAGGACTGCCACCGATCGGCCAATACCCGAGTCGCCGCCAGTGATGATCGCGACTTTGCCGGCCAGCTTCCCCGACCCCTTGTAGTTGGGCGCCATGTACTGCGGCCGAGGCGTCATCTTTGAATCCAGCCCTGGTTTGGGCTGGGATTGGTCCGGGAGCGGCGCCTTGGGTTTGGCCCCAGTCTGGTCATTTGCGGGTCGCGACGCGTTCATTTGGACGACTCCGTGTACGGTTGGAGCGTTAGGTTATCTGGCGGACCGCAATCGCCGTACCTCTTCAATCGAGAGGGTACGGGGCGTCCGGAGCTGAGAAGATGGCGATGAAGGTCTAAGGCGATTGAGCGGGCATAGCAATTGCCTCTAGCTCCCGTGCACCCCAACAGGCGACGTACCAATGCGCATTCGACTGGAAACCAAACAGACTATCGCCGTCGACGAAGCTGAGTGGCGAATGGTTTGGTCAGGAAACTCTTCCGCCGCAACGGGCGGGTTCTACAGCATTTGGACGGCAGGCATCATGCAAGATCGTCGCGGTCGGTCGCTGATCTATGTCGTACAAGATGCGAACGGCGGACATTCCGAAGCAGTTGGCGAACTCGGCCGTCCCCGTGCGGAAGATATCGCGCCAATTTTGCGCCGCCTCTGCGAGCGAGCTAGTCTCGACGACTTTCCTGAGTCGTGGGAGATGCCAGCAATCAAGGCGACTGCGACTGCGAAAGCGGTGGGGTAATGGTTCTTCGGACCGCGGGTTTAGTCGCCGTGCACCCGCATCGCATGCTCTCAAAAAATGAACTGCAGCCGTGAACCTAGATAATCTTTTCGCTGTGCACACGTCTTTGCTTGAGCTAGCGATTCGCGGCTCAGTGATGCATCTGCTGCTCCTAGCCGCCTTAAGGGTTTTGGTGCGGCGTCACGTCGGTTCAATGAGCCTGATGGATTTACTTCTCATGGTTCTCATTGCCGACGCGGCCCAGAACGCGATGGCGACTGATTACCGCTCGATCACTGAGGGCGTCGTTCTATGCGGAACGTTGATTGGCTGGAACTATTTCCTTGATTGGCTCGCTTACCGTTCGCCGTTTGTGCAACGACTGCTGGAACCCGCTCCCCTGCCGGTCGTCCGCGATGGAAAATTTCTACGACGCAACATGCGGCAGGAGTTCATCACAGAGGACGAACTGCGAGGTCAATTGCGTGAAAAGGGTGTCGACTCGATTGATGACGCCCAACTTGTATGTATCGAGTCAGACGGTGGCATAAGCGTTCGACTTCGTGGACAGCGCGCACGGTGAGTTTCGGGCCTGAGGCGCCTAGCGCTAGGTCCGTGGCGATGCAATCGTCGGGGCAAATCATCCGGAAAGTCGCACCCAAGGTGTGTAGGCACGGCACTTGCAATTAGGCGTTTATCCGCACCGCAAAGAGGGATCGCCATGGATATGCCGCGTCGGGCGCCAGGCCGCCCGCATCTAAATACGCACGCCTAAGATGCCCTTACTCTCCGCGATTGGCGCGAAGCTCAAGCGAGAGGAATCACCCGGCGCGAGTTCGCTGAGAAGCGGGCAATGAGTCGGGATGACCTGGAGAGAGTGATCCAGCGGGCAACAAAGCGGCAGTCTAAGCACCAGGCTTAGAATTGATATGTCGCCAGAGTGAGCGCGGCACCCATTCGCTCACATACTACCTACCGCGAGATGCAACTATCAAAAACGGGCGGCACCGCCACGCGAGGGATGAAGTCACGTGACGGCGCCGACCGAATGGTAGCAGGCCAATAAGACAGGCGAGGAAACCATCTCAAATGAATCATGCGCGGTCAAGACCGATTCACAGTAGAACTGGCACTAGACAGTACCAGCTACTTCGGGCCTAGTACGGCCCACTCTAAGACCGTCATTCGAGATTCAATGGCAGGCCCGCATATGCAGGATTCACAATGACTGGCGTCCTCGGCTCAACGGAAGCGACGGGCGCCGATGGGTTCAGCAATTGAATGCCGGAAGCCGGCGGCAACTCTTCGCCAGGAGCCGTCGGAATCGGTGGCGCGACTTCTTCTTGCTTGAGCTCAATCGGTTGCTCCAGAATGAGCTCGGGCTGTCGCAGCGGCGTCGGTAGCGCGGCGATACCAGTGCTAGGCGCAGTGCCGCCGCCGAGGGCCTGATACGCCGAGACGATCGCGGAGAGTTGCTCCCGCTTCGCGTCGATCAACTTCATTCGGCTATCCATCAGATCACGCTGCGAGAACAAGACGTCCATGTATTCGACGCGACCGCTCTGAAATAGCTTGGTGGCGTTGTCGACGGAAGCTTCGAGCGACGCCAGTTGTTCCTTCTTGACGTCAATGCTTTTGCTGTAGTTCTCGACTTTGGAAAGGCTGTTAATCACTTCTCTGAAAGCGTCGAGGACCGTCTGCTGGTAGTCGTACACAGCTTGCAGCTGCTTGGCGTTCGCCGTGAGATAGACGGCCTGCACTCCCTTTCGGTTTATTAATGGCGCAACTAGATCACCGCCCGCGTTGTAGATCAACGATTCCGGGCTATTGAAAAGATATCGTGTGTTGAACGCTTCGTACCCGACGCCTGCCCGCAGGTTGAGCGACGGGTAGAACCGCGCCCGCGCGACGCGCACGTCGAGCCCGGCCGCTTGCAGTTCACGCTCAGCCTGACGGATGTCGGCGCGATTTTGAAGCAACTGAGCTGGGAAACCGACGCTTAGCTGTTGCAATTGCAAGTCTAAGAACTTGGATCCGTCGCGTTCAACATATTGTGGGAACCGCCCCAGTAGGAAGTTGATACGGTTTTCGACTTCAATAATGTCCTGCTTTACAATGAGCTTTTGGCTCTGATTCTTCCTGACCTCTGCGAGGAATCGCTGCACGCCGAGTTCAGTGTCGCGGCCCGCCTCTTTCATGTTTCGCGACATGTCGAGGCTTTGCTGCTGGATGGCAATCGTTCCATCAAGCACCACCATCCGATTGTCGAGAGCCATGAGATGGTAGTAGTTCTTCGACACGTCCGCGACTAAGCGCGTGATCATGTACTGCTGGCCGTCTTGAGTGCCTAGGTAACGGAGCGTCGCGGCATCCCTTGCGTTGCGTAGTCTTCTCCAAATGTCGATTTCCCAGCTGGCCTCCGCTCCGAGCATGAAGTTGGGAAGCGGTTCCGGAAAGTCTTTTCCAGGGAACGGTTGCAGTTGGTCTTCGACTGCCCCTTCAGGAGTGAAGCGGCTCGGCTTCTCCAGGTCAGCGCTCGCTCTGAGACCAACGAATGGCAAGTAGGAGCCGCGCCACGCCAGCACCTCGAAGTTTGCGATTTGAATGTTCTGGTTAATGATCTTCAGTTCTTGGTTGCCCGCAATCGCCTGGTCAATCAAGGTGCCCAGCGCGGGATCGTTGAAGAATTCGTGCCACCCGATCTGCGACGAACTCCCCTGCGTCCCGACGCCATTAAAATCGCAAGGCAGTGGGGCCGCCCGATCAGCTTTCCGGAGGCCGGGAATGCCGCAGCCAGCCGCCGCTAGCATCGCACCAACGCCGATGGCCGTCGTCCATTTTCGCCGGCGTTTGCTGCCGCTCGGGATACTTGCGAAGCGGCTCATCGGTTTAGCCTTTGTGAGAATCGACTGCATCACGCTACGCCGGCTGGAGTTGCCAGCGGCGTCCCGCACGAAATGCCGCACAGTCCGTACAGTCGTCACAATCGGACTTTAGTCGCTAGAACTACTGCTAAAGCGCGATAACCCCCTCTCTAGAGTTAGCAGGCTGATGGCACTTCGTCGGCTCTACTTCGCCGAAGCCGCAGTCATGGCAGCTAGTGCGGCACTTTGCCGCGGCGAGAGTACCTTACGCCTTTGACAGCTTGTCGCCGTCGCGTTGCTGGGGTGGTGGCGTTGTGGGCGTATGGAGAAGCCTCACTGCAACTGTTTCGCGAACCACAGTTGCGGTGCCAGTTGCGCACTGCGGCTTCAGAGCGGAGCCCTTTAACGCACTAGTAGATTTCCTACCGACGCCGCTTGCCGCGTGGACTGGCCGAATCCAAGCAATTGCGAACGAGCTGTTCGCAAGTTGATCGGCGGCATGACATTCGCACCGAGATGGCATCAACGGTCGTCTAGTCTTCCCCCGGCGGCGTCGCCGACCCGCGAGCGCGGTCGAACTGCGAGACGAACGCAAGGGGAACTTCTCGACTGAGTAGGCAGACCGCGATGCAGAGGCTTTCGTCCCCCAGTGAATGCAGTCGCAGTACTATCGAAAAGGATCAGACAGATCGCGAATTCTTAGGGCGCGAACTGCTGGAGCGAATCCACGGCGGGGATAGGGTCGCATTCCGGGAGCTGTTCACGCTCTACGCGCCGCAGCTCTTGGCGGTTTGCCACCGCATTTTGAAGTGCGCGAGCGACGCCGAGGATGTCGTGGCCGAGGTGTTCACGGAGTTGTGGCTACGGCGCGACCGATTCGACAGTCAACGGGGAAGTTCTCGCGGCTACCTTCTTCAGCTTGCCCGATGCCGCGCTATTGATGCTCTGCGAGCTCGCTCCAATCGTCCAGAAGTGAAGTCTCGCTCCATCGATCCCACCTCTTACGAGAAGCTAATTGCGAGTGATCTCGACTCCGGTGTGCGCATGCTGGAAGTTGAATCTCGCCACCAAGTCATTCAAGCGATGGCATCGTTGAGTGATCTGACTCGGGGCGTTTTAGAGCTGTCGTACTACGTGGGCCTTTCCCACTCCCAGATTGCCGAACGGCTGACGCTTCCGCTGGGAACGGTGAAAACGCACTGCCGAAAAGGACTTCTCCAGCTGCGCGTCGCGATCCACGACCCACGGCGCAAATTGGCCATCGCTGCCCCTCCGGTTAAGCCGAGTGAATGTCACCCGTAGTGACAGGGCGTCGTTGCCAACCGTCCGGGCACCTTTTCTATTCCGCCAGCGCAGTGCTGGCGCATTCACCGTTTGAGTATTTCAGACCCATTTTATTGCAAATCGGCGATAGTATATTGCGACCATTCCGTCGCTTGCCTCTCACTAGTGGAGTTAGCCACGACCAGCCGGAATCTCCCCGCCCTTTATCTACTCTTCGTCGCCACAGTGTTCACCTTTGGTGGACGATGCCCACGCTCGTGGGCGGAAGCATTTCGGTTACCAAATAACGTCTTCGTGCCAGTCCCATGGCAGTTGGATTAGCGGCCGTAAGGGCGGTTGGCGTGAAACCGAGTCGGATTCCGCCCGAATGACTCACTGAGGCCCAGGCCGCGTCCTGATGTCGATCACTATTTTGATCGCTCTCTGAGCCTTCCCGAGGGCGTATCGCTGGCACGTCTCGCGGATAACTTCGAGAGCCTCCAGTGAAATCCCGTCTGCGGCTGCTGGGTTTGTGATGATCCGCTTAGCTTGCGCTAGCAAATCGCGATCATCGGCCGTGTCGCAGAGCACGTTGCGCCCGGTAATTTGAATCTGGAGCGGGCGTTCATCAGGGCGGGGTGATCGCATAGCGTCAATCAACTTTTTCGGCGTTCCAAACGAGCGTTGCTGTGTCTTGTACCGGCCAATTGAGCACAGTACGACCGTCTGATTCGTAGCGTTCCACTTCGACCGCTATCGGCGCGGCATTCTTTCGGGCGTCAGCGTAGAACCACACCTCGCCGATCTGCCAAGCGAATACATTCGGCAAGCGCGTCATTCGATCTTCTCACTGCGGCGATGCTCGATTTCCTCGACAGCCTTAACAGCTTCGGAATCGACCGCTGCGGTCTTCTTCAGTTCAGCGAACAGCGTTTCGCCGTCCGAGTTCAGGAATGTGTCCCCCGGGACTTCAGACGTTGGCGAACTTCGTTGAGGACGCGGTGAGTGTCGGCCATGGTCGGGCCTCGCTGGTTGATTTAGAGACGAGCAGGCGGAAAAGGGTGCAAGCGGCGCGCCCCTTGCACCGTCGTCTCGCAGCGCAGAAACCCATGCCCCGGGGGTGGAACTATGAAATTACTAACAGCACTCACGTGCGCCACGCTTATAGCCTTTGTTTCGAGCGAATTTGCAGAGGCTCAGACTGTGAGCAGCGTCGGTCCGCGAGGCAGCCTCCGCTCGCGACTTCCCTTCAGTGGTCCTGCAAACGCCAGCGCTGGCCAAATGCAAGCCAGCCCCGGTATGCGAGCAGCGAGCGGGACGTCGAGCTGGGGCGGCAACTACGCTGGATGGGCGGGCAACGTTTACCCGGGGATGGGAACTTCCATCGCTCAAAGCTATCAGCGTGGTAGAGGGTTGATGGTTCCCATTCAACGCCCCAATGTCAGGGGAGTTGGTGCCAGCACGTTTAATCCCGCAAATCCAAATGTTCAACAGGGCGGGAACCAGAGTGCGATTCGGAGCGAAGGCGGGTACGCCAATGAAAGCGAGTGGTTAGACTACGAACCGGCGCCCCAGACTGCCTATCCAGCCGGAGGCGCACAAGGGGCAGGAACGTCCCTCTCGAGCAACACGTCGAATGCATCCAATTTGCCGGCGCCCACGGCAGCGACCGTCCCGGGAGCGAATCAAGAGGTTCCAACGAGCAGCGGTCCCGCTCCTAACGTCCCTGGCGAGACAATGCAAAGTCAGCAGTCGCAATGGCGGTTCTATCTGGCGCCGAGTAGTGGCCAGACATCGCAGGCCTCAAGCTCCAATGCTCCCGCTGCGGGCCAGCAGCCCAGCGGTGTCTCCGAAGCGGCGGCCGGTGGGCCGATCAAATACTAAGCCGCACTCAACGGCGGTATTTGAGCGCAGCTGTCACGAGATGCAGTGAAACCCGTTAAACCTTCAGCGCCCGTTTCCAATGAGCTTGGAGGTGAACCAGCCTTATCGACGAGGAGACCGACGATGCCACACGGGCCACGATTCGAAAAGTTGGCGGCAGAAGTCCAGGAAACCATCCAGGAAGTCTCAGCGGCCGAAGCCGGTGAAATCGTCGCCGACGGCGGGCTGTTAATCGACGTCCGCGAGGCCGACGAGTTCGAGATGGAACACGCCGCCGGCGCCAAGCACCTCTCGCGCGGCGTACTTGAGATTAGGATCGAGGAGGTCAAGCCGGAAGTTAAACGGCCGATCGTCTGCTACTGCGGTGGGGGTAAACGATCCGCGCTGGCAGCCGAGAGTCTGGAGCGGATGGGCTATGAGAATGTTTCGTCGCTGGCTGGGGGCTCAAAGGCGTGGAAGGCGGCGGGACAAGCGGTGGAATAGCCTCGGGTGGTTATTTGCCTCGAGCTTCGCACAGTGAACCCAAATTTAGAACGAGTGTCTGACTTCAACTGCAGCGTGCCTTCTGCGCATCGCTCTTCTGCGACTTCGATGAAACGCTAGAGATCGTGAACCGACAGACAGCAGCAAATCAACCATAGTTGCCCGCAACTGTGGTGAATTCGACTCGATAGGACGCTCATTGGTTGCAAACGGCCGGTCGACGGTTTGTGCGAACGAGCGCATGATTACTGGCAATCGGGTGTCGCTGTCGGGTTCGAAACCGGCGGTGCAAGCGACCCGCAGCGACCGACCCTCCCATTCTTCCGGTCGGTCGTCGCGCGTCGGGTTTCCAGCAGGATGTATTCCGATGCTCGTGCTAAACAGCCAGGGTGGCATCATCTGGGACGTGATTCAACGAGATACGGAGTAACTCCAACGTGCTCGCGATCCGGCGGTCGCGACCTGCAAACTCATCAAGCGACTCTTCGAGGGGATTTATGAGAGGGGGCCAGACGGGGCTGCCTCTCCGATCGGCGCACTCCTGGACCCGAATAGCTCTCGAAACGATCTCCATCAGCCACTGCGCGACATCCGCCATTTGCTCGAGCCCGTGCAGTCCGCGTACTGCACCTCAGACAAAGTTCGAGGATAGGGGGAACAGCGCGTCCCCACGGTGCTATCGAAGTTCGAGAACAAATCGGCGCACGATGCAGCCCAGAGCATTCAAGGGTGTTCAGCGCGTACTTCGAGGCCCAAGCGATCGATTGCCTCACGTTTCAGCAATACGGCCAACTACGAGCAAACAGTCCTCACTCCTGGCAGCTTGACGCGACTGATGCGATCGTCGATTCGCGATGGGAGTCGATTAAGGAAAAGCTTCTTCCGGTAGTGGAATTTGAGGTCGATCTGCTCATCGCGGCGATTGAGAACGAATCGCGGAACGCGATAGAACGATGCCGAGTAGGGGTGCTGGGATTCTCTCAAGATGAGGCAGGAATTACGAGGTCGGTAAGTGCCGGCGATGTAAAGGCAATCCCCAAAGAATTTCAGTCTCGAATAGTGACGAAAAGCGAGGCCGCGCGATTTATTAATGGCGTGGCTCCTACAATTGCTTCGGAGTTCATTGAGTAAGCAATCGCTTCTAACGCGATCACGCCCCATATAGTGGGGACATGCATTCTTCAGCGCTGGGCGCCATCCTCGCCGTTCTGTTGATGTTCCCCTTCGCGGGACTTACGGCCCTGCTCTATCGCTTCCCTGTGCCCATAGTTGGAATGGTGGATGGTTGGGACGGGGTTGGCGCGGCGATGTTCGGTCTTACCATCTACGCGATGCTAGGGTGGATCTTGGCGCCCATCGCACTGGGCGCGATTGGGGGATCGATCGCCCAGCGACTCGCGCCAAATCGCATCGTTAGTTTCACAGTGGCTTTCGCAGCTCTATCCGCGTTCACCTGCACCATCACGCTCGCGACGATCGACAAGATCATCGGACCGTGGTGACCAAGTTTGCGGCCGGGGAGCGGGGGCGGTAGAGTGGCGTGACTGCTCCTCAACTCTTTCGAGGCTCACAATGAACCGACGCGCGGCGGGTGTTTCCTTCTGTGCATTCTCGCTAATTGCGTTTCTTTCGAGGTACGCACTCGCAATCTGGTATCGAGGAAACCACCCCGGCCAGTGGGGGCCGGAAGATTTCGCTCGGAACCTGGGGTATGTCAGTCTCGGCCCATGGTTCATTGCGGCTGGGTGCCTCGCCGCCGGGATAGCGTTCTTGGCGATCTCAGAGAAAGACCCTTGAGCTCACGCCGCCTCCGCCGCCCGCGGGGATTGAGCATGTATGGACGGCGGTAGTACATCGCGTTCTAGAACGTGTACTCAGGTGGCGGAGGGTCGATCTCAGCTTCCGGAAACAGCTCTCGCAGTCGCGCTGTTTCCGTTGTTTTGTTCTCGCCAGGTGCAACGTAGATCGAATGAATCATCCGATCTCCCAATAGATCTCGTAGCCAGCCCACCTTTGTGGGGTCTGGCGAGTTAGGTCCGGGAAGCGGCAGAGATACGACGAACGTGTGGCGGCCTGCGTCCATCGCTTGGACTCGGCGGAATACGAAGCTGTACTTCGCGGCTACCGCCGCCACGATCGCCGTGACGACTAGTGCTGCGCGGAGGGTGAAGCGGGGGCGGGGCATGGGGGGTTAGTCGCGATGACTCAGTCGACCGCTCAAAACTGCCGCGACGCCTACGGCTCCGATGGCGACCGCAACGCCCCAATTACTGGCAGCAATCAGCACGCCTACCAGAGCAGCCAGCGTCAGTGGCAACAGTTCCTCAATTGGCTCCCTCTGCGCCGCACGAATCAGAACCATCGCACCAGCCGCGACAGAAATCAATGCACCGAATGCGCGCTGCGTCCAATTGAGCGCGAACTCAAGTTCAACCGAGTCAATCGGAACATTGACGTTCAAACTGACTAAGGCGAACACCCCCAAGGTAACGATCGCTGTTTGGAAAAGAGCTCGCACTGGCCGCTCCGCAGAAGAGTTAGAAGGTTTGCCCACTTTCGCCTCAGAACGTTTGTTTTGCAAGCAACGATTTCCAATAATTCAAAAGCGCCTCTGCCGATTGATCAGCCTGGGTGATAATCTCGGCGTCGTGTCGATTCTCTACCCGTTTGGAGTGTTTGTCGTGGATTACTGGTTGGAGAAGGCGCGTGGCGAGTTCAGAGCCTGGCTGCAGTTAGCTCGCAGAAGTCGCTGGCAAGACGCCGTTTGGTGCGGCGCCGTAAGAGTCGAGAGCGAAGAGGCGGTCGACCTCTTTTTGAAGCGGCGGCCTCAGCACATCCAGCTTCGAATGCAGCTGATTGTTGGAGCTCATGGACCGTATTCGCTCGGCAGGCCGTTACTGGAGCGAGAGAGGGACGCCGATGCGGCTTGATCCCGCAAAATTGCGCGGTCGTGATAAATCGAAGCTCGCATTGCCACTCTCGCGCTATGGAAGACGCTGGCCCGACATCGAGCCGCGAAACGCGGAAGGCTGCTAGCAGGCGACGTAGGGGCTGCGCGCGGACCCGTGGTTATTCCTCTTCGTCGCTAACGTCGACGATGCCATCGTGCCCTTTAGCCTGCCGTGCCGATTGGCGATCACTTCCCGAACGACGTGCTGCGCCTCACCGAGGGCGTACAGCTGGCAGGCATTTAGGACCTGGTTGAGCATATCGAGCGACAAGTTTTCCGCGGCCTCGCGCCGCTCAATGACCGCCTTCGCATGAAGCAGAATCGCGCAGTCGCTGTCCGAATCGCAGTCTACAGTTCTCCCTGAGATATCGATCTGACGTGATTTATCGGTCGTCATTTGCTGCACTTCTGATATTTAAATTGACAGTCGGCCCAGCCACAGTAGCTCTCGCTCAAGAGCATCCTGGACTGGCCCGACCATCGGTCGCCCCAGAGGCACCAACCCGCGGGGCGACTACGTAGCGTCGATCGTTCCAATTCCTGACAGGTTCTCCACCGCGGTGCTCCGATCGAGCGCCGGAGAAATCAAGTGGGCCATTTCATCGGCGAGTTGGGTTGCGAATCCAACCACATGCAGTGCGGCTAGATGCCGCCCTGTAGATGCGAGCAAATGGGAGACGGATTGCAAATCGTCTTGAAGTCGCCTATGAATCACGATCGGATCTTCCAGCACTGTCGTGTTCACAGAGTTACGCTCTGCTTCGCATCGCTGTCGGAGTCGCACAGCAGCGTGATATGGCATCCATCAGGGGTGTAGTTGAACTCCACCTCATCCAGAATCCCGACAGGCGCTCCAGCCGTCGTCGACGCAATCACGCGGGCGCCAGCCGGAGGGATAGGCGGGCACTCGGCATACTTCAGAGGCTCGAAAGTTTCGTCATCGATTTCGATGTGAAGGACGTATTGCATTGGACTGATTGTGAGTGAGTCGGGTCGAAAACGCTCACATCTTCTCGGGTTTTGCTCGGCAGGTGGTAAAAGGCTGGCAGCGGCGGGACGGCTTGTTCCTCCGGTGCATCTAACGTGCCGACATCTATCGAAAAAATTCATTACTCAGGCATTCTCACCCGTTGCCTAGTGATGAATGAAGCGATAGGGCCGCAAGGTTCCACGCCACCGCCCGACTAACTGGGGCTTCAAGCTGGCAAACTAACTGATGCGGGAGATCGACGAGCGCGAGCCGATCGACCTCGGCGATTGCTGCCCTGCGACTGTGGAGCGAGTGGCCGCTGACGCTCCTCGCGTTCGCGTGAAGCGGGATGCGATCCCGTTTCGGGCCAAGCGGCGATAGCGGGCGGCGCGAGTCGACGCCGCGCCAGAGGGGCAGCTCCGGCACGGCTGTCGACTTCGCGAAGTCGGTGGGCGGCATTCTTGCGAAGGAACAGCCTCCCACAACTGAATAGTCGCGGTATCGGCTGCAATCCGACGCGCAATGTTGAAAATTTCAGAGCGACCCGCCGGGGCAGGCGGCGGGTTATTTCACTGCGATTGACCTTCGATCGTGGCGAGTTCAGCCGAGACTGCGGCGTACTCCGCCCGGGCGGTCCGCCAGTCCACAGTGAACTGCAAGTAGGTTCGAAAAAAGAAACGCCGCTCCGCGTTGTTGCGCGATTTCCGATGCCCCAAGCACGATCTCTCAGCACCCAAACTAGCAGACTTCACCATCGCCAGCGCGACGCGTTTTGCAATCCGAAGATCGACGCAGTGGGCCATCTCGGTCGTGGTCATGACCGAAATGTAGGAGTGACATTCTTCCCCGACTAGATTGATATGCCACCACCAGCGGCAACCCCCGGACTACCGCGGCTAGCCGCTGAGCCATCGGGCCTGACTGCAGACCAACCGGGACCGAAATACCGACGAAGTCGCGTCGCTATTTACTGCGATCCAGCGGGCTCTCGCCAGCTTCGGCCGCTTCTCGCTGGACGTTCTCCGCTGCCAACAGTTCCGCCGGATCCTCTGTGGGATGGAAATCAGACCCGGTCGGCTCAGCTTCGCATTCGTCGAGTGGCATAGCGTGATCCTGCTACGAGAGACACCAGCCGCCGACGACTTTGGAGAGCGCAATCATCGCCAGCGACTGGTGTTGGTGGTGGCGTCAGTCAGCGAGATCTGGCGAGAGTAGCCAGCCAAAATGCCGTGCAATCATCTCAAAAGTCGCTGAGGGGCAGAGAGGGTCTGCGACGGAAAAGATCAGCTGAGCGAATCGACTTTGAATGCAAAACTCGTGGCCCAGATATTCGAAGATGAGGTAAGTCGCTGACTTGTCACCGCATCCTGAAGTGAGGCTGACATAGCTCGCACCCTCTAGCGCCGTGAGATGACATTTAATCGCCGTCCAGGTCCTCGAGAAAGGAAGCTCAGCGAAATGCCGTGTGTCATTGCAAACCCGTTCTTCGTCGAAGTAGCACATCCCTCGGATATGACCACCACTGCGCGACCAAAGCGAGAGCAATCGACCGAATCCGAATGGATTTCGCGCTTGCTGCCCCCCATGTGGGGCAACATTACAAACTCGTCCGGCTTGAGGACGTTCAGCGTGCGCGCCGAGCGGCCGGGGCGTCGCCTGCTGAACGAAGGATCGAGCGTGACGATCTCGACGAGCAGCTGGCGACGCTGGCCATTAGGATGGATAAGAAGCCGACCGCCGCCGACCGAGGAAGGGCAGCTTGCTCGAATCGACGAGCAGTCAGCGAACGAAAGCACCGGCAGCCAATGCAATCGATGAGCCGTTCTTAGTTAGAAGTTCGAAAGGCAATTTCCCCCTAACCCTTTGGAGACCCACCAATCGCGACGGGCAATAAAAAAGCACGGCAACCCAGGGGAAAGGCTGAAACACCCCGGGTTACCGTGCTAAGTGCAAACACGGCCGCCGCGACGATCCGACAAACAGGGAGCGGACCGCCGCGGCTAAGCCGCATTCAACGAGTATTGCTAACGGGCGATTAGTGCGCCGGCGCCGGCGGGTGCTCGCCGGTGGTCTCGACCGTCTTTTCAGTGGTGGTGGTCGTTGTGCCTTCTGGAGTTGAAGTCGTCGTCTCAGTCTTGGTCGACGCTTCCTTCGAGCAGCCGGTCAAAGCGAGACTTCCAAGACCTGCAACAACAACGAGCGATAGGAGCCACTTCATTTATCAGCCTTTCAATCGAGAGTGTTTTGCGGGCAGGTTGCCCGAGGAACTCTACCACTCGCTGGGTGCGAGTCTCCGCAATTCGCGCGAGAACTGTCGACAAATTAGTCGCCGATAGTCCTTGCGATTAGGCTGGGCAAGATGGACTGATGAGTCTGCTGTGGCGGCGAGATCTACGCCAGTAGCTGCGAACACTAACTTGCTTCGGAGAGCGCGTAGTGTCCAAGGAGGATTCGGATAGCAGCCGAAGACCACGCCCCTCGCCGCATGTGAGTCTGGGCCATGGCGCCCATTCGACCAGCGTGGCACGCCGAAGCGGACCACGGCCTGTGCTGCGCTGCAGCTAGCAAAGCCCATAACGCAATTTCGTCGGAGCGAATGCTCGGCACAGAAATCGCATCCGAACGGCTGCGCCTACTAGACACCCGAATCACCGGGCCGAATGGATGGGACCGCTATGGCGATCGAAAACAAAAGCACGCACGGGTCGGCGTCGTGCTCTAAGTGCGGTGCAATCTATCACCTAAAATCGGTTCCGGCTCACTACCCCGACCGCCAAACGCTGACATGTCGCCGCTGCCAAGCGATAGTCTTCACCGCCTCGTCAGTTGAGTCCTACTGGATTGAGCCTCGCGTCGAGGACCTCGACCGATGAACTGGCTTCGATATGCCATCGCGCTTGTCTGCTACGCGACGAGCGCCGGATGCTTGGTTCTGTGGGGCAGGAGCTACTGGTACTTTGAAACTTGGTCTCGACTCTCAAGTACAGGCGTACTCCTCAGGATGGAAGACTGCATTGGATTCGGGCGGATAAGTCTCTACGACCTCCCAGGCTTCGATCCAGGTTGGGGATACCACTCGTCGGCTGCATTTGACTCTTCCGCGTATTTTAATATCGACACGGAAGGTGCGTTTGGCCTCCACCAAATCCCGGCGGCGGAGATGCATTTCCCTCTCTGGTATCCCGCTCTAGTCTTCGCCCTTGCAGCCGTCGCGGCGATTCGCTTCGGCAAACGCTTCACGCTTCGCTCGGCGATCGCAGCCACGACGGTTGTAGCTGGGCTGTTGGGGATCGTGGTGGCTTTTTGAGCGGACTTCCTCTCCCACCCACCTCGGCTTCGGCTGAGTCGATACTAGCGATCGTGAAAAGTGCAACTGATCTGGTGCCCTCGCAACGAGTGGTAACCCAGCCGCTGCACCGCCGGATGCTCAGTCTAGGGCGATCCTGACGGTTCTCCGAAGGAGTCGACAAACGGGTGACTATTTGACCGGTGGTAGTTGGCCCAATCGCTCAGTTCAAAACGCAAGCGGCTTCTCAAGGGCCATCTTGGCGCCATATCTGCCACTCTTAAAATAAGTTGATTGGCGGCTCGGCCTGATTTAGAAAGTTTCGAGCGAATCAGCTCGCCTAGCTTTAGTTGGGGACAGACTCTCACAGGATTGCTTTCGGCCTAGTTGATGAAACAACCACGCCGAGAACAATTCAGTTGAACGTGAAGAATCAGATTATCGCTCCGTTTCGCGAAAATCCACGCCTCAAAGTGATCCGAGTGACGAAGTGGAGCTACAGATGAAGGTGACGCCGTGCTCGGGCCCAGCGAATCTCACCGAGCCGTTTTAAGCAGTTCTGGCTTAGCTTGAGCGAGCTTTCTCAGAATCATCTGCGTGTGGGGGCTAGGCGAGTTAGGACATCTGCGATCGACGCATCGAGCCAAGCCTCTTGCTTGGGAAAGATTTCGTAAGACTTGAGCTGCGCCAGCAGCGAGTCGTCAGGATCAATGCCAGCCGTTTGGAGCATCGCATAGTCTTGCAGCGACTCGGCGAAGACTTCCCAGCGGATCGAATCAATCGGCCCATTGTCGCCAGGGTAGACCACGAAAGCGTCTCCGTGGGGCATCCCTGGCCATGCACCAGTGGCGGCATCGAGGAACGGGTTGATGGGAGTCCCGGTGCAGAACACGAACCAGTAGTTGTGCCCCCAGTGGAGGAACCCTTGAGCCTTAAGCTTGTAGAACAGCCAACCCGCCATTCGGAGCTTTGGAAGCGGCGTATCGTGGAATCGCTGCAGGTACCGGCCGCGCGGGCCGCAGCAGAAGTAGACCCAGGCCGGACAACCCGCTTCGACGAAATGGTGCGCGGTGACGATGCTGGGAATTGGCATGTCGGTGATCCGCTCCGTCGCGAATAGGGGTTCGCTCAGCGCATCCATTACCTTCATCCAAGGGGCCAACTCGCGGAGCAGCGCCCGCGCTTGGCGATAGTCGGTTACTTGCACGTGCCCGTCCGGCTCGTCCGCACAGTGGAAGAGCGAGCAATCAAGCACGCCTTCCTCTTCCAGCACTTGCTTGAACTGCGGAATGAATTGCTCAAGGAAGCTGCGGTACTCTTTCGACGTCGCGCTTGTTTCCGGCGGCCAGAGTAACTTGCCGATGGTACCCCAACGCTCGTAGATCCGTTGCGGATGCTTGCCGCTCGTCGGCGCCGGCGTGAAGAAGTGCGTCCACTCGAGATACTCGGCATTGTTCTTCTTGGCCAGTTTGATCCAGCGCCGCACATCGCTGAAGTCAAATTCGTACTCATGTTCGTCGACGCGGCGAACTTTTAGCAGCTGGGCGGGACGCTCCAGCAGTTCGTGCCGCGCGTTGAAGATCGGCGAATAGACGACGTTGAGGTTGTGAGCAGTGAGATCGGCGACGTAGGCGTCTGCCAGTTCCCAAAACCGTTCGCTGAAGGGCTCGGTCTTGTAGTACTCCCAGATCGAATCGGCCGAGATCCAGTGGGTGACCGGGAAGTCTTTGCGCTTTTCGAGAACAAGCGGGCGGACGTCGACGCTGACTGGCAGTTCGACCGACTGCGGCGGCACGCCCATCCACTGCGGGAAACGAAATTCGTCTTCGATGGTGAGCTTGGCGACGAGCTTGTTGGCGCCGACTTGTGCATCGGGCGGGATGTGTAGCGTGATCCAGAAAGCGCCGTTGGACGAGGGGCCGATGTGGGCCGTCTCTTCCGGGAACAGCGGATCAGGGGCCAAGCCAGGGAGCTGGCCGACGCCATCGAGCTCGTCGACCGGAATGTCGGTGTCGAGCTGCGCGATCGGGACATAGCCGACGCGGCGGACGCGGACGCTCCAACCTTCTGGCGCCTCGACGGCGGCGCGGACGCGGATGCTGCAATCGCGCAGATTGCGGAATGCGAGCTGGAACGACAACTGGGCGTTGCGGGCCGAGGTGAGATGGAGTTCGGCAGCGCTGCCGGGCTCGGTATTCGGGAAGATCCGCTTGAGCGAGGTTTCGGTCCAGAACTTTACTCCCTCTTTTTCGAGCGGCGCACCAGCGCGGTCTGCCGAAGCGGCGGCCAGCGCGATGGCGGCGGGAGCGGCGGCGGAAACGCCCACGGCTGCGGTTCCGGCGGCCAGCGTTCTGAGCATGTCGCGACGTTGCATGTCGATTCTCCGAGGTGGATAGCGAGTGGATTGATTGTAGGCGAGTTGCGAGTTCAGCGACTTCGACCACGGTGTCGTCGCGGCGCCACGCAAGCTGCAGCTGCCGCTAGGAGTAACAATGAGGTTGGTTCGGGGACGCTCGCTGTCGCAGCGGGCGTTGCGGTATTGAACTGCCGCTGCCAGACGAGGAAGTCGGCGCCGTCGGTAACGCCGTCGCCGTTGGCGTCGGCCAGCTCGTCTACGCCGAAGCTTTCGCGCCAGCGAGCGAGATCGAGGTCATCGACGCGGCCGTCGCGATTGAAATCCGCCGACTGCGGAGCGACGTACGAGGCGGCAATGTGGGCTTCGGCGACCGGCGTCGTGAACATCGCGTATTCGATGCCCTTGATGTCCTCAACGACCCAATCAATGGGCGAGCCATCCATCAAGATCGATGTCAGCCGATCGCCCGACCAGTCGAGCGGCAGCATCAGCGTCAGGTCGAAGCCCGCGGCGCCGGCGATGTAGTCGAATTCCAAGCTGCCGGGGGCGTAGGCGACATTGGCGAACTGTGATTCGTTGCGCGCGAGGTTGAAGTCGAGCAGCTTCTCCGCGGACCACATCGGAATGTCGCGCTCCTGGCAGTATTGCCAGATCGCGTTGGCCCATTCGTGCGTGATGTCGGCGCCGTAGTAGCGGACCGGATGGATGTTGTTGACGAAGGCGGAGTAGTAACCCTCGCGCTCAGCCGTTTCGAACATCGTGGTCATGATGTTGACGGCTTGCTCGCCTGTCATGCCGAAGTTGCCAAACCACTCGTCGGTCCACTGCGTGGCGGCTTGATAGATGCCGAGCATCTGGCCTTCCTCGTCGATAAACCGTTGGGCCAACCCGCTGCCGGTGAAATACCCGTTGGTAGTGACGGAATCGAACAGGTTGCCGTTGAGATAGTGATAGTAGTTTGTGTCGAGCTGCGTACCACGGTTGGCCTCGATGCGGGCCATGTCGACCCAGCCGGTCCAATCGATCGTATGGCTACGCGCCGTGCGGGCGGTGTGTCCGAACTTGTTCTCAAGCGCCGAGACGACGCGGTCGTAGGCGTACGTCATGTGGGGAGCGGCGCCAGCCCCGTCGATGCCGTCGGCGTACATGTGGACGCCGACTTCGTGGCCGGCCGCGCGCCATGCCGCTTCCTGAGCGGCCGTCGTGTTGGCCACGCCGATATCGCGGAGGTAGACGCTGAACGTCCCGCCGTAACTCGCCGCGTCGTCCAGCACCTGATTGAACTGGGCGCCGTAGTTGTCCTCGCCGTCGCCCGTATTCACCAACAGCGTCTTGTGATTCCCGGGTAGGTACCACATGCGCGGCAGCGGCGCCGAATTGGCGTCGATGAGGACGTTGGCGAGGAATCGCTGCAGTTCATCGGCGTGCGGAATCGCCATGCGGTCGATGTCGTAGTAGGTCCGTCCGTCGGTCCGCGTGAACATGTCGTGCGGCCGAAATTCGGGAACGCCGTCGCCTTCGGTGTTTTTCCACTCAGGATTGCCTTGCCGCGTGAGGACGACGCTTTTGGCGGGATCGAAGCTGAAGGCAATCGCTTGGCCTGCGCCGTAGTGGTTCGACGTGACGGCTGGAAAGTTGGATGGCGTTTCGGCGTTCGCGTAGAGCGAGGCGATGGCGGTGGCGCCTTGTAGGTTGTAGTTCGCGGCCACGCCGTGGTATTGAAGGGCGCCCTGCGTCATGCCGGCCCCCGCTCGCTGCGACGGATCGACCGCATAGTACTGCAGCGTCCGCTCCGGACGGTTGCCGGCGAACTCAATTCCGAACACGTCGGAGAGTCCTGTATCCGGGCGAGCGCCGATGAGCGTCCCGCCGCTCGCTACGTAGTTGCGTAGCAGCGTCTGCTCCGTGGGCGACAGCGACATCTCAGCGAGGACGATCGCCTGGTAGTTGCTCAACGGCGATTGGTTCGCCGCTGTGAGCGACGTTCTTTCGCGTTGCTCAAACGTGAGCAAGCCCTCGCCGCGCATGATCTCGGCAAAGTAGTTGCCGAACTTGTTCTGGGCGGCCCCGTCCGTCAGAACCAGCACCGGCGCCGCGGCTTGAACCGTTGCGGCCGCGGACACCGTGAACGCGGCAACGATCGCGAGCAGTCGCTGCAGTGAATGAAGAGCCGTACTCACGGAGGCGTCCTCTACCGATCCCGTCGACGTCGAGCGACTCGGCGCTCGACGTCGTGGTTGAGGGTATGGGCGATCGACCCTGATCGCCCGCGGCGCTTATAGCACGCCGTACTGGTCGAATACTTCGCGCAACGAACGCCCCGCCAGCAAATCGCGACGTGTGAGACTTTCTTTGCCCATTTTGTCGTCAGCCATTGTGAGGACTTGATCTTCAACGTCCCGCGGCACGACGACGACGCCGTCAAAGTCGGCAAACACCAGTTCGCCCGGATGAACCAGCACGTCGCCGCAACGGACTGGCACGTCGTACGCCATGACGCGGCCGCGCCCCTTGCTGTCGAGCGGGCGGATGCCGGCGTAGAAAATCGGGTAACCAATCTCGATGATCTGCAGGCAGTCGCGGATTAGGCCGTCGCAAATGCAACCGGTGGAACCGCTCCGCTTGGCAAGCGTGCTCATCAACTCGCCCCAGGGAGCGTTAGTCCAACTCGCATCGCTGGAGTGAACCGGCACGTCGCCCGGCTTGAGGTCGTCCATCACGTCGATCTCGAGGCCGTACGGATCCTCTTCGATCACGTAGTCGACTTCCATCCAGCGGAAGGTGCGGGCGCGGCCGACGATGATGCAATTCTCCGCGTCGAGCGGGCGGAGGCGGTGATGCATCGCCTGCGAGCGGCGGCCGATGTCGTCGAGGATGTCGCAGACGGCGGGAACGCGGAGGTGCTCGCGAATCCAGGCGAAGCGGGAAGGATCGTCAGTGGGGATGGCCATGGCGGTGTAGCGGTATAGATGATCGAGTTAAACGGGTGGCTGACTGGAAGCGACTAAGCGGTGGTTGCGCCGGCGTAGGCGATGCAGTCGACTTCATACTTCACGAGGTCTCCGAGGCACCCGACTAGCGTCGTCCGCGCGGGAAACGGTTCGGAGAAAAACTCGCGATAAATGCGGTTGTGAGCGTCCCAATCTTCTTGGCGTTGCAAGTAGCAACGGACCTGGACGACGCGATCGAAATCGAGGCCCGCGCCGCGCAGGACGCGGCCGAGGTTTTCGTAGGTGCGGCGGGCTTCGTTCTCGAACTCATCATGGATGATGACGCCGTTCTCATCGGCTGAGGCCATGCCGGAGACGAACACGTAGTCCCCGGCGCGGATACCGGGCGAGAACGGCAGCGAGCTGTTGATGATTCCGCCGCCGCGGATCGGAACGATGTCTTGGGGCATGGTGCTGCGGAGACGTGTGATGGAAACTGTAGTAACGGCCAAACGGACGCCGACAACGCGCCGGCGATCGTGGGGGCGGAATTAGCGGGCTTCGACGATCCGTTCCGGTCCCGTCGACCGCGGCGTGTGTCGAGCGGGACGCTGCACGCTCCCTGCCAAGCCAAACGCAGCGGCCAACGATTCGGGCGTCACGGCCAACCCGTTTCGCGCCGATAGCTCGCAGGCGGCGGTAACTTCGAGCGCCCGAACGCCATCGCTCACCGTCGCCACCTCGGCGAAGCCGCGATTAATCGCAGCGGCGAACGTTTGATACTGCCGTTCCCAGTGCGGGGCGAGCGGCGGCAGCGTGAATGGTTGTTCGACGCCGCCGAGTTCCAGGTGGCCGCGACCGGTGACGCAATTGAAGTCGAGTCGTCCGTCGGGGCCGTTGACGGTGACAGTCGACGGCGGAAGTTCGGGCAGGAGCCAACCGATTTTGACGTCGAGCGTCGATTGATCGTCGAACTCGATGTGCGAACTCCAGACGTTCGGGCCGCTGAATGTCGGCGATGTTTGCTGGGCGACGGCGCTGACGGTGCGCCACGCGCCGTGGTTCCAGAGGCTCACATAGTCGATGACGTGCGAGCCTTCGTGCGTCATCGCCGAGCTATTGCGGATAAAGCTTTGGATGCGGGCCAGATGGAGCGCGTCGTGCGGATTGTAACGTTCGTCGTACACTTCGACGTTGATCTGCAGCGGCGAACCGAGCGACGGGGCGAGCTGGCGGATGTGCTCGACCCAATCGCCGTAGCGGAGCACGAAGCCGATTTGGTAGACGCCGCGATGTTCTTCAACCGCTTGGAGCAAACGCCGACCTTCGGCGACCGACGCGGCGATCGGCTTCTCGTCGAGGACGGCAAGTTTCAAGCGCAACGCCGCGACGACCACGTCGGGGCTGATTTCCGGCGGCAGCGCTAAGACGACCGCGTCGAGTTTCTGTTCGCGCGTCAGCAGTTTGCGCCAATCGCTGTACTGCGGCACGCCGCCGCCGGCGCGCTTCGAGAACAATTCCGTGCGGGCGGGATCGACGTCGCAAACTGCGGCCAACCGGAAGCGATCGCTCTGCAAAATCGTGGGTAGATGGCCGCTCTCGGCCACTTCGCCGCATCCAATGAGTCCAACGGAGATCACGCAATCACCTCCCGTTCCATCTGCTGCGCATCGCCGGCGTTCGCAGCCGCGTCGCGTTGAGTATCAGTGCCGCCGGCGTCCTTTAGCCCCGGGCCATCCGGCCAATAGGCGTGCAAAATCTGTCTCATCAGGGGGACGACGATGTCGAGAATCGCTTCGCCTTTCGCCGCGGTGGCGCAACTCGGCTTGCCCCAAACGCCGCTCTCGGTGAAGCGATCGAAGGGGACTGAGCGAACCGTCGGTCCGCCGGCCAGGAGATCGAACTTCAACAGCGGCGACGTTGGGGCCGCGCCGTCGTCGATAATCGCCGACTCGTCGACGAGTTCAGGCCGCATCGCCATGATTAGGCTGGTTTCGAACTCGCACGCGTGTCCTACGGCGGGGTAGTCGCCCTCGACGAGATGCCGCAGCCGTTCGCCCGCCATGCGGAACCAGGTGCCGAAGACGACGTCGACTTCCGGCAGCAGCGTGGAAAGCTGTTCGGCCGAGACGCCGCCGACGGAGATGTTGCCGCCGTGGGCGTTTAGTAGAAAGAAGCGGCGGAAGCCGTGACGAGCCGCGGAGCCGACGATCTGCGTCACAACATTGATGAACGTGGCGTGATCGAGAGTGAGCGATCCGGGAAACGCCATGTGGTGTTCGCTGCACGTTGCCGGCAGTCCCGGCAGTACGAGCAACTTGTTGTTGCAGAGCGCATCGAGGCGCGCCGCCAAGCTGTCGGCGATCAATTGATCGGTTGCCAGCGGCAAGTGAGGGCCATGCTGCTCGGTGGCGCCGAGCGGCAGCACGCAGATCGTCTCGCGCGAGACGCTGCCGAGCCGCGGCGAATTGAGTTCAACCCACTTCATGCGTTGCGCGACTCCATGGGGAGGTAACCGACGAAGCCGACGATCTTCCACTTGCCGTTGATGTGATGCAGGCGGTAAACGCTCTGGGCGGAGAGTTGGTAGCGTTCACCGCCTGTGAGCGGTTCGTCGGCCCAAAACTGCTTCCAGACGATCGCGCGGCCATCGGCAATCTCCACTTTGGCAAAAGATTGCATGCGGTAAAGCAACTCGCGGTGGGGCGTCGCGGCGAGCGGAACCTGCAGGTAGCGCTCGGCCATTTGCAGCCAGTCGTCGCGGTACGACGCGACAGTCGGATACCGGAGGGCCCAGTCGATGGGATTGAACGAGCCATTCGCCGTGATGCCTTCGAACCGATCGTGCGCGAAGTCGCCGTCGCAAACCGACCAATCGGCGGCGACGAACGCGTCGGAATCGCGGGCGATGAGAATCTCCCACAGCTCGCCGCGATCGGCGCCGGCGCTGTAGGGATTCGCGAACGGGTCTGCTGAAGCAGCGTTGGTCATCGATTCAGTCACTAGGTGGGAAGTTCCAATTCAAACGATTGCGTCGGCGTGGCGAACCCGCCCGCATTCGACTTTTCGTCGGCCAGCGCCGCGGTTTGTGCGCTGCGTAACCAACTGATGAAGAACGCAAAACCACTGATTACGGCGGTGATCGCGAAGCCCGCGGCGCTTTGCCACTTCAGCACGACGGCCATGAAGAATGCGTAGGTGATGGTGAAGCAGAAGATGATGCCGCAGACCGAGGCGACCAGATCCCAGCGCAGCTCGCGACGCTGCTGGCCAAGATCGATCAGGCCTTCCGCGGCAAGCTTGTTGCGCACCGCCCCCCAAGCCCCATGCGGTCGAACTTTCAGGTAGAAATTCCGCAGCGTTTCTGCCGATTCGGGCGGCGTGAGCAGCGAGATCGTCACGCTGCCGATCAAGCCGATGCCTAGCAGCAACAGCGTCGGCTGCCACGTCGGCCAGCTTTTGCCGTCGAGCGTGAACCAGACGAAACTTGAAAGCGGCACCGAAATCACTAGGCCGAACAGTTCGCCCCAGATGTTGAACCGCGACCAAAACCAGCGGAGCCACGCCAATGGCAACGCCGGGGCGATCATTGCAGCATTGATGAAGAAGACCCACGGGCCGATGTCGCTGATGCCTAAGGCGAGCACGGTCGCGATGATCATCATGGCAACCATTGTGATGCGGGCGACGACGATATGTTCCTTTTCCGGGGCGTTGGGGCGGATGTGACGGCGGTAGAAGTCGTTCACCACAAACGACGAACCCCACTGCAGCATCGTGCCGACGGTGCACATGTAGCCGGCCACGACTGCGGCGATGAGGATGCCGCCAAAGCCGGGGACGCGGTCCGCGTACTTGATCACGAGCTGCGACCAGACGCTGATCGAACCAGCGGTCGAGCCGTCGGGAAGCAGGATCGTTGAGTTCTTCGCGTCGGCCGCGGGATAGAGAGCGATCGCCAGCAAGCCGAGCGGTAGCAGCGGGATCATGCGGACGACTAACGTCAGCACGCAGTTGAGCATTTGACCCAGCACCGCGTGACGTTCATCCTTCGCGGCGAGGCAGCGCTGGGCGGTCCAACCTTCGCCGGCACATGGGCTACCCGCCAGGAATAGGCCAACGATGCAGAGAGCGACCAGCGTCATCGGATCGACATAGCTATTCGTCCCCGAAGATGGCGGCAGCACTTGCCAGAAGTCGGCGCCGCGTTGCGTCATCGCGCTATCGAGGATCGCTTGGTAGCTGCCGAAATCTTGGACGCCGAAGAACCAGACCGCGAGCGCCGCCGTGAAGAAGATGGCAAACTGCGGGATGTCGATATAAGCCGCGCCGAGCAATCCGCCGAGGACGGTGTACGCCGTGCCAATAGCTCCGAAGATGAAGATGACCGTCAGCGGCTCCCAGCCGAGCAGCGGGGCGAGCATCTCTGAAAGCATCGCCGTGCCGTAGCCGAGAAAGACGGTCGCCCAGCCGAAACAGGCGTAGAGCCCATAGAAGCCTCGGAACGCGGCGGCAGCTTTCCCGGAGTAACGGAATTCGATCAACTCACCAGTGGTGACGAGCCCGCTGCGGCGCCACATCTTTGCCCAAAAGACGCCGACTAGCGGCATCCAGATCGGCCAGGCGATCCAGGCGATCTGGTTGAGGTACATGAAGCCGCCGACGAAGAATAGCCATACCCAGCCGCCGCCGCAGTCGGAGTAGCCGGAGACGTTGGCGAAGCCGATCACCCACCAGGGCAGGCTGCGCTCGCCAATAAGGAAACCATCTGCGCTTTTAGTCGCGGCTCGCGAGAAGTAGACGCCGAGGCCGATCATCGCGACCGAGTAGATTGCAATGACGGCCCAGTCGGTTGCCGACAACGACAGGTTGAGTAAGGCAAGCAGGCTCACGCGCTTCTCCGATCTTGCGGTTGACTGCGGAAGTCAGAGAGTCCGAGCAACGCCAAGGCGTCGCGATGAATTAACAGTTCAATTTGCTCGGCCGGCAGTGCGAAGCGATCGATCCGCACTTCGGCCAGCGAACGGAGTCCGGCGATCGTTTCCGTCACGGTCGTCACGGGGTAATCGGTGCCGAACAGAATTTTGTCCCAGACGTTGTACTCGTGGACGAGCATCAGACTGTGGAACAGCTGCCACGGTCGATACGTCAGAGCGCTAATGTCGGCGAACAGATTCGGGTGCTTGCGAATGACGGCAACCGTCTCGCCTTCGTAGGGATGACCTAGGTGGGCCAGAATCATCTTGACGTCGGGGAAACGCCGCGCGACCACGTCGAGGTGCCGCGGCAGCGTGCAGTCGATCGGGGCCTTCGACACGAACGTGGTGCCGGTGTGCAACAGAACCGGGAGTTGGTGCTCGCCGGCATAACGCCAGAGCGGATCGAGGCGTTCGTCTTGCGGGTAAAAGTCGGCGTACATCGGCAGCAGCTTGATGCCGCGCAAGCCGTGGCGTTGATGACCCTCGCGAAGTTCCTCTTCCCACCCTGGCTGTGTCGGGTCGACCGAGAGAAACCCGATCATCCGGTCGGGCGCCTGGGCGACGTACGAGGCGACGTCGGCGTCGTTGACCCATAGCCCCGAAAGCCGGGCTTTGCCGCCGAAGACAATCGTGACGACTTCCTCGTCGGTCGGCAGATTGTCGCGGTAACGCTCGTACGGCGTGAGCAAGTTCACCGCGCTCGCCCGCATACGACGGGCGTCGGTCATGAACTCTTCGTTGAACGAGCCTTCCGGCCAGCAGTGTGCATGGACGTCAATGATCATCTTTTGCCTCCCGCCGATGAAGCCGTTGCAGTGAGCGGGAATTCGTCGAGCTTGAGGAGTCGGACCGAGTTGCCGTACAGAATGAGATCGAGTTCCGCCGGTGTTAGCTTCGCTTCCGTGACATTGTCGATTCGCTCGGGCAGCAACCGCCAACCCGCCGCGCCGAAGTCGGAGCCGAAGATGATCTTCTCGGCGCCGCCGAGTGCCACCAAGTGCTCAAGGTCGCCTGGCCGCGGGCCGCAGAAGCAGCCGTAGAGATTCGGAATCTCGCGAATCAACTGCGCCGCCGGGCTGACGTAGTCGGCCGAGCCGGCATGGCCGAGCACGATGATCGTTTTCGGCGACCAGCGAGCTAGATCCGCCACTTGGTACGTCGTCGAATAGGGCGGCGTCCCGTCGTGTAAGAGAATCGGCACTTGGTGCTGCGCGGCGACGTGCAGAATATCCATCATCGTGTTACGGAGCATGCTCGACGCGAAAGCCTGTAGCCACGGATGAAACTTAATGCCGCGGAAGCGGGGATTTGCGAGGCAGCGTTCTAGTTCGTCGACGGCCGCACGTCCCAGCTTGGGATCGACTGTGACGAAGGGAATTAAGCGATCGGGATACTCGTTCGCACGGCGAAGGAGCGCTTCGTTGTGCGGGATGCAATCCTCATAAAAACCCATGATCGTGAAGACGCAGGCCGCCTCGACTTCGAAGCGATCGAGCGTCGCGACCATCGAACTCGGCGAATCGCATGGCACGTGGAACCAGCGTTCGTCGAGGTGGGCGTGGAAGTCGATAATTCGCGTCATCTTCGCTCCGAGTTACACCTTGAAGAGCCGCGAGGCGTTACCATGATAAATCGCTTCCCGCGTTTCCGCAGAAAGTTCGAGACGATCGAGCGTGCGGAGACTCACTTCGTAGCGGCTGCGCGGCTCGGCGCTGCCGAACAGCACGCGTTCGGCGCCGTGCTGATTGATGATCTCTAAAATGCCGTCTGACCAGAGCATCGAAGCATCAAGGTACAAGTTCGGCACGTTGCCGATCGCGGCGCCAATCTCGAACCACATATCGGCGTAACCGCCGAAGCCGGCGATGAAATTGACGGTCGGGAATTTTCTCGCGATCTCGACTACTGCCAGCACGTCGGCGAACACGTACGTCCCCGTGCGGAACATGATCGGCCAGCTATATTCGGCGGCGCGTTCATACACAGGGAACGCCACCGGCTCAGTCGGGAAAAAGCCTTGTCGTAGCGGATCGAGGTAGAGGCCCACGGCGCCGAGATCTCGGCAGCGCGCGAGTTCCTCCAGCCCTGCCCTGCCCCACCAAGGATTGATCGTCGCCAGTCCGCGAATGCGCGGGCCTGCGCTGAGCGTGAGATCATTGCCGGCCCGGTGGTCGACCACGAGGCCCGCTCCCATCGGACGAGCGATGGCGATTTCAACTCGTGCTGCATCCATCCGGCGCAGCAACTCCGCGGCGTCGAGCGCGAGATAGGTCTCGTCGCCGAGCATGGCGTGTGCGTCGATGATTCGCGAAGCCCTAGTCACGCGGCTGCACTCCAAAACCTACCCCAGTGGGAACAGTCACGCGTCCTTGCTTCAACTCGATCGCGGGAACGACTGCAGATTGAGCGTAGAACAATGAACCCATCAAATCGCAGGCGTAGCGATCAACTGGAAATGCGGAGAGACTCGAAGCGAGCGCAAGGTGAGCCGCCTGGCCCAGATCGGTTTCAAGATTCGAGCCAATCGCACACAGCTTCCCCGCTGCATGAGCTTTCTTGGCCATGGCGAGCGAGTGCGAGAAGCCGCCGTTCTTGCCCGGATAGACCGACAGAATGTCGAAGGCGTCGAGTTCGAGCGCTTCGTCGAGATCATCGGGTGTGAAGACCGACTCGTCCGCCATGACCGGCGGATTCGTGCGACGCTTCACTTCGGCAAGAGCTGCTAGGCGATCGCGACGCGTCGGTTGTTCGACAATGGCGAGGTTAAATGGTTCCAGCGCTTCGATAGCGGCGACCGCTTCATCGGCCGTGGCGTGAGCGCCGTTGGCGTCGATCGTGAAAATTGGCTCGTCGCCCAGTCGCTCGCGAACGGCACGCAGTCGTGCCACGTCGTCGATGCCTGGTACACCCGTTTTAAATTTGAGCGTTCGCACGCCCGCTTCCCAGAACTCCACCGCCAACCGCACCGTTTCTGCGGGCGGGTAGCAGCCGATGCTGACTCGCGTGGGGATTGATTCGACGGGCGACCGATCGGCAATCAGCTGCGAGACCGATTTGTTCTGGCTGCGGGCCCAAAGATCCCACAACGCGATGTCGATGGCCGCCTTGCCGAATGAGTTCGCGTGGAGATGCCGATCAAGAATCGCAACGGTTTCGCTGGGATGGTCGAAGGTTTTGCCAACGACGAGCGGCGTCATGAAGTTTTCGATCATCCACTTTGCGGTTTCGGCCGATTCGCCGCTCCAGATCGGCGCCGTCGTTCCCTCGCCGTAACCGCAGGCCCCGTCGCTGCCGCAAACAGTAATCGTCAGATATCGCGACGACACATGCCGGCCGAGCGACGAGACGATCGCCCCTTCCTGCCGCACCGCGTGATCGACGATGCGGGCTTCGATCTTGCTAACCGCGAAACTCACGAACTCGTTCCTTTCTTGGCCGTGCTTTTCGCACTGGGGCGATGCTCCACCGTGCCGCCCATCGATGGGTAGGCGAATAAATTGCTCCGCACGCGCGCCGCGATGCCGAGAAACGCTGAGTCTTCGCCGAGCTCTGCCAGGCGGACGTCGACGTTCGCGACCAATTCGGGTAGCGCGTACTTGGGTAATTCTTCGCGAAGCAACGCGAGCAACGAATCGCCGGCGGCCACGAAGCGGCCCCCTAAGATAATTCGCTCCGGATTGAGTAGACTCGTCGCGTTGCCGAGCGCCACAGCGAGCGCCTTTGCCGCGTTGGCGAGGACTTCGCGAGCCCGCGAATCGTTCGCTTGAGCTGCGACAAGCATTTGGGCAAAATCGTCGCCTGCTTCTTCGCCGCGCGGAACGATGTTGTCGAGATCTGCGGGGGCTACGCCGCGCCACAAGGCCGCTAAGCGAGACGGCGCCAAGTGAGCCTCGAGGCAGCCCCGTCCGCCGCAACCGCAGAGGGGGCCGTCCATCGACACCCGCGTGTGGCCGATTTCGCCGGCGGATCCGTCGCGTCCGGCGAGAAGATTGCCCCCTTCGACGATGCCGCCGCCGATGCCTTCCAGTAAGGTGACGAACAACACATGCTGCGATCCGCGGCCCGCGCCGTAGGCGACTTCGCCGAGCGCTTGCCAACCGTCGGCCCGTTCGATGACCGCCGCCAGTTCCGTCGACTGGCTCAAGTGCTCGACGACCGGCACATTCGTCCAGCCTGGCATGTTGACGGCGCGAATCGATCTGCCGGTGGAGACGTCGACTGTTCCCGGGTCAGCCGCGCCGACGCCGACGAGTTTCACGCCGACCTCGTGAGCCACTGTTAGCGTTTGCTTCAAATGTTTGGCGATCAACCGCAGGCGAGTCGTCGCATCTTCTGTTTCAGGGGCGTTCCAGCGGCGCTTCCAGTGGACGGTTCCGGCGAGATCGACGAGGGCCGTCGTTACCGACTCTTGGTCATAACGCACACAGGCTACGCCGAGTCGCCGCAGGTCGAGCTCCAGCAGCGAACGCGGCCGCCCGCGCCCCGTTCCTGCAGCCGGGCTGATCATGCTTTCACGAACCACCCCTTCGGTGATCAAGCTGCCGCAAATGTCGGACAGTCTCGACAACGGCAGCCCAGTCGACTGCTTCAACCCGACCCGCGAGCGGGGCCCTTCGTGAAACAGCGCCGCGCAAACGAGCGAGCGGTTGTAGGCGCGCTTCGAGCTGCGGCCATCTTCGCGTCGCCAGACAGGCGGGTTGGTTTTCGTTGACTTCATATTCGCGGCGGGGCGTTTCTTGGGCATAACGTGCGACGGTGTAAGCGGTTGGGATCAGTTTGATCAATCGCGATCAAACATAACCGCTTCGAGTGCTGCGTGTGGAGATCGCCGGTCGGTTGGCCGTTCTGTTTCTGCTCGGCCGCAGTTTAGAGCTGAGTTGCGGCAGGCCGGAGTGGTTGGCGATCAATGGCTTGGGTTGGCGGGCCTCCAGTCATTTGCGGAGACGTTCGTGGCTGCTGCTACGTCCCCAGTAAACTTACAAGACAGTAAATTTAAATGGCATGTGCGAGTAGAAGTGTGGTGCCGCTTCGCAAGCGACTCGCGTTAAAGGCCGTCTCCGAGCCATTTTTATGCGGCTTTCATCCTATCGCAACTTGCCGGGGGAATGAAATAATAAAATTCCAATTTTGTAAAAAAAGTTATTGACCCCGCCTGGTCGCATCGAATAGCATGAGCCCGTTCAGTGAGGAATTGTCCACAGGCGGCACCTTGGGCGATTTCGCTGAATCGTCGCGCGATGCGTGAAGGTTCAACGGAATCGCTCCTCAAATCAGGAGCTGCAGATGAGTCGATTGCTCGGGGCAGATGGTTGGCGCGATCAAATCCGCGCCGGCTGTAGCAATCGCTCGACCCCGATGCCGACAGGTGGAACCAACTCGTCGGCATCGGGCGCAAGTCAACCGGCCGCTCATCGACATGGGCCGGAGAACAGGGGAAGCGTCTGGCAAGCGTCATTCGATGCGAATCAGACGGTAGGCGAGCAGCGGGGCCGGCAACGGCGCGAGCGTCTTCACGGTCGACGGACCGGCGCATCTACAACGAACAACTTTCCGAACGAGGGACTTCCCATGACGAGTTCGAGACTCTTGCGGGCAGGGCAAGCGTCGGCCTTCCTAGCGATTGCGTGCGTAGCGATTGCCGTCAATTCCGCCGCGGCCGTGACGTTCAACTTCGAATCGCCGACGTATGTCGCTGGACCGCTCGTAGGGCAGGACGGCTGGATTAAGAACACCTACTACGGTGATCCCAACGGTGCGGTCACTGTCTCGAGCACTGCTCCGTTGGGCGGCGCTCAATCGATTTCGTACGTCGAGGCGACCGCCGGGGGATTGGCCGACGTCGGGCGCTTGGGGGCTATCGCCGTTCAGGACATTCAGGGGACTGACGTCACGCTTTCGTACACCATCAAAGGAACGACCGGTGTCAGCGGCCCGAATGGGGGCGTGTTCATCGGCAACGGCGCACCATTCGGCGCGAGCCCCATCTTCGCGAGATTGAACGGGGGCGTCGTGGAAGTAGGGTCGGCGGGCGCCTTCGTCCCGGTCAACGCGTTCTTTTTTAGTCCGGGCGAAACGATCAAAATGACTTACGAGATCGACTTCGGTTTGGGGTCGATGAATCTGATTCTTGAGAATCTTGTGGGCGGCGAGATCGCTTCGCAAGTCTATCCGTTCTTTGCCGGCTACGGCGCCCCTACCGGCCCTAATGGCGAATACAACATCGACTTGGGCATCTTTTTCCGCGGCGGCAACGTCACCGTCGACGACATTACGCTCACTGCCGGCGTGGGGCCCATCCAAACGAATTTTGAATGGACCGCCAATGCCACTGGCAACTGGAACCTAACGACGAATTGGACGCCGACGGGAATACCAGGCACGATTGCAGGTCGCCAGAACGTCTTGCTCGGTTCGGCGATTACGGCTGCGCGAACCATCTACAACAATGAAGCCCGGACGCTCAACACTCTAACGATCAGCAACACGAACTCGTACATCGTCGCCGGCACTGGGACGCTGGGTTTCCAGGCCGATGCTTCGGGCCCCACGACGATCGCTCCGAAGATTAACGTGACGAGCGGGGCCCACCAAATTCAGCTAGCTGTCGAGCTGTTCAACGACACCAGCGTCACCGCCGCGGCGGGGGCGTCGCTCGACTTCAACAACGTCGTCGACTTGAACGGGCACATGCTCACCACTTCGGGGACGGTGCGGTTTAACCACAGCACGATCGGCGGCGGCGCGGTCATGAGCCTCGGATCGCTTGAAGCCGAAGGCGTCGCCAGCTTCGGCGGCGACCTGACGAGCAAGGGGGCGATGTTGGTTAGCGCTGATGAAAGCGGCAACAGCTTTTATCAGGTCGCTGGCGACGCCGTTCTTTCCGGCATCTTGGACGTGGTATGGAATGCATCGTCGCTACCCGCCGGCCAGATGACGATTCTGACCGCCGGCGGAACGCTCGACGCTTCCGGCCTGGCTCTCGCGCCGGAGGACGCGAAGTCGTTCGCTCTCGGCACGGATGGGAACAATTTGACGCTCACTTTCCTGGGGGTTGCCGTGCCTGAACCAACTACTGCCGGACTGCTAGGCTTCGCCATGACGGGTCTAACCTTGTTTCGCCGCCGCCGAGTTCAGGTACGGCAGGTAGCTTGCGTCGTGGTCGTCGCGGCAACCGCTGGAACGGTGGGGCAGGCGTTAGCGGTCAACTACAACTTCGAGAATCCGCCGTACACGTCGGGAAATATCGTTGGCCAGCAGAACTGGACGACGCCCGCGTACGTGCTCGCCGACCCCTTCTTCGGCGGCGTGCTGAACGGCACCGCCGCGGTGAGTACTGTTAATCCGATCGGCGGATCCCAGTCGCTCTTGTATTCGCAGACTGTCGATCCTCCGTCCGCCGGCAACACCGGGGCGGCAGACGTCTCGCGAGCGAACGCCGTCTTCGCCAAAAAGGACGGAACGCCCGCCAACGACCTGACCGCGTCGTTTCAGATCCGCACTGACGCGAACAGCGTCGGCAGCGGGTCTGCCGGCTTCTTCCTTGGCCGGTTCGGCGCCAGCCCGATTTTCGTCTTGATTACCGACGCCAGCAGTTCGGCTGGAACCGGGAGCGTCCTCATCGGCGACAACGCCGCGTTCTCGACTTCCACGTACGTCGCGAATAGCGTTTACGAGTACACGTTCGGCGTCGACGTCGACAGTGCTACGTACGAGGTCACGTCACGCAATATCACGGCGGGAACCCCGGCTCAAACGCTGACGGGCTCGGGACCGAACGGGCGCTTCGTCTTTCTCGGAGGCGGCTACGGGAGCGATGGCGACGATCAAACCTACACGTTCGACACGACAGTGCTGCTTCGCAGCGGCGAGGCGCGAATCGACAACATTACTGCCATCGGCGCTGACTACACCGAGGCGCTGTGGGGAGGCGGATCGGGGAGTTGGGCGACCAACGCCTCGTGGATTCCCAACATCGCTCCCAATGTCGCCACTGGCAACGCGCCAATTGCCGTGTTCGGCAGCCGCATCACCTCGCCGCAAACTGTCGTCACGGGCGCAACCCAAACGGTGAACGGCCTTCGTTTCGACAATGCCAACAAGTACGCGATTTCCGGTCCCGGGGCCGTCGCCCTCAAGGCCAATACGGTTGGCGGGACGGTCAATCCGACGATTAACGTGCTCAGCGGCTCGCACGAAGTACAGACTCGCCTGAGCGTTCTCGACAATACGACGATCACCGTCGCCGCAGGGGCGCAGATCGACTTCAACAACGCCGTGGAGTTAGGCGGCAAGACGCTGGCAACTGCCGGCGCCGTCAATCTAAATTACGGCGTCACCGGCGGCGGATCGATTACGAACACGGGCGTCCTCGGCACTGCCGGCACGACGCCAATCGCTGCGAATCTGACCAGCACCGGGACATTGGCATTCGATCTGGGCCTCGCGAATACAGATTTCTTCAACATTACCGGCAACGCGACGTTGTCGGGGTTGGTCGATATCACGCTTGAACCAGGATTTGTTCCGTCTGGCAGTTACACGCTGCTGACGGTGAGCGGCACGTTGAACACTGCGGGGCTCGCTTTAACCCCGGCTGATGCGTCGCAGTTCTCGCTGGGCGTTTCCGGCAAGAGCCTTGTGCTGACGGTTGGCGGTTCGACGCCGATTCCCGGGGACTTCAACAACAATGGCGCCGTCGACGGCGCCGACTTGACGAAGTGGAAGACCGATTTCGGCCCAGGCGCCGGTTCCGACGCCAATGGCGACGGTCGCACCGATGGCGCCGATTTCTTGATCTGGCAGCGCAACTTCGGCAGGACTTCCGCAGTGCCGACGTCCGCGGCGGTGCCAGAGCCGACATCGCTCGCCCTCGGCTGCTCGTTCGCGTGCCTTGGCTGGGTCGTCTCTCGCCGCCGCCGGTAATCAAGATTATTCGGAACCGTTGCAGACGCTTGGCTTTGGAAGGCCAAGCGCCTGCAACACCTTTCTATGTGCCAGTAGAAATCGATGAATCTGAACCAATGTTACGTTTTGCGTCGGCAGGCTATGCACCTCTTGTTAGTCGCCGTGGCCGTCGCGCTGTCTGCCGCAGGCTGCGGCAAGTCAGGTCCGACGCTTTTGCCAGTGAAGGGCAAGGTCACAATCGACGGCCAGCCTGCGAAGGAAGGCGGAGTGACTTTCCACAACGCCGCGAATCAGATGATTCAGCTCGTCAGCTCGATACGTTCTGACGGGACCTACGTGATGATGCATAACCGCGACGAAGGTGCGCCTGCGGGCGACTACGTCGTAACCGTTCTCGTGAGCGAAACGCCGATGACTCCTGACGGGAACTACTCGGGGCTTCCCAAGACGGTCAGCAATCGAAAGTTCGCCGATCCGGGAACCACTCCGCTGAAAGTCGAAGTAAAAGTAGACGCCGCGCCTGGTGCTTACGATCTCGGCGTTACCAAGTAGGAACAATCAGCCAGAGCGATTGGAACGCACACCTTCAAGCACGTCACCTGCCGGAAGAGAATAAGTCCCGCTAGAGTAAGGAAGCAGAGCATGAGTCGCACTGTATCGAGAAAGAGTGGGTTCACACTCGTCGAATTGCTAGTCGTCATTGCGATCATCGGCGTGTTGGTGGCACTGCTGCTGCCGGCCGTTCAGGCGGCGCGCGAAGCAGCGCGACGGTCGCAATGCACGAATAACCTGAAGCAAATTGGACTAGGCTCGCATAATTACGAATCAAGCCAGAAGGTGCTGCCGTATAATCGATACAGCGGCAATTACGAGTTGCCAGCCACGGCGTGGGGGATTGCGCAGGTTAATGGCCAAGAACAGGGCCCTCCGTGCCGAGCCTGGAGTTGGCTGTCCTCAATTCTGCCGCACATTGAACAAGGCGCTATTTACAACCAAGGGCAAATCCCCAAGCTACCCTTGCAAGACAGTTTGCAGGCGATAGGCGCAGTCATTCCCGCCTTCCAATGTCCAAGCGATGAGTTAGCCGGAAACAATCCCATCAGAAATGCGAATACTTGGTATATCAAAGGTATTCGCAACATCGGTATGACAAACTATGACGGCGTGATGGGAGCGCAGTCGGATGTCCCTCCCTATCAGAATATCAACGTCGAAGGAACCGGCAATGAACCGTGGCGTAATGGAAACGGCGTCATGGCGATCTTCGCTTGGATCAATCCGCTCGGGTTCGAGCACGTGGAAGACGGAACCAGCCAAACGATGATGGCTGGCGAGCAGGCGTTTGAGGCATCGCGCGCAATGTGCGGCGATCCAGGGAAGTGCTACGGCCTCGGCTACTCATGGGCGCACAGCGTCGAAGCCAGCGCGAGCGCCGCCCTCAAGCCAAATGCCGCGGTTCCAGGCCTCGCCAACACCGATCCTTCGGTTGAGCAGTTTCCATACCGGACGCAGTTCGGTTTCAACAGCATGCACCCGGCCGGATTGAGCTTCGTCTTTGTTGATGGTTCCGTCCACTTCATTGACGAGGGCGTTGAGTTGGGGGTATACCGAGCGCTCGCTACGATTAAGGGCGGCGAAACGACCTCGTTTTCCAATTGAGTGATCACGCGCCGTTGCGCGTCGCACGGTTCAAACGGTGAAGTCGCCGCGGCTTACAGCGACTGCCCGCTCGCATCTCCAGCTTGCGTTAGCAGGCAGTCAAGAGAGGAAGCGTTATGGAATTCCCCTGTTTACGGTTAATGAAGCTGGCCGCGTCTCGGCTCCTCGTTCTCGCATTGGTCAGCCAAACGTTTGCGGCGTCGCCCGCGGAGCCCAGCTTCGAATCAGCCAAAAATTGGTTCCCGTCAGTTCGGAACGTCTGGACGCCCGTCGGGATCAAGAACCATCCTTTCAGGTTCACTTCGCTCTACAACGGCACGATCGTCGCCGACACGCATCCGCTGCGCAGCATGCCAGCGGGGCCGATTAAAGAGTACCTGAACCCCTACATTGGCCAAGGCGTTCAACTGACGCTGACGCCATCGTTCGATGGATCGATTCCGCAGCGGCCGGACCATCCATTTCAGCTCAGCAGCCGGCCCGACGGCGGCGTCGGGATGCAAGGGTGGGACGACGATCACGCAGCGCCGGTCCTGTGGACCCGCTGGCCGATGAACACGATGTACGGCAGCACCGGCGTCGTCGTCCGCGAGGAGGTGTTCGCCCACTCGCCCGCCGGCATCGAAGCGAAGACCGGCAAAGAGCCGCTGTACCTCTGGATGCGGCTCAAGGTTGAGCATGTCGATCCGTTCGAGGCGTCGCCCAACGCGGTGATGATGATCCACATCGGCAACCCCGACATGATGCAACGGAGCATGTGGCACGAAGAGAACCTCACCGTTCATCCGGAACGCGCCATTTATCCGCGAGCTCTCACACGCGATACGTATCAGAAGGGAAACCTCTCTTGTTGCCGGCTAGTGGAGCCCGATGGCCGCGTGCGGTTGGTCGGCATAATGTCCGCTGGTTCGGCGATGCTCGTGGAGCGGACCGAAGGGAGCCGCGACTACTACCTGCAGGTTTCGATCCCGGCTGTCAAAGGAACGTACGTCGACTTGCTCGTCCCGATGCTGCCGGGCGATACGGAGGCGGTGCGTGCGGAGGCTGATCTCGGTTTCGACGCCGCCCTGGCTCAGAACGATCAGCAATGGACGAAGCGTCCCGAAACGGCCGCCGTCGTCATTACCCCTGAGCCGCACGTTAATCGCGCGATTCGCCGGATGATTGAACTCGCCCTCGTGACGAGCGAAACGAATCCTGAAAACGGCGACCAGGCGCTCCTGACGGGCAACTGGAACTACGACACGCTCTGGCCCACGCCGACTTGCATGGCGACGCATATGCTGCTCGATCACCTCGGCTACCACCAGTTTGTCGCCGACAACCTGAAGATTTTTCACAAGTACCAAGGCTCCACCAAACCGCCGGGCGAAGCGTACGAGCTACACCCTGGTTACCTAGGAGCCCCGAAGCAACTCAGCTCGATCGATTGGCTGACGGATCACGGCTCGGTGCTTCACGCGATGTCGCAGAATGCGTTGCTCTCCGGCGACCAACAGATCATCGACGAATCGCTTGAGCCGATTCTTAAGGGTTGCGAGTTCCTTCGTGATGCCCGCCGCAACACCAACCACGAAGGGGCGCCGGGCGTGCTCCCTCCTGCGGTCGCCACCGACACGGGCGTTCCCTCGCAAGCGGTTTGGAATATCGCCTGGAACTACAAAGGCCTTGAGTCCGCCGTGAAGCTACTGCAATCGATCGGCCACCCTCGCGCCGACGAGTTTGCGACGGAAGCGAAAGAGTATAAGGAGGCGTTCGTCAACGCTTATCGCGAACGCGCTGCGACGATGCCGACCTGGAAGACCGACGCCGGCGTCGAGCACCGCGTCGTGCCGACCGGCCTCTTCGGACCCGAGATGCAAAGCCACCCTTTCTTTCTCGACACTGGGCCGATGGTGCTCGTGTACGCGGGCCTACTCGACGCGGACGATCCGTTGATGAAGGATTCGCTCGCCTACTATCGCGAGGGACCGGACGTCAAGCTGTACGATCCGCGCGGCGACATGCACCAGCGGGCGATTCTCACTCACGAGATCTCAACCTGCGAGCCGTGCTACAGTTTCAACATTCTTTGCTCGTGGCAGTCGGGTGATCGTGAAAAGTTCTTGGAGGGAATGTACGCCCTTCTCTCCGGCGCCTTGTCGCAGCAGACGTTCAGCGGCTGCGAGCATCGCCACGGCATTTGGAGCCTGCCGGCGCCGGGTGCGTTGATGTTCTACGCGATGAAGCTGGCGGTGATCGACGATCAACTTGAGCCGGGCCAGTTCCACCTCCTTCGCCTTTGTCCTGAGGCTTGGTTGAGCGCGGAGCAGCAAACCGTTTTCGAAAACATTGCAACCGAATCGGGCCCCGTCACGCTGCGGTTTAAAGTGGTCGATGGCGGCAAGGCGCTCGACGTCGAGTGGGAGCCGAGTTTCCGCAAGCAACCGCAAGGCGTTCAGCTGCATGTGCCGGAAATCACAGGCTTGGAAGCGGTGATCGTTAATGGCGAACGCCATCCAGCTAAGCCTGGCGATATCCTGAAGCTTTGAGCGTCGGCGCAGCGCGGCGACTCTTCTGTTTTCGTCGCTTCGACGAGGCAGTTCGTCTTCGCCGTTCAGCTTCTATTGCGCAACTTTAGTTGCGAGCTTCGCTCGGCCCGCGCGACACCATGAACTTGTCTGTGGAGTGTTTTTTGATGCGACTGTCGATTCCATGCCAATCTCGTCGACGCGGCGTTCGTTGCGTACGAACTGCGCTAATGCTTGCAGCGGCAATCGGTCTCTCGATTGGATCGCAGGAAGTGCGAGGCGAGGAGGCGACGCCGCCGTTCCCGCTGATGGCGTGGGACTACGCCGACGATGAAGAAACGCTGCAGAAGATGGCCGATTGCGGCATCAACATGGTCGCATTCGTTCCGCCCGAAGCACTCGATATCTGCCAGAAGCTGGGGATCAAAGCGATCGTCTACCAGGCAGGGATCACTCCCGCCCATTGGGCGGCGCCATTCAATGCCGAGGAGGCGAACAAAGCGCTGCCCGATCTCATCAATCGCGTGAACGACCACCCAGCCGTGTACGGCTACCATCTGAAGGACGAGCCCGACCACAGCCAGTTCCCTGAACTTGCGAAGTCGGTGAAGGTCGTCCACGATTTGGCGCCTGGCAAATGGGCCTACATCAACCTTCCGCCTGGCATGGGCGAAGGTTACGACGGCTATCTCGACGTCTACGTGAACACGTGCCATCCCAAGATTCTTTCGTACGACAACTACCCCGTCGGCCAAGAAGGAAACTTCTCGTACGGCTTCTGGGCCAATATCGCCCAGGTACGCAACGCCGGCTTGCGGCATAACTTGCCGTTCTGGAACATTTTCCTCAGCTCGGCGCATCTGACCTACGGCGAGCCTTCGGAAGCGGCCCTGCGACTGCAAGCTTACGGCTCGCTCGTCTACGGGGCCAAAGGCCTCTGCTACTACAAGTTTATTAGCCGCGAGTTGCCGATTCTCGACGCTCCCGAGCTGGGCGACTTCCGCAACGGGCCGCTCGACCAGTTCGGCGAGAAGACGCATACCTGGAATTGGATGCGGAACATGAACCGCCAGATCCAGAACATGGGCCCCACGCTGCTCAAGCTGAAGTCCGATGTCGTCTACCACGTCGGCGACGTTCCCGAGCAAAATCGCGGCGTCGGCGAGGATACCTTGGTGAAGGGATTGAAGTCCGGCAGCGATTTCGCGATCGGCGACTTCACGCACGAAGACGGGTCGCGCTGGGTGATGATTGTCAACAAAAGCCTCACCCATTCAACGACGCTCGTGCCGGAATTCCGCGACGCCGTCGCCAAGCTTGAGTATCTCTCGCCGATCAGCGGCAAGATGAAAGAGATCAGCCCGTACTACTGCCTTCCTCCTGGCCAGGGCGTGTTGCTGAAGCCGACGTTCGCGCCGCCAGTCGCAGAAGTCAGCGAGAAGTGATTCCGATTGGACCCCCAGGCAACGTTGCAATGAAGTTTCGGTCGATGTTGATTGTCGCATTATTGTCGCTTCTTAGCGGACCAGCGGCGTTTGCAAGCGAACCCGTGGCAGCAGGTGCGGCGCGTTTCCCGCTGATGGCGTGGGACTACGCTGACGATCAGGCGACGTTCGAAGCGATGCGCGACGCAGGCATCACGAGCGTTGCGTTCGTGCCGATCAAGGCGCTCGACCTCTGCCACGACGCAAGCCTGCAGGCCGTTGTGTTTGACGAACGTCTCTCTGGCGCCACGTATCACGGCCCCTTCGACGGCGCCGCGGTGGAGCAGAACCTGCCCGCCGTGCTGAAGGAAGTTGGCGACCACCCCGCGGTGCTTGGCTATCACCTTCGCGATGAGCCGAGCCCGGAGCAGTACCCCGATCTTGCGAAGGGCGTTGCTGCGGTCCGCAAGCTTGCGCCTGGCAAGTGGCCTTACATCAACCTGCTGCCCGGCGAAGGGGAAGCGTACGACAAGTATGTGGAAGATTTCGTTACCATCTGCAATCCTACGGTGCTGTCGTACGATCGGTACACCACGTACGGCGTCAACGACTTTTTGCCGATCTTCTGGGCGAACCTCGCGCAGATGCGGGAAGCCGCGCAGAAGCATAAGCTCGATTTCTGGAACGTCGTTCTGACGGCCACCCACTGGAACTACCGTGAACTGACCGAGGCCGACTATCGGATGGAGGTCTTCGGCTCGCTGGTCTACGGGGCCAAGGGGATCGGCTACTACAAGTTCATGTCGGGTTCTCTGCCAATTCTAAAAGCCCCTGATCTCGGCAACTTCCGCAACGCGCCGCTCGACCAATTCGGCGAGCGGACGCCGGCTTGGCATTGGATGCGTAACATCAATCGCCAGGTCCACAACATGGCTCCGGTGCTGCTCAAGCTTGAGTCGAACGACGTCTACCACATCGGCGGCACCGTGCCGGACCGGAATCATGGCCCGAGCGAGACGTCGCTGGTGAAAAGCATCCCCGAAGGCGAGTTCGTTGTCGGCGATTTCACCCACAGCGAGAACAGCAAACGCTACGTGATGATTGTCAACCGCAGCATGGTCAACTCGCAGCGGTGTGCTCCGGAGTTCCTCTCCACCGCCGGCAACGTGAAGTACGTCTCGCCCATTACTGGCGAGACGCTTCCCTACATTGGTTGGGCCTACTTCCTAGCGCCTGGTCAGGGCGTGCTACTGGAATTGAATCCTGACGAGCCAGTCGCGGCCCCTTAGATGGCCTCGACGCTAGTCGCTTCCGATCAACCTGAAAGATGACCGCATGACCATCTCGGCGAATCTCTTGGTCCGCTTCGTATGCAGCCTGTTCGTCGTCACGCTCGCAACGTTCGCGCATGCCGCTGACGAAGCGCTTCAAGTGACGATCGGCGACGAACCAAAGCCAACTGTTCAGTTGTGGCTCGCGACGTCGCTGGAACGGGTCTTCCCGCAAACGAAGCCCGGTTCACAGAAGGTTGAACTGTTGGCGGCACGCAACGGCACGATCTCGTTCCAGGCTTGCATCCGCAACGACCGCGTCTATCTACTGCGCACCGACGGCGGGATCGAAGGCGCCGAGGGCTTGAAGCCGCGCACACGCTATGTCGGTCTCGTCCCGATGCTCCACTTCACGCCGACCACTGATCCGGCGGAACTCGACGGCGTCGGTTTCCTGCCTGGCTTAGTTCCCGATCCGCTCTATCCCGAAACGCAGCAGATGATTGGGCCAGGAGAAACTCGCTCCTATTGGATTACGCTCTGGATCCCCGCCGATGCGAAGCCGGGCGTCCGCGAGTTGAAGTTCAAGTTTTACCTAGGCGATCTGCGCCAAGAAGCTGAACTGCCGATCAAACTTGAGATCAGCCCCTTTGTGATCAAGCCGCGCGAGAACTTTCCCGTCACCCACTGGTGGCGCGGCGAAGCCACCTGGGACTACTATAAGACCGGCATGTTCGAAGACGAGCGTTGGTGGCAACTCACTCGCGACCAAATGCAAAACATGTACGACCATGGTTCGAACGTCGTCTACGTGCCGATGTTCTTCAATCGTCGTGAAACGTTCAAACGCCCTTGCCAGCTCCTGATCATCAATGAACCGGAACCGGGCAAGTACGAGTTCGATTGGACGAACGTGAAACGGTTTGTCGACATGTGTAAGGAGATCGGTTTCAAAGAGTTCGAATGGCCCCATATGTGGATCTACTGGGGCGTTGAGAACCCGATGAGACTCTACAAGAAAGTGGGCGACGAGTACGTCATGCTCTGGCCGCCTGAAACGAAGGCCCTATCCGACACGTACGTTAATTTTCTCAAGCAGTTTCTGCCGGCGTTCCACGAGTTCCTCGTTCAAGAAGACATCCTTAATGGATCGTACTTCCATCTCTCTGATGAACCGGGCGAGGGCCAGCACGTCGAAAATTACAAGGCTGCGCGGAAGGTGCTGAAGGACCTCGCGCCATGGATGAAGGTGATCGACGCCCTCAGCGATATTCAGTACGGCAAGCAAGGTCTCACCGATATGCCGATTCCGATCGTCAGCTCAGCTCAGGCTTACATCGACGCAAAGATTCCGCACTGGGTGTACTACTGCTGCGGGCCGACAGGACCATGGCTCAACCGGTTCATGGATACGCCGCTCGCGAAGATTCGCATGTCGGGCTGGCTCTTCTACAAGCTACAGGCCCGCGGGTTTCTCCACTGGGGATACAACTATTGGCACGCCCTCGAACAAGAACGAATTCTCGATCCCTTCGCCGACGGTTCCAGCGACATGTGGCCCGGCATTCCTTACGGCGATCCCTTCATGATTTACCCTGGCAAGGACGGCCCAATCGATTCGATTCGCTGGGAAGTCTTCGGCGAATCGCTACAGGACTATGCGATTCTGCAAACCGCCGGCATCAGCCCGGACGATGCGTTGCTTGAAGACATCAGGACCTACGCCGAGTTCCCGAAAAACAAGGATTGGATCAGCGCGAAGCTGGAGCAGATTCTCCGCTCCCCTGCCTCGCCGGCGGTCGGCAAGACACGCACAGCGGATACGATACCGTAGCTGCTGAATGGCAGAGTTAGCTTCGCCCGCTGGATAGCGTGTTGACGATAGGGGCGTTGCCTTCCGCGCGGGCAACGCTCGTTCAATGCGCAGTAGACTCTTACGGTCACTGGCATGCCGGCGAGCCTTCGCGAAGCCCGGCACCGCCTCGGTAAGCCTCCGCTGCAGCCGTGTCAACTCGGGATCGACAGACGTAGACCGAGTTGCAATCTCGAAGGTTCCGGCCAGTATTCGCATTGCGTCTCAGCATCTGCTAATGAAGTGAACGCAGCCATGATGCTCGTACGAGCGGCGGCATGGCGATCGGACGGTGACGCTGACCGATGAGTGTCCGCGCGAGTGCTTGGCGATCGATGTCGCTAGAGTCCTCTATAGCGAACGACCGTCGGCCGCCCAGAGGCATTGTTATCACGTGACAACAATACTGTTCGGTATGCCCTCGATATGGCTTTAGGTCCTGGCGAGCATCTGATGTTGTATCGTGACTGCACCGCCTCACTGCTTCAAACTCTCACCGGGCAGTAAAATTAGGGCATCATTCCGGACGCGGCTAAGAGTTAAGGCGCGGACTCGATAGGAAAGCTGCGAATCGAGGCTTCCGCCACTCAGCTATGTGATAAGCGAAGGCGTCTCCGATGGCTCAACATGCTAAGGGAGGTGCTGCTACGCCCTACGCCGTAGCCATAAGGATCGTGACGAAGAATGATGCTAGTGTCATTGATTGCCATCTTGTTAATTGACGCAATGCGGCCGGAGACTTAGTCTTCTATCTAGAATCTGCGCCGCAGCGCCAAATCTTGACCAGCCAAGCGGTTGGCGTGTTCCGAAATGCTCCTGAAGAATCCGAATAATCAATTGAGAAATGTTCTCTCTCATCTTGAGTGCTGCAAGCTGTCCGGACGCAGGATACGCTTTCACTGCACGGCGCCTACACCGATTTTCTGGCTTAAGCCGTCACGCTCCTTACAATCGGCATCTTAGCCGACGCGACCCGAGCTTCCGTCGTTACCGACAACTCTGCCGGCTGGACGCTCGCATTCAGCGACGAATTCTCAGGAACTTCGCTCGACGCTTCCAAGTGGTCGCACCGAGGTCTCGGTCCGCGCCGCGATGCCATTAATACGGCTGATGCCGTATCGGTTGCAGATGGGCTACTCACGATCACCACCTTCACATCGGGCGGTGTTCACAACACGGGCATGATCGCCACGCAAGGCTTAACGCAGAGCATAAGTCGACCCGCAGCGATCCGCGGCTCGACGCTCGCATCCAGTCGTTCGAGCTCGCCTTCCGCATGCAAATGGAGGCGACAGACGCTTTCGACGTCGCTCAGGAACCGCAGTACATTCGAGACATGTATGGCTCCGGCGTTCATGCGCGGCAGACGCTCATCGCGCGGAGACTGATGGAGCGCGGCGTGCGGTATGTGCAGCTGTGGCACGGAGCTGGCCAACCTTGGGACAGCCATGCACAGATCGAGTCGTCCCATCGCAACCTCGCCGCGCAGATCGACCAACCGATCTCGGCGCTGCTCACCGACCTCAAGCAACGGGGAATGCTCGAAGATACTCTCGTCCTGTGGGGCGGCGAGTTTGGCCGGACGCCGACGGTTGAGCTGACCGCCGACGGTAACGCAGCCGCAGGACGCGACCACAATCCCTACGGCTTCAGCGTGTGGATGGCCGGCGGCGGCATTCGGGGGGGGACCGTCCACGGCGCAACGGATGACTTTGGCTTCAAAGCTGTCGAACAACCAACGAGCGTGCATGACTTGCATGCGACGATTCTCCACTTGCTCGGCTTCCATCATGAGCGCCTGACTTACCGGTACTCGGGGCGAGACTTTCGTCTGACAGATGTTCACGGGCGCGTGATCGACGGGATTCTCGCCTAGTGCATTTGCGCACTGAGGTGAGACACCTAGCGTGCGGCCGACGGCGGTTAGTAAGACGCGGCGGTGCAATCGACCTGGGCGTCAACTCGTCAGTTTTTGGGTAAAATCGGCCGTGAACACCTCCGCGTGTAAATAATGGGTTTCGATTCGCTATCAGCACGAAAAGCTTGCGGGAATAGCTGTTCCGGCACTTTTCGTGGTGGTGAACAGCGCCACGGGTTCAAGTCGCCACAGCATTGCGTCGATTCTTTGCCTCTTAGTGATCGGACGGGGGCTCTCAGGTCCGTTGATTCACTGGCACAAAGGCATCGCGACACATAGTACAAGTTCGGAAAGCCGAGGTTCTGCAAAAAGCGGTGAGCACGCCGTTACTGATCTCTACCCGATCACGATCCGCCGAAAATGAAGATCTGACTCTCAACAATGCGATTCAGCAAATTGTGATTTAACCAGCCGAACCAGTCTTCGGACCAGCAGACTCCTCACGCCCTCCTTCCCGCGATTGCCCTGCTTCCGACGATCATTTTGTGAGGACTTAGCAAAGTGGTGGCTAAGCCTCGCGAATTCATCGGGAGCACTGACGCTGCGTTGTATGTTTAACAACACGCCGCTGACGAAGCGGCATAGCGCATCCTCTGAATCCTCAACATCGCCCTGGGTGGCAAAAAAGGAGAGCAGAAGTGGGCCTATAACGGCCGAGGCAAATCTGCATTTCTCACCACGGTGTTGCCTTTGGGGAAGGCAATGCAATTGTTTATGTGCAGTACTTGAACCCAACACAACAGCAGCACAAGCAGGCGTATGCTGCCGGCGTGCACTCCTTATCATCGAACGCCACAACGCCATGATCGCATGGAACGTAGCACCTCGCGCTCAACGTGACGAATTCCGGAAAAGGTCGCAAGTGGCTGAGTAAGTGAGCAGCGACGGCGTTCCAACGCTTGTGCGTAGCCTCTCCAAGGGGCTTGATGATGCTGCCGGCTGAAGCAAGGCGTTCTTCAATAAACATCAGTGCGTTGCGTCGCACATCGGTTGGCATAGAGTTGGAATTGCCGCCTTGAATGCACAGAGGGTTGTACGCTATGCCGATATCAGCCTCATAGTCTCGGACTGCATCGATTGCGTATATCGCGCCGCCAAGTGCGAGCCCGAGCGTCTCTCGCTGATCGAAAGACAGTTCGCAGCCGTTGTCTCCGAACCGTTGAATATCATGTACCACCGCAGCATACGCGCACCCGGTTGGAACTGCGGCCAGACGAATCTCGGACTCTGAACTCACTTCAAGCACATATTGCTCCTGTAGCGTCTGCTGTAAACGACTCACGTTTGCGCCAATTCCCTCCAGCAGGCTAGATGATCGCGCAAATGTTTTCTGGTACATGGCGTTAGCGGTCGCAGTGCGCCATGTGCGCCGGTCACGCTCGTTGTCTTGCACTTTCACTCCAAGCGTAAACGCTGAAATCGATGCGAGATATTTGAGCAACAGTGGCAGGCCATCTTGCTTGGCGCGGCTGACTCCGCCTCGCAAGCAATTACCTCGGTTGAGGGGGCATTGTTTCGATGCTCTTAGGAATCAGAAGCCATGCTAACGTTGCGATATCATGAACGACTAGCAGTCGCGACGCGTGTCCGTACTCGGCCGCCAGCGCTCCGCAAACATTGCAATAAGTAGAAGAATACGCCACTCGGTCCGGACCGCTGAGCCGGACTTGAGAAGGTCTTAGAATTCCAAACATTGTTTTGGCCCTGCTGGAGAGTCGTCTTACCCAAGTTCACAATATCCAAATTTGGGATATTCTCAAGCGGGATATATCGTCGCGGCCACAGTTAGGCCCGCGACATGGATAAGCAGATTCACAGCCGAGAGCACAAAATTCTCGTTTCGCTGCTGCGCGAGCTGCGAATGAACGCGGGATTTCGCCAAATTGACATGGCGAAAAAGCTTAAGCGGCACCAGTCATTTGTAAGTAAGCTTGAGCTCGGAGAGCGTAGGATCGACGTCTTGGAACTGCGTGAGATTTGCAAAGCGTTTGGGACGCCGTTTTTAGAAGTTGTGGCGGAACTAGACCGCAGGCTGCGCCGGGCTTAAGTCTTCCACCGCGTCACGCTGAAGGCAGCACTGGCGCCATTGACGCTTCCATCACCTCACTGGCGCATTGAGTGGAGAATTCCGCCGTTCACCGCCCAGCCTCCACGCCTGCTCCACAGGGATTCTCCTAACTAAATTCGCGTTCAAATCGCGTCATAATTAGATGACGAGGGTTAGCGGTTGGCGTTGAAACGCCCCGACCTCCGTCATCCTCTCTCCAGGAGACGCGCCTGTGAATTACACCCCCATACCTGCGCACGAAATGCGCGCCTATCGCGTGGCGGGCCACGCCGTGATGGCCCGCGAGCTTGGCGTCTTGTGCGAGACGCTCGGCGATGGCGATCGACACTATCGCTTCGAAACTTTCTTCGATCACTGCGAGCAAGCCGCCAAAGAACTGCCGTACATTCCCGTGCGAAATTACGTTCGCTTCCTCATGGCGGGGCCAGCGGCAGAACTCCTTCGACTGGAGCGGCACCACTCCATTGATCACCGCGCCCCGGGCCGCACGCGGTTCCGTCAGCACTGGCTACTACGCCGCCAAGCAAAGCCCGATCCGGCGCTCGATTGGGCCTTCGCAATCGTGATGGGTTGGTTCGGCGGAGGACGAACGCGAAACGCCGCAGAAGTGTTCGACGATCACTGGCGTTCCGCGATTGAAGCCTACCAATATCCAACACTTTGGAAGGACGTCGATCGCATCGCAGAGGAGATCTTGAGCCATGACGAGGTCGTCTGAGCCGCAACCAGGAAGACGCCATGCTTCAATCGTTAATCTTCACGCTGGCGGCAGTGCTGGTAAGCGTCGCTGTAGCGTTCGCTCGCGAGGTGCGCATCCGCCGAATGCTCGAGCGGATCATTGCGGTACTCCTCGATCGACTGAGGCTCCGTCATGAACAGCGCGAAAACAACAGCACTAACGATAATCGCCCTAACTCTGTGGGGTCTGATCGGCTGCCGAGACCAGTCGACGGAGATCGCCCGCGAGGCGGCTGACCGTCAAGCTCGCCAGAGCGAGATTATCGCTCAGACGGCTCAAGGGGCGAGCGAGAATGCTCGTCGTCTAGGGGAAGAAGAGTCGCGGGCTCGGCGCGACTTGATCCTCGCCCAAGGAAAGCTCCAGGATGAGCGGAACCGGCTACTCGCGAATTGGAGTGAGCTTGAGCTAAGCCGCCAAGCTGCAATTGAACGTCAGCGCCGATGGGCGGCCACCGAAACCGTGGGCGCCTCATTGGCGGCGGCGCTGGCTGCGCTACTGGCATTGGGCATTTGTTGGCGCGTCATGGCGGGACAGGGAAGTTCCGCCATCGACGTCGAGGCCGCTTGCTGGCTATTCGAGCTGGATGCTTCATGTGATACGCGGACTCGTCAACTTGCCACGACCACTTCCATCGACACTACAGGTCAAACAACGATTCAAGGAGAACTCCCATGACCACGACCACATTTTCGAAGACATCATCGGCCTGTTTGCGTCGTCGCTGGCGGCGGCAAATCGGCGTGCATGCTTTCTCGCGTTACGAGCGCCGCCCTCGCGAGGGGGCGGCGCTTGGTTTTTACTACCATGCCAATGGATCGAAACTGGTGCCACTCCATCGAGTGACCACCATCGTGGTTTTCGATGATCCGGACCGCGGCGTGCAGCTTGTCGGCTTTCGTCCAAGACTAGTCGGCAACTCGGTCGATTGGACTGCCGAGATCGTGATGCGGAAGTCATTGAGCAGCTGTCCGCGGCCGTACGCCAGAGGACGGCGGCTAGATAGTCGCTGGCGATCGCTTCTGGAGTTGGCGTTGCGCCTCGAGCACCGGCTTCACCAGGCGCAGCGCCACTTGCGGCGAATGGAGCAGGCTCCGCTCCGGTGGCCGCAACTATGGTCAGCGTTCGCAGCAGACGCAGCGGAAGGGCTTAAAGGCTCAGGCGAGGAGCTGCTAGGGCTGTGCGATCGGTTTGGGATCTCACCGCAAGCGATGTTGACTAAGTACAGGAGAGTCCACGAGGGGCGCATCTTACTTCCTTTCAGTTGGGTTGAAAGGCATAACGCAGCGATCTGGACGGATTTCGCTGGAGTGCCGATGCGGCAAGTGTGCAGAAAAGCGACGCCTACAAATTGCGAGTAATTTAAGTATCGAGACTAGGTAGATTGCAATGCTGGGGAAGATGCTACCTCCCCTTCTCGACTTGTGCGACCAGCTGCGAAGCCTTTACGCCCAAGGCGTTCGCAACCTTCAGAAGCGTTTGCACGGTTGGAGACTTCTGTTCGAGCTCTAGCAGGCTGATGTAATTACGCGACACGTCAGCGCGAAAAGCTAGTTCCTCCTGAGTTAACCCCGCTTTCTGTCTCGCTTTACGTATTGCACTGCCCAACATGCTTGCAAACTAAAGTTTGCAGAGCGGCAAGTCTTCCAACTATAGTGTGAATTGATCCGAGCTCCGCGTCTTACGCATTGATTTTGGCTACCCCCCCCCCACCGTTCACTGGAGATAACCTTTTCGATGAATAACTTTCTCGAAGAACCTCGCAGCAGGTACGCAGAATACTTTTGGCTCACTATTGCGTGCCTGATCGGATTTTTAGTGGCGCTCGCGATTCTCTACGCCGTGAAATCAAATAAAGTTTCAAGCGCGCCATTGCTGCCAATGCTTCGGCCGTCGCACTCTGGAATTGGTTATGTACTGATGCTTCAAAACGCTTCAGACCGCCCGCTGCGACAGATTGATCTCTACGTCACGGATCCTTCAGATGGCTCTCGCATGGCTTACACTGTCCCGTTGATAGGTCCAGGAGAGATCGTCGAGGTCGGTTGGCTTGAAGCTGCTTGGATCTTTGAGCGGGACCAAGTGGTTGCAATTGAGGTTAAAGGATTTGAACGAATTGAGGGAGGCGTAGACGCGACCCTCAAGGTTCAAGAAGAGTGGTATGACTCAAAGTTCAAGATGAAATCTCGCCAGTAATGCTTGCCCGCTTTCAGGAATCGTCTGAGAGATGTGACCTCACTTGCGCAATGAGAAGGACGGAGATCTGCAGGATATGGGCGATCTCGCCGTCAGTTTTGCCCTTCTTGATTAGATCCACAACGTCGATCTGCAAGTCTATGAGATCCGTGTCCGATGCGACTGTATCGACGTAGGAGTGTAATGAAGGGATCTGGAGGTCGTCTGCATTCGGCGTCAATTCCTCCTCTTTGCTTTGCCTGTTTTGGAAGCTTGCCAAACTTCTCCGCAGGCGCGTGATATAGCCATTAGATTGGCTTGGGGAGCCGGCAAGCCGGTGGTACGAAAAAAACAATCGCATCCATTTGTCGATAGAGTAAGGCGTACCAATAATCCACGAAAACGCCGTCGCGTAGCGTGACACCAACGTCGATCTTGGCGCTGAGAGGGATTTGGCGATTCGGGAATTATTCTCGATTCGCTCCAGGTCGTAGCCTGCACCGGTCCAGCCCTCTCGGCGGTCCCAGACGTTTAACCCTTCATCAAATGCCCTTAGCTGCAGTCGTTGCTCGGGGATATTGTTTCGGCGCTTCCATAGCCGGACGATTCGAGTGACGGCGGCGCTAATGACTCGCGTGGATGCATTGGGATCAATGTAGTACAGCGGCGCCATTGGAAACGAATCGAGTGCCGGGCTGATCAAAGTGTTGAGTTCTGCGCCGGCTCGCCGTCTTCGGGAGAATGCCGCTTCCTCGTTGTCGACTCCTTCATCTTCGCGATACCGGTTAGCCGCGACGTTGAAGAGTGCGCCGATTGTGGCGAGTTCAGGTGTGGGTAACGCCATAATCTGGTTGAGCAGCATCATTCGATAAGTCATCGGTTGCACCGGTCCCGCCAGAAATTCCGGCGCAACGGAATCGTCCTCTTCGAGCTGCTTGGATGTCATTGCCGGATCGACTGGCTCGCCCGTGACGCCCATCGTTTGGAGGATGAGCAGCGCGGCGTAAGCCGTCGCCTGCTCGTCGTGGCGATCCGTCGGAATCTCGCCTCGTAGGTAGCTACGAGCCAATCTCCAACACACTAGGTAGACAGGATGGCGTCGAGTGAACTCCCAGCGGTACTTCAACGGTAGCTGCGTGAGAGAGTTCTTGCGTGTGATGTCTTCGATAAAAACGTCGGGCATTGTCGTTGGGTGCCAAGCTTATGGCGTTACTGGGACCGGCGGACCTTAAAGCCAACTTCTGGCGAAAGTGCTAGCAGTTTGAGCTGGAACGCGCAGCGCGCGCGATATTCCGGCGCGCAGGAGGGGTAGAGGACCACACCACCCCTGTCTCAGCCGCTATGCCCCGTCTACAGCATACTGCCAGCACGCAGCCCAGCGAATCAACCCGTCAATATCTGACTCCATATCAGGCGGTGGCAGTCACAGGGCTCTCACTGTCGACGGTTTGGCGCTACATCCGCAGCGGCAAGTTGCCCGTCTACCAGCCTGGTGGTCCTCGATGCCGGGTCATGATCCCGCGAGAAGCATTACAGGGAATAGTCGCATCGGTGGAAACTGCCTGCAGGACGGCACCCGCGAGGAAACGCTCTGGACCGCGGGCAAGATGGAAAAAGTAAACATCAATATTTGGAGATTCAGTCAGTGCCTAAACCTCGTAAAAACAAGTGCTTAGAGTATCCTCATTTCAAATGGAGGCTCTATCAGCGCGAGGGAATCTGGTACGCAGACGGTCGCAGCAATACCCCCAACGCGGGGCGTCACTCGCTGGAGACAAGCGATTTGCTGGAAGCAAAGAAGGTTCTGCACGATCTAGACGAGCAGAAGGCAGAGGACTTGGGAATTATCCCACGTACTTCGCGGCCAACGACGAGCAGCGAAGTTTTATCGCTGGCTGATGGCCGGAAACTTTATGAACAGCACATTAATCGCCCAGCGGTTACCGGGGGCTTGCAAGAGTCGACAAAGAAAAAGTACCGCTCGCACCTGGACAAGCTGATCAATTTCCTTGCTGCGAAAAATATTAGCGCATGGAACCACCTCACTGCGCAGTTGCTGAGCGACTATGCTGCGTATCTTAAACGCGGGGGCCCAGAAGATTCGCGGCCAGAGTCGTACTCCGACAAATCGGTTTCGAACGAGATCGTGTTTGCCAAGCAACTAGTTAAGTGGTTTATAACCGAGGGGCACTTAGCGGGCATGCAGCCCATCGAACTCAAAATCCGCAAAGCCGAAAGCCAGCGTCCTTACTGTTGGCGAGCGATCGAGGTGGCCGCAATGATTAATCATTGTCGATCGCACAAAGGGCTCAATTGGTTGGGAGATGTAATCGTAGCGTTGGCATGCACCGGCCTACGCATCAGCGAGCTTGCTGGACTGCGATGGGCTGATATCGATCTTGAAGGCGGTATCTTAAGCCTGACGGACGAACGAAATTTCGGTCGCGACGGCAGTGGCCACCGTCGACTTAAGTCGGGCAAAAGTCGTAGCTTCCCGATTCACGCAAATTTGTTGCAGGTCCTGCGTACCTTATCGCAAGAAGTCGAGGACATCTTTCTGGGGCCTCGCGGCGGCAAGTTGAAGCCGGATACAGTGCGCCGCCTACTGATCCGCGATGTACTAACGCCGCTTGCCGACAAGTTCCCAACTCTAATCGGGCAACGTGGATTCCAAGATGGGCGGCTGCACAGCTTCCGCCACTATTTTTGCTCGACCTGCGCGAACAAAGGCGTGCCGGACCAAATGCTCATGAAGTGGCTGGGCCACCGCGACAGCGAGATGGTCCGGCACTACTATCACCTACATGACGCCGAGGCGCGTCAGCGAATGAATCGAATCGACTTTCTGGGACGCTTTGCGGATGGTCCGCACAGCCATCAGAATTAACAACCAGAGGAGCCGTCGAGCCGGGAAGAAGCCGTGAAAGCAGAGCCTTCGGCGGAGTTGATTGACTCAGTCATTGGCACAGTTACCTGTGCTGTGACGGAAGAGAATCACAAGTGCCTGAAAACCAGTTACTTGTGAACCGTCAGTCTAACGAAGCGGAGGGCACGGGACTCGAACCCGCAACCGGTTGCCCGGCACCTGAATTCCAATCAGGACGCTAGCCATTCGCTTACCCTCCAGAAATGGCGTGAACCTCTTATGATAGAACACTTTCCGTTACATGCAATCCGCGATTCAACGCTCAAAACTCTCGGGCAGGCCTGAGAAGCGCTCCACGGTCCCGACAACTAGGGCATGCGGACTTCACGAGTGGTCAGAATGCCGCACAGATTAGTGGCTCGGCGCGACTGCCGCAGGCCGACGTGCTGGCGACGTAAGTCGGCAGGGTGCGGCGATAAGAGCAACTGAGTCAATCCCTCGGCGGCAGCACCATGTTCTCGTCGGCGCGATTTCCGAGGTCGCGATGGACGATCGCATCGATGTCGTACGAAATGTCGCGCACGCTGCCATCGCAAAACGACACATTCCAAGTGGCGACATGTGCCGAACCGTAACGTCCGGCCGTGACTTCATCGGTCACGACGACGCCGTCGAACAAGGGCGTCGCCAACACATACTTTAGCCCAACCAACCACCCGGTGCTTCGATAGTTGTCGTTATTAAATCCAGTGCACCAAGTCTCGTTATCGCCGCTATTTAATCCTGACTCATAGTCGCCGTGGGGAATGTATCGCTCGCCAACCAGATAAGTGGAGGACAAACCGTCGAGCACATGACGCGTCGCAACTTTGCTACGCTCGTAGGAGACGCCGGTCATTGTTGGTTCGCCGTTCGGAAGCTGCAAGAAACGCGATTGATCGCTTCCCCAAATGCGATTGGCTGTCCAGACGTCGGCGTCGATGTAGTTCTTGGGACCCTGCCCCAGCGCATCGTTGTGCCATTCGCTATAGACGTGCCCTGAATTGATGGCGTAGTCGCTCCGACCGGCGGAGATCGGAGTGTTTGAGTTGAAGAAACCAAGACTTCCTCCCTCATGAGCCGAGAGCGGATACGTACGGTTCGCTCGTCGCGAAGGACAATTGAGCACGGAGAGCGGAGACTCGACGATCTGACAAGCGCCGACCCGCTGGTCTCGCGTCAGGACGTAGGGATCGCCATCGGAGGCGAGCCGATGGAGCGCGCTCTGCTCGCAGTAGGGAAGCAGGTTAAACATCCAGCCGCCCGGCTGATCTTTGCCGAATCCTCGGTCGGCGTCGCCAAGCCAATACCATCCCCAACCGCCGGTTGGGAAATGCCCTTGCCCATCGTGATGGTTGAGCGATGCCAGAGCGAGTTGCTTGAGATTATTCTTGCATTGCGTGCGTCGAGCCGATTCACGGGCCGATTGGACTGCCGGAAGCAATACGGCAATCAACATGGAAATGATGGCGATCGCCATCAATAGCTCGATCATGGTGAACGCAGACCGAGAAGCCTGCGCCGAGCGAATCGCGCGTGGCTGAAATCGCCGCGTCGTAGCCGATGTTCGCTGGTAGGCGGTCATGGCGTCTCGTCGCATTGCTGTCAGCCACTAACGTAGCTTCGCCTCACGATTGGCAGCAGTCTCTTGGCTAGCTGCTGCGGGCGTCGGCCGCGCTTGGGCGTGCGTCGAACTTCGGACTTAACCGGCTACTCGCCGAGTTGAAGTCCATATCGCATTGATAAGTATTGGAAGACCCGCTGACGCTCGGCGTTCGACAAGGCCGAGTCGTACACGATCACTTCGTACATATTGCCTAGAAAGTATGCCTCGTACCAGGGTTGTGCGTGGCTGCCGATATATTTTTTCGCGTGCTGTTCGAGTCGCCGCGGGGCGTCGGAAACCCCTCGGCTAACTCCGTTGACCATTAATTCCGACTGATTGCCGACGGCATCGTAGGTATACGCCACGGCGCACGGGGCCAATGGCTTTACTGGCACGCCGCTTATCATACCAACGTTTGAGGTCTCTCCAACAGAATTACTCGCCCAAACGAGGCCGCGTGGGACATGGTCGGTGAGGAGGCTCAGCTCAAGCGAGGGGGCGTTCAGGCCATATTTGAGCAGCATTCCGCCATGAGTAGAGCTGGCAAACGTCGCCGGGCTGGGGGCAAACACCACAAATGCCGTCTGCTGGTCGCCAGCTTCCATCGGGCTCGTCGATAGATAAGTCGACCACCCGTCGAACCGAATCGCCGGCCGCTTCTCGCCGTCGCGGATCCAAGTCGGGCAAAGCCGCTCATCGAACTGCCAGGCGTCGTCCGGGAAACTGTTTTCGCCAACGAGAATATCGGGCCAGACCGAAACGGGATCTCCTTCTTGCATGCTCGGCATCACGTCAGCCGCCAGCCAGAGCGATAGCTTCTCCGTCAGCGGCAACTGAGGGAGCTTATCGGCGGGAAGATCGGGAATCAGACGACGGACGAACTTCTTGCTATCGGCTCGAATTCGCTCCGGCTTCTTCGTGGACACGCCGAATTTCACCGCTTGGTCCTGGCGGGTATGCACCAGATTGCCGTCGACGCCCTTTTCGCCAAGCGGCCGCGTGACGACGTCGCCGTCGAAGACGTGGATTTCCGAATCGCCTAGCTTGTCGACAGCCACGCCAAACTCGGTGCCCAAGTCGACGACTTCAGCCGTCGGCGTGAGGATCGTGTAGCCGCGAGCGAATCTCGGCACGGCGGCTGCAATCTTTCCCGACGAAAGCTTCGCTTCGATGGCAGTCGTCATCACCATATCGACCGGGCCTTCAAGCATCACGCGCGTGCCGGCGTCGTAGGTCAGCTGCACGACCCCTTTCGTCAGCCGGAGGCGCTGCCCGGGCGCCAGCGTATCGCCAAACTTCAGACCCTGGACGCCTTTCGGCCACTCGCAGCCGGAGAGACCGGTGACTCGCGCCACGGGCGGGCTGCCGGGAGAGGCGGCTCCTTTGTTAATCTTTTGCTGATACTTCTTCACTTCAGCCGGATCACTGGCCGCGGCAAGCGTGTGGAGATGATCGAGCTTGGCCATCATCGTCGTGTACTGCCACATAAACGCCACGGCGGCGATGCTGGCGACGAGAGCGACCGCAACGCCATGCCGATTGACATAGTCTGTGGCGCGCCGGAACTTATTGGGAAGCGTCCTCGGCGACTCCGCCGCAGGATGGAAGCGTTCCTGAACCATCCGCCGAGCGGCGCCCGCCGGCGTCACCATGGGGATCACTTCCCCGGACGCGGTCTGCTCCCGGGGATGCTGCAGGAAATCGAGCGCTTCGCCGAGCGTACCAATTTCTTCCGCAAGGACTGAGTCGTCGTACAGAAATCGCGCAGCCGAGCTCCGCAGCGCTTCGCTACCACGTAGCAGCGCATCGAGGCGTTCACGCTGTTCGTCCGACAACTCCCCGTCGAGTGCGACTAGCAAGAGTTCTCGAAGTTCGTCTTCTTCGGTGGCCATTGTGGGTTCCTAGCGACGATCAGCAGTCATCGTCGCCGCCTCTAATCCGCTGCCCTAGTCTGCGTTCCAGTTCAAACTCGCTTCGACGCAACGCTCGAGTCCCTTCCTGATTCTCAGGAAAAGACTCTTGATCGAGTCTTCGCTCCGCTGCGCTTCCGCGGCGATTTGTCGAATCGACATTTCCGCACTGTAACGCTGCCAGAGCAACTCGCGATTTCTTCGCGGCACTTTTTCAAGACACTTCCGCAACGCGGCCTGCCGGTCGTTGGCGTCCGCTGCTTCCACGGCGGCAGAGTCGAGCATCATCTCCGCAACTGCCGTCGAATAGACGTGCCGATCGCGTTGACCGTCGCGCAAAAACGACAACACTTCGAAGCGGGCGATCGTCAATCCCCACGGCAAAAACTCGGCCCCGACGCGAAACTCGCTCGCCTTTTTCCAAAGCACGAGATTCGTGCGCTGCAGCACGTCGGCCGCATCGGCGTAGTTCCCCAGCGACGCCAAAATATAACCGCGCAAACGCCCCTGATTGGCAGTCAACGCCTGCACGTAAGCCTCTAGCGCCTCGCTGCGTTCATCGCTCATCGTGGAACTTCAACGATTGGGAATTGCGGTCTTATATCTCAACCAATGGTGCGTTGCCTTCCTCTCCAGCATAGAGTCTCCGCTGAACCGATGCTGGTGTCGAAGAAACTCCGTGATTCGGCCAGTTTCTTTGAAAGAAATCGTCTCGGCGGAATCTCGCCGACAAAAGAAGAAAATGTGAAGAAAGCGCGTCACCACAGCGACGCCTCCGGAGATACTAGGCAGACCGCGGTGGGGACGCCGCGGTTAATAGACTTTTCTAATCGCTTCTCATCGTGACGACGCACGACTTCGCCCGCTATGCGGCGATGGTCCAGGCGGCTTGAGTAACGGCGGCGCCCGCAGTCGCTAGCTACGCGACGACGGCCGACGTTCCGCCGACAGAGATAGCGAGTTGGCAAGACTGTGTGAATCTGCTGGGCCTCCAAGCGAGGCAAGGGATAACAGCAACTCTTTCGGGGATGCATCATGACGCGTTTGAGGCTTTTCATCGCGGCAACGCTCGCTGCAATTGGTCTGAGCATTGCGGCCGCGCCGGAGGCAACGGCGGGATTCGACATCTACTGGCTGCCAACCGGCAGTTCGGGGTGGAATTCGAACGCCAATTGGTCTTACACGCCTGGCGGCGCGGCGCGGCCCGAGGGAGCACCAGGTGCGGCCTTTGAGGAAAACGGCGTCATTAACAATGGCGGAACGGCGACGCTCGGCACGGCAATCATCCAAGACGTCGGCGGAGTATCGCTCGGACAAGCTGCAGCTGATTCGGGCACGTTGTCCATCACCTCCGGCGGCGTCTTCAACAGCGTCGTGAGCCCGTCGACGACGGGCGCCGCCGCGATCGGCGTCGCCGGTACGGGGACGCTCAACGTTAGTGGAACTGGTTCGTTCGCCGCGACGAGTCTCTCGGTAGCCGGACAAGCGGCCAGCCAAGCGACCTTCAGTGGCAATGCCGCCGTCGCGATCAGCGGCAGCTCGACGATCTCCCGTAACCTGCGGATCACGGGTCCGAACGTCAACTTCAACTCCGCGACCGGAGTGACGTTCCAAGGAACAAGCGTCTTGACGCACGAGATCACTAGCGGCTCCTCCCAGTCGCCGGTGAAGTCCGCCGCCAGCGTCGCCCTCGGCGGCAACTTGGCGGTGCAGTTCAATGGCGTCACGCCGACCGCAGGCAACTCCTGGAATCTCGTCGACGCCGCCGCCATCACCGGCAACTTCGCCAACGCGACGATCGGCGGCCAGGTTCAAGTGACCGGCGCTCCCGCCCCGGCACTCGGTTCGGCGTATCGACTCCGCCAAACGGCCGGCGGCGCCAACGGCCAGTTGTTGCAGGTCGCCTTAGAAACGATGCTCGTGCTGCGGGTCAACCGTGACACGGGCGAGCTTTCCATCCGCAATCCGCTCGGCGCGGCGGTAACGCAACTCGATGGTTACACCATCAGTTCGCCCACCATCGGTTCGCTGCTCACCAGCTACAAGGGAATCTCCGGCGCTCCCGCCGGAAACGCTGGTTGGGAAAAGGCTACCGGAAATTCCGCCAATGGTTTGGCTGAATTTAAGCCGACCGGCTCGTTCAACGTTTCTACCGCAGGAACGTCCGTCACCCTGGGAACCGGATTCAGCAAAACCGCGGTCGCCAGCAAGGGGCTTGGCGTCAACGGCGAAGACCTCCAATTCACCTACCACGCCACCGGCGGCGGCGTGGTGAGCGGGCAAATCGAATACGTCGGCACGCAGTTCCTCAACAACATCGCGCTGATCGTCAACACGACGACCGGCATCGCATCGCTTAAGAACGACACCCTGACGTCGCTATCGATCGACGGTTACTCGATCCTCTCATCGACCGGCGCGCTCAACGGAGCCACGTGGACGAGTCTGGCCGATCGCGCGGGAACATATCCAAATTGGCAAGAATCGCCGACGACGACCAACGCCTTGTCGGAGACGAATCCGGTCGCGCCGCTCGCCATTCCTGCCGGGCAATCGATCTCGCTCGGCAACATCGGTAACTTCGCCACGCAGTTGGCCAAAGATGGCTTGAGCATGAAGTTCATCCTTGGCAACGAATCGACGTTCCGCATGGCCACGGTCTCGTTCACCTCCGGCGCAGCGCTGGCGGGAGACTACGACAACAACGGCCGCGTCGATGGCGCCGACTTCTTACTGTGGCAACGCGGCGGCTCGCCGAACCCACTCAGCGCCGGCGATCTGGCGACGTGGAAAAGCAACTTCGGAGCTACTTCCGCCGTCGGCGCCGCTGCCGCCGTGCCGGAACCTGCCGCTTGCGTCTTGGCGTGTGCGGCGTCGCTCGCCGTCGTCGCCGGCCGCCGCCACCGTCAATGATGGTGAATGCATGATTCAACGCGATCGGCGTCGAATCTTTTTGTCGCCGCCCTGCCCCGTCAACAAGATTTTTCGAACACGACTCTCGGAGGTAAGAGAGAGATGATTCGCATCCAAGCTATTTTCACCGCCACCCTCGTCGCCGCGACGATCGCGTCTTCGGTGCATGGCGCCGCCACGCTCTCGTTCAACGCCAGCCCGCCGGTGCTCGGAACTTACGATCAGTCTCAGTTGTTGGATGACGCCACCATCCCGGGGGGCAACACCCCGGGCGGCGGAACGTACAACTCCCAATCGTATACCGACAACGGCGGGCCGCTGGGGCAAACGTTCACCGCCCCCAGCACGAAGCATCTCTACGCCTTGACCGCCCTCACGTTGAAGGGCGTTGGCGACACGGGTGGCGTGATCGACGCGGCTGGCGTTACCTGGGCCGTCCGCGTCAGCAAAGTCAGCGGAACAACGCTAACGCCGCTGAAAACCATCACCGGCATCCCGACGCTCACCGGCGCTATCGGCACGGAATGGGTGACGCTCTCATTCACCGGCACTGATGCAACGACGCTCGACGGCTCCGCGCAATACGCCTTCGAGATTTACACCACCGGCGGCTGGTTTGGCGTCGACGCGACGCAAGGCGACGCCGCCTACGCGGGAGGCTCAGCGTTTAACAGCGCCGGTGCAGTCCGGTCGTTCAACGACAACACGCTCGGCAATGTGGCCGCCCATGGGTACGACCGAACGTTCGTCGCCCAACTCGCGGCCCCCCCCGGCGGCCCCGGCGACGTTGACAACAACGGCGTCGTCAATCTCGCCGACTACACCATCATTCGAAACAATCTCGAAAAGCCGGCGGCGATCTTCACCAACGGCGATCTCAACGGCGACAGCTACGTCGATCTCAATGACTTCCGCCGCTGGCGCGCGGCCGCTCCCCCTGAAGTTGCCGCGCTCGTCGGAGTTCCCGAACCGGCAACGGCCGCGTTGGCTCTGTGCGGCGCCCTGCTCGTGGTCGCTCGCGGGCGACGACTCCGCCGCTAAGTCTCGGGACGCGGCCCTTTGAATGCGTGCGACTCATCGGCACGTTCCTCTCTTCAACTCATACCAACTTCCAATCCTGACGGTCCGGACGAGTTTCAGGAAAGAACATCTATCATGAATACAAAGCACCTGCTGGCGATCGTCGGAGCTCTGGCGTGGCTCCTACCCGCGACTGCTAACGCCCAAAGCTTGGGACTCAATTTCGCCGCCGGCGACCCCGACGCCGCGACGAGCTCGCTCAATCCGACCGACGTCGCGGGCGTCATCCCCGCGGCCAACTGGAACAATTTGCTCGGGGCCAATGGAACGGGCGTGGGCGGACTCTTCTACAACAACGCCGGCACGCCGGTCGCCAGCGGGGCGACCGTCACCTGGACCAGCCCGAATACCTGGCGCTCCGGCGGCAACAACGCCTTCCCCGCCAGCCCGAACAAGATCCTTACCTCGGGCTACCTCGACACGGGCGACACGGCCGCTAACGGCATCTCGATCACCGTCAACAACCTCGACACGACGCTCCGCACGCCGGCGTACGACGTGTACGTCTACTTTATCAGCGACTCGAACGCGAATCGCGGCGGCGGTTACACGATTAACGACGGCATCAACAACATCGTAAAGTACGGCAGCTCGATGGGGAGCCCGACGGCATTCGTCGAAGACCCAGGCATCGATGCCGACCTGTCGGTCGACGGCAACTATCTTCGCTTTCGCGGCTTGACGGGGTCGTCGTTCACGCTGACGACAAACACGACGCTCACGACGCCCAATGGGTTTCGCGCGCCGATCAACGCCATCCAGATCATCGGCGGCGTTTCGCTCGCGCCTGGACCTGGCGATGTCAACGAGGACGGGTTCACGAACCTCGCCGACTACACGCTTATCAAAAACAACTTCTTCCTGGCGACGGGCGCCACCCGCGTGATGGGCGACCTCACGCTCGACGGCAAGATCGACCTGGCCGACTACGCGATCTGGAAGAACAACGCGCCGGCCGCTGTGCTGGCGCAGATTGGTGTGCCGGAACCAGCGAGCGCCGCCCTCGCCGTCGGCGCCCTTGTAGGACTTGTGGGCGTCGTGCGGCGTGGTTGCCGCTGTGGAAAGTCGTTGTGCTAACGGAACGCGTTTATCGAGACGGAGGAGTCGAGCCATGCGGCGTCGAATTGCAGGATTTACGTTGGTCGAACTGTTGGTGGTGATCGCGATCATCGGCGTCCTGGTGGCGTTGTTACTGCCTGCCGTGCAAGCGGCCCGTGAAGCGGCGCGACGCACGCAGTGCAAGAACAACCTCAAGCAAATGGCCCTCGGGTGCATGAATCACGCCGACGTTCAGAAGTTTTTCCCGACTGGCGGCTGGGGCTGGTTCTGGGCCGGCGATCCTGATCGCGGCTTTGGCAAAGATCAGCCAGGCGGATGGATATACAACACGCTCCCGTTTCTGGAGCAGGCCGCCCTCCATGACCAAGGCAAAGACGGGCAGCCAGATGTGCTGACCCAAAGCCAGCGAACGGCAGCACGAACGACGCTCTCGTCGCCACTCGACGCCATTACCTGCCCGTCGCGCCGACCAGGAGGCCAAACATTTCCTTATACCAATGCCACAGGAATCTACAATGCGCTGAAACCAGAACTGGTGGGTCGCAGTGACTACGCAGCCAACTCGGGAACGGTGTACGTCGAAGCGGATAGTTTCCCGCCGACGTATGCAGCAGTAAGCGGATTTTCGTGGTTTGAAAACCGTCTTCCAACCATGTCGCCCCCGCAAGATCCCACTCTTGTCTTGAATGGCATTTCCTACCAGCGCAGCCAAGTCACTTTCAAACATGTCACAGACGGCACGTCGAACACTTACATGGTCGGCGAGAAGGCGCTTACGACCGTCAACTACGAAACAGGCGGAGACGCCGGCGACAACGAAACTTGGTGCACTGGCTTCAACAACGATAACTTCCGCAAGACGGCCTCAGGCGCCTATGGCTCGCTCGCCGCGCTCACGCCGCTGCTCGATGCACCTGAATATCCCGCTGGCGTCAACGGCCAAGACGCCTTCGGTTCCGCTCACGCGGGCGGCCTCAACATGGCTTACTGCGACGGCAGCATTCACACCGTCAACTACGACGTCGACTGGCAAGTTCACCGCGATCTGGGCGACCGCGCCGACGGCAATGCCACGACGACAGGTTCTCCGTAAGTTTGCCTATCAACCAATTTGCTTGAACCGCGGACACCACTCGACTCAAGACCCAAGTCGACGTTTGACGAGCAAGCGTCTCGCCGTCGTTGTTGGGGGACAAACGGCGAGACGCTTTGCTCATTCAAGGACGCCAAAAAGAACGGGCAGCAGATAGCAGGACAGGAAGAGACAACAGCGGCACTTAAGTGCTTTGATCTTACACCCTCTGTTAGAAAGGCTCTCGCTGATGAAACGACGCTTCTGTCTGATGGCGCTCCTCGCAATGTTCGTGCCGAGCGTGACGCATGCGGCGGTGACGATGTCCTTCAGCGCTGGCAACGTGCCGCCGACGGCCGGCCCGCTCGATCAATACAATTTCCTGAGCGACGCCACGGTCCCCGGCGGATCGGCGCCCGGCGGCGGAACCTACAATTCGCAAAACTACAGCGACAATGGCGGCCCTCCTGGCCAGACCTTCAAAACTCCCGTCGGCGCAACGCCCTACAAACTGAAAGCGATCTCGCTCCTCGCCGTCGGCGACGGCGGCGGCGGGGTCTTTGATTCCGGAACCTGGAGCCTGCGCGTCAGCTCGGTGGCCGGCACAACGCTAACGCCAATCGCCACGCTCACCGGAATCGCGAATCTCGGTTCGAACGCCAACGACAAAGTCGAGGGATGGCTGAGCTTCAGCCTCACCGGCGCCGACTCGCCCACGCTCAACCCGAACGCAGATTATGCGTTCGAGATCTTCTCCGCCAATGGTTGGCAAGGTTTTGACGCGACGCAAGGCGACGCTGGCTACGCCAACGGCACGGCCTTCAACAGCGCCGGCGGCGCTCGGTCGTTCGCCGACGCAACGCTCGGCAACCTCGCCAACCATGGCTACGACCGCACGTTTCACGTCGCGCTATCCGCCGTTCCTGAACCGGCGACAGGGTTACTCGCATTAGGGGGGTTGGCCGGACTGCTGGCCTGCCGCCGTCGTTCAAAATAGTTAGCCTAACGCTCCCTCAGCTGCGGACCACAGAGATCCGTAGCAGAGGGGAGATGACGTACGCACCTGCCTTCGGAGTCGCGACCAATCGCGGCTCCGAAGGCGTTTGATTGAGTGAACAGGCGGAGGGGCGCCGTGATGAGCAAACAGCTGGGGTGGCGGCGGCGCATGCGACACAACGCTGCGCCATCGACTTTCAGGGGACGGTCGGCCTTCGCGGCGCGCCTGCCGCTCGGTTTTGAAGCGCTCGAAGACCGCCGCATGCTAGCGACTGTTCCGGCGGGGTTTACGGAGTCGGTCGTCGCGTCAAATCTGACGAGCCCGATCGCGATGACCGCCGAACCGTCGGGGCATCGCCTCTGGGTGGCGTTTCAGGACGGTCGCCTCGGCGTCATTGAGCACGACGCAATGCAGTCGCAGTTGGCGTATACGTTGCCGTGCGATGGAACCGGCGAACGAGGTTTTCAAGGCATCGCGCTCGACCCCGATTTCGAGACGAACGGTTTCATCTACGTCTATTACACGGCGACGTCCCCCGAGAGCCACAATCGCCTCAGCCGGCTGACGGTCGATCCGACGACGGACAAAACGATCCTGCCCGGCAGCGAAGTGGTACTGCTCGATCTGCCGCTCTTCTCCCAGTTGCCGACGAACAAGGCGCCCATTTGGCACATGGGCGGAGCGATTCAATTCCTCTCCGACGGCACGCTCACGATTCAGATCGGCGATCACCAGAACAACAGCATCGTGCAGAATAACAATGCCCCGCTCGGCAAAGTGCTGCGCGTCAATCGCAATGGTTCGCCGCGGACCGACAATCCGTTCTACAATCCTGCCGACACGAATCCCGCTGGCGGAAACGACTGGAGCGGCAACGCTCCCGGAGACGTCGACTGGATCGACTACGTGTGGGCCTCGGGGTTGCGCAACCCGTTTAGCAGCGACGTCGACCCTGTCACCGGCCGCTACTTCATCAACGACGTGGGCGAAGGAACATGGGAAGAAATCGACGAAGCCACGGTCGCCGGTCGCAACTTCGGCTGGCCGCTCACCGAGGGAACGTTTAATCCTGCGACGTTCCCAACGTTTACGAACCCCTGGTTGGCGTACAACCACAGCGAGGATAGCGCCATCACCGGCGGCGCGTTTTACAGCGGCGTCTTGCCGCAGTTTCCGGCGCAGTATCAGGGAGGTTACTTTTACTCGCAGTTCACGGCTGGTCGCATTAAGTATGTCGATCCGGCGAATCCAGCGTCCACCGTCACGTTCGCGACTGGCGCCGAGTACCCGATGAACATCGAAGTGACGAGCGACGGCTCGCTTTACTACATCGCTCGCGGAGCCGGCGCGGGAGGAGCGCCGGGGATTGGCACGGGGTCGATTCGCAAGATTCAATTCGCCGCCAACGTTGCCCCGCAGATCAACCAGCACCCGAGCAACGCGCTGGTTTCGATTGGGCAGAATGCCACGTTCACCGCGAGCGCCGCCGGATCGACGCCATTAAACTACCAATGGCAGCGTTACAACGGTTCGGCGTTCGTCAATATTCCCGGTGCCACCGGCGCCACGCTCACGCTGAACACCGTCTCCTTGGCCGATAACGGCGCCCAGGTGCGCGTCGTCGTCACGAACATCGTCGGCAACGCCGTGAGCAATGTCGCCACACTCGCGGTGACGACCGACACGCCCCCGACGCCAACGATCGTCACGCCCACGCTCAGCAAGACCTACGTCGGCGGCGAGACGATCTCTTTTTCAGCCACCGCTCAGGATCTGGAGGATGGGGCTCTCGGCGGCAGTGCGATGACATGGCAAGTCGATCTTCATCACGATACGCACTCGCACCCCTTCATGCCGCCGACGACGGGAATTAGCTCGGGTAGCTTCGTGATCCCCACAATCGGGGAAACCTCGCCCAACGTCTGGTATCGCATCACGCTGACGGTCGTCGATTCAGCAGGCCTCAAAACGAGTATCTTTCGCGACGTCCATCCGGCGACCAGTAACTTCACCGTGATGACGAACTTCGGCGGCGGGCAAATTCTCGTCGACGGCCAACCCCAAGCAGCGCCGCTAACGACGACCGGCGTCGTCAACATCGAACGGACGCTCACCGCCCCGCTGACGCAGTTAACTTCCACAGGCGCGCTGGCGACGTTCATCCGCTGGCAAGATGGAGAAACGAGCAACACCCGCACGATCGCGACGCCGGCGAGCGGCCAGGCATACATCGCCCTCTACGCCGATGCTTCGGGGTCGCTCGCTTTCCTCAGCGATCTGCCAATTGCGAACGCCCCCGCGCCGAATGGCTGGGGACCCATCGAACGCGACACCAGCAACGGCGAAGCGGCGGCCGGCGACGGTGTGCCGATGGCGATCCAAGGCGTCGGGTACGCGAAGGGCCTCGGCGTCCACGCAGCTTCGGACGTCCAGTATCAACTTAGCGGCAAATTCGAGCGGTTCATCGCCGACGTCGGCGTCGACGACGAAACGGGCGACAACGGATCAGTCACCTTCCAGGTCTACGCCGATGGGGCCCTGCTCTTCAATTCCGGAACGATGACCGGGGCCAATGCGAGTCAGAAGGTCGACGTTAGCGTCGTCGGCGTGCAGGTCTTGCGGCTGGTCGTGGGGAATGCCGGCAATGGCGATGGCTTGGACCACGCCGATTGGGCGAACGCCCGGCTCATCGGCGATCAAACCGGTTCGCAAGTTTACGTCAACTTTCAAACAGCGTCTGCAGCGACCCCGGCAGGGTATCTCGCCGATGCAGGCCTGGTCTTCGGTAACCGCGGCAACGGCCAATCGTACGGATGGTCGAGCGATCACACCGACGTGGCCCGCGATCGCGACGTCAACGCCGACCAACGGCTCGACACGCTCAACCAATTTCATGCCGGACAAAACTGGGAACTTGCCCTACCGAACGGCGTCTACGCGGTGACCGTCTCGATCGGCGATCCCTCATTCACCTCTTCGCATACGCTTAACGTGGAGGGAGTTGCCTTTTGGAGCAACGTCTCGCTGGCCGCCAATCAATTCAAGCAGCGGACGATGATGGTCACGGTCGCCGACGGCCGTTTGACGCTCGATGCGGGCAACGCGGCGGAGCGGGGAACTCGGCCGAACTACATCGAAGTCATCCCCACGGCCGCGCCGACCTTGTTCCCGCTGCGGCTTGGCGATTTCAACGCTGACGGACGCGTCGACGGCGTCGATTTTCTCCGCTGGCAGCGTAGTTACGGCGCCACCGGCAGCAGCCACGCTCAGGGCGACGCCGACGAGGACGGCGACGTCGATCAGGCCGATCTGGCGGTCTGGAAAGCAAGTTTCGGGGCGAGCAATCCGCCGGCGGCTGCGGCCTCCTCCGCAGCTGCGGTTGCGATTTTAGATTCACTCGCTGCACCGACAAGCATCGCGAGCACCGATCCCTCCACGGCACACTCGGCAGACGCAGCGTTTGCTGAAACGCTCGCTGAAAGGCCGCCTTTCGCGCTAACGACGCTCGGCTTGCCGGCGGAACTGTCGACTCGTCGAATCGCATCGCTCCCCGTGCGGAATTGCGATCCACCAACGACCTCCATCGTCTACGAAGAGCCTGCAGCGCCGAGCCTCAACCGTCGCGATTGGGCCAAGAGAGACGCAAGTCACGCGACGTTGAACGTGAGCGACCATAAAGCACACGACGATGCGATCTCCGCAATCGATTTCACCACGCTCCGACATTGGTCCGGCAAGTTGCGGCAGTTCGCTCGCGAATGACACACTGAATCGTACGGCATCATGAGCGGCTGAACTCCTCCACGACGCACTCTCATCACTGCAACGCAATTATTGACACCGGGATTCTCCGCGATGGCTCTTGGGCGAAAGAAACACCGATTGAAAAAGCCTACGTTCTCGAACCATGCGAGCGTCCGTCGCAGCGGCTTCGAGCATCTTGAATCGCGCCACCTGATGGCCGTCGTCATCAACGAGTTCCACTACGCCCCGGAGAACGCGACAGAGCAAGTCGAATTCATCGAACTTCATAACACCGGCGCCGCGGCCGTCGATCTTTCAGGTTGGCGCATCGACCAGGCGGTTGACTACACGTTCGGTAACGGCGCGTCCATCGCCGCCGGCGGCTACGTCGTCGTCACGCAAAACGCCGCCGACTTCCAGGCGAAGTTCGGCTTCGCCCCGCTCGGGCAATGGGAAACGGGCGATAAGCTCTCGAACGACGGCGAAACGATTGAACTTCACGACGCCGCCAACGCGCTGATCGACACGGTCACTTACAAGCTCGGCTTTCCTTGGCCGACGACCGGCGACTTCGGCAGCTCGATCGAACTGATCAATCCGGCGCTCGACAACGATCTCGCCGGCAATTGGCGTTCGTCCGGCATTTCGTCGACTCCCGGCGCCGGCTCGCGGCTGATCGCCCCCGGCACGACGTGGCAATATCGCAAAGGGATTACCGCCAACCCGCCGACGGTTGCCAACGATCCCGCCAACAATTGGCGGCTCAACGGCTTCGTCACCAGCAACGATTCAGTCGCTTGGCAGTCGGGCCTCGCCTCCATCGGATTCGGCGACGGCGACGACGCCACCATTCTGTCGGATATGCAGAACAGCTATTCGACGTACTACGCGCGCAAGAGTTTCACGCTCAGTAGCTCCGTTCCCGATCGACTCAAACTGCGGATCTACGTCGACGACGGCGCCATCGTGTACCTCAACGGCGTCGAGGTCTCGCGGTTCCACGTCTCTCCCGGCGATAAAAACTTTAACAGCCCCTCCGGCGCCAATCACGAGGCGGAGTGGGAAGAGATTGTCCTCACGGGGATGAGCCAGTACCTGACGCTGGGAACGAACACGATTGCCGTTCACGTGTTGAACGAGTCGCTCGGCAGCAGCGATGCGTCGTTCAATCTGGAACTGGGCATCCCCACCGATACGCTCGGCCTACCGACGCCGGGCTCCCAGAATTCCGTCTACGCCGCCAACTCCGCGCCGCAGATGCGGCAGCTCACGCAATCGGTGCTGCAGCCGGCGAGCGGCCAAGCGGTGACGATCACCATGAAGGTGACCGACCCCAACGGCGTTCAGTCGGTGAAGCTCGACTATCAAACCGTCGACGCCGGCGCCTACGTTCGGCTGAGCGACTCCGCTTATAGCGACGGTTGGACCATCGTGACGATGACCGACGACGGCCTCAACGGCGACGCTGTCGCCGGAGACGGCGTCTATTCCGTGACGCTGCTAGGCTCATTGCAGGTCAACCGCCGACTGGTGCGTTATCGCATCACGGCGACCGATACGCTCGGCGCCTCCGTGCGCGGCCCGTACGCCGACGACCCGCAGCCGAACTTTGCCTACTTCGTCTACGACGGCGTCCCCAATTACACCGCCTCGCTCCGCCCCGGCGTCTCGCCTAACGTCGTCTACAGCGGCGCCAAGCTCGATGACATCGCCACCTACCATCTCATTGCGAACGCCGCCGACATCCAAAACAGCCAGTACAACCCCTCGTATAACGAAGTCGAGTTTCGCGGCACGCTCGTCTACGACGGCGTCGTCTACGATCATGTGCTGTTTCGCAATCGCGGCCAAGCATCGACGTATGCCGTCGGCAAGAACAAGTGGAAGATCGAATTCCAAACGGGCCACTTCCTGCAAGCCCGCGACAACTACGGCAAGCCCTACGCCGAGTTGTGGGATGAGATCAACGTGCTGCCCGGTACGAACCCCTGGTGGCGCAACGACGCGTCGACCGATGGCACGGTGCTATTTGAACCCGCGGCATTCAAACTGTACGAACTCGCCGGCGCCCCGTCGCCAAAGACGCATTACTTTCAATTTCGGGTCATCGACGACGCCTCGGAAACAGGCGCTAACCAATACGGCGGCGACTACTGGGGGCTCTACATCGGCATCGAGCAACCCGACGGCAGCTTCCTCGATGAACGCGGGCTCGACGATGGCACGATCTACAACATGCACGGCGAGGCCTTCGGCGCCACGACCAATCGCCACCAAGGCTCGGAGCTGCCGACCGATCGCTCCGACCTGATCGCCTTCCTCAACGGCGCCGACGGCGGCTATGAGTCACTTGCCTGGTGGGAGGCGAATCTCAACTGGGACGTTTACTTTGCGTGGAACCTCATCAACCACGCCGTGAACAATTCCGACATTCGTCCGAACGAGAACGTCAACTACTACCACAATCAGGCCACCGGGCAGTGGTACGTCATTCCGTGGGATCTCGATCTGACGTTTGAAGACGCTCCTCACTTCGGCCAACCGGTCACGACGCGTGAAAACATTCGCACGCTGTTGCAAGACCATCCTGCGGCCAAGCTCGCTTACCAGAATCGTCTGCGCGAGATCACCGACCTGCTGCTCGGCAACGGCGATGCGGCGAAGGTAATCGAAGAACTCGCCCGCACGCTCACGCTTGGCACGGGCGACCTATCAATCGTCAACGCGAACCAGTCCCAGTGGGACTACAACCCGCAAAAGAACAAGCAAGGCATCTGGTACAAAAACTTTAACGCGAGCCTGCTGCCAAGCCAAACGTTCGACGGCTTGGTCGCCTACATGCAGAGCTATCTCAGTCCCGGCGGCTACGGCTACAACCAAATGGTCTCGCAAGGGAGCGACGTCGGCATTCCTTCGACGCCGACGATCTCCTACATCGGCGCCGCGGGATACGCGGCTGACGGCCTCGCCTTCCAGACCTCGGCGTTCGCCGATCCTCAAGGCGCCGGCACGTTCGCCCGCATGGAATGGCGCGTCGCCGAAGTGAAGAGCGCGTCGAGCGCCAACTTCGTCGCCGGCAACGAGTACGTTTATGAAATCCAAGGCACTTGGGAATCGGGCGAGCTCGCCAACTTCTCCAACCAAGTCAGCGTCCCTAGCGGCGCGATCGCCGCCGGCAACACTTACCGCGCGCGCGTTCGCATGCAGGATAGCGACGGTCACTGGAGTCACTGGTCGTCGCCGGTACAATTCTTGGCCGCCGCGCCGACGAATCTCCCGACGCTGGCGATTACCGAGTTGCACTACAACCCGACGATTGCACCCGTCGGCGTCGACCCGCAAGAGTTAGAGTTTATCGAAGTCCTCAACACTGGCTCGGCGCCCGTCGATCTCTCCGGCGTTCAGCTCACCACGTTCGCTGCAACGCCCTACGTCTTCGCCAACGGCCTGAGTTTGGCAGCCGGACAGCGCATCGTCGTCGCCAAGAACCCGGCGCAGTTCCAAGCGGTGTACGGCCTCGGCGTCAATCTCGCTCCAAGCGGTTACGGGACAGCCAACCTTAGCAACGGCGGCGAGATCATCGTCCTGGCAGCGGCGGACGGCACGCCAATTCAAACCATCGAGTACGACGACGGCGGCCTGTGGCCGACTGCTCCGGACGGAGCCGGGCCGTCGTTGGAAATCATCAATCCGGCAGGCGGAGCGAGCGATCCGAACAACTGGCGCGCCAGCGCGATGAACGGCGGTTCGCCCGGCTGGAATGGCATCCCCGGCATTCCCGGCGACTACGACTCGAATGGCGTCGTCGACGGCAAAGACTTCTTAACGTGGCAGCGGAGCTTTGGCGCGAAGACTCCCGCACTGCTGGGAGCTGACGGCAGCGGCAATTTGCTTGTCGACGCCGGCGACCTCGACGTCTGGAAGAACAACTACGGCGCCGCCACCGTCGCAGCGGTCGTCGCCACGCCGCTCGCCGTCGTTGCGCCAGCCACAATTGCCTTACCTGTCGTCGTCGAGGAGTTGGAAGATCCTCGCGCGAGCGATCGCGACGTTGCTTTCGGCCAAGACCTCAACTTGGCCGGCCTCACTCTCGATAGCCGCTCGCCATGGCCTACGACCGGAGGCAGCGCTGCTTTCGCTTCAGAAAAAACAGCGTCCGAAGCGGCCGCGGCAATTTATCCAACTCCCCATTCAGGCCTCGCAGTTCAGCACTCTTGGGCTGCATCGCGAACGCTGACTGCCAGTCTGCAGCAGCCGAGCGACGCATCTTCCTCGCTGCCAGCTGTCGATGAGGTCTTCGATCGCCTCTGCATCACGCGACAGCCGCACCGCCTCGCGAGCGTCGGTAGATCCCCGCTGCGGCGTGCCTAAACGGCATTAGCGCCGTTAGATTTCCATCATCCCTAGCCTCGGGCTCCGCCCGGGGGTCGCGCCGCGCAAATCGACGGCTGCCAGAATAGTTGCCTACCCTCTCGGCCGAAGTCCAAGATTTCGCGCGCCGCTACGAAGAGGTGGAAGAGCGTTTCAGGAACGAAAACCAACCCAACATTTCCGCAACGCGAGGCGCCACAAGCCCCATCTCGCTGTGGTTCCGCATATCCGCAGGTTTTTTCTCGCGAGCCAAATTGTTCCTTGCTACGCTTGGGGCTCCGCCGCCACGCCGGCCCGAGACGCGAACGGCTGCCACAGCGTGGCATCGTTGCAACCAAGCACTCCGAGCATTTCACCAGATTGCTCCCGCCCATGACGCTAGCCATTGAAACGAAAAAGCTCACGCGGTACTTCGACGACGTGCAAGCCGTCAAGTCGGTCAATCTCGCCGTGCAGCGGGGCAGCTTGTATGGGTTTCTGGGGCCCAACGGCGCCGGCAAATCGACGACGATCAAAATGCTGACGGGCATTCTCGTCCCCTCGTCCGGCGAAATCTCCTTGCTTGGCAAGAATCCCTGGAACAGAGATGAATCGATCGCGATCAAACAGCGTACGGGAGTCGTCCCCGAAGACCTCGCGCTGTTCGACAACCTGACGGCTCGCGAGTACCTCACCTTCACGGGGCGCATGTACTCGATGGATCTCGGCACGATTCGGGCGCGCTCGGAAGAACTCCTGTCGCTGCTCAAACTCGAAGGAGTTGAAAAGAAACTCACCGTCGAATACTCGCACGGTATGAAAAAGAAGCTCGCGCTTGCTGCAGCGATCTTGCCGAACCCCGATCTACTGTTTCTCGACGAACCATTCGAAGGCGTCGACGCGGTGACGTCACGCGTCATCCGCGACATCCTGTCAATTTACGTCGGCCGCGGCTCGACGGTGTTCATCACGTCGCATGTGTTAGAAATCATCGAACGCATTTGCACGCACGTCGGAATTATCGCGAATGGTCAGTTGGTCGAGCAAACCTCTCTGGAGGAACTCCGCCGGGGCAGTTCGCTCGAACAACGCTTCTTGGAGAAGGTGGGACGGTCCGACGCCGAAGAGATCGACCTTGCCTGGCTGAAAGACAGCCCAGTACACATCGATACGTCATCGGCAGTGGCGACGGTCGAACCGCCTAGCGAGGATCGCGCATCATGAATCTTAGCCACCTGAACGCCATCGTTCGCGTGCGTTGGCAGATCACGGCCAACCGCTTTCGCAAGGCCGGCCTCGCCAACAGAATCATCTTATTCACCGTGATGATTCTCGCTGCGATTGGCTCGCTTGGCCTGTTTGTGCTCGCCGTGATCGGCGGCAAGTTTTTTCTTGAGAAGGTTGAACCGTTCTATGTGATTTACGCCTGGGACGTGCTCGCCGCCGCATTCTTGTTTGCTTGGGCAGTCGCCTTGATGGTCGAGTTGCAGCGCTCGGAATTGCTCTCGCTCCGAAACCTGCTCCACCTGCCAGTCTCTCTCTCCGGCGCCTTCTTCCTGAACTACGCGAGTTCGCTCGTTAGCCTGACGGTGCTGTTGTTTCTGCCGCCGATGCTCGGGTTTTGCTTGGCCTCGGTGCTGCATTTTGGAATCAACTCACTGGTCGTATTCGCGCTGCTGGCGTCATTCCTGCTAATGGTGACGGCCGTGTCGTACCAACTGCGCGGCTGGCTCGCGCGACTGATGGAGAACAAACGCAAGCGGGGAACGGTCATCGCCGTCACAACGGCCTTTTTCGTGCTGATTTTTCAGCTTCCCAACCTCATCAATGTCAGAATTTCGCAGACACGCTTGGCCGCCTACCAACAACAAAACGAAGCAGAAGCAACGCGCCTGACCGAACTTCAGCAGCGACTTGAACGGAAAGAGATCGGGCCCGAAGAGTACGCTGCTGCCGTCGAGTCCAGCCAGCAAGAATCAGAGAAGCAACGAGCGGCGTTTCGCGCCGCCAAAACGGCGGCGACCAACCGCACCGCGGCCCTCGCGAATGCGGTATTGCCGATCGGTTGGCTCCCCTACGGTGCGAGTGCGGCCGCGTCTGGCTCTTTCGTATCGCCGTGGCTGTGCGTCTTGGGCAGGTCGACTATCGGAGCAGCTAGCCTGGCACTCGCCTATCGCAGCACGCTTCGCGCTTACACTGGCGCTCACAACAGCGTCTACCAGCCGGTAAAACAGCGTCGAACACAGGCATTCGTCGCGGGTTCCCTCCTGGAAAAACGAATCCCGTTTTTGACTGAGACGCAATCCGCCGCCGCGCTGGCAACGTTTCGCTCGCTTCTTCGTGCGCCGGAAGCCAAGATGGCGTTGCTGACGCCGCTCATCTTCGCTTGCGTTTTTGGGTCGATGTTGGCGACCGGCGCCATCGGCAAACTTCCCGCGGTCGTTCGCCCCTGGATCGGCATCGGCGCTCTGGGAATGTCGTTGTTCGGCATGGCGCAAATGATGCTCAATATGTTCGGTCTCGATCGGCACGGCTTCCGTGCGTACGTCCTCGCGCCGGCGCCGCGGCGAGATATCTTGCTCGGCAAGAACATGGGACTTCTTCCCCTCGCCAGCGTGCTCAGCGCGCTGCTGGTTCTATTCTGCGGCATCGTCGGAAAGATGGAGTTCGCGCATATCGCCGCCACGCTACTGCAAATCATCGTCGCGTACCTCGTCTACTTCACGATCAGCAACTTCACTTCCATCGTCGCTCCCATGGGCATGGCGGCCGGAACCATGAAACCAGTTTCGATGAGCGCGAGCGTAATCGCCTGGCAACTCGCGGCGATACTCCTGGTCCCGGCGGCCTTTATTCCCGCGGCGCTGGCATTAGCCGCGGAACAGTTCGCAGGCGCGATCACGTCGATTCACGACGTTCCGATCTACCTACTGTTGACGGCGCTCGAACTCCCGATCGCGCTCTGGTTTTACAATCGGATGTTGAATCTCGAGGGACGGCTTCTTCAGGAACGCGAGCAAGCAATCCTCGCCGTCGTCTCGAAAACCTCGGACTGATCAACCGAGGTGAGTGGGGGCCCCGGGAACCACTACCGTCGTTTTGTGCAGTTTTCCGCCGATTTTTACATGCCTGCAAGCTCCGAAACGGCTCATCCGGCCCGTCCGCCATCGTTCGCCGATTGCAATCGGCGCCGTCTGTATTAACCTACGATGGAGACGCCGCCCTCCTCCTCGCCTGCCCAATCGCTTGTCATCGCTCCATTCGACGTATAACGCAACGAGTCGCACTCGACGCCGCGCTGCTCGCTTGCCAAGGGAACAGAAGCCGTGAAGAGATTGCTGTGCGTGTTTTCTACGATCGTCGCCTTGTCGACGCACGTTCTGCACGCTTCCGAGTTCGTGTTGATTGATGCTGCAGCGAGCATTGACGTTCCTGAATTCGAAAAATCAGAAAAGGATTTTCCGCAACTGCGGGCGGGCCCCTGGCAAGTTGAGAAGCGGCTCCTGCACGGCGGTAAGCAGGAGGGGACCGAACTTATTGTCGTGAGTAACGGGAAGCTGCGCTTCGGCGTCTCGCCGACGCGCGGCATGAGCGTTGTCTTTCTAGAACAAATCTCCGATGACAAATTTCCCGTCGGATGGAAATCGCCAATTACCGAAGTTGTGCATCCGCAGTTTGTCGACTTGGAAAGTCGCAACGGATTGGGCTGGCTCGACGGGTTCAACGAGTGGATGTGTCGCTGCGGCTTGGAGTTCGCTGGGCATCCCGGCAAAGACGCGTTCACGACCAACACCGGCGAGCCAGGAGAAATGCCCCTCACGCTGCACGGCAAGATCGGCAACACGCCCGCCTCGCGGGTGACGTTCTCAATCGACGAGGCGCCGCCCCACCGCATTCGCATCAAGGGAACCGTTTTTGAACGCTCGTTCCACGGGCCGAAGCTGCGGCTGGAGACGGAGATCTCGACCGTGCCTGGCAGCGAGTCGGTCGAGATCAACGATCGCGTCGCTAACCTCGGCGGCAGCGAGCAGGAGTTCCAACTGATCTACCACACGAACTACGGCGATCCGATCCTCGAACAAGGCGCGAAGATCTTCGGCGCGTTCAAGGCTCTTCAGCCGATGAACGAGCACGCGGCAAAGTCGATCGCGGAATGGAATATGTGCCAAGCGTCGACGCCAGGCTTCGTCGAGCAGGTCTACCTGGCGACGCCGGTTGGCGACGCCGAGGGGCGAACGAGCATCCTTTTGGAGAACTCAACAGGCACGAAAGGGGCGAGCATTAGCTGGAATATCGCCCAACTTCCCTACGTCACGATCTGGAAAAACCTGGACGCGAAGGAAGACGGCTACGTCACGGGCCTCGAACCCGGAACGGGCTTTCCGTTCAATCGGCGCGTCGAGCGCCACTTCGGCCGCGTTCCAACCTTGCAACCGGGGGAGACGCGTGAGTTCGCGCTCTCATTCCACGTTCATCCCGATTCACAATCAGTGGAAAAGGTCCGGCAGCGAATCGAGGCCATTCAACGCCGCCAACCCATGACGGTGACGCCTACGGCGCCCGCGATTCCCGAATTCACGCAGGACGCCGAGTAACTATCTTCCGCCCCCGTAGCGCGGCAACGAACATCACGCTGTAGACTGCCGGACGACTAATTCACAGCCCAGTAAGATATCTCTGGCTGGCGCATCGGGATTGTCGACGCGATCGAGCATCGCACTGAACGCCGCTTCGCCGATCGCAACGCAGGGCTGGCGAATCGTGGTCAACGGCACCCGCAGCAATTCGGCATATTTCACGTCGTCGACGCCGGCGACGCGAACGTCCCCGGGAACGCGGATTCCCAGCTGATCGAGGCTATGCATCAGCTGCCCGGCGGTAACGTCGTTGCCGCAAACGATGCCATCCGGTTTAAGGCGATCGATCACCTTCTTCAGGTTCGTAAGATCACGCGGATCGCAACGGTGAACGAGCTTCGAATCGAACGCACCAGTGTGGTTGACGACGGCCTCCATGAAGCCGGCAATGCGCGCATCAATGGTCGACGCCGAATGCTCGCGCGCGACGAACATCACCCGCTCGCAACCTTGTCGAAAGAAATGATGCGTGATCGTGTAGCCCACGCGGCGATTGTCGACGCCGACCAAGTCGAACCGGCTACGCTCCGGATAGGGAAGGTAGTCGCGATCGAGCAACACCACCGGGATCTGCGCCTTGGTAAGCGTGTCGATGATCTTGTCGTTGACCTCTTCCTGTCCCTCGACGAGTTCGACTGGTGCGAAAAAAACGCCGGCGACGTTGCTCAGCGCGAAGTGTTTGCAAAGCCCCAACGCAAAATCGGCCTCGCCGCTGGGGTCGCTGCGGCGGACGTCGGCGCCCCAGAGAATTGAGTGGCCGTAATCTTGGGCCGCAGCCGCCATCTGAGCGCAGATGGGCTCGAAGATCTCCGTTTTACCTAGGCCCGAAATTAGCAGGCCAAAGCTCCGCGGCATCTGCACTTCGCTGCGCAGCACGAATGTTCCCGAGCCAACTTTCCGTTGCACCAAGCCGTGCGCCTGCAGCTCCTGCAACGCTTTCGCGACGGTCGGCCGAGAGACGCCGAACTCGCGCACGAATTCGGTGTCCGACGGAATTCGGTCGCCTGGTTGCAGCGCCCCGCTGCGGATGCGATCTCGCACCGCGTCGACGATTCGGCGATGTTTGCTTGTGCTCGTTCCCATAGCGGTCGATACATTGGCCGTGCCCAAACTGGCGCTAATGACGGCGGCAGCTCGGGCAGCAGATTGGCGTTCAACGGGGCGGGAGTGCAACATGGTGATCCACGGCGAAGGGGATTATAGAGCCACGCTTACCTAACGTCTAACCGGCGGAATGACCGACCCACAACATTGCATAGTTCGACGAAACGACTGCTAATCTTTGCTCCAAGCTAACTTGAGCCGACGAACATCGAGCTTTTTCACCTCGACCTCGCCGCCAACCGCTCGGATCTCCGGAACGGCGTCCCGATTCTGAGGCGAGTAGTACGAGGCAAAGAAACGCTCTCCGTCGAACGCAAAAGACTCGACGGACAGGCGATCGATCAGCAACCGCAGCTTCACGACGCCTTCTCTTGGCTCCAGATTCTCGAAGACGACGATCTCGTGCGCGTTCCCTTGGTCATCCACTCCCTGCTGCAATAACCGCTTCGACGCCGCGTCGTACTTGAGCGACGCCCCCGCCAGCCGGAACTCCAACTGCTTGGCATTTCCGGGGGCGAATTCGATTTCGAGGTCGACCAGATCGAACGGCTGCTGAGTGGCTAGCAGATTCTCGCCGTCGCCCAGCGCGACGTTTTCGATCACCAGCGATTGGTCGACGAGATTGCCAATTTCCTTAATCGGCTGAGCGAACAGACGCAGATTCCCGCCAACGCGATGCAGCGTCAGTTCGTACGGAAACGACATCTGCTGGTTGAACGGTAGACCGTACTTCTCGGCCGAGTTCGGGCCTCCGCGCATCCAGCCGATCTGCACGGCGCGGCCGTCGTTCATGTTGTTAAACGATTGAGCCGCGTAGAAGTTTCCGCCGCCGGCAACGTGCGGACCCGACTCAGTGTGGAACTCGCGACCGTCGAACGTCCCCACCTCGTAGTCGAAGCTGGCGTCGTAAACGACCGCCTTCATCTCGTTCTTGTCGCCATCGACTGGCAAGAATACCATGTCCATGCACTCAAACGCCCAATCGCGATCAAGGTCCGAAGCATGCTCCCAGTGCACGAGATTATCGGAAGTGAAGAAGCGGACTTTTCCTGGGTTCTGCTTCACCCACAGAACCATCACCCACTTGCCGCTCGGCTCGTGCCAGAAGACTTTCGGGTCGCGCTCGCCGTCGTCGAATCCCTGATTCTCGATCACCGCACGGCCGTCGTTCCAATACGTCCAGGTCTTACCGGCATCCGTGCTGTAGGCCATCGCCTGGTAAAACTTCGGCTTGCCCGCAAAGGTAAAGAACGCGACTAGCGTCTTCTGATCGCCCCGCTGCTTGCCAAGGCTGTTGTTGTGATCAACGACTGCCGTACCGGAGAAGATCGTCCCGGGCTGGCGATCGATACGATACGGCAACAGCGCGTGATCTTGCTGCGTCCAATGCACCATGTCGGGGCTCGTCGCATGGCCCCACGTCATGTTGCCCCACACGGGCGCCAACGGATTATGTTGAAAGAACAAGTGGTACTTCTCGCCGTCGAATACCATGCCGTTGGGGTCGTTTAGCCAACCTTTGCGCGCGGCGAAGTGGAACTGCGGGCGCAAAGGCTCGCTGTAGGAATCATCGTCGCCCGGCGAGGCGGGAATACCCTCCTGCAGCGCGAACTCGCCCATCGAACCAGCGGCAGGCTTGTCCGTCCCCGTGAACGAATCGACGTTAATGTGTCCCCAGCCTCCCCGCACATTGTCGTACACGACGAGTTGTGCACGCTTGCCGAGAAACCGCTTCACGTCGTGACTGGTGAGCGACATCGTTTCAGAATCGGAGCCCGTGGCGAGATCGATTTCCTCGCCGTCGCAACGAAGTTTCACGCCCGCCTGCCCGGCATGATTTCCGCCGCCGATCAGGAAACTGATAAACGGCTTCTTGATGATGAATTCAGGCGAAATGAGCGTGCCGACGGCGTCGTCGGTAAAGGCATCGCCCAGGCGGCCTTCGCGGTCCGTCGCTTTCTCAAATCCGCCAATCCAAAATTCGCCCTCAAGAGCGCTCGACTCCCGACCGCGAACTTGCGGATTGTCGCCCTTCGTCGGCTGGTGCTGAAATGCATCCCCCTCGACCGTCCAACCTTCAAGCGTGCCGACCTCAAAGTCGGAGTTAGGAAACAGCAGTTCATCGGCTCGCACGCCGGCGGATGTGGCCATTGCCAATAGCGCCGAGAACAGCAGAAGCCCGTGCGACGAGCGTTGAGTACGAACGTTGAACATCGATTCAGAAAACAAGGTGGTGATGGTTGCTAGTTGACGTTGAAGCGAATCAGTGCAGCACGGCGCCTGCGGCCAACCGCCGCGGCGAGGGGAAACGCCAATGCCGCCGCCAAGCGCGTCGCTGGTTCCGGAACGCTCGCCACGACGGCGCCGACAGTTCCATAACGCACGACGCCGCGGAGAATCACAGGCGCCGCCTGTGGCGATGTTTTACCATAATTCCGTTGCCACTTAATGAATTGGTCGCCGGAGTAGGCAGCGCCGAATCCAGCCTTCCACGCCTGCAGATCAAGCGCGTTCACTGCCCCGTCGGCATTGAAATCTCCCTCCAGCGGATTGGACGACAAGTAGAACTGGAACTGCAAGTCATCGTCGCCGGCCACGTTGAAAAGACTTCCCAGCGTGAACACTTGCCCCGGCGCGATCACCAGTGCATTGCCCGCGAACGGAACCAACTCTGAAAGGCTCGTGGCGCTGGGGTTTGCTTCTTGCAACTGCGTGAAGCCTTGATCAGCGAGACTCGTCCAAGCGCCATTGGCAGGCCGCAGCGCGCCGCTCTGCGAAGTGATCGAGTACCCCAGCAGGCCGACCGCATACGTCGAGTCGTTCTTAAGCGTCGCCTGTCCGCTCACTGGGTCGACGGTGATCACCAGGTTGTTCGTCGCGTTGCTGCCCATCAACTCGACGAGCCCATGCTGCACCTGCCCCGTCGCGGTCAGGTACTCGAACGCATACTCGGTGTTGCGAACCGCCGTACCGAACTTCGGCGTGCCGAGCGCTGCCGTCGGCGCCCCGAGAGCCAATCGCCCCGCAGCGCCGATCGCCAAACTACCCACCGCGTTGATCTCGCTAATGCCGCCCGCCGTCGGATTCGCCTCCTGCCAATTGACGTACTCGCCGCCCGTGCGATCGTCGAGACTTTGCCAGCCAGCGACGTTCAGGCCGTTAGCGTTCGAATGGATGGAGTACCCTTTGATCGACAACGCTGCCCCAGTCGGATTGACGATCGAAGTCGCCCCCGTATCGGAATTGATTTGTAGTGTCAGCGGCCCCGGTGCATACACGTCGGGAGTCGCCGCCAAGTCGGGATGGAGCTTCACGAACCGAATCTCGCCCGGCGTGAGGGCGCTGCCGTAAATCTGCATCTCGTCCACGGCGCCGTCGAACGCGTTCGCGGCGTTTCCGGTTCCCACCATCTGCTTGCCGAGGAACATTGGGCTATTGTCGTACGCAATCGGCCCGTTCACCGCGCCTTCGCCAGCCGCCGCGAGCTTGCCATCGACGAATAGCTCCAGTCGACCAAGTTCAGCATCGTACGATGCGACTGCATGATGCCAGTCGTTGATCGCTACGGCTTGTTGCGTGACAATCGCCGTCGACCCGCCATTTTCAGTCGACACCAGGAACTTGAGGCGACCGTCGGCCAGTTGTTCAAGTCCCCAAGAATTCCCCGCACTCGCTCGCGACTTATTGACGATGTTGGCGCTCTGCCCGGCTGCGTCGGGACGAAACCAGAGCGAGACGCTCATACTGTCGGCATTCAACAGCGAGTTGTCGGGGACGAAAGCATAGTCGCCGCTGTTGTCGAGGTTCGCGCCATTGCCTGCGACGCCGCTTCCACCGGATGCGATCCCGGAGTTCGACAACACCAGGTCGTTGCCCGCTTTGTCAACGAAACCCGCGGCCAGCGACGGCTCGTTGAAATTCCATTTGCCGATCAGCCCTTGCGGAGCGGCGGGCTGCTGCGCCGGCCACGCCGAATTGAGTTCGAACGCCGACAGCGACACGATCCGTGCGTTCCCCCCCGTGGCGAACATGCCGATCTGCTGATTGCTTGCCGCAGGCAGGAAACCGCTCGTCAACGAAACCGCGCCGCTGTTGCCGAACACTTCCAACGATGACCGATCAAGCAGCAGCTCCAGGCTGATGCGGCCATTGATCGGCGCGAGCGGCGCCGTCCGCCCCAACACCGATAGCGTCTGCGTCGCCACGCTGTAATTAACTTGCGTGCCCCGGATGTTGAAGCCAAATGACGACGATGTGCCGAGTTCGATTTCCGTCGAAATGTGAAACTGTTCTCCAGCGAGACCAGCCAACGGGTTCGTTCCCGGCCTGAGCGTCGTGTTGTTGACCGCATGCTCGGCCCCGTGCAGCGAAGCGATCTCCGCAATCGGCTCGCGATACATCTGGATGCCGTTCGCGGTGCTGTGCAGGGTGAGTTCCACCGGGAAACTCATTTGCTGGTTGAACGGCATGCCGGGATAGCTGGCGCCATTCATCCACGCGACCTGAATGCGGCGACCATCGCTCGCCGGCACGTTGTGCCAGGACTGCGCGGCGTAAAAGTTGGCGCCGTAGTCTTGCGTCAGCTTACCTTGCGACGGCGCGTCAGGAACAAACGCCGTCCCATTGAATTGACCCACCTGATACTTGCCGTCGGCGCCGTAGAGGACCCATCGCTTATTGTTCGAGTTGCCGTCGACGGCCAACTCAAAAATGTCAGGACACTCGAAGTAGCCTGGAGTTTCGCTGAGGTACGACCAGTTCTTCATGTCGGGCGAGCCGTAGAAAGCGATGCCCGACGGCCGAGTGTTCGTCTCGGCCACCCACAGCGCCTGCACCCATTTGTTGGACGCTTCGTGCCAGAAAACCTGCGGATCGCGGTCGTCCTTGTTGGGCGTCGCGGGCAGAATTGGATTACCGCTGTAGTAACGGAAGCTATTCCCGCCGTCGTTGCTGTACGCCATTCGCTGATCGAACGAGCCGACCGAGGTGTAGTGTAGCAGCATCGTCGGCGTATTGCCGACTTGCAGCCCGGCGGTATTGGCGTAATCGATATTCGCCGTGCCGCTGAATTTCACTCCCGTTGGATCGCCGACAATCGCAGGCGACTTCTCCGTCCAATGGATCAGGTCGGGACTCGTGGCGTGTCCCCACGACATATTGCCCCAACCCGTTCCAAACGGGTTGTGCTGGTAGAAAAGGTGATACTTCCCTTCGAAGTACACGAGACCATTGGGATCGTTCAACCAGCCTTGTTTCGCGCTGAAGTGGAACTGGGGTCGATACTGCTCGTTGTACAGTTCGGCAGCCGTCACAGCGTTGCCGTGTACCATTCCGCTGACTGCCGCGCACGCCAGGACGCCTCTACGAAACCACGAACGCATTCTTACCTCTTCTGCCCTGCCGCGGCGCGTGGCCCGTTCTTCCGGGCGGCCGCTTCTGTTCCGTTCGCTCGCCTGTCCCTGGCGGTACTATCGTTGCTGTGAAAAATTAGGCGCGGCCCAGCCCACTTCTCAAGGCTGGGCCGCGCACCGCGGGTTACCTGCGTCTCCGCAGCAGAAGCGCGCAGAGTCCCGCCCCCGCCAATCCAAGCGATGTTGGTTCCGGGACGTTGTTGTACACGGCCTGCAGCCCGTTAAATGGACCTTCGCCCGACCCAGCGCCGTGCAAGTATGAAATCGAGATCCCACCATTCGCATCGGCCAGAATGCCATTGAGAATGACATAGTCGCCGCCCAACGTCAGCGTATGAGTCACCGGATTGTTGCCGTCGCCGGTGATCGTCCCCGTCGTCGTCGCCGTATGCGTTCCGTTGACGTCGGTCACCGAAAACATCGTGTCGCGATTGCTCGTGTCGCCAGCACCGTACAAGTACAGATCCACCGACGTGCCGGGGGCGAAGCCGCTCAAGTTCACGAACCGCGGTTCGTTGAAGCCGATGAGATAGTCGCGCATCAGGCCAACGGCATCGGTGGCGACGGCGCCCAAGTTGGGCGAACCCTCCAAGATGGCAAAAGCCCCCGTGTTCGGCTCGCCGACGCCGACGACATTTACTCCGATCGGCGTCGGTGCGCCGGTTGAGCTCAATAAGTTTGACTGGCTCACGCTGGCCGACCACCAACCGAATTCACCGGGAGGCCCGTGAAATGCGTTGTTGTCGGTCACTTGGACGCCATTCCAAACGGTTCCCGCGTCGGGCGCGGCCGCCGTACCGGTGTACAACACGCTCGTTGGCCCGGTAGGGTGATCGGGATGGAGACCGAAGTCGATGTTCACCACCGCCGCTTGGACGTTTGCTGCAGTCGCGAGTAGTGCCAGCGACGCTCCACATGCCAAAAGATGTCGTTTCATGAGACCCCTCTGATGAGAAACCGAGAAAGAGATAGAACGCTAAATTCGCCTGCTCACGGCGGCGACTTCCACTACGAAGTCGCCGCACCTCGCCTCGCGCGTTAGGCACGCGCCGCCGCACGCTGCCGACGGCGAAGTTGAACCACTCCGCCCACAGCGATCACAGCCAGCGCGATTCCAGCGGGCTCCGGCACGACGTCGAGTGCGGTGGTCGCCGACGGAAAATGCTGCTGCCACTGGGCGAAATCGTAGAAATCGACGACGCCGTCGCCGACGTTGCCGCCTTGCGGGCCAGTCAAGTCGCCGAGAGCGCGGGTCGCTCCCGTCGCCTGGAAGTTGCTGCGAATGAGCTGGTAGTCCGTCATGTTGACGAGATTGTCGCCGTTCACGTCGCCCGGCAACACGCCGAAGACCGCCTGGAGGCCGTTGAACGGAGCCTCGTTCGATCCAGCGCCATGGAAGTAGTTGATCGTGATCTTGCCCGTGCCATCCGCGATGACCGCGGGCAGCACGACATAATCGCCGCCGAGCGTCAGCGTATGAGTGACAGGATTGTTCCCATCGCCCGTGATGGTTCCCGTCGTCGTTGCCGAGTGCGAACCATTGACGTCGACCACGGTGAACTGCGTGTCGCGGTTGCTCGTGTCGCCCGCACCGTATAAGTAGAGGTCGACTTGCGTGTTGGGAGCGAAACCAGTGAGCTCAACCTTCTGCGGCACATTGAAGCCAATCACATAGTCGCGCATCAGATCGACGGCATTCGTTGCGACCGCGCCCAGGTTCGGCGATCCCTGCAGAATGCCGAACGCACCGGTGCCGTTCGCGGCATCCGCAGTGAGCGTGACGCCAATCGAGGTCGCCGCCCCCTGCGAGTTCAACAGGTTTGGCTTCGTGACGTCGGCCGTCCACCAACCGAATTCGCCGGGAGGCCCTTGGAATGCGTTGTTATCGACGACAATCACCGGGTTCCACGTCGTCCCGCCGGTCGGATCGAAGGCAGCGCCGGCGCCAGTGTATGGCGCACTCACGACTCCGCCGGGATGATCTCCCTGCAAACCGAAATCGATGTTGATCACCGTGGTGGCACGGCTCGTCGAAGCGACGAGGGCCACGGCAAGCGTTGCGGCAGCAATGCAGTAAGAACGATTCATTGCAAGATTTCCTTATTTGGCAGTTATGTATTAATTAATGCTGTTGGTGAACGCCGTCGTCACGGCGATTAGCGAACAGAAGTCACGGTAAGAGCGGACGCTCGCCGCCGGTTGGCGACCATCGCGACCGCGCCCAGGGCGAGCAACGCGAGACCGCTCGGCTCCGGAACTGCCGAGGCAGCTGCCAGCGAGGCAATCGTCTCGTACTTCACCACTCCGTTCGCGATCGCCGTCCCAGCCGCAGAAGACGTGGCGCCGAAATTACGCTGCCAAGTCAGGAAGTCAGCGCCCGTGAGCGTCGTGCCGAACTGGCTCTTCCAAACCGTCAGGTCCGCCTGATTGACCGATCCATCGTTGTTGAAATCGCCGGCCAGCGGAGCGGCATACTGGAACTGCAACTTCAAGTCGCGGGTTCCGGCGGCGTTGAACAACCCGCCCATCGCAAACGATTGCCCCGGCGTCAGCGTGATGCTGTTCGCCTTCAGCGGAATCAACTCGGAGAGATGGGTCGACGTGGCGTTGGCTTCATCGACGCCGGGACGCCCCTGATCCTGCAAGCTATTCCAACTGCCGTTCGCCGGCTTGAGCGAGCCGCTCGCCGACAAGATCGAATAGCCTTGCAGGCTGATCGTGGTTTGCGAGCTGTTCGTCAGCTTCGCTTGGCCCGAAGTCGGATCGACCGTGAGCAGCAGCGAGTTGACAGCCTTGAGCCCGGTGTACTGCACATCACCAACGACGACCTGCCCCGCCGCGTTGACGTACTGAAACTGCAGCGACGGTGCGACCCCGAATGGCAGCGACGCGGGATCGAACGGCGTACCAAGCGACCGCGTCCCAGAGGAAAGCGTGAGGTTCGCTTGAGTCGTATTGCCCGGAGGAACGGGCCCGCCCAACTCGTTGAGGCTTGAAGTCGACGGCGTGCCGGCAACGTTCCAACCGCCCCCGAGTTGGGTCGTGAGCGACGACCACGTGGCCGGCTTCAGCGAACCGGCCGGACCGCTAATCCCGTAGCCGGTAAAGGTAATTGCTGCACCTGTAGGACTCGACAACGTTGCGGCGCCAGTGTCGGCGTTGACGGTCAGTCCCAATACAGCCTTCAAATCGAGCCGCAACTGACGCCCATGCGCCCCGCCATTCACCACGGAAGTTTCCAGTCGCCGGCCAAATGCCAGCCCTGCCGCCGAAGTATCAAGCGCGAGTGCACCGTCGATACTCACTGCATCAGCCAACACCCAACCTTGCGGTACGCTCGGCGTAAACCCAAACGACGGACGCAATGTTCCGCCATTCAAGTTAAGCGTGCCATTCACCGAAACGAGGCCGTGGCTCGCCCCGTTGATCGCCGGAGCGTAGACGCCGCCGCCAGCGAACGAGGCGGTTTGAGCGGAGAAGGAAGCAGCGGCGCCGGTCAGCGCGAGCGTGCCGCCGCCCGAGAACGTCGCGGTTCCATTCACGTTGGGACCGCTATCGTCCAGCACGAATGCGCCCGATCCGGTGACGCTGAGTCGCGAATTGTTCGTCACATTCACGGCGCCAGCCGGACCATCGGGCGGCGTAATCGCGGCGAGATTCGAATTAACGATCACCGTGCCGCCATTGGAGATGTTGGCCACCTCATCGAAAGAGCCTGTCGGCAACGCGCCCGTGCTCCAATTTGAAACGGTCGTCCAATTGTTGTTGGACGGTCCGCCCTGCCAATTGACGTTTGTTTGGCCTCGAGCGCTAACCGCCGTCAATCCGGCGATCAAAAGCGCTGCCAGCCGACTCGCTTGCAGCCTCATAGCACAAAACCTTCCATTCTGTGTCGAATCGTAGAAGAGGAAGCCACCTGTGTTTGAATCACGCTCAGCGATAGCGCGCTGCGCGCATCTAACGTTCGTCTCAGTCGCACGTCGCCTTTTCCGCAACAATCGCAACCAGACCGCTGAACGCGTGAAGCTTTGTGAAGGCTCCATCGCGTTATCGCAGCCAAGATTGACGCTGCTCAATTTGAGGAAGCGGAGTTGTTGCGATCGTTCCGTCGAATAGCGCCAGCTCTTTAGCGAACGCCACTCACGCCGCCGCCTCGGCCGTCCGCCCAGAACGGGCGTCACTTCCGAGGACTTCCGTGCGAAGTCATTACTCAGAAAACCTGACAAGTCTCTGCGGCGAGCATCGGTACAAGTTAGAGCGACTTTACCGATTACTCCCGCAAGTAAGATGATAAACAAACACCAAAAACCTGCAAGTGACTTGGAAACTTTTTAAAGAAGAGCTGTGGGCACACGCGAATAGCAAATTCTCGACTCTTATCTAACTCACGACGCGAGATTGCCCAGAACCAGCAAATTCGGCTGAAAACGCGATGGGAACTGCTGGTACATTCCCCTCAAACGACCAACCGCCAGACAAACCTGGAAACAATCTATTGCACAGGTTGAAGTTTCGGGTAAGCTGACTAATCACGCTAATCGGCATTCTCATCAGACTTGTCACGGCTCTCACATTCATTGGAAGCCGTATTCGGCACCCAGTTCGCTTTACATTTCCATGGGCAGACATTGCTATTCGATATCGCGGGCAGCCGCGCCGTTGCTCCTCGTCGTGGCCGCCGTAGTCACCTGCGTGGGATGCGGGGGTAGCGCAGGCGTCGGCGTCTCGGGAACGGTGAAGGTGAATGGTGAGCTGCTCCAAACGGGCAAGATCACTTACCGCCCCCTGGCCTCCGCGGCCGGCAACGGAGGCTCCGCAGTGATCATCGAGGGAAATTACCAACTGGCCGACGTGCCGATTGGTGCAAACGTCTTCACATTTTCCGGTTCTGTGCTCACTGGTAAATCGATTCCCGGCCCCGGCGGCGATCCAGAACCAGAGCGCAAGAATACGATCCCGCAGCAAATCCTGAAAGAGGGCGTCGAACGCGAGATCTCCGCGTCCCTCGCGATTCCGCAGCCCTCGTATGTTCGCTCATTACCCCAGGCAGTCGTCGCTTCGTTGGAGACCTTCGCATGACGTTCCATGCTGCTCTTCGCACTGATTCACTTTCCCTCGAACGCGGCTTCGGCAAGCGGGGCTCAGCAAATCACTCGGGCCGCGCGGGTAAGCCCATGCGCCGCCGAAACGCCTTCACGCTCGTCGAACTGCTGGTCGTGATCGCCATCATCGGCGTCTTGGTCGCTCTCCTCTTGCCGGCAGTGCAGGCGGCTCGAGAAGCAGCCCGCCGTTCATCGTGCATGAACAACGGCAGGCAGATTTCACTTGGGACGTTGAATTACGAGTCCGCTTTTCGCGAGCTACCGAAAGGCACAAACAACGCCGTTGGGCAGTCTCGCGGCGGCAACACTTGGTACGACGATTACACCTGGTTCGTGTTCATCCTCCCCTACATGGAAGGAGACGCCGCGTTCAAAGGCTTCGACATGAAGAAGCCGTACCTCGGTGCACACCACGAACAAGCTCGCGCATTCTACGTCCCCATGTTCGACTGCCCCTCGGACCAGCAAGATCATATTTACAATCAACCGGGCGACGGCAATCCGGCCAACAACAACGACGCATTGAATCGCTACTACTACAATTATGTCGCTAATCTCGGCAACACGGGAACCGGCCAAGCGGCGGTGGTCATCGTGCCCGTGCGCGAACGCGTCGAATTCGGCGGCGCCCCATTCGGCTACGGCCGTTCGATCGGCTTGAAGGAAGTCACCGACGGCACCAGCAATACGCTGATGTTCTCGGAGTTGATCAAAAGCAAGGGAGAAATCTCCGGCTCAGGCAATGATTGGTTCGGTTCGATGGGCGACATTTCGATCGGCCGTGGCAGCCATGGCTTCAGTGCGCTCTGGCCGCCGAATAGTTCGACGCCGGACGTCATCGAATGGAAGTGCCCCACCAATGTTGGCATCGTCTGCGACGACACCCGCTACCCCGATCACGCCGTCGTCAACACTCGGATCCCCGACGACATCAACCGCTCGGCCAGAAGCTTTCACGCCGGCGGCGTAACCGCGACGCGTGCTGATGGCTCGACTGGCTTTTACAGCGACGACACCGACCGCTTCGTCTGGAGATCGCTCAGCACGAGCGCGGGCGATGACGTGAACGCAGCCAATTAATCGCGACGGCTGGCGACAAATTTCGGTAAGCCGCCGCCGACTGCGTAAGAGCCTACCGCCGCCGCCATTGGCGGCCTCGTTCGCATGCTGATTTGCGTACGCAGATCAACAGTTTTGCCGGTAATTTCTCCTCCGTTCTGCGAGCTTCCGCACCGGCGACCCGTCAATAGACGAGCGGTTCGCGGCGGCATCGGCAGTCTCATCGCTCGCACCAGTCCGGCGCGATGGTTGCCACGCCACGCGGTAATCGCGTATTTTTAGATTTCCGGGATGCGCTCGAACTCTTGAGACGTCTCCCAGCCAGCTCGTCGTGCGACTCGCCAATTAGTGCGGCGGCGTGTTCGGGCGGTTCCACGGAAAAAGAACGCGATCGGCCAACATCCCCACTGGCGTGAGGCGCACGCCCTTTTCTCCATCAGGCTGTTCGTCCGAAGCGGACGGCCGTCGGGGCGCAAAAACAAATCCTGCTGAGAGAATCCTGCAAAAATGCTCTACAACGAACGCAGGAGAGAGCTCCGTATCTCTTCTAAAATGCCGACATTGCAGCGACCGAAATTGATCGCACGGATCCTCCTGACCGCGACTTGCCTAGCGATTGCGACGCACGCAGCGGCGGAACAGCCCGGGGTGATTTACTGGCCGCAAGGTCAGGCGCTCCCTCGTCTCCCAGCCCCTGCAAATATTCTCGAAACGATCGACGTCGGAATTCTTACCCATGACGAGCAACTCACATTCTCCGCGCTCGTCGGCCACGCCAATCGCCGTCAACCTCGCATCGCGCTGCTGAATCGTCGAAGCGAAGAAGGCCCCGAAACTTGGTTCTATACGCCAACTGTCGGGGTAGAGCTCGCCCAGCCAATCAGCGAGAGCGACAAGTACTCGTTGATCGCTGACTTCGCGGGGGAAGTCGCGGGCGTCGTCTTGTACGATGCCGAACTCAACCCCCACATGAGAAATCTTGCCGCAACGGTCGCCGCGTTGCGAAAGGCGTTGCCTGTCACGCGAGAAGTTTACGGCAAGCTGCAAGAACGCGGCATTTCTTTGCCGTTGCTAGAAGATCTAACGTCGCTGACGTTCGCTGGTCCGGTCGAAACTTACAAGCACCTCTACGACGCGTACTGGCCGTTGTGCGAGAAGCGTTTCATTGTAAGCGCACGTCCCGAAGGCCGCGGCGGCGACTATCATCACACGCGCGATCTCGCTGCAGCGTGCGGAGCCGCAGCCCTCTGGCTCGATGCCCGCATTCCCGGCGAGCGCGAACTGTTCGGGAAATTTTTGGCCGACATGCCAGTCGGCAACGCCGTGATCCTTGGCTGGCACGCTACCGAACGCTCCGGCGTCACGACCGCCACGCGGTATGGCATTGGCACGATGCCGTCCGACCACTTCATGAACGCCACGGTGTTCGCCGGCGGATCGCACGAGATTCAAATTCCGCCGACGCCCAAAACTCCTGAGCTGGAAAACAAACTCTACGTCGCCCTCTTCCTGAGCGATGGCGACAACATCCAGTACGTCCAACATGCGATGCGCCGCAAGTGGGACCGCTCGGCCGCTGTGCGCGGACAGCAGCCGCTGAATTGGACGATTGCTCCCGGCCTCGTCGACGTCGCACCGGGAATTTTGAACTACTATTATTCGACGGCGACGCCGAACGACTGTTTCGTCTGCGGCCCATCCGGCATGGGCTACACGATGCCGGTCAACACGCTCCTCGAACCTGGAGCGCCGCTCGGCAGCACGCTGAACGACGAAGCAAGAATGGACGCGTACACGAAGCTAACGTCGCGCTATCTGCAGCGAACCGGGCTGCGCGTCGTCACGGTCTGGGACGATCTCACCGCGATGCAGCGGCAATCCTTCGCCGCCAATTGCCCTGAACTCCTCGGCGTCACGGTGCAAAACTTTAAGGACGATCCTACCGTCGCATCAAGCGTGGCAAAGAACGGCCTTCGCTTTGAAAAGCTGATCATCCCTTACGCTGGCTCCTACGACGATCTGCAGCGTTCGATCGAAGCTGAACATGCGAAACTTGACGGCACTTCGCCTCGCTTTGCCGCCTATCAAGCAGATATCTGGAGCCCGCTGCAGCCGGAGCGGTTGGTCGAGCTGATGAACGAGTTCGAGCGCCAAAACCCGCAGATCGAGTTCGTTCGAGCTGACCACTATTTTGAGCTGCAACGCGAATCGCGTGAGCGAATCGAAGCCGACGCGAAGTAGACGCGACGCTCTGACCACGCCGCGCACCGTTCAAGGCAGTCCCTTCGCGCGATGGATAGCGGAAGGCAACTACGGCTACACCCGCCGCAACAAGATGCCGCCCAACATGCACGCCAGCGCTGCGAAGTAGGCGTAATGCACGATCGACCGCTGCCGTACCACCGGCTGCAGTTCATCGATGACCGTGTGCGTCGCCGCCAGCGGCAGTGCGGCGAGAGACGGCGGCGTTTCTTGCATCAGCCGATATTCGTTCGGATAGGGCCGATGCCAATGGAGGAGCGACATCTTGTCGTGGTCGGCGTCTCGCACCCGTAGCGAGATATTCTGGCGATTCTCCAACGGCACGCTTGCTTGATAGCGACCCAGGCCAACTTCGCGCATCTTGATCTCACTGCCTAGCCCTTCGGCGTCGATCAGCGCCGCATCCCACTTCACGCCGTTCATCGGCGCCCCGCTCGGATCGGTGCGGCGGACGTCGACCGTCCAGCGGTCCCCTTCGCGGCGTTCGGTGATCTCGACCCCTTCGCTTTCGTTGTGACGCAAAACACTGCGAATCATTTGCGCCCAAAACTTGCCGCAGCCATCCCACGCCAGCCACTCGCCCCCCCACTTCTCCGTAAGGTCGCTGGTATAGGCGAAACCCGTACCGAGGCCGTAGCGGCCGATCGCCAACAGCGGATCGCCCGTCTCAGCGGCGAGCAACATCTGCGCGGTCGGCTTCGCTTCCGTCATCACATAGCCGAGCGTGAACGGCAACTCCGAATCTTCATAACCGCTCAGCGACGGATGATCGCTCGTCTTCACGCTGCCGTAGAGATCTTCCTTGATCGCCGACTTCGTCGCCTGCATCGTCTCCTTTGTGAAGATCTGCGGCACGTTGTTCGGATCGTCGGTTTGGTAGAAGCGGCCGCGGCCAATCTCGGCGATCGATGCGAGTAGCTGCGTGTCGGCGGCCCCAAGGGCGACTGTCGACACCGTAATCCCCTCGTCGGCCATTTCCTCGGCGAGCGCCTCGTGGTCGGCAGGTTGCGTCTGGCCGTCGCCAAGACAAATCATGTGGCGGATCTTCGCAGGCGTCGCCTCCAGCATTTCCTTCGCTTCGACCATCGCTGGATACATGTAGGTACCGCCGCCCGCTTGCAGCGAGTCGATGGCCGCCTGGACCGATTCGACGTCCCCCGCACTCGTCATTTCGCAGATCAATTGCGACTCATGATCAAACCCGACGACCGCAATCGAATCACGCGGGCTGAGCAACTCGACCGCCGCTTTCGCCGCCTGCCGCGCCAGTTGAATCGGCTGGCCTTCCATCGACCCCGATTTATCGATCACCAATACCATCGCCAGCGATGGTTTTTCCTTCTCCTTCTCGTATCGCGAGATCAGCGGCAGCACTTCCTCGACCGGCGTCTTGTAGTAACCGCCCAAACCAAAGCTGTTCTCCGACCCGAGCATCATCAGCCCGCCGCCGAGATCGACGACGTACTGCTTGAGCATTTGCATTTGCCTTGGCGACATCGCGGTCGCCGGCATATCGGCCAGCATGATGCAATCGAACGCCGCCATCTCTTCCAGCGACGTCGGTAGCCCATGCTCCCCGCGCACTTCCAGTTCGATCTCCTGCTCGGTGAGCGCACGAGCAATCGGCCGCATTTCGCGCGGCTCGCGATGGATCGCCAGCACCCGCGGCCGGCCATGCACCGTGATCGTGCAAGCCGCCTGATTGTTGACGACGAAGCGGTCTTCCTCAGGCAACAGTTCCGCCGTCCACACGCTGGCGCCCGGCGTCGTCATGTCGACGTCGAAGAACACCGTCTGCTGCTTGTCGGCCGTCAGTTGAACGTCGCGCTGTTGGACGGCGACGCCTTTGTGAACAAGCCGCAGGTTGCCCTTGATTGGCGCATTCGCTGCCAGCGTGACGCCGATCCGCGACACTTCACCGTAAAACGCTTGTCGCGACGAAGGCTCAATCGAAACAACCGAAGCCTCCGCGTCGCTAATGCCGGCCAGCGGATGGCGACGAACGTCGATTCCCTCCTCTTCCGCTTGCGCGAGCGCGTCGGCCAGATCGCCGTCGGTTTCCTGGCCGTCGGTCAGCAGCACCATCCGGCTCGTTTTACCGGCGGCGAAAGCGGCTCGTGTCGCCAAAATCGATTCGGCCAATTGCGTGGCGCTGCGAAACTCATCGTCTGCGACGCCCGACTGCCACTTGCCAGTCGTTTCCCGCAACTCTGCGGTCGTCTTGAACTCGCGCACGCCGTTGCCGAGCGCGAACAGCGACCAACTGTCACCGCTCCGCAAGCCTTCGATCCACTGATCGATCTGATCGCACGCCGCCGGGATTTGCTTGAGATCAACCGACTGCGACACGTCGACCAAAAATAGCACATGGGCGTCATCCCCCTCGTCGCCGATGAACGGCCGGCACAGAGCGAGAATCAAAAACAAAATCGCCGCAGCCCGCAATCCGGTCGACGCCCATAGCAGCAGCCGCGGACGATCGACGAGCGTGTAACGCAGCGTGATCGCGAGCGCCGCGATCGCGACGAGCCACACCAACGGCTGCCAAGAGACGAACTCAATCATCGGCTTAGCCCACCTTTCGCCGATGGTAGAGAATCGATTCGCCCGTCAGCACGAAGATCGCCAGCAGCGTGAGCCAATGAACCGGCGAACTGCCTTGGCTAATCGGCTTCCGTGAGTCGACTACTTTGGCTCCGTCGATGAGCGACTCCTGCTCCGACAGCAAACTGGCGCCGACGTCCCAATCGCCCGAGGCGTTTTTCAATCGGTAGAAGCCGGCGCTCGAAGGTAAATCACGCCACTTGCCCGCTGCCGCCGTCGACTTGCCCGCGGCGTCGACGAGCGTCGTCTCCGCATCTTCCGACGCCGCAAGCGTCGGGATCTTTTCGCCCGGCCGATAACTCGCAGCGAGCGGCGTTTCGCGACCCACTAAGTGCGTCACCGCCGAGTGAACTAGCACGGGAAACCAAGCGCTGAAGTAGAACTCGGCGTTGACCGGATCGAGATTCACGACGATCGCCGAGCGCCCATCGCGGCGCGCAACATAAATGAGCGGCAGGCCGGAATCATCGGCCACGAGCACGTGCGCTCCCGGCGCCGGCGTCAGTTGCCGAGCGCCGACGAACGGAATCGTCGCCGCATCGACGTGAGCCAAGGCGGCATGCTCCGGATGCAACACGCGCGGAGCGCCGACTTCTACTTCGTCGCCGAGTTCGCTCCACCAGGGCGATTCGCCATCAGGCTGAAAGATCACCGCCAGCGAAGCGTCGGGAGAAATCGACTTCCCCACCGTCACCGCGCCGCCATCTTCGACGAGTTTCAACAGCGCATCGTCCCCCGAGAAGGCGACCACGCTGTTCTCCAGAAAGAATCGATCACTCGATTCCACGGCGACGTCGATCGGCTTCGGCTTGCGAACGGCAAGATACGCGACGTTATCAGCGGCGAGCGCGTCGTCGCGATCAATCCGCGCAATCCAACGCCCCGCCGGGGCGTCTTCCAACGTAAAGCGCTCCGGCGGATTGACGCCCGGCGCCACTTCCAGCGGAATCACTTTCAGCAGTTGCTCCTGCCCGTCGTCGCCAACGTGCGACAACGTGAGGTCGCACTCTTGCGGCTCGCTGAACGTCGACGCCGTTTGGAAGTAGACGCCCAGCCGATTGTCGCCGCCTGGCAGATACGCCAAGTCGGCCGCCACGAGGCCGATGTTCTCCGTCGGATCGCCAACCTTGAACAACTCGATCCCTTTCGCCAGCCGTTCAGGGGCGTAAGCGCCGTCACTCACGAGCAAGATCCGGCGACGGTCGCTCGCCGCTCCTGCTTCGGCCAACTCGGCGAGCGCACTGTCGGCCAGCGTCTCCGGCGCCGTTTCAATCTGCTCAACGGCGTTCAGCAACTCGCGAGGATTGCCCGTGAGATGTGAGCGGTAAGTAAGATTCCGGCCAATCGTCGCCACCGCCGCGCGTTGCGAACCGTTGAGCCCCTCGATCAGCCCCGCCGCGAGTCGCTTCGCTTCGTCGAGCCGCGTCGCCCCGCCGCCGTCCGCGCCCATCGAGGCACTGTTGTCGACGACAATGAGAAGATCCTGACGATCGTCATTCCACTCCGGCTGAGCGAGCGCAAAACAAACCGCCGCTGCGGCGAGCGCCATCAAGATCAGCGACAGCACGTCGCGCAGTCGCTGTAACAGACTGCTCGCCCGTTTCTCCTGAAAGATCCGCTCCCACAGGAAGTAGGCCGTCGTCGGCCGACGTTGCGGGCGGACCTTCAGAAAATAGATCGCCGCCAGCGGGATGATCGCCAGCAGCGACCACAACATCATCGGCTGCAGAAAACTCATGCGACGAGCCCTCCGCGACGGAGGATGTCTTGAATCACCGACTCAAACGGCGGATCGGTCAGCGTCGACGCCAGCCCGATGCCGGTCCGCGCACAGCAGGCCCGCAGCCCGTCGTTCCACTCGGCGACCGCTTGTTCGTAGCGCCGCGCCTCGCGGGGCGTGACGGTCACGCGCTTTCGTTGGCCCGTCTCGACGCACTCTAGTTCGAGGTCGCCCTTCCAATCACAGCGGACGTCGTGTTCGTCCTGCACCTGCAGGCAGAAGACTTCGTGATTGTGGTACTGCAAATATCGCAGCCCTTCCTCAAATCCGCTGGGGAAGAGGAAGTCAGAGACAACGATCACCAATCCCCGCCGCCGATGGCGCGCCTGAAACACACGCGCACACGAGGTAAAATCGGTGTCGCCGCCGAACGTCTCAGCCCGATCGAGCGCCCGCAAGAACTCAATCGTCTTCGCCCCGCCGCGGCAAACATCGAGCAGCGGATTCAACCGATCGGCGAGCCCATAAACAGCCAGACGATCGAGACTTCGCAGCGCGATATACCCCAGCGCCGCCGCCAACTTGCGTGCGTAAAGGTACTTCGAGTTCATCGACCGACTCGAATCGACCAGCAGATAAACCGTCGCGTCTTCTTCGAGTTCGAAGAGCTTAATCACGAGCGATTCAAATCGGGCGAAAACCCGCCAATCGATCGCGCGATAATCGGCGCCGTGGTAGTACTCCGAGTAGTCGGCGAACGTGATCCCGGTGCCGCGCTGCCGCGTCTTGCGATCGGCTTGCAATGAGCCGCCCAGCACCTTCCGCGCGAGCAGGTAGAGCGAATCGAGACGGCGGATGAAGGCGGGATCAGTAAGCATCGCCTGATGTGCGCAGGGAGTGGGGCAGGTAGAGGCGGGGGAGTCCAACGCGAACCGGCAGGATCACACCAAGGCGAGTCAATCGACCTTCTCGATCACCTTCTCGATCAGGTCGTCCGCCTTCACCCCTTCCGCCTCGCCTTCGAAGCTCAGAATCAGCCGATGGCGCAACGCGGGAATCGCCACGGCATCGACGTCTTCGCGCGACACATGGTAGCGTCCTGCCAACAGCGCTCTTCCTCGGCTCGCGGCGAGAATCGCCTGGGCGCCGCGCGGCGAAGCGCCATGCCGCACGAACTTCCGCACCTCGGCCGGAGCGTCTTCGCTCTTTGGGTGCGTACCGCGCACCACGCGAATCAAATGATCCTGCACCGCATCGTCGATCGGCGTTTCGCGCAACGTGCGGCCCATCGCCAAGATCTCTTCGCCTGTGGCGACGGGATCAATCGTCGGCGACTTGGTTCCGCCAGTCCGACGCAAGATTTCGGCGAACTCGTCATGCCCCGGCAATTCAACGAACAGCTTGAAGAAAAAACGATCGAGCTGCGCTTCCGGCAGCGGGTAGGTCCCTTCTTGCTCGATCGGGTTCTGCGTGGCGAGCACGAAAAACGGTAAATCGAGCCGATGCGTCTTGCCAGCGACCGTCACCGATTTTTCTTGCATCGTTTCCAGCAACGCCGATTGCGTCTTCGGCGTCGCACGATTGATTTCATCCGCCAACAGCACGTTGCAGAAAACCGGCCCCGGTTGGAACTCCAGCGACTTGTGCCCGCCGCGATCGACGAGCACCTGCGTCCCCACCACGTCGGCCGGCAACAAGTCCGGCGTGAACTGAATCCGCTGGAACTTCAAATGAAGCGCCTGCGCTAGCGTGTTGACGAGCGCCGTCTTCCCGAGCCCCGGGACGCCTTCAAGCAGCACATGTCCGCCGCTCACCACCGCGAGCAGCACATGCTCGACGATGTCTTGCTGACCGACGATGAACTTGCCCATCTCGTCGCGGATCCGCCGGAACGTCGTGACGAACTGCTCGGCCGCTTGCTCTGCTTCCACTGCTGCTGTCGTCATTCTGCTGCGTCTCCCTCGGCTTCGACTGCGGGGGTCGATTCCATCTGGTGGATCAACTGGAAGTAATTCTTCACGCCGTCGCGAACTTGTGCAGGCACGTCTTCGCGTTCGACGAACGATTCAAACTGCCGCTTGAACTCACGCTGCTTGGCCGCCGTGCGACGATTCGACACGCCGCTGCCCTCGTCGGCCGACTCGACCGTCGTGAGCGACGGCCCGGCGCCCTTCTGCCCTTGCAGTTGCGTCGTTTGGCTGTTGTCGACGAGTTCGTCCGTCGCGTTACGACGAGCGGTATTCGTCCCCTTGCCTGCCTTCTTGCCGCCGGCGTTCGGGCTATTCGATTGGCATAGCCCGTTGCACATGCTTTGGCAGTTGCTGCACTTTTCGCAGAGCTTGCACAGCTTCTTGTCGGCTTCGCGACGAATGCCGAGTTTGCACAAGCCTTGGCAAAGCTTGCTCAGCTGCTTGTCGACCGAGGCCTGGCACGCTTGGCACTGCGATTGGGACTTGCTGTCGCACTTGCCAGTCTCGCGTTCTTGGCGTTCAGCTTCGGCGAGCGATTCGTCGAGCTTCTGCACCGATGCAGCCAGCTCTTCGAGATTCTCGCCCAGCTCCCCGCCCGACGATCCCGACGACGCGCCGCTCTCGCCCGCGGCGCCGCTGCCGCCTTTGGCGTCCTTTGCAGCGGCCGACTTCGAATTCGATTGCTCGCCCGACTTCGATTCCTTCCCCTGCGACGCCGACTTGTTGGCCTTCGCCGCCGCGGCCATCCGCTGCGACGCCGCCTTCAGCTTCGCAAGTTGCTTACGTTGCTCCGACAGCGGCTTGCTCGCCTCCGTCTTCATCGACGCGAGTTCGTCGGCCGCCTTGTCGTACTTCTTCTGCTGGAGTTGCTCGCCGAGTTGCTTCGACTCGCGGTCTTCCTGCAGCTTCTCCGCCGCCTTTTCGAGCAGCTGCTCGTCTTTCTTGCGTTGGATCGCCATCCGCGCCTTGTTCAGCTCGCGCTCCAGCTGGGCGTATTGCCGCAACGCTTCCTTCTGGTCTTTGGTCGCTTCAAGCGATTCGACCATCTTGCGAAGCTTGTCGGGATCGACCAGTTCCTTCTCGAACGGGTCCTTCACTTCTTCGCGAAGTTCCTCGACCATCTCCAGCAGTTCTTTGTTCGACGTTTCCGTCGCCAGCTGCACCGCTTGTTCTTGCTGCTGGCGCTGCACCACTTCATCGCTCGGCCCGCGCAGACTCAGCGGCAGTGCGACGGCCGTCAGCCCGGCGGCGAGCATCAACCCGCGCCGCGGCGCGCGGTAGGCGATCGCCTCGGGCGACAACTCGCCGACTTGCCGCTGCGTGTAGTTGGCCTGCAGTTCATAAAAACCGTCGCGACGCCCTTCCCGCGTGAAGTGCAGATACGAAGCGACCGAATCTTTCAGCCCATAGAAGCGGTCGACATACTGCGCCGCTTGCTCATCGCTCAACCGATGCCAGAACCACGCCGCCGCTCCGCCGCACGCCGCGGCCAGCAGCGTTGCAGCCACCCAACCGCCCGGCACGGCGTAACCTTGCAGCACATAGACCAGGCTCACCGCCGTTACCAACCCGGCGCCGGCCGCCGCCGTCCAAATGAGCGTCGTCCACAGCAGGTGGAGATTCACGCGACGCCGCACGAAAGCGACGAACTGTTCGATGGGACCAGGGGCATGGGGAGACATTCGCTTCTACTCCGTAGAAAAAGTCTTCCGGCCGGACGCCGAGTAGTAATCCGATCGTCGCCGCAGGCCGCCGTTGCTGCACGAGCGCAGCAGCGGACCTCCACCCGCGGCGTGGGCATTATACTGGAACGAGAAACGGGGACGAATCGAATTTCAGACCATCTTCAGGAATTTCGCCCCGCCGCCGTGGCGTGACAGCAACCATCCCAGTCGGCCCAACCCGCAAACCGGCCGTCGGTTGCGTCGACTCCGCTGCCGGCGCCGCCTCCGCCTTTTTCTCCTCCGCCGGGTCGGCGGCCTCTTTGGCGGCTTCGCCCTTCGGTTCAGCCGGTTGGCCCTCCATTTTCTTGATCAGATCCGTCAACTTCTTCAGCCGTTGTTTCTCCGCCGGCTCCAATTTCAACGCCTCCGCCTCTTTGGCTAGCGTCTGCGCTTTCTCGATGTCACCCGCATTGGCCCATGCAGCGCCCGACCGCAACTTCCAAGCTGCCCGTCGAACCTTCCACGACTCGGGCGCTTTCGCGAATCCCGCTTCGTACAGCGCCGCCGCTTCTTTGTACTTCTTGTGAGAGATCAGCCATTCGGCGAGCGTTACGTTCACCATGAAGTGCCGATCGGGAATCGGATCAACTTTGGTTCCGTACGCAATGAGATCATCCCGGCTGATGAACTTCGCATCGACAATCTGTCGGTAGATCGATTTCTGCTCGAAGCCCGAAAGATGATGCGGCCCTTGCTGGTGATAGTTAAGCCATTCCAAGTCGTTCGCGATCGCCACGATCGCTTCGACCATTTCCAACCGCTCCAGCAGGTTCTCCGCCGTCGGTTCGCCCGAGGATTTCCGCAGCCCTTCCCAAAGTTCGTTGTTCACCCCATGACTCTTCACCCAGCTCTTGCAATTGTTTGAAAGCCCCTTGTACCACCCCTTCAATTCTTCAGCGTTGCCGCCGCGGGCATGCGTCAGCAGCACCACGGCGTTGAACTTCGGGTAGTTGTTGAGGTAGATGTACTCCTGATCGCTCAAGAACGCCCGCACGGATCGCCCCAGCTTTGCGTTCTGCTCGGCGGTAAGTTTGTCGCCATGGGCGAGAATGGCGTCGTAGCTGAAATCAATCAACGGCTGGACTTTCATGCCCGCTTCGTAAGACTGCTGACCATCGATCGCCGCCGTCAACTGGTCGAACGCACTAATAAAATCCGCCACGTCTCCTGCGGCGAACCTGTTTTCGAAGTGGCGTCTTGCCAATTCAACGTCGAGCTTCCAGCGGGTCTGATCGTCCTGCTGGAAGGACGTCGGCAGCGTGAGCTTCGCGTACTGATCGGCGATCGCTTTCTGGAGTACGGCGTTGGCCGGCTGACTTGAACCGAGAATCGCCAGCGTGCGACTCCGCAGTCCTTCGTCTCCCTTGGCTGTTGCGTTGAACTCTTCCGCCAACTTTATCAGTCGTTGATCGCGCGGCGTCGGCTCGTTCGTTGCGGGTGCTTTGTCCTCGGCCGCGGCTTTCTCTTTGCCGCCCTGCTCTTCTTGTTGCTCCGAACCGGCTGGCTTTGGATCCGGCAGCGACGCCACAAGCGCCCGAGCAAACAGCTTCTCCTCGTCGCGTTGCAACTTTTCGAGCAATGGATCGACCTGGCCTGCAATCGCGTCGTCGTACTCCACTCCCGACTGCTCAGGCCAATCGAGAGAGAACGTCGCCCAGTGCGATCGCAAGAATCTCGCCGCCAATTCCGGCTTCTCCGCCCGCAGCAGAATGACGACGACGCGCGGCGTCGACTGCAGGGCGCCATCGTAGCGTCGCAGCAATTGGTTCACGCGTTCCTCATCCTTCGCGGCCAAACAAATCGTCAGCAGGCTGCAGAGGGAATCAGCGTCGCTCAATTCATTCGGATTATCGTACGGACTGGCGCCGGCAGCGCGCGGCCGCAGGTAGCGTTGCTCCCAAGTGTTCCGCCAAGCCTCCGCTTGATCAGCGAGTTCCCCGCGTCCAAACGCACTAGCTAGGCATTTCAACAGATCCCGATTTTGATCGTAGGTGATCGGCACGCCTGCTTTCAGCGTCTCGCCGTACACGGCGAGCACCGACTTCGCCAACTCCGGCGGCAAACGGTCTCCCTCATAATTGGCCAGCATTTTTGCCAAGTGCAGCCGCCACGCCAGCGGCAAATTGACGTCGTTGATGAGGCGGTCGTAGTGCGTTCGGTAGAACATCACTTCGGCCGTCGGAGCGGCGTCGGCCTTCGGCGCCTCCTTCTCCTTCTTCGCCTTCTTCGCCAACCGCGAGGCTTCGACAAGGCATGCCGCTGCACAGAACTCGCGCGACATCTCCTTGAACGGCCCCTCTTCAATATTCTTCTGCGCCCACTCGCGAATCGCCTGCAGATCCTTCGGCTCTTCAATTTTTTTATCCAAGAACTCGCAATACGCATCCGCGAACAACGACGCCGGCTGGTCTTTCAGGGCGCGTCCCAATTCGTCGTGCACCCGCTTCGCGGCTTCCACCGGAGCTAGCTTCTTCTTTTTGTTCTTCTCCTCAACGAGCTTGTTGAACTCCTGATGGAGCGTGTGCACTCCGCCGAATCTCTCACTGGATTGAAATTCAATCACCCCTTTCTTGTCGCCCAGGTAAATCGCCGTCACCAATGGATACCGATTGAACGGCCCAATTTCCGTTTCATTGGTCACGCCCGAGAGGACGTAGTTGGCCGGCGACTGCCCCTCGCTCAGCCCGATGTGCCATTGGTTCCGCTTCTTCGCATCCTCCACGAGTTCCACCACTCGGAAGAACGCCTCGACCGCCGAGGCCCGATCAACCTCTGCGAGTTCCGCAATCTGCGGACCAACGACTTGCCCCACTTGGTAGCTCTCCGGGCTGATCTCCTCGATCGTCTTCGCCTTCTTCAATTTGGCGAGCACCAACTGCGACTGCCGCTTCTTGCTCCCTTGCAGCCAATCGCGCAGGACAGTCTGCTCCGGCGTCAAATCCTTCTGCTTGACGAAGTCGTAACCAATGAGCGCCATCATGGTCGCGGCGATGCGAGTTTGCTGCTCTTCGCCCAGTTTTTCCAAACCGTCGACATGCGCACCGCAGTAGTCGATGAGCTCTTTCTTGCCCTTGAAATACGCGTCCATCAACCCCAGGCCAAACGTCGGCTGCTTTGCGTAAAGTTCGGCGATCTTCGGCGCGATCGCTTCCTTGCGTGCCTTGTTGGCGCCAACCTCCTTCAAGAAATACTCAAGCCACGAAGGCGCACCTCGTTGCCCCGCCCCGGCCACCAGCGGTTCAAAATCTTCAAGTTCGCTTGTCCAGGGGGAATCTTTCAGTGCGTCGAGCAGTTTATCCGCCGGCAATCCGGCCAGACTCGACATCCCGCTCGAGGCGTAGTGCTCGATGTTGTTGTAGTTGCGGAAACTCGGCAGCGACTGCGTGTAGAGCACGACGCTGGGAAGAATTTCTTGCTGCTGCATCAGGCGCGACAACAACTCCCCGTACACGTAAACATGCCCCGAGGCAGATCCGTAGCTAATGCCGTTCTGCGGATTGTTCGCCGCCACGAATGCTTCGCGTTTGTCCTTCGGCCCCAGATAGACCGTCGTCACTTCCTCCAGGGCATTGCGCATCGCCGCTGAACCACGCAAGCGATGCGTCGCCGCGAGGAAGTCGATTAACCCCGCCGGCGGTTCATGATGGTTTTGCGAGCGTACGACTCGCTTCAACCGCTCGATCACAGCCGGCTGCAGGTCCACGTCGACGAGCTTCCGGTCTTCCCACGCCGCCACAACGATCGCGATATCTTCGCCATCGTCTTGCATGTGCATATTCGGCTTGGCTCGCTTCATCGTCTCGGCGGCGTTCGCTGCAAATTCCTCCGACGGGCAGCGATAGAGCTTCGAGTATCGCTCCAACTCCTCGGCGGCTCGCTTGTTGTTCCCCTTGGCAAGCGCCGGCAGCAGATCGTCGTCGATCAGCTTCCAATCGGTTTTCGTTGCACGCCGCACCAAATACTCCTCGGGCGAGCGCAACCGTACGTCCTCGGCCGCATTGTTGCGGTAGACGACGACATTCCAATTTTGGTTGCCGGAACGCCGCTCTGCTTCGCTCCGCAACACCTCGACGGCGCGTTTCGTAAACGCTTCGTCGTCGACTTTGCCTTGCGCTTCGGCGGCGCCGAGCAAATAGGTAAAGCCGTTGCGGGCGCTGCCCTCGGTCTTCAACATCTCCTGGCAGAACGCTTCGTGCGCGGCATTCCGCCGCTCGATCAATTTCGAACGCTTGCCGTTAGCCGCATCGCTCGCCGATGGCTTCTCTTTCGTCTTCTGCAGCACCGACGGCAGATTAGAACCGTTCCTGGTGTGCAGCTGCTGCGAGAGCATTTGCACGAAGCTGTCGCTCCAGCTCGTCTGGACGTTTTTCTGCCCCGACAATTGCTTCAAATAAATCACCGCCAACTCCGCGGCCGCGATGCGATCCTCCAGCGGAGACTCGTAATCTTGCATCTCCTGCACCAAGCTCTGCCCAATCACCATGCTCGCCGTCGGCTTCAGCTGTTTGAGCTGCTCCTCCGCCAGTTTGACGTCTTCCTTCACGAGCAGCATCGCCAAGCGCATTCTGAGCGCATCGTCCTTCGGTCGCTTCTCAATTGCCGCTGCGTACGTCGCCCGCGCCTTCTGCAACTCGCCGAACATTTCGCACACGACGCCGTATTCAATCACCTTCTGCAGACTCGCGTTCTCGCCCGGCTCCAAGGACTCGAGCAACTCTTTGTTCAGTCCGAGCGACGAAACGCGGGTTTTCAGCTGCTGGAACTGGTAGCGCATGTAGCTGGCGTTCTGCGGATTCGCAATCGCTTGCCGCGCCTGCTGCAACACGTCGTTGCCGAGCAGCTTCAGCGCCGCGTCGCGTTTCCCCTCGTCGAGCAGTTTCTTGATCCGATCTTGCGGCGTCGACGCCGCCCTGCCGGACGAATAGATCACGGCCGCAGATTGCGACATGCTTGCCGACGGCTGCGTCGACGCGAGCTTGTCGAGTTTTTCCGCCTCGCGTTCCAGTCCCAGATTCTCCATCGCGGCGATCAGTTCGGCCCGACGATTTGGATCGAGCCGCGACTGGCGGAGCCGCAAGCACGCCGCGCGCCCAGCCTCGACCAGCGACTCGTTCGTCGCGTCAGCCGCCCTCGCCTTTTCTTCCTCGGCATCCGCCGGAGCGGCTGCCGTTTCCTTCTTGAGCTTCCCCTCATCCTTCGCTGCGATAACCGCCGCGACGATCGCCGCATCGACCTGCGCCCGCAGATCGCGCTGCATCGGCAAGTAGCGTGCTTTGTTCAGCAGCTCGGCGGCTCGCAAATGATCTTCCTCAGAACTCGCCTTCCCCGCGGCAAGCAGATACGCATCGAGCCTCGGCTGCTTCGATTCGAGTAACTCCTTGAGGATCGAATCCGTCAGTTCCTTTTGCTCGAACCGGTTCGCCAGCAACAGCCGCAAAATCGGGTCGCGCACCTTCTTGATTAACGGTTTGGCCTTCTCGGCATCGAATTGATCGACGTTGGCTCGCGACGTTAGCGACGAGTAGGGGTTGTTCGCATCGGGCGTCTGCAGCACGACGAGCAGCTCAGAGGGGAAATCAGCCAACTGCTGCGGCGGGAAAGCAAGCGGCGCCAGCAGCGTCGCTTGATTCGGGCTATACGAAAACTGCGAAGGGCCTCGATTGACCGTTCCCTTTTTCCGCGACCGGTCCAGCTCATCTTCCATGAAAGCGATGTACGCGGTCGGATCATCCCCGCGCGCCAGCGCCCCCACGACGTAGATGAAAGCCCACGACCCATACTGGTTCGACTTCTGTACCGCCGGATACCAGTCGATGAGCAGCTTCGAGAACTGCTGATGATACTTCTCGCGCATCACAGCCGATTGCTGATTGCCATTCTGGCCTGACAACGCCAGCGCGATGCTCATCACCGTCATCGCATTCGGCTGATCAATCGACTCGGCAAGCTTCAGCGCTAGATCGAAGTGCAGATTCGCAGCCTCTTTGACCTTCTCATCGTCGCCCTCCGCCCCCAACTCATCTTCTTTCGCGAGTCCCGCCTGAAACGCCCCCAGAAGCGCCAGCTGCGGATAGCTCTTCTCAAATCGTTCGGCAACCTTCGGAGCGAACGGATCGAGCTGCGGGTTGCGACGCCCGAATTGATTGAGCACCGCCAGCGCGAGCGCCGCTTCATCGTCCGGGTTATCCTCCAGCACTGCTGGAAGTTCCGACATGATGTCGCCCTGGTTCAAATCGAGCCGCAACAGCAGCTCGACTCCCTTGACGCCATGCTGCTTCATGCCGCGGGCAATCTCCGCAGCGCCATCTTCATCTTGAACTTTGGCGATCGTCACCAAATGGGGAATCGCGTAAGTTCGCAATTGCTCGACGCGCATCGGCAGCTGGATCTTCGCTTGCGGGCCGCCGCTCGAGAGCGAGTAGGCCATGTTCATCCCGCGATTCTGTTGATGCATGTACGCCTGATAGCGGTACTGCGAAGCCTGCAGCAATTCCACGGCGTCGCGCGGAGCCATTTTCGCGAGTTCATCGAAGTGCGAATTCAACGCAATCTGTTGGGCGTTCTTCTTCGCCACGTCGGGCAACTCTTCGTAATCGCCCAGCAGCGCGAGGAAGTGCGTCGCCGCATCTTTCTCACGCCCCGCCTCCTCGCACGCGACGCCTAGCAGATATCGCAGCCGGTAGTCCCCCTGATGATCGTTAATCCGCGTCGACAAGAAATCGGCTGCCCGCTCCCATTCCTGAATGCCGCACATCGCGTCGGCAATCGCTTCGAGCGTCCGCGGATCGCCCTTCTCAGCGTCGGCCAGTTCGAACAGAATCTCGAACCCGTCATCCGCATCGCCGAAGGTGAGATGCAGCTTCGCGATCCGCTCCTTCGTGCGATTCGTCTTGTCGAGCGGCGCCGCCCGTTCGAGCGTCGCGATTGCCGCCTTCCAATCGCCCTCTTGCTCTTCCACCCGCGCAATGTGGTGGAGTAGTTCCAAATCATCCGGCTTGATCTTCGCCGCCGCGGTGAGCGCCTGCCGGCGTCCCTCGTAGTTGTCGGCCGTGCGATGAACTTCCGACAGTGCGAGCAGCGGCACAATCGACTGTCTATTACTTTGCCGACGCTCCTCAAACTGCTCGACAAGTTGGCTTAGCTTCCCCTGCTGATCGGCCAACTTCGTCAGCTCCTGCGTCCAGCGCAACTTGCCGGGAACGTCTTCCGTTTCCTCGTACAGCTGCCAGTAAATCCGCTCAGCGTCGGCCAAATGGTCGGTCTGCGTGTAAACCTGCGCGAGACGCAGCCGCAGATCCTCGGCGCCATCGAACTTCTGCACCGCCGACTTCAGCACCGCGATCGCATCGTTTTCTTTCCCCTGCGTCATCAGCAGGGTCGCTTCCATCGTCCACGGCGTCGTGCTGCCGGGCGACAGCCGCTTCCACTCGTCGATCCATTTGAGCGCTTCGTCGAGTTGGAAGTCGCGCTGGCACAGCTCCACCAATCGCCGCACATAAATGCTTTTGCGACCGCCTGGCAGATCGAGCAACTTCCGCGTCGCATCGGCAGCCGCCGTCCAGTCGCGACGTTGGCTGAACAGCCGAATCTGCTCGCTGACTGCGAGCAGGTCGCCCTTCTCCGCAGCTTCCTTCAAGGCCGCGTCGGCGCCGTCGCTGTCGCCCGCCGCTTCCAGCAGTTCAGCCAGCAAGCACGTCTGCTGAATCGTCCGTTGCTTCATCTCCGCCAATCGCTTGGCAGAGTCCTCGATCTTGTCCGAACGATCGGCCGCTGCCACCGCTTGGTCGAGCGCCGACTCCAAATCAGGGGTCGTCGTCGCGAGCTCAACGCGGCGTTCCGTCCACGGCAACGCGAGCTCCGGCTTCTTCAGCGCGAGCGCCGTCGTCGCCAACTGGCTGAAGTAGAGCGGCTCTTTGGCGAACTCCTGCTCACGAGCTTGCAGCAACTTGAGCGCCGCCTCGTTCTCGTTGCGCGTCGCCAGCGCCCGCGACACGTGCAGCAACTCGCTCAATTCCGCCCCCGCGGCCAACTTCTTCCAAATCGCCAGGGCTTCGTCTTTCTTTTCCGTCGCGTACAAGAACGCTGCATACGCTTCCTGAGCCGACGCCGAATCGGCGAACGTCTCAGCCATTTCCTTGTAGACGCCGGCCGCCGCATCTTTGCGCTCGAAGCGCTCCAATTGCCGCGCCGCCCGCAGGTAGGCGTACTCGCTCTTGTCAGACGCCTTCAGGTACTCCGCAATTTGCGCCGTCGCGGCGTCGGTCTGCTTATCTTCTTGCAGCAGCGTCGCCAGGCGGAACTTCAACTCGCCGTCGGCTTTGTGCTGATCGCACAGCGATTTTAGTTCTTCGATCGCCTTTTTCTTGTCGCCAATCTTCGCGAGCACCTCGATGTACTCTTCGCGGTTGGGGCGGTTGCCCGGCGTCAGATCCAAAATCTGCTTGTACGCCGCGATCGCCGGCTCGTTCTCGCCCAGTTGCACGAGCAGCTGCGCGTACCGCCGATGGAGCGCAATCCGCTTCGGATGCTCTTTCAGCAACTCGTCGTAGTGGGTCTTGAGCTGTGCGAGGCTATCTTCGCGGCGGAACAACTGCTCGGTCTGCGCGAGAATCTCCTGCTCCAGCCAGCTCTCATGCCCCACGTCGGCCAGCGCCGTCGAATACGCCTTGAGCGCTTCGGGCCGCTTACCGCCGCGCTGGTGGATATCGCCCAACCGCAGCCGCCGCGTCACCGCGAGATAAGGATCCTTTGTCTTCGCCAGCAGCGTCTCGTTGAGCTTCGCCGCTTGCTCGAACAGCCCTTCGTCGATGTGGAGTTCGATCAAATCCTCGGCAAGCTCTTCGTCCTTCGGATTCGCCGCGAGAAGTTCGTTCCACACCTTAAGCGCGTCGTCAACTTTGCGATTGCGCACCAGCAGTCGCCCCAGCAGCTTGTCGACCTGCACCTGCAGCTTCGCTTCGGGCTTAAGTTCCCGCGCTTTCTGCAAGTCGGCGATGGCCGCATCGAAATCGAGCGTCCGCGCCTCGATCACGGCCTTCTGGTAATGCGCCTCGGGGCTACCCGGATTCGCGGCGAGCGCCGCGTTGAATTCCTCGAGCGCCTGTGCATCATCCCCCTGCTTGGCAAAGAAGAACGCCAGCAGCAACTGATCGGGGGTCGCCTTCGATTCCGCCGCCTTCGCCGTCAAGAACTGCTGCAAGTCGGCCGCGGTCGAATCGTCGAGCCACGTGTTGTAGAAGCGATCGAACAAGTACCCCGGCTCAGGCCGCTTGCGCAACACGTCGTGATACTTCACCGCCTTCGCGCTCACCTTCACGCCGCCGTCACTTTCGGCGGCGGCCGCTTCAGCGGTCGCGGCAGCGCTCTCCTCAACCTCCGCCGCCCGCAGTGGCACTGAAAAGAAAGGCGCCGAAGACGCCCCCGCCAAAACCGTTAGCGCAGCAAGACGCGAGAATCGCCCCATCGCCTTCATCTCCATCCGCATCGGTGTTCGAACAGTACGCGGCGTCAGCATACCACGAGGGCACGCCAATTGCCTGCCGACCACTTTATCCTTTTGATTCGCTCGCGGGAATCAAATCTGGTCCGTCAAATTGGAGAAACAAGAAAAGAGTTTTACGCAACTCTTAGCTAGAGAAACGCTTCCGTCGCGTAAGCGCTCGTGATATGAGATCGCTCAAATGTGGGAGGCGTCTCCGACGCCGACTCTACATGCGACAAGGCTCCCTCCGCCCAGCATCGCGTGACAAGTCCCCACCCGTACGGCCCCGGCCGGCAACGTGTTCTGCGAAACTTCCAATTTTCTCATGCCGGCGCCGCAAAGAATTAACCGGCAAGGACGCCAAGAGCGCCAAGGGAAATGCATTTTTTGCCACGAAACACACGAAGCACACTAAAAATGGGGAGAGCAATGCTGGCTCCTTTTGTGTGCTTCGTGTGTTTCGCGGTAAATCTCCCCGCATTCCTTAGCGTCCTTGGCGGTTCAATTCTTAAGAACTCCAGCAGCCCAGGCCGCGCCAAATTTCTCCCAGTTTTCGAAATTCCTTAGACAATCGCCCTCCAACCGTGCATCTTAAGGGACATATGGCCTCCTCGGACGACTTCTCTCAGCGTGTGCGCGACTGCACCGACCGCTTAGCGGCCGCCGGCGTCGATGCGCTTGGAGCGTTGTACGATCTGACCGCCCAGCGTCTGGTCCGGTTCAGCGTCACCATCACCCGCAACCAGCATGACGCCGAGGATGCCGTCCAGGCGACCCTCGTCCGCGTCGCTAACCGCCCCGCCCTGCTCGCTGGCGCCGATAGCCCCTGGGCCTATCTACTGCAGATGGTCCGCAACGAATCGCTGGTGATCCTGCGTCGCAAACGCCGCTCGGGCGCCATCGCCACGCTCACCGACCTGATCACCCGCTGCCGCGTCGACGAACTCGAACAAGAAGAAACCCACCGCGCCGTGTGGCGGGCGCTTCGTGCGCTCCCACAGGAACAAGCCGAAGTCGTCGTCCTGAAGATTTGGGAATCGCTCACCTTCGCGCAGATTTCCGAAATCCTCGAAGCCTCCCCCAACACCGTCGCCAGCCGCTACCAGTACGCCATGAGCAAGCTCGCCTCCAAATTGACGAAAGTCGGTCAGGAGGGCCGCCATGCATAGTCTCAGCGATTGGCAACAACGGTATGACGACGTCGAGGCAATGCTGAAAGGCGCCGGCGACTACGTTCAGCCCTCCGACGACTTGCGTCCTCAAGTAATCGAAGCCGCCCGCACCATTCGCGGCGAACAGCGAGGCAAACGCTGGGTCCGCCGCTTCGCCTTCGCGGCCACCATCCTCGGCGCCGCCGTCACGCTTTACATCGGCCCCGGCAACCAGGGGCTCAAAGGGGTCGATTCCGACGATCTCCATCGCCAAGCCGCGCTGAAATCCTCCGGCGCCGGTAGCCTCGGCTGGGGCCTGGTCCAAGCCCTCATCGACCTCCGCGCGCAGCAAGCCGAGCAGCTCAACTCTGACTGACGGCGATTCTCTCCGCAGCCCGTGCCCGCACAGAAACATGAGGTCCCCTCCCCTTGAGGGGGAGGGTTAGGGAGGGGTGATTGAAGCGGGTACCAGGGCTCATTACCCCCTCCCCAGCCCTCCCCTCAAGGGGGAGGGAGCCACACCATCTAATTCAAAGCGTGGCTGAGGCCGCACTTTGAATTAGCTCTTCCGGCCGGGCTTAGCTTGCTCCGCGTGACGACGCTTTCGCCGTCGCCTCCTTCACACTCTGGCGATTTCTTAAACAAATTCCCCCACCCGGCGCATTGACCTTTTAGTCAGTCCGCCGCGTGTCCCAGCCGATACTCGCATGCCCTCCCCTTCGCTCGACGACTTCATGGCCCTCAACGACCAGCTCACCGCGCTGGTCCGCGCCGACGTGCCGCTTGGGCTCGGCCTCGGCACGAACGGCGACGCCGCGGCCGCGACGCTCGAGAAGGTCAACGCCGGCGTCGCCCGCCGCGTCAGTCGCGGCGAATCGCTCGCCGACGCGATCGGCGACGAACCGACGGCCCCCGCCCTTTATCGCCGCGTGATGCAGGCTGGCTGGCGCAGCGGCAACGCTCAAGCCGCCCTCGCCAGTTCCAGCCGCCTCGCCGAAGCCGCCGAGGAAACCCGCTACCAAACTCGTGCCGCCTTCTTCTATCCTGCGCTGGTCGCACTACTCGCTCTTGCTGGAATCGCTGGTTTCGTACGATTCGTGCTACCGACGCTCGTGGGCGTGTACCGGGAGTTCCGCATTCCCGAGGGGCCGACGCTGCGGCTAATCGAATCGCTGCGCACGTCGTTTCCGTGGCTGGCGATGCTCGCGGTCGCCGTCGTGATCATCGCGTTCTCAATTTGGTTCAAACGCCGCCGTGCGGATTCTCCGCAGGACGACGGCAACCGTTGGAACGAGCGTCTCTCGGGCGGTCAGCGCGCCCATTTGAATCGCCGCATCGCGAACTGTTGCGATCACCTTGCCACGCTCGTCGAGGGAGACGTGCCGCTCATCGAAAGCTTACCGCTCGCCGCCGAAGCAAGCGGCGAATCTTCGCTGGTCGCCGCCGCAGAGTCGTACGCCGTCGCTTCCGCCCAGCAGAACGCCGCCGAGTTGCAGCGCGCCACGTTGCGTTTCCCGCCATTCTTGCGCTGGGCGCTCTGGCAACCCGACGAATCGATCAGTCGTCCCGCAGCGCTCCGCATCGCTGCGCAAGTCTACCGCGGCACGGCCGAGCGCTACGCCGAACGAACTCGCCTCACTCTGCCGATGCTCGTCTGCATCTTCCTCGGCGGCGGCGTGACGCTCGCCTACGGCCTCCTGTTGTTCGTTCCCATGACCGATCTTCTGCAATCACTCGCTCAGTAAATCGCTTCGCCAGTCAGCCGCGCACCACTCCATGCCCCGCTTCTACTACCAAGCCCGAAACGTCGACGAGCAACTCGTTGATGGCGAGATCGAAGCCGAAACGGTCGTCGCCGCGATCGCGCAGCTCGAAGGGCTCGGGGTCACAGTGGAAGCCATCGGCTTCGCCACGCCCGATACCGCGGCTCGCTTGGCGAACCGCAAACTGCCGTCAGCGTCGCGTTCTACGCCGCCGCGCATCGAAGCGCCGGCAATCGAACCAGATGACGACGCCATCTTGCTCGCTCAACTCGAACAGACGCTCGCTCGCTCGCGTCCTCTAACGCCGATGCTCCGCGCGTACGCGGAAGAGCTGCCGTCGCCGCAGCGACGACGCACCTTGTCGAGCATTTGCCAAATCATCGAGCGCGGCGACGCTGACGCAGCGCTTATCTCGCTCGCCCAGGCTCCCGAATTCTGGGTTCCGCTCATCGGCAACGCCGCTCGCCCTGGCGAATTGACCGACGTCATTCACAACTTTCTCCATGAATCGCACCGGGCCGATGCGTCGCGCCGCCGCTGGTGGCTACTGCTCGCCTATCCACTTTTCCTGTTCGGCTTCGCGTTCATCGTGTTCCTCGCTTTGGCGGCACTCGTCGTGCCGACGTTTCGTTCGATTTTCTTCGATTTCGATCTTGAGCTTCCAGTACTCACGGTGAAATTGCTCGACGTCTCGGCGTGGCTCACCAGCCTGCGGGGCGGCGTGGAGATCGTTGGAACCATTGCCGTCGTCGGCGCAGTCCTGTGGGGCCTGCGCAAGCGCATCGCCGGCTGGTGGACGTTGTTCTTCGGGCGCTCCTCATCGATCTCTCGCTTCGCGGGATTCACCGCTGAACTCCATCGCGCGGGCCTCGCGCTCCCCGACGCCCTTCGCATCGCGGGCCGTACCTCGCACGAATGGCTCGCGCGCGCCAGCCGATCACTCGCTCGCCGACTCGACGCCAATCAACTCGGCGACCTGCAGCCGCTCGCCAGCCGGCTTACCGCAACAATGCTGTTCGCCGTCACGACTCCCGTTTCTAAGCCGACGCGTATTCGGCTGCTTGAAACCATCGCCGACTGTCACGGCGATCGCGCCCGCAGCCGTCTCTCTTGGACGCAGGGCCTGCTTGGCCCAGTGACTGTCTTCGTCGTCGGTTTTGTCGTCGCCTTCACCACCCTCTCGTTGTTCATCCCACTGGTCGATTTGGTGAACAACCTGTCGGGTTGAAATTTCGTTTATGTCGAATTTCATTTCAACCGCCGCTTCTTGGAGCATCCCTGGCCCGCGCGCCTGGCTGCGCCGTTTGTGGCCCTGGCGTACAACGGCAACGCAACAACTCACGTTGCTGAAAATGATCGCGTTCGGCACAGAGCAACAGCTTCCGCTCGCCCCGTTGTTAATGGCTTGGTCGCAAGATGAGCGCGGCGTCCAACGCCGCCGCGTCCGCCGCCTCGCCCAGCTCCTCGACTCAGGCGTCCCGCTGCCAGCTGCCGTGGAAGAAGTTAGCAGCGCCCTCCGCGACGCCGACGTCCTCGCGATTCGTTTCGGCGCCCAATCGGGAACCCTACGCGCGTCGCTCGACGAAGCGATCCAAGACTATCGCCCCGTCAACCCGTGGGGCAAAGGAACTGTCGGCTACCTCGTGCTCGTCTCGCTGCTCTTCTTTCTGCTGAGCCTATTTATCTACGCCAAGATCGTTCCGACCATGCTCGATATTCTCGAAGACTACGGGCTTCCAGTAACTCACTCACTTCAGTGGGCCATCTCCTTCGGCAACTTCACCAACCAATTCTGGTGGCTCTTCGTCCTGCTGATTTCGGCCGCACTCTACGCCACCTTCTCCGCTCGGCCGGGTCGGATGTTCCGCCAATCATTTCTGGGGCGCCTCTTCCGGCCGCTGTGGACGCTGCGTACCGCCGACGTCTTGCAGAAACTGAGCGTCGCCGCCGAGGCTGGTCGGCCCGTCGCCGGATCGATCTCGACGCTCGCCCGATATCACTTCGATCCCGCCGTTCGTCGCAAGCTGCTGTTCGTGCGCAACGAAATGGAGCAAGGCGCGACTCCCTGGCACAGCATGGCCGCGGTCGGCATTCTAACCCCCGCGGACGAAGCGTTGCTCGCTTCGGCCGATCTCGTCGGCAATCGCCCTTGGGCGCTCGAACAACTCGCCGCGGCAAAGAAACGCCGTACTTGGCGCCGCCTGAATCGCGCCGGCGATTTACTGCTCCCCGTGATGGTCGGCCTCTTCGGCCTCTTCGTCTTGCTGCAGGCGCTCGCCATCCTGACGCCAGTGATCTACATCATCATGAGGGCCATCTGATGACGACAATGATGACGAAGACGCGTCTCGTCAAACGCCGCCTTGGCACAACGCTCATTGAGCTGCTGGTCGCCTTCACGCTGCTAACGGCGCTGCTAGGCGCCGCGCTGCCGCTGATCGTCCGCCACCAACAACTCCTCGCCTCGGCCAGAACCTATCGCCTCGCGCTCGACGAACTCTCCAATCAATTGGAGACGCTCACTGCGCTAGAAGCCGAAGAGCTCCCCGCCGCTCTCGAAACGCTCGCCCCCTCCCCCTTCGCCGTCGAACGCCTCCCCGGCGCCGAACTGACCGCCGCGCTCGATACCGACGGCGATCAACCACGACTTACCCTCGCGCTCGCGTGGAACGAACCGGGCCGCCGTGACAAACCGCTCACGCTCGTCGCCTGGCTCGATCCGCCAGCCCTACCACAGGAACAACAGTCGCAGGAGGAGCAACCATGAGACGCCGCCAGGCAATGACGCTCATCGAACTCCTCGCCGTCATTTCGGCTTGCAGCGTGGTCCTCGGCGTCGCCGCATCGCTGCTGCTAACGACGATGCGCTCAGTCAACGATACCCAACGTTTCTTCACCGGCGAACGGAACGCATTGCGTCTTGCCCGCCAATTCCGCGCCGACGTCCACCAGGCAGACGCGACAACAATTGAACTCGCCGCAGAAGAGGGCGGCGAGACGCTGCGGCTGCAGTTCCCGGACGGCCAAACCGTCGCTTACCGCCAGGCCAAGGATCGTATCCTCCGACTCGCGTCGCTCCCCGACGATCGCACCGCCCGCGAAGAGTTTATTCTCGGCGACGCGCTGCACGTTGAGTTCAAGCAACTCGACGACCCGTCGCGTTGGGCGCTCCACGCCACGGCAAATCCGTTGCCGACGGCAACCGACGCTCGATCCACGCCTGTCAACGTCCGCGAAACTCCTCTCCGCCTCGCCATCGAAGCGATCCCCGGCCGCGATGATCGTTACGCCACCGCCGCCACGGAGGAGTCGCCATGATTCGCCGCCGCTCAACATCAAATCAGTCGCGGCAAGGCGCCCTGCTAATTGCTGCGCTCGCCTGCATGGCCGTCGTCCTCGCGATTATTGGCGTATTGTTCAGTAGTTCGCTCCGCACCCGCCGGCAGTTGCACGCCGAACGCGACCTGCGTCAGGTCGAACTCTTGGTCGACGCCGGCCTCCGCCGCGCCGCCGCGAAACTTTCCGCAGACGAGTCGTACGACGGCGAAACCTGGCGCATCCCCGCCGATCAACTCCTACAGAACGGCGCCGCCGAAGTGACGATCGCCGTTGCTTCCCCTGATGACGCAGAAGATTCCAGCGAAAACGGCGAAGCGGTCGCCGTCACCATCGCCGCTCGCTACCCGCTCAACGTTCCCCGCACCGTGCAACGGACCCACACATTTACCATCCAATCCACCAGCAACTAGTTTTCTTGAGGGCCACGCCCATGACTGTTTCATCGTTGAACAAGCGAACCGCCTCTCGCGGCTTCACGCTCGTCGAACTCCTGGTCGTCATCGCCATCATTGGCGTGCTCGTGAGCCTGCTGCTCCCTGCGGTGCAAGCATCGCGCGAGGCCGCCCGCCGCTGCAGTTGCATCAACAACGTGATGCAGCTCAACCTCGCGCTGCAGAATTACGAGTTCGCTCACGAATCGTTTCCTGCGGGTTCGATCAACCCGACCGGTCCGATCCGCAACATCCCCGAGGGGCAAGACGTCGGCTGGATCGTGCAGGCGCTCCCGTACCTCGAACAAAACGCCATGTGGCGGAGCTTCGACCAAACGGCCGGCGCCTTCGCGGCGGTAAACCAACCGGTCAGCTCACGCCCCTTAGAAATCCTCATCTGCCCCTCCTATCCCGGCAACCGCACCAACCCCGGGAGCACAGTCGCCTACTCGACCTACTCCGGCTGCTACAACGACGCCGAGCAACCGATCGACGTGAAGAACACCGGCATCCTGTTCCTCAACAGCGCGATCCGCTTCGGAGATATCTACGACGGGAGTTCGAACACGCTGCTGCTGAGCGAATCGATTCCCGATGAAGAATCCGAACTCGGTTGGGTCTCCGGCACGCGCGCCACGCTGCGAAACACAAGCGTATTCGAACGACCGTTACCAGTGTCGAACATTGCGAACCAGAGCTTCCCGGCCGACGGCGAGATGCCGGTTGATGGCGAGGACGCACAAACGGGAGAGGGCGCCGTCAACGAGTTATTCGTCGGCGGCTTCGGCAGCTTCCACAGCGGCGACATCATCAACGCCGGCATGGCCGATGGATCAGTGCGAGCGATCGCGCCGTCGATCGACCTCGCCGCGCTACAGCAACTCGGCAACCGCGCTGACGGCACGATTCCGAGGGAGTTCTAGCCCCGGGCTCCGACCGGGGGTCGGCTACAATCTCGATCGGGCATCAATCTCTTTGGGCGAGCAACATCGCGCGTACTGCCACCCCCGGGCGGAGCCCGGGGCTAGGGAATTCGCCGCTATCTACTGGATCGGAGCCGAAGGCGTCGAAGTCCCCGTCGAGTAGCTCGGCGGATCGCTCGCGGGAAACGATTCCATCGCCGCTTCATCCACGGGGTCAACCGCGTCGTCGCAGCAGTCAGTCATGTCGGCGGGTTGCTCGTAGGCAGCGCCGTTTACGCTCGAATCGCAGCAGCCATTCTGGCTTTGGTAGCGATGGACGACGTCATTGAGCGCCGAGCTGGCATTCGTCAGCTTGTCGCCAATCGGACATTTGCCGGTGCTCCCGCGGTAGACGAGGTACCCGCCGACCGCCACGGCAGCGAGCGTCCGCAGCGAGATCCGAGACAGCCCGTACCCAACGAGGCAAGCGCCAGCCGCCGCGGAGAACCAACGCTCTTCCGGGCCGATGGCATCGCTTCCAAGCTTTTCCGAAAACGGCAAATTACCAGCCATGATCTCTCCTCCCACGCCAAGCTGTCACGGTGCGGTTGCTGCTGAACTCTCGCGAAGCCAATGCTTCGGAATGTGGCGAAGCTAACGGCTTCGACAAGTATAGGCTAGGCAAACAGCGTGCCGACTGCCGTGGGCGAAATGTGGCGGAAAACCGCCCGCCGGCCCCAATTCCACCGGTTGCGGCCGCTCCAACCGGATCGCCAAACCGTCACCGCCGGCGCCTTTTGCGGTAAGAAAGGTAACCGCCTCTGACTACCGCGCCGCCGGCGCAAGCAGCAGTTCATCCACCCGCACGAACTCGTACCCCCGCCGCGAGAGCTTATCGCACAGCGTACCGAGCTGCGGATGAAACGGATCGCGCCGCCCCGAGCCGAGATGGAGCAGCAGCACGAAACCGTTCAGCCCGTGCGGATTCTTTTGCTCGTACGCCAGAATGTCATCGAGAATCTTCTGCGACGGCACGAAGACGCGATCCCCCTCGCGAGCGTAGTCGCGATTCGAACCGCTCCCCGGCGTGAAGTTGATCAGCCCGACGCCCATCTCGCCGCTCCACGCCGCGTGCTCGGCGTTGTACCACTCATACGGCGGCACAAACAGCACTGGCGTCCCAGCCGCCAGCGCGCCCGCCTCGCGCAGTCCGTCGATGTTCTTCTGCAAATCGTCTTTGAAGAAGTCGGCCGTCACGAGACTCCGCTGCCGATCGCCCCACGGCGCATAGAGCGGATGCGAGTCGGAGTGCGGCCCCATATAGTGCCCCTCCTCCACCATCCGCGCCACCAACGGCCGCAGCCTCTTGTCGCGCACGAAGTTGCCGGTCAGAAAAAACCCGCCGCTCACCCCGCGCTCGCGCAGCGTCTCCAGAATCGGCTCCGCACTCTCGCCAAACTCATCGCCCGTGAAGATCAGCGACAGCCGCTTCGCCTTCACATCCCCGCGAATGACGCCCCCCTCGCTGTCGCGCACCGTATCCTTCGCGAACGCCGGCGCCGCAAGCGGTTCGGCGCCAACCGTCGCTGCCGCATCGATCGCCAACGTCGCCGCCACGAGCGTCGCCAAGTAGCAGAGTTTCATCGCTCGACCTCTACTTCCAAACATCAATCAGCAGCAGCAACGACACCGTCCCGTCAATGATCGGCTCGTTCGTCGAGAAGTCCGCGAACAAGTCGTGGTACACCGCCACGTCAGACTGGAACCGCGCGAACTCGTCCTCATCAAACGAATTGCCGAACTTCAACCCGTCGTTGATGTCCTTGTACACCGGCCCGTCGACCACGCCGCCGACCGGCAGATGCTTCTTGATCTTCCAAAACAAATGGTGCGGCCGGCTCGATGCCCGGCCATGCTCCGGCACGCCGATCACGAACGACACGCCCCACGGATTCCGTCCGAAGAGCCAATCGCGCGCTTCCGCGCCAAGTTCACGGTACGTCTTGTCGCCCGTCATCTGCTCGTAGAGCGCTGCCTGCGTCGCAAGCGCCGTCACGTCGTTCGTCGAACACCACACCAGCGGCGTCCCCAACCGATACGGATTCTTAATCGCCCGCAGCCGAATCCGCTCGAGCCCCTCTCGGTAATACTCCGCGATCTTCGCCTGATCCTCCGCCCCCACATGCGGATAGAGCCGCCAGTGGGCGAGATTCACGTACGGAAAAAACTCGTAGTGCCCGTGCCGATCCTCGCCCATCCACGGGTTCCCCTGCGCCTGATGGGCGAATGCAATCGCATCGTCGAGATACTGTTTGTCCTTCGTCGCGATGTACAACTCGATCGCCCCCCACTCCATGTCGTCGAAGTAGCTGCTCTCGCCGTAGTAGTACTGCGACCGCACCGGCACCGACATCGCAACGCCCGGCTTCGCCTTGCCGAGCGCGTAGAGCGACTTTGCCGTTTCAATGTCGCCCGCTAGGGCCATCGCCGCCGCGCTTCGGCCCGCGAGGTTCGCCACGCCAGTCGACTTGTTCTTAAACTTCGGCCCCTCGGGCGCGCCAGTCGCCGGCCAAGCCGATCTCGGCCCGCCCGGCCCGCGACCATAGTCCGACTGGTCATCATGCCACAGCGTCTCCGGCGGCATGTGATCGCGGTCGTCGCCGATCTGCACGTAGATCGTGTCGGCGTTCGGATGAATCTTCTTAATCAGCGGCGCCCCATGCTGCGCTTCGTCCTCGGCATCAGCGAGAAAGAGCGCCGCCACGCAGTACGACGTCGTGATCATATGCTTCAGCCGATCGCCCGCGTCGTGCCAGCCGCCGCTCACGTCGACCATCTCGCCCGTCACCGTGTCAAACCCATCCTCCTGATGACACTCGCCGGTGAGCGGATTATCGCCGCACCGCTGCAACTGCATGAACTCCAGCAACTTCCCCGGCACGGCCGCATACGCATCGGCGCCAATCGCAAACTCCGGCGACTCAACCTCCGCGAACTTCACGCGGTACTTCCCCGCATCGGCGAACTTCGTGAAGTCGAGCCGATAGTTATGCGCGAACGGCCCCCATGCTCCCTGGTCGTCGCCGATCGCCGCCTTGAAATCGCCGACCGAAAAGTTGCCGCTCAACGGCTCATCGCTTGATAGCACCGCAATCTTCGGATCGCCCGGCAAGTAGCCGACTTGATTAACGCGAATCCACGCATCTGCGCACGCATTTGATGCAATCGCGAAGCACATCATAGCGCCGATGATTCGGCAATTTTTTGTTAGACTCGAACCCTGCTCTCTCATCGTTTCTTCTCTTCGCTCTGTTACTACCAAGATTCACAGCAATGTCCGTGCGGTTCCCCCCGCGCGACCACGGTCGCATCTCAGAAACTCCGCAGCATGTTCGCCCTGATCTACGCCAGCCACCCGGCTATCCGCTTCACCGACGACGACCTGCACGCGCTCGCCGTGCAATCCAGCGAGAAAAACGGCCGCCTGCAGGTTACAGGATACTTGAGCTTCAACCGCGAGCGGACCACCATTTTCCAATATCTCGAAGGCCCGCAACCGGCCGTGCTCGAACTGATGGCCGCCATCACGGCCGACGAGCGGCATCGCATCGCCAACGTCATCCGCCTCGACGACGACAACGACAACGACGGCCCACGCCTCTTCCCGACCTGGCACATGCGTTATCTCAACGCGAGTTATCTACGAACGATGCAGATGGAGGATGTCCTTGAGGTCGCCCTCCTCACGATGTGCGAAAAGACGTTCGACCGCGCGGAAATCATCGCCACGGTTCAGCGGCTGGTGCGGCATATCGCACAACGGGCGGCGTGAGTCGCCTGCGTCGACGATGCAAGAAGCTAGTCTGCGGATTCGCAACTAGTAGCACGGGCCGACCGCGTCCACAGCCAGCGTGCGATGACGACGAGCGCGAGAATCGCTCCGTAGAACGCCGCTTCAATCGCAAAGACGCGAGCGTTGTGCGCACTAACGAGCGGCTTCAATTGCATCACCGTGAACCACGGCAGCGGCAACGACACGCGCGCCTCGCTCACCGGCCAGAACATCGCGAGCCCGCGGCGACCAAAGTACAACGTATCGAGCAACAAGTGGCTGAGCCACGCGATAGCGCCGCCAACAATCAATCGCCAAGCGAAGTATCGCGTTCGCCGCAACGCCGCCGTCGCGATCGCGGCGACAACGGCGATCATCCCCAGCGTCAAAAAAATGCTGTGACTAACGTCGTAGCGATCATGCCCCCACCCCGGCAACGGCCAGTCGGGCGCATTCGCCAGCGCAACGAACGCGGCCAGCGTCACGATCTTCGCCCGCTGCGAAAACTCCGCCGGCACGACGACCCAACCAATCGCCAGCCCCATCAAACTATGTCCAACCGGCGTCATAGGGGTGCTCACGACTACTTAGTAACAGTCAATCATCCACGAAACGTCGGCGAGGTCTTCTTCAATTCGCGATGCATCTCTCCGCAAACGCTCTTTCACGTCCGACTGCAGCCAAGCAACGACCGCTTCCGACTCAGGACTCTCGAAAGCAGAGCTAAGTCGCGGGCGACTCTTACGCAACGCATCGTAGTTGAAATGCACAAAAATGCAGAGGCGATCCAGCGCAGCTTGTGAATCGTCTTGAATCCACTGGTCGAGAAACGGCTGAATCTTGATCCCTGTGCGACCGATCGCGCACAGGACCGAGCCGGCAATTTCGTCGAATTGATACTGTCGAGGCTGAGCCAACGTTGCCGTCCACCAGTGCGAAAGATAGCTCTCGATAGCTTGCCTCTCGCGAGCCGGCCAATACTCCCACCCCGCCAGCTTCAGCTTGCCGAACAGAGCTTCCAACCAATTCATTTCCAACGGATCGATGTAAGCGAGCTCTAACAATCGCGGCAGAAAATGCTTGAAGTCCTGCTCCGTTCCCCAAGTCGTCATCGCTTTTAGCGAGAACAGGCTTAGCTGCTCCTCCGTCAATTGACGAAGCGGCGTCGCGATGAGTTCGTCGGACATCCCAGCAGTTAGGCAATGCTCGCACCCATCGATAGCGGTTCCCAGACGATAGGGCCTGAACGCGTCATACAGCTTTTCGATGAAATCGGCCAATGCAACCAGCCTTAAAATGAATCGAACCACGCCAACCCATGCGGCAGTTCCCAACCAGCATACTCGATGTGCAGCACCCGCCGTGGCCGCTCGCTCGTCGAGCGCCCCGAAGCATGCAACAGCAACGGCCGCATCAGCAGCGCGTCGCCGGCCCGCGCCGTACAAATCGCCTCCGCGCGTTCGCGGCGCGCCGCTTCGATCTGCTCCGCATCGAGTCGCCCCTCACGGTGCGTCCCGGGGATGACGCGGAGCGCTCCGTTCTCCGCGTCGGCGTCGTCAAGATGGACGCGCACCGTCAGCATCCGCTCCAGCACCTCCGCCGGCGGCTGCACATGCGGCACGCCTTCTTTCACCGACCACCCGCCAAAGCCCGGCGCCTCGACCCGCTCGCGCACGGCAATCGCCAAATCCTGATGCCACGCGACGAGCCAGTTCGCCTCGGGCGACTTATTAAACCAAAGCGCCCGCACCGCCCGCGGCTCGCCCCCCGTGTGCGACCGCACGAGTTTAATCAACCGGCGCGAGTGAGCAAACTCCGCCACCGCCGCGATCGCGAGCATGTTCCGCCGCACAGCGGCTTCGACATCGCCCACCGACTCAACCAGCGACCGCCGCTCATCGACGCCGACAAACGCTGGGACCAACTCAAACCCATCCTCAGCAACACGAAAGGACTTCACGCCATCCCTCTACTCTGTATTCTTCGCGCATTTCTTTGCGCCTCTGCGCCTTTGCGAGAGACATCTCTTCCGCCCCCTCAAGAAGCGAGCCGAAACAAAAACGCCGCCAACCGCGGCGGCCGCCCCGCATCGTCGCCGTGCCACCGCTCGTCGAACCGCGCGAGCGAGAACCCATTCTCCGCCGCCCCGCCCAGGAACTCCGAAATGTGATGCGTAAACGCCGCGATCGCCGTCGTTTCGCCTTGGCGGGCAAAGTTCGCGACCGTTCCCTCATACTGCCTGAACGGATGCAACTCGCACAGAAAGAACTCGCCGCCAGTGGCAAGCACGCGGGCCGCTTCGCTGAAAACGAAATTGAGACCGGCGACGTGCTCGAGCACGAGATTGCAGACGATGAGATCGAACTTCCCGTCGGCCAGCGGCCACGGCTGCGTGACGTCGACGATCGCGAAGCTGGCACGATCGGCAAAGCCTTGAGCCTCGGCCTTCGCGGCCGCCTGCCCGAGCATCCCCGGCGAGAAATCGACCGCCGTGACGCGGTCGGCGATCGTTGCGAGGAACTCGGTGTTCTTCCCGGTGCCGCAACCGATTTCTAGGATCGCGCCAAACCGCCGCCCGCCGAGCCACTGCCGCGTGACGATCGCATCGAGATCACGCGTCCGATTGGGATCGCTGTCGTAGGTTTCGGACCACTTGGTATACGCCGCTTCGACTGACATCGCTCTTCGTCCTTTCACCCCGCAGACCCGCGTGTGGCGCCGTAGGTTCGCCCGAGGGGCCCTCGCGCAGGGGGTGGCCGAAAATCACCAGCAGACGCCGCCGCGGCGATCCAAGATAATGACGCCGTGAATCCGCGTCACCGAATCCATCGAACGATGGAGGCGTTCCTGCTGCGCGCCCATCGAGGAGTCCGCAGCGCGAACGTCGCCTAACGAATGCGTGAGAAGAGTTACATTCCGAAGGCTGCAGCAAGCCACCGCAACGACCTTCATATCGCCTCAAATGATATCGCCTCAAATGCGACGTCAAAACACGACACTAAGCCGCAAGCCGATTCACAGTAACCACTTACAACCGTCGCTTAGTGTCGCCGAAAATCGCATTCCACCCATGAACGCAATGCGACACGACACGAAGGGCCACCCACCGCGGCCAGCAAATCATCGCCTCAAGGCTAAATGCTCTGCTGACCGCTGAACGCTGATGGCTGACCGCTCTTAAACCATCGGCTCCGGATGCATTTCCCGCTTGCTCGCCCCCTTGGACGTACGCAGGATGCGGAACCCAATGTCGGTCCGAATGAAGCCGTAGAGACACATCAAAATAAATGCCAGCACGCCAATCACCAGGGGTTTTGAGTAAGCAATGCCCACGAACACGCCCCCCTCGCCAAGCGGCGGGGCGACGACCGGTTCCAACGGCAAACCAAAATTGTTCGCCAGGGTGTTGATGCGAATCATATGGATGACCGGCACGCCATCGTTGCTGAACCGCGCCATCACGCCGTCGATCTCGCGGACGTCGCGCGGCGGCCGCATGTTGAGCCCCGACTTGAACATCTTCTTACCAACGTCCTTGCCGACCGACACCGTGCCGCCGCCGACGTTGATGTAGGCGGCGATCGGCCGGCCCTTCGCTTTGTCGCGGTACTTATCCATCCGCAACTCAATGTTCGCCTGCATCTCGGCTTGCGCACGCTCGACCGGCGGCAAATTCTTCGCGCTCTCGGGCAATTCAACCTGCAGCGGGGTCAGCCCGTTGCGCTCGATGGAAGCTTGGACGAGTTTGAGCCCCTCTTCGGTCAACCCCTCGCCTTGGTCATCGTTACCGCCGATCGAGCAAGCGATCGACTTGATGTTGAACAGCGGCGGCAGCTCTTTGCCATCCTCGCCGACGCGCTTCTGCCGCAGCAGCAAATGCTCCATGTCGGGCCACATCAACTGCGGCACGTTGGCGCCCCACTGCGACGCGCTGGCGCTCGAAATCACCAGCGGCTTCGCGCCGAGCGCTTCCAACGCGGCATACGTGCAGATATTGAGCGCCGGGAACGAGCCCGAAACGCCCACGGCGACGACGTCGCCTTGCTCGACGCCCGCCTCTTTGAGCATTTCGACCAGCACGGCGGCAAAGTTCGGATTGGTCGACGTCTGCTTCGCCGAGAGATGCCCCAGCACCGAAGTGACAGGCGACATCGCCAAGCCGATGATCCCCGTATCAGCCGGGTCGTTCACCTGATCGATCGGCGGACCGAGCTTCACGCGCTCGGCTCGCACCATCTCGAAGGCGTCCGCAGCGAGATTGGCTGCTTTGATCTTCTCTTCGAAGTAAGGCTGATCTTGTTTGACTTTCCACCGCTCGACCATCAACAGGCCGGCAATCGAAATGATCGCAATCAACAGGAGGGCCGGTCGGGAAACGGCTCGCGGCCGCCAATAGATTTTTTTCATATCTGTAACGTAGATCGCAAAGTTTATCGATGAACGCTGATGCGCCGCCTAACTCGAATGCCCGCCGTCGCAGTTGGACGTTTAAGCGCCCAAGTTCTGCAGTTCCATTCCGAACACGAGCATGAGCGCCAACCGCACCACCACCGCCGAAGTGACCAGCGCGGAGAGCGTCTCCACCACCCCTTGGCGATCCATCCAGATGGCGATCAGACCGGGGATGACGTAGCCGATTGGCTCCCACTCAGCGGGAATCGGGCTCAGCGTGCTGAGTTGGTACAGCGACTCGGAGGCGTAGAACGGAATCTGCGTCATCGCCCCGCGGACCAAGTAACCGACGATGATCATCAGCACCGTCCGGCGCTTGCCGTAGATGATGATGAACGTCGACAGCGAGTGCACCACCAGGTAGGTGACGAACGAGGCCGCCAGCGTCAGTGCAATGTCGATCGGCCGGTTGAGGTACAACGCGATGTACCCCGGCACGACCATGCCGCCGGCCGCGAGGCCGAACATTTCGGAGAACATCAGGCTCACGGCGAGGCCGATGCCGATCGAAGCGGTAAGAATATCAATCATCTAAATGGCAGGTGTATGTAGGTGAGTAAGTGTTTAAGTGAGTATGCGGTGTCGCTGAGGGTGGCGAGCGAGCGGCTGCACGTCGGCAGATTGATCGCCCCTTCGCTACTTGAACGTTCTCACCGTGCTGCGGTTGGCGAAGTAGCGGACGACCTCAAGGCCGACGCCGCCGATGTTCGCCATGCCCATCGCCAGCGAACGGCGACCAGTGAGTTCAACAATGCTTTCGAAAATATCCTCAGCGGGATGATCTTCCGCGAAGACCATCTTCTGCGGATCAAGCCCTGCCTTCACGGCATACTTGGCGAAGATGTACGTTCCCGAACCAATGAGCAGATAATGATCAGCCGCCGGCCATTGCGCGACGACGGTTCCCAACTGCCGCGAGCGATCGGGGCGGTCAGCGCGGCAGTTGAACACGGCGATCCGCTTCTCGACGTCGGCGTAACGTTCGAGCGCGAGCCGCCAGATCCGCTCGGTCGACTGCGGATCGTTCGCGGCAAAGCCATTGACGAAGTTGATCTGCCGACCGAAGAAGTCCATTTCGTGGGCCGTCATGGCGCCCGGATCGGGAAGAGCGCGCCACATGCCGGGGAGCGCCGCGCCCTTTTCGACGCCGACCGCTTGGCACACCTTCAGCGCCAATGCGACGTTCTCAGCGTGCTCGACGTAAGAGAAGCCAGCCAAATCGAGCGGCGTGATCGCGGCCACTTCCGCGTCGCCGACGGCGATCAGTTCGCACTTCCGATCGCGGCACACTTTCTCGAAGACGTCGAGGTACACCTGTTCCGCCGTGTACAGCTTGCCGCCCACCGGCACCATGCCCGCCAGCGCCTTCGCCACGTCGCGGCCGCCAGGCCCCATGACGTCGAGATGATCTTCGCGGGCGTTGGTGATCACCGCGTGGGTGGCGCGAACCAGTTTGTCTTCGCACAGCCACTGCAAGGAAGGAATGAGGGCCATGCACTCGAGCACCAGCGCGTCGGCGTCGATCTCCGCCGTGGCCGCGACGATGCGGATTTGTTCGATGACGTTCGCCTTCGCCGGGCGGAACACCGGGTATTCCGAACCGTCCGGCATGATCATTCGCGGAAGCGTGCCGGTCGTCTTGCAGCAAGTTCGCTTGCCGGCATGCCGCAGCCCAGCGGCGATCAGCCGCGCGACGCTCGACTTGCCGCGAGTGCCGTTCACGTGGATGCGAACGGGAATTTGGTACAGCTTGCGGCGATGGGCTGCTAGCTCCGCGACGCCGCCGCCGATAAGGAGACCGGTCGTGGCGGCAAGGGCGGCAAAAGCGCTCATAAACGAATCCGAGGTGGGTCAGCCTTTCAGTCCAACGGCCGCCACGAGGCGCGCCGCCAACTGAAAGCCAGCCAGGCAAGCATGCCTGACCGACGGGGAAGCAAGGCAACCTGTCTTGCCAACATTCCCCGCAGTGCCGGAGGCGCATAGATTATAGAAACGATTAATTTTGCCAAGCCCATCTGAGGAATTGGCAGACTGGGTAATGCTAGCACTCGAGCCTTCAACGCCTGCATCGCAGCGATCGCTCTGCTGTCTCGCGAGACACTTTGCTAGACTACCGCACTCAACCTGCCCCGCCCCGCTCGCCTAAACCCGCTGGCCGTATCACGGAATCTCGCCATGTCGTCCGACGCCCCCGCTGGCAACGATAAGACCGCCTCGCGCAACTTCATTCAGCAGATCATCGACGCCGACCGCGCCGCCGGAAAGAACGCCGGCCGCGTCCACACGCGGTTCCCGCCCGAGCCGAACGGCTACCTCCACATCGGCCACGCGAAAAGCATCTGCCTGAACTTCGGCCTCGCGAAGGAATTCGGCGGCAAGTTCAACCTGCGGTTCGACGACACCAACCCGGCCAAAGAGGAACAGGAATACGTCGACTCGATCGTCGACGACGTCCGCTGGCTGGGCGGCGATTGGGACGATCGGATGTTCTTCGCGTCCGATTACTTTGATCAGCTCTACGCCTGGGCCGTGCAACTCATTGAAGCCGGCAAGGCGTATGTCTGCGATCTCACCGCCGAGCAAATGCGCGAGTACCGCGGCTCGCTCACCGCGCCGGGCAAAGACAGCCCCAACCGCAATCGCACGGTCGCCGAGAACCTCGACCTGTTCGAGCAAATGCGGGCCGGCAAGTTCGCCGACGCCAGCCGCACGCTCCGCGCGAAGATCGACATGGCTTCGCCGAACATCAACATGCGCGACCCGGTGCTGTATCGCATCAAGCGGGCCCACCACCACCGCACCGGCGACAAGTGGTGCATCTACCCGTCGTACGACTACACCCACGGCCAAAGCGATTCGATCGAAGGGATCACCCACTCGATCTGCACGCTCGAGTTCGAAAACCATCGCCCGCTGTACGATTGGTTCTGCCGCGAGCTCGGCATCCACCATCCGCAGCAGATTGAGTTCGCGCGTCTCAACCTCACCTACGCGGTGATGAGCAAGCGGAAGCTGCTGCAACTCGTCCAAGAGAAGCACGTCAACGGTTGGGATGATCCCCGCATGCTCACCATCCGCGGCCTGCGCCGCCGCGGCTACACGCCCGAGGCGATGCGGGCCTTCTGCGAACGAATCGGCGTGGCGAAGTTCAACAGCACGATCGACATGGCGTGGCTCGAAGACGCCATCCGCGAAGACCTGAACGAACGCGCCCCGCGCGCGATGGGCGTGCTGCGGCCGCTGAAGGTCGTGCTCACCAACTTAAAGGAAGGCGAGACGATCGAACTCGACGCGCCGAACCATCCGCAAAAGCCGGAGTTGGGAACGCGCAAAATCGCGCTCACCCGTGAGATCTTTGTCGAGCAGGAAGACTTCATGGAGGACGCTCCCAAGAAGTTCTTCCGCTTGAAGCCCGAAGGCGAAGTCCGCCTCCGCTGCGCCGGCATCATCAAGTGCGACGAGGTGGTCAAGGACGCCGCGGGCCGGGTGACCGAGCTCCGCTGCACGTTTGATCCCGATCATTCCCGCAAGGTGAAGGGGACGATCCACTGGGTGTCGGCGCCCAACGCCCTCACCGCCGAGGTGCGGCTCTACGATCACCTGTTCGGCGTCGAGAACCCTGATAACGCGCCCGAAGGGAAGACGTTCCTCGACAATCTCAATCCGAACTCGCTGGAGGTGATCAAGGACGCGAAGCTCGAGCCGTCGCTGGCAGAGGCGAAGCCGGGCACCAGCTTCCAGTTCGAACGCACCGGTTACTTCTACGTCGACCCCGTCGATTCGAAGCCGGGGCAACCAGTCTTCAATCGCACCTCGACGCTGCGAGATAGCTGGACCAAAGAAGCAGGCCGCGATTGACGAGGCGGACGGCGAGTGACGCAGGCTGGTCTCAGCGGACGAATCATTGCAGTTTGGCCGATGAACAATTACGATTCATCCCGCCGCTTTCATTCGATTCCGTATCCCCAGGTGCTTGAATGGCGTCGCTCCTCTGCCGCAGCGCGGCTTCGCATCGTTTTCTCTGCGTCCTGCTAGCGTCGTTAACGGCGCTGAGTCCTTCGCTCTGCGCGGCCGAGCAGGCGGCCGCCGCTCCTGCATCGCCGGACGCTGCTGCCGAGACGGCAACGTCTACCGATGGCGAGGCGCTGGTCTACGTCACGCCGGGCGCTTGCGTGGTCGTCACGATGCGGCCAGCGCAGCTATTCAATTCTCCGGCGGCGGAGATGTTCCCCAACGAAGTGCTGCAAGCGGCCGTCCAAACGGCATCCGGAATTGACCCGCTAACCGTCGAGGAGTTGGTCATCTCCTGGTCGCCCCCTTCGAACTACGCCGTTCTCGCCCGGTCGGCGACGCCGATATCGTTGGACGGTCCGATCACAGATCGCACATCGCCAGACGAGCTCAACGGTAAGGAGTATCTCAAGAGCCGCAGCCATCTGGAACCAAGCTTCTACGCTCCCGACGAACGCTCGGTGCTGGCCGCGCCTGACTTCATCGTCCAGGAGTTAGTCGAAGGCGGCGCCCCGAAGCGCTCAGATATCCTCAAGAACTTCACCGACGAGACTGCCCAAGATGATTTCCATCTAGCAGTCAACGTCACGATGCTGCGGCCGCTCATCGCCATGGCGATGTGGAACGCCAAGCTGCCGCCCGAGTTCGCCGCCCTGCGAGACGTTCCCGGCATGATTTCGCACGTCGATTTGCGGTTCAACATTTCGCACGCAGCGCCGACGGAACTCGTCGTCACGGCCAATCATGCCGCCGACGCCAACCGACTAGAGTCGACGGTCGAAACGCTGAAGCGCAACGCCCTCGCACAGCTCGATCGCGAGGTGGCCAAGGAGTTCGACGGCGAGGAACCGGTGCAAGCGGCGACGCGGGCGTATCAGCGGCGCGTCAATCAGAAGATTTTCGACTCGCTACAGCTGGAACGTCGTGACAACCAGCTTGTCGTATTCCGCACTGAAGCGCCGACGAGCGAGAACGGCGCCGTGCTATCCGTCGCAACAATCGGCGTGCTGGTGGGGCTCCTGCTGCCGGCGGTACAAGCGGCGCGCGAGGCTGCCCGGCGAAACCAATCGATGAACAATATAAAGCAACTAATGCTTTGCCTTCATAACTATCACGATTCTCACAAGAGATTCCCCGCCTACGCCAACTTCGATGCTGATGGCAAGCCGCTCCTTAGTTGGCGCGTCCACATTCTGCCTTACCTGGAACAACAGGCTCTCTACGAGCAGTTCCACCTCGATGAACCCTGGGATAGCGAGCACAACAAGGAGCTCATCGCGAAGATGCCGCCTGAGTTCCTCAGCCCCAGTTCCAAGAATATCTCGGCGGATGGCAAGTCGAATTACCTTGGCGTATTGGGCGAGGACTACGTGTTCGACGGGTCGGAGCAGGGAAGGTCGATGAAGACAATCACCGACGGACTCTCCAATAGCATCGCGATCGTCTCGGTCGACGATGAATCAGCAGTCGCCTGGACCAAACCGGATGATTGGACGCCGAGCGATTCCGACTTGATGGAACCCTTCGATGGCGCGCACACTGGCGGGTTCCTGGCTGGATTCTGTGACGGTCACGTTCAAATGATCAGCTCCAAGATTGACCCCACAGTGTTGCGTGCACTGCTGACCGTGGCTGGCGAGGAGGCCATTGAATCGCCGTGATGCTTCTCCGGAGCGACGCCGTGGCTCTGGTACGAGCGGACCGCCGTTTAGGCGCGGTCTCGAACGCGCAGTCGCAGCCAGATTATTACGCCGATCACAGGAGCGCCGTTTCTCAGTGAGTTTGTTGAACAACGGACCTGCACAAAGTCGCAAACTCCCCCTAAACCGCTCCGCAAACAGTTCCTCCGCGCCCCCTTCTCCCGTACGATGTACCGGCCGAGCGGCGACGCTCGGCGCGTCCTCCTGCCCCGCACACCCCGCCTGGGTCCTCCGTGGAAACGACGGCCGAACTGGTCATCATTCTCGTCCTGGTTCTGTTGAACGGATTTTTCGCCGGCGCCGAGATCGCCGTGCTCACCGCCCGCCGCAATCGGCTGCAGCAAGCCGCCGATCAAGGGAGCAAAGGCGCCAAGGCGGCGATGTATCTCCTCGGCGATACCAATCGCTTCCTGTCGACTGTGCAGGTCGGCATCACCGGAGTCGGCACCCTAGCGGCGGCCTACGGCGGCGTAAGCCTCGTCAACCAGCTCTCCGAATACCTCTCGACGCTGCCGACGCAAGCGATTGCCTCGAACAGCCGCGCGATCTCGCTGGCCGTTGTCACCGGCGGCCTCGCGTTCACGTCGCTCATCCTTGGCGAGTTGGTCCCCAAACGGGCCGCGCTCGCCTACGCCGAACGCCTCGCCACGATCGTCGCGCCGCCGATGGCGCTGCTTAGCATCGTCGCCCGGCCGTTCGTCGCGGTGCTCGGCTTCGTGACGGCGATCGTGCTGCGCATCTTGCGCGTCGATCCGCAAGCCGAGTCGTCCGTCAGCGTCGAAGACATCGAGCACCTCATCGAATCGGGGCGCGAGCAAGGGATCCTGCAAGAGACCGAACACGAAGTCGCGCTCGAAGCCCTGCAGCTGCGCAATCGCCGCGTGCGCGACATTATGCGGGCCCGCATCGACATCGACGCCGTCGACATCGAAACGCCGACCGAAGAAATCGTCGGCGTCATGGCGATGTCGGGCTTCTCGCGGCTGCCGGTGTACGAAGATAGTCTCGATCACATCATCGGCTTTCTCTACAACAAAGACGTCTTCCAGCAGTTCTACTTGCGGAAAGACGTTGAACTCCGCAAGCTGCTGCGGGCGCCGTTGTTCGTCCCCGAATCGCTCTCACTCGATCGGCTCCTCGTCTCGTTGCGTGAGAAGCACACGCAACTCGCGATCGTCCTTGACGAGTTCGGCGGCACCCGCGGCATGGTCACGCTCGAAGACGTGCTGGAAGAACTCGTCGGCGAGATTTACGACGAGACGCAGCGCGTCGAGGCCGACATGATCGTCGCCCGCGACGGCGGCGGCTGGCTCGTCGACGGGCAACTGCCGATGCACGACCTGATGGAACACCTGCCTTCCGGCGTGAACCTCAGCACCGATTCATTCGACTTCAGCACCGTCAGCGGCCTCGTTCTGGCCGTGCTGGAGCGCCTGCCGACGGTCGGCGAGATCGTCCCCTGCGGCGACATTTCGATCGAGGTGGTCGACATGGACGGCAACCGCATCGATCGGCTGCTGATCACGCTGACGAACGCGGCAGCGCCAAACGACGCCTCGCCTACGTAGCCATCCAATAAAAGCCACCGGCTCCGCCGGTGGACGTAGTAAGAGCAGAGCCAGCCAGCACTTCGTCCACCGGCAAAGCCGGTGGCTTTTAAGTTATCGCAACAAACCTTCCATGAAAATTTCAAAGCACATCTTGCTCGCCCTCCTCGGCATTCTCAGCCAGCAGGCATCGCTCCACGCCGCTGATCGCCCGCCGAACTTCGTCTTCATCCTCGTCGACGACCTCGGCCAGCGCGACCTCGGTTGCTATGGCAGCACCTTCTACGAGACGCCCCGCATCGACGCCCTCGCGAAGAGCGGCATGCGATTCACCAGCGCCTACTCGGCCTGCCCCGTCTGCTCGCCGACGCGAGCGAGCATTCAGTCGGGCAAGTACCCCGGTCGTCTGCACACGACCGACTACTTCGGCGGGCCAACCTACGACAAGGCGCTCAACGACGAGCGCTATGTCAGTCGCCCCGTGCTGCCGCCGAACTATCTCGAGCGTCTACCGCTCGAAGAAGAGACCATCGCCGAATCGCTCGCCGCGGCAGGCTATGCGACCTTTTACACAGGCAAGTGGCATCTCGGTCCGAAGGGCTATTGGCCGGAAGACCAAGGCTATCAAACCAACGTCGGCGGCAACCGCGCGAGCGCGAACAAGAACCGCAAGTTTTTCTCGCCCTACAACAATCCCGATCTCCCCGACGGCGCGGATGGCGAACAGCTCGACGAACGGCTCGCCCACGAAGCGGCCAACTTCATTCGCGATCACCGCGATCAGCCGTTCCTCGTCTTCTTCGCACAGTTCGACGTCCACGTGCCGTTGAACACGAAGCCCGAACTACGGAAGAAGTACCGCCAAAAGAAGGACGCGCTCGTTAGCAATCGACCAGAGTTCGGCAAAGAGGGCGAGCGCGACGTCCGCCACGTGCAAAACCACCCCGTCTATAGCGGCATGGTCGAGACGATGGACTCGGCGGTCGGCATCGTGCTCGATGCACTCGAAGAGGCAGGCGTCGAAGACGAAACGATCGTCATCTTCACCTCCGACAACGGCGGCCTGAGCACGGCCGAAGGTTCGCCCACAAGCAACCTGCCGCTCCGCGCCGGCAAAGGCTGGTACTACGAAGGAGGCGTCCGCGTGCCGCTCATCATCCGCTGGCCCGGCAAGACGAAAGCGGGCGCCACGACCGACAGCTACGTTATCAGCACCGACTACTATCCCACGATCCTCGAGATGGCGGGCCTCAAACTAAAGCCCGAGCAACATGTCGACGGCCGCAGCTTCGCCCCGCTGCTCAAAGGCGAATCTCAACCGGCCCGCGGGCCGATCTACTGGCACTACCCCCACTATGGCAATCAAGGGGGCCGCCCCTTCTCCGCAATGCGCGACGGCGACTGGAAGCTGATCGAATTCCTCGAAGATGGCCGCACCGAACTGTACGACGTCGCGCACGACGAGTCGGAGACGAAAAATCTTGCCGATGCCGATCCAGAGCGCACGGCTATGATGCAGAAACAACTTCACCTATGGCGGCAAGAAGCCAAGGTGCAAATGCCTCAGCGAAACCCGAAATTTAGCCCGCCCAAATAGCGCAATCGCCCATCTCGGCCGGATAATCGGGCGAGCGTTACGAGGAAGTCATCCAATTGCCCTAGATTGGCCCCGCGCGAACAATCCCCTGCCCCCGTGCGTCCTGACGTAATATGATATTAGCCTGATGCAAAAGGCTGCCTGGCGCATCTGGATGCCGGCAGCGAATTCGCAAGAATGCGGAGCCCTCCCCGTGGCCGATAGCAATCCCACCTTGGCCAACGCCCTCACCGTCGAGGCGCCGCGGTCGTTGTTGAGTTCCGACGGTGCGTCGACTGCTCAACTCGAACTTTCCGCCCGACGTCGCGTCGCTCTCGTCGAGGGTAGCACGCCTCACATGAGCAGCGAGACGCGCAGCTTGCTGCGCCGTCGCCTGCGGACCGTCGCCGTGTTGCTGTTCATCGGCTTTGGTTCGTTTCTGCTCTGGTCACTCGTCCGTTGGAAGATGACCGAGCACCTGCAGGCCGAGTATCGCTGGGTCTTCTTCTCACACGTTGCCGTCACCAGCTTGATGGGCCTCGCCGCGTGGAAGCTGTGCGCGAAGTGCGATCTCTCGCTCACCAAACTCCGCATCGGCGAAGCGGTCGTCTTTGGCGCGCCGTCGATTTTGTTCATCACGCTCACCTACCACAAGCTGCAGTATTGCGCGGCTCTCGACGAAGGGCACGCCCACGTGGCGAGCTTCACCGCCGCGTGGCTGTTGCTGATCTTCACCTACGCGATCTTCGTCCCGAACACTTGGAAGCGAGCCGCCTGGGTCATCGGCGCCATGGCGCTCGCCCCGCTCGTGGTGATGCTCGTCGCGTATCTGACGATCGATCAGTTCGCGGCCCTGCTACGGACCGACGACTTCGACGACATGCCGGTCGAGCAAGCGATGATGCTCGCCCTCGCGGCGATGACCGCCATCGTCGGCGTTCACACAATCAACACGTTGCGGCACGAAGCGTTCGTCGCCAAGCAGCTCGGCCAGTATCGCCTGAAGCGTCTCCTCGGCGCCGGCGGTATGGGCGAGGTCTACTTGGCCGAACACCAGATGATGAAGCGGCCCTGCGCGGTGAAGGTGATCCGCCCCGAGAAGGCGGGCGATCCGCAGGTGCTGGCCCGCTTCGAGCGTGAAGTCCGCGCCACGGCGAAGCTTTCGCACTGGAACTCGATCGACATCTACGATTACGGCCGCACCCCCGACGGCACGTTTTACTATGTGATGGAGTTCCTCCCTGGGCACAACCTGGGCGAGTTGGTCCGCGAGCATGGCACGCTCCCCGCTTCGCGGATCCTCTATCTCATGCGGCAAGTGTGCGATGCGCTCGCTGAAGCCCATAGCCATGGCCTGGTTCATCGTGATATCAAGCCGGCGAACATCTACTGCGCCTACCGCGGCGGCGTGTTCGACGTATCGAAGCTGCTCGACTTCGGTTTGGCGAAGCCGCTCACCGACACGAACGACTCGGGCCTGACACAAGAAGGGTCGATCACCGGATCGCCGCTGTTCATGTCGCCCGAGCAAGCCGGCAGCGAAGAGGTCGACGGCCGCAGTGATATCTACTCGCTCGGCGCCGTGATGTACTTCATGGCGACGGGCAAGGCGCCGTTCGAATACGCTAGCCCGCTGAAGGTGATGATCGCCCACGCGAGCGAAGACCCCGAACCGCCGCGCTACCTGAACGGCGAGATTCCGTCGGAACTGGAAGAGGTAATCCTCCGCTCCCTGGAGAAGCGGCCGGAAGACCGGTTCCAAACGGTGGCTGAGCTCCGCGAGGCCCTCGACCGCGTCCCGGTCGACACCGAATGGACCGCCCGGATGGCCGCCGACTGGTGGAACAACTACGGCTGCCCGCAGCGAAAAGCGATGGCCGCCGAGGCTGTCGAGCTAGCCGCGATCTGAACCAGCGGCTGTTTTGCCGTGTCTTTCCGGCGTCTTCCGCAGAACCTCTGCGCCGCCTAAAATGAGGAGTTCGCCCCCGCATCCGGGGCCGAACCGTACCCTAGCCCCTGGCTCCGCCAGGGGGTCGCTTCCCACATTGTCTGCTTGCCATTCGATCGAGGCCTGTCGATGAGCGCCGCCGCCAAACCCCGCACGTTGTTCGAGAAAATCTGGGACGCCCATGTCGTCCACGCGCAGGAGGGTCGGCAATCGATTCTGTACATCGACCTGCAACTCGTGCACGAGGTGACGAGCGCTCAGGCGTTCGAAGGCCTCCGCCTCGCCGGTCGCAAGGTTCGGCGTCCGGAACGGACGATCGCTACCGCCGATCACAACGTCCCCACGAGCGATCGCAGCCTGCCGATCGCCGACCCGATCTCGAAGCAGCAGATCGACACGCTCCGCAACAACTGCAAAGAGTTCGGCATCACCCACTACGACATGGGCGACGTCCGTCAGGGCATCGTCCACGTCATCGGCCCCGAGCTCGGCTACACGCAGCCCGGCATGACGATCGTCTGCGGCGATAGCCACACCTCGACGCACGGTGCGTTCGGCGCCCTCGCCTTCGGCATCGGCACCAGCGAAGTCGAGCACGTGCTCGCCACGCAAACGCTGCTGCAGTACAAGCCTAAGACGCTCGAACTCCGCACCAACGGCACGCTCGGCCGCGGCGTCACGGCGAAGGATCTCGTCCTCTACCTCATCGGCCAGCTCACCACCGACGGCGGCACTGGCTACTGTCTGGAATTCACCGGCGAGGCCCTTAAGGGTCTCACGATGGAAAACCGGATGACGATCTGCAACATGTCGATCGAAGCTGGCGCCCGTTCCGGCATGATCGCCCCCGACCAGACGACGTTCGACTATCTCAAGGGCCGTCCCTTCGCCCCGTCGGGCGAAGCGTGGGACAAGGCTGTCGCCTACTGGAAGACGCTGCCGGGCGACCCCGGCGCCAAGTACGACAAGTCGCTTGTCTTCGAGGCGGCCAACATCGCCCCGCAAGTCACCTGGGGCACGAACCCCGGCCAGGTCGCGGCGATCACCGCCAACATCCCCCGCCCCGGCGACTTCAGCGATCCGACCGACCAGAAGACGACCGCCCAGTCGCTCGAATACATGGGCCTCACGGGCGGCGAACCGATCACCGACCTGAAGCTCGACCGCGTCTTCATCGGCTCGTGCACGAACGCCCGCATCGAAGACCTCCGCGCCGCCGCCGAAGTGGCGAAGGGCAAAAAGGTCTCGGGCCACGTCCAGGCGATGGTCGTCCCCGGCAGCGGTCAGGTGAAGGTGCAGGCCGAGTCGGAAGGCCTCGACAAGATCTTTAAGGAAGCTGGCTTCGACTGGCGCGAAGCCGGCTGCAGCATGTGCCTCGCGATGAACCCCGACAAGCTCGCCCCCGGCGAGCGGTGCGCCTCGACGAGCAACCGCAACTTCGAAGGCCGCCAAGGCAAAGGCGGACGGACGCACCTCGTGAGCCCCGCGATGGCTGCAGCCGCCGCGGTGGCTGGGCACTTCGTTGACGTGCGTGAGTGGAAGTAAGGGACGGAATCGTTCGACTCATTCGTCATTCTGATTTCGTCATTCGTCATTCCAAGCCAAATAGAAAATCCATGAAACCATTCACCACCCTCACCGGCACGACCGTCGCGCTCGATCGCGCTAACATCGACACCGACCAAATCATCCCCAAGCAGTTCCTCAAGCGGATCGAACGCTCGGGCTTCGGCGAGTTCCTCTTCTGGGACTGGATGCGGCACGACGATGGCACGGTCAACGAAGAGTTCGAACTGAACAAGCCGTACGCCAAGGGGGCAAGCATCTTGCTGGCTCGCCGCAATTTTGGCAGCGGTTCGAGCCGCGAGCATGCTCCGTGGGCGCTCGAGGACTTCGGCTTCCTAGTCGTCGTCGCCCCCAGCTTCGCCGACATCTTCTACAACAACTGCTTCAAGAACGGCATGCTGCCGATCAAGCTGAGCGAAGAGCAAGTTGAGGAGCTTTTCCAGCGCGAGGCGAAGCACCGTCCCTACCAGCTGACAGCCGACCTCAACACGTGCACGCTCACCGACGGCCACGGCTTCTCGGCGAAGTTCGACGTCGAGCCGTTCCGCCGCCACTGCTTGCTCAACGGGCTAGACGACATTGGTCTGACGCTCGAGCACGAAGCGAAGATCACGGCCTACGAAACGAGCCACGGCATCGGCGCGTAGTTGCGGCGTAAATCTCGGGCACTACCTAAAATCGTTTCTCGCAGAGGCGCAGAGCCGCAGAGGAAATCCATGAGCCTCGGTCTTCCCTCCGCGTCTCTGCGTCTCTGCGCGAGCTTTCTCGCTTTCGCTGCGTTGACGTGCGGCATCGCGCCGTCGTTACGCGCTGCTGAAGAAGAGAAACCGGCTGAAGCTAAGCCGAGCGATCCCGCCGCCGCGGCGCCCTACGCCGAGCCGGGCGACGAGTCGGATCAGTATCAGGTCGAGACGCTGCTCACCGGGCTCGACAATCCTTGCGCGGTCGTCGTGCGGCCTGAAGCTCGCAACGGGCAGCCCTACGAGATTTACGTCGCCGAGAGCGGCGCCGGGCAAGTGCTGCGAGTCGTGAGCGACAAACCGAGCGAGTCGAAGCCGATCATCACCGGCTTCCCGGTCGACAGCTACGGCGACGCGAAGAAGGACGAACCCGAGTACCGCATCGGCCCGCTAGGGCTCGCATTCATCACGCCGAAGAAGCTCGCCGTCGGCGGCGCCGGTTTGGAACAGGGCGAGGATCTCGTAACCGTCTACGCGCTGCCAGAGGATGGTTCTGCGCTCGACTACAAGCAGCAGGACCACGCGGTCGGCCCGATTCTGAAAGGGAAGAAAACGACTACGGGCGAAGGCAACTTCTACGGCCTTGCCAAGTCGGACGACGCCCTGTTCGTCACCTCGAACGGCGACGACGACGAAGCGTGGGTGCTGAAGGCCGACCTGAAGGCGAACAAGCTCCGCGACCTGCAGCCTTTCATCGCCACGAAGCAGCTCGTCGGCACGACCGGCCCAACAGGGGCGGTAGTGAACCCGAAGCCGAACGCCAACTATCTGGTGATCAGCCAGATGTCCGACTTCGAAACCGATCGCGACAGCCTGATCACGTTCTACAGCCCGCGCACGGGCAAGGTCGCGCTCAACCAGCAGACGGGGCTCTACGACATCGCCGGGTTAGCCTACAGCCCGACCGATAACTTGTACGCCGTCGACGTGGTACGGGCCGATGCGAAGCTCGGAGGCGTCTATCGACTCGAAGCGGCGGAGAAAGATGGCCAGCAGACGTGCCGGGCGGTGAAGATCGCCGGCGCCGAACGGCCGACGGCGCTCGCGTTTGGTCCGGACGGCGCGATGTACGTCACGGCAATCGGCCCGCGGCAAGCGCCGGGCACGCCGTCGACCGGCGTGCTGCTGAAGATCACTCCCAAGACCGACGCCGCCAAGTTCTAGAAGCAAAGCAGGGTAACCGCATGTCGCGCCGCGAAAAAATCGAAGCGATGCTCGTCGACGAACCGGGCGATACGTTCCTCCGCTACAGCTTGGCGATGGAACTCGAGAAGGAAGGAGCCAACGACGCGAGCCTCGCAAAGTTCAACGAACTCACCCGCGACGAGCCGCCGTACGTGCCGGCGTTCTTCATGGCAGCGCAACAGTTGGCGAAACTCGATCGCGTGAACGAAGCCCGCTCGTACCTGCGCGACGGCATCGAAGCGGCTCGCCAGCAAGGCAACGCCCACGCCGCCGGGGAGATGAGCGAGTTCTTGTCGTCGCTGGGCTCCGCGGGCGAGTAGTCCCCTAGCCCCGGGCTCCGCCCGGGGGTCGCTCACCACGCCGAGACGCATTGCAGCGCAAACCGACCCCCGGGCGGAGCCCGGGGCTAGGATGCAGAGCGTTTCTTATTCGTGCCGCAGGCGCTCGCGACTGCACAGCTGGTGCAGCTCGCACACCCGCCCTGCCCTTTTGCTTCCTCGGTCCCGCACCCCGGCCCGCAGCCTTCGCTCAGCGTGTCGGCGAAGCGGCGGAACTCGACGGCCGCTTCGTACGTTTCGGCCAGCCGGCGGGTGATGTCGGCCGCCTGTTGCGGCGGGTCGCCCAAGAAGTAGAAGAAGAGCCCCTCGCCGTCGAATAGGTGCTCGACGTCGACGAGCGCTGCTGGCACCTCCGCTTCATGCAGCAGCCGCTGGCAGGCGTCGAACGCTTCGTGCCGCTTCTGCTGCAGGCGGGCCTCGAGCAGGTCGTCCTGGACGCTCATCCGGCGGAGGATCGCCCCGTCGGGCTGGTGGACGCCGAGCGAATCGTCGGCCTCGGCCACCACTTCGCCCACTTCCAGGCCACGGGGGCTCCGCACCACGACGCGGCTGCGGCGAGGGTAACGAGCGGCGTCGGCGGCCGAAAAGCTGCCAACGTGGCCCAGCAGGCCGTAGCGGACGAGGTGAAAACCCATGCGGAATAGCTCGATGCGGAAAGTCCTGGAATCACCAATTGTTACCCAGTAACGGCGGCGTGCCAAGTTCGCCCCCGGCGAGGGCCCGTTAAACCTTGCCAAGGCCCCGTGAGTGGCGATACTCAAGGGTTCCAAATTCCCTCGATATCCAGCAAACCAGGGGCGTCCGCGCCCCCGGCCAGCCACAGCCCGATCGACCTGATATGCCCACCGCTGTTGCCCCCTCGACGACCAACTGGAACGAACTCGCCGACCGCGTGCTCGACGGCTATCAGCTCACCCCGGAAGAGGCGGTGGCGATCCTGCGCTCGCCCGACGAGGAACTGCTCGACCTGCTCGCCGCGGCCTATCGCGTGCGGCGGCATTACTTCGGGAAGACGGTGCAGCTTTACTTCCTGATGAACGCCAAGAGCGGACTTTGCCCGGAAGATTGCAGCTACTGCTCGCAGTCGAAGGTCTCCGACGCCGAGATCCCGCGCTACAACCTCCTGAATCGCGAGAAGCTGATGGCGGGCGCCGCGGCGGCTGCCGAGCGGCAGGCGAAGACCTACTGCATCGTGATCTCCGCCCGCGGACCGAGCGAGCGCGAGATCAAGGCGATCGAAACGATCGTCCCCGAGATCAAGCAGAAGTACGGCCTGCAGATCTGCGCCTGCCTGGGGCTGCTCACTCCAGACCAAGCCGACCGCCTCGCGGCGTGCGGCGTGAACAAGGTGAACCACAACCTCAACACGAGCGCCGAGCAATACGGCAACATCTGCTCGACGCACACCTACCAGGACCGCGTCGACACGCTGAAGGCCGTTCGCACTGCTGGCATGGAGCTCTGCAGCGGCGGCATCGTCGGCATGGGCGAGCAGCCGCGCGACGTGGTGTCGATGGCGATCGAACTCCGCGACCTCGGCGTCGAATCGATCCCGGTCAACTTCTTCAACCCCATCGAAGGGACCCCGCTCGCCGGGCCCACGGAACTGACGCCGAACTATTGCCTCAAGGTGCTAGCAATGTTCCGGCTAGTGAACCCCGACCGCGAGCTGCGGATCGCCGGCGGCCGCGAGATGCACCTGCGCAGCTTGCAGCCGCTCGGCCTCTACGCGGCGAACTCGGTCTTCGTCGGCGACTATCTCACGACGAAGGGCCAGCTGCCTGAGTCGGACTACGCGATGCTTCGCGATATGGGCTTTGAGGTGACCACTTCGGTGGAAGCTGAGACAGCTCGCGCTGCGGCGAATGCTTAACCACGAAGGCTGGAAGGCTCGAAGACGGCACTGAGGAAGAGCGAGTAGTTGCAAGACTCGCTGGCTCGCGGTTGCTAGCAGGATTGTTTCTCCGCGCGCTTCTTACGCTTATCTCCTCTTCTTCGTGACCTCCTTCGTGTCTTCGCGGCTTCGTGGTGAACAAACCACACACAGCCCTCAAATTACGCAGTCGACTTTACCGGAATTCTTTTCGGGATCGATTCATTTCTCGCAACGCGCATTGCCGATCACTCTGCATTAGGGGAGGGCGTACCGTCGTTGAATCGTGCAGGGATGCCATCATGATGCGTGGATTGATCATTGCCGCGGCTGTTTTCAGCCTGACCGCGGACACGTTGCTAGCACAGCAGCCGGCGCCGAACCGTTACGTGCAACGTAACGCGCAGGTGCCGCAGCCCGCTGCAGCCGCCGCTCCCGCCGCGCCCCGCATGCACGTCGATCCCATGGTGCAGCAAACGGCCGTCGCGAACACCAACTCGCGTTCGCCGCGGAATGGCGCCAAACCGCAACAAACCACGGCGAAGAAGTCGGGCGTGACGTCCTTCTTCTCGCGTTTCAAGCTGCCTAGCCTCAGCGGCGACGGCGGCGAAGAACAAGAACAAGCCACTTACGGCGATTCGGGTTCGAACCCGCCGCTGCCGTACGATCCGTCCGAGCTGCAGCAAGAGTCGGGCTCGATCGCCCGCCGTCAGCCGCAACGCGCTGGCTCGGTCTCGGCGCCGGTCGCTTCGGCCCCGGCCGCCGCGCCGCGTACGGCGACCGCCGCTCCGAATCGTCCCACCGCGACTCGTCCCACGACGCAAGCCGCCGCGCCGGCTGCTCCGGCCGTGAAGCGCAGCTCGCCGACGCCGAGCCATCGCCGCAACGAGTTGGCCGAAGCTCTATCGGACCTGGCTCCGTCGACTTCCGCTGTTGAGGCTCAAGCTGAAGAAGTCGTTGAGGAATACGTCGACTCCGAAATCGCTGCTCCGACCGCCGTTGATGGCGCCGGCCTGCCGAGCTACCTGGAAGAGTCGGCCCCGGCCACTCGCCCGGTGGCGAAGAAGTCGGGGTCGCTCGACGTCGGCGCCGCGCTGCAAGCCGAAGCTCCGCGTCGTCCAGCCGCTCGCCCGACGCCGCAACCCGCTCCGGTCTACGCGGAAGACGAACTCGCTCCGATGCCCTCGAGCGCTCCGACGCCGGCTCCTGCCGCTCGTCCCTCGGTGGCGAAGCGTGACATTGCCGATGCGTTCCGTCCAACGCCTGCTGCGATTCCGCCGGCGCCGATCGCCGACGAAGAATACGCCGCCGCGCCGCAGCCGGCCGCTCCGGTCGCTGCTCCCGTGGTCGCCCCCAAGTCGAACAACAGCATGCGTTCGAACAGCGTCGCCGCCGAAGCTCCGGCGGACGGCGTGCTGTTCACCTCGCAGCAACCGTCGATCTCGTCGTTCATCGAAGGTCCGCAGCGGATTGTGGTCGGCCGTCCGGCTGAATACCGCATCGTCGTCGAGAACAAAGGCAACGTTGCCGCTCGTGAAGTGACCGGCACGATCGCCGCTCCGGCTGGAACCGAGTTGGTCGACGCCTCGGCTTCGAACGGCGTCGTTGAACGGGCTCCGATTGTTGAAGGCCAGCAGCCTTCGAACGAAATCAAGTGGCAACTGTACGAACTGCCGGCTGGCGCCAAACAGACGCTGACGATGCAAGTGATTCCGCGCGGCGGACGCGAGATGCAACTCGGCGTCCAGTGGAACCACGCTCCGGTCGGCGGCCAGGCGGTCGTTGAAATCCAAGAGCCGAAGCTGCAGATGGACATCAGCGGCCCGGCCGAGGTGATGTTCGGCAAGTCGCAACGTTACGCTCTCACGCTGAGCAACCCGGGCAACGGCTCGGCCGAAGAGGTGACGATCGAACTGACTCCGCCGGGCGCCGATAAGACGGGCGTCGTGAAGCACAAGGTCGGGACGCTCGCCGCCGGCGAAACGAAGAAGATCGAACTCGAACTGACCGCTCGCGAAGCGGGCGAACTGAAGATCCTGGCCGCCGCTTCGGCGCTCGGCGATCTCCGTACGGAAACCTCGAAGGCTGTCCTCTGCCGTAAGGCGGAACTGCAAGTCGATTGGCGTGGTCCGGAAAAGAACTTCGCCGGGTCAGTCGCCACCTACTACCTCCGCGTTCGCAACCCGGGCACGGCCGTCGCTGAGCAAGTGTCGGTCGAGCTGATCCTGCCGGCTGGCGCCGAGTTGGTCGAAGCGAGCGAAGGGCACGCGTGGGACGAAGCGGGCCAGAAGGTCGTCTGGAGCGGCACGTCGCTCAACCCAGGCGAAGAACGGTTCATGGAAGTTCAATGCCGCATGTCGCAGCCGGGCGTCAACAAGCTGGAACTGACCGCCGCGACGGCCGCGGGCGACCTGCGGGACGCGAAGTCGGCGCCGGTGAACGTCGAAGGTCTGGCTGATCTCAAGCTCGAAGTGACCGATCCGCAAGGGGTCGTGCCGGTCGGCGAGATGGCCGTCTACGAAGTCCACATCAAGAACAACGGCCTCACCGCCGCGAAGGGCGTGAACGTGGTCGCGATGTTCTCCGAGGGCGTCGAACCTTCGCACGTCGAAGGTGGCCAGCACACGATCGCCGACGGCCGGGTCTCGTTCCGCACGCTCGACAACGTCGCCCCCGGCAGCGAGACGGTCTTCAAGATCCATGCGAAGGCGACCAAGTCGGGAACTCACAAGTTCCGCGCGGAAGTCGTTTGCCAGGAGCTCGAAGTGAACCTCGCCGCCGAAGAGACGACGCGTTTCTTCACGGGCGAAGATCGCTGGGCCGATGCTTCGAAGGCCTATGCCGAGGAAGGCGAGACTGCGACTCGGTAATGCGATTAGCCGACAGGCTTGCAAACGTGGGAGCCCATTGGACCGGGTTCGGTGGGCTTCCTTTCTTTGAAGCGATGCCTGCGAAGCGTGCTTTCTGGTCGCTGAAGCAACCAGTCCGACAGGCCAGATCGGCGAAGTGCATTTTAGGCGGCACTAAGTATTCGCCGCATGTCTTTGATTGAGAACAGGTTGCGATGATTCCGGCGAATGTCGTGTCGCATGCGACACGACACCAGGAGCGATATGGACGTGGTAGCCGCCTTTGCCGGGCAGTGGAAAATGACGCTTGCGGTCGCTTGAAAAAGCGCAGCTGGCGTGTGATTGAATTTTCAAGTAGCGGGAGCGATTGGGACTCGTAACGCGGTGGCGGCGCGCAGCGATTGCGCAGCCGCCGCGCGTTGCGGGCGAGATTGATCGCTTGCTTCACGGTAGCGGAACGCGCGGGTAATTGCAGCTGGCGATTTTCGGCCACTTGCCGTGAATGCTTTCGTCCCAGCGGGACGACCGGCAATAGCCCAGCACTTTAGTGCTGGGTCAGATTCGCGGCACGCGTAAGCAGCCCCGTCGGGGCGGCTGAACTCTCAATCGCCCTTCCAGGGCTTTCCGCTCTTCTTCGGCCCGGCACCCAGCACTAAAGTGCTGGGCTATTATCGCGTTGTCCCTCCGGGACAAGGATAATGTGCACTCTTTTGGATCGTGCGCGAGATTGAGGCCACCCCCGGGCGGAGCCCGGGGCTAGAGATAGCGTTGCGCGAGGCGCAGGCAGCCGGCGACGGGGTTGGGGACGCGCTTCACTGGCTCGGGGTGAATGTCGCGTTGGGCGAGGGCAGCGAGGAGCTCGTTGTAGAGCAGGTCGCTGCCGCAGATGACGCCGCCGGCGAGGGCGAGCGGGAACTTCGGGCCGAGTTCGAGCCGCGTCGCCAAGGTCGCCGTCATCAGGGCGAGTTCGCGGGCGCCTTCGCGGACGATGCGAAGCGCCGCCACGTCGCCTTCGCGGGCCGCTTGTTCGACGACGACCGCCAGTCGAGCGATGGCGCCGCGGACGTTGCCGGTCTTTTCGAGAGCGCCGAGGATTGAACGGGGTTCGTCGACTTCGAGTTTCGCCATCAGTAGCGAGACGAGCATCGTCGGAGCGCTGCGGCCGTCGGCGGAACGGGCGACTTCGACGAGCGCCTCACGGCCGATCCAGTAGGCACTCCCCTCATCGCCGTAGTGGTAGCCCCACCCGCCGACGACGTGCTTCTTCCCATAGACGTCGGCGCCAATGGCGGCCGAGCCGGTGCCGACGATGAGCGCGATCCCCTGCCCTGCCGGCGTTCCCTCGGCAAGGACTGGTTCGGCGTCGTGCTCGAAGCGGATCTCCTCGGCGATGCCTTGAGCGCGGGCCCACGCGCCGATCTCTTCGCGAACGGCGGCGTGGCCGGCGCCCGACATCGCGAGGACGGCGACGCGGACGGAGCATTTCGTGAGCTTCGCGTCGGCCCAGGCGAGGTTGATCGCTGCGCCGAGATTAGCGAGGGCGGTTTCCATGCCGACGGCACGGGGATTGGAGGAGGCGGCCAAACCGCGGCCGAGGATGGCGGGCGGGGCGGAGCCGTTGAGTTGCGCGAGCCAGACTTCGGTTTTCGTGCCGCCGCCGTCGACGCCGATGGCGAGTTGGGCGTCGGTTGCGGTAGCCTGATTCGTCGGCATGAGGGGGCGCTGAGTTTGAGGCGGCGTAAAAGGGGTCGGGGGCCTTTTGCCACTAGGAGCTCTCAACGGGATGGGAAATTGCCAGTGGCAAAAGGCCCCCGACCCCGTTGGGATGGTGCGCGGAATCGGCGTCGGAGACACCTCCCACATAATAGCTGGAAACTGCCAGCGCGGTCTCGGCGAGCACTCACACTAGCGTGAAACCAACAGCCTAGTGGCTGCCGTTCGACGAATGGCCGTTGCTGCCGTGGCCGTTGACGGTCGAGTGGCCGTTCGCGGCGTGGCCGTTGAGGCGGCCCATTGATTCGAGGGCGGCGCGCAGGTGGCCGTTGGTGGCGTGCAGGATGACGCGGGCCTCTTCGGCGGTGACGCCGAGGCGGTGGGAGGTGATCGCGGTCTTCACTTCGCCTTTGCATGCTTCAAGCAGTGTGGCCGCTTCTTCGGAGGCGAGTTCGGTGAGGGCTGAGACAATCCGCTTGGCCCGTTCGAGCAGTTTGACGTTGCTCGCATTCATGTCGACCATCAGGTTGCCGTACGTCTTGCCCATCTGCACCATGGCGCCGGTGGTGAGCATGTTGAGCACCATCTTCGTGGCGGTGCCGGCCTTCATGCGTGTGGAACCGCTGAGGACTTCGGGCCCGACGACCGGAATAATGCTGATGTCGGCCCGCGACTTGAGCAGCGATTCGCGGTTGCAGGCGAGGCCTACGGTGTAGGCGCCGACGCTGCGGGCGTAGTCCATGCCGCCGATGACGTAGGGCGTGCGGCCGCTGGTGGCGATGCCGACCAGGACGTCGCTGTTGCTTAGATTGAGCTTTTGAAGATCTTCAGCAGCCAGCGTCGTCGAATCTTCAGCCCCTTCGACGGCCTTCAGCATCGCCGACGGACCGCCGGCGATGATGCCGACGACCTGCGACGGATCCGAACGGAAGGTCGGCGGGCATTCCGCTGCATCCAGCAAACCGAGGCGCCCCGAAGTTCCGGCCCCGATGTAGATCAACCGTCCCCCGTGGGAAAGACGGTGAGCGATTACCTCGATTGCTTTCGCGATATGCTCGGCCTCATCAGCGACCGCTTCGGTGCACTTGGCGTCCTCCTCGTTGATCAGGCGAACCAACTCAAGGGGAGTCAGGCTGTCGAGGTGTTCAGACGCGGGGTTCCGCGCTTCGGTGGTCAGATGTTCGAGCATGCTTCGATTCTAGTAACGGTCTCGGACGTAAGACAGATTCGGTGCGCGAAACAGAGTAAAATCTGCGCTGGTCTGCCCTGCGTTTGGGGGGTGGTAGTTATAGTGTAAGTCTAGCGCGAATTGGTTGCGTAAAAGTAAGATGCGCCAGGCGGCTCTTTGTTACAGCCAGCCCATTTCCCACCCAAGTATTGAATTTCCCGCCACGCTGTGGGATTTGCAGGCCCATGCTAGTATTCGCCGAGTCGTCGTCGTTCTGGGAACTCCCGATCTCAGGTTTCGACGCGGCGATCGTGGCGATTTATCTCCTGGCGATGCTAGCGCTGGGGATTTGGGTCGGTCTCGGTCAAAAGACGACCGTCGACTACTTTCTCGGCGGCCGCTCGATGCCCGGCTGGGCCGTGTTGTTGTCGATTGTTTCGACCGAAACGAGTGCAGTCACGTTTCTCAGTATCCCCGGGATGGCGTTTGCCGCCGGCGGTGATTTACGGTTTTTGCAGATCACCTTTGGATATATCGTCGGTCGGTTGATCGTCGTTTGGTTACTGCTGCCGATTTATTTCCGCGGCGAGCCCTTCACCGCGTACGAGGTACTGGAACGGCGGTTTGGGAAGTCTTCGCGGCGGATTACCTCGCTGCTGTTCCTGGTGACGCGAAATATCGCCGATGCGCTGCGGCTGTATCTGGCCGCCCTGGTCCTAAAAGAGGCGATGAACCTCGAAATGCAGCTCTGCATTTGGGCCGTCGGGGCGGTGACGATCGCTTACACCTATTTGGGGGGCGTCAAGTCGGTCGTTTGGAACGACTGCGTCCAATTTGCGATCTACATCCTGGGCGCCGGGGTGATTCTCTACAAGATCCTAACGTTGCTTCCAGGCGGGATGGATGAATACTGGAGCTACGCAGCCAAGAATGACAAGCTGCGGGTGTTCGATTTCACGCCGTCGCTGACGGTGCCGCTGACGTTCTGGGGAGGATTGATCGGCGGCATGTTCCTGACCGCGGCGACGCACGGCACCGACCAGTTGACCGTGCAGCGGTTGCTGGCTGCCAAAAGCCAGCGGACGGCGGGTTGGGCGTTGGCGGCGAGCGGGTTCATCGTCTTTTTTCAATTCGCATTGTTTCTGTTGATCGGCGTGGGCCTGGCTGCGTTTTATAACGAGTTCCCGCCAGAGGTTCCATTCGGTAAGAACTCCGACCGCGTGGTGGCGCACTTCATTATCAACCATCTCGATCCGGGGATCATTGGGCTGACGCTGGCGGCGGTGTTCGCGGCGGCGTTTTCGAGTTCGCTCAATTCGCTATCGACCGCGCTGGTGAGCGATATCGTGCTGCCGCTTTCGGGCAACACGCTCACCCGCGAAACGCAGATGCGGTGGGCGAAGTGGTCTACGTTGGCGTTCGGCATCTTGCAGATCGGCATCGCGGTAGTCGCTTACCGGATGAGCGCGAGCCAGAGCATCGTTAACGAAGTGCTGACGATTGCGGCCTTCACGAGCGGACCGATGCTGGGGCTTTATTTGATCGGCGTGTTGGCGCCGAGCGTTTCGGAAAAGCCCGCGCTGGGCGGGTTTGTGTGCGGGTTGATTGTGATTTCCTTGGTGACGTTCCTGCCGAGGTATGTGCCCGCTGTTCCGACCGTCTGGTGGCCGTGGTACGCGACGATTGGTTCGGCCGCGACGTTTGCGTCGGGCTGGCTGCTAAGTAAGACGCCGCTTGGGGCGAAACACGCTTAAGAAAAACTGATTTCCTCTGAAATTAGGATCGCAACGATGAGATACACGCTTTCGTTGATTGGCGCCTGTGCGTTGAGCCTAGTGGCGGCCGTGAATGCCGCTCAGGCGGAAATCCCGGTCGTGCCGGCCGCGTCGCTCGGGCTGAACCAGGCGCAGCTTGATCGCATCGACGCCCTCGTCAAAGAAGAGATCGAAGCGAAGCGGTTGCCGGGCTGCGTCGTGGCCATCGGCCGCACGGGCGGGATCGGTTTCTTGAAGGCGTACGGCGATCGTCGCATCGAGCCGTCGCAGGAAGAGATGACAGTCGACACGGTGTTCGACATGGCGTCGCTCACCAAGCCGATTGCCACCGCGACGAGCGTGATGATTCTCGTCGAGCAAGGCAAAGTGCGGCTGCGGAATCCGGTGGCGGAGTACATTCCGGAGTTCGCGCAGAACGGCAAAGAGAACATCACTGTTGAGGATTTGCTCGTCCACCGCGGCGGGTTGATTCCGGACAATGCGTTGGGTGACTACGAGGATGGCGAGGAGAAGGCGTGGGAGCGGTTGTTCGCCCTGCCGACCGACCGTCCGGGCAAGCAGTTTGTTTATTCCGACGTCGGGTTCCTGACGCTGGGCAAGATCGTTGAGCGAGCAAGCGGAAAGAACGTCGCGGAGTTTGCAGCGGAGAATATCTTCAAGCCGCTCGGCATGAAGGACTCGGGCTACACGCCGTCGAAGGAGCTGTCGCAGCGGGCTGCGACGACCGAGAAACGCAACGACGAGTGGATGCGCGGCGAAGTGCACGATCCGCGGGCGTATTTGCTGAACGGCGTCGCCGGGCATGCGGGGTTGTTCTCGACAGCCGCGGACCTGGCGATTTACTGCGATGCATTCTTGCGGGGGGCTTCGAACAAGCCGTCGCAAGAGTTGGCTCGCGGTGACGACAACAAGTCGGCCGCTCACGCGGTTCCGCCGTTCGTGATGAGCCGGGCAACGCTCGCCGAAATGCTGCGGCCGCGCGACGTCGCCGGTAACTCGCGTGCGCTTGGTTGGGACAACAAGAGTGCCTATTCGACCAATCGTGGCGAGCTGCTCAGCAGCCGCGCCGTGGGGCACGGCGGGTTCACGGGCACGGCGATGTGGATTGATCCGGAACTCGATCTGTTCGTGATTTTCCTGTCGAACCGCGTTCATCCGAAGGGGGATGGGTTGGTGAATCCGCTCGCGGGGCGGATTGGTTCGGTGGCGGCGGCGGCGATTGACGGGCCGAATCCGACAAGCGTGGCCGTGGCGGCGAAGGCTGCGGTGGAAGCGAAGGCCGAAGGCGCTGGTGATGTGCGGCCGGCGCTGCACGCCGTCGAAGCAACCAAGGTCGCCAAGACCAAGCGGCCGCAGGTACTGACGGGCATCGATGTGCTGGCTCGTGATGGGTTCAAGCAACTCGCCGGCCGCAAGGTGGGCCTCATCACCAATCACACCGGTCTTGATCGCGACGGCCGCCGCACGATCGACCTGCTGGCGAACGCCCCGGGGGTGAAGCTGTTGGCGATCTTCAGCCCGGAACATGGCATTGCGGGCAAGCTCGATCACGATGGCATCACCGACGCCCGCGACGAAGCGACGGGGCTCAAGATTCACAGCCTCTACGGCGAGACGCGCAAGCCGACGGCTGAGCAGCTAAAGGGGATCGACACGATTGTGTTCGATATTCAGGACATTGGCTGCCGGTTTTACACGTACGAATCGACGATGACCTGGGCGATGGAAGCGGCGGGCGAGCATGGGCTGAAGTACGTCGTGCTTGATCGGCCGAACCCGATTGGCGGCGTCGCGATGGAAGGTCCGCTGGCCGACGGCGGCCGCGAGTCGTTCGTCGGCTGCCACACGGTGCCGCTGCGGCATGGCCTGACGGTCGGCGAGTTGGCGACGATGTACCGTGCGGAACGCGAGATCGACGTCGACCTCGAAGTGATCAAGGCCGAGAACTGGAGCCGCGGCGACTACTGGAATGCGACCGGGCTGACGTGGGTCAACCAATCGCCGAACATGCGGAGCCTCACCGAGGCGATTCTCTACCCCGGCATGGGCGTGTGGGAGACCACCAACGTGTCGGTCGGTCGCGGCACCGATACGCCGTTCGAACTGATCGGCGCCCCGTGGATCGATGGGCAAAAGCTGGCCGCGGAACTGAACGCCGCCGGTCTGCCGGGGGTGCGGTTCACGCCGATCGAGTTCACGCCGAGCGACAGCAAGTTTAAAGAGCAAAAGTGCGGCGGCGTGAACGTGGCGATTACCAATCAGGCGGAGTTTAACGCCGTGGCCGTGGGGCTGGAGATGGCCGCGACGCTACGGCGGCTCTACCCGCTCGACTGGCAGGTGAAGGCGGCCGACCGGCTGCTGATCAACGACGAGGTCTACCAGGCGATTGTCGCCGGGGCCGATCGGGCGGAGTTGGAGGCGCTGTTCGCGGACGATCTGAAAGAATTCGGGAAGCGTCGCCAAAAGTTTCTGCTGTACGGCGAGTGAAATCGCGGCGGCCCGCCTGAAAACGTCGGGGGCGTTTGTTTATACTGGCGGTTTGTCGTTCGCTCACCGCCATTGAACTAGCCCCCATGTCGCAGACGGTCGTTTCGCTTGCCGAGGAACTTGCCCAGCAACTCGGCGCCGATCGGGTGCTGACGGCGGCCGAGGATCTGGCGGTTTACGCCTACGACGGCACCGCGGCGCTGCGGCAGAATCCGGCGTGCGTCGTTTTTCCGCTGACGACAGCCGAGGTGGCGTTTTGCGTGCAGACGGCGCGGCGGCATCGGGCGCCGATCGTGACGCGCGGTTCGGGCACCGGGCTGAGCGGCGGCAGCGTGCCGATGGAGGGGGCGCTCGTCGTCTGCCTCAATCGGATGGACCGGATCATCGAACTCGATCCGCGGAACCTCACCATTGAAGTTGAGGCGGGCTGCATCACGCAGACGATCGACGAGACGGCCGGCAAGCATGGGCTGTTCTATCCGCCCGATCCGGGATCGCGAAAGATTTCGACGATCGGCGGCAACGTCGCCGAGAACTCGGGCGGCCTGCGCGGCCTGAAATACGGCGTAACCCGCGACTATGTGATGGGCCTCGAAGCGGTCCTCGCGAATGGCGAGGTCGTGTGGCTTGGCAACAAGTGCGTTAAAGACGTCGCGGGGTACAACCTGCGGGACTTGTTCGTCGGCTCCGAGGGAACGCTCGGCATTGTGACGCGGGTGCTGCTGAAGCTCGTGCCGCTGCCTCAAGCTCGCAAGACGATGCTCGCGTCGTACACGACGCTCGAAGCGGCAGGCGAAACGGTTTCGAACATCATCGCGGCGAAGATCATTCCCTGCACGCTCGAGTTTCTCGACCAGCAGACGATTCGCTGCGTTGAGGATTTCGCCCACGTCGGCTTGCCGACCGAAGCGGCGGCCGTGCTGATCATGGAAACTGATGGCCATCCGCACGTCGTCGCGGAAGAAGCGGCTGCGATGGCGGCGATCGCCACTGCTTGCGGCGCGATTTCGGTGCGGACCGCGGCTGACGACGCGGAAGCGAACAAGTTGCTCTCGGCGCGGCGAGCGGCGTTCTCGGCACTCGCCCGCGTGCGGCCGACGACGATCCTCGAAGACGTCACCGTACCGCGGAGCGAACTCGCGGGGATGGTGGCGTTCATCGCCGCGTCGGCCGCAAAGCATGGGCTGCAGATCGGCACCTTTGGCCACATGGGCGACGGCAACCTGCACCCGACGTACCTCACCGATGAACGGAACGCCGACGAGATGCATCGCGTCGAGCTCTCGCTGGCCGAGATCGTCGACCGCACGCTCGCGGTCGGCGGCACGATCACCGGCGAACATGGCGTGGGCCTGGCGAAGAAGCCGTACTTGAAGCAGCAACTGGGCGACAACAGCTACCAGTTGTTGAAGCTGGTGAAGGGCGCGCTCGACCCCGACGGGCTGCTCAATCCTGGCAAGATTTTTGAATGACAATACAAACCACGAAGACACCAAGGGCATCAAGACGCACCAAGCAAGATTCTTCTTGGTGATTTTCTTGGCGAGCTTCGTGCCTTCGTGGTTAGTTATCTCCCTTCGATGCAGTTGAACGACCTTGTCTGAACTGAACCTTCTCAAATCGCTCGACTACTCCGTGCTGCAGCAATGCATGCATTGCGGCATGTGCTTGCCCACCTGCCCGACGTACGACGAGACGAAGTTCGAGCGGAGCAGCCCGCGCGGGCGGATTCGGTTGATGCGCGAGGTGGCCGACGGGCGGCTCGACGTTACCCAGACGTTTGCCGAGGAGATGTCGTACTGCCTCGGCTGTCTCGCTTGCCAGACGGCGTGCCCGGCCGGGGTCGACTACGGCACGCTGCTGGAAAATGCCCGCGGCGAAGTGGAGCGGCGCGGCGTCATCGGCGGTCCGGCGCGGCGGTTGTTTCGTTGGGCGAATCTCTCGGTGTTGTTCCGGCATCCGCGGCTAATGCGAGCGGTGGGCCGTTCGCTGTGGCTCTACCAAAAGCTGGGCGTGCAGTCGGCGCTGCGGAAGCTTGGCGTGATGAAGCTCCTGCCGCGGCAGTTGCAGGTGATGGAAGCGGCGACCCCGACGGTGGTAGCGCCCTTTTCGAACGCCCGCATCGCGCCGGTCGAAACGCCGGCAGCGCCGGCGAAATATCGCGTGGCGCTCCTCACCGGCTGCGTGCAAGATTTGCTCTTCAGCCCTATCAACCGCGCGACGGCCGACGTGCTGCTGGCGAACGGCTGCGAAGTAGTGACGCCACGACTGCAGTATTGCTGTGGTTCGCTGCATGCCCACAACGGCGAGTTGGAATTGGCTCGCGATCTGGCGCGGAAGAATCTCGATCTGTACGACGTTGAGAAGTTCGATGCGATCATCAGCAACGCGGGCGGGTGTGGATCGCATTTGAAGAAGTATGCTGAGCTGTTGCATCACGACTCGAAATATCACTCGCGGGCGGTCGCTTGGGATCGCAAGGTGCGCGATGTGAGCGAGTGGTTGGTGGAGATTGGGTGCCGCGCGCCGCAAGAAAACACCAATGCGCCGGGGGCGGGACGCCCCGGCTCGCTGCGGGTGACTTACGACGCTTCTTGTCACTTGTTGCATGGGCAGAAGATTGCTGCGCAGCCGCTCGCGCTGTTGAAGCTGTTGCCGGGCGTCGATCTCGTGCCGCTGGCGGAGTCTGACTGGTGCTGCGGCAGCGCGGGCGTCTACAGCATCACGCAGCCGGAGCAATCGGCGAAGCTGCTCGGTCGCAAGCTGGAACATATTGCCGCGACCGGCGCGTCGGTGCTCGCGAGCGGCAACCCGGGGTGCTTGATGCAAATCGAGAACGGTATGCGCCGCGACCCGCGGCTGGCCCATGTGCGGGCGTGCCATCCGGTGGAGTTGTTGGCGGAAGCATACCGGCGCGAAGCAGGTGCGAACTAGCGCAGCGGCACCTCGCATTCTAGCCCCGGGCTCCGCCCGGGGGTCGGCGTGAAGTCGGGGCGACGTACCATCGGCATGGTGCGCGACCCCCGGGCGGAGCCCGGGGCTAGGGGTTACGCCAAAAACGGATTCGTGCGGCGTTCTTCGCCCACCGTCGTTGGCGGGCCGTGGCCGGGGAGCACCACAGCGTTATCAGGCAGCGTCAGCAGCTTTGTGCGGATCGATTCGATGAGCGTCTCGTGATCGCCGTCGGGAAAGTCGCTGCGGCCGATGCTGCCGGCGAACAGCACGTCGCCGCCGAGGACGATCATCGGCGAGAGCTCCTTCGCGACGAAAATGACGTGGCCCGCGCTGTGGCCCGGGGTGTCGTAGACGGTCCAGCGAATTCCGGCGAACTCGACGACCTCGCCTTCGTCGACGGTCCGATCGGCCAGGGGGCTAACGATCGGCATCCCGAACCCGGCCGAGAGGTTCCCCTTCGCGTCGGTTAGCTTCCAGGCGTCGCCGGCGCCGATCACTAGCGGGGCGTCGGGCCAGCGTTCTTTCAGGTAGCCGTTGCCAGCAATGTGGTCGGCGTGGCCGTGGGTGTTGAGGATCGCCACCGGGTGGAGTCCGGCCGCTTCGAGCTCGTCGACGATGCGATCAGGCTCAAGTCCGGGGTCGACGACGATGCAGGCGCCTCCCTCGGCAAGCGAGAGAAGATAGGCATTTTCCTCAAACAGCGCAGAGGTCACGACACGGACAAATGGGGAAGTTTCCTTGTTCTGCACAGTTTAACCTTTTCGTGGTCGTAACACTCGGATACGATTCCCCGCCTTGGGGGTATCGGCTGAAACGGTTAGGCTGACTCCCGGTCCAGGTTACGACGATTGTAATTGTTTCGCCCAGTGCGAACGATAGTTAGGAAGCGGCAAGAGGGATCGTCCGCGCCTAGCGACCTTCCGATTGGTCAAACCTTAACGCAGAACTCCTTAGCCCGCTTGGGATTTCCGCGTTGGCAACCGCCTGACCAACGACGCAAGCACGCCCCCGCCACCAATCGCCGACAGGGTGAGGAACGACGTTTGCTTCCCTGTCCCCGCCTAGAAAATACAAACGCCCTGCCAATCATGCGGCCGGAGGCCGCCATAGGAGAGCGCCCAGAATGAGCTGTCAATTACGTCTTCGCGTGTTACGCCAATGTACGCCTGCACTAGCCCTGGCAGTTTCGCTGCTGGCGGGTCGCGGCGCGCAGGCTCAAGCGCCGGCAGGAACCGTTGAACCAGTCCACCGCGTGGCCAATGCCGCTGCCGCGCAAACGCAACAGCCAACGCAAGTCGCCGCTCGCATTGCCGAGCCGGCCGCTGGCGCGCCGTTCGACCTGGAACAGAAGCCGGGCGAACACCCGCTGATGCCCGCGCTTCGCGTCGCCCAAGAGGGCGTGCAGCACATCGACGCCGACATCAAAGATTACTCGGCGATCATGTACAAGCAGGAGCGGATCGACGGCGAACTGCAAGAGCAGGAAGTCGCCTTCGTGAAGGTGCGGCACCAGCCGTTCAGCGTCCACATGTTCTTCCTGTCGCCGAACAAGGGTCGCGAGTGCTTGTACGTCGCCGGCCCGAACGGCGAGAAGGGCGTGCTGCATGCCCGCGACTCGGGCTTCCGCAAGAAGCTCGGCGTGTTTGAACTTGATCCCGATGGCCGCCTCGCGATGGCTGGCCAGAAGTACCCGATCAGCAAGCTCGGCATCCGCAACCTGACGACTGAACTGATCGACGTCGCTTCGAAGGACATCAACTTCGGCGAGTGCGAAGTTCGCACGCTGCAAACGACGATTGGCACCGCGACCGACAAGCGTCCGGTGACGGTGATCGAAGTCGTTCACCCGACGCCGCGGAAGAACTTCCGCTTCCACAAGGCGCAGGTCTTCATCGACAACGAGCTTCGCGTGCCGATTCGCTACGCGGCGTACCTCTGGCCGCAAAATCCGGGCGAAGAACCGCCGCTCGAAGAAGCTTACACGTACCTCAACCTGAAGGTGAACAACGGCTTTACCGATGCGGACTTTGACCGCACGAAGAACGTCGAGCTGTTCAAGAACTAACGCCTGGTAACGGGGCGTCGCTCAGGCGGCTTGCCGGTGAGCGGAGCCCGTCGCGGTTGCTGGCAAGGGCGTTGAATTCCGTTGGAATTCGACAAGCGCCTCGACCAGCGAGTGGCGGTAAGCGGTCCGGCAGCGATCACATAACGAGCGGACGCCGAGTAATGTCGGCGTCCGCTTTGTTTTTTGGTCGGCGGAATGGCAGAGATCGCAGCAGGTGGTTGGCATGCGTGGAGCATAGCGTGCAGTTCGCGCGGCGCGTGCCTGGCAGATTTGGCCAGGTTGACGCGAAGAAAACGAAACGCGAAAACGACCAGTGGTTAGAGCGACGGGCCCCAATCGCGTCCGCGCTCTCTGAGTGGCATCACAAGTTCGCAACGCCAACGGCGTTGAACAACAAAGCCCAGGGTCGCGCAGCGCACCCTGGGTCCAGGCGCGTGTCGAGAAAAAAACCCCAACGGGGTTTCACAATGTTCGCCGTGCAATGGTGGAGATTGTGTAACCCCGTTGGGGTGACTGCGGTTGTGGATGCCTGATACCCAGGGTGCGCCGCGTTGCGGCGACCCTGGGCTTTGTTGTGGAACGCCGTTGGCGTTCTAGAGGCGCCGCAACTGACAACTGACAACTGCCCCACCTCCTCACGCCCACTCGCTCTCTTCATGCTCGCTCCGCTCCGCCGCCTTGCGGCCGAAGAGCCAGAAGAGGGCCGGGTGGACGAAGAAGTCGAGGAGCGTTGAGCTGATCAGGCCGCCGAGGATCACGGTGGCGACGGGGTAGAGAATTTCTTTGCCCGGCTCCCCCGCCGCGAGGACAAGCGGGATGAGCGCGATGCCGGCGGTGAGGGCGGTCATCAACATCGGTGCCAGCCGCTCCTTGCCGGCGCGTTCGATCATTTCGAGCGAGAAGCTTTCACCTTCGTGCCGCACGAGGTGAAGGTAGTGGGCAATCAGCAAAATGCCGTTGCGCGACGCGATGCCGGCGAGCGAGATGAAGCCGACCATGCTCGCCACCGTGAGCGACTGGCCCGTGATGAGCAGTGCGGTGACGGCGCCGATCGCCGCCATCGGCAGCGCGGCCAGCACTTGCAGCGCGAGGTTTACTGAGCGGAAGAGCGTGTAAAGGGCGAGGAACATGCACGCCAGCGACGCGAGGCTGAGCAGGCCGATCATTTGCGTCGCCGATTGTTGGCTCTCGAACTGCCCGCCGTACTGAATAAAGTAGCCGGTGGGGAGCGACGCTTGGATCGGCGCCAGACGTTTTTGAATGTCGCCGACGACGCTCGCCAGGTCACGGCCCGTGGTGTTGCACGAGACGACGATGCGGCGGCGGACGTTTTCGCGGTTGATCGTGTTGGGACCGCTGGCTTCGACGACATCGGCAACGGCGCTCAACGGCACCCCGCCGCCACCCGTGGGGAGGTTAATGCGCAGGCGTTTCAGATACTCGATGTCTTCGCGGTAGGGTTCGTCGAGGCGGACGACGAGATCGAAGTTGCGTTGCCCGCGGAGGACTTCCGACACCTTGCGGCCGTTCATCGCAGTCTCGATGAATTCGTTGACGTCGTCGACCGTGAGGCCGTTGCGGGCGAGTTCGTCGCGACGGGTTTGGATCTGCAACTGCGGGATGAGGGTCTGCTGTTCGACCATCAGGTCGGTGACGCCGGGCACGCCGGTGATCGCTTTTTTCATCTCGGCGGCCGTGCGGCGGAGGACGGTGAGATCGTCGCCGTAAAGTTTGATCGCCACCTGGGCCTGGACGCCGGAGAGCATGTGCGAAATGAGATGCTGCAGCGGTTGCTCGGCGGCGATGGTCGTGCCGGGCACGTCGGCGAGTTGATGGCGGATGTCGTCGAGAATCTGCTCGCGCGTGCGGCCTGAACCGGGATCGATCGTGACGATGATCTCGGAGACGTTGACGCCCATCGCATGTTCGTCGAGTTCGGCACGGCCCGTGCGGCGGGCGATCGTCACGACGCCGGGGACTTGCAGCAGCCGCTCGTCGACGATGGCGCCGATGCGGTTCGAGGCTTCGAGCGAGGTGCCGGGCTGCACGAGGACGTTGACCTGCACCGTCCCCTCGTCGAACGGCGGCAGAAAGTCGCGGCCCATTTGCGTCACCGCGACGCCGCTGGCGCCGACGGCGATAAGGACGGCGATGAGAATCGGCCACGGATGCTGCACACTAAAGCGAATGACGAGGCCGCCGATCGACTTCAGCCAGCGTAGCAGGAAGCCGTCTTTTTCCTCGGCCATGAACTTGGCGTTCGGCAGCAGCCAGTACGACAGCACGGGCGTGACCGTGAGCGACACGACAAGCGAGGCGATGATCGAGACGATGTAGGCGACGCCGAGCGGCACAAAGAGCCGCCCTTCCATGCCGCCGAGGGCGAACAGCGGCACGAAGACAAGCACCACGAGGATCGTGCTGAAGACGATCGAGTTGCGGACTTCGCTGCTCGCTTCGTAAATCACTTGAATCGCCGGCTTCTGGACCGCGGCATGGCGATTCTCGCGCAAGCGGCGGAAAATGTTTTCGACGTCGACGATCGCGTCGTCGACCAGTTCGCCGACCGCGACGGCAAGGCCGCCGAGCGTCATCGTGTTGATCGACATGCCGAACCACTTGAACACGAGGCCGGCGGAGACAATCGACAGTGGAATCGCGGTGAGCGTGATGAACGTCGTGCGGAAGTTGAGCAGGAAGATGAACAGAATAATGACGACGAGGATGCCGCCGTCACGGAGCGCTTCGATGACGTTGTGAATGCTGAGATCGATGAAGACCCGCTGCTGGTAGATGTTCGGATCGATGCGGACGTCTTTCGGCAGCGAGCTTTGCAAATCGTTCACAGCGCGGACGACGCGGTCGGTGAGGTCGCGGGTGTCGGCGCCCGGTTGCTTGGTGACGATCAGCAGTACTGCGGGCGAACCGTCGACGGCGGCTTCGCCCCGCTTGATCTGGTCGCCTTCGACGATCTTCGCCACCTGGCCGAGCAGGACGGGACGTTCGCGGTCGGCCTTCACGACGACCGATTCAAGATCGGCGAGGCTCTCGACGCGGCCGATCGCGCGGACGAGGAGTTCGTTCTCGCCGACGTTGAGGTAGCCGCCCGTGGCGTTGTTGTTCGACTTGGCGAGGGCCTCTTCGACGTTCTGCAGCGAGACGTCGTACTTCACCAGCGATTCAGGATTCACGAGAACCTGAAACTGCAGCCGGCCGCCGCCCATCGTGACGATTTGCGCGACGCCGGGGATGGTGAGCAGCCGCTGGCGGACGACCCAATCGGCGAGCGTACGCACCTCGGTTGGCGACGTGGCGCCCGTTTCGCTGACCATGCCGATCATCATGATCTGCCCCATGATCGACGAGACGGGGGCAAGCTGCGGATGAACGCCGCTCGGCATGCGATCGGCGGCGAGAGCGATCTTCTCAGTGACGATTTGCCTCGCGAGGTAGATGTCGGTCCCCCATTTGAATTCGACGTAAATCACCGACAGGCCGACGTCGGAGGTGCTGCGGACCGCCTCGACGCCGGTGGCGCCGTTGAGAACCGACTCGAGCGGGAAGGAGACGAGCGTTTCGACTTCTTCGGGCGCGAGGCCGTGGGCCTCGGTGATGATCGTCACGCGGGGGCGATTGAGGTCGGGGAAGACGTCGATGGGCAGGTTGAAGAGCGTGTAGCCGCCGTAGACGAGCGTGACAAGCGCGAGCGTGATCGTCACGAAGCGGTACTGGAGCGAGAGGCGGATGATGGCGTTGAGCATTGAGGAACTCAAACTGCTGTTTATAAACTAGAGGAAATACCTACCCGCGAATCACGCGAATAGTCGCGAATGCGATTTGTCAGTTGTCCGTGGTCAGTTGTCAGTTGTGAATCGAGGATGGTTCTTTCCGATCACAGATCACCGATTACCGATTACTCTCTTTATTTGCTGTGATTCACGGTTGAATCTAGTGCGTGTGCCCCGCGTGGGCGTCGACGCCGCCGCCGGCTTTGTTCTTGAGGTCGAGGTTCATCTGGAACGCCCCGCGAGCGGCGATGACGGCTTTCGGTTTGAGCGCGCCGTCGGCGGCGATGACCGCCGATTGCTGGTCGCGGTACTCGACGTGGACAGCGACGCGGTCGAAGTGCGAGCCGTTCTGCTGGAAGACGTACGCCTCAGAGCCGTCGCTGACGATCGCCTCGGCCGGAACGACGAGGCGGCTCTCCCACTTCTCAACGGGGACGCGGAGCTCGACGCGTTGGCCGGGCTTGAACTTCCACTGCATGAAGCGGTGCTCGCCCTCCGTGCGGTCGAGGGCGATTTCGTTCGGCAGCGTCAGGTAAAAGTGGAACGCCCGCGATTCGCGGTCGACTTGGTCCGAAAGGTAGAGAATCTTGAGGCCTTCGATCATCGGTTCGCGGCGATCGCGCACGAGTAGGTCGGCGGAGACGGCAGCGCCGCGCGAGGCCGCGTCGCGGATTTGCGTCGCGTCTTCCTCGAACGCGGTCCCTTCGATGTAGAGTTTGCAATGGTCGGCGAGCACGCAAAGCGTTGCGCCCGCTTCGACTTGCTGGCCACGCTCGACCGGCAAGCTTTGCACATGCAGGAGTTGCTCATCGCCGCAGTCGCACTGCTCGTCATGCGGCGGGGCTTTGATGGTGAGCGACTGCAGCAGGAGCCGCGTCTTCACGATCTCGTCGACTTCCGCATCGCTGAGGCCGTGGAGGAGGAGCGATTGCCGCTGGGCGCGAAGCAGCGCTTCGAGCTTCTGCCGCTCGTACTTCTGGTCGCGGAGACGGCTGCCTGGAATGACCCCTTCGGTGAGTGCTTCGAGCCGCTCAATTTCGCGATTGACGACGTCGAGTTCTTCGAGCGTCTTGAGGTACTCGCCCTGAGCGGAAACGAGTTCTTCGTGGGTGAGTCGCACGTCGAACAGCGGTTGGCCGACGGCGACGGTTTCGCCTTCGATGACGTGGACCTTCGTGACGACGCCGCCGAGCGGGGCCGAAACGCGGTACTGCGTTTTGCCGGGGCGTTCGACGATCATGCCGGGCAGCGAGATCTTGCGTTCGAAATCGCGGGCCGCAACGGTGAAGGGCTCGTAGCCGATGTTTTTGAGGGCTTGAGGGCTGAGTTCGAGTGAGTTTCCTTCATCGTGGCCAGCGTGGTCATGCCCCTCGCCTTCGGTGTGATCATGGCCGTCGCCGGGGGCGTGTTCGTGATCGTCTTCGGCAGATTTGCCGCCGAGCGCCGCGGCGAAGTCGGCGGCGCTCGGTTCGCCGGACGAACCATTGCGCGAGGCGATCAGCCACGCACCGCCGGCGAGGCCAGCGACGATGGAGACGATGATGACAGTCCAGCCGATGAGGGTGGTTGTTGTGCGAGCGGGCATATGCGTACCTGCGGCGAGGCTTGCGGCGTGAGTGGTGGAGCGTTTAGTAGCCCCGGGCTCTGCCCAGGGGTGACGTCACGCGCGACGATGTCTACCGGAATGGTAATCGACCCCCGGGCAGAGCCCGGGGCTAGAGGCGGCGAACGCTGCGCTGGGGGAATGCGCGCAGCGGCGAGCGTCAGATCACCAAGACTTGGTGACGTAGATGGAGGGGCACGCCCTCGAGAATGTGGCCGGTGCGGCGATCGCGACGGGCGAAGCGGCCTTCGTTCACAATCGTCGTATCGATCGCCGGGGCCGTGGCGAGCATGGCGCCGTCGAGCAGCGATAGGCTGTAACCGGCGTCGCTCTTCACGAACTGGCAGGCCTCTTCACCACAGCCGTCGTCGGAGTGACGATGCTCGGGTTCGGCCGGCGCTGAGTCGTGGTCGTGACGGTGTCCGTCATGCGAGTGGGCATGCCCACCGCAGACGACAGGCAAGAGTTGCGATTCGCTCGCTTCGACCTGCGCGGCAACGTGCTGATGATGCCAGCAGCAACCGATGGCTGCGTGGAGCAGCAACATGCAGGCGGCGAAGGTGGCAAAGATTCGGTTCATCGCACGGACGACGCGGAGGGTCGGAACTCTGTGGCTAACATCGGGCTGAGGGCGCCCAGCCCTCCAGCCTACCTTTTTCCTAACCGGCAAAGTCGGCCCAGTTTGGATTTTCTCAGCGGAACACGGCTCACCGCTAGTTCGCACGGCCGAGCTTTCTGAAGGGCAAATCGCCGCGGCTACGGGAATTGTAGCCACCACGGGCCTGCAGGGTTAGTCGGGCCATTTTGACCCCGGAAGCTTGGCAAGCTCTGCGGGCTGCGAAGACAAGTCTCAATCTTCCTTCCGCACCGGTTCGATCAATCAAACCGTATCCGTAGACCTTGAGACGACTGCTAGCAGCGGCGCCCGCGGCCGCTTCCTTTTCCGCCGAGTCAGGAATGCGCTGTTGATGCGGCCCACCGAATCGCCAACTCGTCGTCTCACGCCGCTGGTCGCCCGGACGGCTTGCCTGTTCGTGGCGTGCGCGGCGTGCGGCATGTTGCTCGCTCCGCAGAGTTCGCGGGAACAGCGCAGCGGCGTCGCGACGCTGACGGCGGCCGACCACTGTGGGCCATACGACGCCGCGAACAGCGTGCAGGCCGTTTCTGCGAATCAGCCGACGCAGTACGCTTCGAAGCTCAAAGAAGAAGTGCAGCAGATGCTCGCCCAAGGGGGTTGCCCCGGGTGGATTGCGCTGGCGAGCGAGCCCGACATCGAGACGGCCGGGCAGCGCGAAGCGGAAGTGATGCAAGACAACGCGATCGTCCCCGCAGCGAACGGCGAACCCGTGCCGCCGGTGGTGAAGTACCCTCGGCCGGTTCGCGTTGGCCCACTAAATGGTTCGCCGGTGACGACGCACGAAGGGCCGGTGATGCGGCTCGTGCAGTTGCCGCCGGTGGATGATGAACTCATCAGCGAGCAGGATGATCTGCTGCATTCTTCGCCGGAGTTTCAGAAGGGCGCGCCTGCGGGGGAGACTCCAGCGGCGGTAGGAACTGCGCCTGCGCAGCAGCCGGCAGTTGCGACGCCGCCGTCTGTTGCGCCTCAGCCGGGGGCGGGGACGCCCCGGCTCGCGCCTACGGTTGAAGTGCCGCCTGCTCAGGCGCCTGCGGTCATTGCGCCTCCTGTTCAAGCACCAGCCTCCGCGCCAGCGGCTGCGAAGTTGCGGCCTGATGATGATCTGCTCAACGGCGTCGACGATTTGCTCGCGCCGGAACATTCGCCGGTGCCGCGAGCTAATGTGGCTCCGCAACCGACGGCGCCTCAGCCGGCGGTTCCGCGCACGGCGCCCAATCCCGCGCAAGACATGCTGAACGATCGCGGCGACTTGCTTGGTCCCGAAGCGACTCCGCGCGTCGCGCCGCCTGCCGCTGTACCAGCGCCGGTTGCACCGCCAGTTACGTCTCCAGCCGTGCCGCCGATCGCGCCGAACGGCATCGAGCCGGGAGTTGGACAACCGCCGACGACCACGCTGCCGTTGGCTACGCCGCCTGTTGCTTTACCGCCGGCTGGTGCGGGGCCGTCGCCGTTTGTGCCGCCGCCGGCGGGGATGCCGTCGATGCATGGGGGCGCCCATGGCGCTGCTCCCGGACCGCATGGCGGTCCGGCTACTGGCCAGCCGGGTGGTGCAGCGGCTGGGGGAGCGGCGAATGCTGCTGCGGGAGCAAAGGCGGCTGACAAGCGGCCGCCGGGCGAACAGTCGCGTTGCACGTTCGCAGCGGAATCGCTCTACCCCTCCGCGAAGACCTGCCGCGTCTGTCACGAAAAAATCTACGAAGAGTGGAGCGTCTCGAGCCACGCGTACGCGGCCGTGTCGCCGATGTTCCACCGCTTCGAACAGAAGATCAACGACCTGACGCAAGGGACGATTGGCTACTTCTGCTATCGCTGCCACTCACCAGCGGGAACGACGCTCGGCATCTCGCGCGCGGCGCCAATGTACGACCTGCCGCCGGTTGCTCGCGAAGGCGTCACGTGCATTGCCTGCCATCGCATTCGCGAATGGTACGGCAAGACCAACGGCGAACGCCGCATCGAACCGGGCGACGTCTACGCGCCGATGTATGGCCCCTTTGGCGGCGACGGCGTTGCGCAGGTGATCGACGAAAAAGAGAAATTCAAAGTCAAAACGTCGCCCGACGAAACGGGACTAGGCCAGCCGATGCACGCGGCGGCGTTCTCGTTCCCGCAGCTGTCGCACGCGTCGTTCTGTACGTCTTGCCACCAAGTAGCTGTATACCCCGGCATTAAGCTGGAAGTGGTGTGGGAGCAGTACCGCGCCTCGCCGGCCTGCAAGAAGGGGGTCTCGTGCCAAGATTGCCACATGGGCCGCATTCCCGGCGTGCCAAGTGGCTACGAATATGGCGCCGCGGCCGAGATCAACAAGAAGACGGTCAACACCGACCGCAAGCATTCAAATCACGTCTTCTACGGGCCGGGCTATTCGATCGCCCATCCCGGCGTGTTCCCGTTCAACCCGAAGGCTGATCGCTGGTCGATGAAAGACTGGCTGCAGTTCGATTGGCGGGCGGGCTGGGGGACGGACGCATTCGAAGATGCCGTCGAAGATGGGGCCATTCGCGTGACCTTCCCTGAGGCGTGGAAGGAATCGGACGACCGCTACGACGCCCGCGACATCATAGATGAGAACCTCAAGAAAAAGCAGGTGAAGAACCAGCTGCGGGCCCAGGTGATGGAGAACGGCTCGCACGTCAATGGGCCGTTCTTCACGAAGCCGCGCGTCCGCGGGCAAGATCTTGAGTTCAACTACATCGTCACCAACACGAACGACGGGCATAACCTGCCGACGGCGTCGCTCGGCGCCCAGCCGCAGCTGTGGGCCAATGTGGCGCTGATTAACCCGCGCGGCGAACGCGTGTGGGAAAGCGGCTACCTCGATCGCTTCGGCGACTTGGCCGACATCCACTCGGAAGACGTCCGCCACAAGCGGATTCCGTACGATTGGCAGTTGTTCAACTTGCAGACGATGTTCCTCATCACCGGCGCCAAGGGAACCGACCGCGAGTTCTTCCTGCCGGTGAACATCGACATCGATCCCCTCCCCTTCATCCGGCCAGCCGCGCAGCCGATCTCGGTGCTCAACCATCCGCCGTTCATTCGGATGGAAGCGCGATCGCTGGCGCCGCTCGGTTCGCGCACCGTGCCGTACAAGATCCCCGGCGAGTTGCTGTGCGAACCGGGACGATATCGCCTGAGCTTCCGGATGCGGAATCGGACGGAACCGATGTACTTCATGCGGTTCTGCGATTCAACGGCCGAGATGCAACGCGCGATGATGGAAGGGACGCTCGATTTTCATACGTCGAGCGTGGAGTTCGACGTGGAGTGAGTGAGTAAGTGCTTGAGTTGGTAGCTGTTTAGGTGAGTAAGTGAGCAGTTAAACGACGCCTGGCCGAATGACTTTGCCGCAACGAATTGATCGAACGATGATGACGCCGTGGCGCCGGTGCGCGCTGGCGGTTGCGGTCTCGCTGTGTGCAGTCGGTTTGGCCGCTGACGTCGAGCCCGTGCACGCACAATCGGCGTTCGACGATTTGTTTGCTCCGCCAACAGCAGGACCGGCGCTCGAAGCGTTGCCGCCGGTTGTCGACCAACCGATTGCCTTATTTGCCGCGAACCCTGGCACGCCTGGCGCTGCGAGCGCGTTCGCTCCGCCTATCCCTGCCGTCGATCCCGCCGCAGGCAACGCCGTTACGGGGACGAGCGGCAATTTCGCACCGTCGCCCGTCTGTGCACCGACCTATGCAGCCTCCACCGGCGTCCAAGCAGTATTCGGCCCGCCGCTGACGGGCACGATGCTCGCCCCGCCGCCCGCGGTGCCGGGATTCATGCGTTCGCTCGGCCGCTACGGACCAGTCCCTGCCTCGACGCCGGGCGTCGATTCATCGCACTCGATCATCTGGGACCAGATGCCGACGCCCCCGCAGCTCAACGGCGCGGTGATGCAGGCGGAACCGCCGGTCCACGACTCGTGCAGCAACGATGCGCCGTTCACGTCGATCGACTTCGCGCCCGATCCGAAGCTCGATTCCTACTGCTGGGACGGGCAAGCGGAACTTGGCGTCTATGGCGGCAAACATCTCAACCTGACGCAGTATCCGTGGATCGAAGGGTTCACGCCGCTGTACGGCAACGGCGCGTGGCCGCCATCGTTCACGTTCATGGGGCCGACGAATCTCGTGCGGCCGAAACTGTACTTGTACGGCGATTTCCGCACTGCGGTGGCGAGCAACAATAACGTCGGCAACTCGCAGGGGATTTGGGCGAATCGACTCAACCTCGACCTCGATTTCCCGATCACCGCGACCGAGCGGTTCCACATGTTCTTCGGCCCGCTCGACCAGGGGCAAAACTTCACCAGCGTCGTCGTCGACGAGAGCCGGATGGAAGTCGAAGACAACTTCGACGGCTGGGATCAGAACACCGATACGATGTATTTTGAGGGCGACCTCGGTTACCTCATCGGCGGCGCCCGCGGCACCGACGCGCCGTTCGATATGCCGTTCGCGGCGGGCCTCATTCCGATGGTGCTGCAGAATGGCGTGTGGCTCGAAGATGCGTTCGTCGGCGCCGCAGCGACGATTCCCGCGAAGAACTCGCCGGGGCTCGATATCTCGAACTTCGACACCACCTTCTTCGCCGGGTTCAAAGAGCTGACGACCGATGCGTTCAGCGTCGACGCGGACGACGCCCAGTTCGTCGGCGTGACGACCTTTATGGAGCGTCGCGGCGGTTATTTCGAACTCGGCGCAGCGTACGTCGACGATCCCGCAGACCTGGGGCTCGACTATTTCAATCTCGGCGCCTCGTACACGCGGCGTTATGCGAACCTGCTCTCGAACTCGATGCGGGTGATCGTCAACGCCGGCCAAGATGTGCCGAAAGATCAGCGGACGGCTGACGGCTTCTTGCTACTGATGGAAAACAGCTTGCTGACGCCGCTGCCGTACAACGTGATTCCGTACGCGAACTTCTTCGCCGGTTTCGATCGCCCGCAACCGCTCGGCCGGTTGCAGGGGCCGCTGAAGAACACCGGCATCAACTTCGAGAGCGACCTGCTCACCGGGTATCCGTTCCTCGACGACTCGGGCAACGATACCTACGGCGGCGCCTTCGGCGTCGACCTGCTCGGCGGGCAATTCGATCGGCAGTTCATCGTCGAAACGGCCGTGCTGCAAGCGTTTGGCGACCCGGTTGGCCGGATCGCGCCGGGCGACCAGTACGCCCTCGGCGTTCGCTACCAAGTGCGGCTCGGCAACGCGTGGATCTTACGCGCCGACGCAATGCACGGCTGGCTGGAGAATTCGAACGACATCGACGGGGCGCGGCTCGAGCTACGGCACAAGTTCTAGCAGCCGCGGGTCAACGACCCGCCGGAGCGATTCTTTGAAGACGAACCACTAAGACACGAAGGACACCACGACGCACGAAGAAGAAGTGAAGGGAATTGAATGCCCTCCGCTTCACTTGGTGCGTCTTCTTGCTCTTCGAGCCTTCGTGGTGAATCCCCTCGATCACCGCTCCGGCGGGTCGTTGACCCGCGGCTACTTGCCGCGGCTACTTGTGGTAGCGGTGGCATTGGGTGCAGCTGTCGCCCGCGGCGGCGGGGGTGTGGCAGGCGGCGCACGCGGCTTTCGACATCGGTGCGAAGCCTGACGTGAAGCGATGCGGATCGCGCTCGGCATAGCTCGCCATAAAGTCGGCGCCGACAGCAAACTGATGGCAGCTCGCGCAGTCGCCTGCTTTCGGCATGACGATGTGCGGCGCGTGGTTGAATCGCGTGAAGCTACGCGGCTCGCGTGTGGGATCGTGCAGTTCCCACTGAATCGCGAGCCGGCCGTCGACGCGGTCGACGCTGTGGCAACTGCCGCAAAGGCCGGGGGCCGTTGGCTTCATCGCTTGCGTGAGGAGCGGCTCGAAGAGTTTGGCCTGCTTTCCGCTCGCCCCTTCGGCGAGGACGTCGAGCCATGCCCGCAGCCAGGGGTCGGCATGGCCGGTCGGTTGGTAGCGAAGCGTGAGCGTCGTCGGATCGTGCGTCCAGTCGCCCGCTGCGGGGCGCTGCTGCCGGCGGCGTTCGGCAATGTCGGCAGGAATACCCGATGGCTTTCCAAGCAACGACTGATCGCGGAACTCGCCGATCCGCTCCGCTGACAGCCGGCCAGAAAGATTCGCCAGTTCTGCAGCCGTGAGTTCGCGTCCAAGCAGCGACTTCAAACGGGCCGCGAGCGCGGGCTCGCCTTGGTCGGCAAGTTCATTGACGATCGCGCGAATCGACTCGGCCGTTTGTGCGGCGGCGCGGAGTTGCGTCGGGTCGTCGATGTCGACGTCGTACAAATCAAAATCCGGCCCCAACACGCCGAGCGCGGCGGCGCCGGCGGCGTCGGCTTGCATCAGCACCTTGGCAACGGTCGGCGGGGCGCCTTCAAAGTCGCCCGTCGCAGCCGCCGGCCAGGAGCCGAGATCGATGTTGTGATCGGCGAGCGTGTCGGCGTCGACCGTCGGCAGCGAGAGGAACGTCACGCCATCGGCGAAGCTCGCGGCGATCGACTTGTCGTGGCACTGGGCACAGCTCTCAGCGAAGCTTGCCGTCAGTTGCCGCTGCCCGGTTGCGTCGGTCTTATGGCAGGCAGCGCAAGAAAACTCCTGCTTCTCCTCAGGGTAATGCTTGAGTTGGTGTGCAGCGTGATCGAACGCGATACCGGTTCGCCGCAGGTGGGGCCATTGGCCGAACTCCGGATGGCCGTGGGCGAAGCTGTCGAACTCCGCGCGATGGCACGACTGGCAGGCGACACTGCTCACCGCGGGGAGGTCGTGCATGCGGCCCTGATGCTCGCGATGGCAGGCGGAGCAGGCGATGGGGTCGTTCGGGTTGCGCGGCCGCTGGTCCCACGGCACGTCGGCCGGGGCGGCGTTGCCTTGGCGTTCCTGTCGCAAGTCGGTCATCCGTTCGAGCGAAGCGAGTTGCACGCCGTGCGATGCGAGGGCGAACTCTTCGCCGATCTTGTCGCGATGGCATTCGAGGCAGAGCGTCGATTGGGTCGGCGACAATTCGCCGCCGCCGAACGAGTGCTCCCACCACGAACTGATCGACGCCATGCCGGCCGCGTGGCATTGCGCGCAGCGGAGCGTCGCGTTCTCGCCCTCGAGCAGCTGAGCGTGATGCATCGACAGTGGGCCGGGGGCGAGGAACTCGTTTCGCAATGAACCGCTAAGCGCCATACACAGCGCGCCGAGCGCGGCGATGGCGATCGCCGCCACGAAGCGGCCGCGTCGCTGCCGCAACGACAACACTGGCGTGCAGCGGTAGGCGATGCAGCAGGCGCCGTCGGGCGTCGGGCCTTCCTCGCATGGTCCGCCGCGGAGTGCTGAGCGGTTGCAGTGCCAACGATCGCCGTCGCGCACCGGGTGGCAAGCTGCCGCGGCCGGGCAGGCGCCGTGCGCCGTTGGCCCTGCCGGGCAGGCGGTTCCGTCGCCCGCCAAACCGCAGCTCCAGTGCTGCTGCGGGCGTTCGTACTGGTCGGTCGTCGCGGGGTTTCGCGGCTCTCTCACGGCAGACCTCCGTAAAAGAGGTGCGCCGTCCACGCATGCAGTCCCGCGACCAGCAGCAGCGGGTACGTGAGCGCAATGTGCACGAACAACCACGCCCGCAGCCGCCACTGCAGCGACTCAGAGTAATCGAGATCATCGCGCTGGCGGAGAAGTGAGAACAGTTGCTCGGCCGTTTTGCGTTCTTCGTCGGAGAGGTAGCGCGTCGCGTCGGTCAGTTCGGCGAGGAGCGACTTGCGGAGCTCGCTGCTCGGCCAAATGCGGAACCGCCAACCACGACGGGTGGAGAAGTAATCGTGCAGCCGCGCGTTGTAGAACTCGCCGAGCGTCGTGGCGCCGGCGGTGCGCACCGCGGCGAGGATGGCGTTCTGGGCACGCTCTTGAATGCGATGTCGCTCGGCGCCGATCCGTTCGTAGATTACTTCTTGGCCAAGCCGGCTCAACCGCCGTGGCAGCGAACGGGTCCAGTACAGGCCGATCACGCCGCTAAGGAACGTGGAGATGTACAGCAGCGAAAGGATCGTTTCGAGCACGCCGTTCGGCCACCGCCAGGGGGCGTGGATGGCGTAGAGCCCTGCTGAGCCGAGGCCGATGTAGATGTGCGTCTGCAGCCACGCTGCCGACGTGCCAAGCGGCGTGGCGGGGAGTTTTTTACGAACTTGAAATGCGGCGAGCGCGATGATCGCCGTGAGCAGGATCCAACCGGTGAAGTAGCTTGACGATTCGAGCCGGTTCTCGAGTCGCTCGGCCCACAGCCATACGCCGACGAGCGCCGTCAGCGTGACGGCGGCGCCAATCCATCGGCGGCGAGCGAAGGTGGTCATGAGTAGGTCAGGCTTTCAGCCTGACGGCAGCGGGTACACGGCATACAGACGATAAATTCAACGCAACGTTCCGCTCCACATCGTTGGCGACGATTGGCCGAAGGGAATGCACCATCGGCATGGCGAATCGATGGCGCTGCTGTCGGGCTGAAAGCCCAACCTACAGCCACGCTAGCGTAGCGGTTTTGCAGCGCTCGGCGAAGACGAATCAGCGAGCCAAGAAGGCGGAGAGTTCGCCTAAGTTACCTAAGTCCAAACGAACAAGCGCATCTTGCGGGCACGCGCGCTGGCAAGCCGGGCCGCCCGGCAGGCCGGTGCAGAGATCGCACTTCGTCGCCTTCGCGATCGGCTGCTGCGTCGCGGCGTCGATGAGCGTCGCGCCGCTCTGGTCGCGGACCTCGACCATCTGAATGTTGTCGTATGGGCAACTGTTCGCGCAGGTACTGCAGCCGATGCAGGTGCGATCGTTGATTTGCACGACGCCGCTCACGCCGTCGCGGCCGATAGCGCCGGTGGGGCAGCCGATCATGCAGACGGGGTCGACGCAGTGCATGCAAGCTTGGGCGATCATCAGCGGCCCGTGCCGATGCCCTTGCCGCACAAACCGCGGGTTGTTGTCGTGCGTTGCAGCACAGGCGCGGACGCAATCGTCGCAGCGGGTGCAGCGATTGAGGTCGATCACCATCGCTTCTTGGCCGTTGAGCAGGCGGTGATCGACGAGGAATTCAAGCAGGCTCTGGTCGATGCCATTCGTGGCAGTCGGCGCTGTCGTTTGAGGGGCGACGGTATAAGTTGCTTGGGCTTTTACGGCGCTGGCCAGCGCGTCGGGCGAGAGGTACGGAAAGACCGATTGCTCAAGCACGCTCTGCGGAATCCGCAGCACGTCGACGTAGCCGACCGCTCGCAGCGAGTCGTTCCACTTCGCGGGCACGCCGCTTCCTGCCGCGGCGACCGCTTCGGCCAAGCCGAACGTTTGCCCACGACCGAGATACGCCGCGGTGCGGTGGCCGCTGCCGTAGCATCGGCTCTGCCGGGCGAAGCCAGAGCGAATCAGTAGCAGCCCATCCGCCGGCGTTCCTTCCTCGGCAATGAGGGGTTCATCGACGATCGCATCGCCGGGACGGCGTTTCACCGCTGTGGTGAACGAATCATTCCAATCAAAGGCGCCATGACTCTCGAACAGCGTCGCATCGGCGACGATGCCGAGTTGCTCAGCGGGTAGGTCGCGGAGCAGCGGCGTTTCGCGGAGGTGCACCAGCAAACTGTTCTGGCGATACAAGCGTTCGACATGCAGCCGCAGCGCGTCGGTGCGACGCATGAGGTCGCGGAGGCCTTGCCAGCGAATCTCGAGCAGCGTCGTTTCGTTCTCGGCGAAGACCGTCGCCGTGCGCGGGCTGCGGGTGAGGGCTGCGAGTTCGCCAAACATTTCGCCCGGGGCGAGGACGACGGTGTCAGTCGCTTCGAGGACGCGCGGGACGTCTTGGAGGAAGATGTGCGGGTGGCCGGGGTCGCCGCGCTCGGCGGTTGAGATCCCCCCCGCATGAAGCGGGGAGCTCGCCTTCGAGTTGAGTTCGCTGGCGGAGTAATCGCGGACTTCGGCGAGTTTCGGCCGCGTAAACGACTGCACCATCGCGGCGAGCCAGCCAATTCGCTTAGGTTCTTTGCGGCCGAGGACCTCGGGCGAGAGGCCAGCCAGCACCACCCGCGCGCGGCCTGTGAGGATCAGGAACGCGCTGTTCCCATAGTCGCCTTCGCGGACGATGATGTCGCCCGCGGCGTAGTGCTGTAGCCGCGTGTCGTTCCGCAAGATTTCACGCAGCGGCAGCGAGGCCGGAAAGCTCGCCGCGTCGATGCCGGCGAACGGCTCGATCGATAGCAGGCGATCGATCGCGTCGTCGCGCATTGATTCGCCGAACGGCACGTCCCAACGCTGCGGTCTGCTGACGGCGACTTCCATGGCGAATCTACTTGTATTGGGCCGGCGTCGGCAACAACGGATCGATCGCGGAGAGCTGAGCGCCGTCGGCCGTGGCGGCGAACTCGTACGCTTGCTTGCCGACTTCGTTCGCCGCGGCAATGATCGCCTCGCGGTTGTGGAGTTTCAGTCGCGCGCTGAGGGCTGCGTCGAGCGCCGCCGAGACGTGCGGATTCTGGACCAATTGCGAAATTTCGTATAGGCGTCTTTTCTGCCGCGCGGCCCGTTGGGCGGCGGCAATGCCGAACGTCGACTTCTGGCTCGCTGCGGCGGTGGCTCGCAAGCTCGCTTCGAGGTCGGCCAACACGCCGACGATGTACATGACGCGCAGCCGGTCGGGGCTCGACGGGGCGTTCACCGTCCCGCCACTGCGGAGGAAGTTGTGCCGCACCTTGCCTTGCGACCAGGCGACGAGTTCGAAGTCGGGCGTCCCCGCCGCGTGACCGCCGACGTTCACCAGCCGTTCGTTCGGCGAGGTGTGGCAGGCGAGGCACTGACGAGCGACCAAGTACAGGTTCGCCGGATTGTTCATCCCGGCGGCGATGCTCTTTTCAATTCGCTCGGCGCGATGCTCGGGCGATTCCATCGCACGCGTAACGGTCGGCCCGCCGTAGTCGGCGTGGAGCTCAATCCAATCGCGCCCGGCGCCGTGGCACGACTCGCACGAGACGCCGGCAATCACCCGCTCGCGACCATGCTCTTCTTGGACGGTGAAGTGGCACTTGGTGCACTCGTCGTTGCGCTTGACGCTGCGGAGGCCGAGTCGATCGGCAATCGCCTTCGCCTCGGGCATGCGGTGAAGCGTTTCGAACGTCGCGAAATGGGGCGTCTCGCGCCACGAGAGCATTTCGTTCTCGTGGCACTTCGTGCACGAGTCGGGGCCAAGCACCTTGGCAGGATCGCACTGAATGAATCCCGCCGCGGCGGCGGAGAGCGGTTGATCGGCGGCTGGAGCAGGCGCAGCAGCACGGGCTTCCTGGGCGAACCACAGGAGTGCTAGCGCTGCGAACCTCAATGCCGAACGATTCATTGATCCCAAACGTGCGGTTGGACGGAATTTCAAGCTCCGCAAGTTTAGGTTACAAATCGCCGCAATTTTGGGCGGGAAATCAGGCCTGCCAGCGAATCGGGTGGCATGCTCTCGCACTCTAGCCCCGGGCTCCGCCCGGGGGTCGCTCACCACTCCAATACGCGTCGATGCGCAAACCGACCCCCGGGCGGAGCCCGGGGCTAGGGGAACTTACGCTTCGACGACCACGTCGCCGACAGGCCGCGCGATGCACGCCAAGCATTCGCCGTCGACGAGTTCGACGCCGGGGCGCTTGGCATGCGCGACGCGGCCGGCGGCGATCATTACGCGGCACTGGCCACAGTTGCCGGCGCGGCAGCCCCATTCAAGTCGCACGCCCCCCTGCTCTGCCAGATTGAGCAGTGACTCTTCATTCCCTTGCCAGCGGAGCGATTTCTCGGAGCGGACGAAGTCAACGTTGCACGGCTCGCTCGCGGCGGCGTCGCTCAGGCCGCGGACGGTGGCGGGGCCAAACGCTTCGTAGTTGATATGCTCGGCCGGGACGCCCCACTCCAAGAGCGCCGGGACGAGCGATTCCATCATCCCCGGCGGACCGCAGAGGTAATAGCGGAAGTTGTTCGACGGCAGCACTTGCCGCAGCCGGTCGACGTTCACGTGCCCCCAGTGGGAGTAGTCGACTTCGGGCCGATCGCAGTCATAAGGCCGCGAGTACGCCACGTCGAGCGTCAGGTTGCTCGTCGCGGTGGCGAGTTCTTCGAAGCTCGCTTTGAAGGGATGTTCGCCGCTGTTGCGGAAGCCGGTGAAGGCGTAAATCTGCCGGCGATCACGACGATGCACGAGCGCCGCCGCCATGCTGAGGATCGGCGTCACGCCGATGCCGCCGCCGATGAGCACCACCGGCAGGTCGTCGGTCGGATCGAGAAAAAACGAGCCTTGCGGCGCTTCGATCGCGAGCGTCGAGCCGACGTTCACGTCGCGATGAAAGTAGTTGCTGCCGCTGAGCGTTTCGCGCCCGCCCCCCTGCCCTTCATCAACCGGTCGCGGCACGCACTTCACCGTGATGCGGTAATAGTCGTCGCGCGGTCGGTCGGAGAGGGAGTAGCAGCGCACGAGCGGCCGCATCGCATCGGCCGTCGGCAGATGGAACGTGAGGTACTGCCCCGGCTCGAAGCGCGCCAGCGGACGGCCATCCTCCGGCACTAAGTAAAACGAACGGCAACCTTCCGCTTCGTCGACGACGGCCGAGACGCGGAAGTCTCGCACGCCAATCCACGCCTTCAACCGCGGCTGGCTCGCCCGCGCCCAATGGAGGGCGGCGTCGAGTTGGTTGGCGAAAGCGGCTCGTTCGCGTTCGGTCTTTTCAACCCGCTCTTGCTCGCGGCGCAGCAGGCCGCGGACGCCGCGAACGGCGCGAACTCCCGCGGTCCCCAGGAGGGCGGCTCCGGAGATTAGGCCCAGCGAAGCAGGTTCGAGCATGTACTGCGCATCGGGACAATTGCCGTGAAACTCATGCTGGCGGCCGCGAGGTTCCGGTTGTGCGGGTTGGGAAAGTTTTTCGGCAAGCGGTTACGACGTATGCCGGAGAGCGACCTACTCTTGCGCAGATCGCCGCCCTCCCGCCAGTGCCCTCCCCTTGAGTACTCCCGCCATGTGGCAAGTCGCCGTCTTCAACCGACGACAGCACGAGCAGTTTCGCGTCGTCGGCTCCGAAATCACGCTCGCGCAGCAAGGCCTCGACGAACGCTGGGCGCCGAGCAACATTGCGGCTGGCTCGGGCGATGAACAAACGCCGGTCGGCGATCGGATCACGATCCGCCTCCGCCCGAGCGGCGAAGCGACGGTGATCGACTGCCGCGGCATCGACGACAACGTCTTCCTCGCCGACGGCGGCGCCCTCGCTTGCCATGTGCCGATGGAGTTGTCGCTGCCGGCAACGTTTCAACTCGGCGAAACTTGGTTTGAAATCAAGCTTCGTACCGTGCGGCCGGAGACGCTCGCGCTCGAAGCGCTTCATGCCACCGATGCTGAGCGCCCCGCCCATGCCGGCAAGCAAGGCCCCGACTCGGCGACCGTATCGAAGTGGCTCGCCGCGGTGAGCGACCTCCACCGCACGGCCGCGAGCAGCGACGAGTTCTTCACGCGGGCTGCCGAGATCGCCGTCCGCAGCACGGGCCTCGACGCCGCGATGATTTTGCTGCGCGAAGGTTCGACCTGGCAAATTGCGGGCAGTTCGCTCGCCGATCCGCGGTACGGGTTCTCGTTCGACGACGCGGCTCTCAACCTGATGGTCGCCCGCCCAGATGTGTGGCGGCGGCCGGCGTCGAGCGTGCGGACAACGTCGCTGGTGCCGGGGCTGCCCGATCCACAACCGCAAGATTCGCTCGTGCTCGCACCGGTTCGGGGCGAGTATGGCGAAGTGATCGCCGCGGTGTACGGCGTGCGGCATGGCCGCGGCGACAACCGTCGCGTCGGCGTGCGAACGCTGGAAGCGCGCGTAATTGAAGTCTTGGCGGACGGCGTGGCGGCGGGACTCGCGCGGCGGCAGCAAGAAGTCGACGCGGCACGGCGGCAGGTCCTCTTGGAACAAGCCTTCTCGCCGGAGGTCGCTCAGCACTTGCTGCGGCAGCCGAATGCGCTCGCCAGCCAAACGCGCGAAGCGACGATGCTGCTCGCCGACTTGCGCGGGTTCACGAAGCTCGCGGAAATGCTCACCCCGACCGAGAGCTGCGATCTGCTCTCCGCGGTGATGGAAGCGCTCACCGACGCGATCACCGCGCAGAGCGGCATGGTGATCGACTACTACGGCGACGGCGTATCGGCAATGTGGAACGCGCCGTTCGACCAACCCGATCACGCCGATCGCGCATGCCTGGCGGCGCTCGAGATGCTCGAGTCGATCGCCCAGGTGAGCGACGCTTGGCGACAGTTGTTGCCGTTCCCGCTGGAGCTTGGCATCGGCATTCATACGGGTCTCGTTCAGGTTGGCAACGCCGGCACACGGCAACGGATGAAGTACGGCCCGCGCGGGCGCGCGATGAATCTTGCGAGCCGCGTGCAGACGGCGGCTAAACATCTCGACGTACCGCTGTTGGTGACCGACGCGGTGCGTCGTCGCGCCTCGAGCCGGCTCACGGCGCTGAAGGTGTGCACGGCTCGGCTGCCGGGGATCGAGGACCCGCAAGAGTTGTTCACGCTGTTCCCCGCGGCCGATGCGGAGCGATTGCAAGGCGACCTCGACCGCTATGCGATCGCGCTGGCGGCTTTTGAGGAAGGCGATCTTGATCTCGCGGAGCGGGAGCTTGAATCATTGCTATCCGACGGACCGTCGACGCCGGCGGCGTTTCTCGCTCAACAAACGGCGGCGCTGCGGCGCGGCGGGTTGGGACGGCGGGCGGATGATTTGTTCGCTAGCGGGAACGATGCGGTGATTGAGATTCTTTCGAAGTGAGTTGCTTGCGCGGCGCTGGGCGATGGTCCGCTTTTGGGTTGTCGCGGCTTATTGTCGCGTCATCGCATTTTTGGCGACATAAAGCTTAAGTGGTTGCGTGCGTTAGGTTTGTCGTGACGCTTTGCTTGTCGCTCGCGACGTTGTCGCGGCATTTGAGCGACTGGCTCCTCGCTTTCTGTATCTAACGGATTCGAAGTCTGCTTTGCGCGGCAAGGCCCTTCGCGGCCACCGATACGGTGCTTCTGTTCGCGACGCAGAACGTCGGAATTCTCGTTCCCACGCGAAGCTTGGGAACGAGAATCCACGCCTCACCCTAACGGATTGGGTGGCCCAGTTTCAACATAAAAATCCGGGGAAATACGCGTCAAGAAGAAGCCCAAATTGTGAAATCTAGGTCTTCAACGTAGACTGAGCCGGCCCTGGCACGAGCCAGGCCCCCTTAACTAGCCTCTGGTGATGGACCGCGATGCCTGCTCGCAATCTCGTTTCGTCTCGCACTCACGGCCGAACGGAGTCACGCAAGCTGCAATTTGAATCGCTCGAAGGCCGCCGGTTGCTGGCCGTTGATTTTCATCTGTTGGCCGACGTCAATCAGACGCCGGCGCCCGTCCCGTCTAACATTGGGCCAATCGTGACGATCGGCGGCACTGCGTACTTTTCCGCGAACGACGGCGCGTCGGGGAAGGAGCTGTGGAAAAGCGACGGCACGCCGGAGGGGACCGTGCGGGTGAAAGACATCTTCCCGGGCGCCAAGGGATCGAATCCAGCGCACCTAACCGAGTTTCAAGGAGTACTTTATTTCGCCGCTACTGATCGGGTGGGCGACGTCGGCGCCTACCCGAGCGTCGACGTTGAACTTTGGCGGAGCGACGGAACCGAGACTGGCACCTATCGCGTGAAAGACTTGGTTCCCGGATTCAGGCCGTCGGATGTTAGCAACCTGACGAACGTCGGAGGAACGCTATTCTTCACCGCAGCGACTCTCGAAAATTCGAGAATGAGTCTTTGGAAGAGCGATGGAACAGACGTTGGAACGGCTGTGATCGCAATTCCCAATCCCGACCCTTTCTCCGGTTCGACGCCACCGAACATCTTAGGCTCCGTCGGGGATGCGGTGCTATTCACCGTTAACGCCGAATTGTGGAGAAGCGATGGCGCCGCTTCCGGGACCTTTCAACTTGCGGACCTCCCTGGTAGTTCGTACGGCGAACGGCTGAGGGTGCTGAGCAGTAGCGGAAAGACGACTTACTTCGCGGCGAATGACGGAACTTCCGGCTTCGGCTTGTGGAAGACGGATGGAACCGTCGCCGGGACCCTCTTTCTTAGCCGCTATCAGTCCAGCTACGCGTACACGGCGTTTCTCTCTGGTGCAACCATCAGCGAGACGCTGATTTTCGCGGCGACTGACCCCGAGCACGGAAACGAGTTGTGGCGAAGCGATGGAACCCCCGAGGGCACGATTCTCCTAAAAGACGTGTGGCCTGGTAACTCATCCTATCAACCGCCATGGGGGCCCAGCGATCCCCCCAACGAGTCGCGTCCGCACGGGTTCACTAACGTCAACGGCCAAGTTTACTTCCTGGCGGCGCAGCAGTTCGCGCTGGAACTCTGGAGAACGGATGGCACAGTCGACGGTACGGCGCTGGTGAAGACGCTTGAAGAATTCGGCGGCAATCCTCGCTACTCATCCTTGGCGAACGTTGGCGGGAAGCTCTATTTCTCCGTCTACGGCAGCAGCGCCAGCGAGCCTTGGATCAGCGACGGAACCGAAGCAGGCACTAGGCGCCTCAAAGACATTAACGCAGGCAGCGCCGGCTGGTTTGCCGGCTCGTTCACCGCGCTAGGCGACGGCGCTCTGTTCGTGGCATCTGACGACGTCCACGGGCAAGAGCTGTGGCGGTCTGACGGGACTGAAGAAGGGACTGCGTTGGTGAGGGACATTCTTCCGGCGACGGCTGGTTCGAATTCCTACTATCCCACGGGAGTTGGCGGCGACATCTTCTTCCGAGCCAACGGCGGCAGCGCCGGAGAAGAGTTGTGGGTGAGCAACGGAACGGCGGGGACCGCGCGGCTCGTCAAAGACATTCGCCCCGGCCTGGAGAGTTCGTCGATTAGCAACCTTGTCGACGTCGGCGGAGTGCTGTTCTTCACCGCGGACGACGGCGTCTCGGGCGTCGAGCTTTGGAAAAGCGACGGCACCGCGGCGGGGACCGTCATCGTTCGCGACGTGTTCACCGGCGCCGGGAGTTCGAACCCGCGGGAATTTACCAACGTTAACGGGACGCTCTACTTTGCTGCAAATGACGGCGCGACGGGGATCGAGCTGTGGAAAAGCGACGGGACTGAAACAGGCACGGTGCGCATCAAAGACATCTCAACAGGGGCAAGGGGTTCCGAGCCGTCTGCAGTCGTGAACGTGGGAGGCGTCCTCTATTTCTCCGCTAACGATGGCGTTACTGGCGTAGAATTGTGGCGCAGCGACGGGTCGGAAGCAGGGACCCTCCCTGTGAAGGATATTCTTCTCGGCGCCGGAAACTCACGGCCTTCTTGGCTCGTTAACGTCGGCGGCGTTCTGTATTTCAGCGCAGCGCAAGACGGCGTGAACGGCGATCTTTGGAAGAGCGATGGAACAGCGAACGGAACTGTCCGCGTAAAAAACGTCTCTCCTGAAACAGATCGCGCCTGGCCGACCGAACTTACCAACGTGAACGGAGAGTTATATTTCAGCACTCACCTCGACTCAAACAACGCAGCCTTATGGAAGAGCGATGGAACAGAAGCGGGAACGAACAAGTTAACGCATCTAAACCTGAGTTGGTACGATCGAGTGGAAACGTTGGGGAGCCTGGGCGGCACATTTTTCATAATCGCAACTTCATTCGAAACGGGGACGACGCTGTGGAGCAGCGACGGGACCCCGGCAGGAACGATCGAGCTGCTGTTCGCGGGCTCCGCATCCAATTTCACTATCTGGGACGATCATCTCTACTTCACCCGAAATGATGAGTACCACGGTAACGAGTTATGGCGTACTGACGGCAGCCGGGCCGGCGTCGAATTGGCGAAAGACTTTTCAAACGACAGCCGAAGTAGTCTCTATGGCTCGCGCGTGCTGAGCGTGGTCAACGATCGCTTGGTCGCGGTCGTGGCGACCGATCTGTACGGCCTCGAGCTGTGGATTTCCGATCTGCCAGCGACGCCGCTCGAGGGCGACTACGACGGCAACGGCCGCGTCGATAGCGGCGACTTCCTCGCATGGCAGCGCGGGTTCGGCGGGAGCGCGACGCCGGCGGGGTCGGGGGCGGATGGGGATGGGAACGGGACTGTGGGCGCTGGAGATTTGGCGGTTTGGAAGGAACGCTTTGGGGCGGGCGCGGCTCAGGCTGCTAGTGCGGCGTCAGCAGTTGTCGCGCCTGGCGACGCGGCGGTCAGCGATGCGATTCAGGCCACGGCGGTCGCGGCGATTGGATTGCAGGCCGAACGAACGGATTCGACTCTCGCCGCGACGGATTCGCTGAGCGGGCGAGGGCTCGTTGCGCTGGCTCAGGCGGCAGATGATCAGACGCAAGACGTGCGGTCATTCTTCAAGACCGACGAGCATGACGTCCTCGTTCGCCACATTTACGCCGAACGAGCACAGCAGAGATTAAACACTGTCGTGCTCGACGCGGCGTTCACCAATTGGGAGAACGCCGCACACGGTCAACGTCGACGACGCGACGCTAGCGGCGGGCACGCGCCACGAGGCTTGGCGGACTTGCCGGATTGGTTCGCCGGCGCCGAATTGGCGGAGAGCGCAGTGAAAGTTTCGCTGGCGACCGTCACGCGGCGTCTTCCACGCTCCGGAGCAGTGGAGAGCGCGGTCTCGCGTTGAATGCAACCGCGAGGAGCCGATTTTTCTGGTCAGATTGACCTGCGGGCGAGCTGACCGAGAATCGTCGCACAGCCAATATCTCAATTTTGGATATTGATTGTTTGAGGCGGTCGTCGATTCTTGTTAGGCTGAGCAAGTCGAGCGACTGCTCGGTCACGCTCCTTTTGACTAACATCCTCGCATGCGTTGGATTGCGATGCGTTCTCAACAATTCTCTTCTTCCCTCACCGCGCGGCGACTTGGTCTAGAGCAACTGGAAACTAGGCGCCTACTGGCCGTCGATCTCCACTTGCTAAAAGACGTCAACGCCAACCCGATTCAGGTTGAATCGAATCCCGCCAATTTGGTGAACGTGGGAGGGATTCTTTTCTTTCAGGCGAATGACGGAGTCTTGGGCACGGAGTTGTGGCGGAGCGACGGCACGGCTGCAGGGACGACGCTGGTCAAGGACATCGTCGCCGGCGCGAGCGGTTCGTCCCCGCAGTTGCTGACCAACGTGGGAGGGGTGCTCTATTTCACTGCCAACGTTGGAGAGACTGGTCGAGAACTCTGGAAAAGCGACGGCACCGCCGCCGGCACGGTGATGGTGAAGGACATCACGCTGGGCTCAGGCAGTTCGGTATTGAGCAACTTCGTCGCGGGCGACAACGCGCTGTGGTTCGCCGTGTCGCGGAATGGTCTGGCGGAACTGTGGCGCAGCGATGGCACGGAAGCGGGAACGCAATCGTTGGGAGCGTTCCCGGAGATTTCTCCGGAGTTCAAACGAGCGCTCGACATCGACGGTACGCTCTACTTTGTCGCCTCCACGTCGCAGTCGGGCTCTGAGTTGTGGAAGTCAGACGGCACCGTCGGCGGCACGATGCTGGTGACGGACCTGCAGTTCGGCGTCACTGGATCTTATCCGAGCGAATTGACGAACTTGGGGGGGACGCTCTACTTCGCCGCAGAAGAAGCTGGATCGGAGCGACAGCTGTGGCGAAGCGACGGCACAAACGCGGGCACGCAGTTGGTGAAAGCGGTGGATGGTGAAGGAGCCGCCTTCAACCCGCAAGGAATCATTAACGTCAACGGGACGTTGTTCTTTAGTGCAGCGACTCCCGCGGATGGCGCCGAGTTGTGGAAGAGCGACGGCACGACGGCGGGGACCGTCATGGTCGCGAATCTGGCTCCCGGCGCGGTCGCCTCGAATCCAACTCAGCTCACCGAGGCGGGCGGCGTTGTTTACTTCACCCCGCTCTTTCCCGGGAGCGCGGGCGAATTGTGGCGTAGCAACGGCACGGCCGCAGGCACCTATGCGCTGAAGGACATCAACGGGGCCTCGCTCGCTTCGCTCCGTTCGTTGACGAACGTCGCCGGCACGCTGTACTTCGTCGCCAACGACGGCGCGACAGGCTATGAGTTGTGGAAGAGCAACGGCACGGCGGCGGGAACCGTGCTGACGGCGGATATTCGCCCCGGTGCGGCGAGCTTCAGCTCCGATCCTCAGTTTTTGACCGAATTGAACGGCAAGTTGCTGTTCCGCGCGAATGACGGCGTGCGCGGCGCCGAGCTGTGGAGCAGCGCTCCCGCCACCGCCGGAGCGACCCTAGTCAAAGATCTGCGCGATTGGACGAATTCTTCCGCGCCGTCGAACGTCACCGAAGTCGACGGACTGATCTACTTTTCCGCCAACGACGGAGTGAACGGCCTCTCGCTGTGGAAAAGCGACGGAACCGCGGCGGGGACCAGCCGGGTCTGGTCTGTGTCGGAAAACTCGGCGGCGCTATCGCTCACGCTGTTCACCAATTCCGGAGGGTTGCTCTATTTTGCAGCGATCGGCCCGAGCGTTAAAGAGCTGTGGGTAAGCAACGGTACAACCGTCGGAACGAAACGACTACACAGCAGTCTGGCGAGTTTGTCGGCGCCGACCGTCAGTTCGATGATCGACGTCGGCGGCGTCCTCTACTTCGTCGCGGGCGACGGTACTACAGGAGCGGAGCTCTGGGCAAGCGACGGCACGCAGGCTGGCACGGTGCTGGTCAAGGACATTTGGCCTGGGACGTCGACGTCGTCTCCAGGACACATGACCAACGTGGGAGGAACGCTGTTCTTCTCCGCGAGGTCTCCCAACGCGGGAATCGAGCTGTGGAAAAGCGACGGAACGGCGGCGGGGACGGTGCTGGTCAAGGATATTGCCTCCGGCTCCGCGTCGGCGATCGATTCGGCGGGACGCTTCGCCAATGCCAATGGAACGCTCTTCTTTGTCGCGAACGACTTCGTCAACGGGACGGAATTGTGGAAGAGCGATGGAACCGCCGCTGGGACGACGCTGGTCAAAGATATTTTCTCGGGCGCGAGCGGCTCCACTCCCTTTCACTTGACGAAGGTAGGAGACGAGCTCTTCTTTTTCGCCAATAGCATTCTGGGCTCAAACGATCTCTGGAAGAGCGATGGGACCGCGGCGGGAACAGTGCGGGTGAAAGATCTCGCCGGATACCCCGGCAGCCCCACCAACATACAATTCGATCCGGTCGAGGTGGACGGTCGGTTCTACTTCGCTGCGCAAAGTACGGCCGGAGTCGAACTGTGGGTGAGCAACGGCACTGAAGAAGGCACGTTCCAGTTGTCAGACATCCGTCCGGGAACTGGCGCCTCGTTCCCGCAGCGATTGACCAACGTCGCGGGCAGGCTCTACTTCTATGCCAACGACGGAACCCACGGCTATGAACTGTGGACCAGCAATGGGACCGTGGTTGGGACGAAGCTGGTCGCCGATCTCCAACCGGGAATTCCCAGCAGCGCCGGTATCCAAGATCGTTCGCCGATGGCGACCGCTAACGGACGATTGTTCGTCATCGCCACGACCGATCCTTACGGTTCCGAACTCTGGACGGGCGCCGCGAATCCGCCGTTGCCGGGCGACTACGACGGCGACGACGTCGTCGACGGGGCCGACTTCCTGGCATGGCAGCGCGGGTTTGGCGAAGCTGCGATTCCTGCTGGGTCGGGCGTCGACTGGGATGCGAGCGGAACTGGCGACGCTGGAGATCTGGCCGTTTGGAAAGAGCAGTTTGGGGAAGGGAGTGCTGTGAACGTCGCCGTGGCGGTGAGTTCGGAAGGAAGCCAACCTACGGAAGCGCCGTTGGCGGTTTCCGGTAGCGGCGATTCAATCCCGATCGCGACGCAGCTCGCTGCGAGCGACTTGCCGGTGATCAGCGGCGCAGCCACGCTCTCGGCGAGGGCGCCTGTTGGTTCGCGTGGGTTTGTCGCGCTGGCGCAAGCTGCGGACGATGATGCTGAGTCGCGGCCACAAGCACTCGCTACCGCGGCTACTGCGGAGCGGCGCATCGACGCTGGTGAAGAAGCCGCAATGCGATCGCGTCGACGAACGACTGCCGTCGCACGAGATGCTGCATTCGTGGCGTGGGCCGGGACGTCGAGCGACGGATGGCGGCTGCGGGACGGCGATGTTTGCGAAGCGAGTGAGTTGCCGGAGCGCATTGCGGACGACTGGGCAGAGCTGGCGGCAGAGGGGCGAGAGGAATTGGTTGGGTGAGCGGGGCGCGCTTGGTTGCGGTTCGCTCCGGCAGGTCGTTGACCCGCGGCTACTCGGGTCTGGGCAGGCGGCGCGCGGTTTCGATGGCTTCGGGGGTGAAGGGGAGCCAGTGGGGGGTGGAGTTCGCCATGAACTGGAGCCAGGACGCGGCGGGGAGCCTGACGGGAGTGAAGACTCCTGATTTGGCGCTCGCTTGATGGTCTGGTGCGGCGAGCAGTAGTGAGTGGCCGTCTGCCACAGCGAGGACGGCCCCAGCTTCGGCAGGCGCGTCCTCTTGCGAGACGCTCGGCGCGATGACGATGCCTTGGTCGCTGAGATCGAACTCGCACGCGAAGCGGTCGAGATGATGGAACTCCGTGCGAAGCGCGGCGTCTGCTTCGGTCGCTTGGCGATTGACGAAGCGGTCGTAAGCGGACTGCAGTTCCTTGAACTCAACGCCGATGCCGCAGCCCAGGAAAGTGCGAGCCGCGAAGAGAAAGGCGCCGTTGAGCTGAGCGCCGGAGTTGGCGACGAGCGTACCGGCGAGGTGCGTGAATCTTGCGTCGCGCCAGCGGCACACGGTCAGATCGAGCGTCGCGGTTCCTTGTAGCTTGTGCGACGAAGGTTGCGGAATCAACCTCGAAAGATCGACGCCGGTGAATTTACCGCGGAGGTCGCCTTCCCACGCGAGCGTCGTCGGGCCGCTGAGCGAGTGCGAGCTTGTCCAAGTGACTCTGCCGGTGAACGTCGCGGTGTTGTTGAGGGCTGCAGCGCCGGGGACGAGGGGCGCCAGGACCGACGCGGGGAGCCCGTTCTGCTGCGTGTCGAGTTCTACGACGGCGTGTTCGGGGGCGCCCTCGCTGGCGGCGCGAGGTTCAAGCGATAGGCGAAGCGGCTTGGCGTCGGCGGCCGGCGTCGCGGTCGTGTGGGCGATGAGGCGGAACCCCAGCTTGCCCGCAGCGTCGCGCTCAATGGTCGCCTGCAGTTGGTGCAGCTGCGTGATCACCGGGGCGGTGAGCGTCACCTGCTTCACGAGCAAATAGATGCGGCGAGCGTCGGTCCGCTGGAACGACCATTCGAGTTGCTCGGCGAGCGCGGGGAGGTCGGCCACGCTGAGCACGAGCTCGTCGATAGAGAGCGCGAGCGTTTCGCCGCGATGCGTTTCAATGCCCGTGAGTTTGAGCAGCGGCGCCGTGGCGTCGGGAGCGGTGAGCGTCGCCGAGGCGGTGCGGAGGAAATTGGGACGCGGTTCACGGTAGTCGGCGAGTTGGACTTGCAGGTAGTAGCGATCGCTCAGCCGACGAGCGGCGGCGGATTGGCGCCACGGGAGGTGATGGTCGACGATCCACGCAGCAGTCGCGCACGTCGGCGCCAAGCACAGGGCGAAGAAGCCCGTGCGGCAAATCCGTTTGCGCGTGGTTTCGTGGAAAGCGAACATCCGTGTTCTCTAGTCGGCAGTGGGCGCTGGGCAGTGGACAGTGTTTTTCTCACTGCCCAGCGCCCACTGCCGACTACCCACTTGTTCTCCCTACCGTTCAGCCGCCATTTCTTGGAAAAGCTTGTACCTCGCCTGCATCTCTTGCAAACTGTCGCCGCCGAATTTATCGACAAGGGCGGCGGCGATTTCGATCGCGACGACGTTTTCGACGATCACGCTCGCGGCGGAGATCGCGCAGACGTCGCTCCGTTCGTAGCTGGCGCCCTCGGCTTCCTTGGTGTCGAGGTTGATCGACGCCAACGGCTTGCGGAGGGTGCTGATTGGTTTCTTCGCGGCGCGGATGACGAGCGTTTGGCCGTTCGTCATGCCGGCTTCGAGGCCGCCGGCGTTGTTCGTCGGGCGTTCGTAGCCGAGCGTGTGCGTCTGCTTCTTCGATTCGTCGTAGTGGATCGGGTCGTGCACTTGCGAGCCACGACGGCGGGCGGCTTCGAAGCCGAGGCCGATTTCGACTCCCTTGATCGCTTGGACGGCCATCACCGCTTGGGCGAGGCGACCGTCAAGCTTGCGATCCCACTGAGCGTGCGTGCCAAGACCGAACGGCAGGCCGTGAACCTGCACCTCGACGATGCCGCCGAGAGTGTCGCCCTCTTTGCCGACGCGGTCGATTAGTTCCTTGATCGCGTCGTCGCGTTCGAGGTTGAGACCGTAGAGTTCGCTCTCGTCGCGGATCGCTTTCAGTTCATCGAGCGTGCCGGCGACTGGTTCAATTTTCTGATCGCCGACTTCCGCAACGAAGCCGAAAACGGTGATGCCGAACGGTGCGAGCAGCTGCTTGCAGAGCGCGCCGGCGGCGACGCGGACGGCGGTCTCGCGAGCGCTCGCGCGTTCGAGGATGCCGCGGATGGAGCCGAGGTACTTGACGGCGCCGGTGAGATCGCCGTGCCCGGGGCGCGGGCGGGGGAGATCTTCGAGGCGTTCGAGTTTGTAGTCGCGGTTGACGACTTCGAGCGCGATCGGGCTGCCGAGCGTGACGCCGTGCCAAACGCCGGTGCGGACGTCGACGGTGTCGGTTTCAATGCGCTGGCGGCCGCCGCGACCGTAGCCGCCCTGGCGGCGGCGGAGTTCGACGTTGATCGGTTCTTCGTCGATCGCGACGCCGGCGGGAAAGCCGTCGAGGAGCGCGATGAGCGCTTTGCCGTGAGATTCGCCAGCGGTCCAGTAGCGGAGCATTGAGTTTTCGAAAGGGGAAAGACGAAAGTGGAAAGTGGATGCGCGCGGGGCGAGCAGCGCGTAAGGCTCCCTTAGCCCCCGGCTAGCAGCCGGGGGTAACCGTCGGATTGCGCCGAGGGGAGACTACGAATCTGCCGCTGGAGCCGCAAGGTCGGGCGGGGGGTCCATTGTACATTGGCGAAATGGGGGGAGATAGGCGGCGGCAATGCTATCCACCGGGCTGCTGGGCGATGCTAGAATAGAAGCATGAGCCCTTCCCTGGTCGCTACCGACGCCTTCGACCGTGCCGTTGAGCCGGTGATCGGCCTGCTGAGCCACGACCAGGCGGCGAAGATCGCCGATTTCCATGCGGACGAAGCCCTGCAGCTGAAGATCGAGCAGCTTGCCCGGAAGGCCAACGAGGGCGAGCTCACGACTGAGGAGCAGGCCGAATACGAGGGGTATGTTCAGGCGAACCAGTTTCTCGCCGTTTTACAGACGAACGCCCGTCGTTTCGTAGACGCCGGCGAATCTATTAGTGGATTAAGAGGTTAGGAGAATTTTCTGAGTCAGAAGCAGAGTCAGGATCAAGAGGATTTCGCAGAGGACTGCGCCTTCAATCTCATTCTGAATGCCCGTTCCGACAATTAGGCCATATATCGCCACTACCCCGGCAAAGAGAAGCAGCGCCCATGCGCCGTGCGACCCGAGAGCGGCTGCCAACAAGCACGTGATGCTAAAAATCAGCAGAACTACTGAAATTGCGAGGCGACGTTCGGCCTTGCCTACAGCAGCGTGATGTTTCTCGTTGATCACTATTTCATAAACGCGGCAGTCATCATCGGTCAAATACAGCATGGCGTCCGGCTCCTTGCCGAGATAGGCTCTCGCTTCTCGTTTGAGTTCTTCGAGTGAGCAAGCAGTCACCACTGGTGTGGCTTCGCTCAGCGTGCAACTACCGAGGATCCCTGCAGCGTCATTACGTCCCTCGAATAAGAAGTCCACAGTGCCGCGTCGCTGCTCGTAAGCTGCAAATCTCATCGCAAGCTCCGCCGTCCGACACAGTGTTCAAACATCAATTGAACGCGATCTAGCCGCTCAACTCCAGGGGAACTTTTCGCCGGTGATGCGTTCGCAAGCTTCGATGTACTTCGCCCGCGTCTTCTCGACGATCTCGTTCGGCAGTTTGGGCGGTTGGCTGTTTTTGTCCCAGCCGCTCGCGGAAAGCCAGTCGCGGACGAATTGTTTGTCGAACGACGGTTGGCCGCGGCCGACTTCATAGACATCGGCGGGCCAGAAGCGGCTGCTGTCGGGGGTCATTACTTCGTCGATGAGGATCGGTTGGCCGTCGACGATGCCGAACTCGAACTTCGTATCGGCGAGGATGATGCCGATCTCGGCGGCGCGGCGCGCGCCGTGGGCGTAGACGTCGAGGCTGAGTTGGCGAAGTTGTTCGGCCAGTTCGACGCCGATGATCGCCTGCATTTCGGCGAAGGTGATATTTTCGTCGTGATCGCCTTGGGCCGCTTTGGTGGCGGGGGTGAACAGCGGGGCCGGCAGACGTTCCGATTCGCGGAGGCCGCTCGGCATCGAGATGCCGGCGACGCCGCCATGCTGGCGGTACTCGGCCCAGGCCGAACCGCTGAGATACGCGCGGACGACGCACTCAATCGGCACGACCTCGGTCTTGCGGACGAGGATCGTACGACCGGCCAGGGCGTCGAGGTCGGCGCCGGCGGGGAGATCCATCTGCCGCACGTCGGTTTCGATCAGGTGGTGGTCGATCGGCAGCGAGCGGAACCAGAAGTTGCTCACCTGCGTAAGGACGCGGCCCTTGTCGGGGATCGGCGTCGGGAGGATCCAATCGAACGCGCTGATGCGGTCGGTGCTCACCAGGAGGAGGCGGTCGCCGAGGTCGTAGACGTCGCGGACCTTGCCGCGGGTGACGGGGAGGCCGGGGAGGTTGGTTTCGATGACGGGGGCGGACATGGGGGCGAGCTTCCTGTACTCAGACGGTTCGTTCGATCGGGAGTATATCGAACTAGCGGGAGCGCGGGCAGGAGCGACCGACTTCATTGAACCACGAGGGCGGTGATCCATCGGCAAAGCCTTGGCAGCAGCCAGAGCCCGTAAGCCGCGATGAAGGGCGCCCAAAGGCGATGAAGCAGGACGCATAGCAGCGCCACCCGCCGCCACCGGGCGGCAGGATCGACTGATCCATCGCCCAGCCAGCCACTATGCCCAAGTAGCTGACCGCACGCACAAAGATTACGGCGATCGCGAGTCGGAGGGATCTCATTCCCCCAATCTAACGGTCGATCGGCCGATACTCCAAATTCTGGCAGGAATCGCCGGCCCGGTGGGCGGAGCGGACCCTTCGGAGTACCTCAGGGTGACAGGGTTCGTACCGCAGGGGGGCGGGTTTTTGCGGCGGATTTGCGGCCGGCCGCGTGGAGTTGTGACCCCCGCACTGCAGTTGTAAACTGAAGCGGACGAAGGGACTTCGTCTTCTGGCAAGGGCACAACACCGGCCGCCAAGCCACCGCACTTTGACACCACGCTTTCGCCCTTTCCACGACAGGCCTCGACTATGGGACAGATGCGGTTTCATCTGCATCGCCGCGACCGAATTCCCCCGGGCGGCCTTCCCCGGATATATGTCGCGGGCAACGAGGACATCCCCTGGCAAACCAGTTCGCGCTGGGATGGGGAAACGCTCGTCATTCAACGCGGCGTCGATGATTCGGGCTACGTTTACGTCCCGTGGGTCGTCGATGGCCATGGCCAATACCTGCTAGGGACCAGCACGCTCATCGAGCGTGAGCGGCCCTACCTGCTCGACGTCGAACTCGCCCGCGGGCTGATCCAGCGGATTCGTTCGCGGCTGTTCATTTGGGAATGGCTGGGGATGAAGACGCCCCCCGAACTGACCGAGCGCCTGCAGGAAGCGACGCGGCTCTTCTCCCGCGCGGCGACGACGCAGAAGGATGTGGCCGCGTCGGCGGAAGCAGCGAACAAGGCGATCGCGCTGGCGCTTACCGTCTCTGAACAGTTGGTGCGGGCCTACTCCGAGCAAACGATCAACTCACGGCAACGGCAGACGCCGATCGCGTCCCTATTGGGCGTGAGCCTCGGCCCCGCGGCGCCGACGGTGCAGGTAAAGCGGCAGCTGGTCGACGCTTGCAACATCGTGCAGCTGCCGGTCGGGTGGCGGGCGATCGAATCGCGCGAAGGCAAACGAGACTGGAAGCCGACAGACGAGCAGCTCGGCTGGTGCCAAACAGCCGGCCTGAAGGTGGCGATGGGCCCCCTGCTCCGCCTCGATGATCGCGGCGTGCCTGACTGGATGTATCTGTGGGAAGGCGACGACGACAACCTCGTGCGGTTGCTGCTCGACCACGTGAAGGCGGTCGTCTCGCGTTACGCCGGCCGGGTTCACCTGTGGCATGTCGCGTCGCGGGTGAACAACGGGCAGCTGCTGTCGCTCGATGAAGAGAGCCGGCTGAACCTCGTCGCCCAAGCGGTGCAGGTGGTGCGGAAGATCGATCCGCGGACGCCGGTGGTGGTGTCGTTCGACCAGCCGTGGGGCGAGTACTTGGTCGACCAGGAACACGACCTGGCGCCGCTGCACTATGCGGATGCGTTGGTGCGGGCCGATCTGGGGATCTCGGGCTTTGGGCTCGAAATCAACTCGGGCTACTGGCCGCGCGGCAGCAGCCATCGGCCGACGTTTGAATATGGCAAGCTGATCGACCAGTGGAGCCAGCTCGGCCTGCCGCTGATGGTGCTGCTCACCGCGCCGAGCGGCGATCTACCCGACCCACTGGCGGCGAAGACGATTGCGGCGGAACTCGTCCACTCGCCTGATGCGCCGCAGCAGGATTCGCAACTGGCGCTGGCCTCAAGCGTGGCGCCGCTGCTGCTGGGGCGGACCTCGGTGCAGGTGGTGCTATGGAACCAGCTGACCGATCACGAGCCGCACGAGTTCCCGCACGGCGGGCTGTTCGACGGCAAGGGGAACCCGAAGCCTACGCTGGGGATGCTGCGTGATTTGCGGAAGGCGTGCGGGGGGTAGCGGCTTCCGTTGGCCGTATTCCCTGAGGCCTGCAAGGCCGCGCTATGACAGCCCAGGGCAAAGCCCTGGGTATATCGCCCACCAAAAAACATAGCCCTGCAAGGGCGCGAAAGCGCGCCCCTACAGGGCTTCGATTCTGTGCACACGCCGTTTTCCCAGGGCTTCGCCCTGGGCTACCGTAGCGCGGCCTTTCAGGCCTGAAATGCTGCGGAGCAATCACGCGTCAATTGGAATGCGCGCTCTTGCGATCGTCGCTCCGGCGGGTCGTTGACCCGCGGCTACTTACGCGCTCAGGCCGCTGCCTGCGCGTTCGCGAAAGTGCGGCGCGTGGCGGCGTTGGCCTTTCACGGCGTCTTCGAGCGAAGCGAAGTTCGGCAGCGCCTGATCGAGGCGGCAGAAGCGAAGCGCTTCAGCACATTCCTTCGACAGGCCGCAGAGCCGCAGAGCGCCTTCGCGTTGCAGGACGCGCTTTTGGAGCATCACGAGTTGCCCCATGAGGTGGCTCGGGATCATCGACACGTCGTTCATCTCCAGCACGAGCCGGTAGACGAAGTGGCGATCGGCGAGCGACCAAATTTTGTCGGCCATGCCAGCCGGCTCTTGCTTGCCGGGGCGTAGGCGCAGGAACAACCAATCGGGGCCGCGCGAAACGTCGACGCCCCACTCTTCACAAACGTCTGCCATGACCAAACTCCGCCTGCGAGGAGATTCCCTCCCAGGAAACGTTGCCGCCTCGCCAAATAGTGAGCCGAACGCATCCAGACGTTCAGCTTGAGAAGTCTCCGAGAGTTGCCTCTCTCGGAGCAGTTGGCCTTCATCTTAAAAGACTTTGACGGAAGGGACAATCTCGATTGGAAAGTCCGGAAAAATGGCGAGATGAATGATTCGCGGAAGATGGAGAAGTAGCCGAGGCTCAACGACCCGCCGGAGCGGAGGCGAATGGGGAGTGCGAACTAGGGTGAAGACTCCAATCGCCAGATTCTGCTTCCGCTGCGTTCGAACGCTGAAGGCGTTCAAGCGATCAGCCTAGGGTTGATCGCGCAGCGATCTACCCTAGGTGTGCGGACAGCATGTGAATCACAACCCTGCAAGGGTTGCAGCAGCCGATTCAACCCTTGCAGGGTTGAGGAGTTACGGCTCAACACATACCCGGGGTAGATCGCGGTTGCGATCAACCCCGGGCTGGATGATTGAACGCCGTTGGCGTTCGATGGCGCTGCTGCACGCGACTCGCGCATCCATCTGTGATCAATGCGCGCGTGACGCGTTTTCATCACCGCACCGGCGGGTCGTTGACCCGCGGCTACTGCTAGCACTTTACGCTTTCAGCATCTCGGCGATCGTTTTGTTGGCGACGTCGAGGGCTGCGGGAAGCTTCGCCGGATCCTTGCCGCCGGCTTGGGCGAGGTCGGGGCGTCCGCCGCCGCCGCCGCCCACCGCGGCCGCGACGGGGCCGATCCACTTGCCGGCGCTCAGGCCGCGTTCTTGCAACTGCTTCGAGATGCCGGCGACTAGCGTCACCTTGTCCTCGCCTTGCGTCGTGGCGAGCAGCACCGCGGAGAGCGGTTGCTTCTGACGGATCTGGTCGATCAGCTGCCGCATCAGGTTTGGCTCGACGCCCGGGACGTCGGCGACGACGACGGTGACGCCGCCCTCGGTGGTCGCTTTTTCGAGGAGGGAGTCGGCCGACAGCGGGCCGGCGGCTTCGCGCTGGGCGAGCCGTTGGCCGAGCGATTCGACTTCGGTGGCCATCAATTCAATGCGCTCCGCAACGCCGAGCAGGCCGACCGACATGCGGCGAGCGGCCTCGCCGAGGATCGACTTCATCGATTCGGCCGTGTCGCCGGCGACCTTCTTCACCGTGGCTTGCGCGGCGGCGAGGTTCGGCTTCACGCCCGCTTCGAGAGCTCGCTTCAGTTCGCGACGCTTTTCGATGAGGGCTTCGACGGCGTGCGGCAGATCGTAGCCGGCGACGCCGAGCTTCTCGGAGGCCTTCTTCACCTCCGCTTCGAGCCGTGCGCGGTAGTCGGTCGCCTTCTTGCCGGTGAGGGCGATGATCCGCCGCGTGCCGGCGGAGACCCCTTCTTCGCTGAGGATTTCAAACGCGCCGACATCGCCTGTGCTGTTTAGGTGGACGCCGCCGCACAGTTCGCGGCTGAAGTCGCCCATCGAGACCATGCGGACCGGGTCGGGGTACTTCTCGCCGAACAGCATCATGGCGCCTTGCTTGCGGGCGTCGGCGAGCGGAAGGGTTTCCCACTTCACCGGAGCTCCGGCGGCAACGCGTTCGACGACGTCTTTCGCGATCGCGGCCAACTGCGAGCTTTCGACGGGGCTGAGGTTCGTGAAGTCGAACCGCAGTTCGTCGTCGGTCACCTTCGAACCTTGCTGCTGGGCGTGCGAGCCGAGGTTCTTCTGCAGGGCGTAGTGCAGGATGTGGGTCGCCGAGTGAGCACGGCGAATCGCATCGCGACGGGCGTCGTCGACCGTTGCGCGGACCTTGGCGCCTTCGCGGATCGTGCCCTTGCGGAGGTGGCCGATGTGGACAATCAGCGCGCCATCTTTTTGGGTATCGACGACTTCGAACTCGAAGCCGTCGCCGACGAGCTTGCCAATGTCGCCGACTTGGCCGCCGCTCTCGCCGTAGAACGGCGTACGATCGAGGATGACGCGGACGGGCGCGGCGTGACCGACCTCATCCATCTTGTCGACGAGGTGGTCGTTCGGCGCCTTGCCGGTGATGATCCCTTTCACAACGGCGTCGGCAACGGTCGTGTCGTAGCCGAGGAACTCCGTCGAGTGGAGGGCATGCTTCAGCGAGTCGATCGGGCCCTTGGCGCCCATGACCGTGTGCTGCACCTTGCCCGAGGCTTCGCCATGCTGCTCCATCGAATGGGCGTAACCTTCCCAGTCGAAGGCGAGGTTATGCTCGGCGGCGAGCGACTCGAACAGTTCCGGCGGCACGCCGTAGGTTTGGTAGAGCTCGGCGGCGACGGCGCCTTCGACTCGCGTGCGGTTCTCTTTGCGCATGTCGTCGAACGCCCGCTCGATGCGGTTGAGGCCGGCGTCGATCGTGCCGAAGAAGTTCGCTTCTTCCTTCTCGATGACGCTGGCGACGCGCTGGGCCGTTTCGACCAAGTCAGGGTACGGGCCCTTCATTGCCGCGACGACGGCGGGGACGAGCTTGTGGAGGAACGGTTCGTGGAGACCCATCTGGTGGCCGTCGAGCACCGCGCGGCGGAGGAGCCGCTTCACGACGTACTTTTCCTTTTGCGGGCCGGGGTAAACGTTCTCGTGGATCGCGAACGTGCACGCCCGCACGTGGTCGGTGATGCGACGGCAGCGGCGGCCGGCATCGCTATCGAGTTCGTACTTCACGCCGCAGATTTCCGCGGCGGCTTGCACGATCGGGAAGAGCGTGTCGATGTGATAGTTGGTCGGCACGCCTTGCAGCGTCGCGGCCGTGCGCTCGAGGCCCATGCCGGTGTCGATGTTCTTCGACGGCAGCGGGCGAAGGTTGTTCGGCGGATCGCCCACGCGGTTAAACTGCGTGAAGACGAGGTTCCAGATCTCGACGCTCTTGCCTTGGTCGGGATGGAAGTAGATTTCGCTGCAGGGACCGCAGACGCCGTCGGGACCTTGGCTCGGGGCGCTCGCCGGCCAGAAGTTTTCGTCTTCGTCACAGCGCTCGATGCGGTCGACCTTCAGGCCGATGTCCTTCTGCCAGATGCCGGCGGCTTCGTCGTCGTCCTTATAAACGGTGACGGTGAGTCGCGACGGGTCGAGGGCGAGCCACTTCTTGTCGGTGAGGAATTCCCAGGCCCAGTTGATCGCTTCGCGCTTGAAGTAATCACCAAAGCTGAAATTGCCCAGCATCTCGAAGAAGGTGTGATGGTAGGCGGTGCGGCCGACGTTCTCGATGTCGCCGGTGCGGAGGCACTTCTGGCAGCTGGTGGCGCGGGTGAAGTCGAGCTTCACCTTGCCGAGGAAGTGGTCCTTGAACTGATTCATGCCTGCCGGGGTGAACAGCACGCTCGGATCCCAAGTGGGGACGAGCACGTCGCTGGCGACGCGGCGGTGTCCCTTGGACTCGAAAAAGGTGAGATACTTGTCGCGAAGTTCGTCGGTTTTCATGAGAGGAAGCGAGCAGTAGGCAGTGAGCAGTGGGCGGTCGGCAACGTCGAAATCGCCTGCAGGCAACTTTCGCCGCGAGCCGGGGCGTCCTCGCCCCCGGCAATAACCAACAGCCGGCGTAAACGCGCTATGATATCGGCGCGAGGGGAGTTTGACACTACCGGTTGGGAGGGGTCTGCGGGGGGCGGGGTTCGCGTCCCTGCAGCGTCCCCTTGGTGGGCGCAGGCCAGCGTTGAGGCTGGACTGGTCGCTTAAGCGACCAGTCCGAAGTACTTGGGGGCGTTGCGGACTTGGGGGCGGCCCGCGTTAGATGCCGAGGTTCGCCAGCGCGGCGGCGACCTGGTTCACCGCGGCGGTTACCTGCGGGTGCTCGGCTTCGAACTCGAGGATCGAGTCCTGCAGCTTGCCGCCGAGCGATTCGCCCTCTTCCGGCGGCACGTCGTCATCGGCTTCGAGCTTGCGGTGGATGTCGGCGGTGATCGCCAGCAGCGATTGCCGCGAGGCGTCGTCGAGGGTGTTGGCGCCGGAGAGTTCGGACTGCAGCGTGTGGAGGGCGTCGAGTACTCGGTTCTTGTCCATCGCGCGGGATCCGGATTGCGGCTCAATCGAAGTGACGGGGCGACGAACGCCGCCCGCTGCTTCCAGTATACGCCATCACGCGATCGGCATGTAGCCGTCCGCCGCCGGCGTGCGGCGGGGCCCATGCGAACGCCGGCCTTACTGGGCGGTTGCAGGAGCGGGGACGGCGGGCGCCGCGGGAGTCAGTACCCTCACAGGCGACACGTCGTCTGGCATCGGTTTCTGGACGAGGACAACCCAGCCAAACCGCTCGGTGTCGGCCTCGTCGCTTTCGCTGGTCCGCATTTCGTAGCGAATCGGCTCGAAGGCGCCCCAATACTTTTGATCGGGGTTTTTGTCCTTGTTGAGCGGATCGGCGTATCCGACGAGGAAGTGCTTGGAGCCGTCGAACTCCGGCGCCTTCGTCGGGTCGGCGGCGTCGATCCGTTTCATCAGATCGCCTTCGACGCGCGCGAGTTCGCCTTTGTCGAGACGCGGGTGATGGAGAATCAGACCATGGTTCTCGCCGTTGATCCAATCCTTCCGCAAGTCGATGAGGATAACTTCGCTGCCGCGCGCTTGTTCCGGGTCGAGTACATCAAAGTCGTTTAAGTTGATCGAGAGCGCGAGCACGCCGATGACCTTTCCCGGCCCGCTCGCAGGAGGACTCGATTCGCCGGCGCCAGCGCCGTCGTCGCGAATCGGCACGGAGAACGCCACTTTCAAATCTTTGAATTGGCTCGCCGTGCTGTAGTAGACCGTCGAAAGATGTTCATTCTCAATTGGCTTCGTTGCCTCGCGAACGGCTTCGCTCGTCTTGTCGCGATCTTTCAGTAAGCCATGGAAGTAGTCCCGGTACCAGTACGGCTTGTACAAGCTTGAGTCATCTGCCGGCGTGCGCGCGACCTGCGTTCCGTGAATATCCTGCACAAACCAGCTGTCATACTTCAGATTCTTGCCATACTTGTGCGGGAGCTTTTGAATCCACAAACTCAGTTCCTCGCGCAGCGCGTCTCGCTGCTCCACTTTGGCTGGGTCGGCAGCGATCTCCTGGTCGTTCGGCAGAGCGTCGATCGCGCGCACCATGCGAATCAGTTCAGGATCCTTCGCTTCGCTGTTAAGGAGGGCGAAGCGTTTGTCGAGTTCCCCGGCGACCGTTCTGGCGGCCGTCTTCGCGTAGCTGGAGAGTTTGTCGCGGTTGTCTTCCTCGTTTTTTTGCTGCGTAGCCAATCGCTGGGCTATTGCAGCCTCCTGCTGCTCGCGCTGCGTCTTTTGTATGAGCCAGACGGCGCCCAGGGCCACGCCGGCCAGGAGTAGCAGCGGCAACAGCTTCGTAAAAATGATGCGGCGATCCGGCCGGAACCGATCCGAGTTGAACCACGGTCGCGAACGCCAGGTGTCGGCCTTCGAATGGCCGTTCGGCTTCGTCGGCGTCAGGGCGTTGGAAACGGTTTGATCCCCTTCGAGCCCGCGGACGAGCGCCGCCAGTTGGTGGCCCTCGGCGAACGGCGCCAGCGCCGCGGCGACTTCGGCCGGCGTCGCGTAACGGTCTTCGGGCCGCTTGGCGAGCATCTTTTGCAGCACGTCCCACAGCTTGCGCGGCAGTGGCTGCATTGCATTGCGAATCGGCGGGACGGCTGATTTCTCGTGGGCTTTTTCCGGGCGAAGGTCGGAATCGAAGAACGGCGGATTGCCGGCGAGCAGGTGATAGAGCGTGCAGCCGAGGCTGTAAACGTCCGCGCGAATGTCGACGGTGGTCGTCCGCCACTGCTCGGGGGGCATGTACATGCCGGTCCCCATCGCTTTGTGGTCGAGCCGCGTGAGGCGGTCGTGGTTGTCGTCCGCCAAGAGCGCGAGGCCGAGGTCGAGAATCTTCACCACCGCCCGTTCGCCATCGTCGGCGTCGGCGACGGTCGAGTCGCCGGAAATTTGATCGGCGTCGACGAGCGTCACCATCAGGTTCGACGGCTTGATGTCGCGGTGAACCATCTCGTGTTTGTGGATGTACTGCAGGCCACGGGCCGCCTGGCGGATGATCTCGCTCGCCTCGGGAACCGGCAGCGGGCCGTGGCGGGTGACCATTTCATCGAGGCTGACGCCCTCGATGAATTCCATCACGAGGTAATGGACTTTATCGGCAGGCGCCGAGGAGTCGATCGCGACGACGATGTTCTTGTGTTCGAGCCGGCCGACCGCTTTGATTTCGTTGTAGAACCGGCGGACGACGTCTTCGTGCCCGGCGCCGACGTACTGCGACTTGATCACCTTCACCGCGCGGACGCGGCCGAACTGGGTGTGGTGGGCTTTGTAAACGTCGCCCATGCCGCCCGAACCGATCACCTGCTCGAGTTCGTAGTTGCCGACTCGCTTGAGTGCCGTTTGGCCGGCGACGCTAACGCTGCCGCCGGAGGTGGAACGCTCGAACCCCTGCGTCGGCACGACCGTCCACTGCCGTTCGGCGTTCGTCTTCGGCTGATTCCGCATCGGGCGGGGGCCGTGGTCGTCGTAGAGGAGTTCGTGGATCTCGACGCTGCCGATCCCCTTCAGACCCTTGCGGCCATGCAAATGGAGCCGCACATCCTCGAGGCCGACGTCGTCGAGGATCGCCATGACGCTGCGGCTGACCAAGATTTGGCCGCCAGTGGCGTAGTCGTTGAGCCGTGCGGCGTAGTCGACCGTTTTGCCGACGAAATTGTCGCGATCGCCAGGGTCGATTTGCGGCACGCCAACATGCATGCTCATGCGGACTTCAACATGCTCGCCCTTGGGCGTGTCGATCGGGTCGTCTTGGTGGCTCTTCTGCACGGCGACCGCCCACTGCGCGGCGCCGACGGTGTGCTCGAAGACAAGGAAGTGGCCGTCGCCGGCGGTCGAAACGACGCGGCCGCCGTACTGTTCAAGATCGGCCTCGATCCGCTGCCGGTGGGGCGTGAGGATCGAGTTGATGAACGCCATGTCGCGTTCGGTGACGCTCCGGCCCGACATTTCATCCTTCAGCCGGACGGACCCGCTGATGTCGGTGAACACGAATGTTTTGAGTTCAGCCATCAGGAGGGAGAGGTCGGGGTTCAGAGGTCGGAGGTCAGAGAGGAGAAGAAGCTAGGCGAAAGTTGGGAAATGACTCTCCCTGACCTCCGTCCTCCCGCCTCCAGCCTCTCTCCAGGATTCTCGCATGCCGGGTCACCCCGTCAATTAGCGGGAAAGGTCACGCGTTGCAACATAAAAAAAGCCTCGACGCTGCCGGCGCCCCCCTCTGGGTCTGCCATACAACGTCGAGGCTTAATTTGTCGTCATCCCGAGTGAAGCGAGGGATCTATTCAAACGGCTAGATTCTTCGCTGAGTTACCCTGAGCGGAGCAGGGGCTCAGAATGACACTGAATTGAACATTTCTTAGAACGCGACTGGCGCCCAGCCGTAGCGGACGCGCGACACCGAGCCGCCAAGGATCGGGCGGTAGCGGGTCACGACCTGCGGCACGGGGGCCATCGTCACGACCGGGGCGCGGTAGAACGTCGTCACGGGCATCGGAGCGAAGACGGGCGCCGATTGGACGACCATCGGCTGCATCACCGGGGCCGGCATCACGACGGGGCTCCACACGGTCGTCGGCTGGACGACCCATTGGGCCTGGGCCGATTGGCTGGCAACGCCGAGAACGGCCACAGCCAACAGCGAAAAGAGCATGCGTTTCATCGGAGGTGTCCTTTCAAATTGAATCGCGAAACAAGCGGTTGCCGCTTCAACGGGATGAAGCGCCGTCAGCTTGCAGATGCAACGCGCCGCACGGGGCGACAGTCGCACGGTGCGGAATCTGACGGGCAATTGCAGGCGGTGCGATTCAATCCTGAGCCGCCCAGCTGCCCGCCAGACGAGTTCAGTATGAGGCGCAACGCCCGCTGCGACAACTAGTTAAAGATAGCACTACTGTCTGGGCGACGGCCGGCGGCGCGAGGGATGAATCGGAGGCGAACATCGTCCCGAACGCCGCTGGGGATTCGCTGGCGCCGGTTGTGACGATTGGGCTACGAGTAGCCGCCGGTCAACGACCGGCCGGAGCGGGGCTCGAATGAGGAATGCTGAATGGGGAATGGGGAGAGGTCGCTCGTTCCCCATTCAGCATTCCACATTCGACATTTCTCTATCACCGCTCCGGCGGGTCGTTGACCCGCGGCTACTGCTTGTCCTCAGGCCCGAAAACCGCCATAATCCGGGATTCTTTCGACTGCCGCGGAGACCACTGGGGGCGACATGCAGGACAAGCTCATTGGCACGGGACTCACGTTTGACGACGTACTCATTGAACCTCGCTACAGCGAGGTTGTCCCGGCGGAGGTGAGCGTGGCCACTCGGCTGACCCGCCGCATCGAGATGCGGGCGCCGATTCTCAGCTCGCCGATGGACACGGTCACCGAGCATCGGATGGCGATCGGCCTCGCCCAAGAGGGGGGCCTGAGCGTCATCCACAAGAACATGTCGATCGAAGACCAGACCAAAGAGGTCGACAAGGTCAAGCGGAGCGCCAACGGCATCATCGTCGACCCGGTGACGATGCCCACCACTGCTAGCGTCGCCTCGGCGCGGACGCTCATGCTCCACTCGAACGTCTCGGGCGTCCCCATTGTCGACGCCGCCGGGAAGCTAGCGGGCATCATCACCCGCCGCGATCTCCGCTTCCTGGAAGACAGCAATCAGCCGGTCTCCGACGTGATGACCCGCCGCGAGCAACTGGTTACGGCCACGGGGACTGTAACGCTTGCGGAAGCTGAGAAGATTTTGATGGCAAAAAAGGTCGAGAAACTTCTCCTGGTTGACGAAAACTACAAACTGACGGGCCTTATCACCATCAAAGACATCGACATGATGCGTCGGTTCCCGCAGGCGTCGAAAGACGCCCACGGTCGCCTCCGCGTCGGCGCCGCGATTGGCGTCTTCGATTTCGATCGGGCGGCTAGCCTCATCGAAAAGGGAGTCGATTTCTTGACGGTCGATAGCGCTCACGGTCACTCGTCGAACGTCATTGAAACGGTCAAACAACTCAAACAACGCTGGGACATCGACGTCATCGCCGGCAACGTGGCGACGTTCGAGGGAGCCCGCGACCTGATCAAAGCGGGCGCCGACGCCGTGAAAGTCGGCATTGGTCCTGGTTCGATCTGCACGACGCGCGTGATCTCGGGGATCGGCGTGCCGCAGATCACCGCGATCTACAACGCAGCACAAGCGGCGAAAGATTCGGCCACGCCGATCATCGCCGACGGTGGAATTCGTTACTCGGGAGACATCACGAAGGCGATCGCCGCCGGCGCCAGCGTCGTCATGCTGGGCGGGTTGTTGGCGGGCCTCGATGAGAGTCCGGGCGAACGGGTGCTCTACCAAGGAAGAACGTACAAGGCATACCGGGGGATGGGCTCGCTTGGCGCCATGGTGAAGGGCTCCAGCGAACGGTATCGCCAAAGTGGTGAGGAAGCGGGGAACGGCAAGCTGGTCCCCGAAGGAGTCGAAGGGCGCGTCCCCTACAAGGGACCGCTGAGTCCATTTCTGTATCAGCTGATCGGCGGCCTCCGGGCCGGCATGGGTTACGCTGGTACGAGAACCATCGAAGAGCTGCGCACGGAAGCCCGGTTCGTCCAGGTCTCGCCGGCCAGCGTGCGGGAAAGCCATCCCCATGACATTGCCATTACGCAGGAAGCGCCGAACTACACGGCGGAATACAAATCCGCGGAATCTAACTAGCGCTGCCGCGGCGGCCCTAGGATTCTGGGTCGCATTGGCCGGAGGCGTCGCCTCGGCTGGCGAACTTCAATGGCGATCGGCCAAGGCGACGGCCGCCGCGGCGCCCGCCGTGCAACCGGCGAACGTCGCGGCTTCCTGGGATGGAGCCAATCAAGCGGGCGGCGTGAGCCACGCCGTCGCCGAGGCGCCGGTCGAAAACGGACCGCGCAGCGTGCTGGTTCGTCGCAACGACGAACGCGTCGCGCAAGCGGGCGATCCGTTTGATCCGTTCGACGCCGAAATGCCGTCGACCGATCCCGAGCCCTCCCCTGCCCCGGCCCCGGTGACAACGCCGGCGTACGATCCGTTCGACGATCCGACGACGGAAGAAGCGTCGCAGCCGACCATCAATCCGAACTCCTATCCGCAGCCCAGCCTGGAAGAAGCGTTCGAGGAGCCCGCGGTCGAGCAGCCGCCCGTCGATCAACCGGTCGAAGAGGAAGAAGAGACCGTCGAGGAACTAGAGAACGCACGGCAGGCGATCGACCGCGAGATGCAGCGACGCGAAGCGGAACCGAGCCGCGAGACGGAGCCGCTGCGAATCCAAGAACAACCCGCGCCGCGCAACGAGATCGAAGTCGCTCCTCAAGTCATCGAAGAGCAAGAGGAGATGGCGGAAGAACTCGTCACGCCGACGGAACCCGAGACGAGCAGCAATGAATTGATGCCTGCAGAGGAAGCTGACGAATACGAACTTCCTAGCGCTGAGGAATACGATTCGCTCCGCTATCGCGGCGATCTCGAACCGCTACCGCCGCCGACGCCCGAGGAACTCGAAGCACGCCGCCAGCAGATTGAAGAAGAGCGGAAGAAGGCGCTCGCCGAGTGCGAGAAGCTGTACGACAATGTGCGGGCCGACAGCCTCAAATCGATCAGCCTCGACATTAGTCTGCAAGGCGAGGCGGGGCTCGACTTCCCCTTCGAGTGCGAAGGGCGCCGCCCCACGTTCCAGCCGCGCAACTGGTCGCCGGTTACCTACATGTGGAAGGCCTCGGGCCTGTGCCACAAGCCGCTCTACTTCGAGCAAGTGCAATTGGAACGCTACGGCCACAGCTGGGGTCCTGTACTGGAGCCGATTATGTCGGGCGCCCACTTCTTCGGAACGGTGCCGATCCTGCCCTACAAGATGGGCCTCGAAGCGCCGAACGAATGCATCTATGCGTTGGGCTACTATCGCCCAGGCAGCTGTGCACCGTACATGATCGAGCCGCTTGGGTTCACGTGGCGGGCCGCGGCGTTCCAAGCAGGCGCCGTCACCGGTGCAGCATTCGCGATTCCGTAGTAGCCGCCGGTCAACGACCGGCCGGAGCGGTGATCAAAAGACAAACCACAAAGGCACGAAGGTCGCTAAGAATCACCAAGAAGATGAAGGCTATGAAGAGAAGGCAAGTCGTACAGAACGTCGTCGAGCGTTGGCATGAAACTGCTCACTCTCAAAATCACGTCGTTTCTTGTCACCTTCTCCCTTCGTGCGTCTTCGTGCTCGTCGTGTCTTCGTGGTAAATCTTCTCGGTAATCGCTCCGGCGGCTCGTTGAGCCGCGGCTGGCTCGCGCGATAGACTGGCGGCATGACGCCGTTGGTGCTGACTCGTAAGCAAGTTCGTCGCGTGGATGCGATCGCGATTGAGCGGTACGGCATCAGCGGGCTGGTGCTCATGGAGAATGCTGGGCGCGGGGCGGTGGATGCGCTGCTCTCGTTTGATGCGGCGTTGGGTGGGGATTCAGGTCCGGGGGGACGAGCCCCCCGGCTCGCCGGGAACGCTGCGACGCGAGCCGACTATTCAGTCGCGGTTCTTTGCGGCAAGGGGAACAACGCCGGCGATGGGTTTGTCATAGCGCGGCATTTGGCGATTCGCGGCGTCGCGGTGCGCGTGATGTTGCTAGCCGCCGCGAGTGAACTCGCTGGCGATGCGCTGGCGAACTATGCCATCTTGCAGCAATGCGGCGTGCCGATTGTCGACGCCTCTCACGGCGACGTTGCGGACCTACTCGATGCGCATGCCAGCGGCGCCAATTGGCTGGTCGACGCCCTCCTCGGCACCGGGGCGACGGGTGAGCCGCGGGAGCCGTTCGCGGCGGCAATTCGTTGGATGAATGCTCAACCGGCGCGGCGGCTGGCCATCGACGTTCCGAGCGGCCTCGATTGCGACAGCGGCGTCGCTGCGGCGGCCGCGGTGCAGGCCGATCTCACGGTCACCTTCGCCGCCGCCAAGCCTGGATTGCTCGCGCCGCAGGCCGCAGGGTACGTCGGCGAGCTGAGCATCGCCGACATCGGCCTCCCGCTGCGACTGGTACGCGAGGCCGCGGGCGTTTAGAGTAGGGCCGAGACTCGTCTGCACCTCACGCGGCCCGCGGCATGCAAACCATGCCGGATACTTTAGGAGACCTCATCGTGAAGTTTGCTCGCCATCTGCTCCTGGCTCTTTCGTACGTCACTGTGGCAAACCTCGTCCACGCCGCGGAGCCCGCCGGCAACGATTGGATCACGCTCTTCGACGGCAAGACGCTCAAGGGCTGGCATGCGAACCCCGACAAGATTGCCCACGGCACCGGCGCGAAGTGGACCGTCGAACCGGGTGGCGTATTGGCGGGCCAGCAAGATCCGCCCGGTTCCGGCAACGGCGGCATTCTGCTCACCGATCGCAAGTTCGAAAACTTCGAGCTCTCGCTCGAAATGAAGCCGTCGTGGGGCGTCGACTCGGGCGTCTTCCTCCGCGCGAACGACAAGGGCGAGTGCATTCAAATGACCGTCGACTATTACAACGGCGGCAACATTGGGCACTTCTATGGCGAAGCGACCGGCGGCTGGCTCGCCCGCGCGTTTAGCCTGCGGGGTGAAGAGACCGACGGCAAGCTCGTCGCGCTGAAGACGATCGATGAGAAGCAGCCTTCGGAAGTCGGCCTCATTGATTCATGCTCGCCGGGCGAATGGCTCGCGGCGTGGAAGATCAACGATTGGAATCACTTCCTCATCCGCGTCGAGGGGGGCAAGTACCCGAAGATCACCACGACGCTCAACGACCAACAGGTCGCGGTATTCGACGCCAGTGCGGCCGACATCCCGCTGTACGATCGCGATGCCGTGCTGAAGGCGCTCACCGAAAAGGGTTCGATCGCCGTGCAAGTCCACGGCGGCGGCAGCTACCCCGAAGGCAAGAAGTGCCTGTGGCGGAACATCAAGGTGCGACCGCTCGACTAGAGAGCCGCCGGTCAACGACCGGCCGGAGCGGTGGTAGGAAGACAAACCACGAAGACACGAAGGCCGCTAAGAATCACGAAGAAGATGAAGGCCGAGGGGAGAAGTTAAATCTTGCAGAACGTCGTCGAGCGTTGGCACATAACTGCTAACTCTAAAAGTCACGACGTTCTTTGTTTCATTCCCTCTTAGTGCGCCTTCGTGCTCGCCGTGTCTTCGTGGTAAATCCTCTCAATAATCGCTCCGGCGGCTCGTTGAGCCGCGGCTACTTGCGGGCGTGTTGGATGTAGAGGTCGATGGCGCCCGCGGCGATGTGCTGCGCGAGCGTGGTGAGCAGCACCACGAGGATCACGCGCGGCTGGTCTTGCAGGAACGAGCCGGCCAGCACCAGTGCGAGGCCCGTGTGCTTCATGCTCAACCCAAACGCGAGCGTAATCCATGTGGAGCGCGTCAGCCCGAAGATGCGCGCCTGCAGCGAGGCGAGCGCGATGCCGACGATGCTCACCGCGGCGGCCATGATCGCAGCGATCAGGATCACCACGAATCGCTCGCCGGTCCAAATCTGGGCGATGGCGAGCGAGGCGTTGGCGTAGTTCAGCACGAGGATCGTCACCAGCGTGATCAGCCGGAACCACGGCTTCGCGCGGGCGATGCGGCGATGCCCGGCAAGCCACGCCGCCGCGGCGCCGGCGAGCGACGGCAAGATTACCCACAGGATGAACTTCCAGCCGGAGAACTGCGTCACGAGCGTTTCGATCCGCTCCACGTCGCTCCGCGAGAGCGCCCAGCCCATCAGGTTCAGCACGTTGGGCGTCGCGATCGGGCTGAGCAGGATCGACAGTACGATCAGGCTCAAGCTGAGGGCGACGTTGCCGCCGGCGTTCTGCGTCCAACCGGCCGACGAGTTCGCCACCGGCATCGCGGCGACCAGGGCGAAGCCAACCATCATGCCCGCCGTGGCGTCGTGCAAGTCGAGCCACGGCAACAGCGGGCTGAACGCCAACACCACCAGCGCCGGCCCCAGCCACGCCGTCAGCAGCCCGACCACGACCACCCAGGGGCGTTCAAGCAGATCGCGAATCTGCGACCACTGGATCACGGCCGCCGCGCAGAAGAGGAGCACGGCGAGCAGCAGCATTGAGACCCGCTCTTGGTGCCCGCCCGGGAAGGTGACGGAGAATTCCCGGATCGCCGCCCCAGGCCCGGGCAATAAGCCCGACAGAGCGTAGGTCGCTAGCAACGCGGCCAGGAAGTAGCGATGGAGCCAGTGGGCCCAGACCGCGATTCCGGCAGGGGAAGCGTTATGGCTGCTATCGGTCGACGCCATCGCTGCTCGAACGGGGCAAAAGGGAATCGCGGGTATCCCCAGGATAGCAGATCGAGGGGGACGTTTCAGCGGCGTTTTAGCTGGTAGCCGCCGGTCAACGACCGGCCGGAGCGGGGCTCGAATGGGGAATGCTGAATGGGGAATTGGGGCTGCTACTGGCGCGACGCGTGGCGGCGGAATTGATCCCCCCATTCCACATTCCTCATTCGACATTCCTCCGAGCCCCGCTCCAGCGGCTCGTTGAGCCGCGGCTACTCGCACCTCCGCTGCGCGAATCTTTCCGATTCTTCACGAACTTGGGGCGATTTCTCTGTGTCCCTGAGGCGTCGAGTTTCCTACACTCCCGCCCCGCCACTGGGAATTTCGACCTCGCCGAGCAATCCTGCCGCTTACCCGCCAACCCCCCGCCTAACAGATGTCGCGCGTTGCTGCATCGCCCGCTACTCGGGCGATGGAATTTGAGTACCCTCCCCTCGCGACGCCCGCCCGCGGTCTCGACCGCCACCCTGAAACTCACCCTGGCAGCGCGCGAGCTAACGAGGCAGCGACTCGCGACAAGCTCTTCTACGGCTGGGTGATGGTCCCGCTGGCGACGCTGGTGATGATCAGCAGTGCGCCGGGCCAGACCTATGGCTTCATGCGGTTCAACTCGTCGATCCGTGAGTCGCTGTCGCTATCGCAAACCGATCTCTCAGCCGCCTACCTGCTCGCCACGTTGTGCGCGGCCGTGCCGTTGTCGTTTCTCGGCGCCCTCTCCGACCGCTACGGACTCAAGCGTTCGCTGTTGGCGGCGATCACGGCGATGGCCGCAGCCTGCTTCTACGCCTCGACGGTCAGCAGCGGCACGACGCTGTTCATTGCCTGCCTCGGCTTGCGGATGGTCGGCGCCGGGCTGTTAAGTCTGCTCGCTACGAATACGCTGGCCGCGTGGTTCGACAAGAAACTCCCTTCTGCCTGCGGCATGATGCAGTTCGGCATGGCGGCGTCGATGGCGCTGGTGCCGGTGAGCATGATGATGCTGATCGACGGCATCGGTTGGCGCTCGGCCTACGCCCTACTGGGCGTCGCGCTGATGGCCGTTCTGTTGCCGCTCATTCTGTTCGTCTACCGCGAACGCCCCAGCGACGTCGGCCAACGAATGGATGGCGCTCCAACCCCTCTCCCCCGAGGGGAGAGGTCGGGTGAGGGGTTTTCAGTTTCGGCGACCGCGTCCAATCTCCGCCTCGTCGACGAAGACAACCCGCCGTCGATGAACCTCGGCGAAGCCCTCCGCACGCGGATGTTCTGGCTACTGCTAATCTCGACCGGCGTCTGGTCGCTGATCGGCACCGGCCTGCTGTTTCACCTCGAATCGCTGCTGAAGGTCCACCGCCTCAGCTTCACGCAAACCGCGTGGGCGACTCCGCTCATGGCGATCTCGATGGCGATCATGCAGCTCGGCAGCAGCCGGCTGATCGACGCCTTCCCAATTCGCTACCTTATCAGCGGCGCCCTCTGCTGCACGGCGCTCACCTGCACGATCCTCGCCACCGCCGGCGGCTCGATCGCGCTGGTCGCGTACGCCGTCTTCGGCGTCGGGCAGGGACTGATGACGGTCGTATCGAGCGCGTCGTGGGCCCAATACTTCGGCCCCGCTCACCTGGGACGCATCCGCGGCACGTCGATGACGGTCGGCATTAGTTGCAGCGCCCTTGGCCCGTTGGTAATGGGCGCCTCAGTCGACCTGCTCGGCGGATTCAATCCGTCGCTCTGGTTCTTCACGACCGTGGCGGTAACCGTCGCCGTCGGCAGCCGCTTGTTGGGAGCGACCGACGCGGCACCGGCGTTTCAAGCCAACGGGGCGACGATTGACGCGGCTTAAACCGTCGAACGATTAAACACCCAGTTGCGATTTCAGGTCGTCGAGTTCGCGACGGAGCTCGTCGGTGCGGGCGTCGGCTTGGTCACGATACTCGGCGAAGTCTCGTTTAAGCGTGGCGAGTTCATCGGCGAGTTGTTTTAGAACGCCGTTGTCGACCGCTGGTGCGGGGCGGGATTCGCTTGCCGCTGGGGCGGGAGAACTTACTGGCGACGATGGGGCGGCGCTCGGCGGCGTTGAAGCCGGCCCCCCGGCGGAGCCGGAGGCTAGCGGGGGAGCGGAGTAAGCGCTCGGCGCAGGTTCCGCAGCGGTAATTGGCCCTTCGTAGTTCGTATCGCCGGCGCCATGTTCGGCGCGGACCTTCGCCAGCTCTTGCGGCTGGTAAAGATTGTGCGTCACCACGCCGCCGCGACCGGGCGAGGTAAGGAAGATTAGCAAGCCCTTCGTGCGGAGCGACTCCACGATCGGGCCGAGTTCGGAGATTCCCTTGATCGGCTCCATGCGAGCCGCCCTACCCCGCAACTCGCCGAGCGTTTGGGCGCCGCGCAGCAGCAGTTCGGCCATCACGGCCATTTCGAACTTATCGACGCCGAGCCAGTCGTAGAGCAGGTGGCGATACTTCTCGACGCGGCCGTCGCCCTGGATCAACGCAACGGCGCCGGACTTACGCAGCGAATCGAGCGCGTCGGTCACTTGATCTTCATCAAGCGTCATCTGCGGGAAGCGGTTGTTCTTTTGGTTACAACCGTTCACGAGCGCGTTCGTCGACAGCGGGTAATTGTCGGGCGTGGTCTTCGCCTTTTCGACCAACACGCCGGCGACGCGACGCTCGATCCGTTCGAGTTGGCGCCACTTCGGGCCGGCGGGGGCTGCGGACTGTTCGCTCATCGATGCCATCCTGCGGAGATTCAGCGGTAACGCAAACCCCCAGTTTACCGTGGATGTTGCCGGTCGTAACCCGCAGAATCGGCCGACCCCGCAGAGAGCGACCGGCGGCGGCAACGCAGCGAATTCGCCGCAGCTTCCGTGACGGGTGCACTGCTTCGCCGCGGACTAAAGTTGTGAAGTGCGTCTCGCAGGAGCGGGCGGCGAACAATCGCGAGGGCTGACGATGGATGCAAAGCGAAACACCAAGTGGCTGCTCGTGGCGGCATCGCTACTGTGGGGCGCGCTCGCCGTCACGTCGGCGCTGCCGGCGATGTTCGTGCCCATGATGTTCGACTCGGCCGAGGCGTTCACCAACGTCCCGTGGGTGCTAATGGCGCTCTGCATCGGCAGCTTTCCGCTCGTCTGCATCGGAACGGTGATCGCGTCATGGTGGGCCTTCGCCCGCGACAAGATTCGCATGGCGCGAACGCTGACGCTGCTGCCGGTCTTCAATCTGGTCGTCGGCGGCGCCGCGACCATTTGGACCGAGCTTTCGCGCGACATCTGATGCGGCGGTCCGTCTAGCCTGCCGGTCGCGCGACGCCGGCAGACGTTACAGAGGCGTTACACGCACAGGTCTTCGCTCCGCGTACGATCAAGAAGCAGTGGGCTCACGCCCGATGACTTCCTGTTTCACGCGAACCGGAGATCTTGTCATGCTTCGAACCTTAGGTCTGTTGTCGCTCGTATCGCTCGGCGCCGTGGCGGCCTACGCCTGCGGCGGCTATGGAACGACCTGTCGCGACCCTGGCGTCATGCAGCTTGATCAGGAAGCTGCGGCACTTCGTGCGAAGGGGCCAGCGGGCCTGCTCTCCGCGCTGGAGCGTTACAGCTCGACGTCTGACAACGACGAAGCCGAGCGACTTAAGCAGTTGGTCGATCAGGTGGCTGGCCAACGAGATGCGACGGCTTCACGGCTCTACTGGTACACCGACCTCGAGCAAGCCAAGCTCGCCGCCGCCGAGAGCGGTCGGCCGATCCTCAGCTTGCGGATGCTCGGCAAGCTAACTGACGAGTACAGCTGTGCGAATAGCCGCTTCTTTCGGACGGCGCTTTACGCCAACGCCGAGATTAGCGACTACCTTCGCGATCACTTCGTCCTCCACTGGGAAAGCGTCCGCCCCGTGCCGCGCGTGACGGTCGACTTTGGCGATGGCCGCACGCTGGAGCGGACGCTTACCGGCAACAGTGCGCACTACGTGCTCGATGCGACCGGCGCGCCGGTCGACGCGCTGCCGGGCTTGTACGGACCGCAGGCGTTTTTGCAGTGGCTGGAGCGTTCGCATGATCTGGCGTCGCGTTACGTTAAAATCAGCAGCGAAATGGGACGCCAGCGATTCTTGCAGGAGTACCACACTCATCGCGAACTCGTCATTGCCGAGCAGCTTCGAGCTGATCTCGCAGAGGTGGCGCCGGAGTTGCTCAATCCGCCGACATATAGCTTACAATCGAAGGCATCGCCCGCAGAACTGCAGCGACGCCATCCGACCGCGCTGCAAGCGGCGCGCGTGGCGGTGTCGAAGAGTCTGGTGGAGACGAAGCTCGTAGCCCCGTTCGCTCCCGCCGGCGAAGCACTCGCGGAGCAAGACGAACGATTCTGGCAAGTGATCGCCGCGCGGCATGCCGATGAGGCGAAACTTGATGCACAGAGCGTCGCCCTGATGCGCGGCAAGGTTCCGCGAGAGATTGCCGACGCCGCGATGCGGGCTACCTACAGCAAACGCAAAGTCGAGAACCCGCTGCTGAAAATCGTTGGCGATTTCGAGCGTTCGCTTGCGGTCGACGGCGTCCGAAACGAGTACACGCTCCACCGCACGATCCATAATTGGTTCGCCAATGGCACGGCTACGCAGGAAGTCGGCCCGCTCAATGAACGCGTTTACGCGGAGTTGTTCCTGACGCCGTCGAGCGATCCATGGCTTGGACTGACGGCCGGCGATGCCTACGCCGCTCTCGACCAAGGCGGGCTGACCGAACCGCCAGCGGCGAAGTAAACTGGTAGCCGCGGCTCAACGAGCCGCCGGAGCGTTGATAGGAAACGTTACGCAATCTCGATCTTAGTCTGCTCCGGTTGGTCGTTGACCAGCGGCTACTTTATGCCACAGCAAATGATTCTCACCGTTGAAGACGACGACGCGATTCGTCGCGGCGTCGTCGATGCGCTGACGTACGCGGGGTACACCGTAATCGAAGCGGGGCACGGCGAGGAAGGCTGCCAAATGGCGCTGCGGCGGGAGTTCGACTTGCTGCTGCTCGACATGGTGCTGCCGGGAAAAACGGGGCTCGAAATTTTGCGCGAAGTGCGGAATGTGAAGCCAACGCTGCCAGTGATTATCCTCAGCGCGCGCGGCGAAGAGAGCGATCGCGTCAGCGGCTTGCGACTCGGCGCTGACGACTATGTGGTGAAGCCGTTCAGCGTCAACGAACTGCTCGCGCGGGTCTACGCGGTGCTACGGCGTTCGCCGAGCCGGCCGAGCGACGTGGAGGCGATTGCGTTCGCCGGCGGGCGGGTCGATTTTGCCCGCTGCGAGGTACAGTTTAGCGACGGTGAGCGCGTCGAACTGTCGGAACGCGAACAGCAACTGCTGCGATACCTGGCGCGACATGCGGGCCGCACGGTGCCGCGGCAAGAGTTGCTCGAAAACGTTTGGCAGATCGACGCCCGCGGCGTCTCGACTCGCACGGTCGACATGCACGTCGCCCGCTTGCGGGAAAAGCTGCGTGACGATTCCGAGAATCCGACGCTGCTGATGACGGTGCGCGGTCGCGGGTACATGCTGGCTCAGAGTCTTTCATGAAGCGTCCTTGGCACGTCTGGCTGGCCTTTGCACTCTGCGGCGTCGTCGCGACAGCGGCGTTTGCGTGGCTGACGCTCCATGCCTTGCGGGTAGATCGCGAGCGGTCGCTCGCACGGGCCGAGGCCCAACTGGAGCAAAACGTCAGTCAGGCCCTCTGGCAGATGGATACGAAGCTAGCGCCGTTGATTGCGGAGGAAGTAACGCGTCCGCATGAGTTCTACGAGTCGTTCGTCAATGTGCCGGCGGCGAACAAGAGCGAATGGAACTTAGGATCCGTCGCTTCGCCGATCTTGGCCAAAACGCCGGACAACGTGTTGCTCAACTTTAATGCGTATGCCGACGGCCGCTGGGCTTCGCCACAGGCGCCTCCGCCGGAGCAGACGGAACTCGCCGCGAGTAACGGTCTGCCGAACGCCGCCACGGAAGCAAACCGTCGAAAGCTTGAGACGCTCGCCGACGCCGTCAACGTCGGGCAACTCTTGGAGATACTGCCTGATGATCCGATCCCGACGCCAAATTTAGTAACCGGCGGCACGCCGCAGTCCACGGGCGGCGATCAAGTGGCCGCCAATGGCCCTCCGATCGGCAACTACTACAGCGCGAATGCACCGGCTGGCGGCGAGGGCGACCGCCAAATGCAAACAGCGGAGCAACCGCTGGCCGGGATTGGGGACGACGAAGCCAACCCGTTCGACGAGCCTGATATATCGCTCCAGCAGCAAGTCGCCCAGCAGTCGCGCGGCGCCGCCGACTACCGAGGCCGCGAAAGCCGGTATCAGCAAGCCGCCGTGCAAGAGCTCTCGAAGCAGCAGTTCGGAAATTCCTTGATGCGTAGCGTGCCAAGCCAGCGTGATGCAAATGACGCACGCACCGTCGAGTACGTGAGCCGCCCGGTCTGGGTCGGCGATGAATTGCTGCTCGCGCGTCGCGTTGATCGTGACGGACAAACGTTCGTGCAGGGGAGCTGGCTCGATTGGCCACGGCTGAAGCGAGAGCTGCTAGCCGAGACCGCGTCGCTCGTTCCCCACGCCGACTTGGTTCCGGTGCGCGGCGACGACCCAATCGACGCGACCCGCATGCTCGCCGGGTTGCCGGTGAAACTCGTTGTCGGCGATTCCACGGCGGCGCTCGCCAGCGCCACGGGCGACGGACCGCTGCAGTGGGCGCTCGGCGTCGGCTGGGTCGCCCTCGCGTGCGCTCTCGCGGCAGTTGGCTTACTGCTGTGGGGCGTCGTCGCGCTGAGCGAGCGGCGTGCCGCATTCGTCTCCTCGGTAACGCATGAGCTTCGCACGCCGCTCACGACGTTTCGCATGTACGCCGAAATGCTCGCGCGCGACATGGTGCCGACCCCCGAACGACGCCGCGAGTATTTGCAGACGTTGCGCACCGAAGCCGAGCGGTTGACGCACCTGGTCGAAAACGTCCTGTCCTACGCACGGCTCGAACGTGGCCGGAAACCGCAGCGGAGCGAGCGGACGACTCCAGCCGTGCTCGTCGATCGGTTTGAGCCGCGTCTCGCTGAGCGTGCAGCGCAAGCCGGCATGACGTTGCAATGCGACGTCGACGAAGCGTCGGCCGACGCTCCGCTGCTCACCGACGTCGGCGTCGTCGAGCAGATCTTATTCAACCTCGTCGACAACGCGGCGAAGTATGCGGGCCGCGCAACCGATCGCCGGATTGTCTTCTCGACAGTTCGCGATGGTCGTTGGGCGTCGTTCAGCGTGCGTGATTTCGGCCCTGGCTTCGTATCGACGAAGCAGGCCTTACGATCGACGCCCTTTAGCAAAAGCGCCCAAGAAGCCGCGGAGAGCGCGCCTGGCGTCGGCTTGGGCCTAGCTTTGTGCCGACGGCTGGCTCGCGAATTGGGAGGTGAGTTGAGCATCGGCGCCGCTAACGGCGGCCCTGGCGCCAGCGTGCAACTGCGGTTGCCGGCAGGCTGAATACCGCTGTCCTGCGAGCCGAATCGACCATGCTATACTTGGGCTGACCTTTTTGCAGTTAAGCTGTCAGCTGCAGCATACGACTTCGCCCAGTCCATTGAGAACCATGATGTCAGCTCAACTCCAACGCCTGCTGACTCCCGAAGAGTATCTCGCGATCGAGCGCGACGTGGAGGCGAAGCATGAGTTTTATCACGGCGAGATGTTCGCGATGGGCGGGGCGAGCCGCGAGCACAATCTCATCACCGGCAATATCGGCGCCTCACTGCACTCTCAGCTTTTGCAACGGCCCTGCGAAGCATATCAGAACGATATGCGGGTGAAGGTCTCAGCCTCGGGCCTCTACACTTACCCCGACGTCGTCGTCACCTGCGAGAAGCCTCGCTTCGAGGACGAGCATTTCGATACGCTTCTCAATCCACAGGCGATCATTGAGGTGCTGTCGGAAACGACGGAGAAGTACGACCGCGGTAAGAAGTTCGAGCACTATCGGCAGATCGAATCGCTGCGCGAGTATGCGTTGGTCGCTCAAGATCGCGCGCACGTCGAGCTCTTTAGCCGCGGCAACGACGGCGTCTGGTCGCTGAGCGAAGCGACCGGAATTGAGGCGTCGATCGCGTTCCCCACGGTCGGCTGCGAGCTAGCGCTAGCCGACGTCTATGCCAAGGTTTCTTGGGCGAGCTAACCGTCCAGTAGCCGCGGGTCAACGACCCGCCGGAGCGGCTACTACTGGGCAGCGCGTATCGAGCCTTGCTCCGGCGGCTCGTTGAGCTGCGGCTACCGCTCCCACACAGCGCAAAAAACCGACGGCCGAACTTCGCGAGGAAGCTCGGCCGCCGGTCGAGGGGGTTTCAGGTTGTCGCTTGAGCTTGGCGAGGCGACGCTTGATCGGCGCCGCTCCGGCGGGTCGTTGCCCCGCGGCTACTAGCGAGGCTAGTAGGTCAGGATGGCGTCGATCGCGACCGCGGTTTGGTCGAGGTCGGTGCCGGGCGACCAGTCGTGACGAACTTCCGGACGGAAGACCAGGTTCGACAGAGCCTGGATGTTCACGCCGCCGGTGATTTCGTTGAACGACGTGCCGTCCTTCTTCCACCATTCAGCACGTCCACCGACCTTCAAGGTATCGGTGAGCGTGTAGAACATGTACTGGTTGAGGCCGATCGTGTCGATTTGGCTCACGCCGGGGTTGTCGGTGCGGAGCAAGTCGCTCTGGCCGACGTACTGGAGGTTGTCGGTCAGATCAGCAACGAGCACCATGCTGTGCGAGTAGCTGTTCTTCGAACCGCCGTCGATCCAGCCGAAGTTGCCGTACGTGTTGAGGTACGTGAAGGTCACGTTCTCGTTGAGCTCGGTGGCGAAACCGCCGATCCAGTTGCTGCCCGAGTTGTTGTTGGTGAAGCCGGTGTCCCAGCCCGCCGTCCAACCGCCGTACAGCGTCAGGCCTTCGAAGCCTGAGTAAGTCGACAGGGCGCCGGTGTGGGTAAACGGCTCGCTGTTGAACATCGTGTACGAGTGCGTATGGAAGAAGTTGCCGGTGGCCGGAATCACTTCGAACCCGAGCGGGGTGAAGAAGTGACCAACCTTGGTCGACAGGTCGCCGTTGGCCACTTCCATGTAGGCTTGGGGGATAGCCCAGCCGTAGTAGCCGTGGTCGAGCGAGGCGTCGTAGAAGCCGTTGTTGCGGATGCCGGCGCCGGGGTTACCGAACGCTTGCGACTTCTGCGCGTCCGTACCGTAGAGGACGTCGATGCGACCGCCGAAGTCGCGACCGGCCGAGCCGTCGGCGACCTTGCCGATGTAGAACCATTGCTGGGCAAGGTTCGCATGGTCGGGGATGTCGTCGAACGACAGCAAGTCGTCGAAGTTCTGCGACAGCGGGATGTTCTTGTTGTAGTAGGCGATGTTCGTCCAGCCGCCGATCTCGATCGACGAGCATTCGGGATCGATGCCCACCAGGTCCGCCAGCGAAAGCCCTTCAATCGGGCCGGCTAGCGCACAGCCGCTGAACAGACCGCCGGCTTCGCAGCCCGAGCCGCACGCGACGTCGTCGCTGCAACAGGGATCGGCGCAGGTCGGCTCGCAGCAATCGCTGGCGAAGGCGACGCCGCTCACGTTGTTGTCATACGACCAGCTGTTCGTCTCGGCGAACGCAGGCGTCGCGCCGAGTGCCAGGACAGCCAGTCCGACTCTCCATGTCCTAACTTTCACCTGATAGCTCCTTCTACTGGCGCTTTGCAGACAACTCGGCTCCTGACCAAGTCGCGACGCAGCACTCTGTTAGCGGTGACGGCAGCTCCGACCGGGTGACCGGGATCCGCCTCGCGGGAATTTCCATCCGCCTTGCTCTCTTGTATCGACGGCGCCGAGAAGAGGCGGCGAGCCTGCTGGAGGCGTTTAGGAGCGTTTTGCCGGCAGAAACGGCAGAAAGTGAGAAGCCGTATCGGTTGTACGGATGGTCGCGGCAGCTGAAGGCGTTGCCAGCAACGGCAGCCGTTGAGAACGCGCCGCGCAACGCCGCCAGACATCTACGGCAGCGAGCCGGAATAACTAGAACGACCCCGACAATCGGCAAAGTTTAACAAGCAGCCGACGCTGCGGCGTCGGCACCGCGATGTACGGAGCTACTCGACGATTGGTTCGGCGGGAGCATTCCCCTGCCTCACACGTCGGAAGATTGAGGTGAATCTCAGGCTAATGAGCGCCGTGAGCAGAGTCTGCCGTCCAATGATCGACGCGCCAAGGCTCGCCCTCGGCTTCGAAGGCCTTGTTGCGCGAGAGGCGCACCTCGACGTGGCGATGGCTCCCCGTCGCTGGATCGCCAATCACCCAGTTGACGCCGACGACCGTCCGCCCGCCGTCGCTGATTGGTTCAGAAACCGATTCGATTTTGATCAGCGGCTCTTTGACGTTCGCGTAGTCCTTTACCAATGGATCGAGTTCCAAACGTTCGCGGGCCATCCGCTCCAGTTCTTCGGCGGGCGGCCGAGGAGCGTTCGGTTGCGGCTGCGACACGAGACTGCTGGCCCCCTCGCCAGAGAGGAGCGCTCGTGCTGCAGCGACGTCTCCCTCGGCCATCGAATGCAGCCACCGGAGCGCGGTATCGCTCGCTTGCTGCTTGAGCAACCGATCGCGTACGCCGCCGCGCACGAGCGACGCGACGAGACATACCGTCGCAACGGCGATTGCCAACTGCGCCAAGCGAGCGCCGGAAAGCACTCCGTCCGACCGTTGAATCTTGCCGAGGGCAATCAACGCGAGGCCGACGGCGGCGATCGGTACGAGATAAAACAGCGGACCGATGAATGCGAGCAGCGACGCGACGCCGACGAGGAAGGCAACTACCGCCAACGGCGCAAGTTGGCTGTACTTCTCTTCTTCGACCGGATTGAGTGCGGGTTTCACGTTGGGCATCCTGCGTGAGGAGAGGTACGTCAGTTCTATGAAGACGCCAACGTCGCGTCATCATGTGTGAAAACCACTAACGTTCATTGATCTGTCGCGTGACTTCTTTGCCGTGAAAAGCAAGAATCGTCGAAAACATTGGATTGGCGAAGGACTGAATCGTTTGATTCTGCCAGGGCGCCGCTTCCGCAGTTTTCCAAACGCCGGAAGCGAACGGAATGTAGAGCATCATCGCACTAAAGCTCGTGAGCATCAGTGAGACCGTCAACCCGGCGAGAATGCCGCCGGCGACGTCGAGCGGCTTCACGAACTTCATCCGCACGCGCGAGATGCGGTCGGTAGCGATGCGCAGAATCATCACGGCGAAGAAGAAGATGCCCCAGATGGAGCCAAACTTGAACGCCCACTCATTTTCGGCGGATGGCTGTGCCTGGGCAATGACGTAGCCTGCCAGAGCCAGCCCGCCCGGCACGGCGATCACGCCTGCCAGCATCACGCAAAAGAGCGTGATCGCATTGCTCCACAGCCCTTCGTTCACGGTCATCGCGAACCCGGCGAAGAAGATGGCAAACATTAAGACGGCTAAGTATGGCATGGCGGTATCGCCTCTCGAAGCTTTATCGCCGACCTATCGGCGAAGTGTTCTTGGTTATTCTCAGTCAGTGGTCCGTTGTCAGTCGTCAGTTGCTCTCTGTGGAAAAGTCTTTCGCAGCTGACCACGAACCACTGACAACTGGCATTTCTACTTCAACACTCGCATCAATTCAGGCAACGAAGTGACGCCCTTCGCAACCAACAAGATGCCCTCTTCTTGCAGCGAACGTTGACCGTCGGCGCGGGCCGCCTTCTTGAGCAAGTCGACGCTCGGTTGCTTGGCGAGGATTTCGCGCATTTGATCGTTGATCTCGAGAAGTTCGAAAATCCCCGTACGTCCGATGTAACCGATGCCTTGGCACGATTGGCAAGGCTTCTCGATCTCTTCACCCTTCGGCGGACGATAGAGTTGTTGCACCTTACCGGGGGGAATGCCGAGTTTCTTCAGGACGTCCGGCGGCGGGGTGTAGCCGACTTTGCAATCGGGGCAGAGTTTGCGAATCAGCCGCTGATAAAGCACACCGGTGATTGCCGAAGCGAACGCCGGCTGCGGTAACTTCATCTGCAGCAAACGCAACAACGCCTCCGCCGCTTCGCGAGCCGGCATTGAGGTGATGATGAGTCGATCGTCTTTCACCTCGTTGATTAACATCGCGCCGCTTTCGGCGTCGACGAGGTCACGGCAGACGTAAACGTTCGGGTAGAGCCGGATCAACCCCGGAATGATCGTCGCCGGCGTTTCGCCCTTGCTGGCGTCGTAAGTATGCGGAGCGATGTTGTTGATTTCAATTTCGCGATGGCTCACCTCTTCAATTGCGAAGAAGTCTCGCATGAGCCGGTCTGTTTCTTCGAGCGACGCGTTGGTCATCGTCGTCAGGCCGCCGCCCGGCATCGCGGAGAAGACGACCATGCCCTTGTCACGCGACATCATCTCGCCCCACTTCTCCTTGAGGGCTTCGCGGAGACCGAGGCTATCGTAGGTGTGGGGCTTCACCTTCTCGTTGACGCGACTAACGATGACTCGTTCGCCGCCGGCGTGCCCTTGCGTCGTGATCGGCAGCAGGTGCTTCTTGGTTTCGTACTTGGCGCCGAAGCGGCCGACCTGCTTCTTCTTGCGATCCTTTGGATCGAGATTCGCCAGCGTCTTCATCACCGCAAGCATCACGTCGCCCGACTCGCGATCGCGGGCTTCGCCTGGATGCCAGGCGCCGTCGATTTCATGTCGCACGGCGACGCCTTGCGCGCCATACTCAAGCATCACGCGATCAGTGCGACGGTTGAGCATCTCCACGATCAGGTCTTTCACCAGGAGGTAGCCCGGAGACTGACGCGCGATCAGCAGGTTAGCGTTGTCTTCGTTGTTTCCAGCCGCCCCCATGGCAATCAAGTCGACCGCAGCGCCCTTTTGATAGTCGGCTTGCTGCTCGCTGCTCATCTTGATGCCGACTTTGCCAAGCACGACGGCGAAGAAATGGCGCCACCAGCCGCCCGTGAGAACGGTTTGATGCGGCTCGACGTTCTTATTGTGAATGAGCGCGTAGGGCAGGAACGTCGCGAGAATGACGATCGCCAACACCAACGGCCGCACCCAACCCATACCGAGCAGCGGTACGAACATCAACGCCAGGCCGACAATCAGGAACGGAAAGAAGACGATCGGATTCCACTTGTGGTAGCCGATGTTAAAAATCTGCGAGTCGCGATTCACCCAGTCGCCGAGCGCCGCGAAGATCATCACCATGATCGCGATCGCAGCGGGGCCGATCAGCATCATGATCAAGTCGAACAACGGCAGCGCCGGCAACGGCGCTGGAGCGGCAGGCGTAGCGAGCGCAGCCGCAGCGCCCCCTTCGGCGGGCGCGGCTTCTTGGGCCAACGCCGGCGACGCGCAACAGAGCGCCAGCAGCAGTCCCGCACAGATTCCAAATAGCAACAACTGCCGCATCAGAGAATTCCAGGTTGTTTAACTTCGATGCCTTTAAGCGCCATCTTCAGCGCTTCGCGGTTCGGCGCCACTTCCATGGCCACTTCACGGTCGATCAACCCATCGTCGACCAGCTTCTTCAGGCTCTGCGTAAAATCCTGCATGCCGTCTTCCGAGCCAATGCGAATCGCATCGCCCAGCTTGTGATCTTCTTCTTCGAGGATCAGTTTCCGCACCGTCGGCGTGAATTTCATGATCTCGACCGTCGGCACGCGGCCGACGCCCGGCTTAATGCTCTTCAGCAGCTTCTGGGCGATGATGCCCTTCATGTTCATCGCGATGGCGCTGCGCAATGCGTTGTGCATGCCCTGCGGGAACAAGTCGAGAATACGACCGATCGTCGACGGAGCGCTCGAGGCGTGGATCGTTCCGAACACCAAGTGACCCGTTTCCGCCGCGTGAATGGCGGTCATGAACGTTTCCTGGTCACGCATTTCGCCGACGAGCATGACGTCGGGATCTTCGCGGACCGCGTGCTTCATGCCGATTTCGAAGTCGATGACGTCGAGACCGATCTCGCGCTGGTTGATGATGCACTTCTCTTCCGTGAACACGAATTCAATCGGGTCTTCCAGCGTAAGAATGTGCTTGCGATAGCGGCGATTGATCCAGTTGAGCATGGACGCGATCGTCGTACTCTTGCCGGAGCCTGTGACGCCGGCCAGCAACACCATCCCTTGGTCGTAGCCGCAAAGCTCGACGATCGAGTTGGGGAGATAGAGCCCTTCGAAGTCGGGGACGTGGCTATTCACGCGCCGCGCGACCAACCCGATGTGCCCGAGTTGCTGGAGCAAATTGACGCGGAATCGCCAGTTCGTGCCGTCGACGTCGAGCATGTGGGCGAAGTCGGCCCCGCCGTCGTGGTCGAAGATCTTCCGATTCCGCTCGTTCATCATCGGAAAGCAGAGGCGTACCATTTCCTCGTCGTCGATCGGGCCACGGTTCATCGGCTGGATCGTACCGTTGACGCGAACCATCGGCGGCCGGCCGACTTTCAAATGGAGATCGCTCGCCTTGAGCTTCACGCAGGCGCGGAAGAGCTTGTTGATCTCCAGCTCTTGATGGACGGCGACGAAACTGTCGAAGTCCGTTTGCTTGATCGAAGTGGCCATGACGCGTCCCTCTGTTCCCGCCAATCCTGCGCGACCGAGCGGGGCAACCGCTCATCCGCGTGGGATGACTCTCTGTGCTACTGCGTTCGCTAGCTCGCAAGCCGAACCGGCACGCCGCGCTGGGCCATGATCCGCTTCGTCTCTTGGATGTTGTACTCGCCGAAATGAAATATGCTCGCCGCCAGCGCCGCATCGGCCTTGCCGATCGTCACAGCGTCGGCCAGATGCTCCGGCCGCCCTGCCCCGCCGCTGGCAACGACAGGAATCGAAACCGCAGCACTGACGGCCGCGGTGATTTCCAAGTCGTACCCATCCTTGGTCCCGTCGGCGTCCATGCTGGTCAGCACGATCTCGCCGGCGCCTAACTCCTCAACCTGCTTGGCCCAGGCGACCGCCTCGAGCCCCGCGCTAATGCGGCCGCCGTTGATATGGACTTCCCAAATCTCGCGGCCGTCGCGCTGGACCCGCTTGGGGTCGATGTTCACCACAATGCACTGACTGCCGAACCGCAGGGCTGCGGCCCGCACGAACTCGGGGTCGCGGACCGCGGCGGAGTTGATCGACACCTTGTCGCAACCGGCCAACAGCAACGAGCGAATGTCCTCGACCGTCCGAATGCCGCCGCCGACGGTGAGCGGCATGAAAATCTGCTCGGCAGTTCGGCGAACCACGTCGAGCATGATGTCTCGCCCTTCGTGGCTGGCCGTGATGTCGAGGAACACGAGTTCGTCGGCGCCCTCTTGCTCATAGCGTGCGGCCACGGAAACAGGATCGCCGGCGTCGCGGAGGTTCAGGAAATTGGTTCCCTTCACCACGCGACCACGGTCGACGTCGAGGCACGGAATGACACGTTTGGCGAGCATGGATGACGGCGCCGGCGATGATGCGGCAGGCAGGGGCAAAAACGCCCGAAGTTCCCTGAATCCCTTAGCTTAAGTGGGCTACCAGGGGTGGTCAACCAGACGCCGAGGCCGGGCAACCGCGGCACCACGCCGGGGCGGGCAACGGGCAGCACGACCGCACAATGTGGTATAATTCCACCATGAGCAGCCCCCTCGCCCTCACCGCTGAGATGCAACAAGCCCTTTCCGTGAGCGGCGGGCTGCCGGTCGAGCTCAAGGATCCTGCGACTCAGAAGGTCTATCTGCTGGTGGAGCAGCCTGAGCCCTCCAGCCAGTACGATGAGTTCGTCCGCCGGCAGTTGGATGAAGGCCTTACGGACCTAGCGGCGGGAAATCTGGTCGCTTGGGATGCCGAGCGGATCAAACGCGAGGGACGCGAACGGCTGGCCGCCCGCGACGCTACCACTCAACGGGCAAAATGATGGCCCCGTACTTTCTCAGTAGTCGCGCCGAACAAGACGTCCGCGACATCTGGGATCATCTCGGGGCGCACAGCCCTGACGCCGCGGACCGTATGGTCGATCGTTTTACCGCTGCGTTCGATCAGCTCGCGAGATTTTCGGAGAGCGGCGAGAACATAGCGCACAGCGTACAATTCTTGCGGCGAGTCTCGGTGCCGCCGTACGTCATCTACTACCAGTTTGCCGGCGGCGACATCTGCATCGTTAGAATTCTGCACGGCTCACGCACGTGGGAAGAACTACTCTAGCGTCCAAGTCGCCCACTCGCGCTAGTTAGCAGCCGAAGCCGTCGCTCCCGCCAGCTCTCCCGCTCCTTGCGGCCGCGGTTCGCCTTCGCGCGGCCCATAGACCTTCTCGCGATAAAGAACCAAGGCGTGGACGGCGTGGTAAAGTCCGCCGCACTCAAGGTCGAGATGCTTCGTCCGTTCGAGCAGGTTGCACATGTAGACAACCGCCTTCTGCACCCACGGCTCTTCGAGCTGCTTCTTCGACAGGGCGAACGTCAGGAACTCGAGCGTGTGCCCGGTCGCGGCGAGGTGCTCATCGAGGTTGTTCGAGTTTGCCGAGCGGAACAAAAACGCGATCGAAAACGCCCCCGTCGGCAGCTGCAACTCGCGGGCCGCGGCAACTGCCCAATCGATCCGCTGTTGAGCGGCGAGCCAGCCCCCCTTCAGTTCGACGCCAGGGTGAGCCGCTTTGTAGTTATTAAGCGCGATCGATAGGCCAATCAAGCGGTGCATGCCGCCGCACGCACTGTTGGCGATTTCGTTCTGCGCCGTCTCCTCGTCGTACTGGGCTCCCGCCTCCATTGCGACGAGCCGTTCGAGCGACCACTCCTGCTTGTCGGTGCCAATCCACGTTTGGTCCATTGGGTCGAGGTGCTTCGACAAGACGATGATCGTCCAGCTGCTTTCCTTACCTTCAAAACAGTCGTACTTCGTCCGATCGATCAAATCTTGGACAGAGTATTCCTTGCCGGCCACGATAATCGGCCGCGTCGCCGGGACGTTCCACTGCGAGAGGATCGCCATCCATTGGTCGTCGTGACCTTGGCCATACTTGCCGGCCTCGATCTCCGCCCGCAGCCCTTGCGGCGTGGCGTTGATGGTCCAGCCCTTCATTGGCTTGCCGTCGAAGACCCAGTCGACGGCGTTCACTTTCTGGCCAGCGGAGAGGATCTCGAAGTTCTCGCCGAACGCCAGCACGCCGTGCAGCAACTGCCAGGCGGCATGATCTTCGAGCGACATCTCGCGGCCATGCTGCGTGAAGTCGAGCGTGCGATCGATCAACTCGCGCAGCCCCTCCTCTTTAGGCACTTCGACGCTGCGCGGCGTCTCGTTGCTGGCGGTTTGCAGCTCAGCGAGCGGCTCATCGGTTCCGTGCGAACCGCACCCCAAGACGAGCGCGGCGACGGCGAATAACAGGAAGGGACGCATCATGGCAATCACGCAGGCTGAAAAATCGGCTCCCGCGGATCGGGCGCCAGATGTGCGTTGCTGTCGTCCCAGTCGCTCGAACTGCCAAAGTGGCCGTTGCGTAGAAGACGGCAGTAAACCCCACAGTCTACCCGGAATGCCCGGCATTGCACGCCCGGCAGCCGCGAGACGCAAGATCTAGGCATGCCAGGATGTTTTTCTCCCCCCACGGCTACATGAATTACCTCCTCTGGATGGCTCCCGCGCTGCTCTTAGCGTTGTGGGCCCAGTGGAAGGTCCGCGGCACCTACGCCGCAGCGTCCCAGGTTCCGGCCCGACTAAGCGGCGCCGCGGCGGCACGCCATATTCTCGATTCCGCCGGCCTGCAAAACGTGACGATCGAGCCGATCGCCGGCGAATTGACCGACCACTACGACCCGAGCGCGAAGGTGCTGCGGCTTAGTGAAGGCGTGTACGGCAGTCGCTCGGCCGCGGCCGTCGGCATTGCCGCTCACGAAGCGGGCCACGCGCTGCAAGATGCGAAGCAGTACGCCCCGCTGATGATTCGCAACCTCGCCGTGCCAGCCGCAAACTTTGGCAGCGGGATTGGCATGCTATTCCTATTCATCGGCGCCGGTATGGTGATGAAAGGCATTGCCGCGGGCACGCCGTTGATCTGGCTCGGCATCCTTGGCTTTGGCTGCGTCGCCGCGTTCCAGTTGATTAACTTGCCAGTCGAATTCGATGCCAGCAATCGCGCGAAGCAGTTACTCGTCTCACACGGCATCGTCGGCAACCAGGAGATGGTCTATGTCAACGGCGTGCTGAACGCCGCTGCCTGGACCTACGTCGCCGCGACGCTGCAATCGGTGCTGACGGTGCTTTACTACGTGATGCAGTTCACTGGCAGTAGTCGCAACGGATAGGGCGATTCCTCGCATCAACAATCGCTATTCCTTGCATAAAGCCGCGACCGGCGGTCGCGGCTTTTTACGTCACCGGCGTCCCCTACTCTCGTAGCAATGGCTTTGCCATATACTCCGCCGGAATCGACAAGCAGGGATCCATCAGCGGAATCCCCTCGCGGCGTCGACCAATCGCGCGCACGTAACCAACGTACCGCCCAGCATCAGCTTCGATTGCTCGCAGCTCCACTTCGTTCGCGGGAGCGATCGTCTGAACCCAGCGCCGCCAGTATTGCCAGCCATCAGCAAGCGAGTCCGCCAACTCAACGTCGACAAGCCCGCTTCGCTCCCAATGCCGCCGCCACCAGGCCGCTGAGTGGAGGCAATACAACGGATCGGCCGCCCACCACTCGGCCAGATACTCCGGCGGCGAACCATCGACTTCACGTTCCAGCCCCGCGAGGGCGATGCCAATTTGGCCGCCCGGTTTGACGAATCTCGCGAGATAGTTCAGGTAGAGGTCGTCCGTTCCGTAGTACATGAACGAATCGATCGAAACGATGGCGTCAAAGAACTCCTCGGCGAACGGCAGCGAGCGAGCCTCTGCCCGCAACGGAAAAACGCCCTCCGCCGCGCCCGCGTCTTGCACGCGCTGGCAGTTCTCCGCCGGGTTAAACCAAAGATCTGCCGCCCACACCTGCACGCCAAACTCGCGATGCAGAAAAATCGAGGAGAGCGCTCGCCCACACCCCAAATCGAGCACCCGCATCCCAGGCTGCAGCTCCATCTCCTCGGTCAGCCATTCCGTCAACCACAGTGAATTCGCGGCGCCGCTCACGCCGGCAAGAATCCATTCGGGGTGATAACGCGAGGCGCGCGGAAAGCGATCTGCAGTCAGCTGCTCTTCCATGCGGAGGCACTCCGGAACTGAGAAGGGACTTCGAGCCCGCGGCTCGAACGACTTGCGTGAGACACCATCGCTGCCAAGCAGGTTCGCACTTTTCGGACGCGGCTCCCGCACAGCTGCCGCACGTTTCAGTCACTGCGTTCGGCTTCTCCCGCTCGGGAAAAGTATTCTTCAATCCACCGCTCGCACAGTTTCCACAACTCTGGCGCCCCGCGCTGAATCGTTGTTCCGTACCGCACCCTCACTTGCTCTAGCGTGACGCGGTTTTGCGCCCACGTCCCGCCGCCGGTCACGACGTTGGCCACCAGGGGCTGAAAGCGATCGAGCGCCTTGGCGAATTTGGCGTCGTCGCTCTCGCCGGCTTCGAACTCCCGCCATAGCTCCAACATCTCGCCCTTCTGCTCCGCAGGCAGCAATCCGAACAGCCGCTCCGCCGCCTGCGATTCGAGTTCAGCCTGCCGCGAGTCAGGCCCGCTCAGATGCAGCGGATGGTCGCCCGCATCGACCTCGACGATATCGTGGATGAGCAACATCTGGATGACGCGCGACGCGTCGACCAGGGCCGCGGCGTACTTGTAGAGCAACATCGCGTACATCGCCACGTGCCACGAGTGCTCCGCTGAGTTCTCCCGGCGACTGCGATCAAGCAGCGGCGACTGGCGGAAGACGCCTTTCAGTTGATCGATCTCGCGTAGAAAACTAAGTTGTCGATCGAGGTCGTCGGAGGACATGGCCGCTTACTCTAGGATTCGTACTGAACCGTTCTTCAGCTGATTGTAGTTCCCAATTCCCACGCCCTGGGTCAATTCGCCTGCACTGAAACGACGCGAGGATCTCGGACAGAAGCGCGGGAAGGATTGTAGAAAATCGACATCCCGTCGTAATTCTCGAAAGCAGCAAGCATCTCGCACCGCTACATCGAAAAGTTAAAGAAGTACACTGTCAGAACATCCGACTTCGCCGTCTTCCCAAACAGCAGATTAACGGCAAACGGCCCCGGCAGGGTCCACTCAGCTGCCTGCGGCGATTGAAGGTCGCTTGGCTTCCACCACGAGTCGTCGATCTTGTGAATCATAACGCTGGAGTGCTCGCCGTTCGAGCTGACTTGATAGCCTTCAGGCATCGCTTCCAAAATCTGTGGAAGATCGGCTTCAGGGACGTCGAACCTTCCGTAGATCATTTGGTCAATTCCGCCGCTGTCGTAGACGCAGTGAACGTCCGTCGCTGACTTCGGAATGCGGATGCGCGCAAGTTGCTCCACTTGCGCGGGGTCCTGGACGGTGGTTTGAGTCGACGACATGAAACAGCCCGTTAACGCGACGGCAATGAAGCCGAATAAGAGCAAACCCGTTCGTATTAGGTGGTTCGTTACATCGAGGGTCATGATCGGCTCGGTTACTCAGAGGCCGCGAAGGCTGCGTGGTAGAAAACATCTCCGTCAGGGAGTGCCCCGTCGCGAAATTGCACCGCCATAAAATACTCCGCTGGAACGCCGGGCAGCACCAGTTCTGGCGCCGCCTTGAACCCGAACCGCCCGTAATACGCCGGCTCACCCAGCACGACGCACCCCGCGGCGCTGAGTTCTCGTAGGGCGGTGATCGCCGCGCGCATCAGCGCCGTGCCGATCCCCTCGCCTTGCCGCGCAGGCAGCACCGAGATGGGGCCGAGGCCGTACCAATCAGACGATCCGTCGGAAATCGTCACCGGCGAGACGGCGACGTGACCGACGATCGAGCCGGCATCCTCCGCCACCAGCGAAATCGAAAGCGCCCCCGCCGCCCGCAACGCGGCGACGATGAACTGCTCGGTGTGATCGGTATGCGGAGCGTTCAAGAAGGCCGACGCCGTCACCGCTTCGATCGCGGCTGCATCGCCCAAGGTTTCTGTTCGAATCATTTGTGTTCGTTCCAGCGTCGACATCGCAATCACCAATATCCCGCTCTCTCGTACCCGACGCCCTGCTCCGCGCTATACCAGATGGTGAACCCCGCGCCGTTCGACGCCATTGGTCCTCCATATTCGACCACATCGGTCGGCAAAGGTTCGGCGAATCCGCTAAACTCCTTCACGAATCCGGCTACCCCTCCCCAGAGGTAATTGGCTTCCTCACGAGAGACCTCCGACTGATCGTCGTAAAGGGCCCACTACGAGACCACAGGCAGAGAAGTCAGCGATGAAGGGAGGCTCAATGCTCCATTGACGCGGCCGGACGACCACCAGTGATTACCCTTGGGACTTGCCGCTACCCTACATCTGGGGCCCCAGCAGGCCCATTCGCAGGCACCTGCGGCAGAGATGCCTCTGATCTTGTCATCTCAGCAAATGTAGCGATTTGGCTTGGCTCGGATTCTGACTTCGATGCGATATCTCCCGATCCGCCGCTAGTTGCTGCACCTGCGTCGGAGGCCTTACCGCCTGCAATAATCCTCCTCTCACCAACAACACCGATTGGAAGGTTTAGCCTCTCCAAGTCCCATAGCTCGGGATCATCCATGAATTCCGACTGCAAGTGCAGTGCTGTGAGCTTTTCAGTCTTCTTGAGTTCGAATTCGGTCCCGAAAATTTCACAGTAAGCCTTCGTAAATTCCGGAGAGTTTCGAAATTCCTTGAAACAAGGCCAGTCTTCGTAATCAGTCTTCGCAACTTCGCCATCCTTTCCGATCTGGCGCATTAGCTCAACTGCACGATCGAAGTTATCTCTGAGCACGGCTTCGCATAACTGAAACTTAGCGGCTGCGGCACTCCAGTCTTCTTTGTCCAGAATTTTTATCGCACCCGCATTGTCGCCAGACCATTTGTGAGCCTGAGCATGATTTATGACCATTATCCTCCTATTCAACTCACTGGAAAACTTCTTATTCTGCAGCGTAAAAAAATCTAGTATCCGGATCAGCAATCCATACTGCTCAGCGACTAACAATTCGAACGACACGTCTATAATGCTCACGTCAGCGAGTTCTACGTCAGCAGGCGCGAGCTTTCTCCAAAGGACTTGGCCAAGTTTGACTGCAATCTCGAAAATACATGCGTAAGCCTCACGAAAGTAAGCCGGCGTGCACTCAAGCGATTCATTCAGCTTTGGCGGCGTTCCTTCGAATGTCACCGATGCGTTCTTGCAGACAATTAAGTACTGGCTCGACACTACGCCGTTACAATGCGCAAAGAGATTTCTTCGCTGGGTCACTTCCACAAACTTGGGCCATGAAGGCAAGTCTTTCCTTAATGGGATGCCGAACTTCTGCTCAAGCCACTCAAACTGCTCGACGTGGCTCTTCCGCAACAAGGTTTCAATGTCTTTCTCAATCAAGTATTCCTTCGCTTCTTCGATGCTCGATAACTCCTGCAGCTGAGCTAGAGTCAACGACCTCTCGGAAGCCTCCAGAAGAGACGGACGTATCTCGTAGAGGCATCGCACAAGCCGTCCAAGGAAGTAATCAAACTGGCTGACTAACGCAACGAGAAGACTACGCGGAACGGTCTGAGTGCTTTTGTCATATCGATTCGACTTTCGCTCAATTCTCCTGACCTCGCCGACAAGATGGGCCGGTACTTGATACGTTTGAGTAGCGCCCTCCTCGCCTTTTAGTGTGCAATTCGCACCGAGGTACTTCCCGAGACGCTGATGCTCGAAGGCACTGAGCCCCTTAAGCACCATCAGCATGAACGGCAGCGAAACGGACAGCGACTCAACGCTCAGCATGAACGCATCAATCTCACGGGCAATTGATGGTTTGCCGCCCTTGTCGTCTTCGTGCATTGCTATCTCCAAGACTCATGCGGTGGCTTAAGTGGACGAAAAGACAAGTCTCTACGGCAGGCGCGTCGAGTTCAACGTCCACATGGAACAGCGGCGAGACTTCGGCGCCACCGCTATAACCTTCTGGCTGCACGAACTGCAACATGGCCCCGTTCTCAGCAGGCGTCATCACCAGCACGTACGGCGGTTCATTCAGCCTCTGCCAGACGGAATAAAAGTAGAGAGCGACGGCAAGAACAAGAAGGAAAGCGACCGTCAGGACAAGAGCACGATGCGTGGTGGCGGAATTCATCGAACGGCGATCTCCTCCGAATCAAGCAGTACGAGCGGGACAGCGACCCCACCGCACCAATCATTAACATAACTTAATGCGGAAGATGCGGTTTGCTTGGCTTCGCTGAACCGGGGCCGGGACGGCCCGGCTCGCTCTGGGAACGTTCCGGCGGGACTTCCCCGCTACCGCTCGCCCAATTGTGCCAAACTGCCCAGTGACGCCGACCTGTGGATTCTCCCCGCAATCAGCGGTAGGATGAAGGGACGACCGGCAAGGAGCCAGTCGCCGTCCTTTTGTAGCTCTTGGCGCCTCGCGCGAGGGAGAACCCCATGCTTCAGCGAGTCTGCAATCACACCGCCCTGCTCGTCGTCGGCGTTGCCCTCGGCGCCGCGCTCACTGCCGGCTGGCACGGCGTCACCGCAACGCCGCAGGCTCATGCCGTAGCGACGCATGGCAGTGACAATTTCGCGATCGCGACCGGCTTGGTCGATGATGAAATTGAAGCCCTGTATTTCCTCGACTACCTCACCGGCGACCTGCGGGCCGCGATCGTGAACCGCCGTAACGGGCAATTCACCGGTTACTTCCGCTACAACGTCATGCAGGACTTCGAAGTGGTCGGCGACCCGGCGCGGTTCCTCATGGTTACCGGCATGGCCAACCTGCCGCGCGGCTCGGGCCCGACGCAAATCGGCAAAGCCCTCATTTACGTCGCCGAGGCCTCCAGCGGCCAAGTGGCGGCGTACGTCCTCCCCTTCAACTCGACGCTGAACGCCTCGGGCGCTCTGCAGTCGGGCACCTTTGTTCGCGTCGCCCGCGGCTCGTTCCGCGACGTTTTCGTGCGAGACGAATGAGCGATCCCGCCCAGATTGAAATCGAAGTGAACGGCAAGCCTCGCCACATCGTCGCGGGGAGCACCATCGCCGCGCTGTTGCAATTGCTGGAGCTCGATCCCCGCACGCTCGCCGTCGAGCGAAACCTGGAGCTCGTCCCCCGCGGCCAACACGCCGCGACGCTGCTTAGCGCCGGCGACCGCCTGGAAGTCGTCACGCTCGTCGGCGGAGGATGATCCGCTAGGCGCCGTTAGTTGTCCGTGGTCAGTCGTCAGTTGCTGTGCTAGGCAGCTCCCGGATCGACGGAAATCTTCTTGCTCGCCAGGCAACTGACAACTGACAACGGACCACTGACTACGGACGCTTTCGCTATGTCGACCGACATCCTCACCGACGAACCGCTCGTCATCGGCAGCCACACGCTGGGAAGCCGGCTGATCGTCGGCACGGGCAAATACGCCAGCTACGAGCTGATGGGCGAGTCGCTCGAACGCTCGGGCACCGACTGCATCACCGTCGCCATCCGTCGCGAGCGGCTGATCGACGCGGCCGGGAACAACATTCTCGACTTCATCGATACCTCGCGCTACACGCTGCTACCAAACACCGCCGGCTGCTTCACTGCCGAAGACGCGGTGCGAGTGGCGCGGCTCGGCCGCGAGATTCTGCTGGGGCTCGAGAACCCGGGCGCCGATTGGGTAAAGCTCGAAGTGCTAGCCGACAAGAAAACGCTCCTCCCCGACCCCGTGGCGTCGATCGCGGCCACCGAGCAACTCGTCGCCGACGGGTTTCAGGTCCTCTGCTACTCGAACGACGACCCGATCATCGCCCGCCGGCTGAAAGAGGCGGGCGCCACGAGCGTGATGCCCGCCGGCAGCCCGATAGGTTCGGGCCAGGGGATCTTGAATCCGAACAACATCCGCATCTGCCTCGAATACCTCAAAGAAAACGATCCGACGTATCCGGTGATCGTCGACGCTGGCGTCGGCACCGCGAGCGATGTGGCGATTGCGATGGAGCTCGGCGTCGACGGCGTGCTGCTGAACACTGGCATCGCCCACGCAAAGGATCCGCTGCGGATGGCCGACGCGATGCGATTTGCGACCGCGGCCGGCCGGCTGGCGTACCTGTCGGGCCGCATCCCGAAGCGGCTCTACGCGACGGCGAGCAGCCCGGAAGAGGGAACGATTACCAAGCAGCCGCTGTAAGTGGCAGTCTTGGTTCCGAGTTTTGGAACGAAAGCAGTGAATGGATTCCGATCACGCTCTCAGCGTCGCTGATATTCTCGGTCCCGAGGGTTCGATCGCGCGCCGCTTGCCGCATTACGAACTGCGGCCGCAGCAACTCGACATGGCCGACGCCGTTGCGAAAGCCATCGCGGCGAAGCGGCATCTTTGCGTCGAAGCCGGCACCGGCGTCGGCAAAAGCTTCGCCTACCTGGCGCCGGCGATCCTCGCGGCCACCAATCCTGACGGCGGCAAACCACCGCGCGTCGTCATCTCGACCCACACAATCAGTCTGCAAGAGCAGCTGATTCGCAAGGACCTGCCGCTGCTCAACAGCGTCATCCCGCGCGAGTTCTCTGCCGTACTTGTGAAGGGGCGCCGCAACTACATCAGCCTCCGCCGCCTGCAGGGAGCGCTCGCCCGCGGCAAGAGCTTGTTCGAGGACGAAGCGGGCCGGCAGCTCGATTCGATCCGCGCGTGGAGCGAATCGACCGTCGACGGCTCGCTCGCCGACCTCAGCTACAAGCCGCTGCCGGCGGTGTGGGACGAGATCGCCAGCGACCACGGCAACTGCATGGGCCGCCGCTGCCCGACGTACAAAAAGTGCTTTTACTACCAAGATCGCCGCCGCGTGCAGAATGCGCAGATCTTGGTCGTGAACCACGCCCTGTTCTTCAGCGACCTCGCCCTGCGGCGACACGGCGTGAGCATCCTGCCCGACTACGACGTCGCGATCCTCGACGAAGCCCACACGATCGAGGGGGTCGCCGCCGACCACTTGGGGCTCTCGTTCAGCAGCGGGCAAGTCGAGTTCGTCCTCTCGCGGCTCTACAACGATCGCACGAACAAAGGGCTCTTGGTTCACCACAAGCTGACGCACCTCTGCCAGCGGGCCGACCAGTGCCGCTACGCAGCGAGCGAGTACTTCGCCGATGCGTGGGAGTGGAAGTCAAACTCGGCCCCGGCGAACGGCCGCGTCTCGGCGCCGCTGGAATTCGAGAACCAGCTGAGCCCTTCGCTCATGGAGCTCGCCCGCGGCGTCAAGCAGGCCGCCGATGCGATTAAGCAAGAGAGCGAGCGACAAGATCTCAATTCGGCCCATGACCGACTCGTCGGGCTGGCCGGCGAGCTCAACTCGTGGCACACGCAACAGCTGCCGGGCGCCGTCTACTGGATCGAATCGAGCTGGAACCGCCGTGGCACGCCGCGGATGACGCTTGCCGCATCGCCGGTCGACGTTGGCCCCGCGCTGCGGGAACAACTCTTCCAGCAGACGAAAAGCGTCATCATGACGAGCGCGACCCTCTCGATCGGCAAGCAGCCGTCGTTCGCCTTCTTCCGTGATCGCATCGGGCTAACGCAGTGCGACGAGCTGCGGCTCGACAGCCCGTTCGACTACCAAGAGCAAGCGGAACTGGTCACGCTCCGCGGCATGCCCGACCCGACGGCCGAACGCGACGGCTACGAACGGGCCTGCATCGAAGCGATCAAGCATCTGGTTCGCGAAAGCGACGGCCGGGCGTTTGTGCTGCTCACCAGCTACGAGATGATGCGCCGCGTCGGCGTCGGCATCGCCCCGTGGCTAGCGCGGCACAATCTCAACCTGCTGAGCCAGGCCGACGGCACGCCGCGTAGCCGGATGTTGGAACTGTTCAAAGAAAATCCACGTTCCGTGCTGCTCGGGGCCGACAGCTTCTGGCAAGGGGTCGACGTGCCAGGCGATGCGCTCGAACTGGTGATCATCGCGAAGCTGCCGTTCAGCGTGCCCGACCACCCACTGCTTGAAGCGAGACTTGAATCGATCCGCGCCGCCGGGGGCAATCCGTTCAGCGACTACCAGCTGCCAGAGGCGGTCCTCAAGCTGAAGCAAGGCTTTGGTCGCTTGATTCGCACACGCCGCGATCAAGGACGTGTGGTGATTCTTGATCCGCGCGTCCACACCAAAGCGTACGGCCGCACGTTTTTAGAATCGCTCCCGGCTTGCCGACGGGCGGAGATGGAACGGCCCGCTGGCGTGCGCTAAGCCCCGCGGGCGTTTTAGAAGCCACCGGCTCCGCCGGTGGACGAAGTGTACTCTGCACGCCATCGCGCTACGTCCACCGGCAGAGCCGGTGGCTCTCATGTCGGCGACTTCGCGCATTCTCTCGCCGAATAATTATGTCCGCATTGAGACGCCTTCGGTGGTGGTCGCGGGCCGCAACCGGTGTTTACCATGACCCGTGCGTGGGCAATGTATCGTTGTTTGCATTGAAGGAGGCGTGATGGCGTTCAAACTCACAACCCTGCGGCGCGGAGTCCGCATCGCAACGCTTGGCGGCTGCTTGCTCGGCAGCGCGGCCGCGTGGTGCGAAGCTCGCGAAGCCAACTATCAGCTGTATCCCAAGATTGAAGGCGAGCGGAAGATCGTCGGCCCGCTCGTGGGACATGTTACCGATACCACCGCGTCGATCTGGGCTTACGCCGGCCCGCGGACGACGCCGTTGATTCTGGAAGTCGAAGAACTCGAATCGAAGCGGCCCTCAATCGACGTCGAGCAAGGCCCGCCGCAAAAGGTCCGCCTCAACGCGACGCCCGATCCTAAGCGGCATCACGCCGTCGAATTCAAGGTTACGGATCTCAAGCCGGAAACTCGCTACGCCTTCGTTGTACGACTGGCAGAGGCCGATGACGCCGCCGAGTCGGGGCTATTCGCCACGGCGCCTGCGGTGGGCGAGCCGACGAAGTTCAAGCTCGCCGTCTCCTCCTGCTTCGGCGGCGCTTATCGCCGCAAGGATGGCAAGACGCAGGAAGTTCGCGGCGAGTACCACAACGACTCGTGGCATCTTCTGATGGGCGAGCGGCCCGACTTCCAGATGATCATCGGCGATAACGTTTACGCCGACTCAAGCGACTATAACCACCTGTGGGACGCCTACACGCTCGAGCGCGTGAAGAATCGCCCGTTCGCCGCGGCGGTCCGCACGATTCCGACGTACGCCGTGTGGGACGACCACGACTACGGTCCGAATAACAGTGACCGGACCTCAAAAGGGAAGGATGATGCGCTCGCCACGTTCCGCGAGGTCTTCGCCAACCCGCCGCGCGAGCAGGACGCCGACAAGCCTGGCATTTACACGAAGTTCACCTACGGCGGCATCGACTTCTTCCTGCTCGACGGACGTTACTTCCGCACGCCCAACGATGACAAAGACACGCCGGAGAAGACGTTTCTCGGTAAGGAGCAAATCAAATGGCTGGTCGACGAGCTGAAGGAAAGCAAAGCGCCGTTCAAAGTTCTCGTCTGCGGTAGCACCTGGATGGCGAGCAGCAGCGACGGCTGGCGGCTATTCAAGCATGCCCGCAAAGAACTCTGGAACGCCATCGTCGAGAACAAAGTCGGCGGGGTGATGTTCGTCTCGGGCGATATCCACCGCTGCGACCTACAGATGCATCCGCCGGAAGTCGACGGCGCCTATCCAATGCCGGAAGTGATTTCCTCGGGCCTCGGCAGCCACGGCAAGTACGACCCGATGGGCTTCGCGACGATCGAGTTCGATACGACGCAAAGCGACCCGATCATGACCGCTCGCGTGATCGACGGCACCGGTTTAGAGACCGTCAAACGACAGGTGCGAGCCAGCACATTGCAAGTCCGCCCGCATAGCGAACACTCGCACTAAGCCCGAGCGACGGCTTACTCTCGCGGTTAACGAAAATAGCCCCGACCTAGCTAGGTCGGGGCTATTCTCTTTTTCAGTTTCGGGTCTATTCGTTTTCCGTTGTGCTAGGCGGGCGTTGACGGGGTCGGGAGCCTTTTGCCACTAGAGGGCTTCCACTGCATTGACAACCGCCAGTGGCAAAAGGCTCCCGACCCCTACCTACCGCTTACGACCGCAGCGGGCCGTCGGTCGGGCTGACGCCTTCCTTCGACAACTCGCGCACCAGTTCCTTACCCAGGATGCTGTGGCGATAGCCGTAAGCGAAGTAGAAGACCATGCCCAGACCCATCCAAACGATGAGCCGCAGCCAAGTCGACACCGGCAGGAAGAGCATCATCGAAATATTCACCAAGATGCCGGCCGGCGCGATGATGTAGATCAACGGGCAGCGAAATGGCCGCGGCATGTCTGGGTTCTGGAATCGCAGCACGAGCACCGTCACGCAAACGATGACGAAGGCGAACAGCGTGCCGATGTTGACCATCTTCTCGAGATCGGAAATCGGCGTGAACGCCGCGGCGAGGCAGATTACTAGCCCGGTCAATGCAGTCGAAATGTGCGGCGTCTTGAACCGATGGTGAACGGCTCCGAAGATCGCCGGCGGGAGTAGCTTGTCACGAGCCATCGCCAGGAAGATGCGGGCCTGGCTGAGGAAGGTGACGAGCATCACGCTCGTCAGGCCAGCCAAAGCGCCGGCGGCGATCAGAACGCTTGAGGCGCCCAGCACCCGGCTGCCAGTCGCGTCGGCCTGCTTGCGGAACGCCGCGGCGATGGCCGCCTTCACGTCGATCCCGTAGTAAGGTTCCATCCCCGTGATCACGGCCGCGACCAGCACATAGAGAATCGTGCAGATGGCGAGCGACGCGAAGATGGCGATCGGAATGTCGCGTTGCGGGTTAATCGCCTCTTCCGAGTGCGTGCTAATCGAGTCGAACCCGATGAACGCGAAGAAGACGATGGCGGCGCCGAGCATGATGCCCGAGATGCCGTAGGGGGTGTAGTTCGTGCGGAAGGCGTCGTCGAGCGGCTTCAGCCGTTCCGGGCTGATGATGGCGCCAAGGAGGCCCCATTTCTCGGCCGTCGCTTCGAGGGCGGCCTTATTGATGTCGGCAATCACGCCGTCGAATTGAGAGGGGTCGGTGACATTCGCAGTGGCCGCGTCGAGGGTCGTCTTCGCGGCGGCAATCTCGGCGTCGGCTTGCTCTTCGGTCAGATCGCCCGCTTTGACCATGTCGATCTTCATCTGCTGGGTCTTGTCGTAGGCCAGCTTCGCACGGACGTAGTCAGCGTCGACTTTCACCTGCTCCAGTTCGGCATCGGTCAGCTTCGCCGGCGGCTTGCCAGTACCCTCGGCAGCTTTCGCTTTCTCCGCCTTGAGCTTGTCGGCGATCACCGTGTTGACCTTCAGCTCGGCGGTGGTGAGACGCTTGCCGTAAGGAATTTCGGTCCAGTTTTCCGTGTTGATCATCGTCAGGCCAAGGCCGATGACAAACAGCACGACGAACAGCTTCAACAACGTGAGCGCCGCATTCGCGGCAGCGCTCTCGCGGATGCCGACGATCAAGATGATCGTCACGACGAGCATGATGGCGACGGCCGGGACGTTGAACCAAGCCCCCGGCGTCGTGAAGGGATCGGAACAAAATCGCTCGGGGATCATCCACGATTCGCCGAGCGTGGTGCGCAGTACCTCATTCAGATAGTTCGCCCACGCCGCGGCGACGCAGGCGCACGCCATCGCGTACTCCAAAATGAGATCCCAACCAATGATCCAGGCCAGCAGCTCGCCCAGCGTCGCATAGGCATAGGTGTACGCGCTGCCCGCCACCGGCGCCATGGCGGCGAACTCCGCATAGCAGAGCGCGGCAAACACGCAGCCGAGCGCTGCCACCGTGTAAGAAATGGTGATCGCCGGGCCGGCGTCTTCCGCAGCGGCGCGGCCGGTCATCACGAAGATGCCAGCGCCAATGATGCAACCGACGCCAAGCGCCGTGAGCGAGAACGGGCCGAGCACTCGGCGGAGACGGTTTTCGTTCGCCAGCTCGTCAACGAGGTGCTGGAGATCTTTGCGTTTAAAAAGTTGGCCCCACCGCATCATCTGAATCTACTCCCTGTCGCCGCCAGGCTTCGAGAACGACGCTTCGCCGCGCGCGAGTTCGTCGGAACAAGGCAGAATAACTGCCCGCGACGGCCTGTTCTAGGTTCCATCGGGGGAACTGCGGCGATCACCGCTGTTTTTTGTGCCGGTTAGGCAGAGTTTTGCGCGGCATCGCAACTGGGCTGCGCAGGGGCGGGAAACGAGGCGCGGTAGCCGCGCCGCCAGTAGCCGCGGCTCAACGAGCCGCCGGAGCGGTGATCGTTAGGGTGAGCCACTTGAGTTCCGCTCCGGCGGGTCGTTGACCCGCGGCTGCTGGCGGTAACTCTCTAACGCAAAATGCCAAACGAGTAGGCCCGCCAGAACTGCCACGACGCCAAAGACCACAAGCAGCCATTGCGGCGAACCATGCCGCAGCAGATCGCCGGCATCGCCGATGCGCTCGAACGAACCGATGCTGATGTAGGCGCCGTTCGCGATCAGACAAAAGCCGGCGAAGAATTCGGTTAAACCACTCAACAATCGACGCCGCGTTCGCGCTGTGGCAGCCGCGTCACCGCTGATGCGAATTCTCTGGCGAACGAGAAGCATCAACAGCAGCGGAATGATCGCTCCTACGATCGGCCCAGCCCAAGCAACGGCCAACGGCCGCGGATTCGGCCGCACGTCGGTCCGCGAGATCCCCAGCAGCGGCAGTTCGACGCTAGTCACAGTGCCACGAGTCAACCAAGCGGCGACCACGTGGCCCGCTTCATGCACCGCCTGCATCGCGAGCCACGCCAAATAAACAACGACAAGAGAGAAGAACGCGCGGCGGAGAATGATGGCCGAGGTCATTCTTGTGATTGCGTTTTCTTCGTGCTCGTTGTGTCGTTGTGGTTTCGTTCTCTTTTGCGATGGTTCGTAACGGTTCAGGATCTTATTTGGTTCGCTCCGGCGGGTCGTTGACCCGCGGCTACGTTAGGACCACCAAGTTGTCGCGATGGACGACTTCGTCGTACGGGCAGTGGCCAAGGAGTTCGGCGATGCGGTCGGTGGGTTGGCCGGCGATGGTTGTCATCTGGGTGGACGAATAGTTCGACAGGCCGCGGGCGAATTCGCTGCCGGCTTGGTCGCAGATCGCCACCACGTCTCCCTTGGCGAAGTTGCCTTCGACGCCGCGGACGCCGACGGCGAGCAGGCTTTTGCCGTTCGCCTGCACCGCCTTTGCGGCGCCGGCATCGAGCAGCAGTTTGCCGCGGGGGGTGGCGCTCCAGCCGATCCAGCGTTTGCGCGAGGCGACCGTGCGGCCTTCGGCGAGGATCAGCGTGCCGACTTCGGCGCCGGCGAGGATGTCGAGCAGCACGTTCGGCCGACGGCCGGCGGCGATGACGACGCTCTCGCCCGCGGCGGCGGCGATGCGGGCGGCGCGGAGCTTGCTTCCCATGCCGCCGCGGCTGAGTTGAATGCGCGCGGGGCCGACGGCGTCTTTCGCAAAACTCTCCGCCGCGTCGAGATGCGTGATCACCGACATCAGCTTGGCGCCCGGCTCCGACGGGTTGCGATCGTAGACGCCCTCCACGTCGGACAGCAAAATCATCAGCGGCGCCCGCAGCAGGTTCGTCACGAGCGCGGCGAGCCGGTCGTTATCGCCGAAGCTGATTTGTAGTTCGTCGACCGCAACGGTGTCGTTCTCATTGATGATCGGAATCGCCCCGCAGCGGAACAGCGCGTTAAGCGTGTTCCGCGTGTTGAGGTACCGGGTGCGGTGCTGCAGATCCTCGGCGGTCAGCAGAATCTGCGCGGCGTTGAGCCCGTGCGGAGCGAGCGCCTTGTTGTACGACTCGATGAGGCGGCTCTGACCGACGGCGGCGGCGGCCTGGAGTTCCGCCAAGTCGGTCGGCCGGCGTTTCCACCCAAGCCGGCCGATGCCCGCCGCGACGGCCCCGCTGCTCACCAGCACGACCTTCCGGCCATCGAGGCGCAGCCGCGCGAGTTGATCGGCCACGCCGGCGACGCGGGAATCGTCGAGCGAGCCATCCTCGCGAGTGAGGACGCGGCTGCCGACCTTCACCACAACGGTGTCGGCGGCGGTCATGATTTCTTGGCGAACGAGATCGGTCACGGTCTGGCTTCTTGTGGAATTGCGGTCGAGCGGCGTCGACGGGCCGCTCTGAGGTTGAATCGCCTTTATATCGAGGGAGTGATTTGGTCGGAAGAACGGCCGAGCGGCGTTCGTGTCGCGTTTCTCATTTTTGGCGACATTAAGCGTAACTCGTTGTTGGAATGGAACTTCTGAGGGCGACAACAGGGCGACACGACATCTAAAAGGCGACATCAAGTGATCGCTGGCCAACTGCTGACTGCAGCGAGCACCGCGCACCGATGCCCTCGGCCGCCCGATGGAGAATGGGTCGCCCCGGCGCCATGTGAACGCAAGTTCACGCTACCAAACGGCGCGGCCGAAAGCGATCGGCAATTCTGGAAATTCGCTGGGCCGCGAGAAGGCGCAAAGAGCGCGAGAAGAGAGCAGAAAAATGGGCGGCCCCCGCGCCGGCTAGTTCGACGTGAGCTCGAAGTTGTAGGGAGCGCCGTCGGCGGTGACGTCGATTTCAATCTGAGCGTCTTTGCGGTACTTGGCGGGGACGAGTTCGGGGGCTTCGTACTCGCCAGTCTTGGGATTGCGCGTCAGCGTCGACGGATCTTGGTCCGGGGAGCCGACTGCCGTGCTGATTGAGATCCGATGCTTGCCGAGCGCCGCACCCTTGAGCGTGCGGCTGTACTCTGTTTCGTAGTTGCCGGAGGAGTCGGTGCGGGCGAAACTGGTCCCCTTCTCATTTTCGAAGGTGACGTGGGCGCCGGCGAGCGGTTGGCCGTCGAGCGTCACCGTGCCGTAGGCTTCGGCGAAGCCGTCGCGCATGGCGGGCTTGCCGCAGCCGAGCATGGCGACGGCAAGCAGGAAAGTAGCGATCGTTAGCTCGCGGGAGATTTTGTGCATGCGTGAGAGATGGTGAGTATTTGTGGAGTTCGCTTCTAGCCCCGGGCTCCGCCCGGGGGTGGCGGCACGCGGGGCGACGATTACCGGAATGGGAACTCACCCCCGGGCGGAGCCCGGGGCTAGGGGCGTGGCAACGCTCTGCGAGCATTCTAAAAATCACCGACGAGCAACTCGTCCGCGCGCGACCAGAGCCGTTGGTACACGCCGTAGGCCAAGCCGTTGCGGCCGCTGTCGTAGGGATCGTTGGCGTTCGGCGTGTTGCGTTGAGCCCATGTCCGATTCGTGCTTTCAATCGACTCGCTGATATAGCGGACGCTACCGTCGACCATCGCGAAGTTCACGCCGCCGGGGTGCATGCTGGCGGCGGCGCGACGAATGGTGGCGTTGGGCGCCGAATTCGGAGGGTTCATCGACGCGACTCCCTCGTTGATCATGCGATTCGAACCGGCCCGCGAGCCGTACCAACGTTTGCGGCCGACGAACTCGCCAATTCCTTCGTCGCTGAACGAAACGTCCCACGCCGATTCGGTAACGAGAATCGTGTATGTCGTCCCGTCGACGATTTCCTTGAGTCGCTTCGAGGAGCGCGTCGTGCCAGCGACGGTGGGATGGCGATGCCGCATGAAGATGCCATTGGCCAGATCGTCGCCCTGCTCGTTGTAATGACTGTTGTCGAACGAACCGCCGTTGCCGGAGTAGCTGGTGGTGGCCATCTCCACGACCTCGCCGGCGCCGCCGCCCGGCGTGCGCGAAACTGGGGGCGCCCCGTCGGTCGGGCACAAGAAAAAGGGCAGCGGCGTTTTGATCACCGCAGCGTTGCGCGTCTGTGCGGGGGTCGTCGGGTTCTCGACGCAGCAAAGGTCGTTGAAGTCGAGTTGACTAAAGGCGGCGCCTTGCTCCATTTGGGGCAAAATCTTCGCTCCCCACGACCAGCCCGTGCCGTTGTCATCGCTAGTCGCGTTGGCCCACACGTGGCCGACGGGGAATTCGTTGTGCGAGTCATGGTAGACTTGCGTGCCCAAAGCAATTTGCTTGAGATTGTTGAGGCAGGTCGAACGCCGCGCAGCTTCTCGCGCCGCTTGCACGGCGGGAAGCAGCAGCGCGACGAGCACGCCGATGATTGCGATCACCACGAGCAACTCGACGAGCGTGAAGCCGGGACGTGAACGGTTAAGCGTTGAGCTGGGGGAGGAGCTCATTTTCGATTCCTCGGAGTGTTCGTAAGCGTACATGCCGTGAGCACGCACTGACGAACCGGCCAAGCACTTTCCGGGCCAAGGGGACCGATTTCAGACGATGCGAGCGTTTGCCCTAGGAATGCCGGCTTGATTGGGCGAGATGCGATCGCTTAATGCCGGAATCGCTGCACATATCAGCGAGTGCGCCTTGGCATTTCACGAGCAGGCAGCGTATTTGACGGCAACTCACGGAGCAGCGATCAAAATACCAGGCCGCGGTAGCCGTGGAACTCAATATCGAGATGCGCCGCAATCTCCGCCGCTAGCGTTTCGACGGCAGGCGAACGGCCCGAGCCCACGCTGCCGAAGGTGACGAGTTCCCATTGGTGGAAATCGTCACTGATCATCAACGCCTGTCCGGCGGTTTGCCCGCGGACGAACGGGCCGACGATGCGAATCGTCAGCGCGTCGCCGGGGCGGATAAATCGCTCGCGGGTCCAAACCTTCCTCCCCAGCAGACAGTAGGCCGCGCTCAGCGAGCGCGCGTTCGCATCGACGGTGCATTCGACGTGGTGAAACAGCGCCAAGAAGATGGCAACGTTGATTCCGAGCCACAGGAGGGTGAGTCCGCAGACGGCGAATGGCGTCGCGCGTTCGGGCTGAGTGACGAGCACGCCAACGAGCATCGCCGTCGTCGCGGCAAGGACAACGCCGAAGGTCGCCCAGTGCCAGCGAGTCGTCTCGAAGCGATTGACGCTGAAATGAAAGCGGCCAGGCGCCGACTGTTCGAGCATGAGCCAATCAGGATCGTTCATCGTGGCGCTGACTCCACGGCTTCGGTCGAGTGCAACGGAGTCGCGCCGGCCTCCGTGAACGGTTGCTCATCCGATGTACCGACCGCTGACTTGCGCAGCAGGCGATAGCCGGTAGAGCGGACGACGAGCAGCGCGCCGAGCAGAATGGCGGTCGGCAGGACGCTGATGACGGGGCCAAAGGCGATCATGATCCAACTGGCGAGATCGTAGTTGGCTCCAAAAGAAAGCGCAATCCCCAGGACGTACGCGACGAGCAGCACGAGTACACAACTTCGGCCGATCGGTGCGGGGCGCAAGGCGGCGAATGACGCGCAGACGGCGTTCGTCGCGAAGGCCATGAAGCCGAGGGCGTTTCCCGCGATCGTGCCGCCGCTCGCGCCCAGCGAGTCTCGCGATGACCGAATCAGCGTGAGGACGACGGCTGTCCCTGCCGTGAGGAGCAGAATATAAAGAATGGAGAACTGCGACTTCGGGGCAACGGGTGAATCAAGCTCGAACGCCGGGAGCAAGACCCACCGCCGACGAAGCACCATGAAGGTGGCGCTGAAGAGGGCCAAAGCGACGGCTACCCCAAACGCTTGTAAGACGACGTCGCTCGCCTCTCCTCGTTCGTCGCTGCCAGATAACAACCGCAACAGCGCATCCACCGTTACCGTCGCCGCGGTGATGTAGATAACTCCGACGACGCCGAAGAGGAGTCGCACGACGAGCGAAGCATTGCCGAGGCCGATCCAAAACGCGAGCGTCAGCATCACCCCCGCAGGCGGGGTGTACACGGCCCACATTAGCGGCATCCACGCCATCTCCGATGGAATCAACGCGCTGAGGACCGGAACGGCGCAACTCGCCATCAGCGTTACGACGAGCCAACAGATGCGCCGCTCGGGATCTTGGCAGGCGGGAGGCGCAGCGCTCAAGGGTTGTTCGTTATCCATGCGTTGCCGGCGGGGCGAGTTACGCGATGCTCGGCGAGCGCCATCGCCGCCAACCCGCAAAGATAGCGAACAAAGCTGCCACGAGCGCGATGCCGAACGACGCCGGCTCGGGAACCACGCGAATGTCGTCGAGGATCATTCCCGCCTGGTTCGTGCCGCGCGAGACGAACAAGCGGTTGGGGCTCAACGATGCTTCGCTGTAGAAGCGAATCGGGTCGACGTTCGCCTTCAGACCGTCGAAGTAAGCGTCGTAGGTTTTCGTCGAGTAGTCGAGGTCGAGTCGGATGTGGATCCATTGATCGGCCTGCCAAGTGAACCCGGAATCGACCCAGACCGCGGAGCCGGCGCTCGCGCTGCCGAAATCAATGTGCCTAGCAACAATGCCTCCGTAAAAGGGGGGCGAGCCAGGGGCCGTCGTCACGCCGAAGCGGATCGCGGCGGCGCGGACCCGATTTTCGTCGGAGATGCCGATGAATACGTTGCCTTGCCGCTCACCGATCGTCTTCCCATTCCCCATCGGCGCGCCCGAAGGATCGGCGCCCGCGCCGGAGGTGAGCGGTCGCGCCCAATAGTCGATCGTCACCTTGGAATTGGCGATCAGCGACGCGAAGACGTTCTCGGCGAAGTATCCGGTGACGTCGGTGCTCGTGTCGGGCTTGGCGACGAGGAGCGCTTGGTTCCCGCTGCGAACGGGGCCGGCGGGATTGAGGCCGGCGGCGGCGAGTTCGGCCGAGATCTCAGCGGCCGTTTGCACACGCGGCATCTGGCCTGCTCCGACCCAATCACCTTGAAAGAGCACGGAGCCAGTAACGTAGCCGAAGGGGTTGGTCGCCTCGGTTGGACTGCCGGCGGGCTCGAAGCCGGTCGACAGGCCGGGGGGAATCGGCGACGCCGCCATGGCGAGCGGCATGAAACTCGATGCCAAGAGACTGCAAGCGAGCAAGCAGATCAATCGTGACACGACCATGGAGCGTTTCCTCAAGTGAGAGCGTGCGTGTGCGCGGATAGTGATTGGCGTTGAGACGAGAGTGGCGAAAGCGGACCACGCAGGGTTCGAAATCTTGCTGCCGCGAGTTCTGGATGATGATAGCGTTAGCTGGGGCGTTTGGGGACCAATTTTTCGATTGGGTTTGGGTTTGTGGACCTTGAACGTGAATTGGCGGGAAGTCTGGGCGAGTCGGCGCCGCCGGCTGGTCGCTGAAGCGACTCAGCCCGATGGTTGCTGGGTGGGGGAGAAATTTTTTCTCGGGGCGTCGATTCAGAGGGGGCTCGCTCGACTACTGGGTGAAGGGGCGAGAGTCGCCCTGCTGATTTCACCTTTATTCGCAGGAGTCTTCCGATGATTGCCACGCCGACTGCCGCTGTTGTTTCCGTTGACGCTGGGTTAAGCCGGGCTGTGGAGCCGCTAGCGAATTTCATTTGTGCGGCGGATCGGCCGCATGAGGCGCTGCGTACCGCGCTGCGGACGTTGCTCGACGAGGTACAACGGACGAATTCGACGGCCAGTCGCTACCTGAGCGGGCAGGCGGGGGTTTGCTAGACTCTTCGGTTTGGCAGTTGGAATCCGGAAAGCGAAACGAGTTGATTGTGTGCCACTGCTGGCTCGTCCAGCAGTGGGCGCCGAGTACCCGCTTCGCACTGCTGGACAAGCCAGCAGTGGCACCCGTTCGAAGAATCATTGAGCAGCATGCATTCGCAAACGATCGAAATGGCGACACGGTTGTGGGAGTACATGGCCGCGGGTCGCGAGCACGCACCATGCGAAGCGATCGTCGTCTGCTGCTCGTACGATCTGCGCGTTGCCGACTACGCTTGCGAGTTGTTCCGTCGAGGCATCGCGCCGCAGCTGATCATCACCGGCAACACGGGCAACTGGACGAAGCATTTGTGGAGCATTCCCGAGGCTGAGGTATTTCGGGAGCGGGTGATCGCGAACGGCGTCGACCCCGCAGCGATTCGGCTTGAAACTGAAGCGACGAACTTCGGCGAGAATATTTCGTGCGTCCGGCGGCTCGTTCCGGAACTTCGCCGCGCGGTTTTTCTCACGAAGCCGAACTCGGTACTGCGGGTGCAACTCACGTTGCCGGTGCAGTGGCCCGAAATGCAAGGGATGGTCGACGCCCCGGCGATTCGCTTTCCCGACGAGGTGAGCAACGTCGTCGGCATCCTGGGCGTGATCGACGAAATGGTCGGCGACGTTGACCGCATTTTGCGTTACCCGCAACATGGGTATCAGACGGCGCACAACCTCCCGGCGGAGATCATCGCGGCGTGGGAGTATCTGAAATCGCAAGGCTTCACGAACCATCTCGTGCGGTAGTCGGCAGATGCGTCATCGCGCGGGTCGGCGGGTAAGTGAGACGCGCTCTCGCCGTTGCGCACCGCCCTCTCGCGTTGCATTGCTGGGGCCGTTGCGGGGGCTTATGCTCAAAGGACCGGCGACGCTCAACGGAGGTCGCTTTTGAGATTCTTGGTCCAGGATCGCCGCGCGGCGATTGCATCATGTTGAAGTCCGGATCGTGGTGGAGCGGGGCGATCGTCCTCGCGTGCGGAGTCTCTCTCTCGCTGGTCGCGGCGAGCATCGCTCACGCGGCGGAGGTCGAGGGAATCGTCGACGTCAAACCGGCGGATGGACCGGCGGTCGAAGTCGACGGCAAGTTCATGGTTCCCTACACCCAGACGATTCCGGGGACCAACGTCAAGTTCGAGATGATCCCGATTCCGGGGGGCGAGTTTCTGCTCGGCAGCCCCGACGGCGAAGCCGACCGCAGCGACGACGAAGGGCCGCAGGTCCGCGTGAAGGTCGCGCCGTTCTGGATCGGCAAGCATGAAGTGACGTGGGCCGAGTACCAGTCGTACATGAAGATGTACAACGCCTTCAAGCAATTGCAGACGCTGGCGGCCAATCGGGCAACCGACCCCGGCAAAGATGAAAACGCCGAGGGCTGGGAACTGATCGAAGGGCACGCCTGGAAGGGCGACGTCGATAATCACGGCGTCGACGGGGTGACCTGCCCGACGCCCCTCTACATGCCCGACCACACCTACATGGCGGGCGACCAGCCGAATCAGCCGGCGGTGACGATGACGCACTATTCGGCGCGGCAGTTCACGAAGTGGCTGAGCCGGCTCACCGGTGAGGACTATCGCCTCCCCAGCGAAGCGGAGTGGGAATACGCCGCTCGCGGCGGGACCGACACGCCCTACTCGTTCGGCGACGACGCCGGCAAGGTGGAGAACTACGGCTGGCTCGACGACAACGCTGATTACGAAACGCATCCGGTCGGCTCGAAGGCCGCCAATCCGTGGGGCTTGTTCGACATCCACGGCAACGTCGCCGAGTGGACGCTCGACGGCTATGCCGAGGACCGCTATGAGAAGCTGGGCGAACAGGCGAAGGATGGCGAAGCGATCGACGCCTGGGCCACAGTCAACTGGCCGACCGAACTCTACCCGCGGGTGATTCGCGGCGGCTCGTGGCTCGACACGGCCGACCGGCTGCGGAGCGCGGCTCGGCACAAGTCGGAAGAAGAGGATTGGAAAATGTCTGACCCGAATCTGCCGAAGAGCCCGTGGTGGTATACTGAGGAAGCAGCGATGGGCGTCGGCATGCGGCTGGTTCGTCCGTACGCGCCGCTGACCGACGAAGACAAAAAGCGGGTCTGGGAGATCGACGTCGAAGACTTGGCGGGCGACGTGAAGGCCCGGCTGAAAGAAGGCCGCGGGGCGCTCGGCAACGCCGACGCGACGCTGCCGCAGGCGATCGAGGCTTCGACGAAGATTAGCAGCGGGAAGTAAACCTCGTAGAACTCGTTTCCACGCTCCGCGTAGGAACGTTGAGGGAATGGAGTGACACCTTTGGCTCCTCAGCGGAGACACTAGGTAGCGGCAATTCGGTTACAATTCCTCTCCCCTGACGGAGAGGTTTGGCGAGGGGCTTTTCGGTTCACACTCGATCGAGCTTGGATGCATCGGGAATCCCTCCCCTCGCCCCTCCCTTCGAGGGAGGGAAAAGATGCAAAATCACTTATCCATTTTTGGAGGCGAGCATGTCTGACCAAAGCAACCAAAACCTTCCGGCCGACAATTCTCGGCGGCAGTTCATGAAGGGCGCTGCAGCGATCGCCGCCGGCGGCGCCGTGCTGGGGCTTAATCAGCGGATCGCCCGCTCGGCTCACATCAGCGGCAGCGATGAAATCAAGATCGGCTTGATCGGTTGCGGCGGTCGCGGTCGCGGTGCGGCGACCCAGGCGCTTGAGACTAAGGGCAAGGTTACGCTGTGGGCGGCTTGCGATGCGTTCGCCGACAACCTGCAGAACACGGTCTACGGCATCAACGAAGACGTGAAGAAGGGCCAGGAGAAGAAGGACTCGCTCTTTGTCGATAGCGTCGTTGATTGCCCCGCGGAGCGGCAGTTCGTCGGGTTCGACGGCTTCCAGAAGGTAATCGACAGCGGCGTCGACCTGGTGATTCTCGCCACGCCGCCAGGCTTCCGTCCGCAGCATTTTGAAGCCGCGGTCAACGCCGGCAAGCATATTTTCATGGAGAAGCCGGTCGCCGTCGACGCCCCGGGCGTACGCCGCGTGCTGGCCGCCAACGAGATTGCCAAAGAGAAGAACCTGATGGTGGCCGTCGGCCTGCAACGCCATCACGAACCGAAGTACATCGAAACGATCCAACGGTTGCAAGACGGCGCGATCGGCGACATCCTGGCCACTCGCGTCTACTGGAACAGCGGCGGCCTGTGGATGCGTCCGCGCAAGCCGGAGATGACCGAGATGGAGTACCAGATGCGGAACTGGTACTATTTCAACTGGCTGTGCGGCGATCACATCGTCGAGCAGCACATTCACAACCTCGACGTCAGCAACTGGCTGAAGGGCGCCCACCCGGCCGAAGCAGGCGGCATGGGCGGCCGGCAAGTTCGCACCGGCAAGGACTACGGCGAGATCTTCGATCATCACGCCGTTGAGTACACCTACCCCGACGGCACGAAGATGTACAGCCAGTGCCGCCACATCGACGGCTGTTGGTCGTCGGTGAGCGAGCATGCTCACGGCACCAAGGGGACGGCCGACATCAGCGGCTTCACCATCAACGCCAACGGCGAGAAGCGGTGGAAGAGCGACAAGGAAGCGGTGAACGGCTGGCACAACGAGCACCACGACCTGTTTGCGGCGCTTCGCCAGGGCGACATCTACAACGAAGGCGACAACGGCGCCAACGCCACGATGACCGCCATCATGGGCCGCATGGCGACCTACTCCGGCAAGGTGCTGAAGTGGGAAGAAGCGCTTAACTCGACGGTCGACCTGTCGCCGAAGAAGTACGCCTTCGACGCCGACCCGCCAGTGATGCCGGGCAAGGACGGTTTTTATGCCATCGCTATCCCCGGCGTGACCGACGTGCTGAACGGCTAAGCAGCAAAACCAGAGCTGACCGCCAGCCCCAACGGGGCGAAAGGTAATAGCCAGGGGCGTTAGCCCCTGGTAAGCATCCGAATTGAAACCGAAGCCCTGAAGGGGCGACACATCCGTCGCTCCTTCAGGGCTTTTTTCATGGACGCTCGGTTCTCATCATTTGCAAGGACTCTTCAGATGCGAGCACTTCTCATTCTCCTCGGAGTGATCACGTTGATGACGAATGCCGCAGCTGGCCAACCGCTTCCGCCCGCGGAACTTCCATCGCACCCTACCCTGCCCGATCCGCTCGTGATGCAAGACGGCACGCGCGTCGCCTCCGCCGCGGAGTGGCGGCAAGCGCGGCGGCCGGAACTGCTGGAGTTGTTCGAAACCTACGTCTACGGTCGCGTTCCGCAGGGGCCAGCTTACGATTCGCAAACGCCGCTCGCGCATCGCGTGTTGTTTGAAGACCGCCGCGCGTTCGACGGCATCGGCACGTTGCGCGAGGTCGAGTTAATGATCGGCTCGCCAGATTGGCCGAAGATTTACCTGCTGATCGCGACGCCGAACGATGTGCCGCGGGCGCCCTGCTTCGTGGGGATGAACTTCGCCGGCAACCATCAGCTGACCGACGACCCGCGGGTGCGACTGCCGGACGGTTGGATGCCCGATCGACATCCGGGCGTCGTCGGCAATCGCGCCACCGATGCGGGCCGCGGTGGGCAAGCCGACGATTGGCCGCTCGCGGAGATCGTGCGGCGCGGCTATGCCGTCGCGGCCTTCTACTGCGGCGACATTCAGCCTGATCGCCCCGGCGTGCGTGAGGGGATGCGGGCGACGCTCGCGGCCGACGGCGAAGCCGATCCCACGGAGACGGCGACTGTCATGTGGTGGGCATGGGGCATTCAGCAGGCCGTCGACTACTTGCGCACCGATCCGGCGATCGATCCCGATCGCATCGCGGTCGTCGGACACTCGCGGCTCGGCAAGACGGCGCTGCTTGCCGGCGCCCTCGACGAGCGGATCGCGCTGACCGTCGCCAACCAGGCGGGCTGCGGCGGCAGCGGGCCGAGCCGGCACGACGATCCGAAGGCGGAGACGGTGAAGATTATCACCGAGAAGTTTCCGCACTGGTTCGCGGGCAACTTCACGAAGTTCGGCGACGATCCGTCGCGGTTGCCGGTCGATCAGAACTGCCTGGTGGCCATGTGCGCGCCGCGGCCGGTGCTGTTCACCGCGGCTGCCGATGATTTGTGGGCCAACCCGTCGGGCCAGTTCGAAGTGCTACAAGCGGCATCGCCGACGTACGAACTGCTCGGCGTCGACGGCTTGAAAGCGGACGCGATGCCTGCCGCCGATGCGCCGCTGCTAGGCGACGGCCGGCTTGGCTACTGGATCCGCAGCGGCAAGCATGCAATGACGCCGGACGACTGGAAGATTTACATGGACTTCGCGGATCGGTGGCTGAAGTAGGAAATGAATCGCTTCTACATCAAGCTCGGCGTGGTCGCGTTCCTCGGAGCGGCGCTCGTCATGCTCGCCGCTCGCCAGCAGACGCCTCCCCGAGCGACGCGGGCCGAAGTCGACGACATGCTGCACAACTACTTCGCAGTCGACGGGAAGTCGCTAGCGATCGTCGACGCCGACGTCGGATTCTGGACCGAGGTTCCCAACTCGCTCCACATGAGAGTGCAAACAGATCGCGAGAGCGGGGAACGATTGGCCTCGCAACTCGCCTCGCGCGCTGCAGTGGCCTACACGGGCTCCGTACCCGTCGAACCATCATTGGACGAAGACGACGAATGGGAGATTTATCGAATCGCGAGGTCGATCTATCCCTATCCGCTTGAGAGGTGGAACGTGAACGCTTGCGACCATTTCGGCACGCATGACGACCAGCGTTGGGCCTGGCGCGTTGACCCCGCTACGGATACGGCGGAGTTCTACTTGGCTTGTGACGCGGACGAAGCAGAGCCGTTGATGAAGCCCATTTTGCAGCGAGGCGCGCCAACGAAACCGTACGATTCGTCGTCGATGCCGTCGCAAGCGAAGGCCCTCTACCTACTGCGCGGCTTGGAGAGCGCAGAGTAATTGCCGCGGAGCGGCGGGGGAAGCGTTCCCACGCAGAGCGTGGGAACGAGGAATCGGCGTTGGAGACGCCTCCCACAAGGGAACGGAAGCCCGACCTACTTGATCTCCAGCTTCTCGGCCGCTTCCGCCTCCGGCGAGTGCTTCTTCACCATCAGGTGCTCTTTCATCAGCTCTTTGAGCACGCCTTGGACGGCGTCGGCCGGCAGGGCGTACGATTCGGTCCGTCCCGCGCGAGCGATGTTGAAGCCGACCACATGGCCGTCGAGGTCGACCACTGGGCCGCCGCAATCGGCGGGACGCAACACCGTGTCGTGCTGGAACGCGAGCGGGAAGCCGAAGCGGCGGACGCTCAGCTTGCCGCCGAGGTTGTTCTGGAACTCGCTGCGGCCCATCGGCAGGCCGGGGAAGTCGCCGGTCAGCGTCGCGTGAAGCTTCACCTCTTCGCCAGAGCGATCGATCACCAGTTCCACTTCATCGCCCGGATTGAACGACGCGATCACTTCTTTCAGCTTCTCGCGGCTGGCGACCTTCTTTCCGTTCACTTGGACGATCAAATCGTCGGGTTCGATGCCGGCCTCTTCGGCCGCGGTGTCGGGGAAGACTTGCACGATGCGGGCTTCGACTTCGTCGATCTGCACGCCCAGCACGCCGGCTTGCGAAGGGATCACCCGCGGCGGCACGCTCACGACGCCGACGGCGACGGGATCTTTCGAGTGGCCGGTGCTCGCGAGCCATGAGCCGACCTTCGGCGAACCGTTGGCCGCGTTCAAATCGAGAGCCGGTAGGTTCGTGGCATCGACCTTGAGCAGCGCCAAGTCATGCTCGCCGCTCTCGGCGACCGTCGTGGCCGGCAGCTTTCGGCCATCGGCGAGTTCGACCGTCAGCTTGCCGCAGAGGGGCGTGGCTTTCGTGACGATCCAGCCGTCGGGGCTGATGACGCCGCCGAGGGCGCTTTGCTTGCCGTCGCATTGAATCGAAACAGTCGCGGCAACGACGTCCTTCACGACGTCGCGGAACGCCGAGCGAACTTGCGGGCCGTCGGTCAGGCGCCAACGGGGCACGAACAACCGCTCCATGCCGAAGGAGCCTTCAGAAGACTCGTCGTCCGAGTCGCGACGTTCGCGTTTGGGCGCGGGCTCGTCAGCGTGCGCCGGCGCACTTGGTGCGAGCGTCGACCAGCCAGCGGCGAGCAGAAGGGCAATCCGTCCGCTCCATCGCACGCGATTCAGCAACGTCTTCATCTGTTCCTCTGCTCCGTTACCGCCGCCCCGTGATTCCCTGATCTATCATAACTGGCAGGCGACCGCAAAGTTTTTCTTACAAACCGGCAACAATCCGCCGCCAGGTGCTACTCATCGCCGCCAAGCCGGACGGCAATCTCCAGCGTCTTCCCTGCACGGTCGATCTCCAGCTTCAAACGATCGCCAGGCTGCTTGTGGAAGACGATCCGCTGCAGCTCGTCGAACGTGCTGATCGGCCGCCCGTCGATCGCGGTGATGACGTCGCCGACCTTAATGCCCGCCGATTCCGCCGGCAGGCCGGGGAAAATGGCGGTGATCACGCAGTTGCCCGACTCCGCACTACCGCGGACGCCGAGCAGCGGCTTGGCGTTCGGATCGTCGTCGTAGTGGCCGCCCCAGACGTCGCCTTCGACGAGGCGGTCCCAATCCTTATTGAAGCAGGTGACCGGCACGTGGAAGTTGTGGGTGACCATCGGCCCGATGCTGCTGTGGATGCCAACGACTTCGCCCTTCATGTCGAACAGCGGGCCACCCGAATCGCCGCCGACGAGTTCGCAGTCGGTGCAGAGCAGCCCTTCGTCGCGGAACAACACCCGGCCAAAGCGCACCGGCGGGGCGCGGTCTTTGACGATGCCGCCCGGCTGGCCGATCGTGACAACCCATTGGCCGGGATCGAGCGCGGGCCCCGTGCTAACGGGAATGAACGGCAGGTCGTCCGGCGGCTCGTCAATTTGCATCATGCCGGCGTCGACTTCGTGGTTGGCGCCAAGCGACGTGCCGCGGAGGCGGCGACCATCGGGAAGTTGGACCCAACCGCGGCGGCCGGCGCGGCCGACCACGTGAGCGGCGGTGAGGACGAGCCCTTCTTTATTGACGATGACTCCGCTGCCGGCGGCGCCGCGGATCTCGACCGCGACGGTCGCGGGCATCACGCGGTCGATCACCTTCAGTAGCTGATCTTGAATGAGCTTCAGTTCGGCGGCGTTCGTCGGAGCGCGGGCCGACAGCACTTTCGCAGTGTCAGCCGTCGGTTCCAGCGAGACGGGCGACGCGGATTGGGCTGCTAGCGGTTGGACGATGGCGGCGCTCAGGACGAGCGACAACAGCGAGCGAACGAATGAAAGTCGTTTCATAGAAGTCCGGCGTGCAACGGCGAGGGGCGTGCAGGGGCGGGGTTGTGGTAATTGTCGCAATGGTCCCATCGGGGGGCAATGTCGGGACTGGGTAAGCCGTGCGGGCGAAATTTTGCCTCGTCCCCTTTGATGCTTAACACCGCTCAACAGCCGAGGGCTCGCCAGCTTCGGGTCGGCAAAATGCTCCCCAACGAACGCCTCTAATACGCACGCCGGCGGCGATTGGCCTGAAGTTCCCCAGAAATCTCGTCGAACACCTGTACATGCGCGCTTGATTCATGCACTAACGTATACTACCATCAGGAGATAAGTCCGCTGGCACGGAACCCGCGGCGATTCCCTTCCTTCCTCCCATCGGCTGGAACTGCCATGTCACTCGACCAACTCACCACTCGGCAGCGGGAAGTCTACGACTTCATCAAGGAGAAAATTCGCGGCCGCGGCTACGGTCCGACCGTGCGGGAAATCGGCGAGTATTTCGAGATCAGTTCGCCGAACGGCGTCATGTGCCATTTGAAGGCGCTGGAGAAGAAGGGGATCATCACCCGCGAGCCGAACATGTCGCGGGCGATCCAAATGACCGACGCCGGCCGTGACGATGGCTTCCCGCTCGTCGGCCAAGTAGCGGCCGGCAATCTGACCGAAGCGATCGAGCAAGCCGAGCGGCTGAACCTCGACGAATTCTTCCCCGCGAAGAAGAACAGCTTCGCGCTGCGGGTGAAGGGGGAGTCGATGATCGAAGCGCAAATCGCCGACGGCGACATCGTCATCTGCCGTAAGACGAAGACGGCCCACAAGGGCGACATCGTCGTCGCGCTGACTGAAGAAGGCGAAGCGACGCTGAAGTATTGGTACCCCGAGGCGAACCGCATTCGGCTGCAGCCGGCGAATTCTTCGATGAAGCCGATTTACGTGCGCGACGTGCAGGTATTGGGCGTGGTGACGGGGGTGATTCGCAAGGTAGGTTGAGCGCCAACCACACCCACATCACGGCTCGTGGTACACTAATGCCATGGAAACTCCCTCCTCTCCATTAACTTCAGCCGTCGAAAACCTCCTTGCTCAGCATGGAGGGCCGCTCTCGATCAACGGAACGCATGGCGACTATGTCGTCATGCGTTCTGACGTTTACGAGCAGATGCTGGGACTCAGCGAAGCGGGTGAGGCTGAGACTCTGGCTGCCGTCAAGCGTGGGCTGGCCGATCTCGACGCGGGGCGCACTGTGCCGCTGGACGAGGCGATGAAGGAGCTTCGTTCCCGCCATGGGGCGTAGCGTTCGCCTTACCGCCGAGGCCGTCAACAATCTGGCTGCGATCCGCGACTACATTCGCGCGGACTCATCCGCTAACGCGGAGCGGTGGCTGGAAAGAATCAACGCCAAGATACTTTCCATTTCTGCAGCACCGCTGAAATGCGAGATGGCGTACCCGGCGTCTCTTGTTGGCCGCGATGTGCGACGAACTTTGCTCGGCGTCTATGTGATCCTTCACGTTCTGGAGGATGATGATCTGGTCGTCGTTGCAGTACGCCATGCAGCCAGACGACCGCTCTCCGCCGGAGAGGTAATGCGGTTGCGGTAGCGTTCGATCAATCGCGAACGAATGCAGCCATGGTGAAAGCCCGGAAGGAGAACAGCGCGGAGGGCTTCTGCAAGCAGATTAGCCGCTCAGCCCCCTGCCTCAAGGTCTTGTGACACCTGGCAAAGCTTCAAAGCCGAGTATGACTGGGCCTTTTCACGGTTCGCTTACGACCGAAACACTGGAACAGTCGGCCGATAGAACGTCACTACAATTAATTTTCTCGGCAATTCTCTTTTTTGTTGACGCTGCCATCAACTCCCTGCAAGATAGCGTGGACATCGGCATTCGCCGTCGCCTCTCCACACGATTCGCCGCTTGAAGGGACTGCTCATGATGCGAAGCGTCTTGCCGGCCAGCTTGGTCGCACTTCTACTTTTCTCGCATAGCTCGCAGACGCACGGCGTTCCCTACGCTTCGCGCGTCACCATCAATTCGGCCCCCAGCCTCGCGCGATTCGCCAGCGTCGTGGCTCCGACGACGGCGGAGGTTTCGTTCGTCCTGAACGAACCTGCCGACGAAGTCGCCTACCGCGTCAACGGCGGGCCGCTGCAATGGCTCGACGGTTCGACGAAGGGGACGAAAACGTTTCCGTTGTCTTCGCCGCTCGACAAGTTCTCCATCCTTGTGAAGAACATGGAGGCGGAAGGTTACACGATTCCCACCGGCGGTACGGCACTGTCCGCTGCCAACGGGCTTTCGCAGTCGGTTCCGGCGTCTGGTCTGCGCTTGGTGAGCGACGATACCAGTCCGCTCAACAGCTTCAATGCGGCGAGAGGCGTCGGCGTCAATCTCAACCCGAACTCGCCCAACTTCGGCATTGCCTACATCGGCAACGCATTATTCGGGCCCACGGCTGACTCCGCGCGCTATCTAAGTCGCGGCGTTTACGCAGTGGCCGCAGACGGCTCCGACGCCTTCGGGTACGGGGATTTCTTTCCGGACTCAGGATTCTCCTTTCCCGGAGGAGGCTCCATCGCTTGGCGGCTCGCCGTCGGAACCGACGATGAGGTCTACGTCGCTGACGGGGCGCTCCTCTCCCACGGCCTCGTCCGGCTTGAGGGTCAGTTGTGGATGAGTTATCCGGTGTTGGCACCTGGCTTCGGTCCGCCGCCGCTCCCGCCGGAAGCCAATCACGGTCGGATCACCGGTTTCGTCATCTCGGGATCTCCCTACGACGGAACGCTGGTGGTCCACACAGTCGATCGCGATTTCAGCAGCAGCCAGATTGGCGGAACAGACACAAGCGACCTCAACAGCGTGTGGCGTTACGACCTTGGCTTCGACGCTCAATTCTCCGCGCAGATGCCAACGAACGTGAATACTGAGAATGTTTTGCCGCCGATTGGCACGCCCGACCTTGCTCGAGGGACCGACGGAAAATTTTATCTCTCGAATTCCTTGTTATCGGGTAGCTCCGCAGGCATCGTCGTCCTCAATCCGCAGGGGGAACCGATCTACGATTCGCTTACGGCGAGTCGGGCGATGCTTAACGACACCAACATTGCCGACGTAATGCGCAACGTCATGGGGATCGCGATTTCGCCCGATCAGAAGTGGCTCGCCGCCATGCTGCGAAGCGGCGATGTCGCCATCCTCCCGGTCGTTGACGGCATTCCCGATCTTTCCGGCGTGATGGTCGTCAATACGGCGTTGGGACCGCTGCCAGGCAGAGGCGTGGCGTTCGACGCTGCCGGCAACATCCACTGCATTGTCGCCGGCACGGGAGTGAGCTACCGTGTGATCTCCCCAGGTGGAACCACGTTCGCCACGACCACGTGGGATGGCACGTCGATGGGATTCAAAATCGCCGGCGCGCCTGAACCGGCGTCGTTGGCGCTGGCAGGCGTTGGAGTAGTAGCGGTGAGCATGGTGCGCCGCCGGCGCTTGTTGGCTGCTTGAGCCAAGCGTGCGGTTGATGCAGTGCGAATGCGAAAGCGGCCGCGTGATGATCACGCGGCCGCTTTTTTTATTTGAGAATGCGCCGGGGGCGGGACGCCCCGGCTCGCTATGCAGATGATGCTTTACGCTGCTTTCTCGGGCGCGCCCGTTGTGTTCAGCTTGTTGTAAAGCGTCTTCAAGCTGATGCCGAGTTGGTCGGCCGCCTTCGGCTTGTTGCCGGCGTGGCGTTCGAGCGCGTCGTGGATCGCTTCCATTTCGAGTTCGCGGAGCGTCATGACGCCCGGCTTCTGGCGAGCGGCGCCGACGAGTTGCCGCGAGTCGAACCGCGACGGCAAATGTTCGCGGTGAATCGGGCCGCTGTCGCAAAGGATCGTCGCGTGTTCGATGACGTTCGCCAATTCGCGGACGTTTCCAGGCCAAACGTGGCTACAGAGGGCGATGATTGCATCCTCGGCGATGCCGGCGTCGGCGTCTTTACCACGACGATGACGCACGAGCAGATGCCGAGCGAGTTCCGGCACATCTTCGATCCGCTCCCGCAGCGCCGGCAGCGTGATTTCGAACGTGTTGATCCGGTACATCAAGTCTTCGCGGAACTCCTCCGCGGCGACCATCTCCGGCAAGTTGCGGTGGGTGGCGCAGACGACGCGGACGTCGACCATCACGGGCTTGTTCTCGCCGACGCGGCGGATTTCGCCGCTTTCCAGCACGCGCAGAAGCTTGGCCTGCATCGCTTTGGGCAACTCGCCGATTTCGTCAAGGAAAATCGTGCCGCCGTGGGCGACCTCGAACAGGCCGACGCGGTGGTCATCGGCGCCAGTGAACGCGCCTTTGCGATGACCGAACAACTCGCTCTCGATCAGCGTTTCCGGCAAGGCGCCGCAGTTGATCGCGACGAACGGCATGTTCGCGCGAGTGCTATGATCGTGCAGCGAACGGGCGACCAATTCCTTACCAGTGCCAGTCTCGCCGAGGATGAGGACGGTCGAGCCGGTCGGCGCGACGCGTTCGATCAGCATCCGCACCTTCTGCATCGCCGGCGTGTTGCCGATAAGTCGAGGGGCTCCTTCGAGGCGGCGGACTTGGTGCTCGAGCGCGCGATACTTCTGCTCGAGCAGCTTCTTTTCGGTGACGCGCTTCAGCAGCGCTTCGATTTCGATCAGTCGGCAGGGCTTGGTGAGGTAATCAAACGCGCCGTGGCGCAGCGCTGCGATCGCCGTTTCGAGCGAGCTTTTGCCGGTGAGGACGACCGCCTCGGTGCCGGGCGACGTTTCTTTGCACTTCGCGATGACGCCGATGCCGTCGAGGCCCGGCATGTCGAGATCGACGATGATGCAGTCGTAGGTGTTCTTTTCCAGCGCAGCGACGGCCGTGAGTCCGTCGGGGCAGACGGTGGCGCGGTGGCCCAAGCGCGGTAATTCGAGCTTCATCAGCTCTTGCAGCGATGGCTCGTCGTCGGCGAACAACAGGGTCAATCCTTGACCGTTAGGCTGCTTGGTAGCGATGGTGCGTCTCCTTGTTCGGCTGGGCCAGCGGGAGCGAGACGACGAACCGCGACCCGCGGCCCGGGCCTTCGCTCGTAGCTTCGATGCTGCCCCGATGTTCTTCGACGATGCGGTGAGTGATGGATAAGCCGAGCCCCGTCCCCTGCCCTGAGCGCCGGCGGGTGAAGAAAGGCTCGAATAGATGTTTGCGAACTTCGTCGTTCATGCCGCAGCCGTTGTCGCTGATGACGATGCGGGCCGCCAGCGCGTCGCGTTCGATCGACACCTCGACCGTACCGCCGGCGTCGAGCGATTCCAACCCGTTGGTGATTAGGTTGAGGACGACTTGCTTGATCTCTTGCGCGTTGACCGCGGCAATCGCGGGCGGGCCCGGCAAGAGCACGAGTTTCTTCTCGTGGTACTGGCCGAGATGCTGCACCATCTCGATCACGCCTTCGGCGAGTTCGCGGAGGTCAGTGGCATGTCGCAGCGTGTCGCCGCGGCGGGCGAAGTCGAGCAGCTTCTCAGTGATTTGCTTGCAGCGGAACGCTTCGCGCTGAATCATCTGCAGGTAGTTGCGCGCGACCTGCACCTCTTCCACGCGTTCGGGATCAGCGCCTTCGAGCAAATCTTGCAAACGACTTTCGAGCGATTCGCTGCAGAGGGCGATCGACGCGAGCGGGTTGTTGATTTCGTGCGACACGCCGGCGGCGAGGAAGCCGACGCTGGCGAGTTGCTCGCTGCGGACGACTTGGTTGGTCCGTTCGGTCACCTGCCGGTCGAGATCGGTGCGAATCTCACAGAACCGCTGCGTCATCGCGTTCATCGCTTCGGCGAGTTCGCCGATTTCGTCGCGAGCGTTGATCGCGATGCGGTGTTCGAAATTACCGGCCGCGACGATGCGCGAGCCGTCGACGAGCGCTTGCAGCGGATCGGCAAACCATTTGTTGAAGACGCGACGCGAAATGATCAGCACAATCACAATCGAGCCGAGGCCAATCCAAGCCGAGGTGATCGCAGTGCGATAGCGCGATTTCACGTCGTCGGCGATTTTCTCGAACTGATCCTCTAAATGCGTCGGCAATTGGCCGCTAAGGTTGCGGAGTTCTTCGATCAGGCCGCGGCTGCTGTTAATTTCATCCGAATCGTACAGCCACGCATGATCCGACGAGGTGACGCTGCGACGCTTCAACTCCGCGACGATGCCGTCCATCTCCTTGAGCGTCGCCCACTCGTGATGATCGTCGCTCAGTTCGGAGGTTTCATCGACCGCGCCGGCGCCGAGGGCTTCTTTGTAACGGCGCAGCGAATCGACGAGCGAGCTGAACTGCGTGCGGAACATCCCCGCCAGCAGGGCGTCGGTATCGCTGCCGATGCCGTCGGGCAGGTTGAAGTTCAACCGCTGTTGAGCCTGGCTGATCGTCACGCGCAGATCGTTGACGTGATCGGAAACGCGGCGGGCTTGCGGCAACTCGGCCGAGCGGGCCGCGATGTTCTTCACCAACGAGCGATAAGCATAGAGGCCGTAGCACGCGCTGCCGAATAGCGCGACGACTGCGACCACTAATAGGCCGAGTCCGAGCTGCAGTTTCGTGCGTATGGGCCAATGCGAGAGCACGTGGGGCGACCTCCTTGTCGCGCGGAGCGGCTCGGCGAAGAACATTCGCTCGGCGGCGCTCGTCCTGAGGGACGCCGAGACGGGAGGAGAGTATACGCCCGTGGGGATTAAAGCAGCAAGACGAGGGTTGGCGGCTGCGGCAAATGAGCGGCGGTGCTAGCTAGAAAGGGTTCGGGGGTTAGGAAATACGGGGGCGGTTCAAACGTGCTTCGGACTGGCCGCTTAAGCGACCAGTCCAGCGGCGGGTACACGCTTTCGCCCGCACCACTGAACCCTGAACCCTCTAGAACCGGATCACCCGCCGCATCAGCCAGACGCCCCAAGCTGCCAGCACAAAGTTGCCAAGCCATACGGCCTGCGGCGGCATGGCGCCATCCTTTGCCTGAGTGACGCAGCCGACGAGCATTGGATAATAGACGAGCAGAATTGGCAGGAAGCAGGCGAAGAAGCTTCCCCAGAACTCACCGTGACGACGTCGCACGGCCATCGGGGCGCCGATGAGGACGAAGCCGAGGCAGCTGAACCCGTTCGCCCAGCGGCGGTAAGGTTCGACATTCAACTTGTTCAGCTCACGACGGGACCACTTCAGGTTACCCTCGCGCGTACTCCACTGGCTTTGCGAAAGTTCGTCGAAGCGCCCCAGCATGAGCGCCATACTTGTGGCCGCGGCCATCTCATGCTTCAGCCAGTCGATTTGCTTGCCTTGATCGACCTTCGCGATTTTGATGTCGCGCAGCGGCGTCTCCGACGGTCCGGGCTTTGACGAACCGCTGCCGCCGAGCGCTTGCTCCAGCGGGAACGACCGTTCGATTTCCCCTGGAAGATTGATTGTCCAGCCTTTGAGGCCGCCCTCGGCGTTGTAGAGTTTGACGTCGAGCGCGCCGGTCGCAATGTTGACGTTCATTTCCGCGGCGTCGGCGCGAATGATCGACACGTTGCCGCTGCCCGATTCGAAGGTAATCACGGGTCCGATCAGCCGTTTGCCGACGACCGTCTTGACGTTTACTTTGAACTTTTCGTTACCGAACATTTTGCGGGTGCGCAGTTGCCCGTAGGCGATTTCTTCGAAGGACTCGATGATCACCCGTTTCACGCCGTTCGTTCCCCACGAAACGGCGAGATCATTGAGGGCGACGGCGCCGAAGCTCACGATGAAGGCGAACAGCAGCGTCGGCCACAGCATCACCATCGGGGTGATGCCGAGCGATTTCACCGCCACGATTTCATTCGACGACGCCACGCGGCCATAGACGACCGTCGTTGCTAGCAACAGTGCGCCAGGAACCGAGAACTGCATCGCCTGCGGCAGCAGATAGGGCAGCAGCCGCAAAATGGGGCCGGCTCCGAGGCCGTTGTCGACCGCTTCTTTGCCGATCAACCCCAGAAAAATGAAGACGGTCATGCTCCCCATGGTGATGAGGAACACCGTCAGCATTTCGAGCAGGATGTAACGGGTGAGAATGCGCATACGCCGATCCGGGGGAGCGGCGGCACTGTAGCAGAAGGCGGGGCTAGCGGGGAATGGCGATGCTGGGCCCCGAAACGCGGCCCTCGTATGAGATGCTAGCCGGCGTTGAGATTGATGCCGCTGTCGCTCGGCGGTTCGGGCCGGTGCGAGCGGACTGCTTGCATCAACCGACGAACGGCGCTCGAATAGGCCACGACTGCCGCCGTGTAATCGCCTGAGGCAATCGCCTTGTGTGCGGCAACGCGGTCGGCGTGGACTTCCTTCCACTCGAACGGCCAGCTTCGTTGCGCTTCAAGATCCTCCAGCTGCCGCACAACGTCGCTCAGCATTTCAATGCTCTGCGGACTCGGGGCGACTGCATAGCTGCGATACGGCGCCTTACCGAAATGGCCGCTCACGCCGCGGCAGGGGTTCTCGCTCTTCATGCGGGGAGCGATCCAGGCTAGCAGCGTGGCCACCGCGAAACCTGCGGCGACGAGCGCCAGGGTCATCTCGCCGCGAGCGAGCAGGATGCCGCCCACTAGCAATGCGGCCACGAACGCTCCGATGAACCCCCAATCACGCTTTGACGGCCCGTTGGCCAGCGGCGTCACTGAGTCGGCCCACGAGTTGCCATCCTTCTTCTGGCCGAGCGTCGCCGGGTCGGCCACTTCGGCGATGATCACCGTGATGTTGTCGGGCCCGCCGAGCAAGTTGGCCAAATCGACGAGCGTCTGCGCCGCGTCTTCCGGCGGCAGCGACGCCAGCACCATGCCGACCAATTGCGGGCTAAGCGGTCCGGTAAGCCCATCGCTGCACAGCAAGAAGCGGTCGCCCGCCCGCAACGGCAGCGGCCCTTCGAGATCGACTTTCACCGTTGGGTGCGGGCCGAGCGAACGGGTGATCACGTTCTTCCGCACGTAGGCGGGGACGTCTTCTTCGTTGGCGTGGCCGAGGGCCGCCATCTCCCACACTAAACTGTGGTCGAAGGTGAGCTGTTCGAACGCATGCCCCCGCAGGCGGTAGACGCGGCTGTCGCCGACGTGGGCCGCCATGGCGCCGTCGGGCAACAGCAGCAGGCAACTGCAAGTGGTCCCCATGCCGTGGAAGTCGACGCTGTTCGAACCCTTCGCATTGATGCGGCTGTTCGCATCGTGGACTGCGGCGACAATCGACTCGCAAGGCGGCAAATCGGGACGCTTCTGATACGCGTGCGGAATGCTGTCGGTGGCGATCTGGCTGGCAAGTTCACCGGCCGCGTGGGCGCCCATGCCATCGGCGACGACGAACAAATGGCCGCGGCTCCGCCAATCGCGATCATCGCCGGCAAGCGCGACCGCCATCGAATCTTGGTTGCTGGCGCGACGCATGCCGATGTCGCTCACCGCTGCGCATCGCAGCCCCCCGGTGGAGCGATTCAGTTTGGAGGTCGGTTTTGCCACTAGGTGCGCCTAGCTGGGGTAAGGGATCGCCGAACGTTTAATCTTAGTCAGCAGCGTTTGCTAGCAACAGCGGCGCGGAGCGATCCACGCGGCTAAATGGGCGATTGGGGATGGGCCGTTTCGGCCGGCAATAGGGCGAAACGGCATGGCGGCCCCAGCGGCCCGCCGGTACACTCCCCGCCCGATTCCGCCTGTCTTATCATACGCGCTCGTTCGTCCATGGACCTGTCGTCGCCCACCCCTCGCACCGGCTTTCGCCTCGCGATCTTCGCGGTTGTAGCGCTTGCGCTGCTTCCCGGGTGCGTCCGGCGACGGTTGATGATCCGGAGCAACCCGCCCGGTGCTATGGTTTACGTCGACAATCAGCCGATCGGGACGACACCCTGCGCGACCAATTTCATCTACTACGGCACGCGTGAGATCCGGCTGGTGAAGCCGGGCTACGAGACGCTGACGGTGAATCAACCGATCCCGGCGCCCTGGTACCAGTTGCCGCCGATCGACTTCTTCGCCGAGAACGTGATGCCGAACGAGATCCACGATTTCCGGACGGTGAGCTTCAATATGCAGCCGCAGGTGATCGTGCCGACAGAAGAACTGATCCAACGCGGCGAACAACTTCGCGCAGCGACGCAACAAGGCGCCGTGGTGCCCGCGGGCGCGACGGCGCCGGCGTTTGGACCTGCCGCAGCGCCGGCTCCAGTGATCGGCCGGCCCACGATTGCGGCGCCGGCGTTCAACGGCCCAACCGGCCCTGCCCTTTTGCCGGGGACGACGCTCGCCCCCGAAGCCGTTCCGCCTGGCGTGATTGTGCCCCCCTCAAACGGCGCCGGCGTCCTACCGCCTGGCGGCAGAGCGCTCGAACCGCTGCCAATGGTGCAGTAGAGGGTTCAGCGGTTAGGGTTCGGGGTTCAGGAAGAACCCGTGCGCTAACCGGGGCCGGGACGGCCCGGCTCGATGGTTCGCTCAGCAACTCACTGCATTGAGTTTTTGCTGAACCCTGAACCCCAACGCCTGAACCCTACTTGATGGGCGTCTCGCGATTGACGATGCCTCGCGCCAAGCGCGCCGGGTCGCGGGCTAACTTATCGGTCAGCACCCACACGTTGTAGAGAATCTGATCGATGCGGCGACTGAGTTCCGGGTTGCCGACGATCTTGCGAACATCGCCGACGGCCGCGTTCGCTTGAGCGATCGTTTGGTTGAGGTTGTCATAAATCTGCCGATCGTGGATCAGCAGACCGACGGTCCCCTCGCTGTTGTTGACGTTGCGCGTGAGTTGCGCCACTTGGCCGAGGAGTTCTTCGAGATTGCGCACGCTTTGCTCGAGCGTGGCGACGATCGCCGTGCCGCGGTCGCCGAGCGGGCCGGTGAGGCCTTGCAGGTTCTTGAGGTTTTCATCCGCAGAGCGGAGCGCTCCTTGCAAAGCGCCCATGATCGCCCGCGCGTCGCCCACGAGGCTCGGCAACTGCGCGAGGCCATCCTTGAGTTGTTGCTTGAGGATCGGGTCGCCGACGATGTCGTTCAGGTTGGCGGTAACTTGCGAGAACTGCAGCATCGCCTGGTCGGCTGACTCGACAAGATGTTTGACCCGCTGCATGTCGTTCTCGCCGAGAACCTGGTTCACACGATCAGCCAGTTCCGCGACTTCTTTGCCGGCGTCGCCGAGCGACATGATCGTTTGCTTCAAGTCGCCCTGCATGTCGGCCATCATGTCCATCGGATTGGAGACGTACTTCCCCTTCACCGTGGCCTCAGGCGCGACGGTCGCGGCGCCGATCGGCGACGAAACTTGCATGAACTCAATCACCGCGTCGCCGACGAGCGAGGTTTGGATACGGCCAAGTTCGTTCGACTTGATGTGCTTGCCGTCTTGGATTTCCATCGTGATGAGGGCGCCAGTGTCGGTATCCTCGACGTTGGCGACGCGACCAATCGGCAAGCCGCGCCGGCGCACTGGCGTCCCCGGCGCCACGCCTGGCGCTTCGTCGACGAGCAAGTTCACCTTGTACGTATCGTGGAATGGCAACGCCGAGAAGTCGCTGTTCAGCACGACGAGAATGCTGCAAATCAGCATGAAGAAAAAGACGACAAGACCAACGCGAAATTGTTTGGTGCGTTCGTTCATGTTGGGAGCTGTCGGCTATTGGCTACCGGCTGTCGGCCAGAGCGGAGCAATTGGAAGAGGCTCCTCTGGCTAATAGCTGATAGCTGACGGCCGTTGGCCTATCCTCCTGCTTGTTCTGCGAGTTCCGTCATGCGATCGCCCGCCTCGCCATGGATGAACTGCGTGATGCGTCGATCGGTCGACTTATCAAGTTCACTGGGGGGGCCGTCGAAAAGTATTTGCGATTCGTTGGGCTGCAACCGGCTGAGCGGGTAGAGCATCACCACCCGGTCGGCCACCTTGCGCGCTGTATTCATGTCGTGCGTGACGATGACGCTGGTGACTTCAAACTTGTCGCGCGTGCGCATCATCAGTTGGTTGATGACGTCGCTCATAATCGGGTCGAGGCCGGTGGTCGGCTCGTCGTAGAGCACCGCCTCGGGCCGCATGATCAGGGCGCGGGCCAAGCCGACGCGCTTCCGCATGCCGCCCGAGAGCTCCGCCGGGTACTTTTTGAGCACTGTCGTCGGCAAACCGACCTCGGTTAGCAGCGAATGCATCGCTCGCTCCTGGTCGGCGGCACTATCTTCGCGGTGCTGCTTCAGCGGGAACAAGATGTTCTCGGCGACGGTCATGCTGTCGAAGAGCGCCGCATTCTGAAACACGAACCCGAACCGCGTCCGCTGAGCGGCGAGCTCACGCTCCGGCAGCGTTCTGAACTGCCGGCCATCGAACTCCACGGCGCCGCCGGTCGGCGCGACGAGCCCGATGATCGTCTTGAGGAGCACCGTCTTGCCGCACCCGCTCTCGCCGATCACCGCGAGCGTTTGACCAGCAGGAATGCTAATCGAAACATCGCGCAGCACCGTCTGCCGTCCGAAACGGACGGTGAGGTTTTGGAGGTCGATTAAGGGTGAAGCGGAAACCATGGCGTAGGGTTCAGGCGTCGGGGTTCAGGGTTCGGCAAAAATGCAAATTGGCCGCTTCTGCTGAACCCTGAACCCCGAACCCTCTTTCCTCCTAAGCTCCAAACAACGATGGCGCCACCGGCCAGATCGAAAGGTAGATCTGATCGAGCACGATGCTCACCAACAGGTCAAGGATGATGATCGAAACGAACGAGTAAACGAACGCGGTCGTCGCAGCGCGGCCGACGCCTTCGGCGCCTGGCAGGCAGTTGAAGCCGCGGTAGCAACTGATGATACCGATCACGGCGCCGAAGACGACGCTTTTGGCGACGCCGTAAAACAGATCCCAGTTTTCGACGAACCGCTGCGAGTTCGTGCGGTAGTAGTGGTAGTCGATGCCAAGGAATTGAATGCAGTAGTAGGCGCCGCCGATCACGCCCATGAACATCGCCATGATCGTGAGGATGGGGATCATCGTCAGGCAGCCGATGAACCGCGGCACGACGAGGTAGTGAATCGGGTTAGCGCCCATCGCCGAGAGGGCGTCGATTTGCTCAGTGACGCGCATCGTGCCGAGTTCCGCCGCCATCGCGCTGCCGACGCGGCCGGCAAGCATCGTCGCGGCGAGCACCGGCCCGAGTTCGCGGAACATCGACTTGTTGATCACGCCGCCGAGTTGGGTTTCGAGCCCAAAGTTGCGAAACTGCGTGTACGATTGCACCGCCAGCACCATGCCAGTGAACGCGCCGATGATCGCGACCACCGGCAGGCTTTGCACGCCGATGGCGTACATGTTGTTGATGAGCGTGTCACGCCGCGGCATACGGCTGACCATCCAGAGGAAGGCGCTCCAGGCGAAGAGCGTCAGATCGCCGAGCCCTTCGATCATGCGGATGACGACGGCGCCGAAATCGGCGATCCCCTCGCTGACCCGCCAGAGCGGGCCGCGGCTTAGCTGATCGTTCGTCGGTAGTGTGCCGGTCGACATCGTTCGCTCGCCGTCTCTGGAGCTGACTTGCCTTGATCGCCCGGCGCGGGCGCGCGCCGGCTCCGGGGACCATCCCTTGGGAAGGAATCGACTTGGCAAACCATTCCGCTTGAGCAAACCCTGCGGGGCGAAATATTTTGGCTGGCGTGGCAAAAGGCGTAAGATGCGGCGGCATGTTTTCCCTAGCCCCGGGCTCCGCCCGGGGGTGGCGCACCACCCCATGGAACGTCGCCTCTACTTCAAGCCGACCCCCGGGCGGAGCCCGGGGCTAGAAATGCGAACGAAGCTTCGAACACAGCACAGATTTCTCTTTTCACCAATTTCCCTTTGACGATCCCCCGCCAGCTTCGTCTTTCACTTATAGCAGGCTGGGATTCGAACCCGCCGGCGGCGGACGGGACTGCCGACGGCGCCGACCTGCAGGGAACGAGGGGGGCGACCGCTGTGGACGAACTGCTGGCAGTGCATGCCGACGTCGTCTACCGGTACGCCCTGCGGTTGGTTCGCAACTCCCAGCTAGCGGAAGACCTCACGCAGGAAACGTTCCTCCGCGGGTGGCGGCAGCGGGCGAAACTCCGCGAGCCGGCGGCCGCGCGGGTCTGGTTGCTGCGGATCGCGACCAACCTCCACCGCGACGGCCTCCGCACGGCCCGGCCGACGGCGGAGTTGGACGCGGAACCGGCCTGCTCGGCGCTTGGCGCCGCGGGGCGACTCGAACAACAAGAAACCGTAGACGCGGTGTTGGCGACGCTCGACGCGCTGCCGCCGCGGCAGCGACAGGCGATTCACTTGGTGACGATCGAACAGCTCTCGAACGAAGAAGCGGCCGAGGTGCTGGAGATTTCGGTCGAAGCGCTGCGGGCGAGCCTGTCGCTCGCGCGGCGGACGATGCGGGAGCGGTTGAAACCAATTGACGACGAACTCCGCGGGGTGCGAACGGAAACTTAACCACTCCGCGCTTTTTCAGTGAACATGGCGATGAACGAATCTTTCGAGAACGAATGCACGTCGCTGGACGACTACCTTGACCGCGAACTCGCGGGCGAGGCGGCGCTGCGATTCGAAGCGCATCTGGCGAATTGTGCGGCCTGCCGCGATGCGGTGGCGCAGCAGCAGTGGATTGATGCGGCATTGCGGTCGTCAGTTGCGAAGAACCCGGTGGCGCCGGCAACGCTGCAAACGGCGCTGAGCGACTCGATCGCCGCGGCGACGCAACAACAGCGCCAACGCCGGTTGTTGACGGCTAGCTTCGCCGTCGCCGCGAGCGTCGCCATTGTCGCCACCATCGCGTGGCGGATCCTCCCCCTAGCCCCGGGCTCCGCCCGGGGGTCGCTTACCACGCCGCACAACGTTGCCCAACGCGACGGCGCCCCCGGGCGAAGCCCGGGGCTAGAAGAGCCCGCGCAACCGCGGGAACAAGTCAAAACACAAACCGTCGCCCGGTTCACGGCCGGCGTCGACGGTATCGCGATTCCCATCGCCAGCGAATCGCCCGAAGTCACGATCGTGCAGTTTTACTCGACCACTGACGCCGACCGTCGCATGCAACGGCAGCGAGAGTTGGAAGCCAAGTACCAAGAACTCATTGGAGGTTAAATAACACGCTATGGTTTACTTTTCATCATCGACGAAATGGCTCTGGGGCCTGTTCACCGTAGGAGTGCTAGTCGTCGCACGCCCCGTCGCAGCCGACGAAACCAAGGTCGACGCCCCGAAGCAAGCCGATCCGTTCGGAGCGGTGGCCAAACGGTCGACGGCAACGGACGAAGGCTCAACCGGAATCAGCTCCGCGTTCGTCGACTCGACGGTCGCCGTCGAGCAGCCCTACGAGCAAGTCGTCATCGGGTCGATGCGAAAGGAACTCGACGACACGAAGGCGGAACTCGCCAAGACGAAGCAACTCATCGGCGAGGTGATTCATGAATACAAGCAGAGCAGCGCGACGCCCGATCTGCCGCCGCTTCCAGACGCCGAGGTCCGCGTCTTCCAGATGAAGAACACGTCCGCGGACGCCGCCGCCGACAAAATCAAACTACTCATCGGCACGCAGCCAATCCGGATTGCGATCGACGAAGCTTCCAACGGGCTGATCGTCTTCGGCAAAGCCGAGGCGCTGCCGCAGGTCGAGCAGTTGGTGATCAAACTCGAAGACCTCGCCGTCGCGGGCCGGGACGGCTTCTCGGCGCCGCCGGTCAGCGCCTTCGCACCGAAGGAACAGGCCTCCCCGCGGCGAACGCTGATGCTGCGGGTGTACTGGATTGCCGACGATGCGCCGGACTTCGACGTACCAGACGAATATCTGCCGGACACGGTTTTCACATCGCTTAACAAACTTGGCATCCAAGTCCCACGTCTCGTCGCCCAGACGGCAACGTCGATCTCAGTCGAAGAGAACGCCGGCGCGGTGCCGTTCTCCACGCAAGTCCCCGCCGTGCTGTTCGAGCAGCCAATGCGAATGATTCTGAACGGCGACCTGTCGGCAACCGCCGACAACCGTTCGCTGGTCGACATGCATCTGACGATTGAAAACGGGGGCGCCGTTTGCGAAATGAACGGCTCGCTTGCGGCGCCGATTGGGCATTTCATGGTGCTCGGCACGGCGAACTCGGTGATTGCCGGAACCGAAATGGGTAATGGCATGGAAATGCCGGCGGGACGCGGAATGGAAGGTGGCGGTGGAATGCCTCCGACTCGCAAGGTGCACCGAGGCAGCGAGGAAGGCATATTTACCACGGAGGAAGTTTCGACGTCCCCTGATAGTACTCCTAAGCTCAACTCCACGCGGTTTGCGTTCGTGGTGCAGGTCGTCGAGGCGGAGAGCTTTGCTCCAGAGGAGTGAGTACGTATTGGTTTGATTTTCGACGACTGACGCGCATATTTACGCCGCAAACGAAAACAGCCCCGGCCTAGCTAGGTCGGGGCTGTTTTGTTGGTATCGATCGAACTTTGGGAAGACCGCCGGGGTGAACCCGGCGGCTCGCCATTTCGATTGCTTTCGCTTACTCGGCATCGTCGGACGAGGGTTCGTCCTTGCCGCCGACTCCCGCGCCGACTGGCTCCGGAGCGTCGCCCCGCAGCTTCAGCCCCTCGAACACGAGTTGCTTCTTGTCGGCCACGGTCTTCACGCCGACGCGAATCGTGTCCTTGCCGTTGAACTCGCCCTTGAGCAGTTCCTCGGCCAACGGATCTTCAATAAACGATTCGATCGCGCGACGCAGCGGACGGGCGCCGTAGTCGGTGTTCGAACCCTTCTTGATCAAGAATTCCTTCGTCTCGTCGGCGAGTTCGAGCACGAGGCCCTTCTCGTTGAGACGCTTGCGAACCTTGGCCAATTCGAGATCGACCACTTGCTTCAGGTCGACGGTCGTCAGGTGGTGGAACACGATGATGTCGTTGACGCGGTTGATGAATTCGGGACGGAAGACCTTCTCGATTTCATCGGTCACGCGACGCTTCATGTTGTCGTACCCGGCGTCGTCGTCCGGCTTCTGGAAGCCGAACGCCGATTCGTTCTTGATCGCTTCGGCGCCCGCGTTCGTGGTCATGATGAGGACCACATTGCGGAAGTCGACGCTGCGACCAAAGCTGTCGGTCAGTCGGCCTTCTTCCATGAGCTGGAGCAACATGTTGAAGACTTCGGGGTGCGCCTTCTCGATTTCGTCGAGCAGCACCACCGCGTACGGACGACGGCGAATCTGCTCGGTGAGCTGGCCGCCTTCCTCGTAGCCGACGTATCCGGGGGGCGCCCCGATCAATCGGCTGACGTTGTGCTTCTCCATGTACTCGCTCATGTCGATTTGGATGAGGGCTTCCTCATCGCCGAACATGAACTCGGCCAGCGCCTTGGCGAGCAACGTCTTGCCGACGCCGGTCGGGCCGGCGAAGACGAACGTGCCGGTCGGCCGCTTCGGATCTTGCAACCCGCTGCGGCTGCGACGCACTGCCTTGGCGATCGCCTTGATCGCTTCATGCTGGCCGATGACCTTCTTGTGAAGCTCGTCTTCCATCTGCATGAGGCGCATCGTGTCTTCGGTCGTCATCCGCGTGAGCGGGATGCCTGTCATCTTCGAGACGACCTCGGCAATGACTTCCTCGTCCACCACGCCGCCGTTCTCACGCGACTTCTCGCGCCACTGACGGGTGATGTCGTTCTTCTTCTTCTTGAGCTTGTCGGCCCGATCGCGGAGGCTCGCCGCCTTCTCAAAGTCTTGATTGGCGACCGCTTCTTCCTTCTCGCGGTTGAGCTGTTCGACTTCCTCGTCGATCTCCTTGAGATTCGGCGGCTTCGACATGCTCTTGAGCCGGACGCGGGCGCCCGATTCGTCGATCACGTCGATCGCCTTATCCGGCAAGCAACGACCGGTGATGTAACGGTTCGACAGCTCGACGGCCGCGGCAATCGCGTCGTCGGTGATCTGCACGCGGTGATGCTCCTCGTAGCGGTCGCGGAGACCTTCGAGAATCTTCACCGTGTCTTCGGCGGTAGTCGGCTCGACCATCACCTCTTGGAACCGGCGAGCAAGCGCCGAGTCCTTTTCGATGTACTTGCGATATTCGTCGAGCGTCGTGGCGCCAATGCACTGGATCTCGCCGCGGGCGAGGGCCGGCTTCAGCACGTTCGAGGCGTCGATGGCGCCCTCGGCGCCGCCCGCCCCGACGAGCGTGTGGAGCTCGTCGATGAACAGGATCGTGTTCTTCGCGCGACGAACTTCGTTCATCACCGCCTTGATCCGCTCTTCGAACTGACCGCGGTACTTCGTGCCGGCGACCATCATCGCCAAGTCGAGGACCACGATCCGCCGATCGAGCAGAATCTCCGGCACGTTGCCGTCGACGACGCGTTGAGCGAACCCTTCGACGATGGCCGTCTTGCCGACGCCCGCTTCGCCGAGGAGCACCGGATTGTTCTTGGTGCGACGGCAGAGAACCTGGATCGCCCGTTCGATTTCCTTCTCACGACCAATGACCGGGTCGAGCTTGCGCTGCCGGGCGAGTTCGGTGAGATCGCGGCCGAAGCTGTCGAGCGCGGGCGTCTTGCTCTTCGAGGTCTTGCCCCGTTCGCGTTCTTCCCCGCCTTCGCCGCCGCCGCCACCGCCACCTTGACCTCCGCCGCTACCGGCGCGGCCGCGACCGCCGCTCTCTTCGCCTTCCAGGCCGTGGCCCAGCAGGTTGAGAACTTCTTCGCGGACTTCCTCGAGCTTGAGCCCGAGGTTCATCAGGACTTGCGCGGCGACCCCTTCCTGCTCACGCAGGAGGCCGAGCAGGATGTGCTCAGTGCCGACGTAGTTGTGATTCAGATGCCGGGCCTCTTCCATCGAGTATTCGATGACCTTCTTGGCGCGCGGCGTCTGCGGGAGCTTGCCCATGGTGACCATGTCTGGTCCCGACTGGACGAGCTTCTCGACCTCGAGGCGGATCTTGCGCAGATCGACGTCGAGGTTCTTCAGCACGTTGGCAGCGACGCCGGAACCTTCTTTGATGAGGCCCAGCAGCACGTGTTCGGTGCCGATGTATTCGTGATTGAAGCGCTGCGCCTCTTGATTGGCGAGCTGCATCACCTTGCGGGCGCGGTCTGTAAACCGTTCGTACATAGCCCTTACCTCCCCTGGTGTGGTCCCTAGCCGATGCGTCGGCGGCGGTTGATCATTGGGGCTTAGGCAGCGATCTTCCCGACTGACGCATCGGCGATTGTCTTGGTCGACTCTTCCTGAGTCGGTAATTCGTAAATCTTGTCTTCTGGTATTACGCTAGCGGAACGAATTCGTTCACGCTCTTGCGCAATCTCGTGTCGCCACGCTTCGGCCGTTTCCAGCAACTCCAGCCGATTGAGTTGCTCGACGGCCGCATCCGTTCGTTGTTCATGTCGCAACAGGGTGGCCAGCATCAGGCGGGCCTCCGCGTCGCGCGGGTCTTGCTTCAGTAATTTTAGCAGCGTCTGCTCGGCCGAAACCCAGTCGTGCGCGAGGTACGCCGCCTGAGCTTCGCGAAACCAAACATCCGACCGCTCGTCCGGGCTGACGGCTGCGTTTTCGCCAGCCGACAGTTCAGACACGAGTCGACGCCAGTCGGCTCGCCCTTCGAGCCACGCCAAGAGCCAAATCACTCCCGCCGCCCCGAGCGCGATCCAACGAATTCGCACCGGCAACCATTCGTCCCAGACGAAGGTCGTCGCCGCGAGCGCATTGACCAGCGCGGTAAATCCTACCGCCAGCGTCAACCCGACCCAAGACCCCCGCATCCAGAGTTGCGGAAGGCCCGGCCAGAGATAAGCCGACCAGTGGAGTTTGGGCTGCGGCACGATCGGTGTTCGTCTCCTGCCGTCGCTCACCCGCGGACCGCGAGCCGAGGGTATCTCCGTCACTTAAAAGTGCGTGATCCCCCGACTCGTCGGCAACTGCGGTGTGAAAGTCTAGCCCGCGGGGCGGCCCAATCAAGGCAACCACATGGGGCGTACGGGTTTAGCGTGCGTCGATCTGGTACTTACGGGGTGCGATTGTGCCGTGCGGAACGCCATCGTGCGCACGCGGCGGCGGCACGACACCTTTCGCCGTGGGAAGAAGGGGAAGATAACGATAATGCCGGCAAGCGGCGAGGTCGGTTTCCAGCGAGAATTCCCCGCCCTCAGCGAGCCGGGGCGTCCCGCCCCCGGCGCCAGCAATTTCAGTTTTTCGCCGCCGCCCGGCGCCCAACCGCCTCAGCTATATATGAAGTAATGTCCGACTCCGCCCCCATCCGCATCCTCGACGCCTCCCTCAACCGGGCCGCCGAGGGGCTGCGCGTCGTCGAGGATTACGTGCGGTTCGTCCTCGACGACCGGCATCTCACCGAGCAGTTCAAACAGCTGCGGCACGACTTGGCGGCGGCTGGCTCGCAGTTGCCGCTGCCGGAGCGGCATGCCGCCCGCGACACTCGGTCCGACGTCGGCACGACCGTTTCGACGCCAAGCGAGGCGACCCGCCGCGATGCTTGGGAGGTGTGCATTGCCAGTTTGGAGCGGGTGAAGCAGTCGCTGCGGAGCCTGGAGGAGTTTTCGAAGGTGTCGCTGCCGGCCGTGGCGGCGGAGTTCGAGCGGCTGCGGTACTGGCTCTACACGCTCGAAGCGGCCGTGGGGCGGACGGTGGACGCGAACGAGCGGCTGGGCGACGCGCGGCTTTATGTGCTGGTCGACGGGTGCGATTCGGAACCGGCGTTCGCGGCGTTGGTTGATCAGCTAATCGCCGCGCGGGTGGGTGTGATTCAGCTGCGCGATAAGCGGCTCGACGACCGCGAGTTGATCGCACGGGGGCGGCGGCTGGTGGCGGCGGCCGGTCAGCGAGAGGCGAGCAACAGCGGTGAATTGAATCCCTCCCCTGGCCCCTCCCTTCGAGGGAGGGGGATAAAGACGCTCGCCATCATCAACGACCGCCCCGACGTTGCGGCGATCGTCGGAGCCGATGGCGTCCACCTTGGCCAAGACGACATGCGGGTGAAAGACGCCCGTGCGATCGTCGGCCCGCGGCAGTTGATCGGCGTTTCGACCCACTCGATCGAGCAAGCCCGCGCGGCGGTGCTCGATGGCGCCAACTACCTCGGCGTTGGGCCGACGTTCCCTTCGCAGACCAAATTGTTTGATGCGTTTCCGGGACTCGACTTCGTCCGCCAAGTCGCCGCGGAGATCCGACTACCGGCGTTCGTGATTGGGGGAATCACCCAGCAGAACGTCGGCGACGTGGTAGCGGCCGGCTTCCGCCGCGTCGCAGTAGCATCGGCAGTCACCGCCGCCCCCAACCCGCAAGCGGCCGCGAAAGCCCTGCAAGCGGCGCTCCACCAGTAGCCGCGGGTCAACGGCCCGCCGGAGCGTCCCAATTCAAGCTCCGCGATTTCTCACTTATGATGTGCCGGCGAGCCACCGCTCCGCATGCTCGCGTCAGAAATCATAAATCCCAAATCGTAAATCCTTTACAATACTGCTCCGGCCGGTCGTTGACCGGCGGCTACTCCCGATCACCAGTCACTGATCCCCGATCACGACTCCCCCTATGCTCCACGCAGTAATCATGGCCGGCGGCGCCGGCACGCGTTTCTGGCCTGCTAGCCGGGCCGACATGCCCAAGCAGCTCCTCGCGCTCGTCGGCAAACAGACGATGATCCGCCAAACGGTCGATCGCCTCGGCGACCTCGTGACGCCGGCGCAAACGCTCATCGTCACCAACCAGCGGCTCATCCCGGCGCTGCGCGAACAGTTGCCGGAACTTCCGGAAACTTCGCTCGTCGGCGAACCATGCAAGCGCGACACGGCGCCCTGCATCGGCCTGGCGGCGCTGCTCGTGGCGAAGCAAGATCCCGACGCGATCATGGCGGTGCTGCCGGCCGACCATGTCATTCGCAACGCCAGCCGCTTTCAGGATTCGATCCGCCAGGCGGTGACGCTCATCAAGAAGACGCCCGACCAGATCGTTACCTTCGGCATTCGGCCGAACTACCCGGCGGAAATTTTCGGCTACATCCAACGCGGGTCGCGAATCGACATCCACGACGAAGCGGCGCCAACATTCGTCGTGAAGCGGTTCCGCGAGAAGCCCGACCACGCCACAGCGACCGAGTACGTCAACTCAGGCGACTACCTCTGGAATTCCGGCATCTTCATTTGGAAGGCAAAGACGATCCTCACGGCTCTCAAGGAGCGGCAGCCAGAGATGCTCGCCCATCTCGAAAAGATCGGCGCCGCGTGGGGGACGCCAGAGCAGCAAGAGGTTTTTGATCGCGAGTTCACGGCGATCAAAGGAATCTCGATCGACTACGCGGTGATGGAGCACGCCAAGAACGTCGCGGTCATCGAAGCGCCCTACGATTGGGACGATCTGGGCAGTTGGCAATCGATCTCCCGCCTCGCCGGCAGCGACCGCTTTGATAACACGATCGTCGGCAAGCATGTCGGCATCAACACGACGGGGACGATCGTCCGCACTGATGACAAGCACTTGGTTGTCACCATTGGCATGAAGGATTGCTTGGTCGTTCATACGCCCGACGCGACGCTGGTGGCGAACAAGAATGATGAAGAGGCGGTTCGCGAAGTGGTGAAGTTGTTGGAAGCGAAGGGCTGGAAGGAGTATTTGTAAGGTGACTGGTACTCGGGGATCCGTGATCGGGAATTGCAGAAGTTCTCACCGATCACTGATCACTGATCACCGATCACGACATCACCATGCCCCCCTCGCTACGCATCGCTGGCATCGACTACGGCACCGTGCGCATCGGCATCGCGACGGCTGATCTGTCCGTTGGCATCGCGGGGCCGTACGAGACCTACAGCCGGCGGAGCGAGCGGCTCGATGCCGATTACTTTCGGGCGCTCGCCAAGGAAGAGCGGATTGGGCGGTTCGTCGTCGGGCTGCCGGTGCACCTCAGCGGCGGCGAGAGTCAGAAATCGCTGGAAGCCCGCAACTTTGGCGATTGGCTGACGAAGCTGACCGGCGTGCCGGTGGAGTACTTTGACGAGCGCTACACGAGCGCCGAAGCGGAAGAGATGCTACTGGGCGCCGGGCTGACGAAGAAACGACGCAAGGAGCGGCTCGATCAGCTGGCAGCGCAGATCATGCTGACGGCGTACCTCGAAGCCGGGGCCAAGAACCAAGAACTGCCCGACTCGATTGATTAGTAAATGCGTTTTTGCCGCGAAGAGACACAGAAGACGCGAAAAAAGTACGAGCATTGGGTGGCATGCTCTTCGGTACTCCGATGAGCATGTATTTATTTTGCGACCTCTGCGACTTTTCGCGGCTAACGATTTCGGAGCACAAGGTTGCGGGCAACGCGAATCATCTTCGGCCTTGGCTACCTCGGCAGTCGCGTCGCCAATCTCTGGCGCGATCAACGCGACCATACTTGGGCGAGCACCCGTCGCGACGATCCGACGGAAGCGATGTTCGTTGCCAGGACGCTCACCGCACAAGCCGATGTCACCAAGCCGGAAACGCTCGGGTGGCTCCGCGAAGTAAGTTCGCACATGGGCGCTCCAACCGAGTCGCTCCTCTACGCCGTCGGCTACGATCGCACGGCCGCACCCGACATCCACTCCGTCTATGCCGACGGCCTGCAAAACGTCCTCGCCGCGTTGCCGGCGAGCGTCACCCGCGTGATCTACATCAGCACCACCGGCGTCTATGGCACCGCGGGCGGCGGGTGGGTCGATGAAACGACGCCGACCGCGCCGCACCGCGACGGCGGTAAGGCGTCGCTTGCCGCGGAAGAAATCTTGCGAGCCCACCCGCTCGGCCGACGGAGCGCGATTCTCCGCCTCGCCGGCATCTACGGCCCCGGCCGCGTGCCGTATCTCGACAGGCTGCGGGCGAGCGAACCGATCGCAGCCCCGAGCGCGGGCTGGCTGAACCTCATCCATGTCGACGACGCCGCGCGAATCGTCGTCGCGATCGACCGCTGGCTGGCGGACCGCAACGAAGCGGACAGCCCGCACCTCTTCTGCGTCAGCGACGGCGTCCCCGCAGTGCGCGGCGAGTACTACGCCGAGGCGGCCCGCTTGATCGGCGCCCCGCCGCCGCAGTTCACGACGCCGCCGGCCGATTCCCCCGCCGCCGCCCGGGCCGGCGCCGATCGCCGGGTGAGCAACGCCAAACTACGCAAGTGGATGGCGACGCAGGGCCTCGCCCTCCAATACCCCAACTACCGCGAGGGGCTGGCACAGATTCTCAACTCCAACCCGGCCATTTAGCCCCGTCCGCTCGCGGCGGGAGAGGTTCGCGCCGCCGCGCGGGCTACCGCCCGCGGCTAAATGGGCGTTGCGTTCGCGTTGCGCCGCTTGGCGAATTCCTCATACGAATGCCCAACAGCCCCCGTTTCGCCCCCATTCCGGCGATGGTTGCACACCGCCCACCAGCCCCCGTAGAATTTGGCTGATTCGCTCCAAGTCCCCCTGCCCTGCAAGCCTCGGATCTGATGCTCCCACGTACCCCCCTGTTCCCTCACGTCATCGAGCTCAATCACCAGGCGCGGCGCCGCATCGGCTGCAGCGTCTACCTGATTTACGATGAGTCGGAGTGGACGCTGCTCGATATCGGCTACGAAGACGCCGTCGACGAGTGCGTCGAACTGATCCGCGAGCTCGATTTCCCCTTCAGCAAGTGCAAGACGCTCATCGCGTCGCACGCCGACGTCGACCATATCCAGGGTCTGGCGAAGGTGAAGCAGATGCTCAAAACGACCGTCACCGCCCACCCGACGGCGGCCGACATGCTGGAAAAGGGAGACCGTCTGGCGACGTTTGCCCTGATCGACGCTCAAGGGATCGATCTCGACATGCCGCCGGTGGTGGTCGAGAACCGCGTCAACGACGGCGACGTCATCAAAGTCGGCAAGCTGGAACTCGAAGTCTGGCACACCCCCGGCCACACCGACGGGCAGCTCAGCTTCCGCATGGGCGACTTGCTCTTCTCGGGCGACAACCTGTTCCGCGACGGCTGCGTGGGGGCGATCGACGCTCACCACGGCAGCAGTATCGCCGACTTCATCAAGTCGCTTGAGCGCATCAAGGCAAGCGACGTGAAGTGGCTCCTGCCGAGCCACGGGCCGGTCTTCAAGAAAGACAACGCGCTGATCGACAAGACGATCGCGCGGCTTGAAGGTTACCAGCACATGGCCGACTTCGGCACCTGCGCGATCGACTGGCCGCTGATGGATACCTGGGAAGACGAACTGATTGAAGGCAAGTTGCCAGGGTAGGAAGAAAGTGACTAGTGATCGGTGACTAGTGATCGGTGACTGGTGACTGGTGACTGGTGACTGGTGACTGGTGACTGGTGACTGGTGACTGGTGACTGGTGACTAGAAAAAGGAAGTGGCGAGGCCCTCCTAACCGATCACAAGTCACCATTCACTCACCCCTCACCACTTCATGAGCCGCGCGACTTCAGCCTGCCACGCTTTGTACGCTGCCTCGTTGAGGTGCAGGCCGTCGCCGGTGTAGTCGGCCTTCAGTTCACCCTTGTCGTCGACCATGAGGGCGTGGACGTCGACGTAGTCGTAGCCAAACTCTTCCGCCAGCTTCTTGAGCCGGTTATTGAAGTCGAGCACATTGGCGTTGTGCTTCCCATAACGGTCGCGCGTCGGCAGCAGCGATTGCACATGGACGCGCACCTGCGGTGTCTTCGTTTTGATTTGCTGCAAGATGTCGCGATAGCCCTGCTCCATCACGTCGGGGGTGTGGCCGGAGCCGAGGTCGTTGATGCCGATCATCAGGAACACGTCGGTCGCGGCGCAGTTGAAGACCGATTCGTCGAGCCGCTTCAGCACGCCGCGATTGTCGTCGGCCGGCAGGTCGTTGCCGATCATGTCGGCGCTAATACCGCGGTTCAACACGCGACGCCCCGGGAAGTACTTCGCGACTTCAAACCCTTCGGTGATGCTGTCGCCCAGCAGCACCACGAACTGCAACTGCTCGTTCTGCTGCCGAAACGCCGTGACGCGATTGTTCCAGTGAAGCTTGGAGATCGCCCCCATGTCGACCGGCGGCGCCGGCTTCGCTTCCGCGGGTTTTGGTTTCTCCGCTGTCGCCGTTTGAGCGTGGGCGACATCGCCTGTAACTGCGAGTGACAGTATCGCGCAAGCAACGACGGTGCAGCGAAGCAATGACATTGTGAAGGTCTCGGTGGTGCAGGATCGCGCGGAACGGCCGGATGCGGCAGAGTAGCCCATTAGAACGTGCGTTCCCCCTGGCCCGCTAGCATGTTCCGCCGGCTGCGCTGTGGTCCGTTTATACCGGTTCTGCCGGATATTCCCTCAACCGTCGCCGCTTGGCGTGCCGATTCTCCCCATAACGCTTTTACGCGCTGGAGTCCGCCTGCACGGGCTCGCGCCGCCATAAGCGAAGGGGGGATTTTCATGCTTCGCAAGATTCTTTTCGCCGCGTGCGTCGGCGTCGGGTGCGCTACGTTCTGCGCTGCCGACAACGCTCAGGCCCAGCAGGCCTACGGTCAGAATTGGGGCGGCACGTACACGACCCAGGACTGGAATCGCTTCTATCACTACCCTTACGTCTACTATCCCCAGAACTTCTGGGGTAGCGAGTACTACCGCAGCGCCGACAGCCTGTACTACCGCTATCCGCCCGAAATGCGGATCCCGGTCTACAACCGCAAGTGGCACAACTACTATCCGAACCGCACCAAGTATCACAGCGGTCATCACTTCGTGCTCGACGTGTTTTAAGTCGACCACGATCGGATAGCGATGCATCAGATCAACGTTAGCCCCCGGCAAGCTTGCCGGGGGCTAATTTTGTGCGCTGCGAGTTGATCGCGTCCGCGTGCGTGTACTACATGCCGCAGGCGATGCGGTAGTAGATCTCGACCGCCAGCTCCAACTGTTCGATCGCGATCCACTCGTCCGCCGTGTGCGCCTGCGCGATCGACCCCGGCCCCAGCACAACGCTCGGAATGCCCGCCGCAGCGATCGACGCCGCATTCGTGCCGTAAGGGACGCCGACTAGCCGGCTCTCGATGCCCGTCGACCGGACGACGCCGGCAAGTTGCTCGGCCCACGCGCGGTTCGCCGCGAAGTGCAACCCGCGGCTCTGCATCCACGGCGCATGATGCTCCAAGCGGCATTCGCCCAGCTCCGCGCGGGCGTCGAGCCACGCCGTCAGTTCGCGATACGCTTCCTCCGGCGTTTCGTCGGGGCAGAGCCGACGGTCGACGTCGATCACCGCTAAGTCAGGAATCGTGTTCGGCCCTGCCCCGCCGTGGAACGTGGTGACGCAGGCCGTCGAGGGACCGCACATCGCATCGCCTGGTCGCGACGCTAACGTGTCGCGGTGAAACTCCTCGACCAGTTGCACGATGCGAGCCATCGCATAGACGGCGTTGGCGCCCTCTTCTGGCCGCGATGAATGCGCGGCCCGCCCATGCACCGTGCATTGCCAACGCGCGACGCCGCGGTGGGCGACGACGACATTGAGTTCCGTTGGCTCGGCAATGAGCGCGGCGGCCGGCCGCAACGCAGCAATCTCGCGCAGCGAGAGCTCTCCCCCTCCCTTGAAGAGAGGGGCCAGGGGAGGGACTCCCGCAGCAACAGGTTCGGCAGCCGCCCCATACTCACTGCCGCCGCGCCAGAAGTCCGCAATGGCTCGCGCCCCGCTGAAGCCGCACTCTTCGTTGATTGCACAGGCAAACAAAATACTTGGCCGACCTTCAGCCGGCTGAGCACCCACGCGCACAAGCGCGGCCAGCATCGCCGCCATCGAGCCCTTCACATCGCACGCCCCGCGACCGTAGACGCGGCCGTCGCGTACGGCGGCCTCAAAGGGGGGCACCGTCATGCCTTGGACGCTCACCGTATCCTGGTGGACTTCCCAGAGCAGCACATCGCTGCCACCGCCCGGAATCAGCGCAAAGAAGTTCGATCGGCCCGGTTCGACTGGCTGCAGCCCCCACCGCCAACCTTGCGCGGCGGCGAAGCGGCCGAGCCACTCGGTCATGCGATGCTCGCCCGCCTCGGGAGCACCGGGGGGCGCCAGGCGCGGGTTCACGCTTGGCTGGGCAATCAATTCGCACAGAAGTTCGACGACGCTGCTTGGCACTCCGCCCCCTATCCCCGGCAAATGTAGCCAAGGCGAAACTTACTATCCGGCAAGGGGTTGCGTTTTCGGCCCAGAATTCGCCGGGCAACTGTTTGCATCCCGCCTCCGCTGAGGATACACTTAGCGTTTGCGTGGGTTAACCCCTGCGCGAACACCCTTCCGCGGGTTGCTGCCCCACTCGCGGAGGGGCTTTTTTTTGCGCAGATCTCAAGCGCTGGGCCGCTCGGAATACGCCGGCGCCTCGGGTATGGTAAGAGATTCGCCCGCGACCGACGCAGGTCGCCGCGTTTTCTGCCAGGAATTCCGCCATGCCCGCCGATTCGATCGATCCCGCCCAAGCTCGCGCCATCGTGGAGCAGTTCCCCGATCCCGAGACAGGCCGCCCGCTTGGCGTGATGGGGCAAGTGAACAACGTCGCGGTCGATGGCGGCAAAGTCACCGTGCAGGTCGCGCTCACCACGCACTCGACGATGCTGTGGGGCGAGACGCGACACGCACTGCGCGATCGCTTGCGGCAACAGCTCCCCGGCCCGCCGGAAGTCGTCGTCGACATCATCGAACATCAGCGCCCCGCCGAAGCGATTGGCGCCATCGGCCTCACCGCGAAGAGCGTCATCGCGGTCGGATCGGGCAAAGGGGGCGTCGGCAAAAGCACGATGGCCGTCTCGCTCGCGATCGCCCTCAAAGGCGCCGGCGCGAAAGTCGGCCTGATGGATGCCGACGTTTACGGCCCGAGCGTACCGCACCTGCTCGGGCTCACTGGCCAGCCGATGGTCTCGAACGGCAAGTTGCTGCCCGTCGACTGCAACGGCATGCCGGTGATGAGCATGGCCTTCCTCGTGCCAAAGGAAGAAGCCGTCGTCTGGCGCGGTCCGATGCTGCACGGTGCGATCACGCAATTTCTCCGCGATACGGCCTGGGGCGATCTCGATTATCTGATTATCGACATGCCGCCAGGCACGGGCGACATCGCGCTGACGCTGTCGCAAGCCCTGCCGCTCACCGGCGCCGTCGTCGTCTGCACGCCGCAAGACGTCGCGCTGCTCGACGCGGTGAAGGCGATCGCCATGTTCAACAAGGTGAGCATCCCGGTGCTCGGCCTCGTCGAAAACATGAGCTACTTCCTCTGCCCCGACAACGGCAAGCGGTACGACATCTTCGGCAACGGCGGCGCGCGGGCGAAGGCCGAAGAGATGGGCGTGCCGTTCTTGGGCGAAGCGCCGATTCAGATTCCGATCCGCGAACGGGGCGACGCCGGACAAACGGCGGGCAACTTGGCGGATATCGAGAGCGCGCCGTACTTCGAGCGGATCGCCTACAACATCGTGCGGAACCTGGCGATGGACCGGGCCAGCGCCCCGCCGCTGCCGACGTTGTCGGTGCTGTAGAACTTCGGACGAATTCGGGTGCCACTGCTGGCTCGTCCAACAGTGGGCGCCGGGTAAACGCTTCGCACTGCTGGGCGAGCCAGCAGTGGCACACAGTGGTTCCATTCTCCCCAGCTTAAAGAGCCGGGGGCTAAACGGAGCCGTTTCCGTAGGCGCAATAAAAAAGGGACCGCTGCCCGCTAAGGGCAACGACCCCTCGATTCGCAAAGCGCGAAAAGGTTGGTTCCAACCGAGGTTGAAACTAGGCCTTCTTCGCGGTCTTCTTCTTGGCGGTCTTCTTCTTCGCAGCCTTCTTCTTGGCTACCTTCTTCTTGGCAGTCTTCTTCTTGGCTACCTTCTTCTTCGGGGCTGCCTTCTTCTTGGCAACCTTCTTCTTCGCAGCCTTTTTCTTGGCAGCTTTCTTCTTGGCCACAGTCATTCCTCCTTAAAAAGGTCTAGGCGACGCGTCTCTCGTCAACTGTGAGGAGAAGTTTGTTCGTCGTCGCCTTCCAAAGAAACCGGCCGCCCTTCCAGGGCGACAAGTCGTATCGCGCTCTCATCGAGCATGGCCGCGTTCTGCGATCCGAATAACTTTGGTTACCCGAACTGTTAACCGATTGCATCCCAACTAAATACTGCGTTCAACAATGGTTGACAACGCCACGTCCATGTCTTCGTCGTATTTGTACGCAGGATTTATTTTTCTGCAACACTTTTTTGTGGATTTTCGATCCGCGGCGCGTTATGGAGACCGCGCGTGAACAACATTTGATGCGCTGTGTGAGCTCGCGCGCGACGTTTGAATTGCTCCGTCGCGCGCTTTAAATCGCGCGCTAATAGATTGAGATGCGCGTCCCGTCCAGGCAGCGCAGCGCCGGTTGTTCAGCGCGCCGCACAACGCCGAAATGCGCGTACTCGAGCGCTCGTAAACGGCGATACGTGAGCATCATCGCAGCGCTCGGTCGCACCAGTTTAGCGATCCCTTCGACGCTGCTGAGCGCGCCCAACATGCGGCTCCAAATCTCGCCCGCCGAGGCCAGCCGCGGATGGATCGGGTCGAGCCCATACCAGCCCCGTTCTGCAGAAAACGCCGAGATTTCTCGCGTGACTGCGAGCTGAGACAGCCGTTCGCTGAGTCGCTCCGCACGGTCGATGATCTCGCCGCGACTCAGTTTGCAGTTCGGAAACAACACCTCGCGGAAGGCGTAGTACCGCGCCGTCCCCACGCCGCGCAACGACTCGATCGGCAGGTTGTTCAGCGCGACGCGCGCGTCATGAATCGCGAGGCGATCGAGCGCTCGTTCGACCCACTCGACGATCTTGTCGACCGGCGCTTCGTACGCCAAATCGTTGCCGATGTCGGCGACGATCGCGACCGTCGGCAACGGTCGCGCGCGGTTGAGCGCGGGCCATAAACCGCTCGATAAAATTCCTGGAAATTTTTTTCCAAAAAATTTCGAATGCAGGCCGTACGACCTCCCAAAACCCTTTGCGACATGAAGCTCGATTGGATGCGCGAACATCGCGCGCAACGATTCAACGATCGTTGGAAACATGATCGAGAGGTTACTCGCGCCGAGTAACACGACATGTTGTTGCGGTTCGCAAGTCTCAAACTGAGATGCAACGTGCGACTCTGATGGCGAAGTATCACTCATCGAATTCATTGGAACCGCCAAGAGCGCCAAGGAAGAGATCTGAAACCGCCGATGAACGCAGATGGACGCAGATAAAACGAGCTAATGACAAGCCTAGAAGCTCCATCATCTGCGTTTATCGGCGTTCATCCGCGGTTCCAAAGCTCTTCGCATTTCCTTGGCGCTCTCGGCGTCCTTGGCGGTTAATTCTTCCGGTTTGAAACATTCCTGGCTGATCAATCATTGCGCGTTGCGGATCGATCTACCAACGATTTTCGCGGTACGCCTGTAATGTTTGGTAATTCGAGTAAGCCAGGTAACCAAACATGATCGCCGTGAACAACGACCTCCACTCGAACAGGCCGAACAGACCCATCGAGATGGCTGCGGCCATCGACAACTGCAACGACCAGATGATTCCGCGGCGCGGATGTCGCAATGTGAAGATTTCACGCGCCACACGCCCCCCATCGAGGGGATAAATCGGCAGCAAGTTGATCAGGCCCCAGGCGATGTTGACCCACAACATCTGCAGAATGAATGAGTTCCCGAACTCAGACGGCAACGGCTCGACGTAGAGCAACTTGCCGAGCAACGGGAGCGTCATTGCCGTAATGTCGATCTCATCGAGGGCGGCCCAGCCGATCTGCCTCCCCGAGAGTCGCACCGACGCGAAGCAGACGCCCGCCAACGCGAATCCAGCGGCCGGTCCCGCGAGCGAGATCAAGATTTGGCTCAACGGCCGACGATCGCAATCGTCGCAAGCGGCCAGACCGCCAAGGCCGTAGAGTGTGATCCACGGCCGACCGCCGTAGTACCGTTGTGTGAACGCATGACCGAGTTCATGGACGACGACCGAGACGAAGACAACGACGGTCCACGCCAACAACTGCGCAGGCGGAACGCCGTCAGAACCGACTCCCAGCACGATCGTGATCACCCAAAACATGGGATGAACGCGAATCGGAATGCCGAAGAGGCGGAAATGGAGGTCGTACGGACTTCGCGGCGGTTCGGATAACAGCATGGCGCGATCGTGAAGGAGTGGAGCCGCAACAGACTACTGCGCAAGTTCGCAGCAACGTGCGGTTTACCATTATAACCCGCCCAGTGTGCCACTGCTGGCTTGCCCAGCAGTGCGAAGCGGGGACTTGGCGCCCACTGCTGGACGAGCCAGCAGTGGCACGCATTCAGACACCCGCCGGGAGCGTCGGGGCTAAATGGCCGTGTTCAGGGGCGAGGCGTTGCGCCGCTGCTTCGCGCCGCGCTGCAGGATGTGCGGCGGCGGAATCTTGCCGGCCGTCACGCTGCCGCCCTCGTGCGACGCTAAGACGTTCGTGATGTACTCCGCGGCTCGCTCCGAGGCCCCGCCTCCCGCGTGTTGATCGCGCAACAACCGCAGCGCCGCGACGCGACGCCACCGCGCGTCGGCGTCGGTCAGCCATTCGATGCAATGCGCGGCAAGCTGCGCCGACTTGTCGGTTCGCGTGAGATACTCCGGCAACAGTGCGTGCGCATCCGCGGGATCGTTGGCGTCGTACAAGTGCGCCGGCCGCGGCGTAGCGATTTCCTTCGCCGTGAGCAAATTCACCAGCGTGATATACCGCACGCGGCGATACCGCTCCTGCACAATGAAGCCGAACCGGGAGATCTGGTAGAGGATTACGCTCGGCTTCGCGTGGTAGAGTAGCTCAAGCGACACCGAACCGCTGCACGCCAGGCAACACGCCGCCGAGTGAATCAACTCCGGAGTGCGGCCGACGTAAACTTCCGCCTTCACGCCCGCCTCAGAGACGAACTTGCGAATCGTCTCGGCCTGCGATTCCTTGAACGCCGCCACGGCAAACCGTGCATCGGGAACTTGCTCAGCAATCAACCGCGCCGCTTTGAGGAACGACTGCGTGTTGAGTTCCACCTCTTGCGTCCGCGAGCCGGGCAAAATCGTCACCAGCGGCCGCGCGTCTTTCGCCAACTCTGCAACGAACTGCTCATCGAGCGTGCGATTCCGCAGTTCGTCGAAGTAAGGATGCCCCACGTAGGTCGCGTTGCAACCACGCTCGCGAAACCACGGCTCTTCGAACGGCAGCTTGCACAGCACGTGGTCGACGAAGCGTTGCATCTTCTTCACGCGATGGCTCGCCCACGCCCACACCTGCGGTGTGCCGTAGTAGATCACCGGAATGCCACGGGCCTTGGCGCGACGCGCGATCCACCAGTTGAAGCCGGGGTAGTCGATCATCACGACGGCGTCGGGACGCTCGTCGCGGAAGTAGCGGTCGGCTTGAATAAGCAAGCCGATGAACTTGTGGAGGTTCACCAGCACGCGAGCGATCCACATTACCGCGAGTTGCGTGAGATCGGCGTGAAGCGTGCAACCAGCGGCAGCCATCCGCGGGCCGCCGTAGCCGACGTATTCCCAATCGCTGTGCCGCCGCTGGAACGCCCGAATGAGGTTGGCGCCATGCAAGTCGCCGCTCGGCTCGCCGACGGAGAAGAAGATTTTCACGCCACTGCTCCCAAACGCCCACAAAGTCTTAAGGGGCGGGAGTATGGCAAAATACGGAGATTGGCGAAAGCTCGATTGAGAGAGGGAAAGAAGCTTAAGGCTGTAAGCTGTTGGCTATTAGCCAGAAGAGAAACGCCTGCGTCTGGCCCACAGCTAATAGCCCATAGCTGATAGCTCTCAGCAAAAAAGAAGGCTGGCGCCCTCCATGAGAACGCCGGCCCCCCCAACCAAATCAGCACGCACTACACGTGCTTCTCTTCGTCGTCGTGATCCTCATCGGCGAGCAACTCGCCATGCTCACCGTCCTTCTTGTCCTCCTCGTCGTTGACGAGCAGGTGCTTGTCTCCCTCGCCATCCTTGTGATCTTCGTCGGCTAGCAGCTTGCCGTGATCGTCGTCCTTTTCTTCATCGTTGGCCAACAGCTTGCCATGGTCATCGTCTTTCTCTTCGTCGTTGACGAATAACTTCCCGTGATCATCGTCTTTTTCTTCGTCGTTCGCGAAGAGCTTGCCATGGTCGTCATCCTTTTCTTCATCGTTGACCAGCAGCTTGCCATGGTCGTCGTCTTTCTCCTCGTCGTTCACGAACAGCTTGCCGTGATCTTCGTCCTTCTCCTCATCGGCGAGGAAATGGCCATCAGCGTCTTCACGCTTTTCATCGGTCGAGAAAGCGTTCATGGCCGCTTGGTCGACGCCGCATGGCAGCATCCACAAAGCCATGGCCGACAGCAGCGCAAAACCGGTCCAACGATTCGACGTCATCAGAGGTGCCCTCAAACAAGAAAAGTAGAAAAGAGTGTTGGTCGCCCGAGGCGGGTCGACCGGTGAGTCGTTGAACAAAACCTGTGTCGAAATGGGCGAGGAGGCAACTCGCCGCGACGATTTTGGAATCGAAAGACGGAAGTCAAATGAAAAGATCGACAGACAAGTCCGTACTCGCCGCAATTCCGCGAGCCTGTGCGCCGCAACCCCCTCGCAGCATCGCCCAGCCCCAGCGCAATCGGAACAACCGGTCGCAGCCGCCGAGGTTCCTGCAGTCCACAAAAAAACGGGGCGTCTCCAGTTGGAGACGCCCCGTCAGCGTGTTTCGAATTGAGCCGGCGAGTTTCGCCGACGCCGTCACTTAAGCGACGAGCAGTTCGCCCTCTTCCTTGTCGCCCTTCTTGCACTTGTCGGCGACGAGGTCCTTGTCCTTCTTCTTCTCGCAATCTTCGTCAGCGAGGAGTTCCTTCTTCTTGCCGTCCTTTTCGCAATCGTCGTCGGCGAGCAGCTCGCCATCTTCCTTATCGCCCTTCTTGCACTTATCGGCGACGAGGTCCTTATCCTTCTTCTTTTCGCAATCTTCGTCCGCGAGTAGATCCTTCTTTTCGCAATCGCCGTCCTTTTCGCAGTCATCGTCGGCGACGACGGCAACGGCGTCCTTGTCCTTCTTCTTTTCACAATCTTCGTCCGCGGCGATCGCCACCGCGCAGAACGCGAACAGCGACGTCAAACCGAGGCCGACCAACCATGTGCTCTTCATACGAATCTGGCTCCTGTGAAAGTTTCGGACACAACGCCGCCGTGGCGAAACTATCCGATTCAGATGAAACCGCCGGGGGCCCGGCAAGTTTCGACGGTCCTGCATTCTTCACGGCTAGCGAGGGCCGGGTCAAGAAATTTTGGGGCTAGCCGCGAAAGTTTGGACGCAAACCTGCGGCGAAATGGCGAAGGATTTCCGCAAACGACGGTTATTTCGACACGAAACCGTGACGCTGCTTACGGTTCCGTCATTTGAGCGGCGGAAAGATTTCCCTCGCCGCCACGCTCATTCCCACTCCGATGGGGTGCCACTGCTGGCTCGCCCAGCAGTGCGAAGCGGGTGCCCGGCGCCCACTGCTGGACGAGCCAGCAGTGGCACATGATTCCCGACCTATTCGGCGCCCAAATACTCCGAACGCTCAAACCGCGTCCCCGCCTTCACGCGTTTCGCGACTTCCTCGGCATCGAGCGCATACAACGGGCTGATCTCCACATACACGCCCGGCGCCACGTGCGCGCCCGCCGCTTCGAGCCACCGCCGATGCTGATCCAACAAAAACTTGTGGACGTACTCCGGCGTATCCTTCGGCGCCCCCGACGCATTCTTCAGCGGCGCGAACGCCTCCTCTTCCGCATACTCGACGACGATCGGCCGTTCAGCGTGCGGCAGCAAATCGAAAATGAACCGCTCGAACTTCAACGCATTCGGCTCGCTCGGCTTCACGAGTTTGCCGTCGTCGCCGATGTACTCGGCCTTCTTCCGCGCCACATGGAACGGCAGCGTGTCCTTCAGCTTGAGCGAGCGTTCCAAGAACGCCACGTCGAACACATGAATCGCTACGCTCCCCGCCCAATAGACGAGTTGCCCGTTCGCGTCGCGCTGCTCCGCGACGTCGTCCGGAAAATCGCTGTACTCGATGATGCTCACGCGATCGTTGATCATCACGAAGTTGCCGAGCCGCTCTTGCGGCGACTGCTTCGCAATGGCGAGCGACGTCAGCTCCGACTTCGCCAAAATGTGGAAGCCAATCAGCTCCGCATCGCAAATCGGCGCCAGCGGGTTGTCGACTTGAAAGTAAAACAGATGCTTGATGCCGCGGCGCCGCATGTGGTCGAACGCCCCGCTCGCGCCGAGCGCCGCTACCGTACCGCCATGGCCGTCGGGGCTGAGAAAGATCGAATCCTTCGCCTCTAGCAATACCTGCCCCGTCCGCGCATCGACCGCCGGCATCGTTCCCTGGCAGAAGACGAACACGTCGTCCTTGGCGAGACCGAAGTGAGCGTTGTCTGCGAGGAACTCCAGCGTGTCGTCGTGCGTGACGGGGCTCGTCATCATGTAGAGCGGCGTCGACTTGCCATGCCGCTTCGCGATCGCGCGAATCTTCTCCAGATGAATCTGCGCGAGCGTCGCCTTCGACAGCGGGCCGATCGGGTACATCCCCTTCGGCTTCTCGAACCCGAGCCGACTCCCCTGCCCGCCCGCGACGAGGATGACGCCGACCTCGCCCGCTTCGAGCGCCGCTACGCCCGCGCGACGCGCCGCCTCGGCCGTGATATGCAGAGGATTGGTCGCCCCCGGCGCCCGCTCGTGCAACCGCACCGCCGGCGGGGGGGACGCTTGCCGCGCGAGCTCCGCCCAATCGGGCTGATCGATCTCGTCGCGGAACAGTGAATCGAGCAGGTCGAAATCGATGGACCCCACCTCCCCCGCCAACTGCTCGCGGCCCGCGGCGTCGAGTTCATCCCAGAACTGCAGCACGTGAAGTTGATTGTGCGGCTGCAGCAGAGCTTCGAGTTCCGACTTGTTGATTGTGGCAGTCATGGTGAATTCTTAGCCTCGCACCCATCGATAGGCCAACCAGCAGAGCAGCGGGAAACCAATGAAGATGACGCTGTAGGTGAACAGCGTCGTCCAAAAGTGTCGCGGCCAGCGGGCCATGGGCAGGGGTCGTTTCAAGTGAAATAGGAAGAAGCCGTTGCGGAAAAGCGCGCCTCGCGGCCGCAGTGGCCGATTATCCGCAAGCGGAGCGGACTGGCTAGTAGCCCGCAACCGCCAGTTACCGCCGGATTCCAGCCGGTTGCCGCCCTGCGAACCAAAGCACTATACTGCCGGTTCCGCGCCACCAAGCGCGGCCTCACTCTATTTAACGCTACTTGTGGAGACGACGTTCGTGGCATCCGGAAAATACCTGTTCACTAGCGAAGCAGTCAGCATGGGGCATCCCGACAAGCTGGCCGACCAGATTTCCGACGGCGTGCTCGACGCCCTCTTCGCCCAAGATCCCTATAGCCGCGTCGCCTGCGAGACGATGGTCACCACCGGCATGGTCGTCATCGCCGGCGAGATCACCACGAAGGCCTACGTCGACATGCAGAAGGTCGTTCGCGAGGTGATCCGTGACGTCGGTTATACCGACTCGCCGATGGGTCTCAGCGCCGACCACTGCTCGGTCCTCGTCGCCATCGACGAGCAAAGCGCCGACATCGCGATGGGCGTCAACGACGACGCCTCGAAGGGCAAGGACATCGGCGCCGGCGACCAAGGCCTGATGTTCGGCTACGCCTGCAACGACACCCCCGAGCTGATGCCGCTGCCGATCGCGCTGTCGCACCGCATCATGAACCGCCTGACCGCCGCCCGGAAGAACGGCGAGGTCGATTGGCTCCGTCCCGACAGCAAGAGCCAAGTCACGGTCGAATACGATGGCAACAAGGCCACCCGCATCGACACCGTGGTTGTCTCGACGCAACACAGCGAAGACGTTTCGAACGAAGCGATTCGCAAGTTCGTCATCGAAAGCATCATCAAGCCGGAACTGCCGGCTGAGCTCGTCACCGGCGAGATCAAGTACCACATCAACCCGACCGGTCGCTTCGTCGTCGGCGGTCCGCACGGCGACTGCGGTCTCACCGGCCGTAAGATCATCGTCGATACCTACGGCGGCTGGGGTCGCCACGGCGGCGGCGCCTTCAGCGGTAAGGACCCGACCAAGGTCGATCGCAGCGCCGCCTACATGGCCCGCTACGTCGCGAAGAACATCGTTGCCTCGGGCCTGGCCGAACGCTGCGAAGTGCAGCTCGCCTACGCCATCGGCGTCACCGACCCGGTGAGCGTCTACGTCGACACCGAAGGCACCGGCAAGATCGAAGACTCGAAGATCTGCGACATCGTGAAGAAGCTCTTCCCGCTGTCGCCGTCGGGGATCATCAAGCACCTCGACCTGCGTCGCCCGATCTTCCGCAAAACGGCCGCCGGCGGCCACTTCGGCCGCAACGAGCCGGAATTCACGTGGGAGAAGACCGACATGGCCGCGAAGATCAAGGCTGAAGCTGACAAGCTGTAAGCGGCGATCACGCTTGAAGTACTAACGAGCAGCCCCGACCTAGCTAGGTCGGGGCTGTTTTTTTATTTCGTTCGCACTCATCCCACCCTGCCCGATCAACGCAACTTTTCAACTCGGCTTGGCCGCGCGCCCCTTCGTCGGGTATCGTACCTGGCATGGCGACGGTTGGATCCACCGCTACCCTTCCTGAACGGACGCGCAATCTCACAATCACGTGGGTCCGGGCTGCTGCGCCTGGCGGCGTCATCGCGCTGCTCGTCGTCGGCTCGGTGCTCGTCACCCGCCGCGCGGCCGGCGCCTTCACCTCGCACCTGCCGACGCTGCCGCTACTGGCGACGATCCTACTCACGGCGCTGGTCCTACTCGGCGGCCGCGTCGCTTGGCGCTTCACCAGCCCGCCGCGGCGGCGGGAACAGCTCCAATTCCGCGAACAACTTGTCGGCTGGGGCGGCACGCTCACGATCGGCCTGATGTTCCTCGGCTGCTCGTTCCCGTCGTTCGACTATTGGAACTGGCTCTGCTGGCTGCCGCTCGTCGTCGCCGACTATCTGCAGCGCGATTGGTTCTTCGACGCCGCCCCCGGCTGGACGCCGCGGCTCGTCGATCACGAGTCGGGCCTCTGCCCCTGGCGCCCGCGCGGCGAACTGGTCGACGCCTCCGACGTCCTCTCGCTGCGTGAAGAGCGGCGCGAGCACTACCCGCTGTTCGATCGCGAGTTCGACGACGCGGAACTCAAGACCGCGCTCCACGAGGAACACGACGAAGAACTTGAGGATGCTGAACACGCTGTCGACTCACTCGACGCCAATGTTCTGCAACAACTCACCCGCATTCGCGACGAGGCCGGCGTCGAAACCATCTTCGGCACGCTCCGCGCCGAGTTCGTCGCCGGGCAACGACACGCGACGCTCCACGTCGGCTTCTGCCCGCCGCTCGCCGGACGGCCGACGATCGAGGCCGACCCGTCGGACGGGCCCGATGCGACGGTGAAAGTGATTCAATCGCTCGCCCACGGCACGCGGCTCGAAGTTCGACTCGCGACGCCAGCCGCCGAGGAGTGCTCGGTCCTCATCGAGTTCACCGCGGCGCCACTCTAGCCCCGGGGGTCGCTCACCACGCCGGCCAGCGTCGCGCCAATAGAAGTTGAGGTCCCCTCCCCTCCAGGGGGAGGGATCCAGAACTTTCATGTGGTGTAGTTAGCGCCGCGTCCGGTATCCACCAAACTTACGAACCACTCTTACTCCACCCCTCCGTCGTCTGCACAAAACGCTGCGGCACCGTGCCAATAAATTCACGGCCATCCCACGTCCGCACCTCGAGCGTCAGCGTCGTCCCGTCAACGGTGAGTACGTTGTACGCATTCGGCTCCTCGCGGCGACGATGCGAGATCGCCGTCCCCGCCTGAATCACGAGAATCGATCGCTTCACTTCCACATGGTGCGGCCGCACGTCGCCTGAATACGCCACGTGCAAATGCCCCGCGAGAATGAGATGGCAGCCGCACGCTTCGAACACCCGCAGCGCTGCCGGCCCGCCATCGACGAGCGCCGCGTTTGGCTCCTTCGCCGGCGGAATGAACGGATGATGGGCGACCAGAATCTTGCACGCCGCATCCGCCTGAGCAACGAAGAACTGCCGCAGCCGCTCGACCTGCGCCGGCGAGATGCGGCCATCCTTCCAAGTGTTCGAGCGAGCCGTATTCACGCCCGCCACCGCGAGCTCCGCATCGTAAAACGTCGGCTCGACATTCACGCCAATGAACCGCCGGTAGTTGTCAAGCGGCGTCAGCCACCGCGCGATCGCGTTGTACAGCGGAATGTCGTGATTCCCCGGTACCACGATCCGCGGCAACTCGACGTGCTTAAGAAACCGCTCCGCATCAGCGAACTGCGCCGCCCGCGCTCGCTGCGTGAGATCGCCGCTCACCACGAGCAACTGCGCCGCTTGCTGATTAATGTCTTTCAACAAACCTTCGGCGATCGCCGGCTCCTCGGCGCCAAAGTGGAGGTCGGAAAGATGAATAATGCGTCGCATCGCGCGTTCTAGCCCCGGGCTCCGCCCGGGGGTCGGTTCGAAGTAAAGGAAACGTCCAACTAGCCCGAGACTCACCCCCCGGCGGAGCCGGGGACTAGGAGACAACTACGGCAACAACACATTTAGCGCCCGCGGCAAAATCTCATAATGCAGCGGCGCCTCCATCCGCATCACCTCCCCATCCGCCGCGAGGTGCAGCCGGCTCCGCCGCGTCTCCATCCACACCTCGCGCGGATAGAGCGTTTCGAAATCGCGATCTTGCTCCAGCCGCCCGAGCGCTCCGTTGAGCAGCAACTTCAACATCCCCAACCGCGTTTGCGCGCGAGCGACGTATAGCGACAGCACACCTTCGTCGAGCCGATCGCGGGCGCCAATCTTCAGTAGATCGAGCCGGTACCGATTGTTGCCCACGAAAATGAGGGGCGTCTTCAAGTGGTCAACCTTCCCCTCGACATCGAGGCGCACCTGAATCATCGGCGCCCGCACAAACGTCTTCATTGCCGCGAGCGCCATCGCCGGCCACTTGCTGAGCTTCAATCGGCTCCGCGTCGCATCGCGATCGACAACCGCACGGGCATAGACGCCGACCGACGAGTTGTTGATGAAGATCCGGTCGTTCACCCGGGCAAGGTCAACCGGCCGCGCGTCGCCCGCGGCGATGACCTTCGCTGCCTCGGCAAGATCAAACGAAATACCGAGGTCTTTGGCAAAGTGGTTGAGCGTCCCGAGCGGCAACACCCCGAGCGGCGTCTGCCCGCCGACGAGCGCCGCCGCCACGGTGCTGATCGTACCGTCGCCGCCGCCCGCCACCACCGCGTCGACGCCGGCTTTCACGGCGGCCCGCGCTTCGTCATCGAGTTGATCGCCGGCCACGCTCCGCACGTCGGCGTCGACGCCGGCGGCTGAGAGTGCATCAGCCACTTGCTGGGCGGGATCGGAGTTAGCATTCGCGCTGGCGGCATACGTGCCGGAGTCGCGGTTCAGGAGGGCGATGACCTTCATGCGGCGAGATGGAAATTTATGATTTAGGATTGCTGATTGATGATGATGCTGGCGAGGTGGAGACGACCTCTTCAAATCAGAAATCATCAATCAGCAATCATAAATCCGTTGTGGTTTGCTCCGGCGGGTCGTTGACCCGCGGCTACCAAGCAAGGCAAACCCTATTCCGCAAATAGCGGCCGGTCGCTGTCGCCGTTTCCGCGGCCATGTCGAGCGCCGTTAATGACCGCGTCGGGCGTCGCCCCCAAATGCTCGTACCCCTTCGCGGTCAGCTTCCGCCCGCGCGGCGTCCGAACGACCAACTCCGAGCGAAGCAGAAACGGCTCGACTTCGTCGGTGAGCGTGTCGACCGCCAGGTTGAGCGTGTGGGCAATCGCTTCGACGCCCGCCGGACCGCCGTGGAAGACGCGGAGGATTGTCTCCATATACTTCCGATCTTGCGGGTCGAGCCCCAGCGGATCGACGCCGAGCATGCCGAGCGCGGCCTCGGCCACCGGCAGCGTGATCTTGCCCGTCGCCTTCGTCGTCGCGTAGTCGCGGACCCAGCGGAGGCGGTTGTTCGTAATGCGCGGCGTGCCGCGACTGCAGATGGCAATCTTCAGCGCCGCTTCGTCGTCGATCTCCACCCGCAGCTTGCGGGCGTTGCGGCGAATGATCTCAGTGAGTTCCTCGTGCGAGTAGAAGTCGAGATGTTCGCGCACCTGGAACCGATCGCGCAGCGGCGCCGACAGCAAGCCGCTTCGCGTCGTGGCGCCAATGATCGTGAACGGCCGCAGCGCCATGTTCACCGTGCGCGCGCTTACCCCTTCGCCGAGCGTGATGTCGATGCGAAAGTCTTCCATCGCCGGGTACATGAACTCTTCCACCGCTTTGGGCAGGCGGTGGATTTCGTCGATGAACAGCACCGACCCTTCCTGGGCGTTCGTCAGGTACGGCAGCAAATCCTTCGGCGCACTAAGGGCGGCGCCGCTGGCGATTTGCAGCGGCACGTCGAGCGCCCGCGGAATGCAGGTGGCGAAGGTCGTCTTGCCGAGGCCCGGCGGTCCGTCGAGCAAAATGTGCCCCAGCGTCTCCTGCCGAATGCGAGCGGCGTCGACGGCGATCATCAGCCGCTCGTACACCTCGCGCTGGCCAACCATGTCCTCCATCCGCTGCGGACGGAGAACTTGATCGTCCTCGCGGCCAAGCGGAGTGAATCCCGAGGGCTCGTCGGGTTCAAAGGCATCGTCACTAGAAATAATCGGCTCGCGCGACATGAAGCACAGCTAAAGGGCAGAGGAATGAATTCAAAAGTCGATAACAAGCAGCGAGCAAGCGAGCAAGCGAGCCGGGGCGTCCCCGCCCCCGGCGCTTGTGAACTTTCTGAACACTTGTACGCTACTACTGGTGGTACTATACCCGAATCCAACGGGAGAAGTGAACCGCGAAACAGCGGCCCAATGCACGCACCAGGGCGGAACGATGGCTGAGATCGTCTGGCGAAACTACCTACGCACGAAGACCCGCAATCCGCGATTTTTGTGGAAGATGGTGATCTCGATCCTCGCCATCGGCGTGGTCGCCGGCCTCGCGGTCGACGCCTACGTGCCAGCATGGATCAACTTGAAAGCAATGAAGCAAGAGGAAGAGGTCAAGCCAGAGCCGACGCCGCAGAGCCGCGCCTACGACGAGATCGAGCGGCTGGCAGACGCGGGCGACTGGCAAACCGTCTGGTGGGCTATTCCCCCTTACATGGTTTTGGGTTGGGAGCAATGGGGCACCACCGGGCTGGGCGTGTTGACCGGCGTCTGCTGGCTGGCGTTTGTAATGCAGGCCATTCAGATTCGCAGCTTCCGAGATTATCGGCTCTGGTTCCCGCCGCTGGGCCTGCTGCTCGGAGTGGCGAGCATTTGGCCGACGCTCTTTCTGATCATGTGGCAAGAACGCGAGTGGGGGCTTGTCGATGCCGACGACTTCGCGGGAGGGATTCGCTACTTCACGCTCGGCGTCGGCTTGCGCGAAGAACTCTCGAAGTTCCTCTGCTTTCTGCCATTTCTCCCTTGGCTCGTTTACCGCCGCGATCAACTGGCCGCGCTGCTCGTGGCAGGCTCGGTCGGGCTGGGGTTCGCGATGGAGGAGAACGTCGGCTACATCTGGAGCAGCATGGCCAGCGGCACGCTGAGCCGCCTAATGATGCCGGCGCCCGCGCACATGGCGCTCACCGGACTGGTCGGGTTAGCCGCTTATCGCGCGTGCGTCTGGCCGAAAGAGTGCGGCTTGCAATTCATTGCCGTGTTTGGCGTGATCGTATTGGCGCACGGCCTGTACGACTCGCTGTTGATGCCCATCTTCAAAGACATTGCGATCGCCGCGCCAGCGATCTTTCTGCTGCTAGTCTTCCAGTTCTTCCGCGAGTTGCGGCCGCTGCAGGCACTGCGCGTGGAGCCAATCAGCCTGACCGCAAACTTTTTGTTCTGCGTCTCAACAGTCGCCGCGGCGACGTTCGTTTATTTGTGCGCGGCCGTCGGCTGGAAAGACGCCGGCGACGTGCTGGTGATGGGAATCGTCGCCCAGAGCGTGATGGTCTACCTCTTCCTCCGCGAAATGCCGGAGACGATGGTGACGGTGTGAGGCAGCCGCGGGTCAACGACCCGCCGGAGCGGTGACGCAAACCGGCATGCACCCACAGCATGCAGCAAGAGAAAATCGCGCCGCATCGAATGCCAACGGCGTTCCATCATCCAGCCCAGGGTTGATCGCGTCAGCGATCTACCCTGGGTTACTGAACGCAGCGCATCACAACCCTGAAGGGGTTGCAGCGCCCAGCGAACACCGCTCCGGCGGGTCGTTGACCCGCGGCTACTGCGTTATCCCGCTGCGGTGTGTTCGCGTTGACCAACGCCGCTGCCCACCGGCGGCAGCGAATCGAGAAACTCGCCCAGCGCCTTGTAATATTCATCCGGCTGCGGCGCGCTGTGGCTTCCCTCTTCCACGACGAAGAACGTCTTTTGCGCCGTCGTCGCCGCGTCGAACAGCTTCTTCCCCATCTCGAACGGCACCACCTCATCGGCCGTGCCGTGGCTTTGAAACAGCGGGCCGCGATAAGTGACGATCCGCTCAATCGACGGGTAGCGATTCCTCATCACCCACCGCACCGGCAACCAGGGGAAGTGATACGCGGCCGTTTCGACCATGTCGGCAAACGTTCGCTCAAGCACCATGCCGCGCACCGGATGCTCCGACGCCAGCCCCACCGCCACGGCCCCGCCGAGCGAGCGGCCGTACACGACGATATCGCTCGGCGCCACGCCGGCCCGTTTCGCGAGCACCAACTGCGCGGCCCGCGCGTCGGCGAGCAGGTTGCTCTCGTGCGGCCGGCCGACGCTCTTGCCGTAACCGCGATAGTCCCAGGCGAAGATGCTCACATCGGTTCGATCGTGCAGCTTCTCCAGCAGCGGCCGCAACTCGGCGACGTTCTCGCCGTTGCCGTGGCAGAACAGCACGACCGCTTTGGGATGCGGATGCGGCACATACCAGCCGTGGAGCTTCGCGCCATCGGCCCCGCTGAACTCGATGTCCTCGTGCTCGAAATCGGCGGCGACCCAATCGCCCTCGCGGGCGCTCGGAGCGGGATAGACGAGCCAGCGTTCCACGAGGCTGAGCATAACCACCACCGCCAGGTACGAGAAAAGGAGCGGCAGCACGACGCGACGCACGCGGCGGACGGCCTTCGCCATGGTCGGCGATATCTCCATTTTAGTCCCTGAAGCGGCTGGGGCGAGTTTTTGTTACCCGGTGGGGCGTCCGTGGTCAGTGGTCCGTTGTCAGTTGCGGGAAAACGCCAAGATTTCTCCAGCGACTGACAACGGACCACGGACAACTGACACTTAGCCGTTCTGCCGCTGCTCGTACACAGCCCGCAGCATTTCGTCGACGTCCTTGTACTTCTTCTTACGGCCGAGGGCGTCATCGAGCAATTTGCGGGCGTCCGCTTCGCTGTGGCCGAGGGCCCGCAACGCATCGAACGTTTCGCTCAGCACGTCGCGCTCGGTTGCCGTGTCGGCCGGCAGGTCGCGGCCAACCAGCAGGGCGAACTTCGGCACTTTGCGCCGCAACTTCGCAATGACCCGCTCCGCCGTCGCCGGGCCGATGCCGGGCAAGGCCGCGAGTCCCTTCGCATCTTGATCTTCGATCAACGCGGCCACTTCTTGGACAGGTCGCACCATCGACCGCAGCGCTTTTTTCACGCCGACGCCGTCGACCTGGCAAAACAGCTCGAAAAACTCCCGCTCAATCGGGTTGAGAAACCCCACGAGCCGCGGCGTGAGCCGGCTCGCCATCTGGTTCCCTTCCAGATATTCAATCGTGTGCAAACTCGTCTGCTGCCCAATCGACGCCTGCAACTGCCGGCGCGTGAACTCGGGAATTAGCACTTCATATTCAAAAGCGCCAACGGCCAGCGTCAGCACGTCGCCCATCACAGAAATCGGCACACCGGTAATCTTGGTAATCATCAGCAGTCGCAAAAAAGTAGCCGCGGGTCAACGACCCGCCGGAGCAGTAATAGCTTGATTTGGAACACGCCCGTTGCACGCGAGCTCATCATCCTAGCGGCCTGGGGACCGTTGTCGGCGTCACCACGACATCCAGCCGCAGCCCCCCCGCCGACGCCGTCGACGAGTAGACATGGCACAACGCAATCGCCAGCGCATCGGCCACGTCCGCCGGTTCCGGTAGCGTCGACAGCCGCAATTCTCGCTGCACGGCCAGCTGCATCTGCGACTTCGGCGCGCGGCCGTTGTCGGTTAGAGCTTTCTTCACCTGCGTCGCCGCGTAATCGTGCACGTCGATCCCCGCCTGCGCCGCCGCCAGCACAATCACCCCGCGGGCGTGCCCCATGAGAATCGCCGTCGTCGGCCGATCGTAGTGGGCATAGATCTTTTCAAGCGCCAGCGCGTGCGGCTTGAGCGACGCAATCACGTCGGAAACGCCGTCATGAATCTCACGGACCCGCGCAGTGAGCGAACCCTTCGTCTTGCCGCGCACGACGCCGGCTTCGACGAGCCGCACCCGCCGATTGACGATCTCCAGCACCCCGTAACCGGTGGTGTTGAGGCCAGGATCGATGCCGAGGATGCGCATGGGACGTTGCTGCTGACGAAATACAGGCTCAGAGTAATTTCTTAAACTCGTCGATCGTAAGCCCAGCGTCGCGCACGATGTTGCCCATCGTGATCGCATTGATTGGGTTGTGGCGCGGAATGGTCAACACCCGCAGGCCGTCGGTCATCACGATATGCTTGCCCTGCCGAGCAATGTAGAACCCGGCCTTTTCTAAGGCGCGCACCGCGTTGAGGTGGTTGACGCCTGGAAGCTTCGGCACGTTTAGGCCCCAATTTCGACTTCACGAACAATTTGTTCGCGACTCAGGTCGTCGACAACTTCGAGATACTCGCGGAGAGCGTCGGTGATATTGTTGAGGGCGTCCTGCTCATCGACTCCCTGCGAGTGACAACCCGGTAGTCCGGGCACCGAGACCGCAAAGCCTTCTTCCGACGGTTGCAGGATCACTTTGTATCGCATGAAACTTTCTCCGTGGGCCGTGCGCATTAACGGGCGTGTGGCAATCGGCTAGCCGCCCCAATTATATCACCCTCGGCTCCACTCCGTCCCCCCAGCGCGATCTTCCAGGACAATCCCCGCCTCTTTCAAACGATCGCGAATCGCATCGCTCGTCGCAAAATCCTTGTTCTTGCGAACCGTTTGCCGCAGCTCGATCAGCATCGCCATCACCTTGTCGACGGCGCCGTCGCCGCCGCCGGTCCACTCAGCGCCGCTGGTACGATCTTCGATCTTGATCCCCGCGGGGGCCAGCCCGTCGCGAATCGCGTCGGCCATCGCAAAGTTCTTCGCCGCGCGGGCGTTCGCCCGCAGGTCGATCACCAGCGGCATCACCTTGCCGAGCGTCTCGTCGCTGCCGCCGGCAGCCACCGCCGGCGCCTTCTGGAAGATACCGAGGATGTTCGCCAGTTCCTTGATCGTTGCCATCAGCAGCGTCAGGTCGCCGATCGTGGCGTTGTCTGCGCCGCCGTTCTCCAGGTTCTTTTCATCGCAGTAGCGGTTCGCAATCTTCGCAAGTTCGAACAACTCGCCAATGGCGCCGCCGGTATTAAAGTCGTCGTCCATCGCGGTGATGAACCGCGCCTTGCACGCCGCCGCGGCGTCGAGCGTTTCATTGCCGGTCGACTGCACATCGCCCTCGGTCCGATGAGCGCGGGCCTGCAGATGATAAAAATCGCCCTTCGTAATGCGGTGGTAACGCTTGAACAACCGGTAGAACGATTCGAGACCGATCGCCGCCTCTTCGATCGCCTCTTCGCTGAACAGCACCGTGCTGCGGTAGTGCGTCCGCAGCAGGAAGAAGCGAATCCGCTCGCCGCCTTGTTTGGCGATGAGCGTCGCCAAACCGCCGGCGCCCTTCGAACGGCTCATCTTGCCGCTCACTTGCTCCTCAGCCGGCGCCTCGGCCGCATCGCCGGTCCGCTCGGCACGGCCGCCGATCTTGCCGGCGTTCGCATCGCGCCGCAGCAACCCGTTGTGAGCCCAGTACGTGGCGAAGGTCTTGCCGTGGCAGCATTCGCTCTGAGCGATTTCGTTTTCATGATGCGGGAACACGAGGTCGAGCCCGCCGCCGTGGATGTCGAACGTCTCGCCCAGCAGCTTCTTGCTCATCGCCGAGCACTCGATATGCCACCCCGGCCGGCCCTTCGCCCACGGACTGTCCCACGCCGGTTCGCCCGGCTTGGCGCTCTTCCACAACGCGAAGTCGGCCGCACTCCGCTTCCGATCGGCCCCGCCGCCGCCGTCGCCCTGCACTTGGTCGAGCGTGCGGTTCGACAGCTTGCCATACTCGCGATCCTTCGCGACGTCGAAGTACACGTCGCCCGCCGATTCGTACGCATATCCGTTGTCGATGAGCGACTGGATGATCGCGATGATCTCGTCCATGCACTCGGTCGCCCGCGGGAAGTGATCGATCTGATCGACTCCCAGCGCCGACAGGTTGCCGTTGTAGTCGGCAATGTTTTCCTCGGCTACGTCGAGCATCGAGATGCCGCGCTCGTTCGCCTTATTAATCAGCTTGTCGTCGACGTCGGTGATGTTCACCACCCACGTGACGTCGTAGCCGCAGTACTTCAGGTAACGCTTGATGCAATCGAAAATTACCGGCCCGACCATGTGGCCGATGTGGGCCTTGTCGTACACCGTCGGCCCGCAGAGGTAGACGCCGACCTTGCCCGCCTGCACGGTGCGGAACGGTTCCTTCTTCTTCGAGAGCGTGTTGTAAACCGTCAGCGTCGGATGCGGAGCCGAAAGTTCGCCAGCCGGCGACTGCGTAGAAGCGGAAGCACTCATGGAATTATGTCAGTTGTCCAAGGTCAGTAGTCAGTTGTGTCGTAGCCGCGGGTCAACGACCCGCCGGAGCGGCGATAGTTCAGCTCCACCGCGCTCACGCCCCAATCCTCTCCAGCAGCACCACGCACCGCGCCTCAATCAGCTCCTCCAGCCCCACCGGCCCCACTCCCTCGCCGGTCTTCGCCTTCACATTGACCTGACTCGGCTCGACGCCGAGGATCGCGGCCACGCGATCGACGATCGCGGCTTTGTGGGGGGAAAGCTTAGGGCGCTGGGCGTGGACTACCGCATCGAGGTTCGCCAGCCGATAGCCGGCGGAGACGACGCGGTCGTAAGCCAATCGCAGCATGTCGGCCGAGTCGCGGCCGCGGTTCACTTCCTCCGTGTTCGGGAACAAGACGCCGATATCGGGCAGTCCCGCGGCGCCGAGCAAGGCGTCGGTCACGGCATGCAGCAACACGTCGGCGTCGCTATGCCCCACCGCATGCCGATCGTGCGGCACGTCGAGGCCCCCCAGCCGCAGCGGTCCGCCGGGCGCGAGGCGATGGGAATCCTCTCCCAGTCCGATCCGTGGTTGGTTTGCGTGAATTGCCTAGGCTCCCTCCGCGCGGATTATAGCGGAGAGGGCAATCCGCGGCCTATAGGACATCCGCCGACCAGCAGCCGCGAGTCAACGACCCGCCGGAGCAGTGATCGAAACAGCTAACGCCCCCACGCGATTCATCCCAGCACCGAACGCCAACGGCGTTCCGTCATCCAGCCCGGGGTTGATTGCAGCAGCAATCTACCCCGGGTCGCCCCAACGATTTCGGCCCTCAACCCTGCAGGGGTTGCATCCGAGGCGATCGAAACGGTGCGACTACCGATAAGCCGCTCCGGCGGGTCGTTGACCCGCGGCTACTCCGCCCGTTTCGGCGGCCCCTGCCGGAAGCTGATCGCCAGCCGATTCCACGCATTCATCGCCCCAATAATCAGCGTCAGGTCGACGACCTCCTTCTCTTCGAAGTGCCGCCGCACCTCCGCGAACGCCTCGTCCGGTACGCCCGTCTGCGCGACGAGCGTTACCGACTCGGCCCACGCCAGCGCCGCCCGTTCGCGGTCGTCGTACAAGTCGGTCTCGCGCCACACCGGCAAGCAGTCGAGTCGCTGCTGCCCCTCCCCCGCCGCCCGCGCCTCGCGCGAGTGCATGTCGACGCAATACGCACAGCCGTTGATCTGCGAGGTCCGCAGTTCCACCAGCGCCCGCAGCCGCGGCGAGATCGCCGTCGATTGGATGTAGGGCCGCGTCGCCGCCAGCGCCTTCACCGCGTCAGGGGCCACGCGGGCGTAATCAAGTCGCTTCGACATCTCGCCGTCTCCCGCTAAATATCCACTTCCTTGGCAGCAAATCGCACTTGCCGCTCCGTTGCCGATTTGTAAGGCAATTTAAAAAAATTTTCCGCCCAAACCGCAGCTACCCGCAACCCGCTCGCGGTGAGCCGCAACGCCGCGTCTGCCGCGGCATTGACGACATAAAGCATCGCCAATCATCGAGTTACGCATCGTAGCCGGCAAAATCGTCACGCCCAAATCTCCTCTTTCGCAACCTGAGCGTGGAGAGCCACGTTGACCGCACCACTTGAACCGCCTCGCCGTACGACTAATTTAACCTGTTCGGGTCACCACAGATGCACACCTTTTGATGATGAGTTGAGTAGTCTAATGAAGAGCACCAGTCTGATGTCCTCCCTCCTGCGGGCCCGCTCGGCCGCCCGCGCCGGCGCTGCCGGCCTCCTCGTTTTGGCCCTCGGCGTCTCCTCCGCGAGCGCCAGCCTGCTCGGCACGGCCGGCCAATACGGCGAATTCATCCTTGGCAACTCGACCCGTTCGAACGTCGACGCCCAGGGCAAAGTCGCCGTCGGCGGCATTGTCAACTTCAACAACTTCACGGTCGCCAGCCAACAAGCCACGAACACGACGAACCTCGTCGTCGGCGGCACGCTGAGCGCCAATTCCGCCTCGGTGAAGGGTCACATCGTCACCGGCGGCAACGCCACCTACACCACGCCCACGGTCAACGGCAACTTCAGCTCGAACGGCAGCCTCACGTTCGGCAGCGGCGGCACGGTCAACGGCAACGTCCGCTACGGCACGACCTTCAACCAAAACGGCGCCACGATCAGCGGCACGATCACCGGCCCCGTCGCCACGCCCGTTCCGGTTGATTTCGCCGCCGAAGGCGCCTACCTGACGGCCCTCTCGGCCGCCCAAGTGAACCCGGCCGACCCGACGCCGACGTTCCAGTTCAGCCAGATGTTCATCACCGCCGGCGCTGGCGCCAACTACTACAACCTCACCGGCGCCCAGATCGCCGGCTCGCCGGGCGGATTCAACATCAGCGCCCCGGCCGGCGCCACGGTCATCCTGAACGTCTCCGGCTCGGGCTTCACGATCCCCAACACGGGCTTCAACCTGAGCGGCGGCATCACCGTCGCCAACCTGCTCTGGAACTTCTACGACGCCACGTCGTTCACGATCCAAGGCAGCGCCGCCGGCACGTTCCTCGCCCCGAAGGCGGCCATCTCGACCTCGTTCGGCGGCTTCAACGGCAACCTGATTGCCGCCTCGCTGACCGGCAGCATCGAGACCCACACGATGAACGGCGGCGGCGGCGTGCCGACGTTCTTCGACGGCCCCCTCCGCCCGATTCCGGTCCCGGAACCCGCCACGGCTGGTCTACTCAGCATCGCCGCGGTCGCGGGCGTCGCACTCCTCCGTCGCCGCCGTGCTGCCTAAGGGCAGACATGATCGCGAGTTGGTGAACGTCGACGTTCACGCGAATTCCCCGGGCGAGGCCGTCCCAACGGCCTCGCCCATTTTCTTGCGCTCAGGCAAAGCTCCTCACCACTGCGGACTGGTCGCTTAAGCGACCAGTCCAATGCGGCCCCCACCAACCAACGCCCCGCCCTTCGCGCAAAACTGCAAATTTTTGTGTCGAAACTGGGCCACCTCATTTGCTAGGCTTCACGTTGCCTCTCACTACAGAGCAGATGGTGCTAGGCCAGATCTCCGCCCAATCGGGCGACGCGACCGCCTGCTCACCCCTTCGCTCTTTGACAATCAACTCCGCCACGCCGCCCGTCGATGCAACCTGGCCGGGTAGCCCCGCACATGTCATGTCGCCCCTGATGTCGCCTCCAATGCGACATCAGGGGCGACGCCGATGCTGTAACACCATCTGAGACAAACACTTAGTCGCCATTCCTTAGTGTCGCCTAAAATCGCGATTTGCTCTTCGACCCACCCGATACGACATCCCAGCCACAGCCGGCAGGCCCCCTCTCCGCCACTGACGACTGACGACGGACAACTGACGCCCCACGCCATTGACCACCCGGCCGGCCCCCTGTACCTTGAGCGATTCGACTTACTTTCCTGGCCCCTCACCGGGCAACTGGATCCTTACCGGCTCCCTTTGCGGAGCACCTGCCATGGCCGTCCCCAAGCGTAAACACTCCAACTCCCGCACCGGCAAGCGTCGCTCGCACCACGGTTTGAAGCCGAAGCAGCTTCAATCGTGCCCCAAGTGCGCCACCCCGCAGCCGAGCCACGTCGTCTGCCCGAACTGTGGCCACTACATGGGCCGCACGATGGTCGAGACCGGGGAGTAAGGGAAGCCAGCCGGCTTCGGACTTCAGGCAGCAGGCAATTAAGAATCGAGCCTTTCGCTTCTGAAGCCTGCGGCCCGCTGCCTGTAGCCTCATGAAAACTGCTTTTCTCTTTCCCGGACAGGGTGCCCAAACCGTCGGCATGGGCGCGGAGCTCGCCGCCACGCTTCCGGCTGCTCGCGAGCTGTTCGATCGCTCCGCCGCGATCCTCGGTTACGACCTGCTCAAGCTCTGCGCCGAAGGCCCAGCCGAGCAACTCAACGCCACCGAGTTCAGCCAGCCAGCCCTCTTCGCCTGCAGCCTCGCAGCGCTCGAAAAGTTCCGCGCTGAGCAGCCGCAGATCATCGACGAGTGCGCCGCCACCGCCGGCCTCAGCCTTGGCGAGTACACCGCCCTGGTCTTCGCCGGAGCGATGGACTTCGAGACCGGCCTCCGCCTGGTGCAAGAGCGCGGCCGTGCGATGCAAGCCGCCGCCGACCTCACGCCGAGCGGCATGGTCAGCATCCTCGGCATGGAACGCGACCGTATCGAGGATCTCTGCAGCGAAGCCCGCAATGGCGACGTCCTGCAAGTGGCCAACCTGCTCTGCCCCGGCAACATCGTCGTCTCCGGCGGCCGCGAGGCCTGCAGCCGCGTCGCTCAGCTGGCCGAAGCCGCCGGCGCCATGAAGGTGATTCCGCTCACCGTCGCCGGCGCGTTCCACACGCCGCTGATGCAGCCCGCCTACGATCGCCTCGCGAAAGCTGTTGCCGACGCCGAGATCAAATCGCCCCGCATCCCGGTCATTTCGAACGTCGACGCCGAAGCCCACAGCGACCCCGCCGAGATCCGCCAGCTGCTCGTGAAGCAGCTCGTGAGCCCTGTGCAGTGGGAACAATCGATGCGCAACCTGCTCGGCCCGCACGGCGTCGAGCGAGCCTACGAAATCGGCCCCGGCCGCGTGCTGACCGGCCTGATGAAACGAATCGAACGCAAGTTCCCCTGCGAGAACGTGGCGGCTTAGAAGCGAATGCGAAGAGTCTCTCGCAGAGGCGCAAAGGCGCAGAGAAAACAATTCAGAGTGAAGACCAAATCACAGGAGAGGAAAGCAAGCCATCGCAGATCGCCGCTAACCGCAAATCATTAGCAGCCATTAGCGATCGAGAGTTCTCCCCTCTGCGTCTCCGCGCCTCTGCGAGAGACCAAAAAAACACAATCAGAAAAACGACCAAGGCGCCCAACATGGCAGACACCCCCTCGCGTCGCATTCAAGTTGACCTCTCCGGCCAAGTCGCCCTCGTGACCGGCGCTTCGCGCGGCATTGGCAAGGCGATCGCCATCGCTCTCGGCAAGGCTGGCGCCACCGTCGCATGCCTCGCTCGCAACGAAGAGAAGCTCAAGGAGACCGCCGCTGAGATCACTGCCGCCGGCGGCAAGGCCTCGATCCATTCGTGCGATGTGACGAACTCCGACGCCGCTCAGGCCTCGGTCGACGCCGTCGTCGAACAGCATGGCCGCCTCGACATCGTCGTGAACAACGCCGGCATCACCAAGGACACGCTCTTGCCGATCATGAGCGACGACGACTGGGATCAGGTGATCGCCGCCAACCTGCGGTCGGTCTTCCTGTTCAGCCGCGCCGCCGCCAAGGTGATGATGCGGCAACGGTCGGGCCGGATCATCAACATGTCGAGCGTCTCGGGCCTCGTGGGCAACCCGGGCCAGTCCAACTACTCGGCGTCGAAGGCGGGCATCATCGGCTTCACGCAAACCGTGGCCCGCGAACTCGCCAAGCGGAAGATCACCGTCAACGCGATTTGCCCCGGCTTCATCGCCACCGACATGGCCGAGGCCCTCGGCCCGGCGATCATCGACGAGGTGAAGAAGCGGATCCCGGCCCAGCGGATCGGCGAGGCCGACGAGGTGGCCGACGCGGTCCTGTACCTGTCGAGCGACTCGGCCAGCTACATCACTGGCCAGGTGATCACGGTCGACGGCGGCATGACCGCGTAGAGGCCCTGTTTGCGGCAGTTTGCGTCGTTTCCCCAGACCGGGGACGACCTGGACAGCCCCCCGACGAGACGTTATATCTTGACCTCCTTCGCAAGCCCCCTCTATCTTACAGGGCTTGCAAGGACAGCAGCGGAACCAGCCGGCACGCCGGCACCCCCGCACTAGCAGTACAAAGCAAAACGGATTTTGAGGAGCCTCGCGATCGTCCTAGACGACGCCGTTTCCCCAAATCAAGACATATAGAATCAACTGGAATTTGTAGGGAGGAACTTCAGCGTGGCTTCGATCATGGAACGCGTAACGGATATCGTCTCCGAGCAACTCGGCGTCGATAAGGACAAGATCACCGCTGAAACGTCGTTCGTGAACGACCTGGGCGCCGACTCGCTCGACACCGTCGAGCTCGTGATGGAACTCGAGGAAGAGTTCGACATCAACATCCCGGACGACGCCGCTGAGAAGATCCAAACGGTCGGCCAGGCGGTCGCATTCATCGAGCAGAACTCGAAGAGCTAGCTGGCGGCAGGTTTGTGCGGATCGCTGGGGGCAGACTGACGTTGGCCCAAACGGTCCGACGCGCCGATAATATCAGCAGCGTCACCGCCGCAGCGACGAGGGCCTGAGCCTCGACTCGGTCGCTGCTTCGACTGAACTCCAGGCTCAGAATCCGTACTCCCCACGAAGCGATGAAACGACGAGTCGTTGTCACAGGCATGGGCGCCGTTACCTCCCTCAGCTGCAAAGTTGAGGAGCTCTGGAAGCGCATTCTTGAGGGGCAAAGCGGCATTCACACCCTCCAGTGCTTCGACACTGCCGACTACAAAGTGAAGTTCGGCGGCGACGTGCATGACTGGACGACCGACGGCTACGTCGATGCGAAGGACGCGAAGCGAGTCGATCGCTTCACGCAGTTCGCGCTCGTCGCCGCGATCGACGCCGTCGCGCAGTCGGGACTCGACTTCTCGAAGGAAGATCCCTACATGTGCGGAGCCATCATTGGCTCCGGCATCGGCGGGCTCAACGAGATCGAAGAGCAAGAGCGTCGGCTGATCCTCAAAGGCCCGGACCGCGTTAGCGCGTTCACCATCCCGAAGCTGATGCTGAACGCCGCGAGCGGTCAGATCTCGATCCGCTTCGGCCTCCGTGGCCCGAACTACGCCATCGCTACCGCCTGTGCCAGCGCGACCAACGCGATGGGCGACGCGTTCAAGGCAATCCAATACGGCGACGCCGACGTCATGGTCACCGGCGGCGCCGAAGCGGCCATCACGCCCATCGGCGTGAGCGGCTTCTCGAACATGCGAGCCCTCTCGGAACGGAACGACGACCCCGCTCGTGCGAGCCGGCCGTTCGATTCCGATCGCGACGGCTTCGTCCTCTCCGAAGGCGCGGGCATCCTCGTCTTCGAAGAACTCGAACACGCTAAGGCTCGCGGCGCGAAGATCTTCGGCGAAGTCCTCGGCTACGGCGCCAGCGCCGACGCCGGGCACATCACCCAGCCCGATGAAAACGGCACCGGCGCCGCTCGCGCGATGAGCAACGCCCTCCGCGATGCGAAACTCGATCCGACCGCCATCGACTACATCAACGCCCACGGCACCAGCACCCCGCTTGGCGATAAGGCCGAGACGGTGGCCGTGAAGCGCGTCTTCGAAGATCAAGCCTTCAAGCTCAACGTCTCCAGCACAAAGAGCCAACTCGGCCACTTGCTAGGAGCGAGCGGCGGCGTCGAGCTCATCTTCTCGCTGCTGGCTCTCCGCGATCAGGTCTGCCCGCCGACGATCAACCTCGACAACCCTGATCCGGCTTGCGATCTCAACTATACCGCCAAGGTTCCTCAACAGCGCAAAATCAATGCGGTGATGAGCAACAGCTTCGGCTTCGGCGGCCACAATGCCACGATTATCGCCGGGCTTTTGAAGTAGTTGCGGGAATTCGTAGGCCGTCGCGGTTCTGGAAGACGTTTCTGGAACGACCTTGCGACGAATCGGTTTGACCTGGTACGAGTGCGACCTAGAGTTGCACAGCTCAAGACGTACCGCAGGTGATCGATACGATGTCTCTCCCGAATACGAACGTTGGCGCTTTTGACGCCAGGACCCGCTTCTTCGAACTCCTCGAACTGATCGAGGCCGGCGAAGAAGTGACCATCATGCGGCACGGCAAGGCCGTCGCCCGCATCGTCCCGCCGACGATCGCCGCCACGCCGAAGCCCCGCAAAGAGCGGACGAGCAGCGTGTCGATGCCGAATCTCTCGCGCTATGCCGAATTGGCTCTGAGCTAAGACGCAGAGTCGCGCGTGCCTCACCGCGGGCGACGCCCGCGGCTTTATGACTTGGTGGTGTTGTCCACCTTCCGTGCGAACGCGAACTTCGCCACGATGCCGCTGAGGCCCACGATCCCGATCAAATTCGGGAAGACCTGCGCGCCGTTCAGGATATCGCCCCACGACCAAACGAGGTCGACCTTCGCCACAGCGCCCACCGGCACCAACAGGCAGTAAAGCCAGCGGTACGGCATGACGATCCGCCGGCCGAACAGGTACTCAAGAAACTGCTCGCCGTAGAACGACCAGCCTACGAGCGCCGTGTAGCCGAACAGCAGCACGGAGAAGGCGACCATCCAACCGCCAGCGGTCGGAATCGTGGTATTGAACGCCTCGGCTACCGCGGCCGAGCTTTCCATGCCGTCGAGTTTCCAGACGCCAGTCAGCAAGATCGTGAGAGCGCTGATCGTCGAGGTGATGAAGGTGATGATGAACACTTCCATCACCGCGTTGAGGCCCTGCTGCTCGGGACGATCGCTCTTCGCTACGCCGTAAACCACGGCCGCCGTGCCGTAGCCGGCTTCATTCGCATAGGCGCCGCGGGCGAGGCCCAGGCGTAGCGCCTGGCCCATCACCGTTCCCATAAAGCCGCCGACAGTCGCCCCGGCGATCGGACGCAGCGAAAACGCCTCGGTGAAGACGTCGTGCAGCACAGCCGGCAGATTGCCGATGTTCATCGCGATCACCGCCAGGCCGCCGAGCAAGTAGAACCCAACTTTGAAGGGCGAAAGCTTCTCCAGCACGCGGCCGATCGACTTCACGCCGCCGATGCACACCGCCCAGGCCAGCACGGCCAGGATGACGCCGACGACCAATCTCATGGTCCGCAAGTCAGCTCCGGCAACGTTGAACGTGCCGAGGTCCATCCCCGCCTTCTTGAACTGGCTGTCGATCACGATCGCGATCGAGTTCGGCTGGGTGAAGGGGGTCGTCAGCAAGCAAGCAATGCCGGCGACAAAGGCGTAAATCCAGGCGAGGGCGGGCGAGCCGAGGCCGTCGCGCAGGTAGTACATCGGGCCGGCCAGCGTCTGCTCGCCCTTGGCGATGCGGTACTTCAAGCCGAGGGCCGCTTCGCCGAACTTCACCGCCATGCCGAAGAAGCCGTAGCACCAAATCCAGAACAAGGCCCCCGGACCGCCGGTGATGATCGCCGCCGCGACGCCGGCAATATTGCCTACGCCGATCGTCGAGCCGAGGCCCATCATGAACGCCTGGAACGGCGAGAGAGCACCGCCGGCCCCCGCCTGTTGCGACGCGACCATCGTCGACAAGGCTTCCCCGAACCGCCGCACCTGAACGAAGCCGCTGCGGAACGTGAAGAAGATGGCCACCGAGAACAGCAGGCAAATGGCCCACGGCCAGTACATCGTGGCCGAAATTTTATCGACTGACTCGGCGAGAGAGTCCATCCAGGAGGCTGATTCAGGCATAAAGGCTTCAACTACCCTTGAGTGCTTGCAGACGTGACTCGCCGCCAGACGACAAGCGGCATCTTAGCAAGAGGTTGGGACCAATGCTGGCGCCATGGGGAGCTGCGGCGAGCTTCAGCGCAAAAACATTCTCAGCGTGCGCAAGCACGAGCGTCGGCCCCGCCCCAGGTCCGACCTTGCCGGCCCCTGCCCGCTTTCCTAAACTCCCCGCCCCTGCAATCCCGCCGTCTCGCCGAATCGATTTTTCGGAGACTCGATCCATGTCGCGCTCACTCCTCCTCGCCCTCCTCTCGCTCGCGTGCGCCGTACCAACCGCGCTCGACCGCGCCGCCGCTCAGGCGCCGGAAGTCACCGGTTGGAAAGCAGCGACGCCAACGATGGACTCGCGCTACGGCGATCCCGGGGCCGCCGCAGCTCAGCCGTTGCCCGGGGGAGCGCCCGCCGCCGCGCCGATCACGCCCACGCCAATGGCGGCCAACGAGCCGATCACGCACGCCCAAGTGAGCCGCGGCACGAACCAGCTGCCGAACGACCACGGCCAAGTCTGGCGTGAGTACGACATCAGCCCCTACACGATCCGCTTGGAATCGAGTGCTCACCCTGAGCAACTGATCGTCGATTGGATCCTCCGCGAAACGGGTTTCGAAACCTGGCACTCGACGCCGGTCGGACTCCTCTCGGCCGATCGCACGACGCTTCGCGTCTACCACACGCCGCAGATGCAGGCGGTGGTCGCCGACATCGTCGACCGCTTCGTCAGCACCAAAGCGCAGAACCACGGCTTTGGCCTGCGGATCCTTACGCTGAAGAACCCGAACTGGCGGACGCGGGCGATTCCGCTGATGACGCCGATCCCCGTCCAGTCGCCGGGCGTGCAGGCTTGGATCATGGCTCGCGAAGACGCGGCGGTGATGCTCGCCGAGATGCGCAGCCGCACCGATTTCCGCGAACACACGACCGCCCATCAAATGGTCCTCAATGGGCAGACGTCGATCGTCTCGACGATGCGGCCGCGAACGTACTCGAAGGGGATCATCGCGAACCAAACCACTTGGCCTGGCTTCCAGCCGGAACTCGGCCAAATCGACGAAGGTTTTTCGTTGGAGTTCAGCCCGCTGCTGTCGACCGACGCGGCGACGACTGACGCGGTGGTGAAGCTGAAGCTGTCGCAGATCGAAAAGATGATTCCGGTGCAGCTCGAAGTCCCCTCTGTCGCGGCGGCCAACCAGAAGGCGCAGATCGACGTGCCGCAAGTGACGGCCGTGCAACTGCACGAACGTTTCCGTTGGCCAACCGACCATGTGCTGCTGCTGTCGATCGGCGTCGTCGCGACGCCAGGTCCCGAAAAGGCGAACCCGCTCACCGACATGCTGCCGCTCCCCAAGAGCGCCCCGCGGGCCGACGCGTTGCTGCTCGTCGAGAGCAGCGGCACCGTCAACCAACCGCTGCCGAGCGTCGCCGGCACGCCGGGCGTCACGCCGCTCGCGGTACCGATGACGGCCCGGCAGACGACGCCGACGTTTCATGGGCGGTACTAGCGCGGTGACTGGCGCTAGTCAGTGGCCGATTTTAGCCACTGCATCAAACCCGTTCGGCGACCTATACTTTGGCAGTCCAACGAGGACATCCGGTTCCCGTTTGCGTGCCAGAGGTTCGTCACCGTCATGTCGACCATCGACTCCGCCAGCGTGAAGGCTGTTTTTGAACAGCGATCAATGTACGACGCCGTCGTCGACGGCGACTACATGTTTCACGCTGAGATCAACGTGGCGCTCGGTGAGTGGTCGCGAGCGTTCGGCCGGCCATTGCGAATCGTCGACCTCGGCTGCGGCGACGCCCGCGTCGCGGCTCGCGGGTTTGCCGACGCCGCGGTGGCGAGCTACGTCGGCGTCGATCTCGCCGAGTCGTCGATTGCCGAAGCCCGCCGCAACACCGCGGTGTGGAGCGACCGCGTTGACCTCATCTGCGGCGACTTGCTCGACGCGCTGCAGCAAATGCCCGCGGGCTTGGCGAACGTCGTATTGGCCAGCTATTCGCTCCACCACTTCGGCACGGCAGAGAAGCGGACGCTGCTAGCCGAGATCGCCCGCGTGCTCGAACCGAACGGCGTGTTGCTGTGGCTCGACGCCGTACGCCGGGATGACGAATCACGCGACGAGTACATCGCAACGCTCACCGGCGAGGTGATGGATTCGTGGACGGCCCTCACCATCGACGAGCGCGAACGAGCGTGCGAGCATATCCGCACCGCGGACTTCCCAGAGACGGAGGCGTGGGTGATGGAGGCGATCGCCGGAGCTGGGTTTACGGTGGGCGATCGATTGTTCGAAAGCGACCTGTTCAGAGGCTGGGAATTGAAGTCCCAGAGGGCCAAATAGACGGTAACTCGCACCTAGTTCCCGGTCGCTGCCGAGCGCTCGCACGGCAAGATCGTGCGTCAAATTCCGGACCCGTCTAATCAATAGACTTCGGATCGAAGTTCAAATATACTGGCGAGGCCGATTTTGTCCCGCTTCCCGGCAACGCTGGAAGCCTCGACTCCCGGACTCCTCGCGATGTTTCGTCCGCGCCGCCGCTCTGCTGAGACCTCCCGCACCATCGGCAAACAGCTCAAGCTGGAAGCGCTCGAACCGCGCCAGATGTTAAGCGCGACGCCGGTGATGCTGACCGACTCGGGCGGCGTCTCCAACACGACGGGCTCCGCTCCCTATCGCTTCGTGGAGTTTGACGGAAAGACCTTCTTCTCGACGGCCTACTTCTCGGGAGTGATGTGGCAGACTGACGGGAGTGCGGCCGGCACCGAGGCATTCGGGGGAATCACTTCATACGGCGAGTCGACGATCTTTAAGGGATCGCTCTACTTCACGGGGCGTGAAGTTAACGGAAATTTCTCCACGGTTTTCCGTCTTGATCCTGGCGCCTCCGAACCAACTCAGGTCGGCGGTTTCAACAACTCGCCGTCGTACCCTCGAAACTTCTGCGTCGTGGGCGATTGGCTCTACTTCTTAACTCCAGCTTCGAACAGCGTGCAATTGTGGCGAACCGACGGCACCGAAGCGGGCACGCAAGTGGTCAAAACAATCAGCACGATTGCCTCGAGCGGAATATCTACAAATGAGCATCGCCTGAAGAACATCAACGGAACGCTCTTCTTCAAGGCGAACGACGGCGTCAGCGGCCCAGAACTCTGGAAAAGCGACGGAACCGCGGCGGGAACGATGCTAGTCCGCGACATTAGGCCCGGCAGCGCTGCGGGGATCCCGAGCATGAGCGAAAGCTCGTCCGACGACTTCGTCGTCATGGACGGGGCCCTCTACTTCGCAGCAAACGACGGCGCCAGCGGTCGAGAACTCTGGCGTAGCGACGGCACCGAAGCGGGCACGTATCGAGTCGCTGATTTGGCCCCTGGCTCCAGTTCGTCGTCGCCTGCGAACCTGTTCGTCTATGGTTCGACGCTGCTATTCACCGCTGGCTCTTCGCTGTGGAAAACTGATGGGACCGTCGCGGGAACGATGGCGATCCGTGCATTGGGCAGCACTGGCGTCGAGATAGAGGAAATGAACGGTCTCGTCTATTTCGCGGCATCCGGCTTTGATCTTTGGAAAACCGATGGGACCGTCGCCGGTACTTCACTCGTGAAAAATATTTGGCCAGGCGGCAACGAATCGCCCAAGTCGCTGACCAATGTGAACGGAACGCTGTACTTCAGCGCCAACGACGGCACCCATGGCGTCGAACTCTGGCAGAGCGACGGAACCGCCGCCGGGACGACGCAGCTTCCCGACCTCTATCCCAGCACCAACTTCTCGCCGACCAACCTCACGAACGTCAACGGCAAGCTCTATTTCGCAGCGATTCATCCGGCTGGCGGCGCGGAGCTGTTTCGCCTGGGCGATGACGGAGCCGTGCGATTCGTTAAAGACCTCCTCGGAAGTAGCAAAAACACAAGTTCGGAACCAAGTTCTTTCGCGAATCTCAACGGACAGCTTCTCTTTCAGGCCAACGAGATGACGAGCCTTAGACGGTGGATCACCGATGGCACGTCGGCGGGAACAATGACGATTACGGGACCGGCGTTCCTTCAGAGCGCCCCATTCAGTGCGGCGACCGCTGGTGATTGGACCTACTTCGTGGCCAGAGATGACGTTCACGGTGCCGAACTTTGGAAGACCAACGGAACGGCTGCGGGCACCGGAATCGTCAAGGATATCCGCGCCGGGTCCGCGTTCGCCGAGACGGGAATCATTTTTACGAACGTCAACGGCACATTGTACTTTCTCGCCAATGACGCCAACGACAACTACGGGCTGTGGAAAAGCGACGGGACGGAAGCAGGAACCACGCAGGTCAAGGATTTTCAAAACGAGGGAACCTCGTACGCATTCAGCTTTTCGACGCGCAGCCAGTTTCTGGCCGTAAACGATCTCCTCTATTTCGTGGCGACGAACGGCACTCGCAAAGAACTATGGCGGAGCAACGGAACGAGCGCGGGGACGTTCGCCGTTGCCGACTACGAATACGGGCCGATCGATCTGACGAATCTCAACGGGGTGCTCTACTACGCGGCCTACGATCCGGCACATGGCGTTGATTTATGGCGCAGCGACGGCACCGCCGAGGGAACGCACATCGTTAAAGACATTCAACTTGGCCCCTACGGAGGCGTCTATTCGTACGCGAATTCGACGATCTCCGAACTCGCCGGCGAGCTCTACTTCTTCGTCACGATCAGCGCCAACCAGCAGGGGCAACTCTGGAAAAGCGATGGGACGGAAGCAGGGACGATTCCGGTCGCGTGGAATTCCCCGAATGCAACCGTGCCGACCGGCTACTACAACCTGGACCCAGGATTTACGGTAGCAGGTTCATCGCTCTATTTCGTTTATCCAGGCGTGGGAAGTCTGCAACTCTTCAAGCTCACAGCCGGCGATTCGACGCCCGTGCAAGTGAGCAACTTCTCCAGTCAACGCGAGCCTCCATTCGAACAGGGAGTATTGGTTGCAACCAACGTCAACGGCACGCTGTACTTCGTCGCCAACGACGGCGCGAGCGGCAGCGAACTTTGGCGAACCGTCGGCGGCGGCGTGGCGCGCGTCGCCGACTTGCGACCAGGATCGCAGGGAGCGACGATCGCCAACTTGATGAACGTCGCGGGCGATCTGTACTTCACTGCTGATGACGGATCGCACGGTAAGGAGTTGTGGGTGGTGCGCCCTCAAGCACCGATCGCGGGCGACTACAACGATAACGGCCGCGTCGACGGAGCAGACTTCTTGGCGTGGCAGCGAGACTTTGGCTCTGCAGCAACGCCCGCGGGAAGCGGCGCCGACGGGGATGGCGACGGGACAATCGCTGGCGGTGATCTTGCTGTGTGGAAGGGAAGTTACGGCGCTGCAACCATCGTGGTAGCAGAAGCCATGGCGGCGTCCGACGCGCTGCCGAGCGTTGCTGCGGCAATCATGGCGAGTGAAGAGTTCGAAAGCGACGCGCTCGATGACGACGCCCCCCAGGCGACGGCGCGCGACCGCATCTTTGCCGCCGGCGACTTCTCACGGCTCTACGCGGCCGCGAGCGAGAGCGATGGATTCCGCGAACGGTGGCGCAAGCGCCGGTAGGCGGCCGCGGCTGCAACGGCGCCGCATAGAGTCACGCCCTGCGCAACGCGTCTATTCGCTTAGATCGCTTTCGTCTTCGCGAACGCGGTTCGGCCACGGCGCGAACACCGGGTCGCCCTCTCCATACTTGTGATCGATGAGCAGCAGCCACGTCGGATCTGTTTCCTCTTCCGACAACGCGCTAATTTTCTTCTTGAATTCCTGGCTCTCCTCGTCTGACGCGAACGTGGGACCGCAGACGATGATGTCGATGATCCGTTGCCTCACCGCCGGCGGCTGGGATTTAATCGTTGCGACCAAATCCCTCAATGCTCGCAGTCCCTCCTCACGATGGTAGATGGCGTAGGTGTAGGCGTTCAGGTTGAGGCAGTAGACCGCGTGCGCGTAAATGCGGGCCTGCAAGTCGAGTTGCTCGAACTCGAGCGAAATAGCGAAGAATCGACTCAGCGTCTCGGCGTCGGCGGCCCGCAGTTTCTCTTCGTCGCGATCCAGGTCGACGCCATGCTTCGCGACAAGCTGCTTGAACGCTGCAGAATCTACTTCGCCAAAGCAGCCGTAGGGCGACCCATCGTCGAGATTGGGATCGCCGCGAGTGAGCAGATGCTCGACCGGATCCGCTTTCCCCTCCGCCACAATGCGATAGTTCAGTTCATCGGCGTTGCCGGGAACGATGGACAATTCCGATTCGATCGTGACTGTCCGCTCGGCGACCGACAGCGATACGACCGCCGAGTATCGCGCCTCAGAATCGGGGGAGACGTCAATTATGATTTCGTCAAACGAGAGTCGACCTGCCTGCAACTCGACGTTGCGAATCTCGGCTTGCTGGTTTGGTTCCGCAGGCATCTCGATGACGAGCTGCCCCGCAGCGTTTTGCGTAATCACAAACGCAGTCTTCTTCTCGTCGAGGCGCCATTCGCCGACGAACGCCGCGGCCTGAGAGCCGGCCTTCGTCTCAACAGCGCCGGCGTGAGCGGCAGCCTCCGGCGGTTGAGCCAGCGCACACGCGCCGCCAGACCACCATGCATTGGCAAGCGCCGCGCATGTCAGCAACATCATTCGAGTTCGCATCGGGCGCTCCATGCCTCCTCTAGAATCCAAAAATCTCAATCACTCGCTATGCCGCCAAGACTCTTGCTCGAACGCATCGTCGATGGCGGTAACGTCATCCGCGTCACGAATGGGATCGTTAACGATGGACGCGAGCGGTGCAAACTGCCGCCTTGGCACTGTAGCGACTTCCTGCAACCCGCGAACTTCGAACGCACTAGCAGCATGAGCGGCCGCCCGAGCTTCGGGTGTTCGGCGAATCGTTGACGAATCACCGCGAGCCGGCCGTTCCGCAGCCGTTTTCTCGGCAGACAAGCCGGTCACCGTGCGCGGAAGTTGAAACCTCAGGGGCACAGCTGCTTGCGATGCGACGGAAGGTTCCAGCGTTTCGGCACGCAACGGCGTCTGCGAAGCGTCGGCTGCCGAAAGTCCGCTAGACGAAGCAGCGTGGAATCGTGGAGCAGGTTCCGGCGCCTTTGCAGCCGCCGCCGCGAGGCCGCCAACGGAACCGAAGTTGTTGCGCCAAGCTTGCAGATCCTCGCCGTTGACGACGCCGTCGCCGTCGTCATCGGCTGAGTTGCCCGAACCTGTCGTGCCGAACTGCCGCTGCCAGGCCATGAAGTCGGCGCCGTCGACGCGCCGGTCGCCGGTGAAATCGCCGGAAGGAGACTCGGGATCGATGACCCACAGCTCGCGGCCGTGGACAACGTCGTTCGCCGCGAAGAACAGCTTACCGTTGACGTTCATCAACTGCTGCGGGGTGGAATGGCCGCGACCAATGTTGAGATCTGCAACCTGCACGGCTTGCCCGGAGGCGGCGTCGATGCGCCAGAGTTCCGTTCCGGTATTTTGGCTATCCATGATGAAGTAGACCTCGCCGTTGAACTCGCCGAGCGGATCAACGTGGGAACGAGCGTCCAAGTCGAACGCAACTGTCCCCTCCGAGGTTCCGTCGGTCCGCCACAGGCTCATGCTCGAAATGTAGTATCTCGGCGCCCCGAAATAGACCGCGTCGCCGACAGCGACGAACGAGGTCGGCGTCGGGCCGATGTCGCCAGGTATGAGGTCTCGGACCATGTTGGTCCCCGCTGCGGTTCCGTCGCTGCGCCAAAGCTCGCTGCCGTGGATGCCGTCGTTCGCGCTAAAGTAGATCGCATCGCCAGCCTTGCTCAGATTCCCGATCATCCAAGACGAGTTGCCCGGAGAGATCTCCTTCACCATATATGTACCGACGGCCGTACCGTCGCTGCGCCACATTTCTTCGCCGTGAACGCCGTCGTTGGCAAGGAAGTAGAGGATGCCGTCCAGAGCGAGCATCGATCTAATGCCTGCCGTTGATTGGCCAGGACGAATATCCTTCACCGCAACTGTTCCGGCCGGCGTTCCATCGGACTTCCAAAGTTCATATCCGTTCGAAGTATTCGCAGCGAAGTACAGGACGCCGTCGACCGCGCAAACATTCGTGCTGACCCATGAAGCAACAGACGATGGGAGCGACGTGATCGGAACGGTTCCCGCGGCCGTGCCGTCGCTACGCCAGAGTTGCGTGCCGCTGGCGGCGTTGCTCGCAAGGAAGTAGAGCGCTCCGTTGACGTTCACCAAGCCTTGCAGCTGGCTGCCAGTAGGCCCCGGAGCGACGTCGAGGACGAGACCGGTCCCCCCAGGCGTGCCGTCGCTCTTCCAAAGCTCCAAACCACGCCCCGGGGTATCCAGAGAAAAGAAGAGCGTCCCGTTGACGTTGGTTGCCTCAATGGCCTGGTAGTAGGGAAGATTCTCGAAACTGGCGATCAACTTCGTTTCGGCCTGCGATCCGTTGGTCTTCCAAAGTTGGTAGGTTCTATTGGGACCAGCGGGAGCGCTGGTGAAGAAGAAGAGCTCGTCGCCGACTTGCGTTAGCTGGCGGGGATTTGAAGACGCCGTGGCGACGTTAAAAGCTTTGACGAAAACCGTGCCGTCCGTCGTTCCGTCGCTGGTCCACAACTGTTGACCAGATGTTGACTGCGCCGAGAAGAACAGCTTGCCGCCAATCGATCGCATATTCGCTGGCGAGGAGCTGCCGCTGCCCGGCTTGATGTCTCGCACGCGCATCATGCCTGTCGGCGTGCCGTCTGTACTCCACAGTTCCTCGCCGCTTGTTCCGTCGTTCAGGCTAAAGTAAAGCCGTTCCGCATGAGCCGTGAGATACTTCAATTGACTGCCAGGACTCATGACGGGGAACCCTTCGACGCGCGAGACGCCCCCGCCAGAGCCATCGACCACCCACAATGGGGCTCCGCCCGCACCATCGTATGCTAGGAAGAACAGCTTGCCGTCGACGTTGGTCAAGCTGGTGGGAGAAGACCAATCTGAGCCGGGGCGAATGTCCTCGACCAACACCGTCCCCTGACTGGTGCCGTCGGACATCCAAAGCTCGACTCCGTAATTGGGAGCATTCGCCGTGAAGTAGATTGTGTCGCCGGCGACCGTCAAGTTCACGCTGCTCTGATCACGGCCGCCCAGATTGAACCCTTTGACGAGCTCAGTGCCCGCTTCGGTTCCATCGGTTTTCCATAATTCGCGTCCTTGCAAGCCGGTGGAGATGAAATAGAGCGTTCCGCCGACAGCGACCGACGCGCCCGCAGCGTACGGATGCCCTGCGCCGAAGTCCTTGACTTTTATCGTGCCGGCAGGCGTTCCATCAGTCTTCCAGAGTTCACCGCGCCCAGAAGCATGCGTGGCCCCCGCTACTGACGAGGAGTAGTACAACGCTCCGTTGAAGTTCGTCAACGATTGAGCGTCGCCGCCCCCTTCAACGCGGAACGTCCCTCCGACAGTTCCGTCAGTCTTCCAAAGCGACGTCTCTTGCGACGAGTTGCGGTCGACGAAATAAGCCGAGTCGCCGACGACGACAATACCGATGGGCACAGGAAGATAAAAAGAAGACCCCGACTGCGTCTGCAGGTCATGAATAGGAAAGGTGCCGGCGTCGGTTCCATCGCTACGCCAAAGCCTGCGCCCGTAATTACTGCTCTCTGCGGTGAAGAGGAGCGTGCCGTTGAAGTTCGTCAACTCCAACGGATCCGACCCGATATTGCCCGGCTCGATATCCTTAACCCGATAAGTTCCCACTTCGGTTCCGTCGGTGCGCCAGAGTTCGTAGCCGCCGGTCCGATTGTCGTTCTCCTCCGGAAAGTCCGAAGAGGTGAAGAACATGATGTCGCCAACCTCGGTGAAGTCGCCGATACTCGACGGACTGTAAAGAGTTTGATTAACGTCGATCAAACGCGGCGAGGCGCTAAGCATCTCTCGCCTCTCCAGCGACTCGAAGCCCAGTGAAACGCCTACGTCGCTGGATGCCGCAAAAGCTCGGGGACGTCCTGCCATCGTTTGCTCTTCCTGCTCTGCTGGTTGCTATGCGTCGAGTGGATTTCGCCGTCTCGTAATGTTGTTTTCGACGGTGAGCCTAATTGATTTGGCCGGTTTCGTGGAGTGCAAGCAGGTTCGGAAACTGAATCTCGGAGCTGCGAGCTCTGACCGTGAACGGCGCCCTGCAAACCGCCCGGTTGCGGCTTTACGCGGCCCAAAATGGCGGGCGCCATGGCTGTTTCAGCCGGGGTAGGCGACCCGGCGGGGGGGCGGTAGGCTGATTGTTTGCCGGAGAGCCCGGGCGGAGCGCCGGGGCCGGGACGGCCCGGCTCGCTGTTGTTTGTTGGAACTTGCTATGTCTGCTGCTGATCGTCGCGTTGTCATCACTGGCTTGGGGATCGTCTCGCCGCTGGGGAGCGACCTCGGGGAGTTCTGGTCGGCGCTTATCGGCGGCCGCAGCGGGATCGAGCCGCTGGTGAACCTCCCCGCTCTCGACGGCAAGGTCGCGTTCGGCGGCGAATGCCGGCAGTTTGCGGGCGAGATCGACAACTTCGGCGAGCTCGAAAAAGACCTCAAAAAGTCGATCCGCAAGGCTCTCAAAATGATGTGCCGCGAGTCGATGATGGCGGTCGCCGCGTCGCAGCATGCGATCGTCGACGGCGGGTTCGGCGCCACGCCGATGGAGGCCGAGCGCTCCGGCGTCGTCTTTGGCAGCGACTATATGCTCAGCCCGCCCGAAGATTTCATCAGTGCGATGAAGAAGGCGGGGATCGGCGCCGGCGGTTTCGAGTACGGCAAATGGGGGACCGACGGTCTCCGCGACATGAACCCGCTGTGGATGCTGAGCTACCTGCCCAACATGCCGGCCAGCCACGTGGCAATCTTCAACGACCTGCAGGGCCCGAACAATTCGCTCACGATGCGTGAAGCATCGGGGCTGATGGCGATCCGCGAGGCGGCGCAAACCATCGCTCGCGGCCATGCCGACCGCATGATCGCCGGCGCCACGGGAACGCGGATTCACTCGTTCAAGACGGTCCATGCGACGCAGTCGGAGCAGCTCGCCAACGCTGAATTGCCGGCCCACGAAGCGTGCCGGCCGTTCGACCTCAACCGCAGCGGCATGGTCGTCGGCGAAGGCGCCGGCGCGATTTTGCTCGAAGAATATGAGTCGGCGAAGGCTCGCGGCGCCAAGATTTATGGCGAGTTGCTCAGCACCGGCAGCAGCGCGGTGGCGGACGCCAACCTGAAAGGCGCCCGCGAAGTCGCCCTGGCGAACGCCGCCAAGGCCGCCCTCGTCGCGGCGGGGATTGATCCGGCGCAACTTGGTCACGTTTCGGCCCACGCAATGGGGACCCGCGCCGGCGACGTCGAAGAAGCGGTCGCCCTCCGCGAGGCGCTCGGCGACCGGGTGAAGGAAGTGCCAGTGGTCGCCGCGAAGAGCTTCTTCGGCAACCTCGGCGCCGGCGGCGGCGTCGTCGAAACGGTCGCCAGCCTACTGGCCCTCCGCGAAGGGACGCTGTTCCCGACGCTCAATTTTTCGACACCCGATCCGGAGTGTCCGGTACACGCCTCCGGAGCCGCCAATCTTTCCGCAGGACAGAGCTTTTTGAAGCTCAGCGTCACCCCGCAGGGCCAAGCGGCTGCGTTGGTGGTCGCCAAGGTTTAGTCAGAGTTGACCTTCCCCGTACTATTCAGGCGGTCAGTACCGGGGCCTGCGGCTGTTGCTGAAGTGCGGCAGTTCCCCTCCCCTTCCGCGCGATCGCTCCAACCGCTCTGCCGAGAGCGACGGGGTCGCGTTTGCTGCGGCGTCGCCCCATTCCAGCGGGTTGACACTCCACTTTGGCGCCGGTAACCTAACCTGATTGCGGAACGCCTTAAGTGCTTCCGTAGAACGAGTTTTGGCGTTTCGCTGGGGTCAGCTCCTGCGAACAGCGCCGAAGCTCTCGCTGCAGTTGGCGAACGATTTCGCCTGCTGACGCAGCGCCGTCGCCAACGACGGCGGACAATTCGAACAACTTGAACATCCCGGTTTGCCGCGCGACGGGCGAATACGCCGCGAAAGTACAAAGCCTATGAATCCCAACGAAATTCTTCGCATCGTCGATGCGATCCATCGCGACAAGAACATCGGCAAAGAGATCGTGTTCGAGGGGATCGAGGCTGCGCTCGTCTCGGCGCTGAAGAAGCACTACGGCGAAGAAGCCGACATCACTGTGGCGATCGACCGTCAGTCGGGCAACGTCTCCGCTGTCTGCGATGGCGAAGCACTTCCGTCGGAGGAAGTCGTCGGCCGCATTGGCGCTCAAACCGCCAAGCAGGTGATGATTCAGAAGATTCGCGAAGCGGAGCGGGACGCTCTGTACGACGAATACACCGAACAAATCGGCGACATGGTGAGCGGTTTGATCCACCGCTATGAAGGCGCCGCCGCCACCGTGGCCTTGCCGAACGTCGAAGCGATCCTGCCCCGCAGCGAGCAGATCCCGGGCGAAACGCATCATGTGAACGAACGCGTCCGTGCGACGGTGTTCGAAGTTCGCAAGAGCGGCAGCCGCGTGAAGGTGATCCTCAGCCGCACCCGCCCGCAACTGGTGCAGCGGCTGTTTGAGCAGGAAATCCCGGAAATCATCGACGGCGTCATTGAAGTTCGCGCGATGGCTCGCGAACCAGGCTACCGCTCGAAAGTGGCGGTCAGCTCGAGCGACGCCCGCGTCGATTGCGTTGGCGCCTGCGTCGGCGTTCGCGGCAATCGCATCAAAAACATCGTCGACGAACTCGGCGGCGAGCGGATCGACATCGTCCGTTGGGACGACAACCTCGAAATTCTCATCCCGAACGCCCTGCAGCCGGCCGAAGTCGAGCAGGTCATTCTCTGCAAGATGCTCGGTCGCGCGATCGTGCTGGTCCGCGAGGATCAGCTCTCGCTGGCGATCGGTCGTCGCGGACAGAATGTGCGGCTCGCCAGTAAGCTGTCGGGCTGGGACATCGAAATCATGACCCAGGACGAGTTGGCCGAGTCGATCGACCGCGCCGTCACCGGGTTCAGCCAACTCGACGGCATGAGCGTCGATCTCGCCGAGCGGCTCGTGGAAGAAGGCTTCCTGAGCTACGACGACCTGTCGGTCATCGAGCCAGACGCGCTAATGGCCATCGGCGAGTTGAGCGAAGAGCAAGTCGACACGATTGTTTCTCAAGCGGAAGACAAGGCGATGGAAGCCGAAGCTGCCGCTCAGGAAGCGCGTCGTAAGAAGCGTGAAGAAGATCGAATCGCGGCGATCGAAGCGGAGCACGTGGCCGCTGACATTGCCGCTGGTCGCTTGCCGACAGCGCCGACCGCTCCGGTCGACGGCGGCGAGAGCGAAGCATTGGCGGACGTAGCTGACGAAGCTACTGAAAGCGAAGGTTCGGCGCCATGATCGACGCCGGACGACGCAAGACGTTTTTGAAGGAGCAGACCGATGGCGGTTTAAGTGCTAGGGCTTTAAATGCCGGTGTGGCGTGCGGAGGGGTCATCCGCCGCCGCTCGGCGATAACGGGAGATCATCTTGGCGGTTCGTATTTATTCACTCGCGAAAGAACTGAAGGTCGACAGCAAAGAGCTGGTCGATCTCTGCACGCAAATTGGCATCACCGGCAAAGGGTCGGCGCTAGCCAGCTTGTCTGAAGACGAAGTCGTCAAGATTCAGGACTATTTCAAGGGTTCGAGCTCGAAGCCGCCCGCCGCCAAGGGAGGCTCCGCGGGCATCGCCGCTCCGGAACGCCCCCGCGAGCGAGCGGCCGCCGGCAACCGCATGCCGGTGATCGTTACCCAAAAGACGTCGGATCCGCTCACAAGTCTGCGTAAGTTGCGCGACGAAGAGCAGCAGGCTGCCGAGCCCGTCTTCGAGGAAGCAGCTGAACTCGCTGCCCCGCTCGCCCCGGCCGTTGAAGCTCCCGCGGTGGAAGAAGTCGCTGCCGTAGAGCAAACGATCGAACCCGCGGCGCCCGTCGCTCGTGCTACCCCGCCCGAGTCGGACGTCCCCCGCTCGCCTGGCCCGCTCGCCGGCGTCATGCGTCGCGACGACTATGTTGGCCCCGGCAACATGATGGGCAAGCCGCCCGTCTTCGAAGAGCCGAAGACCGGCAACCGCGGCGGCAACGCCGGCAAGCCGGCTGGTTCGCCCCCGCCGAAGCGTCCCGCGATCAAGCTCGCGCCGATGCCCACCGTCGAACCTCCCAAGCCGGTCCGCGGCAAGGCAGGCGGCGAGCAGGTAATGAAGCCCGACATGAAGCTGCCTGCCGACGCGATGCGCGCCGGCAAGAGCGGCAGCAAACCGCTGGCAGCTCACCTCCGTCGTCACGAAGACGCCGTGGACGCCGCCAAGAAAGCCAAGGCTGCAGAAGACGAAGCCGCCAAGGCTGGCAAGCGCGGCGGCCGCGGCAAGCCGATGATCGACGGCAAGGCTGGCGAAGGCGGCGGCCCGCTGCTCGGTGGTCGCGAAGAACGCCAGCTCGCTCGCCGCCGCACGGGCAATCGGCCCGGCGACGACGATCGTCCCTCGCGCGGTCCGCGCCGTAATCGGCCGAAGCGTCGCGCCGGCGTTAGCTCGACCGCGCCGCGTAAAGAGCGCATCAGCATTCAGCTTCCCTGCACCGTTCGCGAGCTTTCGGCCGCGGCCGGCGTGCCGGGCATCGACATTCTGCGGATCTTGATGAGCGAGGGCGCCATGGCGACCCTCAACAGTCAGATGGATCCCGACATGACGGAGCTCGTTGCCGCGGAGCTCGGGATCACTATCGACTTCAAGGCTCCGACGAGCCTCGAAGACGAGTTCCTGAACGAAATCCGCAGCATGGTTGATCCGGAAGAGTCGCTCGTCCAGCGACCGCCGGTCATCACCTTCCTCGGTCACGTCGACCACGGCAAGACGTCGCTCATCGACAAGATCATCGGGATCAACGTCGTCAGCGGCGAAAGCGGCGGCATTACGCAGCACATTCGCGCCTACCAAGTCGACCGTAACGGCAAGCGGATTTCGTTCGTCGATACGCCGGGCCACGAGGCCTTCACCGAGATGCGAGCCCGCGGCGCCAACGTCACCGACATCGCGGTGATCGTCGTGGCTGCCGACGACGGCGTCATGCCTCAAACTGAGGAAGCGATCAGCCACGCCCGCGCTGCGGACGTACCGATCGTGATCGCGCTCAACAAGACCGATCTCCCCGGCATCGACTACGACAAGATCTATCAGCAACTCGCCACCAACGACTTGCTCCCGAGCGAGTGGGGCGGCGACGTGGAAGTGGTGAGAACCAGCGCCACCACCGGGGCCGGCATCGAGAACCTGCTCGACACGCTGCTCACCGTGGCGGAACTTCACGAGTACAGAGCCAATCCCTCGCGCGAAGCTATCGGCACCTGCTTGGAAGCCCAGCAAATGGCCGATCGCGGCGTGATGGCCAAGGTGATGGTCCAAAACGGTACGCTGCACGTGGGCGACGTCGTCGTCTGCGGCGATGCGTTCGGCCGTGTGAAGAGCATGGACGACACGCTCAACTCGCGCGTTCGCTACGACGAAGCGCTCCCGAGCATGCCCGTCAACATCTGGGGCCTCGACATCGCTCCGGCCGCCGGCGAGCACTTCTACGTGCTCGACGACATTGGGTTGGCTCGCGAAATCGCCGAAGCTCGCGCCAAGCGGGTTCGTTCGGAATTCCTCAGTGGCGTCGCTCCGACGCATGTGACGCTCGAAAACCTCTTCGACCGCCTCGATGGCGCCGTCGAGGTCTCAACGCTCAACATCATCTTGCGGGCCGATACTCGTGGTTCGATCGAAGCAATCCGCAAGGAACTCGGCAAGCTCGACCATCCGGAAGTGAAGCTGCGGATCCTCCAAGCGATGGTTGGCGGCGTCACCGAAGCCGACATCATGCTGGCCGATGCTTCCGACGCGATTGTCATCGGGTTCAATGTCATCCCCGACGATCGCGCGAAGTCCGCAGCGGATCAGCGCGGCGTGCAGGTTCGTCGCTACGAGGTGATCTACAAGATCGCCGACGACCTGAAGCAATCGCTCGAAGGGATGCTTAAGCCGGAAGAACGCGAGGTCGATCTCGGCCGGGCTCTTGTGCAGCAGGTCTTCAAGATCAGTCGCGTCGGCGCCATCGCTGGTTGCCGGGTGTTGGGCGGCATCATCGCCCGCGACGCTCGCGTCCGCATCATTCGCGACAGCACGGTCGTCGGCGACTACGCCATCGACACGCTGAAGCGTGAAAAGGACGACGCTAAGGAAGTCCGGGAAGGTCTGGAGTGCGGTATCAAGCTCTCAGGCTACAACGACATCAAGGAAGGCGACCTGCTCGAGGCCTATCGCATCGAGGAGATCGGACGCAAGTTCGACAGCTAGAGGAAAAGGATGCCTGAATGACAAAGCACGAATGACGAGTGTCGGAGTGCCTCTTGGCGCCGTCGCACTTCATTCAGCTTTCGTCATTCTTCATTTAGCTCCTATGCCGCATCGCCTTTAACCTGTATTTCGACTGCATCGCCTTATGAGTTCACGACGCGTACTGAAAGCTGCCGAAGCGATTCGGGAAGTCGTTGGGATGGCGATCCTGGCCGACTTGAAAGATCCGCGCATCGAAGGCGTGACTGTCACCAAGGTGGAAGTCTCGCCCGATATGCGGCAGGCGAAGGTCTACGTCTCGATCATGGGCGACGACCGCGCTGCGGACCTATGCATGCACGGTTTGCAAAGTTCCGCCGGCTACTTGCAGCAGAAGATCGCCAAGCGGATCGACACCCGCTACACCCCCCGCGTCATATTCGAACTGGACATGGGGGTGAAAAACTCGATCGCCATCGCCCGACTCCTGGAAGACGTTCTGCCGGAACAACCAGCAAAACCGGAAGCCGATGAATCCGCTGAGGATTCGCCGGAATAGGGCCTGCGGCTCGCACGGGCGTCCCATCCTAAAAGGGACGCCGCAAATGCCCGAAACCTGCTCGCAGACGGACTTTACGAGCGATAATTAGACAAAACAGGAACCGCCCATCCGCCCGATCCCGTTGACCGACCGGAGGAGCTCGCCTCCCCGTCTAGTCTTCGTCGATTGGCTTGGTCGTCTCCGCCCCATCATCGGCCGCTGCGTTCAGGAGGAACCGCCGCCGCGAAGAAACATAGAAGCCATCAACTGAGACAATTCGCCCATGGCCAGCAAGAATCGCGCAGCGCTCATCACCAAAGTGCTCAAGGTCGTCAAGAAGCACTACAAGCCGACCGCTCCGCCGAAGGAACGCTCGTTGCTGGAGAATCTGATTTTCTCCTGCTGCCTGGAGAATTCGCTGCATGAGCCGGCTGAGAAGGTGTTTCATTCATTGGCGACCGACTACTTCGATTGGAACGAAGTGCGCGTCAGCACAATTCGGGAACTGTCGGAGGCGCTTAAGCCACTGAATGATCCCACTGAAGCGGCGACGCGGCTAAAGCGCGTGCTGCAAAGCGTCTTCGAAACGCACTACTCGTTCGATCTCGAGCCGCTGAAGAAGCAGAACATCGGCGTCGCGGTGAAGACGATCGAAAAATACAACGGCAGCACGCCGTTCATCGTCGCTTACGTGACGCAACAATCGCTCGGCGGGCACTCGATTCCGGTCAACCAAGGCCTGCTTGAATCGATGCGCGTCGTCGGCGTCGTCACCGACGCCGAAGCGGCCAAGGGCGCCGTCCCGGGCCTTGAACGGACCGTCCCGAAGAACAAGGGCGTCGAAACCGGTTCGCTGCTGCACCAGTTGGGCGTCGAAATGCACCGCAGCCCGTACGGCCCGACGATCCGCAAGTTGCTGCTGGAAATTGAACCCGACGCGAAGGACAACCTGCCGAAGCGTCCGAAGGCCGACGAGCCGGCCCCGCCGGAACCGGTGAAGGCCCCCGCCGCTGTCGCTCCCGCCAAGACGGCCCCTGCTCCAGCAAAGGCTGCCGAGCCCGCAAAGAAGCCGGCGCCGAAGAAAGAAGAGCCAGCCAAGCCGGCCGCGACGAAGAAGCCGGAAAAGAAACCCGAAAAGAAGCCGGCCCCGCCCGCGAAGAAGCCGGCTGCAAAGGCCGCTCCGCCGGCGAAGAAGAAGCCGACGACGGCGACGGCGACGAAGAAACTTGTGAAGAAGAAGCCGCGCTAGCGCGAGGGGTTGGGGTTCACGTATCAGGATTCAGTAATGGACGTCTGACATCGCACCCAATCTCCTCATGAGCTTCTGAACCCTGAACCCCGACCTCTGAACCCCGCATACTCCCCATGGCCGGCCATTCCCACTGGGCGAATATCGCCCACAAAAAGTCCGCAATCGACAACAAGCGCGGCAAGCTGTGGAGCAAGCTCTCCAAAGCGCTCATCGTGGCGGCCAAAGAGGGGGGCGGCGATCCGGCCACCAATCTGAAGCTCCGCTACGCGATCAACGACGCCAAAGCGGGCAACATGCCCAAGGACACGATCGAGCGGTCGATCAAGAAGGGAACCGGCGAGCTCGAAGGCGGCAACCTCGAGCAGGTGCTGTACGAAGGCTACGGCCCGGCCGGCGTCGCGGTCCTGTGCGAAATTCTGACAGACAATCGCAACCGCACGGCTCCCGAAGTTCGCAAGATCTTCGAAGTCGCCGGCGGCAAGCTCGGCGCCACCGGCTGCGTTGCCTGGATGTTCGATCGCAAATCGCTCGTCCGCGTCGCCAAGGACAAGATCGGCGAAGATGCGTTGATGGAACTCGCCATCGAAGCAGGCGCCGACGACGTGCGCACCGAGGGCGAACTCTACGAGATCATCGCTGAGCCCGAATCGTACGCCACGGTTTGCTCGGCCCTCGAAGCGGCCAGCATCACGACCGAGGGAAGCGAGATTACGCGCATCCCGAAGGATACTGTCGACATTTCAGGCGACGACGCCCGTCGCGTGCTCAAGATGATGACGGCGCTCGACGATCACGACGACGTGCAAACCGTGTCGGCGAATTTCAACATTCCCGGCGACGTGATGGCGGAACTGCAGCTCTAAGCCGCTGGCTGCGGCAATGCAATGCGTGACGGCTCTCCATTCAGCCACGCCCGCTCGCAGCTAAGTCGCCGATGTGGAACTGACGGTTGATCGTTGCGCAACGGCACAGGGATCGCGAGCTAAATTGCGAGCCCCTCAAGAACGGCCTTGTCTATTGTTCCGTCGCAGAGTGCCAGCAATTGCTCTGCAAATCGCTGAACGAGTCCGGGCTCCGTGCGAATCGAGAGCGACAATCGCCATCGATCAGCGACTTGAGACCGCAAGTCACTGGTTGCGAGTGAGACCCCGCATTCAAGGTGACCGATTTGATCACGCGGCGCGAAACTCAATGCAATCGCTCCAGAGTTGCCAACAATTCCGGCCTCAATCTTGAAGTCGCTTCGAGGATTGCGCGACCAACCGGCCAAGTCACCCGCCTTCGTTCGAAGGTTGGTCGGCGAAAAGTAAGCGGTCGCAACGCCTTGCCATCGACCGGTCCTAACACTTGCCTCAAGTTCGAAGAGATCAGGCGGATCGCGGAAAACAATCCGCACATCGAGCGTCGGTCGATGAAGTTCGCCTTCGTGCATTAAACGACTCACTGGCTCTAGCACGCAAACCTATTGCCGCCGCTACTTCTCCGAATGCATAGTCTGCGGCCAGTACTTCTGGAAGTCGAAGTCGGGGCTGTTGTCGAGGTCGTGGCACTCCATGCAGTTCTTCACCACCTCGCCGTACTTCTGTCCGTCTTTGTTGCCTTCGTTGTCTTCGATCTTCATCCGCAACGCGACTTGCAACGCCTGCTTCTCTTGGTCGGTGGCGTCGATTTCGCCGCTTTCAGCCTTCACGTGCGCGGCGGCGGGACCGTGGCAGTTCTCGCAGCCGTTCTGCGTCATTAACGGTGTTTCGGTAAGGCCGAGATAGCCGCTCTTGTACGGGAAGTATTGCTGAGCATTCCAGCCGGTCACGTGACACGACAGACACTCGGGATCGAAGTGCCGCGGCGGGTCGAGCTTCACCAGCGTATCGGTCGCGTGGGCGTGCGGCGTTTTCACAAACACATCCCAGGCGGCCGCATGGCACGCCGCGCATGATTCCGAACCGGCAAACTCGCCATCGGGATGAGCGACCGGCTTCAGCCCCAGCCCCTCGAACGTCGCCGTCGCGAGTTCTTTTTGATAATCAACGAGCCGCTTCTTCATCTTCGGCCCCTCGACGAACCGCGAATCAAGCGGCACGCGCTGGTAGCGGATCGGCTGTTGGGCGTCGGCAAAGAAGCCGAGCACGATGACGTACATCCCTTTGTGCCCCGCCTCGATCAACAGCGTCTTCGTTCCGGGAATCACCTTTGGGCTGCTGGGAGGCTCCTCGGCGCCGCCAGTCGTGGCGACTACCTGGAATTGCGGAAACTGCTGAGCGAGCGTCGCCGCTTCGGCTGGGTCGCCGTGGACCATCAGCACCTGCAGGTTGCACTTCTCGGCAGCGAGCAGCGGCACGACTTTCGCAATCGCTTCGGCGGGCGGGATCGTCGCGATATCGGCCCGGCCTTTAATCGCGGCGATGTGCTTGGCGCCGAGCACCGACGTGACGCCGATCCGCTTGCCGCCCGCTTCGACGACGCGGAAGCGAGCCGTCATTCCCATCTCAACCGATTCGTCGAGGCCGTAGACGCCGACGTTGGCCGAGGTGACGGGGTTCTTGGCCGGGTCGAGATTCATCAGCGCGACCGAGACCGCTTCGACGTTCCCCAACGACAACTCGTTGACGCCCAAGCCGATCGCGTTGTAGCCGAGGTCGACGAGCGACTCGAGGGCGTACTTGTACTTGATCTCGGCCTGAACGCCGTCGCGTTTGACGAGGCCGCCCATGTCGAGGTTTACCAGCGGCCAACCCTTGGCGCGAAGATCGTTGAGCAGCGTCTCGCGACGCTTGAGCCCGCCCTTCTGATTCTCAAGGCCCGCGCAACCGCATGGTTCGAGATAGCCGTCGAGTTCGCCGGAAATCACCAGCGCGAATTCGGGCTTCGGCCAGCCGACGAAGATTTCGCCGTTCGCTTTGATCGGGTCGATCGTCGGCTTCGCGGTCGGATCGGCGGCGTTGCCGACGAATGCTAGCAGCCCGAGAACGACGAACGCGGAGGCCGCAAAGGTGACAATTCGCATGGTGGCAAGCCGCCGGAAATGGAGCCGTAAAGGATCGCAGGTGAACCTTTATGGTACCGGTTGCCGCAAAACGGGGCCACCGCGGTTGGGTGAGTGGGCAGTGGGCAGTGGGCAGTGGGCAGTGGGCAGTAAAGAGGCAGGGGTCGGGGCTGCATGTTACTCAACCGCCCCCTGCCGACTGCTCACTGCCGACTTTCCCCCTACGGCCCCCCTACGGCTTCACCGTAAACGTCACCCGCAACCGCACCTCGGACGTCTCGGGATGGGTCGTCGACAGGATGATCTCGCCTTCGCCACCCTGATCCTCGCCCATCATCACCATCGGCCGCGTTCCCTTTGGGATCTCGACGATTAGCGGCGTCTGCACGAGGTTGTCGCGGATTACCTTCGGATCGCCCAGCGTCGCCTTCAATTCTTCCGGCTTCACCGATGCGATTTTCAGCGTCGTCGACTTCGCATGGTCGCCGCGAATAGAGATGCTCAACCGCGTCGTCGAACCCTCGGCGCTCGTCGTCGGAGCGAGCCGCAGCACGCCGCTCGGTTCGTTCCAGCCGGCGCCAAAGATCGAAATATCGCCCTTCACCGAGCCATAGATCGGCACCTCGATGCTCGGCGCCCGCTTGAGATTCGTCTTCATCTTGAGCGAGCCGACGAACGGTCCAATCGTCCCCTTTGGCTTGAACGTCGCCACAACCCGGGCTGCGGTCTCGGCGCCTGGCGGCAACTCAGCCTTTGGAACCTCTTCAACCTTGACGTCGACCTGCTCGGCCAGCTTTGCGTCGAGGACCTCCGTCGATTCGATCTTCACTTCGGGTTCAAGCGACGAAGTCACGAGCATCTCGGCCACGCCGTCCGTGCCGATGCTGACGCTGCCGAAGTTCAGCACCGATGGCGAGAGCGTCGTCGAATCGACAATGTCGCCTTCAACCATCAGTTCGATCCGATCGCGTTCCGGGTCGTTCGTGCGAAACGTGGCGCCATGGCGAAACGGTCCCGGCGGAACTTTGGCCGCCCATTCGAGCATCACCTTCGCCGACTCGCCCGGTTTCACCGTCGCGCCGGCGCCCGGCTCGACGTCTTGGCCATTGAGTTCGACCGTCGTGCACTTGCAGGTGTGCGAAACGAACTCCAGATCGAGCGGCGACTTGCCGTCGTTCTTGATTTCGAACGTATGCTGCTGCGTCGTGCCGCTCTCCATCTTGTCGAAGTTGAACGTCGTTTCGTCGATCACCGCTTGAGCGGAATTGCTCGGCGGGGCGTCGCCCTTGGCCGCCGGCTCGGTCGCCGCTGGGGCAGGCTTCGAGCCGTTACGCATCGTCCAGGGGCGGGCTTCCCAGTAGCCGAGCGCCGCGCCCGCCGCAATGCCGAGGGTCGCAGCCGAGAGGAACCAAACAAGCGTCGTTTTCATCGTGATCGTCGCCAGGAGCGTGGAAGTCGGAGCCGAAGTCTGTGGCCGCGGAGCCTCCGCGTATCTTCGATTCTAGATGCCGCCTCCGCGGGGCGTCAATTTTGCCGGCGGACGCGCGGCAGCAATTCCCGGCAACTCGTGAAGAACGCCTGAAAGTCGGCCCGGCGATAATCGGGATAGGTCCACTCGAACGGCTGCCAACCCGCTTTCCGGTACGACAGCGTCACCTCGGCGTAGATGCCATCGGCGAGGTAGATGCGGTGGGCATGGTCTTTCGTCGAGGCGAGCACCAGCTTCGCCAGAGTGATATAGCCAGGATCGAGGTTAAGCGGCCGCGGTTCGGCGTGGAGTTTCAGGCCGGCGTACTCCGCCTCGAGAAAGTTCGTCTGTCGCTTGATTGCCGGCAAGCGGCCCGGATCGACGAGTTGCTCAAAGACCCAAAACTGCTTCTTGAGCCCAACGCCCATCTCGGCGTCGTAGTAGTTGGTTTCGGTGAAGTCGAATGCCGAGCTCACCGCGGCGGGCGGGCCGTACTCAGCTTCGCATTCACGCAGGCCCCAAACGAGGGCTTCCTCGTAACGGCTGCTGGCCGCGACGAGAAACTGGACTGGCAGCGGTTCGTGAATGTCGCCCATCGCTGCATTGCCTCTGCGTGTAGTTAGCTCGCTCGAATCATGGACGGGACAACAGGATTTCGCGGATCGACGGGATGAAGAGCGAAGAAAGAGTAGGCGAGCTGAGCAGCCAACCCGCCACCTCATTCCAATCCTATCCTGTTGATCTGCGCAATCCTGTTATCCTGTCCATCCCCGAACAGCGCTGCGCAGTCGAGACGGTCTAGTAGCTCTTCGCGAACACGCCTCGTTTCGCGCTTGGCTTGCCAGTGAAGATGCACGTCCCCGGCTCTGCTTCGCCGTCGAGCGGCACGCAGCGGACGGTCACCTTCAGCTCCTTGAGCTTCTCCTCGATCTCGGGCGAATCGACAAAGTGGCAGTACGCCAAGCCGCCGTGGATCTCGGGGTTGTCGGCGTTCTTCGGCGTGAAGAACTTTTCGAACTCGGCGAGCGAATCGATCTTCACCGTCGCTTCGTCGCGGAGCTTCGCGGCACGGTCGAATAGGCCTTGCTGCATCTCGGCGAGCGTCGCAGCAATGTTGGCGACGAACTCCTCAGGCGTCGGCTTCGTTTCGTACTTCACACCATCGCGACGGGCTGGAAACAACTTCCCATCGGCAATGTCGCGCGGGCCGATTTCCAGACGGATCGGCACGCCGCGCTTCACCCATTGCCACTTCTTGTCGCCGCCGCGGATGTCGCGGTCGTCGATCCGCACGCGGACCGCTTCGCCGACGTATTGCTGGGCGGCGAGATCCTTCTTCAGCCCCTCGCAGAACGGCACGACCTTAGCCCGTTCTTCCGGCGTCTTGTAGATCGGCAGAATGATGACGTGGGCGGGCGCGAGCTTCGGCGGCAGCACGAGGCCGTCGTCGTCGGAGTGGGTCATGATCAACCCGCCGATCAGCCGGGTCGAGACGCCCCAGCTGGTGGTCCAGGCGTATTCGAGCTGGCCCGCTTCGCTTTGGAACTTGATCTCCTGGGCCTTCGCAAAGTTCTGGCCGAGGAAGTGGCTCGTTCCCGCTTGCAGTGCTTTGCGGTCCTGCATCATCGCTTCGATGCTGTAGGTGCTCACCGCGCCAGGGAAGCGTTCGCCCGAGGTCTTCTCACCTTTAATGACCGGCATCGCCATCGAGCCTTCGGCGAACTCGGCGTACACGTCGAGCATCTGCCGCGTCTCGATCTGCGCTTCGTCGGCCGTCGCGTGAACGGTGTGCCCTTCCTGCCAGAGGAACTCCGTGGTCCGTAGGAACATCCGCGTCCGCAGTTCCCAGCGGACGACGTTGGCCCATTGGTTGATGAGAATCGGCAGGTCGCGATACGACTGCACCCACCGCGCGAACGTGGCGCCGATGATCGTTTCGCTCGTCGGACGGACGATCAGCGGCTCTTCGAGCTCGGCCGAGGGCGCCGGGCGGAGGCCCCCCTTGCCGTTTGGTTCCAGCCGATGGTGCGTCACCACCGCGCATTCCTTCGCGAACCCTTCGACGTGCTCCGCCTCCTTTTCAAGGAAGCTCATCGGGATGAACAGCGGGAAGTATGCGTTCTCGTGCCCAGTCGCCTTGAACATCGCGTCGAGCTGCCGCTGAATGTTCTCCCAGATCGCGTAGCCCCACGGCTTGATGACCATGCAGCCGCGGACGTCGGAATTCTCGGCGAGATCGGCGCCCTTCACGACTTGCTGGTACCACTCCGGGTAGTTTTCGCTGCGGGTGGGCGTGATGGCGGTTTTACCGGACATGGGCTAGAGCGGAGGGTTCAGGTTGAGGTAGCCGCGGGTCAACGACCCGCCGGAGCGTCACAAGGAAAGCGGGCCATTCTAAACGACTCCCCTCCCCTGCGGAATGCGAGCGTGAATACAGGAAAGGCAGCCGCCGCGGACGACAAGTTCGCCAGCACCGGCCCAGCCGCCGGCAAATACGGGCGGGGCTGGTTTTGGTATGATTGTTCCTTCCTGCACGCGCTCCGGCGGGTCGTTGACCCGCGGCTACCTGAACCCCGACGCCTGAACCCTTCCCTATGCCTGATCGTCGCTTTGTTAGCCAACTCGCCCACAACGAACCGGTTCAGCAGGTCTTTCTCGCCTCCGAGAAGCTGCTGCGGCCGAACAAGAACGGCAACCTCTACCTCCAGGTCGATCTGAGCGACCGGAGCGGGTCGATCAACACCCGCATGTGGAATGCCAGCGAGGATGACTACAAGGCGTTCGAGAACGGCGACTTCGTGGTGGTCGACGGCGCCACGCAGCTGTTCCAGGGGAACATGCAGCTGATCGCTAACCGCATCCGCCGCGCGCGGCCGGACGAAGTTTGCGAAGCCGACTTCATGACGCTGCAGTCGGCCGACGTCGACCGGATGCGGGCCCGCCTGGTCGAGATCCTCGGCAAGATCCAAACGCCGCCGCTGCAGCGACTCGTGAAGGCGTTCGTCGACGACTCGGTCTTCATGGACAAGTTCTGTATCGCCCCCGCCGGGATGAAGAACCACCACGGCTACAAAAGCGGCCTGCTCGAACACGTCGTCAGCCTGCTGGAGCTCGTGCTCGTCGTCGCCCCGCGCTATCCGCAGCTCGACCAAGACAAGCTACTCGTCGGCGCCTTCCTCCACGACGCCGCGAAAGTCGACGAGCTGAGCTACGACCGCGACATCTCCTACACCGACGAAGGCCAGATGCTCGGCCACATGATCATGGGCGTCACGATGGTCGACGACAAAGTCCGCGAAGCCGTTCGCAAAGACGGCATGCCGATGCCCGAGAAGCTGATCACCGAGATCAAGCACATGATCATCAGCCACCACGGCGAGTACGAGTACGGCAGCTCGAAGCTGCCGATGACCCTCGAAGCGGTGGCGCTCCACCACCTCGACAACCTCGACGCGAAACTGGCGAGCTTCACCCAACTGATCAACGACTGCCCGAATGCAGATAGTCCGTGGACGCAGTACTTCACGCAGATTGGACGGAAGCTTTACAAGGGAGCGATGTAAGCCACCAAGCGAGCCGGGGCGTCCCCGCCCCCGGCGCACTAAGGAAAGACTAACCACGAAGACACGACGGCACGAAGGAAACACGAAGGGAATTGCGAAACCGCTGATCCGGCTCTCGGCTCTTCTTCGTGCGCCTTCGTCTCTTAGTGCCTTCGTGGTTCCTCCTAAGAACAACCGACAATGCAACATCTCCGCGAAGAAATCCTTTCGATCGTCAATCACGCCGACTACAAGGCGATGAAGCCGAAGATGATCGCCAAGCGGCTCGGGCTCAGCGGCGACGAGGCGGAGACGGTGCGCAAGACCGTCAAGAAGATGGTGCGTGAAGGGCTGCTAGCCTACGGCTCGAACCACATGGTGCTGCCGGTCGCAAACCCACGCGCTCTGGCCCCCTCCCCCTCCGAGGGGAGGGCTGGGGAGGGGGGCGAAGCAGGTACACGCGCTGATGGCGACACAGATGCCAACTCAGCAGGCGACACCCCTCCCCTATCCCCTCCCCATCAAGGGGAGGGGGGCCAAACAGAACAAAAACGGACCAAGAAGAAAAAGTCGAACCGCGACCCGAATCACATCGTCGGCGCCTTTCGCCGCATGGAAGCCGGCTTCGGCTTCGTCCGCCCCGAGGGAACGCAGCGCGTTGAAGGACGCGACGCCGACATCTTCATCCCCGCCAACGCCAGCGGCGATGCGGCCAGCGGCGATACGGTGAGCGTTCGGCTCAGCCATCGCGGTCGCGGCGGCAAGATGGAAGGCCACATCATCGAGGTCGTCACCCGCGCTACCAATCGCTTCGTCGGCACGTACTTCGAGCAGGGTGGCATGGGAATGGTGCAGATCGACGGCAAGCTCTTTGCCCAAGCGATCTACGTCGCGACCCGGGTGCGAAGGGCGTGCAGCCCGACGACAAAGTCGTCATCGAGATGGTCCGCTTCCCCTCGCACGTCCACGATGGCGAAGGCGTGCTCATCGAGGTGCTCGGCGGTCGCGGCCTGCCGGGCGTCGACACGCTCTCGATCATGCACGAGTACAGCCTCCCCGGCCCGTTCGCCGAGGACGCCCTCGAAGAAGCTCGCCAGCAGGCAGAGAAATTCGACGAATCGATCGGCACCGAAAGCTCGGGCCTGCACCGCCAGGATATTACGAACGAGACGATCATCACGATCGACCCCGTGACGGCCCGCGACTTCGACGATGCGATCTCGCTGACGCAGATCGACGATCACGTGGGGAATCCGGGGCACTGGATCCTCGGCGTCCACATCGCGGACGTGTCGCACTTCGTCCAGCCGAAGACAGCTCTCGATCGTGAGGCGAAAGAGCGGGCGACGAGCGTCTACCTGCCCGATCGCGTCATCCCGATGCTGCCGGAGATCATCTCGAACAACCTGGCAAGCTTGCAGCCTGACAGGGTGCGGTACGCGATCACGGCTCGCATCGAGTTCACCGCCGACGGCACGCCGATTGGGACGGAAGTGTTCAAGAGCGCGATCAAGAGCGGGCGGCGGTTTACGTACGAAGAGGTTGACGAGTATCTGCTGGCGAAGGGGCTAGTCGACCGGAGCAGCAAAGACAAAAAATCTGCACCAGCCGCGTTGCGAGGCGAGGAAGCGGAAAAGTTTGACCAGAAGGCCCCCGCTCCTGCCTCAACCCCGCAGGGGAAAGCGACTGGAGCGGCGCCGCCGCACTTAAAACTTACCGCCGACGTCGACTCGCTCCTCGAACGGATGTTCACGCTCGCGATGAAGCTCCGCGAACGCCGCTTCCGTCGCGGGGCGCTCGAACTGAATCGCCCCGAGCTCGAAATCGATCTCGACAAAAACGGCCGCGTCACCGGCGCTCATCTGGAGATCAACACTGAGAGCCATCAGATCATCGAAGAGTTCATGCTCGCCGCGAACGAAGCGGTCGCTGAGAAACTCTTCGATGACGAGCTAATTTTCCTCCGCCGCGTCCACGGGGCGCCCGATCCGCGGAAGCTGAAGTCGCTCACCGCGTTCGTCGGCGAGCTTGGCATCAAGACCGACAGCCTCGAAAGCCGGTTCGCGCTGCAAAAGCTGCTCAAAGACGTCGAAGGCGATCCGCGCGAGCATGCCATTAACTACGCAACGCTCCGCTCAATGCAACGGGCCGTTTACAGTCCCGAGGAAGAGGGGCACTTCGCGCTGGCGAGCGACTGCTACTGCCACTTCACTTCGCCGATCCGCCGCTACCCAGACCTCACCGTCCACCGGCTGTTCGACGATCTCGCCCAAGGCAAGAAGCCGGTTCAGAGCCTCGAAGCGCTGCTGATCCTCGGCGACCACTGCAGCGACCGCGAGCAACGGGCGACCGAGGCCGAGCGCGAGCTGAACAAAGTGAAACTGCTCAACTACTTCGCCGATAAAATCGGCACGGAGATGAACGGTTACATCACCGGCGTCGAAAGCTTCGGGCTGTTCATCACCGGGTCCGACATCCCAGCCGAGGGCTTCATCCCGATCGCCGCCCTCACGGACGACTATTACCGCTACGACCGCGCGGGCCACGTGGTCCACGGCCTGCGAGGCGGTAATTCGTATCGATTGGGCGATGCGGTGCGGATCGCCGTGGCTGCGGTTGACGTCGATCGCCGCGAGCTCGATTTCCGCCTGATCGGCCGCATCGGCAAATCGAGCGGCCCCGCCTCGACCGGACGCAACCGCCGCGGCGGCGAAGCTCCGCATGGGCCTACGAAGCCTGGTAAGAAGAAGGGGCCTCGCAAAGGAGGCAAAGGCCGGAAGTAGCGCCGCCCCTGGCGACTGGCTCGGCTGCCCGTAGAATACGGCAGCCCGCGTGGTCCCGTGCGCTGCGGGCTCGCACGCCTAGATTTCACCAGATTTCAACCAAACTCTGCGCAATCGCGATTCTTCCGCCCCGCGCCCGCTTGCCGTACAACAAACGACTCCCCGCCGCCCTCAACTCGCGAACGCCATGAACGACGACTCTCAACTCTTGCAGACGCCGCTTCATGGTTGGCACGTCGCCCACGGCGGGCGGATGGTTGATTTCGCCGGCTGGTCGATGCCGGTGCAATACAGCTCGATCGTCGAAGAGCACCAGGCGACCCGCAAAGCCGCCGGCCTGTTCGACATCTCGCACATGGGCCGGTTGATTATCGACGGTCCCGACGCCCAGCGGTTTCTCGATTCGCTCCTCACGCGGCGGATCGACGACATGACGCCGGGGCAGGTCCGCTACTCGCTCGTCTGCAACGAGACTGGCGGAGTGCTTGACGACATCCTCGTCTATCAGATTCAACTCCCCGAAGGGGGCCTCAGCGGTTACGGCCTGGTGGTGAACGCCAGCAACCGCACGAAGATCATCTCCTGGCTCAACCAGCGCCGCGGCAGCTTCGACGTCGGCATCGACGACAAGACGACCGAGTACGCGATGATCTCGATCCAAGGTCCACGGGCAATCGAAGTGCTCGACGCGATCTGCGACCACGAGCTCACCTCGCTTCGCTACTACTTCGGAGTCATGACTCGCGTTGCCGCGTTCCGCAGCTTCGTTAGCCGTACCGGCTACACGGGCGAGGATGGCTGCGAGATTATTTGCGACGCGGCCGACGCCGGCATCATTTGGACGCGGCTCATTGAGCGCGCCGAACCGCTCGGCGGCGGCCCAGTAGGCCTCGCAGCGCGCGACACGCTGCGGCTCGAAGCCGGCATGCCGCTGTACGGTCATGAGCTGTCGGAACAGATCAACCCGGTCCAGGCTGACGTCAGCTTTGCGGTCAACCTCCGCAATCGCGAGTTCGTCGGCCGCGAAGCAATCGTCAAAGCCCAGAAGGACGAGCAGCAATCGGTGCGCGTTGGCTTGCAGCTCGAAGGCAAACGCCCTGCCCGCGAAGGCGCCGTTATCCTCCACGGCGACGAGGCAGTCGGTGCGGTAACGAGCGGCACGTTCTCGCCGACGTTCGAACGGCCGATCGCGATGGGCTTCGTCAAGCAAACCGCCTCCGCCCCCGGCACCCCGCTGGCCGTCGACATCCGCGGCCAACACCACCCCGCCCAAGTCGTCCCGCTGCCGTTTTATCAGCGCGGGAAATAATCGTCTCTCGCAGAGACGCAGAGTTTAAATACAGAGCCTGTGAGTTTTCATATACATAAGCCCCTCGTTGCTTGTTCAGCACCGAGGCGAGTTAGAGACATCGAGTAGACCAACCGTATCCCTCTGCGTCTCCGCGCCTCTGCGAGAGACTGCACAGAATCACGAAGGAGTCTGGCCGTGAAGCCCGAAGATCTTCATTACGCCAAAACACACGAATGGGTCTCTGTCGCCGAAGTGGGCGGGCAGAAGATCGCCACCGTCGGCATCTCGGCGTTCGCCGTCGAGGCCCTCACCGACCTCGTGTTCATCGAACTCCCCAAGGTCGGCGCCCAGGCCGAGGCGGAGCAGCCCTTCTGCGAAGTCGAATCGGTGAAGGCCGTGAGCGACGTCTACGCCCCCGTCACCGGCGAGGTGATCGAGGTGAACACGGCGCTCCCCGACAAGCTCGAAATCCTCAGCACCGATCCGTACATCGAAGGCTGGATCGCGAAGATTCGCATCACCGACGAGTCGAACCTCGGCAACCTGCTCGACTTCGCCGCTTACCAAAAGCAGTGCGAAGAAGAAGGGCACTAAGACAAAGGGGAAATGCGAAAGTGGAGAGGCGCTAACCTGCGTCATCCTTATCGCTAAGCGTCCCCTTTCCCATTTCCACTTTCGCCTTTCAAACCATGCCGTACCACTACAACACGCCCGAAGATCAAGCCGAAATGCTCGCCTCGATCGGCGCAGCGAGCATCGACGAGCTCTTCGCTCCGATCCCCGACGCGCTGCAGTTGAAGCGGCCGCTCAACTTGCCGCCGGCGCTGTCGGAGATGGAGCTCGATCAGCACCTGCGGCAGCTCACCGCGCTGAACGACTACGCCGGCACGAAGGTCTGCTTCCTCGGCGGCGGCAGCTACGATCACTTCGTGCCGTCAGTGTGCGACGTGATCGGTTCGCGGAGCGAGTTCTACACCTCGTACACGCCCTATCAGGCGGAAGCCAGCCAGGGCAACCTGCAGGTGATGTTCGAGTACCAATCGCTCATCACGCGGCTGACGGGACTCGACGTCGCCAACAGCAGCCTCTACGACGGCGCCAGCGCCGCTGCCGAGGCGGTGTTGATGGCGCTCCACGCGGGCGGCAGCCGGAACAAAGTGATCGCGCCGTCGTCGCTCCATCCGGAATATCGCCAGACGATCGCGACCTACTTCGAGAACATCGACGCGGAACTCGTCACGCTCGACTGCCCGGCTGGCGTCCTCGACGCGGACGCCCTCGCCGCGGCAATCGACGACAAGACGGCCGCGGTCATCCTGCAGCAGCCAAACTTCTTCGGATGCATCGAAGACGCCGACCGCATCGCCGCCGTCGCGAAGGGCGCGGGGGCCCTACTGATCTCGGTCTTCGATCCAATCAGCCTCGGCATCTTGAAGCGTCCCGCCGACTATGGCGCGAGCATCGCGGTGGCCGAAGGGCACACGCTCGGCACGCCGATGAGCTACGGCGGCCCCTACCTCGGCATCATGTCGTGCGACAACTCGCTCGTCCGCCGCATGCCGGGCCGCATCGTCGGCGAGACAGTCGACCGTCGCGGCAAGAAGTGCTACGTCCTCACGATGCAAACCCGCGAGCAGCACATCCGCCGTGACAAGGCGACTAGCAACGTCTGCACGAACCAGGCGCTGTTCGCCGTTCGCGCGAGCGTTTACCTCGCCCAGGCCGGCCCGCAGGGGCTCCGCGAAACGGCCAATCTCTGCTTGCAGAAGACGCGCTATCTCGCCGAACAGCTCTGCCAGAACGAACGCTTTAGCCAAGCCTTCGACGCGCCGACGTTCAAGGAAGTCGTCATCCGCGACGCCGAGAACAACGTTGACGGCCTGCTCCGCGAAGCCATCGACGCCGGCTACCTCGCCGGCCTGCCGCTCGGGCGCTGGTACCCCGAGCTGAGCGACTGCTTCCTGGTAGCCGTCACCGAGAAGCGCACGAAGGCCGACATCGATGGCTTGGTGAAGTCGCTAACTGCCAAGTCCGCACGCCAACCGGCTCACGTGTAAGCGGAAAATACTTAACCGCCAAGAGCGCCAAGAAATACAAAGAAAAACAGGAACCGCGGATGAACGCAGATTAACGCAGATGAATTAATTTCTTATCGGCGTGTATCTGCGTTCATCGGCGGTTCCCAAGTTCCCCCTTGGCGCTCATGGCGTCCTTGGCGGTCCAAAAACCGAAGTAAAAAAGACGATGCGAAACACCCGCGACACGCAGCTCTTGTTCGATCTCTCCAAGCCAGGCCGCCGCGCCGCTCGCTTGCCGGCGTGCGACGTGCCGGAGTCGGCGATTGAGGACCTGCTGCCGACGACCGCCGTCGCCGCCGCTCCCCCCGCGCTGCCAGAAGTGCCGGAACCGCAAATCATTCGGCACTATCTCAACCTGTCGACGCTCAACATGTCGGTCGACACCCATTTCTATCCGCTCGGCAGCTGTACGATGAAGTACAACCCGAAGCGGAACGAGCGGGCCGCCGCGATGCCGGGCTTCGCCGACCTGCACCCGCTGCAGCCGGCCGAGACGATTCAGGGAATGCTGCACGTCCTCTACGAGATGCAGCAGTACCTGTCGGAGATCTCAGGCCTGCCCGCCTGCTCGCTGCAGCCCGCCGCCGGCGCCCATGGCGAGTACGCCGCCCTGCTCGTGGCCGCCGCCTACTTCCGCGACATAGGCCAAGCGGCTCAACGCGTAAAGGTGCTCGCCCCCGACAACTCGCACGGCACCAACCCGGCGAGCGCCGTGATGGCCGGCTTCAACACGGTCACCGTGAAGACCCGCAGCAACGGCGGCGTCGACATGGAAGACTTCTACAAGAAGCTCGACGACAACATCGCCGTGTTCATGATCACCAACCCGAATACGGTCGGCATCTTCGAACCGAACATGCGCGAGATCGCCGACGCGGTCCACGCGAAGGGTGGCCTCGTCTATCTCGACGGCGCCAACATGAACGCCATCCTCGGCGTCACTCGACCCGGCGACTTCGGCGCCGACATGCAGCACTACAATCCGCATAAGACTTTCAGCGGCCCCCACGGCGGCGGCGGTCCTGGCGCGGGGCCGATTTGCGTCACCGAAACACTGGCGAAGTACCTGCCGTCGCCCATCGTCACCAAGGACGAGAGCGGCAAGTACGCACTGGCCTACGATCGTCCAAGCTCCATCGGCCGCGTCCGCTCGTTCTTTGGCAACGTCGGCGTGCTGCTGCGAGCCTACTGCTACATTCGCACGCACGGGCCGGATGGGCTCCGCCGCGTCAGCGAGAACGCGGTCCTCAACGCCAACTACCTGCTCAGCAAGGTGAAGCACATCTTGCCAGTGCCGCAGGGCGATCGCTGCATGCACGAGTTCGTGGCCAGCGGCTCGAAGCTCAAGGCCGAGCGCGGCGTCGCGGCGATGGATCTCGCCAAACGGCTGCTCGACTTCGGCTACCACGCCCCGACCGTTTACTTCCCACTGACGGTGCCCGAAGCGATCATGGTCGAACCGACCGAAACGGAGAGCAAAGAGACGCTCGACGCGTTCGCGGAAACGCTGTTCCGCATCACCGGCGAAGACCCCGAGCTGCTGCATGAAGCGCCGCACTCCACGGCGATCAGCCGACCGGACGAAGTCGCCGCAGCGCGTAATCCAATGCTCTGCTGCCGGGTTGATTGAGTGCTGGTCTTCGTAAGAAATCTCTCGCAGAGGCGCGGAGACGCAGAGAGATTGAATCGACGCTTACAACGAAACCGTGGGCGGCACGTGCAGTGAATTTTCTCAAGGATGTTTCCGGATACCCCATTCAGCCAACTCCTTGCTCTGAATTCCCTCTGCGTCTCTGCGCCTCTGCGAGAGACTGTTCCAGATGACGCCCTGCCGATTGATTGTTGACCCGCCCCTCGACGGCGCCTGGAACATGGGCTTCGACGAGGCCCTGCTGGAGCAAGCGGCCGACGCGGGGACGGCGACGCTTCGCTTCTACCAGTGGCAGGAGCCAACCCTCTCGCTCGGCTACTTCCAGTCGTACGACGAACGCGACACCCACGCCGCCAGCCGGCAGGCGGCGGTCGTCCGGCGGCAAAGCGGCGGCGGCGCCCTGATGCACGACCGCGAGCTGACCTACTCGCTCTCTTTGCCGGCCGACCATCCACTCGCCCGCCAGTCGCCGCAGTTATACGACGTCGCCCATCGCTCGCTGATCGAGTGCCTCGCCGCCGAGGGAGTTGGTGCGGCACTCCACAGCGATCGTGACACTCCTCCCGCCGCAGCCGCCTCCCCTGCCCTGACCGGCAAGGTCGAGCCAAGCGACAGCGACGCTGCTGAGCCCTTCCTCTGCTTCGCCCGTCGCACCTCGGCGGACATCGTGCTGCCTGGCTCGGTCGCCGCGGAACCGCCCGTGAAGATTGTCGGCAGCGCCCAGCGACGACGACGGGGCGCCGTCCTCCAGCACGGCTCCATCTTGCTCGACCGGTCGCCCGCTGCGCCGGAGCTCGCCGGCATCGAACAAATTTCGGGAGTGTCTATCACGCCCGACTGGATCGTTAAGAATTGGAAAGGATCTCTAGCAACCTTACTGAAGCTTAAGCTAACGCCCTTTCAACCAGCCGACGACTCGGCGTTAATGGATCGCGCTGAGGAGTTGCGCGCCGGCAAATACGCCGATTCCGCTTGGACCCAACGCCGCTGATTTGGCGTGGAGAGCCCGGCGAGCGAGGCCCGATACCTACATAGGTGAGGCCTTGGGCCTGGCGACGAAACGTTTGGGCATCGGATTTGAGTAGGCGGTCAGTTAGGCAAGAATGCCCGACCCACGTGCGGCTTCCCGCGGCGCAGATAAAATAACGCCCGAGGGGGGTTTGTGATTTCGGGTCCAGCGGTAGAATTCCCGCAGGACCGGGTCTGGATTTTGCTGTACGGACTACAGCGGCCGTGTTATTCTCGCAATCAGAGCCTGTGGGGGGCTCCGATTGACTATTCGATACGGCCGGAAGAGACCAGACTCGCCGACAGGGTTGATCTCATTGGGTTGATCTCACTGCGACCAAAGGCTTTTGAGCGCGTGGAAGCGCGTTCAGGGACAGCAGCCTGCGCGCGGTGGGCCTATGGGCACGCGCTCCTAGCGCCCCGCTACGCGCCGGCTTCATTAGAGGCTCGGCCATGGACGTTACGTTAAAAGTGTTGGAAGGCGCCAAAGTCGGCGCGAAGATCGCCATCAAGAAGGCCGAATTCACCATCGGCCGCAGCCAGAGTTGCAGCCTTTGCGCTGGCAGCAGCGCGGTCAGTCGTCAGCACTGCATGATCAGTCGCGACGAATCGAAGGTTACCGTTCAAGACATGGGTAGCCGCAACGGCACCCTGGTGAATGGCAACAAGATCGAGGGAACGGTGGAGCTCGCCTCGGGCGACGAAATCACCGTCGGTCCCCTCAAGTTCTTGCTCACGATCAGCACTAGCCTGAACAGCGTTAAAAAGCCGGAAGTGAAGAGCGTCGCTGAAGCGGTAGCTCGGACCGCTAGCAAACCGACCGATTCGGTGGGCGACGCCGATATCTCGGAATGGTTGCTTGGCCCCAGTTCCGCGCTGAACGAAACGCAAACGATCCGCATCGACGACACGAACGCAATCCACAAGATGCACGCTGCGGCAGCTGCGGCCGCGGAAGCTGAGACCTCTGCCGGAACTCCCGAAGCCGGCGCCGCTGAGTCGGAGAAGGCGACCGACCACTCCGGCAAGCCAGCCAAGAAGGAACCAGGCAAGCTCCCGAAGCAGCCCGACAAGGCAGGCTCCAAAGATAGCCGCGAGGCCGCAGTCGAGGCGCTTCGCGCCTGGAGCCGACGTCGCTAGAACAACTGGCGACGTTCCCTCGTACAATAAAAGCCACCGGCTCCGCCGGTGGACGAGCCGCCAAAAATGATTGGCGTGAGTTCGTCCACCGGCGGAGCCGGTGGCTTTCATATTGCCGTTCGCCGACGTACCCGAGTAGTTCAACCATGGATATTCAACGCCAATCTCGCCCCCAGAAACCGCAAGCTGCGCTGCTAGGCCTTGGCTTCGACGCCGACGACGGCCACAAGCGCATCACCCGCGGCAAAAATTTCCTGCTCGCCGGCGGTTCGCAAGAAACGCACGGCATGATGCAGGAGACGGCGATCAAAATCAACGAGCGGCTGGACAAAGCGGGCAAACGCCTCGCCGACGTCTCCGTGAACGAGCTCCGCGACATCGTCGCGGATATCCGCAAGTAGGTTGGGTTCTCAGCCCGACGGCGGCGGCTATACGGCATCCGCAAAGAAAACAAAGCCCGGCATCGCTTTCGCGCTGCCGGGCTTGCTAGTTCTTGAACTGAATCTTGAGAGGGTGGGTTCTGTCGGGCTGAAAGCCCAACCTACTAGAACCCGGCCGCTTCGAATTCCTCTTCCTGGCTCATCGCGCCATCGCCCAGCACTTCGCCTTCAGCGGCGAGCATCGCCCGGCCGGCCGGCGACAGGCGGACGTAACCCAGGCCGCGGATCACTTCCAGCACTTCGCTGCAGGTCGGGAACATCCGGCCATTCTTCCGCTTGTAGTCGTCCATCGCGTTCATGAATTCGACTTCTTCCACCGAGTAATCACGCTCGCAGGTGGTGGGGTCGATCTGCCGACGACGCTGCACCTTAGCCCGACGCTCCAAAGCCGGCGCGGCCGGAGTCGAGGCCTCTTCCCGACGGCGATCGATCGTCACCAACTCTTCGCCAGCCTTCGTGCTCTTCCGCGACGACGAGCGGGGGGTCGCAGCGGTCCGTTGCTTCGGGGCGGTCGAGGCCTTCGCGGCGGACGACTTGCGAGCGACGGTGGCGGTAGCGGTCTTCTTGGCGGGCATGGCGTCTGATCTCCGTGCAGTGGGGAAGGCCCGTGGCGGGCAGTCGGCGTTCGCAGCGGACAGGTGTCCCTGACGCTAGCAGTCATCGACCCAGCAGGGCGACAAAGTAGACCGACTAGGAAAAATAGCACATTTAAGGGATCTTGCCGGCTTGGTCGGCTAGTGCGGATTAGCGAACCGTTCCGGCCCTGCGGCTGAGGGCCTGTCGCGGCCGTCACAGGCGGCCCCGAAGCCCCGCCAACGAGCCCAATAACCGTCCCAGCCGGACCGCCACGCGGTTCGGGCAGTGGGCCATTTGTGATGGCTGTTCGCTGCGGCAATCCCTCCACCGCCGCCGCCCGGAGGGCGTGGCCTCCGGCTAACTCTCCGAGACTCGCCTTCCGCTCAACGAGCAATTCAGGTTGCGACGACTTTCCCGCCTCGCTACCATCCCCGCGCGAGCAGACCGGCCGGTCCCGCATTCTCAAACTGCCGGCCCCCTCGCCGAGGAGTTTCCCATGCCGATCATCTTCACCTACTGCCGACTTGCCGTCGGGCTCGCCGCGGCCGTGGCGCTCGCTGCCGGCTGCAGCCAGGTGCAGTCGACCGCGCTCAACTCCGAAGGCGTCCGCCTCTATCAGGCCGGCAACTACCAGCAAGCCGCCGATTCGTTCCAACGGGCCATCGCCAACGACCCGCGTTCGGCCACCAGCTACTACAATCTGGCCGCCGCGCTCCACAAATCGGGCAAGCTCACCAACAACCCGAACGATCTCGCCCAGGCAGAACGGTATTACAACCAGTGCCTGGAGTACGATCCGAACCACACCGAATGCTACCGCGGCCTCACCGTGCTGCTGGTGGAAACGGGCCGCACCGACGCGTCGTTTCGCTTGCTAGAAGGTTGGGCCACGCGCAGCCCGCAGCTCGCCGACCCGCGCATTGAGCTCGCACGCCTGTCGGAAGAGCAAAACAACCAGCAACTTGCGTCGGCTCGCTTAGTCGAAGCCCTGGCGATCGAGCCGACCAATCCCCGTGCTTTGACGGCGCTCGGCCGCCTTCGCGAAGTGCAAGGCGATCGGGCTCAGGCCCTCGCCAACTACCAGCGTTCGCTCGCGGTGAATCGGTACCAGCCCGAAATCTCGGCCCGCGTCGCCGCATTGCAAGCCTCTGGGGCCGGAGTCGGCGTGCCTACGTCGCCGCTCGCAAACCCGACCCCGGGAACGCAAACGGCAAATCAGTGGCAATCTTCGGTGCGGTATTAAATGGCTGTCAGTGGTCCGTTGCCCGTCGTCAGTTGCTGAAAAATACTGATCAATTATTCGCAACTGCCCACTGCCCACTGCCCACTGACGCTTATCGAATCCGCCGCTCGTGCAAGCCTTCCAGTAGATCACTCGCCGCATCGAGCGACGCCGGCCCATCGCAACGACTGGCGAGATCCTGGCACCGCTCCCGCACGTCGGCTGAACCGAGCAGTTCTCCGAGCACCGCAGCGACGCGCGTCGTCTTGAACTTCACCTGCGGCACGACGGCCCCGACGCCGAGTCGCGCCAACCGCGAGCCGTTGTCGAGTTGATCGTACGCCATCGGCATCACCACCTGGGGCAACGCACTGGCAAGTCCCTGAGCGCAAGTGCCAATGCCGCCATGATGCACCAGCGCGGCAACTCGCGGCAGCAACTTGCTGAACGGAACGAAGCCGAAGCTCCGCACGCACGCCGGCAAGCCGGGCGGCAGTTGCGACGGGTATTTCGTCATCAGCAGGCCGCGGCGACCGAGGCGCTCGCACACTTCGCCGGCGGTGCGGAAGAACTCCGTCGCCTGCATGTTCGCCGAGCCGGGCGCAAACACGATTGGCGGATCACCCGCCCGGAGATACGCCTCGACCTCGGCGCTGAGCGCCTCTTCCGCCGGCGGATCCCACAGTGGAAACCCGACCACTGCCGTGTGCGCCGGCCAGTCGGGCTGCATCGGGCCGAACCAATCAGGGAACAATCCCAACACCAACTGCGGCGAGTTGTTCCACGATGTGAAGATCCGCGCCACCGGCGACAGACCTTGCCGCGCCCGCAATTCGTTCACCGTCGGGGCGATCAGCGGATCGACCATCCAACGATCAGCCGCCCAGAACATCGCGCGCTTGGCCCACCTCGGCCACTTGGCCATGTTGGGCGTCCCCATGTAGCGCGACGTCTCGTGCACGGTCATTAGCGCCATCGGCGCGTAGTGAATTGATGCGAGCGGCGCGCGATGCTTTTCCTGGAAGATGCGACTCGCCAAGTCGAGGCCATGGGCGCCGAGCACCGTGTCGCCCGCTGTGTAGTGTTCTTCCAGCAGCGAGTAGACTTCACCCATGTAGTGGGCGGCCCCGCGCGTCATCACCAGCTTCAACCCGCGCTGCGGATGCCACAGATCGGGGTGGAGCATCAACTCGCGATACTCGTCGGCCGTCCCGAGCGGGAGCATTTCGAGGCCGGCGCCTTCGACCACCGACTGAAAGTAGGGGTTCACGATCACCTGAACCCGATGCCCGCGGCCGCGCATCGTCGCCCCCAGCCCGACCATCGGCAGCACATCGCCGTAGCTGCCAAACGCGCTGAGAATCAAATGCATCGCCTGTCGCCCGTCATTCCGCCGCGAACCGCCGCCTGAGAGCGCCCAATCATCCCCCGACCGGCGCCATCCGACAACCCCGGACCGGCGTTGCGATTGCTCACTGTTCCGATGACAATAAAAACACACCACCAAGACACGAAGGCGCCAAGGAGTTCACCGAGATGCCATCAGACGCCAATCGGCTGATGGATGATCCTCACTCGCATCCTTGGTGCTTTTCTTAGTCTCTTCGTGTCTTGGTGGTTGGCTTCCCAATCACCGCTCAGCCAGCTTCACCATGCCGCAACCGCCCGAAGACGACGACGATTTCGAGCTCGAACTCGAACCGGTCGATCCTGAGATCATCGCCCATCGCCAGGAGCGGGTGCAGCAGACCGTCGAGTCTGCGGCTAAGAAGATCGACGTCGACGAACTGTACGAGCCGCGCAGCGACTACAGCGACCTGGAACTCGACCTCAGCGGATTGAAGTCGTTTCGCTTCACGACGCGGACGCTGCTGCTGATCACCGCCGTCGTTGCCGTCGGGATGACCATCCGGCTCATGTACGACGGCTGCATGGTGATTTTCATCGCGATGGTTGCGACCGTCGCGTTCGGCTGGTACTGGATCAGCATCCTCGAACGTAAGCAAGAAGCCGAACGGCTCGCCCGCCGCGAAGCGTTCCAGGCCCGCATGGCCGCTCCTCACGCCAGCCCTGCCGCCCAGCCCGCGGCGACGGCGAAGGTTCCCGAGTCGAAACCCGCCTCGCCGTTCGACGATGGAGCGCCGCTAGACGGACCGGAGAAGCGTCCCTTCTTCGACGTTGATTTTGCCTACTCGATGCAAGAGCTGCTGATTACCAGCGCGGCAGTCGCGGTCGCCTTTGGACTGCTCACCTGGATCACGAAGGGGCACTCGCCCAAAGTATTCGGCCTCATCGCTCTGGCCGGCCTCGCGTCGTTGGCGGCAAACTTTAAGCCCCACCGCCTCGTCGTGCTCGCCTGGGGAGCGCTCATGGTGATCTACGTCGGCTACGGCTTCGTCACCATGATGATGCCAGTCAAGCCCTAGCGCGCCACGCTGACGATTGCACAAAGAAATGCCTGAAACGATTACCGACTACGTTTGCACCGCCTGCGGGTGCCTCTGCGACGATCTGACGCTGACGGTCGAGGGCCGCCGCATCACCCGGGTCGAGCCCCCCTGCCCTGTCGCCGCTTCGTTCTTCCTGAAAGAGCGACCCGAACCGCCCGCCGCGGCGCTGATCGCCGGCCAGCCGGCAACGCTCGAGGCGGCGCTCGCCCGCGCCGCTGAGATTTTACAGGCAGCCGCGTCGCCGCTCATCTGCGGCCTCGAACGCGCGACCGTCGACGCTCAGCGTGCCGCCGTGGCGCTCGCCGACAAACTTGGCGCCACGCTCGACCCAACCGACGACGCGGGCCGCAGCCGCAATCATGCCGCGATCCAAACGCTCGGCGCCGTCACCGCCACGCTCGGCGAAGTCGCCGGTCGCAGCGACCTCATCGTCTACTGGAACTGCGATCCCGCCGCGACTCATCCCCGCCACATCGAACGAATCGCTCGCCATCCCTACACGACGCCCGGCGCGCACCCAACGCCGCGTCGCGTCGTGGTCGTCGCTGCGAGCCGCAACGCGACGAGCAAGCAAGCCGACGAGGCCCTCACGCTCCGCACGGGCGGCGACCTCGCAGCGCTCGCGGTCGTCCGTGCGATCCTCGCAGTGGCGCCGCTCGGCGACGAAGCGACAATCGAACGCCAAACCGGCGCTCCGCTCGCGCAATGGGCTTACCTATCGCAACGGTTGAAAGCGGCCAAGTACACGGCGATCTTTTACGATCCAACGCAACTCGCAGCAAGCGGCCGAGCGGAAGGTTGGCAGCCCGTCGGCAACGACGCGGCGAGCGAACCAGCTGGTCCGAGCAACACCGACGGCCCCGATGCCATCGTGCAATCGATCACCGAACTCGTCCGCGAGCATCACCGTCACTCGCGCGCGGTAGCCCTGCCGCTCGGCTCGCCCGGCAACGCCCCCGGCGCCGCGCAAGTCCTCACATGGCAAACCGGCTTTCCCTCGGCCGTAAACTTCGCCGCCGGCCACCCGCGACACCTGCCGGGCGAGGCCACTGCCGCCAGCATGCTCGAACGCGGCGAAACTGATGCGGCGATCATCATCGGCAGCAGCCCAAGCGATCACCTACCGCCTGCCGCGCGAACCACGCTCGGTAAGATCCCGATCATCCTGCTGACCAATGAGGCGAGCGACGCCACGCAGCAAGCCGCCGTCACGCTCTTCACGCCCACCTTCGGCATCGAAACGGCCGGCAACGTCTTCCGCTGCGATAACATCGCGCTGCCGCTAACGGCCGCGATCAGGCCCAAACTCCCCGCAGCCGAAGAACTGCTGCAGCGACTTCTCAACCTGCTGAACTAACCTCTGCGCCTCCGCGTCTCTGCGAGAAATCTGCTCGTTAGATGAATGCTCTCGCAGAGGCGCGGAGGCGTAGAGAGTGAGCAGCCAAGTCCACCTGATTCTTTCGTTCAATTCTTCTGCACTTCCCCAATCCATTCCACCACGCTCGCCTCCAGCACATCGAGCGGCACCGCCCCGCCGCTAAGCACCCGGTCGTGAAACGCCCGCACGTCGAACTTCTCACCCAGCTCCCGCTCCGCCCGCTCCCGCAGCTCGCGAATCTTCAACTCGCCCGTCTTGTACGCCAGCGCCTGTCCCGGCCAGCCGATGTAGCGGTCGATCTCCGCCTCCACATTATGGATTGGCTGAGCCGAATTCTCGGCCATGAACTTGATCGCCCGCTCCCGCGGCCAATCCATGTAGTGCATCCCCGTGTCGACGACTAGCCGGCACGCTCGCCACATCTCCATCGAGAGCCGCCCGAAGTTGCTGTAGGGATCTTCGTAGAATCCGCACTCCAGCCCCAGCCGCTCAGAGTAAAGCGCCCAACCTTCGATGAACGCCGTGCAATCGGAATAGCGGCGGAACTTCGGCAGCTCTTCCATTTCTTGTTGCAGCGCAATCTGCAAGTGATGCCCCGGCACCGCTTCGTGGAGCGCCAGCGCCTCAAGCCCGAACAACGGCCGCGCCTTCAAGTTGTAAGTGTTGAGATTGAAGAACCCTGCGCGCGTTCCATCCCCCGCCGGCGCGTTGTAGTAGGCGGAGCTCGTCCGCGGCGCCACGTAGTCGGGCACCGGCCGCAGCCCGTACGGCATCCGCGGCAACTTGCCGAACAACGTCGGCAGCTGTCCATCCATCTTCTTGAGAATGAATGACGCCCGCTCCATGAGCTCCTCCGGCGTCTTCGCGTAGAACTGCGGATCGTTCTGCAGATGCTCGACGAACGCCGCGTAGTCGCCCTCGAAGCCAACCTGCTCCTTAATCGCCTCCATCTCCGCGCGGATCCGCTTCACCTCCGCCAACCCGCGGGCATGAACCTCTTCAGGCGTCGTGTCGAGCGTCGTGAACCGCCGCACGCGATGGCGGTAAAAATCGCGGCCGCCAGGCAGCGCCGAGGCGCCAATCGAACCCCGCGCCGCCGGCACATACTCGTCCTGCATGAATTTTAAGAACCGCCGATACCCCGGCACGACTCCCTCGGCAATTGCCGCACGGGCCGCCGCCCGCAATCGCTCCTGCTCAGCTTCCGGTACGCCGGCGGGAAACTTCGTCAGCGGCTCGTACAGCAGACTCTTCTCAGGATCATCGACGATATGTGGCGTAATCGTCCCCTCGTACCCCAGCAGAACGACCTCGGGCTGCGTCACGTCCGCCGCGATCCCGGCGCGCAGCAACTCGATATGCCCCGTCGCGTAGTCGTCAAACGCCCGCAGCCGCGCGATGTAGTTCTCGTAGTCCTCGACCGTGTTCAGCGGCACGTCGCGGCGCAGTTCAGGGAACTCGATGTGAAACCCCGACCGGCAATCGATCGGCGTCAGATGGCTCTTGAACTCGAACTCCGCCGCATCGTCTCGCAGCTGCCGCGCGAGCATGTCATAGTTCACCTGCTCCGCCGCAGCGAGTTTCGTACGGTCGATCGACGCGAGCCGTTCAGCGAACTTTTTGCTCTGCTCATACCGCCGCTGACTGTCAGCCGGCGACACCTTCGCCAGCCGATCATTGAACCGCCGATCGCCAAGCGACGTGGCGAACGTCGGACTCTCGACGAGCCCGAACTCCCAAATCTCATCGAGTAGCGCCGTGAGCTGGGCACTCGGTGTAGCTTCTTCAGCGACAACCCATTGCGGCTGAGACAACAAGAACAGTCCCAAAAATACCACGAGCATTCTCAATCGCATCATTGCGTTGACCTTCATCACTGGTTGATTTCGACACCCCTCTGCGTCTCCGCGCCTCTGCGAGAAAATTTATTCAAGAACCCACCCTCTCGCGGAGGCGCGGAGACGCAGAGAGATATTACCAGACCCGACATTCTTTTTCCGGCGTTTCTCGCGAGTCACGCCACACGGTTCACTTCCACCGGATGCCCCAGGTCTTGCTCGATGACGCCATGATCCTGCAGCCAAATCGTCACGCACCAGCACACCAGCGCCCAAGACGTTCCCACCGCCCAGCCGGCCAGCACGTCGCTCGGCCAGTGGACGCCGAGATAAACGCGACTGACGCCGACGGCGCCGGTAACAAGAATCGCCACGCCAATGAGCAGCACCTTCAGCCGCCAGTGGGGCACGAACCGCGACGCCACCATCCCCAGCGTCAGGTACACGGCCGCCGCCATCGTCGAGTGCCCGCTCGGAAAGCTCGACGTGTAAACCACCGATCCATGCGGCACGAGATCAGGCCGCGGCCGATCGAACGATTGCTTGAGCACCGTCGCGAGCAAAATAGCGCCGACGCTCGCGATGCCGACGTACACCGCCGCCCGCCGCATCGACGCGAGCCAAAAAAACGCCACCGCCGTCGCGCTGATGAGCGATAACACCGCAACGCCGCCAAGCGCCGTCACGTCCCGGCCCACTTCTTCGACCCAGCGAGGTCCAATCGGATCGGCCAAGTTGTCGGGCTGCCGCATCGCCAACAAGATGCGCTCGTCGAGATCCCCCGTCGAACCGCGCACCACCGCTCGCGACAAGCTGAAAAACCCGACGGCCAACCCCGCCGAGATCGCCGCCAGCACCAGCGCCGACCAAGTCCACCGCCGATGCGCCGCCAACGACTCACTCGCCACGCTCTGCTTGTCGCTCTCAACCATTCGACGCTCCGCACTAATTCAGAAAATTTAACCGCTAAGGACGCCAAGAGCGCCAGGGAAATCCGAGAGCGGAGAGATTAACCACGAAACATACGAAAACGACGAAAGGAGAAGACAACCCTGCCAACGTTCCTCTGCGTCTCTGCGAGATATCCAAATCTTGAGTAAATACTCTCGCAGAGGCGCGGAGACGCAGAGAGGAATTAATGGGGATGATTCAGCAAGAATCTTTTTCGTCCCTTTCGTGTGTTTCGTGGTTCACGTATTTCCTCCCGCACTTCATCAGCGAGAACAACTAACGGGCGCACGATTTGCTTAATCACATGAAGCGTTCACTTCACCGCAACTCTCTTGCCATAGCCAAATTCAATCCGACTCATAGCGCGTCTCCGATTCACACCTCGCAGCGCTCGCATTAAAACTAAACTTATCGCCTCCGCGATCCCAGCCATCTCCCAGCCAGGAGCGTTCCGATGTCACTCAAATTTGTCTCCCCGCTGCGCGGCGTTGCTAATTCTGCAGCCGCGCTGGCCACTTTCTTATCACTCGGAGCCCTCGCCGCACAGCTTGCCTCCGTCGCCCAAGCTCAACTCCCGCCCGTCGACACGGCCGCGGTGATCAAGCAAACCGAAGCGGAGAAGCCGAAGTTTGCCGAACGCCAGCAACGGCTGCTCGAGTACCGCTATGACCTCGCCGATCGGCCCTCGCCCGACGTGAAGATGTCGCTTGGCAAGCCGATCCAAACGGGCGTGCGGGCCAAGCTTCCCGAAGGCCTTACTTGGGACAAACTCGCGAGCCTGACGCCCGAAGAAATCAAAGCCAAAACGCTTTGGCCGCCCGGATTCTACCCCCTGCCCCATCCGCATCACGAAACTGGCGGCATGGTCTTCACGAAGGTGCAGATCGACGAATTGAAGCGGCAAACGGGCCGCGATCTTACCCGCTTCGATCTCGACTACGACCTGCCACAGCACTTCCTCCCCGAATTCCCGGCGCCGATCTACCTCACGACGCGGCCCGACCTCGGCGACGTCTCGAAGGGGCAGCTCGTCACGCTCGCTAACTACTACGAGCTGTTCAAGGATTGCCTTAACCCCAAACAACTCGACGGCCTGCGGTTGCTCGTCACACCCTTCCCGCAGCAGCAATTCAACGCCACCGATGACCGCCGCAGTCTCCACCCGCACGAAGGGGTGAGCTGCTTCGACTGTCACGCCAACGGCCACACGAATTCGTCGACGCACACCGTTGGCGACATTCGCCCCAACGAACATCGCCACCGCATCGACACGCCGACGCTTCGCGGACTGAACATCCAACGACTGTTCGGTTCGCAACGTGCGATGAAGACGGTGGAAGATTTTACCGAGTTCGAACAGCGGGCCGCCTACTTCGACGGCGACATCGCGATGGCCGCGAAGAAGGGCGTCAACCCGCTCGAGCGCGGCAGCCAAGTGCAGTTCATGGCCGAGTTCCAAGAACTGCTCGACTTCCCGCCGGCCCCAAAGTTGAACTTGCTCGGCAAGCTCGATCCCGCGAAGGCGACCGAGAGTGAACTCCGCGGCCAAGAAATTTTCTTCGGCAAGGGCCAGTGCGCCACCTGCCACATCCCGCCATACTACACCGACAACCTGATGCACAATCTGCAGACGGAACGGTTCTTCAAAGAAGTGATGATCAACGGCCGCAAAGCATCCGCCGACGGCCCGATCAAAACCTTCCCGTTGCGGGGCATCAAGGACTCGCCGCCCTACCTCCACGACGACCGCCTGCTAACGCTCGAAGACACGGTCGAATACTTCAACCTGATCCTCGGCCTCAAGTTGAACCAGCAAGAAAAAACCGACCTCACCGCCTTCATGCGAGCCCTGTAGCCGCGGGTCAACGACCCGCCGGAGCGACACTTAGTAGAGCCTGCGATGCCCAGCGCATCGCAGGCTCTTTTTTTACTCCCTTTTTGAACCGCCAAGAGCGCCAAGGAAATACGGGAGCGAGGATATTAACCACGAAACACACGAAAAGGACGAAAGTAGAAAACGGTCTGCCATCGTCTCTCTGCGTCTCCGCGCCTCTGCGAGAAAACTCCCTCAAGACGAAGCCTCTCGCAGAGGCGCGGAGACGCAGAGGAGGATGGATAGAGCGGACTTAACAAGAACTCTTTTCGTTCCTTTCGTGTGTTTCGTGGCAAAAATGCATTTCCCCCTTGGCGCTCTTGGCGTCCTTGGCAGTTCAAATCTCCTCAAAAATCAGCTACGCTCACCCCATCGCCAGCAACTGACAACGGACCACTGACAACTGACGCCCGCCGCAATGCCCCTCACTAAAATCGCCAACGGCACGATCTACGACCCCGCCAATGGCGTCGACGGTGAAGTCGGCGATCTCTGGATCGAGGATGGCCGAATCATCGCCGCGCCGGCCAACCCCGCGCTCCGTGCGGCCAAGACGATTGACGCCACGGGCCTCGTCGTCATGCCGGGCGGCGTCGACATTCACTGCCACATCGCCGGCCCCGCCACAAACGCCGCGCGAATCATCACCCCCGACCAACGCCGCGGCGCTGGCAACGTCCTGCCGCGTACGGAATTCACCCGCAGCGGCACGCTCGGCTCGGTCCCCAGTACGTTCGCCACGGGCTACAAGTACGCTGGCCTCGGTTACACCACCGCGTTCGACGCCGCGATCGCCCCGCTCGGCTCGCGGCACGCCCACCTCGAGTTTGCCGACACGCCGTGCATCGACAAAGGTTGTTTCATCCTCATGGGGAACAACCAGTACGCCCTCGAAGCGATCGAAGCGAACGATCCCGAGCGGCTGCGGATGTTCATCGCCTGGCTCCTCGGCGCCACAAAGGGGTACGCCCCCAAGCTCGTGAACCCCGGCGGCGTCGAAGTTTGGAAGCAATCGTCGACCGCCCGCGGTCACGGACTCGACGATCCGATTCCGGGCTACGCGATCACCCCGCGAGCCGTCATCCGCGAGATCGTCGCCGCGGCCAACGACCTCGGCCTCCCTCACCCCTCGCACATCCACTGCAATCAGCTCGGCATGCCGGGCAACTGGCGCACGACGCTCGCGACGATGGAAGCGGTTGAAAGCCGCCGCGCCCACTTCGCTCACATCCAGTTCCACAGCTACGGCGGCGGCGAGGGTGACGAGTTCAGCATGTCGAGCCGCGTCCGCGACTTGGCCGACTATGTGAACGCCCATCCCAATCTCACCGTCGACGTTGGCCAGGTAATGTTCGGCGACGCAGTGGCGATGACCGGCGACGGCGCCGCGGGCTACTTCCTCCACAAGCTCTACGGCAACCGCTGGTTCAACTGCGACGTCGAAGTCGAAGCCGGCTGCGGAGTGACGCCGATCGAGTACCGCCGCAAGTCGGTCGTCCACGCGCTGCAATGGGCGATCGGCCTCGAATGGTATCTGCTCGTCGACAATCCGTGGCAAGTGATGATGAGCACCGACCACCCCAACGGCGGCTCGTTCCTCGCGTATCCGCAAATCATCCGCCTGCTGATGGACCGCGAGTTCCGCCGCGAAACGGTCGCTCGCTGCCCCGGCACCGTCCGCGAACGCTGCATCCTCGGCGACCTCGACCGCGAGTACACGCTGGGCGAAATCGCGATCATCACCCGCTCCGGCCCCGCGCGAGCGTTAGGCCTCAAGCAAAAAGGCCATCTCGGCCCCGGCGCCGACGCCGACGTGACGATTTACACGCCGAACGAGAACTACCAGGAGATGTTCGAGCTCCCTCGCATGGTGCTCAAAGCGGGCGAGACGATCGTCGACCAAGGCGAAATCCGCGCGACGCCTGCGGGGGTCGCGCTGCACAACGCTCCTGCGTTCGACGTCGAACGTCTACCGGAAGTTGAAAAGTGGTTCGAGAGCCACTACTCGCTACGCTTCAAGCATTACGCGCTCACGTAGGTTGGGCTTTCAGTCCGACAGCGCCACCAGCCAGACAGCGCCACGCAGCAGTTCGCCGCCACCATTCGCAGTGGTCGGCCATCGTTCGACAGGCCCGTCAGGCTGAATGCCTAGCCCACGAAAACCGGCAGGCGCGATTAATTTCTCCCCGGCGCGAATCCGCGCCCCCAGCCCCGCCGAACTCTTCAACGCAGGGCCCTGTTTCGTCGTAGGCGAGCCGCCGACCGCGGCGTTCGCAACTTTCCGACCGCAATCACCGTTATGGACTTTACCATGAAACTTGGCATCAACATGCTAGCGCTCGCGTTCTGCGCCAGCGCTGCGTACCAAGCCGCAGCTGCCGAATGCGCGAGCAACCGCGTCGCTCAAATCTCGAAGTCGTTCGTCGCCACCGAGGCCGAGAAGCCGAAGACGATCGTCGAAACAGCCGCTGGCATCGAAGATTTCAGTACGCTCGTCGCTGCCGTAAAAGCGGGCGACCTCGTGAAAACCCTTTCAGGCAAGGGGCCGTTCACGGTCTTCGCTCCCACGAACGAAGCGTTTGCCAAGCTCCCGAAGGGGACGGTCGAAGAGCTGCTCAAGCCAGAAAACAAGAAGAAGCTGATCGCCATCCTCACGTACCATGTCGTCCCCGGCAAAGTGCTAGCCGCAGACGTGGTGAAGATTAAGGAAGCCAAAACAGCTCAGGGGGGTAAGGTCGCAGTCACCGTCAAAGATGATGAAGTGATGATCAACGACGCCAAAGTCGTGAAGACTGACGTCGAATGCTCCAACGGCGTGATCCACGTCATTGACTCGGTCCTCATGCCGAAATAGATTGCGCAGCGGCCGTTGCGGGGCGAGAGACTATTTCGCTCGCTCCGCAATTGGGCCGCCAGTCCGTTCCAGAGAAAGCCGTTGGCCGCGTCCGAAAATAGCGTGATGACTCGTATCGCCGCCGGAGACCCGGCCGCGATGGGCGAATGCCTCGACCGCTACGGCGGGCTGGTTTGGTCGCTCGCGCGCCGCTTCTCGCCGACCAACGCCGACGCGGAAGACGCCGTTCAGGAAGTCTTCATCGAGGTCTGGCGTCATGCCGAGCGCTACGACAAGTCGATCGCGTCGGAACCGACGTTCATCGCGATGATTGCTCGTCGCCGACTCATCGATCGGCAACGCCGCCGCGATGCTCAGCCGCGCACTAGCGCCTGGGATGAAAGCGTCCTCCCCGAGGAGAACCGCGATCCCGCTGAATGGTTGCAAGTCTGCGACGATGCGCAGCTGGCGCGTGAGAAGATGTCGGAGCTCTCCGATGAACAACAGCGAGTGCTGACGCTCGCGCTTGAGGGAGGTTGCTCGCAATCCGAAATCGCCGAGCGACTGCAACTTCCGCTCGGCACCGTCAAAACGCACGCACGACGCGGGCTCATGAAACTGCGCGAATTGCTGACCGCCAGCGCCGGTAAGCTTACCGGGAAAGGAGGCGTAGCATGAGCGACGCACCTTCCTCTCCACGCCGCCGCCAGGAACTGCTCGCCGATCGAGCCATCTTCGGCCTGACGCCGGAAGAATCGCACGAGCTCTCGATGCTGGGCGGTCACAACATGCCGGGCGACGAGTTGGCGATCACCGCCGCGGCGCTCGACCTCGGGTTGCATGGCGATGCGATGGCCCACGAAGCGCTGCCTCCCGGCCTACGGCAGGCGACGCTCGACGCGGTGCGAACAACGGCCGAAGAAGACCGCAAGTTGGCCCCGCCCGTGTCGCCAGGCTCGCTGGAACGCCGCACCGCGTCCGAAACGACACGCCGCGATTGGCTCGGCTGGGCCGTCGCCGCGGCGGCGATTGCCGTGGCCGCGTTCTCGTTCACTCGTCAGCCTAGTTTGAGCGAGTCGTCGCCGATCGAGTGGCGCGCTGAACTGCTCCGCGAAGCGAAGCTTGATCCGACGAGCGTCGTGAACGTTGTCTGGACGAAGGGCGAAGATCCAACGTCGAAAAACGCGAGCGGTCAAGTGCTATGGTCCGACCGACTGCAGCGCGGCGTGATGGAGTTCGCCGGGCTCGAGCCAAACGACCCCAAGCAGAACCAGTACCAGCTCTGGATCTTCGACGCCGATCGCCCCGAAGCGACGCCGGTCGACGGCGGCGTGTTCGATATTCCCGCCGGCAAGAAAGAAGTGCTGATTCCAGTCGACGCTCGGCTGCCGATCAAGCAGGCGACTCTCTTCGCCATCACAGTGGAGAAGCCAGGAGGCGTCGTCGTCTCCGACCGCAAACGGCTACCGCTATTGGCGCCCGTGCCGAAGCTCAAGGATGAGGCGGTGAAGGCAGACGAAGCCAAGTAATGGCGTGACCTCGTTCAAATCATCGAAACAGCCCCAACGCCGCTTGATACTCTTCCGGCGTGTTGCAGTTAACTAGCGACCGCAACTCCGCATCAACGCTGCGAAGCTGCTCAAGCGGCAACGATTTAAGCCTAAACGTTGACGACCGCAACGCCCGCTGCAGCGATGAGTCCCCCTCTTCGAGCGCGGCTTGCAACGCCGCCACGCAGCTCGGCCGGTAGACGGCCGTCAGTGGATAGAGCCGTTCGCCATCGCTGGGAACTGCAGCATCAATTCTGGGCTCCAACGCCGCAAACAGCGCTTCGACAAACGCCAACTCCAGCAACGGTGCGTCGCATGCCGTGACGAACACTGCGGAGACATTCGTTGGCAGCGACTTGAGTCCGTCAACCAGCGCCGGCAGCGGCCCTCGGTCGGCGTCCCTGTCGCGAACGACCATGGCTGCCCACGGCAACGGCGGCAGCGCCTGATCAGCGCCAGCTGCCACGACGATCTGCTCCCGCGGAACGGCCTCGCCTACGATGCGAATGACGCGGGCGAGCATCGTCTCGGTGCCGAACGGCAGCGACGCCTTATCGCGCCCCATCCGCCGGCTGCCGCCGCCGCACAGAATGAGGGCGCCGCGCGTCGCTCGGTTTGTTTCGTCGGAATCGCTCACCCGCGCCACCCGTCGCCAGAGTCGGTACACTAGAGCGACGCCCGATCGAGTCGCTCCTCCATCGCCATTGTGTGCCATGACGCTCTGTTTGACCAACCTCACCGACGATCAAATCCCGATCGAGTGCGCCGGCCTCGCGCCCGCGGCGTTTGCAGGACAATCGCGCGACGCCCTGCTCCGCCACTCCTTACTCCACGGCAATCGAAAGCTTCCGCTCGGCGAGCTCTTCCGCGTCGAGGGCGATCCCGCTGGCGACCACTGGACCTTCGCGGGCGAGTGCCGAAATTTGCACGGCCTCGGAACTGGCCTGACGGCCGGCACGCTCACCGTTGAAGGATCGGTCGGCCCGCGCGCCGGGCAGGAGATGCAACGCGGCCGACTCGAAATCCGCGGCGACGCCGGCGATTGGCTCGGCGCCGAAATGCGCGGCGGGCTCATCCGCGTTCGCGGCAACGCCGGCTCCCACGTCAGCGCCGCAACCGCCGGGGCCAAGCGGGGCATGAGCGGCGGCACGATTCTTATCGACGGCAACGTCGGCAGCGAAGCTGGCCTCCGCATGCGGCGCGGACTCCTCGCCATCGCTGGCTCGGCTGGCGCCAACCTTGGCTACCAAATGCTCGCCGGCACGATCCTCGTCTTCGGCCGTTGCGACGGCGCCCCCGGCACGGCGATGCGGCGCGGCACGATTGGCATTTTCGGAAGCCCCCGCCCCGCGCCGCTGCCGACGTTCAAATCGGGCTACCGCGGGCCGCTGCCAATGCTGCGATTGCTCGAATCGCAACTCGCCGCGGAATCGTTCGCCGTCGATCGTCTGCCGCAACTCGCCGCCGCGGTCGAACTCTTCCACGGCGACTTCCTCCACAGCGGCCGCGGCGAATTGCTGCTGAGCTGATCGAATGAGGAACCGACTCGCCCTAGACATCCCCAACCGCGGCAGACATCATTCAGCGATGATCACGATCGACTCTTCTCTCTCGCCAGCAAAGCTCCTCCCGCAGACCGAACGCCTCTGGCAAGTGGCCGCGCCGAAGATCCGCCGCATCGCCGAACGCTTCCCGCACGCAGCGCCGTCGCCCGTCATCACGAAGGCAGGCCGTTACGAACCGCAAGGCTGGACCGAATGGACCCGCGGCTTTCAATATGGCTCGGCGCTACTCGCGTTCGACGCCACGGGCGATGAATCGCTGCTCGCCATCGGCCGCGACGGCACCCGCCGCGATATGGCTTCGCACGTCACCCACTTCGGCGTCCACGACCACGGGTTTAATAACGTCAGCACCTACGGCAACATGCGGCGCCTTATTTTGGAGGGCCAGCTGCCGGGCGACGCGAATCAGCTGGAATATTACGACCTCGCACTGAAGGCGTCAGCCGCCGTGCAGGCGTCGCGGTGGAGCCGAATCGAAAACGGCGGCGGCCACATCTATTCGTTCAACGGCCCCCATTCGTTGTTCAGCGACACGATGCGTTCGCTCCGCGTGCTGGCCATCGGGCATCTCGTCGGCGCCCAAGCCCTTGGCGAGAACGACGCGCCGATCAACATGCTCGATCGGCTCGTGAAGCACGCCCAAGCAAACGCGACCTACAACATTTATTTCGGCGATGGTCGCGACGCCTACGACATCCGCGGCCGCGTCGTTCACGAGAGCATCTTCAACGTCAACGACGGCCGCTACCGTTGCCCGAGCACGCAACAAGGCTACTCGCCGTTTACCACCTGGACCCGCGGTCTGGCATGGGTGATGCTCGGCTACGCCGAACAGCTCGAATTTCTCGACGTGCTCAGCGACGCCGACCTCGCACCGCACGGCGGCCGCGTAGCGATAGAAGCGATGATGCTTGACGCCGCGCGGGCGACGTGCGACTTTTTCATCGAGCAGACCCCAACCGACGGCGTCGCGTACTGGGATACCGGCGCCCCTGGGCTCGTTGAACTCGGCAGTTATCTCGATCACCCAGCCGATCCGTTCAACGCCTACGAACCGGTCGATAGCTCCGCATCCGCCATCGCCTGCCAGGGCCTGCTCCGCTTGGGCCGCCGGTTGCAGCAAGCGGGCGAGGGCGACGCTGGCGATCGCTACTGGTCGGCTGGCCTCACCACGCTGCGGTCACTCCTCCAAGAGCCCTACCTCGCCACCGATCCGCAACACGACGGCCTGCTCCTCCACACAATCTACCACCGCCCCCGCAACTGGGACTACACGCCCCCTGACTCCCGCGTGCCGCACGGCGAAGCCTGCATGTGGGGCGATTATCATTTATTGGAAGCGGCGCTTTACGTATCACGTTTGGCCCAGGCTCAACCGTACTATGCGTTCCATCTTCCTCTAAATGCCAACTGACTTTCAGCACAGGCTTAGCGACACGCCGAAGACGCCAGTCGCACGCCCTTCTTCTTTGCGTTCCCTTTGCGTCTTAGCGTCTTAGCGTCTTAGCGTCTTTGCGAGAAACAACAGAATTCGAAAACAATGACGACCTCGCACAATAGGACAGCGTTCGTCACCGGGGGCAGTCGCGGCATCGGCTTCGGCATTGCCCAGTCGCTCGCCGCCGAAGGGTGGCGACTCGCGATCAACGGCATGCGCCCCGAAAGCGACGTGCAAGAACCGCTCGCGCTGCTCCGCAAATCATCGCCCGAAGTGATCTACGTCCGCGGCGACGTGTCCAGTAGCGCCGATCGCACCGCGTGCCTTCAGCAAATTCGCTCGGCATTTGGCCAACTCCATCTGCTCGTGAACAACGCCCGCATCGCCCCTCGTGCAGACGCCGACCTCCTCGCAGCGACGGAGGAGTCGTTGAGTGAAATGATCGACGCCAACCTAAAAGGCCCATACTTTCTGACGCAGGCCGTGGCGAAGTGGATGGTCGAGCAACGCCAAGCCGACGCGACGTTCCGCGGCGCCATCGTCAACATCTCCCCAAGTTCCGCCGACCTCGCACCGGTGAACCGCGGCGACGACTCAATGGCCCGCGCAGGGATCGGCATGGCGACCAAGCTGTGGGCTGTCCGGCTCGCCGAGTTTGGCATTCATGTTTACGAAATTCGGCCTGGAATGATCGCGACCGACATAACGGCTGACTCCCAAGAAAAATTTGATCGCCTGATCGCCGACGGCCTGACGCTCGAACCGCGGCAGGGGGAACCGCAAGATGTCGGCCTCGCCGTCGCCGCTCTCGCGCGAGGCGAATTCAGCTACGCGACGGGGCAAGTCATCCACATCGATGGCGGCATGACGATCGGCCGGCTCTAGCTGCCTCGAGAATTTATTTGTGGGTGCCACTGGCATCTTGCCAGTGAGAAGTGCCAAGCGAGTACCCACGTCTGCACTGGCAAGATGCCAGTGGCACCCAATTATTATGCACTGATCGGAGCAACTCGTGGCTGATCGACTTACTACACTTCAAAAACTCATCGACACCGGCGTCATCGCCGTCATCCGCGCCGACTCGGGCGATCAACTGGTGAACGTCTGCCGCGCGCTCTCCGCTGGCGGCGTCCAGGCGTGCGAAATTACGATGACAACCCCCGGAGCGCTCGACGCCATCGCCCAAGCGAGCCGCGAACTTGGCAAGTCGGCCCTCATCGGCGCCGGCTCGGTGCTCGACGCCGAGACCGCCCGCGCAGCAATCCTCGCCGGCGCCCGCTTCATCTTCTCGCCGATCTTGAACCTAGACGTCATCGCGATGGCCCACCGCTACGATTGCGTCGCCGTCCCCGGCGCCATGACGCCGACCGAAATCGCCACCGCCTGGACCGCCGGCGCCGACGTCGTGAAAGTCTTTCCCGCCAACCACTTCGGCCCCCAATATCTCCGCGACATCCACGGCCCGCTCCCCCAGGTAAAACTCACCCCCACCGGCGGCGTCGACCTCAACACCGCCGCCGACTGGATCAAGGCAGGCGCCGTCGCAATCGGCGTCGGCTCATCGCTGGTAAAGAAAGAGCTCATCAACGCCGCCAACTGGGACGGCCTGTCATCGCTTGCGAAGCAGTACGTCGACATCGTTGCCGCCGCCCGTCGCGGCTAGTCCGCAACACTGCAGGCTCACGCCGCGCGGCGTGGTCCGCGCGACGGCTCTGACTCCTCGCGTCTAAACTGCAGAATCCGCTCCCGATATTCGCGCGCATCACACAACCGACACGGCGCGTAGACCAGGCCCCCGCAGTCGGGGCAACGCACGGGAATCGTCCGCGCGCGAATCCCTGGCATCTTACGCTCTTCCGGATCCTGGCCATGATTGCCGCGGCGGTGGTGCGCCATGTCGGCCACCGTCCCGCGACTCACCCCGACTTTGCGGGCGATCGCGCGGTGGGACATTCCTCCCGCATCAAGCAGGCGGCGGACTTCCAAAATCAGCACGGTAGGCAGCATGAGTTCGACCTTTCTTCGAGGGACGTACGACTAAAGGAAAGACGACGGACGGCTCGCTCTGCCCACTCGCGCCGCTACGCCGCCTCCTGGTCGGTCCAGAAGTCGCGCTCGTCCGGGAGCGTCTCGTAGTCGTCGTCGGGCAAGAGCGCCTCCCAGTACTCGTCGTCGAACTCCAACAGCGTCTCGTCGTCGACCTCGTCGAAAGTCGGATGGAGTAACGACTCCATCTGCTCGTCGTCAAAATTCGCCCCGTCATCGAAGGGGAAAATCGCATCATCGTCGGCGGAAAAATCGGGGCGTGGCATGGTTCGGCTCCAGGAAAAACAGGTTTGAAAAGGTCTTCAAAGCGAGCGCCAGCAGCGCTGCGTCGCTGAGCAAAAACCTAACAAACCGCGCGGCCGAAAACTATACACTTGTTCACTATTCCTGTGGGTTTTTTGTACCCCTCTAAATGGCCGATTTTTCGCCCTCTGTTGTCGAAAAAGTGAGCGCGCATGGCCGCGGAATTAGCCGCTCTGCGCAGTAAAGAAATCGCGTCTCGCGATCGCGAATGATGCGCTGCCGAGATCGTCGCAACGCTTCCCCTAGCCCGGGCTCCGCCCGGGGGTCGGCCACCATTCCGGTGGGCTCCGTCGTTCGTAACGTTACGCCACCCTAGGGCGGAGCCCGGGGCTAGGAATACAACGGCAACCAATTGAGATAGAGCGACCTACTGCCCTAACTCATCGAGCGACTCGCGCAGCATGTCGTACATGCGGGCATCGGTCCGCCGCAGTTCGTCGCGCATGGCGCCGTTCAATTCATTCGCCGCGGCGAGCGCTTCGTCGTCGCGACCAAGCTGTTGATTGACGACGCACAGCCCCGCGTAGACGAATGGCCGCAGCGAAGAATTCGGCGACTGCGCCTCGCTGGTCTGCGACAGCGATTGCAACACCGGCAGCGCGTCGCGATAGTCGGGCGACTGCGAGTAAAAGAGGTAATATCGCACGAGCCCCACGTCGGCCAAATCGTAGATATATTGATCCTGACCGGGGAAATAGCGCCGCACGGCCCGCCACGCCTCTTCGCTCGGCGCGATGTTCGCTTGGAACAGCTGCGCCCACGCCGAATCGCGCCGCTCGACGTTCGCCACTCGCCGGCCGTCGAGATAACCGCGTGAGCGGAACAGAAACGCGCCTAAGAGCCCCAATGCCACGGCGCCAAACAGTACCAGCAGTGCGCGACTCGGCCGCCAACGCCGCGGCTCCAGGTTCGCGCTCTCCTTCATCAACCGCCCCAACTCCGCGGCCGCGCGACTGCGTGAATCGGCCGAAGCAATGAGATCGGCCAGCGGCCAATCTTCGAGCCCTTCGCCCCAGCCTTGCGCCGCAGCCTCACCCGCGAGTTTCCGCAAATCGGCCAGCAGTTCCGCCGCATTTTGGTGTCGCTGCTCGGGCCGCTTGGCAATCATGCGGTGAATGATTCGCGCCAGCCCGCTTGGCACATCGGCCCGCACGTTCTCGATCGCCCGCGGCGAAGAATTAAGATGCTGCAGCGCGATCGCGAGCGCCGTCTCGCCGTTATACGGCGGCGTCCCGGCAAGCAAGTGGTAACTTGTAATCCCCAACGAGTAAACGTCGCTCCGCGCGTCGACCGCCCGCCCCTCAATCTGCTCGGGGCTCATGTATAGCGGCGTCCCCATCGCGACGCCGACTTGCGTGAGCGTCTTCGCGTCGGTGCTCTCCATCCGCGCGAGGCCGAAGTCGGCGACTTTCACCTCGCCGGAATTGCCGAGCAGAATGTTTTCCGGCTTCAGATCGCGATGCACGATCCCCGCCTCGGCCGCTTTGCACAGCGCCGCGGTCACCTGCCGTAGCACGTCGAGCACGAGTCGCGGGTTGAGCGCTGCGTCTCGCTTGAGCACCTCGCCCAAGTTCCTGCCGCGCACATACTCCTGGGCGATGAAGTGCACGCCGCCCACATGCCCGACTTCAAAGATTTGCACAATGTTCGCATGCACGAGCGCCGCCGCCGCGCGGGCTTCGTACTGAAACCGCGCGACGTAACTCGCATCGCGGGCCAGCACCGGCTGCAGCACTTTGAACGCCACTTGCCGCCCCAGCGAGCGTTGCTCGGCCAGGTACACTTCCGCCATACCGCCGGCGCCCAGCCGCCGCAAGATTCGATAGTCGCCGATCTCGCGATCCGTCAAATCAGCGCTGGCCTGGGGATCGTTGCTCATGCGAAAGGGCTAGTGAGGTGCAGGAGACGTCCAGAGCATGACGGCCGCCGTCGCTGCGGCGGGTAAGTTGACGCTTCAGCTTTTGGCGGCCCGCCCAATCGCAGGGCCGGTAGGTATTGTGCCGCTATGGATACGCTGCTCGGGCCCCGATTGATCGCATCAATCTTCGGCAAACTGCGGCAAGGCGCTCAGCACGCGGCTGGTCGCTTCCGACTTGTTCAGCACGTAGAAGTGAATCCCCGGGATGTCGCCCTCCAACAGCCCGAGCGCCTGTTCAATCGCAAAGTCGACGCCGGCCGAGAACTGCCCCGCCGGATCGTCGGCATGCTGTTCGAGCGCCGCCACAAACCGCTGCGGCAGCTTGGCGCCGCACAGCGAGGCGATCCGCTGGATTTGGGCGAGGTTCGTCACCGGTAGCAGCCCCGGGACGATCGGAATCTCGATCCCCAAATTGCGGCACGCATCGCGGAAGCGGAAGTAATCGTCGTTGTTGTAAAAGAGCTGCGTGATGATCACGTCGGCGCCGGCGTCGACCTTCCGCTTGAGATTTTCCAAGTCAACCGCCAAGCTTGCCGCTTCCTGATGCTTCTCGGGGTAGCCCCCCACGGCGATCCCCATCTGCGGATAGTCGCGTCGGATGAAGCCGACGAGTTCATTCGCGTAGGAGAAGCCACCTGCGGTCGCGGTGAACGTGGTTTCGCCCTTCGGCGGGTCGCCGCGCAGCGCGACGACATTCTCGACGCCCCGTTCCAGCGCCCGCGCAAGGTACGCCCCAATCTCTGGCTCGGTCAGCCCAACGCAGGTGAGGTGGGTCGCCACCGGCAGCCCGTATTTGTCCCGCACCCCGGAAATGACGTCGAGCGTGCGGTCTTGAGTCGAGCCCCCTGCCCCGTAGGTGCAGGTGATGTAGCTCGGTTCGAACTTCACCAGTTCGTCGACGTGTTGGAACAGGCTCGTCATCCCCTCGGCCGTCTTGGGAGGGAAGAGCTCGAACGAGAGCCCAAAGCGATTCGAACCGTAAGCGTCACGAAGTGTCATAGGCGTGGTCTGTATCCTCGTCCCACGCTCCGCGTGGCGACGCCGTCCCCGACGCTCCGCGTCGCGAACCTCGGCGTTAAATCCTGTAACTGTTTGAACAAATTCTATAGGCCGCGCGGAGCTCGGGGCGTCGATCCCGCGCAAATCAAGGGAGCGGACCAACCGCCGCCAAGCCGCGCCGTTTGCCTACTTAACTCTAAGCGCCGCAACGGTGTCCCGCAATCGAGCAATCGCCTAAGTTCGCCCCGATCGGCGTTGGCGGCCAGGGGCGCCATTGGGGTATAATGAACATCCTGCCTCACGCTCCCCTGCCTCGCCCGCGGACGTCGACTTGACCTACCACGCGACCAACGCCGGCTTCCTCCTTCGCGCCTACTCCGCGGTCGCGATGGCGTGCGGCGTCGGCGGCATGTTTGTCGGGCCACGCCCAGCCCTCGCTGAGGAACCAGCTGCCGCCGAGTCCTCCGCTGCCGAAGCCGACCTCGCGCCGCGGCCGACGATGGAACACGCCATCGGCCCGTTCGTGCAGGCCTACTGCGTCGACTGCCACAGTGGCGACAGCGCAGAAGCGGGCCTCGACTTCGACAAGTTGCTGGCCGCCCCCAGCGTTCCACATCGCCGGCTCCAATGGCAGCGGGCCGTCGAGCGAATCGCAGCGGGCGAAATGCCCCCCGCCGACATGGGCCAACCCGAAGCCGCGGAACGCGACGCCGCCCTCGCTTGGCTCCGCGAGGAACTCGCCGATCCCGATTGCTCGCAGCCGCAAAACCCCGGCCGGCCAACCCTCCGCCGGCTGAACCGCACCGAATACCAGAACACGGTTCGCGACCTGCTGGGCGTCGAATTTGACGCCCACAAAACCTTCCCCCGCGACGAGCTCGGCTACGGGTTCGACAACAACGGCGACATCCTCTCGCTGCCGCCCGTGCTGCTGGAAAAGTATCTGCAGGCCGCTGAAGAAATCTCACTCAAAGCGATCGTCTCGCCCGAGTTGATTGCCGAGCCGATGCAATCGTTCACCTGGGGCGACCTGCACGGCGGCTCTGCGGCCCGCGGCGTGCGCGGCCTCTTCTCCGGCGGACGCATCCACGCCGAAACCCCGCTGCAAGGCGCCGGCACGTATCTCGTCCGCGTCAAAGCCTTCGCCTCGCAGTGCGGCGCCGAAGCGACCAAGATGCGAATCTTATTCGACGACCACGAACTCGCCCACGTCGACGTCACGGCCGAACTGAAAGAAGACCCGCAAACCTACGTCGCTCAGTTCGAAGCGGAACAAGGCGTCGCGAAGCTCGGCGTCGAAATGACGAACGACGCGTGGGAACCGATGGCGACCGACCCGAACCGCCGCGACCGCAATCTCTACATCCTGAGCATCGACGTCGTCGGCCCCACCGAAGCCCTCAAACCCGAGCATTTGTCCGCCGCCCAGCGCCAACTGCTCGACGGCGGCCCGACGTTGCAGCAATGGCGGACGGCCGAAGAATGGGCCGACGCCACTCGCGGACTCGTCGCCAGGCTACTCGGCCGCGGTTACCGCCGCCCCGCCACGAAGGAAGAAATCGACCGCATCTTCAGCCTGGTCGCCGGCGCCCACGATCGCGGCGATTCGCTCGAGCGGGCGATGCAGCTCGCCGTGCAGGCGGTGCTCGTCTCGCCGCAGTTCCTGTTCATCGGTGACGAATCGCTCCCCGTGGAAGAGCCATCCGCCGCAGACGCCCCACGCATCGCGGCCGACGCCAACGGCCAACCGGTCGGCGAATACGAACTCGCCTCGCGGCTCAGCTACTTCCTCTGGAGCTCGATGCCCGACGACGAGTTGCTCGCGCTCGCCGCCGAGGGCCGACTCCGCGAAAAGCTGGACACGCAAATCGAACGCCTGCTCAACAGCCCGCGGGCCGATCAGCTGATCCGCAACTTCAGCGAACAGTGGCTCGAAACGCGGAAGCTCGAAACGATGCAGCGCAGCCCGCAACACTTCCCCGAATTCGACGTCGCCCTCCGCGACGCCTTCCGCGAAGAAACCTTCCGCCTCGTGCAAGACGTCGTGCGGAACAACCTGCCGCTGCCGACGCTCCTCTCGGCCGACTACAGCTTCGTGAACGGCCGACTCGCCAAACATTACGGTATGGCCGAGCCAACCGGCGACGAGTTCGTCCGCGTCACACTCCCCAAAGAACGGCAGGCCGGCATCCTCGCCCACGGCAGCGTCCTGTCGGTCACCGCGTTCGAAGATCGCACCTCGCCGGTCCTCCGCGGCAAGTGGGTGCTCGATCACCTGCTCGCCGATCCGCCGCCTCCCCCGCCGCCAGACGCCGGCAGCCTGCCCGACGCGAGCGGCGACCTTTCGCACAAAACGCTCCGCGAACGCTTGGAGATGCATCGCGCCGATCCCACCTGCGCGTCCTGCCACAAGCGAATGGATCCCATCGGCCTCGCGATGGAAAACTTCGACGCCGTCGGCCGTTGGCGCGATACCGACGCCGGTCAGCCGATCGACGCCTCGGGCGAACTACCCGATGGGCGAAAGCTTGACGGTCCTGCCAGTTTGCGCGACGTGCTGCTCGCCGATTACGGCCGCGTGCGACGCAGTTTGGCTGAAAGACTGCTCATCTTCAGCCTGGGCCGCGGGCTGGAGCCGTATGATACTTGTGCGGTGAACGAAGTCGTCGCCGCGGCGGAAGCCAACGGCGACACCTTCGCCAGCATGGTGCGCGCGGTCGCGAAGTCGACGCCGTTCCAGCAGCGAGGCAGCGGCGAAGGCGAGTGAGTGAGTGAGTAGTTTTTCAATTGAACCAAGCGCAGACGACAATTTGCATGCCTGGCTGAAAGCTGACGGCTGATCGCTGACAGCTCCGCTCGGAGAAAAACGGTATGACGCAACTCCCATCATTCCAGCGACGCACCTTCCTCCGCGGTCTCGGCGCCGCGATGGCGCTGCCGTTCATGGAAAGCGCGCTCCCTCGCTCGGCCTGGGCCTCGGCCGCCAACGCCGGCAAGGCGCCGCTGCGGATGGCGTTCTTGTTCATCCCGAACGGCGCCCACATGCCCGATTGGACGCCAACCACCGAAGGCGCCAACTTCGTCCTGCCGAAAACGCTCGAACCGCTCGCAAAGGTCCAACAAAAGATCCAAGTCCTCAGCGGCCTTACCCACGCCAACGGATTCGCTCTCGGCGACGGCGCCGGCGATCATGCCCGCTCAGCCGCCACGTTCCTCACTGGCGCCCACCCGGTGAAGACCGACGGCAAGGGAATCAGAGCCGGCATCTCGGTCGACCAGGTCGCGGCCGAAAAGCTCGGCAAGTCGACCCGCTTCGCGTCGCTTGAACTCGGCATCGAAGAAGGCCGCCTCGCCGGCGGCTGCGACAGTGGCTACAGCTGTGCTTACTCGAACAATATCTCCTGGCGTTCGGAAACGAGCCCCACGGGCAAAGAGACAAATCCCCGCCAACTGTTCGATCGCCTCTTCGGCGGCGGCAGCGAGGAAGATCGCACCCAATCGCGGGCCAAGCGCGATCTCGAACGCAAAAGCATCCTCGACCTTGTCCAGCAAGACGCCCGCGGCCTGCGACGCCAGCTCGCTAAAAGCGACGCCCAGAAACTCGACGAATACCTCGCCGGCGTTCGCGAGATCGAAAAGCGGATGAACGCCCCCAGCGACGAGCTCTACATCGACGACCAAATGACGCGTCCCCGCGGCACGCCGCAGGAATATGCAAAGCATTCGCGCCTGATGGGCGACCTGCTCGCCGTCGCGCTGCAGAGCGACATGACCCGCGTCGCCTCGTGGATGTTCGCCAACGAGGGGAGCGATCGTTCCTACCAAATGATCGACGTCGCCGAGGGGCACCACTCCCTCTCGCACCATCAGAACGAAGCCGAGAAGCAAGCGAAGATCGCCAAGATCAATCACTACCACATGCAGCAGTTCGCTCACTTCCTCGAACGGCTCGATTCGGTGCGTGAAGGCGACGGCACGCTCCTCGACAACACGATGATCGTCTACGGCAGCGGCATCAGCGACGGCAACGCCCACAACCACGACGACCTGCCGATCATCCTCGCCGGCGGCGCCTCGGCCGGCATCGTCGGCGGCCGCCACCTGCGGTACGAGAACGGCACGCCGCTAATGAACCTCTATCTCAAGATGCTCCACGCCGCCGACGTGCGGGTCGACGCCGTGGGCGACAGCACCGGCCAGCTCGACCGCATCGACGTCGCCTAAGAAGCTCGACGCCATTTGAGAATGAGAGCCACCGGCTCCGCCGGTGGACGACGTACGGATAACCGTCGCCCCGCTGCGGCCGACCGGCAAAGCCCGCGGCTTTTATCTAAACGGCCATGCCGGCTAGCAGTTCGTCGCGGTTTTTCATGGAAGCCGCCCCGCCTCCTGGCCGATAAACCTTCCCTACTTTGATAGGGAGGCGTTCTCGCAGCCGTCGTGAAATTCAGTCGCATCGCTCGCACTCTGCGGTATAATCCGCGATTGCGGGCAGCGGCGGCCTGCAAGCACGTTGCGATTTCCCACCCGAACTGGCGGCTACTCCACGAAGGAAAACGCCCCCCATGAGCCAAACCGAGATTCCTAGCTCCGCGGCCAACATCACTCGGGCCAACTGGTCGGAGATCACTCCCCAGCACTTGTACGACAAGTGCATGGCACTGGCTCGCAATCTCTGGTGGAGCTGGCACCCAGAAGTCGTGAACTTGTTCCGCGACCTCGATCCGGTCCGCTGGCGGCAGATCGACCACAACCCGATCGCGCTCCTCGCCGAGATGACGCCCGACCAAGTCGCCGAGCGCGCCTCGGAGATGGTCCTCTACACTCGCATCAACCAGGCCCATCGCCGGTTGAAGGAGTACATGGCGAACACCCGCACCACCTGGGGCGCGCGTGAAGCCGGCGTCCTCGGCGCCCTGCCGGTCGCCTACTTCTCCGCTGAGTTCGGCATCCACGAATCGGTGCCGATCTACAGCGGCGGCCTCGGCGTCCTCTCCGGCGATCATATTAAAAGCGCTAGCGGCCTCGGCGTACCGCTCATCGCCATCGGCCTGTTCTACGATCAAGGCTACTTCAAGCAACACCTCAACGACGAAGGTTGGCAGAACGAAGAATATCTCGACACCAAGGTCGAGAATTTGCCAATGGAGCCCGCCCGCGACCCCAACGGCAAGCCGATCACCGTCGAAATCGAGACGACCCACGGCAAGCTGCTCGCCAAGGTCTGGCTGATGCACGTCGGCCGCGTGCCGCTCTACCTGCTCGACTGCGACGTCGAAGGCAACAGCCAGGAAGATCGCCGCCTCACCTCGCGGCTCTACGGCGGCGACGTCCGCACCCGCATCCGCCAGGAACTGGTGCTCGGCGTCGGCGGCGTCAAAGCCCTCCGCGCCCTCGGCATCAAGCCAGGCGTCTACCACCTCAACGAAGGCCACAGCGGCTTTGCGCCGCTGGAAGTCATCCGCGAGCGGATGCAAGACGACGGCATGTCGTTCGACGAAGCCCTTCGCGAAGTCGCCGCCCACACCGTCTTCACCACCCACACGCCGGTCCCCGCCGGTCACGACCGCTTCGACGGCGGCATGATCGAAGAGCACTTGGGCCCGCTCCGCCAGAAGCTCGGCATCTCGTACGAGCAACTGATGGGCCTCGGCCGCGTCGAACCGCAGAACGAAGGCGAATCGTTCTGCATGACCGTCATCGGTCTGAAGCTCTCCCGCCGCGCCAACGCCGTGAGCTCGCTCCACGGCCACGTTTCGCGCCGTATGTGGGCCCACCTCTGGCCATGGCGCGTCGAAGAGGAAATCCCGATCGGCCACATCACCAACGGCGTCCACATTCCGACGTGGCTCGCCTATCCGATGGTGCAGCTCTACGACAAATACCTCGGTACCGAGTGGCACACCCGCATGGGCGAGCCCGATATCTGGCAGAAGATCTACGCCGTCGATCCGGGCGAACTCTGGGAAACGCACAACGCGCTCAAGAGCCGCTTGCTCGAATTCGTCCGCCGTCGCGTCAGCCGCCAATCGCGCCGCCGCAACGAAGATCCCGCGATCATCGAAGCCGCGCGCACCGTGCTCGACCCGAACGCGCTGACGATCGGCTTCGCCCGCCGGTTCGCCACCTACAAGCGAGCCGACCTGTTCCTTCGCAACATGGAAATGATGGTCGACCTGCTCGACGATCCGAACCGCCCCGTGCAGTTCGTGTTCGCCGGCAAGGCCCATCCCGCCGACGAACCAGGCAAGAAGCTGATTCAGAAGATCGCCAACTTGCGGCACGACCCGCGGTTCGCCGGTCGCGTCGTCTTCATTGAAGACTACGACATCAACGTCGCCCGTCACATGGTGCAAGGCGTCGACGTCTGGCTCAACAACCCGCGGCGTCCACTGGAAGCCTCGGGCACGAGCGGTCAGAAGGCGGTGCTCAACGGCGGCCTCAACATGTCGATTCTCGATGGTTGGTGGGCCGAAGCCTACAACGGCATGAACGGCTTCTCGATCGGCAGCAACGTTGCCCACACCGACGTCGAGAAGAACGACGCCCGCGACGGCGAAGACCTCGTCCGCGTGCTGGCCGAAGAGGTGATCCCGCTGTTCTACCTCCGCGACGCCGACGGCCTGCCGCACGAGTGGATCGCCCGGATGACCAACTCGATCGCGACGCTTGCCGCTCGCTTTAGCGCCCACCGCATGGTGACCGACTACGTCCAAAAGGCGTACCTCGTCGCCGCTGGCGGCGTGAGCAGCGACATGAGCGTCCGCTAACCGCGATATGATCCTTCTGGTCCCCTCCCCTCGACGGGGAGGGATAGGGAGGGGTGATTGAAGCGTGTACCAGGCTTCTCCCCCCTCCCCAGCCCTCCCCTCAAGGGGGAGGGAGCCAGAGAGACTCAGACAACACTAGCCGGAAGGCCACCGCCTTCCGGCTAGTTGTCGTATTTGCTCACCGCGCAGCGCCATGCCCGCCATCATCCGCTCCCCCGACGACGCAGCCCTCGCCGAGCTCTGCCGCAAACTCGCCGCCCGCGCCGAAGGTCTCGACGCCTCCGGCGATTGGCCCGCCGAGCAGTTGCAACTGTTCGCCGACTACGGCGTCTACGAGTGGTTCGCCGGCCCTGAGTGGGGCGGCCAATCTTGGGACCAGGAATCAATCCTCCGCGGCTACCTCGCCCTCAGCGGCGCCTGCCTGACGACGACGTTCATCCAAACGCAACGCGACGGCGCCTGCCGGCGAATCGAATCGTCCGCGAACGAAGAACTGAAGCAGCGGCTGCTGCCCGGCCTCACCAGCGGCGAACTCTTCGCCACGGTCGGCATCTCGCATCTCACCACCAGCAGTCGTCACATTGCCAAGCCGGTGCTGCAAGCCCGCCGCGTCGCCGGCGGCTTCCGCCTCGACGGTTTTAGTCCGTGGGTCACCGGGGCCGACCACGCCGACTACGTCGTCCTCGGCGCCACGCTCATGGATGGCGACGCGGCAACGAGCGAGCAACTCCTCGCCGCCGTACCGCGGACGCTCCCCGGCGTCAGCACGCCGCCGCCTGCTCAACTGGTGAGCCTCTCCGCCAGCCACACCGGCCAGTTCAAACTGGACAATGTCTTCGTCAGCGAAGAATGGCTCATCGCCGGCCCCGTCGAAAACGTGATGTCCTCCGGCAGCGGCGCCGGCACGGGCGGCCTCGGCACGTCGACGCTCGCGCTCGGCCTCGCGAAAGCGGCGATCGATTTCATCTCCGCCGAAGCGAACAAACGACTCGAGCTGCTGCCCCCGCGCGACGGCCTGCTCCGCGAGTACAAGGAACTCGAAGCCGCCCTCTTCGCCGCGGTGCGCCAGGAACCGACCTGCACGAACGACGAGCTCCGCGGCGGCGCCAACAGCATCGTCATGCGGGCCACCCAGGCCGCGCTCGTCGCCGCCAAAGGCGCCGGCTTCGTCGTTGGCCACCCGGCCGGCCGCTGGTGCCGCGAGGCCCTCTTCTTCCTCGTCTGGAGCTGCCCCCAACCAGTCGTCTCCGCCCACCTCTGCGAACTGGCGGGCATCCTCGACTAACTTAAATGCCTCGCCACTAAGACGCGAAGGCACAAAGGATTCACGAAGAGGAACCACGGCGGCATAACGGGCATTACCCCCCCTGTCTTTGTATTCCTTTGCGCCTCTGCGCCTTTGCGAGAGATCTTCTTAAGAAATACATGTCTCACGCAAAGGCGCAGAGGCGCAAAGGGAATTGAAAGATGCCCCTTGCCTTGGCGAACCCAGGCGTCCTGAACAGTTAATCCTCTCCCTTCGTGCCCCCTTCGTACCTTCCTGCCTTCGTGGTTAGAATTCCTAGATGAACCCAACCGATCCCATCGTCGTCTGGCACAATCAATCCGTCTCCCGCGCTGACCGCGAACGCCAAAACGGCCACCGCGGCTGCGTCGTCTGGTTCACCGGCCTCAGCGGCTGCGGCAAGAGCACCGTCGCTAACGTCGTCGACCACAAGCTCTACGAGCGCGGCGTTCGCACCTACCTGCTCGACGGCGACAACGTCCGCCACGGCCTCAACGCCACGCCGGCGATGCTCGCCGAACGCTACGGCGACGAATTCGGCAAGCGGTTCGGCCTCGGCTTCGGCCAACAAGATCGCGAAGAAAACATCCGCCGCGTCGGCGCCGTCTCGCAGCTGATGTGCGACGCCGGCCTCGTGACGCTCACCGCGTTCGTCAGCCCTTACCGCGCCGATCGCGACGCCGTCCGCGCGACGCTGGCGCCCGGCGACTTCATCGAGATCTTCGTCGACGCCCCGCTTGAGGTTTGTGAAGCCCGCGATCCGAAGGGGCTCTACAAAAAGGCCCGCGCCGGGCAGATCAAAGACTTCACCGGCATCGACGCCCCGTACGAGCCGCCGATCGAGCCGCAGCTCGTCCTCAAGTCGGCCGAGTTCAGCCCCGAGGCCCTCGCGGAAGAAGTCCTCCGCTATCTCACCGAAGCCGGCAAGCTGAACGTTACGTAAGGTTGCGTAAAATGGGGTCGGGTTCCTTTTGCCACTCGCGGCGTCCCACTGGAGGTTTTCTCTCCAGTGGCAAAAGGAACCCGACCCCTTCCCGCGCCGCATTTCATCACTGCAAGCATTCTCAAAACGTCCGAACTTCTGTTGACCTCGCTCTATCGAGGAAGATAGATTGATCCGGCGGGCGACGGCCGCTTCCGAAGACAGCCCACCTGAGATCCTACCTGCCGTCCGCCCTTCTGCTGGAATTAGCTGGTTTCTGCAATCTGCGGCGCAAGGATGCGTCATCCGCGCGGCACGCAGGACTAGTTCTCTGCCCGTTGGAACGAACAGAGTAGTCGGCCCCAGACGTTGAACGCGTCTGCGCGATCGCAAGGAGGTTCTGTCGATGATCAAAATCAGCGATCGTAGTGTGAATCGGATCGGCAGCGACGAGCTGCTCACGCGTAAAGCCGCGCTCCGCGACGACGAATCCCGCGTCGCGGCCACCCTGAGCACCACGATCGGCGACGCCGAGGCAACGGGCCCCTCCATGAAACGCCGCACCAAGCCCCGCCTGACCGTCCGCCAACCGGCCAAATCGCAGCTCGACGCCGTCGCCGCCGAAATCGCCGACGTCGTCGAATCGCAACTCACCGGCCGCATTCGGGACCTTTCGGTCAGCGTCGAAGAGGGCCAATTCGTCCTCCGCGGCATTTCGCGCTCGTACCACGTGAAGCAAATCGCCCAACACCTGGCGATGACCGCGATGGATACAATTCTCTTAGGCCGCTTGGTGAACGAAATCGAAGTTCACTCAGTCCGCTAAGCCCCGCGGCCCAAGCAAATCGCCCAAGCCCCCTCTTCAGGCTTCCCCGCCAGCACGTCGGACTGATCGCTTCAGCGACCAGTCCAGCCCCGCCGAGCGATTGCGCGTCTCTGCAACTCGCCCCCTCGCATTAATCCACAAATCAACTTGCTTTTGGCCGCCCGTTCGCCTACACTGAACACCCGACCACCATTCGTTCTTTGGCAACCCGCCGCCAGCTCAGCGACCGGCCCTGCAAGCCGCCGACGCCCGTTCACGCTGCGCCAACAATCAAGCGAGCCTTGCTCCCAAAACGCAGCCATCGCTGCTGATGTCGCTTTTTGATGTCGCCTCAAATGCGACATCAAAAAGCGACATTAAGCCGCAAGCCGTTTCGAGAAGGCGACTTAGAGAAGATCCTTAGTGTCGCCTAAAATGCGATTCGCGCAGTTGGAGCCAATGCGACATCTACGCGTCGCCGCCCAGTTCGCCATCCGCGCCGTCGCCGGCATCCTCGTCGAACATCGCGTTGTTCTCCGCCCGCGCCCGCTCCACGAGCGGCGCGATCACCGCCGCCAGCTCCGCCTCGCCGCGCAGGAAATTCAGCTCGACGCCTACCGCCCGCAGCGACACGCCGTCGATGCTCGGCACCCGCAGCTTCACCAGATCCTTGCGCGTGCAGACGATGAACCGCGCATTCGCCTCGCGGGCCAGCTTCGCTAGTTCATCGACATCCTCGCGAGTGAAGTCGTGGTGGTCGGGAAACTCTCGCCACCGCTCGACGCGGCAACCGAGCCCTTCGAGCGTGTGCCGAAATCCCGCCGGGTTGCCGATGCCGCAGCACGCGACCACCGGCTGATCGCGCACCGTTTCCAACGGCGACGTCCCGCCGTTCGAATCGAGCAGCGCCGCCGGCCGATGCTCCACCTCCGCCCACGCCGCCGTCGGGGCGAGCTGCGCCACCCGGGCCCGCACTTGCTCCCGCGCCGCCGGCGGAATCATGTCGGCCCGGCTCAACACCACCCCCTGTGCCCGCCGCAATCCCGCCACCGGCTCCCGCAGCGTTCCCCGCGGCAACAGCCGATCGAACCCAAACGGCTCAGTCGCATCGAGTAGCACCAAGTCGAGATCACGCTCCAATCGCCGATGTTGAAACCCATCGTCGAGCAGCAGCAACTGGGCCGCGAGCTCGTCGATCGCGATCTCCGCCGACGCCGCACGATCGGGGTTCTGCAAATGCGGTACATCGGGAAGTGACAGTTCCAGCTCGAGGGCTTCGTCGTTCAGCCCCCCCTGCTCCGCCCCGTAGCCGCGGCTGAGGATCGCCACCCGCACCTCTTGCTCCCGCAGGTGCCGCGCGAGCCACTCGACCATCGGCGTCTTCCCCGTCCCGCCGACGGTGAGATTCCCCACGCTGATCACCGGCACGCTCGGCCGGTAGGCTTCCTTCGAGCCCCGATCGTACCCGCGGTTGCGAACGCGAATCGCCCAGCCATAGGGCACGCTCACCGCCCCAAACACCAACCGCACCGCCGCCGCCGCCACCCCGCGCCGCCGCCCGCTAATCAAATCACGAAATGTCGAAGGCGAAATCATCAGTGCAGCTGCTTGCTCGGAAACTCAGAGAACCGTGAAGTTTGAAAGATTAACCGCCAAGGACGCCAAGGTTCACCAAAGAAATGCGGGGAAAGACTGAACCACGACGGCACGACGGAAAGACGCCAGTCCACCCTTTTATTTGCATTTGTCTTTACTTTGCGCCTCTGCGCCTTTGCGAGAGATTTCTAAGAGGGAAATTGCTTCACGCAAAGGCACGAAGCAATTGAAAGACACCCTCTCCTTGGCGTCCTTGGCGGTTCAATTTAACGGCAATCTCGCGATTCTCCGGAATTTCAGCCCCATCCACTAGGCCGGATGGACCTTTTCTCCCCCAGGTGCGTCTCAACTTCAGGGCGCCGCTCCTATAATGAAACTCAACGCCCCGCTTGGCCTCCGCTCCCCGTCGTGGGATTGCTCAGGTTTATGTCGACGATCGCACCGCCGCCGCTGCCGCCGAACCCCGCCCTCGCCAACAGCGAAGGGTATATCGACGAGCAAATCCGCCGCACCCGCCGGGCGCTCAAACTCCTCGACCTCGGCGCCGGCCTCCTCACGCTCACCATCGGCCTGCTCGCATTCGTCCTCGTTGGCGCCCTGCTCGACCACTGGATCATCCCCGGCGGCCTGAACGTCGCCGGCCGCGCGACGCTCTTCGTCGTGATGGTCGCCGGCCTTGCCTGGTACGGCTGGCGGCAGTTCATTCCGCTGCTCAAGCCGATCAACCCCGTCTACGCCGCGCAAACGATCGAGCAAAACGCCCCGTCGCTTAAGAACAGCCTGCTCAACCTGCTGCTCTTTCGCAGCCACCGCAACTACCTCTCGGCCCGCGTCTACCACGCCCTCGAACAGCAAACGGCCGCCAAGCTTTCGAAAGCCTCGCTTGAGGCGTCGATCGACCGCTCCGCCCTGCTGCGACTCGGCTACGTGTTGCTCGCGGTCATCACCGTCTGCGCGCTCTACGCCCTCCTCTCGCCGAAGAGCCTCGGTCTTTCGACCGTGCGCGTCCTCGCGCCATGGTCCGACGTGACGCCCCCGAGCCGTGTGCAAATCCTCGACGTGAAGCCGGGCAGCATCTCGGTCGCCCGCGGCGAGCGCGTCGAAATCTCCGCGCAGATCGACGGCCTGAGCGGCAACGAACCGGTGCGGCTCCGCTACTCGACCGCCGACGAGCAGACCGTCGACGAATCGATCCGCATGGAGCGTCCCTCGCCCGAAGCCCGCCGCTTCACGGGGTTCTTGCCGCGCGGAACCGACTCGGGCGTGATGCAAGATCTCACCTACTGGCTTGAAGCGGGCGACGCCCGCACCGAGAAGTTCAAGCTCTCGGTCTTCGAACGGCCGACCATCGTCGTGCAGAAGATTCACTACGACTACCCGCGCTACACCGGCTTGCCGCCGAAGGAGTCGGTGCAGAACGGCGACGTCAAAGGCCTCGACGGGACCGAGGTGACGATCGACGCCCTCGCGAGCCAGCCGATCAAAACCGCATCTGTCGATTTCGAAGCCGACGGCACGAACGATTTGACGATGACGTTCAACGGCGACCGCGCGACGGCCAAGTTCAAGCTCGGCTTCCGCGAGAACAGCCCGACGCCGCTCCACCCGAAATATGCTCTTCGCTTCACCACCGCCGACGGCCGCACGAACGCCGATCCGACGGTCCACTCGATCGAAGTCACTCGCGACTTGGGACCAGAGATTTCGATCACCGATCCCGAGGAGAAGGAGCAGGTCGCGCGCGTCAGCGATCTGCTGACCGTCGGCGTCGAGGCCCGTGATCCCGATTACGGCCTGAAGCGCGTCGCCATCATCGGCAAGGTGAACGACAAGCCCGAGCAGCCGCTGTTCGAGATGCTCGACAAGATTCACACCGGCCGCTTCGGCGCCATCAAGACCTACACGCCGGGTGAACTCGGCCTCAAGCCAGGCGACGTCCTCGAGTACTGGGCCGTTGCGGAAGATTCGCGGCCCGAAGCGAACACGGCGTTCACCGATCACTACCGCTTGAAGATCCTCGGTCCCGACAAACCGCCGGCAGGCCAGCAGCCGCCGAAGAACGGCGGCCAACAGCAGCCCGACAACAAGCAAGGCGGCGAGAACGGCGAACAAGGTGGCCAAGGCGGCGCCGGCGGCCAAGGTGGCGAAAGCGGCGGCGAAGGCGAAGCGCAGGCTGGCGAAGGCGGTTCCAGCGGCGGGCAAGGCGAATCAGGCGAGTCGCAAGGCGAAAAGCAAGAAGGCCAAGGGGGCGCTGGCAGCGGCAGCGGCGAGAACGAATCGGGTGAATCGCAAGAGCCGTCAGACAAAGCGGGAGAGAACGGCGGCGGCTCCGGCGGCGAGGGCGAGCAATCACCCGACAACCAATCGTCGCAAGGCAACTCGCAGGGAAACAATAGCGGCCAATCGGGCGGCAAAGAGCAACAATCGTCGAACGGCGAATCGAAGCCAGGCGAAAACAGCGAGCAAGGCGAAGCGGGCGGCGAACAGTCGAAGGTCGCTTCCGGCGGCGAGGACGACGGCACCGCCTTCCAACGCATGGCCGAACACATGGGCGAGCAAGAGGGCGCCGGCGAAGGGAAGCCGAACCCCTCGCAGCAAGGCCAAGGCCAGCAAACCGAGCAGGCCCAAGCAGGCGAAAGCGCCGGCGAACAAGGCAAGCAGAACGACACGCCGCAACAAGGAGCCGAGAGCGCCCAGCAAACCAACGGCCAAGGGGACCAGCAAAAGCCGCAGGCTGGCGCTACAGGCAAACAGCAAGAAGGCGCCACGGCCGACGAAGCGCAAGACGCTGGCGAACAAACGAACCAAGGCGAGCAAAACGGCGAATCGCCCGAGCAGTCGTCGACTGGCAGTGCGAAGGGAAGCCAAAAGGGTTCCAACCAAAAGCCGCAAGCCGACGGCGCGCAACCTCAAGGCGCCAACCAGAAGGCGACCGACACCGAGCAGAAGACAAGCAACGCGGGCGACAACCCGAGCAAACGCGAAGGCGCCAACATCCCGGAAGAAGCGAAGCCGGGCGACGGCAATCCGGAAGATCAGCAGGCAGGCGAAGAGCCCGGCTCCGACAGCGAAATGAATCGCAACAACGGCAACTCGGGGTCAGGTCACAGCGCCGGCGAAAAAGAGGGCGCCCCCGGCAACGACCAATCGATGCGCCAGGGCCGCGACAAACAAGACGAAGACAATCGCCAAGGTCAAGACGACCAGGAACCGCCGTCGGGTTCAGGGGACAAGAAGGAAAGCAATTCAAAGGGCGGCCAGAGTGGCGAGCAATCGGGCGGCGGGAAGCAAGGCGCCGGTCAAAAGGCCGACGCCGCCGGCAAGGGAGGCGCGGGTCAACACGAAGCCGCCGACCAAGGCGCCGGCAAAGCCGAAGAGCAAGGCGAAGGCGAGACCGGCGCCAACGCCGGAGACCAACAACAGGCCGACGGCAAGACGGGCCAATCGAGCGGCGACCAACCCGGCAACGGCAGCCAACAAGGCGAGACGGGCGAGAGCCAACCGAGCGAAGGGGGACAGCAACCCGGCGAGCAAGGGGGGCAGTCGCCTTCAACTGGCGGACAGCAAAATTCCGGCCAACCTGGCGAGCAGCAACCACAACCGAACGAACAGCCTGGCAGCGAGCAACCGCAAGGAGACCAGCAGCCTGGCGGGCAATCGGGCGGCGGCGGGCAGCAGTCGTCCAACGAATCAAAGTCCGAGGGCGAGAAGTCGGGCGATCCCGCTGACAAGCAACAGTCGAACAACTCCACGGCAACTGGCGGCTCACAACCGATCGGCGGCGGCACCGGTTCGAACGCCATGAGCTCGCCCTCGACCGAGAGCGGCCAACTCGGCGCCGACGATCCGAACCTTGACTACGCCAAGAAGCAAACCGACCTCGTGCTCGAACGGCTCGACGAACAACTCGCGAAGAAGCAGGTCGATCCAACGCTACTGAAGAAACTCGGCTGGACCGAGGATGAATTGCAACGCTTCGTCGATCGCTGGAAGAACCTCAAGGCGAGCGCCGCCGGCGAAGGCGAGGCGGCCAACGAAGCGAAGCAAGAACTGGACGACACACTCCGCAATCTACTGCCGCGCAGCAACGGCCCGCTGAAATTCCGCGGCCAGGCGAAAGCCGATGACTTGCGGGCGAACGACGCGCTACGCGTGAAGCCTCCGTCGGAATACGCCGACCGCGTCCGCGAGTACACGAAGGGGATTTCGTCCCAGCGTAAGGATTGATTCGAAGCGTGCTACTTAGCCCCCGGTTCTTCAAACCGGGGGCGAACGGCGCTGCCAATATTGCGGCACGAAACAAAAACCCCCCGGCATAAAGTGCCGGGGGCTAATTTCGCACCTCGCGAAGGCTCACGACCGCGCCCGCTTATTCGCCGGCGTCCCCCCAACGGCCCCGCCGGACCGCCCCGACTTCGGCTCATCGGGATTATCATCCCGCGCATCGAACAGATCGCTCGACCCGCTCGCCATCTCATCTTCAAGCTCCGAGATGTTCGGATCGCCGTTGCCGTCGTTGCTGCCCGCCAGCCCGCCATGCGCTCCGCCGCCGCCGGGCGTGCCAGCCGCATGCTGATCGCTCCGCGAACGGCGGCGATCGCGATCGGTTTCCAAATCAGTGAACGGTGCATCGAGATCGCGGCCGCGGAACTCGTTCATTTCCCCTTCGGGAGCAAGCGTATCGCTCGGCGAGCGCGGACGGCCCACGTTATAGTTCGCCGCGGCGCCGCTGCCGGCAGCGTCAGCGCACTTCACGCAGTACCGCACGTAGGGGATCGCTTCGAGCCGCTCCTTCGCGATCGATCGGCTGCAATGCTCGCACTGGCCGTAGCCATCATCGCCGCCGTTAATTCGCACGAGCGCCGCGCGAACTTCATTCACCAGATACTCCTCATTTTCGAGGAGCGTTGTATTCATATCAAAGAGGAACTCATCGGTTCCGCGATCGCCGAGATGGAACGGCGCGTTCGATAGCTCTTGGCTTGCATCGCCCCCGACGGAGGTGCGCGTTTGGTCGTGAATCGAATCGGCGTCGGGCCGCATCCGCTCAAGCAGCGCTTCGAGTGCCCGACGGTAACGATCTTTCTCAATGGACTTCATGGCATGAACCTCGTGGCAACGACTGGCGGCCGCGACGGCCGTCGATTCCGGAAAGTTCGGTTGCAAACCCTATGCCGTGACGCCGCTGGTGCACGCCAGCAACGGTCGCGCTTTTGTGGCGTCGCATCCCATCTGTTACGCTGGAATAGTGAGCCATCCCCCTTCGCTCAGTTCGCGAGCGTTGGCCGCGGGCGATGCGTCGTTTGCCAAACCGTTGGCTAGTTGCGCGCCCGCCTGCTTCATTTATTATCACCACCTTCTCCGCCGTTGGTTAGTATGCAGCCCGTGGTTCCTCGGTATCTCGTCGCCTTTCACCCCAAGCGCGTCTCGCACCACTTCGTCGACGTGCTCGTCATCGGCGGCGGCATCGCGGGGCTGCGGGCGACGATGGGGATCGATCCGCGGCTTTCCACGCTCGTGGTGACCAAAGACAAGCTGCAAGAGTCGAACAGCGCCTACGCCCAAGGCGGCATCGCCGGCGTGCTGGGGGCAGATGACAAATTCGAAAACCACGTCGAGGACACGCTCGTCGCCGGCGCCGGCTTGTGCGATCGCGAAGTGGTCGAGATGGTCGTCCGCGAGGCGCCCGAACATATCCGCCAGCTTATCGAGTGGGGCACCTCGTTCGACAAGCTCGAAGGCGAACTGCTACTCGGTCGCGAAGGGGGCCACAGCCACAACCGCATTGTCCACGCGCTCGGCGACGCGACCGGCCAGGAGATTATGCGGGCGATGATCGCGCGGGCTCGCGACGTGCTCCGCGCCCAGTTCTGGCAGAACACCTTCACGATCGATCTGCTCACGAGCGACGACCGCTGCCGTGGCGCGCTCGTCTGGAACGAGCGCCACGGCAAGACCTTCGTCTGGGCGAAGCAAACGATCCTCGCCACCGGCGGCGCGGGGCAGATCTTCCGCGAAACGACCAACCCGCCCGTGGCAACCGGCGACGGCCACGCCGCCGCGTACCGCGCGGGCGCCGAACTCGCCGACATGGAGTTCATGCAGTTCCACCCGACGGTGCTCTACATCGCCGGCAGCAGCCGCAGCCTCATCAGCGAAGCGGTCCGCGGCGAAGGGGCGATCCTGGTGAACGTGCTCGGTCATCGCTTCATGCCCGACTACGACCCCCGCGCCGAGCTCGCCCCGCGCGACGTCGTCAGCCAGGCGATCGCCGATCAGATGGAAAAGACGAAGCACTCGTGCGTCTATCTTGATCTGAGCCACCTCGACGCCGAGACAATGCGAGCCCGCTTCCCGGGTATCGCCCAACGTTGCCGCGAGTTCGGCCTCGACATCGCGGTTGATCGCATCCCCGTTCGTCCCGGCGCCCACTACATGATCGGCGGCGTGAAGGTCGACCACGACGGTCGCACGACGCTCGACGGCCTCTTCGCCGCCGGCGAAGTCACCAGCAGCGGCCTGCATGGCGCCAATCGGCTCGCGTCGAACAGCTTGCTTGAAGGGCTCGTCTTCGGCGCCCGCGCGGGCGATGCGGCCTCCGCGGCGGCGCTTGAAATGCCCGACTCGTTCGAAGCGATTCCGCTCGAAAACCAGCCCATCGCGCACGCGACCGAACACCTCGATCTGCAAGACGTGCGCAATGCGCTCAAGAGCCTCGTCTGGCGGGCCGCCGGCGTCCGCCGCGACGGCGAAGGATTACGGAGCGCCGCGAAGTCGATCGAGCAGTGGCAGCGGTTTGCCCTCGCCCAGCAGTTCCCCGATCCGGCCGGCTGGGAACTGCAGAACATGCTGACTGTCGCGCGCGTGCTCATCGGCGCGGCGCTACGGCGCGAAGAATCCCGCGGCGTGCATTTGCGAAGCGATTTTCCGGAGCAGGACGACGTCCACTGGAAGGTGCGCTTGGGCGATCGACGCCTAACCTAGATCGGTGCAACCAAGTCGCCTAACTGAACAAGCTCCCAACTCGCAGCGAAACTTCAGGGCAAGCCAGCGGGCTTACTACGTCATCGCCCGAGAAAACCTGAATCGATTGGTAGGAATCGCCAACTGGATCACGGTGGACTTCCAGCGCTTTCGCCTTGAGATCAACGATCCAATACTCAGGTATCCCAGCTGCGGCGTAAATCGATAGCTTCACTTGGCGATCGTGCTTGAGGGACGACGCAGCCGACTCGACCAGCAACCGCACATCAGCAGCCCGCGGGAGCGCGCTCATGTATCCGTCCGCGCGTTCCGTCAGCAAAGCGAAATCGGGTTCTAAGACTTCCCCCGCAGAGATTGAGACCGTCGCTTGCACGGCGATCTCGAACCGATCAGCCACAACCGCAAAACGCTTCGTCAGCTTTAAGAGCGAGCCATTGTGCTCGGGTCCTACGGGGGCCATAGGCGTGATGAACCCTCCGATTAACTCCACCTTGTCCGACGAATCAAAAACCCCCGCTTCGATCATGCGGAGATATTGCTCGGTCGACAGCGGCGCCACGGGTAGGCGAATGTCCCCGACTCCAGGCGGTCCGACAAAGGTGGAATAAGCGCTGCTCATAGCTCGCATTTTAGAGTGAATCGACAACCGTCACAAACTGAGCTTTCCCCGCCTTGCTCCCCCAGCAACCTACAAATTCCACCCCGCAGCCGAACCTTGCCCCTCACCAGGGCGTAGCCCCTGGTATAGACAGGCGAAAACTGCCGGGTTAGGCTTGCCAGCCTACCCTGGGCGGACCGTGGGGCGATTTGGCCATTGCCCCGCTCAGTTCGCCGCAACTGTCGCGCCTGCGGCGACTTACCGCTTGTCGGGCTACTCTCCCCTGCCCCGCAAGTTCCTCCGTTCCTGGAGGATGACGCCGCTTCGCCGTCGGCTGCTGGGAAGCGTGAAGGGGCCGCGATTCGGTCGCCCCCGTACCGCCCTCCCGCGACGGCGGAACCGCGAACGATTTGCCGAGGCCGGCGACGGAACCACCGTCGTCCACGAAGTTAGCATGGAGTCGAGCCGTCGTATGAGTTCACTGCCGACCGACCGACCGCGTGTCGCCGAGTTTATCCCCGTTGAGCCCACGGGCGAGCCGATGATCGAAGCGATCGGGCTCTCCAAGTACTACGGCAACTTCGCCGCGTCGCGCGATGTGACGTTCTCGATCAATAAGGGCGAGGTCGCCGCCTTCCTCGGCCCGAACGGCGCCGGCAAAAGCACGACGATGAAGCTGCTCACCGGCTACCTCGCCCCGTCGGCCGGCACGGCGAAGATCGCCGGCTTCAACATGGGCAGCGAACGGCTGCTCGGCGCCGAACGACTCGGTTACCTGCCGGAAAACGGCCCCCTCTACCCCGATATGTCGCCGCGGAGCCTGCTCACCTTCTTCGGCAATGCTCGCGGCATGTCGGGGATGGCACTTCGCAAGCGGATTGAAGAAGTCGTCAGCCGCTGCAACCTCGAAGCAGTAATCGGCAAGCCGATCGGCAAGCTGTCGAAGGGTTATCGCCAACGCGTCGGCATGGCCCAGGCGCTACTTCACAACCCCGACGTGCTGATTCTCGACGAACCGACCGCCGGTCTCGATCCGAACCAGATTCGCGAAGTTCGCAAATTGATCCGCGAACTCGGTGAAACGAAAACGATTCTCCTCTCGACCCATATTCTGCAAGAGGTCGAGGCGATGTGTAACCGCGTTCTGTTCATTAACGAAGGACGCCTAGTGTTCGATGGCACGCCACAGCAATTGGCGGCCGATCAGAGCGACTTTGACGAGCGTTTCCACGAGTTGACTCGCGACGCACGGCGGACTTAGTAGGCAATCTCAATAAATCATCGACAGGATCACAGGATTTCGCGGATCGACAGGATGCGTGTCTACGAAACGATGATCCTGTCAATCCATTTCATCCTGTTATCCTGTCCATCATTGGCCCAGGCCGATCAAATATCATGAAGTGGAACGTTCTCTCCGCGATCTTTAAGCGCGATTTCGTCAGCTACTTTTCGAGCCCGACGGGATACGTGTTTATCTGCGTTTTCGTGGTGCTCAGCGCCCTGGCGACCTTCTGGCCGCCGGAGTTTTTCGCCAACAACTTGGCGAACGTCGATCAGCTCAGCCAATGGCTGCCGTTCATCATGCTGGTCTTCATTCCGGCGATCACGATGAGCGCGTGGGCCGAAGAGCGCCGCCAGGGCACCGACGAACTGTTGCTCACGCTGCCGGCGAGCGATTTCGACGTCGTGCTCGGCAAGTACTTGGCCGGCGTGGCGATCTTTACCGTGTCGCTCCTCTTCTCGGGCGTGTCGATTTACACGGTGTTCCAGTACGGCCTCGGCGACCCCGACATCGGTCTGTTTGTCAGCACCTACCTTGGGTACTGGTTCATGGGCATCGCGATGATCGCCATCGGCATGGTCGCATCGTTCCTCACCTCGAATCTCACCGTCGGCTTCATCGCCGGCATGTTGTTCAATATGCCGCTGGCGTTGTTCGGCGTCGCCAACTGGTTCGTGAAGGACCCTGCCTGGGCCGATACGATCCGCCGCTGGAGCGCCGTCTATCAGTTCGGCGACTTCAAGCGGGGCGTCCTCAGCCTCGGCGGCATGGCCTACTTCCTGTCGATCGCCGCGGTGATGATTTACATCAGCATGATCCTCATCGGCCGCCGTCACTGGCAGTCGCGCGACGACGGTAAGTATTTGTTGGCCCACTTCCTCACGCGAGCGGTTGCATTGCTGGCCATCGCGATCGGCGTGACCGTGATCGTTCAAGATCGCAACTCACTGCGGGCCGACGTCAGCTGGGAGAAGCTAAGCACGCTCTCGCCCAACACGCGGGAACTCCTTGGCGAGCTGCGAGACAACAAGGACGTCAAATCGATCAAGATCGACGCCTACGTCAGCCCGCAGGTTCCCACCGACTACACTGCGATCAAGTTGAACCTGACCAACACGCTCGAGGAATTCAAAGCCCTCGGCGGAGGCAAAATTGAGGTCGCGCTTCACGAAATCCCCAACTTTGGCCCCGAGGCGGAGTTGGCCGAGAAGAACTTCGGCATCGTGCCGCGCGAGCAAACGATCGCTTCCGGCGGTGAATATAAGAACGAAGAGTTCTTCATGGGGATCGCCGTCACGTCGGGGCTCGATAAGGTCGTCACCCCCTTCGTCAACAAGGGTATTCCGGTCGAGTACGAGTTGATTCGCTCGATCATGACGGTCGCCGAGAAGCAACGCCCCAAGCTTGGCATTATCAACACGGGGATCAACATTATGAACCCCGACGGCTCGCTTCGCGGCGATTGGCCGCTGATTACCGAGCTACGCAAGCAATACGAAGTCGTGAGCGTCGACCCCGCGCAGCCAATCCGCGGCACCTACGACGTGCTGCTGGCAGTGCAGCCGTCGATGCTCAGCCCCGATGCGTTTGATCACGTGGTCGACGCGATTCGCTCTGGCATTCCGACCGCAGTTCTCGAAGATCCCTTTCCTTACTTCTACCCGTCATCGATGCCGGGAACTGGGGAAGAGAAGCAATCGATGATGGGCGGCATGGGAATGTTCGGCGGAGGCCAAACGGAACCAAAGGGCGACATCGATCAGCTCTGGCGACTCCTTGGCATTCGCGTCAACCCGATGGAAGTCATCTGGCAAGATTACGCTCCCGAGGCGAGCGTCCGCTCAATGCAAGATCCGCAGTGGGTCTTCATCGACAAGGGGAACGGCAACAAGCAGGCGTTCAACGAGAACTTGGAAGTTTCGTCCGCGCTCAATCAGCTGCTGTTCCTGTACCCAGGCGCCATCACGCGAGTCGATGATTCGAAACTCAAGTTCGAGCAGATCGTCGCGTCGGGCGTCGGCAACTCGGGCCCAGCGCCGGCCCGTCTGCTGCAGCGTATGGAGCAGAGTCAACGTTCGCCGATCGCTGATAACATCCCGCGCTCGCCCACCAAGGATGGCTACATCCTAGCCGCCCATATTCGCGGCCCAGCTCCGGAAGACGACTCGGCGCTCACTGCCTCCGCGAAGGCAGGCGCCGACCCGGCCGACGCTCCGGAAAACGCAGAAGAAAGCCGCAAGGCGAAGAAGGCGCAGCAGCGCGACATGAACGTCATCGTCGTCACCGACATCGACTGGATCATCCCGAGCTTCTTCTTCATTCGCGAAGGGGGCGAGGAAACGTTCCTTCCCGCGACGCAGAACGTCACGTTCATCCTCAACATCATCGACGAGCTCGCCGGCGTCGATCGCTTTATGGACATCCGCAAGCGGACCCGCGTCCATCGCACGCTCGCCAAGATCGACGAAGCGACCGCCGCCAGCCGTGCCGAGGCGAGCAAAGAGCAAGAAGCGTTCATCGAGGACATCAACAAAAAACTCGATGCGGCCCGCAAGACGATGGCCGACGAAATCGAACGAGTCAGCAGTCGCACCGACATCAACCGCATGGAGCAAGACGTGCTGGTCGAACAGGTCCGGATGCGAGCTCAAAACAAGCTCGACTCGGAAGTCCGCGCTTTGGAAAGCCAACGCCGGCGTCAGGTGAAGGAAATTGACTACAAACTCGATCAGGAGATTCGCACGGTCCAGGATCGCTACAAGCTGTACGCGATCCTGATCCCGCCGATCCCGCCGTTGCTATTGGCGCTGGCGGTCTTCTTCCGCCGCCGCGAACTCGAACGCCAAGGCGTGTCCCGCGAACGGCTGAGGTAGAGGTAGTTGCGAGTTACGAGTTGCGGGTAGCGAGTCAGAAGACCGCCACCCTGCTTGTCTCGTAACTCGCCGCTCGCGACTCGCAACTTAAAACTCGCATTCATCGACTCTCGGAGTCTTTCATGTCTGAATCCGCCAAAACCATCGCCTTCGTCGTGCTCGGCGTCGTCGCCGTTGGGGCCGCTTACTTCATCGACCGCCCCACGGAAGCGGTTAACGTCAACACGCTCGTCGGCTCGTCGATCAACACCGGCTTCGAAGTCGACGAACCGAAGCGGCTGCAGATTGTGAAATTCGACAAGCCGACGGCGAAGACAAAGCAATTCGAAGTCGCGTCGACCGACGGCGTTTGGCGGATTCCGTCGAAACAGGATTATCCGGCCGACGCCGCCCAGCAAATGGCGACCGCCGCGAATGCGCTCGTCGATCGCAAGGTTCTCCGCGTCGCGGCCCAAACGGCCCAGGACCACGAGGCCCTCGGAGTCATCGACCCGCAGTCGGCGAAGCTCGACTCGAACAGCGAAGGCGTCGGGACCCGCGTCGTGATGAGCGACGCCGAAGGGAAAACGCTGGTCGACATGATCATCGGCAAGAAGGTAAAAGACGCCGAAGGTCAACGTTACGTTCGCAACAGCAATCAAGACGTCGTCTACATCGTTGAACTCGACCCGGCGAGCCTGTCGACGAACTTCGACGACTGGATCGAAGACGACCTGTTGCAACTGGCGCCGTTCGACTTGCAGCAACTGTACATCAACGACTATTCCGCCGACCTTGGCTTCGCGATGTCGCAAGATGGTCGCATCGTGCCGCAAGTGAGCTGGGATCGCCGCAGCGAGATCAAGCTCGACTACGACGCCGAGGGCGCCAAGTGGAACTTGGGCGATCTCAAAGGCTACGACAAGGCGACGAAGCAGATGGTCGAGCAGACCTTGCCCGAAGACGAAGAGATCAATCAAGAAGCGATCAATCAGCTTCGCACTGGCCTCGACGATCTGCTGATCGTCGACATCGCCAAGAAGCCGGGCGGCCTCAGCGACGACCTGAAGGCCGGCAACGACTTCATGACCAACCAGGAGGCGTTCCAGGACTTGATCGCCAAGGGGTTCTCGCCCGTGCCATTGAAGGCGGGCGCTCCGCCGGAAATCCTCTCTAGCGAAGGCGAGTTGATCGCCACCCAACGCGACGGCGTTGAGTATGTATTGCGGTTCGGCCAACTACAGGTGCAAACCGACAGCGCCGACGGCGAAGTCCCGGTCGACCCGACGGCGGTCGAAGAGGCGGCCAAGGCTGCCGCCTCTCGCGATGGCAAGGATCTTCGCCGTTACTTGTTCGTGATGGCCCGGTTCAACGAAGACGCGATCCCGAAGCCGCAACTCAAGGAGTTGCCGGCGGCGGCCGACTCGGAGGGAACGAAGGAAGAAGCAGCGCCGGCGGAAGAGGCCAAACCTGCCGCGGAGCCGAACCCCGAAGGGGCGGGCGGCGATCAGGCGGAGTCGTTGCAGAACGATGAACCGACCGACGAAACCGATCCGGCCGACGCAGCCGCTGAAACTGAAGCGAAGAAGCCTGCGGAAGAAACTCCCGCGGAAGCTCCAGCAGTTGCAGCGGAACCGACCGACGAAGCGCCAGCCGCCGCCGAGAAACCAGCCGCTCAACCTGGCGAAGATACTGCCGCTGCCGAGCGTGCAGCCATCGAGCAAGAGAATCAACGGCTGCAAGACGAGTACAACGAGACTGTCGAGAAGGGCAAGCAGCGCGTCGCCCAGCTGAACCAACGGTTCGGCGATTGGTACTACGTTATTTCAAACGACGTCTACAAGCAGATCCATCTAAGCCGCGATCAGGTCTTCAAGAAGAAGGGCGCCGAAGGCGAGGGAGCGCCGGCCGACGACGCGAACCCGCTGCAAGGGTTGCCGAACCTGCCGATCGGTGCACCGCCGGCGGAGTAAGTGTCGCAAGCTTCAAGCGAGCATCAAATGAGGGCCACTGGGATCTTGCCAGTGGCCCTCAACATTTTTAGCCGGAGACCTGCGTCCCCAACTCTCGCAGCAGTTCCAGCGTATAAATCCCCGTATCGTGCCCGTCGCTGAAGTCGATGCCGTAGGCATAGCGACCAGCCGGCTCCATCGAGGCGATCCGTAGCGGGCGGATTTCAGCAGGGCTGAGGACCGTCAGCGTGGTCGCTGGCGGCGGCTCCGCTGACTGCTTTTCGCGGCACGAGGCGCAGGGGCAGCCTTCGCGAAGTTCGCGAATGGTGTACTCTCGGACTTGCCCGTCGCTCCAGACGATTCGCAGTCGCTCAGGCGACGTTAGTTTCAGTTCGGTCGGATGAATCGTCACGCTGGTTCCTCATCTCTGCGACGCTCGTCAATGAAGCGTCGCCCTTTCCCTTCAAACCGCGGCAACGACGCCGGCGGCGCCAATGCCACTTCAATCTTCAGTCCCAATCGCAACGACATCGCTTCCGCGATGCGCTCCGGGGCCGATCGCTGATCTTCCACTTCGACGAGCAGTTCGTCCATGGCGCCCCGCTTGCGAGCCGTGAGCCGATACTCGACCACGTCGGGGAAACTCCGGAGGATCTCTTCGACTGCCGACGGAAAGATATTCACGCCGCGGATGATCATCATCTGATCCGCCCGACCGAGCACCCCGCCTTCAAGCAGTACGAACCGATTGCCGCCGCTGCCGCGCCACGAGGGTCGAACCAAGTCGCCCGTCTGGTAGCGAATGATCGGCAAGCCGTACCGCCCGAGCGACGTGAGCAATAGGTGGGACAGCTCGCCCTCACCAGCTGGCCGTCCCGTTTCGACCGATTGGAACTCGGCGATGAACTCGCTTTCGAGCACATGGACGCCGCGGCGCTCTACGTCAGCGTAGCCCCACGGGCCGACTTCGCTCGCGCCAGCATGATCGACGACGCGCGCCTGCCAAGCTGATTCAATTCGCTCGCGAACTGCCGGAATCGATCCTCCCGGTTCGCCGGCGACAATGACCCGCGTCACCGAGGAAGACGCCAAGTCAAACCCGCACTCGGCGGCGACTTCGACGAGATGCAGCGCATACGTCGGCGTGCAGAGCAGAATCGTCGGCCGCGTGCGTTCAATGAGATCGAGCCGCGCCCGCGAGTTCATCCCGCCGCCGGGAATGACAAGCGCTCCGCGCGCGACGAGCGCATCATGGGCGCTCCAAAATCCGATGAACGGCCCGAACGAAAACGCCAGCATCGCGCGGTCGGCGGCGGTCGTCTCCGCGGCGTCGAGCACGAACTGCCAGCAGCCGATCCACCACTGCCAATCCTCAGCCGTGTCGTACACCGGCATCGGCCGGCCGTGCGTTCCCGACGTTTGGTGAAAGCGGACGTAGCGTTCGATCGGCCAGGTGCGATTGGCCGGCAGGTCCGCAGGTTCGCAGTCCGCGGTCAGCTCCGCTTTCGCCGTCGTCGGCAGCGTCGCCAGATCCGCTAGCGAGGCGAGCGGAAGCGTAACGCCCGTTAGCTTACGCGCGTAAAACGGATTCTCCGCCGCGGCACGACCGAGCGTCGCATTCAGCCGCTCAAGTTGCCGCCGTTCTAGCGACGCGCGATCAAGCGACTCCAACTTCCGCCGTTCGTCAACGTTCAATTCCATGGCTCCAACACGGCAGAGGTCGGCGTGTCACTCCGCCGGCAAGCAGGCGAGCGAAGATTCAGTCCGCAGAAACATCTTACCCTGATGGATCGCCGGCGTCGCATGAGATGCCTGCCCCAACGGAGAACGTCCAAGCAGCTCGTATTCGTCCGCGGCCGCGATGCAGACCACATCTCCTTCAGCGTCGATGCAGTAAATGCGTTCGCCCGCCGCAACGGGCGAGCCGTAGAAGTTGCCACCGATCCGTTTGGTCCACTGCGGCTTCCCGTCGGCGGCGGAGTAACACGCCACGACGCCGCGGTCGCTCCACACAAAAAGCTTATCGCCAATGGCGAGCGGCGTCGGCACTTGCGGCAAACTCTTCTTGAGCTCGTACGCAATCTCCGGCTGGCCGCCGGCGCTGGCCGCCGGTCGAACGGCGGTGAGCTGTTTGCCGTTCCCCCCTTCCCCGCTGCCGCTCAGAATCAACCCCTCGGCAAGGAACGGCGAATTGACGCAGCGGGCTTCGTAGACTCCCGGCAGCTGCCACAGCACGGCGCCGTCGGCCGGCGCGAGCGCGGCAATCCCCTCGGCCGAACTGCAAACGACGATCTGCGGCTCACCGTTCGCCGCTTCATACACGAGCGGCGTGGCGTAGGATTCAGTGCCCGCTTGTCGCGGTCGCCGCCAGCGTTCGTCGCCTGTCGCCGCATCGAGCCCCGCGATGAAACTTTCGCCGGTGTGATCGTTCGCGACGATGAGCAAATCACCGAGCAAGATCGGCGAGTTGCCCGAGCCGTGCTTGTAGTCGGCGGGCCCAAGCTCGCGATGCCACGCCTCGTCGCCCGCGTGAGTCACGGCGGCCGCGTGCAGCACGCCGTCGGCGGTCCAGGTAACGTAAACCCGCTCGTCGTCGACGGTCGGCGTCCCCGAGGCGTAGCTATTCGCCGCGTGTAGCGAGTGGGGCGACGCGGCGTACTCTCGCTTCCACAGCGTCTTGCCGCTCGCCGCGTCGATCGCCAGCAGCGTCATCGCGCCGCTCGTCGTATCGCCGGATGTGACAAAGATCTTGTCGCCCCAGCCAACAGGGCTGCTGTGCCCCTTCCCCGGCAGATCGACGCGCCAAAGGTAGGCTTCATCGCTCCACTCGACGGGGAACGTCACATCGGCGGCCACGCCCGATCCATTCGGCCCGCGGAACCGCGTCCAGTTCTCGCCAGCGTGCACGTTGCCGCCAAGCAGATCGAAAACCGCCACGCCGAGCGCGATCGTTGCAACGGCTCGGCCGAACCGACGACTCCAGCTATCTTTCGATCCCATAGAGTTCGATCTTTCGGTAAAGCGTGGCCCGACCAATCGCGAGCAACTTGGCTGCATCGGGAACGTTGCCGTCGCAGCGGCGGAGCGCCTCAAGAATCAACTTCTTCTCCCAAACGTCGATCTGCAGTGAATCGAGCTGATCGCCCCCCGAATCGCGGAGGCCGAGGTCGCGGGGCAGAATTTCATCTTCGTCGGCAAGCACGACGGCGCTATCAAGCACGTTCCGCAATTGGCGGACATTGCCCGGCCAGCGGTAGCTTAGCAACTTCGCTCGCGCTGCGTCGCTCATCTGCAACTGCGGGCGGCCGCGCTCTCGACGATAGTAGCTGAGGAAGAAATCGATCAACAGTTCGATGTCTCCCTCGCGATCCCGCAGCGGCGGGATGTAGAGTTCGAAGACGCTGAGCCGATAGTAAAGATCCTCGCGGAATTTTTTCTCGCGGACGTACGTCTGCAGATCCTGATTCGTCGCCGCGATCACACGAACGTCGACGCGAACTTCCTGCGTAGCGCCAACCGGTAGGAAGGGATGGCCTTCTAGAATACGTAGTAGTTTCGCTTGCCCTTCGAGCGGCAGTTCGCCAACTTCGTCAAGAAACAGCGTCCCTAGGTCGGCCTGTTGAAAGAAGCCGATGTGGTCGCGGTCGGCGCTGGTGAACGAACCCGCCTTGTGCCCGAAGAGTTGACTCTCCATCAGGTCGGCGGGAATCGCAGCACAGTTCACCGAAATCATCTGCCGATCGGCGCGATGGCTACCGCGATGAATCGCCCGCGCGACGAGTTCTTTGCCGGAGCCGCTCTCGCCACGCACCAACACACAGCCAGGCGCCCGACTGACACGCTCAATTTTGCTCTTGAGCGTCCGCATCGGCTTGCTCTCGCCGATGAGTTCGTCGTAGCCCGGCGACGCCCGTACAAGTTGCTTGTAATCGCTCTGCAGCGAAATGTGGGCCCGCGCTCGGACGAGTGCGATCACCACCAGATTCGCGACGGCGATGATGAAATCAAAATCCGACTGCCGGAATCGGCCCGCCTCGAGGTAGACGTGAATCGCGCCAACTGTCTGCCGTTCGCCGTCGCGGCTCTTTCGTACGAGCGGCGCGCACACGGCGTCGGCGAAGTGCTCGACCTTCTTCGCCTCGCCGCCCGCCGCCTGGTTGGCGACCCACACGGCATGGCCCTGGCTCAACACCAACTCAGTGAGGTTCTTGTTAAGCGTCACGCGATCGGCCGCGCCGACCGGAATCACCAGCTTCGGCTTGAGCTGATCTTCATCGTCGACCCACAGGAACCCGACGACCGCCGCCTGCGTGCGCACCTTGAGCAGTTCGAGCGAAACGCGAATCACTTCATCGGGATCGTCGCAGCCGAGCAAGCGAATCGAAAGCTGGTAGAGCAGCATCAGCTCCTGCACCTGCTCAGGCGTCGGCAGCGCGGCGAGCACTTCCTCATTGCTCTGCCGCACGGCAATCGGCAGATCTTGCACGATCGTCTGCGTCTGCCCGCCGCCATCACCCTGCGCCGTAGCCGGTTCGTCGGAGAGGCGGAACTCGAACTCGTTGCTGCCGAGCTTGATCTGATTCCCATCCGCGAGCGTGGCGTCGGAGATCTTCTGCCCGTTGACCATCGTGCCGTTGCGGCTGCCTTGGTCGTCGATCACCCACCGTTCGCCATCCTCGTAGTGGATGATGGCGTGGACTCGCGAGCAGAGGGGATCGGTGAGCGAGATATGGCAATCGGTGCCGCGGCCGAGGAGCGTGTCGCGCGAGGGATCGAGCGGGAAATTCGTCCCCGAATGCTTGCCCGTAAGGATGGTCAGATAAGCGTACACAGCGAAGCCACGCATTCCGTGCGGCGGGAAGGGATTGCCTGCGTCAATCGTAACCCACCGTGAGGGCGTTGGAAACGCAGCGAACCGCTGCGGAGCCGCCAAAATCGCGGGCGGAACGGCAGCCGCGGAGCCACGGAAATTCACCGAATCGACCAGCTCAGCCCGCCTTGTGGGAGCGGGGCGTCTCCAGTAAACTCGGTAGCTTCCCTACGGTTCGCCACGGCAAACCAGGATCGGGCTGTAGCTCAGCTTGGCTAGAGCGCTGCGTTCGGGACGCAGAGGTCGGAGGTTCAAATCCTCTCAGCCCGACTAGAAAAACCGACTCTTTCGATACCCACATTCCGAATCTGTGCATTTTTGCACGGTTCGTGCACAGTACCGGGCCTTCTAGGAAACCTATGTTTTCCAGGAGGCCCATTTCATGCGCACGCCAAAACCTTGGTTCCGATCAGCCAATCAGACGTGGTACGTCTGTCTTGACGGCAAACAACACAATCTCGGGAAGAACGAGAAGAAGGCCCACGACAAGTTCAAGGCCCTGATGAATCGTGGCATCACGGGCGACCACACCGTCCGCCAAGTGCTGCAAGCCTACTGGAAGTGGGCCAAGAAGAACCTCGCCGAGTCGACGTGCAAGCGACGCCAGCCGATGCTGCAATCGTTCAGCAAGGCTATCCCGGCACCCCTGAAGGCGGAGCAGCTTCGGGCGCTTCATGTTCAAAAATGGATTGACGCCAACGACACCAAGAAGGTGCCGGTAAAGGGCAAGGGAAACAAGGGCAAACGGCAGTCTAGCGAGACTCCGATTAGCCCCACGACAGCGAGCGATTACATCGCACTGGTGAAAGGCGTCATGTCGTGGGCGAAGGGCATGGGTTACGTCGACCACAATCCCATCGCAGACATGCCCAAGCCCGCCCGCCGAGTCCGGGAGTTCTTCATTCCGGTCGAACTATGGCCCAAGGTGTTTGAAGCGGCGACCGATCAGGAGTTCAAGGACTACCTGGGATTCATGGTCGCGACAGGCGCTCGGGCGGAAGAGATCGTCAGATTTGAATTGCAGCACTTGAATGGCAGCCGCTTCATTCTGCCGGTCACCCAAAGCAAGGGCCGCAAGAAGGCGCGAGTGGTCTACGTTCCGGACGATGCCATGGAAATCGTAAACCGACTCGCGAAACAATGGCCCGAAGGCAAGCTCTTCCGCAATTCGGAAGGCAATCCCTGGAATCGCGACAGCATCAACTGCCGATTCCGCCGTCTGAAGACGGTTCTGAAAATGCCACAGATTTGCGCCACGGTGTTGCGGCACAGCTTTGCCCATCACCGCCTGACGAGCGGACAGGATGCGCTTACCGTCAGTAAGCTATGCGGGCATGTCGACACGCGAATGCTGGCCACCCGTTACGGCCACTTGGACGCAAACGTCGACTTCATGTCTGGCGCGGCTAATCAAATACCGTCTCTTGGTCTGACAGGAATTGCTCCAAGTCCGCTGGCTTGATTCGAATAGACTTACCGACTTTCACTGTGGTCAGGCCTTTGTCGATCATGCGAGCGACGGACCGCTCGCTGATCTGCAGCTTCTCCGCTACCTGCTTAACGGTGAAATAATCCTCTGTTGATGGCTCGGGAACTTGCGTTTTGGTCGCAGCGATGGCAGCGGCAAGGTATCGCCTCACTTCGATAGGTTGAGCCGCCGGAGTCCATTCTCTGACCAGATCAGGGTAGCCATTCTTAGCCGCCCATTCGCTGACCTCGTTGACGATACCGGCGGCGACAAACTCCGCGCAGCGATCGTCGAGGCCTTCAAGCTTGGCTAAGAGCTTGTGAAAGTTCATGCGATTACCCTCATGGCGACCGCGGGCGGCAACTGGCCTTCGATGTATTCCGCCAGCTCAATCAACTGATGGGCGTCGAGCTGGTTCGTGATCAGCAGCAGTTCGTCAGCAGGGTGACGCCGGTTAGAACCCCAACGAACATTGGGGATGCGGCCTGGACTCAGGATCGTGTCGGCCTTCTCGCGGCAAAACAGGGCGACTTCGGCGATGGCGGCGGGGTGGGTAGCGACGAGACGTTTGACGAGCGTATACATAGCGAGTCTCCAGAAATGGAATAGTGGACCTACTACCAGCATTTTCTGGATCAAGAGTCTGTCAATGAAAATGTGACGAACTTTGGGCCGTATCAATCGGTTAACGATGCGTAAAAGCCGGACCAGCTTACGCAACCGCCCAAATCTCCAGCACCTGTATTGCAATCTACATATTCAGTATACAATTCTCGCGATCACCTTTTCTCGCCGAGGAGCACGCGACCATGGTCAACAGTTCGTTAAGTCCAGTACCAACTATTGCGTTAATAGCAATGGCACTAATTGGTGGCTGCTCCAAGGAGAAGCCGAACGCCAAGCCATCGCCCCCCGTCAAGGCTATTGAAGCAGTCAATGCGATAGGCGGAACAGAAAATGAGCGGAGACGTGCCGACGTGGTGTTCGTGCACGGGCTGCAAGGAGATTTCCAAGAAACTTGGCAAAAGGACAGCGACTCGTCTAACTACTGGCCCAAGTGGCTGAGCGACGACAATCCAGACTTGGGTATTTGGTCTGTTAATTACGAAGCGAGTAGTTCGAACTGGTTTGGCAGTTCCATGCCCATTCAAGATCGCGCAACGACGCTATTGGAAGAATTGAGACTTCGCGGGATCGGCAAACGGCCACTACTTTTCGTTACCCATAGTATGGGAGGATTAGTAGTAAAGCAGATGCTCAATGACGCACTAACACAGGACAATGAGCGTTGGGAAGCGATCGCGGATAACACTAAGGGAGTAGTTTTTATAGCCACTCCAAATTCGGGCTCCGGCGCGGAGAAGTTTCTTAAACTTCTGGGCCCACTCTATAACGAGTCAGTTCAGGGTGAACAGCTTGAGCAAAACGCCCCGATGTTAAGGAAGCTAAACACCTGGTACCGCAATAATATCCCTGATCACGATATACAGACACTCGTCTTCTTCGAGAATAAACCCATCATTGGCATCGGGCTGATCGTTGATGAAGGGAGTTCTGATCCAGGTATAAATGATGTCACTCCCATTCGACTTGACGGCGATCATCGATCGATTTGCAAGCCCGGCGCCCGGACAGATCAAATTTACATGTCCGTGCAAGATTTCGCGAACGAGCACTTGATCGCGAGAGAGAGGATCGACATTTCTTTCCCGCAATTCGTCGACGACTTTAACGAAAAGCGTAACGGCTTACTTGTCGAGTTCAAGAAGGAGTATGTCAACAAGACTGTGACTTGGGATGCTGTCATTCGCGACATAGTGCCGGATAAAGAAGCACCTGCTTATTCAATCGCCCCTGATAATGACACGCCGATGCTCGACCGAGTCATGGCGAGCTTCAGCCCCATCGAGTTCAACAACTCATTGCCAATCGGCAGCAGCGTCAAACTCGAAGGCACAATTTCCGAGCGCACGAATCGTCAAGGCGCAATTCTAATCGACTGCAAAACACTCCAACGCCTAAATAAGACTGAAGGCGACTAAATCGCTCAGCCTATTGCTCAAGCCGCTGCACTCGCTGCTGAAGGTCGTTGACCTGGAGCTGCAACTGTTGAATTTCCGCCTCAAGGACGGTGCGGGGCGAAGAGCTGGTCCCCTCAGCACCGCAACAAATAGCTGGCGCACAAGCTGGTGCGCATGCCGGGGCACAGCGTTTCGCCGGTGCACATGTAGAACGGCATCGACCTCTGCCGAAAACTCCCGCTTCAGCCACGCTTGACGTAAGCATCGTGACCAACATTCCGACAGCTATCACGTAGATTCGCATTGCTAGCACCCTAAGTGTCAAATGAGGGGATTTGGGAGTGCACGCAAATTTAGCATGGCAACATCTTCAGTCAACACCAATAAACTAGGTATTTTAAGCAAATTAGACAAGGCACGGCGGCCGAAATCGTTCTATTAGTGAACAAATCAATCACACTCTCTATTGCGCTCAATCACCTGGGCCTACCACAATGAGGATGTCCGCAGTTTTTTTGCGTGAAACAGACCGCGCAGGAGCATCGCCACCACACGAAAGGAGTATTCCAGCCATGTGTTACAAAGAAGGACCGCCTAATTGGCTAAGCGCCATCATTGAAGAGTAGCGGCGTAAGTAGCAGCGCCAGAAGAGTCTTGAGTTAAACGATCGTGCTGGGTCTAACTGGGATAGGGCACTCCATCTTTAGTTGCGGTGGCAGAGAGGGGACTATGCGTCTAGCACTCATCTTGGCAGCGTGCATCTGTGCGCCTTGCGGAGCGCAGGAGTTGAGCAAGCCTGATCCGGCCATCCAGGAGCGAATCCAGAAAGTCCTCGGTACCGCGAAACGACATCCCGGCGGCCTCCACGAGAATGCTCAGGCAGTCCAGGAGGCAATCGCGCTGAAAGATTCCGTCGCCGACAAAGGCGAAATCGTCAAGCAAATTGCGATCTACGCTGGTGACCCTGATGGCGAGGAGATGCAGCCTCTCATAGGGCTCATGCTATTGCATTTGCTTGACCTGCCTCCGAAGGTTGTTATTCAACGCCTAGCACCTCACCTGGACTCGCCGAATCCCAAGCTGCGGTCGTTTGTTCGGGATTGGTTCCAGGGGCATGACAACGTGGGCCGGCCCGACCCGTTGCGACCAGTGAATTACGAAGACTATCTGGAATACCTACGGAGCAACTCCTTTCCACCCGGTCCGTTCATCAAGTACGTCTATGAGCGTTCGCCGGGGCGCGCACTGATCCTGTTCCATCGTTCGACCCGCCGGGCCGATGCGATCGCTGCCCTTGAAAAGGTGGCGGAGAATGTTGAAGCCAATCGCAAAGAAGCCGGCTTGGCTGCCCCTCGTGTGAAACCGATGCGGCCGGACGAGTTCCTGCTGGCCGAGCACGTCGTCGAAGATGCGATCTGGGCGAAGCAGAACAAGTTCCACGAGCGTTTTGAAAACACACTTCCCGAAGCCAAGGAATACTTGGCCAAGCTGTCGAAGCATAATCAATGGTGGGTGCGTCTCTACTCCGCAGAGATCATGCGACAGCATCCCGAACTTCAAATCGAAGAGGCGATAATCGACTTGCAAGCAGATGAGAATGAGCTGGTGCGTGATGCCGCGCTGGGAGTGCGAATCCCATTAAGCCCCTAGTAGCCGCATCACGGCGAGAGCGGACCACGGCTGTCCCCGGCGGGTTCGTAGGTCCTTCCAATTCTTTCGTTGGCGGTCATCACACCGCACTCGCGGGCGAACGATTCGAGATCATCAAACTCGCCAAGCAAGACGTTTCGGTACGCGTCCTTGTGGTGATATCGAGCATGGCCGCCGCGGTTGATGCCCACCTTCTCGTACTCAGCGGCGAGCTTCCTGTTGATGCGAGCGAGGATCGCACGTTCGGTGATGAAGTCTGGCTCCTGGGGAATTAAAAATGGTTCCGGGCGGTCTTTCCTCGCTTTGACCAGTTCGCTGTAGCCATTGGCCTTCAGCCACGCATCATTTGGTAACAACATTTTGGGCATCATTCGTCTCCTCAAAGAAGAATTCAGCGGCCGAGCAGATCGATCGGCTACAAAGGTTAATTCGCACGACCGCCCGTAATGGCGGCGCGAAACCGGAAACTAGGGACCTGTTGCGCCTAGCGCCCGCTGGGGCGTGAGCCTAAAAGTGAAGCGCCGCGCCAGGCCACGAATGCCCCGTCCCGGCGACTGAGGGGACTAAACGACAATTTCATAGACGACCGCATCCACGAGATCGTCGAAGAGATCATCGAAATCGCCGTTTTCGATGGCTTCCTCTGCGGCTTCATCCGCAATGAGCAGTGCGAAGGCCTTTGCACTCTCGATAAGCTCGGCTTTCAAGACTTCGATACCTTCAGCGGCTTCCAAATCAAGCTCTGGCACTCCAAGCCTATCGAATCGCTTGCGAAGTTCTGCCGGCGAGTATTGGATGCGTGTGCGTTCGTTCAATGAGGCAACAGCTTTAATCAGCATCTCAGCCGGAATCGATTCGATGATCTTGTCGACAAGATCATCGACAGACTCCGCGTCTGTGCGGTTGAATGGAATAACGGCCGGTCGCTCGTCACCCCTGGGAATCTGCCGGGCGTACGGGTTCGCGGTAGAGTGTTTGTTCATACTCAATGTTGTCTCCCCTCAGAGTTCGTCGCCTGCCGAGCACTCCTCGACTGGCACTGTACTACGCCCGACGACGCCCGGTGGGGGCGCTAGCGTTGCCGCAGGCGACGAGATTCCGGCCAGCGCAGGCGTTACAACCGAACAGCCGCAATCGATTAGTGTGTTCTCTGCCTCTAATACGCTTGAAAGTTTCGACTAGGGGCGCGATTCCCAGAAATTGCGTTTAAGGCCAACGGCGGCACGAATCAGAGATGCCCGCTGCCCGGGGCGAGAGTCGCCGGCTATTTAGATGCGGATCAGCTTGGTGGCCGCTTCCACAGAGGCGCCTAACTGTCCCTGAGTGAAACTGCGGCTAGCCTGCCGGTCAAAACACCCTATGTTGGCTATGTGGGTGTTGATCAGGTTCTAAAGCGTCACGCTCGAATGTTCGTTCTCAAACTCCTTCCGTCTGCCAGAGCTGCGCAAGATGGGTTGCGATGGTAGCATTCGAAAACATAAGGAAAGGGCATGAGCGCTCTCCAAGGTAATTCTGAAGAACGAAAGCAACCTGGCTCCGATAGCGACATTACTCGTGAGTGGACTGGAAGATTTCCGTACAATGAAATCATCTCATTGCTCGATGTGAACCGACCGTTCAATCTGGCGGAGAGCACATCCCAAGATTTGACGGTTGGCGAACTTCTAGATTTGGCCGATCTAGAAAGTATCCGCGGATTGACGCTGGGGTATGGTAAGTCCGCCGGCGGATTAGAGCTTCGCGAGGCCATCGCAGATGCCTGTAAAGTCTCTTCGGAGCAGGTGATCACAACGCAGGGCGTCGCGCTGGGACTCTTCCTCCTTGCTTTTGAAGTCTGCCGTCCTGGTGACGACGCCGTTCTCGCAACGCCCTGCTTCCCGCCGAGCCGTGACTGCCTCATTGGCGCCGGCGTCAACGTTCGCGAAGTCAAACTGACATTTGAGCGGAGCTATCGACTGGACTTGGACGGGATTGAAGCAGAGTTGTCTTCGAAGACCAGACTTGTAAGCATTGCTTCACCTCAGAATCCCAGTGGCGTTCAGACCTCACGTGCGGAAATCGAAAGACTGCTCGGCCTAATGGAAAGGCGCTCGCCCGAAGCCTTACTCTTCATCGACGAAACCTATCGAGAGGCAACGTATGGAGACGCCAGGGCCGTGGACAGCTTTGCAGGGCTCGATGCTCGCATCGTCACCGGCGCATCGGTATCGAAGGCTCTCGGCGCCCCAGGCTTGCGTACAGGGTGGCTCACTGTAGCGGAGCCCGACCTTCGATCGCGTCTGACAGTCGCTAAGATGAACACCGTGATCTCTGGGGCGGTGCTGGATGAGGCGCTCACTACGGTTCTGCTGCGTAATAAAGAAAAGGTGCTTGCGCCACGACGACAATTGCTCGGCAGCGCTCTCAAGCAAGTGACGGCTTGGTGCGACGCGGAGCGCAAGCGCATTGAATGGGTGCAGCCAGACGCCGGTGCACTATGTTGTATGCGCCTGCGCGGAGATGCGTGGGACGAGACGGCAACCTCGCGATTCTGGGGGCTATTGCCTCACCATGACTTGCAACTCGCATCCGGAACATGGTTTGGCGAAACCAACCGTGTGTTTCGGTTGGGCTTTGGCTATCTGCCTCCGGCAAGCCTTGGTTCTGCGCTATCCGCTCTGTCCTCGGTCCTGGACGCTGTTGACGCGTAGTTGGTCTCGCTAGTTATCTCATGAGCCAAACCTCCCCTTGCTGATTTATGCGATCTGCATGCATCGGGCGAAAATGGCAAAGCTGTGCAGCTTGGCCACGTCCCAGACAATGTCTGGGCCGAAACTCCATGCGAACTCCTGAACTTGGCGAATGACTAGACAATCATCTCGTCCCTGGGAATGGAGGCCCACACCTCTGAGGCTGACTTCGTCCGTAACGCAGCAGATTCGTTTCGATTCTTGACATATTCCGTTATGGGAATATATTGGCGCCATGCCTCGCGCCTCCACAACTACCGACGTATTCAACGCCATTGCCGAGCCCAAGCGGCGCCAGATCATTGAAGTGCTCGCCCGTCGGGGCGCGCTTGCCGTCGGAGCCCTGGTCCTGACGTTAGGAATGCCGCAGCCGGCAGTTTCAAAGCACCTGGGCGTGCTGCGCAAGGTCGGCATCGTCTCGGTGACTAAGCAGGGCCAGCAGCGTCTCTACCAGTTAGAGGCGAAGGAGCTAAAAGCGGTGCACGATTGGGCCAATAAATTTGAGCGGCACTGGAGCCATCAAATAGATCGGATCAAGGAGCGCGCTGAGCGCAAGTCCAAGGCGGGACGGGACGGTACACGTTAAATCACAACCGAGGTATGTATGACAACTGAACACGAAGAGGTTCATGCATTTACAATTCGCAAAGAGATTGAAATTGCAGCGCCAATCGAGATCGCCTTTGAAGCCGTGCTAGACGAACTGGGCGCAGATGCCAGACGGCAAGTCGCTCTCCATGAAGATCGAGCCATGGCCCGGCGGTCGGTGGTTTCGTGATCTCGGCAATGACGCGGGACATCTGTGGGGCCATGTCCAAGTCATCAAGCCGCCGACGCTCCTCGAAATCACCGGGCCGATGCCGATGTCTTACCCGGCGGTGAACCATGTTCAGTATCGCCTGAAGACCAACGGCGATGGAACGCTCTTGACGTTCGCTCACCGCGCCATGGGGCTAATCTTGCCCGAGCATCGCGACGGTATGCCGGAAGGCTGGACTCAGTGGATCAATCAAATTCGCGAACGCGCGGAAACCAAATCACGCTGAAGGAAGACCATGACGCCTGAATACGAGATTGGAACGTCACTCCTTGCCGAGTTCGAGCAGGAACTCGGCCCGACGAGAAAGTTTCTCGAACGCGTACCCGAGGAGCGGCTCGCTTGGCGGCCTCACGAGAAATCGATGACCGCTGGGCAACTTGCCTTACACATTGCCCAAGTCCCCGAGGGCGTCCTGCGATTATCAGAGCCTGACGAGGCGCCAGTGCCAGACTTGAGCAGCGAGCGACCGCAGCCCGCCGCGCTACGCGAGATTCTTGATGCGCTCAACCAGAGCGCCGCGTACCTGCGGCAAACTCTACCTACGATAGACGACGAGCGCATGAGCGAGACGTTTCGCGTCACTCAGGGAGGACATGTCGTCGTGTCACTACCACGCGCCGCTTTCTTGAGGAGCATTATGCTCAACCACTGGTATCACCATCGAGGGCAGCTTGGCGTGTATCTCCGCTTGCTTAGCGTCGCGGTCCCATCGAGCTACGGGCCAAGTGGCGACGAAATGCCCGATTTCGCGAGCGAATAGATCAGTGCAGTTGCGGCAGAAACTTATATGAATAGCGCAGCCTCGGCGACGAGACCCGGCCCAAACCCTAGCAGGACGCATGGAGGCTGAGCGCCGCCGTCAAAAAGCGATTGCAAAATAAAGAGTACCGTAGCAGACGACATGTTGCCGTAGGTCGATAGCACTTGCCGCGAGATCGCTGTTTGCTCATGGGTCAGGCCCATGGCCGCCTCGACGGCCTCGACGATTCTCGGCCCTCCCGGATGAACAGCCCATAAGCTCACATCGCTGACTCCAAGTCCCTGCCTTTCGAGCCACACGGACAACCATTCATGGAGATTCGCCTGAATGAGCCGCGGCAATTCACTGGAAATAGACATCACGAATCCATGATTGCCTATGCTCCATGTCATCGCGTCGGCGGTGTCTGGGAATACGTAGGAGCCTGTCGCGGCGAGGCGCCATGGATGTTTTGACTCGTTCGCGGTTATCTCCCGTGCACCCAGCACGACGGCTCCTGAGCCGTCAGCAAAAAGAGCATTGCCGAGCATGCGCTCTGTGCTCCACTGGAATGCGTAGTGAATCGTGCAGAGTTCGACGCTACAAACGAGAATGCGGTTGCGACCATCAGCGCAAGCCAGACCGCGTGCCGCGCGAAGCGCGTTGATCGCGCCATGACAGCCCATGTAGCCCACATGAATGCGCTCGGTCGTCGGCGGAAGCCGTAAATGCTGGATCAGCCCCAGGTCGACTCCGGGCGCTGTGAAACCTGTGCAGGACGCGGTGACGACATGCGTGATTTCGCTTGGCTGGCAACCCGAGCGGTCGAGCGCCTGCCCGGAAGCTTCCAGCGCGAGCGGTAAGGCGTGCTGCTGATAATACTCCATCCGGGCTTCGGTTGAGGGGCCGAGATTAGGCGTCCCATCCGTATCTAATGATCCATTCGGCGCCCAGCGATCGGCCTCCGCCAGCGGCAGCACGCCATATCGAGTGGCAACGCCGGCATGTTCATACAAGGCCTTGGCGAATCGCCTTTGCCGACTGTCGACGCAACAGATGCGCTCGGTGAGCGCCAGAGACGCTTCTTGAGTGATTTCATGCGCCGGGACGGCGACGCCGACCGACAGTAATTCAACATCCATTGAGCGCTACTTTCAGCAAGTGTGGCCGAAGGGCCGGTCCAGAATCCTCACGACGGGCTCGCCGAGACAAGGAGCTTGGCGCAATCCCCGAACGGCAAGCTGGCGAACAGCCTTAATTCGCATACACCGGCAGAGCGTATGGCAGAATCTGTGCCGATTGCCTGTGGTCTTATCAAAGAGTCGCTTCCAGCGGGATTCGATCGTATCGTCCCATTGACCAAGCGACCCTGTCAGCAGTGACGCCGCCAACGCGCCTGACTGCATCGCCCAGCCGATTCCTTCGCCGGTGAATGGCTCCACATAAGCCGCCGCATCGCCAATCAACAGACAACGGTGCGATGCGATCGGCAATGTTCGCCGGGTGAGACTCGGCGTTCCATGCCACTGGAGATTCTCCCAGTCGGCCGTCAAGATCGAGCCGGACGCTCGCAAAATTTCTTGGACGAGGCGCCCCGGCGACTCTGCAGCGGCGAGGGCGCGTGGATCAATCGCTGCCGCGATGTCGAAACGGCTTCGGTCAACGGCCGTTATGCCGACGTAGCCAGCCGAGCCGTAAGCCATGTGCAACGAGCCCGGCACGTAATTACATGGCGCATGATCTGACAGGGCGCCCAATCCAATCAATGATTGGTGCGCCGCATTCGCAACGCACTCTGACGGGACGTTCGCGAGGCCCGTAGCAACGATGACAACGTCTGCACGTGCCCGCACCTCATTACCCATCTGACGCAGCGTCACCGTCCGACAGTTGTCTTCGGTGACGGGTTGAAGCGTTCCGTGCGCCTTGTCGCAGACGACGACGCCTGCCCGCATCGCTTCGCGTACCAACGCGTCGTCGAACGTGTGACGTGAGATGGCCATGCGCTCGCCGATCGGGATGCGAGCGGTAATGCCCCCGCTGGACAATTCAAATGTCCTCAGCGGCATGCCTTGGCAGGCAGTTGGAACATGGCCCAGGCCGACGCCGTTCAGCAGCGTGAGCGCCGCCCCTCCTAAACAACCTCCGCACACCTTGTCACGCGGCAATGTTGCTTTGTCGATCAACAGCACGTGCTTGCGTTGCAGCCCGAGCTGGCGAGCCGCAATAGCTCCCGCCGGTCCTGCGCCCATGACAATGGCGTCCCAGCGATCGCTTTCGTGAATAGCCGTCATCTGATCGGTTGCAAGGATGATCGGCTCTATTCCTTATATCTCGTGATTATCAGACGCCATGGCCACGCACGGCGGACGATGGCGGTGGAGAGACCTGCTTCATCGCACAGCTCGGCGACTTCCGAAATTGAAAAGGCATTGGCAACTGATTGTGGTCCGTCGTAGTGGACGATCGGCGAACGCGTGACCAGACGGCATGCTGCGTGCGCGATGACATATCCTATAGCAGATCGTCGCAGGTCGCTGACCACAAGCAGGCGTCCCGCACCCCCCATTTTAGCTAGTAGCGTCACGGCGTCCGGCCGGGACAGATGATGAAGAAACAATGACGACGTCACCACGTCGAAGCCGCTAGGCAGAGGCGATCGAACGGCGTCGGTGCATATCACCTTCATCGATGCGCCAGCAGCTCGACCTTGCTTGAAGGCCTGTTCACATGCTGTGGAGCTACAGTCGAGGCCGACGATGTCTACGGCGATGCCCTGTCGCTGAGCGCGCTTCCAGATGTTTGCCGCGACATCGCCCCCGCCGCAGGCTACGTCGAGGAGTCGCAGGCGTCGTCCTGACGTGACGCCAGAGTGGGACGTGATCTGTCGCCAAAGCTGCCCAGCCACGCCGCTGGCGAAATTCAGCCGTCGCAGCCCGTGGAGCGCACGTTCATGCTCGGCTCTTGGCATTTCGCTCTGGTCCATCAATTCTGGACGGAAGTCGCGTTGCACGAGCCTTGTAAGTGCCATCAACGTGCTAACAGTGAATCGCAGAAAAAGATTGACGAATGTGAAACCATCATCGCATCCTTCGTTCCACGATCTTGGTAAAGGATTGACCCGTATCACGTTTGCGGACTTACGTTTCCGCAAGTGGCGTGAGTTAAGCATTACGCACTGACGCCAAACGCCCGTCCTACAGCGGCCGTAAGCGCCATAGCAATGGCACCCCATACGGTGACTCTAACTACACCGACGCTAAGCTTTGACCCGCCGATCTTCGCGGCTACCCCGCCCAGCAGAGCTAGGGAAAACAACGATGACGCGACGACCGCTGCCAGTAGCACGGAGGGCGGCGATGCCACGGCAGCGTTCAGCGGTAGCATCGCCCCCGCGGCGAACGCTGCTGCCGACGTTAATGCGGCTTGAACTGGCCTCGCTTCCATGCCTGCGGTAATACCTAATTCTTCTCGGGCGTGGGCAGAGAGAGCGTCCTGCGCCGTCAATTGCTCGGCGACGCGGACGGCAACTTCCCGGTCCAAGCCACGCCCAATATAGATACTGGTTAGCTCGGCGAGTTCGCCGGCGGGATCCGCAGCCAATTCTTCTCGCTCGCGAGCGAGATCCGATTGCTCCGTGTCGGCTTGAGAACTAACCGAAACATACTCGCCCGCGGCCATCGACGCGGCGCCAGCCACCAGTCCCGCAACGCCGGCGAGGACGATTGCGTTCCGCGTGGAATCGGCCGCAGCGACGCCGACGATTAGACTCGCGGTGGAGACAATTCCATCGTTAGCCCCAAGCACGGCGGCGCGAAGCCATCCAATGCGCGTGATCCGATGAACCTCTGGGTGGCGAATTGTCATCGCCCCACTATACCCATCCACGCTACCAAATCGCAAACTAACGTGCGAGCGCGACGCTAATCCACGACGCCTATTGCCAGCTTCAGCCGTCAATCAGCTGCCAAAAATCGTCTATCCATGGGCGCTGACCGCGTACTAAGAGGCACGACGCATGTGGCCGAATCGCTTTTACTCAATCGCTGCGATCACATCCCGTGCAATCATCTGTTCTTCGTCGGTTGCAATGACTCGTACTTTTACTGGAAGGATTCCGCTTGATATCACCTCGGCGTTGGTTTCGTTTAGCGTCGGACCGAGTTCGACCCCGAAAAACTGAAGATCTGCGCAGACACGATGTCTAACCTTCGCTGCACGTTCGCCGATTCCTCCCGTAAAAACGAGCGTATCGAGTCCTCCCATGGCGGCGGCGTACGCTCCGATATATTTGCGGACATGGTAGCAAAAGATTGCCACTGCCTCGGCTGCTCGCGCATCAGTTGATTCGCGCTCCAGAAGCAGTTCCATGTCGCCGGAAGTCTCGGAGACCCCCAACAGGCCTGATTCCAGATGGACGACGCGGTTGAACTCTTGAACGGTGATGCTCATGGACCGCAGAAGATACTCAATCAATCCAGGATCAATGTCGCCTGATCGGGTACTCATGGGAATGCCGGCGGCAGGCGTGAATGCCATGCTGGTGTCAATGGGTTTGCCGTCTCGCACCGCCGCCAAGCTTGCGCCGTTGCCCAAATGCGCAAGAACGATTCGTCCCCGCGCTTCCTCGTGATCCAATCGCGCCAAATGGTCCATCAGGTAGGCATAGGAAAGCCCATGAAACCCATAGCGACGCATGCCGAATGCGTCAAATCGTCGCGGCAGCGGCAGTCGCCGCGCAACCGCCGGAAGATCGTGATGGAAGGCCGTGTCGAAGCAAGCCACATGCGGGATATTTGGCAGCCGTCGTTTCAGCGATTCGATCACCTGCAACTCGGACGGCAAATGCTCTGGGTCGTAGATTTCGAGCTGGCGGATATCGTCCAGCAAGTTCGGCGTTATCACCTCCGAAGCCGAATGGTCGGGCCCGCCATGAACGAGACGGTGACCAACGCCTGCGATCGAGGTATCGTTAATCTTGCCCCGTAGGCCAGACATGATCGCAGCAAGTGCGTCATCGTGAGAGCTTGCGACCACTGCTTCGGAGCATGACGCCTCGCCGCCGATCGCAAGGGTGATCTTGGCGTCGGATGCGCCGATGCGCTCGACCTTCGCTGAGGCAAGGCGAACTGGAGCCGAATTTGCTTCGAAGACGGCGACCTTGAGACTCGACGAGCCGGCGTTGACGGCAAGGATCAGACGCTGCATCGGGAATGGGCTGAATACTTCGGACAAGTTTAAGTCCTTCGGTTTGCTCTGAGCATAACTTTCAACTCAGCTCCCACTTCCAGTTCTGAATCTCCGGCATGTCCTCGCCGTGTTCGTTGATGTACTGGCGATGCTCGAATAGCTTATCTCGGAGAGCCTGCTTTAGGTGTGCTGCTCGCGAGCCAAGTTGGGGCAGGCGATCGATGACATCAGTAGCTAAGTGAAAGCGATCAAGATCGTTCAGCACTGCCATATCAAACGGAGTCGTGATTGTCCCTTCTTCTTTATAGCCGCGGACGTGCAAATAAGCGTGATTCGTACGACGGTACGTGAGTCGGTGGATCAGCCACGGATAACCGTGGAATGCGAAGATCACATGCTTGTTTCTCGTGAAGAGCGTATCAAAGTCATAATCGGTCAAACCATGTGGATGTTCGCTGGCAGGTTGGAGCTTCATGAGGTCGACGACATTGACGACGCGAATCTTGAGTTCGGGCAATGCTTGTCGGAGATACTGAACGGCCGCGAGCGTTTCGAGCGTCGGCACGTCCCCGGCGCAGGCCATCACCACGTCAGGCTCGCCATCCTGGTCGTTGCTGGCCCACTCCCACATCCCGATTCCCGCGGAACAATGTGCGATGGCGGCGTCGATGCCAAGCCATTGCGGAGCCGGATGCTTGCCGGCGACGACGACGTTGACGTAGTGCGTGCTACGCAAGCAATGGTCCATCACTGAGAGAAGGCAGTTTGCATCCGGCGGAAAGTAGACGCGAACGATTTCGGCTTTTTTGTTGGCGACGTGGTCGATGAACCCGGGATCTTGATGCGTAAACCCGTTGTGATCCTGGCGCCAGACGTGCGATGCGAGCAGATAGTTCAGGGAGGCGATTGGCCGCCGCCAGGGGATGTTGCGCGTTACCTTCAGCCATTTGGCATGCTGGTTGAACATTGAGTCGACGATGTGAATGAAGGCCTCATAGGAATTGAGCAGTCCGTGCCGACCCGTCAACAAATAACCCTCTAGCCATCCCTCGCACTGGTGCTCGCTGAGCATCTCGATCACTCGGCCTTCGGCAGCCAGATGCTCATCATTCGCTTCGATGGGGGCAAGCCACTGCTTTGAAGTAGCCTCGAAGACGGCGGAAAGCCGGTTCGACGCGGTTTCGTCGGGGGAGAAGATGCGAAAATTGCGATGCGCCTGATTTAGTTTGATTACATCCCTTAGAAATTGTCCTAGCACCTGCGTATCTGACCGATCGACGGAGCCGGGCGATGCAAAGCTAACGGCATACTCTCGGAAGTCAGGCATCCGCAGCGCCTTCATGAGGATACCGCCGTTGGCATGAGGATTGGCGCCCATTCTCCGCTCACCGCGAGGCGCCAACTCGGCCAATTCGGCGAGGAGACGGCCCGACTCGTCGAACAACTCTTCTGGGCGATAACTCCTCATCCATGCTTCTAGGAGCGGTATATGACTGGGCGTCTCGGCCCCTTCGGTGAGCGGCACCTGATGGGATCGACAGGTCCCTTCGATCTGGACGCCGTCGACTACCTTGGGACCTGTCCAACCTTTGGGAGATCGCAACACAATCATCGGCCACGCCGGTACGCCTGAGCAGCCGTCAGTCCGCGCGGCGCGCTGAATCTCTTTGATTCTGCCCACTACCGTATCTAGAGTCGTCGCCATGAGGAGATGCATCGTCGCCGGATCGTCGCCTTCGACGAAAAATGGTTCGTAGCCATATCCCCTCATTAACTCCGCCAACTGATCAGATCCGATTCGAGCCAAGATGGTGGGATTGGCGATCTTGAAACCGTTAAGGTGCAGAATCGGCAAGACGGCCCCATCCGACGCGGGGTTAAGGAACTTGTTGGAGTGCCAGGCAGTGGCCAGCGGGCCAGTCTCTGCCTCGCCGTCGCCAATGACGCAGGCCACGATCAACTCTGGATTGTCGAACACGGCTCCAAACGCATGGCTCAGCGAGTAGCCCAACTCGCCTCCTTCGTGGATCGATCCGGGCGTTTCGGGCGAAACGTGACTTGGAATGCCCCCGGGAAACGAAAACTGCTTGAACAGCTTGGCCACGCCCGCCTCATCCTGGGTCACGTCAGGATAAAACTCGGTGTACGATCCTTCCAGATAGGTGTTGGCCACCAACGCCGGTCCGCCATGTCCCGGCCCCGAGATGTAAATCATGTTCAGATCATACTGCTTGATCACTCGGTTCAAATGGACGTAGGTAAAGTTCTGTCCTGGCGTCGTGCCCCAATGACCCAACAATCTCGCCTTGATGTGCTCGGCCTCTAAGGGCTCGTGAAGCAACGGGTTGCTGCGAAGGTAAATCTGACCGACCGCGAGATAATTGGAGGCCCGCCAATACGCGTCCATCTTGAGTAGCAATTCAGGTGTGGGGCCGGAAGACTCCATAAGCATTGTCCTTTCGCTCGACTGATTCTATCCGATCGCACTTGCTGCAGTGCAACCTATCGCGCAAACCGCGGAAGTCCGTCCCGAGAAAACTGTCCAACAACAGTGCTTCCTCATTAATTGCGATCAGGTCTGCCTGTAACCGCCAGTGCGTACAATTACCTAGACCGGTAGTTTGGGTACATCGGCCATTCGAGGCGGTATGCTCGGGTTTGCGCTATCTATTGAAAAGTCGATCGAGTCGTTCGGGGCGATGGATGCCGTCGATATTGCCATTGCTTCGGTCCTCGTCTACGCGATGCTCTACCTTCTGTGGACAACGCACAATCGAACCCTACTGTTGGCAGCTGCGGGGCTTGTCGGCGTCTACCTGGCGGCCAGTGCTTTTGAACTGTATCTGACGGAATTGGCGTTACGCTCCGCAGCGCTCGGTCTCTTGGTACTCTTCGCAATCGCATTCCAGGAAGATATTCGCCGTGCGATCCTGTTACGTTGGCGGTGGAAAGGCAAGATTCGCGCAGAGGATTGGTTGGCGGGCGAACCGATCGACGAATTGATCGATTTCGTTTCCAAGAGCGCAGAACAACGGGTCGGCGTCCTGGTCGTAATTCAGGGGCACGATGCTCTCGATTCCTTACTCAGGGGAGGAATTACCCTCTCTGCGCCTGTCAACGTCATTCTGCTGCAAAGCATTTTTGACCCTGGCACACCAGGACATGATGGAGCAGTCATCGTGCAGGATGGTCGAATCGTGCGGATGTGCGCGCACCTGCCCTTGTCAAACAACCTTAACGAACTTCGAGGCCGGGGAACGAGGCACAGTGCAGCCCTAGGACTAAGCGAGATGGTCGATTCTCTGATCGTAATCGCCTCGGAGGAGCGAGGAGCGATCAGTGTTGCCTATGGCGGGGCACTCTACGAGGTCACCACGCCAATCGAGCTAAAACAGCGAATCGGTGCGTTCCTCAACGAGAAATATCCCGTACCAAATCAACCTCGATTTGCAGGGCCGCTCGTTGGCCGGCTGGGGTTAAAAGTCGCCGCCGTGACGATTGCGGCCGTCGCGTGGGTGCTCTATGCGAGTCACGCCGATACGATCGAGAGAAGCTTTGCCGTTCCGTTGGAATTTCGGAACGTCCCGAGAAACTTGGTCATGAATGACGACGCTCTGGAAAATGTTCGGGTGACGCTCAATGGCTCCGAACCGGCGTTCGCCCTGCTGACGCCAAACACGCTCGAAGTGCGAGTCGACCTTCAGGGTTTCGAAGCAGGCAAGACGAAAGTCGCTCTGACTTCAAAGAACTGCATCAATCCGTCTGATCTTCAAGTCGTCCACGTTGACCCGAGTGAGCTTGAACTTCAGCTCTCCTCGACAACGGTCCCGACGGGAAAGTCGGCTCCCTAGTCCTTCGCCGACAATTGCAATCACTGCTGCAGTTGGCTCCGGCACAGCCACGCCTGCAGAGGCAGATCATGACTGATTTTCGTCATGACGCCCCCAGCTATAGAACGAGCGCTTTGCCACCTCGGCAGTCCCGACATAAGCTGCGATGACTACCAACAGTATGAGCACTAGATCAAACGAAAGAGGTGCGAATCCGAGCACGCTTGTCCAGGCCATGAACGGCAATATGGCCGCAGCGCTGACCATCAACACATTCGCTACGAGTAGCAGTCGGCCGGGCGGGCTTTTCCAAAACGGCCGACGAGTACGTACTACTAGCACCACAAGACATGCGGAAATGAGTGATTCGAAGAACCATGCGGTGCGGAACTGCGCTTGACTGACGCCCAGCTTCAACAGAATTCCGAACGTCACAAGATCAAAAAGGGAGCTTAGAGTTCCGAAAACCAGCATAAATCTTCGAATGAAGGCGATATCCCAGCGACGCGGGGACGTTAGCATTTCTTCGTCCACGAGATCGTCGGCAATTGCCATCTCCGGAAAATCGGCCATCAAATTGAGAAGTAGTATCTGTTTCGGCAGCAGCGGAAGAAAAGGAAGGAACAATGACGCGCCTGCCATGCTAAACATGTTCCCAAAGTTGGCGCTGGTTGCCATGAACACATACTTCATTGTGTTGGCAAAAGTTTCTCGTCCCGCGCGGACGCCTTGAACCAGGACGTTGAGGTCGCGCTCCATCAAGACGATGTCAGCCGCCTCCTTCGCGACATCTACTGCTTGATCGACCGAAATGCCGACATCGGCCGCATGCAGAGCGGATGCATCGTTGATGCCGTCACCAAGGTAGCCGACGACTTCTCCAGCCTTCTTCAGCGCGAGAATGATCCGCTCCTTCTGGTTCGGTTCGATCTCCGCAAAGACGCTCGTCTCCCCTGCACGGTGCAGAAGGGCGTCATCGCTTAATTGCCGCAATTCACTGCCCGTCATCAATGCCGACTCGGGCAGTCCCACCTGCTTCGCGACGAATGCCGCTACATGGCGATTGTCGCCCGTAATCATCTTGAGCGTAATTCCCAGCTTCGTAATATGCTCGATTGTTTCCTTGATCTCGGGTTTTGGCGGATCCTCTAAAACTAGAAACCCAAGAAACAACATGTTCTCCTCAAGCTCGCGTTCCGATGGCAAGTTCACCTCAAAGCGCCGTTCAGCGACTCCCAAAGTGCGAAGCCCTTGCCCACTCAGCTCACAGTATTTGTCGTGGATCCTTTCTGAGAATTCGCTTATATCGGCCTCAACGCCATTGCTCAGCTTAACTCGATTACAGACGCACAGCAGATTGTCGACTGCACCTTTGCTAATCATCCAGTGCGTTCCACCATTCTCGACCACTACCGTCAGCCGTTTGCGTATGAAGTCGTAGGGGAATTCGTCAACCTTTCGATACGTTGACGGTGCAGTCGATTGACATTTGCGAACGGCGTCGTCGATTGGATTTGTAAAGCCCGCTTGCAGCGACGCGTTGATGTATGCAGCGTGAAGCGGTAATTCGCTCGGCGCTCCGATCGGATCCAAAGTCGAATGAATAGTGACGATTCCCGCTGTAAGCGTCCCCGTTTTATCACAGCAAAGCACATTCATGCTGCCGAAATCTTCGATAGAGGACAACCGTCGCACGATTACCTTAAGGGTCGCCATGCGACGAGCACCGTTCGCCAGAGTGACGCTAATAATCGCGGGTAACAATTGAGGGGTGAGCCCTACGGCCAGCGCCAAAGCAAACATTAGTGCTTCGAGCGGGTTATGCTTCAATAGCACGTTGACGGCAAAGATCACGATGAGCAAGATCGTCGTGACCTCCATCAGCAGGTAACCGAACTGTCGCACTCCACGCTCAAAATCCGTTTCCGGCGGTCGCAGTTCAAGGCGTTGCGAGATCTTACCGAACTCGGTGGCGGAGCCGGTGAAGATGACAAGTGCCTTCGCTGCACCGCTCACCACATGCGTTCCAGAGAAGAGCACATTGCTCCTTTCTGCGAGTAGTGCCTCCGCGGGAAGCACGCCTGAACGCTTTTCGGTTGGAAATGACTCACCAGTAAGAGCCGCCTCATCGACGTGTAGCTCGTTGGCCTCAAGTAGAAGGCAGTCGCCGGGAATCGTAGCTCCTGCAGACAATACGACTACATCACCGGGCACAATCTGATCCGAAGGTATCTCGATGCTCCGTCCATCTCGATATACCGTGCTCTTAGTGGATACCAGAGCCAGAAGCTTTTCGAGGGCGTTAGCAGCGCCTCGCTCTTGCCAGAAGCCAAGAACGGCTCCGGCAATGACAATTATAAGTACTATGACAGCATTAATTGTGTCATGCAGGAAGATCGAAAGTGCCGCAGCAGCAATCAGGATTAGCGTGATTGGACTTTTGAACTGCAAAAAGAATAATCGCAGCCCAGCATGTCGCTTTCGTTTGGATGATTTGGGCGCCAATTCGTGCAATCGCTGTTCGGCTACCATGCTCGATAGCCCCTCGACGCTGGATTGCAACCGTAGGATTAACTCGTCAGCGGTCGACGACCAGAACGTCCTCTCCTGTTCGATATCCGTCATACCGAACACCTCTAGTTAGTGCTTGCACCACATCGCCCATTAGCACGAATTGTAGTAAATCGAGTCCGACATCGATCGTAGCCAGTTAAGAAACGTCGACACGCTATCAACGGACGCGCGTCACTCAACGAGTGCGAGAAGAATCGCACTGCACTGCTCCTGTGCGGAATCCAAGCACCATTGTGACGGGCGAAGCCAGTGGCGAGGTCGGTTGACCGGTAGTTAATAAAACCCGCCTGCATAACCTGCGGTCCGTGCAGTGTAATGAGGGCGATGCTTTTGGTCTCAGGTCGAACAATCGCGACATGTCCAGAACGGCGGACATCGGGGTTCTCAAACACAGCGACGACCAGTTCTCCTTGATTGCTCAGGCATTGCGATTCGACAGCGCTGCCAACGGGCCGCCATCCGACATTTCGGCCGCCAACGCCCGCTAGCCATTCGAATTGAGCGTTGGCCAAAAGCTCCAGCGCATGCTCCGGAGGATGAAGCAAATAGATCCCGAACCTCTCAGCAACGGCGGCGGCAAATGCGCTGCAATGGGTTTCATCCTCTCGAAGCGGAGTTCCCTCCTGTTCACCGATTGGCGCTCCAGTCCGCCAATCAATGCGTAGATCACTGCGAAGCCATTGATGCTCAACATCCATCTTGTCGAGCTTTGCGGCCAGAAGCTTGCCTGCCGGGGTTACGCAAATTATTTGCACACGATTCGCGCGCTCATAGCAGGAACTCGGGTCGTCGCCTGCGAAAGTCCGGGCCCCGCAGTGAATGCCAAGAATTACAACTAGCAAACGCCGCATGGAGTGCCTAACGGTCAACAATTGGGAGGCGTCACCTTGATTCCCGAGGCCAGGCCAATGGCGTTGGTGCGTCTCGTTCATGGTTTCAAGCCACACATAATCCTAGATGAATTCCAGACTCAGTGCTTCTGCCACATCCATCGGAACAGGGTCTTGCGCGAACGGATGCCGCTCATCTCTCAAACGACCGAACGCTAAGACTATAGAAGGACCCAATGCAGCGACTAGACGCCGCACTGGGTCTGATGGAACGCGGGCTCACCTACCGGCTCTGTGCGGTGGCACGTTGTCCCACACGAGCCGTTTTCGTGGCGTCAGCCTTGAGCTGAGTCATAATTTTCTTTGCCGCAGCCATATGAGCCTCAGTCGTCTTCTCGCCTTCAGCGATCACCTTCTGGAGTTCAGGAGAGGCGAAACTGTTACTGCCTCGAAGCTGGGCCAGCATACCGACGTGTGCGCCAAGCTGTTGACCAATGAAAGCCTGGTCGAATTCGGCCCCTTTATACTCACCAAGCTCCTTTTCAGTGAGTGAAAGGCACTCACTCTTCACCTGCTGAAGCAGCCCAATCGCGGCATGATTCTGCCCTTCATGCGCAACAGTTGCGCCGTTCTTACCCGCAGAGAGTTGCAGGTCGGCGACTTCGGGCGCCGCCTTCTTAATCATAGCCACGGCATTCGTGTGCGCCGCCACTAGCGCCTTGGCAAACTCCTTCACATCCGCATGCTCGGCGTGCTGTTCCGCAAACTGCGCGAGGGCGATCTCCTCTTGATTGCCCAGCAACATGCACGCAGCGATCTCGTGGTCGAGTCCTTCGTGGCCCGACTGATTTGTCCCCTTCGTCTCTCCATACGCTGTCGCGACGCAAAGCATGCATCCCAATGCCGTTATGATGGAAATTCTCATTTCACTCACTCTCACTTTCTTACAGGTGTGTTTCGTAACAATTGGCGACTGCTTGTGGTGTGGGCGCAACTCCTTTCAAGTGATTCGCATCATGCCGGAGGACGTTCACTAACTTGTGAAGCGGTGTCTAAACGGCGATTTGACGCTCACGCAGCAATCTCTGCGTCTTATGGCCGTGCAATGCGCGTACCGACAAATCGACAGAAGCCATTCCACACGGCGAGTAGATCCATCTCGCAGAGAGCGAGATCGAGAAGACGACAGCTATGACGATGGTTATATCCGAATCAAGCTGACTGCGTGTCGACCAGTAGCCAGCGTCACCGTATCGCGCCTTCGGCCTGAAGAGCGGCTGGTTGGCATTTGCGAATCATTTCTTGAGAATCAGGCGATACTTGCAGGCATTGCGAGAGCAATCCGATCACGCTGCCACTCAATAGGCAAGCCGCACGGGTGCGGCCGTACTTTAAGAGAACGCGAACGAGACTCTCCAAGTAGGCGGGCTTGTACGCCGCACGATCACTGCCACACAGAATCTGGTTGGCCGCTTTAATGGCCAGTGCGTCCGCCAATGATTCACAGGAGACCACTTCACCAGTTAGAGCAGCATCAAATCCGTCATCTGATAAAAATGAGTTTCCACATCGCATGTCAATGCTCCTCACCGCTGGAACTGAAACACAGGCATTATTGTCGCGCTGAGCAGAGGAGGACGTAAGGTCTGTCTGACTAAATGTCGCGAATGTAATTTAGAAGAGTGTCTAGTTCACTAAACCGGTAAGAGAACAATTGCGCGATAACTTCCTATCTGCCCACGTATTTGCGCGAAGACTTCAATTAACGTTTATTGCGGGCGCGACACTCTGGGGCCGTCGAAAGCGTGAAAATCAGCATTTCCTCGGCCGTTCTCGTGCTGATGTCATGGTGTAATGACACCACAGAGACTTCTACAATGCTTTCGACCATAGCCTCCATTATTGGTCGCGCGGTCTCGATTAGGTGGGTCCTGACTTGCTTGAGCAGATCCCGCCCTTTGTCCGCCGGAAGTGAAGCAACGAGATGCTGCTCGGCCGCCGTTAGCACTCCTTGAAGGCGGACAAGTACTAAATCGCCTAAGAGGAATGTTCGAATATCACTCGGACCTCTTCCCATATGTTCAAGTTCAAAGCGAGAAATCCCTTCGCAAATCGCTGCTTCGATTTCGCCGATTGACTTCATGCTTGCCCCGTAAATGGCCGCCCAGCTCACGCAACTAGGTTTATGCAACGTTTATCGCAACAACGACAGGACTACGCTGAGGGGATGCAGCATAATTGCATTACGAACAATTTAAACTAGTTAGGGGTGTTCATTTCTTAGTCCTGAGCTAGAGTCTAACTACTGAGTCGCTCGCACAAGTCGACGCCATCGAAAAGGGTTTCGAAAGCGAAGCGAGTGACCTGTATGCTCGGATGACTAGATAAAGAGCAGTTCGGCTAAGGCTGGGCGACTCGTTAGCAAGTAAGCCGACGTGTTTGAACGCTAAATAGGCGTTCAATTACGTCGGCTTTTTTCGTTGTTGCCCGCAGCATTGCCCGCGACAACAAAGGACCAATCCATCGTGTCATCGTCCACACAATCGGCTGCAGAGCAGATCGCTAAAATAGCCAAGGCCATGCAGCAACAACGCACTGGTCACGCTCCGAAGGCCGTCACGGTCGTCATGGGCGAAGATACGCTCGTAGTCACCTTACTCGATGCGTTGTCACCCGCAGAGAGAGCTTTGGCACAAAGTCCAGAGGGAATGGCTCAGGTGCAAGAGTACCATCGTCGGCTCTTCACGAGTTCCAACGACGAGATGCGACGAGAGATCGCCCGAATCACTGGCCGGGAAGTTCGCGAGGCGGCCGCCGAGATCGAACCGTCTACAGGAACTGTTGTGCATGCATTTACGTCCGGCGCAATGGTGCAGGTCTATCTGCTCACGTCGCAGACGACCGCAGAGGCCGAACGTGGCGGCGACGCGCAAGACAGACTTGGTCGCGCTGAGGATGAAGGACTTCACTCAGTCCCTGGATGAACATGGCATTGATGAGTGACGCGACCAGTCAACCCAATGACAAATTGAACACAATATGATGAATTTCCAATCCCAGAATCGGCAAGCTTTGCCTGCGGCGTCGCCGCAGCACGCCGAGCACATGAAATTCCTCAATTTGAAGGAGAAATGACGATGCGATATCAAATGTCCCTTACGGCGGCGATCATCGTATGCGCGTTGGCGAGCGCGAGTCTGGCGGATCCTCTTCAGAAGCCGTCGCAGATCGCTCCCGGCAGTCATCGGGAAGCAAGCCATCACGTCATGTACTTGCATCATCGGCACATATTGGATCATAGCCACGTGTTGCATGATCACGCCATGCATCATGCGACCCAACACACCGCGATCGATCCGAAGACGGCAATAACTCATTCGGACGAGATTCGTCGCCAGCTCAACGCTGCAAAGTCGCAGGTGAAGGAGCTTGAGGCATCGCTGACGGCAAGCGAGCAGGCCGAAGCCAAGAAGCACGTAGAGGTCATGCGCAGTCAGCATGCCGAAGCAGATAAGCACCAAACGGAGCTGAACGCAGAGGTGGCGAAAGCCAAGCCTGACGCGGCTAAAATCGCCGAGCAGACTGCAGCCGTCCAAAGGGCTGTCACGACGGCGAATGCCGCGCATGCGGCGATGATGAAGTCACAAGGCGTAACACCCCCAAAGACGGCGACAGACACGTCAGTCGTCGTTAAGAAATAGAAAACGCACTCAATCGATTGGCTTGCGTGCCGTGGGGCTGCGCGGACACCACGTTGTCGACGGCTACGCAAGTCAATTGATGTTCGGCGGGATCATGGGTTGCCAGGACGATGATCGTCACAAGTCAAGTTGCCTGAATTTGGCTCAAGCGCACGTTCAATTTCGAAGGGATATTCGAATGACATGTTCTATTCTGATTGTTGACGACGAGTGTGAACAACTACGTGCGATGACCACGTTGCTCAGCCGACGAGGCTTCCGTGTTGCGAGCGCATCGAACTCGCGTCAAGCACTTGCCGAAGTAGAGCGGTGTGAGTTCCAGATAGCATTACTCGATCTCAGCCTGCCAGACATGGACGGAATAGAGTTGATGCGACGACTCAAACGAATCCAGAGTGATATGCAAATCATCATTCTCTCTGGTTATGACTATCCGCTGTGTCAAGCAAAGTCGGAAGGTGCGTTCGCCGTCATTACAAAACCATGCTATCTGGCAGTACTAGAGACCACTATTAAGCATGCTTGCGAGCAAGTTAGTGATGAGTCCTCAGTCGAGAGCCCATCAACGGTCTGTTCCATGTAACTCAGCGGCGCTACCAAGCGGTTAAGCGATCCACGGTCAGGCATTCGAATTTTCACTTATTACTCAATGGGACGCACGGTGGATACTACGCAAGAGGATCGATCGCCAGCTATCAACTCGGTTGAACGCGACGTGCGCGAACTCCTATCCGCATCTGTTCATTTTACTGGCCGGATCAAAGAGTTTACGTTTACCCATGTTGACGAAGTGCTTATCATCGAGGGGATCGTACCGACGTACTATTTGAAACAACTGCTACAGGAGCTACTCGGGAAACTTCACTACATCCAACAAATTGATAATCGTGTCGAGGTAATCTGCTGTGATGGATTGAGCGGCGACCGCACAGTTGGAAGCCACGCGCAGACAACCGCCAATGCAGCAAAGAATTCCGCGAAAGAAGTAACCGAGTGAAACTGTCACCGTGTTTGGCTGCGCCAGTAACACTGTTATCCACGAGCAGACCAAAGCATGAGCGATACTGACCTGTTCTTTAAATGTTGAGCTGATCCTGCTTTTCGGTGGCGGTGGAGCCTATTAGTCGCGCAGTCGCCGGTAATGAGCCCGAAGCTCGATTATGAACCACCCTTGAGCATCGGTTGTTTCGATTGTTTTGTTGAAATCAAGGTGACTTATGCTATGGACTGTTCTGCTGATCTTACTCGTGATGTGGGCCTTGGGGCTCGGGTTTGGTGTCGCGGGTAACTTGGTCCACGTCCTTCTAGTTATCGCCCTCGTGGTGCTGGTCGTGCAGCTACTTCAAGGTCGAAGGGTAGTCTGAAATCGCGTGAGGAGAGACTTCACGATCGTCTAAGTAGGTGCGTTGCGTACCATAGTCTGCATTCGCTAGTTTCTGCCGATCGAAAACGATCCACGTGCGAATGCCACTTTCGGCGCGGCGCATTACGTCGCAATTTGCCATGTTTGTCGTAAGAGCTTCATCGGCGGGTCGTCACCCCGGAATTGCCAGTCCCATGATTTCTCGATAAAGTAGGATTCGATCATGGTCCCGGTGATTCGCGGGTGCCGGGCCAACGATCGCACGATTCGCCAGACGAGTTTCGGATTCGTGTACAAGCCACTCATCATACGGGCCATTCGGTAATCGTTGGCCTGCTTGTAGCCCGCCGTGCCGTCGACCTCTGCTTTTAAGGCGAAAAATGGCGATGCGCATTTCTCAAGCTGTCGATCCACTGGATAATAGCCTCCCATCCAGTTGTGCAGCAGGCTGAAGTGGCGGCGATCCGAGCCGCGGGGATGGCGCCCCCAGGGGGTAAGCAGATACTCGGGTTTCACTTCGCGCTTCACGTGGATGGCCGTCGTGACGTACCGGGCATCAGGGACGGCAGGGGCAAGCAACCGATGCACGATGTCGAATGACTCGCAGTAGATCGCGTCCATCTTGCCCGCCTGCACATCCTCGGGTTGGACCCAATGCTCCAGCGATCCATTCGCGATTACCCCGTCGAACTGGCCGTACCACTCCGTGGCGGTTAGCAAATCACGGTAGTTGCAGCAATAAACATGAGCGCCATGTTCGTTACAGTAGCGCACTTGCTCCGAGGAGATGTTGATGCCGACGGCGACGGCTCCGCGCGCTATGGCCAGTTGGAGCAGGTGTCCGTAACCACAGCCGATTTCTAGTAGTCGAAAGCCGGGACGGGTGCAGCCGACTTGATCGAGCAGGTAGTTAAGCTGGCGGTCGATTCCTGCTTCAAGCGTTGTGTCAGTCGGCAGATATTCGCCGTCGGCCAGATCGCGGATTCCGACTGCTTCGGCAGCGTGAACCATCGTGTAACAAAGCTTCACCAGCTTCGTCGGAGCCACCCGCGGGCGCGGCTGGGGCAAGCTACTGAGGTCAGTGGATGGCCTGATTGGCGCACATTCGACGGTAGACATCGGACTCTCCTTGAAACGACAGGATTGCCTAGCAAATGTCTTAGCGTACCGATCAGGCAAATGTCACACAAAAATCGTAGTGTCGGAATTGTCGTGGTTGAAATGTGCGTGGTGCCGGTGATCGCAACTGGAACGCTTTCCACACAAAGGGATGACATACCGGCATTTAGCAATTAAAGTGCAATAGTTACGATCACCCAGGAACAGGCATCCATGACGACACTGGCAGAAGCTCTGAAAGAAGAAATCCGCCGTTTGGCGCGCAAGGAAATTAAAGCGGCGACTCAAGTGACCGCGAGAGCGGTAGCGCAACATCGGCGAGAGATTGCCAAGCTCAAACGACAGATTCGCGAGCAGGAGAAGAGGATCGCCTCTCTCCAGAAGGGTAAACCCTCACCGCAAAAGATTGACGAGTCCGTACGATTTTCGGCTCGCTCGGTGAAGGCGCAACGGACGCGACTGGGGCTCTCAGCCGCTGACTATGCCCGTCTTGTAGGCGTGTCGTCGCTGACCATCTACAACTGGGAGCACGGCAAGTCGCGCCCTCGTCAAGAACAGCTGGCTCAGTTGGTTGCGGTGCGCGGCATTGGTAAGCGAGAGGCGCTGAGACGACTGGAAGACAGTGGCAAGCGTGCGGCTTAGCGATTCCAAGGCGCCTTCAATTAAGCATCCGCTGATCGAGCGCGGTGCGCCAGCCTTCGCATCGCTCCAACGCGTCATGCTGGCAAGGCTGACTTGATCTTGAGTTCCGGTAAAGAATGATGCCGACGACAGGGCAATTGATTTAATGAAACAGCGGAAGTCAATTGCAATCTTGTCACCGGTCGCATGGCGAACGCCACCCCGCCAATATGGCGCTTGGGAAACCGTTGCCAGCAATCTCGCCGAAGGATTGGTAGCGCGAGGCTGGGATGTGACGTTGTTTGCCACCGGAGATTCGGTCACTCAGGCCCAATTGCGATCAGTAGTGCCTACGGGATACGAAGAGGATCGCAGCGTCGATCCCAAGGTCGCCGAATGCTTGCATATCTCGGAAGCGTTCGAGCACGCCGAAGAATTCGATTTGATTCACAGTCACTATGACTTCATGGCGCTGACGTACAGCCGCCTCGTTCATACTCCAGTGTTAACGACCATTCATGGTTTTTCATCGCCGCAGATTATGCCTGTCTACGAAAAGTATCGAGACGGGTATTTCGTCTCGATAAGCGACTCAGATCGACATCCAAGCTTACGATACCTGGCTACCGTCTATAACGGCATCGACTTATCCCTCTACCCGCTGAACGATCAGCGTGGCGGCGATTTGGTCTTCTTGGGCCGAATTCACCCGGACAAAGGCGTCCATCTAGCCATCGATGTCGCTAGACGAAGTGGACGACGCCTAATCATCGCGGGAATCATTCAAGACGATGCTTACTTTCGTGAGAAAGTCGAACCTTTCATCGACGGATTCAACGTGTCCTATATTGGACCGGTCGATGTTGAGGGCAAAAACAAGCTCTTTTCACAAGCGGCGGCTGTTTTGCATCTCAATACGATCCCCGAACGATTTGGATTGGTGCTTGTGGAAGCTAATGCCGCAGGCGTCCCGGTGATAGCTATGGATTGCGGCTCATGTCGGGAAGTCATCGCCGACGGTCAGACGGGTTTTGTCGTCAGAGACATTTCGCAGGCGGTCGAGGCAGTTGAGAGGACGGGAGAGATAAGTCCCAAAGACTGCCGTCGGCGCGTTGAGCAACTCTTCTCAGTGGATGCGATGGTGCAATCCTATGAACGGGTTTATGCGCAGATCTTTGAACGGGAAGCGCCTAAGCGAGCTTGAGCGGGGGATATGGCGCGGTCGCATCCAATAGATCCGAAAGTCGATACCGAGCGACGCCTGTCGAGGTGTCCGCAGCGCCATAATAGACATCCACAAATTCACCTCGACTCAACATGGCGGTCGGAAAGACGATGTTCGGTAGATAACCATATCGTTCAAAATCGGCCTCAGCGCGCATAACTGGTTGCGGCGACATGCCAAGGATGCGGGCGGGATCTTCAATCGCTTGCAGCATTGCCGCCGCCGCGTACTCCCCAATGTCATGCTGACCAGACGACTCTGGAATTGGCTTAATATGGCCGTGGTACAGCGAAAGCCAGCCGGCTGACGTGTGGAGCGGCGGAGTGCCTCCTCCCACTTTCACGTTGGCCCAATGGGCTTCGCTCCCCATTAGTCGTTCGTGACTTCCCCAATGGATCAAATCTGGCGAACGCGCCAGCCACATTTCAGGCGGTGAAAGGCGTCCGTTCGGATTGGGACGGTGAAACGCAACGAACTCATCGCCGATCTTCTCTGGAAAGAGGATGACATCCTTATTCTCGGGGCAAAAAATAATTCCGTGGCGCTCGAATGACTCAAAGTTAGTGGTCGAGGCAAGTGCCGTAGAGATGCCAAATGGCGAGACTGCCACGTACGTGAAGAAGTAGCGATCATTGAGCTTGGCGAGCCTTGGATCCTCGACGCCAAACGTCTCATACTTCGTTGCTGGCAACATCCGCTCTTCGCCGAATCGAGTGATCGTCAACCCATCCTGGCTAAATGCAGGCAATAGGTAAGAGATGAAAGTTAGCCTGATGCACCCGTTAGATTTGAGCCGCACAATGCGGCGATCAACCATCTCCACGTTGCTCAGCGGTTGCCAATCAATGGAAATCGCTCCCTGGAGGTGATCCCAGTAAGGCAGTGCAATAAAGCCGGATTTCTTTTGGAGTGGCTGTTCAACGACGCGGATTAGAAGAGCGACTCCACCATCATATTCAATGGCCGCTGGATTGAATGTGCCAATGACTTCAAAGCCTTCAAATTGTGAACTGAGATCCGCCGGTTTGACGAGCAAGCGAGTAAGGATTCTTGATGGGATGGTCATTTGTTTTCCACTGGCCGAGATTGCGGATGCGGCGACCAAGGGGCAATCGGCAGTGCTAGCCTCGATCGAGTTGGGGACAACTCGAAGTGGTGTAGCCTAATGCTAGGGATCGCCAATAGCTAGATGAAGGCATGGAATGAAGCCATTCGCGGTCAACTTCTATTTTGGACATCCCACAGTAAGATGGTAGCTAACTTATCTCGACATCATCTTATCAGTTACCATGACCGAACACGAACAAGCGGCCGTTCTCAGCCGACGCCTTGGCGAGAATCGAAAGATCAAGGTTCAACTGGCGAGTCAATCGGCGATGGCTCGCCGCGAAGAATCCCAAGCGAGATCGCGTTACGCGTTTCGCTATTGGCAGCGAATACTGCGACGGCCAGCACAGGACTACAATCTCTGGCCGCTTGGGGTGATCCTCGTGGGATCGATTGCATGCGGCGTCCTTCCGTTTTTAGTCGCCCAAGCGGCTACAGGCTCTTTCGGCATCGCGTTCATTCCGTTCCTGGTCATCGAGGGAACGTCCGGGGCGCTCATGGCGTGGCTGCTGTTTGTGCCGAATGACGTTCAATTGGCAATGCTTATTCAGAATGCTGAGTTGCGTCTACGAACTGCCAAAGAAACCGCCGAGGCCTTGGGCGTCGAACTATCGAACGTCGATCGAGTCATTCGTGTCGACCAACAATCGCTCGACGCCATTTTAAAGTCGGTTCAGTATCAGCGTGAGGAACTACTGAAAGAGAATTGGCGCGCGATGCGCGACACGGATTGGGAGCAATTCCTGGCCCGAGCGTTTCGGCTTTTAGGCGCAACTGTGGAGACGACGCGAGTGACCGGCGACCAGGGAGTCGATCTGGTCGTCGAGATCGGACCGCTTCGATATGCGATTCAAGCGAAGGGTTATTACAGTTCCGTGGGCAATGGCGCAGTTCAGGAAGCTGTGGCTGGAATGGCGCACTACCGATGTAACGCCTGCGCTGTGATCACCAATAGCCGCTTCACGGGGAGCGCTGAGATACTTGCTGCGAGTAATCGATGCAAGCTGATTGGCGAGGAACATATTGCGGACTTGGTGCTGGGGAAGTTGGTAATTTGAGGGGCGTCGGCGATGCCACATTGCAGTTTGCCCAAGACGTTGGTGCTACCCTAACGCTCGTGAGAGTTCTTTTGTCATGCCGACCCGCCCTTCAATTAGCGCATCCCACGCATCCAAACAACGATTCACGATTTTCAAATCAGCGGCATCATTTCCCTGTTCGTACAAGCGAAGCAGTATTTCTTGGAACTGTGACACGTCATGCATACCTCCCTTGCGAGGATCGCGGGAAGACTCCCTAAGAGGACCAACGAACTGATCGCAAATCGTCAGGAGCACTTCGGCAAATGGCAAAAGACTCCCTGCGTATTCTCGTAAGGCATACATGAGCACACTTGGATCGTCCAAAAATGCTTTCGACTTAACGAACACAGTCATCAGGTCGACGCCGCCAGGCAATGATAATACATCCGGCTTGCGCGCAAATCTGGAAACTGCGTTTCGCACCTCTGCATCGTCGTCCTCTACAAGCGATTCGATGAGCACTCTGCACTTGTCGAAGTAATCCGAATCGGCCGAAAAATCGACCGCCACTTTTGCTAGCCCTCGGCGATGCACCACGCTGCCTTGAATGCATTCTTTCACTTCATCTGAAAAGCAGTCATGGAAAAGCCATCGTGCTGCGACTTCCATAGCTCCTTGCTCAGCGACCTCGTCGTGCTCGGCCTTCAGCATTTGAGTGATAATCGGCGAGAATTTCTCCCGGTGCCGAATCATGCCGACATTGAAGTAGTACGGGGCACCCCTTGATGCTGCTACGCGAAGATCGTCAGATGCGGCGCGTAAGAAGCACGATATCGCGAAATCCTCATCTACAGAGAGAAATGAAAGGCACATTCTGACCGCTGCGACGCGAACGGCAGGATGAGGATCGGTGCAAAGTCGTTCGATAGTCTCGCGGAAGAACTCAACTAATTCCGGTGTCGCCTGCAGTTGTTCGCCAATTGCCATCGCAGCGACGCCACGAACGCAGTTCAATGCCTCCGTCTCTAAATCATTGACTGCGACCTCCGGCTCATCGGGACTATTGCCGCCCTTCTTGCGGCGAGGTCTGTCGCCTTCCGGGCTTGGATGGCTGGTGGCATACTCAATCAGCGTTTCAAGGGTGGATTCGGACCAGTGGTCCTGCGGTCGTTCAAATAGCAGCCAGCAGAATTGGCGAGCGTAAGACCCATCATTCTCTTTACCGAACGAGTCCAGTACCTTTTCGATCGTTTCGGTATCAACTGGTTGCCATGTGAGTTTTTCGCTTTCAGGAATATTCTGGGGTTGGGTTTCTTTAATCGCTTCCAGCATCGCTGTTTTGTATTCGACTGGCGAGCCACTCGGAAATTGCGTCGCCAGTCGACCGAACCGTTTCGGAAATCTCTTTGCGATTCCGCATAGCTGACGAGAAAATTGAAATACGCTCGACTCTTCGACATAGCCATCTCGGTAACGTCGGGTTCTTCCTCGCACTCTTGGCAGCTGATGGTTTTGAATGATTTCTAACCAGGAGCGGTCAGAAATGCGGTGGAGCGCACCGGCTAGCGTTGACGTAACTGTCCCTCCTTGGGGCTCTGAACGACGAACGAAGCGACGTTCAGAGTAGTCCGCGAACTTGCGTTCTAAAACACCAATCAGGCCGGTTATGTCTTCGGAGCGTCTGTGAGAACACAGAGCACGCAGTGAAAAATACTGAGCGCGGCCCCAGTAGTCGCCATAGTAGCCTCGTTTCCAACAAGGGAGCGAGTACTTAGCGTCACGCAGCTCACTAGGCGAGTGATAACGCTGCAAAGTCACTTCAAGTTGCTGAAATAAATCATCATTGCAATGTGGTGACAATGCAGAAATCAGGCGTGCCGTCGGCATCCATTCAGGTTCATTTTCGCCAGTACCCACACTCAAAAGAGTCGGGTCACTAAGTATCCAAGCGATCCCCTGATCTGCCACGCGATCGGGCAAATCGGCATAAGTTTCGATCAGCAGGAACCTGACGACCGCGGAATCACTACATCGCAGTGATTCGGTTGCTTTCCAAAAAACGTCGGCGTCGACTACTGCTGCGTGTTTACCCGCGCTGATGGCTAGAGTCACGAGTACGTTAGGGACGGATTCTAAACCTCGGCGACGCTCGAAGCGGTCGCCGTCTAACCACAACTCTAATGCGTCGTCCTCAGTCTCACTTCCCTGCGGGTAGAGCCGAACAATATGGCCAACCAAGCTATTCCAAGAATCATGGGGCGATTCTTGTACAGCGATGGCAAGATGCTTAATATCCTCGTGCGACCACGCCTCAAATTCCGCTTTCCCGCGGCTTCTAAGTGCGTCTTGTGGCAGATCTTCAGGCTGCCACGACGACACAATTGCCTCAAGCAGCCTCCACGCTCTTTGCAGAGATAAGTTGTCCCAATTCACGTATCCTGCAAATACGCCTTGCCTCGCCAATCTCAGCCGCAACTCGAACATCACATCCGAATCGTCCTCTACATTCCATGACAAGCACCCATGGATTTGCGGCAACCAGTCGCCGCCGCGCTCCACGTAAGGTTCAAGGACAGCAGTAACTGCATCGGCCATGGGCTTGGGAGATGAACGTAGAATCCAAAGCGCCGTATTACGCTTCTCTTCGGATTCCAACAAGACATTCATTGTCTTGCTCTCAATCAAAGCAGTAATGAATGGGGCATGACAGACATAGGTGGTAGCAACCACATGCTCTTCCCAGACTTTGTGGTCCGATATTTCTTTCAGATAAACCAGAAGACTTGTGGAAGGCGAGTCAAGTTCTCCGATGACCTCTAAGCACAAGTGCTTCAAGTGAAAGCGCACTTTCTCACTCGCAATTATCTCCATAATGATATCAAGAAAGCGCGAAGGAGACTCTTCGCTCAACAGGCAAAGAGCTTGTCGAACTTGTTCTCGTCGAAACAACGACTGCTTTTCCGCGCCGCCTAGCCAAGCACCAACGTTCTGTTCCGCAGAGTGAAGTTGTCGTACCACTCGACTGGCGATCTGATAGTCAAGATAGCTTTGATGGCCGAACGTTACTTGACCATTGCTCTCCTGGAGCAGCCCAACATGTAGTAGACCGTCCCGCACTGACGCGTTCGATAGAAGGCTTCTTGGAGCAGCTACGCTTCCGCGATCCATGTAATCCAAGACTGGTTGAATTGCGGCCTCGACATCAGCCGAGGAAAGTCCCAAACGCCCTAACTCACGGAGACGGTCATCCCAGTATTCTCGCATTAATTGAACGCGATTTTGGAATTCGAATGCGCCGCGTGATCGAACAATTCGAACCCACATTGCTAAATGTTGAGGCGACTCCAAAATCTGCAGCTGTCGCTCTGAGAGAGTGACCGTTGCGACCTGCTGTACTACTGAAGTAACCGTTTCCCTTGGAAATGGAGCTATTTCAACTTCGGCTACGTTCCCATTGTTCTTCTCTGTAGCGATCCAGTTTTTTATTTCTGGATCATTTCTGAGATCATAACTGCGGCAGGCAAGGACAACGCTGATCTGCTTTCCACCTCCTCGTAGATGTCTGACCTCGCGCAGAATGGCACGACACACCTCCAATGCGTTCATTGAGTGACGAGATGTCCAGCGGATGGCATCAAGTTGATCAAGAATGAGCACTGCCGCCCCAGCGCTAGCGATGGCATCAAGACAATGCACAGGGGATTCAGGCAGGCCCAAGTTGACACCGAACTGCCTTGAGTTGTTTTCCGGCGTCTGCCGATCCAACCGGATTGGCAGAAAAACAATGCCTTCCTCTCGAAGTCTTTCGGTTAACTCAAGTAAAACACCACTTTTTCCGTGCCCGGGGCTTCCATGAAGTACGATAACGCCATGCTTCTTAGTTGCATTGACTACTTCGACTGCCTCCTGTCGTGCAATCAGCTTATCGTCAATCAAGTCGGAACCAATCGATTCGCGGAATTGCCGTTGCAGCGCCTGGATCGCCGGCATAACTCGATCATCTGAAGATAGTTTGCGAGGGTGGAGGCCTCTGGATTCGAGATAGCCCCACACCAGCGGAGTATCGATAGGTTTCCGAAGCATTTCGTGCGCTAGTCCGGACAGCACCGAAATGACTGTTGCCGGGTCGCCCGTTACCAACACCTGCGCGAGACCATTGAGGTCTCTACGCGAAGTGTTTGTATCTGGCCAATGCTCAATGAAAATCCGTTGGAGATAGGTAAAGGCCGTGTAGCGATCGTCTGTTGAATCACTATCGAGGTCCAGGTAATCGCAGAATGCCCGAAATGCCTGCCGCCGGTCTTCGCCAATCGCCTGAATTTGATTTGCGTAAAAGTTTTCCGAGTCGCCGGCCGAATTGCGTGCACTCTTGCAAATGTCGTGAACTATCGTTGCAGAAATGGCTGTGACGAGTGCAAATTCATATGTTGGATCACGGGCAAGCTGTGTCTGAATCCCACGTAGAATTCCTCTATTGGCTAAGTCGCTGAGCGACCAATGATCTCGGCTTACGTTGCGGACTTTGCACTGCTGGGCTTGGCGTACGCCGTTCTTTTGAACAATCCATAAATCTGTTCCCACTTCGTCTTCTCCGACTGCTTCTACAGTTACGGAGGACAACTCTTCGTTCAGGACGCGCAACAACTGCCGGGCGACCCAAAGGTCCTCATAGCGATTTCCAACCTTATCAGCGTAGCCGCCGGGCTCCAGAGCCATTATTATTCCCCAAGATTCTCGATCAGAAGCATTGGTCCAGATGGTTACCCCACGCACAATATAGCCATCTGGTATACGAATTGGCAGCGAACGGAGATTGACTCAGCATCGCTGAGGTTATCGCGGACCGACTTCACTCCTCTCGCCGTCCTCACAAGACCGTGACCGACTTTCCGACCACAGCGGGGCAGACCACACAATCGCCCATAACCTGCTTGTTGACGCACGCGACAATGAATCTAGTGGCAAAGCTGGAAGTGATTTACGCTCCGAGGTGAATTCGCCGCACCTCTCAACGTTTGACGCGTCAGTGCTCTGAAAAATTGCGCAATCAGCGGGGAAGGGGCCGGGCGAAGCTAGGGTCGTTTAAATCGGTTGTAATTATCTTATTTGACCCTCCCCCTCCCGTCAAGCCAGCAATCGAAGCACGCTCGTCGCACTCCATGCCTTCCCTGTGCGGGTAAGCATCCCACCATCAGTCAAGTGATTGGCAATCGCAACCAACGTCTCACCTGCATCGCGGAGCTTGCGTGCGAGGGGTAAGGCGAGACTTGCGTGCCTGTGAGCTGCCTGTATGTTGGCTACTGTGCCCTTGCGTCGTGCCGATTCGGTGAGGTTGGCCGGCTTGCCGAGCACAGTACCTCTGGCCTTCGCACGTGCCAGCGCGTCCTTGGTCCGCTGACTGATGCGCTTGGCCTCATCTTCGGCTACAGCGCTCAAGATATGAACGGTCAGTGGCGTTGCATTTGGGTTGTCGCAGGCGACGAAGGGCACGCGTGCCTCCATCAAGTTCGCCACAAAGGCGACGTTTCTCGCGAGTCTGTCGAGCTTGGCGATCACGAGCGTCGCCCTTTGGCGACGACAAGCAGCAATGGCCCGAGCCAGCTCGGGCCGGTCGGCTCGCTTGCCTGTCTCTACTTCGATGAACTCTGACGCGATGGTAGCCGAGTTGGATTGAGCGAACGCAGTTACAGCGGCCTGCTGAGCCTCCAGACCGAGCCCTGACGCGGCTTGCTTGTTGGTTGAGACACGGACGTAGGCGATGATCTTCATGTTGACTCCCTCTGGTGATACTCAATTTTACATCGCACGAACGAACGTTGAAGCGATGTAACGAGAGAATTTGGGAAATATCGGAGTCGATAGTACGCTATTGGCGCCTCAAGCTGCGTCGCCGCGTTGACCACGATTGGCGCCACCGTCAGCACGATCGTCGGTACGACGGCGGCTTGAGAGGGTCGAGGCGCCGCTGCCGAGTTGAGCGATGTGAGCGGCTGGCAGATCGGACGGTGGGTCGACCTCGGCTTAAACCTGAGCTTGCGCTCAACCGCGTACAACCGCGCGAGAGTGGTGCATTCGCGCAAAGCGCCGGAGATTAGCGCCGTGATGTGACGTTCGGCGCGCCGCGAATGAGCGAAGGAATACCGACTTGGCTATTGCGTTCGCATTCTCGAACACCGACTCAGGTCACGACGCCACACTGAAGGCGGTCCCGCCTGTCCGGCCGAGGCGTCGCTCATCGAGACCCGTCCCCGTCACCAGCCCACGCGGCAGATACTCTAATGTCGATGATATGGTCCTCTGAGTCGCAGGATGTCACCACGACGCCTACAAGGCTCGCTGACGCGATGCGAGGTGAGGGTGCGACTCCTGAGTGGTGGTTTTCTTTCAGGGCCTGCTAGGGCGTGTGGCGCGAAGATCAACCGCAAAAGTTACCGAGTTACTCAGCCCTAACGGGCGGCGAGGGCCAACTTAATCGAGAAAATCCGAGAAGAATCTGAAAAGTTACTGAGTTACCGAGTTACTCAGCCCCACATCGCTATATAGAGAAAAAAATCACACTCAGATATACGTGAATGTCTAAGTAACTCGGTAACTCAGTAACTCCTTATATGATTCTTCTAGTTCTACTCCTCCTCCAATCTATTTATTTAAGAGGTTTGTGCGTATGTCGCGTAGAGAGCGAGGTGATTGGACGCGTTGAAGTCGGTAACTATTTGGGTAACTGTCTGAGTAACTCAGTAACTCCCGAGCGTGTATTTCGGACAAAAGTTCTACGATTCTGAAAAAATCGCCAAAACGCCCCTAGTCTATCTATGTCAAGACTTGTCTCCCGCGAGCGCCCGAATGGATCGAGTTCCTCCTGGCCATCCCGAACAGTGCCAGGGCACCGGGAAGCACGGCCAATGCCCTAACCGCCAGGAGCACGGCTCCGACTACTGCCGCGGCTGCGGCGGGGTCAGCACCAAAAACCAGGAGGAGGTCCGCTCCTTCCTGCTCGCGCGGGTCGACCACCGCCGAAAGCTCGAAGGCCCAATGGACGCCCTCAGTCGGCTCCAATAGTCTCAATCATTAACCGTGGTCGCATCCCACAGGTTCCTCCTTTGTTCGATAATTTTCTCGCGACCCAATGTGTCGCCTCTCCGTCCGGTTCCGTCCCACTAAAGCTTTTTGTGCGACGCCTCCAGCAGACCATTCTGCCTGCTGATCGCCCAGCTTGGGGCCGCACGCGGATCGTGTCCGAACTGACCCGACGTGGCTTCGAGCTTGGGCTCGCCAATCGTCGGACCGCTGTGCTGGGCCTTTCACTGGCCACCTCTGAAATGGCTGTCTGAGTCAAGCCGGGGCAAGTCTCGTGTAACAGCACGGTCCGCCGTGCTGCGCCCCGGCCTCATCGAATCACTTGGCTCCACGAAGCGTGCATGGACCAATCCGCCATCCAAAACGAACAGTAGCCGATGATCGTCACCTTCCGCAGCTCAAAGAATCTATTTTCGGCCGTCATTGCTGGCGGCGGTGTCATTTGTCACGAAGTCCCGCGGGCTTCCGCGGCCAACTCCATCTGCGAGGCACTCATAGGCGTCACCCTCGCCGACGCGATGAAGATGCTCGACACGCCGGTCTCCGCCAGGGAATGGCAGGCATCGTGGTCGGCGGCAGTTCGCGCCGATCTCGCCGAACTCAACGATGAAGTCGCCGCACTCGCAGACGAGGGCCGGGCCGACATGCTCACCGCGAAGATCGCAGCGTTACACGAGATGCTCGCAGCAGTTCACGTCGAACTGATCAAGGCAAACGTCATCAGTGACGAGCGCAATCGTCTCGCTGCGGAGCGACTGGCCATTCACGAGCGCGAAGTTAAGCAGCGAGAAGACGCTGCCGCGGAGCAGGAACGGCTGATTGCCGAAGAGCGGCAACGGCGTCGTGAACTCAGGGTGTAACTTCCCTCATCAATTCAATTGCCGGCGACGACTCGCATCGGCAGCAAAGCGATTGCGACCCGCTCGCTGCTGTCGTCGCCGGCATTGTTCTATTTGGTCGCAACTTGAAAGGTCGCATTATGTATCTCCGTTACGTTTCCGGCAAAGGCTTCGCTGTCGAACAATTCGTCCAAGACGCCGATGCACTCGCCTACTTGGTCGGTCAGGGCGTGCCGAAGCCCGAAGCAGTCCGCGTGATGTCTTCCCTGAAATCTGGTGCCGTTGCACGGGATCGGGCGGAGACGATGACTGACTTCATTGCTCGTCACTGTGCACCAAGTTTCGGACAGATTGCCTTCGGCGAATTCTTCGATCGCTTCCGCGACGCATTGCAGCCCAGCGAGCGATACGAGTGGACTCGCACGGTCGTTACCCGCGCTCTCCCACCGCAGCATCGCACGATGCCGGGCACCAACAACCGAAAGTTCGTCCCAGGATTGTCATGGCGGTAAGTGATCTCTTCGACTTTCTCGACGCCTCCGGGTACGTCGAAGTCTCAGGCGCGATTTCTCCTTACGGCCACTTCGTCAAACAGTTCCTAGCCTGGCTCGATGACGACGAGATGATTCTACATTGGCTTCAGCAACGCAGGATCGAGCGCACTCTCACTAAGGGTGGATTCCCAATCGGCCCGGCAGCGAATCTCGGTGCGCGCCCCAATCAAGTTGATTCGCAGTACATCGGCAACCTCGAAGGACCAAGGTCGCGGTTCATTTCAACCATGCCGCTCGTGCTCGATCCCGATGCTCAGCTTCTCTTGCCGCGCGATCTGACGCCGTCTGAAATCTACAATCTTCAATCTTAGCTCCGCCTACAGGGTGGGCGTCGAGCTTCGGCGGCGAGGGGTTCTTCCTAGCCCTTCGCCGCCATCTTTTATTTTCTCTTTGTGAGCGACCGCACCCCAGGTCCTCGCGATCAACCGTCTTGGGGGCACTGAGGTTTTAGTTATGCACAGTCTGTATTGTTCACATCCCGTTCTCGTCTGCTTCGATAACGAGGGCGACGATGTTGCCTACAACGAGGCCCAGCAAAAGCGATTTAACGCTGCTTTGGCGGAAGAGAAACGCAAGCACAGGACACAGCTCACGAACACTGAGCGCCAACTCGCCGAGATCAGTGAGTCAAAGAATCTGACCGAGCAAGAGCTGGCAGAGGCTCGACAGCACCTTCGCGTTCGCGAAGAAAATGATCGCCGAGAGAGCGCTAAATTCAAGAAGGAAGCGGCCGAGCAGAAGAAGCGAGCTGACGAAATCGAAGCCCGGCACAATGATGCGAAGATCACGTATGCATTGCACGACGCTGCGGTCGCCGAAGATGCATATAGCCCATCGATCCTTGCCCAGTATCTTCGTGGTCGCACCGCAATGGATGACGTCGGCAACATCGTCGTCGATCTGCCAGGTACAGACGCCGAAGGCAAAGAGACCGTGGAGCGTCTGCCCCCTTTGGATGCTGTCAAGAAGATGAAGGCACAGCCCGATCGGTTCGGCGGGCTCTTCAAAGACTTTGTGGCGAGTAAGGCGGCTTTGCCCACCAACAAAAGTGGGAAGGTCAGTGTAACGTCAATCTCGACCGATGAATTTATGCACCTCTGGAAGACAAACCGCTCGAAGCTCGACCTATGACAGCCAACGACTTAGTCGAATTCAACGCTGAAGCTCAAACGACCGTGGCGCTGTTGCAACTGATTGCTCAGCACGCCGCCGAGGCCGCCGCCGCACTCGACAAGTTGGCGGAGGCCCAATCAAGGGTCATTGGGGCACTGTAGTGCATCCTTAGCCGAGCGCTGCGTCGTCGCGGCGCTCGGCTGATTCTCTTTTCGCGCATTTCTGCGCACTTCCTCCTCGGAACCAACTGCGCAGATTCTATGCGCGCTCATCATGGATCAGATCACACAGACCCTCGGCTTTGATGCGAGTCAGTGCTTCGCGGAGTTGACCAAGCTCGACGGAGCGATGGTCACGTTTGAAAACCGACTAAAGTCGACCGCTACTTCGTTTTCGCCGTTCAATACCCAGGCCGGCAAAACCGTCAGCGCGTTCATCCAGCTCAGCAAACAAGGCACGGCAGCCGCATCCGCGATTGCCGCCGTCGCTGCGGCACAGGGCAACATGGCTCCCGGCGCTAATGCGCAAGCAGCGGCATCGGCTGCTGCACAGCTGGCGACGAGTCTTCAGACTGCGGGAGTCACAGGACAATCAGCATCAGTAAAGATCGGCAACGCGCTGGTCCGCATCGGTAATCAGTCGCAGCAGACCGCCCAGCAAGTGCAAGATTCGTCGCTCCGTATGACGACGAGCTTGCAGCTCCTGTCCCGGATCGTCTTCACTCAGTTTATCGTCCGGGCCCTCAGCCATTTGCGGAATGCCTTTCGGCAGACGACGCAAGAGGCGATCGACTTCCAACGTCAGCTCGCGCTCATCAGCACGATCGACAGCAGCGGTGCGTCGCTTCAGACCCTGAGCGACTCCGTTCGCGAAATCGCGGACAATCTGAACGTGCCACTGCTCGACGTAGCTGCAGGCGCGTATCAGGCCATTTCTAATCAGGTCGGTGAATTCGCCGAATCCCTTGTATTGACTGCGAAAGCGACCGAGTTCGCGCGCACTACTGGAAGTACGGTCGCTGACTCCGTCGACTTGATCTCGGGTGCCCTGAAGGCGTATCAGCTTGATTTGAGCGACACGGATCGCGTCGCCTCCGTCTTCTTCAAGACGGTGGACCTCGGTCGTATCTCGGCCTCTGAGCTGGCCAATAGCTTCGGCCGAGTCGGTCCCGTCGCTGCCGAGCTTGGGCTTACGCTCGAAGAGCTTAACGGTTCGCTCGCTGCGATCACCGTCCGCGGATCGAAGACTTCGGAAGCGTTGACCCAGGTCCGCGCGATTACGACGGCGCTCCTGAAACCATCGAAGACGATGGCAGAAACGTTGGCCGCCATGGGTTTCAGCTCCGGCGAGTCGGCGATCAAGACTTTGGGCCTCGCCGGCACGCTGTCGGCTTTGGAAGGCGCGACGGAGGGCAGTGTATCCCAGATGGCGAAGCTCTTCCCGAACGTCCGCGGTCTCGCAGGCGTGGCCTCATTGACGGGCGACGATCTAAAGTCGCTGACCGACAACATCCGTGAGATGGAATCGGTTAGCAAGGACTTCGCCAACGAAAAGTTCCTGCAGGCGACCGCCACGGACGCTGAGCGAGTTACGTCGGAGATCAATAAGCTAAAGAGTGCCTTTACGGTTGATCTTGGGCAAGCGCTTCTGAAGACGATCGCGAATTTCTCCGATCTTGCTGGCGGCGCAGATGCGTTGGTGCCTTACATCAAGTCAGCCGATCAGCTCATCGTCGGTATGGGCGTAAGCTTGACGGCCCTGGCCACTGCGTTCACTGCAGCTCGATTGGCAGGCGTCGGATTCTCAGGAGCGTTGGGCGGGTTACTCCTCGTCCCGGCAGCCGCAGGCATCGGCGAGTCCATCGGTGCGGCGATCAACAATCGCTTGGCCGAAGCACGGGACAAGAATCTGCGGGCCATTGAAAAGGCCAACGAAGCCGAACTGAAGTCCTTCAAAAACGGGCTCAAAGAAAAGCGGGATGCGGCGAACAAAGCTGATCAGGATCGGATGAAGGCGACGCGCCTGGTTTTCCAACAGCTGAACAAAATCTATCTGACGGATGTCGCAAATGCTCGTAAGGCCAACGAGCAGATGGTCGACAGTGCCACTGCCGGCCTCGACACGATCCTCAAAGCCCGACAGGGCTTAGTGGAAGCCCTGGCGAAAGCCTCGCAAGATGCGACGGAGTTTCAAGGAGACAGCGGACGCCGCATCGGTGATGTCCAAGGTCGTCAAGGCGACCGCGACTTCGGGCGCAAGCTTGAAGGTCTGGACACCGCGCAGAAAGTCATCGCCCTCTCGAATCGAGCCCTTCAGACTGCCCAGCAGGCGACAAATCTGCTGAACGAAGGCAGCATGTTGGGCGACCCTCAGAAGATCGATGATGCGATTCGTCTGTTCGATAAGGCGCAGTCGATTGGCGAAGAAGCGCTCAGCACGGCTGGTGACAGTCGCGAATTGCAGAATCGTGCGTATCGCGATCTTACCAAGATCACGGGAACGCAAATCTCCGCAGAGCAACGACTGATCCAAGTTCAGGAACAACGCAAGAAAGCGATCGAGGCCGAGCGGAAAGCTCAGCAAGCGATCACCGAAGAGCTGAAGAAGCAAGTCAAGATCGCCCTGGAAAATACCGGGGAGTTCGATGAAAAAGGCGAACGCTTCAGCGTCGAAGAGCAAGTTAAGCGTGAAGCGGCACGACAGGATGCACTTAAGAAGATCGCCGAATCCGCGATTTCTCAAGATGGTCTCTCGGCCGCGGGAGCGCTCGGCGTTGCGAGCTTCGTGCAGCAATTCCAAAGCGAGCTGTCGAAGTCGCCGCTTCAAGTGGCGTTCGACATCAACGAGGCCTCCGAAAAGATCAAGGCTGATCTCAACAAGGCGTTCGCCAACTTCAAGCTGAAGGCCGGCATCGACATCGAGGGGCTGAGCGAGGCAGTCGGACGTGACTTGATCACGCCTGAGCAAGTCGACTCAGCGCTCGAAGAAGTCACGAAGCTGGCCGCCGAAACGCGGCAGAAGATCGATGACGCGCTGGCTCTCGGGCCGGCGGGTGACAACCTGCAAAAGGAGATCGACACGATCTTCGCGGGCATCGAAAGCCGGACTGCGAAGCGGGACAGCTTCCAAGGCGACTTCTCTGATGGCATCCGTGAGCAGTTCGGTGGCTTGATCGAGTTGATGGGCCAGGTCCAAGAAGACGGCCAGATCACCAATGAGGAGCTGACCGAAGTCATCGCGAAGCGTAATGAACTCGGCCAAGCGGCGCTCAACGGCGAGAACCCTCTCGTCGGCAAGCTCGGTTTCGCCAGCGACATCGAAGCGATCGATCAGATTCTCATCAAGTTCCAAAAGTACCAAGAGCTTCAAAAGCAACAGGGTGAAGTAGACCCCGCGCTCACTGAGCAACTGAATCGTTACAACGCCGTCCTTCAGCAGAATCCAGCCGGCCAGTTCCAAGGTGCTCAACAGGCGATGGCGAACTCGGTTAGCTCCGCCCAATCTATCGCTAGTGCCTGGGAACGCGCGGCCGAGGCCGCCGAGCGGACCGCGAAGGCGGCTGCTGGTGGCGGAAGCACTCCCTCGACAGTTGCTCAAGCGTTCGGCGGCATGATGCACCTTGCCTCCGGCGGCGGAGCACGCGGCGTTGATACGATCCCCGCCATGCTCAGCCCTGGCGAGTTCGTGATGAACGCCAAATCCAGTCGCCAGTTCTTTTCGCAGCTCCAGGCAATGAATGCCGGACAGCGGCCTGCTTACCGCGAAAGCGGTGGTAGCGTGACCAGCATCGGCGACATCAACGTCTCCGTCAACGGTGGCCCGACTGACAAGCAGACGCTTGACAACATCGGCCGTGGTCTCCGCCGCGACATCCGTCGCGGACTTCTCGAATTGTAGAAACGAAAAAGGCCCCGGTCAGCGTGATGCTGACCGGGGCCTTTTTTTATGCCGCTAGGTATCGCGACACCAGTCCAAGTTCAAACGGGTCATCGCAATCGTCGATGGCATTGAGCAACTCTCGCAGCGGATGGTCATCGTCCCGCTTCCACTTGGCCACGCTAGCGCGTCCCTCCGGCGTCAGCAGCAGCTTCGCTTTGAGGGCTGCGGTCATCGCAGCGTCGCGAACGTCGTACCCAGGCACCATGTATTTGGCAGCGAGCTTGATGATCGGTGGCACCAGCTCTTCAGATTCCTTCTGAGCGACATGCAGCAGCCGGCAGAAGAATGATTCCGTAATTGGATTGAAGTGCTCGCGCGCGTCCGCGAACGCGGCATCGGCAATGCGTTCGGCTGCCTCAATGTCGCCGATGCGGCGGACAATCGATGCGAGGAGGGCTGCCCGGTGGCGGTAGATCAAATGAGCTTCCGCGAGCCGGCTGCCCGATCGCCACGCGGCGAGGAGCTGGTTGTCAGATAAGTTGTGCATCAGAGTGGACTCCAATAGAAAAGGCCCGGCCAGCGAAGTCGCTGGCCGGGCCGAATGTGTTTAAGCAGCGAGACGCCTCTCGACGTACATCGAGAAGCCGAGAAGAGCAATCTCGTCGTAGTTCTCATCCACCAGCTCAAACAGCAGGTTGTGAGCGTCGTCTTCGTCATTCGGCGTCCAATCCACGTCTCCGCCCAGATCGAGTATTTCGAGCTTGCTCGTTGCAAACTTCGCAGCTTCTTTGACCCGATCAGCGTGCCCGCCTTCGATCAACAATTCGGCAGCGGCTTGTAAATCGCTGAAATCTCCAAAGTTGCACACAATCATAGCAGTACTCTCCAGACAAGATTCCGCAACGTACGTCGCACAACTTGTGCGAACCTCGCCGTCGCGAAGAGCTTCAGAAACTTCATCCAGGCCTCGGCGGGCCTCGGCACAGATTAGCAAGATGGCGCGAAGCCAAGTGAGCGTTTCGACCTGAGAACGGGTTTGACGAATGACGTTCGACATGACTTGGCCTCCGGTGGGAACATCACAAGCATGCAGGCGCCGATGGTCGGCGCCAAATGACTTGGAGTAAGAAACTTGGAAAGGAGGCGCCCGTCTGGCGCCGCTATAGAGATTGGCGCCAACGTGGCGCCCGTGACGAATATGAGGCGCCGCTGGCGTTATACGCCGGGGTCTCCACGCCTCCGCGCTCGGAAGGAAAGGACAGGACGCGCACCCATTCGCTTCAGACGGCCGGTTTATAGCAATTGAGGTGCCGATGGCACCTATGACGTTACAATGACAAGCATGAAACCCCTGCTCATCGCAATATATCTCGTTTGCACGCCGTGCGTTGCGCAAGAGTTGCCAGACGCTAAGCCCGAGGTTCAGGCTCAGATTCAGCAGACCTTCGACACGATGCGTCGCCCCGGCGTCGTTGACTTAAGCAACGTCGAGGTTTTCAAGGAAGCGCAAGCAGTCAAGGAACTTGCTGGTGGCGAAGAGCAGACGATCGAGCAGCTAGCCGTATGGGTAGCGACGACTGAAAGTTCGGAGGATACGCACGCCGTCGTTGCATTATCTGTTTGGCGGTACCTACACGTATCGCCTCAGGCTACCATCCGAGTGCTCGCGCCCTACCTGGGCTCAAGCAACCGTGCGCTGCACGGATTCGTCGATGACCTTTTGGAAGGGCTAGGTTTCGAGGACTTCAGAGACTACGCGCGGCGGCAGGACGCCATCCCTGAACCCCTCGTGGATTTCCTCTTTGAGCGGTCGCCTGGTGAGGCTTTGCTGGTCATACAGGCTGCCAGCGTCGATACTGCGGCCCATACTCGCATCGCACGCGAAAAGCTTGAGGCAACTGGAGACGCCATTAAGCCATCGCCGCTGGAGGCCAAAGAGAAGCGTGCATCGCGGGGGCGTCGCGAAACGCTCCTAGCTGAACACATTGTCGCCAACGCGCTCTGGCTCAAGAAGCATGCCTTTACCACGCAATTCCGGGAGGCGCTGCCGGAAGCTCAAGAAGAGTTGACTAAGTTGTCAATGAGCGAACAGTGGTGGGCACGCCGCTATGTCGTAGAGATCATGCGGCAGCATCCGGAGTTACTGAGGGCTCAGGTTATTGAAGACTTGAGCGAGGACGAAAGCGAGCTGGTCCGGAAGGCAGTTAGTCGTCGCCCTTAGGCGCGGTTCGCGTGGAGGTCTTAACTGTGCCGCGCCGTTACCTCATCTACATACTGGCCGGGTGGGCGTTTTGACTGGCGCTGCTGGCGGTTTACTACAGCTACCAGTACTGGGGCAGAGACCATGTCCCGAACGTGCTGCGTACGGCCGCCGAGGTTGTGATGAGCATTGTGGCGTTCGCCGCTTGGCCGATGGCGCTCGGCGGCTGGCTCATGTGGGGTGAAGGCTGGTGGATTCTTGATATCGGACCCAACATCGCCATTGGGCTGGCGCTCTATGGAGCGTTGAGGCTGCTGGCCGGAACGGCGTGTGACCGGGTTCGGACGCGGCGTGAATGATGAAACGCTACATCATTCGCATGCTCGCGGGCTGGTCGTCCTGAGCAGCGTTGCATGCAGTTTCTTCGCCGTCGAAGCGACCGAAGCATATTGGCCGCGGCTGCTCCGCGATGCCGAATCCGGGACATTCTCGCACCGTTTCTATCATTGCGGCGATGCCGGTGGCGGCCGGCGGGTGGTTTTTCGTCTGGGAGACGGACCGCCGTCACGGTGGGTAATGAGCATGCCGTTAACGTCGCCCTGGGGTTGGCGCTCTACGGCCTACTAGGGTTGGCGGTTGGAGAAATGCTTTCATGCTGGAACGCTCGAAATCGTCGCAAGCCTCAACAGGAAGCAACTTGAACTCGGCAGCGGGAGAACCGCTCTTGCCCGAGGCGCAATGGCACGGGATAAGCTGCAATCTGAAGTTGGCACGGCGACAGATCATGGCGAATGCCAGCATCTTTCTCTAATATGAGTGCTAGCATCCTTACGAGAAGGTAGACGATGGCAAGCGGCGAACAGGTCAAGGCATTACTGCAAAGCTACGCGGAAGGCGACAGCCGTCACTTCCTGTCTGTAGCTACGCAAATCGCCGCTGCTGCCGCGCGACAAGGAAAAGGGAATCTTGCCAAAGAGATTCGCGACATCGTTGAGGAGGTCAAGCGAAAGGTAGCGGAAGGGCAAATCGGTTCAGTCCCTATAGCGAGGCCAGTGGGTGAGCTTGCCGGGCTGCTGATCGCATCTTATCCGAAAACACATTTGGCCGAGCTTGTACTTGCTGACCCGACAAAGGCGCAACTCGTCCGCGTGGTGGAGGAATATCGTCAACTTGACCGACTGCGAAGTCATGCGCTGTCACCAGCGCGTAAGTTGCTTTTAGTCGGACCTCCCGGCTGCGGTAAGAGTATGACGGCTTCGGCGCTTGCCGGCGAGCTAAAGCTCCCACTATTGGCAGTGCAGTTGCATAGCCTCATTACGAAATTTATGGGGGAAACAGCAGCGAAGCTGCACGCAGTCTTTCAGGCGATGCGTAGCACGCGCGGCGTCTACCTATTCGATGAATTTGACGCAATTGGAAGTGACAGAGCAGCAAAGAACGACGTTGGCGAAATCCGCCGCGTTCTGAACTCGTTCCTCCAATTCTTGGAGCATGACGATTCCGATAGCCTTGTAATAGCTGCAACAAACCATATAAATTTACTAGACACGGCGCTATTTCGTCGGTTCGACCATGTTATCGTCTATCACCTTCCTTCCCCAAATGAAGTGCGAACGCTGATTGAAAACCGTTTGCATAGATTCGGAGTTAGTGAACTTGACTGGAACGAAATTGAGATTGCGGCAGTGGGTTTGAGCCATGCCGAAATTGGGAAAGCGTGTGACGACTCAGCGAAAGACGCCGTGCTCGATGGTGCGGACTTCGTTTCTTCTAGCGCATTGGTTGAATCAATACGTCGTCGACAAGGGCCACCTCGCGAGCGGTAATGCGGATGACGCGACTTCCTCATCTTAGGCCAGTAGGTTTTACCCAACGAGTTGATTACAGTTTTCCCGGCGACGGCAAACGCGCAGCAATTTCTCTTCCACCACGGCCTGACCGTGGAACGCACAGCCTTCAATTGCGAAAGCAATTAGTCGCCTCAGAATCTGATAAGGCTGGATTGAAGGCCGCGAAAGAGCCAAACTTCGACTCCGATTTCACAGTTCTTGAATTCAGCAGTGAGCCTGATTTTGAGCTTAAGCTGGAGAGTCTCGAACGCAGAGGCGAAGGAATTGAGTTATTAACCTCTCAAATCGACGCCGCTGGCGTCATGCGGGCGACCGTACGCGTACCTGATTCAAAACTGTCGGTGTTTGTAAAATTGCTTGAGGAGTACGACAGCGCAAAGCGAACAAAGAAAGGCAATCCGCTTAATCAGCCGTTCGTTGAGAGCATCTCCGCCGTCCGGCTGGCCGCATTACCCGCTTTCTGGACGGACGATCCGTCATCACTTGCGGAGACCAATCGGGCGATCTGGTGGGAAGTATGGCTGAGCGGCGACGGCAATTCCGGGGTTGTCGAAACCTTTCAAGCAGAAGCTAAACGGGCAGGGCTGCGATCTGACGCTCGCGCAATTCGATTTCCCGAGAGAGTGGTTGTGATTGCGTTCGGCACTCTGGAGCAGTTCTCGCAAATTCGAGGGCTGTTTGATTATCTGGCAGAGCTGCGACGCGCGATCGAAGTACCTACCGCTTATATCGAGTTGCCAGCGAGAGACCAAGGCTTGGTTATTGATGAAGCACTGGCGCGAATCCAAGAGCCAGCAGCAGCTTCTCCGGCGATATGCATACTGGATACAGGCGTTAATCGCGAGCATCGCCTTCTTTCCCTCGCATTAAGTGCAGAGCATACCCTTGCTGTCGACCCGGCTTGGAATTCAGCGGACCAAGATGGGCATGGCACTTGTATGGCGGGCATCGCGCTGTATGGGTGCTTGACAGGAGTGTTCAATAGCTTCGACGGAGTAGTACTCGCCCATCGACTTGAGTCAGTCAAAATTCTGCCGGATGGTGACGACAATCCTCCGGCAAACTATGGTGCAATCACGGCAGAAGCAGTGTGGTTGGCTAAAGATGCTTCGCCAACGCGAAAACGTGTCTTCTGTATGGCTGTCACTGCTAATCGGTGCGATGAGGGTGAACCATCTTCTTGGTCAGCTGAGATAGACCAATTAGCCTCAGGAGTTTACGACGGCGACAGGCACCTTTTCATCATCTCAGCGGGCAATCTTCGCGGCGACTTGGTGCGAGACGACTATCCCTCACTAAATGAGCAAGAAGGCGTCGAGGACCCGGCACAAGCCTGGAACGCTTTGACGGTTGGTGCATACACCGATAAGGCGCATATCGCGTCTGAGGAGTTTGATGGATTTGCTCCCGTCGCTCCTAAAGGGTTACTATGCCCAACGTCACGCACAACGATGATTTGGGAATCCAATGACTGGCCCTTCAAGCCAGACATAGTTCTTGAGGGAGGCAATACCGCCGGTGTCGAGGGAGGCGGAGCGGTTTCTTACATCGAAGACTTGGCTTTGCTGACAACTCGTCTCGCTGCAACAGGCGTCCAGTTCACTCACTTTTGTGAAACGAGCGCCGCAGCAGCATTGGCCGCCAGAATTGCAGCGATTGTACAATCAGAATATGACGCCTACTGGCCAGAGACTATTCGCGCATTGATGGTGCATTCGGCCGAATGGACGCCTGAAATGCTCGATCAATTTCCTGGAGCGGATCGCCAGTCCAAGCTTAATCGCCTCAGATGCTATGGCTACGGTGTTCCAAGTTTAGGGCGCGCGCTTTGGAGCGCATCGAACGTGGTGACTTTGGTAGCACAAGAGGCACTACAGCCATATACCAGAGTAGGCGGTGCTGAGCCGATTAAGAAGGACATGCACTTTCACCACTTACCGTGGCCCACTCAGATGCTTGAGGACCTTGGCGACACTCCAATTTCGATGCGAGTTACGCTGTCCTACTTCGTAGACCCAAGTCCAGGCCGCCGCGGATGGGGATACAAACACGGTTACCAGTCATTCGGCCTTCGCTTCGATGTGAAGAGGCCTAACGAGAGCCAGAATCAGTTCGAGAAAAGGCTCAATAAGAAAAGCTGGGACGATCCCAAAAAGCAACCGAAGGGCGTTAAGGAAACTCGCGAGTGGGAACTTGGAGACCAACTAAGAACTCGCGGATCAATACATTCCGACCGATGGCATGGCACAGCGGCACAATTGGCGGCATCTGGCATAATTGGAGTTTACCCGGTCGATGGTTGGTGGCGTTGTCGCGGGCACTTAGATCGTTGGGGGAACCTTGCCCGGTATGCGCTCGTTGTGACGATCGAAACCCCCGACGTAGAGACTGATTTGTACACGCCGATTGCCAACGAAATCGAGACTGAAGTAAGGGCAATGCTTGCCGACGTAGAAATCGAGATAGATGGGGAGGAAGAGTAGGCGCCTCAGTCGCCGATGGTGCGTCCTTGCTTCGCACCCGCCTTCGAATGCCCGCAGTTGCGACTTCGGTGACTGTCCTACACCGTTGACGGACCGAGGCGGGAAAGTACTGACAACCGCACGACTCAAAATGGGTGGTCGATTGCCCTCCCCTGCCCTGCAATTGTGTACATAAGCGAGTCGACGCAGAGGTCGAAAAATGCACGGTAAAATGCACGGCACCCCGCCGAATGAGTCAGTTGCAGTCAGTTTGGGTCAAGATTACACTGACCTTTTACCCTAGAATTCTCGGTATTCCCGTGTTTTGTGGGGTCGGCATCAGCTCGTTCGGGACGCAGAGGTCGAAGGTTCAAATCCTTTCAGCCCGACTTGTTCTAAACCCCGCCGAGAGAAGAGTTCGTGTTACCTCTCGGCGTTCGGCGGTGCGGGGATTCCCTCAGACGCTAAAACGGTACATCCCGTTTTAGCGTCGGAATTACCGGAGACTCGTACCCCGCCCCGCGTTGGCGCTCTTCCCAAGCGTCGCAAGCACAACGTTTCCGGCTAGGTCGTCGTCACGCTGAACGGCTGCGATTGCTACCTCGGTCTGCGTGGGACCAGCGCGAGCCAATCGCCTCTAGTGATCATCCGGTCGGGGAATGCCTCATCCGAAGTCGCTCCGCGCCGACCATCCCCGTTGCCGTGCTCTGTGACCGAAATCTGCGATTCGCCAACAATGACTATTATCTAAAAAACGGTCGGCATATCAGGCACATCACGCTTGGAGCTCTGTTAGCCCTTAGCCTTAACTTCGCAAAAGAGCCGTCGCTTGCACTGAAGTGAAATGGATAGGCTCTAAAAGGGTGCGTCGGCGCCCATCAACGCCAAATCAAAGCTCGTCGAAAGCGAGTTCGAACGCACCGATATCCACCCGATCGAATTCATCGCGAGTGCGATTGGAGCCACGCTGATCGAAGACTAAATCGTACTCTTCGAGAATGCTATTATCGCCTTTGTTTTTGGCGGGGCTGCTGCCGTTGAGGGCATGCGTCTTAGTTGGTCCGCCGTAGTAGCCAAGCGACTTCAACAGCGGATCCAGCGGCGGCTGCGGCGCCGGAGCCTCGCCCACGGTGTTTCCGTTTGCCTCGTTGTCGATGCCATTCAACGTGACACGGTCGACGCCAATGAAGTTGTTTCTGCTACCGCCGTTGAACGTGCCGTCAATATCGGGCGAGGTAGTCGCCGTATTTTTGGCGACAATCGTGTTGACTACCAAAACTCCGGCAGTTGCACTGTAAAGACCGCCGCCAGTGGCAGCCTGGTTGTAAGCAATCGTTGAATTGATGATTTTCGGCGCTGACGAGTCTGCGTTGTAGATGCCGCCGCCGCTCGCCGTTGCGATGTTAGTGGAAATCGTGGTGTTAATGACGTCCGCCTTCGCAACCTCCTTGAGGTAGACGCCGGCTCCATTGTCGGCGTCGTTGTCGTAGAAGGTAGAGTTGGTAACTACCAAATCTCCGCCTCTAAAATAGAGACCGCCGCCATTCTGCGCGGAGTTTGACTCAATCTGACACCCGTCGATGGTCAGCGCATTATCGGCGCTGTAGACGCTTTGCGAGATTCCGCCGCCGACTCCGGCAGTGCTGCCTCCAGTGATCGTTAGCCCGCGGAACGTCGCCGCAACGCCAGCGCTGACTTCGAAGACGCGACTCCCCTCCTGGGCATTCACCGTAACCTCATCGGCCCCTGGACCATTGATAACAACATCATGAGTGACCTCCAGCTGCCCGAGGCCTAAGCTGATTTCAGAATCGGCCCATCCTGATTTGTCGAAGTAAATAGTCTCTTCGCCAGCCAATACCGCCGATAGCGCCAACGCTTCGCGCAGTCGCAGCGAGTTGATTGTCGCAGGCAAATCGACCGAGTCATTTCGATCACCGTCGCTACGGACGATCAGAGTCGTTGCCTCACTAGCTTCAAAGGCCCCGATATCGGAGTTTCCGCCTATTCCGGGGCTGACGCCGGGCATGTCGTAGCCTCGTGCGTAGCCGCGTTGATCGAGCCCCGAGGCCAATAGCGCAGTGCTGCCGTGATCGAGCGCCTGGCTGCCGACCTTCAGCGCGTGAGTCTTCGTCTTGCCGCCGTAGTCTCCTAACGGCGCTAGTCCCGCGTTCTCGCCGCTCGTCAGCACCAGGTTCTCATGAGCGTCGCCGTCGGTCAGGTCGCCCGCACCGCCCCGGCCGATCAAGTTGTACGCGCTGTCAGCATGGACGCTGCCGTTGACGTCGCTGTCGGCGCTCTTCAAGTAATTCTTGTTCTCGGCGATGATCGTATTATAAAGCAGCGCCTTGGCCGTCGTAGAACCCAGGCGCTGCAAGCCGCCCCCTTGATCCCCGAAGTTGTAGGCGATCGTCGAGTTTACGATCGTCGTCGCCGCGTTGTTGTTCTGCATACGGACGCCGCCGCTGTAAAGAGCGCTGTTGCCGGATATCGTGCTGTTGCTGATCGTTACCGCGCCTCCGCTAGCGCCGGCGATCGCGATGCCGCCTCCCTCGGAATAGCTCGTGAAGCCGACGTTGTTGGAAATCGTACTGCCGACGATCTCCAACGCCTCGCCCGAGGCGACGACCGCGTTCACGCCGCTGCCCGTGACCGAGCGATTGCCGTCGATCGTGCTGTCGATCAGATGCAACGACGCCGTGCCGCCGACCCAGTCTACGCTCTGGATCCCCCCGCCAGACACCGACGCCTCGTTGTCCAACACCGCTACGTGCAAAAGCGTCAGATCGCCCGCGTTCAAAATACCGCCGCCCGCGCCCGTTACGTTGCCGCCCGTAAGCGTCAGGTCTTTCAGAGTCACCGTCTTGCCTGCTGCGATCTCTAGCACGCGGCCTTGGCTGCTAGGGCTTGCCGTGTTGACGTCGACCGTCAAGTTCAAGCCGCCGCCGTCGATCCACAGATCGCCATTGATTGCAAGCTGACCGCTGGCGAGGGTGATGGTGGAGTTGGCGGTCAAATCGAATTTGATTCGATTAGGCTCAGGCGTAGCGTTGGCGGCGACAATGGCCGTACGCAGCGTATGGCCGCCTGACGGGCTGGCCGGATCGTCGTCCGTTGAAACGACGATAACCGCGGGGGCTTCGTAAGCGCCAATGTCGACGATTGCCGAGCCGTTGCCAGCGCCGTCGGTTGCTCGGCTGTAACCACTGCCACGCTGATCAAGGGAAGCTAAGCCGCCGGGTGGCGTTGCGTATCCGGCATCGATGGCCGGGCTATCAGGCAGCAACGCATGTGTCTTCGTGGTCCCTCCGAAAGCTCCCAAGGGAGTTAGTCGAGCACTCTTGCCGGCAGCGAGCTTAATATTTCCCTGATTCGCCGGAATCTGGCCGCTGGTCACGTCGGAGCCAAACAAATTGTTGCTGCTACCCGAAGCGATCGAGCCCCAGAGATTGGCCTCGACGTCGGATGTCGTCGTATTCTCCGCCAAGATCGTGTTGTAAAGGCTGACGACGGGCGTGTTGAAGATTTGCAAGCCGCCCGATTGGTCGCCTTCATTCCGGGCGATCGTCGCGTTGATCAACGAGAGATTAATGCCCGAGGTATTAACGCGAATGCCGCCGCTATACTTCGCCGTATTCCCAGAGAAGGTGCTGTTCTCAATTGAGGCGACGATCGTGCCGGAGACGCCGTTCCAAAGGTAAAGGCCTCCCGCCATGCCGCCAGCGTCCGTTGCACGGTTGTTCGAAACGGTGCTATTGACGATTTCCAGTTCGCCCTGGCCGCCGTGAGACACGACATGCAGGCCGCCGGCGTTCGGGGCCTCATTGTCGTCTACGGTGCTATTGAGCAGATGCAGCTTCGCTGCGTTAGTGCTGGCAATTCCGCCGCCCGCGCTGGTTGCGTCATTGCCTACGACCTCGACGCCGTCGAGCGTTAAGTTGCCCAGATTATAAATCCCCCCGCCTTCCGCGACCCCGCCGCCGCCCGTGATCTTCACGCCCTGGATGGTAGCAATGGCGCCGCTCGTCACGCTGAAAACGCGAGTGTCGCCGCCGGCGTCGATCGTGATGTTCTTGCCGACGCCGTCAATGGTGAGGTTTTTGTCAATCAGCAACTCTCCGCCAAAATTGAGCAGGAAAGTATGGCCACTCAAACCATTCGCAAAATTGATCGTATCGCCGGACGCTGCGGAATAGATCGCATCGCGCAACGAAATATCGTTGCCGGGAGAAATATTGTTGTCTTGCTCGTCGTAATCAACGTTCACCGTGATCACTGTCAGCATCTGACGATTTTCTAGATGCTCTAGCGAATACCGCCGCGACGAAGACCGGCATGGCTTTCGTGTACTGGAAAACCTCATGCCTAGCAAACGAGATACGTTCTTCCAAGAAGAGGGGCGGCTTCTCATGTCCTTTGCCTCGACTATTCCGGATAGCGGTGATGAGTTCCATTGACGATCATCAAACTAGCAATCCGAAATCTTAATGCAAGTCATCTATCGCCAGTTCAGTGTTAGCGGATAAACTCATCAGCACCTGCAGTGCTACCGTCGATTCAAACATCGAAGAAGAGTATCGCAGCTTGTTCGATGTGTTTGACTGCGCAAGCTGTGCCACTAACGCAACTAGCAAGATTTCTGCGGCGCGGACGTACGATACGTTTCCACGACCATCGAATCGCACGCTTGCTTCGACAGCAGCAATCGACTAGCGCTCTGCTCACGGAAACATCGAGTAGCTCGCACGCCGAAAGAGGAGAATCGAATCACCCGCTCGCTATATCCAGTGGGCCGAATTGCCGAAGAACCATCGGCATACGCTGGAATCTTTAGTCCGACATGCCGTGCGCGGGGGCCTGGCGATGGTGCTGCAGCGTAGCGTGGAGCGTCGCTTGGCGGGACTATTAGGCTGAACGCCCAACCGCGAACTTAATAATTCGCGCGGAAAAGCGGAAAATGCGTCTAGTGATTTTCGGCCAAGGGCGGCAAGAGGTGCGCACAAAAAAGGCCGCCATGATCGAAATCATCGCGGCCGGCTGCTCAGAGAGCCTCGTAGGGCTTCTATTCCGCAAATCAATCCGCCGCTTTGACTGCCGGAACCTCCCAGGTGCCGTCGATGATCGAAGGCGGCGTTTCTGTCGGCCAGTAGAGCCGCAGCATGAGAATGAACTTGTCCTGTGGAGCGGGAAGCCAGTTTGCTTCTCGATCCGCGCCGGGGCTCTCATGCTGAATGTAGAGGTCTACCGAGCCATCGGCGTTGGACTTCAGCGGTTGTCGCGCGCTGATGCTTTGGCGGTTGATGGGATTCTTAACGAAAAAGTAATCTTTGTCGTACATCGTGAGCGACCAGAACCCTTGCGCCGGCGGCAATTGGCCTTTAGGGAAGTGCATCACGTATTTTTTCGCGCCCGTGTACGACTCCAGAATGCTTGGCCCCTCGGAAGTCGGATACACGGCGTCTTGCGGGCGATTGGCGCCGAGGCCGATGGCGGTGATCAACGCTCGCTGAATGTAGTTGACGCCATACTCACCGGTCTTGGTGGTGAAGAGCCAGCCGTGCTCAAGCTTCATATCGCCTGCGACGACGCCTTCTTTCAGCCACAGCATAATCTTTTCATTCGCCAGCTTCGGCACTTCCGAAAACGCATCTTTCGCCACCGGGCCGAGCTTGCTGCCATCGAACGGCTGGCCCGGAACGATCCCCAGCTTGGCCATTTTCGCCAGCATTGGCGCATCGGCTGCCGAGGGCGGATTTTCCACCATCAGCTTGGCGAGCAAAGTGAAATAGTCTGCGGCGCTCAGCGAGTTGACCTGCTCGCGTACTGCGACCTTCATGTCGATGCTCGGATCAACCTTGCCGGCCGGCGGCGTAAAGGGCTGTCCGTACGAACTCAACGGTACGAGCGAGATTTCATCCTGCAACTTGTGCACGGCTGCGTAGTCTTTCGGGGTTCCCGTGCAATAGATCCGGCCGAGCAGCCAGACGATCGCAGTCGGCGACTTGTATTCAATAACGCCTGCCGGAAGGGTTCCTTTCCATCCCGGGCCTGTGATTGCATACTTCTGCGGCCCCGTGCCAGTGGTGCGCTTGCCGGGCACTTGAAATACGTTGGTCCAAGCGTCGAGCATCGGGAACAGGTAGTACCGGTCGTCGGCATCCGGCAAACTCAGCACCCACGGCTCCTTCGCCACGTCGATCCATGCGGTGGTGTACAGCGTGTCGGCGTTGGGAGCGGTAACGTCGCGAAACTGAGCGGTCGGATACTCGCGCATCCGGACGATCTGCCCCATCGGCGCTCGCGTGCCGGCGGGCTTCTCAACGTTGGTCATGACGCGCCGGGTCATCTCCATGGTCACCAATGGATAACCGTAGATGTACGCCTCCACGCCGTGGGGAACGGCGTCGAAAACGGCTTCTTCGGCTCCCGCGCGAGGCAGGACGGCTAATGCCATGAGGATTGCTAGACCGCTGTGTAGAAAGAATCGATTGCTCATAGTGGCGTCGGCTCTGGTCGCTGTTTGGGTGAGGCTGATGAGATTTATTGCGCTGGCGGCGCTCGGCGTCCTTCGACCGCACCGAGATAATAGCCGCCTCGTCGGAAACGCAATTTTAGCTATGAACGACGTAGCTGGGGACTCCTAGCAACTACATTCTTGCAAGGATTACGCCATCCCACGTCAATTCACCGGCCCTCACGCCTCATCGCGGCGATGGCAGCAGGGAGCGCTGCGCATCGCGTCTGAGAAGCGGTGAGGCTGCTGAGTCGGCCGGGTGCTCAGTGTCTGCCACGCCTGCTATACGCTGCCGACCGTGGGGCGGTAAACTATTGTCTTCCCAACAACGGGAAAGGTTCGATCGATTCTCGTCTTATTCAACGGGGCGAGGAGCCTGAATCTCAATTTTGATCGCCAGCCATGTTCGCGCCGCGATCAGCGAAGTTCGGCGGCGCAGGGCTAATCCACGGAGCGAACCGTATGAAGTTCGGGCAAGTCGACAATCCGGAGCCGATCGACTTCACGATCCCGCGTGACCATCCCGACACGGCCCAGGCGTTGAAGGCGCCGTCGTCGGATGAACTCGAAATTCGCATCGGCTGCGCCAAGTGGAACAAGGCGGATCTCAAGAATTTCTATCCGCGCGGCACGAAAGACGAACTCGCGTATTATTCGACGCAGTTCAATTCCATCGAACTGAATGCGACGTTCTATCGGCTGTTCCCGGCCGCGACGTTTGAGAACTGGCGCGCGGCGACGCCGGATGACTTCAGGTTCTTCCCGAAACTCGAGCAAACGATCTCGCACTTTCGCCGACTCAAGGATGTCGCCGAGGTCGTCGAGCGCAACGTCGCCAACATGTCGCACCTTGGCGAGAAGTTGGCGATGCCGTTCTTGCAAATGCGCGACGATTTCGCACCGAAGGATTTCGATCGCGTTGCAACGTTTGCCGAAAACTGGACGTACGACGCGCCGCTCGCGATGGAGTTCCGCCACACCAATTGGTACAACGATCCGGCAGTCTCGAGCAAACTTTACGACTTGCTCGAAGCGCACGGCATTACGAACGTGCTCGTCGACACCGCCGGCCGGCGCGACCTCATGCACATGCGATTGACGACGCCGACCGCGTTCGTTCGCTGGGTCGGAGCGAACGACGCCGAATCGGATCGCGCGCGACTCGACGACTGGGTCGAGCGGATCGCCAAGTGGAAACGCGCCGGCTTGCAACGACTCTATTTCTTCGTGCATCAAAACGAGGAGCAGGAATCGCCCGCGCTCGCCGCGCACTTCATTGAACGGCTGAACAAAAAGCTCCGCACCGCGGTGCCGATCCCGCAGACGCTCAAGCCCAAAGAGCTTTTCTGAACGACCGCACTTCCCGCGAGTTCATTGAAGCCGTCGCGATGCGAAAGAGGAGAACACGTCCGACTCATCTCTTGGCATGCATGCGTTTCGCGCGGCAGCTCAAGACCCATTTCTCGACCACCCCTCTCGCGGGGGAATTTTGACTTTTGCGCGCCGGCGGGGGGCCCCGGTTAATTAGGCGCAAAAGTCTCTCCGCGATTTTTTGGCACGCGACTTTTCTTTCGACGTTTGCCGCATAAAGTAGACGGCGCGAGCTCTTATTGAGTCTCGACTTTTGCACTTTCTGACGATTCTTTGGACGCGCAAAAGTCGGCGCGAGCAACGCGAGCAACGGCGCTCTCACACTTATCCGAATTGTCAAAGAGAGTTCGCGCCTCGGCAGGCCTGCTGAGGATGCCTCGCCGTCGCAGCGCTAGCAGCGTGCTGCGCTGCGTTTCGACTTCGCTCGTCGTTCGCGCGACTAGTAGGCTGCAAAGCTGAAAGGCCAGCGACCAACTTGCACTCTAGCAGTTCAGCTGAGAATGTTGCCTGGGGATTTTCGGCCGGGGGCGGGACGCCCCGGCTCGCTTGGGAGAGCGCGACGGAAGAGCGTCTCCCGGCCGCCGCCCGCCTCGACAACTGTCTTTTCACTGCTCCCCATGATCGATCTCGCGCATTCGCTGAGTTTCCCACTGGGCGAACTGGTTTGAGCAACGATCATACTCTTGAACCTGCGGCATGTTTTGCCGCGCGGCGTAGCGAAGGCGCCATCTCTCGTCGCCAAATCGTTATGCCCCACGACAAGAAGCCGTCAGCCGATTCCACACGGCGGCGACGGTAGCCGCAGCCGTTCAAAGCGACCACGGTTAGCTTCGAGTCTGAGAAATTTTTGCTGGGCGCGAGGGTCCTCGTAATTGCCGATTCCTCAAGGTCTTACGCAGCCTTCGAGCCTGTTTTCGGCAGCCCCGCGGAACAAATTCAAAGAAAAACTGGCTCTCGCGGCAGAGGTTTTCTTGAGTCGAGCAATTACTTTTCAGGCGAGTCACTGAGTGCGCTTTTAGGCGGCGCAACAGAAGGTCTGTGAATTTGGAAGTCGGGCAGAGAGTTCATCTCCGCTAACGCAGTTCAGGAGCTCACCTTGGCAGATGCCGCAACCAACCCGCCGCGCGGAAATCGCGACGAGCAATACGTTGAATTGCTAACTCGGCACAAAAGCCAATTGTTCCGTTTTGTATTTGCGATGGTGCACAGCCTCCCCGACGCCGAGGACGTGTTTCAGCAAGCGGCCATCACCATGTGGGACAAATTCAGTGAGTTCGAACTGGGCACCGACTTTTACGCCTGGGCCTGTTCGATCGCTCGCTTCAAGGCGCTGGACCATCTCAAAGCGAAGGGTCGACGCCGGCTCTTGTTTTCAGACGAGCTGCTTGAGCTAGTTCCGCAACACGATCACTGGCAGCCCGAGACGCAACAGGCGAAACTCCGCGCTTTGGCTAGCTGCCGTCACAAACTTTCTTCAAAAGACCAACAGCTCCTATCAATGTGCTACAACGGCCGCGAAAGCATTCGCAAATCGGCCGAGAGCGTCGGACGCCCCGTCGGGAGCGTCTACGACAGCTTGTCGCGGATTCGCCGGGCCTTGTACGCATGCATTGAGCGCACGCTGGCGAGTGAAGGACAATCATGAGCTACAGGCGTGAAGTTACTCGCGAAGCCCAGCGCTGGTTCGACGGCTTGCTCAACGGCACGCTGTCCGACGCAGACGCCGCGCTGCTCGATAAATGGTTGGTGGAACATCCGGCGGCGATCGAATATTTCCTTGACTACTGCCAACTCCACATCGATCTCGCGATCGACCTGCGGGCCGATCAGGCGCTCGATTCATTCCGCAAGAGCCAGGACGCGGTGGCGTCTGCCGCCGGGCAATCGGCGATCGGTGGCGGGACCGCCATTGCGCCGATCAGCGGGACGGGCGGCGCTTCACTCTTCGGCATGTCGCGTTGGGTCGCCTATGGCATGGCCCTCTGCGCCGCCATGCTCGTCACCGTCGGCGGCCTGGCATGGTGGAGCAATGAGCGCACGAAAGAAAATCGAGCGCCGCTCGACTTTTCGCAGCTAGCGACGACGGAAACGCCCTCGATTTCATCCGTTCAACTCGGCTCGGGCACGACCACGCTTGAGCTGCCGGACATTGGTTCGGTCGTCGTGGAAGGACCGGCGGACTTTCAGCTGCTCGGCCCGATGCGCGCTCGGTTGAACAAGGGTCGCATCAAGGTTCACGTCAAAAAGCCCTCGGGCTACGGCTTCGTCGTCGAGACGCCTGATGGCGAAGTCACCGATCTCGGCACGCAGTTCGGTCTCGACGTCGGCAGCCCCACGGGGACGGGGTTGGTCGTCTTCCAAGGCTCAGTCGACCTCCGCCTGGGGCAATCGCCCGAGATGATCGAAGGCTCGCGCGTCGAGCGTTTGTTCGGAGGCGACGGGGTCAGGTTCAGCAAAGTGGGCGAACTAAATCGAATCATGTCGGTCGCCACCGGGACTGACGGCACGTTTCGGCTGCTCACCGGCGCGAAGGACGAGTCGTCGGCGATCATCACGAACGTCACCGACAACATCCGCAACGACGGCATGAAGAAATTCTACGAGATCGTGCCGGGGGGCATGGGCGAAGACGCCCTCGCCTACGTCGATCGACAAGAGCACGAATGGAACGGCCTCACCAGCGCCGGTATGCCCGCGTACCTGCTGGGCGCCGACTATGTGAAGCCGTTCAACAACGACAAGTTCCGCTCGGATATTGAAATTGAAGTGACGCTCAGCAAACCGGCTCGGCTGTTCATCATCTTTGACGACCAACGGGTCGCGCCGCCCGAATGGCTGCGGCGCGACTACCAACGATTCGGCGATCGGATCGGGTTGGACATGGGCAAATCGTTCACGGAAAAGGGCGAGGTCATTACCGCATTGGATCGCGCGGTGGGGCCAGGGCAATCGATCGATCAGGCGTTTTCCATCTGGGAACGCAAAGTCCCGAAAGCGGGCCGGATCAAGCTCGGATCCATTGGCTCCGACAAAGTGCTGTCGGCGATGTACGGCATCGCCGCAGTACCGCTCGAACAAGAGAAAACAGGCCAGAAACAGTGAAGGCGGCGGGGGTCGATCTTGTGCGCGTCGCCATGATCGCTTGAAGAACTACTTCGATTGACTTCAGGGAGATTGACTAATGCTGTGTGCAAACCTGGTTCTCGCGCGCCGTTTTGGCTGCGCAGCCTTGCTGAGTTGGGCGCTGGCGCCCAACGCGAGCGAGGCGGCGACAATCACCTACGCGAATCCTGCGGGCGCGCAGAACTTCACCGTCGGCGCCAACTGGGTCGGCGGCGTGGCTCCGGGGTCGGGGGACCTGCCAACCATCAACGGCGTCAACGGAGCTGTGAACTATCCGTACGTCAGCAGCGCCGTCGCCGTTCAACGGTTCTTGATTGGCGACCAGGCAGCTGACTCAGGCGGCTTGGAAATTCGCACCGGCGGAACGCTGACCACGTCGCTAACTTCAGCGCACTACGTCGGCGCCCGCGGCACAGGCATCATGACAATCCAGCCGGGCGCCACGGCTAACGTGAATGGTCCGCTGAACATTGGCTGGGGAGATACGGCTGCGCACGGCACGGGCACGGTGAATCAATTGGGGGGCGCCTACAACGGAACAGGCGCCAGTGGCGGGCTGATTCTGGGAGTCTCGGCTGCGGCCGGACCGCTGGCGGCCTCGGTTGGAACTTACAACATGCAAGCGGGAACGATGAATATTGGAAGCTCGCTCGTCGTGGGCCAAGCAGGCATCGGCACGTTCAATATGAACGGCGGATCCGTGGCGACGGGCAACTTCTTGCAGATTGGGCGAACCGGCACGGGAACATTTACGCAAACGGCAGGATCGCTGACGGTTAATCGCGCGTCGGGAGACACGATGGTTATCGGCGCCGCGGCAGGCGGCGTCGGCAAGTACGAAATCAGCGGCGGATCGCTCAGCGTCACGACGACGACCGGCCCCGCCGTAGTTGCTAACGGCATCGTCGCGGGAACTGCCAGTGGAACGTTCAAAGTCGTCGGCAATGGCGCCACCTCGATTGCGATCGCCGGCGACTACAAGCAGTATGCAGGCTCGAATCTCGATCTGACGATTGGCGCGGGCATCACGCCGATTGCGATGACGGGGAGTGCGACGCTCGGGGGAGCGTTGAACGTCCTGTTTTCGTCGTCGCCCAGCCCCGGCCAACAATTCACGGTGATGACCTACGGCGGTTCGCTCACTGGAACCTTCGGAACGTTCGACAACGTCGTCGACGGCCCGCTGGGACCGAACACGATTACCTTGAGCCTTGACTACGGCACGGGAACCAACAGTGCGGTCGTGCTGACCGTGGTGCCTGAGCCAGCGACGGGCGTGCTCGTCGCATGCGGCGCGATCGTCGCCGCGCTAAGTTGTCGGCGAGGAGTTCTCGCCCGGAAGTAATGCGAGCAGGCTCACGAAGAGCCGCTTCACGCGGGGGCAGGAGCCCGACTGAAACCTTGAACGATTGATACTGATTGGCGGCTGCGGTGCTGTGACTTCCGAACTGCCTATTCGGAGTCGCCGCTATGCATGCCGGGGCAGCCGTGCGTCACTAGCCGCACCGCAGTCGTCAATCGATCCGCACGCTTCATTTCGCACTCGGAGATCCTTCATGATTCACGCTTCTCTGCCTAAGATCGGCCGCAAACTTCTCTTGCTCGTCGCCGCGCCGATGGCGTGCGGAGCCGAGGCTTCCCACGCTGCAAACGCCTACTACGGCGCCAACGTAGGAGCGCAAAACTTCATGACGGCCAATTGGGTCGACAACGCCAATGCGCCCGTCGCGGTTCCAGGGTCCGGCGATCTGCCGTACATCAACTCGGTGAATGGCGTGACGGACTATCCCTATATCGACAGCGCGGTAGCGGTCCAACGCTTTCTCATCGGCGAGCTCACCGCCAGCCAGGGCGGTTTGGAGCTCCGCAGCGGCGCGAACCTCACGACCTCGGCGACTGGCGCCCACTACGTTGGCGCCCGCGGGACAGGACTATTGCGAATATTGCCGGGCAGCACGCTCAACATCAACGGCAGCTTGCAGGTCGGTTGGGGCGACGCGACGGGTCGCGGCACAGGAACGGTGACGCAAACAGGCGGAGCGTATAACGGCACCAGTGCGAGCACCGGCGTAACGCTGGGCGTCTCGGCTGTCAGCGGATCGTTCGTAACGCCGTCGAACGGCACTTACAATCTCAGCGGCGGCACGATGGACTTCGGCGGGCCGCTGGTGGTCGGGCTCGCCGGCGTTGGCGCCTTTAACATGAGCGGCGGCTCCGTCACCACCAGCAACTACATTCAGGTCGGGCGGACGGGAACCGGAACGTTCGTGCAAACCGCCGGAGCCGTCACCGCAGTTCGGGCCGCGGGCGACGCGATGGTGATCGGCGCGCTTGCCGGAGCGAACGGATCGTACTCGATCAGCGGCGGATCGCTCAGCATTACCTCGCTGGACGGGATTGGCGGCGTCGTCAACGGCGCGGCAACCGGCGACGCGACGGCCCTTTTCAAGGTGATTGGCAGCTCGCCGACGATCAACTTCAACAACAACTTCGTGCAGAACGCAAACGCCACGCTGGCCTTCGACATTGGGGCAGGCATCAGCCCGATTGCCGTGACGACCAACGCCACGCTGAACGGCGCCCTGGGCATTAAGTTCACTACGACGCCGAGCGTCGGACAGCAGTTCACGCTGATGAACTACGGCGGGACGCTGACCGGAACGTTTGCGTCGTTCGACGACATCGTCGATAGCCCGGCCGGCGTGAATAGCGTGAAGCTGACGCTCGACTACGGCGCCGGCGCTGGGAGCGCCATCAAGGTGACGGTGGCCAGCCTCGTCGCCCCGGCGGTTCCGGGCGACTTCAACGCCGACGGCAGCGTGAACGCCCTCGACCTCGCCGCTTGGAAGACAAACGTCCCGATCGCGGCGGGTGCTACCGTCGCCCAAGGCGACGCCGACGCCGACGCCGACGTCGATGGCGTCGACTTCCTGATTTGGCAACGCAACTTTACCGGGTCTGGCATCGCTGCCGTCCCGGAGCCTGCTTCACTACTGCTCGCCTCCATCGTCGGGTTGGCTTTCATTAGCCGTCGCCGGTAGATCAGATGGCCTTCTTGGAAACTTAGCTGCTAAGGAAATGCGTGATGAATTGCTTGAGCCATTCAAGTTCACTGCGTAAGTCGCAGATTGGCCGAAAAGCGCACGCTGCCGGGTTCACCCTCGTGGAGCTCTTGGTGGTGATTGCGATCATTGGAGTGTTGGTCGCTCTGTTGTTGCCCGCCGTTCAGGCGGCGCGTGAAGCGGCGCGTCGCTCTCAGTGCGGCAACAACCTCAAGCAAATGGCCTTGGGCGTTCACAACTATATCGCCGCGAAGCGAACGCTCCCTCCCGGGGCAGTCGTGACGGGAGCCTGCTGTTCGGCGTACAGCTACTCAAATTGGGCGATAGAAATACTCCCGATGATTGAGCAGCAGGCGCTGTATGCGTCCTACGACCAGAGCATGTACAACGATAAGGCGACCAGCCTCGCAAATCTCAAAGTCGCGCAGTCGGTTGTTCCAGCGTACGCTTGCCCCACCGACGACGGCGCCAATCAGCTTGAAAAGCCGAGCGCAGGGCCAGGTTCTGGATTGCAGTATCGCACGAGCTCTTATCGCGGCGTGACCGGCCGCTCCGACAACACTCTTGCCGAGGTCTGGTGGGGCGCTCAACTCGCCGCTCAATCAGGTTCATTGTTTCCCTTGCCGGCTGCGTACCGGGGGCCGCTGCACACTGTCGGCAACATTCCCTATCAGGCCGTCAAGCCGCAACAGATTACAGATGGTTTGAGCAATACCTTGCTTATTGGCGAGAAAGCGTCGGCGACCACGGGCGCCACCGTCGGGCAACAGACTTTCTGGGGCTACTCGTACGCCGGCTTCAACAAGTCGACCATGCTGCCGCAATCTCGGATGTTACTTACCGATTACGAACGTTGCGTCCAAGTCGGCGGGGACGGCGGCGAAACCCCATGCAAAGGTGGCTGGGGCAGCTTTCACGCCGGTGGACTGCAGTTCGCACTGTGCGACGGATCAGTTCGTATTATTTCAGACAACATCGACATGAACGTCCTCTGCGAAGCCAGTACGATTGCCGGCGAAGAGTTGACGAACATTCCCTAGCACTCGACAGCACTCGACTTAAACGGCCCCGCAATCGTAATGACTTTATATTTACCTATGACTCGCTTTCGTTCTCAAACGCTTGTCGCCTACGGCTTGACCCTCGGACTGCTCTCGTGGACTGGCTGCAGCGACGGTTCGTCGCTCGTCGAGGTTCGCGGCCGCGTCATGGAGGGGACGACGCCGGTTGCCGGCGCGAGCGTCACGTACCAGCCAATCGCTAAGTCTGCGGACGACATCGCGCCAGGGCCGTCGTCGTTCGGCATCACCGACGCGGAGGGACGCTACGATCTTCGGACCATCAAAGAGGACAGCGTCGGCGCCGTGATCGGCTCGCATCACGTCTACATCAGTCTCGATAAGGGCGATACGCAAGACGGAACCAGCCCGCAACCGAAGCCCGCAGCCGACCGCATTCCGAAGAAATTCAGCGATGGCACGACCGTCGTGGAAATCCCGCCAGCAGGCGCGGCGGACGTCGACTTCGATATCGCCTCCTGAAATTGACGCCAGACGAAATTCGCTCGCGAACTTGTAAGAAGCAATCAGCGACGATACGCACCCTTTGTTGAATGAGATTCTTTTGATGAGACCGCTGGGTTGTTTTCGCGCGCTAGCCGCCGCGCTGGTCCTGCAGTGGAGCGGTCAGGCGACGCAGGCAGCGTCCATCTTGTCGACGATGACCTACAAGTCGTCGGTAACGAGCGACGCTGGCGGAAAACTCGACCTGAAGGCGGAACTGAATTACGAATCGACGCGTTCCGGCGCGCCAATCGCCGTCGTGATGCATGGCTACTCCGGCAGCACCGGCAAAGCGGCCGAGGTTCGTGCGAACGCCCAGCGATTGCGCGACGCCGGCTTCTTCGTCGTTAGCGTCTCGCTCCGCGGCCGCGACGGCTCGGACGGCGTCCGCGATTCTGGGGGCGTGGAGATCTACGATATTTACGACGCCGTCGAGTACGTGAAGGCGACGTATCCTACCCGCGTGAATGCCAGCAACGTCTCGATCACCGGCTACTCCGGCGGCGGCGGCAACGCGATGTCGGCGCTTACCAAGTTTCCCGACTACTTCCGCGCCGGTTCGTCTTACTTCGGCATGGGCGACTATGGGTACGACGCCGTCAACGGCTGGTACGCCAATGGCTCGGATTCGTCGCACCGCAGCCAGATGGTCGCCGACATCGGCAACCCGGCGCTGAACAACGCCACGATCCAAGATCGCTTCCAATCGCGGGCGTCGAATTTGGCTTCCGCCAACAATCCGTACAGCGAGATTCATCTCTTCGTCAATCAAAACGAACCGACTTGCCCGCCGGTGAACGTCACCAAGTACCGCGACACGGCCATCGCCGCGGCAACCTCGCCTGGCGAATTCGACAACATTACGGTCCACATTGGCGGCACGGGACAGTACGTCGACTTCAACAACAACGGCGTGAATGAAGCGTCTGAATTGCAGAATTGGCCGCACGGCTACCCCGACGCCAATCAACAGAATGCAGGCGAATCGTGGTATCTCTCGCGACTGCTCAACGGCAGCATTCCGCAGCCAGTGTTGAATCTACAGGACGAGCTGGTCGTGGCCGGTTTCGTCACGACGAAGCGTTTCAGCTTGTGGCTGGGCGACGGCCAAAACTCGGTGGGAGATCTCAGCTACGATCTGACGGGCAACGACTGGTCTTTCGAACTGGGCATCGCTTCTAATGTGAAAACGATTGAAGGCACGCTCAAGGTCGATACCTCGGCGCTCGCCGGACAGCCGCTGGCGGCACGCTTGAATGGCGTCGTCATCGAGCAACTCGTGGGAGGGGGATCGTATCAGCTCGCCAACTTCGGCGACAACGACATACTCACCCTCTCCGTCACGGCGCCAGGGGATTTCAACGGCGACGGCCAAGTTAACTCCGCAGACCTTAACCGTTGGAAATCGAACTTCCCCATATCCAGCGGAGCCACCGCGGCCGCCGGAGACGGCGATGGCGATGGCGACGTCGATGGCGTTGATTTTCTGATTTGGCAGGAGCACGTCACCGCCCCTTCCCCATCGCCCAGCATCGCGGTTCCAGAACCTCTGGGACTCGGGCTAACTTCAGTTGCAGCGTCCTTCGCGGCGGTCGCGTTTCGGCGTCGCATTGCTAGACTAGCACTGTCGCGCGCGACGGCCTGATCGCTGATCGTTGCCTTCCGTAAATATCATCTCGAAGAGTACCCAGCGATGCTGCGATCCGTTACATGGCCTGCTATTTGCGCGTTGCTGATCCTAGCCGGCGCCCAGTCTGCTAATGCCGACGACGTCGCTTCCGGCAAAGTGCAAACGCTGACAACTGCCGACGGCGTCAATTTTTCTATTCTGGGAAAGAAGCCTGCGAAGCCCGCGCCAACGCTTTTCATCTTCGCGCTCGACGCTCAACACACGTTGGGAAGCGATGTATACAGGCAAGCCGCGAACTTCCTCGCGAAACAAGGCTACGTCTGCGTTTCCCTCGATCTCCCTTGCCACGGAGAACAGCGTCGCCCGGGCGAAGCCGCGGAGATCAAAGGGTGGCGCCAGCGCGTCGACGGTGGCGAGAATTTCATGGACGAGTTCACGACTCGGGCCTCGCGCGTCCTCGATTATCTCATCAAGGAGCAGTACACCGATCCCGCGCGAGTTGCCGCTTGCGGAACCTCGCGGGGCGGTTTTTCAGCCTGCCACTTCGCCATCGCCGACCCGCGCGTGAAATGCGTCGCGGCGTACATTCCAGTAGCCGATTTGCGGTCCCTCAGAGAATTTGAGGGCGCCCAAGACTCCCCGCTGCTCGATTCCCTTTCGCTGATTCGGTGCGCAGACAAGTTGGCAGATCGCGGAGTTTGGATCTCGATCGGAGATCGAGACGAACGTGTGAGCACCGATCGCGCAATTGAGTTGGCGCGAGCGCTTTCGGCGGCCGCGAAAGGCCCCTCTCGAAATATCCAATTGCACGTCTCGTCCGTCGATGGGCACGCCATACCGCCCGATGCGGCGCGGACCTCGGCAGCGTGGATCAACGACGCCCTTGCGGAAAAGTAAGAAGCGGCCGCTTCTTACGCCGTGCTGTGGCTCCATTGATGACATCTCAGACAGCATCATGGCGTGCGCCGACCCGCCGCAGCCTCAAGGCGTAACTTCTATAAGGCGGCCGCGTGGCTCGCGACGGGCGGCGCAACCCTTTTGAGGGCGAACGACCTCGTCCGCGGCGCGCCGGGCGGTGTTTTGGCATGTTCACGTGCCGAGCTGCGTACCACGCGGTAGCCCGCTGTGAGCGCCTCCAGCTAGCAAAACCAGGGCGAAATTAAGGGCATTCCTCTAGGGTTCTAAACGTGCGTACACCACCCGTTTGAACCTTAAGGAGATTTAATGCCACTTCGTCAAATCATTGACTCTAATAATTCCGATTATGACGATAAGTCGGATCGAGTCGACGCGAGGGGCTATCGCCAGGCAAGTAGCTCCGCAAGCGTCGCTCGAACCTTCTGAAGCGGGCGGCAGTAATTAGCAAGGACTAGGTAAGACAGGAAGCCTAGTCGAAGTTTCCTCGCTCGCGAAAGCGGGCTGAGCCAACAGACCAAACCATTTAGTTCACCACGGTTGCCGACTGCCGCCCAGCAGGCAACAAGCCAGATCGAACGCCCTATGAAGTTGTCTCCCTACTACGCCGTTAGCCTGGGGCTGATTGTCGCCCTGTCGGGCTGTCATGAGCCGGAGCACCATCACGAAGAAGCTCACAAGATTGTCGTGACGAGCCCGCTGGTGAAGGACGTGACGACGACGCAGAGCTACGTCTGCCAGATTCGCTCGCGCCGGCACATCGAAGTTCGCGCCCTTGAAGGCGGTTACCTTCAAGAGATTAAGGTCAAAGAAGGTCAGTCGGTGAAAGAGGGAGACTTGATGTTCAAGATTCTCCCGACGCTGTATCAGGCGAAGCTCGACGCCGAGATCGCCGAAGCGGACCTCGCGCAAATTGAATTCAACAACGCCAAGAAGCTCTACGAGCAGCACGTCGTCTCGCCGCAGGAAGTGGCGCTGGCGCAGGCAAAGCTCGACAAAGCAAAGGCTCAGGTGCAGTTGGCTCAAGCCGAGCTCAACTTCACCGACGTGAAAGCGCCGTTCGACGGCATCGTCGATCGTCTGCACGAACAACAAGGCAGCCTGATCGAAGAGCGAGACATTCTCACGACGCTGTCCGACAACGCCGTGATGTGGGTCTACTTCAACGTCCCCGAGGCGCGGTACCTCGAGTACAAAGCCGAAGTAGCTGAAGGGACCGCGCCAGCGCAGGTCGAGTTGATGTTGGCGAACGGCCAGCAGTTTCACGAACCGGGCGTCATCGGCGCCATCGAGGCCGACTTCAACAACACGACCGGCAACATTGCCTTCCGAGCTGACTTCCCGAACCCGACCGGCGTTTTACGGTACGGCCAAACGGGAACCATTTTGCTTAAGCGCGTCGAGAAAGACGCAGTCGTGATTCCGCAACGGGCGACGTTCGAGATTCTCGCGAAGCGCTACGCTTATATCGTCGGAGATGACGGCATCGTGCATCAGCGCGAAATCGAAGTCAAGAACGAGATGGAGGACATCTACGTCATGAAGGAGGGCATTAACCCGGGCGACAAGATCGTTCTCGAGGGAATTCGGCAGGTTCGCGACGGCGAAAAAGTGGAGTTCGAATTCATTCCACCGGAAGAAGCTCTCTCTCATTTGAAGTTTAAGGCAGAATAGGCGCCAATCGCGATGTTCGCAAAATTTCTTCACAGACCGGCGCTAGCGATCGTTATCTCGCTGCTCATTGTATTCATGGGCGGCTTGGCGATTAATTCGCTCCCGATTTCGCAGTTCCCGTCCGTCGCGCCGCCGAGCGTCGTCGTCGCGGTCTCGTACCCGGGCGCCAGCGCGAAAGTGCTCGTCGACTCGGTGCTCATCATCCTGGAACAAGCCATCAACGGCGTTCAGGACATGCGGTACATCACTTCCTCGGCCACCAGCGCCGGCGAAGCGACGATCCAAATCGTCTTCGAGCCGGGAACCGATCCAAACGTCGCGGTGCTGAACGTCAATAACCGCATTCAAGCGGTGAAGAACAACCTTCCGCCGATCGTCGAGCGGGAAGGCATCATCGTCATGCAGAACATGGCGAGCATGTTGATGTACGTCAACGTGTATAGCACCGACAAGAAGGTCGATCAGAACTTCCTGTTCAATTACGCGAACGTTAACATCCTGCCGGAAATCAAGCGCATTCAAGGCGTCGGCCGCGCGACGATCCTCGGCAATCGCGCGTATGCAATGCGCGTTGAGCTGAATCTCGACCGCCTGCGGGCTTACAATATCTCTGCCGAAGACGTCATGGAGGCGATTGCCGAGCAAAGCATGATCGGTTCGCCCGGACGCCTCGGACAGGCGACGGGGCGCACGTCGCAAACGATCGAATACGTGCTCACCTGGGTGGGACGGTACGACAAACCGGAACAGTACGCAAATATCATCCTGCGTGCGAATCCCAAGGGTGAAATTCTGCGGCTCAAGGACGTCGCCACCGTGACCTTGGGTTCTTCGTTCTACGACTTGTATTCCGACATCGACGGAAATCCGTCCGCGGCGATCGTGCTGAAGCAGTCTCCCGGCTCGAACGCCACCGAAGTTATCGAGAAGGTGAAGGAGAAGCTCGAGGAGATCAAAGAAGCGTCGTTCCCGCCGGGAATGAATTTCGAAGTCAGCTACGACGTTTCGAGCTTCTTGGAAGCATCGATCGAGAAAGTGCTCCATACGCTGTTCGAGGCGTTTATCCTCGTCGCGTTGGTGGTGTACTTGTTCCTCGGCGATTTCCGCTCGACGCTTATTCCGACGCTTGCCGTGCCGGTGTCGCTCATTGGTACGTTCTTTTTCATGCTGACCTTCGGCATGTCGATTAACCTGATTACGCTGTTCGCGCTCGTGCTGGCGATCGGCGTCGTGGTCGACGACGCCATCGTCGTGGTCGAGGCGGTGCATGCGAAAATGCATGAAAAGCACCTCTCGCCCTACTCGGCGACGAAGGAAGTGGTCCACGAAATCAGCGGCGCCATCATCGCGATTACCTTGGTGATGACGGCGGTGTTCATTCCGGTGACGTTCATGACCGGGCCGGTCGGCGTGTTCTACCGCCAGTTCGGTTTGACGATGGCGATGTCGATCGTGCTCTCCGGCGTCGTCGCTCTGACTCTGACGCCGGTGCTGTGCGCGATGCTGCTCAAGCCGCACGATCCGCATAAGAAGCCCTCGCGCAGTCCGCTCGCGATGGTGCTGCGTCTCGTCGACCGCGGCATCGAGAAGATTACCGGCGGCTACGTGGGCATCCTGCAACGGATCGTGTCGCTTCGTTTCCTCACGGTGCTAATCGTCGGCGCCTTCTGCGTCGGCATTGTGATGGTCAATACGGTGCTGCCGACCGGGTTCATTCCGCTGGAAGATCAGGGCATCATCTACGGCATTATTCAGACGCCGCCAGGCTCGACGCTGGAGTACACCAACGCCAAGTCGCATGAATTGCAGAAGGTGTGCGAAGAGCTTCCCGAGATCACCTCGGTCTCGTCGCTCGCCGGTTATGAAGTGCTCACCGAAGGTCGCGGTTCGAACGCCGGTACCTGCATCATCAACTTGAAACCGTGGGCTGAGCGGAAGCTGACCTCGAAGCAAATTATCGAGGAGCTCGAAGAGAAGGGTCGCGCCATCTCGAACGTCAAGCTTGAGTTCTACGAACCGCCCGCCGTGCCAGGCTTCGGCGCCGCTGGCGGTTTCTCGCTGAACTTGCTCGACAAGACCAATAGCAACGATTACACGCTGATGGGCGAGGTAACCGACAAGTTCATGGAAGCGCTCTCGAAGCGTAAAGAGTTGAAGGGACTCTTCACGTTCTTCGCCAGCAACTATCCGCAGTATGAGATCGTCATCGACAACGACGTCGCCATGCAAAAGGGCGTGTCGATCGCCGACGCCATGAACAATCTGTCGATCGTCGTCGGCAGCACGTGGGAACAAGGCTTCGTCCGCTTCGGACAGTTCTTCAAAGTGTACGTCCAAGCCGCGCCGGAATTCCGCCGGATGCCGGAAGATCTCGAAAATATGTTCGTCAAGAACGACGAAGGCGAGATGGTTCCTTACTCTGCGTTCATGAAGATTGAAAAGAAGCAGGGACTCAACGAAATCACCCGATATAACCTCTACACGACGGCCGCCATCCAAGGCGCTCCGGCAGCGGGCTACAGCAGCGGTCAGGCGATCAAAGCGATCCAAGAAGTCGCCGCCGAAGTGCTGCCGCGCGGGTTCGCCATTGGCTGGCAAGGTCTGTCGTACGACGAGGCGGGCAAGGGCAACACGGCGGTCTACATCTTCCTGATCGTCGTGATGTTCGTGTACCTAGTGCTCGTCGGTCAGTACGAAAGCTTTATGCTGCCGTTGGCGGTGATCATTTCGCTGCCGATCGGTCTGTTCGGTTCGTTCGCCTTTTTGAAGGCGTTGGGCTTGGCGAACGACGTCTACGCCCAAATCGGTCTCGTCATGTTGGTCGGTTTGTTAGGTAAGAATGCGATTCTGATCATTGAATTCGCCGTGCAGCGACGCCAGGAAGGGCTCTCGATTCGAGACGCCGCGCTGGAAGGCGGCAAGCTGCGGTTCCGGCCGATTTTGATGACCTCGTTCGCCTTTATCGCCGGTCTGATTCCGCTCGTTCGAGCGACTGGACCTGGCGCCATTGGTAACCGCACGATCGGCACGACGGCCGTCGGCGGCATGCTCATCGGTACGGTCATTGGCGTCCTCGTGATTCCAGGACTGTACTATCTGTTCGGCATGGTAGCCGACGGAAAGAAACTTATCAGGGATGAACACGATGAACCGCTCAGCGAACTCTTCGAGCGCGAAGGCCATTAAGAAGCGCGTACGCGCCTTGGCGGTTGGCCTGGGCTTCGTGCTGTCGGTGCAAGGGTGCTGCATCCCTGGGCTGCAAAAGGCCCAGCCGGCGGCCCCGTTGCCGTGCGATTTCAACGGCGTTGCCACGCAGGAAAGCACGGCAATGCTCGGCTGGGAAGAATTCTTCAACGACCCGGTGCTCTCCGGCCTGATCGCGCAAGCGATTGCCGGAAACCAGGAACTGAAGATCATCAACCAGAACATTCAGATCGCCAACTTCGAGATTTTGGCGCGGCGCGGTTCTTATCTGCCGTTTGTCGGCCTGCGGACCAGCGCGGACTTGGAGAAGCCGAGTCTCTTCACGCCGCAAGGCGCCGTCGAGGATCAGCTGCAGCCGTTCCCGGGCAAGAACTTCCCCGAGCCGCTGCCGAACTTCCTCGTCGCCGCCGACGTGACGTGGGAAATCGACATCTGGAGAAAGCTGCGCAACGCTCGCGACGCCGCGACGTTGCGGTACCTCGGCACGCAGGATGGTCAGAACTACATGATCACCCGGCTCGTCGCCGAAGTGTCTGAGAACTACTACGAGTTGATGGCGCTCGACAACCGGATGGAAGCGCTCGACCGAACCATTGCCATCCAGCAACAAAGCCTCGACATGTCGCGAAACATGAAAGAGGCGGGCCGCGACACCGAACTCGGCGTCCAGCGGTTCCAAGCGGAAGTTCGCAAGAACCAAAGCGAGAAGCTGATCGTTAAGCAGGAGATCATCGAGGTCGAGAACAAAATCAACTTCCTGCTCGGTCGTTTCCCGCAGTACGTCGATCGAGATTCGGCGAAGTTCCTCAATCTCCAATTGCAGGCGCTCAGCGTTGGCTTCCCTGCCCAGATGCTGCAGAACCGAGCCGATATCCGTCAGGCCGAGCGTGAACTGCAAGCGGCCGGGCTCGACGTGCGCGTCGCGCGGGCGCGGTTCTATCCGTCGCTCAACCTGCGGGCAGGCGTCGGGTACGAGGCGTTCAACACCCGTTATCTGTTCAACAGCCCCGACTCGCTGGTCTATGGCGTCGGCGGCGACCTGATCGCTCCGCTCCTCAACAAGAAAGCGATTCAGGCCGACTACCTTACCGCCAACGCCAAGCAGTTGCAGGCGATTTACGACTATCAGCAGACGGTGCTCACGGCGTTTACCGAAGTCGTCAACCGGCTGTCGAAGGTCGAGAATTACGGCAAGAGCATCGAGATCAAGAAAGAGCAACTGCGAGCTCTCGAGGCGTCGGTCGATAACTCGACGAAGTTGTTCCAAAGTGCTCGCGTCGAGTACATGGACGTGCTGTTCTCGCAACGCGATCTGATGGAAGCGAGAATGGTGATGATCCAAACGAAGCAGCAGCAGCTGGCCGCGATCGTCAACGCCTACCAGGCGCTCGGCGGCGGCGTGGCGCCGGTGACTGGCGTGCAGATTCCGATCCCGCTGCCGCCGCCTGAGATCATCCTTGAGCAGCCGGTGGAACTAAAGCCGGCGGAGGAAGTGCTTCCTCCCGCCGCCCCGCAACCGACGTTGCCTGATCCGGCGGCCCCGCTGCCGAACATTCAACTGAAGATCCCCGGCGATCCGCGCGACGCCGCGCAGAATAGCGCGCCCGCTCAGCCGCTGCCTCAGTAGTCCGCGCGGGGTATGCGCTGTCGGTACTCGGCACTCCCGAAGAGTACGCCGCCTGATCGGGCGGCGCTACGCTTCGACCATCGCCGCGCGCACCGAGCGAGCGGCCGGGCGTTCCAGCTGAGCATATCGAGCCGATTCAATCCGTGAACGCGACGGCTTCGCGGCCCGCGGCACGAAGTAACCGACGACCGACAGGATCCAATAAATCCCTGCCAGGAACGCAATGCCGTCGAGTTCCGCGCGGTCGAACGACATGACGTGCGTCGTCCAGCGGCATGCAGCGATGACGATGCCGGCGATCAGCGTGGCCAACGCCAGGCTGACGATCGCATCTGAACCTCGATAGATCGAGAACAGGCGTGACTTGTCGGCAGACATGGCAATCTCCTTCGGTTCGAGCGAGCGTTGCCAATTCAACGCTCACCCAATCCTACGATTGCCAACTGAACCTCTTGTGAGCCGCAGTTAAGTTCCGCTTCATGTTCGGACTTTCGGCGGGATCTCTGCACGACTTGGCGCCTGAACGCCTATAAATGGCGGCCAATCTGGGTACAGGCGTTTGATTGAAAGTGCAGCCGAACGTCGGGTCGATGCCGCCTAAGTGCGCAGCCTCCGGAATCGGGATAGAATGCCGCCTTCGGATCTCGGTGACGCCGCTGAGCTGTTCGCGACGGCCGATTGGCGTTTACAAGAGTCTCTTTAGGCGGTGCTATGGATGCCACACGGAAGAGCTGGCGAATTCGTTTCAGCCTCAGGAGCTTGCTCGTCGCGTTCACTGCGGTGGCGGTACTGGCTTGGTTCTATTGGGCCGGCCGGTTCCTCTGGCAAGAGGCGGAGCTCGAGCATTCGGTCAAACAGCTAAATTGTGGCCAAACCTTTGAAGATGCCATCACAGTGTGCGGGCAAAATCACGTTGCGTTCCTTAGCGGAACCCACGGCCCCCAAGGAGATTTATACGGCTGGATTCGATTTCAGTGGCCCAATGCCACCTACCTGCTACTAACGGGCCTGAAGCCATCTGTAGATGGAACTTTGGATTCGTGTGAGCTTACGTCGATTCGCCTGTATCGTCTTCCACCGGCGCCACACGACTATGTGCCTCAAACTGACAGGGGCCGCCGTCAAGCTGCCTTCGATTTGTCGAGTAACGGCAAATCGAAAGACGAAGTTAGGAAGTATGCGTATTGGACCGACTTCCTTGCGGTACTCGTGGGCGAAAGTCCGGACACGCTTGGCTTCCAAGACGAGCTAATTTACTCGGACCCTCCAGCGCAGACGCCCTCCAAATAGCGACCTGAGGTACAGCTTTCCGAGTTTAGCTGCAAAGCTCTTCTGCACCGTTGCGAGGCCCGTCAACTCCGAACTACGCCAGACGACGCTTTGCGGCAGTCAACCGACGCGAACCGGCGACGATCAAGCTCGCGACGAGAATCGTCGACAGCGTCGCCGGTTCTGGCACTGCGGCTGCAACCGCCGCGATCGGCGTCGTGCCGAATTGCCGCTGCCAGACGAGGAAGTCGGCGCCGTCGGTGACGTTATCGCCGTTTGCATCGCCCGCGGTCGTCGTGCCGTAAGCTTGCTTCCAGATATCAAGATCGGCGGCGTTGACGAAGCCGTCGTCATTGAAGTCCGCAGGCAGCGTCGGCGTCGAACCCGAGAAGGCCCGCAAGATCTGCCCGGCGCCGCCGGAGACGATCTGGAAGTTCCAGCCTACCGGGGCAGTAAACTCCAACCCGAGGTCGGTGATCGTCTGAGCGGTTAGCAAGTCGTACGACGTTTGCGTCGGGCTGGCGTTCGCGACGTCTAGAACGAGCTTTGAGCCGGCGCTGAACGTCGCGGCGTTGGCGACGTTGACTCGCGAGAGCTGATCGCCTGTTTCAAATTCGAACGCGAGCGTGCCGGAGCCATTTTCAGTGCTGTTGACGAGCAGGTTGCCGAGGACGTCGATCGTCGAGTCATCGCCGACAACGCGGAACTCGCCGACGCCGTTCGGAGCGATGCTCAAGCCGGTGCCACCCGTGTTGGCGCCTGCTTTGAACGTCCCGGCGCTGACCTTGTACAAGCCGTTCGCCGGATTGGCCGCCGTTTCGCGGGCGCCGATTGAGAGCGCGCCATTGAAGTTGGCTTGTCCGCCGGTTTGCAGGAACTTGCCCGTTCCTTGGCGAGCGATGATGCCGCCGTTGGCGGAGTTGAGAATGCCGGTCCCGCTCAGGTTGTAGGTCGAATCAGTCGTCGCGCCAGCAGTCGCGTTGTCTGCGACGCGGAAGTCGCTGCCGACGCTGAGCGTCCCGCCGGTGTGATTGCCAACGACGCCGGTCGCCGTACCGGCGCCCATGAGGAGCCGTCCGCTGACGCTCATCGTCCCGCCCGAGATGTTCAACGAAGCGCCCGTACTGGCGCCGCGCCCGACGAAGAAGTTGTTGGTCAACGCCAACCCGCTGGAGAACGTCCCGCCGGTGATGGTGAAGCTCGACGCATTCCCGGTCTTGCTATTCGAAGTAGCGACTTCAACCGCGGCGTTGATTTGCACCGTGCCAGCGTTCAGCGTGAAGGACGACGTGGCGGTCGAATCGCCAATCAGCAGCTGAGCGCCGGCGCTCATGGCGGTCACCGTGCCGTTCTCGACGATGAGATGCCCCTGCTGGCCGTTGGTGGCGCCGTAGCCGAGTTGGATGTTGCCGACGGTCGCCGTGAGCGCACCGCCATTAGTGATGCGAACGGTACCAGTTCGAGTTGCCTGACTGTTCGCGTTGCCGATGACAATCAGCCGGTTGGAAGTGACGCTTGTGCCGGCACCGTCGATGACGAGCGTGCCGTTGCGGGAATTTCCGACCGTGAGGCCGGCGTTGTCGGTGCCGGCAGCTCCGCCGAGGAGACTCAACACGGCGCCGTTGCTCACCGTCACTTCGCCGGTGCCGCCGCCCGTCGCCTCATTGTGGCCGATTCGCAGACGGCTCAATTCGACGGTGCCGGGAGTCGCTACGCTGGCGACGCCATTGTTGCCGAAGAAGGCGACGTCGGCCGACGTGGGCGCTAAGCCAGTCGTCACGCCGTCGGAGTAAGTCGCATCGGTCAGCGTGCCGGTTGTTCCTTGCCAATAGAGGGATACGGCCTCCGCAGGCAGCGCCGTGAACGCGCTGAGGGCGGCGGCGGACAAAAGCTTGACGAGGGCGTTGCTGGCTCTCACGACGGACTCTCCTTGCTGCTCTGACGGACTACGCTTCGACGGTCTGATCAAACTGGAAATGCGGCGTCGACCACGAAGCTGACGATTCCCGTGGGAGCGCCTCGCTCGAATCGCATTCGAGAAGGGCTGGCGTGCGGCGCTCCAGCAGAGCGCCGTGCGGAGAAATCGGGATGCCGCCTAGCTTCGATGGGACAAATGAATGAGTGACGCCGCCTGACGACAGGGCCTCGCGGGGAGGTTTGAATGCGATTCCGAGACTCGCCGTCTCGCGCCCTGTACCGGAATATTTATCAATCGACGCGGAAAGGTTTCCCCGAATCCGCTACCAGCGGTAACAACGCCCCTCACGAACAACCGTAAGCTCATACGCACAAAAGACTTAACACACCCGAAGCATTCCTAAATTCTGGGGAGAATTTGAGTAACAGCGGAGCTGGTGCGGTTAATCCTAAGTAGTACGGCTGCACAGTCGGGCTGGACGCGGCATTCGAGGTGGATCGCGGCTACCCGATGGCAGGGCGGCCTGGCTGCGGAATGAAGATGGGCGGATTGGTTTGATGCTTCGACGATTGGCACTTTTCGCCGCGTTCACCGCGGGCGCGGCGACCTCGGCCGACGCCGCGATTTTGCGGGTACTCACCTACAACATTCACCACGGCGAAGGGAAGGACGGCGTCCTCAACCTGAACCGCCTGGCGAGCGTCATCTCCGCCGCGAATCCCGACATCGTCTCGTTGCAGGAGGTCGACAACGACGTCCCGCGGACGAACAACGTCAATCAAGTGGCTCGCCTGGGCGAGTTGACCGGGATGACCAGCTTCTTCGGCAAGGCGCGGAATCTCGACGGCGGCGGCTACGGCAACGGCGTGCTCGTGAAGCCGAGTATTAGCGTCGTCAGCACCGTCAATCGGGCGCTGCCGAATCCCGACAACGTCGAAGCCCGCGCGGTGCTGGAGCTCAACCTATCGGTCGACGCCAACCCGACGACGACCGAGTTTAAGTTCTTCGCCACGCATTTGATGCACGACAGCAGCGCAGGACGAATCGCGTCGGCCGGCTACATCAACGACCTCGTGTCGACTTCCGCCGTCCCATCGATTCTGGCGGGCGACATGAACTTTAATCCTGGCTCGACCGCGTTCAACACGCTCGCGAACCAGTGGACCGACGTTACGAACATCGCCAACTCGGGGAAGAATCGCGCGAACCAGATCGACTACATCTTCGCGCGCTCCTCGCTGCAATGGAACGTCGTCACGCGCAGCCAGTTCATCGTCAACGCGACGACGAACGTCGCATCCGATCATCACCCGCTGTTGAGCGTTCTCGAGCTCCTCGACGCAACGCCGACGCTAGTCTGGAACGGCAACTCGGGCGCCTCCGTTGCGATGACCGACGGCTTCGCGACGAGCAACGGCAGCCTGGGCGTCGGTTCTTTCCCGGTGAGCCCGTGGGAGAGCGGAGTGCCGACGCTCATCGTCGGCTACGGCGGCAAGGCGACGTTCTCCGGCAGCGCGAGCCGCACGGTAGGGTCGCTCCGCATCGGCACCGACGTGGCGAGCGGCTTCATCGCCGGCCGCAACGGCGATGGCACGTTGACGGTCAGCGGTAGCGTCAGCTTGGCGTTATCGAACAGTGGGAACACCTCCGGCGATTTGGTCGTCGGCGAAGGGGGCTTTCAAGGGACGCTTAACTGGAACAGCACCGGAACGCTCGACGCGCAGGGCCGGCTGCGAGTGGGCGAGTTCGGCAGCGGCGATGTCGTGCAGACCCGCGGAGCGCTGGCCTACCGCGCCGGTTTGACGATAGGCGCCGGCGCCACAGGCAGCGCCCGTTACCGCCTAAGCGGCGGAATGCTGGCGTTGGCCCCTGGGGGCAGCGGGGCGTTTGCACTTGGCAGCGACGGCGCCACAGGGACGCTGCGAGTCGAAGGCACGGCAATCGTAACGCATGGCGACACGCTCACACTTGCAGGCGGCGCGCAAGGCGGTGGCGGTGGCCGCCTAGAACTTGTCGGCAGCAGCGCGAGCGTGCAGATTGGCGAACTCGCCAACGCGACTGGTAGCGACCGCAGCGAAACAATCTCCTGGCAAGCCGATGCAGCGGGCATCACGCCGCTGGTCGTAACGCCGGCAGGAATGACTGCTCAGCCGGTGCAACTGCAGAGCCTCGCGGAATTGGCGGCGAATGTCGGCTCCGGCGGTTCGATCACTGGCAACGGCGTCGCGTTGGAACTCAACCTCGCGGCGCTCGCCGGAACGCAAACGATCACGCTCATCGACAATCGCTCGACCGCCCCGGTCACGGGTTTCTTCGAAAATGGCTCGACTGGCATGCTATACGGCGAAGGCGCCACGATCTTCGGCACCGGTTTTAACGGCGCGGTGACAATCTCGTATCTCGGCGCGAGCGGCGTCGGCTCGGCGGGGAACGACGTCGTGCTGCAACTCACGGCCGCGCCCGCTTCGGCGGACTTTAATGGCGACGGGATCGTCGACGGCGCCGACTTTCTTGTGTGGCAACGCGACTTCGGCGATCCGGCGGGGCTGGAATTGTGGAGACAGACGTTTGGGCAGGCGGCGAGCAGCGTTGCCAGTACGGCCGTGCCAGAGCCGAGTACGTTCGTGATCTGCTTCATAGCACTCGCCGCCGCTGGCTGGCGGAAGCGCCGGTGAATGTCGCCAACTTTCGCCTTCAACGAGAAATCGTTGAGCGAGCCCCCTAGCCCCGGGCTCCGCCCGGGGGTTGCACTGCGCGCGACAGTGCCGACCGGAATGGTAACCGACCCCCGGGCGGAGCCCGGGGCTAGAATGCAAACGCAGTGTAGCTACCGCTTGCGGCGGATGGCGGCGACGGCGGCGAGGCTGCTAAGCATCAAGCAAACAGCGGTCGGTTCGGGAACGGCGGCTGCGTTTTGCGCGTTGCCAGTCGTGCCGAACGTCTCTTTCCAAACGGCCAAGTCGGCGGCGTCGACCGCTCCGTCGCCGTTCGCGTCGCCTTGGCTAAGCTGAGCGCCAGTCGCTAGGCCGGCATTCCGCTGCCACTGCAAGAAGTCGGCGCCGTCGACGATGCCGTCAGCATTGAAGTCGGCGTTGTTGAGCGAGCCGGCGACAAGATTCAACACAACGTCGTTGCCCGTGCCGCCGACGTAGCTGATGTGCACCGTGCCGTTAAAACCGGTGCCGAGGATCGCCGCGCCCTCTTCGTAAAGGTCGAGCGAGTCGCCCCGTTCGAAGAACCCAGTGATCGCTTCGGTAGTGCGGTTGTCGATCAGCATGAGCGTCGCGCTCATCGTGAAGGCCGACAGGTCGAGTTCGAGTGCGATGCCGTCGCCGGAGAGCAAAACGCCCGTTCCGGTGTTCGCAGCGACTTCGAGCGGATCTTGCAACTGCACCTTATTGGCAGCGAGGAAGCCGTTGCCGTCAATCACCAGCGACGCGACGCCGCCAGCGTCGGCTTGCCACTTGATCGCTTCGCTGACGCCCGCTTCGCCGCCGACGGCGTTCTCCAACTGGCCGAACTGCACGTGCGCTTGGCTGCCGATAATTTCCAAGCGTCCCCGAGCGGCGGAGTTCGAGACGTTGCCGATAAAGGCTTCGGCTTGATGGCGGAAGTTGCCCGTCCCTTCGACGCGGAGCGTCCCCTCGCCGCCGGAGCGGCCGATGAGCAGAGCGCCGGCGCCATCGGCGGCGCTCACGGTGCTACCGCCGGAGACGGTGTACTTGCCAACGGCGCCAAGGTCGGCGCCGATTTGGAGTTCGCCGTCGATCGACACCGCGCCGCCCGATTGAATCACCATGCCGACGCTGCCGGCGTCGGCGCCGACAACGAGCGCGGCGCCGTTGCCGACCATCGCGAGCCGGCCGTCAGCGGCGACAGTGATCGCGCCCGCTCCGCCGCCGCGACCGAGGATGACGTCGTCGTCGGTTTCGACGAGCGCGGAGTTCGCGGCGCCAACGCCGTTCCCAATATTCAGCACGCCGATCGCGGTGACGTCGCCGATGATGAGTTGCCGATCAGCCGGCCCTGTCGGCCCGCCGCCGGGACGGAGCGTACCGCCGTTGAGGTTGTACTCGCCGTCGCCGCCCGAGTTGACGCCGATCGCGAGATACTTGAGCGTCCCCGTCGAGGTGCCGCCGCTAACGACGCCGCTGTTCTGGTTGAATGTGCCAACGCCCCCCTGCCCCACGCGGAATTTGCCCTGGGCGTCGAGCGTGCCGTTGCTATTCCAATTGACGATGCCGGCATAGCCCCCTTCGCCGACGATGAAGTCGCCGCTGCTATCGGCAGTACTGGCAACCGTCAGATTCACGTTGGCGTTCACGTTGAACGTGCCGTTGCCATTGCGGCCGGCGATGATCGCATCGGCTTGATCGGTGCCGACGCGCATCGCACCGATGGTGCGGCTGGCGTTGCCGGTGACCGTCGCGATGCCGTTGTAACCGAGCACGAGCTCTTGCGTGCCGGTGTTGTACGGACTGGCCCAAGGGCTCGCTGGCGAAACGCCGACGCCGCCGCTGCCGTTGCCGGTCGCAAAGCCATCGGTCACCGCGGTGGCGACGCCGCTATTGTTGTTCCAAACCAGTGCGAATTCCGGATTCGTCAGCGGCGAAATCGTGATATCGAACTGGTTCGCCGCGTTCGTCCGGTAAAGATCGAAGTGGGGCGAGTAGGTGCTCACGCGAACCGTTTCGCCGTCGGCGAGGAACTCCAGCACCCGCATCCAGCCGTTGCCGGCATTGGTTTCGAACTGCGAGTTGATGAGCATCTGATGGACGTCGTCACCGGAGTTGCTCTTGTTGACGCGATAGCCGACCTGGTCGCCGCCGATATGACCGTTGAAGGTCATCTCGAAGTTACCCGCCGGCTTCAAAAGCTTGTTCCAGAGGTCGCTGCCGTCATTCCCACCTTCCATGAGGTAAGAATCTTCGTTGGTGCTCCAGTAGCCGTCGCCGGAATTAACAATCGAGTGCGTCAGCAGCACGGCCGTCGAATCGGCGTACTGCGGCTGCTGGGCGATCCCCTTGGCCCAGTCGACCACGTTGTCACGCGGCCAGAATTCGAGCGAGAAGATCAGCATGTTCCGGCCATCGGGGGCCGTGAACTCGTAGGAGGCGTTTTGCAACTCGCCAGGAACCATCGTCCCTTTGAGGATGCCCCCTTTCGCCGGGTCGACGAGCGGGTTGTCGGTCGCCTTGAAGTACGTGTTGAACTTTGTGTCGCGAGTCTCGGAATTGAAGAATCCATAGTCGTGGTTGCCAGTCGCCATGATGTACGGCACGACGCCATTCAGCGTACTAAAGGCTTCGCGAGCGGCTTGCCACTGCTGAGTGCTGCTATTTTGGTTGACGATGTCGCCTTCTTGCAGCACGACCTGAATGTTGAACGCCTCCTTGTTGTCGACGATCCAATCCATCTGCTTTTGCAAGATGTGGGTATCGTTTGGCCGGGCGACGTAGTTCTGCGTGTCGGGGACGACGACCATCGACCAAACAGCGTCCGGCGAAGGGGCGAATTTCGGCTGCACTGTCGTCGCAACGTAGCCGGGCGAGGCGTGGTTCTCGCTGTCGCCGCCGGCTCCACGCCAGTAGGCGCCGTAGAGACCTTGCGAAGAGGGCTTCCAATTGGCGCCTGAGTCGTTCGCCGTGCTGTTGAGATACTGCGGCAGCACATAGATGCTGTTGCCGTCGTTGCCGTTGGTGGTCGGCCAGCCGGAACCGTCGCGATAGACGACCGTGTCTTGCACGACGCCCAGGTTGTTGCGGATGGCGATTGTCGCGTTGTTGACGTTGGTGTTCGGATCGTTCGGCAATGCGGGGAAGCTGGAAACCTGCAGACGGTTCTTGCCGGTTCCCCAATCGGCATCGAACGTCGACGCGCTAGGCGTGAGCACTAGCGCCTGCCCGGCGCCGAGCGTCGTGCCGGTTGGAAAGGCCGAGGTCCACGCATTGACCAGCGGCTTGCCAAACTGCCAGCCGCTGATATCGATCGACGAACTACCTGTGTTGAAGAGTTCGACCCACTCGCGATTGGCAGCGCCATTCTGGGGGTCGTACATGATCTCGCTGAGGATGATCGATCCGCTGGCGGGAGCGAGCAAGCAGAGCGACAGCGCGAGCGCTAAGTAACGAACGCCGAACTTACGATAGATGCCAATCATGAACGCTCTTCCCGCCAGTGAGCTAATGCTCGAGTTCCACAACATATGATGATCGGAATCGCTGCAGCAGCAACCCGGCCATCATAGCGAGCAGCAAACCGCTCGGCTCAGGGACCGTGGCATTTGCTGGAGTCGCGGCGGCAACGACGGCCGAGCCGAACTCGTTTTTCCAAATCGCCAGATCGGCGGCATCGACGACCCCGTTGCCGTCGGCATCGCCGGGCGTCGCTTGCCCGTAACCGCGCTGCCAAGCCAGGAAGTCGGCCCCATCGACGTCACCGTCGAAATCGAAGTCAGCACGCGAGAACGGCGAAGCGACGAGGCTGAGCACCACGTCGTTCCCAGTGCCGCCGACGTAGCTGATCGAGACCGTGCCGTGGAACCCGGTGCCGAGAATCTGCTCACCTTGTTCGTAAAGGTTGCCGGTCAGACCATTCTCGAAGAAACCGGTAACAGCCTGCGTCGTGAGATTGTTAACGAGCGTGACAGTGCGGCTGACAGTGATCGCTGACAGATCGAGCGACAGCGCGATGCCGTCGCCGCGGAGATTGCCCTGACCGTTGGCGCCGGTGTTCGCCGCGACTTCGATCGGACTTTGGAGTTGCACCCGTTCGACGCCGCCGGATCCGACGATGTTGAGCGGCGTCACGCCATCGGCATCGGCGACCCAGCGGATTGTTTCATCGACGCCAAGGGCGTTTTGCAGCCGGCCGACTTGGATGAAAGCGTCGCTGCCGACGAGTTCGAGCGTTCCCTGCGAGCCCGCGTAGTCGCCGTGGCCAACATAGATGTTTCCCGACGACGTCAGCGACCCTGTGCCGCTCACCTGCAGCTTTCCGGTGGAACCGGTGGCGGCGATGCGCAACAGTCCCGAAGCCGTGACGGTGCCGCCGCTGAGTTGATACTCGCCATAGGAGCCAGCGCCTGTCGCGACCCCGAACATCGCCTGCGTGCTGACGCTGCCGCCGCTTTGCATCACGAGGCCAGTCGCGCCGTTGGCATTGGCGACGTGGAATTCGGCGTTGCTTCCTTGCAGCACAATGGCGCCGTCAGATTTGATCGTCAACGTGCCGTCGCCGCCGTCCTGGCCGACGAAAATATCGTCGCGAGACTCGAACCGCGCCGTGCCGGCAGCGCCCGTGCCGTCGCCAACGTTCACCACGCCGACGCCCCCCGCCGCGCCAATGCGCAGCTGGCGGAGTTCGACGCCGCTCAGTCCGCCGCCGGTCTGCAGCCGGCCGTTGTTTAGGTTGTAAGTTCCGTGCGAGCCGGCGCCGTTGCCGACGCCAAGGAACTTAAGCGTGCCGCCGACGTCGCCCGCCGACACCGTGCCGGCGGTTTGCGTGAAGACGCCCGTGCCTCCTTGCCCGATGCGAAGGCGTCCCTCGATCTTCAACGTGCCGCTGCTCCCCCATGTAACGGCGCCGTTGTACCCTGCTTCGCCGACGATGACGTCGCCCGTCTCGCTACTGCCGGTCGGCACGGCGCCATTGCCGATGGTGAGACTCTTTGATCCCGAGGCGATCAGCGTGCCGTCGCCTTGGGCGTTGTCGATGATCAACCCGGCATGAGCAGTACCGACGCGCAGCGATTGAATGCGATCGGTGGGTGAGATCACGGTCGAATCGTTGAACTGCGCCGTACCGCCGTTGCCGAGAAACAGCGCCTGCCCGCCGTCGCTGAAGGGGCTGGTCGCATTCGGCGCGGGACCGCCTGAACCATTGCCGGCATTCCACGCCGCCGTGAAGTTGGCCGTGCCGCCCGTCCACGCGAGACCGTCGATATCAAAGACGTTAAGCGTCGTGTCGTAAGCGAACGGCAGCGCGTACTCGCTGCTGAGGTAGTTGGCGACGAGGTTAATCTGCCCCACCGAAAGCTGATCGTTGAAGACGACGAACTCTGCAAGTTGCCCGCTGAAGTAGTCGGTCGTCAGCAACGAGCCGCTCGCCGACCGCCCCGTGCCGAGCAACAGTTCGAGGTCGTTGCCGCTGAAGGCAGTGCTCAGCGTCGTGCTGCCGCTGCCGGTGAACGTGTTGGCCGGCAGCGTGCCGTCGACGAACAGCTTGGCGTCGGAATAGGCCTGCCCGTCGTCGACTTGCCACACGACGATGTGAAATCCGGAATCGGCGAGCGGCGTGTCGTAAAGCGACGAACCGTCGTTGTAGCGGAAGCCGGCGCCGCCGTTCGCGGTCGTTGTCGGCGTGTTCGAAACATCCAAACCGGCGACGCTACCCGCGGCGCCGTTGCTGCGGCCGATTTGGCCGAGCCGCTCCGCCGTGGCGCCCGAAGTATCGCTGGTCGTCACGGCAAAGACAGTGATCCCCTGTCCTGGCGTCGGCAACGAGTTGGAAGTCGATGATTGCAACGCATCGTCGCCGTCGAACGTCACCACCGCCTTGCCGTTCAGAGCGCCGGCGGCGAGCGTCGGCCGATTCGCCGCGTTCGCTTGCGACACCGTGCCGTTGAATGAATCGCCGGTGGCCGAATCGCTCCACGCACCGACCGGAGCGCCGTTGCCGAGTGCAGCGAGGTCTTGCGCCTTGAGCCGCACGATCGGCGTCGCCGTGTCGGGCAGATTCCGCGACGGCGTTGAATAGCGAATCGCGAGACCTTGGCTCGCGAGATCTTGCACGACGGCAGGCTGCGACGTAGCGAGATTGTTCGTCTCGCCGACGTCGTTGGCGAGGTTGTAGAGTTCGGGCGCCGTGCCGTCGGCGTTGAGCAGCAGCTTCCAATTGCCCGAACGAATCGCAAAGGCTTCTTGGCCGTTGGCGCCTGCGCCGGCGGGATTCGGGTTCACGTGGCGATCTTCCGTGCCGCGGTTCATATTCCAGAACAGCGGCGTCGTGCGCGTCTGCGATTGGCCGCTGAGCAACGCCTGACTCATGTTCTCGCCATCGAACGCAGCGCCCGCCTGTGCGTCGACGCCGGCGATCCCGAGCAGCGTCGGCAACATGTCGGCGCCCCAAATGACTGTGTCGTCGTCGGTCCGGCCCGCGGCAACATTGCCGGTCCAGCGAGCGATCAGCGGCTCGCGGAAGCCCCCTTCGAACATCGAGCCCTTCGAACCGCGGAAGGGCCCGTTCGACCCGATGCTGTTCGCGTTCGCCCCGACGGCGCCATTGTCGGCCATCACGAGAATGAGCGTCTCTTCGCCGAGACCTTGCTGGTCGATGTGATCGATCAGGCGGCCAATCTGTTCGTCGGCGTATTCAAGGATCGCAAGATAATCGCGCGACTCGGCCGGCAAACTCGGATAGAGGGCGTTGTACTTGGCCTGTAGCGCCGCCGGCGGGACGTGCGGCGTATGCGATTCGTCGAGCCAGACGTTCATGAAGACCGGCTGATTCGGATCGGCCGCCTTCGACTGATCGAGAAAGTCGATCGCCCGGTCGATCATGAACGTCGCGTTATACTGGCGTTCGAGGTAAACGATTTCATCCAGGCCGCCGCCCGTACCGCGGGCGTCGCTCTGCTGGTTGAGGCCGTTGAAATAGTTGCTGGGCTGAGTCGTAACGCCCGCCGCCGTGCCGCCGTACGGTTCGACGTTGATGATGCGATTGCCGAGGCCCTCGAACTGCGTCCAGGCTTCGTCGTAGCCATAGTCGACGATGCGCGGCGCCGTGACGTTCGTACCGGCAGTGGTTCCGACTTCGTAGCCAACGTCGCGACCGCCGCCGAGATGCCACTTGCCGAAATGCCCCGTCGCGTACCCACCATCCTGGAACGCGCGAGCCATAGACGGCGACGTAAGCGGCAGACTGTTCGCGTTGTCGCGCGCGAGATTCGACGCCGAGCTGTCGATGAACGAGTTGATCCCCGACCGAGCTGCGTACTGGCCGGTAAAGAGCGTCGCCCGCGACGGCGAGCAAATCGGCGCCCCCGAGTAGAACTGCGTGAACTTCAACCCGTCCGCTGCCAGGCGGTCGACATTCGGCGTTTGCGCGTAGGCGCTGCCGTAGGCCCCGAAGTCGCCCCAGCCGAAATCATCCATGTTGATGATGACGATGTTCGGCGCAGCGGCGTTCGCCTGCGGCAAGGCGATCGTCGCGACGGAAAGCAGCAGAAGTATGGCGTACCGGGTAAGCAACAAGGCATTTCCGAAATGGACGATGGTGATAGGGATCGCTCTCTAAACGCAGACAACCCCACGTCCGCTTCGCCAGGCTCTCTGCCCCGAGCAGCCTCGACCAAGCGAACGTGGGGAGTCGTTGTCGTCGTGAAAAAAGTTTCTAACGTGTTCTCGAACCGACTAGCGACGAACGCCGCGGCGACGGGCAACGGCGATCAAGCCGAATGCCGCCGACGCCAGAGCGATCGAGTGGGGTTCCGGCACGGCGGCCGCGGCGATTTGCGCCGGGACGCCGAACTGGCCCTTCCAAATCGTGAGGTCGGCCGCGTTGACGGCGCCATCGCCGTTCGCATCGCCCTGGGCCAGCGTCGCGCCGCTGTTGACGCCGAAGCCGCGTTGCCACGACAGGAAGTCTGCGCCGTCAACCTTGCCATCGCCGTTGAAGTCAGCATTGTTCACGATGCTGCCCACCAGGTTCAGCACGACGTCGTTGCCATCGCCGCCGATGTAGCTGATGTTCACCGTGCCGGCGTAACCGGTGCCAGTGATCAACGCCCCTTCTTCAAAGAGGTCAAGCGAGCTGCCATTCTCGAAGAAGCCAGTGACGGCTTCGGCGGTCTGGTTATCAATCAGCTTCAGGATGCCGCTGCTGGTGAAGGCAGAGAGGTTTAGTTCGAGCGCGATGCCATCGCCCGAGAGCGTGGCGCCTGAACCGGTGTTCGCGGTGACTTCGGTGGGATCTTGCAGCTGAACGCTGGCTGCCGTCGGACCGGCGCCGGTGACGACCATCGGCGTGACGCCGTTCGCATCAGCGACCCAGCGGATGATCTCGTTCACGCCGGCGACGCCGCCGGGGGCGTTCTCAAGTTTCCCGATCTGCAAGCCGGCCTGGCTGCCAATAAGTTCCAGGCGACCGGTGCCGCCGGTGTTTGTTTCGTTGCCGACGAAGAACTCGGCGCCGTGAGTCACCTTGCCAGTCCCTTCAATGCGAAGCGTGCCGGTGGCGCCTTGTCGACCGATTTGGAAGGCGCCCGTTCCATCCGTGGCGCCGTCGAGCGTGCCGCCACTGATGGTGTACGAGCCGACGCTGCCGGCGCCAACGCCGATGCGAATGAGGTCAGTCGTCGAAACTGAACCGCCAGTCTGTACCACCGTGCCGGTACTGCCATTGCCGACGTTAAGCTCAGCATTGCCGCCGACGCCGCCGGTAACGCTGTCGAGGCGGATGCGGCCATCCGACTTCACGTTGAGCGTTCCTGTGCCGCCGTCGCGGCCGATCAGTAGATCGTTGTTCGCTTCCAGCAGCGCGGATCCGGCGGCGCCGGTTCCATCGCCGACGTTGAGCGTGCCAGTGGCCCCCAGATCGCCAATCGCCGTAACGCGTCCGAGCGCGTTATCGAGCGTGCCGGTCGGCCGGAATTGGCCATTGTTGAGGTTGTACGTGCCGCTGCCCCCCGCGCCGTGACCGACGGCGAGGAAAGTTCCCGCAACCGTGGTACCACCGCTAACGATGCCTGCGGTTTGAGTGACGACGCCCGTGCCGCCATCGCCGACCCACAGCTTCGCTTCCGCTTCAAGCGTGCCCGTGCTCCCCCAGTTGATCGTACCGCTCTGACCGCCGGAACCGACGATGACGTCGCCAGCGCCGCCCGTGGCGCTCGACTTGAGACTCACCGAACCGGTCGCGTTCACCGTACCGTTGCCGTCGCGATTGGCGATGCGGGCCGAGGCCTGATCGGTGCCGACATGCAGCAGCGCGACCGATTCGCTCGTAGCGCCGCTGAGCGCGGCAACGCCGTTGTTGCCGAGGTAAAGTTCCTGGCCGCCGCTGAAGGGATTCGCGGGGAACGTGCCGACGCCGTAGTTGCCGTTGCCGCTGGCAAAGCCAGCCGTGAAATTCGCCGACGTCGTGTTCCACACCAGGCCGCTCGTCAAGCTGCCGGGCGTCGTGGTCTGCAGAACGATGTCGTTGTTATCCACGCCGCCGTAGTAGTTGAGGTAGAACTGCGTGCCGAGGGCGTTGGTGCCAACCGACTGCCCCTGCGTGTAGTTGCCGAACGTGCCGACCGCCAATACCGTCGAATCGAGCGAGTTGACGAGCGTGAGGGTGCTGTTCGAGTTGTACGCGTTGAACGAGTTGAGGCTGAGCGCGGAGGTCGCCGCCAAGGTCAGCCCCTTGGCGGTGTCGCCCGCGGTGTTGGTATCGCCTTCGACGACAAACGGCGTGACGCCCCCCGCGTCGAATGTGAATTTGAGCGTCCCCGTGGCGCCAACTTCCAACGCCCGCATGTTGATCGAGCCAGTCGAACCGGTGACGTTGTAAGAGGAGGCGCCAACCATGCCGAGTTGGACGATGCCGTCGGCGTCGAACGAGCCCCCTTGCTGATTGATCTGGCCAGTGTTGACGAGGAACGGCGCCGTCGCGCCAGCGCCGCCGCCGGCAGCGCCGTTGAGCGCGGCGTAGTTGACTTCCAAACGACCGTCGGACTTGATGTTGATCGTGCCGGTGGCGCCGCTGTGGCCGACCGTGAAGTCATCCCAAGTGGCGTACTTCGCCGAAGCGGCGGCGCCCGTGCCGTCGCCAATGTTCATGACGCCTACGCCGCTCGCGCCGGCGCCAATGCGACTATTGCGGCGAACTTCTTGGCTCGTTGGGGAATCGAGCGCCGCACCGACGTTCAGGATGCCGTTGTTCAAATTGTACGTGCCGCTCGAACCGTTCCCCACGGCGAAGAAGACGCCGCTCGCAGCGGTATTGATGCCGGTGTGAACCGTGCCGTTGTTCTGCGTGAACGTGCCAGTTCCCCCCTGGCCGACGCGCATGGCGCCGTGAACTGTGAGCGCGTTCGTGCTGTCCCAAACCACCGTTCCTGCAGTCGGAGCATTCGCGCCGACGACGAACTGGCCATAGGGCTCACTGGCAGGAGGCGCCGCGTAGTAGACCAACAGCGGCGTGTTGCCAGTCACTCGCAACGTACCGGCGCCACGGTGATCGTTGGGGCCTGCCACATTCGCGGCGCCGGCGTTGCTGCCAACTTGAACGCTATACACTAAGTTTTCGTTGCCGGCGCCGTTGATCGCCGAGGTAGTGTTGAGCGTCGTGTCGCCGTTGTTGACTACATACAGAACGTTCGCACCGGGAATGCCTCCCTGACCAGGGAAAGCGAAAGGATCCGTGGTCTGCGCTTCGGCGCCGCTGTTGGTGTACGACCAGGCGTTGGCATCCTGAAAGTTGCCGGTCGTCTTGTTCCAAATCAGGTTGGCGCCCCAAGCTTGCGGGCCGCTTAAAATCGCGCAAGCCGCCGCGAGGGCCGCCGCTTTTTTCGTCCGTTGGTAATTCATCATGATCCTCCAGCCTGGATTTGGCGCCGCCTGCGGCGCGGATAGTGCGAGTCGCACTCGGCGGCCGCCGTCATGCGAAGAGAGTTTGATTACGTTGTGCTGCAGATGAGATAGTGAAAAGGGCGCGGCGTCAGTTCGCCGAAACGACTTCATCTCCCGCGCGGCTCGACATCGAGCGCCACGCCATCAGGTCGATGCCGTCGGTGATCAATCTGCCCGAGGCGTCGCACATCGAAACGTGCACGCCGCCGGGGTGGTTGCTGCGGGCGCCGAGCGTGAATTGGGCGAAGTTCGCTTCAGCCAAGGGCTGACAGGGCAATCCCATCTCCGGGCGATCGATGCAGACTCCGACGTCGCTCCCGCAGCCGGTTGCGTCGTCGGGAGCGGCGTTCACCGCACTGCAGCGTTTGGAATTGGGAACGAGCAGCGTCGAGATCTGGTGCGTAGACGCCGCAGGGGTCCAGTTTCGGGCACGACGATCAAGTTCAGCGGCAGCGCTGCCCGATGGAGCTGGGATCATTTCGAGTGAAAAGTACGTATTAGAGAGACCATCGGTAATGTGCTTCATAGCGATTGGCGCGCCATCGCCGTTGGCGTCGAGTTCGAACGGGCCGGGTCCACCGATGTTCGGCATGCCAGGAAAGCCAGTGCCTGTTGGCGCCGTTTGATTGCTCCAGCGAAAGCTACCCCAATTGATGCCGTAGCTAGTCTTGTAGTCGCCATTGGCGTCGTTACCAGCGGCCCAAAGCACTTTCTGCTGCTCGGCCGACGGGCACTGAAATGCCGGATCGGGCTGCTGAAACATCACCATCTGATCAGCCAGCGCTAATGCCGGATTGAACCGACCTGAGAGCGAAGACTGCTCCATGTATGGAAGCAACTGAAGCGGGACCGTTTTGTCGCGAGTGTTACCGAAGTCGCTCCCGTTCTTGCCCTTCCGCCCCGCCGCAACGGGCAAGTGCCCCATCGCCGATTCAAAGTTCTGCGCGGCCAAGCTGTACTGCCGAATGTTGTTCAAGCACGTCGACCGCCGCGCCGCTTCACGCGCCGCCTGTACAGCGGGCAAGAGGAGCGCCACCAGGACGCCGATGATCGCAATGACGACGAGAAGTTCGACGAGCGTGAACGCCGCCCGCTTCGGAGAGTTGTGCATGCCGCCGCGCGTGTGCTGATCGACGAGAAGTCCCGCATCGCAGTGTTGCCCCACTGCCGACGCCGCTCTCAATGCTCGCCAAGCGGCTGCCCCGCTTGGCAAACGAGAGGACGCCCCTGCGAGCGACCTGGGAGAACCCTTCCCCCTCCCCGTCTGTCCCGGCGGGGCCGAAGGTCGCTGTTCGGGCTTCGCACACGCCCTTTCGAGAGTACTTAACGGGGCGAGACGGGGGGTTACGCAGAAAATCATTGCTGGCGGGAACTTTTCGGCAGGTTGCGGGGGTCGGCAGCGCCGACCGGCGGGAGGGAGGGTCGCCGCTTCGCAAACAGGGCGCCGAAAACGCTATAATGGCGGCCAGTTTCCCGCACATTCACCGAGACTTCACACTTTTTCGCCGATTCGGAGTAACCCCGGGCGGCTTCCCGTTAAGAGACTACAGGACATAGCAAATCATCCGGCGGACCAGTGAATTTGCTGGCGATCCATGAGCGGCGCGAGACCTACTAGCAAATCTGATGCAGCCAACGAGGAGCGGGCTCGTTTGGCCGCGCTCTGGGAGCAGGCGCGTCCGGCGGTCTTCGCGTACCTCACGGCAACCATCTACGATTTCCACCGCGCAGAAGATCTGCTGCAGGAAGTCGCGGTCGCCGTCGCCACGAAGTACCACACGTACGAACCTGAGCGGTCGTTTTTGGCGTGGTCGATTGGCATCGCCCGCAATCGGGCCCTGCTCTACTTCCGGGAGCAGGCCCGCGACCGCCAGCATTTTTCAGACGCGACGTTGCAAACGCTGGGCGACGCGGCCGAGAAGCTAGCTCAGGAAGAGGGGAGCCTCAAGCGCGAGGCGCTCCGCCATTGCCTGGCCCGCATCGTCGGCCGGCGGCGGCGGGTGCTCGACTTGCGCTACACGGGCGAACGCTCGATCGCCGACATCGCCGGCGAGCTCGAAATGACGGGCAACGCCGTCAAAATTATGCTGCACCGCGTGCGAGCGACGCTCGAGGAATGCGTGTCGCGGCGGATTGCTCAGGAAAGGGTGACGCACTGATGCCCCCGAAAGACTTATTTAATGGATACCTCGATGGCGATTTGAGCGCTGAGCAGTTTCTCGCGCTTGAGGAATGGATCGCCGCCGACGCGAATAATGCCGCGACCTTCCTCGAGTGGATGGCCCTGCAGACCTGGACCCGCGAAGCGCTGCAGGGCGAATTGCTGCAGCAAGTGCTGCAGGAAACAGCCCCCGTCAACCGCTTGCCTGCCCCTACGGGCGGTCGCACGGCACGGTGGGGTTGGTTCGCCGTTCTCGCGGCGTCGCTGCTGATTGCAGCCATGGCTTACTCGCTGGGAACCCCATCGCGAGACGGCGCGCAAGTGGCGGAACAATCAGCCGCAACGCCCGAGCAAGCCATTCTCGAAGCCATCGACGAATCGCCCCCCGAAGAGGTCGACGCCTCGATCGTCGCGACGCTCACGCATCTCGATCGAGACAAGTGCGAGTGGGCTGAGAACGCCGCCCCGCTCGACTACGGCCAGCAGTTGGAGGCGGGAACGCAAATCAAATTGAAGGCCGGCGTCGTTCGCGTTACGTTCGAAAGCGGCGCTGAAGCGGTGCTGCAAGGCCCGTGCGACTTTGTCGTCGACAGCGCGATGCACGGCACGATTCGCAGCGGCGGCGTCGCCGTCACGGCGCCGAAGCGGGCGTATGGCTTCCGCATTCGCTCGCCCAATGCGGAGGTGATCGACCTCGGCACGGTGTTCGGCGTCAATGTCGACGCGAGCGGCGACTCCGAAGTTCACGTTTTCTCCGGAGAAGTCTTGTCGCGGAGCGTCGACCAGCACGATGGACACGAAGGCGAGTTGACGCGCCTCACCGCGAACCACGCGCTAAAGTACAACAGCGACGCCGAAGAACCGAGCAAGATCGCCTCCAACGGTGCGCTGTTCGCTCGCACCGAGCCGGTGTCGGTTCGCAGGGCCGACTACGACTTCTTGCCCGATCGCAGCGGCCTAGCGCTCTGGCTTGCGGCCGACCTTTCGGCGCGACCACAAGACGGAGACGGGGTCGTGGCGTGGTCCGACATCCTCTTTGGCGACAACGTCACCGCGGAGGACGCCTTCCAGCCGCAACGTGCCGCGCAACCCAAGCTGGTCGCGAACGGCATCAACGGCAAGCCTGCGCTTAGCTTCAACGGCACGGACGAATTCCTGGTCACGACCCCGCTCGAAACGACCGACAACCAAACGATCGTCATGGTCTGCCAGTTTAGCGAGGCCGCCGAGCGCCCGGGACGCAAACGAGGCGGACAGATTCTCAACTACAACGGCCCGCCGCATCGTTTGGTGAGCAGCACCTACGAACCAGGCGTGCTGCAAATCGGCGAACCCTTGGACTTCGGCTTCAAGCCGACGAGCCTCGGCGGCAAGCTGTTCGCCGGCCGACTCGACGGCAAGGACGTTTCTGAAGCCGAAATGTACTCGCCGCCCATCGGCGTCGGCGTGCCGGTCGTATTGGTCTACCGCTACGACCTCGACAAGCACTTGGCTTCGCTGTGGATCAACGGCGAATTGATCGACCAGAAACCCGCGCTGCGCCCTGCCGGCGTAACGTCACGGAAAACAATCGGCCGACATGGATTCATGAAGTTCTTCTTTGCCGGCGACTTGGGCGAGCTGATGATCTTCAACAGCGCCCTGGAAGGCGATGCACTCCGCGCCGTCACCGGCTATCTGAGCAATAAGTACAAGATTGAGCTGAAACCGCAACCTGCAGCCTAGCGACGCAATCAAGCGAGCGGCGCACGCATCGAACTGATTCGACGGATCAACTGGCGGTATTGGGCAGCAACTGAAGGGTCGTCGTGTCACTGAGATTCATGCGTTACATTTCGGCCCTGGCTCTCGCCTGCGTCTACTGCCTTCTGGAAGTCGCCCTCACGCAGGCCGCTGAACCGTCGCGCCCCAACATCGTGATGGTCTACGTCGACGACGCCGGCTACGCCGACTTCCCGTTCTTCGCCGACGATCACCCGCGCACGCCGAACATCGACCAGCTCTGCCGCGAAGGCGTGCGATTCACGCAGTTTTACGTGAACGCCCCGATCTGCTCGCCGTCGCGCGTCGCGATCACGACTGGCCAGTACCCTTCGCGGTGGGGCATCACGACATTCATCGCTTCGCGTAAAGAGAACGAAGTCCGCGGCATTCCGAATTGGCTCGACCCCGCGGCGCCGACGCTCGCCCGATCGCTGCAGTCGGCGGGCTACGCGACCGGTCACTTCGGCAAGTGGCATCTCGGCGGCGGTCGCGACGTGGGCGATGCTCCGCTGATCACCGAGTATGGCTTCGACGAATCGCTGACGCAGTTCGAAGGCCTCGGTGATCGTATGCTGCCGCTACTCGATGATCACAATGGCGAGAAATTGCGGAAGCTACAGCTTGGCCAAGCAAGTGCGAAGCTCGGTCGCGGTAGGGTCGAGTGGATCAACCGTAGCCAGCAAACGGGCAAGTACGTCGGCCGAGCGATCAAGTTCATTGAACAGGCCGAAGCCAACGGTAAGCCATTCTACGTCAACGTCTGGCCCGACGACGTCCACACGCCGCTTCATCCGCCCGAGAAGGTCTCGAGTGATTCAAGCAAACGCGAGCGCTATCTCGCCGTGCTCGAAAACATGGATCGCCAGCTTGCTCCGCTGTTCGATCGCATTCGCAACGACGACAAGCTGAAGAACAACACGCTGATTCTCGTCGCTAGTGATAATGGCTTCGAGCCTGGCGCCGGCGATGGCGGCGAGCTGCGCGGCTCGAAGGGGATTCTTTACGAAGGGGGCATCCGGGCGCCGTTGGTGGTGTGGGGCCCCGGGCTGCTTCACCAAGAAGCGATCGGCGGCGAGAACAACAAGACAGTGATTTCCTCGATCGACGTCGTCACGTCGCTGCTCACGCTCGTAGACGTTTCCCCGCCTGCAGAGACTGCGTTCGACGGTGAAGACCTCAGCGCATCGCTACTCGGCGGCGAGCAGCAAATGCGCAACGGAACGCTTTGCTGGATTCGCCCGCCATCTGCGAAAAAGAAGCGGAGTCCGGGTCGGCCTGATCTGGCCATCCGCGACGGGCAGTGGAAACTGCTCGTCAAATTTGACGGCTCCAATCCCGAGCTGTTTGATATCACGGCCGATCCGTGCGAACAGCACAATTTGGCACAGCAGCATCCCGAACTCGTGACGTCGCTGACGAAGGAAGTTCAGCGTTGGCGCCGCGACGTTGAAGGAGATGGCCGCACAAAGGTATCTGCGGCTGCTCTTTCAGCATCTTCTTCCGCAACCGCGGCGACGCCGTAGGGTTTAAATGTTGAGGTCCCCTCCCCTTCATGGGAAGGGCGCGGGAGACGTGCGGTAGCTGGCGCCAGAGTTGCCCCCCACTCCCATCCCCACGGGAGTGGTCCGGAACACGCTTGGCAGTTAGCCCCGCACTCAATTCATTAAGTCGCCATGAAACACACGGCACTACTCGTTGCCTCGCTGCTGTACTTGTCACTAACGGCTTCGATCGCCACGGCGGCCGACGCGCCGCCCAACGTGATCTACTTCCTGATCGACGATCTCGGCCGCAACGACTGCGGCTTCATGGGCGGCCAAGAGATCAAAACGCCGCACATCGACAAGCTCGCCGCGACCGGCGCCACGCTCGACGCTTACTACGTTCAGCCTGTCTGCAGCCCCACCCGCGCGGCCCTGTTGACGGGCCGCTACCCGATGCGGCACGGCCTACAGTCGGGCGTCGTGAAGCCTTGGGCGCAACATGGCTTGCCGCTCGATGAGCGAACGATCGCCGACGACTTGAAGGCCGCGGGCTATGCGACCGGTATCTTCGGCAAATGGCACTTGGGGCATGCTGCGAAAGAGCAGTTGCCGATGCAGCGCGGCTTCACGCGTCAGTATGGCCACTACAACGGCGCGCTCGACTACTTCACGCACGATCGCGACGGCGGATTCGATTGGCACAGCGACGGGCAGACTTGCCGCGACGAAGGCTATTCAACCGCGCTCGTCGGCGAGAAGGCGGCGGAGTTCGTCGCGCAAAACGCCGGCAAGCGCCCATTCTTCGCCTACGTGCCGTTCAACGCGGTCCATTCGCCCTATCAGCCGCCGAAAGGTGGCGTCGATGCCTACCCGCAATTGAAGGGCCAGCGCCGCAACTACGCCGCGATGCTCACCGCCACCGACGCGGCGATCGGCGAAGTGATCGCCGCCGTCGACAAGGCTGGCGTCCGCGACAACACGATTTTCATTTTCTCCAGCGACAACGGCGGCCCGAGCCCCGGCAAAATCACTGACAACGGCAAGTATCGCGGCGGCAAGGGAGGCCTCTACGAGGGCGGCGTCCGCGTAGCCGCCTTCGCCGTCTGGCCGGGACACATCAAGCCGGGATCGACGATTACCGAATCGCTTCACGCCGTCGACTGGCGGCCGACGCTCGACAAGCTCTGCGGCGCCACGCCGACGAGCGACCAACCGCTCGACGGCCTCGACGCGTCAGCGACGCTCGCCGACGGCGCCCCCTCGCCGCACGATGCGATCTTGCTGAACACGACGCCAACTGAAGGCGCCATTCGCGCGGGCGCATGGAAGCTCATTGCTCGTGCAAACGCGGTGCAACCTCGCGCGAAGGGCAACAAGAAAAAGCAGGCGCAATACCTCGGCCGCGAAGCGACGGAACTCTTCAACCTCAACGACGATCCCTACGAGCAGAAAAATCTCGCGGCCGAGCACCCAGAGCGCGTCGCGGAGTTGCGCAAGCTGTTGCTGGAATTCTCAGACGAGGCTGTCCCGCCGCAAGCGATGCCGCGACCCGCGGCGTACAACGCGCCGGCGATCTGGGGCGACTTCGGCGGCTGACGAATCCTTACTGGCTTTTTCGCAATTTTCACGACATTTCGAAATAGCGCGAAATTCCCCTTCATTCCGGCTGCTGGGCCCTGCATTTATGCGCATTTGGAATAATTCCAGTAAGGCGCAAGTGTCGACGCGCGTCGCCTCCGTGCGATTTGTTAACGCTGCATGCCGTTTCTAAACGCCTGCGATCGATTAGAATGGACACAGCCCGGAACTGGCCGATCGTGGCCTCCCCGGGAACAATGGTGACGTGAACGAATCGCGGTTGCGCCGTCTTATCAACCTCTCTCATCGACTCGTTCACTTCACGCTGACAACTAGCCGCTAGCTTGCTTGGGTGTCATGGCACGTTTCCATCTTGTTTCGATATCGGCCCGCTCACTTCTTCAACGCAGCCATTGGCCGCTGGCGCGTCACGCGCAGGCGCTGGCACTGGCTTTCGGCTGGGCGATGCTCGCCGCAGCCAGCCACGCTGCGGAAGCACCTCTGGAATACAACCGCGACGTGCGGCCGATCTTGATCGACGCCTGCATCTCGTGCCACGGCCCCGACAGCGCCTCACGACAAGCTGGTTTGCGGCTCGACCGGCAAGCTGACGCCGTCGAGATGGCGGCAATCGTCCCGGGCGATCCCGATTCTAGCGAAATGATTCGCCGCATCCTCAGCGAGGATGAATCGGAGGTTATGCCGCCGCCCGAAACGAAAAAGCACCTCACCGACGAACAGAAGGCAACGCTCGTTCGCTGGATCGAAGAGGGCGCCGAATACGAGGCCCATTGGTCGCTGATCGCGCCGACGCGGCCGACTCCTCCCACCGCGGCGCAGCAAGCAGATTGGATTCGTAACCCCATCGATGCGTTTGTGCTCGCCAAGCTGCAGGCGACGGGACTTGCGCCAGCGCCCGAAGCCGACCGCCGCACGCTCGCTCGTCGCGTCGCGCTCGACCTCACCGGTTTGCCGCCGGCTCCTGAGCAAGTTGAAGAGTTCATTGCCGACGAATCGACCGACGCCTACGAAAAGTACGTCGATCGGCTGCTTGCTTCGCCGAAGTGGGGCGAACATCGCGGCCGCTACTGGCTCGACGCGGCCCGCTACGGCGACACGCATGGCATCCACATCGACAACTATCGCGAGATGTGGTCGTACCGCGACTGGGTGATCAAGGCGTTCAACAAGAACATGCCGTTCGATCAGTTTACGATCGAGAACCTCGCCGGCGATTTGCTGCCGAAACGCTCACTCGATCAGCAGATCGGCTCCGGATTTAATCGCTGCAACATCACAACCAGCGAAGGTGGCGCGATCGACGAAGAGTACGCCGTCCTCTACACGCGCGATCGAACCGACACGACCGCTCAGGTTTGGCTCGGCCTGACGGCTGGTTGCGCCGTTTGCCACGACCACAAGTTCGACCCGCTGTCGCAGCGCGAGTTCTACTCGCTGTCGGCGTTCTTCAACAACACGACGCAAGCGCCAATGGACGGCAATGTGAAAGATACGCCGCCCATCGTGATGGTGCCGCTGGAAGCCGATCTGCCGCGGTGGGACGAGTTGCAGGGCCTCGTCCCCGCTGCGGAACAAGCCGTCGCCGCTCGCCGCGATGGGGCGCGGCCGGCATTCGACGAATGGCTCGCCAAGTCGAAACGCGAAGACGCCGAGTGTTGGATTCCCTCGTCCGGCCTGCACCTGCTAGCGTCGCTCAACGACGGCGGCGATGAAGTTTCCTACACGCTCGATGGCCAGAAGACTTCGGTCCAACGCAATGCCACCGTCGAATGGCGAGACGGTAAGACCGGCGCGAAGGCCGCTTACCTCAACCAAGGTTCCGCGCTCGAGGTAGCGAAAGCTGGCGATTTCGAAGGCGATCGCCCCTTCTCGACCGCAGCGTGGGTCAAGCTTCCCGGCAACGACGCCAGCGGGTCGATCGTCGCCCGCATGGACGACGGCAAAGACTATCGCGGCTGGGACATGTGGGTCGAAGGCCGCCGCGTCGGCGCTCACATCGTTCACAAGTGGCCCGAGAACGCGCTGAAGGCCGTCACCAGTGAAGCGTTGCCGGCCGACGTGTGGGTTCACGTTGCCGTTACCTACGACGGCAGCCGCAAGGCAAGCGGCATCCAAGTTTACGTCAACGGCGAGTTAAAGCCGACGAACGTCCAGGCCGACAGTCTGACGGAAACGATTCACACCGAGGTGCCGCTGAAGGTCGGTCAGCGACACGTCACGTCACCTCTGTCAGGCGTGAGCGTCGAAGACGTCCGTCTCTACGATCGCGCGCTCTCTCCCAGCGAAGCGACCGCCCTCGCCAATGCGTCGCTCTTTGCGTCGTTGGTGGCCGCGCCACCGGAGAAACGCGACGCCGCGAGCGCCGACGCCCTATTCGGCTGGTGGCTCGCGAACGTCGACGACGACGGCAAACGACTCGCCGCCGAACGCGACGCGCTCACCCGCGAGCGGAACGACATCCAGGCCCGCGGCACGATTACCCACGTCATGCAAGAACGCGGCGAGATGGCGAAGGCCTACATCCTCAACCGCGGCGAATACGATCAGCGGCTCGACGAAGTGCAGCCCGATACGCCGGCGTTCCTCCCGAGCTTCCCCGCCGATTTGCCGCGCAATCGGCTCGGCTTCGCCCAGTGGTTGATTCGCGCCGACCATCCGCTGACGGCGCGCGTCACGGTCAATCGATTCTGGCAAGAAGTGTTCGGCCAAGGCCTCGTACGCTCCGTCGGCGACTTCGGCGTTTCCGGCGAGTTGCCGTCGCATCCAGAGCTGCTCGACTGGTTAGCGGTCGACTTCCGCGAATCGGGCTGGGATGTCAAGCGATTCTTTAAGCAGATGGTGATGAGCTCCGCCTACCGGCAGAGTGCGCTAACGACGCCCGAGAAACTGGAACTCGATCCCGACAATCGCCTCCTCTCGCGCGGCCCGCGGTTCCGCATGGACGCCGAAATGGTCCGCGACTACGCCCTCGCGGCGAGCGGCTTGCTGTCGCCGAAGATTGGCGGCCCGAGCGTGAAGCCATACCAACCGCCGGGCGTGTGGGAAGCGGTTGCGATGATCGGTTCGAACACGCGCGACTACCAACAAGATACGGGCGAAGCGCTCTACCGTCGGAGCATGTACACGTTCTGGAAGCGTTCCGCCCCGCCTGCATCGATGGATATCTTCAATGCCCCGAATCGCGAGCACTGCACCGTCGTGCGCGAGCGGACCAATACCCCGCTGCAAGCGCTCGTCACGCTCAACGATCCGCAGTACGTCGAAGCGGCCCGGCAACTGGCCCAGCGGTCGCTGCTCGAAGCGGCGCCTTCGTTCAAGCATCGCTTGTCGTTTGTCGCCAGCCGCCTCTTGGCGCGTGAGTTTACGCCGGAGGAGCAAGTGGTTATCGAACAGAGCCTCGACCAATTGGCCGAGTTTTACGCCGCTAACTCCGCCGAAGCGGAGCAACTGCTGAAGGTCGGCGAAACGAAAGCCGACGCCAAGGTCCCGCAGGCGGAACTCGCGGCGTGGACGATGGTCGTCAATGAACTGATGAATCTCGACGAGACTCTCAATAAGTAGCGAGCTTTTCTCATGAGTTTCCTGAACGAACTGCGGACGAACATTAGCCGCCGTTACTTCCTGTCGCAAGGTTCGCACTTGCTCGGCGGCGCCGCGCTAGCCTCGCTCGCGGGGAAGGCGTTTGGTTCGACGGCGGCAGCGCCCGCGCCAGGTCATGGCCTCCATCTGCCTGCGAAGGCGAAGCATGTCATCTACCTGCACATGGTCGGCGGACCGCCGCAGATGGATCTCTACGACTACAAGCCGGTGATGAAGGACTGGTTCGACAAGGACCTGCCCGAGTCGGTCCGCATGGGCCAACGGCTGACGACGATGACGAGCGGGCAAACGCGGTTTCCGATCGCCCCGTCGCGATACAAGTTCGAACGCTGCGGCCAATCTGGCGCGTGGGTCGGCGAGCTGATGCCGTGGATGAAGAAGCAAACTGACGACGTGCTGTTCATGCGCAGCATGCAGACCGATGCGATCAACCACGAACCGGCGATCACGTTCATCCAAACCGGCAACCAGGTGACCGGCCGTCCCTGCCTCGGCTCCTGGGCGTCGTACGGTCTTGGTTCGCTGAACGACGACTTGCCGACGTTCGTCGTAATGGTCGCGCGCCCCACAAACACCGAACAAGTGCAGGCGATCTCGGCCCGGCTCTGGTCGAGCGGCTTTCTGCCCGGCGAACATGCCGGTGTTAGCTTCCGCACCGCCGGCGATCCAATTCTCTACATCAACGATCCGCCGGGAGTGAATCGCGACGTCCGCCGTACGACGCTCGACGGGTTGAAGACGCTCAACGAAATGAACTACCGCCAGCTCGGCGATCCGCAGACGCACACGCGCATCCAGCAGTATGAGCTCGCCTTCCGGATGCAGTCGAGCGTTCCCGAGATGACCGATCTGAAGACCGAATCGGAGTCGACGTTCGCGCTCTACGGCGAAGCGGCAAAGACGCCCGGCACGTTCGCGAACACCGCCCTGCTCGCCCGCCGTATGGTCGAGCGCGGCGTCCGCTTCGTGCAGATCTACCACAACAACTGGGACACGCATGCGAACGTCGCCGGCCGGCTGCCGGACCAATGCCGCGACGTCGATCAACCTTGCTACGGCCTAATCCAGGACCTGAAGCAACGCGGGCTACTCGACGAGACGCTGATCATTTGGGGTGGCGAATTCGGCCGCACCATTTACTCGCAAGGCGGACTCTCCGACCAAAACTACGGCCGCGACCATCATCCCCGCTGCTTCACCATGTGGATGGCGGGCGGCGGCGTGAACGCCGGAACCGTCTACGGCGAGACCGACGACTTCTCCTACAACATCGTGAAGAATCCGCTGCCGGTCCGCGACCTCCACGCGACGATCCTACACCAACTCGGCTTCGATCACGAACGCTTCACCGTGAAGCACCAGGGGCTCGATCAGAAGCTGACCGGCGTCTTGCCGGCGCGAGTGGTGCCGGAGTTGATTGCGTAACTCATGTGCACGGCGAAGTGCGGTCGGTAGAAAGCCTCGAAGGCGTCACTACGCTCCGACCCATCCCTCGTACTCGAGGCTCTGAGCTCCGAAGGGGTCGAAGACGACGGCGGTCGCCCAACAGTCGGGGTCTTCTTCGGGGAGGTCGATAACGAACCTGAACGTTCCGCCTGCCTTAACGTATGCCTGGCACACAATCACGCCGGAAAAACAGACGTACAGCCCCTCGACCTCGCCGTCATCCGCCACCCACCCGCTGACAGTTAGCCTGCCATTGACAACGCTTAATTCCGAATCGAAATAGACTGTTGGATCCTGATTCACGCCCCCCAGGTCGACAATGTACTTCATGTATGCAGTCTGCCCTGAAGAATCGGTCGCCGTGACAGTGATTGCGCTCAATCCCGTGGCATTCAGAGCGGGGACCATATGAAGCTTACCCGTCACGGCGTTGATCGACTGGTTCGACCAGATCGATGCATTTGAAGTCGACGTGATCTGGTATGTGATGGCGCTGTCGGCGGTCTCGGCATCAGCGAAGTCGTCCCAAAGATCGAAGACTGCGTCAACAGCGTTCTTGTTGACCGTCGTCGACCGCCAGCCCTTTGACGAGGGCGCGTCGTCGGATGCGCCCACCGGCGATCCAATCACATGACTTTGGTTTAAACGAGCGCTAATTAGATCCGCGTCGGTCGAGGAGATGCTTCCACTGCCGTCGACGTCCGCCAGCGGCGCGTAGCCGCTGGAAGCGGTCGTGAAACCGCTAAGCGCCGTCGCTGCTGAGTGATCCAGCGAATTGACGACGCCATTCTGGTCCGCGTCGCCTGGTAGAACGCGAAACTCGAAGGCGAAATCCCCGCCGTTCACGCCGTTCCCGGACGGATAGACGCTGCTCGACGTCGTCCACTCGCCATCGAGTGCATTGTTAAAAATGTCGCGAATCGGCAAGATCCCGTCGCCGTCTAGCTCCACTCGGTAGCCGTTCTTCGGCAATGCGGTGCTGAGCGTCCACGTCGCGGTGAAACTCTGCGGGTCGTATTCAAATTCTGCAACGTCGACATGCGCAACTCCAACGCCGGTCAACGACAGATGGCCTGAGAGAACTTGTACATCCTCGCTGAATTTGAAGATCAGTTTGTCAATGTTAGTCCACGGCAACGACGCCATCTGCCCCGACGAACCGACCGGGACGCGACATCCGCCGTCGCCCAATCCTTGGCTATGCAAATAGCCGACAAATCCTGCATCCCAGGCAGTGCTGCTAACCTGAAAACCGCTTACCGTCGGAGCGCCAGTAAGCGCTAACCGTTGCTCCAATGATTCAAATCGCAGTCGCGGCGACACTGTGCGCGCGCGCGTACTCCGCAGCCAACTTCTCATGACAAAAACTCCACGCCGAGATTCGGCGGCAAGCGGTAAGAAGGCGCGCTAGATGCGACGCCGGTCTAAATAGATAGTTGCGACTCAGCAGCGCATCTGTTCATTCAATCCGAACGCGCAAGAGCAACATTGCTCAACTTTAAGATTGCACTTCTCGCGACGTGCAGACTACGGTTATCTGCAACGCCAACCTGAGTGGTAGGAAGAAGCTGCAAAAATCATGCGCGCTGCCAGCATCGCTACGCCTGCAAGCGCCAATGCTACCGCAGACTGACCGGCAGCAACGATGCCGGTTCGATGACTCGTTCCAAGGGCCGCTTGTAAGGCTTCGTCGACTTAGTCTTTTGCGACTTGGTTGCTTGCGACTGAGTCGCTAACTCCACAAACGCTACGGATGAATGCAGTGGCCGCCATGTCGGCAGTGTTGGCGAAACTCGATACCCCTGCTTAGCGGCTCGTTCCAGACATTGGATTGCCTGAATTTGCATGGCTGGCTCAAGAGGGGCTCGCAAGCTCAGGATGCGAGCCGCGTCAACCTGTAGCTTTCCGTCGATTGGAAACTCTTCAGCCAGTCGAATCGCAGCCTCGGCGTCTGCATGAGTAATGCTCGTCCCGGTCTGATCGGCAAGATCCAATTGCAGTAAAAGCCAGTTGTAACGAACCGACGGAGAGTTAGGCAGCGCAACGCTCGCACGCAACAAATACTTTCGAGCAGTAAGCAGTTTCTCCAATGGACCGAGCCGGCCATCTCCGAGCTCATAAGCCAAAGCAATATTGTTCATCACCTCGGGACACTCGGGCGCTAATTCAATCGCCTTCTCCCCTGCGGGAATACCGCCCGAGAAGTTGTGACGTTTGCAATCGCAGTACGCGATGTAAGCCGCTGCGGCGGCAGAAGGCTGCTGGCGATTGGCCCTGAAGAAGCACTCCTGCGCTCGCGACGTATCGCCTGCTCGTAACGAAGCCAAGCCAAGTGCAAACTGTACCTCTGGGGCGTCGGCTTGAAGCAAAAGGCTGCGGTCCAACGAAATTCTCGCGTCTGCCCAACGGCCCTCCCGCATCATCGAAATCCCTGCGTTGAACAGGCGGACTTCCTCCGGCGGACGGGACGCGTAAACCACGCCGGATCCTGCAATCAAAGCCGTGAGGGCAAACGAGCAGGCGATCAACGGACGACGGTGATGTCTGGCGGCGCGCTGAAGCCTGCCTCTCGCCGTGAACGCGGCGCCTAGGACGTCAGCAAGCGTTCCGGCCGACTGGTGTCGCTCCAGCGGATCGAACGCGATGCAACGTTCCACTGCAGCAGCCAAACTTGGGGGAATTGTGGAATCCAGTGAAAGCAACGGCGTGAATCCTTCTCGCTGCGCCTTCAAGAGCTCAGTCGCCAAACTTCGCCGATCGCCCGGCGCCGTCGACAATGGAAACGGCAACCGTCCGCTCAGCGCTTCGTACAGTAGAACGCCGAGCGAGAAGAGGTCGGAACGTTGGTCGTAAGCGGCATCGCTAAACTCTAGGGCAACCGCCTGCAACTGTTCTGGCGGCATGTAAGGGAGCGTTCCGCCTTTCGCCTCTACGGAGTGAGACAAACTGCCGCTCAAGTTGAAATCCATGAGCAGCGGCGTTCCATTCCATGCCAGTAAGACGTTTGAAGGCTTCACGTCGCCGTGGACGACCCCCTGATCGTGCGCGTGTGCCAATGCCAATGCCAACCGCCAGCCCACCCATGCCACGCAATCGTGCTTATCGTAAAAACGCGGCCGAGCGGGCGGAACGTCTGTAACTTCAACGGAGTCCGTGGGCCGGCGAGACGCATTGGCGACGGACGAGAGGAGGTCGCCGGCACGCGCATCTTTTTGAGCGCCCGCCTCGATAAATTCACACAACGTACTCCGCCCCACGAACGGCATGCAGATGTGCGCCAATTTCGTCTGGGGGTCTGACGACGCCGAATAAATCGGCACGATATTCGGATGCCGCAGCCGGCCGAGCAGGTCGGCTTCCAACAGGCTATTACGAGTGAATTTGACGACCACCTGCCGATCGCCGACGCCTGCCTGACGGCACAGAAACACGCGGGAGTGGGCTCCCTTCCCTACTTGCTCCACTAGCAGGAACGCCCCGACGCGGTCGCCTGCCTCGGGCCAGTCGGCGACTTCGCTAATTGAGTGGAACCACGACTGGCGATTGAAGTACCCTTCGACTTCCAACTGACGGCAAATCGAGCTACGCAACGACTCGCCCAATGGGGTCAACCACCGCGAGTAATCTTCGATCGACGGCGCGTGATCGACGGCGCTAATATTGGAGAAACGTTCAATCGCGCGTTCCACGAGGAATGAATGATCTTTGTCCGATTCGAGCAGCGTCTGCAATTCGGCGACGACGCGGAGCGCGTCGGCCTCGGCGCGAACCGAATCGTAAGGTGCGTTCGTCTCCATAGCCTTCTGCCGCCGCTTGGCGCTAACTGATTCAAAGACTTCTTGCAGTTTGACGATGCTAGCTTGAAAGCGATTCAAGGAGCGAATCGAGGGCGCGCCGAACCGTACTCACGCTAATATTTAATCGCTCAGCCACCTCTTCGTACGTTAAGCCTTGCAATCGAAGCTCGACGATTTGGCGCCCGCGATCGCCTGAATTATTGATCGCTCGTTGCCAATTCTCGCGCGTGCTGATGATTTCCAGCGGCTCCTGAGCGCGCGTGTCATGTAGATCGGCATCCGGGCGACTGTTGATCGCGGCAGCGTCGCCGTCGCCCGGTCGCGAGAGCGACTGCTCGCGGCCCAAGTCGAACGCCTTCGTCGTCGTGTAGTGGCGGTGGGTTTCGTACACTTTGAATTTCGCCATCCCGGCTAAGTAGGCGACGAGTTTCTCCGGCGTTGCGGCCTCGTCGAATTTCGCCCCTTTGCGGATCAGCGACTTCCAAACCGATTGCACGATGTCGGTGGAGTCGACCTTCGAGCGCAGCTCGGAGGGCAAATGCCGGCGCACGACGCGCAGGATATTCTTCGAATATCGGTCTAGCAGCAGCCACACGGCCTCTTCCGACCCGCACGACGCTTGCCGCATCAATCCCTCAAAGGAATCTGCCGTCATCGATGGATCTGCGTCACTTGCCATTTCTGCACTCTGGAGCGAGACCGCCAATCGCGGCAGATCTTCTCGAATTACAACTCAACCAAGTGGACGCGCGTGAATGCGTTACCTTCTTTTCGCAACTTCGTCGCCGATGTTGCCGGCCGCTGATGTTCTTCCCAATCAATCTTGATGCACTTCGTCAAAATCGGCGACTTCTCCGCAAATGCGAATCTAAACGACATGTAACTCACTGCGGCGGATCCGCTCCTTGATCCCAGCAATGCCCGGCGCGGTAGTGAATTAACGGATCAACGTCGTAACTCACTGCTTGCACCGAGCCATCGCAGTAAACCATATTCGCCCCGGCCGCGTGGGCGCTGCCAAATCGACTCTGGGCCAAAAGGCTGGAAGCAGGCAGCGAATCGTCCGCGGCGAGCGTTAGATCGAGTCTCGTGTGCCGATGGTTGTCCGAACAGAAGCCCGTGAAAAGTGAGTCGTTGTCGGCATTGGATTCGCCAGTCAGATAGTGCTCGGAATGCATGTACTTCTCGCCGACTAAGTACGTTTGCGAAGCGCCGTCGATAATACGGTCGAGCGGCGTACCCGTGCGGAAGTACGAGATGCCAGTGAACTGCGTTGCCGGGTCGGCGGAAGTTCCTTCAGGTTGCGGCCAGTCGTGTGAGTATTCAGCCGCCAGCGTCGCAGGACCTGGATTGGCCACGATCAGCGTCGCCCCGCTATTGATTGCATAGTCGCTATGCGCCAATCCTGGGGGAGAGCCAAACGGCTTAAGCGTCTTCAAGTACGGATACTTGTCCGAGATCGGAATGATTTCGGCGTGACGCCTCGTGGGACAACTAAACAGCGGCATCGGTTGAACAAGCCGAGCGTTCGCTTCAGCAATGTTGCTGTTACGCCCCAACTCCCAGAGCGGGCGCTGCTCAATGTAGGGCAGCAGGCTATACCCCCAGCTTCCAGGTTGCCGTGGACCAAATCCACGCTCCGGCATCCCAGTCCAATAAAAGCCCCATCCGCCGCAAGGAAAAGCTGTTTGGGAATCGTGATACGTCAGCAGCCCGAGTCCCAACTGCTTGAGATTATTTCGGCAAGACGTCCGTCGGCTTGCCTCGCGAGCCGCTTGAACTGCCGGCAGTAGCAACGCGATGAGAACTCCTAGGATGGCAATCACCACTAGGAGCTCGACCAGCGTAAATGCAGACCTTCGGCGCACGGCGTATCAGTCCGTTGGGGCGTGTGGCGTGAAGAGACCTCCACTAGTCTTTCACGTTCGCCCGCGCGACGCAACGACAGCCGCAACCCGTTGCAAGACAACAAGTTAAATGCCGCCAAGTAGACCAACCGACGGGGCAAATCCGCCATTTAGCCGGTTTGCATAGGTGGCTCAGAGAAATGACGCGAGAAACGGAGAGGTGCAGAGCACTGCGCAAGCCGCGAACGGCTGCATGTGAATGCGTCAGATTGACGAGCGCGCCGCCTACGCTTCGAAGGCCGGCGGCTGCATTTTGTCGTCGGCGAGCAGCACTGCCACCGCCGCGATCCAGCTCAATTAACCCCGCTTTTCACGCCTCCAGTCGCTCTCTGCGAAAAACAGTCCACCGCGCCGACCCACCCGACGTTGCGAAGGTGAGTGGGCCGACGCGGCTTCCTGTGGCTGTTTGCTGCGGGGCAGCGCAACAAACGGCGGACAGAGAGCTACTCCAGAAGGAAGCAGAGTGGTCCCTCATTTCAGTTAGTTGCGAAGGCCGATCAGAACTGCTCATCATTTCGCAGAAAATTCTGCAACTGCCTCGGGTTCCCAGAATTCGAGCCTCAAATCCCGCTAGAGAGGGCCCCAAAACCTCGGCAATAGCCTTGAGATCTGTGCTAGCGGGAGCAGCGGCAGAATGGTCTAGCGCACAGAAAATCCGGAGGCCGAGTCATCCCCGGCCTCCGGTCGTCAGCTAGCTACAACAAATTGACCACGCGATCCGCGAGGCCCTTCTCGCCAAGCACCACGTTGAGCTTACCGCTCGCGGCGACTCGCTCCAGGACTTCCAATTCCCGGAGCCGCATCAACGTCGGGTTGTCGGCAAGCAGCCGAGCAGTGTTCGCCTGGCTGCGCATCGCGGCGGTTTCCTCGCGACGGACGATCAAGTTGGCCTCGGCCGCTTTCTTGGCCTCGGTCACCTTGTTCATCAGGTCCTTCATGTCGCCCGGCAGGATGACGTCGCGCACGCCCACCGAGACGATCTGCAGTCCCAACTCGCCCGCACGACGGCTGACCGCTTCCTCGAACTCGCCGGTGACCGCATCCTTCTCGGTCAAGAACGAATCGAGATCGCGCGTCGCCACAATCCCCCGCAGTGCGAGTTGCGCCTCGCGGTAGAGCGACTGCGTCGCGCCGTCGGCCACCATGATCGACTGCCGTGCGTCAACCACTCGGTAAGTAACCACCGCATTCATGCGGAGCGTCACTTTGTCGGCGGTCATAATTTCCTGACCAGCGACGTCGAGGGTCTGCTCGCGGAGGTCAACGTCGGTCACCCGGGCGTCGCCCATCCCGCGCCACCAAGCGTACTGGCCTGGCGGCAAGGTTTCGATGAACTCGCCGTCCTGAAACGCAACGCCAACCTTGTGGCGATCTACCGTGCACACGTCAAGCACTTGCGACGCTTGCTGGCTGCGAACAATCACGTTGAAGTCGTCGTGCTGGAAGCGAACCTTCCGCGCGTCGATCACTTCGATGCGCACTTCCTTGAAGCCGGTCCAGTACGCGTACAGGCCCGGCGGCAAGATGTGGCTGAAGCGACCGTCGATCCAGACGAGCGCCCGCTCGTGGTCCTTCAGGTCAACCACTTGCGCACGGCCCGTCAGAGCGCCGCTCTTCACGATCACGTCGAGCTTGTCGTGGCGGAGCCAAGGCAGCCGCTGCGACGCGACGTCGATCCGCACTTTGCACAGCGGATTGAAGATCCAACGACGGCCCGCATCGAGCAGGCCTTGGAACTCGCCGTCGCGGAAGTATAGGCCGACTTCGTCGCTGTGGATGTGTACTCGTTTGAACATGATGGCCGCACCTCCTTTCGTGTTGTGACTATGCGGCGAATGTCGTTTCAATTAGTGAACTCTTCCTAGCCCCGGGCTCCGCCCGGGGGTGGCGTTACGTTTGACGCTGAATCTAACGTGCTGCAAGCCGACCCTCGGGCGGAGCCCGGGGCTAGAATTTGACTACAGGAAATATTGGATGCGTCGCACTGTTAAGTGGTTCGCATGATTCTCGAAAAATCCCTCAGGCAACGAAGCGAACGATTAATCACGCCTCCGCACGCGGAGCGTCGTTTGAGCAATCGCGACTACAGCGTCGTCGGCGAGCATCGGTCGACTTTGCTGCGAAGCAAATGCTTCGCAGCGGCGGTCAACTTCTCACTTGCGTCAAACGCTGCAGACGCGAGCGCGGAATCCACGCACTACAGAGCGTCGGCGGGCGCTGCCGCGCTCGACGTCTCGCCGAAGCGAGTACGGCGATGCGCGGCCGATCAATCTATTCGTTCGCTGCCCTCGGGGTTTGGTGGGACGAGACGCTTGCACGCCCTGCTCTTGGAGCGAGTTTTTCACACTCGCGGTGCGGTACGGGAGTCGAACCCGCGACTGCCAGATTAAAATCTGGTGCTCTGCCTACTGAGCTAACCGGTGGCGGACGACGCGCCATGTCGATCCCATGTTCGGAACGCGCTGCGCTAACCGGTTTAGTGGAGCGGAGCGCGCCGCTGGTTTCGACGCGTCGGACCTTGCTTGAATAAACATGCAAATCACTTATAAGAGACGCCGGCGGGAGTCGAACCCGCTCCGAGCTGCGTTGCAAGCAGCCGCCTCGCCGTTGGGCTTCAGCGTCGATCAATTGAAACGTTGGGCCGCCGTCGCCGACGGCCCAACGCGCTAATCGATGAAGGCCACGTGCTGCATGGCCGCAGATTCGGTCTCGGTGTTCATCACCACCAGTCGCCAATCGTCGAGCTTGATCGTCTTGTGATCGGGGTGACGAACCTTCCCGCGAACGAACGCGCGAGGGTTGCGTCGCTGGATCACCCAGCCGATCGAACGCAACTCGGGGCGACGGCTGATCAACTTCATATATTCCCGCGGGGTAAGCCCGTTGGGATACGCTTTGCTGACGTACACCGCCTGGCCGCCGTCGCGAACGAGTTCGTCGACGATGTGCGGCTTGCCGGCGCCGCGCTGCAGACGTTCGTTTCGCAGGATGACCGATTCGTTCACCTTGGTTCCCAACGGCAGCGGCACGAAGAACCACTCGCCTTGGCGGACGAACGCCTCGTTGCGACGACGATTGCGGAGCCGCGGCTTGACGCTGCGGCGCGTTTGCTCGGAACGGACGACGTCGGGCTTGAGCGCCTCCATCGCCGTTTCAACCGTCGAAGCCGACCGCGTCTCCGGCACAGCAGCGACGAACCAATGCCGCTCGTCGCGACCGCACAGAAACTTGTGCTTGCCCGTGCCGTCGGTCGCCATCAACAGCAGATGGCGGCTGGCAGGCTGAACGTCGAGCACAATCAATTCGGCGGGCGTGGGACTTGCCAAAGCGACGTCGAAAAATTCACCGTCGCCGTCGCGACCAATGTCGATCGAAACGCCATTGGTCCGCAGGCGCCGATGGGCGCCCGCGCTCAGTCTAGCGCGCGCGCCGATCCGGGCGAAGTGCCGTTCAATCGGATGCGCGTTCATGGAACTACTCCAAAAACTAGGAAACGGAAAACTCACCAGTGCCCTCGCCAGGAATTGAACCTGGTCTTCAACCTTCGCAGGGTTGCGTGCGACTCCGGCACACCCCGAGGACGGAATTTTTCTTCAGCCCCTGGCTCTGCCAGGGGGTCGGCCACCATGCCGGTCGGCAAGGCCCCGCGTCGTGCTGCCCCTGGCAGAGCCAGGGGCTAAAACCCAGTAGAGGAATCGAACCCCTTCTTCGACGTTCAAAGCGTCGCGTGCGACTCCGGCACACTCACTGGGCGTTGTTTGTTACCGCTTGCCCGGAATCGCGGCGACTTGCTGCTCGTCTCGGTGGACAATCTGACCGGGCCGATCCGTGCGTCTAATGTCGACGCCAATTCCCTCGTCGTGCAGAATCGCCACGAGTTCCCACATGCGCGAGATGACGTCGCCAGCTTCACTGCGAAACCAAAACACTCCACGATGATCGACGCACTCGTAGCTAGGGACAGTCAGGTGACGGTTGAACCAGGTCAGTGCGTCGTGCAACCAGTCAGCCGTAACCTCGGGCATATCGGTCGTTCCGCGAATTTCGCCCGCAGTGCGAAAGACGCCAAGTCGCCGCCTGAAACGAGCGCACCGACGATGCGTTTCGAAGCGAATGTAGCTCGGCATAGTGCGCTCCTTTCTGCGTTAGATTGAAATCGGCATCTGTAAAAATCCGGCGGAGGGATTTGAACCCCCGTGGGGCTGTTTACAAAACAGCTGCATCGCCGCTCTGCCACGCCGGAATGTTTCTTTCAGCAGGTCCGCCAGGATTTGAACCCGGTCCGTCAGTTTTGGAGGCTGACTGCTCTCCCAGGAGCACAGACCTGAAAACCCCGTCGATGCGGCCGGCGCGCCGAACGCACCGACGGGGGACACGATTACCTCTCGTTAACGTCATGCCAACTATCTGTGGGAGGCGTCTCCGACGCCGATTTCGCGTTGCGATTGAAACCGGCGTCGATCAAGGAACCGTCATCGGTGTCGGAGACCCCTCCCACAAAAAAACTGCCAACTAACTCTTCAGCGGCACGTTCCAGTACGCCTCGCTGACGAACTTCGACCAACTCTCCAATCGGACTCGATGATCGCCATACGCCGGCCGCCACTCAGGAGACACGGGAACTCGCTTCAGGTTCATTCGCGCTTGCTGCGGCGTGCGGTCGGCCTTGCGGCTGTTGCAGTCGACGCAAGCGAGAACGCAGTTCGTCCAGCTCGAGACGCCGCCGTGAGCGCGTGGGATGACGTGATCGATCGTCAACTCTTCGCTTCCCGGCGTGACGCCGCAATACTGACACTGAAAGTGGTCTCGCTTGTAAATGTTGCGTCGGCTGAACGCCACCGTCCGCCGCGGCAGACGATCGAAATCGTTCAGTGTGATCACCTCCGGCACGCGGAACCGGACGTTGACGCCGTTCATGCAGCGCTCGTCGTCGCGCGGGCGAAGCTGCGACCAATCGTCCCACGTGAACGTCTGGTAGTCGGCCGCGTCGACCACGCGGGCCGCTTCCTTCCACAACAGCACGAGCGCCCGCGCGACGGTCGCCACGTGGACTGGTTGCCAGTTGCGGTTGAGTACCAGGACTGGTCGCTGCAAGGTGTTCATGACATTTTTGATGGCGTTGGTAAGTGATGGGTGAGTAAGTATGTGGTTAGGTAATTTGCGAGCGCCTCGCCGATGAATCGAACATCGTCTTACGATTTAGAAGATCGTTGTGCCGTCCATCACACTCGCGAGGCAGGGTGACCGAGCGGACTCGAACCGCCTGATACCTGGTTCACAGCCAGGCCCCTCGACCACTTCGGGATCGGTCACAGCGGAAGGCGTGGGATTCGAACCCACACGACCGCTCGCGCGGTCGCACGGTTTAGCAAACCGGCCCGACCAGCCTTATTCGGCTACCTTCCGTTTAGTTGTCGTCGTGTGCAGTGGAGCGCCGGGGAATCGAACCCCGATTTCCTGGGTGCAAACCAGGCGTCGTCCCGTTGGACCAGCGTCCCATCGATTCAGTGATCCTCGTTAAGTAGTCGGAGCGGGAGGCGAACCCGCAGACGCCAGGCTCTCGACCTGGCCGCTTTGCCAATTTGCGTACCCGACTGTGGAGTAGCGAGTCCTGGATTCGAACCAAGCGGAACCGGGCTTATGAGACCCAGCCGGGATGCCTGCCACTCGCTAACGTGTTTTGCTCTAGCCCCGGGCTCCGCCCGGGGGTGGGTCTCCATTTCGGTAGACGTCGCCGTAAGGAACGCGGCGCGACCCCCGGGCGGAGCCCGGGGCTAGAATCGCGACGACTACTTTCGATGCGATCACGTGACCAAGGGGAGAGTCGAACTCCCATGCCTTACGGCACGACGTTCTGAGCGTCGCGTGTCTGCCAATTCCACCACTCGGCCATAAGCACCCCGTGCCGGAATCGAACCGGCCGTTCCAGACTGAGAACCTGGCGTCCTACCGATAGACCAACGGGGCATTAAACCTTTCTCTACGAGTGAGACGTGAAGGAATTGAACCATTCGTCGCCACCCCGCTTGTTTCGTGACAACTGGTTTACAGCCAGCCGCGGGGAACACGTCTCGAATTCGCTCGGCGATTTGCGTCTCCACCGAGATTACCGTCTCCACCGACATCACCTACTGGGCGCGAGGTAATCTCGGCGTATTCGCGGACAGTCCTGCGAAAAACAAAACGCATATACATAAACACTTTTTCGATTGTCGCGGCCGAAATCAATATATTGATCGCCAATTTTCTTACGCGACACTCTACCGCGAGCGCCCTCGATGGGATTTGAACCCACGCTCTGTCGCCGCGACGACCGTCCACTCCAGGCTGGATCACGAAGGCGTAACGACGGTGGACGATAAGAATGCATTTCATTCAACCTTCCGCCTTCGTCCTTCATCCTTTGTTCAGTAGTCCCGGGTGGACTCGAACCACCGATTGTCTGCTTGTAAGGCAGCTGCTCTTGCCGCTGAGCCACGGGACCATCGAGCGGAGACTGAGGGAATCGAACCCCCGACCCTTGCGGGCAACTGTTTTCAAGACAGCGTCCTCGGCCAACCGGACAGTCTCCTTCGCCTATTGATCAAGCAGCGGCGGCCCGAATCGAACGGACGCTAACTCGTTCAAAGCGAGTTGTGCAAACCTTTACACTACGCCGCAACAAATTCGTGCCGCCGGCGACGACGGCACAAGCTGCGGAGGCTGGGATCGAACCAGCGGGGGACGTGCTTAACAGGCACGCGCAACTACCAACAGTTGCCCCTCCGCAATGAGTCTGCGCGGCTGGATTCGAACCAGCGATCTCGACGTCCCAAGCGTCGCGGGATGACCATCTTCCCTACGCACAGTCAAACTCAGAAGCGTCCAGCGGGAGTCGAACCCGCACTTCCGCCATGGCAAGGCAGTAGGCTGCCGCTACATCATGGACGCCGTTTGTTTGGCAAAAGTAAATTGTCAAAGAACTTGAGTGGGGCTGGCGGGAGTCGAACCCGCAACGTCCCGGTTAAGAGCCGGGTGCTTTGCCTTTCAGCTTCATCCCCAAATTAACGCTGCAATTCATCCACCACGACGGCACGAAGGACACGACGAAAGACCGAATTAATTGACGCTACAGAGCGGGTTTGAGCTGCCAACGTCGTCGTCGCTCATTCACGTCATCTGAATTCCGTCGTGTCCTTCGTGCCGTTGTGGTTCTCCTTCTTCGCTTCCTACAGATCCAACGACCAAGTGGCTTCGGCGAGAGTTGCACTCGCACCGCCTCGATTAAAAGTCGAGTATGCTGCTGTTGACACCACGAAGCCGTTTGTGGCTCGCGATGTCATGTTTATTTTCTTGACTCATGCGACGTTCCTTTCTGGAGTGGTAGCCCTGCGAATCGAACGCAGCGCCACGCGCTTATCAGACGCGTTTGAGCGACCAGCTCTCGACTACCCGAGGAGGGTTCAGGCGTTAGGGTTCAGGAAATGCACAGAAAACTTTTCCTTCCTGAACCCTGAACCCCGCCCACCGAACCCTCTCAACGCCCTGTGGGGGATTCGAACCCGCCCTCTGCGGCTTGAAAGGCCGCCATCCTCAGGCCAATAGACGAACAGGGCTTGTTAACAATCGTTTGCTTTGTTTCTGCAGTTCGTTATGCATGCGCGCACCGCGAGCGCAGAGTGGGCTGGGAGGCGCTCGAATCCTCGTCTGCGGTTCTTCAGACCGCCGCTAGACCGTCTCAGCTACCAGCCCGCGAGTTGCCGTGGGTGCATCCGTGCGCCGCGAGCCAACGAAAAAGGCCCGGCGTCGCAGCGACGCCGGGCCTTATGGCTCTATCAAAAGAGTTGGCCAAGCGTCAGCAATGCCCTTTACCGGCGAGCGCGTACTGGGACCGTTTGTTCGGCTGTTCGCCAAACGTCGGGCCGACGATATTTGCCGCGAGCATCGAAAGGTGTTGACTGGGCCGTAACATGGAAAGCATTTCTCCTATCCGAACTATACCCGATAAAGTCGAAGGGCGTCGTTCTGATAGATATAGATGTCGGTTATTGGCGAAAGTTCGCGCACTTTTCTTACGAATGTCAGAAAAAGTTCGCGCCAAGTAGCCGCCGGTCAACGACCGGCCGGAGCGGCGGCAATTCAATGTCGAATGCTGAATGCTGAATGGGGAATGGAAAGAACGAAGCCCCGCCACCCCATTGCATGCCAGTGCTACGCCTTCAGGCCTGTAAGGCCGCGCTGTGGTAGCCCAGGGCGCAGCCCTGGGTGTAGCCGTCCCCAACATTCCCAAGCCCTGTAAGGGCGCGCTAGCGCAGGCCTTCGCGCGCCCTTACAGGGCTTCCAGTAGCAGGGGCATGAACGTTCCCCAGGGCTTCGCCCTGGGCTATCTCAGCGCGGCCCTTCAGGCCTGAGGAAGAATACCAACAGCATCCTGCCGGAGAGGGATGCCAAGCGAGTCTCCACTTCCGCACCGGTGGGAGGCCAATTGCGCACGAAAGAAACGACGTTGTAGCCGCGAAACCCAAGCCAGAATGCCCTTGACCGCCTCCGCGGCTAACCTCCCCTCGGCGCTCGTCGCGGAGTTTAGTAGCTTGGGCAGTCTATGACGCACTCAAACGCCGATCCTGAAGTTCAGTCCCGCCTCGAGTTGGCGGTCTCCGCCGCCCGCGCTGCCGGCGCCATCACGCTCAACTGGTTCCGCCAGTCGACGCTCGACGTCGAACGCAAAGGCGACGGCTCGCCCGTCACTGCGGCCGACCGCGCGTCGGAGACGCTCCTTCGCGAGCAAATCTCAGTGCGGTTCCCCGACGATGCGATCCTCGGCGAAGAGTTCGGCGAGAAGCCAGGCACCTCGCCGTACCGTTGGGTGCTCGATCCGATCGACGGGACGAAGAGTTTTATTGCCGGCGTGCCGCTCTACACGACGCTGGTCGCGGTGATGAAGGACGATCAGCCTCTCATTGGCGTCATCTATTCGCCCGCCACCGATGAAATCGTCTACGCCGCGACGGGCGGGCAAACGTGGTTTGCGATCGGCGATAGCGCCCCGGTCGAGGCCCGCGTCTCGTCGACTGAGCGGTTGGCCGAAGCGACGTTTGTCACCACCGAAGTCGGCAAGTACAGCCGCCTCGGCAAGCAGAGCGTTCGCGACGTTTACAATCATCTCGAAAAGTCGTGCCGCCTGTCGCGCACCTGGGGCGATGCGTACGGATTCCTCCTCGTCGCCACCGGCCGGGCCGACGTGATGGTCGACCTGTTCATCAGCCTGTGGGATGCCGCGGCGCTCAAGCCGGTGATCGACGGCGCCGGCGGGCACTATTCCGATTGGCGCGGCGAACCTTCGGTGCACACCGGAAATGCGGTGGCGACGAATCGGCACTTGGCCGGCACGGTGCTGGGGCTGACGCGCGAAGCGTAAGGCTAGATGAGCGCGGGGTGCCACTGGCATCCTGCCAGTGCTGAAGTGGGTACTCGCTCGGCGCCTCTCACTGGCAAGATGCCAGTGGCACACATGTTTGTTTGCCCACCGGCGCTCACATGCCGGTGATGATTCTTTCGGGCTGGTCCCACCCGACGCCGGTCGACTTCACGTAGTTGAGGTAGTGAAACACGCCCGGCGCGACGATCAGCAGGCTGTCGAACCGGTCGAGCAGTCCGCCATGGCCAGGGATGAGCGTCGACATATCTTTCACGCCCAAGTCGCGTTTGATCGACGAGATCACTAGGTCGCCGCATTGACCGAGGATGCTGATCATCAGCCCGAGCATCACGAGGTGGGGCCAGTAATTCACCGTCGTGCCGCGGAAGACCCATGCTCCCAGCAGCGCCGCAAGCAGCGTTGTCAGCAGCACCGCTCCCAAGGCGCCGGCGATTGTTTTGTTGGGGCTCGTGTTCGGCAACAGCTTGCGACGGCCGAACTTCTTGCCGCACAGGTACGCGAAGACGTCGTTTAGCTCGGTGCAGATCAGCAGCCAGAGCAAGATCGGCCGGAAGAGCGGATCGTTCGCAATGTAGGCCAAGTGGCCGAGGCTGATGCCGAAGAGGGCGAACCCCACGATCGCGACCGCCGTGCGGCGGATGTATCCCTGCGGATTGTCGGGAAGCAAGCTGCCGACGACGACAAGCCCGATGCCAAACGCCCACGACGCGGTGAACAGCCCCATCCAGTGATCGACGAGGGCGAAGTAAGTCACCAGGATCCCGAGGACGACCGACGCACACTCGATGCGAGACTCGTCGAGTTGCGTCGCGCGGGCGAATTCGCGGAAGCAGAACAGGCTCAATAGCAGAAAGAAGCAGTACACCCACGCGGCGCCGAGCAAGATCGGCACGACCATCGCCGCGGCGAGGATGTACCACGACCGCGTCCGCGCGATGAGTTCGCGATAGGTGTCGTCGCTGAGTCGTCTCTGCCGCTTGCGGACGCGAATCATAATCGACGCGGCAATCAAACCGATGACGATCACGGCCACCATCGCGACGGTGGCGGGGTGATCGAAGGCATGCGTGGGATCGAACAGGCGGTCAGTAACGCTCATGCGGAACCAGTTTTGAGGAAGGTCGCAGCCCGGACGAGACGACGCACCGCCGTCGCGAGGCAGCCAATGATGACGAGGCCAAGTGCGATGCGAACTTCGCTCCATGGCAACCGCCACGCGAGCGGGGAGAACGCCAACCATGCGCCAAGCACCGTGACGATCGCCATCCGCTGCGGTTTGGCCATCGGCCCGCAGAAATCGTTGGGGGCGCCAAGCGAGCGGGCCATCGCCCGCACATAGGCAACGAACACCGCCAACAGCGCCGCCAAGTAGCCGAGGGCCGGGTCGCCGCCTGCGGCGTAGCCGAGCCCGATAAAAATCGCGGCGTCGGAAACGCGATCCGGAACCTCGTTGTACAACTCGCCGGTCCGCGAAGCGATCTGCCGCCCCACCGCGACCATTCCGTCGAACAGATTGCAGAGCAATCGCACCTGACACAGCAGCGCGCCGAAGAACCACAGCACTCGCGCCGTTCCCTCGCCGGTGTGACTCGTCGCGGCAAACGCCACGCCCGCCGCCGACGCGGCGACCATGCCGAATACCGAGATCCCGTTCGGCGAAGCGCCGATCTTGATGAGCCACGCGGCGATGCGGCCCGCCCAGCGGGTGTCGCGGCTGGCAATCGGCCGCCGCTCGGTCGGTTCGTACGGCGTTTCGCTCATCAAGACTTCCATCCCAACAAGAACATGCCAGCAATCAACACGAGCATTCCCAACACGTTGACGGGCGAAATAGTCGCCCCCTCGAACCGCCACGCAATGAGCGCCGCCCAGATGAACGTCGATGCGTAGATGGGGTACAGCACCAGCAGCGAGCCCCCTTGCTTGAACGCCGCGACGAACAACACCATCACGGCGATGTAACACGCCACGCCGCCGGCGAGTTTCGCGTTGAGCAAATAGCTCAGCCACCCGCTATTCGCCGCGGCGGCGCCGCTCTTGTACAGAAACTGCCCCACGGCGCCGAGGAACGCGGCGACGATGAAGCAAATGATGCTGGTCAGGGGAGTCGCGGCAGGCACAGGCGGAAATCCAAGTTGCGGGGCCGGCTCATCATCGGCCGGAGCGAGTTTCGCGGATAACGCGGTCGCCATTCTGAACTTGACTGAACCACTTGGGAAGTGGATTTTTAACGGCAGCCTAACGAATACTTCGAGAACAGCGAACCGACGAGCGATGGGCTACAATTGAGGGGACGTTGCGTTGCCTGCTGCCAGCGATTGAGACCTCTGCCAAATGTGGCCGAACGCCGACGAAACTGAACAGCTGCTCCACGGCGCCCGCGAGGGCGACCGTGCCGCCGTCGACCGCTTGATGGAGCGGCATCGGCAGTCGCTCGAGAGGATGGTGCGCGGCCGGCTCAATCGGGGGCTGGCCCGCCGCGTCGACGCGAGCGACGTCGTGCAAGACGCACTGCTCACTGCGAGTCGGCGGTTGGCGGACTATGTTCACGATCCGAAGCTGCCGTTCCATGCGTGGCTGCGACAGATCGCCCGCGATCGGCTCGCCGACGTCTATCGCCGGCAGCTGGCCGATAAGCGGAGCGTCGCCAACGAGCAATCGGTCGGCGGCGAAGGGACGAGCATGCTCCCGCCGGCGGCGCTGGTGCGCGACGCTGAGTTAACGCCGGCCGCGGCGATGCTCCACCGCGAGTTTGCCGAGCGGTTCAACGCCGCGGTCGAAACGCTCGCCGAGGCCGATCGCGAGATCATCTTCATGCGACATGCCGAGCAACTCACAAACAGCGAAGCGGCGGAACTGCTCGGCCTGAGCCAACCCGCGGCGGCGATGCGTTACTTGCGAGCGCTGCGGCAGTTGAAGACGATTCTTGGCGACACGCCTTCGCAGTGGTAGGAAGCGATCGCCGCATGGGCTTACTGCCAAACAAACCGGATCACACGGCCGACGATCGCGACGAGCGACTGGCCGAGTTAGTGGAATCGTTGCTCGCAGCTGCGCGAGCTGGTCAGGCGGTTGATCTCGACGCCGTCGCCGTTGCACACCCCGACCTTGCCGACGAGTTGCGCGAGTTGTGGGGCGTCGCGGCACTGGCCGAGGAGTTTCAAAGCGAGTCGGATGCTACCGCGCACTGGGCGAGCGCGCAGAACGCCGCAACAGGAAAGCCTTGGCCGACGCGGACCGGCATCCCGCTCGACGGCGACTTCGGCAATTACGAACTGCTCGAAGAGCTCGGTCGCGGCGGCATGGGAGTCGTCTACCGCGCGCGGCAGCGGAGTCTCGACCGCATCGTGGCGCTGAAGATCGTGCTCCGCGGCGCCACGGCGAGTCTGGCCGACCTCGCCCGTTTCCGCGGCGAGGCCGAGACGGCGGCCCGCCTCAATCATCCGAGCATCGTGCCGGTGTACGAAGTCGGCCAGCATGGCGACTTGCCCTACTTCACGATGCGGTACGTCGCCGGCGAGACGCTCGCCCAACGCGTCGCCACCGGACCGCTGCCGCCGCGCGAAGCGGCCCGGTTACTCGCGCCGATCGCCCGCGCGATCGCGGCCGCTCACCAGCAAGGCGTGTTGCATCGCGATCTCAAACCGTCGAACGTCCTCATCGACGAACAAGCGGAGGCTTACGTCAGCGATTTCGGTTTGGCGAAACGACTGACGCCAGCGAGCGACGACGGCGATCGGCCGCACGACGCTCAGCTTACGCAAACGGGCGCCATCCTCGGCACGCCGGGCTACATGAGTCCCGAGCAAGCGGCCGGCAGTCGCGGTTCGATCGGCCCGGCGTCGGACGTCTACAGCCTCGGCGCCATTCTCTACGCGACGCTCACCGGCCGGCCGCCGTTCCAGGGGGCGACGCCGGTCGACACGGTGCTGCTCGTGCTCGAACAAGATCCCGTGGCGCCGCAGCTGCTCAACCCGCGGGTTGATCGCGATCTCGAAATGATCGCGATGAAGTGTTTGCAGAAACCGGTCGAGTTGCGGTACGCCTCAGCCGGTGAGTTGGCTGACGATCTCGACGCTTATCTCGCGAATGAGCCGATCGCCGCGCGGTCGGGCCGCTTCTCCGGCATCATCACCCGTGCGTTTCGCGAAACGCATCACGTGAGCATCCTCGAGAATTGGGGACTGCTATGGATGCTGCACGCGGCGGTGCTGCTCGTGCTCTGCATGATCACCAACGGATTTCAGCTCGCCGGTGTCACGTCGCGGTGGCCTTACATCGCGCTGTGGACGCTTGGCCTCGGCAGTTGGGCGTCGATCTTTTGGAACCTCCGCCATCGCAGCGGTCCGATCACGTTCGTCGAACGGCAGATTGCCCACGTGTGGGCCGGCAGCATGATCATCGATGCGTCGATGTACGTCATCGAGTGGCAACTCGGCCTGCAAGTGCTCACGCTCTCGCCGGTGCTCGGCCCGGTAAGCGGCGCCGTGTTTCTCATGAAGGCGGCAATGCTCTCCGGCAAGTTCTACGTGCATGCCGCGGTGCTGTGCCTCACCGGCCTGGCGATGGCGTGGCTGCAAGTGCAGACGGTGATGCCTAACCTCGGGCTGACGCTGTTCGGCGTGGTGTCGGGGATTTGCTTTGCGCTGCCGGGATGGAAGTACTGGCGACAGGTGCGGCGGCGAGAGGTCTGAGTGTGGCATGTCGTCGCGAAGCGTCGGCATGTTGCACCACGATAGAATTGGCAAAGCGTGAAGGGGTCGGGGGCCTTTTGCCACTAGCGACTCTCCACTTCATGCAATCCCGCCAGTGGCAAAAGGCCCCCGACCCCATTCAAGCATCCACCCCAATCCGCGCCACCGCCTCCTCTTCGCGCCACGCGCTTACTTCCGACAGCCCCTGCACCGCCGCCGCAATCTGTACCACCAGCTCCTCCGCTCGCGCCGCCGGCGCTCCGCTGAACTTCGCCAAGTGAATCATCGTCACCAGTTCGCGCACCCAGGCGAGCGTGCCGATCAGATCGGCATGCAGCTGCTTCCGTAGCTCGGCCAACTGCCGCAGATTCTCGCGGCGGACTTCCTCGCTGTGCCGTGCGGCGCCAATTTCCGCGGCAGCCGCGGCGAGCGGATCGACATGCATCGCGGTCTCGCCGAGCAGTCGATCAAGCTGCCGGATCCGCTCCGCTTGCGAACGCCACGCCGATCGCAGTTCGACCAGCCGCCGCTCTTCGCAGTTGAGCACATCCTCGGCCCAACCATCGAGCCCCTGCAGCGCGGCGTCGAGTTCGGCCTCGACTTGCGCAATCGCCGCGGCCAACGCATCGCACTCAACCAGCCCACCGTTCTCTTCCTGCGGCGTGGCGCCCAGCGCTTCTTCTTCACTGCTACCCTGCCCTGCCGACAGCAGCATCGGCAAGTAAAACGGCCAGAAGAGGCACGCCGCACCAAGTCGCATGGCGAGTGCGACGCTGAACGATTCGCGAGCGTTCCCGCCGTCGTCGTCCTCCGGCTTACCTTGCTGGAGGTAGCTCGCCACCGCAACGACAACGCCGAACACCAAATAGAAAATCATCGTTTCAAGGAGTAACATGGCCTGCCGCCTCCCGCATCGCGCGGAGTTCTTCTTCAATGTCGATGTCGAATGTTTCGTCGCAATCACCGACGCCAAGCAGTTCTAACAGCGCTTCGGTCTCGGCCTCAGATTGCTCGACCTTCGCGCAGATTCTCTGGAACGCATTGATCGCGTCGCCGCCACTCGCCTCGGTCGGCAGCGCCGCGACGAACTTCCGCCGCGCGACGGCCGCCCGGTTGCGGGCCGAGATCTCGGCCAATCTCCGCCGCGCTTCGGCCAACTTGAGTCGCATCGCGGCGACCTGGCTTCGCAACCGTTCGCTCAACTCTTCGGCAGAAGTCGTCTGCTGAGTCAGCGCGTCGGCAAGTTGCGTGTGCTCGATCTTCCGCCGCAATTCGCGTCGGGCTGCCGCTTCGTCGCCGCGCGCGAGGGCGAGCTCCGCCGTGCGCACCCGCTGCGCGATCGCCTGATGTTGATCGTTGAGCTGTCGAGCGAGCAACTTCTGATGGGCAATCGCTCGCGCGGCGCCATCCATCAACTGCCCGAGCGCCGTTTCCATATCGCGGACCGCTTGCCGCAACAGCTTTTCAGGGTCTTCGCACTGATCGATCAGATCGTTGAGGTTCGCCGAGAGCAGGTTGCTCATTCGTTTGAGTAGTCCCATAGATTGCATCCTTTATGATTGTTTGAGTTTCTCGTTCGGATAATTCTTCGTGAAGCGGCTACGGGCCGTCAGCTATCGGCTGTCGGCTCTCAGCCAGGCAAAGACGAATACCGACGCTTCTTACATCTCTGGCCGACGGCCGACAGCCAATAGCTGACAGCCCCTTTACTCACGCCCGCGACAGCGTTTCCCAAATCGTGTAAATCATCACCGGCACCACCGCCGTGTAGCAGGCCGACCACGACAGCACGAGCCGTCGCAAGAAGCATTCGCGGCGAGCCCGACGGTCCGCGGCCATCGTGTCGCACAGCGGGGCGAAACCTTGGTACAGCGCCACCGTTCCCCACAGCCCGGCGATGAACGGCAGAACGAGCCCCAGCCACATCGTCGCCGCGAGGGCCAGTTCGCCGCCGCCGAAGATGACGATCCCCATCGCGAAGGCGACGTAGATCGGCAAGATGCCGACGAGCGCCACCGCCGCCACCGCCTTCGACTTCACCGTGTGCAGCACGACTTCCAGCATCGTCATCCGCACGCCGGCGAGCAGGCAGTAGAAGTAAAGACTCGGCAAGCAGACCGCACTCGCGGCGATTAACCCGAAGGCGTACGCCGTCACAAGCGCCGCCGCTTCGCCGTTGATCCAGGGGCCGAGCTTGCCCCAGGTCGATTCGATCGGCGCGAACTGCAAGAGCGTCGACCGCGGCGAATCGAGCCACGTCGGTAGCGCCGTGAGGCTGGGCCAGCGATCCGTCGCCGTGAAAACGAGCGACATCGCGAGCCCGTACAGCACGAACCCGGCAAGCGAGATCGCCAGCAGCCGCGGCAACATCACCGGCGTCGCCGCCGGCACGCGGAGGGCTTGGTAGAGCCGCCGCCGATCCTTCAGCACGAGTTCAATCAACGTAAGCAGCGTTAGCTCGCGCGGCTCGATCGGCCGTGGCGGCGCCGGCGGTTCGACGACTTCGACCGCACAGAACTCGTTCCCGGTCAGTCCCGCCCCTCCCGCCGCCGGGGTTCGCAATGTGGAGTCACGACCCCGACGACGGGCGTCCAGAAGTTGTTCGGTGGTTTGCATTTTGGAATGCCTTTATTTTGGTTTCACGCGAACTGAAGTTGTCAGTGGGCAGTGGATAAACCTTCTGCCCTTCCCTTTCGCCTTCGCTAGAACTCAAACAATCCGAAGAAGAAAAACAGCTCTCCGCCGATCGCTCCGACCAGCAGCAGCCACCACACCGGCGTCACATGCTGCGGTTCGAGCCGTGCCATCACGCGGCGAAAGACGTCGATCATCGCCACGCCGACGCCCGTGAAGACGACAAGGTTCACCGCCAGCACGAATCCCGCGTGCGGGATCGTCGCCGTGAAGAACCAGTTGATCGGGATCGACGCGATCATTGCGAGCCCGCCCCAACTAACGGTCACGAGCGCCGCCAGCAACGTGCTGCTTGCCGAGAGTCGCGAGCCCGAAAGGCTGTTGAGGATGTAGAGGGCCGGCAGCGGAATCGCCCACGCGAGCCCCGCCGAGAGGGTGCAAATGAACGCCTTAAAAAAGATGTCGCCGGCGCCGCCGAGCAGCCCCATCGTCATCCCATAGGTGAGCGTCCCGGCGATCGCCGTCGTGAGCAGCGCGGCCCACACCGGCCAGCGATAGTCGCTCCGCCCTTCGTTCCAAACGACGGCAAATTCTTCCGGATCGCGCAGAGCGAGCCCGACGTGAGCGATTCCGGTTTGGAGATGTCCGCGAAACATGGCTTGGTTTCCTGAGTGGCTGGTTCATGCCCATGCAGGAAACCGCGACATGCGGCGAAGATTAACAGCTGGCGAGAAATCTTTTTGAGGGCTGCTAGCCGGCACGTCCTAGTTCGCGCCCGGAAGATCGTTCGATCACTACGACGCCCCCAGCTCTCTGTCATATTTCGCGTTTTCGCTCCGGTTCATCTACAATCCGAGAATCTCCCGGAACAGAGATGCAAGGCACCGTTCACGCGTTATGATCCCCATTCTTCCCGCAATTCCGCCAGTTCGCCCGCGCGTCGTCTACGACGGCGAAGAACGTCCACTAGACGACGTGATCGGCGAATTGTTGGCCGACGGTTTTCGCGGCGTCGTGGAACTCGCCGGCGAGCTGGGCAGCGGCAAAGCGACGGCACTGTCGTGTCTAGCGGCGCGATTCGCCGACAAACCAGAACTCCACCTGGTCGATATGGCGTCGCCCGAAGAACTCGGGGCGCTCCCCAGTCACTTGCTCTGCGTCGTCGCTTCGATGATGAACGTGAAGCGTCCCGCGCTGCGACTGCCGATGGCGCTGTGGCGGGCCGACCAGATCATCGAATTTCTACTGGAGGCGCATCCCGCCGCGTGTCGTTCGGTGATGGCGCGGCTCGGCCCGGCGGCCAACCGCGGTTGGTCTCCCTACATGGCGACGATCTTGATCAATCGCTTGCTTGCGGACCAGGAGGCTCGCGATCCGCAAACGGAGTTTTATCGCCACGTCTGCGAGCGTCTAGATGCCGAGCAACTCACGGCGGCTCGTGAGTTGTGCCTCACGCTGATGCTGCCTGGCCAGCCGCGCCAAGCCCTCGACGCCCTGCGCGCTTGGAGCGACAGCCGCGTCCCGGATCACGTCCATCTGAGTATGCTGTCGCACGATTTGTTGAAACCACGACTCGCAGCCGATGCGGTGGTCGCCGCCATTTGCTCCGACCCGTGCGTCTTGCCCGACAACTTGCCGTACGCATTGGTACAGGAATCCAGCCTGCGTTGTCGCCAGGCTCCCGGCGCCATCGACGCCTTGCGCCGTGCGATCGGCGACCCACGGCAGCGTTCGTCACAGTCAACTATTGCGAGTTTGCTCGCCGCGGCTGATGCCACTTGGGCGCCCTCGCCAGCCACCGACCTTCGACATCACTTCCCGCGCGCTCAATTCCGCGGCGTGCAGTGGCCGCGCATCGACTTGCGACAGGCAGACCTAGTGCGCGCCAACTTCTCCGACGCCAACTTGCAATCTGCTCGCTTCACTAGCGCCGACATTCGCCAGGCGAATTTCTACGGAGTGAATTTGCAAGCGGCCGATTTGATGAAAACCGACGGCCAAGGCGCGGTCTTCACGGCGGCCAATCTTTCGCAAGCCAATCTTACCGACGGCAAGTTCATGGACGCCGAGTTCGCCGCCGCGAACCTCAGCGAATCTCAGTTGACACGCGCCAACTTCTGCGGCGCCCACCTGATCGCGGCGAACTTCTCCGGCGCCGACCTCTCCTCGGCCATCGTCACGCAGGCGAAACTCGACGAAGCCGATTTCACCGCGGCCAATTTGCGGAACGCGAATCTTTACGGTGCCGACCTGCGTTCCGCGACGCTGCACCACGCGATCATGGAGCAAGCTCGACTCTCCACCGCGAATCTCGATGACGTTGCCATGCCGGAGGCGAACTTCCGCGGGGCCGACCTGCGGCACGCGAGCCTCACCGGCTCGCAGATGCGCAGCGGCAACTTCTACGCCGCCAACCTCGGCGGCGCCGCACTCGCCGAAATCGACTGGGAGGGCGCCGATCTTCGCGGCGTCAATCTGGAGGGCGCCACGTTCCACATGGGCTCGTCTCGCAGCGGGTTGGTCAACAGCCCCATCGCGTTGCAGGGGAGCATGACAGGTTTCTACAACGACGATTTTGAAGACCGCAGCTACAAACGCCCCGAAGAAATTCGTAAGGCGAACCTGCGCAATGCCGACTTACGCGGAGCCAAGCTCGGCAACGTCAACCTCTACCTCGTCGATCTGCGCGGCGCGAACCTCGATCTCCACCAGCGACAGCACGCGCGAAATTGCGGCGCGATCCTCGAAGACGTCGCGGCGGCCTAAGCGACTCGCCTCCGCTATTCTTTCCCTCGCGCACCCGCCAACTGCGGGTCATCCAAATCAAGCCGGTACAACATCTGGTTGTACTCGTACCGCGGCGTCGGTTGCGGGCGGTCGGCGAAGAGCGTGGTGTACGTTCCTTCGAACAGCAGCACCGGCGACTCCGCGTCGGTCAGTTCCGCATGCAGTCGCGGGTTGTAGAACGTGTAGTTGTCGTGCGACAGCACCTTCACCGCGGGGCCCCAGGGACCGGTCGGGGCGTCGGCCTCGGCGTACCACACTTCGCCGAAGGCGGAGGGCTTGCCGAATCGTTCCATGAAGACGGTCACCCAGCGGCCGCGATATTCGTTCCACGCGATCGAACCGGTGTGGGGCGTCACTTCGGCGCCGTCGATCGACTTGATCGAGCGTTGCGGTTCGAGTCGCTCCCACTGCGCGGCGTCTTTCCAACCGGCAAACGTCGCCGGGCAGCGGAAGTTTGGCAGCGGATTGCCAAAGAGCAGCCATTCTTTTCCCGCGTCGTCGCGCCAGAACGTGGGATGCCCGTCGGGCATCAGCGGCCGCTTGGGGGTTGCGTCGCTCTTCGTCCACACTTTGCGGAGCGGGTCAAACCGCTCCGCATCATCGTTCCAAACGCAAACGCCCGCTTCATACGCATCGAGCGGTGGCTTGATCTTTTGATAGGTTGCCACTAGTTTCGACGGCCGGTCGCCATCAGGCAAACTGACATACCCGCCGATCCACGTCGGCCCGTCGCCCGGAAAATCGGCGACGCCGCGCGGCACGCCTTTTTCGTTGCGGAAGTAATCGTACTCCAGCGCGATCGGCGGCTCGAACCGCTTCAGCGGTCTGAGCGAAGTGGTCGCACTCGTGCTATCAAACACCCCAAGTGGATAGAAGGGCAAATCGGTGTCGCCCCACAGCCAGAACCGCCGGCCGCGATGGTTGGCGACTTGCACCGTATCGCAGCCGAAGACGCCCGACTCGTTCCATTCGCGGCGTTCGCCGAGCTTCTGGCTTTCAGCAAAGATGCCGCCGCCGGTGAGTCTGCCGAGTCGCTTGGCGATGATCGACCGCTCGACTTCGATGCGAATCGTCTCGCCAGGTTTGGGCGTGACGCGAACGCCGCGCGAGCCGAACCCGTCGGGCCGTACGCCGTAGCCGTGCCCCGCGATGCCGAACCAAATTTCACGGCTAAGCAGATCGGGCTGATCGACCGCGATCAGCCCGGCGTTGTCCGTCACCAGCACGATGTCGTTGGTCGTCCGCAATTCGACGAGCGGCACGGGCCAGCCATTTTCCTTGTCGACGACTTCGATGCGACATGGCGCCGCTGCGCTGGCGACTTCGGCGACCAACATCGCGCACACCGCTGCCGTCCAAAGTATCGGCCCGCTTCGTCTCTCCGTCGCTTGCATTCGCACGAATACGCCCCTAGTGGCTGCCGGCTGTTTTTTTCGACACGCGGCTATTGTAACGCCGTCCTCGATCGCGTTCGGCATGCCAGCAAGTTCTCTCCTCCCACGAGAAAACGCTGTTTCCCGGCCTACCTGACAACCATTCTCCTTGTCCACTTAGCCAGCCAGCGGTGATTCTGATAGACTGCACGACGCCGTGGCGGGTGATTTCGAACAACTGCCCGGCCCGCGCGACGAATCCTGAGGCGGCCCTCATCCCTCGTCGCGTCCCCAGTTCGCGCTGCGTACGACGCGCAGCATCGTCGCGCATGAGATGCGCAGACCAACCTACCAGCGCCAGTCCGCGTGCCGTCGTCGACTCGAACCACGATTGCGTGGCGAGGCACGCCTTGATTGTCACCATTCGGAGGAGGCTTTTCATGTTGTTCACCATTTGCCGCTTGAACCGTTCGCTCTCCCGCCGCCTGCTCTGTGCGGCGGCGGTCGCCGCCAGCGCGATCGCCCCGCTGGCTGCAGGCGCCGCTGAAGTCGCCTACTGGCGTCATGAGGAAGGGGTCGCCGGCCAGCGCGTCCCCGACGGCCCAAACACGGTCCTAGACGCTTCGGGCAACGGCAACCACATGCAAACCTTCTCGTCGGCCGCGGCGCCCTTCACGGCGGCGACCTACACGACCGACGTGTCGCCGCTCGCCCTCCGCAGCGGCGCCCCCAATCTGCTGTCGCTCGACTTCGGCCCCAATCCCTCGCAAGGGACTGATGACGGCGGCGGCCAAAACGACGACAACTACACGGCCGGCGCGCCGGTCCAGAACCAATTTTTCAGCAATGTCACCTATGAGCTCGCGTTCAACATGAACGCCGTCGGCGGCTACCAAGCTCTCTTCGGCAGAGATGGCAAGCCGCTCGATAGCCCCGTCCCGCCGCTAAAGTTCCTCGTCCGCGGCGACGACTTTCCCGGCGGCGTGCTAAATCAACTCTTCGTCGAATGGATCGACGGCAACGGCGTCATCCACAACCTCGCGACGCACGAAACGGTCGTGGCGGGCGAATGGAATCATGTCGCTTTCACGCTCAATGCGACTGACGCTCAACTCTGGGTCGCCGGCGAAACAGGGAACTATGTTCTCAAAGATTCGATCACCGGCGGCAGTTTCGCCAATGGTCTCGGCGAGGTCATTGTTTTCGGCAACACCTCGTACACGGTTGGCCGCGGCATGTTTGACAACAACGTCACCGACTGGGCCAACGCGAAGATCGACGAGGTTCGCATCAGCGACGCCGTGCTGACGCCTGATCAGTTTCTCTTCGTCCCCGCTCCGGCGGCCGACGCCGACTTCGACGGCAATGGCATCGTCGACGGCGCCGACTTCCTCATTTGGCAGCGCGGCTTCGGCCCGGCGGGCACGCCGACCACCGGCGACGCAAACGGCAACGGCACGGTCGACGCGGCCGACCTGGCGATTTGGAAAACGCAGTTCGGCGGCGCGCCGAGCGTCAGCGCCGTCCCCGAACCGGCGACGCTGGCCCTCGGCGTCCTCGGCATTGGCGTGATGGCCCTCGCCGCCCGCCGCCGCGCATAGTCCCCCTCCCTCGAAGGGAGGGGCAAGGGGGAGGGATTCATCGCAACGTGATGCTTCCCACCCGCTATCGCCTCACTAGCCTACGGCCAACCGCACCGCCGCTCCCGCCGATCGTTTGTCCGCGCGGGAGCGGCGGTCTATCGTAAGGGAATCATGATCGTCCCTGCCCGTTGCGCCGCCGCACTCCCCTCCGCCTGCCGTTCGTTGCGATTCGAATCGCTCGAAACGCGGCAAGTCCTCTCGGGCTCCGGACTCACCGCGCAATACTTCCACAACGAGAACCTCACCGGCTTCGCCTTCGAGCGCGTCGAGCAGCCAAACTTCGTCTGGGGGACGACTCCGCCGGCGCCGGGCGTCGAAGCTACGGCGTTCAGCGCCCGTTGGTTTGGGCGAGTCGAGGCGATCAATACCGAAACTTATACGTTCCACACGCTCAGCGACGACGGCGTCCGCGTGTGGGTCGACGGCCAACTGCTAATCGACGACTGGAACGTCCAAGGCTCGCGGCTTGAGTCTGGCGCCATCGCGCTGCAAGCCGGACAGCAGTACGACATTCAGGTCGAGTATTTCAACGTCGCCGGCAACTCCACCTTCCGGCTGCAATGGTCGACGCCTAGCCAGGCGCGGCAGAACATTCCGACGTCGCAACTCTACGCGAGCCCGTCGGGACTGCTCGGCGTCTACGCCGACTCATCCGGGAACGTGATCGAGCGCGTCGATCAAACGATCGACTTCAATTGGGGAACCGGGACGCCAGTCGCCGCCATCCCGGCCGATGGGTTTGGAGTCACTTGGACTGGCTTCATTCGGCCCGACTTCAGCGACGCCTATCAGTTTCGCGTCACGAGCGACGAGCGCGTACGGCTCTGGATCGGCAACGAACTGCTGATCGACAACTGGACGCCCCACACTGTCGCCGTCGATCTCGGCGCCAAGCAACTCGAAGCCGGCAAGTGGTACGAGATCCGCATCGAGTACGGCGACGTGACCGGACAAGCGGAGATCGAACTGGCGTGGCAAAGCGACCGGCAAACGAACGGTGCGTTTGAAGTGTTGCCCGCTGATCACCTGAGCGCCGCCAAGCCCTCGCAACTTACGGCGACCAATCCGCTCGGCCCCGGCCAAGATCCGTTCGTCATCCAGTGGGAAGGGCAATACTTGCATGTCCGCTCAGCCGGCAACGGCGTCTGGATCGATCGGGCTGAGCATCTCGAAGATATCCATCCGAGCGACCCGGCCAGCGTCAGCAAGAAGGTGTGGACGGCCCCCGCCGGCACAAACTACTCCGGCCAAATCTGGGCGCCCGAGCTCCATCAAATCAACGGCAAGTGGTACATCTACGTCACCGCTTCCGACGGGATCGACAACGCCACGCATCGGATGCACGTCCTCGAACGCGGCGCCGCCGATCCATTCGGGACGTTTGTCTACAAAGGGCAACTCGCGGCGACGACCGACCGCTTCGCCATCGACGGTACCGTGCTGCAGTGGGCCGACAAGCTCTACTTCATCTGGTCGGGTTGGCCCGGCACGGTCGACGGGCAGCAAAATCTCTACATCGCCGAGATGTCAAACGCCTGGACGATCAGCGGCGAGCGCGCGGTGCTCTCCGTGCCGACCTACAACTGGGAGCGGTACGGCATGCCCATCAACGAGGGCCCGCAAGTTCTCGTCCACGAGGGGAAGCTCCACATCATCTACTCCGGCAGCGGCTACTGGCGGGACGAGTACGCGCTCGGCCGGATCACCTACAACGGCATCGGGCCGATCATGAGCGCCAGCTCGTGGGTCAAGTCGCCGACGCCCGTCTTCAAACAAGCCGGTGACATCGTCGGCACCGGGCATGCCTCGTTCGTGAAGTCGCCCGATGGAACCGAGGACTGGATCGTCTACCACGCTCACCACGATCCGAACAACTGGCAAGACGACCGCGACATTCTCATTCAGCAGTTCACCTTCAACGCCGACGGCACGCCGAACTTCGGCACGCCGATTCCGAAGACGACGCCGGTCGTGGTTCCTTCAGGGTACGTTGATCCTGAACGGCCGTTCGTCGCCGGAGACTTTGACGCGAGCGGCGCGACTAACGCCGCCGATCTTGCGGTCTTCAAAGGTTCGTTCGGTCAGACGATCACGCCCGGCATCTCGGCCGACGCGGATGGCAACGGCCTCGTCGATGGCGCCGACTTTTTGTACTGGCAGCGGAACTACGGGGCCCAAGCACAAGTCCCAGCGGCGGCGACCGCTTCAGCGGTCCCGGCAAGCAGCGCAGCAATAGTCGCAGCCCCGGAAGCGCAGACCTCCGCTCCACCAAGCCCAACGCCGCGCACCGCCCAACTTTCCAGTGCAGAACTCATCGACTTAGCATTCGCCGCCAACGCCTACGGCCCAGCATTGACGCTGCGAACGCTTGAGAGCAAAGATTTAACGCCGCCTGCGAACTTCAAAGAGTTCATTTGGCAGCAAAACGACGCGGCTACTCGCGCTCCGCACTCCATCGAGCCAAACGCCACCGGCGACAAACGACGCCTGCATGGTATCAACGCGCCAGTTTCGTTAGAGCAGAACGCCGAAACGTCAGATGCCTCGCCAGAAGCCGCCGATTCGTTTCACTTCCCCGACTTATGGTCGGCCAGCGAATCGTAAATCGGCGGTTCGCGCAACACCGTCGCCGCGAGCATCGCTCCGAAGCAGGCCGAGAGCATCGGCAGCAATAGCGTGAAGTTACCGGTCATCTCGATCACCAGCACGATGCCAGTGAGCGGCGCTCGCACCACCGCGGTGAAGAACGACGCCATGCCGACGACGCCGGCCGAGGCGGGGTGCGATTCGATCGTCGGGAACCAACCGCCGACAATCATCCCGTAGATGACGCCGATCTGGGTGCCGACGGCGAGCATCGGCGCGAACAATCCGCCCGGCGTGCGGGCCGCGTACGACACGGGCCCCAGCACAAACCGCACGGCCAGCATCCCGAAGAGCAGCCCGACCGGGAACGTCGTCGTGAGCGTTTGCTCGGTGAGGGCTTCGCCGCCGCCGACCCAATTGGGGGCGAACCACGCTAGCGCGCCGACCGACGCGCCAATCGCCGCCGCTTGCAGTTCGACAGGAATCCGCGTCAGCTTCGCGCCGAAGGTTAGCGATCCCAAAATCGCGCGGCAATAAGCGACGCCCGCGATGCCGGTGATCAGCCCCAGTCCCAGGAAGAAAAAAATCGCCCCGGTGCCAGGGTAGCGCGGGTCGTGCAGCGTGAAGTCAGGCCCCTGCCCTAAAATAAGCCGGCTCACGGCAATCGCACTCGCGGAAGCGCCGAGCGTCGCAATCGACGACCGCGTTTCAAATCGCCGTAGAAGTTCCTCGATGACGAACACGGCGCCGGCAATCGGTGCGTTGAACGCCGTCGCCAATCCGGCCCCCGCGCCGGCCGCGAGCAGCGTCAAGCAATCGTCGACGTTGCGACGCCCAATCCGCCCGATGAAGTGGGCGATGCTCGCCCCCATTTGCACCGTTGGCCCTTCGCGGCCGAGCGCGAGCCCCGCGCCGATCGCGAGCACGCCTCCAAAGAACTTCACCGGAATCAATCGCAGCGGTGCCTGCGGCTTCCGCTTGTTGAGCACCGCCTCCACATGAGGGATGCCGCTGCCGGAGGCTTCAGGAGAAAACCGCCGCACAAGCCACGCTGCCAACCCCGTCGCGACCGCCCCTGCGGCGATAAGCACCGCGAGCCCCAACCACTCCTCAGCCTGCGCCCAATCGGCGAGCGCGTTCCGCTGGCGGTCGGCCCATTCGAGCGAGCGGCGGAACAGGGCGCCCATCAATCCCGAGGCGCTCCCCACGACCAGCGACAACGCGGCCAGCGGCGCGAGCCCCGCGGTCGCGGCGCTGGATTCAGTCGAGTCGGCAGTTTTCAGTGGCGGCGGCAACAGAGTGTCCTATGGCGATGCGAGAAGATAGCAAATCGTCGCCGCCCCGGTTACCCGAGTTGTGCCGCTCCGCCCCGTTCTGCCGCCGGGGGAGCGCAGGCGAAGGCTCGCCGATCGCGGTCTCCCGCCAATTGGCGCTAACGGCACGCCGGTTGCGGAACCTCCGTCCGGGAAAGCGGCAACGGAGCAGAACAATGGATTTGGCCGAACTGTTTAAGCGAACTGAGCGAATTCTCGCTGCCAACGAGCAGTTACGGCTGAAGCTGAAGCAAACGCTTTCACAGGCCCAGCGATCGCTCAACCAACACCCTGACCCCCAGACGGCCGCGCGAATTCCTGACGACTGGGGAAAAAAACCGAACCACACAGCGTCTGACATCCCGCACCTCGCCATCGACGACGCGCCTCCGCCCAACTGACGTCGAGGCGGCCCGGCACGGAGGTTGGGCCTCCTCGGCGACCTTTCTCGGACACATCCGCTTTTATTGTCTAAGCTACCGCAAGTTTTTCGTTGAACTGTTTGACATTACGCAGCCAATTGCCGGCTACCAGCTATATTTCTCGATCGCTCCCGCGAACTCTCTCTCCACCACTCCAACGCTCTTCGGAGGATATTCCATGAATGCTTTCCGCTCCGCTGCCTGCGGGTTGCTCGTCACCGCCGTCGCCACCAGCACGCTGGTCGCTCAGGAAACGAACGAACGCCGCGAGAAAATCCGCCGCGCCGTCGGGGCTGCGGCCGAAGTCGCCGAAGGCCTCATCGAGCAAAACGCCAACACGGCCGTGCCTGCGGTGGATGGCCGCGTGATTATCTTGAAGCGCGTCGAGAAGAAAGACGAAGCCCTCGCCGCCGAGCCGCAAGAAATCAACGCCGGCGGGTTGGTGATCGTCGAAGTCCCCGACACGCAAAGCCACCCGACCGAAGTCGCCGAGCCGACCGTCACGCCGGCCGAGGCAGCGCAATCGTTCGGCAAGGTCCGCGGCATTCGCACGAATAACGCCGGCCAGCCGATGATGGGCGGCGGCTACACCTGGTTCCTATTCAAGACGCTCGCCCCCGGCAAGGCGGCGATCAACGTGAAGTACACCCCAAACGGCGGCGGCGATCCGGTCGATCAGACGTATCAGGTGAACGTCGTCGCGAAGTGACTTCGCCGCTGCTACCCCAGCGGGAAGCATGACAGTAGCCCAGCATTACGAGTGCTGGGTGGCATGGTCGTACAAGTAACGAAGCCCTGGAGGAGCGATTGAGAGTGCGAGCTTCAGTCGCCCTTCCGGGGCTCATTTTTTTATTGCCGCATCTGTCCCAGCACTGAAAGTGCTGGGCTATTATCGAAATGCCCCTCTGGAACACCGAGGCGAGAACAGATTTCTCTCATCACTCCTCGTAGTGCGAGACGTCATTCCACAACTGAATGACCGGCTCGCTCACATTGTGCTCGTATCCGAGCGCACTCAAGCTCGCCGTCGCGAGGGTGAACAGCTCCGCATTCTGCGGCGGCAGCCCGATCCACCGCGCCCCCAACATTCGCGTGAAGTGCCCGCTCGAAAATAGCAGCACGTTGCCGCCTGCCGCGCGGGCTCGCTCGAGCACGCGATCCGCGCGAGCGGCGACTTGCTCCGGCGATTCTCCTCCAGGGCAACCGTCGCGATAGATCCGCCAGCCCGGTTGCCGCGCGACAATTTCGGCGTTCTTGAGCCCCTCGTACTCGCCGTAGTCCCACTCGACGAGATCGCGATCAACCGTCGCGACGCCGCCGAAGCCCGCCAGTTCGCAGGTCCGCGACGCCCGCGCGAGCGGGCTCGTCCACACCGCGGCGAACTCCAGCTTCTGCAGCCGCGCGCCCAACCGTTCGGCGTCGTACTCCCCCTCCGGCAACAGCGGAATGTCGGTCAGCCCCGTATGCTGCCCCGACTTGCTCCACGCCGTTTGCCCGTGACGAGCGAGGTAAATAATCGGCAACTTCGCACTCATGCTTTTCCTTCCAGCAGTATCGTCACTCGCGCTTCATGCCATCTCTGCTAACGACATCGGTGAATGTCTCACGCAAAGGCGCGAAGGCGCAAAGAAAGTAGCAAGCAATTCTATTAATTCCTTTGCGCCTTCGCGCCTTTGCGTGAGACTATTTCTTCCGTTGCCTCAAAAAGCCGTCGTTTCCACCGTTTGGCCGCTTTTTGAGCCCCCTTTGACGAGTCGCAATTCGTAACCTAGCCTTTCCGGTCGAAGCGGACGCAACGGTTCCTTCGTCATTGGCCGCACAACCTACGCGTGCCGACGCACGCCCAATTCACTTTCGTCACCCGAATCGCGAGAAGAACTATGGACAGCCCCGTCACCCCCGTCCCCGGCCCGTTCCGCACTATCATTGCCGCTGAAGTCGAAACGCTTCGCCATCATTGGAAGTGGTTCCTCGCCCTCGGCATCGGCATGGTCGTCCTCGGCACGATCTCGCTCGGCTGCGCGGTGTTCACCACCGAGGTGGCTGTCGTCGCCTTCGGCTTTTTGATGCTCGCCGGCGGTATTGCCGAAATCATCAGCGCCTTCTGGGCCGGCAAGTGGAGCGGCACGCTGATCCACTTGTTGATCGGCATCCTCTACACGGTTGTCGGCATCATGATCGTCGACGCGCCGATGCAAAGCGCGGTGCAACTGACGCTGCTCTTGGCCTTCTTCCTGGTCTTCAGCGGCATCCTCCGTATCGTGTTCGCCCTCAGCGAACAATTCACCGGTTGGGGTTGGGTATTACTCAACGGCGCCGTTACGCTAATGCTCGGTATGTTGATCTACAGAGGATGGCCGAGCTCTGCCTTTTGGGTTATCGGCCTGTTCATTGGCATCGAGTTGATCTTCAACGGCTGGGCATGGGTGATGCTGTCGCTGGCCCTGAAGCCGCGTGAAGTGAAGTAAGCGGATAACTTCGCTTACGATTGAAAGTCGAACGGCCGGCAGCGCTAAGTGCGCTGCCGGCCGTTTTTCGTTTGCTGGTTGTCTTCTAGCCCCGGGCTCCGCCCGGGGGTCGGCGTCCACTCCGGTACGCGTTGCCCCACGGTGCGGTGAACAACCCCCGGGCGGAGCCCGGGGCTATAGAATGCAGGGCTCAGTCGCTCAAGAAGCCCGCCGCCCCACGCGATCATGCTCCAGCGCCCGCTTCAGCGCTTCACGTTCCCGATTGATTTCCTCCGCGGTCCGCACGCCAAGCCGCCGCATTACCGGCAGCGGCGGGCACCAGCCCTGAATCGCGTGCTGCAGTAGGAACGCCGCAATCACCGCCGGCACCGCGAAGAACCGCTTATTGACGAACGCTCCTAGCGCCGAACCGACCAAGATGGCCGTCGAAGCGTTCGCCTCGAGCAACCGCTCGATGTCCCATTCGCGATCTAGCTCGACCAACCTTTCGCGAATCGCCGCGGGCCCCGCCGTCATCGTCCGGGCGATGCTAGCGTCCGTTTGCCGCCGAATCTGCTCGTTCACATGGGCTGCCGTCTGCTGCGGCACGCGGTCTACGGTGGAGGGGATCATGACGTCGCTCCTGTGAAAGAGAGTGGGGTGAGCCACTCTCACGAGGAGCAACAGATGTGCCAATTGAGGGTTCAGGGTTCAGAAAGAACCAACACACCGCGTTGCCGGTGCTCTCCCCATTCCCCATTCGTCATTCGTCATTTCCCAGCCTCCCGCTCCTCCGCCTCCTGCCGCTCGATCGTCTCCCGCAGCCGCGCCCCAAACGTTTCGTCCAGCGGCGTCGTCTCCATCCACGGGTCAACGCGGAACGCCCGCCGGGCTTGCTCGAACGTGAGGTCAGTGTCGATGTACCCCAGGTTGAACGCCGTGCGATCAGAGAGCCCGGTGAGTAGCACCTGCAAATCGTGCGGCAGCGAATGCCCGCCGAGCCGCCGCAGGTGCATGAGGATCCGCGTCATGCAGTTGTTCCAGATGAGGTTGTAGAACTCCGGATGCTCTTCAAGCTGATGGGCGCCCTCCATCATCGACTTGAAAATCGCCTGCATCCGTTCAGGCGTCGCCCGCGCCGGGTAAAAGAAGACCGGCGTTTTCCAAATCTTGCCGCGGAGCCCCACGATGTCGCGCTCGTCGCCGACGACGTACATCAGTTGCAGTTGCCGAAACATCGAGGGAATCAGCTGATACGGCTGCCCCAACCGCCGCCGCCCCTCGACCGAGACGGCGACCGTCTGCCCATCGGAGAAACCGAAACAGACGAACACATGGGCCACCGCATCGAGCCCCGGCATCGGCGCCACGACGTAATACATCGAGTTCAGCTTCGAGAGATCGTACGTCCGATCGTAAAATCCGGGCGTGAAATCGGTCCGCGACCGCCAGGTAAAATTCCGCACGTTCTGCACATGAATCTTGTCGCCGTCGATCTCGACGATTGGATGCCGCGCCTGCTCGGGCGACCACTCGACGTTCGTATCGGGCGTGACGAAGCCGAAGTAGTAGATTGCAATGGCCGCCGCCGCAACGAGTGCTGTGCTAGTCAGCCGTTTCTCCGGCCAACTCTTACGAAACCACTGCCACAGCCGCAACGGCTCGCGCCGCGCGAACCAGAAGAGCGCGACCACCGCCACAGCCAGCGCGCCCGTGAACCATTTTGATCCCGGCCCCGTGAAGTAAATCGCCAGCGCCGACCAAATGCCGACGAACCACCAACCGAATGCGCAGCAGAATCGGCCACACCAGCCCAACGCTCGACGGACGAAATTCATGCTCAACGCTTTCACTCGCAGAACGCATCAATGACGGCTATCATCGAAGCCGTGCAAGTGCTTATGTTAGCATCTCCGACGAAGAGCATATATTGGCGAGACGCCTGCTGATCTTTGATTGGAACTTGCATGATGATCCGCGTCCAAGCCGTCTATTTCGACGGCGTTCTGCAACTCGAAAAGCCGCTTCCTATACCGGACGGGACGCGCGTGAGCGTCGAGATTCAACTCACTCCGATTGGAACCTCTGTCCACCTTCGGAAGCCGACGTCCGCAGAACCGCATGTAACTGCCCCGCTCGCCGGAGTAATCGGCATTGGCGATTGATCGGCAGGATCCGCCACGCTCAGGAAACGCCATGCAGCTGTTCTTGCAGCAGACCTACTCGTATCGCAACAGGCACGAGCTGGCGACGGGGCTGCTTTTTGGGCTAGCAGGAGTCATTATCGTTTGCGTTGCACTTGCTATGGCGGGTGCGGCAGTAGTTGAAGCGGAGGGGACGTCCCTGCACTCGCTCCTATTTGCGCTATTTTTCATTCCAATTGGCGCCGTACTCGGATGGGCCGGCGCTCGACACATTCGTGCATGGCGTCGAGCTCTCACAATAAATGTGCAAATAGACAGTACCGGAGTAACTGTTGGAGATACGGAGGTTGAATGGGCTCAGATTCCTTGGATCGGCGGGAAACGCCTTCATCCCTTCGCACGGCATGTAAGCCTTTGCTACGGAGATCCGGAAGTAAGCCACATCGGATATCTGATACCGCTTAGCCCCGCGTTAGACCGAAGCGGCTTCCACCAACTCATGCAACAACTAGAGACTATGAAGCTTCCCGCCCTGGAAGTAGGTCGCGTAGTTGGCCCTAGCTTCAAACTCTTATCACGCTTGCCTCCAGCAAGGTGATGCTTCGCTAGTTCGGAGGCTTTGACGCTGCTCACCCCGCACGCGTCTCGTCCCCCAATCACCAGTCACCTCACTCCTTCATATCCCGCTTCAACCCCGACCGCGTCGCTTGCACCGCCAGCGGATCATCCGGCCACGCATGCTTCGGGTAGCGCCGCCGCAGCTCTTTCTTCACCTCGGGATAAGTGTTTGCCCAAAAGCTGGCGAGGTCGGCCGTCACTTGTTGCGGCCGGCGGTTGGGGCCAAGTAGGTGCAACAACACCGCGACGCGGCCGCCGCCGACGCGCGGCGTTTCGCGGACGCCAAAGAGTTCTTGAATCTTCACCGCCAACATCGGCGGCCGGCCCGGCTCGTACGTCAGCGGGTGGCGATTGCCGTTCGTGAGCTCGAACTCCCGCGGCGCCAAGCGTTCGATCTCCGCGATCCGCTCGTAGCCAACTTCCTGCTGCAACCGCGAGAGCCAGTCGGCGGTGCGAATGTCGTCGAGCGACCGCAAGCCGACGCAAACTTCCGGCAACATCGCCGCGAGCTCTTCGGCGTCGAACCGCGGCAATTCCAACTCGGGTAGCGATTCGGCCAGCCAGCGGACTCGCGCCAAAAAACTTCCCGCCGCGGAATCGGGCGACGGCAAAAACCGATCGAGCTGCGGCCTCGCTTCCCTTGCTAGAATCTCCCCTGCTGCCACGCGATCGCTGATCGCCACCGGCGTCTCCTCAAGAAGAAGATCGCTCCAGTAGGTGCGCGAGCGGGCTTCCACCTGCCCGCGCGTCGGGTTGTAAAACAGCTCGTCACGAGTTTCGAGCAACTCCTCGGGCAACCACTCTCGCTCGACGGCGGACGCCGATCGTGCCCGCGCTTCGCCGCCGGCATCGTTGAGATCAATCGCCAGCACGAGCGTCTCGCCTCGCACGCGCGAGCCGCCATCGAGCCGCACGCCGCGGCCGCCAACCATCGTCGCCCGATCTTGCGTCCCGCCCCGTAGTTTCGCCAGCCGATCAGGAAACGCTTCGAGCAACGCCTGCATCAAACTTAGTTCCGGCGTTTCGCTGCGCGGTGCGAGTTCCCTGTCGACCAGCCGATAAAGCTGCTCTGCCGAACGGAGCACATTGCGAGCGCCGCCGTGGTGAAGTTCGAGCGCTGGATCCGTGAGTCGCATCCCGCCGTGAAATGCCTGCAGCGCCGCGACGCGATCAACCACGTCCGACCGGGTTCGCACCGATTGATGATCGCGCGGCCCGCGCCGCCCTTGGTCGGCCGTACGGAAGGGATCACGCTCCGAGAGCAGCGCCGCCGCGATCGATGTTTCACGCAGCACGCCGTGATGCGCCCCGGCGAGCAGCAACCGCCCTAACCGCGGATGCGCCGGCAAGCGGGAGAGTTCCTTGCCGAGCGGCGTCACGCGATTCTCCGCATCGATCGCCCCAAGCATGTGCAACAATCGCCGCGCGTTCTCCACCGCTTCGCTCGGCGGCGGGTCGAGCCACGGAAACTCTTCGCTCTCCCCCAGCACCAACAACTGCAACAGCGGCTCCGCCAGATCGCTGCGAAGCGCCTCGGGAATGTCTGCTTCAGGGCGATGCCGATGCGACGCCTCTTCCCACAACCGCCAGCAAACGCCGGGCGCCGTTCGTCCCGCGCGCCCTGCCCGCTGCTCGGCCGAAGCTTGCGAGATCGGCGTCAGTTCCAGTCGCGGCAAACCCGTCGCCGGCGTGACGCGCAACTGCCGCACTTGGCCCGAGTCGATCACCGCCGTCACGCCCGGAATGGTGAGCGACGTTTCGGCAACGTTCGTCGAGAGGATAATCTTCCGTTGCCCCGTGTCGAGCAGCGCCCGATCCTGCTCCTCCGGCGGCAAATCGCCGAACAATTTTAGTAGTGCAAAGCCTTGCCGCTCGGCCAGCGACGCGAGCGTCGCCTCGCACCGCATGATCTCGCCCACGCCTGGGAGAAACACCAGCAGATGGCCGTCGGTGTCGCGCAGCGCCTCGGGCACGGTCGCCGCGACGAGATCGGGGAGTTCACGCTGCTCACCGCGGCGTTGGTAGCGAACGCTCACCGGGAACCGCCGCCCCTCGGCATGCACGATCGGGCAATCGCCTAGCAACCGCGCCACTGGCTCGGCGGCGAGCGTCGCGCTCATCACGACGATCCGCAGATCGGGCCGCAACGTTTGCCGCACGCGCAACAGCAGCCCCAGCACGAGATCCATCTCGATCGTCCGCTCGTGGAACTCGTCGAGCACGACGGCGCCAATCCCTGCGAGCTCGATGTCATCGAGCAATCGCCGCAGCATGATGCCGGTCGTTTCGACGACGAGCCGCGTCTCGCGACTGACGCAGGCATCGAAGCGGACCAAGTAGCCAACTTCGCCGCCAACGCGCACGCCGCGCAACCGCGCGATCTGCCGGGCGACCGCCCGCGCCGCCAATCGCCGCGGCTGGATGAGCGCGACCTTCTGTCCCGCGGGCAGGTCATCGAGCACCGCCGCCGGCACGAGCATCGTCTTGCCCGAACCAGGCGGCGCCGTCACCACGACCGCCCCACCCCGCGACGCCGCGACGATCCGCGGCAACGCGCTCGCTACCGGCAACTCGGCCAGCCAGTCAACAGAAGGCGAGTTGCTCATGAAGGGACGTTTCGCGGCGGGGGAAGATTAGACGAGGGTGGATACTCTTGCAGGACGCGCGGCGATGCGAGTGGTGAGTAAGTGCCGAGACGACTAGGTGATTGTAGCCCCTACTCAATCACCTAGACATCTACTCACCTACGCCACTTCTCCCCTCACTCCGCCAACTCCTTCACCCGAATCTTCCGAAACGCCACCGGCCCATGGTCGCCTTGCAACATCAGCCCTCCTTCAGCGACTTCAGGTTCCAGATTCCAAGCGGCCCCGGTCGGATGTTTGAGATCGACCCGCTCGTGAACTTGCTTGCCGTTCAGCACCACGTTCTCGAACCGCGCGTTCGTCACCTTTTTGCCGGCGGCGTCGAACCGCGGCGAGTAAAACGTCAGCTTCAGCGTCTGCCACTCGCCGGCCGGCTTCGCGGCGTTCTCGCTCGGCGCGATTCCTTCGTCGATGTGCGCGTATGGCGGACCGAGCTTCGCCCGCGGATAGACGCCGCCGCACATGTCGCCGGTCAGTTCCTTCATCGCCGCCGTGTCGCGAATCTGAATTTCGTACTGCCCGTTGAGCTTCACCCCGGCGTTCGAGCGCTCAGGAATCATGAACTCGCACTCCAGCTGCACGTCCTTGAATGGTTGCTTCGTGTGGAAGTTCACCCCATCGCCGTCGCTCACGAGCACTCCTTCGCCTGGCTGCGTGACGAGCCGCCGTGGCTGCTTAGCGTCTTGCTTTGCATCGCCGACGATCGTCCAACCGCTTCGTTCGCTTTGCCAAGCGTCGAGCTTCGGCCCATCGATCAGTTCGATCCAGCCCTTAGCTGTCGAGTCGTCCGCACGCCCCGCCGAGACCACCAACATCAGCCAGGCGCAGCCGGCAAGCAGTGAACGAAATCGCAACATGAGAAGCCCTTTGCTTGGCGGCCGAAGCCGACTCGTGACGTGCCACGCCCCGCCGTGATGGCGGAGCCGAGCAGAAGAACGCCGATTATGACGGATTTGCCGGCAACTTTCGACCATCTCGGCGCCCGAGCCAAACCTAAAATTGCGTAATCCACCGCAATTCGCTGCGGCGCGATTCGACGCGGCTCGCGTCGCCCCAGCCAGTCCTGCCCGCACGCTCCCGCCATGAATCGCCGCGCCTTCACGTTTTGGTTCAGCTTCGGCCTGTTCACCATCGCCGATCGGCTGCGCGTCTACGGCCTCGACGAACTCGCCGCCGCGATGATGCGCGATGGCGCCAAGCCCGCGACAACGCTGCCAACCCACTGGCGGCTCGCCGACAACGGCGTCTGGCGCTGGTTCGAGCGCGAAACGTTCGTCGACGGCGCGTGGCGTCTCAGTGGCGTCACCACGCCGATTCGCATGGAGACGGGCGAAGCAGCCCCGGCGAACGACGGCTACCTGGCCGATGAACTCGTCCCACCCGAGGTGAGGCGTCATAAACCGACGCTCAAGGCCGAAGAAGCAATCGCCGCTGGCGAAAAGTTAGCCGACGGCGCCGAGCCAACCGACGTGGCGAAGAAATCAGCCGACGTCGCGCCGCCGGCCCCGTCAGACGATCACGAAGAACACGAGCCGAGCGAAAAGCGCCGCGCCCGCCACGGCCGACCGCCGAGCAAGTGGCTCCGCAGCCTGCACGCCGACGAACTGAAGATCTGGCTCAAGACGATCGAAGTCCCCGAAGCCGACGTCAGCGGCATGACGTTTTGGGAACATCTCACCCGCGACCATGCATTCGATCCAGTGCACATCGAAGGGCTCGATCAAGCAGAGCAGGCGAAGCTGCACGCGGCGGCCCACTACGGATACTAGCCTTGGGCTCCGCCCGGGGGTCGGTTTCCATTTCGGTAGGCGATGCCCCACGGTACGGTGAGCGACCCCCGGGCCGAGCCCGGGGCTAGAATAGTCGGCGATCCGCAATTTGTTCTGGGATGCGATGTGATGAACCCCCTTCAACGTTTTCTGGCAACGTTCGCAGTAGTCTCGCTCGTGCTCGCTGCGAACGCGGCCGCCCCTGCCGCCGAGCTGCAACCGCTGCCCGACGTGGTCGCCATCGACGTCCTGCTCCACCCCGACAAAACGATGCTCGCCGCCGCCACGAAGGCGAACGAGCAGCTCCGCACAGATTACCCTGCCGGCTTCTCGCTCGACAAACTCCACACGCCCCACATCTCGACGATCCAACGCTTCGTGCGGCGAGACGATCTCGCACGCATCGAGGCAGAACTCGATCGCGTGTTCGCCGTCGCGAAGCCGACAGCGCTCGAACTCGAAGCGACTGGCTACTACTCGCTCCCTGTCGGCGACCTCGGTCTCGCCGGCATCGTCATCAAGCCGACGAGCGAGCTCCGCGACTTGCAAGATCGCATTATCGCCGCGGTCGAACCGTTCGCCGTCGAAGGAACCGCCGATGCGTTCGTCCCCTCCGCCGACGGAGCCGCCATCGCCCCGTCGATCGTCGATTACGTCAACGGCTACGTCCCCGAACGCAGCGGCAAAAACTTCAACCCGCACGTCACCGTCGGCCTCGGCAACACGCCATTCGTGAAGCGGCTGATCGCGGCCCCCTTCCCCGCGTTCAAATTCCGCATCACCGGAGCGAGCGTCTATCACCTCGGCAACTACGGCACGGCCGCGGTCGAACTCTGGTCGCCAGACGACAAGCCGGTCGCTAAGTAAGCAACTCGTCCAACGGGCGTTCTCCACTCGCCCACGCCGCAAGCACTTGCCTGTGGCTACCGAAGCCGCGGTAAATCGCTGCAACCTGCGATCCCGTCACGACTTGGCAGAGCCCGGCTACCGGTCTGCCCGCAGTTTCGGCATGGGGTTCGCTTCTCTCAAAATGCAGGACGCCAGCACGAGACAAGCCACAAGTTAAGTGACAGGAGTGAGCAGCGATGGAAACTAAACATAACCTCCGCGAGCAAACGATCGAGAAGGTCCAAGACCTCATTCAGATCAACATCGATAGCCAGAAGGGTTTCTGCGAAGTTGCCGACAAGGTGAAAGACAAGCAACTAGCTGCCCTCTTCAAGCAGCTCGGCGACGAACGCCGCACGAACACCACTGAGCTGCAGCAAATTGTGAATTTCAACGGCGAGAAGCCGCAGCACGACGGTTCGTTCGCGGCTACCGTTCACCGAGCTTGGATCGACGTTCGCGCCGCCATCAACGGCGGCGATGCGAGCGTCATCCTCAACGAAGCCGAGCGCGGCGAGGATGCCATCAAAGAAATGTACGAAGACGTGCTGAAAGAGACGGCCGGCTCGGCCGTCAACGACGTGCTTACTCGACAGTATGCGAAGGTGAAGGCAGGCCACGATAAAGTTCGCGACCTGCGAAACGCCTACGCCCATGCGTAGGCCCCTTCGCCCTCGCATGCGGCATGAGCCGAAGCGACGGAAGATGAGACCGTCGCTTCGGCCAAGCTAAATCATCGTGCGCCGAGGGTGGCTCCACCTGCTATTGAGCCGCCCTCGGCTATCGCGTTGTTCGATAGTTAGCCAGTACGCGCAGTACGACTGCAGAATCCAGTAGCAGACTTATCAGCGAGGCCGGCGTCCTGCGTTGTCGCCGTCGTTCGAAGCCTCGCGGCGGTCCTGCGAAAAATGCGGCGGGACAATTTGCGGCGGCGACACGTGATTGTCGCTAATCGTCGACGCGACGACGAACTTCACCATGTAGCCGAGATCTTCTTGGTCGAACGGCTTCGTGATGTAGAAGTCGCAGCCCGCGCGACGGGCCGCCTCTTCGTCTTCTTTCATCGCCCGCGCTGTGACCGCCCAAATGGGCGTGTTGCACGTCGCTGGGTGGGCGCGCAATCGCCGCGTCGCTTCCAAACCGCACATTCCTGGCAGTCCGATATCCATCAAAATAAGATCGGGTGGGCTGTGCGCTGCAAACTCCAGCGCCTCTTCCGCCGAGGGGAACGAAACCAACTGCGCAGCAACCCCTTCAAACGCAAAGATGTCTTCAATCAGCAAGGTGTTGTCGTCGTTGTCTTCGATTAGCAGAACTGTCTTCATCACTTCGCTCAAGCAGTCGGTTGCAGGCTGGCTTCGTGGGCTTGCCGGTGTTGGAAAACGTCGTCAGTGCGTGCGGTCGATTCGTAGTCAGTTGGTTTAGGCATCGGCAGCGGCTTGCTCTGCACTGAGCGTCGGCTGCAACGCAGGCGGTTCGGGTTCTTCCTCGAGTTCGATCGTTCGCGGGACGACGAGCGCAAAGGTGCTGCCCGCGCCCGCTTGGCTTTCGAGCGTAATCTCGCCCTGCATCGCCGACGCGAACGTCGCGCAAATCGCGAGTCCCAGCCCTGTTCCTTCCGCATGACGCCCAGCGGAATGGACCTGCTCGAAGTTCTCAAAGATGCGGCTCTGATCCTGCGACGGAATCCCAATCCCCGTATCCGACACTGCGAAGATCCAGTTCTCCTCGTCCGATCGCGCGGCAAGCGTGATCGTGCCGGCGTCGGTGAACTTCACCGCATTGGCGAGCAAATTGAGCAGCACCTGCTTCAACTTCGTCCGGTCGAGCAGCGGCGTCCCCAAATCGTCCGGTACGACGACGGTAAATTCTACTCCGGGACGCTTCTGCAGCAGCGGCTCGGTCATCGCAATCAGTTCGTCGAACAGCTCCGCAACATCCACGGGCTCCATCATCAGCGCTTGCTCACGCGCCTCGGCCTTCGCAAGGTCGAGTACGTTGTTGACGAGCGCCAGCAGGTGCCGTCCGCTCGCGGCGATCCGCTCGATGCGATTTCGCTGATGATCGTCGAGTCCATGAACGCCGACGTGCCGCAGCAGTCCGGTGGAAAAACCGATGATCGAGTTCAACGGCGTCCGCAACTCATGGCTCATGTTGCGCAGAAACGTCGCCTTCGCCATCGCCGCGGCCTGAGCCGCCTCAGCCATTTCGGCGAGGGCTCGATTCGAACCTGCAATCGCCTCAACATGGGCGAGCAGTTGCTTTTTCGATTCGCGTTCCTCGGTGATGTCGCTCGCCGACCCTGCCATGCGGTAGGGCCGCCCCGTAGCGTCCCATGCCGCTTGTCCGCGAATCCGCACCCAAATCCACCGGTTATGCAGCGTGAGATAACGCACGGTGACGTCGTACGGAGCGCGGTCTTGGCAATGAGCGTCAATCGCTGCCCGCACCTCGGCCACGTCGCTTGAATGGACGCGGGTGAACCACTCTTCAACGCTTAGTTTCTCGTCGCCGGGCGGGAAGCCGAAAATCTCACGGTAGCGCGCCGAGGCGTAGAAGCCAGCCTGGTCGGTCCGCCATTCCCAGATCCCGTCTTGCGATGCGCCCACGGCGAGATCGAAGCGCTGTTCACTGTCTCGCAGGGCCGCCGCCGCCCGTTCCGCTTCCGCCGTCTGTCGCGATGCCCGCTGGCGCATATTGATCGCCGCCGCCAACAGCAGCGCGCTCAGCAGGCCCTTGGCCAGCGCCAGATCGGGAGTCTTCGAGTAATGAAGCGCCACGGTCTCCGGCGTGGGCCAGACCTTGAAACGCCAATCGAGTCCGCGGAGCTTGAGCATCGTCGATTCGGCGACAGTGGAATCCGCCGTCGCTTCGTCGGCGCTGGCGAAAATGGTCCGCCCGCCTTCTTCGACGCTAAAGCTGTAGGCGTCGTGCCGACGGTCGTCGGCCAAGCCGCCCAGGATCGTATCGATGCGAAACACCGCCGCGATATACCCCGTCACGTCGCCAGATTTGCCGACGGTCGGCAAGTAGCCGATGAACCCCGATTCGCCGTGTATTAGGGCCAACACAGGCGTGAACGCAAACTGCCCGGTCTCTCGCGAGCGAACAACCGCGTCATGCCGCGGCCCCGGAGGCAACACTTTGCCGAAGACGTCCTCGCGTTCGCCGGCGGAACAAACCCAAGCTATCCGTAGTTCGGGATTGATCCAGTTGATCGCCAAGATGCCGCCGAAGTCTTCGAGCAGCCGCCGCGCATCTTTCCGCTGCTGCGGTCGATCGAGCACTCCCCAACGATCGGCAAAGCGATCGACTGCTTGAAGCCGTAACTGAAGTTGTTCGCGAACTTGCAGACGCAAGCCCGCCGCCGCCACAGCCGTCGCCCGTCGCAGCTGCAGCGTTTCGTTGTCGACCAGTTCTCGCCACACAAGCACGCTAGCCGCCGCCAGCGCGAACGACGCAGGATAAGCCAGCCACGATGATCCGTCCGCCGCCGCTTCGCGATAGGCCATCGCCACGACGACGCCCCCCAGCAAAAACAAGCCGACCGCCGTCGGCAGCGCCATGCCGGTGGTCAGCTGCCAACCGACGCGTAAATCAGTTCCCATGACGTAACGACTCAACGCCACGAGCGCCAACATGCAGACGACGATTCCTGCCAGCGACGCCACGGCAACGTCGAACCGCGGAAAGTTTCGCACGAGAATCGCGACGCTTAGCAACATAAAGCAGAGCGATACGCCCAAAGCCATTCGGCCGTCGCCGACGCGCTTGATCAACGCCTCGCTCGGCTCGTGCAGGACCGACTCCATGCCGATGGACGCCCCGCTGGCGACTTCGACGAAGTGCAACCCGCTGAACGCCAGCGCCGCTCCAGCCAGCCAGGTCGCCGCTTGCCGCCGGTGCGTCACGCTGCAGAAAAGCGCGGCCCCGCTCAACGCGAATATCACCGCCGTATTGAATCGCAACGTCGGCCCTGGATTGGCCAACCGCAGCAGATCGGCATAGCCTGCTAGCCAGGCGATGATCATCGTCGCGCCGAGCGACATCGCCAGCGCGGCGACGACGAGAGCGCTCCATTCCACCAGCGAGTAACGTCGAAGCGGCTGCATAGCGAGATCGACGGATGAAGAACAACCAACCCAGGCTGCGGCGCTGGTCGACCAATCGGCAAGACGACGCGATTTTGGGGGACCGTAGCGGCCAGTTTTCGTATATTTGGCAATTATCCACTAGAGAACTTTTGCGCAATCCGAACGCTACAATGGGCTCTCCGCTTCCTAAAACGAGGGACAGCGCTCTTCGCCCAACTCACCCATCACCGCCGAGAAACGGACGATGAAGGCTTTCCAATACGAATCTTTCAGCCTCGATGGCTTGAAACGGGTCGACCTCCCCGAGCCGCAGCCAGGCCCCCAAGAGGTCGCGTTGCGGTTTCGCGCAGCCTCGCTCAACTACCGCGATTTGCTCTTCGCCTGGGGCGTCTACAACCCGAAGGCCCGGTTCCCCGCGATTCCGCTCTCCGATGGCGCCGGTGAAGTGGTCGCCGTCGGCAGCGAGGTCACGCGGTGGAAACCGGGCGATCGCGTCTGCCCGATCTTCACCCAAGGCTGGCTCGAAGGCCCCTACAACGCCGCCAAGGCTGGCACCACGCTCGGCGCCGGCGATCTCCCCGGCGTTCTCCGCGAAGTCGGCACGTTCCACGAACAGTCGCTCGTCCGCATCCCCGACTATCTCTCGTTCGAAGAAGCCGCCACGCTCCCCTGCGCCGCGGTCACGGTCTGGAACTCGCTCGTCGTCTTCGGGAATCTGAAAGCGGGCGAGACGGTGCTCACGCTCGGCACCGGCGGCGTCTCGATCTTCGCGCTGCAACTCGCGAAACTACACGGCGCGCGGGTCATCTCCACCAGCAGCAGCGACGCGAAACTCGAGCGCGTTCGCGCGCTGGGCGCCGACGAAACGATCAACTACAAAACGCATCCCGCGTGGGAGAAGGAAGTCCTCCGCCTTACCAACGGCGTCGGCGTCGATCACGTCGTCGAAGTCGGCGGCGCCGGAACCATCGGCAAATCGATCTCCTCGGCGCGCATCGCCGGCAAGATCGGCGTCATCGGCGTGCTGGCCCAAGGCGAAGGCGTCAACCCGATGTTCCTGTTGATGAAGACGCTCGCGCTGCAAGGCATCTTCGTCGGCTCGCGCGAAATGTTCGAACATCTCAATGCCGCGATCACGACGGCGCAGTTGAAGCCGGTGATCGATCGGACGTTTGCCTTCGACGAAGCCGTCGAGGCGCTGCGGCATATGGAGACCGGTTCGCACTTTGGGAAGATTGTGCTGAAATACTAGGGCGTACTCATGACTGAAGTCTGGCGAACGTTAAAACCTGGCGATCGCATTCGCTTACTCCGCGTTCCCGACAGCGATCTTCGCCAGCGCGAACAAGAACTTCTAACCGGCGCGGAGATGGCTGGTTGGACGGCCGATACGCTGGAGCGAATCATCTCGCTCGATCCAGTCGTCGCCATTGATCATGTTGATGAATATGGCATGCCTTGGTTCGAATACGAGCTGGTTGGAGAGGATGGCCGCGTCGATTACCATTCGTTGGGAATTTCGGAAGACGAATCGTGGGAACGCGTCGACCCGTGAGTGTTCTCGCGTCTCGCCTTAACCACCATTTACCTGCAACACGCTCCGGCGGGTCGTTGACCCGCGGCTACGTCGCTTCACTTCAACGTTGGCGCCTATGCTGTTCTACCTCAGCACCTTCTTCGGCCTCGCGTTGATCTTCCTCGCCCTGTACGACGCATTTGAAACGCTCGTCCTGCCGCGACGCGTCACGCGGCGCTTGCGGATCGCGCGGGTTTACTTCCGCGTCACATGGACCGCCTGGCGCCGACTCTGCGATTTGCCGCGCACTGGTCGTACGCGCGAAAGCCTCCTCAGCATCTTTGGCCCGCTGTCGCTCTTCGGGTTATTCATCTGCTGGATGCTGCTCATCGTCACCGGCTTCGCGCTGCTGCATTGGCTCGGCCACACGCTCACGCCGCCGTCGAATCGCGACTTCCGCCAATGTCTCTATCACAGCGGCGAAACCTTCTTCACGCTCGGCTACGGCGACGTCACCCCGGTGACATACGTCGGCAAGCTGCTCGCCGTCTCCGAAGCCGGTATTGGCTTCGGCTTCATGGCCGTGGTGATCGGCTATCTGCCGGTGCTGTACCAAGCCTTCTCTAACCGCGAACGGAACATCACACTGCTCGACGCTCGCGCCGGTTCGCCGCCGACGGTGTACGAACTGTGGCGGCGCCTCGGCGGAACGGGCGAGCGGATCGAAACCGACCGCTTCCTCGGCGAGTGGGAAATCTGGTCAGCGGAGCTGCTCGAAAGCCACCTCTCGTTCCCGGTTCTCTGCTACTACCGCTCGCAACACGACAATCAATCGTGGCTCGCCGCGCTTGCGCTCGTGCTCGACGCCGCGTCGCTCTTGCTCGTGCATGGCATCGAAGGCTCGCGCTTGCGGGCACGGCTGACGTTCGCGATGGCACGCCACGCGGCCGTCGATATGTGCCTAGTGTTCCAACTCCCGCCGCGTGAGCCGCCTGTCGAACGTCTCAACGACGAAGAGCTTCGCCGCTGTTTCAGCCTTGCCCATCGTCCGCTGAGCGACGAGCAGATCACGCAGCTTCGCGAACTGCAGGCGATCTACGAACCGTTCCTCCAAGCGCTGGCTGACTACTTCCGCCTTCACTTGCCGCGGTTCATTTCCGATCGGCCGACTGCTGACAATTGGCAAACGAGTCCCTGGACGAGTCGGGCGCCGCATCTCGATGAGCTTTCGGGGGAGAGCTCAGCGGCGAGTGAGCATTTTCGTTAGGCGGGCTGTTGAGGCGCAAAGCTGAAGTTGGTTCGCTCCGGCCGGTCGTTGACCGGCGGCTAAGTTCAAGTTTCTGCACTTGAACGCCGATCAGGGGGCAAGGCGTGTGCGCTGATGCGCACCTTGTCTGCTAGCAAGAGATCGGGGGAGAGCGTCGGCATGTCGGAACAATCTTCGCGCAGTTCGCTGTTGGCTTCCGGCACCGTGATCGCAGCGCTCATCAGCGGCGTGACGGCACTGATCACCGCCTTGCTCCCGTGGTTCTTGCCTGACCGCAGCCAGCCGGTCGAACCCGCGGCCATCGCCGCGACTCGCGACGTGCCGGCAACGCACGGAGCGCCGAACTTCACCATCGGCGCCTGGACGATTACCTCCAGCGTCGACGACGAGGGCAACGACTACGCCGGCAGCACGCTGCGGTTTCTGTCGCAGCACGACCTCGGCGACCGCATCGAGGTGACTGGCTTCTTCGAATGGCGGCTGCAACAGCAGACGCTTGGCCGCGAGCAAGTCACCGCCACCTACGATCCCGCGACGCGCCAGCTCTACATCGAGGGAAAGTACACCGACAACCCCGAGATCCTCGCTCCCGGCTCGTTCTCAGCCGAGGTTTCAGAGGATGGCCGGCAACTTCTCAATGGCCGGTGGGGCAACGTCCCCGGCGAGCGTGTCGGCGTTCTCGGCACCTGGGAAGCCCGCCGCTAGCCGGTGCCCTAGCCCCGGGCTCCGCCCGGGGGTCGTTCTCCACTCCGGTCGGCTCCGTCGCGCGTAGCGCCACCCCCGGGGCAGAGCCCGGGGCTAGAAATCCCGCCAATTGTTGCCGCAAGCTCCAACGGCACGCCGACGCCCACTGCAGCCTAAACGCCTTGGACATCCTATTCTCAGGCCAATTCCGGCCGGTTCGCAGGGCAGTTTGAGAACCTTTCCGCCCCTCAAACGTGGCGTTCCACACCGTTTCGGCTTATCATAAATATTCACCCCTCGCTGAGGCGCGACGGGCGACTTGGAACGCCGCTTGGCTGCGCGGCCGCTGTCGCGACATAAAGCCAAACTTCTCTCCATTGACGACGACCACGAGGAACAGATGAAGCATTTCGTGTCCCGAGCCCTCTTTGCGGCTGCGCTCGCGTGCCTTCCCGGCATCGCCGCCGCTGCGAACTACGACGAATCGGTCAGCGGCGACATCTCCGGCGTCCCCGCCACTCCGACGACGATCGCCTTCACCGAAGGCGCCAACGTCATTAAGGGCACCGCCGGCACGCCCGCCGACTACGACGTCATCAGCTTCACCATCCCCGATGGCCACCAACTCTCGTCGCTCTACCTCGACGCCTACTCGAACCTGGGCTACCAATCGTTCGTCGGCCTGCAAAACAGCGCAACCTGGACGACCGGCCTCGGCTTCGGGGTCGTCGGCGAAACGTTGATGGGCTACGCCCTCTTCGACGCCGGTCTCATTGGCACCAACCTGCTGGCCGACATCGGCGTCAACGGCGTCGGCTTCGGCTCGGGCTTCACCCCGCCCCTCCCCAGCGGCGCCTACTCGTTCTTGATTCAAGACACGACCAGCCCGTTCAGCTACCAATTCACCTTCAACGTCACCGCGGTCCCTGAACCGGCGACCATTGGCCTCGCCGCCTGCGGCCTGCTGGCGATCACCCGTATGCGACGCCGCTAGTCGGCAAGTGACTTGCAGCCGCACAGCAGCGAATGCCAAAGTACCGAAAACGCCAATAGCCCCGACCTAGCTAGGTCGGGGCTATTTTTTTTTGCGCTCTCTACTTCTGCTACGACGTGCAGTCGTTCAAATTTGCCCCTGTCCGCCGTCGGCAAACAGTTCCACGCCATTGACGAAGCTGCTCTCGTCAGACGCCAAGAACAGCACGACGTTAGCAATTTCCTCAGGCGTACCGGCACGCCCTGCAGGCGCAGCCTCGGCGGTTGAAGCTTCAATGCCGCGAATTTGCTCATCGGTCAGCTTCAAGCTGTTCTTGTAGCCAGGCGTCACTACGGTGCCGGGACTAACAACGTTCACGCGAATCCGCCGCGGCTTCAAGTCGACAGCCCACCCGCGCGCGAACGACCGCACCGCCGCCTTCGTCGCGGAGTAGACGCTGAATGCCGGAAAGCCTTTGATCGACACCAACGAGGCGTTGAGCACAATCGAACCGCCGTCGGGCATCAACGGCAACGCCTTCTGTACCGTGAACAGCAGTCCCTTCACGTTTAGATTGAACACCGTGTCGAAATGCTCTTCGGTGATCTCCCCCAGCGGCGCGAACGCGGCCGTGCCGGCATTCGCGAAGACGACGTCGAGCCGCCCCTTCTGTTCTTTGATCGTGGCGAACAATCGGTCGAGATCTGCCAGCTTCGACGCGTCTCCTTGCACGGCGGTGACGTTCGAACCGATTTCCTTCACCGCCGCGTCGAGCTCCGCCTGACGCCGGCCAGTGATGAACACGTAGGCCCCTTCCGCGACGAACCGTTTGGCGGTGGCGAGCCCCAGCCCGCTGTTACCTCCCGTAACGAGCGCAACTTTGCCCTGCAATTGCTGTGACATCGGAATGCTCCTCATTGTCGCAGCTACCCTCCTCCGCGATCACGCGAGAGGAGAGCAACGCGATTGTTGATTGCCAGAGAACGGCCGCGGCGAGAATCAAGTAAACCCGCCGCCGACGCGGATTTCTTCGCCAGTCACCCACCCCGAAGCGCTCGAAGCCATGAAGGCGACCACCGGGGCGACGTCGCTCGGCTGGCCAATCCGACCAAGCGGCGTTTGAGCTTCCGTCAATTTGCGGAACTCGCCGTCATGAGCCGTGATGTTCGCAGCCGTCGTTCCTTCGGTCTCGATCATGCCCGGATTGACCGAGTTGACGCGAATGCCACGCGGGCCAAGTTCTTTCGCCAGCGAACGAGTCACCGCGTCGACCGCAGCCTTCGTCGCGCTGTAAACGGCCGTTTGCGGCAACGCAGTCGTCGAGACGATCGAACTAATGTTGATGACGCTCCCGCCGGGGCCCATTAATTTCACCGCCTCTTGCGTAGCAAGCAGCAGCCCCAGCACGTTCAAGTTGAATTGCTTGTGAAAGTGTTCGGGCGTGATCTCCTCAATCCCTGCGAACTCGTAGATGCCCGCGTTGTTCACCAAGACGTCGACCTTGCCGTACGCCTTCTTCGCTTCTGCGAACAGCTTTACCACGTCGGCCGGATCGGCGACGTTGGCGCCGACCGCCACCGCCTTACCTCCCTTCGCCGTGATATCGGCGACCACCTTGTCGGCGCCCGCCTTGCTGCTCGAGTAATTGACGACGACTGCGGCGCCCTGGGCCGCAAGCTCACGGGCGATCTCGGCGCCAATCCCTTTCGAGGCGCCAGTGACGAGGGCAACTTTACCGGCAAGCGTAGCCATGGGAGGAATCCTTAAGCGAGGCGGGTGTGAAGGGGGGTAGTTGAACCTGTAGACGAAATAAAAGCCATCAACTTCGTCGATCAACGGCCGCTGTGGGGAACGTGGCGGCCTTGAGGTGGGTTTTCGATTGACCGACGAAGCCGGCTGGCACTGGACGATTGGTTCGCCTGGAGCTGGTTACGCAGCCGGTTCGCCAAGTGTTCTGTACCGTTCAGTAAAAAATATCCCGTGCGCAATTTGACTGCAAGTGCTATAATTTACTGATCGGTAAAAAAGGAGCGTTCCCATGGCCGCTGGCAGACCCCGCAGTTTCGACGCCGACAAAGCGCTCGACCGGGCGATGCGCGTCTTCTGGCGCCGCGGCTACGAAGGCGCCTCGCTCCCCGAGCTGACCAAAGCGATGGGCATCAACCGCCCTAGCATGTACGCGGCCTTCGGTAATAAGGAAGCGCTCTTCAAAAAGGCCGTCGATCGCTATCTCGAAGAGCCGGCCGCCCACCTGGCCGCGTGCCTCGCCGCCCCCACGATCGCCGAAGTCACCAAGCGGCTGATCCTCGGCGCCGCCGAACGCTTGGGCTGCCCGAAGAACCCCCGCGGCTGCCTCATCATGAACGGCGCCCTCGCCTGCGGCAAAGAGTCCGAATCGATCCGTCGCGACTTGGTCGCTCGCCGCGGCGAGCACGACCAAGCAATCCGCGCCCGCTTCGCGCAAGCGGCCGCCGCCGGCGAACTCCGCAAGGGCGCCGATCCCGACGCTCTCGCGCGTTACATCTCGACGGTGATGCAAGGCCTCGCCGTGCAAGCCGCCAGTGGCGCCACGCCCGAGCAACTCCGCAGCGTCGCGGAGGTCGCGCTCGCCAATTGGCCGAAGTGAAAACTTAAAATCTTCTTCATCTTCGCTGAATCGTCGGAGAAACGGGGCGCTCCGCGCGATCGCCAACGGTCGAACGTCGCCCATCGTTGGGGTATAGTATCGGTTTACGTCCCTCGAACCGGAGGCCGACTGCGATGCCTGCCGTGCTCGCCCCCCTTCGCATTGCGTACTACTCGCTTGCCATCGCGATCTGCTGCGCGGCCATCGGCTCCGCGGGCGAGTTCAACCCCACGCTCAACATCGGCGACGCCGCCCCCGCCTGGGAAAAACTCCCCGGCGTTGACGGCAAAGAACATTCACTCGCCGATCTCGACGCCAAACTGCCGGTCGTCGTCGTCTTCATCTGCAACAGCTGCGACGTCGCCGCCGACTATGAAGACCGCATCATCGCCTTCGCCGAAAAGCATCAAGACGAAACCGCCGTCGTCGCCATCTGCGCGAGCGCGAAACCCGCCGACGCCCTCCCCCGCCTCCGCGAACGGGCCGAAGCCAGAAAATTCCCGTTCATTTACCTGCACGACAAGTCGCAACAAATCGGCCAAGCCTACGGCGCCAACTACACCCCCGAGTTCTTCCTGCTCTCCGCCGGCAAACCCGAAGTACGCCGCATCGTCTACATGGGCGCCATGGACGACAGCACCTACGCCGATCAAGTAAAATCGAACTACCTCGAACCAGCCCTCGCCGCACTCCTCGCCGGCGACGAACCAACCACCAAAGAAACCGCCCCCCGCGGCTGCCGCATTAAGTATCCCCGCAAAAGAGAGTAGAGGTCGGAGTCCAGAGGTCAGTAACTCTGCACGACTCTCCCCCATTCAGCATTCCCCATTCCCCATTTGCATCATGCTCTACGCCACCAGAACGTTACTCGTCGCCCTCCTACTACTCATCCCCTCCGCCGCCCACGCCGAAGACCTCATCGGCCTCTTCCTCTCCTGGCAGCAAGATCCCACCACGACGATGACCGTCACCTGGGTCGACATCTACGCCCACAGCAGCCCGACGATTCTCTACCGCAAATACGACGGCGAGAAACACTCGCCCGAAACCAAGTGGCAGAAAGCCACGCCCGCCAGCCAATCGACCGTCGGCCCGACGACGCTCCAACTTCGCCGCACCGAACTCACCGGCCTCGAACCCGGCACGCGCTACGAGTTCGGCATCGGCGATAAGACCGAAGACGTCACCCACTTCTGGCGTTTCGACACGATGCCCGCCAAGCTCACCGAGCCCCTCACGTTCGTCGCCGGCGGCGACATGATGCATAGCCGCGAACTGCTCGACGACATGAACCGCGAAATGCAAAAGCTCGACCCCGACTTCGCCGTCCTGATGGGCGACATCGCCTACGAGAACGGCGTCTACGGCACGCACTGGATCGACTGGCTGCAGTCGTGGCGCCGCTACAGCGTCGGCAAAGAAAAGCGGCTCATCCCGCTCGTCATCGGCATCGGCAACCACGAAGTGAAGGGCCACTACAACGGCCGCATCCCGCAAGACGCCCCCTACTTCTACAGCATCTTCGCGCTGCCGGGCGATCGCTCGTACTACGCCCTCGACTTCGGCAAGTACCTCTCGCTCGTCATCCTCGACACGCAACACACGCAACCCGTCATCGGCCCGCAAGCCGACTGGCTCGGCAAGGCTCTCGCCGAACGCGCGGACCAACAGTTTCTGTTCGCGGGCTACCACTTCCCGGCATTCGGCACCGCGAAGGGCCCGAAAGACGGCGGCGCCATCGACGCCCCGCTTGCGCTCGACCTGCAAAAGCACTGGGTCCCCAACTTCGAACGCTATGGCATGACCGCCGTCTTCGAAAACGACCACCACACGTTCAAACGAACCCACCGCATCCGCAATCGCGAGCGCGACGACGAGAACGGCATCCTCTACCTCGGCGACGGCTGCTGGGGCGTCGAACCCCGCCCCGTCCCCAAACCAGGCGCCGCCTGGTGGCTCGCCAAAGCCGAATCCCGCAACCACCTCTGGCGGGTGGAACTCGACCCGAATGGCGAAGCGAAGTTCGAAGCCATCGACGCCGACGGCAAGGTGTTTGATGAGACGGAGATCGAAACCCCGCGTACCAAACCTACTCAATCAACTCCAACAAAGTGATTCAGCCTAACCAGTTACTCTCGGTTATTGTTAAAGCAGTACTTCTCATCACCAATCGAAATCGTTGTGGTAATACCCATATCGATTAGGTGCATGGCGAGATTTTTCGGAGCTTCGCTACCATCAGGGATTAGCCCTACGTAGACATCGAGCCCACCGTAAAACCGCAAGTGCAGCAGATACAATCCAAACTGATCCGGGGAGGTGAATTGAAACGAGAATACGTCGGGATTCTCGCCAAGTCTCTCCGTTCCTTGAAGTTCGAGAGACACCTTATCTCGCAAAAATCTTTGGAACTCTTTGGCATTCGCCGATTCAACTTTCAGAAACCCTAACACGGTTTTCGTTACGCCCTGAAACCGTTCTGCAAAGTGGTGGTAGTGCAAGCCTCTGGCAATTCGATCAAAACAATTCTCCAGCCGAGAATGATCAGGCGTCCCCCAAATCACATCAATAAATTTATTCGGGGCAAGCTCTATAACCTCCCACTTTTGGTTTAGCATCGCCTTTTGCAAGAGCGAGAACGAACTACGATATATCGCCTTGTTAACCTTCGAGAACTTGTGCTTGTAGCCAATTGAGTTGTTACCGATGATTCCAGCGAGACTAACCATCAAGAACTCGTCGTCAGCACACTTAGCGCTATTGTGTCTCTCGCACGACGGAACTGTGATCAGATTTTCCCTACACTGAATTCCAACGTCCTTGCTCTCTGGAAATAAGCATCGAGGCGGCACATGCTCTTTAGATGTACTGGGCCGATCACACATGTAGCACAGCAGTGATTTCGTCATCGCAATTACCCGCGACTGCTAATCTACTCCACCAGCGCTCATGACACCGGTGAGTATACCCTGGTTCATGCTGCAACCAATTCTATATCTCTAGCGGGTAGCCCAGGTTGGCGTACTCGCCTACCTGGGCGGCGCAGCCGCAAGAGGCCAACCCAACCGATGCTCGCAGTCGAACCCCTCCAGTCCACAACGCGAACTGGCGTTCGGCAGGCTCAAAAATAAATCTGAAACCGAGTCCAAAACAAATTACTGTGATGCTGCATCCCCCCCGGCCGGTACGGAATCGGCTGGGCGAACATCGCATGCTGCCAGTCAAAGTAAATCTTCGTGAACTTGTTGAGATACCAGTTCACCCCCGAGTCGATCGTCTTCACATGCCCGGTCCACTCGTTGCGATCAGCGAAGCCGCCTGAAAAAATCTCGTCGCCGACGGTGAATTCGTCGTAACGCGATTGCACTTCAATCGCCCCGAGGCCCCGTTTCTCGTCGCGCAAGTCGAACGGATGAAGCGGTTCGACGAACGTCCGCCGCGTCAGTTCCTCGCCGGTCAGGAAGTAGCCAAACTGCGCATGCCACCCATGCGTCGGCACCCGCTGGTACGGGTCGTCGCCGACCGAGTAGCTGTTGTACCCCGTCTCCCAACCGGTCATCAGCGTCAGCTGCTTATAGTACAACGCCGAGTGGACGTCCCACAAATGCCGCGGCCCGCGTTCGCGCACATCGTCGTTCAATTCCAAGAACCACGGCGCCGCCTCGTCGGCCCCTTCGCTGTCGGTCGCGTTGAGCGACGTCCAAAACTGCCGCGGCCGCGGCGCTTGGTCTTGAATGCCGTACGCCATCGAGCCGCCGACGTTCCAATACTTCAGCGCCGGCAGCGATTCGTTATCTTGCAACGGCCGCAGGTTCAGGTACGCCAGCACGTCCTTGTCGGCGTTGAAATCGTAGTACTGATTCCGCGGCCCCGCCGACAACGCCACCGCGTACTCCCCCTTCTCATCCCCGCGCTCGCCATGCAGCATCAACGCCCAGTTGCGGTTGTAGCCATAGTTGATCGCAAATACCGACCGCTCCGGCGTCGGCAAGAACTGGTTGCTCAGCGCGTACCAATCGTAGGTGAATGGCACGCGAAACCGTCCGACGCGAAATTGAAATCGCGAGTCGTAGTTAAAATTGAAATAGGCGTCGAGCAAGTTGAGATCGCCCAACCCCTTATTCAACGAGACGCTGTATTCGATCGGCTCGGTGAGACTGCCGTTGAAATAGAGCCGCATCCGCGAAATGTAGAACCCATACTGGTTCACCGGCTCCGAGTCGCTTTGCTCGTACGCCCGCACGTCGAGCTGCGTTTCGTTGTGAAACGCCATGTCGTACTCGCCATCGTGCGTCGTCCACTTAAAGCCTTCGCCAAACGTCGACGCCGTCCGTTGCTCCCCCTCAGCCGGCTCCGGCTCGTCGCCGCGAATATCATCCGGCTGATCGTCGAAACTCCACCGCGAACTCGGCCCCTGCCCGATCGGCCCGCCCCCGTTCGCCTGCGCTCCGCCGCCGTCTCCAGACGACCGCTCGAGCGCCTCGTCCAGCGACGCCGTCATCGCCTCGACCTGCGACCGCAGCCGCTGGTTCTCGACGATCATTTCCTCATGTTGCGTCGCGAGCGCCGTGTGATTTTGCTCCAACTGCTGCAGCCGCGTTTCGAGCGAAACGACCGCTGGCGCCGTTGTATCAATGGAGCTGCTAAGCGACGCCGCATCCTCGGCGAGAGCGCCGCCGACTCCGAGCGCCAGCCACGCTCCCAAGAAGCAACCAATCAATTGCTGGCGCCCGCGAATACGCATTCATTGCCCGAAAAGAGTGATGAGTCCCGACTCTCGACTTATCGGTCCACATCCGCGCGCCAGTCAGCAAACAGATCGTTCCTGAGCCCGATTTTATGTTCGCCGCCCACATCCTTACAGAAGCGTAAGCTCCGGCCGCTAGCAGTCCCGTCCGCGTCGCTCCCCCTCATTCGTGGGCCCTGCACCTCGGCCGCACCGCGGAGGTATAGTGACGGCGTCGCTCCCATCGCCCGGAGACGCTCGCCATGCAGCTGGACCAAGCTAAACTCGCCGCCGTCTTCACTCCCGAAATCAATCGCATCATCGCCTCGGGAAGCCAATTGGCCCGCGCTGGCCGAGTCGACTACTACCCGCCCGAGCATTTCCTCATGGGCCTGCTGTCGTCCCGCACGCCCGTCATGCAGGCGGTCAAAGACGAGTTCATGGTCACCGCCGAGTCGATGTGGGCGCGACTCCGCGTCCACTTCCAAATGCCGGACATTATCTATATGTGCAGTAAGCCGCCGATGACTCCGCACTTGAAGCAGATCATCAGCGACGTGTGCGACGCAGCGATTAGCGACGGACGCCAAGTTCGCCCGTTCGATCTACTCCTCGGCGTCGTTCAGAATCCCTCGCCGATACTTAGCCGAGCGCTGGTCGAGTTCGACTTAACGCCCCAAGAACTGGGCCCATTCATTAGCGCCCACGAACACCTTGAACCGCCGAAACCGATCGGCCCCATCGTCGAACCGATAAGGTGCGCCCAACAATCGGACTGCGTCGCTTCAGCGACCAGTCAGAACCAGCGGAAACGCCAGCCCACGCCGCCGCGCTATCGCGCGACGCGTCGCGCAAGAATGCCCGCATGCGGAATGAGCCCCGGGCCTTCCAGCGTCGAGTACTCGGCAACGACGCGCACGATGCGTGCCTGCGGATACGAGCGCAGCAGTTCTTTGTAGATTGGCGTTTTTGAGAGCAGACGCTTGAAAGTGCGCTGCCAGCGGACTCGCTTCACCTCGGCCGCCCCTGACGACGAAAGTCGCAACGGCGCCATAAGTGACACGTCGCTGCCAAGCGTCTCTAGCGCGCCGCCCCGCATGACGGCGTACAACATGCCCAGCCACCCGCCGAACATCAGAAAGAGCATCACCTTTCCATCGTCGGCGTCGGAGCGTCGCGACCATTCGCGCTCGCACAGGACCTCAAACCACAACGTGGTCGTCGCTTCTTGCTCGGTGAGCGGGCAAATCACGTTGCTCGGCAATTCACCTCGTTTGATCTGGCTGCGAACCCGCTCTAGCACGCTGCCGTGATCGTCGGCGGCTCCAGCCATCGCTCGCAGCGCCGATAGCCTCGGCACCTCGACGCTTCGGGTGCAGCGACACGCGATTGCAGTCCCCGCATCGCTAGCCGACACAAGCAATGTCTGGCCGCATTCGCATCGAACGGAAAGTCCCATCGCTCGACCCACCAGTCGCCAAAATCGATCAGCTAATGTGCGGACTGCGTCGCTTCAGCGACCATTCTGAACCTGCGCACTACTCAATCTCACTCTTGAGACCACGCGCTTCGCGCTCCATCTTCTCCACATACTCGCCCTTCTGGTCAAGCGAACTGCTAATCTCGCGACTGCGGTCCGACGACAGCAGCGAGCCCGAGCTCGGCGGCGGGGTCTTGCACCCGGCAAGGGCCAAGAGCAAACAACAAGGAGTGAGCAGTTTAAGCATAAGGATACCAGCGGGCACAGCTATCGCTGCGGAGAAGCCGAGCTAGATACGACTTTCGGCCACCCCGGTCAACGCCACCCGGCGCCAGCATCGGCCGACGGAGCGTCGTTGCCGCTGGAAGAGGAACCGCCGATGAACGCGAATGAGTGTTCAGTCGACTGCGTTGATGGGCGGTACTTCCAACTGCCTACCGCCGACTGCCCCTTGCCCACTTTCCGCCAACTTTTGTGTTGAAACTGGGCCACCAATTATGCCATGCTCAACTCCACGCTCCGGCGGTCGTGCGCACCCTTCGCGCGCGTCCGCCGCTGTTTCGCCGGCATCCGTTCTTTGACAATTTCACGCGCACTGCAACCGTCTCCGCTCTCGCGGTGATGTCGCGTAGTGTCGCATCAAGTCGCTTAATGTCGCCTCGCGATAGGCGATAGCAGCGACCGTTTCGACGCAACGCCTTCCACAGAAACGACTTAACAGCGACGTCTTAGTGTCGCCTAAAATCGCTTTTTCGCTCGGAGTCGATGCGACATGCGACACGACATGACTCGCGACACGAGCCGGCCGCCCAGCAGAAAGTTGAGCAAACGGTTTAGCGAAGCAGTCCGCACATCGCGGTCACTTCATCAACTGCTGGATCCCCTTCATAAGGACGCCTTCCACGCTCGGCGCCACCCGCGACGCCCGGTCGCTCGTCTCGTAGCCCCCCTGAGCATACGAATCATGCAGGCCGATGTAGCCCGAGCCGTAGTCGCCGTAGGCCGCAACGCACACCTCCGAGTCGGGCCGCAGCCCTTGCGCCGCGAGTTGGTATTCGACGAACAGCTCGCCCGGCAAGTGGAGCAAATCGACCTCGCCGATCCGCATCCGACCGAGCGTCACCTGCCGGCCCGCTTCGCACTCGCGCAGAAATTGCAGATGCCGCACCGCCTGTAGGCGATCAAACTCGGGCAGGTTTTTATCCGCGATCGTCGCCGTCAGCTCCGCCGCATTGAGATGCTTCCCCGGCGGCAACGCGATTTGCTCGGTCGACCAATCGATCACAGTCGACTCGTCGATCGGCTCCTTCTCGCTCGACTCCCACGCCGTCGCCATCCCCGCCGCAAGCCGCTTGGCAAGTTCTGGCCGCATCTCGGGCGACCCGTTGTTGTACTTCCCGGCGCCAATGTTCCCGCCCGCCCCATTGAAGTGAACATGCAACGGCCCCGGCACAGCCTCTTCGCGCAGCGCGCGGGCCATCCCCGGGAAGTCGGCGTTCACGCGGCCCTTGCCGTAGTAACTTTGCGGATGCGTCGCGTAGTAAGTGAGAATCGCGACCGGTTCATCCCCATTCCAGAATCCAATCGCGCGGGCCTGCGGATCGATGATCCCCTCGGGCTGAGCAACCGCCTCTGGATCGGTACACGCCGTGTACCGCACCCATTTGACTTTTCCGTCGGGGCCAAGGCAGCGACGGTTCGAACCAACCTTCTCAACCTTCCCGCTGCCGTGGCTCACATGCGTCACTGGCACGACCTTGCCGGTCGCCTCCTTCACCGCATCGGCCGTCCGCGCGATCGCTTCCCGCGCGAACTCAACCTTGAAGAGCTTCCCGCCGAGGCCATACTCGCTCGCGAGCTTGTCGGCACCAAAGTCGCACCCCGGTGCATCGTGTTGATGAAGGGCATGAATCGCCACCCGCTCGGGCGTCGTCCCCGCCGCGGCCGCAATCGCCTCTTTAAAAGCATCCTGCCCGTCGTTGCCGACGCCGACCCAATCGAGCGCCACCAGCACCACCGGCTGCTCGCCCGCCGGCACGAGCACAACGCCCCGCGCCGTCAGCTGGCCGTCAATCGCCGACGCCGGATCGCACAGCGCATCGCACAGCGGCGTCCCAATCGGCGGCGTCACATCGACCTTGAACGTCCCCACCGCCAACCGCGGCGCCGCCGCATCGACTCCTGCCGCCACGATCAATGCACCGAATATCGCGCACAAATATCGCATACCACCTCCATAAAACCGCGACCGGTGGTCGCGGGCATTTATGTATTCGCCGCACTCACAACTCACTCCGCAAATACGCAATGAGATCCGCCATCCCCTGCACATCAATCTCCCGTTCAAACCCCTCCGGCATCAACGACAATCCGGTCGATTCCATCACATCAATGTCAGCCCGCGGCACCGTCTGCGTCGCCTTCTCGGCGCCGGTGAGCGTCACCGTGTTCGCCGTCTCCGCCGAGACGACGCCGCTGTGGGCCAGCCCGTCGACGGTGACGATATTGTACTGAATAAATTTCGGATCGACCTCGCGATTGGGGTCGAGCACGTTCACCAAGAGCGCCTCCGGCGTCCGCGTGACGACGGTGGCCAAGTCGGCGCCGACTTCTGTTCCAAACCCTTCGCGGCGATGGCAAACCGCACAATTCTTTCGGAAGATCGCCCGCCCCTGCTCCGCGTTCCCCACCAGTTGCAGCGCCTCGCGATACGCCTCCAGCACGTCCGCCCTCGAAGAGACGCCGGCAGCGAGCGCCTTGGCTGCTCGCTCACGAACCTGAGCATCAGCATGAGTGGTAAGCCGCTGCGTCGTCGACGGATCAAGATCCCGCGTCGAGAGTTCTTGCTGTTCGATAGCCGCCACCAGCGCCGACGAGGTGGCCGGCCGCGCGAGCAGCAGTTCCGCCCCCTGCAGCCGCAACGCGGGGCTCATCCCCCGCCACGCGGCGACGATCGGCTCCGCAATCGCTTGCTCATCGAACCCGCCCAGCGCCGCCAGCGCCGCCGTCTGCACCTCCTGCGGCTGATGCGGGGCGATCAATTCCCCCAACAGTGGCGCCACCGTTGCGAACTTGCCCATCCCAAGTTGGTTGATCGCCGCCACTCGCACAGCGGCGTCCGCGTCATCGTTCGCAGCGACTTGCACCGCGGCCGTCACCAATTCGTCAATCAACGGCTCGATGGCCTTCTCTTGCAGACTCAACTCGGCGCGGACCTCGGCAGCCCGCCCACCTGCGCCGCGCAACGCCGCCACCAGCAGATCGCTGGCAAGCGCTTGGTTCAAACTTCGCGCAGCCGCCACATCAGCGGCAAGCGACTCGAGCTCTTTCCGCTCGCCGCGAGCGCCAATCTGCCGCGCCACCTCAGCCAGAAACCCTCGCCCTGCCGGCGTCGATGCGAACTTCTGATCAGCAATCAATTCGTGCAACAACGCCTCGGCGCCTTGAGCAACCGAGCTCAGTACGGCGATCTGCATGTCAGCGTTCTCAACGTCTCGCTTGATGATCTTCACCAGCGCTTCGACCTTCGTCGCAGCGAGGCTATTCCCCAAGGCGAAAGCCACTCGATAGCGAACGTTGAGGTCTGGATCCTCGGCCAAGTCCGACAACGTCGCCTCGAGAATCATTCGCTCAGTCGATCTACCCTCAGCGCAATTGCGAAGCCTACTTCCAGCGAGCCGCACCCCATGTTCGCGAAGCGTCGAATCAGTTTCCGCTGCCATGGAGCGGAGAATCGCGTAACTAATGGGCTGGTTGGCGTCCTGCAATCCGTTGAGAGCCAGCAAGCCCCCCTCAAGGGACATTTTCGACTCGTCGAAAGCGAGCGCGCCGCTAAGCAACTCGACTGCCGCCGGATCGTTCTGCTCGTACAACAACCGCGCCGCTGTCGTGCGATGCCAACCGTTTGGATGCCCCAGCATCGCGACCAGTTCGTCCGTCGTCTTCGCATCGCCCGGCAATGCGCGGCTGAATTGCTCACGCTTCTGCTCCGCCGTGCGATCAGCCCTGATCGCTCGATACAACCGCCCCTTGTCGCGACCGCTCGTGAGGTCGAGATGCTGCTTGATGATCGGCGGCAAGCTATCGGGATGCTCGATCACCTCACGGTACATATCGAGGATGTAGAGATTGCCATCGGGCCCGTTGGCAAACTGCACCGGTCGGAACCAGATATCTCGCGAAGCCACGAACTCCCGCCCCGGCGTCGCCCGCCGCGCGACGAGCGCGATGTCATCGGGTCGCGACTCAAGCGTCTTGCGATGCACGAGGTTGCTCCCCACATCGCCGACGAAGGCGTTACCGCGGTACTCCGCCGGCCACGCATCGCCGGTGTAGATCGTTACGCCCGTGGCGCTCGTGAAGTAACCCGCCGGTCGGCCGCCTCCTTCAACAATGCCGGGAACAATGCCCTTCGCCCGCAGCCGTGTGCGGATCTCGCGCCACGGCTCGACCGGGCTGATGCGAAACACGTCGGCCGTTGGCCCCTCGATCGCGATGCTCCGCAGCGACGATGGCGCCTGCAGATGCGGGTTCCGCGACAGGTCGGCGTCGTCAGCAACGATCTGCTGGATGTGGTTGCTGTTGTTGCACGTGAACTCTCGCCCCAGCGGGTCGATGAAGTAGCCATGCTGGCTCGCCCCGCTTTCGGCGCTAACGTTGAGCGTCTTCGGATCGAACGAAAAGTTCCGCCCGCGGAGAACCAGCGGCTCGGCGTCGGGCTGGTCGCCCCGCCGCAGATCAGCCCCGCAGCTGCTCACGGCGACGTGAATCCGGTTCTCCAAACCCCAGCGAAATGAATTCAGTAACCCCTGAACGTTATGCGTCCCAAAACCCGTGAACACGACCTTCCGCACCTCGGCCCGGCCATCGCCGTCGGCGTCCTTAAGGTACAGAATCTCCGGCGGAGCCCCCACGAATACGCCGCCGTCGTAGCAGAGAATCGCCGTCGGCCACTCGAGCCCATCGGCGTAGACGCTGCTTTTCTCGAACCGGCCGTCATGGTCGGCGTCCTCCAGCACGCGAATGCAGCCGAGCATATCGTCGGGATTCTCGCTGTAGCCGAGCATCTCGACGATGAACATCCGGCCATGCTCATCGAAATCGAGGGCGACCGGATCGGTCGTCGCCGGCTCCGCAGCGGCCAATTCCAGGGCGAAACCAGGCTCGATCTCAAACGATTTAGGAGCCTGCTCTGGCTCCAGCGGCGCAATTCGAGGGAGATCTCCAGAGTAGTCACGCTCGATCGAGTCATCGGCAGCTGCCGCCGCGACTTGGCTCGGAGACTCACCCCAAGCTGGACAGGAGCAGGCCACAACCAGCAGCATAGCCAGTAACAAAAGGCGCGAAAGTGCATTCACCATGCCGACAGCTTACACCGCTCCGCCGCCGGCGGCCACCTGCCGCTCGCAACCCGTCGCCAAACACACGGCTCGGCCCCGTTTCAACGCGTTGCGTCGTCCACCTCCGTCTCGAAACGAGGGATTTTGTCCGTAACCGCGGCCGCCATTCGGTGAATATATGGCAGGATCGTCCGCCACGATCAATTCAGATCGCGTTGAAATCCACGGTGCGCAGTCAACTTTGGGATGCCCATTTCATGGCTCAATCGATGGTGTGATGCATCGCCACTCCGTGGGAATGCCGTTTATAATTGCGAGACTATGCCACACTCTCCTCTTGAGCGCGATCGCGCTCCCCAACAATGGCGTTGGCGGCGGTTCCCGTGCAAACTTGCGCGGCTCACCGTCTTTTTGCTGCTCGCCACGATCTGCCCGGCCACGCGCGGGGCCGAGCGGAAGATCGACTACAACCGCGATGTGCGACCGATCCTTTCCGAGAACTGCTTTGCCTGCCACGGGTTCGACGAGGCGGGCCGACAGGCCGATCTGCGGCTCGACGAAGCCGACTCGGCGCTGGCCGATCGCGACGGCCTGCCCGCGATCGTCGCCGGCGACGCCGAGGCGAGCGAAGCGTGGCGGCGGATCGCCAGCGACGATGAATCGGAAGTGATGCCGCCGGTCGACTCGCATCGCGAGCTGACGGCCGAGCAAAAGGAAATCTTGCGGCAGTGGATCGACGAAGGCGCCGTCTACGCGAAGCATTGGGCATTCATTCCTCCGGTGAAAGCCGCGGAGCCGACGCTCGAATCAACGTGGCCTCGCAACGAGATCGACCAATTCGTGTTGGCACGGCTCGAAGATGAAGGCCTCCAGCCATCGCCCGCCGCCGACCGGCGGATGGTGATCCGCCGGCTATACCTCGACCTGACGGGATTGCCGCCGAGCGCGGAAGAAGTCGAAGCGTTCGTCGCCGATGAACGGCTCGACGCTTATGAACGCTCGGTCGATCAACTACTCGCCAGCCCCCACTTCGGCGAGCGGATGGCGCTCGAATGGCTCGACGCGGCGCGCTACGCCGACACGAACGGCTTCTCAATCGACGGCGGCCGCCACATGTGGGTGTGGCGCGATTGGGTGATCAGCGCCTTCAACGAGAACATGCCGTACGACCAGTTTCTCTACGAACAACTCGCCGGCGATCTCATCCCGAATCACTCCGACGACCAACTCGTCGCCAGCGGGTTCCAGCGGAACAACATGGTGACCCATGAGGGGGGCACGATTCCCGAGGAGAATCTTACCAACTACAACGCCGATCGCGTGAAAACGCTCGGCGAAGCGGTGCTGGGACTCACCCTCGGCTGCGCCCAGTGTCATGACCACAAGTACGATCCGCTCACGCAGCGCGAGTACTACCAGTTCTTCGCTTACTTCAACACGCTGAGCGACATCGGCCTCGACGGCAACGCAGGCGTCAATCCACGGCCTTACTTCCAAGCGAAGACGACGCTGCCCGATACGGAGTTGCCCGAGTTGCAGCGTCGCATCGCGGAGCTCAAGCAAGCGCTGGCTGCTCCCGACACGGTGGCCATCGAAAGTTGGGCAGGCGAGCATCGTGCAAAGCTCGCCGCGCGCGGTCGTGACTTCGTGGTGAAGCCGGCCAAGCTGCTGAAGGTGAGCGCCCCCAATCGCGGCTTCGGCTTCGGCGTCGAAGCGGATCGCTTCGCGCGGGTGACGCAACCCGAGGGAATGGTGGCCTACGACATGTCGCTGGAGCTTCCCGCGGACGATCGCCCGATGACGGGTCTGCGGATCGTCTTCCATCACGACGACAAGGCGCCGGGCGGCGGCCGCGGGCATGGCAAAATGTACTCGCCCGAAGCGGGAGCGCCCGATCAGGGGACGTTCGTCGTCACGTCGTTCTCGGCGAGCGTCGACGTCGTGCCGGGCGATCAGATCAACCTCCACCGCTTGCTCGACGCGAAGCAAGTAACGGCTAACTCATGGCGCGACGACTACCGCCCTGAGCATGTGCTCAACACGCTCAACGACAATGGTTGGTCGCCGAAGATTGCCGTCACGGGACCGGCGCACCTCACCGTCACGTTCAACGAGCCGATCTTCGCGAAGCAGACGCCCTATCTCACCGCGCAGGTGAACTTTGGGCACGGCAACGCGCTCTCCGCGGCGAAGTTCGAATTCGAGGCCGTGTATGGCGAAGACCCCGACAGCGACCTCCCCGCCGAGGTGATCGCCGCCGTTGAGCGGAGCGTGAACGATCGCAGCGACGCCGACCTCGCACTGCTCGCGAAGTACTACGCCGAGCATGGCGCGCCCGCCGCGCGGCAGCGAATCGAACTCGCCAACCTCGAAGAGCGCGTTCGCGTGCTAACGGAAAAATTCTCGACGATGGTGATGGATCAGGCCGAAACGCCGCGCGAGACATTTATTCTCGAACGCGGCAACTACGCCGCGCCGACGGAGAAGGTGACGCCTGGCACGCCTGCCGCCCTGCCGGCGCTGCCTGAGGGCGCCCCGGCGAATCGGCTGGGGCTCGCGCAGTGGGCCATCATGCCGAACAATCCGCTCACCGCGCGCGTGGCGGTCAATCGCACTTGGCAAACGCTGTTCGGCACGGGCATCGTGAAGACCACCGCCGACTTCGGCGCTCAAGGCGAATGGCCGAGCCATCCCGAGCTGCTCGATTGGCTCGCGGTGGACTTCATCGAACATGGCTGGGACGTCAAGCGGCTAGTGCGGCAGATCGCTACCTCGGCGACCTATCGGCAAACCTCCGCGGCCAGCGTAGAGCTGATCGCGCGCGACCCGGCGAACCAGTTGCTCGCCCGCGGACCGCGGTTCCGCTTGTCGGCCGAGTTCATTCGCGACGGCGCGCTCAAGTCGAGCGGCTTGCTCGTCGACCGCGTGGGCGGGCCGAGCGTCAATCCCTACATGCCGGGCGACCTGTGGCGCGAGATCAGCCACTACGGCAGCTCGCCCGCGACTTCGCAGGCGTTCGTGCAAGATCATGGCGAAAAGCTGTACCGCCGCTCACTCTACACCTATTGGAAGCGGACCGTGCCGCCGCCGAACATGGCGGCGTTCGACGCCCCTAATCGCGAGATTTGCACGATCCAACGGGCCTCGACGACGACGCCGCTGCAGGCGCTCGTGATGCTCAACGACGTCCAGTTCGTCGAAGCGACCCGGGCGTTGGCGGAACGGATGATCGGCCACGGTGGCGACGACGCCACGCGGTTGCGGTGGGGTTTTGAAGAATGCACGTCGCGGGCGCCGACGGATGAAGAGTTGGTGGTGCTGGCCGAGATGCTAGGCCGCGAACGCTCGCGTTATGCCGCCGATGAACCGGCCGCGAAGGAATACCTTACCGGTGGCGAGTCGGTGCGCGACGAGCAGATTCCGCTCGCCGAGCATGCCGCGTGGTCGCAAGTGGCGTCGTTGATGATGAACCTCAGTGAAGCCGTGACGAGGAATTAACGTGATCGATCCATCTGAAGAATTCGTACGGCACATCACGCGGCGCACCTTTCTGGGCGGCGCGGCGGGAACGGTAGGGACGGCGGCGCTGAGTTCGCTACTCGCGAGCCATGCGGGGAGCACGTTCGCTGCGGCGACGGGCGGCATCGCGACCAACTCGTTAGGGTTGCCACACTTTGCGCCGAAGGCGAAGCGCGTGCTCTGCCTGTTCCAATCGGAAGGGTTCTCGCACGTCGACTTGTTCGATCACAAGCCGAATCTTACGAAGTTCCACGGCAAAGAAATCCCGCCATCAGTGAAGGGCGAGCAACGTCTCACCGGCATGACCTCCGGCCAGTCGGCGTTCCCGGTCGTCGCGCCGCTATGGCCGGGTCGGAAATGCGGCCAACAGGGAACGTGGATGAGCGACCTGCTCCCCCACATGCAAACGATCGCCGACGAGATGTGCATCATCAAGTCGATGCATACCGAGGCGATCAACCACGACCCGGCGATTACCTACATCAACACCGGCAACCAGCAGCCGGGCTACGCGAGCATGGGGGCGTGGATGAGCTACGGGCTCGGCAGCCTCAACAAGAATCTACCGACGTTCATCGCCATGGTGTCGCAAGGCTCAGGGAAGAACCCCGGCCAACCGATTTTCTCGCGGCTGTGGGGCAGCGGCTTCCTGCCGTCGTCGCATCAAGGCGTCGGCCTGCGGCCTGGCGCTAACCCGGTGCTTTACCTCAAGGATCCGCCAGGGACGACTCGCGATCAGCGCCGCGCGATGCTCGACGATCTCGCCCACCTCAATCACCTGCGGGCCCGCGAGCTGGGCGACCCTGAAACGCTCACGCGGATCAACGCCTACGAAATGGCCTTCCGCATGCAGACCTCAGTGCCGGAACTGACCGACACGAGCGACGAATCGCCCGAGACGCTTGCCTCCTACGGCCCCGAAGTCGCGAAGGCGGGAAGCTACGCGGCAAACTGCTTGCTCGCGCGGCGGCTGCTCGAGCGCGACGTGCGGTTCGTGCAGTTGTTCCACCGCGGGTGGGATCAGCACATCGCCATCCAGAAGCAGCTACCGAACCAGTGCAAAGACGTCGATCAACCGACGGCGGCGCTGATCAAAGACTTGCGTCAACGCGGGCTGCTCGACGATACGCTGGTGATCTTCGCCACTGAGTTCGGCCGCACGGTGTTTAGCCAGGGGAGCCTCGGCGATCCGGGCATGGGTCGCGATCACCATGGCCGTTGCTTCACCGTGTGGCTCGCCGGCGCCGGCGTGAAGCCGGGGATGGAGTACGGCAGCACCGACGACTTCTGCTACAACATCGCCGAGAACCCGGTGCACCTACGCGACCTGCACGCGACGATCTTGCATTGCCTGGGGATCGACCATTCGCGCTTCACCTACAAGTTCCGCGGGTTGGATACGAAGCTGACCGGGGTGGAAGAGGCGCATGTGGTGAAGGGGATTTTGGCGTAGCGGAAGCTACATCCCCCTAGCCCCTGGCTCCTGGCTCCTGGCTCCGCCAGGGGGTCGGCCGCCATGCCGGTCGACATCACCGCGCGTTGCGCCACCCCCGTGCGGAGCCCGGGGCTAGAAAAAACGGTGCAACGCACAATCACTGGGCGTAGGCCGTTTGATTCCGCCGCGCTAACGCATCGGCACGCCCTTCTTTCGCCGACGTGCGAAACTCCGCCAACGAATCCTTCAGCGCCGGCTCGCGCCGCACCGCCTCGTCGAGGTCGGTGATCGCGCGATCCCAGTTTTCCATCATGAGATACGCCTCGCCGCGGATGGCGTACATCCCGGCGTCGGTCGGATTGCTGTGAAGGGCGTCGGTCGCCGACATGGCCGCCCGATTCGGGCTGCCGAGGTTCAAGAACGCGCGGGCTTGCAGGCGATTCACCTCGTTCGACGTATCGCCGTTCGCCGCGGCCGTTTGGAAGTCCTCGAGGGCTGTGTCGGGAAAACCCATCGCCAGCAGCGTCTCACCGCGGTGGAGGTACGACTCGGTTTGATCGGGATCGAGCGTGATCGAGGCGGTGAACTCGATGATCGCCTGATCGTTCTCGCCGCGCACCTGTAACTCGCGAGCTCGCGCGTAATGTTCATCGGCTCCGCTGATGACCGGCTTCGCGACGGTTTGTTCGATGATCTCGACTTCAGCCACCTGGGGCTTGAGCGCCTCTTGCTGCTCGTGGAAGACGAATTCGGGGGCGATCGCTTCGGCGCGAGCCAGCTTCTCCTCGGAGGCAAGCGTGGCGCCGTCGTCTTGCAGGTCGCGACTCCAGCGATAATACGCTTCGCCGAGCTTCGGCGTCACGATGGCGGCGAGCGCGGGATCTTCCACGAGCGTTTGCTCGAGATCGGCCACCGCGCGATCGTACTGCTCACGCCTCAGGTAGACCAAGCCGCGTGTGTGGTACGCGGCCGCGTTGTGGGGGTTGAGACGGATCGCTTGCGTCGCATCGCGCAAGGCGTTGAAGCGATCGCCCAACTCCATGTAGGCGACCGCGCGTTGCTCGTAACCGGCAGTGTTGTTGGGAGCGAACGCGATCGCATCGCTGAAGTCGTCTTTCGCCGTGTCGGGAAAGCCCATCCGGAGGTACGCGATGCCGCGCTTGCGGTAGAGTTCCGCCGAGGCGGCGTCGCCCGTCGGCGGCTGCACCGCGGCGTTCGACGATTTGAGCGCCATGGTGAAGTGCTCGACGGCCTGTTGATAGTCGCCTTGCTCTAGCAGCTTGCTACCTGCCGCCGACTGCTGGGCAGCTGCGGCGAGTGCGCTGTCATCGACGGCTGCCGGCGCTGTCGTGGTCGTAGCAGGGGCGGCGTTTGGAGCAGCTGGCTGAGCGACGGTTTCAGTCGGCGACTGCGAGCAACCACTGCCAAGCGGAAGCATCAGCGCGAGACCAACAGCGGCACCAATGGATCGACGAGTCGTGAACATAAGACGCCTTCGACAGGCAAGCGACGAGTGAAGAGAAGGAGGTCGCTTCAATATACCTTTCGTTTCTGGCGGGGCGGGAAATTGGCCGGGCAATCGTCACAATCAGCTTCTCAAGCGTGAAGCGGGCCAATTTGCAACGAGTTTGCCGGCTGAATGCTCGCGGCGGGCCGCCTGGCGCCGCTCACCCCGGGTTTTTTAAGAACCGCTTGGCCGCGTCGGTCAGCTCTCGGAGTCGCTGTTCCAGCTCGCCGACCGCGGCAGCGCCGTCCGGCATCGATCGCGCCGACGCCATGTGCTCAAGCCGCGAGGCGGCGGCCGCCATGTCGTGCGCGCTGAGCGTGGCGGCAAGCCCCTTCAAGCTATGGGCGGCGCGATGGAGCGTCGGCAGGTCGTTGCGCATGACCGCTTGGCGTACCTTCTCGTAGAGCGGAGGCGCATCTTCGAGAAAGATTTCGATGATCGCCCGCAGCAGGTCGCGGTCGCCGGCCAGGCGGCTGAGGGCTTCTTCAACATTCATCGGAGACGGCGGCGAGTCGCTATCGTCTCGTAACGACGCGATGCTGCTCATGGTTCTGTCCTAAGGCTTGGCGTCCCGACTCGCCGGCGGCGTGCGACGTCGCTGCGACGTTCGTCGAGTCTCGACTGAATTTCACCCCCGCGATGGCAGTGGAAGCAAACTCCGTTCCGGCGTCGCCGCCAGAAGGGTCTGACGAATTGAAGTCATGTAACGATTGTAGATCGTTTGTATGCGCCGGTGCGCGTTCGCCGTGGACGCCGCGCTGCCGATTCGTCGAGTTGACGACCAGCGCGCAACTCGTCGCGAGCACGTCGAAAGGCCTATTTTTCAGCAAAAAATGCCATTGGCACGTCACTTGCGTTTCCGTCGTGCGTGCGGCAGCCAGCCGACAAATCATCCTCGCCGCTTAGTCGACTCGCCATGCAGTCGAGCGACCATTCCAGCCGGCGATGTTTAACGACACTGGAGAGAGCCATGAAACGCCAACGTCCATCCGCGCGTCCCACACCGCAACTCAATCGCGCCGGCAAGATCAAGTACGGCATCTTTGCTTGGCTGATTGGTCTGCCGCTGCCGATTGTCATTCTCGCTTTATTCTTCCGCGGCTGCGACTTCTAGTCGCGCCGACGGAGAGCAGCTCATAACGAACTTTTCCATATGGGAGGAAGCCATGAACTGGGATCAAGTCGAGGGCAATTGGAAGCAAGCGAAGGGTCGCATCCAGCAGCAATGGGGCAAACTGACCAACGACGACGTCGATACCATCAAGGGAAAGCGAATCGAGTTGGTGGGCAAGCTTCAAGCCCGTTATGGCTATGCTCGCGAGCGAGCCGAAGAAGAAGTTGAAAAGTTCTGTACGACGTGCGATTCAGCGAGCAGTTGAGCTCGCTGCAGTCGATCTAGGCGATCGCATTCGCAGTAACCGCCACCACGTAAATCAATTGCTAAAAGGAATAGTGTTATGTCACTCAAACTTACTTCACGCCTGTTCGCCGCTGGACTGACGTTAGCGTTCGTCGGATGCCAAGAGTCGACGACTCGTAGCGACGTGGCCGACGCTCAAGCGGAACTCCGCGACCAACAACATGACGTTGCGGAAGCCCAACACGACGCCGCGGAGGCAACGGCTGAAGCACAACAAGACGCCGACGAAACTCGCCATGAAGCGATGAAGCCCGTGCTAGACGCCGATGCCGACGCTGCGGGAGACGTGGCGGAAGCTCAGCAAAACGTTGCCGAAACGCGTGCTGAAGGCAACGCGGAGATTCGAGATGAACAGAAGGACGTCAACGCAGCTGCGGCTGATCTGCAGAAGAAGGAAGCTGAGCTAAACGCGACGCAAGCTCGCGACGGTTTCGCGAAGCAGGTCGATCAACAACTTGTTCTGGCCGACGAGCGGATTGCTCAGCTTGAAGAACGTCATGATAACGCCGAGGGCGCCGACGCTGACGCGATCGCCAAGCAGATCGACGTACTTAAGGCCCAGCGTGATCGCGTGAAGGAGGCCACCGACGATCTGAAGGGCGAAGAGCTGATGAAATGGCAAGATCACCAACGCAACGTCCAGCAAGAAGTGAGCACGTTGCAGCAGCTGCTCCAAGAGAATAAGTAATCGCAGCTAGATGTTTGCGAGTGTGAGGCGTCGGCGACTTCGGTCGTCGGCGCCTTTTTTGTTGCGCGAGCGGAACGTTCCAACCGTACTCTAGCCCCGGGCTCCGCCCGGGAGTCGTTCACCGCACCGTGGGGCGTCGCGTACCGAAAATGGATGCCGACCCCCGGGCGAAGCCCGGAGCTAGGATGCTTCGCCACGGGTAATTACCCGGCCTTCTCGGCTAGTTGCGGTCTCGCTGCGATCGCTCGAACGCGTTCCACCGCCGCGGCGAGCGTCGTCGTGATGTCCGACTGGTCGTCGGCTAACCGGCGGCGAATCGCTTCATCGCGGTCGCCGCCCCAGTAGCCGATCACGATCGGCAACTGCGGGTAGCGATCGCGCAAGCGGCGGCACAGCAGTCGGCTGCTGCGGCTCGGCAGCGGCGGAACACTCGACAAAACCACGATGTCGGCCCGTTGCGATTCGACCGCTTCCACTAGTTCGCTAGTTAGTGCAGAGATTGCCGCCCGTTCGACTTCGCAATTTTCCTTCTGCAGCAGTTGCGAAAGCATCACCGCGCTAATGTCGTCGGCTTGGTCGCGAAGCGGGATGCAAAGGACGCGTACTGCTCGGCGACCGGCGCTTTCGACCCCATCCGGCTTCGGTGCAGCAGCGGCCTGCTTGGCGTCGAGTTCGCCAAGATCTTCGACCAGATCGCGGGCCGCTTCTTGCACTATGCCGACTTGTCCGTCGTGGAGCCGGCCAGCGTGTCGATCTTCCTCGGCGAGAATTAACGCGGGGATCACCGCATTGTCGTAGGCTGCAGCCAGCGAGCCATCAGTGAGTAGCGGCGTCACAAGTTCCTCGGCCTCGTCGCTGTCGCCAGCGAGGAGGCGTTGGTAAATCCGCTCCGGCGGCAGCATCGTCGAATGATCGCCCAGCAGCACCGCGAGGAAATTGATTGCAGGAATGTAGCGGGCCATCACGACGACGCACACGGTGAGCGGCATCGCGAGCACCAGCCCGATCGGACCCCAAATCCAGGTCCAGAAGATCGCTGCCACGATAACGCCAACGCCCGAGACGCCCGTGCTGCGGCCGTAGAGCATCGGTTCCGCGACGTTGTTCACGAGCAATTCCAGCACCGCGAAGAGCGCAGCCACCATCAGCGGCGCCGTCCAGCCAGAGGAATCAGCGATCGAGACGGCCAGCGGCATGATTGCCGAGAGCCACGGACCGATGTACGGCAGGAACCGCAACGCGAAGCTGAGGACGCCCCAGGTAATGGCACTCGGCACGCCGATCGCCGCCAATCCCAACCCCACCGCGAGGCCGTAGCCGGCGTTGATTAGGAATTGCATGCGAAGGTAGTTGCTTACGCGGTCGGTCACATCGGTTAGCGCTTCGGTCGATGCGTGCAGATTCGACGCGCCGAAGAGTTGCAGCAGGCGATTGCGCTGATCTTCGCGCTTGAGCAAGATGAAGATGACGAGGACGATGGCCATGCCAGCCGTCGTTAGTGGCGCGACGAGCGGGCCGAGCCAATCTCGCATCTGCCCGAGCGGCGAGGGAGGCATGCCGACAACACGGACGTCGACCGGCTCGCCACTATTGCTGAGCGTTCCGTTCGACGGGTTATCAAACTCTCGCTTGAGGCGAGCCCAAAGGCTGCCATCCTGCTGCTCCGCCGGAGGTGCAACTGCAGGCGCCGTCGCAACGACTGGCGCTTCTTCGGCTGCATCCTCTGACGGCGGAGTAGCCGGCTTCGCATCCTCATTCAACTTCTTGGTAACTTCGTCGATCGCCTCATTGACGTTCGCCAGCATCGGCGAGTCGGGACGCAAATCCTCGATTTTGCGAATGATCTCCTGCCGCCACACCGGCAACTGCTCGTTGAGATTGAGCAGCTGACTCGTGACGATCCAACCGAGGACTCCCAAGACGACGAACGTCACTCCCACGACGGATATCACGGAGAGAATTCGCCCCAGGCCCCAGCGCTCGAGGCGTTCCGCCAGCGGCGTCAGCAGGAAACTGAGGAAGATTGCTAGCGCCAACGGCAGCAGGATCTCCTTCGCGACGTGTAGCGCAGCGATCGCCACCACGATCGATGCCAAGGTGAGAAGCGGCGAACCAGCGCCGGACGGCGTGCGAGATCGAGCCATGCGCGACGTCGGCGAGCGACGCCGACGTTCCTATGAACCTAGAACGATGTGACGATGAGCCGATTGACGACCCGCACGGAGCCGGCGACCCGCAGGGCGGCAACTTGAGCCATCTGCTTCAGATAATAGCTGGGAACTGCGCCCGAGAGAACGAGCCCTTCCTGAGCCGCGGCGCAGCTGACGCTGCCGAGCACCGGATAGCCGAGCGATTCGAGCGTCGCTTTGACGTTCTCGCTCGCCAGTTGCAGCCGGCTGCGGTTGCTTGCCTGATGGTCGCTGTCGCGGCGTTCAAGCGGGTTGGAGCGATGGAAGTCGAGGGCTGGAGTCGCAGAGGCGGGAGTCGATTTGTGGCGGGGACGAATGCGAAGTGCTTCGTGCATGACGGTGAAGGATCCAGTGCGGAGGGACCACAGAAGCAGTCCAAGTATTAGGGAGTGAATCGCGACGAGAGGATCGATCCTGCAGATCCATTAAAAAAGCCGACGGGCGACAACCCTATCTGTTCGGCGACGGTGCGGACACCAGAGCAACGTCGTGACATCAGATATGGTTTTTCGCCCGTCGGCGCTTCCGTGATTTGGCGAGCCCCGCGTGCGGAAGCGGAGCAATGCATTCATCGTGCCAATTTGCATAGGAAAGCGATGCGAAAGGGACCACTACCACAAGCGATTCGCTGCTAGGTGCTCTTCACATCGAGAAATCAAGCGATTTTCGCTCTTTGATCGCCTGCCAATCAGTCTGTCCGCCGGGAACGCGGCGCGCGCGCGGCCGCTCGCTTGCCAGCACTGAGCGTCTTGATTGGTCGCTAGCAATCCAGTTTCCCCGCACTGTTGGCGGTTTGGCAATCACCCCTGCGGACAAACTGCCCACCACGCGGGGATCCCGCGGGATTGTCCGGCAGATCGCCAAACGATCAACGTTCTTCGCGATTTCGACGCGAACCGCAGTACCGCCCGCTCTCCGCTCGTGGCACGCAGGTTGCAATCGAGTATTTCAGGCCTGACGCGATCTCATTGAGACGCGGTTTAATGGCCCAGGGGTCACGATACACCGACACCACTCGAACAAAGGAAGCTGCGATGAAACTGAACCAACAAACGCTCGAAGGGAACTGGAACGAGATTAAAGGCAAGCTGCACGAACGCTGGGGCGAACTGACCAGCGACGACCTGCAGAAAGCTCGTGGTAGCGTCGACCAGCTCGTCGGCATGATCCAGAAGAAGACTGGCGAAGCTCGGGAGAAAGTCGAGCAATACCTCGGCGAAGTAACCTCGAATGGCGCTTCGGGCGTCAGCAAGGTCGCCGAAGCGGTTCGCAGCTACGCCGGCACTGCTGCTGAATCGCTGGGCGATGCTCGCGGTCGCGCGAGTGACGCGGTACGCGGCGGTTACGTTCAGACCGAGCGGATGGTTCAGCAGCGGCCGATCGAGTCGCTCGCGGTTGGCTTCGGTGCGGGCTTGATCACGGGCGTGGTGCTTGGCCTCGTGATGCGGTCGCGGTAGACGAATTGCACGCACGCCTCGCTCTAGGGGCGGCGATTACCCACTGTTAGTAGTAGAAGGAGTAGAGTCATGTTATCGCTCGCAGTAACCATGCTGATTTTGGCGCTGGTCGCCGCATTGCTCGGATTTGGCGGAATTGCCAGCAGTTTCGCGGGTTTCGCGCAAATCCTCTTCTTCGTCTTTATTGTGCTATTCTTGATCAGCGCCGTAGCGGGTGCATTACGTGGACGTCCGCCGGTCTAATCCGACGACGGCCGCAACTCAAGACTGAACAGCGATTTAGAGACGCAGGGCTACTGACATCACATGGCTAGCGACGCAGACGACATTTGCCGCCGCATGGAAGCCGTTCGCCGCACTGCCGGCGAAGAGGTTGAAACCATTGTGCAATCGGCGAAGACGTTGTCGGACTGGCGCTACTACGTGAAGAATCATCCGTTCTTGTTGGCGGGGGCCGCAGCGGGGTTGGGGTTCTTCCTCATCCCGCGTCGGAAATCCCCGCCAACGCCTGGAGCGGCGGATGCGAAAGAGCTGATCGAGTTGCTGAAAAAGCATCACGTGAGTGGAGTGACGGTTGAGGGCCCGCCGAGCGGATTGCTCAAAACAGTGGCGGGATTAGCCACGCCGTTCCTGATTCGCACGGCGATGAACTTCGCACAAACTCGATTGGAATCAGGCGATTGGAGTTCGTTGTTCGGCGGCAAGGCGGCATCGCCTGCCGAGACGCCGGACGACGAGCAGTCATTCGAAGAGTTCAACATTCCGCGGTGATGCCATGCACAATCGCCTCCAAAATCATTTTCGAACGGCGGCCGAAGCCGCCGAGTCGCGAGTCTCGGCAGCGGCGGCTGCGGCTGATGAAGCAGTCGCCGATTTTGCAGTCACTGGCGAGGGCATCGTGAACCGGACGGCTCGTTCGGTGGCGTCGCATCCTGCCCTAGCTATCGGCGCCGCCTTCGCGGTTGGTCTACTGATTGGCAAATGGGTGAAGCGCTAATGGCGTTCGACCGACGTCCCACGACTGCTGCCGCTCCTGCCGCCTCGATGAGTCGGAGCTTCCGCCAATTGGGGAGCGATGTGCTCACGCTGATGGAGCTGCAGGCCGAGTTGCTACAACTTGACGTGCGGGAGTGGGTGCACAGCTTTATTCGTCCACTTGCTGCATTGCTCGCCGCCGGCATCATCTTGCTGGCGACGGCTCCGGTAGCACTGTTCAGCTTCGGTTACTTGCTTGAAGCGAAAACTGATCTGCCGCTGTGGGGCGCGATGATGATTGCAGCCGGGACTGGCCTCGCGCTGGCGAGCCTTTCCGCCGGCATCGGCATCTGGCTACTCAAGCGTGATCGACGAATCCTCGATCGCTTTAGTACAGAACTTCGCAAGAACGTTCACTGGCTAAAAGAAACGTTGCGAACCACCCCCGACGACGTTCCGCGCTAGGCGCTGTCGTCCCGCGATGGTTTAGCGTTCACCTCCCCCCGGAGACTTATCGCTATGGCTACCGCCCACTACTCAGAATTCGCTGAACGCACCGGCGCACGGCCGCCCGCTTTCGGCGGCGACGATCAACTCGCCCACGGTCTCGACGCCTGCGACGCAGCGACCACGTTCTTTCGGGAGTACGCCCGCGAGCGCCCCGAAGTCGTAGCCCTGTGGGCGTTCGGCATCGGTTTCGTGCTTGGCTGGAAGCTCAAGCCTTGGTGATCCACGGCGATCAATCGCCTTCGACGACCTGCCCGACTTGAATCCCGAGTTCCCGCATCTTGTTGCGGAGGCTGCCGCGAGTGATGCCGAGTCGCAAGGCGGCTTTCGATTGGTTCCCTGCCGTCTCGCGCAGCACGCGAGTCAGCAGGTAACGCTCCATGAACTGGAGCGACTCCTGGTAAACATTCTCCGAACCGGAATTGATCCGCTCGTCGAGGAATGACGCCAAATCGACGGCGCCACCGTCATCGCTTGCAGACGCACCAGCCACGCGCCGCGGCGCGGAGCCGGGCTGCAGGTATTCCAAGATATCTTTTGGAAGCAACTCCGGCACGATCGTCGGGCCGGTCGCCATGAGCATCGCACGGCGAACGGCGCCCTGCATTTCGCGAATGTTGCCCGGCCAGGGATACTTCTCCATCAAGTCGAGCGCCTCGGGCGAGATGCTCGTGATCCCCTTGCTCAGCTGGCTGTTGAACCGCTTGAGAAAGTGATCGAGTAGCAGTTTGAGATCTCCCTGGCGTTCCCGCAGCGGCGGCAGTTGGATTTCGAAGCCGTTGAGCCGGTGGAACAAGTCGAGCCGGAACTCGTTGTCCTCGATCATCTGCTCCAGGTCACGGTTCGTCGCCGAAATAAGCCGTACGTCGACCGAGATCGTGTCGTGTCCACCGACGCGTTCGAACTTCTGCTCCTGCAGCAGTCGCAGCACCTTGCTCTGCGTCGCCGGCGACATGTCGCCGACTTCGTCGAGGAAGATCGTGCCGCCGTTGCACTGTTCGAAGCGGCCGATGTGGCGCCGATCGGCGCCGGTGAAGGCGCCCTTCTCGTGGCCGAACAGCTCGCTTTCGAGCAGCGTGTCGGTCAGGGCGGCGCAGTTCACCGCCATGAAGCACTGGTCGTTGCGATGGCTATGCTGGTAGAGGGCTCGGGCGATCAGTTCCTTGCCCGAACCGCTCTCGCCGCGGATGAGCACGGTGACGTCCTGAGCCGCGACGCGGCCAATCTGCTTGTAAACCTCGAGCATCTTCGGGCTGCGGCCGACCAGCACGTCGCTATCTTCGGAATCAGTTTCCGCTTCTTGCAGGCGGACCGGCGAGTTCATCAGCCGGCGGGTTTCGAGGGCCCGTTCGACGAGCGAGCGAACTTGGCGAATATCAAGCGGCTTGAGGAGGTAGTCGTACGCCCCCATCTTCATCGCTTCGATCGCCGTGTCGCTGTCGTTCGTGGCGGTGATGAAGATAACCGGCAGGCGGAGATCGATCGCCCGAATCTCGCGGGCCAGCTCCATGCCAGAGACTTCCGGCAGAAGGATATCGAGCAGCAAAACGTCGGGCTTGTGCTCGCGCAAGGCGGCCATGCCCGACTCCGCGTCGCTGGCAGTGTGAATCTCGACGTCCGAATCGGCGAACGCCTTTTTGACCAGCAACAGGACAGTGCGGTCGTCATCAATTACCAACAAACTCGCCATTGATTCCTTTTCTCCGAGCTCAATTGCGGCGCTCGGCGGTTATTCGATATTTCTCCCCAGCGTCTCGGGCGCACGAAGGCCCCCGCCGCCGTTGGCAGAAGTTTTCGATTCTATCTCGGCCATCTAAATTTACGAGACTACCGAATCGATTTGGTCTGGCAGAATCCCCCTAACATCCCACGCCAGCCAAGGCGTAGGGCACAGTGGCAATATTAGAGTCGCCGCCCGCCAAGGAAATAGCCGGAATACCCGATTCCGACGAATCGTTGGCGGCTCGATTAGAGGTGGGGGCGATTGGCTAGCAGGTCGCGTAACGCGGCCTTTCCCACTGGCTTCGTCACGTGGAAATCGAAGCCTGCTTCCTTCGACGCCCGACGGGCCTCGTCGTGCCCGTGGCCGGTGACCGCTACTAGGTAGGCCGAGGCTGTTTCCGGAAGCGATCGCAGCGCCCGGCAGACGGCGTAGCCATTCATCTCGCCCGGCAGGCTAATGTCGCACAGCACCACGCGGGGCTGGAATTCAACTGCTTTCGCAACGGCCGCGGCGCCATCCTCGGCGGTCGCCACCATGTGGCCGTCGAGCCGCAGCATGTGGTTGAGCGCGAGGAGCGCGTCGCGGCGATCGTCGACGATAAGAATCCGCTCCTGGCGGGCGGGCGTCTCTGCTTTAGGCGGCTCCGGCTGTACGGCTTGCGGCGGCGTCGATCGCGGCAACGTGATCGTGAATTCGGCCCCCTGCCCTACCCCATCGCTACGGGCGCAGATGCCGCCGCCGTGGAGTTCCACCAAGCCCTTCGTCAGTGCGAGCCCCAGCCCCAAGCCGCCGCGGCTCCGCTCTAAGCTGTTGTCGGCCTGATTGAACGGCTCGAAGATTCTAGCGAGCGTTTCGTCGGTCATCCCGATTCCTTGATCGCGGACCACGATCGCGGCGTCGCCATCGGTTGCGTGAGCGTGGAGCGTGACCGAAATGACATTCGGTCCATCGCTGAACTTGTAGCTGTTGTGGATCAGGTTCGAGAACGCCTGTGCTAGGCGGGCCGAGTCGGCGAAGACCCACGCATCGTGCTCGGGTAGTTCGATCTGAAGTTCGCATTGCTCGAGCAGGCGAGCCTTGCGGTAGTCGTCGATCGTGTCCCGCAGCAGTTCACGGAGATTCACATGCTGGCGACGGAGCCGCAGTTTGCCGCGAGCAATGCGCGAGACGTCGAGCAGATCGTCGACGATCCGTGACATCTGCGCCGCTTGCCGTGCGATGACGGCCTGCATCTCGTTCGCTTCTTGATCAAGATTGAGCATCGCCAGCACTTGAGCGCCGGTGACGATCCCCGCCAGTGGATTACGCAATTCGTGGCCGAGCATCGCCAAGAAATCGTCCTTGCGGCGATCGGCTTCGCGCAAAGCGCTCTCCGAAGCTTTCATGTCGGTGATATCGACTGAGCAGCCGACATAGCCAAGAAACGCGCCGTCCCCCCGGAACCGCGGCATACCGTTCAAGGTCACCCACCGGTACTCGCCATCAGCGCGCCGCATTCGAATTTGCGCGTCGATCGCTTGCTGCCGCTTGAACGCCTGCCGATAGCTCTCGACGAACTTATCGCGCTCATCCTGGTGGATGAATCGCGTCCAATTCATCCCTTGGAGTTCATTGAGTTCGGCGCCAATAAACCGTGTGTATTCCTTATTCACGTATTGGCAGCCGCCGACGCCATGGATCCAGATGAGCACCGGCGCATTGTCGGCCATGTTTCGGAAGAGCGTTTCGCTATCGCGGAGTTCGCTTTCGATCCGCTTCAAGTCGCTGATATCGAGATTGATGCCAACCCAAGCGATGATCGTGCCATGCTCGTCTCGCACCGGCACGCCGCGGGCGAGCACTGGATGCCACTTGCCGTCGACGCCGCGAAAGCGATGCTCGACGTCCCACGCATCGCCCGATTGCACGCATTGCCGCCAGGCGGCAATCGTCTGTTCGACGTCGTCGGGGTGGAGAACGTCGGTCCAACCGGTGTCGGAGCATTCCTGTTGCGTCATGCCGACGAGGTTCAGGAACGATTCGCTGCAGTAGATGTTGCGCCCCGCGGCGTCGCAGATCCAGATGCCGTAGTCGATCGACTCGCCGATGGCGCGGTACATCAATTCGCTGTTACGCAGGGCCGCTTCGCCTTGCTTGCGTGCGGTAATGTCGACCACCGTACCGATGTAGCCGATCGTGCAGCCGCTCACATTGCACAGCGGAACGGCGTTCCCCTGAACCCACGTGACGCCCCCGCCGGGGCGTTGGAAGCGGAACTCAGCCGAGGACGAAGCCCCATCGGCGAGCGCCTGCTGCCAGCCGGCGAGAGATTGCGCGCGGTCGTCGGGGTGAATCGCGTTCATCCAACCGTTGCCGCGGGCCTCGGCGGCCGACATTCCCGCCATCTCGCACCAACCCTCGTTGACGAACAGATTGTCGCCGTTGAGGTCGGTTTGAAAAATGCCCACGGGTGCATGGCTCGCCAAAGTGCGAAACCGCTCTTCACTTGAGCGGAGCGCATCCTCGCCTTGCTTGCGGTCGGTCACGTCGAGGGTGGCGCCGAGCATCCGCACCGCGCGGCCTCCTTCGCGGATCACCGACCCCGTGCTGAAGAGCCAGATGACCTCGCCGCTGGGGCGCTGCGCGCGGAATTCAAGTTCCAGCGGCACGTCTTTCTCAACCGCGTTGAGCAGTGCGTCGCGAACGAGCGCTCGATCGTCTGGGTGAACGAGTGATTCGAACCCGTCGGCTTCCGGCTGCAAGTCGGCCGGAGCGACGCCGATGATCCCCTGCAACGACTCGGACCACGAGACGCGATTCTCAGCGATGTCCCACGCCCAGACGCCAACTTTACCCGTCTGCGTCGCCAGGAGCAGCCGGCGTTCGCTCTCACGCAGCGCTTGCTGCGCTTGCTTGCGTTCAGTGACGTCGACGGCGACGCCGCCGACGCCGACGATCTCTCCCACCGAGTTGCGGAGCGGAAATTTCGCGGCGATGAAGTGCCGATCGATTCCGCCCTGCGGGACGAACTCCTCGAACTCCGCAGCCTCCCCGGACGCGATGACTTCCCGGTCGCGCTCGCGGAGCCGATCGGCTGCATCACGCGGCATCAGGTCGTAGTCGGTCATGCCGATGACGCCCCGCGGCTTGCCGAGCGTCTGCGACGCGACCGGATTGCAAAGCGTGTAGCGGCCTTCAAGGTCTTTGATGAAGATCGCCACCGGAGCGTTCATCGTCACGGCGCGGAACCGTTGCTCGACGTCGCGCAGGGCCTGTTCGTGCTGACGCGACTCGGTAAGGTCGCGCATCGCGCCGATGACGCGCACCGCCTTCCCTTCGCTGTTGCGAATCACATGGCCTCGCGTCGCCACTTGCGCGTAGCTGCCGTCGGCCCGCTGAAAACGGTACTCGGCCGACCATGCCTTTTCGCCTCTCTCAATCGCGACCTTAATCGTTCGCAGGACGCCGTCGCGATCTTTAGGATGGATCTTATTGACGCCCCAGTTCAAGTCGCCGCCAATCTCTTCCGGTTGATAGCCGAAAAGCGTCTCAGCGCCGGCATTGCGCGCCACGCGGTCGGTCGCGAGGTCCCAGTCCCAGATGTAGTCGCCGGTCGCTTCGGCGACGAGGCGGTAGCGAAGCTCGCGTTCTTCGAGTTCCGCTTCCGTGGCGCTTGCAAGCTGCGGATTCCATTCGCAAAGAAATCCACCAGGCCGCCCGTCGTCACTAAGTAGAGCAAGCAACGTTAACGAGCCAGCTCCATCGCGTCCCTCGACGCCTGCGATCACGATTGGCGTTAGCGCGTTCGAGCTATCGCTCATCGCAGCGTCGATCTGATCGCCGGCGACCTCCCAAACGTCTCCCCACAGCTCAGATGCCGACGCGCCTATCGCCGCAGTTCGCTCAGCGAATTGAGACTGGAAGCGGTCGTTCGCTAATTGAGTGAAACTCGCCCCCCACCAGACCGCTTGCGGCCGTTGGCTCGTCAACACAATGTGCAAGGCTGTGCGCAAGCTAGTTGGCCAGGCGGTCGGGGCTCCGAGCGGACGCACCGACCAATCAACTCCGGCCAATTGCCGTCCCAGCGCACTCGCACCCCACGGCGTCGCGGCGTCACTGGGTAGCGGAGGATTCATGCAGTCGGCCTGAAATCGGAGCGCAGGTGGGCCGCGTCACCCCGACGTGGTCAAACGTTGATTATCGCCCCGCCGGGTCACTCTCGCAATCGACATCGCGGTCGCAACTGTTAAATCGGCGCCATCAGCTGGCTGATGCGACTGCTACGCATCAACGTGGGCATCCGCAGACTCGGCGTGGAGCCTCACCTGCTCGGCCGGAGACTTCTCCAACGCTTCTTCAATTTCCGCCAAATGGAGCGGATCAGCCTTGGCGACGATCAACGATTTGCCGCGGCGTAGCTCTTCCTCATACTCCTGGGCATGATCTTCCTTGATCCCCCAGCCAGTCATGGCGCCAACGAGCCCGCCAACGATGCCGCCAGTGATGCCGCTGGCGATCGCACCGACGAACAGCACCGGGCCAAGACCAGGGATCACGAGCAACGCGGAACTGGCAAGCAATCCCAGCGTCGCACCCGTGGCAGCGCCAACGGCAGCCGACTTCTCCATCTCGTCGCCTTGAGTGAGCGGGCCAGCCGCGTCGAGGCGTTCGGCATTCTCTCGACTGATCACCGAGATATTATGACCAAACCCTAAAGCTTCGAGTTGTCGCCGGGCTTCGCTTGCACTTGAGTAAGTGTCGAAAACTGCTGCTACGCAATCTTGCTTGGGCATCGAACTCTCGCCTCCAAAAGTGTGGCGCTGATTGACGCGCGAGGGTATCGCTCGCCGCAGTCAAAACGCACCCCTGAACCATGTGCATTACGTGTGCCATTCTTTGAACGGCAGCGCCGTGTCGTGGTCGCGCAAAGTAAAAGCCGCCGAGTCGATGAGACTCGACGGCCTGGGTCGTGAATCAAATTAGCGAGACAAGAATTTTCTGCGGGCTAGCTCTCGCTGGGCATCCACACCAACGCTGAGCGGATCGCAATCCGAAGCAACGACTTAGATAGTCGATTAGGCCGGAGCGCGCGCGGCAGTCGCCAAGCAAGGGCGAACCATACCTGATTGGAACATCAGTTCCAAACAACGACGTTCGCCAAGAACGGCTCGGTTTTCGCGTTCCTTACGTGACCAGCTGCGTCGAATCTCCGCCATCCGCATCTTGAGTGTTCGTTGGCTCATCACATCTCCTCCTATTCGTGTCCCCACGGGCCTTGTCTGGCCCCGTTTTTCAGTTGCTCTGAACATAAGGCAAACTCTGTGCCGAGCGGCTGGCTCTGCGAGACCGTGCGCTCAAAAGCCGTTTACCCGCAGCACTTTGAGTAATCGCCGCTGGCAGTTGGCGTCTCCGCAATTAACGGCGGAGCGGAAACTAGCCACCTGCCGGCCTAAAATACTTCCAGCTCGGTCGGCGGCCGTCCAAATGACGGACGACACGTTATTTACGGCACAACCGATAAGGTAGTTCGCGAGTTCTGAGCGAATGTTTCGCGTGCCGCCTTGAGGGTTCTGATGGAGGTTAAGTGTGTAGAACCGTGCGGAAAGCTTTGCGTTATTCGCCACCAGCCGGGCGCCACGGCTGAACGCTTGAAGTGCAAGAATCTTGCTGAAAGCGGGCGTATTTTCTGCGCCAGGGAAAGCGAGGAGCATCATCCCCAGACCCTGCCTTTAACTTCTCAGCTTCTCCTCTCGCCCATCATGCCCAGATAGAATGAGAAGCTCGGAACGTGGGCTAATCTCCCGACTTTTCCTGCCCGATTCCCTTGAGGCGGATTTCTCGCCGCTAGGCTACGACCGCCCCCCGGAGTTCTTCTCGATGGATCATCGTTCGACTGCTTCGCGCCGCACGTTTCTCAAAACAGCCGCTGCTGCGAGCACCGCGATCGCGCTGCCCACCTTCATCCCGGCGCGAGTCCTGGGACGTGAGGGAGCGATCGGGCCAAACGACCAAATTGTGATTGGCTTTATCGGCACCGGCGGCCGCGCGCGGCAGCTGATGGATCAGGTACCCGAGGGGGGCCGCATCGTCGCGCTTGCCGATTGCTTCCCCGAGCGGATGGCCGAGACGCTCGATCAGAAGAAGCAGCAGTGGAAGACGTACACCGACTACCGCACGATGTTCGACAAGGAGCAGCTCGACGCGGTGGTCGTGGCGACTCCCGATCACGGCCGCACCCTCCCCTGTATGCGGGCGATGCAGGCCGGGCTCGACATTTACGCTGAGAAGCCACTCACCGCTTACATTCGCGAAGGCCGCATCCTCGCCGACGCGGCGCGCAAGCTGGGCCGCGTCTTCCAGGTTGGTTCGCAACAGCGGAGCATGGAGATCAACGACTACTGCTGTGCATTCGTCCGCGACGGCAAGCTTGGCAAGCTGAAAAAGGTGCTCGCCGTCAATTATGTCGGTCCGCAGGCGATGCAAAACTTCCCCGCCGAGCCAGTGCCGACCGGCGGCGATTGGGACGTCTGGTGCGGCCCCACCGAACTACGGCCGTACAATGGTTCGCTTCGCTTCGCATGGATGGGCTGGCGCGATTACTCGGGCGGCGAGATGACCAATTGGGGCGCTCACGGCGTTGACCAGATTCAGTGGGCGCTCGGCAAGAGCGACACCGGGCCCGTTGAACTATGGCCAATCACGCCCGGCACGAACGGCAAGGTCGGCATGCGGTACGACGACGGCGTCGAGGTGAGCTTCGAACTCGAGAACACCGGCCCGATGGGGGGCGGCATCTTCGTCGGCGAAGACGCGAAGATGGAAATCAATCGCAACAAGTTCGCCACCAACCCGCCCGGCTTCGCGAAGGACGCCCCCAAGCCGGCCGTGCAAAACAAGTGGGAAGGCGACGGCTGGATCGCGCGGCCGCACATTCAAAACTGGCTCGACTGCATCCGCACCCGCGAGTTGCCGAACGCCGACGTCGAGATCGGCCACCGCTCGATCAGCGTCTGCCACTTGGCGAACATCACCCGCGAAGTCGGCCGGCCGCTGAAGTGGGATCCCGTCGCCGAGACGTTCCCCGAAGACCCCAAAGCGTGCGAGCTGCTCGACCGCCCGCGACGCAAGGGATATGAGCTACCGAACGTTTAATCTTTCCGCAGTACTAAAAAAACCTGAACCACGACGGCACAACGAGCACGACGTAAGACAAAAAATGTACGCAACGATGACTAACTTGAATCGCTCCTTCTTCGCCCGTCGTGCTCTTCGTGCCGTCGTGGTTCTATCCTTCTTCGCCTCGTTAGCAATGATTAGCGCGAAGAGCGAAGCCGCCGAGCAGCCGAACATTATTTTCATCCTGGCCGATGATCTCGGTTACGGCGATCTCAGTTGCTACGGGCAGAAAAACTTCAAGACGCCGAACCTTGATCGCATGGCGAACGAGGGGATGCGGTTCACGCAGCATTACGCCGGCTGCACCGTCTGCGCGCCGTCGCGGGCTTGCTTGCTCTCGGGCCAGCATACGGGGCACGTCCACCAACGAGCGAACGGGCCGATCGAGTTCCGTCCTGATCCGCAAGACATCTCGATTGGCCGACTGCTGAAGAACGCTGGCTATCACACCGCGATGATCGGCAAGAGCGGCCTCGCCTGCAACTCGCAAAACGGCAACCATCCGGCTGAGAAAGGCTTCGATCACTTCTTCGGCTACATCAGCCACGGCGCTGCGCACCGCTACTACCCCCAAGTGCTGTGGCGCGACGGCGAGAAGGTGCAGTACCCCGACAACCATGGCAAAGAAGGGAAGCATTACTCGACCGACATGTTCGTCGCCGATGCGAAGGAGTACATCAAGGAACACAAGGACGGGCCGTTCTTCCTCCACCTTTCGCTGCAAGCGCCTCACGCCGACTTGAACGTCCCCGCAAAGTGGCGTGATCCGTTCGTCGGTAAGTTTGCAGAGAAGCCTCACACGAAAGACAAGCACTACCGCAACGAAACGCATCCGAAGGCGACCTTCGCCGGGATGGTGACGAACCTCGACGACGCCGTCGGCCAGATTCTCGACGAGCTGAAAGAGCTGGGGATCGACGACAACACGATCGTGATGTTTGCCAGCGATAACGGGCCGATGAGCGAAGGAGGGTGGGATCGCAACTTCTTCAACTCCGGCGGCCCGCTCAAAGGCGGCAAGCGCGATATGTACGAAGGGGGCGTCCGCGTGCCGATGATTGCGTGGCAGCCGGGCAAGATCGCCGCGGGCGAGACGAGCGACCATGTTTCGGCGTTCTGGGACTTCGTGCCGACTGCGTGCGAAGCGGCGGGAATCAAACCGCCGGCCGATACCGACGGCCTCTCCTACCTGCCAACGCTCTACGGCAAGGGCGAGCAGCCGGAGCACGACTACCTCTATTGGGAGTTCCACGAACGGGGCGGCAAGCAGGCCGTACGGCAAGGCGATTGGAAAGCCGTGCGACTCGACTTCCAAAGCGATCCCAATCGGCCGCTGGAACTGTACAACCTCGCCGATGATCTCGCCGAAACGAAGAACGTAGCGGCGGAGCATCCGGAGGTAGTGGCGCGGATGCAGGAAATCATGCGCGAAGCGCATGTCGATACCGAGCTGTTCAAAATTCCTGCGAACTGAGCTCACTCTCGCGCGTTCGCGTTTGTGTTCGGTACGCGGAGTCCAACGTCGCGTGGACTGGTCGCTTAAGCGACCAGTCCGAACCCTGGCTTGTGTGTGTGCGCGCTCGGTTCGATTACGCGAAGATTTCGATGCCGAGGAGTTTGGGCTCGGCCGTCGCGATCTTGTGGGTGCGCGCCCGGGCGACGCTTGGCCGGCCGTGAAGGATCAGATAAGCGATGAACCCCGGCACGCCGAGCAGGAACGCGGCAACGGCCCAAGCGACGGGGCGCGGGCGGTTGTTCTCGCGTTGCCAGCGGTAGACCAGCGCGGCGAAGCCAAGTGAGATCACGACGAGCACAAGAACTGCAGGCCATGCACCCACGATGCTTTGTTGCAGTGCGTCCGAGTAGCTGAGACCGCTGCTCGCCTCACTTAACATGCGAGGCGCCGACCATACCACGATCAAGCTGAGAAAAAGCAGCGTTGGTAGCATGAGCGTCGCAAGAATTGCCTGAACTCGCGGACCGGCATCTACATGGGTTTCGATTGCAGCTTCTTTCGTACGCTCAACTTTTCCCTCGCGGTCGAGCCAAGCGAGGTGATGCACCGTGGCAGAAGGACGACGCGACTTGCGATCGAGAACGAAACCGCCCGAGCGGAGCGAATAAACATCCAAGTCGCCCGCTTGAAACTCTTCTGGCAGGGGGACTTCTTGGCGTTGCTCGCTGCGCGGGTCCAGGACGATGAAGCTCGCCGGCATGCGGATGAGCAACGCACTCTCTCTTAGCGCCTTCGCTGCCGCAAGATCTTCCATTCTCACCTCTACTTCGGACTCATCGCCAATCTGAGGACCTGACACTTGAGGTCGCTCGGTGATCGCCAACGCTTGAGCTGCGGGAAATGCCCCCAACTTATCGATAATTCTACGAGTGACGTCGACTCCCAGGAGTTCGCCGTCATCGAGGACATAAAGGCACGATCGAGGCGTGGCTCCCCTGGGGTCGATGTCCGCGTAGTTGTCGTAACTCACGTCATTGCGAAAGGCAATTCCCACGACCCGCCGCGACTGATGGTTGAACGGCGGCCCTACGTTGAAATGATCCTCAGGCAGCGGCGGGCCGGTCGAAAATCCAGAACGGGCGGCATAGCGCGTGGGAAATTTCGTCTCGCGATCGTATGCGACGAGATACGCGTGACCGTCAGCGGCGGCGTCACGAACGAGATACCAAAAGTCGCCGTGGTCGGCGAACAGAAGCCGTTCCGTCCAAACGATAGGCCCATCTGTGAACGGGCGGTACGGACGAGCGACGGGCAGGCTGGCGCGTGGTGCGGCGGCAGCTTGCAAACCGCTAACTTCTTCGCCGTCGAGAGTGCGCATCGGTCGGCGCTTAGCGAAACCGCCGACGACTTGATAACTATCGATCCGCGCTTGTCCCTCAACGTCTATCACCAACGACTCATTGCCATTGCCCTGATTCGCCATCTCCCATTGGATCAGCGCGATAGCTCCCGCCACGATCCAAACGGCCGCCACGCCGAGCGTGACGATCAGCAGAAGTCGCAAAGACTTGTATGTTGGCTTGTGGGTCATCTCTCGCCCTAATGATTGTACGTTTGGAGTACCGTAGAATGCAGCATGAATGAAGCAAGTCCACCCACGTTGCTCGGGTTAGTAGTCTCGGCTCTCGGCGACGTCGAGTGCAGCGCTCACGTAGAGCGCAGTCAGCAACGTCGAGACCAGTAGCGCGATCCATGGCCAAGGCTGCACGAGCCAGATAAAGACGATAATGACGCATCCAGCTAAAGGCAGCAATTTCGAGCCAAACCATCGACCGGGTCGAAGTCCACTAGCGAAGGCGGCTGAATAAATCGCTGGCAATACAAACCAAGCGTGCCACGACGGGACAGTCATCGACCAATAGAAGGGGGATGCGTGGCGTCCAGGCAACGTGGCCCAAACGCCGTAAATCAAGATAAAGGCCCCCATGACAACCGCAACCAACGCCAACCCAACGACGATTTTTGAAAGGAAGAGTTCCTTGCGAGCGATCGGCCGAAATAAAAGGTAACGAAAGGTTCCTTTCGATTCCTCCCACTGAGTTTGCTTGAGCGCGAGCGAGGTCGCGAGGATGCCGCCAAGAACGGCGACGTTTATCCAGATATCGTCAAGGAAAGGCATACTGACAGAAGTACCGCCAAAGAACGCGAAGACCCTGACGCCGCATCGCTGCGCCAAGATATACGCCGCCGCCAATCCCGCCACTGCGACGATCGGCAAGCTCTCACGCAACTCCTTGAGGACGAGCGTACGAATCATCAGTCGACTCCGTGACAAACAGGGGGAGCGAGCGTTTGGGCCCGCGGGTGTATTCGATGAACGCATCTTCCAGATTCAGATCAAGCACGTCGATTGCGAGCGGCTCAAGCGACTCGGCTAGCTCGCGTTGCTCGGCGTCGAAGCCGACGGTGATCAGTTCGAGGTTCGAACCGACGTGCCGCGAGCTGACGACTCCGCCGCCGCCCGGCCAATCGGGCGGAACGCCGCGGAATTCGAGCGTGACGAGCTTGATCGACTCGCGGAAATGTTCCGTCGGACAATCGACGCGAAGCACGCCGTCGACCATCACGCCAATGCGGTCGGCAATGCGCTCAACGTCGCCCAGGATGTGCGAGCTGAACAGGATCGTGCGGCCTTTGCGTTGGATGATCTGAATGAGCGATTCGAGGAAGTCGCGGCGGACGACCGTGTCGAGGCCGAGCGTCGGGTCGTCGAGGACTAAAAGTTCTGGTTCGGGTGCCACAGCGAGCGCTAGCGAGACTTGGGCCCGCTGGCCGTTGGAGAGGCGGCGGAGCTTGCCGCGACGCGGGAGTTCGAAGTGGTCGATGATCTGGTCGACGAGCCGGCCGTTCCAGCGTGTGTAAAACGGCGCGACGAAGTCGATCGCCTGCTGAATCGTCATCCAGTCGTAGAGCGGATGCCCTTCGGCAATGTAGGCGATTCGCTGTCGCACCTCGGCCGGCATCTCGGCGACGTTGTGGCCTAGGAGCGTCGCTTCGCCGGCGTCGGGCTGCACCATGCCCATCAACATTTTGATGAGCGTGCTCTTGCCGGCGCCGTTGCGACCGAGCAGGCCGTACACGCAGCCGCTGGGAATCGCGAGGTTCACCGAGTTCACGACTGGGCGATTGCCGTAGAACTTTGTTAAGCGAGTGGTGGTGAGGGGGAGCATTTTGAGTTGAATGCTGAAGGGAGAATGAGGAATGCTGAATGGGGAGTGACCTCTGACGCAGATCTACTCCTTCGTTCCTGCAAATTGAAACTGGCCGATCCTTTTTTGGAGCATTTCGGTCACTTGTTCGGCGGCGAAGCCGAGGTGGACGGCTTCCGTGAGGAAGCGGTCGATGAGGGCGGCGAGCCGACGTTCGCGGGCTTGGTGGGTAAGCTCTGCCTGCCGGGGGGCGATGAACACCCCCAGCCCGGGGCGGGTGTTGAGCACTCCCTCTCGCTCGAGCTCGGTGTAAGCACGAGCGATCGTGTTCGGATTAACCACCAGGTCTTTCGAGAGCTGGCGGACCGACGGTAGCCGGTCGCCCGGCTGAACTCGGCCCCGAGCGACGGCCTCGCGGACCTGCTCGATGAGCTGGCGGTAGATAGGCGTTCGGGCGGTGGAATCGCATTGAAATTTCATCTCAACCTCGGCACTGTACCAATTGCACTAGTACAGTGAATTTGGGTCAAGAGATGATTTTTGAGAATGGCGCGTAAGCCGGAAATTGCGGGAGAGGACAAGAAAATGGAGATGGGGAATGCTGAATGTGGAAAGGGGAGACGCCGATACCCCATTCCACATTCAGCATTCCACATTTCTCTGGCACCGCTCCGGCGGCTCGTTGAGCCGCGGCTACTGGGAGCTCAACTAGAATATTGAAATTAATTGACTCATTGCGGGCGCTTCGTTACGCTCCAAGAGTCGTTTATCGCCAAGCTGGCAACTAGCGATGACGGCTCTCTTCTTGCTCTTTTCTTTTGATTCCACCGAGATGCCGAGCGGCGTCGAGGTACAAGTCTCTTCCAGGCTTTTCGACGGCGGCCTTGCGCCGCACTGGCTGCTTGACGGCGTTTATGTTGTCCCTGCTCATTTGGCATCGGAGAGTTTCCATGCTTGTCGCCCCTCGTTCGCGTTGGTCGCTCGTCACGTTGATGGGCCTAGCGATGTTTCTCCCGCAAGCGACCGAGGGTGCTGCATGGGTGGACGACTTCAGCGACGGCAGCGTCACGGACGGAAATCCCGTTCCCTGGGTTCTCAACCTCAACGGCGCCGGCCCCTTCCCGGGAACATACGACGCCTCGAGCGGCGATTTTTACATGAAACCCGCTGCTGGATCGGTCACGAACCAGATGTCGGCGCTCGTGCCGATCACGCTCGGCCCCACCTATGTTCGGACGCAGGGGACTGTGCTGCCGGATCCCAACAATCCAAACAACAAAGCGGGCAATCTGGTTCTCACTGCTCGCGTCAACCCACAGAACCTGACGGGCTACCTGCTGTACCTCGACCTAAGCGGCAATCTGAACATTCAAGCGCTTACGGGCGGCGGCGCGTCCGTTGACCTCGGCGGCGCCGACCTCGCGTTCAACGCCGGCACTGAGGTCGTGATGGAATTCAACGCCGTCGGCAATCAATTGACCGGCTACGCATGGGCCGCCAATGACCCGGCTGGTAAGCCGGCGCTACCGCAGGTTACCGTCTCCCACTCCAGCTTCACGAGCGGATATGCCGGGCTCGCGTTCGCCGAGGACGCCGATGGGACGGCTGGGATCTACCGCTACGCGGCCGCGCAGGAGACGCCGTTTCTCGATGTGAATCCGTCGAACGGCGATTTTGATGGCGATGGCGACGTCGACGGCGCCGATTTTCTCACGTGGCAGCGGGGCTTCGGACTCACTGGGCAACCCAATGCAACCACCGGCGACGCTAATGGAGACGGCAACGTCGATGCGGCTGACTTGGCGTTGTGGAAGAGCCACTTTGGCGGTCCGCCGACTCCGATCAGCGCTGTGCCGGAGCCTGCTTCGCTGGGATTGCTTCTCGCGGGCGGGATGGCGTTCGCGGCTGTGCGGCGTCGGGCGTCGCGGTAGGAGGCTCGCTCCGGCGGCTCGTTGAGCCCCGGCTACTGCTGGAGGCGCAGCTATTGCGCTAGCGGGCGTAGCTTAGCTCGGTGGCGGTAAGCTGGAGATCATCGGCGAGTGCTCGCCGCGGGGCAATCTTTAGCTTTTGCAGTTCGCCGTGGTACGCGCGAACGGCTTCTTCCGGGGCGAGTTCGCCGTCGGCGACCCGACGGAGGATCGCGACGAACGAGAGAGGGTGTTCGGCGTCTTTGATCTTGCGTCCGAACAGCGCCACGCGGGCGCCATGTTTCTTCGCTTCGGTAAGGAGCGTAAAGGCGTCGAAGCTCGTGCCGCTGCTGCCGCCGAGGACGCCGACGATCATGCTCGTGTCGTAGCAAACGAGTTCTTCGAGGGCTTCAGGGCCGAAGAACGGAATCTTGAGGAACTCGGGCCGGCCGCTTTGCGGGACGCCGGCGAGCATGCGACAGATGTGATCATTGACGAAGGCGCCGACTTCCGACGCCGGCACGACGCCGTCGATGTTCGGGGCGAAGACTTCCAGAAAGTAGTGGAAGCCGCACTGCTCGGCATAAGCGCGGAACTCGCGGAACGCTTCGAGCGTCGCGTAGTCGCTGTCGAGCGAGTTGTTGAACGTCGCCGAGTAGAGGCCGAGATTCACCTTCGGCTCGCCATCTTCGGTCGCCATCAGGCTGCCGTATTGCGCTTCTTCGAGATAGCAACTCGCGAACGGCAGCGACGGCGATTGGCGATAGTTGCCGCCGCGCGGAATCCAGACGTCGGTGGCGTCGTTAGCGCGGATGGCGGGCGTGACGTCGCTGGCGTCGAACAATCCTTCACGGTGGGCGAGCAGATCTATCGTCGAGACCGAGGCGAGCATGATATCGACGGCGCCTTGGCGGACGATCTCACGGATCTGATCGCGGAAGTCGGCGATCGAGCGATAGCGGCTCGAGCGAGCGGCCGCTTTGTCGGTCTTCGTCGCAGCGGCGCCACCGTACGGTTCGCCGGGGCTGGTGACGCCCCACGCCATGTCGGCGTCCTTCGCATCGGCGAGGATGAAGTGGCCGCAATCGAGATTCTGGCGGAGAGCGGCGAGCTTTTCGACGAGTCGGGGCTTCATGGATGGCGAGCGATTGATTTCGCTCGGAACGGCGGTGTGATCGGCAGTGAACGCGAGGTGTTGATATTACCTGCGCCGCTGCGGAGCGACTACCGTACGCCCCCGCACCACAGCGGCCGATGGCCGTTGAGCATGGCGATTCTTCGTAGTTCTTTTAACGCTGGCGGCGAGTCTAGCCCCGGGCTCCGCCCGGGGGTCGGCAACCACACCGGTAAGCGTGGCGTTGCGCAGCGTCACCCCCAGGCGGAGCCCGGGACTAGAAGACGCGCAAGCGAAAACTCAACGGCGGCGCGAGGCAATGCATGCAACCGCCGCGAGAGATGCCAACGCCAGCGTCGTCGGTTCGGGAATGACGCTGCTGATGTAGATTCCTTCCAACGGCCGCGTGTTCACGCCGGCTTCGAAGGCAAGCTCCACGATGAAATCGCCGTGATCGTTGAAACGCAGTTGGCCGCCCCCTTGCGGGCCGCCGAACGTGCCCGGCATCGACAGCTCGGCGATGGGGCGGATGTCGGTGCCGTCGCCGAGGACATCGACGTTCATGCCCGTGATGAGTTGCCGCACCAAGGTCGTCGTGCCGGCGGCGACGTACCACAGACCGACGTTCTCATCGGCGAGTTCGGCCACGAACATCATGTCGCCGGCGGCATTTGTATGGACGCCATTAAAGAACTTGAAGGTCGAGTTGGCGCCGGGAGCCGCTTGGCCTTCAGTCGCGAGGGCGGAGAGGACGCCGTTGCTCCACTTGTAGACGCCGTCGGTCGCACTGACATCTGATTCGCCGGTGAAGAAGATGTCGTCGTTGCCGCTGATGGTTACGCTGGAGAGGAGCCAGTCGAACTTCTCGCCGGGGACGCCTGGCACATTAGTAATATTACTCAAGACAACCGGCTCCAACAGACCGCGTGCGGTCGTGAAGAGCCCGCTATTGCCGAAGGCGCCCCAATCGCCGCCCATGACAATGTGACCGGCGTTGTTGATCGCTTCCTTCTGCACGCCGGTGAACTTCGTGCCGGCAGGCAAACCAGGAACGTCGAGATAGTTGGTGCGTGCGACGACTTGCAGATTGGCGTCGCTCGTACCGACGAGCACGGCTTCTTCATCGCCCGACGGGCCGTAGCCGACGTCGAACAACGCCACGCCCGTGCTCGTGATGCACGGTGTTTCGAACGATGCATCCTCAACAACGAATGCCGTGTTGGGAATGAGGGTGACGTCTTCTTGCACCAACCTCACCAAGTTGGCCGAGTTCGTTCCGCGCCACAGGCCCAGGTCGTTGTTGCCGACGCGGCCGTAGAAGACCATCTGCCCGTTGTTGTTCCCCTTCACGCTGACGAAGGGTTCCCACGGGTCCGTGTTGCCGGGCGCATCGGCGCCGCCGACGCGATTGATAAACGCGAGGCCGGCGCGATTCGGGCCAATGTAATTGACGTCGTCCTGATCGACGCCAAAGCTCGCGGGAGCGGCGACGTTGCCATTGTGGTCGAGAAACCCGGGCTGCGTTTGAACCACCGGCTGGCCGATGCCGGGAGCGTTTTGCACGTCGTCGTTGCGGAGCAGGTCGGTGAGGACGCCGTTCTCCCAAATGAAGATGCCGTTGTGAGAAAAGGGATTACCGGGCCAGCCGCCCCAAGTGACGACCTTGCGGCTGTTGTTGAGACCCGAAACCGTAATAGACGGGGCGTGAAAGAACCCTGTCGTGCCGGGAACGGCCTGATACTGCAGCATCACCGGCTCAAGGTCGATAGCGACGGCCCTCGGCGCGTCGAGCAGAAGAGCGACGAGCGCAAGCGGAAGACTAACAATCGCGGCACGGCAGCGGCGGAGCGTGAGCATCATGTGAGCCTCATCAGAGGGATCGAAAAGGTCGCTGAGAGCAGGGAGGATTCTACTTGCGGAAAAGTGAACCGCCTAGCTGTGATTCCGCATGTCGACGGTCGTTTCACAGTAGTAGCCGCCGGTCAACGACCGGCCGGAGCGGCGAACAAGAGTCGAAGCAGCAGAGCATGCAGCGTAGTTGCGACCGCGAAATCCGGCGATGGCCTGCGTGAAATCGACGGAGTCGTGCGCGGCGACCGTCAGTCGATCTATCTACGCTGCTTGCGGAACCGGCTCTGTAGCGCCGTACTCCCAGCAGCCAGAATCAGCAACACGCATGCGACCGGCTCAGGAACCACTGAGGACGATGCGTTGCTGGCAGGCGCCGCGTTCCGCTGCCAGACAAGAAAGTCGGCCCCGTCGACTGTACCGCTGCCATCGGCGTCGCCATTGGCATTGGTGGTTTGGCTCGTCGAACCGAAACCCGCGCGCCAGATGGCAAGATCATCGCCGTTAACGAAGCCGTCGTTGTTGAAGTCGGCTCCGGCAAGCGGTGCAGCGGCGACAGCCAACGTCCCTGTGGCGAGCAGGTCGCTCGCGTCCCACGCCATGCCCGCGGGAAGCGTCGGCAACTCAAGCGCGAAGGCCCCACTGACTGCTGCGAAGTCGAGCAAATCAAAACTGTCGCCGACCGCGGGAACAAAACTCTCGCCGATTTCGACGCTCAATGTGCCGCCGGCGGCAAGAGCGCCGCTGACAGCCAGCCGATCGAAGCCGCCCGTCGCGCTGGCGGCGATCTGCAGCTCGATGGCGCCGCTCTGCATCGTCAAATCGCCGTGGATCTCGGTGACGCCGATCCATTCGCCAGGCGAGAGGACGCCTCCTTGGTTGACAACGCTGAAGTCGATGACGTCGGCCGTGAGCGTGCCGCCGGTGAACTCGAAGACGCCGCCATTCGCGCCTTTCGCCAGTTGGCCGACGCGCAACCGGCCGTCGCCCGAGAGTCGGTAGACGCCCGCCGCGTTGGCGCCACTGACGCCGAGCGTGATCGCATTCGCCGCGACCGCGCCGCCGGAATGATTGACGCTCCCCTGCCCTGCCGCACCGACTTGCAGCGTGGCGGCGACTTCGATCCAACCGGCGGTGACATTCAGCGTTGCGACGTTGCCGGCGTTAGGCGCCACGGCAAGCGTTCCCGCATGCTGGCCAACGGCGTCGACGGCGACCGACCCGTTCGGAATCGCCGCGACATCGTAGCGCGACGGCTGCCAGTTGTGCGTCAGCGCCGCGTCGGGGTTTGCGTCCCAGTTGGTGATTTGAGCATACCGCTGGTTCGTGCCGCCGTTGAAGACGATCGTCGTTGGCGCCGGCCAAGCGGCGACGTCGTTGATGTACTCTTCGAGATTCGTGTAGCCGTCGGCGTCGAAGTCGGCGTTGTTGTCGGCGGCGCTGAGGTCGAGGCCGTGGGCGAGTTCCCAGAAGCCGGGCATGCCGTCGCCATCGACGTCCCAGTCGGCGGCGCGATTGTACGGCGCAGCGCCGGTGACGGGATCGGCCCGCTTAGCAAGCATCGCCCGCCACTCGACGCCCTCACTGGGATCAGAATTAAATGGATCGTCGGCCCACGCCTTGATCTTGCCCGTACCGGTGCGGACTTCGTTGATGATGCGTTCGTCGAGCGTGTCGATGACGTTATCGCGAGTCCACCAGTTCGCGCCCATGGTGTCGAGCACGCGGTTGTACGCCGTGGTCGCCGTATCGGTAACGCCGTTGTAGGTTGGCACGCCCCCCGACCAGACGGGGCCGGCCTGAAAGTTCGAAGCGCCGAAATCGCTGTTGGCGAGCGCGACGCCGTCGTTGGCGTCGCCATCCTTGTTCGTATCTTTCAGATTGCCCGAGTGGTAGACGCGAGTGCCGCTGGAGTTGCTGCCACTGAAAATGCCGGTGCCGCCGCTCGCCGTGGTAATCGCGGTGCTCGCGCCGCCGACGGGGTTGTCGCCACCCGGCCCCGCCCGGTAAAAGTTGCCGACAAAGTTGTTAAAGCTTGGCTGCCCGCTCGCTCCGCCGCCGGCCGTGCCAAGCCAGTTGTAAAAAACGTTGTTACGGAAGTCGTTGAACGCCCCCGTGCCGACTTCGCTGCCGACGCGCGGCAGCCGCCCCTTCTGATGGGCGTACAAGTTGTGGTGAATGCTGAACTTCGCGTTTGAACCTCCCTGCAGCAGCGAACCGAGGCCGTGGCCAGTGTAGATGATGCCGCTCGCCTCGGCGTCGGCTTGCGGGTAGTTCTGCCCCTGCGAGATGTTGCTGTACTGAATCGTGACGTTGTTGGCGAGTTCGTTGGCCGAGATCGTTTCGTCGGTGGCGTACGCCGTGGTGACGTGGTCGATCATCAGGTTCGTCCCAGTGATGTCGATCGCATCGTAGACGTAAGAGTCCGGAAAATCGCCCGGCGTCGGTTGGACGCCCTCTTCGGGTTTGGAGAAGTTGCGCATGCCGTAGCCGGGGGCGATCGTCACGTTGCGAAGGATCGCATTCGTGCCGTTTGCTTTCACCAATCCGCCCATGATGGTAACGGGTCCGGGCGCCGTTTGGCCGGCAACGGTGACGTGGCTGCCGAGGTTGTAGCGGCTGTTAGTATCCCAGCCGTTGTCGTGGCCGCTCTCCGCGCCGAAGCGGCCAAGCCAAAATGTACCGGCGACGTCGAACACAATCGTCCGCGGCTGCACGACGCCACCGACGCTGAAGTTGGAATCGCTCAGCCCGTAGCGAAGCGTGCCGAGACCGGCGTCAGTATAGTTTTTGTCGAGCTTCGTCACATGATAGACAAGCCCGCCCCGGCCGCCGGTAACGTACGAGGCGGCGCCATCGGCCCCGGCGAAGGCGGGGAGCGATTGGGCATGCGCGGCGACGGGCACGCCATGAACGATCAATGTCGCAGCAAGGAGAAGCGAGAGACGGAGCGGCATAAGGAGAAGACTCGACCGGCTACGTGTTGAGTGCGAAGAGAGCCGTCATTTTAAGCTGCGGGCGTGCGCGTCAGGACGAATCGGCGCCAGCGGTTCTGGATTGGCGAATCTTGCGTTCCGCAACTGCGGCAGTAGCCGCCGGTCAACGACCGGCTGGAGCGGATACGAGCGGGGAATGTGGAATGAGAAAGTCACGAACGCTTCCCACACTTCCTATTTCAGCATTTGCCATTTAGCAGCGTTCCGGCGGGTTGTTGACCCGCGGTTGCCAGCTGTTCAAGTGGCCAAAAATCGCTCGTGGCAATCCGCCCTACTCTGCCCTAAGCTGAACAGCGGTTCTTTGAAAACCCAACTCCTTCTTCTCTTTGTGCGCCAGCGGTGCGCACACACTTTGCCTTCGCGTTGTCGCTTCGTGTCGCCTCAAATTGAGAATATCGCTTGAAAAATGACCATAAAATCTGTTGTAGGAACGCTTTAGCTTTATGTCGCCTGAAACGCGTTGGCACTTCGAACGCAACAATAGCCGCCGGTCAACGGCCGACCGGAGCGGGTACCAATGGGGAATGTGGAATGCTGAATGAGGAGCGGGAAGTGTCAGAGTGACGACCGACTCCCACATTCCCCATTCAGCATTCGCCATTGATCAGATTTCTGGCGGGTCGTTGACCCGCGGCTACGAAGGACGGCGAGTATGCAGAGGAGCAAGCTTGATGGCTCGGGGACTGCCGCGGAAGTCGCAGCACCACCGGCAGGCGTGAATCCTCGCTGCCAAACAAGGAAATCGGCGCCATCGACCGTGCCATTGCCGTCGGCATCGCCGGCGGCGTTGTTCGTTTGGCCGGCGCTGCCGAAGCCAGTGCGCCACATCGCCAAATCGTCGCGGTTCACGAGCCCGTCGCCGTTGAAGTCAGCCGGACTGAGCGGCGCAGCGGCGATGACGTTCAGGAAGACCGTTACGTTGCCAGGGTTAAGTTGCCATGCCAGCCCGGGAGCGAGCGTGGGCAGTTCGAACGTATCAAATATGCCGCCAGCGCCGCCGCTCGCGGCGAGGAAGGGAATCGAATCGCCCAGCTGCGGTTGATAGACGCCGCCGCCGACATTGACGAGCGCGACTCGCAGCGTGCCGCCGAGGTCGGCCGTGCCGTCAACTTCCAGGCGATCGAACTGCCCGAACTGCGTGCCGCCGATTTCGATTTCGAGCACGCCGCTGTTGAGCGTGAGATCGCCGTCGATTTGCATTAGGCCGGGGCTCTCGCCGGGGGCGATGAGACCGCCGTTGTTGACGAGATCGAAGTCGACGACGGCTGCGCTCAGCGTGCCGCCGGTAAATTGGAACGTCCCGCCGCTCGCGCCTTTGGCGAGCCGACCGGTTCGCAACACGCCGCCGGAGAGATGGTACTCGCCGCTTGCCCCGACGCCGCCCCCCAGCAGCACTTCGTCGGCGAGCACCAATCCCCCCGTCTGGTTCACCGTGCCGTTGCCGCCGACGCCGACTTCCAACCGTTCGGCCACGTCGATCCAACCCGCGGTGACGTTGAGCGTCGCCGCGCTGCCCGCCGCAGGCGCCACTTGCAAGACTCCCGCATGCTGTCCGACAGCGTCGACCGCAACCGTGCCGCCGTTGACCACCGCCGCGTCATACTTTGAGGGTTGCCAATTGCTGCCGGCAGTAACGCCGCCATCGTTGGTCCGCCAGTTCGTGATTTGAGCGTAGCGCGTGTTCGTGGCGCCGTTGAAGACAATCGGCGAAGGGGCCGGGAACTCGCCCGCTTCGTTGAGGTATTCGACGACGTTCACGTAACCGTCGCCATCAAAGTCGAGCTGGTTGTCGGCGCCGGAATTGGGATTGAGGCCATGGGCGAGTTCCCAAGCGTTCGGCATGCCGTCGTTATCGCTGTCCCAATTGGCCGGCCGAGTCGTCGTTGGCGCCGCGAGCAGGTTCGCCAACTCGGTTGCGTTCGGCGCCGCGGCCCCGACGCCACCCGGCGGGCCGATGTTTGTCTTCACGTTATTGATGATCCGCTGATCAATCGCTTCGCGGTTCCACCAGAAGTTGCCGACATGGTCGAGCACCTGCTCATACGCTGCGGGCGCCGTTTGCGTGGTGACGGGCGCCGTCGCGAACGGCGTCGCCATTTGCGTCATCGTTTGATCGGTGACCGGCGTCGAGACGGCGAACGCCCCCCAACCGAAATCGCTGCCGTTCGGCACGCCGCCAGGATTGAGCTGCTTGTCGGCGTCGACGAAGTTGCCCGACTGATAGACGCGCGAGGTAACGTTCTTGTCGACCGAGAACGCGCGGTTCGCGGGGCCGGTGGTGTTCGGCCCGGCAACGAGGTAGTTCCCGACGTAGTTGACGTCGGTGAACTCCTGCTCCGACTCGCTGCTACCGCCGGTGTAGCTTGCACGGTCCCGCCAGTTGTAAATGACGTTGTTGCGGAAGTCAGCCGTCAGCGTCGCGGCGTTGTAGGTGCCGAAGCGGGCCTGTCGGCTGGCGTTGCTCGCATAGAGATTGTGGTGGAACGTCACGCTGGAATCGATCTGCGGACGAATCAGCGAGCCGTAGGCGTGACTGTTCGTGAGCGCGTCCGCGATGATCGAGTACTGCACCGTGACATTGGTATTGTTGTTCGCCACGGAGAGATCTTCATCTTCGGCCCACGATGCGGAGACGTGGTCGAGAATCATGTTCGTCGCTACGGTCTGCCCTGCTCCGTTGCCGCCGGCGAACGTGATCGCATCTTCACCGTCGCCCGTTCCCTTGCGGAACGTCATATAGCGGAGTACCACGTTGCTGTTAACGGTGTTGTTGCTCTTAGTGATTTGCGTCGTGTTGCCGTACACGGTTACGGGGCTCGGCGCTGTTTGGCCGGCGATGTAGATGTTGTTGACCGTCTTGATATCGAGGCTGCCCTGAGTGAGTTGGAATGTGCCGCCGACGTCGAAGACGACGATCACGTTGCTTGCCATCTGCTTGCGGGCGGCGTCGTAGAAGGCTCCCCGCAGCGTGCCGACGGCGGGCTTGCCGTCGGGGGCGAGCGTGTCGGCCGTCGTAGTGACGTGGTAGACGGAGGCGTTGGAAAACCAGCCCCCGGCCGGCGCCGTGCCGGTGAATGAACCGCCGAATCCCTCGGCGCCGGGGAAGAAGGGGAGCTGGGCATGGGCGTGCGCCGCAGCGACGATCGCTAGGATGAACGCAACTGCACACAATGCGAAAGGCGTCTTGATCAGCGGCATGCAGAGCTCACGTTGCGCTAGTTCTTGTTAGCCAATTCGTTGATGTAGACTTCCAAGTTTGTGTAGCCTTCATCGCTCAGCGATGTGCCGTTGCCATCGCTGGAGTCACCCGGATCAAGCCCATGCTCGCGTTCCCACGCATCGGCGATGCCGTCGTGGTCGGCGTCGAAATCGGCGGGCCGCTTTTGTTCTTTCAAATCGTCGATGCCTAGCAGCTTGCCGTCGGCGCCACGGAACTCTTCTTGCGAATCGATCAACCCGCCGGTCCGCTTCCGTACCGAGTCGACGATTCGCCGGTCGATCGCATCGCGTGAAAGCGAGGCCCCGACGCCGGCGAGTACAGCTTCGTACGCTTGTTCCGCCGGTTGAGTCGCTGCGGCAACTTGCTCGCCAAACGGCAGTGGCTTGCCAGCGGTGGCGAGCTGATCACCTTCGCCAAACCCGTCAAAACCTTTGGCCAGCTCCGCGTCATCCGTCGGCACAACGCCGTCGTGATCGTCGCCTTGATCAAGGTCGCGCCAGTTACCTATGGCGACGACTTCGCTGCGCCCTGGCGTCTTCTCGCGGAAGAAATACTTCGCCTTCTTTGCCGGGCCGCAGATGAAGACGTTGCCGAGCAAGTTAACGCGAACGTCGCCCCCTTCGCTGCGATGGGCGGCTTGATCGCCCCAATCGTAGACGACGTTGTTCGCGAGATTGAGATCGGTGCGGCGCCGATCGCCCTCTGTTTGCCCATCGTCGAGCGTTTGCTGTCCGCCAATCGATGGGTTGCGAGCTCGATTGTGGGCCCATAGGTTGCCATAGAGAGTGTAGCCGCCGACGTTCTTAGCTTGATCGTCAGCCGTCAGTTCGCCGCGGATGAGTGAACCGTAGCCGTGGGCGCCCTTCGGGTGGAACGAATTGTTGAGCCCCTCGGCGATGATCGAGTTTTGAATTGTCACGTCGCGGGCCCGCGTCACCGAAAGGACTTCGTCGATGCCCCAGGCGGCGGAGACGTGGTCGAGGATCACTCGCTCGCTCTCGTTGCCGACGTACATCGCGTTGGCGGAGGCGGGGTTTAGTTTTTTGAGGTTCGCTCCGGCGGGTCGTTGACCCGCGGCTACTGGCGTTGGGCGCGCGTTAAAGTCGCCGGTGCGGAAGCGCATGTGGCGAAGGATCACGTTTTTTGTACCGGAGACCTCGGCAGGGAAGCCCCAGCAAGTGATCCCGCCTGGCGCCGTTTGACCGGCGATGGTGAGATCGGGCTTACGAATTTCCAGCTCCGCGTGGAGTGGAATGGCGCCGCCGACGTCGAAGACGATGGTGCGCGGTCCCTCGGCCGAGCGAATCGCATGGCGGAACGAGCCTTCGATTTTGGGCTCGGTCTTCGGGTCGTAATCTTCTAGCGTCGTCACATGGTAAACGTCGCCGCCACGACCGCCGGTGGCTTGGGAGCCCTGACCAATGGCGCCGGGAAACGCCGGCGGCGCGGCCATGACGAACTGACTCACGGCGATTCCAGCGACGAAAGCCGCAGTAGCTTTCCATTTGCCCAGTGCGCAGACCATGACCTCAACCCGCTGAAGGTATCGTGCAAAAGTTTCACACATGGATTTCGGGAGACATCACAATGGGTGCCACAGGCATCTTGCCAGTGGCACCCGAAATGTCTACTGACGACGCCGAGCGACCGCCAACGCAGCCAGCGTCGCCAGCCCGCACAGGCCTAACGTCGCTGGTTCCGGCACTGACGTAAACTCGACGCGAAACAAACTCGTATCAAACTGAGCCGCCGTGCCGCTCGCGCTCGATGGCCGCAATGCAAACGTGTCGAACGTGAAGCTCGGCGTCGTATCGGTGAAGCCAACGGTCGCCGTGCCGGCGCCGCCGACGTTGCCGCCGCTCATCGTGCTGACGATGTCCAGTCCGCTCGACGCATTGCGAGTGAGCGTCATCACATACGTGTACTGCGTGTCGCTCCCGTAACCAGTCGCGCCGGTGGCGACGCCGTTCGCGAGCGCGAGCCAGTCGCCGCTGCCGCTTAGGAGGGCGCCGTTGCCGTCGTGCTCACGCAGCTGAAAGGGATTGCTGTTACCGAGCGTCGGGCCCATATTCATGAACATCGAGTAGCCGCTATAGGTTCCCGAGCCGGGAGCGCCATTCGCTGCTAGCCGAGTCGCGGCAGGGCTATCGACGACAGCGAGTCGGAAATCTTGGCTCGTGTTGCCCGCGTTGACGGTGCGCGGCGTGAACGTCCAAGTGACCCGAAGCGAATCACCCGTGTTGGCCAGCGTCACGGGCGAAGCTTCGGGCGTGAAGTAGGTCGTCCATGAAGACGACCCGGTCGAAACGGAGCCTGCCAGCGGTCCACCGCCTCCGGTGGGATCGAGCGTGCCGCCGCCCCCCTGAAACCAGGCCGCTTCCAGATCGGTGTCGGAGTCGGCGTCGACGCCCATTTCGGAGTAGATGGGCGATGCCGGATCCGAGTCAGTTCCGTCGACCCAGCGGTCGTTCACTAGAATCGCGGCATTAGCCGCTGACGAGAGACCGAAAAGCAGACAACCCGCCGCAGCGAGTCGCCAATTCGTAACGTGCATGAGCGTCCCTCCCAGAGATGAGAAACCAAGGAGATGCCGAGTGCGAACCAATCGGCGCGACTTGAAGTCCTGAGGCTCGCGTCGTGCTGAGCGTCGAGGGGCTGCAAGACCGCTGCAGAGAAGATGGAGAAGTAGCGTCCGCACTGGCGACTGCAGCGTTCAGTCTATTCGCGGGACTTCTGCATCCAAGTAGCCAATGTTGCAATGTTATTCCGAAAAGACGCAACACCATGGCAATTACGTCGCGAAACTGAAGTTCCGCACCGTCCAATCTTATTTTTTAGGCAATTGGCAATGATGGCGCCAGTGCATTGAGTTAACCACGATGACACGCAACGCCACGATCGCGGACGCTTGGTGGCGAAATTCTCGACATTTCGGCCGCGCATGAGCGAAGCCGACTGAACCACTTCGCTTGCCTGCTCGCAGTCTGCGGAACTGCTCTACGGAATGCATTCGCGAAGCCTCGCCACCGCGTTGCTCGATTCGCTGATCCACGCCGCAGACAGCATCGCACAGACGTGCGTAATTTCGGACCAATGTTGCAATAAATGACACTAGACTGCAAACCTCGCCACAGCGAAGATCAATCACGGCAGCGGCAAGCCTTCGGTGGTGTGCCGTCGTTCGCTGATTAGATTGCATGATGCACGCGATTGAACGGGCCGCAGCCTAACAAGCTCGACGCCCGACCAATCCTTTTCCAATAGTACGTCGATTCCGACCTGCTCGTCGTTGTCGTAGCCGAAGATCGCTCGACTCCCTAACTCCATGCCATCGTGCTGACGCGACATCGCGTCAGTTCGCGAATGCGCACGGAGATCGCTTAGCGCAGAGGATTTCCATGGACCAATCTGCACCGGCGTCAACTGCCACCGGTGGCGGCAAGCCTCCTGAGGTTCGGCGGGCAAGATGCGCCATCGCGGCGCGAGCCTTCACGCTCGTCGAGCTGCTAGTGGTGATCGCGATCATCGGCGTGCTTGTGGCGTTGCTGCTCCCGGCCGTGCAAGCCGCCCGCGAAGCCGCGCGACGGACACAGTGCCAGAACAATCTCAAGCAAGTCGGATTAGCGACGCAAAACTACCACGACTCGCGGCGAGAACTGCCGCCGTCGCGCGTGGCAGATGGCCAGCAGACGTGGCTGGCGCTGATCCTCGACTACATGGAGCAAGCGAGCGTCAAGAAACTGTGGAACTCGCAGCTCGGTTGCTACTACGACCAAACACTCGCAACGCGGAATGTTAGCGTCGAAGCGTACTACTGTCCGTCGCAGTCTCACGAGAATCGCGCGATCCTGGTCCCGGAAATTCCACAGGACGGACATTCTCACGTTCGCGGCGACCCGGAGATCCCCGGCACAACGGTTGGCTACTCTGGAGCGCTGGCGGACTACCGAGCAGTGCTTGGTTCGACCTGCCCAGTCTTCGCCACGAATGATGCAGGAACACTGATTCAAGTCACCGACTTTGATGGCGGCATGGGCCACTATGCCGATGGAGCCATTCCGCAGTGCGACCGAAGCAAAGTCCGCTTCGGCGGCGCCGGCAATCGGGGCGTCATCGGCTTCAAAGGGATGACGGCGCTCAAGAACGTCACCGACGGTACGTCGCTTACGGTGCTAGGCGGCGAGGTCGGCCGTTACGCTTCGGAAGCGGGCCACTCCTTCAATGGCGATCACAATGCAGCCATCATGCTTGGCGAAGGTCGCGGATTCTGCCAAAAGTGCGAATTGAACAAAGCCGAGGGAGGCGACAACGGCTTCGGCGGCGTTCACTCCGGCATCGTGCTTTTCGTCATGTGCGATGGCAGCGTGCAGTCCGTTTCCAAGGAGACCGACTTGCCCGTGCTCGATCGCATGGCAACGCGGGCTGGCGACGATTTGTACGCTCTGAACGGCACAGCTACAAGCTGCCGGCCGTAGTGCTCTTTCTGAGCGAAGGCTATTCATGTTCTGGAGCCTGTTAAAGCACCGAATGCCGTCGCTCGCAGTCGCGCTCATGCTGTGCGCGGGTTGCGGCGATTCGCTCCGCACCTCGATCGGCGGGCAAATCACTCGCGCCGATGGTTCGCCGCTCGTCGGCGCGACCGTCACCGCACGCTCCGATGCAACAGGCAAATGGGCTCGCGCCGTCACCGATGCCGACGGAGCCTTCCAGCTAGGCGGAGCCACAGCCGACGACGGCATCGAACCTGGCGAATACTACGTCACCATCACGGAAGATCGCGGCGACATGGGGCAAATGCCGGCGACTATCCCCGCGCGCTATGCGAAACGAACTGCGTCCGGCATTGCTCTCACCGTCGCCGCGGGCGAATCGCAGGAACTCAATCTACAACTCGATCCCACGTAAAACCAACTCCGATCGGCGGCCTCGCTGACCTCCCAGCAGACCGCTCGGTTGACTCTCATCAATGCCATCTCATCGTCCGGAGACATCACGCATGCTTTCGCACCAAGGCTCGCCATCGACGAAGCTTTTTGGATTGTTCGCTTCCGGGCTACTCGCCATACTGTCGCCGGCTCCTGCCGCCCACGCCGCCATCACCTGGGACGGCCAAGCCAACACCCAATGGTGGTTCGATCCCGTCAACTGGAACGCCAACAGCAACGCCAACAATGTCCTGCCACCGATCGATCCGATCGCCAGCGGCGACACGCAAATCAACATCGGCACGGCCGGCGCCTGGAACCTCACCGGCGAGGGCGTCGTCTACGATCCCGCGAACGATCCCTTCTTCACCGCCGCCAGTTCCGTGACGTTCCCCACCGGCTCGCCGCTCGTCACGACGCCTGGCGTCATGCGCGACTACGGCCCGGAGACAATCTACCGCCTCTACATCACCCGCAATCAAACCAACACGAACATCCTCACCATCAAGAGCGGCGATCTCGTCATCGAAAGCACAACGATCATCGGCCGCTCGGGAAGTACTGCCGAAGCGGCGAACCTCGGCAAGATCGTGCAGACGGGCGGTTCGCTGCGGTTGCCAACGGCGACGCTCGATCTCGGCCAGCGCGAAACCTCCGGCTGGGGCAACGGCACCTACGACTACCGCGGCGGCGTCCTCGAAGTGCAGCAGGCGGGCGGCACGCAGGGAATTCGCCTTTCGGCCGGCAGCTCAACCAACGGCACTGGCGGCAGGGGCCGGTTCATCATGCACAACCCGACGACGGCTGGGCATGTTCGCACGTTCGACTTCACGCTCGCCGCCGACGGCAACAACGGCGACGGCATCACCACGGGCGTCGCGACGGTCGAGTTCCACTTCGAAAACGGCGGCACCCGGCCGATTCAAGTCGACCGCAACCTTACCATCAACAACGGTCTCGATGCGGACAGCATCGGCACGCGCTCCTCACGGCTGGAACTTTTGCTCGACTCGGCGCCGACGCTCACGGTGGGCGTGCCGCAGAATCTCGGGCTGTTCGACGTCAACTTCGGCGGCACGTTCAGCGGCATCATCAACGGCACCGGCGACTTGGACGGCGATGCCGTCTTCAACGACGATCGCGTCTTCTCGAACGCCGCCGGCTCCGTCCACTATCGCCAGGGCGACACCGTTTCGGCGACGTTCGGCAACACGAAGTACAACTGGACGATCAGCTATACGGGCGACATCACCTGGACCGATCCGGTCGCCGGCTCGGTGGCGGCCGTCGCGGGGAGCGGCGGGACCGACGTCGTGCTCGTGGGCCTCAGTTCCGAAACGCTCGCCATCGACGACGCCGATTTCAACAACGACGGCACGGTGGACGGCAAGGACTTTTTGATTTGGCAGCGCGGGTTCGGGTCGGGTACGAACAACGGCGTCGGCGACGCCAACGGCAACGGCGCGGTCGACGCGGCCGATCTCACGATCTGGAAGAGCCAGTTCGGCGGCCCGGCGCCCGGCATCGCCGCAGTTAGCGCCGTACCTGAGCCGGCGACGATAGCGCTAGCAAGCGTGGCGCTGGGCGGGCTGCTCGCAGCGCGCCGCTGCACGGCATAGATGGCTGAGTTGATTGAAGAATTGACAGGATAACAGGATTGGGAGGATCAACAGGATTTACAGTAAACGCCAAAGTTGATCAGCGTGTAGCGACCTCGGGCTGCAATCAATCCATCCAATCCGCGAAATCCTGTGATCCTGTCAAATCCTAGTCGAGCCGCCACTCAACCTAGCGCTGACCTGCCGATCTGCAATAACGCGGCGGCAATTCGAAGCGGATATTGCAGCGGATGTTCGAGTGAGCGTCGCTACTCATCCTTGGCCAGGACAGAATCGAAAATAGCCGGCTGGATATCTGGGAATCGCCGCTCGATCTTGTCAGCAACGAATGTCGCATCCAGAGGATTGCTCTTAGAGTAACTAAGTTTCACGAGGCCTGTTCGGAGTAGTGGCACGTTGTACGCGTGACTCTCTATCGAAGCGTCCGTGTTACCCGCGAACTCCTCGTTCAGACACTGAACTAGCGCCGCTTGTTGCGACTGATCGCCGCCGGTCAAGAACACGTCGATGCAAGCATCTCCGTAGTTTGGATGGCCAATCTCCGCCCGCAGCTTCATCCGTCCGTAAACGCCCATCGCGAGCCACAGAGCCAACAGAGGCGTCCACTGCAGGATTGTTGATTTCTTTGGCATCGTTTGTTCGGAAGATACGAGGGGCGAGAACTTTGTTCGCTTGGTTGGGTTCGCCGTTGTGAGCGACGCTCCGGCGGGGGCGTTGCCCCGCGGCTACTTCAGGCAATCAGCGGCTTCACCACTTGGCCGTGGACGTCGGTCAGGCGGAAGTCGCGGCCGGCGTGGCGGTAGGTGAGGCGCTCGTGATCGAAGCCCAGGAGGTGCAAGATCGTCGCGTGCAGGTCGTGGACGTGGACGCGGTTCTCGACCGCTTTGAAGCCGAAGTCGTCGGTGGCGCCGTAGACTTGGCCCCCCTTCACGCCGCCGCCAGCGAGCCAAGTGGTGAAGCCGTAGTGATTATGGTCCCGGCCGTTGACCTTGCCTTGATTGGCGCCGGCCGTCGGTAATTCGACCGACGGCGTGCGGCCGAACTCGCCGCCCCAAATGACGAGCGTCTCATCGAGTAAGCCGCGCTGCTTCAAGTCGACGAGCAGCGCGCCGATTGCCTGATCGCACTCGCCGGCGAGCTTGCGGTGGATGATCTCAAGGTCGTCGTGGCTGTCCCACGGCTGCCCTTCGCCGTGCCACACTTGCACGAAGCGGACGCCGCGCTCGACGAGCCGACGGGCGATGAGGATTTGCCGCGCCTGCGTGCCGGGGCCGTACATGTCGCGGATGTACTGCGGCTCGCGGCTGACGTCGAATGCCTCGGCCGCCTCGGTTTGCATGCGGAAGCCGAGTTCGTACGACTGGATGCGGGACTCAAGCGCGGCATCATCCTGGCGAGCTTGCTGATGGCGGAGGTTGAGCTTCGCGAGCAAGTCAAGCTGTTCGCGTTGCCGCGGCAGCGTAATCGCCTCGTTGCGAATGTTCTCGATGAGCTGCTCGATGGCCGTGTGCTGCGTATCGAGGTAGGCGCCTTCGAACGCCCCGGGCAGGAAGCCCGATTGCCAGTTTTGCGTTTCCTGGATCGGATAGCCGTTGGGGCACATCGCGACGAACGCTGGCAAATTTTGATTTTGCGAGCCTAGGCCGTAGCAAACCCACGAGCCGAGGCTGGGGCGAATCTGCCGGGCGTCGCCGCAGTTCATTAGCATCAGCGACGGCTCGTGATTCGGCACGTCGGCATGCATCGAGCGGATGACGGCGATGTCGTCGATCGATTCGGCGGTCTTCGCGAAGATTTCGCTCACCTCGATGCCGCTCTGGCCGTACTTCTTGAACTTGAACGGCGAGCCGAGGGCGGCGCCGGTGGGGCGCTCAGTAGCGAGATTTTGCGTCGGCAGATTTTGGCCGGCGTATTTATTGAGCAGCGGCTTTGGATCGAACGTGTCGATGTGCGACGGGCCGCCGTTCATGAAGAGATGAATGACGTGTTTTGCTTTGGCCGGGAAATGCGCGACCCGCGGCAGGAGCGGATTAGCGATCTCAGCCGACGACGCTTCGCCGGCTAGCATGCTGCCGAGACTGAGCGCGCCGAGCCCCATGCCGCAACGTTGTAGCAACTCGCGACGAGTGAGAGCGAGATGTTCCGGGCGTGGTTGGTGTGGCATGGTCTTTTGCTTTGCTTGGAGGCCGTTAGTTTCTCGCAAAGTCGCGAAGGCGCAAAGGAACGCAAAGAAATCAAATACTAAACACGCGACTCACACAGTTTTCAACTGAGCTTCATCTATAGTTTGCTCACGTTCATCGCATTCTTCTTCGCGTATCTTTGCGCCTTGGCGTCTTTGCGAGAGACGCGCAAGTCTCCACAAAATTCGATCTCAATCCACAAACGCAAACTCATTGCACATCAACAGCACCTGCGCCAGCTGCGACCAGCGATCAAGCGGCGCCGGCGTGGCGGGCCGGGGACCGTCGATGCCGTCGAGCGTGCTCCAAGCTTCCACCGTGCCGTCTTCCCGGGTGAGCGTGATGTTCGCCTTCCAAAAGAACGTATCGTGGTGATGATTGTTTCGATCGAATCGACGATCAGGTCGATCGTGTCCCCCGCGCTGACGGGGAATGATTCCACGCCGGTCGCGCTGCCGCCGGTCGGGACGTGCCACTCGCCGACGCGGCCGCGGGCGCTGGAGACGATTCGCCCCAACACGCCGTTCCCTTCGGCGGCGTGCCGTTGCAGTTCGCCTTCGATCCGCAGCGTGCCGGCAGCGGGGACGGTGAACCGGCGGATCGCGGCGTGGGTCGCGTCGCCCGGATGCCCCCCTTGGACGTTGAGCATCGCCCAGCCGGTCTCGACATCAGGGAAGGCCTCGCCGCCGTTCCAGGTTCCGTTTGCGAAGTGCGGGAACTGATGGAAGTCGGCGCGATCGCTCAACGGATCGTACGTGCCATAGCCATACTGCCACCGCGGCTGCGAGGCGACCTGCGCGGCCGCATCGGCCTCGGCGCCGGCGGCGACGAACGTGGCGGCCTCGGCGATTTCTTCGACGCTCGGCTTGCGGCCCAGCGCGAACTGGTAAAGCTGTGAAACGCGATCGGTGTCGGCCAGCGGCGGCGAGTTTTCGGGAACCGCGGCGCTCCGTTCAGCGAGGCTCCGCGCCTGCTCGGTCGCGAACGGACTGTTGAGCATGAACAACGCCTGGCTTGGCGACGCCGTTTGCGGACGGGCCGCGGCCGGGGTGTTCGGATTCGCGAAGTCGAACGTGCGGAAGAACGCCGGCAGGTTCTGGCGTTCGATGAAGCCGTAAATCGCGCGGCGATTCGAATACGGAGCAGTCGTGAGCTGCACCGATGGACCACCCATCGTGACATCGAGGCGGCCGGCGGCTTGCAGCAAGCCGTCGCGGAGCGACTCCATATCGAGGCGGCGACGATTCATGCGGGCCAGCAGCGCGTTCGTCGGGTCGGCCTCGTGGGAATCGGGCCGCGGAGCGCTCGACTGGCGGTAGACATTCGACATGACGATGCGGCGAATGAGCCGCTTCGTCGACCACGACTCATCCATGAAGGTAACAGCGAGCCAATCGAGCAGTTCGGGATGCGTCGGCGCTTCGCCACGGACGCCGAAATCGCTCGGCGTCGCCACGATACCGCGGCCGAGGAGCTTGCCCCACACACGGTTCACCCACACGCGGGCCGTGAGCGGATTGTTGCGGCTGGCGATCGCGTTGGCGAGTTCGAGTCGGCCGCTGCCGTTTTGAAATGGCTGCGGCTCGCCTTCCGCGAAGCAACTGAGGAAGTGCCGCGTCACCTCCGGCCCGGGCGAACCGCTGTTACCGCGGAGGAAGACGTGCTGCGTCGCGGGTTGCGGGGCGTCGGCCATCGCTGCCGGCAGATCGTCGCGCGGCGTTTCGGTGCAACTCGCCAGCACGCCGTAGAGCGAATAATAGTCGGCCGTGGGAATCGCGTCGTACTTGTGATCGTGGCAGCGAGCGCACGCGACGCTCAGCCCCATCAGGCCGCGCGTCATCAAGTCGATGCGATCGTCATTGATCAGCTGCGCGTCGTTGAGGAACCGCCGGCCGAGCGTGAGGAATCCGCTCGCCGCCGCAGCGTTCGGATCACCCGACTGGTCGGCGGCAATCTGATTGACGATAAACCGGTCAAATGGCATATCGCCGTTGAAGGCGCCGATCACCCAGTCGCGATACTTGAAGGCGTTGGGATAGTTGCGGTCTTCTTGGAAGCAGTAACCCTTCGTATCGGCGTAGCGAGCAACGTCGAGCCAGTAACGGCCCCACCGCTCGCCGAATTGCGGCGAGGCGAGCAAGCGGTCGACGGCTTGTTCGTATTCGGCGTCGCTGGAGTTCGCGGCAAACTGCTCCAACTCCGCGGCGGTTGGCGGCAGGCCGGTCAGATCGTAGTGCAATCGACGGAGAAGCGTCCCCGGTTCGGCTGCCGGCGATGGTTTGACGTTCGCCGCTTCCAGCCGCGCGAGAATAAACGCATCGATCACGGTGCGCGTCCATGCGCGATCATTCACCGGAGGCGCCGCGGATTTCTGCGGGGCCTTCAGCGACCAATGTTTGCGCGGGTCGACCGTTGGAGCTTCATCGGCGGCAGCCGCTTCGGTGCGCGGGTCGGGAGCGCCAATCGCCACCCATTGTTCAAAGTCGGCAATGATCTCGTCGGAGAGCTTGCCCGACGGGGGCATCTCGTACGACTCGTACCTGAGCGCTGAAATGAGCGTGCTTTCGGCGGGATTGCCGGGTTCAATCACCGCGCCGCCGGGGCCGCCGCTGCGCAGGAGTTCCGCCGAATCGAGCCGGAAGTCGCCCTTCGGCGAACCAGCCGCGGCGGAGTGGCACGAATAGCAATGCTCGACCAGCACGGGGCGGATGCGGGTTTCGAAGAATTCGACCGCCGCGGGATCGAGCGCGGCCTCTTCGCCGCGAGCGGAGGAGGCGACTAGCAGTGACGACAGCGAGAGAGCCAGCAACGACAGCGGAGCGCGGCGACAAAGCCTCCGCGCGATACTAACAATCCTCAATCGTCGCAACGCATCCCGCATGGCGATCATTGCCTCGGGGTTTGAACGGTCTCACCTCGCGCCCAGCGGGCCGGGTCATTATATACCGACGGGCAGCCAGCTACACCCGCGGTGGGGCGCCGACGCGAGCGCCTTTTGCGGCGGCGCCTGTTCGCTCGAGCCAAGCGACCGGCGAGTAAATCGCTGCAATGCCTCAGTAGGCAACGACTTCGGTAACAAGATACTGGGAACTAACAGCTCGCCGCACGCCGACCCGCAACGTGAAACTGGAGCGATTAGCGAAACCGCGCCCCATTACGAGCGGTCGGGGGACGTTGCGATTGCTCGTAACTTCTTTCTCATCGCTTCGGCCTGCTCCGGATGCTTGTCGACGAGGTTCGTCGTTTCGTCGACGTCGGCGGAGAGATTGTAGAGTGCGCCCCCTTTGGCGACCTTCGTCGGCGGGCCGGGGTTAAGGCTGTCGCGAGACGGGCCGGCGGGCACAAACTTCCACGATCCCATCCGCAACGAGTGAGGGTCGCGGCCTTCGTGCACTAAATGCGGCCGGCCTGCCTTGTCTTCTCCGAGCAGTGCGTCGAGTTCACCGCGGCTGTCTTGGCAAGCACCAGTCGGAATCTTCGCGCCGGCGAGCGCCGACAGCGTAGCCGCGAGATCGACTTGCCCGAACAGTGCGTCGGTCGTCCCACCGGCGGGTACGCGCGCCGGCCAACGGACGAAGAACGGTACGCGCGTTCCCCCTTCGAACGCCGAGTACTTCCCCGCGCGGTACGGTCCGTTGGGATCATGCTCGTCAAGCAACTCGTTCGCTTGATCGACGTAGCCGTCGTCGAGCACCGGACCGTTGTCGGAGCTGAAGATCACGAGCGTGTTGTCGGCGAGGTTGTGCTTCTCGAGCGCGTCGAGCACTTGGCCGACGGTCCAATCGAGCTGCATGATCGCGTCGCCACGCAGCCCGTGGCCGCTCTTGCCTACAAACCGCGAGTGGGGAACGCGCGGCACGTGAATATCTTGCGTCGCGAAGAACAGGAAAAAAGGTTCAGCGTGGTGACGCTCAATAAATTCGACGCCCTGCCCTGAGATCACGTCGGCCATCTCCTCGTCGATCCAGCGAGCCTGCTCGCCGCCGGTCATCCAACCAATCCGCGAGATGCCATTGACGATCGATTGATCGTGGCCATGCGACCAACGCTGCTTCAGCTTCTCGGGTTGCTCGGCGCCGGAAGGCGACAGGTCGATTCGCTCGGCGTAGCTCACCTCAATGGGATCGGCCGGATCGAGATCGACGACTCGGCCGCCGGAGACATAGACGCACGGCACGCGATCGCCGGTGGCAGCGATAATGAAGTGCTCGTCGAAACCGATCTGCTCGGGACTCGGTTTGATCTGCTTGTTCCAGTTCACCTTGCCTTCGCCGAGGCCGAGGTGCCACTTGCCAATGACGCCAGTTTTGTAACCTGCGCTCTGCAGCAGGCTCGCAATCGTCGGCGTGCCAGGCTTGATGATGAGGTTCGCATCGCCCGGCAAGATGCCGGTTCCTTCTTGGCGAAACGCATACTGCCCAGTGAGCAACGCAAACCGCGACGGCGTGCAGGTTGGCGCCGAGGAGTGGGCGTCGCGGAAGGAGAGCCCTTGCTGGGCAAGCTTGTCGATGTTCGGCGTCGGAATCTTGCCGCCGTTGATCGAGACGTCGCCGTAGCCGAGATCATCGGCGTAAATCAGCACGATGTTAGGCCGCGCGGCGCCGGTCGGTTCCGCAGCCTGCAGCGGCGCAACGCTGGCGAGCGTTGCAAACAGAACGAACAGAATCGAAACGACGCGTGTCATGCCGCTACCTTGGAAGGGACTCTCTTCAGGGGTCGTGTTGTCGGCGAGCGGTAACGTCACCGTGAAGGTTGTGCCCCGATCGATCGCACTGTTGAACGCGATCTCGCCGCCGTGATTATGAACCACCGACTGACAGATACTAAGCCCCAACCCGGTGCCGCCGACGCCAGGGCTGCGCGTGCGAGCCGATTCCGCGCGGAAGAATCGCTGAAAAATATGCTGCTGCTCTTCGTTCGAAATTCCCGCCCCCGTGTCGGCAACGCTCAGCCGGACGCTCGCCCCGTCGACAATCGCTTCAACCGTCACCTCGCCGCCGGCAGGGGTGTACTTCACCGCGTTATCGAGCAAGTTATTGAGCACCTGCCGGAGATGGCTGCGGTTCCCTTCGACCATCGCATAGTCGACCCGGCCGACTCGCAGTTTCACGCCGCGAGCTTCCGCAACGCCAGAGAACATGTCGACGGCCTTGAAAGCCAGCTCGTTCAAATCAACCTGTTGAAACTGAGCTACCGGAAGCTCTGCCTCGGTCTCCGACAGCAGCAGCAACTGATTGACGAGCGCCTCGAGCGCGCCGCACTCTTCAATCACGTCGACCATCAGGTCTTCGTACTCTTCCGGAGAGCGGGCGCCGTTGAGGGCGACTTCCACCGAACTCCGAATCGCGGCGAGCGGCGTCCGCAGTTCGTGCGCCGCGTTCGCCAGAAAGTCACGTTTCACGTTCAGGTAAGCGGCGATGCGATCGAGGAGGCTGTTGATCGTCTCGGCAAGCTGATCGAGTTCGTCGCCTGAACCGCGAATGATCAAACGTTCTTCAAGGTGGTTCGGGCGGAGTCGCGCGGCGGTAGTGATGATCTCGCCCAGGGTGTGCACGGCGCGAGACGCAAGCCAATATCCGCCAATCGGTGCGGCCAACAACACGGCGGCGGCGGCGAGCAGCACCCAACGATCGATTCGCGCCATGTCCTCGTTGATGCGATCAAGCGTAGCGCCGACGCGGATGCCGGCGACGCCGTCGATCGCGTGCGGAGCGTGCATTTGGACGATGCGGTACCCCTCGAAGGTCACAGGGGTCGCGTCCTCTTCAATGCTGGGCCGCGGCAGCCGCGGCCGCGCATCTTGAGTCGCCCACATCTGATCGCCGCGATCGTCGACCAGCTTCACGTACCAGCCGCGATGCTCATGGCTCTGCGCCATGCGCTCCAGGTCGATCTTCAGCGACTCCAGATTGCCGTGATGCACCGAGTTGATCGAGAGGACGATCTCATGTGCGTCGTCGATCAGCACCTGGTCGAGTTCGTGGACGAGCGCCCAGCGCACGCCCTGGCGAAGGCCGATCAGCGTCACGAGCGCCGTGACAATGACGACGAGGGCGTTCCAGACGGCAAGCCGAAACCGCAAGGTCCGCCACGTCGGCCCCTGAGGCTGCGTGCGCTTGGCGAGATTCAACGACGGCATGGCGTCATTCCGTAAAAATGGTCTACAAGGCCGTCTCTCGCTCCGCGCCAGCGTCGTTTAGACGCCCTTTAGCACATAGCCTCGGCCGCGGACGGTTTGCAGCAACGGCTCGCCGAAGTCGCGATCGATCTTCCCGCGCAACCGCGTGATGTGAACTTCGATCACATTGGTGACGCCTTCCCAGTTCGAATCCCACAGATGCTCGCTCAGCATCTTGCGAGTCAGCACTTGTCCGGCGTTCCGCATCAGGAACTCAAGCAGGCTGAACTCGGTCGGCGTGAGATCGATTTCCTGACCGTCGCGCGTGACCCGTCGCGTCGCCAGATCGAGCGACAGCGGGCCGACGCAAAGGCTCTGGGCCGTCAAATTGTGAGCGCGCCGCGCCACGGCCGAAAGCCGCGCGAGCAGTTCAGGAAACGAAAATGGCTTAATCAGGTAGTCGTCGGCGCCGGCATTCAAACCGTCGACGCGCTCTTCGACAGACCCCAAGGCAGTCAGGATGATCACCGGTGTGCGAATTCCCTGGCTGCGGATAGTGCGTAGCACGTCGATCCCCGACTGATCCGGGAGCATGAGATCAAGGACGACGGCGTCGCACTTCTGGGCAACGACGACGTCGAGCCCCTTCGCCCCAGTGGCGGCGAGCGTGCAACGATGACCGGCGTCTTCGAGACCGCGGCGGATCGCTTTCCCGAGAATGTCGTCATCTTCTACGACAAGGACTTCCATACTGCATCTGTTCCGTAAGTGAGGCGAGGAGTTGAACGATGAAAGCGACCATTGCAGCCACCGGCTCGGCCAGTGGACGAATTGCCGCCAGACTCAATTCGCACATCGTCCGCCGGCAGAGCCGGTGGCTTTCACCTTTATGATTGCGATAGTCCTATCATTAAGAATAGCGTCCGCCAGCCACTGGGGGCGACGGGCTAATTAGCGGAAATCCGTACCAGCACGAGAGTAACAGCGGTATGTCAAATTTGTAATTACCGTTGACTGCTGCCGCCGATCAGCGAAAGTATACAAAATCGAAAGGTAATTTCGAACACGAATGCGTTTCGGAGCCATCGCTGGCCGCTTTTTGCAACATGAAAAACGACCGTCCCTCCTAAACGGCCCCCTACCCGTCACCTGCCCTCCCTCGAAGCTCCTGATCGGAGTTCCTCCCGCTGTGGCGCCAATTGCTTCTTCTGAGCGCCCTGCCCCGACGGACCTGCCTCCAGAGAAAGCCGATCGGCTGCTCCGTTCGATCGAGCACGCCGCCCATCTGCTGCCGACTCAGGGCCCGATCACGGTCTTCGTCCACCATAATACGCTTCACACCTTCGAAGAATTGCGTTTCGACGAGGCCCTCGCTCACTCGCAGCGCGTCTACGGCAGCCAACCCTTTCTCGCCGAAGAACGCTACCGGCGCGAACTCGCGCGTGGGCGGATCAAAGAACAAGATCTGGCCGCCGTCCTCGAAGCAGACCTCGCCGATCGCGCGGACGAACTGATTGGGCTGCTGGGAACGCGTTTCCATCTGCGGCTCGCAATCCTCCAGCATTCTCTGCGCACGGCACCGAGCCCCGAGCTCCGGTGGATGGTCGCCGAGACCGATGCCCTTCGTACCTTCCGCGGCGACGTCCCGCCGGAGATTCGCCGGCGGCTGATCGAGGGAACGCGCCGCTGGATCATGCGCGACTTCCGCATCGGCAGCGCGAGGTCGGAACATGTCGACGGGTCGTCGCTGCAGCAGTTGATCGAGCAGACGCTCGATCGTTTTGACCGCCAGAAGATCGAATCGTGGCACGACGCTCATTGGGAAGAAGTCTGCCTGCAACTGCTGTGGCGACTTTCTTTCGACGGCGTCCAGCGCACTGGCCGAGCGGCGCAGCCACTTCCCGCAGCCTCAAGACATCGCGACGCCCTGCTGACGGCGACCGGCGTCGACGCCGACGAGTTGGCCAACGAAGTGCTGATTCGCTACGCCGCAGCCTTCCTCGACCAAGGATACGCCCACTGGCCGCTTCCTGATCGCGACGCCGGATTCTATCAGTCGTTCCTAAAGGTGTACGGTCTGTCGGGAGGCGTCGTTCCTCACTGGCTCACAGGCGTGAAGCGTGAGATCGCCAGGCTGCAACGCGAGCAGGTCACGCCGCTCGCCTGCATCGAGGAATCGCTCAACCTCCTTGGCGTCTCTGGCGAAGAACGCGACGAGTTCATCGCCGCATCGCTGCTTGCGCTGCGCGGCTGGGCCGGCATGATTTGGCAGATGGAGACGAACGCCGAATGGGCCGTGCGGCCGGCGCCGCGGAGAACGCTCGTCGAATTCCTGGCGGTGCGACTGCTACTCGATCGCTACGCCGCCGCTTATGTCGCCAAGGAAGCGTTGGGCGATATAGAGCCGCTTGCCACGCTCCGCGCACGGGTCGCGGCAATTCACACCGCGCGCACGCCCACCGGCAAGACGCAACTGGCGTTCTTAATGTTCCAGCTCTGCCAAGTGCAAGGCATCATGCCGGAAGAACTCTTCCGTTTGCCTGAAAAGACTTGGGGGCAGCTGGCGGACGAGCTTTCCGCCTTCGACGACTTCGAGCGCCGCCGCACGTTTCAATTGGCCTATGAGCGTCGGTACCGCAATCAAACGCTCGACGCCCTCGCCATTCACAATCGCTCCCCGCAGCCAAATAACGTCATCTCGCGGCAGGCGCCGTCGTTCCAGATTGTTTGTTGCATCGACGATCGCGAAGAATCGTTCCGACGCCACTTGGAGGAAATCGACCCCGCGTGCGAAACGCTCGGCTACGCCGGCTTCTTCGGCGTAGCGATGTATTACCGCGGCGCCGCCGACGCCCATCGCCGACCTCTCTGTCCAGTGGCTATCCAACCGAAGCACTACGTTGAAGAGGCGCCTGCGGACGCCTTCGAAGAAGTCTATCGTCGTCGGGCGCGCCATCGGCGGCTGGTTGGCGCGGTCTCGCATCAATTTCACCGCGGCAGTCGTTCGCTCCTGGGCGGCGCCGTCACCGCGCTCGCCGGCACGCTCGCGTCCGTGCCGCTCGTAACCCGCATCCTCTTTCCGCGCACCTCCGCGCAGATCCGCAAGCTATTTGGCCAGATCGTCCGCCCGCCCGAAGCAACGCAGTTGCTGCTCGAACGAAGCGAACCAACGCCCGGCCCCGACGCAGGGCACATCGGCTACAGTGTTGACGAAATGGCCGACGTCGTCGAGCAAACGCTTCGCGAGATGGGACTCACCCGCAATTTCGCAAGGTTGGTGCTATTCTGCGGGCATGGCTCCTCCAGCTTGAACAACCCGCACGAAAGCGCGTACAACTGCGGCGCCTGCAGCGGCGGCAGCGGCGGACCGAATGCTCGCGCCTTTTGCCAGATGGCGAACGACCCGCGCGTCCGAGCAAGATTGGCGGACCGCGGGCTAGCGATTCCTGCAACTGCTTACTTCGTCGGCATTTTTCACAATACCTGCACTGACGGCGTCGATTACTTCGATCTCGATCGCCTGCCCGTCACTCACCAAGAACCGTTCGCGACCACGCAGCGAACCATTGACGAAGCACGACGCCGCAACGCCCACGAGCGTTGCCGGCGATTTGAATCGGCGGAGCTATCGCTCACGCCCGCCGCGGCGCTCGCGCATGTTGAACAACGCTCCGAAGACTTGTCGCAGGCGCGCCCCGAGTACAACCACGCGACCAACGCGGCAGTCTTCGTCGGACGACGCGCACGGTGCCGCGGGTTGTTTATGGATCGACGCACCTTCCTGGCGTCATACGATCCGACTCAAGATACTGCCGATTCGGTAACCCTGGCGCGAGTCCTCGCGGCGGTGATTCCCGTTTGCTCAGGCATCAACCTGGAGTACTACTTCTCTTGCGTCGACGTCGAGGGCTACGGCTGCGGATCGAAGTTACCCCATAACATCGCGTCGCTATTGGGCGTAATGGAAGGGGCGACGAGCGATTTGCGACCAGGGCTTTCCGCACAGATGATTGAAATCCATGAACCGCTGCGAATCTTGTTCGTCATTGAAACGACGCCAGCAGCGCTCGAACGGATCGTGGACGCCAACCCGACGATCGCGCGGCTTTGCCGCAATGCGTGGGTGCAACTGGCGACGCTGAGACCTGAAGATGCGACGATCCACCTCTTCCGCAACGGGCGATTCGAGCGATACGTCACCGAATCCGACCAGCTGCCGGAAGCGGCGGCCTCGATCGATTGGTACCGCGGTTGGCGTGATCATCTTGGCTACGCTTCGATCCAAGCGTCCATCTCGCCGACGCTCGTCTCCAAGCCCAAGGGGAGGACCCCGCGATGAGTTCCGATCAACTCATCCAACTCTTGGGGACGTGCGTCGTCGCTTGCCCGGCGCTATTGCTGGCAACGCTGGGCGTCTCGTCGCTCGCGGGCTGGCCGCTACGCGAGCGAACGATGAGCCGCCTCACGCAAGCCGCGGTGGTGACGGGGCTGCTGGCGTCGATTAGCATCCTCGCGCTGATGCTGATCACCGATCGCCGATTGATCGATCTCGGCCTGGGCCATTGGCTCGCCATTGAAGAGCAGCATCTTCATTTCACGTTCAAATTCGTCTTCGACCGGCTCTCGGTCCCGTTCGTGATACTTTCCTTTGCCCTTTGCGGCGTGACCGGAGCGTTTGCGAGCAAATACCTCCATCGCGAGCCAGGCTACCGGCGATTCTTCGTGCTGTACGCGATGTTCCTGCTCGGGATGGTCGTCACCTCGCTTGCCGGCACAATCGAAACATTGTTCGCCGGGTGGGAACTCGTCGGCCTGTCGTCCGCGCTCCTCGTCGGCTTCTTCCATGAACGCTCGGCGCCAGTGCGCAACGGGCTGCGCGTTTGGACCGTCTACCGCGTGGCTGATGCGGCATTTCTGTTGGCGACGCTCGCGCTCCACCACCTCGCTGGCGGCGGCGACTTCGTCGGGCTGATGGGGAACAGCCCGTGGCCCGCGGGGCACGCAGCGCTCACGACGAACCAAGCGTTGTTCGTCGGCCTGCTGCTGTTGGTCGCAGCGGCCGGCAAGAGCGCGCTCGTTCCGTTCTCCGGCTGGCTGCCGCGCGCAATGGAAGGGCCCACGCCGTCGAGCGCCATTTTCTACGGCGCTCTGTCGGTTCATCTTGGCGCCTTCTTGCTCCTGCGGTTTGGCCCGCTGCTGGAGGCGTCGCCGCTCCTGTGCATCGCCGTGGTGGTGCTCGGGTTTGTCTCAGCAATTTTCGGAGCGATCGCCGCACGAGTGCAAACCGACGTGAAGAGCGCCCTCGCCTTCGCCTCGCTCACGCAAGTGAGCATCATCTTCGTCGAAATCGGCTGCGGCCTGCGGTACGTCGCGCTGATTCACATCATCGGCCATGCCTGCTTGCGAACGCTGCAGCTCCTGCGGGCGCCGACGCTGCTGCACGACTACCACGACTTGGAAAATGCTATCGGCGGCCATCTCCCGCAGCAGGCAACGGTCTGGCAACGCATTGTGCCCGCATCATTGCGTCGCCAGGCGTTCCGCTTGGCCTTCGAACGCGGCTTCTTCGACACGCTGCTCGGCGACTACTGTGTTCGCCCGCTCCTCGGCTTCTTCCGGCTGTGCGACGCCATGGAACGACGCTGGACGAGCTTCCTGGCAGGCCGAACGTCGCGCGATGCCAATCCCCTCCAAGCAACGGGAGGCGTCGCCGACGACCTACAGTGACTGAACTCCACCTTCCCTGGTTGCAACTGGCGATCGCGCTGCCAGCGCTCGGCGCGCTGTCGCTGCTCACGCTGCGCAACCCCGAGGCGGCCCAGCGCCGCACGCTCGTCGCTAGCGGATTGTCGCTGGCTTCCGCGGCGGGAGCTTGGCTCGACTTTGGTTCACTCCATGAAGTTGCGGCACACGACCGCTGGTCGCTCACCCCGCGCCTCTTCGGCGTCGAGTTCTTCGTCATCGACGAGTTAAGTGCGCCGTTGTTGCCGATGGTGGCGCTGATCAGCTTCGTCACCGCACTCGCGACGCTGCGAACGAAGTTTCGCCACTATCCGTTCGCGATCAGTTTGATCTCCGAGACGATCCTGCTCGCAACGCTCAGTTGCCGCCACTCGTGGGGCCTCGTCGCCTTGCTCGCGATCGGCGCGCTTCCCCCGCTGTGGGAACTCCGCACCGGCGGCAAACCAGTGCGCGTGTTTGCGATTCACATGTCGCTCTTTGTTGCACTGCTCGTCGCTGGATGGTGGCTTGTCGAACGAACGACGCCCGGCACGGCGCCCTCGAACCTCGCGTTCGGACTGTTGACCGCCGCCGTGTTGCTTCGCTGCGGGGCCGTGCCCCTCCACTGCTGGATGACCGACCTGTTCGAACACGCCGCGTTCGGCACGTCGCTATTGTTCGTCACGCCCATGGTCGGCGTCTACGCGGCCGTGCGATTGCTGCTGCCGACGGCTCCCGATTGTTCTCTCCAAAGCCTCGCGCTGATCTCCATCGTCACGGCCGTCTACGCCGCCGGGATGGCGCTGGTGCAACGCGACGGCCGGCGGTTCTTCTGCTATTTATTCTTGAGCCACTCGTCGCTCGTGCTCGTTGGACTCGAGACGGTAACGCCGATCGGTTTGACCGGCGCCCTCTGCCTGTGGATCTCGGTTGGCCTGGCGCTCACTGGATTCGGCCTGACGCTGCGAGCGATCGAATCTCGCACCGGCCGCCTCTCGCTCAACGAATTCCACGGTCTCTACGAACACACGCCTGCCCTCGCGGCGTTCTTCTTAATTACCGGCCTCGCGAGTATTGGCTTCCCCGGCACGATTGGCTTCGTCGGCGCGGAACTGCTGCTTGAGGGCGCCGTCGGCGTGCACCCGTGGATCTGCTTGCTGGCGGTGCTCACTGCCGCGCTCAACGGCATCGCCGTGCTGCAGGCCTACTTTCGCATCTTCACGGGCAAGCGGTACTTCCCGACGATCTCGCTGCAAAGTCGCCTGCCGGAACGAATAGCCGTACTGGCCCTCGCGGCGCTTCTGCTCGGCGGGGGCCTCTTTCCGCAGCCAGGGCTGACATCGCGCTACCGCGCCGCCAACGAATTGATCGCCGCCCGCCACGAGCAGCTTGGCCAGGGGCCGGCGATGCGAGCACCCAGCGACTAACTGAGATCATGTCGGCCGAAAGTGGGCGAACTTGCCGCTGTCAGCGGCTTCTTTTCCTCGGTTTTGCTGGCGTCCGAAGTGTCCAGTGCCGATGCAGATATTGACGCCCGTGCAGCCGTGGCCCGATCGGGCTGCGTTGACTTTTCCCTAGCCGCCAACTAGAAGTATCAGCGACTACCAATAGGTTTTGGCAAGCAATTTTTTTGGGCCCAGCGGCCCCTCTGGACGCCATGATTCGCTCACTGATCAACGCCGCAAACGCCGTCTGCCAATGGGGCGGGCAGTGCGCGTTTCGATCAGTTGTACTCGCGGTCGCGCTAGTCGCGTACGGCTCGATCCCGAGTCTCTCGCTCGTGCAGACCGAGGTCGAATCTGAGGTTCAGGAAGAGGCCGCAACCGCTTCCAAACCAGTCGGCGAACTACGACGCAGCCTCCGCTACGTCGACCTCGCCTATCCGGTGAAGAGCGGCCAAGTGGCGGCCCATGTTTGTCGCTCGCCAGCCTTAGCGGCGCATTATATTGATTCGATTCCGCACCTCTCGGCCGGACTGGCTCTTCCGCTGCGCTGTTAGCAGGGCAATCCCCTCCGGCGCGCTCCTGCGGTGCGCCTGTGAGGTCGCTCGACGAACTCGGCGGCGTTTGCCAGAGCGTTTCTTCCACCCAGTCGAATTGCGGTTGCCTAATCGAGCCTGCGCGAGCGTGCCTCGCACCCGTCGGCTCCGGCTGCTTGCTTCGACCTATATGCCGCGGCTAACAATCGGCTGCGCCATTCACCGACTTACGATTCGGAATCTTACCTATCATGCAAAAACTAGTAGACGGCGTTCATCGCTTCCAAAACGACGTGTTCTCCACTCACGAGCGCTTCTTCAAGCGGCTCGTCGAGGGGCAAAAGCCCCTGGCGCTGTTCATCACCTGTTCGGACTCGCGCATCGATCCGAACATGATCACCCAGACCGAGCCCGGCGAACTATTCATCCTCCGCAATGCGGGGAACATCGTTCCCACCTACTCCAATACCAGCAGCGGCGAAGCGGCGACCATCGAGTACGCCGTCGCTGTCCTCGGCGTGCAGGATGTCATCGTCTGCGGCCACTCCCACTGCGGCGCCATGGGCGCACTGCTCGACCCGAGCCAAGTGACGAACCTCCCTTCGGTGCGTGGCTGGCTCGGCCACGCCGAGGCGACCTCGCGCATCATTCGCGAAAATTATGGACACATCACCGATCCGCAGGCGAGGCTCACCGCGACAGTCGAAGAAAACGTCCTCGTCCAACTCGAAAACCTCCGCACTCATCCCAGCGTCCTAGCCGCGATGGGACGCAACGAACTGCGGCTCCACGGCTGGGTCTATAAGTTCGAAACAGGCCAAGTCTTCGCATTCAATCCGCAAGACGGGCAGTTCGAATCGGTGGGCGACCAAGGCTTCGAACCCCGTCCGATCATGCCGCACTTGCGAGCGATCTAAACGCAGGCGACTAACCACAAAGGGCACAGAGAGCACGGAGAAGAGGGCGTCCATTGAGGCAGCCAATCTTCTTCGTGCTTTTTCTTTGTGGCCTCTGTGTTCTTTGTGGTGAGAACATTTGACGATTGCAATTCTCGAGCCGCCAATGAACAAATCTGAACCAGCCTCGCCACTGCGTTATTGGAAGCAAGACTTCCTCTCGTCGATCGTCGTCTTCTTCGTCGCCCTCCCCCTCTGCATGGGCGTCGCGCTCGCCTCCGGGGCCCCCGTGGCGGCGGGCCTCATCACCGGCATCGTCGGTGGCATCGTCGCCGGCTCGCTCGCCGGTTGCCAACTGCAAGTCAGCGGCCCCGCTGCGGGCCTCACGGTCATCGTTCTCGAAATCATCCAGCGGCTCGGTCTCGAGATGCTCGGCCTCGCCGTCCTCATTGCCGGCGTGATGCAGATCGTCGCCGGCGGACTGAAGCTCGGCCCCTGGTTCCGCGCCGTCTCGCCTGCCGTCATTCACGGCATGCTTGCGGGCATCGGCGTCCTCATCTTCGCCAGTCAGTTCCATGTGATGGTCGACGATAAACCGCGTCGCAGCGGCTTGGAAAATCTCGCGACCATCCCGCAGGCGATCTATAAGGCATTCAACGGCCCGCCGCTTGCCAGCGAAGAAGAGCGCGTCTTCCGCCGCCACGCGCTCCAGGAGATGGCCGACCTCCATCACGATCAGGTCAACATGCGGGTCCACGCCGCGGAGCTCATTCCTTACACTCACATTGCCCCAGCGAGCCCGGCGCTTGAGAACGTCGAAGAGCCGCAGCTCAGAACGCTCATCCCCGAGCAAGAACGCATTACGCAGCACCTACTGCAACTTCGCGACGAGATGGTCGCGGCCGAGGGCGCCTCGGACGGCCAGGTTCACCTCAATGCAGCCAAGGTCGCGCTCCAGGAAGCGATCGCCCGCAGCGAAGCCGCTGAGGCGGCGCTTCGTTCAGGCAAAGCGGTTGATGCAATCGCCACGCAGGAAGCCGCCGTGACCGCGATCGACGTCGCTGCCAAACGCCTAAGAAACCACCGTATCGCCGCAATCCTCGGCATCAGCACGATCTTGATCATTGTTCTTTGGCAGAAGTTTTCGCCGCGCAAGCTGCGGCTCGTCCCGGCGCCGCTGATCGCGATCGTCGCGGCGCTGCTGGCTGCGTACTTTCTGGTGCTGCCGGTGTTCTACGTTGAACTTCCCGGCAGCCTGTGGGAGGAAGTTCGCCTGCCGACGCTCACGCTGCTGCAAAACGCCCACTGGGGCGAGTTGCTGCAAACCGCGGCGCTTATCGCCATTATCGCCAGCGCCGAAACGCTGCTGTGCGCCACCGCCGTCGACCAGTTGGCGCATGGTCAACGCACGAACTACGACCGCGAACTGACCGCTCAAGGCGTCGGCAACATCATCTGCGGAACGCTCGGCGCCCTGCCGATGACCGGCGTCATCGTTCGTAGCTCGGCCAACGTGCAAGCCGGCGCCAAAACTCGCCTCTCGGCCATCCTGCACGGCGTTTGGCTCCTAGTGTTTGTGGTCGTGCTCGGCAGCCTATTGCAAATGATCCCTACCGCCAGCCTCGCCGCGGTGCTCGTCTACACCGGTTACAAGCTGGTGAACATCAAGGAAATCAAACGACTCCTGGAGTTTGGCTGGGGCGAGGTCGCCATCTACCTGGCGACGCTGATCACGATCGTTGCGAAAGACCTGCTGGTCGGCGTCGTCGTCGGCATCGCGCTCGCCGCGGCCAAGCTCCTTTACACCTTCTCGCGGCTTGGCATCAAGGTTGATCACGACAAGGCGCAGAACAGCTACCGCATGCGACTCGCCGGGGCGGCGACATTTGTGCGACTACCGAAACTGGCTGCGGCGCTCGAGCAGTTCCCCAGCGACGCGGAAGTTCAGGTCGAACTCGACCGTCTGTCGTACATCGATCATGCCTGCCTCGAATTGCTCACCTCTTGGGGCGAGCAGCACCAAGCCGCCGGCGGGCGGCTGTCGATCGATTGGGATACGCTGCGCGCCAGCGCGCAGCGCTCGTCGCCTCGCAGGAGGATAACCGGCGAACCCGAAGCAGCGTAATTGGCGCAACTTACTGCACTACCATCGGCTCACTTCGTCGCCCCTCGCCGCGGCCTGCACGTCGCTCGTCCGCGGTATCCCCTGCTGCACGCGGGCGTGTTCAGTGACATGTACCGCCTTCTCCGTCGGCTCCAGCGGCACGTGATGAATGCGGGCCTGCACCTGCGTCATCTCGGCGCCGAACAGCAGAATCAGGCACGAATAGTAAACCCATAGAATAACGATCACGAGCGACCCCGCGGCGCCGTAGCTCGAACCGAGCGAGCTGTGTCCCAAGTAGAGCCCAAACAGCAACTTGCCAATGACGAACAGCCCCGCCGTCACGAACGCCCCCAGCCACACGTCGCGCCACGCCACCTTCACATCCGGCAGCACGCGGTAAATGAGCGCGAACAGCAGCGTGATCAGCGCCAGCGATAAGAGTGATTCGATGAATTGAACCCCGACGACGTATGGCGACGCCACCCGCACCGCCGCGGCCATCGCGGCGCTCGTCACGAGCGAAATCAGCATCAGAAACCAGATCACTAGCACCATCGCGAACGCAAAGAAGCGGTCGATGATCATCTGCACGATTCCCAAGCCCGGCTTTGGCTGAACTTCCCAGATCGTGTTGAGCGAATCTTTCAGCTCCGTGAAGACGCCCGTGGCAGCGAAGATCATCGTGGCGATGCCGATGCCCGTCGCAATCGGCGTCGCCGCCCGCGGCTGGGCGTTGGCGATCAGCCCTTCGATTGCGGCCGCCCCGTCGTTGCCAATCAGGAAGGCTGCTTGTGCGAGAATCTCGCGGAGCGCTACCTCTGAGCCAAAGCTCCGCTCGGCGATCTTGAACGCGATCACCACGATCGGCGTCAGCGAGAAGACGGCGTAGAACGCGATCGCCGCTGCCATCCGCGGCACCTTGTCTTCGTGCCATTCAAAGAACGCCCCGCGCAAGACGCGCGGCAACTCGTGCAGCGTTCGGGAAGGAAACAACATCGCCGGGCCTGCCGCCTGCGGTTCGTGGGTCGTCAGGTAGACCCACAGGGGCAAACTCCGTGCCGCCACCGGGCAGATGCATGCCTGCGATGTTACGCGGCGAAAATTAGCTGCCTACGGCGTGATCCGGCAAACGAACCGCCCGGCAATCTCATACGAGTTGGCCACCTGGCGAACGCGGGTCGTTTCCAGAACGACCGGCAGCAAATTGACGCCGGCGTAAGTGAAGTCAATTGCGAGATACGGTTGCGGGATCCGTCGCGTATGAAACAGCGCCGCGCCTCCCCCGGAGACATTGAGCGTCAGCACCCGCTCCGCCGGGGCCGTGATCCGCAAATCGCCGCTGAGCGGAATCACCGTCACAGGCGCCGCGACGATATGCCGCCGCTGAGCACGCGTGTCGGTCCCCATGAATTTGCGATTGGCGAAGCACTCCACCAGTCGCATCACATCGCGCTTGCTCGCCGTTTGCGCCCCGGCGCCGAGGTGAACGTTCAGCTCGCGCATCACTTCGTGGTAGCAGATCGGCTTGGCGACGCCGCGCAGGAGCTTGCCGTCTTTCTCTTGCGGTCGCGCAAAGAAAACCGAACCGCACCGCCGGCAGAGCCACGGGCTAGCGGGCGCCGAGACGCTCGGCCGCCGCAGCATCACGGGCGTGCTGCAGCTGCCGCAACGCTCGATAGCGTCATCGAGTTCGCAGACTGCGCCGCCAACGGCGGCGTAGTCATCGTCGACGGCGGAAGTTTCGATCATCGGTAGCGGCTCGCTGCTGAGTCGTTACGGATCTCTGACGGGGAAAAGCCTGAGGGACATTGGCAAGCTTATGTCAACTTTCGCCGTGCTGCGGTTTGCCGTCGTCGATTGGATCGAGAAATGGCCGCCGCGACCGTCCGGTTGTTCCGGTGGTAACGACGCGCAGGCAAAATCCATCTCGATGATCCTCAATTCGGCGGGTACACAGGCCGTTTCTTCATTCCGCCGAAGCGCCTCTCCGTTCTCAACCCAGGTCGCGGGGCCGGGGGTCGCGCGGATCCCCGTCGAGGCATCGATTTATAGAAACCGCGGCTGGAGTGGCCGCACGGGCTTGGACGCCTTGCCTCTAGCCCCGGGCTCCGCCCGGGGGTCGGTTGCCATTCCAAAGGGCCGAGTCGCTCGTACTGCACCCCCGGGCGGAGCCCGGGGCTAGGAATGCAGCCGCGACGTTCGCCAAGTCTTAGCGGCGTCGGCGTAATCCGCAGAAAGCGGCCGCCGTGAGAAGAAGCGGCAGCGTCGCTGGCTCCGGCACCGACGCAGCAGTCGCTGCCCCAATGCTTGTGCTCACAAACCCAAAGTACTGCCGCCACAACTCCAGATCAGCGTCGTTCACAACGCCGTCGGCGTTCCCATCGGCGGCTTTCTGCTTGAGCGGGTAGTATCCCGTACTGCCATTCTCGCGCTGCCAGACCAGAAAGTCAGCGCCGTCGACCGTGCCGTTGCCGTCAAAATCGCCCGGCGGCAGCAGGTTGTCGATGATCGACCGCGCGTCGCCAATCTGTAGATCATTCAATAGCGTCGCCGCATTGTCGAGCAGGCTTTGCTTCGCGGCGTCGCCCGCATACGCCTTCCGCGCTCGATAGAGCTGAAAGACCAACTCCAGTTCCGCTTCGCCATACTCGACGCCGGTGAAATCTTGCAGCTTCAACAAATAGTCGTACCCGGTTTCAACCGTCGGTTCGAACATCGTTCCTTCGCCGAAGTCGTTCCAGGTCGCAAGCTGCACGAAGTCGAGCTTGCTCGCGTACTGGTTGGCGAGGCTCAGCGTCCGGTCGAGCACCGCACCATTGTTGTGCGGAATGTCGAACGGAATAATGTCGCCGACGCCCCCTTGGACGTAGTAGTCGTTGAAGCCAGGGAACGCGACGCCGCCATACGATCCCGCCGCCGTCGCGCGGAACTTGTAAAAGTCTTCAACGTGCTGATCGTACGTGCGGGTGGCGTCTTGATAGATCCACGCATACTCGCCGTCGGCGTTCGCTCCCGCATCGTTCCGCTCGTACCACAGCGTCTGGAAATCGACCGGCTCGCCAGCTTGTCCCAAAATCTCCGTCCATTGCGCCGGCTGCTGAAACGTGATCGGCCCAAAAACGTTCAATAGCGGGTCGTTGTCGGCGTTGATGCGAATGTAGTTCGGATCGTTGAAGTAATTGTCGCGCAGATAAGCGATGTTTGCCTTGGCCTGATTGATATTCGTCGAGAAGCGATCCTCGAGAACGACATTGTAGTCGAGACCGAAATCGTTCGTCTGGGCGATAATCGCGTTCGAACTCGTCAGCAGGTCGTTAATGTCGCCGTTCGAGCCCTGCACGCCGTACCAATTGACCATGACGCCGTCGACGCCGCTCATCTTCATCAGCAGCAGGTGATACTCGATGACGTCGGCGTCGCGAGAGGCGTACGGGCCGATCTTCGGATAGTAGTGGGCGGCGATTTGGCGACGCCCCTCCGAATCCACGACGTTGGGATTCTTGTTGTTCATCTTCCAGTGCCAGCCCCACGCACTGCCGCCGAGCGTCGCCGGGGTTTCAAACCACGGCATGTAGTGCATGTAGACCTTCGCTGGATTCGTCTTGACCGGATCGGCCGCGACGGCGACGCGCGGCGACGCTGCTAGTAGCAGCGCTGCAAACATCGACAGCGATCGGAGGAGTCGGCTCAAAGGGGCGTTGCCAATCAGAGAGGGCGCGCGGAGAGTTGAGGAGTCGTTTACCGTCGCTTCGCCGGCTCGCGCCAGCCGGCGGGAGCTTGCTTCGACAACTCCAGGTTAATCTCATTCGCCCCGGGCGCGACAGTAAATTTTAGCCCCGACGTTTCCGGCGACGCGTACCAGGCGGGCGTGATCGCCGCCCCGGCCGGCGCCGGGCCGCCCAATTCGGTCTGATTCACCGCCGGACGCTCGCGGGCTACGATCGTCACGTTGTACTCGCCCGGCTTGAGGCCCGCCTCGCGGCCGGTGTAGACCTCGTAGTTGCCCGACGCGTCGCTCATCGCGTACGACTGCGTCCCACCGCTCGCAGGGACGAACGAGATTGAACCCGAAGGAACCGGGGCGCCTTCGAGCGTAACGACGCCATCGACGGTCGCTTGGTTGCTCGTGCCGCCGCAACCGAGGAGCACGGTCGACAACATCAACGCGGGATAAACGAACGAGTTGCTGAACTGGCGCACGCCGAGCCCTCGCTAGGTTCCTGTTGCTAACTACGGCAGCCGGGCGACTTCGCCGCCGTCGCGCGTCGAGAGGGCGCGATAGCTCAGCATATCGATCCCCTCTTGGATGAACTGCACCGAGCCGTCGGCCATCACGAACTGGGCGCCTCCGGCGTGCATGCTCTTGAAGCCGCGGACCGATTTCGAAATCGTCGTATCCTTGAAACTCTCTGGGGGTAGCTGAATCGGCAGGTAGTTCAGCGGGATGCTGCAAGTCGCCCAGTCGCCGTCAGAGAAGAACGCCGCCGAGTGGTAATCGGTAAAGACGACGTTCTCGCCGGCCAGGAATGTGTTACTGCCGCCGTCGGTGATGTTTTTCATGTTCATCGGCCGCCAGATGCTGGCTCGCTGGAAGATGCCGTTGTTCGACATCGTGTTGTGAGTATCCGGCGAGCCGCTGATGTTGCTGGCGGGGGGATCGACGCCGGTGCTACAACGTTCAGCGGCCACCGAAAGCAGCGAATCGCCGATGCACCCCTTATAACTTGTCGTCGCGGTAATCGTACCTGGCTGAGTGTTCCAGTACCATTGCTGGCCATCCGACGGCGCAGCCGAGTCGTCTGAAGGGCAACTCAATATCGGAAGCTGAGTGGAAACAATTGGGCGAATCACCAAGTTGCCCATCCCAAAGCCGATGGTAGCACGGGCACGAAAGTCCACACCCGTAGGACAAACGTAATTGGCAACAATCTGAGCATGGGAAGACTGCTGCTCGATGTAAGGCAGGATGTCGACAATCCAACCCTTGCCGTTAAAGCCCGGCGCTGGTCTCGGCACGGTCTCTTGCACGACAGAATTGCTGCCGCCGCACTCGGCGGTGAAGTTGTCCCAGCCATTCACATGCGGAATACTCTGCGGAAAGCACTTCTTCGCGTCATGGTGATTCAGACAAGCCAACCCGATATTCTTCAGGTTGTTCGTGCACTGCGAGCGCCTCGCCGCCTCGCGCGCCGCTTGCACCGCAGGCAGCAAGAGCGCCACCAAGACGCCGATGATGGCGATCACCACCAGCAGTTCCACGAGCGTGAAGCCGCCGCTCCGCTGGGCAATTCGCAAACCGTTATTGATTCGTTTGGACATATGCAACTCCTCTGCAATCCCGCTTGCTCGCCATTCGCACGTTAGCGCGCGACTCGCTGCGACCGGCCAAAGCTGTACAACGCGAACCCAGCGACCGCCAACAAACCGAATGTCGCCGGCTCGGGCACGGCCGCCACAGCGGGCGCTGCCGCTCCAGTTCCGAAGTTAGCCTTCCAAGTCGCCAAGTCCGCCTGACTGAGCGCCGTCGGCGATCCGCCGCGCTGCCAGACGAGGAAGTCAGCCCCATCGACGCGGCTATCGCTGTTGAAATCACCCGGCACGCCAGCCTGCGTGATCAAACTCAGATCGTTCCAACGCACCGTGTAGGCGCCTTGCGTGCCGAACTCGCCCGGGTCGATCTGCAAATGCAAATGATCGATCGCGTTGAGATTGAGCCCGGGAGTCGTTCCGGGCGCCTCGACCCACGTCGGCGACGTAATCGGCAAGGTAAGGATGTTGTTGCCGAGCAATTGGCCAAACCAGGCGTAGTTGTTACGAGTGCCGTCCGAATCGACGAGCGTGATGATCGGTCCCAATTTAGCCTCGGCGGCCGGCGGTCCTTCGAGCGTCACATCGAGCCGAATGTGCGTGTTGCCGGCGCCTTGAATCGGCGACGCGCCGATATAGGCCCAATTGCTGCCGTAACCTGTGGCGGTAACGTTGTAGCTCGTGGCGCCATAGTCGATTACCGCCGAAGGCGATTTCCACGAGGCGTAGAGGTCGTTTTCGAAGTAGAAGCCTAAGTCGAAGCTAGTAATCTGCACATCGGCTCGCGCCGTTCCGCCCTGCGACAACGACAAGCAGGCGGCCGCGCCGATAGCGATGAGAGTGAGCAGGTTCTTCATGTGAGTCGCATCCCCGTCTCGTAGAATCCCGAACTTGTTTTGCAACAACGGCGCGCCGTGCACTGCGTGCCCCCAGCAGCAGTGCACGGCGGCCGCCGATGAGTCCTACTGCTTCGCCCGTTGGCGGCGGCAACCCAGCACCAAGGCCCCGGCGCACGCGGCCAGCGTCAACGTCGCCGGCTCAGGCACCACGTTGGTCAACCGCAGGTTTTGCCATTGGATTGTGTACTGCCCTTGCGATGCAAAACCGCCCGGATCGAGTTGCATGTGCATGTGCGTGAGCGTGTTGAGGTCGAGCCCTGGCGTCGAACCCGCCACGGCAGTCCACGTCGGCGAATCGACAGGCATCGTCAATACGTGGCTGCCCAACGTTTGTCCGTACCAAGCGTAGTTGACGTGCGTGCCGTCGCCGTCGATGAGGCCGATGATCGGGCCCAGCATGCCGTCGGCAGCCGCAGGGCCGCTCAAGTTGACGGTCAGCTCGATCGTGTTGTTGCCGGCGCCGACGATCTCCGGAAAACCGATGTACTTGTAATTGCTGCCGTAGCCCGTCGCCGTGATGTTGTAGCTCGTGGGGCCGGAGACGACCGTGCTCGACGGCAGCGCCCACGACGGATAGAGCGCGTCGGAAACGAAGTTATCGAAGTTGGTAATCAGCGCATCTGCCTGGGCGACTCCCGACAGCAACATACTGCCAAGCGCTGCCATCAAGGCGCAGCGACGCAAAGACTTCATCATTGGATCTTTCTCCCTTCGAAGGTGTTCAAGAGTGATGAGAGGAGTGTTGACGGAAGAGGTCGAGACGCGATCAATCGCGTCTGGAAATGAAAAACGTTGGTATCAGCCGAACGAGGTCAAACCGCCGCCAATTGCACACGCAAATGAGAGCCGATGCGACGAATAGCGAGCGAGAACTTGGAGGAAAAGAGTCGACTTAAAATTTTCGATCAAGACGATATCGGAGAAGTAGGTTGCCTCATCCTTGCAACCTGTAGCGTTCATGCTATGCTAAGAAAAAGAGGGTGTCAACGGTTCTATCGCTCTTTTCTGAGATACGCTTTCTACGGCCGCCGCGTAGCTACGCCGTCGGCATTAGCCGGTTGTTTCGCAGGAACGCCCGGCAGCCGCACATTGCAAATTCACTCACGCCCGCTGCGACGCTAGCGGTCCCGTGAGTTGCCAACCCCGAATTAACGAGCACCGAACTTATTCCGCCTTTCGCGACGCACGCATGCCCGCCCCAGCCAAATACACGGAGGTGATGTCCGTCATCCAGCGTCGCATCGACGAAGGCGACTACCTGCTTAGCAGCATCCCTGGCGAGAGGAAGATCGCCGAGGATACCGGCGTTAGCTATATGACGGCTCGCCGGGCCGTCTCTGAATTACTTGAGCTGAAAGTGCTCACTCGTCATCCGTCCGGCGCCCTCGACGTCCACCCGTCGTACGCCAAGCGGACCCGCCCTGCGGAGGTAGTGCTCCTCTATCCCGCCTATGCGTCAACCTACCTGACGCAGCTTCGCGGTATGGTCTCTGAGTTCGCCGACGAACGCGAAGTCCGCCTGCGGCCGGTGCAGTTCGTCCACTGGGATGAAAGCACTATCGTCGAAGCAGCCGCCCAGGCTCGCGGCGCGATCGTCATTCCGTCCGGCGAACCGATTCCGCCGCGGCTGATCGATGCGTTCAAAGCCAAAAAGATCGTGATGCTCGACGGCGATTACTCCGACGTCGGCATCAGGTCGATCCGCCTCTTCTCGCAAGCCAGCATCCAGAAGGTGCTTAACCACCTTTACGACCTGGGGCACCGGCAAATCGATTGCGTCAACACCCAGAACCAAAACGCCGAGATTCGCCGCCGCATCGAAATCTGGCGGCAATGGATCGAACGCAAGGGAATCGCCGGTCGCCTGTGGGACAACCCCGCCGCTCCCTACACCGACCCGACGATCGCCGCCTACAAGCTAATGTCGCGACTGCTCGACAACGGCCAGGTTGAAGCAACAGCCCTTGTCGGCACCACTTGCCCTGCCGCCATCGGCATGATGCGTGCGAGTTGGGAACGGGGCGTGCATGTCGGCAAAGAACTTTCGATCTGCGCGATGAACATCGAACCGCCGGCCGAGTTCTTCTGCCCGTCGATCACTGGCCTGCAAATGCCGAAGCTCGCCGGAGTGCTGGGGGCCTGCTTCGATTGGATCTTCGGCCCCGATCAGTTCGACGGAGCCAAACTGCTCGAACCCAAAAGCGCCGCGCTATTTGAGGGCGAATCAACCCGCCGCCCCACCGTCGCTCCCATCGCGAAGAAGTAATCGCCTGGCGAAGGCGTATTTAGCGACAACTTCCCGCGACTGATGCCCTCTTGAGAGGGATATCAGCCTGTACAGAAGACGGGCGACCGTCATATAACACGGACCACCCGTGGCTGATGATGACTATCCGGTTTCCATCGCGGCGCCCGGATGCTGGCGCCCATTCCCTCTCACCAGGCGCTGGGGAAAACCCTTCAACCCGCCTTTTCCCGGCAAACTACGCTATTTGCTGGGCAAAACGCCCGTTGTCGAACATATTCGCGAGCTAGCTTACTCGTCTTTTCTCTTGTCATTGCGCATTTGTTTGCAGCGCTTCCCGCAAAAATCACGCCCCAGCCGCCGTTTGGCACGTCACTGGCATAAGGGGGCCGGCCGAGAGCGAGGCCCCGCCTTGCCGTGCGAGGCCATAACGAGGAATGAATCGATGCCAGTGATCGGGCGCCAACGCCGCCTTTCCGGGTTTACGTTAGTCGAACTGCTGGTCGTGATCGCCATCATCGGCGTCCTCGTGGCGCTGTTGCTGCCAGCCGTGCAAGCCGCCCGCGAGGCCGCCCGCCGCAGCCAATGCTTGAACAACTTTAAGCAGCTTGCGCTGGCGATGCAGAATCATCACGACGCGTTCCGCTACCTGCCGGTCGACATTAACGGTCCGCCGTCGCAAGTGAAGCATCGCTCACAGATGTACATTCAACTCCTGCCTTTCATGGAAGGCTCAACGGTCCGCGCGGCATATGACTTCACCGTCGCCCCAACAGCCACGAAGAATCTTGAGTTACTCTCACGGCCGGAGCCGATGCTCCACTGCACCAGCGATGAATCGCAAATCCATGCTGCTGGCGGAAAAGATAAAGGAGGTGATCGCAAATCGAATTACGGATTCAACTACGGTTACGGCACATTCTCCCAACTTGCCGTCGATGCCGCCCGTCGCGGACCGTTTTGGGCGAATCCTAGCCTCGCTGTTCCCGGCATGACGGCCAGCCAAGCCCAGATGGAATTCTGGCGTTTCGGCAAAGATCCGAACGCAACCAACAAGGAGCAAGATAACTCCGGGCAACAGATCAACTTCAAGCAGATCAGCGATGGTCTGAGCAACACGTTCCTGCAGTTGGAGATGCGCCAAGTTCCATCCGTAGAATCGGACGACGCGGATCGACGTTCGCGGGTGTGGATCTTCGCGCCGGGCTCATATCAAATCATGACCCGGATGGCCCCGAATTCCGCAGCGCCTGACGTCACTGTCTGCTCCCTAGACAACGGCCATTTAGCGCCCTGCTTGCCCAAGAAAGGCGCCGCCAATCAGGGACAGTATGTCTTAGCGTCTCGCAGCACTCATGCAGGCGGCGTCAACGCCTCGAAGTGCGATGGCTCGGCCGAGTTCATCAGCGACGGCGTCGATCTCGCCATCTGGCGCGCCCAAAGCACCATCGCCGGCGACGATCCGCCGCTCTACGCGAACGACGCCGAAGGCAACGGCCAGTAGCCGAGCGTCCCCCATCTCTCTGCAAACTAGTCATCAGTCACCACTCGCCAGTCACTACCCAGGATCCTCCCCTCATGCGTCGTCCCCTTCTCTCGCCCGCACTCATCGCTCTGCTCACTGGATGGCTCGCTGGCGTCGCCGTCACGCCCGCCCAAGCCATTACGATCACCGGCCGTGGCTTCTCGAACCACAGCCACGACCAGTTCAGCACCACGACTTCCGCCGGCTCGCCGTTCTTCACCGGCTCGACCAACTCCACCGACGGCACCCAATACACCATCGGCCCGTCGAATGGGCTTACCGGCAGCATTCGCACCCCGAATGGCCCCGGCTCCTCACCCACGGGGTCGAGCACGACGGTCAGCGGCCACGTCACGATCACTGGCAACGCCACATCCGTCGGCGCTGATGCCACGGCCGATACGGCCGACGACTGGCTTAACGGCAATGGGGTTCCCACCGGCGTGACGCTGAGCTACGACATTCTGTTTACCATTGCGTCGGCCAACGGCATGAACCTCATCACCGCCAACGGCAACACCGGCAACGGGTTGGCGATCGCCAACACCGCCAACCAAAACTACGGAAATCTCGACGCCGGTGAACAGCTGAACTTCAGCGCAATCACTGCCAGCAACTTCGTGTGGGGCGGAACGCCGACGGGATTGTTCAGTTTCACGCCGATTTCCACCGGGACCACTCGCTTCACGGCTTTCCGTTCGAATAGCCTCGACATCGGCACGGAAGGCGCCACCCTGTCCGATGGCACCAACACGTGGGGATTCGGCACCTCCACCGGCACGGTCGTCAGCAATATCCCGATCACCAACACGCTCAGCGCGACGTTTAGCCCCGCGGGCGGCGACGTGCCGCTGACCCTGAAGACTGACGTCGGCGCATGGGCGCTCAAGGGTTTCCAACTCAGCACGCCGATCTCGTATGAAATCACCGCCATTGCACCGCCAGTCAACGCCGACTTCAACGCTGACACGTTCGTCGACGGCGCCGACTTCCTGATCTGGCAACGCGGCTTCGGCCTCGCTACCGGCGCCCTGCTCGGCGATGGCGACGCCAACGGCGACGGAGCGGTGAACGATCTCGACCTCGCGGCTTGGAGCGCCAACTTCGGCGTCGGCTCGACCCCGCCAATCTCCGCCGTACCCGAGCCGACCGCGATTGCGCTAGCCGCCACGGCTCTAGCCGCCGCAATGTTCGCACGGCGACGATCTTAAGTCGACTCGCTTCGTCAGTCGTAATTCATGCAACGCGAGCGACAGCCACCGCAATCGCGGTGGCTGTCGTCGTTTACACACGCCGAGAGAGTGCGCACTGCAACAAAGATCGAATTGCATTTCTCAAGGCAGTCGACGTGACGGACATCGTCATGGCCGAGATATCCGCAGCAGTCAATGCTGGAGCGGAGGCTCGATTGAGGAATCCCGCGAAACTGCATGCCGTAGAATTCGCATCTTCTGAACTCTGCCTTAACAGTTGGCGTCTATCCTCCAGCTAACGCAGTGCATCTGGCAAACGCCCAGCGAACCGTCAAATCGCCGCGTTTCACTCTTCGCATTAAATCCTCCAGCGAGCATGCGACCTCGCTGGAGCGATCGATTTTCTTCCGCTGAGGCTCCGCATGAGCGTTTGCAAAGACTGTTACGATACGGGTTGCTGCCGTGCATGCGGCGGGCGTGGATCAAAACCTTGCCTTGGCCCGCGCGGATCAAAACGCCAGTGCAGCGTCTGCATCGGCTCGGGCGAATGCACCGAGTGCCGAGGATTCGATCCGGTGAACCCGGTTTACCTCTATGCCAGAGCGCTGCTGCAGATGACTACTGCAGCGCCGTTTTCAGCGCCTCCAAACTACGCCTTAACCTCTTTGAAGTAGCGTTCAGCTGCGCCGTTTCGCCGTTCCCTCTCCGACCTTGTTTTGGGAACTCCTCCAGCGAAACGCGCCGCGTTGCTCAGCGCGGCGGTTTCTGGGGTTCGTGCCAATCGCAATCTCAGGGGCCGCCACGCTGTTTGCAGGCGGGTGAAGGCCGTGAAGAAAGCGGCGAGTCACTGGCAGCCCGCTTTCTTGGGCTTCGGCGATTCGCGAGAGTTCTTCATATTCGCCGCTTATGCTTGCATTCAGCTGAGCTCGACATCGGCCGCCGCCCCGGTGGACCGGCCCGTCGCAGCGATCTTTTCACACCGCGAGGGAGCCATGCAAGCACTAGTCGATCCAGCAGCGACGATCACTGACGCCATCTTCGTTCCGTTCCTCGGGCAAGTGCTCGATGTTCAATCGAGGGACGAAGCGAAGTTCATCGCTCAAGTAAGCGCCGACCTACGGGCCGCTGACTTCGCTTTGCTGTCGCCCGCTGAATTTCAACGTCTCATGGACGCCGTCACCTCCTCGGCGTCGGAAGAAATGACGGCCCGAATTTGGGAACGCGCGGCAGCAGTAAGACGCGGCGAATTGTAATCAGCTTACGATTAGGTTGGGCCTCCGCCGTGTTGTTAGGCCGCGCCCTCTTTTGCACTCGTAATCGCCGCGCTCGGCGACATACTCGGCATCGCCGGCAAATTGTTCAACCACTTGTTTTATTCAACTAAGCGATACCCGTGTCCGCGCACCGTTTCGATCTGCCTTCCGGCGACTCCGAGACGTCGGCGAAGATGGTGAATATGCGACTTGATCGATCCGTCGTCTAGATTGCCGCCTTGCTCGGCAACGATCCCGCGCAGTTGTGTGCGCGTGAACGTGCGATCGGGCTGGCTGGCCATTGCGTAAAGCAGCATGAACTGGATGCGAGTCACTTCAACCGCGCTGCCGTCGACTTCGACGCGGAATCGCTCGGGATCGATCATGATGTCGCCAACATGGGCGGGCAGTTTCCTTTCGCGTTCTCGCTCCGTGCTTTGCCGACGGTAAGAACGTAATACGGCTTCGAGTCTCGCGAGGAGCACGCGTGGTTCGAGGTGCGGGCCGGTAATGTAATCGTCCGATCCGGCCCGTAGGCAACGGACCGCGTAATCAGGATCGAACGTCGATGCGAGCAGTACCACCGGCAGTGGCGGCCGCAAGTCTTCGTCCGTGAGCGACTTCATTTCGCGGCTTAGCCTCGACGGCGTTTTGTCGTCGACCTCGTGAACGACGGCGAGGGCGAAGACCTCGATCCGCAGCAAACGCAATGCTTCGTTGGCGCTCGAAACCGCAGCGACGCGGTATCCTCCTTTCGCGATCAACTCGCGAAAGTGAGTTCGGGTGGGCGAACTGGACGCCACCAGCAGCACCGACTTAGTTGCATCAGACTCACTCTCGGCCATCGATAGTTGACGCCCTGCAACTTTGCCAAGGCGTTCTTGGGCGTCCGTCACATGCGATATGCGTTCGTTGTACGCTTCTCCCCGGCCAGCTGCCGGAATCGAAGCGTACGCATGCAGAAGTCCTGTCGCTGACGTCTTGTCAGACACTACCGGCGCCATATTCAGGAAGCCTTATAACGTGTGGGCCGCCTCGCAAGGAGAGATTCATGAGAGTGTAATCGACGCTTGGTTGCGATTGCGCGAAGAGTCTGTTAATGAACGCCGAGCCTGCTGCGTTCACTAATTTGCTTAAGGGATCGTGATTTCGTGGGACTGCTTACCTGAGACAACTTCGCGCTTCAGCGGGGTCGATCCAATTGACATGTATTCTGCGGGTAAGCGCATTCTGAGGTTGCGCCCTGTTGCGGATTCTGCGAGGCGCCGGTCGGTGACGACGATTGGATGCCAGCCGACGGCTGCGCCTCGTTGCATCGAGCCGATGTCGTCATCGTAGAACTGCAGCTGAAAGCGGCCTTGGTCGTCCGTCTCCGCCGTCGAAGAGGGGCCTTTACCGTCTTGGGAGCCGTCGGGTGCGTATTCGACCCGAATGCCGTCGCCAGGGCGGCCGTTAATCGTCACAACGCCTTCGACTTCAGCGATCTCGTACTCGCGGTCGCTACAGCCGCAGGAAATGGCGGCAATCGCTATCGCGATAACGAACGGTCGTTGGAAGGTCGTGCACGGCGTCGCCAATTTCACGGATCGTCTCGCTAATGGTTGAATTCAACTTCAATCACTTAGGGGCTGGATTGCACGATCTCTTCGCCCGCCCGCGTGGAGAGCCCGACGAGCGTCACTTGGTCGATCGCGTCGGCGATGAAACGGACGGAGCTGTCGCAGAACGCAAATGTCACGCCGCCGACATGGCCGCTGCCCCAACCATTGAAGCGGCGATCCTGAGCTTGGATGTCGTTCGGCGAGCTCGTGTAGTGACGAGCCGTTTGGTTGATGGGCACGGCCGATGATCCAAAAATGTGAGCGGTCCCTTTCATACCGCCAGTCCAAGCCCATGCGGAGACCTGATGCATCTTCAACCCGCTGTTGCCGCTGGTCCAACTATCGAAGAACTCGTCGTAGTGAAACTTCTCGCCAAACATGAGCGTCGAAGAGGTTCCGTCCGTCACGGCTGCGATTCTCACCGGCGGGAGATTGCGATGGTCGTCTGCCAACACGTGCAGGCCGGTGGTTAACGTGGCGTCTGGCCCCGTGAGAAAAAAGATGCCGCTGGGGCGAATGCGGAATTGCGAGTACTGCGTGTAGTACGAGCCCTCGCCGTAATTGCCGGCGTAGCTAGTTCCAGAGTAGTAGCCGGTAGCGGCGCCGGCGGCCGTTTGCGCAGGAAAGGCCTGCGGAGCGCCGCCTGGCAGCAGATAGGGGTTCTCTGCAAACTGATCCGACGGACAGACGAAGCTCGGAATGAGCGTAGCCGCGAGCGAGGTAGCGACACTGTTTGTAATGCTCTTCGATGGGAACTGGCCCGCACCAGTCGGGTTGAAATCCCACTTCTGGTAGAGAGCGTTTTGCTCAACATAAGGAAGCAGCCGCACGAACATCGTCGCTCGGGTTGTGTTCAGCCCGGGCATCATCTCCATGCCAAGCGGGAATTCATTCTTCGCGCCGTGATAGTCCTGCGCGGAGATAGCCAGCTGGCGGATATTATTCGCGCACTGAGAGCGGCGCGCCGCTTCCCGCGCCGCCTGGACGGCTGGCAGCAACAGCGCGATCAGTACGCCGATGATAGCGATGACGACTAACAGTTCGACGAGCGTGAATCCAGGGCACGGGTACGGCTTCTCGCCACCGCGACGGCGAGTGTTGTTACGATTGGCTTTCAATCTTTTCCCCATAGCGAAGCGCCTCTGCGAATCGTAAGTTCGATCGTGAGCGACTTGGCAGCGCTAACACCGCACGGCGCACGCGTCGCGCAAGCCCGCGATTGGAAATGGCAGCTCGCATACGACCACTGCACCGTTACCGCAACAATTGTGTCAGGCGGTAGGTCGCAAAATGGTCCAAGCTTGATCAATATTCAGAGAGAACGCCGATTTGCTCGCGCACGATGCCGCGAATTGTCCGGCGATGCGACCACGCGGCGGATGCCGCCATGAAGATTGCCAATACGACCGCTTGAGGTTCAGGTACGGTCGTGGCAACTACGGTTGCCGCCCCAGCTTGTCCCTTCCAGATCACTAGGTCGGCCGCATCGATGAGGCCGTCGCCATTCGCGTCGCCGTCGGGTGCTCCGCCGGCGCCTCCGAAACCTCGTTGCCAGACGAGAAAATCGGCGCCATCCACAAGCCCGTCGTTGTTGAAATCCGCCGATTGAGTCGCCGCAGCCACCATGCCGGTCAGCGACAAAGTCAGCGGAGCGACCGACGCCGCGCCCGGCAGATTCTCATCGGAGAAGTTCAACGTGTAAGTCGCCGAGAACGCCCCCAACGTCGACGTGCTCAGCGATGCGGAGAAATTGTTGCTGTTGGCGGCCACCAACGCCGTGAAGCTCGCGAGGGTCGTTGAGAATGCGGCTACGTTGCCGGCGCCGCTCACTCCATCGAGATCCAAACCGGCCGTAAACCCGCTGTTGGCGCCCAGGTTGAAGAGATCAAAGCTAAACACAGGGGCGGCGCTTCCTAGTGCCACCGTACCAAAGTCATATGCGAGATGATTGACGTCGCTCACGCCGTTGAACGACGGATTGGCGTGATCGAGCACGCTCAGTTTGGTCGTGATCACGTCGTTAGCGTCGTTGGCGCCGACGCCGAGGCCGCCCTGCGTCGTGATGTCGAGGTTGTCGATCGTCACTTGGCCATTTTTGAGGCCGGGAGTTGCAGTGCCGCCGGTCACGCCGATGCTGACGACCTTGGAGTCGGTCGTCGAGTTGTGGAAGGCGTTGTAGCGGCCCGTTAACGAACTAGTCGCATTGCCCGTAGGCGTCACTTGAAAGTAGGTGCCGTCGAGGCCGGCTTTGTTAAGCGTCACCGAGCGATTCGCAGGAACCGCGGCACCCACGAGGACGCGACCAAAATCGAGATCGAGGGCCGATCCGCCGCCGCCCGTGGAAGTTCCTCCCTGAATCGAAATACTACTATCATTCATCTGGTCGACGAACACCGACCACACAAACTCTGGGTGATCGACGTACGGGTTCCGATTCTTCTGAGCGTAAGAGTTCGTGATTGCCGGGCTATTCTCGCCAGCGAGTCCATAGATGGCATGGTTTCGACGTTGCTCGAACGCATCCGGAACGTCGCGGAAATGGTAGTTGAGCAGCGACGAGAGGTCGCCCATCTGCGTCCCCGACGGCGTATTGTCCGTCAATGTCAACTGGCTGTAGCGCGTCGCCATGTAGAACTGGGCGCGAGCTACGTCGCCGGCATCTGCATCGCCAGGGTAGAAATACGCCCCGTTGTTGCCATAGGCGCCGGTCTTGCTGTCAGTACCGAAGGGCGCATTACCACGAGAAGAGTTGATGCTCGGGTTCGCTGGACGCAGGTTAAACTGGTCGCTTGCCGCGCTAGTGGTCGAATTGCTGGGATCGCCGACGCCCAAGCGAGAGACCGGCCAGATATGCTCGCGATTCCATGTCGCTCCCTCATCCCATGTGGCTGCAACTGACGCCCGGTTATAGATCAGTAGAATCTTGTTGGGAGAATTGGGATCCGCATCAGTCGCCAGCGCCGAGTAACGAGCATTGCCGTAGTTGATGCCGGTCATGCTGCTGACGATGGTCTGCAGCTGGCTTTTAAGAGTCGCGCCCGTGCCGGTCGCCGAGTTGTAGTAGCTCGCCGGCGGATTGTATTGCGCGTGGGCGGCGGCAACAGTTAAGCAAACAAGGGCGAGGAACGTAACGATAGCGCGGAACCGGCAAATGAACATAGCGAACTACAATGCTCCAAAACGTGAGGCGTCGACGCGGTCGACGTCGTGCGTGGCAATGATCTAATCGGCGCATTGCCCAGCACTGATCCGAAAAACGCGGGAAATCGCACTAAAGAAAACGCCGCCGCACGCATTGCTGAGTGCGGCGGCGTTCAAGAAATCAAAGCTGCAGGCTATGCCAGCATCCGTCGGCAGCGGAGCAATGCCACGCAACCGGCAAGCCCCATGACAAACGTCGACGGCTCGGGGACGCCGACCGTGCCGGTCAACTGCAGCGTCAGCTGCTGAGCGCCGAACGAACTGGCGCCGGCTATGCCGTCGGCATCCGAGAATCCGAGCGTGTATGTCGTCGAGTACGTGCCGAGCGGAGCATTGGCATCGAAGGACGCGAGGAAGTCGAAGGCGTTCGCTTGTCCCGCAGCGCGGTTTGTAAACGCTCCACTGACCAAGTCGGCCGATAGCACGCTCTGGTCGCCGCTGCCAAGCACTGAATCGAGGTCAAGCCCCGCCGTGTAGTCCAACGTCTGCAGCGCGTTGTAGATCGCGTCGCCAAGCGCATGAACGCCGCTTCCCTGGAGCAGCGTGCCGAAGTCGAGCGTCAGCGTCGTGCCGGCATTCGACAAGAAAGCGGCGGCGCTGGGATCGAACGCCGTAGCGACGTAGTCGACTGCCGTGCCCTGCACCGCTTCGCCAGCGAGACCTTCGCCCGTCACAGCAAGGGCGACGCTGCCGCTTTTGGCGCCAGCCGTGGCAAACGTTCCGGCAACGCCGCGAGGCGTCGAGTCCGCCGAATCGTCGAACAGCTGCGTAGCGGCGGCCGCTACCGTGACGAAACCATCGGTCGCCGAACCGCCGTCGAGCGTCACGCGGGTGTTGTTATTGTCGTCGCCCGTGGTGGTGACGGTCGTAAGTTGCGACGGAGTCGCGGCGCCGACGATCACGCTTCCCAGATCGACCTGCGAGGCGGCGAGCACGCGGTTCGCCACGACAGTCGCTGAAACGGCGACTGCATCGTTAGGATCTGCTGAGCCTTGGCCGGCGGCAGCGCTCGTAGCAGCCAAATTGTCGACTGCCACGGAGAACGCTTTGAGCCCGGTGCTGGCGGAACCATTGGCGTTGTTCTGCAGCTGCAGCGAGACGTTCTCACTCTGACTGCCGCTGGCAATCGCTCCGTCCGCGGTCACGACGACGCCGCTGTTGTTCGGCGTCGCCGCATAGGTCGTCGCATCGCTGCCGATTTTGCTGAGATTGAAATTGATCGACGGCGTTTGCCCGACCATCACGCGACCAAACGACTGCGGAACAGGGCCGGTGATGACCGAGTTGTTTCCCGTCGCCACGGCGGCAATCGCCGCATCGAACGAAAAATCGTTGATGCTGAACGTTCCCGCGGCATTCGTCGTCCCCCAGGCGTAGAGGCGGAACGTGATCGGGGCGACGACGGAGTTCAACGTCGCGGAAGCCAAGCTCAGATTAAAAGCTTCGGCCGTCCCTGATCCGCCGATGGAGCCTGCGACGAGGTCCGCTCCATAACCGTCGAGCGAGGATCGCAGCGAGTAGGAGCTAGGCCCGGTGCTCGACCGCTGCCAATTGCCGGTCAACGACGCGAAGTCGATGGAAAACCCGCTCGATGGCGTGAGCGTCCAATCGAAGTAAGCCGTGTTGTCGAGGCTAGCCGAATTCCAGGAGTTGGCGGCGTAGCGGTCGTTGGCGCTCGAGCCCGTGGCGCCCGCACCATGGCCAATACCCGAAGCGGACAAATTGGCCGCCACCGTTTGCCCGGTCGTGTAGGGGCTCACTAGTCCCGGATTGGAACCTGTAATCGGATTGCTGTGGACCACCGCCGCACTGGCTGGGGCAGCGAGCCCCAGCGCGGCAAGGGCCGCGAGCGCGTACCGAACTTTTAGTTTCATTAGACAAACCCTTCCAAAGATGTTTAGGCGATGCTGGAAATTTGAATTGGGGTTTCAATTGCTGAATCGATGCACTGCTACGAGCGGCGACGAACGACGCCCAGAGATACAACCAAGCCAATCGCGCCCAACAGGCAAGTCGAAGGCTCGGGCACCGCACCGACGGCAACCGTTACAGAAGACTGGCCGTACTGAGCCTTCCAGATTTCGAGGTCAGCGGCGTCGACTACGCCGTCGCCGTTGGCATTTCCTTCGCCGAGCGTCGAGCCCGCGCCGAACCCGCGTTGCCACGCCAAGAAGTCCGCCCCGTCGACCTTGCCGTCGGCATTGAAATCCGCATCGTCGGCCGGCGGTTGAACCACGGAGGAGGTCACCGAAAAGTTGTCGACCGCTAGGCCGTGGTCATTGCCGGTGTCGTTGTTCTCGATCCAACGAACCCAGAGCGTTTCGCCGACGCCCCACGGCAGGCCACTGAGGCTACCGCCTAGGCCGGCCATGCGATTGGCAGGGTCGTTGCCGTTTAAAGCCACCCCGGTGGCCGAGTGAATCGGAGAAACAAAATCGAAGTTCCCGCCCGGAGCCGTCCAGGTAACCGCTTCGAATGCGGCGCCGATGCCGTACTCCAGCACCATCGTCTGAGCGTTAGTATTGCCGCCGTCGCGCCACTGCTCGCCATCGAAGGCCAACGTCACGGAATCAATCAGCGAACTGGTGCCGTTGGTGAGGGCAACGGCAATCCAGCCCGCTACAGTGCCGGTCCCTGGGCTGCCCCAATAAGTACCGTTGGAGCCAAGTCCGCCCAGAGCGCGGTCGGCGTCGCCCGCGGCGCCAAAGCTGTAGAGCGCCCCGGCATTGCCGCTGCCAGTGCCGGGCGTGATCGACGCCAGCGGAGTTCCAGGAGCTGGACGCTTAAACGCCGACCAACCCGACAGAGTGCTGTCGTTCGTCCACCCGGTGGCGGCGCCCGAGTTGGGCAGCGAATCAAACGTTTCCGAGTAGCTCCCGGTGAACGAAACAGCCCCTAGAGCGCCTTGCGCGAGGCAAATCCCAAGTGCTAATGCGACTCCACAACGACGAATCGGACGTTTCATCTCGAGCTCCCGGAGAGAGGGTGTCTTAAAAAACCGGCGAGATGCCCGTCCTGACCATGGGTATCAAGGATGGTCAGGCCCAACCAAAGCAGCATTCACCGGCGAGACTGAGTTTAGGGAGCGAGAAGTTGAGGCCGGGTTCTTGCTAGATGAATAAACGGTGAATTACGCGTGAGCGTCTTTCGAGTCGCGAGCGAGGCAATTTAAAAACTCGCATCGACTTATCGCGACGCTCAGTCGCCGCAGACCATGGTCCGTTATGGATTCGAATTTCAGTCGTGATGAAGCGGCGGCAGGCCTAGACGAGCCCGCTCAGAAGGGTCGAAACGCGGCGCGCGGTTGCTCGACTCGCATCTAATCTGCATCACGCAGCCGCTGCTTCAAGGTCGCGCGACAAAGAGGTTGAACAGTCCGACGTTGAACCCGAAAGGCGATGAGCGCCAGTAGTTCTGCAAGGACTTCACTCGCCACAGGCGCTCAAGAAAAACCTAATTGACAAATTATACATCTAATTATGTCTATTTCCGCATTGAGTCTTTACTAATGGAAGGCGAGCGTGCAATTGTCGAATGCTGACGCAGATTGACCGTAGAGGCGCACGGGCAATGACATACTCGCTTCAGTTGCAAGCATGACGATCTCGAAAGCTTCGCCATAAGCCGCTGAGCGGCACGTTAGTGTTAACAATTCGCAATACTGCCCTGACTTCTCTCGCAGCACGCCTAAGATTCGTATAGAAATCCACACCCTCGGCCAGACCAAGTCGCTTCGGCCGCGCGGAGAGAATCCGCCAAAGACGCCGCCAATCAAATTGTTGGGAGCAAACGATGAACGAGTCGACGCATTCGCCCGCTTTCATTCGCATCGAAACAACGGGCGAACTAACGCTGCGTATCACGGGAGTTCTGCTACTCATTGCAGCCGGCTTCATCGAAATCGTCGGGCTTGCCTCAAATGATCCCCCTCCGGTCGGCAGCCTCGTCTTCTTGATTCTTGGCGGCTTCTTCATGATTTACGGACGCCTCACGCAGATCGCGCGCGTGCTCGCCGAGCAGCGGCAAATCGAGAACGTCAACTCAAACGATCGAAGCATGCAGCGAACAATTCGCGATCTCCATCGACTGCCAGCCTGAACCGGCATGGAGAAAGAGCGAGCCACTGGCGAAATCAACTTGTTCTGCACGCGGTGCTGCGGGGCGGTAAACGACCCGCGGCATGAGAGCTTGCCAAGCCTGCGAGAGCCGCAAAGAGGGAAGTCGTGAAAACTTCCCTCTTTGGCTTAGGCAAAAACCGCTCCGGTCAGCGTGACCGGGCGGCGGAGCCGTCCCGATGGTCATGGCAAGGCAGTCATGACCCGTGCTCGCTTGGGGGTGGTACCCCGAGCATGAGAGCCGACGAAAGCGACGACTGGCTTACTAAGCCAGACGGATAACTGTGCCGGAGGTCCTCCACTGGGAGGGCTCCGGCGGTCCTTGGTTGGAAGCATGGTGGTCAAACGAGTTCTCTTCGGGAGAAGAGAAGTCTTTTGGCAGCGAATTGGCGGTGGACAGGCGACGTGTGCTTTGCACACGACGGTTTTTCACCGAGGTGTTTAGCAACACGGTTAGCATGAAATTGGGCGGGCTGCTGCTAAGAGTTTAGTAGCAGCCCGCGAGATTGAATGCGGCTGCGTGGCATGGAAGGTTCGCAAAAATCGAAGGATAGGTTTTACCTTCGAGGTTTTGCGAAGTCACCTACTTGGCTTGAGGCGAGAACGATGGATAGTTCCGCATCAGTCGCCAAGCTGATTTCGCATTGAATGTTTTTTCCGGGCAAGCAAGAAGCTTGCCCCTTTTTATGACGGCTTGCTGTTTGAGTCGTCATGAAAGGGGGCTGGAAATGAGAAAGGAACCATACAAATACGAGACGACTTCGGTGACGGGATTCGTGCAACGCATCGCGACTTGCTTGCTGCGGCATGGCTACTGTCACTACGTCCAAGGAACGGTTGGCGAGGGGAAAGACCCCCGAGCCATCGACAAAAAGTTGCTTGAAAAGTACGAGGTCGTACAAAGCGAGTGGACTCGAGCCCGTCGGAAAGAGAAGGGGCTCGCTAACTTCAGTACGTCAGGTTCGACCGAACCTGGGTGCTGATGGCGACTGAGGGGAGTCACCCGATGAAGTCGGCGGAGCAGTCTCAGCTTCGAGACATCCGCGAAGCTCCGATTCAGATTGAAGGATATTCCATCTATCTGAAGAGGGGGGATTTCAAAAAGAAAAGCTCGAAGGCTGAAGCTCCGGTGCGGGACGAAAAGTTTCACGCTCGGGTATTAATCTCCAGGGAACGATACACCGAGCTGCGGGCCTACTTCCTGTCCATTGCGTGCCATCGGACGGCGGACCGACTGGCGATGGAGATAAACGCTCTGCCGTTTGAACCTTACAAGCCATTCTGGCGTCAACTCAGAAAGATAGTTCGCCTGATCAATAAGAAGCGAAAGGCAGCCGGTTTCGACCAGGTACTGATGGAGTCGGTCCGCTGGAGAAGGAACATCGTGAAGGCGTTCGAGCCCTTGGAGGTGGATCAGACGGCGTAGTTCGGGTTTGCCTATTGCAGAGAAGCCGTGCTATTATTGAGGAAAGAGGAGCAACCTTATGTCAGTATGCATTAACCTTCCATCGGCACTCGAAGCCCACCTTCGTAGAGAGGTTGTCGATCTCGACCAGACGGCCAAGGAAGCTCTCCTCATTGACCTCTACCGTCGCAGCACGATTACCCACCACGAACTCGGTCTGACGCTCGGCCTGGACCGTTTTCAAACGGAAGAGCTGCTGAGTAAGCATGGGGTCGTTGACGACCTACCGTCTCTCGATACAGTCATGAATCAAGCGGCCAGACTTGAGCAGCTTCGAGCGAAATGATTGTCGTCTCAGATACATCCCCGCTTCATTACCTGATTCTCATCGAGCAGGTTCATTTGCTCCCGGAATTGTTCGGCCAGGTCGTCACGACGCCCGACGTCATTGACGAAATGAATCAACAAGCTTCGCCTGAGAAGCTCAAGCGGTGGGTGAAACACCTTCCCTCATGGCTCGAAGTGAGAGAGCCACAGAATCAATTGCCTGCGGTAGCAAGGCTGGATAGAGGGGAGGCGTCAGCAATTTCACTAGCGAGTGAAATCGGAGCTCTCCTACTGATTGACGAGCGGGACGGAGTGAAAGTCGCCCAGGCCGCAGGTCTTGAGGTGACGGGGACGCTCGGAGTGATATTGAGTGCGGCCAGAGAAGGTCGCGTCGCTTTGAGAGATTGCTTGGCGGCCTTGGCTCGCACGAACTATCGTTACTCAAAAAAGCTGTTTGACGAACTTATTCGAACATTCGAGTCGGGTTCGTAAGACCAGGGGGCAGCGTATGAAAACCCGAGCGGCTCAAGCAGCAGACGCATCGCGAATCTGGGAGATCATCGAACCTGTAATTCGTGGAGGTGAAACGTACGCGTTACCTGCTGATATGGCGGAAGCTCAAGCCATGAGCTATTGGACGGGGGAAGACCGAGCAACGTTTGTCGCGGAAGAGGACGGAAAGATACTCGGCACTTACTACCTTCGAGCGAATCAACTTGGCGGGGGCTCGCATGTTGCCAACTGTGGTTACATCACTGCGGCCGAAGCCGCTGGTCGCGGCATCGCAGGGAGTATGTGCGAGCACTCCCTGAAACGTGCTCGCAAGATGGGATTCAGGGCGATGCAGTTCAACCTAGTCGTTAGCACCAACGAACGTGCCGTGCGTCTGTGGCAGCAGTTAGGATTTGAGATCGTCGGGACTCTCCCCAAAGCATTCGCTCATCCGTCACGGGGGGAACGTCGACGCCCTAGCGATGTATAAGGCTCTTTAAGGGGAGGGCAGCCTTAAACAGCTGCCCATCCTCGCCACCCGGGCACGAAAGACGTTTCATTCGAAGCAGGTATTCCTGCCGATGCTTTTCCTTAGTAGCGGCTTCTGAGTGGAGCTGTGACGTCAAGTTGAACTTCGGCGAGTTACGTCGTGCAACCGTACGTCGCACCGGCGACTTCGCATGTGGGAACACGCCGTTTGGCGCGCAAAGGTTCCCCTAGGTTCGACAAAGTTCAGCGAGGCGCGCTGTTGTCTTTGACGCTGCCCTGTTCCACCATTAGCCGATTCTGATCTGGGTAGAGCGAGAATCGAATTCCGCGCGCCCGCGAGCGCGGCGAACGTCGATCGAGCCGGTTCAGCTCCGAAAGCGCCTGCAGTAGCGCCAAGTGAAGCTTCAGCCCCTCGTCGAGAGTCAGATCAATTTCGATCGGTTTAGGACCGTTGACCGGAATCGGCGGCGCGATTTGATCCAAGAAAATGACGCCATAGCTTTGCGGGTTCTTCTCGCGCAGTTTAGCTGCCTTGGCTTTCTTCTTCTTTGCCATGGAACTCTCAGAATACGGTGTTGAAATGAGGGTCGGGATCCGACGAATGGCAGAATTAATCGCTGAGATCGTAATCACGTCAGTCGTTTCTTTCAACAGCCGTGAGAAATTTGCACTCCTAGCCGGCCGCGGGTCGCTGGCAGCGGGCCAAATTCGCTCGCGTGGGGAATCGAATTGCCCCGTACTACTCTGTGTGCTATACTAGGGGCACTAAGACAGCGAAGGCATATGCGAGAGGCTCTGTCGATTGTGAGCGTTAGTGGTCCACTGGACCGCGATCGTGCCCAGTCAGCCCTTCTTCTTGTTGACCTCTGCCCTTCATCTTGACCGGCATAAAGCTGGTTTTCGGCGATGTTGATCCACGGTGTGGACCAGATTGCTCTCTTACGTTGAGCGCCCGGCAACGGGCCTCTAAAGCGTCTCCCGATCGTAGTTGCACGGTACGCGGGTGCGCCATTCACGAGGACTGCGTGCAGGAGAATGTTACGTGTCGCAAGGTACTATTAAGAAGTTGACTGACAAAGGTTTTGGCTTTATTCAAGGCGACAGTGGAGATATTTTCTTCCACTCGTCCTCGGTCGAAGGGGCTGGTTTTGACAGCCTCTACGAAGGCCAAGCTGTGCAATACAACGAAGGCATGGGTCCCAAGGGGAAGCGTGCTGAGAATGTTCGGCTTGGTTAATCGCCAGCCGCATTCACTAACGTGATGCATTAAGACGCCGGGGAGCGCTCAGTCGCTTTCCGGCGTTTTTCTTGCGCCTAATGCAAGCAGGGCTAGCCGCATTGGCGACGCTGCGGCGCCTAGAATGTCTATAAACACCGTCTCCTTCAACGCCACGTGATACGCGAAATGACCATCGCGCCAACTGGCTGATGGGGCAGTGCCGAATTGACCGATACGACGACCGTCCAAGTGCCAACTTCTCAAGCTAGCGGGGCCACGATGAAACCTCGTCTCCTTTTGCTCCTGCTCATTACTGTCGCTTCGGGCTGCTCATTTGGTAGGGAGAAAGTCGCAGCCCCGGAAGAGGAGCGCACTGCGCACGACTCGGCCTATGAAACAGGTTCGCCAGTCCAACACAATTGATGCCACGGGCTTGCTCTGCTCCCGAGCTGGTGATGCCGTCGGTGAGGCGATTCATCTGCCATTGATTTTCGCCCGAGGTTTGGCAACTATCTAGCCAACATTTCGCTGGCGTCCCTCAATAGTGCTGGCGGCAATATCGCGAAGTGTCATTTTGCTGCCCCCAATCGCAGCATTCATCGACCTGCCAAGACCGTTCTGTCAGGAGCTCGCGGAGCCATGCCGATCCATCCTACCGCCGTCATCGACAGTGCTGCGGAGATTGACGGCAGCGCATCAATCGGGCCCCACGCAGTTGTGAGCGGACCGGTGACGATCGGCCCCGATTGCGTGCTATCGCCAGCGGCGATCGTCATGGGATACACCATGCTGGAGGCAGGCTGCCGCCTCCATTCCCGAGCCGTTGTCGGCGACGCGCCGCAGGATCTGAAATATTACGGCGAAGCCTCCTACTGCCGCATTGGCGAAGGGAGTGTCATTCGCGAAGGGGCCACCGTTCATCACGGGACGGCGGCAGGGACGGCAACCATTATCGGCAAACGTTGCCTGCTGATGACGAACTCGCACGTCGGTCATAACTGCGAACTGAGCGACGACGTCATTTTGGTGAGCGGCGCCCTGCTTGGAGGACACGTGCACGTCGGTCCGCGAGCGATCATCTCCGGCAACGCGGCGGTCCATCAGCATGTGCGGATCGGCGAGCTGTCGCTAGTCGGAATGCTGGCCCGGATCACTCAGGACGTGCCGCCATTCTGCATCACCGATCAAGAAGGGAACGTCGTTGCCGAGAATCGCGTCGGCATGAAGCGGGCCGGTTTGACTCTCGGCGAACGCGCCGAGTTGCGGGCGGCGTTTGGGGCGATTTACCGTTCAGGCATCGGACGCAATGCCGCCGTGCAGTACCTCCAAGACACAATGACGACCGAGGCCGGGCGACGGCTCTTGGCGTTCTATGCGCACGGCTCGGCGCGAGGTTCAGGAATGCGGCTGTATGACCCTGGGTCCGCCGCGTAGCGCGTGCGGCTGAGCAGCGACGAGTAAACGACCGTCAGGTATGTTCCGACGTGTCCTCGGCCCCACGAGTTCACCCGGCAGTTATGCGGACGTAGCTGGCTACGCCATTCGAATTAGTGCGAGTCGCCCCAACACACAATTGCAGATTTATTCACCTGGAGGCGTCATGGAAGAACCCATAATCACCGTCCGCCACGTCGCGACCGTTGGCTGGCAGGTCTTGCTAGACGGGGACCAATGGCACACCTGCCGCAAAGAGCAAGATGCCCGCTATATTGCTCACCACGTTCTGATTGCACAGGCCGTCTTGAGCGGTGAACGGACGGGGAAGGAAGTAGCGAGGGAATTGGATGAGGCCGTTGTCATGGTCGGGCATCAGATTGGCGATTGCGCCGCGCGGCGTCTGATGAAAGAGGCGGCGGTGAAAGCTCGCGAGTAAGCAGTAGAAGGTCGAGTTGTTCTGGCACCGGCGATCCTCCCTTGCGTGCGAATGGACGCTCCTGACCGCGTAGCAAAGCGTCAAGTCGTCGTCTCGACGGAGACTTGGCTGCTGCATTGCGGGCAATCGATCCATCGCCGCTCGCCGGCGTACTCTCCATCCCCGTTATACTGAGGCTCGCTCTGCACGTCAGCGCCGCTGAATTCCAGGACTGATCCACAACGCTCACAGGTGACGCGATGAACTTCCCGCTCACCGCGGCCGATGATCTTTACCGTCATCCGTAGGTCTCCGGGCTGATGATTGTTGAAAGGCGACCGAAGCAGCGCCCCTTCGCAGCTGGCAAGTCAGATGGTAGACGAAACAGGTTTCAACGGGCTCGGCGGAATTACGGCTTGCCACTAGTGACAACGGTGGTACTTGGCCTTCGTAGATTTAGCGAGCGCGGCAGCGGCAAGATTCTTCCATGGCGCGCGCGACTCGTCGAGGTTGCTAGTTCGCAGCTGGTAGATACTTTGTTATGGCCGAAGAGACTCCCCTTCAACGATGGGGCCTTAGTCACCAATTCGGCGCACTAGTTGCTACGGCGTCACGCTGATGGGGGGCAACTATGAGTTCGCGAATTTATGAACGAGGCGGCATTTCCTGCGTCCTCACCGCAATTGAGCGCAATGGCCAACTTTACGTCGAATTGAAGTGCCCCGTGTGTGGTGTGCAGAGGACAAGCGACGAGGGCTTCGAATCAGAATCAGAAACCTTGGGCCGCGCCCAGGCGCGGTTGTTCTCCGACCACCACGTGCCAGTTCACGTCCTCAGCAACGGACCGTTTTCGGGCCGTGCCTAGGCACCCAAACGGTCCACGCGTCGTGAGAGTGTCAGCGGCCAACTAAAATCGTCCCGACTCCGGGGGGGACCCAAGAGGGCGACCCAGCCCTTGAAGGAGAACGCCATCCGCGAATCGATCTGCTCGTAAAGCGTCTCCGCCAGCCATCTCCTGAAACGGCAGAGGTTTTGCCGACGGAGGAATGGCATGACGAACCATGACGACGGTCGAAATGATTTATAGCTAGCCCAAATTTGGCGGCGTGCGCAAGCGGCATTGGCCCGAATGCGACAAGCCACCGCATGCGGGCGCGGCTAGCACACGTTAAATTCGCTGCGGCTCGGGCGGCCGAGGAAGTCGACGCATATTAGATTGGATTCTCGGCGGCGATTAAGGAATGGTACCACTGTCAGCCTGCCTGTCGGGGGCGAGCAGCCGGAATCTCCACGGCGTCTTTAACCGATTGGGATCGCTTGATGGCGCGTCCCAAGCTCCAGAGCATCGCGGCGACCCCAAGGCCGTAAGCGAGTACCGGAAATAGCAGCAATCGGACCGAGGACACGCTGGCGGGCAGATAGCCCCCGAGTTTCGCGGGCACGACGATGGTCATCACGACGATCGCGGCAACGCAGCCGCCGATGTGCGCCGCTTTACATGCTTCGCCGCGCGCCTCGCGGCAAGAGTCGATAGCTGTACTCATAATGATTTCTCTGCTCAAGAACTGTAGTAAGGCGGCAAGCAACCGCGAGCCGCTAACGCTGCATGATTAGCAGCACGCCGGTACCAATGGCGAGCACGCCTGGAACATCGCCGCTATGAGAGAAGCTGATACCGAGCAGCGGCGTCGTCAGCAAGCAGAAAAGGGGAAGCCAGGCGGCGAGGAGTAGTATGCCAAGGTTTTTGCTAAGTTTCATGGATGCGTTCGTGGGCAGGGCGTTGGCGGGAGGCTCCGTAGTGACCTTCGACGCTAGCGTCGCATTGAATTGAGTTGTTAATTCGCGGCGCGGGCTGTTGCGCTAGGGTTGACGTTAGCGGACGACGCGATTGGGCTGCGACAGCGAAAGCCCACGATCTGCGAGTTTGTCGTCCCGAAACACAGGTGGCCTAGAGTACGATGGAAACAGAGCTCCCGCCGAGGCTGCGTCACATGCCGGTGGGCTCCACACCGTATGACGAGAAAACGATGACGACCAACGCGACTTTTCCGATTGAACTCGATTCTCGGGTCATCGAATGCCTCACCGAGCCGGAGCGCACGATGCTGCAGGAAGCTCACGGGATTTGCTGCGACTTGCGCACCAGTGATCGGCATTCTGCCGACCGACTGCGCGAGATCAGCGCCGCCTGTCACCAATACGGGCTCACAAAAATGGGCGCCGTGATCGCTACGCTAACCGAGCATTCGAATCGTTAGCCATCGATAGGCGACCGGCAATAAGTACGATCGATTGGCGCTTCGGCTTCACGCCGAGACAACGGCGGTTTCGCAGTAATGGCGCACACGCTGCCGAGCGATTGATGATTCGGCTTAGCGGAGCTGAAGTTCGCGTGCCCTCATGCACCCCTGACCGGCGGGTGCGGCGATCGTCCTCGGCGTCGTCTAGTTGACCATTCCCAACCAGCAATTGCCTCTTTAATTAAAAGGAAGCATTGCCAATGTCGACTCCAGGCAGGGAAGTGATTCGTGAGCGAATTCGGCTCGGTCACAACCGCTACGAGTTAATTGCTGCGCCCGTCGAAGAGAGCCACTACATCGCGAGTTGGCGCTGTCCCGTGTGCAACCGAGGCGATCGATCCTCAATCCAGTATCGACGGATCGCAGTGGCTCTAGAGTGGGCACGCAATAGCGTCGCCGTCCACCACGCCGCGACCCACCCCGAACTGACAGATGAGCTATGAAGATGGCATACCGCGGGACCTTCGCACACCCTGAGCCGAACGCTAAGGCACTTGCAATCCTAGTGACCGTGAACTCCAGCAGAGGGCAAACGCTCCCTGCGCGTTGCCGTCGGCTGCAGTCGCGCACCTACTGGACTTTTTTCTCGGGCGCTACCACTCTGACGCGATACGTCTGCTCGATGGGCTCGCTGGCCCCATTCGGCGTGTAAGTCACCATAAAGGTCGCATCGCATTCGTTTCGCGGTCTCCACAAATCAAAGGTGAATCCGCCGCCCACTTGCGGCTGGCCATTCATTGCGTTCATGCCTTGCACTTGACCGAGATGTTGGAAATCCCGCTCGGGTTGTGGCTTGACAGAAATATGCTGCGGCTGACGACTCTGGGAGTCGGGGATGCTCACGATGATTAACCCGCTGTTATTCACTTCCTGGTTGTCGCTTGGCGTGCCTTGGAACATCACGACGGTGCCCCGCAACAGTTCTTCTTTGGCCCCGTTAAATGCGTCGCCAACACGATCACCGACAGCTTCAGCCGCGTCTTGAGCTTTATCAACAGCGCGCCGCGCGCCGCTCGGCTCAGCCACTTGCTGCGCCGAGACAATGCCTACTAGAGCCGCAGCGCACGCCACAAATGCGCCAACCGTTAAGCGTTTCCTGAACATGATCACCTCCGTGAACTCGAAATTGGCGCCGAGATCCGGCGCTGCAATGTGCATTGTACTGCTACCTTGAGGGTGCACTGCGAAAAGTGGACTTGCTTGCTCCAAAATTAGCGACGCTAGCAATACTAGTCGCGTTTCTATGGCAGTGGCGGCAATGCTCTCACTCACCACGACGGCGACTCATATGGCATTGATTCCGAACTGGTGACGGGATATTCAACTCACTGTCTGTTACTCCGGCAATCGGTTGGTGCAGCAGCCGACCTGCGTTAACGAAGGAGACTTGCGATGCGTCGAGTGTTTGCTTTCACAGTAGGGATCGGCTTTGGCATCTTGGCGTGCTTAGGCGCAACCAACTTCCACGTGGTTCGTGCCCAGGACGGTTTTCATTTAGTCAAGAAGCAGAACGTTCGGTTGGGCCAGGCGTACGTCGATACGCGCCAGTTCACTGCCGCCGACTGGGCAACGTATCCGGAGCTCATTGCATCTCTTCGCGCGGACAACGAGCAAGGGCTGGTGAATGAATCGTCGCCAGGATTACTGCAAACGGGCGCGAACAGACTTTCGGCAGTGCCGCAGCAGCTAGCGAGGTAGATCTTATCGCAATCGTGAGAAATGCATGCGGTTAGGAGCTAGCCGAATAGTTCCTCAAACGTCGCTTCCTTTTCTTCGCGCGACGGCATCGTGTAGCGATAAATATACTACTCCGACACATGTCCTCCGTAATCAATGGCAAACTTTTTTGAGGGCTAAGTGTTAGGTTCGTTACCCTGGACAGTTAGCTCGGCACGAAGGAAAGAAGCTCAAACAACCGCTTCAGCTCGACAGGCTTAACTAAGTGATGGTTGAAACCAGCCTGCTTCGATCGTTCGAAATCCTCCGCACGACCATACCCAGTCATTGCAATTAAATAAGTGTCTTTCAGCTCATCATGAGCTCGAATTCGCTCGGCGAGCATGAAGCCGTCCATCACAGGAAGCCCAATGTCTGCTAGGATTACCGCAGGCCGCATGCGCGCAGCACGCTCGAGTGCTTCTCGTCCGTTGCTGGCTGTTTCAACTTGATGCCCAGACTTTTGGAGGAGCAATTGCAAACTCTTTGACGTATCAACATTGTCCTCGGCAATCAGGATTCGCAGTGATGGCGTAGCTAGTCCCTGCGGCGCTGAGACGGGACGCGTCTCTTCGAGTTCGGGCACGACGGGTAACTTGACAACGAACTCACTGCCATTTCCGACGCCTGAACTATGCGCCTCGACGATTCCACCGTGCATTTCCACGATGCGTTTGACCAAAGCCAATCCGACACCGAGGCCGCCCATTGTCCTGTCAAGCGAATTATCGGATTGGACAAACGGCTCGAAGATCTGCGGCAGAAGATCCGATCGAATTCCAGCCCCGTTGTCTTTGACTTTGACGTGCACCTCGTTTCCAAGCCGCTTCGCCGAAAGAATAATCTCCCCCTGATTGTCACTGAACTTAGCTGCATTATGAAGCAGACTGCCAATCGCTTGGGCCAATCGCGCAGGATCGGCGCGAAGCCAGACGAATTCTTGAGGGACGTCGATAGAAAGCTGTTGAGAGCGGTTCGCGATGAGTGGGCGGTTTGTCTCGATGGACTGTTCAAGAACTTGCTGAAGCGTGCCCTGTTGCAGTCGTAATTGGAATTTTCCAGTCGTGACGCGAGAGACATCTAGCAGGTCATCGACCATGCGAATCAAAAGGTCCGTTTGACGCTGGATTATTCCCGCGGCTTCTTGCGTTACTGATTCGTCGCCTGAATTCAGGAGCTGAGAAGCATTCTTAACTGCTGCAAGCGGATTTCGCAACTCATGAGAAAGCATCGCCAAAAATTCGTCCTTGCGGCGATTCTCCTCCTGCAGTTTGTCCTCAGCGTTCTTTCGATCCGTGATATCACGAAGGACCTTTGCAAAACCCTTCAATGCTCCGTTCTTGTCCCACAGGGGAGTGACTACGCCGCTCGCCCAGAAGGCGGAGCCATCTTTCCGCACATGCCATCGTTCGTCTTCTGCGCGCCCACGCTCCTCGGCAATTCGTAATTCGTTCCTCGGCTGCTGCTGGCTCTCGTCGGCGGGCGTGAAAATCTCGGAAAAACTATGGCCGATTATTTCATCCTCGGCATACCCGAGAATCCTTTGCGCTCCCGCGTTCCAGGTAGCAATTTTGCCGTCGGCTGAAAGCATGAAAATTGCGTAATCGGTGACGTTAGCCGTGATTGTCTGCCAGAGCTCCTCCTCAGACCATTCTGCTGGATCTGCCTTTGCCGACATCTTCACAGCACTCCTAAAACACAAGTATTGAGGGACATTTGCTCAGACTGATGCCATGCCAACCAGGGCCGCTTGCACCGTGACAAGGTTTGTCCGGGGATTTCGAGCCCCAAGCGGGTTGGCGGGCGGTAACGTGGAGCGGACGAAGAAATAGGAACAGCTATGCTGAACAGTCGCTAGGTGTTCTAACTGTTGTTGACCTGCTAACCTCATGCCGGCGTACGCTTCTGTACCAAAATACAGTACTACCTGGCGGCAACCGCTACGGATCTCGTGCAATCCCGTTGGCGTTCTCAGCATGCGCATACCGGTGGCCGTAAGAATAAGCGATCCCACTCCGCGCGGATAAGCCTACCAGGAGGCGTTGATGCGTCTTGCCGATTTCATTCTGTCGAGCGTCGAGCCAATTCTGGCCGAGTGGGAAGTCTTCGCCCGGAGCGTCGGAGCGGGTGAACATCTTGACCAGCTCGCGCTGCGCGATCACGCCGGTCAAATCTTACAGGCCACCGCACGCAATATGAAGGCGCCGCAGAGCGCGGCCGAGCGCGCGAAGAAGTCCAAGGGCCTGAGTCCCCCCCAGGAGGGTGATACTCTCGACGGAGCGTCGGAGTCCCACGCGGTGGACCGCCTGGGCCTTGGCTTCGACTTACTGGAAGTAATGAGCGAGTATCGCGCGTTGCGCGCGAGCGTACTTCGACTTTGGGACGAGAGTTCGCCCGATGAACACGATCGCGACGTCGATGATATCACCCGGTTCAACGAATCAATCGACCAGTCTATTACTAAAGCCGTCGCCAGTTACACAAGTCGCGTTGATCAGGCCCGGGATATGTTCCTAGCGATACTCGGCCACGATTTACGCAATCCGCTCAATTCAATTGGCATGAATGCGCAACTGGTGCCGCTTGTTTCTACAGATCCCGCCGAGGCTATCGCGTGCGGCGAGCAGATCAGCCGCAACGTGTCGGTCATGGAACGCATGATTGCAGACCTACTCGACTACACCCGCACTCGGCTGGGCGCGGGCATGCCCGTCACGCCCGCGTCATTGGACCTTGGCAACCTTGCTGTCGAACTGTTTGAAGAATTTCGCACCGCTAACCCCGCTCGGAACATTCAACTCCGCACTGAAGGCGACCTGAATGGTCAGTGGGATTCCGACCGGGTCCGCCAGGCCATCTCGAACCTCCTGGGAAACGCACTCCAGCACGGCTCGGCCGACTACCCTGTCACGCTTTCACTCCGCGGCGAAGCGTCGAATGTGTTCATTGAGGTGCATAACGGCGGCGATCCAATCCCACCCGGGGAGTTGCAGAAAATCTTTGACCCACTCATTCGCGGCTCCAGCGCCGAGCACCCGAAAAAAAATCGCCCTGGCAGCATTGGCATGGGATTGTACATCGCGCGCGAAGTCGCCAAGTCGCATAGTGGTCGAATCGATGTGAGCTCTACCGCGGAGGAGGGCACCGCGTTCACGATTCGTCTGCCACGTGGAAGCGCGCCGCGCGAGGGGCAGCCGATACTGGACGCAGAACACATCGACGAAATGTGAGGAAGATTGAACTCGCTAATCGTTCTGAAGTTAGTCAACGTGACGAACTGGCGATGTGCGCCAGTTGGCCGTCGATTTCAGCGAGCCACTGCTTTCATTACGCGACTAACTCTCTGCGAAACACGCGGACGAGGTTCAAGCTAAATGATTGGGTGAAGCTTCGGATGAAGTCCGACTGTTTCTAGATCATAAAAAACGAGTCTTCGCTCCATGGCGACGAGTTCCACGAAGGCGGCTGTTACTCAACATTAGTCGATCCACCAGCCTGCAAATCGGAAAATGTCACAATGGGCAGCCCATGGGAAAATGGCTACATTGAGAGTTTCAACGGCAAGCTGCGCGACGAGTTGCTGGCGCGTGAGACGTGAAGGCATACCTCAACTTGCCCTAAACGGGCGCTTATCGCGCTGCGAGGATTGACGCTTTGTTTGAGTATTCGCGTTTCCCTCGTGGCCCAATGCAATTAGCTAGCATTGCGCTGCTCTGGTTGCCCCCAACGGGAAGCTCCCCTGACGAACATTCCGCGAGTTACGCGGGATACGACTAGCGTCACTTGTTCGCCGTCGTACATGCGACGCGCTTCAACGGCTTCGGCAGGAGCGTCGTTGCGATTATCAGCGTAGAACCAATGATCTCCGCTTCGCCATGCGTAGACGATCGGCAATTGACTGAAGACCGGCATCACTCGACCCTTATTAGGAGTGTGCTATATTCTTCTTATGATCTCCGAAAAGGAAATCGCAACTTCCAGTTGTTTCAGCAATGTAATTTACCGCTGCTAGCACCCGTGAAATCAAATGGCGACGCCACGAGAAGAAGCCCGGTCGTTGCTCACACAAGCATGTCCTATAGCGATTTGTGAATCAGCGTCTGAAATAGACGCGCTGTCGCCGTCACGTCGCCAAGGGCGTCGTGGGCTTTCGCTGCGTGAAACGGCACGCCAAATCGTTCGCAAAGTGTAGCCAGTTGAAAGTTCGCCGGAGGTGAAGTCCGGGAGATTGTGAAGTGCCACATAGCCAGTTGCATGGTACAGAGCACCATCCGATGCGCGGGAAGATATACACCGAGCCGTTTGTGCCACGCTACCAGAAATGGGCCGTCGAAAGCCGCGTTGTGAGCCACCAGCTGTGCGACTCTATACGACTGCCCTTGCGCCGAGAGGCCTGTCTTCGTTGAGTGTCGCCTAAGAAAAAATCCAAACTCAATGGCGACTTCCTTAGCACTGCGGCCCTCCCGCGCCCAGATGCCCGGATGATAGTGCCTCTTTCTCAGGCTGTGAGCGTTGGCATTCCTTTTATCGAAGCGAACTTTCGCTTCGAACGCCTCTATAGGTTCACAGCCCTCATCAACTGCAATTGCCGCAAGTTGAATGATTGGGTGACGCTTCGGATCAGGCCCGCCTGTCTCCAGGTCATAAAAAATAAGTCTTTGCTCCATTGGCTTAGAGTGCCACAAGGGCGGCTGCTACTCAACTTTAATCGATCCGCCATCCGGGGAGAGGGCGAAGGGATTTCCCTGGAACACGACCGTCATCGTCCGGTGACCGGCATCCAGTATCTCTCGGATGGCTCAGCTTAAAACAATCACGGCGTGCATTTCGTCCGCACGCATTGGGCGAAGCTCTTCGAAATTGATGCTAACGGAGATACTCAACTTGTTGCTGGAGGATTGCTTGATGACGTGGACTATTTTTACCTCGCTCGCGGATTTTTTCGATTTGTTCTTGCTGTCTATGCTTATATATCCTCCAAATGGAGGCACTGAAGGAATGATGCGTTGAAACGTATTCTTAGGCATATTGTTTATCGCAGGCACTTCATGTCGCAGTTTTAGTGTTGTTAAGAATATGCATTCGCATCACTGCATGCAGCTAAATAAATCTCCATAAAGACCTGATTTTGAACGCGATTAACGGTACAAACGCGGGCGATGGGGCGTGATGTTAAAGGATATTAAAATGCAGCGTATTCTGTATTTGCTTGTTCCCGCGATCTTGTGCTCAGCGGCCCGTGGTGAGGAGATCCCACTTGAGAACATTTGGGGACTGAATATTCCCGGTACGAGCAACGTTAAAGAGCTAGTCCCCCCCCGAAGCAAGACCCGCAATCAGCTGAAGAATTCATTAACAGCAGCATGGTCGAACAAATTGCTCACTCACTAAGTCAGCGGAACGTTCCAAAACGGAACGGGAAGGCAGGAGAAGGCTTCATTGTCTCCGGGCTAGGGAAAGAGGCGCTGGCGAACGCGCGAGACGTATTTGCAGGCAAGCGCAAGCCACTGAGAGACGTGCGGCAAGGCGATCCATGCTCGCTAGTGATTTTCGCCTATGCCTCCGGACGTTCGTTACGCGTGGATAAAGTGAGTGCCTCCGGTGACGAAGTAATTGTTGACTACCACCTCAATGCTCATGAGGTAATGAGCTCGTCTGCTCATTTTGCTCTTGTACCCCTCGGCGAGCTTACGCCGGGCAAGCTCAAAGTGACTATGAAGCGAGGCGAAGATATGGGGCCCAAGGATATTGTGGCGAGATTAGCTAGCGTTCCGGTGGAACGACTTGTAAATGCATCATTCAGCGTGGAGGTATCGAAAGCCGCTAAATAATGGAGTTTGACATACGATCGCCAGTGCTGATTATTGCCGTCCTAGCATTCGCTTTAAAAGCTTCTGCATCAGAATTTTCAACTGGACCCAACGGCATCAATTCGAGGGCCCTAGGCCTCACTGGAAGCGGAGTGGCGATTGGGCAGGTAGAGTCCGGCAGGCCAGGCATGCCGGTGAAGAACGCGACGCCTTTCGACGATCCCATGTGGGTTCACAATCAAGTGCAGCCAGCTAACGTTTTTGCTGGCACTACGGACGACAGCTCAAATTCCGCCCATGTCATATACCAAACGATGCCGCTCGAACCAGAGGAAGACCGTGAAGGCCTTCACGCGACTCAGGTTGCGGGGGTCATGATCGCAAATGCCACAACTCCGAGTTTGCAAGGTGTTGCACCTGCGGCAAGCTTATATGCCTCAGCGATTAATGGGGCGCCCGTTGGCTTAACGACAGATCAGCGATTTGCCATGTCTGCGAACCGACTTGCCACTCATTCCGCTGATGTGAGAGTTATAAACGTCAGTGCGCGACGTCCTCTTGCGGACGAATTTCAGCATACAGACGGAAACCAGCATGCGACGCAATTCGTCGATTGGTCAACAAACGAGCATGACGTTTTATATGTACTAGGCGGAGGTGAATCTGTTCCCGTTGATGTCCCTCAAGATAACTTCAATTGTATTACAGTTGCTGCTTCGGATCGCCTCACGTCGGGGAGCGGGCCGTTCCAGCGAGTGGCGGATTTAAACCTCAACGATTTCGACGCAGAACCTGGCGTTCGTACAACCATCGACATCATTGCTCCCGGCGTAGACATCGTAATGACTGGCCAAGGTTCCAGCCCATCAATTGCTAGTGGAACGAGCTTCGCCTCCCCGCATGTTGCGGGAACTGTCGCATTGCTCCAAGAGTGGACGAACAAAAGGATTCTAGAAAATGCGCCGCGATGGTCTGACAACGCAAAAGAACCAGAAGTTATGAAGGCTATCCTGCTCAACACCGCAGATAAGCTAAATAACGTACATGGTTCGAAGAGAGACAACTTTCTGCAAGATGGAGTGACAAAGTGGACTGATACGACAGCCGGGACAGACGAGTCTGTCTCACTGGATGAGCATATGGGAGCCGGACATCTCAACGCGAAAAATGCATTTGATAATTTCAAAGTCGGCGAGTACGACGCTGGGACTGTTCCACTGATTGGCTGGGATTACGGCTCAGTCGGTTTCCTTAACAACGTTGAGTACACATTCAACGGGCAGACGTCCGGATGGATTGCAGTCACTCTCGCGTGGAATCGAACAGTCGTAAAGACAAGTGACGATCCTTATCTGCCGACCGACCTTTTCTCAACTTACTCTCCCGTGGATGAGACCGGATTAGCAACGGTCATGAGTGATCTGAATATTTCACTCATCGATACCAGCAACGGCACCGTAAAGCACAGCTCAGTGACGACGGTCGATAACCTGGAACACATCTTCTTCGAAGTAGAAGCAGGTAACTATAAAATAGAGGTGTCTCACTTTGGAGGCGGGGTCGACGACGCGTAAGATTATGCTTTAGCGTGGTGGGCTGGTGAGATTACTCCCGGTGATTTTGATGCTGATGGCGATGTCGACGCCGACGATCTCAGTCAGTGGAAGGAAGATGTCGGATAAAACGGACGGTCCGATGCGAATGGCGACGGCGTCACTGATGGGTCGGACTTTTTAGCTTGGCAGCGTAATTATGGCGTGCCTTCGTCTCCGACAGTCGTCGCGATCCCGGAGCCAAGTGCATGCTTGTTGTCCCTCGCGGCGGCATCGGCCCTAATTTGCACGCACAAAAGAAGATTTAAGTGCTGACTCTTCAGCCTAAAGTCCCGCGGAATGGTTACGCAGAAGGGAGAATGAGGCCGGTGGCGTGCGTACTAGCGACCTCAAACAAGAACCTCAGACCGATCATTGACGACGGAACTACGATCATCGACGGCCGCTTGCCGCTATTTCCAAAGCGGTGATGATTTGCATTGCAGTTCGCTGAACGAAGTCCAGCGATTGCAGGAGCATTTCTTTGTCAACAGAGTAGAGCTGAATTTAGTCGGCCGAACGGGTGACTGCGTCGAGCCGTACCAGGCTTGGAGCTATTTGATGGGTGCGAACACGCGGCTTTCGCCTCTGTAGGACCGCAACATTTACTATCGGAAGGTGCAGTTTCCAGAAGGGAACACTTCGCTAGCAGCAATTCAGTGCAACTAATTCAAGCATTTGTGTGTCCCCGCGATTGAGCCTAAGTTGTTCAGACGTAAGCCGTTTCCATGGGCTTCCGGAGATGTACATAGAGACTCTTATTGCCCGAGGTGGAGCAATGACCTAAGCTAAAGGTGTGGTTTTGCCGATAATCCCTATTGTGAAGAAGTAGAAGGTTTCTGCGTGCTCAAAAGGCTTTCAGTGTTCTACCGCTGTCAAAAGATGAAGCGACTGGTCGCCGCGTGCGGCCTCGCGCTCATGCTGATGAACAGCGGACAACAGACGCACGCCTTTTGCCATCTGACCGACTGCGTCGATGCGGCCTCAGAATCTGAGGGCGGCGACACTAAATGCAGCCAGAGTCGGGCACGTAAATCGTGCCAGCATTCTGAGAAGGGCCAAGTTGGTTCGGCTGAAGCTTGCTCGACCGATTCGCCTAAGATTGTCGGCGAACAGCATTGGCATGATTGCCCCAATCCTAATAGTTGCTGGTGCTGCCAACCGACGCCGCCGCAGCAAGCTCCTTCGCTTGTTGAGGCTGATACAGTCGTTGACGTGCTAGCGACCAGTATTGCGCCGAATGCGGCGATTATTGATCTGGGAGTGACTTCGTCCGAAATAAGTCGGTCAATTGAGAATCCATCTGTTGAGCGGGCATTTGAAGTATGCGTCCGCCTCTGCCGCTTTTTGGTTTGAGCAATAGCTCTCAACCTTTCTTAAGCGAACTTGTGACTTCGCTCTAGCGATTGAAGTCGCGCTGCCCGCAAGTTGCCATAGCATCGTGCTGCGCCCCGGACGGCGGATGATCCGCCGCTCTTTTATCCAGCTTAATTGGAGTTCCCGCATGCGCCGTTATCTGTCTGGAGGCGTCAATCGCCTCGCACTTCTGGCTTTAACTCTAGCAACTGGCGGCATCTTGCATGTCAGAACCGCAGAGGCTGCGGACGCTGTGACATATGAAATCACCGCGGACGAGATGTGCTGCGCAGGATGCGCGAAGAAAGTTGCCGCGCAGCTCTACACTGCTCCCGGCGTCTCGAATGTGAACGCTAACGTCGCAGGGCGGACTGTCACGATTACCGCGAAGCCTTCACAGAAGTTGACCGTGGAGAAGCTTTGGAGCGCCGTCGAGAAGGGGAAAGGCAAGCCCTCGAAGCTCATTTCTTCCGAGGCGACCTATACACTCACGCCGCTCGACCCCGCCACCCAACAGGCCTCGCCAGGCGTTTATACAGTCGTCGTCGTAGATCTCAAAGTCAGCGGAGTCGCTGACAAGGTCGGCCGTGAACTTCAGACAATTCGCGGAGTCAAAACGGTCGTTTTGCATCTCGACCAAGATGCGCTAGTGGTCGAAGCGCATCCTGGCGTTCACCTCTCACCGTTCGCATTAGCGTCGGCCGTTGAACGCAGCGGACAACAGCCGTCGGCCATTGTAGGTTCCTACGGACAACTAACGATCGAACCGAGCACGGCGAAAGTATCGGCTCGGCAAGTGATGAAAGGTTCTGTGCGATGAAACTAACGATCCAATGCTTGATCCTATCGTTTTCGGCAAGTGCATTAATAGGGTGTGCTGGATCATCGCCTGCTGATCCGACCGCCCAAGCAACGCCAGCCGCCATCAATGGCGAGAAGTACCTGTTGGCGGACGAACCCGATGGCGCCATCGGAGTGATCGAGGCACGTGATTCAGCTAAGGATGGCGAACCCGTCGTCATTGTCGGTCGCATCGGCGGCGCCGCGAACCCGTGGATCGAAGGGCGTGCTGCGTTCACGCTGCTTGATGCGTCCATGGCGATGGTTGCCGAAGGCGCAGACAACGAGGAAGGCGAGATCTGCCTCGATGATTGCTGTGCGGAAGAGCGAGGAAAGTGCACAACGCTAGTGAAGGTCGTCGATGGCGACGGCAAGCTAGTTGCCGCTGACTCACGAAAGTTACTAGGAATTAGCGCAGACGACACGGTCGTCGTTAGCGGGACGGCTAGCAAGGATGACAGTGGAAACTTCACCGTTCTGGCGCAAGGCGTTTTTGTGCGGCGCTAGTAGTTCTCTGACTGAGAAGGATCACGACGATGGCTATGAAATTGCTCCCTTGGGACTACGGCGTGCGAAACTTATTTCGCCGTCCGTCCCGCAGTGCGCTCACGCTGGGGGGGCTATCCATCGTTGTGCTGTTGGTGTTGGTCGTCGTTGCGTTCATTCGCGGACTTGAAGCGTCGCTGGCAGCAACGGGTCAACCCAACGTCGTGCTGGTGTACGCCCTCTCCTCCGGCGCAGACATTGAGAATTCAGCGATTCCGGGCCGCACGCCGTCCCTGCTTGCCGCGAGCGTTGCGGGAGTACGACAGCAGCACGGAGTCAAATACGTGTCGCCTGAGTTGTATTTAGGCACGCGTATCACAGTTGGCGAGAATGGCAGCGAGGGGCTGGGGTTAGTCCGCGGCGTGACGACCTCGGCCCCTTTGGTGCGGCAGCAGGTTCAAATTCTTGAAGGAAATTGGCCCGCGGCTGGGGAAGTGCTGGTTGGCAGACTAGCCCACTCCAAATTGGGCTGCGAGAAGGAGTTATTGCACCCGGGACAATTGATCGAATTCGACGGGCGGCAATGGAAGATCAGTGGCGTCTTCGCCGCTGGCGGCGCAGCGTTTGAATCCGAAGTGTGGGCGCCGCTGGCGGACTTACAATCAGCGCTCAAACGACAAGATCTTAGTTTGGTCGCCGTCGGAATGGATTCGATGGAGGCGGCGGCCGACGTTGATCTATTCTGCCGCGAGCGCATCGACTTGGAATTGAAATCAGTCTCTGAGACAGCCTACTACGCCGATTTGCAGAAGCATTACCGGCCAGTTCGCATGCTGGGCTGGGTGGTCGTTTGCCTGGTGGCGGGATCTGGAGTCTTTGCCGGTCTCAATACGATGTACGGCGCCGTTGTTGGTCGTATTCGTGAACTCGCGACGCTTCAGGCGATCGGCTACCGTCGCCGAGCGATCATGCTGACGCTCGTGCAGGAAGCCACGCTACTCGCGTGCGGCGGTGCATTGGTCGCCTGCGTCCTTGGGCTGATGTTTGTCAACGGCGCCGCAGTTCGCTTCACGATGGGCGCTTTCATGCTCCGAGTCGACAGCGTCGGAATTGCAATTGCTTGCGGGACCGCAGTGATTCTTGGCGTCGTCGGTGCGATTCCACCGGCCGCGAAGGCGATGCGTTTACCCGTCGTTGAAGCGATCAAAGCCATTTAATAAAACGGTGAATGCGTTGAGTGACACCAAGCATCAGTTGAGTGGTCAGGAGCCGATTCCCGCAGCGGGAGTCGATCTCAGTCAATTGGCCGTGAGACGGCAGGCCGTCAGCCGCACTCCAGTTAAAGCCAGGCGCCGCTGGGTATCGCGATACGCCGTCCCCGTAGGAATTCTCGGCGCATTTGGGGGGCTATTCGGTTGGGCTGCTCGTGACAGCTTCCTTCCAGCGCACGCAGTCACGGTGACGCCCGTGATTGTCACTAAAGCGGACATTCAACAAGAAGGGACGCCACTGTTTCAAGCAGCTGGCTGGATCGAACCTCAGCCATCTCCAGTCATCGCATCCGCGCTCGCCGCGGGAGTTATCCAAGAGATGCTGGTTGTTGAAGGACAAATGGTCGAGGCTGGCGCACCGATCGCGAAGTTAATTGACGCTGACGCGAGAATTACTCTCCAGCAAGCCGACGCGAACTTTCGCTTGGCTCAAGCGGACGCGCAAAATGCCGACGCCGTGCTGACCGCGGCGAAAGCGATGCTTGAGAATCCCAACGAATTGAAAGTAGCGCTAGCGGAATCGGATTCGCTCTTAGCGGAAACGACACTGACGCTCAACAATCTGCCGTTCGCAATTAAGGCTGCTCAGAATCGCCGACAGGTTGCCGCGGAAAACTTGGCTCGTAAGGAGGACGCAGGCGACGCCGTCGCCGGGCGCATTCTCCGTGAGGCCGCGGCGGAACTTTCGGTCGCAGAAGGCGCGCTCGCTGAATTGCAATCGAGGCAACCCACATTGCAAGAACAGGTGGAAGCGCTCACTCGAAAGCGAGGAGCCCTCCGGCAGCAGTTAGAGCTAATGACAGAACCAAAACGTGCAGTTGCGGCGGCGGAAGCCAAAGTTGCTGCGTCGAAGGCAAGACAGGATCAAGCGCAGCTGGCTGTCGATGTGGCTCGCTTGAATCTAGAGCGAATGGTGGTCCGTGCACCAATCACCGGTCGCATTCTTACAATCGATGCTCGACCAGGAAAGCGCCTCGCTGGCATGGATCCGCTTTCTGAACAAACCTCTAGCACTGTTGCCACATTATATGATCCCAAGTCTCTTCAAGTCCGCGTCGACGTGAGGCTCGAAGACGTGCCGCAGGTACAGGTCGGACAGCCTGCCACCATCGAAACCGCCGCAATGAAAGCTCCGCTGACAGGCGAAGTGTTGTGGCTCACGACGCGCGCCGACATCCAAAAGAATACGCTCCAAGTCAAAGTCGCCATCAAGGATCCGCCACAAGTCATTACGCCGGAAATGCTGGGGCAAGTTACATTCCTTGCACCGCCGCAACCAGTGACAGCTGACATCGCAGGGCAAGAGCCGCTGCGCTTATTAGTTCCGCGATCGTTGGTGACTACCGACGACACCGGTTCATTTGTCTGGGTTGCCGACGCAGAGCTCGGCATCGCTGCTCGCAAGTCGGTGGAACTTGGCCGAGCCGGGACTGATCAACTTGTCGAGATCGTAACCGGACTCGACCCAACATCGAAGCTGGTGGTCGGCGGTCGCGAATCAGTGGTGGCCGGAACTCGCATTCGCATCGCAGGCGAAGACAAATCGTCTCTGGCCACGACGACCGCTAGTAACAGTCTGCCGCAAGCGGCGAGCACGCAATCAACGACCACCGCGGTCGAATAACACGAGACGAGGTGCCACTATGTCATTAGTTGAAGTTGTAGACGTCAGCAAAGAATTCAAGAGCGGCGAAGAAACAATCCGTCCGCTCGATGGGGTTCATTTGACCATTGAAGAGGGAGACTTTGTTTCCTTAATGGGCGCAAGCGGATCAGGGAAAAGCACGCTGCTCAATCTGGTGGCTGGCATTGATGAGGTGAACTCAGGTCACATCTTCGTCGGTGACACCGATATCACCGAACTAAATCGCGGAAAGTTGGCAGACTGGCGAGCAGCGAATATTGGCTACGTGTTCCAGACGCATAATCTCATTCCTGTGCTTACTGCGTACGAGAACGTGGAACTACCGCTGCTTCTGCTGCCGATGACGGCGTCCGAGCGTGCTAAGCGCGTGGAAATCGCCATGGCAGCGGTTGATCTCACGAATCGAGCGGGGCACTACCCTCGACAGATGTCGGGTGGGCAAGAGCAGCGTGTGGGCATCGCTCGCGCGATCGTAGCCAATCCCACGGTGGTCGTCGCAGACGAACCTACAGGGAGTCTGGACGACGACACGACTGAACAGATTCTATCACTGTTGCAACGCGTCAATCGTGAACTAGGGATGACGCTGCTCATGGTGACGCATGACGCCGATGCAGCACAACGGGCTACGCGTCAATTACGACTCGAACGCGGACAACTCGTTGAGAACGGCAAGCCAATCCTCCCTCGTGCACTGAGGACCGCATAAACATGCTGACCTTCCTTCCATATACGTTCAAAAGCTTGTGGCGACATCGCACGCGGAGCTTGCTGACGATCAGCGGCGCCGGAGTAGCACTACTAGTCTTTTGTTTCGTTGGGTCTGTTCAGCACGGACTGTTCGCGCTCACTGAGAACCAAGAGGCGGGTCGGTCGTTGATCGTTTTCCAAGAGAATCGTTTCTGCCCGCAGAGCAGCAAGCTGCCTCAGGATTACGCAAGTACGATTGCCAAACAGTCGGGCGTCGCTGATGCGATGCCGATCATGGTGTTCACGAACAATTGCCGCGCAAGTCTCGATGCAATTGTCTTTCAAGGAATGGCAACTGATTTGCTGAAGAAATGGCGCAAGCTTGATTTGCAATCAGGCTCCTGGGATGGTTTTGCTCGGCAAGATGATGCAGCGCTCGTCGGCAAAGCTGTGGCGGCGCGACGCAGACTCAAAGTGGGCGACAAGTTCACGATTGGCGACATCACTGTCGTGGTGGCGGGCATATTCGCGGCGGACAATGCCGCTGACGAAGGGTTGATTTACACGCACCTTGATTTCCTGCAACGAGCGCGTGGTTTAAGCGACGTGGGAATGGTGACGCAGATTGAAGTTCATCTAAATGAGGGTGCGAACGCGGACGCGGTTGCGAAAGTGATCGACGAAGAGTTCCACGCAGGTCCTGTTGCAACGACGACTCGGACCAAGGGTATGTTTCAAGCAGATACGCTCTCCGATCTTGCCGAGCTGATCGGATTTATCCATTACCTTGGATTCGCTTGCGTCGGCTTAGTGTTGTCGCTCGTAGCGACGACGACGGTGATGTCTGTACAGGATCGCATCAAAGAGCACGCTGTACTGCAAACCTTAGGATTTCGGCCGCGCCGAATTTTCGGATTGGTGATTACGGAAAGTGTGGTGTTGAGCGTCTTGGGCGGCGGACTTGGAGTGATCGGGGGCATGCTCTTCCTGGCGTGGTCCGATATGTCGGTCGCTGCTGAGGGCGTGACCATTGCGTTCCGACCATCGTGGGATATCGCGCTGCAAGGCGCCGTCGCCTCCCTAGGGGTCGGGCTCCTTGCGGGCTTAGCGCCGGGTTGGCAAGCTGCCCAAACGAAGATTGTTACTGCGTTAAGACATGCGTGATGCGTAATACCGTAAACCACCTCAATCTGAAAACGCTGAGCTGACAGATCAATCCAATATTGGGTTCCGTTATGAAATCACTTACTCTCCAAGTTGCATTGCTGCTGGTCGCCGCCTCGACGACGGGATGTCAGTGGAATAAAGCGATGATACGGCGGAACGATCTAGCTGCGATTACTACGCCAGCGGCGAATGAAACAGGTGGAACGACGAGTGCGGAGGGTGGACTCGCATCGGCCACTCTTAACGATTCCGCCATCCAGTCTGCTTCGAAACGAATTGATGGTTCAGTCGCCATGACGCTGAACGGAGAAGTACCGCTCGATCAATACAATTCCGGAAGTCGCAACGCAGCGAACTACCCAACACGCGCGAAGGTTGTTCCTTCATCCTCGAATGCCTGTGCTAGCGGGTGTTCGCACTAAATTCAGAGCGTCTGCGGAAGCATGACCGCTCCCAGCCGCTTTAAATCGCCTAGGGAAAGGAATCCCGGCCATGAATCGAATTGCTCGCAACAGTCTCGGTCGCCACATGAGGTCGCCCTCACGTATGACGTCGCCGCTCAATCGCACAGGGATTGCAAAGACGCTGCGCACCATCGTGTGGTGTGCGAGCTTCATTGGCGTCGGCGTCAACGTACAGGCGGGCGATGACATTGGATTGCGGATGGCTGATTCGGTAATTCCAGAGCGAGAGCAGGTTCCGGTGCCCCTGCCAGACACGGGAGAAACATGTGGCTTGACGCTGGAACAACTTGAGCAGATGGCGCTGTCGTCAAATCCATCGCTCCAGCGGGCGGCCGCCCTGGTCGGCGCCGCTCAGGGCAATTGGGTGCAAGTAGGACTCGCGCCCAATCCGAGTGTCGGGTACGAAGGCCAACAACTTGGCAGTGGGGGATTAGCGGAACAGCATGGGGTGCTATTCAGTCAGGAAATTGTGCGCGGCGGCAAACTCCAGCTGAATCGCGCCGTTGCGGGCACTGAGAGAATGCGGTTAGAGCAGGAACTGGGCGCGCAGCAGCAACGCGTATTGACCGACGTGAGAGTCGCTTACTACGAAGTCCTCCTCGCGCAGCGTCAAATTGACCTTACAGAGAATCTGATTCGCATTAGCGGCGAGGGCTCTCATGCCGTCGACGCTCTGTATCGAGCGAAAGAAGTCGGACGTTCGGATGTACTGCAAGCTCAGCTCGAAATTGAGAATGCCCAAATACTTGCCCAGAATGCTCGCAATCGGTACGAGTCGGCGTGGCACAGTCTTTCGGCCGTGATAGGCAATCCCATGATTGCCCGTCAAGAACTGCTAGGGGACGCCGCCGCACCGCCGCGTGAGTTTGACTTTGATCAGGCGCTTGGTCGACTCCTAGCCCTCAGTCCAGAAATGGCCGCGGCGTCGATGTCTGTCGAGCGCGCAAGAGCCGCCATCGAACGCGAGCGTGCCGAACCAATTCCGAATGTGACCGTGCAAGGATTGGTGAACTGGCAAGATAATGGAATTGGCGGCAAGCCTGATGGCGGGCTCGCGGTCAGCATTCCCATTCCGGTTTTTAATCGCAACCAGGGAGGCGTGGCTAGGGCGCAACAGGAGTTAGTGGCTGCAAGTCGAGCGGTGACTCAATTGGAGCTGGACTTGCAAAATCGCTTGGCTCCGACCTTCGAACGCTATTCGAACGCGCGAAATCAGGTGACGCGGTATCGAGACGTCATCCTACCTGCGGCGGAGGAATCGTTAAGCTTAACTAGAAAGACGTACACTGCTGGCGAAGCAAGCTACAATTCGTTGCTCATCGCTCAACGAACATATTCGCAGACGCAGCTGGGGTATCTGGATGCCGTTCGATCACTCCGCATCGCCGAAGTACAGATCGACGGCTTGCTATTGTCGGGGAGCTTAGAGAGTGCGCCGAGTGGAGCGGCAAATCCCGCCATAAATGCAGGGATTCAGACCGAACCGGTCGGCGCGATCGGACTTGTGCCCCAGTAAACCCCTCCCTATCGCGGCCCCGGCGACAAATAGATAGAATACCTGACCTACCAACACACTTAACTCAGTCGGTTTGCGAATGCGACGTAGCGTCACGACACTTACCGCCTTTTGCTTGGTCTTTCACGCCATCTTTGGATGCTGCGCGAACCATGCTGAGTGCTGTCAGGCGTCGGAATGCTGCGTTGCTCACAGCATGGACGAGGCAGCCGTCGAAGGCGTTCACTCGTGCTGCTCTCACGCGAAGTCCGCACCTCAGGGGCCAAACGTTACGCCAGCGGATCCTGCGGGACACTCGCCTGAACCCAGTGAGCAGCAGTGCTCTCACGACCATTGCCAATGGTTGGTCAATAAGGATTGTGCCGACAGTCTCGTGCTCGGCATGGAGTTCCTTGGGTTCGTAAGTTGCCGCTTCGAGGACCTCGTTAGTCTGTCCGCACCTTGCGTCGACCGGGCAGCGGCCCGAGCACTTCTCGCGGCAACGGCGCCGCTGCGCCTTTATCTCGACCTGGGCGTGCTCCAGGTGTAGTCGGACGCTCTTCCATCCGACGAATTCGTGCGAACGCTTGCTTGCTAAGCGGGCCCAGCTCACCGCACCATCGATCGAATCGACGTTGCCCTCCTCGGCAACCTATCTGGTTACCACTCACGCCTGTTCCGTTGGGAAAAGTCCTCCCGACTCAGAGGTCGTTCTATGGAAAATGTGCCTGGATCCGCGCAGGTCGTCTCCGGTCGCCGAACATATCGCTTTGCGATCGCGGCAGCGATCGTCGTCGCCATTGCCACTGGTGCATGGTTCACTCGAAGTCGTTGGAGCGGAATGCTTCAGGGCGCAGCGAGTGGCGGAGAAGCGGAGTCCGCAACCCACAGCGACGAGGCGGAACACGCTCACGCGCACGGCGCATCGTCCGCAAATGCAATTACTTTGAGCGACCGCGGACTTAAAAACATTGGTTTCGTACCAGTCACAGTCGCGCTTCAATCGTTCGAACGAACCGAAAGCCTTCCGGCGATTGTGGTGGAACAGCCGGGACGAACTCAGATCCAGCTCTCATCGCCGTTCGGCGGCGTTCTCGCCAAGGTGTTTGTAGTGCAAGGCGAGGCCATCGAACCAGGTAGCCCGATGTTCGAAGTGCGACTGACTCACGAGGAGCTGGTGACTTCTCAACAGGAGTTTTTGAAGACGGCAGAAAACCTAGAGATCGTTGACCGCGAGATTCGCCGTTTGGAGGCGTTGAGTGAAGGAGTCGTAGCTGGCAAACGGATTCTTGAACAGCAATACGAAAAGCAAAAACTTGAAGTCTCATTGCGGTCGGCGGAGCAGGCGCTACTCCTGCATGGACTAACGACCGAGCAGGTGCAAGAGATTTTGAAAACTCGGCAACTGCTGCAAAGCGTCACCGTCTTCGCACCAAGTCACTCACATGCAAGCGGAAATTGCCCTGAGAACCACGCCTTCCACGTGCAACGGCTTCCTGTCTCGCCCGGTCAGCAAGTGGACGCTAGCCAAGAGTTGGCGGTGCTGGCTGACCACTGCGAACTTTACTTGGAAGGACGAGCGTTCGAAGACGACGCACTGCAACTTCGTAATGCGGCTCGCGAAGGATGGACGATCTCGGCGTCGCTGCTGACCGGCGACAAAGATGCAGCGACGATTGACAACTTAAAACTACTGTATCTAGGCGACACTATCGATCCGGAGACGCGCGCATTTCGTTTCTATCTCCAGCTTCCCAATAAAATGGTGTTGGATCAGAAGACGCCGGAGGGAAGGCGGTTTATTGATTGGGAATTCAAGCCGGGGCAACGCTTCGAACTGCACGTACCGATTGAAAAACTGACGGATCGCATCGTAACGCCAATCGAAGCCGTGGTCGAAGAAGGCGCTGAGTTCTACGTCTACCGGCAGAACGGCAAGAACTTTGACCGCGTGCCGGTCCACGTCGAGTATCGCGACAACAAATCTGCCGTCATCGCCAATGACGGGGCTCTTTTCCCGGGTGACGTCATTGCCGGTCGCGGCGCTTATCAGATGCATCTGGCACTCAAGAACAAGTCTGGCGGCGGAGTTGATCCGCACGCTGGGCATAATCACTAACCGGCCGAGAAAGGACATCCGGCCATGCTGAATGCCATCATTCGTTTTTCGCTGCGGAATCGCCTGCTGGTGATCGCCGTTTCCATCTTCCTGGTGATCTACGGGAGTTGGCAGGCGTATCGTCTGCCGATCGATGTCTTTCCTGACCTTAATCGTCCGCGCGTGACGATCATGACCGAAGCGCCCGGAATGGCGCCTGAAGAAGTGGAAACCCTTATCACGTTTCCTTTAGAAACGGCGCTCAACGGAGCCACGGGCGTCGAAGACGTTCGGAGTACTTCCGGTATTGGACTGTCCGTCGTGTACGTCGAGTTCGGCTGGGGAACTGACATCTTTAACGATCGGCAAATTGTCAACGAGCGACTGGCGCTCGTCGCCAGCCAAATGCCCGACGGAGTGAAACCGCAACTCGCACCAATTTCTTCGATCATGGGACAAATCCAGATCGTGGGAATGTACAGCGAAGGCGGCAAAACATCGCCCATGGAACTGCGCACGCTCGCCGATTGGGTCGTGCGTCAGCGGCTGCTAACGATCCCTGGCGTGTCACAAATCATCGTGATGGGAGGCGAGCGTAAACAGTTTCAAGTCCTCGTCGACCCGAACGAACTCGTTCGGTACGGCGTGACGCTCCATCAAGTGGAAACAGCGCTGCTGGAGAGCAATCAAAACACCGCAGGTGGGTATCTCGATCAGCAAGGCCCGAATGAGTACCTGGTTCGTTCGCTTGGCCGCATCAAATCTCTTGAAGAGATCAGCGGGATTGTCATCACGTACCGCGACGGTCAATCGGTGCGATTGTCGCAAGTCGCTCGCATCGTCGAAGGACCGCAAGTCAAACGCGGCGATAGCTCTGCGTTCGCCCGCACTGCGGAAGGAGAATTCGATGGCGGTCCCGCGGTGGTATTGACCATCAATAAGCAGCCTAGCGCCGACACTCGCGAAGTGACCGACAACGTGTTGAAGGCGTTAGAGGAGTTGAAAGTCTCGCTCCCTCCCGACGTGCGCATTCTGCCCGCGCTCTACCAGCAGAAAACATTCATTGATTTAGCGATTGCAAATGTCATCGAAGCGCTTCGCGACGGCGGCATCTTGGTCGTGATTATTCTCATTCTGTTTCTGATGAATTTGAGAACTACGTTCATCACATTAACCGCAATACCGCTGTCGCTCGTGATGACGGCGCTCATCTTCAAATGGTTTGGCTTTTCTATCAACACGATGACGCTCGGCGGATTGGCAGTGGCTGTCGGTGAGTTAGTCGACGATGCTATCGTCGATGTGGAGAACATCTTTCGGCGCTTAAAAGAGAATCGGCAAAGTCCAAATCCCAAAGACCCGTTGCAGGTCGTGTATGAAGCCAGCACTGAAGTCCGCAACTCCATCGTGTTCAGCACGATGATCGTCGTACTGGTCTTCATTCCGCTGTTCGCCTTATCTGGCATGGAAGGTCAACTCTTTCGGCCGCTCGGCGTGGCCTACATCGTATCGATTCTTGCCTCGCTTTTCGTGTCGCTCACAGTGACGCCCGTTTTGTCGTACTGGCTGCTCGGGCACGCCCGTTTGATGGAGCACGGCGAGGACGGCTTCGTACTGCGGGGACTCAAAGGCCTGGCTTCGTTGGTTATTCGATTCAGCCTGCGTTTCCCCAAACCCGTGCTTCTGGTGACGGTCGCCGCGGTGGTTGTCGCATTTGTCGCACTCACGCGTTTGGATCGAGACTTCCTGCCGCCATTCAACGAAGGGGCGATGCAGGTGAACGTCCTGCTACCTCCGGGGACATCGCTGGCAAAGTCCAATGAAGTTGCGGCGAAGGTGGAGGAGCGTTTACGCGGAGTCAACGACGTGGAGGCATTCGTAAGAAAGACTGGCCGCGCCGAGTTGGATGAACATGCGGAAGGGGTGGGGGTCACAGAGTTTATCGCCACGATCAAGGAAGGCACAGAACGTTCACGCGAAGAGGTTATCGATGAGATCAGCGAAGCGCTCGCCGATATTCCCGGGATCGTGACCGCGGTGGAACAACCACTCGCGCACTTGATATCGCACATGCTGTCCGGAGTGAAAGCTCAAGTCGCCATCAAGCTGTACGGCGACGATCTCGATGTCCTCCGACGCGAAGCAGAGCAAATGAAATCGGTTATTGCTCAAGTGCCGGGCGTCCGCGATCTTCAGATCGAACAGCAGGTCATCATTCCGCAGTTGCGTATCGAAGCAGACGGACACAAGCTCGAACAGTTTGGACTGCGGCGCTTGGCCGTGAACGAGTTCGTCGAGACGGCGATGCAAGGCAAGGTCGTTTCGTCGGTGCTTGACGGTCAGCGAACGTTTGACTTATTAGTGCGATTGGACGATCGCTATCGAGAAGATATCGAAGCGCTGAAGCGCCTCGCCATCGATACGCCCGGCGGCGGCGCCGTGAAGCTCGAAGACGTTGCCAACATTTATATGTCGGGAGGGCCGAACACAGTCAATCGCGAGCAAGTGAGACGGCGAATCGTCGTCCAATGCAATGTCAGCGGTCGGGGACTTGTTGATGTCGTCGAAGAGATTAAGGATCGTTTGGCTCCCATCGAGAAAGCCTTACCGACCGGCTACTTCACCGAATACAGCGGGCAATTTGAAAGCGAACAGTCAGCCTCTCGCACGATCTCAGTGCTGTTCGTGGCGTCGCTGATTGGCATCTTCTTGGTGCTCTTCACGATGTTTCGTTCAGTGAATCTGTCGTTACAAGTGATGGCGGCCTTGCCAATGGCGTTCATCGGTGCGGTGGCGGCGCTGGTCGTCACCAATCAGACGCTCACCGTCGCGGCGATGGTGGGCTTCATCGCCCTTGTCGGCGTTGCGTCTCGAAACGGTATTCTCTTGCTCAATCACTACCTGCATCTAGTGAAGTATGAAGGCGAGGGCTGGACGAAAGAGATGATCTTGCGAGGAGGGCTGGAAAGGCTGGCTCCAGTGCTGATGACTGCGCTAACCGCGGGTATTGCACTGATCCCCTTGACGCTTGCGGCGGGGGAACCTGGCAAAGAGATTCTCTACCCCGTCGCCACTGTGATTGTCGGCGGGCTCATCAGTTCGACGCTGCTCGACTTCTTCGTTCATCCCGCGTTGTTCTGGACGCTGGGACTGAAAAGCGCTCAACACGTCGTCGAGGACGATCAGCGGCAAGTCACGCTTGTTGCGCATGAAGAGAGCTAAGAGACCGACCATCTGTCAGCGACCACAAGTTATCTGTCTACCTATTCCAATACTAGGAGGAGTGAAAGTGTTCAAGTCATTCTGTTGCACATTGCCGACACTGTTCGTCGTGAGTCTGATCATGATCGGATGTAGCGAAAAAGCCCCCACGCCGACCGCTGAGAAGGGGCATGAAGCAGCCGGACACGAAGAGCATGCTCACGAGCACGCTACCGTCGGGCCGCACGGAGGCGACATCGTCGAGCTTGGGAGCGAAGAGTATCACGCGGAAATCGTTCACGAAGGAGAAGCAACGGTCTACGTGCTGGATAGTTCGGCGAAGGCCCCCGTTGCCATCGACGCGGCCGACGTCACCATCAATATCACTCACGATGGCAAAGCAGAGCAGTTCAAGCTGGTTGCGAAGCCAGCGGCCAGCGACGGAGCGGGCAAATCGTCGCAATTTTCGTTGGCTGATAAGGAACTGATTGCAGATTTGTCAGAGGGTCACGCTGAGGTCCAACTCGTGGTCACGATTAACGGCAAGCAGTACCGAGGAACGCTGGAGCACGACCACGAGGAAGGCGCCGAACACGCCCACTAATAGTGACAATCGACCAGCTGAATCTCTGAGCATCTAATCCCTGCGTGGCCGTTCACCTATCCAGGATGAACGGCGCGCAGGATCTAACCTTCAGTGGTCGAGCGCCGCCTTCTCGTGATGCGGCCAGGAGTAGTGTGCATATCTATGTCAGCGCGACTTCAGTGAGTCGCAGCTTCTTAAGCCGTGCGCGAGAAAACTGAATATGCCTCAACCCAAGTCGAACGCGATGGCACGTCGATTCTTCATTGAAGGGATGGACTGCGCTGAGGAAATATCTGCGCTGCTGACCGAGGTCGGGCCGCTGGTCGAAGATCGTGAGCTGCTCGATTTCAACGTATTCTCAAGAACGATGACTGTCGCCGCACTCCCTGCAAGAGTTACGTCGGACCAAGTGCTGGCGGCAATCGAGCGAGCAGGAATGCGAGGGCGCGAAATCATAGACGACGGCATGGAGCAGCCGCCAGAGAGTTCTTTCTGGGACCGACAGGGGAGGTTAATTCTTACATCAATTAGCGCGATCGCTATCGTGCTCGCTCAGTTGTGGCAGTGGACGCAATCTGCCGCTGCATCGTCTGGAGTAGAAGCTACGCCGCCACTGCCTTCTAAAGTCTTGTTTGGAGTAGCGATCGCTGCGGGGCTCTGGCTCGTTCTACCGAAAGCTGTGGGCGCGCTGCGGCGATTGCAACCCGATATGAATTTGCTCATGACCGTGGCGGTCATCGGAGCCATTGCTATCGGCGAATGGCTGGAGGCGGCGACCGTCGCCTTCTTGTTCTCGCTGTCACTTTTACTGGAATCATGGAGCGTGAACCGCGCCCGCCGAGCCGTGGCGGCGTTGATGGATCTGTCCCCGCCGACGGCCCGGCTCATTGCGCCAGATGGATCGACGACGGAGGTCGCGCCGACCGAAGTAACTGTCGGCGACTCGTTTATGGTGAAACCTGGCGAGCGCATCCCGCTTGACGGTCAGGTTAAGGAGGGGAGCAGCGAAGTCAATCAAGCGCCTATTACGGGCGAAAGCGTGCCGGTGGCGAAAGCCGTGGGAAGCGATGTTTACGCGGGCACCATTAATGGCGACGCTGCGCTGGTGATCGTGTCGACGAGGAACGCGTCGGAGACGACCCTCGCAAAAATCATTCGGATGGTGGGAGAAGCTCAGTCGCGCCGCGGGCCCTCGGAACAATGGGTGCAGAAGTTCGCGCGCGTCTATACGCCTGTCGTGATGGTGCTGGCAATCGCGATGTTCTTGATTCCACCACTCGCGTTCGACGGCGATTGGTCGCAGTGGCTGTATCGGGCTCTGGTATTATTGGTGATTGCCTGTCCCTGCGCCTTAGTAATTTCCACGCCAGTTAGCATCGTCGCCGGATTGGCGTCGGCGGCTCGACAAGGCGTACTAGTCAAAGGAGGCGTGTTTCTCGAAGCGCCAGCGCACCTCAAGGCTATCGCCTTCGACAAGACTGGTACGCTGACGCTCGGACGCCCGCAAGTGATTGAGGTCGTTCCACTCAATGAGCATACCGACATAGAACTTATTGAGCGAGCGGCAGCCTTAGAGCAGAATTCCGATCATCCGATTGCTAAAGCGATTCTGGAGTATGCCGCTGCACGGAAAATCACTTTTCAAGCGGCTGACCAATTTCAGATCATCCAAGGCAAGGGCGCTCGTGGCCGCTTCAGCGGCAGAGAGTTTTGGCTCGGATCGCATCGGTATTTGGAGGAGCGGGGGCAGGAGACGACTGCCATTCACGAACGTGTCGAGGCGATGGCAGGAGAAGGTCGAACAATCGTTGTCGTCGGAAATGAACAACACGTCTGCGGGCTCATTTCACTGGCGGACGAACTACGTCAGGAGACGAAGGCGACGCTCCAGGAGTTGAGAGAGTTGGGAATCGAGCATCTTGTCATGCTGACCGGTGATAACCGACCAACGGCGGAAGCGATCGCAAAGCGAGCGGGTGTCGACGGCGTTGAGGCGGAATTGTTGCCGGAGGACAAGGTCACCGCCATCGAGGCGCTGGTGAGCAAATATCAACACGTGGGCATGATCGGCGATGGCGTAAATGACGCACCCGCCTTAGCTTTAGCAACTATTGGCATCGCGATGGGGTCTGTGGGAAGCGACGCCGCGATCGAGACGGCGGACGTGGCGCTGATGTCAGACGATCTCTCGCGACTTCCATGGCTTATACGACATTCGCGCCGGACACTCACCATCATTCGCCAGAACATTGGATTCTCACTGGCAGTCAAGCTCCTCTTCGTCATGCTGACGCTGGCCAATCTATCTTCACTGTGGGGCGCGATTGCAGCCGACACGGGCGCATCGCTACTGGTCGTCCTTAACGGCCTCAGATTACTGCGCGCATAAAACAAGCGGCCGACGGAGCGTCCGTCGACCGCTTGATGCTGTAGCTGACGCCTCTATTGAGCCAACGTGGGCGTCGGTGTCGGCGCATTGGCCGTCGTCACCCCAGCTGAAGCGTCGGGGCTCGCGATCATCGGAACCGAATTGGTCGGCGCAGGTGGGGCAGGCGGCGCTTCGGGCTGTGCCTGCGCGATCACGGCGGGCTGCTTTTGAAGTTCCCAGCCTTTGGCAGTAACGGCGAATTGATAGACGCCGGGCGTGAGTGCGTACTTGGCGCTGCCAAAACTTTCGCCTCGACCAAATGTGATGATCCAATCGCGGTCGGCTTGAATCGTTTGCGACTGCCCAGGTTGAATGCTGTACTTAAAATTATTCAGTGCGTAGTTGACGGTTCCACCGGCACCAGCTGGGCAAACGATTTGAATTGGGCCGCCCGTGAATGCGGCAGCTGCGGGGCGGGGGAGAACGTTGCCGGGGACTACAGCATTAAACTGCGGATAGTTCGAAACGTGCGGCGTGACGTACGACGGGGTATAGCTCGGTTGCTGATAGTAACTCGGCGTCACGTTGTGGTCGTACACGCCTTGCCAGCCAGTGTGGTGCCCTTGGTTGTCGATGTGGTGACCAGAATCATCGACGCGGTGCCCAGCGGCGTCGTGATGATGATGACTGCTGTGAAAATGCTGAGCAGAAACGGGAGCAGAAACGGCACCGATTAAGGCTCCGGCAACGGCGACATGGATCCAAACGTACCGCATGTGATTTTCCCCACTAGACACGACTCTAACGATGGTAGGCAGCTCTCTGTCTACCCGGGCGGAACTCAGGCTACGTCCCACGGAGTGAAACGCAAGGAGCGTAATCGGCAAGTATCTGCGATGGCGAAATTATTCCAATCATCATGGCCGTAGAAGTAGAGCAACTGCCGCCCCAGCCAGGAGTTAGTCACGTTCTTCAGTGTGGGGTAGTGCGGAGCACGCGACTGAGCCTTAGATAATGATTCGTTCAATTTCATCAATGGTCACGTCGTCTCGTGAGCGGTCGTACAGCTTAGTTGTTCGAGGCGACTCATGAGCGGCAATCGTTTGGGCCTTTTCCAGCGCGCCGCCATTTGCAAGATAGGCGGTAATTCCTGTCGCTCGAAACGAATGGCATGTAATGGCGGATGAAAGACCAGCGGCAGCTGCTCGCCTTTTGACCATGCGGAATGCATCATTGCGAGTCAGCGCCGCATCGGACATACGGCCGCGCCGATCAATCGTACGAAAGAGTGGAGATTTCTTTGCCGCAGCGATCCCAGCGGCGGTCAGGTAGTCGTCTAAGTATTGATCAGCGTTGTGATGAGCAGGGACTTGGTGTTGCTTGCCTCCCTTCTCGTGCAGTCGAAGCCACCATCGCTTTCCCTCGGCGTAAAAGTCTTCGACTTTCATACTTACCGTCGCACTCACGCGCGCAAATGTGTAGATCATCACGCCGATAAGTGCGCGGTCGCGTAAGCCGATCACCGTCGACGTATCGATTGAGTCGAGCAATTGCCGCGCTTCGTCGGCAGTGAGGACGGGTGTTTTTCCACGTCGAACAATATGCTTTGGACCGCGAACGGACGTTGCCGGATTATTCTCCACGATCTGGCCGGTAACTAACCAATCGAACAGCATGCGAATAGCCGCTAAGTGCTGCTTGACGGTCGGCGGAGATCCTTGATGCGCTTCGATGTACGCAGCGACGACAACAGGCTCAATGCCATCCAATGATCGAACGCCGCGAGCTTCCGTCCACTCGAAGAATTGCCGAATTGCTTGTGCGTAGGCGAGTCTCGTGTTCCTGTTACGAATCGTCACAACGAAGAATTCGAGAAAGCGTCGTGCGCCTGCATCTCCTGCAGCCTTGATGGCGCCGGGCAGCGACGTGAAACCGATACGATTAAGATTGCGTTGATCACGTGCTGTCAGTTCGTGCGTCATTCCTTTTAGCGGAAAATAAAGTTAGCAGCTCTCGGGCAAAACAGCATTTGAAAGGTAGTCCCCTTCCCGCGATCCGATGCACCATAACGTCCTTTATGATGCATCATATCTAGAGTAGGGAGCAAGTCATTTTTGTTCCGAATAGCCATGCTCGTGCTGCAACTATGGAAAAGTGAGGCCGACGAATACCCTTCTCTTCTACCCTACCGATGCCAAACACGTCTAGTTTGGCATGCGTCTCTACTACATTACTGCTAATCGGCTGGCTACTCAAATTGACTTCGTATCTCCCGCAGTTGCCGTTCTTAGTAACATCGGGATACTTTTGGCGCTGGAAACGCCTCTAAACCCGCCTAAACTACAGACTCTTAGTGGCCTTCCAGCCCCCCATACTTTCCGCGTGTATTCACAAATGGACTACCGAAAAAAACTGAGTGCGTCGCAAGAGAAAGCACACCTTCAGAATATTGCGACGAAAATTGAGAAGGAGATGCGCGTCATCCGTACCCAAGCTGAGACTTCTCCTACTCTCAGGCGGCGTTGGGTCTGGGAGCTCGTGCAGAACGTACGGGACGTGCATCACAAGGGCGGTGTGCATATTGGCATCGATCAGAGCGACGATCTCGATCAACTCGAATTCATGCACACAGGGAAGCCGTTCACCGCAGACAACATTCGCTTTCTGATCGAGCAGATTTCAACAAAAGACAGGGAGAGAGACGAAAGCGGCTTACGAACGACGACTGGCAAATTTGGGACGGGATTTCTCACCACTCACCTCCTCTCTGAACGGGTCACGGTGAGAGGACTGGCGAAAGAGCCAGAGCTTGAATTTAAGAAATTCCAATTTGATCTCGACCGGAGCGGCTACGACTTGCCAACAATAGCTGCCGCGGTGGAATCCGCGAAGCAATCAGTTCAGAACTTAGATGAGCTGCCGACATATCACCCCTACGATCCAAAAGCGTTCAACACATCATTCATCTACCATATGGCAGACGAACTGTCACAGCGTGTGGCGAAAGATGGCCTCGATGATTTGCACAGTTGCCTTCCGTACGCCCTTGTTCTCGTCCCCGAGGTACTATCGGTATCGCTGTCGCCTGGAAACACCCGCTTCAGTGCTACTGCTGCACCTGCTATTGCAGGCGGCAGGGTTAGGATCACGCACGTATGGAGGAGCGAACCTTCGGAGCAAGGAAGCGGCGCTTCAGTTACCATCGCTACTATTTGCAAAGGACTTACAAGTCTTTCTGTTCCAATATCACTGGTCGACGACAAGGTTTACATCCAACCCCTACCGCCCAGCGTTCCAAGGCTCTTCTGCGATTTTCCGCTCGTTGGAACGGAATCATTTCCTTTTCCAGCAATTGTGAACAACCCGCATTTTGAAGCCACTGATGCTCGCGATGGAATCCTTCTGACTGGGACTGTTCGACCTGATCCGCTTGTCGCAATTAACCGTCAGATTATCCGTGACGCCATCGAATTATTTTTCGAGCTGCTTGAGATCGCGGTGTTGAACAACTGGCAAAATCTTTATCAGCTATTTAACATTCACCCGTTGCCTGGCGCCCTACCGTGGGTTACAGCCGACTGGTTCGACGAGAATGTCTTTAACCCGGTGCAACAACGTCTCCTGCACGCGCGCACGGTGACGACCGCGAAAGAATCCGAGAAGGCTGCGATGCTGCAGGAGGACAATTCGATCTATGTTTGGTTTCCGCATTCGCCGCGGAAAGAGGTAAGACAAATGATATGGGCACTTGCCTTACACTGGTTTCCGCATTGCTTGCCAGCTAAAGAAGAGTTTGAGTTGTGGCACCCTCTCATTTGGAAGGAGTGCGGACGCCTGACTACAACTGTGCTTTGCGAATTCGTAGAGGGACGTGAGACAGTCGATAAGCTGGCTGTCGAACTTGTAGGCGCGGTAGTCGGTAAATGGCTTAAGCATTTCTACACGCTGCTAGATGATGACAAGCAACATCGGGACGTGCTCGTCAACACAAAGGCCATTTTCCCCGATCAGCATGGCTCCTTCCGCCAACTCGCAGAGCTTTACAAAGAGAGCGGAGACATTGAAGAAGACTTTAAGGACATACTAGGCCTCCTAGACCACGACGTTCGAAGCCTGCTCGCATCGCGTAGCTTCACTTTTGAAATTCCGGAGCAACGAACGATCTGCTTACAAGATGTGGTCGATCAGATCTCAACCCGCGCGCTCAAGAAGGCCCACGATCGCGAAGCTGCCCAGTTGTGCCAAGAGCCCTTTGGCCGAATTCTCAAATGGTTTAGGGAGAATCCGGAGAGAGCACCGCAGTTGTTCCCGGAGCTCTACAGTCAAAAGCATCTGCTCTACGACGACGAGGTGCTAATGGAGAACATGGGAAAGGCCGAGCAGCTAGACGAGCTAATGCGCGATACTGGAGTTGGAAGCATCGCTGAACTGAGAGAATTACTAATTAGAACTCATCGCCCTGCCCTGCAAATCACTCAAGAAGCGCTCGCAAGCATGGGCATTACATCCCAAGCGGAATGGGAAGAAGCCCTGAAAGATCAAGATCTGGCTGCCCTATTCTCTCACGAATCAGTGCCTACTCTGGCTATGTTCCGGATAGCGCAGAAGTTGATCGAACGAGCCAAAATTCAGATTACTAACCACTTGCGGACGCTCTCGGGCTACGACATGACACACGTTGAGGAAGTCGCCCCCACAGTACTGGCAGGAATTACGAAAGACGGCCGCGAAATTCAGATCGTCGCCCGGCCTGCATACTCCCATGAAGTCATCATCTATTACACCGCCGAGCGAGACGTGCTGGATTACGAGGACTCAGAACTTTGGGTTGATCTCGGAACTAAGCAGCGGCGCGTGACGCTAGGGCACATTCTTAAAACGACCAAAATCAAGAAGTTTCCTATTTAGGCGGCAACGAGAGATGAGTTTACAAGCACAAATTGCAGATCTTGTGGCACGGCCAGAGAGCGACTCACTTGAATTCAAAGCGGTATTGCCGCCATCCCGAAGTATGGCTCAAGTACTTTGCGCATTCGCGAATTCGCATGGGGGCCATCTCGTGCTCGGCGTAGACGAAGGAAGCGGGACGAAACTGATTTCAGGGCTCAGCAAGGACTTTCATGCGGACACAATTATTCAAAGGGCGATAGGACTCCTTTCTCCGCGTCCTGAAATCACCTACGAATACAGCGAGCTGAATGACAAGGCGCTGTTGGTTCTGAGCGTCGCCAAGTCGAAGATCCCGATCACCACGAACGGAAAGCAGTATCGGAGAGAGGGCAACCGGACTATCGAGGTCGGTCGCACCGCAGTAGCATTCAGAGAGAACAACTACCCCAGCCTACAAACTCTCTCCGCGCGAATTGATCAATTCAATCAACGCGCCACTAGCGCAAAGGGAAAGTTTAACAGTCACATTCAGAGCGTGCTCAAGATTGCAGACGATTTGGCCATACTTCTGTACCCGGATTCGCCGACGACGGCGACGTCCAACCGCGAAGGTAAGATCTTGATGCGGATACTGTTTTCTTCTTGTGCGGATATCTTTGAGGGCTACTTATCAGACTTGCTGTACGAGATTTACCTCGCGAACCCCGCCACACTGCGATCCAACGAACAGGTCACGGTCGCGGAAATCCTGAGTTGCAGCGACATTCAAGAATTCATCGACATTTGGGCGAGAAAGAAGATTAGCAAATTGCAGCGGGGCAGCGTCAAGGGCTTTATTGCCGAAAACAAGCATATCAAATGCCTCGATGAACTGGACGATCAGCAGCAACTTGAGATCGAGAGGATATTGCAAATACGGCATCTGTATTCCCACAGAAATGGCACTGTGGACGAAAAGTTCTTGAAGTACTTCCCCAGCCAGTATTCCTTAAATGATGAGCATGTCATGTCGGCCGCAATGATGATTGGTATGCTCACCAACTTGGTTGAAACTGTGCATCGAATCGATGAATCAGCAATTGGCACATATCATCTCGCTGCGAGCTGCTAGCGCTTGACGTAGCTGATCGCGCGGCAGGCACCTTCGCCTTCTTGCAATTGTCTAGAATGAGGTGCCGAGGATCGAAACACCGATCCGGCTAACCAATCACAGATCCGATTGGAAGATAAGCGAATTACAGTAGCGCCGTATCGTTGGTAGCGGAGCGCGGGGCTCTCTGCAAGCAGTCGCTGCTGAAATGCGACTGCCAATGATCGTCCAATCCCTGCTTACGCTCATTTCTAAGACCCAACAATCTACTGGAAACCTGAAAGGCTATTACGGCCCTGAACTCCTTCCTCGCGTGGACCAGCCGCGACTCCCTAGTCGGGTGCATCCATGGCGCAGGACTTAGAACTGAGCAGATCGCCGCAATGTGCACGCCTACAGCGCCATAATATCGCGCGCCCCTTTCAGAACCATCGAAGCAGCTAGCCTCTCACCCATCTCAGCCTCCTGCCCGGCTGGGCAAGAGTCGTAGCCTTCAAGCTGATCGCGTCCATCGCTAGAGTAAACTGAAACTTTAATTGAGATCCGGCCATCTTCGTTGCAAATCGCTTTCCCTGCCATCGCTGTCGTACAGTTGCCTTGAATGGCGTCGACAAACCCACGCTCCGCTGTCATGCAGCGAAATGTGTCCCGGTGACTTATCTCGTCGATGAGCGATCTCACGTCGTGCCGTTCAGCTAAGCAATCAATAGTAACGATGCCAGCACCAAATGCAGGCGGGAACAAGTCCTCAGATAGTTCTTCTGTGACTTTATCACGCATCCCGATCCGCTCTAAACCACATCCAGCAAGGATCACCGCGTCGACAGCCCCAGCCTCGAGCTTGGTAATACGCGTGTCGGCGCTGCCACGGAAATGAACACACCTAAGATGAGGTAGGTTACGTGTCACCTGCGCAATTCTGCGAGGAGCTACGGTGCCAATAGCACTGTTGGGTGCGAGGTCCTTTAACATCACTCCCGCTCGCGTGACGACGACGTCATGTGTATCGTCCCTAGGCAACACCCCCGCGATTACGATGGACTCGCAACGTTCATGTGCATTAGGAATGTCCTTCAGACAGTTGACCGTGATGTCGAATTCCCGGCTCACCAACCCCGAATCCAGTCGGCTGACAAAGCCCCCTTTACCACCGTGCATTCTCAAGCTGTTCTCATGAGTGTCCGCATCAGCTTTAGTGACGCACTTCTCAAATAAGACATTCGGAAACGCGATCTGCATTTTCCGAATAACTTCGTCAGCTTGAACTTGAGCCATTTTACTGGCTCGCGTACCAACGCGTATGCTTGAAGCCATCAGCATTCTCCCTGGGAATCTGTGAGCTCTTGCCAAGCATACGTCACTATAAAATCAACGCCGCTGCGCAGGCAGGCCGTGGCGTGTTCGTGCAAGATCTCTTTAAACTCGTCATTGCTCGTACAAGCAGCTTTCATCATCGCATACTCGCCCGAAACTGAGTACAGTGCAACCGGCATCTGGAGATGTTCTCGCATGCGACTAGCCATGTCTAGACTAAACAGGCCTGGCTGCATTTGAATAATATCAGCGCCTTCATACTTCAATCGCTCCCCCATCGAAAGAAACTGCTCAGGGCGCGTGGGGTCAATTTGAAATGCTTGACGTTGAATACCCAAGCCAGTATTCATTGCTGCCCGATAGGTACGATAAAGAGTCGATCGCCATGACAGATGCGGCATTAATGGAACGTGCCTGTAGCCAGTGGCGTCGAGATGCTTGCGCAAGGCCGAGACGGCTCCATTCATCATCGGAGCGGGACCTAGTATATCCGCTCCGGCCTTTAGCTGGATGTCCGCCAGGGCTCTGAATTTCTCAAAAGTTGCATCTTCGTCGATCTCACCGCTTTGACTGGTCAGTGCGCAGTTCCCTTGATCTGTATAGGAACAGAGGCACGTGTCAGTGATCACGCAAATTTCCGGAGCTGCACTTTTTAGCTTTGAAATTGCGCGGGGCGACAGTCCATTCGCATCGTACACAGCACTGGCATCATGAGAAGGAGCGTACGAGTCAACGAACACCTTAACCGCTTTGATGCCCCTAGAACTAAGTTGCTTAGCCACGCCTTCCAACTCGTCTTCTACGAACGTTGGAAGCACCGCATGCGGAGCGTCATCACCCTTAACGAGAATCGCAGCAATGATCCTATGAGGAACTACGACAGGTGCTGACAGCAAGCTACGCACGGGTGGCGTAGCACGCAGAGGACTCGCACCGGCGAGTTTTAGATCATTGGCCAGAATACTATCAGGTAGCATTTTATGAATCTCTTTTAGTAGCGATAATTATCCCGGAGTCCCACGGCATATGCACCACACTTAGTCGGGGCTCAACAAAAATTTCGCTTAAGAACTGATCGACCCGTCCCTGGTGATCTTCAGGCCAAGTCGGCTGTGGCAATAGGTCATCAACTATGTAAATCCCTCCGTTCTTCAGAATGCGGATGGCGTCATCGCGATTCTCAAATTTCCCGGGACGGAAATCCGCGAATAGCAGGTCCACAGAATCCGAAGGAGCCTGCGCTAGATAGTGAGTGGCGTCGCCATCAAGTAGAGTTAGCCTTTGATCTGAGGATAAGTGCTTCCGAGCGACGGCCATGACATTTGGATCAATGTCGATCGAACATAATCTGGAGCTGCGATCCATTCCATCGAGCATCCAGGAAGTTCCTGCTCCAACTCCGGTTCCAATTTCAAGCAGTGTCCCCTTTGGCTTCGATGCAGATAGCGTCCTTAAGAGGCGACCGAAGATGACCGAACAGGACATCTTGAATCCGATCTTGATCGCCTCGCTTTCTATGTGCCGCAATGCATCGGGCAGCTTGTTATCCATGCCTAGAGCCTCTTACAGATCCAATGGGACAAAAGGTATTATTTGTCAACGCTTTAGTGCTACCCCGCAAGCGGCGTCACAAAGTCATCCCGCATTCGGTACGCTGCGCTAGACCCTGCTTCCACCAAGGCATCTAGAAGCTTGAGCACCGCTTCACGAAGCGCAGGCTTCTCTTTCAGCATCCGCGGTAATCCGTACACATACTGCTGCAACATGCGATCGAGGCAGAATACCGTGTTGGATTGGGAGAGAAGTAACTTTGCGTCCCCTCTTCCCACAATTCCAGTAAGAGTTACAAACGCATCTGGCAAAGATTTTTCGCCCATACAGTAGAGGAACATCACGTACTCATCTAGCACGCGATGGTGGGCTGGCAGTGCTAGAGCCAGTTCGTCCACATCTTTGGCATGGCCATCAAGCGGCGGCCAGTGAAATCTCTTGCTAGTTGCCGCTGGGCCGAAAAAGACGGCAGTGATCAAACTGTCGTAGCCTGGATAATCTGAATCTAGTTTCGTCAGCCACTTTGCTGACTTCAGCTGATCAGCGAACGCTTGCCACAGAGCCCAGAAGTGTGCTCCCGTACGCAACTGGTCTTCGGCATTAATGATGTACTGAACGAACTTAGCGACGTCTTGAAAATTTTTATCGACCAATTCAAGAACTGGCTCGCAGAACTTTAGCCCGTCGGCGGTCGGCAATAGCAGCGCGTAGCTTGCAGTTCTCTCAACAATTGTTAAGAGTTGTTCATGTGGCACGCGTTCAGATTCACGGCGCGTTCGCTTGTCGAGATTCCACCAATGAACCAAAGCATCAATTGATTTCGCATAGATTAAACGGGGAAAGGATTCCTCACCAGGATCTTGAACAAGTGCAAGGAGTACATCTACGTCGTAGCGAGTATGTCTGCCGAGCATTTTGAGTTTGGCGATTTCTTCAGAAGACACGTCCCCACTTTCCTCGATAAGTTTTCTAACCTTGACATTGACTTCGGAAGTAATCGAGAAGAACCCCCTGCGCTTCACGTAGTCTAATTTGTCGTCCTCTTTAAGTAGGCGATCAATGTCATTAGTCCTCTGCACCATTGCAGAGGTTATGTATTCAGCGAGCCCAGGATCGTTTTGCCACAAATGAACCCCGACTCCTTGAGCAGCGCATGCGATTACCTCTTTAGTTGAATGTGTCAGTGCGATCGCAAGCCCTTTCATGGCGACCGGCTTGAGGTCGGCCGACAGTACTTTGCCAAGGATGATGGGCATGCAGAAAGCTGCCGGACGTGACGGATCGAGCATGTTCTTTGCCATGAATACGTAGTCGCCCGATTCGTCCATCCCTCTTTGAAGAGACTCAATCAGCATCTCAAGGCACCACTTGCGGTCATCAGGTGTTAGATCGTCCCAATGGTCCCGCACGATAGCAGCGGCTGCATATCGCGGAGCCTGGAATGAGAGTGGTAGCTGTTCATCATCTTCGACTTTCTCTTCAGCTAATGCTTTAGCACGAGCTAACATCTTCTCCCATGTCTTATCCCCAGATTCCTCGACTACTTTGCGATGAAACTTTTGAACTGCCCAGTTGAAGAGTCCCATATCTTCGTTGAATCTTTGCTGGGCGGGTGCGCCTTCATCAAGCATTTCCTGGATGTCTTCTTCGATTCCTTGCGGCTCAAGAATAAATGCTTGCTTCGACGGCGCTTCGCCGTTGGCAGTCCCCTCAAGCTCAATTTCCTTTGGTGCGAGTCCTCTGAGGTCGATCCTGTGGAGAGCAAGCCTCCACTGGCGATCCGCTACTGTTTGTTTACTAACCTCAGGGAGCTTGCGTTTGTGTTCGTCGATAATCTTCTGCACTGGTTCAGCGAACCCTCCAAGTTGCAGGTTGATCGCCATGGTCTCAAGCTCTGCCTTTCGGTGCGGTAGAGCATTGGATGCTTTTCGCTCATCATCATACACCTTCTGATCAGAGCGACTTAAGAAGCTGCTGGAGAGCACGATGGCTTGCTGCTCAGCGATTAGACGCTCCTTATCCAGCGTTACAAACTCACGACAAGAAAGTAGCGAAGCGCCTGTTTTACCTGCATGCTTCGGATGTTCAGTAGCGGCGCTAGCCACTACAGCCGAAATCGAGGCGTTTCGGCTCTCGCGAAGAAGCGTATCAAGTAGAGGCTCGAAAAAAATCAGGATCTATTTCGGGTATTTTGGACAGGTACAACTCAAGCGCCATCAAGGCAGACTGAAGCACATAGGGGCCAACGGAGGTGCCGCGGTATAGGCGCCACAAGCGACTATTGCACCACTGCTTTTTGCTGGTGCCGTCCGGCAAAGTGATCTCGACCTCGTATGCTGGCTCAAGCGAGTTTCCGTATTTTGGGTTTACGTAGCAGTCGGCAGCATGATTGAAGAGACGCAATAAGTATGCGACTCCCTTTTCGCTGTGCTTCCTTAGAAGCGGCAAGAAGAATCCCCTGTATGCGCTTGCGGGGAAGAAGTCTTTGTGCAGCTTGTGGCTTATGCCGAATGCGGTGTCCACTCCGAGTCCATCGCCGTACTGGAGAGCGATCGCTACATCGCTTTCGGCAAGAAGCATTTGCGACTCAGCGAGTCCGATCATTTCATCGGGATAGTCTCTGGCTGCTGCGAAACAAGTCATCCCTTCAAGAACGATCTCTACGAAGTCTTCGACGGAACGACGCTCTTCCCTCGTTCCCCTTGCGAGCTCAATCAGTGCGAGAAATTTCTCTGGGGCAGCTCGCGGAATCTTTGCGATGACTTCAAGTGCTGTCTTTCGTTGCTCGTCAAAATCGTAGTCTTCAAAATCAGGCAGTAGCTTGTGAGCGATTTCGGCAGCCTCTTTTGAACCAGGTGGGTAAGAATTCCACCACGCCACCCCTCTAGCAAAATCATCAATAAGACCAAGTACCAACAGGTTCGCTTTGGGAAGCAATTTGTCGAGGTGCTTATAAACAAGCTTCAGAGTTGCCTGCCAGGATGCACCACTTGGAACAAAGAAGGACGATTGTGCTGCCGACTCTTTCACCCAAAACGGCACTTCTACGCATGCGATTCGAAGCAGGTGAATCATGCGAATTAGGATTTCACATTCGTTAGCGAGAAGAAGCTTCTCTTCACGGGCAAGAAACTCGGCGCAACTCGATGCAAGAAGAGTGGAGACGCATGTATCGTCTCGCAACTGAGGTGAGATCGCTGGCTCTTTCAGAACGTACTCGATGAGTGCGTCCGACGTTTTAGGCTCGCACTCAAGCATTTCCTGAAGCCAACGACGGTAGGCTCTACGAATTGCTGGGCTCGCATCAAGTTTCTGAAGAAACTTGGCATAGTCGCCTTGTGCGGCGTAGAACTGCTCGTCAATCCAGCCGATAAGGGCCCAGTCTTCAAGAACGTCGTGAGCAGTTGCGGCGAGGTTCTGTGTTTCGCGAGGATGCGACACCAGATCGTCACGTTTGAGAGCCTCCACGACTGCACTGTCGAGATCACTGCATTCAGCGTACGGGGTTAGCGCGCGTGCGCGGCGCAGAGCAATCTCTTGCAAGGCACGCTCACGACGCTGAGGAAATCCTCCTGCGGTTTCCTGATCTTTTCTAACAATCTCAGACCAGAACTTTTTCCTAAATGCGCGTTCGTTTTGTGGAAGCTTTGCGTCACTTGGCCAATCCATGAGCGCTGCTTTATCGAGAATGTAAACATTCCGAAAGATCTTCTTCAGTGTGGAGCTCTCCAGCGGCCGGTTCAACGTAGGAATCGCTTTTGCAACCTCTTCCAATTCTGAGTCATTGAGTTCTGGAACATTGACAATCTCATACGGAACACCTAGTGGAACGATGAGAGAGGCTCTGACAATCTCAAGCGAGTAGCTGCGGCAAGTGAGAACAAGGTTGATACCTTTGTCGTTCAAAATCTGTAGAAGATCGCTGAAAGCGTCACGAGTAGCGTGCTCAAGTAGCCGTTCGACGCTCTCTACTAAGACAAGCTTTCGACTTTGAGCTGCCAGAATTCCTTGGAGTTCGTCAGCTGGAATCTTCACTCCCGCATTTCGAAGAGTGGTGTCTAGATGAGCAGTTGCAAATTCTTCTGCTCTAAATGAAAAGACGAAGTGATCTTGCAACAGCTCTTCAACGACATGCTTTGCAACTGCCGACTTCCCCACTCCAGCGGGGCCTGAGACGATTACTACTCGGCTGTCTGCAATTGCGCTGGCGACCTTAGACTGAACTTCGCCCCGCTCTAGGGTTACAGTTCGACCGATTGAGTCCTTGATGCCATTGAGGACGGTGTTTCCATGAGAAGCGAGTGTTGATAGCGCTTCATGCTGTGTCGGACTTACAGTTACGTGAGCCGTAAGCAGTTCTGATGGTAGGGCGTCTCGGCGAAATGATTTCGCCGTCCCCATCGATTCGCCTGCAAGCTTCACCAAGTGGTTCCAACTTGAGATCGATGCAGTTTTTTTATCGTGGCCAGTGGCGGTTGCGGTGAGCATCGTCACTACGAGTGATTCAGTCTGAGCAGTGGCCGTTGCAAGGTCGTAGGACAGAACATGGATTACTTTCAGAAACGCCCACAGTTGCTGGTCAGTAATGGCTGAACCGTTTGCCTCATCGCAGATCTTTCGAATCGCTTCGTTATTCGTGTGAGCTTTCTTGCTGAGGTAACCTTTGGCTTCAAGCCGCGATTGGAAATCGGCCGCGTCACGACAGGCCCGAGCGCAATCTAAGAGTGGCGCGAAATCCTGCATGAGCGTTTTTGATCCGTGCTGCACGACGATTGCAAGCCGGTCGCGCTCCTTGTTAAATCTCGCGCTGTCGTTAAAGTCTTTCCAGAACCCGGAAACAGTTTCGACACAGTCCGTATCGGAGGCGCTTACGGTAATAGTTCGCTTCACTTGCAAAGCAAGATGACATATCTCACCTCCTCCGTTGCGAACCAGTACTAGTACGTCATCGGTGGCCCACCCAGCGTAAGCCGTTTGCAGGCGGACTTCTTCAACGACTGAATCTTTGATGATGGGTGGGAGGCCCTGAACCAGTAGAAGGGACAAGAACAGCGCGTCGACGTGCTGTTCGAAAACTCCGCCCGCTTGTCCGGTCGCTGCTGGGCTGGCGGTATCAGTTGACGAGGTCTGTTGATGAGGTGTCATGGCGGCAGTTTATCAACTTGTGGCTGGAAAGCTACTTTGAGATTACCTAGTCTATCGAAAGGTGTTACGCCTCTTCTCCACGCTTGTTCCAGGACTTGAACCTGCCACCAGTCGGCCGAAGTGTCGCCTTTGCTACATACAGCGGAGGTGTAGTACAGTATTTGCCGACACTAACTGAGTGTAGAGTTGCTGCGGGTGAAAATTTATAAGGGCGATAGCGTATGCGCATCCACCAGGTTCACATAAAGAATTTCCGTTTGCTTCGAAACGTCGAGGTCACGCTTGAAGACAACGTCACCGTCATAGTTGGGCGGAACAATAGTGGGAAAACATCGCTCACAGAGCTGTTCCGCCGATTACTCGCAGAGCGAGCTCCGACGTTCAAGCTTGAAGACTTCTCCTGTGCGGCGCATCTGGAATTCATAGAGGCTTTCAGACTGAAGCTTTCTGGAGGTGCTCAAGACAAGGTGCGTGAAATATTGCCTTCGATCGAGGTTTCACTAACCGTTTCATACAAGGAAGATACCCAGCTAGGATTGCTTGGTGATTTCATCGTCGACCTCGATCCTGATTGCACCGACGCCAAGATTGTCGCGCGTTACGAACTTGACGATGGAAAGCTCGATACGTTGTTCGCTGACCTAACGCTTACGGACGAAGGAAATCCCGAGGAGGTTGCAGCGTTTTATGCGGCGATGAAGGAACGAGTGCAGCCGCTTTTCCGCGCAAAGCTCCACGCCGCAGATCCCAACGATCCAACCAACACTAAGCAACTCGACTGGAGCACGCTTACCAAACTCCTGAGGAGCGGCTTTATCAACGCCCAGCGTTCGCTGGATGACACCACGCATCGCGACAACGATGTGCTTGGAGGCATACTCAATTCTCTTTTCGAGAAAGCCAAGTCGGGCCTTGCCAATGAGGCTGACCAGGGAGCGGCAGAGGAACTCGATACGGCCGTAGAGCGGATGCGTCTCCAGATCGACGCCGATATCAATGTCAATCTGAAGGCGATCACGCCTGCGTTCAGTATGTTCGGCTACCCGGGCCTGACAGACCCTAACCTCACGACTGAGACATCGCTGGATGTAACCAAACTACTTCAGAATCACACCAAGATACGGTACGCGGGTTCGCACGGGGTAAGCCTACCGGAGGCGTACAATGGCCTTGGGGCGAGGAACTTGATCTACATTCTGCTGCACCTATTTGAGTTCTTTAAGGCTTATCAAACCGAAAGCCATAGCCCAGGTGTTCAGATAATCTTTATCGAAGAGCCAGAGGCACATTTGCATCCGCAAATGGCTGAGGTGTTTATCAAGCAACTAAGCCGAATCGCCAAGTTTTTCGAGGTTGAGTACAACGACGGCGAGCCATGGCCTGTGCAGTTCGTTGTCTCAACTCATTCAAGCCACATGGCGAACGAAGCTCGCTTCGAAATCATTCGCTACTTTCTTGCAAGCCCCGAGACGGACGCTTCTCACGTTCGTAAGACGCGGATCAAAGACCTTCGACAAGGACTAAAGGGGACACACCAAGACGACATAGAGTTTCTCCATCAGTACATGACGCTCACTCGGTGTGATCTGTTTTTCGCTGACAAAGCATCTCTTATTGAAGGCTGCGCAGAGCGATTACTTTTTCCCAAGATGATTGAGAAGGTCGACGAGGGTCTAACGAAGAAGCTTTCCAGTCAGTATGTGGCCGTCGTAGAAATCTGCGGCGCCTATGCCCATAAGTTCTTCGACCTGCTCGAGTTCCTCGAACTGAAGACGCTCATCATTACGGATCTTGATTCAGTCAAAAAGAACGATGCCAACAAGCGGGTTAAATGCGTCGTGGCGGACGGAATGTTTACAAGCAATGGATGCGTCAAAACTTGGTTCAAAGATACTGACGAAGACATCTCGCCCGCAACGTTGCTCGCGAAGGCGGACGAGGACAAGACGGATGGAATGATCCGCCTTGCATATCAAATTCCTGAGACACCGGGCGGTCCCTGCGGACGGAGTTTTGAAGATGCGTTCATGCTTGCCAACCTGAACCTGTTCGAAATTACCGGCGAAGCTTCTACTCACGCACTGACGGCTTACGACAAGGCCGCCGATGAGAATAAGGCTGAGTTTGCGCTGAAGTATGCAATTAAAGAGAATAACTGGAAGGTGCCGCTCTACATATCTCAGGGCCTGACGTGGCTTGCCGAAGTTCCTTCGGTTACCCCTATTCCCGTAGAAACCGCGAGTGCGGCCTCGAAGAGCGATACGCCAAAAGTGAGTGTCAAAGCTTCAAAGAGTGCTAAAGGCGCTGGAACACCGACCAAGAAACCCAGTGGGGGAAAGAAACGTGGCTAAATCTACGGCGATAAACCCTGCTGAGGCTGTAGCCGAGAAGGTCCAGCGGCGAATCTTTGAGTGCATCGATCAGCGAAAGTCATTTCTGGTCGAGGCGGGTGCCGGAGCTGGAAAGACTCACTCGTTGATCGGCACACTGCAGTACCTGATCGAGACGCAGGGCATCAAGCTGTCGAGAAATAACCAGCAGGTTGCCTGCATCACTTTCACGAACGTTGCGACCGACGAAATCAGAGCACGCACGGATCGTCACCCGATCATTAACGCTGACACGATTCACTCATTTTGCTGGTCTCTAATGAGGCCCTTCCAGTCTAGTCTTCGCGCTCACCTGCCAAATATAGGTAAGTGGGAAAAGCGATTGGAAGAGGCTGGAAGCCCCACACTTAGCACAGTCAATTACAGTTTGGGATACCCGAGCATCACCAATGGCGATGCTACCCTTCACCACGACGACGTGCTTTCGCTTACGATCGCACTACTGGCGGAGCCGAAGTTCAGGCAAGTCCTGGCTGGCCGCTATCCGGTGATTCTGATAGACGAGTACCAGGACACTGACAAGAACTTTGCGGAAGCCATACTGACTCATCTCGTGGGCGCTGAAACTGGGCCACTGGTAGGATTCTTCGGCGATCACTGGCAGAAGATTTATGGGACTGGATGCGGTGCAGTTGATCAGAGAAAACTTGAAGTAATTGGTAAGAAGTCCAATTTTCGCTCAGTACCAGCGATAGTGAATGTGCTTAACAAGATGCGACCTGAGTTACAGCAGGCCGTCACGAATCCACAAGCTTTAGGGTCGGCTATTGTCTATCACACAAACGCTTGGTCTGGAGCCAGGGACACTGGTTCCCACCGAAAGGGCGATCTCGCGCCTGAGGACGGCCATCAATACTTGCTTCTGTTAAAGACGCAGTTGGCGGACAGTGGATGGGATCTGTCCGCCGACAAGACAAAGATTCTTATGCTGACGCACAAAGTTCTAGCAGCAGAGCAAGGCTACCGACAGCTTGCGGACGTGTTCGATCGAAACGAGTCATACGTTAAGAAGGAGGATCCGCACGTCGCGTTCTTCGTTGACATGGTGGAACCCGTGTGCCGGGCCTACGAGGAAGGAAAGCTTGGAAGCATGTTCCATGCTTTAGGCGTTGGGCGTCCGGCAATCACATCGAAGGAGGACAAAGTCGCCTGGAAGAGAGACATGGATAAACTCCTGGAGCTTCGAAAGACAGGCACAGTCGGACAAGTTATTGACCATTTAAAGTCATCGAAGATCGAGATTCCGAACGGTGTGCAGCGCAGTGAAGAGAACGCGAACGAACCTGAGAATGAAAGATCTGCTCGAACAAGAGCATTGAGAGACGTTGCGTATTCTGAGGTGACGGCGTTTGCGGAGTTCATTCAAGGGCACACATCCTTCGAAACCAAACACGGCGTGAAAGGAGCACAGTTTGAGAACGTGTTAGTGGTCTTCGGAAGAGGATGGAACATTTACGACTTCAATCAAATGCTAGAAGTCATGGCTCGCACTCCTAGCGAGAATGAATTGCCAGCCTACGAACGCAACCGAAATTTATTCTACGTTGTCTGCTCTCGTCCGAAGACCAATCTAGTTTTGCTATTCACGCAGGCACTATCACCTACCGCCCTGGAACGTCTGGCTCACCTCTTTGGCAATGAGGCAATTCACGCTTTACCAGACTTGTCGATAGCCAACGGCTAAGAGAACCAAACGGTGCAGGTACGCTTGGGGCGCAAGTTCAGGGGAAATACGGCTAGCACAACGAGTGCATAGCACATGTTCGGACGATGTCTTTAATTCTATGTATGAGACTTCGCCGAAGTCCCTTCGCCGTCGCCATCGCATCGGCCCGTCACCCGCCGTAGCGGGCCGATGCGATGGCAGAGGCGGACGGGGCGCCGTCCCTTTGTCGAGCCGGAGCGGAGGCTTTCTTGATTAGATAAAGACGGCGATTTGCAAGGAATGGTCTAAAAAACCCTTGGAAGCGGTGCAACCGACAACCAAGGGCGAAACGAGTTGGAAAATGGGTTTACAATCAGAATTGATTGTTATTGCCATTTCCTGCTTGCTGACGTTCGCGATACGCATCATTGAGACGGGCCTGAATCACATCATACGCCTCGCCTAACAACCGAGCAGCCGGAAGCAAATCCTGCACGCCGAGATACTCAGTCGTCTCCCACTCGCTCTCTTCATCCCGGCGAAATGAACGAGTTAGCTTAATGCTAAAGTTCGTTCCACCGTCGTTCGCATGTTCGAAGACGGCTACCTGGACGGGAAAGTAGGTTTTCGCAAAGACTGGACGCGACTTCGCCGCATTGTTCTTTGCCTCGCTCTTTGTCGCTGACGCCATAGCAATGGCTCCTTCACAAACAACCACATCCAAAACAGTCATAGAACCCTGCGTGGATGCACCGCTGGGGTTTGGCCAGAGTCACGAGGCTCTCGCCAAATCCCACGTCCGACTAAGAGTGAACAGCCCAGAGTAGCGCAACCCGAATACCTAAGCAAATTTCTGCTTGAATCGCACAACAACACAAAGCGACTACGATGGTGGACTTAAGGCGACTTCACCCTTTAAGAATGTGGTTTCCGTTAACACCTCCATCACATTCCCAACGCTAAAAATGCTCGAGTTACTCAAATACTTAGAAAACGCGGATGTTGCGGGTCGGAAACTATTTATCTGCATCAACACAATATCGGGGATTTTGGCTCGATTTCTCGGCGTGTCCTCCCACGTTTCGTCAGGCAATGTGAAAGGTGCGGTGTACCGTCCATCCACATTCGCCATTGCACGATAGATGCGGGTGAACTGCTTTGAAGCCTCAAAGACATCCCAGTCCGCGTACGGCATTTTACGACCGCTCTGATTGCTGATCGAGATCTCACGCTTGAGTCGCGACGCGAACTTCGCGAGCAGTGCGAGCATCTTGGCAGGATAAGCGTTCGGGTCAAATAGCAGGTCATCGTGTCGATTATAGAGCTCGGCTTTACTGTCATCGCCTGAGTTAAATGTCATGCTATTTGCAAATAGCGCGACGGCATAAACAAATTCTGCTAGTGGGTCTATCGCTGCCGCTTGAGAGCGAGTTTGAGGCGACGTGGCAGATTTTCGTTTCGGCATTTCGACCGTCACCTTTTTCTGGCACTTCGGACAGACCAACGTACGCCCGATCGTCCAGAGACGGACCGATAGTTTCTGATTGCACTTTTCGCAACTGAAAACAAATCTGCTGACGCACGTCTTTCGAGCGGAGATCATTTGTGCACTCCCTTGTAGATTGCTTCGTGAACTTCCGCCATCGACGACTCAGTGTGGGTCCCTTGAAGTTTCCGACTCACCATTTAAAATCGCCCGGCGGCAAGTCGTCCTCGCCCTCCCCTTCCTCTTTGTCGCTCTCTGAATTTCCTCCGAGTAGCTTTGGCTCGATCTCATCAGGTGGGCTTTGTGATTGAAGTCTTCTGATCTCGTCTTTGCTTTCCGATCCCTCATCAGGAAGCGGCACGGTATCAAGCCCGAGTCGTTCAAGGTCTTCCGTCGACCAAGCGACGGACCTACTAACTAGTTCATCTTCGTCCGGTGAGCGGGACGTGGGCCAATCCTGCAACCGTTCTGGCCAATCATAAAGTGGTGCCATCTGGTCATGGGACAATTGCTCACGCCACGGAGGAAGCGTTGGAACGTGAATCACCACTTCGCAGAGGCCCGTAGCAGCAGGCTGGGGAAAGCTCATAAACTCGTGAATCTCAATCGTTGCCTCCCCACGAAGCTCTGTGCTGTTCGATTCGTTCGAACTAGAAGTGCTTGTGCCACCATTAGCAACGCTGGACGCTCGGTTGACATGACTACTACGATTGGATCCCTCAGATTTCGAAAGACTGGCGGACACATTTTGAGCATGAGAATTAGTGGAGCCGGTGCCTGTTGTATCAGCGCTCCCTTGAGATGTGGTTGGGTTTTGCCCGGGCGTCGAGGAATGGCCCCGATTCACAGATGTCGAGTCATTAATTGACGACGCCACTGTATTTGTCGCTCCTACCGTAATTCCGGTCACGGTCCCACGGTTGTTACCTTCGGTAGTACCCGAACTTCTCTGCTCCGTAGTGGTGAAGCTTTTTCCGTTCGCAATCCCATAGGTGTAACACTTCTTGTCGTACGCTCTCACGCAGGTTCCTATATTTTCACTCATCCATTTCGCCGTTCTTTGGTCATCGGTTCTTAGGAACACGCGATTGGCGCACAGTCCTAGGATTGTTTCCGACAAGTTTTCTCCGTACGTTTCCGTCAATTGTGACAGCTGATGTAAGCCGATTGTGACATTCACTCCGAACGACCTTCCTTCAGACATTAGTCGTTCAAGATCATGCATTCGCCCGGCAGTTCCAATCTCATCGAAGATAAATTCGCGACGGTAGCAACGCTGTTTACCCTCACTGTCGAAGTAATAAGAATACTTATGCGTTAATACAATGTTGGTGATCGCCTTAAGAAGCGTAGCGTTAAGGGGTGCATACCTCTGCACATTCAGTAGCGTGTTTGGCAGCAACAAGACTGTGCGACTACCAAAGCGCGCCCACTGCTTGAGACTGATAATTCTCCCCTGTTGCTCTGCGTCGTGCCAACGATTGCCGATCACTGCGAATTTATCAATTGCTTCCCACAACGTGACGAATATGCTGGACTGCTGCGAGCTCGCAAGATCGAAATATCGGCTCACTCTTTCCTGAGGATTGTCGTGCCAAAGCAGAACTCTCTTTAGTGTTTCCTTCGTAGCAAATGCGCGAACTAAGTCTCGCAAATTCCAATTTGGAACCTTCCCGGCCGCTCGTGCGGCATTACGAAACGACACAATTACCGCCTCAACAGCGCCCCGCGCGTTCGACAGCCACATCTCATATCCATCGCTTTGTTTCGCGGAGGTGTTTCGAGGAATAAGCTGTTCGGCAAATTGCGTGATGCTATCGGCACTATCGATGTCCGCGGCGACATCCCATGCATAGCACTTCGGGTCTGCTGGATCGAAGTTAAACAAATCGACGTCTTGATCGAACCCGAATGCCTTGAGGTGGTTGAGATACTCTCCCTTCGCGTTGTAGACGACGGCTTGATGCGTGTGACTTCTACCGAACTCGTCGCCGGAGCGCGGAAATCGCCTAAATTCTCCCTTACGTGTCGCAATCCTATTGGCTTGATCACGCGTTAGAGGCAGTAATGCCGATGCGAATTTGCAAATGAACGTGCTTTTCCCCGACCCCGGGCTGCCAAGGACGAGCGTGCCTGGAGCCCTTTCAACGAGAGGAATGGGTACGCTACCCATCATTTGATACGGTTGAACGACCTTGTCCGCAAAGAGATGAAAGCGTGCTAGGGTTCTGACGTGCTGCCCGCTGTAGACACAGGCGCCCTTTAAAATGTGGGAAAAGTTGTCGCATTCAGACGTGTCAAAACACCAGCCCGGGGCGGTAGGTTTTTTAGGCACTTGCAGGACCGGCGGCGAAGGAAGCGGAAGCAGTCGTTCGTGGCTCGGGGTTCCGGGCTCACGTGGCATAGTTGGCTTCGGGAGATGAGCGCCGTTGAGTTTGGCGTTGACTAACGCCCGCATGACGTCGGGCTTCTTCAAGTCGTTCTTTAGTAGCGCACTTAATCTCCTTTTTCGCCCCGCAATAATTTCCCAAACGTCAAGCGATCTTCTTACCTCCTTCAGATCGTCACTGGGAGTGGTGACGATAAAGAGCATCACAATAAGCCCAATTCCCGGCATGGCCACGCAGCAAAATAATCCGAACCACAGAATTTGATCAAAAAGGGATGTTTTTTGCTCGAAGGCATGTCGCTCGTAATGGCCAAGAGGATACGCTTCGATTGAACTTCTTGATTCGACAGTTCCGGGCGCTACGGACTCCGCCAGGTACACGGGCGAAGACACGACCTCCTCGCCACTTTTTGAGTGACCGTCGCCTCGCAGCACAAACACGATTTTCTTAGCATCATTTCCTGGCTTTTCTAACAATCTGTAAGCGTTCAGATTGCCTGCGAATTTTGCGCGATACTCGCCCTTATTCGCCCACCACGCCAAAAACGATAAACATGCACAAACGCAACTGATGGGTATCCACCATAGGAGCGTGGCAAATCCTGTAACGATGAAGAACCAAGAAGCTTGAATAGCCTCGTTGCATCGCTTTTCGTCATCTGTCGCTTCGCGAACTTGGTCCAATGCCTCATGCATCTGTGTGCGTTGGCCGTCCAGGGATCTTTCAAGATTCTGGATGCATTCAGTAGTGACTTGCTTCCTGGCGCATTCTCTCGTCTCGAGCTCGCGTTGCCTCCGCTCATCCAAGTCGCTTTCGTATTGCCGGTACTGGTCACGAAACACGGCGACGGCGTTAGCATGATCTCGTTCCGTTCTTCGATTTGCTAAGGTACGCCGTCTGTTCTCGGCTTCTATTTTCGCCACTTCGTCAGCATACAATCGAAGGGCTTGCTCATGCTCAACCCTCAGTTTGCTTTCTTCCGCAGCGACCGCAGGTGCGGCGATACACCGTTGCCAGTAAGGCAGATTGAAGGAAGATGGCAGCGAGACATGGGTGCTCGACGAGAAGATTTGATGGAACGTGCTCGTCAATTCGAACTGGATCGCCGGATTAAAAAGCTGCTCCGGGATCGGATTTCGCGAATCGCGATCTCCCTCAGAGGGTAAATTGTTGTTCCCACGACAATTGAAGTTGTTCATCGTTAGCCCTTTGCAAATGGTACTGCTCTTCTATTTGCGACTTCTGATCTACTTCCTTGTCATAAAATGCGTCGGTCTTCGATGCATTGGATTGTTGCTCTTGCAGAGCGTTGCGATTGTTTAGTTGCTCGGTAATCGAATAATCGTTTACTCCCTCATTTAGAAGCGGCCCGTAGTAAGCTTGCACTCCGTATATCGATACATCTTTTGCCGCGATGGTCAGAAGCGAGGCGATGGGCTGTGGCGATCTTCCACCTTCGGGAAGAATCACGAACGACGAGTCGACAGACATTTCGCGCGCCTTGTCCGCTGAAGTCGCGTAGCCGAGTTGCAATCTGGGAAACTCACAGGCGGGCAGCATGAGCGATTGGAGCTTGCGACCGTCTAAAGACGCGTCGCTAGTGACGAGGATTTTGGCACCTGTCAGAATTGCTACTCCAGTTTCCAAATACGTCACCGTTCCGAGCGTCGACTGCTGCCTCTCGCGGTTCAGTATGACCCGATCGCCGACATGGACGCGTTCACCATTGGGTAGAGAAATCCACTCGCTTCCTAGCACCTGTGCCGCCGCGCGTCGGGATTGAATTTCGGCGTTGATGGTCTTCGCTTCAGTTTGCTCCAGAGCAATTGCGACAGTAGATTTCAGTCGCTCGTCACTCAGTTTGCTAACGTCAGTCACTAGGCTCCACAGAGCACCTGTGTGACTTCTGGCGAGCTTGACGTTTGTGAGTTCCGCTTTGGTGTTGTTTCTTATTGGTTGAGCCATTGGCGGCGGCGTCAATCTCGACAGCAGTTCGTTTAGAAGTCCCCTGCGACGGTCGATCTCCGTTTTCGGTTGAAGCACTATTCGATGATCGTGTGCTAAGTCCTTTGCAGTGGACTTGCTAAGTTGCTGGGCGATTTGACTGATGGAGTCGCCGACTTGGGCCTCCGCTGCATAGATCTTCGATTCCTGCGACGCCCTAGTCAGCTGTGTGAAGGCCCGCTCCTTGCTAAGCATCGTGTCGCCGATTAGTACAAAGCTTGTACTAACGGTTATTCCTTGAACCTTATGCGTGGTTGCGGAGTAACCTAACTGCATGTTGGGGTACTTATTAAGGTCAATGGTCACCGTTCGAATTTTCGGCACCAAAAGCCCCTTCTCTTGGTGGTCGTCAAGACGAAGAGTTAACGACGCCGAGCCCATGAGCCCGCGTGGATGTGAAATCCCTATGACCGTTGCCAACAAGCCATTTCGAACTTCAAGGCGATAATCGTTGCGCGTGAGCATAACGCGGTCGCCGACGTAAGCACGCTCACCGTTGGCGAGGCCTACGGAATACAACCCTAGGTGGTTGGCAGCTTTGCGCTTTGCTTGGACGCCCGCGTTGATTTGCCTTGATTCTTCGTTGGTAGCTGTCAAAGCAATTGCGCTTGCGAATTTGTGTTCAGGAAGTTTACCGAAGTCAGCTACGAGTTGGTCCATAGCAGCTCGTTGGTGGCGAGCAAGATGCAATGCGCCGTTAGCGGCATAACACTCAAGAGCTCTCTGTGGCTCGTCAGCAATCAGAAGCGAGGTCGCCTCCCGCATCCACTCTTGCTTCTGACGAACTACAGTTGTTAACTCGCAGGATCCCACGCGTGAAGCAAGTGAAGCGAAAGGACCGCCAGCCTGAATCGGCGCCAACTGATGCGCATCGCCTACAAGTACTAGCTTGGTGTGCGCCTTATCACACTCCTGCTTCAACGCCAGGAGGACGGCTGTTGGTAGCATGGACGCTTCATCGACGACAAGAATGGTTTTGTCGGTGAGTTGACATTCAGGAAGCTTGTTTGGCTTGTGACTTCCAACCAGCATCGACGCTATTCCGGAAGCGGATTCTTTCACCGCCTGCTCGAACGGATTGCGAAGCCATTTCCTGGCTTCTATTCCGTCGTAATAGATTTCCTTGATAGCTGCCTTTAATTGCTTCGCGGCTAATTTGAAGATCTCCTGTAGGTTGAACTCAGGCTGAAGGCGGCGCAACAGTAGTTCGATCGTTGAACTGGTTATGCCAGTGGAGTTCTGCAAGCCTAGCGCCGCCCGCCCGGTGATCGCGGCGCCGAATACTTGATAGCCTGCCGCTGTCCACGCTGCTGAAGCCGCCGCCAATAGTTGCGTCTTACCAGTCCCCGCGTATCCCTGAACCAGTTTTAGATCGCCTGGCTCTGCGGTGATGTGCCGAACTCCCGCTTTCTGATCTTCCGTCAGTTTGACGGGAAGACCAATTTGCTTGGACAATTTTTGCTCGGACTTCGCAATCGCCTGTAGGATGTATTTCTCAAGCACGACGTGTTTGATTGTGTCGCGATTATTGGTCGCCCGCGCTATTAACTCTTTTTCTGCCGCTATGTTTTGCTTAGTCGAGTAAGAGCTATAGTCCGATCGATGAATTTCGATTCGATTCTCGAATCGACGCACACCTTTCGCTACAGTTTCGAGAATCTCTGCGGCGGAGGCTCCGCAGGCGAGTGCGCGGGTAGCGGTCTCACGCACTAAGTCGCGTTCGGGAAAGTGGGACTTGCTGGCGCTCAACGCGTCAACCGACTGCAAGAACGCACCAATAAGCTGAGAATTTTTTTCGTCCCTGACGGCAACTGCATTCCGATCGCTATCTTTCACTACCTGCTCAGTCGCTTGCGATCTCAGCTTCTTTTCACCCTCGGCTAGTAACGCTTGCGCCGCCTTCTGTGTGAACCCGAACTTGTCGGGGACCGCTGCCCAAATAGCGAAGCACTCTGCAAGCGGAACGTTCCTTTTCTTCGTTCGCGAGATTAATGCTAGTAGGGCGAGCACTTGGGGACTTGACCAACCCTCTTGCCTTGCGAGTCGTTCGATTTCCGTTCGACGTTTGCTGAACTCTTTACAGAGAGCCTCCGAGACCCCTTTGATTTCAAACTTCCAACCGTTAGGAACGATTGATAAGCCGAGTTTGGTGGCCAGGAGGTACGCGAGTTCCGCACGGAAAAGTGCACCGGCGGCCATCTTGTGCCAGTAAAGGTCTCGGCTTCGAATACTTCCCGCGCTCAAATCCTGGCGGCTGCAAAGGTTCATAACGAGCGCGTGCACGTGGAGCTGAGGATCGAGCGCGCGGCTTGTGCCATGCGGGAACAACGCATAGAAACCTTCAGCGCTCTCTACTCGGCTTCCTATGTGTCCACGACGGGTTTTCAACGCCTCAACGTTGATGTAGTCGATTGCCCGCTTCGCCGCTTCGAGAACTAGCGCTTCGATGCGTTGCCGATTGAGTGCATCCAAGCGACTCCAAAGTACGGACACGCATTTTGGCGCGCTGAATGTCATGTCCCACGCGGGTTGACGTGTCTTACCGCTTTGCGACTGTACTAATGAGCGTTCACCGTCTGGACTTAGTCCTGCAAACGCGTGAGTTAACTGTTCGGGAAGAATGGGGCCGACGTAGCCCAAGAGCTCCGCCCCTTTTCCATACCATTCTCCAATCGCTGTACTGCCGGTGAGATAGTAAAGCGACGGATCAACAATAACGTAGTAAGCAGCCAGCACAGCCATGCTAATAGAAGCAGCCATCTCACGTCCTCGCTATCTTTCAGTGCGCGGCATATGCTCGCGAATCCAATCATTGGCGTCTTCACTAGGGAATTTCGCGGCATGAACCATGACGCTGTAACTCGTCCGCCGTATGAGTTCGCCCAAGTACGCAACGGCGCGGTCGACTTCGCTGACGCGATCATGCAGTTGCCGCAGCTCGTGATTGATGAAGTGTTCAACCAGGATTTCACGCGCTCGTTGGTGTCGAGACGATAAGCCTCGCATCCGCGATTCTTCGATAAGTGAGCTGTAAACAGCCTCTGGAAGTTCGAAGGTGATCAAACATCGCTTTTTCTTGGCCATACTCTGGCATCCTATTTTGGCGGTTTGGCGAGGCGTTTACGGAATGTTTACGACTACAAGCGACAGTGGCGAAACATGTTAAATCGAAAAAGTTACGCGCTGTGTGCACCGAATGGTGCATCAGGTGTGATGCTGAACGGCTCTGTACCACCGTGCATTTCATGGCTTGAGAAAGCGAGTCGCACGGGCACTTTCACGCTGACTTGTGCCCAGTTGCCACAGAGCTGAATTGCGAAGACGCGGATGTTGGAGAATTAGGACGTTGCGTGAACAGCGGCGACCACTGGTTGGGATTGCAAACGGAGGTTGGAGGGGGTCGTGTCCACCTCCAACCTCGATATCATGAATATGTAACTAACTACGGAGTTTTCCCGCCGAGCACGACAACCAGGATTCAGCAATCAACTGTAGAAACCGCCACCGTCAAAATCATCCATGGGCTCCCCGTCAATCTCGTATCCGTAGCCGCGAATGAAGATGCACCCTTCTTGCAGCGAGTAGAAGATTGTTAGACCCTCGAATAAAAGAGTGAACGTATCTGGCCGTCCGTGATGTGCTTTGTGACACTCTTCTATGACAGCTGCGTGGTGATGCGTACATACTGCTGTCTCAGTCATCCGTCGTAGTTCTGCGGGCTCGCGTCCGCACGACTCTGCCCAACATTCGAAGTCGCTATCCAAGGCGGGGTGATAGCGAATGCACGCCGCTGCGACATCTACGGAATAATCGGTGTGAGTTACTGGGACTCTTGATGGACACGGCGGCGTGTTCCTGCGTAGTTCCAATTCGGCAAAGCTGAATACTGGCATTACCGTCTCGAACCTCGCCAAGTCCCTTTCGTTCTCTTTCCAGTCGCTTTCTGATTCGGCCCTCCACGACCCCATGAGATTTGAACCGCCACACCATCGGACTTTGTGCTTGTCGCAAGTGAACCAGTGATTTGGTCCCACATTCAAATACCCGTCATTAAGCCCGCAATGCGGACAACCTCCAAAGTAGTCGTCAACGTCAACGTGGCTCAGGTTGCTCGTTGTTTGCGACTCGTTGTGACGAGTCGCCGTATCGTCATTAGTCACTTCGCTTTTCTCTTCTGTTTTCATCTTCTTTCCTTTCAAAGCGCCAACTTACTCCTTCCAGCTTGCTGGCTAGTTAAGCACGCTATCCAAACCCGAAGGGACACCTCGGTTCGGCTTGGGAAGGCCGCGTGCTGTTTTCATGACGCCAGGAACAGCACGCGGCCTTTCCAAGCGAAGCGAAGCGTTAACAGAGCATCCGGCGTTCACGCCGGATTCCACCTTGTGCCGATGGTGAGGCGGCGTAGCAGGCGTGCGAAAATGCAAGGGGCGTGACAGTATTCTGGCACGACCCTTGCCGCACGCCGTCGCGGAGTCGACGCAACCATCGGAATAAAAGAGCAGGGCGAAGCCCTACACTGCTATCCAAGGCGAGGATTCGATCAACCTAAATTCTCAACTGGTCGAGGGAGACTTCCCCTCAAGCTCAAACGAACTCCGTCGGCCGTAACTGTGAATCGCGGGTCGCTAAATGCATCCTTAATCCGCATTCCAATTCCTAATCGCGAGTAACCGCTTTGCTGCGCCAATTGCTCAACATGTTGTTTGAGAACCTTCTCTTCCAATATGACATGTTGTTCGAGCACGCTTTGCATGAATTGAATAACTTCGGGCTTTCCAACCGCAGGCAGTAATGGCTTCGCTCTGGTCTTGGTAACCTTTAGGCTTGTCGTGCCAGCGAGGGCATTCTCGACAGCATTAAGCTTCTTGATGTCGGCCTCTAACGACGCCAATTGTTTGCGTGCCTCTTCAAGTGCAGTGGCCACTGCCGCGCGTTCTTTCGATACGAGTTGTTCGATTTCGGAAATGCTTGATGCATTCATAACTAGTGTTTCCTTATAGTTCAGTCTGCTGTTGCTTGTGTGCCCACCACGTCCTTAGTCAGCTGTCATTGAAAATAGCGATACGTTGGTAGTTTCCCGGGCATACGGACATCTCCAAAGTGGAGACGATGGTATGTACTAAACGCCACTAATTGAGGCGACGGATACCGAACAAGTGCCTTGTAATCTGCAACTGAATTTGGCGGCGCACGAAAAAAGCTACTTCTCGCTTCTTTTACGCTCGTGCTTGTTTCGACACAGGTAGGCCCCCGATTTGTCGAAGGTATATGTAGAGTGTGACGCGCGTTCAGCGTGACCGATTAAATAACCATTTTGTTCGGGGCTGTGTGAGTACATAGCGATGAGTCCTTGAGACGTAGACTTCATGACTAGCATCCGGAACTGATGCAAAGAGATACAGATTCGCAAAGTGCCGAGATTGATCGCTACAAACGCAGAACATTGCTTTTCGGCGATCGACTATTCGATCGAACAGTACAACGCCAATCGCTTGTCGCGAGACAATCGAAGATCTTCTCGCAAGCGATCGGAAATGATGTGGCGCGGCAAGCCAAAGATGGCATCTGGAACTTCGATGAGGTCAGGCTCAACCGCCAAACAATAACCAAAGGTTCGGCGATTGTGGATCACCGTAGCCGAGCCGAGCCGAGATCTGCACGAGTGCGTTTCACGAGTTGGCGCAGCGAGGCCGACGTGCGGTGGCAATATTTGCCGTCATCGGCGGACACGAACGGCGCATGAGGGTGTTCGTACAATGCCAATATCAATTCAGCAAGCAGCGCAATGCTCGCGGGCTGAAGAAGCTTGTCGTGTCCCGCGACTTGCACAAGATGCCCTGCATCCAAGACGATTCCCGTCAGGCGTAACGGGGTGTCGACCCAATCGATTAAATGCAGAGAGGCATGACCTCGCAATTCTGATGCAACACGTTTATGCTCGTTGCGGTTATCGAATGGCGATTGCAGTGGCAGATTGCTTAATAGCGGAAAGCTGGTTGTGGAATTAACCACCGCTACACTCCTTATGATCATCGCAAGCGAGGTCCACCTTAGCGCTCGCTCGCCGCGACTGACAAAGTGACCAAGGCCGCGCGAAGCATAGAATCTCGCTCGGCGACGCGCGGATTTCTCAGCTGACGGGTACGTCAGGGAGGTCAGTGTCGAACAAGGTTCGATTCGATATCAAATTGCGCACAATAACCCACTGTCGCTCCAAGTGCATACGCCGCCGTTTGTCGAAGCTCGTCTCCTCGCCTGGCCACCTACGTCCTGGAATACGTAGCGAGTAGACCTCAATACTTAAGCGCTGCAGATTCGCGTAGTCGATGATGTTATGTACCTGCGCTTCGAGACCCCGCGGATAGTCACCCGTCCACATGCCGCAGGGAAAAACGGCGAGAGTCTTTTGTCCCATTTCTGAGATATAAAGGGCTGCGCAGCTAAAACTACGAAAACGCCACCGCTCGTCAGGAATAATTTCCCACGTTTTTGCAATGACATCATTGGCCTTCCGCAAACCAATCCACGCACTAGTACGCAGAATTTTCGCGGTCGCAATTGCACACGGGATGTTGAGTGGCTGGTTTCCGCAGTGCAAAACTTGGTGACTACCAAAATTTCTCCACGCCACCCAATTAGCCTGCAGCGCCAGCACACATTCGGATGGGGAGAACACTGGATCCGAATCGGTCCATAGACGCTCACAAGCGCCGACGGCGAGATGGTTAATCTCCACTGTGCCATAGGAGAGGTCGGCGGAGGCCTCGACAGCCGCGTCGATGCGAGCCCGAATCCCTTTGGACCTGCGCCCGTAGATTTCGAGTATCCTGACTAACTGCTCAACCGCAATTAGCTCGTTCTTGCGAACGAGCAATCGAAGGAATGCAGGCTCAATAAGAGATGAGCTTGAAGATGACGACATAGAAGGCCCCTTGATGCGGTGCATCGAAGGCAACCTTATCCGTTTCGCCGTCCCAGTCCGCAGGAAATTACTTCGACACACGACAGGCGTGAGTTCGATAAACTCTCGCCCGTTTCAGGTTCACAGTAGCTCGCAGTCGTGCTCGAAGCTCATTCCTTGTATAGCGCGTCAGGAGAGTTGAATAAAGAATTGCGAGAAAATAGTAATCACCATAGTGCGGCCAACAGCAGCACCTCACGATTTAAGTGTACGCGACGTACGTCCTTGGTCAACAAAATTTCTCATCGAGCCTTCGACGCAGGAATTAGCTTCAATGGCCCGACGTGGCGAGTACCGCCATGCCTCGACTTTTCGAAGTAGTGCTCGTACTTGAATTGAGGCCCGCGGCTCCGATCATAGACAGTGTAGCGAAGTGTAGCTGGCGACTTGCAATGCGGACATTCTAGAAAGCACCCTAACCGCTTCAGTAACCGCGTTACGGCTTTCGATAGCTCCGCATTGACTTCGGGTCCAAAGTTCTTGCCCTCTAACGAGGTTAGATGCAGCTGAAGTTCCGGAATCAGCCGAGCGACAATTTGGTTGAAGGCTAAGTCGATGGACTCCCGCGTCCCGGAAGTAGCTATTCCCGTGTCGTTGTTTAATGTTGGCGGGCCGCCAGATGCAGGCAGTAGTGCGCTAACGAGTAAGTCGACGTCTCGTTGAAGCACATCTTCATGATTTTTCGCCATCCGGGCAGATCGACTTTCCATTTACTCCTGAGAAAAAAGAGCGATCCATAACATGCCTCGGCAAGCGAAGTCAATTTCGGCGAAAGATCGTGGGTGTCACCCTCGCGTCACGCTCATTTATCACCTTGCAGGCTAAGGTAGAAGAAGTCCTTTCGAGGTTCAGTGGAGCTCCTTCGATGCAGTCACCGATAGATATCCGCCGGGAGACCCCCCTCCCCCTCTCTGATGTTCCACACCATGTCCCGCACCGCAGCGGCCGGAAGATTCACTACTCGACGGTTTACCGCTGGGCGACCAAGGGAGCGCGCGGACGAGTGCTTGAGTCGCAGCTGCTTGGAGGTATTCGCTTTACGTCACACGAAGCGTTAGAGAGATTCTTTTCATTAGACCCTCCCGTCGCGCAAATCGGTTCGAGCGGCATCGACGCGATTAATCGAGCACTCGACCGTGTAGGGATCTAACCTAATGTACGCATCACCTCGATAGCGAGCTGAGTATCTTTCTCAGCGTAGATAGCAGTCGTCGATGCCTGTGCATGCCCATCGACCGCGCGTGCTGCCTCGATTCCGAAGCGTTTTCTGATTTCAGTCGATGCCGTATGCCGCAGCCGATTGGGCGACCATTTCTCGACTCCGATTTTTTCACACGACCGGTGAATCGCTCGGCGGTAACTCGCCGTCGTGTAACGACTATCAGCAATCCGTTTCGGGGCGGGGGCTCGGTTTGTTCCAGGTCGGTTGCCGCAGCTGAGCGGCGTCTTGCGATTTGCGGTTGCCTGTCGCCGCCTCAATGATTCGGACTCTCGAGGTGAAAAGCAAAACGCACCCGGATGACGTCCCACTAAGTATGGCGTCAGGATACTTTGGGCCTTCGGACCGATGGCGATGATGCGGTCCTTTTCAAAGTGCTCCGTTTTGTGCTCGGCGGGCGTGTAAATCCAAACGTCATCGGACATGTCTATCTCCGCCGGAGCCATACTACAGATTTCTCCAGGTCGAGCGCTCGTCAATCGTTGAATTCGCACCATATCTGCGACGACTTGCGGAAGAGCCGCCACGGTAAGTTCGACGATGGCATCACTCACGCAGCCGACCCGATTCGATTCGCGTGCACGACTCCGCCCTTTCTTCAGTCCTGGCAGCTCTTTCAATGCTATCGAACATTTGGAGTCGACGATTTCCTTGGCGGCTGCCCACTTGAACATTCCGCGAATTCGATTGACTTGCTTATTGATGTAGCTCCGCGACCAATCGAGCTCCGTCACCATCGCGTCACGTAGCGAGTCGAGAGCGACGGGGCCAAAGTCGGCCGCGAAACTGGTCGCGTGATGACGCCGCAGGATGCGCAGGGCGTCGTCAATCGAACCCGCCTCTCGCGTCGTCTCACCGTTCTTTCGATAGTATTCGTGGGTGTGTCGACGATAGACCAGAATGAGTTCACTTAGGGCCACTGGAGACCCGGCAAGCCGTTTCTGACGTAGCGTGGCCGCCGTAATGCTACCCAGGTCGATGTCGAGTTCGTGCTGGCCGTGCGTCGCTGAGGCGGACTTTGCCAGACCCTCGTGGCGAGCGACTTCCCACTCCTTCAGGAGTTCCTGATATCGCTGCAAGCTCTTCTGCGAGCCGTACGGGCCGATGAAGAGTTGCTTCCCTAGAAACGAGACGACCGCCTGCTTGGTCGACTTGTGAAGACGATACTTCGGGGGACGATGAAAGAGACGCGGCATGAGAGTTTGCTGAGGCTGCGAGAGGCGCAAAGCGGGATGTCTTTGAAACATCCCGCTTAGCGTTCCCTCTTTGGCTTCGGCAAAGAGCCGCTCCGACCAGCGAGGTCGGGTAACCTAAGTCCAATGATGACTTGGGAATACTGAAAGTGGCGGGGGCCGGATTCGAACCGACGACCTCGAGGTTATGAGCCTCGCGAGCTACCTGGCTGCTCCACCCCGCGTCAGATTCGCAATTCTAGCTCACTTTCCGCCACCCGACAAGGAGCCGTTTTCAAGGCCGAAAACGGCTCCGGCTGCCGCAGCGAAACCAATCGCCGCCTGCTGGCTCAAATCTTCACCTCATTCCAAATGCTGTAGCCCGAAATCACCGCCAGCCCCATGAAAAACACGCCCGCCAGCAGCAGGCCCGTCCGCAGAAACCAATTCGGCCGCAGCTCGCGCGGCAGCAGAATGAGATTCACCGCCAGCACGTGCCAGCAGCTGAAACCCATCGCCGCGTTGTAGAGAGCAGCGGCCCATTTCAGCAGCCGCACCGAATCCCACAGCGTAAGCGACACCAGCCCGAACGCCGCGTACGCGCACAGCGTGCCGAAGAAGAGGTAGCGGATGCGGTGCGGATCCCACCGCCGCAGCGGCGGCAGCGCCGTCCAACTCACCTCGACCCACCGCCGCAGCGCATTCTCGGCAGTGGTGGTGATGTTCGGCGCCAACACAAGAAATCCGCAAAACAGCATCGCGAACCACATGAACTGCCCCCACTCCGGCCCGGCGGCATCGCGGAGACCGTTGGCCGTTAGCGCGGCTGCTTCCCAATCGCGTGCCTGCGTGTTGCGCGGCAGGAACTGAATCGACAGCATGCATGGCAAGGCAATGCCGACGAAGCACGCCGGCATCCAGACAGCCAGCTGATCACGCAGCACGTAGCGATACCACCCGCGGAACCGCCGCAGCGACTCGGCGGTGACCAAAAAAATCATCCCGGTATGCGACAGCTGCATCTTCTCGCCGCCAACCATGCTCGGAATAACGCCGACGTTGGCGCCCATCCCCCACCCTTGGTCGCGGGTGTAGGAACTGATCGCCGTGTTCGTGAGCCCGCCGCTGCCGGAGATCGCCGCGAGCGCCCCCAGCACCGCCAGCATGCGCGAATCGATATCGGGGAAGCCTTCGCCATTCCACATCGACACGAAGATATTCTTCGTCAGCGGCTCGCCATCGTCGCCGCCCCCCATCACCGGCACGCTGCCGAATTTTACGAAGCCGGTGAGAATCTCAACCCACGTCTCCGCGTTCGAATAAAGGAACGCCACGGTGATCAGAAACCCGAGCACCACCACAATCTTGAAACTGATCAACCCCTTCAACGAGTTGTAGACCGTCCCGCCGAAAATGAGGGGCGTCATCATGCCGATGAACAAGATGTAGCGCAGCGTCCGCAGCAACGTGTCGCCGGTCATGGACGTGCCGAGCAACTCATACGTCCGCTCCGGCTGCGCGATCTCGCCCACCATCACTGCCGCCAACGGAGTCGCCGCCGCCGAAGCGATGTACGGAAACACCGAACCGAAGTCGAGTACCAAATACAGCGCCAGCCAGAAGAACGGCCCCGGCAGCAACCGAAACTTGCCGGTGAAAATCGACTCGCCCGAGTAAAGCGTGTAGCGGCTGATCTCGAGGTTGTAGACGACCTGCCCGAGAATCGAGAGCGTCGACAACCACAAAATGGCGCCGCCGTACTTCGCCGTGGTGAGCGGCCCCGCCATCCACTCGCCGGCGCCGATCGCGGCGCCCCCCATCACAAGCCCCGGACCAATCAGCTGCGTCCAACTTTTCAGCGACATCGGCGGCGCTTCGCGTAACTCGCCGATCTGCCATGGCGGCATCTCCCGCGAACCAATCAGCGGCGCGGTGGGCGGCGAAGTCGAAGAAGCGTGCGGATCGGCCATGCAAAGCTCGAGCGGAAAAAGACGAACAACAAGAGAATGACCGGCCGAACGAGCCCGACGCGGCGATGAGGCGGAAAGTCGATTGTCGCATTTGCTGGCGGCCCGTGGTAGGTTGTTCGTTCACTTGCGGCAGACTAATCTCGGGCGCGGCCGCTCAAACAGCGACCCCCGGCCCATTCTTTTCACGTGCAGTTTTGCACTCATTGAGCCAATTGCCATGACGACGTTTCCAAAGCATATTGCTCTGTCATCACTGCTGATGTCGTGGTGCGTCATTCGTTGTATGGGAGCCGAACCGATGGGCGTTGAACCTCGCGCTGTAGGAAAGATTGAACGACACGATGCGGCGCTCGACGCCCTCGTCGACGTGAACGCGCCGGTCGAGATCATCGCCGAGGGCTTCGTCTGGAGCGAAGGCCCCGTCTGGTGGGCCGCCGACAAGTCGCTGCTCTTTTCCGACATCCCTCGCAACGCGATCTTCAAGTGGAACGAACGCGACGGCCTCGAAGAATTCCTCAATCCCGCCGGCTACACAGGCGAAGTCCCCCGCGGCGGCGAACTCGGTTCGAACGGCCTCGTCATCGACGACAAAGATCAACTCGTGATGTGCCAGCATGGCGATCGCCGCATCGCTCGCCTTGAGGCGCCGCTAGCCGCCGGCAAAAAGCCTGAAGCGAAGTTCACTAACATCGCCGACCGCTGGGAAGGCAAGCGCTTCAACAGCCCGAACGATCTCGTCCGCCACTCCAGCGGCGCCATCTATTTCACCGACCCGATGTACGGCCTGCTCAAGGGTGGCGACCCGAAGACGGCCGAAATCGACTTCATGGGCGTCTACCGCTGCGGCCCCGATGGCAAGGTGACCCTCGCCACCCGCGCGATGACGAAACCGAACGGCCTCGCCTTTTCGCCCGACGAAAAGATTCTCTACGTCGGCCAGTCCGACAGCACCGCCCCGTTGTGGCGGGCCTTCGACGTGCAAGCCGATGGCTCGCTCGCCAACGAACGCATCTTCTTCGACGCCACCGAACTGGCGAAGAAAGGCCTCAAGGGTTCGCCCGACGGCTTCAAAGTCGACAAGGACGGCCATTTGTTCGCCACGGGACCGGGCGGCGTGCTGGTGATCTCGAAAGACGGAAAACACCTCGGCACGATTTCGACCGACGACCTCGTCGCCAACTGCGCCTGGGGCGACGACGGCAGCACGCTCTACATCACAACGAACAGCCGCCTCGCCCGCGTAAAAACCAAAACCCGCGGCGCCGGTTTCTAATCTCGTCGTGACGTCATCCCAAGCGAAGCGCATATGAACGCCAACGGCGTTCCATATTCCAGCCCAGGGTTGATTGCGCAGCAATCTACCCTGGGTATCCGCGAATCAGATGCCCCCAACCCTGAAAGGGTTGAATAAGACGCCCACCACGCGGCATGATTCAACCCCTTCAGGGTTGGCGAATCTTCTTCCCCAATTTTCCCAGGGTAGATCGCTCGCGCGATCAACCCCGGGCTGAAATATTGAATCCCGTTGGGATTCGTGCTGCTCCCTCTCGCCCGCATAGGTTCGATTCAGCCAGACCGCTGCGCGCTCCCATCGCGAAGCGTCTCAATCCCCACCCGCCAGGCGCCGCACTCCCGCATGGCGTCCCCCTCCGGCTATATTGAAGGGCTCCCTTCCCCTGCCCTTCCCACTCCTGCCGCCACGCCGATGAAGGCCCTGCTCCTCAGCGAATACCGCAAACTAAACGTCGTCGAGATGCCGACGCCCGAGATCGCCCCGAACGAAGTCCTCGTCCGCGTCGGCGCCTGCGGCATTTGCGGCAGCGACGTCCACGGCTACGACGGCTCGACTGGCCGCCGCATTCCGCCGCTGGTGATGGGCCACGAAGCCGCGGGCGTCATCGAAGCGGTCGGCTCAAGCGTGGCTGACTTCCACGTCGGCGAGCGAGTCACGTTCGACTCGACCGTCTACTGCGGCGAGTGCGGCTACTGCCGCGCGGGCCGCGTGAACCTCTGCGACAACCGCCAGGTCCTCGGCGTCTCGTGCGGCGACTACCGTCGTCACGGCGCGTTCGCCGAGTTCGTCGCCGTCCCCGCGCACATTCTCTACCGCCTTCCTGACGCGCTGCCGCTCGAACACGCCGCCCTCATCGAAGCCGTGTCGGTCGCCGTCCACGGCGTGAAGCGAGCCGTCCCGAAGAAGGACGATGACGTCGTCGTCGTCGGCACGGGGATGATCGGCCTGCTCATCGTGCAGGTGCTGCGTCACTACGGTTGCCGCCGGTTGATCGCCGTCGACGTCGACGACGATCGCCTGGCCCTCGCCAAGAAGTTCGGCGCCACCGACGTGTTCAACGCGAAGCAAGTCGACGCGACGAAAGCGATTCTCGAACTCACCGCCGGCCGCGGCGTCGCTGCCGCGTGGGAAGCCGTCGGCGCCACGCCCACCGTGCAGACCGCCGTCAACTCGGTAAGCAAAGGGGGTCACGTCACGCTAGTCGGCAACGTCTCGCCGACGATCGAGCTACCGCTGCAAGCGGTCGTCACCCGCGAGCTCACCCTCCACGGCACCTGCGCCTCGAGCGGAGAATACCCCGAGTGCATCGACCTGATGGCCAGCGGCGCCGTCGACGTGCGACCGCTGCTCAGCGCCGCGATCTCGATCGACGACGCACCGGCATGGTTCGAACGCCTCTACGCTCACGAACCGGGGCTGATGAAAGTCGTCGTCACGCCGTAACGTCTGCATGAACAATTTGAATTTTGTGGTCCCCTCCCCTTGATGGGGAGGGTTAGGGAGGGGTGATTGGAAGCGTGTACCAGCTTCGCCCCCCTCCCCAGCCCTCCCCTCAAGGGGGAGGGAGCCGGAAGAAGACGAAACGACGAGCCGCCCACGTCGAAACGCACCAATCCCCCCGGCTTGAAGAGCCGGGGGCTAGTCAAAACTCGCAACTCAAAACCCGCAACTCGCAACTCACGCAATGAGCACCGACAACTTCGACCTCACCGGCAAAACGGCACTCATCACCGGCGCCAGCCGCGGCCTCGGCCAAATCTTCGGCCGTGCTCTCGCCCGCGCCGGCGCCGACCTCATCGTCACCAGCCGCAAGGCCGCCGATCTCACGCCCTTCTGCCACGAAATCGAAGCGATGGGCCGGCAAGTCGTGCCGCTCGAACTCGACGTCCGCGACCAGTACAGCATCGAGGCGATGTGCAAAGCCGCTCTCGTGGCAGTCGACAAGATCGATATTCTGGTGAACAACGCAGGCTGCAACGTCCGCAAGCCGGCGCTCGAAGTCACTTGGGACGATTGGAACTTGATTCTCGACACGAACCTCCGCGGCTCGTTCTTCGTCGCTCAGGGCATCGCCCGCCACATGATCGAGCGAGGCTACGGCCGCATCATCAACATCGGCTCGGTCACCTCGGTCTGCGGCTACGCCGGCCTCGGCCCGTACGGCGCCAGCCGCGGCGGCATCAAGCAGCTCACGATGAGCCTCGCCGACGATTGGGGCTCGCACGGCATCACGGTGAACTGCCTCGCCCCCGGCTGGTTCAAGACAAACCAAAACCGCGCCCTCTACGAACAAGAGGGGTGGGTCGACTACCTCACCGATCGCATCCCGTTGAAGCGTCCCGGCAAACCCGACGACCTCGAAGGCGCCATCGTCTTCTTAGCCTCCGACGCGAGCGCCTACGTCACGGGTCAAACGCTCCTCGTCGACGGCGGCATCTCCGGCGGGCCGGTGAAGATCAAACTGTAAGAAGCTGAACAACGACAGCACGCAGCGACAGCCCCTCTGCATTCCCTTTGCGCCTTCGCGCCTTTGCGTGAGATCTTAAAAAAGACATGTCTCACGCAAAGGCGCGAAGGCGCAAAGAAATACAGAAGAGGCCGTTACCCTCTAAGGTTCCACCACCGGCCGGCCTTCGGGATCGACCTCCGGCAACGTCGCCTCGCTGCCATCAGGCGCCATTGTCGCTAGGTGCACCACCGCCTCGCCCTGCTGGACGAGCGGGTTGTTCGTGTGGCCGATGACGATCCCCTCTTCCGCGGCGATGAGCGGCGCGGCGTCGTCGCCGAAGGCGTCGGCCACCATGCCGAGTTGCTGTCCCGCCGACACCTTCGCGCCAAGTTTGACGTCGAGCCGCAAGATGCCGCTGTTGAATGCCCGCACCCACGACGTCTTTGCGATCAGCGCCGAGTGCTTCGTCCGCGGTCGCGGCGCCGTCGCCCGCATGCCGAGCGCCTGCAGCACCCGCAGCACGCCGTCGCGACCGAGCTGAATCGCCTCGTCGTCGAACCGCAACGGCTCACCCGCTTCGTAAACCAACGTTCGAATCCCCGCATCGGTCGCCGCCTTCCGCAGCGACCCGTCGATGGCGCCGGCATGCATGATCACCGGCGCCCCAAACGCTTCCGAAAACCGACGCGTCTCTTCATCGTGCAAGTTCGCACGAATCTGCGGCAAGTTGGTTCGATGGTTTGACCCCGTATGCAGGTCGATGCCGTACTGGCACTTCACCACGACTTCCTGCATAAACAGAAACGCGAGCCGCGCCGCGACGGAACCCCGCTCCAAGCCAGGAAACGAACGATTGAGATCGCGCCGATCAGGCAAATACCGCGACTGGGCGTTGAACCCGAACACATTCACAATTGGCACGGTAATGAGACAACCGGCGAGCTCGCGCGGAGCGATCTTCTCGAGCACGCGGCCGATGATCTCGACGCCGTTCACCTCGTCGCCATGAACGGCCGCGCTAATCCACACGGTCGGCCCCGGCTTGGCGCCGTTCACTACCATAATCGGCAGCGTGAGGCTCGTCCCCGTCGGCAGCTTCGCAACCGGAATCTCAATCCGGCGACGCTCGCCCGGGTTCACAAACACCCCGGCGACTTCGATCGGCAAATTGCTAACTTTAGCCACGGCTCATCCCTGAGTTCTCGACGGAACGGACTTTCTTAGAGCTTGCCGCCTTGCTCGATCGACTACCGTCATAGTGCATGAATTGAACCACGACGACACGACGGACACAACGTAAGAAAATTTTACGTGACAACAGCACGGAGCTGCTTTTATTTCTCTCGTCGTGTTCTCCGTGTCGTCGTGGTTCAAACTTCCAAATTCTTTTCCTTTGCGCCTTCGCACCTTTGCGTGAGATCTAAAAAGACATGTCTCACGCAAAGGCGCGAAGGCGCAAAGAAACACGAAGGGAACCAACCAATGCATTTCCTTGGCGAACCTTGGCGTCCTTGGCGGTTCAATTCTTCTGAATCCCAACCAAGGCAGTCAGCCAAGCCGCTTAGCCCTTCCCCTTATCCCGCTGCAGCCCCGCCTTCGCATTCTTCTCAATGAACTCAATAATCTTCGCCGCCACGTCAACGCCGGTCGACTTCTCGATCCCTTCGAGCCCTGGTGACGAATTCACCTCCATCACCACGGCTCCGTGATTCGAACGCAACACGTCGACGCCGGAGATGTTCAGCCCCATCGTGCGGGCAGCGCGAACCGCCGTCGAACGCTCTTCCGGCGTGATCTTCACCTTCTCCGCCGTGCCGCCACGGTGCAGGTTCGAGCGGAACTCGCCCGGCCCCGCTTGCCGTTTCATACTCGCGACCACTTTGCCGCCGACGACGAAGCAACGCACGTCGCTGCCGCCTGCCTCTTTGATGTATTCCTGCACGAGGATGTTCGCGTCGAGTCCGCGGAACGCCTCGATGACTGCTTGGGCCGCCTTCTTCGTCTCGGCGAGAATCACGCCGACGCCTTGCGTCCCTTCGATCAGCTTCACCACCAGCGGCGTGCCGCCGGCGAGGCTGATGACGCCGTCGATGTCTTTGGTCGAGTGCGCGCAACCAGTCACCGGCAGCCCGACGCCGTCGCGGGCCAGCAGTTGCAGGCTGCGAAGCTTATCGCGCGAACGGCTAATCGCCTGCGACTCGTTCGCGACGAACACGCCCATCATTTCGAACTGCCGCACCACGGCCGTGCCGTAGAACGTGTTCGAGGCGCCGATGCGCGGAATCACCGCGTCGACCTTCAGCGGCTCGCCCTGGTAAATCACCTGCGGACGCCGCGACGTGATGTCCATGTAGCAGCGCAAGTAATCAACAACGGACATATCGTGTCCGCGATTCTTGCCGGCCTCTTTCAGTCGCGTCGTCGAATAGAGCGACGGTCGCCGCGACAGGATGGCGATCCTCATTCTGATCTCCGTTTCTTTCTCTTAGCTGGCTTCTTCAATGATGCTTTCGAAACGCGCGGCTGGCTAACAACGTACGAACGGCCCGGATCGACGACAAACTTTCCTCGCACTGCTTCGCGGCCAAGCAGCATACGAAATCCCATCTCATCGCGAGCGGCAAGCGTGAGGTCAATCGGCCAGCGCTGGCCGTCGACCTCGATATCGACCCGAACCACCGGCCGATGAGTCGTGTGGCCGTTAGAACTCCGTATATGGCGAAACTCTAGCACAGGAGCCTCTGCCTGGAGCGTAGTTTTCGCGTCGCGCTGCAGGGGGTGAACCACAAATCGCACCCAACGGGCCCCGTCGCGCTCGAATTCTTCAAGGTCGAACGCGTGCAGCGACGAGCTGCGGGCGCCCGTGTCGATCTTCACCTTGATGGCGTCGATCCCTAGGGCCGGCACCGCGATCCATTCGCGCCAGCCGACGGTCGGTTTAGATGGTTTATGAGGCGCCGTCATGGCGATGCCGAGTTTCCGGTTGAAGCGGTCGGTTGACCAGGCGAACGCCTGCGGTCGTATTCAGTCATCCTGCTGTGCAGGCGGCTATTGGAAAGCGATCGCGACTTCCCCACAAGTCCGCTCGCCGCGAGCCGTAATTTCGGTTTGTGCGTTGCTTTCGGCCACCCACCCTGAGATACTGAACAAACGACCACATGCATGGCGACGTTCATGCTGCGCACAGCGAGCCGGGGCGTCCCGCCCCCGGAGCGTTCAGATCCCAAGCACTCCAGCCCCTCAACCAAACGCCGATCTGTCGCCTCACGACACCAAACGACACCCAAAACGACACCCAAAACGACAACTCAACCTGTTACCTCAAAAGGACTTAGATTACTGTCGCCAAAAATCGCGTCACGCGACACAAAGCGACGCGACAACAGCTTGGGACCATCGTTTGGCTACAGCCCCGGGCTGCTCTGCATAATCCCGCCGTCAGCAAAAATCGTCGTCGCCGTGATATAGCTCGCCGCGTCGCTCGCCAGGAACGCCACCACGCTGGCGATTTCCCCCGGCTGGGCCATCCGGCCGAGCGGAATCGCGTCGTCGAGTTTTTTCAGCAGTGCTGGGTCGTTCATCGTCGAGGTGTTGATCGGCGTCGCCACGGCGCCCGGTCCAACTCCCGTCACCAGAATCTTGTGCGGGGCAAGTTCCAGGCCAGCCGTCCGGGTGAGCATCCGCATGCCCCCCTTCGAGAGGCAGTACGCCGTGTTGCCCGGCATCGGCCAATCTTCGTGCACAGAGGTGATGTTGATGATCCGTCCGCCAGAACCTTGCTTGATCATCTGCTTCGCGGCGACCTGCGTCCCGAAGAAGGCGCTCTTCAAATTGATGTCGAGCACCTTCTCGTACTGCGCTTCGGTGGTGTCGAGCACGCTGGTCCGCGTCTCGACGCCGGCATTGTTCACCATGACGTCGAGCCGCCCAAATTTCGCCACCGCCGCGGCGACGAGTTTTTCAAGATCAGCGACCTTGCTCACGTCGGCCTCAACGCCAATCGCCTGTTCGCCGAGCCCAGCGAGTTGCTTCTCCAGCGCCGCCGTCGCCTCCGGATGAGAGATGTAGTCGATGACCACGCTCGCCCCCTGCCGAGCCAGTTCCTCGACAATGGCCAACCCGATCCCACTATTCCCACCCGTAACAACAGCGACTTTGCCTTTGAGATTCATCAATCACATCCTTCTTTATTTTGTTCCCCCTCTGCGCCTTTGCGCCTCTGCGAGAGATCTCACGCAGAGGCGCAAAGGCGCAGAGAAAGAAGTGGATTTGCTTATGTGTTAACCAAGCCGCTGCAGCAAGTGATCACCCACCCGCAATGCATTCGCCATCGCCGTCAGCGCCGGGTTCACCGCCCCGATGCTCGGGAAGAAGCTCGTGTCGACCACATACAAATTATCGACCTCGTGCGTCTGGCAGTTCACGTTCAGCACCGACGACTTCGGATCGCTCCCAAACCGGCACGTCCCCGCCTGGTGTGCGACGCCTCCCAGGTCGATTTCGTTCTTCATGTACAAGTTGCGGGGGATCAAATGGTCATGCATATCGAGCTGGTTGAGCATCGACTTCAGCTTCCCGTACAGCTTGTTCTTGGCCACGGTGTTCGACGGCGTGTAGCTGAGCGTGATCGTCCCCGCGGCATCGACCGTCACGCGGTTCTCCTCCCGCGGCAAATCCTCGGTCGACAGCCAAAAGTCGACCGCGTGCTTGGCGATCATCTCCAACGACCACTGCGGGGCGAGCAGCGTTTCAATCGGCTTCTCGCCGCGGAACATCGGCGCCTGCGACTTGCCGACCATCTGAATGTTCCCCATCGGGAACTCGTACCCCGGCATGCCGAAGTAAAAATCATTCAGGCCGAGCGTCTTCTGATAGATCGTCGGGTTCGGCTCCTTCGACAGCGCGAGCACCGCCTGGCTGTTGTGGAACATGTAGTTCCGCCCCACTTGGTCGGAGCCGTTCGCCAACCCGCGCGGATGCTTGTCATTGGCCGAACGGAGCAACAGCTTCGCCGAGTTCGCCGCGCCGCACGAGACGACGACGACGCTGCCGGTGAACTCCGCCGGCTTCCCTTCGTGCGTACCGACGACCCGCGTCACCTGGCGGCCGTCAGCGCTCGTCTCCAGTCGGTCGACCATCGCGTTGGTCAGCAGCGTAACGTTCGGGAACTCCAGCGCCGGTCGCACGGCGAGCGTTTCGGCATCACTCTTCGCGTGCAGCACGCAGGGAAACCCGTCGCAGTTGATACAGCGGCAGCAGCGGCTAAACGCCAGCTGCGCTTCGTTGAGCATGATGCCGCACGGCGAGTGAAACGGATGGTAGCCGGCGCGGGCGAGGTCGTCGGCCAGCTTCTGGATCCGCGGCTCGTGCGACACGGCCGGATGCGGATACGGCCCGCTCGACGGCGGCTCGGTCGGGTCTTCGCCGCGGGCTCCGTGAACGTGATACATCTCCTCGGCTTGCTGATAGTACGGTTCTAGCTCGTCGTAGCTGATCGGCCAAGCCGGCGAGACGCCGTCTTGATGCTGCCGCTCGGCAAAGTCCTCAACCCGCAACCGATAGAGCGCGGCGCCATACATCTTAGTCGCGCCGCCGACAAAGTAATGCACGCCCGGCTGAAACGCTTTGCCCCGCTTGTCGTACCAGACGTCTTTCGAGACGTAGCGGTTGTCGATGAAGACCGCCTCGGCGCTCCAGTTCTCGGGCTCGCGTTTGAGCCAATCGCCGCGTTCGAGCAACAAGATTTTCTTGCCCGACGGCGCGAGATGCCGAGCCAGCGTGCCGCCGCCGGCTCCGCTGCCAATGATGATAACGTCGTAATGTTCGGCCATGGCGACTGCTCCCCCTCCCTTGAAGGGAGGGGCCAGGGGAGGGATTTGGCTAGGCACAAATGTAGGTCACGATTAGCGATTAAGAACGGAAAGCGGATTCTCACGGATTTAGCGGATTCACGCACGGATCAACACCACCGACGAACGCGCCTCGCACCGGTAACTTGTCTGCCCCGCAAGGAGCGCCGCCGGCGGAACGCAAAGATCGTCCGGACTCTCGCGAGCCGTATCCATCAATCGCTGCCACTGCGCACCAGCAGCCAACGGCGGCAGCGCGAACTCCAACGGTTCCCAATACGCGTTCAGCGCCACATACAAATGCTCGGCCCCGTCGGAACTGGTCAATTCATACGCCACGGCATGCGAACCATCGCCCCAATCGGGCTCGTTCAACCGCACGCCATGCCAGGTGATTTGCGGCGCCCCAGGTTCGCCCCAGAACGCCCAGCTGCGAAACAACAACGACCGCTGATGAAACGCGACCAGCTCCCGCGTGAACCGCAGCATCCCCGCGTGCCGCGTCGCATCGTCCCAATCGAACCACGACAGCTCGCTGTCTTGGCTGTAGGCATTGTTGTTCCCCCGCTGCGTGCGACGAACCTCGTCCCCCATCAGCAGCATCGGCCGCCCTTCGGAAAGGAACATAATGGCCAGGAAGTTCTTCGCCTGCCGCTGGCGAAGCGATTCGATCGCCGCATCGTCCGTCGGCCCCTCGACGCCGCAGTTCCAACTGTAGTTGTCGTTCGACCCGTCGGCGTTCTGCTCACCGTTCGCCTCGTTATGCTTCGCATCGTACGAGACGAGATCGTTGAGCGTGAACCCGTCGTGCGCCGTGATGAAGTTCACGCTCCGATCGGGATTGCGATCTGTTTCATGGAACAAGTTGCGACTGCCGACGAGGCAATCAGCGAGCGTTGCCACTTGGCCGGCGTCGCCTTTGACGAACTGCCGCACGATATCGCGGTACCGTCCGTTCCACACGCCCCAGCGATCGCCCGCAAAGTCGCTCACGCAGTACAGCCCGCCCGCGTCCCACGCCTCGGCGATCACCTTCGTGCCGGCAAGCACCGGATCGGATTCGATGTCGTACAAGATCGGCGCCCGCTCGAGCGGCGCGCCGTCCCAACGCCGCGACAAGCTCGCCGCTAGGTCGAAGCGAAACCCGTCGACGTGCATCTCGGTCACCCAGTACCGCAAGCAATCGAGAATCATCCGCCGCACGACCGGGCTGTTCGCGTTGACCGTGTTGCCGCAGCCGGTGTCGTCGACGTACCGCGACAGATCGTTCGCGTCGAGAATGTAGCACGCCTCGTTGTCGATCCCCCGCCACGAGAGCGTCGGCCCGCGCTCGTCTCCCTCGGCGGTGTGGTTGAACACGACGTCGAGAATCACCTCAATATCGGCGCGATGCAGCGCCTTCACCAGATCGCGAAACTCATCAACGGCGCCCAGCGGCGTCTGCTGCGAGCTGTAGCCCGCGTGCGGCGCGAACCAGGCGACCGGCTGATAGCCCCAGTAGTTCACGCCGCTGGGGGCATCGGTCGGATCGAACTGCTGCACCGGCATCAACTCGACCGTCCGCACGCCGAGTTGCTGCAAGTAGGGAATCTTCTCGATGAGGCCTGCATAGGTTCCTCGCTTCGGTGTAACGACGCCGGAGTTCGGATGCTTTGTGAACCCCGCGACATGCAGTTCATAGATCATCGAATCGACGTAAGGCCGCTGCAGCGGTTGATCACCAGCCCAGTCGTAAGCCGCGGGATCGACGACGACGCCCTTCAGCGCTACGGCGGCGTTCTCCCCTGCCCCGCCGCAAGCCGCGGGCCGCTGGTAGTTGGCCAGGTTCGCCGTCGCGCGAGCGTACGGATCGAGCAGCAGCTTCGCGGGATTGAACCGCAATCCTTTGGCAGGTTCGTTCGGCCCAGCCACACGGTAGCCGTACAGCTGCCCCGCCTGCACGCCCGCCACATGCACATGCCAGTAGTCGTACGTGCGGTTCGCGACCGGATCGAGCACGAACTCACGCGCCGGCTGCGCATCGCCCGCCGCTGCGAACAGTTGCAGCGTCACGCCGGTCGCGTGCTTTGCGTGCAAACAAAAGTTCACCCCCGCGGCGTCGACCGTGGCGCCAATCGGAACCGCTCGCCCTGGCGTGGCGCCATTCATCTCACTGCCGCCCTCCATACTCGAACAGCAGCGCGACAATCAGCGCCGTCCAACCCGTCTGGTGGCTCGCTCCCACCCCAGCGCCGGTGTCTCCGTTGAAATACTCATGGAACGGAATATGGTCGCGCCAGTTTGGGTCGGTCTGGAAGTATTCGTTGTCGCCCCACACCGGCCGCCGCCCGCCTTGGTTGCGATCGGGCAGAAAGATCTGCGCCAGCCGCGCCGAAAGCTCCGACGCCACCTCGTCGAGGTTCTTCTTCACGCCCGAACCGGTCGGGAACTCCACCTTCAAGTCATCGCCGAAGTGCCGCCAGAACTCATGGAGCGCCCGCACGATCATGTAGTTCACCGGAAACCAAATTGGCCCGCGCCAATTCGAGTTGCCACCGAACAGCCGGCTATCCGACTCGGCGGGCAGATACTTCACGACAAACTCGCGCCCTTCCGCCTTCAGCACATAGGGATGGTCGAGATGATACCGCGAGAGCGAGCGAACGCCGTAGTCGGACAGAAAGCCCGCAGGGTCGAGCATCCGCTCCATAATCGCCGTGAGCCGCTCGCGGGTGAGGATCGCCATCAGCCGCGAGTTGTTCGGCCCCGGAATTGCCACCGGGGCGACGTTGCGGAGCAAGTCAGGCCGATGCTTCAGAAACCAGCCCGCCCGTTCGACGAACAGCTCAAGCCCCGCGAAGCGATTCGGCTCCGCCGTCAGCACGGCGAACAACGGTACCAGGCTGACCATCGAGTGGATCTTCAGCGCATGCGTCGTGCCGTCCGACATCAACACCACGTCGTAGAAGAACTGATCGTCGTGGTCCCACAGATCGATCCCCTGCCCTTCCATGTTCGTCATCGCGTGGGCGATGTAGAGGAAGTGCTCGAAGTACTTGAGTGCCATGTTCTGGTAGACGGGATCGTACTTCGCCAGTTCTGCGGCGATGGTGAGCATCGCGATGCTGTACTGCGCCATCCAACTGGTGCCGTCGCTCTGCTCGAGAATCTCGCCGTTAGGCAGCGGCGTATCGCGATTGAAGCAGCCGATGTTGTCCATCCCCAGGAACCCGCCGCCGAAGATATCGCGGCCGCCGCTATCCTTGCGATTCACCCAGAAGGCGAAGTTGAGCATCTCGTTCTGGAAGATCTCCTTCAGGAACTCGAGATCGCCATGGCCGGTCGCCTCCTTCTCGATCTGATAGACCCGCCACGAGGCGAACGCCGACACCGGCGGATTTACATCGTCGAAGTCCCACTCGTATGCCGGGAACTGGCCGTTGGCGTGCTGGTACCACTCGTAACCCATCCGCAGCAGTTGATTCTTAGCCACCCACGGATCGATCCGCGCCATCGCGATGCAGTGGAACGCCAAGTCCCAGCTCGCGTACCAGGGGTACTCCCAGGTATCGGGCATGAGAATCACTTCGGCGTTGTGCAGTTCCTTCCAACGATGGTTGCGGCCATGCCACCGCTCGGCGGGCGGCGCCGGCTGCGGCTCGTCGCCGGTGAGCCAGCGGAAGACGTCGAAGTGGTAGAACTGCTTCGACCACAACAGCCCCGCGCACGCCTGCCGCGCAACGGCGCGTTCGTCGGGGCCGAGCTTCGCCGGCAACGTCGTTTGGTAGAACTCGTCCGCCTCGCGGCGCCGCGTTGTAAATATCTGGTCGAAGCCGCCAAACGGCGCGGCATGCGGTTCGGCGCGGAAGCGAACCTCGACCGTCGACGTCCCCCCCGCGGGAATATCGAACCGAACATGCCCGGCGAGCTTGCTCCCCTGGCGATCGTTCACCGCGGCGGCGTTGCCGTGGACGACGCGTTCGTCGATGCCATCTTTCACATACGGCGAACGGTTTGGCCCCTCGCCCAGGTGCTCGAAGTTCGTTTCGTTCTCGGTAAAGAAAAGGTCGACCGGCCGGCTATCGCCGCTGCGTACGTACCACCAGCGTTCGCCGAGAATCTTGGCATCGGTGTACGCCGCCATCGGCCCGGCAACGCGAATGGCCGGCCGCTCGGCGCCAACCTCCCACGACCAACGGTTGCGATACCACAAGTGCGGCAAGATATGGAGCGGCGCCGCGTCGGGCCCGCGATTCACCGCGGTGATCCGGCAGAGAATATCCTCGGGACTCGCCTTCGCGTACTCGATCGTCACGTCGAAGTAGCGGTTCGCACGGAAATCGGCCTCCAACGCATCGAACAGCTCGTACTCCGGCTGCAGTTGATTCCGCTCACCGTTAACTTTCACCAGATCATCGTAGGGATACGCAGCGTGCGGATACTTGTAGAGCATCCGCATGTACGAATGGGTCGGCGTCCCGTCGAGAAAGAAGTAATACTCCTTCACATCCTCGCCATGGTTCCCCTGCGGATTGCTGAGGCCGAACATCCGCTCCTTGAGGATCGGATCTTTCTCGTTCCACAGGGCGACGGCGAGGCAAAGATGCTGCTTGTCGTCGCAAAAGCCGCCGAGGCCGTCCTCGTTCCAGCGATAAGCGCGGCTGCGGGCATGATCGTGGGGGAAGTAGTTCCAAGCATCGCCGTCCGCGCTGTAATCCTCGCGCACGGTGCCCCAAGCGCGATCGCTGAGAAATGATCCCCACCGCCGCCATTCGCCCTCGCCGGCATTGCACTGATCAAGTCTCGTTTGTTCGGCGCTGGACATGGCGAGCGATTGTCCTAAGGGAGGCGATGAGACACGCGAAAGAATACCGCATCGCCACGCACGCTGCCTATCGAGATGCGGCAAACTTTACGAGCGGCCAAGAATAACCGGATGACGACGCCGGACATTCGCGATATACTGGGCCGCGTCGCCACGGGAAGCAGCGACGTTGTCGGAGAGTTGCAGTGGATGCGAATGGATTATCGATGCTCTTGGCAGCCGTCGAAGGACGGATGGCCGACGTGTCGATCTTCTCTCCTGCCTCGCCGCAGGCTGGTTGGATCGTTGATCTCGCCATTCTCGCTCTGGCGATCATCGGCATCATCTTTTTGGTCGTCGAAGGAATTCTGTTCTATTCGATCTGGCGCTTCCGCCGGAAGAAGAACGAAGCCCCCGGCGAGCCGGCCCAGGTGTACGGCAGCGAACCGATCGAAATCGCCTGGACCGCCGCGCCGACGATGATCGTCTTCTTCTTGGTGCTCGTCACCACGCGCACGCTCTGGCAGGTGGAAGCCGCTCCCGTGCAACCGCTCGAGGGGGACCAGTCGCTGTTCGTCACCGTGATCGGCCACCAATGGTGGTGGGAGTATCGCTACGACAGCTACGACGGCCGCAAGCTTGGCTTCATCACGGCCAACGAACTGCACATCCCCATCGGCGATGGCGAGACACAGCGGCCCGTCCATCTCACGCTGCAGTCGGGCGACGTGTGCCACAGCTTCTGGATCCCGCGATTGGGTGGGAAGGTCGATCTCATTCCCGGCCGAAGCAATTTGCTCTCCTTCGAGACGGAGCAGCCGGGACTCTACCTCGGCCAGTGCGCGGAGTACTGCGGCGCCCAGCACGCGAACATGATGCTTCGCGTCGTAGCCGAAACGCCGGCGGAGTTCGAGGCTTGGCTGGCGAACGAGGCGGCGCCCGCGGTCGAAGATCCCGCCGTCGCTGAAGGCAAAGCTACGTTCCTCGCCAACTCGTGCGTCAACTGCCACCGCGTGACCGGCACGGCCGCCCAAGGCAACGGCGCCCCGGATCTCACCCACTTGATGAGCCGCGACACGATCGCCGCCGGGCAAGTGCCGAACTCGCGGAGCAACCTGCGGAAGTGGGTGCACGATCCGCACGCGATCAAGCCAGGCGTGCTAATGCCGGCGTTCGGGTTGAGTAGTGAAGAAGAGAACCAAATCGTGGAGTATCTGCGAACGCTGAAGTAACCAGTTCGCAAGGACAAGCTATGGCCACCGTCGACCGTTCACATCAGTTGGAGCATGCCGGCTCAGCCGCCGCGTACAATACGTCGCGCGGTTGGGCCGCTGCGCTCCACGAGTGGACGACGACCGTCGATCACAAAAAGATCGGCATCATGTACGTCCTGATGAGCCTCGTCTTTCTCGTCATCGGCGGGATCGAGGCCCTGCTCATGCGGTGGCAGCTCTTCTACCCGCGGGCGGAGGTGATCGGGCCGAGCGTCTTCAATCAGCTCTTCACGATGCACGGCACCACGATGGTCTTCTTCGTGGGGATGCCGATTCTGATCGGCATCGGCAACTACATGCTGCCGCTGATGCTCGGCGCCCGCGACATGGCGTTCCCGCGGCTCAACGCGTTCGGGTTTTGGATCACCCTCTTCGGCGGGTTGCTCGTTTACCTTAGCTTCATCACGGGGGCCGCGCCAGAAATCGGTTGGTTCGCTTACGCTCCGCTCACCGAGCATACGTTCGATCGCAACGGCGGGACCGATTTCTGGGCGCTGGGTCTATTGATCAGCGGTATCGGCACGATCGGCGCCGCGGTCAACTTCATCGCGACCATTCTCGGCATGCGGGCGCCTGGCATGACGATGCGGAAGATCCCGTTCTTCGCGTGGACGATGCTGTGGACCTCGTTCCAAATGCTGCTTGCCATTCCGCCCCTGACCGCGGCGTTAGTGATGGTGCTGTTCGACCGGCAGCTGGGCGCCCACTTCTTCGACGTGCAAAACGGCGGCTCCGCCTATCTTTGGCAGCATCTGTTCTGGTTCTTCGGCCACCCCGAGGTTTACATCCTCATCTTGCCGGTCTTCGGCATGGTGTCGGAGGTGATTCCCGTCTTCTCGCGCAAGGTGTTGTTCGGTTACGAGTTCATGGCCGCGGCGACGATGGCGATCGCGTTCATCAGCCTCGGCGTCTGGGCTCACCATATGTTCTGCGTCGGTATGAGCCGCACGCTCGACCTGTACTTCGCCGCCGCGAGTTTGATCGTCTCGATTCCAACCGGCATCAAGTTTTTCAACTGGCTGGCGACGATCTACGGCGGACGGGTGAGCCTGCAATCGCCGATGCTGTTCTCGTTCGGGTTTCTCTCGATGTTCCTCATCGGCGGCCTCACCGGCATCATGCTCGCCGCGGCGCCGTTCGACTTCCAACTCTCCGACAGTTACTTCGTCGTCGGCCACTTCCACTGGGTGCTGATCGGCGGCACGCTCTTCGGCACGTTCGCCGGGATCTACTACTGGTATCCGAAGGTGACCGGCCGGATGCTTTCGGAACGGCTTGCCGTGTGGCACTTCTGGCTGCTGTACATCGGCTTCATCCTCACGTTCGGGCCGATGCACGTCTCGGGCATCCTCGGCATGCCGCGACGGATTTACACCTACGATCCGAGCCGCGACTGGGAGTGGTGGAATCAACTCACCACGATCGGCGCCCTCGTGCAAACGCCAAGCTACGCGATTTTCGTCTACAACCTGATCGCCTCGCTCTGGAAAGGCAAACCCGCCGGCGACGATCCGTGGGATGCATGGACGCTCGAGTGGACCACCAGTTCGCCGCCGCCGAGCTACAACTTCGAAACGCAGCCGATCGTCCACAGCCGCCGACCGCTGTGGGATTTAAAGCATCCCGACGATCCTGATTGGCAGTACGAATGAGCTACCCAGCCGCTGAACTCCCGATTCCGCCAGAGATCGCTCCCGAGCGAACCCTCAACGCTGCGCAATGGGGCATGGCGAGCTTCCTCGTTTCCGAGGTAGCGTTCTTCAGCACGCTGATCGTCGCCTACGTCACCTTCCTCGGCCGCGACGTGGTTGGGCCGCTGCCGGCCGAAGCGCTTTCGCTGAAGCTCGCGTTCGGCACGACGCTCTGCCTCGTGGCGAGCAGCATTTTCATCCACTTCGCCGAAGGGGCGCTCCGACGCGGCAACAACGCGAGCTTCAAGCTGCTGTGGGCCGCGACGATTGCCCTCGGCGTCGCGTTTCTCGTCGGCACCGCGTACGAGTGGCACGACCTCATCACGGAAAAGCACCTGACGATCAGCCGCAACCTGTTCGGGACGACCTACTACACACTCGTCGGCTTCCACGGCCTGCACGTCACTGTCGGCGTCATCGCGATGTCGATCATCTTGCTGCTCGCCGCCCGCGGGGCGATTACGAAGGAACATGAAACGGGCGTGCAGCTTGTTTCGTGGTACTGGCACTTCGTCGATGTGGTGTGGATCGTCGTTTTCCTGGTCGTTTACGTCGGCGCGAAAGGGGGCTCGGTATGAGCGACGGCCCGCAACTCGCCCACGACTCGGCTCGCGATGACGACGCCATTGAACTCCCGGCGCCAACGGTCGCGCCGCTTGTGCTCGCGCTCAGCATCGCACTGCTCGCTGCGGGCGTGGCGATGAGTCTGGCGTTTCTCGTCGTCGGCGCTGTGCTGTTCGTCGTCGGACTGTCGATGTGGGTCAGCCAACTCATTCCTGGTCGCGGCCACGTCCACGAACCGCGCGTCGCTGCCGCACTACGTCCCCAAACGATCGCCGCCCGCCGTGGCGCCGTCGCACGACTGCAAGTCGGCATGCCTGGCTATCGACTCCGCTTGCCGGTGCGAGTCCATCCGATTTCCGCCGGCGTCAAAGGGGGCATCGTCGGCGGCATCGTGATGCCACTCCCCGCAATGCTGTACGGCCTCGCCAGCGGTCACGGCATTTGGCTACCAATCAACCTGCTCGCCGGCATGGTGCTGCCGAACGTCGGCCAGATGGAAACGGCACAGCTCGAACAGTTCCACCTGCCATTGTTCATCACCGGCTGCGTGATCCACGCGGTGACGTCGCTGATCATCGGTCTGCTTTACGGCGTGCTGCTGCCGACGCTCCCCGACGTGCCGAAGCCGATCGCGTGGGGCGCACTCTTAATGCCGCTCCTCTGGACCGCGATGAGCTACTTCGCCTGGGGCGCCGCGAATCCCTCGCTTCGCGCGCGAGTCGATTGGCTCTCGTTCGTGCTCTCACAATTGGTGTTCGGCATCATCGCGGCCATCGTCTTTATGCGGCTGCGGGCCTGGCGGCCGGTGGCGAGCGGCGTTATCGGCGGCCTCGTCGGCGGCCTGTTGATGCCGCTCCCCGCAATGTTGTGGGGTGTCATCTCGCGGCACGGCATCTGGTACCCCGCGAATCTGCTCGCGGCGATGGTGACGCAACACTCGGGCGAGTTCACCACCGCGGAGCTTGAAGGCTATCACGCCGAGTGGTTCGCCACGGCGATGATGGTGCACCTGGTGCTCTCGATTTTGTTCGGCTTGGCGTTCGGACTCGTGCTGCCGCGCGTGCCGTCGATCCCTGGCCCGATGGCATGGGGCGGGCTGGTGATGCCGCTGCTGTGGACCGGGCTTAGCTACGGCTTGATGGGCGTGGTGAATCCAACGCTACAGCGAGTGGTCGAGTGGCCCTGGTTCGTCGCCTCGCAGTTCGTATTTGGCGTCGTCGCGTCGATCGTCGTGGTGCGATCGGTCGAAGTCCACATCCCGCCGGCAGGCCGGGGGCCCGAGCCGCGGGACGAATATCTTACTGGCAAATAAGTAGTCATCGAAGCGTGTGACTTAGAAGCAGGAAGCAACCGGTTGTTCCGCGAAACGTTTTCAACTCGATCGACGCCAAGCTACAAGCAAACGCTTCGCAGCGCATTACTGGCGCTCGCATGCATGTCGCTCGCCGGCTGCAACGCCGATTTCCCCGGCAAGCCGTTGCCAGCCGATCGTCCCGTTCCGCAAAACGAAATTACCGACTTCGCCACGCTCTTCCGGCAGAACTGCACCGGCTGCCACGGCGCCGACGGACAACATGGCCCCGCGCCGCCGCTGAATGATCCGCTGTTCCTCGCCCTCGTCACTCCCGCCGAGTTGATAGAAGTCATCCGCAACGGCCGCAACGGCACGCCGATGCCCGCGTTCGCGACCGAGCAAGGCGGCACGCTCACTGCGGAGCAGGTGCAGATCCTCGCCAATGGACTCCAAGGGCACTGGCCAATTGATGAGGAGGACAAAGCAGAACTCGCCGCGCTCGTCGCGGATGCACCTCCGTACGTGGCTCCGCAAGGCAGCCTGCAGTTGAGCGCCGACGCAACAACTGCGGGAGCCGCCCTCTTCGAACGGGCCTGCGCCGAATGCCACGGCCCCAACGGCGCCGGCGGCGAAACGGGTTATACCAACGGCGCCATCAACGATCGCGCGTTCCTCGCTCTCATCAGCGACCAAGCGTTACGGCGAATCATCATCACCGGCCGCCACGACCTCGGCATGCCGAACTACGCCGATGCGGAGGGCCGGCCCGACGATTTCAAACCGCTCACGTCGGAAGAGATCGACGAACTCGTCGCGCTGCTCGCCTCCTGGCGGCGCGATAGTCCCTCCAACGCCAACGCCGGAGAGTAAGCGAAAGCCGCACGGCAACACGCCCAGCTAGTTGAATCGTATGGATACTCAAACACCTTCCACTACCGTCGTGAAACACGAATGCCCCGGCGCCACGCCGCCGCGACGGGCATTCTTCCGCTGGTTCACCGGCCTGCTCGGCGCCGCAGCCACCGGCTTGCTCACGCTGCCGATCCTCGGTTACTTCTTCGCCCGCCGCACGCGTCCTGCGATGTGGGTCGAGATGGGCGCCCTCGCTGACTTCCCGCTTGGTGAAACTCGCACGATCAACTTCGACAACCCGCTGCGTCAGCCGTGGGACGGCATGACTTCGCTCACCGGCGTCCATGTCCGTTACCAAGGCCAAGGCGACGATGGCAAGGAGCAGTTCCTCGTACTGGCCGCGAACTGCGCCCACCTGGGTTGCCCCGTCTCGTGGTTCCCGCAATCGGGGCTGTTCATGTGCCCCTGCCACGGCGGCGTTTACTACGAAACCGGCGAACGCGCGAGCGGCCCCCCGCCGCGCGGCCTGTTCCACTGCGTGTGGCGCGTAAAGGACGGCAAGCTCGAAATCGAAGCCCCTCACTACCCCACGCTGCACGACACGCTCACTGGTTCGCTTGAATCTTAAAACAGATGTACCAACTCCTCCTCAAACTCGGCCAATGGATCGACGCTCGCGCCGGCGCGAGCGCCACGCTCTGGCCGATGATGCGCCATCCGGTGCCGCGGTCGATCGATGGGCCGATGGGGTGGTGGTACGTCTTCGGCAGCGCGTCGATGACGCTGCTGCTCATTCAAATCCTTACCGGCATCGGCCTGTCGATGGTCTACGTGCCGTCGGCCGACAAGGCGTACGAGAGTTTGCTCTATCTCGACTACGAACATCCGTGGGGCTGGTTCCTGCGAGCGCTGCACTACTACGCCGGCTCGGGCATGGTGGTGATGCTGCTGATCCACATGACGCAGGTCTTTCTGCACGGCGCCTACAAGTATCCGCGCGAGCTCACGTGGGTCGTCGGCGTGTTGCTGCTCGCATGCACGATGGGAATGTTCTTCACTGGGCAAATTCTTCGGTGGGATACCGACGCCTACTGGGGCCTCGCCGTCGGCGGGTCGATGGCGGGGCGGGTTCCGGTGCTGGGGCCGTTCATCGTCCACACGCTGCTCGGCGGCGAGATCATCGGCGCCAGTTCGCTCAGTCGCTTCTTCGCGCTGCACGTCTTTATTATTCCGGGCGCCTTGCTCGCCTTCCTTGGATTGCATCTGTGGTTAGTGCTTCGCTGCGGCATCAGTGCGCCGCCGGTGCCGGGCGAAGTCGTCGATCCGGCGACGTACGACAAGACCTATCATGAAGAGCTGAAGCGGGGCGTCCCATTCTTCGGCGACGCGCTGCTGAAAGACATCTTCTTCTCGGCGCTCGCAGTGACGATCGTCGTGATCATCGCCGCGGTCGTAGGGCCCAAGGGACCGAACGAGCCCCCCGACCCGACGCTCGCCGGCGCCAACCCGCGTCCTGAGTGGCCGTTCTTGTGGCTCTTCGCGCTGTTGTCGCTCAGCCCGCCGGCCATTGAGACCTTCATCATGCTGGTCTTCCCGGTCTTGGTGCTTGGCGCCTTGTTCCTCGTGCCGTTCATCAGCAATCGCGGCGAACGGGCGCCAAGCCGCCGCCCCGTCGCCGTGCTGCTAGTGATCGTGATCTACACCACGCTCGGCGTGCTCACATATGAAGGCGTTCAAGCTCCTTGGTCGCCGGTGATGAATGCCTGGAGCGGCGATCCCGTGCCGGTCGATTTGCTCGACGGTCGTTCGCCGCTGGAACTGCAAGGCGCCGCGGTGTTCCAATTCAAGAACTGCCGCAACTGCCATGCACTCGACGGCATCGGCGGCCGTCGCGGCCCCGATCTCACGACGATCGGCGCGAGCCTCACGCGCGATCAGCTCATCACTCAAATTAGCAACGGCACGCCTGGCGGCGGCAACATGCCGGCGTACGGCAAGCAGATGAGCCCGGCGGAGATGGACGCCACCGTCGCCTTCCTCGTCAGCCTACGGCCGAACGGCCAAGTTCCCGCGGGATCGGTTGAAGACTCGCCCATCGAAGGCACGACGCCGCAGCCCGCCGCGCTGACGGAGTGAGGGCGCCATGAGTCCCACGCTCGACGCCTTCGTCCGTTCCTGGCCGAGCGAGCCGTGGCTTGTCGCCTCGCTACTGCTGTCTGCGGGAATCTATGTTCGCGGCTGGAGCAGCTTGCATCGCCGCGATCCTGAGAGCTGGAGCCTCTGGCGGCTAGCGTCGTTCTGCGGCGGACTGTTCGCGATTTTCCTCGCACTCGCCTCCCCGCTCGAACCGTTCGCCTCGCTGTGGCTGCAGATCCACATGGTGCAGCACCTATTGCTGATGATGGTCGCCCCGCCGCTGCTCTGGCTCGGTTGGCCGCTGCTGCCGACGATGCTCGGTCTGCCGAAACCGATTCGCAGCGTGTGGGTGGCGCCACTGCTGCGCTCACGGCGACTGCGGAGCTGGTTCGCACGGCTGACGCATCCGCTCGTTGCGTGGCCGATCTACGTCGGCGTCACTTGGTTCTGGCATGCCCCGCGGTTCTACGATCTAGCCCTCAGCAGCGCTCGCTGGCACTTCATCGAGCATGTGCTGTTCACCGCCGCCGCCCTGCTCTTCTGGTATCCGGTGGTTCGTCCGTACCCGAGCCGGCCAAATTGGTCGCAGTGGTTGCTGCTTCCCTATCTACTGCTTGCCGATGTGCAGAACACGGTGCTCGCGGCTTGGCTCACGTTTTCGTCGCGCGTGATCTACCCGCACTATGCAAACGCCCCGCGCATCGCAGGGATCGCGGCAATCGATGATCAAGCGGCCGCGGGCGTCATCATGTGGGTGCCGGGGTCGATTGCGTTTTTGTTGCCGTTGTTTCTCATCGCGGTGAAGTTGTTGCGAGGGAGTTCCTCGACGTGGCGGCGATCAACGCATTCGTACCGACGCACTTCCTCTCCCAATCCCGTAGGGATGGCAGTCCATAGCCAGGGGCGTGAGCCCCTGGAACCCACGCACCGCGAAGGTCTTAGCCCCGGTAGGGGCGACAGAAGTTCAGCGCGACCGACGACCACTGTCGCCCCTATCGGGGCTTTCAATTCATCTCCAACCCGCAACCAGGGGCTGACGCCCCTGGCTATGGACTGCTACCCCGTTGGGGTTAATGCAAACACCCATGCGAATCGCAAACTTCACGCCGCAGCCCTGCTCTCAATTCTCAACCAACCGGCGCGGGCACAAACAACTCACCGCTTCGATCTCTTTCGCATGCCGCTCCTCGGCGCCCTGCTCCGCTGGCGCCACTTCCGGCCGCTGCTGCAATGCACCGTCGGCTTGCTCGCCGTCGCCGTCATCCTCGATGGATTGCTTGGCCCGCAACTGAGCCCGCTCAATCTTGCGGGCGTGCTGCCGTGGATCCACTGGCGCGGCGTCCTCATTTTCGGGCTGCTGATCGCCGGCAATCTGTTTTGCATGGCGTGCCCGTTCACGCTGCCGCGCGGCATCGCCCGCCGTTTTTGGCAACCGACGCGAAGTTGGCCGCGGGCCCTGCGGAACAAATGGCTTGCCGTCGCGCTCGTCGCCCTCTTTCTATGGAGTTACGAAGCCTTCGCGCTGTGGGACAGCCCCTGGCTGACGGCGTGGATTGCCCTTGCCTACTTCGCGGCGGCACTGCTGGTCGATTCACTCTTCGCCGGCGCCTCATTCTGCAAGTACGTCTGCCCGATCGGTCAATTCAACTTTGTGCAATCGCTCGTCTCGCCACTGGAAGTCACCGTCCGCGACGCCAACGTCTGCGCGAATTGCACCACAAAAGAATGCATCCGCGGCTCCGCTACTCTGCCAGGTTGCGAGATGGGACTCTACCAACCTCGCAAGGCGGGGAACTTCGACTGCACGTTCTGTCTCGATTGCGTCCACGTTTGCCCGCACGGAAACGTCGGCATGCTGACGACGACGCCGGGCGGCGCCATCTGGAGCGATCGGCTCCGCTCAGGCATCGGCCGCTGGAGCGCACGGCCAGACGTCGCCGCGCTGGCCCTCGTACTTGTCTTCGGCGCCTTTGCGAATGCTGCCGGCATGGTAGCGCCGGTGTTGGCATGGCAAGATCGACTCCGCGCGGACTGGGGCGATCTTCCGCCCCTCGCCATCCCGACGGCGTTCTACGCCTGCGCGATCATTGTCATTCCGCTACTCGCCGCCGTAACGACGGGCCTGCTCAGCCGGCAGTGGGGTCGACTAACCGAAACCACATCAAAGGTCGTTGCGAGATTCACGTTGGCCCTCGCCCCGCTGGGATTCGGCATGTGGCTGGCACACTACTCGTTCCACTTTCTCGCCAGTTGGGACACGATCATTCCCGCCACCCAGCGCTTCGCCACCGATCTGGGCGTCGAATGGCTTGGCCCGCCGGCCTGGATCTGCGCTTGCTGCCGTCCCGCGGCCGACTGGATCATTCGCTTCGAGCTCGTCGCCCTGGGATCGGGATTGTTACTATCGCTGTATGCCATGCTCCGCATCGGCGAATCGATGGCCGTTAGCGGACGTCGGGCGCTGTTTGCTGCAATTCCCTGGTGCGCCGCCGCGATCGTTCTTTACGCCAGCGGCGTTTGGATCTTGCTACAGCCCATGGAAATGCGCGGCACGCTCCCCAGCGAAACTGACGCGATCGCCCAGCAGGTGTCGCGATGAGGCCGCGAGTATTTCCTCACGCGATGTTATTCGTCTGCTGGCTGCTCCTCAGCATGACGTCAAGTCGCACCGCCACGGCCGACGGCGGTCGACTCATCGGCGTCGAACGGATCGATGGCTTCGTGATTTCGATTTTTGTCGCCCCCGACCCGCCGCGAGTCGGCTTGGTCGACCTCAGCGTGTTGATCCAACGCGAGAGCGACCATGCCGTTGTAGAAGACGCCGATGTTGCAGTGAGCATGGCATTCGCAGTTGAATCCACAGGCTCCGTCAGTGGACCAGCGATGCGTGAACAGGCGACGAACAAACTACTCCGTTCCGCTTGGCTAACTATCCCCACCGCTGGGCCATGGCGAGGCGTCGTGCATATCACGGCCGCTGCCAAGAAAGTTGAAGCCCCTTTCGTCGTTGAGGTCGCCGAAGCGCCGCCCGCGTGGACGGCGATCGCGCCGTGGTTCCTCTGGCCTCTTGCCATCGTCCTCTTGTTCGGCATGCATCGCTTTCTGCTGCGACGAAAAACCCTCGGAGCGACCGGAGTCGCCCCGAGGGCCGTTCACTCACTTAACGCTCTGAGATACTAGCTCAGAATTCCTCGAACCCATCGTGACCGGCGCCGGCGCCGACCAGTTCGAGCTCTTCGACCCGACGACTCGTCGTCTTGGCAGCCTTCCGCTTGACCGGCTTGCTCGGGGTCGAGTAAGACGGAGCCGTTGCCTTCGGAGCCGCGTAGCTCGTCTTCTTCGGCGATTGCTTCGCTTCGCGATTCAGATTGAACTGAGCCACGACCGACTGCAGCTGCTCGGCTTGACCGGAGAGGGCCACGGCGGTGCCGCTCATCTCTTCGGTTTGCGAAGCGTTCGACTGCGTTACCTGATCCATCTGAGCAACCGCCTTGTTGATCTGCTCGATGCCGACCGTTTGCTCACGGCTAGCAGCGGCGATCTCCGCGACGATGTCGGTCACCCGCTTCACGCTCGTGACGATCATGCCCAAGGTTTCGCCTGACTTATTCACCAGTTCCGAACCAGTCTCAACCTTCTGCACCGAGTCTTCGATGAGACCCTTGATCTCGCGAGCGGCCGTCGCCGAACGCTGAGCCAAGTTGCGAACTTCACCGGCGACGACCGCGAAGCCACGACCTTGTTCGCCGGCACGAGCGGCTTCGACCGCAGCGTTGAGGGCAAGCAGGTTCGTTTGGAACGCGATCTCGTCGATCGTCGTGATGATGTCGGCAATCTTCCGCGACGAGCGGTTGATCTCGCCCATCGCGTCGACCGCTTGAGCCACCACGGCGCCACCCTTTTCGGCCGTCTCACGCGAGCTGTTCGCGAGCTGGTTGGCCTGGTCGGCGTTGTCGGCGTTTTGGCGAACCGTCGCGGTGATCTCTTCCAGCGACGAGGCCGTTTCTTCCAGGCTTGAAGCCGATTGCTGGGCGCCCGAGCTCAGCTGCTCGCTCGCCGCAGCGAGTTGCTGCGAAGCGGCGGCCACGCTGCCGGAGATATCGTCGACTTCGACGATCGCCCGCGTGAACCAACGCGCGATCATCGTAGCGAGCGCCAAGCCAAGAGCGACGTTAACGCCGAGGACGATAAGCGTCACCATGCGACCCGTTTGGTAAGCGTTCAATCCATCGGTCGCTTCAGACTCGCAACCATCGACGTTCAGCTGGAGCTCCTTCGCGATAAATCCATCCATCGCTTCGCGAGCGGCGTTCGATTCGCTCGCCATCAGATTCTCGGCCTCTTCCTTCTTGCCTTCCCGCGAGAGGGCGACGACCTGCTGGCTCGCGGCGAAATAGCTCTCGGTTGCCTTCGCAATGTCAGCCAAGAGCTGGACTTCTTCCGGCGAAGCTGCCAACTCGTCGAGAATCTTCTTGGTGGCCAGAATCTTTTCACGCTGCTCGCTCATGATCTCTTCCGCGGCGAGCATTTCTTGTCCGTCGTCGGCGACGATGTGCCGGTACTCTGCCACGCGATAGTCGGAAGTCGCCGTGTTCAGCTGGTTGGCAGCGCCGCGAGCCGGAATCCAGTTGTTGGCAAGCTCCGTGACATTGCTGTTAAGATCCGACATTTTCCAGATCGAAATGACGCCCATGATGAGCATCAATGCCAACAGAGCCGAGAACGAAGCGAACAGCTTCGCGCCGACGCTCATACGAGAAAACCAAGTCATTGCAAAACTCTCCTTAAAGATGCCGACGCTACGTCGGATAAATTCATTATTTGAGGCGTTAATCGTTCAGGTTACGCCGCCGAGACTTCGACTTGCTCCAAGCTCTCGGCGCCGACGAGTCGGCCCGTGTCGAGGAGCATGACGATTCGCTCGCCCAGCTTCCCCATGCCGGTGATGCAGGACGACTCACCGCAGGAAGCCAGTTCCGGCGGATCGGCAATTGAATCGGTCGGAATGTTGAGCACGTCAGACACGGTGTCGACGACGAGGCCGACCACCCGATTGCCGACGTTCACGACGATGATGCATGTGAACTGGTCGTACTCTTTCTCCGTCATCTCAAAGCGAGCGCGAAGATCGATAATTGGCACCACCGTGCCACGTAAATTCATCACCCCGCGGACGAACGACGGCGCGTTCGGAATCGGTGTAATCTTCGAGAACCCCTTGATCTCCTGCACGCGCAGAATCTCGATTCCGTATTCCTCGTTCTGCAGCGTGAACGTGAGAAACTGACTGTTGTCGTCAGCCATCGCTCGGTCGTTTGCAAGCGTGTCTTGCATGCGTTGCCCCTTTCTTGTCGTGCGCTCCGGCGACCATCGCGCGGAACACTCCTTGCATGGCGTCCGCCACTTGGCGTTCATCGCTCGTGAAGCGACGCGACGGGCGGACAGCGAAGACTAGGCGCTGAATTCGATGCGGAATCGTGCGAGATTCGCGCCGCACGCGCCGATCGTGTCCGTCGATTGCACGAGCGCGATTCTGCGTCTCGCACCGCTGCGAGTTAACGCAAAACAGGCTGGTTCATCGACTGAAAGCCGTACTTACGCTGCGGCTGCGATTGCCGGCAATTCGGCAAGCCGCACGACGCCTGCGGTCAATCGCAGGCGCTCGGCGCCGCGAGCCCGGAACCGAACGGAGTTCCCCGATGGCTAGCTGCTGAATAGGAAATTCGCACGCTAGAGGTTGAACTACGAGAATCAAGTGCGCGAAACCGGCGCCGCCATCTACGGCAACACTCGCGAAGCACTAGTGCGACTCAACCGTGACGGAGCAAGGCCTCGCGGGCATTTCGCGGCTCGGCTAACAGTCAAGATTTATCTTGAGCACACAGAAGCTTAACGAAGCGGCGATAGTCTCTCCTCTTTGCAGCTTATCGAGCAAAATGCCGGCTGAGGCATGCTAGTTGCACTGAATTGCCCGCACAGGCTCGTTCCGTGATATTTCCGCCTCCTTGAGACGTCTGATGGCCGCTTGTTCTCGAATCGACTCCCTTCGCTCCCAGCAATCACGGTACAGCCGCGGCTCTTCCGCAGCTTCTTATCGCTGTACCGCCGCCGCGTAACGCGAACCGTTCGCCATGGCGATCAGGTTCCGCGCTTTCCGCATCCAGGCAAACCCTTCGCCATCAGCTTTTGCAAATCGTTTTACTTCTCGAAGAACACCTAAGTGGAGAAAATGCTAATGAGGAATCCCGTTTTCATCGCGACGGCGGCGATCGCTCTCGCCGCTGCGTCGGCGCACGGCGCAGTCATTCAGTCGCAAGGATTTGAGGGGACGCCGACGCAAGGCTGGGGCTACGCTCTCACCGGCACGGGCGGAAGCGTCAGCAATGAGAGCCTGGCGGCCGACACTCCGGCCAGTTCGCGCGTCCGCAGCGGCAGCTATTCTTTCCAACACAGCGCCACGGCGGCGTCCGTGCAAGCCAGCACGCTGACGTTCGATTCCGTCTCGCTGACCGACTACGAAGACGTGGCCGTGGAACTGCGGCTCGCGTCCATCAGCAAAACTTCGGGCAATGGCAACGACAATGCTGATCTCGTGCAGGTCTTCGTCGCGCTTGACGGAGCAGCCTTCTCGGCGACCCCAGACCTAACGGTTGAAGGCAATGCGAATGCCCGTTGGTCGTTTACCTCAGGCACAGGCGTCGCGGAAGTTACCGTCGGCACGCCGGTTCCGAAGTTTCAGCCTGCTGGCGGCGCTAGCCGGACAACCGATGGTTATAGCAAACTACTGCTAAACATTCCGGACTCAGCGGCATCGTTCACGTTGAAGGTCGTCGGCACCAACAATGCAACCGGCGAAATCTGGGCTATCGACGACGTTTCCGTCAGCGGCACGTTGAAGACCGTCCCCGAGCCTGCGTCGCTCGGCTTGCTCATGCTCGGCGGCGTCGCGACTGTGGTTATTCGCCGCCGGATGGCATAATCCCTGCTCGGCGTAAGCGACGCCAATTCCTCCTGGGACGGCGGACCACACGCTGCCGTCCCAGGCCTTCTCGTTCGGAGCTTTTGAACGTGCTTCTTCGCTCACGTGTTTTATCGATCACTGTTCGCACTGCTCTTTTAGCGATTGCGATTGCGCTGACGGCGAGCTTCGGGCGTCCCCTTCACGCCGACGACCTGGCGACCGTGCGGGATCGCCTGGTGGCCGATCTGCTGAGTTCCGTTCCCTCCGCGTCGACTGTCAACGGCTACCGCTCCAGCCTCAGTGCCAATGGAAGTTGGTCGGACGTGGACTACGGCTCGCTATCGCGCGTCGACTGGGAGCCGATGACCCATTTGACGCGTCTCACCGCCATGGCCGAGGCGTACTCGAGCAGTTCCAACGCGCTTTATCAGAACACGGCGCTCCGCGACGACATCCTGAAGGCCTACGACTACTGGATCAGCCGTAATCCGCTGAGCGACAACTGGTACTACAACGAAATCTCCGCGCCGCAGGAACTCGGCAATGCGATGGTGTTGATCAACAGTGCGCTCTCGTCGTCCCGGCGAAACAGCGGCCTCGATGTTTTGGAGCGGGCGTACCGCTCACGTAGCACCACCAGCCTCAACACCGGCATGAATCGCGTCGAACGGGCAATGGCCGGCATTAGCCGCGGCGTCGTCGCCGGAAGTAACAGCATCACGGCCGACGCCTTTGCCGCAATCGGCGACACACTCGTCGTGACAACCGGCGAGGGAATCCAACGCGATGGATCATTTCACCAGCATGGCCGACAACTTTACAACCAAGGGTATGGCTCGTCGTTCATTGGCGGCGTGACGCAAGCGCTCGAACTCAACGGCGACACGAACTTCGCGTTCGCCGGCGACAATCAACAGGCGCTCATCGACTACATGCTCGACGGCACCCAATGGATGGTCCGCGGGCAAGTGGTCGACTACACCGCCAGCGGCCGCGAGATCACTCGCAAAGGCCAAGACGACAACGCCGCCGCACTTTCGGGTCAGCTGAAAACAATCATCGACTCGACGCCCGGCTATCGTTCGGCGGAACTCACGGCGTTTCGCGAGCGGATCCTCGCCGCCAACTCCAGCGGCGTCGCGAGCCCGACACTTTCGCTCAGCGGCAATAAGCATTTCTGGCGTTCCGATTTTACCGTTCATCAGCGGCCTGACTTCTACGCTTCGGTCAAGCTTTCGTCGACGCGCACGGTGCAGCCCGAAACTGGCAACAATGAAGGATTGAAGAACCTCTACCTAAGCGACGGCGTCAACCTAATCATGCGGACGGGCAACGAGTACGACAACATCATGCCCGTCTGGAACTGGCGGCGCCTGCCGGGAACGACGGTCGAGCAAGATTCGCGTTCTCTCAAGCCGACCGACGACTTCGGCGTGACGGGAACCAGCACGTACGCAGGCGGCGTTTCCGATGGCGAGTACGGCGCCTCGGCGTTCAAATACAATCGCTTCAACGTCAAAGCGAACAAGTCCTGGTTCTTCTTCGACGACGAGTTCGTCGCCCTCGGCGCCGCGATCGATGCGCCAAACTCGGTCAACAACGTCAACACAACCGTCAATCAAACGCTGCTCAAAGGAACCGTCAGCTATAAAACCGCCGACAACGCCTCTCGACAAACAATCGCGCTCGGCCAAACAGTGACGCCCAACAACCTCGAATGGGTCTTTCACGACGGCATTGGTTATTTCTTCCCCACGCCCGTGAGCAACGCGACGTTTCGCGCTTACACGCAAACCGGCACGTGGGAGTCGATCAACGAACGCTACGACGACACCGCCGTTAGCAAAGACGTCTTCACGCTCTACCTGAACCACGGCAACGGCTTTACCGGCGGCTCGTACAACTACATTGCCGTCCCGGGTCTCACGGTCGGCGAAATGGACGGCTACCTCGCGGCTAATTCCATCGAAATCTTGCGGAACACGAGCGCTGTGCAGGCGGTGCGGCAATCGAGCCTCGACGTGACGCAGGCGGCGTTCTACTCGGCTAGTTCGTTGAACCTGGGCAACGGTCAATCGTTCGCCGTGAGCGATCCCTCGACCGTCATCATGCGGCGGCCAACCAACGCGCTGCAGTTCACCGCGTCGAGTCCTGAAGCGAAGTCGCTGCCGCTCGCGATCGACCTCAACAGCGTCAAGTTCGCCGGCAGCGGCAGCAGTTGGCTCGATGGCTTCAGCAAATCTGCGACGGTCTCGCTCGGCCTGCCCAGCGGCGATCGCGCCGGCGCCTCGGTCGGCATCGCGATTAGCACCGACGCGGCCGCAACGCCGACAATTCGCTTTACGACCTTCGATCAGCCGACGACTTTTGGCTACGTTTCGGATGCGTCCCTGACGCTTCCCGCGAACACGACGCTCTACGCCGGCAGCAACAAGACGCTGACGTTCAACGGCGCAATCACCGGCAACGCTTCGCTCACCAAGTCGGGCGAGAGTGATCTCAATCTTAAAGGCGCCAACGGCTACCGCGGCGGAACCACCGTCCTCGGCGGCAACGTCGCGGTCAGCGGCGACCAACGAGCGGCCGACGGCGGCTGGACGATCGGCCCCAACAACGCCTCCGACGTGACGGTCGACTTCCTCGCCAACGCGAAGGTGAACGTTGGTGCTGCCGGTCGGGTTCACCTCGGCAACACAACGCCCAGCGGCGAAGGCAAGAGCATCCTCAACGCTGCCGGAACGGTCGTCAACGACGGCCCGCTGTACGTCGGCCGCAACGCCGCCGTGAACGTGACCGGCGAGTGGACGCAAACGGGCCCACTCTCGATTATCGCCCGCGGCAGCAGTTCGTTCTCCCCGGTGCTAGCGATCCCCAACGGCGGATCGTTCACCTACGCCGGCACGGCGAGCATCAAGCTCGATCCCGCGCCCGATAGTACAGGTATCGCGTCGCTGATCATCGGCGACGGCAGCGGGGCGGGCGTCTTCACCACGTCACGTGGCTTTGAACGAACCGTCGCCACAGGCGACGGCGCCAGCGTCATCATGCTGCAAAACAACGGCAAGCTCGTTCTCACGGCCGATGTGACGCAACTCACGACGGGGCAGTTTCAGTTTCAACTCGGCGCCGTCGCAGGCGTCGTTGATACGAAGAGCTATTACGCCGGCCTGAGCACGCCGATCAAAAATCAGGCAGGAAAAACCGGCGGGCTGACGAAACGTGGCAACGGCACGTTGGAACTGTTCGCCGCCAGCCAGTATCAGGGCGACACGCTCGTCGGCAACGGCAAGTTGAAAGTGAGCAACGCGACTGGATCGGCCACCGGCACGGGCGCCGTAATCGTCGAATCTGGCGCCGTGCTGACTGGCAACGGATCAATCAGCGGCGCCGTTGCACTGCAAACAGGTAGCATGATCTCCCCCGGCGCCACGACTGGTACGCTCACGACCGGCGCTCAAACGTGGGCGGGCGGCGGCGCGTTCCGCTTTGAAGTCGCTGCGGTCGATCCCAGCCAAACGTCGCAGAGCGGCAAACGCGGCCTCCTCGGCGGCGCCGACTGGCTCGCGATCAACGGCTCACTTTCAATCAGCGCCACCGTGGCGAACCCGTTCGTCATCGACGTCGCCGGATTGATGGGCGGCGTGCTTGGAAGCGTCGAGAACTGGAGCGCCGCGCGTAACTACTCGTGGACGCTCGCCACGGCCAGCGGCGGCATCAGCGGCTTCGCGACCGATCGTTTCGTGATCGACGCCGCTGACTTTGCGGCGACCAACGACGTCAACGGCGTCTGGAGCATCAACCGCTTGGGTAACTCGCTCCTTCTCGAATACGCCGCGAACGGCGTCGCCGGCGACTTTGATGACAATGGCCTCGTTGACGGCGCTGATTTTCTGGCTTGGCAACGTGGATTCGGCAGCAATTACAACGAGAGCGATTTGGAAACGTGGCGCGCCAATTTTGCCGCTGCATCGGTCGCCACGGCGACGCCCGTTCCGGAACCTACCACCATTCATCTGCTCGCGGCCATTGCGCTGGCCAGCGGGGGAGCTGTTCGCAAACGACTCGCAAGGGCCTCCGACGGACTCGCGTAATCGGCGGTTCGGTTCGAATGCAGCGAGACGCAGGTCCTCTAGCCACGGCAAATAGCTGCGATTCGCTCCCAATTTTCCGGGGCATCGCTGACGTTAGTTTGAATAGCGTCAACCAACGGATACATTTCACTTCTTCTCGCACGGAACACGAGACAGAAGAGGTCATGTATGCGTCAACTGGAACACTGCGCTATTTTCGTCATCTTGGCTATCGCCGCCGCTGGCACATTCAGATGCGAAGCTGGGGAACCCGCTGCAACGCATGATCCGCGCGAGGCGGAGCTACAACAGATCCTCGCCTCCTGGACGGAGCGCTCAACCTCCATCTGGGCGCTGGATGCCACGCAATCGCTCTCCCAAACCGTTCGTGGCAGAGGCGATCGGCCACTGCCACCCGACGCCGATGATCCTTTCGCAGACGACCCTGCGCCTAAGGATGATGCCACTATCCGCACCCAATCTGAGCTCCTGCTGTGCAAAGATCGCGCGGCAACGACAACCGTGACGAACATTCAGTCGCCCCGCGATCCCGATCGCTGGATGCCACTGACTCTTCGCTTCTCGATTAACGGCGACGAGCATCGAACGCTGCAACAGGAAAAATCTCACTCTCTCGGATACGTCGAATTCGCTCCCAACAGGCATGGCGCCGTGTTCAATTACCAACCTTGTTTGCCGATCTTTCTGTGGTTGCATCCCCAAGAAGTAATCCGAAAGTCCCAATGGCTTGACGACGAAATGTATGTGGAAGAACTCGACGTCGTCGCCGATGACGTCAAGTGCCGTCGAATCGTCATCCCGCACAAGCACGAGCAGTGGATATCGACGATCGACGTCGATCCCGAGCGAGGATACATCCCACTGCGTTGGGAAACGCGACTTCGGAGCAAAAACATGAGCTGCTTAACAATCGAGTACCGCAAGGACGCGATCGTCGGCTTCGCGCCGAGCGGTTGGGTCGAGAAGTTCGACGGCTCAGAGCCAACGCACGCCGAAGTCTCAATCAACTCCATTAACCAAGAGATTACCGCAGATCGCTTGAGCGTTGCCTTTCCCCCAGGAACATTCGTGACCAGGTCCAAGGGCCAAGTTCGGGTATATGGCATTCAGCGCGAAGGCGGGTTGGAAAAACTCGACCGGAAGCAATTTATGAAAGAGGTGATGAAAGCTCAGCAGACAATCCAGAAGGAAATCTGAAGTCGCATTCGCATGTGACTCGCGGACTTTCCGTGCATCTGCCTTCCCGCCGCCGTTAAGCCGTGCCATAATGTGGCTCGACGTCGTCGACATCATATCGCTTTTGGACCATGACGCCGTCATCCGAGATGCCATCGCGCCCCCCGCGATCTCATCCGGCGGTCGATTTCTGTGAGTCATTGGGGGGATTCTATGCGCGCCGCCGCATCGCTCGCTTGCCGCCGTCCGTTAGGGCGGGCGCCTTCGCATCGAAGTTCACTGCTTCCGGCGACGCTCCCAGCGTGGTCGACTCGATCGGCGTTCACGCTCGTCGAACTTCTGGTCGTCATTGCTATTATCGGCGTGCTGGTGGCGCTGCTACTTCCGGCCGTACAAGCCGCGCGAGAGTCGGCCCGGCGTTCCGCATGCGTGAACAATCTCAAGCAGATCGCCCTCGCCGCGCTCAACTACGAATCGGCCAAACGTACGCTTCCCGCCGGGGCCGAGATTCAGGTCCCCGAGCATTGCAACGACTCCAGCGCAAGCGATTGTCGCGGCAACCCCATGTACATCGCCATCATGCCGTACTTTGAGCAGGGCGTCGTCGAGCAACGATACGACTACAAGCAAGGTTGGTCGCGATGGCTCAACGATACGGCGCATGGCGGAGCGAACGCGGCCGCCAACCAGGAGCTCGCCAACTCCGAAGTCGCCGTCTTTAAATGCCCTTCAATGGCGGTCTTTCTGGAAGAAAAGCCGCGTCGCGACTACTTCGGCATCACGGGCGGACTCAACCAAGCCGCCACGGGGTTTCGAGGGAAGGTGTTCAACGACGGCGTGTTCTTCGTCGGAGAGCGGGGAGTCGAATTGGCTAAAGTCATCGACGGCACGTCGAATACGCTCGGCATCGGCGAAAGCATTCATCCCAATTTGTACGGCATCGGTAGCGGCTACGGCGTCAACACGATCGGCGGCCCCAGCGCCTGGTACGACGGCGCCGCGTGCGTTGGCGACGCGGCAAAAACGAATTGCGATCCCGCCAAGACGTCGTACGGCCGATCCGTGCGCGCACTCATCTACGCGCTCAACTTCAACATGATTCAATCGTTCGGCGTGCTCAAACCCGAGCTTGAAAATGACCTGCCATTCGGCAGCATGCACGCCAGCGGAGCCAACTTTGCGTATGTCGACGGGCACGTTGAGTTCCTCGCCGACTCGCTCGAAGCGCTGCAGTTAGGCGCCATGGCCACTCGCGACGGAGACGTGAAGTTTTGAAAACAATCATTCGCAAAGCGCCCGCTCGCTGGACTGTCATAACTTTGTTGGTTGCGAGCGGCATCCTGCTCGGCTGTGGCGATGGCCATCCGCCTGTGGCGCCGGTGTCGGGCGTCGTCACCTTCGGCGGCAACCCAGTGGAAACGGGGACGATCACCTTCCATCAACCGGGCGGACGCCCTGCTGCAGGCGCCCTCGGTCTGGGAGGGGCGTACAAGCTGACGACTTTTGAAGCAGGCGACGGCGCGCTCCTTGGCGCGCACAAGGTAGTGATCGACGCCGTCCGCGTGAGCGGAGGGCCGCCGCCGGCGAAATCATTTGCCGACGAGATCAAGCAATCACAGATGCCGCAGACCGCGGCGGGTCCGACCGTTCAACGATTGGTTCCTGAGAACTATGCATCGCAAACCAGCACGCCGCTTGAGGCTGAAGTGAAAAGCGAAGATAACGTGATCAACTTCCACCTGAAGAAATAGGCAGAGTGCTGGCAGAGAGCATCGACCAGGCCGGGAGAAGTGCGCGCCGTCACCGACGAAGAATTCCTCGCTCGCGTCTGTAAGACCCGCCGACGGTTGGCCGGAATCGTCGGCACGTTTTCAACGGTGCGTCTGCCTGGCGAGATGGGAAGCAAGCAGGATCTGCGCGACGTGCTCGCGAAACCCAACGGCCGGCAGCTTGTCCAGCAGGCGATCGACGCGCGCGCCGCTGCCGTTTCGCTGGACTTCCCGCGGTTCACGCTCGCAGAACTCACCGAATCGTTCCGAACGCTCAGCCCTCCCGTGATCCACGGGCTGATTCGCACGGGCGAGACGGCCAACTTTATCGCCAACCCGAAAGTAGGCAAAAGCTGGGCGATGTACGGCTTGGCGATCAACGTCGCCACCGGCACAGAATGGCTGGGGCTGTTCGCCGTTTCCCAGGGCCGCGTGCTGATCGTCGACAACGAATTGCATCCGCAGACGCTCGCGCACCGCATCCCGTCGGTGGGCGATGCGATGGGCTTCCCCTTCGAAGAGTACCGCGACGGCATCGATACCTGGTGCCTTCGCGGCAACCTTCGCAGCCTGCAGGAACTGCTCATCACGTTTCGGCAGATGGTGAAGCGGAGCGAGTACAAGCTGATCATCTTCGACGCCAAGTACCGATTCGCCGCGCAGGGCGCCAGCGAGAATGACAACGCCGCTGAAACGCTGGTCTACAACCTGCTCGATCAGATCGCCGCGGAAACCGAATCGGCCCTGATCGTCGTCCACCACATGAGCAAGGGCAGCCAGAGCGATAAGCGGGTGACCGATGTTGGCGCCGGTGCTGGCGCTCAGAGTCGCGCGGCTGATTGCCACATGGTGCTACGGGAGCACGAGGACGAGGGCGTGCTGGTGCTCGACGCCGCCGTTCGGTCGTTCCCGCCGGTGGCGCCGGTTGCTTTGCGGTGGTCGTTTCCGGTCTTTCGGCCGGACGAGTGGGCCGACGCTGGCAAGCTGAAGGGGCGGATGGCGCCCAACGAGCAACGGGCGGCCGAGCGCGACAAAGAGGGGTGCACCGCGATCTGCGACGCATTGCTCGCCGAACCGATGACGCCGAGGCAGCTACGGGGCAAGACAGGCATCAGTAAAGACCGCCAAGACCGGCTGCTGGACAAGCTCGAGTCTGAAGGGCACGTGACCTTCACCAGCACCATCGTCAGAGGAAACGAGAGCCGTCTTTACCGACTGAGCGGAGAGGGATTTGAGGACGTGGTCGATTACTCGCCGACCACGTCACCGACCGGGTGACCAGGGCCGTTCGCGGTCGGGGTGGCTCCCTAAAGGGGGAGCCGACCACCCGACCACGTCCGGCCTGGAAGTTCGACCACGAGATTTTAAGCAACCGACCACGTACCCATGCCGACCACGTACCACCTCACCCTGGAAGCGAAACCACAAGCCGACGACCCGGATGGCGTGCGCCGCGTCCGCATGGCGCTGAAGAAGTTGTTGCGATCGTTCGGCCTGAAGTGCGTCCGCGTCGAGCCTGCAGTCCATCAGCGACCCGAACACGAAGCAGAACGCCCCGAAACTACCACCAATTCACCTGCCGGCGAGCGTTAGCCGGTGCATTTTGGCCCGAAATGGCCGCATTTGGCCACATTTTCACCACTTTCAAGGATTGCCAGCATGTCTCAAACAACCCTTCGTCGACGCCCGGCGAGTCGGCCGCGCTTCATTGAATCGACCCAACTCGGAGAGGACGGACTGGCCGTCGCGGCTGGCGCCGAGGGGCCTGGCGCCAGCGAACCTGCGCCGCTCACGCTGCGAGATCGGGTGTTCAGCGCCGCAGCCATCGCCGTTTGCGGGATGGAAGTCAACTCGCCCCGTGAGCGCATCGAAGCCATCCGAATCATCGTGGACCTGATTCAAGGCGACGGCGGAGAATCCGAGCGACGCGCCGAGGAGTCGCTGGTGTTGGACTACGAGCGGCGCTTCCGCGAGTCCGGAAAGCTTCTCACCGATCAGACTTCTGAAACCAAGCAGGAGCAGAACAGCAGCACGCCCCGCGGAGTCGTGAAGCGATTCGTCGAAGACGGGCAAGACGCACCAGAGGCGCCGTTTGATTGGCGTGAAGCTGCTGCCTTGCACGACTTGCAGGAAGCGGAGCGCCGCTCGTGGGAGACCAAGCTGCCCCATAGCCCAACAGACTACGAGCGCCGTTTCATGGAGGCGGCTGAGTTGCCCTGCTGCTAGTCGTTTTCCATACATCAATCCACATCCGCCAGAGAACCAAAACCATGACCACCGCAGTTCTACAATCGCCCAACACGTCCATCCCTGACGTCGTCCGCGAGTTTGCCTACCGAGAGGCCGCCGGCGAGCCATTAGACGTTCGCGAGCGTTCGTTAGCGTTGCTTGACGCCGGAATAACGCAAGCCGCATACCAGCGATTCGTTGACAGCCTCAGCTCTCGCCGCCGACTGGCGGAGCAAATTGCAGCTGCCGACGACTCTCGGGATCGGCTCGCAGCGTTGCTGGCCGAATGCGAACGCATTTCCACCGAATGCCATGAGCGCAGGGTTCAGCTGCAGCGTGAGCTGGATGGCGTCTTCGGGCCGATTGGGAAGTTCCAGCAGGAGCACGGGCAGCAAATCAGCGCCCACAGAGACGCTCTCCAGCGAGTAGGCCGGGCGCGCATGGAGATGGAGCAGACCGCCGATCCTAGCATTCTCCGCGCGATCGAAACGGTAACCCGTCAGCAGGAGGAGCTGTTTGCCGAGCTGGATAGCCTGCGGAGCGTAATGCGTCCTGGCAGGGGCGCGGGCATCGACCCGGCAACTGGCAAGGAATCGGTCAATGTGCTGCGTGATGAGGCGTTCTGGGAGCGGAGAGGTGGCGCGGAGGCCGCAGTAAGGTTAGCCGGCTTGCGTGAGGCCAGAACTCGCATGTCGCAGATTGATCGCGCAGTCGCGCTCTGCAACCAGCGGATCGAGCAATTGCAGGAGCAACTTCTCGACTGGCGCCGAGCAGCAACTTGATTGATTGCAGGCGCGGCGGCTAAGGGGTTTCTCCGGCCGTCCGCGGCCGTCGTGCCTGCCCTTAGTAGATTGAACGCTAGGACGAGACGATGCCATCCGAGTTAGACGAGATTCGCGAGGAACTACAGACGCTTGCGTGTGGGATGCGCCGACTGGCGAACGTCTACCGATCGCTGGCGCCTGATTGGATGGTTCCGGTTGCGTTTGCCAAGTTATCAGTTGAATCCGTTGCAATCCAAGAGATGGTTTCTCACTTACTCGATCGAGCGTCTTCGAAGTTGGGCGACCTTCCGATCGCTTCGCCGGGGAGTCCCGACGTTCCTTTAAGTTTTGTAATCGAGGTTACTCAGCAATGCACTCACGAATCGAGAACCGCCTCGCACGCCTGGAGCAGATGAACTTGTCGCCATCGCCATCGTTCAACGAGCCATGCCCGCCCGCAGGCTTCACTGGAACGCTGATCGTTGGCGACAACGTAACGATCGTAATCCCCGATAACGGCCGCGGTCCCGAAGATCAGCCTGGCCCCACATCATTCGAGTTGGTAGTTGAGCACCGAACGCAAACGAGACGAGATTGCTTTGATCCTCGCGCTGGCGACCGGCGCCAGTCTGCGGGAGGCGTCTGCGCTTTCGGGGTTCAGCGTGAGAACCGCTCAACGCCGGACGTCGCAGCCAGACTTCCGACAGAAAGTGTCGGCGGCTCGTGATGAACTGTGGGGCGCGGCGGTCGGCAAGCTCGCAAACGCTGCCACGACGGCCGTGGATACGTTGGAGGAGTTGATGGGGTGTGACAACGCCAAGGTCCGTCTCGGGGCAGCACGGGCGATCCTGGCGACGTCTCCGAAGTTGCGAGAGGTGATCGAACACGAGGCAAGGCTAACTGCATTGGAGGCTCGCCATGTTGGCAAGCAATAAACGACGCATGCTTTCGCTGGAAACAATCTACACCGATAGCCACGAGCATGAGTTGCAGGCGGCGATTCGCCGAATCTGGCCAGCTCTGGTTGCTGACGAGGAGTATCTCAACCTACGACACCGAGCGCTGCTTGAGTGCACGCCGGCCGATGAGGCCCAACGTTGCGACGAGATGTCGCGACAGCGAGCGATTGAGATTGCTCAGCGCAATGGCGAGCACGAACTTGTCCGAATGCTGCAGTCGTCCGAGGACACGAACACAACGACGAATCGCACGACCCAGTAACCACTTACGCGAATAGTCCATGCAACGCGCTGCACCAAGCGAGGCAATTATGGCAGGTGAGTTCTCTGATTCCGAATTGTACGACGACACGGTGATTGCCCAGCTCGCTGAGGCAATGCAAGAGCAGGCTGATATGTGCGAGACGGTCGCTCAAGAGTGGAGGCGTATGCCCCCCGACCTAATCACACCCGCGAAGTTTGCAAAGATCTCGGTGGGCAACGTGCGGTTTATCGAACAGGTAGAGCGTTCGCTCCGACGCGCATCTCAACACTTGAAAGGGATTAGCAATGGCCGGACCAATCGTTAGAGAGGGGCGAATCATCCTTGGCGTCGAGCTAGCAATGCCCAAGCTCAACGCGTCGCCGATCAACAGCGCTCTGACGGATCAACACAACGCGATCGCCAAGGCGTCGGCCGACGCTGCTGCGGTCTTTGAGAAGACAACGGCTGCAGTCGGCTCGCAATCAGCGGCGGTCGAGAAGCAAGCGTCTGCATGGGACAAGAACGTTGATGCGTTGTCGAAGGCCGGAAAGGCTCAGCAGCAGACGAACGCTTGGATGGACGACGTTGACGCCGCCGTGAAAGAGGCAACCGATTCAATCGAAGCCAAGTCAGCGGCAGAGCAGGCTGCCAAGGATAAGGCGGAGAAGCTTGCGAAGGCGAACATTGAACTGCTCGATAGTTCGGTGAAGGCCGCCAAGGGCGCTCTGCAGATGGCCCGTGGCTTCGCGTTGCTCGCCGGCTCCGAAGATGAGAGCATCGCTGCCGCGGTGAAACATGTCTTCTTCATCCAAGGCCTGTTGGACGTAGCTGACGGTGCAGTTAAGGTCCAGAGAGCGCTCGCGAAGGCATATGCCGCGTCGGCTGCGGCGGCAGCAGCATCGGCGGGGGCAACCGGCAGCCTTACAATTGCGGTGAACGCGCTGAATCAGACGGTTGCCAAGAATCCGTATATGATCGTCGGCGCCGTGGCGTTGTGGGCGGTGGTTGAGGTTTACAACGCGCTGACAACGTCCACCTCCGAAGCCGCAGCGGCGGAGCAACGATATCAAGACGCGATCAGCAAGTCAGTTGCTGACCGGGAAGCATACATCGAACAGCTGCGTATCATGAACGATGCTCAGCTTGAGCGGATCGGCTACCTCGATACCGCGGCGCAGAAAGAAGAGGCGCTGAACAAAGCCCGTGGTCAAAACACTGGGGCGATTACAACGCGCGCGATCGACACGGCCCGCAGCGGCCGCTTCGATCCGGCTGAGAACGTCGCGATGCTTCAGGAGGCCGTGGCGGCTGTCGAGCACGAGAAGGCGGTCACCAAAGCATTGTTGGACCTTGAGAAGGACCAAGCCGAGGTCGCCGCAAAAAAGATCGACGACCAAATCCAGCTGATCGAGCTGCGCGAACGCGAGGTTAAGCAAGCCGAGCACGCGGTGAAGATCGAAGAAGAGAAAGCGCGGTCGATTCGCGCTCAGATAGGTGCCCTCAACGGCGGCGAACAGGCTAGATTGCGCAAGCTGCTCGAAGCGGCGAACAACGGCGACCTCACCCGCCAGCAGGCGCTGCAGCTGCAGAAACTCGGCGGGCAAGCCGGGCAGGACATCGCCGCGGTGTTCCTCGCCAAGCTCGACCAGGGACTTGGTGCGCTTGCCGAGAAGACGCGAGCGAAGGTCACGGGCGAGGACCCGATGGCAGTAGCGCAAGCCGAGCTTCAGCGGCGCCGGCAAGCCGAGATGCAGGCAACCGGCGGAAAGCCTCCGGAACAAGCACTATCTGATCTCCAGCAAATGCGTCAGGACATTGAGCTTGAAGCCGACAACGTGTCGCGTGCCCTTACGAAAACGTTACGCGAACTAGTTGAGCGGATTCAGCGGCTAGAAACCGAGGCGAGCCAGCAGAGGCGAGCCAGCAGAGGCGAGCTGCTCGGCAGAACGGCAAGTGATAACCGACGCCTAGTCGGAGTTCTTTGACAATTTGACCCGCTCCGCCGGCGTTGCGAACCGCGCGGAGCACCCCTACGGGGCCGAGGACGCGTCGCGGCGCGTGTTGGCCTCGATGTCGACGAGAAGTGCGATTGCTTCGATCGTTGCCATCGACCAGAGGTAGGCGACTGTCGCTCCGGCCGCGATCAAGATCCCGGTAATCAACCGCGACAACGCGATGGCCGGCAAGCTCCCCAAGAAGCTCAGTGCGCTGAACATCATGAACATGACCGCTGCGAGAGCCAAAGCGAAGCTGACGTTGGTTGCAATTCGCAGCCAGTAGAGCAGCTGCTCTACACGATTGTGGCGAGCACTGAATGAGGTCGACGACATGCACGGGCTCCTGGCGGTGGTGATTAGAGGTCGAGTTGACGCCAACACCGCCATCTTACTTCCGACTTGGCTGCTGAGAACTGGAGCCGCAGCGATAATTTAGTCCTACGTGGACTGGAACCGCATCGCGTAAGCGGCGTCCCCAATTGGGGATAGTGCGCTCTTCGCCGGGTCACGGTGCGTTAATGGGTGCAAGGTGAGCCACGAGAGGCTGTTCTTAGGCCAGCAGATAGTTTGCAATGCTACTACACCACAGTATTCCTTTGCGGAATCTCGAGTTCCCCCTCAACTAAACGAAAATTCGCGGCTGCAAGACGGTACTGCACTTTAATTGGCGGTCGGTTCATTGCTTCTGGATTTTCCTTCAGCTTGATTGCAGTCACGTCGAAAGTCACACCTGGGTAAACCAAGTTTCCCTCAACGCCCCCGAACGTTATCCATTCGCTCAAGCGATACTCGGTCCGCATAGAAAGACCGTGGTTTCCATTTCCATCAAGCCCATGTATGTGCACTCCGTTCGGCTTCGCTACTAGAAGCGAAAGATATGGGGAAATCGCAGCCGCGCGGCCGTCGTTCACTATGGACAGCACTGCAAATACCATATCGCCCTTGCCTTCGACCCTGTAAATGAGCGAAAGCTGTGGCTTAGCTCGGCGTCCGAACATATCTTCGATGTCGAAGTGCTCCATCTTGATGAAGCTCTCGCCGCTACGCTTGTAGTAACGATCCTCGGTCAGCTTGGCCATGTGCGGCCCCGAGTCGCTAGCCGGAACGTAGGTTGCGACAACACCACTTGCGCCGTTTTCTGGGATGGCTTTGTGGACCACGCCGTCTACCACTGGATTGGCAGATTGCGCAGTGAGTTCGTTGAGCCGAGCGACCGCGGCGGTCACGTTGGGTAGTGCCACAATCTTCTGAGCCACGTCAGGTCCGTCGCCGTCCTTGCGGGCGTCAACTCCCCAGATGCACACGCCACCATCGGAGTTCGCGAAACCACCGATCACCTTAGCCAAGTTCTTCCTATCGTCGGCGGAAGTGAACGTACCTGCTGCTTGCTTGAAGTCGAGGTGTAGGTTCTCCTCCTGAACTCCAAGCATGCTCTTGATCTTAGCGAGGTCGAGTGCGTCGAAGTCCGCCTTGTTCATGCCAAAATCCTCGGAATTGGTTTCCGGCAATGGTGACGCCTTAGCATCCAATTCGCAAGTAGTCGATTCAAGACACGAACGGCTCGTCGCAACGCCCGGCTAGATCGGAACTTGCATCATTAGACATCGCCGAACGATGCACCAACCGGTGCAAATCGAGACCGTCGGTGCCACCCGCCTCGGCTGCGGTTAGAATGGGCGGCATGCTGTTCCAAGAATTGCTCCCGCTCGTGCTGATGATGACCGGCATGGGCTGCATCTACATCGCCTTTGCTGAACGATTGGCCGCACTGGCTCGGGGACTGGGGCTGCCAGACGGGCTGGCAAATCCTGCATTCCTCCGACGTGTCGGCATCGTGAGCGTCATATTCGGGCTCGCTATCCTGTTGCTGCCCGCGTTGCTTTAGCCCCGCCGCAGAATCCGGCGGCTAGGTCTGCTTTCGCTGGGGAGCGGCGAGGGTAAAATGCTGAGTATGAAGAATTCATTCGCCTACATCGCGTTCGGGCTCGCTGTAGTCTGCTTCGGAGAGCTGGGGCTCTACGGAGCAAGATTCATTGCGTTTGCTAGCCAGCAGGGTGTTACTGACTTACAGGAACTTTTGCCCGCGGTTGGATACGGGGTGTGGCTCAACATAGCGTGTCGCGCCGCTGCAATTGTGCTCTTGGTCGCCCTAGCTATATCCATGTTGAAGCCTGACAACGGCGGACGGTTCGGGCGCTGATGTTCCCTTCTTCGCCCCGCCCGTCGCCAGCGGGTATAGTGGGCTGCATGCAATCTCTGACTGACGACGAAATCAGGCTAAATCTTGCAAACGCCATCTACCCACAGTCCGGGCGGCTACGCTTGCCTTGCGGAACGTGTGAAGATGCCGCGTCGCTAGACCCTAAGCGAGAATACTCGGTTTACGAGCCGGCTCGCAGCAAACGTCACGAAAGCGCTGCCGCCGAGCTTTATAAGTTAGGCTGGAGATGGACTGACCGCCCTATCTGTCCGGAATGCATCCGACGCGGCAAACGGTAGCCGAGTGCGCGGGATGACTGGGTATCGTTGCGGCCAGCGGAGCGGTGGAGCACTACGCGGGGGCAAGAAACGGGAAGAATTTGCGGTCGACTCAATGGCGCCGACTGCGGTGCACCATCGAAACGACCGCACCCGTTCCCACAACGCACATCGTGAGCGACGTTGGTTCTGGGACGGCATAAGCGGTGATCTGCACGCTGTCCGTCCGCACGCTCGCGGTTCCAACGGCCCCCGGCAACAAGTAGGCTTGGTGATGTGCGGTAATCGCCGCGGACGTTACGCGTTGGCCTGGCGCTAACCCCGTATTGAGGTTCATGAAGATATCAATATTCCACGGAACGTCGACATGCGATTCGCCCGTTGAGCTGAGCGACCTGCTTATGGCGTCGTCAAATCGCAACCAAGTCGGATAAGTGGGATAGGGGGAGCCATCGACATCGATGACCTCGTAATCGAGCACTGAAGCAATGACGGCAATAGCTTCGGACGCGGAACTTCCGCCCGAAGCTGAGTAGACGCCGGAGGCTTGAAGCCTAATTGCTCCCACGCCAGCGGTGCTATTCACTAGAAACGTCAGCTCGCTATAACCCAACTGGCCGTCGGGTGCGAAGTAGTCGAAATTGTTGCTGGGAAAGCTGATCCCATTGGCAACTTGGAGGGGAGTGCTGAAGTAAATAAAACCCGAGCGCAAGTCCTCTTGGACATTGACGAAACGCATGCCAGGCGCGACCGTGAAATCGCCGTGCTTTTTGAAGTTCGCGCGCGTCACGTCGCAAACAGCGAAGCAGACGATCGCTAACGGTAAGAATCCAAGCGTCCGGCAAGATCTAGTCACAGAGTGCCTCCGTCGTCAGTATGTCTGAGTTCTGAGGTATTCTAATCACGCCGCCTTCGTCGCGCGAAGGTCTGCGAGCGTAACGGCAGCCAGCCGCTTCCGCGTATCCTCCGCAACGCCCGTCAGCGCTTTCCCGACCGCGTTGACCGAAGCTTTCGCCACCCCCTGGATCGCTACTGGCTCAGTGGCGCCGATTGGCCCGTCGATCGCTTCCACGATCTCCAGCAGCGTGATCTTCGACGCCGGCCGTGCGAGCAGTGCAGAGGCCACTTAATGCCGTAGTTCCCCATCAGACCCACCCGGTTTCAAGTCTCTCAAAAGCTTATTCAGATTTCGCCGGTCAAGCAGAAGATCTCCACCCTCCTGCCTTAAGCGGCTGACGGCGTCTAATAGCTCCGCTTGAGCCTCGGCCATCATTTTGCATTGCCTGGCCATCGCGTCACTATTTATCGCTCTGGTATTTGCATTAGTCTGCTCTACGGCCGCCTGACGTTCAACGAGTCGGAGGGCCTCGCGATGTGCTGTAAGTGCGTTCTTGTTGGCGGCCGCTATCGCCTCGCTCAATTTCTTCCGAGCCTCCGCTGCCTTCTCATCCGCCTGAGCTCCGCGCAGTCTCGCGTCAGCTTCGATGATTCTCAGATTCGCCTCTTTCAGGCGTTGAATGTCCGTGGCAAGGTGGGAGTCGACCATTTCCAAGAGCGTCTGGACGACTGACAGCATAGCCACGCTGCCGGACTGTACGACTCTTTTTGGAACCACAAACGGCTTCGCGATCCACTTCAGAATAATATCGCTAGGCGTTTCTGCTGCTTCGCTCATTGTTCGACACCCTCCGTTATTTGGAGGAACGTGTCATCTTCAATGAATTCAATTCCGAAGCCGCCTGCCGCGATATGTAAGTTGGTGATCGCGTCTAGCACAGCTTGAATAGTCTCTTTCGATGCGTCACCGGCGTCGATGTAAAGGTCAATCGCATCTCCGTTTGATAGACGCCCGGATGTCTTCCCGTACCGCGAGCGGCCAGGGCGCTTCCTAAGGTCTAGCGTGTCGAGATAATAAGCAACGGGCGATGCAACAGCACTAAGGGACATGAACAGGTCGCGCTCGGTTACCCGCTTGAAGCTACCTCCGAAGTGAGGCAATCTTGCATTGCTGGCGCGCTTGCAGACCCTGATAAACATGGGCGAAAGCTGCGGTGAAGAGCCAGGCCTGTGCTTTCGCATGCCTGTTTGCTTAAACGCCTCCTGCAAGTCTTCTAGCTGGTAGCCCTCTTCCGCGACTAGTTCCGCTGCCCCTCCTCGAGGACTTAGCGCCAAGAATAGGTGCTGTGGCGTAACCCATCCATCGCCGTTGGCTGTAGCCAGAGCGATCGCTCTGTCAAACACCGCCTCTGCATCGCTTGTCCATCCAAGAAGATCAGACCTGCTGAAGGGCATTCTGCTGTACCTGCGTGTTGAGTGCTGATGGGTTTGAAGGCATAGCCCGGTAGTGCGCTAACTCTGACATCGCACTCCCTGTACTACTTACCCGGTGCAATAGGTATCGATTAGCTAATTTCTCTCCACTATATAAAAATTCCAACTGGGCGATACACCGTTTTTACCCAAAGCCGGCTAGCTATTGCAAATTGCCCCCAACCCCCTCATACTGACGGCCGTCAGCGCTTCGCTGACCCGTGCCTAAGAAACACGGTCAAGAGCAAGGACAAGTCGATGATTGCAACATCAGGCCGAAGGCCCGCGCGCGTAGGTTGCCATTCAAGCATTGATCCCGGTAGCGGGGGAGCAAGATGGCGACGGGGGACTTGCTCCCCTTTCTTACTGCGTTCGCGGGCCTTCGGCCTTTTCGCGTCTTCATCGGGTTGTCAGAGTCGCCTCAGTGGTAGGGGTGATCGCCCCGCTGGGGCGGCTTCTTTTCGCGACTATCCGAGCGGCGCCATGGAAGGATTCAAACCATGCGTGTCTCGGAAACTATCGTTCTCGAATTGAAGGATGGCCGCGCAACCGTTTCGACCGCCGATCTGATGCGGATTATCGAGATGCCATCCGGCAGGGTCGTCGGTGATCTCGCCGAGATGGAAGAGACTTCGATGGAAGTCACGTCGGACGACGACCGCAAGCGATTCGGGCCATGGCGGATCGCTGTCGACTACCAGCTCTTGAGCATCCTGGAGCGTTGTCAGGTAACACTGCACCAACTCGCCGTTCCGCCGATTCCGAAGGGTCACTGCCACTACTGCGGCGCATGGGGCCACAAGGAAAAAGGGAAGCGAAAGTACAACTGCGGCACCGTCAGCAAGCGAGACAAGAAACTCGGCTACTGGCGCAATGGCGAACAGTCGATCGAGTGCCACACGGGCGAGCTAGAGCGGCTGCACATCATGGTGCAGAAGTCGGAGTTGCTGCGAAAGGTGCTCACCGATGCCGGCGTGGTGATCGACAATCCGGAGTACTGGTGGCTGATCGACGGCCGCCCGGATGACAGCCAGTTCACGACGATGCCACACGGACGGTTTGCGGAGAGCGCGTGATGATCGCCCCATTCCCGCCGCGGGCAGGCGGCGGGGTTATTTGCGACGGCGGACGGCGGCGAGACCGAAGAATACCGGCCACGCCATTCGCATCGATGTCGGTTCAGGCACGATGGCTTGCACTGTACGCGAAACGGCACTTCGGATCTTTAGATCAACAGCATAGGTGTTCTGTGGTTTTAGTGTGTCCGACACAACCTTGGGCGCCTGGTTATTCCACTGGACAACATTCAGTGTGACTGCAACCCGAGAAGGATTGCCGAAAGGTTTAACGGTTAGCGTCACCCCTGTTGGAGTTTGTTTGTAGGTGTAAGGCGTGCCGTAAACCTCAAGCGATCCACCTCCCCGCCAATTGACCTGAAAAGTTGATGGGACTATCCCCCCATCGCTTGGAGAGATGAAAGTCGAATAGGGCCGGAAATCGCTTAATTGCAGGGTTGGCGATAAAGAGAAGTAGTGTCGTTGCTCGGGAGCACCAGCAGGCAAGTTAAAGCCATCTACGATTGTCCACCGGTTCGCAAATCTACTGATCACGTCTGCGAATGTTAAACCCGAAACAGTCCGCTGTGATTTTGTGAAGACCGTTCCATCTGGAGCGTAATAAGTCGTTCCAGTCGAAGCTGGCACCTCGAGGGAAAACTCATCCGTACCGTGTTCCGCTGTCCTTGTTAAATGGATGTCGACGAGCAAGGAAGCCGCGTTTGCGTTTGCGCCGGCCAGGAGGAGCGACAGAGCCGCAAGAAAAGTCGTCAAGCGAGATCGCTCACGAGGTTCCTCGCCTTGCAGAACTGAGGCGTGGCCGTCACGCACTTTCCAGCGGGAATCAATTAGAGACTTCCGGCTGATAATTGAGCGGTTCATCGTTTGGTGTCCGTGTTTGCCCCACGGCCGCAAGAGCGAGCATAAGCCCAGAAGAGATTCGAGTCAATATTTCCCCCTAACCTCTTGGAGACCCACCAATGGCTAAGCAGCCGGCCCACCGCTGATATTTTTTTGCCCGCCCGTGCACCGGATTTCGCCCGGCGCGCTAGGAGATGAACACGCAACTCAAGAAGCGGCCGCACGTTGGCGACCGCCCAACTAGTCCGCTAAGGACTATGCGAGCATCAGCAAGGCAGAAACGAGCCAATTGAGATCGTAATCAAAAAGCAGACGCCACCCCACAAGACGCCCCACCAAGGCTTGTCGTCGGCTACGGCAACGAGGATTGGACCCGTGGAAATTATCACAGCGTAATTCCACCATCCGATGCCTCGGATCAGATCGAGCATGTTCTCTGCAGGAGTGTCCCTCCAAATGCCGGAGGTCGTCACTGCACCGAGAAAAGCGGCGATCGTAGCCGTCAACCAGAGAAGCGATCGAACGTTGAACTGACGTTTACCCACAGCAACCGTCCGATTCATTCACCACGAAAGGTAGATGCAAATGGCCAGTTTATCAAAAGACAAGTCCGGCAACAGAACGATCCAGTTCGTCGCCGGCGATCGAAAGCGACGCTCAATTCGGCTGGGGAAGATGCCCCAGAAAGACGCCAACAACATTAAAACCAAGGTCGAGGCGCTGAACGCCGCGGCGATCTCGCAGACCAGTTGGGACGCTGAAACTGCCGCCTGGGTGGGCAAGCTCGAGTCGCTGCTCTACGACAAGCTTGCGAACGTCGGGCTCGTTCCGAAAAAGGCAACGCCTGAGAAGTCGACGCTGGGGGCGTTCCTAGCGGCCTACGTTAAGTCGCGTGCCGACGTGAAGCCTTCGACGGCGACAGTATATAGCCACACGCACCGATGCCTGGTCGGATTCTTCGGCGCGGGCAAGGCGCTCGCGGAGATCACGCCCGCAGACGCTGATGACTGGCGCCGGTGGCTATCGACCAACGAGAACTTGGCCGACAACACCGTTCGCCGGCGGTGTGGCATCGCTCGCCAGTTCTTCCGCACAGCGGTTCGACGTCGGCTCATCGCGGAGAATCCGTTCGGTGAACTTAAGGGGGTGTCGGTGCGCGCCAATCGGTCTCGCGATCACTTCATCAGCCGAAGCGACGCCGACAAGGTGCTCGAAAATTGTCCGGACATCCAGTGGCAGCTGCTATTCGCCCTGAGCCGCTACGGCGGCCTCCGCTGCCCGTCCGAGCACTTGGCCCTGCGTTGGATCGACATCGACTGGGCGAACGGCAAGATGACCGTGCGGAGCCCCAAGACAGAGCATCACGAAGGGCAGGAGTCGCGAGTGATTCCGATCTTCCCTGAACTGCGTCCCTACCTTGAGGATGCGTGGGAGCTCGCGAAGGAGGACGTGTTGGCGTTGGAGCCGGAGGACCGCGCCAAGGCTCACGTCATCACCCGTTACCGCGACGCCAATTCAAATCTGCGGACGCAGCTTGAGCGAATCATCGCGAAGGCGGGGCTGAAGCCGTGGCCAAAGCTGTTCCAGAATCTACGAGCGACCAGAGCGACCGAGCTCGCTGCAGAGTTCCCTTCGCACGTGGCGGCGGAGTGGTTGGGGCACAGCCAAATGGTCGCGCAGAAGCATTACTGGCAGGTGACGGACGCTGACTTCGAGAAAGCCGCGAAGGCATCTGCACCGGCGGTGCAAAATGCGGTGCAGTCAGCAGCCGTAAGCAGCGGTGTAGAAGAGTCTGCCAAACAGGCAGACTCAGAAATTGCCGGCCGTAACGACCCGTTACGGCAGTGTACAACTGAACAAGTGGGCGCACCAAGACTCGAACTTGGGACCTCAGCCTTATCAGGGCTGCGCTCTAACCAACTGAGCTATGCGCCCGCATGAAAGACGCCGCGTTTTCTCGCACGTCGGGGCGTTGGCAGTCCCCAGCGATCTGTCGGCGAAACAAGCAAGTCCCACATTCTAGATTGCAGGCGGTCGCTGTCAAAGGGGCAACGGTCGAAGAATTCGACGCGTTATGGCCGTTAAAACGCGGCGATTTTTCGCGAAAAACCTGTCGTCCAGGTGGCAGAACAGGTGCAATCGGTCTGGCCTCGTTCCGCAGATCGGCACTATAAACCGGGGAAGTCGACGGCTGGCCTCGCAGCCGCGGCGGCGATCTCGTTACCCGACCCGAAGGATTTCCAGGCATGCCGTCTCTCCCGTTTCGCCGTTCGTCCCTCCTGGCAGTTGGATTGGTCTCGCTCGCCACGTCGGCCCAGGCTGCCGCTCCGTCGGTCGAAGACGCTCTTAAGCTGGCGCCAGTCCAATCCGGAATTGAGTTCGATACGCCCGGCGCCGACCAGGCGAAGAACTGTAAAATCAACCCCGAGAAAATCGGCAAAATGACTGCCTGGGTCGTCCGCGATCCGAACGGCGTCATCCTGCGTCAATTCTCCGACTCGAACGGCGACAACGTCGTCGATACCTGGAGCTATTACAAGAACGGCCTCGAGGTCTACCGCGACGCCGACCTGAACTTCAACGGCAAGGCCGACCAGTACCGCTGGTTCCATACTGGCGGCTCGCGGTGGGGCGTCGATAAAAACGAAGACGGCAAGATTGATGCTTGGAAGTTCATCTCGCCCGAGGAAGCTTCGGAAGAAGTGATCGCGGCGATCCGCACGAACGACCCCGCCCGTTTCCAACGACTGCTGCTCACCTCGGACGAGATCGGCAAGCTCGGCCTTTCGAAAGAACTGACCGACAAACTGACTGCCCGCGTTGCGGATGCCTCGAAGGCATTCACGAAACTGGTTGCGGAAGGCAAGATCGATGCGAAGTCGGAATTCGCCGACTTTGGCGGCCTGCGTCCTGGCACCGTCCCCGCCGGCACCCGCGGCAGTTCGAAGGATCTCACGGTTTACGAAGACGTCTGGGCAATGGTGCTCGCCGGCGAAACGCCGCAGCAGGTCCAGATCGGCAGCATGGTCAACGTTGATGGCGCTTGGAAGCTAATCGACGGCCCCGCACTCGGCGGCGGCAACGCGGCCTTGGCCGGCTTCTTCTACGATTCGGCCGGCGTCCAACCGCAGCCGCAAGGCGCTCCGGAGCAAGTCGCCGGCAACGAACCGACCGAAGAGATGCAGAAGCTGCTTGAGTCGATTCAAAAGGTCGACGATCAACTCGCAACCGCTGCCGAAGATGCGAAGCCGGCTCTCAACAAAGAACGCGCCGATCTGCTCGAAGAACTCGCCGGCATCGCGAAGGAACCGGCCGAACGTGAACAGTGGCTGCAACAGATGGCCGATATGGTGAGCTTCGCCGTCCAAGACGGAAGCTATCCTGAAGGCCTTGAGCGTCTCGAAGCCCTCGAGAAGAAGCTAGCCGATGACGAAGCGAGCGAAAACCTGCGGACGCACGTCGAGTTCCGCCGCATGCAGGCCGCCTGGGGCAAGAGCATTGCCGAACCGAAGGCCGACTACGCGAAGATTCAAGAAGCTTGGCTGAAGCAGCTGGAGGAATTCGTCGACAAGCACAAGTCGGGCGATCACGTCGCAGAAGCGTTGCTGCAGCTCGCGATGGCGAGCGAGTTCAACAGCGACAACGAAGCCGCTGAAAAGTGGTATCGCCGCTTGGTGGCCGACTTCGGCAAGAGCCCAAATGCCTCCAAATCGGAAGGCGCCATTCGCCGCCTCACTTCGGTCGGCAAGACGATTCCGCTCAAGGGCGCCGACTTGAAAGGCGCCAACGTCGACCTCGCCCAGTTCGGCGGCAAGGTGGTGCTCGTCCACTACTGGTCATCCTCGTCGCCCACCGCGAATAGCGACGCTGAAACCATCGCCGACCTCTATAAGAAATACGGCGGCGCCAAGTTCGACGTCATCGGCGTCAACCTCGACTACTCGAAGGACGAGGTTACGAAGTTCATGGGCGATCACAAGAACGTCTTGTGGAAGCAGCTCTTCGAACCGGGCGGCTTCGAAAGCCGGCTCGCCAACGAGATGGGCATCATCACGTTGCCGATGACGATTCTCGTCGACGACAAGGGACAAGTCGTCAACACGAATCTGCAAGTCACTGAGCTCGAAGACGAAATTAAGAAGTTGCTCGAATCGCGCGTGGCGAACAACAACGCCCCGGCGAAGTAGCACCACGACTTCGTCTCGAGTCTGTTAAAACTCTCCAACTGGTCGGGATGGAACAACCTCCCGGCCAGTTGGTTTATCGTGAGCCGCTTGAGAGCGCGCGATCAGTGAAATGGCTGATCGCCGACCATGTGTCGCCTATCGAGTGCTGGCAAAACCCGATTCGCTAGCGTCGCAACAGGCCACACTTTCCCCGCAGTTGTAAAAGCTTCACACTCAATCCAAAAAAGAGACGGAAAAACTCGCTTCATCGCGATTGGCACGCCGATCGCATTCCCACATCCCACCGCACGGCGACATCAAGTCGCCGCCTCGAAAACCCCGCCGCACGATCGTGCAAGATGCACCTGACGCGGCGTTACCCGCCACACCCGCGATAGGAACCGAGAACGGATTCTCGGCCGAGCCATGGATACTGCAATCTCGTTGCAAGTTGGATGGATCGCCATTCACCTGTTTGGACTGATCGTCGCATTCCTCGTGCGGGTCTATGCCAGCACAGCGGCTGAAGTCCCGTTGCAAGCTGCCTTCCTTGTTGGTCTCGCGAGCGTCGCCGTCGCCACGCTCGCCGGCGAACAATTCGCTTGGCCGTTATGGACAGTGAGCGGCGCGACCCTCGCGGTGATGATCGTCGTCGCCGTGGCCGACTTCCGCTGCCAGCAGCACGAACCTGCTTAAGCGGCCGCTTCGAGCGAAATGCGCATCGCGCACGCGCCTGCGCTACCCTGCGGCTCTTCACTTCACCGGCAGCCCGCTCTGCGACGGCTATCGTTCGCGACGGGTCACCGCGCGCAATCTCACTGTGCGCGAGCCGCATAGCAGTCGCGCGGAGGAACTTGAGTCGTGCCGCAGACGAACTTAGGTAGAGCGTTTGCGGACGATTAGCCCCGTCATGCCGATCGCGACCAACGCAATAGTCGCGCTGCTCGGCTCGGGAACGACTTCAGCGAAGTAGTACCCAACGCCGTCTCCGCCAACGTTGACTGGCAGATTCCCGTAGACGTTGATCTGCTTCGTGCCGAGCGGGATGTTATTCCAGAAGGCTGCGTTGGTATGGGTGCCGCTGTTATTGATGAGCGCGCCGACGCTCAACACTCCGGTCGCCGTGTTGAGCACTAAGTTGTTCGCGCCCGCCACTTGCGTCTGGTTGTCTTGGTTGCCGATCAGGTTGAAGGTAGACGGCGGTTGAATCGCGTTCACCGCGTCTATAAGCTTCACGTCGTAGACTGGCGTCACCACGTCGTTCAAAATGTTCCAGATGCCGAATACGGTGCTGGCAGAGAGGTTGTAGCCGGTCAGATCAAACGAGATAACCGACGTTGAATTGCTGTTGGTCTGAGCCAAATGTCCTTGCACTTGGCCAGTGCCTGGGAACAGCGTCGTGAACTCGGAGGGGAAGATCGCCGTGTTGACGTTGTTGAGGGGCCCCGCGCCGCCCGCGGAGAAGACTTGCGACACGTTGATGACGCCATTGCCGTTGGCGCTTGTGAACTGACTGGTCGTGGCGCCGGTGCTGGTCACGTTCAGAAACTGGTAGCTGACTGCCGACGCGACGTTAATTTGGCAGCAGGCCCACGCCATGACGCCCAATAGCAAGGCGCGCGACGAACCGAGTTGAAGTCTCACAGTAGCATCCCCTCAGAGTAGATTCGGCAATTGGAAAAGCAGCCTCAGTTGTAATTGCCCGGCAAGAGGAAGCAACCAGCATGAACCAGATACCTCGAAAAAAGGCAGCTTTCACGATGATCGGCATCTCACTTCTTGAATCGAGAGCGATCATGTCGTCTGGATCGCGATGGCACGCGACGTCGTGGGCGCGTTTCAGCCAAAGCCAAGGCGGTCTAGAAGCTCGAATCTCTGCTCCTGACTCACACCATCGATAAAAAGCCCTCCAGGCGCGGTGATAAGGGTGGTCCGTTGCGTGAACATCGGAGGTCGATTACAAGGATATCGAGGGACCAACCGCCCCGCTATTGATGTGGTGCTACAGGAAACTATCGCCGTGAGCGTTGAAGAAACTAAATCGAGCGTTCGCACCAGTTTTGTCGCCGTTGTCATTTTGATCGTGTTGCTATCAGGCGCGTATCTGCTCGGCGTCATGCGCGCGAACCGCGGCCTGTCGTCTACCCTTGAAGAGCGCACCAAGAAGGATCAACTCGTCGCGAGCATGCTGCTCAACCTCCATGCCTCCGCCGAGGCCGAGAAACGGGCGGTCCTAGCGGAAACCGACGAAGAATCAAAAACCAACGCCGACGATGCGGTCAATGATTCGGCGGCCGTGGAAGTGGAGCGACTCGAACTCGGCAAGCTCATCGACGCCAGCCAGCGAACCGAAGAACGAAAATTGCTCGACGAGTTCGACGCCGCTTGGAAGGAGTACCAAACAGTCGACGAAGAGATCCTCGACCTGGACGCCGAGAACACGAATCTGAAAGCCTTGCGGCTTTCCTACGGGCCAGCCGCGGAGTCGCTCGATCGACTCGACGCCGCGCTCAACGACATGATCTCCGCCACTGATGCGACCGGCGATCGAGCGGCGCTCTCGACGGCGGCGTTCCAAGCCGCGGTGTCGGCGGGCAAGATCTACGCGATGCAAAGCCGACACATCGCTGAAACGACCGATGGAGAGATGGATCGCATCGAGGGCAAGATGTCCGCCCTCAATCAAGAAGCCGAAAGCGCATTGCAGAAGCTTTCTGAATTGAGCGGTCCGGCGCAGCAAGCAAACGCCGAGAAGGCCAAAGCCGCCTACGACGAGTTCCGGAAGGTGCACTCGCAAATACTTGAGCTATCGCGCCGGAACAGCAACGTCCGCTCGCTGGCGCTATCGCTAGGCAAGAAGCGGAGCGTCACCGCCCGCTGCCTCGAAGCGCTCGACGCGTTGCAGAAGTCGATTCGCAGCGAAAAGGACCTGGCGACTCGCTGGTAGTTCATCCCGTCGGCAAAATCGGAAGAATCAGCAGCACGTTGCTCGGGCGGCCGAAGCCAATTACGCTGAGTGCATGGCGCCTCAACGACTTCTCGGCCTTGATATTCTGCGATGCGTCGCCGTTTTGCTGGTGCTTGGTCGCCACATGCCCGAGGCAGCGAGCGACACGCCGGGCAAGTGGTTCTACGACTGCTGGCTGCGGGGCGGCTGGATCGGCGTTGATCTCTTCTTCGTCCTCAGCGGCTTCCTCGTCTCGGGCCTGCTATTCTCCGAGTACAAGAAGCGGGGCCGCCTGACTGTCGGCAGATTCTTGATTCGGCGCGGCTGGAAAATCTATCCAGCCTTCCTGGTGTTCATCCTCGTCACGGTCTTGATGCGAATTGCCTTCAAGAAGGAGATTGAGGTAAGCGGCCTGCTCGCTGAACTAACGTTCTGCCAGAGTTACTTCCGCGGCCTATGGGCACATACCTGGTCGCTTTCCGTCGAAGAGCACTTCTATCTCATCCTTCCCTTTATCCTGCTCGGCCTGGCAGCGGTCTGGGGGAAGCGCGACGAACAACGCAACCCATTCGCGTCGATCCCGCTAATCGCGATTGTCGTCGCGGCGGCCTGCTTGCTGCTGCGAGTCTGGCGCACCGGGCCGTTCGATCTCTGGAAGAATGTATTTCCATCCGTCATTCGAATGGATTCGCTCTTCTTCGGGGTCGCGCTCGCCTACTTCTGGCATTTCAAGCCTGAAGCGATCGACAAGCTCCGACCGTGGCGATGGAGCTTGATCGCCGTGGGAGTAGCCGGGATGTTGCCGCCGTTTTGGTACAACCTGGAAAGCAATCCCTTTCTCTACAAGTGGGGCTTCACCATCTTGTTTTTGTCGGCGGGGTCGATCTTGCTGGGAGTGCTTCTTTGCGAATCTCCGAAAAGCCGTATCGCCTCATGGATTGCCTGGCTGGGATTCTTCTCCTATTCAGTCTATTTATGGCACCTTCCGGTGGGCGTCTGGGCTATGCCAGTGGTTCGCAAAGTCGCCCCGCTGCCCTTTGCTTTGGAAACCGCGCTGTATATCGCCGCGTCTTTTGTCGTCGGCATCGTGATGGCGAAGCTCGTCGAAATGCCCGCACTAGCTCTGCGAGATCGCTGGTTCCCGGCCGCGAATCCAGCCGCAGGCGCAGTGGAAGCGGCTCCCATCGTGGACGATGGTTTAGTGAAAGCCCCTCCAGGTTGATCGCGGACTGCCTGACGCGCGACTGCTCTTGACGCGGCATAAAACGATTTGCCCGCAAAATCGGAAAAAGGCTCCCTTTCGGCGCCCTCTCCTGCCGAAATCAGTATGCAGACGGAGCCTCGCGCCGTGGGGAAAGCGCCCAACATCGGTGCGGCGTCGCGATGCGCCCGTCCCGAGCCGCTTGGCGGCTCGCTAGTCACGAGCCTATTCCAAGCCATTCGAGACAAAGGCTAGCGCACGCCGCCCCACGAAGGGAACGCCTGCTAGCAAACGACTATCCCAGGAGGGGGACCATGCGAAAGTTGATTCTTGGCCTCGCGATCGCCACGCTGGCGTGGGGGCCGGTGAGCAAGGTCTCGGCCGAAACGGCCGGCGACCGTGCCATCGCTCAGCAGATTGCTCAGAACATGAAAGAGAGCGGTCATCTCAAAGATTACCGCGTCGGCGTCAAATATCAGAACGGCGTCGCCTGGCTGATGGGCTCGGTGACGAGCGCCGAGCAGAAGGATATCGCTGAGCAAATCGCTCGCGAAAGCAATGGCGTTCAACGCGTCATCTGCAAGCTCGACGTGAAGCCGGGCGCCGCTGCTAGCGAGCCTGTGCAGTCCGCCGGCAACTTCCAAGACGAAGGGCAGTTCCAACCTGCCGCTCGTCCGATGCCGACTCGCACCCAGGCTGCCGCTCCTCGCGGCAACACTGGCGCTCCGCTGCCCTACGCTCGCACGATGGGCCCGAACGTCCAAACCGCCGGCTACTGCCCTCCGGGCGGACAGCCAGGCATGGAAATGGGCATGGGCGGTCCGGGCGCTATGGGTGGCCCAGGCATGGGCGGTCCGATGGGAGCTGGCCCGATGCCTGCTGCCGCTGGTCAGGCCGTGAACTACGAGAATCCGCAGATGCCGGGTTACGCGTGGCCGAGCTACGCCGCTCACCCGAACTACGCGGCTCTCACCTATCCAAAGCAGTACTCGGCCGCCGCTTGGCCGTACATCGGTCCGTTCTACCCCTATCCGCAAGTTCCGCTGGGCTGGCGTAAGGTCACCCTGGAATGGGACGACGGCTGGTGGTTCCTCGACTTCAAAGACTGCAAGGACTGCCACTAAGCGTCTGAAGTCTGCGATTGCATGGATAGCCTTCCGCCCCTGTCGACCGAGCTCGGTCGACAGGGGTTTTTTCGTGAGTTGCGGGTGACGAGCGGCGAGTTGCGGGTTGCGAGCAAGAAGCCTGTCACCCCGAGGTACCCCGAGGGGTCCGCTAGACTCCTCGCACCGCTCGGAATGCCAGCACAGTCTTCGCGCGACTCGCGACTCGCAACTGCACTGCTAGCAACGCGCCACTCGTCGCTTGCAACTTTTTTGCCGATTCAATCGGAATATCCCGCAAGTTCTACCCAGAATCACACGATATCAAACTCTGAAGAGACCGCTTGGGTCAGTGGGCCGCGGTCACTCGCCTTGGTTTCAATCGCAGCGAACGAACCAAGACCTCGTCGAAACCACTCATCGAAGGGTTAGCAGGATGTGTCGTAGAACCGCCCCAACCGCGTTGCTGATCGCCATGGCCCTCGGCTCTCTGGGGAGCACTGGCTGCACCACGCTGGGTCCGAGCTTGGGCTGGATGGCGACCCCCATCCCGATCACTGCTTATCAGCAGAAGAAGCACGAAGATCAGTTCTGGAATCACGAGCGCTACGACCGTGCTCCGATTCTGGGTCCGATCACTTCGGGCGCTGAAGTGGTCGCCCTCGATCCGCCGAGCGATGACGAGGTGATGCAAGCCTTAGAAAAGGCGATGCCCGTGCAAGGCGGCGTGCCGCTGCTCTTCGAACGGAACCGTAACAACGTTCGCATCGTCAAGGAAAAGATCGCCGACTACATCGATCCGCCGCGCGTCTACCCGATGATCGGCCCGGCTCAGCAGCACCACGCTCACTACAAGTGCACCATTTACTTCGAGGACGTCCGCCGCATCGGCTGGCCAGTGCCTCACACCCTCCGCGACGAAGACGCTCGCGAGGTGATCTACGTCGACCATAACCATCTGCACATGGTCGGCAACGTCGACACCGGCAAGGGCAGCCCCTACGGACCGTAAACCAGGTCCGAACGGCGAAAAGTCAACACCGCGCAAAGCCTCGACCCAGTTGGTCGAGGCTTTCGTGCGTCACAATGAAAACTCCCACGCATCGATTGCAGAGACAGCGTATGGATGCTCGACGAGCCGCACTCACGACGACGGCCGCACTGGCCGCGATGCTCGCCGCGCCGCTTGCCCGCGCCGCCGAGGAAGCCCTCGAAGCGGCGCCAGTCGCCGCGGAGACGACGATTCCGACCACCAGCCTCTGGCAAGTGCTGCTCGCTGGCGGTCCGCTCGTCATTCCAATTTTCATTTGCTCGTTCGTGCTGATGCTCGTCGTCTTCGAACGAGCGATGGCGCTGCGACGGAGCCGCGTGATTCCGAAGCTTTTCGTCGAACGCTTCCTGTTGCAGATCAGCGAAGGCGCCGTCGACCGCCAAGGCGCCCTTGAGCTGTGCGACGAGAACGACAGCCTCGTCGCCGAAGTCTTTGCTGCGGCGCTCCGCAAGTGGGGCAAGCCCGCCGTCGAGGTTGAGCAAGCGATCATCGACGAAGGCGAACGGGCCGCGAGCTCGATGCGGCGCTATCTCCGCGCGATCAACGGCGTCTCCACTGTCTGCCCGCTGTTCGGCCTGCTCGGCACGGTGTGGGGGATGATCGAGGCGTTCAACGAAATTGCCGGCAGCTCGGCGATGGGTCGACCGGAGCTGCTAGCCGGCGGCATCGGCACGGCGCTCATGTCGACCGCCGCGGGCCTGTGCGTCGCGATTCCGGCGCTCATCCTCTACCTCTACTTCATCGGTCGCGTCGACTCACTGGTAATGGAGCTCGATCGCCGCGGCCAAGATCTCGTCCACCTCATTTCGGCGGAGGGACTCGAAGACCGTCGCAATCGGCCCGTGCGGACCAGTAAAGTGAAGAAGGCTGCTTAACGTTCATGCCAATCAAGACGCAACAAGACGAGCTGCCGGCGCTCAATCTGACGCCGATGATCGACGTTGTGTTCTTATTGATCGTCTTCTTCATGTGCGCCTCGAAGTTCAGCAGCGATCAGCGCGACATCGACCTTCGGCTTCCTGAAGTCGCCAAGGCCGATGCGGCCAACGCCGCGCCTAAGTCTCGCCAAGTCGCCGTTTACGCCGGCGGGCGAATCGCCCTCGACCGCGAGGACGTCACGCTCGCACAACTCACGCAGAAGCTAGCCGCGGCGAAAGCCGAACAGCCGGGCGTCGGCGTCGTCATCCTTGGCGATGCGGGTTGCGACTTCCAGCACGTCGCCGACGCTCTCGCAGCGTGTAAAGAAGCCGGCATCAGCCAACTCTCCGTCAGCGTGCGGGTCGCCCAAGGGGCTTCCGGCGAAAGGCGGTGAGCATGCCTCTCCACCAATCGTTACCGCTCGCCACTCTGCTCCAGCTGCCGACGTTCTGGATCTGCGTTTGGATCGGCTTGCTCACGGCAACCGTGGCAATCATCTGGTTGATCCGGACGCGACTCCGCAACATCAAGCCGTGGCAGAAGTGTGCGATCCTCTCGCTGTGGGTCCATGTGCTGCTCGCGTGTCTCACGGCGACCGTGCAAATTGCCGTCGGCAGTGCCGGCGGCGGCCCCGGCTACGGCCCGCCGATTCAGGTGGCGTTGCTCCCCGATCAGCTCGAAGCGATCGCGACGTCGACCGACGCGACGCCGACGCCGTTTGACGAGTTCGAACTAGATCCCAACGCGACCGATGTCGAGACGGTCGAATCCGCGGACGACGCTCCGAAAGCCGACGAAGCTGAGAAGCCGCCGGCCGAGCCGTTCGAGGCGCCGCAACTGCTCGCCAAGGCGGAACCGGCGCCAGAACCAGCCGCAGAAGAAACTGAGGACGAGCCTGAGCCTGCGGCGCCCACTCTCAACGAAACCGACGAACAGGTCGCCGTCGAGACTCCGCCGCCAGTAGCGGAACCTGCCAGCGCGCCGGACGACGTGACAGCCAAGCCGCTCGCCTCGGCCGACGAGTCGATCGCGCCGCCAGCCGCCGTCGCGGAAGCGCCAGCGGCGAGCCCCGTCAGTCTGCCGAGACGCAAACAACTGCCGGCGCCCTACGCGGCGCGCTTCGCCGCCAACCGAACAGAGATCGTCGCTGCCGGCGGCGGCAACACGCAGACGGAAGGCGCCGTCCGCGCGGCGCTCAATTGGCTCGCTGCCGCTCAATCGAAAGATGGCCGTTGGGACGCGAAGCGTCACGGCGCTGGCCGCGAGTATTATGTGCTCGGCCAAGACCGCCAAGGCGCCGGCGCTCAGGCCGACACCGGCGTCAGCGGCCTTGCGCTGTTGGCATTCCTCGGCGCCGGGCACACCCATCAAGAAGGACTCTACCAACCGCACGTCGGCAGCGGCCTGGAGTTCCTCCGCCGTTCGCAGCAGCCCGACGGCAACCTCTGCGGCGACGCCGGTCTCTTCGCCCAAATGTACTGCCACTCGATGGCCTCCTTCGCAGTGAGCGAAACGATGGCAATGACCGACGACGAACGGCTCGGCCCGCTAGTCCGCGGCGCGACGCGCTTTACCATTGCTGCGCAACACCCCACCGATGGCGGCTGGCGCTATCGCCCCGGCGATACGGGCGACACCAGCCAGCTTGGTTGGCAAGTGATGATCCTTCGTAGCGCCGAACGCTGCGACGTCGCCGTGCCGCCGATCATCTGGACGCGCGTCGATCGCTTCTTGCGTCAGGTCGAACGGGGCCAAGCCGGCGGGCTCGCCGTCTACCGCCCGGAAGAAGCGCGGCCGACGCGAACGATGACCGCCGAAGCGCTCTACTGCCGCCAACTGGTGACAGGCCGCGCCGACGGCGCGCTCAGCGCTGCGGCACTACGTGAAGCGATTGGCTCGCTCTCGGCCGAACCTCCCTCGACCGCGCAAGTCAATTTCTACTACTGGTACTACGCGACGCTTGCACTCCACCGCGCTCAACACACGACGCCCGAGGCAGGCGAAGCGTGGCGGCGCTGGAACGACGCGCTCACGCGAACGCTCCTCGCCACCCAGAACAAAGATGGCTCGTGGCCAGAAACCTGCATCTGGGCTGGCTACGGCGGCCGCGTCTTCACCACCGCGCTCGGCGCCATGTGCCTCGAGGTCTACTACCGTTACGTGCCGCCGGAAGAGTCGGTTGACGCCTCCGACATCGCTGCCCACCCCGACTGGCAAGCCGTGCCGCCGCGGTGAGCGGTTCAGTATTTCCGCGTTGCGGCCGTTAATTTTCCGCAATCGCCACGCTGGCGGACCTGCACAATTGTGCCGATTTTCACGGCGAAACCTTACGCGGCGGGAGGCTCGCGGGGGGTTTCGGCGGTTTGACTTGCCCCCCCGCGCCGTTAAAATTGAAATCAGTTGGCGGGCGTCTGATGCCGTGTCGTCGCACGGATTTACGCGATTTTCTCACCGGCGCCGCCTGCCACGTTTGCCGAGGCTTCCGATGTCTGAATCTGCTTTGTATCTGCTGGCGTGGGCGCCTGGTCCGATGGAAATGGTCATCCTCGGCATGGTGGTGTTGCTGCTGTTCGGCACGCGTCTCCCGTCGGTCATGCGTTCGCTCGGCGTCGGCATCACCGAATTCAAGAAGGGTTTGAAGGGCGAAGAGATGCCCGACTCGAACGCCTCGCTCGATGATGCTCGCCGCGCCGAAGAACGCCGTCTGAACTAGTCGCCGCCCACCTGCTCGCCTTGCCTGCCGACGCTCGACGATTGTCGCGTTGAACGGCGCGACCGATACTCGCACTCGCCGCCTCATGTTGCTGCCGCTTGCATTCCTGAATTTCGGCATTGGCGAGATGGCGCTTCTCGCCATTGTCGCCTTACTGCTGTATGGCAGCGACCTCCCCGAAGTGGCGCGCACATGGGGGAAGGCGTATCAAGAGTTTCGTCGCAACTTGAACGGCTTCCGCACCGACCTGAACAACGTCATCTATTCCGAACCGGAAACGAGCGCCCCGCGGAAGCTGCAGTACTACCCCGAGTTCCACAACGACTCGACGGAGGCGGATGCGAGCCGCGACGATGCTGCGGAAAGCGGCGTCGAAGGGCTCCCCGCACCTGCGACGGAATCTGCCGTCCCCGTCGCCTCGACGCCGGCCACCGGAACGAAGCTGGCGACTCCTCCCGCCGACGCCGAGCCGGCTCGCACCGACGCGCACGGCGCCGCTTAGTCGGCGTTCGGTAGCGGCTCATCTGCGTGTAGCTCGCGGCCGGCACCCATCAACGCGTTTTTTGAACGTGCTCGGCCTTTGACTTTTGCGCTTGAGGCAACACGACGCGGTGTGACATCCACCGGCATGATCCCCGACGTCCGGGGCCGAAAAAGCGGCGTTTTCGCGTCTCTTCTCAACCGCCGCCGAGCTCTCTACTTTTGCACGCCAACGGGGGGCCCCGTTTTTTAGATGCAAAAGTCGACGCCGCTCCCCCGCCACCGACCGTCTGAGCCTTGTTTTCCCGAGGAATCTTGAAGCGACACGCGCTACGTTGCGGGGACTTTTGCGTTTTTCGCTTTCAATGAGGAAGCGCAAAAGTCGGCGATGCAGATCGTGGCAGCCAGAGGCGTCGGCGGTGCACTAAAGGTGGTCGAATTGTCAAAGAACGGTGGTTGCAGTCGATCCTAATGAATCCCGCGGCCGATTTCTGCATCTTGTTGAAGCTCTTTTTCGGCCACTCGAAGACTGCGCCCACGTCGCTCTAGTCGAGTCATAAGTGCAGTCGCAGTCAGACAGCCGGTTTGCGAGGCAAGTCAAATCGCCCGACGTGCACTACACTATCACCCTTGATCGATAGGCAGCCGCCAATTCTGCTAATCACAGGGAGTTCGTTGTCATGCCAAGCCAAGATGAATCTCGCCCGCCATTGCCGCCCTTTGACGCCGAGTCGGCCGCACTGAAGGCTCGCTTGGCGGAGGATGCCTGGAACAGTCGTGATTCGGCTCGCGTGTCGCTCGGCTACTCGGTCGACAGCGTCTGGCGGAATCGCGCGGAATTCCTCACTGGTCGCGAGGCGATCGTTGCGTTTCTCACGCGCAAATGGCAGCGGGAGCTCGAGTATCGACTCATCAAGGAGCTGTGGGCATTCCACGAGAACCGAATCGCGGTGCGTTTCGCCTACGAGTGGCGCGATGATTCAGGAAACTGGTTTCGCTCCTACGGCAACGAGAATTGGGAGTTCAATGCCCAAGGGTTGATGCAACGACGGATCGCGAGCATCAACGACCTGCCGATTCGCGAAACGGAGCGGAAGTTCCATTGGCCGCAGGGACGGCGTCCTGATGATCACCCCGGGTTGTCGGAACTCGGGCTCTAAGATTGCGACCGTAGCTCGCCAATGGCTGTTGCAATCGCCCTGCCCTTTCGCTCAAGCTAGTTGCTCCCTTGAGTCGCCCCTTTCGACAAGCAACTAGCATGGCCGATCGCCAAGAACTCCCCCAATCGCCGATCACTGCGGCCGACCTCGAACGCTTCCACCGCAACGCTCCCGCAGCGCTGTCGCGGCGCGGCCCTCCATTCGTCGGCCAAACGTTCGCCGAGGCGTTCGAAACATTGCTGATTGGCGGCATGCCGATCGTCGGCGTGTTGTGGTTCGGCTGGTCGTCGGAGCAGCTCTTGCTGTTTCTGCTGATCGGCGTGTGGCTGGCGATACTGCTTGATATCGCTCGATATCTGCTGATGTCGCCAGCCGTCGAACGGTTCGCGCAAACGAAGTTCGACGATTGGCACGTGTGGGTCGTCGCCGGCGCGCTGCGCGAAGGCCGGATGCACGCCGCGACGGAGCACTTGCGCGTGAAACATCAACCACAGATGGGCATCTTCGTCGATCTCGCTTGCGGCGGCGTCGGCACGTTGTTTATCGTCCTCGCCCTGACGATCGGCGCCGACAAGAAGCTGTTCGATCTACTGGCCGACCGCAGCGTCCAATGGTGTTTGGCAGGATTGATCGGCTATCAACTCGTCGCGTTCGCTTGGGAAGTCGTGCGATGGCGCCGGGCACCGCAGACGCATGAGACGAAAGTGCTGCTCGGCATGCGCGGGCTGGGCCTGTTTCTGTTGATGTTCCTCGTCGTCATGTTCCGCGAATCGGCGGGCGTGAACGCCGGCGTCGCGCGCGGCGCGCGCGGCGCGATGCTCGCCGTCAACGGAGCGATTGTGGCGCTCGCCCTGTTCAACGTCGTCGGCCTGCTGTGGCTGCGCGGTGAAACGCGCTGGCTGCGGAATTGCCTCGACGAGCGACGACGGGCATAACGAACGCTCAGAGCGAGCGACGCCGCGACCATCTGGATCGTCGCGGGTTCTGGAACAGCCGCGACGGTCGCCCCGCTGCCGACGGCAGCAGCCATTTGCCGTTGCCATGCGAGCAAGTCGGCGCCGTTGGTCACGCCGTCGCCGTTGGCGTCGCCCAGGGCGTTTACGCCGAACGAAGACTTCCACAACGAAAGATCGGCAGCGTCGACCCGACCATTCTTGGTAAAGTCGGCCGATTGCGTGGGAATTTTGGCGAGCGGCAACTCCTCAAGGAAATCGCCGATGTACTGCAGATGTTTGGTATGAGCCGCCGCGTCGGAGCCAGTTGTTCCCCACAATTTGTAGTTGCCGGTCTGCGCGGTGCGGTTGTACGTTAGCGTTCCCAAACCAGGTTGATTGACTGCCGTCGCCGCGATGCCGAGATGCTGCAACATTTCGTTCGCCACTTCGGTAGTGCTTTCGTAGCCGCTAGTGGGCACTTGCGAGTGCGTTTGGACGAACGTCTTTTGCCCGTTCTTCGCAAGCGTGGCGAACGTCTTGAAGTCGACCAGCTGCGCGTCGAGCGGCGTTTGGTCGCTAGGGTCGGTGCTCGCATGAATCGAATCAGCGGCCAGATAGGCGTCGATCTGATTTCGGTAGCTAGAACTTTTCATGATCTCCCGCGCACCGGCATAACCGGCGCTGAACGTGGAGAGCGCGAGCTGATCCCAAATTAAGTTGTCAGAGACATTTGCTTCGAGGCGCGACTTCGCCAGCGCTTCGTCGACGATCGTCTGGAACAAACTCGCGTTCGAAAACGGCGTCTGATAAGCGGACGACAGGCCGCTGTAATTCACCGTGACGATAATCGCGTTGAGGTTGGCGTACTTGGCGTTGTTGTAAAACGTTTGCGGATCGCCATGGAGGTGGACAATCAGATCGGCGACGGCCCCCGGCCGCTGGACGTAGGTGCTGGGAATGAACAACTTCCAGGCGGCGTTGCTCATCGCGATCTGCTTGCCGGTCGCCGTCGGCAACTGCGCGCGGGCGGAGTCGCCTGTCGCGCACAGAACGAGCGCGACGACGATGAAGGCAAGTGAAAGCGGCGAGAGGCGGGCGGGCATGACGGCAGGATCCAGAGGGGCAGGCCCTTTTATCCTACTCGAAAAGCTTACCCGCGACGCTGAATAACGTTCTCGGTTTTTCGGAAAGGACGCCGCGTCTATCGCCCCGCAGCCGATAGTTGGTCTGAGGTCGAGTTGGCGACGTCCGGTCGACCCTTCGGCGGCAGCAAACCAGGCGTGATGGCCAGCGTCGGTTGCGGGCAGGTGATGTCGTGGACTAGAACCTGCGACTGACCAATCACGAAGGTATGGAACTCGTCGACGACGAGGTTGCAGCACTCCATATCTTCCACCTTCTCGAGACTCTTGATCAGTACCGCGTTTCTCACTGTATGCAGCGGCATCTCCGCCTTCAGTTCCTTGGCCATCCGCCAGCCGACGCCTTCAACCCAAAAACGGTGGCCAAGCGTCGCGACGACGTTCTCACTCGGCAGTTCGATTCGCAGCACTTGAGTCATGCGGCCGCGGGTCGTTTCCAGGACGGGTCGGTAGTCGAGTTCGCCAGTCGTCGGGTGCTTCGCTAAGACGAGATCGCCAACGCGAATCAGTTCAATCGGCGTCGGGCCCGATTGCTTCCAGACTAAGGTATCTGGCGCGAAGCAGGCGCCATGTTGTAACGCCGGAGCTTCCGCGACGATGCCCGCGCTCGGCGGCGGCGCTTGCTCATAAAATTGGACGAACCTTTCATCCAGGTACGATTCGTAGACCCGCTCCATCGAAGCATACGAGAGTTCATTTTGCTGCTTCCATGCCTCCCACCAGTAGGCGGCATCCTCGGTCGACTCGCCTAAGCTGCTGGACTGGCCCAAACCAGCTGCAATTTTGAGCGTCTGTTGAACCAACTCGTTCTGCTTCGCGCGCGCAGCGTTTTCGGTCGCCACGCGCGACTGCGTCCGCGCCGCTCGCGAATTTGCCGATTGCAGATTGCCGGCGAGCACTCTGGATGGATCCGTCGTCGCCATGTTCCTTCCCAGGGCGCCTTCGACTTCGTAGCTCGTCGACCGGACTTGGGCCGCCTCGTAGAACCGCTTCTGCTGCGACACGGTTTCGATCATTCGCACCATGCCGTCAGGCGCCGCGACAACGTCGACCTCGACTTCCAATGGCGATTGCAAGAGTTCCATTAGCAGCGGCACATAGTCGGTCGTCGGCCGCGAGTGCAATCCTTCGGCGGCCGCCTGCCGCACATCAGCGTGCTTCGAGTAGATTGACAAGCCAGCGAGTTGCAACGTCGCTGCGTGCTCTGGCATCTTGGCGAACGCTGCCGTCATCGCGAGAACGAGCTCGCGGTCGTATTTTTTTCCGGCGTCGGTCCGGACGGTCTGCCGCACGGCTTCGCGGAGCGCTGGAATACCGGCCGGCTTGTCAATTCCACGCAGCTTCGCGAGCCCCTTGTCGCGATTCACCCTGAGGTTCCCGGTCGCCTCTCGACACCACTGCAGGTAGGTCGGCGTCAGTTCCTCGAGATCTTTCTTGGCTTGTTCACGGCGTTTCGTTTCGGCGTCGATCCACTCTTGCGTGTAGAGTCTGCCGCGGACTTCGCGCATGCCGAGACGCTGCTGTGCGAGATGGTGATTGGGGTTTGCCAAAATGACGTTGGCCCAGTGGTATCTTTCTTCGGCCTCGAGCCCCTGTCGCATGCACCAGGCCGCGAGATCGGCGTGTTCCTCGACCGATGCAACATCTCCTTCGCGCATGTTCTCGTACTTTTGCCGACGTTCGTCGGCGGCGACGTACTTCGCGACTTCAGCGGGAGTCCGCCACTCGCCCTCGAACTTTACTTCGCCCAACTGCCAGCGAGCGGGGGCGAAGTCGCCGTCGGCGGAACTCGCCCGCTTGAGGAGGTCGGCCTTGCGCTGCTGGTCGCCCGCCAATCCTGCCGTCAGCGCCTGCTCGACGAGGCGTGGCGCGTGGCGAGGATAATCGGCTGAGCGGCTCCGCGGCGACACTTCACCCGCCTGCGCGAAGAACTGGCTGCCGGTCAGCGCACAGAGCGCCGCAACGCTCCAACGGAGCGTTCCATTCGTACGAGACATGCCTCTTGCCCTCGTGATACGATTTAATGAAAAGAGAATCTGTTCCGATCGACGGGCGATTCGAGCGAACCGCCGTGCCTGGACGATGCGTTCCGTACATCGTCTGGTCGCCATTGGCGCCCAGCGTGCGGCAGCAACCGCACGCTCCACCGTCTAGGGACTAACGCCAGTGAATGATTTCGCCATGTCGCGCGCTACACCCGGCTTCGGTACGAAGCCAGGAGAGAGCGCCAGCGTCGGCTGGGGACAGGTTTTGTCGTGCACTACCAACTGCGACTTGCCGACGACGAAGGTGTGGAAATCATCCACCACCAGGTTGTGGCACTCGAGTTCGCCGTCTAACGCCAGCTCTTCGATCTTCGCGGTCCCTTGCAGCGTGTGGAGCGAAGCGGGGAGCTGTAACTCTTTCGCCATCGCCCAGCCTGAGCCGTCGACCCAAAACCGATGCCCCAACGTCGAGATGAACTCTTCGTTCGGAAGCTTCAGCTTCATCACCCGTGCAAGCGGCCCGACAGTTGTTTCGAGCACCGGGCGATAGGCAAGCTCGCCGGTGCTGGGATGCTGCGCGAGCACCATGTCGCCCACGCGAACTTGTTCGATCGGCGTCGGCCCCGACTGCCGCCATACCAGCGTGCCGGGCGCAAAGCACTCGCAAGGCGGCTCGAGCTTGGTCACGTACGTTTCATCGAGACGTGTTTCGACGACCTTATTGATCGCGCCGTAGCTCAACTCGTTGTAGTTTTGCCATGATTGCCACCACGCAGTGACGTCTTCCTTGCTCGGTTCTTCGTCGAGAACTTTCTTGAGCACTTGGATGACCCGCGCATTTCGCTCGGCGGAGGCGGCGTTGAGTTCGTCAAGCTGCTGTTGAGTTGTTTCGACGCGGCGCGACGTCGCGTTGAGATTGCGATTCAGCGCGACGCCCGTGTTCATTCGGCCGCGACCCAAGGCGCCCGTGACTTCAAAATTCACGCTCCGCACCTGCGCCGCGATGTGCGTCTGCTGTTGCTGAGTCAGCGTTTCGACGAAACGCACCGTCCCGTCAGGAGCGGCCATCACGTCGACCTCGGCTTCGATCGGGGCCTCAAGCGTCGCCATGAGCAGCGGCACGAAGTCGGTCGGCGGGCGCGAGCGCAACGCCTCGGCCGCGGCGAGGCGAACCTCAGGCAAGCTGGAGAAGACCGACAGCTCCGTCAGCGCCAAGGTCGCCGGATGCTCGGGGATGCCGGCGAGGGCCGCCGTCATCGCCAGCACCAACTCGGAGCGGTGTTCCTTGCCGCCGGCGGTTCCAATCGTACGACTCACGGCGTCGCGGAGGGCCGGAATGGCGGCGACGTCGTCGATGGCCCGAATCTTGGCGAGACCTTTCTCGCGCGTCGCCTTCAACTCGCTGGTTGCGTTCTTGCACCACAGCGCGAGCTGCGGCTTGAACTTTGTGGCATCACGCTTGGCTTGTTCCAGGCGAGCCTTCTCCGCCGCGACTTGCTCGCGGGTAAAGAGCATGCCTTGATACTCTTGCGCGCCCAAACGCTGCCGGGCTTGGGCATGACCGGGGTTTGCCGCGAGGACGTTCGCCCAGTGGTAGCGTTCTTCCGCGGTCAGCCCCTGCCGCATGCTCCATTGCGCGAGGCGGAGATGGTCGGCGGGCGTATCTTTCGCTTCGGCCCGCAATGAATCGTATTCTTGCCAACGCTTGTCAGCCGAAATGTGCGACGCCACTTCTTCGGGCGTACGCCAGGCGCCTTCGAAATTGACCAAGCCCCGTTGCCACTTCGCTGGCGCGTAGTCGGGGTCTGCCTCAGCCGCGCGCTTGAGGAGGATGCCTCGCTCCGCGGCGTTGCCGGTCAATCCTGCTGAGATTGCCTGCTCCACCAACTTGGATGCGTTCTTCGGGGAGTCGGCTAGCTGCGGCTTGATTTCCGCCGCGACGAGTTGCGGCGCTGGCTCCCAATCAAGCGGCGCGATCGAACCAAGCGCCAAGCAGGCGCACAACACCACTGACTTACTGCGAGCCATGCCTCTAGCCCCCGTATCAGTACCCACTAAACGAAGCTGTTCCGGCTCGTAAGATAGCGTTTTCCCCTCACGGCGGACAAGCTGATCGTTTTTGTGCGGCAATTTAGCCGTTCTAACGCGACTGCACAGGGAATCATCGGCTCGCGTCGGAAGGGGCGGCGTCGACCAAGAACGCCTGGCCAGGCGTCTTTGAGGTAGTCGGCTGCGGGCACGTCTTGTCATGCACCAGGATCTGCGACCGGCCGGCAAAGTAGGTGTGGAACCCGTCGACGACCATGTTGTGACAACGGAGTTGCTGCCCCGCATCTAACGTTTCGATCGGCAGGGACGAAGCGACCGCATGCAAATACATGCCGGGCTTTAGCGCTTTCGTCATCTCCCAACCGCGTCGTTCGACCCAGAATCGATGCCCCAGAGTGGCGACAATCGTTTCGTCCGGCAATCCAATCGCCGCCGTCTGCGTCGGTGGTCCGAGCGTCTTTTCCAATACAGGCCGAAACGCGATTTCGCCAGTTTCGGGATGCTGGGCAAGCACCAGATCGCCGACGACGATGGTCTCGATCGGCCGCAGTCCTTCCTGCGTCCAAACCGGAGTTCCCGCCATGAAGCATGAGTGAGTCGTCGGCACGTACTCAGTTTGGAGATCGTTGTAGCCGTAGAGGGGGTGCTCGTCGAATTGGAGCTCGTTGTACTTCGTCCACTCTCCCCAGTATCGCTTCGGGTCCTCTCCAAGATCGAAGCTCAATGCGGTGCTAAGGACTTCGCGGACCCGCGTATTTCCCGCGGCCGCCTCAGCGTTCGCCAACGCCACGCGTCGCCGCGCCTGCATGGCCATCGCCGCGGCGTTGCCGCGCATCGCGGAGACGCGCTGAGGATCGGCGCGCCGATCCGTGCGCAGGTCGGTGCGCTGGCCGCTACTGACAGGAATTGCCGTACGACCGCGCGTCACGGTCCGATCCGCCAACGGCCCTTCTTGGTACAGGATCTCGGCATATGTCACCGTGCCGTCGGGTTGTACTACCGTGCCAATTTCAGCCTGGATCGGCGCCGCCATCGAAGCCATCAACTGCGGCACGTAATCCGTGACCGGCCGCGACTTGAGGCCCAACGCCGCCGCATGGCGAATGCCAGGGGCCTCAGCGAACAGACTGAGGTTGAGCAGCGTCGAGGTCGCCTGCCGGTGAGGCACGTGACTGAGCGAGTCAATCAGCGACATCGATAAGTCGTACGCATCTTCCGGGGACGCCTGACTCGCCTCGCGGGCAATCGCGTTGGCTAACGCCGGCAACTTGGCAAGTTCGTTGACGCTTCCGAGCGACGCTAATGCAGAGGCTCGCGCTTTACCGTCGGACGTTGTGGTGACAGTCCGGCAGATTTCAGCAAATATTGGCTGATACTTTGCCAAGTTCGCCGTGGCCTCAACTTCTTTCTTTTCGAAGTCAGCGATTTCCTCCTTCGTGTACAAACCGTCGCGATAGTGTTGCAATCCTAACTGCGACTGCGCGAGTTCATGGCGAGGATCGGCGAACAACACCTTCATCCAATGAAATCGCTCCTCGTTCGCCAGACCGTTGCGCATGCACCATTGCGCTAATTCAGCGTGCGCAGCCAGAGTGTCGGGCGAAGAGTCTCGCAACTCGAGGTATTCTTCGCGGCTCGGATTCGCAGCCAAGCGTTTCTGCACGCTTGCCACGCTCCGCCATTTGCCTTGATCGAGCATCTCGCCGCGCTGCCACCGCGCGGGCGCGAAGTTGGGATCGGCTGCGATGGCTTCCTCCAACAATGCGTCGCGTTCTTGCACTTCGCCGACAAGCTGCGCTGCAAGCGCCTCGACGGTCAGTTGCGAGGCCGCGTTGGGATTTGGTTCCGCCGCGGAAGTTTCAGCCTTCGCGGGCGCAGCCGTGGGGGCAATGATCGATGCTGGCCGCTCCACGGGCCGCGGTTCCGGCAAGCCCTGGCTCGGAGCGGCGGCGGCCGATGACGCGGCGAACGCGAGCGAGGAAAGCTGAACGAAACGCCGGCAATGGAAAATGAAACTGAAGTTCAACACTTGGCGCCTCGCCTGAAGAGGGACGATGGGGCGGCACTAATTCTCACGCACTATCAGCATATCAGGATCTCACGTCGCGAGAGAATTAACGGTGCCAGACCGTCGATGCAAGCGGCGCGCCCGCAGGAGACGTCAACGACAAGATTGCGCTGCAACAGGTTGCCGCACAACGCTTTACTGTGCATAAGCAATTCGAGACGCGCGCATCCGCACGGCGTCAGCCAAACTTTAGTGGCGTCAAATCGCCGTCACTGCGCCATCAGTTTGATGGCGAGCTAGGACGTGTTGCTCCTCAACGACGACTCACGCTGACTGAGCTTGCGATACGACGCCGGGCGATTCGGACGCCCCCTCTGCCGCGCCTAACTGATTCACCGTACCAGCAACGGCCGCGGGCGCCGGTTCAGTGCAAACTCTGTGGATAAAGCGGAGCTTTTCGATCGCCGGCTGGGAGAGGACGAAAGGATACATGTCCTTCAGCCCCATGCCGCGGTTGAGACTGTTGAGGACGTAGGTCATCGCCAACCAATCGTCCATCATGTCGTCGAACGAGGCGTGCTCCGCCTTCTCAAGCGAAAAGCGGGGCTTCACGCGGCGGGCGTTGGGAGCTTGCGGGCGGAGGGCCAAGCCGCAAGCGGTGGCCGTTTCCAACGTATCGGTAATGTGGAGGTAGTGGGCCCATGTCTCAGCCCAGTCTTCCCAGGCGTGGACGCTGGCGTAGGCCGAGACGAACTGCGACTGCCAATCGGGTCGCGGGCCGTTCTGGTAGTGGCGGTTAAGGGCTTCGCCGTAATCTTCCTGGTCGTCGCCGAAGACAGCGCGGCACTCCGCGAGCCAGCCGCTGTCCTTGATGAGCCGATCCCAGTAGTAATGGCCGACTTCGTGGCGGAAGTGGCCGAGCAGCGTGCGGTAGGGTTCGTGCATCGCCACGCGGCGGCTCTCGCGCTCGGCGTCGTCGGCTTCGGCGAGGTTGACCGTGATCGTGCCGTTGGCGTGACCGGTGAGGACGGCGGGGTGCTCCTCATCGATGACGGGCGGATCAGCCAGGAAGTTGAACTCTAACCCTCGCTCTGGATCGACCGACTTGGGCACCACCGGCAGACCTAGCGCCTGCAGACTGTAGACGAGCCGCCGCTTGGCGACCTCCAGCGCGTACCAGGCCTCGTGGTGCCCAGGCTGGGCGAGATCGGGGATCGTCTCGGTCAGCAGACACGCCTCGCACAGCGGCTCTTCCTGATCGGCTGGGACGGCCCAGTTGCAGACGTTCTTCTCGGCGTAGTTCTCGCACAGCCGGTAGGTGCGTCCGCCCGCCTCCGGCGCCTCGGGCGTCCAGAGCCCCTCGCCGGCCGGCTTGAGCGACACGATTTCGCTCAGCTCTGGCAGGTAAGCCAGCGTGTGGTCGCATTTCACGCAGCGGAAGTTTTCGAAGAAGACGGTTCGCCGGCAGTTATCACAGTAAAATAATCGCATGGCCGCACTCTAGGCGAATGTCGTGCCGGTGGGGAGTGGAGAGGGTTCCGGTGGCGGGGCTCGGGGTTCAGGCGAGCGACTGACTACTGACTAGCCCGGGGGCGGGGACGCCCCGGCTCGCGGCGCATTACTTGTGGCGTCGCCGCTAGCGCCAGCGGCGCTCTCCAGCATTTTTCACCAATTCTCCAATTGCACGTCTTGTCCAAAGTCGATAACTTGCAAACCATTGAGCGAGTCTTCACGTATAGCTTGCTCAAGTGACTCTCACGAGCTACCTCCCACGACGGCGGTTTCCTATCCAGCGGTCTCACGACCAAACTTCGCACCCAAAAGGCCTCTCCTGAATTGACAGCGACTTCCCAAGACTATTTTGTCGCCGTCTCTTGCCGTTTGGCCCGGCTTTCGTGCTTGGTGCGCTCCTGGATCGACCGCTCTGCCCTCCGTACTCGCGTCGCCCTCTGCTCCACCTGGAGGGGTCGCCTCAGACGTTGAGTCGTCTGACCCAGCCCTCGTTTTGCCGTCTGGGGACATGATCGTCCCGCCGGCCGGCAGTCTCCGCTTTAGTCCCCAACCGGGACTAACCGTCTCGCAGCACCTATCGGCTGAGCCGAAGGTCGAACAACGGGCCCGACGTTTTCGGGCGTCAAAACGCGTCAGTATCCACGCCGCCGTGGACCGCGTACCAGGTCGCACTTGCAAGCGACCCCTCGGGCAAGGTTGTCTGGCTGCACACCACCTAAACACAGCTCTGTGGTTGCCCCTGGTCGCGCCCATTTTGGCCGGCTATGCCCCAGGAAGGAGGCCTCTCCATGAAGGTATTCGAACAAGAAGTGATCGTTCCCGGCTGGCTGAAGAGCGGCTCGCCGATTGCCAGCTTGCAGAAGGCCGTCGCTGACGCCTGCGGCAAGAAGGCTGCCCCCATCCGCGTCGCCATGGTCGGCAAGAACCGCCTCGGCCACGTCTGCGAGATGGAAGCCCTCGGCGACCTGACCAGCCCGAAGAACATGCTGCCGTCGTCGGTCTTCGACTACCGCCAACGCAAGGGCGAGCGGACCGACAAGTTCAACGCGGTGATGTTGATCCCGACCGGCGTCGACTGCGCCATCGGCGGCCACGCCGGCGACGCCACCCCGGCCGCCCGGTTGATCGCCTCGCAGTGCGACAACCTGGTGATCCACCCGAACGTCGTCAACGCGTCGGACATCAACGAGCAGGCCGAGAACAGCCTTTACGCTGAAGGCTCGCTGATCTGCCGCCTGATGATGGGCACCATCGGCCTGCAAAAGGTCCGTCAGAACCGCGTGTTGCTGGTGACCGAAGAGCGTCCCGACGCTCCGCACGTCGTCGACAACACGATCAACTGTGCTGAAGGCGCCCGTGCCACGCTCGGCATGGACATCGACGAAGTCGTCGTCCTCGAGGAAGGCCTCGAGATGAAGACCGGCGTCGCCGACTCAGGCCGCGTCACCGGGGCCATCAACGGCCTGCAAGGTCTGCTCGACATCCTCCGCTCGAAGCGCGGCAGCTACGACGCGGTCGCCCTGGCGACCCGCATCACGCCGCACATCGACACGGTTGAGCTGCACCGCGCCTACTTCGGCGAAGGCGGCCCGAACCCGTGGGGCGGCGTCGAAGCGGTTCTCACCCACACGACCAGCACCGTCCTCGACGTGCCGACAGCCCACGCTCCGACGATGTCGAGCGAAGCGATTCGCACCGAGCGGTGGGGCGTCGTCGACCCCCGCAAGGCGGCCGAGGTGATCAGCAGCACCTACCTGTTCTGCGTCCTGAAGGGCCTCAACCGGGCTCCGCGCGTCATCACCAACGTGACCGGCGCCTACGACCCGTCGACCCTCACGGCCGAAGACGTCTCGGTGCTCGTCATTCCGGACGGCTGCGTTGGCCTGCCGACCTTGGCGGCTATCGAGCAAGGGATCCCCGTCATCGCGGTTCGCAACAACACGAACCTGATGCGGAACGACCTCAGCGAACTGCCGTTCCGTGCGGGCCAACTGAAGTACGTCGACAACTACTACGAAGCGGCCGGCATGATGGCCGCCATGCGTACGGGCGTCTCGACGTCGACGCTGCAGCGTCCGATGCAGCCGATGAAGATCGATCGGATCTCGACCGCCGTGAAGGCGACCAAGGTCACCAAGACCGCGGCGAGCACCACAACGACCAATGGCAAGTCGACCCTCAGCGGTCCGAAGGCCAAGTCGAACGGTCATGCCAATGGCCACGTGGTAAACGGCTCGAAGGCCTAATCGCCTACGGTTGCCGACGGATCGAAGTAAAACGACTCAATGGCTGGGGATGGCCGACTGGCGCCGCCCCAGCCATTGTTTTTTTATTAGCCCCCGGTTCTTCAAACCGGGGGCGGAAAGTGGATCGCCGCTCGCCCCCGGTTTGAAGAACCGGGGGCTAAAATGTTTCCTGGGAGTTGTTGTTTACGTTGAACCACTCGAATCGCCAACCCGCTGCGCTGGATCAAACTCGGGCTCCGATTTACGAGACGCTGCGCTCGTACATCGCCGGGAAGACCTACCCGTTCCACACGCCGGGGCACAAGGCGGGCCGCTTCGCGCCGCCGGAGCTCGTCGATCTGTGGGGCCAGCCGCTATTCGATTACGACCTGCCGGCGATGACCGCGACCGACAACCTGCTCCACCCGACGCATTGCGTGCAGGAAGCGCAAGAGCTGGCGGCGGAGCTCTTCGGAGCGGCGGCGACGTTCTACACCGGCGGCGGAGCGACGACGGCGATCGCGGCGATGATCCTCGCCGCGGTTCCGCCCGGCGGCACGATCTTGCTGCCGCGGAACGTCCACCGCTCGGTGGCGTCAGCGCTAGTCCTTTCGGGAGCGCGACCGAAGTTCCTCCACCACGACGTGCTGCCGCAATCGGGCGCCCTCAGCGTCACCGGCGAAACTGTCGCCGCCGCGCTCGCCGAAGGCCCCATCTCGGCCGTGCTGCTCACACGGCCGAGCTACTACGGCTTGGCCCGCGAACTCGACGACATCGTCGCTGTGTGTCGTCAACACAATGTGCCGCTGCTGATCGACGAAGCTCACGGCCCGCATCTCAACTTCCTGCCGGTGGGAAGCGCCCCGACCTCGGCCATGCGGAGCGGCGCCAGCCTGGCAGCGCAAAGCTGTCACAAGACGCTCGGCTCACTCGTCGGCACCGCACAGCTGCACGTCGGCCACGACTCGCCAGTGAGCGCCGCGCAAGTTCGCGATGCCTTCAATCTGCTGCAGACGACAAGCCCCAGCTACCTGCAGCTCGTCTCGATGGACGTCAATCGCCGCTTCATGGCGAGCGACGGCGCCGCCCTCTTCGCGCAAGCGGTCGCCGATGCCGAGGAACTCGCCGCGCAGATCAACTCCCTGCCCGGCTTGCGGGTGCTCAACCCCGCCGATGATCCCCGCCTCGCCGGTCATCGTCGCGATCCGTTGCGAATGGTGATCAACGTCGCCGGCGCCGGCTGGACCGGGTACGACGCGGAGCTGCTGCTGCGCAATGAATATCAAATGGAAGACGAACTTGCCGATTGGTTCAACATCGCGCTCGTGCTCAGCCCGCGCGACGACACCGACGCGAAGGCCCGTTTGCTCGCGGGCCTGAAGCAAATCAGCGCGAACCCGCGCACGCCCGAAGCCTCGTCGATCGCCGAAGCGGGCCACTTACTGCAGCCCGCCGTTCCGCCCCTCCTAATGACGCCTCGCGACGCGGCGCTTGGCCCCAAGCAGGCCGTGCCGCTCGACGAATCGATCGGCCGCGTTTGCGCGGAAAGCATCATGTTCTACCCGCCAGGGATTCCGCTGTTGATGCCGGGCGAAGAGGTGACGGGCGAGATTCTGGATGTCTGCCATTCGCTGCTTGCAGGTGGGGCGCACTGCTATGCGTCGGACCCGACGCTGGAGACGATTCGGGTAGTGGACCAACTGTAGCGGCGGAGATTGCAGCAGCTTACAAGCCTCGAAAAGGGGCCAATTTGGCCTTTCTGGTCTTTCGAGCTAATTGCTTTCTTTTATCGTCGAGCGCGAGCATAATGGTCGCGCGTCGCGATTGTCGTGCACTCATCTGATGCTCTCCACTTTGCCGATTGGGCGCCCATCGCTCACCCGGAGGTTGCATGGATTTTTTTGGACGTCCAGGCGAGAAAGTACGCCGGCTGGGATTCGAAACACTCGAAGAGCGCCGGGTTCTGGCGGCTGACTTTGAGCTGTTAGTGAACGCGACCACCCACACATCCAGCCTCGGCTCGCAGCCAACGGAACTAACTCGCGTGGGAGACGTCGGTTTCTTCGTCGCCTGGACGGAGACGACCGGCGCCGAACTCTGGAAGACCGATGGCACCGAAGCAGGGACGGAAATCGTGAAGGACATTCGCGGCGGCCGAAACGGATCGGCGCCGGGGCAGTTGACGAACGTCAATGGCGTCCTCTACTTCACGGCGAATGACGGCGTGAACGGCGCCGAACTTTGGAAGAGCGACGGAACGGCGGCCGGCACCGAACGGTTAAGCACGACGGCCATAGGACCGTCGCTTGGCCCAGTCGTTTCAGAAATCGTTGCCGTCGGCAATTCCGTCTTCTTTACTGCGCGCACAACGAGCACTCAAACGGAGCTTTGGAAGACCGACGGAACGGCGGCTGGAACGATTCTGTTGCGATCGTTCTTCGCAACACTGATTAGCACGCGAGTCCAACAGCTCACGGAGATGAACGGTGCGCTCTACTTCTTTGCCAATGACGGCGCCAAGGGGATGGAGCTGTGGAGAAGCGATGGAACTACGGCAGGCACAGCGATCGTCAAAGATATCGTTCCCGGTTCGGGGGGAGCGATTCCTGTGATCAGTTCCTGGATCGACGCTGATCTGGTCAATGCTGGCGGCACGCTCTATTTTTCAGCGACGTCGCCTACTTCGCCAGGGAGATACGATCTCTGGAAAAGTGATGGAACCGCAGCTGGCACGGTAATGGTGAAGAGCGGTCCAGCCTCTGTTCCAGGATTCGCGCCTCAACACTTCTTCGCGTTCAACGGAGAAGCTTATTTTGTTGCGAATGATGGAACTTCAGGCTTGGAGCTCTGGAAGAGCAATGGAACTACAGCTGGCACGACCCTCGTGAAGGACCTCTTCGTTGGTTCTTCTAACGGCATGGCGACAGACGGCTCCAAAGCGGCCGACCCGCAGTTTACAGTGCATAACGGCCAGCTTTACTTCACTGCTGTATCTTCAAATTCGAGGGCGCTCTGGCGAACAGACGGCACAGCAGCCGGAACGACAGGGGTTTCTGTATTGCCGCTTGTGTCCTTCCAGTTAGAGAATCTGCAATTACAAAGCGCACAAGGAAAGCTGTACCTCGTGGGCGGAACAGGCGACGAAGACCTCTATGTGAGCGACGGCCTAACGACGACCTGGCAAAAACTAGCGCAGCTCGATTCTGCACGGACTTCGTCGTCGAATCCTCAATACGCAGCCACTCCCAAGAAATCCTTCTTGGAGATCGGGTCTCGCGTACTGTTCAGCGGGGCGACTGGGCAGACGGGAGCGGAACTTTGGAGCACGGACGGCAGCATCGCGGGGACGTCGATTTTCAAAGACATTTCCAATTCTGGCTTGCCGACGTTCATCGATCGAGCCGAGTTCGCAGGTTCGCTCTATTTCGCCGCCGGCGGGAAACTGTGGAAGTCGGACGGCACGCCCGCAGGAACGGTCGACGTGACGACTTTGTTGTTCGGGTCAGGCGCCTCCATTAGCGGCCTCAAAGTGTTGGGCGACCGTCTTTACCTTTTTGCCTGGACCGACGAAACGGGGCGGCAGTTTTGGACAACCGACGGGACGCAAGCCGGCACGTGGCGGATGACCGACATCCGGCCGGCGGACGGAGACTATTCGCTCAGCGATCTGACGCTCGTCGGCGAAACCCTCTATTTTTCCGCCCACGATGAGGACGACTTCTTCCACATCTGGCAAAGCGATGGCACCCTTGCCGGAACATCGCGAGTCACAGGGTATTCTCCTAAAGCGGACAAACGACCGTCAAACGTCGTCGCCTTCGGCAACAAACTCCTGTTCGCAGGCGAGGACGACTCCGGCATCAATCCGTGGGTGGTGCAAGGCGGCGTCGCCCAAAAACTGGACGCGTTTACGAACAGCATCGGCGGCCAACCGCAGTCGTTTGTCGAAGTCGCCGGCCAACTCTTTTTCACCGCCGACGACGGTTCGATCAATCGGGAACTTTGGAAGACCGATGGAACGACCGCCGGTACGATGCTGGTGAAGGACATCAATCTCACGGGTTCGACGAATCCGAGCAATCTCATCAACCTTGGCGGCGTCCTGTACTTCACTGCCAACGACGGCGAGTACGGCTCCGCATTGTGGCGCAGCGACGGAACGGCGGAAGGCACGTACCGCGTCGCCGGCCTGCGTCAATCGAGCGCCGGCTTCAGCGCGCTGAGCATGGTTGAAGTGAACGGCATTCTCTACTTCACCGCCGACGATGGGGTTAACGGCGTAGAGATTTGGCGCAGCAACGGGACAAACGTCGGAACCTACCGGGTGACCGACCTGGCGCCAGGAACGGCCTCGGGCTTTCCAACTTTGTTGACCAATGTCTACGGCACGCTGTACTTCAGCGCGTACGATGAAGTTCATGGCGAAGAGCTATGGAAATCGGACGGCACGCCCGCGGGCACTGTGTTGGCGAAGGACTTCGTGCCCGGCGCCGGCAGCAGCGCGATTCGTTGGATTGGTGGCCACCTTGGCGGAGTCTTCGCTTCGGCAACTACGCCCGATTACGGGCATGAGGTCTGGGCGAAGATGCCCGACTCCCGCGGCGACTACAATAACGACGGCGTGACCGACGGCGCTGACTTCCTAGCATGGCAACGAGCCTACGGGGCCGCGGCAACCCCCGCCGGCAGCGGCGCCGACGGAAATGGCGACGGAACCGTGAATGGCGGCGACTTGGGCGTGTGGAAAACCGGATATGGAACTGGGGGCTCCACGGCCGTCGCGGCCAGTGACGATGCAATCGCCTTGAGCGAACTTACCGTCGCGTCGCTGATGGCAGGCGAAGAGATTTCAGCGCCAGCTGTGAGCGAGGGCGCCGATGACGTGCTTTTCGATAGCGCCGCTGATGCGGCGTTCGCCTGGCTGGCGGCGGACAGAAGAGAGAAAGACGCCGATGATCGAAACGACTCCGTGACGGACGCCAAGCTTCGCGGCTGGGCGACGCGGCTCTCCCAAGCCCCCTCGACTAGCGCTGCGCAACTAGCGATGACTGGCCAGCTGAATTTAGTTGATCGTGCTGGCGAGCTTCAATCGAGCTTCCCACAGAAGCAGCGACGTATTGGCAATGACCAATCGACAATCGCCAGCGAACTCGAAGCTAAGTTGGCAACGTTCGGTCTAGCAGGCAGGCACGGGTAGAGTCGCGCTGCATGCAACTTGGCGTGCAGTCTCGCCTGCCGCCCGCCCCGCGTGCGTCCTGCCGGCAGCATGCAGCTGTAGCAGACGTCAGCGGCTCAAGTTACCCCCGCGAAGTAGCCGAAAAGCACGTTGCGTGCTGCGGCATTTCCGCACTCGCTCCCGGGGGGGACTTCTCATGCGGATTCAGGGCGGGAACGATTCGATCTTTGCGCTGCTAGCGGCGCGCCAATCGTCGGCGGCAACCGGCGGCAAGTCGACGGAACAAACCGCAGCGGCGAGTTCAGCGACTAGCGAAATCGACGTCGCCGCGCCCGAGGAAGACTCTCCCGACTTCACGCAGATGACGCCGAAGGAGATGAAAGACTTCGCCAAGCAGTTGTTCGACAAAGGCGAGATCGATCTAACGCAGCTCTTCATGCTGCAAACGGCTGGCATGCCGTTGGGCAAAGTCGGCGCCAACGGCGAATTCGTGCCGCTCTCGAACGACGAAACGAACGCTTTCCAAAATAAGCCGGTGAATTACTTCAGCACCGCTCAGGAAGCGATGAAGTTCATCGAGCAATCGGGCAAAGCGAGCGATCCAACCTCAGGCTATGCCAACTGGAAAGGGATCGTCGACGCGCTGAAACGAGCCACCAGCGGCGTCGACGTGGTAGGTTAGAAAAAGAAACGCACCGCCAATGAACGCTGACAAGACGCCACTAGAATTCCATTAGCGTTCGATCAGCGTCTATTAGCGGTGCGAGTCTAATCTAGTGTTCGATTACAGCTCGGCGAGAATCTTCTTCACGCGTTCCCAACCTTCGGCAAACGCCTTCTTGTCATCCTCGCTGGCGCCAGGTTGCTCGCCGGCCCGGAGGAAGCCGTGGCCGGCGCCATCGTAGACGACTGGCTCGTACGTTTTGCCGAGTTTCTTCATTGACTCGGTCACGCGCGGAACTTGCGACGTGATGCGGGCGTCGTTGCCGCCGTAGAACCCGTAGACCGGAACCTCGATCTTCTTCAGTTCCGCTTCGTCCTCGGGGGCCGTGCCGTAGCAAACCATTGCGGCGGCGATCTTCGGATTGTGAGCTGCGTAAGCGAACGACTTGCCGCCCCCCCAGCAGAAGCCGATGACCGCCACCTTGCCGTTGGCCGCTTCGATCTTGCCCGCGTAGTCGACGGCGGCGTCGAGGTCGGCGGTCACTTGCTCAGGCTTCAGGCCATAGATTCCCTGCGTCGCCGCATCGCGCGACGCGAACGACGACGTGCCGCCGCCATCGGGCCCGGCGCCGCTGAGGAAGTCGGGCGCGACTGCGACGTAGCCCGCTTCGGCCAAACGATCGGCGACGCTGCGTTCCCAATCGGTGAGACCTTTATTCTCGTGAATGATGACGACGGCGGTCGCCTTCTCCTTCACTTCGGGGAAAACGACGAACGTTTTCAGCGTCCGTCCTTCGGGAGTTTTGATGTCGCCCCACTCGTGATGGCGCGGCGTGTTGTTGAGGCGTTCCTCAACGGGGTCGGCGGCCTGCACACATGAAAAGCCGCCAGCCGCTAGAACGAGCAGTGATGCGACGAAGTAGTGGAACGAAGCGAGTAAAAGCGTACGCATGATCGGCGCCTCCCGAAGAACGTTGAACCTGAACACGACACGGCGTCCACCGAGCAGTGTAGCGGACTCAACGTGCAGCGAACATCAGCCGCCGGTCAACGACCGGCCGGAGCGGTCCAGTGCCGAATCAACTCGTGCGGTAGCTCCGTCGAAGAAGTCTCTCGCAGAGGCGCGGAGACGCAGAGGCAAGACCAGAACTAACTCCGTGAGTTAATCCCCAACAATCCCTCTTCTGCATTCTTTGCGTTTCTCTGCGCGTTTGCGCCTCTGCGAGAGACTTATTCGGACTCTGTCTCGGCGAGCCGCCTTATGATATCGCTCCGGCAGGTCGTTGACCCGCGGCTACTTGCGGCGACGCGCCAAGCTACAGCCGATGACGGCTAGAAAAGCGAGCGTCGCGGCGGCGGGTTCGGGGACGGCGGCCACCGCCGCGGCGGCGGGGGCGCCGAAGTTCTGCCCAAACGTGCGCTGCCAAATCAGAAAGTCGGCGCCATCAACGCGGCCATTGCCATTGGCGTCGGCCTCGGCCTTGGTCGTGGACCCAAAGTCGGCTTTCAAAACGGCCAGATCGGCGGCATCCACCTTGCCGTCGATATTAAAATCACCGGCAGGAATATTGAGAACGGAAACATCGGTGACGTGGACTAGCACGTCATTGAGCGCACCGGTCGCTGACCGCAACGGAACGGCATCAAATAAGGACGAGCTAGTTCCATCAAGATCATACGGCGTTAGCGCCGCGATCGCATCAACCACCGTCATGCCATTTCCCAGAACGCGGCCGAATGCAGAGAAACCTCCGTCTGGTCGAGCAGGGCTATCGAGCGAGGAATTGTTGCCAAGGTTAATGAACCATTGGCTCGTCACGGTGTTAGGCCCCGACTTCGCCATGGCAATTGTGCCTCGCAAGTTGGAGGGACCTGCCACCCCGCCCCCCGGCTCGTCGTTAATCGCCGGATACAGTTGAATTGGAGGCGCTGAATTCGTGGTTGCGTTGTAGGCGAAGCCGCCTCCCTGAATGACGAATCCTGGAACGCTGCGATGAACAAACGTGCCGTTGTAACGGTCCGCGTTGACGTAATCGAGCATGTTGTCGACGGTAACTGGCATCAACGTCGGAAAGAGCCGTACGTTGTAACTGCCGAGCGAAGTCGTAAATCGAATGACGGTCGCCTCCGCGCGCCAAGCGCAGGCCAATGAAGAAGCCAAGACGCACGCCGCCAACAGGCGAGGTAGATGACGACTGAACTGCATCAATGGGGTCTGCTCAACGACAACGTCGCAATCACGCAAAAAACCTTTGCGATTGCGTCGTCTTGGTTCTGTTCCGGAAACTCGCGAACCGGCCGCAAACGCCGGTCTTTCTAGGGTAGTCGCGTCCTGCGGACGTGTCCACGAACCCGCCCCGGGACGTGGCGACAGCCGGTGCATTTGATAAAATCGCTACGCCGCGAAGGCGTGGACACTTTTCATGCGGCCGGAACGCTTCTGAGCGCCGCTCCGGCCGGTCGTTGACCGGCGGCTCCTTTCAACTCACTACTCACTTAGCCCCCACGATCGCTATGCCAGCATTCCCCGAAATCGGCAAGATTCCGTACGAAGGTCCCCAGAGCAAGAACCCGCTCGCGTTCCGGCATTACAACGCCGACGAAAAGGTCGAAGGCAAAACGATGCGCGACCACCTGCGGTTCAGCGTCGTTTACTGGCACACCTTCCGCGGCACCGGTTCTGATCCGTTCGGTCCCGGCACCGCCGTCCGCCCGTGGGAGAGCGGCAGCGACTCGGTGGAGAACGCGCAGAACCGCGCTCGCGTCGCCTTCGAGTTTATCGAAAAGCTTGGCGCCCCCTTCTACGCCTTCCACGATCGCGACGTCGCCCCCGAGGGAAAGACGCTCGCCGAGAGCCACAAGAATCTCGATGCGATCGTCAAGGTCTTCAAGGAAGAGCAACAGCGGACCGGCATCAAGTTGTTGTGGGGCACCGCGAACCTGTTCAGCAATCCGCGGTTCATGCATGGCGCCGCCACGAGCCCCAACGCCGAGGTCTTCGCCTACGCGGCCGGCCAGGTGAAGAAGGCGCTCGAAGTGACGCACGAACTCGGCGGCGTCGGCTACACCTTCTGGGGCGGCCGCGAAGGGTACCAGTGCATCTGGAATACCGACATGAAGCGGGAACTCGACCACCTGGCGAAGTTCCTCCACATGGCGGTCGACTACGCGAAGCAAATCGGTTTCAAGGGTCAGTTCTACATCGAGCCGAAGCCGAAGGAACCGACCAAGCATCAGTACGACAGCGACGCGGCGGCGTGCCTCAACTTCCTCCGCGAGTACGGCCTGAAGGATCACCTCAAGCTAAACCTCGAAACGAACCACGCGACGCTCGCCGGGCACACGATGCAGCATGAACTGCAAGTCGCCGGCGCCGCGGGCGCGCTCGGTTCGATCGACGCCAACACGGGCGATATGCTGCTCGGCTGGGACACCGACCAGTTCCCGACCGACATCTACCTCACCACGCAGTGCATGTACGAAGTGCTGAAGTACGGCGGCTTCACCACCGGCGGCGTCAACTTCGACGCGAAGGTGCGGCGGGAAAGCTTCGAGCCGATCGATCTGTTCTACGCCCACATCGGCGGGATGGATGCCTTCGCGCAGGGCCTGAAGATCGCCGCCGCGATGCGAGCCGACGGCAAGCTGCCGGGGATCATTAAGGATCGCTACGCGAGCTGGGACAGCGGGCTGGGCGCCGAGATCGAGGGAGGCAAGCACTCGCTCGCCTCGCTCGAGAAGCTGATGCTCGAAAAGGGCGAAGCCGCCGGCAACCGCAGCGGCCGCCAAGAAATGATCGAGAACCTCATCAACACCTACCTGTAGCAGCCGCGGGGCAACGACCCGCCGGAGCGAACCAAGTAGCGTCATCAATAAAGGAGCCAGCGAAAGCCATCAAACTTCCGCTGGCTCCTTCTTCTTAGCGCCTTAGCGCCTTTGCGTGAGATTCATTGAATACAGGTCTCTCGCAAAGGCGCAGAGGCGCAAAGAAATACGCAAAGAAGAAACACATGGGGAGAAGCGGCTTACATACCGCTCGTATTCTTTCGTGTCCGTTCGTGTGTTTCGTGGCAAAAAATCCCCGCATTTACATCACGCCGCGAGCCGCCAGATCCGCACGCAACTTCGCCGCATCGACGAACAACGTCGCATCAAGCCCGACCGCCAGCGCTCCATCGACGTTTTCTTGGCGGTCGTCGGTAAAGAAGACCTGCCCCGGCTCGACGCCGGCCAGCCGCGCTGCGTGTTCGTAGATCGCCGGCTCCGGCTTCATCGAGCGGACCTCAAAACTCAGCACGTAGTGCTCGAACGAGTTGTTGAGAAACGGATAGCGACCGGACGTAACGAACTCCCAATCGAGCGTGTTGGTATTCGACATGATCCCCAGCCGGCGGCTGCTCGCGGCCAGCTGCTCGACGATCGCGACGCTGTCCTCGATCACCTCGAAGATGTCGCGCCCCGCGGCGAACAGCTCTTCGCGATTTGGTTCAACGCCAAGCGTCTCGCAAAAATGGTCGTACACCGCCAGCACGTTGAGATCGCCCCGCTCGAACCGCCACTGGACGCTGCGGGCGCTTCCCTTCGCCTCGAACAGGGCATGCCGCACTAGCTCGGCCGAGACGCCGGCCACCTCGGCCATCTGCTGGCACATCCGCTCGTGGCTGAACGACAGCAGGACGTTGCCCAAATCGAAGTAGAAAAAAGCGGGAGTCGCAGGCATGGCGGCGCCTATAATTTGCGTGCAGATTTCGGGGTGCGATCGATCGGCTGGTCTCTGTTATAACAATTCGCCGTTCACGAGGTGAGAATGGTAACTACGTTAAAGAATCCCCCCTCCCCTCTGCGCCTTTGCGCCTCTGCGTGAGATCTGAAAAAGTTTCTCGCAGAGGCGCAAAGGCGCAGAGAAATACATGAGAGTAAATAGATGCATCGATTGATTGCCGCATGGGTTGTTGCTTTCGGGATGGTCGCCGTCGGCACGGGAACGCTGCTCGCCAAGCCGGCGGAGTCGCTGTTCACTGCCAAGAAAATCGACGGCGCTGAGCTGCGGTTCATTGGCAACGTTCCCGTTGCCATTCTCACCGGCACGCCCGAGGAAATCGGCCGGCAGCATGCGGAGTTGCTCGCCGGCCCCGGCAAGGGGATGGTCGAGTTCCCCAAGCGCTTCGCCGAGCGGTTCGGCGTCGAATCCTTCTGGCCGCTGGTGACGCAAGCCGGCAAGACGCTCATCTCGCGGGCGCCGCAAGCGCATCAGCAAGAACTCGCCGCGATCGCCGCTAATAGCGACATCACCAGCGACCAACTCGCCGTCGGCAACACGCTGCTCGAACTGCGCCGCCTTGGCTGCTCCGCCGTCGTGGTCGAGCCGGCGCGCAGCAAAACCGGCGCGCCAATCTTCGGCCGCAACTTCGACTTTCCCACGCTCGGCGATCTCGACAAGTACAGCATGGTGATCGTCTACCGCCCCGAGGGGAAACATGCATTCGCGTCGATTGGCTTCCCCGGACTCGTCGGCGTCATCTCGGCGATGAACGACGCCGGTCTTGCCGCGGGAACGCTCGACGTCGAACGCTCGGCCGACGGTTCGCGGAAATTCAACCCGAACGGCGAGCCGCTGGCGTTCGTCTTCCGTCGCATCATGGAAGAGTGCACCACTGTCGACGAAGCGGAGAAGTTGCTCCGCAGCGTCAAGCCGACCACGTGGATGAACCTTACCGTCTGCGACCGCAACGGCGGGGCGACGTTCGAGATCACGCCCGACCACATTGAACGTCGCAACGCTGAGAACGGCATCGTCCGCTGCACAAACCACTTTCGCTGCGACGGCATGAGCGTCGGCGAAGAGTGCTCGCGTTACGATGCGCTCGAAATCGACGACCTCGCGGACAAGGTCGACGTCCGCGAGATCCAACTGGCCCTCGACGGCGCTAATCAAGGCGAGATGACGCTGCAAACAATGATCTTCGAACCCCGCGACCTGACGCTCCACCTAGCGATCGGCAAACCGCCCGTCTCGCTGAACAAGATGGAAAAGATCGCGTTAGCCCCGCTTTTCAAGTAGCCGCCGGTCAACGACCGGCCGGAGCGGATACAAATGGGGAATGCTGAATGGGGAATGGGGCGGAGGCTGCGAAGACGGCTTGAAGCTATTGCTCCCCCCATTCGACATTTATTCAACATCGCTCCGGCGGGTCGTTGACCCGCGGCTACTGGGTGAAATCGGCAAGCTGCGGCGAGCTTGCCGCGGCTAACGTTCCTGCTGAACTTCGCGATTGCGACTGCTCGATACCTTTAACTGTATCTGCCGTCGCTTCTCTGCTTTTGTCGTCGCGAGGTGCTATCGTGAGCGCTGATTTCTCTCGGTTGACTGCTATCGTTTACACCAGCGGACGCCAGCAGAGCGTCACCCGATTGATCAACAGCGTGGCGTGGCTCTACCCGCAGGTGAAGGTGCTGGTCGCCGACGATAGCCGCCAGCCCCAGACAATGGCGGGCGCCGAGCCGGTGAAGATGCCGGTCGACAGTGGCGTCAGCGCTTGCCGCAACGCGCTGCTCGCGCGGATTCGCACGCCCTACTTCCTGCTGCTCGAAGACAACCAAGAACTCAACCGCGGCTCGCACGTCGACAAACTGCTAGCAGCGGTCGCCGGCGGTAAGTGCGACCTCGCCGCGGGCGACATGATCAGCTGCCGCCGCCGCTTCGGGTTGTTCACCAAGCGTGAAGCCGATCCCGGCCACGGCACGGTCGAGGCGACGCCCGAAGCGGTGAAGATCACCGCCGGCGCCCGCCCCGGCGTCGAAGGCGTTCAAGGCTGCGACGTCGCTCACAACTTCTTCGTCGCCCGCACCGACAAGGTCCGCGCGATGGGTGGCTGGGATCCGCAACTGCTCGTCGACGAACGGCTCGAATTCTTCGTCCGCGCCCGCCGCTTTGGCATCAAGGCCGCGGTCTGCCTCGACTCGGTCGCCTGGCGTTGGAACGACGCCGCGGCGAAGACGAACCGCGACTTTAGCGCCCTGGCCGTCGCCAAGATGGGCTCCGCCCGACTGATCGACGCCAACGGCCGCACGATCGAAGCCGCGAGTAGCCAAACCCGCGCCGCGTGAAGTCGCAGGCGCCCTCCGTGTGCAGGCGTCAGTTTGCCGTCGATTCTGGCGACAGCTACGTGTTGACCGTCTTGACCGTCTTGACCAAGTGGTTTTTATGGTCATCTCGGACTTTTGGGCAGGCAAATTCTTCCGCTAGGCGCGCATCGCGTCCGTTTCCGTCACAGAGAAATCTGCGACAGACGGAACGCAGGTGTGATTCAGTTTTCAAAGAGCCGAGCGATGCGCGGGCAGCCGCGTCCAAAATCCAGAAGCGGGCCCACGAGTATTCAGACGTACACTACCAAATCGAGTGGCCAATTTCAAGTGGATTTGTAGCAGACACACTCCATGTGTCAGCGGATGGTTAGCTGTAACTGCGATAGCGACTCCAACGCGACGTCCACCCTCCTCATTTCGTTAGCGAAATCCGCTACGGGACGCGGAGTATGCCTGCACAGGGAATTCGCTACAATTCCGCAGTTGCGCCAGCGGCGCAGCTCTGTCGGCCGACTCCGATTCAGCGAGAGGCCAGCGCGGTCTGGCCACCGCGTCTTGTGGGAGGCGTCTCCGACGCCGAATACGGTCGCCACCGCGAGCGATTGTGGCATCGCAACGCCGCTTCGGGGTCGGAGACCCCTCTCACAAATTTTTAGGGCAACGCCCACTTCAACACAGCGAGGGACGTTCCATGTCGTCCGCCCAACCTCCACAGAACCTTCCGCCCGCCGAAGTCGAACAGCGTCGCCGCGCCGGCCAGCCGGTCGCGATCGTCGACGTGCGCACGCCGGCCGAGTTTCGCGGCGTCCACGCCGAGGGGGCGCAGAACATCCCGATCGACGAACTCGCGAGCCGCACGGACGATCTGCGTCAGTCGGCCGCCGCGGGGCCGCTCTACCTCATTTGCCAAGGGGGCGGCCGCTCACGTCGCGCTTGCGAGCAACTCGCCGCCAAAGGATTCGCCGTCGTGAACGTCGACGGCGGCACGAACGCCTGGGTCGCGGCCGGCCTGCCAGTGGTGCGCGGCAAGTCGACGATCTCGCTTGAACGCCAAGTCCGCATCGCCGCCGGCTCGCTCGCCCTCATCGGCGCCTTGCTCGCCTGGTTCGTCCACCCCGCGTTCGTGTGGCTCTCAGCGTTCATCGGCGCAGGGCTTGTCTTCGCGGGCGTCACCGACACCTGCGGCATGGGGATGATGCTGGCGAAGATGCCTTGGAATCGTTCTTGAAATGCGAATGCGTTTTAACCACGAAACACACGAAAGGAACGAAAAGAAATGCTCTGATTTGTCTTTCTTCTTTGCGCCTTCGCGCCTTTGCGTGAGATCAATGAATACAGGTCTCTCGCAAAGGCGCGAAGGCGCAAAGAAATACGCAAAGAAGAAACACATTGAGAGAAACGGCTTAAATGTCACTCGAGTTCTTTCGTGTCATTTCGTGTGTTTCGTGGTCAAAAAATGAACCTGCCACAGATGATGACTAACTTAGGGAACAAGCAACTATGCGGATCGTAATCATCGGCGCGGTGGCAGGCGGGGCTTCGGCGGCGGCGCGGGCGCGGCGGTTGAGCGAGCAGGCGGAAATCGTGCTCATCGAACGCGGCGAAGCGCCGTCGTTTGCTAACTGCGGACTCCCCTACTACGTCGGCGGCGTCATCGAGCAGCGCGACAAGCTGCTCGTCGCCCCCGCGCAGCGGTTGATGGAACGCTTCCGCCTCGACGTGCGGACGCGGACCGAAGCGATCGCCATCGATCGCGCGAACCGCACGGTGCGACTTCGCTACCTGGAGAACGGCGACGAGTACGACCTGCCGTACGATAAGTTGATCCTCTCGCCTGGCGCGGCGCCGATTCGTCCGAACATTCCGGGCGTTGATCTGCCGCAGGTCTTCACGCTCCGCGAACTCCGCGACGCAGATCGCCTTCACGCCGCGGCAAAGGACGCCAAGCGAGCGGTCGTCATCGGCGGCGGTTTTATAGGCCTCGAAATGGCCGAGAACCTCGTTCACCGCGGCATCGCGACGACGATCGTGGAACTCGCCGATCAGATTCTTCCGCCGTGGGACGCCGAGATGGTGTCGCCGCTCGCCGCTCACCTGCGCGAGAAAGGCGTCACGCTCAAGCTGAGCAACGCCGCCGAAGCGATCGAGCCGGCCGGCAACGGCGTCGTCGTGCGGTTGCGCAGCGGCGAGTCGCTGGAGGCCGACATGGTGGTGCTCAGCGTCGGCGTGCGGCCGGAGAATCATCTGGCGGTCAATTGTGGGCTCGCCGTGGCGGAACGCGGCGGCATCCAGGTGAACGGTCAGATGCAAACGAGCGATCCCGACATCTACGCCGTCGGCGACGCGATCGAAACGCGCAATCTTGTCGACGGCACTCCGGCACAGATTCCGCTCGCTGGGCCGGCCAATCGGCAAGGTCGCATCGCGGCCGATCACATCTTCGGTCGGTCGACGCGATTCGCCGGCATCCAAGGGACGGCGATTGTCGGCGCCTTTGAGATGGCCGCGGCGATGACCGGCCTCAGCGAGAAGGTGCTCCGTAAGGCGGGGACGCCGTTCGAGAAAGTGTACATTCACCCCGCCAATCACGCCGGCTACTACCCCGGCGCCAAGCAGATGTCGATCAAGCTGCTGTTCGAACCCGACGGCGGCCGACTGCTCGGCGCGCAAGCGGTTGGTCGCGACGGCGTCGACAAACGGATGGACGTCCTCGCGGTAGCCGTGAAGGCGGGGATGACCGCATTCGATCTTGAAGAGTTCGAACTTTCTTACGCTCCGCAATTCGGCTCGGCAAAAGATCCGGTGAACATGGCCGGCTTCGTGGCGTCGGGCGTCGTGCGCGGCGACCACCCGATCGCTCACTGCGAAGACTTGCCGCAGCAGGCCGGCGCTGGCGGCGAATTGGTCCTCGACGTCCGCATGACCGGGGAATTCGCCGCCGGCAACATCCCCGGCGCCGTGAACATCCCCGTCGACGTGCTCCGCGAACGGCTCGGTGAACTCGACCGCGAGCAGCCGATCATCGTTTACTGCCAGGTCGGCATGCGCGGCTACATCGCCACGCGCATCCTATTGCAGAATGGCTTCAACGTCCGCAACCTTAGCGGTGGTTACACGACGTACAAGCAAGTGACGGCGGCCCAGCAAAACGCTGGTTAATGACGGCGGGGTTTTGCGGTGAGTGATTGAGACGGAGCGTGTGTGGGAGGGGTCTCTGACCCCGATGCAACGTTGCACCACCACAACGGCTTGTCGTGGTGAGCGGAATCGGCGTCGGAGACGCCTCCCACAAAAGGCCTCCAAGTCCCTTAACCACCTGCCCCAATAGCTTGTGATGATTACCGCTGTTGAATCCATCGATGCTAACAGGCCATTTACTTGGCCCACGCGCCGGCCGCTGCTCACCGCCGAGTGGCGGCACCTGGCGATGCTCAACTACGCCGTCGATCGCGCCATCCTGCAACCGCTCGTGCCGCCGGGAACGGAACTCGACGATTGGAACGGCGAGTCGTACGCTTCGGTGATCGGGTTCCAATTTCTGCGGACCACCTTCTGCGGCGTGCCGATTCCGTTTCACGCGAGCTTCGTCGAAGTGAACCTGCGGTTCTACATCCGCCGACGGGCGCCCGAGGGTTGGCGCCGCGGCGTTGCGTTCATTCGCGAACTCGCCCCAAGCCGCTCCGTGGCGTTGGTGGCGAATCTGCTCTACGGCGAGCGCTACCTCGCTGTGCCGATGACGCACGAACTCGTGCCGGGCGACGGCGAGGTTCCGCGACGTTTGGAATATGGCTGGCGCTACCGCGGCGGCAGCGGCCGGCTCACGCTCGAACCGACCGGCGAGGCGTTGCCGTTGGCCGAGGGTTCGCACGAACAATATATCGCCGAGCATTACTGGGGCTACTCGCACCATCCCCGCGGCGGCGTCGAGTATGAGGTCGCCCACCCGTCTTGGCGGTACAGCCCCGGCCGGGCCGCGAGTTTTGAATGTGACCATGTCGCCGCCGTTTACGGCGAGCCGTGGGTCGAAGCGCTGAGCGGCCTGCCAACATCCGCCTTCTGGGCCGACGGTTCCGCTGACCGCAACGCCTCGACGAACCTCCCGGCAACAGAAGGCCTCATCTGCTCTAGCCGGAAGGCCACGCCTTCCGGGATGATGTGCGGACGACCTGCGACGCCTTACGCCGCCTCAACCCGGGCCGCGTGGCGGTCCGGCTACTTACTGTTGCTCGCCCACCAGTCACCGATCACTAGTCACCAATCACCCGCTTAGATGTCCCTCGCCATTCGCCCCGCCACCGAGCACGACCTCCCGGCGATCAACGCCATCTACAATCACTACGTCGTCACCTCAACGACGACGTACGACCTCGCGCCGCTGCCGCTTGAAGATCGCCAGCGCTGGTTCGCGGGTCGCGACAAGATTCATCCAGTGATCGTCGTCACTACGCTAACCGACGGTGCAGAGAAAATCGTCGGCTGGGGATCGCTCAACGTCTTCCGCTCGAAGCCAGGCTACCGCTTCACCGTCGAGAACTCGGTCTACGTTCACCCCGACCATCAGCGGCAAGGAATCGGCTCGGCGATCATTCAGCATCAAATCCAGCAAGCGAAAGAGCTCGACCTCCACGCGATCGTCGCCGGCATCGGCGCCGAGCAAACGGCCAGCATCGCCCTCCACGGCAAACATGGCTTCGTCGAAGTCGCGAGGTTCCCCGAGATCGGCCGCAAGTTCGACCAATGGCTCGACGTGGTCTTCATGCAAAGACTCATCAAGTAGCCGCGGGTCAACGACCCGCCGGAGCGCTTGCTTTCCGATTCTTTGCGTCTTCGCGTCTTTGCGTGAGAGCAATTAAATACAGGTCTCACGCAAAGGCGCAGAGGCGCAAAGAAATACGCAGAAAGAGCGATCTGTTATCCCAGTAATCTTTTCGTGTCATTTCGTGTGTTTCGTGGTTAACCTCTTCTGAACTCCTATCAGCGCAACTCTCGGCAAAAACGCCCTAATTTCCCGCCCCGCGAACCGCCTGCCGCGTTCGGCCCTCTGTGGTTAAAATGGAAGGCTCGCGATTTTGTGGGAGCGTTTCATTGGTAGGCGCTCCGGCGGGTCGTTGACCCGCGGCTACTCACTGAACCCTGACACCTGAACCCTTCCTAGCATGCTCAACAAAATCTCTCGCCACATCACGCAACCGAAGTCGCAGGGCGCTAGCCAGGCCATGTTGTTTGGCACCGGACTAACCGAAGAGGACATGAATCGTCCGCAGGTCGGCATCGCGAGCATGTGGTACGACGGCAACACCTGCAATATGCACCTGCTCAACCTAGCGGGCGAGGTGAAGAAGGGGGTGCAGGCCGCCGGCATGGTGGGGATGCGGTTCAACACGATCGGCGTCAGCGACGGCATCTCGATGGGCACCAGCGGCATGAGCTACTCGCTCCAGTCGCGTGACCTCATTGCCGACTCGATCGAAACGGTGATGGAAGCCCAGTGGTACGACGCCCTCGTCGCCCTGCCCGGCTGTGATAAAAACATGCCGGGCTGCCTGATGGCGATGGGCCGGCTCAACCGCCCGGCGATCATGGTCTACGGCGGCACGATCAAACCGGGCTTCACGCGCACGAACAACGACGAACAGAAACGCGACATCGTCAGCGCCTTCCAATGTTACGGCGAATTCCTCGCCGGCCGCATCACCGAAGACGAACGCAAGGACATCGTCCGCCACAGCTGTCCCGGCGCCGGGGCCTGCGGCGGCATGTACACCGCCAACACAATGGCCTCGGCAATTGAAGCGATGGGCATGACGCTGCCCTACAGCAGCTCGATCCCCGCCGAGAATCCCGACAAGATCGGCGAGTGCCTCGCTGCCGGCAAGGCGATTTACAAGCTGCTCGAACTCGACCTGAAGCCGCGCGACATCATGACCCGCGCCGCCTTCGAAAACGCGATGGTCGTCATCATGGCCGTCGGCGGTTCGACGAACGCCGTGCTCCACTTGCTGGCGATGGCTCGCTCGGTGGGCGTTGAGCTCACCATCGACGACTTCCAAGCGGTGAGCGACCGCGTGCCCTATCTGGCCGACCTCAAGCCGAGCGGCAAGTTCGTGCAGGAAGAACTCCACGAAGTCGGCGGCACGCCGGCCGTGATGAAGATGCTGCTCGAACATGGCCTGATCGACGGCAACTGCAAAACGGTCACCGGCAAGACGATCGCCGAGAATCTCGCTCCGCTCCCAGGCCTGAAGAAGGGCCAAACGATCGTTCACTCGCTCGACAAGCCGCTGAAGGCGTCGGGCCACATCCGCATCATGCGCGGCAACCTCTGTCCCGACGGCGCCGTGGCGAAGATCACCGGCAAGGAAGGGCTCGTCTTCAACGGCACGGCCCGCTGCTTCGACAGCGAAGAAGACATGCTCCACGCGATGGAGCGGAAGGAAATCGCGAAGGGCGACGTGATCATCATTCGCTACGAAGGCCCACAGGGCGGCCCCGGCATGCCGGAAATGCTCACCCCCACCAGCGCCATCATGGGCGCCGGCCTTGGCGCCGACGTCGCTCTCATCACCGACGGCCGGTTCAGCGGCGGCAGCCACGGATTTATCGTTGGCCACGTCACGCCAGAAGCCCAAGTCGGCGGCCCGATCGCGCTCGTGCAGAACGGCGACAAGATCACGCTCGACGCCGAGGCGAATCTCATCACGGTCGACGTCAGCGACGCGGAGTTCGAGAATCGCCGGAAGGCGTGGAAGGCTCCGGCGTTCAAAGCCACCCGCGGCACGCTCTACAAGTACATCAAGAATGTGAAAAACGCGAGCGAAGGCTGCGTGACTGACGAGTGAGCAAGAGCGGGTGAGGAAGCGCTCCGTTTGCAGAATGTGTTAGAATCGACCTCAGAGGTTTTTATGGGCACATTTTCAGTCGGCTGTCGCGTGGCCAATATTGTTGACCGTGAGCAATCGGTTTCGCTCGACCGCCTGCTCGTCGACACGGGCAGCGAGTACACCTGGATCACTGGTGAACTTCTGGAGCAAATCGGCGTCCTCCGAGAAAAGAAGGATCTGCATTTCGTGATGGCCAACGGCGTGCAGATCACGCGATCCGTTGGCTTCGCGATTCTGCATGTCGACGATTCGTTCACGATCGATGAAGTCGTGTTCGCTGAACAGGGCGATCTGCTGCTTCTTGGCGCGCGGACGTTGGAAGGATTGAATCTCACCGTCGATTCGCGACTTAAGAAGCTAGTGGCTTCAGGGCCCTTGCCAGCCGCCTGACGTGGCGCGCCGATCGCCACTGGCGCCGACTCCATCGACACCTCCTAGTCGGTAGCATGCGAACTGTCTTGCGTATTCGCCACTGCCTACCCGCAGCAGGCAAGCCACCCGCTGCGCGCTGCGGCCCCGTTGCGGTAAAATCGGGCGTCCCCACCGAGATCCACACGGAGCGCGAGATTCCATGAAAGCGGCACGCATCGGCCTCACCATCCTGCTTCTCTTCACTCCAGGCTTCGCGGCCACGGCGCACGCCCAGGCGGCTGCCGTTGAAGCCGCCGCCGAAACGGCGGATCGCGCCGCGGTGATCGCCGACGGTATCGAGTACCTCCGCACCGCCGGCCAGGCCGCAGACGGGACCTTCACCATCCAGGCCGGCCCCGGGCTCACCGCGCTCGCCCTGACCGCCCTGCTCCGCAACGACGTGCCGCTCGACGATCCGATGGTCGTAAAAGGTTTCAAGGCGCTCGAAGGCTTCGTCAAACCGGACGGCGGCATCTACGGCAACGGCCGTATCAAGAACTACGAAACGTGCGTCGCGATTTTCGCCTTCACCGAAGCAAACGCCGACAAGCGTTACGACAAGATCATCGCCGATGCGAACAAGTTCGTCCGCGGACTGCAATACGGCGTCGCCGCCGGGCAAGAGGACCAGTCGAACGTCTGGTACGGCGGCGTCGGCTACGGCGGTCCCGAGCGGCCCGATCTCTCGAACACCAGCTACCTGATCGACGCCCTCAAGGCGGTCGACGCCCCGGACGACGACGAAGCGATCCAACGGGCGCTCGTGTTCGTCTCGCGCTGCCAGAACCTCAAGAGCGAGTACAACGAAACCGAGTTCGCCGGCAAAGTGAACGACGGCGGTTTTTTCTATGTGATTCCGACTGAGAAAGTTGATCCCTCGGAAGACGAAAGCTACACCGCGAACGGCGGCCTGCGGAGCTACGGCTCGATGACCTACGCCGGCTTCAAGAGCCTTGTTTACGCCGGCCTCACCAAGGAAGACCCGCGGGTGAAGGCCGCCCTCGAGTGGATCGGCAAGAATTACTCGGTCACCGAGAACCCGGGCCAAGGTTCGGCCGGCCTCTACTATTACTATAACACGTTTGGTTCGGCGCTCGACGCCGCGAACCTCGATGCGGTCGTCGACGCCGAAGGCAAATCGCACGACTGGCGGGCCGACCTCACCGCCGAACTGGCGAAGCAGCAAAACGACGACGGCTCGTGGGCCAACGCGAATCGCCAGTGGTTTGAGCAAGACAAGAACCTCGCGACGTCGTTCGCGCTGCTGGCGCTGTCGCACTGCAACGACGAGACGAAGTGACTGAACCGGAGCAACTAGTAGCCGCGGAACCAGCTCGCCGGCGATCGCTGGCGAGCGTCGGCTTCTCGTTGCTCTGGGCGGTAAACGTCGCGTTGTTCGTCGGCGCCGTGGCTTGGATCGCCTACGACCCGGTTGTTGCGCGGCACTTGGCTTACGAGCAAGATCGTCTCGCCACCACCCACAGCGTCGTGCTTCACGACCTCGGCCACGCGAGCGTTCCTGCCGAGCCAGTGGCGACCGACAGCCCGCATGCCCGGGCGCTGACGATCATCGTCGTGCTCGCGGCGGCGGGCGTCGTTGCCGTTGGGCTAGCGCTCCTCTTCGGTCCGCAACGCCATCGGCGGCTCCGCTCGTGGCTCGCGTATACGGCGCTCGTTGCCGCGTGGCTGGGGCTCGCCGTCTCGTGGCGCGACGTCGCCTGGACCGGCCAGCGTTACCGGCTTGGTCGTGAGGTTGCCGCCATCGAACCGATCGCCGCCGCCCTGCGCGAGCGCTGGCCCAAGGCCGACGGCCACGAGATCCCCGGCCTCGGCCCCTACATGGCTTACCCGCCCGCGGGCCCGCGAATGCTGATGCTGCTCCACCAAGTGCGCGCGGCCGGGGCGAGCAACTCGATCTCCGCGATCGAACGCTCCGACGCCGGCGGACTCCGCTTCGAACTCGCCGACGGCGACGCCGGAGCCTGGCTCGAATGGCACCCCGCCGGAGAACAGCCCGCGTCATTCACCGGCGGCTTGCAAGGGAGCTATGAGCTCGTCCGCTCCAGCAACCTCGGCGACGGCTGGTTCCTCGCGCGCTACCGCGTGCCGGCGGCCGGTCACACCCAGTAAACGGGGTGACGATTGCGGGCCAAAGTTCTTCGCACTGTCGCAAATAACTCCCTGTTCGGGATATAATCACGGCATGAGTAGCGACGCCCTCCCGATTTTCAACGCCGCGATGAACTTACCCAACGAAGCACGGGCTGAGTTGGCCGCTCAGCTGATTGCCAGCCTCGACGAATCATTTCCGCCCGCTGCTCGCACCGGCGATTGGGACGAGGTTCTACGCGAGCGATCCGCCGCCATGCATCGCGGCGACGCGCAGATGGTCGACGGCGCCGACGCGATTGCCCAGCTGCGGGCAGTCGTCGATCGTGCGAGGCGTCCCACGTGAAGTGGCCGCGGCTGGAAGCAGGCGCGGTCGCCGACGCGACGGCAGCAACCGAGCGCTTCGCTCGCATTAGTCCTCAGCTTGCCTCGGAATTCGTGGACGCATTTGCGAGATCTTTGGAGCAGATCGCACAATTTCCGCGACGCTTTCCCCGTCTCGAAACCAATCAGTCCGAGCAGGAAATCCGCCGCGTGGTGATGCATCGATTTAACTATGTCATCATCTACGAAATGTTTGGCGACGCCCCGGCGGTAGCAGCTGTGGTGCATGCGAGCCAGCAACCCAACTCATGGCGGACTCGTCGCGAATAAAAACGCGGAACTGTTTCCTCGCATTCGCGCCAATTCGCGTGATTCGCGGTCAAAATTTCTCCCCTCCCCTGCGCCGCAGCGTCTGGACGCGGCCCCGCCCCAGCCGGCACAATTAGCGTAGCCGCCCCATCCTGGCGGCCCGCCGGAATCCGCAGGCAACTTAAGCTCTCGCCCGCCGGCGCCGTCTCATCACGCAAGGCATATCGTAGTAAGGCAAATTATCGCCGCCGGCGCCTTTCGCGTCGCGGTCGACTCGGTCAACACACTAGCCACCACTGAACGGACTCCGAGGTTCTCTCGCCATGACTTACCGCACCACGCTCGCCTCGCTGCTCATCGCGACGATCGCCCTCTTCGCGATCGTCTCGCCCCTCTCCGCCAAGCCGAACAAAGAAGCTGACGAGAAGGCCAAGGCCGCCGACTCCAAAGAAGAGTCGAAGGACGCAGCCAAAGAAGAGGACGCGAAGAAGGACGACGAAAAGAAAGCCGACGGCGAACCCGTCGTTACGCATGGCACGGTGACGATCGACGGCAAGGAAATCGCCTACACCGCCACCGCCGGCAAGATGCTCATCAAGAGCGACGACGGCACGCCAAAGGCCCACGTCTTCTACGTCGCCTACACGAAGGACGAGCCGAAGTCGGAGAAATCCGAGAAAGCCGCCAAGAGCAGCAAGAAGAACGAGAAGGAAAAGAGCGACGACGAAGGGGAAGGCGAAGAATCCGAAGGCGAGCCGCAGTCCAACGACGACAAGGAAGCTGACGATGACTCGGCCGACGACGCCCCCAAGCCCAACCGCCGCCCGATCACCTTCGCCTTCAACGGCGGCCCCGGCAGCTCGTCGGTCTGGCTCCATCTCGGGATGCTCGGTCCGCAGCGCGTGAAGCTCGACAGCGACGCCGGCACGCTTCCGCCGCCGCACGAGCTGATCCCCAACAAATACTCGCTCCTCGACGTTACCGACCTCGTCTTCATCGATCCGGTCAGCACCGGCTTTAGCCGTCCCGCGAAGGGCGAAGACAAGAAGCAGTTCCACGGCTACGACGAAGACATCCGCAGCATCGGCCAGTTCATCCACGACTTCACGACGAAGTATGGCCGTTGGGGTTCGCCGAAGTTTCTCCTCGGCGAGAGCTACGGCGGCATCCGCGCCGCCGGCCTCAGCGGCGAACTGCAAGACCGTTACCACATGTATCTCAACGGCGTCGTCCTCGTCTCCGGCGTCGTCGATTTCCAAACGCTGATGGCCTACGGCAACAACGACGTTGCCTACGCCCTGTTCATCCCCGGCTACGCCGCCACGGCTTGGTATCACAAGGCCCTTAGCGACGACCTGCAGAAGCAAACGGTCGAAGAAGTCGCTGCCGCGGCTGAAAAATTCGCCGCCGGCCCCTACCTGCGGGCGTTGATGGCCGGCGACTCGCTGCCGAAAGAGCGTCGTGAAGAGATCGTCTCCCGCATGTCGGAACTCACCGGTTTGTCGGAAGAGTACATCGAAGCCTCGAACCTCCGCGTCCCGATGGCCCGCTTCGGCAAGGAACTCCTCCGCAAGCAAGGCAAGATCATCGGCCGCTTCGATAGCCGCTACTCAGGCCTCGCCCTCGACGAGGTCGAGTCGACGACCGACTACGATCCGAGCGCCTCGGCCGTCTTCGGCGCGTTTACCTCGGCGCTGAACGACTACCTCCGCGGCACGCTGAAGGTCGAGGAAGATCGCGTCTACGAAATCCTTACCGGCAACGTCCACCCGTGGGACTACAGCGAGTTCACCAATCGCTTCGTCGATGCGTCGAGCACGCTCCGCGACGCGATGATTCAGAACCCGTACCTAAAGGTGTTCGCCGCGACCGGCTACTACGACCTCGCCACGCCGGCGTTCGCGATGAAGTACACCCGCGACCACCTGAACCTCGTTCCCGCGGTCCGCGACAACTTCGTCATCGACCACTACCACGGCGGGCACATGATGTACGCCCACGAGCCGTCGCTGGCGAAGCTGCGGAAGGACTTAGTAAAATTCTACGACTCGGCCCTGTCGAACGTGCAGAAGGAAATGGCCGAGGCGGACAAGCGTTAACAAAGCGGAACTGCAACGAAGATGAACCTCCCCACCGCTAGCCCCGTGCTCCGCCCGGGGGTCGCTCGCCATTCCGGTAAGCAATGTCCCGCGATGTGCCACCCCCTGGCGGAGCCTGGGGCTAGGGTGCGTTGCTTGCTTCTCGGTGTGTTCGCCATCGCTTGGTTGCCATGCACCAGCGTGCAAGCCGCGGAACCAGCCGGCAAGCATCCCAACATCATCCTCATCATGGCCGACGATCTCGGCCGCGGCGAGCTCGGCTGCTACGGCCAAACAAAAATCAAAACGCCCCGCATCGACGCACTTGCCCGTCAGGGAATGCAGTTCACCGATTTCTACTCCGGCTCGCCCTTGTGCGCCCCGTCGCGCTGCACGCTGATGACCGGCCGCCACACCGGCCATAGCTTCATCCGCGACAATGGCGAATCAGGCCATTGGGATTGGGTCGCGGAGAAGTACGACACCCCTTTCACCGGCCAGCGCCCCATTCCCGACGACACGGTCACCCTCGCAGAACTCCTCCACAATCGCGGCTACGCCACCGCCGCGACCGGCAAGTGGGGCCTCGGCCACTATGGCACCACCGGCTCGCCGACCACGCAAGGTTTTGATCTCTTCTACGGCTACTACTGCCAGCGGCACGCCCACAACCACTATCCCGCGTTCCTCTGGCGCAATGGCGAGAAGGAAACACTTGCGGGCAACACAGGCGAAGATGCGCTCGGCGCCATTCACTCGCACGACAAGTTCCTTGAGAACGCGAAGGCCTTCATCCGCGAACATCGCGACGGGCCGTTCTTCCTCTACATGCCGGTGATCATCCCGCACCTTGCCATCCAAACAACGGAGCAGGAACTCGCAAAGTACGACGGCATGCCGGAGTCGCCGCACAAGAAGCAGAGCCACTATGCCGAGCATCCCCGCCCGCACGCCGGTTACGCGGCGATGGTGAGCCAGCTCGACACCGGCGTCGGCGAGATCGTCGACCTGGTCGCCGAACTCGGCCTCGATGACGACACGATCATCCTGTTCACCAGCGACAACGGCCCGACCTACGATCGCGCCGGCGGCGCCGACTCCGACTTCTTTGATTCCTCCGCCGGCCTCCGCGGTCGAAAGAAAGAGGTCTACGAGGGGGGTATCCGCATCCCGTTGATCGCCCGTTGGACCGGCAAGATCAAGGCCGACAGCACCGAGACGGCTCCTGCGGCAATGTGGGACCTGCTGCCGACGCTTTGCGATGTCGCCGGCGTCAAGCCGCCGACCGACATCGACGGCGTCGACCTGCTGCCGGTCCTCCTTGGCGAGGCTCAACCAAGAACCGACCGCGACTTCTATTGGGAACTCCCCAACAACAGCGGCGTCCAAGCCGTCCGCCACGGCAACTGGAAAGGCGTCCGCACCGGCCTCCTCCAAGGCCCGCAACCGTGGCAACTCTACGACCTCGCCGCCGACCCCAAAGAAACCACCGACGTCGCTGCCAAGCATGCCGACGTGGTGGCGAAGATCGACGCGATCGCCCGCGAATCGCACGTCCCGTCGAAAGAGTTCCCCTTCCCGACGCTCGACGCGGCAAACTAGCTCTCGCGAAAGCAGTCCGCATTGCTTCCTGAATTTGCTTGGCGATCTGGGCGTCCTTGGCGATTACCTGGAGGCCCTGCGGCGGACGAATCGCAGTGGCGGCCGAGCGCATTCTGCGCGATAATTACGTTGCCGGCCTCAGGATGGGCCGTTGTTCTCGCCACGCTCGCCGGTCCGTTCCATGTCGCAAGCCACCGCCTCTCCTGCCCCGCTCACCAATGGCCTGAACATCGTCGACGGCGCCTACCGCACGCCGCCCGGTCGCGCCTCGGCGTTGGCTCGGCTCACCCCGTCGTTGCAGTTTTATCAGAGCCTCTACCGGAATATCTTCCGCTCGAGCGCGATCGCGCGACGCGGCCGCTACGACGATCAGGCCTGGATCGATACCAGCACGCGGATTCTCCATGCACTCGAGCGAGTGGGGTGCCAGTTCGACATCACGGGGCTCGACAACGTCGCGAAGCTCGAAGGCCCCTGCCTGATCGTCGGCAATCACATGAGCAGCCTCGAAACGGGCGTGCTGCCGGCGCTGATCCGTCCGCTGAAGCCGGTCACCTTCGTCGTGAAGCAATCGCTGCTCGACTACCCCGTCTTCAAGCATGTGATGCGCGCCCGCAACCCGATTGCCGTCACGCAAACCAATCCGCGCGCCGACTTGAAGACGATGCTCACCGAAGGCGCCGCGCGGCTCGCCGCGGGGACGTCGATCATCGTCTTCCCGCAAGGAGCCCGCCGGCCGACGTTTGATCCGGCGACGTTCAACTCGATCGGCGTCAAACTGGCCGAACGGTCGAACGTGCCGATTATTCCGCTGGCGTTGCACACCTACGCCTGGCCGCTCGGCTGGCCCGTCAGCGACTTCGGCAAGCTGAACCCCTCCCTGACCGTCCATTTCGCGTTTGGCGAGCCGCTATGGGTCGACAGCCGCGGCGCCGCCGCGAACGGGGCTCTCATCGACTTTATCCAGTCGCACCTACGCCAATGGGGCGTCGAGACTCTCTGATCCCCCCGTTCGGCGGGATGAGCTAAGGTTTCCCAGTGACCGAGGCGGCAAGTTCCGCACGCCGATTGCTACAAGTCGGTAACAATTGGGCCGCGCCTCGCGCTGCATCCGTATAGCAATGGCAGCTCGCGCGTATCCTGTCGTTCCCCGAGCGGCTATGGGCATCGCGGACGGCTACGATTTTACCCAGGCACTTTTGGAGACTCGAATCATGCTTCGCAAAACGATCCTTGGCTTGTTCGTCGTGGCCGCCGTCGCCGGCTTGGCTAACTGCAGCTCGGCCAACCCCGTCAGCAAAAACAATCCCTACCGCAGCTTCAACATCAGCGGCGTCAACTACGGCTCGATGAACTGGGAACGCTCGCACGGCAACCGCTCGTCGTCGCGCAGCTTCCGCTCGGGCGGCATGTTCCGCGGCCGGTAAGACTTCGCCTGAATATTTACTCACGCAAAGGCGGATCCCGCTCGTCGGGATCCGCCTTTTTTTGTTTCTGCAGGCTCTACCCGCGAGACAGTTCATCATCCCGCGCGGGCTCTACTTGCGTGATTCCACCACGCCAAACCTCCGGCAACGTTGGTAAACTGCCCAGCGCAGGAAGCTCGGGCTCGGCCCCCAGCTTCTCGTCATCTAGCCTCCGCCAAATTCCGTAACCCGTTACGACGGCGGCCCTTACTTCTCTCCGCCAAAACCACGCAAAAAAAGTGCGTAAGGTTTTGGCACGATTGGTGAAGTTCTTATAGCGGAACTTCTCGACGCACTCCTCCCAGCTTTTCGCCGCGGCCCTGCGCCCGATCCCTGCAATGGACGACGCCAGCACAATTTCCACCGCCCAAGCGCGGCAGTTGAGCATCTTGTGGACGAAAGCCCACCCGATCGTCTCGACGTATTTCCGCGCTTCGCTGTGCGACTTCCACCAGGCCGAAGACCTGCTGCAAGAAACCGCCGCCGCCGCTGCGGAAAACTTCACCAACTACGATCCCAGCCGGTCGTTCACCGCCTGGGTGCTCGGCGTCGCCCGCCACAAGCTGCTGCAGCACCACCGCACCCATGCTAAGGACCGCCACGTTTTCGACGACGACGCGATTCTGAAGCTGGCCGACGTCTACGCCGACATGGAGTCGGAAATCTCGGCGATGCACACAGCGCTCGAAAGCTGCATCGAACGCGTCGAAGGCCGCCCGCGGAAACTCCTCGAAATGCGGTACGTCCGCGAGCTGACACCCCGCAAGATCGCCACGATGACCGGCATGAACTCCAACGCCGTCTCGGTGATGCTCCACCGCGTTCGCCGCGCCCTTCGCGATTGCATCGAACGCCAAACCTCCGCCCAAGCCAAGCCGCGGCCTCTCTAAAGACCTTCTATGCGCGATTACGCCGAACTTCTGAGCGCCTACTTCGACGACAGCCTGACGGTTGCCGAGGCCGAAGTGCTGCGCGACTGGCTGAAGGCGAGCCGAGCCAACATGCGGACGTTCGTGCGGGCCTCGGTCATCCACAGTCGCCTCCGCGACGTGATGATGCAGCACGACATGCGGAGTCTCGTTTTCGAAGGCGCCTTCAACGACACCATCGACCCTGACCATATCGCCAGCCTGCTCGACGAAGAAGAAGCAACCTCCAGTCGCCGCGCCATCGAAGCTGAGGAACAAGCGCACCGTGAAGCGTTGGCCGCAGCCCGCCGGGCCGAGCAGCTCGACCGCAAATCGCTCCGCATCGAGGAACCCCGCTTTCCGCACATGCGGGTTTACGCCGCGGTCGCCGCCGTGGCTGCGGTGTTGTTGCTAGCGTTCAACGCATTTGCGCCGACCGCCTCGACCTCTCAAGACCCAACGGTTGCCGAGGCGCCCGCCCCGGAACAGTTGCCGGTGATCGCCGCCGTCGTGAACGCATTCGACGCCCGGCTGCGACGCAATGATGCCGCGATTACCGTCGGAGCGGAGCTTCCCGCTGGCTCCGTCGTCGTCGAACGGGGCGTCGCTGAGTTGCGGTTCACTTCCGGCGTCTCGATCGTCGTGGAAGGTCCGACTGAAATCGAAATTCTCACGCCCGATCGCGCGAAGCTCGTCAACGGTCGCGTCGTGGTGCGGGTGCCGCATGAGGCATTGGGCTTCACCCTACACTCCGCGGCGGCGTCGTTCATCGATCTGGGGACGGAATTCGGCGTCGAGGTTCTCGAATCGGGCCGAGCGAACATCCACGTGCTCGACGGCGAGGTCGCCTTCGTCGCCGGCAAGGGCGCCAAGCCGAGCCGAACGCTGCAACGCGGCGTCGCCGCTGAACTCAGCGTGAAGGGAATCGCGGAAGACGTCGCGTTCGATGAACTCAAGTTCGTCCGCCGCGTTCCCGCATCCGCCTACGAGTTAGCCGTTCTCAAGAGCCGCCCGCTCGCCAGCTGGCGACTGGGGAACGTGGAACCGAATGAAACGTTGAAAAGCGAAGGCCAACTGGCGCTCGATTCAGCCGTCAACCCAGGCATATTCGCCGTCGACAATCGGGAACGCGGCCTCTCGCCACCGGCGCCCGCCGTGGTCGCACAGTTCGAAGGCGATCACGACGGCATCGACGTCGAGGAAGACAAAGCGCTCGGCGCCGTCGCCGACTGCACCTACGAGGCATGGGTGCTGCCTCAGTCCGCAGTCGGCCCGCAGCGTATTTTCTCCACCTTCGATCGCCCGCGCAGCGGCATGGCGCTCGGCGTCGTCAACGGAGGTTGGTACCAGTTTGGCGACGACGACCTCCGTTTGCACTTCACTGTCTACGGCAAGTACGACTGCGTCTCGGCGGCGCATCTTGAGCCCGGGAAATGGGTCCACGTCGCCGTCACGGTCGACGCCGCCGGCACGCCCCGCCTTTATCTCAACGGTTCCGCCGCGGAAATTCGCTTCCGCCCGCTCACCGTCATTGAAGAAAACAACGACTCGCAAGATATGGATCCGCTGGACTTCCTCGCCCAACAGGATCGCGAAGCGCAGAAAGCGGCAACGCCCGTCGAATGGCTCACGACGCGCGAGACTCCGGTCGGCTTGGCAACGGCAGGACGCGCTCGCCTCGGCCGCAACCCCTCCGGCGCTGACGGCGACATCTCGCCGGAACGCTGGCAAGGCCAGCTAGCGAGCGTCGCTGTCTACGACCGCGTGCTCAAGCCCGAAGAACTCAGCCGGCACTTCGCAGCAACCAAAGACACCACGACGAATCACCGTAGCGATCAAGACTCGGCTGATGCGGAGGCGCCGCAGCCGGCTCAAGGCAACTCGACTCTATGACCACGCGACGTACCGAAAGTTTCATCACGAACAATCGACGCCGTCCCTCGCCCGAATCGAGCTGGGGGGCAGTTCGCCCAGGCGGGGGCGGCGTTTAGCAACCATCTTGTCTAGGCCGACGCGATCTCGCCTCGGCAAGTTTTTGAAGTAGACGATCCAGGCACAATTTTTGTCACGAAAATTCGAGTCATTTATTCACGATTGAGGGAAGCACGATGTCGATGCAACGATTGAAGTTGGGATTGCTCGCCTCCGCCGCGGTTATCTTGACCGCCTCGAGCGCCGCCGCTCAAACCCCTGGGTTCTTTACCGGCTTCGAAGCTGAAGTCGGCCCGGGCAATCCGGTCGCCTACACTACAGGCTCACTGATCCTGCAGGATGGTTGGGATCTCGGATCCGCCGCACGCTCGCCGCGCGTGCAGACGGCCGCCGAAATCGCCGCCGAGCTCACGACGGCTGGCCTCAACGTCGGTCAAACAACCCACAGCGGCAACAGCGCTCTGCTCGTCTCCAAAGAAAACATCAACGTCGAGTCAAGCGGGTACTTTGTCCGCGACGTCTTCACCGGCCTGGAAAGCGAAACCAAAGTCACCGTCAACTTCTGGGCGCGGCCGCTGACCTCGGGCCTCGGAGCCGACCCGGCCGGCACGCCCGCGGGCAATAACAAAACGATCGGCGAACGCCAAGGCAACATGTTCATCGGCATTGCCGACAACAACGAAGTTCGCGCCGCAGCCGTCCGCTTCGGCGTCGACACGTCGGGCGCCGACCCGTACACCAACGTGCTCGAGCGGCACATCGACTTCGCCAGCGCCAGCGCCGGCGCCGCGGTGTGGGTGAAGTCGGGTCAGCTCTGGACCGCCGACTCGTGGTACAACTTCAAGTTCAAGATGGATTACACGACGAAAACATATGATTTCTTCGTCAACGGCACGAAAGCCAACGCTGATCCGATCCGCTTCTACACCGAAACGTCTGCAGCCGCTCAACGCTTCTTCGTCTCGCGCGGCACGAACCAAGCCGGGTCGATCATCGACGACATCAGCGTGATGCCGACGTCGGCTGTGCCTGCCACCCCTGGCGATTTCAACGCCGACGGCTTAGTCAACGGCGCCGATTTCCTCCTCTGGCAGCGCGACACCGCGGTCGGCAGCCTCGACGATTGGAAGGCCAACTTTGGCGCTGGCGCGACGGTTGCGATCGGCGCCGTTCCCGAACCGGCTACCGCAGCCTTGGCTGTCGCCGCAGCGATCGGTCTGGGCGTCGTCGGCCGCAAACGCCGCTAAGCGCAGCAACCGTCTCCACCTGGGGAGGCCGATCGAGAGTCGCCGACGCGGCCCTCGATCGGTCTACCTTGCTGATCAATTCTCGATATTTCGTCGATTTGGAATCTGCTATGAAACGTCGTCCTCAACAGTCGTCCGGCATTCGACTCGGCTTCACGTTGGTTGAGTTGCTGGTCGTCATCGCCATCATCGGCGTCCTGGTGGCGCTGCTGCTTCCTGCCGTCCAGGCGGCGCGAGAAGCGGCCCGCCGTTCGCAGTGCGTCAACAATCTCAAGCAGGTGATGTTGTCGATGCACAATCACGAGTCGGCCAAACGCGCGTTCCCTTCGGGCGGCATTGGTCCTTGGCCGAGAATTGAGGATTTCTTGACAGACTCCAAGCCCGGCGTCGAGAACGTAGGGACGTCTGGAACTCCCTTGGGCCCCGATCGGCAAGGATTAAGTTGGGCGTTCCAGATTCTTCCCTATCTGGAAGCTCAAGCGATTCAAAATATCAAGACGACGGCGCAACTTGAGCAGTCTGACGTGGCAATGTACCACTGCCCTTCGCGGCGTCCTCCGACGCGTTCGCTGGGCGCAGGGCCCTACCTCATGGACTATGCCGCGGTGGTGCCGCTCAACACCGCCGCCGAAATGGGAACGCTCTACAACACGGCAATTCAACTGTCGCCCGACTGGGGAACCAAGGGGTGCCAATTGCAGCAGATGTGGGGTAGCAATGGCGGCGGTCCCCGCTTCATGATCAACGGCGACGGCACGCCCACGATCGACCAAGAAACGACGAGCGGTACTACGGCCAATTCTCTTGCCAGTAAGAGCAAAGGCTACTCTCCGGCCATGGGCGTCATCGTCCGCTCCAACAACTGCGCGCGTTGCTCGACCGGCAAACAGGAGACTGGCTTCTATACTCGTATTGGCTTCAACCAGATTTCGGACGGATCGAGCAACACGCTCGTCATCAGCGAGAAGCGGCTCGAACCGCGACTCTACGAAGGGGGCGCCGGCCACGACGATCGCGGTTGGTCGGATGGGTGGGACTTCGATACGCTCCGCACGACAATCTGTCTGCCCGAGTCCGATCAAGACTACGAACCGCCCGCGGGCAGCGGCACAAATCCGAAAGCGGGCGCCGTCGCGTACTCCTTCGGTTCGGCCCACGCCGCCGGCATCGCTGGCGGGTTCGCCGACGCCTCGGTGCGAACCATCGGCTACGGCATCGACGTCGTGGTGTTCAATTACCTCGGCCACCGGGCCGATGAGCAGAACATCGATGCGGGGAACCTCCAGTGAAAGCCTGTAGCGTTCGTCTTTGCCTCGTTCCGCTCGCCATTGGCTTAGCGGCGCTCGCTGGCTGCGGGGGAAGTTCCGGCGGCGGAAAAGTGAAAGAGCATGCGCACGCCCGCGCGATTGCCTCACTCTACTTTAGCGCCACCTCGGCACTCGGCGGCCCGCCCGCGAACGAAGCAGCGTTCAAGGAGCAAATCGCCAACGTCAAGCCAGACCTGAGCATCCTTGATGTGGGCAGCATCGACGAATTGTTCGTCTCCGACCGCGACGGGCAGCCGCTGGTCATCAACTACGGCCCCGCGGCGAAGGCCAACGGCGGCATCGTCGTTTACGAACAGACCGGTAAGGACGGCATCCGCTTCGTCGGCAACACCAGCGGACAGGTTCAAGAGGCGGACGCGGCTCTGTTTGCCAAACTCGTCCCCAAGCCTGCAGCGCCCTAGCAATTGCCAGCCCGCAGGCGCCGAGCCAGGCCTGTCCGCACCCGCTGCAATTGTGCGGCAGACCGCACGCACAAGCGGCCGCTTAACTGCTGGCAGGCGGACAACGCCCTCGTCAATTGCCATTGCCTCGCGCGGCTCGGCCTGAAAAAATCCTCCGCCCGCAGGTCGCCGGACGATGCTCCCGGCCTGCCGACTCTTCTTCCGGAACGAGAAGTGCGGAGTTGATTTTCATGAGCCGAGTTTTCACCTGGACCGCGTCCGCTGCGCTAGCCGTCGGGCTGCTGCCGGCGACGGCCGAAGCCAGTTCGGTCTACGCCGAGTACCACGCCGGCCCCACGACCCCGACGAGCACCCCCGCCAAAGTTTGGAGTCCCGAACTGTGGGGTTGGTACGACCTCAACAGCGGTGCAATCGGCCCCGCCGGCGTCGGGACGGTCAATACGGGCGGCTCCGGCCTCAACGCCTGGCGCGTCACCGATCAACGCGCCTCTCTGCCGAACTCGATTTACGTCACCGATTTTCTTTCGCCCGACCTGACGCGAATCGCCGTCAACGGTTGGCGCATGAGCAGCACGATCCGTTACGTCAACGATTTCGGCGGCGGGCCGAACCTCGGCATGTCGGCCTTCCTCGGCGGCCGCGCCTACCACATGATGCTCGACCTGACCGCTGGCGGCGATCTCCGCGTCACGCTTCACGACGAGACGACGCGCTCGTATCAACTCACAAACAACGGACTCGGTACGGCCGCGCTCCATCGTTTTCAGTTCATCAACACGCCGCAGACGGCGACAGTTGCGTTCTCCGTCGACGGCGTGGTCCTCGACAGCACCTGGGACGGGATTTTGCTCGCCAACCACCCCAGCAACGTCCAGTGGGGAAACAGCGATCAGGCGGGCGCCAACCTCGGCGTGGCGGACTACCAGGAAGTCCTATTCGAAATCGGCCCGTTCAATGAGTCGCGCGGCGACTTCAACGGCAACGGCATCGTCGATGGCGCCGATTTCATCATCTGGCAGAACTCGGCGTCGCAGCCGTTCGATCTTAGCGCCGACGCCAACGGCGACGGCCGCGTCGACGGCGCCGACCTCGCGATCTGGCGAGCCAATTTCGGCGCACCAGCAGCCGGTGTAACCGTCAGCGAAGTCCCCGAGCCCATGCCGGCGGTTCTACTCGCTGCCGGCGGTCTCGCTTGCGTTGTGACGCAGCGAGTATGGCGGCGAACAGTGCTCGCGGCTTCGTAGAATGCCTTCTATCGACGGGCGGAGCCCGGGGATAGAGAGGCGATGCAATCTAGTGCGTGATGCACGGCCCACGCGCTGGCCACGGCGTATACAACGGGCACGGTTCCGACTTCCGGCACGGTCCGCACGGACCGCACAGCGGCTTCGGAAAGTTGCACGGCATCGGCTTCGCGCAGTAGTCGTCGCACGTGCAGTTGTAGCACGGGTTCGGACATGGCATCGGCTTTGAGCAGTAGCAATCGGGACAGCACTTGTAGCAGCAATCGACGCACGGCATCGGCTTGCCGCAGTACGGCGGGCACAAGCAGAGGTAGTGCGGAGTGAAAGGAGCTCCCACGCCGGCTGGCTGCATCGCGGCAGGTTGATTCACGACCGGTGCGGCAGGCGGCGACGCGGGAACAACGGGGGCCGTAGGAGCGACCGGCGGCGTCGGCTGCAGCATGGCCACACGCTGGCTCGATTCCTTTCGCATGATCGACGATTCGTTCCGCCGCAGCGGGCTCCGCTCGGCGCTCGCCTTCACCACGAGCGTCGTCGTCGGCTGCTGCAGCGTGATCGGCTCCTCGCCGTACGCCCGCCGCCCAGCCGCCGCCACGGCGATCGTCACCGCGAGGATCGCCAGCACCGCAGTCCGCGACTTCAAGATCGATTCAATCGACATACGCTACGCTCCAACCAACTCACAGCATCTAATCACCGATCACTGATCACCTAGCCTGCCGCCTTACTTCACTTCCGGCAGTTCGCTCTGCCCGTTGAACTTTTCAGGCAAATCGATCGCCGGCGTCGGCTCCAACGCAGGGTCTCCATCCGCCTCGTCCGTCGCGGCGTTTGGATCGACTGGCGTCGGCACGTTGGCTCCATCGCCGTTGACCTGCTCCGGTTGAATCTCTTCCACCGGCGGCAGCTCGATTGGCGGGGCCCCGTTCAAGCGAATCTGCCAACCGCCGCCTAAGGCCCGGTTGATTTCCACTAGGCTGCGGGCCACGGTCCCTTCGGACACCGCAAGGGCGTCTTGTTGTTGCACGAGGAAGAGTTCGGCGACGAACACGCGACCGAAGTCCGCCTGACCGCCTTGGTACAACTCGTTCACGAGGTCACGCGATTGAGCCGCCGCGGCGACGCCGGTCCGCAAGATGCGAACCTGCTCCTGAGCTTGCAAGAACTGGACGATCGCGTCTTCCGCTTCGCGATTCGCATCGAGCACCGTTTGTTGGTACTGCGACACTTGTTGCATGAAGCGGGCTTCTTCCGCGGCGACCAAGTTGCGAATACGGCCGTAGTTGAAAATATTCCAGCTGAACGTCGGGCCGACGTTGCCGCCCGTAGCGCTCGACAGGAACAAGTTTTGGAACTGGCTGGCTCGGACGAAGATCTGACCGGTGATCGAGAACGCCGGGTAGAGGTCGGCTTCGGCGACGCCGATCAACGCACTTTGTTGAGCGACCAACCGTTCCTGGCGACGGACGTCGGGACGACGGCGAACCAGGTCGGCCGGGATGCCGAGCACCACTTCCGCGGGCGCCGTCGGGATCGGACGGATGCCGCCCGGACCAGCGAGCACCGCCTTGATGTCTTGCGGCGGCATGCCCATGAGCGTGCAGAGGCGGTTCTCAGCACGACGCAGGTCGGCTTCGAACTGCGGAATCGTCGCTTCCGTTTGCGACACGTTCGTAACAGCTTGCGACACGTCGAGCTGGCTCGACACGCCCGCTTGTTGTTTGTCTTCAGCCAAACGCAGCGAGCCGCTCTGGCTCTCGACGTTTTGGCGAGCGTAACGGAGCCGTTGTTCCAGCGTCCGCACGTCGACGTACGCCGAAGCGACGTCGGCGATCAGAATCACGAGTACGTCGTCGTAATCTTCAATCGACGCGTCAAGCTGCGCGTCGGCCGCTTCGATCGACCGGCGGAACTGACCCCAGAAGTCGAGTTCCCACTGGAACTGCGTGCCCAAGGTCCAAACGCTGAACTCGCGAGAGATGCCTGGCAAACCGCCGCCGCCGCCGCCGGTGAACCCAACCTGCTCGCTCAACAGGTTACGTTGGTAACCGCCGAAGCCTGTTTGCGATTGCGGGAACAGATTGCCGCGAGCATACGCATCGAGCGCGCGGGCTTCCATGACGCGGAAACCAGCCTGCCGCAGCGTGAGGTTTTGCTGCGAGGCGGTCTGAATCAGCTCGTTGAGAATGGGGTCGTTGAACGTCGACCACCACGCCCAGTTGTTCTGCGGCTGGCTGATGACGCGAGCATCCGCGTAATCAATCCAGTGCTCGGCCACAGGCGCGGCCGGCTTGCAGTAGTTCGGGCCGACTTTGAACCCATTCTGGAAGTACTCTTTGCAGCTCGTCATGCAGCCGCTCATGAGCGTCATGCACGAGAGTCCCCAACAAACGGCAACAACCAAGGGATGATGCCGGCGGGAGCCGCTGGCAGGTTGCACCGAGTAACGTCGAAAATCCATTTTCGAGTACCCACGAGGGTCCGGGTCATACAGGCGATGACCAAAATATCGGCAGGGTGGATTAGCCGGGGGCAGCTCGAAACGGCTGTAACACTTGATCCCACTAGGAGATGCGACAAACAACCGGCATAACCGCGCAAGTTTGACAGGCGGTTGAGAGCTTGGGACGACCTTGTGGACGGGCGCGTCCGTCCGGTAGCTGCTAGCAAGAGGAGACAATGCCCCAGCGTCGAGGTCCCGATCCAGAGTGAGCCCATTTGAGCGCGAGCTGCAGGCCGCGCGCCCGGTCAAACGGCTCGTCATCGCTCGAACTTCAAAGCGCTACCGGCATCCCTTCACTATCTCGATGCTCCGCAACAGTAGCTCTCACCCTGCCAACCGCATAGCAAACCCCGTCGCCGCTCCTTACGATGGAGGTCTCCTCGCCGAATTCCCGCGGCCGCGCGAACAGCTAATTCCGCTGGCGTACCTCTTCCTGCACCACCAACACACTGAACTTCATGCGCCAACGGCCTCCCGCTCGCTCATCCGAAAACGCGCGCCGCCTCGGACTCGAACTCCTTGAACCGCGCTGGCCGCTCGATGCGTCGATGCTGCGCATCACGGAGATCGTCGCCTCGAACGACGAGAGCCTCCACGACTACGACGGCGACTCCTCCGATTGGGTGGAGATTTTCAACCCCGGCGCCGAGGCGGTCGACCTGAGCGGGATGAAGCTCACCGACAACGCCAACAATCTCTCGAAATGGACCTTCCCCGCGGGTTCGTCGATCGCCGGCGGCGGCTTTCGGATCGTCTTCGCGTCCAGCAAGAACATGGTGAAGCCGAACGGCGAGATTCATACCAGCTTCAACCTCAGCGCCGACGGCGAGTATCTCGGCCTCGTCGCCGCCGACGGCGTGACGATCATCGACCAGTTCGCGCCAAAGTTCCCCGCCCAAACGGAAGACGTCTCTTACGGTCGCGGGATGACGGCCCTCGGCTCCAGCGTCACCCTCATCGACGCCGGGGCAACCGCGAAGGCTTGGTCGCCGACCTCCAGCGTTTACGACGCGACCTGGACGAGCGTCGGCTTCAACGACGCGGCCTTCAACATCGTCGGCCCCACTGGCCTTGGTTACGAAAACAATCCCGGCGACGCCGTCAACTATGTCGCCGATATCGCCACGACGGTTCCCTCAGGCATCGGCTCGCTCTACGTCCGTATGGCGTTCGATCTCGCCAATTTCTCGGGGATCCATCAGCTCAAGCTGCGGATGAAGTACGACGACGGCTTCCGCGCTTACCTGAATGGCGTGGAGATCGCCGAATCCAACGCCCCCGACGTTACCCGCTGGGACTCGCAAGCAACCGCCGCCCATGACGACGCACAGTCGAAGCTGTACCAGGAGTTCGACGTCAGCGCAGCGATTCCACAGCTCCGCCTCGGCCAAAACGTGCTCGCCATTCACGCCCTCAACCTTGCCGCCGGCAGCGACATGCTGCTGACGCCCATCCTTGTCGGCTTCGGCGCACAAATCACTTCGCCGGAGAACATCGGCTTCTTCGAAACGCCGACGCCTGGTTACGCCAACATCGCCGCACCGACCGCCGGTTTCGCCGCGACCCCGACGTTCAGCGTGCCGCACGGCCTGTACGATGCTGCGCAGCTCGTTTCCATCTTGAGCGCCACCCCCGGCGCCGTCATTGTTTACACCACCAACGGCTCGACGCCCATGGTCAACGCCGCGCTCGTTCCGACGAACGGCACGTTCTACACCGGCCCGATCACCATCACAGCCACGACGACGCTGCGAGCCATCGCGTTCAAGACCGGCTTCAAGCCGTCGTTCATCGAATCGAGCACCTATCTCTTCCTCGGCGACGTGATCAATCAGTCTCCGCTGGGGCAAATCCCCGCCGGCTGGCCTGCGAGCGGCGTCAACGGCCAAGAGATCAACTACGGCATCGATCCCGACATCGTCAACCTGTATGGCGCGCAGGCGATCAAAGACTCGCTGGCGTCGCTTCCTTCGCTGTCGATCACCACCGACTTGGCGAACCTCTTCGACCCGTCGACCGGCATCTACGTTAACGCCTACAACGACGGCCGTAGTTGGGAACGCGCCGCATCGGCCGAACTCCTCAACCCCGACGGTTCGGAGGGCTTTGCCGTCAACGCGGGGCTGCGCATCCGCGGCGGATACAGCCGCAGCGGCGCCAACCCCAAACATTCGCTTCGCCTCTACTTCCGCAGCGAGTACGGCGACGGCAAGCTGGACTACCCGCTGTTCGGCGACGAAGGCGCCAGCGAGTTCGACGTCATCGATCTACGCACCGATCAGAACTACTCCTGGTCGTTCGACGGCAATCCGCTCAACTCGTTCGTTCGCGAAGTATTCGGCCGCGACATGCAGCGCGAACTCGGCGATCCCTACACCCGCAGCCGCTACTACCACCTCTACCTCAACGGCGTTTACTGGGGGATCTATCAAACCCAGGAACGCGTCGAAGAGTTCTACGGCGAGACTTATCTCGGCGGCGACGAAGCCGATTACGACGTCGTGAAGTCAGGTTGGAACGACGGTCTCGGCTATCAGATGGACGCCGGCAACGACGCCGCGTTCCAGCAACTCTACCAATTGGCGCAGAATTTAGCCGTCAACCCGACGACGAACGCGAACAACTACTACACCTTGCAGGGATTGAATCCCGACGGCACGCGCAACCCGTCGCTTCCCGTGCTGCTCGACGCCGACAATTTGATCAACTACATGCTGATCATCTTCTACACGGGCGGCTACGACTCCAGCCTTTCGCGTTTCCTGGGCGACAACCAAGCGAACAACTGGTTCGGCATTTACAATCGCACCGCAGCGGACGAGGGCTTCCAGTTCTTCATTCACGACAACGAGCACTCGCTCGGCGCCGAGGGGCAAGGGCATAGCACGCAGAACATCGATCGCACCGGCCCCTTCAACAACGGCAATCAAAACAGTCTCTACTACTTTAATCCGACCTATCTCCACCAAGACTTATTGTCGCACCCCGAGTACCGACAGCGGTTCATTGAGAAGGTCCAAGAATACTTCTTCAACGGCGGACCGATGACGCCGCAGGCGAGCGTCGCGCTGATGAATCAGCGCATCGCGCAAGTCGAACCCGCCATCATCGCCGAAGCGGCGCGATGGGGAGATTCCAAGGTGGCCGTCCCCTACAACAAATCAACTTGGCAAACCGAGATCAACTGGCTGCGCAACACCTACTTCCGCAGTCGCAGCAGCACGGTGCTGGGACAACTGCGAGCGGATGGTTTGTACGTCGCGATCCCCGCGTTCAGTCTCACGTCCAATCGCGTTCCGTTTGGTTCGCTGCTGTCGCTCGCGTCCGTCGGCGGGGGGAGCATTTATTACACGACCGACGGCCAGACCGATCCGCGGCTGGTCGGCGGCGCGATCAACCCCTCGGCTGCCGTTCAGCCCTACGTTAGCCCATTCGCACTCAACAGCGATGTGACGATCCGCGCGCGCTTCCGCACCTCGACAGGCGCCTGGTCGCCGTTGGTCGAGATGTCGTACACAACCTACCTCGCCGGCGATTACACGGGCGACTCGGTCGTCGACGGGGCCGACTTCCTCGCGTGGCAGCGCACCTACGGCGACGCCGTGACCCCGATCGGCAGCGGCGCCGACGGCTCGCAGGACGGCGTGATCAACAACATCGATCTCGACATTTGGAAAGCTCGGTTCGGCGACGTGGCGCCCAGTGCCACGCCCAGTAGCACCGCTGCCGCCAGCGCGTCAGCCGCTTCGACGCCGTTGTCCGAGGTGTCGCCCGCTGCAGTCGCGTCACTGCTAGCCGAAAACGAGACGCCAACGCTCAGTGCCGCTGCTGCCGACGAGGGCGATTCCCTCACGGTCGACGCCGCCTTCGCCTCTCTTGCGGGCTGGAGGACGGAATCGTCACTGCCGCCGAACGCCCCATTGCTCGCCATCCGCCGCGAACGCTGGTTCGACGCTCCCTCGCGACGGACGCATCACGCATTCGATCAAGCGTGGTCGCCGCGCCTCCGCTCGCAACACACAACCAGTTCTGGCCTTATCGAAGAATTGCCCGCCGACGAGCTCGATGCTTCCGCAGCAACGGAAGTGGAGCTTCAAGAGTTCGACGCCGCATTCGATGCATTGCCGGCGCTCTAGGCTTTGCCCCAAAAGCACGTTTCGAGCGAGTCGCGCCTTCGTCTCCCGGAGGGAGATTCGACAATAGCCCAGCAATGAATTGCTGAGCTATTGTCGGTCGTCCCGCTGGGACGTTGCTTTCGCTTTCGAGCGTTCGTTCCGGCGTTCCAATTCCAATCAAGACGTTTTAGGGCAGAGCCTACTCAACCAAGTGTAACAACGGGAACGGCCGCCCGGCGCTATCAAGCGGCGACCGTCCGCACACGCGAAACCCCATCGCCTCGTAGAATCGCAACGCCGCGGGATTCTGCTCGTTGACGTCCACCGCCAACGGCCCCTTCAACCGTCGGGCGCGCTCGACCAGCATCCGCCCCCCGCCGCGCCGGCTGCTGCTCGGCGCGATATACAGCGCCTCTAGCTTGGCGCTATCGAGCCCCATGAAGCCGAGCAGCTCGCCATCGTCGCCGCACAGCACCCATAGTTCCAGCGCCGGCAACGCCGCATCCCGCACTTCCGGCCGTAGCGCCGCGATATCTTCCTCGCTCAAGAAAGCGTGAGTCGCCCGCACCGACGCCTCCCAGATTTCGAGTAGGCGATCCCAGTCGGCCGGCGTTCCTTCACGAAGGTGCATCTGTTTTTCAATCGTCAATCGTGGCCGTGGTTTGGTTCGCAATCTCAACCAGATTTCCGTCCGGGTCGCGCACGTAGACCGAACAGATAGGCCCCATCGCGCCCGTTCGTGCGACTGGCCCCTCGACGACTGCGACGCCGCAGGCTGAGAGATGCGCAATCACTTCGGGCAACGGCACGTCGGTCAGGAAGCAAAGATCCGCCGACCCCGGCGTCGGCCGCGCAGCCTTCGGTTCGAACTCGCGTCCCGCTTCATGCAGATTAATCTTCTGCGCACCGAACGCGAGCGCCCGCCGACCTTCGCCGAAGGTGACCGCCGTCATCCCGAGTGCCGTCGCATAGAACGCGAGCGTCGCTTCAATGTCGACGACAGTCAGCACCAGGTGGTCGAGTGAAGAAATTTGCATCCCGCTATTGAAGCGGAACCAAACAAGAATCACCAGCCTCAGTCGCTCTACATTCCCGGAGGCCGCTGGCCTCCGGCTATTTCCCTTCGTCAAATCACCCAGAATAATCTTCGTCGGCTCACCGAGATCCAGCGCAAACGTCTCACGGTGAACAGTTCGTCAAACAAGCTCGACTAGTGCACACGCCCCGCCGCGCAACGACCTCTGCTCTGAATTCGTCACCCCAGTTCGAACGAAGTCACGCCAAACAACTTCGCCAACTCGACCTGAGGAGCGGCGCCCGTATACATCCGCGCCGTCTCAAACACCGGCGTCATCCCTAACTCACGCGCCAACTGCACCGCCGCATGGTTCGGCTCCGGCACATCCAGAAATAGCGTCGCCCCCTGCCCCGCATGCGCGGCGGCCGCAGCATAGAGTTGCCGCGCCACGCCGAGATCATCAGCCGCCAACGGCCCGATCTTCCAACCGTGCCGACAAGGCCGCACGACGACGAACCCACGCACGCCATTCGCATCGACCGCCGCCCAAGCACCGGCCTGCAACTGCGGCAGCCACGCCGCGAGAAACTCTTCGCGCGACGCCGGAAAGACCGTCCGGTCGTACGCGGCGACATCACTCAGCGCGACTTCGCTCATCGGCACGATCTCGCAGCGCGACGGCGTTTGACCGAGGACGCTCCCCTCGCTAACAGCGGTTCCCTGGTAACGCACATTGCGATGCGCCAACCGAAACCCCGACTTGGCATAGTTCGCCTGCTGCGCCACCACGCCGTCGAGCCCAACGTTCCGCCCAGCCAGCCGCTCCATCGCCGCGCGCCACAACTGCATCCCATATCCGCGTCCGCGCACGTCCGGCCGCACGATGTAAAACCCAATAAACCCAAACGCGTCGCCATAGCGCACCGCCGAGATCGTCCCAATCGCCTCGCCGGCCAGCTCCCCCACCAAAAAGCCGCCACCATCGGTGGCGAAAAAACACTCCGCATCACGCAACCCCGGATTCCAACCTTCCCGCGCCGCCCAATCGAGCGGCAACGCCATCTCGTCACGTCCCAGCGCCCGAATCTGCAGTTCACCATCCATAGCCATCGCCCATTGAACCTGCTCAACACCGGCGACAATTTTACCCGCCGCGAACGCGTCTTCACCAGCGGAAATTTCTGGAAACTTTATTGCTGATTTCGGCCACTGACTTTGCTAGGCTGAATGCCACACACTGAACACACGAACACACCCGATGAAAACTTTAAATCGAGAAGGCGGGGCGCACTTAAGCTCAGTCGCTCCTCGCCTCCAAGTCAGGATCATCGAAAGCTTTAGGTGGCGGCCGCGTCCCTAATAGCACGAGCCGAGCGAGGGCGTACGTGCCACCAATGATGCTGACGACGCTGGCCAGAAGCATCACCGGAATCATGAACAGAACCATAATGGCGACTGCAATCGGCATCACCACAATGCAGGCCGCCTTATGCCTCGATGCCATGCCTCTCCACTCAGATCGCCCTCTTATCTGCGAGTAAATGAACAGGGAGACAATCGTCGAGGCCACCATGAAATAGAGAATCGCACCTAGCATGCCCCGCATTCTAACTGCATACGCGGGAACGCAAACGCGTCAGAGACAAGCCAGACGACACGCCAACTCCAGCAGCACTAACATCTTAGAATTCTGTCGCCAAAAACGGCCTTCGCGACAAAAAGGCGGCCGGCGACAAAATCGCCGCTCAAAATGAGATTCGTCGTCTCACGATGAACCGCGGCTTGTGCCATCCGCCGCTCACGGCCCACGGCACAACCAACCCGCTGCGCGCCGCCACAGGAAAAGCCCGGGAAAACCAGCTTCCGCTGCGAGCCACAATCAACTGGCACGCCAAATGCAATTCAGCTCCTCCACGATCGCCGAGTTGCCTGCCGGCCATGATCGCACGGTTCACGAAGAGCAGAGGTTAAAGGATTTTCATGGCCACCGCAGACACCATCGTCGACAGCGAACTCGACGACCGCGAGCTTCGTCACGCGATGAACGAACTATCCCGCGAAGAGCAAGACGGCGCTCAGAAAGTGCAAGTCTTCGCCGAACGGCTCCTCAACGTTTACAACGACGCCGCGCTGGCATTGATGATTTCCATCGGCCATCGCACGGGACTGTTCGACAAGCTTGCCGACCTCGATCCATCGACGAGTACCGAAATCGCCGAGGTGACCGGCCTCAACGAGAGATACGTTCGCGAATGGCTCGGCGCCATGACCACCGGCGGCGTTGTTTCGCACAACCCTCACACACATCGATACTGGCTTCCCGCTGAGCGGGCGGCCTTGCTGACCAGGGCCGCGAGCCCCAATAACCTTGCTTCCGTGGCGCAATGGTTCGCGGTCCTGGGCAGTGTTGAAGATAAAATCGTCGACGCCTTCACGCACGGCCAAGGCGTCCCCTATTCCGCGTACGGCCGCTTCCACGAAGTGATGGCCGAGGAGAGCAACCAAACCGTCGTCGGCGGACTCGACGACCACATCCTCCCGCTCGTGCCGGGACTGATTGAAGAATTACATCGCGGCATCGATGCGGTCGACGTCGGCTGCGGGCGCGGCAAGGCGTTGATTCACCTGGCGAAGCGTTTTCGGAACAGCCGCTTCACCGGGGTGGATTGCAGCGAGGAGACGATTCGCGCGGCCAACGCCGAAGCGGCGGAGCTCGGGCTAACGAACCTAAGGTTCGAATGCACCGACGCCGCGAAGTGGGACGCGACCGACGACTTTGACTTGGTCCTGGCGTTCGACGCAATCCACGATCAACCGGCGCCCGACCGCGTATTGGCGAACATCCGTCGCGCCCTGCGAGCCGATGGTTTGTTCCTGATGCAAGACATCGGCGCGGCCAGCTGCGTGCACGGCAACATGAATCACCCCGTCGGTCCGTTCCTCTACACAATCTCCTGCATGCACTGCATGAGCGTGTCGCTGGCCGGCGGCGGCCCGGGCCTCGGCGCCGCGTGGGGCAAGGAACTCGCACTGCAAATGCTCGACGAAGCCGGCTTCAACGACGTCCGCGTCGAACAACTGCCGCACGACATCATCAACTATTACTACGTCGCGTATCCGTCCCCCTAGCCCCGGGCTCCGCCCGGGGGTAAGCCTCCATCCCGATAGACATCGCCATACGTAGCGCTGAATCTCGGGGGAGGAGCACGATGAAAATTGGCCCCGCAAACCACGAGGAACATTAAACAAAACCAACCAAGCCAACCGTAGCCCGCCGCTCTGGCGCCGATGTGGATTCTGGACACCATTGATTGATAAGCATCCTGCGTTTCCAAAGGGGGGCGCAACATCGGCGTCAGAGTGGCGGGCTACGCCAAAGGAACTGGAAGAGGCTTGCCATGTGACGTTGCGAATCTTTCGGAGCGACTCGCGCGGGGAAGCGCGAACGACACCAAGAGACAGATTCTCCCCCAGCAGTCGATCCGTTAGAATCACCGCAGCGGCGTCGCCGAAGCCATTCGGCGGCGTCGCTCGCGGTGTTTTTTCGTTTCATCGTTCGATCTAGCAGCGAGGCAACCGTCGTGGCGTCACCCGGAGAACGTTTTCGCGCGGCCCTCGAAGCTGAACGCCCCCTGCAAGTGGCCGGCGTCATCAACGCCTACGCCGCCTTGCTCGCCGAACGGGCCGGCTTCCGCGCCCTCTACCTCTCCGGCGCTGGGGTCGCCAACGCCTCGTTCGGCCTCCCCGATCTCGGCGTCACGAACCTCGCCGAAGTCTGCGAAGACGCCCGTCGCATCACTAGCCGCACCGACCTGCCGCTGCTCGTCGACGCCGACACTGGCTTCGGCTCCGCTCTCGGCATTCAACGCACCGTCCGCGAGTTCGAACGCGCCGGCGTCGCCGGGCTTCACCTCGAAGATCAAATCGCCGCCAAACGTTGCGGCCATCGCCCCGGTAAGGGACTCGTCGACGCTGCCGAGATGTGCGACCGCTTGAAGGCCGCCGTCGACGCCCGCCGCGACGCCGCGTTCGTCGTCATGGCCCGCACCGACGCGGTCGCGAGCGAAGGCGTTCCCGCCGCCATCGACCGCGCGAACCGCTACGTCGCCGCCGGCGCCGACATGATCTTCGCCGAAGCCCTCACGACGCTCGACGACTACCGCAAGTTCACCGCGGCCGTAAAGGTCCCGGTCCTCGCCAACATTACCGAGTTCGGCAAGACGCCGCTGCTGACGACCAAGGAACTCGCCGCGGCCGGCGTGCGGCTCGCCCTCTACCCCCTCTCGGCGTTCCGTGCGATGAACCGCGCCGCCGAGTCGGTCTACGCCGCGATCCGCCGCGACGGCACGCAGCAGAGCGTCGTCGACCAGATGCAAACTCGCGATGAGTTGTACGCGGTGCTCGACTATCACCGCTACGAACAACTCCTCGATCAGCTCTACCCGGAGAAGTGAGCGATGGCAGAGAGTCCGATCCAATCTGGCCTCCGCGGCGTCGTCGCGGGGACGACCAGCCTCTCGACCGTCGGCGCCGGCGGCGATAACCTTCGCTACCGCGGCTACGACGTCGAAGACCTCGCCCAGCACGCCGTCTTTGAAGAGACCGCATACCTGCTCCTCTACGGCGAGCTGCCAACCCGCAGCGAACTCGACAAGTTCGAACAGCGCCTCCGCGGCATGCGAGCGCTGCCGACGCCGCTGTGTGATGTGCTCGAACGGATCCCTAGCGACGCCCATCCGATGGACGTTCTCCGCACCGGTTGCTCGACGCTCGGCACGCTCTATCCCGAGCAAAGTTTCGCCGAGCAAGACGCCGCGGCCGAGCGACTGCTCGCCTCGCTCCCGTCGATGCTTGGCTACTGGTATCGCTTCACACGGTTCGGCGAGCGCATCGACACGGCCACGCCCGACGCCACGATCGCCGGCCAAGTGCTGCGACTACTCACTGGCCGCGAACCGAGCGACGAACACCGCCGGTTTATTGAGGCGTCGCTCACGCTCTACGCGGAGCATGAATTCAACGCCTCAACGTTCACGGCCCGCGTCATCGCCGGCACGCTGTCGGACCTCTACTCGTGCGTCACCGGCGCGATCGGCGCCCTCCGCGGCCCGCTCCACGGCGGCGCCAACGAGGCGGCGATGGCCCTCATCGAGCAGTTCCGCGAACCAGCCGAGGCGGTTGCCGCCGTCCGCGCGATGCTCGCCCGCAAAGAAAAGGTGATGGGCTTCGGCCACGCCGTTTACAAGCACCGCGACCCGCGCAACGACGTTTTCAAGCACTGGTCGCATCAGCTCGCCGTCGATGCCGCGGACGGCTACTTGTATCCCGTGTCGGAAGCGATCGAACAACTGATGCGCGACGAGAAACGGCTCTTCCCCAACGCCGACTTCTACTGCGCGAGCGCGTACCACTTCGTCGGCATCGAGACGCCGCTGTTCACCCCGCTGTTCGCCGTCGCCCGCGTCAGCGGCTGGTGCGCTCACATCAAAGAACAACGCGCCGACAACAAACTCATCCGCCCCGCCGCGGAATACGTCGGCATCGACCACCGCAAGTTCGTGCCGATCGAGAAGCGATGATTTAGAGGGAATGCATTTTTACCACGAAACACACGAAGCACGCCAAATGAGAGACTCCGCCGCCTTCCCTCTGCGTCTCCGCGCCTCTGCGTGAGACATTTCTTATTTAGGATCTCTCGCAGAGGCGCGGAGACGCAGAGAAAGCGTTAGCAAGGTTTTAGTGTGCTTCGTGTGTTTCGTGGTAAATCTCCCCGTATTTTTTTGGCGTCCTTGGCGGTTAAATTTTATTGGAACGTAACAGATGTCAGCTCACGACTACAAATCCGCCAAGCGCCCCGCTCCCGATCAGCTCTTCGTCGATATTGCCGACTACGCGCTGAGCGCCCGGATCGACAGCGACCTCGCGTACGACACGGCCCGCTACTGTATGCTCGACTCGCTCGCCTGCTTGTTTCAGGCGCTCGATTACCCCGCCTGCACGAAGCTGCTAGGCCCCGTCGTGCCTGGCGCCACGCTCCCCGGCGGTGCGCGGGTACCCGGCTGCAGTTGGGAACTTGAGCCAGTGATGGCGGCGTTCAACATCGGCGCGCTCGTCCGCTGGCTCGACTTCAACGACACGTGGCTCGCCGCCGAGTGGGGCCATCCTTCCGATAACCTCGGCGCCATTCTCGCCGCCGCCGACTACGCCAGCCGCCGCCACCGCGCGGCCGGCCGCGCGCCGCTCACGATGCGCGACGTGCTGACCGCGATGATCAAGGCCCACGAGATCCAAGGCGTGCTCGCGCTGGAGAACAGTTTTAATCGCGTGGGGCTCGATCACGTCCTACTCGTCCGCATCGCCTCGACCGCCGTCGCGACGCAACTGTTGGGCGGCGATCGCGAGCAGACGCTCAATGCCGTCTCCAACGCCTGGATCGACGGCGGCGCCCTCCGCACCTACCGCCACGCCCCCAACACCGGCTCGCGCAAGAGCTGGGCCGCCGGCGACGCCACGAGCCGCGCGGTGCGGCTCGCGCTGATCGCCCTCACCGACGAGATGGGCTATCCCGCCGCGATGAGCACGCCGACGTGGGGCTTTCAAGACGTGCTGTTCAAAGGCAAGCCGGTGACGCTCGCCCGCCCGCTTGCGAGCTACGTGATGGAGAATGTCCTGTTCAAGATTTCGTTCCCCGCCGAGTTCCACGCCCAAACCGCCGTCGAAGCGGCCATGCGTCTCCACCCCGCGGTGCGCGATCGGCTCGACCAGATCGAATCGATTACCATCGAAACGCAGGAGCCGGGCGTGCGGATCATCGATAAGACCGGCCCGCTCGCCAACCCCGCCGACCGCGACCACTGCATCCAGTACATGGCCGCCGTGCCGCTGATCTTCGGCCGCCTCGTCGCGTCAGACTACGACGATGCCGTCGCCGGCGATCTCCGCATCGACGCGCTACGAGCCAAGATGCGGGTCGTCGAGAACCCGACGTTCACCCGCGACTACTACGACGCCGACAAACGCTACATCGGCAACGCAATCCAAGTGACGTTCACCGATGGCACGCACACCGAGCGCGTCGAAGTGAGCGTCCCCATCGGCCACCGCGAGCGCCGCGCGGAGGGCATTCCGCTCTTGCTGAAGAAGTTCGAGCAGAGCATTGCCCCCAAAATCGGCGCGGAACGATTCGCGAAGCTCAACGCCCTCTGCAGCGATGCGAACCTCCTACAGGCCACCGCCGTCGACGACTTCCTGCCGTTAGTGACGGCGTGAGTCACTTGAGCAGCGTTCAAATCTCGTAAGTAATCCGCCCATGCCGCTGGCTGCGGCTGATGCGGTCAGTAGCGTACAGACCTGCGAGGACGAACTCGATGCACGCCGCCCGCACGGCGGGGTCTTGGCTGGCGTTCACTTCGAACGCCTTGTCCCAGATCGGCGGCACGCGCTTTACCAAATCGGCATAGTGCGACGACGGGAGCATGTCGCCGACCTCGATCTTCACCCCTTCGCTGAAGATCTGCCCAATCTCGGCGAGGCCATGCTTGTCGACGTACTCGCTAAAGACCGTGGCGATCGCCTCGGCCATCACCGCGTCGAGCACCTGCCGCTCGCTCATCTGATGCGTCCCCATCAGGTCGAGCTCTAGCTTGCCGAGCGACGAGGCGTAGAGGTGCCCGAGATCGCTGATCCGCGGCACAGCGGGCGATTCGCCGAGCACCGCGGCGCGATGGCGGGCGGAGGCGAGCATCGTGCGGTAGTTGGAGAGCGACAGACGAGCACTCACGCCCGACTCGTGGTCGACGTACTTCGAAGTCCGCGCGGCGCGGCTGATTTCCTCGATCAGTTCCTTCATGAAGTAGGGGACGACGACGTCGGGGGCGCCGGGGTCGGGGACGGCCCGGCTCGCTTCTTCGTCGTGCGAGTCGTCGACGACGGGTTTCGGCTGATCGACCTCTTGCTCGAGGATCCGCACGCCTAGATCGCGTTCCAGCGGATAGTGCGTATGAATGATCGACCCGATGCGGTCTTTCAGCTGCGGGATCACCTTCCCTGAGCGATTGTACGTCGCCGGGTTCGCGCTGAAGAGAATCATCACGTCGATGTCGAACTTCACGGGATAGCCGCGGATCTGCACGTCGCGCTCTTCGAGGATGTTGAACAGGCCGACTTGCACAAGTTCGTCCAGTTCCGGCAACTCGTTCATCGCGAAGATCCCGCGATGCATCCGCGGGATCAGGCCGAAGTGGAGCGCGTCCTCGGCGCTCATGCTCACGCCTTGCGCGAGCTTCGCCGGATCGATCTCGCCAATGATGTCGGCGAACTTCGTGCCGGGCGAAAGCCGCTCAGCGTAGCGATCTTCGCGGCGCCACCACGCAATCGGCACATCGTCCGGCGGCGAGGTATCGACCAACACACGTCCCCGCTTGGTGATCGGACGATACGGGTCGTCGTGCAGCGGAATCGCCGGGTCGTCGATGTACGGAATCGCATCGTCGAGAAAGCTGCTCACGAGCCGCATCAACCGACTCTTCGCTTGCCCCTTCTCGCCGAGGAAGAGCAGGTCGTGTTGAGCAAGTAGCGCGATGTTCAACTCCGGCAGTACGGTATCGTCGAAGCCGATGATCCCCGGGTAAAGTTCCTCGCCAGATTTCAACTTTCGCAAGAAGTTGTCGTGAATCTCTTGTTTTACCGTATTGCTCACCCAACCCGACGAGCGCAGCTGCGCTAGATTGCGGGGACGACGTTCCGAATCGAACAACAACGAAGCGGGGATAATCATAGAGCTACTATTACGAACCAGCCGGGCCGCCGCGCGATCCGGTCGAAGTGGGTATGTCGCACGCGGGCAAGCAAAGTCGAGAGCGCGTCGCCGGCGTTGCCCAAGATTATAGCGCTCGGCAGCCCGTAGGTAGATAGGCCCCCTGCCCTGCCAGCGCAACGGCGCCGCAAGATGGCTTCGGAGGAGCGGGCCGACAGCGGCCGGCGACTAAGCCGCCAGCCGAGAAGGAGCGGCCAAAGGCTCGATTCCGCGCAACAAATCGTGCAGCCCTTGAATCACCGCGGCCGGCCCTTGCTGAAGCTCAGCCCGCAGCACTGCGTGTCCGGCACGTTGGACAGCTTCGGGAAGCACCGCCTCCGGCGTCGCCACAAGCACCCGGCAGGCTCCGCGATCGCTGGTGAAGTTTGCCGGGCCGTCGTTCCATAGCAAGATTTCGACTTCGACGCCGGTCGTGCTCTCGCGCAGCGAGTGAGCCAATTGCCGAGACAGTTCAGCGTGAGACGGCCCACCCGTAACGCGCGTCGAGACATGCTGCAAGCTACGGCTGCGAATGCCTTCGAGACAACGCGCGAGCACCGCGGGCCGTTGGAAGTAAGCGACGTTCGGGCCGGCGCTCCACTGCTGCGGCGTTGTCGAGTGGACGCGATGCCACAGGTGATAGCCGTGCGTGTATCCAAGGGCAGTCGCCACGCGGACGCCGCTGCGACGGAGCCGCCGCGCGAGGTCGTCGTCTTCGCAGCCCCAGCCGCGGAAGCGCTCATCGAAACCGTTGACGCGTTCCAAGTCTTCCCGCCACACGCCCATGTTCCAACCGGTGAGCTTTACGCGATTGTCGCGATGGAGCATCTGATAGGCGAGGAGCTTTGCGTGCAAGCGACGCAGCTTCAGTCGCTGTTTGAACGAGACTCGCTTAGCGAAGGCGCCGCTCCGAATCGCCGATTCGTCGATCCGCTCGCTTGCAGCCTGATCGAGCTTAATGCAATCGCCGGCGCGAGCGATCCCCGGCCGCCGGGCGTCGAGGTGCCGACGCAAATGATTTGCTGGAAAGATGCAGTCGCCGTCGGTGAACAGAATGTACGGCGCCGTCGCGATGCGGATGCCGGCGTTGCGGCAACGGGCCAACTGAAAACCTTCGTGCGGATGCGTGGCGAACTTCACCGGGAACGCGGCATTGCGCGTGAACCGCGCCACCATCTCGGCTGTTTCGTCCTGCGAGCCGTCGTCGACGACGATCACTTCATACTTTCCGTCGACGCCCTGCTGCGCGGCCAGCGACTGCAAGCAGCGCTTCAGGTGGCCGGGGCGCTGGTAAGTCGAAACGACGACGGAGATTTCGAGCGGCGAGGACACTGGTTGATCGACTCCACGCAAAGGCGACGGCGGCACGAATTTCAACGTGCCGGATAGTAGCCAAAGGAGTCGCTCAACGGCGAGGCCGATTTGAACGCTAGCATTCGCGTTACGCGACTGCAGAAGAAGTCGGAGAATCTGCGTTACGCAGCCTGCTCGACCAGCGGGAACTCGCGTTCGTTCCCGTCGAGATCGGTAATCCGCCGCAGGCCATGCCGGCTAGCCACCAGCGGGGCGTAGTCGCGGGCGCGGAACGCCGCGTACACCAGCGGGCTCTCCTGCCAATGCTCGGCCGAAACGTCGGGCCGATGGAGCACCCGGCAGCCATGCTGCTTCAAACGCAGGAACAGCTCATGTTGATCGTCGAACTTCAGCGGGGCGAACCAACCGCCGATCTCGCGAAATAAGGCGGTTCGCGCCAGAAAGAACTGCGGCGTCAGGTCGCATTCGAACGCCTCGCCACGGCTGCCGGCATGGCCCGGGATCAGCTGCAGCGTGTCGCCTTCGCGGCGCATCACGCCGTGGTAAACCTGGCGGCGGCGACTTACCCACATCGGCCAACGCTGCTCACAGTCGATCAAATCGCCGGCGACTAGGTCGGCCTGATGCCGTTCGAGCGTTTCGAGCAGCAGCTCAATCCGCGTCTCGGCGGTAAACGCCATGTCGTCGTCGAGCGTGAGGAAGTACGGCGTTTCGACAAGTTCCAGCAGCGCGTTCCGGCCCGCAGCGACGCCGATATCGACCGGCAAGCGGACGTACTCGACGTCGGTGCGGGGATAAGGCGTGACGCTATCATCGCCGACGATCACCCGCAGCCGCGGATAGCGCCGACGAATCGTCCGGACCAGCCGATCGAGCGAACGGGGCCGTTCAAACGTTTTCACAATGGCAGTCACCTGCGCAGCGACGCCCAAGAAACGCATGCTAGCTAACTCCCCATAGCTCGCCCGTGACGAGAAACGCCTTCCCACAAGACGCTTCTTCATTTGTCATCGGCCCGTCCGGGGAGAAAGGTGATTCAATCCGTTGGGTTTGCACGGAGGTAAGCGGCAGACGCATCTCTAGCCCCGGGCTCCGCCCGGGGGCCGGCTTGGAATAGAGGCGACGTACCATCGGGATGGTGCGCAACCCCCGGGCGGAGCCCGGGGCTAGTGAACACGATGCGGATTCGAGTGAGGCATTACGGTCGCATGGCGTCGTCGGCAGAGCCCGCGCGGGCCAGCGGCGGGACGATGTCGGCCGGCTCGTGGTGGTCGATCAGCATCGACGGGCAGACTTCCTGCTTGCCGCACTGTTCGCAGACGAAGTGGATCAGGTCCGATCCCCCCAGCTTGATCTCATGTTCGCGGCACAGGTCGTAGAGCTGTTGAAGGTGGATGCAGGCCATTGCGGAGTTCACGGGGTGAGGTGGGTTGAGCAGCCCGTTAGTTTACCGCGCGGCGGCGAATCGTCCGAACTCGTTGCGGGGCAAGCATCTCGCGACGGAGCATCGGCGCGCGACTTGCGTTTTCCGCACAAAGAAACTAGCCAATTCGGAAATAAACGCCAAATTGCCTATGAATTGTGGCCGTTCCGGATAACACTCACGGTCGTCGCCGGCTGGATTATTCGGAACCTGGCTACCGGGATCCGGCTCTACGCCAGCCCGCAGGCGACGCCTCTCTTCTCTCTTCTTATTCTCGTGCCCGGAGTTCCGATCGTGGAACGGCGTAGTCGGCCTGCGTATCACCAGTTACCCGAGCGGGGGATTCTCGTCTTCGAGAGCCACCACTCCTCCTCGTTTTCGATGCCGCCGGAGCGGCGAACCTTCCACAAGCTCTGCTGGGTGCCGGTGGGCCACGGGTCGCTGGAGTACGGCCAGTCGCGGGTGACGCTCGCCCGGGACGAATTGATTTTCGTTCCTGCCGAGGCAACGCACCGCTTCGTCGACGACCACTCGGCGCCGATGACGCTCGTGATGGCGTACTTTTCCGACGAGGTGGTACAGCAATCGTCGCCGCTAACCGCCCTGCTCGCTGAGCTGAAGAAAAAATTCCGCGATCCATTCCCGCAAGTAAAACTCAACATTTATCGCCGCAGTGGCGTCCGCGACTCGTTCAAGCGAATGCTGGCCGAGCAACTGCGGCACGACGCGGAATCGACCGCGATGCTCCACGCGGGTCTGCTTGAGCTACTAGTCCATTTCCTCCGCGGCGATCCGACTGGCAAGTCGGCCGTACCGTCGCGCGAGCAAGCCTTCGAAGGTTCGCTCGAGTACATCGACGATCTATTCCACACGCCGATCCGCGTGAAAGACCTCGCCGACATGTGCGGCATTAGCAGCCGGCGCTACTCCGACATCTTTAAGCAACGAACCGGCAAAACGGTCGTGCAATACCTCAACCAGAAGCGCGTGAATTACGCCCAGGAGCGCCTGCGCGAGACGGGGCAAATTATGTACGCCGCCGTGGCCGCCGGCTTCAGCGACGCCACGCATTTCTATCGCGTCTTCAAACGCTCGACGGGCGTCACGCCGGGGCAGTACGTCGAATCAAGTGTCGAAGCAAAAGCAAAGGAAACTGCCGCCGCGACTTGATTGCGCCAACGTCAACGGCGTCGCCGCTTACTTGGGGATATGCTCGCCGCGAATGATGTCGGCGAAAGTCTGCCGTTCGCGCACGAGATGGACCTTCCCCTTCTCAACCATCACTTCAGCAGCCAGCGGCTTGCTGTTGTAGTTGCTGCCCATCACCGCCCCGTAGGCGCCGGCGACGCCGATGACGACGTAATCGCCGATCGCGGCGACCGGCAAATCGCGGCTGCGGACGTAACCGCCATCTTCCTGGGTGAAAATATCGCCCGATTCGCAGAGCGGACCGCCGACGATGACAGGCTGCGTCGCCCCTTCGCTCTTGCCGCTGGCATACGCGACGGCCATCGGGTGATAGGCGCCGTACAGAATCGGCCGAGCGAGATTATTGAAGCCAGCGTCGACGACGTAGAACAGGTTGTCGCCCATCTTTTTCACGGCGCGGATCTCGGCAATCAGGCTGCCGGCCTCAGCGGAGAGGTAGCGGCCCGGCTCGATCTCCAGGCTCACCGGATGGCCGAAGGCCGCCGCCAACCGCTCGCGGACGCCATTCCACAATTCGTAGTAGGCCGCAATATCGACCTTCTTATCGCCTTCGCGGTAAGGCGTCGGCAAACCGCCGCCGGCGCTGATCGAGTGGATCGACGAGCCAACCGACAGCGCCGCGGCTTCCATGGCGCCGCAGACTTGGCTGAGGTGTTCCATGTCGGTGCCCGAGCCGATGTGCATGTGCAAGCCGGCGATCGACAGCTTGCTCCGCTTCGCCCGCTCAACGCAATCGGCGAGTTGGCTGTGCCAGATGCCATGCTTCGATTGCTGGCCGCCCGTGTTCGTCTTCTGGCTGTGGCCGTGACCGAAGCCGGGGTTGATCCGCAGCGTAATGCCGCGGCCTGGGCAGACGGCGCCGTACTGGTCGATCATGTCGGGCGAGCCACAGTTCACCGGGATCTCGTGCTTCGCGACCAGTTCCAGCGTTTCGCGATCGAAGATGTCGGCGGTGTACACGATCTGCGGCGGCTCGGCGAAGCCGGGCTTGAAGCCGGCGGCGAGGGCCCGTTGAATCTCACCGGCGCTCACCGCGTCGACCACGCCGCCGCTACGACGCACCACGTCGAGGATCGCCAAATTCGAGCACGCCTTCTGGGCGTAACGCACGACATCGAATACCGCGAGGTCAGCGACGCGCTCGGCGACGATCTCAGCGTCGTAAACGAACAGCGGCGTACCAAACTTCTTGGCAAGTTCCACGACCGGCTGGCCGGCGACTTCGGTAACGGTGAGCGGAAACTTGGAAGCAGCGGCGGCGGGCATGGCGGGAAACTCGTCGATGGTGCGAGCAGGCGCTCGCGATTGTAGTTTGAAAACGAAAAAAGGCGGCGGTCGCCAGTGCGACCGCCGCCCTAAAAATCTAATCGAAATCAGCCTCGTTCAACAGGCCTTAGAACCCGCGGGGGGCCCCGGCGCCTTGCATCCGGGCCTGGTTGGCGGCCGTGCCGATCGCCTTCAGGACGCCGTCTTCCAGCAGCAGCCGGGTGCGGACGCCGTTCTTCACCGGCTCGCCCGACAGGCGAACGTGATCGGCGTCGCTGCCAGCCTTGCTCACGGCGGCCTGCAGGTTTTCAATCATCGGCTTCTTGTCCGCGTCGGCAACCGACTTGGCGAACTCAAGAGCTTGCGTCAGGCCAACCGTCAGTTCGAAAGGCGCGATCTCTTTCTTCGGCGACTTGGCCGAAGCTTCGATCGCTTTCTTCACGGCGGCGACGGGGTCAGCGCCGAGTGCAAAGTAGACCGCGTTCTTGCCGACGCCGACGATCATGTGGCCATTCTCGGTCAGCAATTTCTTCGCCTTCTCGTTGTCGGCTTCGATCTTGTAGGTGACGTTGTGGAACTTCACATCAGCAGCCGTCTCGGCGTCGAGCTCCAGCTTCGGCATATCAACCGTCTTCACCTCGGCGTACTTCTTCAAACCATCGAGGACTTTTTGCGAATCAGCGACATAGGCGCCGGCGACGAAGCTCAGCGAGTTATCGCCTAGCTCAAGCGAAGCCCCGCCGTCAGTGACGCCCGCTTCGACGGTCGCTTGCACGGCGGCCAGGAAATCGTTGAGGGCTTCCTTGGCCTTGGCCTTCGAGGCGTCGTCCTTAATCTTGCTGGTCTTCTCGATTTCCTTGGTGACGGAGGTCCGAATCGTTTCAATCGTCTGCTTCACTTGCGACGGATCGACGCTGTTCGCTTCCGATGCGAACGATAGATTCATCGCCGCTTCGGGCTTCGAAAAGCCGGCAAACTTGGTGCTTACCTTGCTGTTGATTTCGAGTTGCTTAGCCAGCTTCGTCCCCGGCAGCGCGGTGTAAACGAAGTCCAGCAGGACGTTCGACTTCTCACCGTCGATCTTTAGGCCGACGGTCACCTCGTCCAAATCAGAAATGAACTCGCGAGTTTGCGCGATCTGAGCTTCGATCGCCTCGCGACGCTTGGCAAACTCGGCGTCCGATTCGTCGCTCTTCTTCGCCAGGCCTTGCTGGGCGCCGCGGCTCAATGCCTCGATCGCTTGCTCACGCTGAGCTTCCGGCAAGTTCTTCACTTTGACGCGGGCGGCAATGTCGTATTCCTTCACCAAGGCGGTGAATTCGGCTCCTGGATCGGCCGGAATCGACTTTAGCCACGACGGATCAAGGCTCAGCAAAGCCCAACCGTCGCTCTTCTTCAGGAAGGCGCCCATGCCTTGCGGCGTTTTGATCTGCGAGACGCCGTCGCCGATGTCGGTGGCGGTGACGCCCATCCCCTTGGTCACGTCGAGCAAGGCGTTGACGTCGCTAACCGGCAGGCACAGGGCGCCGCTCGGCGAGAGGCCATCGGTTTGAATGATCGCGCCAATCGGCTTCGTCTTGTCGAGCCCGGCCAAGCCTTTGCCTTGCGTGAACAGCTGGACGAATTGCTCGACCATGTCCGAGGCGCCCTTCTGGTCGCCCAATTCGCCGATGAAGTTGAGGTCTTTCATCAGTTCGTCGTATCCGGCGAACGTGATGATCGCGACCGGCTTCGCTTCGCCGGGCGATTGAGCTTGCGCAACCGGGGCCGCCATGGCGCCGACGACGAGGCCGCAAACGGCCATCCAACGCGTGAGGTGAGTTCGCACCTGAGATCTCCATCCAAAGTAAGGTGAAAGGCGCCGAAGCGCCGTAGCAGCAGGCGAAACGGTAGAAGATAGGCGGAGTCGACTGCACCGGCCAAGCGGTCGCCGAAAAAATGGCAAACCGGTTTTCAGAAACCGTGCAACCTCTCCATCGCATCAATGGTCGGTGCGCGGACGCCGGCAACCTCGCGGCGTCTGCACCGGTCAATACTGCGGCGCAGTCATGCGTTCAAGCTGCGCTCGTCTTGCGCGCAGTCGTGCCGCAGCGTGTGATAGCGCCCCCCAGCGCTGGCGACGGCTTAGCGTTCGCGGAACGTAATGCGGCCCTTGGTCAGGTCGTACGGCGAGAGTTCGACGCGAACCTTGTCGCCCGGGACGATGCGGATGAAGTTCTTTCGCATGCGACCGGCGACGTGAGCGGTGACTTGATGCCCCCCCTCGATTTCGACGCGGAAGCGCGTATTCGCTAGCGCCTGGGTCACGACCCCTTCAACTTCAAGGGCCTCTTCTTTTTGCTTTGCCATAAAAACGTTGGTCTCGTTGCCTAAGGAACGCCACTCGCCGCCCAACAGCAGGCGCGCAGTCAGCGAACCCTGTACATCGGCACATCCGACAATCCTAGCATTCGGGAACCCACCGTCCAACAGGCAGAAGTCACGGTTTTGCAGTGATTTACGCCGATTGCGGGCCCGTTTGCCGCTGTTCCTTCCTGGCACGCCACCCCGGAAGGGGCGCCAGCATTCGCAACGATATTCCAGCTTCTTCGGCCCGATTGGATTGATCTTGCCGAAAATGCGGAGGGCGAGTCTCTTTCCTGGCAAAAACTGAAATAGGCCGCGGCGAGGCGACTCCTGCCAAAATGCCGGCAAGGTCATCGCAAATTGCCCCCAAGTCGTTGTCTACCAACAATTTGACTGCCGGCGGGCAAGGCGTGAGAATTGAAAAATTGCCCTCGACCGCCCCTGCCAGCATGGGCGGACGGCGGCTCCTTTTTCGCCGACTTCCGACGGCTCCGCCGTTGAGCCCTTCTTTCGATATCCATGAGCACACGGACTCCCGAACACGTGAGCAGCGCGTCGCAACCCGATGATGATGCCGTCAATCGCGCGAAGCAGGAGATCCAGGCACTCGTCCAAGAGGTCGTCGCTCTTTCTAAGAGCGAAATCGAAGAGACCGACTTCTTCGCCGCCCTCCTCGAAAAATCAATCTCCGCGCTAGCAGCCATCGGCGGCGTTGTCTGGACGCTCGAAGAGGGGCAACCCTTCAAGCTGCAGTATCAGGTCAACCTCCAGCAGACCGGACTAGCTGCCAGCCAGGCGGCTCAGATCCAGCACGGCAAGCTGCTGGCAAGCATCGCCCAGCGGGGCGAGCCGCTTATCATTCCGCCCCACTCCGGCGCCGGCGAAGGCCCCGAGGATGCAGGCGCCGCCAACCCGACCGAATATCTGCTGGTCGTCGCTCCGATCAAAACCGATCGCGGCGTCGACGGCCTCGTTGAAATCTTCCAACGTGTCGGCGCCCGGCCGACCACCCAGCGCGGCTACCTTCGCTTCCTCGTGCAGATGTGCGAGATCGCCGGCGAGTACCTCAAAACTCGCCGCCTGCGCCACTTCGTCACGAAGCAGTCGCTGTGGGAGCAACTCGAAAGCTTCACCGCGTCGGTCCACACGCGGCTCGATTCGCGGCAGACCGCCTTCACAATCGCCAACGAAGGCCGCCGGCTGATCGGCTGCGATCGCGTCACCGTCGTCCTCCGCAAGGGAAGTTCGTACGTCGTCGAAGCGATCAGCGGCCAAGACACCTTCGACAAACGCTCGAACGTCGTCCGCATGTTGCGCAACCTCGCCACGGTCGTTGTCCGCAGCGGCGAGGACCTGTGGTACACGGGCGACTCGCAAAATCTCGCCCCGCAAGTCGAGAAGGCCGTTAACGAGTACGTCGACGAATCGCATACGAAGCAAATCGCCGTCTTGCCGATCCGCGAGCACGATCCGCATGCGGACGACAAAACGCGCGACCGCAAACGCGAGAACATGCTCGGCGCGATCATTATTGAACAACTCGTCGACAGCCGCGCCCCGGACGGGTTGATGCAGCGGGTCGACGTCGTTCGCCGTCACAGCGCCACCGCGCTCACGAACGCTCAAGCGCACGAAGGCTTGTTCTTGCTGCCCCTCTGGCGCTTGATTGGCCAAAGCCGCGTGCTGGTCACGGCCCGCAATCTGCCGAAGACCATTCTCGCGTCGATTGCCATCGTCGCCGCCGCCCTGGCAATGTGGCTCTTTCCGTGGGATTTCAACGTCACCGCCGACGGCAAGCTACAGCCGGAAGTCCGTGCGAACGTTTTCGCCGCGGCCGACGGGCGCATTACCGACGTGTACGTCACGGAAGGTCAGGCGGTGAAGAAGGGCGAGCTACTCGCTAAGCAGCGGAGTTCGCCTTTGGAGGACCAACGGGCGCAGCTAGAGGGTGAAATCGCCACCAACGAGCAAGACTACCGTTCAAAGCGAGCTCAAGAGGGGTCGCTCGACAAAGCACGCACGCCGGAAGCCGACCTGCTCGATATACAAAGCCAGATCATCCAGATCCAAACGCGAGCGCTGACGCTGCAGAAGCAGTTGCAGATCCTCGACGAGCAAGAAGCTCGGCTCAAGATCACCAGCCCGATCGACGGCAACGTCGTCACGCGTAAAGTTCAAGAGCTACTGCGCAATCGCCCTGTCGGCACTGGCACGAAGATCATGGAAATCGCCGACATGACGCAGGACTGGGAGCTCGAGCTCAAGGTCCCCGAAGCAAAGATGGGCCACATTCGCGCCCAGCTGCACGAGTTGCAGGCCAAAGACCCCAAGGCCCAGTTGGAAGTCACCTTCATCCTCAAAACGAACGTCGATGTCGAAGACAAACTCGCCGGTCGCGTCACCTACATCGCCCCCTCGGCCGAGGCTGAGGGCGAAAAAGGCAACCTCGTGCCGATGACCGTAGCGTTCGACCAGACGGAACTAGCCAAGCTTGGCCCCGAGGGCGTCGCCACCGAGCAGGCGATTGCTGCTCTGAAAGAACACCTCAAAGTCGGCGCCGACGTGAGAGCCAAAATCCGCTGCGGCACAAAGCCGATCGGCTACGTCTGGTTCCACGAGTTGTGGGAATTCATCCAGTCGCGAATTTTGTTCAGAATGTAAAGGCGTCCGTTGTCCGTGGTTAGTAGTCAGTTGCGAGCGGTACTCAATGTATTCCGCAACTGACCAGGGACCACTGACTACTGACAAACGGAGTATCCAATGTCATCTTCCCTCCTCGTGATTCTGGCTCTCTTCGCTCAAGTGGCAGAGATGCCGACATATCGGCTCGGTAATCAAGAGCGGGTCGACGCCAATGGCGACCCCGTCTTCAGCGGCGCGTCGATCACGGCCGAGGAAGACTCGATCATCTCCGCCGAGGCTGAAGGGACGCTCGTCAAACTAGCGGTAAAGGAAGGCGACCGCGTTGGCCAGAAAGGCGTGCTGGCGACAATCGACGAACGTCTGGCACTAGCGCAAGTCGATGCCGCCAAGCTGACGCTCGACGCCGCCACGGAACGGGCGAACGATAAAGTTGAAGAACAGTATGCGATCCTGGCCCGCGACGTCGCCGAAGTTGACTGGAAGAAAGACGTCGCCGCCAATACCGATCAGCGCAACGCCGTGACCGACATCCAGATCCTCCAGAAGAAGCTGGTCTTCGATCGTTCGAACCTGCAAATCGATAAAGCCCGGAAGGATCAAATCATCGCCAAAAAGGAAGCGGCTGTTAAAAGCGCTGAATTAAAAGTCGCCGAGATTGGTCTCGACCGCCGCATCATCAAGGCCCCGTTCGAAGGCGAAGTCCAGCAGCTCTTCCAAAAGGAATCGCAGTGGGTCAATCCGGGCGATCCGATTTTGCGGCTCGTGAAGTTCGACGTTCTCCGCGTGGAGAGCCGCGTCGATGCTAAGAAATTCGACCCCTCCGAACTCGCGGGCAAGCCCGTGACCGTCAGCGTCCGACTCGCCCGCGATCGCCAGGTGACGCTGCCGGGCCGAGTCACGTACGTCAGCCAGACGGTGAATCCTGTGAACCAGGAGTACTTGGTTCGCGCCGAGATTCAGAACAAGCGCGAAGGCGACTACTGGCTGGTACGACCGGGGTTGTTTGCTGAGATGACGATCCACGCCAGCCAGCCGGCGCAGCCGCAAGCCCGCGGCATCGCGGCGCCAGCGAAGTGACCTCGGCGCGCAAACCTCGTCCCACGCTCCGCGTGGCGACGCGCGTTCCGCCGCTCCGCGGCATGTATTTGAACCAACCAACAATTCAACAAGTTGAATGACGCAGAGCGTCGAATCCAACGTTCCCACGCGAAGCGTGGGAACGAGATTCCGCCACCGATCACAGATCACCAGTCACCGATCACGTCCTCCCCATGCCCACCCTTGCCGACAGCATCGTCTCTAGCTCGTCGCGCAAGCTCACGATCCGCGCTCGCCCCGACCTGAAGTTTCGCAAGCAGCGCTACCAGGGCCGCACCTACTGGGTTGTGAAAGATCCGGTCGGGTTGCAGTATTTCCGCTTCGAAGAGGAAGAGTTCGCGATCCTGCAGATGCTTGACGGCAAGTCGAGCCTCGACGACATCGCCCAGCAATTCGAAGCCGAATTCCCGCCGCAAACCATCCGCGTCGAAGAACTGCAGAACTTTATCGGCATGCTCCACAAGAGCGGCCTCGTGCTCTCCGACGCCACCGGCCAAGGCTGGGCGCTCAAAGAACGTCGCGACGAAAAGAAACGCCGCGAACTGCTCGGCGCCCTCAGCAACGTGATGGCGTTCCGCATGCGGGGCATCGACCCCGAGCGGCTGCTGAACTGGCTCTACCCGTACGTGCGCTGGTTCTTCACGCCAGCGGCGACGATCGGCGCGCTGATGCTCGCCGCGGCGGCTCTGTCGCTAGTGATCGTTCAGTTCGACATTTTCAAGTCGCGACTGCCTGACTTCAATTCGTTCTTCTCTGCGCAAAACTGGCTGGCTCTGGCCATCACGCTCACCGCGACGAAGATTCTCCACGAGTTCGGCCACGGCATGTCGTGCAAACATTTCGGCGGCGAGTGCCACGAGATGGGCGTCATGTTTCTGGTGATGACGCCGTGCCTGTACTGCAACGTCTCCGACTCGTGGATGCTCCCCAATCGTTGGCATCGCGCTGCGATCGGCGCGGCAGGGATGTACGTCGAAGTCTGCCTCGCGTCGATATGCACCTTCATTTGGTGGTTCAGCCAGCCGGGGCCGCTGAATTACTTCTGCTTGAACGTGATGTTCGTCAGCTCGGTGAGCACGATCATGTTCAACGCGAATCCCTTGCTCCGTTACGACGGCTACTACATCCTCAGCGATATCCTCGAAATCCCCAACCTGCGGCAGAAGGCGAGCACAATCCTCAACCGCAAGCTCGGCAAATGGTGTCTGGGGCTCGAAGAGCAGGAAGACCCGTTCCTTCCCAAGCGTCATCAGGCGTTGTTCGCCCTCTACACCATCGCCTCGGCCCTCTACCGTTGGGTGGTCCTCTTCTCGATTTTGTTTTTCTTGAATAAGGTGTTCGAGCCGTATGGCTTGAAGGTGCTGGGGCAAGCGCTCGCGATTGCCTCGATCTACGGCATGTTCGTCATGCCAGCGATGGCCGTCTGGAAATTCTTTCGCGTCCCCGGGAGGTGGAGCAAGGTGAAGCGGGTTCGACTCTACATCACCTTGTCGCTGCTGGCCGGCATCGTCGCGTCGCTGTTCCTCGTTCCGCTGCCGATGCACGTAATGTCGCCCTTCGAACTGCAGCCCTACGACGCCGAGAACGTCTACGTCGAAGTCCCCGGTCGACTCGTGAAAATCGGCGTCAAGTCTGGCCAGCACGTAAAAAAGGGCGACTTGATCGCCCAACTCGAAAACCTCGATCTGGAAATGGAGATCGCCCGCCTCCAAGGCGAACGCGCCGCACTCGAAACGGAAATCGAAAATCTCGATTCGCTGCTTTACCAGCCGTCAAAGGCCGACAAGGCCGCGGGCGACTACGACACTGCACGCAAGAAGCTCGACGGCGTGATTCGCGAGCTCGCCCAAAAAGAAACCGACCTCACGCGGCTCACGATCGTCGCGCCGCGCGACGGCGTCGTGATCCCGCCGCTCCGCACGCTCCAACGCCCCCGCACCGATGCCGCCGAGCTTCCCCAGTGGACCGGCACCCCGCTCGACGAGCGCAACATCGGCTCCAGCCTTTCGCCGCAAGGTCAACAAAATCTCATCTGCATGATCGGCGATCCCAATGAATGGGAAGCGGTGATGATCGTCGACCAGGACGACAGCGATCTCGTAAAGGATGGCCAGGAAGTGCAGCTGATGTTCGAAGAATCGGCGTACCATGTGTTCAAGACGCAGATCTCCAGCATCAGCGGCGAGCATGTCACCGCCGCGCCAACGCGACTCGCCAGCACCAACGGCGGCTCCCTCGCAGCCCAGCAGAACCCCGACGGCTCGATCAGCCCGCTGAACACGTCGTTCCAGGTCACCGCCCGGCTCAATAACGCCCAGGACTTGCTCAACAACGGCCTCACCGGCGCCGCCCGCATCGACGTCGCCCCCAAAACGGTCATCCAACGCGTCTGGCGGTACCTGTCTCGAACGTTCAACTTCGAGCTTTGACCGGCGGAGTCTTCCGTGATGCGGGAATTTCTCTCGCAGAGGCGCAGAGCCGCAGAGGAACGGGCTCTGGCCGGTTAGAATTGTCAGAGGACATGATCGCTTGCGTTGGACCACGCTAGTTTTGTTCAGCGATCCACTCTGCGCCTCCGCGCCTCTGCGAGAGATTTTTCTGCATGCTAGACGTCTATTTCTACGAAGCGTTTGAAGAAGAAGCCGAAGCTCTGCGCCGGTTGCTCCCCGCGTCGTTCACGGCCGGCTACACCGATCTCACCATTCAGGAAGCCGGCCACGCCACGCCGCCGGCCCGGGTGATCTCGGTCCGCACGCAGTCGATCCTCCCGCTCGCGTGGGCGCCCGAGCTGCAGGCGATCATCTCGCGCAGCACCGGCTACGATCACCTCACGGCCTACGCCGCCGCGACGCAGGCGCCAGTCGCGCTCGGCTACTTGCCGCTTTACTGCCATCGCGCCGTCGCCGAGCAGGCGATGCTGCTCTGGATGTCGCTCCTACGCCGCTTACCCGTGCAAATGCGACAGTTCCACGACTTCCATCGCGACGGCATCACCGGTTTTGAATGCGAAGGCCGCACCTTGGCGGTCGTCGGCGTCGGGCACATCGGTCGCGAAGTCTGCCGCATCGGCGCCGCGCTCGGCATGCATGTCGTCGCCGTTGACCGCGCCCCGACGCACGCCGACGTGAACTACGTCTCGATCGAGGAAGCGCTGCCGCAGGCCGACGTGCTGGTCTGTGCGATGGATCTCAACGCCTCGAACCACGGCTACTTCAGCGCTGCTCAGTGGAAGCAGGTGAAACGCGGCGCGGTCTTCGTCAACGTCTCCCGCGGCGAGCTGAGCCCCTCGGCCGAACTCGTCGCCGCGCTCGACGCCGGCCAACTGAGCGCCGTCGGCATGGACGTTTATAACCACGAGTCGAAGCTCGCCGTCGCCCTCCGCACGAAGCAGCCCTCCGACGACGCCGAGGTACAAGCCACGCTGGAACTCGCCCGCCGCGACGACGTCATCTGCACGCCGCACAATGCGTTCAATTCGTTCGAGGCAGTCGAACGGAAGAGCGACCACTCGGTGCAGCAAATCGTCGCCCTCCGCGACACGGGCAAGTTTCTCTGGAACGCCCCGGTCGGTTAAGCACACCGGTTTTAGACTGTCAGCCTGATCGGCGATTTCTGAGTCATTCCGAGCGAAGCGAAACATCTAGCACCGCTCGATTGGTCTAGATCCCTCGCTCCGCTCGGGATGACAGCTACACGCTCAGTAGCTACTCGCCCAGCAGTTGCTAGCACCCGAGCCGCCCAACTCGCCTAGGACGCCGCGACCGCTGCGCCTAGAATCCGTTCGCCCGCGCCGGCGCCCGTTGCGCTCGCGCGCCTTCATTTCCAGGCGAACCCATGGCCAGACGGCGACGACTCACCGACGACGATCAGCTCGACGTGGACGAACTTCCCTCGTCGCGTCGCGCGCGACGCCGCCGCGGCGGTCGTTGGAAATTTCTCTCCGTCCTCGGAGCCCTGATCGCTCTGGCCGTCGCGGCGCCGACGATCATCGCCAATTCGCCCCTCCGCAATTCCCTTCTTGCCAAAGCAGTTCCAGCGACGGTCGGCAGGCTCACGGCTCGCGACGCCGTATTCTCGTGGACCGGCAGCCAAGCCCTCGGCGGCGTCGTGTTCATCGACGCCAAGGGAACGCATCAGTTTGAAGCTGAAAGCATCCAGACGAATCGTTCGCTGATCGGCTTCCTCTCGAACGCCAACGCCTTAGGCAAGATCACACTCACGCGCCCGGTGCTCCACGTTGAAACTCGCGACGGCGGCAGCAGCGTCGAAGACCTCGTCGCACAAATCGCCGCGGCAGCTGTCCAATCAGCGCAAGAGTCGGGCGGCGGCCCCAGTGCGCCGAAATCATTCGAAGTCGAAATCGTCGACGGCATGCTCGTCGGCCACGACCTCGCGACCGGCCAGCAGTGGCAAGTCGTCGGCCTCGCGGCCACGGCAAAACCGCTCCCCTCCGCCGGTTGGGACGTCGTCGCCGACGGCGTCATGCGGCTTGGCCCCCCTGCCACCGCCGGCCTGCCTGCGCCCGCTGCAGTAGCCGACCAAGCGGGTCGCTTCAAGTTTCACCTCGCACCCGCGGCGCCCGTCAACGGCGCTCCGGCGACCAACAGCCAGACGATGCAGCTGATCGCCGATCGCCTGCCGCTTGCGCCGATCGAGCCGTGGCTCGCGCGGGTGCTGCCCGGCGCTAAGGTCACTGGTGACGCTTCTGCCGACCTCAACGTCGCGTGGGCGTTGCCGCCAGTCGATCCCACGGCGCCGGTTGCTGCGAACAGCGTGATGGCCCCCGGCGGTTGGGTGGCCGCGAAGGGAAACATCGACGCCGCGAATCTCCGCTTCACCGCCGTCGCCCTCTCGGGTGACTTGCTCGAACTCGCCAGCACCGCGATCAAGCTCGACGCGACGCTCGCTGGCGACCGCCTCACCGCTCGCAATTGCACCGCCAACGGCGACTGGCTGCAGGCGCAACTCAACGGCGAGTTCAACCTGCAAGAGATTCAACAGCTCAGTCTGAAGTCGCTCCCCACAAGCGACGCGACGATCACCGCCCGTGCCGAGTTGCCGCAACTGACGCGGATGCTGCCTCGCACGTTGCGCCTTCGCCCCGGCGTGCAGGTCGACGCCGGCAGCATGGAAATCACCGCCCGCAGCGAAAAGACTGGCGCCAGCCGCACCTGGACGGCCGCGGCCGCGCTGCAAAACCTCGTCGGTACCGACGGCCAGCGCCCCATCCGCTGGACGAAACCGTTTGAAGTCGGCGTCGACGCCATTGAGACCGCCGCTGGCCCGCAGCTCCAGCGGGCGTTGCTCCGTTCGACCTTTGCCAGCGCCACCGCCGACGGCACGTCGGGCGGGCTCGAAGGCAACCTCGAATTCAATCTCGCCGAACTCGCCGAAGAACTCGGCCAGTTCCAAGATCTCTCCGCGTGGCAATTGCAGGGCACTGGTTCCGGCAAGTTTTCGATCCGCGACACTGGCGCCGATCGCTTCGCCGCCGGCGCCGAACTCGACCTGCAGCAAATCGACGTTCGCCGCGCGGGCAAGGTCGTCTGGAACGACCCGCAAGTTCGCGTCGAAATCCAAGCTGACGGTTCGCGACTGCAGTACCAACCACAACGGATCGACAAAGCGACTCTCTCGGTCATCGGTCCCGACGACCGTCTGGCCGCCGAACTGCTCGAACCGATCAATCTCGCCGACGCCAACCGCTCGTGGTTCGTGAAGATCAGCGGCAACGGCCCGCTCGAACGCTGGGCCGGCCGGTTGCGGCCATGGGTCGCCGGCGTGCCGGAACAACTCGCCGGCCAATCGACTATCGACGCCCAACTCCGCGCGGCGCCGGGATTGCTGCAAGTCGACCAATCGCAGTTTAATGTCAAAGAATTTGCCGCGCAGGTCGGCACGACGCGAATCGTCGAGCAAGAAATCCAAGCCGCCGGCGACTTCCGCTGGGAAGCCGCCACGCGCCAGTTCACCTCAAAGGCATATCAACTCAGCAGCAGCTCAATCGCTTTCGGCACGCGAGAAGTCTCCGTCCAGTTCGCCGACGTTGGCCCGCCGACCGCCCGCGGCGAGGTCGCGTTCCGCGGCGATTTCGATCGCATGTCTGCGTGGGGCGATTTGCTTGGCGGCCCAACCAGCGACGGCGTCCGGCCGCGCGGACAGTTCGAAGGGCTTTTGCAGCTCGCCAGCGACGCTCAACGCGCGACCGCCACGATTCGCGGTTCGTCGGCTCCGTTCCAGTTGGTCAACGCCGCCGATGGCTCGCTTGCTTGGAACGAACCCCGCATCGACTTCGCCACGCAAGCGTCGTACACCAACGCCGACGATCGGCTGCAGTTGAGCGACATGCACGTCACTGGCAAGACAATGAAGCTCGACGGCGGCGGCTCGATCGACCAACTCCGCACGGCCGGCCTCGTGAAGGGCGACATCAACTTTACCTACGACGCCGCGGAACTAGCTCGCCTGCTAACCGCGTACCTCGGCCCGAACATTCAGATCACCGGCGCGAACCAAGCGAAGCTCGTCGCCAATGGCCAGCTGTACGCTTCCGCCTCCCCAGCCTCGCCGGGAGGATCCGGGGGAGCGATTCCCGGCGTTCCCATTCCGACGAACGGTTCCGGCGAAGCATTCCCCACCACGCCGCCGCTCAACAACGCCAACGAGTGGAACGGATCGGCCATGCCGATCTCAACCACCGTTGCCGCGCCTACCGCGCTGCCGATCTCCACTGCTCCGCTCGCCCACTGGTCACGTCGTTGGACGCTCGACACCGCCACCGGCTGGAGCGCCGCGAACGTCTTCGGCCTGCCCATCGGGCCGGCCCAGCTGAACGCCAAGGTTCAAGACGGGCAAGCGAACTTCACGCCGTTGCAACTCACCGTCGGCGAGACGGGCCGCGTCAGCCTGACGCCGCGCGTGCTGCTCGATGCGAATCCGCAGGTGCTCGAGTTGGCGTCCGGGCAAACGATTTCGAACGTCGCGATCTCGCCCGAAGTCAGCGAGCGGATGCTCAAGTACGCCGCCCCGATTATCGCCGGCGCCGCGCGGACGGAAGGTTCGTTCTCGTTCTTCCTCAACGAAGCTAAAATTCCGCTCCGTCAACCGAAGGCCGGCCGACTCGATGGTCGCCTGACCGTTCACAATCTCGCCGTGACGCCGGGCCCGATGATTCAAAACATCGCCGTGCTCATTCAGCAGATCGACGCCCTCAGCAAGAACAGCCAGAACATCGGCCAGAATCTCACCGATAACCTGAACCAGGGCCTCGGCAATATCAACCAAGGGATCGGCGGCATCATTGGCGCCGTCGCCCCGAATCGGGCGCCGACCGCCACGGCCGAGCCGATCAAAGGCCTGACGATGAGCGAGAAGGCGATCGACGTCACGATCGTCGACGGCCGCGTCTATCACAAGAATCTCGAGTTCCTGATCGACGACGTCCCGGTCCGCTCGAACGGCTCGGTCGGCTTCGACGAAACGCTCAACATCGTCATCGAGGTGCCGATCCAACAAAAATGGGTCGGCAGCAAGCCGGCGCTGCAGTCGCTCGTCGGCCAGGTGATTCAGATCCCCGTCACCGGCACGTTCGCCAAGCCCCAAGTCGACAACCGCGCGGTCGGCAGCTTCGTCACACAAGCGGCTCAACAAGCGGCGGGCGGTATCATCGGCGAAGAGCTGAACAAGGCCTTCGATAAGATTCTGAAGCCGCGGTAAAGATCTCTCGCAGAGGCGCGGAGGCGCAGAGAACAGCAGCAAAGAGGCACAAAAGACGCGAGAAGAGCGAACTTGCTCTCCCTTTTGTGGGTTTTGCGCCTCTTCGCGGCTATCAAGGAATTTCCTCTGCGCCTCCGCGCCTCTGCGAGAGATTTCTTAGCGGACGATCAGCGCCGCAGGATCGCGTTCATATTCTTCTTATAAGCCTCAACCCCCGGCTGGCCGTAGGGATTGATGCCGATGAGCCGCCCCTCAACCACCGTGGCGAGCATCATGAACTGGAAGAACTGCCCCAGCGTGTACTCGTCCAGCTGCGGCAAGTGAATGTCCGCCGTCGGGCGATTCGCTTCGCGGTACGCCTGGTTTGTTCCCTCGATCGCAGCCGCGAGCACCTGCAGAATGCTCTTCTCCGCGAGTTCGTTCAGCCCGTCCTGATTGCGATCGCTCGAGCCGATCTTGATCGCTCCGCGGCTCGGGGTATCGACGATCAAGTTCGTGATCAGCTTGTCGCGGGCGCCCTCCTGGTGCTGCTGCCCGCGACTGTGAAGATCGCGGGTGTTTACCACAGTGAGCGGCAACGCGCCGACTTCGTGCTTGCCGAGACTCTCGGCCAGCAACTGGTCGTACCACAGGCCGGCCGCTTCGAGCCGCTTGCCCCACGTTGAGAGGATGCGGGTGTAGCAGCCGCGCAGCTCTTCCATCAGGTGGCAGACGCCGACGTACTGCAGGACGATGTTCGTCGCCGGGCCGTTGTTGCGGAAATGTTCGTTCATCGCCGCGGCGCCCATCAGCAGCCGTTCGATGTCGAGTCCCAACAGCGCCGCCGGCATCAAGCCAACCGCCGAGAGAACCGAGAATCGTCCACCGACGCCGTCGGGAACTTCAAAGACTTCTTTGCAGCCGAGGGCCTTCGACAGTTCGAACAACTTGCCGCTCGTCCCGGTCACCGGGATCACATACTTGGCGATGTCGCCAGCGTCTTTGCCGAGCGACGCCGTCAGGTCGTGCAGCAGAATGCGGAACGCGGCCGCCGTTTCCAGCGTGCCGCCGCTCTTGCTGATGCACACCAGGCCCCACTGATCGCCGCGGCTTTGCAGCAGCCGTTGCAGGTCGAGCAGCGCGTCGTTGTCGACGTTGTTCCCTTCGAAGTAAATCCGCGGCCGGCCGCGACGCATCGCCGGCTCGACTTCGTTGTAGTACTGGTGGCAGCACGCCTCGAGCAGCGCCCGAGCGCCCATGTACGAACCGCCGATGCCCAGCACGACGACGCTCTGGGTCTCGGCGCTCAAACGATCAGCCGCCGCCTTAATACGGGCCAACTCGCTCTTCGCGCCATGCGAGCGGAAGTCGCCCAGCAACCGATCGGGCAGTTCATGGAACCCCGCATCGAGCGGATTCTTCTCGGCCGAAGGTTCAACGCCGTCGGCCCACAGCTGCGCGTCGGCGAGCACTTCGTCGCGAGCTTCATCCAGATGTCCCGCCAGGTCGGCCAATTGCGCTGGCGTGATTCCGTGCTCCGGCAAAAACACCCCGCTCGGGTCGTACGAAATGAGTTGATCGGCCATTACGGATTTCCTTACTTATCTGAATGAGCTGTCAGCTTAGTGAGCGACGTTGGAGCTTGGATTAAACCACAAAGGCGTGAAGACACGAAGGACGCACGAAGAAACAAAGATTTCACCACCGCTGATGAACGCTGATGGGACGCCAATGAATATCAGAACTCTTTTTCAATTAGCGTCATATCAGCGTCAATCAGCAGCGCCCCGCCGAAACTTCTAACTCGTCCTTCTGCTTTTTCCTTCGTGCGTCCTTCGTTTCTTCGAGCCTTCGTGGTTCGCATTTCGCCCGAAGGATTCCCCATATCCTCCCCATCCCCGCCCCCCCGGCAAGTGCCCCTGCCCCCGGTCGCAGCCGCCCGTTAAAATCACGGGTTCGCTGTTTCCTCACACCCTCCAGCCGATAGTCTGCCCGCCATGGATACCCACGCCCTCACCCGTCAGCTTTTCGTCAAGAACGACTCGAAGATCGTCATGTTCGTCGCCGACGGCCTGGGCGGCCTGCCGCAACAACCGGGCGGGCTCACCGAACTCGAAACCGCGAAGACCCCCAACCTCGACAAGCTCGTTCGCGAAGGCGTCTGCGGCAGCAGCATCCCCGTCGCGCCCGGCATCGCCCCCGGCAGCGGCCCGGGCCACCTCGGCTTGTTCGGTTACGATCCGATCACTTACCTCATCGGCCGCGGCGCCCTCGAAGCGACCGGCATCGGCTTCAAGCTTGAAGAAGGCGACGTCGCCATCCGCGCGAACTTCTGCACGCTCGACGCCGCCGGCAAAATTAGCGACCGCCGCGCCGGTCGCATCGCCAGCGAAGAGTCCGCACCGCTCGCCATCAAGCTGCGTGAAGTGAAGATCCCCGACGTGCAGATCTTCGTCGAGCCGGTGAAGGAACACCGCTTCGTCGTCGTCCTCCGCGGCACCGGCGCCAACAAGGGCAAGCTCGGCGACTTCGTGCACGACACCGACCCGCAAGTCACCGGCGTCCCGCCGCTCGACCCCGTCGCCGGCAACCCGGAGAGCGAAGCGACCGCGAAGATCCTCAAGGAATTCGTCCGCCAGGCGCAAGAACTCCTCAAGGCCGAGAAGAAGGCCAACGGCTGCACCCTCCGCGGCGTCGCCAGCAAGCCGAGCATCCCGAGCTACGAAGAGGTCTACGGCCTCCGCGCCGCCGCCATCGCCGTCTACCCGATGTACAAGGGCCTCGCCCAACTCGTCGGCATGGACATCCTCGGCCACGCGAAGACGCTCGACGAGCAAATGCAAGTCCTCAAAGAGAACTGGGATAAGTACGACTTCTTCTTCATCCACTTCAAGTACACCGACAGCACCGGCGAAGACGGCAACTTCGACGCGAAGGTGAAGCGGACCGAAGAATTCGACGCCGCCGTGCCGAAGATCATGGCCCTCAAGCCGGACGTGTTCATCGCCACCGGCGACCACAGCACGCCGAGCATGCTCGCCAGCCACAGCTGGCACCCGGTGCCGACGCTGCTGTGGGCGAAGAACTGCCGCACCGACGGCGTCGAACAATTCGGCGAACGCGACTGTCTACGCGGCGGGCTGGGGCAATTTGAGGCGAAGCACCTCATGACGCTGGCGCTGGCGAATGCCGCGCGGTTGGGCAAGTACGGGGCGTAGGTTGGGCGCCTACAATGTGTGAGCCACGGCATGATCGAACTTCTTAAGTCCGAGGCCGAACGCCTTACCCGTGATGTTTTTATTCTAAGCGAAACACCCAACGAACGTGGCGTCGTCGGGTACTGGGGCGGCGTTCGCGCAGACCTACCGAATGAGGTCTCGCGCCGCGACGTCGCCTTAAGATCGCGCAAACATCTGTTTAGCTTCGATGAAGACCTCCTAACGGAACTGGAATTGCCGAAACGGGGCGCTGTAGCTGTTTTTGAGTACGCCCAGGCTGATGGTAGACGGTTCTTCCGCGTACACGACGAAGGCGTCCGGGTTGCGAAGGACTACGAATGCAGCGGCATCCCCCTCTACGCATATCGCGCTAAATGCGTCCCGCCGTTCTACGCACTCTGCCTTTTCGGATCACGCGAGATCGAGGACTGGCTGCAGTCGTTCGGGTTAACGCGATTCGAGTATTGGAAACTTCAAGACGAAGACGTCGAGGCGTACGAGGAGTTCTTTCGAGAGTCGTACTACCTCTACCAGGCTGATTCCGACGCCGCGATTGTAGTGAATCCGTGGACTATTGCGTGGCCCAGCGACCCCGCCTACCGCATCCCACCACTGCGATGCACTGCACTCACGCTGAAGGATGCGGAACCTTGGTACGAGCTTTGGTATTCAGACCAGAGCATGGGGTACTCCGTTGAAGAGCGAATTACCTGACAAGCTCCTTCACGGCCAAGCAGGCTTTTCCGTGCTGGTTTCACGGCAGCTGTTTCTGGCGATTAACGCACGCTTGCGTTGATTTCCCCGGTAGTGCACGCTCATTTAGCGCCGTGGTATAATTTCCCGGTAGGCAACGAGCCCTAACGCGAGCCCGGTCATGCGAAAGCAACAAGTCCAGCAAGTCCTCGACTCCTTCCCCGACGACGTGAACGTCGACGCCTTTCTGGAGAAGGTCTATCTCCTAGAGAAAATTGAAATCGGGGAACGCCAGATCGAGGCAGGGGAAGTCGTCCCCCATGACGAGGCCAAACAGCGGCTGCAAAAATGGCTCGCTTGATCTGGGCGCAGCAGGCGCTAGACGACCTTGAGCAGCTGCTGAAGTTTATTGCCAAGGATGCGCCAGTAGCCGCGTGCCGATTCGCGGAAAAGATTGTTAACCGAGTCGAGGTACTGCAAGAACATCCTAAACTTGGCGGAGTAATTCCTGAGGATGACAGCGGCACTTATCGCCAACTTGTTCAAGGCAATTACCGAATCATTTATCGCTCAGAAGGCGAATGCGTGTATTTGGTCGCCGTTCACCATGCGGCGCGTCTCCTGAATACCGAAGATCTCGCTTAGATAAAGTTTCGCTTCCAGCTCGAACTCAACTCCGCCTACCGATGCCAGACTCTCACGACCACCGCCCCGAGTTCATGGTCACCCTCGGCCTGGCGCCCCCCTACGCCATCGAGGACGTCATGCAGGCCTATCGCGAGAAGGCCCGCGCCACTCATCCCGATCGCGGCGGCTCGACCGAAGCCTTCAACGCCGTGCATCAGGCCTTCGAGCGGGCCCAAGCCTACCTCGAATTCCGCCAAGACCGCCGCGGCTGGATCGCCGGCAAGATGGCCCGCTACGCCGCGCTGCAAGACGCGATCGCGCGACTTGAGCAACTCGGCGCCACCGTCACCGCGTACTCGCCCGACTGGCTAGAAAATTCCTACGGCGATTTCGCCCAACTCACCGAGCACGTGACGACGATCCGCTTCGCCGACTCGCCCGACGCGACGCCGTTCATCGATGCCCTCGTCCACAGCTACCCGTCGCTCCGCGAACTCGCAGCCCTCGAACTCCCCGGCTGCCGGCTCAGTGACGACGACGTGATGCACCTCAGCATCTTCCAACAACTCCGCCGCCTCGACCTCTCGCGCACGCCGATTACGAATCGATCGCTTGCCGTGGTTGACGCGATCGAATCGTTGCGAGATCTCAACCTTGAAGGCACAAACGTCGGCTGGTGGGCCAAACGCGGGGCAACGTCGCAGCTCGCGCGACGCAAGGCGGCCGATGAGGTTGGTTAACGAAGGTCATCCAGCGCCGCGCTCGCGCAGCCTTAACGCCGTCTTGCTAGCGGCCACCATCGCCCTCGGCCTCGCCTCGCGCCGCTACGGCGACCAGTTGCCGCCGTTCATCGCCGCGTACGCCGGCGACGCCTTATGGGCGACGATGGTCTACTGGCTGGCAAGCATCGCGTTGCCCCGCGCGCGAACGACAACGCTCGCCGCCATCGCCTACGGCATCTCGTTCACCGTCGAACTGAGTCAGCTCTACCACGCCCCCTGGATCGACTCGATCCGCGCCACCCGCCTCGGCGCGCTAGCCCTCGGCCACGGCTTCCTCTGGAGCGATTTACTCTGCTACGCCGTCGGAGTGGCCGCCGCATCCTTGATTGACGTGGGATTATTGTCTCTCGCAGAGGCGCAAAGGCGCAGAGGAAACACGAAGGACACAGAACACTAATAACGCCGTCAGTGCCCCCCTAACTTCTTCTTAGCGTATTCTCTGCGCCTCCGCGCCTCTGCGAGAGACTTATAACTGAGAGACTTCCAACTAAGCCTCGCCCGGCACGGTCGCCTCTTTCGCAATCAGCCCCTCGCGACGCAGCGATTCCCAAAACTCCGCCGGGATCTCGACCTGCAGCGACTTCGCGTTGGCAATCGCCTGCTCCGGCGTCCGCGCGCCAGGGATCACCGCCGACACCACCTGCGGTGCATTCGCGAACTGCAGCGCCGCCGTTCGCAAGTCGATCCCATGCTCCGCCGCCGCGGCCGAGAGTTTTTCCCGCTTCGCCGGCGCCCACTCTGGGATCGTGCCGCCATAGAGGTAACGCTCACGCCCGGCGAGATAGCCCGCCATCAACGGCGCGCCGACGACCACCGACACTCCTTTCTTTTCTAACGTCGGCAACGTTTTTTTCGCGGCTTCGTCATGTTCAATCAGCGAATACTGCGTCGCGAGCAAAAACAGATCGGGGTCGGCCACTTCCGCCGCCCGTAGCGCCGGTTCGGGACGATTCACGCCGAAGCCCCACGCTTTGATGAGCCCCTCCTCGCGCATCCGCGTCAGCTCAGGCATCGCCCCCTTCTGCGCCACTTCAAAATATTCGGTCCACTTCTCGCCCATGTCGCCGTTGTCGGGCGAGAGGTCGTGGATGAACACGATATCGATCTGCGACACGCCGAGCCGTTGCAAACTATCTTCGATCGACCGCCGCACGCCGTCGGCCGTGTAGTCATACTCGAACGCAAACGGCGAAGGCTCTTTCCACAGCGAAGGTTTTGGCTGCTCGCGCGTCGCTTTGAAGATGCGGCCCACTTTCGTCGAGAGCACATATTCTTCAGGCTGGTGGTTATGCAGGAAGTGGCCTAGCCGCCGCTCGCTCAACCCGTAACCGTAGAACGGCGACGTATCGAAGTAGCGGACGCCCGCCGCCCATGCTGCTTCGAGCGCCGCTTGCGACTCTTCATCCGTCGTCGGTGCGAATCCGTTGCCGATTGCCACGCATCCAACCCCGACGCGATACGGCGGCCGATACTTCCCGCCGCTTTCTTTGTTCGTCGGCAACGGCCCCTCGACCAGCTTCCCTTTGGTCATCATCACCGAACCTTCGCCGCTGGCGAGCAAATCGGCGGCAGCGAGAAACGTCGTCCCAACGGCAGCGGTCGACATGAAATGGCGGCGAGAGAGCATGGCAAACTCCTAGAGGCGGGAAGGTGAGCGCTAACGCAGTGCAAGCAATTCGTCTGATGCAAACCGAATGCCGATGAACTGAAGCGGCTGCAGCTCGAACGTTCAACTTGACGCCTCTCCAGCGCCGGCGCCAGTCCCAGGTTCGCAGCTAGTTCCGACACGAACCAATGAAGCGCGGACTTGGCATTGACTCAATGGCCATGCGATGCCCGCCGCTAAACTGCCGCTGCAACGGCTATCAACGAACGTTATGATACGATTAACCAGAGAGGCTCAAGCCGCGAACGCTAGTGCGTCGCGCCTTCAAAACGCCTAGGCTGGACTGCTTCAATGTTATTCCACCCGTGTGAGCGACGCTAATGCGATTGTCGGCAAACCGCCTCTTCACTCGTCTCACAGTGCCCCTTTGGCTACTAAGCGTCGCTTCCCTTAGTCATGGCCAAAGTACGATCACGCCAATCGCTCTGCCGTTCGATCTGACAACTCCAGCGCCAGACGGCGCCTACTGGACTGAGCTACGCACGCCATCGATCGACAACCAGGGCGGCATCGCCTTCCGCGGCTTTGCGAACGAAAGGTTCGAAAACGGCGGTATCAACTCGGCCTATCGAACTTCCAGCGGAAACTACATCGCCCGCGCTGGCGAGCAAGCGCCGGGTCTTGCCCCGGGCGCTCGGTTCCTATCGATCGCGAATCTGCAAATCAGCCCCGGCGGAGCCGCTGGGTTTCTGGGGTACATCGAAACAGGTCCTTCCACATGGTCCTCCGGAATCTGGGCGGAGAACCCCAACGGCGAACTGCGGCTGGTTGCCCACAGCGGGACGCAAGTTCTCGGAGCTCCCGCCGGCACGACATGGTCGCCCTTCAACGACGCCATCGCAGACAATGCCATGATCACCCTGTACGACAAGGGTTCGGCGCCGTTTGTGATCAATGCACGAGGCGAGACGGCGTTCTACGCTCAGCTCGACCGACCAGGCGCCCCGCAGTCGGTGGAGGGTGTGTGGTCGGAGGGAGGCGGCGCCGGACTGCGACTTCTTGCCGGTACAGGCACGAGCGTGCCGCAGTACTCGCCGGGAGCGACGGTGGTCGGCATCCCATCTCCCTGGGACTCCGTGCGCATGAACGACCATGGCCAATCGGTCTTGGTCGCCACCGTCGCTGCTCCTGAACTCGGGATCGGCGGCGGAGTCGGCGTATTCATCGACGATCCAGTGCAGGGGCTTGTCATTGCAGTGAAGAGCGGCCAACAAGCTCCCGGATTGCGGAATGCGCAGTTCGCGAGATTCTCAATGCCAAGCCTCAACAACGCTGGGCAAGTGACCTTTTTCGCGAAGCACGTCGAAGGCGCTTCCACAGGAGAAGGCGTTTGGGCCGGGTTGCCCGGCGATTTGCGCCTCGTCGCCCAAACTGGAGACGCAGCCCCCGGCATCGACGCCGTTTTCGCAGACTTCAATCCAACGCTCAGCATGCCTGCGGCAGCGCGGCCGGTCATCAACGGGCAAGGGCAAGTTGCCTTTACCGCCCGCATCGCTGGCCCCGGTGTCGACAAATCAAATGACAGCGGAATCTGGCTCCGCGATCTTGCCGGAAATTTGCAACTCGTCGCTCGGGAAGGCGACATTGCTATCGGCAAGGAGGTTCTAGGAGACGTTACTGACTATTCGGGAAGCCTCATCCTCAATAATCGCGGGCAGGTCGCTTTCGGAACATACAACGCGCTCTGGGCCACCGACGTCGCCGGCAATCTCCACAACATCGCCCAAGAAGGCGACTTCCTGCCTAGTTCTAACAAGTCGATCCATTTCGGAATGGGTCGCTCCACCGGCAATCAAGATGGCGTAGGATCCAGTTTCAACGACCGTGGAGAATTTGTCTTCTTCTCGTACAATGAAGGCTATCGCACCGGCGTTTACCTATCGACGGCCGTCGCGATCCCTGAACCCTCCGCAGCGGCGGCAATGCTAACCGGGTGCATAATGTTAGCGTTGCAGCGACGACGCAGAAGAACTGCAGTACGGTGAGAACTCCGCCCTGCTCGCGCGGAGGCGTGCGTACCGCGCGTTACGCCGCCTTCCGCCGCTTCGCCGACGGCAGCGCCGCCCGCCAATCGAGAATCCGAAAGATGTGCCGATTCCGTACCGGCCCGCTTGCCGAGAGAATCCGCTCGAACGCATCGAGCACGTTCTCGCGCCGTACAAACTCATTCACCTCGTTGCCGTGGTACCACGGCTGCCGCACGTACTCGCAGTAGAGCGCATCGTCGCGGTCGATCTCGATGACGCGATCAACAAGCGCCTCGAGACTGCCGTAATCAAAATAGTTGACGAAGCTCTGCGGGTTGAAATCGAGATGCACCAGCGGATTGCCCCAATAAATCGGCAAACTCTCCGCCATCATCAGGTGGACGATCTTCTCCGTCGTGTAGCCCGGATAAGAATCGTTCTCGAACGCGATGGTAAACTTGTAGCGGCTCATAAACTCCCGCTTGTTCGCCACGCGGCCGCCGATGTTATTCATCAGCTTGCCGCCCGAGTCGACGCGTTTGTACTTCGAGAGCAGCTCGAAGAACTTGTTCCGCGTCTTGCACTTCGGGTTCGAGTAAATGAAGTTGCAGAACGAGGTCTTCTGCGCGAGGATCCGCTCGGCGTCGACCTCGCCTTTTACGAGCATGCCGGGATCGCCATACCAGGCGTACAGCGGCAGGCGATAATGCTCCGCGCGATCAACGAAATCGAATGTGAAGGCGAAGTCGCATTCGCGAAAGTTCGGCCGGCAGTTCTCGCCGGTGTAGAAGATGCGCGTCCCGGTTCGCCGCCGAAACGTGTTCCCGAACCCTGAATAGATCAGGAAGTCGGGCTGCTCCGCGATCTCAATCTCGTAATGCGGCGAGAGCAGATGCGTGAAGTAATTGTTCTGCGGGCGGAAGATGCCCCAAAAATCAGCGTAGTCTAGTCGTATGCGCGGCTTCATTTCTTACGTCCCGGTGAAGGGCGAGAAATGTACTAGCCGTTGCGCAGAATCGCAACGGCAAACCGCAAGCTAGCATCCGTGAGTATCCGCCTCAGGACGTACACCGCGTGTCGCTCTGCCCGGCGGCCGTCTCGCTTGCCGAGCACAACGCTTACTCGCTGCGTTGCGTCACACACCGCTCCGATCAGCTTGCTACTGAGTTGCTTGAACCGATCATGGCGGAATCTGCGAAGTTTTCGCATCCAACGAGCACGCAGAGTCGTATTGCTTTCAGAGTCACGAAGCGCTGCCAGTTAATCGGTCGCACGAAGTTAGTCGCACGCTTCGCTTCATTCTCGACTCGCCACGTCACAGGAACGTCAGCGATAGGTGTCAACGCGTTCAAGATGAACGCCCGTCGCGCACGGGAGCGAGTCCCTTCATTCGATCCGGTCAGAGCTGTCTAGCGCCGTTTTGCGCTCAGCTTCTGCATTGCGCAGCACTGGCGTTCGCCACCCGCTGTTCGCCGTTACACGCCCATTTTGGAGAGTACTATGTCGGCTTCTAGTGAGAATTGCCTCGAAGTCCTCGCCGTCGCGGCAGACAGCGCCAAACTTGCGGCGTTCGAACGTCGCAGCTTCCTCCGCACCGGCGGCATCGCGGCCGGAGCCGCGCTCGTCGGCCTGGTCGCCCGAGACGCCGCAGCCCAGAGCGCGACGCCTCCCACCGGACCTCGGCAGCAGATGGCGCTCGTGCGCCGCCACGAGAACGACCACGTCGCGTTCTTGCTCAATGGACTCGGCGCCGCCGCTCGCCCGAAGCCAACGTTCCAAAATCTGCTGCAGCCGAATCTCAACGCCTTCCTCACTGTCGCGACGGCCCTCGAAAACACGGGCGTTGGCGCCTACCTCGGCGCTGCTCCGGCGATTCTCGATCCTGGTTACCTAAGCGCCGCTGCTTCAATCGCGCTCGTCGAAGCGCGTCACGCTGGTTTCTTCAACAGCTTCCGTTCGAAGCCGATGACGCTCAACGCGTTCGGCATGGAACTCTCGTTTGACGCGGCCTTCACCCCGTCGCAAGTCGGCGGCGCCGCCGGGTCGTTCATCGCGAGCCTCAATGGCGGCCCGCCCCTCGATTTCAGCAATACCCGCTCAGCGGCCAACGACGTCGCCATCCTCAACTACGCACTCGCGCTCGAATACCTCGAGGCCGATTTTTACAACGTGAACGTCCCGCTGTTCTACGGCGTGTAGGCGCCGCGTCGCTGGAATCGAACATTGCACCGAAATTTCTGGGAGTTGCTCCACATGCGTCATACGTTACTACTACTCGCACTCGCGCTCGGCGTCGCGCAAACCGCCGTCGCCGAGCCGATCGTCGCCCTCACCGCGACGAATCAACTCATTACCTTCAACAGCGTCTCGCCAGGCACGCTCGGCTCCACGGTCGCACTAACAGGGCTCATCGCCGGCGACTCGCTCGTCGGCATCGACGTCCGGCCTGCGAACAACACGCTCTACGGCTTTGCCGTGAGCGCCGCCGGCGCCAGCCCGCCAACTGGTCGCGTCTATTCGATCAACGTCGGCACAGGCGTAGCGACGTTGGCCGCAACGCTCGCGGCCGATCCGGCCGACGTGACGCCGCCCACGCCGTACAGTTCTGTCAGCGGCACGTACTTCGGCGTTGACTTCAATCCCGTTGCCGATCGCCTGCGCGTCATCACCGACACGGGCCAAAGCCTGCGAATCAACGTCGCCACCGGCCTGACGCAACTCGACGGCGCGATCGCGTACGCCGCGAGCGACGCCAACGCCGGCACACCTGCGCAGATTTACGCCTCGGCCTACACGAACAGCTTCGCTGGCGCCGCGACCACGACGCTCTACAACCTCGACGGCGCTCTCAGCACCCTCGTCACCCAGGTCCCGCCGAACGACGGCACGCTAAACACCGTCGCGCTGACGAGCCTCGCCGTGTCGCCCGACTCGGCGTTCGACATCTCCGGCCAAACTGGCACGGCGTTCGTTGTGCTCGATGGCGGAACGCTCGGCTCGATCAACCTCGCCACAGGCGTCGTTACCGATCTCGGAACCATCGGCACGGTAGGCGCAATTGCCGACATTGCCGTACTCGCGATTCCGGAGCCGACTACCGCCACGCTCGTGGCGCTTGGCGCCTGCGCCTTGATCACGAATCGCCGACGCCGCCGTTGCTGAAAGCGCGTGCGGAATCTCAACCGCAAGAGGGTCGCGTGATCAGGCGGCTCATCGTCATCCCCCGCTCGACAGCGCCCGTCAGCCGGCAATGAGCCGCTGGCGGGCGCCGTTCTTGAACTCGCTGCTCTAAAACATGTAGCCGACGTCGAAGCCTGTACCCCGTGAAGCCATACTCGACGTCGTTCATCCACTCCTTCATCTCCACGCTATCGCCAGGTCACCTCAAATAAACACTTTAGAGTCCTATTTAATCGTTCTGCGACCCTGTCGGCAAACTCCCTTTACCCTTGAAATTACCGGCGAGTTGAAAGCCGTGCTAGCCGAGGAAGTGCGTCTCTCGCGGCAAGGTCGTCTTACTAGCGCCACAAGCGGGTCATCGCCGCTAGCTTTGCAGTGGAAGTTCTTAAGGTATGCTTGCATAACGCGATTGCCGCTGCGACACCGCTCCCCGCTCCGCGCTGATGCAATTTTATACCACCAGCTACGACCCTACGCCGCTCGCCACCCTCGTCTGTCGACAGCAGCGATGGGGCCTGCTCGTGTTCGTCGCCGTGTTCTGCGGAATACCGTTCGTCTGGCATCGCCTCGAGGCGCCGGGCATCGTTACCTACGGAACTGCCCTGCTCGCCCTGTTGATTTGCCCCGTAATGCTCCGCTCTTGGCGGAAGCGAGGCCGCCGCGACAATTGGGCGATCGCGCTCGACGGCAACGGCGTCTGGCTCAATCTGCGCGACTGCGAATACCACAACGCCGAACCAGGCGAAACGATCGTCTACCTCGCGAATCGCGAGTTGCTGAGCGCCCGGCGTTTCGACTACCGCTACACAACGCCCAATCAAAGAAAGCATTCGACGCAGCATCGCGAAGTCTACCTTGAGCTGCAAGTCGACGAGGCGACCGCTGCCGAGATCAAGCAGCGAGTCGACGCCGAACAACGCCGCGAAATGCCGCCGCATCGCGCGCTTGGCGGCCTGCTGCAGACGCGAGTCTCACGCAACAGCGCACTCGTCCGCGTGCACAACACATCGACGCTGCGCATCCTCTTCTCAAGCTCGACGTACCGCCTCACGCCAGGACTAAAGCGCCTGCTGAGTGAACTCGCCCGCGACGTCCCCGTCGACGACGCGCCCGCCATTCGTTCCGAACCATGGCAAGAGCTCTCCCCCGCTGAGTGTGACGAGCTGATCCGCTCGCTCGCGTCTCAAGGCCGCCTCATCGAAGCGACTCAGCTGGCGCAAGCCACCAAGAAAATCTCCCTCACCGCTGCTCGCGAGCTGGTCGATTCGCTCAGCTTGTAACCTCGCGGCCTGCCGCCCGCCTCATTGCCGGCCGAACTCCTTCGCTGCGTAGAACTCCACATACCCGCACGATGCGCAGCGGAACGCCGCCATCGGCAGTTCTTTGTACGATCGCTTCGTCAGCGTGAAGAATGCCGATTTCGGCGGCCCGGGGTTCCATTTCGAGACGTCGCCCGCCAAGGGGCCCATTAAGTCGGCGACGAACCCCTGCTCCATCGCCCCCGCACACTTGGGGCACTGCTTCTCTTGCCCATCCATTTGTTCCGACATGCGCGGCGCCTCTCCCCAACCATGCTGAGCAAAATGGCACAATGAGCCCGGAGTATACGCCGCAGCAACCATCGTTCGCAAACTTTCGCGCAGTCGGCGCCCTGCCCCGGCTGGTTGCACCGGCAAGAATCTCTAAACTTTATTGTTGAAAACAAGCCCGATCGTTCGGGACAATAGATCCGGTCGCCGGCGCAGCAAACGGACTGCAAACCAAGACAGTCTCAAACCGCAGGCGGCTGCCAATCGCCGCGAAGACAACGCACGGCCACTCTCCACGCTTTCTCCCTCAGACGCCATCACGACATGACCTCCCCCCTCGCAAAGCCGCTCCTCTCCCTCACCATCTTCACGGCATTGGCCGCCGCCTGCATGCATCCGACGTTTGCTCAGCTCCCCAAGTCTTCGCCCGAACTCATCAAGAAAGTCGAAGCCGCCCTCCCCGATTCTCCCGGCGCCTCGGTGCTGGCGATCGATGACGGCCAAATCGTCTTCCGCCACAGCTACGGACTAGCCGACGTCGAGAACAACGTCCCCTGTACGCCGACCACCAACTTCCGCATGGCGAGCGTCTCCAAACAATTCACCGCCACGGCGATCTTGATGCTCGTCGATCGCGAGCTCATCTCGCTCGACGATCCGCTCACGAAATTCTTCCCCGGCTTCCCGGAATACGGCGAAGAGATCACGGTGCGGCACCTGCTCACCCACACCTCCGGCATTCCCGACTACGAAGGCCTCGTGCCGAAGGGAACCACGCTGCAGCTCAAAGACCTCGACGTGTTGCAGCTGCTGATGCAGACCGACATTCCGCTGTTCGAACCTGGAGCGAAGTGGCAATACTCCAACTCCGGCTACGTCCTCCTCGGTCTGATCGTCGAACGCGCTTCGAAGACGCCTTTCGAAATTTTCATGAAAGACGACGTCTTCTCGCCGCTGAAGATGACCAACTCCAACGTCTTCCAGCATGGGCTCAACGTAGTGCCGGAGCGCGCGTACGGCCACACGAAGCAAGACGGCAAGTGGGTCCGCGCCGACCAAAGCGTCACCAGCGCCACCCGCGGCGACGGCTGCGTCTACACCTCGGTCGACGAGTATGCCAAGTGGCTTCGCGGCCACGCCGAGCGGCGCCTCCTCAGCGGCAAGTCGCACGACTCGATGTTCTCGCCGCAGGTGAAGACGACTCGCGACGGCAGTAGCTATAGCTTTGGCTGGTTCCTCGACGAATACCGCGGCGAAGAACGCATTCACCACAACGGCGACTCCCGCGGCTTCCGCCTTTGCTCGCAGGTTTACCCCGATCGCATGGCGGCGGTCATCCTGCAGTTCAACTGCGACCTCGAAGAACCCACAATCCCCATCGGCGAGCGAATCTCCGACATCCTGATTTTCGATCGCGAAGCGAAGTGACCAGCCATGCCCCAGCGAACCAAGCGGGATTCCGCCGCGTAGAATCGTCGCGGCTCACTCTCCGCCCGATCAATCCAGTACAATGGGATTCCCTCTCACCCCAGGGTCGCCACCGGCGTCTTCGATGGTTACGAGCAATCTCTCTCGGCAGATCACGCTTCTTGGATTGATCGCCTTGGCCGGAGCGTTCGCCCCTTCGGCTAGTCACGCCGAACCCGTCGACAAGCCGGCAAAGGCCAGCCCCGCGTCGGCAGACAAAAAGGAGAAGAAGTTGGAAGTCGCCACCTTCGGCAGCGGATGCTTCTGGTGCACCGAGGCCGTCTTTGAAGAACTCAAGGGAGTCGAATCGGCCGTCAGCGGTTACAGCGGCGGTCGCGTCGCCAACCCCACCTACGAGCAAGTCTGCACCGGCGCCACCGGCCATGCGGAAGTCATTCAGGTCACCTACGATCCCGAGGCGATCACCTTTCCGGAATTACTCGAAGTCTTCTGGATGACCCACGATCCGACGACGCTCAATCAACAAGGCCCCGACTACGGCACGCAGTACCGGTCGGCCGTTTTCTATCACAACGACGAACAACGCAAAGAGGCCGAGCACTACAAGCAGCGGCTCGACGAGTCGGGCGCATTCGACGCGCCGATCGTGACCGAAATCACCGAGTTCAAGAAGTTTTATCCGGCGGAAGATTACCACCAGCAATACTTCGAAGGGAACCCGCGGCAACCCTACTGCCGCGCGGTCGTGAAGCCGAAGGTAATCAAGTTCCGCAAAGCGTTTAAAGACAAGCTGAAGGTCAACGACAAGTCGCACGACGAAGAGGAATAAGCCGGCAGTCGCACCTGACGTCCACCGGTTCCACCGGTGGACGATTCGCTCGCCGACCCGCCTCTCATTCAATCCGCGCAACGGAGCGTTCGTTCAATGTCAAAATTAGCATTCGCACTCGTGGCAATGTTCGGACTCGGCGCCATGGTCACGCTGGCCACCGCCCAAGAATCGCAGGCTGACAAAACCACCGCGAAGGACGCCAAGGAAGCCAGCGAAAAAGAAGCCGCGGCGGTCGCCGCAAAGGCCGAAGCCGAAGACCCCGAAAGCGTCGATTGGACCCAAATCGACTGGGGCAAACGGCTCACGCGTCTCCAGTACCGGATCATGCGCGAAGCCGACACCGAGCGCCCCTTCCGCAACGAGTTCTGGGATTTCTTCAAGCCGGGCGAGTACCGCTGTGCCGGCTGCGGACTCCCCCTCTTCGAGGCCGACGCCAAGTTCGATTCCGAATGCGGTTGGCCCAGCTTCGACAAGACGATCGCGAAGGATACCGTCACCGAACACATCGACCACAAGATGCAGTACCCGCGCACCGAAATCCGCTGCCGCCGCTGCGAAGCCCACCTCGGCCACGTCTTCAACGACGGCCCGACGAAGACCGGCCTGCGCTACTGCCTCAACTCGGCCTCGATGAAATTCGTCTCCGAAAAACAACTCGCCAAGGACATCAAGGCGGCGAAGGAGAAGGGCGCGAAGCCGAAAGAAAGCGCCGCAGCCGCGCCCGCCGAGAGCGATAAGACCGCTGCGACCGTTGAAACCGGGGCCGAGAAGCCGTAAAACCACGGCTCAGGTTCTCTGCCGCGAACGTACAATGGAGCTAGCGGCAGGCCGAGCGATCGGCTGCAACGGAATGTCCACCGAGCCCGCGCTAGCGCATGAGTGAGCAACAAACGTATCTGGCCCCCGACGTCGTCCCGCGCCTCGCGGCGATCGACATCGGGAGCAACAGCATCCGCCTCGTCGTCGCCGAGGCCCAAGCCGGCGGCCGCTACCGCATTCTCGACGAAGAGCGCGAAACCACCCGCCTCGGCCGTTCGCTCGCCGCCCACGGCGATCTCGACGCCAAATCAATCGAAGATTCGCTGACGGCGCTCCGCCGCTTCAAGTCGATCGTCACCGGCTTCGGCGTCGAAAGCTTCCGCTCGATCGCCACCTGCGCCGTCCGCGAAGCGACCAACGGCGCCGAGTTCTGCCGCCGCATGCAGGACGAGCTCGGCCTCGAAATCGAAATCATCGACGCCGACATGGAGGCCCACCTCGCCTTCGAAAGCGTCCGCCGTCGCTTCGATCTCGCCGGCAAAAACACCGTCCTCGCCGATATCGGCGGCGGCAGCACCGAAATCGTCCTCGCCAACGGCGAACTCGTCGAAGCGGTTTACGCCACCCAACTCGGCGCCGTGCGCCTCGCCGAAAAGTATGGCGGCGAACTTACAACCGACGAACAGTTCCTACCGCTCAAACGCTGGATCGATCGCGAGCTCCGCCAGACGACCGAAAAGCCGGCCGCTCCGCTGCACTTGCTCATCGGTTCCGGCGGCACGTTCACCAGCCTCGCCAGCATGCTGATGGCCGGCCGCGGCCTCTCGCGACTGCCGGCCGCCGGCTACCGCGCGTCGCGGGCCGACGTCTGCCACCTCATCGACCGCCTCCGCAAGATGAAGCCGGAGGAACGCAAAGCGACCCCCGGCCTCAACGCCGATCGCACCGACATCATCATCCCCGGCCTCGCGGTGATCGACGCCCTGATGCGCCGCTTCCGCGTCAACACGCTGCAGGTCCACGCCTACGGCGTTCGCGACGGCCTGCTGCTGACGATGATCGACCAGATGCAGGGCACCAGTTCGACCTCGGCGCCGAGCCACGACGAACAAATCGATCGCTTCGCCGAAGCCTGCGGCGTGAACATGATTCACTCGCGGCACGTCGCCAAACTCGCCGGCGAAATTTTCGCCGGGCTCGCGCAACTCTACGAACTCCCGCCCGGCGATCGCCGGCTGCTCGAAGTCGCCGCCCGCCTGCAAGACGTCGGCTACCTGATCAACTACGAAGGCCATCACAAGCATTCGTACCATCTCATTCTCCACAGCCGCCTCGAAGGCTTTCGGCCGGAAGAGCTGGAGATCATCGCCAACGTCGCTCGCTACCACCGCGGCTCGCCGCCGAAGAAGAAGCACGAAAACTTCAGCGAGCTGACCGAGCCCGATCGCCTCCGCGTGCGACAACTCGCCGCGATCCTTCGCATCGCCGGCGGCCTCGACCGCAGCCACAACCAAACGATTCGCGAAGTGAAAGTCGACGGCGCCCCCGGCCAGGTGGTCCTCACGGTCAGCGCCAACGAATACCCCGAAGTCGACGTCTGGGCCTGCCGCCGCCGTGCTGAACTATTCGAAGAAATCTTCACCGCGAAGCTAACGGTGCAGTGGGCCGGCCAATCAATCACCGCCGAAATCACAGCGCCGCCAGCCGCAGCAAACGGAGCGGCGCCAACCGCCCGCAAGAAGGCGCCCGCGGCCAGCGCGAACAAGTCGGAATGAGCCCGTTCTCCCTAGCCCCGGGCTCCGCCCGGGGGTGAGCCTCCATCCCGGCAAACGTAGCCCCTCCACACCGCGTCTCTTCTTAGCGTCTTTCTCGGACAGCCCACGCGCACCGCAACTCACGCCTGCAAGCACCGCTCCTCAGGCCTGTAAGGCCGCGCCATGAAAGCCCAGGGCACAGCCCTGGGTTACCGCCCACCACGATCAACAAAGCCCTGTAGGGGCGCGCTAACCTCAGCGCGCCCTTACAGGGCTTTCGATTTCGAATCCCGAATGTTCCCAGGGGTGCGCCCTGGGCTATCACAGCGCAGCCCGATGGGCCTAAAGATACTCGGCTCTCGACGTTTTCACCGAGCCTGAAACGCCTTCGGCAAGTAAGTCACTAAATCGCTGGCGATCAACGAAACCTCCCCCAACTCCTTCGCCGCCAAGTCGCCCGCCAACCCATGCAGGTGCATCCCCAACCGCGCCGCATCCCACGCGCTCAACTTCTGGCCGAGCAGCCCCGCAATCACACCCGTGAGGCAATCGCCCGAACCGCCGGTCGCCATCCCGGGGTTGCCGGTGCTATTCACGGCGTAGCGCTCGCCATCGCCCACTAGCGACTGATGTCCCTTCAGAATCACCACCGTCTGCCCGCTCGGATCACGTCGACACAACTCGCCGACTGCCTCCGCCCGCTCGGGCATTGATCCGCCCGGCGCCACGCCGGTCAGCCGCGCAAACTCGCCCGGATGCGGCGTCAACACCCGCGGCCCCGCCGGTTTGGCCAGCGCCTGTGGATTTCTCTGCAGTGCGTGCGACATTGCATTGAGCGCATCAGCGTCGACCACCATCGGCCGCGGCACGTCACGATAGAGCTGCGCGACGAGCTCCGTCACCCCTTCGCTCTGGCCGAGGCCGGGGCCCAACGCCCACACGTCGAAATGCTCGCGAGCCGCCAACATGTCGACGACGTTTGCGTAATCGAGCAGCCCGTAGTCGTCTTCCACAAGCGGGATCGTCATGAAGCAAGGGCTGAACCCCGCCACCAGCGGCTGCGTCGAAACAGGCGTCGCGATCGAGAGGAGCCCCGCGCCGCTTCGCAACGCAGCGAGCCCCGCCATCGCAGGCGCCCCCGCCATCCCGCGCGACCCGCCGACAATAATCAGTCGACCGAAATCGCCCTTGTGAGCATCCCGCTCCCGCGGCGGCAAAATCGGCAACGGCTCGTTGGTGACGTCGTTCATGCAAGTATCCTCTTACGCTGCCGTCGGCCGGCTTGGCCTTGATGAATGTTCTGGCTCCCTCCCCCTTGAGGGGAGGGCTGGGGAGGGGGTGGAATCCTGGTACACGCTTCTGTCACCCCTCCCTAACCGTCCCCCTCAAGGGGAGGGAACCTCATGATTTAGTTGCCCGCGTCGCCACAATCCCCGCCAAGTATCCCGCCTTGAACCCCGCATCAATGTTCACCACCGCCACGTTCGCCGCACAGCTATTGAGCATCGACAACAGCGCCGCCACGCCGCCGAAGTTGGCGCCATAACCGACGCTCGTCGGCACGGCGAAAATCGGACACGCCACATGCCCGCCAACGACGCTGGGCAGCGCCCCTTCCATCCCGGCAACCACGACGATCGCATCGCAGTTCACAAACTCCTCAAGCCGCGCCGGCAATCGATGCGGCCCGGCGACGCCGACGTCTTGAATCAACCGCGTCTCAACCCCCATCCAGTCGAGCGTCTCGCGCGCCTCTTCCGCCACCGGCAAATCAGTCGTCCCAGCCGAGATCACCGCGACGCTCCCGCGCGAGCCCGCGGGCTTAGCCATCGGCGAATCGATACGCACCGTGCGCGCCGTCTCGTTGTATCGCAGCCCGGCGAACGCCAGTTGCAACTCGGCCGCCTTCGCCGCATCAACCCGCGTCGCCAGCACCGACTGCTCGCGCTCAAGCAACTGCCGAGCAATCGCCGCAATCACTGCAGCCGACTTCCCCTCGCCATAAATCACTTCGGGAAACCCGCACCGCGCCGCCCGATCGACGTCGACGGTCGCCGCCTCTGCAGCAGCAGCCGCCTGCGCCTCGACGGCCGCGCGCGACACGAACTGTTCCAGATCACATTCGCCGGCAAGCAGCTGGCGAGCAAGTTGGCGAAGCTGTTCAGAAGACATGGCCCCAGTCTACCCCCTAGCCCCGGGCTCCGCCCGGGGGTCGCTCTCCATCCCGCTACGCGTCGCGACTCGCAACGCACCCCCGGGCAGAGCCCGGGGCTAGAACGCGTAACGAACCACGTCGCGAGTTAGGCGATCACCGCCATGAGGGTGGCCGAAAACAGCGCGAGATCTCATCCCCAAGATCTGCTAGGTTGCACCTGCCGCCACGCGAAGGCGAACGCATCACGTTGCGCGGCTTCCAAAACCACTGGAGGGCAATTAACAATGTGTCGCGACATCTGTCGCCGACGACATTCGCCTAACGCCTTGCCACGCGACAACTTACGAATTGTGTCGCCAAAAACACGAAAAGCGACAAAAAGCACCAGCCGCGGGTCAACGACCCGCCGGAGCGGCCCGAGAAAGACTAAGCCGCCATCGGCACCGTCACCAACTCGCCATGAATCGCATGCAGCGACTCCGCATCGATCGTGTGCTGCCCGTTGGCGAACCCGACAAGCAGCGCCAAATCGCACAGCCGGTTGATCCGCCGCGGCACGCCGCCGGTGAGTTGATGCACCGTTTTCAGCGCATCGGCCGCGAAGATCTCGCGAGTGGCGCCGGCCGCTTCGAGGCGATGCGTCACGTAATCGGCGGTTTCGCTCGCCGACATCGCCGGCAGCAACACCTTGATATCCATCCGCTCGTCGAGCGCACCGTGTCGTTGAACCATCGGCCCGAGCGTCGGCTGCCCGACGAACAACAGTGTGAACGGAGGAGCGCCAATCGGTCCAAGATTCAGCAGCAATCGCAACGGCTCGAGCAGCCCGCTGTCTTCCAGCAGATGGGCTTCGTCGATGACGACGACCGCGTGCCGCTTCCGCGCCACGTTGTCGGCGAGAATGTATTCCAACCGCCGCAGGCTTTCCTCGATCGTGTAACGCGGCGGATCTGCCGGCGGAGCGCCGAACTGCTCCGCCAGATAGACGAGCAGGTCACGTTCGGTCATCTGCGGAAACACGACCCGCACAAATGGCTGGAACTGCTCGCTCAGTTGTTGCCGCAGAGTTTCAACGAGCAACGTCTTGCCAACGCCCGCAGCGCCAGCGACAAGGCCCGCCGCGCGACCATTTTCGATCGCATAACGCAGCTTGTTGATCGCCGACTGAAACGCGGCCCCGCGATAAAACGTTTGCGGATCGCAGCCAGGTTCAAACGGCTTCGCGTCGAGTTGCCAGTAATCGAGGTACATGTCGGCTCGGGGTGGTCTTAGGCGGCGCGGAGTTGATTCTCGACGACGCCGAGGCAAATCGTCGCCAGTTCAGGCGCGGACTGAAGTAGCTGCTGAGGCTGAGCGGCGCCGCGTCCCGAGGCGACCAGCGCCCCGTCGAGCCGGCACTGCTGAATAACGCGACGAGCGATAGGCCCTTGCAGCCGCTCGCTCACGACGCCCAGGTCGAACAGGACAATGTCGTAATGATAACGCAGCACGCCCGCGGTAACGGAAGCATGAATCGACTCAAGGCGGCTCGCCGCGCCGACGCCGCCGGTCGCGAGCGGCAACAGCGACAGCCGATCGCTCAGCGAGTGGACGACGCCCTCGGCCAGCGATACGTTGCCGGCAAGCACGTCTTCCCAACCGACGGCAGCCGCGAGTCCCAAGTGACTCGCCAGCCCCGGCTTCAGAAAGTTCGCATCGACGACCGCCACTGTTTTGCCCGTCTCGATGAGCAAGCGAGCCAAACAGCAAACAAGCGTCGTTCCGCCGACGCCTGCTCCTTGCGAACCGATGCCGATCAGGCTGCGGCCATCTTCGTCGGCCGCCAGAATCGCCGACAGCGCCGGCTGAAACTGGGCCCGGCAACGAAACATCAACTGCTCGTCGACCACCGGCCAGCGGAACGAATCAACTTCGAGCGCCGGCTTGAAGCGGCCTTCAACGGTCGGCGTCGACTGAGCAAAGGTCGACAACGGCCGACGCTGGCGATTCGTTTCGCTCGGCTGCGGCGCAGCGACTGGAGCCGCTGCAATTGCTTCAGCAACCGGCGGAGCGGCGAATGTCGGCACTGGCGCCGATGCGAAAACTGGCTGCGGCTGCGATTGAACAGGGGGAGCTTGGCACGGTGCTCGTGGAGCAACAGGACTCGCAGTGACACGCTGCGGCTGCGCGACGGCGGCTTCGACGATGCTCACATCGGCGTAGCTGCTCGCTGCTTCCGGAGCGCGCGGCGACGGCGCAGCTGGCGCAGGCGCGCGGCTGGAAGCGACAATAACCGGTTCGTCGATTTCGTAGGCGCGAATAAACGCCTGGTCGATAGCGCTCATGGCGGCGCTCCTTCAGTGAATCAATTAGCGCGGCGGTTGCGGCGGATTGAACGCCGGACCAAGCGATCCAGCCACGGCCGGCGCGGCGCCGTTCTGTTGCGGAGCCACGAGCGAGAAATCAAGCGGCGGATAAGGCGTCGTTGGATACGGCGAAAGCGAACTCGCGGACGGCGCGGCAATCGGTGCAAACACGGGGGCCTGAACCGGCATCGTCGCCACGGGCGGAGCGACGGTAACCGGCTGCGGCTGAACTTGCGGCGCCGACTGCACGACCTTCGCCGTTATGTGCGGTTGCGTTTCTGCTGTTTGCGAACTTTGCGGAGCGACCGGCCCGACCGGATGCGAGTTTAGATACGCGGCAATCGGATCGGCCGTGGCTTCAGCCTCGGCGCTGTTCGTAGCCGGCGGCTGCACCTCGGCGGCTGGCGCCGGTGCAACGCCGGGCGTTTCGGCCTTCGGCGACAGATCGAGCGCCGGAGTCGTCGGCAGCGGTGCGGCGAATGTCTCGTTGGGAGTTGAAGCCGGCGGCACAGCGGTGGAGATTGGCGCCACCGACAGCGGTCGAACTTCGCTGTTCGGCGTCGGAGCCTCGGCGATCGTCTCCTGCGGCGCCGGCTTGCTGCGGCCGAGCGTCGCCACGTAAATTCCGCCGGCGGCAAGCAACAACACGCTGACCGCGATCAGCCCGACTTGCGGCTTCCGCGACGTGTGCCATTCGTAGAACTGAGCAGCGAATGAATCGTTACGATGCTGAAACGCGAACTCCTCGGCACGCCGTGGCTGCGGCGGATCGAAGCGGCGATGCTGCTTCGGAGCGGTCGGCCGCAGCGTCGGAAGTTCCGGCTCGCTCGCCGCGCGCGGCCGACGGTCGAGCATCGGCATCCCGGCGGCACGCATCTCAGTGGCATAGAGCGGCCGCTCGGGCGCCCAGGCTTCGCCCGCCGGTTCGGCCGGCATACGGTGGAGCGCGATATGCGGTGGTTCAGCAATGGCTTCGCCGCGCGGCGTCGCTGGATGGAGGCGACGGTTCGGCGCCGTCGCTTCGACGTATGGTTCGCCCTGCGGCAAGTTCGGATCGACGATCCGCAACTGCGGCAGCGGAGCGTATTCCATCGCTACGTCGTCGGCGGCGAGCACTGGCGGCGAGTAAGGCCGCGGCGTCGAATCGACGAACGGCAAGATGTCTGTCGGCGCCGACGAGGCCGCGGTCGGCAGCGGTTCGTCGCCAACCCACGGCAGCTGTGCCAGCACAGGCCACTTCACGATCCCCTCGCCATCGCGCAGCGGCGCGGCAAGCGGGTCGTAGCCGGTGGTTGGTGGATCGTGGCTCACGCGGCAGCTGCGAATTGGATGAGGTGGTCGATCGCGAAACGACTTGCCGGCGCCGTTGGGCGCACAGCGAGACGATTCCCCTTGGAGGTATCGGAAGGGGTTGGGTAGATCTTGAGGATTGTCGCGAGAGTAAGGCGACCGAAGAGAGCAACGCCATCGCTGCTAGCAGCATCGCTAGCCCCGGGCTCCGCCCGGGGGTGACTTTGCGCGCCGCAACGCTTAGCGGCTTGGAAACCGACCCCCGGGCGGAGCCCGGGGCTAAAGCGCGGCTACGGCTTTGCGGCCTGCTCGCCGCCCCAAGGCAGCGTCGGCCAGAGCAGCGTCCGCCCGTCGCGGCCGCTCGTGAGCGCCTGGCTCCCATCAGGAGAGAAGCTCACCGAAGTCACTTCCTCGCCATGCCCGGCGAGCGTGAGCAGTTCTTTGCCAGTAGCAGCGTCCCACAGCTTCACGCCATTGTCTTCGCTGCCGGTGATGGCCCGTCCGCCGTCGGCGGTGAGCGCGACGCTGGTGATGGCGCCGGTGTGGCCGGCCAGCGTCTGCCGCTGTTCGCCCGTGGCGGCGTCCCAGACGATCGCCATGTTGTCATCGCTGCCGGTGATGATCCACTTTCCATCGGCCGAGTAGTCGCCGCTGCGCACGGCCCACTCATGTCCGACGAGCGTCAGCAGCAGTTCGCCGCTCGCGGCGTCATATACCTTGCCTGTCTTGTCCTCCGCCGAAACGAGCACGCGCGTCCCGTCGGGCGAGAAGACCGCTTGCCGGAACCGCGTCTTGCCGTCGCCGAACTTGGGTTCGAGCGGCGAGCCGTCGGCCGCATTCCAGAGCCGCGCGGTGCCGTCGTCACTCGCCGTCAGCACCTTGGTTCCATCGGGCGAGTAGCGCACGCTGTTGATGAACCCGTCGTGCAGCGCGTCGATCTTGGCGACCACGTTGCCGGTGGCGCGATCCCAGATCTTCGCCGAGCGATCCCAACTGCCGGTGACGACACGCTTTCCGTCTGGCGAGAGGTCGGCCGAGGCGACGACGCCATGCGGGCTGAAGCGAACTTCAAGCTCGCGGCTATCGAGATTGAAGATGCGCGCGTCGTTGCCGCCGATCGACAGCACGCCACGGTCATCGGGCGTGAACCGCGCGGCCCACACGAGCCCGCCGTCATCGCCCAGGTTCAGCCACGGCTGCGGCTTGCCCGATGCCTCGTCGCTGACCGTCAGCTCAGTCCCATCAGCAAGATTCCAAAGCCGTACCGTCCCATCGGCGGAACAAGCGGTGACAGCCAATTGCCCGTCGCTCGACAAGTCGATCGAAGTGAACGCCGTCTCGGGCGTCGGCGACTCCATCGTTTGCAGCAGCTTGGCGTCGGCGAGCGACCAGAGCCGCAGCTTGCCGTCGTCGCACGAGGTGAGCGCGAGCTTGCCGTCGGCGCTCACGGCAACGTCGGTCACCCATTCGGGGTGCTTCAGCACGCCGGCGCGAATCTCTTTGCCGGCGGCGACGTCCCACTGGCCGCAAGTGTTATCGCCGCTGGAGGTGATCAACCGGGCGCCATCGTCGGCGAACGTCAGCGCCGTGATCGTCCGGCTATGGCCGCGAAGCCAAGCGCCCGCTTGCCAGGTTTTGCTCGCGGGATCGAAGCGCCACAAGCGAGCATGCCCTTGGTCGTCGCCGGTGGCGAGCAGTTGGCCGTTGGGTGCGAACGCGACAGCCGTCACTTCTGCTTGATGACCATCGACCGTTGCCAGTTTCGTGCCGCTGTTAGCGTCCCAGATGATTGCCGAGCCGCCCGCTCCGCCGGTGGCGATCAGCGAACCGTCGCCGCTTACGGCGAGCGCCGCCGTCCGCCCCGTATCATCGAGCCGCAGGTTCTCGGCGCCGGTCGCCACATCCCACAGCCGCACGGTACCGTCGCCGGCCCCGGTGGCGAGACGCGAACCATCCGCAAAGAACACCGCCGAACTCGCGAGGAAGTCGTGCCCCTCGGCAAGTTGCTCCAACCGCCCGAGCGATGCTGCGTTCCAAACCGAAGCGCTCCGATCGGCGCTGGCCGTCACAATCTCCGAGCCGTCGCGCGAAAAGCGGGACGAGAGGATCGCGTAGCGCGAGTCTTCGTCGCCGCCGTCGAGCGGGCGCTGCTCCGCGTACGCGGCCGGCCGCCAGAGTTTGATCTGTGCGTCGCGACCGCCGGAGAGCAATTGCTGCCCGTCCGCCGAATAGGCGAGGCTGCGCACATGGCTCGCATGGCCGCGAAGTTGCTTGAGCGGTTTCGCCGCGGCGAGATCCCACACGACGATCACGTTGTCTTGCCCGCCGCTGGCGAGCGTTGCGCCGTCGGGTGCGAACGCAAGCGTGCGGACTGGTCCGCGGTGAGCCAGCAACTCCGTCTCGTGCGCCGGCGGATCCGCGGAGCCGTCGAGCCGGCGTGCGATGTCGATTTCTTGCGTCTCGGTCGGGTCCCATAGCAGGACTTTGCCGTCATATCCGGCCGTGGCGATGCGGCGGCCATCGGGCGAGAAGCGGGCCGCGTAAACGGGGCCGCGGTGGCGCGTGAACTCGGTCAGTTGTTTGTACTCGCCGCTGGTAGCCTTATCGCTCCGCTGCCAGACGATTGCCTTGCCGTCTTGCCCCGCGGTAACGATCTGCTTGCCATCAGGCGAGAACTCGGCCGACCACACCCACCACGTGTGGCCATGCAGCGTTTGAATTTCTCTGCCGGTGGCGAGATCCCACAACCGCGCCGTGTGATCGTAGCCGCTGGTGAGCAAGTAGCGATCGTCGGGCGAGAAGCGGACGCTAAGGATCGCATCTTCGTGGCCAACAAGTTTGGCGAGGAGTTTGCCGTCTGCGACGCTGTAGACGTTGACGACGCCGTCGCTCCCGCCCGCAGCAAGGCGGGCGCCGGCGCCATCGTAGGCGACGGCGTGCACATACTCGCCTTGAGGGAACTCAAGCACGGGCTTACCAGTTTGCAAATTCCAAATCGTCGCCTTACCATCCCAGTCGCCGGTCGCCACGTGCGTAGCATCGGGCGCGAACGCCGCTGCATCAATCGGCGCCGAGTTCTTCCACGAGCGTTCCGCAAGATTGCAGAGATAGTCGAGCCGGCCCCACTCCCAGCCGCGAAGTTCCGGCGGGCACTGAGCGAGCAGTTCCGCGGCGCGATCGAAGGCCCCTTCGTCGATCTTCGCTTTCGTCAGCCCGATGCGGGCGACGTACGCGGCGTATTCTTCGGCGTCCTGAGCCTTCTCGGCGGCGATGGTGGCAGCCTCCGCCTTCTGCCGCTGCTCGACGGCGACTACAAGGTTGTCATTCGCCTCCCCTTCGGCCTTCACGGCACGTACTGTTTCTTTCTCGGCCCGATCGCGTGCCACCTCCGCCGTCGCGAAGTTTTGCTTCGCCTCATCCTCGGCGGCGACCGCGCGAATGCGTTGCGACACAGCCTCGTCGCGCTGCGAACGAACGGCGACGAAGGCGATCGAAACAATGCCAACGACCGCCGCAACGAGCGCCACTACGGCGCCCTTCAGCAGCTTGATCCGCCTCTGCCGCGATGCTCGCTCCGCGAGCCCGCGGCGCAGTTCGGCGAGCGTTTCGCGATGCGATTCGCGTTGTTCGTCGAGCAACGAAACGCCGAGATCGTAGTCGCCCTTGGCCAGCGCGAGGCGAGCGTAGTCGACGCGAGCCGAATCGAGTAGCGCCGCCGCGCGGTGGTTGCCGATCCACAGCACGAGCGCTTCTTCGAGGCCGTAGTTCGCGCGAGCATACAGTTCGTAGTCTTGCTGCTCCGCGGCTGCCTTCAGGTGCCGCTCAGCATGCTCGACCAGATGAATACTTTGCGAGTGCGACTGATAGTCGCGAACCGCTTGCTGGAACTCCGGCACGGTCGCGTGCCGCTCAGCCGGGTCGGTCGCCATCGCCTTGAGGGCGATGTCCATCAGTTCGCCGTTGCGATCGGTGGCGATGATCTGATTCTTCGCGGCCGAGAAGAGGCACGCCATCACCGTCTTGCCGCTATGCGGCGGCTTGCCGACGATCGCCTCGAACAAGATAGCGCCGAGCAAGTAGACGTCGCTGGCCGCGGTTATCTTCTCGATCGGACCGGTCGCCATTTCGGGCGCCATGTAGGCGGGCGTGCCGCCCATCGCGTCCGATTGCGAGACGCTCGCTGCGTTGGGGAAGTCGGGGCTCACCCGGGCAAGGCCCCAGTCCATCACCAACACTTCGCCGAAGTCGCCGAGCATGATGTTCTCGGGCTTCAGGTCGCGATGGATCACGCCGTTCACATGGGCGAACGCCACCGCGTCAGCGGCGCGCAGCAGAATCGTGATGTTCTCATCGAGCGAACGCTCTTTGATCACCTTGTTCCACGGCGTCCCCTTCACTCGCTTCATCGAGTAGAAGAGAGCGCCGTCGTTGTTGGCGCCGAGGTCGTAGATCGGGACGATGTTCGGGTGGTCGAGTTCACCGGTAACGACCGCTTCGGAGATGAACTTCTCGCGCTGGGCGGCGTTCTTGCTGTCCTCGCCCTTGAGCATCTTGAGCGCGACGGTGCGCGCAATCGACGATTGCCGCGCCGCGTAAACGACGCCCATGCCGCCTTCGCCGATGACGTTCAGCAGTTCGTAGTCGGGGGCGTCGGCCGGCGACATCGTCACCATGCTCGTGGCGCCGCTCGTCCGCACATTTCGCGACTTGACGATCAGCGACGAGTTGCTGATGAACGAGCCGTTGATCGTTTCCTTTTGCTTGATCGTCACATTGGCGTCGGACGAGCCGCCGGCAACGGTCCCTTCCCAATGTGACGTTAGCCCACTTTCGTCGATCGCCGACGAGCCGCCGAGGAACTGAATCGTTTGCTCCGCGTTGAACGCGACCGTCTTCGGGCTAGATTGTTCATCGTCGGTGAGCTCAAGGCTCATGCTGCTCAGTTCGAGCGACGCGATCGTCTCGCTCGACGAACTGCCTGAACCGGCCGCGGGCAGCTCGATCGTCATCTCGTTGCTGCGCTGATTCGCGTCGGACTCTTCTTCCGAGAGAAACCATTCGCCATCGCCCGACGACGGCGGCTTGCCGACCTTGCCGACGTCGGCGATGGTTTGCATGTTGCCCGAGTCTGGCCGCGGGGCATCGCCGGTCCACGTCGCCGCCGAACTCTCGGGCGCCTTGCCCGTCTCAGAGATGTTCCGCCGCGGAAGTTGCCTCACCACCGCGCCGCACGATGCGCAACGGCCCGCCTTCACGGCGGCGGCGTCCATCTCACGTTGGCAGTTGGGGCAGGCAGACATCAGTTAATCGGCAACTAACACGAGTCGAAGCGGCCCGACAAAACCGGGCCGCAGGCAAGCTTCGATTGTAATCACGGGGCAAACTGGAACCGCTGCCGCGCCCCCGATTCCGGCAGGACGTGGCAATCCGTTCGCCAGCGACGGGCAGCCCGCCGTCGGATTGGAGCGATTCTGCGGGCTAACGGGGCTTCTTCGGGCGGGTGAGCGCCGACCGGAGCCGCTTCCACTGGTCCGGCTTGGCCCGGGCGATCGCCTCTTCCATCTGGTGGTAGGAGCTCTTTCCGGCCCCCGACAGGGCGATCGCCACCCCGGCGAGCGTGGCGCCGTGGTAGATCGCCGTCGACGAGCGCGGCCGCAAGCCGAGGTCGGCCAGCGGTTCGAGCGTGGCGGGCGCGTCGACGGCCGCTCCGTCGTCGCCTTCATCGCCGGCGGGCGCGGCAGCCGGTTGTTCTTCGGCAGGTTGCGTGGTCGCCTCTTCGGTCGGCGGCCGATCACGGGCGCCTTCGCTGTCGTCGCCCGGATCGATCAGTTTGCCGTTGCGAACGAAGACGTCGATCACGAGCCGTCTTGCATTCGTCTCCGACTGCACGAGGTAGATCACATAGTGATTGTCGGGCAGGTTCTTGAAGAGCGCCGGCAGATTATTCAGCACGTTCGACGGCAACCGGAAGCGCTGTCCCGGCGTGCCGTCGGGATTGATCACGCACAGTTCGAGGTAGCGTTCGCTCGCCGCGCGGGTATCGCCGCCACCGCCGCCATCGTCGGTCGTGACGACGGTGACGAGGCGAGATTCGGCTGCCGTCGGCAACAGCGGTACGACTTGCCGATCGGGGAAGGTGAGAATCGCCACCTGCGGCGAGGTGTCGATGCGGAACTTCTCGGCGCCGAGGCCCGGCTGCGAGATGTCGACCGTCTCGACGTTGCTCGCGCCGATGGCGACGACTCCCGGCGTGCCGAAGTCGTCGTCGAACACTTGCACCGTCAGCGTGATGTCGCCCGTCGGATTGAGCGGATCGGGCGGACCGCTGTACTTATGCGTGAAGATCTGCGTCTGCCCATTCCCGGCGATGTCGACGGGGTAGGTCGAGACCGTCCCGTCGCCCCAGTCGACCTGGACGTTAAACTTGTCGGCGCCCGGATCGGTGAACTGCAGCGTGAGCGTCGTCTCGCCCTTGTTGTTGACGTCGGTGGCGACAAGCGGCTTGAGCGTCGGGTTGACGTTCCGCACCGTCACTTCGATCTCTTTCGTCACCGAGCCGCCGTCGTCGTCGAACAGCGTCACGGTGATCGTGTACTTGTTGTCGGCGTCGTTGTCGGCGTACTTGTGCGACGAGGCGAGCGTGCCGATCGTTGCCGTTCCGGCCGAACCGTTCGTGACGCTTGCCGGCAATTGGCCCGTTTGAGGAGTGGTCCCATCGCCCCAATCGATCGTGTAGTAAAACGACTCGATCGAAGCGCCGTTGGGGTTGTTCGGATTGTTGAAGCCGGGATCGCTAAAGGTTCCGAGGTTCGGCAGATTGAGCGTTTGCCCTTCGTCGATCACGAAGACGCCGTTGGTGAGATTGAGCGACGGGGCGACGTTCTCGACGGTGATCGTGAACGTCCGATCGACGAAGCCGCCGTCATCGTCGCGGAATCGCACCGTGACGGTGTATGTGCCGTTGTCAGCGTAGACGTGCGGCGCCGAGACGAAGTCGGCCGTCGTCGCCACGCCGGGCGAACCGCTCACCGGAGGGGTGATCGTGAGCGACTGCGGTCCCGTCCCATCGCCCCAATCGACCGTCGCGTCGTGGAATGTTTCTTTCGTACCCAGCGCCTGGTTATCGAAGCCAGGATCCGAAGCGCCGACGCCGATGCCGCCGAGCGTGATCGGCGTCCCTTCGTTGACGACAATCGCGGGATTTTGGAACGTCAGCGACGGATCGACGTTCAGTACCGTCACCTGGAAGGTCGACGTCGTGACGCCGCCGTCGTCGTCGCGCACCGTCACCGTGACGGTGTAGACGCCGTTGTCGGCGTAGACATGGCTGCCGTCGAACGAACCGGCCGTCGGCGTGCCGACGCCGCCGAGCTGATCGATCGTCGCGGCGCCCGTGCTGTTCGCGGAGCCGTCGCCCCAGTTGATTTCGTAGGTGAACTCTTCGGTCGTCTCGCCGCCGTTGAGGACGTTGCCGGCGTTGAGCGGATTGTTGAAGCCGGGGTCGGTGAACTGACCGATGTTCGGCAGCGACAGAATGCCCCCTTCGTTGACCGTCTGCGATCCAGGAACCGTAAGCGTCGGCGCCACGTTGTTTACATGCACCGCCGCCGAGCCCTCGCCGACGCCGCCGTCGTCGTCGATCACCTTTACATAAACGGCGTAAACGCCGTTGTCGGCGTAGGTGTGGCTGGCGGAGAACGTGTGCCCTGTCGCCGTGCCAACGGTCACGTGGCCATCGCCCCAGGTGATTTCGACCTGGTGTGTATCCTGCGAGCCGACGTCGTCGAAGGTGACGCCGAGATTAACCTGGCTCCCTTCGGTGATGATGCTCGCCACGGGGGTTGCGACGACGTTGCCCGGGGCGACATTGTTGACTTGCACCGTCGCGTTGCCGACTGCTTGGCCGCCATCGTCGTCGCGGACCGTCGCTTTCACCGAGTAAACATCGGAGGCGCTGCCAGTTGGGTTGTCGTCGAGATACTGATGCGTCGCGGTAAGCGTGCGCGAACCGGCCGCGACGGCCACCGTTTCGATGGTGCCGTCGCCCCAATCAATCTCGACTGTGTGGGTATCGAGGGAACCAGGATCGTCGAAGGTGAGCGTTAACGTCGCGACGCCGTTTTCGTCGATCGCGGCGATGGGTTCGATCTTCACGTTCGAAGGCGGGACGTTGTTCACTTGCGCCGCAGCCGAGCCGAAGCCGACGCCGCCATCGTCGTCGGTCACCTTCACAGTGATCGTGTACGTGCCGTTGTCGCCGTAAACATGCGTCGCGTTGAGCGCGTGACCGGTGGCATTCGCCAACGTGACGTTGCCATCGCCCCAGTTGATCTCGACTTGGTGCGTATCTTGCGAACCGGGATCGTCGAAAGTCACCGTCAGCGCGACTTGGCTCCCTTCGTCGACGACGTTGGGGACGGGGGTTACCTGCACATTATTGGGGGCGACGTTGTTTACCTGCACCGTTGCATTGCCGACCGCTTGGCCGACGTCGTCGTCGCGAACGGTTGCCGTTACCGTGTAAATGTCAGAGGCGGTGCCGGTCGGGTTATCGTCGAGATACTGGTGCGTAGCGGTCAGCTTACGCGAACCTGCCGCCACGGCGACCGTTTCGACCGTGCCGTCGCCCCAGTCGATATCGACCGTGTGCGAATCGAGCGTCCCCGGATCGTCGAACGTCAGTTTCAACGTCGCGACGCCGTTCTCGTTGATGGCGGCGATCGGGCCGATATTTACATTAGACGGCGGAACGTTGGCAACCTGCACTGTGGCGTTACCGATCGCCTGGCCGCCGTCGTCGTCGCGAACCGTCGCCGTGACCGTGTAAACGTCAGACGCGGTACCTGTCGGGTTATCGTCGAGATACTGGTGCGTCGCGGTCAGCGTGCGCGAACCAGCCGCCACGGCCACCGTTTCGACCGTGCCGTCGCCCCAGTCGATGTCGACCGTGTGCGAATCGAGCGAACCCGGATCGTCGAACGTTAGCGTCAGCGTCGCCACGCCGTTCTCATTGATCGCGGCGATCGGGACGATCTTCACATTAGACGGCGGAACGTTGGTCACCAATGCGGCGGCCAAACCAAACCCGACGCCGCCGTCATCGTCGATCACTTTCGCCGTGATCGCGTACGTGCCGTTGTCGCCGTAGGTGTGATTGACGTTGAGCGAGTGACCAACGGAGCTCGTAACCGTCGTGTTGCCGTCGCCCCAGTTGATCTCCACTTGGTGCGTGTCTTGCGAACCGACGTCGTCGAACGTCACCGTCAGCGCAACTTGGCTCCCTTCATTCACGATATTGGCGACGGGCGTCACCTTGACGTTGCTGGGGGGAACGTTCACCACCTGCACCGTCGCATTGCCGGTTGCTTGGCCGCCGTCGTCGTCGCGAACGGTCGCCTTCACCGTATAAACATCAGACGACGTGCCGGTCGGGTTGTCGTCGAGATATTGGTGCGTTGCGGTGAGCGTGCGCGAACCGGCCGCCACAGCGACCGTCTCGATCGCGCCGTCGCCCCAATCGACGTCGACCGTGTGCGAATCGAGCGTCCCCGGATCGTCGAACGTCAGCTTCAGCACCGCGACGCCGTTTTCGTCGATCGTGGCGATCGGATCGATCTTCACGTTCGATGGCGGGACGTTGCTGACGAAGGCCGCCGCCGAGCCGAACCCAGCGCCGCCGTCATCGTCGATCACTTTGACGATGATCGCGTAAGTGGCGTTGTCGCCATAGGTGTGATTGACGTTGAGCGAATGGCCAACGGCGGTCGTCACCGTCGTGTTGCCGTCGCCCCAGTTGATCTCCACTTGGTGGGTATCTTGCGAGCCGGGGTCGTCGAACGTCACGTTCAGCGAGGCCTGCCCACCCTCGGCGAGGATGCTCGCCACCGGCGTCACTTTCACGTTGCTCGGAGCAACGTTGTTTACCGTCGCCGTCGTGGTGGCAGTCGTCACGCCCAGATCGTCGTCGACGAGGCGGACGCTCACCGTGTACGTGTCGGATGGCGTTGCAGTCGGATTGTCATCGAGATACTGGTGCGTTGCGGTGAAGCTGCGATCGCCCGTCGGCACGTTATAGACCTGCACCGCCGAACCGTCGCCCCAGTTCACCTCCACCGTGTGTGTGTCGAGCGTCCCCGGATCGTCGAACGTCAGCTTGAGCGTCGCGACGCCATTCTCGTTGATCGGCGTGATCGGCGCGAGTTGCAAGTTCGACGGGGCGACGTTGTTGACGGTGATCTTCGAGGTCACCTCGCTGAACTCGCCCGCTGAGTCGGTCACGCGGACCAGAACGTCGTAGTCTTCCGTCGCCGGGCCAGGAAGGTTGTCATCGAGGTATTGATGCGTCGTCGAGAAACTAGTTTGACCGGCGGCGAGGTTGAACGTTTGGGTCGAACCATCTTTCCAGTCGACGAAGATCGTGTGCGCGTCGCTCGCGTCGGGATCGACGAACGTCAGCGACAGCGTGGCAACGCCGTTCTCGTTGATCACGATCGGCGTTTGAATGTTGATGCTGCTCGGCGCCGTGTTGCCGTTGAGATTGGCGACCGGCGGCGTGGCGGCAGCGGCCTCGTCGCTCGACGGCGTGAACGCGGCGCCAACGGCCACAGTTTCGAGCGCCAGCGCCGGAGCGGCGGCGTCGAGCATCCGACGCGGTTCCAACCGGCGTGGCGCCAGCGTGAACTTCGGAGCTGCGGCGCGAGTGGAACGCGAGCGCGAACGGCGGCGCGGAGGAATGGCCATAGGCTGTCGGTGAGTCCAAGGTGAGAAGCATGTCGACGCGATCGCCGCCCTGAAGAATCGCGTCAGCCTCGATTATCCCGTCAATTTCACAAGGGTGTCAAACAACTTGCGCCGATTCGGAGCACCGCCAATCGCCCCATCAGCCCTAGCCGGTCCGCCACGCGGGCCGGGGGGCGTTTCGCGTGGCATTGGCTCGCACGGCAGACCGCCCGGAGGGCGTGGCCCTCCGGCTAGCGGTGTGCGACTGGGGGCGAAACGCCGACGCTTCCACCCATACGCAGCCGCCGTGGCAAAGTTTGCGGGCGGCGCCGCTTCTACTGGAGGAAGGGGTTGGAGCGGGTCGAAATCTGGACGATGAGGGCCTTCTGCCAGCGCCGTCGGGGCGCGGCGGCGAGTGGCCTCCAAGGCCCCAGCGACCCGGTTCCGTCGACCCGCTGATGAATACTCAGTCGAGACTACCGCTCTGGCGCCGCGGCACGTTGCTGGCAACGGCGGCTGTGACATTGCTGGCGGGCGACCTGCTCGCCGAGCCGACGACCAGCCGCTTCGACCTACCGCAGGAAGGCGCCACCAGCGCCGCCTACCAGGCGCCGGCGCCGCTGCAGCAGCCGCAATCGCTCAAGCAACCGCCGCTGGCGGAGCCGCCGATCGACAACGCCATTATCGACGCCCAACGCGAAGCCGCGGCCGCCGAGGCCGAAGCAATCGACGAACGCGACGAACCTCTCAACGATCCCGAGGCCGACGCCCGACGCATCTACCGGCCGATCACCAGCGTCGGCGTCGACACGCGACTCCCGCCCGGCGAGATGCCAGGCGCCATGGCCCGCCAAGAAGGCGATCCGCCGCCAGTGACGATGCCGATCGTCGGCGACCCACGGCTCGAAGGGGGCTGGGGCGATCAGATGTTTAACTGGTCGGCGACGCAGTTCTGCCACCGGCCGCTCTACTTTGAGGAAGTGAATCTCGAACGCTACGGCTACGGTTGCCGCCCCTGCGTGCAGCCGTTGGTCTCGGGCGCCCACTTCTTCCTGACGATCCCGGCGTTGCCGTACAAGATGACGGTCAACCCGCCGCGCGAATGCGTTTACACGCTCGGCTACTACCGGCCGGGCGATCGCGTGCCGTGGCAGCGGAACTTTATGCCGTGGGATACGCGGGCTGCCGTGGTTGAAGCAACCGTCGCGGTAGGCTTGGTGTTCTTGATTCCTTAGCCCCGGGCTCCGCCCGGGGGTGACGCTGCGCGTCGCGACGTTCAACGACATGGAAACCGACCCCCGGGCGGAGCCCGGGGCTAGAACACGCGGTGGAACGTCCGTCCCAGTGCGTTCATCACGAGCGTGCCTAAGTTCGATCGCTCGATCGTGATCTTCGCCACGCCGCGCGAGCCAGGCAATAGCGGCAGCGCGTCGTCGAGTTCGATCTTCACGTCGTGATAGCGAACGTCACCGAGCGGCGAAGCGGCCGGCGGCGTGCCATCGCGATCGGCGGAATGGTTGGCGTGGCCTCGGCTCGCCACATGCGTGACGCGGCCCGTGATGGCGTTAAATGGTTGCTCATCGACGAGCACGCGCACCGTCTGCCCCGCACTGACGACCGGGACGTCGGCCTGCTCGACGCCGGCCCAAGCCGCTGCGGCCGCGCTGCCGGCAATCACGCAGAGCGGCGTCTTCGGTTCGATCCAAGCGCCCAGGTTGTGCGAATCAAGCGGCGAGCCGCTCCACGTCGCGAGTTGATCGCTCCGGCGGCGATCGGCTGGCCGGTCAGGAGCAGCGACGACGCGGCCGGCGTGCGGCGCGCGAATGGTTAGCGAATCGACCATCGCCTCGTACTCGGCGAGTTGAGCCTCGGCATCGGCCAGTTCGGCTCGAGCCGCGGGGAGTTGCCGCCCAGCGGCGGGCGACGTTGCCTGTAGCGCCCGCAACTGGGCGACGCGGACAGCCCGCTCGCGGACTGTCGCCGCGGCCTCGGCGCGGGCGAGTTCGAGTTCCGGATTGTGAAGTTCCACGACGACGTCGCCGGCAGCTACCTCGGCGCCGGTCGGCAGCGCGCGACGCAACTCGCCAGCCGCAACGGCAAACAGCGGATGATTCTGTTGCGGCACGATCACGAGCGGCGCCTCAACGCGGCGATCCATCGGGAGGTAGTAGAGCGCGGTCAATCCCAGCAGCAACGCACCTGCCGAGAGCGCGGCACGATCCCAACGCCAGCGCGACCGCACGAGCGGATTGGTCGCCAACCGCACCGCCGCTGCGATCGGCTGGGCGAGCATCCCCGCCAGCGTCACCGCGGCAAGGCTGTATACGAGGTTCTGCAACTGATAGGGCCGCGCCAACTTGAGCATCAAGATGAACAGCCCGGTCATCACCAGCGCGAGGTACGCCTTGGCGCCGATCGCGTAGAGCCACAGCGTCTTCCGCTTGGCGGGCGACAGCAGCGGGTCGACGGCGTCCGGTTCATCGAGTAACCAGCGACGCCACGCTCCGCTGACCAGACCGCGGGCTCGCTCCGCGAGGTTTGGCGTTTCGAGCCAATCGGAGAGAATGTAGTAACCGTCGTAACGCAGCAGAGGATTCGCGTTGATCGCGAGCGTTCCGACGCTGCAGACGATCAGCAGACTGAGCGCGATCGCTTGGACGATGCCTGGTTCGCTGATCGACCAGACAATCGCGGCGAGCGACGCGATGATCAATTCGACAAACATGCCGCCGGCCGAAACGGCAATTCGCTGCCACTTGCTCGGTAGCCGCCACGCATCAGAGACGTCGCAGTAAAGGCTCGGCATGCCGGCCAGCAGAAGAACGCCCATCTCGCGCGGCCGGGCGCCAAAGCGGCGGCAAGCGATCGCATGGCCGAACTCGTGGGCGACCTTGACCAGGGCGACCGCGGCAAACCAGAGCGGCAACCACCGCGGCTGCGCCAGTTGCTGCAGACCGCTTAACCCTGCATTGATCCGCCCTGCGTGGCTGAAGACGACATAGATCGCGGCGACCATCAGCACCCCAACAACCACGGCGCCCGCTCGCGAAAACATCCAACCGATCGAGCGATAGAGGCGATCGACGAGCGGACCTGCGTTGAAACCACCGACGCGGATCGACAGCAGTTGCAGCAGGTTCGACCAACGCTCGCGTCGGCTGTGGCGGCGTCCGCGCTCGCACAATTCGGCGCCGCGGCCAGGGATCTCGCCGACGAGCAGCCCTTGCTCGTAGACGCGATTGACGAATTCTTGAATCTGCTCGATCGTCGCCCGCCGCGGGGCGAAGCTCGTTTCAAGTTCACGCTGCAGCGAGCGCAGGCTAACCGGCTGCCGCAGCGCCGTAAGCAGGGCCTGCTCTTCGCTGGAGAACTGGAAGATCTCGCCCGTGACGGGGTCTTTCACCATGTACGCCGCGTCGCTGGCGAACGCCGTTTCGACGATCTGTAGATCGCCGCGCGTGCGCATCGGGAGGATGCGATCGGCGACGGCGCGGCGGTAGTCGGCGGCAGGCATGGGAAGAGTTGCGGGTAGCGAGCGGCGAGGTGCGAGTTAGTTTGTTGGAGCTGTAGTCATTTCCGGCAGGCTCAGCTTCCCTTGCTGGCCGGGGCGGAACTTTCCGTCGCTATTGTCGATCTCCGCCCACACGCGCACTTGGCCGGTGATCGGATCAATCTCTGGACTGATGAAGCGAAGCGTCCCTTCGATGTGCCCGGCGGCGGGAAAGGCGTCGCCGTCGGCGCCGACAGCAAACTTCACCTTGCTGCCGACTGGCGTCGTGGCGGCAATCTCGGCGGGCGCGAACCCCTCGGCCCGTAAGCGATCGACGGCGACCAGTCGCACGACCGGCGCGCCTGGCTCGACCCACTCCCCTGCCCTGCCGCGGACGAGCGCCACCACGCCGGCGAAGGGCGCCTTTACCGCATGAAGTTCCAAATCGAGCCGCGCCGACTCAACGCCGTTCTCTTTGAGCTTTAGTTCGTAGCGATCGATCTCGAGTTCGTGCTCCGCCTGGCGGCGTTCGAGTTCCAGCTTCTCCGCAGTCAGCCGCTCGACGTCGAGCTGCGACTGCGAGATGCTGCGGGCGAACTTTTCGTTTGATTCGCTCGAACGCTTCATCTCCGCACGGGCCACTTCGAGCGCCTTGTCGGCGTACTCGATTCGCAGTTCGCTCGCTGCCTTCGCTTGCACCTGAGCCCGCTCCAGTTCCGCCTTCGCCACCGCGAGTTTGGCGGCGCGATCGTCGAGCGACGCCAACAGCTCGCCCTCCGCGACGACGGCCCCCTCCTCGACGGCGATCGTCGCCAAGACGCCGGTCTGCCGCGCCGGAACTTCCGCCTCGACCATCGGCCGCAAGACGACGGAATCGATCGTCGTCTCGGCCGCGCCGGCAAGCGTGCCACACAGCAGCGATGCAACCATCGGGATGTGGAATAGCAGTTTCATCGCGTCTCGTTCACTCTTGTCGTTTCTAGAACGTCAACCAGCGGTACGCCGTCGCCCACACGTCGTGCAGCCATACGTAGCCGATCGAGCGGCGGCCGCAATCGATCCGCACCACGGCCGCCATGCCGGGCCGAGCTTCGGCGGGCGGTTCGCCGTCGAGCGCGAGCCGCACCTGCATCGGCGGCACAGCGTCTTCGAGGCCATTGGCAGCGAGCGGCGCAGCCGAGCTGACGGCCATCAAATGAGCGGGATAAGTTTGTGCCACATCGCCAGAGAGCCGCACGCTCGCGGTCACCTCGGCGTTATCGCCCGACGCAGCGCGCTGCGCCGCCAGGATCTCGCCAACATCGCGTTGCGCCGCCTCGGCATTGACGAACCAACCGGTCGATGCGTCGGCCACGGTGAGAAGCGCCTCGCCACGCTCGACAGGTCGCGACGCGAGCAGCGTTTGCACATCGGGGGTGAGAATCTCGCCATCGATCGGGCTCCGTAGCGTGAGGGCCGCGTGACGCTCCTCAAGCAGTTGCCGTTGCATTTGCAGCCCGGCCAGCCGTTCTTCGAGTTGCCGTTGTTCGGCGGAGAGCGGCAGACGATCTTCCGTTTCACGGTCGCGGAGCGTCCGGTCAGTTCGCGTCACAGCGAGCGCATCGAGCCGCTCTTGAGCGGCCGCGATCTCGCCCCGCACTTGTTGCAGCTTGAGGGCAAGTTCCGGATCGCTGAGCACAATCAACAAGTCGCCTTGTTTCACGCGATCGCCATGCGTGACGCGAACTTCGACGATGGAACCAGTCGCGGTCGCGAAGATCTCGCGCTCGACGGACGCGGCGAGCGTCGCGGGCGCCTCGACCGTCAGCGTCGCCGGCACGAAGATCAGTGCGAGCACCGCGGCGATCACGCCGCCGGCAGTCCACAACGCTCGGCGGCGGCGAACGGGTTCGCGGAGCGCCGCCAATCGATCCGACCACGCCAGCATCGTCCGCACCGGAAACTGATCGAGCGTCGCCGCCCTCGCAACCGCGGGAGCCGCGAGTTCGCCAATTTCGATGAGTTGCCGCAGCACCGCATCATCCGCCGCACCATCAAAACGCTCGGCGATGAGCACTAGATCGTAGCGATTCGAACTGCGCTCGCCCCCCTGCCCGGCGACTCGCTCGTCACGCAAGTGCGAATCATCAAAAGAAAACGGCGCCGCGGCCAACTGGCGAGCGTGCGAATGATCGAGATGCTCGGCCAGCGTCGCCGCCAATCGCGTCGGCAAATCAGCGTCGTCGAGCCGATCGGCGACGTGCACAATCGGCTCGCCCCAATTGGCAACGTCTTCCGCGAGCCGAGCGGCGAGGCGAGCCATTTCGCTCTGCCGATCAGCACGACTGACGCCACTTACGCAAACTAGCCGCCACCCTTCACCGCGACGCAGTAGTAGCGACACGCGATCGCACTGCAGCAGTCGCCGGGCCTCGTTGGCGACGGCAAACGCCGTCCCCTCCAGATCGCGTGGCTGCTGGATACGACGCAAAAAGTCGATGGCATGCTGCTGCAACCCGGCGGTCGCGCGTCGTTCACGCAGTTCGGCCAGCGTATGAAAGTCAGCGGCAATCGCGGCGAGCGTCGCCGCCAACTCGCGGCGCCCCTGCGCAACCGTCGAGCTATCGCTCGGCGGAAACCAAAGCTCGAGCGCTCCGATCACTCCATGGCCCGGCGCCCCGGCGCCTGCAGCGTCGGCGATCGGCGCGATCACTGATTCAAAACCGGCGACGTCCCCCGCGATGGTTGGCCCTAACGACGAAGCGGCGAAGGCTCGCAGCACGGCGTCACGCCGCGACGCGATGTCGGGCAACACGCCCGCTGATTCGGATCGTAGCTCTGCAACGACCTCAAGCCGTTCTGGCGCCACGCGTCGCCAACCAGCGCCGCCTGTCGCTCTCACTGCCGCGCATGTTTCCGCCAGCAACTGGCGGTAAAACTCCCGCGGCGTCGCGTCGCTGCGAGCCGCCGCGTGCAGGCGCTCCACCAGTTCCTCGAGCTGAAGCCAGCTAGCATCGGCAGCGTCGGTGAGTGGAGAACGAGGAGACATCCCGTCCAGTATACGCAGCCTCGCGCAGAACCCGCTCGCAGCGGGCCGGCGCCAGCGGAACGATTTCGGCAGCAACATGATCGCAGTGCGGCAGAATAAGCAGATTGCGCAAGCGATCGGGGTTCTAACGAAATTCGTAGCTCTACCGGTTCTACCGTGACGAAAAACTGCTTCGAGGTTCCAAGTTCTCGACCACCCGCGGTCGCTTGGCGCCTCGATAGCTCATCGCTTATCGCCACATGCGCTGGACGCGTCATCCCGCTTTCGTATGGTCGCTGCTCGCTAGCCTCGTGCTGGCCGAGGGGTGCCGCGTGCGCGAGAAGGCGGCGTTCAAGGCGGTCGACGACACCTGCTATCGGGCTCTGGCGACAAAGATCGAGTACCCCGAGGTCTCTCCCTGCAGCCACAACGAGCAAGATTGGGCGGCCGTGCAGCCGCTGACGCTCGCCTCGCTGGGGCAGATGGAATACTGGAACATGACGCTCGAAGAGGCGGTGCGGATCACGCTCGCCCAATCGGACGTCATTCGCGACCTCGGTGGCACGGTCCTCCGGTCGCCTGGTACTGTCGAAACGTACTGGAATCCCGCGGTCGTCGAAACGAACCCGCGGTTCGGCGTTGATGCGGCGCTCGCGGCCTTCGACGCGCAGCTCACCAGCAGTGTCTTCGGCGAGAAGAACGACCGCGCGCTGAACAACGAGTTCTTCGGCGGCGGCACGCGGCTCTTGAACCAAGACCTGCTCGTGCAGCAGACGCAGATTGCCAAACGTTCGGCCACCGGTACGCAGTTCGCCGCGCGGCACTATACCGACTACGACGCGAACAACGCCCCCAGCAATCTGTTCCCCAGTGCTTGGAACACGAACTTCGAAATCGAAGCTCGCCAGCCGTTGTTGCAAGGCGCCGGCGTCGAGTTCAACCGCATCGCTGGCCCCAGCAATACGCCCGGCCTCTACAATGGCGTGCTCGTTGCGCGGCTCAACACCGACGTCGAACTGACCGATTTCGAAATCTCGGTGCGCGACCTGCTAAGCAACGTCGAAAACGCTTACTGGGATCTCTACTTCGCCTACCGCGATCTCGACGCCAAGATCGCCGCCCGCGATGCGGCGCTCGAAACGTGGCGGCGGATCAACGCGTTGTATGTTTCCGGTCGCCGGGGCGGCGAAGCGGAAAAGGAAGCGCAAGCTCGCGAACAGTTTTACCGCTTCCAAGAGGACGTCGAGAACGCCCTGGCTGGCCGACTGCTTGGCGGCACCAGCGTGAACAACGGCAGCGGCGGCGGCACGTTCCGCGGCGGCGGTGGCGTCCAAGTCGCCGAACGTCGGCTCCGGATGCTCGTCGGCCTCCCGCCGAGCGACGGCCGATTGATTCGCCCGTCTGACGAACCGGTGAGCGCGCCGATTCGCTTCGATTGGACCGAAATCACGCGTGAATCGCTTGTGCGTCGCGCTGAACTTCGCCGTCAGCGCTGGGTCACGCGGCGGTTTGAACTCGAACAGATTGCTAGCCGCAATTATCTGCTCCCGCGGCTCGACGCCGTCGCTCGGCAGCGGTGGCGCGGCTTCGGCCATGATCTCCTGGCTAGCGATTCGACCGGCCGCGACCGCTTCGACAACGCCTACATGGATCTAGTAAGCGGCGACTTCCAGGAATGGCAAGTCGGCTTCGAGTTGAACGTGCCGATTGGCTTCCGCCAAGGCGCCGCCGCGGCACGCAACGCTGAACTGCAACTCACCCGCGCCCGCGCTGTGCTGCGAGAGCAGGAGCATTTAGTGCTCCACGACGCCGCGAACGCGATGGCGGAGTTCGACCGCACGGTTGTCGTTACGCAAACAGCCGGCAGACGGCTTGATGCGGCCCGTCATCAACTCGACGCCGTCGAAGCAGCGTACGATGCCGACAAGGCGCCGCTCGACTTCGTGCTCGAAGCGCAACGGCGTTTGGCCGAAGCCGAAAGCAGCTACTATCAGGCGATGGCCGAGTATGCGATCGCCATCAAGAACGTCCACTTCGCCAAGGGGACGCTGCTCGATTACGACGGCGTCGTGCTGGCCGAATCGCGGTGGCCCGACAAGGCGTACGCCGATGCGGCCGAACGCGACCGTTTGCGAGGCCGGCCACGAGTGCTGAACTACGCGTCGGCTCGCCAGCCAGTGGTCGGCGGCGGAACCTACGACCAGCATTCGCTGGAGTCGAATCCGCTCGGCCTGGGGATCCCAGTCGAGAAAGAAGCGATCAAGACGCCTGCCGAGGAAACGGCGCCGACGACTCCGGCGCCAACGCTCCCATTTGGTGCAGAGCCGCTACCGCCGGTGCAATTGCCCGCGGCGCCCGTTGCGCCCTCGGTCGTGCAGCCGCTGGCCCTGCTGCCGAGCGTCGACGCCAACGTCACGCCCGCGACGACAAACAGCTCGACGAAGTAGGCGAGCTTCGGCGCGCAGGCTACTTCTGTCGGCCGTCGGCTTCCATCGCAGCAAACCAAGAGTCGGTTTCGTTGCCGCCCGCCGCGGTCAACGAGCTTGTTCCCAGCATCTCGTCCGCGAGGTAGCGAGAAAGCAATTCTGGCGTCGGATAGCTCCACGCCGCTGCCGGAGGCAGGCGAACTCCGAGAACCTTCTCGAACTCGACGTTCAGTTCCAGCGCGGTAAGCGAATCCATCCCCGACTCAGCGAACGGCGCTGTTGGCGACATTTCGCCGGAGCCCGGTTCGGCTCGCTCTTCGAGCCAATTCATCATCCAGGTTTGAATCTGCTCGGCCAACTCCGGCGGAGTCAGTTCCGCGAGCCGGTGCAGAAATTCTGGACGGCCGTCAGCACCTACCGCAACAGCGGCATCGGCGCGGAACGTTACCGTTTCGGCGAGTTCGTCCGCCGGCGTTGCGGCGGGCGACTGCTGCCAGGCGGCAAGTTGCTCCAAACCATTCGCAGAGAGCAACTCGCGGCAGCGGCTCCGTTGAATCTTACCACTCGACGTGAGCGGAACGCCGCCCGGTCGCACGAGCACAATTTGGTACGGATCGACGTCATGCTCTTCGACGATTGCTGCACGGATTGCTCGCAGCACCGGCGTCATGTCGTCGCGGCGATGCTCGCGACGGACTTGGTGAACAACGACAAGCTGCTCGTGGCCGTCGACTTCCACCGCGAAGGCGGCGCCGAGGTCGATTGCGGCGTGAGCCTGCTGGACGGTCCGCTCGACATCCTGCGGATAGAGATTGCGACCGCGAATGATGATGACGTCCTTCGCACGACCGGTGACGAACAGTTCGCCGCCATCGAACGCGCCGAGATCGCCCGTCCGCAGGAATGGCCCGCTGCCGTCGGCCAACCGGCCGCCGAACGTTTGCCATAACTCTTCCGGGTGGTTCCAGTAGCCCTTGGCAACAGAGCCGCCGCTAACCCAAATCTCGCCGACGTGCCCTTCGAGGCACGGTTCGAACGTTTGCGGGTCAACGACGCGAACCTGCTGATCGCCGAGCGGCCGGCCGCAACTCACCAGCGGCTGCGATGCCTCGCCCGCGGCGACGGCAGCGAGACGATGCTTCGCGAGCTGGGCCCGATCGGCATGAAGCACGCGCGGCCCGTTGGCCCCGCCGCCGCCGGTCACCATCAGCGTTCCCTCAGCTAGGCCGTAGCAAGGGTAGTAGGCCGCGGTGCGGAAGCCTTGCGGTCCAAATGTGGCTGCAAATTCATCGAGCGCTCGCGAATCGATCGGCTCGGCGCCGCAGAAGGCAAGCTGCCAGCGTCTGAGATCAAGCCCAGCACACTGCTCGGTCGTGATCTTGCGAGCACAAAGCTCGTAAGCGAAATTTGGCGCCCCGCTGATCGCAGCGCCAGTCTTCGAGATCGTTTCCAACCAAGTGATCGGCCGTTGTAGAAAGGTCGCGGGCGCCAAGAAATAAGACGCACCGCCGACATACATCGGCGTCAGGATCCCGCCGATCAGTCCCATGTCGTGATAGGCAGGTAGCCAGAAGACGCCCGACTGCGGCGTTAGGGCCTCTTCCGCCGTCGCCAACCCAAAGCCATTGCGAATCAGCTCCAGGTTGTGGAGCAAATTGCCATGCGTCACCACAACGCCACGTGGCTGCGAAGTGCTGCCGGAAGTGTATTGCAGGAAGGCGGCGTCGCTTGGCGTCCTGGGAACCAACTGCTTGAACGATTCCGCATCACGGCAACGGTCGACGGCGATCCACTCCAATGTCCGCACAGCCGGCGATTGTTCGTCGAGCTGCATCAGGCCGAGCGTTTCGCTCGTGGTGAGTGCGGCGGTTGGTTTGCAATCGGCGACGATCGCATCGAGTCGCGACGACGGACGACGCGGCTTCGGGTAAGTCGCCGGCACGGGCAATACGCCAGCGTAGAGACAACCGAAGAACGCGGCGATGAAATCAAGTCCCGGGGGGAAGATCAACACCGCTCGGTCGCCTGGCGCTGCGATGCGGCCGAGCTCAACTGCCACCGCACGGGCGCGGCGATCAAGCTCTGCGTACGTCCATTCAACACGTTGATCGGCATCGCTCGACCCCGCTTCGGCAAGGAAGGCGAACGCCAATTGATCGGGACGCTCGGCGGCACGACGGCGCAATAGTTCGGCGACGCTTCTCATCTCAGATCGCGGCGTGGGCGTTTCTGCTGGCATGACCGCTCGAAGAAGAGAGAAAATGTCGTACCGAAATCGTGATCGGGAGAGTGCAGGCAGCATATGAGTCGCGGGCCGCATGAGGTACTCCTTGCCAGCAGGCAGCGGATGATGATTCTGTCGCGGGCAAAAAGTGCCCAACTAACGTAGCGTTGCGGGGAGCCCCAATGCAACGCACTCGTTGGGCAGGAACGCAGACTTTTCCGAAGAATCGGCCCGCTCCCCCGCTACCGCTCGAATCATCGTAAGCGTTTAACGCGCGGCTCGGCGCTACGCTTTCTCATCCTTAATTTCCGTCGAGGATTCGGGCGTTTCAGCAGCTGGGGGAGCTGGACTTCTTTTCGCCGGAGTTTCCTCGGCGTCGCTATTCTGATCGGTCGAACCGTCCGGTTCAGGCGTCGATTTTTCACGAGGCTGATTTTCCAACGGCCGTTCCGAGGGATTCCCGCGCAAGCTGATCAATGCTTGATGATTGAGTTCCAGCACGCCAATCCGTCCCCCCTTTTTCTCTTCGCCTTCCTGGCCTTCGACCTCTACAGGTACCGAACCCAACCCGGCCAAAATTTCCGCGGGGTTGCCCGGATTGACGACCGCCACGCCTTCACAAACTACTTGACGCATACGGAGTTGGTCGTCAGCGAGGCCGAACTGCTCGACGCCATCGCTGTCGGTGACGATCAGGCTTCCCAACCGCCGCGCCGAGCCGTCTGCCTTCGCGCCAGCAGCGGACGTCAGCAGCGCCAGGGCGCGATTGGGATTCTGAGGATCGAGGATCGACACGACGTTGCAAGCGATGCGACTCACTTGCAATTGATTGTTCGTCACGCCGCACAACTCTTTCCCTTCGCTGTCGATCAGCACGAACACGCCGTAGCGATCGGCATTCGGCGAGTTCTTGAGCGGCGGGTTGGAACTTAGCTTGGCAACCGCGCGGTCGGGCTTCTCTGAATCGAAAACGACCAGCTCCTCGCACAGGATCTTGCCGGCGCGAAGTTGATCGGTCTTCACTTCATGCGTGAACTTGTCACGGAGCGCGGCGCCGAGGGCGAAGAACAGCAGCGGGTAAATAATCCAACGTTCGCGTTCGTTCATATCGTGTCTTATCAGTAAGGGACAAATTCAATTTGAACCGCCAAGGGCGCCAAGTAATGTGCGGTTCGTATTCTCTCAGTAAGCCGTGCGCGCCGCACCGTCGTCGCCGATCCACCACGGCAGCCACATCAGCGCCACCGGTTGCACTTCTATGTCTCCCTTCCGCGGGGGGACTTCGATCTTGGTTAGCTTCAGTTCATGCAACGGTTCGGCGTCGGCGTCGACTTCCTCGCCGGGCGGCGCCATGAGCCGCTTGAGGCGTTCGAGGTCGCGTTCCTTCTCACGGAGGCGGGACTTCGCCTCCGCATTCTTCTGCCGGTCCTTCGACATTTGGCTCCAGAGCGACGCGGTGACCAGTTGCTTGCGACTGCGACCGCCGAAGACGCGGACTAGGATGATTTCCGCCCCGCGCGCAATCGCCTGCGATGCGAAGCTGAAGAACCACCACCGCGTCTCAATCACCGCCGATTCGGCCTCGTCGACCTCTTTCTCAACTCGCTTGATCACCTCCGGCAGCAATCGTTGCCGAAATGCGTCGTCCGATTCGTTTGGCAACGAACGGGCGTCAAACTCCGCGCACTCCCACAGCGTGAGCCGTTCCGATTGGTAGACATGATTCTTTAGGTCGTCGTCCCAGCGACGATAGTTCCGCTCGACCGCCATCTCGCCCGGCAAATCGCCGAACGCGGCGCTTGGCTCTGGTTCGTCGAGCAGCGTCGGCCGTTCAGCCATGATCTGCGACGTTTCCCACAGCGGCTGCGGGAGTTCGCCATGCACCGGCTGCAGCGCGGCAAAGTCACGCCACACGTCGACTCCGTCACTTGCCCGAATGAAATGGAGCCGCCCGACGGCGAACATCCCGGGCCGATAGGTAAGTCGCTCGCCAACCGCTGGTTTCACGCTGTCGTCGAGCGGCCAGAAGCGTTGCGTGATGTCGGCGGAAAGGACTGGACGACTACTTGCGGCGGAGTTAAGCGTGCGGCGTTGGGGGGCGGGTGCGGGAGACTCGGCAGAGGCTTGAGTCGAGGGCGACGTCGTGGGCGCTGCAGACGGGGCCGCTGAAGCGGCGCCCGCCGAGCGTTTGCGATCGGCCATCAGCGTGCTGATTTGCGATCGCGTGAGGGGGCCCGCAAGGTACGAGAGCGCCCACCGCGTTTGGAACACCTGCGGCCCGCTGGCGTGGACGTTGTTCATAACGAACACGCGGTTGTCGAGCGCGGCGAGCGTCGCTTCCATCTCTTTGCGATTGAACGTCGCACCAGCTTCGGCCGAGGCGCCTTCCAGTCCCTCGATCACGCGAGCCTTATCACGCTCCGTCTGCAGTCGGCCGAGGAACCAGGTGCCGGCGTTCGAAAGGCCTTTGTAGTCGAGATCGACCGGATTCTGCGTCGCGAGCACGCAGCCCAAGCCATACGCGCGGGCCTGCTTGAGCAGGGTGAGCATCGGCCGCTTCGCCGGCGGGTTGGCCGTCGGCGGGAAGAAGCCGAAGACTTCGTCCATGTAGAGGATCGCCCGCAGACTGCTCGTGCCCGGTTGCGAACGCATCCACGCGATCACTTCGTTCAGCAAGATCGTCACAAAGAACATTCGCTCGGCGTCAGTGAGATGGGCAATCGAGATGATCGACAGCCGCGGCTTGTTCTCTGCCGTGTAGAGCAACCGCTGCACATCGAGCGATTCGCCGTCGAGCCAACTGGCGAACGACGGCGACGCGAGCAGGTTGTTCAGCCGCATGCCGAACTCAAGGCGATCCTTCGCCGGGAAGAACGTATCGAGATCGACGACGCCGACCCGTTTGAACGGTGGCTGCTGGATCTCGTGAATCAGACCGGCGAGATCGAGCGAACGGCCGTCACGCCACGCTTGGCCTAAGACGTTCGATAGCAAAATATGCTCGCGGCTCGTCACCGCATCCGCAGTGATCCCGAGCAGCGCGAGCAACCCCGACGCAGCCCCCTGAATCCGATCATTTAGCGCATCGGCGTCATCGAGCACCGCTTGCGGCGGCGCGTCGAACGATTTCAACACCGTCAGCGGCAACCCCGCACTCGAACCGGGCGTGTAAATCGCCCGATCGACGCGATCGACGTATCGCTGGATGCGATTCCCATCTTCGTCCCACTTGGCGAGCCCGGACTTCCAGAGTTCCGCCGTCTGCCGGGCCAGTTCCTCTGTCGAAACCCCCTTGCGACTGGCGACCGAGGAATCAACCCACGGCTGGAAATCGTCCGACCGCAACTCCGGGAACGCGAGCAGCAGATTGCCGAGATCCCCCTTCGGGTCGATGCAAATCGCCGGGATGCCGTTGAGGGCCGCCTCTTCCAGCAACGAGATGCACAGGCCCGTCTTGCCGCTGCCGGTCATGCCGACGCAAACGGCGTGGGTGGTGAGGTTCTGGCTGTCGTACAGCAGTGGCGTTTCGCCCGCCTGACTGAGGCCGACGTCGTAGTCCCGGCCTAGGTAGAAGGTCCCGGGCTTCGCGAATTCGGGGCGGCTCGACTGTTCAGAATCCTGCATAACGAGCGCCTCGGGAAATCAACGGGCCAACCACCGGGCCAATCGGGTGACTATACTCGATTTTACTGCAGAATTCCTCCCCAAGAGGCTGCGTGGCCGCCCTCCTAGCCTCGGGCTCCGCCCGGGGGTGAGCCTCCACACCGCGTGACGTGCCCTGACGCCGCGCAACCCCCTGGCGGAGCCAGGGACTAATATGCCATACCGCTTTCCGACACCGATTCACCAAAGCCTTCTTCTTCGCCGATGAGCCTCCTCGACCGCTTCCGCCGCAGCACTCACCACGGCAGCAGCCGTGCCCCCGCCGCTCACATGACCTGGGCCGCCCGCAGTGTTTCGCACACGCTCACCAGCACGCGGCTCTTCCTTAAGAAACAGCTTTGGCTGTGGCCGATCATCGCCATCGTGCTGTTGTCGACGCTCGGCTTTGCCGTTCATCATGCGATCGAATCGACGATGAAGGCCAATCTGCATTCGAGTTTGCAGACGCTGCTGAAAGTCGAACGCTCGATGATCGAGCGCTGGATGGCGACGCAGGAGCGCAATGCCGAAGCAATGGCGAACAACGCGCAAACGCGCCGCATCGTCGACGAGTTGCTGACCTCTCTCAAACCCAACGGCGAAGCAACCAACGAAGCCGCAATTGCCAAGCTCCGCGAACAACTCGCCGACAGCCTCGGCCCGGCGATGAACTCCCACCACTACATCGGTTACGTCCTCGTTGATCGCGACCGAAAAACGCAGGCTGCGTCGGAACCCGAGCTCGTCGGCATCGGCGCCCCGGCCGGCATGCAGCAGTTCGTCGACAAAGCGCTCGATGGCGTCGGCAGCGTCTCGGCCCCCTACCCCAGTGTCTCCGCGCTCCGCGAAGCGGACGGCACGCGCCGCACCGGCGTCCCCACGATGATCGTCAGCGCCCCGGTCCGTGACGAAAACTTCCAAGTTATCGCGGCGCTAGGCCTGCGCATTCAACCCGAACGCGACTTCACGCAGTTGTTGCAGCTAGGACGCATCAACGAGTCAGGCGAAACCTACGCCTTCAACAAAGACGGGCTGATGCTCTCCAACAGCCGGTTCGACGACGAGCTGATCTTGCTCGGCGTCCTGCCTGATCAACCCGACGCCCACTCGATTCTCACCGTGCTGGTGCGCGACCCCGGCGGCGACCTCACTTCCGGCTTCCGGCCGAAGATTCGCCGCTCGGAAATGCCGCCGACCGCGGTCGTCGCCGCAGCCGCCGCCGGCAAGAGCGGCATCGATCTCGAGGGCCACAACGACTATCGCGGCGTCCCGTCGGTCGCGGCCTGGACATGGCTTGATAAGTACAACTTCGGCCTCGCCACCGAGGTCGACATGAGCGAAGCCTATGGCCCGCTCTACATTCTCAAGCGAACGTTCTGGGGCCTGCTCGGCCTGTTGATGCTTAGTTCCATCGCGATATTCCTATTCACGCTTCGCGTCGCCCGCCTGCAGCGTGAGGCTCGCGAGGCGGCCGTCGAAGCGAAGCAACTCGGCCAATACAAGCTGGAACAGAAGCTCGGCGCCGGCGCGATGGGCGTCGTCTACAAGGGCCATCACGCGATGCTCCGACGGCCAACGGCGATCAAGCTGCTCGACGCCGCAATCGTCACCGATCAATCGGTCGCTCGCTTCGAGCGCGAGGTGCAAATCACCAGCCAGTTGACGCACCCCAACACGGTGCAAATCTTCGACTTCGGCCGCACGCCCGAAGGGGTCTTCTACTACGCGATGGAGTACCTCGAAGGGATCGATCTGCAGACGCTGGTCGAGCGCTACGGCCCGCAACCTGCCGGTCGAGTGATCCACCTGATGCGGCAAATGTGTGGGTCGCTTTACGAAGCGCACTCGAAGGGACTCGTTCATCGCGACGTCAAGCCGGCGAATCTGTTCCTCACCCGCCGCGGCGGCGAGTCGGACGTGGTGAAGGTGCTCGACTTCGGTCTCGTGAAAGCCCGCGAAGAACAGCGCGACGGCGACGACCGCGCGATGGCGGGGACGCCCCTCTACATGTCGCCCGAAGCGATTCAGATGCCTAGTTCCGTCGATGGCTGTAGCGACATCTACGCCGTCGGAGCCGTCGGCTACTTCTTGCTAACGGGCCGCACGGTGTTCGAAGCGACGTCGGTCGTTGAACTGTGCGACAAGCACATGAACGAGCAGCCGGTCGCGCCCTCGGTACGGCTGGGGCAGCCGGTGCCGGTGGAGTTGGAAGAGGCGATTCTCGCATGCCTGGAGAAGTCGCGATCGAAGCGGCCGCAAACGGCCCGCGATCTCGCGCAACGCTTGGCCCGCTCGCCGGCCGCAGCGGAGTGGTCGATCGAGCAAGCCGAAGTCTGGTGGAGCCGCCACGACCGCGGCCAAGCGGGGCCGGTGGTAAACGCGGGGGCGCCGACGCTGAGCAAGGATCTCGAAGCGACGATTGCACGCTAGGCCCCCTCTCCCCCGCGGGGAGAGGTTAGGTGAGGGGCGCCTCGTTCCCACGCTCCGCGTGGGAACGGGAAGGTCGACGCTCTGCGTCGCGAGCCTTATCGATCACCGCTCCGGCGGGTCGTTGACCCGCGGCTACTCGGCGAGTTTCTTCTTCACCGTGCGCCAATCGAGCCCCGTTCGCTTCGCCGTCTGCTCGTAGCTGCCGCAGTGATCGTGCACGATCCGGCAATAGCGCCGCAACAGTTCCTCCGCAGTCAACTCGCCGCCGCGGATCGCCCGCGCCGTCGACTCCCACTCGCCGCTTGCCGCCTTAGCGCTCACCGCCGGCGTGTACGCCCCATGGATCATCACGTTCCGGAAGCATTGCTCCAGCTCCCGCACATTCCCCGGCCAAGTGTAGCGCGGACCAAGATGCTTGTTGATCCACTCAGCAACCTCCGCCGCTAACGGTTCAGCCTCCTCCGGCGCTACGCGGCGGGCACTCACCAACAGCAAATGTTCGAGATCCTCCGGCGATTCGTCCAACTGTTCCCGCAGCGTCGGCGTCGTGATCCGATCCGCGCACAGACGATAGTAAAAATCTTCGCGGAACCGGCCGGCGTCGATCTCCGCCACCAGATCGCGATTCGTCGCCGCGATCACCTTCCCCGGGAACCGCCGCTCGACCGTATCGCCCAGGCGCTGGAACGTGCGACTCTGCAGCACGCGGAGCAGCTTCACTTGGATCGACGCATCGAGTTCACCAATCTCGTCGAGGAACACAGCCCCATGCGCCGGGCACGTTTCCAGCCAGCCGACGCGATCGGCAACAGCGCCAGTAAAGGCTCCGCGGCGATGTCCGAACAATTCCGATTCGATGAGCGTCGGCGATAGGGCCGACAAATTCACCGGATGGAACCCAGCGCAAAAGTCTTCCACGAACCGGCCGCGATTGGCATCGAACGGAATGTAGCGCGACAGACCAATCGCCCGCGCCACCAGTTCCTTGCCCGTACCCGACGGACCGGTGATCAGAGTCGTCACGTCGCCGAGGCAGCGGTAGATCGATCGTTGATAACGACGCAAGTCATGCGTGAAGATCGACTCCCAAATCATGCTGCGCAACCGCGCCGCTGCAGGAGATCGCCCGACGATGAAAAAGTAGACGTGAAAGAACGCACGGCGAAACTGAAAGTAGCACGCGAGCATGTGGGTCGGGTCGTAACTAATGCCCAGCTGCCGTCCGCCCGGGGTGAAATAGCGCGTGACGTCGTCGCTGAACTTCCGCCAAAAGCGGACCTGCGTCGCCGGCTCGCCGGCGTGCGCGGCTTCGATCATCTGCTGGAACTCGATGCGGTAATCATCGAACAGGTGATAGAGCACCGCGTCTGAGTAAAGCTCGATCTCGCTCGGCTCCGCCTTCACGCCCTCGGCCAGCCGGGCGCTCGCCTCTCGGACAAGCGTCGCCGTGAGGGCTGAGATTCGCGCGTGGTTCTGATCGGGCGTCGTCGCGGCGAGTTGCAAACTCCAAACGGCCTGCGCGCCGCTGAATTCGTCGCCGAGGATCTCGCGTTCCCATTCGATCCGTTGCGAGTGAAACGGATTGGCGTACCCCAACTTTGCGATGGCTTCCGCAAGACGACGCTGAGCTGGATTGAAGAGCGACATAGGGCTGCTCGAGGGGCGCTACATTGAATGCCGGCCAGGCCGACATCAATTGTAGCCCACCGTCACCATCCGACTTCACCCAAGCGACGCCAATTCGCCGCAAACCAATACTACAAAAAGGCTTATGCCATACAGCCTCTTCTGGCCCAAGCATTGCGTTAGCCCGCAATGGCTGCGGAGGTCGCCGTGACCTGCCGCCCGCCGCGGATTGAGTCGCGGCCCACTCCCTCCCGCCTTGGAGCCCCTCCCATGCTCACTCGAGAAGTGAAATCGGTCGCCATCGCCGCGCTCGCGGCAGTCGCCGCCATCGCGATGATGGCCCTCGCCACCCCCGTCTTTGCCGCCGGCCAGCTCATCGCCGACGGCGGCCTCGGCGGCGTCCTCGAAACCAAAGAGCACGACGTCCGCGTCGTCGTCAACAACGGCATCGCCGTCACGGAAGTCGAGCAAGTCTTCGTCAACAAGGAAGACCGCATCGTCGAAGCCCTCTACGTCTTCCCCGTGCCGAAGAGCGCCAGCGTCGCCAACTTCAGCATGTGGATCAACGGCAAGGAAATGATCGGCGAAGTCGTCGAGAAAGAGCGAGCCCGCGAAATCTACAACAGCTACAAGCAAGTCAAACGTGACCCCGGCCTACTCGAACAGGTGAACTACAAACGCTTCGAGATGCGGATCTTCCCCATCCCCGCCCGCGGCGAACAACGGGTGAAGGTAACGTACTACCAGGAACTCGAAGTCGATCACGATTGGGCGACCTACGTCTATCCGCTCGCGACGCTCGCCGACAATCAGAAAGTCGACGAGCGGACCACCGGCCGCTTCTCCTTCTCACTCGAAGCGAAGAGCGAAGTTCCGATCACGGCGATGGAAAGCCCCTCGCATGGCGACGACTTCGTGATCGCTCAGCACAGCGACGCCTACTCGCAAGCCAGCCTCGAAGTCGACGGCGGCGACCTTAGTCGCGACGTCGTCGTCTCCTACCGACTGCAACGCCCACAGTCGGGCATCGATCTCATTACCTCGAAGGAAGCCGGCGACGACGGTTACTTCATGATGACGATCACCGCCGGCCAGGAACTTGAGCAACAAGAAAAAGGCATGGACTACGTCTTCGTCCTCGACGTCTCCGGCAGTATGGCGCTCGACGGCAAGCTCGGCACGTCGCGCCGCTCGATCGAATCGTTCATCGAAGCTCTCGGCCCGGAAGATCGAATGGAGGTGATGACGTTCAACTTGCAGCCGAACTTGCTCTTCAAAGAACTGAAGTCAGCCGATGAAGCCGCCCACGCAGCAGCGAAAGAGTTCCTGCAATCGCAACAAGCCCGCGGCGGCACGATCCTCCGTCCTGCCCTGCAAACGGCTTACAAGTATCGCGATACCGACCGTCAACTGAACGTCGTCCTTCTCTCGGACGGCATCACCGAAGCGGGCGAACATCGCGAATTGCTGCAGCTGATCGCCGATCGTCCGGCCGGCTCCCGCGTCTTTTCGATCGGCGTCGGCAACGAAGTGAATAAGCCGCTCTTGGAGCAAATCGCCCGCGAATCGGGCGGCCTAGCCGCGTTCCTGTCACCGGGCGACGACTTCCAGCGGCAAGCCCAGGCATTCCGTCGCAAGCTGACCCGCCCGGCGATGTCGCAGCTCAACCTCCAGTTCGCCGGCGTCGATGTGTACGACGTCGAACCGCAAGAACTCCCCGACCTCTACCACGGTTCGCCGGTGCGAGTCTTCGGCCGCTACCGCGACGGCGGCAAGCTGCAGGTGAGCATGAACGCTGAAGTCCTCGGCAAACCGGTCGACGAGTCGTTCGACGCGACGCTCCCCGAGGTCGACGACGCCAATCCCGAAATCGAACGGACCTGGGCGTCGCATCGCGTCGAACGTCTGATGAACGACGAGCGCCGTAGCGGCTCGCCCGGTTCGCTCCGCAATCAGATCGTCGAACTTTGCGAAGGCTACTCGATCGTCAGCGAGTATGCGTCGTTTATCGTGCTGGAGAATGACGCCGAGTATCAACGCTGGTCGATCGAGCGGAAGAACGAAGCCCGCATGGCACGCGACGGCGCCGCTTTGCAGTCGCGTCGCGAAGCGCTCCAGCAACTGCGAGAAGAAGCGCTCGCACAACTTGGTCCGGAGGGAGTTGCGAAGCGGGTCGATGAAGTCGCTCAATCGACCCCGAATAAGTCGAGCCAACCGCTCGCTGCGAATAGCCCAGTGACGCAGAACAACGCGCCGGCCCCGCGGGAGTCGCGTGGCTTTGACTTCAACACGGGCAACGCCCCGCGAAATAGCGGAGGCGGTGGTGGCGGCGCCACCGATCCGCTCACTGGCGGCCTGCTACTAGTCATCGGCGGCTGGGGGGCCTGGACGTGCCGGCCACGACGGCCGCGCGTTGGCTTCGACCCCGCCGCGTAACGAAGTGGAGTGGTGAGGATGGCGGCGACCGGCGCTGTGGCTGGCTGGTTGCTCTCCGGCCCAGCACACGGCGCCGCCATCCTGTTTTTTTGAAGAGCTGTCAGCGATCAGCTCTCAGCAGTCAGCAATTCAGTCACTTACTCACTTAAGCACCTACTCACCGGCCCACGCCATTCACCATCAATAACGCTCCCATGAACACCACCACTTCCCACAACGCCGCCAGCACTCCGTCAACTACTCTGCCGCTCCCTACGCTGCAGCGTCCCGAACCTGCCAAGTTCCGCGGCGGCGGCTTGCTGCTGCTCGCCATCGTCGGCATGGCGGTCATCGCGTGGGCTACGCCGCTCGCTGGCGAAGGTTGGGAATTCAACCGCCAAGCGATCGCCAACGGCGAGTGGAGCCGGCTGCTCACCGGGCACCTCGTCCACTGGAACTTCGACCATCTGCTCTGGGACGCGGCCACGTTCCTAGTGCTCGGCGTCGCGTGTCTCTGGCGGAGCGTCGGCCGCACGGTGGCGACGCTGCTCGCCGCCGCCGTGGCGATCTCGGGCGCCATTTTCTTCCTGCAGCCGGAAATCGAAACCTACCGCGGCCTCAGCGGCCTCGATTCGGCGCTCTTCACGCTGCTCGTCGCCAGCCTCTGGCGGGAATCTCGACGCGATGGCCGCGGCTGGCTGAGCGTCGCCGCCCCGTTCGCCCTGGCGGCCTTCCTCGCGAAGGCGGCGTACGAAACCGCCACGGGGGCCACGCTGTTCGTTGACAGCGGCGAGGCGGGCTTCATTCCGCTGGCGTCGGCCCACCTCATCGGCGGAGTCGTCGGCGCCGCGATCGCCCTGTTCCCTGTGAACCATTCAGCCAGTGCCGCTCACTACGCCTGAGCGGCACAAAAAAAGGCCGCTGGACGACGCAAACGTCGCCCAGCGGCCTGGAAAGGGTGGCTAACGGGGATCGAACCCGTGACCTCCAGAATCACAATCTGGCGCTCTGCCAATTGAGCTATAGCCACCGCAATCGGAACGCTCGATGGTAATCGCTCGCCCCGGGGGCGGTCAACGTACGGATCGGCCGCCAAAGGGCGACTGCACCGACAATTCCCCGTGAAATCCAGCCAGTCGCCTTAGCGAGGCCGGAAATACTTCAAAATTCCAATCCCGATGCCAACTCCCAGCCCGACGCCGATTCCGCCCAGAAACAGGGCCAAGCCAAGCGGGTATTCGGCGGTTGTTACGTGGGCGAGCAGCGGCATCATAGGAGGGATCCAAGTGGCAGGAAGGTTCAGGGGGCGAGAACGGCGGTTACCGGCAGGCTTTCCATAAACTGCTGGTACTGGCGATCGAGGTCGCCCGCTGATTTCCCGCACAGTTCGGGGAGCGAGCCGGCTTCGTCCCGCCCAGCATAAATCAGGCGGAGGAGTTCCCGAAAGGGGCGCCGGTAGGCCCCGTCCTCGCCATCGATGAAAAACGACGCCAACCCCGCCGACTGGCTGTAGAGCGGCGCGATGTCGGGCCGCCCCTGCAATTCGGTCATTCCCAAAGCCGCGAGCTCCGCTAGCGGCACGTAGTAATTGTCGGTCACGCGGCGATGGCGAGCCGCCGGAATCCGCCCCGCATCGGGTTTGCCGATCGCGAAGGCCTGCCCGCCCGCGAGCTTCGACGCGAGCTGCTTCAACTCCTGCAGCGTCTCGAAGTAGCACGCCACCCCTTCGACCGCCCAGGCATTGGCCGTCGCCGCGAGGTTTCGCGTCGGCTTCGACGATGACTCGTAGAAGAACTGGTGGACCGCCTCGTGGGCGATCGTGCCGGGATCTTGATCGTCGCCGGCGAAGAAGTGCGACTCCCGCTCGCGATCGAAGTAGATGCCGAGCGTCATCCCAATCTGCGGCTGGCGACGGACGAGGGCGTCGTTGTACTCATCACGAGTGCGGTGGTAGACGACCTTCATCGGCCGGCGCAGGAAGCCGTCGGTTTCTTTGCCATCGAGGCGGGCCTGCAGTTCTTCCGTCGTGAGCGAGAACTCGCCGAAGAGTTGCCGCCAGAGTTGATAGAGCGATTCCAAACGAATCGCAAGATCCGCCGCGGCGGCGCGGTCGACGTTGGTGATCACCTGGAAGTGATCGGTCCGCACCGTCCAGCCATGCTCAATCGACCGGTGACGCTCGGCATCCTCAGCGGCAGTGATCCACTTCTTGCCCCAGGGGCGGAGACCTTGCTCGTAGTTGTCGGCATGCTCGGCTTTGATCCAACCGTGGTCGCGACTCCAAACGTGGCCGGTGCCGAGCATGTGTTGGGCGTACTTGCCGGCCCACTGGTCGCCGACGCGCTGATAGCCGAGCAAGCGACGTGCGTCGGTATGATCTGGATCGAGCGCGACCGCTTGGCACGCCTGTTGAATCGCCACGCTGACGTCGCCCGCCTCGACAGCGGCACGAGCCTTCGCAAAGGCCGTCTCCGCTGCGGCCTTCGCCGAAGCCGTTATCTCCTGCGTCGCGCCGGTGCTGTTGTAAACATCACTAGGCACAAACAACAGCGAGCCGGGGCGTCCCGCCCCCGGCGCCTCTTCCCCCCAACAAGGCGCAGCCGCCACCCCCACGCAAGCAGCGATTAGCAAAAACAACCAGCGGCAAGGTCGAGCAAGTGGCACGCCTCTATTTTAGCATGCCCCCAGTAGCCGCCGGTCAACGACCGGCCGGAGCGGTGATAGCGGGGTTTTCCGTTGAGACAGTGGCTCAAACGACAGTCGCTCCGGCGGCTTGTTGAGCCGCGGCTACCACTTGCACAATTGCGCCGTCCTACCGATCGAACGCCGCGTCGAACGCCACGTTGCTCGGCGAGAAATCAAGCTTCCGCAGGAACTCGCACGCCTCGCGGGCGCCATGCTGGCGTTCCATGCCGCTGTCTTCCCACTCGACCGACAGCGGGCCGTCATACTTGATGGCGTTGAGCGCCCGAATGATCTCTTCAAAATTCACGCCGCCGCGACCGGGCGAACGGAAGTCCCAACCGCGACGCGGATCGCCGAAGTTGAGATGGCTTGCCAAGATGCCGCTACGGCCGTTGAGCGTGACGATCGCGTCCTTGACGTGAACGTGATAGATCCGGTCGGGGAACTCACGGATGAACTCCACCGGATCGATGCCTTGCCAAATGAGATGACTCGGGTCGAAGTTGAAACCAAACTCTTCGCGATTGCCGACGGCCTCGAGCGCTCGCCGCGCCGTGTGGATGTCGAACGCGATTTCAGTGGGATGAACTTCCAGCGCGAAGCGGACGCCGCACTCGCCGAAGACGTCGAGAATCGGATTCCAACGATCGGCGAACTGCTGGAAGCCCGCTTCAATCATCGACTCCGGCACCGGCGGGAACGAGTAGAGGTACGGCCAGATGCTCGACCCGGTGAAGCCGTTCACCACGCCGACACCGAGCTTCTGCGCGGCGCGGGCAGTCGCCTTCATCTCTTCGGCGGCCCGCTTGTTGACGCCTTCCGGCTTCCCATCACCCCACACGTGCGGCGGGAGGATCGACTTGTGACGCTCGTCGATCACGTCGCACACCGCTTGGCCGACGAGGTGATTGCTGATCGCGTGGCACTGCAGGCCGAAGCGATCGAGTTGCTCGCGCTTCGCGGCGATGTAACCCGGATCGGAAGTCGCCTTCGCCACGTCGAAGTGATCGCCCCAGCAGGCGAGCTCGTTGCCGTCGTAACCAAACTCGCGGGTCAGGCGGCCAAGTTCTTCAAACGGCAAATCGGCCCACTGGCCGGTGAACAGAGTGACGGGGCGCGCCATGATTCGCGTGGCTCCTGCAGGATAAGATCGGAAAGCCGCATTGTCGTCAATTTCCCGGCGGTCGCAACCGGCCGCCGCCACCGCAGCAGCCGCCGGCCAACGACCGGCCGGAGCGATCGACGCAGGGTTCAAAGAATGGGACGCGGATGAACGCGGATCGCATTTCTCCAAACGACGAACACCTGCAAGCAATCCCTCTATTTTTTAATTCGCGAACATCCGCCAAATCAGCGAAAATTCGCGTCCTATTCGTCGAACTTCGATCGCCCTCTTATCACCGCTCCGGCGGCTCGTTGAGCCGCGGCTACTGCGGAACGGTGCGATATTTCCGAATGCTATAATTTCTCCAATGTAGCGAAGAGATTGAACCGCCAAGGTTCTCCAAGGAATTCTGAAATGACTGAACCACGAAATAATTTCTATCAGCGTCTATCGGCGTTCATCTGCAGTTCCATCCTCTTCTTTTCCGCCAACGCAGTCGCCCGCGCCGCGTTGCCGATCGACATCGAAGTCGCCGCCGAATCGGGCGCCCCGTTCGGCGCGATGCAAGATTGGGGCAAGCTCCTCAACGGCATGGATCTCTACCGCGTCCGACTCCGCGGCGCCAATGGCGGCGACGAACCTTCCGTGAAAGCGACCGGCGAAGGGGAGAGCCAACGCTTCAAACTCGTCGGCCTCCTCAATCGTCGCGATCAACTCGTGCTGCCGGGCGGGACGTTTGCCGTGACCGATCGTGCGCGGCTGCAAGCCTATTTTGAATCGCTGCCGGAGAAGTCGGCCGAGCAGGGAGTCGAACGCGGAATTTTCGGGCTGACCAAGCAACAATTCGAAGGTCTGTACGAAGAACTATCGCCGCCAGTGACGATCAGCACCAAAGGGATGAAGCCCGCAGCGATCGTCACGGCACTGAAGGCTGGATTGTCGACGCCGCTGGTGATCGACGCCGCGGCGCAAGCGGCGCTCAACGCCGCGCCGCCGCTTAACGGAGAACTCAAAGGATTGTCGACCGGCACGGCGCTCGCCATCGCGCTACGACCGGCGACGCTCACGATATTTCCGGAACAAAAACTCGGCCAACCGCTGACGCTGCGAGTCATTCCCGCCTCGCGCGAACGCCGCGGCTGGCCAGCTGGTTGGAAACCGGCGAAGGCCGACCGCGAAACCGTGCCTGGGATGTATCGGTTCACGAACATTGAAATTTCCGGATACACGCTGGCCGAGGCGCTCGAAGCACTCGGTCCCGCCATGGGAGTGCCGCTGCTGTTCGACGAACGGGTGCTCGCCGTCCGCAAGATCGATCCCGCGAAGGTCGACGTCGAGTTGAAGCACGGCAAGCGTTATATCCGCCGTGCAGTCGACCAGGTCCTCAGCAAAGGCCGGTTGGTGGGCGACCTGCGCGTCGATGAGGCGGAAAAACCGTTCTACTGGATTACGCAGTTCGGACCTGATAGCCTGCCAGCGGCGGCAGCGAAGTAAGCGTGATGATGCGATTGCATCCCTAGCCCCTGGCTCCGCCAGGGGGTCGGCATCCAGTACGCAACGCTTCCCATTACGCCACGCCACCCCCGGGCAGAGCCCGGGGCTAGTTTAGAGGCACTCCAGGAATCGACTGAATGGCTCACCCCAGCGTCCGCTCGTTGCTTCCGCTCTCGTGGCAAGTCCCCGACGAGTTCCATCGCCGGTTGGGCGATCAGCCGGGTCGCCAGCGGACGATGAAGGCCGACGGCCATTTGCTCGTCATTCTCCACGCCCCGCCGAAGCCAGACGAACCAGAGCGTGAGGGCCGTTTCTTCTGGCGCGACGCCAACGGCCAGTGGACGCCTCCCGGCACGGCGCCGAGCCAGCCCGGCGTCGGCCAATTGCTCGCCGAATACGAGCGGATGATCGACCGTCTGCAAGACGCCGAGGACCAGGCGAAGACGGCGCGCGAGTACTTCAACTTGCTCAACCAACTCAACCCGCTGGTGCGAACAACGCGCAACTTGCACGAAGCGCTGCAAGATGCACGCGAAGCGGCGCCAGACGATCGACAGTTGCTGCTGTGGCGCGACCGGGCTTACGCGCTGGCTCGCTCCGCAGAGCTCCTGCACAACGATTCGAAAACGGCTCTCGACTTCGCCGTTGCCCAGCGGGCTGAGGAAGAAGCCGAATCGAGTCGCCGCGCCGCGACGGCCGCCTATCGGCTCAACACACTCGTCGCCTGCTTCTTTCCGGTGGCGACGCTGGCGGCAATCTTCGGCGTCAACCTGCACCACGGCATGGAAGTGTGGGACGAAAAATACGCCCCGCTGCCGATGGTCGCCATCCTCGGCGGCGGGCTTTTGATCGGCGTCGTTCTGATGTTGTTTATCAATCGGAAGAGTTGATTGCGTAGCAGCATCGCGCAGCAGCTCCGACCTAGCTAGGTCGGGGCTAGCAACATGTCTTCGTAATCCTCATCGCTTTCAAAGCCCGCACTTTGCCGCGACTTCTGCGTGCTGAATTAAAATTGGCACGACTAATCCGTCTGTCTCACTTCAACGAAGACATTGGGGATCGTAGCCCTCAATTGATCAACGCGTTTCTTGTCGGCAATGTAACTGAAATAGACTTTTTTCAGATTTGGGAACGTCGCGAGCAGTTGAATGCCTTCGTCGGAGAGCAACGTTGAATCAAAAGAAAGTTCTTCGATCGAGGTCGACCCCTGAAGGGCTGACAGGAGATTCTCGACGTCGGTGCAGGAGTAAGCGCAAATCGTCTTTAACTTTGACAGTTTGCCTGCAGGAGTCATGTCGACGTCGTGAAAGTTGATCGAGTTCAGGTTGAGTTCGACCAACTCTTCAACGGACTCTTCATCCTCCGCAAGCTTATTAATAACTTCCGGTTCCATGATGACATGGGCGATTGAGCTACGCTTAGCTTCGTTGAACATCGATTCAACTCTGGCTGCGCGTTGTCTCTCCACCGCGCGCGGCCCAAGGACCATTCCAGCCACAAAAAGGGCGCCGAGCAGCACAACCGCTACCCCAGCGGCGACGAGGCATCCTCGGGCGGGGAAACTGAGTGTCTCTTCGTCTGCCATCAGAGACGCCGTTGCCGCCGAGCGGCGTTGTTGGCGTTCCCGCGCAGAGCGTGGGAACGAGGGCTACAGCAGTTCGTCAAGTTCCTTCACTAGCGATTCGAAGCGGTCGAGCGCCGCGGCCACCGAGGCAGGCGTCGTCATATCAACGCCCGCGTCCTTCAGCAGGTCGAGCGGATCCTTGGAGCAGCCTCCCTTGAGGAACGATAGGTAATCGTTTAGCTCTTGCTTGCCGCCGTTGAGCACGCGCTCGCTCAGCGCGATCGCCGCCGAGAGGCCGGTGGCGTACTTGTAAACGTAAAACGCCCGGTAGAAGTGCGGGATGCGGAAACATTCGAGCTTCAGCTCGTCGTCGATCGCGAAGTCGGGGCCGAAGTAGAGCGACAGCAAATCGCCGTAGATCTTCTGGAACGCGTCGACGGTGAGCGGCTCGCCCGCTTCGGCTGATTCGTGGATCAGCTTTTCGAACTCGGCGAACATCGTTTGGCGGATGATCGTGCCGCGGATCGCATCGATGTCGCGGTTGATCAGGTAGGCTCGTTCTTCCTTAGTCTTTGCGTCATCCATCAGCTTGCGGCTGAGGAGTTGCTCGTTGAACGTGCTGGCCACCTCAGCAACGAAGATCACGTAGTCGTAGTAGATAAACGGCTGCGTCTTCGATGAGTAGTAGCTGTGCATCGAGTGGCCCGCCTCGTGGGCGAGCGTGAAGACATGGTCGAGCACCGTCGGCTGGTAGTTCATCAGGATGTAGGGCGCGCCGTCGAAGCTGCCGCAGCTAAAGGCGCCGCTCTGCTTGCCGCGATTCGGGTAGCGATCGCACCAGCGGGCGGTGGTGAGCCCCTTCTCCAGCACGCTGCAGTACTCGTCGCCAAGCGGCGTGAGCGAGCTCATTACGGCGTCGACGCCCTGCTTCCAGTTGCGGGTCTGATCGAGGTCGCTGAGGATCGGCACGTAGGTGTCGTACTGATGGATCTTCTTCAGCTTCATCTTCCGCTTCCGCAGATCGAAGTAGCGGTAGAGGGCCGGCAGGCGGCGGTGGACTTCCTCGATGAGGTTGTCGTAGACCGACATCGGGACGTTGTCGGGGAACAGGGCCGAGGCGCGAGCGCTCGTGTAGCCGCGGGCCTTTGCGTAGTAAACGTCGCGCTGCACCGAGCCGCCGAGTGTCGCCGCTAGTGTGTTCTGATGAGCGGCGAAGACGTCGTAGTATTGGTGGAACGCCGTTTTGCGAACCTCGCGGTTCGATGAGTGGAGGAGCGCCGAGAAAGACGAGTGCGAGAGCTCGACCTCGTCGCCGCTCTCATCCTTCACCATGCCGAACTTCAGGTCGGCGTCGTTCAGCTGGCGGAAGATGCGGTTCGAGGCGTCCGACATTTCGCTCTGCATCGCGAGCAGCCGTTCTTCGCCGTCGCTGAGCGTATGGGGCTTGTAGCGTTGAATCCGCTCGAGGACGAGCTTGTAGTGGGCCAGCTCCTTCGAGGCCGTGTACTCCTTCATCTTTTTCGCGGGGATCGCGAGGATCTCCGGACGGATGAAGCTGGCGGCCTGGCTCGCCTCGCTGCCAGCGTGCTGCTGGCGGCCTTTCATGCGTTGGTAATTACTGCTGGCCTGATCTTCGGTCGACTTGAGAAAAGCGTAGGTGCCGAGCCGTTCGCCGACGCGATCGAACTCTTCGTCGAACTTCAAACAGGCGGCCAGCTGCTTCGGCCCATCGGCGAGCGTGCCGCGGAACTTCTCGAACTTCGGAATGAGCTTCTTCCACTTCTCGAAGGCGGCTTCCCACTCTTCGTCGCTCTTGAAGAGCGAGTCGAGATCCCAGGTATCTTCGACCTTCACCTTTTCACGAGCCGGCAAGGTCTTGGCCTTCGGCTTGGCGGACGATTTGGCTTTGGGAGACTTAGCTTTGGAAGTGGCCATAAGATGCTCGTTAAAAGTAGCCGCGGCTCAACGAGCCGCTGGAGCGGCACTCGTTAGACGTGGCCGAGATGATGCAGAGATTTGTGATGGGTCGCTCCGGCGGGTCGTTGACCCGCGGCTACCGTTTCGCATTACCAGCGCCAAGCGATGGTGCCCCAGGCGAGGCCGGCGCCGAAGCCTGACATGATCAGGTGGTCGCCGCGGCGAATGCCGCCGGCGCGCACGGTTTCGTCGAGGGCGATCGGAATGCTGGCCGCGGAGGTGTTGCCGTAGCGATCCATGTGCATGACGACCCGTTCGCGTTCGATGCCGAGGGCTTCGATCGCGGCGTCGAGGATGCGGACGTTGGCTTGATGGAACAACCAGCAATCAATTTGTTCGGTGCTGAGGCCAGCGGCGTCGAGGACTTGCCGCGTCGTATCTTCCACGAGCCGGACGGCCCACTTGAACACGGGGCGGCCATCCATCTTGAGGTACCACGAATTCGGCTCAGTCGTCGTGAGGCTAAACGGCGTTTCCGCGCCGCCGCCGGGACGATGGAGTAGCTCCATCCCCGAACCATCGGCGCCAATCGTGTAGGCGAGCGCCCCTTGCTCGGGACTGCCGGCCGACAGCAGCACGGCGCCGGCGCCATCGCCGAAGAGCGGATACGTTTTGAGGTCGGTCGGATCGACCATCCGCGAGTTCGCATCAACGCCGATCACCAGCGCCCTCTTACTGCAGCCGGTGGCGATGAACTGCATCGCGGTGGTGAGCGCGTAGGTGAAACCCGCGCAAGCGGCGTTGAGGTCGACGGCGCCGCAGTTCAACCCAAGCCGCGTCTGCACCTTCGTGGCTACGGCAGGCAACAGGCGATCAGGCGTCATCGTGCCGACGATCAGCAGGTCGACTTCCGCGCGATCGATCTTCGCCGCTTCGAGGCAACGTTCAGCGGCGGCGACCGCCATATCGCTGGTCGCGAGGCCCATCGGCAAGTGCCGGCGTTCGCGAATGCCGGTCCGCTGGACGATCCATTCGGGATCGCAGCCGAGCGACGAGAGATCGGCGTTCGTCACAACGTTGTCGGGAACGTAGCTGCCGGTGCCGAGAATCTGCACCCCCGACAGAGTCCGGACGGGCGCTCCGCCGACCGCCGAAAAACCGTCGCTCATTACTGGAAACCTTGGGGGCGAAAGAGGTTGGGTCAACTGGGTGATTGAGGCGAATCTTAGCAGCCTACGCCTTTGACTGGAGGGCCGCAAGGGCGAGCTGGGGCGGCCCGCAACGAGGCTTCAGTTTGAACCGCCAAGGGCACGCTCAGGCCGCTTTCTTGCTGGCGTAGGAGTAGAGAATCGCGTTCCCCTCCTTGCCGACAATTTCGACAGCTCCCATCTGCCGCAGGCAGTAGGCGATCCGCTGGGCCGTGAACCGCGGCGTCTTCAGCCTCTCGGCCAAATGGGCCGTGTGGAATTGTTTCGGCATTCGCTTCGGCAGCAGCCGCTTGAGGTCGGCCGTGGTGGCGAACGTTTGCGAATCGACGATTTGCAGCAAGCGCTGGTCTTCGATTTGGAAATCACGCTCCGAGCTCCGCCGGCGACGCCGTTTGCCGCGACCAGGGAAGCGGCGCTCTTCGACGTCGACGAGCACCACTTCGAGCGTCAGCCGCTCGTGCGGGAAGACGCGGGTGAAGTAGACGAGCTCTTCAAATACGTCGAGCAGCTTGCCCCGTTTGGGACTGCGTCGTCGGCTCAATTCGGCGCCGCCGCGTTCGTCGAGTTTCACCAGCAGCTTGTTGGCGACGATCGGCTTGACGATCCGCACCTTGTGCTTGGCGAGCAGCTTGCGAATCTTGTCGCGAATCGCTGCGAGCGAGCCGTGCTGAATCTCGATGAACTCGTCACCCCGCACGGCGTCGATGCGGTACTTACCATGGACGACCTCGCAGCAACCATCGTCGCCGGCGTAGATCGCTTTCAGCTGACGGTGAAGGGAAGTTTCCATGGTAGCCGCCGGTCAACGACCGGCCGGAGCGGGCATACGAAGAACTAACAACAAAGCCACGAAGGGCACGACAACGCACAAAGAACTGGAATGAGTCGGAAGCGCTCTCCTACTCTATCGATAGCGAATGCCAAATCGGCTCGAGCTGCCATGCGTTCCTTCGTGACGCTTTGTGCTCTTGGAGTCTTGGTGGTAAATCTCTCTATCAACGCTCCGGCGGCTCGTTGAGCCGCGGCTACTGGTTGATGCCGAAGTCTTTGATCGTCAGCAATGTAGTAAGTTCGTAACCTTTGGCGGCAAACGCTTCGCGGCCTCCTTCGAGGCGATCGACGATCGCGAAGACGCGCTTCACCTTCAGGCCAGCCGCTTCGCAGCGTTCGATCGCGAGCAGCGACGAGCCGCCGGTGGTCACCACGTCTTCAACGATGACGAGTTCTTCGCCCGCGGCGTAGGGGCCTTCAACATACTTGCCGGTGCCGTGTTGCTTCGGTTCTTTGCGAACCATCACGCCGCGGAGTTGCTTGCCTTGCACGCCAGCGAGGGTGAGGATCGCAGCGGTGATCGGGTCGGCGCCGATCGCCATGCCGCCGACGAGTTGCGGCAGCTTGTCGCCGAGCAGTTCCAGCATCCCGGCGCCGATCAGCTTCGCCCCGCGCGAGTCGAGCGTCACCTTGCGGCAATCGAGGTAGAAGGTCGCCTTCTTCCCCGAGGCGAGCGTGAAGTCGCCGAACTGCAGAGCGGTTTCTTTGACGAGGGCAATAAGCGCTTGTTTGTCGTACATGGTCGGACGCGTTCCCGGCGGGCTAGCTAATGAAAACTGGCAAACGCCGGGGTATACCACGAAGTTCCGTCCCCTGGCCAGGGGCTCGCCGGCAGGCGACTACCGCCGCACGGTAATCGTCGACTGCACAGAAAGAATGTCGTACACGTCCTTCACGTCGCCCGACTTCAACCGAATGACGCGAGCCGCGGGGGGCGCCGACACGGGGTCGGGGCTGCCGGGGCCGCGGAGCAGCGCCGGCTGAGCGGTCGGGTTAGCGGCGTTCGAAAGGAGCAAGCCGCGATCTTCCGTCGCGCCCGCGGGCTGACCGTAGATGCCGCCGGCGACGGGGGTGATCAGCTTCTGATCGACTTTCCAGGTTCCCTCTTCGATCGAGGTCGCCGGATCGAGTTCAATATTGAACCGGCCAGCGTACCGACGATCAAGCATCAACGTCATGCGGCGTTTGCCAAGGTCGATCACGGCAGAGAACGGTCCTTGCAGCACCTTCAGCTCCTGGCCAACTTGCACGGCCTTCGGATCGCTGATGCGGTTAATGTTCGCGAGCAATTCCCACGGCACGTTGTACTTCTGCGCGATCGTCTCGAGCGTTTCGCCCGTGGCGACCACATGCTTCGGCGCTAGGCGGTGAGCCGGCGGGCCTTCGTAGATCACATCGCCGGCGAGTTGGCCGAGCAGCATGTCGACTTCTTGCGTTTCCTCAGGCGTGAGCGATGGATCGCCATACCATTCCGAAAGCTTGAGCAGCGCTTGAGCGAGTTCGCCGCGATCAAGGTCGCCCTGCACGGCAACGCGGGCTGAGGCGTACATCGAACCCTTGCTCGCGTCGGTCGGCGTGATCGGTTCGGTTGCTGCGACCGGCGCCTCGGCGACCGGCGGCACATCAGCCACTGGAGTCGAGCCCGCCACCGGTGTTTCGAGCGGCGGCGCGACGGCGCTCGCATCGGGAGTGACGGCGTAAGGATTCGAGGAAGGCGCGGGTGGAGCCGCCGCGCTGCTCTCCGCGGCGGGGGCGCTTGCGGAAGGCGCTGCGTTACCGGTGCTCGGCGTGTTCACAAACGGCACCGCGGCTGCAGCGGCCGCGGCGGCGACGACAGGAGCGGCGTCCTTCGCCGTCGAGTTCGATTCAGGCAGCGGCGGCATGTCGGGAATTTGCGATGCATCAGCCGAACGCGCGACCGGCGACGACTCAGCCGTCGCCCCCTTGTCGGCAGGGGCTGCGGCGGTCGGATCAAACTTCGGCGCCTCGGCGGCGTCGGTCTTGCTCGAAAGGATCGGCTCCGGCTTCCACGCGGGGGCGGAGTCGCCAGCCGGCGCTGCAGGCGCCGCAGCCATCGCGTCGAATGGCGGCGCGTCGAGCTTCGGCGTCTCCGCCAGCCCGCCTACACCAGGGACGGCGGCAGCGCCATCGCCGCCGATTTCTAATTGGCCGGTTGTCCATTCGCCAACGCCCTCCGGAATGACCGGTTCGGTTTCGTTGATCTTCATGTACAGCACGACGCCGACGACGGCCAGCAATGTAATCGTGGCCAGTGGGCGAAGGGAACTCACGGCGGATCCTCCGAGCGAACGAACAACGAACCAAGCGAAGCACGCGACTGCACCCATAGCGCAGCCTGCGGCGCGCGAGATAGTAAGTAATGTCGGCACAGGGTGCCACGTCACTTTGGCGGCGCTGCTAGCACGGCTAGTAGCCGCCGGTCAACGACCGGCCGGAGCGGTGATTCAAAGGACGAACCACCAAGACGCGAAGAGTACGACGACGCACTAAGATCACTATCGCTGAGCCTGCTCGCGGCGCGTCCCTTCGAGATTCTTTGAGTCTTGGTGGTGAATCTTTCCATCACCGCTCCGGCGGCTCGTTGAGCCGCGGCTACTGCTAGCAGACTGGCCCGCTCGCGGGGAGCAACTCGCGCAGCGGGCATGCTTCGCACTTCGGGGTTCGCTTGCACCAGTGATGGCCGACGTTGACGATCAGCGCGTGAAGCTCGTTGTACGTCTGCGCATCGGCCGGGACGCCACGGGCGACTTCGGCTTGTAGCTGGTGATAGTTGGCCCGCGGCTCGATCCAACCATGCCGCGTCCAGATGCGGTGCGTGTAGGCGTCGACGACCAGCGCCGCATGGTCGAGCGCATAGTTAAGAATCGAGTCGGCCGTCTCGGGGCCCACGCCATGAATTGCGAGCAGATCTCGCCGCATGACATCGATCGGCACAGCTCGCATCGCGTCGATTGAACCTGCAAAACGCTCGACGACAAACGCGAGCAGATGCCGCAGCCGCTTGGCTTTTAGCCGGTAATACCCGGCCGGGCGAATCAGCTCGGCAAGTTCTTCTTCGCCGACCACGGCCAGACGCAGCGGCGCCAAAAGATCGGCGGCTCGCAAATTGTCGAGCGCGCGTTCCACATTCTTCCACGCCGTATTTTGCACAAGCATCGCGCCAATCATCACTTCGAACGGCGTCTCGGCCGGCCACCAATGCTGCGGGCCGAGTTCTCGTGCAAGGATGCGGAAGATATTTGCACTGTCGCTGGGCATTGAAGGGTTCGCCGCGGCGCGGATGCTAGCACTGTCGCGCGGCGATCGCGCGCAGGTGTTCGGAATCTGTCAAGCTGAATGTGCGAAACAAACTTTGTGAATGAAATCCTCGTTTGTTCGCTTTCGCCGCTCCAAGTATAATCGGGGCTGACGAGTCGTTGTGCGACGCGAATTGTGCGAACGCCGCAGCGACTCGTCGACGACTCCCCCAACCGCGAGACATGTGACGCCGATCTCCGCTAGCACGGCGCGTCGACGTCAGACTTTATAAGAAGACTCATCTGTGATTTCCGTTCGCCCGAAGCTCGCCGAACTGGTTTATCAGCTGTACGGTCGCTCGCTCCATCCGGAGTTGTTCGACATCCAGCAGTCGCGCACCGTCGAACGGGGCGACTACAAGGCGACAGTCCAAATCACCACCGCCGGTCACGTCGTCACTTGGCAGCATCGCGGGCTCACGCTCACCGAAGTCGCCGCCGGCGCCCACCACCCGTTGCCGCAACGTCGGCGGTTGATGTCCTACCGCATTAAGGGCGAGCGGACCGACCGCATCGAGATCCGCCCGGGACTCACTTACGAAATGAGCTTCTCGCTCGAACCGGCCGACCACGAAAAGTTCGCCGCGTACCAACGCGAGCTCACCCTTGCCGGCACCCGCCAAGGCATGCTGCAACGCTTCCAACCAAGCGGCCGCTTTGAAACGGGCGCCCTCAGCTACGTGAACATCGAATCGCGTGACAAGATGCTTTGCGTGCAGGCGTTCCACACCTTCCCCGACGACTCGGCCGTGCTGAAGATCCAGTCGTGGTACCGCCTGGGCGGCTGAAAGCCGTCCCAGCAGCCGCCGGTCAACGACCGGCCGGAGCGGTGATTCGAGAGACGAACCAGCAAGGCACAAAGAGCACGACGACGCACTAAGAGCGTTGATGTCGAGCTGCTTGCGGCGAATTCCCTCAGTGATTCTTCGTGCTCATGGAGCCTTCGTGGTGAATCTTCTCATCACCGCTCCGGCGGCTCGTTGAGCCGCGGCTACCAGCGAGTACGGCTACAGCCCGTAGCATTGCCGCGCGAATGCGGCGATCGTGGCGGTGACTGCCGCGGGGTTCTCCATCGGCGTCATGTGGCCGGCGTGTTCGATCTCGACGATTCGCACGTCGTCGTCGCCCGACTTTGCTAGCAGTTGGGCAAACTCGTGCATCTCGGCCGGCGGGCTGATGACGTCTTCGACGCCGACAATGCAGAGCGAGTCGGCGGTGATCGCGTCGAGCTTGCCGCGGACGTCTTCGCGTCGAGCCATGCCGCGCTGAGCGGCAGCAACCGTCTCGGCCGATTGCCGTTCGATCATCGCTCGTAGCGCGACCTCCACTTCCGGCCGCTGCTCCCGCGTCTCGGCGCCGAGCAACCGCGGAATCATCACAAGCGCCGGCGACGAATTGCCCGCTTGCATCGCCGCCTCGGCCATCTTGAACCGCGCCGCCCGCGGCTCCTCGGCGTCGGCCGCCGCGCGAGTGTCGCAAGGAATCAGCCCGCGAATCCGCTCGGGCCAGCGCAACACCGCCTGCCAACCGATGTAGCCGCCCATCGACAGGCCTGCCAGCACGACCGGTTCGCTGATCTGCAGCCAATCGAGCAGCGCGATCACGTCGGCCGCATAACGTTCCATGCCGACGCCGTTCTCGGCGTCGCCGTCGGCTAAGTGCGAGTCGCCGAAGCCTCGCAAGTCGGGAGCAATGACGCGGAACTGCGACTGCAGCGCATCGATCTGAGCATTCCACATCGTGTGATCGAGCGGAAAGCCATGGAGCAGCACAATCGGCGGCCCAGAACCAACGTCCTCACAAGCCAGCCGCACGCCTTCGACATTGAACAATCGCTGTGCCATGTTCGCTTCCTAACTGGCTTTCAAAGCAACGCGAATCGGCGCGAATGAGCAATGCAGCTTAACGATCATTCTGCATTCATCCTGTAAATCTGCGCGATCCTGTTATCCTGTCAAAAACTTATTAGCGTTTGGAGTCGAGAGAGAATTACTTCTTCGCCTGCTCAAACTCCGCCAACTGCCGCCGCATGATTTGATACTGCGGCGCCAACTCCACGGCCTTTTGTTGCGACTTGATGGCGTTCTCGACGTCGCCGGCGGAGAAGTAACAGCGCCCCAACGTGTCGAGGTAGCTCGGTTCGTCCGGCGACAGTTCCAGGGAACGGAGCGAATGTCGTACTGCTTTCTGATAATCGTCGGCGGTCTGTTGGGTATTGCTGACGAGCCAGGCCCATTGGTTGTACTTCGACGGATCTTCCGGCATCCGCTCGATCTCGTTGAGATAGAGATCACTCATCTTCGTGATGCGGTCTCGTACCTGCTGCTTGTAAGCGTCGTCCACGTTCGGTAGACGCGACATGGCGATGAGCAGATCGGGGTCGCCATCAGATTTTTCGTACGCCTTCTCCAGCGTCTCCCGCTCCGAATCGTACTCGCCGCGAGCGTGCTGATAATTCGCAAGGTACAAGAGCTGCCGGCCTTCGAGCGCGTTAAGATAGCCTTGCCCGTCAATTTGCTGCAGCAGCGTTTTTCGCGCGGCTCGATTTTCCTTCGCTTGGATCGCGGTGAAGAACTCCGCTAGCACGTCCGACGCCGCTTTATATTCCTGGCGATCGTGCAGCCACGTCGCTAGTTCGCGTCGCGCGTACAGTGATTCGAAGTCGGTCGCCGGCAGCGCGTCGATCGCCGCGCGGTAGTCGCGCATCGCCCATTCGACCGAGCCAAGAGCGGCCAAACGCTCGGCGATCACCAGCCGTTCGAACTCACTGTCGGCCTTCATCTCGAACGCGCGATCGGCGAGCTTGTTCGCTTCAGGGAGGTTCCCCGCCTTCGCGAGCGTGGCGGCGTAGTAGTACAGGAGCGTTCGATCGCCATGGATCTTGCCGCGGTACTTCTCGTAGACTTGGGTTAGTGAATCCCAACTTTCGTGTTCGGCAAGCCATTCGAGGGCATGCACCAAGCTCGCATTGAATTGGCGCCGATCGCCTTCGCCTCCCATGAAATCGACGATCGCCAGCAGGGCGTTCGTCGTTTCGTCGGTGAGCTTCAGTTCGTCGCAGATATCAAGCCGGCGCTGCAGCAGCGCATAGACCGTATAGTAGTCCGTGTCGAGCGATTCTTCCTTCAGCAGTTCCCGCTCGGCATCGATCGCTTTGTTCCAATCCGCCAGCGTCGCCTGGCGGTCTTGCGCTTCCCGCATCCAGATCGCGATCCATTCGGTCGCAGGACGATCGATGGTTTGCAGTTCCTTCCGACAAGCTTCGACGACGGCCTGTCGGTCCTCGGCAGTCAGCTTGACGTCGAGCAGCGCGATCGCAGCTTTGCGTGAAATCTTCGGCACATGATCGAGGCGAGCAATGCGGCAGAGCGCCGGCAGCCCCTGCCCTTTCGGCAATTCCGCGAGGATGCGGATGCGACTCTCTTTCTCATCCGCCGAAAGATCCCCGAATCTCGACAACGCGCGGCGAACTTCTTGCGAATCTTGCGGCTGAATCCATTCGACCCGCATGCTCTGCAGAATGTATTTCGCCCGCTCGGCGATTTCGAGATCGTCGTGCTGCTCGGCTAGCTTCAGCTGATCGTGGATAGCGGGGCCGAGCCGCATCAGCTCTTCTTCAGCGCGACGGCGTTGCGAATATTGCTCGGAGCCGAGTTGCTTGATGAGTTCGTCGACCGATTGCTGCGGCGCCTTCGCGACGGCATCCGGAGCCGGCTCTTGGGCGACGACGCTCGACGCGGGGAGAAGCAAAGCGAGGGTTAGAAAACAGCGTTTCATCGCACCTCCGGACAGTTCAATCGGGGTGCCACTGGCGTGTCGCCAGTGGGAAGCTGGCACACGGTCTCCATCAGTTCCAGGTAGCAGGCGGCCCCATCCTCAGGCTGTTTGCAAGTCGTCCGGCAGCCACGCCGTTTCAAGACTTCCCACTGGCGACACGCCAGTGGCACCCAAACTCATTTTACCGGACGCCTAGCGTTCCGCTTCCATTTGTTCGATGTAGCGGCGAAGACGTTCCAACTCATCCGTCACATTCCGCAGCTTCAACATTTGCTCCACGCGCTTCACCAGCGACACTTTGTCGACCGGCTTCGACAGAAAGTCGTCCGTCCCGGCGTCGACCGCCCGCTCCATGTCGCCGTGCTCGTTGAGCGCGGTGACCATGAGGATCATAATGCCGCTGGTCGCCGGATCGCCCTTGAGCTTCTGGCAGACCTCGAAGCCGCTGAGCTTCGGCATCATCACGTCGAGCAGAATGAGATGCGGCTTGAAGGAAGCCGCCTTCTCCATCGTGTCTTGCCCATCGACGGCGACGGCAATCTCTACGTCGAGCTCGCTGTCGGCCAGATAGGCCTCCAGCAATTCGACGTTCGCCTCGTTGTCATCGGCGATCAGCACGCGGTCGCGGGTGGTGTCTGACATCTTGCCTTCGCTGCGGTGCTCGATTGGGGGATGGACAGGATAACAGGATTTCGCAGATCGACAGGATTCTGAAAATTACTCACCGCGAATCACACGAATCGACGCGAATGAGAATGCATTTCACCTAGCCTTGCATTCATCCTGTAGATCCGCGCGATCCTGTCATCCTGTCATCCTGTCAAAAAATAAAAGGACGCTCAATTCAGTGAGATCAAACAGCCGACGTCGCATCGGCAAACTGATCCGCCACGGTCGGCGCCGGGAAGTTGGCGCCCAACTCGCGAACCTGCTCGCGGATGCCGGCATGCACCTTCGCATCGTCGGCGGCGCGGAGGGCTTCCAGCATCCAACCGCCGATGGTGCGCATCTCGTCGACGCCCATTCCGCGTGTGGTGAGCGCCGGCGTGCCGACGCGGATGCCGCTCGGGTCCATCGGCTTGCGTTGGTCGTACGGAATCATGTTCTTGTTGACCGTGATGCCGGCGGCGTCGAGGGCGTGCTCGGCTTGCTTGCCGCCGATCCCCAGCGGAGTGACGTCGACGAGCATCAGGTGGTTGTCGGTGCCGCCGCTCACGAGCCGCAGACCGCCCGCCGTCAGCACTTCGGCCAGGGCCTTGGCGTTCGCCATCACCTGCTTGATGTAGGTCTTGTACTCGGGCTGCAGCGCTTCGCCGAAGCAGACCGCCTTGCCGGCGATGACGTGCATCAACGGGCCGCCTTGGATGCCGGGGAAGACGCGGCTGTTGATCGTCTTGCCGTACTCTTCCTTGCTGAGGCATAAGCCGCCACGCGGACCGCGAAGCGTCTTATGCGTCGTCGTGGTCACAAAGTCGGCGACCGGCACCGGATTGTCGTGCAGCCCCGCGGCGACAAGGCCGGCGTAGTGGGCCATGTCGACCATCAGCTTGGCGCCAACCTCGCGGGCGATCTCGGCGAACTTGCCGTGCGGAATCTCGCGGGGGTACGCGCTGGCGCCGGCGACGATCAGCTTTGGCTTGTGCTCGCGGGCGAGCTTGGCAATCTGGTCGAAGTCGAGCCGATGGTCGTTCTCGCGGACGCCGTAGCTGACGAAGTTGTAAAGCATGCCCGAAATGTTCAGCCGCATGCCGTGGGTGAGGTGGCCGCCGTGGGCGAGGTCGAGGCCCAGCACCGTGTCGCCCGGCTCGAGGGCGGCGAGGTAGATCGCCGTGTTAGCCTGCGAACCGCTGTGGGGCTGCACGTTGGCGAACTCGGCGCCGAACAGCTTCTTCGCCCGGTCGATGGCGACGTTCTCGACGACGTCGACGTACTCGCAGCCGCCGTAGTAACGCTTGCCGGGGTAACCCTCGGCGTACTTGTTGGTGAGCACGCTGCCAGCAGCCGCCATCACGGCGGGGCTGGTGTAGTTCTCGCTAGCGATCATCTCCAGGCCATCTTGCTGGCGCTGGATTTCATCGGCGACGGCGGACCAAACTTCGGGATCAGCGGCGGCGAGGGGATTGCTCATCAACGGGGGCTCTTTGGGGGCTGAAGCGACGTGTCGAGTTGGGGGCAAAATTGTTGTGCGGCGCGGGTCCCCGGTTTGAAGAACCGGGGGCTAAGCAGTGAGCGCGATAGCAGGCGATAGGCGTGGCATCGCAACTGATTATCGCAACTCCATTTAGACGCAGCATTGTCATTGTCAGAGCACTGGCGGAGGGTGTCAATCGTCGCGAATCGCGCACCCGGCGCAAGCGCCAGCGTTCGTGGGCGCGGCCCGCCAAGAATGGTCGGCGCGGGGCGAACTTCTATAATCCTATGTTCCCGCTCAGTTTTGGCAGCGGGGCCTCTGCGTACCGCCCTCCGGCGGCCCCCGGCGACTTTCCTGTGATGCCCACCCTCCCGCCGACTTACTGGCCGCCGATTTGACGCCTTCCTCTGTGGGAGGCGTCTCCGACGCCGATTCCGCTCGCCACCACAAGCGGTGGTGGTTCTGCAACGCCGCTTCGGGGTCGGAGACCCCTCCCACACTGTGAGATAGCACTTCCCCCGCACGGGTTCATCTTGCACGTTTCACCCGGAGACGATTATTACGACCGCTATGCTTCACGAAGAACTGCCGCTCGCCGTCAAGAAGGAACTCGACGTTCAGGGACTCAACGGGGTCCCGGTGCTGCTGTCGACCAGCACCGATCTTTCCCTCTCGGGGAAGCCGCGGCGGCATTGGATCGTCGCCACCCACGCGAACGTAGCGGCTGTCTCGGAGCAAGCTGAAGGAGCGGCCACCCAGTCATCGCCCCGCGTCGAAAGCTACGTCCCCGTCGCCGACGTGCAGGAGTTCCGCACCCAGGGCGCCGTCGGCTCCGGCTTCTTGCAAGCGTACGTCGATGACCACTGGGTCGACCTGGCCCGCTATTCAAACGCCGAGGCCGATCGGTTTCACCGCGTCGCCCGTAGCCTCGAAGAACTGCGCACCACCGGCGCCATCGAGATCCACGAAGGCGAGACGCTGCAGAAAACCCACTGCGAGAAGTGCGACCAGCGACTGCCAACGCCGGGCGAGGCCTGCCCCCGCTGCTTGCCGCGGACAGCGATCATCGGCCGGCTCGGACAAATGCTGTGGCCCTATCGCGCCACGGCAGCAATCATGTGCGGCCTGATGCTGGTGGCTGTCGCCGCCGAACTCGCTCCGCCGAAGCTTCAGCAATACCTCGTCGACGACATTCTTAAAGGCGGCCAGCAAGCGCTCGATCCGCAATCGCTGCTGACGGCGCTCTTCGCAGTCGTCTCGGCGCTTGCCATTGCGCGTATCGTGCTGAGCGTCGTCAATTTCGCCAAAGGCCGGCTCGCCACCCGCGTCGGCGTCGCGCTCACCTTCGACCTGCGGGCGAAGCTCGTCGAAAAACTCCACACGCTCGGCCTCGGCTACTACGACCGCCATCAGGTCGGCTCGATCACCAGCCGCGTCGCTTACGACAGCGAAGTGATCCAGAGCTTACTGCAGCAAATCACCGGTGGCTTTCTGCTGCAGATCGTCCAAGTGACCGCCGTCGGCGTGATGCTGTTCACGCTCAACCCGAAGCTGGCCGTCTACACGCTCATCCCGGCGCCGCTGGTGATCGCCGGCAGCTGGTTCTTCTGGAAACGCGTCCATCCGAAGCACTACCGATATTGGGATAGCAGCAGCAAGCAGGCCGGCATGCTGACCGGCATGCTGTCCGGCATCCGCGTCGTAAAAGCGTTCGCACAGGAAGATCGCGAGTACGACCGCTTCAACCGCATTAGCGATTACCTGCGGACCTCGCGCATTCGCGTCGACTACTCGACCGCCGCCTTCTCGGCGACGATGCAGCTGATCTTCAGCCTCGGCGGCCTCATCGTCTGGTACGTTGGCGGCCGCGACGTGCTCGCCGGCAAGATGACGCTCGGTTCGCTCATGGCGTTCCTCGCGTACCTCGCGATGTTCTACACGCCGCTGGCGACGCTGTCGCAGTTCACCACGTGGCTCACGAACTTCCTCACTGGCTGCCAACGGGTGTTCGAACTCCTCGACACGCCGGTGGAATCGAACGATCCTGCTGAACCAGTTGACCTACCGGAAGTGCAAGGCCGCATCGAGTTCGACAAGGTGACCTTCGGCTACGAACGCCATCAGCCGGTGCTGCGGGACGTGAACTTCGCCATCGAGCCGGGAGAAACGATCGGCATCGTCGGCAAGAGCGGCAGCGGCAAGACGACGCTCGTGAACCTGCTCTGCCGGTTTTACGATGTCAACGAAGGGCGCGTCCTCGTCGACGGGGTCGACGTGCGGCAACTGGCGGCCCACCAACTTCGCCGGCAAGTCGGCGTCGTGCTGCAAGAGCCGTTCATGTTCCGCGGCACGATCTGGGACAACCTCGTGTATGGCCTGCCGACGAGCAGTCAGGAACAAGCGATCGCCGCGGCGAAGGCGGCCCAGTCGCACGAATTTATCCTCAACTCGCCGCTGGGGTACGACACCTGGCTCGGCGAGCGGGGCGCCGGCCTCTCCGGCGGCGAGCGACAACGCCTCTCGATCGCGCGGGCGATTTTGTACGATCCGCCGATCTTGGTGCTCGACGAAGCGACCAGCAGTGTCGACGCTGAGAGCGAACAGGCGATCCAGCAGGCGCTCAAAGCGCTCACCCGCGGACGGACGACGATCGCAATCGCCCACCGGCTGTCGACGCTGCGTGATGCGCACCGCATCTTAGTGTTCGATCGCGGCCGCTTAGTGGAACAAGGAAGCCACGAGCAGCTCATTGCCGAGAATGGCCGCTACGCGAAGCTGGTGCGGCTCCAGTCGCAGACTTCGCCAAAGGCTTCGATCGACGATCTGCTTGAGAAGGCCGATGACGGCAGCGTCGACGATGCAAAGGCAACCGCCGAGCAAGACGCAGCGGCCGAAGCGAAGAAGTTTCTGCCGAAGTGGCTGCTACCAGGCGATGCCGAGATCTGTGCCGGCGCCCGCGACACGATGACGGTGGTGCTTGCTAATGACCACGTTCACCGCGGCGTGTTCGCGGTGAACTTGTTCCCCGCAACGAATCCCGAAGACTACATCAGCCTGCGCGTCTGGACCCGCGACGGCGAGCAACAAGAAGTCGGCATCCTCCGCAACCTGAAGGAATGGCCGGCGGAGGCCCAGCGGCTCGTCCGTTCGGCGCTCGATCGTCGTTACTTCTTGCAAACGATCGACGGCGTCGACGCCATCAACCTCGAACTCGGCCACCTCCACTGCGACGTCCGCACCCCGCATGGCCCGCGGCGATTCACGATGCGGTGGAGCCAAAGCCAGGTACAAGACTTCGGCGAACGCGGCAAGATGCTGCTCGACCTCGACGACAACCGCTTCCTGGTGCCCGACGTGCAAACGCTGCCGCCGAAGGAGCGGGAGTTGTTTCAGCGGTATGTTTATTGGTAGGCGGCGGGCTACCGGCTCGTTTCTAAGCCGCGGAGCGGCGTAATCTCTTAGCCGTAGGCGTCAGCCCACGGTAATGAGACTCGCTAAGCAACCCAAGCCGCGCAGCGGCGGCACCAGCATCTATGAGTAGGGAACATGTCGCCGCTGCGCGGCTATCTGCGTAATTTCGCGCGTGACCGTGGGCTTACGCCCACGGCTAAGGCATGACGCCGCTTCGCGGCTAGGAGCTATTCGCTCATTGCGGAGCGATACCCACCTCCACGCTCCCCACATTGTCCGCCAGCTTCGCCGGCGAGTCATTCACGCGAAGGCAAAGCACGCCGTCGCTCTTCGGGCGAATGATCGCCGCGCTGCCGATCAGCAGCGGCTTGGCGAACGACGGATCGCCCTCACTCGGCTTCGCGCTCGCGATGGCGCCAAGCAAGACGCCTAGCGGCATGCCGTCGTGATACTCGATCGTCACGCCGTTCGGTTCGCAGGGCCACGGTTCACCGTCGTTGGCGATTTGGAACTGACCCTTCGCGGCGATGCGGTACGACTTGCCTGCTTCGAGCTTCCAGCCGGTCGCCTGCCAGCCGCGGTCGGCGGCGATGGAAACTTCCGTCGCGCCGCGCTTGTTGGCGGGTTGCAACGCGATCGCCATTCGTTCGAAGTCGTAGCCGTAGTCGAGCTGAGCGACAAACGCCGCCCACTGCTGGTTAAGCAGCCGCCACTTAGCGCCATACGCTGCTCGAAACTTGTCGTTGAACGCCGGATCGGCAACGACGCCTTTCAACGACCTAAACTCCTCGCGAAACGCCGGCGTCCCATCGAGCATCGCCGCCAGCGCCCAGGTCCACGCGTAATGCTCGGTATCAAGCTGGCGGCGATTGTCGACTTCGATCACTGCTTCAATCGGCCAAGGCTTCTCAGCCTTCACGGCATCGCGAACGATCTTCACGCGCCCCCACATCGGCACGTCCTCTTTTGACGCCGGCATCACGCCGAGTTCCAGCTGACCGTCCCTCCAGCGATGCGTGCCGAGGAGTTCCGCCATTCCTTCCATATACCACCCTGCCCCGGCGCCGCCGAGTTGCGTCTGCATGAAGGCGTGCGTTCCCTCGTGCAGCAGCAGGTGCCGGCGATAGTAGTCGCTCGGCTGCTCGACGAGCCAGAACTCGTAGTTGCGGTTGTAGCCGTTGGCGAAGTCTCGATTCTCCTCAGGCAGCAGCCCGAGCGCCGCAAACTTCTCGCGATCGCTGATGAGGAAGCCGGCGAACTTGCCGCGTACGGAACGCTCGTCGAGTTCAAAATATTTCGCCCACAGCGGAATCGCCGCGTCGAACACCGCGGGCAGCTCGTCGACGGCGGGGCTCGACGGCAAATCGGTGAACAGGCGAATGTGCTGGCCGGTCAGTTCGCGGATCCCAGCAGCCGCGGCTCGCTGGGCGTCGACCTCGCGCGGCGGCGGGGCGTTCGCGGCAAGCACTGTCGGCGCGTCGCCCCACCCGATCGCGCCACACGCGATCGCTACGATGAGCGAACAATTTGCCAACAATCGCAACCGCTGCATCAAAACCCCAGATGAACCCGAATGAAAACGTCTCATGCCGCAGGAACCATTACCAGGGCGATAGCCCGCGTTTGGCAATTCGGGTGCCACTGGCGCGTCGCCAGTGAGAACTGGGTACACGCCCCCATCAACTCAAGCAACAAGCGACCCTAATTTTCTGGCTACTTACAAACCGACTAGTAGGGCTACCGTGGCGACAGTTCCCACTGGCGACACGCCAGTGGCACCCATTCAATGATCATTCCGCACAACGCCACGATTAGCCCCCACGCTTGCCTCCATTGTACCCACCGGGGTACAAGTGCAGGCAGCACGTCCACCGTCACTTGCCCGCGAGAATCCGCATGTCCGTTACAATCACCTGGCTCGGCCACTCCTGCTTCGCCCTCGAGGCCGAAGGCCAACGCCTGTTGATCGACCCCTTCCTGAACGACAACTCCGCCGCCCCCATCAAGGCCGCCCAAGCCGAGGCCGATTTCATCCTCCTCACCCACGGCCATTTCGACCACGTGGCCGACGCCCCGGCGATCGCCAAGCGCACCGGCGCCATGGTGCTGGCGAACTTTGAAGTCTGCGAGTGGCTCAAACGCGAAGGCGTCTCTGAAGACAAAGTCATCCCGATGAATCCCGGCGGCAGCGTCAAGCCGCCGTTCGGCCGCGTGAAGTTCACCATCGCCCACCACAGTTCCAGCACGCCCGACGGCGCTTACGGCGGCGTCCCCGGCGGGTTGCTGATCGAGATCGCCGGCAAGCGGCTCTACTTCGCCGGCGATACGGCCCTGTTCCTCGACATGAAGCTGATCGGCCTCGGCGGGCTCGACCTCGCGGTGCTGCCGATCGGCGACCAGTTTACGATGGGCCCCGAGGACGCGGTCGAGGCGGTGAAGTTCTTGAACCCGAAAAAAGTCGCGCCCTGCCACTACAACACCTGGCCCCCGATCGCCCAAGACGCTGGCGCCTGGGCCGAGCTAGTTCGCCGCCAAACCGCGGCCGAGCCGGTCGTGGTCGAACCAGGCGGCAAGTTCGTGGTATGATTCAGGCGGCAAGAAGCCCCCTCCCGTCAAGGGAGGGGCTCGCCGGCAGCCTTCGCGTCGCTTTGATCTTTCTTCGACATATCTACTGCTGCTCTTAGAACAGCCGACCATACGGAACACAAAACCATGCCGTCGCTCATCGCCCCCACGGTTCGCGCCGCTTTCGCCACGCTCCTCCTCGCCTCGGCCACGCTCGCGCAGGCGGCCGATGCGATCGCTTGGAAGTTCTCGCCCGGTCTGGTGAACCGCTTCCAAATGAACCAGGAAACGAAAGTCACCAAGACGGGCGCCGGCGGCGACATGTCGGTCGACACGCTCCTCACGATCGACCTGTCGTGGGCGGTGAAGGAAGTGAACGCCGACGGCTCGGCTGTGCTCGAACAAAAGATCGATCGCATGCGGATGACGGTCACCACGAGCGACGGACTGAAGTCGGAGATCGACACCGCTTCGAAGGAACCCGCTCAAGGCCAGGCCGCGATGGCGGCGCCGCTGCTCAAGGCGATCACCGGCAACGTCTTCGTCATCACCATGACCCCGCGCGGCGAAGTGACCAACGTCGTGGTTCCCGATGCGGTCACCGAAGCCTTGAAGAACCAACCCGGCGCTCCGCAAATGGGCGAACTCGCCAGTGCCGAAGGGTTCAAGAAATTGGTCGGCCAGGCGTCCTTCGTACTACCCGAGGGGCTGACAGTGGGCAAAGAGTGGACGAGCACCACGGAATCGAAGCTGCCGGTCGTTGGCACGCAGAAGGCCGTGACGACTTACAAGTACGAAGGCCCGACCGTCCAAGACGACACGAAGCTTGAAAAGTTCACGGCGAAGGTCGAGATCAGCTTCTCCGGCGGCGAAGTGACGGTGGAAGTGCCGAGCCAGGAATCAAACGGCGAGATTCTGTTCAACGCCGAAGCTGGCCGGCTTGAGCAATCGACCATCAAGCAAGTGACGAACCTGAAGATTTCAAATCTCAAAATTCCGGAGTTGAAAGACGCCGCGGGCCAGACTGTCGAGCAAAAGATCGAACAAACGATCGGCGTGAAGTGGGTGCCGAACGTCAAGTAATCGCCCGAAGTAACCGCCGGTCAACGACCGGCCGGAGCGGTTATCGAAGGGGGAATGCTGAATGTGTAATGGGGTGAGGTCACGAACGCCTCCCTCAACGCCCCATTCAGCATTCCCCATTCGCCATTATTTGGTTCCGCTCCGGCGGCTCGTTGAGCCGCGGCTACTCGACCTTCGTCGGCGTCGTGCGGACCTGAATCTCATCACCCACGACGCGCGTCTCGAACGCATCGATCTTGATCCGCGGATTGTCGCACCACGTCCCGTCGCACACTGAAAAGTGCCAGGCGTGCCAGGGGCAGGTCACTACCCCTTCCTCATCCATGTAGCCGGCGCCGAGCGACGCCCCCATGTGCGGGCACAGATCGTCGATGGCGAAATACTCGCCGCCGCGATTGAACACGGCCACCAGCCGCTCGCCGACCTGAAACGTTTCCCCCTGCCCCTCGGCAATGGCTCCCACGCGGGCAACGGTGACAAACTCAGACATACGGGCAATTCGCTTGGTGGCAGATGGAGCCGTTGAGCTTACCCCCCCAGCCCCCGCTGCTCAACGACGAGTAGCCGCGGCTCAACGAGCGCCGGAGCGGAACTCGAACAATGGCGAATGGGGAATGGGGAGGGGGCGTTCTTGGCTTTCCGCCCCATTCCCTATTCAGCATTCCCCATTCGAGTTCCGCTCCGGCCGGTCGTTGACCGGCGGCTACTATTCGCTGGCGGCTACTACAGTCGCCACGCCGCCAATTCCCAGTACAATATCTATTCCGTCATTCGGATTTCGTCATTCGTCATTCAGCGTCTTCGCCTATGCCAGCCGACGTTTCGCTCCGCGAGTTCCAGCAACTCATCCGCGGGATGTATCACGAGAAGGACGTTGCCCGCGGCGTCGACGGGACGTTCATGTGGCTGATGGAGGAGGTGGGCGAACTCGCCGCCGCGCTCCGCGAAGGAACGCACGAAGAACAGGCGATGGAGTTTGCCGACGTGCTCGCCTGGCTGACGACGATCGCCAATGTCGCGGGGATCGACCTCTCGGCCGCCCTGGAAAAGAAGTACGGCAGCGGCTGCCCCGGTTGCGGCCACCTCATTTGCACCTGCGACGATGCGGAGAAGCCGTGAGCGATTCCCCGCTGAACCCGACTGTTCCCTCTAGCCCCGGGCTCCGCCCGGGGGTCGAACGCCGCTCCACGCCGCTGCGGTCCGCGGCGCTACCCCCTAGCGGAGCCAGGGGCTGGAAACTCATCCTTACCCTAATCTGCTTCGCGTTGCTCACGGCAACGCCATCGCTCGCTCGGGCCCAGGCCCCCGCCGCCCCCAAGCTCGCCATCACGAAACTAAAACTCGGCTTCGACGGCGAGTACAAGTTCGGCTGCTGGACGCCCGTTGAAGTCGTCATCCAAGGTGGCGAAGACGCCTTCACCGGCATCGTGCAAATCATCACCCCCGATGCCGAAGGGGTGCCGACCTCCGTCTTCACGTCCGCCGATCGTCCCGTCGGCGTCTTCGCCGGCAAAACCTCTTCGGCGCGGCTCTTCATTCGCCCCGGGCAAGATGGCGCCCAGTACGAAGTTCGCCTGCTCGACGAGCAAGGCCGCACGCGTATCAAGAAGCTGTTCGTCCCCAATGCTGAACCAGGCGACGAGTTCATCCCTTTCGGCAGTCCGGCGACGACTCGCTTCGTCGGCGTTTTCGGCATGCAGCGAGGCTTGGCAGAGCTCGCACGTTCCGATAGCAACCAAGACAGCGCAACCGCCACCGAAGCCGTCAAAATCCCGACCGCCGCCGACCTTCCCACCGAATGGTACGGCTACGAAGCGTTCGACCTCGTTGTCCTCGGCGGCGGCAATGCGGAACTCTATCGCCCGCTCGCAGCCAACCCCGCCCGCATCGAAGCCCTCCGCAAGTGGGTCGAACTCGGCGGTCGGCTCGTCATCTTCTGCGGCGCCAACGCCCCCGAACTGATCGGCCCCGATGGTCCGCTCGAATCATTCGTCCCCGGCCGTTACGAAGAGATGACGACGCTCCGCGAAGCACAGCCAATCGAAGGCTTTGCGGTTGCCAACGAATCGATCCCCGGCGGCGCGAACCTGCGGCTGCAAACGCCCCGGATCGTCGACGTCGAGGGCCGCATCCTCGCCTTCTCGGGCCAGAACTCCAGCGACTTGCCGCTGGTGATCCGCTCGCGGCAAGGCCTCGGCGAGGTGACCTTTGTCGCGTTCGATCCCGACGCCGCTCCGCTCGGCGACTGGGGCGGACGCGTCAATCTCCTGCGGCAGGCACTGCAGTGGCCCGCCTCCGACAGCCAAAACACGAACTACGGCTACCAGGACGATCTGGTCGATCGGCTGCGCCGCGGACTCGATGCTTCGTTCGAAGGCGTCACGACGGCGCCGTTTGGTTTGGTGGCGCTGCTGGTCATCGGCTACATCTTGCTAATCGGCCCTGGCGATTACTTCCTAGTGAAGAATCTGCTGCGGCGGATGGAGCTCACCTGGATCACGTTCCCGCTGATGGTTGTCGGCGTCTCCGCGGCCGCGTACTGGGCCGCCCACTGGATGAAGGGCGATAGCCTGCGCGTCAACCAAGTCGAGTTCGTGGACGTCGACGTGGCGAACGGCGCCGCACGCGGCACCGTATACACCCACTTCTTCAGCCCCCGCGTCGAACGCTACAACTTGTCGCTAGCGCCATCGTTCGCAAAGAACCCAATCAGCGAGCCGGGTCGTCCCGACCCCGGCGCCGGCGACGCCTCCCTAGTCGCCTGGCTAGGCGCCACTGGCTACGGCCTAGACGGCATGCGCAGCAGCGGCGCCCAAGCTACCCTCTTCGAGAGCGGCTACGCCTTCAACCCGCCCCTCACCGAAATGACCGGCCTCCCCGTGCAGGAATGGTCGACGCGAACGCTCATTGGCCGCTGGACCGGCGCACTCAACGAACCAATCGCCGCGGAACTGCGCGGCCTCGACGACGACCTGGTCGCAGGCCATCTCACCAACCGCACCGGCGTCGCGCTAACCGATTGCGTGCTGATGCATGGCCGCTACGCCTACGCCCTGCCCGACCTCGCCGACGGCGCCGTGGCGACGATCGACGACTCGCTCCAACCAACGCAAGTTCGCACCGCCCTGCTGAAAGTCTCCGGCAAACAAACCGCGAACCAACCTGGCAGCGGCCCGATCACGCTCGATGCCACGAGCACCGACGTTAACGAACTCGCCGTCGCGATGATGTTTTACAGCGCCCTCGGCGGCGAAACCTACGCTCAGGGCCCGAATCGCTACCAATCGTTCCTAGACATGACGAAACTCCTCGCCGGTAAGCAGGCGATCCTGCTCGCCCGCGGCGTCGACGCCCCCGGATCGAACTGGAAAAACGGCGACCTCCCGCTCGCCAGCGACCACGACCGCCGCTGGGTGTACTATCGGTTTGTGATTCCGTTGGAAGAGGAAGAGTAGAGGGTTCAGGGTTCGGGGTTCAGTTAAGAGCCCCGATCTCTTCGCCTTTACTGAACCCTGAACCCCGACCGCTGAACCCTCCTATGATCGAAGCCCGCGACCTCACCAAAAAGTACGGCGACCTCTACGCCATCCATAAGATCGACTTGAAGCTCGAACGCGGCGACGTGTTCGGCTTCATCGGTCCGAACGGCGCCGGCAAGACGACGACGATGCGGATCCTCGCGACGCTCCTCAACCCCACCTGGGGCGAAGCGTACGTCGGCGGCTATTCGATCTACTCGAAGCCGAAGGAAATCCGCCGCATCATCGGCTACATGCCCGACTTCTTCGGCGTGTACGACAACATGAAGGTGATCGAGTACCTAGAATTCTTCGCCGCGGCGTATCGCATCAAAGGGCACGCCCGACGGAAGATTTGCGACGAAGTGCTCGAACTGGTCGACCTTGGCTACAAACGCGAAGCCCTCGTCACGAGTCTTTCGCGCGGCATGACGCAGCGCCTCGGCTTGGCGCGCGTGTTGCTCCACGACCCGCAGGTGCTGCTGCTCGACGAACCAGCCAGCGGCCTCGATCCGCGGGCTCGCATCGAGATCCGCGGCCTGCTCAAAGAGCTCCGCAACATGGGCAAGACCATCATGGTCTCCAGCCACATCCTTCCCGAGCTCGCCGACATCTGCAACAAGGTCGGCATCATCGAGCGCGGCGAACTCCACTACAACGACACCGTCGACGAACTGATGAAGCTCGTCCGCCAGCAAACAGTCCTGCGGATCGGCATCGCCGGCGACAGCGACGCCGCGGCGCGGTTGATCGAACAAGCGAGCTACGTCGAGAAGGTCGAAGCCCACGACGGCCAGCTGCGGGTGACGCTCACCACCGGCGAGCACGACTACAGCGAGCTATCGCAGGCGCTCGTCACCGCCGGCCACCGCCTGACGCGGCTGACCGAGGAAGAAATCAACCTCGAAACGGCGTTCATGGCGCTGACGAAAGGCATCACTTCCTAGCCCCCACATAACGCCGCCCCGCCGCGCCCGTCACGCCCATTTAGCCCCGCCCGCTCGCGGCGGGTATTTCTGCGGCGCCAACTCACACCGTCCAATCGCACCGCGCCCGCACCACACGCGGGCTAGCGCCCGCGGCTAAATGGCCGCAACGGCCGGCTACGTTGATTCCTCCGGACGCGACCCGATTGACAACCCGCCCCTCATGGCGGAAAATTCTCGATTCACGTCACTTGCGCCCCGTTCGTCTAGTGGCCCAGGACAGCGCCCTCTCACGGCGCAGACAGGGGTTCGACTCCCCTACGGGGTACTCAATTTGATTCAGCAGCCTTGCTTTTGGTAGCAATCGCTGCAGCACTAGCCCGAATTCATCGGGCTTTTTTGCTTTCCGGAAACTCCCAGTCCGGCTCTCGCCCCTCTCCTCCGGCGCTAAACCTGCTTACGGGTTCAACGATTCCCCAGGAGGCGCCGCCACGGCATGAGAAGCGGCAATCGCTACTTACCGAAAAATATGGCGTCTCCAGGCGTCTCTAGCGCAAAGCCAAACTTATCGACAGCATGTTAGATCGCAACTAGAATGCGACCACTTGCTTCGCATGTCCGCTTCTCAAGCCGATGAACTCGCACTAATGATTCAAACGTTACGCTTGTCAGCCATTCTGCTATTTGCCGCCTCGCTCTCCGCAGCTTCTACGGAGGCTGCCGCCTACAACTTCGTCAAAATCGTTGACAGCGAGGGCACGCTAACGGGGCCCGGAGCCGGCGCCTCTCTCAACAACAGCGGCGTTGTTGCATTTCAAGGATTCACTAGCGCAGGCAGCGGAGTCTTTACAAGCAACGGCTCGACAATCACAACGATCGTCGAGCCCGGGAATTCATTCACTTCCATCGGTTCCACTGCAATCAACGACTCTGGAGTCGTCGCATTCGTCGCCACCGCCGACAGTGCGTCTTACGGTCTCTACACCGGATCGGGAAACGGCTTGACGACCGTTGTTGCGCCAAACGGGCCAGTCCTGCCGTTCGGCGACGTATCGATTAATAACAACGGCGCTATCGCCTACTCGGGCGCAGGAAACTCCCTCGCGAGCACTGGCGTCTACAAACACATTGGCGGAATGTCGACGCAGTTAGCCAACGCAGCGGGTTCGTTCCGCGACTTCGGCGGCCCGGAAATCAACGACGCCGGCGACGTCACGTTCTACGCTGCTCACGACGCAGTCAATACGACCGGATTCTACAAAGTCCCCAATGGCCAAGTTCGCGAAACAATCGTCGAGGGTTTAGGGACGTTCAACCCGCAGATCCGCCCAAGCCTGAACAATGCAGGAACCATAGCCTTCACTTATGCCAATCAACAGCTAGGCTACGGCGTCTTCACCTACAATAACGGCGCAATTGCCAAAGTGCTCAACACGGCTGGCCCGTTCAAAGAGTTCTCGCAAACCGTGGACGTTAACAATCAGGGCGTCATCGCGTTCACCGGTACGCTGGACAACAACGTGCGCGGCATCTACGTAGGCAGCGACCCCGTCAACGACAAGGTGATTGAAGTTGGCGGCTCCTTATTCGGCTCCAAGGTCACCGAAATCTACAATACGCCGAACATCAACAATCGGGGCGACGTGATCTTCTACTACCAACTAGCCAATGGCACGACTGGGCTAGCGCTGGCCCGCGCGGTTCCGGAACCCGCCGCTGGCTCCCTGGCGATTGTCAGTCTCGCGGTAGTAGCGTTGCGGCGACGTACCATCCCGGTCACGACCTCGCAACTCCGTTGACAGTGCAAGACTCGCCAAACAGATCATCGCGACGTTGTTCACCGCTGCCAGGTTACCCCGCTCGGCGAGCGGCCTAAAGCAAGTTAGTGCGATCTCCGGCCTGCTCGCTAAAAATTCACTTCCCACTGACTGTAGGCGAAGTCCGCATCCTGCGGCGCCAGAATCTTATCGCCTCGCCAGAAGTGGGAGTACCCGAACAGAATGTTCGACCGCGGCCCAATGACGTACTTGGCGATCAGGTCGAGTTCCTGGCCCAGGAACCGGCTGTCGAGACTTTGCAATTCCGTCGCACTCAGCGCGGGGACGATGTCGCCCGCTTGGTCGGCGCGGAAGTACCAGTACCAGCATAAGAGTTCCCAGTCGGTCTGCGGCGGCTTCGCTGTCAGTAACACGTTCGGCGACTGGATGTTCGACCGTGCCACCGCGTCGATGAAGCCGAAGTATCTGTGACCGAGCGGGAAGAGTTGATTGAACCGCGTGAAGTCGTCGCCGCCGTCGTTGCCTGAGGCGTAATCGAAGTAGGTCCACAGCTCCGGCCGCCACTCGTGATCTGGCGCCTTGCGGCCCAAGCCGACCGTCGCGAACCCGGCCCGCTGATCTTTGCCGAGCCCGCTTTGCCGCCCCAACTGAACGCCGCCTTCCGTTTCGAACATCCAGTTGTTCTCGAACGTGCGGAACAGTCGCGAGCCGAACGTGTGAAGCGAGAAGTCGCTGACGATCTCGCCCGGACGACGATTGTCGTAGCCGATGTAGTAAAGATCGAGCGTGTTGTTCGGCGCTGCGGTGTAGACGGCGTACGAACCATATACCTGCTGCTGCCAGTCGGCTTTGTCGAACTCGTTCGCTCGCGGCGGAACGTAGGCCGTATAGAACGAATCAACCGACCAAGGGCCGTCCTCGTACAACAGCATAGCGCCTTCGAAGGTCCGCCGAGTATTCGCCCAGTCGAGCGGCGAAATCAACCGTTGAGCGCCAAACAACATTTCCTGCCGACCGACTCGCGCCGTCCATATGCCGTCGGCGATGGAGTGCTCGAAGAAGCCGTCAAGGATGTCGCCGAAATTGTCGTCGGTGATGCGGGGGCGATACTGCCCGTCGTCGGTCGTCGTGTCGGCATAAATGCCTTCGACATAGACGCGAGTCTGATCGGTCATCCGCCAGTTGCCGTAGAGCCGCATCCGATTGAGGAACAGGTCGAACTCGGTATCCTCGAACCGCAGGGCGCCAGGGCCGCTGACGGCGTTGCCCATGCCGACTTCGTGCTTGTACTGCAGGCGATACTGGCCGCCGACGTCGAGCGTTCCCCAATCGCTGTAAATGCCGAGCGGCATCAGTTTCAACTGATCGCCGAGGCAATCGCCGTGGTACGAGGGATCTTTCAGATAGCTAAAGTCATTGAGGAAGAACAGATTCTTGTGCGATTCGGCGCACGGGTTCTTCGGCTTGGGCTTCGGGTAAGGGCCGCTCGCAGGGGCCGAACCGTACCCTTCTGCATCGATCGCCTCATCATCTGTCTCAGCGTCTTCGTCGCCTTCAGCTTCCTCGGCCTCGCCTGGCTGCAGCATCGCGACATTGAAGGCAGAGTCTGCGCGAGCCGCGGCGTTCATCGCCGAGGGCTGGCGCAACCCTTGCACCGCTTCCTCCGCGATTGCGGCAGCGGACCAACCGAACGGCGCCGCCCAGAGGCCGCAAGTAAGTGCTAGCAGTCGAGGCAGGCGGTTCATCGATCCAATCTTCCGCGACTTCGGATTTCCGAAAAACGGCGCCATCGAAGTGGCTGTATGAAGCCAGCTTCGTCGCACTTGCCTGCCGATCGTGAACTAAGTTTGCTGCGGCGGCAGAGTCCCCACTACCGGCCTTCGGCCCGCTATCATCAGTGCGCAAGTCCGCACCGTCGCACATGCGAGCATGGTCGCAAGTTGCAGCCCTCCATGCAGGCGAACAATTCTCTGAAGGCAGGAAATCGCGCCGAAGATCTAGTCGATGGAAGTCCTTCTACTCCCGCGTTGCTCGCACGAAAGCAAGTCGCACCTCCAAATGCGGCGACGAGCTCAGCGATTGATGAGAACTATCACGACGATCACCGTGACAGTGATCATCCAAACAATCTGCCGCCGCTGCGCTCCTTGGGCGTACTCGCGATAGATCTCGCGCGTCTTCTCTATCTGCTTTTCTGATTCGCGCAAATACTCGCTGTATTTAGCGTTTTGCGACACCATGACGTCGCGAATTTCTCGCAGCAACTGGTTCGTCTCTTCAGGCATCGACATCGCTAAGTTCCTGTGGAGATGGAGGGGAAGGCGACATGCTAACTGCAATTGAGACCGGCGGCAGAGTTGCCCCCGCTCCGCGCTTGCAGAACGTCAACCTGGCGGCTCGCCAGGACGCGTATGCGGCGGCAACTGCCAGTTCCAGCGGACTGCTCCAATCCGAATCGCCACGACGACGGTCACGCCAATCGCCATCGCCGCCGACGAATCGACGCCGAGCGCGTGAAGCGCCACGTAGGAAAGTGCTCCCAGAAACGAGCAAGTGGCGTACAGCGGCGAACGCTGGAACACCGAAGGCAAATCATTGCAAATCACGTCGGCAATGACGCCGCCGCACGAGCCGGTGATCACCCCCATCAAAATGGCGACGAATCGCCCCGTGCCGCAGTCGATCGCGTACACCGCGCCCAAGATACTGAAGAGCCCCAATCCCAGCGCGTCTGGAATCCACAAGATCGGCTCGAGCCGTGCAATGAGTTTCGGCAAAAAGGCGCCGCTCACCGCGATCGCCATGACAATCCAGGCAAGGTGATCGTTCTCAATCCAGAAGATCGGATGGCGATCGAGCAGCAGATCGCGCAGCGTTCCCCCGCCGAAGGCGACCGCGAACGCGATGTAGCAGATGCCGACGAGATCGAAGTCCTTCCGTGCCCCGCGCAACACGCCGTACATGGCTAGAGCGGCGACGGCAGTCACTTCGATGACGGGATACATGCGGGGTCGTTTCGTGGAGGGGGCGAGCGGAACGACCAGTCTACAATGCCACGGCGATCCCCAGCAGCCCCGCCGCCACTGTTGTCGCGATCAGCGCCGAGCGGAGCGTGAAGCGACGGCCCAGCCGCAAGACGCCGATGCCGGCGAGAGCGGAGACGAGGGCGGGATACCATAGGGGAAAATAGGTGACGTATCCATACTTCCCGAACAACCCCGAGCGCGAGTGACGGATTTGCCACTCGACAACCGCCGCTCGCAGTCGTTCGTTTTCGCCGTACGTACTATTCAGTACTCTCGGATTCGTAATTCGCGGCGTTCCATAAAGGACTGCCGTCCCCCTGACTGTTGCCAAGGTCCAATCCTGGCCTGAGAGCGAGTGGTATGCCAACACAACAGCCAAAGGCGCCGTGCGACTCCACCCCCACAATACCGCACACGCCAGGCTCAACGCGAAGCAAATCGTAGCCAGGGCGTGGCGAAGGCAGAGAAGCACCGCGGTAGTTCCGTCGCGCGAGCGACTTAAGCCCTTCTGCCAGTTCGCAGCAATGCGGCTAGGGCTCCGGTCGCAAGCAACGCCAAGCCGCTAGGCTCGGGAATGGTAAACAGGAATGCCGCCCCGCTGTTGATCCCATTCGCGCCGTCCTGGTACGCGCCGAAAACCAGTCGATTGGCGGAGATACCTATCGAATTACTAAAACGCATTTCCCCTGCTCCGCCCTCCGGCAGCACTTTGGCTAGCTCGACGCCCGTAACCGCATCAAACAAGTAAGCCGCACCAGCGCTCGCTGGTTTGTTGAAGGCCCCCACAACGGCAACGCTGCCGCTGATTGCAACTGAGTCGCCGAACCGATCATTCGCTGCCCCGTCGTGCGGAGTAATCTTGGCTCGCTGCTGCCCCGTCGTTAGGTCAAAGAGGTAGGCCGAACCACTGAGTTGACCGTTCGGGCCATCCAGTCCAGCGCCGATCACTGCCGTATCGCCGTCAATAGCGAGCGCCTGACTGAATCGCACGCCGGAAGAGCGGTCGTTGGCCACAAGCTTCGCCATCTGCGCGCCCGTCGAGGCACTGAACACGTACGCGGCGCCGCTGTAGTTGTCGTTACCTTTAGCGCCAACCAAAATTCGGTCGCCGCTGATGCCCACCGCCCCGCCAAACTCATTGCTGTAGCCTCCGTCGTTCGGCACGAGCTTGGCCAGTTGAGCCCCGGTCGAGATGTTGAAGACATAAGCTGCACCGCTCGACATCCCCTTGGGGCTGGCAGATGGTGCACCGATGACGGCGATATCGCCATCGACGGCCACAGACCAACCAAAAACGGCGTTAGCTGCACCGTCGGATGGAAGGAGTTTCGCCAACTGCGCGCCTGTGGTCACATCAAAGATGTAAGCGGAGCCGCTGCGCGCGCCCTGATCACTGTCCGACGGCGCCCCAACGAGTGCCCGTCGCCCTGAAATTGCTACTGATTGACCGAATTCGTCAGAGGCGCCAAAGTCGTTCGGCAGGAGCTTGCTGACTTGGCCGCCCGTCTTCGCGTTGAAGACATAAGCGCCGCCCGTATTCGTGTAGTGAGCGCCGACAACGACCCAATCGCTGCTGAGCGTTGATGAAATGCCGAAGTACTTGTAAGGCCCCCCGTCGTCGGGCGTGAGCTTGGCGATCTGCTGCACCGGTAAGGTTTGCGGTGCGGCGAAACCGATTGCCGGGCTGCAGATGGAGATGAAACCGGCAATAAAGAAAACGGCGTTAACGGAATGACTCACGAGCAGTCTCCTAGTTGCGTTTGGCGGATAGAGTCCGCACCGACCAATTTCTACGGGCGGGTCTGATTGTAATGCAAGATTCGCGTCGGTGCGACGAAAATCTCCTACCCGCTAGCCCCCGATATGCAACTGTTAATCGGATCGAATCTTGCGTCAATTCTGTTCCGTGCACGAGAAGGAATTCGCGACTCGCAAATCGACGACGACGGCAATCGTTTCACTAGCAACGTGGTCACGGCCGTTCCGCTCTGTTACTACGACAGTCGCTAAATCCCTTATCCACGGAGCTTTTCTCATGAGCAGAATCGCCGTCGCCGGCTTCGTACTGGCACTCCGTCGCATCGACTAGCTCATTGCCCTATCATCCCTCAAGCAACTAAACGGCCATTGAGGCTTAGAGAACGGATTTAACACAACAGCCATCGACTCCGCCGGTGGACGCAGCAAATGGACGGCGAAGCCGGTGGCTTGAATTCGGCTTACTTGCTGAATCTCAATAAATCAAGCAAGCGACGCCCGCGAACTAACCGCGAGCGCCGCTTGCCGTCTATTTAATTCTAACGACTCCACGTCTACCGCATCGCCGTCGTCAACGCTTCCGTCTCGACGACCGCGAGATTGTTCGTTTCATCGACCTCCGCGATCGCGTCGGTGAAGTCGAGTGACACGAACAGATGCGTCATCGCTTGGTGGGCGCCGCTGGCGTCGGTCATTCGCATCGCGGCGGCTGGCAATCGCAAGACCGCTTCGACCGCTTCGCCGGGAGCCACACTCGCTACGTGCAGCACGGCTCGCGGGGCGTCCTCCGTTGGCGTTGCGGCAACGCCGGCGAGGACGACGACGTAAAAGTCGCCGGCCGACGCCGAGCCTTGGTTGCGGAACTGCACGCGATACGCCGGACCCGCGATCGCCGTGGCATTCGCCACCAACTGCAAGTCTTCGAGCACAAGATCGGCGTTCGACATCGCGGCAAATGTTTCCACCGCCTCCGCGGGAGCTGCTTCGATGAACGCTTCCTCAGCGGGAACGCTTGCGTATTCCATCGCCGGAGCCGCGACCATTCCGCCGCCGCTCACGGGCCGATTGGCGACGATGGAACGCACTGTTCCCGCCGGGATCGCCGCTGCCAACAAATCGGGCTGAGCCGCGTCGACGGTTTCAACGATCCCGGCCGCCAACTCGCTGCCGGCAAGCGCGGCGTCGATCACGCCCCCGTTGTCGACAAGTCCGTTGGCCGGGTTGATCGCCCCGTTCGGAATGGCGCCGGCGGCTTGCAACGCATCGCCGACGAGACCGTTCCCTGCGATCGCTTGTCCCCCCGCAGCGGCGACGCCGTTGAGCAGTTGGCCTTGGCCGGCGCCGTCCTTAAGTGCGGGGAACTTCGACTTGATGACCGCTCCGACTGGAATATTCGCCGCGATCTGCGGCAACGCCGCGACGTCGTTGACGAACGTCTTCACCCTGGGCGGGAGCGGAGGAAGACCGGCGGCCCCAGCAACTTGGCCTGCCTTATCGACGAGCTTGGGCGGAATCGCCGCGACGGCGTTTTCCGCGTTGTGAATTCGCTGCGAGACGTTCGATTTCAGTTGCTCAAGCTTTAGCGATTGAGCAGGGTTGAGGTTGCCGACGATTCCTTGCGGAACCCCGCCCGCCAATTGCTGCGGCGCAGCGGCGGTGATCTGCGTCGCGCCGGCGAAGCGCGCCACCCCTGCGGCGACGGCGCCATTGCCGGCGTCGACGAGATTCTGCACGCCGCCGCCAGGATTCAGGCGATTTTGAATGGCGTTCTGCGCGAGTCGCGCGCGATTCACGGCCGATCCTGCCGCATTCACGCCGCGCGTGCCGACTTGTTGAGCAACCTCGACGCCACGGCTGGCGACGTTGCGGGCCGCGGTGGCCCCGCGGGCTCCGGCGGCTTGCGCGACAATCACCCCACGGGCGGTTGCTTGTTGGGCGGCGTTCACGCCACGAGTTGCTGCGCTCCGCGCGACTTGCGTCCCGCGGCTCGCCGCACTCCTCGCTGCGCCCGCGCTCCTAACGGCAGTCGTCTTCGCCACATCGGCGCCACGTCGGGCGACGCTGCGTGCGGCGCCCATGCCGCCGCTAATCATGTCGCCAAACGGGCCGGCCTCCGACGCCGAGGGGGCGGCCACGGAGGCAGCCACCGCCAAGGAGAACGCCAAGTGCCTGAATTTTGGAAGTAACATCGTGCTGACCTCGCTTTTCAAAAAGAAGCGCCCTGCGCGACGGTGGTCGTCGCGTCACTGACTCAGCAAGCGAGGAACAACTATTTTCGTTACAAACCGGCGAGAATTCTGCCTCACTAGCCGCCAAGGCTCGGCCAAACGGCGACGCACTCAGTCCTCCAATCCCCAGCCGCCAGCCGTCGATCCGAGGCACTGGTTGGCAGGTCTCTCTTCACGGCCAGCCACCGCCAGCCTTGCTTTTCAGCAAGCTCTTACGCCCTACGGCGACCCGCATTGCACGCGTTTCTCAACCCTCTTTGTGACCATTTCTTATTCCCGCGGAAACGTAGCTGAGCCGGCATTTCCCGACTATTCTGAATAGTTGACTCCTCTCGGAACTCTCCTCTGAAGACGGCACGGAACAGAGCTCGCATGGCATCTTCGCATCGCAATCGGCGACCATCGTCGTCGCGTACTTCCACCTCTCGCCAGAAGTCTGCGCCCCGCAAGTTGCGCTACGAACCGCTCGAAGATCGTCGCGTGCTGGCGGTCGTCATCAACGAGCTGCACTACAACCCCGAAGACAACACGAGCCAGGAAGAGTTCATCGAACTCTATAATACCGGCGCGACGGCGGTTGATCTTTCGAACTGGGCCTTCACCGACGGCATCGAGTACACGTTCGCGCCTGGTCAACAAATTGCGGCCGGCGGGTACCTCGTCATCGCTCAGAGCCCCGCGACGATCTTGGCGGAATTCGGCGTCAACTCGATCGGACCTTACACCGGCGGGTTGAGCAGCGACGGCGAACTCGTCGAGCTCCGCAACGCTCAAGGCCAGGTCATCGACCAAGTCGACTACAAGGTCAGCTTTCCCTGGCCGATCGCTTCCGACGGCAACGGCGCCTCGATGGAGCTGATCAATCCAGCGCTCGACAACAACCTCGGCAGTTCGTGGCGCCCGTCGTACGTCACGCCCATGTTCCCCGCCCCCAGCGATCCGCCGCCGCCAACCGGTACGGGGTTGCTCAGCAACATCGTCCACCGCTGGAGCTTCAACGGCAATCTGAACGACAGCGTCGGCGGCTCGAACGGTGCGCTCGTCGATCCAGGCGGCATCGCCACCTACAGCGGCGGCCGACTCAACGTCAGCGCCAACTCCGGCCAAAACTCCGACCAAACGCCATTCACTTCGGGCGCCTACGTCAATTTGCCGAACGGCATCATTTCTAGCCTGCCCGGCAACGCCACTTTCGAGTGGTGGGGCACTGTCTCGACGAATCGCACTTGGGCGGAAATCTTCTCGTTCGGCCGCAGCACCGGCGGCGAGGATCGCTCGACCGGCGCACTTAATCAGGAATACATCACGCTCATTCCGCAGGCTTCGTCGGGGACCTTGCGGCTCACCCATCGCAACGGCGGCACGCAAACTGAAAGCTCCGTCGATTGGACGAACGCTCCGACGCCGGGCGTCGAGTACCAGTTCGTCACCACCTGGGATACCGTCAACGACGTGCAGAAGCTGTATGTCAATGGCGTCCTCGTCGGCACGAGCCAATTGCTCATCGACCTGATCGACATCGAAGACGTCAACAACTGGCTGGGCCGTTCGCAGTGGGGCGATCCGTTGTTCGACGGCTTCCACAACGAATTCCGAATCTACGACAAGGCCCTCACAGCCGCCGACGTTTCCACAAGCTACGCCGCTGGGCCCGACGCCGTCGCTCCTGGCCCAACGATCAGCTCCTTCACGGCAAGCGCTGCGGAGATTCTTGCCGGGCAATCGGTCACGCTCGCCTGGAACGTCGCCGGCGCCACGTCGATCTCGATCAACCAAGGGGTCGGCACGGTCACGGGGCAGAACCAAATTATTCTGAATCCGACGCAAACCACCACCTACACGCTCAGCGCCACGAACGCGCAAGGGACGAACACCCGCACGGTGAAAGTCGTCGTCGAGCATCCTCGCGCCACGCCCGGCGCGAAGAACAACGTCTTCGCCACGAACGCCGCTCCGGCGATTCGGCAGGTCAACCACACGGCGAATCCCGTCTCCGGCAGCTCCGTCACCGTCTCAGCTAAGGTGACCGATCCAGAAGGCGTCGCGTCGGTCGTCTTGCAGTATCAGGTCGTGCTACCCGGCCAATACCTTCCCGCGCGGCTCCCCGTCCCCATCGATCAGTTGATCGCCGACGAGACGCTGCAACCGACGGCCAACCCCGCCTACTTCGCCGCCGCCAGCTGGACGAACGTTTCGATGCTCGACAACGGCGCCGGCGTCGATACGGCGGCCGGCGACTCGATCTTCTCCGTCGCGCTGCCGCCGCAGTCGCATCGCACGCTGGTGCGCTATCGTATCGTCGTCACCGACGCGCTCGGCAAATCAGTCACTGTTCCCTACGACGACGATTCGTCGCTCAATTTCGCGTACTTTGTCTACGATGGCGTCCCTGAATACAAAAACAACGCGAACCAAGTCGTCGCCAACGCCGCCGCGCTCGCTTCGCTCCCGATCTATCAGTTCCTGACGCGTGCCGAGGACATGACGGCCGTCAACGGCTACGAGCCGAGCCAGGAAATCCCGCAAGGAACCGAAGCCCGCAGCGCGTACAACTGGTCGGGTACGATGGTCTACAACGGCGTCGTCTACGACAACATCACCTACCGCCTCCGCGGCGCCAACGGCCGGTACCTCACCGACGGCAAGCGGAGCATGCGATTCCGCTTCAACGACGGCAGCTGGTTCGAACCGCTCGATAACAACGGCGTGCCCTACCCCGAGAAGTGGAAGACGCTCACTACTGGCAAGGGTTTCGACAATCGGCAAACGCTCACCTACTCGCTCAACGAAGCGATGACGATGATGCTGTCGAACCTCATGGGCCTGCCGGCGGCGGAAACCCATTGGTTCCAGTTCCGCGTGATCGACGGCGCCGCCGAAGCCCCCGACCAATGGCGCGGCGACTTCTGGGGCATCAACTTCGCGATGGAGGACTACGACAAACGGTTCCTCGACGCCCACGACATGGAGGCGGGCAACCTCTACAAGCTCATCAACCAATCGAACGACGCCCTGCGGCAGCAAGACTACCAGGCTCCGTTCGCCGTGAGCGACGGTTCCGACCACGACTACATGGAGGAGATCTTCGGCCGCGCGAGCACCGATATCGAGTTCCGCGTCAATCTGCAGAAGTACTTCATCTTCCGCGCCTTGGCGGAAGCGGTGCGCCATTACGACTATTGGCCTACCGGCAACAAGAACATGGTCTACTACTTCGAGCCCGACTACCTGCCGCAGAACGATAACTTCGGCAAGCTGTGGATCATGCTCTGGGATACCGACGCCACGTGGGGCCCCACGTGGAACGACGGCAAAGACCTTGTCCAAGACGCTCTGTTCGAAAACCAAAACGTCGCTTACCGCAACTCGCTGATCAATCCGGCGTACTACAACACGCTCCGCGAATTGCGAGATCTCATCTGGCAGCCTGACCAGATCAAGGGGATGCTCGACGAGCTCGTGTCAAAGATCCTGCCGCTCGAAGCCGCCGACCGCGCACGTTGGCAAGGCGCTCCGAACGACGCCGGCAACTACAACGGCCTCGGCGGCGCCGGCGCGACGTCGCTTACCGCCCTCGTGCAAGACATGATGAACTTTGCGTTCGTCGGCGGCAGCTGGCCCGGCGGCGACGTCGGCCCCGGCGGCCGGGCGTCGTACCTCGACGGTCTGCTGAATGCATCTGGCGAAGAAGCGCAAATCCCCAACAAGCCGACGATCACTTACGTCGGCGCCGCCGGAAAGCCAGCCGACGGCCTCGCGTTCCAAACGACCGCCTTCGCCGATCCTCAAGGCAACGGCACCTTTGGCGCGGTGCAGTGGCGTCTCGCCATGGTCACCGACGTCGCCGCGGGACTGGACGTTAATCGGACGTTCCTCGATGAATTCACCGCCAGCTGGGACTCGGGCGCGCTGACGGTCAACAACAATGTCATCAACGTCCCGGCCTCGGCAGCGACGCCGGGCGGCACTTACCGTGCCCGCGTTCGCTACCAAGACGCTACCGGCCGTTGGAGCCATTGGTCCGCTCCGCTGGAGTTCGTCGCCGGCGCCAACGCGTCGACGCCGGCGCTCGTGATCAGCGAACTCCACTACAACCCCGCCACGAATCCGGCTGTCGTCGACTCGCAAGACCTCGAGTTCATCGAAGTCCTGAACACCGGCACGCAAACCCTCAATCTCGAGGGCGTGCAACTCGCGACGTTCGCTTCGACGTCATACACCTTCGGCGCCGGGCTCACCCTGGCCGCCGGCCAACGGATCGTCGTGCCGAAGAACCCGACCGCCTTCCAGTCGGTCTATGGCACGGGCGTCTACATCGCAGGGGGCGGCTACGGCACGGCGAACCTCAGCAACGGTGGCGAAGTGATCACGCTCGTCGCCGCCAATGGCACGGTGCTGCAAACGATCGAGTACGACGACGCGGCGCCCTGGCCCACCGCCCCGGACGGCAACGGTCCGTCGCTGGAGTTCTTCAACCTTACGGGCGATCCGAACTCCGGCGTCAACTGGCGGGCGAGTTCGATGACCGGCGGCTCGCCCGGCTGGGATGGCAATCCTGGCCTCGCCGGCGACTACAACCGCGACAACCGCGTCGACGGAGCCGACTTCCTCACCTGGCAGCGGACCTTCGGCAACCGCACGCCGGCGCTGGTAGGCGCCGACGGCAGCGGCAACATGCAGGTCGACGCGCCCGATCTCACGATTTGGAAAACCAACTTCGGTCAGTCGCAGACGGTCGCCGCGTCCGCTTCATCAACCTCCGCAGCGACCGCTGCCGCGGTGATGGCGCCAGCTTCGTCGAGCGCGATGCTTGTTGAAGAATCGGCTCCCTTGTTCGCAACGTCCACGAGCGCCGACTTCGCCACGCCGGCTGGCCTTCCCTTCCTGGCAGCCGGCGATGCGTCGCAGCGCCGCTTCGAAGCCGCGTTCTCGGCGTTCGGAGACGATGACCTGCAACCGATCCGGCGCCGTGAATCGGCGAACGGCTGGCTGCAAGTTGAACGCAACGGTCGCACTGAGAGCGATTCGGTCGCATGGGCCAACCCCAAGCACCGTGCACGGCGCGGCGAGTTGCACGAGTTCTCCGCAAAGGAAACTGAACTCGCGCGGCGCGACGCCGCCATCGGCATCCTCGAAGATCGTTACTGCACGACCTCAGAGGACGAACTGCTGTAACCCTCGTTCGCGAGGCGAAGGCGGACGGAAGCGGAGTGATCGCCAGCGCGATTATCCGCTCACGCGCGCGTGCGGTGAGCGTCTGCGGGAGAGAGCCGGCGGTCGGGGTTCGCGGTGCGCATAGGCTCAACTCCTGTTCCATCCGCGCGGAATTGCGGTATCTCACTACGGCTCAACAGGTTGCACACGCGCGAGCAGACGACGGAAAGGCAGGCAAGCTGGGTTCTTCTTGCCGCCGCGGCGTTATTAACCTAATCTCGTAGTAGCGATTGCGACGATTGAGATTGACGGTTGCTCACGTTTTTCCAGCCGGCTTACATGTTCCACCGCTCCCCACTATTGACGCGACTAATCGCCGCCCTCGGGCTGGCGTTGCTGTCAATTAACGGAGCGCAACAGTGCCGGGCACTTTGCCTGCTAGCAGATTGCCACGCGGCCGGAACCTGCCCGCACGACGAAACAGCCCAGCCGCGTCCATGTGGAACGTGCTGCAAACAAGCGAAGCCAACCGCCGCGAGCCCGCAGCATCACCACTGTGGCGACGAACTTTGCGATGATTCGCATAGCTCCGATCACTGCCCTAGCGAACAGCCTTGCGCCTGCTGCGCCTCGCCGGTGCCGACGCAAACATCCTCGGTCGTCGACTCCCAAGAAGTCCTCGATGCGATGCCGCTCGATGGCAATCTGACGGCCGTCGTTCAATATTTGAATCGCCATTCCGAACGCGTTTCGGACGCGCACGCCAGCGATCTTCCGCGAACCGTCTCGGTGTGCGCGGAGCTCTGCCGCTTCATCATTTGAGCATTGCTCGCTTCGATCTTTGCCCGCTGGGCATGTCGCTGACTCACGCTGAGCAGCCGTTACTGCACGAATTGTCGCGAGGCGCCCGCCTGCGCTGCGACGGACGGATTCGTCGCCGCCGCCTCGATTTTTATCCAGGGAGTACCTTGTGAAACTGCATCGAATGGCCGCCTGGGCCAAGCCGCTTGCACTGCTGGCCGCCGTCGCAGCGCCAGCTGCCCTCCACGCCTCGCGTGCCGTCGCCGCCGACGTCGCCACCTACGAGATCACGGCAGACGACATGTGCTGCCAAGGGTGCGCCAAGAAGATTGCCGCCCAACTTTACACGGCGCCAGGCGTGATGAACGTCTCCGCCAACGTTGAAAAGCGGCTCGTCACCGTCACGGCCAAACCCTCGCCGAAGCTCACCGCCGATCGACTCTGGAACGCGGTCGAAAAGGGAAAGGGCAAACCGTCGCGGCTCGTCGCCAGCGACACGGCGATCTCGCTGGTTCGTCCCGACCAGCTCGATGCCGCTAGCCGCGCCGCTGACGGGCGCTATGTGATTTCCGTAGCGCCTGCCACCGACGCCAACGCCATCGCCCAACTGAGCAACGCGGTGCAGTCGATGAAGGGCGTTCAAACTGTCACGCTGCTGCCGGACAAGTCGCAACTAATCGTCGAACCGGCGAAGAACGTGCAACTTTCGCCGTGGCCGATGCTGTCATCCGCTCGGCAGTTGGGACTCACGCCTTCGTCGGTCACCGGTCCGTTCGGCCGGCTCACCTTGGAACCGACTCAAGCCGCTCCGCAAGTTAGCTCACGTCCTCAATCAGTCGGAGGGACTCGATGAAAGCGTCCCTGTATATCACCGCCATCGCGAGCGCGCTCAGCTTGAGCATTGGCTGCGGGAGCCCAGCGTCCACAACGCCTGAGAGCAGCGCCACGGCGACCAGCGCCATCGTCAACGGTGAGAAGTACCTGCTGGCCGAAGAACCCGATGATGCGGTCGGCGTGATCGAAGCCCGCGAAACAGCGAGCAACGGCGATCCGCTGGTCATCGTTGGCCGCATCGGCGGCTCCGACAAGCCATGGGTCGAAGGTCGCGCGGCGTTCATGCTGCTAGACGCCTCGATGGCGGTCGTCGCCGAAGGCACTGAAAGCGCCGAAGGCGAAGTCTGCATGGGCGATTGCTGCGCCGACGAGCGCGCCGAATGCACCACGCTCGTGAAGGTCGTCGACAACGGCGCCCTTGTCCCGGCCGATTCGCGCCAACTCCTGGGCGTGAAGGAGAACGACTTCGTCGTCATCCGCGGCAAAGCGAGCAAAGACGAGAGCGGCAATTTTACAGTGTTGGCCGACGGCGTCTTTATCCGCCGGTAAACGCTGCGAACGGAAGTGAGAGAACCATGCGACGACTGTTACCTTGGGACTATGGCGTTCGAAACCTGTTTCGCCGGCCGTCGCGCAGTGCGCTGACGCTCGGCGGGCTGTCGATCGTCATCCTGCTGGTGCTGGTCGTCGTCGGCTTCATTCGCGGCCTCGAAGCATCGCTCGCCGCCACCGGACAACTCAACGTCGTCTTGGTGTATGCGATGTCTTCCGGCGCCGACATCGAGAACTCTGCGATCCCTGGACGGACTCCGGCGCTGCTCGCCGCTAGCGTCGCCGGAGTCCGGTCGCAGTTCGGCGAGAAATTCATCTCGCCCGAGCTGTACCTGGGGACGCGGATCTCAGTGAACGATCAAGAAGGGCTCGGCTTGGTGCGCGGCGTGACGACGGCGGCGCCGCTCGTTCGCCAGCAGGTGCAGATCATCGAGGGAACGTGGCCGGGACCGGGCGAAGTGCTGGCCGGGCGGCTTGTTCACTCGAAGCTCGGCTGCGACGAGGCGGCGTTGCAGCCCGGGCAAACGATTCGCTTCGATGGTCGCGATTGGAAGATTAGCGGCGTCTTCGCTGCCGGCGGCGCGGCGTTTGAATCGGAAGTCTGGTGCCCGCTGAACGACTTGCAGTCCGCGCTCAAGCGGCAAGACCTCAGCTTGGTCGCCGTCACGATGGATTCGGCCGACGCCGCCGCAGACGTCGATCTGTTCTGCCGCGAGCGGATCGATCTCGAACTGAAATCCGTGGGAGAAATGGCCTACTACGCCGACCTCCAAAAACACTATCGTCCCGTGCGGATGCTCGGTTGGATCGTCGTCTGCCTCGTCGCCGGCTCCGGCGTCTTCGCGGGGCTCAACACGATGTACGGCGCCGTCGTCGGCCGCATCCGCGAACTCGCCACGCTGCAGGCCATCGGCTATCGGCGGCGCGCGATCCTACTCACGCTGATCCAAGAAGCGACGCTGCTCGCCTGTTGCGGCGCGCTGATCGCCTGCCTGTTGGGACTACTGTTCGTCAACGGCACGGCGGTACGGTTCACGATGGGAGCGTTCATGCTTCGCGTCGATAGCGTCGGCATCGCCATCGCCTGCATCACCGCGGTCATCCTTGGCATCGTCGGCGCCTTGCCGCCGGCGGCCAAGGCGATGCGACTCCCCGTTGTGGAAGCGATCAAAGCTATTTAACTCAGTGACCTGATTCGGCCTCGTGTAAACAAAAACTTTTTGCAACCAGAAGCGTCGACCATGTCGCATGTCGATCTCAGCCAACTCGCCGTGACGCGTCAGCCGGCAGCGGCGACCAAATCGCCCGTGCGGCGTCGCTGGGGCACGCGCTACATCGTGCCGATTGCGATTCTCGCGGCGTTCGGAGCGTTGTTCGCCGCCGCGATGCGCGATACCTTGCTTCCCGCGCAGGGGGTGACCGTCGTGCCGGTGATCGTCACGCGGGCCGAGATTCAGCAAGAAGGAACGCCCCTGTTTCAAGCCGCCGGTTGGATCGAACCGCAACCTTCGGCCGTCACGGCGTCGGCCCTCGCCAGCGGCGTCGTCGAGCATATGCTCGTCGTCGAAGGCCAACTCGTGCAGAAAGGCGAACCGATCGCCAAATTAAACGACGCTGACGCCAAACTCATGGTGCAGCAAGCAGACGCCAAGTTGCGGCTCGCCGAAGCCGACCTGCAAAGCGCTCAAGCGTCGCTCACCGCCGCGCAATCGACGCTCGCCAACCCCAACGAACTGCGGGTCGCGCTCGCCGACGCCGAGTCGTTGCTTGCGGAAACTCAACTCGGCCTCGGCAATCTTCCGTTTGCGATCGAAAGCGCAACGAGCCGCCAACAGTTGGCAGCTGAAAATCTTGCCCGCAAAGAACAAGCCGGCGATGCGGTCGCCGGACGCGTCACGCGCGAAGCGGCCGCCGAACTCGCCGCTACGAAGAGTGCTCTCGGCGAATTGCAATCCCGCGGCCCGAAGCTCCGCGAACAGATCGATGCGCTCGGGCGCAAACGCGACGCCTTGCGGCAGCAGTTGGAATTGATGACGGAACCCAAGCGTGCCGTCGCCGCTGCAGAAGCATCGCTGGCGGCGGCCAAGGCGCGGCACGAACAGGCCCATTTGGAAGTCGACGCCGCCCAATTAAATCTCGACCGGATGACGGTCGCCGCGCCGATCTCAGGCCGCATCCTCACGGTCGACGCTCGCCCCGGCAAGCGATTATCGGGGCTCGATCCCCTCTCCGAGCAAAACTCTAGCGCGGTCGCTTCGATGTACGACCCCGCGAAACTGCAGGTGCGCGTCGACGTTCGCCTCGAAGACGTTCCGCAGGTGCAGATCGGCCAGCCAGTCTCCATCGAAACAGCCGCTTCGCGCCAGCCGCTCGCGGGCAAGGTGCTGTGGCTCACTACGCGGGCCGACATCCAGAAGAACACGCTGCAGGTGAAGGTCGGCATCGACAACCCGCCGGCAGTGATCACGCCCGAAATGCTCGGCAAAGTAACGTTCGTCGCGCCGCCGCAGCCAGTGACCGACCAGCAAGAGATCGCTGACGCGCTCCGCCTGCTCGTTCCGCGGCAGTTGGTGCAGGAGGGCGACAGCGGCAAGTTCGTTTGGATCGCCGACGCAACGAACGGCGTCGCCCGCCGCACGCCGGTCGAACTCGGCAAAGCGGGCACCGATCAGCTGGTCGAAATCGCCGCCGGGGTCGACCCGACGATGAAGCTCGTCGCCACGGGCCGCGAGCAGCTCACCGACGGCGCACGCATTCGCATCGTCGACAACGATCAAAGCATCGGCGGTTCGCCTGCCGGCATGTCGCCGACCGCACGCACGACAAGCCCTGTCGTTCAATAAAACACGCTCCCGACTAGAGGATCAAATAACATGCCGCTCGTAGAAGTCATCGACGTTCGCAAAGAATATGTGAGCGGCGAAGAAACGATCCGCCCGCTCGACGGCGTCCACCTCGACATCGAGGAGGGCGACTTCGTTTCGTTGATGGGCGCCAGCGGTTCGGGCAAAAGCACGCTGTTGAACCTCGTGGCTGGCATCGACGAGGTCACTTCGGGAAGCATCGTCGTCAGCGACACGGAAATCACCTCGCTCTCTCGCGGCGGGCTCGCCGATTGGCGGGCCGCGAACATCGGCTACATCTTTCAGACGCACAACCTCATCCCGGTCCTCACCGCTTACGAAAACGTCGAGTTGCCGCTGTTGCTGCTGCCGATGTCGGCAGCCGAACGGGCCAAGCGGGTCGAGATCGCCCTCGCCGCCGTCGATCTCACCAACCGCGCCGGCCACTATCCGCGGCAAATGTCGGGCGGCCAGGAGCAACGCGTCGGCATCGCGCGGGCGATCGTCGCGAATCCCACCGTCGTCGTCGCCGACGAACCGACCGGCAGCCTCGACGACGACACGACCGAGCAGATTCTCACCCTGCTGCAACGCGTCAACCGCGAACTCGGAATGACGCTGCTGATGGTGACGCACGACGCCGACGCCGCCATCCGTGCCACGCGGCGCCTGCGGCTCGAACGAAGCCAACTCATTGAGAACGGCAAGCCGATCCTCCCCCGCGCTCTGACTGCCTAAGGACTCCCTGCCGTGTTCAACTTTATTCCCTACATCGCGAAGAGCCTGTGGCGGCATCGCACGCGTAGCCTGCTGACAATCAGCGGCGCCGCGGTAGCGCTATTAGTCTTTTGCTTCGTCGGCGCCGTTCAGCATGGCCTGTTCGCGCTCACGGAGAATCAAGAATCTGGGCAAACGCTCATCGTCTTCCAGGAAAATCGCTTCTGCCCGCAGAGCAGCAAGCTTCCGCAAGATTACGCCGCGACGATTGCGAAGCTGCCCGGCGTCGCCGACGTGACACCGATCATGGTCTTCACGAACAACTGCCGCGCGAGCCTCGACGCGATCGTCTTCCAAGGCATGCAGCCCGAGCAACTAAAGCAGTGGCGGCCGCTGGAAATCCGCTCAGGCAACTGGGAAGCATTCGCTCGCCAGGACGATGCGGCCCTCGTCGGCCAAGCGGTCGCCGCTCGCCGCAAGCTGAAGCCGGGGGACAAGTTCACCATCGGCGACGTTACTGTGCTCGTGGCCGGCGTCTTTGCCTCGAACAGTGCCTCCGACGAAGCGCTGATCTACACGCACCTCGACTTCCTGCAACGAGCCCGCGGCCTCAGCGATGTCGGCCAAGTGACGATGCTCGAAGTCCACCTCGCCGACGGCGCGAATCCCGACGCCGTCGCCACCGCCATCGACGCCGAGTTCCACTCCGGCCCCGTCGCCACGACGACGCGCACCAAAGGCATGTTCCAAGCCGACACGCTCTCCGATCTCGCCGAGCTGATCGGCTTCATCCACTGGCTTGGATACGCTTGCGTCGCACTCGTCCTGTCGCTTGTCGCGACGACGACGATCATGTCGGTGCAAGATCGAATCAAAGAGCACGCCGTCCTGCAAACGCTCGGCTTCCGACCGCTGCGGATCTTTCGGCTCGTCATCACGGAAAGCGTGCTGCTGAGCGTGCTGGGGGGCGGCCTCGGCGTTGTCGGCGGCATGCTGTTCCTCGCTTGGTCCGATATGTCGGTCGCCGCGGAGGGCGTCACGATCGCGTTTCGTCCCTCGTGGGACATCGCGTTGCAGGGCGCCATCGCTTCGCTGGCGGTCGGCTTACTGGCAGGCATCGCGCCTGGTTGGCAGGCGGCTCAAACCAAAATCGTTACCGCACTGAGGCATGCCTAGCATCCCTCTTCGCTGCGAAAGCTCACGTTCGGAGAAGCCGTCGCTGATTCAATAAAACAGAAGTGAAACAGCGACGCTGCTGCGGAAAGGAATCCCGCCAGATGTTCAACATCAATCACAACGTCTTTCTAACGCCTCGCAGCGGCGCATGGCGGCGCCTTGTCGTTTGCTGCTGCATCGCAATCGCTTCAAACCGCGCCGTGGCGCAAAGCCACGTCAATCTGCGCATGGCCGACTCGGTGCTGCCCGCAGCAGAGCCCATTCCGTTGCCGACGCCCGAAGAGGCAGCCGGCCTCGGCCTGGAAGACCTCGAGCAGATGGCGCTCAGTTGCAACCCCTCCGTTCAACGCGCAGCGGCGATGGTCGCCGCTGCGGGCGGAACTTGGGTGCAAGTCGGCTTGGCGCCCAACCCGAGCGTCGGCTACGAAGGCCAGCAAATCGGCAGCGGCGGACTCGCCGAGCAGCATGGCGTGCTGTTTAGCCAGGAAATCGTTCGCGGCGGCAAGCTCGCGCTGAATCGCGCCGTCGCCGGGAACGAGCGCATGCGGCTTGAGCAAGAACTCGCAGCCCAACGACTCCGCGTGCTGACCGACGTGCGCGTCGCCTACTTTCAGGTACTGCTCGCACAACGGCAAATCGACCTAACGAACAACCTCACGCAAATCGGCCAACAGAGCGCGAAGACGGTCGATGCGCTGTACCGCTCGCAAGAAGTCGGCAAGTCCGACGTCCTGCAGGCTCAGCTCGAAATTGAGAACTCGCAAATTCTCGCCGAGAACGCCCGCAATCGCTACGCCGCCGCCTGGCGCAGCTTATCGGCCGTCATCGGCGATCCCTCGCTCGCGCCACAGGCGCTCGTCGGCGATCCGCTCGGGGATCCCCAGAAAATCGACTTCGACGAAGCCCTCGGCCGATTGCTGGCCCTCAGCCCCGAAATGGCCGCGGCGTCGATGGCGATCTCGCGCGCTCGCGCCGCGATCGAACGCGAACGAGTCGAGCCGGTACCGAACGTCACGGTGCAGGGCCTCGTCAACTGGATGGACAACGGCATCAACGGCAAACCCGACGGCGGCGTCGCGGTGAGCGTCCCGATTCCCGTCTTCAATCGCAACCAAGGCGGCGTCGCCCGTGCCCAGGCCGAGCTAGTCGCGGCGAGTCGTGCACGCGATCAACTTGAACTCGACTTGCGCAATCGGCTGGCGCCGACGTTCGAACGATACGCGAACGCCCGCAATCAAGTCGTCCGCTACCGCGATGTCATCCTACCGGCGGCCGACGAGTCGCTCGATCTCACCCGCAAGACCTACACGGCGGGCGAGACGAACTATGTAGCGCTGCTCACCGCCCAGCGGACGTACTCGCACACGCAGCTTGGTTACTTGGAAGCCGTGCGAGCGCTGCGGATCTCCGAGGTCCAGATCGACGGCTTGCTCCTTGCCGGCAGCCTAGAGACCGCGCCGAGCGGATCGTCGAGCCTTGAAGTCGGCGACGGGGTGCAAACCGAACCAGTCGGCGCGATTGGCCTCGTGCCGCAGTAACGCGTGCATCGACCGGGCCGCTCACTTCGCCCCGCGCCGCCAAAACCGATCCGACAGGAACCGCAGCACCACATAAAACGTCGGCGTCAAAATCAACCCGAACATCGTCACGCCGAGCATCCCGGCGAACACCGACGTACCCAGCACTTGCCGCAACTCCGACGCCGGGCCTTCGGCCAGTGCCAACGGCAACACGCCGAGCAAGAATGCAAACGAGGTCATCACGATCGGCCGCAACCGCAGACGGCACGCTTCGATGGCCGCCTCGATCGTCGAATGCCCTTCCTCTTCGAGCTGCTTCGCAAACTCGACGATGAGCACCGCATTCTTCGCCGCGAGGCCAATGAGCACGACGAACGCGATTTGCGTGATGAGGTTGTTGTCCATCCCGCGAGCCGAGACGCCGGCCAGCGCGAACGGCAAGCAGATCGGCGCGATGAGGATGATCGCCAACGGCAGCGACCAGCTCTCATATTCGGCCGAGTGAACGAGGAACACGAACAGCACACAGAGCGGGAAGATGTAGAGGGCCGTGTTGCCCGCGAGTTGTTCTTGGTAGGCGATCTCCGTCCAAGCAATCGTCATCCCCGGCGGCAAGATCTCGCGGCCGAGCCGTTCGATCGTCGCGATCGCTTCGCCCGAGCTATGCCCTGCCCCGGTATCCCCCTGCACTTCCGCCGCAGGGAACATGTTGTACCGCACGACGCGATCGGGCCCGCTCTGCCACTTCACGTCGACCACCGAACCGAGCGGCACCATCCGGCCATTCGCGTTGCGAGTCTTCAATCGTCGAATGTCCTCCGCCTGATCGCGAAAGTCTTCTTCCGACTGGGTCCGCACCTGGAACGTACGGCCATACAAATTGAAATCGTTAACGTACGCCGAGCCGAGATTCGTTTGCAGCGCGTCGAACACGCTGGTGAGCGACACGTTGAGCATGTTCGCCTTGACGCGGTCGACGTCGGCGAACAATTGCGGCGTCGACGCCCGATAGGTCGTGAACACGCCCGCGAGCGCCGGCTCTTTGTAGCAGGCGGCGATCAGTTCGTCGGTCGCCTTCTGTAGCGCCTGGGCGCCATTCCCTTTGCGGTCTTGCACGAGGAACTTGTACCCGCCGGCGGTTCCCAACCCCTGCACCGGTGGCGGCGGCACGACGAAAATACTCGCATCGGGAATCGCCATCAGCGCCTGCTGCAAGCTATCGAGTTGCGTGAGAATCGGCGGCGCCACCTCGCCCTCGTTCTTCACGCTCGCCGGGCCGATGAAGATCGCCGCTGCGTTGGGGCTGTTCGACCGCGTGGCGCCCGAGAAGCCGGAGAAACCAACCGCAAAGCCGACGCCGGGATGCTTCATGATGATCTCGGTCGCCTGCTTCACCACCGCGTCGGTCCGTGCGAGCGACGCCCCGTCGGGCAATTGCAACACCGTGATGAGGTATCCCTTATCCTGTCGCGGAATGAACCCGCCCGGCACCGCCTTGAATCCGTACACCGTCGCCCCAATCAGTGCCGCATAGAGCAGCAGCGGCAGCGCGATCTTGCGCAGATTCCACTTCACCGTCGCCGCATAGAGCGTGCTCGTCCGATCGAACCCGCGATTGAACAGCCGGAAGAACCAGCCAAAAGCAAAGTCCCAGAACCGCGTGAATAAATCTCGCTTCGCCCCGTGCGGCTGCAAGAGCAGCGCACACAGCGCGGGCGTAAGCGTCAACGAATTGAACGCCGACAACAGCGTTGACACGGCGATCGTCAGCGCGAACTGCCTGTAAAACTCACCACTAATGCCGCCGATAAACGCCGTTGGCACGAACACCGCCGACAAACCGACCGCGATGGCGATCACCGCCGCGGTCACTTCGTCCATCGCCTTGTAAGTCGCCTCGCGCGGCGGCAACCCGAGCGCGATATGCCGCTCGACATTCTCCACGACGACGATCGCATCATCGACGACGATGCCGATCGCCAACACCAGTCCGAACAGCGAAAGCATGTTGAGCGAGAATCCGAACAGCGACATCGCCGCGAACGTGCCGATGAGCGATACCGGAATCGCGATGAGCGGAATGAGGCTCGCCCGCCAGTTCTGCAAGAATACGAGCACGACAATCACCACCAAGATCGCCGCTTCGAACAGCGTATGAATCACCGCATCGATCGACTCGCGCACGAACACGGTCGGGTTGTAGACGATCTGGTACTCTAGCCCCTCGGGAAACTCTTTCGACAACTCTTCGATCGTCTGCTCGACGCCCGCTGCGGTCGCGAGGGCGTTCGAACCAGGCCGCTGCGCGATCGCAATCGCCACCGCCGTCTCGCCGTCGAGATACGTGTTGACGGTATACTCCCGCGAGCCGAGTTCAATCCGAGCCACGTCGCGCAGCCGAATCACTCGGCCATCGGCGCCCGTGCGGACGACCATGTCCTCGAACTGTTCTGGCTCGAGCAATCGCCCCAGCGTGTTGATCGTCAGCTGATAATCGCCCGAGACCGACTGCGGCGGTTGCCCGATGACGCCCGACGCCACCTGCACGTTCTGCGCACGAATCGCCCGCAAAATATCGTCGCCAGTGAGCGACAGATGGGCGAGTTTCTCCGTATCGATCCAGACCCGCATGCTGTACTCGCGCAAGCCCGGCATCGTCACGTCGCCGACGCCATCGACCCGCGATAGCGCATCCTTCACTTGGATGAGGGCATAGTTGCCCATGTAGAGCTGATCGTACGTCTTCTTCGGCGAGACGAGGTGAATCACCATCAACAAGTCGGGCGACGACTTAATCGTCGTCACGCCCAGCCGCCGCACATCCTCCGGCAATCTCGCTTCCGCAGTCGACACGCGGTTCTGCACCAGCACCTGTGCCTTGTCGAGATCGGTGCCAAGCTTGAACGTCACGGTCAACTGCATCACGCCGTCGACCGTCGACTGCGACGACATGTAGAGCATGTCCTCGACGCCGTTCACCTCCTGCTCGATCGGCGTCGCCACCGTGTCGGCGATCACCTCCGGCGAAGCCCCCGGATACATGGCTCGCACCACGATCGTCGGCGGCACGATGTCGGGGTACTGCGCCGCTGGCAACGTAAGGTACGCGATGCCGCCGAGGATGACGGTCACCACCGAAATCACCGTCGCGAAGATCGGCCGATCGATGAAGAAATGGGCGAATTTCATGGGAGTCGATCTCTAGTTGGCGCGCTTCGAAACAGGGAGCCGCGATTCGCCGGCCGCGTTGGCCAGCTCGCGTTCGTCGACCGGCCGCGAATTCGTCCGCGGCTGCGAGAGCCATTCACGTTGGGGCACGCGCTCAAAATCGTTCGGCAATCCCTCCGCATCGAGCGCGAGCGTTTCAGTCTTCACGACCACTTCGACGCCGGGCATCACACGCTGCAATCCGCGCAGAATGAGCTGCTCGCTGCCGTCGAGCCCTTCGCGAACGACGCGCAGATTGCGAACCGGCGGCCCAAGCTTCACGTTCCGCCGCTCGACCTTTCCGTCGGCATTCACCAGCAGCACGTACTTCTCCGATTGGTCGGCGCTCACCGCGAAGTCGGGAACCAACACCGCTTCGTACCGCTCGCTCCCCGGAATGCGCAACCGCGCGAACAACCCCGGCGTCAGCTTGAGGTCGGGGTTCGGCAGAATCGCCTGCCCGCGCATCGTGCCGGTTTCCGAATCCATGCGATTGTCGAAGAAGTCGAGATGCCCCCGATGCGGAAACTCATCCGGCTCGTCGGCCAGCCCCGCGAAGATCGGATTCTTTCCCTCAGTGTTCTCTTCGCCCGTCGGCTTTCCTTCGAGCTTCTGGTATTTCAAGAACGCTTGCTCGTCGGCGTCGAAGAAGGCGTGAATCGGATCGAGCGAAACGATCGTCGTGATCATCGTCGACTGCCCGACCCCGCCGCTAATCATGTTGCCGATCGTCACCTCGCGGGCGCCGATGCGGCCGGTGATCGGGGCGCGAATCTGCGTGTACCCCAGATTGAGCTGCGCGAGTTCCAGCCTCGCGTCGGCCGCTTCCTCGGCCGACCGCGCCGAAGCGGTCGCCGTCTTCGCTAGGGCTAGCCGAGCCGCCGTCGCCTCCAAGCTCGCTTGAGCTTGCCGCTGTTCCGATTGACGGATGTCGACTTCCTGCTCGGGAATCGCCTGCTTGTCGAGCAGCGATTTCGCCCGCTTCAGCAGCGTCTCGGAGAGATCAGACTGCGACTGAGCCACCTTCAGTTCCGCTTCGGTTTGTCGCTCGGTCGCCTGGGCTTGCTCCACTTGCGACTTCGCTTCCGAGAGCGAGGCATTGGCCAGGTTGACCTCCGCTTGGAACGGCCGCGGGTCGATTAAGCAGAGCAAGTCGCCCTCGCGCACCAGCTCGCCTTCGTCGTAGTAGATCGCGTCGAGATAGCCGCTCACGCGTGCGCGCACTTCGACGAACTCAATCGCTTCAAGTCGGCCGACGTATTCGTCCCACTCGACAATCGGCGCCTTCACCGGATTGCCGACCACGACTTCCACCGGCGGCGGAGCAGGAACTTCAACTTGCTGCGAACATCCGGCAGCGAAGGCGATCGCAAACAACAAAGGCACAACGGGAGCGGCGGCGCGTACCGCCAGCGCACCCCGTCGATAGCGGGAATTCAACATGGGACTGGCTCTTCCGAGGATGGCAGGAAATCAACTGTCCACCGCGGGACTAACGTTCGTTAGCCCTCGCCAGCGGCAGCGATCAATCGGGGCGGGAGAAACGCTCGATCAAAGAGACGCTTCTGCTCGGTCATGGTTCGGGAGACAAAGCAATTTGCGTGACGCTCGACCCAAACTTGGGAGTCGCATGCGTATTCTTCGGCTTGCCTCCGCCAGTAACTTTCATGATAATAGTTAGTGTCGAAGATGAGGTCAAGGCGACGAAAATAACTCGCAAGGCAATCGCGGCCAACCGCGATACAGCCTCCAGAATCTCCATCGTGAAGAACCTGGCGCCTGCGTAGAATACTTCGTAAGTACATGAAGAAACGGCGTCGCGGCCATTGCTAGCGAACGTCGGCGGCCCTTTTCACGTGATCGTCGTATGCAACGCAAAGATCTCAGCAACGAAGTTTGCCCCGTCGCGCGCAGCCTCGAACAAGTCGGCGAATGGTGGAGCATGCTCATCCTTCGCGATGCGCTCGCCGGACTGACTCGCTTCGACGAATTCGAAAAGAGCCTCTCGATCGCGCCGAACATGCTCTCGCGGCGTCTCGCGGCGATGGTCGAGTCGAATATCCTTGAGAAGCGCAAGTACTGTGACCGCCCGCCCCGCTACGAATACGTCCCCACGCAACGCGGCCGCGACTTCCAGCCGGTCCTCTGGGCGCTCCTCGCCTGGGGCAACAAACACTGCACCGAGGCCGGCAAAGGGATCCACATCGTCAACATCAAGACAGGCGCCGTCGCCGATCCCGTGCTCGTCGATCGCAAGTCGGGCAAGCTGCTCAGCGACCAGGAGTACCACCTCGTCTGCGAGGCGAAGGCGGCGCAAGCGGCCAAGGAACGGGTCGAGATGATCAACGCCCGCCGCGCTGCGAGCAGCGTCGAAACTAGTTCAGCAAGCGCACCGGCCCCAAAAACGAGCGTCCCCAAGAAGAAGGCTACGCCCACGGCGAAAAAAGCTTCAGCGGCCCCGAAACGTCCGGCGGCAAAGCGCTCGTAGCGGCCGCTTCTGACCGCAGCGGCGGCCCGTTAGATTAGGCCACTACTACAGACATGCCATAGCCCCGGCGTGTTCAACGCTGGGGCCTTTCTCTTTGTCTCCGCTCCCTGAAACATTTGGCCTGTTTCCTCGCTGAACTCCGTACGGCTGCGTCGCGGACGCCGCCTGTCCGGAACCGCAGCGATCGCTAGCCACATGCTCGAAAATTATCTCGATCTGACCGTGACGCTCACGTTGCCAATCGGCCCAAGATGGAGACAGAACCGCCGCGAAGAGGAGACGTCGCGGCGGCAGCATGGGCGCGTGACACGCCTGCTCTCGCAGCGCCCCTTAGCATTCGCACTCGCGGCGTGATGACGCCGCGGTGCTTCCCGGACTTCCCGCGCACTGCGCCAGCATTTCGTTGATCTGCGCGCAGAGCCATCGACAGAACAACGGCGCTACCGCTGCGCACTGACCGGCAACGCTTGAGAATCACTTCGCCAACTAAGACGCAGTAGCGTCAGATTACTAGGACATCACGATGAATCGCACGGTAATTCGCTCGCTCGTTCTCATCGTCGCCCTCGCCGGGCGGACGGCGTCGGCACAACTCGTCAACAACGAGTGGAACGCCGGCAGCGGCAATTGGAACGTTCAAAGCAACTGGTTTCCCTTCGGCGTTCCCGACAACGGCGCCGAAGGGTTCGATTACAACGTCCTCATCGGCAATCGCGCCGTCGCCGCCAACGCGGTCGTCACGTTCGTGCCGCGCGACGGCGTGAGCGACACCGTCACGTCGTTTGCTCTCTCGGACGGGGCCGACTTCCTCACGAACGGCAATCGCTTGATCGTGCTCGGCCAAGCGACCGTCGACGGCGTCGGCAGCACGCTGCGGGTCGATCCGAACGCCGCGCCCGGCGCCATTTCGTTTCAAGCCAACAACCTACTGCTGAAAAACTCCGCCACGATGACGATGAACGGCGGCACCGTCTACGCCGCGACGATCGACGTCGGCCCCAACGCTCGAGTTCAAGGCGGCGGCCTGATCATCTTCGGCGACGCCGACACATCCGCCGAAGACGCCTTCGATAACTCCGGAACGCTCGCCGTTGGTCTCGGCGGCACGCAGAACAACACGCTGATGCTGCAAACAAGCGGCATCGACTACGTCGACCTCGACGGCGACAACGAACTCGGCGTCGTCAACGTTTCGAACAACGTCGCCGATCCGCTGGCCGACGCGCTCACCCTGGTGATCGACGCACCGCTCGAAGATCCATTCGGCGGAACGCTATTAATCGGCAGCCGCGACCTGGTCGAGTTCAAGCAACGTTTACTCATGACCAACGCCACGGTTCAGCTTGCCGGCGGCGATCACCAAGCCACGCTCCGCACTGGCGCCGACGCGGCGATTGTCTCGACCTCGACGTTTAACATCAGCGGCGACGTCCTTCTCGACGGCCATTACCTCATCGGCAACTCGAACGTCACGGTGGCCGACTCCGCGAAACTCACGCTCACCGGCAGCACCTGGATCGACCGCGGAGCTTTCTTGCTCAACAACAACAGCGAGTTGATCGTCACCGGCAACACGACGATCACCGACAGCGGCGACTTCAACTGGGACGGCACGGCCGGCAACGCGACGACGACAGTTCGCGGCAAGGGGCTACTGACGATCGCCGTCGACGAAGTCGACAACAGCAGCAACGACTTCAGCGGCACACTCAACCTGGTCGACAACGGCAAAGCGGTCGTCAACGTTACCTCCGATGCGTGGACGATCTCCGGCACGCTCAACAAAACTGGCGCCGGGATCTCCAGCATCACCGGCGACGGACTCAACATCCGCGGCGCCCTCAACGTGAGCAACGGCACGCTCGCGCTGCCGAAGACGACGCTGGGCACAGGAGCAGTCGTCAACATCGCCGCCGACGGCATTCTGGAACTCGGCGCCGATTCAAGCTTTGCAAGTCCGACCTCGGTGAACGGCGCCGGCACGCTGCGCATCGCGGCAGCCTCCAGCGTCACTTCGAACACCACAGTCAACGTCGCGACCTTCGACTGGGACGGCCTGAATGAAGGCCAACGTCAGTTGGTCGGCAACGAAGTGACCTTCACGATCAACGCCGAGCGCTTCGACGACGACGGCGACATGGACGACCGCATTATCCTGGGCGGCCGCGGCGCCAAGCTGATCGTCAACGGTCCCGCCGAGTGGACGATGAACGGCATCTTCGCCGCCGGCATCGGCGCGTCGGCGAACTCGGGATCGTCGACCATCGGCGGCACGTCGCGCATGGTGCTCGCCAATCGTCTGAACGTCGACGGGCTCGTCTTCGTCGAGGCGCCGATCACCTTCGGCGACGGCTCTTCCAGCGTCACTGGCGTCGGGACTCGCCTCGTCGTCGTCAACGAAGCGACCTACCGCTCGGGCAACATCATCGGCGATGGCATGTACACGCCAGCCGCCGTGAACAACGTCGTCGGCACGCCCAACATCAGCGTCCGGCACTTCGACTTCGACGCCGGCGACTGGAACATCGCCCCAGGCGGACATCTGAAGGTCAACGTCGCCAACTATGATCTCGTCGAACCGACGAAAGCCTTTGATCGCAGCATCACGCTCACCGACGGCGACGTCACCGTCAACTCGGCCGATGCTCGCTTCATCATGAACGGCACGCTGACGATGATCTCCACCAGTGCCGAGCAATCGGCCGACTGGGAAGGGGAACCAATTAGCATCGGCGACGACAACGGCGCCCTAGACGCCAAGCTCATCGTCGGCGGCACGCACACCTCTCGCTTTCGCACTGATGTGATGTTCAACGGCGACGCCGACGTGAACGTCGCCGCCGGGGCGGCATTGAGCTTCGAGAACCACGTCGAGTTCAACACGTTGAGCCCCTCTGGAAACGCCGAGTTCGCCGGCGGCGGCAAGCTCCTCTTCCAACGCACCGTCAACTTCATCGATCCGGTGACGCTCAACATGATCGGCGGCGTGGTCGACCTCGACGGCGACGACGCCACGGGCGACGTCATCACCGTCTTCGCCCCGATCACCATCAAGGCCGCGGAATTAAGCGACTTCGGCCGCTCGAACGCGATGGGCGGCCTCAACGTCATCGACGTCCAAAGCGATTTCGGCTTCGGCGCCCTAACGGTGCAACTCGACGGCCCAACCGCCCACTGGACGCTCAACCCCGAAGGCGTGCTCAAACTCACGAACGACCGGAATCGCCAGACGCTGCTCGCTGGCAGCGACGTCACGCTACGGGGAACGGTTCAAGCGAGCGGCGACGTGCAGCTCGACGCTCGCGTCAGCATCGAGGGATCGATCAACATCGCGATGGCGGGCGAACCGCTCGCCCTCAACGGCGGCGATCAAGGCTTCGTCCCGAACCGCATCGCGGGCGGCGTGGTCGCCGGCGCCGGGCTCCTCGGCGCCAACGCCGACCGCGCTCTGTACGGCTTCGGCACGATCAACACCGCCGTCGACTTCGACGACACCGCCATCCTCCGCGCTGACGACGGCATGCTGACCATCAATGGTCCGATCCTCGACGTCGGCCAAATCGGCACCGAAGACCACGACGGTATCCTCAACGTAACGAACGCCTGGAACTCCAACGTCGCCGATCTTGTGCGACTTAAAGGCGGCGAACTTCGCGGCGCCGCGCTCACCGTCGGCAACGCCGAAGGGCTCGTCGGCTTCGGCGCCGTCACGGCAAAAATCATCAACAACACGCGGATCGCGGCCCGCAGCGGCTTGCTACTCCTGGAAACGGCCGCCAATGACAACGACTGGGACGGCGCCGCGAACAATGGCATGCTGCTCGCCACGTCGGGCGCGACGCTCGAGCTGCGCGACAACGCCGACTTAGCCTTCGGCGGCGGCGTCTCGGCCAGCAGCGGCGGCCGCGTGCTCACCAACGGGTTCGCCTTCGACTTCGGCCCGACCTCCACGCTCGCACTCGACAACGGCACGTTCGAATCGACGCGCGGCGTCAACGTCCGCGGCAACATGACCATCGCCGGCGCGTCGACCATGAATACGATCGGCGGCGAACTTCACTTCAAGCAGGGGAGCTCGACGAACATCATGGGCGAGCTCACGCTCGTCGGCGGTCCGACGGTCGTCGAAGCGGGCGCCGCCTTCACCGGCGTCGGCGCCCTCAACGTCAGCCCCGGCAGCATCCTGCGACCGAATGCGAACGCAAACCTCAACGTGCTAGTCGACAACCGCGGGACGCTGCTGCCCGCGGGCGACGAAGCGATCGGCCGCGTCACGCTCGGCGAGTTCCAACAAAGCAGCAACGCCAACCTGATGCTTGAGTTAGCCGGCATCGGCCTCAACCAATTCGATCGTCTGACGATCGAAGGAGGCGCCTTGCTCAACGGCCGGCTGAGCATCGACCTCGACGGCGGCTTCATCCCGACGCTCGGGCAGACATTCAACATCCTCACCGCCGCGGACGGCATCTCCGGAATGTTCAGCAACGTGCAGCTGGTCGACATGCCGGCGGGGCTGTCTTTCCAACTGAACTACCTCCCCACAATCGTTCAGCTGAAGGTCGTCTCGGCGCCGATTCTCTCGGCCGACTTCGACCACGACGGCGACGTCGACGGCGACGACCTCACGGCCTGGAAAACGGCGTTCGGCCGAAATGCCGGCGGCGACGCGGACGGCGATCTCGACACCGACGGCGCCGACTTCCTCCACTGGCAGCGGCATTTCGGCTCGAGCTCAGGCGTCGTCAACCTCACGCCGCCGATCTCGGCCGTGCCCGAACCCTCGGCGTTGGTGCTCGCGTTTGCGGCCACCGCCGGCGTTGGGCAGTTCCACCGCAGACGGAGCTCTCGCTAACTCAATCGGACTGCTGAGTGCAAGGAGCATTCGCATGGCAAGCGGAACCCCGCGGCGAGCGAAGTTTAGGCGAACGTTCTGGCGTCAATCGCTTCGCGCCATCGGCAAGATCGTCCAACTCAATGCTCAGCACTCGACAGATCTGCTGCAATTGAAGCAGGCTCACCGGCCGCTCGCCTTGCTCGATGCGACGATAAGTTGCCGGCGTCACGCCGATCGATTCGGCAAGCACAGCCGCCGTCAGCCCCTGGTGCTCGCGATACGCCCGCAACAAACGGCTGATCGCCGTTTCTTCGGGCGTCGGCGAATAGTGAGATGCCGAACTCATGTGCACCGAACTCAATACGTGCGTTCGATCCGTAGCGAATCATCGAGAAGATGACGCCGCCTCAACTCGCAGGAGGGAGGACAGCCCAATCGCCGGCCTTCTCCTGCGTTGCATTCTTACGGCGTCGACGCGACTACCAGAAGCACTAGCCTTCAAGCCAAGAGAGAATCGCTTCGTCGATCTCCTGCCCGAACAAATCGGCGTCTTCCGCATCCTCGACTTCGACTTCGTCGACGTCGCTCGACTTGCGCTTGAGCGAAGCGACGGCCGTCGATCCCGCGGCATTCGAGTCGGCGTCGCTCGACCATTCGTCGAACGCAACGTCCCAATCGAATTCTTCCGCGGAGTCGGCGAGTTCGCTCGCCTCCTCAGCGGTCGACGAAGCGAGCCACCAAGCGGCCGACGGCAACGGCGAAGCAAAACGCTTGAGCGTCTCGATCGTCGGCGCCGGCGATTCGTCGATCGCGGCAAGCGCCGAGACGCTGACGATTGGCTGAATCGTCTGAGCCACTTGAGTTGCCGACGCCGCCGCAGGTGCGAGTTGCGTGCTCAACGCAGGCAGTTCAGTCGTCGTCGCCACAGCCGAAGCAGGAGCATAGTGCACCGTCGCCGGTGGAATCACAACAACGCTGCCGAACTGCCGTTGCCAAATCAAGAAGTCGGCGTCATTGACCGCGCCATCGCGGTTCGCGTCGCCTTGGGCGACCGTAGCGCCGCTCAGTGTGCCGAAGCCAGCGTTCCAATTGCTCAGATCATTCCCGTCGACGTCCCCGTCGCGATCGAAATCGGCCTCGAACGTCGAGATCGCCGAACCGTTGTCCTTAGTCCACACCAAGCCCGACTCGTTCGGATCGACCGGATCGATCTGCAGCAAGCTCACCAGCCCCGTGTTGGCAGCGACGACTTGGAAGTTGAGCTTGCCGAGCTCCACCACGGCTCCGCCGAAGTTGCTGCTCGGGTTCGTGGCGAACATCGCCACCTGAATCACGCCCGGCGAGGTTTCCGTCGCGGCCAGGCTCCACCCCGGCGCGGGGAACTGGTCGCCCAGCTGCACGTCGACGAAGTCGAGCACCGACGTGTCGTACTTCACGATGTAGGTGCTGGAAATGATGCCGACGACCGTCGTTTCAATCTTGATGTTGACCGGAATCGTGACCGGCCCGTTCAGATTGACGTAGTAATCGCCAATGCTCAGTAGCGGATCGAACGGATCAAAGCCACCCGTGCCCGGGCCGACTTCATCCGGAACCTCTGGGGTGTTGGCGCCAGAGGCTTCTTGCAAGACCAGTGAAGCGTCAAAGGCGTTCAAGCTACCGTTGCCGCTTGCATCGCCGACGATCGCCGGATCGATCAGCGGGTAAGCATCAAAGCCGGTATCCTGCCCGACGACAACGCGGGCGATCAGCGTCGAGTCGAACGCGGTGTACGCGCTCGGCGGAATTGAACCGGGCAGAATTCCCGAACCATTCGCGTCGCCCGCGAACGCCACCTTCTGAATCGCGGCGTCGTTCTGGGCGTCGTCGTCGTTAACCTCGGCGTTTTGCAGGCGTAGCACCTGCACGGCGCCAAACGGCGCCGTCGTCGGCACGGCAGCCGCGATGCTGACGACCGATTGCGTGCCGCTAAACGCGAAGCCCGGAGCACTTGCGAACGCGGCGACCGTCAATGTCACGAGCCCGTTGACGTCGGGAGCACTGAGGTTGGCCAACACGTTCCAACCAGCCAACGCCGGCGTGACCAGCAACGGGTTGATCGTCAGCAGCGCGGGGTTGTACTTCAGCTCGAAGTTAACCCCCTGCACGTTCACGCCAGTCGCCCGTACCGGCAGCATCGTGTCGAGCGTATTGTTCGCCGTCAGGTCGACTGCTTGGCCTGGCGCCCGAGCAAAGTCAGGCAGACTCACAATCGGCGTGCCGCCCACGACGACCTTGTTAAACGTCTGTTGGTAGTTGTCGCCGGGGACGAAGTTGCCGTTGCCGTCGAGCGTGTTACCGAACGTGTCGACGAACGCATTCGTGCCGCTAACTAGCGTGATCTGATAAGTATCGGCGGTGAGCGGACCGCCGGTCTTCACCCAGCTCAACGTGTTCGTCGCGGCGTTCCAGACGACCGAACCCTTCACATCGACGTTGCCGACGACGGCATGCACCACAATGTCGGAGGCCTTCAGCACGTCGCCAATCACCAGCGGATTGACCCCGTCGTACAAGTTCAGCACGCTCAGATCGAGCGCCCGATTGAACGTCACGTCGAAGCCGCTGTCGGTCGTGACGAAGTTCGTCACTCGCAGCGTGTTGCCGACCGAGACGACGTGCGTATCAACGCCGGCCGCCAAATCGTCGTCGGCAACGCCAACGCTGATCTCCACCGTTCCGCTGCCGGGAGGAGCGCTGAAGATGACGCTGAAGCTACCGGCCCCCGTGGAAGGGTCGAAGGCGACGCTCCCGGGAACCACCATTCCGTTCGCGCCCCCCGACAGCGAAGTGAATGAGATCCCTTGCAGGGAGAACACGTCGTCGGGGCTTTCGCCAGGATCGGTCGTCGTAAACGTGAAGTTGAGCGTCTGGCCATCGCCCGCCAGCGTGCCGCCGAAAATCGTCACCGTCGGCGCCACGTTGTTCACGGTGACGCTGTTCGTGTTGTCGACAATCGAAGCGGTCGAGGCGTCAGTGATCGTCACCGTGACGGGGAAGACCGAAGAAGTCGGCGGGCCGTCGACGTCGTCTTCGTAAGTGTGCGGAGTGCTGCTGAACGTATAGACTCCGGCCGCGAGATTGATAATCGTCGGCGCGCTGCCGTCCCCCCAGTTAATTGTCACCGTATGAGCCTGCGGCACGTTGCTAAACGAACCACTGACTGTTACCGCCCCGCCTTCGTTGATCGTGTTCGATGAAACCGTAACGGCTCCGGTGAACGCGAACGCAGCGAAGTCGACGAATCCGCGGGTGTTGAGATCGCTGTCGTGGTAGACGACGTTCTCGATGCCAACCGGCGTGTTAACCGCCCATGCATTGCCGAAGGCAGTGACGTCCGGCGGAGCCCCTTGCCGGCCAGTCACGGCGTCGACGTTCAAGTTGACGATGGCGCCGGCCGACGTGGTGGCCGCGGCTACGTAGCTGCTGAAGTCGTTGCCGCCGACGCTCACGCCGAGGCCGGTGAAGTTCGTCCCAGGACCGGTTTGGCCCAAGTCAGCGATGCCGCCGTTCTGAATCAACACGCCGATGTCGGCCGTGTTGGCGAACGCCGTGTTCTGCACGAGCGCCCGGCCGCCATTCACTTCAATGCCGACCGTTCCGCCGGAGATCGTCGTGTCGTCGCCGCTATCGTCGGTGACAATCGCCCGGCCACTCCCTTGCACGCGAATGCCGGTCGGATTGTCGGCCAGCGTGGCCCCTTGAATCGTCGCCGAACCGCCCACGATGTGGATGCCTGTCTCGGTGCTGTTCGAAACGCTGACGTCGTCGATGACGACGCCCGTCGGGCTGGTGTTTGACTGCCCCGGTTCGCCGACGCGAATGCCCGTGCGATTGCCGGCGAACGAGCCGCCGTTGATCTGCACATTGGTCAGTGTCGCCGGGTTCGCGGCGTACAATCCGCCGCCGCCCGTGTCGCCGGCGCCGCGAGCCTTGATCTGCAGGCCGGCCCCGGCCGCCGCTCCGGCGCCATTGTTGGACACCGTCAGGTTGTTGAAGACAAGGTTCGTGTAGGTCGGCACGTTCCCCTTGAGATTGATCTCGATGCCAGACCCGGGGACGAAGTACGGCAGATTGCCGTTGCCAGTCGCCCACACGTTTGTAAACGTCGCATTCGACAGCTTCTCCGCGTAGAAGCCCTTCGATTGGTTGTCCTCAAACCCGGTGTTCGTGACGACCAAGTTCGTCACGTTCGAGGAGCCAGTGATGTCGAGGTGCTTCTCGATCAATATGCCGTGATTGAGATTCTCGAACAGCGAGTCGACGATCACAACGTCGTTCGCACTTGCGCTGTCGGTGATTCGCAGGCCGATCTCCGTGATCGCCGGGCCGGTCGGGCTGCCGCCGGTAGCCACGAGATCATCAAGCTTGATGTGCTGAATCGACGCGCCCATCGGCACAATGATGCCGTGCGTGTTGACGCCCGTCGGCTTCAATTGCAAGCCTTCGAGCAGCAACGGATTCGCGTTCGAGGCGCCCGACCCGGTGAGGGTGATGATGTCGTTCGTCACCGGCTGATTGAGCACCGTCGCCCCGCTGCCGGCGCCGATGATGTTGACGTGCCGATTGATCGACACCGCTTCGGTGAACGAACCAGCTTCCACATGCACCGTCCCGCCGGTCGCCACGACGTCGACGGCACGCTGAATCGAACCATCGCCCACGAGCGGGTTCGGGCTCGTCGAATCGTCCGTGACGAAGGCTTGGCCTGCCTGAATGTCAACGAAGCCCTTGTACGTTCCATGAGTCGGGTGAAGCTTGTCGACGTAGTGCAGGATGCGGTCTTCCACCGCAAAGGCCTGTGCCAACGTCAAGCTCGCCGCAGCCACCGGCGAACCGCCAAAGCTCCAACTCGTCCCCGTGCCATCGAGACGAAGGAACGCGAACGCATTGTCCGGTGCAATTTCAATTTCATGCGGCTGAGCGCTCGTCGGCGCCAAACCGCGGAACGTCGTGTTGCCGAGGCTCAGCGTCGCGGGCGAGGCGAGCGTGCCGACGCCGACCGCGTCGAATCGCAAGCTGGCGCCGAATCCGCCCGTGATCGCCGACGTGGTCCCGCCCAGCTTCACGTCGGTGAAGCTGATGCCGGCGGTGGTGTTGTACCGCTGGATGCCGATCATCTGCGTCTGGTACGTTCCGCTGACGTCGACGTCGTTGAGTGCGATCGTACCGGCCGCCAAGTACGGCGCCGATCCGGCTCCGCGGAACTGGATGCCCGAGCGAGCCGTCGTGGCGTTCGTCACGTCGACGTTGGTCAACGTCGCATTCTCGTTGAAGCTGAATAAGCTGATAGCGCCCGATCCGCCGATGCCCGAATCGCCGTTGTCGGTGAAGACGCTGTTGCTGAGCGTCACCGAATCGACCGACTGCCCTGCCCCATCGCCGTCGATCGACAAGCCGATGTTGCGGAATTCCTTCACGCGGAGGTTGTCGAGCGCGAGCGAAGCGAACGTCGTTCCCGAGTTGATGCGGATGCCGTAGTCGGCGCGAACGCCCGCGTTATTGCCGTCGAGTTCAAAGTCTTCGATGGCCACGACGCCGGTCGTGCTGCTGACAATCTCGATGAGATTCCCCACGGTGGCGAGCGGCCGCAAGATCGTCGTCGGGACGCCCCCGCCGTCGACCGAACCGAGAAGCGTAATCGCCTTGCCGATGACCAGTGCCTCGTCGTACGTGCCCGCTTCGACGTTCACCGTGTTGCCGGCCGTAGCCGCATCGATGCCGCGTTGAATGTTCGAATCAGTCGAGCCGCCGCCCGGCGTCGTTACGTAAACGTTGTTCGCCACCCAAGTCACCAAGCCGGTGCCGAGGGCCAGATTCGTGTCGACCCGATGGTGAATCTTGTCTTCGATGCGATAGCTATTCGCTTCGTCGAAGGTCGTCCCATTGGCAGACAGGTCGTAGCTTTGCGTGCTTTGGTTGTCGATGAAGAACGTATCGCCCGCGAAGGCGTTGCCCGCGCCGATCGTCACGGCGCCGGCGCCGGATGCAATCGACAAGTCGGTCGCGTTGTCGACGGCGTCATCGAAATCGTTGCCGGCCACCGAGCCGCCAGCCCCCTCCTGGAAGCGAACGCCGACGCCCAGGCCCTGAATCTGATTATTCGCAACGCTCGCCGAACCGCTGGCAACGTCGATGCCGACGCCCACGCCGGCCATCGCCCCCGAGTTGACGATCGAGTTGCTGCCGCTGATGTTGGCGACGCCGTTCGACTGAATCAGGAAGCCCGTGTTGACGTTCGTGAGCGTGTTGCCCGTGACCTGCACCGCCAGATTGCCGGTGAAGTTCGAACCGGCGATCCATTGGAAGCCGAGGTTGGCCCCGCTGACCGTGTTGCCCGAGTACGTCACCGTCGACGAGCCGCTCGAATGCGACGTCACGCGGAACGCCCGCTGCAAGTTCGCGGCGGGGTTATTACCCACCGCGGCGTTCGTGAACGTGTTGTTGCTCACCGTGATGTCGCTGGAATGAGCGTGGCCGTTCTCCCAGATGCCGAGAATAGTCTCTGGATCGGCGCTCTGAGCATTAAGCACCGTGATGACGTTACCGTCGATTAACAAGCCTTCGTAAACGGCGCCGCCGCTGGTGTTCGACTGCATCGCCACCGAGGTCGCGAACCGCCCATTGGCCGAGTCGCTGACGCCGTTGCCGGGGATGTTGATGAAGTTCCCCTGAATCGTTTGATTGACGCCGAACGAGTAATGAATGCCGATGTTCTGGTTAACGTCCGCCGGGGCGACAGTCGCATTCAGGTCGGTGGCGATACGAATGCGATTGTTGACGATCGTCGTCCCATCGAATGCGTCAACGCCCGCACTCGAGTTGAACATGCCAATGCTCAAGTCGAAGTCGCGAATGTCGAGGTTCGAAATCGTCCAATTCTTGTTGTCATCCGCGGAGTTGGCGCCGCCGGGGAAGTAGAGAAAGCCTTCCAAGTTAACCGTCGCGAGGTCGCCGGGGCCTTGGATAATCGCCGAGCCGAGACCGGTCGACGCCGTCAGCGTCACGCCTTCCAAACCGCCGGCCACGGTGATCGAATAGTCGTCATCCGTGCCGCTGAGGCCGTCGTTGCCAAGCGCCCACGACGCGGCGGCGTTCGTTTCGGTCCAATTGAACGTGCCGAGCAGATCGATCGTCCAGTTGTCGCCGGCCGCTTCGATCGCGTTCTTGATGCGGGTGTAGTCGTTGTCGATGGCAGTCGGACTCGTAGCCGGCGTCACGTAGATCGTGTTTGTCGCCAGCAACACCAAACCGAGCGTGTTGTCATCGAGTTCGTCGGTGATCTTGTTGGTCGCCGCAAACTTCTGCGCGGCCGTCATGGCCGCAACGGCAATGCCGCCGAGCGTGGTTCCGGTCGCGTCGAGATCGAGATTGTCAAACGCCGAGTTGGCGAGTGTGATGTAATCGCTGCTCGCTGAAATCGAAACGTCGCCCAGCGAAAGCCCCGTCAGTCCGACGCCAGCGCCGTCGAACCGAATGCCAGTCGTCCCGCCGGAAATTGCATTCCCGGCGCCAAGCGTCAACCCTGCTCCGCTCGTGATGCTCACGCCGGTCGTATTGCCCGTCAGCGAGCTGCTAGTCAGCGTCACGGTCGCGTCGTCGCCTTCGGCCAGCACGCCAATGCCGCTGCTAGTGATCGTCGATCCAACGACATTGACGTTCACAGTCGCTGAATTCGTGTTGCTGGCGTTGTCCTTCGCATAGACGCCCGCGATCGACGCATTGCTAATGGCGACGCCGGAGATGGTCGCCGAGGTCGAATCGCCATTGCTGCCCGTGGCCGTCGGATAGCTATCAAAATTGTTGACCCACACGCCGTAGCCGGCGCCCGTCACCGATCCGCCGCTGATCGTCACGCCGCCGCCGACCGAGTTGTTCCACAGGTCGTAACCGACGGTCTGTCCCTGCGCCACGGCGCCAACGGTGATCGTATTGCTAGTGATCACAGGACTCGCCGCGGCGCCGATCGACGTCACCCAAATGCCGCTGAAGCGCAAGATGCCAGCGTCGGAATCCGCCGAAATCGTGTTGCCGTTGATGGTGAGCGAAGAGGCTGCGCTATAAGCCAGATTGTGCCAGATGCCGGCGCGGCTGGCCGAAATCGTATTCCCGGAGATGCTGCCGGTGGCGCCGGGATTCGCCAAGTGGAAGTTGCCGGTCTGCACGCCGACGCGAACATCGTTGATGACATTGTTCGTGACGTCGGCGTAGAAATTGTTGTAAACCAGAATGCCGATGCCCCAGCCGAAGGCGCCGAGGTTCACGATCAGGTTCTGCCGAATGGCGTTGCCTGAGGTCGCGGCGCCGCCGTTGTTGAAGTTGTAGAAATCAACGCCCGCGTAGCTAAAGTTGCGGATGATGTTGTTCTCGACGGTGATTCCGCCGACGCCCTCGTACGAGGCAATCGCTTCTTCCGCATCGAGATCGGCGCCATTCAGCGTCGTGCCGCTTGTCAGCCCAGGATTGTCGCCGTCGAACGAAAGTCCGGCGATCCGCACGTTGTCCGCCGCGACGTAGACGAGCACCGGATTCGGCGCGTTGTCGGGATCAGGATCGCTCTGCGTCGGCAAGATGATCGCTTCCGCAGCGCGACCGCCGGCGTTGCCCGCCAGGCCCGCGTTCGGGCCGAGCAAATCGAGCGACTTGTCGACGATGACTTGCTCAGTGTACGTGCCCGCCAAGACGTTCACGATGCCGCTCACGGCGACCGCGTCGATTGCATCTTGAATGCTGGCGAAAGCGTTGTATCCGAAAATGAGTCCGCTCACTGCCGCATCGCCGGGACCGGCTGCCGCGACTTCGTCGCCTGGCTCCACCGTTCCGAGCGTTCCGCCGGAGCTGTTGACCGACTCGCCCCAAGTGTCGTTCACGTACACGACGTTCGGCTGGGCGATGGTCAGCGTCACGTCGTTGCCGTCGCCGCCCACATAGCTGAGCGTGAACGGAATCCCGCTCACATAGATGACGGAACCTTCGACCAGCCCGGCAAACGTCCCGTTGACCGGATCAAGGCCGTCGTTGCCGACGATCACGAAGCTATCGCCGGGAGCCGGCGCGAAGCCCCGCGACAGATCGAGCGTCGCGCCATTGAGCGCCACGCTGCCGTTGACGACGAGATTGTCGTAGTTGGTTGTGGCGCTCGTGCCGTTCAGCTCAATCACCAGCGTATCGTCGGCGCTCAGCGCGAGGTTACCGTTGAGAATCACCTGCGCCGTCGCCGTGCCGAGCTCGAACTTGACAGCCTTCGCCGAGGAATCGACATTCTCGCCGTACGTGCCGGCGTGGACGATCAGCGTCCCCGGCGCCGGCGAATCGTCGAGGCGGCTGAGCCCTTCGGTGATCCGGCCCGCGACGCCCGCCTGCGGGCTGGCGTCATCGACGTGCAGCGTCGAGAAGTCGCCGTCGAAGCCGAGCTGGCCCGGGGCCTTCAGGTTCGTGCCGACGTCGAGCCATGGCGAGTAATCGACGTTGTTCGCCCCGTCGCCGCTAATGATCTTCGCCCCGCCCGGCGCCGTTGCTGAGCCGCCTGGGTAGATCGCCGGAATCAGCGCGTTGTAGCCAGGCTCGCCCGCGCCGAGAGTCGTCGTGACGATCGCGTTCGTGCCAAACCAGTTGCCCGAGAAATCGCGCACAGCGCTCGACGACGGCCGGCGATCCTCGACCTGCGAATACCAGTTGCCGGCGATCGCGTTGTTCGTGATGACGTTGCCGGTCGCTTCGTTCGAGGTATCGAACATCAGCACGCCGACGGTGAAGTTGCCGGTGATCGAGTTGCGTTGAATCGTGTTGTCGTTCGACAAGTCCCAGATGATGACGCCGGTGCGATTCTGCACGATGTCGTTGTCTTGGATAACGTTGTTACCCGACCCGATGTGTCGAAGGTCGAGAGCGGTGCGATTGCCCGTAAGAATGTTGTTCTCGATCGTCGTGCTCGTGGCGCCGCTCGCCAGCAACACGCCAAAGGTCATCCCGTTGCTGGCCCACGTCGCTGCCGTATTGCCGGTGCGAGTGATCGTGAAGCCGTCGATCTCGGTGCCGGCCGAGTTTTCAACCTTGATCGTCGCGGAATTAGCGGGCGACGCCGCGGGACCGGCAATGGTCGTCGAGGCCGCCCCGGCGCCGAGCAACTTGACTCCGGTGCGACCGACGACGCCGACGGTTTCGATGTAGCTCCCAGCATTCACTTGAACCGTACCGTTGTCCAAAACGCGATTGACGCCGTCCTGAATCCTGCCGACCGCTTCCGCCTGCGCGCCAAGCGGCGTCACATACACCAACGAGAAGTCGCCGGCAAAGCCAACGCCCGCTGCACTTCCTCCTGCGAGATACGGCGAGAAGTCGACGGTTCCCAACACCTTCGCGGCGATGGCGCCCTCGCTCGTCGTCCCCCAGTAGTTGCCGGAGGCGTTGATCACGCCCGCCAGCGGATCGGCTTGAATCACCTTGCCGCTGAAGGCTGCTGAGAGATCGTTGTTCGAGAGCGTCGCGGATCCATCGGCGCCGACAATGACGCCATCGACGCGACCGCTCAGCTTGCTGCCGGTGATTGTCGCGACGCCGTCGACGACGACCACGCCCGTGCCCGCTCCCGCCCCCGTGAGCGTGCTGTCGATAACCGCCAGTTCGCCGCTGCTGTCGACCAAAATGCCGATCGCGCTGCCGCCGCTGACGATCGACTCGCGGATCGTCACGTCGGAGCCATCGACGTTGACGCCGAAGATGCCGCCCGCCACCGTGAGGCCGCGCACCAACACTTCGGAGTTGTTCGTCGCCGTGATGGGCGTCGACAGCGGTCCGCTGTTGAGGATCGACTGCGCAGCGCCTTGCCCGACGACGTCGACGTCTTTGTTGATGTTGAGCGCGCCAGAGAACGTGCCGGCGAGAATATTGATCTTGCCGCCGCTCGAAACGCCCGCCAGAGCCGCGGTCACCGAATCATAGGCGTCGTAGGCGAAATACTTTCCAGTGACGAAGTTGTCGCCGTCATCGCCATCGGACTCCACCAAGTCGCCCGGCGACAACCCAACCGGACCGACGTCGACGAGGATCACCCAATCGTTGTCGACCCAAACTTCCGCCTGCGTCGTGAACCCTTGGAAGCCAAAGATGCCGCGACCGGGCGTCGTCTCAACATTGGTATCGAGCCCGGTCTGTAACGCTGGCGCGGAATCAATGTTCGCCGACGCCGCGCCGAGGATTTCCGGATACGTCCCCGGAACCGGAGCGGTGGCGCTGCCGCCGAAGGCGACGGGGATTTGACCCGCGTAGCCAGGCTCCGAACTGTTGGCGGTCGTGTAGGTCGGCGTCGCCGTACCGAACCAGTTCCCCTCGAAGTCCTTGCTGCTGCCGCCCGGCGCCGGCAGCAGACCACCCGTCTGACGGTCAACGACTTGGCCGTACCAGTTGCCGCTGATGTTGTTGTTATTGAAGTCGCTGCCGGCCGCCGTTTGCACCGGCGAGTTCGTTCCGCCGCTGGCGTCGAGGAACACGACGCCAACGGTCCAGTTGCCCGTGATGTTGTTCTCTTCGACCGTCAGATTGTCAGTCTGATTGCGGAAAATCAGACCGGTCCGATTATTGACGATATCATTGTTGCGAATCGTATGGCCGTTCGAGTTATTGACGTCGACGCCAGTACGATTGCCCGTGATCACCGAGTCGTGGATTTCCGTGCCGCTAAGCGTCAGCCCCTGAATCGCGATGCCGGCTGAGTTCAGATTGGGATCGTTCCAATCGGTGGTGTTGTTGCCGGCGCGCGTGATCGTGAAGCCGGCAATCTCAATGTTGCTTTCCTGCACCGTGAACGTCGCGCCCGACACGCCGCCGATCGGCCCAATCACCGTCGTCGTGCCCGAACCAGCGCCCAGCACGCCGATCCCCGCCTTGTTCAACAGAACGTCTTCGTTGTACGTACCGGAGTTCACGTGAACCGTGCCGTTCGCGTCGACCGCGTTGACGCCGCCTTGAATCGTGGCAAACGCATCGGTCCCGAAAACCGCCGCCTGCGAACCGTTCAAGGGATTGTTGTCGGCGTCGGGGATCGACGTGCCGATCGAGTAAGCCGACCAGCTATCGTCGACGAACACATCCGCCGCAAGCAACGAGCGCTCCTCCAGCCCTTCCATCCGCAGCGAACGGCCGCCGCCGGCCATCACGATTTGGGAAGTCATGCTGCCGCGCACCAGCCGCGTCGCCTCGGAACCCGCGCGAAACACATTGCACACCGCCTCCACGACGCGGCTCGATTGCCACGAACTCAGCGACAGCTTCTGGAACCGCTTCCGCCAACGATTGGTGCGGGCGCTGCGCCGTTCGGGGCTGAACAAGTTCATGAAACGCGGGGTGCGGTTGCGTGCCATCGTCGATAACTCCGAGGTTCGGCCAAGCTCGCAGAACGTCGCGAAAATCGTGAGATTCATGCCGGAGGCGGGCCCAACTAAATGCGGGCCAAGCCTGCGCGAATCGCGAGCGGCTTCACGTTGCGGTGGAAAGAAGGTGTCCTAATTGATTCGCAAGAAGCATTCGAAAACTGCGGCGTCGGCCGTTGCCAACGCTCCGGCTGCGGTGGAACGGAGCCTGCATTGCGTTGCATCGCCTGCCCAGACGACGCACCGCGACTCCGCCAACGACGCTTCCCGGTTGCGAGCCGGCGCCGTTGACCGCCGCCCTGGAAATCACGAAGCGGGACGGCTCACGACGCGTTTGTTCACGTCGGTCTCCAACACCCCGAACGCCTGCTCGTGGCGCTGCACCGAGAGGTGCAGGGCGTGCAGCAATCGCTTCGCTGTGAAATAGTTCGTGACGATCCGCTGCGAAACATGCACCGGATCGCTCGGCACGCCGAATGGCTGAGCATTGAGCCCAAAATCGATGATCAACTCCTCCGGAGTTCCCGTCACACGACAGAAATTGGCATAGCTGGCGGCGGCGATCGACTTATCGTCGACTTCCACGCCGCGCTGCGGCTCGGCCGCGCTCCCCTGCCCCGTCGCCGGCGCATTCCCCGCCACGGCATGCTCGTCCGTGGACGAGGAACGAGGCGGCCTCGTCTTCGTTGCTTCGCTCATAAGATGTGACTATTTCTTGAGTTGCGACAAGATTCGCAGCCAGCAGCCTGATGGGCTGGCTCGATGGAAAAGGAGCGGAACGGCCTCGGCCTGCAGCATTCCACACCCGCCTTGCGGCATTGCGCAGCAATGCCGTGTGCTGGAGTCTTGTTAAGGAGCGGCCTCTACACAATCCCCTCAGATGAGGGGAGAGCCCAATTTTGCAGTGAGAAGTCTCAATCGAGGCAATGCGTGCAAAATTCGACGCGATTGGCCCGCTAGCTCTGCTTGCACTTCACGTTTAGGGAGAACACCCCCACATACGGGGCGCGCGACCAATCGCGCTTAGTTCTCTGCAGCGCGCGAGAGAGTCGCTTCTGTAGCGCACGCCGGTTGATCTGCTTGCCCGCCGAAAAAGAAATGAGCCTGCAACTCCGCGCGGCTCGTTACGCCGAAGCTCCGGTGCAACTTCTTCTGGTAACCCGCCACCGTATACTCGCGGATCCCCAGTTTCGCGGCGATTTTCTTACGCGTGTCGCCATTCAGCATCAGCGTCAGCACCTGCTGCTCGCGGGGCGAAAGCTTGATCGCCTGCTGCTGCGCTCGCGGGTGTACTCCGTGGCGATGCAGCCACTCGACCTGCCCAAACAACAGCGCCACGATCTGCTTCTCACGCAGCGCGAAATCGGCGCGCTGCGGCCGTCGATAAAACGCCACCCGCGTGGCGGCGTCTTCGTCGATCGGAAAGAACGACAGCAGCAGCTGCAACTCCTCTCCGGTTTGCGATGCGGCCCCCGCCTTGCCCCGCCTTAATTCATGCATCAGAAACGTCGTCGGCGTTCCCGCTTGCAACGCCGAGTAAACCGCCGCCTGCGAAATGCCACGCCCCCCTTCTGGTGCGAACAACGCTTGCACTTGCGACTGCTCTGCCTCCGACTGCCAACCGTCGCTAATCTGACACGAAGCGGCCAAAACGCCGGGGTTCTCATGATCGACGGCGACCGACGCCCACGCCCATGCATCCGCGTCAATAATCTCGGCCACGCCGCCGGCAAACTGCCGTTTCCGCTCGGGAACGGCGAGGCCAACGGTCGGCTCTGCCAAGCGAGCCAGCAGCGCAATCGCTGCTTCGTAATCGTGAGAACTGATGTCGGTCATAGCTGGCGTGGCAAAAACATTGCGAAGCGACCCGTCGGCCGTTCTAAACTCAAGGAGCGTCGGGAAGCTGCGGCGACGCGGCGGAATTCCACTGCCGGCGAATCTTCACCGCGACGCCCCCTGCCTGGCGATCAACCTGGTACGCAACCAGCCGATCGGTCACGCCCTCGTACTTCGCCCGAATTTCACACAGCACCGGCGCCAGTCCGCTGCCGGCAGGAACCTCGTACCGCCGAGCCGCGACGACACGGTAGGAGTACAGCCGCTGCGTTGCCTCGATCTTTTCCGCCAGGGCGAGAAGTTCCGGCGGCCAAAAGGCGTCAAACGTCGCTCCCGGAAAACCATTCAGCGATTCCCGGTACGCATGAGCCGCGAGATTTAACGGGCAATCGGAGACTTCCTCCGAGTCACACTCGATACTCAATCCGTCGAGCGGACCATGCAGAAAGTACCACCGAATCATCATACAAGCAGCTTTACGGCAACGTGGCGTCGCGCTCATTCACTTAGCGCGCATGGAGCGGCAAACGCCCCCTAATCTTGTATTCGCGGTTTCTGCCGCGAACCCGACGCGCCAACTCCCCAGAATCTCCAGAAAAGCGACATACCTCTGAAGAGGTAATTGATTGACTCCCCTGACGCTGCGGGTCATAACTCCAATGGCCGCGGGACTGAATTCTCCCCAAATTATCTTTGCTATTCTGTTTCACCGGGCCCGCTCCAAGTCATATTCGGGCCACCTATGGATTCCGCCGCTTCCGATTGGCAGTCGAAGATCGCCGCTGCGCAAGCCGGCGATCGCGAAGCCCTCGGCGAAATCTTCCGCGTCCTCCGCAACTCTCTGCAGGGCATGGCAAACGGCCAGATGGACGCCCAGCTCCAGGTGAAGGTCAGCACCTCCGACATCGTCCAGGAGACGCTGATCGAGGCCTACCGCGGCTTGGGAACATTCAAAGGCACGTCCCGCGGCGAGCTGCTCGCTTGGCTCCACGGCATCCTCACGCACCGCATCCTTACCGCGAATCGCCGGTTCCGCGGCGCCGCCAAACGGAATCTCGATTGCGAACGTTCCCTCACGCGCAGCGAAGGCTCGCAATCGCTCCCAGTCCTCGCCCACGAGCTCAGTTCCCCCAGCCAGCACGCCGCGGCGAACGAAGAGCTCGCGCAACTCGAAGTCGCGCTCCGGCAACTTCCAGCTCGCCAAGAACAAGTCATCCGCCTCCGCAACGAACTGCGGCTCTCGTTCGCCGAGATCGCCGAGATGCTCGATTGCAGTACCGATGCGGCCCAAAAACTTTGGTCACGCGCCATCAGCCAGCTAGCACGCAAGCTCAACGCCCATGCGAAAGATCGAGGGTAACAATCCGCCGGGCGACCGCGATCGCTGGTCCTCGTTGGCCGCGCAGCTTCTCAAATACGACGAAGCCAAGGACGGTCTGCACAATAGCGAGACCGACACGGACGACGCGCCGTCGACCCGACTCGAAGAGGAAATCGCCTGCATCGATCTCCTCCACCGCGTCTGGACGACCGAGGCGCCCGCCTCCGCGCCGCTGCCGCCCGACAAGTCGTTCACCGAGTTCACGCTGCTTCGCGAAATCGGCCGCGGCGGGATGGGCGTCGTTTACGAGGCCGAGCAGCTCGCCCTGCGGCGCCGCGTCGCGATAAAAATCCTTCCCATCGCCTCCGCCCTCAGCGAAGGTCGGCTCGCGCGGTTCCAGAACGAAGCCCTCGCCGCCGCGACGCTCAACCATCCCAACATCGTGCCGGTTTATTCCGTCGGCTGCGAGCATGGTCTCCATTACTACGCCATGCAGTTGATCGACGGCCAAAGCTTGGCCGAACAGATCGCCAAACGCCGTAAGACCCCCCAAGCAGCGGGAACCGACTACTTCGAACTCGCCTCGCTCGCCGCCCAAGCGGCCGACGCCCTGGAGTTTTCCCACCGAAAGGGGATCGTTCACCGCGACGTCAAACCAGCGAACCTGCTGCTCGACGACGCCGGCAAGCTGTGGGTCACCGACTTCGGCCTCGCGCGCCTCAGCGACGAAGCGGGGCTCACCTCCACCGGCGACATGCTCGGCACGCTCCGCTACATGAGCCCCGAGCGAATTTCATCCAACTACCCCATCGTCGATCCCTCGGCCGACGTGTACTCCCTGGGAATGACGCTGTACGAAATGATCGCGCTGCGGCCGGCGTTCGACGGCCAGGACCGAGCGGCGCTCCTGCGGCAGATCCTCGAAGACGAACCGCCCCGCCTGCGGCAAGTCGCGCCCGACGCCCCCGTCGACTTGGAGACGATCGTCGCCAAGGCGATCGAAAAGAATCCCGCGCAGCGCTATCCCTCCGCCGCCGCGCTTGCCGCCGATCTGCGGCGCTTTATCAATCGCGAGCCAATCGCCGCTAAGCCCCCCAGCATCGTCGACCGCGTCGCGAAGTGGTCGCAACGCCATCGCACGTTCGTCCGGCTCGCCGGTTTGTTCGCAGCGCTCCTCGCGGCGACGTGGACCTTCAATTCGATCCGCATCCGCCACGCGCTCGACGAAACCTCCGAACTTCTGTACATAGCCGACATGAATCTGGCATTCGAAGCCTGGAAAGATGGCTGGAGCGACGCCGTCCGCACGCCGCTCGATCGCCAACTTCCCCGCGATGGCCAAGCTGATGAGCGGGGCTTCGAATGGAAGCTTCTCTACGGCGCCTCGCGGAAACCGCGCGTCTCAGTGCTGCAAGGCCACAAAGGAGCCGTCACCGAAATCGCCGTTTTCCCCGATCGCCGCCGCCTCGCCAGCGTCGGCGTCGATGGCACGCTCCGTATCTGGGACATGCCGACCCAATCGCTGCTCCGCACCATCAAAGTCGGCGACAGCAAGCTCTTCTCCGTCGCCGTCTCGCCGAACGGCCGCTACGTCGTCGTCGGCTCCACTGCAGCTCATCTGCTCGACCTTGAATCCAATGCGCCGCTGAAAGAAATCTTCCGGCATGACAGCAACATCGAGTCGCTCGCGTTCCATCGCGACGGCGAGCAGATTGCCGCCGGCATCCGTTATCACGAAGTTTGCCTCTTCTCTCTCAACGGCGAAATCGTCCGACGAATCCCCTGCGACGCCCGCGGCTACACCTTGGAGTTTCATCCCAAGCGGCCAAGTTTGCTCATTCCGAATCGCCAGGACGAGACGAGCGAGGTCCGCAGCAGCCTGATTCAAATCTGGTCTGACGACCTAAACGAGATGCAATCGGAAATCGTGAACGGCTCGCGCAAACATGGCGGGACGCTGACTCACGCCCGTTGGTCCCCCTGCGGCAGGTACTTTGTTGCGGGGGAGGTCTATCAATCGCGAATCCATCTCTACCCGCACAACTCCGATCATAAAATCGATAGCACGCCGGTCGCTCGCCACCGACTCAGCGACTTGGCCTACTCGCCCGACGGCTCGACCGTCGCGATCGCCTACGAGAATGGAATTCTCGAACTCTGCCCCATCGACGCCAATCTCGACGACGCCCCCTCCTTCGGTCACCGCCCGCAGGTTTTCAAGGCCCACAACGGGGAAGTGCTGGCGGTCCGCTTCGTCAGCTCGAAAAAGGTCGTCACCTGCGGCCAGGATAGCCGGATTCGAATTTGGTCGCTCGGCGGTCGAGACACCCCCGATTTCAAAGTCACCAAGGATCATCTCCTCGAATTCGAGGTCTCTCCCGACGGCAAAAACCTCCTCTTTGTCGGCGACACCGGCTATATCGTCGCCGACGCCGAGCACGAAGAGGTGCGCTATCAATACGCCCACTCCACGCGCAAACACAAGCACTGTGCCTGGTCGCCGCGCAGCGATCGCTTCGCCGTCGCCTGCGAAGGCCCCAACCGGTTGCTGGTGGCAGGCGCCTCGGGACGCGTCCAGAAAAACTTGGCTCTCGACGATGATCCCCACGCCGTCTGCTTCTCGCCAGACGGCTCGACAGTGGCGGTCGTCATGGACGGACAGCTTGATCTGTGGGAGCCGCAAACGGAACGCAAAGCGGGGCAATGGAAACTGTCGCCCAAGTCAAAATGCGTGATCTTCTCGCACGACGGCAAGACGCTCATCGTCGGCGGTCATGACGAGGGCGTCACGCTCATCCCGATCGATAGCCGCAAGCGCTCGAAGAATATTCCCTGCAAGCTCGTCGACAGCCTCGCGCTCAGCCCCGACGGCTCGCTGCTCGCCACCGGCCACCTCGACGGCGTGATTCGACTCTGGCATCTCGATAGTGACGCCCCGCCGGTAGAACTTGTGGCCCATCTCCGTTACGTCCGCAAGCTCGCGTTCACGCGTGACGGCCGCACGCTCATCTCCGCCAGCGACGATGGCGCCATTCGGCTCTGGTCCGTCGCCCACGGTCGCGGCTTCGGATCATTTGTGAAGCGGGCTCGCAACGGCTCTGCCGGCGCCGCGGGAATGTTCGGCCTGCCTGCCGACAATCGTTTTCTGGCAACCGCCTGCGAAACGACCAACCCCGACTCGCCCGCGATCGATATCTGGAACATCGAATGAGCCGCTGAAGCTCACGGGCAAGAGTGCGTGCTTCGCGACGGCCTGCGGACTCAGGCAGAGGGGTGGCCGAAAATCGTCGCGGACGCCGCCGCTCCGACTTGCTATGGTGAGAAATGTCCCAGGCGATGCTGTGCGCTGAGCCCGATCTTTGACAACTAAGTCCCCCTGGCGGCGCCTGCTTCAGCAGACGCGCGATCGACGCAGCGAACCGTCTGCCGCCTGTCGCTCAATGTCGCCTCACGACATCAACTCAAACGCGACATTAGCCGCAAATGACTGCACAAGAACAACTTACAACGATCGCTTAGTGTCGCCTAAAATCGCATTCGCGTCGCGAAGCAATGCGACACGACACGCGGCTTACTGCACATCCGCCGCAATCGGCTTCGCCTTCAACGGCGCCGTCGCGATTCCATACATGTTGTAGCCGAACGTCGCGCGATGCTTGTTGACCGAGCCGAGTTGCACGACCCGCGGCTCGCGGACTTCTTGCTTCCACACTGAGAACGTCATGTCGACGCTCTCACCGGCGCCCGCGCCGAGTGCGAAGTTTTTGTGGTAGACCGACTTCGCTTCGTCGAGGCCGACGTCGGCGCCCGTGTCGACGAAGTCGTCCTTCAGCCACTGCGGCGGGTCCATGCTATCGCTGTAGAAAACGTACAAGTTCGCCGGTTGGCCGACGTCGACCCACACGGCGAGGTCTTCGTGAAACTTGTCATCGTTGAACGGCATCACGTACTCGGCGCCCTCGAGATCGAGCGGCAATCCCTTGTCCGTCACGCTGTTCCACTGATGATCGCGATCGACGAACGCCGGCGAGTCTTCATGCAAACCCGATCGCACGATGCGGTAGAACTTATTGCTGTCCCCCGCGCGAATGTTGTCGGTCACGTCGCGAATGATCGGCGTCTCGGGCCCGTCGCTCGGACGCACTGAGGCCGACACCGGAAAGCGATCGCTCGCGATCGCCATCACCCGATCGACGCGCCCGTTGGCGCCAACGCGAAGCGCCTCGCCCTTGTTCAATCGGCGCCGATCCGCATCAACGTCGGGTGAGCTGCCGTACTCCAAGTCGACGATTCCTTGGAACACGGCAACTTCGGTTTCGCCGTCGTCGCCGATAGCGACGCCGAATTCCGTGCCAAGGTCGATCACCCGCGCCGTCGGCGTATCGATCGTAAAGCCGATGCCGGCCGCACCGACGCGGGCTGAAATCGTCCCGCGATCGCTAAACATCGACTCATGCGAGTTAACTTTGAAGTGGGCCGGACCGATGACGACGACTTCTACGCCCGTGTCAAAGATCAGCTCGATCTGCCCCGAACGGAGCGCGACCTCTTGGCCCACCTGCAGGCGACTCAGTTCGGGGAACTCGTGTTCGTTTTCCCACAGCGCGTCGATCGTCCGCGTTACCGTCGCCACGCTTGCCGCCTGCTTCCCAGCCGCGGGAGCGACCATATTGGGATCGTTCGCCGCCGCTGGCTCGTCGCCTTGTGCCGCGGCCTTGTTGGCAGCGAGCGGACCGGCAGGCCCCCCGGCCGCCGGCCCGCTCCCCTGCCCTGCGAAGAACAACAAATACGTCCCCACGCCGATGACTGCTGCCGCCGCCACGGCGAGCAGTGCTCTCCACGCTGGCCGCGATCGTTGCGTTGCTCGCGCTTCAGCAACATCCGCTGAGGAAACGCGTAGCGATCCGTACGGCTCAGCCGCTGCGTCATCTTCGATCGGCACCGTCGTGTGAGCGAACGACCACCGCAGACTCGCCGTGTCTTGAATGTACTCGACGTACACCTCGCGGAGCGCGGGCTCGTCGTGCAGTAGTTGCTTCAGTTCGGCAAGTTCTTCCGCCGTGGCGGCGCCGTCGAGCTTGGCCGCCACCAAATCATGCACGCGGCGGAACGCTTCGTCTTGTTCGTTGATCATGTCACCCCCTCCGCCGCCAACCGCCGGCGAATGCACTTATGCAGCGACAATCGAACCCGTTGTAACGCCTTGTGAACCGACGCCGTGGTGCGGTCGAGCGTCTCGGCCACTTGCTTGATCTTCGCCCCTTCGGCATAGCAGCGGGCGAGCAGCTCGCTTTGCCGCGGTTCGAGCGCCGCGACGCACTCGCGGAGCGCCTGGTGCCGCACGTCGGCTAGGGCGCTGTGGGCCTCGAACTCCTGAGCGATCAACTCCACGAGTGAGTGATCAAAGAACAGTCGGCTGCGGCTCACCCGCTTCCGCCACGACAGGATCTGGAAGTGCGCCACTCGCACGGCCCACGCCTCGAAGTTCGTTCCGAGCTCGAAGCGATCGAACTCGCTCCAGAGCCGGATGTTCGTCTCCTGCAAAATCTCGTCGGCGTCGTTCCAGTTGGGGACGATGCCGAGGATGTAGGCGTAGACGCGGCGCTGATGCTGAGTCAGCAGCCTTACAAACTCTTCGCGAGTCGATTCGGAGGTCATCGACGGTACCTGGTAAGCGCTAGACGAGGGGGAGAGGAGAGCTAGCTATTTTCCATGGCCGAGCCGTGCGATTGTGGACGCCGAATCGCGCCAAGTCGTTTCGATTTGTCGCAAGTCATTGAAGATCGGTGCGAACGCGGCGCGGCGACTTCTTGCCGCACCCCATCATCGCCGCTCAATCGCCCGCTCGCCAACCCTCGCAGAAATTGCCGCAACCTTCTTCTACAAAAGCACTTAACGCCACCGACCGCCGCCCCCGCGGAGCAGCTTGAAGATTGCAAAATATTTCGCGTCCAGAAATGCGCGACCGCGGCCCTGAACTAACGTCCGCAATCCCCCGTCTCGGCCGACTTCTTGAGGGAGCCGACTGACCGGGGAGGCCGGGCAACGCTCTCTTCCGCTTTTCAACGTTGCAGCATTCGCCGCGAGCAGTCGGATCCGCTTAAAGAAACGGCCGCGTGCCCGCCGCTGACGATTCGTTCGACCGCACTCGACGTCTCCGCTTTTCACCCAGCAGTTTACTGCAGGCGATGCCTCGCCCGTCGAGGTTGCTCATCTCTCTTCGATTCAACAGGAGCTTACCTTCGTGATGCGCACCTCTCTTCGCCAAGGCGTTTTACGTCTCTCGCTCGTCGGCCTCTCGGGCGGGGCTTGGTTGGGACTTGTCTCTACAACTCACGCCGGCATCTCCTACGCTACTGCGGAAGGGCTCTACACCGAGAACTTCAACACGCTGCCCACCAACCCGGCCAACGGCTCGTTGGGTTCCACGCCCGGCGGCTGGATCGACGACACCGCGGCGCCTGCCGGCGGCAACTTCAGCCTTGCTGGGTTCCACCTCTGGCACCCGACCGTCGTCTCTCCGGAGGGAGGCTCGAACGGTCACCAACGGCTCCGCGCAGGGAGCGGCAGCAGCGGCACCGGCGCCTTTTACAGCTTCGGCGCGACCACCAGCAGCACCGAGCGAGCGCTCGGCATGGTGAACTCCGCCACCGTGACGCCCAACGGCGACTCCGCCTACATCGGTCTCCAACTCGTGAACAACACGGGCGTCACCCTCAATAGCTTCACCCTCAGCTACAACGGCAAGCAGTTCCGCTCGGGCGCCGACTCCGGCGAAACGCTCGCCTTCGCCTACAGCACCACCGCCACCGACGCCGACTGGTTTAGCACGGCGACGTACAACAGCGTGGCGGCGCTCAACTTCACGGCCCCGGTCGTGACGGCAACCTCAGCGAGCGTCAATCCAGCGAACGTAGTGCCGATCAGTTCCACGGTCGGCTTCTCTTGGGCGCCGGGAGCTGAACTCTGGCTCCGCTGGGCCGACACCCAGATTACCAGCAAGGACGACGACGGCCTCGCGATCGACGACCTGCAGTTCTCGGCATCGACGGCGGCAGGTCCCTCGCTGACCGTCAACTCGGCGACCACCGGCCCCGCCCTAACGCCCAGCACCTGGGCTAACAATCAGGCCCCCGACGCCCTGCACAATTATCACGTCCTCAGCGGCCATACCGTCACCGTCAACGGAGCGTTCCCCGGTACGGAATTGCGAGCCCTCTCGGGCGGCGTGATCAACATCAGCGCCGCGGGCAACGGGCAAGCGATCCCCAAGATTACCGTCGAAGCCGGCGGCAACCTCACTGAAACCGTCAGCGGCGCCTTCACGCTCGGTAGCGCCGCGTTGCTCGCCGACGCGAGCCTCGCTTCGGCGCAAGGCGAACTCCAAACGGCCCAGGATCTCGTCTTCAACGCCGATGCAGGCGCTGACGTGGCGATCGGCCTACGACTGAGCGGCGCCGGCAACATCGACGTCAACAGCAACGGCGCCGGGTCGGATCTCATCATCTCGGACGCCTCCTCTCACACTGGCACGATCCGCTTTAACGGCACCGGCGATCAAGTGCGCCTGGTGAAAGACAAAGACTTCGGCCGCATCGACATGAACTCGACCGGCGAGAATGCCTTCATCTACGCCAACACGGCGCAGGTGATCGGCGGCGTTCTCACCTACAACCAAAACGGTAAGATCGACCACGCTGCCACCGGCAACCGCATCGTGCAACCGTCGGTGATCAACACCACCGATAAGACGGTGACGGTCGACCTCAGCAAGAGCTTCCCGACCGACGAACGCCGCTTCATCCTTGAGAACACGCTGCAAGGGAGCGGGGCCCTCAACGTTGTCGGGTCAGCCACCGATCCGACCAACCTCGGCAGCGGCGGCACCAATGGCACGACGCTCAACGAGTTCGAACTCGGCACGCAGACTGAGCCCACCACGCTCGCCAACAACAGCTTCACCGGTGTGCTGACCGCCAGCGACTACGTCAACATCGAGCTTCGCAAGAACCTCCGCGGCGCCAAGATCGTCGTCAACAATCACGCCGTCGTTGACATGGGTCACCCCGTCGTCGAGCTGACGAAGATCTACGAGTACGGCGAAATCCAAGTGAACAACGGCGGCACGCTCGAAGTCGGCTTCGAAGCGAGCATCGCCGGCTCGCAAATTGGTCGCCACGTGGCAGAGCTCGCGCTCGTCAGCGGCTCCGGCCGCTCGGGGAGCCTCACGCTTGGCGACGGCTCGACGACGGTGATGCAGATCAACGGCACCGGCGCCCACCAGTACGATACGATCACCGCCGCCGGCAACGTGACGCTCGACGGCACGCTGAAGATCGTCGTCAATCCAGCCGCCTTCACCGGCACGAACTCGACTTACAACCCAACGCTCGGCGACGTCTTCCCGCTAATCACGCTCACGGGAACCTCGTTCGCCGCGGCCGACTTTAATCACAGCGGCGCGGTCGACGCGGCTGACCTTTCGGTCTGGAAGATGGCCTTTGGCTCAACCAACCTCGGCGACGCCAACAGCGACGGCGTCACCGACGGCAGCGACTTCCTCGTTTGGCAGCGGCAGTTCGGCACGACCAGCGGCATCAGCGGCAACTTCGACGCGCTCGTCGTCGAGGATCCGTCGGGCTACATGGCCGGCGCAGGCCTCGCGTTCCAACTGTCGAAGACCGCCACCGCGCTGAACCTTACCGTGGTCAGCGCCTCGCCGCTCGCGGCCCTGCCGGAACCAACGTCGCTGCTGCTCGTCGGCGCCGCGATCCCGCTGCTGGTTGCCGGCAACCGCCGTCGTTCGGCTCATCAGGCTTAAACGAGAACAAAGTCAACGCTCATTCCTTCGCTCAATCGTCCGTACCGACGCGGCGCCATGCCGCTCACGAGGTTTCGATGAGAACTAAGCACCATCCGCACGCCTTCACGCTGGTCGAACTCTTGGTCGTGATCGCCATCATCGGCGTCCTCGTGGCGCTACTGCTGCCCGCGGTGCAAGCGGCCCGCGAGGCGGCGCGCCGTTCCGACTGCATGAACCGCCTGCGGCAGTTAGCGCTAGCGTCGCAGAATTATCACGATGTGATGAAGGCATTTCCTTCAGCTTCTTCAACGACGGTATTACAGCCCGTCGTCAAACCTCCGCAATACACCTCTCATGGTTACCTTGCCCAAATACTGCCGTACGTTGAGCAGCAGGCTGTTGGCAGGACAATTAACACGAAGGTGCACTGGTCCCACGACGACAATTACAATGCTTCTCGAACTCCGTTGCCATCGTTCCGCTGCCCTTCGAAGGAAGACGGCGAAATGACATTCACCGCCCAACCAGGCGGCAACGAAGCCGAAGAGCTCAATTTGCTCCGAGCGCACTTCATGGCAGTAATGGGCGCCAAAGTTAATTGCCCGCCACTTTCCACCGACCCCTATCCTGCTTCGACCTACGAGACTTCCGACAAACCGACTTGCACTGACGCGGGAGGATGCGCTCTGAATGGCGTGATGTTTCCCGGCAGTAAGGTTTCTTTCAAGGATATCGCCGACGGTTCCACAAACACTTTCCTCATCGGCGAAATCGCCTGGGATGTCGGCCCGCAGCGAGTGTGGCTCGTTGGTTCCGCATCAAGAACTGGGATTTATAGTTACAATTATACCGCCAAGAACATCATGCACCCGCTGAACACAGCTTATCGCGCCGCAAGCGGCCAGCCGGCCAGCGGTTACTACAACAACGACCTTAGCTTCGGCAGCCTGCACCCGGGCGGGGCCCACTTCGCGATGGCCGACGCCTCGGTGCAGTTTGTTCGCGAAGACGTCGATCTCGTCGGCGTGCTCCGCCCGCTCGCAAGCCGCGCCTCGGGCGAGGTGGTTTCGATCGCCGGCAACTGAACCGCCGCTGTCTCCCAACTTTCAGCAACGTTTGACAATCTGCTATGCGTTTCCAACTAGCCATCCACCTCACGCTGTTCGCCGCGTTGACCTCCTTTGGTTGCGGCGGCTCTGGGCCCTCGCTCGCGCCCGTTAGCGGCAAGGTGCTGCTCGATGGCCAGCCGCTGACCACCGGCCAAGTCCTCACGCAGCCGACCGCCGGCCGCGGCGCGAACGGCGCCATTCAATCGGATGGGACCTTCACTCTTTCGTCAGGTCGAGAACCGGGCGCCATGGTCGGGACGCACCAGGTAGCCGTCGTCGCCTATGAAGTTGGTGCATCGACTTCGCCCGAAGCTCCGCAAGGCAAGCTGCTCGTCCCGCAACGCTACACCAGCGCTGAGAACTCGGGTCTAACGATCGAAGTAAGCAGCGGCGAGAACACGCCGACGCTGGAACTCACCAGCGCGAAGTAATGCCGCAGCGTTGCTGCTGACGCCAAGGCAATCACTCTCAACCACGCCGCAGCCAAGCCTCGCGCACTGCGAACGCCGCAACGCCACTCGCGTAAACCGCCAGCAGCAGCCAGATGAGTGCGATCTCACTCGTTCTCAGCAGGAACAGCCAACCGGCGAGCGCGAGGAGACTCGGCAACGGGTAGAGCCACATCCGGAACGGCAGCGGATGCGTTCCCTCCCGGCGCAGTAAGTGGAGCGCGACGATCTGCCCAATGAACTGGACGAGGATCCGCACAGTGACGGCGCCCTTGATTACTAGCTCGAGTTGAAAGAAGCAGAAGAGGGCCGTCATCGCGCTCAGCAGTCCGAGCGCCGCCCACGGGTAACCCTTCGTAGGATGCAGCTTCGCGAACGGGGCGAAGAAGTCGCCATTCTTCGCCGCGGCGTAGAGGATCCTCGAGTAGCCGAGCGTCATCGCGAATAGCCCGGCGAGGCAGGTCCAAATAATCAGTAGCGTGAAGCCTGCTGCGACGCGTTCGCCGCAAAGCTTGGTCATGAACGCGGCGGCGATATTAGTGTTCGCCAGCGTCCCCGGCTCCACCGTTTCCTGCCACGGCACGACGCCGATGAACGCGAGGTTCATTGCGATGTAGATTCCCGCGACGATGAGAATCGACAACAGCACCGCCCGCGGGATCGTCTTCTCGGGCTGGCGAACTTCGTCGCCCAAGTTGCAGATGTTGTAGTAACCGAGGTAGTCGTACACAGCGACGGTCATCGCTGCGCCGAGGCCGATGATAAACTTGCCGTCGAACTTGAATGCGTTGGTCGGAAAAGTGATCAGCTTGGCGTCGAAGTGGAAGGCGCCAAGCACGATCACCGTGCCGACGGCGACCAGCACGCCGCTCACGAGCAGCAGGCTCAACTTGCCGAGCGATTCGATCCGCTGCCGCAGTAATAAGTAGACGAGGCCGACGAACAAGCACGCCGGCACGCCGACGGCGACCGTATCGTTGACGCCCCAGTGGCGCACGGCGTCGCTGTAACTCGGCGCCAGCGAGATGGCGAAGTTCGACGCCGCGATGTAGCCGGAGGCGACTTCAAGCGTCCCGCTAACGAGGAACTGCCAGATGAACAGAAACGGCAGCAGTCGCCTCCACCACGATCCGCGGAAGATCTCGCGGAGAAAGTGATACGTCCCGCCGCTGCCGGGGAACGCGGCGCCGAGTTCCGCCCAAATGAGCCCGTCGCACATCACCACCAGCATCGCCACGCCCCAACCGACCATCGCCTGCGGCCCATGCATTGCCGCCAGCAGCACCGGGATGGTAATGAACGGCCCGGCGCCGAGCATGTTCGCTACGTTGAGCGACGTGGCGTGGAGGGTATTGAGGCCTCGTTCCAATTGCGGCGGCGCGACGTCGTTCATCGGCAAGGCTTGGCGGGGAGTGCGGGGAGAGAGCGTTGGCAAGTATCGAGGCCAATCCGCTGATTCGCAAGCACAGGATGACGGCCGCTCCGCTTCCGCGTGACTCGTTTGATCCGACGCAATCTGGCCGCCGCGGGGCGCAAATAGACTGGAGCCCCGCCGCTAACTCGCCTGGAGACTCCCGAATTCACCATTTAAGCTGCGCTCAACCATTGATTGCGACCAGCGTACGACTTATCACAGACGACGCAGTCCAGCGGCATCTCAGGCACACGATTCGACGCCATGGTTCCATCCCGACCGGGCCTTGTCCATCAACTCGATCCCGCCACGCAACGGTCTGAAGGCGACGTCAATCGCTCCGACCGTCGCACTGAATGGCAAGCCTCCGCGCTCGACGAGCGAACGCAGCGGCTGCTCGCGGAAGACTCGAAGTACTTCCTGCACCAGTCGCTGTCGAGCCCCTGCCTGAACGCGCTCGAGAGCTGCGAAGGAATCTATGTCACCGACGTCCAAGGGCGGCGGTACATGGACTTCCACGGTAACAACGTTCATCAAGTCGGCTTCGGCCACCCCGACGTCGTCGCCGCTGTCCGCAGACAACTCGACGAACTCTCGTTCTGCACGCGACGCTACACGAACCAAGTCGCCGTCGATCTCGCCCGCAAGCTGACGGAGATCACGCCGGGCAATCTCAACAAAGTCCTCTTCTGCCCCGGCGGCAGTGAGGCGATCGGCATCGCGCTGAAGCTCGCCCGTATCGCCACCGGCCGGCACAAGACGATCAGCATGTGGGACTCGTTTCACGGCGCGTCGCTCGATGCGATTTCGATCGGCGGCGAAGCGATCTTCCGCGCCGGCGTCGGACCGCTCCTTCCCGGCACGGAGCATGCGCCGCCCCCCGACGAGTACCGCTGCCTGTGGGATTGCGGCACGCGCGGCGGGTGCGATCTGAAGTGCTCGAACTACATCGAGTACATGCTCGAGAAGGAAACCGACGTCGCGGCCGTCATTGCCGAACCCTGCCGCGCAACTCCTTACATTCCGAAGCCGGAATACTGGCAACGCATCCGCAAGGCGTGCGATCGGCACGGCACGCTGCTAATCTTCGACGAGATTTGGCAAGGTCTCGGCCGCACCGGCCGGTGGTTTTCGTGCGAGCACTTCGACGTCGTGCCCGACATCCTGGTGACGGGCAAGGGCCTTGGCGGCGGGATCATGCCGCTCGCAGCGCTAGTGGCGCGTGAGGAACTCGACATCGCGGGCGATCGCGCGCTCGGCCACTACACGCATGAGAAGAGCCCCGTCGCCTGCGCCGCCGCGCTCGCCACGATTGAAGTGATCGAGCGTGAAGGTTTGCTCGAGCATGCCGCGCGACTCGGCGAGTACGCGCTCGATCGACTCCGCGAACTGGCCCGGCGGCATGAGCTCATTGGCGACGTCCGCGGCATTGGGCTCACGCTGGGCGTCGAGCTCGTGAAGAATCGCAAGACGCGCGAGCGGGCCACCGACCAAGCAGAACAAGTGATGTACCGCGCGCTCGACAAGGGCCTCAGCTTCAAATTGACGATGGGGAACATCTTATTGCTGACGCCGCCGCTGATCATCACCCTTGATGAACTCGACTACGCGATCGACGTTATTGATCGATGCCTCTACGAAGTGGCGGCTTAGCGGCGCCTACCGATGCTGGTTTTGCTACAAACCGCAGCTTCAGCCATATCACAAAATCTTTGCCGAGATTGGTGACCGTCGCCCCCGAAAGGCCTTCTCCTTGGTAGCGTAAAGGGAACGAAAGGCCGCGATGCATCGAACCCTCCTGCTACTTTCCGCCGCTTTCACGATCGCATGCGAGGCGATTACTCTCACCGGCCAGGCCGCTGAAGCGCCGGCCGCCACGGCGGTCGATTTTCATCGCGACGTGCTGCCCGTCTTGGCCCGCGCCTGCTTCGATTGCCACGGCCCCGACGCCCAGGAGAGCGCCCTTCGACTTGACATGCAGAAGGCGGTGCTGGCGGGCGGCGAGCTGTTCGGCGCGGCGATTGTACCGGGGAACGCCGACGAGAGCCCGCTCGTCCGCTTCGTCTCCGGCGAGGGCGAGTTGGAGATGCCCCCCAGCGGAGCCAAGTTGACGGCCGCCGAAGTCGAAACGATCCGCCGCTGGGTCGACGCCGGCGCGCACTGGCCAGGGCCAGCCGACGAGCCCGTGACGGCGCCCCTTACTTCGAATCATTGGTCGTTGCAGCCGCTGGCGCCGACGATTCCGCCGAACGACGGCGATCCATGGATCGCGACGGCGGTCGACGCCTTCGTCATGGCAAAGCTGCGCGAGAAGGGGCTGACTCCTTCGCCGCCTGCCGATCGTCGCACGCTTATTCGGCGGTTGTACTTCGATATGCTCGGCTTGCCGCCGACGCCAGAAGAGGTCGCGGCGTTCAGTGCCGACGAGCGACCAGATGCCTACGCCGATCTGGTGGAACAAGTACTCGCATCGCCGCGTTACGGCGAGCGCTGGGCGCAACACTGGCTCGACGTGGTGCGCTTCGCCGAGTCGAGCGGTTTTGAGACGAACGTCCCGCGTCCCAATGCTTGGCCCTATCGCGATTACGTCATCGCCGCGTTCAACGACGACAAGCCGTACGATCAGTTCATCGTTGAGCAGCTCGCCGGTGATGCAAGCGGCGAGTCGGCCGCCACGGGATTCCTCGTCGCCGGTGCGTGGGACCAAGTGAAAAGCCCGGATGTGGGACTAACGCTCATGCAACGGCAGGACGAGCTTGCCGACATGACGAACACAACGGCCACGGCCTTCCTCGGCATGACCGTCGGCTGCGCGCGCTGCCACAATCACAAGTTCGATCCCATCTTGCAGAAAGATTTTTACGCGTTGCAGGCAGTCTTTGCGGGGGTGAACCATGGCGAGCGGCCTTGGATCAAACCAGATCGCGAACAGGCTAATGACGGCCTGCAGCCCGCCGTCAGTTCGCTGGAGAATGAGGAACGCTTCGATCCAATCGAAGCGACGGCTGTTCGCTTTACGGTAGCCGCGACGAACAACGGCAGCGAGCCGTGCCTCGACGAACTCGAAGCCTGGACGCCTGCCGGTGGTGACAACAATTCTTCGCGCAACGTCGCCCTCGCCGAACATGGCGGCCGGCCGAGTTCCTCGGGCAACTATGCCGACACTTCAAAACATCGCCTCGCGAATCTCAACGACGGCAAGTACGGCAACGACTGGAGTTGGATCGCCGAAACGCACGGCCATGGCTGGGCACAGGTCGACTTCGCTGAGCCGCAGGTGATCGACCGCGTCGTCTGGGGCCGCGACCGCTTGGGCGGATACGCGGATCGGTTGCCGGTCGACTACCGCATCGAAGCGTTGCAGCGCGACGGTAGTTGGCGCGAGGTCGCCAGTTCAAAGACGCGACGCCCCTACAACGATCAGGGCGCCATGGTCTACGCCGGCACGTTCAGCCAACCGGCGGAGCCGACACGGCGACTCTTTCGCGGTGATCCACTGTCCCCGAAAGAGCCAGTCGCCCCCGACGCCCTCTCCGTGCTCGGCACGTTGGGGCTGTCGCTCGACGCACCGGAACAAGAGCGGCGGCTAGCACTCGCGCGCTGGATTGCGAGCCCGCAAAATCCGCTCACCCCGCGGGTGATGGTGAACCGCATCTGGCAGCATCATTTCGGCGTGGGGCTAATCGACACGCCGAGCGACTTCGGCGCCAACGGCACGCCGCCGACGCATGCGGAGTTGCTTGAATGGCTCTCCCAAGAGTTCATTAACCGCAATTGGTCGATCAAAGAGATTCATCGCCTGATCTTGCTGTCGAACACCTACCAGCAGTCGAACCAATCGCGCGAACAGTGCGCAGCGGTCGACGCCGCCTCGCGGCTGCTGTGGCGCTACCCGCCCCGGCGGCTGGAGTCGGAAGCGATTCGCGACACGGTACTGCAGCTCACCGGCTCGCTCGACCTGACGATGGGCGGGCCCGGGTGGAGTGCGTTCGCCGCCAACGAAAACTACGTCCGCGTGTACGAACCGAAGATGGAGTTTGGCCCGCCCGAATGGCGACGGATGATCTACATGCACCGCGTGCGAATGCGGCCCGATGCGATCTTCGGCGCCTTCGACTCTCCCGACGGCGGGCAAGTTTGCCCCAAACGCGGCACGTCGATTACGGCGATTCAGGCCCTCAACTTGTTCAACAGCCGCTTTACGATCGACCAAGCAGAGCGACTGGCCGATCGGCTACGCACGGAAGCCGGCGACGATGCAGCGGCGCAGATTCAGCAGGCGTTCCAACTGGCCTTCACGCGCGATGCCGATGAGCTCGAACTCGCCGCCAGCCAACAGTTGATCGCCTCGCACGGCCTACCAACGTTCTGCCGCAGCATCCTTAACGCCAACGAACTACTGTTCATCCCCTAACACAACCATCTTCTTTGCGACCCTTTGCGTCTTCGCGCCTTTGCGAGCAAGTTACCGATTAGTCTCACGCAAAAGCGCGAAGACGCAAAGAAACGCCAAGAGTATAAACTGTCCGCAGCGAGTACATCACAACGCATGACCAACTCCCTTTCACGCTCCGGCCGCGACTTGCTCAGCCGCCGTCAGTTCTTCGGTCACACGGGGATCGGGCTCGGCGGGATTGCGCTCGCTCATCTGCTGCACGCCGACGGCAAGTTGGCTCACGCCGCCGGCTCGTCGACGGGCGGTCCCATTCGTCCGGCGATCGATCCGCTGCGGCCCCACGCCTCACGGGCGCCTCATTTCACGCCGCGCGCCAAGAACGTGCTGATGATCTACTGCTCCGGCGCCATCAGTCAGCTCGATACGTTCGACTACAAACCCGAGCTCTTCCGCCGCAACGGCCAGCCGATGCCGGGCGCCGATCAGCTGGTGACATTCCAAGGCGAGAACGGCAACCTCACGGCGCCGCGTTACAAGTTCCGCCCGCGCGGCGCCTGCGGCAAAATGACGAGCGACCTACTGCCGCGCATCGGCGAGCTGGCCGACGACCTCTGCTTCATCCATTCGCTCACCAGCAAGACGAACACGCACGGCCCCGGCGAAAACTTCATGGCCACCGGGTTCACGCTCGACGGCTTCCCGAGCATGGGCGCCTGGGTGAACTACGCCCTCGGTTCCGAGAACGACCAACTGCCGGCATTCGTCGCGATCCCCGATCCGCGCGGCGTGCCGCAATCGGGGACGAACCACTGGGCGCCCGGGTTCTTGCCGGCGGTTTTCCAGGGCACCGCGTTCAACGCCAGCCAACCGGTCCGATTCCTCGACACGCCCGCCGGCGTGACGCCCCAAAGCGACGCCGCGTCGCGCGACTTCCTCAAGTTGCTCAACGATCGCCACCTCGAACAGTTCCCGGGCGACACGCAGCTAGCCGCGCGGATCGCGAGTTACGAACTCGCCGCCAAGCTGCAGATGTCGCTCCCCGACGTGGCGAACATCGACGCCGAGTCAGCCCACACGCTCAACAGCTACGGCGCCAACGACGCCGACCCCGTGAAAGCCGGCTTCGCCCGCAACTGCATTCTCGCCCGCCGACTGGTCGAGCGCGGCGTCCGCTTCGTGCAAGTCTTTAACGGCTCCTACGCGATGGGCGAAGGGGTCGGCAATTGGGACGGTCATAAGGCGCTTTACGAACAGTACGCCGTGCATGGCCCGATTCTCGATAAGCCGGTCGCCGCACTCGTCGTCGACCTGAAGCAGCGCGGCCTGCTCGAGGACACGCTCGTCGTCTTCTGCACGGAGTTCGGTCGAATGCCGACGTTCCAAAAAGGGGCGTCAGGCCGCGACCACAATCCGAAGGGTTTTACTGCGTGGCTCGCCGGCGCCGGCGTGCGAGCGCCATTTACTTACGGCGCGACCGACGAGTTTGGTTACCAGGCCGTTGAGAACGTTTCGACCGTCTACGACTTCCACGCGACGATTTTGCATCTGCTCGGCCTCGATCACACGCGGCTGAGCTTCTATCACAACGGCATCGAACGCCGGCTGACCGATGTGCATGGTGAAGTAATTCACGCGATGCTGAAGGCGTGACCGCACTTCTAGCCCCTGGCTCCGCCAGGGGGTCGGCTGCCACTTCGATAAGCATCGCCGCTAGTAACGCTACCCCCTGGCGGAGCCAGAGGCTGGAAAGGGACGTATGCGTCGCTGTTCTGAAATCCCCGCGATAAGCTACACTTCCCGATAGCGTCAACTCACCTCATCACTTCGGGAACGACTCATGCCCCTCGCTGGTCCGCCGCTGACGATTGAAGTTCGGATCTCGCGACTACTCGACCGCGGGCTCGCGGCGAATCCCGACGCCCCGGCGCTTGTCTCGCGCGAGGGCCAGCTTACTTGGCGTGAACTCGACGCCGTCTCCACGCGCGTCGCCCAGCACTACTTCGCTCTCGGCTTGAAGCCTGGCGACCGTATCGCGACGTTGATGCCGAACTGCGCGGAGCTTGTCATTCACCACATCGCCTGCATGAAGGCGGGGTTTGCCGCGACGCCGCTCAACTATCGCTATCAGGCGCCGGAGATCGATCACGCCCTCGAAGTGAGCGGCGCCTCGGTGCTACTTCACCACGCTGAGCGCGATGCCGACCTCGCGATTAGCAAGTTTGCCGGCACGCTGCCGTTGGGACGTATCGCATTTGGCGCCACTGATGGCCGCGAACCGAGCTTTGAGCACTTCCTGCAAACAGAGCTGTCACCTGCTGAATTCACTCCACCGTCGCCCGACGCCGTGGCGTTCATTTTCTTCACCTCCGGCAGCACCGGCAAACCGAAGGGGGTCACGCACAGTCATCGTTCGTTCGGTTCGATTGTCGCCAGTACGATCGCCGGGTTCGAACTCAACGACGCCGACGTGTTCTTGCCCGCGACCTCGTACTCGCACATTGCCGCGACGCACATGTCGTTCGGCGCTTTGGCGGCCGGCGTCCGCGTCGAGGTTCCCCGCCGCCTCGATGGCGACGAGATGTTGCCGCTGCTGGCCGACACGCAGCCAACGTTTCTTTGCATGCTGCCCGCGGCACTGTTCGCACTAGTGCGCGACCACAACGCAACTTCCGAACACTTCCGCTCGCTGCGACTCTGCGTCAGCGGCGGCGACAAGGTTTCGGGCGAACTCGAACGCGAATTCACCGCCATCGCCGGCAAGGCGATCGACGAACTGTACGGCATGACCGAGACCGGCATGTCGACCGTCAATCCGCCCGACGGCCTCAACAAGGTCGGTTCGATTGGCAAGCTTGTCGCGGGCTATGAGGGCTCCATTCGCAACGCCGCCGGCGCCGAGGTTCCACTCGGCAGTGAGGGGCGTCTCTGGATCCGCAGCGCCGCGAACATGATCGGCTACTGGAATCGCCCCGACGCCACCGCGGAAACGCTCGTCGACGGCTGGCTCGACACGGGTGACGTCGTCACGGCAGACGCCGACGGTTACCTGTGGTTCCGCGGGCGGCAGAAGCAGATCATCGTGCACGATGGTTCAAATATCACGCCGCAGGAGATCGAGGAGTCGCTACTCGAACATCCCGCCGTCGCCGCGGTCGGCGTGATCGGCATCGACAACCTCGTCCACGGCGAGAACGTGCGGGCTTATGTTGCATTGAAGGCAGGCGTAGCGCCGCCGACTGCCGCCGAGCTGATCAAGTTTTCGCGGGCGAGCGTCGGGTACAAGGCGCCGGAAGAAATTGTATTTCTCGACTCGATGCCGCTGAATGCAACCGGGAAGGTCGATCGAGTGGCACTACGAAATTTGGCAGAATCTACTATAAGACCATAAGCAAAACTCGTTTGATTGCACAAACGCCGTTTCTTAGTGCATAATACGGCCATCAACTCGGCGTTTCTCCTGCTGACGAGGTTCGCGTGCTTCGTTTTTCGTGCCCAAGCTGCGGCAAAGCAATCAAAGCCGCTGAATCGCAGGCGAATCGCCGCGCCAAGTGCCCTCAGTGCGACCAAGCAATCACAATTCCGTCGCACAACTCAGACCAATCTGAGCGGCAACCAGCGTCTCTGCCGACTCCTGCGATTTCACCAACAGCACGAGCTTCGTCGACGCCGCCAACCGCCTCAACCGCGCCGCCAGCGTTAACCGAATCGCCTCCAGCTCAAAAAAGCTTTCTCCGCCTTTGGCTGCTGGGCATCTCAGGCGCCGCAGTCATTGCTGCGATTAGCGCGACGACGAGTTGGGTTATTGCGACTCGCGGGCGATCACCGAGCGCCTCTTCGTCGCCATCAGCGAAGGGTGCGTCTCCTGACGCGGCGAAGCCCGCCGCTGTCGCGGCCGTCGGCGACGCTGGAGACGCTCTTACTTCACCTACCTCTAAGCAGGGTTTCGCGACGCCGGAAGCGTGCTTCGCCGCTTATCGAAACGCCATCGAGTCGGACAACACTGCGGCTTTGCTAAATTGCTTCTCAGACGAAATGCTTCACATAGGCGCTGCAAAAATTGCTTTCGAACTACAGATGATGGCGGCCAGAGGCGCCAACGCGCCGCCCGAAGCTCTCGATCTTATGAAAAAACATCAGCTCGACGATCTCGACATTATGGGCATGCTCCAAGTTGCAGACTCACCAGGCGGGGACGGCCCCGAAAGCGTCCTGCGCACCGTTGGCAATACGATCGTCGATCCAAGATCATTCATCCTTGATGCGCGCGAAATCCTTGGAGCCCGAAGCTCCCCGCTCTCGGCTCCGAGCGGCGAAGTCGTGATCCTGAAGACCGAAGGGGATCGCGCCGTCGGGCAAATACACGAGAACACTCAAGGCAACCTGACCATCCACTTCGAGCGTGATGCAGCAGGCTGGCGGCTTGCCCTGCCGCCGGAGTTGGAGTCCTCCAAGCCCGACCGATCGTTTCCCACGCGCGAGCGCCGCAACGAGCTTCGCGCCGCACATGAGCGGCAGGAACAACTGCGCCGCCAGAACGACGAAGTGCACGAAATGACGTTTGCCGCCGCTTGGCTTTTTGGCCAAACATCGGGAAAGTTTGAAATGCTCGCCACCGGCGAAGATCGCCGGCGTTACGGCGGCGGCGTGGTGATGCCAATTTACATCCGCTTCGAGGGCGGCGATTCACCAATCTATCTTCCTAGCCTCAGCGAGGCGGAAGCAGCTTATTTTCTCGAAGTTCCGTATGCGGATCGCGAACTGGTGGCGCCGGAAAAGCTTATCAAGCGAGCCGATCCCAACGGCTTTACGCGATACTCCAACCACCAAGGAACTGACGCCAAGTTTCAATTCGGTCAATTGGTGTGCTTCATCTCCAACTCCCCGTTTATTGAATACAGCGTGGTGCGAGAAGGTCCCGCATACACGCTGCCGATGACGCTTGAACAAGCGCAGGTTCTATTTGGCCATCCAGTGAGTCGGAAGAGTGATCGCGATGCAAAGTGACGACCATTTGCAGATCACCGCCCGGCTGTCTTCGACTGAACGCCCACAAGCCGGGACCCCATGTCATCGACACGAGTTGCTGACGCCTCACTCCAACCCGCGTCCATCCGTCGCCGGCGCCAGCCAAATGACGAGCATTCCCGCTGCATAGATCAGCGCACATGCTCCGCCGAGCATCGCGTAGTCGCCGCCAAACCACTTGAAGAGCGAGCCTGCCGCGAGTACGCCGCCGGCGGTGGCGAAGCGGCCGATGTTCATCGACACCCCTGCACCGCTCGCTCGCACATGCGTCGGAAACAATTCCGGCAAATAGAGCGGCAGCCAACCGAAGAATAACGTCGCCACGAGCCCCTGCGCGAACACGACTGGCAGGAACGACGGTTCGAGCGGCGCCGTGAGGCGAAACATCGCCCAGGTCAGTGCTGTCGCCCCGACGCTGATCAGGAAATAGGAAAGCCGGCGCCCAATCCAACCGGCGAGCGGCGCTCCTAGAAAACTGCCGATCGTTGCGCCCAGCGACCACCACTGCAGCGTCGTCGCTTTGTATCCCGGCGCTGCGGAGCCCGCGACGCTGTCAGCCCACGGAAGCATCCACTTGCCGCCAGCCCAGGCTCCTACCAGAGGTATCGACGCCAGCAAAATGCCGACGAGCGTCAGCGGCAGCAGCTCGCCTTGAAACAAAGTTCGCAATGGCGGCGCCGGCCTTTTCTCGACGCCACGAGAGGCCAACCATTTGGGTGATTCCGGTAACAGCGTCAACACGATAACGCCGAGCGCAGCAGGAATCGCCGCCATCGCGAAGATCCAGCGCCACGAGTCTGGCGTGATCGGCCAGAAGCGGCCGATCTGCGAGAGCGCGAGAATGCCGATGTTGATGCCCGCCCCCAGGATGCCGGCCACCGTCGGTCGCGATGCTCGCGGCCAACACTCCGCAGCGAGTGCCACGCCATTCGGCCACATGCCGCCGACGCCGAGGCCAACCATGAATCGCAGCAGCAACATCTCCTCGCACGAACGGACGAGCGCCCCAAGCCCTGCAAAGGCGGAGTAGAACAGGATGCTGATCCCCATCGCCCGCGCTCGGCCGATGCGATCGCCAAGGTTGCCGAGTAGGCTACCGCCGATCGCGGCGCCGAGCATGAGCGCGGCGGTGAATCGCGCGAACCAGAGGCCGCCGTCCGCCTCTGTGTACTCCGCCCCAAGCAAACTTTGCGTCACCGAGAGCGACGCCACTGGCATGAGGCCGAGCTCAACGCCGTCAAACGCAAGTCCCAAGAACGCCGCGGCGAGGACGGCGTAGCGTCCAGCGCGCGTCAGTTCGGTGGGAGATGCTGCCGTCACGGCTTCAGATTTGATTGCAGAGGAGTCAGGTCAATCGCCGGTGATCTCAACATACTGCTTGAACGCCCTGTCGAGGTCCAGATTCTCCGGCGATTCCCCCCCGTGCACAAGCACGCCGTACCGCAATCGCAACTCTTCGCCCGGACGCACCGTCACGCGACTTGGCTCGCCCGCCTTGAACGCGGCTTTGCCGAAGGGGTTAGCAACCATCAGCCCATAGTCGCGCACATGAAATCGGCTTGGCCGAAAGTTCTCGGGATGGCAGAAGATCGCTACTCCCGCCGGCTTGCCGTCGACGACGCCACGATAGTCGCACCACGCCGGCGACGTTCCCCAGACTTCGCGCTCGTTGCGTTTGCCGTCGGCGGTCACGATCTCGCCGTTGCCGGCCGGTAGGTGAAACTTGGAAACTTGCTCTGCCCGCAGCGGCGTCGCCATGCGGACGCCAAGCCCCATTTCTTCTTGATCACCGAATGCAAACTCGCGATCGCCGGTGAACGTTGAATCCCAGAGCAACAGCGTTCCCTCATGCGTCGCCCGCAAGTCGCAGCGCAGCAGTTCGCGGCAGATCACTTGCTCTGGATCTGCCTGATCGCGATGCGAGAACTCAGCCGCAAAGCCCCCCTCCCCCGCGCCGCCGTGCGGCTCCTCCACGAACCGTTCGAAGCGAACCGGGGCCTTCAGCCTCCATCCGTCGCTGCCGCTCACGTCGCCAAACGCTAGCCAGATGCCTGGGTGGAACTCGGGATGATCGGTCGGGTCGCTTCCTTCGACGGGAGGATAGCTGCGCGTCACCTGAACGCCGTTCGGCGCCCGCACATGGGCGAAGTAGGGTCGTGTGATCTTCTCGTCGCGGTAGACGAAGGTCGCGAACGGGGCCTCGCCCACGGTAATCTTCAGGCTATCGACAGATCGAGCGATCTTAATGCGCGGAACGTCGGCGCCAGCAGCGTGCGAGCACCAAGCACTCCACAGAATGGCGATGATGACGCATTGCCTCATGCTCGCAACTCGACCAGAGGAGAACAGTTCGGTGAACTTCAATCGCGACCGGCGCACGGTTGGGCGCCGTTTCCGTCACGATAGCTCACTCGACTTCGTTCAACAACGAACTAAGCGTCTCGATCCCTCGCGTCGCAGCGCCGCTCGCCGTGGCCGGCAACAGGCCCTCTTCGATCGCGCGGATAATCACGCTGTTGTCGAGCTCGCCCAACCCATCGGCCTCGGCCCGCTCCAACAGTTGCACATGCAGCGCCGTGAGCGGCAACTCGCGGCCCCGTCGCGCCGCTTCGTCGATGATCAATCGCACATCCTTCAGATGCTGCGACAGCTTGGCCTGCGGCGCGAACTCGCCCGCCACCATTTTGGGCCCTTTATTCTCCATCGTTCGCGAACTGGCTGGGCTGTTCAGCAGCACCTCCAGCGTCCGCTCGGTCGACAGGCCCATCGACTTCGCAAAGACTAAGCCTTCAGCCAGAACAGCGCGATTGAGCCCGAGCACCAAATTGGTGACGAGCTTCATCCGTACGCCGTCCCCCCATTGGCCGACGTAGTAAGTCTTCGCGGCGATCGCATCGAGCAGATCGCGACAGGCGTCGAGCGCACGCAACGGCCCCGCAACCATCGCGGTCGTCTGCCCGCGACGGGTCTGCTCGCTGGAACCAGAAATCGGCACCTCAAGATAATCGACGCCATGCGTGGCGAGTCGCGCACCAAGCGACGCCGTTAACTGCGGATCGCCGGTCGTCGTATCGATCAGCAGCTTTCCAGGGCGGTAGGCATCTTCTAGCTGGCTCAACACCTCTTCGACGACTTCGGTCGTGTAGAGCGAGATAATGACGCGGTCGCACTCGCGAAGCGGATTCTCCGACCAACGGGCGCCACGTTCTACAAGCGGCGCCGCTTTGTCGGCCGTGCGGTTGTGGATCACCAGTTCATAGCCGGTCGCGAGCAGCCGTTCGCAAATCGCCGTGCCCATTAGCCCGAGGCCAATGAGCCCGATCGGTTTGCGGTCGCGCGGTCGATCAGCCATGGGAGGTGAACGCGGCAGCCGCGCGAGGTGAAGGATGACGCAGCGGGCGAGCCGGTGCGCGGAATGATTGAGGAGGAGCCGTGGCAGTGAGCGCCGAGCGACCTCTGCATTCTATTCCCACAGGAAGGCGCTTCAGCCTGCGCAGGGAGACATTTCCGAATCCGCAAATGCCTGTGCCAGATATGCAACTCCGCCGAGGGGGCGCTTCCGTGGCAGAACCACGCCATGCCCCCTGTTCCTTGACCCTCGGTTTTCCCACGGCTAGGGTGAACTTTCGCCCCACGGCCCCCTTTTCTGTTGAGTCGCTCGCATGGCCCTCTCAACCAGACGCTACTTTCTCGGCGCTGCTGCCGTCGGCGGAGCGGCGTTGCTGTTGCCGAGCCGTCGCTCACGAGCTGCCGGAGCGAACGATCGCGTCCGCGTCGCCATCCTTGGCGCCGGCAACCAAGGACGGCGGCATGCCGAGTCGCTCCTCACCCTGCCAAACGTCGAAATCGCCGCCGTCAGCGACGTCGACTCAGAACGGCTTGCCGCTCAGCACGCGCGAGTCGGCAATCAAGCGCAAGCGGTCGCCGACTTTCGCCGCATCCTCGACGATCGCTCCATCGACGCTGTCACGATTGTCCTGCCCGATCATTGGCACACTCCGGCCGCGCTGCTCGCTCTCGACGCAGGCAAGCATGTCTATGTAGAAAAACCTTGCTCGCACAATGTTCGCGAAGGGCGGCTGCTCGTCGGTGCCGCCGCAGCTCGCCCGCAACTTGTCGTCGCTCATGGCACGCAAGCCCGTGCGACGCCCGGCATCATCAAAGCGATCGAGATGCTCCACGCCGGCGCCATCGGCAAGGTGCTCGTTGCAAAGTGTTGGAACTACCAGCAGCGCGAGGACATCGGCCGTCAGCAACCGTCCGCTGCACCGGCGACGGTCGACTACGACGCGTGGGTCGGCCCTGCCGAGTGGCTGCCGTTCCAAGCAAACCGCTTCCACTACAACTGGCACTGGTGGCGGAACTTCGGCACGGGCGACGCCGGCAACGATGGTTGCCATGAACTCGATCTCGCCCGTTGGGGACTCGGGGTGCAAGAACATCCCGCCTCAATATCAGCCACCGGCGGCAAGTATCACTTCGACGATGACCAAGAATTCCCCGACACGCTGCAAGCAACCTTCGAATGGCCTGGCTCCGGCGGATCTGATGAACGACGAATGCTCATCTTCGAGCAAAGGCTTTGGACAACGAACTACCCGCACAACGTCGACAGCGGCGTCGAGTTCCTCGGCACGAACGGCCGGATGTTCCTCAGCAAGCGAGGGAAGTTCGAACTATACGGCCCGCGCAACGTGCGCAGTGAACGAGAACTACACGGCGCGCTCGCCGCTCGTGTCGAAGACAACCACGCCGATTGGCTGCATGCGATCCGCGAGGGAACGTCGCCGAAGGCAGGCATCGTCGCTGCGCATCAGACGGCGACGCTCGCCCACCTCGGCAACCTCTCCGCTCGGCTCGGCCGTACGCTTAGGTTCGATCCGCAAACCGAAACAATCGCAAACGACAACGAAGCGAACAACCTCCTCGCCCGCCGCTATCGCGACGGCGGCCACTGGGCCATGCCCACTTAGCCTGCAGCCAACAACGGCCCCCCACTAGCCGGACCGCCACGCGGTCCGTCGGCGCCAAGAAAAACTTCCGCGATCGCACGAGGCGCCTCCCAGAGGGCGTGGCTCTCTGGCTATTCTGGAGGTTCGGCAATCAGCCGCTAAACACTCCTCAAGCGCTCGCCCTGCAGACGCCGCCATGCCTACAACTTCGCTCGTGCTCACGATTCTCGGCCCCGACCGCCCTGGCCTCGTCGAATCAATCGCTCGACTCGTCGCCGAACATCAAGGCAATTGGCTTGAAAGCCGCATGGCTCATCTCGCCGGTCAGTTCGCCGGCATCCTCCGCGTCGAGGTTGAAGCCGACAGTGCCGATTCGCTCTCGCAAGCGCTGGCCGGCTTAGCAAAGTCAGGCCTCGAAACAGTCATCCATCCTGACCCCGCGATTGCGATCATCGCCGATCGTCCGCTGGTGGCGCTCGACCTGCTAGGCCAAGACCGACCGGGCATCGTCCGCCAGATCAGCGGCGTCCTCGCCGCGCTCGGCGTCAACGTGGAAGAGCTAAACACGGAATGCCGCGCCGCCGCGGAGACGGGCCAACCCCTGTTCCACGCCGCCGCCCAACTGCGCCTGCCTCCCGACGTGAGCGAAGCAGACCTCCGCGTCGCCCTAGAAAATGTCGCCGCCGACCTCATGGTCGAAGTCAAGCTCGCCGAAAAGTAGCCGCGGGTCAACGAGTCTTCTGGCGCGAGTACGCGACCCGCCGGAGCGCCACTCGCAACTGCGCCCCTTACGCCGCAGCTGGCGCCAACTCGCTCCCTGTCGGCGGCTCATTCGATCCCGCTAACACGCGGATCGCCTCCACCAGCATTAGCACTGCGAGGCTGAGAAGCACGAGCCCGATCCACGGCACCGGATCGCTAGGCGCCTGCCAGGCCCCTTCGCTGGATCGGAACGCCGGCACGGTCATCGTCACCAGCGCCCAGGTGCTCATCACATACATCACCACCGTGGGAATGCCGGCGACGAACCAAACCCACATCGCGCGTCGCGTCCGCCAGAGCCACACCGTCACGCCGAGCAGCGTCAACGCGGCGAGCAACTGGTTGCTCGCACCGAATAGATTCCAAAACAGCTGCCACACCGGCACCTTCGCATCCGAGGGGTGCCTCAGCATGAAGAAGAGCGGCACGCCAGCGGTGACCGCCGTCCCGAAGATCCGTCCGCCCCGGCCGTGCCAGCCAGTGAGCTCTTGCAAGACGAATCGTCCCAACCGCGTGCAAACGTCGAGCGTGTCGTACACGAACGTCGTGAACGCCATCAGCGCGAAGGTGACGCCAATCGCTTTCGAAACATGCACGACGTCGAGAAACTTGCCGATGCCGTGCGCGTAAATTTGGTTCGGCTTACCAGCCAGCTCGGGCGAGCCTTCGGCGAACATCATCACGCAACAAAGCGAGACGACGGCGACCATTCCTTCCAGCAACATCGAGCCGTAGGCGACCGGCTTGGCGTCCATTTCATTGCGTAGTTGCTTCGACGTCGTGCCACTGGCGATCAGCGAATGGAAACCTGAGCAAGCGCCGCACGCGATCGTGATGAACAACAGCGGCACGAGCGCGGCCGTCCCGCCCGTTGCCGTGGCGACTTCCCAACCACGGAACGCAGGATACTCCGTGCGGACATTGCCGAACGCTAGGCCGAGCGCCCCGGCCCCGAGCGCTGCATACAAAAAGTACCCGCCGAGTTGCCCCCGCGGCTGCAGTAGCAGCCACACCGGCAACACGCCAGCGACGAGGCAGTAGGCCAGCAAAATGGTGCTCCACAGCTTCACCGCCGAGCCATCACTCCAGCCCGTGATCGCGGCAAGGTCGAGCGGCACGTTCGGCCCAAACACGATCGCGAGCACTACCATCGGCAAGAAGACGCAGAGCGCGAGCCATGACGGCATCCCGGCGTACCGCATCGCGAGGCCCATCACGAGCGTGATGCCCAGATAAATCAACGATGCCGAAGCAATCGCCCCGCCGCCGATGCCGCCGTTCTCCGCGAGCGGGGCCCCCACGAACGACGCCGCCGTCACGCCGGTGAACGCGACGATGATGTAGACGAGCGCGATCCAGATGAACGCCAAGAACATCAGGTACGAACGACGCGTCATGTAGAGCCGCACCACCTCGGCGATCGAGGTCGCCCGATGGCGAATCGACGCTACCAATGAAGTGATGTCTTGCACGCCGCCGACGAAGATTGAACCGATCAGAATCCATAGGAGCGCCGGCAGCCAGCCGAACATCAGCCCGGCGAGAATCGGCCCCACGATCGGTCCTGCGGCCGCGATCGCGGAGAAATGTTGCGGCAACAACTCCGCCGCGGAGATCGGCTCAAAGTCGATCCCGTCGCGCTGCTCCACTGCCGGTACCGGCGCCTTCGCATCGAGACGCAGCAGCTTGCCGAGCAATCGGCCGTAGGTGACGTAGGCAATGCCCAGCACGGCGGCGCTGGGGAGGACGATCCAGAGGAGATTCATGAGTGAGAAGCCTAACGTTCGACTATTCGCCGACCTTCCAATTTAAGTAGTCTTGGCTACCGTCGGCGATGCGAAGCACAACGACGCCCTCGGCGTCGTATCGAAAGATAATGACCCAACGCTTGTGCGAAAGCAACCTCACGCCTCCGCCCAGTCGCGGAGCCGCTGTTCCCTCACTCGCGATCGGCGCTAATTCCGCAATCCTATCGCACCGCTGAATCAACTCGCGGAGAATCCGCTCGGCGACAACCGGTCGCTCTTCTTCCATCGCGATGTGGAAGACAATCTCCTCGAGGTCTCGTTCAGCAGCAAATGTGCGTCGAGCCTGGAGCATACTCGTTAGGTCCGTGAGCGAACCTGTTCGACGCGAGCCATCACCGCCCGCATCGTCGCCTCCGCATCGAAGCATCCGACGCGACCAGCCGTCACGTCCTCTTCCGCCTCGCGCACCATTTCACGTAAGCGCTGCAACGACTGTTGGCGTCGCTCAAGCGCATCGAGGGCCTCGCGCAGCACGTCATCGGCGGTCGGGAACTCGCCCGTAGCCAATTGAGCTTGGACTCGCGCGTCGACGTCGGCTGGTAGTTGATTCGCCATGGATAATTCTCCACCAGCAATTCTACCACGCCCGCTGGAGATTCAGCAAACGCCCTCTACGCTGCGGCCGCCGCTCCCAAGTCCGCCAACATCGCCGCCAAACAGCGCGTACTTTTCCCCCAGTCGAACATCTGCCCCGGGATCTCGGTCGCCGCTTCGATACAGCTGCCTCCGGCAATCCGCGTCACGCTGACGACCACGTCGCCCTCAAGCGCGAACAGATCAGACGGCAACGCCGCCCGCACAATGCAGCCATCGGAAAGCTGGTGCACGTCACGCAGCGTGCGCCCTTCCTTGGCAAGCGAGCACAAGAGCCGCACCAGCATCTCGCCGACTGGTACGACGTAGGCGCCGCTCAGCGACTTGCCAGTCTTCACGCCCAGCTTCGCGTACGTCGACTGCGCGACGCCAGCAATCGTCGACATCGACAGCGGCAACGGCACGCCCGCGAGCTTGCCGAGCGCTTTGCCGTAAAGATCAAGAATCTCTTCGCCGGTCATCCGCTTCTTTGATTGAGCTGACGCCCGCGCGATGCGATCACGCACGGCGGGAATCGCGATCAGCGTCTCGTAGTCGATGACGTCCGACCAATCGATCGTGAGGACGACGGTCGCGTCGTAGTCGTTCGACGCCGGCAGGGAACCGTCGTTCGCCCCCGCTTGGCCGACCGCAGCCGTCGCCAACCGCTGGCCGCACCCCGTGCAGAATTTTCCCGTCCCCTTCGTCCCGCATTCCGCGCAATACATGGGTGGCGTCCTGTCGCGAGGTAAAATCCGAGCCGTGCTAGCAACCGGCTTGCAGCTGCACGATCCCACCTCTCCTATCGGCGCCAAGACTGCTAAAACTTCCACCACTGCCCTGGTTTCGACCGCCGTGGCCGCCGCGAACTGGAAGTTCCCCGCTGCTGTGCGATGATGAAGTTCCCACCCGCCACGCATCCTGCCGTATGATTCCGCACCCATTGCCACGCCTGCTCGCCGTTTGCATCGCCACACTGGCAGCAATGCTGCGCGCTCCCCAGGCAAACGCCGCTTACGATTTCAGTGAACTGACGGCGCTCGCCAACGGCGCCCTCGCGGGACAAAACGTCGGCACGCCCGTTTCTGGCTTCGAAATCCGCCTGCTGAAACATGGCATCCCCATCTACCACCAGGTCTTCGGCGGCTGGTCGCTCAATCGCCCCGCCAACGTCGATAGCAGCACGAAAACGCTCAGCGGCGCCCTGCTGATGTCGATTGCCGATTCGGGCAATGGAGGCTTCTCGCTCGACAGCCATCTCGCCGACTTCCTCCCCGAGTACAACGCCCCCGGCTTTCGCGACATCACCATCCGCCAAGCCTTCTCACACACCTCCGGCATCGCCGGCGATGAGCAGGCGCTTGTCCTCTACCAGAAGAACATCACGCTCCGGCAGGCCGCGGCGATCATCAAGCAGACGCCGCTCGCGTTCACTCCGGGCAGCACGTTTTCATACGGCGGCCTCTCGATGCAAGCCGCCGGCGCCGCCGCGGAGGTCGCCACCGGCGAGCGCTACATCGATCTCTTCGCCGAGCGCATCGCCGAGCCGCTCGGCATGACGAATACTTCGTTCGTCATCGCGAGCGATACCAACCCGCGCGTCGCGGGCGGCGTCGAGTCGACCGCCAGCGACTACAGCCGCTTCATGGACATGCTTGCCAACGACGGCGTCGATCGCGCGACCGGCGTCCGCATCCTGTCGTCGGCCGCGGTGAACGAGATGCTCACCCGCCAAACAACTGACTCCCAACCGACCAACAACTCCCCCGCCGACAACAATTACTACGGCGTCGGCATCTGGGTCAATCAACTCGTCCAAGCCGGGCCGCCGGTCGAAGCGATGGCTGCCGGGGCCCGCGGCTTTCACAGTTGGATCGATCAGAAGAACGACCTCGTCTTCACGTTCGCTACCGACCTGAGCCACTTCGCCAACGTCGAAGTCCTGTCGTCGATGATGCACGCCGCGATTCTCGACACCGTCCCGGCCGCCGATTTCGACCTCAACGGCACGGTCGATGGCGACGATCTCGCGATCTGGCAAACGGCGTTCGGCGCGACCCGCGCGGGCGACGCCAATGCCGACGGCGTTACCGATGGCGCCGACTTCCTTATCTGGCAGCATGAATATGTGAACGCCGCCAGCATGCCGAGCAGCGTCTCGATTCCTGAACCAACAGGCATCCCGCTGACGATCTTCGCGATGGCGCCGTTCGTCCGCCGCCGCCGTTGACTCAATAACGGCCGGTATGCGGTCATTGCGCTGCGGAAAAGAATTGCCCCCCAGCCACGCCCCATCTAAGCTGGGAACTCGCCCCACCACCTTCCCGCAGGATTTCTTATCTGGAGTCGTCTCATGCAGCGTTCGAGCGTCGCGGCACTGGCCCTCATGGTCGCGTTGACCAGCGTCAACGTTTCACATGCCACGAAGTTTGCAGTCCTGCTCGGATCGCCCCAGGGATCGGCCGTCATCGCTCCCAATCCCCTCTACACCTCCAACGAGCCCGAGGTCAATCCGCTCTTCCATCACGATATTCCCGAACTCGGTTTCTCCCCAACCGAACTCTGGCAAGGCGCCCCGGCCACGCTCGAGGTCCTCTTCACCGACAGCCTCCCCGACGATCTCCCGCCCGCCCCGAAAGGCGCCCTCGTCTTCGGCGTCTCGCTCATCGATCAAGCGACCGGCAACGCGATTCACAAATTGCGGACGCCAGTAACGATCGCCGTCGAGTTCGACAGGCCAGCCGACCCGAGCAGTTTCGTCTTCGGTTCGCTCAACGAATCGACCGGCGTCTGGGGCGAGTTCCAGAAAGGAAAGCCGAAGCAAGGGAGCACCAGCTCGGTTTGCGGCACGACCGATCATTTCAGTTTCTTCTACATCGCCGCCGTGCCGGAGCCGTCGACGTTGACGCTCGCTCTAGCGGCGGGAGCGTTGGGCGTCGTGCGACGCCGGCGGTAATCGATCGCCGACCGCACCTTTCTCCAACACGCATGACCCTTAGCCCTCGGTTCTTCAAACCGGGGGCTATTCGTAATGCCACAACTTTTCGCTGCGCGCATCCCTCCATTTCGAGAAAGCAAGGTTGGCGTCGAAGGAGACTCAAACGAAATTGAGAGCCGCTCTTCGTAAATGCTAACCCAGGAGCGTCCTATCTCATTGACCGCCCTTTTCGTGCCTTCCATGCTGGAGAGATGTTTAACGTCACCTGTAATTCGACGCGACGGGCTTGATTGATGCGGAAGCCGTTTCTCCTCTCGCTAGTCATTCTAATCGGCGCATGGAATGCGCCGATGCACGCCGCGGAACCCTCTCTCTCTGCCGCTGACGAGCAAGCACGCCGAGAGTACGCCGAATATGCGCTGGCTCATCAGGGCGACGTCACGCGCGGCAAGCTCGTCTTCGAACGATCGGCCGGCCCCAACTGCGCGAAGTGCCATACTGTCGACGGCAATCGCCGCTTCGCCGGTCCCGATCTGAGCAGCATTGGCGACAAGTTCGAACTCCCTGATCTGATCCGCTCGATCCTCGAGCCCTCGGCAACGATCGCGATCGGCTACGGCAACACGATCGTTCAAACGGATGCGGGAACAACGCACGCCGGGGTGATGCAACGCGTCACGGCCGAATGGCTCGAACTGCTCGACGAGAACAGTCGCCCCGTCCGCATTCCCGCGTCCGAGGTCGTCGCGACGCAAGAGAGCGACGTTTCGTTGATGCCCGCCGGGCTTGAGAAGTCGATGACTCGCGACGAGTTCGTCGACCTCCTCGCCTACCTGCAATCACTTCGCCAGGAACTCGGCGCCTCAGCTTCGCCGTCGACGCCCAACGAAATACCTCCGTGCGCGGAACCAGTGCAATTCGTGCCACTATTCGACGCGAGCCTTCGCTTCGATCACCCTGTTTGGATCGGCCGCTTTCCCGGGAGTGATCGTCGTTACGTCGTCCTCGAACATGCCGGCATGAGTTGGATCGTCGAGAAAACGTCCACCGGCGACCGACGCACGCCGCTGCTTGATCTCACCCGCGTCGTCCGTCGCGGCGGAGCGACAGGCCTGCTCGGCTTCGCCTTTCATCCTAAGTTCAACGAGAATCGGCGGTACTTCTTGAAGTACCATGTCGTCGAAGCAGGACAAATTTCCACGATCGTGGAAGAGCGATCGTTCGCACCAGACTTTCAGCGAGATTCTGGCCAGCCTCCGCGCCAGCTGTTGAAGATTCCTAGCGTCACCCAAGATCACAACGGCGGCAGCATCGTCTTCGGCCCCGACGGTTACCTCTACATCGGCACGGGCGACACCGGCCCGCAACGCGATCCGCGCGGGCACGGCCAGGACCTCGGCTCGCTACTCGGCAAGATGCTGCGCATCGACGTCGATCAAACCGAAGCCGACAAGCCATACGCCATCCCCGTTGATAATCCATTCGTCGACGTCGACGGCGTCCGGCCGGAAATCTGGGCCTACGGCTTTCGCGAACCGTGGCGCTATAGCTTCGACCGCCAGACGAACGACCTTTGGGTCGGCGACGTCGGGCAAGATCGTTTCGAAGAAGTGACGCTCGCCCGTGTCGGCGAGAACCATGGCTGGAATGTCTTCGAAGGAGCGACGCCTTTCTCCGACGAATACCGCCGCGAGAACGAACGCTTCGTCCCGCCCGTTCTCAGCTACCCGCGCCGTCTCGGCGTTTCAGTCACAGGAGGTTACGTCTATCGCGGCGCGCGGGCTCCGGCGCTGATCGGCCGATACGTCTTCGGTGATTTCGAATCTCGACGACTCTGGGCGTTGCTTCCTGAAGGACGCAGTACGAAGGAGATCGTCGAAATTGGCCGATCGCCGACGCGGATCGTTTCATTTGCTGAAGATGTGGGCGGCGAGTTGCTGATGGTCGGCTTCGACGATGGCGTCATCTATCGCCTCGATTTCGACCAAGTCGATTTGACCCCGCTGGAAACGCGCACCATCGCCGCAACTGCCGAGCAGAGCCCCGTCCTATGGCGGTACTCGCTCGAATCGCCTTCGGAAAACTGGACCGCCGATTCGTTCGACGACTCCAATTGGTCGCTGGCGCCAGGTGGCTTCGGCACGACCGGCACGCCGGGAGCAATCGTGCGGACAGACTGGCACGCTCGCGACATTTGGCTACGCCGTTCTTTCGACCTCCCGACCGCGCCGTCTGCGACGGCGAAGTTTGACGACAGGGAATTCGCCCTGCGGATCCATCACGACGAAGACGCCGAGATCTACCTCAACGGCGTGGAGATCGCTCGCCTGCCGCGCTGGACGAGCGGATACGTCGAAATCCCCCTGACCGCCGAGGCAATTTCGTCCCTCCGAGCCGGGCGAAACGTCTTGGCGATTCACTGCCGGCAGAACAACGGCGGGCAATATATCGACGCGGGAATCGTCGAATACGTCCGCCCCGCTAAGCGCGAGCCAGTTTCGGCCATTACGGAATAGCTGCACTTAGCGGCTCACTTCCGCTGCCCGGCGCCGCCCCTGTTTTCTCACAATCCTCTGAGATCCCCAGGCGGCCTTCGACATTTTTGAGGGCGAATTTGTTAGTCCGGAATTTGGTTAATTTGTTGTAAGTCCAGAGTCCATCCTCTATCCTCTTACTCAGATTCGCACCTCCCGTGGCAAGTTTGCCGGCGACCAACGCCCGGCAAGCACTCATCTTCGAAAGGGCTGGTTAATGAGTCGCAGATGGTCTTCTTTTGTGTTGGGCGTCGCAGTAACGGCGCTACTCGCCGTTGATGCGGTCGCAGCCAACATCCTCTCGCCAAGTGATTTTATTATCGCCATCGACGGCGATCGTAACCTGCCGGGTAATACGAATACCGGCAACGAAGGCCCTGAGAAAGTCTTCGACGAAAACAACACGACGAAGTGGTTTAGCGGCGCTCGAGCCTTCTCGGGGCTCATCGTCACGCCGGCTGGCGGCCCCGCCATTGTCCAGAGCTTGAGCTTTACCTCAGGCAACGATTCCCCAGAGCGCAGCCCCGTCTCTTTCCAACTGTTTGGCACGAACGCCGCGATCACCTCCGTCAACAACGGAACGGGCCTCGAAAATTCGTGGACCCTAGTCGGCAGCGGCAGCACCGGCTTAGGCGACCCAACGTCGCCGGCGATCGCCTTCAACACCACCGGCGCAACGATCGACGTTCCAAACGCGACCGCCTACGCCTCCTACAAGCTCCTCTTCACCAAACTTCGCTCAGCGGGCACGGGCGCGTTCGATCCGGTGACGCTCGCCAACGCCGCAAACCCGAATGGCATCCAATTGAGTGAAGCGCGCCTCTTCAACGCGCCGGCGGGCGGAGGCGTGAACGTCGCCGCCAACCCGACCGCCGCAGTGATCGCCATCGACCAAACCGACAGCTTCTTTCCTCCGACCGAACGCCCCGTCGAAGCGATTGACGGTGCGAAGACCGCCGGCAGCAAGTACCTGAACTTCGGCCGCGAGGGTTCGGGGCTGATCATTACCCCTGCGATCGGTTCGTCAGTCGTCAAAAGCTTCCAGCTGACGACCGCCAACGATACACCGGCCCGCGACCCCGCCTCGTACATTTTGTACGGCACCAACTCGCCGATCACGAGCCTGGAAAACTCCGAAGGAACTGCCGAAACATGGACGCAGATCGCGCTAGGGGGCATCACGTTGCCCGGCGATCCCGCGATTAATAATGATCAGCGAAACATTGAAGGCCCGATCATCGGCTTCGCGAATTCAACTGCGTACACGTCGTACAAAATTGTCTTCCCGACCGTGAAGGGAACGGCGAACTCCGTTCAATTCTCGGAGTTGCAATTCTTCACGACGCCCGTCCCCGAGCCAACCGCGCTCAGCCTGCTCGGCTTGGCCGCTGCCGGCGTCTTGAGCCGTCGGCGCCGCGCCTAGTTGCAACAGTTTTCTGAAGTTAAAAACGAATGCGGGCGATCCAATGGATCGCCCGCATTTTTTTTTGCCATCCGCGACGGCGTCGTGGACTGAAACACGCTGCGGCAACTACGTACCCTGCCAGCCTGAACCTCCGGGCGTCGCCGCGCGTCCCTGCGCGTATCGCCGTCAACCGGCTTCATACCGCACCTCCCCGCCCGCGCCCAAATCCCCAATGGCCGAACCGTCGACGCTGCTAAGCTACCTGTTCGTGATGTCAATCACGCCGGGCCCAAACAACCTGATGCTCACCGCGTCGGGCGTCAATTTCGGCGTCCGGCGCTCGGTTCCGCATATGCTCGGCATATGCTTCGGCAACGCCATTCAGGTACTGCTGACCGCGGCGCTGCTTGCCACAATCTCCGCCTGGATCGGCGAGCTGCGTTGGGTCATGGCGATGGTCGGCTGCAGTTACCTGCTTTGGCTCGCTTACAAGATCGGCCAAGCCGGTGCTCCCGAGCGTCGCGACTTGGCTCGACCGCTCAACTTCTGGGGCGCCGCGCTCTTCCAGGCGGTGAACCCGAAGGCGTGGGTGATGGTGATCAACACGGCAATCTTGTTCATGCCGCGCGACGGACGAATAGCCGCCGCGGTCGGTATCGCCACGGTTAGCGCTGCAGTGGCGCTCCCTTGCGTCGCTACTTGGGCCTGGGGCGGCGAGCGACTTCGTCAACTGCTGCAACGCCCCGCGGCGCTACATGCGTTCAACCTCACGATGGCCACGCTACTCGCCGCTACCGCCGTGTGGCTGCTGGTCGACGAATATCACATTCGCTTCGGGGCAAGCTAAAACTTTTGTCTGATCGCGCTACCAACGAAAACTGCCCGCCCTCCGTCCGGCGAACCGGAAAGAGGACGGGCAGAACAGGAGACTCACTCAGCGAGCTCGCCTTGGCAGGAATCGGCTAACTCGCAGCGATTGCTTACTTAACGCAGCACACCGCCAGTTGGTTCACGCACTCCAACGACGGCGAGCAGCCAGGAGACCAACGCAGGCGACGCCGGCCATTGCAGCAGTCGCGGTTCCGGCACCGTCTGCACGAAGATATTCGTCGCGGCGATGTCGGCGCCACGCACAGGAATGATCCCGAAGAAAGCGAGTTCCGATACCGTGAGACGAATCTCGTACTCGCCGACCACGTCGGGATCGTAGCCAGTCGGTCCGATCGGCGGCGCCAAGAACCACGAAGAGAAACCGAGGTTTGCCGAGTCGCTCACCACCCATGGCGTCACGTTGTTCGACCAGGCGCCCGAACCAGGGTTCGCGTAGAAGTTCGGAGCCAAGCTCGACACGGGACCAGCCACGGTCTTGAAGCTTGCCGAGCCAGGGGTCGGATCGAAGTCGACTTCCAGCGTCAGCCAGTAGTCGGTCAGTGAGAAGAAATTCGGATCAGCGGCGCCATCTTCCGGCGTGAACTGATAATCAAACGACCAGGCGGGGTTCACGTTGTCGGCGGCCAGCCCGGTCGGCACGTAGTAGACGTTGCCGCTCTGCGAGAGGGGTTGCCCGGTATCGCGAAGGCGACCTTTGAGGGCAATCGTATCGCCCGTGTTCGCCGTCACCGAGGTGAAGTTGTCAGCCGGAATGCCCGAGCCTGCGATGAACGTGCCGTTGGCTTTGCTAGGCGAGACGAGCGCGGCGGCGGCGGGAACGGCCAGAAGGAAAATCGCCGCGAAGGCGAGCAAAGTGGAGCGAAGGCAAACGGTGCGATTCATGAGCGTTCTTTGCGGAGAGCCGTCGACTAGGACGGTGCGAGGCGGGATTGATTGGGGGGCTTGTTGAGAGGATCGCGATCGCTACGGCAACGGTACGATCGCGGCAGTCGGCGTCTCCGCCTTCCGCTCGGCCATCAGCCAAGCGGAAGGCAGCGAGCCAGGAGATAGCCCGTCGACTACGCGTTGCCGCGTTGACGACGTCGCACCACGAATAAACTGAGAGCAGCGGCGCCGGCCAAGCCGAGGCTCGCCGGTTCGGGGACGACCGCCGACTGAATGTTGTCGATGGCGACCGAATTCGCGTAACCAGCTTCGCCGTTCAGATGGAAGAAGTACTCGCCCGTGGTAGCGCTCGGTTCGTTGGCGAGCAAGAAGGTGTGGTTCGAGATCTTTTCGATGCCGTCGACGAAGGCCTTCACTTTACCCGTCGTGTAATCGGCTTCGATCGCCACGTTGTACGTCGTCCCTTCGACGTAGTTGAAGAAGTCGACGAGCGTGGTGTTGTCGGCCGAGCGGAGGGCGAACACGCCGCCCGTTTCGCTTGTCGGAGCGGCGGCAAAGCGGAACGACTGCTGCGAACCGCTGTTCGTGAAAGCATTCATGCCGAGGATAATGCCAGCCGACCCGCCGCCAGCCAGTAGCTTCGGCTGGGTGAGCGCCACCGTCGGGGCCGCGAGGATGTTGACGTCGAACGACATCCGAATCTTTTGGCCAACGGCGCCGAAGCCGTTGTTGTCGATCCACAGCGCGCCAAGCTCCGCGTTCGCGGGATTGGTGGTCATGATCGCCCCTTGGGCCATGCCCGGGGCGCTGCCGACCACGATCGTGCCGCTAGCAGCGGTTGGCGGGCTGTCGGAGGTCGTTGCCGTGTACCCGCCGATCGCCGAGGGCTTCGTCATCGGGTTGCCCGGAGCGCTCACGCTCGGGGCCGATCCAGCCGCATCGCCTTCGAAGTCGATGTTCATGAACGGTGCGGCCGAAGCCAGCGCGGGGGCCATGCCGATGGCGACGAGCAGAGCGGCGAGGCGCGAGAAGCGAGTGATGGTCATGAGCGTGTTCCTGATTGAACCCGTAGTTTGTGGTGCGAAACGGGCTGGTTGTGGCTTAGATAAAAACTAGGAATGTGATCTCGAATGAGGGGTGTCGTGGGGCGTCGTAGCCGGCGTCTCCGCCTCTCGCCCAGTGATCAGCTGAGCGAGAGGCAGCGAGCCAGGAGAAGGCCCGTCGGCAGACCACACACAAAGTCGCCGACGTCGCACCACGAAAATCTGCTGAGTCCCTGCGGCCAAGCCCGACGGGCGTTGGCGTCGCGGGGAGTGAAGGTTGATTCGTTGCCGCGTGTGTTGTAGAGAGAGCCGTTTAACGGCCAGTGAGCAGAGTGCCTGGATCGAACTGCTCGTTGAAACCAACTGATTCGACTTAAATTCCGAGAGAGGCGTTACTCGCTGCTTCGTCTCCCGCCTGGCGAACCAGACGGGAGACGACTCGCAGCTCGTTTCAATCAACTAGGCGTTGCGACGGCGGCGAGCAGCCGAGAGCAAGCCCAGGCCAGCCACCCCGGCGAGAGCGACCGTGGTCGGCTCCGGCACGGCTTGGGCGATGCCATTGCCGACGACGTAGCCTTCCATCCCGCTGATGTAGTTGGTCAGCGTGTCGCCGAAAACCCAGTTCACACCGTAGGCGACGTTCGTAACGTCTTGACGCGGGGCGCCGGTGCCGATGCCGTTGCCGCCGGCGATGTATGACGGGCTCGGGGCGCCAATCGTCAGGTTCGCGAGGTCGCCGAAGGTCAGCGGGCCATTGATGCCGACCAAGTTGTGAACCCACGTGTTCGTCGAGTTAAAACCGCCGTTCGGGGTTTCGTAGACTTGGACGCGCTTGTCGGCCAGGTCAGCGAAGTCGAGGCTGTACGACTTAGTGCCGTTGCCGTTGTCGATGAACAGCGGCTGGAAGTCGGGGTTCGACGGTTCGTTGGCGAGCACGGCGAAGTTCGTGCCGTCGGTCACCCAGATGTTGAGGTACGGGCCGACGGCCGGGCCCGAGCCAGCGGTGAAGCGGGTGGTGTCGTCGAACCGAGTGACGCCGAGGTTCGTGATCTGGCCGATCTTGGCGCCGTTGATGTCGTTGCTGCCGTAGGCGGCCTTCTGGCCTGCCGATTGGATGACGAATTCCGTGTTGGCGCCAATCGGGTTGATCGTCGGGTTGTTTCGAATCTGGAAGCCCGTGAAGGCGGCTTGAGCGGAGGCCCCGCAAACTGCAACAGCGGCAGCGACGGTCAGACAAGCGAAACGAATCTTAGAAACGGACACTAGCTTTCTCCTTGGAAGATCGACGACCCGCAGTTCGTGGTGCGAAGCGAGTCGCGATTATTTTCTTGTTGATGAACGTGTAGATGAACGAGCGAATGATCAGCGAACCGCGTTCGACTAGCCTCCCCGTCCGCAGGCCGCGGACGGGGAGAGCCGGTCGACAGGAGACTCGTTAGGCCTTGCAAGCCCGGCGACGCAGGGCGAGGCCAGCCACGCCGGCGAGTGCGGCCATGCCGATGCTGGCCGGCTCGGGCACAGCTTGGAAGTTCCAGGTCTGGCCGCCGCCGAGGGCGGTGTAGGAGATGCCGTCGAAGTAGCTCACTTCACCCGGGTTGTAGGTACCTTCGCCGATGCCGAGGGCGACGACGCGAGCCGTGGCGAAATCGGTCGGATCGCTCGTTTGGAAGGCAGCGACCCATTCGGTGAGCGAGCGAAGCGGGGGACCGCCGGCGCCGCTGCCGATTTCGAAGCCGCCCGACCACCACCAACCGCCGTTGGCATCATTGCCGCCGCCATCGGTCGGCGAGATCGAGACTGCTTGCCACGCATCGGCCGTCGGGGTCGGGCCGTTCCAGTAGGGCTCGTAAATCAGCGTGCCGTAGTTGTCGCCCGTACCCGCGGTCGAGTTGACGATCAGCTTCAGAGCGGGAGCGGCCGAAGCGTTCAGCGGATTGGCAGTCTTGTAGTAGTTGTAAGCCAGCTGAACGTTGCCGAGGAACGATGCCGCATCGCCGAAGTCAGCGTAGGTGTAGGCTTCGGCACGAGCGCTGTTGTCGTTCGGGGTAACGATCTTGCCGGCGCCGGTCGGCAGCGGCTGAGCCGATTCCAGATTGCCGCCCGCACCCGTCAGGTCGACGATGCCGATCGTGGCCCCGCCTTGCACGCCGCTTTCATACCACGAACCGACGACCGGACTCGGCGTCGCCGGGAGAATCTGAGTGACGACCGCAGCCAAGCCGACGTTCGCCGAGAAGGCACAAGCAGTGCCAAGAAGAATTGCCTTGAAACCGAATCTCGTGATGGACATTAGCGTTTCTCCGCCTAAAAAATGACTGAATGTGTGTGTGTGTGTGTGTGTGAAAACTCGAATCTCAAAACTTGATCTGAAGCAGTCGGCCGCCGCTCGCCACAGCGAGCGGCGGCCTCCCATTGAATCCAGCTAGCTCGCCCGACGCTTGCGGGTGGCTACGAGGGCCCCCATGATGCCGGCCGCAGCGAGGCCGATCGTCGCCGGCTCCGGCACCACGGCCACTTGGCCCAAGCGGTCGCTGCCGTAGCTCGCCCCGCCGGCGACGCTGTAGCCGAACGACTGGCTCAATCGCAGTTGCACGGCGGTCGTCGGAACTGCCGGGGCCGGCGACAGGCCGAGCGAGTTCGACGTGAAGACTGCCCACGGCGCCGCGAATTCAAGGACGCCAGGAGTCGAAGGGGTGCCGGGGGTCACTGAGTAGTGAATGTCGGCCGAGCCAGGCGTGTAGGGGTAGTTGCCTGGCACGCCCGGAACGAAGGCGTTTTGGTTCGTCACTTCGAAGCCGATGTTCGAACCAGTCAGCGTGGTGCTGAAGTAGAGGTTGGCGAAGTCGAGACCGCCGGTGTAGGTGTTGCCGGTCGTCGTGATGCCGACGTAGAAGTAGCTGTTGTCGCCGCGGGTGTAGATGTCGTACGCGGTGGTGGCGTTCTCGTTGGTCGGCGTGCCGAAGTTGCCAAGCGGAGCCGACGGATTGTACAAGACGCTCTTCACGGTCGCCCCGGCCCATTCGGCGCCGAGCGTGCCGTCGACGCTTACCGGAGCGGCATTGGCGCTCCCGACAAGCATCGTGGCCGCGACGCCACAGGCGCCCAGAGCGGCCCAAAACTTAGAAACAGACATTAGCGATCTCCTGTTGATTGCCCACATCGACGTTGCGTCTTGTGGTGCGACTCTAACTCTTTGGTCCCGCATTTCGTGGTGCGATGAGCAGGACCGACCCGTAACACATGCGATGCACGACTAGGCTTTGATCTGGTGCATTGCGCCGCGAACTCTGCGTACAGAACTCGCGGTGAAACGCTCCCTTCGCAGGAACCGTGGCCCCTGCTGCGGCGCCTTGAGGAGTTGGCGCCGCAGCAGGCACGGTAAGGGTCGAATGATCCGGATCGATGATCCTCCTCGTGTGATGGATTGCTTGAGATCAACCGATCGACCGGGCGTGGCAGAGTGTTCGTGTCGTGGTGCGAAGTTCGAGGCGGGCGCCATTTCTCCAGCTAAAAGAAACGACGGACGCAGTTCGGGACTTCTCTCTGAGCCTTGGGTCGATCAATAAACGACTTCAAAACTTCGGATCAGACATTCTTGCGGACGCGATTGGGTCGGAACGCCAGCAAGAATTTCGCGGAAGCAAACGGTGTGTAGGCGTCGCCTCCGCAGGCAACAAACGCGTTTGTTATGAATGGGCCTCCTTTCGATGAGTGGATTGAGCAGGCGTCTCGCTTTGATCGGGTAAAGACACCTGCGACGGACTACGCTTCAACCGGCCGCCAGTCGCCTTGGAGAACGACGGACGACGCCAACGGGGAAATAACTGCTTCCGGTTCGCGGCGACGCAGCGACGACGCGAACTCGGCTAACCATGTTTCATCCGGCACGCTGTCGAGCACCAACGCGGCGCCAAGCGAACGGGCCAAAATCTCTTCTTCTTGCGTGAGCGAGCTTGAGGCAACCAGCCACCGCTGCTGCGGCCAAGCCGTCAGCACGCGATGCATGATTTCCCACACGTCGATTTCGGGACGATCCAAACCCACGACCACTAGGTCGAAGCCAATCAGCCGTATCGTCGACATCGCTTCGCGAATGGTCGACGCCGCGTAAACGTCGATCACCGCCGATGGACTCGACAGGCCGTCGATCCCGATGGTTAGGAGCGTGGGTTGAACCGTGGCCGACATACGAACGAACTCGGAGGCAAACTAACTCGGAGAGGATTACTGGAGGCGAGTCGCCTCATTTCAATGCATTCCCTTAAAGCGAACTGCGTGCCAATGGCGCGCAATGCCGGCGAATCGCGACAAAATGCCCAGAAAACAAGGTTCTGTGAAGAGAAACAACTAATTCCGCGATCGATCACAGGAATCCGACCGAATGGTCGTTTTAACCTACCGTTTGCAGGAGATGCGGCGGCGGAGTGAACGCGGCAAAGACGTTACGACGCGACCGGTTGTTTTGAACGGGGCAGGTTAAAATAACCATCCGGCGACAGACTCCGGCGGGAATGATGCATAAACGCAACGTGCAATGCGAAGAGCGGGAGATCGCAATGCCGAGAGTCGGCAAGAATGCGCGCAGCATGAAGCCGAACGCCAAGCAGCTCGAGAAACTCGAACTGTATGGTCCCCTCCCCTTGAGGGGGAGGGTTAGGGAGGGGTGGTTGAAGCGGGTACCAGGGTTCCTTCCCCCTCCCCAGCCCTCCCCTCAAGGGGGAGGGAGTCAGAACATCTTCTCTCTATCGACTCATCTAGCCGCGCGTCGAAATATTCAACCGCTCAATCCGACGGTTGAGGCGCTGAATGTTGATCCCCAACATCCGGCTCGCCTTCGCCTTGCAGAAGTCTGTCCGACGAAGCGCCTCGGCAATCGTCCGCCGCTCCAGTTCCGTCAGACAAAGCTCCGGAGTTTCCGCCGTCGCCGGCTGCGGCGATTGCAGCCTCACAGGCAAATCGCTCAACTCGATGCTGTCGCCCTGAGCGAGCACATGGGCCGACTCCATCGCGTTGGCCAGTTCGCGAACATTACCCGGCCAGTGGTGACGCTGCAGCGCGCCCGCGGCCGCCATAGAGAGCTGACGCATCGGTTCGTCGTACAGCTCCGCTTGTTTCTGCAGGAAGTGATTCGCGAGCGGCACAATATCTTCCGCCCGCTCCCGCAACGGCGGCAACGTCGTCACGACGACGTTCAACCGGAAGTACAAGTCCTGCCTGAAGGTCCCTTCGCGCACCATGGCTGCGAGATCGCGATGCGTGGCGGCGACAATCCGCACGTCGACTTGGTGCGGTCGCGTGTCGCCGACTGGGGTAACGCAGCGTTCCTGGATCACCCGCAACAGCTTCGCCTGCAACGGCAGCGAGAGTTCGCCGACTTCATCCAAAAACAGCGTGCCGCCATCCGCGGCACGGACGAAGCCCAGCGATTCCCGCACGGCGCCCGTGAACGCCCCTTGGACGTGGCCGAACATTTGGCTTTCGAACAGCGAGTCCGAAAGGGCCGAGCAATCGACCGGAATCAGCGGCGCATCGCACCGATCCGATTGGGCATGGATATACCGGGCGACCATTTCTTTGCCGGCGCCCGTTTCGCCGAGAATCATGACCGTGCACTGCCGCGAGGCGACGGTCGAGGCGACAGCTTTGATCGCATTCATGGCGGCCGACCGGCCCACGAGCGCAACAGGGCGCGCGAAGGATCGTCTGGCCGCGGGTGCGCGCAATGTGGCGCTACCCGAGGAGGTCCCGTTCATTAGGCGTGGTGTCTCTTCAAAGGTGGGCTAGGCCCGGGCGTTGTTCCGAACGCACGAACCGGCAGAACGCTTGGCAGGATCTGCTCACCAGACGAGAAGTCGGCAGCCCCTGGGGACCTGACGAGCGGTCGCTCCAGACGCCGGACGATAAGAGCTGCTCGCGATGCGTCGCGGCTCAGCCCAGAGAACGTAAGTTGCTCTCCTGAAGCAACTTGCACCCTCGGAGCCACCGGCAAAACACGTCGCCGGGCGATCTCTTTCGCCCTGACGAAGCTCTTTCCCTGTCGACCCGATTCACAATTCTGGTGAAATTCCGCATGTGTAAAACCACATGCGGTTAAACGTCAGAATAGTCAAATCTTCACAGCGATCAAGTTTCCGACACGTCGATTCCGTCCAAAAAGTGCAGCAAGTATCCCCAAATTGGCTACTGACAGGGACTTCCGCAGAAAACACCGCCCGAAACTTTCCAAAGATTTTCTCCCCAAGCGAGCCGCGGGGTTCACCCCCGCGGTCCCCAGCCGCCGAATTTCACTCAAACCCCATCCCAAACTCACCTTTCCAGAGCTGACGAAACTGCAATCTCAAGCCCCAACACCCTCTGCCGCCGCCTGATCCCCATCCACCAGCCGAATCAGCACCGGCAGAATGAGCAGATTCCCGATCAACCCGCCAATCATCGACAGACTCACCAGCACCCCGAAATAGATGGTCGGCACAAAATCGCTCACTCCCAGTGTGGCGAAGCCAACAGTCAGCGCGAGCGTCGAGTAAACCGCCGCTCGCCCCACCGAACTCTGCGACTTCGCCAGCGCTGCATTGCACGACAACCCTTCGCGCCGTAATCGTTGGTAGAACATCGTGTAGTGAATCGAACTGTCGACCGACATGCCGATCGACACTGCGGCGATCATCGCGGCCCCCATGTTCACTTTCAGTCCTAAGATACCCATGACGCCGAACAGGATGAGCGACGGAAAGATGTTGGGGAACATTGTCACCGCCGTCAGACGAATATCGCGAATCGCCACGATCATCATCGCCAACACCACGATCGTCGCCACGATAAATGCTTTCCACTGATCGGCGAGCACGCTCTCGATCAGCCGCGTCATGAGGACGTAATAACCGGTAACCTCTGCATCAGGGAATTTTTCTTGCGTGATCGTGCGTACCTCTTCGATCATCGACGCTTTCTCATCCGCACTCAGTTGCTCCGGCGCTCGCAGCAAGACATGTAGCCACCAACGACCATCTTGCGGATCGTCCTGGAAGAGCGCGTCGACGAACTGGGGCATTCTCGCGCGAGCGGCGCCCAATCCCATGCGCAGCGCGAAGTCTCCTGTACTGGCCAGCCCGGAAGCTCCCCCCACGCCCGCAGCCAGCGTGTCCGACAGCGAAATCGCCTTGCTGAGTTCGGGTGTCTGCGATTGAAGTTCGCCCTCAAGGTTCAACACCTGAACGTAAAGGCGAGCGTCGATTTTTGGCGGCTTTGCCGTGCGTGCGTCGTTCTCCTCTGGCACCGGAATCATGAGATCCCACACGCCAGCTCCGCCGAACTCCGACTCGACGAATCCATACGCGCGATTGATTTCGCTATCCGCGCGGAAGTTCTTCGTAAAGTCGGTCTCGTGGACAAGCCGGTTCGAACCCCACATCGACACAGCAACGAGCACCACCGCCCCCGCCGCGAGCCAGCGGATATGCGTCGACGACCAGTTGAGCAGCACGTTCAACCAACGCCCGAGCGCTAGTTCATCGCTCGGCGTCTGCGGCTTCTGCTGATAGTCGCTCATCCACACAAGCCCGGGAGTCAGCAGGATGCAAGACGGCAATACGAGCAAGCTCCCAATTGCCATCATCAACCCGAAATCGTGCACTGGTCCGACCTTCGAGACCATCAGCGCCGCGAAGCCGGCGGCATCGGTGAAAATCGCTATCGATACCGGCGCTGCGAGTTGGTCAATCGTGTTGAACAGCGCTCGCCGGCGCCCATGCCCGTCGCGGCGCTCATCCAGGTAATGCACCAGCACGTGCACCACCGACGCAACGCCGACCACCGTGACAATCGCGCCCAGCATCGAGCTGACCATACTGAGTTCCAGCCCGCTCAACACCAGCACTGCATCGGTGAGCGCCAACGTCAGTTGCACGACCGCCAGCGGCAACAGCAGCCAAATGGGGCTGCGGAAGCAAGCTAAGATCGTTAGCATCACCAGCAGCGTGCACCAGGTGTTCAGTCGACGGCCATCCTGCTCAAGCAGGTCGAATGCTTCTTCGATCAACACCGGCTCGCCGACAAGCGCTCCGCGCGGCAACTCGGCGACGACTTCGCGCATGCCTCGCAGCGTTACCCGTCGCGACGGCTTCTCGGGTCCCGGCCGCTCGATCAGGCAAATCACCCCCGCCGCCGTTAGTTCCTCGTTGTGCGTGTACCCGGAAAATACTTCTCGGTATCGGTCGCCCAGTTCGCTCGCCTCAAAAGTCGTCCCGCCCGGCACGTCATGCAGCGACACCGTCGCCGCCACGCCAGGAACCTTATTGAGTTGCTCCTGCACGCTCTTCACGCGCTCAATCCCCTTGGGCGTCGCCAGCTCTTTGTCGGCGTACATCGCCAGCACGACTTCGTACTCGCCAAATGTCCGCTGCAGCCGGTGATAGGGCACGAGCAGCGGATCGTCCGGCGCGAACATACTCTCGATCGACCGATCGAGCCGCAACCCGCGGCCCGTGAACGCGGCGGCAATCCCCAACACGGCCGCAAATCCCAGCAGCCAGTACCGGTGACGGATCATCCGTTTGATCCAGCGGCGATGGGAGAAACCGGTCATTCAACTTCCTGGAAAGACAGCACGGCGGTGGAAACGCTTCCTCTATGGTCCGACGAGCCGAGCGCGGTGGGCCTCGCAGTATGGAGGTCTACAGCGCACTCAACAAGGAACTGCAACGCACTGCTAGCAGCGCCAGACGCTTGCCGCCGTCGCTGCAAACGGCGCGCATTTGGCACGATGGCAAGCTAGCAGCGAGCGAACCCGCGACGCAAGCCATTGACTAGCAACGACTTGCAGGGGCTGAAAACCACGCGAAGGCGGCTTGCCCCTCCCGGCGGCGGTTCCTATACTCCGCCCCCTCTCCGCAGACCCCGCTGCGCGCAAGCCGTTGACCCCGCTCTGGTTGAGCGCTCTTGGCGCCGCGTCGTAGGTCGAGCGACTCGCCCGAGTTGCGCGCGAAGAGCCCCGTTCGTTCACTCATCGACATGCCGCCATGGAGGGCGACACGCTGATCATCGCGCAGCACGCAACACGCTGCCGAAGTTCGCTCCGCGCGAACAACGCTCGCTCTGCGCGCTCGTCGCGCTGGACGACGGCGATGCTGTGCGCGGTCGCTCTGCTATACACGGCATTACGGACGAGTGGATCCCGAGCCGACGACATTCAAGTCGCCTCGACCGCCACGCACGAACCGATCAGCATCGCCGCTGATTCGTGCACTCGCTGGAAAGAAGGGGTCTACGACGTCTGGCATCTCCGCGGCAACTGCTACCTCAACCAGGGACTCACCTACGCCCGCGGTTCAGAAGCCGTACTTTGGATCGACGCTCGCAATGCCGAAGGTCCAACGAAAGTTATCGCCTACTTCGAAGCGCCCAACGGCGGCCACGTCGCGGTCGATTTTCGCCGCGCCGATGCGAAGGCAAGCGAAGACGCCGTGCTCGGTCAGCAGAAGAGCCCCAACTGGTTCCAGCGACTCGAAACGTCGGCGCCACTCCGCTGGAACGTCCCTCCTGCCCTCGGCACGACCGAAGCCCGGCCGGCGATCTACGAGCGCGGCCTTGCGCAGTTCAATCCTGATCGCCGCCGCCAGTTGATGCTGGCTCAGTACACCGAGTTCGTCCCCAACGCCGCCGACGGCGGCACAGCCATCCTGCCGCCCGGCATGGTGAAGTACGACATCTTCCCCCGCAGCGACGCCTCGCTGAATATCAGCTCGCGTACGGATCCGGTCACCGGCGGCCGCATCACCGATGCCAACGGCGGCTTGCGCATCGTCATCGAAGGCCTGCAAGTCGAGGGCATGCCGGCGGGCATGGGCCCGCTCGGCGCGATCGACCTGTCGACCGATCGCGCCGTCATTTGGAGCGCCGGCGGCAACATCAGCGGCGGCGTCCAATCGCAAGACGCTCCGCTCGAAATCTATATGGAAGGGAACATCGAGTTCCGCCAAGGCGACCGCGTCGTCTACGCCGACCGCATGTTCTACGACGTCCGCCGCCAGGTTGGCGTCATCCTCAACGCCGAACTCCTCACGCCGCTCCCGCGAATGGGCGACTTCCAATATCCCGGCCTTGTGCGGTTGAAGGCCGACGCGATTCGCCAACTCGACGCCTCGCACTTCTCTGCCCAAAACGCACTCGTCACAACCAGTCGCCTTGAAGAGCCGACCTACGATCTCTCTTCAGAGCAAATGACGTTTACCGACGTCCAGCAGCCGGTCATCGATCCCGTGACTGGGTTGCCGCTGGTGGCTCCCGACGGCAGCATGGAGATCTCGCACCAACAGACGGCGACCGCCGAGTCGAACGTCATCCACATGCGTGGCGTGCCGGTCTTCTACTGGCCCCGCTTCGCGACGAACTTGCAAGATCCGTCGTTCTTCATCAACCGCGTCCGCATCGGCAACGACAATGTCTTTGGCACTCAGGCGATGGTCGACTGGGACGCCTACGAACTCCTCGGCATGAAAAACGCACCCGAGGGCACCGACTGGAACATCAGCACCGACTATCTCAGCGAGCGTGGGTTCGGCTACGGCACCGACTACCAATGGAACCGCAACGAGATCTTCGGCTTCGTCGGCCCGTCGACCGGTATCCTCGACTTCTGGGCGATCAAAGATCACGGCCACGATAATCTCGGCCTCGGCCGTCGCGACATCACGCCGGAGAAAGACTTCCGCTTCCGCCTCTTCGGCCAGCATCGTCAGCGGCTCGAAAGCGGTTGGGAGTTCACCGCCGAATCGGGCTGGGTCAGCGATACTACGTTCCTCAACCAATATTACGAGCGGGAGTGGGACGAGCTGCGCAGTCCGCGAACCGGCGTCCGCGCGCGGCGATACAACAACAATCGCGAGTGGATGCTCGAGGCGAACGCCCAGGTCAACAACTTCTGGAGCGAAACGCAGTCACTGCCGCGCGTCGATCACTACTGGCTCGGCGAGTCGCTGCTCGACGACCGACTCACTTGGTTCGAGCATTCGCAAGCGTCGTATTCCAAGTACCGCATTGGCTCGGAACCGACGGAACCGACGCTGCAATCGCAGTGGGACGTGTTGCCGTGGGAAGCCAACGTGGCCGGCGAGAAACTCATCACGCGGCAAGAGCTTGATCTACCGATGCAATGGGGCGCGGTGAAAGTGGTCCCCTACGCGCTCGGCGAACTCGCCCGCTGGGGCGAAGCGCTCGATGGCGAACCGCTCGACCGGGCGTACGTCCAGACCGGCGTCCGTGCGAGCCTGCCGATGTGGGCCACTTACGACGACGTCCGCGATCCGCTCTTCAATCTGAATGGCCTGGCCCACAAGGTGGTCTTCGACGCCGAGTTCTCGTACGCCGATGCGAACGCGAACTACGACGAACTGCCCATGTATGACTTCATCGACGACACCTCGATCATCGAAATGATCCGTCGCCTGCAAAGCGGCGCCCTGCCGCCGACGATCACCAGCCCCAAGTTCGATCCGCGAAATTACCTCTTCCGCACCGGCATCCAAGGCTGGGTCACCTCGCCATCGGCGGAAATCGTCGACGATCTCATGGCCCTCCGCATGGGCATGCGGCATCGTTTGCAAACCAAGCGCGGCCCGGTCGGCAATCAGCACATCGTCGATTGGTTCGCCTTCGACATGAACGCCACTCTCTTCCCCGACCCGAATCGTGATAACTTCGGGCAAGAAGTTGGCCTCATCGACTACGACATGCGCTGGAACCTCGGCGACCGGTTCTCGATCGTCTCCGACGGCTACGCCGACGTGTTCGGCGAAGGGCTGCGGACAATTTCCGGCGGCGTCGTGATGAATCGCCCGACCCGCGGTAACATTTACGCAGGCGTGCGCTCGATCACCGGCCCGATCACCAGCAACGTCGTCATGGGCAGCTACAGCTACCGCCTCAGCGAAAAATGGCTCACCACGGCCAGTGCAGCCTATGACTTCGATTCCGGAGGCGACATTGGCGAAACGATGTCGGTCACCCGCATCGGCGAATCGATGTTAATGACAGTCGGGTTCAACGTCGACCACTCGAAGAACAGCGTCGGCGTGAACTTTATGCTCGAGCCGCGGTTCCTACCGAACCTGCGCATAACTAAAACGACCGGCATCGACATACCGCCGGCGGGAGCGATGGGACTCGAATGAGACTAGCCATGACCCCCGACATGGAACCGGAAGACGACCTGCGCGAACCCGAGGCGCGTACCTGGTTCCGAAAGTTTAGCGATGCGCTGCGCGGTTTGAAGATCGCGTTCCGCAGCGAGATCAACTTCTTCGTCCACCTGTTCGTCGCCGTGATCGCGGGCGTTGCGGGCGGCATCGTCACGATGACGGACGAACGGTGGTGCATCTTCATTATCTGCGTCGCCGTTGTGCTGTCGGCGGAGCTGTTCAACACGGCGATCGAGCGACTCGCTCGCGCCGTAACGCGTGAAGAACACCCCGAAGTTCGCGACGCCCTCGACATCGCCGCCGGGGCCGTGCTGGTCGTCTCGATCGGCGCCGCCGTCGTCGGCGTGCTGATGATCGGCTGGCCGTTCGTGGCGCAGATTACGCGGTAGCGCGATCGACTCGGCAACGGTCGGTCTAATCCAGCCAATCCTGATCCCGCAGCCGCGCCGGCACATACTCTTCCGTCACGTAGCTAATATCCTTCGAGATGAGCGACTCGACTTCAAGCTTGAAGTCGTTCGACAGCATCTTCTTGATCTCGGTTTGCCACTTCGGCTTCTTCTCGAACCAGGGATACCGCGCCACCTGCTTCGCCCGTTTGCGGTCGGTGTCGTTCAGCGCAATCTTCACGCTGTCGGAGAGTTGGCAGCGTTCGAAGTCGATGCTCCGCAGGCCGAGGTACTTCGCTTCGGGGATCGCCATCCGCTGCGATTCGAACGCGAGGTTAATCGATCCCTGCTTGATGACGCTGTAGATGTAGTACCCCCACGGGTCGTTATCGAGCACGCAGTACAGCGGCAGTTCCAACTCGTTGTGCAACCGGTGCAGCATCCGCCGTACGCCGCGCGGCGGCTGGCCGGCGCCGTGGGTAAGAATGCAGTTGTGCTTCTCCCAGAAGCGGTCCTCATTGAACCGCTGCCAGACCGTACCCTTTTCAACATGCAGGATGAACTTCGCGGTGCAGCGTTTCTTGTCGAAAACGATCACGTCGGGCTCGACGATCGACGGAATCGCGTAACCGCCCGATCCCATGCGAGCGCAATTGATCTCGTCGCCCTTATCGGTGAGCACAATGCCGCCCACCATCGCTCCGCGATTCTCAGCGTACAAGTGTAGTTCTTCGCGGATCGAAGAGAGCAACACCTCGACGTCTTCGATAATCGTATCGCACTCGCCCTGTTCTTCGAATGTGTTCTCTTTCGTTCCTTCAATCGTTCCCTTGAGCATGTAGAAGAGCCCCCGCAAGCTGGTACTCTTCCCTTGGTCGATGAGTCGCTTCGAACCCATGGCGACCAGCATCGTCCGCATGTAGGCCTTCGCCTGCGAGAGATCAAACAGCTGCCGCCGATTGGTGGCATTGCCCATCTCCAGAATCTTCTTCTTGGGCGAGTATTTTACGTTCGCCAAGGTCCGCGACGGGATATCGACGAACGGATCCTTGCGATTATTCGCATAGGAGACGACGCGATCAGCGAGCCCGGTGAGCCGTTCCGCCGTCTTCTCATCGCGCGGCGAAAGTTTGACCTTGGGAGCCTTCGCAACAGTGGGGGGTTTCTTCTTGGCCATCTATGTTTTATTTCTTCTGAAATTCAATCAAAGAAGTATCTCGCAGAGGCGCGGAGACGCAGAGGGCGGTGCGAAGAGGCCTCTGCATTACTCTCTGCGTCTCCGCGCCTCTGCGAGAGATCACTCTCCCTCAGCCGTCGCAGCAGCCGCTGGCGTGCGTTTAATCGCCGCCGCATGGCTCGCCGGATCGACGATGATCACATTGTCGCCGTAGTCAGTCTCCTCGGTCGGCTCTTTAATCTTCCGCCCGCGATCATCTAGCTTCATGTCCGCATCGGCGGTGACGCGTTTCGCCACCAACACCAACTGGCCATAAAGCCCCGCTTCATCGGCGCCGTTAAGTTCGCTCACCGCTGAGGCGACCTTCTTCAGATACCGCATGAAGATATCGCGCCGGTCGCCTTGCTGCTTCACGCGCATCCGCTTGCGGACGTACATGCCAAGCTTGCGACCGACCGCCTGCAGCCCAAGGCGAATCTCTTTCTGAATCTCCGGATAGCTCGCAATCGCTTCCTTCGATTCGCTGGTGAACGGCACCCACACGCTGGCGATGTGAACCATGATGTAAACCGGCCCCTTCGGCATGCCGCCGCGGGATTGGCTCAGGCCGTAGCTCCGCCAGTTGGTGCTCGTGATCGTTTGCGTAATTGCACACGCCGCTTGCTGGAACTGCAGCGGAACGCGGTTGGCATACCGCATCACTTCCATCGTTTGGCCTTCGGCGACGTTCACGTTCTGCATCGCCTGCAGCAACCGCTCTTGCTCTTTCGGCTTCAGCTGCTTGGCGGTCTGCCGCGTGCCGAGCGCCGCCGCCTTCATGATGCGATCCGCCGCGTCGCTGCCGAGCCCGTTGAACGTGTTGATCAAAAACTGCCGAATCGTGCGGGCGTCAGTCTCTTCCAGCAAGTCGGACAGCAATTCTTTGTCGACGTTCTGCGTCGCCGCCGCGCCACCGTAGGCGAGCGCGACTTCGATTTGAAACGGATTGCCGCGGTAGACAGACGGCGGCCGCGTCGCCGCGCAGTAAAACTCGCCCGGCACGACTTGGTAGAGCCCCTTCAGCAGCAGCTCTTCGCCGATGGGGCAAATGCAATCAGTCGCTGGGGGTGCGATCTTGGTCGCCTGAATCGCGTGATATAGTGCCTCCGCCTCAGGCCGCCCCAGCTTGCGCGTCATCGCCCGCGGCGAGACCTTCGCCGTCGTGCAAATCTTCTTCGCCACAGCGGGCGACACCCGCGAGAACTTCGTCGACAGGAACTGCGTGATCGACATCCCCTCAGCTTCGGCGAGCATCGCCGCTAGGCGACCAAGCTCGATGCCGTACGGATGCGGCAGAATCTCCTTCGGCTCCGGGGGCAGCTTGTCGGCGGCCCGCTGATAGTCGCGCGTGCTCCCCTCAGGGTCCGTATAGTGGAGCGTGATGTGGGGATTCGCAATCGCCGTCTGGTGCAAATACTCGTCGACGCTGCCGCGGCCGCGGTTGTACTTCGCTTCGAGTTCGATCGTCACCCGCGTGCCGTGCGGCTGATCGACCCACTCAATGCCGTGCTTCTCGATATCCTTAGCGCCCTTGTCGCCGGGAGCGATGTCGACCCCTTCGCCGCCGCCGTTGAGAATCTTCGGCTCGTTGCGCTTCGTGTCGATCTGAATTTCGTAGTAGTGTGCCGGCTTCTTCGCCGAGATCCGCGAGATGATCTTCACCGGCTTGCCGGTCGTCTGCACGCCGTACATGCCTGCCGCGCTAATGCCGATGCCCTGCTGACCACGACTCTGCCGCAGCCGATGGAACTTCGAACCATAGAGCAGTTTGCCGAAGATGAGCGGAATCTGCTTCTTGACGATGCCCGGCCCGTTGTCCTGCACGCCGATCTTGTAGCGGTCGGTCGAGGTCTGCTCGATGTGAACCCAGATCTCCGGCAGAATGCCCGCCTCTTCGCACGCGTCGAGCGAGTTGTCGACCGCTTCCTTGATTGTCGTGAGCAGCGCCTTCCGCGGGTTGTCGAACCCGAGCAAGTGGCGGTTCTTCGCAAAGAACTCGCTCACCGAGATGTCGCGCTGCTTCGACGCCATCGACTGCGCGGTCGCGCGACGACCGGTCGACTTCCCCCCAGCCGGGGCCTCATCGGCGGCGTCATCCGCTTCCGCGGCCGCGTCTTCTGCGCCAGCCGACTCCTCGGCCTCCGCCTCGGCAGCTTTCGGCGCGGCTTTCCGCTTGGCGGTGCTCGCCGCCGCCGGAGCCTTTTTCTTCTTCGTCGCCGAGGCCGGGACGGAACGCTTCTGAATCGGTTTGCGGGTCGCCAAGGCGACTACTCCTGTTCGAGTCGGTCGACCAAGCAGGTCGACGCGCGAGGTCTCTTCGTGATGAAAGTATTCTGTGGGAGGCGTCTCCGACGACGATTCCGCTTCCCACACCAAGCCGCTGCGCCTTCGCCGCGCCGCATCGGGGTCGGAGACCCCTCCCACAATTCTCTTGGCGGAACCAAGCTCCAACGCCCCTATCGGCAATCGCAAGCCCACGATTCGCCGCATGTCAAAAGGTGGCGATCGCAGCGATTGTAGCGGCCGAATCCGGCGATTCCCACCCGCTGCGGCATGCTACCACCGGCATAAGCGGCGCGGGTGTTACGGCTGGCACACAAAAACTCATCGTCACAGCCCGGATGATCCGACACACAGAACAACGAGGGGGACTTTTCGATCAACCGGCCTGCTTGGCCAGGGTCGAGCTTCCCCTCCGTACCCGCCCACCCGCGAGGGCCATCCCCTCGCACTTCGGACTGGTCGCTTAAGCGACCAGTCCAGCCCCACCGGGAAGCTCCGCCTTCCCACCTACCTGCCCCCAACCGAATACTCCCCGAACTCCAAACGAAGGAGCGTTTCATGTCGATTCGCGTCATGGCACTCGCGCTCGTCGCCGCCGGCGTCGTCGCGTCGGTCGCCTCGTCAGCCCAGGCTGAAGAAGGCCTCTACAAGCGCGTCATCAGCTACCAGAACAAGCAAGACTTGTTCTACAACTTCTACGAAGGTCCTGATCCGAGCGGCACGACCACGGCGATGTACATCGCACCCCGTCCGGTGCCGGCGTACGTTGGCCATACCTACACGACGTACCAGCCCTTCATGCCGCACGAGTACACCTACAAGCACACCCGCTCGAACTACGCCTACGCCCCCGGCGCCGGCTGGTCGCGGTCGAAGGTTCGTTACCGCACGGGCGGCCTGTGGCTCGACCACTGGGCGGCTGGCATCGACCCCGTTTTCTGCTGCCACTAAACGGCAGTCTGGAGAATGCCTGAAACATTCACGCCACATCGGACTGGTCGCTTAAGCGACCAGTCCAGCCCCGCCCCAACGCGTCCCACCTAAATCACTGAACGCAGCCCGCCTCCCCCGCTGGCTGCTTCATCCCCACACAAAGGAAGCGTCACGTGAACAAGTCGCTTGCCGCCTGCACGCTGGCCGTGGCCGCCGCCATCGCCGCCTGCCCGGCGATCGCCACGGCCGAGATGCCGTACCTGAAACCGCTCCGCCGCGCGAGCATGTACAACTGGCACGCCCAGTATGCGTACACCAACTACGGCGTGCCGACCTCGCTGGTCGTTCCGCCGACGGCGCAGCTCCAAACCAACTGGAGCTGGGGCGCCCCGAGCATGCGCGTCTCGCGGATCGACCACCAGTACACCCGCAACTACGCCGGCCAAGGCGCCGCAGGTCCGTGGGCGTACACGCCCCACCACCCACAAGATACCGCCCAGTTCGGCGTCTATTACGTCCGTGCTCCGTGGTATCCCACCCAGCGGTAAGCAAACGTAGCGCTCGCCCAGCGCCACGCTGATTCAATCGACGCCGCGATCCCCCTCGCGGCGCGATTCCCCCAGCAGCCCCGACCTAGCTAGGTCGGGGCTGTTTTTGCATTGATGCGTCGCCGCGTTCACATTTCGTCATATAAATCCCGTCCCAGAACCCACGCATTGTAGGCCCTTTCGACGCCCCCATTCCCACCTACGCCCTCCGCCTCCGGCGCCATATACTAAACGAAGGCGACATTTTTTTGCGTTCAGTCGCTATTTGCTTACGAATCGGCCGCTACGCGAGAAGGTGACCTCCTTGAGCCTCGAAATCATTCACTACCCCCACCCGACGCTTCGCTACGTTTCGCGTCCGCTGAAGCGCGTCGACGCCGAGCTCAAGGAAATGGTCGCCGAGATGTTCGCGCTGATGTACGAGCACGACGGCATCGGGCTCGCCGCGAACCAAGTCGATTTGCCGTACCGTCTCTTCGTTTGCAATCCTTCGGGCGACCCCGAGCAAAAAGAGTCGGAGCATGTCTTCATTAACCCGGTGATCCTCAAGGGCTCGGGGCAACACGAACGCGAAGAAGGCTGCCTCAGCATCCCTGGCGTCTACGCACCCGTGACGCGCAAGGAAAAGATCACCGTCCAGGCCTACAACCTCGCCGGCGAAGAAATCACCGGCGAACTCGACGGCCTGTTCGCGCGCGTCGTGCAACACGAAACCGACCACCTCGACGGCCGCCTGTTCATCGATCGCCTCACGCCGACGGAACTCGCCGACATCTCGGGCGAACTCGAAGAATTCGAAATCGACTTCGAAAGCCGTCGCAACGTCGGCGAGCTTCCCTCCGACGAACAAATCGCCGCGCGGATCGATGAACTCGTGCGTCTGCGGACGTAAATTCTTTTGGCCGCGAGAAGGCGCAAACGACGCGAAAAGAAAAGCATGGAGCTCGCAAAGCACGCGAGCAATGTTTTTCCTTTTTGCGATTCCTGCGTCTCTTCGCGGCCAACGCATTTTTAAGGACATCGGCGATGCGATTAGTCATGCTCGGCACCGGCCCCTTCGCAGTTCCCACGTTGCGGCAACTCGTCGCGTCGTCGCATCAAGTGCTGCGCGTCGTCACTCGCCCCCCGCGTGGCCGCCGTCCCGAAGCGCCGCCGATGCAAGTCGCCGCTGAACAACTCGCCCTCCCCCTCTGGCAACCTGAAACGGTGAACAGCGAGGAAGCTGTCGCCGAGTTGCAGTCGCTGAAGCCTGACCTGCTCGTCGTCTGCGACTACGGCGAAATCTTGAAGCCCGCCGCACTCGCCGTCGCCCCGCACGGCGGCATCAACCTCCACGGTTCGCTCTTGCCAAAATACCGCGGCGCCGCCCCCGTGCAGTGGGCGGTCCTCAACGGCGACGCCGAAACGGGCAACACCGTCATTCAGATGACCGCCGGCCTCGACGCCGGCCCCTGCCTCGGCATCGATGTGCTGCCGATCGACCCCGACGAATCGGCCGGCACGCTCGAAGCCCGCCTCGCGGCCCGCGGCGGCGACTTGGTCCTGCAGGTGATCGACGCCCTCGCCGCCGGCACGGCAATGCCGATCAAACAAGACCGCCAACAAGCCAGCAAAGCCCCCCGCCTCGAAAAAGAGCACGGCGCCATCGACTGGTCCCGCGACGCCCAAGCGATCAAAAACCAAGTTCGAGCCCTCGATCCCTGGCCGCGAGCCTACACGAGCTGGCAGCGCGGGGCAGGCGAACCCCTCCGCCTCATCCTCCACCGCACGAGCGTCGTCTCCCCCTCCCCCGATCCCGCCGCGGCCCCCGGCATGGTCCTCGAAGCCGGCCCCCGCCTCCTGGTCGCCACCGGCGCCGGCGCCCTCGAAATCCTCGCCCTCCAGCCCGCCGGCAAACGAGTCATGGATGCCGCCGAATTCCTCCGCGGCTACCAACTCCCCGTAGGCGCTCGCCTGGGTACATAGCCAACGGGGTCGGGGGCCTTTTGCCACTGGAAGTGCTCTACACACGGCAAGCCGGCCAGTGGCAAAAGGCCCCCGACCCCTTCCCGCTCACCACCCCACCTCGCCCATTTAGCCGCGGGCGCAGCCCACGCCGCCCCTACGCAAGTCCCCTCGTCCCGTCTGCCGATTTCACGCTATGATGCAAGTTCGCAGGAAGCGTCCGCGTCTCGGCAAAGGAGGGCCGTGCGATGGTTGATCGGTTCGACCTACTGATGTTCGCCGTCGCCGGCTACGTGGCGATCGTCACCCTCGTCCGGCTGATGATCACCCGCCGCGACGAGGTCGTCGGCTACCTCCGCACAGAACTCGAACGCCAAGCCGTCGCGGCAGCCGCGGCCGCGGAAGAGGAAGAAGATCGCGACGCCGCCTAGGCCGCGGCAATGACCAAATGACGAAGCCCGAATGACGAATGAGCCAAGCGCCTCGCGTCTTCCCATTCGTCATTCGGATTTCGTCATTCGTCATTCACCCCTCCCGTTTGCATGACCAAAAAGCTCTACATCGAAACCGTCGGCTGCCAAATGAACGTGCTCGATAGCGAGCTCGTCGTCGCCAGCCTGCGCAAGCAGGGTTACGAACTCACCCACGACACCGGCGACGCCGACACGATCCTCTTCAACACCTGCAGCGTCCGCGAACACGCCGAAGAGAAGATCTACAGCGCCCTCGGCCGCCTGAAAAACGCCAAGCAACAGAACCCGAACAAAATCATCGGCGTCATCGGCTGCATGGCGCAGAACCATCAGCGCACCGTCTTCGAACGCGCCCCATATGTCGACCTCGTGGTCGGCCCTGGCCAACTGCATCAGGTTCCCGACCTGATCGACAAGATCGTCGCCGGCGGCGGGCAGCAGCTCGAAGTCAGCCTCGGCCGCAAAGATGGCAGTCGCACCGAGATCGAACGGAGCCACGAAAGCTTCGACCCGCTCCGCGATCCGACGATGCGGCCCACGCCGTTCCAGGCGTACGTCCGCATTCAAATCGGCTGCGACAAGTTCTGCACCTACTGCATTGTGCCGAGCGTCCGCGGCCCCGAGCAAAGCCGCCACCCTGCCGACATCATCGCCGAGGCCCGCCAGCTCGCCGACGAAGGCTGCAAAGAGATCACGCTCCTCGGCCAAACGGTCAACAGCTACCGCTACCGCGAAGGCGACCGCACCACGCGGATGAGCGATCTGCTCTACTCGCTCCACGAGATCGACGGCCTCGAACGGATCAAGTTCGTCACGAACTATCCGAAGGACATGACCGACGACCTGCTCGCCGCGGTCCGCGATCTCCCGAAGGCGTGCAAGTATCTTCACGTCCCCGCGCAAAGCGGTTCGAACCGCATGCTCCAGCGGATGAAGCGAGGCTACACGATCGAAGACTACCGCGAGATGCACCAGCGGATTCGCGAGTGGCTCCCCGAGGCGGCGGTCACCAGCGACTTCATCGTCGGCTTCTCCGGCGAGACCGACGAAGACTTTGAGCTGTCGTGCGAGCTCGTCCGCGAGTGCCGCTTCAAAAACAGCTTCATTTTCAAATACAGCGTCCGCCCGGGCACGAAAGGCGCCGACCTGTACGCTGACGACATCCCGGAAGAAACGAAGCGCGTCCGCAACAACGAACTGCTCGCGATCCAAAACGAGATCTGCGAAGCGGACAACCAACGATTCCTCGGCCGGCAAGTTCCGATTTTGGTCGAAGGCCGCAGCAAGGCCGCCGAACGCCGCGAAGAAACAGGCGAAGCGACCCAACTGGTCGGCCGCACAATGTGCGACCGGATCGTCGTGTTCGACGGCAACCTCCGCCAAGTCGGCCAAACGCTGCCGATCTCGATCTACGACGCCAACGCCCACACGCTCTTCGGCGCCGTGGTCACGCAACACGTCGGGCCTGAGCTGTTTTCGCTGACCACTTAGACGGCATGTCTCTATCTGCCGAAGAACTCGCCATCCTCCAAGCGGTGGAGCGTTGCACGTCGGCGGGCTCGACGGTATTCAGCAAATGCGCTGCCGTACTTCGGGCGATTGTCGAAAGTGACGGCGCCTGGAGCGAAGCCCAAGAGGATGCCGTCTGCAACTCCGGCTACGAAGAGGAAAAGATCGGGCGGCTCTACGACGCGCTTCGCGATTTGGTAGCGCGAGGTTACTTGGCAAGCCGCGGCGACCTCGCTTCACCGGCCGGCCCGCGTTACACCGAATGCGGACTGACGGATGCCGGGCGTTCGACGATTTCCTAGCCCCGGGCTCCGCCCGGGGGTCGCTCACCACACCGGCAGACGTCGCCGCGCGTTACGCCACGCCACCCCCGGGCAAAGCCCGGGGCTACGAAAGAAATCGCCGCAACGCCAAACGGCGCGCTCAACCGCGGGCCAACAGATCACCCGTCCGGCAAGCCAGGTGGTACAGCAGCGTAATCGCCGCCGCCGCGTCGAGCCCCGCGAGCACCGCCCAGGCAAGCGACGCATCCATCGCCAGGTCGACCTCCGACATCACGGCCAGAATCCCCAACGGCGTGTAAATCAGAGCGGCCAAAATCAGCAGTTCCCGCCGCTGCGAGACGTTCAGCACGGTACCCCAGGCCACCAGCCCAATCGCGCCGGCCATCGGCACCGCCGACCAAAACTGAGCCAAGACGACGACCGCCACTCCCGCGATGAGGAGCTTGACGCCAATGCCGGATTCGGCCGCAGAATGAAGAGGGGCGTGAGCCATAACCTCATTCTGATTGCGGTTGCAATGGCGTCTAGAAAATTGCGGAAAAGTTCGGCTGACCGCTAAGGTCGCACGTGAAGGCTGTTCGCGAAGCCTCCGGACGCTAACGCTCCCGGCTCATCACTGAACGCTCCCCCACCCCGAGCCGGAAGCGTCTGCGCCCGGAGCCGCCCCATGCGTTACAATCGGACCCGTGATGTCCGCTGAACCCGTTCCACAGCCGCTCGCCCCCGTCATTCGATTCCGCATCCGCACGATGCTGGTCGTCACGGCCATATTCGCGATTGCTGCCGCAATCGGCGGAATCTACTACCGCCAGGTAAGTCCCGCCGGGCAAAACAATCTCTTCATCTTGTGGACGACGATCACTCTGCTCACAGCCGGGTCATTCTGGCTGCGCCTGAGGGCCTCATTTCAACGGGGACAGTCTCGCAACATCCAGCACGTCGTTTACTCGCCGCATGGCAAGTATTTTGGCTCGCGACGATCGCTCTTCTATCTGTGGATCACGTTTACCCTTGGCTATCTGCTCCTCGCATCATGGTTAGCAGGTAAAGTCGACGATTACGCGCTCGGGCCAATGCTGAACCAAGGCCTCACGCTGGGGCTCTGCATCTCCGGGTGCGTCTTTACGATTGTCCGCCGCCCGGTGTATCTGTGCGACGACGGAATTCCGCTCGCGGCAAACTACGTGGCTCCCTGGAAATTCATCCGCCACGCTGAATGGATCATCGACCGCCCCGGCATCATGAAACTCCGCCGCTTCGACGGCGACATCTACATCGACGTCCCCGCCCGTGAACGCAATGCCGTCGAAGCCTTCATCCGCACGAAAACCAAATTTATCGGCGCCGCCCCAACGCCCGAATTGCAACCAACCCCTTAGCCCCCGGTTCTTTAAACCGGGGGGCTAAGCAGCTTAACAATGAGCAACTCTGACTCACAAGAAATCGAGCTCACCGAAGCGCAAACTTTCCATGCGCCCGTTATGCGGTTCCCGCTGCGCGCGATGTTGCTGCTGACGACCGGTTTGGCGCTATTAGCCGCAACCGTCGGGCCACTCTATCGCCAGGCGCATCCGGAGGCGCGAAGTTCCGTCTTGGTCTTCTGGACGGGGGTCCTAACTGCCTTGACGTTATTTGGGCTCTTCGAATGGCGCGGCTCGATTCGCCGCAAGAAACTCGTTGGACCTGTGCGATTCCAGCTAAAGCGAGTCAATCGCTCTAGCGAATCAATCATTATCATTATGTGCGCGTGGGTCGTGCTGCTCTATTCCATCTTTAGCGCCTATGTGCTGACCCATACTTTTGGGCAATTTCAACTTCGCAACGGATCGGCGACTTCAACGTTCGTAGGTATTTGCGTCACTGTATTCATCGCCGGGGCGTCGATCGGCGCCTACATGGTCGCCGCGATCGATTACGTCACCCGCCCTTGGACTCACTCCGGTCGAGTCGATATCGGCGAAACGGGCGTCATGTTCGATCGCCGCGCGATGCAATGGTCGCAGGTCCGCCACGCCTTGTGGAACGACGATTATCCCAATCAGCTCCTGCTTCAATTTCAAAAGTGGAACTGCCAATTCGCCGTACCATCCTCGATACGAGAAGAGGTTGAAGCTTTCGTCCGCACCAAGGCCGAATTCATCGTCCCCGCGCCAATTCACGAATCGCAACCGGTTCCTTAGCCCCCGGTTCTTCAAACCGGGGGTCGCCACGCATTGCCCGCCGAAAAACACTTCCAACAATGCAAACGCCGCCGCAACACGCAACGCAATTGAGCATCAGCGAAGCGATGACATCCCAAACTCCCGCCCACGACTCAACCGACTCCCCGCTACGCTTTCCGCTGCGTGCGATCGGGATCGCAACGACGCTGCTGGCAATCGGCGCCGCGGCAGCAGCGCCCTATTGGCGGGAGCAATCGCCGTCGGTTCAAGTCGCTCTACTGCTGAATTGGAGTACGATGCTCCTCTTCGGCGCGTGCACGACCGTCTATCATTGGCGGCGACTCGAGCGAATTCCCTCCGAGGCGGGAGCGATTGCCTACACAGTCACCGCGATCGGCCGCAGCAAATGGATCCCCAGCGGCAACCGGGCAGGCCTAGTATTCGCGTTGCTGCTGATAGTCGTTGCCGTTGTGCTGCAATCACTGACTGTCGTCCGCACCGGCCGGTGGGCGTCGACATACCTCCTCATGGCGCACGCCGTCTTCAACGGCCTGTTCATCGGCTTCGTATTGGGAGGCGCGATGCGACTCTTGTTGCAACGTCCTGTTTACCTCTGCGACAAATCCATCGCCGGCGCCATCTATTCGCCGTGGAAATTCATTCGGAGCGCCAATTGGATTTCCGATCGACCTGGAGTCATGAGACTGAAACAAATGGGCGGCGACATTTACATCGACGTGCGTGAAGAACAGCACGAAGCCGTTGAAGCGTTCGTCCGCATCAAAACGAAATTCATCGACACCGCAGCAGCGTCCGAATCACAATCAACCCCTTAGCCCCCGGTTCTTCAAACCGGGGGTCGCCACGCATCGCCCGCCGAAATGCTCTTCCAATAATGCAAACGTCGCCGCAACAAGCGGCCGCGAGCGCGCCGGATGCCGCCGTCGCCCCCGGTTTGAAGAACCGGGGGCTAAATGACGCGTCGCCGGGCTCAAAATTCTCGCTGCGAACGCTCCTCATCGTCACGGCCATCGGCGCCGTCGTGGCGGCCGCCGCTGGGATGGCATACCGGGCGGCGCCTGAAGGGTCGCGAGCGACGCTACTGACCTGCTGGCTAACGATCGCTGCGGCGCACATTTCCTATTTGGCGTTTCAATGGCGAGCGCACAGGCGACGGCTCACGCTGGCCGGTCCCATCCGCTTCACGCTGCGACGCCCCGACCTACGCAACGATTCGAACGCGGCGCTCATCATCGCCACGTTTGCGTTTCTCTTCTTCGCGTCGCTCCTGATCTTATCGCTATCCATGGCAGTTTTGTTCACGCTGACTTTGATCGACATGCAAAGCGGCCCCGGAGTCCTCCCCGCGATCTGCTTCGGCGGGATTTTCGGATTCATGATGGTCGCCGCGACCCACTTCCTGTACCGGCCATTCGCCCAAGCGCGGCCTATCTTACTCGGCGATCACGGCGTCATCGTGCGACGCCGCGTGCTGCGATGGGAGAGCTTTAAGCGAGCCTCCTGGCATCACCTGCTGCCGAATTGGCTGATGCTCTACGGCAGCGGAAAGAAGTACGCAGCCGCAGTTCCCGACGCATGGAAGACGGAAGTCGAAACCTTAGTCGCCGCGAGAACGCGATTCGAAGTCGACCAAACAAAACTAGCCCCCGGCCGCTGACTATGGACGACTTGGCGACGTGAAGGGGGTCGATGCGTCCATCAAAAAAAAGCCCCCGGTTTGAAGAACCGGGGGCTAATCGCTGGCATGTTCGCTGGCACGTCGAACGCGGAGTTTACATCCCCCCCGCGTCCTTCTCCGTCGTGGCCGAGCTCGACGGCTCATCGGCCTTAATTCGCGACGGACGCTTCGGTTCGACGGCCGTCCCGGGCACGATCCGCGCTCCAGAGGTCGTCTCGTCGATGATCTGCCGCAGTACGTCGGAGTCGATCGTCTCTTGCTCCATCAGCGCCTTCGTCACCGCCTCGAGCGTGTGACGGCGTTCGCCGAGGATGTGGCGAACCCGTTCCAGACCTTCATCCAAGATCCGCTTCACTTCCTCGTCGATCTCGCGGGCCGTCTGCTCGCTGTGCGTGCTGGTGCGACCGAAGTCGCCGCCGGTTGCCAGGAACGGACTACGATTGCTCTCGCGGAAGTTGACGCGGCCGAGGCGACTCATGCCGAAGTCCATCACCATGCTGCGGCCGATCTCGGTCGCACGCTCCAGGTCGTTCTGGGCGCCGCTGCTGATGTCTTCGAACACCATTTCTTCGGCCACCGTACCCGCAAGCAGCACCTGAATGCGGCTCTCCAGTTCGCTCTTGGTCATCAGGAACCGATCTTGCTCAGGCCGCTGCATCGTGTAACCGAGGGCGGCGAGCCCGCGCGGAATGATCGAGACCTTGTGCACCGGATCGGTGTTCGGCAGCGAATAAGCGACGAGGGCGTGACCGCTTTCATGGTACGCCACCCGCAGCTTTTCCTCGGGCTGCATGATGCGGCTTTTCTTCTCGAGACCGGCGCTCGAGCGTTCTACCGCTTCGTTGAGTTCCTTCATGCCGACCGCCTTCTTGCCGTTGCGGGCGGCGAGCAAGGCGGCCTCGTTGACGATGTTCGCCAAGTCGGCTCCGACGAAGCCGCTCGTGATCGCAGCGACCTGCTTCACGTTGACGTCTTCGTCGACCTTGATCTTCTGCAAATGGACTTCGAGGATCTCCTCGCGGCCGCTCACGTCGGGACGATCGACCAACACGTGGCGGTCGAACCGACCGGGACGCAACAGCGCGGGGTCGAGCGTTTCCGGGCGGTTGGTCGCGGCCATGATGATAATGCCGCTGTTCGTGCCGAAGCCGTCCATCTCGACCAGCAACGCATTGAGCGTTTGTTCGCGTTCGTCGTGGCCGCCGATCTGGCCGCTGCCGCGGGTCTTGCCGAGGGCGTCGAGTTCGTCGATGAACACAATACACGGAGCCCGCTGTTCCGCTTGTTGGAACATGTCGCGGACGCGGGCGGCGCCGACGCCGACGAACATTTCCACGAAGTCCGAACCGCTGAGGCTGAAGAACGGTACGCCCGCTTCCCCGGCGACGGCTTTGGCGAGCAGCGTCTTGCCCGTGCCCGGAGGGCCGACGAGCAGCACGCCCTTCGGAATGCGACCGCCAAGGCGATGGTAGCGTTCGGGATTTTTCAGGAAGTCGACCACTTCTCGCAGTTCGTCGACGGCTTCTTCGATGCCGGCGACGTCGTCGAAGGTCACTTCAATGTCTTCTTGCGCGATGAGCTTGCCGCGGCTGCGGCCGAACGCCATCGGCGAACCAGCTCCGCCCATGCGGCGGAGCATCACGATCATCAACATCACAAACATGCCGGTCAGCACCAGCACTGGGATGTAGGCGATCAACTGGCTCGGCTGCTCTTCGATTTTGTAGTCGGAGATTTTATTCGCGGACAACAGATCCAGCGCGGCCGGCATCATGTTGGGGTACGACGCCACGCGGAAGCTGGTCGGAGCCCACTCGCGCCACTGCGTCTCGGGGTTGAGGATGCTCTCTTTGCCATCTTCCGACGCCTTCTTCTGCTGCGCCATCACGGTACCGCTCACCTCGGTGGCGCCGACGTAGATGTTTGTCGGTTCCTTGAGACGCCACTGGATCGACGGCTTCACCGTCTTGTCTTCGTAAGTGATGTAGCGGTCAGCGTCTTTTGGCGCGTCGGGCTTGCTGGCGACGACCAGCTTTTCCCAGTCGCTCCAACCGATCATCAGCTTGCTCTGCGTCTGCCACACGGTGACCAGCAACAGCAGCAGCACGCCAAGACCGAGCAGATACCACAACATGTTGTTGTTCTGCGGCGGGGCCTTCTTGTCGGCAGGCTTCTTGGGAGTCTTGGGAGCGTCCTTCGGTTGATCCATGGATCGATGCCTTGGCAGGAATAGCACGGCCGCTTGGAGACGGCCGTGAGGTGGGTCGAATTTCTCAAAGCCACCATGCGGAGGCGGCTAAATCGTACGGCAGCCGGCTCGATCGGGGCAATCACCGCCCCGGCGCAGCTCGGCCGCCGCTCTTAACTATTGGTAGGATAGCACTTGCGGCGCGGAAAGGGAGCCTCCCCGGGCCGCCGGCGACTCCCAACGCGGGTTGTCGCGATTCTCGGCCATCCCTAAAATGCTGCGTCCCGATCGACGCCTTGCGGGGCGGCAGACGAGATCGCCCGCCTGCCACCCCAGCCGGCACTGCTGTCTCGCCGACGCTCCTCCTACGTCGATCCCCGCGGCATGGTGCGGCTGCTTTCCCGTTTCCGGGTGCGATTCGAACGATTGTTCCTATCAAACCGCGGAGCCGGCGCCGTGAGCGCTAAGTCAGCGCCCGACGCCCGCGAATCGCCGCCCAGACGCCCTCGCGAAGTCACCTCCACACCTTGCCCCGCACCCTTATGCCCTCCTCCCCGAAACGCGTCGCGGTCTTCGGTTCTACCGGCAGCATTGGCACCAGCGCCCTCGATGTGATCACGGCGAGCCAGGGACGACTGCAGGCCGTAGCGATTTCAGCCCACTCGAAGCTCGACGAACTCGTCGAGCAAGCCAAAAAACACCGCCCACGCTGGGTCATCGCCTGCGACGCCCGCGCCGCCAAGCAGTACGACTGGTCCGACCTGCCCAAAGAGTGCGAGCTCCTCACCGGCCCCGACGCGCTCGTTCGCGTTGCCGGTGAAGCCGATGTCGACGTCCTCCTCGCTGCGATCGTCGGGTCCGCCGGCCTCGCGAGCACCTGGGCCGCCGTCGAAGCCAAGAAAACCGTCGCCCTGGCGAATAAAGAGACGCTGGTGATGGCCGGCGAACTGATCGGCGAACTTGCCCGTAAGTCTGGTAGCCCGTTGCTGCCCGTCGACAGCGAGCACAGCGCCCTGTTCCAAGCCCTCCAGTCTGGCCAGCCAAGCGAAGTCTCGCGGCTGATCCTCACCGCCAGTGGCGGGCCGTTCAAACACCTGTCACCCGTCGAACTCCAACAAGTCACCGTCGCCGAAGCGCTCGCCCATCCCACCTGGCAAATGGGCCCGAAAATCACCATCGACTCGGCGACGATGATGAACAAAGCCCTCGAAATCATCGAAGCCCGTTGGCTCTTCAACATCGAAGGCGAACGGATCTCGGTGGTCATCCACCCGCAGTCGATCGTCCACTCGATGGTCGAGTTCATCGACGGCTCGGTGGTTTCGCAAATGAGTCCTCCCGACATGCGGCTGCCGATTCAATACGCCCTCGAATACCCGCATCGCGCCCCCGGCGTCGCGCGGCGGTTCGATTGGCGGCAACCGCTGAAACTCGAATTCGAACCGCCCGATCGCGAACGCTTCCCCGCGCTCGCCCTCGGCGAGGAATGCGCTAAATCAGGCGGCACCACCGGCGCCGTGCTGAATGCCGCGAATGAAGCGGCTGTAGGGGCTTTCCTCGACGGTGAGCTACACTTCACGGAAATCGTGCCAGCATGCCGCAGCGTGCTCTCGGCGCATCACTTTGAACCAAACCCGACGCTCGATGCGCTACTGAAGCTGGATCGCTGGGCACGGCAGGAGATATCTCGGTGGGTATGTGCTTGATCGCGGCGATGGACTTCGCCGCCCTGGGTAACTTGCTGCTCGTCATCCTCATGGTCGCCGCCGGCCTCGGCACGGTCATTTTCGTCCACGAGCTCGGACACTTCGCCGTCGCCAAAATGTGCGGCGTCAAATGCCCCAAGTTCTACATCGGCTTCGACGTCCCCCTCGGAGCGATGATCAATAACATGCTCGGCCGCGAGGGCGAGTTCAAAATCTTCGGCATCGGCATTCCGCGCACCATCGGGCCGCCGATCACCATCGGCGAAACCGAGTACGGCATCGGCATCCTCCCGCTCGGCGGCTACGTCCGCATGCTCGGCCAGGACGACGATCCCTCGAACATCAACGAACAACTCCGTGAATCGCAAGTCGCCGGCAACTCGCCCGACTCGAAGACCATTGTCGGCCCCGACGGCAAAAGCTACGTCGTCGACCGCCGCAGCTACTTGGCCAAGAGCGTCCCGCAGCGGATGGCGATCATCTCCGCCGGCGTCATCATGAACGTGATCTTCGCGTTCATCTTCGCCACGGTCGCCTACAAGATCGGCGTCCCCTACGAACCGTCGTTCGTCTCCCGCACCGCCCCCGGTTCGCCGGCCTGGCGCGAAGCAATCATGCCCGGGGACGAAATCGTCCAAATCGACGACATTGTGAAGCCGTCGTTCCTCGAAGAACTGATGGGCAGCGTCACCCTCGGCGACCTCGAGAACGGTCTTCCATTTGTCATTGAACGCGACGGCAAGCAAGTCAAGTTGCAACTCGTCCCGGAAAAAGGTGAAAAGCTTGCCCGCGTCGGCATTGCGAGCGGCCGCTCGCTGCAAGTCGCTCCGCCGGCGATGTTGGCCCCGCACACCGCCGCCGGCAAAGCGACTCCCGCCTTCGAACTCGGCGACGAAATCCTCGCTGTCGACGGCACGCCAGTCGCGAACTACCGCCAGTACGTCGCCGAATTGCTGAAGAAGTCCGATAAGCCCGTCACGCTCACCGTCCTGCGCGGCGCTACGCGTCCTGCCGACAAGCCCGAGGCCGAGCCAACCGGCGGCAAGAAAGTCGACGTCGTCATTGAACCGGAGCTTGAACTGACCACCGGTCTGGTGATGCAGATGAGCAAGATCACCGCGGTGCAAGAAGATTCGCCCGCGGCGAAGGCCGGCCTCAAGGTCGGCGATTTCATCGAACGCATCGTCGCCGCCGACGCCGGCGACGACGCCCCGTCGCTCACCCGCGATCCCCTCCTGCTGCCGGCCGCCCTCGCCGAGCTCGGCGACGCCGGCAAAGAAATCAAACTCACCGTCCGCCGCGGCGCCGGCGATGAAAGTCGCCAAGGAACCGAGGAGCTGACGATTCCGCTCCGCAAAGTCGATTGGATCGAAGAGCCGATCGCCGGCAACGATCCCATTCCCGCGCCCGCTCTCGGCGTCGCCTACCGCGCGCTCACCGTCGTCAGCGAAGCCAAGCCCGGCAGCCCTGCCGCTGAGGCCGGCTTCCTCGAAGCCGACGAACTGCAGTCCGCCGAGTTCATTCCTCCCGCCGACATGAAGGACAAACCGCCGGTGCTGAAATTCGATCTCAGCCAAGGCGACAAGAAAGATAGCTACGGCCTGCCGTGGGTCCTCTCTCAACTCCAAAACTTGCCGCACGGCACGCAACTGAAGCTCACCTACAAGCGCGGCAGTGAAGTGCTCGACGCAACGCTTACCCCCGTTCCCAGCGAAAACTTCTATTCCGTCGAACGCGGCATCATCCTGAAATCGATCCAACGCATCCGCATCGCGGAAACCTGGAGCGAAGCCGCCACGCGCGGTCGTACCGAAACGGTCCGCTCGCTGACGATGGTCTACCGCTTCCTCAGCAAGCTCGGCAGCGGCCAAGTCCCGGTGACGATGCTCGGCGGCCCGCTCACCATCGCCCAAGCCGCCGGCTACTCGGCCTTCCAAGGCTGGGGCAAACTGCTGATCTTCCTGACGATGCTCAGCGCGAACCTGGCGGTGATCAACTTCCTGCCAATCCCCATGCTCGACGGCGGCCACATGGTCTTCTTAGCCTGGGAAGGCCTCCGCGGCCGCCCCGCAAGCGAACGCGTCGTGATGACAATGCAAACCGTCGGCTTCGTCTTCCTGATCTCGCTGATGCTGTTCGTCTTCACACTAGATCTGCAGCGCATGTTCTTCGCATAGCGAAGCGCGCCGCCCCCCCGAACCCCAACGGGGTTTATGCATCCAGCGTTCGATGTTGAGCGATTCACCCGATCGCCCTGCGATACTGCCATGACCCTATAGTCCGGCGATTAGGCGTGAGTACTGCGATGCTGCATCCCGAACCCCAACGGGGTTCCATCATCCAGCCCAGGGTTGATTGCGCAGCAATCTACCCTGGGTAACCCACGCCGCCTCAAAACCGCAACCCTGAAAGGGTTGCATCTCTCCCCCAGCGCCCTCGCACATCCCCAATAAATTAACTTGCAATCCAAAACGGCCACAATCACGATGGCCATATGGCGCAATCACTCTCCAGAATCCTCATCCACACGATCTTCTCCACGAAAGATCGTCGCGGCGCTCTCACAGATCGCGAACTCCGCGCCGAACTTCACGCCTACCTCGGCGGCATTCTCGCGAATCTCGATTGCCAACCGCTCATCGTCGGCGGCGTTGCCGATCACGTCCACCTGCTCTCAACGCTTGCTCGCACGCAGACGGTCGCCAACGTCGTGAAGGAAACCAAACGTGCTGCCACGCTCTGGCTCCAACGGGCCGACCCCGTCTTCGCAAACTTCGCCTGGCAAAACGGCTATGGCGCCTTCTCGATCGGCGCCTCGCAAGTCGCCGCGGTGCGTAAGTACATCGCCCGTCAGGAAGAGCATCACCGCCAGGTTTCGTTCCAGGACGAATTTCGCACCTTGCTGACGCGGTACGACGTTGAGTTCGACGAGCGCTACGTTTGGGACTGACGCAACTCCTTCAGAGTTGAACATGTGAATCGATCGCAGTCCCGGGGTAGATCGCGACGCGATCAACCCCGGGCTGGAAGCTGGAACGCCTGCAGCGTTCGATTTCCGTTCGCTCGCCCAATCGATTGCGATATTGTTTCCTTGGCCGCTACCCTGCAACCTTGTAGTCCAGCGATTGCGATGCCCCGGAGCTAACGATGGTCCAGCGCTTCAGCGGGATGCGGCACTGCGTCATTCCGAACCCCAACGGGGTTCAGACATCCAGCCCAGGGTTGATTGCGAACAGCAATCTACCCTGGGTAACTTCGCCCCTCGATGTTCACAACCATGAAGGGGTTGCATCTTACCCCGAATATCACCAAGCCAACTGCCCCAGCACCAACGCCGGCACCTCGTCCTCGCCAATCATTCGGCACCGATTACTTCCCGCCAGCGCCATCGCACTTGCAGTGAACCGGCTATTCGTGATCACCGCGCACGCGTTGCACCGGTAGTGCGCCATTCCGGCCACCGCTTCCTGAACGGCGCCATTGCCGACCGAGCTCACGTATCCTTTGGCCTGAATCGCATAGCACCGCGGGCCGATCGTCGCAATGAGATCGACTCCTTGGTCGCCGCTGGTTCCGGTTGGCTGCACGGCGGCGCCGAGCAACCGAAAGGCTCGCACCAAGAAGTCTTCCCACTCCAGTCCGCGCATCGCCTTCCAATTCTCCCGCAGCAGCGTCTCGCGCTGAAACTGCAGCGATTGCCGAATTGCGTCGAGTGCTTGCGTATCCGTCGCGAGCAGGCGACGAACGTCCGCGAGTTCGGCCTGCAACCTATTTCCAGTCTCTCGCGCGGTTCGCAAGCGCGACGCCGTATGCTCAATAATCTCGTTTAGTTCGCGCGCCCTCGACGTAAACAGGAGCCATGCCAGCGTCGACGCCGCCACGCCGGCGCTAACCAAAAACGCCGCGAAAGCGATCGCATACGAACCTCCCGCCAGCTTCCAAAACACAAACGCCGGCGAACCAGCCAACACGCCTCCCACCAGTATGAGGCCGAGCGGCCAAAGGTTGAACGACTCGGCTGGTCGACGCATGGCCTGCTGCAATTGGCGACACCTCAACCGACGATGCTCCGCCGAAACGACACCTGCGACCTCAGCCAGCGACCGCTCAAGCTCGATCCGCTTCGAGTCATTCTCGCCGATGCGCCGGCTCAGGCTTGCAGCTTGTTGGTGAAGCAACTCACGCTCCTCCTCAGTTCCTAGCCCATTCGACTCTCGCCGCCGCAATCCCCACAAGCTCCGAGAACCCCAACGGGGTTCCATATCTCAGCCCAGGGTTGATTGCGTCAGCAATCTACCCTGGGTAACCCCGCCGCCTCGCCAGCTACAACCCTGTAGGGGTTGCACACCCCGCTCCGCGCAATTGCCAACGACACAACTTCCGTTAAACTGCAATCGCCTATCCGTCTCTCTCGACCCCATTAGTGGAGTTTTCAATGCAAGAATTACTCAGAGCCTACGCAATTACCTTCGGATGGGCAATTGTTGGTTCCGTTGCCATGGGCGCTGGCATCGTCATCGCATTAAAACTCTTCACGCTGGCAACCCGTGGCGTCGACGAATGGCAGCTGGTCAAGAATGGGAATATTCCCATCGCCATCATCCTGGCAGCTGTAATCGTCTCGCTCGGACTCGTCGTCTCCTCAGCAATACAGCCTTGAGTGTGACGCGATGAATCTCACCGCTCGGCTATGCATACTGCTTAGCGCCGCGCTACTCTGCTCGCTCGCGTGCAGCGGGACCGCTCATGCCGTGAATGTCCGCGGCTATTACCGCAAAGATGGCACGTATGTTAGACCGCACTACCGATCGAGCCCGGGTCGATCGTCCTATTCTTATTCCGCGTCAAGTTCGTCGTACTCCCCAAGCATTCGCGTCACTCCCACTTCGCCGAGAACGACTGAAGCTAGAACGAGTGCACGAACGACTACGCGCGACTCACGATCCTGGTCATCTCTGCTAGGATTCGATGCTGATGACGCCAGTAAAAACTCTGGGAGCGATGCAGGCGAAAAACCCGACGCGAAAATAGCGAAGAACGAGTCGGACGCGAGCGAGCTGTTCACCAAGGCTCTTGCGGCAGCAAGTTCCAAGGACTATTACCTCGCGACCACTGAATACCACCGCGTAATCCGCCATTGGCCCTCAACTTCCTCTGCGAAAAAAGCTAGAGAAAATCTACTAGCGTTGCGGGCAGACGAACCATTCAGAACATGGACAAGCAGCGACGGCCGCTTCACGTTAGTTGCGCGCTTCATCAAAGAAGAGAAGAAACGAGTCGTGCTCGCCACGCCGGAAGGCAAAACCGTGCGAATCGACCTCGAGAAACTCAGCATGGACGACCGACGCTACGTCATCATGCGTCGAAAGCGGCTCTGAGGACTAACGATTCCGCATCTCAGAAGCCTTCTCGCTCGCATCTTCCATCGCCCGCGCCTTCGACAGCGCCGACGCCACCAACCCCGCCGGCACCGAGACGATGCCGAGCCCAATCAGCAGCACGCCGAACGTAAAAATCTTGCCGCCGACGGTCACCGGGTAGATGTCGCCGTAACCGACCGTCGTGAGCGTCGCCACCGACCACCACAAGCTGTGGAACACCGAGGCGAACTGCTTTGGTTGAGCCTCGTGCTCGAAGTAGTAAATCCCGACGGCTGAGAAATAGAGCAACATCAGCGTGATGATGACGAATAACACAAGCTCTTCGCGGGCAATGACGAACGCCCGATGAAAGCGGCGGATCGCCTTGCTGTAACGCACGATCTTGAAGGCGCGAAACAGCCGCAGGAAGCGAAAGGCGCGAATCGAACGCAGATCGACGCCCGTCGCAATGAAGAACGGCAAAATCGCGAGCAAGTCGACGATGCCAAAGAAGCTGAATGCAAAGTGCAACTTCCGCTCCGCTAACGCCAGCCGTAGCAAATACTCGACGGTAAACGCCGCCACGGTCGCGACTTCGATCCCGTAAAGCCACCGCTGCGCTCGCGGCGAAAGATCGGGCAGCGTCTCAATGGAAAACGTCACCAGCGACAAGACGATCAACGCTTGAATCGTCAAATCAAACGCCCGCCCCGCCGGCGAGTCATTCTCCTCAATGAGCCGACGCAGACGATCGAGCATCCTTCCTCCTCGCGTTTCGTACGGCCACTCGCCGAAACCGAGAAGATAGAGTCGTTAAAGAACATCCGCAATACGCGCGATGTTTCGCTGATGTGGCGTCAACCCGACAAAATCGGCCACGCAACGGTTATTTTCACTCCCACAAATCCAAAAACTTTCTTGTCGAAACTGGGCCACCCATTCTGCTAGGCTCGATCTCACTCAGAACTGCACGCTGTCCACAATCAGCGATGAAGCATCAACCGCTAGCCGGAGGGCCACGCCCTCCGGGCTGCAGCGCGAACGATTCGCCATCTCAAACGAACTACCACCGGACCGCGTGGCGGTCCGGCTAGTGGGCCGCCTAGAACAAAGCGCAATGCAACAGCATGTTCACCGCAGCAACGGGAAAACAAACTGTCGCGACATCTGTCGCCGCCAAGCCGGCGATAAGGACCATCGCAGCAACAACTTAGATTTATGTCGCCAAAAACGCGAAACACGACACAAAGCGACAGCCGACCGAAAGGTGCCGCCGGCGACAGCCGACGCGACACTGCAACCGCAACGCTGCACGGAACTTACGACTAGTGCCGCCAAAAACGAGAAATGCGACACATCGCGACACGACACGACGCTAATGCCAGCGATCACTCCGCCAACTCAATCACCACGACCGACTTCGCCGGCAACTCCACCGTCAGCTTGCCATCCGCCACCTTGGCGCCTGCAAACTCCCTCGGAGTCACCGCATCGAGATCGGCAAACGTGTTATGAGCATCCAGCTTGTCGCCAGTGAGCACCCGCCCCGTCGCCCCCTTCGCGGCGACGCCGGCCAGTTCGCACGTCACGGTCACGGCCGCCGTCGGATGCACGTTTACCAGCGACACATGCACCTTGCCCGCTGTATCGCGCGACGCCGAGGCGCTCACCGCCGGAATCGCTTGATCGCCGTGCCGATACTCAGGCGATTTCAATTCCAGCGGCAGCCGCGTCGCGTCCTGGTGCACCTTGTACATCTCGAACACGTGATAGGTCGGCGTCAGCAGCATCTTGTCACCCTCGGTGAGGATCATCGCCTGCAGCACGTTCACCACCTGGGCAATGTTCGCCATGCGAACCCGTTCGCAATGGTCGTGAAAGATGTTGAGGCTCAGCCCCGCCACCATCGCGTCCCGCAGCGTGTTCTGCTGGAAGAGCGCGTAGCCTGGCGTGCCCGGCTCGGCTTCGTACCAAGTTCCCCACTCGTCGACGAACAACCCGATCCGCTTCTGCGGGTCGGTCTTGTCCATAATCGCCTCGGTGTCGTCGAGCGTCTTCTCCATCGCGAGCGAGTCGCGGACGATCGCGAACCACGCCGCTTCGTCGAACCCGGTCGCCGGCCGCTTGCTGTTCCATGGCGCCGCGAGCGTGTACTGGTGGAGCGACAGCGCCTGCATCCGCCCGCCGATCCGCTCCATCACCGTGCGGGTCCAATTCCCGTCGTTACCGTTCGGCCCACACGCGACGCGGGTGAGCCGGTTGCCCGACAGGTCGCGGCAGAACTCGGCGTATCGGCGATAAAGATCGGCGTAATACTCCGGCCGCATCGCGCCGCCGCAGCCCCAGTTCTCGTTGCCGACGCCGAAGAACTCGATCCGCCACGGTTTGTCACGACCGTTCTTCCGCCGCAAGTTGGCGAGTTCGCTGTTCCCGTCGAACGTGAGGTACTCGATCCAATCGCGCATCTCCTCGGGCGTGCCGCTGCCGACGTTGCCGGCGAGGTACGGTTCGGCGTCGAGCAATTCGCACAGCGCCAAAAATTCGTGCGTGCCAAACGCGTTCGTCTCGACCTCTTGGCCCCAATGAATGTTGATCGTCTGCGGCCGCTCGCCGACCGGCCCAATGCCGTCCCGCCAGTGGTAGTCGTCGGCAAAACAGCCGCCGGGCCAGCGGAGGTTGGGGATCTTCAGATTTTTGAGCGCCGCGATCACGTCGTTGCGAACGCCGCCCGTGTTCGGCACCTTCGAATCGGTTCCTACCCACAACCCGTCGTAAATGCAGCGGCCAAGGTGCTCGGCAAAGTGCCCGTACAAATGCCGGCTGATCGTCCCGCCATTCTGATCGCCATGAATCACCCCCGTGGCGGTAAGCGGTTCGGCGGCCCGAACTGCCAGCGGCAACGCGAATCCCAACGCCACGATGCCAGCCAACCGAACAAGAGGGGACATAATCTGGTCCTGCTAGAGAGAAGAAACTGCTATCGCCCGGCGGAAAAGGAGCCGCGCCGCGGAAAGGCGAGCCGGAATCTGCGAGTTTGGGCCCCCTCCCGCCGGGGGTCAAGCAGCTTTCAGCGGCGATTTCAGGCCATCGGAATTGGCGTTCGGCCCCAAACCACCTATCATTGTGAAGGCTTTCACAAGGTCACTCCTCTTGTCCGGGCGGTTCGACATGGCAAAGCAAGGTCCGCGGAAAAAAGTTCCGAAGGAGTTGGCGGTCATCAACGCCGACAACTGCACCGGCTGCGAGTCGTGTCTCGAGGTCTGCCCCGTCGACTGCATCGTGCTGATGAAGGTCGACCGCGGCATCGTGAAGGGGACGCAGCAGTGGTGCGAGATCGACCTCGAACGCTGCGTCGGCTGCGAAGTCTGCGTCCACATCCCCGGCAAAAAGTCGAACCCGTACGACCTCAAAGTCTGCCCCTGGGACGCGATCGAAATGGTGCCGACCGAACTGGTCGCCACCGTGGTGGCCGAAATCGGCGGCCCGCCGGAGTATATCCAAGAGAATTGGGACCGGCTCGTGGGGACTGCCCAACAATTGGCCGAGCTTCGCGCCGGCGCCTAACGGCGGGGCGTCGGGGCGCAATTCTCTCCTTCCCAAAAGGGTGGCATGCCCCAAGGCACTCCGCAGTGCATGGTGCTCCCTGCGCCGAGGCAGCCACGCCCCCGCGACTGCCCACTGCCCACTGCCCACTGCCCACAGAAATTATTTCTCTCCCTGTCGATTCCCGCCTCAGGCAATCGACTACTAAGCAGAAGGCCCAAATCAGGCCCTAACTCAACACACAACCGTCCAAGGGAGATATAACCATGTCCGCCGCAACAGGCACCGTCCGCTTGCATCGCGTCCTGCGCGCCCCTGCCGATCGCGTCTACAAGGCCTTCGTCGATGGCGACGCCATGGCCCGCTGGCTGCCGCCGCATGGGTTCATCGGCAAGGTCCACGAGATCGATGCGAAGGTCGGCGGCGGTTACCGAATGTCGTTCACGAACTTCGGCACTGGCTCGGCCCACAGCTTCAGCGCGAAGTACGTCGAGCTCGTGCCGAACGAACGGATCGTCCACACCGACCGCTTCGACGCCCCCGGCCTGCCGGGCGAGATGAACGTGACGATCACCTTCAAGCCGGTCCTCTGCGGCACCGAGCTGAACATCGTGCAAGAAGGGATCCCCGCCGCGATCCCGACCGAAATGTGCTACCTCGGCTGGCAAGAATCGCTCGGCCAACTCGCGAACCTCGTCGAGCCCAGCATCCCCGACGGCGAGTAACAACCTAGCCCCGGGCTCCGCCCGGGGGTGACGTAGCGTCGCGTAGGGGCGACGGTTTTCGGTATGGTAACCGACCCCCGGGCAGAGCCCGGGGCTAGAACAAACAACACTCAAACAACTCAAAGCGAGTTCGCAATGAACGTAAAGAAAATCATCGGCTGGGTCCTTAGCATCCTCATCGCAGCGATGATGATCTTCCTCAGCGCCCCAGGCAAGTTCATGGACTTTGAGGGCAAAGAAGAGATGTTCGCCAAGCTGGGTTGGGGCGTCGAGGTGATGAAGACGATCGGCGTCATCGAAATCGTCGTCGCGGTTCTCTACCTCATCCCCCGCACCGCCTTCGTCGGCGCCGTGCTCGTCACCGCGTATCTCGGCGGCGCCATCGCCACCCACGTCCGCATCAACGACCAGTTCATCTTCCCGGTGATCATGGGCGTGATCGCCTGGATCGCCCTCGGCCTCCGCGACGGCCGCATCTTTACTGCCGCCTTCACCGCCCCGCCGAAACCGCTCGCCGACTAGCGACTCCGAAATATCTTCTGGCCCCTCCCCCGTGAGGGGAGGGCTGGGGAGGGGGTGGGCACCTAGTACACGCTGCGATCACCCCTCCCTAACCCTCCCCCTCAAGGGGAGGGAACCAGAGGAAACAAAACAATCAACTTTCATTCGCAATCGCCGCCTCAATCTTCCGCAAGTACTCAATGCTCTGCTCAGCGATTTCGCGCGGGCTCGGCTCGTACTTAAACACCTCCAGCGAAAGCCAACCCGAGTAACCAATTTCATCGAGCGCCGTCAGGATCGGCCCATACTCGACATGCCCCATCCCGGGGCCGAGTAGGTTCGCGTCGTTCACATGAAAGTGCGCCAGCCACTTGCGGCTCTCGCGAATGATGACGTCGATCGGCTCCGCCTCGCTCGACATCGCCTTCACGTCGAGGTGCAGCCGGCAATGAGGCGAGTCGACGAGCTTCGCCAGCTGAACGCCGCTCTTCGCGGTCAACATAAAATTCCCCTCGGCCGGGCCGAGCGGTTCGAGCGCGATCGTTACGTTGTGGGCAGCGCACACAGGCATCACTTCCCGCAGGATCTCCGCGGCGTATGATTCCGCGTCGTTGTACCCGACACCCGGCAGCAGGTTGCGCTGTTGCGGCGAGCCGAGTACCATCAGCGTGCCGCCGAGTTCGCCGCAGAGTTCGACGAGCGCTTTGAGATAGTCCGCCGTCGCCCGCCGGGTTGCGCCGTCGGGGCTGGTGAGGTAAAACCCGCTGGTCTTCGCGAGGAGCCAATGCAGGCCGACGACTTCCAGCCCCGCCGCCTCGGCCTGCTGCCGGATCTCGCGCCGCCGCGCCGCGGGAACCTGCCGCGCGTCGAACGCGTCGGTCGGCGGCAACAACGTGAAGGGAGCAATTTCGACGCCCGTGTAACCAAGCGCCCGCATCGTCGAAGCGACCTGATCAAACGGCTCTTGGCCAAACATCTCGTTGCAGAAGGCGAATTTCATGGGCACCTCAACGTGAACCCTGTCACTCTGAGGTACTCCGAAGAGTCCGGCCAGATTCTTCGGAGTACCTCAGAATGACAAGTTGAAAAGAGCAGCGGTAAACGAGTTCAACATCCATGAGTGTCGCAAACGCCGCGCCCCTTTGGTACCTTGTTCCACAGCATTGCTCTACGATTTTTCTCCGCAGGACGCCTAGTTTGCAGGTCGCACGATGCCGCTGAAGCCAGGAAAAATTCATCAGGGCGACTGCCTGAAATTGATGGGCCAGATCGAGACCGGCTCGGTCGATCTCGCGTTCGCCGACCCGCCGTTCAACATCGGCTACAAGTACGACAAGTACCACGACAGCCAGGAAGACGCAAAGTATCTCGACTGGTGCGGCGAGTGGATCGGCGAGATCTCTCGAATTCTCAAGCCGAGCGGCACGTTCTGGCTTGCGATCGGCGACGAGTACGCCGCGGAGCTGAAGGTCGCCGCGACGCGGCAGATCGCCAGCCCGTTCATCATGCGGGGCTGGGTCATTTGGTACTACACCTTCGGCGTCAACTGCACGCGGAAGTTCAACCGCTCGCACGCCCACCTGTTCCAGTTCATCAAGGACGAAAAGCAGTTCACGTTCAATGCCGAAGACCCCGCAGTGCGCGTCCCCTCGGCGCGGGCCCTCGTCTACGGCGATAGCCGCGCGAATCCCAAGGGCCGGCTCCCCGACGACACGTGGGTCCTCCGCCCGCAAGACGCGCCCGAGAGCTTCCAATCGATGGACGACCTTTGGTACTACTCCCGCGTCGCCGGGACGTTCAAAGAACGCCAGGGCTTTCACGGCTGCCAAATGCCCGAGCAACTCCTCGGCCGCATCATTCGCGTGAGCAGCAACCCAGGCGACGTGGTGTTCGACCCCTTCACCGGCAGCGGCACGACGCTCGCCGTGGCGAAGAAGCTGGGCCGCGAATTCCTCGGCACGGAACTCTCCGCCGACTACGCCAAGTATGCCACCCAGCGGCTGAAAGGGATCAAACCAGGCGACCCGCTCGACGGCCCCGCCGACCCAGCATCGAGCTCGCCGAACACGGCGAATGGCGTGACGCTCGAGGCCCGCAACCGGCGTAAGGCGGCGGCGAAGTGATGCAGCGCACTCGGTGCGTTTGGGTGCCACTGGCATCTTGCCAGTGCTGAAGTGGATACTCGCTCGACGCTTCTCACTGGCAAGATGCCAGTGGCACCCAACCGGTGGCCGTGCAGAGCGAAATCAGTTCGCTGTCTTGATCGCGATTGCGTGCTTGCGATTCTCTTTGCGAACCAGCTGCCCGCAGGCGGCGGCGACGTCGGCGCCGAGGCTGTAGCGGATGGTGCACTTCAGGCCGGCCGCTTTGAGGTGGGCGCCGAAGGCCTCACGCGTGGGGCGGTCGGTTCCCTGCAGATGCGGTGCGTCGTCGATCGAGTTGAATGGGATGAGGTTCACATGAACGCGCAAGCCGCTTAACCAAGCAGCCAGTTCCGCGGCCGCTTCGAGCGAGTCGTTCAGGCCGGCGAGCATCAGGTACTCGACCATCACCTCGGTCGACGCGGGCTGAATGCGATTCAGCTCGACCAACGCACGGCGTAGTTCGCTCAGCGGGTATCGCTTCGCGAGGGGAATGATTTGCTGCCGCGTCTCTTGATTGGCGCTGTGCAGGCTGAGGGCGAGGTTGAGGTTCGGGAACCGCCGGGCGCAGCGGATCATCGCGTCGGGCAGGCCGACCGTGGAGACGAGGATCCGGCTCGGCGGCTGGTGGAACAGCTCGGGCGCCTGCAGCGCTTCGAGCGTGACGTACAGGTTTTCTTCGTTGTGGAACGGCTCGCCCATCCCCATGAAGACGAGGTTGCGCAGCTGCCGGCCCTCGGTGGCAAGGATCTGCCGCGACTGAGTGATCTGATCGAGAATCTCCGCCGGCTGCAGGTTCTGAGCGATCCCCATCTTGCCGGTCGCGCAGAAGTCGCACGCCGCGGCGCAGCCGACCTGGCTCGACACGCACAGCGTCGTCCGGCCGGTAGCGATGCGGAGAATCACCGACTCGATGAGCATCCCGGCGCGCGTCCGGAAGAGGAGCTTCGACGCCCCGTCCTGCTGCGAGTCGTTGCGGCAGTGCAATTCCAGCGGATGGAGATCAACGCGGCGGACGAACTCCTCGCGAACGCCGGCAGGCAGCTCAGTGGCCGCATCGGCGTCGGCTCGACCATGCTTCAGCAACGCATTCCGATAACGGCGCAGCGCGTGGGGATCGAACCGTAGCTCGTGACGGAGCCGGTCGATCGCTGGCGTGTCGTAGATGCTCAGTTCGCTTGGCATTGGTTTGTTTTTATGCCTCTCGCAGAGGCGCAAAGGCGCAGAGGAACGCAAAGAAATGCAGGAGAGAGCTGGGAAGAACTTTTCTACAGCTCCTCCTAACTAATCAGTCTTCTATTTTTCTTTGTTCCTCTTCCTCTTTTTCTTCTTTGCGATTCTCTGCGCCTTTGCGCCTCTGCGAGAGACTTATCAGCCGCAAGATCAATCAAGCCAGCACCACTTTGTTAGCAGCCCCCGGCTGGTCCTGCACATACCGCGGTACCGCGTAGCCTGGCAGGCGGCGGCGGAGTTCGGTCATGATCTCGCGGCCGCGCTCCACGCTCACTTCGAAGTGAGCCGAGCCGCGCACCCGGTCGAGTTGGTTCAAATAGTACGGCGTCACGCCGAGGTCGATCAGCCGCAGGTTGAGGTCGGCCTGGGCGTCGACCGTGTCGTTCACGCCGCGGAGCAACACCGCCTGGTTGAGCAGCAGCACGCCTGCTTCGCGCAGCCGGCGGAGCGCGGCGGCAACCTCGGCGTCAAGTTCCTGGGCGTGGTTCGAGTGGATCACCATCACCGGCGTCAGCCTGGTTCCGGCGAGCCAGGCGAGCAGTTCGTCGTTCACCCGCGACGGGATCATCACCGGCAGCCGGGTGTGGACCCGCAGGCGGCGGAGGTGGGGGATCGCGGCGAACTGCTCCGCCAGCCGCGCCAATCGTGAATCGACCACGGTAAGCGGATCGCCGCCGCTGAGGATGATCTCCTCGATCGTCGGATCGTTGCGAAGCGTCTCGACCGCCCCGGCCCACACCCGCTCGCTGGGGGGCGACTCGTCGTACGGGAAATGGCGGCGGAAGCAGTAGCGGCAATGGATCGCACAAGCCCCGGTCACCACCATCAGGGCCCGGCCGGCGTACTTCTGCAGTAGCCCCGGGCGGAGGGCGAACGCGGCGTCCTCGACGGGGTCGTCGGTGAACCCGGCAGCCGACTCGGCCTCGGCCGCGGCTGGCCAAACTTGGCGGAACAGCGGGTCGGCCGGGTTCCCCAGCTCGATCCTCCGGAGGTAGCTCGGCGGCACGAACAGCGGGAAATCAGCCCCTGCGGCAGCCGCTTCAACCGCCATTTCCGCCGGCAACCCCAGCACCTCAACCAGCCGCCGGGGATCCCGAATCGAGTCGCGCAGCTCCCGCTGCCACGGGGCCGAAGTGGCCGTAGAACGGGCGCGGACAGCCGATTCTGGAGAGGTTAGAATGCTCAATTCGGTTTGCGGCAAGGGCTTCGCGTAAGGGGAGTCGCTGCGCGGCCAAACGACCATTATGCGTGACAGCTAGCCGGACCGCCACGCGGTCCGGGTCCGGAGGGCGTGGCCCTCCGGCTAGGGAGCGAACTCGCTCCGCACCTAGCTCCAACTAATAGAGACACTTTTTCAGTCGGACGACAGGAAACAAATCAGTGGGAACTTACTCGACCAGCGATTTCCGGAAGGGCCTGAAGGTTCAGATCGACGGTATCCCGTACCTCATGATCGAAATGAACTTCCGCAAGCCGGGCAAGGGGAACGCCCTCTACGAATGCAAGCTGCGGAACCTGCTTCGCGGCACGGTGACCGACAAGACCTACCGGGCGGGCCAGACGCTCGAGTCGGCGGACGTGTCGGAATTCAACGCCCAATACTTGTACCGCCAGGGCGAAGAGTTCGTGTTCATGAAGAACGACGACTACGAGCAGTACGAAATGTCGGCCGAGTCGGTCGGCGAGGCCTGGAAGTTCCTCAAGGACAACATGGACTGCCAGTTGGTGGTCTACAACGACATGGCGATCGCGGTCACCCCGCCTAACCACGTCGTCCTGCAGGTCGAATACTGCGAGCCGGGCGCCAAGGGCAACACGGCCACGAACGTCACCAAGCCGTGCAAAATGGAGACGGGGGCAGAGATTTTGGCCCCGGCGTTCGTCAATATCGGCGATTTCCTACGAATTGACACCCGAACGGGTGAATATATTGAACGTGCCAAGGATGCGAACAGCTGAGCGAATGAGGTAGTGTTGAATTACTAACCGCGGATTCCACGGATATCGCGGATGGGGCATTTTTGGGCTTATGCCATTCACCCATCAGCGAAATCAGCGTGATCCGCGGTTTTCATATCCCGCGCCTAGAAAAGGACCGTCGCCATGTCTGTTGAGTCGCTGACGCTGGCCGCTATCGGCGGCGGTTGGATCGCATTGATCGTCGTCGCCGTCATCGTCATTGTGACGCTGATGTACGGCGTGGGGATCTACAACCATCTGGTGACGCTGCGGAATCGGCTGGAGAACTCGTTCGCGCAGATCGAAGTCCAACTGAAGCGCCGTTACGACCTGATTCCGAATTTGGTCGAAACCGTGAAGGGGTATATGAAGCATGAGCGTGAGACGCTCGAAGCGGTGATCTCGGCTCGCAACGCCGCTGTTGGCGGCCTGCAGGCGGCCTCGGCCAACCCGGGCGACCCGGCCGCGATGAAGCAACTCGCTGCTGCGGAATCGAACCTGGGCGGCACACTCGGCCGGTTGTTCGCGTTGTCGGAAGCGTATCCCGACCTGAAGGCGAACCAAAACATGGCCCAGCTCACCGAAGAGCTGACCTCGACCGAGAACAAGGTCGCGTTCGCTCGCCAGGCCTACAACGACTCCGTGATGCAGTTCAACACCTACCGCCAGTCGTTCCCGCCAGTCTTCTTCGCGGGCATGTTTGGCTTCGGGCAAGATGCTGAGTTGCTGGAATTTGCCGACAGCAAGCAGATTGCAGAAGCGCCGAAGGTGAGCTTCTGAACGACTGCGTCGCGTGGTGAGTAGGTGACATTCCAAGCTTGAGCCCACGGCGGAGCTTGCCGTTGTTTTGAATGCTCTGGCTCCCTCCCCCTTGTGGGGAGGGCTGGGGAGGGGGTAGGTCGCTGGTACCAGCTCCAGTCACCCCTCCCTAACCCTCCCCATCAAGGGGAGGGGACCTCAAAACTCATTCTCTGGAGCCTGAACGTCGCACTGCTGAATTCGCTCCAACGCGTAGCGCCGCCATGATCACTTACTCACCCAAGCACCGACTCACCTAAACACCTCCGTCCGCTCATGGCCACCGATTTCTTCGAACGGCAAGATCAGGCTCGCCGCAGCACGAAGTGGCTGGTGATTTTGTTCGTGCTGGGAGTGATCGGTATCGTCGGCGCGACGATGGTCGTGACGTGGTTCGTGACGCAGGCGATGAATCCCGCCAGAGAGATGGTTGCCAATGGCCCTGAGTGGCCCGAAGGCTTTGATAATCCTCTCGACCAATCGGCTGAAGAGGTAGCGATTCCGTTGGGAACCGGCGGCGCGGCGTTGCTGCTGATTGTCGGCGGCAGCTTGTTCAAAGTGGCGCAGCTTTCGGGCGGCGGTCACGTCGTGGCCGAGAGCTTGCAAGGCCGCCGCATTCACAGCGACACCACCGACGCCGTCGAACGTCGGCTGCTCAACGTCGTCGAAGAAATGGCGCTGGCCTCGGGCGTGCCGGTGCCGCCGGTGTTTCTGCTGGACAGAGAGCCAGCCATTAACGCATTCGCTGCCGGCTACTCGCCGAGCGACGCCGTCGTCGCCGTGACCCGCGGCACGGCCGAGCATCTCTCTCGTGACGAACTGCAGGGAGTCGTGGCGCACGAGTTCAGCCACATCCTCAACGGCGATATGCGGCTCAACATCCGCCTGATCGGCGTGCTGCACGGCATCCTGCTGCTGGGATTGATCGGGCGGATTGTGTTCCGCATGGCGGCCAACTCGGGGGGCTCGCGCAGCAGCCGGGACAACAAGGGGAATGCCGCGATTTACTTCTTGCTGATTGGCCTCGCTGTGATGGCGCTCGGCTTTCTCGGCACGCTGATGGGTAACATCATCAAGGCAGCGCTTTCGCGACAACGCGAATACTTGGCCGACGCCTCGGCAGTGCAGTTCACTCGCAATCCAACCGGACTCGCGGGCGCGCTGAAGCGGATCGGCAGCGCGGTCACCGGCTCCAAGCTGCAAGCGGCGAACGCGAGCGAGGCGAGTCACCTCTTCTTCGCCCAAGGCGTGTGGGAAGGACTCACGTCGCTCACCGCGACGCATCCGCCGCTGCCGGCGCGAATCAAGCGACTTGAACCGCAGTGGGACGGCTCGTTCGAGATGCCGCCGGTGACGCCGAAAACATTCAACAATCCCGCGCCGCGCACGGGGGCGATTCCTGTACCTGGCCTCGCGGCCGGCGGTATTGCGGGTGCTGCGGCGGCCCTCGCCACCGCGGCCGCTGCTACCGACGCACCGGCAATCGTTCCGGGCGGCGCCCCTGCCGAGGTAGTGCCGCTCGCCGTTGTGGCGAAGGCGGCCGACCAAGTCGGCGATCCGCAGGAGGCCCATCGCAAGTACGCTGCCGCGCTCGTTAGCTCATTGCCGCCGCTGGTGCGCGATTCTGTTCACGAAACCTACGGCGCGCGGGCCGTTGTGTTCGGTTTGCTCGCGGATAAAGATCGCGAGATTCGGTCGAAGCAGCTCAAGCGACTTCGCGAACTAGCCACTCCTGACATCGTTGATCTCACGAACAAGCTCCTCCCGTATATCGACTTGCTCGACGTGCGAGCGCGGTTGCCGCTGGTCGACATGGCATTGCCCTCGCTGCGAGCGATGTCGGGGTCGCAATACAAAGAGTTCCTCACCTGCTTCAAGGAGCTCGTCGCCGCCGACAATCGGTTGGGGCTGTTCGAGTGGACGCTCTATCGCGTGCTGCTGCGGCATCTGACGCCGCAGTTCGAAAAGACGGCGGCGCCGCGAATCGCTTACTACGGCCTGCAAAAGATGGGGCCGCAATGTTCGGTACTGCTGTCGACGCTGGCGTATGCCGACAATCGCGTCGACGAGGCGCCCAAGGCGCTCGCCCGCGGGGCCGAGAAGCTGCCGGGCCTCGCCGTCAAACTACTGACGCCGGAGGAGTGCGGCCTCGACCAACTGAGCAAGGCGCTCGACGACCTCTCGCGCGTCGCCGACAAAAAGCGGCGACCGCTGGTCGCAGCCTGCGCCGCGGTAATCTGTGCCGACCGCGAAGTAACAGTAGCCGAGGCCGAACTCCTCCGCGGCGTCTGCGACATGCTCGACTGCCCGATGCCGCCGCTGCTACCGGGCGGGCCGGCGACGTTTGCTCACGATAGCGTGGCGTCATGAGCGAGGCGCGTGACTTCCAGTTGCGGCATGAGCGGCTGCGGCAACGGGCAGCGATGCTCGCGCGGCTGCGCGGGTTCTTCGTGGAGCGCGGGTTTCTTGAGGTTGAGACCCCTGTTATTGATGCGGAGATTATTCCGGAGCTGCATATTGAGCCGTTTGGCGTGGGCGATGCATCGCACAAACTGGCCTTCGGCTTTCTGCAAGCATCGCCCGAGCTCCACATGAAGCGGCTCCTCTGCGAGGGGCTGCCGGCGATCTTTCAGGCGACGCGGTCGTTCCGCTACGGCGAGCGCGGAGCGATTCACAATCCTGAGTTCACGATGGTTGAGTGGTACCGCACCGGCGACGACATGGTGGCAGGAATGCAGTTGCTCGACGAGTTGTGCCAGACGGTTGCGGGTTCAGCAGCGGCGCGGCACACAACGTATGCCGAGGCGTTTCGTACGCACGCAGGAGTCGACGCCCATCACGCCACGTGCGAGGAATTAGCCACGGCTGCAAAGCGTTTGAACGTCGCCGTGCCTGAGGGGATTCACGCTGACGACCGCGATGAGTGGCTGAACCTGCTGCTGGCCGACGTGGTCGAGCCGCGGCTAGGCGCCGATCGGCCGGAGATTCTGTACGACTACCCGGCCACGCAATCGGCACTCGCGGTAACGGCAACCCGCGCGGACGGCACGCTCGTTGGCGAACGGTTCGAACTTTACTGGCGCGGCATCGAACTGGCGAACGGCTACCACGAACTGACCGACGCCGCGGCGCTGCGGACGCGGTTGGAAGAAGTGAACCGCCAACGTTCTGCCGATGGTCGCCCTGCCCTGCCGCTGCCGGAGCGACTGCTCGCAGCGATGACCGATCCGGGACTGCCAGCGTGCAGTGGTTGTGCGCTAGGGTTCGATCGACTTGCGATGCTGGCCTGCGGGGCGACTACCATCGACGATGTGATGGCGTTTGGTTGGTAGCCGCGAAAAGGCACAGAAGACGCAAAGAAAGGGACGAGTAACACACCCGTCTCCAATCTTCTATTCCTTTTTTTGCGTCTCTTGCGACTCCTCGCGGCTAAAACTTCTTCTTCGCCAGCTTCGCGCACTGATGGTAGCGGAAGCAGCTGGCGAGGTGGTCGTTCACCAAGCCCGTGGCCTGCATGTGGGCGTAGATGATCGTGCTGCCGACGAACTTGAAGCCGCGCTTCTTCAGATCCTTGCTCGCTGCGTCGGACTCGGGCGACGTGGCCGGGACTTGCTTGTGGGCTTCCCAACGATTCTGAATCGGTCGGCCATCAACGAACTGCCACAGGTAGCGTGCGAAGCCGTCGAACTCTTCCTGCACTTCGAGGAATCGTTGGGCGTTAGTGACCGCGGCCTTCACCTTCAGTCGATTCCGCACGATGCCGGGATCGGTGAGAATCTTTTCCATTCGCTTCTCGGTGAAGCGGGCAACCTGCACTGGATCAAAATCGGCGAACGCCCGGCGATAGCCTTCGCGTTTGTTGAGAATCGTCGACCAGCTCAGCCCCGCCTGGGCGCTTTCGAGCGTGAGGAACTCGAACTGCTTCCGATCGTCGTAGACGGGGACGCCCCACTCTTCGTCGTGATACTGGTGGTAGAGCTCGTTGCCGCCCACGGCCCAGTGGCAGCGGACGACTTCCTTCTTGGCGACAGGCATCAGGGGACTCGTTCGTAGAGTTCGAAGCTATACGGATGCTCGTTCTTCGCGTCGGCCTCGTGGCGAACCGATTCGACGAGCCGCCACGCGTCGCGATCGAACGCCGGGAAGCGTACGTCGCCGTCGACGCTGGTATGAACGCGCGTCCAGTATAGCCGCTCGGCCCGCGGCAGGAAGTGGGCGAAGATTTCCGCCCCGCCGATGATGAACAGCTCCGTTTCGCCGGAACTAGCCGCCAGCTCGACCGCGACCTCCATACTGCCGACCACCTCGACGCCTTCGGCCTGATAGTCCGCCTGCCGCGTGACGACGATCATCCGCCGGCCCGGCAGCGGCCGGCCGATCGATTCGTACGTCTTCCGCCCCATGACGACGGCGTGGCCCATCGTCAGCTTCTTGAACCGCTGCAGGTCGGCCGAGAGCCGCCACGGCAGATCGTTCTGCCGGCCGATGACGTCGTTCTCCGCCGCGGCGACGATCAGCGAGACGATCATACCGCCACCGGGGCCTTGATGTGCGGGTGCGGATCGTACGCGTCGAGTTCAAAGTCCTCGCACTTGAACGCGAACAAATCCTTCACCGCCGGGTTGAGCCGCATCGTCGGCAGCGGGCGCGGCTCGCGCGACAGTTGCAGCCGCGCTTGCTCCAGATGGTTGTCGTAGAGGTGGGCGTCGCCGAGCGTGTGGACGAAGTCGCCCGACTGCAGGCCGGTCGCTTGGGCGACCATCATCGTCAGCAGCGCGTAGGAGGCGATGTTGAACGGCACGCCGAGGAAGATGTCCGCGCTCCGCTGGTAGAGCTGGCACGAAAGCCGCCCCTCGGCGACGTAGAACTGGAACAGCAAGTGGCACGGCGGCAGCGCCATCCGCGACACGTCGGCGACGTTCCAGGCGCTGACGATCAGCCGCCGCGAGTCGGGGTTCTTCTTGATCTGCTCGACCACGTCGCTCATCTGGTCGATCGAGCCGCCGTCGGGAATCGCCCAGCTGCGCCACTGCTTGCCGTAGACAGGACCAAGCTCGCCGTCGGCGTCGGCCCATTCGTTCCAGATGCTCACGCCATTCTGCGTGAGATACTCGATGTTCGTCTCGCCGCGAAGGAACCAGAGCAGCTCATGGACGATCGAACGAACGTGGACCTTCTTCGTCGTGACGAGCGGAAAGCCCGCGGCCAGATCAAACCGCATTTGGTAGCCGAAGACGCTGCGCGTGCCGGTACCGGTGCGGTCGCTCTTGTGAACGCCGTGCTGCAGGACGTGGTCGAGTAACTCTAGATATTGCTTCATAAGTGAATGACGAATGACGAAATCCGAATGACGAATGGGGGAGTCGCATCAGACTCTCGACCAACCGCTTTCTTCATTCGTCATTCGTGCTTCGGCATTCGTCATTTGCCCGTCAGTTCAGTGACTTTCTTCGCCAAGAGCGTCACGTCGTCCTTCTTCAGCAGATGGTCGATCTCGGTCTTCGGCACGCCGGCGCGTTCCAGGGCGGTGGCGATTTGCTTCCACTTGGTCGCGCGGCCCTTCCCCTCAGCGAGGTAGAGGTCGGTCACCAGTTCGCCGAGTCGCTGCAGCGAGATCGACTCGCGGTTGTCGTAGAAGTTCTGAATCGCCTTTTGCTGGAACTTTGAATATTGGCGGTCCATCGAGCTGGTGCTCCTGGCGCGGCCTGACGGCTCGCGGCTAAATGGGGTGTGCGGTGTGGTCGATCTTTGCAGGGTTCCGCCGCTGGCAGCTTAGCGGGCCACGGGGCGGCGGGCGTTTTTGCTCCATCGGCGCGCCGCGGGGCTCTACTTTCGTGGCCGCGGGGGGCGCGTTACAGTATGGTATCGCTCGGCGGGGCCTCGCGGCTACCGCCCCTCTCTTCCCTCCTGATGCAGCTTACAGGAATCAGCAGGCCATGCCGATTATCAAGTTCATTAAGGAAAAAAAGGAAATTGAAGTTCCTCGCGGGGCCAACCTGCGGAAGTCCGCCATCGAAGCTGGCATCAATCTTTACCAGGGAATTAACGGCTTCGGCGCCACGATCAATCAGTACGTCAATTGCCACGGCCTCGGCCAATGCGGCATGTGCCGGGTGCTGATTACCAAGGGGATGGAAAATACCACCCCGATGGGGAGCATGGAAAAGTTCAAGTTCCGGGTGCCGCTTCCCGATCCGATGGCGGCCCTCGCCTACGTCGGCAACGAGCAAACGATGCGGCTCGCCTGCTACACTGAAGTGAACGGCGACGTCGAGGTGCAAACCGGGCCCGAGATCGACCTGTTTGGCGAGAACTTTTTCAGCTAGCCCGTGGCCGACGGCGGTCGATTAGAATAAAGGGCGTTCGTCGCAGTTGCCTGGGCTGATTGCTGACCGCTGAAAGCTGACCGCTCCCATGAAACAAGTCGTCGCCATCGTCAAACCCTTCCTCGCCGAGCGGATCCTTGAGGGTCTGCGTCGGGCGCCGCTTGAGGCGGTCCACGTGCGCGAGGTGAAGGGCGTCGGCCGACAGAAAAGCTATCTCGACGAGTACGCGGACAGCGAATACGCCGAAGCGTTCCTGCCGAAGGTCGAGATCACCGCGTGGGTCGACGACATGCGTGCGGAGGAAGTGATCCGCAAGATGGTCGAAGCAGCCCGCACCGGCAGGATGGGCGACGGCAAGATCTTCGTGCTGTCGGCTCAGTCTTACGAAGCGGTGCTGGGCGGGAAATAGTGGCCGCGAAGAGGCGCACGAGACGCAGAGTAGAAAAGGCGAAGATAGGTAAAACTATCGGTTCGCCTTTGCTCAACCACTCGATAGCAATTCGTGGGCAGGCGGTTCAGGCGAGGCATCGCCTTACATCCCTCTGCGTCTCCGCGCCTCTGCGAGAGACTTCTTCTACTTTTTTCGCGTCTCGTGCCCCTCTTCGCGGCTACTCAGCCGCCGCTTCGCTGAAGACTCGCTCAAACCGCTCGCGAGTATCACGCCAGGTTTGGTCGACTTCCTGCACCAGCCGATCGACGTCGGCATAGCCAAGTAGGAACGCCAGCTTTTCTAGTTCCCGCGGTTCGTCGGGGAACTCGTGCCGGCCGGCCGAATCCATCAGCCGGATGCGGGCCTCGACGCTCCGTTGGAAGCGGTAGCTCGCTGCCAGCGAGCGGGCGTCGTCTTTGCCGAGCACGCCGGCCGCTTGCAACGCCTCAAGGGCAGCGATCGTCCCCGGCACGCGAATCTGCGGTAAATCGAGGCCGTGCTTTAATTGCAGCATCTGCACGATGAACTCGGCGTCCATCGTACCGCCGGCGGCGCGTTTGAGATTCTGCGACGAAGCCGACTCGCGGAGCCGTTGTCGCATCTCTTTGATCTCTTGGGCGTCTTGCGAACGCCAGGGGCGACAGTAGATCGAGTCGGTCACCGCACTCATCGCCCGCTGGGCCGCTTCCGGCGAGCCGACGATGACCCGCGATTTGCAGAGGGCAAGCCGTTCCCACAGCTGCCCCTCTCCCTCACGGAAGTAACGGACGAACGACGACAGCGGCATCGCCAGGGCGCCGCTCCGGCCCGTCGGCCGCAGTCGCGGATCGACTTCGTAGAGCCGGCCATGCGGGCCGAACTGCGTCGCGGCTTTGATGATCCGCTGCCCCAGCTCGCTGAAAAAGTGGCTATTGCTCGTCGAGGCGCCGCGACGGCCGGGGATCGTCGAGCCTTCGCCGTCGTACAAAAAGACGAGGTCGAGATCGCTGTGATAGTTCGGCTCGCGGCCGCCGAGCTTGCCGAGCGCCAGGACGACGAGTTCGCTCGGCTGACCGACTTGCTCCGGCCGCGGCGACCACGCAGGAAACTCGCCCTCGGCGTTCTCGATCCCGCTCAGCTGACCGATCGTCGGTTGACCGAGCTTGTCGATCAGCTTCACCGTTTCGGCGGCGGCGATTTCTTGCAAGCAAGCCTCGGCGACGTCGGAGAGCGCGGCGTGCGTGTCTTGCACATCGTCTTTGCCGACGATGTCGCGCACGCCGACCCGCAAATGCTGGGCATGCTTGAAACTAAGCAGAATCGGCTCAAGATCTTCCGCCCCGCGAGTCAGCTCGGCGAGCGACGCCTTCAGCCGCGCCAAATCGGGAAGCCTCTCCACGATGAGGCTGTCCATCAGCTCGTCGATCATGCCCGGGTTACTGGTGAGGATGCTCGCCAGGTACGGGCACGCCGCGCAAAGGGTGACGTACAGGTTGAGCGACGGGCGATTGCTGCTGAACAGTTCCCACAGCGCCGCCTTGCCGCCGAGCGAATCGCTCACACGGCTAAGCGTGATGAGCGTCGCGTCGGGATCGGGCGTCTGCGCGATGGCGGCGAGCAATCGCGGCGCGATCGACGCGAGGAACAACCGGCAGCGCCGCGTCGAGAGAAACGGAATGCTCTCGCTGGCGAGCGACATCAGATTGTCGTACGCCGCGTGGACGTCGCGGAACTGGTAACGTTCCAGCACCCGCTCGATCGTCTCGGGCGACGGATCGGGGTCGTTGACCAGGTCAATCTCCGGCTCGGTCTCCGCGCTTTCAGGGAAGGCGTCGTGCAGCAGGTGATCGAGAATGCGGCGATTCACCGCGGTGCGGTCGGCGTAGTCCTTCTTGAATGCTTCGAGCGCCGTCACGCCGCCAGCGGCGCGGTAGCCGAGGCGGCGGGCGAGCTTGTGAATTTCGACGTCGGTGACCGGTAGTTCATGCGTCTGCAGGTCGAACATGATCTGCAGACGATGCTCCACCTTGCGGAGGAAGCTGTAGTTGTCCTCCAGGATCGTCCGTTCCTGATGGGTTAGGCAACCTGCTTGCTCGAGCCGTTCAATTGCGGCGAACGTGTTGCCAGTGCGCAGCGCCGGGATGGCGCCGCCGTTGAGCAGTTGCAAGAACTGGATGACGAATTCGATGTCGCGAATGCCGCCGCGGCCGGTCTTCACGTGCCGCTCGGCAACGCCCGCTTCCTCGGCATGCTTCTCGATCTTCCGCTTCAGCCCCTTGATGCCGGTGATGTCGGCGAGGCTGAGATAGCGGCGGTAGATCCACGGCCGAAGGTGGTGGAGATAGGTCTTCCCGAGTTCGATGTCGCCGGCAATCGCGCGGGCCTTCACGTAGGCCTGCCGCTCCCACGTGCGGCCGCGGGTGTCGTAGTAGGCGAGCGCCTGGTCGATGCGGGTGCAAAGCTGCCCCTGACTGCCGTCGGGACGCAACCGCATATCGACGCGATAGGCGAAGCCCAGGTCGGTCGACTCGGTGAGGAGTTTGATCACCTCGCGAGCAAGCCGTTGGGCGAACTCGCCGCCGTCGGTGTCGGGCGTGCCGCTCACTCCCTCGGCGTCCTGATAGAGCATCACCAAATCGATGTCGCTCGAATAGTTCAGCTCGCGGCCGCCAAGCTTGCCGAGCGCCAGCACCACGAAGTGGGGCGGCCGAAGGTTGCGGCCGTTGCGTTTGAATTGTTTTTCCGTCACTTGGCGAGTAGCGAAGTCGACGGCCGCCTCGACGATGGCGTCTGCGACGTAGCTGATCTGCCGCGTCACCTTGGCCACGGAATGGCCCTTCACGATATCGCCGTACGCGATGCGCAGCGTTTCACGCCGCTTGAAGCGCCGCAGCGCCGCCATCACTTCGTCTTCGCTACTGAGCGCGCGGACGTCGGCGACGAGTTCCTCGACCAGCATGTCGCGAGCGACGGCCCGGCCGCCGGTCATCCGCAAGAGGTCGTAACTCTCCGGATCGGTGCAGAGCATGTCCGAAAGATTCTGGCTTGCATTGAACAACAACAGCAGCGGCGCGAGCGCCTGCCGATCGCGTTCAAAGAGCGCGGCCGCGGCCAGCGGACTGCGCGAGGCGAGCAGGTAGCGCTCAAGGTTATTGAGCGCCATGTCAGGATCGGCGAGCTTTGGCGCCACCGCAGCGAACTGCTCGCACAGCGTTCCCAGCAAATCGAGCGGCACCCCGGCCATGGCCAGGCGGGTGAGATTGTCGTGCCCCGTGCGGATGTCGGCGAAGCCGAGCGGCCGCAGCCAACCTTCGGCTTCAGCCGGGGCGTCGAGCATGGTCCGTAGGCGGTCGATCTGCATCGGGGATGTTTGCCCTGGCATAGCGATGAGGAGCGAGCGCTCCCCCTACCCTGGGCCGCCTACAAACTCAGTGCACTGGTGGGTCGAAAGAATGGACCGTTGCCTCGGCCGCTCGCCGCTGCGGGGCGAGCCGATCTATTCTCTCAGCACCGGGCCGCGGAAGCAACTGGAACGCAATTTCCGCTGGAAAATGCCAGCCCGCGAATCACGCGAATGAATGCGAATGGATAACTGGCCTATTCGATTCCATTCGCGCTGGTTCGCGTAATTTGCGGGCTGCTCTTACGGCGCCTTCATCCCCGCCTCGGGACTCAGCGAATACATCAACACATTGAGGGCGATCTTCGCGGCATCCTCGCGGGTGTAGCCGCGGCACTGCAACGCTTCGTGCTGTTCGAGTGCGCAGCTGATGTCGTACGGCGAGAAGATCACCGCCAGCCGGCCGTCGAGTTCGATTCCATCGAGTTCCGGCTGCACCTTCTGCACGCGCGAGCGGATCGGCTGCCCCGCCTGGGCGGCGGCCGGCTCGCGGCGGCTCACCTGCTGAATGTTGAACCCGCCCGCCGCATCGGTGAAGAGCGGATTGTCGGCGGGGATGCGTGCTAGCTTGGCGCCTTCGAGCACGATCTCGATCTCACGACGGAACGCGGCCGTGAACTCTTTGCTCGCACAAATCGAGTCGGCGAACAGCAGGCCGCCGTTCTCCAGGTAGGTGCGGAGCGACTTCCGCTCTTCCGGCGTGAAGCGGAAGTCGTGCCGCCCGTGCATGAACGCCATGTGGAACCGCGGCAACGCCGGATCGCTGGCCGAGATCTCGAACGGCTGCTGGCTGATCTGCAGCTTCAGTTCGCCTTGCGACGCGGAACGCAACAGATTCGCCAGTGCCCCCGGGGCGTCGTTGCAGCCGCCGCCGTGCAGAAGTTTCGCGATGCGGATGACGCCGCGATCCGCATTGGCGTCGAGATCAGCCAAGTCGCTTGCCAGAAACGATTCTTCTTTCCCCTTCGGCTCGCGGTTGGTGGCGTAAGCCATCACGTTGAGGCCGATCGTGTTGGCATCTTCGATCCGCAGCATCGTCTGCTGCGGGATGTTATCAAGTCGGCCGCGACCAAAGACTTCCCAGTAGCATGAAAGGTCGACCTCGGAGAAGACGACGCATGTGCGGCAGCCGTACTCGATCGTCCACAACCGACCGACGTACGGCGAGTCGGGCCGCACGAGCCGGTCGATCCGCCAGATCGGATGCTCGGGACCCGCTTGTCGCAGCTTGTATTCGCCTTCGGGAAAGATCTTGTCGAGGAACTTCTTCATCCCATCCTTGAACCCGCTCCCGTCGGTGCAGCAAGCTTCGGCAAAGATGAAGCCGCCGCGATCAATGTAGTCGCGGAACTTCGTTTCGAGCCCGCCAAGTTCCGGCGATTGGCTGCCGCTGACGAACAGCACAGGCGCTTGAAGCAAGTCTTCAACGGTCGCCGCCTGTGGGTCGAGAATCTGCCAAGTGAGGTTGAGGTTCCACTCGCGCTCGACGTAAGCGGTGAGATTCGCGACGTCGCTGGGGTGGCGATTCCAATCCTCGCCCGGCCCATGTTTTACTTTCGCCATGAGGACCGGTCGGCGGCCCTTCGAGAGGAAGAGCAGCGCGAGCGACGTGGCGACATGCGGGTTGTCTTCAGAGTGTCCTTCGCCAAGCCACTGGTGATTGAATTGATCTTGGCGGCTGATGAGGTACTCGGCGCCGGCGCGGTACCAATCGTGATCGCCGATGAACCGTCGAGCAGAAAGTCTACCCACCCGCTCCAAGCCATACAGATAGTAGAACTGCCACTGACTGGCCGCGCCAGGTTGCCCTGGGTTGCGGCGAACGGAAAAGTTGCGGCCTAGCCAGACAAGCGCCCGCTCCAGCACGTCGTTCTGATCAGGCGGCAGGCAACACTGGATGCCGTTAGCGTCGGCCTGGGCCGCGGCGGCCGAGACTTTGCCGGAGCAAATGATCCAGGCGCCGACGCCAGCGCAGGTCATGCTGCCTGAGCCGGGCATGTTTTCGGGCTGGTAGCCCCACGAGCCGTCGGGGTTCTGGCACTCTTTCCAGTAGGTGGCCGCCAGCTTCCAGACGGCAGGGTCGACCTTGGCGCCGACGCGTTCGGCCTCGTGCAGGGCCAGCACGGCAAACTGCGAGTTGCTATTGTCGCCGCCGACCCCCGGGCCGAGGGGGTACGACCAACTGCCGGTTCTGGGACCTTGGGTAATCTGAACCCGCGACAGCCAGAGTGCGTTCTTCTGAATAAGGGCCAGGTCCTTGGTCGGTTCTCCCTCGCATAAGGCCATCGTCTGCAAGGCGACGGTGTAAGTCTTTTCCGGCTGCAACGTGCGAAGGTAGGCGAGCGACTTTTGAATCTTCGGGTGGCTCGGCTCGACGCCGGCCGTCAGCAGCGCCAGCGTGCAAAGCGCGGTGACGCCGCCCGGATATTCAACCATATCATCCCAAGTCCCCTGCCCCGACTGTTCATTCAGCAGGTAGTCGACCCCCTGGGTAATCGACTGGCGGACTTGCTCGGCGGTGAGCGAGGGCTGTTGTGCCGATACTCGAAGCATTGGCGCTAGCGCGACGACGGCGGCCAATGCCGAGATGAAGAGCGATCGACAGCGCATCAGAGACTCCTTCCATGCGGCCCGGCGACCTACTTTCGCGGCAAGATCGCCTAGCTCACATCGTAGGTTGCGGCGACTGCGTAAACAATGAGCGGATGCGTAAGATGGAAACTGGAGCGTTGAATTGTCCCTCTTCTGGGGGAGCTATAGACTGGGAATGAGCGAATGACGAAATCCGAATGACGAATGAAGGACGCAAGCGAGTTTCGCATTTCATTCGTCATTCGGATTTCGTCATTTTGTCATTGAGCGCGTTCCGCCGACCTCAATCGATAGATACTCACTTACCGCTTAAAGGGCTCGACCGTTGTCGACGACGCAACCATCACGCAACCTGGGGGACATCCTCCAAGAGTTTCGCCAGCATCGCGGCATCATGCAGCAAGAGTTGCAGAAGGTGATCGTCGGCCAAGACGAAGTCATCGAGCAAATCTTCGCCGCGATCTTCACCCGCGGCCACTGCTTGCTCGAAGGCGTGCCCGGCCTGGCGAAGACGCTCATGGTGAGCACGCTCGCGCGGATTCTCGATCTGGGGTTCAAACGCATCCAGTTCACTCCCGACCTGATGCCTTCCGACATCACTGGCACGAACGTCCTCGATGAAGATGAGCATGGCCGGCGGAGCTTCCGGTTCGTCGAGGGCCCGGTCTTCTCGAACATCTTGCTGGCGGACGAAATCAACCGCACGCCGCCGAAGACGCAAGCCGCGTTGCTGCAAGCGATGCAAGAACGCGAAGTGACGGTCGGCCAAACAACCTACACGCTGCCGGAGCCCTTCTTCGTGATCGCCACGCAGAACCCGATCGAGCAAGAAGGAACCTACCCGCTGCCGGAAGCGCAGCTCGACCGCTTCATGTTCAACATCAAGGTCGGCTATCCCACCGCGAGCGAAGAGGAGCAGATCCTCACGTCGACCACGCGGCAAGAGAAGCCCGAGGTGCGGAAGATCCTTTCGTCGCGCGCGATTCTCAACCTGCAAAAGCTCGTCGGTTCGGTCGCCGTGAGCGAGTACATCATTAAGTACGTCGCCGCGCTCGTCCGAGCGACGCGGCCGAAAGACGAGAAGGCGCCGAAGTTCGTTCGCGAGTGGGTCGACTGGGGCGCCGGCCCGCGTGCTGGGCAGTTCCTCATCTACGGCGGCAAGGCGCTCGCGGCGATGGACGGGCGATTTGCAGTGGCAGTGGAGGATATCCAGAAGGTGGCCGTGCCAGTGCTGCGGCATCGCGTGAGCACGAACTTTCAGGCGCAGGCCGAAGGCGTCACGAACGAAGACGTGATCGCGAAGCTACTGAAGGAAATCCCCACGCCGGAAATTCCGAAGTACGGGAGCTAGCGAGAAGTGGCCGCCGTTGAAAAGTATCTGAAGCCGGAAGTGATCCGCCAGATCTCGCGGCTCGACCTGCGCGCGCAGTTCATCGTGAAAGGCTTCATGCAAGGCCTGCATGCCAGTCCGTTTCATGGCTTCTCGGTCGAGTTCAGCGAGCATCGCAAGTACACGCAGGGCGACAACCCGCAAGACATCGACTGGCTCGTCTACGCGAAGACCGACAAGTATTACGTCAAGAAATTCGAAGCCGAGACGAACATCACCGGCTACCTGGCGATGGATCTCAGCGGCTCGATGGCGTACCGCTACCAGAAGGAGCTGTCGAAGTTCGAATACGCCACCTGCATCGCCGCGGCGCTCTGCTACTTGATGGTCCACCAGCAAGACCCAGTCGGTCTGGTGACCTTCGGCGAGAAAATCATCGACGTATTGCCGCCGAAGTCGAAACGGCAGCAGATCGGCAACGTGCTGTCGCATCTCGCCCGCCTCAAGCCGCGGGCGAAGACCGACATCGCCACCAGCCTCATCCAACTCGCGGCGATGCTGCGGCATAGCAGCCTGGTGATGATCTTTAGCGATCTGCTCGTCGATCCCGAACCAGTCCTCGCGGCAATGCGGCGCCTGAAACATGGCGGGCATGAAGTGATCGTGTTTCATGTCCTCGACCAAGCCGAGGTCGATTTTCCGTTTGACGGGCTGGTCGAACTCCGCGACCCCGAAACGCACGAGCGGATTCAAGTCGACGCCGACGGCTTTCGGAAAGACTACCTGAAGGCGATCGGCGAGTTCCGCGAAACGTACAAACGCGAGTGCGCGAAAAGCCGCATCGATTACCTACCGCTCCACACCGGCATGCCGTTCGACAAGGCGCTGATGGAGTATTTGTTAAGCCGACGGCATATGGGGTGATTTTTAGCCGCGAAGAGTCGTAAGTGACGCCAAAAAAATTTGCGAAGAAGGATCTCTCGCAGAGGCGCAGAGACGCAGAGGGGTGTAAGGAACGCGAACTACGAACATGAGATCCCTCTCAACAGCTCATGGACAATAAATAGCAAATGCCAATCGAACCAATGCCTCCTCGTCGTTACGTCATCGCTGTCCGTCCTCTCCTCTGCGTCTCTGCGCCTCTGCGAGAGCTTTCTCTTCGCGTCGCCTGCGAATCTTCGCGGCCAAAGTAATTCAACATGGGTTTCCTCACGCCACTGCTGTTAGGAGGCATCGCGCTCGTCGCGATTCCGGTGGCGCTCCATCTCGTTATGCGGCAAAAGCCTCGCGAGATGACCTTTCCGGCGTTGCGATTCGTCAAGCAGCGGCGCGATTCGAATCGGCGGCGGATGAAGCTGCGGCATTGGCTGTTGCTGGCGCTCCGCTGCCTGCTGATCGCGGGGATTGCCGCCGCCCTCGCGCGACCGACGCTGCAAGGCTCGGGCTTGCGCGGCAAGGATAGCGCCCCGCTCGCGGTGAATCTTGTCGTCGACAACTCGCTGCGGATGGAATATATCCATCAAAACGAGTCGCGGCTCGACAAGGCGACGCAATTCGCGCTCGAGCTCGTTGAAAAACTTCCCGAAGATGCGATCGTCGCCGTCACCGATCTCGGCCGCGCCGCGCACGGCTACGCTCCCGATCTCACCGCTGCCGCGTCGCGATTGCAAAACCTGCGGCCGACCGCGGAAGCGAAGCCGCTCGTCGACGCCGTGCTGGAGTCGATTCAACTCGCCGCCGAGCAAGAAGACCGTCGGCAGGAAGTGTTCGTCTTCACCGACCTCTCGCAAGGCGCCTGGAACGACGACGGGGTCAAGGAAATCAACGACGCGCTCGCCAAGGCGCCAGACGTGCGGATCTACGTCGTTGATTGCGGCGTCGCCGAGCCAAAAAACGCCTCGCTCGGCGAACCTCAACTACGACACAGCGTGCTGCGGCCGGGCGAAGCGCTCCACATCGAGACCGACGTGACGAGCAACCTCAAAGGCTCGCCGCCGCTCGTGGAGTTCATGCTCCAAGGCGCCGATGGCAAGCCGCAAAAGCGAGCCGAGCGGTTCGTAGAGTTCGACGAGCAAGGCCGCGGCCGGATGGTGTTTGAAATCCCGGAGTTGCCGCTGGGAACGCACCAAGGATCAATCGTACTCACGGCAAGCGATCCACTGATGTTCGACAACGAGCGTTACTTCACCGTCGAGGTGCGGCCCCCGGCGAAGACGCTAATCGTCGCCGAGCAAAAAAACGAAGCGATGTTCGTGGAGTACGCCCTTAGCGGCTCGCTGGGGGGTGCGAGTCGCTTCGACGTGACGGTGGCGACGTTCGCCGACTTGGCGAAGACGCCGCTCGAAGGATTTAATTCCGTGGTACTGCTCGATCCCGGCGCGCAATCGAACGAGATCTGGGGGCAGTTGTGGGACTTCGCCTCCGCTGGCGGCGGCGTGGGGATCTTCCTCGGGCACAACGCGATTGACCACCTCGATTCGTTTAACGGCGAAGCAGCACAACGGCTGCTGCCGGGAAAGCTGAAGCGAGTCTCGCACGGCGACACCTATTTACGTCCCCGCCGCTTGGATCATCCTGCTCTCGCTGGATTGCGCAACACAGGAGAAGAGCTTCCCTGGCAAATCTGCCGCGTATTTAGCTACTGGGCATTCGACAAGCTTGGTCCCGAGTCTTATGTGATTGCGGGATTCGCCAACGACAAACCAGCGTTCATCGAACGCCCCGCCGGCCGTGGCCGCGTGCTCGTCTCGACGACGCCCTTCTCCGACCCGCTCGATCCCGTTGGCCGCGACGCCTGGAACGTGTTGCCGTCGGAACCGTGGCCCTTCATTGGCATCGTCGACCAGCTGGTCGGCTATCTCTCGCAAGAAGGTGACGAGCGACTCGACTACATGGCGGGCGAAACCGCACGCATCCATCTGACGCAACAGCAACAAGTCGGCAGCTACGTGCTGCGGCTCCCCGACGGCCAGGCAGGCTCGCGCGTCGCCGCCACCGGCGGCGAAGAGGTTGCGATCAGCGTCACCGACGAACTCGGCAACTATCGGCTCACCGCCGGCGGCAAATCACAACGCCTCGACCGCGGCTTTAGCGTCAACGCGCGCGGCAAGCTAAGCGATCTAGATCGGTTCGATCCTGAGAAACTGACAGCCGCGTTGCCGAAAGATCGCTTCCGCCTCGCCGAGAACCTGGAGATGGTGGAAGAATACGTCGACGTCGGCCGCTCCGGCCGCGAACTATTTCCTTGGGCGATCTGCCTCGTGGCGGTCATTTGGGGAACGGAACATTTGTTGGCAAATCGGTTTTATGGCGAAGGTAAAGATAAAGATTGAACCGCCAAGGACGCCGAGCGCATGAAGAGAAGATTTTTACCACGAAACACACGAAGCACACTGAAAGTGAGATGGAGAATCTGGCACCGCTGATAAACGCTAATGATCGCTAATAAATGTTAATTTATGAATTCCATTAGCGATCATTAGCGTCTATCCGCGGTGTACATCGTCCTGGCGTTGTTTGTTTTTGCGTGCTTCGTGTGTTTCGTGGCAAATCTCCCCGCATTTCCTTGGCGGTTTAGCATTTAAGAAATGACCGGTTGGAGCTTCGATCCCGTTGGCAGCTGGTGGCTTGTGATGGCCGCGGCGCTGGCGCTTGCGCCGTTGCTGGCGATCGGGCCCTCGCAGCGAAAGCAATCACTGCAACGGCGGATGACACTCACGGGGCTGCGGTTGCTGACGCTCATCTTGCTGCTGCTCGCAATGCTGCGGCCGGCGCTCGAAACGCGCACCACCCGCAAGCTCCCCGGCACGCTGATCGTTCTGCCCGACCTATCGCGGAGCATGACCGTCGCCGACGCAACCGGAGGCAAGACACGCTTTGAGGCGATGCGAACGGCGCTCACCGACTCCGCCAGCGAGTTTGCGGAGCTTGCCGAATCGTGGGCCGTGCACGCCTACGGCTTCGGCCGCGATAGCGAGCCGCTGAAATTCGCCGCGGGCAAGTTCGACCTCCCCGCGGAACCAACCGGCCAGCAAACCGCAATCGGCGCCGCGATCGAAGACATCCTCGCTCGCGAAGCTCAGCAGCGGATCGTCGCCGTGGTGCTGCTGAGCGACGGCGCCCAACGGGCGTTCGCCCCGCGCGACATGCCCCCGCAAACCGCTGCCCGGCAACTCGCCGGCGACGGCATCCCGCTCTACACGCTCGCGTTCGGCCAACCCTCGCTCGGTGAATCGAACGACCTGCGACTTAGCGATATGCTCGCAAGCGACGCGGTCTTCGCCGAAACGCCGACGACCGTCGAAGGCGTCGTCACCGCCGCCGGCTACAAGAACCAGCAGGTGAAGGTGCAGCTCCTTTGGGAAAACGCCGACGGCAAGCAGGAGCCGGTCGACGCCCAAACGATTCGCATCGAACCGGGCAAAACGCGTTACCCCGTGCGGCTCAGCTACACGCCCAAGGCGCCTGGCGAATACAAGGTAACGCTGCAGGTCGAATCGCCCGAAGGGGAGCTGATCACCACGAACAACCAGCAAAGCACGTTCATCACGGTGCTCAAGGGTGGCGTCCGCATCCTCTACCTCGCCGGCGCCGGCCGCGTCGGCGGCATGCCGGGCATCGAGCCTCGCTTCGTGCGCTCCGCCCTCGCCTCGAACCCCGACATGCACGTCGATTACGAGGCGATCAAATACCAGCCGAACGAACTCGACATTCGCGACCAACTCCGCGAAGAGAAGTACGACGTCATCTTGCTCGGCGACGTCGACGCCAACGGCCTCAGCGCCCGCAGTTGGAGCGAAATGGCCAAGCAAGTCGAGCAAGGGACGGGCCTCGCCATGCTCGGCGGGTTTCACAGCTTCGGCCCCGGCGGCTTCGCGAGCACGCCGCTGCAAGACGTACTGCCGATCGAGATGAGCCGCACCGAGCGGCAAAGCTTCGGCGAACCGCCGCGCAAAGACGTCCATGTCCCCGGACCGATCAAGATGCTGCCGGTCCCGCTCGGCGGCGAGATCCATCCAATCCTCCGCATGCGCGACGGCGACCTGCAGCAGAACGAAGCGATTTGGCGCGAGTTGCCGGCGCTCGACGGCGCCAACAAGCTTGACCGCATCAACAAGAAGACGATCGCCAGCGTCATCGCCGAAGGGAACGACGGCAGCCGCTCGCCGCTGCTGATCGTCTCGCCGTACGGCGACGGTCGCTCGGCCGCGCTCGCCGTCGACTCGACTTGGCATTGGCAAATGGAAGGCTTCGGCGAAGTCCACCGTCGCTTCTGGCGGCAACTCGTGCTGTGGCTCGCTAAGAAGGACGACACCGGCGGCGAGCGGGTGTGGGTGCGGCTCGACCAACGGCGGTTCCAACAAGGAAGCCGCGTCGAGTTCAAAGTCGGCGCCGAGGATGCCCAAGGGGGCGTGCTCGACGGCGCCGACTTCAACGTGCAAGTCGAGAAGCCCGACGGCACAAGCGAAACGGTGCGGACGACCTCGCGCAACGGCGGCGCCATCGGCAACTTCACGGCCACCGAAAAGCCGGGCGACTACCGCATCGTCGTCGCCGCTCGCGACCAGGGCGAAACCGTCGGCAACGCGGCCGCGCGATTCACGATCTCGGACCAGGACGTCGAACTCGACCAACCCGCCGCCGAGCCGCTGCTGTTGGCGTCGCTCGCCCGCATTACCGCCGACGCCGGCGGCACCGGGCTCGCCCCCGAGGAACTCCCCGACCTGCTCGAAAAACTGAAAGAGCGGGCCGATGAGTTTGAAGAGGAGATTGTCGAAACGCTCACTCTGTGGGACAGCTGGCCGGTGCTGGTCTCGTTCGTCGGGCTGCTTTCGGCGGAGTGGTTTTTGCGGAAGCGGTGGGGATTGGTGTAACGAGTTAAGCCCTCGGCTCCGCCGGGGCGGGTGGCACTACTCAGGACGAAGCGTACCGGAATGGCGACCGACCCCCTGGCGAAGCCAGGGGCTGAAATCACATCTTCACGACCAGCTTGCCGCGAATCGCTCCGTTGTCGCTCGCTTCCTGCAGTCGGTGAAACTCCGCCGCGTCGTCGAGCGTCCCCACGCGATCGATCTTCGCATGCAGCTTGCCCGCTTCGAGCCACTCGCTGATCTGCTCCGCCGCTTGCCGTTGCACTTCCGCCGACGCCATGAACATCGCAAAGCCGTGCAGGCTGAGGCACTTCGTGTAGAAAGCGCCGACGGGGAATTCGACGCGTGACGCACGCCCGGCGATAAGGATAACGCGGCCGAGCAGCTTCATCGAAGCGAAAATTGCATCGAAGTTCGGCATCCGCGAGGTCTCCCACCACACGTCGACGCCGCCAGTCAGCTCGGCGACGTGCTTTGGCACGTCGTCGTGACGGTAGTCGAACACATGGTTGGCGCCGAGCGTGCGGCAGTACTCCATCTTCTCAGCGCCGCTGGTGGTGGCGATCACCGTGGCGCCAATCGCGCGGGCCATCTGAATAACCGTCGAACCGACGCCGCCACTGCCGCCGTTCACGAGCACAGTCTCGCCCGGTTGCAGCTGGGCGTGCTCCACCAAGCCGAGGTGCGAGGTAATGCCAACGAGCGCGAGCGCCGCGGCCTGTTCGTCGCTCACATGCGCGGGCGTGACGTAGAGCCATTGCTCGTCGACCGCCGCCACCTGGGAGAACGTCCCCTGCCGGCCGAGCTTCCCCTGATTGGCGCCCCACACGCGGTCGCCCACTTTGAACCGTTTCGCGTCGGGCCCGACCGCCGCGACAACGCCCGCCAGATCGCTGCCGATGACGAACGGAAACGGCATGTTCGGCATCGCCGCCAGGCCGCTGCGGATGTAGGTATCGATCGGGTTGACGCTCGCCGCGCCGACGCGAACGAGCACTTGGCTGCCGGTGGGCGTCGGATCGGGGAGTTCGCCGACGACGATGTTCTCGGCGGGGCCGGTCTGGTGGATGTAGGCGGCTTTCATGGCGGAGCGATCCAAGGGACAAGTTTCGTCAGCGAATGACAGAATAGCGGCCCTACCGACCAGCAGGCAACGCGGCCTACAGCAGGCACAATCCGCCCGCCTGCTACAATGCGGCCGTTGACCTATACTTGTGAACCCATGAACTGGCGACCGCGCAATCTTGGCTTCCTGCTGCTGCTCTACGCAGCCGCGCTCGGCTATGCGCTCGTCGCGTGGGTGCCCGATCTGGTCGAGGGCTACGAGAAGATCGCCGAGCGACATCCGTGGCTCGGTTACGCCTACCTCGCCGCGGTGGCGGCGGGGGTGCTCGTCCTCGGCGGCACGTCGGCCTACTTCTTCTACCGCATCTGGAAGAACTCGCGCGCCAAACGACAGCGACGTTCGCAGCGGCTCGCGAATCCCAGCGAACTCTCCGCCGGCCAACGTCGTTCGGAGTTCGCAGACAACCTCGCCCACAGCCATGAACTCGTTGACGACGAAATCGCCTCAGAAGAACTACGCGAAGAGCTGAAGCGCCAACTCCTCGCCCTCCAAGAAAAGCAATCGAAGGAGCGGCTCGAGATCGTCGCCTTCGGCACGATCAGCAGCGGCAAGTCGACGCTAATGAACGCCCTCGCCGGGCGCGATATCTTCTCGTCGAACGTCATCGGCGGCACGACGATGGCCCGTTGCGAAGTCCCTTGGCCGGGCGCCGATCGCGTGGTGCTCGTCGACACGCCCGGCCTGGCCGAGGTCCGCGGCGAAAGTCGCGCCGCGATCGCCGCCGCCTCGGCCCAGCATGCCGACCTCGTGCTGCTGGTGGTCGACGGGCCGCTGAAGTCGTACGAGGTCGAACTCGTCGAGACGCTCCGCGAGATGGAGAAGCGGGTGCTCGTCTGCCTCAACAAAATCGATTGGTACGACAAACGGCAAGAACAGGAGCTCGTCTCGCAAATCGCCGAGCAGTTGCCGTCGATCGACGCTGCCGACGTGGTGGCGGTGCAGGCCGGCATTGGCGAGCGGCCCCGCGTCCGCGTGCTGGCCGACGGCCGCGAGGAACGCGACTTTGTCGAAACGCCCCCCGACGTGCGGCCTCTCGCGCGACGGATGCTCGAAGTGGTAAAGCGCGACGGCTCCGACTTGCTGCTGGCCAACCTACTGCTGCAATCACGCGGGCTCGTCGACGATGCGAAGGAGCAAGTCCGCAAGCATCTCGACGAACGGGCCGACCAGATCATCAACCGCTACATGTGGGCCGCCGGCGGGGCCGCGGGGATCAACCCGTTGCCGCTGCTGGACATCGCCGGCTCGACGGCGATCACGCTGAAGATGGTGCTTGACCTAGCGAGGGTCTACAAGCAACCGCTCGACGCCGACATGGCAGTAAAGATCCTCGCCCAGCTTTCAAAGAACTTGCTCGCGATGGTCGGCGCCACCGCCGCGGCGCCGGTCGCGGGAACGATGATCGCCTCGCTACTGAAAACGGTCCCCGGCGTCGGCACAATCGCCGGCGGCCTACTGCAGGGACTGGTGCAGGCGCTTGTTACCCGTTGGGTCGGCAACGTCTTCGTGAAGTACCTGCAAAACGAAATGCAACCGCCCCCCGGCGGCTTGGCCGAGGTCGCCCGCAGCGAGTGGAAACTGCTGACGCGCCCCGATTCGCTGCGGCGGCTGATCTCGCTCGGCCGCGAGCAACTCAACCTTGCTAGTTCAACCGATGACAAAGAAGATTGAACCGCCAAGAAGCTACGAAAGAAGTTGAATCCTGAAATCATGAGCAACGCCCCGCAATCGCCGACCGCCGCCCAGCCGGATACTGATTATCAGGCGTCGATGCGCGCGCTGCAGTCAGCGATCGCTCACTTTCAAGGCTGCAACGAAGCCGAGCTCCGTGAGCTCGCCGACGACATGAGCCAGCTCGGCCGCATGGCTGAAAAGTTGCAGTCGGGCCGCGTCGATATTGCCGTCTTCGGCGAGATCAGCACCGGCAAAAGCGCCCTCATCAACGCCCTCTGCGGCGAGCAGCGGGCCGCGGTGAACGTCCGTGGCGGCTGGACCAAAGACGTTTGGCATGTGCCGTGGGAGTCGGCCGGCTACTGCGTCCCCGGGTTCGCCGATTCGCAGGTGGTGCTCGTCGACACGCCAGGCCTCAACGAGGTCGATGGCGCCAAGCGCGGCGAGATGGCTCGCGAGGCGGCGGCCCGCGTCGATCTCGTGCTGTTCGTCGTCGATTCGGATCTCAACGACACCGAGTACCGCGCGCTCGTCGATCTCGCCGCGACCAACAAGCCGCTCATTTTGGTACTCAACAAAACCGACCTCTACCGCCCCGACCAACTCAACGACCTGCTCACCGTGCTGAACGGCCCGCGCTACGCGGGAATCATTCGACCCGAAAACATCGTCCTCGCGCAGGCCGATCCGCGCGAGGTCGAGTATGTGATCGAAGCCGCCGACGGCAGCACCCGCAGCGAGTACCGCAAACAGCCGCCGCAGGTCGAAGAGGTGAAGGCACGAATCATCGAACTGCTCGCCGCCGACGGCAAGGCGCTGATCGCGCTCAACGCCGCGATCTTCGCCGCCGACAAGAGCGACCGCATGGCCGCTCTCCGCGTTCGTTTCCGCGAAGAAGAGGCGGCCCGCACGATTTGGAGCTTTGCCGTCACGAAATCGCTCGCCGTGGCGCTTAACCCCGTCGGCGTCGTCGACGTCCTCGGCGGCGTCGCCGTTGACGCGGCGATGGTCGTGACGCTCGGCCGCATTTACGGCATCTCGATTACCACCGCCAACGCCCAGTCGCTCGCGATGTCGATCGGCAAATCGGCGGGCTTGGTCACGCTGCTCGAAGCAACAGTCAGCTGGGCCTCCTCGGCGTTCAAGTCGCTCACAGTCGGCTTCGGCACGGTGCTCACCGCCGTCCCACAAGGCGCCGCGGCGGGCTTCGGCTCGTTCATCGTCGGCCAGGCGGCGCGGTTCTACTTCCAACATGGCGCCAGCTGGGGCGAGCAGTCGCCAAAGGCCGTCGTTGCGCAGATTTTGGAAAACACCGACAAGCGGTCGGTGCTGGAACAACTGAAAACAGAGATCCTCAAAAAGCTCTCGACGAACCGCCACGCGGATGAGACCGATAAAGGTTGGTTTGGTAAGAAATAAAAAAGATGAACCGCCGAGGAAATGCGGGGAAGAACTCACCACGACGACACAACGAACACGACGAACACGACGAATGCATTTAACTCTCACTGCATTTCTTCCTTTGCGCCTCTGCGCCTTTGCGTGAGATCTTTTTCAAGAAAGACAGGTCTCACGCAAAGACGCAAAGTAATAAAGAAGAAAACGGCATTCCCTTGGCGAACCTTGGCGTCCTTGGCGGTTGCCTTTCCCCGATTTAATAACTTGGCAAACAGATGCTCGAAACGATCAACGGCAACCTCTACGACTTCCCAAAGTACTACGACCTCGTCTACGGCTCCGACTGGAAAGCGGAGGTCGACTTTCTCGAGGCGTGCTTCGCCAAGCATGTTCGTGGCAAGGTGAAGCGGCTGTTCGAACCTGCCTGCGGCACGGGCCGATTGATGTTTCGCATGGCCCAAGCCGGGTACGACGTGGCGGGGCTCGACCTCAACGAGAAGGCGGTCAAGTTTTGCAACCAGCGGCTGGAAAAGCACGACCTGAAGCCGACCGCGTTCGTCGGCGACATGTGCGACTTCACGCTGAAACGCCCCGTCGACGCCGCGTTCAACACGATCAACAGCTTCCGCCACCTCGGCAGCGAAGCGCAGGCGCTCGCCCACCTGCAGTGCGTCGCCCGCTCGCTCCGCAAAGACGGCATTTACGTCCTCGGCCTGCACCTCACGCCAACGAAGGGCGAACCGCTCGAAACCGAAAGTTGGGCAGCCCGTCGCGGCCACCTTTCGGTCCTCTCGCGGCTGTGGGTCATCGAACGCAACCGCCGTCGCCGACAGGAGCGTGTCGGCATGAGCTTCGACGTTTACACGCCGACGCGGCAGTTCCGCATTAACGATGAATCAAGCTTCCGTATGTACTCGGCCGCCCAAATGGCGGCGCTGCTGGGCGAGGTCGGCGAGTTCGAACTCCTTGAAACCTACGATTTCGGCTACGAGATTGACGAACCGATCGAAATTGACGGTTCTACCGAGGATGTCGTTTACATCCTCAGACGGCGGTAATGTCGGCCTAGGCTGAATTCCTTTACCGCGAACCCGCTACGGAACGAAGAAAGGCGAAGAGCGGAAGTCGTGAACCGACTTCTGCACCGATTCACTTTGCGCCTTCGTGCCTTTGCGTGAAACAACTCTTTCATCAGAAGATCTCACGCAAAGGCGCAAAGAAGAACGGGGAACAGTGGATTGCCTTGGCGCTCTTGGCGTCCTTGGCGGTTAAAATTCTTTCGTCGAGTTTCGTCACCAAGCAACTTGCAGTGCCGTGAGTTCGTCCGCTTCGCCAACGTTGACGCATATTGTGCCGGATTCGGTCCATCGGGAGTCGGCTGCGCACTTCGCGGCTTGGGCGCTGGCTGAACTGCAAATTCCCGCGGAGTTGGCGGGCGACGAACTGATCGTCCAACTCCCGCTCAGCGAACGGAGTGCGTTCGACGGCAAGGCGACGCTCCGCTTGGCAGACCACGACCACGCCACCTCTGAACGCGAACCGCTCGCCTGGGACAGCCGTTTTGGCCGCTGGCTGCGCGAACGCTTAGCGTCGCATGGCCCCGTGTTGCACGCCCGCCCCGCGCGGCAGCCGATGGCCGTCAACGACGTCACCGCCAAGCTTTTTGGCGCCTACACTATCGAGGGAGGCCAGCTCCGCCTCGCGGGTTGCCAACTCACCGACCACCCGTTCTTGCGGTTGTCGTATGCCGCGGAAGGTGACGACGGCGAAGTGCGTCACATCTTCGTCGCTCCCGACGGTTCCGCGGTGAGCGATGAACTCACGCCGCAACTCAGCCTCGATGAACTTGAGCCGATCCTGAAGCATCCGCCGCGGATCGACGACGCCGCCATCCGCTCGCTCATCGCCGCCGGCCGCCGGATCGCCGCGAAGCAATCGACAGAACGCGATCCTGCAGTCGCGCTCGCCGAACCGCTGGCCGCCGCCGTGCTGTGGGTTCGGCACGCCGAGGGACGGCTGCAGTTCACCATCGGCGCCGTCACCGTTGACCACCCCTTCAGCGGCTGGGCCTCGCTGTTGCGGCCGCAGCCATACGTCGGCAAGGAATCGGGCGTCGCCTCGTTCTCGCTTGGCGTGACCGACGAAGGGGAAATCGAACCGGCCGAAGAAATCGCCGTCTGCCAGAAGTCGGGCCGCCGCGTCCTCCGCCGCGAGTTGGTCGACTGCAGCGTCACTGGACTGCGAGTCCTGCCGGAGTTCACCGAACCTTGCCCCGTCTCGGGTCGCCCTGCCCTCCGCGGCGAGTTCGTCAACTGCAAGCGTTGCCGGCAGCGGGTCAGCAAGGCCGTGCTCCGCGAGGGAGTCTGCTCGGCGTGCCAATCGCTTGCCAAGGTTTCGAAGGATGATCCTCGCCTCGTCTGGATCTTTGGCGAACACCCCGGCCTCGACCGCTGGAAGAGCTGGCGCCTCGCCGAAACGAGCGCCGCGTACATCGCCCAGGCGTCTTCCCTGCTGAAACAGTTGCTGGTGGTGATCGACAAGGAATCGCTCACGATCAAGCGGATCGCCCAGCGGAGCCGACTGAGCAAAACTTGGCTCGATCTCGACGAGGCCTCCCGCGAGGACATGCTGCGCTAGATTCGCTTCTAGCCCCGGGCGGAGCCCGGGGCTAAAACGCGGCAACGATCTGCGTCCAACGAACCGCCCCGTCGCACAACCGTAAGCTAGTCTTAGGGATCGGCCCAGGGGCCACTTGTCGGACGCCCCGACGCGACCTCCGCCCGCATGGAGGTCGTCTTTTTCGATTCTTTTCTGCTAGTGCGTTCGACCGAAGCCTACCCAGGTGTCCATGAAGGTTCGCGCGGAAGGAGGGAGCTGGAGTTAGCAGGTCGGAAGACGAACTTCGTCCGCAAGAGCGCAATGGGTAGGCGATTTCCCGCAACCTGACGCGAATCGCAGACTTCGTGCGTCAGATCGAGCCCTCGTTTGCGCATAGTGAATAGGGATGCAATGCAGCGGCCGGCTCGGGCCGGTAATTCCGATTTTTTGCTAGACTCCGATTCTGCGGTAGGTAAAATTATAAGGCTGGAATCGGCCAGGTTCCCTCCCCACCTTTCACGCAGATCAAGCCAGACGCACGATAGCCAATCCGCGGTTTCGCCCCGGAATGCTCCGTTTCGGTAATTCTGACGTGTCCCCCCACGCGTCATCCGACGAAGCAAGCCGCCGGCAACCACGCCATTAACGGCACGCATTTGATCGCGTTACCTTGGGTCCGGGGCAGCGAATCTCAGTTCACAGTCGCCGAGCGTCGGCAGGATTTATCCTGAGCGCGCGATGGCGACTGGCGGTGCGTCCTTAATAGTTAGCGGATTGCTGCTGAATTGAGCCGTTGCGGATGCCAATGATGGCGCGGCGATATGTTCGTCGCCGTAGCGTTTGATTCAGCGGACGAATGACTTGGTCGTTCGATTCTCGCGCTAGTTGCGTCGACTCTCATGAGTCTTCGCGCCTCGCTCGAGTGGTAGAGACTGTCAGTTGCAGCGAACATTTGCGTCGGCAAAAGCTTAATGCACCCCGGCGATTTCAATGCAGTTGTAATCTCTTACCAAATGTCGAACAGCCAACAACTTACGATCGATCGGTGTTAAAATTAGTTGTCTCTGTCGCAAACTCTTGGGGGAACATTCGGCGCGTTAGCGCGACTTGTTGCCGCTTCGCTTGGCGGCAACAAGTGAACCGCGTGCCTTGCGAGCAGCGTCTTGATGATGTGATGAAGTCTTGGAGCATCGCCCGCGCCGGCAGCTCAGGCCATCCCGTCTTCGACCAGCTCCCGGCGGTTTTCAGCGAATATTCCGCGCCAGATGAGACGCCCTAAGAATCACGATTGCTGAGGAGTGTAAAGTTGTACGACACGTTAATGGATCATGACCTGGAAGATGACGTTGTAGCCGTAGACGGCGACGTCGAACTCGATGCCAAGGGCCTCGACGACGACATCGACGAAGACGACGACATGTCTCTCGATTTGGCTGATGACGTGAAGGATGAAGCGGCCGCAGTCGAATTCGACGACGAGATGCCGGAAGGCGAATCGTGGTCCGACGACCCCGTGCGGATGTACCTGACCCAGATGGGCGAGATTCCGCTGCTTACTCGGCAGCAGGAAATCAACTTGGCCCGCCGGATCGAGACGACCCGCACCGCCTTCCGTCGCCGGCTTTTGGCCTGCGATTACGTCATCCGCGCCGCTCACAAGGTGCTCAAGCGCGTCCACCGCGGCGAACTCCCCTTCGACCGCACTGTGCAGGTATCCGTCACCGATCGGCTCGAAAAGGAGCAGATCCTCGGCCGGCTTCCGCACAACCTGGAAACGCTCGACACCCTGCTGGAACGCAACGCCGAAGATTACCGGATTGCCACCAGCAAGTCGGAAAAGCCGGCCCGCCGTCAACAAGCCTGGCAAAACCTCGCCAAGCGTCGCCGCCGCGCGGTGATGTTGGTCGAAGAGCTTGGCTTGCGGACCCAGCGGATCGAGCCGCACATTTCGACGCTGGAGCAGTTCAGCGCTCGGGTCGACGAACTTCGCACGATGCTTGAGCAGATGCGTAAGGATCGTCGCCCCGCGTCCGAGCGGAAGCCGTTGATCATCGAGTACCGCAACATCCTGCGGATCACGCAAGAGACTCCCACGAGCCTCCGCAACCGCGTGAACTATCTGAAGGAAGTTTACTCGAAGTACCAGCGGGCCAAGCGCGGGCTGTCGGAGGGCAACCTGCGGCTCGTCGTGTCGATCGCCAAGAAGTACCGCAATCGCGGCCTGTCGTTCCTCGACCTGATTCAGGAAGGCAACGCCGGCCTGATGCGGGCTGTCGATAAGTTCGAATATCGCCGCGGTTTCAAGTTCTGCACGTACGCGACGTGGTGGATTCGCCAAGCGATCACCCGCGCCGTAGCCGACCAAAGCCGCACGATTCGCATCCCGGTCCACATGGTGGAAACCATGAGCCGCGTGCGGAACGTGTCGCGGGCGCTGCTGCAGCGTTTGGGCCGCGAACCAACGATCGAAGAGACGGCCAAGGCGGCCGGCTGTTCGGTCGACGAAGCCCGTCGCGTGCTAGCCATGAGCCGGTACCCGATTAGCCTCGACCGTCCGGTCGGTAACAGCGAAGACAGCCACTTCGGCGACTTGCTGCCTGACTCGGGCGCCGAGAGCCCGGCGATTGGCGCCGCGCAAGAGATGCTCCGCTCGCGGATTACGAAGGTCCTCAAGACCCTCAGCTACCGCGAACGCGAAATCATCAAGCTGCGTTACGGTCTGGGCGACGGTTACAGCTACACGCTGGAAGAAGTGGGCCACATTTTCAAAGTGACCCGCGAACGTATCCGTCAGATCGAAGCCAAAGCCGTTCGCAAGCTGCAGCAACCAAGCCGCAGCCAAGAACTAAGCGGCTTCCTCGATTAATAAAGCCGCGACCGCCGGTCGCGGTCCCACGGATCGCAAAGTCGTCACGACACCCCAAAGCCCCGGAACGCCCGCAAGCGTTCCGGGGCTTTTTTCGTTTCTTGCCGCCGTGAAGCGCGACCGCCGGTCGCGGCTTTTCGTTTTCCGCACCGCGAAACGCGTTATGCACGTCGCTGATTTGCGATCCGAGAACTGGACTTCAATCGCACAATCGATGCTAGCACGCGAACGCACAAAACCGCCCCGATGCAATCGATCGCCCTGAAGCGCATGATGCACAAAGCTTCTCACATTACCTAAGCTCCGTCGTCAAGCGTCGTCGATCTTCCTGGTGTTAATCCCCCTACCCGCCCCGTCGCCCGTTGCTCGAAGGGAATCGAGGAATGAAGCGTCCCGCCTGGGGTCTCTGGCCCCACTGCGCTTCGACGTTAGTCGCGCTTGCACTGCAAGCGCCCGTCGGCGCTCAATCGTTTGAACAAGCGCTCGTCGCGCTGCCGCCTGTCGACAGCGAGACCGAGCTGTCGTTCGTCCCCACGACGCCGCTTGCCGAGGCAGTGGACGCGACGATCCCCGCCGCGCCGGCTAAGCCTGCGGCGGCGAACTCGTCGATTGCCGATGGCCTGCGGCTCGACAACGGGGTAATCCCGATTGCGAGCTTCATCCAACTCGGCGAGTGCCCGACCTGCCCGCCAGGGTTGGCGCCGCCCGCCGAGAAGCCGAAGTATCCGCTGATCATCGTCTCCGGCGCCGCGCAGATCGACGGCATCTGGTTCGATCAGCCGGCCGACAACCAAGCGGTCGTCGGCGACGCCCGCGACGTCGCTGGCTTCCGCCGCGCTCGTCTCGGCGCCAACGGCTTCCTCGCCGAGAACGTGAAGTACCGCATGGAGTACGACTTCGCGTTCCCCGGTCGCCCGAACTTCACCGATGTGTGGGTCGACGTCGCCGACCTGCCCGGCGTCGGCCACTTCAAAGTCGGCCAATGGAAGCAGCCGTTCAGCATGGAACCGGCCACGAGCTTCCGCGAACTGCTGTTCATGGAACGGTCGCTCGCCTTCGCGCTCGTGCCGTTCCGCCAAGTCGGCGTTGGCTTCTTCAACACCGCCTTCGAAGAACAAGCCACCTGGGCCTGGTCGGGTTATCGTTTCCCCACCGACCAGTACGGCAACGTCGCTGGCGACAATGGTTACGGCATGTCGACTCGCGAAACGATGCTGCTTTACAACGACGAGTGCAACAACGTCGTGCACGTCGGCGGCAGCTACACCTACAACGAACCGGCCGGCAACACGCTGCGGCTGCGCTCGACGCCTGAAGTCGGCTTCACGCAGCTCGACTCCAACAATGTCACCGACTTCCCGATTCCGTTCTATGTGAACACCGGCTTCCTGCCGACCCAGAGCTACCAAGTCGTCGGCGGCGAACTCGCGGCAGGCTTCGGCTCGCTCGTGTTCCAATCGGAATACATGTACGCGATGCTCAACGAACCGACAGGTCCGCAATTGCAGTTCCCGGCCGGTTACGCCCAGGTCGGTTACGTGCTCACCGGCGAACGCCGCAACTACGATCACAAAACGGCGGCCTTCACTCGCGTCGTCCCCGACGTCAACTTCGGCAACGGCAGCTGGGGCGCCTGGGAAATCGCCGGCCGCTACTCGACGCTCGACCTCAACGACAAGTTCGTCCAAGGCGGTCACTTGCAAGATCTCACGTTCGGTTTGAACTGGTACCTTAATCGGTTCACGCGGTTCGAGTTCAACTACATCCATAACTTCCTCGACCGTCCGGTGGGGAACGACACCGAGTCTGACATCTTCGGCACGCGGGCTCAGTTCGACTTCTAACCCTAGCCCCGGGCTCCGCCCGGGGGTCGCGTCCCATACCACTGGATGATCGTCCCTACGGCGAACCTACCCCCGGGCGGAGCCCGGGCTAAAAAGACTACTAACCACGAAGGACACGAAGCTAATAGTTTTGATAAAGTCGTTAGACGCGGGTGGATGCTCACGCTGCATTCATCTGCGTCTATCGGCGTTCATTGGCGGTTCCATTTTTTTCGATCAACGGTGGCTGAAAACCATGGCTGAAGCTGACGACCCGCGGATTTACTTTGCCGCTGAGCGGACGTTGCTCGCGTGGGTTCGCACGGGGCTGACGCTCGTCGGCATGGGGTTCGTCGTCGCACGGTTCGGGTTATTTCTGCGGATCGTTCGCAACGCCCCCGACGCGCCGACGCATGCTGGGTCGACGTGGATTGGCGTCGGGCTGGTGATGCTCGGCTCGCTTGCGATCGGTGTTGCGGCATGGCAGCATGCGAAGTTCTGGCAGGCCCTCGCCAAGTCGCAACAGACGCAGCCCGGCGTGATGCGATGGTCGGTGATGTTTGCGTTGCTGATCTCGCTCATCGGTTTGGCCCTTGGCGGTTATCTGGTGGTCAGTGCGAACAACGCCGAAACGGGCCGGGCCGCGCAAACAACGTCCTCCTGAAGCCCACCCCAGTCATCCTGAGCGCAACGAAGAATCTGGAGTGCCGAGCGAGCCCCCAGATTCCTCGCCCCGCTCGGAATGACAGTGAAGCCGTAAACTACTCCCTCCGCAGCACTTACAGGCCCTCCTTACGCCGGCTAATTGGGCGCGTTAGACTCGATCTCTTAAGAGTTTGGTTCACCATGCGTTGGTGGTCGGCTGGGCACGTGTCGCTCGGCCGACGCAACAGGGAACTCCGGTGCGATTCCGGGACGGCCCCGCCGCTGTGACCAGGCGCGATTCGACGAACGCATCTTCAGCCATTGCCGCTGGACTTGTCGCTTAAGCGACAAGTCCGAACCCTGAGAGGGCTTCAAGCCTCGCCCAGGTTCACACGCGGCGAGAAGGCGAGTTTCGTCGAGCCTGGGAGTCAGAAGACCTACCACTGCATGCAGCAATGCGATTCGCTCCTGCGAGGGACGGGCGGATGGCGAGATAGTTTCGTCGTTGCCGCCGATTGTCTGGGCGATCTTCGTTTGCACCCCAGCAGGGTCGGCGAGTAATCGAGCCACGGCTCGCCCGCGACGAGACGGACGCAAGTGCTCATGCCCTGCCCGCCAGCCACCCGCCGCGAGTCGACCGCGCCGTTGCGCGGCTTCACGCTGGTGGAACTGCTGGTGGTGATCGCGATCATCGGCGTGCTCGTCGCGCTGCTGCTGCCGGCGGTGCAAGCAGCCCGTGAAGCGTCGCGGCGAAGTCGCTGTGCGAATAACCTCAAGCAGCAGGGGCTCGCGGCGATCGACTACGAGGGTCAGCGCCGCACGTTGCCGGCCGGCTGCATCGGTTGCTTGCCGCCGCAGGAAGGGGTGCAACTCTTCCTGTCGTGGAACTCGCAACTGCTGCCGTGGCTCGAACAAGCGGCGCTGCACGCCCGGCTCGACTTCACCAAGCCGTCGGACGAGACGCCCAACCTCCCCGCCGCGGCGCAGCAAGTCGACGTGTTCCTCTGCCCGAGCACGCTGCAACCCGAAACGGCGAGCGAATCGAATCTCTGGCGGGGCGCGGCGTTCACCGATTACGGCGGCATCTACGGCGTTGAAGGCGCCGGCCGCGATGCGCCGCTCAGCATCGATCCGAGCGAGTGGTTTGCCGGCCAAGTATTGGAGCCTGGATCGCTCGGCGTGTTCGTCTACGACGAGCCGGTCGCTTATCGGGACGTCGTCGACGGCCTCTCGCAAACGGTCGCCATCGCCGAGTCGCTGCTTCGCCGCCGCGTCGAGTGCGAGTGGATTAACGGCCAAAACGTGTTTGCTCAGGAGCAGGCGACGCCGATTAACTCGACCGAAGGACTCGAAAACGAGATTGGCTCGCCCCACGCCGCTGGTGCGCAGGCCGTCTTCTGCGACGGGCACGTCGCCTTCTTGAGCGAGCAGCTCGACCAACGCGTGTTGAACGCCATGCTGACCCGCGCGGGTGAGGAGGCGGCTCATGCTCCGTAGTGGTCGGCGACAGTTCATCGTAGCGCTCGCATGGTGGTCGCTCTGTTCAGCGATGTTGATTGGCGTCGGCACGCAGCCGGCGGCCGCGGGACCGGTCGCGTCGTTCGACGACGTCGAGTTCTGGGTCGGCACAGGAAGCAACCGCGCCGTCGTGGCGATCGAGTGGCTCACCGGGACGACCGAGCGGACGACGCTCGCGTGGGGGTTTCGTTGGGATGGAGCAGCGACGGGGCAAACGCTGCTCAATGCCGTGGTGACGGCCGATCCGCGGCTCTTCGCGAAGTCGGGCGGCTTCGGCGGCGGGTTGGGCTCGTCGCTCTACGGTCTCGGCTATGACGACGGCGACGGCGCGTTCGCGCTCGACGACGGCACGACGTTCAATGAAGCGGGGATCGCGCAAGTGAGCGGCCCGGCCGATCTCGCGAAAGCCGTCGACCCCGCCGACTACTACAACGAAGGCTGGTTCCGCGGGTTTTGGAACTATGGCTACTCGCACAACAATCCGTTCGCGGGCGGCTCGTGGACGGCCTCGCAGGTCGGCATGAGCAGCCGCGCGCTGCAAGATGGCGACTGGGAAAGCTGGGCCTATCATCCCGCGGTGAACCAGGCGGGCTTCCAGCAGTTTGCCGACAACCCGTTCGCCGCCCCCGCGCCGCCGATCGTCGGCAGCGCCGACTTCAATGGCGACGGCGTCGTCGATAGCGCCGACTTCCTCGCGTGGCAACGAGGCTACGGCATTGCTGCGGGCGCTGAGCCGAATCAGGGCGATGCCAACGGCGACGGCGCGGTCGACGCCGCCGACCTGCAGTGGTGGCGCGATGCCTTTGGCCAAACGACCGCGGCGCCCGCTATGAGTAGCGCCGCAGCAGTCCCAGAGCCAACGGCGCTGGGGCTCGCACTCGCGGCGCTCGTAGCAACGGCGGTTTGCCAACGGATCAATCGAACTCATGGAACCCTCGCATGGAAGCACCCGACACGATGACCGCGCCGCCCGCGGCAGCAGCGAGTTCCTCGCCGCTCGTGGCGGGGCGTGATTTTTATTTTGAGCGGGGCCGATTCGTCCTCACCGCGGAGTATTTGCTCCGCCGCGGAACGTGCTGCGGCAACGGTTGCCGACACTGCCCGTATCGCAAAGCATCCAAGCGACTGTCAAAGCCACCGGCTCCGCCGGTGGACGTAGCGAACACGGAGCCAACCAGTACTTCGTCCACCGGCAGAGCCGGGGGCTTTTAAGACCACACCACTGAACTTTCACCAAGGAGAGATCTCATGAAGTTGAACCTGAAGTTGACCGCCGCCGCGCTCGGCCTGCTCGCGGCTTGCCCTGCAGCGCCCGCTTTCGCCGCGGATCCGTGGGCCGACAAAATGGTCGAGTACATCCAAGGAACCGGCGTCGGCAACGACTTCGTCACCGGCAATCCGATCAACAACCCGCAGACCGCCCTCGGCGAGCCGACCCGCTTCGCCAGCGATCCGGCGAACTTCGGCGGCCCGACGACTCCCTTCTCCTCCGCTTACCGCGACCACGAAATCGTCTCGATCGGCATCGGCGGTTCGCTGACGTTGCAGTTCGACGAGCCGGTGCAAAACCATCCTCTCAACCCGTACGGCATCGATCTGCTGATCTTCGGCAACTCGTTTTACGAACTCGTCTTTGGCCCGAACACCGCGACCGGCAGCGCCTCGATCGGCGGCGGGCAGATCGAAGTGAGCGCCGATGGCGTCGACTTCCGCTCCGTCTCCGGCGTTGCCGACGGGTTGTTCCCGACGGTTGGTTACCTCGACGTCACCGAAGCGTTCCCCTCGCAACATGGCCAAGTCCTCAGCGATTTCACGAAGCCGGTGAATCCTGCGGCGCTTAGCAACGTCGCCGGCATGACGACCGCTCAAATCATTGCGGCGTACGACGGTTCAGGCGGCGGCGTTGGCGTCGACATTGCTTCGACCGGTCTCGCGAGCATTTCTTACGTGCGGATCACGAACCCACTCACCGCGACGAACACCGTCGAGATCGACGCGATGGCCGACGTCCGCGCGGTGCCGGAGCCAGCGACGCTCGCGCTTGGCGCCCTCGCCGCGTGCGGGTTGTGGAGCGTCCGTCGTCGCCAGCGATAGTCTCAACCGACGATCGCTGGCCACTCTTCCCGCAAGCCGTACGAGAACGCCAACGGCGTTCCATCAACCAGCCCAGGGTTGGTCGCGCAAGCGACCTACCCTGGGTCATTATCGCGCCAACATTCCACAACCCTGTAAGGGTTGAATCGGCCGAGGCCAACTCGATTGATTCAACCCTTACAGGGTTATGGACTTATTGGGACGCCTACCCAGGGTAGATTGCTGCGCAATCAACCCTGGGCTGGATGACGGAACGCTTTCAGCGTTCGCGTCGCTTCCGTGTCGCCTCGTTTTCATGTCGTATCGTATCGCTTGTGACGTCGAATGCGATTTTTGGCGACATTAAGCGACGGCGGTAACTTGTTGCAGCCGGATGATTTACGGCAATGGCTGTCGTCTTTGTGTCGCATTTGCCCCTCACATGGGGGGCGGTTCGGTTTTATGACAGGATCACAGGATTGCGCGGATCGACTGGATCGAACGAGCGGGATCCAGAAGCGGATCGGCGCGCAGCTGCCCTACTGGCCAAACGATCAGTATCTAAAGTTGAGTGGCCGAAAGCAATCAAAAAGCAGCCCGCGAATTGCGAGAATGTTTGCGAATGGCTTGTGGCCAACTTTTTCTCATTCGCGAGGATTCACGTGATTCGCGGGCCCTTCGCCAAACGCTGGCACTGCAGGCGAAACATCGTTGAACCAATTTCTTGGCAAAACCGTATGGGGCGGTACTGTGGGTTGAAGAGACGCACCGGTGACTCGCATCACTGGGTGACAAACTGCCCGCGGGATGGTTCAATCGATGGGGCACCTGGAGTTATCTTTCCGAACCATCTCGCGGGCTTTTTCTGTTGCATCGAGACGCTCAGCACGACTCGCCCGGCCCATCGGCCAGCGTCGCTCACAACGCGCGGGCGTGGAATGCACTCGCGCGTGACGGCGTCCCGCTCGCTCAACCGGCGCGTGACGACGAACTCGCGAATCCGCTCGCGACGGTCGATCCGGCGGGATGGCTCGGCCCCGATATTCGCGGCTGGCGAGTGCTGTGCCTCGCGGCCGGCGGCGGTCGGCATAGTTCGCTCTACGCGGCGGCTGGGGCGCAGATCACCGTCGTCGACATTAGCGACGAGATGCTCGCGCTCGATCGCGCCGTCGCCCGCGAGCGCGGCTTCGACGCCCGGCTCGTGCAGACGTCGATGGACGAGTTGTCGATGTTCGCCGCGGGCGAATTCGATCTCGTGATTCACCCGGTGAGCACCTGCTACATCGCCGACGTAGCGCCGGTGTTCGCGGCGGTCGCGCGAGTGACGCGGCCGGGCGGGTTGTACGTAAGCCAGCACAAGTCGCCGACGAGCTTGCAAGCAACGCTGCGGCCCGAACGCTCTGGCGGCAACTACGCTCTCGCCGAGCGCTACTATCGCGAAGGGCCGTTGCCCCCTGCCGAACCAAGCCGATTGCGCGAGCGGGGGACGCTCGAGTACCTCCACCGCTGGGAGCAGTTGCTGGGCGGTATTTGCCGCGCGGGGTTTGCGATTGAGGACGTGCTGGAGCCGATGCATGCCGAGCGCGACGCCGAGCAGGGGAGCTTTGCGCATCGGGCGCAGTTTGTGGCGCCGTATGTGAGGATCAAAGCGCGGCGGGGGAGCGAGCGCTCCTTGGAAAGTCGTTCGATCTTATTGAGCGATTAGATCGTTCGTCAGTTCTAGCCCCGGGCTCCGCCCGGGGGTCGGCGTGAAGTAGGGGCGACGCTCCATCGGCATGGTGCGCGACCCCCGGGCGGAGCCCGGAGCTAGGTTTCCTTGCGACGTTGCGATCCAGGCGGCGGTCAATTCTCTTGAGCGATCGCGTCGAGCCGCTCCGCCGGCGGCGTCTGCGCCGCTGTGGCGTCTATCAGCCGGCGATCGGCGGCGCTCGCCGTCAGTGCTCCAGCCAAATAGATGGCGCTAACGACAAAAGCATCGTTGATGGCTTGGTCCGGCGTTCGATGGTTGATGAGGTTGAAGGCGACCAGCATGGCCGCGAAGCCACCCCAGCAGAATAGCCGCAGTCGCCAGGGGATCGATTGTCGGAAACGGTGAAAGGCGACCAGCAGACCGGCGACGCCTCCGACAATGACGATTCGCACGAGCGGTTCGGTCTCCGAAAGAACTTCTCGAAATTCGCCTAGCGCCAGCACCGACGCGGCAATGGCGACGACGACCATCCAGGCAAGTACTTCGGTAATCTGAAACTGAAAACGCTCGCGTCGGCCGAGAATGATTTTCATGACGAGCGCCGCGGCGAACGCCGGGGCCGCGATGATGCAGCTGGGGGCCAACGCAGGTCCCCACTCGCCGGTCATGAAGCTAATTACGGTCGTCATCAGCAACATGCCGCCGAGCGACCCGACGCCGCGCACGATTCGCGACGCGCGGCCGGCCGCCGCCCAGCCGCCGATGAGCCACAGCTGGCCGATGAATAAACCGACCGTGAAGAACAGATTACCACTCGGTTCGAACTCGGCCAAAATCAGGACAATCGTCAGCAACAAGCCGATCACGACATACAGCGATGAAAACGGCTTCAGCAGCGAGCGACTCATACCGACCTCGAACGGGCCTGAGCAAGAATTGTCGTTCGCGCCTGCGAAGGCGGCAACGGAAACTTGCCGAGTCGGCATTCTAGCCGATTGCGGAGTCGCCGGGCGAGATTGGTTAGGCGTCGTCGACGACGAGGCGGAGCTGACTGACCGGCGCCGGAATGGCTGGCGTCGCCGTCTGGCGATGCGCATCGATCCGCACCACGATCGTCCACACAACGACGAACACGAGCGCGCCTGTGGCGACGGCGGCGGCTTCGAGCGGAACGCCGGCGGCGGCCATCACGCCGATGCAAGCGATGAAGCCGATGGCGCTCAGGAGGCGGGCGAGCCAGCTTTCGCGGTGGGGGCCAATGCTCGCGGCGATGAAGATCGCGGCGGCGCCGGCGAGGCCGCTGCCGCTAACGAGGTGGCGGGGAGTTTCGTTCAAGAGCGAGAAGTCGGCGAGGCGGACGCAGGTGGTGCTCAGCGCCAAGACTGTCATCCAACCGAGGAGCGCGGCAATCGAATACTGCGGCTTGCGCGGCGGCTGCGGTGCGGGAATGGAGACGTTCCAGAGAAACGCGGCCCAAACGGCGGTTGCGAATGCGGTGAAGGTGCCAGCCGCGGTCATCAGCGCGAGGACGTGCGGCCAGACGACGTCTTGATGCATCGACGAACGCCAGCGCGGGATGAGGTAGTCGGGTGCGACGAGGAGGATAAGGAGAGCCACGAACCACGAGGCCCGTGCGAGCGAGTGACTGCGGCCGAGTACGAGCCAACCGCTGACGACGAAGAGCTGCCCGAGGCCGAGCGCCGAGGCGAAGGGGCCTTCGTTGTTGATCGACAACGCCACCGCATCGAGGCAGAGGGCCGCGATCCAGAAGAGCCAAGTCAGGGGGCGGTGGTAGAAGTTGGGCACGGGGGCAGTGGGCAGTGGGCAGTGGGCAGTGGGCAGTGGGAGGATAGATAGAGCTCACACCGTAATTCTGAGCGAAGCGAAGGATGACGGCGGATCTCGGTGCTTCTCCCTTCATTCTAGTCACCCCAGTCGAATTCCCCTGCGAGCGGGGTTGCGGGCCGGTCGGCAGAGCGGTTGAAAATACCGCTCTGGCGGGGGAGAATGGGGCGATCGTAGCAGTCGCACGGCCGCCAGGTTCGCTGGCAGGCTGGGTTCGACCGCGACTCTCCGTCCCTTCGCCTTCTCTTGATCGCCGCCGCATGTCGACTCATCCCCAGCAAGACGTCTGTTGCTTGATGGGCGACCCCGTGGCCGGCAACCCGACACAGTACATGCTCGAGAAGGCGTTCGCGGTGGCGAATCTCGATTGGCGATTCCTCACCTTCGAGGTCTCGGCCGTCGATTTTGAGATGGCCCTCAAAGGCGCACGCATCTTCGAGTTCCGCGGCATCATGCTCGCCCCGCCCCATCGCGGCGAGGTGCATCGCTATCTCGAATCGGTGAGCGACTCCGCTCGGCTGAGCGGGCAAGTGAACTGCCTGCAGCAGCACGACGGCGGCCTGCGTGGCGTGAACACCGAGGGGATCGCGATGCGGCGGCTGGCCGAGCCGTACGTGGCGACGAAGGGGCTGCACGCGATCATTCTTGGCGCCGGACGGACGGCGAAGTCGATCGCAGCGGAGCTCGCGCTCGCCGGGGCCGCGTCGCTGGAGCTCGTGTGCGTCGAACCGACGCAAGCGGTGCCGCTGGTGGAATCGCTGAAGAGCGATCCAAGCACGGCGGCGGTTGAGTGCCGGGTGACGCCGTGGCCGAAGAATGGCGAGATCGCCGTCGGCAACGACGTGCGGCTGCTGCTCAACGCGACGCCGGTCGGCCGGTACGACGGCAAGGCGGCGTTGCCGCTAAACATTGACGCGCTGCCGGCGGAGTTGCTGGTGTGCGACATGACGTTCAACCCGCCGACGACGCGGCTGATGCGCGACGCGCGCAAGCGGGCGCTGCCAACGGTCGACGGCCTGACGTTGCTCGTGGAGCAGGCGTCGGTGGCGTTCGAGCTGTGGACCGGCGAGAAGCCGGACCGCGAAGCGATGCGCGAAGCGGTGGAAGAGTTTCTTGTTCTTTAGCCGCGAAAAGGCACAAGAGACGCAAAAAGCAATCTCCACTCCGCATTCTTAATTTCTTGCGTTGCTTGCGCCTCTTCGCGGCAAAAAGTATTTCATGGCAATACGCGGTCTGCTCATCGCCGGCACGAATACTGAAGTCGGTAAGACGCATGTGGCGGCGATGATTGCGCGAACGCTTGCCGCGAGCGGACGGCGCGTCGGCGTTTACAAGCCTGCAGCGAGCGGCTGCCTGGCGACAGCTGAGGGGCTGATCGCCGAGGATGCGGTGGCGCTGTGGGAAGCGGCGGGGCGGCCGCTGACGTTGGAACAAGTTTGCCCGCAGCGATTCCTGGCGCCGCTCGCGCCGCCGCGGGCGGCGCAGGCAGAGGGGCGTCGCGTTGATGCGACGCTCTTGCGGACGGGCCTCGAACCATGGCTCGCGGCGAGCGAGATCGTCATCGTCGAGGGCGCCGGCGGGCTGATGTCGCCGCTGAGCGACGTCGATTACAACATCGACCTCGCCGCGGAACTGGGGCTGCCGCTGGTGATCGTCGCGGCGAACGAACTCGGCGTGATCAACGCGACGCTGCAAACGCTCATCACCGCTCGGACGCGTGCGCCGCACTTACCGATCGCGGGCGTCGTGTTGAACCAGGCGACTGAGCGGCCCAGTGATGCGAGCTTGGCGTCAAATGCGGAGGAGCTTGCCGCCCGCTGCGATGCACCGCTGCTCGCGACGATCTCATACGGCGCGAGTACGTTCGATCAGCCGGTCGATTGGTTTGCACTCGCCACGATGAAACCGAATTGAACCACGACGGCACAACGGGCACGACGAGAAACGAACGAGCCCCTCTACTCTTGTATTTCCTTTGCGCCTCTGCGCCTTTGCGTGAGATCTTCCGAGGAAAGAATTGCCTCACGCAAAGGCGCAGAGGTGCAAAGGAAATCGATAATAAAAAACCGCGAGTCACGCCCCCTCGCGTGACTCGCGGTCGAAATCTTCTTAGTGACTCTCGCAGTACCTTCGAGCCTTAATGGTGAGGCATTTACACAGCCGCCGCTTCGGCCCACTGCGGCATCCGCGATTCCGCCATTTGCGTGTCGACGGTCATCCGCATCGTCATGCTCCAGCGGCCTTCGGCGTCCGGAATGACGGTCCAGTGAGGCAGCACGGCGCACGATTGGTGCACCAGTTCGAACCCGCCCTCCGACTGGCTCACCGTCTCGACCGGGTAGGTCCAGATCGCGGCGGGCTGGTCGAACTTCAGGTGGACGCTGATGCCGAGCCATTCGTCGGTCAGGCTCAGCTGCGTCATGCCTTGCAGGTCGAGCTGGTGGCCGAGTTGGCCGAGGCGATGTCCGTGGGCGCCCGAGAAGTAACGGTCGTCGGCGCCCGAGGGCAGACCGGCGAAGTTGAACTCGGGAGCGAAGTGCAGCCCGATGTCGGACGGCACGTTTTCGAGCAGGTAGGCGATCTCCAGCGTCGAGTCGCCGGCGTTGAGCGTGATGCCCTTGGTGAGCTTCACTTGGCGGCCTTGCACGAAGCCGGTTCGTGAGAGCTGCACCTGGACGCGGCCATCGTTGCGGCGGAGCTTCGCTTCGTACGGAGCGAGGACGAAATCGCCCTGCTCTTCCGCACGCCCTTGCGAGACCGCAGCGAGATCGGCATCGGCCGCGAAGAAGTGGTCGACCAGCGAATTCCGCTGCCAGCGATCGTAGCCGAGCCGTTCGTTCAGGCCTTCTTGCTTGAACACGACGCGATCGTGAATGCTGGAGACATTCTCGCCATCGACCGACGGGCCGCGAAGGACCGCACGGTGATACGCTTCCTGGCGCCGGGCGAGCGTCGCGAGCAAGTTGTGGCAGATCGACTTTACGTCGAGCTCGTACAGCTGGCCGCCTTCAGCCGGCGACACGAGGCCGAGCAGCCGGTTGCTGGCGATCTTCACTTCGGGACGACCGTCGAGGTTGTAGTCGGCCGAGCTGATTTCAACCCACGGCTGCTGGTCGGCTTGCCAACCGCGGTTTTCGTATTGGTCGAGCAGGTTGTTCGCGGCGATCAGCTTTTGGTAGACGGCGTTCCGCAAGTGCGGCAGGTAAACGCCGCCGAACGCGCCGTGCCAGTAGCTACAATTGCATTGGCCGCGGTAGAGCTCGAGGCGAGCTTGATCGATCAGGTCGCCGGCGGCGCCGTCGTCGACCATCTCCTGCAGTCGGCGGCTGACCATCTGCATGCGGGCGTACATCTCGTTCGTTTCGGGGTACTTCACTTTGAAGTTCCGCCAGTAGCCGCCACGAACGAACGGCTTGATCATGTCCCACTGTCCGTGGTGTTCGAGCTCGTGCTTCGAGTCTTCGAACTGATTGATCCGCGACGCCGGCAGGGCCCACTCGACCATTTCGCGGTAGCTGCCTTCGGGGATGTAGACCTTCCCCAGCGGCGCGACGTTGTCGAACGCTTCGCTCGGCGTCGTGAGCTTGATCCAATCGGAATTGTGCTGCAGCGCGTCGAAGAACTGCGTCAGCCAGCCGCGATCGTAAACGTGTTCGCGGGTGCCGGGCCAAGTGCCGAACTTCTCGCCGTCGTCGCCGAAGAAGACGACCGCGCCGGGACGACGCTCGGCGACGCCGCGGAGGTACTCGATCGTGTCTTGCGGTGGCTGGAACGGAATCGTGTAGCGGAGCTTTTCGCTGCCCGGGGCGACGCGCAGGATGCAGCCATCCTCTTCGGTGACGTAGTAGCCGTCGAGCTGCTCTTCGCCGAGGCCGGCGTTCTTGAAGTGGAAGTCGTCGAGAATCGTGTACTCGATGCCGGCGCGAACGATGTCGCCGGTGAGCGATTGCTCCCAGACGCGTTCCGGCATCCACATGCCGCGGACCTTGGCGCCCATGCGGCGTTGCAGCCAGTCGGTGTAGCTGGTGATTTGGCCGACGCGATCGCGCGACGGGATCATCGTCATGATCGGTTCGAAGAACGGACCGCCGACGATTTCGATCCGGCCGGCGGCGACCAGGTTCGCCAAGCGGTCGACGTACTCGGGATGGCGGGCGTCGAGCCACTCCATCAGCGAGCCGCTCGTGTGGAGACCAATCTTCAGCCCCTCGTAACGTTCAAAGACGTTGAGGAACGGGAGATAGCTGTCTTGGTAGGACTGCTCGAAGACTCCGTCGAAGTTGCCGATTGGTTGGTGGTTGTGCAGGACGAGCACAAGGCGCAAAGGCTGATTCATGGCGGCGTAGAGTGGGGCTGGCGCGGCGGGGCTTCCCTGTTGAATCGCGCGGGGGTGGCGAGTCGTACTATATTTGCGGGTTTTGCGCGGCGAGGCTAGCGTTCTTGCTGCGGATTGTGCAAATCACGTTGACCTGACGCGGGCATTCGTCGGGCTAACTGGCACAGCCGCGAGCGGCAACCAAGTCAACCCAGCTTACTGAATCGGCGCGTTTTGACACGACAGTTGATTTGATTCGGAAGATTCGCAATGCGAATCGCGAGCCAAGCGACGGGCTGGGGAGGTGAAACCGGCTGTGCGGGGAGAAGTTGAACCACGACGACACGACGAGGAGCGAACGAATTCCCTCTGCCTCGTCTTCCCTTTGCGCCTTCGCGCCTTTGCGTGAGACAATTCCTTCCTCAGAAGATCTCACGCAAAGGCGCAGAGACGCAAAGGAAATCGGGGAGATCGGGCCTTTCCTTGGCGTCCTTGGCGGTTCAGTCTTCTGCCTTACGTCGTGGCCGTCGTGCCGTCGTGGTGAATCAGCCGTTGGGCCGCGTTTTCTGGCGAGAGGGGACAGATGTGGACGCCGCCGCCCCATTCGAGGCCGGCTTCGTGGGCCAGGCGGGGGACGATTTCCCAGTGCCAGTGGTACGACGCCGCGTGCTCGTCGTCGAACGGCGCCGTGTGGAGGAGCAGGTTGTAGGGGCAGCCGGGGGCGACTGCTTGCAGCCGCTCGAGGGCGTCGAGCAGCGTAGCGGCGAGCGGCTCGATTGCTCCGTCGGCGAGTTGGTCAAAGCGAGCGGCATGCGTCCGGGGGAGCAGCCACATCTCATACGGCTGCCGTGGGGCGTGGGGCGTGACGACCGCGTAGGCGCCGGCGCTCGCCACGACGCGCTGCCCGGCGGCGAGTTCCCGCTGCAGCAAGTCGCAGAAAATGCACGTCCCCTGCGAACCGTAAAACCGCTCCGCCGCCGCGAGTTCGCGCTCGACCACTGGCAGCACGAACGGCACGGCCGTCACTTGGCTGTGGATATGCTCGAGCGAGGCCCCGGCGTCGCAACCGGAGTTCTTGAACACAAGCCCATGGCGGATGCCCGGCTGCGCGGCCCAGTGACGGAGGCGATCGCGGTAGACGCGAACTACGGCCGTTAAACGCTCCAGCCCCAGCCGGGTGACGTCGAGTAGATGCTCAGGCGATTCGATGATCACCTCGTGGGCGCCGAACGCCCCCTCGACCGGCTGATCGGTCCGCACCGCGGGATACTTGTTCGGCACGACGCGGCACTGCCACTGGCCGCCGGCATCGCTCACCGTCAGCTCCGCGACCGGCGTGTAAGCTTCATTGCCGGCGCAGAAGGGGCAGTTCGGATGAGCCGCCGGCGAGGCCGGCGCTGAAGAAACGACGCGGCCAGTCGCCTCGTGTGCCGAATAATCACTCGGCCGCCCCGCGCGATCCTCGGCGATGTACACCCGCCGGCCGATGATGGGATCGATGCGAAGTTCAGGCATGGGAACCGTTCTGACTTAACCGCCGAGTAACACGGGAAAATTGAACCACGACGGCACGACGAGGAGCGAACGAATTCCCTCTGCCTCGTCTTCTCTTTGCGTCTTCGCGCCTTTGCGTGAGACAATTCCTTCCCAGGAGGATCTCACGCAAAGGCGCAGAGGCGCAAAGGAGATTGGGAGAACTTGCCTTTTCTTGGCGAACCTTGGCGTCCTTGGCGGTTCAATTCCTGATTTTGCATTTCGTCGTGTTCGTTGTGCCGTCGTGGTTAATCCTCTGGCACCGCTCCGGCGGGTCGTTGACCCGCGGCTACTGATGCGCAACTCACTCAATTGGCAATGGGCCGCGGGCGACGGTGCGTTCGTAGAGCTCTGCGTACTGCTGCGCGCTGTTGCCCCACGACCAGTCTTGCCGCATGCCGGCTTCGATCAGGCGGTTCCAGGCGGCCTTGTCGCCGAAGGTGGCGAGGGCCCGCTCGAGCGCTTCGGCGAGGGCGAGCGACGTGTAATCCTCAAACTTAAAGCCCGTCGCCGTGCCGTCGGCGAGGGTTTGCTCGTTCGCGTCGATCACCGTGTCGACGAGTCCGCCGGTCGCCCGCACCACCGGCACGGTGCCGTACTGCAGGCTGTAGAGCTGGTTCAAGCCGCACGGTTCGTACTGACTTGGCATCACGAAGATGTCGGCGCCCGCCTCGATGCGGTGGGCCAGCTCGTCGCTGAACTCCAGCCGCACGGCGATGCGGTCGGGGAACTCGCGGGCCAGCTGCGTCAGCAAGTCGTGGTACTTCGGTTCGCCCGTGCCGAGGATGATCCACTGAGCGTCGACGCGTTCGGCCCAATGCCGCATCACGCGGGTGATCAGATCAAAACCCTTTTGGTCGGCAAGGCGGCCAATCGCGGCGAGCAGCGGCACGTCGTTCCGCACTGGCAGGCCGGCGCGCTCTTGGATATCGGCCTTGCAGCGGGCTTTGCCGGCGGCGAAATCGTGGACGCTGAACCGGTTCGGGCCGAGGTAGCGATCGATCGCCGGGTTCCATTGGTCGTAGTCGACGCCGTTGATGATGCCGCTGAGGTCGGCGATGCGATGCTGCAGCGTTCCCTCCAGCCCGCAGCCGAGCGGCGATGACAGGATCTCGCGGGAGTAGGTCGGGCTGACGGTGGTGACCGCGTCGGCGAAGACGATGCCCGTCTTCAGGAAGCTGAGGTTGCCGTAGAACTCCATCTGCCGCCAGTTGAAGTAACGCCAGTCGAGCCCGGTAAGGGCCATGTCCCAGTGCCAGAAGTTGCCCTGGTAGGCGAGGTTGTGAATCGTCAGCAGGCTCGTGAGCCCGCGCCATGGCGCCCGGTCGGCGTAGAGGGTCTTCAGGTAAGCGGGAATGAGGCCCGCGCACCAATCGTGGCAGTGGATCGCATCGACCCGCAGCTCGAGCCGCTGAATCGCTTCGAGCGTCGCCCGGCAGTAGAAGGTGAACCGCTCGCAGTTGTCCTTGTAGTCTTCGCCATCTTCACGATAGAGCTGCGGGCGATCGTAGTAATCGTCCTGAGCGATCAGGAACACCGGCACGTCCGAGCCTGGCAGCCGCGTGCGGAGGTAGTGGCCGCGAACCATCTTCTGCCCAATCGGAATCTCGACCGAGACGCCGGTCGGTTCGATCGGGATGTCGGCGTTCCGCGCCTGGCGGAACGCCGGCAGGATGATGATCGGCTTGTGGCCCAGGCGCGCGAGCTCACGCGGCAAGGCGCCGCAAACGTCGCCGAGCCCGCCGGTCTTCGAAAACGGAGCCGCCTCAGAGGTGGCGAACAGAATATTCACTGATGGCTATCCGTCTGTTGTTCAATACCAGAACCACTTCAAATAAATGGTATCGGGGTTCGATCCGAAAAGCGCAAAATCTTCTCCGCGAAACTGAGTCTCGTAGATAAAAAGTGCAATCGAGAGCAATACCGCAAGTAGTGTGATAACAGCTCCGCCCTGCGATTCCTTCCATACGCGTACTGCAGCGACTGTCGTGATCAGCAGTATCGCAATTGACGGAATCGCTCGAACTGATAGTGAAGTCGCGATCTCTTTGCTGCTCGAATCAGGACCGCCATAAAACGACAATAAAAAGATAGGGCACGCATACATCGCCACCGCAACGGAAAAATTGATCAGCAACGCCCCGTCTAGTGCCAGCAGGAAGTAGCGGGTCGGTCGCTGCATACATGCCCCCTTGCATGACGTGACTTATCCCTTAACCGTCTGGCCCACGACTTCGCCGATGCACTGGGCGACGCGGTCGATGTTGGCCGGGGTGAGGCCCGCGACGTTGATGCGGCCTGATCCGACAATATAGATCGCATACTCGGACCGGAGCGTCTCGACCTGCTCTTTCGTGAGGCCCGAGAACGAGAACATGCCGCGTTGGCGGGTCATGAACGAATAATCACCCGGCACGCCTTGGGTGACGAGCGCCTTGACCAGGGCATGCCGCATGTCGTTGATCCGGTTGCGCATCGTGGTGACTTCGCCTTCCCACTGCTTGCGGAGGTCGGCGTCGCGGAGGATCGCCGCGACCACTTCGCCGCCGTGGGCCGGCGGGTTCGAGTAGTTCGAGCGGATCACCTTGTCGATCTGCGTCTGGACGCTGCTCGCCGCGGCCGCCGTGGGGGCGACGACGAACAGGGCGCCGACGCGTTCGCGGTAGAGGCCAAAGTTCTTCGAGTACGAGCTGCAAACCATCAGCTCGGCGCCCGGGCGGCAGAACTCCTTCAAGCCGACGGCGTCTTCCTCAAGCCCGTCGCCAAAGCCTTGGTAGGCGAAGTCGAGCAGCGGCAGCACGCCGCGGGCGAACACTGCGTCGGCGATTTGCTTCCACTGGGCCGCAGTCGGGTCGATGCCGGTCGGGTTGTGGCAGCAGCCGTGGAGCAGAATGACGTCGCCCGGCGCCATCTTCTCGATCGCGGCGAGCATCCCGGCGAGGTTGAGCGCGTTGTTCGGCGCGTCGAAATAGGGGTAGGTCTTCGTCGTGATGCCGGCGGCATTGAAGATCTGCGGATGGTTCGGCCAGGTCGGCTCGCTCATCCAGACGGTGGCGCCGTTGAGGTTCCCCGCGATGAAGTCGGCCGAGACGCGAAGCGCCCCGGTGCCGCCGGGGGTCTGGGCCCACGCGACGCGCTTGCTCGCGAGCGGCTCGCTGCCGGCGCCGAACGCCAGCTCGGCCGTCGCCTTGCAATACTCGGCGAGGCCGGAGATCGGCAGGTACGACTTGGTCGTCGGATTGGCGGCGAGGCGGCGTTCCGCTTCCTTCACGCATTCCAGGAGGGGCGTCTTGCCGTTCTCGTCTTGATAGACGCCGACGCTGAGATTGATCTTCTCGCTGCGCGGGTCGGCCTTGAACGCCTCGCCCAATCCCAAAATCGCGTCCTTAGGAGCCGCCTCAATTCGCTCTAGCATGATTACCCTTTGGTGTGATCGGTGATCCGTGATCGGTGTGATGAATCACCGCCGCCCATATGCACCGGCTGACATATACAGACAACCCATCTAGCCGCGAGGCTCGCCCTGCGACCTACCGCAAACGACGGGGCTAGATGGCTCTTGGCGATTGGAACGCCGTTGGTCGCTTCGGATCACTGATCCCCGATCACCGATCCCTTGCACTGCCGCCCGTTGACCCTCCCGCGCGGCGCATGCGACAATGATAAGTCCCGCGGCAGCCTGTTCCAAGGCGTCAGACGAGCCCCGGCGGCACTCCGTGCGGCTCTATTCCTGGCCCCCGGCTCCGCCGGGGGGTCGCACCGTCGCAACGCTCCGCCCACCGGCACTTCACCCCCTGGCAGAGCCAGGGGCTAGATACGGAATCATCGATGGCAACGACTCAGCGTCTCGGTCTCTGGCTCATCGGCGCCCGCGGGGGCGTCGCCGTCACCGCCATTGCCGGGATCATCGCCCAGCGGCTCGGCCTCGCCGACGGCACCGCCCTGGTGAGCGAGCTGCCGCAATTCGCCCACCTGCCGCTCGCGAAGTGGGACGACATCGTCATCGGCGGCCACGAGATCCGCTCAGCCCCGCTGGCCGACGAGTTGGAACGCCTCCACCGCGAGAGCCGCGTCCTTTCGCCGCAGCTGGTCGCCGCCTGCCGGCCGGAGTTGGAGAAGATCGATGCCGAGATCCGCCCCGGCACGCTCTGGAACGTGGGGGCGAAGATCACCGAGCTCGCCGACTTCCCGCCGCCGGCGAACCCCGCCGAGCAACTGCCGCGTGACATTCTTAAGCGACTGCAAGCCGATCTGACCGACTTCCAAACGCGCCACAAGCTCGACACGGTGGTGATTCTCAACGTCTCGTCGACCGAGCCGCTGCCGAATCAGGCCCTCTGGCCCGCCACGTGGGCCGAGGCCGAGGCGTCGCTCGCGCGGCCCGACTGCCCGCTGCCGGCGAGCTCGCTCTATGCGATCGCAGCGCTCGATCTCGGGCTGCCGTTCGTGAACTTCACCCCCTCTTTGGGGGCACTCCCCGCGGGCATCGATGAGCTCGCGCGACTACGCCACACATGTCACGCCGGTCGCGACGGCAAGACCGGTGAAACATTGATGAAGAGCGTGCTGGCGCCGATGTTCGCCGCGCGAAATCTGCAGGTCATGAGCTGGGTCGGCCATAATATTTTTGGCAACCTCGACGGCAAGGTGCTCGACGACCCCGCCAACAAGCAGGCGAAGATTCAGAGCAAGGATCGGCTCATCACCGACATCCTCGGATACACTCCGCAGACGCTCATTTCGATCGAGCACATCGAGAGTCTCGGCGACTGGAAGACGGCGTGGGATCACATCCACTTCCAAGGGTTCCTCGGCACGCCGATGACGCTGCAGTTCACCTGGCAAGGGTGCGATTCGATCCTCGCGGCGCCGCTCGCGATCGACCTCGTGCGATTCACGGCGCTGGCGAAAAAACGCGGCGAAACAGGGGCGTTGCCGTGGCTAGCGAGCTTTTTCAAGAGCCCGCAAGGCAACCCGCCGCCGGCGTTTGCGGATCAATACCGGGCGCTCGAAGCGTGGGCTCAAGCGGCGCAATAATCGACGCCGCGCATTGCCCCGAACCCTGTCACCCCGAGGTACTCCGAGGGGTCCGCTTTGCCTCTCAATGAGCCTCGCATCGATCACGCTCGCGGACTCCTCGGAGTCCCTCGGAGCGACGCGCTTCATATGCGTCGCGCGCTCAGATCAGCGCGTGCTCATCATCGCGTCGCAAAATATTCTCGCGCGAAATCGAGATTTTTCTACAACTCGCCTTGACTCGTTCCCGCGATAATTGCTTCAATGCGCGCAGTGTTAGCGGTCGCATGCCAGCGACAAGGTCATTTCAATAAAAGACCAAGCAAGATTTCGACAACCACGACGAGACGACTTCGACCGCCGCCGCAACTGTTGGACTACCCGCGGCGTCCTATCACTCTTTCATCCATCGCTTTAACAGCTTCAACCACGGACCGATCGCGACTGACGAATCATCAATACATTGTTCGCCTCCTATTGATCGTCGCGACGCACCGTCTTTCGTTTCTGGGTTCGCAAGGATTGTTTCCCCACAGGACGTTTTAAATTTCTAGGACATCTCGGAGCGTTTCCGCGAAGCCCGCGAGGGCCGAGTTGAATGGCTTCGCCTGATACCGGGTCTTGCCTCCTTATCTCAGCGCCCTAGGAGGGGACCTTTTAAACTCTGGGCGCTACCAGGGAAGGAGCCGTAAGGCTATGGCTACGAAGAAAGCTGCCCCGAAGAAGGCTGCGAAGAAGAGCCCCAAGAAGAAGGCTGCCAAGAAGGCCGCGACCGCCAAGAAGTCGCCGAAGAAGAAGGCCGCTGCGAAGAAGGCCCCCAAGGCCGCCAAGCCAGCGAAGAAGGCTGCCGCCAAGAAGTCGCCGAAGAAGAAGGCTGCTGCAAAGAAGGCCGCTCCGGCTGCCAAGCCAGCCACCAAGAAGCCGGCCGGCATGTAAGCCGCTTGCTTTGAAGTGCGATAGATCGCAGGCCGACCGCGCCCTCGGGCGCGGCCGGCCTTTTTTTGTTGCGCGGATGAACCACGAAGGCGCTAAGGACGCGACGACGCACGAAGAGACGGAATACGAAGAATTGAACCGCCAAGAACGCCAGGAGCGCCAAGAAGAAATGCATTTTTGCCACGAAACACACGAAGCACACCAAATCAGAGGGGATCGCGGGAATACCTAAACCGCTGATGGACTTAATTAATGAGTTCTATGAGCGATGATCAGCGTCCAACAGCGGTGAAATTCCCCGTCCAACCTGTTTAGTGTGCTTCGTGTGTTTCGTGGCAAAAACTCCCCGCATTCCCTCCGTGCGTCCTTCGAGCTTTGGCGCCTTCGTGGTTGCCTCTTCCCCCGCTCAACCAAGCCGGAAAGGGCCCAAGTTGACCCTCCCCCCTGCCCCATGTTAGGCTAACCCGATCAATTTCCGCGAAAACGCCGCGATCCTGGCCGCCGTCTCTCGGCAGCCCCTCTACGGAACCGTTCCCCCCTTGGCTGAAACTCTCGACCCCGCCGACGAAGCGACCGCTCCCGCTCCGACCGCCCGCTTCACTGAACTCGGCCTCTCCGACACGATGCTCGCTGCGCTCGAGCACGTCGGTTACGAAGTCCCCAGCCCTGTCCAAGCCGGCATCATTCCGCGAATCCTCGCCGGCGCCGATGTGCTCGGCCAGGCGCGCACCGGCACCGGCAAGACCGCGTCGTTCGGCATTCCGATCCTCGAGAAGCTCGATCAGCCCGGCCGCAACCACCAGCCCCGCGCGCTGGTGATGGTTCCGACCCGCGAACTTGCGGTTCAGGTTCGCGACGAAATCGAACGCCTCTCGCACGGTCGCAAGGTCCGCGCCACCGCCATCTACGGCGGCAAACCGCTGAAGACGCAGATCGCCCGCCTCCAGAAAGGCGCCGACATCGTCATCGGCACCCCGGGCCGCATCCTCGACCACCTCGGCCGCGGCACGCTGCTGCTCGATCAGCTCGAGTTCGTCGTTCTCGATGAAGCCGACCGCATGCTCGACATCGGCTTCCGCCCCGACATCGAAAAAATCCTCCGCCGCTGCCCCGCCAAACGGCAAACGCTGCTGCTGAGCGCCACGGTCGCCCCGGCGATCGAACGCCTCGCCCAGCGTTACATGATCGAGCCGGAGATCATGGACTTCTCCCCCAAGGGGAAGTCGGTCGACACGATTGAGCAGCGGTACTTCACCGTCGACGATTCGCGGAAATTCGATCTGCTGATCAAACTGCTGAAGCGCGAGCAACCGCCGCAGACGATTATCTTCTGCCGCACGAAGCGCGGTTGCGACAAGGTCCACCGCAAGCTGTCGCAGAAGATCCACGGCGTCGAGTGCATCCACGGCGACATGGCGCAGAACGTCCGCGACCGCGTGATGAAGTCGTTCCGCGCCGAAGAATGTTCGATCCTGGTGGCGACCGACGTCGTAGGCCGCGGCATCGACGTGAGCAGCGTCTCGCACATCATCAACTTCGACATGCCGCAGTCGTCGGACGATTACGTCCACCGCGTCGGCCGCACCGGCCGCATGGGCCGCGAAGGGATCGCGTTCACGTTCGTCACGCCGGAACAGGGCATCGAGCTAACGCGGATCGAGATGCTGATCAACAAGCTGTTGACGCGGGACGAGATCGAAGGCTTCGTCACGGTCGCCCAAGCCGCTCCGCCGCAAGAAGGCCACGCGAACGGCGCTGCCGGCTCAGCCCCGGGAACTCCCGCCGAACCGGAAGGCCCGCCGAAGCCCGCCCCGCCGCCACCGCCAGGCAAGCGTGCGCCACGGCGCCATCGCCGCGGGTTGTAACAACAGACCGGCGACCCCGCACACGCGCCCAGTTGCTTCGACATCCGAGAAAGCGCGGAGCGGGACCTCTCGCTTCGACTTCTACACGCAACACGAATCCCAACGGGATTCCGTCATCCAGCCCGGGGTTGATTGCGCAGCAATCTACCCCGGGTATGCTGGCCAGCTGAACGGCAACCCTGGAAGGGTTGAATCAGCCGACGCCGCAACGTTAGCATCTGCAACCCTTTCAGGGTTGTGATGCGTGCGGTAACACGATCCCAGGGTAGATCGCGTGCGCGATCTACCCTGGGCTGGAGGATGTAACGCCGTTGGCGTAAACACGGGGAAGGATAACTCGACGTTATTTGCGCATCATCCGGCCCTACCGCCGTCCGGTCCAACGATCGATGCCGCGGTAAATGGCGTCGATCAGCGAGCGCGTCACGAAGACGCCCACTGCCGTGGCGATCGACCCCACGGCCAGAGCCAGGAGAATCTGTTCCCAGATCTTCGCGCTCAACAAGAACGTCGGCGCTAAGAGGGTCATGGCGAGCAGAAGCGTGCGGAGGCTGAAGCGGACCTTGAACGGCGTGGCTTGGCGAACCGTCGTCGCCGTCCCTCGATGCGTCCCGCAGTTGCCGCAGGCGTCAAACCGAATTTCGATCGGCGTATCGCACTTCACGCATTGCCACGTCATCGTTGCAGCCTCATCGTTTCTCACCGCCGTCCGCCGCAGCACCTAGTCTACCAACAACCTCCCGCCCACGTGCAACTCCGCTGCCGGAATTGCTAGCCGCCCGCTTTCATGAGTTGTAAGGCAGAGTTGCTCCGGTCTCGTCACGGCAGGCGGGCCTATTTAACGGTAAGCTCCCCCATAGTGGTGGTTTCCGCCCCCCCTTTCTACAATGGCCCCATTGCCTCGCCCCCCAGGCCGATTTGCTCGACATGAAATTGCTGCTCCTCGGCACCACCGGCTATCACGCGAACGACCGTCGCCAGACGGCGTGCCTGATGCTGCCCGAGAGCGGGCTCGTCCTTGACGCCGGCACCGGGTTCTACCGCGTTGCTAAGCACGTGCAGACCGAGACGCTCGACGTGTTTCTGTCGCACGTTCATCTCGACCACTGCCAGGGGCTGACGTACCTGTGGGACGTGCGGGCCGAGGCGCCGCAGCTAGGCCGCGTCACCGCCTACGCCGAGCCAGACAAGTTGAAAGCCATTCGAGAACATTTGCTAGCCGAGCTGATGTTCCCCGCGATGCCGCCGCTGGAGTTGCAGACGCTCCCGGCGGAGTTCACGCTGCAAGATGGCGGCCGGCTCACCCACTTCCCGCTGCGGCACCCCGGCGGCTCGGTAGGCTTCCGCATCGACTGGCCTGATCGCTCGCTGGCGTACGTCACCGATACGACGGCGCACGTCGACGCCGAGTACGTGGAAAAAATCCGCGGCGTCGATCTGCTCATCCACGAGAGCTACTTCATCGACGACTGCCCGGAGCAAGCGGAACTCACGGGCCACAGCTGCCTGAGCGACGTCGTCGCCGTCGCTGCGAAGGCCAAGGCCGGCCGACTGGTGCTGGTGCACGTCAATCCGCTGATCGATGACGATGCGAGCATCGATCTGACGGCAGCTCGGCGGGTCTTTCCGAAGACGGAGCTCGGCGTCGACGGCATGGCAATCGACTTCTGACAGAACCCCGAACCTTGTCACGTCGAGGTACTCCGATGGGTCCGCTTAGCCTGCCGGTGAACCAAACAGTACTCTGGCCGGACGTCTCGGGGCGCCTCGACGCGACAGGGTTTCTGACCTAACGAAAGACATCCCCATGAACCCACTGAAACAAGCCACCCCAGACCATCCCATCCACCCCCATCTCGCCGCGCGATGGAGCCCCTGCGCGATGGCAGATCGCGAAATCTCCGACGCCGACTTGCTGTCGCTGCTGGAAGCGGCCCGGTGGGCAGCCTCGTCGCGCAACGAGCAGCCGTGGTCGTACATCGTCGCGAAGCGTTCCAACGCTGAAGAGTTTGCAAAGGTCCTCAGCTGCTTGGTCGACGCGAATCAAGTTTGGGCTCGCCACGCCAGCGTCCTAGCCATCGGCTGCTACGCAACGACTCACGCTCGCAACGGAGAGCCCAACCTGGCCGCCCCGCACGATCTTGGCGCCGCCAGCGCTAGCCTTACCTTCGAGGCGACCTCGCGCGGCCTATTGGTCCACCAAATGATTGGCATCCATCCGGAACGAGCCCGCGAATTGTTCGCCATCCCTGCCGGTATCGAGCCGCTGACGGCGATCGCCATCGGCTACGAGGGCGACCCGAACTCGCTGCCTGAGCACCAACGCCAACGCGACCTCGCGCCGCGAACGAGAAAGCCGCTCAGCGAGTTCGTCTTCAGCGGCCGCTGGGGCGATCGCGCTCCGCTCTAACGCCCTGAACTACGTCACCGCCGATCCCTGTCACCCCAGAACCCTGTCACCCCGAGGTACTCCGAGGGGTCCGCTCAGCCTGCCGGTGAACCAAACGGTACTCTAGCCGGACGTCTCGGAGTACCTCGACGTGACAGGGTTCTCAAGACGTGACAGGGTTCCGATCACTTACCGTCGCCGAACGGCGGCGATCGACAACACGGCCGCCCCCATCAACAGAGCGGCAGCCGGTTCGGGAACGGCAGCGACTACAACCGCCGCAGCGCCCGTTCCGAAGTTCGTCTTCCAAGCATCCAGGTCGAGCGGCCCGACGACGCCGTCGCCGTCAGCATCGCCTTGCTCACGCGTCGCGCCGGAAGCAATCCCCGAACCGCGTTGCCAGATGAGGAAGTCAGCCCCGTCGACAATGCTGTCACCATTGAAGTCGGCGTTGACGGCACCGCCGCTCGCCGAGACGTCGTAGGTGACGTCGTAATCCATCGCGAGGCCCTTGATGCAACCGGCCCCCTGCGTCACCACGAGCGTGTACGGACCTGTTTGGCGAGCGAAGACGCTGCTGGAAGCGCCTGATCCGCCGAAGTTGTTGTCCATCACCAGATTGCTCGCGATCGCTCCCGTCGCCGTGCCGAACCCGATCGTGTTGGCCGGGGCGTTGATCGGCGTTAACACCATGCCGTGGTTTGCCTCTTGGAAAACGTTCGAACGAAACACGGTCGTGCCGAAGTTGGAAACGCCTCCCGGCGTGAACGTGAAACCCGTTTCGGTAGGCGTGCCGGTGAAGCTGACGTTCGAGACAGTCACCGCGCTGAACTCGAGCCCAGCGCTTAGGTTGATGTCGTTGATGCCGGTGGGGCCAAAGGTCTGCGTCACGCCGATGCCGCGGTTAGCGGCACTGATCGATGAGTTGACGCCGGGCATGGTGAGGTAGCTTCCAGGCGCCGGTATCGCTGTGATGGTGAGCTCGGCGTCGAATTTCAGCGTGATGCCGGCGGGGATGCGGTTGCCGTCAATCCAATTCCCCACGGCGGTCGAGTCACCGGCAATGGAGAAACTTTTTTTGGTCGTGACGGCCGTCGCGACCGCGCCCTGCGTGGCGGCGATGGGCGCCCAGCCATCCTCGGCGGTGTATGTCCCCGTCCCATCGACGCTCACCGTAAAAAACGCTGAGGTCTTCTCGCTGTGATTGAGCGTCGTGCGCTTCGTGGCGACGACGGGGGCGGCCTGCGCCTCCGCAACAACGCATGAGAAGGCGAGAAGCGCGGCGCAGCGAACGCGTGAGATGGCGAACTTCATCGGACTACCTGCATTGTGGTCGGAGGAGCGCGTGCGGTGAGAAAAGACGCGAATCGAACACGACATAGCAACGCCTCCCCTCATGGCCGCGATCAACTAAGGAGTTCGCGGGAATGAGCTGGGAGGCTTGCGTAAAAGATCAGAACGGCGGAGCCGGTTTGAATCAGATGGCTCGCTCTACACGTCGGCGCTACAGGCCGTTGCTTTCCGGCAAATTGACAACCAATGGCGGGTCATCGCCAGCAGCCGTGCTGGACGCCCTCCAGACGGCCAAGTCAATGCCGTCGCTGATGAATTCTGCCGAACCATCGCACTTTGACGCATTGACGCCGCCTGCGTGCTGGCTTCGCGCCGCAAGATTCATTAGCGGAATACCTGCATTGCCCGTTTTCTTCTCGCACGGAGCAATCGCATCATTCAAGTCGCTGCAAGCCGTGACGTCGGCGAAACTTGAATTCGGGCCCATCAGCGTCATGACCTGATACGCAGCTGGATTGGAAATCCAAACTCGGCCGCGTCGGTCCTGTTCGACATCGGAAGGAACCTGGCGCATTTCCATCTGCAGATAGGTGTTGCTGAGCCCGTCGCTGATGTTTTTGTAGCCGATCTGCTGTCCGGAATTGTCATCTTTGGCAGCGCCGTTAGCCGTACTAAACCGCCAGTTCTCATTCTTGTTCGCCGCGGCAGGTGCGCCTGGATTTGCCCAGAACGGGCCGCGCCGCGACGTATCTGCATACAGTTGGCTGTAGTTACCGTATCCATAGTTAAAGCCGTAGCTGGCTTTGCGATCCCCACCATTATCTTCCGACGAATCGTTTCCGGAGACGGTTACTAAGTACGACTCGTCGCTAGGGCACTTGAGCGCCGGCTCTTCACGCGCCATCAATTGCTTGTTTTGCGCGCTGTTAGCTGATTTGGTCGGGTCGTATGCAGCCTTCAAGGCCGAGCCTTCCATAAACGGAAGGAGTTGCAAGTACGGCATTAGCCGGTGTTTTGGATCGTTCGGTTGCCGATTGACGTCGACGGGGAGGTAGTTGAAGGCCCCATGATGATTCTGCATCGCCAGCCCCAACTGCTTGAAGTTGTTGAGGCACTGGTTCCGCCGAGCCGCCTCGCGGGCAGCCTGGACGGCCGGCAACAGCAAGGCCACCAACACGCCGATGATCGCGATCACCACCAGCAGTTCCACCAACGTAAATCCGAGGGACGCTCCCCGGCGACCATTCTTAGTCCGCACAGCCATGGTTCTGTTCCTTGATGAGTCGCTTGGGGGCCAGACCGGCCAAGTTCTCAGTTGTTCCGAATCGGGGAGCGAGAAAAGCCCAACGCTCAAGAGTGCCTGAATTCTAGGGTCTTAACACTCTTGAGTTCGCAAAAGCCCGCGGCCGTCGTCGCTGCCGTCGCGTCGACCGTGGTGATTTTCCCGGCGATTGCCAGCCACTTCCGCAGTAGATCTTTGAAGAGACCGGAACTGGACAAACCTTCGCCGGACCGCCATTGGTTCTTATCTGACGCTAACCGAAGGTTTCGGCAATTTTCGGCAGATCGTCCGAAGTTTGCGGCGGGCCGCAGCCCGATTCGAGCAAATGGAGAAGGATCGTAACGACCGTGCAAAAGACCGCTAGAAAACTGGGGCGCCTGCCCGGTTGGTGGGGCAATCACTTCTAGCCCCGGGCTCCGCCCGGGGGTCGTCGCCCATCCCGGCAGACGCTGCCCCGCGTAACGCCCAGCCCCGAAGGGGCGGCATGATGTAGCCAGGGGCGTCAGCCCCTGGTTCGAAGCACCGCGATGCCCCTGAGCCCCGCGACGGGCGGCACTGTTCGCCATCACGACCGGGAACTGTGTCGCTCCTCACGGGAGCAACACAGTTAGCAATTCATGCGGCTGGCAGCTGCATCATCCTCCCAAAGCAGTGCGGTAGGCGAAGCGGACGTCTCGGAGTACCTCGACGTGACAGGGAGGCGATGCGGCAGCAAGAGCGGCAGCAGCCGCAACATTCGCTCGTCCCTTACCGAGACAACCGCTTGGCCAGCCGCTGCAACCGTCGCCGGTAACTGTAGTGCTCCACCTCCAGCGTGTGCCGCGGCGACTGAATGTAGCGCACGCCGCTCCCCAGGTCGGGCAGTTCTGCCGCTTTGAGCCGCCGAAACTCCTCGGCCCGCTCGCTCCCACGGTCGATTGCTTGCAGGTACCGAGCGACCAGTTGCGACTGGTAATCGACGAGCCCGAACTGGCCGCTGTCGGGCTGGATGAGGCCGATGCAAAAGAGGTCGTCGCGTTCGGGATGGAACACGTTCATGAACAACCGTGGGGCGTCACCCTGCCAGTTGAGTTGCTCGCGATCAATGAACGGGATGTTGACGCGGTAGCCGGTGGCGTAGACGACCAAGTCGATCTCCGCCGCGCTGCCGTCAACGAACTCGACGCGGCTGCCGTTGAACCTCGCAATATCAGGCCGCAGCGCTAGCCGGCCGTGCCCGACGTGGTGATGAATCAGCGAGTTGAGAATCGGATGGCTTTCAAAGAGCCGATGATCGGGCTTCGGCACGCCGGTGCGCCACGCCGGGCCGAGAGCCGCATGGCTTACGATGGCCCCGGCGACGCGACGAGCCCACAACGGCACGCGGAGCCATAACAACAGTTCGTTCGCTTGATCGACCGGCCGGCCGCGAATGAACTTCGGCAGAATGTGGTAGGCTCGCCGCGTGCTGAGAATCGCCTCGTCGGCATGCAGCGCGGCCTCGCACGCGATGTCGCAACCACTGTTGCCGCCGCCGACCACCAGCACCCGCTTGCCGCGGAGCATTTCCGCCGACTTGAACGATGCCGAATGAATCGCCTCGCCGGCGAACTCGCCCGGATACTCGGGCCAGCGCGGATCCCAATTGTGCCCGTTGGCAATGACAACGCCGCGGTAGTGACGCGCCTCGCCATTAGTTGTGCGGACGATCCACCCCTGAGCCCTGTCACGTCGAGGTACTCCGAGACGTCCGCGCAGAGTACCGCCCGCGCCTGTCACATCGAGGTACTCCGAGACGTCCGCTCCGCCTACCGCCCCTCCCTCTCCTAACTCCTGCCCACCGCCCACTGCCCACTGCCCACTCTCTCTCGCCGGCTCAACACTCTCCACCCCAACGCCAAACTCAATCCGCTCATACACCCCGAACTGGCGAGCATAGTCGCGCAAGTACGCGAGCGTCTGCCGATGGCTCGGATAATCAGGCCACTTCTCCGGCATCGGGAAGTCGCTGTACTCAGTCAGCGGCTTCGACGAGACGAGATGCGTCGACGCATACACCCGACTGCAGGGCGCCCCGAAGTACCAGTTGCCGCCGACGTCGTCCTCGCGCTCCAGGCAATCGAACGGAATGCCGGCCGCGAGAAAATTCTTCGCCGCCGCAATCCCGGACGAGCCGGCGCCGATGATGCAAAATTTATCTGAGCGGTCGATCATCAAATGAGCTTATCTACGAAGAACTGAACCACGACGGCACAACGGACACGGCGTAAGCAAATTCACTTATCTCCGCATTCGTATTTCCTTTGCGCCTCTGCGCCTTTGCGTGAGACATTTCTTTAACTAAGAAGATCTCTCGCAAAGGCGCAGAGGCGCAAAGAAATACAAATCAGCGAAGAACCAACCCATCCCACGTCGTGCCCGCCGTGCCGTCGTGTTTCCATTCTCTCCCCGCATTTCCTTGGCGAACCTTGGCGGTTAATTTCCCCGAATTCCCGCCACCGGAAATTGAGTTGACTACGCAGCCCAGGGAGTGTACACAAGTACACAACCGCCGAAACTCGCCATTTCTAGTTTCCCAGCCGACGGTCGATGACTCAAGCTCCCGCGATCGACGCCCCGCCGACGCCCCGCCGCACGCTGCATGGCGAGAATGTTCGCCGCTGCATGGTCCAGCAGGGGCTGACGCTGCTACAAGTCGTGGAGGCGACGGGTCTCGACGAACGGACGATTCGCAGCCTCCTCCGCGGCACGACGCAACCCCACAGCCGGACGCTCCACAAGCTAGCCACGGGGCTCGGCATCGATGTGGACGACTTATTCATCGACCTCCGCGAAGAGGCGACCCGGTTCGATCGCCGCGCCAATCCGGCGGCGGTGCAAATTGTGCGTCGTCATCCTGAGCTGTTTGCCGCCTGGTCGCCAGCCGACTTCGAAGAGTTCTTCAGCCGCGTCGCCGTCGGCGGCGAGCTGACCGAAGAGGGCGCCCTCGCCTACGCCGCCGCCGCCAACCGCCGCCGCGAGTTGATGACGCAAGTGGCGGTCATCCTCGAAAGCGCCGAGTCGCAACACCTGAGCGAAATCATCGCGCTGCTTTACCAGCGCGTGACGACGATTGAGTGAAAGTCAAAAATCCTTAACCGCCAAGGTGCGCCAAGGAAATGGGGCAGGGAGTTGAACCGCAACGGCACAGCGTACACGACGGAAGCAAATTCATTCTTCTCTTTTTTGTATTTCCTTTGCGCCTCTGCGCCTTTGCGAGAGATTTTTAAAAGGAAAGACGTAGCTCACGCAAAGGCGCGAAGACGCAAAGAATCCCAAAGTATCGCCAGCCTTCATCGTGCTCGTTGTGGTTCCATCCTTGTATTTCCTTGGCGTCCTTGGCGGTTCAATTCTTGGAACGCTCAAGTCTCGCCGACGGACCGCACTTCATACGGCATGTACTCCGCCAGCTTGCGATCGCACCAATCGACGGTCCGTTCGAGCGCCGCGAGTAACGGCGCCCACGGAATCTCTTCGTCGTTCACCGTGATCGTCGGCCCGCTCGTGGCGAGTAGGCTTGTCATCTGGGCCAGCGCCTGCTCGCGCATCGCCGTGATTTGTTCTGCGTTCATCATCATTCTCCAAATTAAAAGCCACCGACTCCGCTGGCGAACCTCTAGCCCCGGGCTCCGCCCGGGAGTGAGCAACCATTCGGCTGAGCGTTGTCGCGCGTGACGCTAGCCCCGGGCAGAGCCCGGGGCTAAGAACGGGCGACACGCCAGTGGCACGCAAAATTCGCAACTTACAAAAAAGGCCCGGCAGCCCCGACGTTCCCTCCCGTCGAAGCTGCCAAGCCGTAACCGCCGTCACTCATCGAGCCGAAGCGTCCCCTTCACTGCCAGGAGCGTCGCTCGAACGAGCCGTGCAATCAACCTTACGGTTGGCTGATCCACGCCCGCGTGACGAAGTAGCCGGTCCCCAGCAGCGCAATCACTGCTCCTTCAGGGTCGCCGCCCATGTCCGCGATCTGCAGAGCGTTGCCGAGGGTGAAACTCACGTCCGACCATCCCGGCGCCGCCGAGACGGTGCGCACCGTTCCCGAGCCGCCCCATGCCGAAACGTTCACGCTACTGCCGCCCGGGTTGTACACGCGAACGGTCAGCGTTGGCGCCTTGTTCTTTTGGAGTCGCGGATCGCGAATCTCCCACCCGACGACAGTCGAGTCCGCAGGACGGTAAGCGTAAACGCTCCCAAAGATCGGATCGGTCTTGGGATGGAACGTCAGCAGCCTGGCAACGTCGTTGATCGCACTAACGCCGCGTCCCGGCATGGCAATCAACGACTTGGTCGCCAAATCGTAGATCGCCTCGCGAGTCCGTCGCTCATAACGCGGCCCGATCCCGCCCGGATTCACGAGCGGATGCGAAGGCGTATCGGCGCTGCCGATCATGTCGACGCCGCCGAACACCAACTCCGCAGCGCCGACGCAACTGGCGACGATGATTGGCAAGTACGGGTCGTTCGCGTCCGGTCCCTGGCTGTTCGAGTTTCCGGACAGTCGAATCGGAGTTCGACCAGGCACAATCGCGCACACAGGCAGGCCCGTGATGCTGTTCTGGCCTGTCGAACGAGCCGCGGCGTCAAACCGCGAGCCCATCCCCGTGAGCGGAATGCCAAAGTATCGCGTGATGCCGGCGCCAGTGCCGCCAATCGCCCGCGAAACGTACGACTTGCTTTCCCAGTCCCAGAAGCCCACGCTATTCGCCGACACCGAGGTGACCAGCAAATAGCGATCTGGTTCGTCAGCCGTCACAGGATCGACCTTGATCACCGTCCACGGCTCGAAATAGTCGCGGGCGTCGTAGCTGCCGTCCCAACTCGTAAAGTTGATGGCGGAGCCTCCGACGCCGATGGTCCAATCCACCGTCGACGGCAACGGATACGCTCCCGGCGCCGTCGCGTAGTTTCCGGCGTTCGTCTCGCCGCGAAAATCAGCGACGTGGCCCGAAATCAACGATCCGATGAGCGGGTTCTCTTCCCAAACGTTCGTCCATTGCGAAGGTGCGACCGCGTCCATTTCGGTTTCTAGCAGCGTTCGACCATTTGACAAGCCGATGACGTCTCCGCGAGGACGATCGCAACGAATGCTGATGACGCCGTACTTCAGGCCGCGCGTGTTGACGTCGAGTTGCACGTCGTAGCAATGACTCATCCGCAGACCGAACGACTGGTTCGTGCGATTCAGCACGTAGCCGTGCGCGCCGGCGTCGATCAGCCATTTACGCCCGTCGCCCGTATCGAGCGAACCGTAGTGCTTCTCGCGGTCGAGATCGCATTCCAGCTTCAATCCGCGGATCGATACGAAAGATGGATTCGATTCGTTCGGATCGCCAAAACTAAGAATGCTCCCCTTGTCAACGAGCGTCAGCGCAATACCGCCGGTGATGGCAATCGGACCGAGGCGATAGTCGCGATCGATCGCCATCCAAACGTCGGACTCGTTGTCCAAGTGGATCTTGAACTGGACGTTACGCCGCATCGGATGCGAGTTGCCCTCCACGCGATGTTGCCGAGTCGCAGCCGTCGGCGCGGCGAACAATTTAAAGCTGTCGAAAAATTCCGCGTAGTCCTCCGTGGGCAGCGGCCCGTAAAAGTGGTACTCCCCTGGCGGGAAGTAAAGATCCCGCGGCTCGTTCGCCGCCGTCCGCGTGGCTAGCGCCGCCAACAAGTGCGGCGTGTAATCGGCCGTACCGTTCGGCGCCGGCATATCATAGACGCCCCGACATTCAGAAACTGCAAACATACAATCCCCCTAAAAGTGAAAAAACGAAAACCTCATTGGATGATCCCGTCATCCGCCGAATGATCGTTCAGGCGAGCAAGCCGATCGCTCGCCAATCGCCGTAGTCAGAAAAGGCCGGCAGCCCCGACGCCACCCCAACGTCGAGGCTGCCAAGCCAACCACCGGTCCCGAGCACCTGCCCTCGCCGTCCGCACGCCAAAGAATCGAACGGCAAGCGGCCAACTCGAGGGACCAGCAGCGCCCCGCTCTTCACCGGTCACTGATCACCAGCAACCGATTCGCCTCGCCTACCCAGTGCACTTCACCACATAGCGAGGATTCAGCACCGCCGCGGCGCCGCGCTCGCTCGCTTTGAAACGCAGCACGACGTCGTTGTTGAACTCCGCCTCGCTGCCGATCGGCGCCTGCGTCACGGTGATCGGCCAGTTCTCCATGTAGGCGAACGCCTTCTTGAAGTCGCCGATGAACCACCACTTCTTTGCATCGGCCGCGGTGACGCCCGAGGCGACGATTCGTCGATACGCAAGTCGACTCTCGTGGACGCGATAGTTCCCCAGCGGGTTGGCCGCGGTCGTAGCGGTCGCCGCACCGCTGCCGGTGTAGGTGACTTCCGCCGCATTGAAGACGCGATGGGCCGCGTGCCGGTACGCCGGCATCACCAGCGCCGTCGTGCCGCGCACCAACACCGGCTCGCCCGTGCCGGGATCGATCATGTCGGCGAACAGCTGCTCCGCCGCGTCGACGTCAGTCCAGTCGACGAGCTCATTCGACGTGATGACGTTCTTCCACGGCGTGCTCGTTTGGTACGTGTTATATGACGTGCCGTTCGTCTTGTAGTTGTTCGTCACGCCGACAATCAGATCGAGCAGCCGCTTCTCTTTATTGAGCCCCAAGATTTCGCCAACCTCGGCCGCCCGCGCGAGGACCAAATGCGTCCGATCAAAGAAGATCGTCTCCTTCGTCACCGGCACGATGAAGCCCCGCTTGAGCGTCGACGGCGTGTCGATGTAGTCCTCGCCGAAGCCAAGATGCGGGTACGGCATCCCCGGCGCCACGACATCGACGTCGTCGGCAATCCGTTTCATCCCTGGAATTCGTTCGCCATCGAGTCGCGTCGGCACGGTTTGCACGAGTCGCGAGGCGACAAACGCTTCTTGCGTGTAGGCGTCGAGAATCTTCGCGTAAATCACCTGTCCCGCGACAGTTTGAAAAGCCGTCACGTCGAGCCCGTCGGCCGCCTCGACGACGCTGACGCCGCCGCTAGTGCGCGGATCGAGCATACCGACCCACTGCCGCCCGTCCGGCACGAGCGCCTCGGCAAGATCGCGAATGCTGAAGTCTTCCGGCGCCAGGTCTCGATTGGCGAGCGCTTCGGTCAAATGCCGCGCCGTTCGCTCAGCGCCGTCGAGATCGAACCGCCGTTTTAGTTCTCTGTAGTTGAGAGACATGTGTGGAGTTCCCCCTGTGTTTGAAGTTGTTAGGGCCCAGGGTTCGGGGTTCAGAAAGGAAGAAGAGATCGCATGCCACGCCACACTCTTCGGCTGCCCCCTGAACCCCGACTGCTGAACCCTCTTAAGCCATCACCTGCGGTCCGCCGCGCAGTACCGTGCTGACGATTTCAAGCAGCACCCGCGTCGCGGATGGGTTGACGCGTTTGGCGCAACGACCGATCGCCAGGTTCGCCGTCGCGACTTTGGCGACGACTTGGGACAACAATTCAGTGCCGGTCCCGTCTTCGTCGGAGCCGAACAGGTCGCCGATCTCGGCCGTTGTCGAGATGCACTCGAACTCGAAGACGCCGCTCGTGGCGACTCGAATCGGATTAGAAACGCCGCTCGGCGACGCTTGCATTGCGACGCCGACGAACACGTCGTGGAACGCTTCTTGATTGCCAGCCTCGGTCCCCACGTCGGCTAGTTCCGACGCCGGCAACGCGGCGCCGCTCGATTGGTAGATCAGATCGCCGATGTCGATTACCGTCAGCGCGGCGACCGGCAACACCACCGGATTCGTATCGCCGTACCGCCATCGCATTACGTTCGCCATTGCTCTCTCTCCGTTGAAAAAAGAAATGAAGTTTGAACCGCCAAGGACCGCTAAGCACGCACGCGGATCGCGCGGGCGAACTCCTCCGCCGTTTCAACGCGAACGCCGCGCTGCGCGAGCGCCCACGGTTCGCTCGATCGCGGGCGAGCCGCTTCAGTGGCTTCGCGGAGCGCGAGTTCTTGTCGCAGCGATGCTTCCCTCGCTAGCGCCGCCTGCAGATCAGCTTCCAGCCGATCGCCGCGAGCGATCGCTTGTTCGAGCACCGTCTGCTGCAGACCGCCGCTTGCCGCGCCGTTTGGCCGCTCGTCTTGCTCGAACAGTCCTCGCGTCGCGGCCGGATCGGCGACCAAATCGACGCTTTGAACGTGCGTGATCGCCTCGACCAGCGATTGGGCGCCTTCGCGCGTCAGTCGCGCGAGGACGTTGTGCGAGAAGCCGACGTTGCGCGGATTGTGCTGCGCATCCCACGCGAGTTGCTCGGCTACTGCGTGCTTCGGATTGAAGTGAAGGTTGCCGAATAGCCCCTCGTCGGGCCGAAACTCAACTTGCCGAATAACGCCGAGCCGATCGCGGTAGTCGCGCGGCGCGAGCGGGCCGCCCTGCGGGTGATTGACGTTCACCTTGGCGCCTTCGTACAGCCCAACCGCCGCAGCGAGCGCCTCGGGCCGATACCGCCGGCCGTTGAGCGATTCAAGCCCAATCAGCTTGACGCCGCGCAGAACGCCCGCCGCACGGTCGACCCGCAGCGTGACGTTGCGCGAGTCGACGAACTCTTGCAGAACTTCTGTCATGTGATGCTCCTTTCCGACGAATGAAACGAAAAAAGCCTCGACGACAATGCGCGATTTCAAATCGCACATCACCGTCGAGGCTTGTCGTGATGCTCAGCCGCTGCCGGCTCAGCTCATTTCAATACCTGCTTGCTATTACTGAATTCTCTTTGTGTCTTCGCGCCTTAGCGTGAGACACGCCTTTCTCTTAAAAAATCTCTCGCAAAGGCGCAGAGGCGCAAAGGAAATACAAATTGGAGGCAATGTCCGCGCGTCGTGTTCGCTGGGTCCGTCGTGTCATCGTGGTTCAATCTCCTCCTGTATTTTCTTGGCGAACCTTGGCGTCCTTGGCGGTTGCCTTTCCCCTGCGACCGATCAACGCACCATCCGATCGACCGCCACGCGCAGATGCTGGATATGGCCATCTTGCACGCTGAGCGTGATGCTCGCGGTGCCGTGAAACCCTTTTGTCTCGGCCGCCGCCAGCAACTTGGCAAACTCGGCTTGGGCTTGCGACCGCTTGCTCGTCTTCTCGGATAATTTGCTCGATTGAATCATGCGTTCGATCCTAGCAAATTGAGTGGCCCAGTTTCGACAACAAAATTTGAAGAAATATTTGGTTGCGAGTCTCGAGTTACGAGCAGCGAGAAAGTAATAAAGTGGCCGAAACTCACGGCTTACCTTTCGTTCTCGCTGCCCGCAATTCATCGCTTGCGCCTTCCCAGTTTTTCTGCTCCTGGTCGTAGTCCAGCCCTAATCGCTGGCTCCACGTTTGCGGCGAGAGAATGCCTTTTTCAAACGCGATCTTCTCCACCTGCACTTCGCGCAGTTGGTCGCGCACATGGAGCGACGGCAACGTGATCTGCACTTCGACGCGTTGCCGCACGTCTTGCGGCAGGCGGCCTGCTGCGGCGGCGTTCTCGATGACGCGCCACATCACCTGCAGGTCGTCGTTGCGCAGCGACGCCTGCAGCCGTTCGAACATCTTCACCGCCGGCCCCTCGGCCACGAGCGTCGACGAGTAGTTCGCGTTCGACGCGTCGGAAGTGAACATAAACTCCGGCATTACCAGCCGCGCGGCGATCGCTCGCAGTTCGGCCTGCAACACCGTTACGAAGTTACTGGCGTTCACTCCCGCCGCGGGGAAGTCGTACTCCAGCCCCGCTGGGGCGTCGAGAATCGTCCCTGGCTCGTACGTGGCCAGTCGGCGCGTCCGCCCCGTCGCCGGGCTGAAACCCGAAGTGCTGGAGCCGTCGGTGACGAACTGCTCGACGCCGTTTCGCAGAGCGCTACGATGCTTGCGAATGAGCGCGATCGCCGATTGAATCTCCGCGACCGCGCTCATGTTCCGCAACAGTTTCTCGACTCGCCGCAGGTTCTTCCGTACCGGGAAGTAGAGCGGCAGCCCCCGCTTCACGTTGGCATCAACGTTCGCCTTGCGATGCTGAATCTCGCCCGCCGCAATCGGTTCGCCGTCGACGTAGTAGCCGCGAACTGACTCGACGTCGTCGACCTCGGTGTGAACGCCGAACGACGCCGCGCGCTCCTGCGACAGTTCCTTCGGCGTAGAAACTTGCTCCGGCTCGATAAACCGCACCCGCGTCATGCCGTCGACGCCGGCAAAGAACCGCAGGAACGCCTCGCCGTCGCGATCCATCCGCCGCACGATCTCCTGCTGCCGCGCGTGCCAGGCGTTGACGGCCAGGAACTCGTTGAGCACCCCCTGCACTTCCGTGAGTAGCGCGGCGCCCGCCGCCGAATCGTCGCGCAGCACCGCCCGATAGACGTGGCCCGAGCCGACGATGTAACTGATGCGATTCTCGACGCCGTTAATGGCAAACTCGTTCGTCGCGACGAGCCGCCGGCAATCGAGCCGCACCTCCGCCAGTTGTGCCTCGTTGAGATACGGCAACCCTGCTCGGACGAATCCGCCGCCCGCTTCGTTGAGATTGTTCCACCACATGCCGTCATCGTCGACATACGCCTCGCGCGGATCGACGAGCGCATCCCACAGCGAATCGACGGCTTCGCTGATGCGCTGTTCGTACTGATCTAGATACTGCGTCATCGCTTCCCCCTGCTGTATCTGTGTTTCGATTCATGAAATTGAACCGCCAAGGACGCCAAGGTTCGCCAAGGAAAGTCCGCACGTTACGCCCTCGTTGCAGGCGAAGGCAATTGATTTTTGACAGGATGACAGGATCTCGCGGATCGACATGATTTTGGATGAGATGAATTTCATCCTGCAAATCCGCGAGATCCTGCGATCCTGTCCAATTCACGATTCGCGCTGATTCGCGTTATTCGCGGGCAGTCTTTTCTGTATTTCCTTGGCGCACCTTGGCGTCCTTGGCGGTTGCCTTTCCCCTGCCTTCATTACCGTCCCAGCAAATTATCTCCCAGCCCGTCGTCATACCGGCCCGCCATCACCCCTTGCGCCAGCCGAATCGCCATCTCCAGCGCATCGGGCCCGTCGTCGTGAGTTCCGAGCGGAAAGTCCCGTAGTTGATCAACCAACAATTGCGTCGACTTGTTCTTCCGCAAGAAGGTCGCCGGCAGGCATGATGGACTCCTTCTAGTTTGAGAATCGTTGCGAAAATGTTGCTACCACATTGATTCGAATGGCGAATGTGGAATGCTGAATGTGGGTCAAACCCAGCCAATCAACATCTTCCCCCATTCAGCATTCCCCATTAATCAATCTGAAACTTCGTCGGCGCGATTTCATTAAACCGCTCGCGCAGCTCGCGCCTCAGCGCATCGGCCCAAGCGACTTGCTGCGGATCAGCGTCGCTTTCGGCAAGCGCGTCGAGCCGGTCGAGTGCAAGGCGTCCCGCAACCGCATCCTGTAGCGGGTCACGTCCCTCCAGTTGCGAAAGTCGTAGAAGTTCTCGAGCTTCGCGATCGTCGCGTTCGATTGGCGCCTGCTCGTCGACGGCGAGCGAGACAATGCGTTCGTCGTCGCGGAGAAACGGCCCCGCCGCGGCGGCGGTCGCCTCCGTACTGGCAAGCGGCGAGGGCTGAGCAGCGAGTTTCGAGGCCGAAGATTCAGATTGCGATGGTGCTTCTTCTACTCGTAACTCGCTGCTCAACGCTCGCAGCTTGCGGCGTTTCAAACCGCGGCCGATGAGCCAGCCGCCGACCGTCGAGGCGGCGATGACGCCCCAGCCAGCGGGTCCGCTAACGCCGAGGAGTACGGTCGCCAGCGTTGCCGCGGAGCGAGCCATGCCGCTCCAATCAAGCGACTCCGCTGAACCATTCAGCGGCTCGGCCTCTCCGATCGGTGCTGCCGCCGCTGGGCGCTGCTCCAGCGCACCGATCCGCGCGTTGATCGCCGCCAACGAATCACCGCACTGGCACGAACCATTCGGCGACTCCGGAACAACCGGCTTGAATAGCGGCGTCCGCTGCCCGCCGCCCGCTAGCGGTCCGACAAGCGGGCAAGTTCCATCTGGGCACCACGTAACGGCGCCATTCGCTTCGTTCGCAGGCGATGTGGCAGACGGAAGCGCACCCGTCGCACGCCGCCCCAACGCACGATCAAGAAATCGACCTAGCGGCCGGCCCGTGCTGGCGTAGGTGACGCCGTTGCTTTCGCCCCACACCACCGCGACGAGCCGGCCGCGGTTGTCGAACACGCCGCCTCCTGAATCCCCCGATCGCACGGCGCCCTGGATCCGCACATTCGTTTGCCCCGCCCCTTCCAAGTAGCCGATCGCCAAGCCCGTGATGCAGCGGTAAACGCCGGCCGGTCCGAAGCCGCATGCGGTCAGTTGGCTGGCCGTCGACAACTCGCGATTCACTTCGACCGTTGGTGCGGCAGGTCGCGCGATCTCGAGCGCCGCGAGATCGGCTTGATGATCGATCGCGACGACGAGCGCCCCATGAGTGCGACCATCGGGGAACTCGACAACGACTTGTCCCGTTCCTTCGCTGAACAAGTGAGCGCAGGTGAGGACTAACCCGCGGCTGCCGTCGGGCAGCGCATCGATCAGCGTGCCGCTGCCGGCGTTGGCGACGCCGCCTGGGAGTTGATTGTGGATGCGGCAGGAGGCGGCGGTGGAGTTCGCTTGACCCACGACCGCCTGGCATTTGTTGACGTGCGACGGCCGCTTACTCGAGGCGGAGCTATTGTGCAGAGCCAGCGTCAAGCCAACGAGCGACCAAGCCGCAACGGTCGCGATCGCCGCCGCTAACTCGCCTTCGCACCAACGTGTTTGCAAGATGCTCTTCATCACAGGCCCCCCAACGTGAACCGGTAGCGGTAGAATGGGCTGCGCGCGAGGTCGGCTGGCTCCGTCATGCGGTCGGCCAGATGCGGCACGGGATCGACGCCGCCGCCGATGCGGTCAGCCATCGCACACGCTTGCGAGCAGAACGGCGGTTGATTTGCGACGCGGCGATCGTCGCCGTCGGCTCTCATCCAGAATCGCCAAATCGGCAAATGCCGCAGCGCTGCGAGCCACACGCCGCGGTAACCGTAGTCGCAGCCGGCAAGCCGTCGCATGTACCGCACGGCGCCGTAGCGGTTAAACTCGCGCCAGCGATTACTCGGGTTCGCTTCAAAGACGTCGATGGCGCCGGGGAAGCGTTCGATCTGGCTTTCGAGCGTCACCGCACGGCCTCCCTTCAGCTCGCGAACTTCGCAGCAGAAGAGATCGTTCCCCCACCACACGGCCCGTGCGGCGTGCGTGTAGTCGCTGCGACCAGCGACCGAAATCAGCCGCGAGACGAGCCCGCTACCGCGAAAGAGCAGCAGATCGCCGTCTTTGATCTCCCGCTGCACGTCGCTGAGATTGACGTGACACCGCATAGCCTCCCCTTTCCGCCAGTGGCGCGAGCGCACAAAAAAAGCCCGCCGCCGACCCTCGGAAGGATCAGCGGCGGGCTTTCGCGGATGGCCGATGTTGGCCCCCGCTCAATACCGTTTGCTTGTGCGTGTGACTCTAGCGGAGTGGGTGGCCCAGTTTCAACAAGAAAATTTTTGGATTGTCCGTAGTCCGTTGGCAGTCGTCAGTTGCGTTAGCGAGCGGTGCATTTCTACCCCCTGGCTCCGCCAGGGGGTCGGTCACCATGCCGAGAGACGACGCGCAACGTAACGCCACGCGACCCCCGGGCGGAGCCCGGGGCTAGGGATGGCAGCAGGCCAATCTCGCTACCGCACGGTCGCGCCGCCGCGGTTGGCCATGCGACCGTTGTAGTCGAGTTCATACGCGCTGAATTCGGCCCATACCGGAAAGTGATCCGAGACTGTCTCCGTCTGGGCCTGCGAGAGATTCAGCGGCTGAGCGAAGTTGTAGACGCCCGACCGGCCGGCGTACTCCGACGTCGACGCTGTGTGAATTAGCAGATTGTCGTACAGAGCATTCTGCCGCACGTTGGTGAAAACGTTGCCGCCCAGTAAGCAGGTGAGACCGGGGATCATCCCGAGCCGGGTTTGCGACATCTTGCGATCGTTCGCGTTGAAGTCGCCGAGCATGATGACGTCGTCTTCGCCGTTGCTGCTGCGGCGGACGACCCGGTAAACCTCGGCCAGCACGTCGAGTTCGCTGGTGAGGGCCGGATCTTCGGGCACGGTGTGAACGTTCACCAACATGAACGTGAACGCCACGTTCGGATCGACGTTCGTCCGGAAGCTAGCCACATGCGGTTCACGACTCAGTAGGTTATTCGGATCGCCGACGGTGTAGACGCTTGAGCGATCGAGCACGATCGTCTTCGTGTTGAAAACGTAGGCGTACTGTTCTTTCTGCACGCTGTTTCCCAGCCGCTCGCTGACGACGTAGTCGTACTGGCCGCCGCCTTGATTGACGTACCCCACGAAGTCTTGCATGTGTCGCGTGTTTTGCGTGCTGATCTCTTGGATCGCGACGACATCGAACTTACGGACGACGTCGGCGAGCAGGGCGACGACGCGCTGCTCGCTCATCTTCTTGTCGCCGAAATCGCGGATGTTGAACGACGCGATCTTGATCGTTAGCCCATCTTGGCCTTGCGGCGCGGCGCCGCCGATCGTGACCGGCATGTTGGCGATTGTCGCCTGCGGAGTCTGCGCGGTCTGCGGCGCCGTGTTCCACCCGTTCGCTGCCGGCGCGCCGGCCGTCTGCTGCGCAGTTTGTACTGCTTGCGAATTGGGGTCCGCCCCCAACTGGTCCAGGGCGCCGCCGCCGATCGCCATCCAAATGCCGCCGCCCATAGCGATGAGCGTGGCGAGTGATAATAGTTTTTGCACGGCCCGCTCCTTGGGCGCGAATGAGTTCGATCAATCCGTTTTGAACGCCTGCACTGCACTTGGATCGCGCAGCACCGCCCATGACAGCCGATCGTCGAGCGCGCGAGGCGACGGGGCCGTTGGGGCGAGAGGCGGCGGGAGAGTACCCGACGCGGGCGATTGGGGCGAGAGAAGTTAGGTAAGCAAGTTGGCAGATTTTGCCAGCTTGCGGCGAAGGGTTCAGAAAAACTTAACCATGAGGTCCCCTCCCCTCGATGGGGAGGGTTAGGGAGGGGTGGTCGCAGCGGGTACCAGGGTTCATCCCCCCTCCCCATCCCTCCCCGCCAGGGGGAGGGGGCCACAACATTTTCTAATTGGCGGCACCAGCGGCTGCTTCAGGGCTACTCCATACGTGACGCGAGTTCGCGTTACTCCCGACCTGCTAGCTTCGTGAGATGGCCCAGCTCCGGTAGAATGAGTCGCTCCATCGCTAGCCTGACCGCGGCAGTCGACCCTGGCATCAAGAAGACCGCCACGCCGCCGATCATCCCGCCGCACGCGCGGCTGAGCATCGCCGCCGGGCCGATCTCCTGGTAGCTGAGCATGCGGAACAGTTCGCCGAATCCGGGCAGCTCTTTCGTGAAGAGGCCAGCGACTGCTTCGGGGGTTTGATCGCGTGGGGCGACGCCGGTGCCACCGGTGAGCAAGATCGCCGCTACTTGGCCAGCGTCGACGAACTCGTGGATCGCGGCGGCGACGGCAGTTGGTTCGTCCGGGACGATCCGCCGCCCGGCCACTGAGTGCCCCGCCGCCGCCAGCAACTCGGCAATGAGGTCGCCGCTGCGGTCGTCGGCCGCGGTGCGGGTATCGCTCACCGTGATGACTCCGCAGGCGATCGCGGTCCCGGCGGCGCGGTGCTCCTCGGCGGAAGGGCTGTCGTAGCGGCTCATGACGGGTTGCACCGATTTCGCGGGTCGCAGGACTGGGGGCCGCGGCATTTGCGTGACTTCCGCGCCGCGGCCTCAGTATAATAAAAGTTGCTCCGCCCGGGACCGCCCCGCAGGCTCATCCACGGAGCACAGGAACCAAGAGAATGCGTCGACGATTTATTGCCCTCGGGCTCATCGCTTGCTCGTTTGCTGCTCCGACGCTCCGCGCCGACCGCTTTGAACTCAAAGACGGCGGCGAAGTCTCCGGCGAGGCGCTTGAGCGGAACGAAGCAGGCAACTACCTCATTCGCACCAGTGACGGCGCCGAAATCTCGCTCACACGGCAATCGATCCAGCGGATTGTGCAGCAAGGCGATGCTGACGCCGAGTACCAGAAGCGGAGTCGCGCGATCCAAGACACGCCCGCAGCGCACCGCGAGTTGGCTGAATGGTGCCGCTCGAAGAAGATGCTCGCCGACGCTGATCATCACCTCGCCCGCGCGGCGGAACTCGATCCGAACGACGAAGCCTCGCGGCGCAGCCTCGGCTTTCAGCGCGTCGGCAACCGCTGGCTCACTGCCGACCAGTTGATGACCGAGCGGGGGATGGTGTTCTTCGACGGCAAGTACCGCACGAAACAAGATGTCGCTCTGCGAGAACGAAACAAGGGCCAAGACACGGTCAACGTCGATTGGTTTCTGACGCTGCGCAAGTGGCGAGGCTTCATGGACAATCGCCGCGAAGATCGCGTTCGCGAAGGCGAAGCGCAGATCATGGCGATCAGCGACCCGCAAGCGGCGCCGGCGATCATTCGGATCATGAAAGATGAACCGGAAGACGCCGTGTTTGAAATGCTGCTGCGGGTACTCGCGCAGCTTGACCATCCCGCAGCACTGCAACAATTGGTCGCCTACACGCTCGATCCTGAGACCGATCCTGAGATCCGCGCCCAGTGCCGCGACTACATCGCGCGCTGGCCGCGGCCGGTGCCGATCGTGCCCTACGTCGATGCATTGAAGAGTCAGGACAACGCAGTGGTCAATTTGGCCGGCGTCGCGCTTGGCCATCTCAACGATCCGGCGGCGCTTAGCCCGCTGATCGACGCACTTGTGACGACCCATAAGGAGATCGTTGGAGGATCTGGAGGGCCAGAAGGAGGACAGAAGTTCAACGTTGGCCCCGGCGGCGGGCTGAGCATGGGAGGCGACGCCCCGAAAGTAGTGAAGACCGATTACAACAACGAGCGCGTCTTGCAAGCGCTGCTCAAACTCTCTGGCAACCAGAAATTTGAATACGATGAACCCGCCTGGCGGGCTTGGTACGTCGACATGCAAATGCGGCAGCACGTGAATGCTCGCCGCGATCAGTGATCGTTACGCAGATTCTGTTTGGAACCGCTCCACAGCAACACGACCTTGTCTTCGTCATTGATTCTCGCGAGCCAACCGCTGTCTTGCGCTGCGTAGAAGCGATCGTTCGCCGACGGCTTGTGATTCCGCCAGCGGTGCGGCATATAATCCCAGAACTGTTTCGTTACGACGGCCGACGCTTCGCTTGCTGCGGCGGCAGCGTCGAGCGGCGTTAACGTCGTCGTCACGTACTCGACCGCGGTCGGCGTTGCCTTCATCCGTAAAAACCAGCCGCCGTCGATCGGCGTCAGTTCGATTGCCTCAAGATCCTCGTCTGTCAGCGGCGAACCTGTGAACGATGCGGTCAGCGACGCTGGCCACTTGGTTCGTTCGGTCACGAGCGGCTGATCGCCCTGCCCTGCGACCCGCCAGCCGTAGATCCCAAAGATTAGCGGGAAGAGGCCGATCGCGATCGTCGCGGCGAGAATCAAACCCAAGTTCGCTTTTGGCGCTCGCCCCGCTGGACGTTCGGGCAGTTCAGATTCAGTTTCGTCGTCCATCGCCATGCGTCTCGAATGCTTACCGACTCGGCGCCAAGCGGGCTCGGCGCCGTTGCTCCCACCAGCTTTCGCTCACCATCGTCGCCGCGATGCGGTCGTCGAGGTTCGGTCGATAAATTGTGAGCAACAGGAACGGCAGATACCAGGCGACGTACATCCCGCCGCCGTGGGCATGCCAGAACTGGACGCCGACCATGAGCGCGGCCGTGCAGGAGATCAATACGCCGAGATTCTTCCGCCCCGGCCAGGCGGCGAAGCTAATCGACAACGCGATGAACGCGATCAGAATCGGAATGCGGTACGCCGGATCCCAAAACCGCCAGATCCCCTGCAAGTGGGCAAGCCGCGGCCAACGAATGCCGAACATTTGCATCAGCTGAGCCAGGAACAAGTCGGGGCTGCCGGCGGTGAACGCCATCGTGATGATCAGCACGCCGATGGCGATGAAGAACCCCGCCAGGAAGCGTTTGATTCCCCGCTCCCAGTAGAAGCTGCACCATAGGGATAGCAGAAAGAACGGGTAGTAGTTCGTCCCCGAGGCGAGGCCGATGAGCAGTCCCGCCACCATCGGACGGCGATACATGACGATCGACCACACCAACAGCGCCGCTGGCAAGCAATGCTTTGGATCACCGCACCATCGCGCGGTATACGGGAGCAGCAAATAGATCGTCGCGCAGGCGATTCCCGCGATGAGGTTGTCGAAATGCCAGAGCCCGATCAGCACGAGGCCGACGACGATCAGCACATGCGAGGAGATCGCGACGACGCGGGTCGTGATCTCACCGATCCGCTGCTGGCGCTGTTCCTTCTCTGCCGTCGTCTCGGGGGGCGCATCCTCGGACTGCACAATGACCGTCTGCGTCGAGACGCGCGGCAAGAGGTAAATCAGCCAGTAACCGGGGCCTTCGGTGTCGAAGGTATCGGTGGAACTGTCGTCCTCCTCGGCTTGCTGCGCTTTGGCCTTCAACTCGGCGGCGGGCAAGGCGTGAGCCGCGTCGTTTGGGGCCACGCGACCGGTGACGACGTTAGCCATCAAGAAGAAGAGAATCGAACTAGCCAAAAACGTTAGGCCGGAGGCATTAATATTAGGATCGAGCAGCGGCCGCCGCGTCATCGCGGGGTCGATCAGCAGCCGAATGAGAAACAGGATCCCCACTGCGAACAGCCATTGAAAACCGAGTTGCTGGATCTCGAGGGCATTCTCGCTAATTCCGTCGGCATCGTAGCTGTACTGCACCAGCAGCAGCCCCGGCGCCAGCGCGATCAGCAGAAACAAATCGACATTCCGAATGCTGAAGACGCGGTTGAACTTGAAGAAAAGCGCGAGCATCAAGAACGACGAGAAGTAAGCCCAACTCGTGGGACTAACCCGCTCGTAGTGAAACAGGATGTCGCTCATGCGATCAACAAGCGCTGAGAAGACGGCGGGGAGTGGACTCGTCGCGGCCGCTGGGCCGTCGGTCTAGAATACGCGCATTGACGCAAAGTGCAACCCGGTTATGGAGTTGCGACTACAGGGTTCGGGCCGCCGTGTCGTCATTCTGAGCAGATAATTTCTAGCCTCGGGCAGAGCCCGGGGCTAGGGCTGCGCAACATCGACTGACGCGTGAGCATCAATTGCCACGCTCAGCGGCGGCCAAGCGGTCGCGCGCCGCCGCGGCCCAGGGACTTTCGGGAGCCAGATCGAGGAATGTCCGCCAATGCTCCAGCGCTTCGGCCGGCCGATCGAGCCGATCGAGCACATGCGCAAGGTGATAATGAACGTCGGCAAAGTCGGCGCTGTACTGCAGCGCCCCTTCAAGCGTCGCCGCGGCGAGTTCGAGCTCGCCCGTCTCCGCGAGGACGCACCCCAGGCTCGCCCGCGCTTCCACATACTCTTCGTCGATCTCAAGCGCGGAGTAGTAGCGCTCGCGTGCCGCGCTCAAGTCGTTCGCCCGGTACAGCACGTCGGCGAGCGCGAAATGAAACTCTGGCTGTGGCCCCGCCGCCAGCAGCAGCGTGCGGTACGACTCGGCAGCCCGATCGAGCCGGCCTGCGTCTTCCCAATCGATCGCTTCCTGCTGCAACTGCTCGATGAGCGTCTGCAACGCAGCGCCGTTGCCGCTGGGCTTCGATCGCTGGCCGGCAGCGATCGAGATTGTCGCTGGCGCCTCGTCGTCGTCCGCGAGCGAGGTCTCGTCGAAGTCGAGCAACAGTTGCCCGCCCGGCTCGGCCAGATCGTCGCCGAGTCGCAGGAAGAGTCGTCGACCTTCGACGACGACCCGCGGATCGGCCAGCGGTCGCGGATTGTCGGGCAGCAGCCGGGAGATCTCGGCCAACCGACGGTCGACCGTTCGCAGCGAGCAACCGGCCGCGAGCAACTGAGCCAGCCGCCGCGCGACGCCGACTTCCTCAAAATCAAAATGACTGAGCCGCCGCACCACTCGCACCGGCTGCAGCGTCCCCTGCCGCTCCCACCGCCGAATCGCGGCGACCGACACGCCGACGAGCTCGGCTAACATCGCCGGCGTGTAGAGCCGCTGAATCGCGATCGCGTCCGCTTCGGCAGGTTCGTCATGAGCATCGTCGGCCATAGTGGCCAAGTCTCGACGAGCGACGAGACGATGTCAACGCGGCGGCCGCAACCACTGCGCACAAAAAACAGCCCCGACCTAGCTAGGTCAGGGCTGCGATTGGTTATCAATTCAATTGCAAACCGCCGGCTCAACCGCCACAGCAAGGTTGCTCGACGATCGGCACCTTCATCACGATCGTCCGCGGCACGCGGATCGTTTGCGTCACCGGCACTTGCTTGCAGACAACGCGCGGCTGCTGAATGGTCTCCTGCTGGGCGACCATCTTGCAAACCCGCACTTCGAACTTCTCAACCCGCTCTTCCTGGACCCACTTGCAGGTGGTGACCGGAATCTGGCGGACATGCTCTTCAGGCACCATCTTGCAGACCTTCACTTCGACCTGCTGCGGCACCCGCTCGACGACTTGCTTGTAGGTGGTCACCGGCACTTGGCGAACTTGCTCTTCGTTCACCGTGCGGCAAACCTGCACCGGCACCTTGCGAACGCAGGTCTCGGCAACCTGGCGCTGCACTTGCACCGGCACTTGTTCAACCACTTCTTGCGCGACCATCGTCGTCACCGGTACTTGCTGGGCGACGAGGTTCGGCTTCCATACTTGTTGCACTACCGCTTGCGCGGGGGGCGTCGTGTTCGCCCACACCAAGCCGGGACGTTGCACGACGGCGATGCCGGTCGTCGGATCGACGGTCGGCGACGCGGCCATCCACGTCAGCCCGCGGCGGGTCGGCGCCGGCTGGAACATCGTCACTTGGTTGACCATGCAGCCTTGATCGATCACTTGGGTCGCCATCGTCGTCACGGGACGCATCACGGTCGAACGACGTTGCGTTTGCACCGTTTCGACCACCGGACGCATCACGGTGAATTGTTCTTCGCGTTCAGCCGTTTCCCAGACTTGCTTCTGGACAACGAACCGCTCTTCGCGAGTGCTCGTCTCGGCGACCGTGCGCACGACGTCGTAGCTGGCGTCGCGCAGCTGGGTCTCGTAGACCGGCTTCATCACCGTGAAGCGTTCTTCGCGGGTCGACGTTTCCGTTACTGGCTTCGAAACCATGAAACGGCGCTCGCGCTGCTGGGTCTCCCAGACGGGGACTTGCCGGGTGACTTGCACCTGGTCGTAGACCGTCTCCTGCTCCATGCGGTAGGAGGTGACTTGCTGCTCGTCGTATACCGTCTGGCATTCCAGCCGGTAGGTCTGCCCGCAGCAATCGGCCATCGCCAACTGCGGAGTCGACGCAAACGGAACAACAGCGGCCAGCGCTACGGCGAGCGCATCACGAACGGTTTTCATCGTAGTCACCCCAACGAAAGTGCCCGAGAAGATCTGCGGGACGCGCAATTACCCTGCTCGCGTTGTCCGACGAGACTTCCCCTCTACGAGAGTCTTGGAGACAAACGCGCGCAAGGCAAATCACAACACTTGAAATTTTCTGCTAGCAACGGATTAAGCGTCATGCGCGACGCCGCTTATGACGAGGCTAGCAGGCAAACGCTGCTTCCATCGGAACGCGCGGTCACGACCCCTTCAATGGGAAAGTCGTGCGCGCGGCGGCAAAAGAGACCGCCCCATGCGCAACAACCGGCACAATCGACAAGCTTTGCCGGAATTGGCGGCACGACCGTTACTTGCCGGCCGCCCGCGCTTTGACCCGAGTGAGAGTACGCTCAGCTTCGTCGACGAGTTCGTCGGGTACGGGTCCCTCTTTCTGAAGTTTTTCCAAAGACTTCAGAAAACCCTCCACCGCTTCCTCAAGCGGCGCAAACGCCTCTGCTGGCAACGCTGGCGTCTCCCGCAGGCGATTGGTCGATTTTAGGGCGCTGCTGAGGATCATGTTCCGCTTGAACGCTCGCTGCTTGGCGAGCGATTCTTCCGTCACCTCTTCGGTGAGCGCCTTCTCCCCCGCCACGCTCGCGGCGAGCGAATCGACGTCGAACATCTCGGCCACCGCCGCCGGCGCCGCTGGATGACCGAGCCGCGCGAGTGCTGCCGCCGCATTGAACCGAGCGTCGGTGTACGGATCATCCGCGAGCACCACCAGCTTTTCAACGAGCCGCGGATCGGCCTCCGACGATTGCGTCGCCGAGGCTTCCGCGACGACGCCGATCGCGAACGTCGTCTCCGATCGGATGAGTTCATCCTGATCGTCGGCAAGCGTCAGCAACGCCTCGGTAAGCTCCTCGTCAACGAGCGGCTGCGGCGGCTTGAGCGCGGCCATCGAACCGGCCAGCACGGCGATCGCGTTGATCGCCCGCCGCCGCACGTCGCGCTGCGGATCGTGGAGCGCCGCGTTCACCAGCGCCGGCAATCCGTCGGCCACCTGAAACTCGCCGAGCGCCGTCACCAGAAAGATCCGCATCGTCACTTCGGCGTCTTCCGGCCGGCCAGCTTCGACCATTTCGTTGACGTATGCGGCGATCTGGCCTGACAGCTCGTGACTGACTTTCAGCTCCGGATAACGCTGCGGCAACCGCAGCATGTCGGCCAGCTCTTTTGCCTGCTGGAACCGGGCCTGGTTGTTCGAGCGGAGCGCCGCGACGATTTTGGCCGGATCTTGCTCGCCGCGACGGGCGAGCGTCTCGATGACGAACCAAATCCCCACCACCGCGGCGACGATCACCGCCGGGATGACGAACAGCTGAATGATGAACCCCGCCGACGGCGGCTCGACCGGCGGCAGCAGCTCGTCCGACGAGGTCCGCATCCGGGCGTAGCGGTTGTCGGCATCGGAGACGCCCTGCGAAAACTCGTTCTGCGGCGGTATGCTGGAGGACATCGCTGAAGTCTTCTGAAGAGATTGCCAAGGGCCGACAGCCTGTCCAATGTACCACCTGCCGTTAACGCTCGAAACGCCCGCCGCCAACCTCGCCCTCGACGAGGCGCTCCTCGACGCCGCCGTCGACGGCCAGTTGCCGGGCGAAGTCCTGCGACTGTGGGAATCGCCCGGTTACTTCGCGGTGCTCGGCCGTTCGTCGCCGCTGAGCGAGGTTCATGCCGAGGCCTGCCGTCGCGACGACGTTGCTGCGTTGCGTCGAGCCAGCGGCGGCGCGACGATCCTCACCGGCCCCGGCTGCCTGATGTATGCGGTGGTGCTCGACGCCGAGCGACGGCCGGAATTGCGAAGCGTCGACCGCGCCCATGAGTTGGTGCTCGACACGATCGCCGCCGCCCTCGCCCCGTTCGCCCCCGGCATCGCCCGCCACGGCACGAGCGATCTCACGATTCCCGCCGAGCGCGCCGGCGACCCGCCGGTGAAATTCTCCGGCAACAGCCTGCGACTCAAACGGGGCCACCTCCTCTACCACGGCACGCTGCTCTACGACTTTCCGCTCGACCGAGTCGAAACCTGGCTCGCCGATCCCGCCCGCCGTCCCGAGTACCGCGGCGAACGCGACCACCGCCAATTCGTCACCAACCTCCCCGCGACACGCGAAGCTCTCGAAGCCGCACTCACCGCCGCCTGGGGAGCCACCGAACCGCTCCCCGCCTGGCCCCGCGACCGTACCACTGAATTGGCGGCAAGTCGTTATTCCACGGTCGAGTGGTAGGTTGAGCCGATCGAAGAATGGACAGGATTACAGGATTTCGCGGAGCAACAGGATGAAGGAGGAGATTGTCCGTCCGCGATTCAGTCTTTTGAATTATCCAGTAAATCCGCGAGATCCTCTGATCCTGTCAAAAAAAAACAACCAACTCCCCTCATTCTTCTTTGCGTATTTCGTTGCGCCTCTGCACCTTTGCGAGAGACTTCTTAAGACGGATCTCTCGCAGAGGCGCGGAGTCGCAGAGAAGAGACGAGATTAAATCATGCACCGTCAGCCGCTGCTGAAACTGCTCGATCGCTACGACAGCCGCCATCCGAGCGAGGCGGCGATGACTGATCGGATTCGCCAGCTTGTCGTCGCCCACGCCGACTGCTTCGACCGCACTTGCCGCCCCGGCCACATCACCGCCTCGGCTTGGATCACCACCCCCGAGCGCGACCGGTTCCTGCTGGTCCACCACCGCAAGCTCAACCGCTGGCTGCAACCAGGGGGCCATGCCGACGGGCAGACCGACGCCGCCGACGTGGCGATGCGCGAGGCGACCGAAGAGACCGGCCTGCCGAACCTCCGTCACGCCGCCACGGGCGCCGAGGCGACGCCGCTCGACGTCGACGTTCACATCATCCCCGCCCGCCACGACGCCGCCGGCAACCAAGTTGAGGACGCCCACGAGCACCACGACGTCCGCTTCCTGATCATCGCCGAGGGGGATCTCGCCCCGCAGGTGAGCGAAGAATCGCACGCCGTCCGCTGGTTTACTGCGGAGGATCTGCAGTCCACGATCGAAGAAGAATCGGTCCTCAGACTCTGGCGCAAGTCGGCTCACTAGCAAGTCGTCGGCGAGCCGGGGCGTCCCGCCCCCGGCGCATTTGCGGTTTCGTCAGTTGTCCGTGGTCAGTCGTCAGTTGCTGCTGTCGCCGCTGCATTCCCCCTCCGCCACGCCCCCGGGGGCGAGGACGCCCCGGCTCGCGCCCTGCACCTTCGCAACGCCCTCTCGCTCCCCTTCTCCCCGCAACTGACCACAGACCACGGACAACTGACACTCCTCCGTCAATCTGCTAAATTACCCCCACCCCAAAACCCAAGCCGACCCGCACGAGACCACTGCATGTCGACCCTTCCGACCGCCACGCCATTTGGCGCCGTTCGCATCAATCGCGAGAACCTTCCCGAGGGTCAGCACCTCTGTGAATATTGCACGGCCAAGTGCTGCCGCTACTTCGCCTTGCCGATGGACACCCCCGAGAGCTTTGAGGAGTTCGAATTCCTCCGCTGGTTCCTGCTCCACGACCGGGCGAGCGTGTTCAAAGAAGACGACGATTGGTACATGCTCGTCCACACGACCTGCAAACACCTCGGCCACGACAACCGCTGCGGCATCTACGAAACCCGCCCTCAAATCTGCCGCGACTACACGACCGACAACTGCGAGTACGACGAAGACTGGACCTACGATTTTTACTTGGAAACGCCGGAACAGGTGTGGGAATACACCGAAGCCGTCATTCAAGAACCAGGCAAGTCGATCCGCAGCCGCAAGCCGAACCCGCTGGCGGTGCTGGCGTAGGAAATACTTCACCACGAAGACACAAAGGCACCAAGGTTCACGAAGGAATTGCCAACAGCCTGCAAGCTGAGTTCTTCGTGCATTACTTCGTATCGTCGTGCCTTCGTGGTTAGTCTTTGCATTATCAGTTAGAAAGAGATTGTCCGCCCGATGGCCCTCATTCAGCCGCGCACATTAAAAGGTTTCCGCGATTATCTCCCCGAGGCGATGATGCCGCGGGAGCGGATCATCGAGACCGCGCGGCGGGTCTATCGCAGCTACGGCTTTCGCCCGATCGACACCCCGGCGCTCGAGTACCTCGAAATTCTCACCGGCAAGGGAAGCGACGAAACCGACAAGCAGCTCTACAAGTTCCAGGACCATGGCGGCCGAGACGTCGGCCTGCGGTTCGACCTCACCGTACCGCTCGCCCGCTTCGTCGCTCAGCACCAGCAAGAGCTCGGCCTGCCGTTCAAGCGGTACCACATCGCCTCGGTATGGCGCGGCGAGAATACGCAGACCGGTCGCTATCGCGAGTTCATGCAGTGCGATTTCGACACGATCGGCGTCACCGAGATCACGGCCGACATCGAGATGACGCTCGTCATCAACGACCTGTTCACGGCGCTCGGCGTCGATAACTTTTCCGTACGCGTGAACCATCGCGCCGTGCTCAACGGCATGCTCGAAAAGCTCGGCCTCGGCGACCGCTCCGCCGCGGTGCTGCGAGCGCTCGATAAGCTCGCCAAGATCGGCGACAAGGGCGTCCGCGAAGAGCTCGCCCGGACTGCCGAAACGACCGACGCCCAGTGCGACGCCCTCATCGCGATGGCGTCGCTCAGCGGCGACAACGAGAAGATCCTCAACCAGCTGACGCCGCTGGTGGCCGGCAACGTCACCGGCGAACGGGGCGTCGCCGAACTCCGTGAACTCGTCGCCGCCACCGCCGCGGCCGGCGTCCCCGCGGGCCGAATCCAGCTCGATCCGTCTATCGCCCGCGGCCTCGACTATTACACCGGCATCGTCGTCGAAACGATCCTGGGCGACCTCCCCGAGATCGGCAGCGTCGCCAGCGGCGGCCGCTACGACAACCTCGCCGGCCTCTACACCAACCAAAAACTCCCCGGCGTCGGCGCCTCGCTCGGCCTCGACCGCCTGCTCGCCGCGCTCGAAAAGCTCGGCCGGCTCGACGCCGTGAAAACTCCGGCGCCAGTCCTCATCTGCATGTTCGACGCCGCCCGCCGCAACGACTACCTCAAGCTCGCGGCGCAACTGCGGGCCGCCGGCATCGGCGTCGAGGTCTACCCCGAAGCAAAAAAACTGGGCAAGCAGCTCCAGTACGCCGACAAGCAGGGTTTTAAGGCGGCGATCATCATCGGCGAAACCGAATTCGCCGCCGGCGAGTGCCAAGTCAAAGACCTCAAAGCCGCGACGGGCGTGACGGTCCCCTACAACGGCAACGAGCCCTCCCCCCTCCTCGCCGCCCTACAGCCCCTCCTGGCCGACTAGGCCTTTCTTCCCCTCCTCTCCCTTCTTTGCGCCTTCGCGCCTTTGCGTGAGACATTCTTTATTAAGATCTCTCGCAAAGGCGCGAAGGCGCAAAGGAAATGCGGGAAGCAAAAACCTGCAGTAATTCGTTGCTGCAGGAGGTTGGCGAAGGTTCTTCATGTACCTTCTCTGCATTTCACCGGCGACAATTCACCCAACCCGCATTAATCCGCGTCCTATTCATACCCTTTACTGTAAAATCTCTCGCAGAGGCGCGGAGACGCAGAGGTAAAGGCAGAAGGATGAACATCGATTCTTCTTTGCGTATTTCTTTGCCCCTCTGCGCCTTTGCGAGAGATTTTTTCCTATGGCCAAACGCGACAACCACTACGAAGCCGCCTTCGAGTCCTATCTCCAGTCGCGGCAGGTCGCCTACGTCGCCGTCGACGAGGCCCGTCGCAGTCGCATTGCCGCCGGCTCGCTGAAGAACGTCGACTTTCTCGTCTCGCCCGCCGACGGCGCGACGCTGCTCGTCGACGTGAAAGGGCGTCGCTTCCCCAGCGGAGTGACGAATCCGCAATACTGGCGTAACTGGTCGACCTGGGACGACCTCCGCTGTCTCGCTCGCTGGCAAGAGCAGTTCGGCCCGCAAAGCCTCGCCCTGTTCGGCTTCGTCTACCACGTCGTCGGAGACCGCTCGCCAGTACCGGCCGACGACCTCTACTGGTTCCGCGGCGAGCGGTACGCGTTCCTCGCCGTCCGCGCCGCCGACTACATCCGCTTCGCCAAACCCCTCTCGCCTAAATGGGAAACGGTCTCGATGCCCGCCCCCCTCTTCCGCCAAGCCGCCGCCCCGTTTGACGAACTGCTGGGGAGGAGTTGCGAGTCGCGGGTTTCGAGTAGCGAGAACTGAGGAGTAAAAACACCACGAATCACGTGGCTCAGCGGAGACTCGCCACCGTTTTCCTCAGCAAACAATGGCGGATTGTCGCCCGCCCTATTTCGGATTAGGCTAAAAGGTCGCGACAGACCTCCAGCACACTCGCAACTCGCAACTCGCAACTCGCAACGGTATTCCTATGGCCTGGGCCCTCGTCCTCCTCACCGTCATCCTCGGCTGCCTCGGCACCCTCCGCCCCAGCGGCCGCGCTGAAGATTTCAAGCGGTTCAAAGCCGACTGAGCTGCAGCGATAGCCCCGAGAAGGCACAAACAACACAAACAAGAGGGGCTCAACCACAGGTTGAGCCCCTCTCCTATCTCTATTCTTCTTTCGCGTCGCTTGCGCCTCTTCGCGGCCAAGCAACTATGCAGCCCGCTGCACGCTGCCGCTAGCCACGCCGCAGAATTCGGCGATCGCCCCAATGACGCGATCTTGCTCCTCGCGGGTCATCTCCGGATAGATCGGTAGGCTCAGCACTTCCTCCGACGCCTGCTCGCTGTGCGGCAGCGAGCCTGGCTGGCAGCCGAGCGCCGCAAAGCACTTTTGCAGGTGCAACGGAATCGGATAGTAAATCGCCGAACCAATCTTCCGCTCGTTGAGGAACTGCTGCAGCGCGTCGCGGCGACCACCGGGGACGCGAATCGTAAATTGGTTCCAGACCATCGCACAGCCGTCGGCTACCTGCGGCAAACCAAGCTGCCGATCGACGCCGAGCCGCGCGAACTGCGCCGCGTAGCGACGAGCATTCTGCTCGCGGCCCGCCGCCCAGTCGTCAAGGTGCGCGAGTTTCACGTTCAGCACGGCCGCTTGAATCGCATCGAGCCGGCTGCAAACGCCGACGAGGCTGTGGTGGTACCGAGGATTCTGGCCATGGTCGCGCAGCACCCGCAGCTTCGCGGCAAGCGTCGCGTCGTTGGTCGTGATGAGGCCGCCGTCGCCCCAGCCGCCAAGGTTCTTCGTCGGGTAGAACGACAGGCAACCCATCGTGCCCATCGAACCCGCCTTCTTCCCTTGGTACTCGGCGCCAATCGCTTGGGCCGCATCTTCGATGACCGGAATGCCGGGAGCGGCCGCCGCCAAGCCTTCCATGTCGGCGCATTGGCCGAACAGGTGGACGGGGATGATCGCCTTCGTCCGCTTCGTCACCTTGCGAGCGACGTCGGCGGGGTCAATGTTGAACGTGCCGGGAATCAGATCAGCGAACACCGGCTTCGCGCCGAGCCGCCAGACGGCGCCCGCGGTGGCGAAAAACGTAAAACTGGGGACGATCACTTCGTCGCCGGCGCCGATGTCGAGGGCCATCAGCGACAAGAGCAACGCATCGCTGCCAGAAGCACAGCCGATCGCGTGTTCGACCTCGCAATACTTGGCGGTCGCCTCTTCAAAATTCTTGCAGGCCGGGCCGTGGACGAAGGCGCCAGTGCGGGCAATTTCGGAGATCGCGCGTTCCATCTCGGCCAACAACGGGCCGTTCTGGCGGTTGACGTCGAGCATCGGAACGGGCGGGGCGACAGTCGAATCGGCGGCGTTCATCGGCGTGCTGCTTCCTGCAGTAGGATGTCAGTGGTTTGAGCTAGCATCGGCCCGCTACTTCCTGAGCGAGCGCGGCCGAGAGAATAGAACTGCCGCGCTGGAGCGTCAATCCCGTCGATCACGCGTGCTAGCACCACGGAAGGTTGCCGCTGTCAGGTCCTTCGCGTCTTCGCGTCAAACCTGTTTTTCAGAAATCTCTCGCAAAGGCGCAGAGACGCAAAGGAAATACAAAAACAGCGAAGAACAGCCTCCCTTCCGTCGCGTTCGTCGTGCCGTCGTGGTTCAATTCTCTCCGCATTTCACTTTTGGCGTCTTCTGAGTCTTCTCGCGGTAAGAAATCCCCCCGGCATTTCTCCCGGTTTCTGCAACTCATCGCCCCGGCTAATTGCCGCCCCGCCCTCGGCGCGAGATAATCTCGCCTCGCTTGTCCCGAACAGTCCGTCACCCAGGAGAGTTTCGCCATGCGTTCGCTCACTCGTTGTCTCCTCGCCGCGCTACTGCTAGCGGCCGTCGCACCCGCCGTTCGCGCTCAAATGCCGGCCCTTCCCGAGCACAAGCACCTCGCCTCGGAAGTCGGCGTCTGGGATGCCGAAGTGAAGCTCTGGCCCACCGCCGACTCGGAGCCGATGACGAGCAAAGGCTCCGAGACGAACGAAATGTTCGGCAGCTTTTGGCTGCTCAGCAAGTTCGAAAGCGATTTTGGCGGCATGAAGTACACCGGTCGGATGCAGCTCGGCTACGACCCGCAAAAGAAAAAGTACGTCGGCACCTGGATCGACACGATGAGCCCCTTCCTGCAGACGATGGAAGGAACCTACGATGAGAAGACGAAAACCTCGACGATGCTCGCCAGCGGCGTCGACATGGGCACCGGCAAACCGTCGAGCAGCAAAATGATCACCCGCATCGAAAGCGCCGACTCAAAAGTCTTCGAAATGATGATGCCGGTCGAAGGAAAGAAAGACGAGTGGTGGAAGTCGATGGAGATCAAGTACACGCGGCGGAAGTAGGTCGGCAGCGGCAGTTAAAAACAAAAACGCCGAGGTCCCCAGCGGGGCCTCGGCGTTTTTTAATGTCTGAATGCGCTTGGGAGCTACCGCAAAGGAAATATCGGCACGTCGCCGATGTTCTCCGCGATCACCTTACGAATCGCCTCTTCCTGGTTCGCCAGCGTCGTCTCGACCGATGCCAACACCCGTCGGTCGGCGATCCCATGTGCAAACCACGGCGCGTTGGTGAGAATCTCCTGCGTCAGCGCCAGGTTGACGACGGTGTTGCCGCTCTGCGGATCGCGATTAAAGCTCGTCGTCATGTCGTACTTCTTCAGCCGCGCCGTCGGCTCCTTGAGGTGGACCTCCGACACAAGCGAGTCGGGCGTGATGACGACGTGCTGCTCGAGCGCGATCTCATGCTCGCCGATGTAGCTGTCTTTCGTGAGCACCTTCAGCGTGCCGTTGAGCTCGATCCGCCAGTTCGGATCTTCGATGAGATCCCGCAGCGTTCCGCCGGGGTCGGCCCCGCCGGCCTGCCACTTTTGGCTGATGAACTCGCTGCCGCCCCCCATCGTGACGATCTGCTTCGCCGAGTCGGTGCGGACGAGCACCTTCCGCACGCTGGTGAAGTTGTCGTTGATCGTGAACGTCCGCGCCGCTCCTTGCGTCGTGGCGTACTCGCCGCGGAACAAGAGGCCGCCAACGATGGCCAGCGCCGTCAGCGTGAGAATCGCGCCGATCGCCAGCTTCGTATTTCGATTGATCGCCATGCCCTCGCCTCGTCGTACCTGTTCGTCGTCGCTGGAAGAATCGGACCACCCGTAACTATAGGTCACGCTCGACGCTGCACTCAGATGCCAAAACGTCTCCACAGTCCCCGCATTTCCTGACCTCCGACCTCCCGCCTCCAATCTCTCGCCGCTGCTAGCACCACCGAGGTTTGTACTTCGCCGCCGAGCGACTATAACAACGTCCCGCCGCGCGCTGAGGAGGGCGCGCACGACTCCCGCCGGGAGCCGCGCCCGCACTGCCAAGGATGGCACGCCATGATTCGCATGCTTCGCATTTTTATCGTCGCTAGTCTGCTCCTAACGTTCTTGACTGGCATCGCGCTCGCTCAACCAGCCGCGCGAACTCCCGCGCCACCCACAGCGTCTCCAGCGGTCGCCGTTCCTGCCGCCGTCAAGCCCGCCCCTGTCACTAGCGCGCCAGTCGCTTCCGCTCCAGAAACCGCCGCGTCGCCTGCCGCCGCACCGGCGGCCGCAGAAACTCCGGCGCCGCCCGAAGCCGCTCTCGCCACCGCCCCGACGCCCTCCGCTTCCGCCGACGGCAACGATGAAAGCGACCGCCCCCGAGACGAACTTCTCGTCCTCGACCCCAAAACGAAGGAAGACCTTGAGCAACGCCTCAAGTCGCTCGACTCGGCTGGACTGAACGATGAAGACAAAACCAAAGCGGTCGCGTTCTACCAGCAAGCGATCGAGTCGTACGACGTCGCCGTCCAACAGATCACCGCCGCACAAGGTTTTGAAAAACAACTCAAAGAACTGCCGGCTGAGACGGCAACCTACTCGGAGCGCCTCGCCAAGCCGCTTCCGCCCGCTCAAGACGTCAGCGGCGAATCGCTCGCGGCGGTCGAAGAACGGGCCGCCAACAACGAAGTCTCGCTCGCTCATTGCCGCAAGGAACTCGCGGCGATGATCGCCGAGCCGAAACGCCGCGCGCAGCGGATTTCGGAAATGCCGAAGCAAATCGCCGACGCTCAACTCCGCCTCAAGGAACTGACCGCCGACCTCGACGCCATCGGCAGCGAAGAAGTGAGCGACGTCGTCACGATCGCTCGCCGCGCTTCGCTCCTGCAAGCCCAAACGGCGGTGCGGGCGGCGCTCCAACTGCTCGGCCGTGAACAACGCCTCTACGCCGATGGCGCGCAACTCATCAAGCTCCGCCGCGACTACTACGCCCGTTACGTTCCCAACAAGGAAAAGCGCCTCGCCCAACTGCAAAGCCAGATCAGCGAGCGCCGACAGAACGAGGCCGCCAGCCAAGTCGCCGCTGCCGCGAAAGCAGTCGAGGACGCCGCCAGCCAACCAACCGTCAGTCTCGCGCAAGAGAAGCTCGTCGCCCTCGCGCAAGACAACAAAGTGCTTGCCGAACGCCGCACGGAAGTCGTCGCCGAGCTCAACGCCATCGCCAAAGAACTCAGCGTCAGCACCGCCGCGCTGCGCGATCTCTCCGACAAGTACGCGAAGGCGGTCGAGCAAGACCAAGTCGACGAACTCGCCGCGGTCAACGGCCAGCTTCTCCGCGAGCAGCAGGCAAAGCTCCCCAACCTCCGCGCCCTACGGCGTCATCGCGTCCAGCGCGAAGCCCGCATCGCCGACATCTTGCTCGAACAATTCGAACTGATCGATCAGCAGTCGCAGCTTTCCAACCTCAACGACCTAGCCGACAAGCTCGCTGCCGAAGCCGGCGACCTGAGCGATGCCACTCGCACCTCGATCCGCCAACTCCTCGAAGCGAAACGCGAGCTGCTCGAACAGCTCGTCGACAACTTCAACGACTATTCCGGTAAGCTGGCGAAGCTGCAGACGAACGAAACGCAACTTATTGCCGAAACCGATCGCTACGCCGGCTTCATCGCCGAGCGCGTCCTTTGGATCCGTAGCTGCCAGCCGCTGTCGCGCGCCGACTGGCTTCCTGCACTCGACGCCGGTCGCTGGAGCCTCGACCCTGCCAACTGGCGCGACGCCGGCCGCACGATCGTCCAATCCGCTCAGGCCAAACCGGGCCAAGTCGCCTTGTTCATCATCGGCTTTACGCTGCTGCTCGTCGCCCAACGCCCCGCCCGCAACCGTTTGCGCGAGCTCGGCGAAGAAGCCGCCAAGCGCGGCTGCATCCGCCTCCGTCCCACCGTCGACGCGCTCTGGCTCACCATCGTGCTCGCCCTCCCCGGACCAACGCTTCTCGCTTGCCTCGGCTGGACGATGGACAGCCTCAGCTCCACCGAGTTCGTCCGCTCGCTCAGCGCGTCGCTTCGCTTCACCGCCGTGTGTTGGCTGCTCATCGAGCTGACTCGGCACCTCTGCCGACGCGGCGGACTGGCCGATGCCCATTTCGATTGGTCGGAAGCCTGCCTCCACCACCTCCGCCGCCGCATGAACTGGCTAGCCGTCTTCAGCCTGCCGCTTGTGCTGTGGCTCGTCGGGCTCGACACGCAACAACAAGACCCGACGACAATCACTTCGCACTGGAGCTCATCGCTCGGCCGGGTGTTGTTCATCACGGTGATGCTATCGCTGTCGAAGTTCCTCCACCGCATTTTGCTCGCGAAGAAGTCGCCGTTCCGCCAAGTAAATTTCATCGGCGGCGGCTGGCTGAAGCCGCTCAAAGTCGTTTGGCGTCCCGCCGTAACGTTCCTGCCGGCGACGCTCGCCGTCATGGCGGCGGTCGGTTACTACTACACCGCGATGCAGTCGGCCGTCCGCATTCTTGAAACAGTCGCGATGCTGCTCGCCGTCAGCACGCTCGGCGGCCTCACTCGCCGCTGGCTCCTCGTGAACCGCCGCCAACTCGCGCGTGAACAAGCGAAGCAACGCCGCGCTCAACTCCTCGCCGCGGTCGAAACCGACTCAGCCGATCCTCCCGCTCCGGAAGCCGCCGACGACACAGTCGACCTGGCCGCTCTCAGCGAGCAAACGCAGACGCTCGTCCGCACCTTCCTCGGCTTCACCACTGCCGTCGGCCTCTTCTTTATTTGGGCCGCGGTCCTCCCCGCCCTCGCTTACCCCGCGGGCCACAAGCTCCCCGGCGCCGAGATGCTCACCTGGGGCCACCTCGCGTCGTTCCTCATTGTGCTCGCCGTCACGTTCGTCTCGGTGCGCGACATTCCCGCATTACTCGAACTCGCGATCTTGCAGCATCTGCCGCTCGATGGCGGCACCCGCTACGCCTTCACCAGCATCTCGCGATACGTCCTCGCCGCCCTCGGCCTGATCGTCGCGTTCAACTGCCTCGACGGCGACTGGGGTAAAATCCAGTGGCTCGTCGCCGCGATGAGCGTCGGGCTCGGCTTCGGGCTGCAAGAAATCTTCGCCAACTTCGTCTCCGGCATCATCCTGCTATTCGAACGCCCGATTCGCGTCGGCGACATCGTCACCCTCGGCGACAAAACGGGCGTCGTGAACCGCATTCGCATGCGGGCGACCACGATCATTGACTGGGACCGGAAAGAGTACATTGTCCCGAACAAGGATCTCGTCACCGAGCGACTCCTCAACTGGACCCTCAGCGACCAGATGAACCGCATCGAAGTGGTGCTCTTCCTCTCGCACGGCGCCGACACCGACCGCGCGTGCGAGTTGCTGCTCGAATCGGCCCGCGAACAGACGCACCTCCTCACGGAACCATCGCCCAGCGCCGTCTTCGAAGGAATCACGGAAGCCGGCCTCAAGGTCGCGCTTCGTTGCTTCCTGCCGACGCTCGAACACCGCGGAGCGACGATCCACCAGCTCTACTCAACGATCGACCGCAAGCTCCGCAACGGCGGCATCGAGGTCGCCTCTCCGCCGCGCGAAATGAAAGTCCGCTTCCTCCGCGACCAGCATGGACACCCGATCCCGGCGCCGCATGCACAGTTCAGCGGCAAGAGCGACGCTGCGAGTTCCACCAAGAACGGCAAACACAGCGCCGCGTAATAGCGTGCACTAGTAGCCCGCGTCCGAATAGCCACAACGCGTCAACTAGCCCCGACCTAGCTAGGTTGGGGCTTTTTTCATGCGCCGCGCTCGCCTGCAGACGGCCGCCAATTCCACTACAATGTGCCGACGGTCGAAGCCTCGCCTCTCGACCCGCCGCCGCTTCTCCGCCCACGCATCCGCCGAGGTCCAGCGATCATGCAACGCCGTAACTTCCTCAAAGCCTCCCTCACCGCCTCCTCCGTCGCCGCGTGCGGCTTAGCGGCGACTTCCCAATTGCTCGCCGCCGCTCCCGCCCCAGGCGAACGCGAACTCTACGAATGGCGCACCTACCGACTCAAAGACAAAGCCCAGCAACCCGCGCTGCACGACTACCTGAAGTCGGCTGCCCTCCCCGCTTGGAAGAAACTCGGCCTCGGCCCCGTCGGCGCCTTCACTGAAATCGGTCCCGACGCCGGCCCGTCGGTTCACGTGCTGCTCGTTTACCCGAACCCCGCTGCATTCGCCGCCGCTCGCGATGCACTCGAAGCCGACGAAGCGTTCACCGCAGCGACCAACGCTTACCGCACCGCGAAGCGCGAGTCGCCCGCCTACGACGGCATCGATAGCTCGCTGATGCTCGCGTTCACCGCCGCACCCAAGATCACGCCGCCGGCCCAGAAGCCGCGCGTCCTCGAACTCCGCACCTACAAGAACCACAACGACGACCGCGCCCGCGCGAAGGTCGCGATGTTCAACGACGGCGAGTGCGACATCTTCCCGAAGTGCGGTTTTGAAAACGTCTTCTTCGGCGAAACGCTTGTCGGCGACGACCAGCCGAACCTGAAGTACATGCTCGCCGCCCCCGACATGGCGGCGAACGAAAAAGGTTGGAAGGCGTTTCTCGAATCCCCCGACTTCATCCGCATGCGCGACGACGCGAAGTACGCCGACACGCAACCCGCGATCACGAAGCTGTTCCTAGAACCGACTGACTACTCGCAAATCTAGCCCCGGGCTCCGCCCGGGGGCGGCGTCCATCGCAAGAGACGCCGCCGAGCCAATCAGTCGAACAGCCGACATACGAATAGCCCCGACCTAGCTAGGTCGGGGCTATTTTTGTTCTGCTGCGTGCTTTACACCTTGCGCGCCACAAACAGCGCCCACAGCTCGCGTTGCCAAGGAACCTCGACGGGGTCAAACCCCGCCGCTCGCAGATACCCAACCTGCGTCTCAATCGTTTCATGACAATCGTCGCCGCTCTTCGCCGGCGCGCCAAACTCGTCAAGATTCCGCCGCCGCCACTTCGCGATCACTTGATCGAACGACGCCGGAATCGTCCCCGCGACGAGCGACGACTCCATGTGCCGCCCCCACGCTTCGAGCAGCGTACGAAACTCCGCATCGCTCGCCGGCCGATGTTCGTCGCCGTTGAGAAAGACGCCGCCGCTCGGCAGCGCTGCGAAAATCTTCGCAAACAGCGTCTGCTTCTCCGCCGGTTCGAGATGGTGAATCGCCGAGGTGCTTACCACCGCGTCGACCGGCCCGATCGCCGTCGGCCAGTCATCTTGCAGCCGCTGCAGCGCGAATGACGCCCGGGCGCCAAACCGTTCGAGCCGCTGCTGCGCGACGCCCAAAAACGGCTCCGACTGATCCATCACGATCGCCGTCGCATTGGGGAACTGCTCAAGCACCCGCTCGACCAACCGCCCCGAACCGCCGCCGACGTCGACGAGCCGAAACGCAACGTTCGCCGCATAAGGCAACGCCGCCAGCAGTTGGTCCTGCACTGTCACATACTGCGGATGAATGACCGGAGCCGCCGCATCGTAATCGACGACGGCCTGCGTTTGATTCCAGCGATAGTCGGCGTTGCTCATGCGGGGAAGGAAGCTCGATCGCGACGCCAGGTTCGCAGCGGTTAGCCGCAACGCTTCGGCCTAGTGAACTTCCATCCACACGATCTCCACCTTTGGCAACGCTTTCGCTAGCATTGCCCGATCTTCTTGATCGTACAGTTCGACGGCGCCGCCCATCGGGGCCCCGCGAACCGAAGCGTCGATCTCCACCATCCGCAACGCTGGATGACGCCGCCACGCTTCGATGACCTCGTCACGCTCTCCGCGCGCCGCCGCGGCGGCATGCGGCATGATCTGCCGCGCCAACACGAACGTTGACTCTACGGCCGTCAGGTCGCCCAGATGCGCCGCGGCCGCATCAAACGTCTCGGCCTCGTCGAACCACAGGTGTTGAACGCGTCTCCCGCCGCCGCGCCACGTCGCCACAGGACCAGACCACCGATCGACCACGCCGCGCATCTCAGGAGCTGCGAGCGCCGCCTCATCGGCCCGCTGCGGGGCCACTTGCACGTCGTACCACATGCGCGCGCCGCCCGCCGCCAAGGCGATCATCGCCGAAGCAATCAGCAACGTGGTGATTCGAAACCGACGTGGAAAGTGCATCGCACTATCGTACCACGCGACGCCGACGGAGGGCATCTTTGGCGCCCATGAAGGCTCGTCAACCGGCAACGCCCATCGAGCCCTCACGCTCCCTCGCCGCCCGCAAACTACGGTTCCAGCGTTGCCGGAATCTCCGCCTGAATCGCATCGAACTCCGCCGCATTCGCCCCGTCCCCCGGCTCCCAACCTCCCTCGCGCGCGGCCGTTGCCATTCCCAACTGGCTCGTCGCGGCGCCAGGATGCGTAATTCGAGCCAACGAGATGTTCCACATCCAAAAACCGTCCGCCTTCTCAGTCACCGCCGTCCAATAGCTCGCCGATCCGGTGAGCCGCCATTCCGGCGTCAGCCAGAAATGAACGCCCGCCTCCGGGTAGATGGCCAAAACGCCGTCCTTGCCGAGTTCGTCGGCCTCGTCAATCTGCCCATCTGCGTCGTCATCGATGAAATTCGGACTATCTTGAAACATTTTGGGCGTGTACCCGCCGTACGTTCCGACGCCGACAAAGGGAGCCAAACGCGACGGCGATTGCAAACGCGCCCCGATCGTCGCGCCGCCGGTGGCCGAAGCTTCGCCCTCGTACAGCAGGCCTGCGAGCCCGCCGTGCCACTCCAAATACGATGTCGGATATTGAAACCAACCCGCTTCGCCACCCATTGCAAACGGATCGCCCGCCCCCGATAGCCCGGCATAAGGGCCGCCCTTCCCCTTTACATGCCGCGCATCGACGGCCTGCTTCGTCATCTTCGCCACGTTGTCGGTGTGCTGCGGGTACTTCGCGGCATAGTCGGGATCGTCGCGAGCCCAGCGCGAACCGCTGCAACCGGCGCCGAGCGCTACCCCCAGCAACACGATGCCCCAGCGTGGCAACATGGAATGAAGAGACGCGTCGCAGGGGTTGGGGGAGACCGGAAAGAAAAGGGGCGGCGTAGCGTATCGTGTCGCTTCCCGCGACGCGATAGGGACTCTCCCCCAGATGGGTTGGCAGACTTGGCGGTTTGCGCATCCCAGGTAAGGCGCCCTCGGTTTCGCTCCTAAGAATTGCGCATCCCCGCCCTGAAATCAGCCGGCCTTCTCCGCTTTGCTCCAGGTTTTCCGCAACCCTCAAGCGTATAATGGTTTAGGCATCTTCACATTCCCTTCATCCAGCTGACGCCACCGCTTCACACAAGCCACAACCCATTGTGTGATAGCACCTTAGAGAAACCACAAACTCTTGTTTGACGCCTCCTGGCGAAGGTGTAAGATCGTCCCCTCACCTCCGCTGGATATGGTGTCCAACAGGGCATCCACCACCATATATAGTGGAATTTATTGATTCCCCTCGGCCTTTCCCGAGGGTTTTCATAGCGACTCCCCAAAATGTAGTACGAGAGTACTACGATCGACCGGCGACGATGCCGATTGATTGCTGGGGTGTGTACTTTTGTACACAATGGTAGGATGCCCTTCTGACTGACTCGAAACAGGAGGTTTGATTATGGCGATGGCCGACGCTTCGCTCGCTGCACGCACCCAATCCCGTCCCGCTGGCTCCACGCGCAGTGCCGCCAAGCGCTTCCACGGACGGCTCAAGATCGACGCCCAGTTCTGCCCCGTCGAGGTGGCTGACGTCTACGACACCGTTCAATGGGACGTTCGCAGCGCCGCCATCAAGGGCGAGAACGGCGAAGTGTTGTTCGAGCAAACCAACTGCGAAGTGCCGCAGTTCTGGTCGCAGCTCGCTACCAACGTCATCTGCAGCAAATATTTCTACGGCGAAGTCGGCACCGACCAACGCGAATACAGCGTCCGCCAGCTGATCCATCGCGTCGTCCGCACGATCACCGATTGGGGGCTCGAAGACGGCTACTTCGCCACCGCCGAAGACGGCGAGCGCTTCTGCCGCGACCTGTCGTGGCTCTGCCTCCACCAGCATGGCGCCTTCAACTCGCCCGTGTGGTTCAACGTCGGCCTCTACCACCAGTACGGCGTCACCGGCGCCAAGTGCAACTGGCGCTGGGATCCGCAAACCCGCGAAGTCGTTCAGCCGGAGAACCCCTACGAGTTCCCCCAAGGCTCGGCCTGCTTCATCCAGCACGTCGACGACAACATGGAAGACATCATGGAGCTCGCTCGCAGCGAGGCCATGTTGTTCAAGTTCGGCAGCGGCACCGGCACCGACCTCTCGACGCTCCGCTCGCACCGCGAAAAGCTCGCCGGCGGCGGCAAGCCCTCGGGCCCCCTCTCCTTCATGCGAGTCTACGACCAGGTCGCCGCTGTGGTGAAGTCGGGCGGCAAGACCCGTCGCGCCGCCAAGATGCAGTCGATCAAGGTCTGGCATCCAGACGTGATGGAATTCATCGAATGCAAGTGGAAGGAAGAGCAAAAGGCTCGCGTCCTGATTGAAAAGGGCGGCTACGAGTCGAACTTCAATGGCGAAGCCTACAGCTCGATCATGTTCCAGAACGCGAACCTCTCGGTTCGCCTGACGGACGACTTCATGCACGCCGTCGAGAAGAACGCCGAGTGGACCACCCGTTGGGTTACCGACCCGAAGAAGGCCGGCCCCTCCTACCAAGCTCGCGACGTCCTCAACCGCATGGCCGATTGTGCGTGGCACTGCGGCGATCCCGGCGTCCAGTACGATACGACGATCAACAACTGGCACACCTGCCCGAACAGCGGCCGCATCAACGCCAGCAATCCGTGCAGCGAGTACATGTTCCTCGACGACACGGCCTGCAACCTGGCGAGCATCAACCTGATGAAGTTCCGTCAGGAAGACGGCACGTTCGACGCCGATCGCTTCCGCGCGGCTTGCCGGCTCTACTTCATCGCCCAGGAAATTTTGGTCGATCACGCCAGCTACCCGACGCAAGACATCGCTCGCAACAGCCATGCCTTCCGTCCGCTCGGCCTCGGCTACGCGAACCTCGGCAGCCTGCTGATGGCGGGCGGCATGGCCTACGATAGCGAAGCTGGTCGCGGCGTTTGCGGCGCTATGACGGCCCTGCTCCACGGCGCCGCCAATCTGACGAGCGCCGAACTTGCCGAAGCCGTCGGCACGTTCGAAGGCTTTGAGCTGAATCGCGAACCGATGCTCCGCGTCATGGAAATGCACCGCGCCGCGACCGAGCACATCAAGCCCGAGTGCCCCGAGTACCTCCGCGATGCGTCGCGGCAGGTGTGGGACGAGGTCGTCGCCGCTGGCGCCGCCCACGGTTTCCGCAACGCTCAGGCTACCGTGCTCGCCCCCACCGGCACCATCAGCTTCATGATGGACTGCGACACCACCGGCATCGAACCTGATATCGCCCTGGTGAAGTACAAGCAGCTCGCTGGCGGCGGCATGCTGAAGATCGTCAACCAAACCGTCCCGGCCACTCTCGCCAGCCTCGGCTACGAGCAACCTGAGATCGAGTCGATCATCGACTTCATCAACAAGGAAGACACGATCGAAGGCGCCGCCGACTTGAAGCCCGAGCATCTCTCGATCTTCGATTGTGCGTTCACGCCGCGCAACGGCACCCGCAGCATCGCCTGGCAAGCTCACGTCACGATGATGGCCGCCGCCCAGCCCTTCCTGTCGGGCGCCATCAGCAAGACGGTCAACATGCCGCGCGACACGACGACCGAGGACATCGCCCAGGCCTACTTCGACGGCTGGCGTCTCGGCCTGAAGGCCCTCGCGATCTACCGCGACGGCTCGAAGGAAAGCCAACCGCTGAACACCGGCACCGAAGCCGATAAGGCGAAGGCCAAGGAAGCCGCCGTCATCGCCAAGCCTCGCCGCGAACGGTTGCCCGACACCCGTCAGTCGGTCACCCACAAGTTCAACGTGGCCGGTCACGAAGGCTACATCACCGTCGGCCTCTACCCAGACGGCCGCCCGGGCGAGCTCTTCATCACGATGGCCAAGGAAGGTTCGACCATCGGCGGTTTGATGGACGCCTTCGGCACGGCCGTCTCGATGAGCCTGCAGTACGGCGTGCCGATGGAAGATTATGTGCGCAAGTTCAGCCATATGCGGTTTGAACCTCAAGGACATACGAAGAACCCCGACATCCGCATCGCGAAGAGCCTGATCGACTACATCTTCCGCTGGATGGGAATCACGTTCCTCCCCGGCTACAAGGAAGCGAGCTTGGGCCTGCCGCTCGAAGGCGTCAGCCCGTCGATGAACCCCGCCGGCGACGACGAGGTTTCGGACACACAGCACAAGCCCGCCGCCAAGAAGGCCGGCGGGCTGACCAGCAGCTCGGAAGCATCGGCCGGCAGCCAAAAGCTCCCGACCCAAACTCCGTCGAAGCCTGAATCGTCCGAGCGAGCCGGGTCGTCCCCGACCCCGGCTCCGGCCGCCAAGACCAACGGTCACACGAACGGTCACGGCAAGAACGGTAATGGCTCGAACCCGAAAGCCGCCGGTAACGGCAACTCCTTCTACAGCGCCAAGCTGCTCGAACGAGCCGGCGTCCTGACGAAGAGCGACGCCGCCAGCCCCAACATCCGCAGCGAACAGTTCGCGCAGTTCCAAATCGACGCCCCGGCGTGCGACGGCTGCGGCGCGATCACCGTCCGCAACGGCAACTGCTACCTCTGCCACAACTGCGGCAACAGCATGGGCTGCAGCTAAGCGAGAAGAAAAAGGCGAGCCGCGGGGTTCACCCCCGCGGCCTTGTCTTCCCCTGCAACAAGAACCCTGTCACCCCGAGGTACTCCGAGGGGTCCGGCCAGAGTTCCGCTGCGAGTAAAAACCGGGTGACACCGCAACGGGCGTCGAACGAGCCGCGAGCTTGTTCGACGCCCGTTTTGCTGCTTTCAAGCAGTCTTCGAACTCAAGGTAGATCAGCCAACTCCCCCATTTAAAGAAACTTCAGGACCATGGTTACTCCGATTGGCCGAGTATGTGTGCTCGCAAAACCAACGCGTAACAACCGCAACTATCGCGAGTGGCAACCTGCAAAAATAGTCCTATTTGTCCAAGCAGACTCCTATGACGAAGCCATAGAAATGGCTCGGTTAGCTCTTAAGAAGACGCATTGGGAAATCGCCAAAGTCGAAGGATGCGATCGAATCATTGAGGAACGCATTCGCCAACAAGGCGGAGAGCCTTGGAAGCATTTCCTGGAAGCTCGCCGCAACGGCGTCTCCATGAAGGTATTTCCGAGGCACTTTGGATCAGGCCCAGATGCATTACCTCTTTTACTGCCGCCTCGCGTGACCGAGCAGTTCATCGACAGAGTCGTGGAAGACGTAGGGGGAACCCGGCTCGACACAGACAATCTCAATCGAATTGCCGACTATCAAATTGGCGAATGGATTTTCGAGCTGAAAGACCTGCAAGAAGAAGGCCTCGAGAAGCCCGAAAGGCAGGCGAAGTTAGCTAAACTATTCACCCCATACCGAACAGCTGATAGCGGCATCGCTATCGACCCTTCGATACTGTCGGACATCGACCGCCAGCAATTTTTCGACATTATCAGCGGCCCTATCCAAGGACAGGTGAAGTCTGCCTCCAAACAGATTCGCTCTACCAAGAGCTTAATTAACAATGATAGCGCACGCGGTGGCCTCATATTTCTCAACACAGGATATGAAAGCTTTCCGGAAGAAGAATTTGGCCCTCTAGTTGAACGATTCGTCCGCAAAGACACGACGCAGATTGAGGCTATTTTCTGCGTATCAACGTGGAACGTAACTAATGGGTTTGACTCTCACGTCTTCGCCCACATGCATCCCGAAACATCTGAACACAAGGTTGTTAACGATCTAGCAGATGCGTTTCGTGCTCGATTTGAAGAAGCGATGACGCAACTCATTAGACAGGAATTGCCACCGAAAACTGAATATGCCAATCCTCAAAAGCCCGTCGTGTTCAACCTAGAGGGAATTGACTTCTCCTGGATGCCTCCCCAAGTTCCGGACAACCACAGCAGGTAGCACCGACACTCTGGCGAATCTACTCTCCACTCCGAACCGCTCTAGCCGCCAGCGTGTCATGTTGCATCAGCAACAAGAGGCTATCCAGGGATAAGCTCCATCAACTCCTGTCGCTAGCGCGACCCCGACACGCGGCCGGCATCGTCACAGTGAATTGACCATACCTCGCGGCCGAGTGTCGCGGCCACCCTTTCAAACATCCCTGCGCACGGCCCATCCCTCTTCAACAAACGCACATGCCCGCGACGACCTGGGTGCTCGAGCCCGACGTGTTTCCGGAAACTCACGCACCCTTGCGGGCGGCGATCCGGCGGCTCGGGCTGCCGCTCTACGACTGGTCTGACTCCTGGTGGTCAAACGGCGTCCCGGCGGCGATTCGCTCCGCGCCCGTCGTCTTCCATGGCTCGCTCGGCAACGCCGCTCGCATCGCCGAGGAACTCGCTTGGTCGCCGGGGTCGCTTTGCCCCGTCGAGCGGTTCCGCTGCTCGGCCTGGTACGAATCCGCGCGGCCGTGGCTCGTCCATGAACGATGGCGATTCACCACCGCGCTAGAACTCGCCGCCCACGCCAGCTCCATCTCGCAAGATCTCCATTCGACAGAGCGCCTCTTCATCCGCCCCGATAGCCCGCTCAAACCATTTAGCGGCCGGGTGCTGAACGTCGACCAAATCTCGCTCGCCAAGCTCGATCACGGCTTCTACTACGACGACGAATCGCTCCCCGTCGTCGCGGCGCCGGTGCGCACCATCGGCAGCGAGTGGCGGTTCGTCGTCGTCGATCGCAAGGTCGTCGCAGGTTCGGCGTACGACGCCGCCACCCGCAAACCGATCGAAGCCTCGCTAAGCTCCGCCGCCGGCGAGTTGGCAGCAGAAATCGCGCAAACCCTTCCTCCTCCCGCAACCGCCTACATCATCGACGTCTGCGAATGCGACGGCGCCTTCCGCCTCCTCGAATTAAACCCCTTCGGCGGAGCAGACTTGTACGCCTGCAACGCTGAAGCCATCGTTCGCGCGGTCTCTGAAATCGCCGGCTAGTGGGCGGCATTCGCGCTGAGACCAGGCCCCCCTCTACTCACTGCTGCCCGCCATCAAGCCGGTTCGCTGTTTGGCGGTGGACTTCTTGATCAACGTCGTACGCCAGGCTGCGCACCGAGCCGTCGCACATTGCCATATTGAGCGAGCCAGGGTGGGCGCTGCCGAACGCGAAGAGGTTTGCGGTCCAATTGGGGCCCTGCGCGTCTGTATCTTGCTGCGGCAGGTAGCCTTCCGCTGGCCAATCCGCATTTGGGTTCCAGGCAACGCGATGGTTATCCCATTCGTAGCCGGCCCACGCCGATTGGTTGTCGCCCATCGATCCGATCGCGTCGGTGCCGTTGACGTCTTCGTAGTACATTGGCGACATGAACTTCTCGCCGCAGAGGTAGGTGTTGCTCAGGCCATCCTCAATCTGCCCCGCTCGCACTTCGCTGCGGTAGAAGCTGACTCCCGTCTGGTAGAACGGCGTCGTCGCGTCGTTCGTCTCGGTCCACGGAGTCGGTCCCGACGCTAACGATGCGTAGTCCTTGGGGAACCACATCGACGGGAGGTGCGAAAACGCATCCGCCGCGCTGTATTCTGTGTCGCCGCTGTTGGCCGCGTAGTCGCTCTTCGTGACCCCCTCAAGTTCCAGTACGCCGGGCGCCACGTTCACTGCCCACGAACCGTTGCCGCCCCGCTTGAAGGGATACGCCTTCGCCTCGCGTCGACTCGGACAGTAGAACATCGACGGCGCGCTCTCGAACAGCGTCTTGAGCGCGACGCTCAACTCGGGCTGATCGAGTCGCTCGCCGCGGGCGACGTACAGCGATTGCTGCTCGATGTACGGCAGCGTGCTGAACAGCCAACCGCCCGGCTGCGTGCGGCCGACGCCGCGATTCGGATCGGCGAGGAAGTTGCCAGCCCAGCCTCCCGAAGGAAAGAAGCCGTGGACGCTTTCGTGCATTTGGGCGGCGAGCGCAATTTGCCGCAAGTTGTTTTGGCACGTCGACCGTCGGGCCGACTCGCGCGCCGCTTGGACCGCAGGCAGGAGCAGTGCGATCAGGACGCCGATAATTGCGACGACGACCAGCAGTTCAACGAGCGTGAATCCCGTTAGATGCCGGGAAGAACATTGTGACCTCATCCGCAATCTCCCTGCGAACTTAATGCAAGCGATGGACTGGCCTACAGGTCGAATACTAAGTATTTCGATCGTCAATGACAACAACATTCCGCGACCACAGAGTTGACGCCAGCTGCATGCGTCGACATTTCCGACACGTCGCGGAAATGCATCGCCATTACTCACTAGCGGGTCTCGAATTTCTCCCGCTGCAAGTCGGATCGATTCTATCCGCGATCATTTGGTCGCGTTCTCAAGGATTTTCCCCTGCAAAAACTCCCACACGCGTTCATTCTCCCGTCGCGGCCAACCGTGGCCGAAACCCTCAACCATCCGGAACTCCACCGGATGCCCTGCCCGTTCGAACGCGTCGTAGCCTTTGCGGACGTACTCTGGCGGCACTTGCCGATCGCGGTCGCCGACGAGGAACAGGACGGGGCACTTGTGCACAGTCTGGAGCGGAGTTTCACCGAGCGGTTCTGGCAGCCAGCCGCAGCCGACGACGGTGGCGGCGATGCGCTCGCTACACATGGCCGTGAGCGCGTTGGCCGCCGCGCCTCCTTGCGAGACGCCGAGTAGGTAGATCCGCTGCGGATCGACGCCGTGCTCACGGACGACGAAGTCGCACATCTCGTTGAAGAACTTCACGTCGGGTTCGTAGATGCCGGGATTCTCCGGCGGGATGAACGGCGGCCAGTTGAGCATCCGTCCTTGTAAGTAGACGAGCAGGAAGCCTTTTTCGATCGCTAGGCGGTCGAGTTCGGTGTATCCGGCCATTTCGTCGACTGTGTCGATGGCGCCGTGGAGGGCGAAGATGACTGGGACGTCGTGCTCGGGGAGGACCGAGGGGATAAACCCCTCGGCTCGCTTATCAACGTGCTCGGTTCGCTTTGGATGGGCGCGGCGATCTTGGATTTGGCGGGGTAGTACGAGTCGGTAGTCGCGTTGTTCGCCGTCGACGATCATCGAGCCGTGCACGACCGTCGCTTGCGGCCGCCAGGACCATGCGGCGAAGGCTCCCACGAGTATGGAGACAACCCCCACGCCGACGGCCCTCTTCCAGCGCCTCTGCCCCGTCGGTAATGCACTCTCAGCTTCCATCGGCGTCGAACTCACCACGATTAGGAAAGCCTGAAAACCGCCCCGCCGAGCGATCAGGGACCGATGGACGGCGGTCGCCAGCCGATCGGCTCTAAAATTGCGGCCTTCACCCAGAAAACCCTACAAAAACAGGCCTCCGATGCCCCCGAAAAATATGACAAATAGTTCGCTCCAAGTGATTGCCGCCCCTGCACCGGCCAGTTAATCTACATCCTGGCAATTGTATTACCATTCAATCGCCTCCCTTTTCTCGACGATCTATTCTTGCCACGCCTCCGCCGCCCGCATGCTTAGCGGAGAGCACGAACTGACTCGAAGCGATCAAGCAAAACAGCGGAACAGGCTGAGAGCGAGAGCAGTCTCGCGCGACACCATCTTTTCTCCATCACGAGGTCAGACATCATGAAGCGAATCTTGCTGTGCGTCGCGGTCGTTGCCGCGTTATTCGCCAGCACCGCCCACGCGGCAACCGTTTACGACATCTCCGCCGGCTTCGACACGGCGAACAATCCCAGCACGCTCGGCCCCTGGAGCTACGGCTCCTCGACGGGCGTGTCGTTCGTCCCGCTCCCGCTCACCGGCGGCACCAATCCAATTTACCACTGGCGGTCGGCTTCCGAAGAGGTTTACGTCGAGAAGAACACCTCCGCCTCATCGACGATCGACGCTTTCGGTCGGTACTGGTCCCCCGGCCAGGTGACGATTCATCCTGGCAGCGCCGAGTACGGCGTCATCCGCTTCACGGCGCCGGTCGCCGGCACGTACAACTTCAATGTTGGCTACACAGGCAACACCCCCGCGAACACGACGACCGACGTGCATGTCGTCCTCAACGGGAACCTCGCCCCGCCGCTGTACAGCGGTCTGGTCAACAGCGCTCAAGACGTCGGGAACGGCATCAACGGCGCCGGGCCGACGTTCACGGACACGGTGACGCTGGCCGCCGGCGGCACGCTCGACTTCGTCGTCGGCAACGGCGGCAACGGTCACCCCAACGACCTCACCGGCATCTCTGGCTCGGTCACGCTCGTTCCAGAACCGGCGACCTTGCTATTGGCGACGCTCGGCGTCGCTGCCTGCGGCGCCGTTCGTCGCCGTCGCGGTTAGGACGACTCGGAGCGATTAATCGCGTCCACGCCAAATGGGGTCGGGAGCTATTTGCCGCGAGCGGCAAAGGCTCTCGACCCTTTCTTTGCGCGATGCTTGAAACGCCCTCAGCAAGCACCGCCCAAGCAGGCGAGTACGCCAACCCGGGCCACCCTAAATCGCGATAGCGACTATCGCCGTTGCCGACGGCGCGCCGCGAGGCAACAGGCGAATCCGCTGCAGACCAACCCTAATGTCGTCGGCTCGGGGACCGGATTTAGCAGGAACCCGCGAACTTCCAACGGCACGCCGCCTGGTCCGTCGGGGTCGTACGAGCCGATGCCAACGATCTGACCGCGGTCATTGATGCCGCGAACTCCATATAACTGCCAGCCAGCGCCGGTGGAGTCGAGCAAGTCGCCCAAGTTCTGCATGCCGCCGCTGCTGGTCCAGAGAAACGACAAGCCGTTAATAAGATTGGCCGATGAGCTACTGGTTGTGGAATTATCATCAGCGACGCCGACAACCATTCCAGCGTTATTGACATCGACCGCGCGACTTTGCAATCTACCGGGCAGCAGCCCCAAATCGGTCATGACGCCTGTTGATCCGTTGGGAACTTGCGGATTCCAGAACATCGCGTGCCGGCGATTGCCGACGACCGTGGCGCCGACGATCTGCCCGACGTCATTGATCTCCGCAGCAGAACTCGCGAGCCCCATCGGAGTCGCACTGAGCGGATACCGCACGCCGGCGAGGCCATTGGGGACGGTGGGAATGAAGACAAACGCCCCCTTGGCATCGACGCCAGCGATATCGCCCCGTTCGTTGATGCTGTTGAGGATGACGTTCGTCCCGCCGCCGCCGCCGAAAAGCGTCATCGAACCGGTCGCCCCATTTGGCGTCGATGGCTTCCAAATGTAAGATTGCCGACCACCGCCGACGAAATCCCAACCGTTCACAAGTATCGTCCCGTCTTCGCCGATATCCGGGCCTATGGGCCCTTCAAGATTTGCGCCTGGTACAGGCAGGTAAGTCGCCTGCGAAATGACCCCAGACGCACCGTTGGGCAGATCGGGAGTCCAGAATGGCTGGCTCAACATTCCCCCAGGTTCGCCGTAGCTCATGCTGAGAATTTGCCCATAGTTATTCAACCGCACGCCGTCCCAAAGTTCCGTCCCGAAAGCGATTGACGTCGGAGCGGACGCCCCTGGCTGCAGCAGCCCCGCGACGGGCGAGCCAAACCGGGGGGGCATCACGCCGGCGATCTGCCCTTGCTCGTTGATGTCGTCAGGCTGGAAGCCAGCCAAGTCTACGAGCCGATAGCTAGGCGCCGCGTGCACATCGAACATGCCGCACAGCAAAATCGCAATAACTCCCAGCCAAACACGCAGGCAGCAGATTCTCATGAGGCGCCTCGACAAGAGTTGACGACAAGGAACGACGACGTTTCATACAGCTCGTAAGAATGTAACCAGTCTGGAGCCGCATGTCGACTATTTCTGGCTGTACCGCCCTGACAGGCGAGTGCGCCAACCTGGTGTCTGCAGAAAGTTTTGCGGTCGTTTGTTGCAGTTGCGCCGTGCGTTGGATCCGGCCCCCGGTTTGAAGAACCGGGGGGCTAAGCGGTTGGGCGGCGATGCGATGGCGGGAGTTCTGGCGGCGCGGGTATTTTGTCGCCAAGTGCATTTTTGGCGACAAAATGATCCTGGGCCTCGCGCGGCGGAACTTGTTGCTCCGAAAGCGGCGTCGCCGGCAAAGCTGCGGGATGCGGGCGTTCGCCGCAGGGGGATGATTGATCGGCGGCGCGGCAGTGCGGCTTGTCTGGCGCGCAGCCTGTTTGCTCGCGGCAGTCGGAATCGAATTCCGCCATCGCTTCGTTGAGGGCGAGTTCGTAGAGGTCTTCAGTTGATGGCTGCGGCGCTGGCGGTTTGGCTTGAGCCGTACTTGATTCTAGCGGCATCGCCTGTGCCGTTGCGGCGGCGTCTTCGAGGACGGTTGCGTCGTCGTCGAGTTCGTCGTCTACCGAGGGGATGCCCCCCCCGGCTCGCTGGACAGCCCCCTCGGCTCGCTCGGCGTCTACCTCGTCCTGCTCGGTGAACGCCTCGGCTAGCTTTCGGTCGTCGTCGTTGAGGAAGGCGGGAACGCCTGGCGCTTGAGCGAGCAGCTTCCAGCGGAGGTGGTTGCCGAGCGGCGTGTTTGGCAGCTTCGGCGAGCGCGGATGGCCCCAGGGACCGAGATTTGGGAAGCAGCAGTCGAGAGCCCGTTGGCATGCGGCGTCGATGAACGGGAATAGCCGCTCTTGTTCGGCGGGCGGCAACAGCTGCAGCACTGCCTCCATCACCGCGTTGACCGCGTGGTTCACCTGGCCAGCGTGCGCCATGTTGGTCGGACGGCGGGCGTATTGCTCGGGCCGGGTTCGTTCGAGCAACCACGCGGCAGCCCGCCAATGAGTGCGTGCGGCGGCATGCATGAGCTTGAGTGGATCGGGCGGCGCGCTGAGCGCGAGGCAGAGTTCGTGATCGAAATCTTCGTCGTACTTGCGTTCGCGCTGCACGGTGCGCAGCGAAACGCCGACCGCTTCGGCAGCCTCGACGAGCGTGGCGCTAGTGCGAACGAGCTGGCAAAACTGTACTTTGAGCTCGGGCGTGAAGATGCGGTTGCGGCCGCGAATGTACTGGCGTTTCATGGCATGTCTCCGTGATTTGGATTGACGCTGTGGCCCCGGTGAATTGCTGATGGCGACGGCGGCCGTCGAGCAATGAACGAACGTTCACGTTAAGAGAACTAGCGATTTTCTTCAACGAGGATTTTCGGCCACCTAGCGGAGGGACGCGTTTGCGCGCTGCGGGCCCCCGGTTTGAAGAACCGGGGGCTAAAAAAGATGGGGTGGCCGGAAATGGCGGGTTGACGACGGCCTCTCGCGGCTCAGCCCAATCGAAGGAAGTGCGCCCCACGCGGAACCCGGGCCAGAAATGCAGTCAAAAACGGCCTATTGCCCGGTTTGTAGTCGCCAACCATAATCGAGTTAGCAGCCCCCCAGGTTGGGGGCTCTCTGCCGGGGGTAGGCCGCACTCTTTTCCCGGCGCCGGGGTTCCGCGCGACCCCATCGTTCGTTGACACCACTGTTTCTGCATCCGGAGTTCGCTAATGCGCCTGCTCTCACTGTGCGCGCCGGCTTTGGCCGTCGCTGCTGCGCTCGGTCTGTCGACCGGCGCTCGCGCCGCCAACCTCGGCGCCGCTAACGCCTTCAATGGCTTTGTATTCGGGAATCTCACCTCTCATGGCCAAGACACGGAAGGTCGTCTCGCGGTCGGCGGCAACTTCACGGCCAGCAGCTACGGCGTCGGCTCGGGCGGCGTTGGCCCCGCGGTTCCGATCACCAATCCTCGCACCGACGTGCTAGTCGTCGGCGGCAACATGAACGCCCAGGGCGGGTGGCAAGTGTTCAACGGCAACGCCGTGTGGGGAACGAGCCTCACCGCGGCGCCGACCACGACCAACGGCATCACTTATCAGGGCAATCCGGTCAACTTTGCCGCGGCTCAGGCTGACCTTACCGCCAAGAGCGCTGCGTGGGGCGCCCTGCCGACGAACGCGACCGTCTTCTTCGACGGTTACTCGACGCTCACGCTCACCGCTACGAACGCCGGGCTGAACGTGTTCAACGTCTCGGAAAGCGTGTGGGAAGCGACGAGCAACAAGCAGATCGTCAACAGCTTTCCGAACGCGACGCTGCTGATCAACATCGCGGGGAGCGACGTCACGCAGTTCGGCGGCATGTCGTACAACGGCAGCAGTTCGCCGAGCAATAACCACGCGGGCGTGTTGTTCAACTATCCCACTGCGACGACCGTGCAGACGAACAACATTGCGATGCTCGGCAGCTTCTTGGCGCCAAACGCGGCGCTGACGATCAACGGCGGCGGCATTAACGGCGTCGGCGTCGCGGCGAGCGCTCTGCAGCAAAGCGGCGGGGAGTTCCACAATTTTACGTTTGGCGGCGATATTCCGTACACGCCTGTGGTGCCGGAGCCGGCCACGTGTGTGTTGGCAGGCATAGGGTTGGCGGCGATTGCGGCGAAGCGGCGGGCGATGAAGTAGTTCGCGAGGCGGTTCTCTGCTGTTGATAAACAACGGCCCTGGCGAGTGCTACTCGCCAGGGCCGTTTTTTGTAGGGTGGGTGCTTGCACCCACCTTGCCGGTTTGTTGCTTGTCGCGCGCGTCCATGCCGTATTGACTCTCTTCGCGGAGAAGCGCTAAGTCGGGACTTCCGAATTAGCCGCGGCGGCCAAAGGTGGGTGCGAGCACCCACCCTACGGATCGCCGTTTTCCAGTTCGACGGTTAGCGGGAGCGCGGCGTCGCCGGGTAGTTCGTCCACCTCGTCAGCTTTGGCGGTGTGCAAAGGCCCAGAGAGCGCTAGCAGGTTCCCCGCGACGATGCACGCGCCGCCAGCCGCCATGGCAAAGGTCATCTCTTCGCCTATCAAGAAGTTCACTATCAGCGCCGCCGGTAGTTGCAGGTAGCCGAGCACGCTGGTGAGTTGCAGCGGCAATTCGGTCGACACCTGCACCCACAGGTAGTGGCCGAGCAGCGTAACGACGACGCCGAGGTGAACTATCAGCCACGCGTCGCGAGCAGTCATCGACCACTCGGCGGCCGGGGCCATCACGAGGAACACCGGCAGGGCGAAGACAAACATGCCCCAGGTGCGAAGTTCGTTGTCGAGGTGCGCGTGACGTTGATGGAGCATCGGCAGCGCTGCGTAGAACGTACCGCTAAGGATGCCGACGAGTAGCCCGAGAAGTTGCCCGTCGGCGCCTTCTTCCATGGGCACGCAGAGCCAGCTTCCCGCCATGGCGAGCGCGACGCCGATCATTGCCAGCGCGCGTGGCCGACCAAAGCCGAATAGCCAGCCGAGCAGCGGCAACTGGACGCCGCAGGTCGAGAAGCCGATGGCCCCGATCGAGGCGCTCGCCATCTTGATGCTCTGGAAGTAGGTGAGCCAGTGAAGGCCGAAGAAAAGGCCGACCGCTGCGAGCAAGCGCCAGTGGCGAGCGACCTCGCTGCGGAACTCGCTGAACGACGCGCGACGGCCGGCGGCCAGGATGATCGACATGCCGATCGCGGAGAGGCCAAGTCGCCAGACCCCGAGGGCGACCGAGTCGATGCCGATCGCTCGAATCGCGGCGGGTGCGCTGCCGAACAGCACGGTGGCGACGGTCACCTTCAGCAGCGACGATCGGTAGCTAGCCAATGGTAGGCATCCGTGCGGGGGTAACTACGCCCGCCGGCGGCGCCGGGCGACGAGTCCCGCGCAGGCGCCAATCGCCAACAAAGCGGCGGAGGGCTCCGGCACAGCATGCGCCGTCGAAGCGGCGCCCGTCAATCCGGAGTTTCGCTGCCAGATCAGTAGATCGGCACCATCGGTGACGCCATCGCTGTTCGCATCGCCGGCATCACTCTGGTTGAAGGCGGCTCGCCAAATCGCAAGGTCGGCGCCATCAACGACCGTATCGCCGTTGAAGTCGCCTGGCCGGTTCGGGTTTACCGGCGCCACTCTGAAGCTGAGCCCGTACCGCACGGCGACGCTACGCGTCTGAAAGAGCATGGTGTAGGCGCCGCTCGCCAGCGGCGGCGTGAACCCGGTCGCACCGGCGCCGAGGGCGATGTCGTCGAGAATATTCTCGCCCACATGGCCGAGCTGGGGGTTCGTTGGAAAATTGACCCACCCGAGCATCGCCGACGGGATGACTTCAGTTCCCGCACCAGCCGTCCACACGGCCCCTTGCTGAATTCCCGCGAAGACCGGGTTCATGTCCTCATGAAACGTGACCGTGATCGCGCCCAGGACGTGATTGGCCGGGATGGTAATCTGCAGGAAATCGAAGTCCTTGCTGCTCGCCTCGCCGAGCAGATCATTGACGCCGGGCGTCAGCGCGAACGGCGTCGGCTGCAGCGGGTTGCTAGACAGATCGCCCGCAACGAACTCGCTGTACGACGCAGCGCGTGCTGCGCTCGCGACGAGGCAAACAGCCAGTAAGCCTGGAAGAAAAGCTTTCGTCTGCATCACGCTGATGCTCCCCCACAAGTCCGGCATTCATCGCCGTCAGGGGAACTCTACGCAGCAGCGTCGCGCCAGGGGAGCGGATTACGGAAACCCGTCTCCCTCATGCGGGGAGCGCTGCGGCTCGCCAGCCAAGCGCTTCCAAGCGACGAGCAACGCCGACCGTGGCGCTGCTTACGTTATCGATGTTCAGCCCGTGATCGAGCTGATGCGGATCTTCGTGCAGACCGAGCGGAAGCCGGTCTTCTTGCGGAAGTTCTTGCGACGACGAAGCTTCTGGACGACGAGCTTCGGGCCCTTTTCCGGACCGATGACTTCAGCGACGACGCTCGCGCCGCTGACGAGCGGGGCACCGAGCTTGAGCGAGCCGGAACCGTCGCTGACGGCGAGGACGCGATCAAAGGTCAGCTTGGCGCCGGCGGCCAAATCGCGGTAATCGACCAGCAGTTCCTGGCCCTGCTCAACCTTCAACTGCTTACCGCTGTCTGCAATGATCGCGTACATGTGACTCGTCCGAAAAAAGCGTGAATCCAAGGGTGGGCCGATTTAGCCCAATCGAGCCCTGTAAATTACCTGATTTGCCGCGGGGCGTCGAGGGGTGGTTCGCCACAACGGCGCTCCCGCCGGCTGGGAGTGCTGGCAGACGGCCTGATTTGCCGCCGAACCACCGCTTTTGGGCCGAAAATGGCACGGTTTCAGTCGCCGCGGGGCCGCTCCGGCAGGCCGAACGCGGCCGGGTCGGACTGGCGGATGGCCTCGACTCGTTGGGAGATCATCGGCATTGCCGGGAGTTCGCTGTAGAACTTTGCGCTGGGGTCGACGCCGTGGGCCTCGTGGCGGGCGATCATCTGGCGGATGGCGGGGATGCGGGCGAGGGCTGGGAGGATGAGGAGCCAGGTGGCGGCGAGGGCGAGGATGTAGGCGGTGAGGCGGGCGGCGCGGGGAGATCGGGCGCCGGGGGCGGGACGCCACGGCTCGCTGGTGGGGATCGATGGGTGAGTGACGTTATTGGGCAAGGGCGGCGGCGGTGTCGGGGTAGAACTTCGTGAACATCAGCCACGCCATCGCCAGGGTGATCGCGAGGTTGAGCGTCTGGCCGCAGAGATAGAGGATCAGCGGCTTGCCGCCGGCGAGGTACTGCTTCAGCTCGCGGAAGTTTGTTTCGAGGCCGATGCTGACGAACGCTAGGCAGAAGCACCAACCGCGGAGCGTCTTTGAGGTGGCGGTCGCGGCGCCGACGAGGGCCTTGCCCGCTTCGCCGCTCGTGGAGATCAGCGAGAAGAGAATCGATGCAGCGATAAAGCCGAGGACGAACTTCGGGAACCGTCGCCAAATCTCCCCAAGGCTCGGGCGGGCGCCGTCGGGCGACTTCTCGACGCAAGTGACCCAGTACATCGCGACGCCAAACGCGACGGCCCCGATGAGGATGTTTTGAATCATCTTCACCGTCGTGGCGACGAGCAGGCCCGTCTCGCCGAGGGCGTCGCCGGCCGCGGCCACGGCGCCGGTCGAGTCGATCGTGCCGCCGATCCACGCGCCGCCGAGCACTGGACCGAGTTCGAGCCAGTCGATCACCGGCGGCATCACCACCATCATGATCACGGTGAACGCCAGCGAGATGCCGATCGCCAGCGAGAGCTCTTCCTTCTTCGCCTTGCACGCGGCCGCGGTGGCGATCGCGGCCGAGACGCCGCAGACCGACATGTCGGCGCTGATTACCATGTTGAGCGACTTCGATTCGATCTTCAGAACCTTCTGCCCGAAGATGTAGGTGAGAATCAGGGTCGTCGGCGTGGCGACCCAGGCGATGAAGACGCCGGGCGGACCGAGCGAGAGCAGCAGATGGAACAGCACCTCGGCGCCGAACATCACGAGGCCGGTTTTGATGTAGAACTCGGCCCGCACGGCCGGCTGCAGCCAACGCGGCGTGCCGACGGTATTGCTGATGAGCAGCCCCGCCGTGAGCGCCCAGAGGGCGTACTCCAGGTTGAGGTGCTTGACTACCTTCTGGCCGGCGAGGAAGTAGGCGAAGATCGCCAGCGCGAAGAGGGCGGCGAAGGCGAGCGGGAAGCCGCGCACTCGCTCGCGCATTCCCGCGAGACCGGTCGAGAAGAGCGCGAGCAGCGCGATGAAAACGCACGCCACGCCTGGTACGACGCTGGCGCCCTGCTTGTCGACGAGCGCATCAAGCGGATTGCTCACCCACGAACCGAGGTCGGTCGACCTGACGGCTAGTGGATTGATCGCTTTCTCGCCGTCCATCGAGCCGACGAGCGTCGCCGCCAGCGCCACGAGTAGCACCGTCCATCCGAGCCAGATCGACCAAACGTCTTCGCTGAGCCACGGCGATCGCGGGCGATTCTCTTCCATCACTACTTAACTGCCACTAAATACGGAACCGCCGATGAACGCCGATAGACGCAGATGAAGAATTATCTGCGTTCATCCGCGTCCATCGGCGGTTCCTGCTTCTACATCCCTTCGATGCGAACTTCGCGCCCGCTGGCGTCTTCGCAGTCGAACTTGAGGAACTCTGGCGAGAGGTCTTCGCGGCTGATCACCAGCACTTGCACGGTGTGCTCGTCTTCCATCCGCGTCAGCTCGCGACGCTTCCGGTTGTTGATGTAGCTCGCCACTTCCTCCTCGACCGTCACCGCGATCCGCGCGACGCTCGCGTGTTGGGCGCACATGATCAGCTTGCGGATCACTTCGATCGCCATGCTCTCGGCGCTCTTCACGAGGCCCGAACCGGCGCACGCAGGGCATTCCTTATAGACGCTCCGCTTGAGACTCGGCCGAATGCGCTGCCGCGTCATTTCGATCAGGCCGAACGGACTAATCCGCAAGATCTTCGTGCGAGCGCGATCGCGGCGGACCGCGTCGCGTAGGGTCCGCTCAACGATGCGACGATGGCGATCCTTCCGCATGTCGATGAAGTCGTTCACCACGACGCCGCCGAGATCGCGGAGCCGTAACTGGCGAGCGATTTCGCGAGCGGCGATTTGGTTCAGTTGGAACGCCGACTCTTCCGCGCCGCCGTCGGTGCGGAAGCTGCCGCTGTTGACGTCGATCGCCACTAGGGCTTCGGTCTGGTCGATCACCAGCGAACCTCCGCCGCGCAGCGGAACCTTGCGTTGGTTGATCCGCGCGATCTCATCGTCGAGCTTGTACTTGTGGAACAGCGGTTCCTTGCCTTCGTACAACTTGAGCCGGCTGACGTAGCGCGGCATCACGAACTGCAGGAACTCCTTCGCCCGCTCATATGCTTCGGGCTGATCGATGTAGATTCCGTCGACGTCGCCCGTGAAGATGTCACGGATCGTCCGGATGATCATGTCGCTTTCTTGATAGATGTCGCACGGCGCCGGAGCCTTCTTGATCCGGCGGACGATCACCTTCCAGAGTCGCACGAGGTACGCGAGGTCGCGCGACAGTTCCTTCTTCGTCCGGTCGGTTCCGGCGGTGCGAACGATGAAGCCGAGGCCTTTCGGCGGGTTCAGTTCGCGGAGGATGTCGCGGAGGCGACGGCGGGCGTCGTCGTCTTCGATCTTGCGCGAGACGCCGATGCGGCCGAGCGCCGGCATGAGCACCAGGTACCGGCCCGGGATGCTGATATAGGTGGAGAGCGTCGGCCCCTTGGTGCCGATGCCTTCCTTGATCACTTGAACGAGGACTTCGTCGCCGCGGCGGAAGATCTCTTGAATCGGCGGCTTGATGCGCGGGCGGACGCCGGGACGCATGCGTTTCTGCGCGGTGCGACCGCCTCCGCCGCCATTCGGCCCGCGACGAGTGGCGCGGCCGTTGTCGCCGACCTCTTCCAACTCGTCTTCTTCGTTGTCGTCATCGTCATCATCGCCGAACTCGTCGTCGTGTTGATCACGCTCGTCGCGACGCGGCGGTCCGCCGGGCGCGATTTCGACGTCAGGATCGTATCCGCCTTGGCGGAAGTATTGCGGCTCGACGTCACTGATGTGCAAGAAGCCGTTGCGGCCGACGCCAAAGTCGACGAACGCCGCCTGGATGCTGGGCTCCAGGTTGACGATCTTGCCTTTGTAGATGTTGCCGACGTAGTTGTCCTGGCTACTCCGCTCGATGTACAACTCTTCCAAAATTCCGTCTTCGCAGATCGCAATCCGGCACTCTTCCGGCTGCGCGACGTTAATCAGCATCTCCTGCTTCATGGAAACTCTTTCTTAAGTTGGATGGCGCCGCGCGACGCCCGACCGGGCTCGCGCAGCAAGCTGACCAGATGGCCTCGGCATCGAGACGAGAAGCGATCGACGCGGCGAAGCGGTCAGCGACGCGCCGCGCTAAGCGCCGGCTCCGTCGATCGTGGCCATTCATCGCAATCGCGTTCAACAAGGTCGCTCTCGGCCGCCTAAGGCGAAAATTTACGTAAGTCTCTAACTGACGATCCGCAGCCAAACGGCTGCGGGATGGTTGCTTATGAAAACTAAATTTGGTAGCGCTTTTTTGTGGCGTGACACTGGCAGTTTGCCAGCGAGAGGCCCCAAGCGTGTACCCAGTTCGCACTGCCTGGACGCCACTGGCGCCCAGAAATACTCTCTCGTCTCCGTTACTCTGTTGTTCTGTTGTTCTCTTCGTGTTGTTCTTCGTGTCTTCGCGTCTTAGTGGTTCATCTTCTTAAACCGGGAACTCCGGGAACACTCTCGATAGCTCTTCTTTCAAATAGGTCTTCACATCGCGGGCCGTTTCCAGCGCGCGAACTTGTTCTGCAACGCGCTCGCATTGCTCGATCGAGACGCTGCGACAAACGCGCTTCACTTCCGGGATTGCCGAAGGAGTCACGCTAAGCGTCCGCAGGCCGATGCCGAGCAGCAACATCGTGTACAAGGGATTGCCGCACATCTGGCCGCACATGCTGATCGGCCGATCGAATCGCTTGGCCGTCTTCACCGCCATATCAATCAGCCGGATCACCGCCGGGTCGGCAGCCGTGTAGAGGCTCGCCACATCCTTGTTGCTGCGGTCGACGGCGAGACAGTACTGAATCAGGTCGTTCGTGCCGATGCTGAAGAAGTCGGACTCTTCGGCAAAGCGATCCATCATGATCACCGCCGAGGGGACTTCGACCATCATCCCCACAGGGATGTTGCGATCGAACGGGATGCCCGCTTCTTCGAGATCTTCCATCGCATCGGCAAGCACCATCTTCGCTTGCCGCAGCTCAAGCATTGTGCTGACCAGCGGGAACATCAGCTTGATTTGCCCGTGCGCGCTAGCTCGCAAGATCGCCCGCAACTGCACGCGGAACATATCGCGATTCTTCAGCGCGAGCCGGATGCTGCGCAGCCCGAGGAACGGGTTGCGTTCGTCCTCCGGATCAGGGAGGGTCCGCATCTTGTCGGCGCCGAGGTCGAGCGTCCGCATGACCACGGGCTTGCCGTGCATTTCCCGAGCGACTTCGCTGTAGGCGGCAAAGTGCGCTTCTTCTGGCGGGTCGTCGTCGCGGCCGAGATACAGGAACTCGGTGCGGTAGAGACCGATGCCGTCGGCCCCGCGCTCATCGCATTGCTGCACTTCCGAGGGGAACTCGATGTTCCCGAGCATCGTGATGCGGCAACCGCAGGTCGTCTCGGCCGGCAGATCGCGGAGTGTTTCGAGTTTGACGGCGAGCGAGCGCTGCTCTTCGACTTCGTGGCGGTAGCGGGCGAGGGTTTCTTCGTCTGGGTGGAGGAAGATGAGGCCCTGGTCGCCGTCGATGATCACCGTCTCGCCGCCCGAGACGTCGGTGAGGAAGTTGCCGACGCCGACGACAGCAGGGATGCCGAGGCCTTCGGCGACGATCGCCGTGTGGCTGCCGGGTCCGCCGACCTCGGTGACGAGGCCCATCACGAACTGCGGATTGAGGTTGGCCGTTTCGCTCGGCGTGAGGTTGTGGGCCAGCACGAGCACGGGCGACGTGACGTGGGCCAGCTCTTGCCGGGCGGTGCCGAGCAGGTGCCGCAGCAGCCGCTTCTGGATGTCGAAAATATCGTTGGCCCGCTCGGCCATGTACTCGCCGTCGAGCGACTGGAAAACCTTGGCGTATTTGCCGAGGGCGCGGCTGACCGAGTACTCCGGCGAGTAGTGCCGGGTGCGGATCATCTCTTCGAGTTCTTGCCGCAGCCGCCGATCGTTCAGCATCTGCAGATGGGCTGAGAAGATGGCGGCGACTTCATCGCCGAGCTCTTTGGCGACGCGGCCGCGATTGCGGTCGACTTCGGCCGTGGCGGCTTCGATGGCGCGATTGAGGCGCGCAAGCTCCTCGCTGACGGCGTCGCGTCCGACGAACCGCCGCGGTATGCGGAATCCTTCGTTATCGAGGATCAGGGCTTCGCCGATTGCCACGCCGGGCGAAACTGCGATCCCTTGGAGGCGTTCCATAGCGCCCTCGCTTTGGGGGCGCGCCGGCGTTCGTGCTGCTGCGACAAGCATCCGCTCGCTAGGGCCCGCCTTGCCCCGGCGTCGTCAAAATCTTCGTGCAACGCGCCCTGCGCGTCGGCCAGCGCCGCTGCAGGGCGGCGAGGCTCGGTCGATTTCTTCGGTGTTTGCTTATCGCCCAGGCAGCCTTTGGCCTGCGCGCCTTGTCAATTCGGTCCGCCAGCATCCCCAACGGATGGCGACGGTGTTTCGGTGGATATTCATCACCCCGAGGTTCGACGAGCGCCGCTGGGGCGAACGCTCGGCGAACCTCGACATGATGAACCGCGTCGGGCCGTACTGCGTCAGCCGGCCCGCCACCTCAACCGCCGTCCGAACTCGTCGGAGGCTGACTTTCTGTTTGTTCTAGCACGAAACCGTTGGCGATGAACCGCGCAAGCGCGTCCACCGCCTGTTCGGCGTCGTCGCCGCGAGCTTCCAGCCGCAGCTCGACGCCGGGTTCGGCGCCAAGGGTGAGCATGTGCATGATGCTCTTCCCGTCGGCGCGAAGGTTCTCGCGAACCACCTCAATCTCACAAGGAAACTTCATCGCCAGCCGCACGAACTGCTCGGCAGGTCGGATGTGCAGGCCCAACGGGTCCTTGTCGCTAATGACGACGACGCGTTGTGCCGCGGACGATGACATGAACTAAGTAGCGGTCAGCTTTCAGCGATCAGCTTTCAGCCCAACCTTCTCCGTGATCCGCGGTCCGCTCGCACTAGCGCGGCGGACCTATTTTTCTGGCTGACTGCTGACAGCTGATCGCTGACAGCTTCACTACGATCCAAACTGATTGTTGTCGGCTTCTTCCAAGAGCTGCCAGACGTCGCCGGGCTCCTTGCTCTGCTTCAGGAAGCGGCAGAACGTGTCGTCGCGCAGCTGGCGCGAGATGTTCTCGAGCGCCCGCAGGTGATCGCCAGGGCGATCGGGGGGCGAGATCAGCAGGAAGAGCAAGTGGACCTTCTCGCCGTCGAGGCTGTCGAAGTCGACCCCCTCGTCGCTGACGGCGACGGCGCCGATCAGTTCGTGGACGCTCGGGTGCTTGGTGTGCGGGACGGCCACGCCGCGGCCGATGCCGGTGCTGCCGAGCTCTTCGCGCTTCAGGATCGCTTCCACAATGCCGTCGAACTGGTCTTGGGCAATCTTGCCCGCTTCCAGCAGCGACGAAGCCATGGCGCGAATCACGTCTTCCTTCGTATCCGCTTCCACGTTCGTGCGGATGGCGTTGCGATTGACGAAATCAACGAACTTCATATCTCAAAGTATCCTTCGCTCAATGAATCGAATAATGGATTCGATGCAGTCGCTCGCGGCGGCTGATTGTGTTTCTTCTGGCGGGCTTGAGAGCCCGGCCTCTTACTCGTCGGCGTCGTCCGCGCCTTCGTCGCCCGCCACCGGCGCTTCCTGCCGCCGGGCCTCGGGATTGCGATGGCGTTCCTGGACACGCTCTTTATACCGCCGCAACTGCTCTTCAACCTTGCCGATCGTCGATTCGAGGGCGCCCAGCAGGTTCTCGCCTTGTTCGTGAGCCACGAAGTCGTGCTTGTGCTCGGCCGAAACCTGGAGGTCGACCTTCGGCTTCGCTTCGTCCTTCAAGTCGACGACAATTTCGATCGACATCAGGCGGTCGAAAATCCGAACGAGCTTCTCGGCCTTGGCCCGCAGCTTTTCCTGCGTGGCTTCGGACAAATGCCCATGTCGAGTCGAAACGCTAATCTGCACGGTTTGCGGTCTCCCCGGGTATCGGGTCGCCGCCGCGGCGCGAGGCTGCGGCAGCGTTCTCACTTACTACTGGCAACTACTACTGTATCTCATGATGCCGGGAAACGACGCTCCCGTCTGACCCAGCGGCTGGCTTTGCCTGGGCAGCACCCCATTCTAGCGGGTCGCTCCCAAGCCCACAAACGCACCTAAACCCGCAGAATCAAGCGACTTGGGCGAACCCAACTGGCAAAATCGCCCTCTCCACCGATGTCGCTCCCCACTCGCCACTTAAGATTCCCTGCAGCTTCTATGTCTAAGCTCGCCACCGCTTTGCGTCAGATTGACGACGCCCGCCAATACACCCTGGGGCTGCTGGCCGACCTGCCGGCGGACGCCTGGTTCTTCATGCCGACGCCAGCGGTCACTCATATTGCTTGGCAGGTGGGGCACATTTCAATTGCCCAGTACCGGCTGGGGGTCGCGTTTCACCGGGAACCGAAGCCTGAGGACGCCGCTTGGCTCCCTGCGGGCTACCGTGAACTGTTCGGCCGCGACAGCACGCCGCAGGCGGATGCGAGTCTCTACCCGACACCCGACGAGCTGCTGGCGAACTTGAACCTCATTAATAGTCACGTGACCGCGGAGATCGGAGCGATAAGCGAGGCCAATCTCGATCGGCCGGTGATTCTGCCGCACCGATTCGTAAAGACGACGCTGGACACGCTGCTGTGGTGCTCGCGCCATGAATCGGTGCATGCGGGGCAAATCGCCCTGCTACGGCGACTCCATGGAATGCGGCCGCAGTGGTAAACCACCACGCCGGCGCCACTAGGGGCAAGTTTCGTTGCCCGCGGAAGCTCATTATCGATAATTCATCAGCTGCCACGCGGTAGCGGTGTTCCCGATCGAAATGGACCCTGCCCTGTGGCCTCTCAGCGTACTCACTCGCCGACTTCGCGCCGCTCGCCTCAGCCTGATGGCTGCCGGACGTGTGTGAGCGATCAGATTCGCGATGCCCTTGAGGAGCGGATCATCTCGGGCGCGTTGGCGCCGGGCGACCGGCTGATCGAACTGAGTCTGGCGAAAGAGTTCGCGACGAGCCAGGCGCCGGTCCGCGAAGCGATCAAGGAGCTCGAATCGCGGCGGCTGGTGGAATCGATCCCCTACCGCGGCGCCCATGTGCGCGAGATCTCGAGCCGCGAGATGGAAGAGGCGTATGACGTTCGCGGCTCGCTGGAGCAGCTAGCCGGGGAACTCGCCGGCTCGGCGTTTCGTGGCAATGTGGCGGAACTCCATGCGATCGTCGCCGACCTGACGGCCGCCGCGACCGTCGGCGATGCCGAGGGTTATTCAAAACACAACTTTGCGTTCCACCGCGCCATCGTGAGCGGCGCCGGGAACGAGACACTGCTCAACGCGTGGGAAGCGCTCGGGTTCGAGATGCGGGTGCGGATCAACATCGCCCGGAATCAGAACCCGGAGCTCGTCGCCCGCGCGGCGGAGCATGTGCCGATTATCGACGCGCTCGACCGGGGCGAAGGCGCCCTGGCGGGGCGATTGCTGCGCGAGCATGCGATGTCGTGCAAAGAGCGCTGGCGGAATCGTTCGCTGCCGAGCGAGTTGCCGTCTGCCGATCAGAACGTCGCCGACGTTCCGGCGAGTTGTTTGTCGTGATTTTCGAAACACCCCGCACGCACACATAAATTAACAATATCTGGCTCCCTCCTCCTTGAGGGGAGGGGACCACAAGTATCAATAAATTAATCCCGCCACTACCAGCCGCCACCGCGCGGCTCCCGCCCTTTCGGGTCGACTGGCTCGCTGCCAGTCGACGGACCTATGTGGATTGTCCGTCTCGCCCTTCGGCGCCCTTACACGTTCGTCGTGATGTCGATGCTGATCGCCATCATGGGGGTCGTCACGATCCGACGGATGCCGACTGACATTTTTCCGGAGATCGACATTCCGGTCGTGGCGGTCATTTGGACCTACTCCGGCATCTCGCCCGAAGAGATGGAGACGCGCGTCGTCGGCAACTTTGAGCGGGTGCTCGTGTCGACGGTGAACGACATCGAGCATATCGAAAGCCAATCGCTCGGCGGCATCGCGGTCATCAAGATCTTCCTGCAAGAGGGAGCGAGTATCGACAGCTCGATCTCGCAGGTGGTCGCGACGTCGCAGCAGGTGCTGCGGTCGATGCCGCCCGGCATGTTCCCGCCGCTCGTCATGCGCTACAACGCGGCGAACGTGCCGATCGTGCAGATCTCGCTCGACAGCGAGGTCCTCTCGGAGAAGGAGCTGTTCGACTACGCGACCACCGGCATCCGGCCGGGGCTCGCGACGGTGAACGGCGCACAGATCCCCTACCCTTATGGCGGGATGGCGCGGCAAATCATGGTCGATATCGATCCCGAGAAGCTGCATGCGTGGCACCTCTCGGCGGCCGACGTTTCGGAGGCGATCAACCTGCAGAACCTCATTGCCCCCTCCGGCACCGCGAAGGTGGGCCAGCAGGAATACAGCATTCGCCTCAACAGCAGCCCGGAGATCGCCGCGGCCGTCGGCGACCTGCCGGCGAAGTCGATCGGCAATCGGACGATATACGTCCGCGACGTCGCCAATGTCCGCGACGGCTTCGCGCCGCAAACGAACGTCGTGCGCGTGAACGGTCGTCGCGGCGTGCTGCAGCCGATTTTGAAGTCGGGCGCCTCGACGCTCGAAATCGTCGACGGCGTGAAGAACAAACTGCCGATCGTGCTGCAGTCGCTTCCGGAAACATTGCGGGCGACACTGCTGACCGATCAATCGATCTTCGTCCGCCACGCGATTCACGGCGTGCTGGTGGAAGCGGCCATCGCGGCGGGGCTCACCGGCCTGATGATTTTGCTCTTCCTCGGTTCGTGGCGGAGCACGCTGGTGATCGTCATTTCGATTCCGCTCTCGATTCTCGTGGCGATCATCGCGCTCAACTTCCTCGGCCATTCACTTAATGTGATGACGCTCGGCGGCATGGCGCTGGCCGTCGGCATTCTTGTCGACGATGCGACGGTCGAGATCGAAAACATCCACCGCAATCTCCATCTCGGCAAAGGACTGGTGCCGGCGATTCTCGACGGCGCTCAGCAGATCGCGATGCCGGCGTTCGTCGCGACGCTGTGCATTTGCATCGTGTTCGTGCCGGTGGTGTTCATCACGGGGGCTGCGCGGTCGTTGTTCACGCCGATGGCGCTGGCGGTGGTGATCGCGATGATGACGAGCTATTTTCTCAGCCGGACGCTGGTGCCGACGCTGGTGCATTACTTTCTGGCGAGCGAAGTAGAGCTTTATCACTCGCATCCGAATGAGTCAGACAAGGCGGTTCCGCAAAAGCAGAACATCATTTGGCGCTGCCATGAGGCGTTCAATCGACAGTTCAACCGCCTGCGCGACGCGTACGGCCTAGTGCTTGCGTGGGCGCTCTCTCATCCGCGGACGGTGGTGGCGACGTTCGCGGTGTTCGTGGCGCTCTCGGCATGCCTCGCGCCGCTGATCGGCCGCGACTTCTTCCCGCAAGTCGACTCGGGGCAGATTCGGCTCCACGTTCGCGCTCCTGCCGGCACCCGCATTGAAGAAACCGAGCGGTACTTCACCGAAGCGAATCGCGTCATCCGCGACGTGATTCCCGCGGACGAAATCGAACAGATCGTCGACATCATCGGCATCCCGAACAGCGGCATCAATCTCGCGCTCAGCGATGGGGCGATGATGTCTTCAGCCGATGGCGAGACGCTGATCACGCTCGCTGAGCATCACGGGCCCACCGAAGATCACGTGAAGCGGATCCGCGACGCGCTCGCCGAGCGACTGCCCGATCTCACGGTCTACTTCCAGCCGCCCGACATGGTGACGCAGGTGCTGAACTTCGGCCTCGCGGCGCCGATCGACGTGCAAATCTCCGGACCGCGCGGCAACTACGAAAAGAACTACGCGATCGCCCGCGACCTGGCGAAGCGGCTTGCCACGATTCCGGGCGTAGTCGATTCGCACATCCAGCAAGTGCCGCTGACGCCGCAGATCGCCGTCGCCGCCGATCGCAGCATGATGAGCCAGCTCGGCTTATCGCAGCGCGATATTTCGAACGACTTGCTTGTCGCGCTCAGCAGCAGCATCCAAGCGTCGCCGAACTATTGGCTCGATACCAAAACGGGCGTGCAGTATCCGCTCGTGGTACAGGCGCCGCAGCGGACGATGGATTCGCTCGAAGCGATCAAGAACATCCCCGTCACGCAGGGTGGCAAGGCGGCGCAGAATCAGTTGCTCGGCAATCTGGTCGACGTTAACCGCACCTTCGGCGCCACGAACGTCACGCACTTCAACATCGCGCAAAGCTTCGACGTGCTGGCGAGCGTTCACGGCTCCGACCTCGGCAGCGCGTCGACGGCGATTCAGCAGATCGTCAACGAGATCCGCCCCACCCTGCCCCGCGGGACGTCGATCACGCTCCGTGGGCAGATCGAAAGCATGGAGACGTCGTTCAGCGGGTTGAGTTACGGCCTCATCTTCGCGGTCGTGCTGGTGTACCTGCTGATGGTCGTCAACTTTCAGTCGTGGCTCGATCCGCTGATCATCCTGATGGCGCTCCCCGGCGCCCTCAGCGGCATTTTGTGGATGCTGTTCGTCACGCAGACGACGATCAGCGTCCCAGCGCTGATGGGGTCGATCATGTGCATCGGCGTGGCGACGGCGAACTCGATTCTGCTCATCACGTTTGCGAACGATCAACGGAAACTCGGCAAATCGTCGGTCGAGGCGGCGTGGGCCGCCGGCGTCACGCGGCTGCGGCCGGTGATGATGACGGCGCTCGCGATGATCCTCGGCATGCTGCCGATGTCGCTCGGCATGGGCGAGGGGGGCGAGCAAAACGCGCCGCTCGGCCGGGCGGTGATCGGCGGGCTGGCGATGGCAACGTTTGCCACGCTGCTGTTCGTGCCGATTGTGTATAGCTTGCTCCGGCGGCAGAATCCGGAACGAATTCTTGAACCAGAACTTGCAGACTAATTTTTTGATCTTCCGAGAGCAACCGAATGTGTGCCACTGGCATCTTGCCAGTGAGAAGTGGCGACCGAGTACCCACTTCAGCACTGGCAAGATGCCAGTGGCACCCGCAGAACTCGAACCAGCTATTAAGCATTACCAGCGGTGACGCGATGAATCATTCAGAACATTCCACGCAGCAGAGTCCGCAGCACGCGGCGTCCGAACACGACGAAGTCGGCGCCATGCCGCCGGCGCCGCAACCGGCGCGGTGGAAGCTCGCGCTGATTACCTCTCTCGCCGTGGCACTAGCGGTGGGCGTGTTCTACTTAGGCTGGACGCCGAAGGCGAATCAGCAGCGGGCGCTGGCGCGGGAAGTCGACATTTCGAAATCGGCGTTACCGCGGGTGCGCGTCACGTTGCCGCGCGCGGCGGAAGAGCTAACCGACGTGCTGCTGCCGGCCGACATCCAGGCGATGCAGGAAACGGTCCTCTACCCGCGGACGAATGGCTACGTGCTGCGGCGGCACGTCGACATCGGCGACCAGGTGGAAGCGGGCCAATTGCTCGCGGAGATCGCGACGCCTGAAGTCGACGCCGAAGTGATGCAAGCGGCCGCTGAGCTGGTCGGCGCCGAGGCGACGCTCGAAAGCGAGAAGGCGAACGCGAACCTCGCCGAGATCAACGCCCAACGCTATCGACGGTTGATCAAGAACGTCGCCGCCTCGCAGCAGATGCTCGACGACGCCGAGGCGGCCCTCTTGGTCGCCAATGCAAAAGTGAAACTCGCCGAGGCAGCGATCCAAGTGGCGAAAGCGAACTTGCAGCGCGTCACTGAGTTGCAATCGTTCGCGAAGGTGACGGCGCCGTTCGCCGGCGTGGTGACCGCTCGTTCTATTGAGGTTGGCCAACTCGTCACCGCCGGGAACGCGCAAACGCAGGCGCTGTTTCGACTAGCGAGCACCAACCCGGTGCGAGTTTTCGTCAACGTACCGCAAGTCTATGCCGCCCATGTGGCGAAAGATCTCAAGGCCCAAGTCGTGCTGCGCGAGCAACCGACGCAGGACATCGTCGGCAAGGTGACCCGCACCGCTCGCGCGATCGATCCGAACACGCGGACGCTGCTCACGGAGATTCAGGTGCCGAACGACGACGGCGCGCTGCTCATCGGCTCGTACGCCCAAGTAAAGCTGCAATTGCAACGCGACTACACGCCGCTGCTGATTCCCTCGTCCGCGATCATCTTCAACTCGCTCGGCACGCAAGTCGCCGCGGTAACGGCGGACAATCGGATCGCACTGCACGATGTGCAGATCGAGCGTGACATGGGTTCGGAGGTCGGCATCGCCTCAGGCCTCGCCGCCACCGAGTCGGTCGTCACCAACCCGGGCGACCGGATGTCGAAAGGGCTGCATGTGGAGATCGACAAGTAGCCACGGCTCAACGAGCCGCCGGAGCGAGTTTTAATGTGGAATGCTGAATGGGGAATGGGGTGAGGACTCGCCTAGCTGAGTTCTTACCTCATTCCCCACTCCCCATTCGACATTTCTTTCCATCACCGCTCCGGCGGGTCGTTGACCCGCGGCTGCAGCGGTCTATTCACCCGACGCCGAACCGCAGGTAAGCTGATGCTGCCCTCTCTATTTCCCCGACATCAGCTCCCTGGCCTCCCATGCCTCCCTCCGACGATGCCATCAACGCGCTTCGCGAAGCGTTGCGCCACTCGCCCGACAACGTGCCGTTGCACAAGCATTTGGCCGAGTCGCTGCTAAAGCTTGGCCGCTTCGATGAAGCGGAAGCCGCGTACCGCACGGCGCTCGGCGTCGTGCCGCATCAGGTTGATCTGAAGCTCGGCCTTGCCAACGCCTACTATCAGCAGTCGAAGAATTCGCCGGCGCTAGTGGTCGTGGAAGACCTCATCAAGCAGAGCGACCCGCCAGCCGGGGCCTACCTGCTGCACGCGAAGCTGCTCGCGCGGGCCGGCGAGTCGCAGCGGGCCGCCCATCAATATCGTGAAGCGATCGGCATCGATCCCGACGTCGCCGACCCGGAACTAGCGAGGGAGCTCGGCGTCGATCGTGCATCGCAATCGTTCGACACGGCCGATGAAGAGGGACGTTATCGCGAGCCCGCCGGCGAGTTGCCGCCTGGTTCGCCAGAGTTCGACATCGAACGGCCGAAGGTAACGTTCGATGAGGTCGGCGGCATGGAGCCGGTCAAAGAAGAAATCCGCATGAAGATTATCTTGCCGCTCGAGCAGCCGGAGCTGTTCAAGGCGTACGGCAAGACGGTCGGCGGCGGCATCCTCATGTACGGCCCGCCTGGCTGCGGCAAGACGTTTCTCGCCCGCGCGACGGCCGGCCAGGTGAAGGCGGGGTTCGTCGCCATTGGCATTAGCGACGTCCTCGACATGTGGATTGGCAACAGCGAGAAGAATTTGCACGAGCTGTTCCAACAGGCGCGTCGCAATCGGCCATGCGTGTTGTTCTTCGACGAGGTCGACGCGCTCGGCGCCAGCCGGGCCGACATGCGGCACAGCGGCGGACGGCATCTCATTAATCAGTTTCTGTCGGAACTCGACGGCGTCGAACATTCCAACGAAGGGCTGCTGATCCTCGCGGCAACGAACGCCCCGTGGCATCTCGACAACGCCTTTCGTCGGCCGGGACGTTTCGATCGCATCTTGTTCGTGCCGCCGCCCGATCGCGAAGCGCGGGCGTCGATCTTGCAGCTGATGCTCGCCGGCAAGCCGGCCGACGGCGTCGACTTCGACGCGGTGGCGAAGAAGACCGACCACTTTTCCGGCGCCGATCTCAAAGCGGTGGTCGACGTGGCGGTCGAGGCGAAGCTGCGCGACGCGATGAAGAGCGGGAAGCTGGAACCGCTACGGACGAAAGACCTAGTCGCCGCCGCGGGAAATGTAAAACCGTCGACGCGGGAGTGGTTTGCGACGGCGCGGAACTACGCGCTCTATTCAAACCAAGGGGGCGTGTACGACGATATTTTGAAGCATTTGAAAATGTGACGAACGGGGATGAGCGCTGACCGTCACCAACTTGAGATCCGTCAGTTGGATTGCCTTTCATGGGTTCGCTTTTTGAACGAGGCAAAGTCCTCTTCGAGTTAAAGAGATACGACCTTGCTGCAAGCGAGTTCGTTTCAGAGCTAGGAGACGGCCCTAGCCAGCCGCTTGTATTCGCCATGCTTGCAGCGACTCAAGTCAATCTGAAGCGATTCGCAGATGCTGAAAAATCCGTTAGGAGTGCTATCGCACTGGCTCCCGATTTCGCTTACCCGCACTACGTTCGAAGCTTCATTCTGCAACATCGACGCCGCTGGCGCGAGGCCGAGGATGCCGTTCGGGAAGCCATCCGATTGGAACCGCAGTGCGATTTTTTTCACCAGTTGGCGGCGATCGCAGCCTCACGGAACAAGACGAGTGAGGCGCTAAGTGCCGTCGACCATGCCCTACAACTCAACCCGCTCCACAATCCCTCGATCCTTCTGAAAGGCAACCTTCTCGCTCGCGCAGGCCAGCTTAGGGAGGCGCACGCCCTTTTTCAGACTGCTATTTCCAATAATCCGGAAGACGCAGCGGCGCAACACGCTCTTGGTTCCTCGCACCTCCAATCGGGCAACGCCAGCCAAGCTCTTGACCTACTGCGCGAAGCCCGTCGCCTCGATCCCGTTACGGCAAACGATAGCGCGGCGATTGCCCTCGCCTACGGCTACATGATCTGGCCGCTGAGATGGCTCAACGTATGCACGGTCCGCATTTGGCAATGGTCTCATAAGCAGCGGTGGGCGCTGTTCGCAACGTCAGCCGCGGCGTTTGCCCTTGTCGGGAGAGAAGTAGGGCTCTCGTCAGGAAGAAAGAGCGACTTCGTTGATTACTGGGTGTGGTTTTGCATTGTCGCCGTTAGTTTTTTCGTTTTCCCAATTATGCTGGATCGCGCAGCCAACTTACTCGGAACCTCGCTGCTACGGCGCGAATTTTCAATTCCGTGGCGTTGGATGATTCTCTCGCCACTGCTTTTCTTCCGATCCGCATGGTCCTACGCAAGTATCCTGACGGGCGCAATACTGATCGGCATCGAACCGACGCTGGGAATTATTGCATGCCAATTCGGCGCTGCATTCCCGCTCCTAGCAGCGAGTGCCAAGACCGGAACAGGGCGCGAGATGGGGTTACTGTGTCTACCAGTACTGGTACTTCTGATGGCTTTGGGATGCTATAGCGCCGTGCTGACTAATTTCCAAGGATCGTTCATCGGCGTGGCGCTACTCGTCGTTTTCTTCTTGATTACGTTATTCTGCGATACGATCGCCGATCGAATTGTTTCCTGGCGTTTCCGTCGCAGTTCCCTTTACATAGATGCATCGCGTTGACTACCAACCACTCCCTCACCCGCGCCGCCCACCTCTTCCAGATCTCGCGCTACGCCGACGCCGAGACGGAGCTGCGGCGCGCGCTCGCCGAACAACCGCACGATCCGCAGGCGCATGCGCTGCTCGGGCTCTGCCTCGCCCGGCAGGAGCGGTTGCCGGAAGCTGAGGCGGAGGTGAATCAGGCGATTACACTGGCGCCTGATTGGGATCATGCCCACTATTGCCGGTCGGCCGTGCTGCAAGAGCGGCGGCGGTATGCCGAGGCGGAGGAGGCGGCTCGCGAGGCGGTGCGGCTTGATCCGGCGAGCCCCGACAACTATGCGCGGCTGGCGATCACGCTGTACAGCCAGAACAAATGGCAGGCGACGCTCGATGCGGCCCATGAAGGGTTGAAGTACAACGGCGAGCATGCCGACTGCATGAATCTCCGCACGATGGCGCTCACGAAGCTGGGGCGGCAGCGTGAGGCGATTGCGGCGGTCGACGAATCGCTCGCCCGCGATCCCGACGATTCGTACGCCCATGCGAACAAAGCGTGGGCGCTACTGCACGAAGGAAAACCGCGTCCGGCGCTCGATCAGTTTCGCGAGGCGTTGCGGCTCGATCCGACGAATGAGTACGCCCGGCATGGCATGGTCGAGGCGCTGAAGGCTCGCAATCCGATTTATCGTCTCGTTCTCGGCTACTTTCTCTGGATGGCGCGACTCGACGGCAAAGTCCAGATGGGAATCCTCTTGGGAGGCTTCATTGGCGCGCGAATGCTTGGTTCGCTTTCCGAAACTTATCCCGCGATCGCTCTCTGGATACTGCCGGTCATCATCCTATACGTCGTTTTCGTTTTGCTCACTTGGTTCGCTACGCCACTATTTAACCTACTCTTACGATTCAACCGCTTTGGTCGGCATGCACTTTCGAGAGATCAACGCATCGCCTCTAACTGGTTCGCCCTTTGTCTCGCATTAAGCGCCGCCTGCGCCGTCGGTTTGATAGTCTGCGACCACCCTGTATTTCTAGTTGGGGCCTTCGTGTCGCTGGGAACAGCGCTACCTTTAACTTCGATCTTCAATTGCCAGCATGGCTGGCCGCGACAATCTACGATGGCGCTTACGTTGGTAATGGCGATTGTCGGCGCCATCTGCGTGTTTGGCGCGTCGACTCACGAGCGATGGGCGCCAGGCCTCTTCCAGGTTTTTATGCTCGGGGTGATGTTCAATCCGTTGATCGTCAGTGTTTTGCAACTTTCCAACGCCCGCCGCTAGTAGCTGCAGCCGCAGCCGGTTTCCCAGACGCGGCCGTCGGCGGCCATGATCGGGGTGTGCGCGTGCTGCGGCGGCGCGGGCGCCGAGTTGTCGTAGCCGCGCGTTTCCGGCCGAGCGACGGGCGACCAGTCGGGACTCACCGGCGGCAGTTCCGGGCAGAGCGACGTGAACTCCGCGGAGCCGTAGACCACCTTGCCGCCAAGCAATGTCAGCACGCTTTCGAGCCCGCGAATCTCATCGGGCTCGACGCGGAAGTAGTCGTCGCTCAACACGGCGAGGTCGGCGTACGAACCAACGGCGAGCGTCCCCTTCACGTCAGCCTCGCGGCTGAACCACGCACTGCCGGCGGTATAGAGCCGGAGCGCCTCTTCGCGAGAGAGGCGATCGGCTTCGTCGTGCAGCACCGTGCCGCCGACGGTCTTCGACGTGACAAGCCACCAGAGGCAGGTCCATGGATGATAACTCGCCACCCGCGTACCGTCGGTGCCGGCGCCGACGGGCAGCCCCATCGCCAGCATCTTCCGCAACGGCGGGCGCCGCTTCGCGGCCTCGACGCCGTAGCGGCGAATAAAATACTCGCCCTGGTACGCCATGCGGTGCTGAATCGCGATGCCGCCGCCGAGCGCTGCGATCCGCTCGAGATTGCGCTCCGAGACGGTCTCGGCGTGATCGATGAACCAACCAAGCTGATCGATCGGCGAGTCGCGGTGGACGCGTTCGAATACGTCGAGGAAACGGCCGATCGTTTCGTCGTAAGTCGCGTGGATCCGCCACGGCCACTTGGCCGCGGCAAGCTTGCCGACAACCGCTTCGAGTTCGCTCTCCATCACCGGCTTCAAGTCAGGCCGCGGCTGCAGGAAGTTTTCGAAGTCGGCGGCGCTCCACACCAGATTCTCGCCGGCGCCGTTCACACGGAGCGTCTCGCTCCCCTCGCCCGGCCGCGTCATACCGAGCCACCGCGTGTAGTCGGCGAGTTCTTCGCCCCCCTTCTGGGCGAACAGGCTATACGCCACTCGCAGCGTCATTTGGCCCGCTTCGTCGAGTTGGCGAATCACCGCGTAGTCGTCGGGATAATTCTGCCACCCGCCGCCGGCGTCGGCGACGCTGGTGACGCCGAACCGGTTCAGCTCTCGCATGTAGTGCCGCGTTGAATTGAGCTGATCCTCCCGCGAGAGCTTCGGCGCCATCGCGATTGTCGAGTAGAGGATGAGGGCGTTCGGCTCGGCGATGAGCAGCCCCGTCGGGTTGCCGCTCGCATCGCGGGCGATCATGCCGCCGGGCGGGTTCGGCGTGTTGCGGTCGAACCCGAGCGCCCGAATCGCCGCGCGGTTGAGCATTGCCGAGTCGTAGAGGTGCAATACGAATACCGGCGTGTCGGGCGCGGCTTTGTTGATCTCTTCGAGCGTCGGCATCCGCCCTTCGGCGAACTGAAATTCGTTCCACCCGCCGATGACGCGGACCCACTGCGGCGGCGGAGTCCGTTCCGCTTGTGCCTTTAGTTGGGCAAGGGCCTGCGACAAACTCGGCACGCCGTCCCAGCGGAGTTCGAGATTGAAGTAGAGGCCCGCGCGGATCACGTGGAGGTGCGAGTCGTTGAGGCCTGGAATCACGCGGCGATGATTGAGGTCGATCCGCTGCGTCGCCTCGCCGGCGAGCGCCAGGATCTCGTCATCGGTCCCCGTGGCGACGATGCGTCCACCGCTGATTGCCGCCGCCGTCACTTCCGGACGCGTGGGATCGAGCGTGGTGATCTTGCCGCGATAGAGCACAACTTCTGGCGTCATGATTTGTCCCCTCAATGCGAAGCTCGTCTTAACGACCAGCGATTAAGTTTTTTACCGCGAATCACACGAATTGACGCGGATAAGAAGAAGTGATTGAAGCACATTCTTCTATTCGTGAGACCCGCGTGATTCGCAGTGAAGCATTTGCATTTCGAACGCTACTTCGTCACCTTCCGCGCCGCTGGCGCCTTGTGCACCATCGTGTAGGCGTACTCAATCCCCACGCCATACGCCCCGCCAAATTCGCGGAACAGGCTCATCAGGGCGTTGTAGTGATCGCGGTTCGCCCAATCGCGTTGGAACTCGAGCACCGTGGCGATCGTCGTCATCCGCACGGCGCCCGCTTGCACCATCCGCGAAAGGGCCGCGTCATGAGCCGCCTGCGACGTGGCGCCGCACGCGTCTTCGACCACGTAAATGTTGTACCCCTCGGCCAGCATATTGAGCGTCGGCCAAGTGATGCAAACTTCGGTCCACAACCCCGAGAGAATGATGTTCTTCTTGCCGGTCTTTTTGATCGCGTCGCGGAACGCCTGCGTGTCCCACGAGTTCATGCCGGTCCGCTCGATCGGCGTTTGGTCGGGAAACACGTCGAGCAACTGGGGCCACATCTCGCCGCTAAACGATTCAGTTTCAACGGTAGTGAGAATCGTCGGCACGTTGAACTCTTTCGCCCCGCGAGCGAGCAGCAGGACGTTGTTGATGAGCTGCTGGCGATCGATGTTGTTCGCCACGCCGAACAGCATTTGCGGCTGGTGATCGATGAAGACGAGCACGCTGTTGTCGGCGGTGATGAGCCCCGCGTCGGTGTTGGGAAGGATGTTGGCCATGGTGATCTCCAAAAATTGGTGAGTAAGTGTTTAGGTGAGTGAGTCGTTGATAGTGAGGTAGGAAGCGATCGCCTAGTTTGCAAATCCAGACGGGGCCTTGCCTCCCGACGTTTCGTCGTCGAAGGATCGGTAAACCGCAATGCTTGGCTAGACGGTCGTCGCATCGCCGACGACGGCGCGGCGATCATCAAGGCTCCAAGCCCCCGCCCCGTTCGCGATGATGAAGAGCATCGCCCCCATCATCGAGGCGTTCTTCATGAACTGAATCGTCTGCTGCTGACGCTCGGCCGCGTCGTCGAAGGTCCAGAAGTCGTGGAAGAAGTAGGTCGCCGCCGCCAGGAATATGAGCAAGAGCGCCGCCCCGATGCGGGCTTGATAGCCAATCGCGATCAGCACGGAGCCGATGATCAAGAACGCAATCGCCCCCGGCAATAACACCGTCGGCGCCGGCACGCCCTGGCTCGCCATGTAGCCGGTGATCTGCGAGAAGTTGGGAATCTTGTTCCCCACCGCACTCATGAAAAAGATGCCAACGAGCAACACTCGCCCGGCCAAGCTTGTCACACCGATCAATTGATTATTCACGACAGACTCTCCTGTTTATTTGAAAATGTCAGTTGTCCGTAGTCAGTTGTCAGTTGCTGAAAGACTTTGATTCCCAACAGCAACTGACTACGGACCACTGACAACGGACGCGAAGCCTCAACCCAAATCAAACACCATCACTTCCGCCGCTTCGTCAGCGTGGATCGCGACGGCAGCCTCTTCGCTCACTGCGGCCGCGTCGCCAGCGGTGAGCGGTTCGCCGTTCACCGTCGCGCCGCCCCGCAGCACCTGCACCCAGGCGTGCCGACCCGAGCCGAGCGGCAACGACGTTTCCTTGCCGGCTTCCAAGTCGCCGAGGTAGATCGCCGCGTCTTGGTGGATCGTCAGCGACTCGTCGCGTCCGTCGGGCGAAGCGACCAGCCGCAGCCGATTCAGCTTCTCTTCCCGCGGCACGTCGAGTTCCTCGTAGCTCGGCTTCACATTCTTCACGTTGGGCATGATCCAGATCTGATAGAGGTGGACCTGCCGTTCTTGCGAAGCGTTGTACTCGCTATGCGTCACGCCGGTGCCGGCGCTCATCCGCTGGAACCGACCGGGCGTCAGCGTCGAGCCGTTGCCCATGCTGTCGCGATGGGCCAGCTCGCCGTCGAGTACATAGGTGATGATCTCCATGTTGTCGTGCGGATGGGTGCCAAAGCCCCGGCCCGGCGCGATGAAGTCTTCGTTCATCACCCGCAGCGAGCGGAAACCCATCTGCTGCGGATCGTAGTACTGCCCGAACGAAAACGTGTGCTTGGTCTTTAACCAGCCATGGTCACCCCCGCCCCGTTCGTTGCTCTTGCGTACGCGAATCATTTTGAGCCTTCCTTTCTTTGGACCTGTTCTGAATTGACAACGACTCTTCATGACGCTGTCAGTGGTCCGTTGTCCGTTGTCAGTTGCGAAGAAGGATGGACGCCCCTCTCTTCCAGCAACTGACAACGGACCACTGACAACTGACCGCCCCATCGCCAAAATATCTTACATGTAAGATATTGTGGCAAAAAAACGCTACTCACTCACACCCGCGAATTTTTCCCGCCAGCTTTTCCATCAGCCCCGCGAGTTGCTTGACTTCACTCTTCGTGAGCGATGCCATAATCCGCTCGTGCAACTCCACCACCGGCTTGTCGAGTTTCTTCAGCACCGCTTCGCCCTTCTTCGTGATCGCTACGTGAATCACCCGGCGATCCTCCGCGATCCGCCGCCGCTCGACGAGCAACGCCTTTTCGAGCCGATCGACGAGCCCCGTCATCGCCGGCACGGGCTGGATCATTCGCGAGGAAATCTCCTGCACCGGCAACGGCTCCCCCGCCCCGCGGAGGATCCGCAGGACGTTGTACTGCGACGAGGTCAGCTCAAACTCGCGAAAGAGCGCCCCGAACCGATTCATCGACCAGTCGCTGACGCGCCACAGCCCAATCATCGCCTCTTGCTCCCCCGACGCGAACGGCTCCCGCTTCTTTAAATCAGCTTGCAGCGAGCCGCCCGACATGGGAAATATCTCCGCGTGAAGTAGTTATCGGCGATTTAATCGCCATGACATTATCTTACATATGAAATATATGGCGGTCAAGGGAATTGTTGGAAATCCGTGAAAGGCGGAGCTGGCGCCGGGCAATCGCGGGAGTTCAGCCGACTTTGCGGGGTGCTCCGGCGGCTCGTTGAGCCGCGGCTACCACATTCAGAGCGAACCTTTGGGACGGGGCGGCTGTCCTGGGAGCTATCGGACTGGCAACTTCCCTCGGCATAAGGAGCTCATCATGCGTACGCTCATTACCACAATTGCCCTCCTGAGCCTGTCGCTCCGCTAAGCCTCTCGCGTCCTTCTCGACGCCCGCTGGCCTCGCGGGGCCAGGCTCTCGCTCATCGCTGATTCGCATCGATCAGTCGGCTGCGCTCACGTTGCGCCGCCATTCTTCCTCCCAGCGAGAGAGTTTCCATGTCGCTCGACAAGCGTACGCGCGAGCAAATGCTTGCGCACTGCGACGCCATCCATGAAGACGACGGCGTCGATCCCCGTGAATTTTTCAAACTCCGTTCTCACCGCGACAAGCCAGACCGCAAGGCCCAGCAGCTTTGCCGCCAAGTGGCCGAGACGATCGCCCAGATCCTCGCCGGCGAACTGGGCGACGCAGCGATCAACGCGCTGCGCGTAGCATCGGTCGTACCCGCGCCCGATGCATCACGAATGCTGGTGACGCTCGTCGCCACCGGGCGTGACGTCCCGTTCGATCGCGTCGGGGTAGAACAAAAACTCGCCGCGGTGACGGGCTTACTCCGTGCAGCCGTGGCTGCCGCAATCACGCGCCGCAAAGCGCCCAACCTTAGCTTCGTGATCATCGGACCGCACGACGATGACCTCGCCTCGCCCGCGCAGGGAGGCGTCCAATGAGCGAACCCACGTTGCCTCCGATCAACGCCTGGCTCAGCGAACCAGTCGACCGGCAAGTCGCCCTCTCGATCGATCGCCTCCGCTCTAGCGACGACGTCGCAGCCGTCGCGATCATGCCCGACGTGCACCTCGCTAAGGAGGTGTGCGTGGGGGCCGTCGTCGCCACGCGCGAGCTGATCTATCCAGCCGCCGTCGGCAGCGATATCGGCTGCGGCATGGCGGCCCTTGCGTTCAACTCCGAGGCGGCGATCATCGACAACGAACACGCCGCCGCTCGCCTGCTGTCGCAGCTCTACGAGCATGTCCCGGCGAACAAGCACGCCAAGGGGCGAGCCTTGCCGCAGAACGTCGACGAGTTGCACCTTAGCGACGATCGCCTCAAGAGGATTGCCGCTCGCGACGGCCGCTACCAGCTCGGCACGCTTGGCCGCGGCAATCACTTCCTGGAACTGCAGGCCGACGAGGAAGGACAACTGTGGGCGATGCTCCACAGCGGCTCGCGCGCCGTCGGCCAAGCAATCGCACTGTGGCATCAAGAGCGTGCCACGCCATCGGACTGCGGTCTCGGCTACCTCGACTCCAATATGGCCGCCGGCGAAGCGTATCTCGCCGACGCCGGGTGGGCCCGTCGCTATGCCGCCGCCAATCGGCTCGCGATACTTGAAGCTCTCTCCGGCATCATGCGGCGGTACTTCGCCGTGGAAGCCGATTGGTCGACGCTCATCCATAGCGATCACAATCACGTGCAGCGCGAACGCCACGCGCAACTGAGCGGCGGCGCCAGCGAGTACTGGGTCCATCGCAAGGGCGCTCAATCCGCCGCCGTCGACGAACCGGGCGTCATTCCCGGCTCGATGGGTGCGCCGAGCTATCACACCACCGGTCGCGGCTGCACGCTCGCCCTCGCCTCCTGCTCCCACGGCGCCGGCCGCCGCCTCAGCCGCACTGAAGCCAGCCGCAAGTTCAACGGCGCCGACCTTCGCCGCCAAGTCGGCCGACTGTGGTTTGACCACCGCCGCGCGAAATCACTCCGTGAAGAAGCCCCCGCGGCGTACAAGGACATCCGCCAAGTGATGCAGGCACAGCGAGAGTTAACGAAGATCGCGCGAACGCTGCAGCCGCTGCTCACCTACAAGGGAGTTTAGGGACGGCAGGACTATCTCGCCTGCAGTATTGGATCATGGAATAATGCGGGCGCAGCTTCACTCCCAAGTCACTTCGCCCGAGCAGAGCCATGAACCTCAACCTCGCTTCCCAAACAGCCCTCGTCACCGCGTCCACCGGCGGCATCGGTCAGGCGATTGCCGTCGCGCTCGCTGCCGAGGGGGCTCGCGTCTTTGTGAATGGCCGTAGCGAGGCGAGCGTCGCGCAGGCGATCGAGGCGATTCGTCGGGAGCATCCGGCGGCGAACCTCGTGCCGCTTGCTGCTGACAATGGCACGGCCGCGGGGTGCGACGCGACGATTGCCGCCGTGGCGGAGGTCGACATTCTCGTGAACAACCTCGGCGTCTACGAAGCGGTCGGCTTCTTCGACGAGACCGACGAAGCGTGGCAGCGGCTCTTCGAGGTGAATATCATGAGCGGCGTGCGGCTGAGCCGACATTACCTGCGGCAGATGCTCGCGCGGGGCCGCGGGCGGATCATCTTTATCTCCAGCGAGTCGGGGCTCACGCCGGCGCCCGAGATGGCCCACTACAGCGCGACGAAAACGATGCAGCTGTCGATCTCGCGGAGCCTCGCCGAGCTGACGAAGGGAACCGCCGTCACGGTGAACACTGTCCTGCCAGGTTCGACGCTCACCGACAGCGTGAAGAAGTTCATCGGCGACGTCTTCCCCGACGCCACGCCCGAGGAGGCGGAGCAGCGGTTCATTGCCGAGAATCGGCCCAACTCGCTGATTGGTCGGTTCATTCGGCCGGAGGAAATCGGCGCTGCGGTGGCGTTCGTCGCCAGTCCGCTGGCGAGTGCGATCAACGGGGCGGCGATTCGCATTGACGGCGGACTCGTGCGCCATATCGCCTGAGCCTTCCTTCTTCTTTCCCTTGTGCGAAGAAGGATCTCACGCAAAGGCGCAGAGGCGCAAAGGCAAGGCGGGGATGGATCGGCTCTTTGCGCCTTCGCGCCTTTGCGTGAGACTTCTCTCCGCTCGCGAGTTGCTCGAAAATCCGAAATTCTTCTTCGATCTGCGATTTTCTGCGTGCGGTCGCGGGCGTCCATTCGGTCCTTAGATTCCAGCGATGACAGCGGAGGCGGCAGTCGAGCCTGGTGACTTGGCTCCCCTTCGCGGCCGTACATCGCCGGGATACTGCTGGGATTGGGGGACGCCGTGAGAAGTGACTTGAGCTGGACCAACCGCATCCGCAAGCTTTTTGGGCAATCGGCCCGCCGACAGGTGACGCCGGTGCGGGGTCGCGGCCTGCGGTTCGAGTGCCTGGAAGGCCGTCGCGTGCTGACGCTCTCGGCGGGCGACTTCAACTTAGATGGCCTCGTCGACGGCAGCGACTTTCTCGCTTGGCAGCGGGGCTACGCCACGACTTACACGGCGACCGATCTCACCGCTTGGCAGGCTGATTTCGGCGCGGTCGCGGCGGTCACCACCATCACGCTGCAAGGAACGACGGCGACCGTTGACGGCGCCGGGGCGACGGTGAGCGGCTCGACGGTGACGATCACCGCCGCAGGCAACTACAAAATCATCGGCTCGCTGACCGACGGGCAGCTGGTCGTCAATGCGGGCGATGAGGACGACGTGACGCTTATCCTGGCGGGCGCCAACATCACGAACGCCGACGGGCCGGGCATCTACGTCGCCAACGCCGACGACGTGACGATGACGCTCGCCGCCGGGACGCAAAACTCGGTAACCGACGGCGCCACCTACGCGAGCGCGGGGACCGACGACCCCGACGCGGCGATCTTCAGCCGTGCCGACCTCGCCATCGACGGCACTGGTTCGCTGACCGTCACGGCCAAGTACCACGACGGCATCGCCAGCCAGGACGACCTCGCCATCTCAAGCGGCACGATTGCCGTCACGGCGGTAAAGCACGCGATCAAGGGACGCGATTCGCTCGCTGTCAGCGGCGGTACGATCACGGTGAACGCAGGTAGCGACGGGCTCAAGTCGAGCAACGACGAAGATGCGACCAAAGGTTTTGTGACCATCTCGGGCGGGAACATCACGATCACCGCAGCCGGCGACGGCATCGAAGCGGAGACTTCCATCACTGTTTCGGGCGGCAGCATCACGGCGACGGCGACCGGCAAGGGGCTGAAAGCCGGCACCGACGTGACGATCACCGCCGGCACGATCGGCGTGACGAACAACGGCGCAGCAGGTCGCGGCATCGACGCCGACGGCAACGTGACGTTCAGCGGCGGTACGACCACGATCAATCTCTCCGGCGCGACGGTGCTGACCGCGAGTGGCAGCGGCTTCGATCCGTCGTACCCAAGCGGCGTGAAGGCCGACGGCAGCATCAACGTGAGCGGCACGGCCAGCATCGCGGTGACGGGGACGGCCGCCGCCACCGGCGCTCGCGGCCTGTCGGCCGACAATGCGATCAACGTCACCGGCGGTACGATCACCGTGACGCTCGCCGGCAACGGGGCGACCTACAAGAACGCTTCGGGCGTGACCGATTCGTACGCGGCCGCCGCGTTCTCGGCCGACGTGGCGATCACCATCACTGGCGGAACCGTCACCACGACCAGCTCGGGCACTGGCGGCAAGGGGCTGAAGTCCGACGGCACGATCACCATCGGCAGCGCCACCGGCAGCCCGACGCTGAACATCACCACCACTGGCGCCCGCTTCCTGCAGTCGGGTTCGGACTACAACCATCCGAAGACGATCGTCGCCGCCGGAGCGATCATCATCGCTAACGGAACGACGACGCTCAACTCGACCGACGACGGCATTCATTCCGATACGTCGATCACCATCAGCGGCGGGACGAACGTCGTCAACGCCATCTCGGCGACGAGCGGCGTCGGCGAAGGGGTCGAAGCGCCGATCATCAACTTCACCGGCGGCGTGACCAGCATCGTCGCCTCGAACGACGGCATCAACGCCACTTACGGCACCGTCAGCGGCGGCACGGAATCGAACGACGGCAGCCAGCTCAACATCTCCGGCGGCATCGTTATCGTGACTGGCTCCGACGCGATCGACTCGAACGGCAACATCACCATCACCGGCGGGATCACAATCATCGATGGGCCCGCGACCGGCGTCGAAGAAGGGATCGACTACAACGGCACGTTCCTCATCAATGGCGGCACGCTCATCAGCGGCGGTTCGAACTCGAGCATGACCAAGGCCGCCAGCACCAGCTCAACTCAAGTGAACTTCTTCCTCAAGTCGAGCACGGCGCTCGCTTCCACTTCGCTGCTCCACATCCAGGATAGTGCGGGCAACGTTATCCTCACTTACAAGCCGAAGTACAACGCCTCCTATTTCCATGTCTCGACCGCTGCGTTGACGAAGAGCACTTCGTACTCCGTCTACTTTGGCGGCACGTACACCGGCGGTAGCTATGTCGGCGGGCTGACGACTTGGGGGCTGCTCACCGGCGGGGCGTGGTCGCCGGCCGGTGCGACGCTGAAGAAAACGTTCACCACGTCGGCGAGCAGCACGGTCAATACACAAACGTTTTGAAAGCCCTTTGAGCTCCGCAGCTTCTCAAAAGCTGTTGAGTCTTACGTTCATTTCGATGCCAGCATCTGGCACGCAGAGACACATTTAATCGACTGCGGGAACCTTAATTCTAGCGGCTATTTGCCTGAAAACGCTGCGATCGGCGGCGGCGAGCATGCCGCAGGTCGCCGCGAGGAGCGATTAGGGCTCCCGTGGCGGCAGTGACGCAGGCGTGTCGCACGATGGCAATTGCACGGGAGGCATTTTATACTCCAGGGACCTCGTCACGCCCGTGACGGCGACCTAATCCACCGCGCGACCGTTCGCCGACGGCAGGTTCTAGACCGCCGCGATTCGTTCATGTCGAGTCGACTCCTCCGCGAAGGACAGCGCCACTCAGAGTTTCAACAGAGAAGAAAGTAGCAGGCATCTATGAAGCATCCTCTGGCTCTCGCGTTCGCGACTGCGTGCCTCTTGGCTTTCGGCGCCGTTCGCGCCTCGGCGGCGATTTCGATCACGGAGTGGGCCTACCAAGGTGGCGGCGGCGAGTTCGTTGAGTTCACCAACCTCGGCGCAGCCGCCGTCGACATGACGGGTTGGAGCTTCGACGACAACACGGGGGTGGCCGGCTCGCTGAGCTTGAGCGGCTTCGGCATCGTCGCTCCCGGCGAATCCGTTATCCTCACCGATCTCACGGCCGCAGCTTTCCGGACGGAGTGGAACCTCGCGCCAACGGTGAAGGTCGTCGGCGAGAACACGCAGAACCTGGGACGCGCCGACGAGATCAACCTCTACGATAGCTCGAACGTTCGCATCGACTGGCTGACCTACGACGACCAAACGCTCGGCAGCCCGCGGACGAACAACGCGAGCGCGAACCCGCTGACGCTGGCCGCGGTGGGCGCCCATAACTCGACGCTGTGGAAGCTCTCAGTGGCGGGCGATTCGTATGGCTCGGTCACTTCAGTGAACGGCGGCATCGGGAACCCGGGGAAGTTCACTCTCGTCCCGGAACCGGCGAGCGCTGCCGTGCTGGTTAGCGCTCTGCTGGGCTTCGGCGTGGTTCGTCGCCGCGTTCGGTAGACTTAAACAGATCTCACGCAAAGGCGCAGAGGCGCAAAGGGAAGACTTTTTCTTCTTTGCGCCTTCGCGCCTTTGCGTGAGACATCCTCTTTCTTCGGTGCATTCCGGCCGGGCGGTTGGACGCGGCCCGTTTCGGCAATCATACTAGCGGACCTGCCCATCAATTGGCGGCCCGCACGCTGCCAGGCGCGAGGCGCTGTTGCGCATCGCTGAAGTTGCACGCCTGGAGAAATGTATGCTTTGCCGTCTGCCGTCGCTGTTCGTCTGCGCTGCTCTCTCGTTGGTCGCGGCCGCTGATGCCGCTCCGCTGAATGTGCGGTTCAAGAACACCTCGGGCCTGCCGGACGATCAGGTGTACATCGGCTTCGTCGGCGGCGAGCCGCTCACTGCGACGAACAAAGCGACCAACGCCCCGCTCGCCAAGAGCGAGTTCGGCAGCGAGCATTGGTACACGCTCAACACCCTGCCACAGGGGGTCGATCTCACCTCGTTCAGCGGACGAATCTACGTCGGCTACGGCACGCCGTGGAATTTCACCCATGCGGGTTACGAGCCGTCGCCGGTGGCCTCGGTCGATCCGAACTATCTCAAACGGTACGACAAGGTCGAGATTACCTACCACGGCAACCCGGCCGACGTGGCGAACACCACTTCGTTCGATTACTTCAGCATTCCGGTGGGCCTGAACGCCTACAAAGGGGGCATCGGCGGAACGCTGGTGAAGTCGCTGCATGCCGCACCGACGAACGCGACGCTCGCGGCGATGGAAACGATCGCCAATCCACACGCCGCTGCGGTGGTGCGCGACGGGGCGAACAAGTTCGTCCGCGTCATCGGGCCCAGCGTCTATCCCCCGCCACCAGGGCTGCCTGCTTCGCCGTACGACAATTTTGACGGCTACCTCAACTATCTCCATACGTACGGCCAAAGTCACGGCGGCACAGTCGCTCGCATCAAAGGCCACTTCAACGGAACCGGCGGCGGCCCCGCGCCGCACCAAGCGCAAGACTACGACTTCACCGCGACGATCGACGCTCAGCAGAACATCACGCTCACCGGCAACGGTTCGGCCGTCGGCAGTCACACGCTCACGTTCAGTCATCAAGATCTGGACAACCCGGCCGCAATCTACGGGGCCAATCCGAACTTCAAACTCGACGGCGCCCCGATGACGCCGCAGAACGACCTGTTCGGTTGGGTGATCGCCGACTTGTTCGCCGGCCTGAACATCGGCGCCGTCGGCAGCACGGTCGAAGTAAACAGCCAACCGGTCGGGCAGATGGAGAGCCAACAGTGGTTCGGGCTGAGCCAGCGGTTCGCCGCACTGCAGCCGAACCAGCCGTTCTACAATCAGTGGGCAGCGAAGATGAGCACGATCTCCGATGCTTATAACTTTGCGTATACCGATCGTTTTTCGCATGTGTTCGCGCCGCTGAACCCGGCGGAGGTTGATACGCTGGAATTGGTTTTCCAGCGCGAGACGGGCGTCGGGGCGGGGAATCCTAACGATCCGGAGTTGCCCGAACCGACGACGGGATTGTTGGCGGTGATCGGCGCGGCAGTGGTGGCTGTTCGGCAACGCGCGCGACGCGGCGGCGGAGCGATCTAAATGTCGTGTCGTGCCATGTCGCATCGCGAGAGCGATTTTTGGCGACACTAAGGCGTCTTCTTAACTTGTTGCGACTGATGCGTTTGCGGCGAGTCCCGTCGTGTTCATGTCGCATTTGAGGCGACAGTTCGCTTCGACATGTCGCGACGACGGCCTCTTGCGGCTGTGCCGCCCTGGTAGGCGAGTACGCCAACCAGGGCTACCCACGGGCGGCTGCCGGCGATCTATGGTTCGTTGTCAAAGAGCGGACTGACTTGAACCTACTGGATCGCGTGACTGCGGACCATTGGCGATTTTTGGCCACTTGCTTTGAATTTGTAGCACGGGCTCGCTCGCAGCCCCGACCTAGCTAGGCTGGGGCTAGCGTGAGAGGTGGGTGCGAGCACGCCGCCCTACGATTGCGGCGTTAGACTTCTAGCGAGGCCAGGATGTCGCTCTCCGCAACGTCGCTCACGAGTTCGACGTGGCCGATGCGGCTGGGGAGGATGAACCGCAGCTTGCCAGCGGCAGTTTTTTTGTCGCGGTACATCAGCCGCAGCAGGTCTTGGCCGTCGGCTTCCAAAGGATCGACGAGGAGGTTGAGCGCCGTGAGTAGCGTCTCTTGGCGGGCGTAGGTCGCCGCGTCGACGCGGCCGAGGCGGACGGCGAGCTGCATCGCGCAGCGCATGCCGGCGGCCACGGCTTCGCCGTGGAGGAGTTCTTCGTATTCGCCAATTGCTTCGAAGGCGTGGCCGAAGGTGTGACCATAGTTGAGCGAGGCCCGCAGGCCGGTGAGTTCGCGTTCGTCTTGCTCGACGACGTCAGCCTTCAGGCGGCAGCAGCGCTGGACGATGTGCGTGAGGACCTCGGCGTCGCGGACGTTGATTGCTTCGATGTTGGCTTCGAGGTAGGCGAAAAAGTCGGCGTCGAGGATGACGCCGTACTTCACGACCTCGGCGAGGCCGGCGCGATACTCGCGATCGGGCAGCGACTGCATGGCGTCGACGTCGCAGAGGACGCCGCGCGGCTGCCAGAAGGCGCCGACCATGTTCTTGGCGCCCGGCAGATTGATGCCGACCTTGCCGCCGACGGAACTGTCGACCTGCGCGAGGAGCGTCGTGGGGACTTGAAAGAACTCGAGGCCGCGGGCGAACGACGCGGCTGCGAAGCCGGCTAGGTCGCCGACGACGCCGCCGCCGATGGCGACGACGATCGACTTGCGATCGGCGCCTTCGTCGAGCATCACGTTCCAGAGCTCTTCGACCACTTCGACCGACTTGCTCGTCTCGCCCGGATCGACGGCGAAGAGATCGACTTCCCAACCGTCGCCGACGAGCAGATCGCTGGCGGCGTCGGCGTAGAGGCCTTCGACATTGCCGTCGGTGATGACGACGGCATGATCGGAGTCGGTGCGAGCGCGGAGGAACTCGGGAAGCGAGGCGAGCGTGCCGCTGCCGATTTCGATGTCGTAGCTTCGTTCGGCCAACGCGACGCGAACCGTTTCAATCTTCCCGGGCACAGCGAGTCCTCAAATGTTGTCGATCAACGGCGGCGGGCGCATTCGCTCCGCAGGCGCCGCATTAGCTCAAGATGAAATCCGCTCGATGTCCCACGGCGTCACGACGATCCGCCGGCAGAAGCCGGTGTGGCTGCGGACGTATTCGAGGTGGGCCGCATCGGCGGCAGTGGCGTGGAGCCGTTCGGCGAAGGCGGCGCGATCGACGGCGGGCCAGGCGAGGTATTCCTCGGGCCAGACGGTTTCCGTTTCGAGCACGAGGGCTTCGCGGTAGGGATCAAACGTATCGGGCATGGTAACGCAACGCCGTGGAAGACGAGGGTAAAGACCGCACGAGGGAAGCCAGTATACTAGGGGCCGCGGTGCAAAAGTAGGCTTGCCAGGCGGGGCGTCATGCACGCTGGGACTGATCGCCAAATGCAAAAAGGCAACCGCCAAGGACGCCAAGGTTCGCCAAGGGAATACGGGGAGGGTTGGAACCGCCGATGAACGCGGATTAACGCAGATAGGATTTATTCGCGTTTGCCTGCGTCCGTCGCCGGTTCCCTATTAAACATGCAGATCTCCGGCCGGCTGATCATTTTGGTGATCTTTGCACTCGCGATTGCGATGTCGGGGGGGGCGTGGCTTTACCAGTACAGCTACTCGCGGCACTCGGCGGAGTTTTGGGGGCCGGCGGGGTCGCTCATTGTGAAGTCGCCGGAGTTGCAGTTGTTGGAACTGGCGGCGGCGCCGGCGGGCGATGGGGACGAGGGGGAGGAGGCGGGAGCAGAGGTTGATCTCAGCAATCAAGTGGCGGGACGGAACGTGGTCGATCACCACGACCTGCGGAAGAAGCCGGGGCTGATTCACTTGCGGCATGTGTTCACGCAGGATGGGAATTTCGTGTGGGACGAGCGCGGCGTCGAGCCTGTGGATGGCGGGACGCGGGAGTGGTCGTATGCGCTGCGGTTCGTCGACGGCGATGCGGAGCAGATTGTGTTGTTCACGCGCGACTTTGAGGTGATGGGAAAGCTGTCGGCGGATGGGACGACGGTGGAGGTGCTGCCTTGTGCGCGCATGGCGGCGGCGGTGACGACGTATTTGCGCGATGTGGGGGCGCTGGAAAACAACTCGAACCATGAGGTCCCCTCCCCTTGAGGGGAGCAACGAGCACGGTCGCCAGTGGCGACCGTGCGCAGGCGGTAGTCCGTGCGAAGCACTGGGGTAGGAAGGGGTGACGGCAGCGGGTACCTGGGTTCCTCCCCCCTCCCCAGCCCTCCCCTCAAGGAGGATTATGCAACTGCTAGCAGCGTCTTGAAAAGAAGGAGTCCGCGTTCCACCTTGTCGGTAGCAAACCCCTGACAAGGAGAGTTTTATGGAACGCGAACTCTGGCTGGCACTTTACCTATTAGCGCGCGGATTGGACAAGCGTTGGGGAAGTTGGAAGTACTCGACGGCGGAGATTGTGGCGGTTTACTTCTGGGCGGTGGTGCACGATCGGCCGACGAGTTGGGCGGCGTGTGCCGAGGAGTGGCCGGCTGATCTGCGGCTCGATCCACTGCCGCCGCAGAGCACGCTCAGTCGACGACTGAAGCAGGCGGACGCCGTGGAGTTGTTGACGGCGGTAGAGCAGCAACTGCTGATCTTAATTGGTTTAGGGCGGCAGTGGATCCACATCATCGACGGCAAGGCCTTGGCGGTCAGTCCGATCAGTCAGGACCGGGACGCCGCCTGGGGTCGCGGCGCGAAGGGGAAGCAGAAAGGTTACAAGCTGCACGCCGTGTGGAATGGAGGGCCGTTGTTTACGACGTGGTCGCTCGCTCCGATGAACGTGAGCGAGAAGACCGTCGCGCGTCAGTTGTTCGAATCACTGCCAGGCGGCGGTTATCTGCTGGGAGATACGCAGTACGACGCGAACGGGCTCTACGATGCGGCGGCGCAAGCCGGGTTTCAACTCGTCGCCAAGAAGACGCCCAGTCGCGGTCGCAACGGCCTCGGCCATCGTCGCCAAAGCCCGAGCCGCCTGCGATCGATCGAACTGTTGGCCACGCCGTTCGGCCGCGAGCTCTATCGCGAGCGTGGCGCCATCGAGCGACAGTTCGGCGTCTTGGCAAGCACCGGAGGAGTCTTAGCCCCGCTGCCAGCCTGGGTGCGACGCTTCCACCGAGTCCGACATTGGGTGCAAGCCAAATTCATTCTCAACGGCCTCCGGTGGATCAAAATCCGGCAACCGGAACTGCTGGCACTTGCATAATCCTCTCCAGGGGGAGGGAGCCAGAACATTTCTCTTCTGCCTGATCTCCAAAAAAGCTTGCTGTTTAATACGCTTCTTCGCGCGACGTTGGGGCGACGCTCGGTGGAATGGGGGGCGACCCCCGGGCGAAGCCCGGGGCTAGGGGGCGGCGATGCGGCGAAGCTGGCCGCTAGCATCTTTGGCGAATGGTCTGGAGGCGTCGTCGGGCGGGTTCTATACTCCGCGGCCCAATATCGGCGCTGCTGGCGCGTGGTGGTTAGCCCCCGGTTTGAAGAACCGGGGGCTAAAGCACTTGCCGCGGCGGGGCCGGGAACTGAATTGCCTCGACGGGAACTTTGCCATGCGATCGATCGCCATCATCAATCAGAAGGGGGGCGTCGGCAAAACGACGACCGCCGTCAATCTGAGCGCCGCTCTCGCCGCCAGCGGGGTCCGCGTCGGGCTGATCGATCTCGATCCGCAGGCTCACGCCTCGCTCCACTTCGGCCTGGGGCCGCAGCGCGGGGAACTCGCCAACACGTACGACCTGCTCACCGGTGGCAAGACGCTCGGCGAATGTTGGCAATCGGTCGAAAACAACCTGTGGGTGGCGCCGTCGCACATCGACCTGGCGGCGGCTGAGGTGGAACTCGCCGGCGTCGTGGGCCGCGAGCTGATTTTACGCGATGCGATTACGGAAAACGCCGCGGCGCAAAACTTCGATCTCGTGCTGATGGATTGCCCGCCGTCGCTGGGCATTCTCACCATCAACGCCCTGTCGGCGGTCGACGACGTCTTCCTGCCGCTGCAGCCCCACTTCCTGGCGTTGCATGGTCTCAGCAAGTTGTTGCAGACGATCGACCTGGTGCATCGCCGGCTGAACGATCGCCTACGGCTCGCCGGGGTGGTGCTCTGCCTGTACGACTCGTCGACGCGGCTCGCCGCCGAAATCAGCGCCGACGTTTCGACGTACTTCTCCGAGGGCGCCGAGCGGCAGCAGCCGTGGCTCTCGGGGCGGTTGTTCTCCTCGCGGATTAGGCGGAACATTCGCTTGGCCGAGGCGCCGAGCTTTGAGCAATCGATCTTCAAGTACGCCCCGAGTTCTGCGGGGGCGGAGGATTACCGGGCGCTGGCCGACGAAGTGCTAGCACTCTACGGGCTGCAGCAAACGCCGGTCGCTCAGGCGGCGTAACGCCGCAGTAGCCGCGCGGCTCAACGAGCCGCCGGAGCGGTGATACATTCAACGTCGAATGGGGAATGGGGCGCATCACCCTACAACTGTCCCGCTAACTTCTCACCCCATTCCCCATTCAGCATTCCCCATTGGAACCGCTCCGGCGGGTCGTTGACCCGCGGCTGCTGCGCGAGAATCTGCGCAAACTCTTCCGTGCGCGCAACCTCTTCCTGGCAAAGTTGCGCGATTATTCCAGTCGTTCGACTGATAGCAGCAGAAACATCTTTGCCGGCCGCGACATGCCGCGAACTCTGCCGGCGGTAGCGGTCGATTGGATCATGCGGGGGAGGATGTAGCCGTCGTTGTCGAAGGAATCGACGGCTGCATCGCTCAAGATACCTCGCTCCGCGGATTCCGCGACGCCACGACCGACCCAGGCGGCGTCCTCCGTGCGGGCGAACTCAACGTACAGGAGATTGCGTCCGATGCGATTGTTCAACGACCTAAGAAGGGGGCTGCTCGCGGCGTCATCGCTCGCGACGCTGCAGGTCGCCGTTCCGGCGTACTCACAGCAGTACCCCGCGTATCCGCAAACCGCTCAACCTTACGCCCAAGCGGCGCAGAACCCATACACGATGCCGCAAGGCGCCGTGCAGCAGCAGTACGCCGCTCCGCCGGCCGCGACTCAACCAGTCGCCGCGCCGCCGGTCGCCGCGACGGCTCCCTACCAGCAGTTCTCGGCTGCTCAGCAGCAGGTCACTGCTCAGACGGCGCAGCAATACAACGCTGCGGCTCAGCAAGTCGGCCAGCAGGTGAACACGGTCGCCCAACAGGCGAACCAACAATACACCGCCGCGACGCAGTATGTCGCCGCGCGTCCGACGCCGGTTTACGGCACGTACCCGGCCACGCAGCCGGTTGCTCAGGTCGCGACTCAGCCAGTCGGACAGAGCTACCCGACGCAAACGTATCCGGTCGCTCAGCAACCGGTTCAAAGTGCGGCTCAGCCGACTGCCTTCCAGCAGGTTTACCCGCAAGCCGGGGCGCCTGTCGCTCAGCAACCGGTCATGCAGCAACAGCCGGTCTACGTCGCTCGGGCGATGCAGAATCCGACGCCGGCGCCGGCGCCTGGCCAGCCGATGACGCTCAACCCGCCGACTGAGGCGGTCCCTCCCGGCGCGATCATGCCGACCCCGGCGCCCGCTCCGCAAGCCGTGCCGTCGCCCGACTACGGCTACCCGTCGGCCGGATATGAGAGCTATCCCTCGGGTTACGGCGCTGCTCCGCAAGGGGCCGGCTGTGCCACGGGCAACTGTGCTCCCTACGGCGCCGCCGAGTACTCGACCTATGGCTGCGAACAGCCCGGCATGACCGATCGTCTGCTCTGCCGCAACAGCTGCAACTACTGGTTCGGCGGCGTCTACGGCCTGCTGATGCAGCGTGACAGCTCGGACAAGTACAACCTCGGCATGGTCGACGACTCGATGCCGGCGAACGGCTACCCGACGATGCCGAACATTCCGGTCGACACAACCGACGTCGATCCTGGCTTCCAAGGCGGCGTTGAATTCCGTCTGGGTCGCACCTTCGGCGGCGTCGCTGGCGACCCGTGCGGCTGCACGCCATGCTGCCCAGGCTGGGGCGTCGAAGGCGTCTACTGGGAACTGTTCGGCGCCACGCAATCGTTCGACTACATGCCGAGCATGCCGTCGGACTACTACTCGATGATGCCGATGCCGGGTCTCGAGTACAACGGCGGCGGCGGTTACATGCCGATGAACAACTTCTGGAACTATGGCCCGCCAGTCGGCAGCGGTACCTACTCGATCGACGACGTCCGCGTTCGCAGCAACTTCCAAGCTCGCAACATCGAACTCAACCTGCTTCGTCTCAACCTGTGCGGCTGTGCCCCGATGTGCGGCCCGTGCGGCGGCTGCGACGGCGGGTCGTGCGGAGTTGGCGGCGGCATCGGCGGCGGAGCGGGTGGTTGCAGCACGGGTTACTGTGCTCCGAACCGCTACAACCTCACCGGCGTCTGCGGCGTGCGGTACCTGGAGCTCGACGACTACTTCATGTACGGCGTCAACTACAGCGGCGGTACGACCGGCTACCTCGACTACAACTCGCGGACCGAGAACAAGCTGCTAGGCTTCCAACTCGGTTCGAACGCCATGTACCGCATCGGGTGCAAGTGGGGCTTCCACATGAACACCTTGGTCGGTCTGTATGGCAACGACATCAGCACCCACCAGTACATCAACTCGACGACCGGCAACATTCGGTACATCTCCAGCGGCGACGCGTTCAACGCGATGGCCGACAAGACCGACGTCTCGATGCTGGGCGAGCTCCGCGTCGGAGCGAGCTACCAGATGACTTGCCATTGCCGTCTGTACGGCGGCTGGCGTGCGATGGGCATCACCGGCCTCGCCCTGGCCACGAACCAGAACCCGAACCAGTGGCTCACCGCTGGCCAAGGTTCGACGTACGTGAACTCCGGCAGCTCGATGATCCTGCACGGCCTGCAAACGGGCGTCGAGTGGAATTACTGAGTGCGACGGACTGGACGCCGCTGCGGACTGGCCGCTTAAGCCACCAGCCCAATGGGGCGACCAGGCCGAGTGTTTGAGACCCCCAACCCCTCCCTTCCCCCAGGGAGAGGTCTAGCGGGCGACTACCCGCCTCCCCCGCGACAGTCGCCCGCCACAACTGGAAGCCCCGGCCTTTCCCCCAAGGTCGGGGCTTCTTTGTTTGGTGGAGGAAGTTGCGAGTTGCGAGCGATTGGGCGTTGGATCCTGCGTGCTACTGGACTGGTCGCTTAAGCGACCAGTCCGATGCGGGGACGCGGGTTCCATCTTGGGGCGAAACGCACGATTTGCAATTCGACGGCTGGCCAATTAAATTCGACCGACGGCGTCCAGTTACCCCGCGGCGAATGGTTGGCTCCATGGCGACGACTGCAGATCCGCTGAATCTCGACGAAGCCGCCCGCGCGGAGATATTACTCGCGCTGACGCCCGACGTGGGGCCCATTCTGCGGGCCCGGTTGCTCGAACGCTTCGCCGTCGCGGCGGAGGTCTTCGCCGCGTCCGAGGCGGCACTGCAGGGCGTGCAGGGAATCGGCCCGAAGATCTCGCGGCGGATTCTGGGCGCGCGGCATGAAGTGCAGCTGGACGCCCAGCTCGCGATCGCCCGCGAGCATGGGCTGCGGATCTTGCTGCCGCAGTGGCCCGGGTACCCGCGCTCGCTGCAGGAGATTCCCGATCCGCCCGGCGTGCTATTCGTCCGTGGCGAGATCGAGCCAGCCGACCAGATGGCGGTCGCGATCGTCGGCACGCGGCGGGCGACGCACTATGGCAAGAAGCAGGCGGAACGGCTTGCGGCGGGACTAGCTCGCGCGGGAATCACCGTGGTGAGCGGCATGGCCCGCGGCATCGACGGTGCTGCGCATCGCGCGGCGATGGCGGCTGGCGGACGCACGCTCGCGGTCCTTGCAAGCGGCGTGCTTAATCCGTTCCCGCCGGAGCATGTAAAGCTGGCCGAGGAGATCGAACACCAAGGCGCCGTGCTGAGCGAAGCCGCGCCGACAATGCCGCCGCTCGCGGGAATGTTCCCGCAGCGGAACCGCATCATCAGCGGACTCACGATGGGAACGATCGTCGTCGAAGCCGCCCTGCGAAGCGGCGCCCTCATCACGGCGCGGCACGCGATGGAGCAAGGCCGCGAGGTGTTCGCCGTACCGGGCCCGGTCGACAGCCCCGGTTCCGCCGGCCCGCATCACTTGCTGCGCGACGGGGCGAAACTCGTGACCTGCGTCGACGACGTGCTCGAAGAACTCGGCCCGCTGGCGGAGTGGCGCTGTACCCCCAGTGTGTTGCTGACCTGCCCGTCTCTTGAAGCTGCATTATAGCGCCCTATCATCGGGGAATGGACTCCTACCAAAAGCTTCGCGTGCAGGCTCGCCACAAGCGCGACGCCGCTGTCCAATCGGCTCACGACGAGTACGCCGCTACCCTGCGAACCATCGCAGCGCTGCGGAAGAATCTCGGCCCTGAGGGGGCCGCAGGGCCGGTCAAGAAGTCCAACAACAACTACGTCAAAGGGCGGCGGGCGGTCGACGCCATCAAGCAGGTCATTCCCCAAGACCGCCAATTCAGCACGGGCGAGCTAACGGCGCTGCTGCGAGCGCACGGGCACGAAATACCCGACTCGTCGATGCGGTCGCACTTAAGGCGACTGGAGGACCAGAGGGCGCTGGAGCGGATTCGCCGCGACGCTGACGGCCAGATTATCTGGGTGGCTACCGGGATCGGCAGCGAGCCCCAGACGCCACTGGCGGCGATGAACCTACCCGACGCCGCCGCGGTGATCCTGAGCGAAACGGGACCGCTGGGAATCAAGGAACTGGCGATTGCGATTCAGGCACGCGGATGCCGACAAGGGGCTAGTCGGCGACTAATTACAGAGTCGTTGGTCGCGGCGCTGCGGGACGATTCGGTAAGGTTCACGGCCGACGCCGGTGGCCGATGGGCGGTCGTTGCCGGCGGCTAGGCCGACTCTTCATCAAGTCCGGGCAGCCGCTGTTGCCCGTGCTCCTCTTCTAACCAGCTGAACCGTGGCTTAGGTGCCCGCGGTGAAGCCTTGCGCCGATTCATAAGGGCGCGCAAAATCACGTCGTCTGGGACTAGGTCATAGCCTCGCGACACACGGACAAACCTGCAGAACTTCGTTGCCTCACCGGGGTGGAGCACTAGCTCATCGATGGTCCACTTACCCCGGCTGAACTCCGTGAAGTCGTCAGCAAACTGGTCGATCAGGTCTGTCCGGCTGATCTCCAGTCCGTAATCGGCGGGATTTAGTGGTGGTCGTGGCATTGCAAAATAATCATAGCATGTGCCCGAGTGATAGCAAATATCATGGGCGCGCATGGACCGCGCCGACGCAAGTCCTTACGTTTAATAGACTTATCGTTCGGCGCGAAGTCGCTTCAGTGGGCCTTTCGAGCTCGGCGCGAAATCCATATGGATTTCGCGCCGAGCCTTATGGGCGCTAAACGGTTGACTTCATGGATTCAGCTGGAGTATACTTCTCTCGTCACTCAGCTATGTCGGCGGGCAGCCCGAATGCAACCAGATTTAAAAACGCGGCGCGGTGCCCTGCAGGATGCGGAGAGGAAATTCACGGCGGAAGTTTTTCGCCTGGAGTTTGAGCTCAAGGCAGCACGAGAACGCAGGGCCAGTGCGGCGGCCCAGCTTGAGATGATCGAGGATTTGATTCGCGAGCAGGAGCAGGCGGCAAATCCTGCCGGGGTGAAGAGAAGTGCAATCCCGCCGGGGCTCGCTGTACTACGAACCGTGAAAGAGAATCCGGGAATTACGACCAGCGAAGTTGTTCAGCGATTGCTGGGGCGAACGGCAACCAAGGCAGCAAACGAAAAGCACATGCTCCGAACCACGCTAAGTAACTTGGTGAAAGCGGGCCGCCTTGCAAGGCGGTCGGGGATGCGGCACTACCTTGCAGAGGAGGACTAGATGAGTACCGAGGCAAATCCGAAAAAGACGGCCAAAAACAAAAAGGGCTGGCACGCGATGCGCGCCAGCCCTTTTTCGTAGCGGTAGAGAATTCTTAGGTGGTCGAGGCGTTCAGACTTGCAAGGGACGATCGCTTCGGCTCACCAGCCTTCTATAGCTCAGCGGATAGAGCGCCCGGCTGCTAACTGGGGGGTCGCTGGTTCGAATCCAGCTAGAAGGATTGTGAAATTGGAGGGGGCGGACTGTTTGGCGACAGCAGCGGACTCTAAATCCGCCTGAAGGGGTCCGATTCCCCCCGCCTCCACTTTCTCTACAGCTGATTGTCAAAGAGCGTCGGCGAGGCCGACTCAGCGATGAAGTCTAGATCGCGCAAGTCGTGCAGTCAAGCGAATTTGCGCCCTTTGGGCAAGTGCGCCTGCAGTAACGACTTAGAACGAAGGGAGGTGACCAGTGCGTTGGTAGCCACTCGGTTTTAGCGGATTTATATAACGAATCACGCGGTCGTAGTGTTAGTCGTCATCGGCGTTTGGAGGCAGCCTCCATAAGGATGGCTCGCGCCCATGCGGCTAGCCCGCCTGAGCCGTCTGCGGCCTCTGCTGCGGCTTGAATGGTTGCCTTTTCGGCGTCGGTGACGGGAATCCTCAGGTCAGAGGACCGCACTTGGCCGGGGGGCTTTTTGGGTCGACCTGCGCGTTTCTTTTTTGCCATACAATTTTTGTAGGAAAAGTATTCCCGAATGTCAACCAAACTATTGAGTCGTAGTATTTTTATTACTACAATAACTAGAGAAGAAAAAGCCGCGGAAGTGCGTCAACACAACCGCGGCCGAACCGCAACCGGCTTTCGCTAATTGCAGCCTAGACACCTCCAGTCTAGCGAGAGCCCAGACCTAAGGGAATCTCGCGATGGTTGTCTCGACTTGCCAGCACGAACAAACCAAAAAGCACGGCCGCGATCGTAAGGGCAATCCCCGCCTTCGCTGCTGCACCTGCGGAAAGACTTGGATTGTCGCCGATCGGCCCTTGGGTGCGATGCGAACGAGCGTGAAAGACGCCGCCATGGCTATGACACTCCTGCTTGAGGGAATGAGCATCCGCGCCGCCGCCCGCATCACGGGGCTGCGACCGAACACAATCTGCGATTTGGTTCTCACGATCGGCGAACGCTGCGAAAACCTCCTCGCTTCTATCAAGGGAGTCGAGGCTAAGGATATCCAAGCGGACGAAATTTGGAGTTTTGTGGCGATGAAAGAGCGTACCCGCTACGACCAGCTAAAGACTGGCGATGAGGGGAGCTGGTGGACTTGGATTGCAGTTGATCGCGACTCGAAACTTGTTGTGGCGCATCACGTCGGGCAGCGCGATGGAGCCGCCTGCGACCTGTTCCTGGGCAAGATCGATCGCGCCACCACCGGACGATTCCAACTGTCGGCGGATGGGTTGTCGACCTACACCCTTGGAGTTCCCTTTCGCTTTCGTGAGCGTGTCGACTTCGGACAGGTGATTAAGAACTTCCAGGGAGGCCGTAGCACGGGTCGTTACTCCCCCGGAAAGATAATAGCGACCGAAAAGCGATCGGTTTACGGAACGCCAGACTTCGATCGCGTCTCAACTTCGCATGTCGAACGTCTGAATTTGACCCTGCGTATGAGCCTGAGAAGATTCACCAGATTGACCAATGGCTACTCGAAAACCCTGCAACACCACCGAGCAATGCAGGCGATTTTCTTCGCGTTTTATAATTTCTGCCGCAAGCACGAAACCATTAGAAAGACGCCCGCCGTCGCCGCCGGGATCGCGGACCACCAGTGGACCGTTCGCGAACTGATTGAGCAGGCGGACAAGTAGGTAAAGCCACCAACCTCACAAGGAGTTTCCCATGATTCTCGAAAACATCGATCTCGAACAGTACGACATCGACCTCACACTAGAGGACTTCAAGGACGAGATGGCGGACGACTTCAACGATTATTTCCGTGGGCAGGAGAGCATTCATGAGCTCGTGAGAGCGCCGCGGCAGGCGCATCAATTCTGCGATTGGGTCCGTACCAAGCGGGGCTATTTAGACGTGCCGGATGACATCATCCTGCAGTGCGTCTTGGATCGCGATGAAGTCAGCGTGGAAGAGATCGCGATGGAAATCCCGTGCCTTGGCATTCAGGTTACACACTCAATGCTCACGCAGCTTGGTTTGAGTTTCGCCTAGCAATTATTCCACAAAATCCGCGGAGTAACACCAACGGCTCAATCTCACGATGCGGATGACGCTCCGCCGCTTCACTCGCTTGACCAACGGATACAGCAAGAGCCTGCGTCACCATAAGGCGATGCAGGCTCTGTTTATGGCGTTTTACAATTTTTGCCGTAAGCACAAGACGCTCAAGCAAACGCCGGCGATGGCCGCGGCATTAGCGGAGAAGCCTTGGACTATGAAGGAGTTGATCGAACGAGTGGCGGCCTAACGGCTGCCAAGAATGCAATGCTCGTTGCATTCCATCTCACTCGCTGCGGTCATGTACACTCCCCGGCGAGGATCGCCCAAAAGACGCTGCGCGTCCTCTGGTCGCACTTGCCCAGTTTCCTGGTAGTGCGAACGCATTTCATCCACCCACGCCGGCTGCGCTAAGTCCGTTGCTACTTGCGGTTCGTTCGTGGAATACAAGGGATTCATGCTAAAATTTGCCTCGGGTCGCATGGTCGGACAGGGCTTGGTCAAGTCCTTTGTGGCGGACCCACCGGAATGGCCGGTCGGCCGTCACGACTGCAACTTCAATTGGCCCGCCGCAGAACGGCGGGGTACTGGAGAACTTCAAAGCTTTGATTGTTACGAAGATCGACGAGAAAATCCAATCAATCGCGTCTCTCAATGGTAATTCGGCGTTCGGACTCAGGACACTCTGAGCAATGATTTTGTTCAGATCCGCGGGCTTCCCCGTCCAATGCCCAGAGGCCAAGATGCCTTGGCAGATGGTTCCATCGACGCCGTAAAGCAGCCGCTCCATCATGTTCGGGACACCCCAGAAAATCGGCTGAAACCTGTTAATTGGCACCGGGATAGGTGGTCCTGGCTTACTCGGATCGAACACAATTTGGTAGGCCATCGGGTTGCGGTCCTTTCGCACCCTCCCGCCAATGCAAAAACCGACCGTCATCGCCCGGATGTAGCTCTCAAGGGCCTTGTCCTCCGCAACCGTCCTGGGCGACTTAACCGCTAGAGCTTGGCAGGCCGCCAAATCTGCCGCGAAACTTTGCTCGTAGTGCTTCCAAAATAACTGAATCCAGCGTTTGCACGCCTCTTCTACTGTGAGCGGCTCCTTCGCGATCAAATCCTCGGACAACTCCGCAACTAATTGCCGGTATGAGACGGCTGGAAAACCGCCTCGTCCCCAAGTCACGAGGCCGAGGGTACTGCCCATCTCACCGATCTCAAATAGCTTTTGGGCGTGGTTGTAGTGCCTCATCGAATTTGGGCCGGAGTAGCTGGCGGTGCTATCAGCGCCGAAAACCACCCCCTCCGAGGAGACGTAACAAGCTGCAATTGTCATAAACCGCCTGATTTGGCCACCAAACTGAGAAGAGGACACAGTATGGGAAGGCCAACCCGCCGGGTCAACTATCAAGCGGTGCAACTGCCATTCCGTAACTGCCCATAATTAACACGGGAAAATTTTCCCGCAGCAACACATGAGAGTTACGACACCGGCGGAGTCGGCGCCCGACCAAAGGGGCGGCACGATTCGTATCGCGGCGGAGGTGCTGCTCAACGACATCGAGCATGCGGTGCTGCAAGCGATCGAACCGACGGGGTCGATGCTTGATGACGTCGCGGCGAGCTGCGAGATGCCGATCCACCGCGTGCTAGCGACGGTGAGCGTGCTCGAATCGCGACGGCTGGTACGGAAGGTGGCGGGGAATCGAGTGGCGAGAATCTAAAGTCAACGCAGACGCGGAGTACTGCTTCTATCCGTCAGGTCGCCGGCGTTTTTTCGGCTTGCCGGCGCCGCTCTTCCGCAGCTTCTGCACGACGTTCAAGAGACCTTTCATTGTCTCTTTGCCACTGGCTTTCCTTCTCCGGTGACCAGATTTCGAGTAGGAACAGTGCACAAGATTTAGAAGCCGCGCAACCGCTGCACGCGAGGAGGGGAACGACCAGAATAAGTAGGCGAAAATCTCGCAGCATCAACGCCTTGTACTGGCCCTCATCCAGGCGGGAAATAGCAGAACGGAGGTGCTCGAATCGCGGCGGCTGGCGCAGAAGGTCACGGGGAATCGGATGGCTTGGATTTAGGCCGTTGGGTAGGAAATTTAGCCGGCTTGGCGGGGCGCTCCGGCGGGTCGTTGACCCGCGGCTACTAAGTGTCCTCCGTTTGATCTCTGGCCGCTCTTAAAATGAGACGACTGGCTGAATGCGACCTGCCGGTTTTGCACGGCTTTGCAGTTTTTGGCAGTCAGGAAATCCCTCGGGAACCCGCGAACCACCCCTGGGGGCGGTGACGTAAGACCATACAGAGGGCCATCTTTGCCCCGCTTTTTGGGCGGACCGTCGCGCCCGCTTCTATACCCCTGGCATGCCACTTGCATCCCTCCTGATCCGTACTCGCGGAGGGTCAACATGGCCTTCTGCGGGCGCCAGCCGAACGAATCAATCGTATGGCTTGGCCTGCTTCGGCGGGCAATTTCCGCGACCCATGGAAATGCAACTGTTAGAATGCTCGGGTCGGCGGAATTTTGATCAGGACGGCTAGGAGGAGGGATTTTCTCCTAGTAACACCGTCGAACTCTCTGAATATGAGGAGTTCGTAGGATGAAAAAGAATACCAAGGAAGAATTGAACCGCACCAAGACGTCGTCGACCCAGGGTCTGATGGATCCGGTCGCCGTCAGCGACGAACAATTGTTGCAATCGTACCGCGAAGCTAGCGACCCGACCGTCTTCTCGGAGTTGGTCTCTCGCTATCAGCGTGAATTGTATAATTACCTCCGTCGGTTCCTGGGTGACGCCACCCTGGCCGAGGATGTGTTCCAAGCGACGTTCTTCCAGGTCCACCAGAAGCGCGACTCGTTCGAGGAGGGCCGGAAGTTCCGTCCTTGGCTCTATACGATCGCCACCAACCAAGCGATCGACGCTCAGCGGCGAAATCGTCGTCACCGTCGATTGAGCTTGAACCAACCGCACCAAGCCGGCAGTGAGTCCGTAGGAACATTGATTGACTTGGTGGCGAGCGAAGGGGGCGACCCCGCGCTGGCCGTCGAGAGCGGCGAAGAGGGCGCCTGGGTGCGGGGCGAGGTCGAGGCCTTGCCTGAACCTCTCCGCAACGCGGTGAACTTGGTTTACTTCGGGGGAATGAAATACCGTGACGCAGCCAAGGTCATGTCGGTACCGGTTGGAACGGTCAAAAGCCGTTTGCATGCCGCTATCCAACGACTCGGCCAAGCTTGGCGCGACGTGCAGCCGGCTAGCCGTTCGTAAGGGGACGTCATGCAAGGTCAGCGCCAAGCCAGCTGCTGCCGTGGAGACGATTAACAACAACAGGCCTGCCGCACCTAGCGGCGGGCCTGTTTTATTTGAGTCGCAACTTTTCTTTGAATCGCAAGCGCATGTCGCACGCGGACGGGACTTGCCGCGATGACTGAAGACCTGATCGCCTACTTGATGGACGACTTGTCGCCGGAGCGCCGCGCGGAAGTCGACGCGAAGCTGGAAACCGACGTCGTCTGGCGTTGGGAGCTGCAGCGTCTGCAGGAGTGCATGACTGCCGGCGACGGCGATGCAAACTCGTGCGGCGACGCGTCGGCGCCGGCTGAGTCCGCAGCTTCTGCTTTAGCAACCATCGATGAATCGAGCATTCACGATGCGAAAGTTGACGTCGAGCCGCCGCTCGACCTCGTAAAGAAGACTTGCTGCTTCGTCGAAGACTCGGCGAGCGGGAAGTTCAAAGTCGAGAAGAAACGCTGCTCGAAGAAGCAAGCCGCGTTTACCGCCGAGACGGCTGGAGCGTGCAAGCGTTCGTGGAGCCTCGCGGACGTGACCGTGGCAAGCGGCGTGGGGCTGATTCTCGCGGCGCTCATTCTGCCGGCGGTGCAAAACGGCCGGGCCGCGGCCCGCACGGACCAGTGCGCCAATAACATGGGCAGTCTGGGAATGGCGATCGAGAATTATGCCGGTCGCCACGCTGGCTTGATGCCGGCGGTTAATCGCAATGAACCGTCGATCATGTTTTTTACACGACTGGTCGATGACGGGGATCTAACGCCACAGCAAGCGTTCGAGTTGAGCGTTTGCCCTGATTCGGTACAGGCCCAGGAACGATTCGAGGACGGTGCGCTAAGTCGTTTGCCATCAACGATGGAGTTAAGCAGCGTCACCGGCCTGCAACTGTTGAAGCTGATCGCCTTAGCGAACGTGAGCTATGCGGCCCCTGTGGGCTACTTCAACGCTGAGGGCGAGGTCCAGCCGCTGAAGTTCAATCCCGGCGCTGAGTTACCGCTGATGACCGATGCTCCGATCATTGGCCCGAACGCTCTCCGCTCCAACAGCCACGGCGGGTGTCGCCAGAATGTATTGAGCACTTCTGGCTGCGTGAAGCCCTACACGGTGTGCGTTCTCTCGCAAGAGGACAAACGGATGCGAAACATCCATCTAAACGACGCTGGAGTTGCGGCGGCGGGAACGTCATCGGACGATATATTCTTGGCTCCGCCAGACCACGGTCCGAACGGGCCGGTGGTCTTGAACGGCCCGCCGCAGTTTCAACTCAACATCTACCTTGTGCCAGCAGCGCCACGCTAGAGCGAGGCCTGGAACCTAGCCGCGTCACCTTGTAGCCCCGGGCTCCGCCCGGGGCTAGGAATGCGAGGCGCCCTTAAGTCGATCGTTAGGACTTCTTCGCCGCCCAGGTCCGTTCGCGTTCGGCAACCACTTGGCGGATGTGATCAAGGTCGTCGTTGGGCGTCGCGCTGATCAGCTTCCGCGTGTACGCCTCGCGCGGGTCGCGGTAGATCGCTTCCGACGGGCCGAACTCGACGATCTTGCCGGCGTTCATCACGGCCATCATGTCGGCCATGAACTTCACGACGCTCAGGTCGTGGCTGATGAAGATGTAGGTGAGGCCGCGGGTTTCTTGGAGCCGTTTGAGCAGGTTGAGGACCTGGGCCTGCACCGACACGTCGAGCGCGGACACCGATTCGTCGCAGATGAGGAACTCGGGCTCGACGGCAATCGCGCGGGCGATGCAAATGCGCTGCCGCTGACCGCCGGAGAATTCGTGCGGGTAGCGGCGGAGGTGGGCCGTTTGCAGACCGACTTCTTCAAGCAGCGCCGCGGCGCGGTCACGGCGTTCTTTGCGGTTGGCGCCGATCTTCTGGATCACCATCGGTTCGGTGATCGCGGCTTCGACGGTCATCCGCGGGTTGAGCGAGCCGTAGGGGTCTTGAAAGATGATCTGCATGCGGCGACGCATTTGCCGCAGGTCGGAGGAGCCGAGCGAGGCGACGTCGACGCCGTCGAGCCAGACTTGGCCGCCGGTTGGTTCGACGAGTCGCAAGATGGCCCGACCGGCAGTCGTCTTGCCGCAGCCCGACTCGCCGACGAGGCCGAGCGTTTGGCCGCGGTAGACGTTGAAGCTGATACCGTCGACGGCGCGGACATGATCGACGGTGCGAGCGAGGATGCCGCGGCGGACGGGAAAGTGAACTTGTAGGTTGTTCACGGCCAGCAACGGTTTGGTTCCTTCGGGGATGTACTGCGTATCGGCGGCAGGCGTCGCACCGACGGCGTGGCCCACGGCAGCGAGTTCGCTCTGCGGATGAAGCAACCGGCCGCGGCCATGCGTCTTCAGTTCGTTCAGTCGCTTGGCGTCGAGTTGCTTCTCGGTAATCTCCAGCCGCCCGTCGACGACGCGGCTCGACATGAAATCGTCGACCGTCGGCAGCAGCTTGTAGGGCGAATCGAGTCGCGGCCGGCAGGCGAGCAGGCCCTTCGTGTACGGGTGCTTCGGGTGAGAGAAAATATCGAGCACGCGGCCATACTCAACCTCTTCGCCGCGGTACATCACCAGCACGTCGTCGGCGATCTCGGCGATGACGCCGAGGTCGTGCGTGATGAACAAAATCGCCATGCCGCGCTCGTCGCGGAGCTTGCGGAGGATATCGAGAATCTGGGCCTGGATCGTCACGTCGAGCGCGGTGGTCGGCTCGTCGGCGATCAGCAGCTTCGGATTGCACGAGAGGGCCATCGCGATCATCACGCGCTGCTTCTGGCCGCCCGACATTTGATGGGGGTAATAGTTGATCCGCTCTTCGGGAAACGGGAGGCCAACTTCGTCGAATAGCTCAACCGTCCGCCGACGCGCCTCGTCCTTCGACACGTTTTGATGGAGCAGAATCGCCTCCATCACCTGGTCGCCGACGGTGAAGACCGGATTAAGCGAGGTCATCGGCTCCTGAAAGATCATGCTGATCTCGCGGCCGCGGATCGAGCGCATCTCCGGCTCGGGCAGGCGGACGAGATCGCGACCGAGGAGCGCGATGCGGCCCGATTCGATTTGCGCCGACGAGGCGAGCAGACGCATGATCGAAAGCGAGGTGACGCTCTTGCCGGAGCCGCTCTCGCCGACGATGCCGAGCGTGCGGCCCGCCTCAACGCGAAACGACACGCCGTCGACGGCGCGGACGACGCCTTCTTCGGTGTGGAAGTAGGTCTTCAGGTCGGCGACGTCGATGACTGCGGTGGACATGGCTGTCAGCTTCTATAAATGCTTCACCACGAAGACGCCAAGGCACAAAGACGGCACGAAGCAAGGAACGGCGGAACGCTCCATGATCATACCCTTTTCCCTTGGTGATCTCCTTCGTACCTTCGCGTCTTCGTGGTTATTCTCAGAAAGTTAGTGGGCGTCCTGCCGCAGGCGGGGGTCGGTGGCTTCTTGGAGGCCTTCGCCGATGAGGTTGTACGCCAGGACGGTGAGGAAGATGGCGACGCCTGGGAAGACGATCAGCCACCAGGTTTCTTCGATCGAGCGGCGCCCCGCGGAGAGGAGCGTCCCCCAACTCGGATTTGGCGGCGAGGCGCCGAAGCCGAGGAAGCTGAGGCCGCTCTCGATCAGGATCGCGTCGGCGATGCCGAAGGTGATTGGCACCAAGACGGGCGCTAGGGCGTTACGGAGAATGTGAATGAACATCACCCGCCCGGGGCCGGCGCCCATTGCCCGCGCGGCGGAAACGAATTCGAGTTGCTTGAGCTTCATGAACTCGGCGCGGGTGAGCCGGGCAATGCCAGTCCAACCGGTGCAGCCGACGATGACCATCAGGTGGACGTTCGAGACGCGATCGAGCATGGCCACTAGCGCGAGGATCAGCACGAGCGAAGGAATGCACATCACCACTTCGATGATGCGGCTGATCAACACGTCGACCCATCCGCCAAAGTAGCCGGCGAGGGCGCCGAGCGTGATGCCGATCGCCGCGGCGATTCCCATCGAGACGAATCCGACGCTCACCGCCGTCTGAGCGCCGTGCACCATCGAGGCGAAGACGTCGAAACCTTGAGGATTCGTGCCGAACCAGTTGAAGCGATTCGGAGCCCCTTCTTTGCCAAACGGGTTTTCAGGCTGATTCGGCCACTCGCCTCCGCGCACCCGGCGATAAGGATCTTGGTAGACGAGCGGAAAGATCGCCCAGCTGTCGGGATCTTTCTCCTGCAACGTCCCGGCGTAGCGACCGCGGAAGCGATCCTTCGAAAAGATCGGATTCTCCCACGCCCGGTTGTAGTAGCCCATGGCGGGGAAGTAGATGTTTCCCTTGTAACGGCAGACGATCGGCTTGGTGCCGGCGATCAACGGCGCGGCAACGGCGATGGCCGTGAGCGCCACGACGAACGCGAGCGCAACGACCGCCAGCTTTCGCTTGCGGAAACGACGCCAAGACTCGCGCCAGAAGCTGGCCGAGAGTTCGGCCGACTCGGCAAGCGTGATCTCAACTTCGGGGGGCGTGGTCAGCATCAGCGGTTGGTCAGTTGTAAGTGACGCGCGGATCGACCACGGCGTACAGGATGTCGGCGAGAAGTTGTCCAGCGAGGGTCAACATGCTGAACATTAGCGTGAGCCCCATGATGACGTTGTAGTCGCGTTGGCCGATCGACTCGAAATAGAGCCGACCCATGCCGGGCCAGGAAAATATTTGCTCGAGAATGACGGCGCCGCTGAAGAGGGCTGGCAACGAGAGCCCGACCAACGTCACGAAGGGAATGAGCGTATTGCGGAATGCGTGCTTCAGAATAATTGACCGGGGAGAAACGCCCTTCGCACGGGCGGTGCGAATGTAATCTTGCCGCAACACTTCCTGCATGTTCGCACGGATAAAGCGAGAGTAAAACGCGAGGCTGGTATAGGTGAAACAGATCACCGGCAGCGTTGCGTGCTGCAGCAGATCCCACGCTTTGCCGGCCGTGGTGAGCGTGGCGTAGTCATCGGAGGTCATGCCATAGAGCGGCAGCCAGCCTAGTTTCACGTAAAAGAGGAGTTGCAAGTAGAGCGCGGCCACGAAGGAAGGCAGCGAGTAAAGCATGTAGAGGAACGTGCTGACCGTCCGTTCCGCAGGCGAGTCGGCTTTCGCGCTCGACCAGAGGCCAATTGGTACTGAGAGCAAGTAGGCCAGTACGAGCGACGTCGCCGACAACAGCACCGTCGCCGGCATCCGCTCAAGAATCAACGTACTGACTGGTTTGTTGTTGCGGGAGTAAGAAACCCCGAAGTCCCCCTGCAGAACATTACTCATCCAGTAGAAGTACGCCTGATACCATGGCTTGTCGAGTCCGTAGAGGCGGTTCAGTTTCTCTACCGCCTCGGGGCTCATCATCTTGCTGGGGTTCATCTGCGCCATGTCGCTGGTGAACGGCGTGCCCGGAATATTACGCACCAGCCCGTACACCAAAAACGTGATCAGCAGGAGCGTGATCACGCCGATGCCAAGACGACGTATCAAGTAACTGATCATGCCATCGCTGCAGAGTTTGAAACGTCGTGGATCACGTGACGCGGTGCGGCCCGCCGTCGCCCAACGCTGAGCGGACGCGCTAGCGGGCCGGAGGGCCATCGACTACGGATTCGCTGCCGGGATGTACAGGCTATTGAAGCCAGGGCTGTATTTGAACGGTCCCAGAGCGCCGAAGTTGTACCCCCGCAGGCTCTTGTTGAAGCCGAAGAATGCGTTGCGATAGAAGAGCCATGTGACCGGTTGATCTTCCCAGAGCTGAAGGTGGATCTTCCCGTAAATTTCAGCTCGTTTAGCGGGGTCGAGTTCACGGAGCCCTTGCTCGAACAGCTCGTCGACTTTTGGATTGGAGTACTGCCCGTAGTTGCGTTGCGCCCCAGTGCCGTAGATGTTCGACTGCATTGAGGGATCGGTGCCGGCGCCCCAGCCGCCGAGGCAGGCGTCGAACTCGTGCTTCAACAGCTTGTCCTGCATGACGACGAACTCGGTCGGCTTCACGTTGGCGACAACGCCGATCTGTTCCAGACACTCTTTCATCAACGTGGCGGTTTGAATGCCAGTTTCCGTCTGGGACGTCATCAGCTGGAACTCAAACGGCACGAGTCGGCCGTTGATTTCCTTGTCGCGTATGCCGTCGCCATCGCTATCGGTCCAGCCCGCTTCTTCGAGGAGGTCTTCTGCTTTGTCGAGACTTTGCTTGATCTTCTCCGGCGGATTCTTAGGGAACATCCAGGCCGTCGGGTGGAACGTCCCTTGGCCCTGCTTGTTCAAGCCGCGGAGAATGGTGTTGATCAGTTCGTCGTAGTCGAACGCATAGGTCATCGCCCAACGGACGCGAGGATCGCCGAAGTAGACGCTCGGCGATTTGCCGTCGGCCGTCCGCTCGTTCCATTCGATGTGGAATTCGGTCCACTCGGGCGCCGTTACCTTCGTATTCTTGGCGTAAAAGTCGTCGCCGTTGGTTTGATCGGCCCACTGCTCGGCCCGCAGTTCAATCTGCTGGATATCGCCAGACTTCAGGGCAAGCAGCGCGGTGTTCATGTCTTCGATCGTCTTCACGCGGACTTCGGCAAAGTTCGGCTTGTCGCGGACCTGCTTGCCGTCGTGCATGTAGTAGCTTTCGCGCCGGCTGACCACGAATTCCTCACCTCGTTTACGGCTTACGTACTCGTAGGGGCCGGCGGTGACGGGCTTCGCTTCCTGCTCGGTGTGATAGGCGCTCCGCTTGAGCGACGGATCTTCCGCGACCGACTTCTCGTAGATGTGCTGCGGCAGAATCGGAAAGTTAATGTTGGTGACGTTCGTCGCCAGCGGATCTTTGTGGAAGATGACGACGGTGTGATCGTCGTAAGCTTTGATCGCCTTGATCTTGTCGGTGCCGCTGTCGCGTATCGCTGGGATGACCAGCAGCGGATGGTCGGACATGATCAGCTTGAACGTGAACTCAACGTCGTACGCCGTGAATGGTTTGCCGTCTGACCAAGTGATGTCGTCGCGAAGGACGAAGCGGTCGATCATGCCATCTTCACTCGTCTGCCACGAGACAACGACGTCCTTGGGCGCGAAGTTCTTCAGCTGTCGATCAAAGCTCATAATCGCCAAGCCGGTGAGATCGGCGAACTCACCGTCGGTCACGCTGCTTTGAAACATCGGATTCGTGCTGGTGAGATCACCACCGGCGTGACGAACCATCTTCGCATCGTATTCGACCCCCTGCCCTCCCTCTGGCTGCAGCACTCCCAGGGCGCTGAGGATCTTGGCATTGTTCTCAGGCGAGTCGTTGCGGAGCTTCAGCGCTTCTTCGGCGGTGACCGTCGGCGCCGGCTCGTCCTTCTTCTCTTCACGCAGAAGCGCCATCCCATCCGCGATCCGTCCATCCTTCCACGAGAGCTTGTCGAGTTCTTCCAGCGAGGGCGGATCGAACTTCTGGAGCGCGTTGCCGAGGACGAACGGAACGTTGGGATCAGCATCCGCAGCCTTCGGCTCGGCGGGTGGCTGCCCTCCATCCTTCGCAGCGGCGGTCGACGTCTCGGCGGGCGCGCTCTCGGCTGGAGCGTCTGCTTCCTGTGCTTCCTTGGTCTCTACGCTCTTTTCGGTCTTGGTTGATTCCGACGAGCAACCATAGGTCAGCCAGAGCAGCGAGCAGGCAGGGAGGAGAAGCAGCAGAGATCGAAACGTGCTCGATGCTGGCATAGCGAAACACCTTGCCCCCGCAGCGAGGCCGCAGGGCTGAGGGGATTGGGCGAGTTGGGACAAACGGCAAGCGGGGCAAACTGCCCCATGCGGGTGGATCGTAGCCCAATTCTTCGGCGCGGGTCAATGAGAGTCGAGGGGACCGCGCGTAAGCCGCACTATGGTCCCCTGCCCTGCCGCGAATGGCTGTCATGTCGCAGCGGACATTTCACCCCGCTGGCTCGCGGTTAAATGGGCGTCACAGCATGGCGGACGGATTCGTAATCCTGCGACGCCGACATTTCCATTGCCGGCAACGGGGGTTCGTTGCTATTCTTCCCGCCCCTCGCGCCGTCGATCGCTGGCGGCGCTGCCGGTTGAAAAGGATTTCTCCGATGCTGTATACGCTCCGCTCACTGCTAGCACTCTTCACGTTGCTGTTCGCCTGGGCCGCCGTCGCGCCAGTCGCGTACGCCGCCGATGGCGAAGCGGAGTGGATTTGGTCTCCCTCACAGAAGCGGAACGAAATCCCCGTCGGCAGTTGCTACTTCCGCAAGTCGTTCGACGTGAGCAACGCCGAGGCGGCCGAGATCCATCTCACGGCCGACAACGAGTTCGAGCTCTTCGTCAACGGCCAACAGGTCGCCAAGGGCACCGATTGGCGGCAACTGCAGGTTCACGAGATTACGGAGCTACTGCAACCAGGCCGCAACACGATCGCCATTCGCGTCGACAACAAAGACGCCGGCGCCGCTGGTCTCGCGGCGCGCGTCATTGTGAAGCAGGTCGGCGATACGTTCGAAGGATTCTCGACCGACAAGTCGTGGAAGACGAGCGTCCGCGAGTTTGAAAACTGGACGGCGCCGCAGTTCAACGACAAAGATTGGGTCGCCGCCGCCAGCTACGGCGAAATGGGCGACGCCCTTCCCTGGGGCAACGAAATCGTCCTCGAAGGCGTCGGCGCCCGGTTCGCCGTCGACAAAGAGTTCGAAGTCGAGCGGATCATGCGGGACGACGAGGTCGGTTCGCTGATTGCGATGACCTTCGACTCGCGCGGCAACATCTTCGCCTCGCAAGAGGGCGGGCACCTGATGTTGTTGACCGACAACGACGGCAACGGCATCCACGATAAGGCGACCACCTACTGCGATAAGATTCAAAACGCTCAGGGCCTGCTCGCCATCGGCTTGCGGCTGTTCGTCGTCGGCGACGGCCCAGAAGGAATGGGCCTCTACCGACTGCGCGACGCCGATCGCAACGGCGAAGCCGACGAGGTCGTCAAGCTGCTCAGCTTCAAGGGTTCGAAGGGCGAGCATGGCGCTCACGGCCTGCGGCTTGGCCCGGATGGGTTGATCTATGTGATCGTCGGCAACTTCACGCGGGCCGACGGTACGCCAACCTCGCGCAGCCCGTACCGCCTGTGGTACGAGGGCGACCTCATCCTGCCGAAGTACGAAGATCCGGGAGGTCACGCGGTCGGCATTCCTTCGCCGGGCGGGACGATCTTCCGCACCGATGCGAACGGCAGCTTCGTCGAGTACATCGCCGGCGGATTGCGGAATGCGTACGACATGGCGTTCGATCTCGACGGCGAACTCTTCACCTACGACGCCGACATGGAATGGGATCGCGGGGCGCCCTGGTATCGGCCGACGCGCGTGAACCACGTTCCCGCCGGCGCCGAGATGGGCTGGCGGAGCGGTTGGTCGAAGTGGCCTGAGTACTACCTCGACAGCCTCCCCGCGGCCGCGAATATCGGCCCCGGCTCGCCGACCGGCATCGAGTTCTACGATCACTACGCCTACCCGGCGAAGTACCAAGGAGCGATGTTCGCGTGCGACTGGGCGACCGGCAAGATTCATGCGATCACCTTCAAACGCGACGGCGCCAGCTACGTTGGCGAAGATGAAATCTTCCTCGAAGGCCGCCCGCTGAACGCCACCGACTGCGCGGTCGGTCCCGATGGGTCGCTCTACTTCTGCACTGGCGGCCGCGGCACCGACGGCGGCGTGTACCGCGTCCGCTGCAACGTGCCGGTGGGACCGGAAGTTACCGACATGGGCGAAGGGATCGAGCGGGCGCTGCGGCAACCGCAAATCGACGCCGACTGGGCGCGGGCCAAGGCGGCCGGCGTGCGGCAGGCGCTCGGCGACAAGTGGGAAAGTGAACTCATTGCCGTCGCGACCGACCCCGATCGGATTGTTCGCGAGCGGGCTCGTGCGATCGACCTCTTGGTGTACTTCGGCCCGCGGCCGAACGATCAACTGCTCAAAAATTTGGCGATCGACGTCGAGCCGGCCATCCGGGCGAAGGCGGCCCGCCTGATGTACATCAGCGACGACGCCAGCGTCCGCACGGCACTGACGAAGCTGCTGCAAGACAGCGATCCGCTCGTGCGACGTTGTGCGTGCGAATCGCTGATGCGTCGCGGGACGATGCCAGCCGCTGCCGACATTTTGCCGCTGCTGGGTGACGACGACCGCTTTACCGCGTTCGCCGCGCGGCGGGTCATCGAGCAACTTCCGGTCGAGTCGTGGAACGCGGCCATCATGAAGGAAACGAAGCCGCAGGCGTTCTGCGTCGGCGCCACGGCGCTGGTGAACGTCGAACGGAAGCCGGCCGTCTCGCTGGCCGTGATCGACAAGTCGCTCAAGCTGCTGGCCGCCGAACCGATCACCGAACTCGATCGCGTGAATTTGCTTCGCGTGATCGAAGTCGCAATGTTCCACGGAAAGCTTGACGCCGCGAAGGCGCCGCAAATTGCCGCGCCGATTCTGGCGATGTATCCGACGAACGAACCGGCCGCGAATCGCGAGCTCGTTCGCTTGTTGACGTTCCTGCAGGTGGAAGGCGCCGCCGACAAGTTCGCAGCGGAGCTCGCGAAAGCCGACATCCCTGTGGAAGAGAAGCTGCACGTCGCCGCTTACGCCGCGCGGCTCCAAAAGGGCTGGAACACGGCCGCGAAGCTGGAACTGTTGAAGTTCTACGAGCAGGCCCGCACCGTGAAGGGCGGCTACAGCGTCGACAAGTATGTGGAGCACTTTACCCGCGACTATCTGAAGAACCTAACGATGGCCGAACGGCAGCATCTGATTGCCGGCGGCGATAAGTGGCCCGCCTCGGCGTTGTCGACGCTCGCCAGCTTGCCCGAAAATCCTGGCGCCGAAGTCTTGGCGACTGTCCGCGATCTCGACACACGCATCGCCCCCAAGTGTGGTGAAAGCGACCTCTACCGCCGGCTACGGGTTGGCGTGATCGCGGTGCTCGGCGCCAACAACGACGCCGACTCGCAAGAATACTTGCGGACAATTTATCGCGACGAACCCGAGTACCGCGGCCCCGTGGCGATGAGCCTCAGCCAACATCCGGGCGGCGAGAACTGGAAGGTCCTCGTTGAGTCGCTGAAGTCGGTCGACGGCCCGATGGCGCAAGAGGTGCTCGGCGCGCTCACGCGCGTGAACCAACGGCCGGCCGACGCGGCGCCTTTCCGCGATACGATTCTGTTGGGCCTCAAGCTCGGCAAGAACGGCGGCCCCGACGCTTCGAAGCTGCTCGCCCATTGGAGCGGCCAGGCTGGCACGGACATGACTGGCTGGCAGCGGTGGTATGCGACGAAGTTTCCGAACGCCCCGGCGGCGGAGCTGCCGAGCGACGCCGGTCGCGACAAATGGAGCTACGAAGAGTTGCTGACGTTCCTCAACTCGGAACAAGGCAAGCAAGGCGACGCGGAGCGCGGAAGCCGTGTCTTCACGCAGGCCCAATGCGCATCGTGTCATCGCGTCGGCACGGCCGGCGAGACGATGGGCCCCGATCTCACGGCCGTCGCTCGGCGGTTCCAACGCAAAGAAATCCTGGAATCGATCGTGTACCCGTCGCACGTGATCAGCGATCAGTACGCCGCCCGCATCGTCACCGCGGGGGGCAAAAGCTACTCCGGTCTCGTCTCGCAGCAGGCGAACGGCAGCGTTACTGTGCTGCAGTCGAACGGCCAGAAGGCGGAGCTGAGCGGCAATGAAGTCGACGACATCCAACCGAGCGACGTCTCGGCGATGCCGACGGGGCTGCTCAATCCGCTGACGCTAGAGCAGGTGGCGGACTTGTTCGCCTACCTCGGCGCCGCCAGCTCGAACGACGTCGCCAGCCGCGGCTCGTCCACCAAGTAGCCGCGGGTCAACGACCCGCCGGAGCGGTGCTTAACAGGCTAGCCATTGCCAACGATGAGCGGTCAGCCGCTCGACATCGCAAAGTCAGTGACATACACGTCACTGATCCCCTGCGGCGTCGGCACGCGCTTCAACCGCAAGTAAAGCAAGCGGTGAACCCGCTGCAACTTCGGATCGGCAAGATCGTCGGTCGTTGCCGAGCGAATCGCCGTGATCGCCTGATCTCGCAGGCGGCGTTTCCAGTGTTCGAACTCGCGGACCGTGTCGTCGGTCGTTCCCGGCGGCAGGACGACGTGCACGGCGAACTTGAGGCTGGCGATTTCGTTGTGGGTCGGCCGAAAGTTGCGGAGGTCGAACGAGCCGAGGTCGATCGCGCGCGGCAGCTTCGGATCGTGCGGCGGCAGTGGCGCGGGTTCAGCCCCATGACCGCCGGCGGCTTCGCCGTGCCCTCCGCCGCCTGACGCAAACGTCGGGCATTGCAAAAAGGCGATCAGCGCGAGGATAAACAACATTCGCAGCGCGAGCCGCGTGCGGTCGCTCAGCCGCCCGCCCTGCAACACAGTGGCAAACGATGGGAGTTCGCGGGACCAGGTAATACTAGTGGTGGCCACTGGCAGCTTCCTCGGCATGCGGAGTTTCTTCAGTATTCGCCAGCGCGTCGGCGTCGAATTCATTCAGTACAAACTGACGCACGAGTTGCGGGCCAATCAGCGGTCGGGCAACGTCGGCCATGCGAGCCTTCACGGCGGATAGCTTCGGATCGGCGAGTTCGTCGACCGAGCTGGTTCGCACGATCGAGATGACGGCGTCGCTCAACACGCCGCGATGGGCTTCGACGGCGGCGGCGACGGCCGGTTGATTCTCGGGGCTCGTTTCCGCCGCGAGTTCGAATTGCAGCCGAATCCAAAACGCTTCGTCAGGTGCGATTTCCGGCGAGGCATCCGTCGGATCTTGCGTCGCGGCAATCGGAATGTCGTACTTGCCGAGCGACACGTACGACGCCGTCTCCAGCGGCACGTCGAACTCGATTTCTTCGAGATAGTCGACGAGCTTCGGCCCCTCGGGCTTGCTGCAACCGAGTGCGGCCGCCGACAACGCGACGGCGATCAGCGAGATGGAACGAGCGGCGACGAACGGCATAGCAGGGCGATCGAAGAACGGCGGAGCGGCCGGCGGCGAGCCGGAACAATCGTTACAACGAAAGCCTACGTCACGAAGCCGACTCGCGCCGGCGCACTACACTTGTGCTGTAGCGTCTGGACGCCATTTCCAACCGCTGCCCGCCGCACCGCTACAGCCGTAGCGATCGCACCGATTGCGCCGAGGAGAGTTCGCGTGGATCCATCGCATCAGCCCAATTCCCGCAGCGCCGAACGCTGCCGTCGCTTGGTCGCGCTCGCACTCGCATCGGTCCCGCTGGGGGGCTGTTACGACACTGCGATCTTGATGAAAGCGCGGCAGGAATCGCGCGAGCTGATCCAGACCGAAGAGGTCGACCTCGGAACCTATCGGATCACGCTGCCCCACAAGCTGGGCGTCTCGACCGACAACGTCGTCGACTTCCATGTCTTCGGGCAGGTGACGCGCGGCGACCGGCAAGCGATCGACGACGCCCTGCGGATGCGCGGCGCCGAACTGCGTTCGAAGATGCTGGTCGAAGTCCGCGCGATGAAAGCCCCGATGTTCGAAGAGGCGAAGCTGACCGCACTGCGGAACGCGATTGCCGAGGTGGTGAACTCCGCGCTCGGCCGGCGCGTGGTGAAGCAGGTGGGATTTTATCGGTTTTCGTTTAACACGATCTAGCCCCCGGCTCGGCCGGGGGGTCGGCTGCCATTCCGGTAGGCAGCGCCCCACAAACTACCACCCCCGGGCGGAGCCCGGGGCTAGGAAAACGCATCGGCAGCAAGCGGTCGGTTACCGCACGATCTTCACGTTCGGCAGCGCCGCCTTCAACTCCGACACGCCCGCATCGGTCACCGGCGTTTGCGAGACTTGCAGCGTCTTCAGCTTCTTGAGGCCTGTCAGCTTCTTCAGTCCGGCGTCGCTCACCGACGTGTTGTCGAGGTTGAGAAACTCCAAGGCTTCCATCTTCGCGATGTGATCCATCGCGTCGTCGTTAACGCGGGTCGCCCACAGGTCGAGGTAGTTCAGCTTCGGCAATTCGGCGAGATGCGCGAGGCCGGGGCCTTCGACGCCCGTTTCGCTGAGATCGAGTTTGAACAGTTCCGGCATGCCGGCGAGGTACTGCAGCGTGTCGTCGCCGATCCACGTGCCGCGGAGCACGAGCTGCCGCATCTTCTTCAGGTTCTTGAGATGCTCGGTACCGTAGTCGGTAATCGTCGTCCGCATCAAGCTGACGTCGTCGAGCTCCGGCAAGCCGCCGAGGTGGACCATGCCGTCGTCGCTCAGCTTCGCGTCTTCGAGGTAGAGCCCCTTGAGCTTCTTCAGCTTGCCGAGTTCCGCGACCCCGGCGTCGGTGATCGACGGGCTGCGGAACTTTACCGCGGCGAGCGTCGACATGGCGCCGATGTCTTTGCAGCCAACGTCCGAGAGCGTGCAGCCGCGAACGTCGAGCAGGCGCAGCTTCTTCAGCGGAGCGAGCGCGGCGACGCCGTCGTCGGTGACCTTCGTGTAGGGGAGCATCAGGTGGGTCAGCTCCGGCATCTCGGCGATCGACGCCATCCCTTCATTGGTTAGCTGCGCGGAACGGTGGACGTTCAGCGAACGAAGCGCCTTCAGCGGCTTGAGCTTCGGCAGACCCGCATTGGTGACCGCCGTGTTGCGGAGGGTGAGCGTCTTGAGCGTCGACAGACCGGCGAGCGAGTCGAGCGTCGCGTCGTCGATCTGCGAACCCCACAGCGTGAGGGTTTCGAGCTTGGGCAGCTTGCCGATCTCGGCAACGTCGGCCGGGGTGGCGGGGCGGTTCTCGAGATCGATCATGACGATCTCGCCGGCGGGGTTCTTTTGAACCTTGCCAAGAAGCTCCGCGACGCGTTCTTCAACCGAAGCGGCCGACGCGACGGCGGCGAGGCAGCCGATTACCGCAACCAGCGCGAGCGCGCACGCATTGCGAAACAAACCAGATAGCGAACGACGCGATGCTAAGCGAGACACGGCGAGATTCTCCCACGCAGTTGAATATTCAGATCGGCCGCCACGATGCATCTGGGGGAATGCGTCGACTAGCCTTCTAGCGAAACAGTTAGTCTAGCCTGCTTGATTGTGAGGCGACAACTCGCCGCGGGGTGCGCTCGTTCGCAGCTGAATGGGCGTTGCGGGATCGTCGCGCACTCCGAGAGTCGCTCAAACGCATTGGCGAGGCGCGCTTTCCGTAACTGCGCAAATCTTAGCGCCGCGTCGTTATTTTGCGTCGACGTTTCCATCGCATGCGTTCACTCGCCCCCCGAACCTCGGCAAGAATCGCTGTTACTCGCGGCCATGGGCAATCTCCGTACGCCTTTCGGCAAACTGAAGACCGCATGCCGAACGTCCCGCCCTGCCCCGCGCGTTGCCAGCCTGCTTTCCCTGAGTTAAATTCAAGATTCGCACCGGCGCCGGTCAATTCTCCGATCGTAGCGCGCACCCCACGGCGCGAACCGTGACTTTCGTTTTGTAACGGCGGCTCTGGCGATCGTAACGACCGCGCGCATTTCAGGCCGGTTGGTCGACTCGCATCGAGCGTGCTCCCACCAGCGCACTATCTCTCCCAGGGGCATTCAAAAATGCAACCACAGAAACGGCAAGCTTCGCGTCGCGATTTCATGCGTTATTCGGCTGCAGCCGGTGCAGCCGGCGCCGGCTATTGGGTCGCCGGCGGCGTTCCGCTGAAGGCCAGCGCCGCAGCTAACGAGCAACTGCAGATCGCCTGTTGCGGCGTCAACGGCAAGGGACGTTCGGACGTCGAGAACGCCTCGAAGTTCGGCAAGATCCACGCCGTCTGCGACGTCGACCGCAAGTTCCTTGATCTGTCGGCCCGCTTCAACAAGACCGACAACAAGTTCACAGACTATCGCGAGATGCTCGATAAGCTCGGCGATCAGGTCGACGTTGTCACGGTGAGCACGCCCGATCACACACACGCGGTGATCCTGGCCAAGGCCCTCAAGATGGGCAAACATTGCTACGGCCAAAAGCCGCTCACGAAGTCGATTTGGGAAGCTCGCGAGATCCAGAAGCTCGCCAAGGAAGCGGGCGTCGTTACCCAAATGGGCAACCAATACACCGCCTACGAGCCGATGCGCAAGGCTGCTTACCAGCTCCGCAATGGTCAGGTCGGCAAGGTGAAGGAAGTTCACGTCTGGACGAACCGCCCGGTGTGGCCGCAAGGCGAAGCCCGCGGCCCCGAGAAGCCCGTGCCGGCGGAACTCGATTGGGAAGCCTGGATCGGCCCGGCGCCGATGCGTCCTTACGCCGATGGCTACCACACGTTCAAGTGGCGCGGTTGGTGGGACTTCGGCACCGGCGCCCTCGGCGACATGGCGTGCCACACGTGCAACCTGCCGTTCATGGGCCTCAACATGCGCGACCCGACGGCGGTCGTCGCCGAGACCTCGGGCCACGATCACGACAGCTACCCCGCGAAGTCGAAGATCAAGTTCGACTTCCCTGAGCTCGACGGTCGCGCGCCGTTCACCTTCTACTGGTACGACGGCACCAACCTGCCGCCGGAAGACCTGTACGCCGAATTCGTGAAGCCGGGCAAGGACGGCAAGGCAAAGTCGCTCAACGCGAGCGGTTGCTTGATCGTCGGCGACAAGGGCACGATGTACGCCGCGGGCGACTACGCCAACGACGGCATCGAGCTCAGCGAAGGCCTCGATTGGCTCGAAGTCGATTACCCGAAGCCCCCGGGCGCTCCGGAACTCGGCCACGTCCAAGAGTTCTACGAAGCGATCCACGACCCGAAGAACAAGAAGGCCGTGTCGAACTTCGTCGACTATGCCGGCCCGCTGACCGAGACGATTTTGCTCGGCAACCTGGCCGTCTGGAAGGGCGAGCCGGTAAAGTGGGACGCCGCGACGATCACGCCGGACGACCCGAGCCTGATGGCGATCGTCAAGCCGACCTACCGCGAAGGTTATTCGCTGTAGTCGCTTGGACTTGGACGATGAATTGAACGCAACGCGAACCGGCCCGAAGCCCAGCTTCGGGCCGGTTTTTTGTTGGCACTGAGCTGGTGTTTCCAGGCCTATAAGGCCGCGCCGTGATAGCCCAGGGCGCAGCCCTGGGGCAACGAAAGTTTATGTCTCCCGTAGCCCTGTAAGGGCGAAATAACCCCGGAGTCATCGCTTGGCGCGCCCCTTCAGGGCTACGAGAGCGTTTGACAATCCCACCCAGGGCTTCGCCCTGGGCTGCCGTAGCGCGGCTTTTCAGGCCTAGTGTTGTCGCACCAGACGCGTTGCGTCCAATTTGCAAGTCATCGGCTAGAATGACTGAACACTGCCGCAGAGCAGCGGGAATACCATTCCCACGCGGAGCGTGGGAACGAGGAGAAACTCAACGATGACCGCAATCACGAAATACGACGACCTGGCCAACCTCGCGGGCGATCCGGGAGAGATGTTTCGCGAGGTGGCTCAGTCGCTCGTTGCTGCGGGCGAGTTCCACCGGCTGTTCGATCTGCGGCTGCTGCAAGAACGCCACCGCCATGGCTTGCCGCTCGATCGCCGCACGCCGATCGACGACGTTGAAGAGCCGCTGCGGTCGCAGGTTGAGGCGGGCTATCTCGCCGCGTGTCGCGAAGTGGGCGAGTTGCTCCTCGAATCGGGCCGACTGCGCGAAGCGTGGATGTACCTGCGGCCGGCAGGCGACAAGTTTTCCATTCGCCAACGGCTGGCTGGCGTCGTGCTTGATGACGAACGGGCCGATGAACTGATCGAACTCGCACTGTTCGAGGGAATCGATCCGGAGCGCGGCTACGCCTGGCTGCTCGGCCGTAACGGCACGTGCAACTCGATCACGACGCTCGACGGGATGAGCCAGCAACTCGACGCCGCCGACATCCGCGCGTGCGCCGGCGTGCTGCTGCGGCACGTCTACCGCGAGCTGCACGGCAATCTCCGCGGCCACTACAACAAGCTGAAAGGTTCGGCGCCGCCGAACACGCTCACGATCGAGCAGCTGATCAATCAGAATCCCGAACTGCTCGCCGGCGGCAATTACCATCTCGACATTTCGCACCTGCAGAGCACCGTCCGTTATGCACGCGTGCTCACCGATCCCGCGCTCGTGACGAAGGCGTTTGAAATCGCCGATTACGGTTCACGGCTACCGGCCGACTTGCAGTACCCTGGCGAGTCGCCGTTCGAAGAACTGTTTGCCGCGCATCGCCGCTGGTTTGGCGCACTGCTCGGCCGCGAAGTCGATCCGGCGGTCGAGTTCTTCGGCGAGAAAGCGCGGGCCGAAGGGGACGATCCGCGCAGCACGGCGGCGGTGGAAACGTACTTGATTTTGCTGCTGCGACTCGGCCGGGCGGGCGATGCGCTCGCGGCGTTTGAAGAACTCGCGCCGGCGGGACGGGAGTTGTCGCCGCACGCGCCAACGCTGCTAGAACTCGCGCGAGCGGGCGGCGATTGGGAACGCTACGCGGCGATCTGCCGGGAGCGCGACGACCTGCTCGGGTTCGCCGCAGGGTTATTGGCGCGACGCGGGTAAGTTACCGCTCTTCGTCGTCGCCATCGTCAGGACCTGGCGGCTCCGGTTCGTCCCCCGGCGGCGGGCCGAATTCATGCGGACCGTGATGCTCGCCTTCAAACTCCGGCCCAGCCCCAGGGAACGGCCCACGTCCGCCGCGATCGCCGGGGCCCATCCGTTCGTGCGGCGGCGGACCGCCGGGGCCGCCTTCGGGACGACCAGGGCCGCCCTCCCAATGGCCTCCGCGACCGCCCGGTCCACCAGGACCGCCGCTGGGCCCCATGGGAGCTCCGTGCCCGAATCCGCCGCGGCCGTCGCGTCCTTCAGGGCCGCCAGGGCCTCCTGGCCCGCGCCGCCCCTCTTGCTTCGGACCATCCCAAGCCCACGGCTTGCCAAAGCCCCGGCCCGGCTGCGAACGATACAACCGCCGCAGCGCCTGTTCCATCTCGCCGGGGGGCAAGCTCAACAGCTTGGCCCGCGTTTCGGCGTCGAGATTCTTTTCGTCAGCGAAGAAGCTTTCGAGGGCCTCCTGCGAGACTTCGCCCTGCAGCGATTCGCTCTGCCGCAGCCAGGTCATAATCCGTTCGACCTTGTGCTGAGGCGATAGCGACTTGAACGCCTCGTGAGTCCGCTCCGGTAGGGCTTCGAGCGCCGCATCCTGGAAATCGCCCGGCTTGCCCATGCCGATGGCGACGCGACGGAACATCGCGTTCGGAATTTGGTTGAGCTGCATGCGACCGCGACCGCGACCGTCGTTCGATTCCAGCGCTTCACGCGTCGCTTCGCGTTGGAGTTGATCGAGCGGCTCGCGAATCTTGCGCACGAACCGATGAAGCTCCTCGTCGGTAAGCGTCAGCAGCGCGTCGTCGCGCATCTCGTCGAGCCAGCGATCGATCGTACGAACGCGTTCGCTGGGCTGCATCGTGCGAAGTTCGTACTGCCGTGCGGGAGGGAGTCCGCCGACCCAGTCGGCGTAGACGAGCATCGCCTGCTGCAATTGAGCGGCGTCGTCCGCCGTGGCAATCTCGTTGTGGAGCTTGCGAATCCGCTGCTGCTCTTCCACCGGCAGTTGGTGGAAGCGATTAAACTTGGCGCGCAGCTGCGTGCGCTCTTCGTCGTCGAGCTTAGCGAGCCAATCGTCGCGGCCATTGGTGAGCGACACGGTTTGAAAACGTTCCGTCCGCTCCGGAGCCTTGCCGGCGGCACAGCCGAATTCGTGGAAGTCGCCGCCGAATTCATTCCGCAGCGAACGGAGGAACCCGGGGGAATCGAACTGCGTGTAAACGTCGACGTTGTCGACGAGCGGCAAGTCGGCGAGGAGCGCGCGGTCCGCACTTTGCCACGCCAGACGGAACACCAGGAACGCCAATGCCGCGGCAGCCACCGCCGCCAAAATCGAGGACAGCCGGCGCCGACGCTGCACCACCGGCAGCGCCATCGTCCGCTCGAGCACCTCGGTCGCGGCAGCCTTCACCGCCAGTTCCATCGTCGTTCGCGAGAAGCGATCATCGACGTACTCCTGCGGCAGCGCATCGAGTGCCGTCCACGCCTGCTCAATGCCCTGCAACTGCCGGCGATACGACTCATCCGACGCCAACCGCTGCTCGACGCGCGCACTCTCTTCGGGAGAAAGTTCGCCATCAAGATAGGCGACGATCTCTTCGAGACGTTGCAGGTTGTCGTTGGGTGTTGGCGGCATTGGTTTATTAAATTCGCACCACGAAGGATCTAAGGCGCGAAGGACGCACGAAGAAATCACACAATCACTAAAACTAATTGATCAACCGAATTAGAAACGTTCTTAATACCTTTGTGCTCTCCTTAGTGCCTTGGAGCCTTCGTGGTTAGTCCTCACTCCACCTTGGTCCCCTGCTGCAAGTAAGGTTCCAGCACGTCGCGTAGGTTCGCACGAGCGCGGGTCAGCAGCGACTTCACCGCCGAGGGGGTCATCTCCATCACTTCGGCGATTTCTTCGTAGCTGAGATGTTCGAATTTGTTGAGCAGCACCGCTTCGCGTTGGCGTTCGTTGAGCGAGGCGACGGCGACGTTGACGGCGTCGCGCAGTTCCAGCTTGTCGAGTTGACGGGTTGGCATCTGGCCGCTTTGGGCGACCGCGGCGGCGTCGAGGGCGTTGGCCCCAGTGTCGCTCGCGCTGCTGCCGGCCAGGTGAACTTCCTTCCGCCGCGACAGCGTCCGTTGAGCGTTCGCGGCGACGTTGTGGACGATCGTGAACAGCCAGGTCGAAAACTTGGAACCGGGGATGTATCGTTTGCGGGCGCGGTAGATCCGCAGGAACACGTCTTGCGCGAGGTCTTCCGCCATGTCGCGGCGACCCGTGATGTGGGCCAGCAGCGAGACGACGCGATTTTGGTAGCGCAGCATCAGCTCCTCGAACGCCTCGGCGTCGTCTTCGCGCACGCGCAGCATCAGGCGCACGTCGGGGTCGTGCGCGGTGTACCGCTCGGCGGTGGAATCGCTGATGGCCAAAGGGCTGCCGGGGGCGGGACGCCCCGGCTCGCTATGTTCGGGATGTTTCGTGGCGAGCTCAACGGCCGTTGCCGCTGCTACTTGATAATACCCGAAAGCGGGGCGGAAGTTTCGCCCCGGTCGGCCGCGATTAGACCTGCCAGCTGCCGGCGCGGCGTTCTTTTACCAGGGCGACCGTCCGTTCGGCGACGGCGGCCGCTTGGCCCCGCAGCTCGGGCACGGCCGTGCTTTCCCAATATTGCGGCTTCCGCAGGGTGCCGACGACAAACAGGTCGGCCGTCTCGCGGCCATTCTCACCGATCGCGTTGCCATGCGAGGTCGTCTGCAGGCCGAGGCCGAGCGCGTCGGGCTGGAGCCAGCCGTCGACCAGCAGCGAGCCGATCGCGGGGTTTGCCGCGGCACTGTTGGACGGGGCCGGACCGGTGCAGTTGATCACCCAAGCAGCGTCGATTTCTTTGAGGCAGTTGCTACCGCGCTCGGCGATCGCCAGCCGCACCGTGGCGCCATCGGACTGAGCCGAAACGATTCTGCCCGCCACGACGTCGACCCAATCGCAGTCGCGCAGCTCGCCGAACTGGGCGCCAATCGAAAGGGCCATCCGATGGCGGTGGACTTCCCAGTAGGGCCGCAGCCGGGCAAGGAACCGCTGCCGCTGCTGGGCAGACATCGCCCCCCAGATCGCGGCGGTGTGCGGGCGGACGCCGTCGACGACGGTGCGCCAGTCCCCCTTCTTGGCGACGACTTCTCGCGCGAGGCGGTGGAGGCAACGGCTCAGCTCGACGGCGCGAATGCCGCCCGGCTTGGCCGAGAGCTCCGTCACCAATGCTTTGAGATCAATCGGCGGCTGCGGCGCCGCGGCGTGTGATTGCGGCAGCAGCCCGCGTCGCGACAGAATCGTGATCGGCGCCTGACGCTTCGGATGGGCGAGCGACAACACCGCGTCGACGGCAGTGAGCCCGGCGCCGATGACGACGACCGGTTCGTCTGGTTCAACGACATTGAGCGCGAACGGCCGCCACGGATCGGCGATCAACCGAGTCCGCGGTCCGCTCCAGCGGGCACCGATCGGATCGGACGGGGGCCGATGGCCGATGGCGAGCACCACGGCGTCGGCGCAAATCGTCGTGCCGTGAGCGAGATGCACCAGCCAGCCGCCGCTCGGCCGACGGGCGACGCGGCGAACTTCATCGAAGCGAACCGATAACTCCGCGGCGGCGCCAACTTCTTGAGCCGTGTTGAGCAGCGTCTCGCGAACGTACTCGCCATACCAACGCCGCGGCAGAAATTCGTCGCCGCGAATCTTCGCGTCGCGCGTGCGGGCCCAGTTGACGAAATCATCTGGACGATCGGGCCAGGCGCTCATCTTGCCGGCCGGCACGTTGAGCAAGTGGTGCGTTTCACGCGTGCCGTAGGCGACCCCCTCGCCGACGGCGCCGCGACGCTCGACGACGACGACCCGCAACTTCTGCCCAACGGCAGCCGCGCTGCGGAGCACCTGGGCGGCGGTCATCGAACCGCTGAACCCGCCGCCGACCACGACCACCGTCGGCGTGTCGTCGCGCTGCGGGGCTTGCGGGGCCGTGGGCGTCTGCGGCCGTTGAATAAAGCGGCGGAAGTCCCGCAACGGCGGGGCGTAGGCGTGCACCGTCACCAACGTTTCGCGACTCGTCGCCGGATTGAGGACCGTATGGACGCCGGCATCTTGCCCGGCAGTGATTTCGCCGGCGGGGACAACCGTCTCGTAATCGACGTCGACGTAACCGTCGGCCGCCACTTGGAACGAACCTTCGGTTGCCGCGCCTTGCAGCACCTGCATCACGCAAATTGAACCGGCATGATCGTGCGGCACGCTCGTTTGGCCCGGCAGCCACGTCATCACGAGCAGTTCGTACTGCTCGCGGAGCGCGACCAGCGCGCGGTTGTACATCCGCGAGTTGGGGCGGACGAACTCCGCCACGTCTTCCATCGTCAGTCCCGTCGTCGCCATCGCCTCGGCGAGATCGACCAACGTCGGCGCCGGGCCGAGGGCATCGAGTTTACGCACCAGTTCGGCAAGCTTGCCGCTAGGAAGATGAGTCATCGGGCTCGGAAGCCTGCGGGGTGATCGCGTCCACGAAAAAAGCCGACGGACCCTCTACGGAGTCCGCCGGCTTCTGGTTTTTCCAGTCAGCGAGCGGGGGGTTTAGCACGGCAAAATTGTACGTCGCTGGCGCCCGCCGGGCGCTGCAACTGCCGAGAAAACCGAATGCGCCGGCTAGACCGTTCGTGCGTTACAGCAAGCTGTCGAGCAACAAGCGAATCTTCCGCATTTCGGGCCGATGCTCGTGCCCTTCCAGCGGCGGCATGTCGACCGTTAGCGCCCGGCTGTAGCCGACCTTCTCAAGTTGCCCCAGCAGCTTTCCGTAATCGACCTCGCCCTGCCCCACGCGCACATGCAGCGCACTCTTCGTCGAGTCGCGGAGGTGGACGTTGTAGACGTAAGGAATTACCTTCGAGAAATCGCGTCCCTGCCGCGGGCCGGCGATGTAGTGGCTCGGGTCGAGCGACAAGCCGAGGCCCTTCACGTTGTTGCAAAGGACCGCGGCGGTGTCGGGGTCTTCAGTCATGCACCCGATCTCGGTCCGCATGGCGACGAGGCAGCCCTCGAGCGACGCGATCTTCACGAGTTCGCGAAGGCGTTCGATCTCTTCATTGAACGGCGTGCCGAGCTCGGCCGCGGGAACCACTAGCGGCACGACCTTCAGCGCCTTGGCGAGCTTGCAGCAGGCGCTGAACTGGCCGTAGTACTCGTCCTTCACGCCGGTCGGTTCGACGGTGAGGGCGGCGATCGTCAGCCGATGGGTGTCGCGGAAGGCGTCGACCGCCTTCTCGGGACTCTTGGCGACTTCGGCCGGGGTGATCCAGGAGCGAGAGTCGTTGCGGATGGGCAATTCGACGGCGGTGAACTCGAGGTCGACCAGCGTCGGCAACACCTCATCCTTGGGCAAATCGGGAAAGCAATCCGATGACGCGGCAACAAACACGCTGGCACTCCTCGCGGTAACTTCACAGCCTGGCGGCTAATTCGGGCAAGATATGCCGTACTGTAGCGGTTTCGGCCAAGTCGAGGCAACACCGGCAGCTGGCGCCGCTGGAGCGGCGCCAATCGCTCGCACCATGCGTGTGGGCCCGGCGATCTCGCACTATGTCGCCTCGCCGCCATCGCAGTAGAATGGTGGATTCCCCACCGCCGACCCGCCGCCTCCAGCGGACAGGAGTTCTTTGCATGTCGACCGTCACCCCCGCCCCCGGCTCGCCGCCGTCGCAAGTCATCATCCAACAGCAGGCCCCCACCGCCTTCGGCCGGTATGGCAAGCTGCTGCTGATTGTGCTCGGCATCTGCGTGATGATCATCATCGGCCAGAATGCTAGCTACCAACGCTACTTCAGCCCGGCCGACGCGCCGCAAGAGAAGTATCACTCACTCAGCAAGGAAGCGACCGACAAGATCGCGATTATCCGCGTCGAGGGAACGATTCTCGATCCTGACGGGTTTGTAAAGAAACAGATCGACCGCGTTCGCGAAGACAACGACGTGAAGGGGATCGTCCTGCGGGTCGATTCGCCCGGCGGCACCGTCACGGCAAGCGATTACCTCTACCACGAGCTGAAGGAGCTGGTGAAGGATCGTGAGATTCCGATGGTCGTGAGCATGGGGAGTATTTGCGCCAGCGGCGGCTACTACCTAGCGATGGCGGCGGGCGATCAGAAGACGCAGGACGATGTCATTTACGCCGAGCCGTCAACATGGACCGGTTCGATCGGCGTCGTGATTCCGCACTACGACGTGTCGGAGCTGCTCAGCACCTGGAAGGTGAAGGACGACTCGGTCGCGAGCCACAAGTACAAGCTGATGGGGAGCCCCACGCGCGAGCTGTCGCCTGAAGAGCGGGCCGAAGAACGCAAGCTGCTGCAAGGCTTGGTCGACCAGAGCTTTGCTCGCTTCAAGGCGATCGTCGAAGCGGGCCGGCCGAAGCTGAAAGGAAACGAAGCCGATCTCAAAAAGGCGACGACCGGTCAGATCTTCACCGCCGAGCAAGCGCAGGAGTTGGGGCTGATCGACCAGATTGGCTTCATGGAAGCCGCGATCGAACGCGCTGCCACGCTGGCGGGCAAGGATAAAGAGACCGTCCGCTGCGTTGAATACGAATCGCCGCCATCGGCGCTGGGCGCTCTGCTCGGCGCCGACAGCCAGTTACTGCCGCAACGGAGCAGCCTCGATCTGGCTGGCGTCCTCGACCTCACCGCCCCGCGGGCCTACTACCTCTGCACCTGGCTGCCGGCGATTTTGTCGAACTCTCGGTAGTTCGGGGGGAATAAAGGCAACCGCCAAGGACGCCAAGGTTCGCTTAGGAAATGCGGGGAGTTTGGCCACGAAACACACGAAGTACACTAAAAGTGAAATAAGAAGACGTCTAACCGCTAATGAACGCTGATCGGACGCTAATAAATTCCAATTCTTATTAGCGAACATTAGCGTCAATCAGCAGTGCACGTTTTTGTGTGCTTCGTGTGTTTCGTGGTAAATAGCATTTCCTCCTTGACGCTCTTGGCGTCCTTGGCGGTTCAATCTTCAGAACATCATTAATGTCCCAAACCGCAAAACCACACCTGCTCAATAGCGTCGACGCCTCGCTGGCCGAATGGGCCGTCGAGGCGAAAGTGCCGCGCTATCGCGTCGCGCAGGTGCGGAAGTGGCTCTTCGAGAAACGGGCCGGCGATTGGGACGCGATGACCGACCTGCCGAAGGCGGTGCGTGCCGACCTGGCCGAGCGGTTTCAGCTGTGGACCACCGAAGTCGCCAAGCACACCCAAGCCGACGACGGTACCGAGAAGCTGCTGCTAAGTCTCGCCGACGGCGGACAAATCGAATGCGTGTTGCTTCGTGATACGACCCGCCGCACGATTTGCATCAGCACGCAGGTCGGCTGCGGCATGGGCTGCGTCTTTTGCGCTAGCGGCCTCGACGGCGTCGATCGCAATCTCACCGCCGGCGAAATCGTCGAGCAGATCCTCCTGCTGCAACGGTTGCTGTCGCCTGAAGAACGGCTCAGCCACATTGTGGTCATGGGGATGGGCGAACCGCTCGCCAATCTCGATCGCCTGCTGGTCGCCCTCGCCGAGGCCCATCGCGAGGATGGCCTGGGGATCAGCGCCCGCCGCATCACGATCTCAACCGTCGGGCTGCCGCCGGCAATTGATCGGCTCGCACGACACGAGCAGAACTATCGGCTCGCCATTTCACTGCACGCCCCGAACGACGAACTCCGCAATCAGCTCGTCCCGGTGAACAAGAACATCGGCCTCGACCCGATCATGCAGGCGGCCGACCGCTATTTCGACGTCTCGGGGCGACGGATCACCTACGAGTACGTGCTGCTCGCGGACCTCAACGACGCCCCGGAGCACGCCCGGCAGCTCGCCCGCATTTTGCAGGGCCGCGAGGCGCTGCTAAACGTCATCCCCTACAACCCGGTGGCCGGCCTGCCGTACGGGACGCCGACGGCCGAGCGACGGCAGACGTTCCGCGCGATTCTGGAAGAGGGCGGCGTGCGGGTGAAATTCCGCCACCGCAAGGGCGACCGCATCGACGCCGCGTGCGGGCAGTTGCGGCGCTCGCAGCAGCCGCTGCCGGTTGTTGAACTGAGCTAGCGATTCCATAAGCCACCGGCTGTGCCGGTGGACGAACGCTAGGCCGCGTTCTCTCGCACTCCGTCCACCGGCAGAGCCAGTGACTTTCATCAAAACGCCAACGGCCGCGGCTCGAAGTCGAGCCGCGGCCGTGGTCGCTTGGCCGTCGGAACTGGGAGGGGACGTTTTCGTCCGCGCGGAAGCTGTGTGAATCCCGCACGCACGCCGACGGCCAAGCTAGTTTGGTGTTTCAAAAAGCTTCGACCAGGACCATCGCTGAGCCTGGTCGAAGCACGCGGAGGTACTGACCCGCGGGACTACGAAATTAATCCCATCGGTTCCCTCAAAAATCAAGCGCTCGGGTCTTCCTCGACCTGCGGTTGCTCAGCCGGGGCCGAACGCTGTTCTTCTTGCAGATCGCGGAGCCGTTGCTCCAGTCGCTCCATCCGTTCAAGCATCCGCTGGTTCATGCGATCGAGCCCTTCGCCGTTGCCGCCGGCGTCGAACTGCCGCAAGTCGCCCGGAACGCCCGGTAGCTCTTGGGGATTAAACCCCGGGACGCCGCCAAAGGCGTTGGCGCCGCCGCTGAGGACTTGGTCGACAAACGGCCGGATATCTTCCGGCAGCTTGGCCAGCGCCTCTTCATCGCCCGCTTCGACAGTCCACGATTCGTCGCCGCGTTGGACAGTCACGGTCGCCTCGCCGTCGCCGTTGCGGGTGACGTTCACCGAGACGCCGTTGGGCACCTGGGCGCCGGGCTGGCCGCCGAAGATCATGCCGGGGTTAATCATTCGCATGCCGCCTTGGCCACCTTGCTGACGGAGTTGCTCCATCAAGGCCTGCGGATCGAAATTACCCCCCTGCATCATCCCCATCGGGTTGCGTTGCTGCAGTTGCTGGGCCGCAAGCCGCTCAAGCACTTCGGCCGGAATCTCTTCCGGCGTTACTTCGATCGTCTCTTCCTTCGCGAGACGGATGATCTTCAGTTCCACCGGCTTGTCATGCTTCTCGGCAATGACGCTTTGCAGGTAGGCGAGATCGGCGAGCGGTTCGCCGTTCACCGACACCAAGATGTCGTCCTGCCGCAGGCCAGCCTTCTCGGCAGGGCTGTCGGGCATCACCGATTCAATCGCCACGCCCACATCGGCCGCCAGTTGCAGCTGCGTCCGCAGAATACGGTTGTCGATGGGCCGACCTTGCAGGCCGATCCAATACTTCGGGGCCGCGACTTCGGCTTCTTCTTCGACGTCCTCTTCCACAACGGCGGGACGGTCGCCGCGATTGGGCGAGAGCTCGACGATGCGACCTTCGCTGACTTCAACTTCTTTTTCGGCGTGAACGGCCGACGGCGTTTGGGCAACCACGATCGCAAGCGCGGGGAAGGCAATCGCCAGGGCTCCCCACAAGCTTTTCCATTTTTGAATTTTCATGATAACGCTCCTCAATAAAACACAACGCGTGTGCGATGCAACGAACGTTCGGCCTTCAGCCCCAGGCTCCGCCCGGGGGTCGGTGTCCAGCACCAATCGTCCCCGCACGGGCGATGCTACCCCCGGGCGAAGCCGGGAGCTGAAGTCGCGAACTTGCTTCCAACGAAGCGGGCGAAAGGACGTTGCAAAGCAGAGGGCAGGATGACCCATTTCGACGCTCGACTCGTTGTGTTAACCCCAAGTCTTGCATTGAGGCGAGCGTCTAGCGGTTCTCTCTGAGTTGCACGTCCCTTCGCCGGCCCCGCCGGCTGTTGTTAGTGGTGGTAGTGATGTGAAAAACTGAGCTCTATTCCCGATCACTGATCACCAGTCACCGATCACCCTTCCTCAGTACACCGGCCGGTTCGCCGGCCGCACGATGGCGTCGTCTACCGGTACGACCATCGGGACAATCTTGTTCTCTTGCTCGAAGTAAATCGGTGCGTAGCGGCGATGGGCCTCGAGATCGAGCCCTTGCTCATCGAGCCGACGGTCCAACTCCGGCGACGACCAGTGCGGCACATTGCCGAACGCCCGCCCCAGTTGCCGGCCTTCTACGAGCGGCACTTCGATGCGCTGCGGCACGCCGTGGCGATCGTTCACTACGAGCGTCACCGCATCGCCGGGCGCTGTGCGCTCGATCCGCGGCTCGCTTGTTTTGTTGTTTGGAATCGCAGCCGGCGACGAGGCAATCTGCTGATTGGCCGTGTGATTCGCCGACCGCATCACGCCGGTTTGCCGTCCCACGCCGAACGCGACCACCACCGAAGCCGCCACTGCGAGCCAAGTCGCCAACGGCGATCGCGACGATTCTTTGCGAGCCGCATCGCTCACTGCCGCTGCCTCGACAGTAGACGCAGCGAGCGTCTTAGGCTCAGCGACGATGGGGGTCTCCCGCACGAGACTCCCCATCGCGCCTCGCCATGCTTGTGCTTCGACGAAGGCCAACGCACAACGTCGCCAGCCGTCGGGCTGGGCTTCGAGCGTCGCGAGCAGTTGCCGCCGCTCGTCGTTCGACAACTCGCCGTCGACCAACCGATCGATCAGCATCGCGTCGCGTTGTTCGTCGGAAAGGTTCATGGTTCGCTAGACGACTATCGAATGGATTCCGTCACTTCCGGCGCCATGCTCGCTAGCGCCGATCGCATCCGGCCGCGGGCTCGGTGGAGTCGCGCCTCGACGGCGCTCACCGACATACCCAACTTTTCAGCCAGATCGCGATAACTCCAGTCTTCCGTATATTTGAGGAGGAGCAGCTCCGCGTCGCGCGGCGACAAGCGAGCGATCGCTTGCCGCACCAGTTGTTGCGTCTCCTCCGCAAGTAACCAGGCGAGCGGGTCGTGGTCGACGGCTTCGTCTCGCGCTACGCCGCTGCCGGCGTAGCGCTCGACGAGTCGCCGTCGCCGACCCGCACGTCGGCGATACTGTAAGGTTTGGACGACCGCAATGCGGTAGAGCCAAGGGCCCAGTCGTTCGCGATCGTTCAATTGCTCCGCCCCGCGACACGCCGCTGCAGCGACTTCTTGCAGGACCTCGTCGAGCGCATCCCGCTCGACGCCCCGCGCCGCCAGCACCGTCCGCAACCAGCGGCCATGCTCCGAGAGGATCGACGACAGATCGATTCGCTCGGCCGAGTCGGTCTCGGCAGCACGCTGGCCAGTGGACGAGTTCATGTCACAGGCTTCACGGGGATAGTTACCGCTCAGCCTTTTGCCTTGCACGAAAAGTGGCAAAAATCCTGAAGGATTTTTTAGCCCCTGGCTCTGCCAGGGGGTCGGCCTCCACAACGCGAGCGCGTCGCGCCATCGCACCGCCACCCCCTGGCGGAGCCAGGGGGTGGCAGAGCGCAAGCCGTTCATATCCCAACGGAGCGAGTGCCCCGAGGGTTCATCAAGAACCGACGGCCGTGTCGGGAAAAGCCAGATTTCCGGCCGGTTTACGCAGCAACCAGACCCACATCGCCCCGGCCGCCACAAGCAGTAGAATGCTCACATTCTGCGAAATGCTCATCCCAGTGCCGAACACCGCCGACTCGTCGACGCGGATCGATTCCTCGCAAAAGCGGGCGATCGGATAGAGCGTAATCATCAGCGCCGTCACGGCGCCGTCGCGACGCCGGAAGGGGTAAAACGACCACAGCACCCACGCCAACAGCGCGGCAGTGATCGTGCTGTAGAGCTGCGCCGGATGCACTGGGCGGCTGCGCGGCGGCGGCTCGATCGCCGGCAACTCGTGCGTCGCCTTGTCGCTGGTTGTCAGCACCATCGGCTTGCCTTGCAGGAAAGCTTCATAGACAAGCATCTCGGCGCCCGCGACTCCGGCGAGCAACTTCTCATCAATCTTGATAACGCGATCGCCAGCCTTCAAGCCGGCCGTCGCGGCGACTGAGCCTTCGTTCACGCGATCGATGATCGCCGGCGCCATTTCGTCGGAACTCGAACGCAAGTGGAATCCATAGAACGCTCCCGACGTCGCCTGATCACCGTAGGGGGGACTGATCATCTCGGGGCCGCTCTCGCGCGGGAAGGTGATCGCCCACGCCACATTCGACTCGCCGCCGTAGCAGCAGCCGTTCAGCAAGCACCCGATGCGACCGAACGCGAGTCCCACGAGCATGCCGGCGCAGATCATGTCGGAGATCGCTAGCGCCGGCAATCCGCGGCGCCGCATGTAAAGCGTGAAGCCGATCATCGCGCCGATGAAGGCGCCGTACACGACGAGCCCGCCTTCGGTGAAGCTGAGCGCCGTCTTGATCGTCGAAATCCAATCGGCCTGGCGGATGCGGTCGTCCCAATACTCGACGACGTAGAACAGTCGCGCTCCGATAACGCCGGAGATAAACATCCACACGGCGAGCCCGAGAATCTCTTCGCCGGCGACGCCCGCCTGTTGCGCACGATGAACCGACATCCAAATGCCGGCGATGCTGCCCAGCAGCACCATCATCCCGTAACCGCGAATCGGCACGCCGTCGGGAAAGTATTTCGGCACAAAGAACACCAGCGCCGCCGACACGATGACGATCGTCGGCAGATGGGCTTTCAAAGCCGCCGGCCAACCCATCGCTCGCGCCGTCGACTTCAGCCCCAGCACGCTGAACACGGCCCACAGCAACAGCAAGACCCCCGCGCCGAAGATCGGCACGTTGTCCCATTTCAGCGGAATCCGAAAAAGTTCAGAGCACATTGGGGAATATTACTTGGGGTGAATATGTGGTCGGTTGTCGATCGTTGGCGGCGGGCTTGTCAGTTGTCCGTTGTCAGTCGTCCGTTGTCAGTCGTCAGTCGTCAGTTGTGAAGATCATCTAGCAAACGCTGCGATCCACTAGCGACTGACAACGGACCACTGACAACTGACACTCCTACCCAATCCGCACATTGTCGATCAGCCGCGTCGTGCCGACTTTCGCCGCGATCGCAATCGTGACGGGACCATCGATCGTCGCGACTTCGTCGACCGTTTGATCGCGGACGATCGCGACGTATTCGACGTTCACGCCGCCGGCCGCTGCAAGGAGTGCTAGCATCCGCTCGCGAACCACAAGCGCTTTGCGCTCGCCGCCGGAAATTATTTCTTCCGCTAACCGCAGCGACTGGCTCAGCGACAGCGCCCGCCGCCGTTCGTCGGGGCTGAGGTAGACGTTCCGCGAACTGAGCGCGAGCCCGTCGGCGTCGCGAATGATCGCGCAAACTCGCACATCGACCGGCAGGTTGAGGTCGGCGGCCATCCGCTTCACGACGAGCGTCTGCTGATAATCTTTCCGCCCGAAGTACGCCCGATCGGCCGGCACGCATTCGAACAGCTTCAGCACCACCGTCGCGACGCCAGAAAAATGCCCCGGACGTGCGACGCCCTCCCACGGCACGGCGACGGCGCCGACGTCGATCGAGGTACCGTAACCCGCCGGATACATCTCGGCCGCCTCGGGGACGAACACGAACTCGCAGCCCCGTTCGCGGAGCAAATCGAGATCACGCTCCAGCGGCCGCGGGTACTTCGTAAAGTCTTCGTTCGGGCCAAACTGCGTTGGATTGACGAAAATGCTTGCCGCGACGCGATCGCATTCCGCGGCCGCCGCGTCGATCAAACTGAGATGCCCCTCATGAAGGGCGCCCATCGTCGGCACGAAGCCAACCGTCTCGCCGCCGCGTTGCACCTCGCGAATGGCAGTGCGCATCGCCTCGACGCCGTTGATGACCTGAAGGGAACGAGGCACGGCGGCGGGCATCGCGGGCTAATCCGAAGGGGGTGCGACCGCCGCCAGCTCCGGCCACACTGCTTGGATCGCCGCCGCCGCTTCGGTCATCGGGTCGGCCGCCCCGAGTTGAGAGATCCACGCGACGGGGCCGCCGGTTGGAAGGTTAGGCATTCTACGCGAACCAGCCCCGGCGTGGAACGCGGGTCTGGCGGGCTGCGACGCCGATTCGCCAGCGGCCGCAGCTGCCGTAGAAAAGTTCAAAATTAATTTCGGCCGGCGCCGCTGCGACTCGTCGGCGCCCGCGCGATAGGCAGCCCACGTCACGATTTGCGGCAACGCCAGCGCCTCGGGAATCGCCACGAACGCGTCGCGGAAGTGAGCACGCAGCCGCTCGCCCCACGCTTCAGCCTGCCGTTCGTCGTCCGCGATCACCGCGGCGACGTTGGCGCCATGCTGCAGTTGGTTGAGCAGCGCCGCGACCGTCCAGCCGCTGGTCGGGTGAATCATTTCCGGCGCGACGGCGGCAGCCGGTGCGAGGACAAAGCGCCGAAACGCCATGCGCGGATGCGGCACGACAAGTTCGCCCACATCGATCGTCCGTTGATCGCAGAGGAGTAGATCGAGATCGATCACCCTGGCTCCCCAGCGCTCGGTGCGAACGCGGCCGAGAGCATCCTCAATTCGCTGCAGCGCTGCTAGCAATGCTGTCGGCGTGAGCGCCGTCTCCAACAAGGCCGCGCCATTGAGGAACGCACCCTGCCCCGTCGGCCCGCCTATCGGGGGGGTCTCGAACCACCCGCTGCGGCGGATCAGCTGCGACTCCGGCAATCGCGCAAGCTCATCGATCGCACCGCCAAGCTGCCGCGCGCGGTCGCCGAGATTCGCACCGAGGGCAACAAGCGCGTGAGCCATCGCCAAACAAGCCGACTACGACTCTCCGCAGGCGCAATAAGAGACCATGAAACAAAAACGGGGCTTGTGGCATGGTACCACAAGCCCCGTTTAGGCGCCTTGTCGGCGAAAAAAGCTGGGGAGGACATCCGGGCACGCGAAATGACTTCGCCGACGGTCGATCCAGTCAGTCGTCGCCCCCCAACGCATCGAATGGCGTCTCTCACTGCGAGTATTCCCCCCACGCAGGAGCGCCAAATTTTGTTCTTCACGCTGAGTGCAGGCGTCGCCTCAGCGGTCTGGTCCGAATTGCGTCGCCAGATCGAGATGACCTGACGGGCAAGTTGCGTGCCCAGTTGAGAGGCGGCGTTCGCAATGCGCGCAACGCCTCGCAAAATGAGACACAACTAACCGCGACGCACAGCCTAAGTCGCGCCGCCACAGGAGACGAAGTCCGCCAAGCACTCTCCAGCACGACGCGTGATGGGCCACAATCACACACGCCGGAAGCGAGTCGCTCGACCAAACTTCCTGTTCGAACCTGCGGTCATTTTGCGGAGTTGTCGTCGTGTGTCAAGCAACTTTTTGCAGAATGGATTCTGCGCGTCGCGCAGTGCATTTGTGCGACACCACAAAATGTGTTGCGCGCGGTAGTTGACAAACCGTGAAGCGTCGAACGCGTGACGCTCGCGTGACCTTAGGCCTTGCATTTTGGATTGCGCTCGTGCTGATGCGCACATCAGAAAATGCGAACTGAAGTACGAACCGCGAATCATGCGAATCAGCACGAATAATTTTAGTTGACACTGGCGCGCAAGAACGAACCGACGCGATCACTCTCAACGAAGCACGCGACCAAGAGTGAACAGAATTATTTTATTCGCATCAATTCGCGAGATTCGCGGTTAACATCTTTCGCATTTCTCGCGTCCGTTATGCGAGAAAACCGCGACATTTCTCGCAAAACCCGCCAGTCGGCGACGCCCGCCGAGTGTGATAAACTGGGCGATTAACCAACACTTGCCGCCGTCGCTCAACACGGCTCGCCATCACTACGCACAGGTCGACCGTTTCATGGGATCATCGCCGCCGTCGTACGACGGACTTCGCATCGCCTCGTTCGAAAGTCGCAAAGCCGACGACACGGCGCGGATGATCGAACGCTTCGGCGGCGTCGCGCACGTGAGTCCCTCGATGCGCGAAATCCCCGTCGAAGCCGATCGCTCGGTCGTCGACTTTGGCCACCGTCTCATCACCGGGCAGATCGAAGCGGTGATCTTGCTCACCGGCGTCGGCACGCGCGAAATGGTCGCGCGCGTTGAACGCCACATCGATCGCCAACGCTTTCTCGACGCGCTCGCCGACGTGAAAACGATCGTCCGCGGACCGAAGCCGCTCGCCGTGATGCGCGAGTTGCAGATCACGCCGACGATCGTCGCGCCGGAGCCGAACACTTGGCGCGAAGTTCTCGCCGAACTCGATGCGAAGCTCCCGGTCGCAAATCTCACCGTCGCCGTTCAAGAGTACGGCGTGCCGAACGTGAGCCTCGTCGCCGGCCTCGAAGCTCGCGGCGCCATCGTTGAATCGTTCAAAGTCTATCGCTGGGACCTCCCCGAAGACGCCGCTCCGCTGCGCGAGAACATCAAGCGCCTCGCTGCCGGCGAACTCGACCTGGCGATGTTCACTTCCGCGCAACAAGTGCTGCACGTGCTGCGCGTGGCGCAGGAGCTCGACCTCGAACAACAAGTTCGCGACGCCTTCCGCCAAACGGCCATCGCCTCCGTCGGCCCGACGACTAGCGAGATGCTCCGCGCGAATGGCTTGCCGGTCGACTTTGAACCGTCCCATCCGAAGCTTGGCCACCTCGTCGCCGAGTCAGCCGCGCAGGCGAAGTCGATTTTGGAGCGCAAGCAAACGATCGCCGCTGGTTGGAACCATTACGCGACGGTCGTTACGCAAGCCGCCGCTCCGCGCGGCGCCCAGCGCGACCTCACGCAGCACGACAACCACCCGTCGCAAGCTGGCCCCTTCATGCGGGCCTGCCGCCGCGAGCCGGTTCCCTACACGCCGATCTGGCTCATGCGGCAAGCGGGCCGCTACATGGCAGAGTATCGCGAAGTTCGCGCGAAGCAGTCGTTCCTCGAACTCTGCAAGAATCCCACGCTCTGCAGCGAAGTGATGTGCACCGCCGTCGACCGCCTCGGCGTCGATGCGGCGATCATCTTCTCCGATCTCCTGCCGATCCTCGAACCGATGGGCCTCGATCTCGAATTCGCCCCCGGCGACGGCCCGCAAATCCACAACCCGGTCCGCGAATCGGAAGACGTGTCGCGAGTGATCGAACTCGAAAGCACCGAGTCGCTCCACTTCGTCTTCGAAACCGTGACGCAAACTCGCAAGGATTTGCCTGAGCACATTCCGCTCATCGGCTTTTCCGGCGCCCCGTTCACGCTCGCCAGCTACGCGATCGAAGGAGGCGGCAGCCGCAACTTCCTCCACACGAAGACGCTGATGTACCGCGAACCGGCGGCATGGCGAGAACTGATGGAGCGGCTGTCGCGATCGATCACCCGCTACCTGAACGCCCAGATCGCCGCCGGCGCTCAGGCGGTGCAACTGTTCGACAGCTGGGTCGGCTGCCTCTCGCCCGCCGACTACCGTACGTTTGTGCTGCCGCACGTTCGTAGCATCGCCGACGGCCTTTCGCCCGGCGCCCCGCTGATTCACTTCGGCACCGGCAACCCGTCGCTGCTGCCGCTGATGGCCGAAGCGGGCGGCGACGTCATCGGCGTCGACTGGCGAATCGACCTGGCCGACGCGTGGCGCACCGTCGGCTACGACCGCGCCGTGCAGGGCAACCTCGACCCGACGATTTTGCTAGCCGACCGCGAGTCGATCGAATCGCAAGCCCGCGCGGTGCTTGCCTCCGCGGCGAACCGCCCCGGCCACATTTTTAATTTGGGCCACGGCGTACTGCAGCAAACGCCGGTAGATAACGTGAAGGCGCTCGTTGAGTTCGTGCATGCGGAAAGCAAGCGCTAGTATGCAATCACGCCACCAAGACGACGGAACGTGGATAGGCTCATTCACAAACCTCTTCTTGGTGCGATGCCCACGTTGCGATTCGTGTGCTCAGGTAGCGCGAGTTGGCGATTCCATTCGCCAGTCATCCGGCAGATTTACCTGCGCACACTGCGGCTACGCCAACGAACGCAAGTTACCCGGCTTGAGTAAACGCCTTACAACTCCCCTAGCAAACAACAATGAGCCGCATGATTGGTACTTCAATCTGTCGCTGTGGCTGCAAACGGATTGTTGCGGGGACGTTCTTTGGGCGTTCAACCTCGAACATCTTTCATTCCTGGAATCATACATTCAAGCCGATCACCGAACTGGCTTGAGCGACGACGAAGCGAAGCGTCTCGGCATTCGCAACGCCACGCTGGCGAGCCGCTTGCCGGAATGGATGATCATCGCGAAGCACCGCGCCGAAGTGCTGCGGTGCATCGAAAAACTGCGCCGACTCTCCCCAACACAGTAGTAGCCGGAGGCCCACGGCCTCCGGGCGGCGCCACGCAGCGATACGCTGGCCCACACGGCGGTGCGGCCTGGACCGCGTGGCAGTCCGGCCACTTCTTCAATCAGAGCCGCGGCGTGCTGCAGCAAGCGCCGACGGATAACGTGAAGGCGCTGGTTGATTTTGTGCAATCGGAGAGCAAGCGTTAAGCGCCTCAAGCCGCCTGCTGCAACTGGCCCGCTTCCGTCGTTGGCGTTAGCCTGACGACCGCGTTGCCGGTGGTCCGCGAAGGATGCCAACGATCCCGCAACTTCAGCATGGGCGCCTCGACGATTTTCGCCATCCCCAGGCCGATGATGAACGCGGCCGCCGTGTAGATGGCCTGTCGCAGCGGCCAAGAGACGCTGCCGTGCATCTTCGGCACGGCCCACTGCATGACGGTCATGTGCCACAGGTAGATCGAATACGAATACGTGCCCAGCATCGCGAGCCACGTAATCATTCGGTTCTTGGGAATCTCGCACATCAGCACGCCGATCATCAGTGCCGCCGAGCCGACGTAACACTGCGCGTACCCGAACGTCACCAGGTAGGCGATGCTCATGGGAATGAAACTGCGAGAGAACAGCAACGCGACGCCCGCGGCGATGAGCACGAACCGGAGCGGATGGGCGATGCGGCGAAACGACTCGGCATGGAAATGGTAGACATATGCCACCAGCGTCCCGAAGAACAGCGAATCGAGCCGCAGGTGAGTGTGAAATGTATGAGCGTAAACGTTGTATTCTGGGCGCATTTTCCAGTTCATCACCCGGATCGCGGTTCCTGCGATCAATACCACTCCGACTAGCCGCGGCACCGCTCGAAAGGGATTCGCCGCGCCACGATTTCTCCACACCATCGCCGCCAGCAGTAACGGCATCACGAAGTAAAAATGCTCTTCGACCGCTAACGTCCAGGTATGATTCCAGAGCCCCTGCAAGTAACTCTGCAGGAAGAAGACCTCGGCGAGTACCCACTCCTGAGGCGGCGTCCAATTGAGTGCGTACCTCGCATGAAGCAGGGTCACGCCGATCAACACGAAGAACGGCGGATAGATCCGCCAGGCCCGCCGCGCGTAGAACCGCGTGATCGAAACCTCATTCCGCTTGCGATATTCAGAGAACAGCAACCCGGAAACGAGAAATCCGCTCAGCACGAAAAACAGGTCGACGCCGCGGGCGCCGTTGTCCATCCACTCGCGGATCAGCGGCCGCAGGGGCGAATCCCACCCCTCGGGCAACGCCTCCATATGGCAACCGAGCACCAACAACACGGCGAGCAGACGGAGGAGATCCAGGCCCGCTAGGCGGCCTTTTTCGCTGGTGTTAGTGGAAGTTTCCGAGGCGGTCATCCGTGACGCTCCGCGGGCCTAGGCGGGCCAAACGGCCACCATCCAACTCTCTATACCGTCTGACTACCACATACTGCGCCGCTACGTCCAGAGCGAGTTATCCAAATATCGCCCTCTAGAATCCGGCTAACTAGTATTCGGTCGACGAAACATCGCTACGATAGCGGCGGAACATGCCGCTTCGCTTCTTCAATCGCCGGCGGCTTTGTCTCGTTAATGAGATCAATGAGCACCCGCAGCCGCCCGTAGTTGCGTCGATTGAAGTGAAACGCCAACCGCGGCAGCGTCGAGAGGCTGTAATCGTCCGCCTCTTCCTTGAACGCTTCCCTTTGCACGAACTCGCCTTTCGCCAGCAGATCGGTAAAGTCGCGGTTGATCTCCGCAAGCGTCTCTTCCGGCAGCTTGTGCTGCAGCCGGAACACCAGTTCCTTCCGCACGAACCGCATGCTGTGGAACACGCGGTAGAACTGCATGATCTCGCCCACCGTCTCCTCGACGGTGTCGAACACTTTGTACAACCGGAAGTCGACGTGCGAGATCATCCGCTCGCCCCACAGATGCTTGTCGACGAACGCGTGAAAGTCTTTCCAGTAAGTGCCGCCCGGCTCGTCGAGCAAAATGACCGGCACCATATCGCGTTTCCCGGTCTGCAACAGCGTGAGCACCTCAAGCCCTTCGTCGAGCGTGCCGAAGCCGCCCGGCAGGCAGACCACGGCGTCGCACTCTTTGACGAACATTAGCTTGCGCGTGAAGAAGTACTTCATGTTTACAAGCTTCGGATCGTCGCGAATGATTTCATTCGACGACTGCTCGAAGGGCAACATGATGTTGAGCCCCATCGAGTTCTCGCGCCCCGCGCCGCGATGCCCCGCCTCCATGATGCCGCTGGCGGCGCCGGTGACGACGAGCCACTGCCGGTCGGCCATCTCCTTGCCCAGTTCCATCGCCTGCACGTACGCCGGCGCGTCGGAGGGCGTGCGGGCTGAACCGAAGACGGTCACCTTCCGCTTCCCCCGATAGCCGGCGAACACCTTGAACGCGTACCGCAGCTCGCGAATCGTACGGGCGAGGATCTTCAAGTCGCCGCGATCGATGCGATCGGCATGCATCTTGTCGGTCGACTCGCGCAACATCGCGATCAGGTCGGAAATATCGTCAGGCTCCATCGGAAGCTGGGAATCAACGGTCGACATGCTCTTTCGCTCTCTCTAACAGTCAGCGCAACGCACAGGCCCTGAGGCTGCGCTGGAACGCGGTTCGATTTTTTTGACAGGATAACAGGATGTCGCGGATCGACGGGATGAAATTCGTTCTTTCCGAAATCCTGTCGATCCTCCTCATCCTGTAATCCTGTCCAGTCTTCAGTATTCTTAGCAACCAGGCGCAACGAAAACAGCCCGGCGGGTGGCGCCGGGCTGCTTCGAAGGTGTTCAAACTCGGTCGCGAGCATTCCCGCTCAGGCCGAGGGACGACGGTAATACTGGTAGGCCAGCAGCACTTCGTACAGGTCGGCCGAGAGGGTGATCTCGTCGTCCTCGAAGTCGCTCAGCCAAGTGCGACGGCTGTTGACGGCGTCGGCGAGCAGCGGCAAAACCTCGCTCAGCGGGGCGGTGACGCAGGGCTTGCCGGCGGTCGACTTAGCCAGCGTCGGCGTGCTGACTTCTTCCGGACCGCGGTAAATTCTCAGGTAGCTAGCAGACATCGCGAGGGGTCCCTCCCATCGGTGACATGTCGTAACTCGATGACTCAGTGCGTGCGACGCATCGGGCTCATCCATGAGCCGCTCACGCCATCAATGGCGCATGCGCCCCCTCACACGCATTGGGTGGTATCGTCTGGCGCGGTTTTCAACGTTGAGCCAATCAGAGCGAAAGTCGGAAATGTGCCCAAAGCCGCTGCTAGCGGAGCTTGGCCTGCATATTCCGTCGACAGCAGGCGCAAACCTTCACTCGCGCGCGAAAATGCGCCGATATGGTCGACATTGCCGCGACATTTCGCCGCCTGATCACGCCTCGAAGCCGTCGACTGCTAGCACGCCGACTGCCGCCGCGGCCCCTGCTTATCTCAAGTCGCATGAAGAGTCCAACCTCCACCTGCGTGCTCGGCGACCGTGCCGAACGCCGTTGGCGAGGTTTGTCGCGAGTCGTGCTACTACTGCTGGCGCCCTGTCCGCTTGCCGCTCGCGCTGCGGAGCCGATCGCAGAGCTCGCCCCGCTGCCGCCAGTGCTCGAACAGCCGAGTGAGCTCGCCGCCGCGGAGTTCGAACACGCAACGCCCGTCTCGTTCGACGACGCTCTCCTCCAACCAGCGCCGTCGCCAGCTCACCGCGTCTCGTTCTTCGCCGACCTGCTCATCTTGAACGTCCGCGAAGGCGCCGCCGATAACTGGGCCCAAGAGATCGCTCCCCCCAGCGGCATCGCCAACAGCGGCACGGTCCAACTGATCGACGCCCCGTTCGACTGGAACGCCGGCCTCCGCGTCGGCATGGCCCGGCAACTAAACGACGGCTTCGACGTCGGCCTCGCCTACACGAACTTCTCTACCCAGGCGACCAACCAAGCCTCGGGCGCCGTCTACTCTGCGTTCCTCGGCAACTTCTACGTCGATAACACCGACGGCTCGTCGTTCGGCCCGCACTACGAGAACGCCGCCGTCGATTGGGATTTTGACTTTCACGCGATCGACTTTGAAGTCGGCCGCACCTTCGTCGTCGACCACTCGCTCACGCTGCGACCCTACGCCGGCTTGAAGGCGGCGATCATTGACCAAACGATTCACTCGCGCTGGCAGAACCCGATTAACGACGGCTCGCACGTCTACCTGTTCGATTCCGCGGTCGAGAATCTGCAGCAAGATTTTTGGGGCATCGGCCCCGCGATCGGCGTCACAGGGACCGCTCCGCTCCATACGTCGTCGAGCCGTTCGCTCCGCCTCGTTGCGTCGCCCTCGGCCGCGGTGATGTACGGCCACTGGAAGTTTAGCGACCGTTACCAAAATGACGGACCGACCTCGACGACAATTGGGACGCCGACGTCGATCGCGATCGATGCGAGCCCCATCGACGGTGCCGCCACGATGGCCCGCGGCTTCGTCGGCGTTGAATGGACGCAGCAGTTCGCGGGAACGACGGCGGCGATCAGCTTCGGCTATGAAGCGCAGGTTTGGTTGAACCAGATGCAGTTTTACTCGTTCAACATGGGGCGGCTAAATAACCTGACGTCGTTGCAGGGAGGGCTCATCGAACTGAGTTTTGATTTTTGATTGAGTTCCGCTGGCATCAAGCCAGCGGCTCGCCTGGAAGTTGGATTTGATGCGTTAACCGATTCTGCATGCCACGTTTCACGAACTATCTCTTGTTGCTTTTACTCGCCGTCGACGCCGCAAGCGCCGTCGCGGCCGAGCAGCTTGCGCCGTTCGCCGACGTGCTCGCCTGGCAAGCCTCTCAAGAAACCTCCTCCGTCTGGGCCAGCGTCATCAGTTCCGATCCCGCGACTTCAACCGATACGTTCACCCCCGCGCAAGTCGACTTCGATTGGAACGCCGGCCTCCGCGCGGGGTTCGATTTCACTCCCGACGAGTCGCTTTGGAGCTCACAGCTCTACTGGACTTACTTCCCCACCGAGCAAACCTCCTCGATCGCCGACGGCGCCCACCTCATCCTTCCCGAATCGTTCAGCGGCTTTACCAGCGGCCTCGACGCGTTCCTCTTCACTGCTGCGTCGATCAAGTGGGAACTCGATTACAACACGATCGACCTCGTCGCCGGTCGCGACATCCCGCTCACGGAGACGCTTTCCGTCCGGCCCACGCTCGGCTTGAAGGCCGCGATTATCAACCAATCGATCCAAACCGATTGGCAGAACCCGCTCATCGGCTTGCACGCGACCGGCGACGTTCAGCACGACTACTGGGGCCTCGGCCCCGCGTTCGGCATCGATGGCCGTTGGGGCGTGAAGGAGAGCGGCCTCAGCCTCGTCGGCTCGTTCTCCGGCGCCTTCATGAATGGCGTCTGGAACGTCACCGACCGCTTCCAACACGATCCGTTCCTCATCTACCCCGCGGAGAGCATCACCACCACCGTCAAAGACTCGGCCCTCGGCACGTTGATGATCCGCTACTTCTTCGGCCTGCGGTGGAGTCGCCCCGGCCACGTGTCGACGGCGATTCATCTCGGCTATGAACTCGAGTGGTGGGCCAACCAACAGCGACTGCCGACGTTCCAGCAACTACCGATGCACGGCGACCTCACATTACAGGGGGCGTCATGCGGCGTATCATTCTCTTTCTAACGCTCAGCTGGCAACTCCTCTGCCACGACGCGAGCGCCCACGCGCTCGAGTTCTTCGGCGACTTCCTTTATTGGAAGGCGACGGAGACCGTCGACTGGACGCTCGATCAGAACAGCAATCCGGCCAATCAGTTCATCGCGTACCGCACGATTGAGTATGGCTTCGACCCCGGCTTCCGCGCGGGCGTGTCGCATGAAGGCGATCTCGACGCACGGTTCTACTACACGCGGTTCCACACGAACACGTCCGACTCCGCGACCGGCCAGCTGACCGGGGCGTTCATGGGCGCCAAGATGAACCAGCCCCCGGCGCCAACAAGCTACTTCGACGTCGGCCAGGTCGCTGCCGAAATCGACTACAACATGTTCGACTTCGATCTCGGCCGCCGCTTCCAACCGAGCGAATCGCTGATGCTGCGGCCCATCGTCGGCCTCCGCGCCGGCTGGATCAATCAGAGCATCGACTCGCAGTTCGACGCCAACTACATCGACAACGGCGCGCCGCTCCATCGCCAAGTGAACGAGGCAATGACCAACGACTTCTGGGGCATCGGCCCGAAGCTCGGCCTGGAGAACGGCCTGAACCTTTATCGCAGCGAAGCGTGCGAGTTCAACCTCGCGGCCAACTTCTACGCGGCGTACCTCATCGGCCACTGGGACGTCGACGACGTCACCCGCATCGCCAACACGCAGAACGGCAGCACGACGAACTCGAACTACGTCGTCGACGTCGACAGCCGCGACTTCGGCGGCCTCGCGTTCCAGGCGATCATCGGCCTGAACATGAAATATGGCCGCTGGTCGGGGACACTCGGGTATGAGCTAAACGACTGGCTCAACCAGGGCCAATTCTTCGACGACGCCACCGGACCCCACGACAACGACCTGCTGCTGCAAGGCCTGACGGCACGGCTCGGTTGTAGTTTTTGAGCGAGCGCCTACGATAAATACGGCAGGCACGCCGCCCCCTAGCTCCGGGCTCCGCCCGGGGGTCGGCATCCATTCCGACAGGCATCGTCGTGCGTAGTGCTACCCCGGGCAGAGCCTGGGGCTAAAATTCCCTCCCGTTCCATCATCGCCCCTTCGCCCATCCATGGACTTCCGCGAACGACTTCAACGCGCCACCCTCCGCGGCCAGCAGGCCCGCGACGCCGAGGCTCAGGCCCAGGCCGCCAAGGCCCTTAGCGAAGAGGAATGCCGCCGGCTCCACGCGAGCTATCGAAACATCCTGAACGACCACATCGAAAGTTGCCTCAAGCAGCTCGCTGAAAACTTCCCGGGCTTCAACTACGAACCAGTGATCAGCGACAAGGGATGGGGAGGCGCCATCCGCCGCGACGACTTCGGCATGAGCCATGGCCGGCGCGAGAACTACTTCAGCCGCTTGGAGATTCTGGTCAGCCCTCACAACCAGTACCACGTCCTCGACGTGGTGGCGAAGGGCGCCGTCCGCAATAAAGAGAACTTCAGCCGCAATCACTACCACCTGCTGAAAGACGCCGACCTCGACGCGTTCAAGAATATGATCGAGCAGTGGACGCTCGACTACGCCGAACAATACGCGGCCAGCACCTCGTAACGCCCTAGCCCCTGGCTCCGCCAGGGGGTCGCTTTCCATGCCGATGGAACGTCGACCCTACTGCAAACCGACCCCCGGGCGGAGCCCGGGGCTAGAAGTAAAACAACAGCGCAACAAAAGAAGCCGCGGAGCTTTCGCTCCGCGGCTTTTCTGTTCCATCGCAACGTCTAACGTCACGCCGTCAGGCTAAAGGCCTGACCTACGCATCCATCGGCGCAAGCGTCAGTTGACGCAACGCGTCGAGGCACTCGATTACCGACTCCGGCGTCGTTTCGGCCCACTCTAACCGACGCTGGGTAATGATTGCTAGCTTAAACTGTTCAAACGCATCGGCAATGTCGTCGGGCAGGTCGCCCACTTCAACGCTCAGCCGGGTCCGCTCTTTCTTTTGGCTCTTCGGCGATTCGTCATCGTACGACGACGAGCTCGACTCGCCCCCTTCTGATTCCGCCTCTTCGCCCTCTTCTTCGTCCGACTCTTCTTTCGTCCGCTTGGCGGTCCCTTCGACCGACTTCACCTCGGCCGATTCGCCGGTGATCGCATCTTCGCGCGACGCCATCTCCGACTCGTCTTCGCCGAGCCATGGCGCCTCTTCATCGTCGCCGGCAGCTTCCTCGTCGTCGGCCGGCATCGTTTCGCTTGGCTTGCCGACTGTTTCCCAACGCTGGCCGCGCATCTGCGAGACCGACCAGCCATTGTGGATCGCCCCTTCGAGCCACATCTCGGCGTCTTCCCAATCAATCGCCGCTTGGAAATGGCTCCAGAACAAGCCTTGGTACTGATCGAACGCGTCGCCGAAGCGTTGGTAGACGCGACGCAACCGGCCGACGTGCTGGCTCGTGACGCGGCCGACGAGGTTCGACCACGCTTCATCGGAGTACTCGGTGACCGCAGCGCCGGAGGCGAGCAGCGCTTCGCGCCATTCGCAGATGATTCGCCCCTTTTCCCAATTGGTCGTACTGACCAGGCGATTCCATTGTCCGACGAACCGTCCTGCGGCTTCGTCGGTCGACGACGCTCCTTCAGCAACAGCGGTGTCAGAGTCGTTCTTTCCGGCGGCCATGCAGATCGCTCCTTGCAGCGTGAGATTCCATACGCCGACGAGACGCTCGCCTCGTCGGGGCCGCGGATTCTATCACGCTAGCGACGAGCAAAACCACAAGGCGCAAGGGGCGCCGCGGTGGAAAAGAGCGGAGTTCTCTCGCGGCGCCACGGCAACACCGTTATTCGCCGCAATCTTCGCGAGTCCGGCGCCCCGCGCCGATCGCGCCAACCGCCAAACTTTCGCGCGCCGACGGGGGATAAGCTGTCGGCAGCCGCGGATCAACGATCCGCCGGAGCGGAACTACGGGGCGCCACTGCTGGCACGCGGAGGTCTACTCAAGCACCGGCGCTTGTTCGTCGGAGACGAAGTCGCAACCTTTGTGAGCCCCATCGCAGAAGGGCCGCTTCGCCGAGTGGCCGCAGCGGCACAAAGCGTACGCCGGCTTCGCAGGATCAAGCTTGTACTCGCGTCCTTGAGAATCGAGCAACTTGAAAGGCCCTTCAACGAGGAAGGGGCCGTTGGGGCGCATGCGAATGGTCACGTCTGCCATGGGAAAACCCTGCGGTGCGGTGGCGTTGAGCCGGGCCAGCGGAGGCACGTCGACTGGAATTGAAGTGACGCCAGTCTACCCGATGACGCCGCACGCTTGAAGCGACCGCATGCGATGCGACGAAGTACGCGCCGCTCTAGCCCCGGGCTCCGCCCGGGGGTCGGCATCCATTCCGGCAAGCATCGTCGCGCGTGGTGCTACCCCCTGATTAGGAAAGCTTACCATTGCTCCTAGTAGTCCGTGCCAATCTCTAAACATGGCCGGCTAAATAATTCGGCGACTGGAAGTGCGCTAACACGACCAGCCGCCTAACCACGACAGTAAGGGTGTTACTGCAATGGCTAAGGCTAAGTGTAATGCTGCGCCGTCTCTAAAGGCGCCCCAGACGAAAGACGTTGACAGAGAAAAAGGTAAGGGAGGGGCCAAACTCCAAGAAATCTCTTCTAAGGCCTCTAATCGCCCTTCAGAACGCAAAGAAGATGTTGGGCCAGTTCTTCCCCCAAAGTCTCAGTTAATCCCATTGCGTGAAGTCTGCAGGCTTTTAGGCGTTCATGAAAACACTGCTAGGCGTTGGTCTAGTGGTCCTGATGCAATTCTCAAGTGCTACAGGGTTGGCCTAACTGGTCAACGTCGATGGCTTCGCTCTGATGTTGTAGCTATGTCGAATGGTGAGTCTGAGGAAAGCTCAACCAAAGTCTGTCTGTGCTACTGTCGGGTTAGCACCTCTGCCCAATCGTCCATCAAATTCAAAGATGGGACAGAAAAGAATGATGGGCAAAGCGACCTAACTCGGCAGATTGATAGGCTCAAAAACGAAGCCCAAGCCCGATATCCCGAACTGCCTTGCAAAATCTACTCGGAACAAGGGAGCGGCATGAACTTCGAGCGCAGAGTTCTGAACAAGCTCCTAGATGAAGTCTTGGCCGGCAAGTGGGACAATTCGATTCTACTGGTCGAAAACAAAGACAGATTGGTAAGATTCTCGGCCGCTCTGTGCGAAAAGATATTCAAGAGCAAGGGCATTGAAGCAATCTACTTCGCCCAAGAGGAAATTACCGACGATGAGACTCTGACCAATGACATTCTCTCTGTCATCCATTACTTCTCTGCCAAGAGCTACAGCAAACGGGCCAATGAGCGCCGCAAAAAAGTTATCTCTTCAGAAGCGACGACTAGAGCGAAGCAACTGATTGATTCAGGAATGAACCTGCGCGAAATCGTTACAGTCTTGGACAAAGAAAAGTTGAGGGCAGAAGATGGTAGCCCGGTCTTATACAACCTGCTGCGAAAGACCGTTTATCACAAACAAGAAATCATTGAAACGGTTGTGGGCAAAACGATGAATTCGGGCGAAGAGTGGAAAGCCCAATTCACTTCTAGGGCAAGTTCGTCTTATTGCCTAGCTGTTGCCGATGCCTATGAAGAGTATTTAAGTTGGGTGAGTTCAGCCCACAAACTTCCCTTGTCAAAATTGAAGTTCGCCAAGCTCTTCGGCCCTAGTGAACTGATTTACAACGCTCCGGCCAAAAGAATGGTCAGTGCTTGGAAAGGCCTAGTTGTAAAGGGTAAGGCGCTCCACTTCATCTACGAAGCTAAGCAGAAGACCGATGGCCCAATGGATGTACTTCTAGACTTCACCAATCAGGTTCAGAAAGGTGAGGCGTTGAATCAGGTCTTCAAGCGTTACAAGAGCTTCTGCAAAGACAAGAATATTGCGGCGCTATCGAAGCTCCAAGTCTCTGAGGCGGTCAAAACACTAGTTGGATAGGCCAGTGAACTCAGAACAGTAAGCCCGAATCAGTTAGAAACCCCTGCCAGAAACGGTGGGGGTTTTTTATTGAGTTCGCCCAAATGCCCTCATTCCCTTGTCGAAAAATCGTCTGTCCAACGAACTTCAGGCGGGCAAGAATGGGGCTTTAGCAGAAAAAGTTAGGTTCGCGACCCACGGGCGGAGCCCGGGGCTAGAGGGGACGACAGGCCTAGCGATCTAGCGTGCTTCACCAGTCGCTGGCGGAGCAATGGTCGGAAGCGCCGCCGGCGCCACGGGCGATGCTTCCACCAGCGGCGATTGCAACACAAACAACACCCGCACCCGCGCGTCCGCAGAAGCGGCTTCTGCGGGCGCGGCGCTGCTAGACGCCGCCAAACCACCGAACGGCGCCGCCGCCTCCGCAGTCTGACCAGCGCCGGCAACGCCCGCCTGCGGTTTGCCCGTTTGCTGCGGCGCGGTTGCATCGACCGCGGCAGCGCCGTCGACGCTCACCGCCGACACCATCGCCCCCGTCGCGCGACACGCGGCGAGCAGCTGCTCAATCTTCTGCGACGACGCCTCGACCCACACCATCTGTTGATCGCCGCCGCTCCGCGAGCGCAATTCCACTCCGAGCGCCGGCGACATTTGGCTATAGAAGTAAAATCGATCGCCCGGCGCCCCATTCTTCGCTTCGGTCTTAGAATCGGCGAGTTCGGAACGATCTGCTTCGTTGTCGAACGCTCCGTCGTTCGTGAGTTGGCGACTCACGGCGTCTGCCGGCTCCGCTTTGTCGTGCGCGGCAACCGCACCCCCTCGGGCCTGCATGCCGCGCGCGAGCGGCCTGCCAAGCTCGCCCCCTTCGCTCTGCGACGGCGTCGCCGCGGCAATGTCGCTCTTCGCGAGCAACTCGCGGAACCACTCGGCGCCTTCTGGCTTGGCGAGTTCGAGCGTGACGGTCGTCGCTCCTTCCGTTTCGCTCGCTTTGAGCGCCTTTAGCGCCGCGCGCTGAGATTCGTCGGTCGCCACAACCTCTTCGGCCTTCTTGCCGAGGCTCGGCATCCCCCCGCCGCCGGCGCCACCAGCCATGCCAAACCGTTCCGCCGGTGCATCGCTCATCGGCTCCGCTGCGGCGAGCGCCGCATCGGCGGCCGGCGACGCTTCTTTAAATTCCAGCGCCCTAGCGCCGCCCGCCCCGGACGATTCCGTCGCCAAGGCATCGGCCGGCGCGCTCGCTGCTTCCGACATCGGTGCTGCCGGTGCGACAGTCGCCGGAGCAGCTGCAGCATCGAAACCGAGCGTCGTCGGCTCGCCTGCGGGCGGAGCCGGCGGCGCGGCGCTCAGCTGCGCGCGAAACCCAGGCGGCACTTCATCCGCCTTCTGCTTGTCAGCGGCCAGCGGCTCGTGCGACTGTTCCGCGAGCAGACTCTTATCCGACTGATCTGCGCGACGTAGCTCCGCGACGTTCTCCCGCGATAGCTGCTCAGCTTCCTCTTGCGGAGGAGTAGCCATCACGGGCGCCTTCTTCGCCTTCGCCACGTTTTCGCCCGCGTGCTTTTCTTCCGGCGGTTGGAAGATCGCGATCACGACCGTCGCAGCAATCGCCAGGGCCGACCACACGAGCCCGCGACGAATCCCCGCCCAACGATCAATCGGCGGCTCCGGCAACGTCGCCGGACCATGCGTGGCAAGATCGGCGCGAGCCTGATCAATCTCAGCCAACACGCTCGCACGCAGGTCGAGCCCCAGCGGCTCGCGCGGCAAGCGCTGAATCTCGTTCGACAGCGATCGCAGCTCATCGACAAGCGCCGCAGCGAGCGGATCGTTCCGCAGCCGCTCCTCAACGCGCGCACGCTCCGCCGCCGTCAGCTCCCCATCGACATAAGCGCTGAGGAGTTCGTCGTCGAATTCGTCGTCGTTGTTGCCCTGAGCCGTCATTAGTTCAGTGGAATGTTTTTGATTTCAACCCGCCTGCGGGGCTTCCTCGCCCCACATGCTCCGCAGCCGGTCGCGAAGTTGCAACCTCGCGCGGAACAACCGGCTCCGCACGGTTCCGACCGGTAATTCTAGAATCTCCGCAATCGCCTCGTACGAACACCCTTCCATTTCCCGCAGCACCAGGATCTTCCGGTGCTGGTCACCCAGTTCCGCCAAGGCCGTGTGAACCTGCTCGGCCCGCTCGTCGACGAGCATCTGCTCGCCCGGCGCCGCTGTTTCGTCCATCGGTTCCTCCCCGGCTCCCTCTTTGGCCGCGTCGATCGACGCCATCGGCTGGGCTCGTCGCCGGCGGGTCAGCGCCTGATTCATCGCAATGCGGTACAGCCACGTGAAAAACTGCGAATCGCCCCGAAAGGCGTCGAGCTTCAAGTAAGCCTGCACGAACGCATCTTGCACGGCATCCGCGGCGTCTTCGCGCGTGCCGGCAATCCGCAGCATCGTGTTGAAGAGCCGATCCTGGTACCGTCCCACCAACTCGCCAAACGCAGCGCGATCGCCCGCGCGGGCGGCCTCGACTAGCTCGGCGTCGGTGGGGACCGTTGGATTCACGCTCTTCTCTGGAGAATGTAGATGCCTGGGCGGCGGAGAAAGTTCCCCGAAAAGGTTCCGGCGCGCATTCTTCCGCACCTGCCGCCCCCTGTCAAACCGCATGTTACGGGGCCGTTACAGAGGCCTGCTGTCACGCCAGCAGCCGCGGGTCAACGACCCGCCGGAGCGAAACCGGGAAAGGTATGATGTAGGATCGATGATTGCCGATTTGCTTAGCGGAGTCGCCCGCATCCTCCCCACATCAGAAATCCTAAATCATAAATTCCTCCCCCTCCGCTCCGGCCGGTCGTTGACCGGCGGCTACTTGCCCCGGTTAGCTCCATGGCTCCGCTTGATTGGATCGACGCTGAACTGGAAGGCCTCCGTCAGCGTGATCTGCTGCGCGAGCTGCCGGCGCCGTTTGACCGGCAAACCGCCACGATCGAAGTCGCCGGCCGGCCGCTGATCAACTTCGCCTCGAACGACTATCTTGGCCTGGCCGCCGATCCCCGCCTCGCCGCCGCGGCTGCCGAGGCCTGCCGCACGACCGGGGTCGGCCGCGGCGCCAGCCCGCTGGTTTGCGGCCGTTCCACTATTCACGCCGAACTCGAACGCCGGCTCGCCGAATTCGAACACGCCGAAGCCGCCCTCCTCTTCCCTTCGGGGTTCGCCGCGAACGCGGGCGTCGTCCCCGCTCTCGCCGATCGCGGTGATGCGATCTTCGCCGACGCCAAGAACCACGCCAGCCTCATCGACGGCTGCCGGCTCTCACGCGCCGAGACGCACATTTACCGCCACAACGACGCCGCGCATCTCGCCGAGTTGCTCGCCGCCCACGCCCCAATGGCCCGCCGCTCGCTGATCGCGACCGACACCCTGTTCAGTATGGATGGCGACGTGGCGCCGCTCGCCGAGGTCGCCGCGCTTGCGCGCCGCTACGACGCGATGCTGCTGCTTGACGAAGCCCACGCCACCGGCGTCTTCGGCCCGCGCGGCCGCGGGCTCGCCGAAGCTGCCGGCATCGAACCGGACGGCGTCATCCGCATCGGCACGCTCAGCAAAGCCCTCGGCGCCGCCGGCGGGTTCGTCGTCGGGCCGCAGGCGCTCATCGATTATCTTGCGAATCGGGCCCGCAGCTACGTTTTCTCGACCGCTCAACCGGCGTCGACCGCCGCAGCGGCGATTGTCGCCCTCGATATCGTCGCCGCTGAACCCGAGCGTCGCACGCAGCTACTCGCCACGGCCGCAAACCTCCGCGAACGCCTCCAAGCGGCTGGCTGGCGGACCGGCGACTCGGCCAGCCAGATCATCCCGATCGAAGTCGGCGCCGCGGCCGACGCCGTCGCCCTCAGCCGCCGACTCCACGACGCCGGCTTCTGGGTCCCCGCGATCCGCCCCCCCTCGGTCCCCCCCGGCGAATCCCTCCTCCGCCTCAGCCTCACCGCCAGCCACACCCCGGTAATGATCGACGCCTTGCTCGCTGCCCTGGGAGCGAACCACGAAGACGCGAAGGCATGAAGAGCCCTTCCCTCGGGCCGCGCGGCGTCCTGGCCAGACTTCTCCCGTATTTGCTTATTGACTTCCTTCGTGCCCTCCGAGCCTCCGTGGATTGCCCGCAAAATCGCCCCGTTCCCCCCAAAACAATGGTCACCCGCCGCGACGCAAGTCGCAGCCCCGCAAAAACTTGACGCTGCCAAGCAGGCCACTTAACATCAAAGCTGCACAATTTCCCCAATCCTCCAGGTTTGACGCCTGAAGGGCGGCCGTCGGCTATCAGCTATTGGCTATCAGCCAATCAGAATCGCCGAGCAACGTCCGCAGAGATTCCGTCTGGCTGATAGCCGACAGCTAACAGTCAATAGCCACCCAGCGGCCCGCAGCGCAGGAACAGATTCCCTTGGCCCTCATTCTGCAAATCGTCGTTCTCTTGGTGGTCCTGATCGGTCTGATCACGATCATCATGAGCATCAAGAACTGGCACTGGGCCCAGATGCTCCTGCTGCTCAGCATCTTCTTCATGTCGATTGCCACGCTCTTCCTGGGCATGGAAACGTTCCGCCTCAATCGCAACATTCGCAAGAACATCAATGCGAAACAGGCGCAGTTAGACAACCTGAAGGCCGACGTTTACGCACTGCGCCGCGGAACGATCAGCAGCGACCCAGCCGTGATGCGCGTCTTCAACTCTGAAACGTTTGGCGGTGAAACGCCGTACGACGCCGAGACCGAAGGCCGCATGCCGAGCCTCGACGTCTGGATCACGCGGTTGCAAGATCTCTCACGCGCCCGGGGCAAGGTCTGGCGCAACGCGACCCCTACTGGCATCGATCAGAAAACGGGCCAGGTCGCTGTCACGATTGCCCCGGCGCAGCTGGCTCCGGCGGTCGATCCCGACATCGCTGATCCAAGCGCCGAGGCCCCTGCCGCCGCTGCTGCTCCCGCAGCGCCCCAGGGCCATGGCCTGCCCGTCGGCGCCATTGTCTATGCGTTCGAGAACGGCGCCCCTAATCCCGCCGCTCCTGACCAAGGCGCCCAGTACATCGGCGAATTCAAAGTCGCCAATGCGAACGAAACGGCCGTATTGCTTGAGCCCGTCCAAGCCCTCAACCCGTTCACCGGCGGTCGCATCGTCAAATCGATCCAGACCAAGAAAACCTGGAGCCTGTATGAGCTGATGCCGGCGGACAACCACGCCCTCTTCGCCGGACTCGATGAAGCCGCCCTCAAAGCGCTCCTGCCCGCGTCGACGGTCAACGAGTACGTCCGCCAAGGGACGCCCGCGAATCCTGACGACGACGAGTATCACCGCGCCACGTTCGACGAAGCCGGAAATGAAATCGGCCCAGACGACGCGAAAGCCGATCCGTCGAAGGTAGTGAAGACGCTCTACAACCGCCCGCTTCGCGACTACAGCTATCTGTTCCCCGAGAAGATGCGTGAGCGTTCCGTGATGGAGGCCGACATCGCCGAGCTGAAGCAGCAGATTGCCGATCTCACCGCCGCCCAGGCGAGTGCAAAGAAGCTCGAAGCCCTTCGCACGAAGGAGAAGGGCGAAGTTTCCGAAGACCTCGCGCACATGCAGCGCGACCTCGCGTTCATCAAGAACCTGCTGGCGAAGATCAATTCGCAGATCGCGAACGGCCAGGCTCAAATCGGCAACCTCCTCAAGCAAAACGCCGCCGGCGCCCAAACGCTGATCGCTGAGCAATTGGCGGAGCTGCAAGAAATCAACAAGCGCTCCCCCGCCCCGGCGCGCAACTCGATTCTCACCCCCATCCCCTAGCGGCCAAGCAAGCCGCGGGGTTCATCCCCCGCGGTCTTTAGGGCTCACCCCCGAGATTCTTCGCCTCAATCGGACCGCCACGCGTTCCGGGCAACCCCGCCAAACGCGCTGCAATCCCTCCCCGGCCCGCCTCCCGGAGGCCGTGGGCCTCCGGCTTGGGCCTTCTTCCGCACCGCAACAGTCCCGCCCAGGTTCCGCCTTCCCCCCTCGTCTTTCTGCGGCTACCTTCCCCTCTGACGCCCTCGCCGGCCCCGCCGACGTACAATTCGAGGGCCCGCTCCGCATCCATTCCGCCGCCTCCGGCGAATCAATAGTCAGCAGCCGCCATGGGACTTTACGACCGAGAATACGCCCGCGACTACGAATCGGGCTTCCGGCTCAGCGCGCCATCGACGGCGACGCTACAACTACTCCTGATTACGGTTGGCGTGTATATCGCTCAACTCCTCTTCCCAGCCCTAACGGGCATGATTGAGCTCCGATCCGATTGGTGGAGCCGCCCTTGGGAAGCCTACCGCCTACTGACGTATGGGTTCGCTCACAACCCAAACGACATCAAGCACATTCTGTTCAACATGGTCGTCCTGGGAATCTTCGGCAACTACATCGAACAGCGTTACGGTCGCGCTCGATTCCTCTTCTTTTATCTCAGTTCGATCATCATCGGCGGGCTCGTCTGGTCGCTGATTTGCACGCTTCAGGGTGCGCTCTCGACTGTCGTGGGAGCCTCGGGGGCGACGACGGCGATCTTCATTTTGTTCGCCTTCAACTACCCCCACATGCAAATCCAGATGATGTTCCTGTTCCCGATGCCGGCGTGGGTCGCCGCGCTCATCGGCGTGGCGATGGATATGCAGGGCGCCATCGCCCAATACGGAGCCGTTGCGTTCACGGTCCACCTCGCGGGCGCCGCGTATGCTACCTACTATTTCTACTACGGAGCGGACGCGACCCGCTCCATCAGCGAGAAGCTCTCGAACCTCTCCCTCAAATCGCTCAAGCGGCGCCCTAAGCTCCGCGTCCATGCCCCTGACGAAGACGACGCGGAAGACTCGCTAGCCCAGCAAGTCGACGTCATCCTCGAAAAGATCCAACGCAGCGGCAAAGACAGCCTCACCTGGCGCGAGCGCCGCACGCTCGAACGGGCGAGCAAGGAGTATCAGGAAAAGCGACGCTAGAGGGTTCAGGCGTTAGGGTTCTGAAATACGGGCTAATACGGGGAACTTCGGAACGCTTTATGCAGGCACGTCTCGCGTAACGGCGGCTTAATTGCCCACTGCCCACTAAACTCTAACCCCGCTTATCTCCATGCCATCGCTCGCCAACCAGCGCGTTCTCATCACCGGCGCCAGCGGCCTCGTTGGATCGCGACTCGCGACTGAACTCACCAAGCTCGGCGCCCAGCCAGTCGCTGCCGTTCGCCGGCCAGTGAAGGACGAAGCCCGCGAACTCTACTGGAATCCTGACCGCGGCGAGATCGATCGCGCGAAGCTCGAAGGGATCGACGCCGTCGTCCACCTCGCCGGCGAGAACATCGCTGCAGGCCGTTGGACCGAAGCGTTCAAGCAGAAGATTCTCGACAGCCGCGTCAAAGGAACGCACCTCATCGCCGACGCACTCGCCCATCTGGAACGCAAACCGCGCGTCTTCGTCTCCGCCTCGGCCATCGGTTACTACGGCAGCCGCGGCGCCGACGTGATGACCGAGCACTCGTCACCCGATGACGACTTCCTCGCCAAGGTCTGCCAACAGTGGGAAGCGGCGGCGCAACCGGCCCGCGACGCCGGCATTCCGGTGACGAACATCCGCATTGGCGTCGTCCTCAGCGCCGACGGCGCCGCGTTGGCCAAGATGCTCACGCCGTTCAAGCTCGGCCTCGGCGGCAAGGTCGGCAGCGGCGCGCAGTTTATGAGCTGGATCACGATCGACGACCTCGTCGGCGCGATCATCTTCCTCCTCAGCCGCAGCGAGCCCGTCGTCGGCCCGGTGAACGTCGTCGCTCCCAATCCGTCGACCAACCTCAGCTTCACGAAAACTCTCGGCCGGGTCCTCGGCCGCCCCACGGTGCTCCCGATGCCCGCGTTTGCCGTAAAGCTTCTATTCGGCGAAATGGGAGACGCCCTGCTCCTCTCCAGCACCCGCGTCGCCCCCCAGGCCCTGCAATCGGCCGGCTACCAGTTCCAGCACCCGGAACTAGAACCCGCCCTCCGCCACCTCCTCAAAAAATGACCAGCGAGCCGGAGGGTTCATCCCTCCGGTCCCCCGCCCCGCCAATCTGCGCAAAACCACCGCCCCCCTTCTGCGTAAAATAGGGAGTAGGAATTCGTTCCACGCACGGAGATACTGAAGGCCCCGCCAGCCGCCAGGCTCCCCGTCCGGCCCCGCCAAAAACGCCCTACCCCGCCAGGCCCGTTAAGTCCCATCCGCTGGGGCTAACTCGCAGGCCGCCCCGCCGCTCCCCGCCCCGCATCATTAAGGTTCCGTCATCCCCCGCCATCGCCCGTTCCCGCGGGTAACAGCCCGTTTCCCACCCCGGCGCCATGCCATTGTGAGAACCCCGCCCCCCGTTAAAATGATGGGTTCGCGAGGGTTAGATCAGCTAGGTTCAGTCGTCCATCGAGACGCGGCCGACGAGAGAAGGCCAACGAAAAGGAACTGAGGAGAGGTATGCATTCGCAAGTAGTCGTGCTCGGCGGTGGTCCCGGCGGTTATGCAGCGGCCTTCATGGCTGCCGACCTCGGGCTGGAAACTACGATCGTCGAAGCCGATCCTCGCCTGGGCGGCACCTGCCTCCTCCGCGGTTGCATCCCGTCGAAGGCCCTCCTCCACGTCGCCAAGGTCATCAGCGAAGCCCGCGAGATGGTCGAGTGGGGCGTCGAGTTCCCGCAACCAAAGTTCAGCATCGACAAAATCCGCGAACGCAAAGAGAAGGTGATCGCCACCCTCACCGGCGGTCTCGGCCAACTCGCCAAGCGTCGCAAGGTGAAAGTCGTCAACGCCCGCGGCATCTTCGTCGATTCGCAAACGCTGCAGCTTGAAGGGGGCGACCCCGCCACTCACGGCGGCGATGGACGCATTACCTTCGATCACTGCATCCTCGCCACCGGCTCGACCCCCGCGATGCCGAAGATGTTCCAGATCGGCTCCGACCGCGTGATGGATTCGACCGGCGCCCTCGCGCTCGCCGACATCCCCGAATCGCTGCTCGTCGTCGGCGGCGGTTACATCGGCCTCGAAATGGGCTCGGTCTACAGCGAACTCGGTTCGAAGGTCTCGGTTGTTGAACTTCTCGACGGCCTCCTCCCCGGCGCCGACCGCGATCTGGTGAAGCCGCTCGAGAAGCGCCTCCGCGAACATTTCCACGCGATCATGCTCAGCACGAAGGTGCTCGGCGTCACCGACGTCGGCGGCAAGATCGAAGTCGAGATGGAAGGCCCCGACGGCGCCAAATTCACCAACACCTACGATCGCGTGCTGATCTCGGTCGGCCGCCGCCCCAAGTCGGCTGGTTTTGGACTCGAGAACACGAAGGCTAAGATCAACGAAAAGGGCTTCGTCGAAATCGACGACCAGCAACGGACGAGCGACCCGCACATCTTCGCCATCGGCGACGTGGCGGGCGAGCCGATGCTGGCCCACAAGGCCTCGCACGAAGGCAAAGTGGCGGCGGAAGTGATCGCCGGCGAACCGGCGGCCTTCGACAAGGCGGCCATCCCCGCCGTCGTCTTCACCGACCCGGAAATCGCTTGGGCCGGCCTCACCGCCGACCAAGCACAGCGTGAAGGCCGCGAGGTCGAAATCGCCCAGTACCCGTGGCAAGCGAGCGGTCGCGCGATTGCCAACGGCCGCACCGACGGCCTCACGAAGCTGATCGTCGACCCAGTGACCGAGCGCGTCCTCGGTTGCGGCATCGTTGGCGCCGGCGCCGGCGAGCTGATCGCCGAAGCCGTCCTCGCGATCGAAATGGGCTGCACCGCTCGCGACCTCGCCGAGTCGGTCCACCCCCACCCCACCCTCAGCGAAACGGTCGGCTTCAGCGCCGAAGCCCAACTCGGCTACGCCACCGAAATTTACCGCCCCAAGCGGAAGCAAACGCAAGAAAACTAGATCACCACAAAGACACTACGGGCGCGAAGCAACACAAAGAAGACATGACAGTGAAATGATGCGGCAGATAGACGTTCTGCCGTGCTTCCTTCGTGTCTTTGCGCCTTGGTGGTTAAGTATCCGAACTAAGGACAGAGCCGTATGGCAACAGGAAAAGCAACCGAAGTCCGCTCGCCGATTCCGAACGACGTCGATCCGGTCGAAACGAACGAGTGGCTCGAATCGCTCGAGTACGTGCTGGAGCACAAAGGCTCCGAGCGCGCTCAGGAGCTGCTGACCGCCCTCGACGAAGCCGCCCACCGCAACGGCGTCGAGCTGCCGTTCACGGCGACCACTCCGTACGTCAACACGATCCCCGCTGACAAGCAGGCGACGTTCCCCGGCAATCGGGAACTTGAGCGCCGCATCAAGAGCTTCGTCCGCTGGAACGCAATGGCAATGGTCACCCGCGCCAACCGCGACCCGGCGTCCCCCGGCGGTCACATCAGCACCTTCGCTTCGTCGGCGACGCTGTACGAAGTGGCGCTGAACCACTTCATCCGCGGCCGCGGCGACAGCGGCTACGACGGCGACCAGGTTTACTACCAAGGTCACGCGGCGCCCGGCATGTACGCCCGCGCGTTCCTCGAAGGCCGGCTCACCGAGCAGAACCTCGTCAACTTCCGCCGCGAACTGGGCGAAGGGGGCGGCCTGTCGTCCTACCCGCATCCTTGGCTGATGCCCGACTTCTGGGAATTCCCCACGGTGTCGATGGGCCTCGGCCCGATCATGGCGATCTACCAAGCCCGCTTCAACCGCTACCTCACCGATCGCAAGATCAAGGACCTGTCGAAGAAGCACGTCTGGGCTTTCCTTGGCGACGGCGAATGCGACGAGCCTGAAACGCTCGGCGCCATCACGCTCGCCTCGCGCGAACAGCTCGATAACCTCACCTTCGTCATCAACTGCAACCTGCAGCGGCTCGACGGCCCGGTCCGCGGCAACGGCAAGATCATTCAAGAGCTCGAAGGCGCCTTCCGCGGCGCCGGCTGGAACGTCATCAAGGTCGTCTGGGGTTCCGATTGGGATCCGCTGCTCGACGCCGACGATTCGGGTCTGCTCGCCCAACGGATGATGGAAGTCATCGACGGCCAATACCAAAAGTACGTCGTCTCCGGCGGCGAATACATCCGCGAGCACTTCTTCGGCAAGTATCCCGAGCTACTCAAGCTCGTGAAGAAGTATTCGGACGACAAGCTCCGCACGCTGAAGCGAGGAGGCCACGACCCCGAGAAGGTCTACGCCGCCTACCAGGCCGCCCTCGACACCAAGGGTCGCCCGACCGTCATCCTCGCGAAGACGATCAAAGGCTACGGCGTCGGCGAAGCAGGCGAAGGCCGCAACATCACGCACAACAACAAGAAGCTCAACGAAGACGAGCTGCGTGAATTCCGCACTCGCTTCGGCATTCCGATTTCGGACGAGCGCGTCGCCGAGGCGCCCTTCTACCGTCCGCCGGAAAACAGCCCCGAAATGAAGTACATGCGCGAGCACCGCAAGGCGCTCGGCGGTTCGGTGCCGGCCCGCAACAACGCCCCCGTGACGCTCGAAGTCCCGCGGCTCGCCGACTACGCGAAGTCGCTGGACAAGCTCGTCAGCAAGGGCCCGGGCAAGGAAATGTCGACGACGATGGGCTTCGTCCGGCTGCTCACCGACTTGCTCCGCGACAAGAAAATCGGCAAGGCGATCGTCCCGATCGTCCCCGACGAATCGCGCACGTTCGGCATGGAAGGCCTCTTCCGGCAGGTCGGCATCTACTCGCACGTCGGCCAGCTCTACGAGCCGGTCGATAGCGATCAGCTTGCCTACTACAAGGAAGCCAAAGACGGCCAGCTGCTCGAAGAAGGCATCACCGAGTGCGGTTCGATGTCGTCGTTCATCGCCGCCGGGACGAGCTACTCGTCGCACGGCGTCGCGATGATTCCGATGTTCATCTATTACTCGATGTTCGGCTTCCAGCGGATCGGCGACTCGATCTGGGCCGCCGCCGACGCCCGCGCGAAGGGCTTCATGCTCGGCGGCACCGCCGGCCGCACAACGCTCAACGGCGAAGGCCTGCAGCATCAGGACGGCCACAGCCTGATCAACGCGATGGCCTTCCCGACCGTTCGCGCCTACGACCCCGCCTACGCCTACGAGACGGCGGTCATCGTCTTCGACGGTCTCAAGCGGATGTACGAAGACAACGAGACGGCGATCTACTACATCACGCTCGAAAACGAAAACTACGAAATGCCCGAGATGCCTGCCGGCTGCGAAGAAGGCATCATCCGCGGCATGTACAAGCTTTCGAGCAACGAAGCCGAAGGCGGCTCGCTCCGCGTGCAACTATTCGGCAGCGGCCCGATTCTCCGCGAATCGATCCGTGCGGCCGACATCCTGAAGACCAAGTACAACGTCTCCAGCGACGTTTGGAGCGTTACGAGCTACAACCAGCTTCGTCGCGACGCCCAGGAATGCGAACGCTGGAACATGCTCAACCCCGAGAAGCCGCGGCGCCACTCCTACCTGCAGGAGCAAATCGACGCGACCGAAGGGCCGATCATTGCCGCCAGCGACTACATGCGAATCTTGCCCGACCAACTCGGTCCGTGGCTCAAGGGCCGCTTGTTTTCGCTCGGCACCGACGGCATGGGCCGCAGCGAAAGCCGTGCGAACCTCCGCCGCCACTTCGAGGTCGACGCCGAGTCAATCGTCGTCGCCACGCTCTACAAGCTCTCGCTCGACGGCAAGTACGACGCCGCCGCAGTGGCGCAAGCGATTAAGGACCTCGGCATCAGCCCGGAAAAGAAATCGGCCTTGTACGCCTAAACGCACGGTTCTAAGTAATTCATTTCACCACCACGGCACAACGATCACGACGTGAGGAAGTAGGCGGATTCGTTCGGACCGCACGCTGCGATAGCGGGCGGCAAGCAATGCTTGGCGTTGCATCTGATTTTTCGTCGTGTGCTTCGTGCCGTCGTGGTTAATCTTCTTACTCATTCGGAACACGATGGCCACGCAAATCACCCTTCCCTCGCTCGGCGAGAACATTGAATCCGGCGACGTCCTCTCGATTCTCGTGAGCGAAGGCGACGTCGTTACCAAGGACCAAGACCTCCTCGAGCTCGAGACCGACAAGGCCACCATGCCGGTTCCCAGCCCGCAGGCTGGCAAGATCGTGAAGGTCCTCGTCTCCGAGGGCGACACCGTCCCGGTCGGCGGCGCCATCTTCGAGATCGAAGCCGCCGGCGGCGCCAGCAACGGCGCAGCCGCCAAGAAGGAACCCGCCAAGGAGCCGGAGAAGAAGGAAGAGAAGCCAAAGGCCGCTCCCAAGAAGGCGCCGAAGGAAGAGATCGTCGAAGAAGAGCAAGTCGACGAAGCGGTCGCCGATGAGCAAGAAGAGCCAGAAGCTCCGAAGCCAGCGAAGAAGCCCGCCGCCAAGCCAGCGGCGAAGGCCGAGCCGGCGCCCGTTGCCGCCGAAGCGGACGAGAAGGCCGGCGACGGTCAGTCCTCCGCAGCCGCCGGCCCCGCCGTCCGCCGCCTCGCCCGCGAACTCGGCGTCGACCTCCGTCGCGTCCGCACCACCGGCGATCGCATCACCGAAGAAGACGTTCGCAACCACGTTCGTCGCAGTCAGGCCGAATCGGAAGCGAAGGCCCCCAAGGGCGTCACGCCTCCTGGCTCGCCTGAGTCCGACAGCCAAGGCGCCGTCCGTCGCGAGAAGATGACTCGCATGCGGCAGACGATCGCCCGCAACATGCTGAACTCGCACCAGACGATTCCGCAGCTCACCAACTTCGACGACGTCGACGTCACCGACCTCGAGCGCATCCGCAAGGAAAGCCAGAAGGACTACGACTCGCAAGGCGTGAAACTCACGACGCTGCCCTTCCTGGTGAAGGCCCTCGCGGTCGCGCTAAAGAATCACCCGATCATCAACGCCTCGGTCAGCGACGAAGGCAACGAGATCATCTACAAGGAATACGTGAACATCGGCATCGCCGTCGACACGGAGAAGGGGCTCATCGTCCCGGTCCTCCGCGACGCCGATCGCAAGAACATTCCGCAAATCGCCCGCGAGCTGGTGCAGATCGCCGACGCGGCTCGCAACGGCACGTTCAAGGTCGAAGACCTCCGCGGCGGCACGTTCACGATCAGCAACCTCGGCGCGATCGGCGGCACCTACTCGACGCCGATCATCAATCCGCCGGAAGTGGCGATCCTGCTCATTGGCCGCAGCCGCATGCTGCCGCAGTGGATCGACAATTCGTTCCAACCGCGATTGATGATGCCGCTGTCGATCAGCTACGACCACCGCATCGTCGACGGCGCCGCGGCTCAGCGGTTCCTCAACGACGTGAAGGGCTACCTCGCTCACCCGGGCCGGTTGCTGCTGGCCCCGTAAGCGGGTGCGATCATCGGCTGACCGCCTGCCTGGCGGAGGCTACTGACGCGATGGGCGAGCTTCGCCCATCGCGTTATTTTTTCCTCGTAACGAAAGCCGTCTTCCAATGCTTCGCTCGCTTGTCTTCGCCGCCGTCGCATCGCTCATCGCCGCCCCCGCCCTCGCTCAACGCAGCGGCTATCCGCCGAAGTTCGAAGAGGGCGTGAAGGAACACGTCTTCAAGCAAGCCGGCGACGTTGAGCTGAAGCTGTACGTCTTCGAACCAGCCGGTCACAAAGCGAGCGACAAAACTCCCGCCATCGTCTTCTTCTTCGGCGGCGGCTGGGTCGGCGGATCGCCCGAGCAATTCGCGCCGCAGTCTCGCTACCTCGCCTCGCGCGGCATGGTCGCCATCGTCGCCGACTACCGCGTGAAGAATCGCCACGGCGTCATGGGCGTCGATTGCGTCCGCGACGCGAAGTCGGCCATCCGCTGGGTCCGCGCCCATGCCGCCGAACTCGGCGTCGATCCCGATCGCATCGCGGCCAGCGGCGGTTCGGCGGGCGGACATCTCGCCGCCGCGACGGGGACGATCAAAGAATTCGACGAACCGAGCGAAGACGCCGCCGTCAGTTCCGCGCCGAACGCGATGATCCTCTACAACCCCGCCGCCTCGTTCGATCCCGCGACGCTGATCCCCGGCGAAAAGCGCGGCGGCAACTACGGCGCGCGCATGGGCGTCGACCCGACCAAGCTGTCGCCCGCCGACCACATCGACGCGAAGACCCCGCCGACGCTGATCATGATCGGCACCAACGACTACCTCATCGGCGGCTCCCGCCAATTCACCGACCGCATGAAAGCCGCCGGCGCCCGCTGCGACCTCGACCTCTACGAAGGCCGCGGCCACGGCTTCTTCAACCTTCGCCCCAACAAGCCGAGCAAAGACTTCTACGCGACCACCAAATCGCTGGACAAGTTCCTCACATCGCTCGGCTACCTCGAAGGCGAGCAAACGGTGAAGGAGTTTTTTAAGAAGCCGAAAGAGTAAGGAGCGTTACCGATTGGACGGCCACGACCTATGGGTGGCCCCGACACTCGGCCGCAAGAAATCCTCGAATGGGACAACTGCAGCCCGGCCGAGTGTCGGGGTCGCGCCAGCGAAAAGAGGCGATCAAGCCTCCAGACCGCGCCGCCTCTTGCTGCCTGCGGCAACACCGACACGCCGGCGGCCACATCAAAGCAATTGGCTACTACTCTCGCGCCCGAGTGTCGGTGCCACCCGAATTCCGTCGCCCGCCCCCGCTACTGCCGGAACCCCAGCAGCGGAAAGCAGAGCACCGGAATCAGCAACGAAGCTAGCCCAATCGCCCAACGCACCGGGCCCAGCGGCACCTTGTCGTCGCGCGTCGGCGGGTGGTGAATCCCCAGAAAGATCACCAACAGCAACATCGGCGTCCAGAGGATCGCTTCCTCAAGGTTGATCACGACGTAAAAAATCGCGAACGAAATGAAGAACCGCGCGAACGTGTGGGCCTTGTCGAGGAAGAGCGCGTAAATCGTGTGCCCGCCGTCGAGTTGGCTGATCGGCAGCATGTTCAGGCCGGTGATGAGCATGCCGACCCACCCCGCCATGAAGTACGGGTTCAGCTCCGACAGCCCGACCCATTGCTCGTGCGCCCATGGCTTATCGGGATGGGCCCATTGCAACATCCACTGCCCCACCAGCGGCAAGTAGAACTCAATCTCGCCCGGTTGCGGCGCACTGCTCAGATCGAGCGCCTTGATCCCTTGCCACAACACGGGAAACGCGACGGCCAATCCTGCCAGCGGCCCCGCGATGCCGATATCAAAAATCTGGCGTCGATCAGCCCGGCTGCCGTCCATCCCAATGACGGCGCCCATCGTGCCGATCGAGTTGAACGGCACCGGAATACAGAGCGGATAGCTCGCCGGGATGCCATACTTCACGGTCTGCAGGAAATGCCCCATCTCATGCGTCAGCAAAATCGCCAGCACGGCGCCCATATAGGCGAGGCCAATGTGCCAATTCGCTTGCACCACGGCGCCGATTTGCGGCCAAGTGACGCTCACGCCGAACTGCATCGGATCCCAGCGCGTGGCGCCGACCCAGAAGGTCGAAATGCACGTCGCGACGAATAACATTGCCGGCACCAAGATTTGCCGCTGCGGCGGAATCTGCACGCCGCTCTCGATGTCCGACTTCATCAACTCCGGCAGATGCGAGAGCGTCGAATCGTGGAACGAGTCTCCCTGCAGCGGCCGCTTGGCGATCGGCTGATCGACCGCGGCGACGCTTGTCGGACGGCCGGCAGGAACCAGCGACTGCCCGCCGGGCGTCGCCGGGGGCTGGTGTTCGGAGGGAGGATTTTCGCCGGTGCTCATTCGCCAATCATAGCAAACTGAGAGGCCTCGGACAGGCGGAGCCGTCTGCGGTTGCCGCTGCGATTTTTTGAAGACTGGGCAGGATCACAGGATGGTGCGGATCGACTGGATGAAGAATGAACCGAACGATAACGACCCGTGCATCGCGGCCGCCATTCCCTCATCCTGTCGATCCCCCGCAGTCCAGTTATCCTGTCTATTATTCGTCAGGCGCAGCCAAAAATTGCCGCTACGAAACTTCGAGGCTCTTCACGCCCCCAGTCCGCAGCGCCGCCGTGAGGCAGCGGTCGGCCGTTTCGAGCAGGCTCACCGCGCGAAAGTTTTTCGCCGGCGTTGCCGCCCACGCCACGCCCGCGCCGGCAATCACCGGCGTCAACTGCTCGCGACGAACGAGCGGCTCGATCAGCGCCCGCAGCTCATCGTGCACATGCCTGGCCGCCGTCACCGCTTCGTGCCGATCGCGTCCCGGCAACACCACGACGCGCCGCAACGGTCCCAGCCGCTCGACCGTGAGATGCGGGTCAGCCGCGCGGCAGGCGCGATCGAGATAGCGCTCCAGCAATCCCTCTTCCAGCGAGCTCAATAACTCCGATGGCTGGAACGCGACGATCGCCAACCCCACCGGCCGCCGCAGCGAACGGCAACGTCCCACTTCGAGCGTAAGCCGCGTTTCCAACTCGCTCGTTCCCGCCAGCGCCGCTTGGCTCGCCGCGACGCGACTTACCGTGGCTGCGAAGAGGTTGGGCTCTTCGGTGCTCGCAGCAGCACTCGTAGGTGGAGTTTCCGCCAACGCGGCCGCCGTCGTCCCGCGGTAAAAATCTTCAAACGACGCCCGCAGCTGCCGCGCCAAGGCCATCGCTTGCGTCTCGCGGCAATCGCCTTCAATCGGATTGGCTGCCTCGTTCGCCAACCCGCGACTCAGCGGTGCCGCCACCGACTCGGCCACGCGCGACATCTGTTCGTGCGCTTGCACGATGATCTGCAAGTAATCTTCGCCGCCGGCAAGTGGCAGCGACAACACGCCCGCCAGTTGCCGCACCTTCGGCTCAAGCGTGGCGATCAAGTCGTTCAGCTTTGATTTGTCGAGTTCACAGTAAGCTTCGCCCGCATCGAGCAGGTCGGGCAGCACGCTCAACCGCCGCTGGCCGATGAGCTGCGCGAACAACTCCGCCAAGTGCAGCACCCGCACCAGGTGGGCATGCTCCGCTTTGTTGTGAGCCCAGTAGCGAATGTCTTGCTCGGCGCCGATCGCCGTGACAAGCAGCGACGGCAAGTTCCACCGTTTGAGTAATCCCGCCGTCAACTGACGATGATCGAACCCGAGCGACTCGCGTTCCAACGCGGCGAGATCCGACTGCGACGCAATCGCCTCGCTCAACAGCGCCGCGTACGGCTCGCGAAATTCGCTCAGCAACACCAGCACGCCAATATCTTGCAGCAGCCCGGCGAGAAACGCATCGTCGCCCGGCTTCCCGAACAACTGCTCGCTAATCTCGCGGGCCGACACCGCCCGCACGAGCGACGTCTTCCAATACCAATCAAGCTGGTCGCGAGCCGCCGACAGGAACAACCCCTCCGGCAAGCTGAACCCGAGCGCCAGCAGCTTGAGCGGCTTGATCCCCAACAGCGCCAGCGCCTGGTTGAGATCGCTCACCTCGCGCGGCAGCCCGAACAGCGAGCTGTTCACCACCCGCAGAATCTTCACCGTCAGCGCGGGATCGCGTTCGATGCACTCCTTCAAGGCGTGCACATCGACCCGCGGTGATTCCGTGAGCCGCAACACTTCGACCGCGACGGCCGGCAACGTAAACAGCGCTCCGGCGCGCCCGACAATTTGGTCGAGCGCGTCGGGGTACGTTGGCGTCACGGAGGCAGGTGTCGAGGCGGGCATACGGCGGGAGCGGGGGCTAACGCGGCGGCGAAAACGCCATCGCGCGGCGGGGAATTCAGCAATGCGCAAGTGTAGCTCATAGTGGAGAACCGCCATGTCGCCGCCTGCCTTCAGCGGCACTCGCCCGCCGCTGCTAGCACGACCGCTACAACCGCCCCACGGCGGCACGTCGCACTCCTCCCCTAGCCCCGGGCTCCGCCCGGGGGTCGCCAACCATTCCGATAGACGTCGTCACGCGCAACGCCACCCCCGGGCGAAGCCCGGGGCTAGAAGCGCCTCACGAACACCGAGGTGCCCTAGGGCCCCTCCCCGCCCCGCAGTACAATCACCCGCCGCCCTTCGCTCGCCTCAAGGATGACGCCAGCCATGCCCTCGCGCTCTCTTCGCTTCCCTCTGCTCTGCTCCCTGCTGTCAGCCGCTTGCGGCTTAGCGATCTCCCTCGCCCCATCGATTGCCCAAGCTCAAGCAACCTTCGCCGAAGAAGTCGCCCAAGCGAGCTACCACGAGCCGATCGTCGCGGCCGGCGAAGTCGATGCAGCCGCCGTCGCGAAGCAGGCCGAAGAGATCGAAATCATTCGCCAACTCGCCCGCCATCGCGGCGGCCAACCGGCAGCGCTCGCGCAGCTCATTCAAATGGCGCGGCCCTTCAGCGACGAAGTGGCCGCCGAACTAATCGATGAACTCGCCACGGCCCACCTGCAAGCCGGCGACCTCAACCTCGCCGCCGAAACCCGCCGCGTCCTCTCCGAGCAATACCCCGGCACGCCGCGAGCCCAAGACGCTCTCCTGTGGTTGGTGCGACTCTACGCCAGCAGCGAAATGGTTCACGCCCGCCGCGAGCCGTCGCAAGCCGCGCAAGACATGCTGCGGCAACTCCCTCCCAACGCCGACCTAACGCAAGCCCGCACGAATACCGCCGTCGTCCCGAAGCAACGTCGCAAACCGAAGGACGCCGCCGAGGCGGCTAGCCAACCCGCAGCCCCCTACGCCGTTCATTTAGCGACGCAATCGATGGACCGTCACCCTGAGCTAGCCGACAGCGTGCCACTCGCCTACCAGCGCGCCGTCGCCGCGCGACTCGCCGGTCAGCAGAAATCAGCGCAAGCTTACATGTCGCCGCTACGGCATCGCCATCCCGGCGATCCGTGGGGGAACTGCGCTCGGATGGAAGCTTGGCTTGAGACAGGCGCCAAAGATCGCGCCCCCAAGCCGACGGCCACGGTCGTCTTCGCGGACAACCCGCCGAAACTCGACGGCATCCTCTCCGAATCGTTCTGGGGACTCGCCCTCCCGATGCCGCTGCAGGCGAACGAAGAGACCGCCGCGCCCAGCGAAAACGACGCTAACGCCGAACTCGCCTCGGCCGAGCAACCGCTCGCTCGCCAGAGTACACAGCAAGCGCGCTCATCCGCGCCGCTTCCTGCCAGCCAAGTACAACTCGCATACGATCGCGAGTTCCTCTACATCGCCGTCGTCTGCGAAAAAGCGTCAGGCGTTGATTACCCAGCCGGCAAGGGCCCCCGCCCGCGCGACGGTCAGATCGACGCGGCCGACCATGTTCGCATCCGGCTCGATCTCGATCGCGACTACGCGTCGTACTACGAACTCCTTGTCGACGCTCGCGGCTGGACCGCTGAGCGCTGCTGGGGCGACTCGGCCTGGAACCCGCAATGGTACGTCGCCGCGGGCGATGCGAACAACGCCAGCCCCCGCTGGATTGTGGAGGCCGCGATCCCCTGGAGCGAACTAACGCCAAAGGCTCCCAAGAGCGGCCAAGCCTGGGCCTGCTCGCTCCATCGCGCGACGCCGAGCACGATCGGCGCTCCAACGCAGCAGTCGTGGCAAGGCCCCGCGGACCAACCCGAAAGCCCCGCCCACTTCGGCGTGCTGCAATTCGAGTAGCAGCAACCGTCGCCGCCACGCCTCTAGCCCCGGGCTCCGCCCGGGGGTGAGCTTCCATTCCGTTTGGCTACGTCGCGCGGTGTGGTAACCGACCCCCGGGCGGAGCCCGGGGCTAGAAGCACCAAAACGGCCCGCAGCATCTCATGCCTGAAGACCGCGACCATCTGCCCCCTCCCCACCTATTCCTACCCCTCTTCTCTCCCTTCGTGCCCACTTAGCGCCCTCGCGTCTTCGTGGTTGCATTTCCTTCCCCGACCTCCGCTCTCCGACCTTCCGCCCTCCCAAACTTTCTCCAAAATTCCGTTGACTCGCTTTATTCTAATTCGTTAGAATTAGCGCCAGCACGCCGACGACGACTGAACGGCAGCCACCCAGGAGGACCCGCACGATGCCCCGCGCCCCCAGCCCTCATCCCACCGACGTCGAGCTCGAAATCCTCCAGGCCCTCTGGAACCACGGCCCCTGCTCGCTCAGCCTCCTCTGCGAAACGCTCCGCACCGAGCGCGAAGTCGCCGCCACCACCGTCGCCACGATGCTCCGCGTGATGAGTGACAAAAATCTCGTCAAACGCACCGGCAGCGGCCGCGGCGCCACCTGGAGCGCCGTCGTCACCCAACAACGGACTGAAGCCGGCATGGTCGGCGCCCTCGTCGACCGCCTCTTCGCCGGCGCCGCCGACCGCCTCGCCGCCCATCTCGTCGAAGGGGGACAGCTCAACCCCGCCCAATTGGCCGAACTCCGCCAATTGATTGATCAGCAATCCAGCAGTACCGACAAGAAAATCGCAACCACAAAGACTCGAAGACGAAAAGACGACCACTAAGATCAAATATTGAAGGGCAACTTCTATTCGCCGCTGTTCTCTCTTCGTGCTGTTCTCCGTGCCTTCGCGTCTTCGTGGCTAATCCCCGCATAAGGGCTCGCGACAATGAACGCCTCGCTCTGGCAACTCGCCGGTTGGACGATGATTCACTCGCTCTGGCTCGGCGCCGCCGTCGCCCTCGCTGGCGGCATCCTGCGCCTCGTCGCCCGCCGTGCCGCGCCGAGCACGCGCTACGCGATCAGCCTCACGACGCTCGCCGCGCTCGCGATCTCCCCCCTCGCCGCCGCCGCGTGGCTCAGCGTGAACGGCGTTCCCATCGTAAATACTGTCCTGCTCCCTCCCCCTGGGGGGAGCAACGAGCACGATCGCCAGTGGCGATCGAGCGCAGGCGGTAGTCCGAGCGTAGCACCGGGCTGGGGAGGGGGGACTCGTGCAGGTAGCGGCCCGCAGCTCGCCGGCTCTGCAGGCGACATCCAAGACACAGTTCAATCCCCGTCCCCGCTGCTTCACCCCTCCCTAACCCTCCCCCTCAAGGGGAGGGAACCAGAAGAGCAAGTTGTGGGCGAAGTCATCGATCTCGCCCGCTTACCACGAGCTCCGCAATCCACCGGAGAATGGGGAGACGGGTTCGACCGACTACCGGCGACGGCGCCAGCCAACGCAACCGTCGACGCATTCCCTAGCGCCATAGTCGGCAGTCCTTCACCGAGCTTCTCGCCAGCGAGAGGCGCCCCTCTCCCCGCCGATCACCAGTCACCGATCACCGCTTACCTCTCCTCCCTCGCCGCCGCCATTCCCTACCTACCCATCCTCTGGCTCGTCGGCGCCCCGCTCACCTTCACGCTCCTCGCCGCCGGCCTCGTCGGCTCTGAACGCCTCCGCCGCCGCGCGACGCCGCTCGTCGCCGGCCCCGCGTTCGACGCCTGCCAGCGAATGCGCACCGCCCTCCGCATTTCCCGCCGCGTCGCGCTCGCCGCGTGCGACGGCGTCGCCCAACCGGTCCTCGTCGGCGTCTTCCGCCCGCTCATCTTGCTGCCGACCGCCGCGCTCGCCGGCTGGACGCCCGAGCAGCTCGACATGATCCTCCTCCACGAACTCGCTCACGTCCGCCGCTGGGACAACCTCGTCAACCTGCTGCAACGGATTGTCGAGTCAATACTCTTCTATCACCCCGCCGCCTGGATCCTCAGCCGGCAAGTCCGTCACGACCGCGAAGAATGCTGCGACGCCACGGTGATTCGCCACACCGATCGGCCACACCAATACGCCGAACTGCTCGTCTCGATCGCGGCCGCATTACGCGGCGGCCCAGCTCCCTCGCTCGCCGTGGCCAGCGCGATGGCGAGCCACCCCCTCGCCGGCCGCATCCGCCGGATCCTCAACATCGAGGCCGAACCAATGCGCATCACCCGCCGCACGCTCGCCGCCACGCTCCTACTCCCCGCGATCCTCGCCGGCGCCATCCTCTACAGCGGCGCGAGCGCCGAAAATCCCCCTCCCTTCGAGGGAGGGGCTAGGGGAGGGATTCCCGACGCCAACCAACCGAGCACGCTCGCCAGTGACGAGCGAGCGCAGGGCGGTAGTGCAAACGCTGAAGGGACTTCCGACGCCAGTCAAGCAAACACGACAGCCACGGAAAGCCAAGCGCAAGGCGGCAGCGGCCAACCTCCGCAAGCAGCCGCGCCCCAAGAGAACGCTGCCATTCCGGTTACCTACCCGATCGCAGCCCACCCTGTCGCCCTGAGCAAGTTTGCCGAAGTCACTGACGGGTACGACATCACATTTCGACGCATTGCCGGCGATCACCCTCAATGGGCAGTCACCGTCAGCGCCCCAATTCACGTTCACGAGCAACTAAAAGTCCTCCTCACCGAGGCCCCGGCCGCCGTCGAGACGGTTCACACTCCGACCCCTTCCGCTACTGGAAAGCCTTCACGTATCCAAGCCGAAATATCTCAACTTGGAATCGAGGTCCGCAATTACGAAGCTCGTATTCGAGAGATGCAACAAGAACTCGCAAACCTCGCAGCCCTGAAAGAGCTCGCGAATCAGAGCGGTCCTGGAAGCTCTGCACTACAAGTGAAGGTCGCGCTCGAAATCGCCAAAGACCCCACGATTCAACTTTATCAACAGCAAATCGCCGAGCAGTTCGACAAGTTGCAAGCGGCCCTCAAAGATTCGGGATCACCGAACGTCTCAGCAATCAAGCGATTGCAGACATCGCTTCGGCAAAGCGAGGAGGAGTTGGCACAACACCAAATAACAGCGGAAAAATTGATACGGAAAAAGCTTGCCAGCGCGTCCGACGAATCGTTACGAGCCCAGATCGCTGAGTACGATACCCGCAGTAAAGCTATCGAAGAGAGACTTGTGGGGGAGCAAGATAACCTAGAGACGTTCAGGTTAAGACTCTTGGAACTCCTCGCACGCGAGCCCGGCCCTACGGGGGGCAGTGCCGCCAGCGCTCCCGGCTTCGCCGCGACAAGAATGCTACAGCCCCCCAGATCCACCAGAACGGGCCTCACCGGCGACATCTCGCGCACAACGGCCTATTTGCATACCCCGCCATCAAAGGCTTTCGATCCGCATCAACCGCTTGAGACGCAGACGATGCGCCATTGCGAGGCTCTGGTCACCCGCCTGCGAAGCAAGGCACTCCTCCAACAAGTTGTGACCTCGCAGTCCGTCGCCGAACTGCCGACCGTAAAAAACCAAAGCGAGCCCGCCACTTGGCTGCAGCAGCGACTTAAAGCCTACTTCCCGAGCGACAGCGAGATCCTTGCGATTCACCTTGAGGGAGGCGTCGCCGCCGAGGATGAAGCGATCCTTCAAGAAATCATCGACAACTTCATCAAGTCTACAAACGATCCGACAGGCACGCCTGCCGACTCGACAAACGTGGGCGCCCCCGGTCAATCGAACCAGGGGGAGACGGTCGGAAATCAAGAACCGCATCCTCCTGCCTTCAAACCCATCCTCACCCACAACCTGTCCGACAAAGACAGCGCCCCGCTCATCGGCGGCTACGGCATCCTTCAAGAGTTTCCCGCCAACGCCCCGGAGTCGGCCGTCGACGCCGTCGTCAATCGTCTCAAAGCCGACAACCGTCGCTTCTCGGTCGAACAAAGCGAAGACGGCCGCCGCCGCATCGTCGACCAAACGCCTCCGCGGGAGATGGAAATTCTGCGAGAAATCCGCCGACTGGAATCGCTTGTCGAAAAAGTGGAAGATGAAATCACGAACCTCGAAGTCTTCAAAGAGCTAGCGGTGCAAAGCGCCTCATCGCCTGAGGCCTTGAATAAAGCAGTCGCTGCGGAACTTACTTCCAACCGAGAGTTCAACGCCCTCTACGATCGCATCGTAGACCTTGATCGTGCCATCGAATCTGGCGACGGCGACGCGGCCAAGATCGATGAACTCAAAGCCGCGCGCGAGAAGCTCAAGGCCGAACTAAACGCGCGACGCGACGAGGTGGAGAAGACAATCCGCGACGGCCTGCCTGAAAAGCAGAAAGAGACTCTTCGCCCAACGATCCTGGAGTACGACATCCGCCGCAAAGTTGCCGACGAGAGGCTAACTAAGCACCAGCAAGAACTGGATGCCGCTCGCCAGAAGCTCTCGCAACTCGGCGTCGGTAACGCCCCTGCTCAGCCGCAGCCGTCAGCCAGTCGGACGCCATCGAAGGCCGTTGGCATTTCCGACGAAGCCACGCTCAAGAAAGCCTTCGAATCCCGCCCCGACAACCCCACGCTCACCGTTTGCTACGCGCTCGATCAACTCCCCCCGGAGCAATACGAAGATCAGTGGAGCGACATGTTCGACGGCATGAAGCTAGATCCCTACGGCCCGCAGCTCGCCTTCGAGCACGAAACAACCGCCGACAAGCGGCACATGACGATCACCGCTCCAGTGCAAGCGCATCGGGAGTTCTTCGACACGTTCTTCTCCGGCGAGCTGCTCAAAGCCGAACTGGCCGCGCCCAAGCAGAAATCGCCCGGCCTGGTCAAAGAAATCCTGATCAACTTCCTCCCCGAACTCTCGAAGGAAGATCACCAGCGCATCCTCCAAGAAATCAAAGCGACTGGCTTGAGCGCGACGATCACGACGCGCAAACCCCGGACGAGGTCGTCCGCCGCCAATAGGGACCGGACAAGGCCGATCCCCTGCCTCAGCGTGTTAGTTCCCCAAACCTGGCAAGCGAAACCAGTCTGGGAAACAAATGGCAACGGCGAAAAGACGCTGCGAATCATCAACGAAGCCGAATCGCCGCTCGCTCAACCCGCTGACGCATCGCCAGCAGGGAATCAAGACGCTCCAACTCTCGGCTCGTCGCCAACCCCACCTACCGGCGCCTCGCCGCCGCCGGAGGCGCTGTTCGCTAACGCGGCCGGCTCTAGCTCGCCAAACCAGAACGCCCCGTCGGCCAACACCGCCGCTCCCGCTCCTCAGCCGCGCCCAACCCCCTCTAGCGATTGGAACTTGAGCGCACCCGCGGCATCGAGTGCTCCCGTCCCTAGCCTCGCTCCCATCGACCCGGCAAGCAATCCATGGGGGAGCCATGCTGCGCCGCAGCCCACCGATGTTTCCGTCTCTTCCGCGATCAACCCGCAAATCGTTCCGGAGCCCACGAACCAGCGCGCGCGCGCATCTTCGGCATGGAACCAAAACACCACGGGCCCTTACGCAGACGTCGCCCAAACATCCCCCTTCGCGCCTCCCTACCACGCCAACTACGCCACCAACGGCGGCATTCCCGCTGACTTCAACGGCCTCGCCAACGCGGCCAAGAATAAATACGACGGATCCATCACTTGGGACGAGGCCTTCACCACCCTCCACGTCTACGGCCCGGCCAACCTCCACGCGGACGTCCAACGCTATCTGCAGTGGCTCAGCACCGAAGACACGACGAATCCGCCATCCAACCTCGACCTCCAGGCGATCACGGGGCGCCATCGCAAAACAACTTACGAACTCCGCAAAGGCTCGCGTCCGATCGTCGAGGCGTGGTTCGCCGAGCACCCCTCCCACGGCCTGAGCTACCACATTGCCGAGCCCAACGAAGCCCCGAACCTCGTCGCCCGCGGCCCGAAAGAAGCTCACGAGCAGCTAATGGCCGCGCTCATGAATCTCGGCATCCTGCGCTCGACGAGCGGCGAACCACCGCAACCGTCGGCGCCAACGGCCGCACCGCCGCAATCGCCCCCCTTCCCCACGCTCGAACACCAACGACTCGCCGACCACGCCTACAAACTCCTCGGCCTCGAACTCGATCCGCTCACGCCCGAAGAACTCGAACGTGTGAAGAAGCTCGGTTACAACGGCGGCCTCCGCGTCACTCGCGCGGACGCCATGGCCGGTATGGCGGGTATCCACTCGGACGACCTCTTCGTCGGCCTCCACGCTTGGCCGATCAACGATCTCAAGTCGCTCGACGAAGTTCTCAATCGCGGCGACCTCGGCGAACTGAATCCGCTCAAGTACTACGTCGTTCGGAACACGGCGACGAATCCTTTCGGGAAGCAGCAGGCCACAAACGACCAGATCGTCGCCGGCCGCTTCAGAGTAGATCCGACTCTCCTCGCGGGTGGCCCTGATGGCGCAGCCCCAGGGAGCCTCCCTGCCAACGTCATCATGTCCTCGAGCGACTTCGAACCGATCTCCATAATACAAGCTCCAACCACGCAGAAGACGGGTCTCACGGGCGAAACCACGACAACGGCGTACCTCAAACTGAATTTCGACCGCCGCCCCGGCGCATTGGCCAGCGCTGGCGGGCGAACCACGCCGCGAGAGATCCAGCGCTACGCCATGAACTGCCTGACGCTCGTCGAAAGCCCCACAGTCCTGCGAGCGGCTCTGAATGCCGTCACGCCCAAAAACTTCACCATCGCCTGGAGCGACGACGCCGTCGAACAACTGCAAGAACGCTTGAGCGCCTCCTTCCCGGGCGATGGCGAGATCCTTCAGCTGGAACTGAAAGGGGATGAAAAAATCCCAGGCAATGACATTCTCCTCCAAGCAATCATCAACGCCTTCATCACCTCGATGCAGGCCCCGCCGGAATCCGCAGCTGAGGCCAACGCAACGCCCACATCACCGCCCGACGCCGCCAGCGGGCCCACCTTCCTCTACGACGGCAAAACCTTCGAACAGTGGCGCGACCTCTGGAAGAACGAACTAAAAACCGAACGCCGCATCGAAGCGATCAACGCCCTGGCCGCCTTCGCCCGCGCCGGCTACGCCCAGGAAGCAACCGACGCCATCCTCGCCGTCGCCGCCGAGTACCCTGAGGATTATTTGAACACTTCTGCTGAAGGGAGGCTGATGGATGCCGTCGAGGAGGCGATCGCTCGTATCTCAGCCGAACACTGGATGCCGCAGGTGCAAGAGCGAATCGCCGCCGCCGCAGAGCCGGAGAAGAAGCATTGGATTCGTCTCGCAGGGAGGCTCTTGAGCTCGACGCGGGACACGAGCGAATCCGCCCGCGCGCTGGCTGTGAAGTTCTTGCAAATCCCAGACGACGAACTGCTCGGCAGGACGGCGTACTATTTCTACCGAGGCGACCAGGAACTCTCTCAGCCGGTCACGGTCGAGACCGTTCGCCGTGCTCTGCAAGCCGATCCGCCTCGCATCAGCATCACGACCATTGGCTTTCGCCATGTCGACAAGGTTCCCGAAATTATCGATGTCTTCGTAAGAAATTCCCGCGAGCGGGGACAACTGCGGGGACCTGGCGTGGTCGACAATCTGGCCGTTCTCGAAATGCAAAAGCCGCTGCTCGCGATTCTCCGCTCCAAAGACCGATCGCAAGATCATCTCGGCACCCTGCGGGCGTTGAAAACGATGGCGCCCGGATTTGGGCACAGCCAACTGGCGGAACCGCGTCGCAAGATTGCTGAAGACCTCATCGCGATTCTTCCCGATATGCCTTCCGAACTGCAGCCCGCAACGCTGGCCACGCTTTCCGCTTACATGGGACGCGGCGCCGATGAGGTCATCAGAAAGCTCGCGGAGAGGGAAGATATTCCTGCGGAGCTGATCGTGCAGTTGCAGGGGATCGACCAAACTCGCCTTAACGAGGAACTCAACGCCTACTAACCCCGCGCGCCCCTCGGCCGGCGCCACTTCTAACGCAGCCCCCTCCCCACTCCGGACTGGTCGCTTCAGCGACCAGTCCAATGCGCTCCCCATCCCGCGCGCCCACCGCCCCGCCGCACGGGGTGGCCGAGAATCGTTGTGGAAATCCCCGCCCTAAACCGTTAGGTTCGATCTACCGGCGCCCAGGAACCGCTGCGCGCCGCCGACGCCCGATCCGCTCGCGGCACGGTGGCGATCGCACACGACTCCAAGCGACGTCGTGTCGCCTCAAATGCGACACTAAGGACACGACAAATGACCCTAACGCGTTACTGCTAAACAACTTAATCCCGCCAACTTAGTGTCGCCTAAAATCGCATTCACGACAGGCAGCGACGCGACACGACACCAATCCAGCAACCACTCCGTCCGTACGGCCAACTCATGCCCATCCTCATCGGCGTCGACGAAGCCGGCTACGGACCGAACTACGGCCCGCTAGCGATCGCCGCCACCGCTTGGCGAGTTGAGGAAGGGTTCAGCCGTCAGGGTTCAGCAAAAACGAAACAGCGAGCCGGGGCGTCCTCGCCCCCGGCCTCCTCAACCAAAACCGCCAAACGCCCCCCAGCAATCGACCTCTACAAACTCCTAAAAAAATCAGTCGTCCGCTCCCCCCAAGAGTGCCCCGAACGAATCGCCATCGCCGATTCAAAACAGCTCTACAAACCAGGCCTCGGCATCCGCCATCTCGAACGCGGCGTCCTCGCGGCCCTCATGAACGCGTCGCCGACGCCGCACGAAACATGCGTTGAACACGTGAAGGCACTGCTCGCCGCCACGCTCGCCGATCAAAAATCGCGTCGCCACGAACCCGCCTGCCACGCCGGCGACGACCTGCCGCTGCCACTCGATGCGGTCGCCGAGGAAATCTGCACGGCAGCCGCCCTCTTCCGCGAAGTCGCCGCCGCCAATGGCGTCGCGTTGCTCAGCGTTCGCGCGAAGCTGATTTATCCCGCTGAGTTCAACGACCTCGTCGACCAGCACGGCACGAAGGGAGCGGCGCTGTCGCATCTCACCCTGGAACTGGTGCGTGAAACAGTCGACGCGGCGCTGATGACCGGAAGGATAAACCCTCCGGCTCGCCGTTCTGCGAACGCCTCCGCTCGCAATCGCTCCCAAACCCAAGCCACGCTCTTCCCCCCTGAGTTCCAAACCTCGACCCCTACCGCCTCCCCTCCCCCCCGACCCCTGAACCCCGAACCCTGCCACCTCACTCTAGACAAACACGGCGGCCGCAATCGCTACGCGGCGATCCTCCAACACCACTTCCCCGACAGCTGGATCGAAACGCTCGACGAAGGCCGCGCCGCCAGCCGCTACCGCTGGACGCATCGCGACGCCCCGATCGAAGCGACCTTCCGCGTCGGCGGCGAAGAGCAACTGCCGACTGCTCTCGCCTCGATGACCGCCAAGTACCACCGCGAACTCGCGATGCGAGCGTTCAACGATTTTTGGACGACTCGTCTCCCCGGCCTGAAACCAACCGCGGGCTACCCAAACGATGCGAAACGATTTCGCGCGGAGATCGAGCACCTGCAACGCAAATTGAAGATCGACGATCGCCTCATCTGGCGAAATCGATAGCCGGCCAATTCGCTCCTACCAATGACCGATCACCAGTAACCGATCACCACGCCTATGCACCTCTACATCATCCGTCACGCCTGGGCCTACGAGCATGGCGACCCGCGGTGGCCCGACGATTCGCAGCGGCCCCTTGAAGATGCAGGCGTCGAGCGCTTCGCCCGCGTCGTCGAACTCCTCGGCGAACGCGGTTTCGCCCCGCAAGCGATCGCCACGAGCCCCTATGTCCGCTGTCGACAAACCGCCGAGATCGCCGCCGCACACTCCACGCAGTCGCCGCAGATTACCGAACTCGACGCATTGCAGCCTGGTAGCGACTTCGCCGAACTCATCGCCTGGACCCGCCAGCAACAGGTCGATTCGATCGCCTGGGTCGGCCACGCCCCCGATGTCAGCCTGCTCACGGCCGCCCTCATCGGCGACGGCGACGCACTCATTCGCTTCGCGAAAGGTTCGGTGGCATCGCTCCGCATCGCCCCCCCGCTCGGCGCCGGCTGCGGCGAACTTGAGTGGCACGCCACCGCGAAGCTTCTAGGAGTCTAAAACGCTCGGCATTTGTTTCCCCTAGCCCCGGGCTCCGCCCGGGGGGTCGGTTACCACACCGCGCGACGTAGCCAAACAGAATAGAAACCCACCCCCGGGCAAAGCCCGGGGCTAGAAGCAACACAGCGAGAATGACCGCAGCGATCTAGAAATCATGTCACCAGCGCGAGATAACCGATGCTAGGGAGACGCGATCATAGCGTGATTCACAGTCGTCTCTCACGAGACTGCTAGCAAGGAAGCGGTGTGGGCATGGCTCAGCATGGCAAGTTTGATTGCATCATCATCGGCGGCGGCCACAACGGCCTCGTCTGCGCCGCGTACCTCGCCAAAGCGGGCCGCAGCGTGTGCGTCCTCGAACGCCGCCACGTCCTTGGCGGCTGCGCGACCACCGAAGAGCTGTGGCCCGGCTACAAAGTTTCGACCGCCGCGTATGTGATCAGCCTGTTTCAAATGGGCATCCTCCGCGAACTGCGGCTGCCGCAGTACGGGCTCGAGATTCTGCCGCGCAATCCCTCGTCGTTCACGCCGCTCCCCGATGGCCGCAGCCTCACGCTCGGCCCCGACGCGGCGATGGCCGAGCGCGAGATCAGCAAGTTCAGCATCCGCGATGCAACCGCGTACCCGCGCTACAACGCGCTGCTCGAACGGATCGCCGCGACGCTCGAACCGGCGCTCAACGAAACCGCCCCCGATCCGCTGCCGCTGCCGGAACACTGGCGCAAGATCGGCATGGGCAAGCGGCTCCGCGACGGCAAGAAGCTGTGGCAACTCCACGGCGCGCTGAAGGCCCTCGGCGCCGATCTTCCCGAAGCGGTCGAAATCCTCACCGGCGCCGCGCGGCCGATCCTTGAGCGCTGGTTCGAGAGCGAGATCCTCAAAGCCACCCTCGCCACAGACGCGATCATCGGCGCCTTCACCGGCATCAGCTCGCCCGGCAGCGCGTACGTGCTGCTCCATCACGTGATGGGCGAAGCCGGCGGCGCTCGCGGCGTGTGGGGTTACGTCCGCGGCGGCATGGGCGGCCTCGCGACGGCCCTCGAAAAGGCCTGCCGCGATCTCGGCGTCGACGTCCGCCGCGAGTCGCCCGTCAACTCGATTCAAACCGATCGCCACGGCGCCTGCGGCGTAGGGCTCGAAGACGGCACGCAGCTCGAAGCCCGCGTCGTCGCGTCGAGCGCCGACGCTCACGTCACCTTCGAGAAACTGCTCGATCCGCAAGTGCTGCCCGAGGAGTTCCGCACCGCCGTCTCGCGGATCGACTACGCCAGCGCGTCGGCGAAGATCAACGTTGCCCTCTCCGAGCCGCCGCAGTTCACCGCGCTGCCCGGCACCGGCGTCATGCCGCACCATCACGGCACGATGCACATCGGCCCGACGCTCGACTACCTCGACCGCGCTTACGATGAAGCGAAGTACGGCGAACCGAGCAGCAGCCCGATCCTCGAGATGACGATGGCCACCAGCGTCGACGAAACGCTCGCCCCGCCCGGCAAGCACATCTTGTCGATGTTCGTCCAATATGCCCCGTACAAGCTCGCGAGCGGCACGTGGGACGAACGCAAAGAAGCGTTCGCCGACCGCTGCATCGAGGTGCTGGCCCAGTACGCCCCGAACGTGCCGAAGGCGATCGAGCATCGGCAAGTGCTCAGCCCGCTCGACCTCGAACGGGTCTACGGCATCACCGGCGGCAACATCATGCAGGGGGCGATGTCTCCGCATCAGCTCTACTGCTTCCGGCCGGTCGCCGGCTGGGCGGATCACCGCACCCCGGTGCCGGGCCTCTACCTGTGCGGCGCCGCCAGCCACCCCGGCGGCGGCGTGATGGGCTCCTGCGGCAAAAACGCCGCAACGGAAATCCTCCGCGATAAAGCGTGGTAAAAGGGTTCAGGGTTCAGTAAGAGAAGCGAGCCGAGGCGTCCCCGCCCCCGGACCGTGTACCACGCCCCGCTCCCGCGAACCTAGCCCCTCAATTCCCCCCCTCTTATAATGAGGGATCGGATCACGGCTGCGCTATCCCTGCCTGGGGAATAACGCCGCCAAGACCGCGGGGACAAGCCCCGCGGCTCGCTTTCGATTCCTAGCGCCTCGCGCCTTCCAACTAGCGCCTAGCTACCTTCGCACATGCCTTCCGAAGAAGAATTCTATCAGGAGCACATCCTCGACCATTACGAGGATCCGTTCCATCGCGGGCATCTCGCCGAGGCGACGCACGCTCACGAAGACAAGAACCCCCTCTGCGGCGACGTGGTGCGGATCGAGCTCGCCCTCGACGACGACGGCAAGATCAAGAACGTCTACTTCAACGGCGACGGCTGCGTCATCAGCCAAGCCTCGGCCTCGATGCTCATCGAAGAGATGTACGGTAAGACCGTCGACGACATCAAATCATTCACTGCCGAGCAAATGCTCGCCCTCTACGGTCCGCGGCTCACGCCGAACCGCCAAAAGTGCTGCCTCCTCTCCTGGAAGGTCCTGCAATCGGCCGTCCACTCGCCGCTAACGACCGACAACTGAAAAAGACTAACCACCAAGACACGACGGCGCAAAGAACACACGAAGAAATCCCAAGCGACTGTTTAGCAACGAACCCAACCATTCAGTCTTCTTCGTGCTTCTCTTAGTGCCTTAGAGCCTTCGTGGTTAGCTCCCCCAAGAAATAAAAAATGCCACCAACGACCGCCGCGATCGATCGCACCGCCCTGCTGCCGGTCGCGCTGCGCAACGACTTCCCGATCCTCAGCGAAGAAGTCGGCCACCATCAGCCGCTTGCGTTTCTCGACAACGCCGCCAGCACCCAGCGGCCGCGGCAGGTGATCGACGCCATCAGCGGCGTCTACGAGCGCACTTACGCCAACGTCCATCGCGGCATTCACACGCTCAGCGAGCTCAGCACCGAGCAGTACGAGACCGCCCGCCGCAGCGTCCAGCAGCTGATCAACGCCCGCGAGTTCCACGAAGTGATCTTCACCTCAGGGACCACCGCGTCGATCAACACCGTCGCCCGCAGTTGGGGCGACGCCAACCTCCGCGCCGGCGACGAGATCATCCTCTCGGTGATGGAGCATCACTCGAACCTCGTCCCCTGGCAGCAACTCGCCCAGCGAACCGGCACCGTGCTGCGGCATATTCCGCTCACCGAGGACGGCCGGCTCGACATGCCGGCGTTCGAGCAGCTACTTAACGAACGCACGAAGCTCGTCGCCGTCGCCGCCGTGTCGAACACGCTCGGCACGATCAACCCCGTCGCCGAAATCGTCGCCAAGGCTCACGCTGCCGGAGCGCTCGTACTGATCGACGCGGCGCAAAGCGTGCCGCATCTCGCGGTCGACGTGCAGGCGCTCGACATCGACTTCCTCGCGTTCAGCGGCCACAAGATGCTCGGCCCGTCGGGCGTCGGCGTCCTCTACGGCAAAGAATCACTGCTCGACGCGATGCCCCCCTTCCTCGGCGGCGGCAGCATGATCAACGAAGTGAAGCTCGACAGCTTCACCCCCGCGGCGCTCCCCGCGAAGTTCGAGGCCGGCACGCCGCCGATCGTTCCCGCGATCGGCATGAGCGCGGCGATCGACTACCTGCAATCGATCGGCCTCGACGCGATCCACCGCCACGAGTTCGAACTGACCCGCTACGCCTACGACGCCCTCTCGCAAATCGAAGGCCTGCGGATCCTCGGCCCAGCGCCGGAACATCGCGCGGGCTTGGTGAGCTTCGCCTTCGAGAAAGTGCACGCCCATGAGTTCGCCCAGGTGCTGAACGACCAGTTCGGCGTCGCCGTGCGAGCGGGCCACCACTGCACGCAGCCGCTGCACGCCCACCTCGGCATCGCCGCCAGCACGCGGGCGAGCTTTTATCTGTACAACACGCTGGAAGAAGTCGATCGGCTGATCGAAGGCGTGCAAGCCGTGCAGCGGATGTTCGCCCCGCAAGGCCGGCAACGCAAGCGCCGCAAGCCGGATGAGTGAGCGTGCCCACACTTCTAGCCCCGGGCTCCGCCCGGGGGTCGGCTTCCATTCCGCTGGACGTCGGTGCGCGTAACACTCCCCCCAGCAGAACCATTCGGTGCGTCGTCAGGCTGAAAGCCTGACCTACGCGAAGCGTGGGAACGAGATCACTTCTTCTCGCTGTGGCCGAGCTCCTTCTCCGGCGCAATCCGATCTCTTATCAACTGCTTCAACTCCTTGATATCCGGAAACCCCTCTCGCTCCGCGCGATCCCACACGAGCTCCTCGTTCACGCGAATCTGAAACACGCCCCCCGTCCCCGGCGCCAAGGCCACCTCGCCCAGTTCCTCGGCGAACGTCGACAGCAGTTCCTGCCCCATCCACGCAGCGCGCAGCAGCCAGCGGCATTGGGTGCAGTACACGATCTCGACTCGGGGCGAACGGTTCATAGCGGCTCCTGATAACGCCGAATTTTCCTCAGCTTCGGCCGCCTGCTATAGTACTACCGGCCACTTCTCTTGCAAAACCGCGGAACCGTCGCCATGCGATTGCCCAGCCCCTTTCCGTTTCCCCAACAACGGTCGCGCAGCTCCGGCGGGCGGTCCCCCTTCGGCGGTTCGTCGGACGGGCGGTCGAACGGCCTCAAGGCCCGGCTGCTCATCGCGCTCGCCATCGTCGGCTTCGCCGTGCTGAGCTACTATCTCAAGCCCGGTGACATGAACGAAGTCACCGGCGAAGTCGAACGCGTCGCGCTGATCGATCCCGAGGAAGAGATCCAGCTCGGCTTGCAAGCCGCCCCCGAAATGGTCGACATGCATGGCGGCCAGTCGCGCGATCGCGGCGGGCAGCAGGCGGTAAACATCGTCGGCAACCAACTGCTCGATGCGCTCGACCGCGACCTCAAGCAACACGATCGCCACAACCCATATCGTGACGCCTTCCGCTTCACGCTGCTCGCCGATCCGCAAACGGTGAACGCCTTCGCCCTGCCTGGCGGGCCGGTCTTCATCACCCAGGCGCTCTACGACAAGTTCACGACGAAGGGCCAACTCGCCGGCGTGCTCGGCCACGAGATCGGCCACGTCCTCTCCCGCCACGCCAATAAGCAAATGGCGCGACAGGGAATGTTCCAAGGGATCGCCGGCGCCGTCGGCGTGCTCGGCGGCGACATGAACAGCGCTCAAATGGGCCAGATGGTTTCGTCGGTCCTAAGCACCAGCTACGGCCGCGACGCCGAACTTGAAAGCGACAAGTGGGGCGTCCGCCTGATGGCGATGGCTGGCTACGACCCGCGGGCGATGATCGACGTGATGCAGATCCTCGACGAAGCAAGCGGCGGCGCGGGCGGCCCGCCGGAGTTCCTCAGCACGCACCCGAAGCCGGCGAATCGGGTGGAGTACATCAAGCGGGTGATTGCCGAAGAGTTCCCCAACGGCGTACCCGAGGGTTTAGAGAAGTAACCCGCAAGCTCGTCCGCCTTCTAGCCCCGGGCTCCGCCCGGGGGTCGACCGCCACATCGCCGACGTTGCCAAACGGAATGGAAACTCACCCCCGGGCGGAGCCCGGGGCTAGAGCTCTCAAAACAGCGGCAACTGCTCGCCGCTGATCCGCGGCGGGCGGAACGCTTTGTTGCTCAGCGGCGGCGACTTGCCGTCGAGCCCGTACCGCTTGGTGAATACGCGCAGCGTCTGTTCGATCTGATCCGCCAGAGGCCCCGTGCCGCGCATCCGTTTGCCGAACTCAGGCGTATTCAGCTTGCCGCCACGGGCGGCGCGAACGAAGGCTTCGACCTTCGCGGCGTGATTCGGCCGCTGCCGGGCGATCCAGTCGAGGAAGACGTCTTTCACCGTCGTAGGGAGCCGCAGGATCGTGTGATGGACGCCGATCGCTCCCGCTTCGCTGGCGGCCTTGAGAATCGCAGGGACTTCGCTGTCGGTCAGTCCGGGGATGATTGGGCCGATCATCACGTTCGTCGGCACCCCGGCCTTGGCAAGCGTTTCGATCGCCCGCAGTCGCGCCGTCGGGGCGCTGGTTCGCGGTTCCATCACGCGGACGAGCGACTGGTCGAGCGTGGTGACGCTGATCGCCACGCGCACTGCCTGATGAGCGGCCAACTCCTGCAGTAAGTCGACGTCGCGCGTGATGAGCGCGTTCTTGGTGATGAGACCGACCGGCTGACGACACTCGGCGAGCACCTCCAGGCAGCCGCGCGTCAGCTTGAACTCTCGCTCCGCCGGCTGATAGCAGTCGGTCACGCCGGAGAAGACGATCGTCTCGGCCGTCCACTTCGGCCGCGCGAGGAACGCCCGCAGCAGTTCGGGGGCGCGGCGTTTGACGAGAATCTTCGTTTCGAAGTCGATCCCCGCGCTCATGCCGAGGTACTCGTGCCCGGGACGAGCGTAGCAGTAGCTGCACCCGTGGCTGCAGCCGCGGTATGGGTTCACGCTGTAGTTGAAGGAAACGTCTGGGCTGTCATTCGTGGCGACGATCGACTGCGACTCATCGTCGAGGTACTGCGTCGGCGGGCGGTCGAGCGCGTCGAGGTACTCCTCGTCCTCGGCGACGTGCTCGAAATCGTCGACCTGCCGCGTGTGGAGGTACGGATTGTCCGGCTGCACCCCCGCGGCCCGGCCGCGAATGTTCGGTCGTGAATTGGCGCCGCTCATCATCGTGCCATGGCTGGAAGCGTCGAACCATGCGGCGAATCGAGGCCGCACCGTCGATTGTGTACACATGTACACAATCACGTCAACCCTAGTTCCACAAACCGGCGTTTCCAAGGATCGCGGCCGGCGCATACTATTGATGAGGTCGCGGCTAACACCGTGGCCGCGGAAGATTCGCGGCCTGCCGACGAAGTCCCTATGGGGCGCCATCGAGCAGCCGCCCCCCCGTGATCACCGCCTCGCCGTTTCGCTTCCGAAAGGACCAACGCTCCCCCGATGCTTCGCACGCTGGTACTCTTTGTGTTCGGCTACATCATCGTGGAGATGATTCTGCTCATTTCGCTGGGAAGGGCGCTAGGATTGGTTCCGACATTGCTGATCGTTTTAGGCGCCGGGTTCCTGGGAGCTTGGCTCGCGCGACGCGAGGGGCTGCGGTCCGCGCTGCGGATGCGGAGCCAGATGGCGGCCGGCGCGATGCCCGCCGCGGAACTGACCGACGGCCTGCTGATCGGCCTGGCCGCGGTGCTGCTGATCATCCCCGGCGTGCTCGGCGACATTATCGGCATCGCCCTGCTGCTGCCGCCGACGCGGGCGTTCATTCGCCGCTCGCTAGCGGCGAAGTTCGGCAAAGCGGCGACGTTCAGCCGTTTTACGGTCGACGAGAGCGGGCGGGCGGTGCACACGCCGCGCGGGGATCAGATTATTGACGCCCGCGTGATTGAGACGCGGGTGGTTGAGGAGTAGAACGCCGACGCGATTCTAGCCCCGGGCTCCGCCCGGGGGTCGGCCGCCACATCGCGCGACGTTGCCAAACGGAATGGAAACCCACCCCCGGGCGGAGCCCGGGGCTAGGGAAGCTCACGCCGCTTTGGCTTCGGCCTTCTCTTCCTTCAGCTCCTCTTCCGCCTTCTCCTTCGCCACCTCCGCGTCAGGCAGCAGGCGGTCTTCCTCGACCTGCGGCAGCTCGCCGGTGAGACCTTCCTTCATGAAGGCGACGAGGTCGGCCTTGTCTTGATCGCTCAGTTCTAGCTTCTTCACCTTCTCGCTCAGCCACGCATTCGGATGGCCACCCTTGGCGTACCACTCGACGACCTCTTCGAGCGTCGCTTGCGAGCCATCGTGCATGTACGGAGCGGTCTGCGCCACGTTGCGGCAGGTCGGCGTCTTGAAGGCGCCCTTGTCGATTTCTTCGTTCGAGATCACGAAGCGGCCGAGATCGGGTTCCTTCGCATCCATGCCGACGCCGAGGTTGTGGTACTTCTCGTCGGTAAAGTTGGCGCCGAGATGGCATGCGGTGCAGCCCGCCTGCTCGCTGAAGAAGAGCTTGCCGCCGCGGATGGCGCTCTCGCTGATCGGATGATCGTCGGAGGCCTTCTTCAGGGCCATGTATTCGTCGTACAGCTCTTCGTCCTCTTCCTTCAGCGCGTCGAGGTCTTCGATGTCGGCGGCGTACTGCTGCTGGAAGTTGTCGAGCTCCGTGTAGTAATCCCACGGCGCCGGGCCGGTGACGAGAGTCCGCTCGAACGACGCGATCGCCTTGGCGACGTTGTCGATCGTCAGGCCGTCTTCGAACACCAGGTTGAACTGCTTCACGTAGCCGGGAATGCCGCGGAGGCACTCGATGCAGGCTTCGTGAGTGTTTGACATCTCAATCGGATTCGCGATCGGGCCCTTCGCCTGCTCTTCAAGCGACGCGGCCCGGCCATCCCAGAATTGGGCCCCGCTAAGGATGCGGTTGTACGCGGTGGGCGAGTTGCGATTCCCCTCCTGCCCTTCGACGCCGACGCCGAACTTCGTCGCCGCGGCATAGCCAGTCTCGGGGGCGTGGCAGCTTGCACAGCTGACCGATGCATCGGACGAGAGCCGCGGATCGAAGTAGAGTTGCCGGCCGAGTTCAATCTTCGCGCGAGTGAGCGGGTTCTCGTCGAGCCCCTTCATCTCCGCTTCGCCTGCCTTGAGGCCGAGCGGCAGTTCGGGCTTCAGCACGACGTGGTTCTTCGGTTCGGCGAGCCAGACTTCCATTTCCTCAAGCGTAATCTCGCCTTCGCCAGGGATGCCGGCCGTCAGCGAGGGATCGCTCAGCTGGACCGTTTCGGCGGGGAGCATCTTCGTGATTTTCTCGCCGGGGGCGGGGAGATCAGCGGCCGCGTCGAGCTTCGGCTCAATGCCCGGCTCTTGCTCCAGATCGGTGTCGACGTCGGCCGAGGCGACGGCGTCGGCAGCGGCTTCTTCGCCCGCATCTTCCGCAGGGAACTCAGGAGCAGGACCGCCCGCTGCGGCTTTCTCGGCGGCCGCATCGACGGCGAGTTCTTCGGCGTCTTCGACCACGGCGTCCGCCTTCGCATCAGCACCCTTCGCATCAGCACCCTTCGCGTCATCCTGCTTCGCAGCCGCCTTCCCCTTCGCCGGCGGCGCGTCGCCGTCGCCCAACAGATACTTGTTCGCCAGCAAGGCGATCGCGACCAGAACGACAACAACGACGATGAACCGCGCCATGCGTCAACTCTCCGAGCTTGGGGTCAAAAGCTTGAGATAAAGAACCGGCCGCGGCGCCCTTTTGGCTGCCGCGGCCGGCTGGATCCTTCCGGCGACTAGCCTGCGGTTTGCAGGTTCGCCTTTTCGAAGTACTCGAGACTCTTCTCGGGATCTGGCTTGATGGTGAGGCTACCTTGCTTCCAGTTGGCCGGGCAAACTTCGCCGTTCTTTTCGAAGAACTGCAGCGCGTCGACCATGCGGAGGGCTTCGTCGACGCTGCGGCCGAGCGGCAAGTCGTTGACGACTTGGTGGCGAACGACGCCTTCCTTGTCCATCAGGAACAGGCCGCGGAGGGCGATGCCGTCGTCGGTGAGGACGCCGTACTCTTCGCCGATCTTGCGGTTGAGGTCAGCGAGCATCGGATAAGCGATGTCACCGAGGCCCCCCTCCGAGCGGGTACGTTGACGCCACGCGAGGTGGGTGAAGTGGCTATCGATCGAGCAGCTCAGCAGCTGAACGCCGCGCTTCGCGAACTCGGCGTTCGCATCCGAGAAGGCGATGATCTCGGTCGGGCAGACGAAGGTGAAGTCGAGCGGGTAGAAGAACAGCAGCACGTACTTGCCGCGGTAATCTTCGAGCTTCACTTCTTGGAACGTGCCGTCGGCCATGACGGCCTGACACGAGAACGACGGGGCGGTCTTTTGCACGAGCGATGACATGGCGAATTCTCTCAACGATCTGTGGTAAATGGCAGTGGCGGATGTGCCGGCGGGAAAAACGAATTGTCTGGACGAGAATCGTTCCTTCGATTCATTCTTCAACCAAACCTTGGAGGGCGGCGCTACGCTAGCGACTTCACGGCGGCGAGCGCGGGTTCGTAGTTCGGCTCGCTGGCGACTTCGGGGACGTATTCGACGTAAGCAACCTTGCCGGCGCCGTCGAGCACGAAGATCGCGCGGGACAGAATCTTCAGCTCTTCAATCAGCGTGCCGTAGCTGTTGCCGAAGTTACGATCTTGGTAGTCGCTGCCGACCCGCATGTTCGTGATCCCCTCGGCGCCGCAGAAGCGGGCTTGGGCGAACGGCAGGTCGAGGCTGACCGTCACGGCGTTGATCTTGTCGCCGAGCGCGGCGACCGACTCGTTGAACTTCTTCGTTTGGATCGCGCAGACCGGCGTATCGAGCGAGGGGACGACGCTCAGCAGCGTCGGCTTGCCCTTGAGGTCGGCCAACGTCAATTCCTTCAGGCCGTCTTTGTAGTAGTGAAGCTTGAAGTCGGGAGCCGCGTCGCCGACAGCGAGCGCCTTGCCAGCCAGCGTGAGCGGGGTTCCCTTAAACGTGACGGCGCCTGAGCGACCCATATCTTGACCTTTCAGCATGAAGGCAGTGAGCGTGATGCAACCTGCATGGCGGGACGCGCTGCAGGGACACTTATTGTCTGCTTTTGGCGAGCCAAGACAAGGGTTTCAGGGCGTCGCAACGGCCAGTATAGGGGAGGTCTATCGCTGGTAGAATTGCCGCCTATTTGGCGAAAGAAGGAGACGGTTGCGTGCCACTGCTGGCTTGTCCAGCAGTGCGAAGCGTGTACCCGGCGCGCACTGCTGGACGAGCCAGCAGTGGCACCCCCTCTGGACGCCGTGGGCTCTGTGGCGAATCACGACGTCACGCCCCCGTCGCCGTGCGGTAGCAATGGTCGAACAGATGCTCCCACTCCAGCCGCTGGATCTCGCGGCACGCAAGATCGTCGCCGCTGCGCACCGCCGCTTCGCACGCATCGACGAACGCGTACGGATCGAACGCCCCGCTCGCCGTCACGCGCTGCACCGCCTTGCTGTCGCTCAGCCCGAGCTGCGCGATCGCCGACCCCAGCTCGCCGAAGACTTCATGCTGCCCCACGTGGCGGAACCAGTACTTGGCGTTGGAGAAATCGCCTTCGCGGCGATGCATCACGCCATGCCAAAAGCTGCCGCTCGGCGTTTCGATCTGCTGGCTGATCGAGTGCGACTCGTCGAGGAAGTCGTGGAGCAGCCAGAGGCCCGCGAGGCAGCAGCGGGCCATGTCGAGATCGGCGAGATGGGCGTCACGAAACGCGGTGGCGAGCGTCACCCCCTGCAGCGTGCGTCGTGAGTTGGCGTCGCCGCGGCCTCCGCCTAGGGATCGGAGCCGATCGCCTGACAACAGCGGCGTGAACGCCGGTCCGTACGCCGCGGGGTCGAAGGTGTCCATCGCGTTGCCTCATTCCGAGTGGTGCGTCGCAGTGCGGGCTGCGACGTACCAGTCTCGGAGAGGCTTCGCTCACCGTCAACTCATGACGGCCTGGGTCAAAGCGTTTCTAGCGACGGCGGACGTTCGTTTCGCCGTTCGAACGGCGGGCGACGTTCGTTTGTTGGCGTTGGCCGTTCGTACGACCCTCCTGAACGGCGGGCGAAGTCCGCCGCTGTTCAGCGACGGTCGATTCGCTCATCCGCGGCTCGGGAGTGGAAAGTTCCACCTTGCCAAGCGCCTGGCCCATCGCGGTCAGGTTCCCTTGGGCGACGAGCGTTGCGTCGTTGGCCAAGATGCCTTCGCTCACGCCTTGCTCAATCAGTTCCAAGCCCGCTTCGGTGAGGTCGTACGCTTTTTCACGCAGCCCGATCTCCCAGTAGGAGACGCCCATGCTCACCAAGGCGTCGCCATGGTGGCCCGGCGTGGCGAGCGGCGTCATCGGCGCCGGCTTCAGCAGCGGCTTGCAGGCTTTGTCGTACCACTTGCAAGCGGTGCGATGGTCGTTGCGGTGGACGGCGTGGACGGCGCCGAGTTGGAAGCAAACGCGGCCCATCACATAGTCGGTGTCGGGATACTCTGCACGAGTAGCCGAAGCCGCGGTGAGTAAGCTTTGCGCTTGTTCGCCGTACTTCACGGCCAGGTCCGACTCGCCGCGGCGATGTTGAATCTCCGCTGCGTGGAAGTAGGCGAGGCCAAGTTCCCAGTTCAGTTCTTTGCGAGCCGCGTCGTCGGTGAGCGTCGGCGTCAGTTCGGTCACCGCTTGTTCGGCTTCGGCGACCCACAGTTTCGGATCGATCGGCGGCGAGAGACGCCCGCCAGCCATCAGCGCGCTCTGAGCGACTTGCAGGCGAACGGCCACGTCGGCCTCGCCGGCGGCGATCATCTGCTCGGCAATGCCCGAGGCCCGCGTGATCCACTGCCCGACGAACTCATCCTTCTGCTGCCAATCGCCGGCGGAGATCCGTTCAGCGACCGCTAAGTGGGCGGCGAGCAACACCTCGTGAGCCGAGGCCTGGACCATCACGTCGTTGTCGGCCGCGAGCTTGTCAGCCAGTTCAATCGCTTTGTTGTGGAGCGAGATCGCCCGCTCCTGAACTTCTTTCGAACCGAGGCTCGCCAGTTGGCCCATCTCTTCGAGAGCCGCGGCGCGAACGAGATCGGGCGCCGTCTTCCCTTCGAGGATGTGGCGAGTCTGTTCGACCGCGTCGTTGTAGCGGGCGAGTCGCGTGAGGCACTTCGCCCACTGCAAACGATACTCGTCGTTCGCCGGATCGGCTTCAACGGCCTTCGCGGCCAATTGTTCCGCCTCGGCGAGAGCGCCGACGTGCAGCTTGACCGACGACAGATAGTAACGGCAGTCTGTGTTGGTCGGATCGAGCTTCAACGCCGTTTCGAGATCGGCGATCTGGTGCGTGTAATCTTTCGCCGGCGAGCTGTGAGCGCGGTCGATGAACGCCTCAGGGCCGACGGCCCGAATGACGATTTCGCACACGGCGTCGACCGGGGTAGGCTCGATGTCGCTCTCGGCGCTGTCGTCGCTCGCCATCTCGCCAAGGTTCGGGCTGTGATGATACGTGACGCCACGCTCGGGGTACGTCGTCGAAACGAGCGAGCCCATGTCATCGAGCATCGTCGCCGAACGGAACTCGGTAAGGCCCAACCTGCCGCTGAGATCTTCCGCGGCGATCACCTCAGACAGTTCCACGCGAATCGAGGCGATGCGTTCGCCGTCGAAATCGACGATCGTTTGCGGAAATCCAGGGAGTTCAAACGAGAGCGTTTCCGCCGCCATATCGTCGTCGAGCGGCTCGCCCCACAACTTGATCAGTTGAGCGCGGGTGGTAACCCCGGGCGTGGCGCCGTTGAAGCTGGCGGTTTGTAGTTCCGATGGGCTTTGCGTAGCGGCGGGCGCATCTTCGGCGAACGCCATCGGTTCGTCGGACGGAAACTCGTCGATGACCGCTTCGTCGGTTGCGACCGAACCTTGAGAGTCGCCGGGCGGTTCAGCCAGCGTCGGTTCGGCGCTGCCAGCGGCGGGTTCGGCCAGGTCTGGCTCGAACTGTGATTCGTACTCAGAAACGTCGGCGATCGGCTCAAGCGGCGCGTCGTCCGACTGATCGGTGGCGAGCTCAACGTCAGGGTCGACCGTCGCCGCGCTGCGTCCGGTGACGATGATCGAGCGTTCGCCCGGTCGCGGCGCTCGATCGGCCGCGACGGCGAAGGCGACGTCGAGCGACGACGCCTCTTCCGCGCAGGCGAGAGCGGAACCGCCGAAGGCGGTCAGGAGGCCGGAGAATGAGAGTATGGCCCACCGCCGCGCAAAGCGCAGGCGTGGCCTGGCGAGATTCCCCCCTGACATTGCAACATCCTCCTGCGCTGTGGGCGCTGGGCCATCCTGGCCCCGGCCGCTTCAAGATGCGAAATCTTGAGCCTCGTGAGTCGGGTCTCGGCGAGACGGCAAGCCGGCCGTCTCTTATCGCAACGCAGCGCGTCCAATCTCGCGCGGCGTCGCGTCTCCATGAGCATCTATCGGCCGATACGGTTAGTCGCGTTGCGGAAAATAGTCCGATTAGTCACAGAAACCGACGCAGGTAAACCCTTCAGCGACAGTGCTGGCAACTGAATTCGGAACGTGGAGTTGCCGGTCGCTTAGAGTTGCGCTAGCAGTGCCCGCGCATCGGCGGCGACCGCGCGGCTCGCGGCGTCGAGCGCTGCCTGCAGCAACTCAACTTGCCGAGTTGTGAACGGAATCGCCACGCGTTCGGGAGGCGTCGGCACGAGCCGCCGCGAAATCTCAGCCAGCAAAGCGGGGAGTCCGTCTCCGGTGAGCGCCGAGACATACGCCGCGCCAACGTCGCTCGCCGGGCGCCGATCGGCGGTAATGCGATCCGCCTTATTCACCACGAGCAGCGCGTTCTCGATGCGGTCGACGCCAAGCTCCGCTTGCCACTGCCGGATGGCGACGGCTTGCGGTTCGTCCTGCAACTCGGCGCCATCCAGAACCCACAGCACAAGGTCGGCCCGCTGCAGTTGTTGGCGGGCCCGCGTCACGCCCTCAGCCTCGAGCGGGTCGTTCGTCTGGCGGATTCCGGCCGCATCGGCCAGCCGCACTGGCCAACCGTCGATCGCCGTCTCGGCAGTGAGCACGTCGCGGGTCGTTCCCGGCTGGTCGAAAACGATCGCTCGCTGGTAGCCGACGATCGCGTTGATGAGGCTGCTCTTGCCGACGTTCGGGCGGCCCGCGATGGCGACGAGCCACGGCTCGACTAGGTGACGGCCCAGCGGCGCCCGTTCCAGCAGCCGTGCGAGCTGCTCGCGCGCCGCGTCGATTTCCCCGGCGTTGAATGCATCTCGAGCCGCGCTAACCGCGAGTTGCAGGGCGCCGTTCCGTTGGTTCAACAGAAGTTCGGCGGTGCGGCGGGTTGTCGCCTGCGCCAGCGCCCTGTCGGCCTCCGCTTCAATCAACGATGCAGAGCGCTGCTTCGCCCAATCGTCCCGCGACTGAATGATGCACCCCGCTGCCGCAAGTGCGGCGAGGATCCGCTCGGCCGCTGCGACGCCGCCGTGGCAGTGAATCTCGAATGCTGCGTCGCCGCCGCGGATAACGATCACTTCTTCACGATGCTCGCCCGCGCCCCACTCGCCGAACGCGATGCGATCAATAGTCTGCTCCGCCGCTGAGCGCCCGTTCGCCGCACGGAAAGCGGCGTCGATCGCGGCCGTCGCCCCAGGCCCTTCCGCCGCGATGACGGCGACGGCGCCCCGCCCAGTGGGCGTCAGCAGAGACGCACAGCTCGCACGCTCGCCAGTCATATGACGACAAGCCGATCGGCCGCTAAGCGAATGCCGGAAAGCACTAGGTGCGGCAAATGGCGAGCCGGCTGGTCCCCCAGCCCGACGAGCGGCGCGAACCCGTCAGCCCCGCCCCCGGTGAGGAAGACCTGCGGAGGCGTCGCACACTGGCGAGCGAGCTGCTTCGTGAGCTCGCGAATCGCCCCCACGGCGCCCCAATAGGCGCCCGAGGCCATCGCTTCGATCGTCGACTTGCCGACGACCGGCGGCGGCGAAGCGAGCACCTGCGCATCAAGCTGCGGTAACGACGCCGTCCCCGCATGAAGGGCAGAAAGCGTCAACGTCGGCCCGGCGACGATCGCTCCCCCTTCAAACGCTCCGTCGGCGCCCACGAGATCGACCGTCGTTGCCGTGCCGATGTCGATCGCCACGGCCGGCGACTCAGGACGACGCAGCTGGTTAATCGCGAACACGCTAAGGAGCCGGTCGATGCCGACCTTTTCCGGCTCAGCCACGCGGACGGTGAGAGCCAAATCGGCGGCACGCAAACTCGCCAGTCGCCGCCACGGCCGAAGCTGCAACCGAGTGAGCAGTTTCTCGGCAACGCCGCGATGGACCGAGGCAACAATGCACTCCATTTCTTCGCTCGACGGCAATTCGCTTAAGCAGGCGTCGACGGCGGCGGTCCATTGTTCTGCCAAACGATCCCGGTGATCGACGCGAAAGACTTCCGCGGGAGTCGCTAGCGGCGTCGCAGCGATCGGCAGCGACGCCGGTTTGTCGCTCGCACACGCCCCGGCCGCGGGAAACCAGCCGAGCTTGATGCAGCTGCTGCCGACGTCGATGGCCAGAATGTTCGTATCGTTCGCCATGTGATCTGCGCTGAGCGGCGGCGTCAGCGGTTAACCGTTCGATGCGGCCTGCTCGGCCTTGCGCGATTCAACCAGCGTCGCGTAGGTCCGCTGCATGAGCGCGTTCAACCCTTCGCCGGTCACCGACGAGAAGAGTAACACCTCGCGTCCCGTTTCGGCCGCGAGCTTGTCGCGCACTTCGTGGGCGCCAGGAAGTTCCCCTTTGCTCACCGCGATCAATTCGGGGCGATCAGCCAAATCGACGTCGTACTGCTCAAGTTCGCCACGAATCGTCCGATAGTTCTCCAGCGGGTCGGTTCCGTCGACCGGCGCCGGCTCGACGAGGTGGATTAGCACGCGGGTTCGCTCGACGTGGCGAAGGAACTCGTGCCCCAACCCGGCGCCGGCGTGGGCGCCTTCGATCAACCCCGGGATGTCGGCGATCACCATCGTCCGATCCATGTCGATCTGCACGATGCCAAGGTTGGGGATCTTCGTCGTGAACGGGTAGTCGGCGATTTCGGGACGAGCCCGCGAGACGCGGCTGAGCAGCGTGCTCTTGCCGGCGTTCGGTTTGCCGAGCAGGCCGACGTCGGCGATTACCTTCAGTTCGAAGGTGATCCTCCGCTTCTCGCCCAGCCCGCCGGCAGTGAACTCGCGTGGGGCCTGATTAGTGGCCGACTTGAACCGGGTGTTCCCCTTCCCGCCGGCGCCGCCGCGAGCGGCGTAGACCTCTGCGCCTGGCTCCGAAAGATCCTTCAGCACGAAGTCGCCCTCGGCGTCGATCAAGACCGTGCCGGGCGGAACGCGGATGATGAGATCCTCGGCCTTGCGACCGTGGCACTTCGAGCCTTGGCCGTGAGCGCCCGACTTCGCTCGCCAGTGCTTGCGGTGCACCAGCTCCGAGAGGCTGTCGACGCCCGGTTCGGCGATCACGATGACGCTGCCGCCGTCGCCGCCGTCGCCGCCGTCCGGCCCGCCGCGCGGGACGTACTTTTCACGCCGGAAGCTCATGCAACCGTCGCCGCCGCGGCCCGCTTCAACATCGACAGTAACGCGATCAACGAACATGGAACGACTCAAAAAAAAAACAGGGATGCACCCACCGGCGCATCCCTGGCGAAATCTAATCAAACAACGCGACGCGTCAGCCGACTAGTTGGCCGACGGTTCCGGAACGATGTTCACGCGGCGACCTTCTTGGTCGAACTTCACGCGACCTTCGGTCAGCGCGAACAGGGTATAATCCTTACCCTGGCCGACGTTCTTGCCAGCGTGGAACTTGGTGCCGAGTTGGCGAACAATGATGCTGCCAGCCGTCACGAGTTGACCGCCGAAGCGCTTGACGCCGCGACGTTGACCATTCGAATCGCGACCGTTGCGGCTCGAACCTTGACCCTTCTTATGTGCCATTGCAAAGACCTTCGACTGTAAACGTTAGGCTTGATGAAAAAATCGATGCCGCGGCGAGGTCGCTGACCTCCAGCCTACGGACGATTAGTCCACAGCCCGAGATTCCGAGTCCGGCGATTCTACCGGTAAACCCAGCGATAGGCAACGCCTTCGCCGGAGTCATAGAAATCGGCCCGCTGGGGGGCGGTTCCGAAGCGAACTTCCCGCTCATTCTGGCCGATATCGTCGCCAGGACGCCAAAAGTTAAGCTGGAGCGTCTTGTAGGTGAATTTCCGGCCGGTTCCGGGGGCATCCCCCTTCTTGAAGGCCCCCTTGGGATCGGTCCAGGCCAGGCCGTTCGATAGCCCCCGGACGTAGATCGAGAAGAAGTCGATTTGCGGGTCGACGTCTTCCCACATCGCCACGCCCCAAGCCCCTTCCTGAGTTCGGCCCGCTTCGACCTTTAGGAGTTGCTGAGCCAAGTCGACGCTGTTGTAGAGCGTCCCCCGCGGCAATTCCCGCTGTTGAATCGGGCCGAGCGCTGTCGGCACGATTCGGTCGAGGTAGGCCTTCCGTACTCGCTGGCCGCCGGAGCGGTCGTTGCTCGTCAGCACGAGTTCGGGGATGAAGCGAATCTCGTCGGTGCTCTTCGCGACGGTCTCGAAGTTGCCGTCGGGGTTCGCCTTGCCGGTGAGGCCAGCGCCGGTGTTCCGCACACGGTAGACCATGTACCAGATTTGCTTGCGCTGAACGCGGCCGCTCGGCTGCGGCACGTCGACTTCGATCATCCGCAGCGGTTTGAAGGCGAATTCCAGGCACCAAACGTCGTTGATGAAGACCGCGTCTTTGGCCATCTCGAAGAGCGTGCGGCTCTTAGTGGTCGTCGACGCTGGTTCCCACTGCAAGCTTGTTTCGGAGAGGATCTCCGGAATATCGTGCGTGCTGATCACATCCGCGCGATCGACCGACGGCGGAATCGTCGTCAGCACGCCCGGGGCGAATTCGCCGGGAGCGGGAGCGACGTTGGCCGTCACTTGAGCAGGTTCTTGGGCGCTAACCGCGGCGACTCCGCAAGCGAGCGGCGCCAGCGCGCACATGAGTGCCAAAGAACGGGAAAGTCGATCGCTGAGCATGAGATGCTGTTCCGGGAAACTGACGTAACGTCCGTCGCCGCACGAGCCATCCTATGCAAGGCGAGAAGGATCCAGACTTTAGACGTCCCTGCAGTATAAATGCCCGGCCCCGCAGCAGCAAACTTCGCCCCGTCGCCCCAGCCTTCCCGCGGCCCGTTTTTCGCGGTTTTCTCGGTGGAAACGAGCAAAGAGCCGCCGAGACCGCACAATCCGCAGATCTACCGCCGGAAAACGACGATACCCCGTGGACGCCCAACCAAGTCGGCAATCCACGGGGCAATACGCGGTGTCACTATCTTCGACTTGGACCGCCCACCGGGGGCCGCCCAATTGGCCCCGATGGCGTCCAAGCAAGTTCGCCGTTACGCCGACTTTTCGTCAGCCGACTCGGCCTCTTTCTTTTCCTCTTTGTCGCCCTTCTTCTTGTCGGCCTTATCCGACTTGGCGTCAGCCTTCTCGGTCTTGCTCGAGGCAGATTCTTCACGGTCGCCGCGACCACGGCCACGACGCTCACCTTCGCCACGCGGCGGACGACCTTCCGGGCCGCCGGGGCCGCCAGGACCGCCGAAGCCACGCGGGCCGCGGGCAACGATTCGCTCGTGCAACGTCCGCATCAGCGTCTCGAACTCTTCGACGCTCAGTTGGTCGTTCTTGTCGGCGTCGAACTCCTTGAACAGTTCAGCCGGCGGCGGGCCCATCGGGCGGAAGCCGGGACCAGGGCCGGGGCCTTCAGGGCCACGCGGGCCGCGTCCGGGACCGCCGGGGCCACCAGGACCGCCCGGTCCGCGACCTTCGGGACCGCGACCTTCCCCACGACGCCCATCTGGCGGACCGCCGGGACCGGGACCATCTGGACCGCGTCCCTCAGGGCCACGCGATCCAGGTCCGCGTCCTTCCGGACCACGCCCGCTAGGACCACGACCCTCGCGGGGGCCGCGCTCGCCAAATTGCTCGCGACGGAATTCGCGGGCCTTCTCGCGTTCGCTGTCGCTCAATTCGCCATCGCCGTCTTCGTCGAAACGCTTGAGCATCCGCTCGCGCATCTCTTCGCGGCTGGGGCGTTCGGCGCGCTCGGCTTTCGGCGGCTTGTCGGCTGGCTTTTCGGTCTCGTCATCGGCTTGGGCAACGCTCGCTAGCGACGCCAACATCAACGTCGCGCAGCCGTATCGTAGGAATCTCATGGTTCACCTCACGCCTGGGATAAGGGGAGTCTTCTACTATTCCTGCGGCCCGCAAGACACGTGACCGCTAAGACAATTAACTCCATCCTGATGGAGAGGTTTCGAAGCGAAAAAGAAAGTTTTCTCGACCGAATTCGGTAAAGAACCTCGCCTCAAACGTGGCGAAGCGCAGGATCGGTCGCCAGGCGCCAACGGAGCGTCTCCGGCCGGCCCGCGGCTAGCAAATCCCGCGGCGAACCATAGCATTGCGCCGGGGCGAGCAAAGCGTCCGCTTCGATCTCAATTGCGGCCACGTCGAAACGCCAAGGCGCGGCGTGTGCGACGCCTCGATCGGGCTGGTCCGCCACAGCGAGGCCTACGCCCGAGAGCGCCATTTCGACGGGCGTTCCGCGGCCGGCGACGTACGGATTCTTCGCGTCCGATCGCGCCTCTCCGCCCGTCGGGCAGCGGCAGCAAAACCAGAGACTCGCCTCGTCGAAGCCCCACAGCCACTTCAACGCTTCGTCTGCGACCGCGTGATCGCGAGCGTCCGGATCGTACGATTTCCATTCGGAGAACCACGCCTCGCGACGCGGCGCAAGTTCAGCCAGCCACGCCTGGGCGCGCGGCTCGAACCGCGCGTGCTCGGAGTGCTCCAGCAACCGAATGAAGTGGCCGCTGATCATCCAGGCGGCAAGCGGGCCGATTTCTTTGGCCGCCGCGATCGACCGCGACCAGATTATCGTCGCATCGCCGACTTCCAGTTCCATGAACGAAAGGGGGCGACCAAGCTTGGCGTCGAGCCGCGGGGCCTCTTCCCATTCGCGCCAGCCATCGTCGTGCGCAGCGATCGCGACGAGGACTTCGTCGCGAATGAGCGAGGCGATCTCCGCGCCGAACTGGCCGCGGCAGTGCGATGCGAGTTGTGCGCTGATACGGGCGTGCTCGATTTGCGAGATGAGCGCCCAGCCGGGGGAACCGTCTGCCAGTTGCACGTCTCGCCGGATCATCGCTCAACTTCTCCGTGCGTGACGTGCATTCAGCCGCGGTTCGTGCCTACAGCCCCGCGAAGAGATCGGCGACGCGGCACTTGAAGCCAGGCAAGACGCTGCCGCCGGTGAGCATGTCCTTTTCGGTTAGGACTTGGATGTCGTCAACGGCTTGATAGACCATCGCAGTTCGATTCGCTGGATCAACAACCCACGCTAGTTCGACGCCCGCTTGAAGCCATCGACGCATTTTCAAACCAACTTCACGCACCGTATCGCCTGGCGACAAAACCTCGAACACCATATCTGGCGCTTCGGGGAAGTAAGTCACAGGAACGCCGAGTGAGTCGATTCGCTCGCGTCGCACGAAGCTGCCGTCAGGCCCCAGCACAGAATCTGGATTGCGTGCAACAACGAAGCCGGTTTCGGCAGCGAACGTCAAACCGAGCCGCTGCTCTGCAACAAACTGCCCCAAAAGGAATGAAAGGGTTTGAGTAACCAAACCGTGTGCGGCTCCGGGCGGCGACATATGAACAATCTCCCCCTCGACAAGCTCGCACCAACGCGACTCATCAGACGGCATACGGAACAGATCGTCCGCAGTCAGCAAATGCGCAGCTGTACTCATACCGGCATTATACCTCATTCCGTTGGCGGGAATTCAAAGCCAAACGGGCGGTCGCGACGTTGCGCGACCGCCCGCTGGGCGTGGGATCTTGTCTCTCGAACCAACCGATTTGCTTACTTGTAGTAGCTCGCGAATTGCTCGGTCGAGACTGGCTTAATCTTCGGAGCATGGCCCGCCTGGCCGAAGGCGACCATGCGGTCGATGCAGACTTGCTTCATCGCGTCGCGGGCCGGCTTCATGTAGTCGCGGGGATCGAATTTCTCCGGCGATTCGGCGAAGACCTTGCGGATGGCGCCGGTGATCGCGAGGCGGTTGTCGGTGTCGACGTTGATCTTGCGAACGCCGTGCTTGATGCCGCGTTGAATCTCTTCTACCGGCACGCCCCACGTCGGCTTCAGGTGGCCGCCGTACTTATTCATGATGTCCTGCAGTTCCTTCGGCACGCTGCTGCTGCCGTGCATGACGAGGTGGCAGTTCGGCAAACGCTTGTGAATCTCGACGATGCGGTCCATCGCCAGCACTTCGCCGGTCGGGGCCGAGGTGAACTTGTAGGCGCCGTGGCTGGTGCCGATGGCGACGGCCAAGGCGTCGACCTTCGTGTCCTTCACGAACTGCTCCGCTTCGGCCGGATCGGTCAGCAGCTGATCGTGCGACAGGACGCCGGTGGCGCCGTGGCCGTCTTCTTGCTCGCCTTCGCCGCTGACGAGCGAACCGAGGCAGCCGAGTTCGCCTTCCACCGAAACGCCGACGGCGTGGGCCATCTTCGTCACTTCGCTGGTGACCTTCACGTTGTAGGCGTAGTCGGCGGGCGACTTGCCGTCAGCTTGCAGCGAGCCGTCCATCATGACGCTGGTGAAGCCGTTCTCGATGGCGCTCTTGCAGGTGTCGGGGCTGTTGCCGTGATCTTGGTGCATCGCCATCGGGATGCCGGGGTAGAGTTCCGCGGCGGCGAGCATGAGGTGGCGGAGGTAGTTGTCTTGCGAGTAGGAGCGGGCGCCGCGGCTCGCCTGGACGATGACCGGCGATTCGGTCTCGCGGGCAGCTTCCATGATCGACTGGATCTGCTCCATGTTGTTCACATTGAAGGCGGCCAGACCGTAGTTGTTCTCGGCGGCGTGATCCAAAAGCAGACGCAGGGGTACTAGGGGCATATCAAACTCCTCGAATCGTTAGGCTCGTCGAACCATCGGGCCGGCCCAAATAGCCGACCGCTTTGCCGCCGAAAGCCCCCCATTCTAGCAACTTGCTAGACGCTCCAAGAGGGGGTCGGAAGCGGCCGCTTCTCCCGCCGAACGCCCTGATTTCGGCCTATCCTTCGCTCAATGACTTTTGAGTTTTGCGTCACTTCGGGGGGCCCCATTAAAACAGTGCAAAAGTCGGTTCGCCGCCGTCGGACGAATCGTGATTCGCCCGCGATTTGTCGACGTTTTCGCTGTTTTTCGAGGCACCCGGCACGAGGACTTTTGCGTTTTTCGCCTCCGCGCCAACCGTGCAAAAGTCGCTATCTTCGGCAGGATCGTATTCCCGACGCCGTAGCAAACAAACTATCGAGAATGTCATCCGCCGGAATCAGCCGCCGTCAGGGCACAGCGCTAGGCCCAATCCTAAACCTATCGCCGCGGGATCGATGATTGCAGCCGGCAGTTTCGGCCAGCTGGCGCCCGGCTGGATGCGCCGCTACTTCTTCTCGGTAAGAATTTCGCTCGGCGGCACCTGCATCAGGCGGATGAGAATGAGCTTGCGCTCGTCGCGGCCGGCGGCGCTGGCGGTGTGGAAGACGCCGCCCAGGCTCGCCTTGGCGTCGGGAAGACAGCCGACGACGAGCAACTCGCCCGGGGCCAGATTCGCCTCCATCGCCAGGTCGTTGAAGACTTCGCGTTCCCGCGAGGGGATCGACATGAAGATTCCCTGATCGCTGCCAGCGTAGCGCTGCTTCATGTCGCCGTGGTGGAGCTCGGGAATCAGCCGCACGCGAACCTGCTGCCCCGGAATCGACTCGGCCTCCAGCGCGTAAACGCCCTGCATCTGGCGGAATGTTTTGCCGCCGATCGAACTGCCGCTGCTGATGAGCACCTGCGCCTCGTCGCGGAGTTCCGAAACCTGGATCGAGGTCGGCTCGCGACGCTTCACCTGCACAACGCGGCGGGTGACGCGCGGCATCGCAGTCTGATTGGTAATGACCCGCGAGGCGGATTCTTCCTCAGCGTCGCTCTTCAGGGCGAGGAGCTTGGAAAGGTCTTCCGGCAATGTCCCGCCAACGACGCCGACGCGGAGGCCGTTGGAAATCAGTTTTCGCCGCAGGTCGGCGTCGAACTCTTGCTCGTCGATCCGCTCCCACAGGGCGTCGGCCTTCTTCTCCTGGTCTAGCGGAATGCGAGCCTGGAAGATTTCGAGCGTAACACTGTCGGCCGATGTTTTGACGGGCTTCAACAGCGAGTCGAATGCCTGCTCCGGCGGCTTGTCGAAGACCTGGCAGCCGAGCGCAATCATCGCTGCGCAGCTGAGAAGCCAGGCATTGCAACAGATTGATCGCGAGGGCGAAGACATGTGTGCCGTGAGAACCAGCCGGTGACGGAGCGAGAAGCTGGCGGACGTTACAAATTGCGACAGACGGCGTCAACGGCGAGTGGGTGCTAGCATGCGAGGCTCCGCGTCGAGCTTTGCGTGACGCTGGACTGGTCGCTTAAGCGACCAGTCAGACGCGGGCTCCATGCCGTGGGCAAAGTGCGGAGCTGGGCTCAGCAGCCCTCGCGATCACGAGGGAATCATCTTCGGCGCAGGCCAGCGCTGCCCGCGGATGCCGCCGTGCTCCGCGGCGAGTTGATCGAAGTCTCCTTCCAGAAACTCGTACAAATGCGGCGGCGGATCGCTCGCCAGCCACTTGCGCGTCATGCGGTCCATCAATTCGTCGTACTTCTTCTGCGAGGAACCATGGGCGTAGCAACGGCCTTCATGCCGCCGCAGGTCGCCGTCGAAATCGGGGCCGATGTGCCACAGCTCGTGGACGATCGTCGAGAGCTTCTCCTCGAGCGGCAGGTTCATGAACCGCGGCAAATAGAAATTGAGGAGGTAGAGATACTCGTGCCCTGCCCCGTCGACGAGCGGCTGTATGCGGAGCATACGGCCGCGGTATTTGCGTTCGACGCTGCCGCCGGCGAAGCGGAGCGGCGTGAGCGTCGCAAAGACGCCGTGCATCGCCCGATTGCGAGTCTGGCAGACGCCGATCGCAACGCGTTCCATCTCGACGTGGGCCATCTCCTGCAGGCGCTGCGAAATATCAGCGCAGACCAATCGCATGGCTGCGGTGAAGTCGAATCCATTCGACCGACGTGACATAGCGGATCGCCGTAGATGCCAAACGAAACGCACCTAAGCTAAAAGCCACCCGCAAGGCGAGTGGCTTTTAGGCCTGAACGATAATCTCAGCCGTGAGGCTTACTTCGCCGCGGCGTCGTCGAACGACGGCTTCTGGCTCTTCTGCACGACGCGATCACGCACGCCGACGAGTTCCAGAATGGCTTGCTCGCCGGCGTCGCCGAGGCGGACGTTCGGCAAGCGGACGATGCGGGTGTAGCCGCCATCGCGGTCGGCAAAACGGCCAGCGATTTCGCTAAACAGCACGCTGACGGCTTGCTTGTCGCCCAGCAACTGCAGACAGCGGCGACGAGCAGTGACCGACGGAGCAATCGCGGCGGCCCAGGCGTTCCACTTCGGGCTTTGACGCCAAGCCTTCCACTGTTCGCTGTTGCGCTCGGCATCGGTGCCGTGCTTCGCGGCGGCTTCTTCAGCCACCAGCGACTTCTTCGCGATGGTGATGCACTTCTCGACCAGCGGGCGAACTTCCTTCGCCTTCGGCACGGTCGTCGTGATGCGCCCCTTCACCTTGGGCGCGTTCGAATCGAACTCCGCATCCCGTTCAGTGAGGAACAGCGCGCTCGCCAAGAAACGCAACAGAGCGCGTTGATGACTGGGGTTACGCCCTAATTTACGACCGGCTCTACGATGACGCATGGCTCTAACTACCTAACGGTGTCCCCCGCGAAGCGATTGCTCAGCTCGTTGGGAGAAAACAGATTGGACTTAAATTAAAAACTGCCCGCGGCGCTCGCCACCCGCATCCCGAGGTGCAGGTTGAGGTCGCGAAGCTTTTGTTGGACTTCAGCCAGGGTCGTCTCGCCGAAGTTGCGGACTTCCAGCAGCTGATCTTCGGTGCGGACCACTAGGTCGCGAACCGTCATGATGTTCTCGGACTCGAGGCAGTTGCTCGCCCGAACCGACAGGTTGAGGTCGGCCAACGGCATGTTGAGCTTCGACTCGAGGGCTGCATCGCCCGTCGGCTGACCGCCGCGAGCCGCGGCGTGAACCTGCGGGCCGAGGTGGGTGTACTGCACGAACGGCGTGAGATGCTTGCGGAGAATCTTGGCCGATTCGACGATCGCCATTTCCGGGCCAACCGAACCGTCGGTCCAGATTTCGATCGTCAGCTTGTCGTAGTTCGTCTTCTGACCGACGCGGGTTTCTTCGACGTCGTAACGAACGCGAGTGACGGGGCTGAAGACGGCGTCGATCGGGATGATGCCGATCTCGTGAACTTGCTCAGCTTGCTCAGTCGCCGAGACGTAGCCACGACCGTTTTCCACGACCATTTCGACGACGAAGGGGACGTCGGTCGTCAGGGTAGCGATCAGGAGATCCTTGTTGATGATCTCGACCGATTCATCCGTTTCGATGTCCGACGCACGGACTTCACCGGCGGTCTTGCGCTCGACGCGCAGAACCTTGGTCGAGTCGCTGTGGTTCTTCACGACGAGCGACTTGATGTTCAACACGATGTCGGTGACGTCTTCGAGGACGCCTTCCATCGTGGTGAACTCGTGCTGGGCGTTGTGAACTTTGATTTGCGTGACTGCGCTGCCTTCGAGGCTCGACAGCAAGATCCGCCGCAGACCGTTGCCGACCGTCGTGCCGAAGCCACGCTCGAACGGCTCGGCAATAAACTTGCCGTACGTCCGCGTGAGGGTCGACGCGTCGCAAATCACCTGACTGGGCAGTTCAAGTCCACGCCATCGAATATGCATCGTTTATCTCCACCGTCTCTGTGTACCGGCCGCCTGGGGAAGGCGGCGAATGCGTCGTGGCCCGGGGAGGGCCGCAGCTCGAAGCGTTACCGCGAGCACAATTCGACGATCAACTGCGTTTGCACCGGGATCGACACGTCGTCCGAAGCGGGCAACCGGCCGACGATCCCTTCCGGAACGTCCGAGCCAGTGACCGACAGGAAGTCGGGGGTTTGACGCGAATTCTCGGCCATGTGGCCCTTGGCCAAATCGAGGCTCTTCGAACGGTTCTTCACGCGGATCACGTCGCCGACTTGCACCAGATAGCTGGAAATGTCGCAACGCTTGCCGTTGACCGTCACGTGACCGTGGCACACCAGCTGGCGAGCCGCCGAACGGCTCAAGCCGAAGCCGAGGCGATGCACGACGTTGTCGAGACGACGCTCGAGCAAGCTCATCAGCACGTCGCCGGTGTTGCCCTTGGTCGCTTCCGCACGCTGGTAGTATTTGCGGAACTGACGCTCAAGCACGCCGTAATAATGCTTGACCTTCTGCTTTTCGCGAAGGTGGACGCCGTAGTCGGTCAGCTTGCCGCGACGGCTTTGCTGCTGGCCCGGGGGGGTGTCGCGACGTTCGATGCCGCACTTCGGCGTATCGCAGCGCGTGCCCTTGAGAAACAGCTTCATCCCGTCGCGGCGACAGAGACGACAAACAGGTCCGGTGTAACGTGCCATGAATTAAGTGATCGGTGACTGGTGATCAGTGACTGGTAATGTATTGGCGTGAGCCGGGGCGCCCGACTCTGGCGCGTCGCAGGCCTAGACTAGACGCGACGCTTCTTGCGGGGACGGCAGCCGTTGTGCGGCAGCGGGGTGACGTCTTCGATCGACTTCACCTTGAGGCCGGCGGCTTCCAGGGCGGTGATGGCGCTTTCGCGACCGCTACCCGGGCCCTTCACGCGGACTTCGACGTCCTTCATGCCGTACTTGCGAGCCTTTTCAGCGGCTTGCTGAGCGGCCATCTGACCGGCGAACGGGGTGCTTTTACGGCTTCCCTTGAAGCCGCTCGTCCCGGCGCTGGCCCAGCAGAGGGTGTCGCCCTTGGTGTCGGTGATCGTCACGGTGGTGTTGTTGAACGTCGCCGTGATGTAGGCGATGCCAACGGTGACGTTGCGACGCACCTTCTTGGGCTTCGGGGCTGCTGCGGCTTTGGTCTGCTTGGCCACTGGTCGATTACTCCAAACTTGGGGCCGCGGTCGGCGAGCGCGTCGCGGCGAACTAACGGTGAATGAACTAACTCAGGCTGCGCGACTAGCGCAGATCCTTGACGCCCTTCTTGCCGGCGACCGTCTTCTTCGGTCCCTTGCGAGTACGAGCGTTCGTCTTCGTCCGCTGGCCGCGAACCGGCAAGCCCCGGCGATGACGCATGCCGCGATAGCAAGCGATGTCGCGAAGGCGCGAAATATTTTGGCTTACTTGCCGACGAAGCTGACCTTCGACGGTGTAGTCCTTGTCGAGCAGCGCCGCGATGCGGGCGACTTCGTCTTCGCCAAGGTCGCGAGCCTTGCCAGCCGGGTCGATGCCCGCCTTGTGGCACAACTCACGGGCGATCTTCGGCCCCACGCCGTAGAGGTAGGTGAGGGAAATCACCACTTGGCGGTCATTCGGAATGTCGACGCCGAGCAAACGAGGCATATTCTCAATACTCCAACTAAACGGGATGCCGGCGCACCTGCGCCGGACAACCGAAAAGGGTTCAGGGGGCCGGATTCAACGATCTGAATCAGACGGCTTCGCTGTTCCCTAAGCTTGTTTTGTTAACCCTGCCGCTGCTTGTGCCGCGGATTGCTGCAGACAACGCGGACCACGCCTTGGCGGCGGACCACCTTGCACTTATCGCAAATTCGCTTGACGCTAGCCCTAACCTTCATCGCACGCGCCCTTCTCGACCGCAACCGTTTCTGGGGAAACGGTGCAATATAGCCGCTTGACAGCCGACCCTTCAAGGCCTCCATCTCGCGGAAAAATACCTAATCCCCCATCCCACCGCGGAACGGGGTATAAAACGCTTAAACCGCTGAGTTTTCCATCTCCGCCGGCGTTGGCGCCACCGTCAGCAGCACCGGCCCGTCCGGAGTGATCGCCACCGTATGTTCAAAATGGGCGCTGGGCTTGCCGTCCGCCGTGACCTGAGTCCAGGTATCGGCGAGCATTTTGACCCGCTTCGTTCCCATATTCACCATCGGCTCGACCGCGATCACCAGCCCGGGCTCAATCCGAAAATCGCCGCTGCCGCGTAGCGACCGGCTGGCAAAATTCGGCACCTGCGGCTCTTCGTGCATTTCCCTACCGATGCCGTGCCCAACGAAGCACTCCACCGTCGAGAAACCGTGATCGCCAATGTACGTCGCCATTTCCCGAGCGATGGCGCTCCAATAACTCTTGGAGCTCATCAACTCGATCGACAGCTTCAACACTCCGTGCGTCGCGTCGAGCAACCGCTGAACCTGGGGGGAGATGGCGCCAACCGGATAGGTAAACGCTGCATCGCCGCACCAACCATTCAGTCGGCAGCCCGTATCGAGACTCAGGATATCGCCTTCCACCAACGGCTTGTTCGTCGGAATGCCGTGGACCACGGCCTCGTTGACGCTCATGCAACAAACCGCGGGAAACGCGGGCTTGTTGCGAATGCTGTTGGGATAGTTCTTAAACAACGGCTCGGCGCCGAGTTGGGCGAAGTGATCGGCGATGGCATCGTCGATTTCCACCGTCGTCACGCCGGGGCGAACCATTTGCGCTGCGATCTGATGGGCCTGCCAAACGGCGAGCCCAGCTCGCCGCATCAGACCGATCTCACGCATCGACTTAAGATTCACCATCGCCGCTTTGACCGGAAACCGCGCTAGGCGCGGGCGCCGTTCAACTCCACTTCAATTCTCGCAAATACATCGTCCGGCGACCCGAGCCCGTCGATTTCGCGAAGGGTTCCCCGACCTTGGTAATAGGCCGCCATCGGGTGGGTCAGCTCGTCGTATTGTTCCAAACGCTTCACGATCACCAGTTCGTCGTCGTCCTGACGACCGCGGCCGGCGAGGCGTTCCAGCAAAATTTCTTTCGGGACGTGGATCTGCACGGCCAAGTCGAGCGGCGTCTTCCGTTCCGCCAGCATCTTGTCGAGCATGATCGCCTGAGCGGCCGTGCGCGGGAAACCGTCGAGGAGATATCCCCCTCCGCAATCCTCGCGAGCCACTCGATCAATCACCAGCTGGTGCACTAACTCGTCCGGCACCAGCCGTCCCGTCTTCATGAACGGTTCCGCCTGATGACCTACTTCGGTTCCTTGCCGCATGGCTTCACGCAGCATGTCGCCGGTCGACAGGTGGGGGACCTGCAATCGCTCGGTGAGCCGCTTGGCCTGCGTCCCTTTGCCGGCGCCGGGAGGTCCGATTAGCACGATACGCATGACGAAACCACCCAAGCGACGACGAGGAAGTCCAACCGGCCAATCGCTCGCAGCTCCGCTCGCGACCGACTATCGAACTTTCACCATCCGCAATGCCAACCCGAATATCGTGCCCGTGCCTGCGCGGTTTGTCCTAGCGATTAGGACTCCAACAATCCCTTGTAGTTCCGCATCACCAAATGACTGTCAATCTTCTGAACCAAATCAAACGCGACGCTCACCGCGATCAGCAAACTAGTGCCGCCATAGAAATTGGCGACCAGCAGCGGAACATCGAGCGAGCCTGAAATCATGCTCGGCACGATCGCCACGAGCGCCAGGAAGCCGGCGCCGACGTAGGTGATCCGGAACATGACCTTTTCCAAATAGTCGGCCGTCCGCTTGCCGGGGCGATACCCCGGAATGAACGAGCCGTAGTTCTTCAAGTTGTCGGCCACGTCCTTCGGGTTGAAGGTGATCGCGGTCCAGAAGAAGCAGAAGAAGAAAATGAGCGCGATGTTCGTGATGGCGTAAACGAAACCGCGACCGTTGAACAAGTTCGCGATGCCGTCGAAGGTCATGCCCCACGTCCCGTTGGCGTCAAACAGCTTCGCCAGCCCGCCGAAGACGATTGCCGGCAACATCAGCAAGCTGCTGGCGAAAATGATCGGCATGACGCCAGCCTGATTCACCTTCAGCGGCAGATACTGACGAGTGCCGCCCATCACACGGCGCCCGCGGACGTGCTTGGCGCTTTGCATCGGAATCTGGCGTTGGCCCATCGTGATGAACACGACGCCAACGATGACTGCGACAAACATAAGCGCGAGGATCACTAACTGCTCAATGCCAAGTTCGCCGCCGCCGCCAGTCAGCTCGAGCGACGACTTCTCAATGAGTTGCATACCGGCGCCAGGCATGGCGGACAAAATGCCGGCCATGATCAACAAGCTAATGCCGTTGCCGATGCCGAACTCGTCGATTTGCTCGCCGATCCACATCAGGAAGACAGTGCCGGCGGTCATCGTCAGCACCGCAACGACAGTCCAGCTGAACATCAAAGTGCGGGTCGGCGCCGTCGGATCGACGACGAACGAATCGTACGCGAGACCCGGCACGATCGACTTCACATAGACCCAGCTTTGGATAATGCAGATGAGAACCGTGGCGTAACGGGTATATTCGTTGATCTTCTTGCGGCCCGCTTCGCCTTCCTTCTGCAGCGCTTCGAGCGGCGGGTACACGCTGCCCAAGAGCTGGAAGATAATCGAGGCGGAGATGTACGGCATGATGCCGAGGCCGAAGATCGTCACCTGGTCGAGCTGGCTGGCGCTGAAAACAGCGACCTGCTTCAAGATGTCGGCCATGCCGCCGCCGCGCGAAAAGGTCTCCACCTTATTCGGATCGACGATCGGCAGCGGAATCTGGAAGCCAAGCCGATAGACCGCCAGCAGCCCGAGCGTCAGCAGAATCTTCTTCCGCAGCTCAGGGATCTGCCAAACGACGCGAAGCTTTTCCCACATAGCATCATCCTGTCACGCGTACGCGCGGGAAGCTTGTCTACAAAACGCTAAAAGTACCAACACGCAAAAGCTGCCGACACTCGGCTGCAACCTTTCGATCAGCTTTTTCTCGCTGACCGAAAACTGACAGCCGATTGACGACAGCCGTGCTAGCGTGTTCCATGTCGAGGCCTGCTCAGGCGATTAAGCCTTCGCTTTGGCGGCAGCGGCCTTCTTTTCTGCCTTCTTCTCCGCCTTGTAATCTTCCACCGAAGCCCGGCCTGGCAGCAAGATCATTTCGCCGCCAGCTTGCTTGATCTTCTCGGCGGCCGATTCGCTGAAGCGATGGGCCGAGATCTTCAGCTTCTTCTTCAAATCGCCGTCGCCCAGAACCTTGAGCACGTCGAACCGGCCACGGGCCAGGTTCTTCGCAGCTAGGGTGTCGAGCGTGACTTCTTCGCCAGCGGCATACGCTTCCTCGATCTGGCCGAGGTTCACGACGACGACCTTCAAGCCCCAACGGTTGTTGAAGCCGCGCTTCGGAATGCGCTGCACGAGCGGCATGTTGCCGCCGGTGAAGGTGACGCGGGTGCTGTTGCCGTTACGCGAACCGGCGCCCTTGTGACCGCGGCCGGCGGTCTTGCCGTGGCCCGAACCGATGCCGCGGCCAATCCGCTTGCGCTTCTTGTTCTTAACAATGCCGCGATTGACGTCGTCAATATTCATGGTCGTGTCGAAGCCCGTTCGTCCGGGAATCGCTCGTTACGCTGTGATTTGTTCGTAGTGGTCGTGAACGCTCAACGCAGTGCGTTACGACAGGTGCACGCCGCGGAGACGCTCGACGTCGTTCTTCGGGCGAAGCTGTTCTAGGGCCGCCATCGTCGCTTTGACCAGCGAGACGGGATTGTTCGAGCCGAAGCTCTTCGTGAGAATGTCGTGGATGCCGGCGGCTTCGCAAACGGCACGCACCGCGGCGCCGGCGATGACGCCCGTACCGGGACCAGCCGGAGCCAACACCACCTTGGCGGCGCCGTAACGGCCCTTCACCAAGTGGGGAATCGTGCTGCCATCGCGGGCGACGACGATCTGTTGACGCATGCCTTCCTTGACGGCCTTCTCGACGCTCGGCGGCACTTCGTTGGCCTTGCCATAGCCCCAGCCGACCTTGCCGTCGCCGTTGCCGACCACGACCATCGCCGCGAAGCTAAAGCGACGACCACCCTTGACCACCGCGGCGCACCGCTTGATCTTCACGACGTTTTCTTGCAACTCGCCGCGGATCTTCTCTTTAGGAGCCGCATTGCGTTGTCCGTCGCGGGACTTGCCACCGCGCTGTCTGTCTTGGCTTCCGGTCGACACGAGTATTACTCCGCTTTCAGTTCGCCGTAACGGCAGGTCGCCGCAGGTTGCCCCGCGACTCGCCACGGCGTGAGAGCCGCAGCTTGTTTGTTTCTACTAGAATTCCAATCCACCGGCACGAGCCGCTTCAGCCAGGGCCGCGACGCGACCATGGAACTTGCAGGCGCCGCGGTCGAAACGGACCTTCGTCACGCCAGCCTTCGCAGCACGCTCGGCAATCGCCTTGCCGATCGCTTCCGCAGCAGCCTTGTTGCCGCCGTACTTGATCGCCTTCGCCAATTCCTTGTCAGCCGTTGAGGCCGAAGCCAACGTCTTGCCGATGGTGTCGTCGATCACCTGGGCGGTGATGTTGCGCAGCGTCCGGCAAATCGTCAGTCGGGGACGTTCGGCATCGCCCTTCAGGCGCTTGCGAACGCGAAACGTCCGCCGCTGCCGTTGCTTGCCGAGTGCCTTTTGATGTTCCATTGTTCTCTTATCCAGCTAAGCGGGCGATTGTTCGATAGGGCTTCGGCCCCTCGGCAGCCCAATGTTCTAAACTACTTCGCGGTCTTACCAGCCTTACGACGGACTTGCTCGCCTTCGTAACGCACGCCCTTGCCCTTGTAAGGTTCAGGCTTGCGAACGGCACGCACTTCGGCGGCGAACTGACCAACTTTTTGACGGTCGGCGCCCTTGATCGAAATGTGCGTCTGGTCGGGGCAGGTCACGGTCAGACCGGCGGGAATCTTCTTGTGGATTTCGTTGGCGAAGCCGACCCGCAATTGGAGCGTGTCGCCTGCGATCGCGGCCAGATAACCGACACCCTGAATTTCGAGCTTCTTCTCGTACCCGGTCGACACGCCTTCGACCATGTTGCGGATCAAGGCGCGGGTCAGGCCGTGGAGGGCGCGGGGGAGGCGATCGTCGTTCTTGCGAGTGACGACGATTTCCTTCGCACCGGCATCGACCTCGACCGTCACTTCCGGACGATGCGTCCAGACTAACTTGCCGAGCTTACCTTCGACGGTGACTTCACGATTGGCGACGTTCACTTTAACGCCATCAACAATCGAAACCGGTTTCTTGCCAATACGCGACATTGTTTTCTAGCTCTCAGCTATCGGCCGTCAGCTTTCGGCCAGACTTTTGGTTTTCTGTCTCTTACTTCGCTTCTTGTCTGGCTGACAGCCGGTGGCCAACAGCCAACATCCCGCTTACCACAACTCGCACAGCACTTCGCCGCCGAGCTTCTTCTGCCGGGCTTCGCGATCGCTGATCACGCCGCGGCTCGTGCTGATGATCGAAATCCCCAACCCGTTCAAGATCGGACGCAAGTCCGACGAGCGGCTGTAGACGCGACGACCAGGCTTGCTCACCCGCTTGATGTGGCGGATGACGCGCTCGCCATTCGGACCGTACTTCAGGTCGATGAAGAGCTGCTTCTGGGGATTGCCTTCGGCGGCTTCTTCGTGGAAGTCCCAGATGTAGCCTTCACGCTTCAGTACTTCCGCCACGCCCCGCTTCACTTTCGAAAGCGGCATCTCCACGACAGGCCGCTCGACGCGGACAGCGTTGCGGATGCGGGTAAGCATGTCGGCAATTGGGTCGGTCATCATAGGGTTGTAGTTCCTACTTACTTCTCGTAGCGAACCGGTTATTTGACCGGCTTACGCTTGTGCGACTGGGAGTTCTAGGATAGCCAGCGGATGACGCCCGCGCTACTGCCTAGCTTACCAATCGGTGACTCGATATTTCGGTTACCAGCTGGCCTTCTTCACGCCAGGGATCAGGCCCTTGTCCGCCAAGTTGCGGAAGCAGATCCGGCAGGTGCCGAACTTGCGATACACCGCGCGGGGACGGCCGCACAGCTTGCAACGCGACTCCCGGCGCGACGAGAACTTCGGCGTCCGGTTAGCCTTCGCGATCTTTGATTTGCTAGCCACTGATTACTCTCTCAAATTACTTGAAGCGACGAGACCCTTAGAACAACGTCCTAGGCTGCGACTTCATCAGGATTTCTGAACGGCAGACCGAACAACCGCAGCAGCTCGCGGGATTCGTCGTCCGAATCGCCGGCGATGCAAATCGCGATGTTCATCCCTTGCGGGCGGAGGTACTTGTCGGGGTTCAGTTCAGGGAACACCAACTGTTCGGTCAGGCCCAAGCTGTAGTTGCCGTGGCCATCGAACGCATCGAGCTTCAGGCCGCGGAAGTCGCGAACACGCGGAAGCGCGATCGCGATGAGACGGTCGAGGAACTCGTACATCCGGGCGCCGCGAAGGGTCACCTTGCAACCAATCGCCACGCCTTCGCGAAGACGGAAGTTGGCGATCGACTTGCGAGCCTTGCAGATCAGAGCCTTTTGGCCCGTCAGATCGGTCATGGCCGAGGCGGCTTCTTCGATGTGCTTCTTATCGCTCATCGCGCTGCCGACGCCCATGCTCACGACGATCTTCTCGATCCGCGGCAAGGCCAAGCGGTTCTGACGACCGAACTTCTCCCGCATCGCCGGAAGAATCTCGCTCTCGAAGCGTTCCTTGAGGCGCGGGACCGGAGCTCCGCCTTCGCTCTTTGCTGGTTTGGTTGCGGCTTTAGCCATCGCTGTCAGCTTTCACATTGCGGGCGAGCCGGGCTGTCTCAGTCCCGACTATCCACCCATTTTTAACTTCTTACTTCTTCGCGTGGGCCTTCTTGGCGGGAGCGAGCTCGCCGGCCGAGGCTCCGCACTTCTTGCAGAACCGCTCTTTGGAACCGTCGTTCGTGAACCGGGCTCCAAGGCGGGTCGCCTTGCTGCACGCACTGCAGAAGTACGCCAGATTCGAAAGTTGAATCGGCGCCTCTTTGCTCAGACGGCCCCCTTGCGGGTGCTTCTGGCTGCGGCGGACGTGCTTGTAAACCTTCGCGACTCCCTCGACCAACGCCTTGCCTTCGGCCCGCAGCACCTCGATAACGCGGCTCTGCTTGCCCTTGCTGGCGCCGGCGATGACTTCAACTGTGTCGCCTGTCTTGATCAACATGATTCAAACTGCCGTTTGGCGATTGACGAATTTCAAAAACCGCGGCGAGCTCTCGAATCCCCGCATTCGCCGGCGCGGGAAACTGGCTACGCCCCTTTGTCCAACTGGACTCGTTGTCCTAACTAAACCACTTCATTCGCGAGGCTGACGATCTTCATGAAGCGACGGTCGCGAAGCTCGCGAGCGACGGCGCCGAAAATACGCGTTCCACGCGGGTTGTTGTCTTTGTCGATCAGCACCACGGCGTTGTTGTCGAACCGCACGTAGCTGCCGTCGTCACGACGGGTCGGCGAACGCAAGCGAACGATCACGCCGCGAACGACGGCCTTCTTCTTGACGTCGCTGCCCGGTATGACGCTCTTCACGCTGCAGACGATCACATCGCCAAGATTGGCGAAACGACGACGGCTGCCGCCCAACACCTTGATGCACATCACTTCCTTGGCGCCCGTGTTGTCGGCGACGGCAAGGCGGCTTTCCATTTGAATCATGGCTGACTCTCACTCACAGGGCGTCGAATCGTTCCGTCGCCCGCTTACTTGGATGGTGTTCGCTGACCGAAGCGATCAGGCGCCTGCCCTCAACCTTCGCCGTCCGCGGCGGCCTGCTTCGCAGCAGCACGCATGGCCGCGATGTCGACCGCGCTCGACTTCTCAACCACCCGGACCAGGTCCCAACGCTTCAGACGGGACTTCGGCGGGCACTCGATGATTTCCACCGTGTCGCCGATCCCCGACTCGTTGTTCTCGTCGTGAACGTGGCACACCGTCTTGCGACGAATGAACTTGCCATACTTGGAGTGCGGAACCAGACGGTCGATCTCGACGCGCCGAGTCTTCGCACACTTGTCGCTCACCACGACGCCGGTTAGTTGCTTCTTGGGCATTCTTAAGCTCTCAGCTCTCAGCCATCAGCTTTCAGCCAGACCTTGCGTTCAACTATTCGTTGAACGCTGACTGCTGACCGCTGACTGCTCTTTTGTTACTTCGCTGCGGCTGCTCGTTGCCGCTCGCCTTGAATGGTCTTCGCACGGGCAATCAAACGACGCTGACGCTTCAGCTCGCTCGGGGCGTCGAGACGTTCAGTCTGCGACTGGACCCGGGCGCGAAACAGCTTATCGACCGCTTCTTTCACGGTCAGATCGAGCTGTTCGTCGCTCATATCCCGAAGTTCTTTGGCTTTGCTCATTGTTAAGCTCTCAGCTAGAAGCCGTAAGCTCTAAACCTTGTCGCCGGCGTCATTTCTGACTGACGGCACGCGGTTTATCGCGTACAGCCCTATTATGTTCTCTTTACCATGCGAACGCGGACCGGCATCTTGTGAGCCAACCGCGCGAGGCACAACTTCGCCGCCGCTTCGCCCACGCCGCTCAGCTCGTACAGGATCGTGCCCGGCTTAATCACCGCCGCCCAGTATTCGGGTTCGCCCTTGCCCTTACCCATACGGGTTTCGAGCGGAATGGACGTAACCGACTTCTGCGGAAACACGCGGATGTACAACTTGCCTTCGCCGCGGATGTATTGCTGGGCAGCGATACGCCCGGCTTCGATCGTCTGAGCGCTTAGCCAGCCGCCTTGTTCGGCCTGCAAGCCATACTCGCCAAAGACGACGCGATTGCCGCGCGTGGCGTTACCTCTTATACGCCCTCTTTGGCTTTTTCTGTGCTTGACCCTCTTGGGCATCAGCGCCATCGGTCTGGTCCTCAAACATGCCTTGGTTGATCCACACTTGGATGCCGATATGACCTTGCGCGGTCATGGCTTCCGTAATTCCGTAGTCGATGTTCGCCCGCAAGGTGCTGAGCGGAATCGACCCTGCAATCTGCTTTTCGCGGCGAGCCATTTCCGAACCGCCGAGACGGCCGGCCAGCTGCACCTTGATTCCCTTGGCGCCAGCTTCCATGGTCTGCTCCACCGAACGCTTCATCGTCCGGCGGAAGCTCGCCCGCTTGCTGAGCTGCTCGCCAATATCTTCCGCCACCAATTGAGCCATCAGCTCGGGGCGATTGACTTCTTCGATCTTGATGTTGATGCGACGGCCGACGAGCTTTTGCAGTTCGTCTTGCAGTTGCTCAACTTCTTGGCCCTTGCGACCGATGATCACGCCGGGACGAGCCGCGTGCAGGATCACCTTCACTTCGTCGCGAGTCCGCTCGATTTCCACCTTGGGGATGCCGGCGAACTTGTACTTCTTGTGAATGAACTTGCGGATCTTCTGATCTTCCATCAGCAGATCGGCGAATTCCTTCTTCGACGCATACCAGCGGCTCTTCCAGCCGAGCATGATGCCGGTGCGGAAACCAACTGGATTGACTTTTTGACCCATAGGATGGTCTCAGTGTTCGTAGTTACTTAGCGTGCGTTGGCGTTGCGACGAGACGAGCGAAACTGCTCGCCACCGCCCCACTCAATACTGCCTATTCGATCGAAATCTTGATGTGCGACATCCGCTTCTTGATGATGTGAGCCATGCCGCGGGCGCCGGGACGAACCCGCTTCACCATCGGACCGCCATCAATGCGGGCGTCGACGACCCGCAGGCCGCCCAAGTTCGGGGCACGACGATCATCCGCGTTGCCGAGGGCGCTTTGCAGCACCTTCTCGATCAACCGGGCGCCGCGTTGCGGCTGGTACTTCAGCAGGGCCAGAGCCTCATCGACGCGCTTCCCGCGAATCAAGTCGGCCAGCGGGCGCACCTTGCGGGCGCTGATCTGGGCATGCCGGTGTGTTGCAGTGTAAGCCATGGTTAGCCTTCAGCTTCTTTACTTCTTCGCCTTGCCGCCGTGACCGCGGAAGTTGCGGGTCGGCGAGAACTCGCCCAAACGGTGCCCCACCATGTCTTCCGTGACGAAGACCTTCAAGTGAGCCTTGCCGTTGTGGACCATGAACGTGTGGCCAACGAACTCCGGGATGATCGTGCAGGCCCGAGCCCAAGTCGTCAGCGGATCCTTACGGCCCACTTCGTTGAGCTTCTCGACCTTCATGTACAGCTTCGGGTCGACGTAAGGACCCTTTTTCGTTGAACGTCCCATGTGGAGCTCTCAGCTATCAGCCGTCGGCTTTTGGCCAAACGACTTGGTTTCAATTCGATCTCTGGCTGTCAGCTAATAACCGACAGCCGACAGCTTCTTTACTTCGTGACCAACTTCTGCACGCCGTAACGGCGGCTACGACGACGGCGAACGATTGCCTTGTTCGAAGGCTTCCGCCGTTGACGCGTCGCACCACCCTTGGCACTCTTGCCTTGCGGGCTCACCGGGTGACGACCACCCTTGGTACGACCTTCACCACCACCGTGCGGATGGTCGATCGGGTTCATCGCAGTGCCGCGGACATGAGGACGACGCCCCATCCAACGGCTGCGACCAGCCTTGCCCAACACGATGCCGAAGTGATCGGAGTTGCTCGCTTCGCCGATCGTCGCGCGGCAGGCGGACGGAATACGGCGAATTTCACCGCTCGGCAGCGAAATCTGAGCCCACTCGGCTTCGCGAGCCATCAGCGTGGCGTTGGCACCGGCACTGCGGCACAGCACGCCGCCGCGGCCAGCCTGTAGTTCGATGTTGAAGATCGCGGTACCGAGCGGAATCTTCGTCAGCGGCAAGCAATTGCCCACCTTCGCCGGGGCGTCGGGGCCGCTCATCACCTGATCGCCAGCCTTGAGGCTGCCGGGGGCGATGATGTAACGCTTCTCGCCGTCAGCGTAGAACAGCAACGCAATGCGGGCCGAGCGATTCGGATCGTATTGGATCGAATCAACCTTGGCCGGAATGCCGTCCTTGTTGCGACGGAAATCGATCAAGCGGTATTGCTGCTTGTGACCGCCGCCACGATGACGGGCGGTGATCTTGCCTTGATTGTTGCGGCCGCCGGTCTTCGGCTTCGGACGGAGAAGCGACTTCTCCGGCTTGGCGCCTGGCGTCAGTTCAGCGAAATCGCTAACCGTCGCTCCGCGGCGGCCGGCGGTCACTGGCTTGTATTTGCGAATGCCCATGGTACTTGGCTTTCAGCTTTCGGCCGTCGACTATCAGTAAACGGCGTGACTTTCAGTTTCTTGCATGGCTGAGGGCTAGCTAATAGCCAACAGCCGACAGCTCTCTTAGAAGAAGTTGATCCGGTGCTCGGCGTCGAGCGTTACGATCGCCTTCTTCCAATCCTTCGTCATGCCGAGACGGAACCGGGTGCGACGAACCTTCCCCTTACGGTTCTGCGTCGCGACCTTCAACACCTTGACTTCGAACAGCGTCTCAACGGCCTTCTTCACGTCTTCCTTCGTGGCAAGACGGTTGATTTCGAAGGCGTAAGCGTTGTTGCGAGTCGACTTGTGCATCCCCTTTTCCGTCACCAAAGGCTTTACGATCACCTGGTGCGGTTCGAGAACAATGCTCGTCGAAGCTGGTACGTGCCGTGGCATGACTTACCTTTTATCGCTGACTGCGGGTTTACCGCCCGCACTTCCAGACGGCCGGGCCGTCCGAATGTTTCCAATACACTAGTTGGCTGCGACCTTGCTCTTGGCAGCGGCCTTCGCCTTGAACGCATCCAACGCTTCCGTGGTCATCACGACCCGCTTGGCCGACAGGACCGAGAAGGCGTTCAGATCACCGGCCGGAGCGACATTGACGCGATCAATGTTGCGGCCGCTCTTGTACACGTTGACGTCGTAGCCGGCAGTGGCCACCAAGACCGACTTGCCTTCGCAGCCAAGGGTCTTGAGGATGCCGGCCATTTCCTTGGTCTTCGGCGCGGCGAAGGCCAACTTGTCGATCAACACGATTTCGTCGTCCTGCACCTTCGACGCCAGGGCCATGCGAGTGGCCAACTGCAGCGCCTTGCGAGGCAGCGAGTACGAGTAATCGCGCGGGTTGATTTGCTTCATGTGACCGCCGCCGCGACGCACGCCGCTCTTGCGGTGACCCGCGCGAGCATTGCCCGTACCCTTCTGGCGGTACATCTTCTTGGTCGAACCGGAGACTTCGTGCCGGTTCTTGGTCTTGTGCGAGCCTTGACGCAGGTTGGACTGGTACATCACCACCGCGTCGTGCAACAATTGCTTGTTGATCTGCGGAGCGAGATCAGCCACCTCGATATTGTAGGTGCCGACCTTGTTACCCTTGGCGTCGTGTACGTTGAGCTTTGGCATTTGAAAGGCTTTAGGGTTCGGGGTTCGGGGTTCGGGGCGGCGAGGCTCAGATCAATAACTGAACCCCGACCCCTGACGACTGAACCCTCCTATTACATCTTGTTCGTGCGTTGGATCACGACGTAACCGCCGTTCGGTCCCGGGACGGCGCCGCGGATGAGCAGCAAATTCTGCTCGGCGTCGACGCTTACCAACTTTTGGTTGCGGATGGTGCAGCGAGCCGAACCGTACTGACCAGGCATCTTCTTGCCCTTGAACAGACGGCTTGGGAACGCGCTGGCACCGGTGCCGCCGAGAGCACGGTGACACTTCTTCACACCGTGGGTGGCACGCTGACCACTGAAGTTGTGACGCTTCATGGCGCCAGAGAAACCGCGACCCTTGCTGGTCGCGACGACGTCCACCCGAGCAATTCCCTCGAGGGCGGAAACATCGATCTTCGAACCGACTTGCAGGTCGCCGGCTCCGCCGCGAATTTCGCGGACAAAACGCTTGGGCTCGCAACCAGCTTTCGCCAGAGCCTCAACGCCGGCAGCTGCGCGAGCCTTGCTCCGCTTGCTGTCGAGCTTGGCAACATGCCCACGCTCGCTGCGGCCGGCCAGACGGCGCGGCTTGTCGAGATACCCTAGCTGCACCGCTTCGTAACCATCTCGCTCCGAGGTCCGCACCTGCAACACATCGCAGGGGCCAGCCTGAACGACGGTGACCGGCACGACGTTGCCTTGCTCGTCGTAAATCTGCGTCATTCCAATCTTGCGTCCCAGAATCCCCGGGACGCGCTCAGCAGCGGCCATCGTTTGGTTATCCTAAAGCTGGTGCTCGTTGGCAGGAGACTCGGGCGAAGCCCGGCTTACCCACTCAACTTCCACGGCATAGGGTGATTTACTTAGTGATCGGTGACTGGTGATCAGTGTCCGTTACAACTCTTTGCTCGCCTTAAGCGAGCCGGACGGTCCCCCGCCCGGGCCGACAGGCTAAAATCAGCCCGCCGTCGCCTTGATCTTGATATCCACGCCGGCCGGCAAGCTGAGCTTATTCAGCGCCTCGATCGTCTTGGCAGTCGCCTGGACGATGTCGATCAGCCGCTTGTGAGTCCGAATTTCGAACTGCTGACGAGCCTTCTTGTCGACGTGCGGACCGGAGAGAACGGTGTAACGCTCCACCCGGGTCGGCAACGGAATCGGCCCGTGAACCTCGGAGTTGGTCCGCTTCGCCGTATCAACGATTTCTGCCGCACTCTGATCCAAGACCGAGTGATCGTAGGCTTCCATCCGAATCCGAATGACTTCCCGCGCTGCCACTGCGATGCCCCTTTATCGGCCGACCACTCAAATTTCGGCAGATAAAGCCGAAAAAGGAGCCCCGGCATACTCCGTCTCGAGGGGAGACCCCTCGTGCGACAGTAATGTTTCAAAGACCCATAGTTCATCCCCAAAAGCAGGGACGAACCGCGGATTCTATGGCGAATTTGGAAAGCCGTCAATGGGCCTCTCGCCACTCCGCTCACTATTTTTCTTGATCGGCTTTAACGCAGCCAAATGACGCAATTCGCCGACAAAGAGCGCCCACCCCACACCCCTTAATTTATCCAAACGACCGCCGGTAAACGACCCGCCGGAGCGGCGATCGTCAGAGCCACACCCATCGAACGACGCTCCGGCGGCTCGTTGAGCCGCGGCTACCAGACTCAAAACACGAGCTTGACGCAGTCCAGTGTATTGCGATACTAATACACATGACCGTTCGTCCAGAACTCTTCGAACTTCACCCCTCGTCCGGGGTACCCATCTATCGGCAACTTATCGATCAAGTTCACGCCCTAATTGCCGGAAGTCGGCTTGTGGCAGGCGACATGCTTCCCAGCGTTCGCGAAGTTGCCCGAGCCGCCCAGGTCAACCCGATGACCGTCAGCAAGGCCTACTCCCGACTGGAACTGGAAGGGGTCGTTGAACGGGTCCGCGGCCAGGGAATGCGAATTCTCGAACCGGGGACACTCGGCCCCTTCAGCGAGCGGCAGCAAGAGTTCCGCAACCTCGCCGTCCCGGCGATTCACCGCGCGATTCAACTCGGCCTCAGCGAAGAGCAGATCCGCGAAACGCTCGACCAACTTCTCGAGGCCCAGGCGATCCTCCAAACCGAGAACAGCGCCGAACAAACCGACCACTGACCACCAACACCACCGGCCTAACGATGCCCTCCCCCGTCATCCAAGGCAATAACCTCCACAAACGATTCAACGAGCACGGCAAAGACGTCCTCGACGGAATCAATCTCGCGATCCCGTCGGGCACGGTGCTTGGCCTGCTGGGACAAAACGGCTGCGGCAAGAGCACGCTGCTGAAATGCTCGCTCGGATTGCTCCGTCCGACGCGTGGTAGCGTCACCGTGCTCGGCGACGATGCTTGGGACCTCTCCGCCGGCGTGAAGGCGCGAATCGGTTACGTACCGCAGGAGGCGGTGAGTTACCCGTGGATGAAAGTGCGGCAAGTGATTGCCTACACGGCTGCGTTTTACCCAACATGGAACCACCGACTGGTCGACGAACTTTGCCGGCGCTGGCGGCTGCCGCTCGAAGAGCGCGTCGGCCCGCTTTCGGTCGGCCAACTCCAATCGCTCGCCATCGTGCTGGCCCTCGGCCACGAACCCGACCTGCTCATCCTCGATGAACCGGTCGCGAGCCTCGACCCCGCCGCCCGCCGCGAGTTCCTGCGGACGATCCTCGAAGTCGTCGAGTCGCCAGACCGCACGGTATTGTTCAGCACGCACATCACGAGCGACCTCGAACGCGTCGCCAACCGCGTGGCGATCCTCAAGGAAGGCCGCATCGCCTACTACGGCGAACTCGATGAACTAAAGGACCGCGTGAAGCGGCTCCGCATCGCCGCATCGCACGACCTGCCGCGGACCTTCGCCGTCCCCGGCTCACTCCGCTGCGAGATCGCCGGCGCCATTGCGACGGTGAGCGTCGATGATTTCGACGAGCGACTGGTCGACGACATGCGGAGCCGTTGGAACGCGGACGTATCGGTGCACGATCTCAACCTGGAGGAAATCTTCGTCGAGATGCACACGGCGTGATGGGAGGTAACAAGCAGCCGACGCGACCCTCAACAATCCAACTCAATTCACGAACGACAACCGTAGTCGTGACGTCATGACGCTAAACCAACTCCAACAAGTCGCCGTCACCTATGTTACAAGGCCAAAAGCAACGACCTGGATCGTTGTCTCGACCGTCGGCGCCGGCTTTCTTGCGAGCCTCATCTATCTCGTTTGCAACCCCAGAATCGCCAACGGCGGGCTTCCCACATCCGCGCTTTTTCAACTTCAGCTCTTGTGCATTCTTCCCTACGCAGCCGGCCGCAGTCACCTCCGCTTCCAGTTCGATCATCCGCGCGCGGCGCTAACGCCCGATTTTCGCGCCGCCCATATGGCAATCTGGTATGGCATCGCCTTCGTCTCGATGGGGATTGTTCCCTGGGCCATGGCCTACGGCTTATCCGTTTCGCCTTGGCTGCTTTGGGCAACGCTAGCGTTGGGTTGCACGATTTTTGAAGCTCCTTGGGTTGCGGCAGTCGCCATCCCGATCACTTGCATGCTGCCTTCACTACTCATGCCGGACGCGGTGGAGAAAGTTGACTGGAGCCGTTGGCAACCTTGGTTACTCGCCGAAGGCTTTCGTTTGCCGCTGTACGTCGCGCTCACTGTCGGTTGCTGGATAGTCACTGCCTACAAGCTGTTCCAATCGTCCAACGGTCGCGTGGACTCGGCTCACTCCGCGTCGTCCCCAGCCCCATGGGATGCCAACAATATTTGCACGGCACGGTCTCTCGGAGCCAATCTGGACCAGTGGCGCCGCTACCCAACGACCGGGGAACTCAGTTGGACTTCGTCGCAAATGGACCGACGCTTGCGCCGAATCGAGCAGGCTAACGATGCGGGTAAACTTCGCGTCGCGATGACGCCCCCGATTCCAGCTCCCAAGGACCTACTGCTGCCGATCGTCACGACGCTGGTGTTTGCGGGCATGTGGTGGCGACGAATGGAATCGTCATTCACTCTCGAACCTGCGTCCTGGGTGGAATTGCTCAAGATTCTACCAGTTGCGACGCTTATCGCGGCAATCATGCCAGTGGTGCAAGTCGTTAAGCGACGACCGCACATGACGTTCGAGCGAATGCTGCCGATGTCGAACCAAACCTACGCCGATGCATTGCTGTTCAACACGTTGCGACTATCGGCCCTGATTTGGATCTCCGCGCACGCCACAGTTCTCGCCGCGACGTACTTCCTTCCTTGGCGCACTGCACTGCCGGCGTCACCGGCGACGATTGCGACCTACGGGTTCATTTCCCTGTCAGGATTGCTGTTCGCTTTCGGATTTGCTGCGGCCATGGCGTTTTGGCTTAATTTCGTCTCGCTGCTTGTGACGGGAATTGCCGTCTATTGCGTCGCCGTAGCACTCCCTTGGTACTGGTCGGAGCTACTACCGAGCGAAGGCAATGGCGGAGCAGTCTTCATGGCGGCGATCGCTGCAGCCCTGGGGATAGGGGCGATCATCGACGCACGCCGCAGCTGGCGTGAGATGGAGCTCGGTTAGAGCGAGCTTCGGCGGACCCGGCGTTAGGAGCGCCCAGCTAAGCGATGCGAAGGATCCGGCGGCTGATGCAACAAGCCTGATACTTCGCTAAGTCTCTTCTACATTCCCACGAACGGCCCAGCCAGACGGACGCCGCGTTTCACCGAAGCTCGCTCTAACCGATCTCGTTGACGACGCTCAAGCGTCGTCAGTTATCAACAAAAAGAGAGGCACGGCTCTGCTGTACCGTTGGCGGGTCGAGTCCCAACGGCATAGAGTCGCGTCGCAGAGCCGTGCCCGAGGATGGCTTGCGAGTGAGGTGTCCTGCACTCGCCGACACCAGACATACGGGACCGCGATTCTGGATGGATGCAGGTTTCTTTCGCGCGAATTAGCGCCTAGCTCACAGACTCGCGGCAAGCGTTTGCGGAACGGCGTTTTTTCGCTGATTTCCGGGGCGATTTGGCCGCAATGTCCACGGTTTCGTTTCGCCGCATTCGCAGCAAGCGTTTTCCGTAGTTCGTTTACACTACGGAGAACGGCGAACAATCCCGCCTACTCCTAGCCCCGGGCTCCGCCCGGGGGTCGGCATCGATCACGATCGACGTCGCCTCGACGCGCAACACCACCCCCGGGCAGAGCCCGGGGCTAGGGACGCGGCACAGCCGTTGGGATAAGCGCCGACCTACAGAAACCGCTTCAGCACTTCGTCCGGCGCCGCGGCATACGTGCTCGGCGTCATCGAGCAGCTCGCTCGTCCCTGACTGAGGCTGCGCATCGCACTCGAATAGCCGAACAGCTTTTCGAGCGGCGCCTCGGCGTGCAACACCGTGAGATGCCCGCGCGATTGCGTGTGGTTGATGATCGCCCGCCGTTGCTGTAGGTCGCTCACCAAGTCGCCGACATGTTCGTCGGGCGTGCTGATTTCGAGCTTCATGATCGGCTCAAGCAGCACCGTGCCCGCTTCGCGCACCGCCGCGTCGAACGCCAAGTTGGCTGCGGTGCGGAAGGCGATTTCACTGCTTTCAGTTTCGTGGACGTCGCCGCCCAGCAGCGTCACCTTGAGCCACATCAGCGGGAAGCCGAACGCGCCGCCCCCCTGAGCGGCATTTTCGAGTTCTTCCATCACGACCGCCAGGTACTCGCCCGGCAGGCCATGGTCGGGCGCGGCCCGCACAACGATTTCGGCAGCGTTCGGCGCCGGTTCGACCTTCACGCGAACGACGCCCGTATGCTGCACGCCGTTGATGAGCCGGCGGCATTCCCCTTCCGCTTCGGCCGCCGTGCGAATCGTCTCGCGGTAGCTGACGCGCGGATTGTGAACTTTTACATTCAGTTTAAAGTCCCGCTGCAGGCGGTGCTGAATCACTTCAAGGTGGAGCTCGCCCATGCCGCTGATGAGCGTTTGGCCCGTCTCTTCGTTTTCGCTCGCCGTGAACGTCGGATCTTGCTTACGCAGCATGTCGAGCGTTTCCGACAGCTTCTTTTTGTCAGCCGTGCTCTCTGGCTCGATCGCCATCGAGATAACCGTCTGCGGAAACTCGATCGACTCGAGCAAAATCGGCTCGCGGGTGTCGCAGAGCGTGTCGCCGGTCACCGAATCGCGGAGTCCGATCACGCCGACGATGTCGCCGGCCGTGGCCGATTCGAGCTGCTCGTCCTTCTTGCTGGCGTGGATTCGCCACAGCTGGGCGACGTTTTCCTTGGCATTCTTGCCGGGGTTGAGCACGCGGCTGTTCCCTTCGAGCGTGCCCGAGTAAACGCGAACCCACGAAAGGTCGCCCGTTTTGTACGGCAAAATCTTAAAGACGAGGCCGCAGAACGGCTCCTTCGGATCGGGCTTCCGCTTGATCTTCGCCAGCTCCGGTTCGCCTTCCTTCGCCTTCTTGCTTTTACCGTGCGACTTTTGCGTTGGATCGACGCCTTCGACCGGCGGCATGTCGAGCGGGTTCGGCAGGTACGCCGCCACGCCGTCGAGCAACGGCTGGACCCCGATGCCGTGCAGGGCTGAGCCGCACAGGATCGGCTGAATCTGCTGTTGAACTGTCGCCTCGCGGACGACTTTGTGGATTAGCGGATCGGGAATTGGCTCGCCGCTGAGTGCGAGCTCCATCAGTTCGTTGCTGTAGTTGTAGAGCTTCTCCAGCAGATCATCGCGCCAAAGGGCCGCATCGACGGCGAACTCGGCGGGAATCTCCGCTTCGATGATCTTGCGGCCTTCCTTCCCCTCAGGAAAGGTAAGGGCTTTCATGCGAATGAGATCGATCACGCCGCTGAACGGATTGGCGACGTGCGCGGGGCCGAGGCCCATCGGAATCTGCAGCGCGACGGGGTTGGCGCCGAGGCGGTCGCGGATTTCCTCGACGAGCGTATCGAAGTTGGCGCCTTCGCGATCGAGCTTGTTGATAAACGCGATCCGCGGCACATGGTACTTGTCGGCCTGCCGCCAGACCGTTTCGCTTTGCGCCTCAACGCCTTCGCGGGCGCTGAAGACGATCACGGCGCCGTCGAGCACGCGCAGGCTGCGCTCGACCTCGGCGGTGAAGTCGACGTGGCCCGGGGTGTCGATCAGGTTGACCTCGACCTGCTTCACCGGCATGCCGGGGTTCGACGCGACCTTCCACGGGAACGCGACGCACGCGCTGTAAATAGTGATGCCGCGCTCAGCCTCTTCGGCGTCATCGTCAGTGGTCGTCGTGCCGCGATCGACCTCGCCGGCGCGGTGCTTCGTGCCCGAAGCGAACAGCATCCGCTCGGTCACCGTCGTTTTGCCGGCGTCAATGTGGGCGATGATGCCGATATTGCGAATTTTGGAGAGATCTGTCGCCATGGCTGTTTAGGAGTTAACCGCCAAGGACGCCAAGGACGCCAAGGGGGAATTGGGTTAGATCTACGAGGAGAATGCGCTCGCAAATCACGCAAATATGGCCAACTGCTACGAAGGGCTATTCTCGCGGCACATAAAAACCCCAGACATTCGCCGAAAGCTCCCCCGCCGCAAACGTGACCTTGGTTTTCTCGTGTTCAATTTCGTACACAAACATGCGATGACGCTGCTGCGGATAGCTGGGATGAGCAAGCTCTAGCGCTTCGTATCCCAATGCCCGCCACTCATGCTCCCACGGATTTAAACCGCCGATCGCAATTCCATCACCCTCGTATACAACTCCAATGACATCCCACTGATCAAATGCGTGTTTCTTGTTCGCGCTCATTCGCGTAATTCGCTGGCTGTTTTAATAGCGCATAAAAAAACCAGGGGCCGCGGACGAGGGCGCTCGCAGCGCCGTCGTCCTCAGCCCCTGGTTCTCGATGAACGCTTACCAGCCGAAGTGGGCGAACGCCTTATTCGCGTCGGCCATACGGTGGACGTTTTCGCGGCGGCTGACGGCGGCGCCTTCGCGGTTGTACGCGGCGACCAATTCGTCGGCCAGCTTCTGGGCGGTGGCGCGGCCCTTCTTCTCGCGGATGGCGATGAGCACCCAGCGAATCGCCAGCGATTGCTGACGAACGCGGTTGACCTGCATCGGCACCTGGTAGGCGGCGCCGCCGACGCGCTTCGAGCGAACTTCGATCGACGGCTTCACGTTTTCCAGAGCTTGCTGGAAGACTTCGATCGGCTCGGCTTCCGGCAGACGCTCCTTGATCAGGTCCATCGCATCGTAGAACACGGCCTGGGCGGTGCTCTTCTTGCCGTCGTACATCAAGCAGTTGATGAACTTGCTGGCGAGGAGCGACCCGTACACCGGATCTGGCTTCAGTTGCTTACGGCTGGCAGTAATACGGCCCATGGGAATTAGCTGTCAGCGGTCGGCTGTCAGCACTCAGCTCAATGTGATTTGAAAAAGCTGCCGGCTCTATCGCCGACAGCTGAAAGCTTCAACTAGCTCTTCTTCGCGCCGTACTTGCTACGGCTTTGCTTACGACCGTTGACGCCCAGAGTATCGAGGGCGCCGCGGACGACGTGGTAACGCACGCCCGGCAAGTCGCGAACGCGGCCGCCGCGGACGAGCACGATGCTATGTTCCTGCAGCGTGTGGCCTTCGCCCGGAATGTAAACGGTGACTTCCTTGCCGTTCGACAACCGCACACGGGTGATCTTCCGGAGAGCCGAGTTCGGCTTCTTCGGCGTCATCGTGCGGACTTGCAAGCAGACCCCGCGCTTGAAGGGACAGCGATCGAGGATCGGCGACTTGCTGAACTTCCGCTTCGGCCGACGTTGGCTGCGGACCAGTTGGTTAATCGTGGGCATGGGCTGGTAGCCTAAGACGCTTTCTCTAATTAGGGCCCGTCGATACGGGTGGAACCAATCAATTTATCGCAATGGGAACGCCTGTCAACGCCCGTTTGGGGCGGCCGCGACAGGGCTTTTCGCCCCCGGCGAGACGCCGGGAGCGAAATCGCTCCGTTATTTCTTACTCATCGTCCAAATCGTCGTCACCGGTTGGGCCGGTCATCATGCCGCCCAGCAGGGCGTCGAGGCCGGTCGGAGCGGCGGGAGCAGCCGGCGGGGCTGGCGAACGCTCGCCATTGCCGTGGCCATTCCCTTCGGAAATCGTCGGGCCGGCGCCATCGCCGCCCGTCCGCAACGCCGATTCCAGCAGCGGGAACGAACGCTCCAGCACCCGCTCCTTCTCCGAGGCCAAGGCCTCGAGAGCCGAAGGTTGGATGCGGACTTCCGATTCGTGAATCGTCTTGAAACCGGTGCCGGCTGGAATCAAGTGACCAAGAATGACGTTTTCCTTCAGACCGACCAGGTAGTCGGTGCGGCCGGCGAGGGCTGCTTCGGTGAGGACCTTCGTCGTTTCCTGGAAGCTCGCGGCCGAGATGAAGCTGCCCGACTGCACCGATGCCTTGGTAATGCCCAAGAGCTGGGTGCTGGCGGTCGCCATCTTCGGCTTCGAACCCTTCGCGATGTCGCCGCCGAGCGATTCGATCGTTGCGTTGGCTTGCTCGATCACTTCCTTCGGCACCACCGAGCCTTCGGCGAACTCGCTGTCGCCGCGGTGAGTGATCTTCAGGCACTTCGCGACCGCTTCGTTAGCGCCGCGGAAATCGAACTTGTCCATCACGGCGCCTGGCAACAGGTCGGTGTCGCCCGGCGATTCGATCTTCACCTTCCGCAACATTTGCGAAACGATGATCTCGATGTGCTTGTCGTTGATTTCCACGCGTTGGCTGCGGTAAACGTTTTGAATTTCACGGGTGAGGTACTGCTGCACAGCCTCTTCGCCCGAGATCCGCAGAATGTCGTGCGGCACCAGCGGCCCGTCGACGAGGGCCTCGCCGGCACGGACATGATCGCCGGCGTGAACTCGCAAGTGCTTCGAGTGCGAGACGAGGTGCTCGCGCTCGATACCAGTTTCGCTGCGAACGATGATCGAACGCTTGCCGCGCTTCTTCTCGCCGAGCAGTTCGACCAAGCCGTCGATTTCGGCGATGACCGCCGGATCCTTCGGCTTGCGAGCTTCGAAAATTTCGGTGACGCGGGGCAGACCGCCGGTGATGTCCTGCGTTCCCGAAGCTTCGCGCGGCGTCTTGGCAACGAGCGTACCCGGGGTGATGGTCTGACCTTCGTCGACTTCGATGTGAGCCCGTTCAGGCATGTAGTAGAAGTCGAGAATCTTGCCGTCCGCCGGGTCTTCGACCACGAGCTGCGGATGGAGATCGCCCTTGTGTTCGAGAATGACGTAGCGGAGCTTGCCGCTGGGGTCCTTCTCGCCGCGCATCGTCTCGCCTTCGACGAGGTCTTCGTAGCGGATGCGACCGCCCGTTTCGGCGATGATCGGGATGCTATGCGGATCCCATTCGCAGATGACCTGACCAGCCTTGACGATGTCGTCTTCCTTCACCGCCAACACGGCGCCGGTGGGGACTTCGTACTTTTCGACTTCGCGGCCCTTCTCGTCGACCAGCGCGATTTCGCCGTTTCGCGAAAGCACGACTTGCTGGCCGGAGTCGTTGGTCACCATCTTCAGGCGAGCGGTCTTGGCGATACCACCCTTCTTCGCCTTGATGTCGCTGTCTTCGACCGAGTGCTGGCCGGTGCCGCCGATGTGGAACGTCCGCATCGTCAGCTGCGTACCAGGCTCGCCGATCGACTGAGCAGCGATGATGCCGACGGCCATGCCTTCTTCGACCATCGAGCCGGTCGACAAGTCCATACCGTAGCAGCGGCGGCATACGCCGAGCGACGCGTCGCAGGTCATCGGGCTGCGAACCTGAATCTTCTCCAGGCCCATCTGCTCGATCTTGCGACCGATTTCGCCGGTGATCAGCTGGTTTTCGTGAACGATCACTTCGTCGGTGATCGGGTTCACGATGTTGGCCCGGCTGACGCGACCGCGAATCGAGTCGACCAGGTTCACTTCCACCTTTTCGCCGCGGTAGATGATGCCCTTGGTGATGCCTTGGGTCGTCCCGCAATCTTCCATCGTGATGACGACGTTCTGAGCGACGTCGGCCAGCTTACGGGTAAGGTACCCGGAGTCGGCCGTCTTCAGAGCCGTATCAGCCAAGCCCTTACGGGCGCCGTGAGTACTGGAGAAGTACTCGAGCACCGTGAGGCCTTCGCGGAAGTTCGCCTTGATCGGCGTTTCGATAATCTTACCGGACGGCTTAGCCATCAAACCACGCATACCGCCGAGCTGCCGCATCTGTTCGATGCCGCCTCGAGCGCCGGAGTGGGCCATCAGGTAGATCGGGTTGACGTAGCCGCCGGTGCGATAGTCGCTTTCCAGCCGCGTCATCATTTCCGACGTAATCTGTTCGCGAGCATGCGTCCAAGCGTCGAGCACCGAGTTGTAACGCTCGAGTTCCGTGATCACGCCGCGCTGGAACAGTTTGTTGAACTTGCTGACCTGCTTATCGGCTTCGCCAATGATCTTGCCCTTCGTATCGGGCGTGATCAGGTCGTCCGTCGCGAACGAAAGACCGCTGAGCGTGCTTTGACGGAAACCAATCTGGTTCATGTCGTCGAGCAACTCAATCGTTTGGCGGCGGCCGAGGATTTCGTAGCAGTCGCTAATCACGCGAGCGAGTTCGCTCGACCGCATTGCGATATTGTAGAACGGCATCCCCTTCGGCAGGATTTCGTTGAACATCACGCGGCCGACGGTCGTTTCGACCCGCTTGCCGAAGCCCTTCTTCTTGTCGAAGTCGTCCCGCATGCAGCGGTCCTTCGGCAACCGCACCTTGATGGCGGCGTGCGTCCCAACCTTGCCCGCGGCGTAGGCCGTGTGGACCTCGTTGAACGAGCTAAAGATCATGCCGTCGCCCTTTTCCTCGGGGACGGGCATCGTGAGGTAGTAGCAACCCATCACGATGTCTTGCGACGGGCTGATAATCGGCGAGCCGTTGCCGGGGCTGAAGATGTTATGCGTCGACATCATCAGCGTGTGGGCTTCGACCTGAGCCTCGATCGACAGCGGCAAGTGGACCGCCATCTGGTCGCCGTCGAAGTCGGCGTTGAAACCGCGGCAGACGAGCGGATGCAACTGAATGGCGTTGCCTTCCACCAGCGTCGGCTCGAACGCCTGGATACCCATGCGGTGAAGCGTCGGGGCGCGATTCAGGAGCACCGGGTGGTTGGTGATCACCTCTTCGAGGATATCCCACACCTCGTCGTCCTTGCGCTCCAGCATCTTCTTCGCCGACTTGATCGTGTCAGCGTGGCCGAGTTCCTTCAGCCGGCGAATGATGAACGGCTGGTAGAGCTCAAGCGCGATCTTCTTGGGGAGACCGCACTGATGGAGCTTCAAACGCGGACCAACGACGATCACCGAACGGGCCGAGTAGTCGACGCGCTTGCCGAGCAAGTTTTCGCGGAAACGACCTTGCTTGCCCTTGATCATGTCGGTGAGCGACTTGAGCGGGCGGTTCGACGAACCCAGCACCGGGCGCTTACAGCGATTGTTGTCGAACAACGCGTCGACCGATTGCTGCAGCATCCGCTTTTCGTTGCGAATGATGACTTCCGGAGCGTTCAGGTCGACCAGCTTCTTCAACCGGTTGTTGCGGTTGATGATGCGGCGGTAGAGATCGTTGAGATCGCTCGTCGCGAAGTTGCCGCTGTCTAGGAGCACCAACGGACGGAGATCAGGCGGGATCACCGGGATCACGTCCAGGACCATCCACTCCGGCTTGTTGTCCGAGTCGCGGATCGACTCGACCGTCTTGAGCCGATTGATGAGATCCTTGGCCTTCTGCTTCGAACCCGTCTCGCGCAGATCAACGCGCAGTTGCTCACTGAGCTTCACGAGGTCGAGGTTCTGCAGCAGCTTGCGGATCGCTTCGGCGCCCATGTCGGCTTCGAAGCCGCTCTCGCCGTATTGCTCGCGGGCTTGGCGGTATTCTTCTTCCGTCAGCAGTTGCTGCGGCTTGAGCGCCGTTTCCTTCGGATCGATGACGACGTAATCCTGGAAGTAGATCACTTTCTCCAGGCTGGTCGTCTTCATCGCGAGCAGGCTGCCGAGACGGCTCGGCATCGCCTTGAAGAACCAAATGTGAACGATCGGCGCGGCCAACTCGATGTGGCCCATCCGCTTGCGGCGAACGCGGCTGTGCGTCACTTTCACGCCGCAGCGGTCGCAGATCATCCCCTTGTACTTCATGCCGCGGTACTTGCCGCAGGCGCATTCCCAGTCCTTCTCCGGGCCAAAGATGCGCTCGCAGAACAAGCCGTCCTTTTCCGGACGGTAGGTGCGGTAATTGATCGTCTCGGGCTTCTTCACTTCGCCAAACGACCAGCTACGAATGTCGTGCGGTCGGGCGAGGCTGATCTTCACCGAGCCGTAGTCGTTTACCCGGTCGTAGTTCGCGCCTTCTAGAATGCTCATATTCGTTCCTCACTGGAACATGGCCGTGGGGCCGTGGTTTGTATTCTCTGTGCCGAGTCATCCGGCGCGCCGGACTGGTCGCTTGAGCGACCAGTCCAGGAGCGCCGCTTGTTCCGATCTACAAGGACCGCTTTTCGAGCTGCATATTGAGCCCGAGGCCGCGGATCTCGTTGGTGAGCACGTCGAAGCTCGCCGGGGTGCCAGCTTGCAGCGTGTTCTCGCCCTTGACCATCGACTCGTAAATCTTCGTGCGTCCCTCGACGTCGTCGCTCTTCACCGTCAGCAGTTCTTGCAGGATGTAGGCGGCGCCGTAGGCCTCGAGGGCCCACACTTCCATCTCGCCGAAGCGTTGACCGCCGAACCGCGCCTTACCGCCCAACGGTTGTTGGGTAATGAGCGAGTACGGGCCGGTGCTGCGGGCGTGGACCTTGTCGTCCACCAAGTGATGGAGCTTCAACATGTAGATGAAGCCGACCGTCGTTTCCTGCTCGAACGGCATGCCAGTGCGGCCGTCGTTCAGGCGAGCCTTGCCGTGCTTCGGCAAGCCAGCCTTATCGAGACACTCGTTGATCTCTTCTTCCGTGGCGCCGTCGAACACCGGAGTCACCGCGCGGAAGCCGAGCTTGGCGCCCGCCCAACCGAGGTGAGTCTCCAAAATCTGGCCCACGTTCATACGGCTCGGCACGCCGAGCGGGTTCAGCATGATCTGCACCGGGGTGCCATCCGGCAGGAACGGCATGTCCTCGATCGGCAAGATCTTGGAGATAACGCCCTTGTTACCGTGACGACCGGCCATCTTGTCGCCGACCGAGATCACGCGCTTCGTTGCGACGTAAACCTTGACCATCTGCAACACGCCGCTGCGAAGCTCGTCGCCGCGCTTCATCGAGTTGAGCGTCCGATCGCGTTGATCGATCGCTTCTTCGACTTCCGGCCACAGTTGCTTGTGAGCCTGCTGAACAAGCTTCTTGCGGTCGTCGCTGCGGATATCGAGGTTGTCGATTTTGAAGTTCACAGCCTGGTCGGCGACGAACTGCGCCTCTTGGTTGTGAATCAGCTCGTTGCCGTCTTCGTCGGTCAGCTTCTTGCCGAGGACCTTCTCGATTTCTTCCGCCAGGGCGGTGAACGCGGCGGCGATCTTCTCGTTGCCGCTCTTCTCCGCATCCTTCAGCGAACGCTCGAAGGCCTTGCGTTCGTCTTCCGAGAGGCTCATTCGGCGGGAGAACTTCTGGGTGTCGATGACGATGCCTTCGACGCCCGACGGGACTTCCAGCGAGTCGTTCTTCACGTCTTCGCCGGCGCGACCGAAGATCGCGTGCAGCAGCTTTTCTTCCGGCGTGAGCTCGGTCTTGCTCTTCGGCGAGACCTTGCCGACGAGGATGTCGCCCGGCCAGACGAAGGTGCCGACCCGCACGATGCCGCTCTCATCGAGATTGCGGAGAGCCTTTTCGCTGACGTTCGGGATGTCGCGAGTGAATTCCTCGCGTCCCAGCTTCGTTTCGCGAATTTCGACGTCGAACTCCTCGATGTGAATCGAGGTGTAGGTGTCGTTATGAACTAACTCTTCGCTGATGATGATCGCGTCTTCGAAGTTGTAGCCTTCATACGACATGAACGCGACGAGGACGTTGCGTCCCAGGGCGAGGTCGCCCTTGAACGTCGCGGCGCCGTCAGCAATGACTTCGCCCTTCTCGACCTTGTCGCCGATCTTCACCAACGGCTTCTGGTTCTGACACGTCCGCTCGTTAAGGCCCACGAACTTGCGAAGTTCGTGCTTCTCTTGGCCGATTTCAATCCGGCTCGAGTCGACGTATGTGACCGTTCCCTTGTGACCGGCCCGCACCAACATGCCCGAGTGACGAGCGACGTCGCGCTCAAGACCCGTGCCGACGATTGGCGGCTCGGCGATCAACAGCGGCACCGCTTGGCGCTGCATGTTAGAACCCATGAGCGCGCGGTTGGCGTCGTCATGTTCGAGGAACGGAATCAAACCAGCCGACACGCCGATCATCTGGCTCGGCGCCACGTCGGTGTACTGGATCTTTTCCGTCGGCACGACCATGAAGTCGCTGCGGTAACGAGCGACGACCGTATCGCCTTGAATCTCGTTGTTCTTCACCGGCACGTCGGCCGAGGCGACGTAGGCGTCCGACTCTTCGTCGGCACGCAGCCACACCACCTCTTCGGTCAACTTGCCGTTCTTCACCTTGCGGTACGGCGTGACCAGGAAACCGTAATCATCGACCGTGGCGTACATCGCCAAGCTCGAGATTAGACCGATGTTCGTACCTTCCGGCGTTTCAATCGGGCAGATACGACCGTAGTGCGAAATGTGAACGTCGCGGACTTCGAAGCCAGCCCGCTTACGATTCAAACCGCCCGGGCCGAGGGCAGACAACCGGCGTTCGTGCGTGAGCATCGACAGCGGGTTCGTCTGGTCGACGACCTGCGACAGTTCGCCGCGGCCGAAGAAGTACTCGATCGCGGCCGAGATGCTCTTCGGGTTGATCAGGCTCCGCGGCGTCATGTCGGCCGCGTCCTTAAGGCTCATCCGCTCTTGCACGGTGCGGCGGAGCTTCAGGAAGCCCTTGCGGATTTCATCGCACGCCAGCTCGTCGATCGTCCGCAGACGACGATTGCCGAGGTGATCGATGTCGTCGACGTACGCTTCGTTCTCGCCGGCCACGAGCAACAACAGATAGTTGATCGCCGCAACCAAATCTTCCGGACGCAGCACCATTTCGTCTTCGGAGACGTTCAGGTTCAGCTTCCGGTTCATGCGGAAGCGACCGACGCGACCGAGACGGTAGCGATTGGCGTCGAAGAACTTTTCGCTGAACAGCGCGCGAGCCTTCTCAAGCTGCGGCGGGTTGCCCGGACGCAGACGTTGGTAAATCCGGAGCAACGCCTCCTCATGGCTCGACGTGTTGTCGTCGGCCAGCGCGTTGAGCAAATGCGGCGTCTTCGGCGGGTCCATCACGTCGACTTGCTTGATCCCCGACGTGCAGATGATTTCTGCAACGTTCTTGGTGATCCGCTGGCCCGATTCAATGATGATTTCGCCGGCGCGTTCGCTCTCGGCGGGGTAGACCACGTCTTCGACCGCGACCTTGCCTTCGAGCTTGCCGGCACTGCGACCGTCGACGACCTTCTGCTTTGTCACCGGGTAGAAGCGACGGAGAATCTCGGCGTCGGAGCCCAGCTCGGGCGACATCGCCCGCAGCAGCGTCATTGCAGAGAACTTACCGCTCTGGTCGATGCGGACCGTGACGCTGTCCTTCTTCGTGGTGTTCAGCTCAATCCAGCTGCCACGCTCCGGGATCACCCGGCACGAGTACATGCGACGCTCGCCCGGATCCATTTCCGAGACGAAGTCGATGCCCGGCGACCGGTGCAACTGCGACACGACGACGCGCTCGGCGCCGTTGATGATGAACTCGCCGCCGCCGAGCATGATCGGCAGATCGCCGAGATAGACCTCTTCCTCGACCGGCTGATCTTTGAGCAAGCGCAGCCAGATGCGGAACGGCCGACCATAGGTCAGGCGCAGCTGCCGACATTCGTCCATGCTGTAGCGCGGCTTGCCGAGCTCGTAGCGGACGTATTCAAGCTTGATCGTCTTGTCGTAGCTCTCGATCGGGAAGATTTCCTGCAGGACCGCCTCAAGGCCCTCGCTCTTCCGCTTGGCGGTGGAACCGCCGTTGTATTGCAGGAACCGCTCGTAGCTTTCGGTCTGAATCTGGGTGAGATCAGGAAGGTCGAACGATTCTCGGCCGCTGCCGAAGCTACGAATGTTCTGGGTGACCAGCCGCCGCTGAGCCGTGACTGCCATAGGGCTTGACTGCTCCGTTCTAACGAGGTGGGAACCTAATCCGCGCGCCGCAATCTAGCCGATTGAATGAATGCCCCTCGCTCTGTTCCCCTCTAGCCGGCGGACCACGTCCTCCGGAAACCGGAACGCATGGCGATCCGGCTAGCGCGAACTTAGCTAGCTTTCAACAAACGACAAACGCAGCCAAGAGGCCGTGCTACCTCTTCGCTGCTTCGCACGTTAGGCAAGTATATCGAAACTGCGTCGCTCTGGAGCGCCGCTACCGCATCAAGCCGTTCGGAAGCGCAAAGCGGCGACCCCGGCGCGTGAGCGCCAGGGGTCGCGCGATGCGATGCAGCCAAACAGTTACTTGATGGTGACCTTGGCGCCAGCTTCTTCGAGTTCCTTCTTCAGCTTCTCGGCCTCTTCCTTCGAGACCCCTTCCTTCACCTTGCTCGGGACGCCTTCGACCAGGTCCTTGGCTTCCTTCAGACCCAAGCCGGTGGCGCTGCGGACGACCTTGATCACGTTGATCTTGTTGTCGCCGAAGCTGTCCATGATCACGTTGAATTCGGTTTGCTCGGCGGCAGCTTCAGCAGCCGGACCAGCCGGGCCGGCCATCATCACCGCGCCGCCAGCGGCCGGTTCGATGCCGTGGACGTCCTTCAAGTAATCGCTCAGTTCCTTGGCTTCCTTCAGCGTCAGCTTGACGATGTCGTCGCCCAGCTTCTTGGTCGCGTCGGAAAATTCGATAGTGGCTGCATCGCTCATGACTAACTACCCTTTCGCAAGTGTGGGCGTTACGCCCAATGTGAATTAAGTTTTTTTGATTTATGTGATTGGAGAATTGCAGACGTTCGCCGTGACTACGACCGCTCAACCCTCTTCTTCGCTCTTCTTTTTGACCTGGCTCGCCAACTTGGCGCCTGGCCCCAGCAGTTGGGAAGCCAACTTCGCTCCAGGAGACAGAATCTGCCCCACGAGCAAGCTAAGCTGTTCGCCGCGGCTGGGCCATTTGCTGACCTTCTTCACGTCTTCGGCCGACAGCCGCGTTCCGTCCATCGAGCCGCCCTTGGGGGCGAACGGAGCGTACGCTTTGTCGTCGGTGTACTTCGTGATTTCCTTGGCCAGCGAGACGATGTCCTCGGCGCCCCAGACGATCGTCGCCGACCCTTCGCTGCCTTCGAAGGCTGCCGAGAGTGCAGTCCCTTCAGTCGCGCGACGGGCCAGGCTCGTCTTCACCATGAGCATCTTGATGCCCTTCTGGCGAAGCTGCTTCCGCAACTCGACGTTCTTGTTGGCTTCCAAGCCCGCGATATCGACGACCAGCACGTCGCTGACGCCGTCCAGACGCTTCTTTAAGTCGTCGGTAATCAGGTCTTTTAGGTATTTGCTCATATAAAAACTCTCACAGCGAGCCGGGTCGTTTCGACCTCGGCGGCTCATTGATTGATTTGAGAACTAGATCGCCAACCGCACGCTGGGGGTCATCGCGCCGCTCACATGAGCGCTCTTCACGTAGATCCCCTTCACAGCCGACGGCTTGAGCGACACGACGCGGTCGACGAACGCCTTGGCGTTCTCAGCCAGCTTTTCGGCGTCGAAGCTCAGCTTGCCGATCGGGGCGTGGACGTTGCCAGCCTTATCGTTGCGGAACTCGACCTTACCGGCCTTGTACTCGGCGACGGTCTTGGCGACGTCGGGAGTAACGGTGCCGGCACGGGGCGACGGCATCAAGCCGCGCGGGCCGAGGACGCGACCGAGCGGGCTCACGACCTTCATCATGTCGGGGGACGCGATGCAGGCATCGAAATCCATCCAGCCGCCCAGGATCTTCTGAGCGAGATCCTCTTCACCGACTTCGTCGGCGCCGGCCGCCTTGGCCGCATCGGCCTGGGCGCCCTTGGCGAAAACCACCACGCGAAGTTGCTTGCCGATACCGTGCGGCAGCACGATCGAGCCGCGGACGATCTGATCGGCCTGGGCCGCGTCGACGCCGAGACGCAAGACGATGTCGACCGTTTGGTCGAACTTGGTGGCGCTAAACTGCTTCAGAGCCGTCACCGCTTCGGCGATCGGCATCGCGTCGGCCGGCCGCTTCTTGGCGGAGGCCTTCATTCTTTTGCTAACTGTGGGCATGGAAGGTGCCGTTATGACAGTGAGTAAGTTGGTTGTACGGAGCGAACGACATAGGCCGAACGCTCACCCGGCGAGATCGCCGCGCTAGCCTTCGACCACTAGGCCCATGCTGCGCGCCGTGCCTTCGATCATGCGAACCGCGTGATCGACGTCACGCGAATTCAGATCGTTCATCTTCAGCGTTGCGATCTCGGCCAATTGAGCGCGAGTGACCGTGCCGACTTTCGTCTTGTTCGGCACGCCCGAGCCCTTCGCCAAACCCGCGACCTTCTTCAGCAAGACGGCCGCTGGCGGACTTTTGGTATAGAAATCGAACGACCGGTCGTTGTAGACGCTCACCACCACCGGAATCATCATTCCAGCGGCTTCTTTCGTCCGATCGTTGAACGCCTGGACGAACTGGCCCAGGTTGATGCCGTACTTACCGAGCGAAGTACCAACCGGCGGCGCAGGCGTCGCCTGGCCTCCCGGAATCTGGAACTTCGCAACTCCGACTAACTGTTTTGCCATTGCACTTTCCGTTGTTGGTAGTCAACGGTCTGCCCGACGGAACTCGGCTTCCGAACTCGACGACAGTCGCGTTCGACGCCGACGCCTGCAGACCTCCTACACGCCTTCAACTTGCCAATATTCCAGCTCGACCGGCGTACTCCGGCCGAAGATGCTGATCATCACTTGGACCTTGCCGCTCTGCGGGTCGATGGTTCCAACTTCGCCTTCGAACCCTTCGAACGTGCCGTCCTTCACCTTGACGCGGTCGCCCGTTTTGAACTTGATGTCCAGCTTTGGCGAGTCGTCCGATTCCTCTTCGTCCGTTTGCACGATCCGAGCGATCTCGTGAGCGAGCATCGGCTGCGGCTTGCCGCCGGCGCCGGTGAAATCGCCAATTCCCGAGGTCTCGCGAATCGCAAACCAACTGTCGTCGTTGATGTTCATCCGGACGACGATGTAGCCGGGATAAAGCTTCCGCTCGACGATCTTTTTCTTGCCGCTCTTGAACTCGGTCACTTTTTCCGTCGGGACGAGAATATTCTCGATGTCGACGTACTTCTGCAACCCTTCGATCGCGACCTTGCGCTTTAACGCGTCGGCGATTGAGCGCTCGCGGTTGCTTTGCACCTTCAGGATGTACCAATCCATTTGGATTGGGCCCTGAGGTTCGGCAGCCTTTTTTGCTGCGATCTCGGCGTCCGTCGACACGGCCGAAGCCCGCGAAAGCGGCTTTTGCTCGACCGGGATGACTTCCGAAGGATCGTCGTCGGTTTCAGGCTCAACGACTGCAGGCGCCGACGAGTTCGCACCCGTGGCGTTCAATTCGTCGTCCAGCTTGTTCGGCTCCTCGCTGCTCACCGCTTGTATGCCTTCTTCCCGCCTACTAATTGGAATATTTCATCCGCCGCCTGCAGAGCAGTCGGCGGGATGCTTTCGAACGCGAGTTACTAGAAGAAGTTCACAATCTTGCCGAACACGTCGAGCAAGACGCCAATAAACCACTTCAAGAACAAATCGTATCCGAGCAAGATCGCCGTCATGAAAAAGATCACCACCAAGACGACCATCGACGCCCGAAAAAGCTCGCCCCGGCTCGGCCAGGAGACCTTTCCCATCTCATTTTCAACCGAGATCAGGAACTCGGCGAACTTCGGCATGTTGACGACGCGAAACGCCGCCCACGCCCCGATCGCCAGCACAATCATCGGCAACACGTATCTCGCCACGACGGCGGGCGCGATTTTGTCACGCAAAGCCGGCGGTACGAAATACGCCCCGAACTCCGGCGTTGCGCCGGAACTCATCGTCCACGCTCCGACCGCCGCGACGGCCAACAGCGCAAAAAACGTGGCCTGCCGGGCCACCTTGCCCTGATTTCGCTTATACCGCGAAGCGGTGAATATTCCTGCGATTAACTCAGCCACGTTAGTCTTTCCAAAGAGCTATGAGCGACGAGCGACGAGTTGCGAGTGAAATCCGTTACTCGCCGACAACTCGAAACTCGAAACTCCTTACTCGCTACTCCCGAATGCAGGGGCGGCGGGAATCGAACTCGCAACCCCCGGTTTTGGAGACCGGTGCTCTGCCAATTGAGCTACGCCCCTGTGTGAAAGAAAAAATCGGAACGGGGGAAGGCGATTGAAATCGCCCTCCCCTTCCGTTTTTACTTTCGCTTGAACTACTCGACAATCTTCGTCACGACGCCCGAACCAACCGTGCGACCGCCTTCGCGGATCGCGAAGCGAACGCCGTCGTCCATAGCGATCGGCTTCATCAGCTCGACCGACAGACGGGCATTGTCGCCAGGCATGCACATTTCGGCGTCGCCCACCAAGTTGGCAGTGCCGGTGACGTCGGTCGTGCGGAAGTAGAACTGCGGACGGTAACCGCTGAAGAACGGCGTGTGACGACCGCCTTCTTCCTTCGACAGGACGTAGACTTCGGCTTCGAACTTGGTGTGCGGGGTGATGCTGCCGGGCTTGGCGAGCACCTGACCGCGTTGAATATCTTCACGCTTGACGCCGCGGAGCAGGCAACCGACGTTGTCGCCAGCTTGGCCCTGATCGAGGCTCTTGTTGAACATTTCAACGCCCGTGCAGGTCGTCTTGGTCGGGGCATCGGTCAAACCGATGATCATGACTTCCTCGCCGACCTTCACGACGCCGCGCTCAATACGACCGGTGGCAACGGTGCCGCGGCCTTCGATCGAGAAGACGTCTTCGATCGCCATCATGAACGGCTTGTCGATTTCGCGGACCGGCTCGGGGATGTAAGCATCGATCGCTTCCATCAGCTCGGTGATGCACTTCGACTTCTCCGGATCGGCCGGGTTGTCATAAGCGGGCTTCGAGGCGCCACGGATGATCGGCACGTCGTCGCCTGGGTAGCCGTTCGAGGTCAGCAGCTCGCGAATTTCGAGCTCGACCAATTCGAGCAGCTCCGCGTCGTCGACCAGGTCGACCTTGTTCAAGAAGACCACAATACGCGGCACGCCGACCTGACGGGCCAGCAGAATGTGCTCGCGGGTTTGCGGCATCGGACCGTCGGCAGCCGACACAACCAGGATCGCACCGTCCATTTGGGCGGCGCCGGTGATCATGTTCTTAATGAAGTCGGCGTGGCCCGGGCAGTCGATGTGGGCGTAGTGACGATTCGGGGTCTCGTACTCGACGTGCGACACGGCGATGGTCACCGTCTTGGTCGCGTCGCGGACCGTACCGCCCTTGGCGATTTCCGAGTAAGCCTTCGCCTTCGCGAGGCCCTTGGCGCCTTGAACGGCCAGAATAGCGCCGGTCGTGGTCGTCTTGCCGTGATCGATATGACCGATCGTACCGACGTTCACGTGCGGCTTTGTACGATTGAATGTGTCCTTTGCCATTGTTCTCCCTACTAACTCAACACTTGTTTCATGGGGTCAAAATTTTTGCCCGCCAGCGAGCGACATGTCGCCGGCAATGGCTGGACGATCGAAACTAACATCGAGAGCTGCTGACGAGACTTGAACTCGTGACCTCGTCCTTACCAAGGACGCGCTCTACCAACTGAGCTACAGCAGCAAAGAATCAAAAGCCGTCAGCTTTCAGCACTCAGCCGTCAGCCCAGAAACTCACTTCCCGACAACCACTAACCCTTCAGCGGCAACCCAAAAGCCGACGCTGACAGCACTTCGAAGCGGGTGAAGGGAATCGAACCCTCGTATTCAGCTTGGAAGGCTGCTGCTCTACCATTGAGCTACACCCGCAAACCTAACCTCTTACTAGCTCTAGCACTTAGCTTCTAGTGGGGAGTACAGGATTCGAACCTGTGAAGGCATAGCCATCAGATTTACAGTCTGACCCGTTTGACCGCTTCGGTAACTCCCCGACGTACTCCTCTAACCACCGCAAAGCCGATTTACCGAAGACCGTCGGTCGCAGCAAAACCGTCCCGGGCGGCGAAAACTCTCTCTATCGACAGAGCTAGCGGAGGGACTTGAACCCACAACCTGCTGATTACAAATCAGCTGCTCTGCCAATTGAGCTACGCTAGCCGGGGTGGGGCGAGCTTGTGCGAATCAACTAATATACCGAAGCCGCAAGGGGTGACAAGGCGGCCTCTAGCGAATTTCGGACCGCATTAACAGGCTGCGCAAGCCAGGTACTGCTAGCAAAGAGGCGAAGACAACCAGCAGCCCGCCGGCAAACCGCGAACGGCGGAGCGACGCCCCACACCCCGCAAAGCAACCAAAGCCCCAAAGTCGAAGATTTCGACTTTTTAACGCATCCAGAGACATTTCCCTGGTCGTACCTTCCGTAACGGGGTAGGCTGGCCTCTCGTTTCGCGAGAAACCTAGCCACTTCGTTTGTCTCGCCGTTGATGGATCGACGGTTTCGAAGTGGCGTCCGTTTCAACTGGCGCTACAATTTCCGACTTATCCTCGGCGCCATCGACTGGGTCGACACCGCACCAGACCAGCAACTTGAGCTAGGAGTTAAGCTACATGAAGCGATTCACCGCGCCGTTGTGCGCACTGGCACTCTTTGTTTTCGGCGCCCAAGCGCCTGCTTCTGCGGAACTCATCTACGGGACGGTCAACGTTGGCACCTCGACGACCCTGGTAACCTTCGATTCCGCCGCCCCCAACAACCTTCTCTCCGCAACGTTTCTCACGGCGTTCAACGGCTCCTATTTCGGCGGCACGATTGTTGGCCTCGACTTCCGCCCAGCCAGCCGGCAGTTGTACGCACTGACCGCCAACGGCGGGTTGCTTACCGTTAACACCGCGACCGGCGCCACCCTGGCCGTCGGTGGGCCTAACCCCAATCTCAACGGCGTCAATTTCGGGTTCGACTTCAATCCGACGATTGATCGGGCTCGTATCGTCTCGGACGTCAACAAGAACATTGTGATGAACCCCATCACCGGCGCCGTGCAGTTGGTGGCCACCGACTTGGCTTACGGCCCCAGCGATCCTAACTTCGGCGTCGATCCGAATGTGGTAAGCTCCGCCTACAGCAACAACATCCCCACCGCCACCACGAGCCAGCTCTACGGCATCGACTCGGGCCTGGACATCCTCGTCACTCAGGCGAACAACACGGGCACGTTGGGCACCGTGGGACCACTGGGCGTCAACGTCGTCGGCGCAGGGGGCTTTGACATCTCTGGCACGAGCGGCATCGCATATGCCGCCTTCCAGCCGGCGAACTCAGCGCAGTCGAGCCTGTACACCATCAACTTGGCGACAGGCGCCGCAACCTCCGTCGGCGTCATTGGCAGCGGATTTGTCCTGCAGACGTTGACCGTGGCCCCGGCAATTCCCGAACCCGCAACGCTCGGCCTCGTGGCGATGGCCCTCGTCGCCGCTCCGCTGGTCCGCCGCCGCAAGTAGCGTCGACGACGCAACGTTTTCGAATGCCTCAGGCGGGCGATTCCTCGGAATCGTCCGCCTGTTTTTTGTGCGCACGTCGCTAGCCGGAACACCCTACGGCGCCCCGCCTCCAGCTTCCGCAGCCGCCGTTTTTGCCACCTCGGCGCGAGGAATTCGTCCGCTGAGTTATGTTGTGAAGAGACTCCCCAACCAACGATCGAGTCGGCAACGCATGGCGTCGTCCATCATTCAATTTCTACGGCCGACGTTTTTCGCGCTGGTCGCGTTCGCGTTCCTCGCCGGCATCATGAACATCTACTGGTCCGTGAACGCCTCATCCTCCATCGCTGGAATCGACTCAAACGAACTCGTCGGCATCGATCTCTCCAGCGTCGTCTTCCCTTCACCATCGCTCACGCCCGAGGAGGTTGTTCGTCTGCAACTCAAAGGGTTGAGCGATCCTAAGCGCGACGGCGTTGGCGTCTTGCAATGCTTCTGCCTCGCGTCGCCCGCCAACCGTTCGGTGACGGGCCCGCTCAAACGTTTCGGTGAAATGGTGCGAAACGCGCCGTTCGACGCCATGACGTCACCCTACGCCGTGCTCGTCGGACGCCCGCAACGTGATAACGACGTTGCTAAATTGCTCGTGTCGATCATCGACGGGGAACACAACGTACGCGTTTTCGCCTTCGTTCTGTCTCGGCAGGATGAAGAGCCGTTCACAAACTGTTGGATGACCGACGCAGTGCTAGCAGCGAATCCTCCGATAACGCCGCCCCCGCAAGATCTTCCCTCCGCCTTAACCGCGCCGCAGCCGAGCAAACGCATAGCGACGGACCTCTCCGCATCCATTTGCCGTCGCCAAACGTACTAGTGATAGGAACAGATATTTGTCCGTGAAGCCTGACCCAATGCCGAGCGACGACGCCCGCAACGGGTCGGGGGTGGACGCGTCTGGAGGTTTCTCGACCAACGAGATGCTGCGCGAACGAGGCCTGCCTAAGAGCGGCGAGTTGGAATCGATTCCAACTTCCGACGGATCGGAGTTACTCGCCGCGGTGCGTCTTGGGGATCGGATGGCGTTTCGTGCGCTCTACGATCGATTCGGAGCGGAATTGCTCGCCCTGTGCGAACGAATCCTCCGCCATCGCGCCGACGCCGAAGACGCCGTTGCCGAAGTGTTTTGGGAAGTTTGGAAACGACGCGATCGGTATGACGCCATGCGTGGACCAGCGCGACCTTACTTAATGACGCTTGCTCGCAGTCGCGCCATCGATCGCTTGCGCAGCCACGCAGCCCGCCCAGAAGTCCGCGCTGATTCCGGTTGGCGCGTGACGGAGCACGACTCGCTCCCCGCCGCGGCGCCGGCCCCGGACGAATCTGCGTCGCAAGGCGAAACCCGCGTCCGCGTCGTCGCGGCGATCGCCCAACTCGACGTCCGCCAGCGCGAAGCCATGGAACTCGCCTACTACGAGGGACTCAGCCATCAACAAATCGCCGAGCGACTTGGTGCGCCGCTGGGGACCGTCAAAACGCACATTCGCAGAGGATTGAAGAAGCTCCGTTACGCCTTACAAGGCCTACAAGCGGAGGATGACTGATGATCACTTGCGACCACTGCCGAAACGAGCTGGCCGAACACGCCCTGGGCCATCTGCCTGCGGAAATCGCCGCGGCAGTCGACTCACATCTGGCCGCCTGCCCGGTCTGCCGCCATGAAGCGGCGGCGCTCGTCGCCGCTTGGTCGGCGCTGCCGATGACGCTCGAACCGGCCGTTCCGCCGCGCGAGCTCTTCGACCGCATTGCCAGTCGACTAGACGATTGGGGCCCGCACGAACGGGAAGGCTCGTCATCCCCACGCGTGGTGACGCAAACGTCGGCTCGCTCGACGCTTTCTAGCAAGCAGCGAGTTGCGTCATACGCTCTTGCCGCAAGCATCTTCGTCGCGCTTACGGCGTCGTTCGTGCACATGATTCGTCCGGCTAGCGACGACGCTCGCCAGAGCGCCCACCTGGAAGAGTTGGCTCAGGAGTATCGCGAACTCCTTGCCAGAGAACAGAAGCGTCCCGCTAGTTCTGAGTTTCGCCTCGTTCAGATGAAGGGACCAACCGCCGCGAAGGCGTTCGTGATCTGGGACCTGCCCGGCGAGCAATGGCACGTCCACGTCACGGGCCTACCGCCTGTCCCGGCCGGCCAGGCCTATCAACTCTGGGCGCTAACGAAATCGAACCCGCTCCCCGGTCCGACGTTCGAACCCAATGTCGATGGCGTCGGCAGCGTGGTCGGCGGCTTCCCTGGCCTCTCGCCTGGGGATGGCGTGCGTGCGGCCGTCACGCTCGAGCCCGCAGGAGGGTCGCCGCATCCGACCGGCGCCCCGCTGCTTGAGGCCAACCTTTAAACTGCCAGCCGCCGCGCCCAGCAAATTTGCGAGAATGGCCCAGGGCCTTTGTCCCTTAAGCGAACCGGGCGCGACGTTTCTTCCACATTTGCCGCAGTTCCGGAGAGCAGATCGCTTCCTTAAGAATTTGTAGGCAACCCCCTTTTTGGTGCCAAATTCACCACCAATTACAATGTGGCCTATACAATGCGTACCGGCGTCCGCCTGCCACTGATCAAGCCCTTCGCGCTGCACTCTGTATGAGAAGACTGCTTTTTTCTTTTCTGTGCGTTCTCGTCGCGAGCTCCGCTTACGGACAAACGCCGATCGACGTTTATATCTTCGCCGGCCAGTCGAATATGACCGGCTATTTAGGCGGCCAGGGCGGTCTCCCAGCCGGGACGCTGAACCCGAATCCCAACGTCCTCTATAGCTACAAAGTCACCGGCCCCGTCTCGGGGCAGATCTACGATTCGACGTCGCTAGTTCCGTTGAGCACCGTCCTCTCGACCGGCTCCTCGGAAATGACGTTCGGCCAAGAGATGTACGAGCGCACCGGCAAAAAAATCGCCGTCATCAAAGTCGCCGCGAATGCGACGTCGCTCCACTACGACTGGAACATTCATAGCGAAAATTTGTGGTACGACGCGCTGGTCAGCAAAGTCACGTCGACGAAAGACCTACTCGCCAGCGCCGGTTATGCCCCCAACTTCGCGGGCATGTTCTGGACTCAAGGGGAAGGCGACGCAGCCACCAATTGGCAATCAGTCGTTTACCAACAGAACCTCACCGACTTCATTCAGACCTTAAGAACTGACATCAACGTCGAGGTGCCGTTCTACTTGAACCAGCTTCACGGCGGAGGTGTTCGGCCTTACATCGGAGCGATTCGCACGGCCCAGAACAACGTCGTGGCCACCGTACCGAACACCCGCATTCTCAACATCGACGACCTGACGCTGTTGGGCGACGGAATTCATTTCACCACCGAAACGCATAATGAAGTCGGACGGCGTTGGGCCGACCTGGTCTACCCCTCGGGCGACTTCAACTACGACAACGTCGTCAACGACCTCGACCTAGCCATCTGGAAAAGCACCGTCGGCACGACCGACATGCGCGGCGACGGCAATTCGGACAACGTCGTCGACGGATCCGACTTCTTGCTCTGGCAACGCCAAAACGCCGCGCCGCCGGCCCCGATCGCCGCCGTGCCGGAGCCGGCCAGCGCCGTGCTCGCACTCGCCTCGGTTGCGGCCCTTGGGCTTTTCCGGCGCCCTTCACGCGCCCGGTCGTAGGCGACATTTTCGCCAGATTATCCACGCATTTTCGCTGGTTGCCGCAAGCGAACGGGTGGCGGCGGCACTTCGACCGATCGGCGGGGTTATACTTGATACTGAGCCGTCGAGGCGCCAGCCGCCTCCGCCCAGCATCCCATCGCCCCCGCCCGTCTTGTCATGCCTGCGATCGCCCGATCTCATTCCGTCATCGCCTGCATAGCGGCGTCCGTGCTTGCGGCCGCCTTCTCAGGGTGCAGCCCGGCGACGCCCGCAGCGCCGAAGAGCGAGGCCACGGCTCCAGTCACACCTAAGGAAGTCGAAGTCGTCGCCGCCCAGTTGCTTCCTTGGCCCCGCACGGTCACCGTCCAAGGCGCCCTCCTTGCCGACGAAGACGCCGTGCTCGGTTCGAAACTCGCCGGCCGCGTGGCAACCGTTTCCGTTGACCTTGGTTCGATCGTCAAAAAAGGCGATCCGCTCGTCGCGCTCGACCGCAGCGAACTCAATCTACAAGTGAAGCTTGCTGAAGCCCAACTGCAACAAGCGTGCGCCGCGATCGGCATCACGCCGAACGAAGACGAAACAAAGCTCGACTTTGACGACGCGCCCCCCGTCCAACTGGAGCAAGCCCTCGTTGACGAAGCCCAAGCCGCCGTCAACCGCGCCCGTGCGTTGGTGCCGACCCGCGCGATCACCGGCGGCGAATACGACACGCTGGTCGCGCAGCTCCGCGCGGCAAAGGCCCGCTACAACTCGGCGCTCAACTCGGTCAGCACGCAGGTCGCGCTGATCGGCGTCCGCCGCACCGAGCTGTCGCTTGCCAAACAGCAGGTGATTGACTCGCAGCTGATCGCCCCGTTCGACGGCGTCGTCGAAGCCCGCCGCGTGTCGCCGGGCGAATACGTGTCGATGGGCCAGCCGCTCATCGCGCTCGTCCGCGCTGAACGGCTCCGCTTCACGGCCGGCGTCCCCGAAAGCCAGGCTCGCCAAATCAAAACGGGCCAGAAGGTCGAAATCCAAATCGCCGGCGTTGCTGAACCGATCCTCACGGCCGTGACCCGCGTCAGTCCGATCGTCACGCAAACGAGCCGCGCCGTCCGCATCGAAGCCGACGTGCCTAATCCGGATCACGCACTACAGGCCGGCCTGTTCGCGAAGGCCGACGTCATCGTCGACGCCGAGGCGCAGGCCCTCGCGCTGCCCGAATCGGCAGTCACCCGCTTCGCCGGCGTCGAGAAAGTTTGGGTCGTCGCCGACGGCCAAGCCGCACAAAAGTCGATCCGCACCGGTCGCCAAGAACGGGGCCGCGTCGAAATCCTCGACGGCCTCCCCGCCGGCAGCGAAGTCGTCGCCAACGCCGAGCAAGGCCGCACGGGACCGGTGACGCACAAAGCAGTCAGCGGTCAGCTTTCAGCGATCAGCCAGAAGGCCGAGGAGCCGAAGGCGCCCGCCGAAGAAGCCGCCGCTCCAACCAACACACCGTCCACGCCCCCCTCCGGCTGACAGCTAACCGCTGAGGCTTTCTAGCTCCCCATGCAATGGCTCGCCCGAGTTTGCGTTGAGCGTCCCGTCTTCGCCCTCATGCTAATTGCAGCAGTGGTCGTCGCGGGCGCCGCTGCGTATCCGCAACTCGGCATCGACCGCTTTCCGAACATCGACCTGCCGACGATTCGCGTCGCCACGAACTACCCTGGCGCCGCGGCCGCCGAAGTCGAATCGGAAGTCAGCCAGCCGCTCGAAGACGCCGTCGCCACCGTTGCCGGCATCGACGAACTCCGTTCGCTTTCGAACGACGGCGTCTCGATGCTGATGATTACCTTCCGCCTCGACGTCAACATCGGCGTCGCCTCGCAAGACGTCCGCGACGCGGTGAACAGCGTCCTCAACCGACTTCCCCCCGGCATCGATCCGCCGGTGGTGCAGAAGCAAGATCTCGACGCCTCGCCGATCATGACGCTCGCGGTCTTCGGCCAACGCGAGCCGCGCGAGCTGTACGTTCTCGCCGATCGCAGCGTTAAAAGCATCATCGAATCGGCCCGCGGCGTCGGCCAGGTGCTCATCGAAGGCGCGTCGGATCGCGCGGTGCAAATCAACCTCGAAGCCGACCGCCTTGCGGCGCATCGCACGTCGGTGATGCAGGTGTATGACGCGATCTCCTCGCAAAACGCCGAGATTCCCGCCGGCCGCGTCGACGCCGGGTTCCGCGAATTGAGCCTCCGCACGCTCGGCCGGTTGCCGAAGACGAGCGAATTCAACAACCTCGTCGTGTCGACCGTCGGCGACGTGCCGCTGCGGATCTCCGACCTCGGCGAGGCAGTCGACCTCACCAAAGAACGCCGCTCGCTTGCCCTGTTCGACGGCCAGCCTGCCGTTGTGCTGCAAGTGCAGCGACAATCGGGCGAGAACACGGTCGAGGTAATCGACGCCGTGAAAGAGCGGCTCAAGCAAGTCCGCGAACTCCTCCCGCCCGACGTTCGCGTTGAGGTACTCCAAGATCAATCGCGCTACATCCGCGCCGCGCTCCACGAGATCCAGCACCACCTCGTCATCGGCAGCCTAATGGCGAGCGTCATCGTGCTGCTCTTCATGCGGTCGTGGCGGTCGACGATCATCGCCGCCGTCGCGATTCCGACTTCGATCATCGGCGCCTTCGCCGTAATGAAAGGGATGGATTTTACGCTCAACAACGTGACCATGCTCGCGCTCGTGCTAATGGTTGGCGTGGTCATCGACGATGCGATTATCGTGCTTGAGAATGTCTTCCGCGTCATCGAAGAGCAACGCCTCGAACCGAAACGAGCCGCGATCTTCGGCACGCAAGAAATCGGCCTCGCAGTCCTCGCCACGACGATCTCGCTGGTGATCGTCTTCCTCCCGGTCTCGTTTCTCTCGAGTGTCACCGGCCGGCTGCTCTACGAGTTCGGCATCACGTCGACCGTCGCGGTGATGATCTCGATGCTGGTAAGCTTCTCGCTCACGCCCATGATGTGCAGCCGGATGCTGAAGGCGCCGAAGCAAGAAGGGGTCGGGAGCCTTTTGCGACTAGAAACCGCTCCATCCCCAGACGCCCCCCAGTCGCAAAAGGCTCCCGACCCCGTTCGCCACGACTCGCACGACGTCGCCTCTCGCCGCGGCTTCTACCGCTACATCGAAAACTCCTACATGTGGTGCCTCCGCCTCTCGATGCGGCACCGCTGGTTCATCCTCCTCGTCTCGGTCGTCGTCATCGCCTCGAACGTCCCGCTGTTCAACCTCGTCCAGCAAGACTACATCCCCACCGACGTCGACGAGGGCGAATTCGAAGTCCGCATCTCCGCGCCCGAGGGAACCAGCATCACGGCGATGGATCAGATGATCGCTGCGGTCGAGCCGAAGGTCCGCGAAGTCCCCGGCGTGGTGCACGTTCTCTCGACCGTCTCCGGCAGCTCGCCTCGCGGCACGAGTCAGGCGAGCATGTACGTCCGGCTCGACGACCTCGAAACGCGCACCTTCTCGCTCGGCCGGCTTTGGCATGGCCTGCTCGAAGGCAACCCGAACCAGGCGTTCGAGGGGAACTACAACCAGCGCGACAAGATGCGCGAGGTTCGCTCGATCATCGCCGCGTATCCCGATCTGCGCGCATCAGTCCGCAACCTCACGTCGTTCCGGCAAGGCGCCCCGGTCGATCTCGATTTCGTCGTCACCGGCCCCGACCTACAAGAACTCGCCGACTTCACCGACCGCCTCCGCGATCGCGTCGCCGAAATGCCGGGCCTTGTCGACGCTGACAGCACGCTGCGCATGGACAAGCCGAACCTGCTCGCTCACATCGATCGCGAACGGGCCGCCGCGCTCGGCGTCGACGTGCGCGAGATTGCCGACACGCTGCGGATCGCTGTCGGCGGCGACGACCGCGTCTCGCGCTTTTACGATTCGCAAGCCGACGACGCTTATGACGTTGAACTCCGCCTCCGCGGAGTCGACCGCGCCGACCCGCGCGACATTTCGCAGCTCTACGTTCGCACGGCCAATCCACGCGCCGCTGGCAATGCCAACCGCACGATTCCGGCCGCGGAACCGACGCTCATTCCTGGCCTCGGTTACGAAACGGGCGACCAACCGCTCACGCGACTCGACAACGTCGTGTCGTTCGAAGAGACCTTCAGCCCGTCGCGCATCGATCGGCTCGATCGCCTCCGCATGGCCGCCGTGCGGGCGAACCTCGCCCCTGGCTACGCGCTCGCCGAGCAAGCGCGACTCGTGCAGAAGGCCGCCGAGGATCTCGGCCTGCCGCCCGGCTACTCCACTCGCGTCGTCGGCGGCGCCCGCGAACTGCAAACGACGCTCGAAGAGTTTATCTGGACCTGCGCCCTGTCGTTCGTCTGCATGTACATCGTGCTCGCCGCGCAGTACGAGCATCTCATTCACCCGCTGACGATCCTCGCGTCGCTGCCGATCGCCATCCCCTTCGGCCTGTTCAGCCTGTGGCTCGGCGGCGAATCGCTCAACCTCTACTCGGCCCTCGGCATCCTCGTGCTGTTCGGCATGGTGAAGAAGGCGTCGATCTTGCAGGTCGACCACATTAACCAACTCCGCGCCGCCGGTCTCCCCCGCAACGAAGCGATCCTCGAAGGCAACCGCAACCGCCTGCGGCCGATCCTCATGACGGCGATCGCGTTCGTCGCCGGCATGGTGCCGCTGCTGATCGCCACCGGCCCCGGCGCCGAGGAACGCCGTTCGATCGCCGTGCTCGTCGTCGGGGGCCAAGCCCTATCGCTGCTTTTGACGCTGCTCGCCGTGCCGGTGATTTACTCGCTGCTCGACGACCTAAGCGCCCTGTTCGTCCGCCGCGCCGCCGCCCCCTCCACTACCCCGCCGCCCACAACGACGCCACCGGCAACGACAACGCTTTCAGGCCAGGTCGCAACCGCATAGCGATCAAAAACCCCCGCTTCTTCTTCGCGTCCCCTTTGCGCCTCTGCGCCTTTGCGAGAGAGAAAAAAGAATGTCTCTCGCAAAGGCGCAGAGGCGCAAAGAAAACGCTAAGAAAACAACGCGCCGAGTATTCAGTTCAATCGACCAACACGTCTCGCCGCTTGCTCCGCGAGCATGCCATTAGTAGCCTGTCACTACCGCGTTCGCCGTCGCAACAAGCTCCTTCCAGCGACGCATCGCTCCCACTATTCCATCCCAGGCAACAACTCTCAAGGAACCTTGCGATGAAATTCACCCTCGCGTCCGCCGCCCTGCTGCTCGGGCTTGCCTTGGCGCCGTTCGCCCAAGCCGACGAAGCCCCCAAACCAGACAAAGACGGCTGGTACCAACTCTTCAACGGCAAGAACCTCGACGGCTGGAAGAAGAGCGAAGACAACCCTGACACCTTCAAAGTCGTCGACGGCGAGATCGTCGCCCACGGCGAAGCGGCCCACATCTTCTACGACGGCCCGGTTGAAAATCACAACTTCAAGAACTTCGAATACGAGTGCGAAGTTCTCACCAAGCCGAAGGCCAACTCGGGCATGTACTTCCACACGAAGTACCAACCCAACGGCTGGCCGAGCACCGGCATCGAAACCCAGGTGAACAACACCCACGGCGACCCGAAGAAGACTGGCAGCCTCTACAACATCAAGAACGTCATGGACAAGTCGCCCGCCAAGGACGACGAATGGTTCACGCAGAACATCACCGTGAAAGACAACCACGTCACCGTGAAGGTCAACGGGGAAGTGGTGAACGAGTGGGATCAGCCCGCCGACTTCAAGCGTGAAGACGGCTGGAAGGACGCCAAGATCGGCTCGGGCACCTTCGCCCTGCAAGGCCACGACCCCGGCAGCGAAACGCACTACCGTTCGGTCAAGGTGAAGCCGCTGAAGTAATTAGGCCGAGCGCCGCAATTGCAATCGCATCGAAGCGATGGGGCGCTGCCGCCCCATCGCTTTTTTATTTGCCGAAAGAACTGCACGATGAACTTGCAGCGGAAGCGAACTCGGCTCGACGTCGCTGTGATCGTTGCTCTGTCGCTACTCGCCGTTCCTCCAGCGAATGGCGATGATCCCGACGCAAACGCATTGCTACTGGCTTATTCTCATCGAGGAGACGAACAAGCGGTTGCTGAACTGCTGCAACAAGGCGCCAATCCCAACTCCCTTGACGACAACGACAACACCCCGCTTCACAAAGCCATCGCCGGCGATGACAACCTCGCTATCGTTCAGGCCCTGGCTGCCGCCGGGGCGCAGCTCGACGTCGCGAACGCCGAAGGAGTAACGCCGGTTAGGCTCGCTAGTATTCGCGGCCAGCGAAAGATTTACGATTGGCTCGTCGCGGAAAACGGCGACGTCGAACCGCCTCCGCGAGCGGCGCGGGAAACGACGCCCGCAACTCATTCTCTCGACGAATCGTTCAAGAATCTGCGCTCGCCAGATCAAGCTGCTCGCAGGGCGGCGCAACGACGCCTAGTCTTCGATCACAAGGAGGCGTTGCCGGAAATCTTCCGCCGTGTCGACGCGGGCGAGCCGATCGAAAGGTTCGCCGACGTTCTGGCGGCGATGGGCCCCAGCGCAGAGTCAGCTGTTCCGCGCCTGGCCGCAAAGCTAGATGATAAACGCCATGCGTTCGGCGCTTTGATCTTGATCAATCGCATCCGCCCTACGGCCTTCGAACAGCTTCCCGCGGAGCAGCAAGCGGCCGCGGCAGAGGCATTCTACCAATTGGCCATCGACCCAAGCTCCGACGTCGTCGGCGGCATGGCCGTACAGCTTTTGCCAACGCTCGGTCCAACAGCACAGCCCGCGATCTTGAAACTGCTTGGCGATACGAATCCGCGTTTGCGTGCAGCAGCGATCCGCGGGCTACTCCGCACCGCGCCGCACGACGAGCAAATCGCGGCAGTTCTGCTTAAGCTCGCCCAGAACGATCCAGACAACGACGTACGCCTGAGAGCACTTTCCGCCCTGCCCGTCGACGTCCCCTATCGAGACCAATTGCGAGGCCGATCACTTGTGATCCTGAAGAGTTTCCCGCCGCACGACCTCTCGACGACTGACGCTGACGAGCAGCGTGCGATCAACGCGTGGCGAGCTGAAGTCGCCTTCGCCGCTAAAGCGGTACGTCAACTCGGCGCTCAATCGGTCGACGATCTCGTCCCATTGCTCTCGCCCATCAGCCGTCCAGGGCGACTCGCCGCGATCGACACGATCGTCGCGATGGGACCTCCCGCCGTCCCAAGGCTGATAGAACTACTCGCCCACGAAGATAAGGCCGTCGCCGTCTCAGCAAGCGTCGCCCTCAACAAACTTGGCCCGCCAGCCGTCCCAGCCTTAGTCGACGCGCTGCGCAGCGAGAACGACCAAGTCGTCGAGCGCGCAGCAAGCGCCCTCTGCTGGATCGGTCCACGCGCCCGCTCGGCGCTTCCGAAGTTGATTGAGTTAGCCGCAGCCGAGGATCGCTCCGATGCGGCTCGTATGACGATCGTCCACGCGATCCTAAAGATCAATCCGCACGCGGCCCAGGTCTCGCCGGAATTGCTCGCCACGCTCCCCGCGATCACCCGCGTGCTGGAAGCAGGCGGCTTCAAGCAACAAGGCATGGCCGCGGAATGTCTCAAAGAGTTCGGCCCCGCGGCCAAGGACGCCCTGCCCCTGCTTCACCGTCGACTTGAGCCTCCAAGCGACGACGTCGATACCGAAGGCCTGGTCCGCGACTATGTCCAACGCACCGCGAGCGAAGCAATCGAGACGATTGAGGCGAAGCCGCTGAAGTAAGCCGGCCAGCAGTGAATCGCTGCGTCAGCAAATCAGTAAACATCCAAACAGCCCTCGACTTCGGTCGGGGGCTGTTTGCGTTTCCGGACAATAACTCCCCGCAAGATGGCCTCTTTCCCTAGCCCCGGGCTCCGCCTGGGGGTCGGCCCCCCATTCCAGTAGACGTCGCCGCTAACAGAACAAGGGCGCTCTAGCGACCCGCCAAGCGCGGAGGGTAAGATTCCGCCACCCGCCAAGTCGCCTTTCTTCGCGACGCTCACCGCCCGCCATCCGCCAGCCCGAGAGTTTCCATGGACGCCGTCTTAATCATTCACGTCATCATCAGCCTGCTCGGCATCGTGTCGGGTTACGTCGTCATCGGCGGCATGCTCCAAGCGCAGCGGCTGCCGCGCTGGACGGCGTTCTTTCTCGTGACGACGGTCCTCACGAGCGCGACCGGCTTTCTGTTTCCGTTCGTGAAGTTGCTGCCGTCGCACATTCTCGCCATCCTCTCGTTGATCGTGCTCGCCGTGGCGATCTACGCCCTCTACTCCAAACATCTCGCCGGCAAGTGGCGGGCAGCGTATGTCGTCACGGCAATCATTGCGCAGTACTTCAACGTCTTCGTGCTGATTGTCCAGGCTTTCCAAAAGCTGCCGCCGCTCCATGCCTTGGCGCCGACGCAGTCTGAACCGCCGTTCGCCGTCGCTCAGGGCGTCAACCTGCTCGCTTTTATCGCGCTCGGCTACCTCGCCACCAAAACGTTCCATCCGACGGCCAGCTAGCCTATTCGCCCGCCACATTCCGCTACTTTTACCCAGTTTTGCAGGTTTTCTTGCGTCGCTCTGCCAAACCGGCAACAATGACGGCGTCATTCGCGGCGGCTGCCACTCGTCGGCCCTCGTCGCGATAGGCTCTTCCGGAACAGCAGAAAACCCCACGGCCTCGACTCGCGTGACGCCCAAGAACGCCACCGCCCGCGCTGTTGTGCGCGACCATGAAGTCGATTACGCAGCCTTTCCCCCATGGCTGGTCTCGCTCATTTGCCACGCCGGGATGGTGCTCATTCTCGGTCTCCTCATCCAGGCGGTCCCCAAAGACCCGGGCCATCTGACGCTCGACTTTCAAGCTGATCCAGGCCTCACCGACGTCAACGCCGGCGGCGGCGGCGACCCAGGTCTCGGCGAAGCCTCAGCGCCGCTTGTCGACGCAGCCGACATCGACGCTTCGATCGATCCGCTCGCCGTCGACTCGGCCGAAGTTCCTCTCGCCGAATCGGCCGCCGATCCCCTCTTCGACACAAAGTTCGATCCACTCGTCACCGCCTCCCCCGAGAGCGATGCGGTCGCGTTCGATCGCGATATGCTGCTCACGTCCGTCTCCGCGACGAACCGCGGACCGAAAGCTGGGGACGCTCGCAACGGCGGCGACGGCGGCTCTGGGACAGGAAGCGGCGGCGGCCACGGCAAAGGCGTCGGCACAGGAACTGGTGATGGCACAGGCCCCGGCCACGCGACCACGAGCATGTTCGACCTCGTCGGCGAAGGGGGCGACTTCGTCTACGTGTTCGATCGCTCGCTCAGCATGAGTTCGTTCTACACGCTAACGGAAGACGAAATACCAGTCGTCAAAATCACGCCGCTCGAGGCCGTTAAGAAAGAACTCGTCAACAGCCTCGAAGACCTCAACGAATCGTGTCGATTCCAGATCGTCTTCTACAACGGTTACGTCTCGCTGCTCGGCAACACGCGGCGGATGTACGACGCGACCTACGAGAACAAAGTCCTGGCCAAGTCGTTCGTCTACTCGATGCCGGCCGAAGGGGACACGCATCACCTGCCCGCGCTCGAAGAAGCAATCATGTGCGAGCCGGAGGTGATCTTCCACCTCACCGACGGCGAGGAAAAAGACGACCCAAGCCCCGAGCAAATCGCGGTCCTCGTACGCGAGTGCAAACAGCGGAAGATCAAGATCAACGTCGTTCACTTCGGCGTGGAGCCCCGCACGACCTGCTCGTTGATCGACCTCGCCGAGGGGACCGGCGGAAAATACCGCTTCATCACCCTCGCCGAACTCGCGCAGAAGAAGCTCGCCGCCGCCCGCGGCACGCCGACGCTCCGCGCGGTGCAACCGCTGCCGGCACTTGAGTGAGACTTCTCGTTCACGCGAGCGTTTCTGCAGGGACGCTGCCGCCATCCCTACTCTCGAACTAGCGTCTCGCGTCAGCGGAGCAAGGCGAGGACGCCCTCGGCACGACGATTGCTCTTGCAGGCGTTCCATCGTTAAATCTCGCCACGCCGCTAAAAACGCCCTGTTTTAGCCGTGGTCGCTTTGCGCGACTCGCCTCAGCGCTGACCGCTGCGCTGCCGGGCCGGTCGTTCCTTGGACGCCGCGCGACCAGCGGCCCGCAAACTTATGCACCTAGCGCCGCTTCGCACCCGCCTCAAAGAATCGACCCACGACGCCCACACGGCGCTTGAACGCGCGCTCGATCTGCTCAATCCAGCGCTTCGACTACCCGACTACTGCAGCCTGCTCGCCCGGTTCTACGCCTACTACCTGCCGCTCGAGGCCTCGTTGCAGCGGACGGCCGACCGACGGCTGGTGGCCGGACGATGGAAGTGCGCGGCGCTTGCCGACGACTTGCGATCGCTTGGTATGAGTGCGACGGAACTCCGGTCGATCGCGCCGGCCGCCGCCCCGCCCCTCCGCAGCGTGGCCGACGCCGTCGGCGCCATGTACGTCGTCGAAGGGTCGACGCTCGGCGGAATGATCCTCGCGCGTCATTTCTCCGCCCGCTTCGGCCTCACCAGCCGCTGCGGCCTCGCGTTCTTCACCTGCTACGGCGAGCGAACCGGCGAGATGTGGCAGCGCTACTTGGCGAGCCTCGCGGCGTTCGATAACCCGCGCGACGCCGACCGCGTCGTCGCTGCCGCGGTCAGTACGTTCGAATCGCTCGCAGCTTGGCTAACGCAACCCGCCGAACCGCTCGTCGGTGCGACTCACAACATCAACGAAAGTGAACGTTTGGCGGCACGATGACCGAGACTATTGACCTCACCACCTGCGACCGCGAGCCGATCCACATTCCTGGGGCCATCCAACCCCACGGCGTGCTGGTCGCGCTCGACGGCGAGCGGCTCACGATCACGCACGTCAGCGCGAACGCCGCTCACCTCATCGGCGCCGCGCCGGAAGAACTCTTTGGCCGCACGGTCGACGCTCTACTCATTGAAAACGAGCACGGCGAAGCCGCCCGCTGGCATCGCGATCTGGCCGACCTGCGCGAAGGCCGTCCCGCTTACCAATCGACCTGGGAGCTCCAGCACGCTAAGGAACCGTGGGATGCGATCACGCATCGTTACGGCGACAAGCTCTTTATCGAACTTGAACGCTCGCCCGAAACTTCCGGCCAGCGGGCCAATGCTCTCTACCACAACCTGCAAGACGCCCTCGTCCGCATCGAACGCGCCACCTCGGTAAAAGAGATGGCCGCCCTCGCCTGCGAGAAAGTGAGTCGCCTCTGCGGTTTCGACCGCGTGATGATGTACCGCTTCGACCGCGAATGGAACGGCGAAGTAATCGCCGAAGAACGCCGCGCCGATCTCGAACCCTTCCTCGGCCTGCACTACCCCGCTTCCGACATCCCCAAGCAGGCCCGCGAACTCTACACGAAGAACTGGCTCCGCTTCATTGCCGATCGCGACTACATTGCGGCGCCGATTATCGCCGCTAATACAACCGCCCCGCCGCTCGATCTCAGCTACTCGGTGCTCCGCAGCGTTTCGCCGATCCATCTGCAGTACCTGCGGAATATGGGCGTCTACGCTTCGATGTCGATCTCGATCCTACGACAAGGCAAGCTGTGGGGCCTGATTGCCTGCCATCACTATTCGCCGAAGTTTATTCCGTACGACCTGCGGAAGGCGAGCGAACTGCTCGGCCACTTCATGTCGCTGCAGATCGCCGCGGTCGACGAACAAGAAACGCGCGAGCTCCGCAAGCGACAGCTCACTTGCTGCGACAAGGTGATGACCAACCTCAGTCGCGACGAAGACTTCGCGAAGGGCGCCCTCTTCTCCGAACCGACGCTCATCGATTGCATCGATTCCGGCGGCGCCGCGATCGTTTCCGACGGTATCGTCTCTCGCATCGGCCACACGCCGAGCGAGGATGAGATCCGCCAAATCGCCGCATGGCTTCTCGAACGCGGCGAAGAAGTCATCGCGATCGACAATTTGAACAGCGAGTTCGGCGGCGGGCATCTCGCCGCCGTCGCCGCCGGCGTCCTGGCGGTGAACATTGGCCGCAATCGGGCCCACCAGCTCCTCTGGTTCCGCCCCGAACACGTCCGCACCGTCGACTGGGCCGGCGATCCCCGCAAAACGGCCCTCTCGCAGGAGACGCCCGATCGCCTCTCGCCGCGCGGCTCGTTCGCCCTTTGGCGTGAAACCGTCAAAGGGACCTGCGAGCCCTGGACCAACGACGAAATCGCCACCGCCGATAACCTCCGCCAGCGAATGGTCGCCCTGCTCGTCCGTCGCGCCGAGATGCTCGCGATGGCTCACGCCGACCTCCGCCTCGCCACCGTCGAGCGCGAGAAGGCGCTCGACAGCGAACGGATCGCTCGCCACGAACTCGAACGCCTCAACCGCGTGAAGGACGAGTTCGTCGCCACGCTCTCACACGAACTCCGCACGCCGCTCAACGCCATCCTCGGCTGGTCGCAGCTACTCAAGATGACGGGCACAGAGCTCAGCGCCGAGTTCCAAGAAGGGCTCGACGTCATCGAGCGCAACGCCAAAGCCCAGGCGACGATGCTCGAAGACCTGCTCGAGATCAGCCGCATCATCGGCGGCCGGCTGCGGCTCGACCTGCAAGACGTCAACCTCGCGACGATCGTCGAAGAAGCGGTCCAGTCGTCCGCCGTCACCGCGCAAGCGAAGGGGGTGCGGCTCGAAAAAATGATCGCCCCCCTCTTCGGCGTCAAAGCGACAGGCGACCCGAACCGCCTCCGCCAGGTCGCGTGGAATCTGCTTTCCAACGCGATCAAGTTCACGCCTAAAGGAGGCAAGGTGCAAGTCGTCCTGCAGCGGGTCGACTCGCACGTCGAGCTCACCGTCACCGACTCGGGCATCGGCATCAAGCCCGACCTGCTGCCGTACATCTTCGATCGCTACCGCCAGGCCGACGCGTCGATCAGCCGCTCGTACGGCGGACTCGGCCTCGGCCTCGCGATCGTCCGCAACCTCGTTGAACTCCACGGCGGCGTCGTCTCGGCAGACAGCGCCGGCGAAGGCCGCGGCTCGACCTTTATCGTCAGCTTGCCGATTCGTTCCGTGATGCAGGAGCAAGCGGCCGACGGCGAATCGCACAACCTCTCGGGCTCGCATCTCCACGAACCGACGTTCAGCCTCGCCGGTTTGAGCGTCCTGATCCTCGATGACGAAGCCGATTCCCGCGCACTCGTCGGCCGCGTCCTAGAATCGTGCGGCGCCCGCGTCACCTCGGTTGAATCGCCCGAGCAGGCGCTCGAGCTGCAAGCGACGGCGACGTTCGATCTCATCGTCTCCGACATCGGCATGCCCGGCATGGACGGCTTCGCGTTCATTCGCCAGTGGCGCGGCCAGGAGGCGACGCTACAGCAAAAGAAAACCCCGGCGATTGCGCTCACCGCCTACGCCCGCGCTGACGACCGCCGTCGCGCGCTCGTCTCCGGCTTCACGTCGCATCTACCCAAACCGGTCGAAGCAGGCGAGCTAATCACCCTCGCCGCGAGCCTGACCGACCGCATCGCCTAGCCCCGGGCTCCGCCCGGGGGTCGCTCTCCATTCCGATCGGCGTCGTCCCGCGCAGTGCAACCCACCCCCGAGCGGAGCCCGGGGCTGAGGAACGGCTGCGTTGACAGCGACACTTACGGCGACTCGACCGCCCCTCGCCAAGGTTCGCCACCGTTCTGCGACATCTCTCCGCGCACTGCCTCAAGCTGCTCAGCAATCGCCGAAGATTGGCTAGTCTCCCACAGCGACGTCCCCTCGGCGCGCAACCCCAGCGTGATCGCCGTCCACGCCGGCCCCCACCCCGCTTCGGCGCACCAAGCGCCCCAGCCGAGATCGCCCGAACTCGACCAATAGTCCCAGCGCCGATAATCAAACGCCCGGAACCACGTCCCGTCGAGATACGGAATCTCCTGAGAACGCACCTGCACGCGCACCAAGTAGTCGGCCAAGCGATCTTCCGCTTGCTTCAGCTCCGGATCGCCCGTCGCGGCAACCGCTTCACGCAGGCCGAGCAAGACGAACCCCGACACATAAAGCTGATCGGTCACCGGATCGCCGCTCTCCTGAATCAGGGGTGTTTCGCCCGTGCCGTAGGCGTCGTTGGAAGTCGGCACAAGAAAGTGCCCCGTCGACGCGTTGCCCGGCTGCTCGGGAATCCCGCCGCATGGCTGCTGCGTCTTCAGTAAGTCGTCCGCCACTTGCTTGAGCCAGCCGCGATGCTCGGCCGTGTCTTCCACGCGCACCAACCAAGCGAGCGCCAGCAGCATCCGCGCGCGGTCAAGATTCTCGCCCCACCGCCAACCGGCGGGATACTCTTCCATCGTGCGGCGGATCCCGCGCTTAGTCACTTCCAGAAACTGCTCATCACCCGTCCGCGCGTAAGCCCACAGGAAGCAAGCCCAAGAGTATGCTTCGAAATGAGGCGAGACGTTCACGGTCGCGGCGTCGTGAAAATGCTTCCAACCGTGCTCTTCGAGCGGGGCAATGGTGAGATTGTCGCCACGGAACCCGAGCGTGCCGGTCGTTCGCAAATTGGCGTAGAGCGCTCGCAACAACGGCTTGTCCCACGCCGCGGTTTCGAGCTCGGCGGCCGTCACGATCGTGGCGAGCAGCGTCCTGGCATTGTCGTCGCCGTAGTTGCCAGCCATCCAAGCGGGTGAAACGGCCCCCCACGCAATCAGTCCAAACGCCGGATGCTGCGGATCGCCGCGCTCACCGCGGCACATGTCCGAAGTTTCGTACAAATAGGTCATCAGATTGGTCGCGACCTGCTCGCTCCGCGCATCACCGCTGAGCCGCGCATGCAACGCCAGCGCCGCCGCCGTCTCCGCTTGGCAATCGGCGCGGATCGGCGTCCGCTGCAGTTGACTGCCGTCGGGCAAAATCTGCGATGCGTACCCTTCGAGAATTCCCAGCGAACCGTCGCCACCGGTCACGGCCGGCGGCGGGACGATCTCCACATTCTCGCGCAGCAAGCGGTGGAGTTCCGGCTCCCGCTCCGGCGTGATCAGCAGCCGCGAGTCGAGACACCACTTCGCGAACCTCGCGAGCGACTCCGCCTCGGCTGAATCCGGCAACGGCGCCTCCGCAGCATACGCCGGCGTCGCCAGCGGCTTCACTTGCAGTTGGTGGGGCGGTCCCGCGGGATCGATCGTCGCGAGCAAATGCGTCCACAACGTCGCCCAATCGGCCGCCGGCGCGTAGCGCGACGTTACAAACCCGCTCAATCGCGTTGTTGCAATCCACGTTCGCTTGTCGGATCGAAACAAGAGCGGATCGTTCGCCGCGGGCATGCCAAACAATGCCCGATCGAACCCCGCCACGCGCCCCAGCACTAACAGCGGATTCTCTGCACGGCACGGCAAGAACTGGCAATCATGGAGCGCGAGAATCGCCAGCCGCGGCAACCCGAGCGACGATCCTTCCGCGACAACGCCCCGCTCCCATCGCGCCTGCCGCGGCGCCGCGAACTCCACTCCCGGCGCCTCGGCGGGATACTCCACCAACAGCTTTAGCCCCTTCTCCCGCGCGGCCGCGTAATCTTCCGCCCGCACCACGGTCCGCCGCTCCGGATACCCATCGGCAAGCAAAAGCAACGCCGTCCCCGGCGTGGCGATCTCGATCCCCTCGCGCACCGAATCCGCCCGCTGCACCGCTGATCCACCAGCGGTCAGCCCACGATACAAATCGTTGTCGGCAGCGCATGCGAGCGTCAACGTCGCCCGCGGCGTCGCAGCCCCCTCCACCGTAGCCGAATCATCTGCCGCAGCCACCCCGCAAGTTGCCGTCACGATCAACGCTGCCGATACGGCGCGCATCAGAATTCCCATCATTCCTCCTGCCCAAGAACTTGCTCTCAAATTCCGCGTCGCGCACACCCCCCCTCAACGGGCGTACTTTTGCGAACGGCATTCCCATTCGTCTCTCGCCAAGCCGCAAAGGCGCGAAGAAATGCCAAGAAAGCCAAGCAACAAACAATCAAAGCCGTCCAACATTCCGACGTTCCCACTGGCCGGCTAAACCGCTCGTACGCACGTCACCAATACTCTCTTCCTTCCTTTGCGATTTTCTTTGCGCCTCCGCGCCTTTGCGAGAGACCAATCATCCCCCAAAAACATCCAACGGATCTACCTCCTTAATCGGCGTCAGCTCCAGCTTTCGGAACTCCACCTCCGTCCCCTCCGCCTGCACGGCGATCTGCCCCTTCTCGGCCGTGCACTTCGAGCCATGGTTCACCAACTCGCCGTTCACCCACACCTTGATCTCGTCGCCAACGCATTCGATCACCATCTGATTCCACTCACCGAGCGGTTTTTCCGACTTCTCCGTCAGGTTGAGAACCCGCCGTTCCTTCCCTTCGGTCGCCCCCCAGTTCGCCGGGTCGCCCGCGCGACGCTTCGCCATCTCCGGCACTTCGATGTCTTCGTGAATGCACCAAAAGTCGCCAGCCTCGCCGCTTTGCATCTGCACTTCGAGCGACTGCGGGAACATCCCGTACAGCACCCGCGGCTTCGACGCGTGGACCAGCACGCCGCAGTTGCCTGGCTTGTTGACGAACCGGTACTCAGCCACCAGCCGGTAGTTGCTGAACTCGTCGTCGGTGATGAGATGCCCGCCCGGCGTGCCGAGGCTGACGAGATTGCCGTCGCGAACGACAAACGGCGACTTCCCTTGCGGATTCTTATCGAGTTCCGGCACATCGGCATGCCAGCCGCTCAGGTCCTTGCCGTTGAACAGGCTGCGCGTCTCGCCCTTCGCCGCAGCAATCTTCGTTTCGTCGGCACGCCCAACTGCCCCGCCAATCAGGATCGCCCCCACTGCCCATGCCGCCAAGTACGTTATCTTCGCAGAGTTCATTGAACATGCCTCATGTGATCGATGTGAAAATCCCACGGTTCTGCCGAAAACGAACAACAATTATGACGCGAATTGTCCCTCGCGACAGCAGAAAAAGCAGTGAAGAAACTCGCCTGTCGACGCCTCTTCGCGAGACGGATCGCCAAACCGACGGCTCCTAGTGAGATTGCATCTACCCTGCAAGCGTTGCCCCGGACGGCGACGCCGTTTAGATTGGCAGCCTGCTTAAATCACTTAACCGTATCGCCAAGACGTTATTTTCGCGTCGCGATTCCCTTCGCCTGCAGGAGCCGTTTGTTGGCCATCCGAACTTATCTTTATCTCGTCGCAGCGACGCCCTTTCTGTTCTGTCAGTCCGCCGTAGCCATTAACACCGTTTGGCGCAGCGACGCACCGTCCACGAATTGGCATGATCCGCTCAACTGGACCAACGGCATCCCTAGCATTGCAGGCGATACGGCGACGTTGAGCACGACCGGCGCCACCTTGCGCGCCGACCTCGGACAGCCAGCGTCGATCGCAGTGCTCACCGTTGCCGGCAGGGGAACCGTGGAGATTTCCGGCAACGCTCCGCTCACGTTCAGCGATCCGTCGCCGCGCACGCAGCCCTCCGTCAGCCTCATCGCGCAGAACGGCGATCTAACGACGAAGATTTCCGCCCCGCTCGTGCTGCCAACCGGCGAAGTGCTGACGATTAGTCAGGCGGGATACTCTTCGCTGTGGCTCACCGGCGGCATTTCCGGCAACGGCGCGCTTGCCTTCAGCGGGCGACCAACCAACTACGGCATCACGTACATTAACGGGAATAGCACCTACACCGGGCTCACTACGATCGACGTCGGGACGTACCACACGATGCAGGCGGTCACGAGCACCGCGTTCGGCGACGACTCCGTCGGGACGCTCATCCGCAACGGCTGGGTATCGACGCCCGCTACCACCGAACCGTTCGTCGTCGAACAATTCGGCATCCTCCTCACCACCACGTCGACGACTCCCCACGCCGGGAAAATCACGCTGGTCGGCGGGGCGTTCGTGCCATACGCCAGCAACGGAAGCGCGAACGTTGCGAGCAATATCGAGATCGCGGGCCGCGGTTACGTCGGCCGCTCTCCCAACGCCAGCAGCGCCGCCTTGTTCACCGGAGCGATCACCGGAGCGGGAACGCTGGTCGTCGAAGGCAGCATCTCGAATCAGTACGAGTTCGCCGGAGGCGTCGCCGTCCGCGGCGACGTCGTCCTCTCTGATCGCGTCAACGCGTTGTTCACCGGCCAGTTCGCGCCGCGCGGCGACCTGTCGGCGCCGGGGAGAAACGGCCTCGAACGCGCACGCCTCGCCGGCGATCTCTCCCAGTTCAGCGGCACGGTCGAGACGGGTCTGACGTCTCTGACCATCGGCTCCGATCTCCATACTCCGCGACTGCGCGTCGACGCTCGCTCGCCGGAAATCCGCGAGTCGCTTCAACGCGGCGGCATCTTGATCGAAGCAGGAAAGACTGCAAACGTCGACGCCCTCGAGTTCTTCGCCGGAAGCATTGAAGGACGGATCACCGGCGTCGATGCCATCGAAAAGCGGACGCGCGGCATCGGCGCCGTCCGACGGCTCGACGGGTTCGACGGACAGATCAGCGTCGACCAAGGCTGGCTCGAAATCGAAGATGCTCTCGGCCTCGGCACGACCGTCGGCAGCACCTCAATCGCCCGCTCGCGCAACGCTGCAATCTTCCTGGAGGCCGGCGTTCGCGTCGAAGACGCCCTCTATCTCAATAACTCCTCCGGCATGGACTACGCCGGAAGCATCGTCGGCTCCGGCGAACTTGCCGGCAATCTCTACCTCGGCGACCAAGGCAGCTACGTCGGCGGATCCGAAAACGAAGCGTCGGGCAGCGTTACCCGCACCGGCCATCTGACGATCAGCGGGGCGATCCACGGCGGCTCGCTCTCGAAGATGGGAATGAACACCGAACTGCGAATCACCAATCAAGGCCACACTTATTCCGGGCAAACCCGCATCCTCGACGGCAAACTTGTTCTCACCGAGAACGCTCGCCTGGCGACGACGGCGAGCATCGCCGTCAGCGGCGACGTTTCCAATTCCAACGCGGACCCACGCGCAACCCTCGTCTTCAACGATCGCGGCGCCGTCCGCTCGAACGACCGTCTCTCGGACGCCGTCCCCGTCTACTTACAGTCCGGCCGTATCGAACTCCTCGGATCAACGGCGGGGGGCTCGCGCGAAACGATCGGCGCCGTTCACGCAGAGCGCGGCTTCAACCGCATCCTCGCAACCGCCGGCGTCATCCAAATCAACGAGCTTCACCGCAGCCGCGGCGCCGTCGTGTCGTTCGGCAAGCCCGAAGGAGGCGCCATCGAACTCGACGCGCCGCTACAAAACAGCTTGATCGGCGGTTGGGCGACGATGGCCGGCGGCCATTCGCTCATGTCCTCCGACGCGTTCGCGACGATCGTCGACGGCAAAGTGGAAGCAGCCCCCATGACGCGCAAGCAACTCGACCTGGCTGCCGCGCACGAAAACATCGAACTCGCCAGCGCTATGGCCCTGACTGGCGACAGAACCGTCAACTCGATTCGCACCGTCGGAACGGTCCCCATCGCCCTCAACAATTACACCCTTAAGGTCGAGAGCGGCGGATTCATCGTCAACGCCGAGACCACGATCTCGAGCGGGCGAATCACCGCCGGCGCGGGCAGCGGCCACGAACTCTTCTTCCACCTCGGGAACAACCTGAACGTCGCCGCCGATATCGTCGACGACGGCGCCAATCCTGTGTCGCTAAACGTCTCGCAAAAAGGCCCGGCTACCCTCGGCGGCGTCAATACTTACAGCGGCGGAACGAACGTCGCCCAGGACGCTCGGCTAACTCTGACGAATCGCTCGGCGATCCCGGCAGACGACGTCGTCAACCTCAACGGCGGCAGCTATCTGCTGAACTTTTCCGACACGCAACCGGTGAAACTGAACAAACTCGCCGTGCGCAGCCGCGGAGTCGTCGGCGGAACCGGCGCCGCCTCAATCGACGCCGATCTCATCGAAGCTTACACCGGCACGATTTCCAAACCGCTCGCAGGCGACGGCCTGCTCGTCAAACGCGGCGAGGGAACGTTTTATTTGGAAGGCGGCAGCCCGAGTTTCGTCGGCCAGGTCATTGTCGAGCAAGGGACGCTGCGCATGTACGGGACCGCGCTCGGCGGGGCCGCTCCGAGCGAAGCCAGCGGCGTCTTCGTTCGCGACGGCGGCGTGATCGAACTCAATGGATTCAACAACCAGCGCCAGATCGTGCTGGAAGGCGGAATGATCAAAGCGACCGGCCGCGGCGACTCCTCCTTACGCGCGCCGATCGAGATTCGCCAACATGGCGACATCCAAGGCGCCAACCTCACCGTCCAAAGCGTTATCCGCGGCGCGGGCACGCTAACGCTCGCGTCAGGCGCCGACCAACTCATTGAATTGCTCAGCGGCTTCTCGCAGTTCAACGGCGACGTCACGCTCACCGGCGGCAAAGTGACGCTCGGCGGCAGCAGCGCCGGCTACCAAGGCAGCGTCTTCATTCGCGCTTCCGGCGCCAGCGTCACGCACGCCCAGGCGTTCGGCTCCGGCGTCGCCGTCGTCGATCCCGAGGGCACGCTCGCGATCGACGCATCGCTGCAATCCCGCCTTCAGTTGAACGGCGGCAAGATCGTTGCCAGCCTGAACTCGCCCACGCTTACCGGAGCCGTGGCCGTGACCGCCGATTCCGTGATCGATCTACCGGAGAACTGGTTCACCGGCTCGCCCGTCGTGCGCAACATGCAGATCTCCGGAGCGACCACGATCGCCAGCGATGTTCGACTAAAGAAGACCAGTTCCGGCAAACTGACGCTCAACGGTCCCCTCCACGTCGGCGCCGGCTCGGAGATCGTCGCCTGGGAAGGAAGCGTCGAACTCAAGGGAGCGATTACCGCCGCTCAACTCGGATCGAGCCTCAACCTCATCGGCAACAACAACTTCAAAACCGGCTCGGTCAGCGTTCCAGCCGGAACCTCCCTGCAGATCCTCAACGACGGCGTCGCCGCCAGGCTCCAACTAAACTCGGCCGCGGCGCTGCTTGCCGGCAACGGCACGCTCGTTGGCGACGTCGACGTGCGTACCGGCGCCATCGTCGCGCCCGGCGCGAGCGCCGGCACGCTCTCGATCGACGGCGACATGACCATCGGTTCGGGCGCCGTCTACAAATGGGAACTCGAAAACTCCAACGGCCTCGCCGGCCAAGCGGGCGGCTGGGATTTCCTCGACGTCTCGTCCGAACTATTGTTCGACGCCACCCCTTCGGCCAAATGGACGTTCAAGATCGATCCGCTGTTCGCCTCCTCGGCCGTCGAAGCTCCGCCCGCGGGGCTTCAGACCAGACAGTGGCTCGTCGCGTCCAGCTCCGATCTCAACGGCTTTGATCCTGCGGCCGTCGTCATCGACCGTTCCGCGCTCGTTGCGGCACGCCCGCAATATGCGATCGGCGCCTTTCAACTGAATGCCATGGGAAACGATCTTGTTCTCACTTATGCCATTCCTGAGCCGTCGACGCTGGTCCTCGCAGGCGCGGCCTCAGTCGCTGCTCTTGCCGTCATCCGTCGCCGTCAGGCCTGACCAGGCGAGCTGAAGCCCGCGCAGCAACCCCTTGCCCAATCATGATGGGGAAACCCCAACCTCAAGGGACTTTCGAATCCTGTACTGCTATACTGCGACTCGCTGCCGCCTCGGTTTCAAACGCGTGCGGATAGCCCGTCACCACTGAGTGAGCTGTTAACATGTCGAGAATTCCAAAGTTCTTCGCCTCGATCGCTCTCGCTACGGGTCTTGCATCTGCGCTCGCCCAAGCCGCCGAACCGAACGAAACGTTCGCTACGGCCACGATCCTCGCTCCCGGCGTCCTCACGGTGAGCGACCAGCTCGTGCAGCCTCCCGACACGATTCTCGGCATCCGCAACTTCCTCGGCGCCATCGTCGACTTCGACGACGACAGTAGCCCCGTCGGCAACGGGCACGCCTCGGGACTCGTCGGCGTCCCGACGCAGCAACAAAACGGCACCATCTCGTTCGTCATCAGCGGCTATGGCGACGACGACTTCGTTGGCAATCACGGTGAGTCGGGCGCTCTCGACGTTTACGTGCAAACGTACGACTCCTTCGGCGACCCGGCGAACCTCTTCACGAGTTCCGCCACGCTCGCACCAGGCTCCGTTGAGGAGTACTCATTCGTCGACGAAGACGCGGTTCTCGGTTCGTATGACGTGTACATCGACAATCTCGGCTACTTCAGTGTGAACGCCGACATCGACTACTTCACCTTCACCGGCCTGACTCCCGGCGCACCGTTCACCGCGCAAACGTTTGATCCGCAGAACATCGCAATTGATACGCAGCTCGGTTGGTTCGGCGACAGCGGCTTTCTGATCAGCGAAGACGACGACGGCGGCAGCGACGGCCTCTCGCTCCTCACCGGGACCGTCCCGCCCAACGGCAAGGTGACGCTCGCCGTTACCGGCACCAACGACGACGCCTATCTTGGCGACCACTTCGCCAGCGGCCCCTACGAACTCAAACTCACGCTCGGCGGCGAAGATTACGCGGCCGACTTCAACAACGACGGCAAAGTGAACGCCGCCGACCTCGCCGCTTGGAAGCTCGCCTTCGGCCAAGGCGCGGGAGCCGACGCCAACGGCGACCTGAAGACTGACGGCGCCGACTTCCTCATCTGGCAGCGGCAATTCGGCAGCGGCGTTCCCGCGACTGCAGCCGTCGCGACGATCCCCGAACCCGCCTCCGCGGCGCTCCTCGCCATCGCGTTCGGCGGTAGTGCAATGAGCATCGTGCGCCAACCCCCCGGCCGTCGGGTTCGCCACCCAGCTGCCTGAGAGCGCCGCTCCGCCACCTTGCGCAGATTACCGAATCTCTCTCGCCCGGGCGCAGGGAAAACCCGCAAACAGCCCATTCTGCTCGTTGCCACGAGCTTGCGCGACCCCTAGACTCGAACCTTCGCGTGCCGCACGAAGGATTCGCCTAACGGCATTTCGAGACGCGTCGATCGGAAATGGAACCTCCGTTCGGCGTTAAAGAGTTTAGGAGAAGAGTATGTTGTTCGCTTCACCACTGACGAAGCAACTCTGCGCCTCGGCCGTCGTCGCCGCGCTCGCCTCGATCTCGCTCGCTCCGCTCCGCGCCGACGAGCCAACTGCGGCTCAACCTGCCGCCGAAGCTCCTGCGAAAGAAACCGCCCGAGCGGCGGAACCAAAGACCGCAGAAAAATCGGTCATGAAGACTGCGGAAAAACCCGCAGAAGAAACGAAGAAAGAAGCCAAGCCAGAGTCCGACAAGAAGTCGACCGTCACGGTCGGCGGGCTCGAGTGGCGCACCGACTACAATAAGGCCTACCAAGCCGCCAAGCGCAACAAGCAGATGCTGTTGATTAACCTCACCAGCACCTCAACGAACAACGTTCAAACCAGCGTCGACAACTACTTCGCGACGAACGCCGCGATTCAAAAGAAGCTCGACGGCGTCTCGCGTCTTCGCCTGCCGGTCGACGCCGAAATCACCGTCGATGGCAAAGCCCAGCGGCTACTCTCCTTCCCCGCCTTCGCCCAACTGCAAGGCGGCGCGGGCTTCGTCCTGCTCGACCTGAAGAACGAAGGCGCCAGCCACTACGGCCACGCCGTCAACGTGCTCCCTTACTCCAGCGGCAAGTACTATCACTGGCAGAATAATCACCTCAGCGTGATTCTCGACCTGCCGGCCGGCACGCTCACCCAGCGGACGATGATCTGGGCCGTGCGGACCCATCCCGAAGCTCCGCAAAGCACCTACGGCGCGCATCACCCGACGCTCGCCAGCGGCGCCGCCAGCCACTCGACCTACCAAGCCAGCATCGGCCAGCAAGGTCACCAGAACTTCGGTTCGCGGTTTAACCAACTGAGCGGCGCCACCGGCGGCCCCGTCTCCGAAGTCGTCGCCGAAAGTTGGCCTGGCCAGAACATGATCGACTCGTGCATCGACTGCGTCCAAAGCTGGCGCGGTTCGTCGGGCCACTGGCGCGGCGTTTCGGGTCGTCACCGCGCGTTCGGGTACGACATCCGCCGCGGCGGCAACGGCATCTGGTACGGCACCGGCATCTTCGCCGATTGATCGCCGGCACGCTAACGCCGAAACCACCGAGCCCTGCCTGTTCCCGCGACCCTCGCAGAACAGGCAGGGCTTTTTCGTGCGCCTACGCATAACTTTGAACTGCTATGTTAATGCGTCGCCGCGACGGCGGTTTCCGTCTTTAACCGACCAGATTCATTTCGCCATGAACATCGACATCCTCATTTACCCCGGCTTCGACGAACTCGACGCGATCGCGCCGTTTGAAGTCCTGCAAAACGCCGCCAAGCTCGGCGCCGACTTTCGCGTGCGCCTCGTCGCCTCACCCACCGCGGGAGCGATCGTCGCCGCCCACGGCCTCGCCGTGGCGTGCGATGCCCTACTCGGCGAGGGCCCGCGTCCCGACCTGCTCGTTATCCCCGGCGGCGGCTGGATCGACGGCTCCGCCGCCGGCGCTCGGGCTGAAGTGAACCGCGGCGTCATCCCCACGGAACTCGCCGAGTACCACGCCGCGGGCGTCACGCTCGCCGCCGTTTGCACCGGCGCGATGCTCCTCGCCGCCGCCAAACTGCTAACCGGCCGCCCAGCGATCACTCACCACAGCGCCATCCTAGACCTCGAAGCCGCCGGCGCTCGCGTCGTTCGCGCCCGCGTCGTCGACGACGGCGCCATTATCACCGCCGGCGGCGTCACCTCGGGTCTCGACCTCGCACTCTGGATCGTCGAACGTTTCGCCAGCCCCGCGATCGCGCTCCGCATCGAGCAAAACATGGAATACGAGCGCCGCGGCGTTGTGTGGCGACAACCGAGTTAACCGATGCTTAACCTACCTGCCATCCGCGGCGTCATCGATCGCCGCATCCTCGCCAACTTTCGCGTCGATCCCGACGTGCTCGCCGCCACGCTCCCCGCGCCGTTTCGTCCGCAGCTCGTGAACGGCTACGGCGTCGCCGGCATCTGCCTCATCCGCTTGAAGTCGGTGCGACCACGTGGCATGCCGGCGTGGCTCGGCGTAGGCTCCGAAAACGCCGCCCATCGCGTCGCCGTTGAGTGGAACGATGGCGACGCCGTTCGCACCGGCGTCTACATCCGCCGTCGCGATACCAACTCGCGCTTCAACGCCCTCGTCGGCGGCCGACTCTTCCCCGGCGTGCACCATCACGCCCGCTTCGCCGTGCAAGAAACGCCCGACGAGTTGTCGTTCGACATGCAGAGCGATGACGGCGTCACCGCCATCCAAGTCCGCGGCTACACGGGCGACGCCTGGCCCGCGAACTCGCTCTTCCCCACCGCAGACGCCGCCTCGCAATTCTTCGCCGCCGGATCGCTCGGCTACTCGAACGCACGCACGCCGAACGTCTATCAAGGACTGGAGCTCCGCTGCCACTCCTGGACCGCGACGCCGCTCGCCATCGAAGCGATCAGTTCCAGCTACTTCGACAATCGCACAATCTTCCCGGATGGCTCAATCGAATTCGACAACGCCCTCCTCATGCGCAGCATCGACCACGAATGGCACAGCCACGCCGAACTCTGTTGTTCCTTACTTAAGAAATAGATATCCATTTGTTTCGCCGGAAGCATATGATGAGCGCAGCTGCGCGGGTGAACCTGCCGGAATTTCTCCCTCTCTTCACTGCTTCCCGACGGACAAGTCCATGGTCCAGCCCACAACGAAACGCCGCGTCATCGGCGCCGCCTTCCTGGTCGTCCTCGTCGCCACGGCGCTCGCTTGGCGAGCCGGCGCCCTCCCCGTCGGCGGCGCCCGTCCTCCGCAAAACTCGATCCTCGTCATCGCCCCCTACATGTACGAAGGAACGTGGGTCTTCGACGACAGCCGCTTCGGCCTCGTCCGCGAGCCGTTCGTCGGCGGCGTGCCGGAAATGATCGACCACCTCGTCGCCGACATCCCGAACGCGAAGGATGGCTTCCGCCTCACGTTCTCCGCCCAGCCCTTCCCCGAGTACGAAAGGAAACTCACCTGGACGCGCGGCGACGCCGTCGGCAACTATTACAAGCTCGACGAACCGCCGATGGAGGGTTGGATTTGCCCCGCCCTCTTCAAGTACTATGACAAGCCGCCGGCGGAGATTTACGTGAAGGCCGACGCGAAAGAGTAAGCGCGGGCTAGGCTCGCGTCGCTGGATGGACCCTATCGCAAGGAAAGCGAAATGAGCAAAGTTGGAATCGTCGGCGTCGGCATGGTCGGACGCGCCGCTGCCTCGGCTATGGTCTCGCGCGGCTCCTGCCGCGAGTTGGTCCTCGTCGACGTTCGCCGCGAAGTCGCCGAAGCGGTCGCGCTCGACCTCCGCTACGGCATCCCCACCGGACCGCCGCTCTCGATTCGCAGCGGCACGAACGCCGATCTTAAAGACGCCGACCTCGTCGCGATCACCGCCGGCGCCAACGAGAAATCGGGCGGCGCCACCGACAAGAGCGACGCACAAGGCCGGCTCCGCCTGCTCGGCGTCAACGCCGGCATCTTCCAAGCGATCGTCCCCGAGGTTGTCGCCGTCGCACCGAAAGCAGTACTGCTCGTGGTCGCCGATCCGCCCGATCCGCTCGCCGACCTCACTCGCACGCTTGCCCGTCACGACCGCGTCGTCAGCACCGGCACGTTTCTCGATAGCCTCCGCTTCGCCACCCATCTCGCGCAGGTGCTCGGCGTGAACCCGGCATCGGTCAGCGCCCAAGTCTTCGGCGAGCATGGCATGAGCGAAGTCCTCGTCTGGTCGGCGGCCACCATCGGCGGCGTGCCGCTCGCCGACGTGCTGCAGCAACGCAAACTCGACGCGACGACGTTCCGCAGCGAAGTCGAGTCGGCCGTCCGCAGCGCGAACATCAACATCATCGCCGGCATCGGTGCGAGCCAGTATGGCATCGGCGCCGTCACGGCCCGGCTGACCGAAGCGATCCTCCGCGACGAACGGATCGTCGCCGTAGTCGGCTCGCACCAAGCGGCGGACGGCGTCACCTATTCGCTGCCGAGCGTCATCGGCGCCGGCGGCGTGCAGAGCGTGCTCGCGCCGAAATTGGAATCTGCAGAGCGCGAAGCCCTCAACCGCAGCATCGCAACATTGCAGAAAGCGGTCGCCACGCTACCGAAGTAACGCTTTCGGCGCCGCCACCGCGCGCGGCGCTAGCACCACGTTTTACTCCCCTTCCCCGCCCGCTCGTGTACAATCACACGCTCAGGGGCCAACGTCGCGACGGACACCCGCGACGCTAACGGAACGGAAGGAGACGCGGCATGCGACGAGGTCGTTGGCTCGAGGTCTGTTGGTACGGAACCCTCGCGGCGCTGGCGGCGGCCAGCCAAATTCAACTCGCCCGCGGCGCCGAGTTCTTCGTCGCCCCCGGCGGCAACAATTCTGCGTCCGGCGCGAGCGGCGCTCCCTGGGCCACGCTGCAGTACGCTGCCGACCGCGTCGGCCCCGGCGATCGCGTCACGGTTCGCGCCGGCAACTACAAAGGCTTTTATCTCGATACGAGCGGCACCGCCGCGAGCCCCATCGAGTTCCTCGCCGAGCCGGGCGTCCTCATCAACACGCCCACCAGCGGCGCCGGCAATCAAGACGGCATCAATCTCGAACTCGCCTCGCACATCATCATCGACGGCTTCAGCGTCACCGGCATGCCCCGCGCGGGCATCCGCAGCGTCGGCCTCGACGACGACATGGCCGAGTTCGTCACCATCCGCAACGTCCACGCCTACAACAACGGCCGCTGGGGCATCTTCACCGGCCATGTGAACGACCTGCTCATCGAGAACAACGAAACGAGCGGCTCCATTTTGGAGCATGGCATCTACGTTTCGAACAGCGGCGATCGCCCCGTGATTCGCAACAACGTCACCTGGGGCAACCATGGCGCCGGCATTCATATGAACGGCGACGCCAGCCTCGGCGGCGACGGGCTGATCACGGGCGCCCTCGTCAGCGGCAACCGCGTCTACGGCAACGCCGCGAGCATTAACGGCGGCGCCCTCGGCGGCGGCAGCGGCATCAACATGGACGGCGTCCAAGATTCCCGCGTCGAGAACAACTTGCTCTACGACAACCACGCCAGCGGCATCTCGCTCTTCATGGGCGACGGCGCCGAAGGCTCCAGCGGCAACGTCGTCGTCAACAACACGATCAACCAGCCCTCCAACGGCCGCTGGGCGATCAACATTCAAGACGGCTCCACCAACAACACGCTGCTGAACAACATCATCCTCTCGCAACATGCGTCGCGCGGCGCCATCGACGTCTCGGCCAACAGCCTGCCAGGGATGGTGAGCGACTACAACGCGGTCATTTCGCGATTCACCACGAACGGCGGCGGCTCGAATATCACGCTCGCCCAGTGGCAAGCGGCGACCGGCCAAGACGCCCACTCGTTCACGGCGACGGCGGCGCAACTATTCGAAAACTGGACCGCCGGCGACTACCGCCTCCGCAGCGGCTCGCCCGCGCTCAACAAAGGAACCGCGACGGAAGCCCCCGCGGTCGACATCGTCGGCACGCCCCGCCCTGCCGGGGCCATCGACATCGGCGCCTACGAAACGGCCACGGCGCCAATCCTCTCGGCCGACTTCACTGGCGACGGCTTCGTCGACGCCGCTGACTTAGCGGCATGGCGATCGGCCTTCGGCACAAACGCCAACGGCGACGCCAACAACGACAACCGCACCGACGGCGCCGATTTTCTTATCTGGCAGCGCGAGTACACAGGCAGTGCGCCCATCGCGTCAGCGGTCCCTGAGCCAACATCAGCCGCCGCGGCGTGCGTTGCATTAGTTGCGATCATCTTGAAGCGTCGCCCCAAATAAAAATATACCTTGAGGTCCCCTCCCCTTGAGGGGAGCAACGAGCACGGTCGCCAGTGGCGATTGAGCGCAGGCGGTGGTCCGTGCGGAGCACTGGGTTAGGGAGGGGTGATTGAAGCGGGTACAAGCGCCCCCCCTCCCCCAGCCCTCCCCTCGAGGGGGAGGGGGCCGGAAAATACGAGAATGCTGTTTGCGACAGCGGTAACGTCGCAAAGACTCCTAGCCCCGGGCTCTGCCCGGGGTCGGCCAAAACGCCGATCGGCTAAATCGCGCGTAATGCCACCCCCGAGCGGAGCCCGGGGCCAGAAATGCGATTAGCCAACCGCAGTCGTCAGTGCCTGAAACAGCGGATCCATGCGAATTGGATCAAAATCAGGCTCGTCGCAAACCAGATCGCGGAAGTTGCCGTCAATCTCCAGCGCGTGAGCCAAGCACTGCAGCGCGCGACGGCGATTGTGAGCGAGGCTCCAATAGCACGCCAGGTTGTAGTGCAGCACCGCCTCGCTCGGATCGACGGCGATGGCGTGTTCGAGGGCGCCAATCGCGTCTTCCAATTGGCCAGTCCGCTTCAGGCACCAGCCGAGCGCCATCGCCACGTGAATATCGTCAGGAATCAGTTCCAGGCAACGACGCAGCGGGAAGATCGCATCGCGATACCGTTGCAGCTCGCGCAGCGTCTCGCCCATCAGGTAGCAGCCGCGGGCGTCGCCGTGGACATGCTGCCCCCACCGTTGCAGCGACGCCAGAGCACGCTCCGGCATTCCCAGTTCGAGGTACCCCTCGGCTTCGGTGCAGGCCCGGCGCAGGTGCGAAATCGCTTCCGTGGTCATAGCGGCGTTATGGCTAAAGCGGAGCATGAGAGGCGCCAGGGCTTGCGGTGTCGGGAACGAATCGAGAGGTTCCGAAGGCTCGATTCAATCCAGGTAGAATGCAAACCGTGGGCCGAAATCGCTGACAAGTCGGGCGGCGAAAGATAAGGTTCGTTTCACGCGCCGAACGATGAGCTGCCTAATCTTACACGCTGCCGTGCGCGCGGCTTTGGCGCGACGACGGATTGTGTTGTAACTCTCATTCCCACAAGCAGAAACGCTCGGAAAATCGAGTTCTCCGAAGTTACGGGACTCGCCGCAGGCGCAAACTCTGCCGCCAGCACGCGACCGGCAACTCGACATGCCGACGCCCGCGCGGCGTCTGCCAAAGGTGGTAAACCGCCAGCCCGTCGGGCCAGGAAATGTGCCGCTTTGGCGGGCGGCGACTGCACGGATCGCGTTCATTTTTCACCACGCAGCCCACCGGCGACGTTGCCCCGCCGCCACGCCAGGGCGCGGGATTCCGTGGGGCGAAACTCCCCGGCGCCGCGCGATTTCCCGAGGATTTCGCACCCGCCATTTTCGGCCGACGCCACGCCACGCGTCGGCACGCCCGTTGCCCTCAGGAAAACATCGCAAGACGAGGAACCCGCCATGAAACGCAGCCTGCTCACGATTCTGATTGTCGCCGCCATCAGTGGTTGGATCAGCGCCGGCGAACGTGCGGCCGGCCGATCGCCCGGCGGCGATTGGGTCCGCACCAGCGACGGCTGGGAATCGCGGTTCGTCGTCGAACCGCACGAAGCGACGGCGTTGCCAACGATTCACCCCGGCGTCATCGCGGGGCTGCAACTCGGCGCTTCGCTTTTCTTCCTGCTCGCCTTCCCGTCGCAGTTCCGCGAGCTCGCCATCAGCCGCGCCACCGCGTACTTTACCGAACGCCGCCGTGGCGGCGACCGCCGGCAAGGCGCCGACCGCCGGATTGCCGCTGCGGCAGGCTGATCCCCTAGCCCCGGGCTCCGCCCGGGGGTCGCTCCCCATGCCAGTTAGCGTTGCCCCGCGCAACGCCACCCCCGGGCAGAGCCCGGGGCTATTTCGCACAAAATCTCCCCGCCGGAGATTTTCTTGTACGAACCCTCGCCCACGGCGCCACTAACAAAGTAGCCGCGGGTCAACGACCCGCCGGAGCGCCCACGAAAAAAGCATCCCTCAGCCCCACGGCCGACCCATGCGTCTCACCCTCCGCACCCTCCTCGCCTACATGGACGACGTCCTCGATCCTGCCGATCAGGAGGATCTCGGCCGAAAGATCGAGCAAAGCCCCTTCGCCACCGAGCTGATCCACCGCTCGCGCGACGCGGTCCGGCGGCTGCGACTCTCGGCGCCTGAAATCCTCTCGGCCGAGACGGGCGACCTTCACGGCGACGCCGGCGCGCTCGACGCGAACACCACCTCCGAATATCTCGACAGCACCCTCCCGCCCGACGCGGTCGCCGAGTTCGAGCGGAGTTGCCTCGAAGCAGGCAACAACGCCGACATGCTGCTCGCCGAAGCCGCGTCGTGCCATCACATCCTGACAATGGTGCTCGGCGAGCCAGCCGAAGTCGACGCCGATCTGCGGCAGCGGCTCTATGCCCTCGCGCAATCGCCGGCAGCAGCTCAACAAGTCCGCGTTGAGCCAGCCCACGCCACGCCCGCCAACGCGTCGGTCACGCCGACGCTCGCCGAGGCGCCGATTGCGCCGGCCCCCACGACAACGCCGGCGCCAACGACAACAGCGCGCAACTCGCAAGTCGATCCCGACGAAGCGGGCGTCCCCGACTACATGCTCGCCGCCGCACGGCAACGGCGGCGCACGCGCCGCGCCTTGGCGGCGACGCTCGGCGCCTTCGTCCTCGGCGGCATTGCGGCCTTGGCGTTCTACATCCGCCACGAGAACAACAAGCCGGTGGAAACGCCTGGCGACGTCGCCGCGATCGGCAAGATCGACGACGTGGTCGCAGCCGTCGACGTCGGCAATCTCGAAACGCCCGCTGCGTCGAGCAGCACCGCCGACGCCGGCGCTACCGCTCCTGCCGCGAGCGACACCGCCGACAGCGAAGCTCCGGCCTTCACGCCAAGCGCGCCAACGCTGCCGCCTGTCGTCGAGACGCCCGCTGCCGCACCGGCAACCGCCGGCACGCTCGAGACGCCGCCGCTCGAACTCCCCGCACCCGGCGCTGAAATGGCCGGCGCGATCGCCGCCGAAACCGAAGCGGCCGCAGCGGCTGCTCCCGCAGCAACGCCCCCGACAGCCGCCGCCGCCACTGAAGTCCCCGACGCCAGCGAAATGACGCTTGGCCCCGCGGCCGATCAACCCGCCGCACCCGCTGTCGACGCCACCGCTGCGGCGGAAACGCCTGCCGCCCCCGCCGATGCTGCCGCGGTCGCCGCTACGGAAGCGCCGGCCGTTCCCGCGCCGCCGGTCGCTACCGACGCGGTGGTACCCACTCCCGGCGCCGCCGAAACGCCCGCCGCGGAAACTCCCGGCCCCGTGATGGTCGCCGACGCCAGCGCCTCCTCGATCCCCGCCGCCGACGCCGCTGCCACGAACGCCGATCCATTCCCGCCCGGCGCCGACGAAAAGGAAACCGACACGCCCGAAGTCAAACCGATCGGCGCCTACCTCGGCAACAACGACGTGCTGTTGAAGCTCGATCCCAAAGAGAACGTCTGGAATCGCGTCGCCCCGCGCACGCCGCTCCTGCCCGGCGAGACGCTGCTGGCGCTCCCCACCTTCCGCACCCACGTCGTCCTCGCCGACGCGAACGTGTATCTCAGCGGCGGCGCCGAAGTGGAGCTGCTGCCCCCCGGCGCCGGCTCGGGCGCCAGCGCCGCCGAGTTTGGCCTGCGCATCCCCTATGGCCAGGTCGTGCTCAACTCGGGCCTCAACGGCAACCGCATCGAACTTTCGCTGCTCGACGTCGAGCGCCTCGCTCAGCTCGGCCCGTCGTCGAGCCTCGCCATCGAAGTCCGCCGCGTCTTCGTTCCCGGCCCGCTCGCCAACCGCGCCCCCGCGCCGGTCGAAGCGTCGTGGTACCTCACGAGCGGTTCGATCGAGTGGAACGGCGAGAAGATCGAAGCCCCAGCCACTTGGACGACGGTCGCCGGCACAGACACCGCCGCCGTTGCCATCGACAATCTGCCGGAGTGGGTCGACCGCGAAGTGATTGCCGACAGCGAACGCCGCGCTCGCGATGAAGTCGCCAAGGCGCTCGTCGCCGGCGAGCCGGTGAACGTGCACTTGCTCGAATTGAGCGATCCCGCCGATCGCGGTCGCCGTACCGAAGTCCGCGCCCTCGCCGCTCGTTGCGGCGCGTACGTCGGCTTGTACGACGCGCTCGTGAACGCCCTCAACGACACCAACCAACGTTCGTCGTGGCGTTCGCAAGTCGACTCGCTGCGGCAAGCGATCGCCCGCGATCCCTCGGCCGCCGTCGGCATCGGCGACGCCTTCGCCCTTGAACGGGGCCAAGAGGCCGCCGACGACCTCATGGAAATGCTCTCCGGCTTCGACGCCAGCGCGGTCGGCAAGACGCGCGAAGAGGTGAAAAACGGCGCCCTCAATCGCATCGTCCGCTGGATGGACGACGACGACCTCACCTACCGCGTGCTCGCCTCCTACAACTGGGACGAGATCACCGGCAAGCGGCTCTTCGGCAACTACCGGCCGGAGCAAAACGCGTCGCAACGCAAACGGGCGCTGCGCCACCATGTGGAACGCCTCGAAAAAGGCGAACTCGCCGCCGGCGAAGCAAAGTAACCCTAGCCCCGGGCTCCGCCCGGGGGTCGGTAACCATTCCGTTCGATATCGCCGCGCGCTTTGTCACACGACAAGGTTTATGAAGTTGAGGTCCCCTCCCCTTGAGGGGGAGGGAGCCAGAACTCATTAAGCTGAGAGCCCGGGGCTGGCCGCGCCGTTACTTCTTCGCCGCTTCCTTACTGAGATCCTTCAGCTTCACCGACCGGTACTGCACCTTCATATCCGGCCCAGCGTGAACCTGCAGCGCGAGCAAGCCCTTCGCTTCGGCGTTCTTCGGATCGTCGTCGGTAATGTCGGCGGTCACTTCGCCGTTGATCTTGTGGATCAGCCGATTGCCGACCGCCTTCACTTCGATCGTCGTCCACTCGGTGAGATCGATCGGCTTGAGTTCCTCCTGCTTCGGGTCGAGCGGCTGCACATCCTTCTTCTCGCCCGGCAGCAGCGTCACCTTCTGCCCGCGCTCGGCGGCAATGCCGCGGCCACCCTCGTCGTACAACATGCCGGTGTAGTGCGGATCGGCGTGAATGTCGGCCTGATAGCCGATCACCCCGTAAGGCCCGCCGTTCGGCTTCGGCTGAGCGCGATACTGCACGCCCGAGTTGTTGTTCCCTTCAAGCCGAAACTCGGCGATCACTTCAAAGTCGCCCACGTCGCCGCCATCCCAAATGGCGAACGTATTCGCCTTAAGCTTATCCTTTCCCTCCGCCGGCGACTTGCCGGTGAGCAGCCCGTCCTCGACCGACCAGACTTTTTCATCGCCTTTCCAGCCAGTGAGATCTTTGCCGTTAAAGAGCTCAACGAACTCCTCCTCAGCCTGCAGCGGCGCGGCAACGACCAATAGCGACAGCGCAATCAATGAACGCAACATCGAGAACCTCCCTCGTAAGTTTTATTGACCCGTACTCCTAGCCCCGGGCTCCGCCCGGGGGTCGGCAACCATTCCGCATGACGTGGCCCAAACGCAACGCCACCCCCGGGCGGAGCCCGGGGCTACTATCAAATCCCAACTACTTCGTCGGCATCCCCAGCGCCTCGCGCAACTGCGGCTCCAACTGATCCGCCAGCATCACAAACCCCACATCCGTCGGATGCACCCCGTCGACCGTCGCGTCGCCGCCGTCGACCGACCAATCGGTCGCCGCAACGAGCCCAATCTGTTTGTCCCCCGCCGCGACGCGATCGGCGTGAATCCCCGCCAATAGCTCGCTCGACCGCATCACCTTCTCGTACGGCGACGCCTTCAGCGGAATCGTCGGATAGATCGGATTCTGCACGAGCAAGATCGGCGTCTCGGGATGACTCTTGCGGAAAATCTCGATGAACCCCGGCATCCGTTCGGCGAGTAGCTCGGGCGATAAGTTCGGCAGCGAATCGATCACCAGCACCGCCGGATCGAGCTCCGCGATCAGCGTCGCGACTTCCGGCTCCGTCTTGCCGTTGCCCGAGAAGCCCAAGTTGACGATCTCGCGACCGAGCCGCCGCCCAAGAATCGCCGGATACGCCATCCCCGGCCGCGACGCACTGCAGCCCTGCGTGATCGACGTCCCGTAAATCACCACCGGCTTTTCATTCTGCGGCGGATCGATGAACTTCAGCGACGCCCCAGCGGGCACGCCGACCTCGACGCTGCTCACGCCGTTGTAAAGCGGTAAGTAAAGTCGATACCGCACCGCCTCGCCGTCGCGTCCCCGCGGCGCCGAAACATCGACTTGGTTATCCGGAAAGGCCGCCGGCTTCCCCGTCTCGAGGTAATGCCACCCCGCCTCGTCCTGCACATAAACGTCGAGGCCGCTCACTCCCGTCCCCGTCATGTGGGCAAACGACAGCTCCGGCGTGTTCAGCTTCCACCGCACGGTGAACTTCGCGGCATTGGTCTCGAAGTCGACGCTCAACCCCGACGAATCGCGCGAAAGCGTCCACACCTCGGGCCGCACAATCTTCTCAGCCTTGGCCGGAAATCGATCGAACGGCGCCTTCACGTCGCTCCACGCTTGCCCGCCGACGTTCGCCGTCGCCACGTTGTGCCACGTCATTTCCGGCGCCTTCGCCGCGGCCTCTTCCGCGACCGCGACACTCGCTGGCATGAGCGCAAGCGACAGCACCAACGCCGCCAGCCGCCCCGTTGCCCTGCACAGTCCGCTCTCCATTCTCTCTGCTCGCTTCACCATCGCTTACGGCAACTCCCGAATACGAATGTTCTTAAACTCCACCGGCGCCCCTTCCGATTCGAGGCACAAGTACCCAGTCCGCGGATCCGCGTCGTTGCCGCCCGACACCTCCTCGCCGTTCACCCACAGGCGAATCTCGCCATTGATCGCTCGCACATAGTAATGATTCCACTCGCCGACGCCGCGACTCAGTTCCTTCTTCGGAAAGCTGCGACTGCCATCAGCAGAGAGCGGCGGGAAAGGTTTTAACTTGGCTTTGCCCACGGGAAACACGTCGCCGTGGCAGGTGAACCAGTCGGCCTTCTTGCCGTGCTGCTTTTCGTAGTTCACCGCATACCCGAGATCGAGCACCTGCACCTCGATCCCCCCCGGCGGCAACTTCCCTGCCGGCAGATCCTTCAGCGCCTCTTCGCTCGTCCACACGAACATCCCCGAGTTGCCGCCAGCCTGCAGATGCTTCCACTCGGCGACGAGTTCGAAGTTCGTAAACTTCTGCTTCGACCGAATGACGCCCACCGGCTCGCCCGTGCAATGGGCGACGCCATCTTTCCACGTCCAGGTGTCGTCGTGGCAATTGACGTTCGTAAAGTCGGCCTCGCCGAGCGGGCGGAATCCCTCGGCCGAGCCATCAACAAGCGCCGCCTTCACCGGCTCCGCGGCGCGAGCGAATGGAAACGCCAGAGAAAGCGCCGCGAACAAAAACGCCGAAAGCTGAATCGAGCGAAGCATGGCGGCAGGAATCCGTCGGGGTGAGGTGACATCAAGGCGCCGAACAGCGTCGCCCATTATCACACGCCGCGCAAGAGAAAACGAGGCGCCTACGCCCCTCACTTCACGCCACGCGCAGGCTCCTCGCCCGTCGCCTTCGCCACCGCCACCGCAATGAGCGCCGCCAACCGCCCCTGCCCCTCGAGCGTCGGATGCACGCCATCGGCCGCCAACTGCGTGGCCCCCTGCCCCGCCCGAAACAACGGCGCCAGCGCCGCCGTCTCGACCACATGCACCCGCTCGTCGCCCGCCGCGCGCCGCTCGGCGACCGCATCGCGAATCTCCTGATCATGCACGCCCAGCGGCGGGATCACGCAAAAAATTTGCGACGTCGGACAAGCCCCGCGCACGTCGCGCAACCACGCGGCATACGTCTCGGAAATGTTCTTCTCAAAATCGTTCGTCCCCATCGCGCAGAAAATATAGTCGGGCTGCGGATCGAGCCGCCCCCCCGTCAGCCGACTCGCCTCGCTATCGAACCGACTCCAAGTCTCCGGCAGCGGCGGCAACTCCAACCCGCGCACCATCCCCTGCCCGCCCGAACCGAGCTGCCCATACTCGCAATCGAGCGCCATCGCCACGATCGGAAACCACGCGGTCCGCGCACTATTCACTCCCAGCGATTGCCACGAAGTGAACAGCCCGTCGACGCCGACCCCTTCGGTAATCGAATCGCCAAACCCAATCGCCCGCTTCGGCCGCGCCGCCGTCGGCAGCAATTCCCCGCCGAGATCAAGCTCCAACCCCGCGATCCGCAGCCGCGTCTTCGGAAACGTCCACCGCTGAGCGGTGAGATCGGCCGCGCGAAACACCACCTCGACGCGATGCGGCCGACTCGCATCGAGCCCCTCCGCCAGCGGCAACACGTAGCGTGCATCATGCTTCGTAAGCGGCACAATCTTGAACGGCTGCTCGTCAACGGAGTACTCGATCACCGGCATCGAATCCGCCGGACACCCCGCGTTGCCGCTCCCGTCGACGACCAAGCCAATCGCCGAGGTCTTGCCAACCGTCGCCCGCAAGTAAGCGCCCGGCATCGCCGCTTCGATCACCGGCGCCGCCTCCGTGCCGGTGAGCGTCTTCCAAACATACGGCGAGCGCAAGATCGCATCGCTGAGCGGCGACGCCGTCGTCCGCGCGTTCGCCTCCTGCCCCGCCGCCCGATTCGCCTGCACTGAAACGACCGCCGCAACGCACGCCAGCACGGCATGCGCAACCATCCGCTGATTCATCAATCACCTGCGAGTTAGCCGCCCGGGCCACGGCCAACGCACGAAGCGAAACCGCCGAGCCGAAAAGAATTCAGAAAAGCCGCGCGAACGCGCTCAGCCCGCGATTATCGACGCCAGCCCGACCGGTTGCAACACGCCCCGCCGCAGACAAACGCCACCGACATGACAAGATCGCAACCCGCTGCGGGCGCGTCACGTCGCCTCGCCTCGCCTGAAACGAACGCCAACGGCGTTCTACATCAAAGCCCAGGGTCGCCGCACATTCATTGCCGCCACAACCCTGAAGGGGTTGCACAACCCTAACGCGACAGCGCACGACGACGGCTCGAACGATGACTCCGCCAAAGCACCATCCCGCAAAGCCCCACCGCAAATATCAACAAGAGCGGCACGGCCAAGAGCAACGTGCACTCCAGCGGAGAAGCGGCCGTCGGCCCAATAACAATCCGCCCATTCCACACGCCAAACGTCGCCATCCCGCCCGCACTGGACGATTCAATCTCAATAAAACCGTAAAACCCTTCGCCCGCCGTGAAGGTGAAAGTCGTATTCGGTGCTGGTTGGGCCACAATCGCCATCGCGGCATTCTAGCTGCGGACGCAAGCATCCCCAACGCAGACTTCCCAACTCGCGTCGCCGCTTGCACGAGAACGCCAACGGCGTTCCATCATCCAGCCCAGGGTTGATTGCAAAGCAATCTACCCTGGGTCAACGCCCGCCCGTTGCATCCGCAACCCTGAAGGGGTTGCACACTCGCCGCGATGCGCCAACCAAACCTACGCAGCCGGCACAAGCATCTGCAGATCCTCAAGCGGCAACACCGCAGACACCACGACGATTGCCAACAAATACACGGCCACCAAGAACACCAACGACGCCACCACCGCCGCCAGCTTCGGATAAGGAAACCACGGCATCGCGAGCATCACAAGCACCGCCAACAACGTCGCCAAGCCAATCCCCACCGGCCCCGGCCAAACTACGAAATTGATCGTGTTGACCGGCAACTCCAGATCGAGATCCACATACAACGGCAACGCCACCCGCACGACGGCGTTCGTCGCCATCCAGAAGAAAAACAAAGCCACCGCCTGCACCGACACCTGCCGCAGCAGGCCATGCCGTGCGAGTCGCCGCTCGATTTCAGCTAATTCGTAAGCGTGAGAATCCATTACGCCTCACTCTCAATTAGAAAGATGCAGCTGACACCAACGAAATTGCCAGTCGCCCCACCAATCTAAAATCACTGACAACCACGCGCCAGGCGAGGCACAGTGTATCGCGAGAGTTGCACCCCATCCAAACTAGGCGCAGTCACAAATATCTCAATGAGTTGGTGCACAATCGGCAATTAACTGTAAACTAACTAGTCAATCGACACAAAATCAAAGGAAACGGAACCCCACTAGAAAAGCAACCTGCAACTGCGGAATATCAGAGCGATCCCCATCATTGATGTTGATTGAATGGTTGCTAGCGCCATCGAGGAGACCGATGCCGAAGCGATCAAACGACTTCCAAGAACTTGTGGCGATGGTTCACAGAGCACTTGCTCCATCTGGCGCTCGGATCACCGAATCAGCACTCGTGGACGTCCCGGGCATTGAGGAAGTCCGTGAAGTCGACGTCCTAATAGAGGGCAGGTACGGTCCATTTAATATGCGCATTGCAATCGAGGTGAAGGATCATAAGCGAAAAATGGACTTGATCCAGTATGAAGCAATCGCTGCAAAGTATCGATTGGAAGGAGGAGTAAAAGTAGACAAGCTCGTAATCGTAACTCACTCTGGGTTTTATGCCCCCACGATCCAGCGGGCAAAAGCACACGGAGTTGAACTCTACAGACTGTCTCGCGCAAAGCGAGTACGATGGCAGCAGCTGGGTACTAAAATTCGTACCGGAACAGTCTCATCCACACTGAACGTTGAAGCTGCTCCCCACTTCTGCGGAGTGCGAATTGATCCCGCAATTAACGGCATCAATTCGCGAGAGTTGCTCCACAACAGTACCCTTGTGTGCGCTTGCTGTAAGAAAGACTGGGGAAGTCTCTCCACATTTTGCTCAAAAATGTTCAACAACTGGAGGAAGATGCGGCCCGACTCCGAGGCCAAGCTAATCGCCAGTGCCAAATCTTCACAAACAGGGGAGGCACGAACAGTATATGGCCGAACGGTAAGAGGAATACTTCAGTTCCAAGGGGATGAGTTCCCCCTACGATCAATCACAATCGTAATTCACGCTGCTTCTGCCACCAGAAAAGCTGAGTGCGAAACCCTTGAGCTCACGACTCCGGACGGTGATGAAACACTGTTCCATCATTTCCAGGCTTCTGCGGTCGGGAAGAAGTTCAGCTTGCTAGTCCCGCAAGACCCGAAACAGCGACGGAGCAAGGCTGTACTGAAGATCCAAAATGCGTCTCCAACAGAGGCTCCGATTGACCGAGGATCTTCACCGAGCAAAGAGAGCAAAACTAGCGGTAGTTAACGCTTGGGTTAGTAACAAAGTGGCAGAAAATCGGTGGCTGCCATCGCTCACTAACTCTGCTAGGTTGCATGGATCGCCGAGGCGTCGCTGCGCGCCGGCGGTTCTTTGACAACGCACTCTCTCGCCAGCGCCCGGCCGCGAACCGACGGCGCTCGCCACGGCATTGCGTTGCCCCGCCGCCGCCCTCGCACGCCGCTACGTCACCCATTTGTCGCCTCCGCCGCCCCATCTGTCGCGTCAATTGCATCCCGAACTCCTCGCCATGCAATCACTTACGAATTGTGTCGCCAAAAACGCGAAACGCGACACAATTCAAAACGACAGATTTCGACGCGACAAAACGCCGCCGCCCCCCTAGCCCCGGGCTCCGCCCGGGGGCCGGCCTCCATTCCGGTACGCATGCCCGCGCGTCACGCAACGTCACCCCCGTAGGGTGGGTGCTCGCACCCACCTTTACCGCATCAATCACGCGACGCCTACGGAGACGCTTGGTTCCGCTTCGTCATACATTCTCTTCCCGCGACGGACGAAGGCGATGAACGACAAGCCGAGCAAGGTGGGTGCGAGCACCCACCCTACAAATACAGCTCCCTCCTGAACCCCGCCCCCTGAACCCTCCTGCCTCCCCTTGGCACACAGTTCGCATTACTCCCCGCAGACGCCAACAACATCACCTTCACGTCCCAATCAAGGAGTTGCGAAAATGTCCCTCGATTCGCTCGAAGACGCCTTCTACGACGAGCTCTGCGACGTCTATCACGCCGAGAAGCAACTGGTTCGTGCGCTGCCAAAAATGGTCAAGCAGGCCGCTAACAAATCACTCGCCGCCGCCTTCACAGCCCACCTCGCCGAAACCGAAAAGCACGTCACGCGCTGCGAACAGGCGTTCGCGGATACCGGCAAAGTTCCGAAGGCGAAGAAGTGCGAAGCGATGGCCGGCCTCCTCGAAGAAGCCAAGTCGATGATGGAAGAAGAGGCCGAGCCCGAAGTAATGGACGCCGTCCTCATCGGCCTCGCGCAGAAGGTCGAACATTACGAGATCTCGACGTACGGCACGCTCTGCACGTGGGCCGACGTGCTCGGTTACAAGACGGCGAAGAAGGCGCTCGGCGCGAATCTCGACGAAGAAGAAAAGTGCGACAAGAAGCTGACGACGATCAGCAAGAAGCTCAACAAACTCGCGCCGGCCGAAAGCTAACGCACAGCGAGCGCACGCTCGCAAGTTGGTAGGGGCGAGATCGCCGGCTCGTCGGGTTGGATTCTGGCGGGCCGGCGTTTTACTGCGCACGACACTCCGCGGCATGTAGGGTGGGTGCTCGCACCCACCTGTACCGCATCAACCACGCAATGTTTACAAACAACACATGTAATTCCAGACCTTCACACTCTTTCCTTTTCCTTAATGGACGAAGGCGGTGAACGACAAGCCGGGCACGGTGGGTGCGAGCACCCACCCTACTGAACCCCAACACCTGAACCCTGCTATACTACCCGCACCAAAAACACTCTCCCTCCAAAGGCTCGTCATGAACCAAGAGACTGTGCGGATCATCCTCGACAACGGCTCCGAGCTTTTGCTCAGCGTCCGCAACATCGCCTACGTCCACTTCGTCCCCGCCGGCGTCGGCGCCACCGCGAAGGCCGACGTCTTCTTCGTCGGCAGCGAACGCCCCCTCGGCATGGGCGAAGCCGCCGCGATCCAACTCCGCGAAGCGCTGGCGAATCTTGGCTAGCCCCTGGCTCCGCCCGGGGGTCGGTATCCACTCCAGTAGATATAGTCGCGCGTACTACAACCCCCGGGCAGAGCCCGGGGCTAAACCCGCCGCCAACCCGTCAAACTCGGCGCCACCAGCATAAAAACCCTACCAACGCCCCCAATTCCGAGTGCTACACTTGCACTTAACGAGCGCCGACGGCGTCCGCAGGGTGCGGTCGTAACGGTCGGCCGACGATGGGAGTGCGGGCGATGCGTCTCAGTGCGTGGTTGTTGGCGGTGTTATGCGGACTCTCGATCTGCTTCACGGGTGGTCGCGCGTCGGCCGACGCCGACAACGGCGAGCTCGATTGGGATCCTGCGACGACCTCGGTCTTCATCGTCGGCATCCTCGAGTGGAAACGCAGCGATCTCTACGGTTCCTTTCCTGCGTGCATGCCCGATCGCCGCGACGAACAGCTCGCCCAGTTCTTCCGTAAGGCGGGCGTCCCTGAAGAGCGGCTCGTCTACCTGCAAGACAGCGAAGCGACGAAGGCTCGCATCAAGAAGGAACTAAAGGAACTCCTCGACGAGACCGACGAAGGCGAGATGGTCGTCATCTATTTCGCCGGCCACGGCTATCGCGACGAGGATAGCAACGAAACCTGGTTCGCCTGCTACGACGCCGGCGACGAGAACGAAAGCGGCTGGGGCGTGCCGGAGATCTTCGACGCCGTCGAGAACCACTTCAGCGGCGACCGCGCGCTGCTGCTCGCCGACTGCTGCCACTCAGGCGCCCTCTACGACGAAGCGAAGGTTCGCGCTCCCGACTCCGACGTCACTTACGGCGTGATCACTTCCTCATACGCGCACAACACCTCGACCGGCAATTGGACCTTTACCGACTCGCTGCTCTCGGGCTGGCGCGGCGAAGGCGCCGTCGACCTCAATGGCAACGGCTACGTCGAGCTCCGCGAAATCGCCCGCTACGGCGAGCTGGAACTTGCGTTCATCGAAGGGCAGAAATCGATGTTCTACGCCGGCGAAGACTTTCCGCGGGCGGCGGCGCTGGCGGAAGTTGAGGAGGAGAAAACGCCGCGCGTCGGCGAGCGCGTCGAAGTTGAGTGGAAAGGCAAGTGGTTCCGCGCGAAGACGATCGCCGTCGACGGCGACCAAGTGCAGGTCCACTACAACGGCTTCTCGTCCGACACCGACGAGTGGGTCGGCCCCGACCGCGTCCGCCCCTACTACCCGGCCCAGTTCGCCGAGGGGGATCAGGTCGAGGTGATGTGGGACAAGGACGAGAAGTGGTACCCAGCCCGCATCGAACGCGGCTGGTTCGGCCTCCACAAAGTGCGGTACGATGGGTTTGATTCGTCGAGCGACGAATGGGTCGGGCCAGGAAAGGTACGATTGCGGGTCGAATGAGCGACGCTCTAGCCCCGGGCTCCGCCCGGGGGTCGGCCACCATTCCGATTGGCATCGTCGTGCGTACTGCTAACCGACCCCCGGGCGGAGCCCGGGGCTAGTAAAACGAAGGAGCGCAACAGATGGGATCGCTGAGCTTCACCAAGCCAACTGAAGCTGCACTGCGGCAGTTCATCGCCGAGCAGCACGCCCTCCCCTTCACTTACGAAGGCGTCGGCGCCACTGCCGACGAAGCGTCGATCCCCGCTGGCTACGCGATTGACCGGATGAGCGTCTCACTTGGCCGCGGCGAAGCCGTTTTCGCAGCAGCGAAGCAGGGCCTCAAGGCGTGGCAGCAGTTCCAACTCGGTTGGTGCGAGGCCTGGCCGCGCACGACGCCGATTCGCCACGACGAAACGGTAGCCGTCGTCGCCCGCAGCCTGGGAACGTGGTGGACGAACGCCGCGCGGATCGTTTACGTCATCGACGAAGCCAATCGCTTCGGCTTCGCTTACGGCACATTGCCGGGCCACGTCGAAATGGGCGAAGAACTCTTTCTGCTGGAGCGCGATCCGGTCAGCGGCGAGACGACCTACAGCATCCTCGCGTTCTCGCGCCCGCGACATCCGCTCGCGAAGCTTGGCCGGCCAATGGTGCGAAGACTGCAGCAACGCTTCCGCGACGACTCCGCCGCGGCGATGCTGCGGTGGATCGAGCAGCAAGCATGAGTAACGTCGTTCCCCTAGCCCCGGGCTCCGCCCGGGGGTCGGCCACCATCTCGGTACGCATGCCTGCGCGAAACGCGACGTCACCCCCGGGCGGAGCCCGGGGCTAGAAATGCCAAAGCGAACGGCGATGCGAGCTACGCCGCACGCCGGCGCCGAAGCGCCGCAACGCCCATGCATGCCGCGCCGGCAAGCGCCAAGCTCGACGGCTCCGGCACGGCCGAGACGTTGAACAGCAGCGAATAGTTGAACGGCGTGTCGATGTCTTCCATCAGCATCGTGTAGACGCCGCTCGCCACGGGCACAGTGAACTCCGGCGGATTCGCATTCTCGTGAATCATCGGCAGCAGGTCGCTGCCGGTATCGCTCGCGTGGACGTGAGCCCACCCCATCAACGAGAAGCCGAGAATGTCGAAGCCAAACCCGTCGAGCCACGGCGAACCTGGCTGCAACGCGAAGAACGAAGCGCCGAACGCACTCTGATTCGAGTACGAAACAATCGTGATCGAATCGAGTTGCAGACCGGCGGGAATCGTCAGCGCCACGAGATCGTAATCGACGGTCCCGACGCTGTGGTCGGTGCCCGCGCTGCCGATGAGCGCGTTGGCGCCAGCCTCAAGCACGAACGGCGTAGGCGACGCCGCGACGCTCGAGAGCTCGCCTTGGATGCTTTCGTTGTACGAAGCAGCCGCCGCGAACGACGCCGTCAGACAAGTGGAGAGAATGACCAGACCGACCGCCGTTGCGCGCATACAAGAGAAACTCATCAATGCCCCTGTCGTTGATCGCCGCCGCCTCGCTTGGTTGTTCCGTCGAGCCCGCCGCCATGGCAGCCGGCTCTCTCGTCACTGTAGTTACCCCCCGAAATTGCCGCCACAGCGGAGGCGATTCCTGGGCTTGCGGCAGTGTGCAGAAGGCCGGATTTAACCGTTTTAGGACGTAGAGCGAGAGCCGGTTGCGCGATGGCGAGAAAATCGACGCCCAGCCGCTGCGAATGAGAGAGGTCAGCCGCCGCACAGCTCGTCGTGGACCATCACCATCCAGGCGCCGAGCGTCCCCTGCGGATTGAACTCCGCCTCCATGCAAACGTCTGCGCTTGTGTAGTAGAGAATGACTTCCCCGTCGTCCTCGTCGCGGTCGACCCGCTGCGGCTCGCCGACCATGCGGATGAACTCGTCGATCGTCGTGGCGTCGGTCAACTCGCCGCGACCCTCGATCCGCGGCCGGCAAAACTTTGCCCCGGGCAACGGCGCCGAGTACGTGCCGTCGCCGATGTGAAACATCACCTCCGCAAATTTCCCTTCGTCGAACTCGATCATCATCCCGCGGCGGCCGTAGAGCAGCATGGCGTTGTCGGCCGTCCGAAAGCGGCGACAACGCTCTGGCCGGCCGAGAAATTCGGCACTGGCGATCGGATCGCCGAACCTGAAGCTACCAATGCTAAACGGCTCCAAGCGAATCGTCGGTAGCGGCTGGTCGGAAACTGACCAGTCGCGCGTGGGGTCCACTGGGCGATACCACAGGAAGTCGAGCCAAGTTTCGTAACCGAACATTGATTAAAAAACCCTAACGATGGTTGCACGCCACAGGGGTGAAGTCGGATGATCGTGGCAACGCGCCGATGCGGCAAGATGCAACGCGGCGTTGTCAGATTGATTCGCCGCGCGGTGCGGCAAGCCTTCCGCATTGCACAAACTATAACACGACCAACTTGCCGGTTTTTTGCCGAGACGCAAAGGGGATTGATGGGTAAAGTAACACCGTGCTCCTGCGGGTAGCCGCGATGCGGCCGACAGTCATCAGCCGGGGGGCGTTGGACCTCGTTTACGGACCTGCTCGATCGGCCGGCGAGAACTCGCCGCCCGACAACCGACCTCGCGGTCAGGCAATTGAGCAGACGACCAACTCGAACCGACGTCCCGCCTCTCCGGCTAATGACTGTCGCCATTCACAGGCGACCCGTTCATTGGCAGGACGGCTGAGCGTTTGTAACGCTCCCTCTAGCCCCGGGCTCCGCCCGGGGGCCGCTCGCCACTCCGGTTGGCGACGCCCCGCCAAAATCATCATCGCGCGTGATGCCACCCCCGGGCAGAGCCCGGGGCTAAGAATACGACGCCATTGCAAGCAGCAAACGATGGCCGATTACGGCCAATCACCCGCCTCATCCCCTGCAATCGTCGACAGCGCTCGATATACGGCGAGCTCCGTCGCCGCCTCTAGAAACCGCACGCTGCCGTCGCAGTTCGAAAAGAACCCGCCGCCGGCATGGTCGCTGCGGAAGTTGCTCGTCGCATGCGTGCCGCCGCTCGTGGTGCTGCGGCAATCGGTGATCGCCGCCTCGTCGACGAGCGTGCTCGTCACCGGCCGCTTACCGAGCGACTCGACCGTCGCCGCGTAAATGCCGGTGTAAGGGTAGCCGCCCGCGGCAATCTCGTTGTTGCCGAGGTTGCCAATCATCCACGGCACGTCGGCCCGCGGCGGTTCGACTCCCGGCGGCTCCACTTCAGCGGTGCACCCAGGTCGCACGCAAACCGGCCACCCTTCGCCGCCGGCCGCTTCGCCCATCGCGATCGTGCGGCTCGTTCCGTCGCTAATCTGGCAGAGCTTCGTCGGCTCAGCGTAGCCCGCGGCGACAATGTGGAACACGCCGCGCTCGCTGTCGGGAAACTCGTTCGCCAGGCACCATGCATCGGTCGCGCCGCGCGAATACGCATAGTCGGTCGTCGCGAGCCGCACGCCGGCGGGAATGCCGAGCTGTTCGTAAATTTGATTCGCGACCGTCTGCACGCCGTTGCTGGGACACGTGAAGAGCGGAATCGGCGTCGCCAAAATCTCCGGCAGTTGTTTCCAATAATCGAGCGATTGATTCCAACGTAGCGTTACTGCCCCCTGCTCCAAATATGGCAGCGTCACGACGTTGGCGTTCGCCAGAATCTGCGGCCCGCTCGCGCCGAGCGTCATCCGTGCGCCAGCCGGCAGATGGCCGAGCGCCCCTTCATGATTCAGCAGCCCCAGCCCCATTTGCTTAAGATTGTTCTGGCAACTCGAACGCCGCGCCGCCTCGCGCGCCGACTGCACGGCCGGCAACAATAGCGCGACCAGCACGCCGATGATGGCGATCACGACCAATAATTCAACGAGCGTAAACGCCCAGCGGCGTGAACCAGCGCAACGAACCATATAGATTGTCTAACGAGGTGTGACCAGTTGCGAGAGGCGTCTCCGACGCCGATGGCGGCCGCTGCTAGACTCAGCAGTGACTGCGCGACATCTGTTCGGGATCGGAGATCCCTCCCGCAACGCTTTCGAATCTGCGCTCTTGCGCTTGATCCGAGCTAAGAATCAGGGGCGTCGCGGCCGGTCGGCCATGCCCCGGCGCAAGGTACTCGTCCATTCGCAGCAGCCGCTCCTGCTCGAACTGGAAGACGTATAAAAACTGCATCCATTGCTGCCGACCATCATCGAGTCGCACCTGCTGCCCGCCCCGCATGACGACGACGTCGCCGCCGCCGGTCGGCGCTTCGACGTAGTAATCGCCATCGCCGCAGACCTCCCAGAAGCGGTAGCCATTCTCGACGAACTGCTGCACCCCCTCGATGCCACGATACTCGCCGCGGAGGATCGCCCCCGCCGAGAAGTTAGGGAGATGCGTTTCGATCTGCATCGTGATGTCGCGATGCGCGAGGTCGTAAAGATCGGACGAATCGTGCTGCTCGGCGACACGCTTCAGCCCGGCGGTCAGCCGTTCAACATGCCGCTTCCAACGAAGATGGAGATCAACTTCCGCACACGGAATGATGATCTCGGTCACCGGCACGCCCAGACCGTCGGCGATGAACTCCAAAAAACTTCGCTTTAGCGGGTTGCCCCGCTCGGCGTTGCGAATGGTGCGCTCAGAAACGCCCGATCGTACGGCGAGTTCGAGCTGCGTTAATCCGAGCGCACGCCGAAGGTTGGCGAGCTTTGCGCCATGAGGCTGCAACGAAGGCATGAACAACGACTCTCAAGTGAGCGCGACGCCGCCGTGCCGCGTTGGGGAAAAGGACCAACCGAAAAGGGATCGTGGACTCCGTTGCCAGCGTCGCTTCTCCGCCAAAGGAGAATAGCGACCGTGAACCACGAGGTCTACTTTCCGCTTTCTTGCCGTCGACGCTAGTCGCCTATTTGGGGGATACACGCTAACGTTACCAACTCATCAAGTTACGAAAGTCGGCGTTTTCCGACCTGTTCGTAAACAACTCTCATACATTGCGGAATCAAATTTGCCACAACCCGCATCTGTAGGTTTCTTGTGGAGGCAACTGGTCGTATCTCGTACGTCACTGCGAGAGCGCTGCCCCGTTTTCGCAGTGAATTAGGTAGCCGGCGCCGCGCGTACGGCCTACGGCGCTGGCGTCGGCTGCCGATTTCACACGGTCTCAGGCAATCCACTTCGGACGGCCTAGTGACCACTTAGCGCGCAGTGTAGAGAACTGCTGGCAACTTGTATGGAGCAATCATTGTTGCGATTAGGGTGATTACCCCAGTGCTCGCGCGAGGTGCGTGCCTAAGGGAAACGAAGTGCTCGAGATGACTGCATCGGAAACATTTTCTCGCTGCCATCGCCAAGTGAGCCTGCGTCACTCAACAAGTGGAATTGCTTCCAGCACAATCGCCGTGTGCCCAGGGATAATCCAATCCCGCGCGTTGAACTCGGCCGTCCCCGCGCCGGCATAGTTGAACTGTTCGCTCGACCACAGCAGCCGCCAATCTTGCCCGCGCGGCGGCGCGGCCAGCGGCTCGGGTACCGGCCGCCAGTCCATATCACGGCCCAGATTCACGCAGAGCAGCCGGTCGTTTTCATCGGGAGCGAACCACCGCAAAATAAACGCCTCCGGCCCAACGACGGCGCCGTCGAGCATCGTCCAATCTTGCTGCGAGAAGATCGGATCTTCTCGCCGAAGTTGCAGCAGATCGCGGTGGAGCCGCAGCATCCCCTCGTGCCGGCGGCATTCGTCCCAATCGAGCTTCGATTGCTCGAACGTCTCGCGTGACGACGGGTCGGCGAGTTCGCCATGGTCGCCCCACTTGGCCGTCCGCGGAAAATTACGGATGTAGCCCCAGCGCCCGTCGCGAACGATTTGCTTCAAATCAACGTCGTGATCGGCGAAGTAGCTGAACGGCGTTGTGGCGCCAAACTCTTGCCCCATAAATAACAGCGGCGTCGGCGGCGTGAGCAGCAGCACCGCCGTGAGCGCGCGATACCGCCCCGCGGAGGTAAGACTGTTGAGCCGCAGCGCGCGGCCTGAGTTCGCCACTTGGTCATGGTTCTGCAGGAAGTGCACCATCTGCGCCGCCTGGCAGCGTCGCGTCGGCGAGCCGCGGCGCTTCTTTTGTCGTGGGTTGAACTGCCCCTGGTAGAGATAACCATGCCGAATCGCGGAAAGGATCTCCTGCGGCGAGCCGGCATAGTCAGCGTAGTAAAACTCAGCATGCCCCGTCGCAGCGACGCGGCACGTGTGATGGAAGTCGTCGTTCCACAATCCATCGAGGCCGTAACCGCCAGCGTCGGTGGGTTCAACGTGATTCACTTGCTGCAGTTCGTTCTCGGCAATCAGCAAAATCGACCGCTTGCCCGCCGCTTTCCGCGCTGCGACCGAGAGGTCAGCGAGCAGATGCCGCGACGAGTCGTCGTAAATCGCCTGCGTCGCGTCGATTCGCAGGCCGTCGAAGTGGAACTCATCAATCCAGTAGGCCGCGTTCGAAGTGACGAAGTCGCGCACCGGCTGGGCTTGTTCGCCGTCGTAGTTGATCGCGTCGCCCCACTCGGTTGGGTGCCGTTTCGAGAAGTAAGACGTGGAAAAAATCCCCGTGTAGTTGCCGTTGGCGCCGAAGTGGTTGTAGACGACGTCGAGAATGACGCCGATGCCGTGGCGGTGCGCTTCATCGACAAACCGCCGGCAATCGTCGGGCGTGCCGTAGAGCCGCGTCGGCGCGAACCACGCGACGCCGTCGTATCCCCAACCGTAGTCGCCGTGGAAGTCGTTGATTGGCATCACCTCGATCAGCGTGACGCCGACGTCTTTCAAGTGCGGCAGCTTTTCAATCGCCGCGGCCCACGTTCCCTCGGGCGTGAACGTGCCGACATGCAACTCGTACATCACCTGCCCCGGCAACTTTACGCCGGGCCAAGCGGCGTCGTTCCACTTGTATTCTCGCGCATCGACCACTTGCGAAGGGCTATGCACGCCTAGCGGTTGATAGCGTGACGTGGGATCTGGAAATGCCCGCTGATGCCCATCGATGCGGTAGCCGTATAGGTCGCCCGCGCGAGCGTCAGCATCGAATAAGGCGTAATAACCATCCGTTTCGGGTTCCATCAACGAAACCCGACGAACGGTCTGGCCATCTGGTTCGAAGAGAACCAGCTCGACCTTTTGATGGCGTGGCGCCCAGAGGCGGAAGTGGACGCCCCGCTTGGTAGTTTCAGCTCCAGCGGGGAGTTTACGCGGCGTGGCGGTGATCGTCGACATTTGGCACATCCTTTGCTCGCTAGGCGGGACTTCGGCAGGACCGAAACGAATTCGCAACTCACATACCAATCGCTCCCGCCTAACGACTGGTCGCATTCCATACGGCGAACGATTCGACCGCTCACCATTTACCCACGCCACTTTCATCCACGTTACTTTGCTGCCTTCGCCTCCCGCAACGGCCTTCACACGCCAGGAACGTTATAACGTTGATGTCGGTCCAGCTTAGCAAGATGCCAGCCACAACCGAGGCGTCCCCTATCAATCACGCATCGCGGGTCAATCGAATTCCGCTGGCGACCTATCGCCTGCAGCTGTCGGAGTCATTTGGCTTCGAGCAGATTCGTGAGTTGATTCCCTACTTGCAGCAGCTCGGCGTCAGCGACCTCTACCTCAGTCCGCTGTTCCGCGCTCGCGACGGCAGCACGCATGGTTACGACGTCGTCGACCATGGCGCGATCGAGCCAGCGTTCGGCGGCGAGGCTGAGCTCGTGCGCATGGCCGAAGAAGCTCGCGCGGCCGGCATGGGCATCATCCTCGACGTCGTACCCAACCACATGGGGATCAACGACTCGGGCAATCGCTACTGGCTCGACGTGCTCGAGAATGGCGAAGGCGCCCGCTGGGCCAAATTCTTCGACATCGACTGGGATGCGATTCCGCAAACGCTCAAGCATCGCGTGCTGCAACCAGTGTTGGGGCAATCGTTCGGGGCCACGCTCGAACAGGGCGAACTGAAAGTCGTCTACGTCGAGCGTCGCCTGCAGATCGAATATTTCGATCGCCGCTTCCCGCTCGCCCCGCGCACCTGGCCGGCAGTGCTGGAACTGGTGGTCGCGCGACTTGCCGAGGCGGCCCACGACGGCGTTGCGGCCGGGCCCGAGCGTCGCCAAGCCCGCATCGAACTGACTGAACTCGAAAGCATCATCGCCCAACTGCGGCACTTGCCCGCTTCTGAAGACTGCTCCGCCCAAGCCCTACGCAATCGTTACCGCGAACAACGGATCGCCCGCCGCCGGCTCGCCCATCTCGTCACGAAGCGGCCGCGCGTCGCCGAGGCCCTCACGGCCGCGATCGAGGAAATGAATGGCGTCGTCGGCCAGCCGAGCAGTTTTGATCGCCTCGAAGAATTGCTGCGGGCCCAGTGCTACCGACTCGCTTACTGGCGGGTCGCCTCGGATGAGATCAACTACCGCCGCTTCTTCGACATCAACGAACTGGCGGCGATCCGCGTCGAAGATCCGCAGGTATTCGAAATGGTCCACCGACTGGTCGGCTCCCTGCTGGAGCGCGGCCTCGCGACCGGCTTGCGGATCGATCACCCCGACGGCTTGCTCGATCCGGCCCAGTACTTCGAGAATCTCCAAACGCTCTATCGCCGCTCGCAACCCGAAGCGACGCGCGACGCGGCGGGGCAGCTTTACATCGTCGCCGAGAAGATTCTCTCCGGCAGCGAGCAATTGCCGACCGACTGGGTCGTGCAAGGCGCCACCGGCTACGAGTTCATCAACCTTGTGAGTCAACTTCTCGTCGATGCCGCAGGAGTGAAAGAGATCCACGCCGCGTACGAAGAACTCTCCGGCGTCGAAGAAACGGCGGCCGAGATTTTCTACGAGAGCAAGAAGGAAGCGGCCAGCGTCGCGATGCTCAGCGAAATGCAAATGCTCGCCGCGCGGCTCTACCGCATCGCACAGCGGCAACGCGCCTCGCGCGACTTCACGCTGCCGACGCTGCTCCGATCGCTGCAGGAAGTGATCGCCTGCCTCGCCGTCTACCGCACCTACGTCCCGCCCCGCGGTTGGGAAGCGAGCGAAGAGGATCACCGCCGCATCGGCCTCGCCATTCGCTGGGCTAAGCGCCGCAACCCGAGCATGTCGCGGTCGTTGTTCGACTTCATCGCTTCGGTGCTGCTCCTGCAATTTCCGACGAACCTCAGCCCGGAGGACCGCGAAGCGTGGCGGCATTTCGCGCTGAAACTGCAACAAGTCAGCGGCCCGATCGCGGCGAAGGGAGTCGAAGACACGGCGTTCTACCGGTTCTATCCGCTCGCTTCGCTCAACGAAGTCGGCGGCGAACTCGAAGCCACCGGCATCGCGGTCGAAGAGTTCCACCGTCTCATGCATCACCGCGCGACCGTCTGGCCCCACGGCATGTCGGCCTCGTCGACGCACGACACGAAGCGGAGCGAAGACGTCCGCGCGCGGCTGCACGTCCTTTCGGAAATCTCGGTTCGCTGGAAAGAAGCGGTCCTCCTCTGGCGGCAGATGAATCGCCGCTTCCTTGAGAATTGGGATGGCGAGCCAATTCCCGACGCGAACGAGGAATACCTCATCTACCAGACGCTCGTCGGCACCTGGCCGGTGACGCCAATGGACGACGCGGCCCGCGAGGCGTATTGCAACCGCATCGTGCAGTACATGGAAAAGGCGCTCCGCGAGGCGAAGCTCCACACCTCGTGGATGAACCCGTCGGAGGATTACGAAACGCTCGTGTTCGACTTCGTGCGAAAGATCCTCGGTCCCGAGGCGGCGGCGTTTCAAACGGATCTCACGCAGTTCGTCGCGGAGATCGCCGACGCGGGGTTCGTGAACTCGCTGTCGCAAGTGGTGCTGAAGGCGACGCTCCCCGGCGCCCCCGATTTTTATCAAGGGACGGAGCTGTGGGATTTTAGTTTGGTTGATCCCGACAATCGCCGGCCGGTCGACTACGCGACGCGGACCGCGGTTCTTGCCGAAGTGGAACGCCACGTGGAGCGCGACCTGCCCGGCCTCGCGAAGGAACTCACCGCTGCCTGGCCTGATCCGCGCGTGAAACTGCTGGTCACAAAACAGTCGCTCGCGGCCCGGCGCCGCAAGAAATCGCTGTTCACGCACGGCGAGTACATCGCATTCGAAACCACCGGCGAACTAGCCGACCACTTGTTCGCGTTCGCCCGCCGCGACGGCGACGATTGGGCAATCATCGTCGTGCCGCGACATTTCCAGTTGTTCGCGCATGGCAAGCAGAACAAAAACGCTGCCGCCGGCTGGCGTGCCGAGTGGGGCGACGCTGCGGTGATACTTCCTGCTGAGTTTGGCGCCGCGTGGCGCTGCGAGCTTTCCGGACAAACAGTGGAAGCGACGCCAAACGGCGATACATTGACGCTGGCGGCGCGGGAACTGTTTGCGGTTTTGCCGGTGGCGCTGTTAACGAAGACCGCTGGCACAAGGCCAGCGGCTCGCGGTTGATGCTGCGAGCCGCGGTGAGTGATGACAACTTGTATTTGAATTCCTGAACCCCGACACCCGAACCCCGACACCTATATGCGTATCTGGCCAGGACGACCCTACCCTCTCGGCGCCACATGGAACGGCAAGGGCGTGAACTTCGCCCTCTATAGCGAAAACGCCACCAAGGTCGAGCTTTGTCTCTACAACTCAGCCGACGATGAAAAAGAGGCTGAGCGAATCACGCTTGTCGAACATACCGATATGGTGTGGCACTGCTACCTCCCCGACATTCGGCCGGGGCAGGTTTACGGCTACCGCGTGCACGGCCCATACGAACCGGAAAATGGCCACCGCTTCAACCCAAACAAGTTGCTGCTCGATCCCTACGCGAAGGCGCTCGCGCGGACGATCAAGCCGACCGACGCGATCTCAGGCTACGTACTCAACAGCAAAGAGGGCGATCTCTCGTTCAGCGATCTCGACAGCGGAGCCGACGGCCCGCTCGGCTGCGTCGTCGACGAAGCCTTTTCGTGGGGCGACGATCGTCCGCCGAACACGCCGTCGCACAAGACGCTCATCTACGAGATGCACGTCAAAGGTTTTACGAAACTGAACGAAGAGATTCCCGAGGATCTGCGCGGCACCTACGCCGGCGTCGGCTCGGAACCGGCGATTCGCTTTCTGAAGGAACTCGGCGTCACCGCCGTCGAGCTGCTGCCAATCCATGCGAAAGGGGATGACCGTCCGCTCGTGGAGCGCGGCCTCATCAACTACTGGGGCTACAACACGCTTAGCTTCTTCGCGCCGGAGCCGACGTACGCCGCCGCCGATCGGCCTGCTGACGTGTTGATGGAATTCAAGTCGATGGTGGCCAACCTCCACGACGCCGGCATCGAGGTGATCCTCGACGTGGTGTACAACCACACGTCCGAGGGGAACCAGATGGGCCCCACCTACTGCTTCCGCGGCATCGACAACGCCAGCTACTACCGCCTGGCGCCCGACGCCCGCTACTACATGGATTACACCGGCTGCGGCAACACGCTCAGCATGCAGAACCCGCGCGTGCTGCAGCTGATCATGGACAGCCTCCGCTACTGGGTGCTCGAGATGCACGTCGACGGGTTCCGCTTCGACCTTGCGAGCACGCTCGCCCGCGAACTGCACGAAGTGAACAAGCTCGGCGCGTTCTTCGACATCATTCACCAAGACCCGGTGCTCAGCCAAGTAAAGCTGATCGCCGAGCCGTGGGATCTAGGCGACGGGGGTTACCAGGTCGGCAACTTCCCCATCCTCTGGTCGGAGTGGAACGGCAAGTACCGCGATTGCGTCCGCCGCTTCTGGAAGGGAGACGGCGGCGTCGCGTCGGAGTTCGCCACCCGCATCAGCGGTTCGAGCGATCTCTACGAGTGGGGCGGCCGCCGCCCGCACGCGAGCATCAACTTCATCACGGTTCATGACGGTTTTTCGCTCAACGACCTCGTGTCGTACGACGGCAAGCACAACGAAGCGAATGGCGAGAACAATCGCGACGGCGCCGACGGCAACGACAGCTGGAACTGCGGCGCCGAGGGGCCGACCGACGATCCGAAGATCAACGAGCTGCGCGAGCGGAAAAAACGCTCGATGCTTGCGACGCTGATTCTCTCGCAAGGCATTCCGCTGCTGCTCGCCGGCGACGAGCGGAGCCACACGCAGCAAGGCAACAACAACACCTACTGCCAAGACAACGAACTGACGTGGCTGAGTTGGACGCTCGACGAACGCCAGAAGAAACTACTGGAGTTCACCAAGAAGGTGATCGCCATCTGGCAAGCGCAGCCGAGCTTCCACCGCCGCCGCTTCTTTCACGGCAAATCGATCCGCGGCAACGAAGCCCCTGAAATCGTCTGGCTCGACCCCAGCGGCAAGGAGATGGCCGACGACGCCTGGAACACGCCGCACGTTCGCTGCCTCGGCGTCCATTTCAACGGCGGCCTGGTCGACAACGACGAATACGGCGAGCCGATCATCGGCGACCACGTCGTCATCCTCTTCAACGCCGACCATGCAACGGAGATTCCGTTCGCGTTGCCGGAGCTCGAAGGGGACGTTGAATGGGAATGCCTGTTCGATACGGCGATCGAAGAACCGAGGGAGCCGCCCAAGACGGCGACCGAGGGTAAGGTCGACGCGAAGAGCATCGCCACTGCGCGGGCGTATAAGCTGCGTCCTTGCTCGATGGCCGTTTTCACGGCGCCGGCGAAAGAGCGTGCGGAAACGACTTAGGCAGGCCTTTCAGCCTGAGTTGGTGACATCACATCCCTAAATCGCAATGCTGGCGGCCCTCGGGAAGCCTCCCAGGCCTCCTGAGGCGCCAGCTTGCGTCCTTTCCCCGCCAAAGCGGCGGAATTAACGCCGTCGCCGCGCGTCGAACGACTACAGTGGGGGTAATGACACAACACACCCTCGTGAATCTCAGCGGCCGCGCCATCCCGCCGAACGCCAAACTCGCCATCAACGGCGAGGCCAAGTTGGGCGACTATCTGGTCATCGAGACCTGCGACGGCGCCACCGGCGTCGCCGCCTGGCGAACCGAGGCCGAGTTCAATCTCCAGCGCGCAAGCGCCGCACCGACGGGCCCGCCGCGCGCCGCCTGGATGCCGCAGCTCAAACCGAAGGCGCCCTACAGCTGACGCCTGCCTGCTTCGCTTTCGTTCTCCCCCTCGACCAAACCGACGAGCATCAGATGACGTTCAAAAAGGGCGAAAAGGTTCTTACCGAAGAAGGCGAAGTGGGTGAGATTCTCTTTGTCGATCGCGGCGGCCTCGAGGCGCAAGTCGCCTTGCAGCGAATCAGCACGAAGATTCGCTGCGATTCGCTTAAGAAATTTGAAGGCGTCGAACCCCGCAAGAAAACTCGCGGCGCCAAATAGCAAGCATGGCGAGCCGACGATCGGTTCGCCCTCACGGAAAGAGTTCCATGGCGAAAGACATGATGGTCCGGTGCGAGGAAAAGCGCCTCCACAAAATCGACGGCAAGAAGGAAATGCGCTGGGTACAACTCGGCGTCGCCGATCTCTCCCCCGACGCTTCTCGCGAGATCCGCTGTCTCTACTGCCATGGCCAAGTGAAACTGCGGACGCAAAAAGAATCCTCCGGGCCGCAGATCCTCATCGAACATAAGTCGCGGCAGGACGCCGAACGTTGCCAAGGAAGCGCCCAATACCAAGGCTCTCATCAACGGTCCGAGAAGCCGGTCGTTTGAACCGACGATCTGTGCCGGTCGCCGCTCAATCGCGGCGCCCCAACATCAACGCATTCCGGCGTTTGCGCGCACAATCGACGCCGCGGCGCCGATGCGTTACGCTGATAGGCGTCGTAGGTTCAGCCAGCGCTCATCACGACGCATCGCGTCCCACTTAACGAGTTTTGCCATGAATCAGTTTCTTCGCACCGTGACCGCCGTCTCGACCCTGGCCGCCGTCTCGCTGTTCGGCAGCGCCGCCCGCGCCGATGAAACCGTCACCATCGAAGGCGTCCACATCTGCTGCAAAGGCTGTGCGGTCGCCATCGAAAAGGCCGTCGCCAAGACGGCTGATGACAAGGAACATCCGGCTGAAGTGAAGTGCGCCGTTGACGGCGACGCCGGCAAGGTCGAACTCGTCGCCGCCGACACAGCCGCCATCCAAGCCGCCGTCGACCAAATCGCCGCCGCCGGTTTCCACGGCGAGCTCAGCAGCAAAGAAGTGAAGTGGCCGAAGGCGAAGGCGCCGAAGGGCAAAGTTAAAAGCCTCGAAGTGACCGCCGTTCACAACTGCTGCGGCGCCTGCACGAAGGCGATCAAAGCCGCCCTCGCCGAGTGCGACGGCGTCACCGCCGACACCTGCAAGCCGAAGGAAGAATCGTTCGTGATCGAAGGCGACTTTGAAGCGAAGGCCGCACTGAAGGCCCTCCACAAAGCCGGCTTTCACGCGAGTTTGCCGGAGAAGAAATAAGCGACCAGCAATTTCGTTGCTCGCCTCCGAGGCAACGATGCGTATTCGCAATGTTTGAAAATACAGCTCCGCCGACTTGAGACCATGGGTCCAAGTCGGCGGAGCTGCGAATGCTTCCGCAACGCCGATGCCGGCCAAGCCAATCCAACTCCAGCGAGAGTTGCGCTAGACCGGCGTCCCCAACACGTCTTCGAAGTCCGGCAGATTCTCGCCGGTGCCGTGGTGACGCAGATTCGTCACTCGAACATGGCACTGACCAATCGAATTCGTGACGTCGAACAGGTCGAGCACACTGTTCACATCCTGAGGCGTTGACAATCCCGGATACTTCCAGGCCCGCGAGTTGTCGATGATGATGCTCGGCAACGTCGTCTCGAACGGGTTGTTCCAAGCGAACATGCCGGCCTGCAGCTTTCTCGCATCGCGGATCGTCAGCCGCGTATTCCCCGAGACTACAGCCGCGGGGCTCGTGTAGCCGATGTACTGGAAGCGCACGTTGTTAAAGAAAATATCGGCGTCGTAGTAACCCGGCGGCATGTCGACGAGCATCGTGTTGCCCGCAGCATAGTCCAACTCGACGGAATCGAAAGAGTACACCGCGTTATTGTGTCCAAATCCGACTCCGCTCTGAACAGGGTCGAACTGGAGAATCGTGCACTCGCTGGGAGTGAACATCCGGAACACCGTCAAATCGCCGCCAGCCTGGTATTTGAAAATCACCGGCGTCCCGTACACGTCGAGGTCGACAAACGTGTGCCCCAGGCTTTGATCATTTCTCACGAGCACGCCGACGTCGCATCGATCGATCGACAGGTTCGTGTGCAAACATTGCTCGCAGTTCAGCTCGTGAATGTTGTCAGTGGCATGCTGAATTGCCGTACGAAAGTAAGACAAGAACATATTGCTCAAGTGGTGCTTGCCCACCCCAAGCCCTTGTCGGTCTCCGGGACGGTTCACGAGAATGCCGACCGGCGCTTTGGGGAGCGGTTGCAAGTCGGGCTCCGGTTCGGTCTGCAAGTCCATCCGATAGCGTTGAGCGCCATACATCGAGAAGCCGTCGAGCTCCCAGTACGCGCCATACAGCCCGATCATCGGATCTTCATCCGCGACCTCGCGAGGCCCCTCCCAAATCAACTGCGTCCCAATCCCTTGCAGTGGGTGCGCGTAGGTATCGATGGGTTCGCCTTCCCCCTTCCCCTGGACCCTACCTCCGGCCACAAACGGAGTCGAAATGGTCTCCGGGATCAACAACTGCCCAGCCGCCATGACGACATTGCGACCCGTCGCTCGCTGCGTGTCGACGGCGACTTGCAGTAGCTCCCCCGTCGGTACGCCACGCGTGCCGATCACGGTGACTTCAATCGTCACAGCGTCGCTAGAACCTCCCTGACTGGCCGTCACCTCAACTTCGTAAACATTGTCGAGATCGGCGTCGGCAGGAGAGTGAGCGTTCGGCGGCGTAAGAAACGCCAACGCCCCCGTCGCGGAATCAATCTCAAACAACGCTTGATCGGCGCCGCCCGTGATTGAAAACACAACTTCATAAATCGGCCACGCCTGAACATTCCCAATCTCGCAATCGCCGGTAACCGCAATTAACGACGGCGAAATGATGGTCGTCCCTAGAATGACTGAATTGTCAAACGAATCAACGACGCGTGCGCCGTTGCTATCAATGATATGCGGCATAAGAATGCCCTCCGCTGCTCGGTGATATTTCTGTATCGATGCCAACTCAAACCGCGCCGCCGCTTGCCGCTCCTGCAGAGCGACAAGCGACGCATCGCGGCAGTTCCACCAGCACTCCGGTCAACGAAATGGTAACGGACCAACGCTCACCGCGCGGCAACCGCTCGATCTCGCCGATCGGATCGTGCGACTGCTGGCGCTAGTACGTAATTTCCACATCAATCCGCATGAGAACGCCCGTCGGATTCGTCGCGTAGGTCGGGAAGGCGACCTTGAACGTGAAGTAGTCGCCACTGGAGACGGACACGTTCAGCCCCGTGACGTCGTAGACCTGCCGGGCGGAGTTAAACTGCACGCTCGACGAAAGCGTCGTGTCGCTCGACGCGTTCTTCCGCAGGTAAACGGTCGCCGTCTCGTTGCTGCCATTCACCGCCTGGCACGAAGTCTGAACGATCACCCGAGTGATCGTTCCCGTATGCATCGGGTAGAGTCGCGTCGCATACCCCTCCGCGGTGGTGAGGATCGCCTCCGTCACATACCGCGTGTCGCCGTCGCCGATGGCGGATCCCGACGACTGAGACAAGCTCATGTAGTGCTTGTTCACTCCCAAGGTACTGCGCGCCGCGGCAGCGTCGGCGGCGTCCCACAACGACAAACCGAACGCGCTCGGCGTCTTGCCGTTGATTGTCGTAAACGTCGCCGCAGCCGGCGTCGTGGCGCCAATGACGGTGCGATCGATCGCGCACGTCGGCGTATTGCCGGCCGTGAGCGTCAGGAACGAGGTCCACGACGTGCCGTCGACGTCTCGCGCTTGCAACTGCAGAGAGTTGCCGCTCGAGACGCCGGTTCGCACTTGCGCTGCCGACAGCGCGCCCAGCGCACTCTCCGCTTCGTTCCACAAACCGATCTCGCCGTCTGCCGACGCCTTCAACCCGCCGCGATTCAGCCAGCCGATCACCTGCGAGTCGTTCAGTTCGCTAATGTTCACTTCGGACATTTCAGTCATCCTTTCAGTGCAGTCGAGGCGATGCATTGCACCAAGTCAAAAGCATCGCTCGCCATGAAGTAAGTCAATCCAAAACAATCAGCCGCGACTGAAATTCTTCGGAAGCTTCAGCGACGATTCGCCAAAACGTCCGGCAGTCGGCGATGTGCACTCGCCGCCTGCTTTGTTGACCGGTCAGTTCGTTTATACAGCGGCAGTGCACGTTTGAGCACTCGCCATTTTCGGCCACCCCGGCCGCGACAGCATCTGCTTGCAATCGCTCAAACCAGTCGGCCTGCAGTCGATTTCAGAACGTCGTTGCGTTGAATAGACAGATCGTCTACACTCCCACATAGACAACACGTCTACAAATCGACCTTCGCACACGACGCACATGGCCAAGGCGCCCCGACACGTCACCGACGCCGAGCTCGCCGTCCTCAAGACGTTGTGGGACGCCGCGCCGCTCGCCGCCCGCGAGATCGTCGAACGTCTCTACCCCGACGGCTCGCCCTCCGACGTCGCGACGGTACAGAAGCTCATCAGCCGACTCGAAGCCAAGGGCCTCGTAGAGCGAGAGCGAGCGACCCCGGCTCACCTGTTCCGCGCGACGATCACCGCCGAGGCCTTTGCCGGCGAACAGCTCGAAGCGATGGCCGAGAAACTGAGCGACGGCTCGCTCACGCCGTTCGTGATGCACCTCGTCAACGCCCGCGGCCTCACCCGCCGCGAACGGCAAGAACTGCGAAAATTGCTCGGAGAGTAACGCCCCATTCGTCGCCGCAAGGCGATTTGCACGTTGGAGAACCGCACGATGGATGGACTCATCTCGGCCGGGCTGCTAAACGCCGCCCTCGCGACGCTCCTCGCGGGGGTCGCGCTCATCGTGACCGTCGCGTGGAAAAACCCGTACGTCGCACGGCTCGCTTGGCTGGCGGTGCTGCTGAAGTTAGTCACGCCGCCGCTCCTGTTTATTCCAGTGGAGGTTGCTTGGCTGCAGCCGAGCGTGCCTTCAACGCCGACCGTTACAGTTGAATCCGTCGCGATCGAACCCAGCGATTCGAAGCCAATCGCGAACAACGTCGCCATCAGCGCGGCAGCTACGGCGGCCCCCGCGACGTCCACCACCACTCAAACGATCGCGCCGTCGATCGCCCCCGTCGCCGAATCAACCGCACCACTCCCCGCCATCACGCCACACGCCTTCCCCTTCACCCCACTCCAAAACCTCGCCATCATCTGGCTCACCGGCAGCTCGCTGCTCAGCCTTATCTCTCTCACTCGCATCGTCCGCCTCCACCGCTGGCTCGCCCGCGCCCTCCCCTGCCCTACGGCACTGGAACAACGCGCCTCCGCGCTCGCCGCGGAGCTCGGCCTTCCTAACTCACCGCGCATCTGTATCGTCGCCGGCCGCGTCGCCCCCTTCGCCTGGTCGCTCGGTCGCCACGCGACAGTCGTCCTGCCCGCCGCGCTCGTCGACTCACTCAACGCCGACGCCCTCGACGCCGTGATCGCCCACGAACTAACGCACCTCCGCCGTCGCGACGGCTGGACCCGCTGGCTCGAACTCGCCGCGACCATCGCTTACTGGTGGTGCCCGACCGCGTGGTTCGCCCGTCGCCACCTCCACGCCGCCGAAGAAGAGTGCTGCGACGCCGACGTGCTCCGCCGCTTCCCCGCCCTCCGCCGCGGCTACGGCCAAGCGCTCTTGCAAACGCTCGACCTCCTCGCCGGCGACACAGCCCTCGCCCCCGGCGCTACTGGTTGGGGCTCGCGACGGTCGCTGCGGCGACGGTTCGAGCGGATCGGCACGCCAATTTTGATCCAACCGCTCAGTAGATGGAGTCGCGTCTTCTACGGAGCGGCCCTCATCGTCACCTGCCTCCTCGCGCCTGCCGCGGCTACCTCAGAACCCGCTACCTCGGAACCCGCACCGCCGCCAGCAACCAACAAAACAACGGAGCCTAACGCCGACAACTCGGAGCCCTGCACCATCACGCTGAAAGACGGCTCCGTCATCAACGGCGTGCTAGTTGAGCGCGACGGCGCACGACTCATCGTGCTGCCGAACGCGCCCCCTTCAACGCCCGACAAACCAGCGACGCCCGCCCGCAAACCGACCGAGACGCCTCTCGATGCGGGCGAGTTAAAGCATTGGAAACTAACTTTCAATGAATGCATCCACCTAGCGATAGAGAATGATCGCAACTATCGCATTGCGCGCAACGCCGACGGCACGCTCGTCATTTCGCAGAACTTAGGCGAGCCACAGCCGCCGATTGATTTCCAGCATCAGGTTGAGAAGCGAATCGCGGAGATCGCGGAGCGATACTGGAAGCTTCGCTTGGCCAACCAAGAACTAGCAGCGCGGCGGAACACCCAGCAGGCCGCCCTCGAAACTTGGCGCCGTGTCAAAGCCAAGTTCGCCGTCTCGGCTGAAGGGGGTACGCAATCGGAAGAGGCCCAAAGCCGCGGTCAGTTCTTCTACAGCAAGAATCAAGTGCAGGTCGCTCAATCTCGCCTTCTCGTGGCAGAAGCGGAACTACGCAGTGCGATGGGTCTTTCGGCGAACGACGGCCGCTTGATCAGTGCCAGCAGTGCCCCTAATGCAAACGACCTCAAACTCGATTGGGAGTCAGTGCGCACGCGAGCGCTCACCAAGCGGATTGAAGTCCGCGAACAAGATAAGCAACTGAAAGAGAGTGAAGCAGTTTCCGAGAAATCGCAGCAGGCCGTCGTCGAAACAGAAAAGCTCGACCTTTCGCAACGACTCGCCAACACCACCGCAAGACACCACGACCTACTCGCCAAACGCGAAGCCGCCGTGCTCAAAGACCTGCAGCTTTCCGTGACGTCTCAACTCGCGAGCGCCGTCCGTTCGCTCGATCTCGCCTACGGCATCCTCGAAACAAACGCCAACCGTCGCCAAGCCAGCGACGATGAAGTTCCGGCTGTAGAAGCGACCTATCTCATCGGTCGCGTTTCGCTCGATCTATTGCTGCAAGCCCAAGAGCGCAGCGCCGACGCCGCCATCGCCCACGAACAGTCGCTCGCCGACTATCAACTCGCGATTCTGCGACTGAAGCAGCAACAAGGGACGTTGCTTGAAACCTACGACATCCGCATCGCCGAATAGCAAAACGCCCGCAGCGCTCACTTCAACCGCTCACGCCCCCACTCATCAAACTCCGCCCGCAGTCGCTCGTGCGGAATCGGTACGCCCAGCTCGTCGCTCACGACGCGCCAATGCTTCACGACGTACGCCGCCACTTCCGCTTCGGGCGCCCCTGGATGGTTCATTGCATAACGGTGTGAAAAATTCGCCGATCCGCAATCCTCCGCCTCCAGCCGTTTCCACCAAGCGTCGCGCCAATCACCGTCGAACTCGACCAGATGCGCCCAAGCATCGTGATGGGCGTGAAGCAACACTTCGACGCCGGCGCCGCTCCCGCCGTACGCCAACGGCATGTGGTAGTAGATGAGCCCAATCCGCTCTGCGAAATACTCAACCATCGCTTCCGGCGTTCGCATACCAAGTCTCCCTCAACTCAACAGCATCCCCAACTCCGCCGCCGTCATTCCCGCCAGCGGCCCGCCGTCGCCGCTGATGATCGCATCCGCCAGCCGCCGCTTCCGCTGCTGCAACTGCAAAATCTTCTCCTCCACCGTATCGCGGGCCACGAGCCGATACGCAAACACCGGCCGCTGTTGGCCGAGCCGGTGGGCCCGATCGATCGCCTGCGCCTCCGCCGCCGGATTCCACCACGGGTCGAGCAGAAACACGTAATCGGCCGCGGTGAGGTTCAGCCCCGTGCCGCCCGCCTTCAAGCTCACCAGAAACAACGGGCACGCCGCGTCGTTCTGAAAGCGCTCCACGCGCTGTTGCCGGTTGCGAGTTTTTCCGTCGAGATACTCGTACGCCACGCCCTGCGCATCGAGTTGAGTTCGCACAATCGCCAGCAAGCTCGTGAACTGCGAGAAGACAATCGCCTTGTGCCCCTCGGCGACAATCTCCTCGACCTGCTCCAACAGCGTCTCCAGCTTCGCGCTCGGCTTGCTCGCCAGCTTCGCGTCAAGCAGCCCGCCATGGCACGCCGCCTGCCGCAACCGCAGCAACGACTCGAGCACATGCATCCGCGCCGCCTTCATCCCCTCCGCCTCCACCTGCTTGAGCAGCGACGCCCGATAGTGTTCGCGCAGCTCGTTGTATCGCTTGCGGTCCGCTGGCAGCAGGTCGACGAACAGCGTCTGCTCCGTCTTCTCCGGCAGTTCCTTGAGCACCTCGTCCTTCGTCCGCCGCAAGATGAACGGCGCCAACGCCCGCCGCAGCGGTTCGAGCCGTTCCTCACCGCCGCCGGTGAACGCCTGCAACGTCCGGCTGCGTCCGAGCATCCCCGGATTGAGAAACTCAAAGATCGACCACAAATCGCTCAGCCGATTCTCGACCGGCGTGCCGGTGAGCGCGAGCCGATGCGCGGCGTTCAGCAACCGCGCCGCCTTCGCCGACACCGACTGCGGATTCTTGATCGCCTGCGCCTCGTCGAGAATCACATAGTCGAACGGCTGCTCGCGCAACAGCTCAATGTCTTGCCGCATCGTGCCGTAGGTGGTGACGATAAGATCGGCGTCGGCGAACACTCCCACCCGATCGTGCCGTTGCGTCCCGGTGTAATCAACCGCCCGCAACTGCGGCGCGAACCGCTCCGCCTCTTGCAGCCAATTGAAGACGACGCTCTTCGGCGCCACCACCAGCGTCGGCCGATGCTCCGCGCTTCGCTGCCGCTGCGACTGCCGCCCCGCCAGCCACGCCAACACCTGCACCGTTTTGCCGAGCCCCATGTCATCGGCCAAACAACCGCCAAGCCCGAACTCTGCGAGGAAGGCGAGCCATCCCAACCCTTCGCGCTGATAGCCGCGCAACTCGCCGCGAAAATCAGCCGGCGCCGCGCGCGGCTCCACGCCCGCAAACGACCGCAGCCGATCGCGCACCCGCACGAACTGCCGATCGACTTCGAGCCGAATCTCATCGCCCCGCTCCGCGAGCAGCACGTCGAGTAACATCGCCTGCGACGGCCGAAACCGCAGCTGATCCCCTTCGACCTCCGCCAGCTCGGCCAACGGCCCCCACCGCGCCAGCCACTCCTCCGGCAGCAATCCCTGTGAACCGTCGTCGAGCACGACGAACCGCTCTTTCCGCTGCAGCGCCGCGAGCAATCGCGGCAACGGAATCGCCGCGCCGCCAAACTCGACCGACAGGTCAAGATCAAACCAATCGACGCCGCTCCGCACGACCGCCTGCGTCTGCCCGGCCCGCCGCACCGGCCGCCCCTCGGCTTCAATCGCCCAGCCGAGTTCCGCCAACCCGCGCACGACGTCGTCGAACTTCTTCAGCGCGAACTCGACGTTGCCCGGCGGATCGTAGTAATAGAGCGGCCGCTGCGGCCCCACGCGCAGCTGCGACAACTGCCCAATCAGCCGCTCCTCCGCCGCTTCGTGGCGACGAATCACACGGTTGCCCGCCGCATCAAACACCGTCGGCAACCACGCCTCGAGCCCGACTTCAACCCCGTCGTAATCGAACGCCGCCTCCGCGTAGAGTCGATCGGCCTTGTGATAGTGCGGGAACCCCGTCGCATCGGGCGCCGGAAAGATCCGCAGCACGCCGCGCGGCGTCACGTCGACAATCGGCAACGACAACCCCGCCGACGCATCGCCCGCCTCCGACGCATCTCCCGCTCGCGGCATGCTCCCATACGCATCGCCAATCCCGCCCCAGCGGCCAACCTGCCACGCCGCGCGCTCGGCTTGCTCCGCCTGCGCGTCGCTCACGTCCCAAGAGTCTTCGTCATCATCATCGTCGTCGACGTTGCGTTCGAAGCGATGAATGAGCGCGAGCGGAGCGTTCGATTCGCCAAGCTCAGCATCGAGCCCAGCAGCCAGACCCTCGGCGTCGATCTTCAGCAGCCCCGCCCACAGATGCTTGCAGAAGTCGCCCCCTTCGTAATAGGGGCAGGTGCAACTCGCCACGACTCCCGTCCGCGGCTGCGACCAATTAATGACGATGCGATACGGCTCAGGCCCGCTCCCCCGCACCGTGCCGACCGCCGAGTGGGAATCGACGCCGCTCCACTGCACCGCCCGCGACTTGAAGTAGCCCTCACCCTTCGCGCGAACTTTCGCCGTGAACTCACGCAAACAACGGGCGGCAAGCGACATCAGCGGCAGCACTCAAGCGAAGGGCGATCAAACGCAACCATTGTCGCAACATTGGTCGACGACAGCCATCCCACTAGCCCCGACCTAGCTCGGTCGAGGCTGCGCGCTACTGCTCGCCGCTTAGCGCGTATCTGCGACCACCTTCAAGTCGACAACGGCACGGTCAATTCCCGTCGCTCCACCTCCGCTTCCGGAAACAGCCGCCGCAACCGCTCCACCTCAGGCTCCGGCACTTCTTTCGGCAGAAAAATCGAGAGGATCGACTCGTCCCCAAACAACTGCCGAATCGCGTTCGGCCGATTCCGCGAGCCCGCGCCGCGATCGCCCGGAATGACGGTAACGTTCGCGTACCCCATCGCATCGTGGAGCGCCCCCTTCCGCCGCTGCACAATGCTCCCCTGCCACGCCACCGCCGCGGCGATGGCCGTCAACACGAGCGCCATTCGCAAAGTAAACCGAGGCCGCGTCATCTCACGCTCCCGAAAGAACCATCCGCCTCGCCGCCACCGTAGGGTGGGTGCTCGCACCCACCTTGCCCAGCTGAAAACGACCCGCCGTCACGCCAGCCAATCGACCTCGATTCAAAAGATCACACGCGGCAGGCGTTGAAGGTGGGTGAACCACCCACCCTACAACTCTTCGTGCTCCTTCGAGATCTTCGCGCCTCCGTGGTGAACGCACAGTTCGCCCGCGCTCCAAGGCATCCAGTATGATGCCCCCATGAACCAACCGCCAAGCGTCGTCGCCATTCGCCTCGCCGAGCCCGCCGACGCCGCAGCCATCGCGCAGCTCATGCAAGCCGAACCAGCCTTTTGGCACCCCAGTTGGTCGCCCGAGCTCATCGCCCGCACGCTCGCCGCCTCGACGACGATTGCCTTCGTCACCCTAGCCGCCGCCGAGCCCGAAACCGTGCCACTGCTGGCTAGCCCAGCAGTGCAAACCCAACCCACGCCCCCCATCGCCGGCTTCGCCTGCGCCCACAACCTCGGCTTCCGCGGCTACCTCAGCGAACTCATCGTCGCCCCGAGCAGCAGAGGCCAAGGCCACGCCAGCGCCCTCCTCGCCGTCATCGAGCAACGCCTCGCCGACGAAGGCTGCCCGCTAATCATTGCCGACGTCTGGCGCGCCGCGCAGGAGTTCTACCGCCAGCAAGGCTGGACCCCGCCCGACGCCGTGCTGCTCCGCAAGCATCTACCCCCGGCAACCTAAACGCCGCCGCAACCGTAGGGCGGGTGCTCGCACCCACCTTTACCGCATCAATCTACAAGCGGCCCCGACATCTCAACGCAGAGCAGCGCACAAGTCACCCGTCGAAACGCCGCCTGCAATTTGCTCCAAGCGGGCAAGGTGGGTGCAAGCACCCACCCTACGCATTCTCAGCGGCGGCGCGTTCTAGGTTGAGCTCCAGGAGCTTCGCCAAGAGGTCATCGTCGGAAAGGTCGGGCGACCAGCCGTAGGCGGCGAACACCGCCTCGTCCAACCGTCGATGGACCAGGTCAAGCCACGCGGGCCGCTCGTTGTAGAGATTGGTGAGCGTCCGCTTCTTCAATTCCTTCGCGCTCGCTTCATCGCGAGCGACGGTGCGGGGATACTTCACCGTGCCGAGTTGCACCGGTTGACCGTCCGCCGATGGCGTCGCATTCGGCGCGGCATGAACGGTCGCGGGATCGATGTAACGATCCCAAGGACCGCCGACCGTGCCGGGAAACTCAAGCGTTTCGGTCGTCGTCCACTCAGGCGGATTGAGCCAGTTGTTGCGCAGCTGATCAAGCTCGCGAGCGGCGCCGGCGATGGCGGCGCGGTGAACTTGAAATCGCTTGGTCAAAGTCAGCAAAAGCTTCACCACTCGGCTCGTGCATTCCGCGCTGCGTTCTCGATGACTTTGACGATTTGTGAGAGGCTGGTCGCGAAAAACTCGCGGCGACTACTTAGGCGACACCAATCTAAATGCTCATGCACTGCTCGCTCAACTGCCGCGCAGTCACCAACCTCCCAGCTAGCGAGAACTCCGAACGGCAACGGCACCCCGGTCGCGGAACTGAGTTGATCAGCACGCAAATTGGCTTCATGGCGTGTGAGTCCAACTTTGTAGAGATCGGTTTGATGTGCGGGAGATCGCATTACATAAACGACGCCGGGATCGGGGCCTTCATGTCGCGAGGCGGCGCGAGAAAGCAGGAATGATTCAGGGCTTGTCGCCCCCCAAATATCCTTTCGGTTAACCCAAGTTCTGCCGACGATAGGAATTCCGTCCTCGGTTTGGCCAATCGATCCCGGGGGCAATGACTTCCAGTACCCGGATGCCTCGAATGACAGTTCGGGCGGGATGACGGCTTGTTCTTCGCCGTTGCTTTCACGGGCCGACACGGTCAGGCATCTGACAGTTCGAAAGAAGGCGAGTTGCTCAGCGCCAAGAGCCTTCTTGGCTTCCTTGACATATTTCTTCCTTCTGTCGACGTATAAGCTCGTAGGAAAATCTGTGTCCTGAACGTGCTTCATTTCATCAACAAAAATGAAAGGTAGGTAGATTAGTGCCGAAGCAGCTGAGAAAAGCGGGTTGTACCGAGCGAGTGCTTTATTCTGAGTCTCCACATAGCTCGGCGTGCGATTGAAGTCGGGATTCGAAAAAATAGCCTCGTCGTCAGTGAAAACTTCGTATGCGTTCCCGATATCCACGTTGACATAACGCACTTCATATCGCTTGGTTTTTAAGTCCAAGCGAGTGAGCACGGCCACACGCCCGTAGCCGGGAAACTCCTTCAAGTAGCGATCAGCGACAGACAGTTCTGCAGCCGGAAACAACCCTGGCTTGGAAGGGAGCAAATCGCCCTTTGCCGCCTGCACCGTCTTTTCATCGGGAGGGTTGGGCGGGTTCTCGCCAGTCAGGAGGAAGCAAGACAATTCCCACTCATGGCGGACCATTGCAATTCCGGCAACGATTACGCGTGATTCGCCGCATGTAACGTGGTATCCCGTCGACGCGTCCGGAAAGTTATACGAGTAGATGAATCCCTCGGGCATCGCATCAAGGAGTAGCGCCGGATCGCGTGGAAGACCATTTGATTCATACCAGGTGAAGTATTGGTTCAGGGATAACAGGTGCTCACGTTCCGGCAGTAGGTCAAACCCACACATCGAACGATCATGATGAAAGAGCGCTTCGACGACGTTAAACGCCGTCGGAAGAGCATGGAAACCGGCTTTGGATATTCTGTGGACAAACTCGTGAAAGTAGCTTCGCAAGGCATTCGCTATAATGAAGCCCGAGCCACCGCTGTACCTTGAAATAGCCCAGTGCGGAAAGCGTTCGGCAAGTTCATTCACTCTTATGCGTGAGGCAATATCCATCTCCGAAAGTCGGCTCACTCTTTGCGCATGCCATAAAGCCTCCTTGTCCCAGGGTGGAGGGAATGCTTGTCGATAGATGGCCCGCATCCTTCGATCATGTGGTGAATCAGGCATGATGACTCACTTCGCTATTAAGAAATCAGAGAGTAGGCGGCGACGAGGTCTTTGTGCTTCCCTTTGTATTCCCAGGCGAAGTGGTCCTCCATCCAGACGTCGGCCCAGCCTTGTTCGCCTTCGAGCTTGTGAACGCCGCGCTCGAACGTATACGAAGCGCCGTCAGGGTCCGACTCGACGGGCGTCGGTTGACGAAGGAGCTTGCAAAGGTCAAGAAAGTGCTCGTGCTAGGCGGATCGCTCCGAGAGCTTTGAGACTTGCCACTTCGCGATGAATTCTTGAGGCGTCATGAGTAAATTGCGGCAAGCGAGCAATGAAATGGCAGATGAAGAGCACCGAATCGTACCAGGATACCCCTAAACCGCGGTAGTCAAAGTAGGGTGGGTGCTCGCACCCACCTTCTCCTAATCCATTACGCGGAAGACGCCACAAAAATCGAGCATGCCCGAGGTCGATCTCCATAGCCAACGGGCAGTTCGCTTCCAACGGGCCAAGGTGGATGCGAGCACCCACCCTACTCGTATTGCAGCCATTCGTCGCCGTAGAACTTCGGAGCGCCGCCCCACTCGAGAGCGTACTCGCCGAGCGCGGCGTAGCGGTGAAACGACGACCAGGGCCAGTCGTTCACTCGCTCAACCAGCCGATGCTTCAACGGGTTGATGTGCACATAGTCGACACACCGCTTCAGGTCGCGCTCGTCACGGATGGTATGCTCAAAGAACCGCCGGCACCACACGCCGCGCTCCCCTTTGATGCTGCGGCTCGTCGACACGCCGCTCTCAACGCCGCCATGCTCGAGATACAACTGCGTGAAACGGGACTTCACTTGCCGCCACAGGAGCGAGTAGTCGACGAAACTTTCCGGCAACGTCCAAACCGTGTGGAGATGATCTGGAAGAAGCACGATCGCCGTCACCGCGAACGGGTGACGCCCGCGAACTTCGCTAAATGCCTGTCGCAAGGCGCCGCGAGCGACGTCGCTTGTGAGAATCGGCCGCAGTCGGTGCATCACGGCGGTGAAGAAGAACGTGCCGTCTGCCACATAGTTGCGCCGGTACTCGGACATGAGCCCCAACATATCGCGGGCTGCACTCCACCGATACGAAATACCGCATCTTTTTTATGCTATTTCCTGCGCAATCGTAGGGTGGGTGCTCGCACCCACCTTCTTATCGTCCGCCACATGGGGTTCCCCGCGAAAATCGAACATGCGGAACCTCCCTCATGGCTAGCCGGGCGATCACTTCAAGCGGGTAAGGTGGGTGCGAGCACCCACCCTACGACTGAGCATCACCTTGCTTCGCCCCACCGCAGAGGAGTGGCCGAAAGTCGGTGACTGAAGTTCCCTTGCCCTTCCGCTAGCCTGAACCCAGCACTAGGCTCGCCCTGCCATGGCTGCTGCGCAAGCGCCTTCCGTCGGCCCCGTAAATCGCGTTGCGATCAGCTACTCAGCCAGCCTATCGAACGCGCTGGCAAGGCTCGATTCAAACGCGGCCGGCGCCAATGGACGCCAGGGAGCGTTCTTCACCGGACGAACGAACGGAGCCGCGTCGGGATTCGTTCGCTTGATGATTGCGGCGTCGTGCGCCGCGCCGCGACCGACGACGAATGGGGCCGTTGCGATCGACGATCGATCGACGGCGCCGTGCGGACGCTGCAGGCTTTCCACGGCAGCGGCCTGTCGCAGGGTGATCGCGGCCGCGCCCGGAGCGGTCGATTCCTCGCCAACTTCGGCGAACGCTTCGTCGACGGACGCGGTCAGCGAGAGCGCAGCGGCACTCGCTTCAACGGCAGTCGCCTCGATAGCCGGCACGGCTGCGGGTTCGCCAAAGTGCTCTTTCCAAACATCGAGGTCGCCGCCGTCAACGGCCCCGCTGCCATCGCCATCGGCGCCGCTGCCGGCGGGAGTGGCGACTGCGCCAAGCTGGCGCTGCCAGAGCAAGAAGTCGGCGCCATCGACGGCGCCGTCGTGATTGTAGTCGCCGGAGAGCGGGGGCGCGACGCCGGCGACCCAGATCTCTTGACCATACGTGTGAGTCGTCGCCGTGACGAAGAGGCGACCATTGACTTCAACGAGCGAGAATGGATCACGAGCGGCGTCAGGTCCGCCGAAGGCGTCGACGCGCTGCGTTCCCGCTTCGGTCCCGTCGCTCGTCCAAAGCTCTTGCCCGTTCACGCCGTCGCTCGCGCTGAAGTAAAGTACGCCGTCGACGTTCGTCAGCAACTGGAGATTGGAGTCGAGGGCGCCTGGATTGACGTCCTTTACGCGAACGGTCCCTGCTTCGGTTCCGTCGCTCTTCCACAACTCGCGGCCACTGGCGCCGTCATTGGCGACGAAGTAGAGCGTCCCGCCGACATTCGCCAGCACCATAGGACTGAGAGAGGACGGATTTGAATCCCCTCCGGGATTAATATCCTTCACCAGCTGAGTTCCGGCCGCTGAACCATCGCTTTTGAACAGCTCAAAGCCGCTGGCGCCGTTATTGGCGAAGAAGAAGATTGTTCCCCCGACGTTCGTCAACCAACTGGGGAACGAGCTGCCAACGCCGGCCTGGAGATCGCTGACCAGAACAGTTCCCGCATCAGTGCCATCGCTCTTCCAAAGTTCGTGCCCGTTGACGCCGTCGTTCGCTCTGAAGTAGAGAACGCCCGACGCATAAATCAATTCCGCAGGAGACGAACCGAGCGCCCCGGCGTTAATGTCCTTGACGCGGACGGTTCCCGCTTCGGTTCCATCGCTTTTCCACAGCTCAAGCCCGCTCACGCCGTCGTTGGCGACGAAGTACAGCGTCCCGTCGGCGTTTACCAGCAAGTCAGCGGAGGAACTGAGAGATGCGACGCCGATATCCTTGACGCGCACCGTACCCGCCGCGGTGCCGTCGCTCTTCCACAACTCGCGGCCGGTGGAGCCGTCGTTGGCGACGAAGTAGAGCGTCCCGCCCACGTTCGTCAGGTTCGTGGGAGAGGAACTTCCGCTGCCGCTGCGAATATCCTTGACGCGCACCGTCCCCGCCGCGGTCCCGTCGGACTTCCACAGCTCGGCGCCAGTGGCGCCGTCGTTGGCGACGAAGTAGAGCGTTCCCGCGACGTTCGTCAGGTAACTGGGGGAGGAACCTCCGCCGCTGCGAATATCCTTGACGAGCACCGTTCCAGACGCAGTCCCGTCGGACTTCCAAAGCTCGGCGCCAGTGACGCCGTCAGTCGCGACGAAGTACAGCGTTCCCCCCACGTTCGTCAACGATGCAGGAACAGAACTGACGCCAACGTTAATATCCTTCACCAGAACCGTCCCGGCCGCGGTCCCGTCGCTCGTCCAGAACTCAGGCCCCGTCGCGCCGTCGATGGCGCCGAAGTAGAGAACTCCGCCGATGTTCGCCATCGCGGTAGCGAAATCTGGAGAAGATCCTCCCGAACCTGGGTTGATGTCTTTGACCAGCATGGTCCCCGCGCCGGTTCCATCGCTCTTCCAAAGCTCGGGGCCGGCGGCGCCGCTATTGGCTCGGAAAAAGAGCGTACCGCCGACGTTGACGAGATCGCGCAGAGCCGTCGTGGAACTGACTCCCGCCACGCGATCGGTTCCGGCCGCGGTCCCGTCGCTCTTCCAGAGTCCCATGCTGCCATCGTTGGCGCTGAAGAAGAGCGTCCCGCCGATATTGGTCAGACTGCTGGGATTGGCACTGGTCGCCCCGGCATTGATATTTTCGACCAGGACGGTTCCAGCCTCGGCGCCGTCGCTCCTCCAAAGCTCAATGCCGTTAACGCCATCGTTGGCGGTGAAGTAGAGCGATCCCGAGACATTCATGAAACTAGTTGGGGAAGAGCCACTCGCTCCGGCCCGAATATCTTTGACGCGAACGGTGCCCGCGTCAGTGCCGTCCGACTTCCAAAGCTCTTGGCCGCTCGTGCCGTCGTTGGCGGCAAAGTATAGCGTCCCCCCCACATTCGCCATGAGATAGGGCTGAGTAACGTTAAGCATGGAATCGCCCAGCCCGACGTTAATATCCTTCACGAGCACGGTCCCCGCGGCGGTGCCGTCGCTCTTCCAAAGCTCGCGGCCATGGACGCCGTCGTTGACGTTGAAGTAGAGCGTACTCCCCACGGCCGTCAGCGAGCGGGGGTCATAGGTGAGCGGAGTACCGAACGATTTGACGAGGCTGGTCCCAGCCGTGGTGCCGTCGCTCTTCCACAGCTCGTTGCCGTTGGCGCTAAAGTACAGCGTCCCTTCCACATTGATGAGCCCGTTGGGATAGGGAAACTCTAAGTTGTTGGTGACGTTCTTCACCAGGACAGTCCCGGCTTCGGTGCCGTCGCTCTTCCAGAGCTCGGACTGAACGCTAGACGAGGCGGCAATGAAGTAGAGCGTCCCGCCAAAATCCACAAAATTACTAGGATAGGAGCCTGCCGCCCCAAAGGGCTTAATATCCTTGACGAGCACCGTACCGGCCGCGGTTCCGTCAGTCTTCCAGAGCTCGCGGCCCTGCGACTCCGTGACCGCGGTGAAAAACGTCACCGACCCCGCCTGGAAGAACCCGACGGGATGCGATCCGCCCAAAACCGGTACGGCGTTGATGTCCTTCAGCAGATCGAAATCGGCGGCCAGCAGCTTCCGCGATTCGAGCGACTCGAGCGCTAACTGACGACCAAACGATGCGTGGCCAGAAGAACGTCGACGACGAGGAGCCTGGAACTTAGACATGGGGGCGTCTCAGAGAAGGGAGGAGTCGTTTCATTTCGGCGCGAATCAACGGCTGCCCGTCGACGCGCCCGCCAGGGCTTCAATCGACCGTTATGCTAGTCCTCTGGATAGAATAGTGCAAATACATTGCTCAGCCCCGCAAAAGGAGTCGACGGACCTATTCCATGACTCGCTCACTGCGTCCGTCATTGCGCGGAAGGATGCTGGCGCGGAGGCTAGATGGTTTGATTTGCTACAGCTTTCGACAAACCAGTTTTATCTGACGTTTTTTGCGACACCTACTGAGAAGCGTTTGTGAAGATGGCTTGAAATCATGGAATCAGATCTGCTCATTGCAATGAGGAAAGTGGCCGAAAATCGGTGGCTGAAGTTTCTTCGCACTTCCGCTAGGCTGAACCACCGGCGTCGGGATCGCGCTGCCATTGCTGCTGCGCACTCAGAAAAACAGCGAGTGTGCAGCGGGTAGCCCTGGTTGGCGTACTCGCCTACCAGGGCGGCGCAGCCGCAAGAGGCAAGTTAATCGCAGCCCGCCACATCACAACTAACAACTGACAGAACCGCCCAACTTACCACCAAATGTCGCGTCTAAATCGCGCCGAAAGGCGACACGAGAGACCTAAAACCCGACCGCCAAACAACTTAGAACAACCAATGTCGTGTCGCCTAAAATCGCACTCACGACGCAAGCGACGGATACGACACGACATCACACAACACGAACTAAACGGGTAGTCCAGGTTGACGTACTCGGCTACCTGGGCGGCGCAGCCACAAGAGGTAAGTAGACCGCAGCCAACCTCTCATGACTTCGTCACCTGGAACTGCATATCGCCGCGACTGTCCTTGGCAAAAACGCGCCGCAGCAGACATCTAAAATCTGATATATTCTATTTCCACCATGCTGATGAAGGCAGCAAATGGACGGTGCGTCGTGATGTCCCCCGTGAACGTCAGCGAGATCGACCGCAATGGGATCGCCAATCGAGCCAAAGCTGGAACACGCGAAAATTATTCCTCAGTTATTCTTCGACGTCATTGCGAGAATCGTCCCGGGAGCCCTGGCAATCCTTGCGGGCTTGCTGCTCACTGGCTCGACATGGCTATCGCTCTTCAACACCGTGATCGCAGGCGTCGGCTCAACTGAATCGCGTCTCGTTCCAGCTCTCCTCGCGTTCGGGTTCGCATCTTACCTAGCTGGCCAGATGATGTCTCCTGCCGTTAAAACCCTACAACGATTGATGGAGAGCATCTGCGTAATGAATTTCTTTATCCGCAGAGAAGCGCTCAGTTATTTTTGCGACATAGAACGCAAGAAACCGAAAGACTCCGACGGAAAGTCAAGCAAGAAGCCTGATGAAAACCCAGACCAGAAATCGGATGGAGGCTACGACGAACTCCGGCTTCGACATCCAGCGGTAGGTGAGATGTGCCAGAAGATCAGAGCAGAGTTCTTGATGCACTATGGCATCGCCGTTGTGCTTGCAACCAGTGCGGCGATTACCCTACTGCCTTCTTTGTCGCCGGCAATTGAGGGCTGGTGTCGTAGGTTGCTTTTGTTCGTCGCGCTACTCATAGGCGCACTTGCTTCGGCAGTCAGAGGGCGTGCTACATGCGACACGCACGACAAAACGGTCGTTAAATTTCTTAAAGCCTATCGATCGCTGCAAGAATCCGCCGTGGCGAGCGCATCCACGTCAGACAGTCAGCCCTAGCCTCTTGTTGCATGTTATGACCGTTCAGCGACTTCGCATCACCGCGCCACTCTCCCCCTCCCCACCTGCTTCCCGCTCAATCACCTCCTGCCGACTCTCCCGCCCCGAACTCAACAACCGCTCCCGCACATAGAAACCAGTCCCGACGGTTAGCGCCGCGGCCAGCGCAATCAGGAGGTACGGCACAGCCACAGCTATCCGTTGCAGCAGCGCGTATTGGGCAAGCGTTCGCTCCACCGCCAGCAGCGATCGGGCGACCGCTTCCTTGGCAGCCAGTTCCTTGCCAGCGACTTGGTCAGCCTGCCGGCGCGTGTGCACCGACTCGCGGCCGTCGTGGGCATACCAAGCGTGCGAGGGCGCCGGCTTCAGCGCGGCATTGTTCTTCACAAACGGGAGGTGATCAACCGATTCGCAGCCATGCCGCTCCCAGCGGTCGATCAACTTGGTGAAGCCGGCGTCGATTCGCCGCACATGTTGATAAGAGGCGGCGTCGATCGCCAGGGTGAGTCGCCCGTCGTTGCGGGCGGCGCCCCAGGCATACTGCCCGGCCAGCGCTCCGGCGAACTGCTGGAACTCGCGAACTTCGTCAACCGTCGGCTGCTTCCCCGGCGGGAAGACGACGTAGCAATAGGAGGACATCCATCGGCCTTTCCTCCCCCCACGCGAGAAGATACTGAGGAGCGGCTTCGCTGGCAATTTTGCTCGCGTTTTCTCGGCGTTTTCGCCAAGCGACGAGATTGCCCGCGGACGGCGGGCCCTTGTGGGAGGCCGATTCGGTGGGCTACGATGGAGCGATTTTACTCGCTAAATGCGAGGCAGGCGGAGCAAGTTAGAGTGCGTCGAGGGAAGTCCCGCGGGGATGAACCCCTCGGCTCGCTTGGTTCGCTGCGGCGCCTGCTGACGAGACGATTCGCCGCCCTCACCTTCAGACGGAAGATATCCCGCCGTGCCCCGACGAGACGACATCAAACGCATCCTGCTCATTGGCTCCGGACCCATCGTCATCGGCCAAGCGTGCGAATTCGATTACTCCGGCACCCAGGCCTGCAAGGCGCTGCGTGAGGAGGGGTACGAGGTCATCCTCATCAACTCGAACCCGGCGACGATCATGACTGATCCGTCGACGGCCGACCGCACCTACATCGAGCCCCTCACCTGGGAAATCGTCGAGAAGGTGATCGAGAAGGAGCGCCCCGACGCGCTATTGCCGACCCTCGGCGGCCAGACGGCGCTCAACCTGGCGATGGACCTCGACAAGCATGGCGTCCTGAAGAAGCACGGCGTCGAAATGATCGGCGCCAACGCCGACGTCATCGACAAGGCCGAGAGCCGCGAGCGGTTCAAGGCGGCGATGGCGAAGATCGGCCTCGGCACTTGCCGCGGCGAGACCGTCACCACGATCGAGCAAGCGCGGGCGTTGGTCGAGCAAATCGGCCTGCCGGCAGTAGTGCGGCCGAGCTTCACGATGGGCGGCAGCGGCTCGGCGATTGCCTACAACCGGCACGAGTTCGACGACCTCGTCCTCCGCGGCCTCGACATGTCTCCCACCACCCAGGTGCTGATCGAAGAGTCGATCATTGGCTGGAAAGAGTACGAGATGGAGGTGATGCGCGACGTCGACGACAACGTCGTGATCATCTGCTCGATCGAAAACTTCGACCCGATGGGCGTCCACACGGGCGACTCGATCACCGTCGCGCCGGCCCAGACGCTGTCGGACAAAGAATACCAGCGGATGCGCGACGCCTCGCTGGCGGTGATCCGGGAGATCGGCGTCGAAACGGGCGGCTCGAACATTCAGTTCGCGATCAATCCGAAAGATGGCCGGATGATCGTCATCGAGATGAACCCGCGCGTGAGCCGTTCGAGCGCCCTGGCGTCGAAGGCGACCGGCTTCCCGATTGCGAAGATCGCCGCGAAGCTTGCCGTCGGCTACCGCCTGCACGAGTTGCCAAACGATATCACCCGCGAGACGAAGGCCTGCTTCGAGCCGACGATCGACTACGTCGTCACGAAGGCCCCGCGGTTTGCCTTCGAAAAGTTCCCCGAAGCCGACGACACGCTGATGACGCAAATGAAGAGCGTCGGCGAGACGATGGCGATCGGCAGCACGTTCAAAGAGTCGTTCCAGAAGGCGCTCCGCGGCCTCGAAGTCGGCAGCTTCGGCTTTGGCTGCGACGGCAGCGACCTGTGGGGCACCGACGAGCAGCCTGACGAAGCGGAGATTCGCGCGAAGCTCGCGCGTCCGTGCCCGCAGCGGGTGTGGCACATTCGCTACGCCTTCAAGATGGGCATGACCGTCAAGCAGATCTACGAACTGAGCGGCATCGACCCGTGGTTCCTCGACAATCTGCTGGAGATTGTCGAAACCGAAGAAACGCTGCGCGCGAGCGGCGAGTGGGAGACGCTTCCCTTTGATGTGCTGCGGACGGCGAAGCGGTTCGGATTCTCCGACCGGCAGCTCGCGGTCATTTTCAAGCGGTCCGAAATGGAGATTCGCAAGCGGCGGCTGGAGCTTGGCATTCGCGCCGTTTATAAGAGCGTCGACACCTGCGCCGCCGAGTTCGAAGCCTACACGCCGTACTACTACTCCACCTACGAAACCGAAGACGAAGTGCCGGAGAAGAAGCCCGGCACGAAGCGGATCATGATCCTCGGCGGCGGGCCGAACCGCATCGGTCAGGGGATCGAGTTCGACTACTGCTGCTGCCACGCGAGCTTCGCGCTGCGGGAGATGGGCATCGAGTCGATCATGGTCAACTCGAACCCAGAAACCGTCAGCACCGACTACGATACGAGCGACCTCCTCTTCTTCGAACCGCTCACCGTCGAAGACGTCCTGAACATCTGCGATCGCGTGCAGCCTGACGGGATCATCGTCCAGTTCGGCGGGCAGACGCCGCTCAACCTCGCACGCGCCCTGAAGGACGCGGGCGCGCCGATCATCGGCACCAGCGTCGATGCGATCGAAGCGGCCGAAGACCGCGAGAAGTTCTCGGCGATGATCGAACGACTCGGCCTGAAGCAGCCAGCCAACGGCATCGCCCGCAACATGGGCGAGGCGCGGGCGATTGCCGAGAAGATTGGCTACCCGGTCCTCGTACGGCCGAGCTTCGTGCTCGGCGGTCGTGCGATGGAAATCTGCTACGACCAATCGCAGCTGGAAAAGTACGTCGTTGCGGCATTCGTCGTCGCTCAGGGTCAGCCGGTGCTGATCGACAGCTTCCTCGAAGGGGCGACCGAAGTCGACGTCGACGCGATCAGCGATGGCGTCGATGTGATTGTCCCCGGCATCATGGAGCATATCGAAGAAGCGGGCGTCCACTCGGGCGACTCGGCCTGCGCGATTCCGCCCTACAGCCTGCCGGGCCCGGTGGTGAAGGAAATTCGCGACGCCGCCGAAGCGCTCGCGCGCGACCTCAAGGTCGTCGGCCTGATGAACGTCCAGTTCGCCGTGAAGTGGGAAGATTCGAAGCCGATCGTTTACGTCATCGAAGTGAACCCGCGGGCGAGCCGCACGGTGCCGTTCGTGGCAAAGGCGACCGGCATGCCGGCGGCGAAGATCGCCGCCAAGGTAATGGCCGGCGTCAGCCTTAAGGAACAAGGCGAAACGAAGGACCCGGTGCCGCATCATGTCTCGGTGAAGGAAAGCGTCTTCCCGTTCATCAAATTCGCCGGCGTCGACATCGTGCTCGGCCCCGAAATGCGTTCGACCGGCGAAGTGATGGGGATCAGCGAGCGATTCTCGATGGCGTTCGCCAAGAGCCAACTCGCCGCGGGCACCGTGCTGCCGCACCAAGGCAACGTCTTCGTCAGCGTCGCCGAGAAGGGGAAGCCGGCCGTGGTCGACCTAGCCAAGCGTCTGCACGACATCGGCTACAAGATCCTCGCCACCGACGGCACCGCGAAGATGCTCGAAGCAGCCGACGTGCCTTCGCGGCGCGTGAAGAAGATTAGCGAGGGGCATCCCAATCTGCTCGACTTCCTCAGCGACGGCGAAGTGGCGCTGGTGATGAACACCCCGCGCGGCAAAGGCGCTCGCACCGATGAAGGCAAGATCCGCGCCGCCGCTGTGCAAGCGGGCGTGCCGTGTCTCACCACGATCGAAGCGGCGACTGCGGCAGTCCGCGCGATGGAAGCGTTGCGGGTGGAGACGATGCAGGTCGAATCGCTGCAGGACCGGTTTGGGAAGTAGCGAAGTAGTTGGGAGCCTATGCCCTCAAAGAAGACTATTTTTGCCTCGCTGCGTCGAAATGCCGACGAAGTATTTCCCGAGACTCAAGGAAGTGAATGCGTTCCCTGCCCGCTTTGCTTAAAGCCCATCAGTGAAAACGAGGCGACGGTCGAGCACATAATTCCCGAATCAGTCGATGGGCGGCTGAAGACGCTCACTTGCAAATCCTGTAATTCCCTCACTGGCTCTCGCATCGACAGTCATCTGCAGCGGTGGCATCACGCTCAACGATTGCATTCAGGGAGTCCGATTCCGTGCAAGGTCACAATCGGGGACAGCACCGTCACGGCCGTCTACAAGCGGACAGAAGAAACCGGAGTGAGTCTCGAAATAATCGGGAGAGCATCGAACCCTGAGCATGTTGAGAAATCAACGGATCTGCTTACCTCAGGAGTCAAAGACGAGTTCACCGTCGTGCTTGAACTTGGTTACTCGCTAGAGCGGGTTTGGCTTGCTCTCTTGAAATCAGCCTACCTCGCAGTATTTCGGCAGCAAGGCTACGAGTACGCGGTGCATCCGGCCATTGCGCCAATTAGCGAGCGAATTCTGGGCAGATCATCTGGTGGACCAAGCCTTGAAACAATCGTCGGCAAGATACGCCCTTCGCATACTGCCCCACCTTGGGACGATGAAATAATGATCATCCAAGGACGAACAGTCACGCAGAACGATTGCTTTGCAGTGATCGTTCGCACGGGAAGGGATTTCCCGAGTTGGCACTTGGTTTATTTGCCGCTAGCAAATAATCACGTCGATGCGTTGCATGAAGAACTAGAAGCCTTGAACGAAGGCAAAAGACAATTCTCATTTCGAATCGCGTTTCAAACGATTCCCGGTGAACACGACGGCTAAATTTTTCTAGCTGCACGCAGCCTTAGATCGCGGCACAGATCATTGCGGTGAAGAGGCTCGCTGCTAGCAAACGCACCGAGCGCCGCACAACATTTTCCGTCTTGCAAACCGCGCTCACGCCACACGCTGCGGCTTGCATTTGATGCTAACGACGCACCGGAACGGGCACTGGTTTGGGCCCGATGATCGCGCGGCGGAGCGCGTCGAAAAACTTTTTCAGAACTCGTTCAAAGTGCTGTTGACCGGTTCTCGGCATGGCCCTATTCTCCCCCCACACACGACGGACATACGACCGCGAGCAACAACTCAAGAGGCATGGAAGCCGCGAAAGTTTTGCCCTTTCAGGAAACTTCAAATCTTCCTACTCTTCGCCGACGGTCGTCCGACAGGAAGTCGATAGTCACCATCATACACACAAGGAACACGTGAACGGGTCGATACCAGCGGCGAGACGACGGTTTCGCTGACTTCGACCCTCGCAGCGGCGCCGCGCAGCACGGAAGCTTCGCCCCGCTTCGAATCACTCCCCGGCGTCTTCGAGCCCGACACATCTCGAAAACGTCCGCCCAGGCGCGCAAGCGTGATTGCGTCCAATCGCTCCCGGAAAGGTTTCCGCGTCCTTTGCCCCCCTGGGACGTGAGCTTTTCTGGGAGCTTTTTTATGCGCCGCTGGAAAGCGGCTAGCGAGGAAGCTGTCAGCGATCAGCTTTCAGCCAGAAGGAAAGCAGACTTGGGTTAAACCAACTCTGCCTGGGCCGTCACTGATTGAGTCACTGGGTCGGCGACTCTCAGTGGCGTAGCCCTTCCTGTTTTCTGGCTGACTGCTGATCGCTGAGAGCTGACCGCTCTTCTCCCACACTCGCCTACTCGCCGCAGGGCCTCTTCGCTACAATCCTGCCCTGCCGCAGACCATTCTACGCACGTCAAGGAAGACGGTTCGATGATGAGGGATGCCGCCGCACGGATGCGGCCGATTGATGCGACGCGCGACGCCGAGGCCCTCGCCTACGGCCGCGAAGTGATCCGCGCCGAAGCCCGCGCGCTCGAAGGGCTTGCCGAGCAACTCGACGGCAGCTTCCTCGACGCCGTCGCACTAATTCACAACTGCCGCGGCGCGGTGATCGTCACCGGCATCGGCAAGGCCGGCATGATCGGCCAGAAGCTCACCGCCACGTTCGCCTCGACTGGCGCGCGGGCTCACTTTCTGCATCCGGCCGAAGCGTTCCACGGCGACCTCGGCCGTGTTCACAACGACGACGTCGTGCTCGCCCTGTCGCAAAGTGGCGAGTCGAGCGAAGTCGTCCAGCTGCTGCCGGCGTTCAAACAATTCGGCGTGAAGATCATCGCCGTCACTGCGAATCATACGAGCAGCCTCGGCCGCGCCGCCGCGGTGGTGCTACCGCTCGGCAAACTGCAGGAAGCCTGTTCGCTCGGCCTGGCCCCCAGCACCAGCACGACGGCGATGCTCGCCCTCGGTGATGCATTGGCCTTGGCCGTCAGCCGGCAACGCGGGTTCCGCGCCGAAGATTTTGCCCGTTTCCACCCAGGCGGTTCGCTCGGGCTGAAACTGAGCGGCGTCGACGACCATATGCGGCCGATTGCCGAATGCCGGGTCGCCCGCGCGAACCAATCGATCCGCGAAGTTCTCGTCACTAGTACCCGGCCGGGTCGTCGCAGCGGCGCCATCATGCTGCTCGACGCCGACGGCCGGCTGTCGGGATTGTTTACCGACAGCGATCTCGCCCGGTTGATCGAACGGCGCAGCGACGCCGCGCTCGATCGGCCGATCAGCGAGGTGATGATCAACGCGCCGACCACCGTTTGCTCAGGCGAGCGAATGACGGCGGCCATCGAAATTTTGACCGCACGGAAGTTCAGCGAACTTCCCGTGGTCGACCAACTTGGGAGGCCCCTTGGAATGATCGACGTGACCGACGTGGTCGGGATGTTGCCCGAACGCAGCCAGCAAGGCGTGATGCAGATCGAAGGCTACGAAGAGGGAGACTGGGAAGCCCCGGTCGTCCGCCTGTTCGCCGGTGAAGAAGACGAGCAGGAATTCTGTTGGCCTTTCGCCGAGTTGCCGGAAACGGACTGAGAGAAAGTGGGGAATGCTGAATGGGGAATGGGGATTGTCATTGACGATGCTCTGCTCCTGAGTCGGCAGTTCCCCCATTCAGCATTCCCCATTCCCCATTTGCATTCATGAAGCTCGCCCAACGCTGCGCCGCCATTCGCCTGCTGCTCACCGACGTCGACGGCGTGTTGACGGACGGCGGCGTGATTCTCGACAACGCCGGAGTCGAGACGAAGTGTTTTAACATTCGCGACGGGCTGGCGATTCGGTTGTGGCAGCACGCGGGCGGAAAGTCGGGCATCGTCACCGGGCGGAGTTCGCAGATCGTCAAGTTGCGTGCCGCGGAGCTGGAATTCGACGTCGTGCGGCAAGGCGTGAAAGACAAACTGCCTGAAGTGCAGGAGATCGCCGCGTCGCTCGGAGTGAAACCCGAAGAGATTGCCTACGTTGGCGACGACCTGCCCGACGTGCCGGCAATCCGCTACGCCGGCCTCGGCATCGCCGTGGGCGACGCACCGGAAGAGGTTCGCGGCGCCGCCGATTACGTGACGAGCGTCCCCGGCGGCAAAGGCGCCGTTCGTGAAGTCGTGGAATTGATTTTGAAGAATACGGATCGTTGGGAAGCCGTGATTCAAAAATACATGGCATAAAGCCGCGACCGGTGGTCGCGGGCATTTTGTTTTATGATCACTCGCCTCACGCATGCTGCGATTGCGTTCGCCGTGACGGCGGTGCTCTACCAGGGGTATGTGCTGGCGGTGGCGCCATTCATCGAACCCGCGTGGCGCGTCGCGCAAGCGACGGCCACTCCCGCGGTCGATGAGATGATGACGCCTGCCGAGGCGCTCCACCGCTATCGCGATCTGCTGACCGCCTACTTCCCACCCGAGCACTGGTGCTTCGCGAAACCGCCGCGAGCGCTCGAAAACGGCCAAGCGCTAATTATTTTCAGCGATTACACCGAAACCCCTGACGGCAAGCTCGAAGTGCCGCAGTGCGCCGTCATCTTCTTCCCCACCGCGCACGCCAAGTCCGACAGTCCGCCGCGCGACGCCATCATCATGGAGTCGGAACTCGGCGCCAGCCTGCAGCTTGAAGCCCAGAAGGGAGACTTCGGCTTCGGCCCCATTCAGCACGGCGTCCTCAACGGCAAGGTCGACATTCGTAGCGACATGCGCGAGCCCGGGCCGGCCGACGACCTGCTGATCAACACCGACAACCTCGTCATCAACGAAGACGGCATCTACACGCGCAGCCCCGTGAACATGCGAATGGGGCCGCACAACGGCTTTGGGCGCGAGCTCGAAATTCGATTCTCTAAAGCCGAAGGGGGCAGCGGCAGCGCAGGATTGGGCGGAATCTACGGCAAGCTCGAAGAGCTCATCGTCAAACACGACGTCACGATGACGGCTCAACTCGGCCAGCAATCGCTCTTCGACAAGCCCGCCGCTCAACCTGGAGCGCCCGCCCCGCCGATTCACATCCAGAGCGCCGGGCCGTTTCGGCTTAACTTCATCGCCGAAGTGGCGAGCTTCAACGATCAGGTCCGCGTTCGCCAAACGCACCCCGACGGCAAGCTCGACCAACTGAACGCCAACGAACTACAGCTCTTCTTCACGAAGACTTCGAAGTGGAACGCCGAAGGCGATGGCGTGGCGCCTACGGAAAACTCGGGAACGCCGTCCATGGGCTTTGAGCCTGCCACGATCACGGCGATCGGCTCGCCGGTGACGCTGTCGGCCCAGTCGCATGACGCTGCCGCCGAAGGCGAGAAGCTCTCGATCGAACTCGGCCCGCGGCGGATCACGCTCGAAGGGGGTAACGAAGTTCGGCTAGCGCACCAAGGGGCCGAGATCCACGCGCCGATGGTGCGCTACACGCTCCCGGCGAAAGATTCGGGACAGAAGATTGGCTCGATTGCCGCCCGCGGCGGCGCCGGCTGGATCAAAGCGATTCTCGATCCACTGCAGCCGTACCGCGTTCTCGACGTCCATTGGACCGATGCCCTCAACACGGAGCGAAGCGACGGCCGGCTGGTGCTGATTCTCGACGGCCGCCCGCGCGTCGGCCTCGCCGGCGTCGGCACGATGTGGGCCGATCGCTTGGAACTGTTCCTCCGCGAAGTCGAAACCGGCCCGCCTACCGCGAACGGCGCCGGCGGATCCTTGGCAGGCTCGGTCGTTCCCGAGTTGATCAAAGCGTCGAACAACGTCGCGATCGAATCGTCGCAACTCACGGGCAAAGTCAATTCGCTGAAAGTTCGCATCGATCATGGCAACGCCGGCGCCGGCCCGATGTCGCCGGCGCCAGGTCAGATCGCGGCGACGCCAGTCAGCACCGGCGGCCCAACGATGCCGACGCCAGTTGCGCCGCCGGCGAGCAATCCAATCGCCCTCTTCAACCCGAGCGGCGCCGCGAACGGCAAGTCGTATGACATCCAAGGCGTGACGCTCGAACTCGACGTCGCGATGCAAGGCAAGACCGCGGCGCTCCGCGGCGTCAACGTCGACGGCAACGTGTTGTTCAAAGAAACGTCGCCCGTAGCGCCCGGCGAACAGCCGATGCAAATCGACGCCGAGCACCTTAAAGTCACCGCCGCCGACACGCCGAACGCGCAGATCGAAATCAGCGGCGGGGGCGGGCAGAACGGCATCCCGCAACAGATCGCGGAACTCACCGCCAACGGCGCCAAACTGCGCGTCCCGGCTATCGCCGTGCAGCGAGGTTCCAGCCAAGCGCAAGTCAACACGCCCGGCGAAGTCCAATTGTTGGTCGATCGCGACATGCAGGGGAATCAACTCGCGCGGCCGGAACCGCTGCTGATCACCTGGCAAGAATCGATGCTGCTCAACGGCAGCGAGCTGACCTTCCTCGGTGACGTCCGCGTGCAGCACAGCTCCGGCTGGCTGACGACGCGGCGACTCGTCGTGCGGACGGTGCAGCCGATCGACTTTGGCGGCGGCAACAACGGGCAACGGCCACAGCTCGAACAGATCGAATGCTGGGAAGGCGTGCTGGCCGAGTTCGACCAACGCGACGTGACGGGCATCACCTCACGCCAGCGGATGCAGCTGCAAGCGATGCAGGTCAACCAACTCACCGGCGAGATCCGCGGCAACGGGCCCGGGACGATCGATTCGATCCATCTCGCCAAGGGCGCCAGCGGGCTGATGGGTGGCGGCGGAGCAGGAGCACCGGCGGCGCCACGACTGATGAACGAGGAAGTGAAACTCCGCCACTTGCACATCGACTTCGTCCGCGGCGTCGGCGGCAACATGCTGGCGTCGAAGACCGTGAAGGTGATCGGCAACGTTGAAGCGGTTTATGGCCCCGTCGATTCGTGGGATCAACGCCTCTCGATGTCGCCCGGCGGCGATCCGGGCGCCGACACCGTCTGGATTACCTGCGACGAACTCGGCGTCACCGAGAGCCCGATGGCGCGAGTCGCCGCCGATGCGGGGCGACAAGTCGAACTGAACGCACTGGGCAACGTGGTGCTCGAAGGTCAGGACAAGCAAGGCAAGCTTTACAACGCCACCGGCGGCAAAGCGACGTTCGACCAATCGAAGGGATTGTTCATCCTCGAAGGCGATCAGAACCGGCCGGCGACCATCGAACAACAGGCGTACGCGGGCGCCCCCAAGTCCCCGCAATCGGCGCAGCGGATTTCGTTCAACCAGAACACGGGGATCGTCGAAGCGCAAGGCTTGCACCATGCGTCGTCGATCAACCCAGCGCCGAAGTAAGCGACGAGCCAGCTTCCTTCCGCATTCTAGCCCCGGGCTCTGCCCGGGGGTCGGCGTGAAGTAGGAGCGACGTATCATTTGCATGGTGCGCGACCCCCGGGCGGAGCCCGGGGCTAAACACGCAGCCGTTCACGTTCAAGGCGATCCACAATAAACGCCATCGCCGGCTCCAACATTCGCTCGGCGTAGCACACTTGATCGCCATCGGCAGTCGCTTCCAAGTCCGCCTCATATGGCACGCCAAGCGAGTACAGCTTCATCCGCAGCCGATCCGCACCGTCGTGGCTCAGATAGTCGGCCGTATCGCTGCAGAACCATTGATGCCGCGGCCAGTTAAGCGGATGAATATGGAGCGTCGCCGTATCTTGCCGCGCCTGCTCGGCATCGCGGTAGAGCGCGTTCAACGTCTGGTCGCCCGCTTCGAGCGCGTAGTGGTAGTCGATCGTCGGAGCAATTGCGGCGCAAATCGGAAAGACGTTGGGATGTTTGTAGCTCAGCTTCAGGGCCCCCTGCCCTCCCATGCCGACGCCGAGCAATGCAACCAGCGGCGGCCGCACGTCCCACTGCTCGCGCAGCCAGTTGAGGACAGGCTCCAGCACGAATCGCTCCGTCGATTGCTCTGCATCGAACAGCGGCCACACGCGGTCGGTCCACCAGCTGCGGCCAGTTAGCGGCGCCAAGCAGCGGAGGCCATGCTTCTCCAGCAAGCTGCTGAGTGCGTGATTCGCAGCGACGTCAATTTCATCCGCATCGTGCAGATAGAGCACCGCGTACCCGTGCAGCGACGGAACGCTTGGCTCGAACGCGCGGCAGCGATGCCCTGCGATCGAAACGTCGGACCAGAATTCTGACAAATTAGTCATGCAGCTATCGGCGGTTTCTCGCGGCTAGTCGTCGCCGAATCATCTTAACTGGTCGCCAGTCTGCGGTCGCGGGCCTACAATGGCGGGCCTTGCTTCGCCATTCGCCCTCCCACGCCACCGCACCGACGCATCTAGCCCCGGGCTCCGCCCGGGGGTCGCGCACCATTCCAATGGTGCGTCGCCCCTACTTCATGCCGACCCCCGGGCGGGCCCCGGGGTTACAAAACTTCTGCCGATGAAGCAGCCCCGCACGATCCTGCATCTCACGAGCCGCCTCAACGGTTATGGCGGAACCGCGATGCTGCGCTCGTTGGCGGCGAGCCAGTCGGCCGCCGGCGAACGGGTGGTCGTCGGGGCGCTCACCGCCGACAAGCTGCCGGCTCACGCGCTCCGCGATCAAGGCGTCGCCGTGCAGAAACTCGGCAGCCGCTGGCCGATCGACGTTATTGCGATCGGCCGGCTCGCGCGATTGCGTCGAAAGCTGGCCGCCGACGTGACGCATGCCTGGGATGTGCGCACACTGGCCCAAGCCGCGCTCTCGGGGCGACGGCGGCCCGGCAGCATCCTCATCGGCTCGCTGTTGGCAACTGGCGAGGCGACGCCGTGGGCCATTCGCGTCCTACGATCGATCGAGTCGCGCGTCACGGCGTTTACGGTGCCGGAAGAGTCGGCTCGCGAGCGGCTGACAAAACTTGGCATCGCGCCGCAACGCATTCATGTGATCGCCCCGGGCGTGCCGCGCGGCGGCGCCGGCGAGCGCCCGCACGGACGACGGATGCTGCTCAAGGAACTCGGTCTCGGCGACGAATCCAAACTGATCGCCGTCTCAGGACCGCTGCGCCGCCATCGGCAAGTTGACGAAGCGATCTGGGCCTTCGAACTCGTACGGGTGATTTACCCCACGGCTCGCCTATTAGTCGTCGGCGATGGCCCAGACCGCGCGCGACTTGAGCGATTCGCCGAACAGACCAGCGAGCCAGGCTGCGTCCGCTTCCTCGGCTACCGCGACGATTGGCGGCAGCTGTTGCCGGGAGTCGACGTCTTCTGGCAACTCAACGCTTCCGTAACGACGCCGCTTGCCTTGCTCGAAGCAGGCGCTGCTGGGGTGCCGGCCGTCGCGAGCGATGTTCCCGCCCACCGCGCGACGATTGTCAACGATCGAACGGGCGTGCTGGTGAAACTGAACGACCGCGCCGAAGCGGTGCGCCCCACAAATGACTTGATCGCGAATCCCACGCGAGCGGAGCGGATGGGGCAAGCGGCGGCGGAGCATGTTGCCGCGAAGTGGTCGCTCGACGCCACGCTCAACGCCTTCGATCGACTGTATGAGCGATTGATCCCTTAGCCCCGGGCTTCGCCCGGGGGGCGGTATGAAGTAGAGGCGACGTACCACCGGCATGGTGCGCCACCCCCGGGCAGAGCCCGGGGCTAGATCGCATCAGCCACGATCTTCCGCACCCGCGCCAAACACTGCGACGTGAGAATCTGCGGCGGCATCCACACGTCGCTCGTCACCGGTACGCCGTGACCGACCGCTCGCCGGCGATGCTCCGACGCGGTCCAAAGGCGGCGAATCTCGGCACACTCTTCGACAATCTGCCGACGGCTCGGCAGGTACTGCGGTCGTTCCAGGCGGCTCATACCCCCTCGCTACTGGTGAGTACATCAATGGGACGCGTCATCCTGAGCGACGTTAACGCTGACGGGATGAAGGGCTCAGAGTGACCGGACTACATGAAAAGTTCGCAAGAAACCGCCGGGGCCAGGCAGCTCGCAGTGGCGAAGCAGGCGGTGGGTATCCAGCAGCGGCGACCCGGCCCCAGCAGTCAGGTGGTGAGATCGTTTTAACCGGCGACCATGGAGATTGTGTGTAGGCCGAGCGAAAAATGGGCGAAGATTGCCGTGGCGGCCTGCATGGGGTCGGGAGCCTTTTGCCACTGGAAACCGTTCCCGGTTTGGAGACTCGCCAGTGGCAAAAGGCTCCGGACTCCTCCCTCGCCACTGCCCGCACATATTACGTCCGCTGCCTAAACCCTCTAGAATCATCAGCCACGGCCAATCGGCCGAGCACCACGGAGGATGCACGAGATGAAAGACGTTCTGGCGGTCGTTCTGGCGGGTGGCAAAGGATCGCGGCTCGAGCCGCTCACCCGCGATCGGGCCAAGCCCGCGGTTCCGTTCGGCGGCATCTACCGGATCATCGACTTCACGTTGTCGAATTGCCTCAACAGCGGCATTCGCAAGATCCTGGTGCTCACCCAGTACAAGGCGATGAGCCTTGCCCGCCACGTCACCAACGGCTGGCGGCACCTCCTCTGCCGCGAGCTCGGCGAATTCATCGACGTCGTCCCGCCGCAACAGCGGATCGACGAGCAGTGGTACCAGGGCACCGCCGACGCGGTCTACCAGAACATCTACACGCTCGAACAAGAGCGGCCGAAGTACGTGGTGATCCTTGCTGGCGACCACATCTACAAGATGGACTACAGCAAGATGGTCGCCTACCACATCGAAAACGGCGCCGACCTCACGATCGGCGCCCTCCGCGTGACGCCGAAGGAAGCCCGCGAGTTCGGCGTGATGGAAATCGACGCGAGTCGGCGGATTATCGGGTTCGAAGAGAAAGTGCCGAACCCCAAGACGATTCCCGGCGACCCCGACCACTGCTTGGCGTCGATGGGCATCTACGTCTTCAACGCGCCGTTCCTGTTCGACCAACTCTGCCAGGATGCGACGCTGCCGGAAAGCGCCCACGATTTCGGCCGGAACATCATTCCGTCGATCATCAACACCCACAAAGTGATGGCGTTCCCGTTCCAAGACGAGAACAGCAAGCAAGACGCCTACTGGAAGGACGTGGGGACGCTCGACGCCTACTACGAGGCGAACATCGAGCTGACGGCAGTCGATCCGCTGCTCAACATGTACGACTACCACTGGCCGGTGCGGACCGACCAGCCGAACCTGCCGCCGCCCAAGTTCGTGTTCGACGAGAACTCAGGCCGGCGCGGCGAAGCCCACGACAGCATCGTCGCCGCGGGAACGATCATCGCCGGCGGGCATGTCACCCGCTCGATCATCGGCCCAAAGAGCCGCGTCGAAGAGCGGGCCGAGGTGACTGAGTCGATTCTGTTCTCGGGCGTCCACATCGGCAAAGGGGCGATCATCCGTCGCGCGATCATCGACAAGAACGTCTTCATCCCGGATGGCGCGCAGGTCGGCGTCGATCTGGAAGCCGATCGCCGCCGCGGGTTCGAGGTGACCGAGAAGGGCATCGTCGTGATTCCGACGATCGACGGGTCGGAGGCGCTGTTCTCACGGTAGGACGCCGCTCACGGAGACTCCATGCAGGTTGCCAGATTTTGGGCCACCGAGAAGGCCGTCGGCTTGAATTCCCACGGCGTCGAAGTGGAAACGTCGGCCTGGGGTTGGTCGTCGGACAGCCTCGAGGAAGCTCAAGCCCGCGCGAAAGCGACCGCGGCGAGCGTGGTGCATTGGATTGTCAGCGACGACGACAATACACCGCCGCGTCAACACGAGTATCAGTACCTTCTCGATCGGCCGCCTCGTGAGCAGCTGATTGAAGAGTTTCGCGACGAAGCGGGCGAAACCGTCGCGCTAATCAGCCGCAACAAGTACGGTAGTCTCGTGCTGAATTGCCGCGATCTGATGTTCGTCGACGTCGACTTCCCCAGCCCCTCCTTCTGGCGGGTCTTGTGGTGTAAGTTTCGCGGCCAACCCGCTCTCCCCACGCCTGAAGAAACGGCGGCAAGAGAGCGAGTCCAGCTATGGCGTTTGGCCAATCGCCAGTATTCAACCCGCCTCTACGAAACTGCCGCCGGGCTGAGGCTAGTCATTGTCGACCGCATGCTGAGCGCTGAGTCCGAAGAGTCTCGCAAGATTCTTCGAGAACTTGGCAGCGATCCGCTCTATCAAATGCTTTGCCAAACACAGAGCTGCTTTCGTGCGAGACTCAGCCCGAAACCCTGGCGAATAGGAGTGGCGGCGCCGCCAAAACGCTTTCCGTTCTTTGCTGACGGGGATGAAGATGGCTTTCGCCAGTGGATTGAGGCGTACGAGCAGGCTTCAGCGACTGCAGCCTCATGCAAGCTAATCGACGTCTCTGGCCCGCCACGGGTCGATCCGGCGCTGGCGTCGCTGCTTGAACTTCACGACACCATGACCAAAGCGAATTTCAACTTGCCGCTTGCGTAACGCTTCAAGCGATCAGATCGCCCGAGCTTTCCCCTGCCATTGCAAGCATAACGCCTATTCCGAAGTTGCTGCCCCGCCGCGATGCCGAATCGCTTTATTCTCCGCCGAATAGATGAGATACTAGAAGCGGCGGCCTGATCGCCGGTTGCAAATCTTGCAACGCCAGTCATCACTATGAACGTCGGCCGCGCGTATTTTTCGCAACCGCCGATGTTCGCTCATCGCGGAGAAGTAAACCATGACCGCCGGACGTAGCGGGTTGTTGCTCGCAGGCTTGATCGCCGTCGCCATCGTCTTTGGATATCGAGCCAACGTCTACCAGCAGCCGACGCCGAAGCCGATGAAATCGATCGTCTTGGTTACCGGCGGCTCCGGTCCGTTCTGGCAGCTTGTCGAGCAAGGCGCCAAGAAAGCGTCGAAAGACCTCGACGTCGACGTCATCTTCAAAGCGCCTGAAGATGAAGAGAACGCCGAAGAACAGACCGATATTCTCTCGCAACTCAATCTTGAAGACGTCGACGGCGTGGCAGTCAGCCCCCTCGATCCCGAAACTCAATCGCCGCTCATCAACCGCATGTGCGAGCATGCGCTGGTGATCACGTACGATTCCGACGCACCGCTCAGCGCTCGCGACACCTACGTCGGCGCCAGCAATTTGGCCGCGGGAAAATTAGTCGCCCAACTCGTCCGCGAGGCGGCGCCCTCGGGCGGAGAAGTCGCCTGCGTCGCGGTCAACTTTACCAAGGACAACATGAAGGAGCGTCGCGAAGGTTTCGAGAGCGGACTCGCCAAGCCGACTAACGATGGGGACTCGGAAGAGTCGGAAGAAAAGCAACCGACGTACGAAATCGTCGAGTTCCTCACCGACGACAGCGACAACGACCGTTGCCGCGAACTAGCGGCGAAGCTCCTCGACGACCATCCGAATCTCGTTTGCTTCGTCGGCATGAACGCGCAACACGCCGGGATCTTGCTCGACGTACTCAAAGAGAAAAATCTGCTCGATCAGGTGAAAGTCGTTGGCTTCGACGAAGCAAGCGACACGCTCGACGGCATCCGCGGCGGCGAAGTCTATGCGACCGTCGTTCAAGATCCGTTCCGCTACGGCTACGAATCGATCCGCCGCATCGCCACGATCTGCCGCGGCGAAGAGGGACTACGGCCCCTCTCAGGCACGCACAGCACCTACAACATCGGCGTCCAAGCGGTGCGGAAGGACAATGTCGACGCCTTCCAGAAGCAGCTCGATGAGCGGCTAAAGAACGGGAAGGACAAGGAAGCGAAAGAGGCCGGCGGCTAGATCGCTGCTCTCAATATGTGCGACGCGATTTGTTGCCCCGGGCTTCGCCCGCGGGTCGGCATCCATTCCGATAGACATCGTTGCGTTCGGTCACGACGGCGTCTCGTCACGAGCCCCATGCAAGACACGCAAAATGATCACGCCTGCTTCGTCCGGGCAATAGTAAACGATGTAGTTGCCTTCGACGATCCGACGATAAGAACCATCTGCGAGCAGCGGCTGCCGCTCGCCACTCTCAGGGTAGTCAGCCAGCAGCAGAAATCTCGCGTAGAGTTTGTCGATCAATTGATCGGCCGCCAAAACATTCCGCTGGGCGATATAGCCCCAGATTGAATCAAGATCGGCTGCCGCCTCTGAGGTGCGGAGCACGCGCCCCATCACTTTGATTCCAAGCGAAGGCGACCGCGTTGCTTCAGATCTTCAACATCTAACTCTGCGACGTCTCCGCGCTGCACTTGGGCAATGGCTTCGGAAAGTTGCGCGTACTCCTGCTGGCGGCTATCGAGCAATTCTAGCGCCGCTTGAAGTACCTCGCTCGGATTGCGAAAGGCGCCGGTCGCGACCTGCGTATTAACGAAATCTTGCTGGCTGGGCGTGAGTTGAATCACGAGAATTTCCCGCGAGTAGACGCGATTGGCATTGGCTAGAACGCTACCCAATTCTACTTCCTACGGCGGGACAAGTCACGCTTTCGTGGCTACAGCGACTGCCGCCGACTACTTCTTCTCCGCCCCCGGCTTCGCCGCCGTACTGGTCGAGGCGTCGAGCAACACCAGCGTGTCGATGATCGCCCGATCGGCGTCCGCGAACCGTTCTTCCGCCGACTGCTCCACCGTGACGGCGACCGTCGTCGGTCGCTTGCCAGCATCGGCGATGAAGTAATACCGCCACTGCATCGGCACCTCGTCGACCGTACCGACGGCGACAATCCCGAGGCACTGATGCCCCGAGGCGTTTGCCCACTCGGTAGCGGCCTTCACCTCGCCGAGCTTGTCGCCTAGCGACTTCACGACGTTCTCTTCAAAATGCTGCAGCGTCATTGGCTTGTCGGCCGGACGCACCGGCAGCGTCGTAATGTTGCAGTGGCCAAGTAATTCGCCCGCGACCATCAACCGCAGCGAGAGCGCTTCGCGCTGCTCGGCGGTGAGGAACCACGCCTTATCGTGCATGAACCGGTAGCCTCGGTCGGCCGACTCGAGTCGCAGACGACGAAGGTCCGCCGGAGCCTTCGCTTTGGCGGCGTCGATCTGGGCCGTGTCGAAGGCGTCCGCTTGATTGGTCTTCGAGAGGGGCGTCATCACCAGCGACAGCTTGGCGACGACGTCGAGGCCTGGCGACACTTCGCCCGCCTTACGGACTTCCTTGATCGCCATGTTGAACTTGGTAATCCGGCGCTCGTCGAGATGGAACAAGTACGCGCCGCGGAGGTCCATCTCGCTGGCGGCCCCGTCGACAGTGCCGTGGATGACGCCGGCGAGGCGGATTTGCACCTGACGGTTCTCCATGCCGGTGACGACGCTGCGGACCTCGCAGACGGCGACGTTGTCCATCCCGACCAAGCCGCCGATGGTTTGCGCGTCGTGGTCCCAGCCTTCCGATTCCTTCAGCGCTCGCCCGGGCAGCAGCCGTTCGATAAGCAACGAATTGCCGATGACGTTGACGAGATCGAACTCGTGGCGGGTCAGCGTTTGTTCCAATCCGTTGAGGGCGGACGATCCGTCGGCGGCGACGTCGACGACGATCACGCGATCATCCTTCGCCAGCTGGCGGTCGGCGCCCAATTCGTCGGTCTTCAGCGTCGCCTTCGCTGTGAAGTAGTTCCGCAGCGAGCGAGCCGGCTTCTCGGCGTAAGACGACCAATTAATCAGCCGCTCGTCGTAGCTCATGTCCGCGACGACGCTAGTGGCTAGTTTGGCTTCATTCCCTTCGGCGTCCTTCGCGAACAGGTCGCCGCCGACTTCCATCTTGGCGTCGACGTGGATCACGTCGCCCGCCTTCACGCCAGTTGATAGGTCGTAGGCCTCGCCGGGCGCGGCCCAGCATTGCAAAACTGGCAAAGTTGCGGCGAATAAAGAAACGACGGCAACGAGGATACGCGACATTTTTTGAATCCCGGCTCTTGATTGGACGCCAGACAGTGCGAATCGATGGCGACCAAGAGGCCGCGAAGTCCGGCGAGCGCGGTCGGATCATAGCGGTCGGCGACCAATCGCCCAAGATCGGCTGGAAATTCGCCGCGATTAGGCTGCTGCGTTGGACAAAGATCGCCGGGCCCTCCGCGGTAGGGGCCGATTTCGTCGACACCGCCCATCACGGGAAACCGAGGGTTTTTGCGGAATTCCGCCCATTATTCCCGCCGGACCGGACATCGTAAGTTATCTTTCAGTAGTCACTTACGACAAACTTTTCACTCTGGGCGAAATCTATCGCCCTGGAAATCGCGAACTTTCTATCGACCCAAATCGGTCTTTCTTCGTACAACCAGTAGCCCTTGAAGTCGCTAGCAGCCATCGGAATAGGGTCAAGCTAGCGACCTCAAGCGGTGCGATGCGCCACCTCGGGCGAGCCGCTGGCAACTATTCGCCAATTCGCTCTTCCCGCCGCAAACAAGTGGGCACGATTTTCGTACAGGAGACATCAGAGCTAATAGATGCCGTTACTGCCGTGGGCGAAGGAATCGCAAGGAACACCACGTGCCCGCTGTTTGAGGACTGTCAGAGAAGAAGGTGTACCATGCATATCGACTACAAAAGCCCGCTCGTTCGTGAGATCCGTGATCGCCAGCGGCAAGCGGCGACGCGTGAGCAACTCCTTCAACGCATTGAGGCCGCCGAACGCCTGATGGCGACTGTCGACCTCGGCCAAACCTATCAACCGACCCAGGTGTTCGAGCACTTTGCCGGCGTCGAGGAAACTCCCGCCGAAGCGAGCCGCAAAATCGCCGGCCGCGACTTGGTGCACGACCTCCGTCTGCTGGTCGAAGACCTCTCCGATGTCGCCGAATTGCCGGCCGACGGCATGGGCGAGCAAGTCTTCACCGTCGAAGAACTGGCCCGCCAGTTCAATGTCTCGACGAAGACGATCTCGCGGTGGCGTGAACTTGGCCTCGTGAGCCGTCGGCTGGTGTTCGATGGCCGCAAGCGCGTCGGCTTCCTCCGTTCGAGCGTCGACCGCTTCGTGCGGAACAACGCCGAACGCGTCGAACGCGGCGCTAAGTTCAGCCAACTGACCGACGAGCAACGGCACGAATTTATCGATCAAGCCCGCGAGATGGCTTCGAACGGCATCGGCCAGGCGGAAATCGCCCGGCGGCTCGCCGAGCGGAGCGGTCGCAGCGTCGAGACGATTCGTACCGCGATCCGCCAACACGACGCGGAAAACCCCGAACTGGCGGTGTTCCCCGTCCTGGGCGGCCCGCTCACCGAACCGCAAAAGCAAAACGTTTACGAGGCCTACAGCCGCGGAGCGTCCGTTGATAAGCTTTGCAGCGACTACAACCGGACGAAGACGACGATCTATCGGGTGATCAACGAGGTTCGCGCTCAGCGGATCGTTGAGTTGCCGCTCGATTTCATCGACAACGCCCGGTTCGCTCGCAAAGGCGCCGACAACGCGATCCTTGGCCCGATGCCTCAAACCGACGAACCCTCGCGGAAGCCGCGTCGTCCGACCGGGCTGCCCCCTTACCTGGCCAGCCTGTACGAGATGCCGTTGCTCACCCGCGAGCAAGAACAACACCTGTTCCGGAAGTACAACTATCTCAAGTTCAAGGCGGCCCGCCTTCGGAAGGAGCTCGACGTCGAGCAGCCGAAGGCCCCGCTGATGGACGAGATTGAAGACCTGAACGAACAGGCCGTAGGACTGAAGAACCAAATCGCGAAGGCAAATCTCCGGTTGGTCGTGTCGATCGCCAAGCGGCACGTCACGCCCGACCAGAACTTCTTCGAACTCGTCAGCGACGGCAACGTCTCGCTGCTGCGGGCGATCGAGAAGTTCGACTATTCGCGCGGCAACAAGTTCAGCACGTACGCCAGCTGGGCGATCATGAAGAACTTTGCCCGCACGATTCCGGGAGAATACCGCCAACGCGACCGGTTCCGCACGAGCTACGACGAGCTGTTTGCCGCCACTCAAGAGGAACGCGGCAACCCAATGGTCGACGAGCGGGCGCAATCGGACCGCCTGGAGAAGATCCAGCGGATCCTGCAGAAGCTCGACGAACGGGAGCAGCAGATCATCATCGGCCGGTTCGGCCTCGATCACAACCGCGAGCCGCTGACCTTGAAAGAGGTCGGCGCCGAGATGGGTGTGACCAAGGAACGGATCCGGCAGATCGAAGCCCGTGCCTTGACGAAGCTGCGTCTGGCCGCCCAGGAAGAAAAGATCTCGATCGACCTGTAAGCTCGACGCCCACAAAGCCGCGACCGCCGGTCGCGGTCGAACAACCCGATGCCCCCCAGGCCGTCGCGGAGTCGCAAGACCTCGCGGCGGCCTTTTTGTTCTGCCTCGCGTCAACTTCCGATGCGATCGCCGCTTAAACTGTAGCGTCGCCGCTTCACCCTTCATCCGCATACCGCATCAGCACATCCGCCACCTCGTCCCGCCGCCGCAGGAACGCGTCCATGACTCGCGGATCGAACTGAGTTCCCCGCTTCTCGGCCATCGTGTCGAAGCACTCATCGACAGGGAACGAATCCTTGTAGCAACGCTTTGAACTGAGAGCATCGAACACGTCGGCCACCGCAGTAATGCGGCCCTCGAGCGGAATCGCTTCACCCGCAAGGCCAACGGGATAGCCGCTGCCGTCCCAATGTTCGTGATGGCTCATCGCGATGCGGTGGGCCAGCACCAGCAGCGGCGTCGCCCCGCCGTTGGATAGACCCTGCGGCTTTTCGCCAATCTCCAGTTGCGGTTCGTCGCCCGAGTATGGCTGCAAAATCCGATCGCCGAACGCACAGTGGCGCTTCATCAACTCGAACTCTTCGTCCGTCAGCCGTCCCGGCTTCAGCAAGATCGAATCTGGGATGCCAATCTTGCCAACGTCGTGCAGCTGAGCGGCTCGTTCGAGCAAGTCAGCGTCGTCGCCAACGATGCCGAGTTCCTCGCCGATGATCCGCGCGTAGCGTCCGACGCGAACGACGTGCAGACCGGTATCGTTGTCGCGATACTCGGCCGCCCGAGCGAGCACGAGGCCAATCTCACGATAGGCCTGCTCCAGCAACCGCGTCCGCTCGCGCACAGCGGCTTCGAGGCTGTGGTTGTACTGCACGAGCTGATCCTGGTAAGCCTTCGCCGCCAGCACGTTCACCACGCGCGGCGCGAGCTCGGCTGGATCAACCGGTTTGTTGAGGAAGTCGGTCGCGCCGCGTTTGAGCGCTTCGCACCGGACTTTGTGATCGGTCACCGCCGTGAGAATGATCGCCGGGATGTGAGCCGTCGCCGGATCGTGCCGCATCTCATCGAGGACGTCGAGTCCCGTCACGAACGGCATCATCAGATCGAGCAGCACGCAGTCCGGCTTTTCGTCGCGGATCAGCGTCATCGCCTTCCGCCCGTCGGTAGTCGTGACGAACTGCGAGAATCCTTCGAGTTCCAAGAGCCGCCGCACGATCTTCACGTTCGTCGGCTCGTCATCGACGACCATCAGCTTGCACTCTCTGACAAGCGTGGCGTCGGCGACGGCGCTGGGCGGCTGGCGCAAGGCGACAGTCGGCGCGAGTCGTTCGGCGATGGCGGTCAGCTGGCTCATGTCAGTGTCAGCGATCTGGTCGATCGCGGAGCAATCTCGCTCCGACAGGATCAAACGACGATCAGCGGCTCCATCTCTTTAAGTTCGTTCAGTAGCGCCGCCGCCTGATCTCCTCGCCCTTCCACGGCACACGATTCGAGTTCGGCCGAAACCTCCGACAAACAGACGAATCCCGCCGTTCCGCCAGAGCCTTTCAGCCCGTGGACGTGCTGCTGCAACTCTTCGTAATTTTCTTCCGCGAGGGCGCGCTCCATCGCCTCCAGCCGGGCCGGAATGCTTTCAACGAACTCAGCGACGATCTCGCGGAGCATGTCGTCGTCAGTCGGCAAGGTCGAACGAATCGGCCCGTTCAGCGCACGCTTGATCTTCAGTTCCTTTGCACTTTGGATACCCTGACTGCGGCGATCATCCACGCGCGCCGCCGTCTCGACCGTGCGAACGAGATCGTCGACGTTCAGCGGCTTGGAAAGATAGCCCGAGCAACCTGCATAGGTGCACTTCTCGCGATCGCCCTTCATGGCGTGCGCTGTGAGGGCGATGATCGGCTTTTCGAACCCGAGGGAACGGAGTTTCCGCGTCGCCGCGTAGCCGTCCATTAGCGGCATTTGCATGTCCATCAACACAACGTCGAATTCGTCGGTCAGCGCCAATCGGCAAGCCAGCTCGCCGTTCTCGACCGCTTGGACTTCAGCGCCATGTCGTGTGAGAAAAACTTGAATCAGCTTGCGGTTGGTTTCGCCGTCGTCAGCCAGCAACACGCGTACGCCTTGCAGGTTGGCGGAGGTCGGAACGTCGACGTAGTCGCCGGTCGCCGTCTCAGGCGGCGATTCGAGCATGCGAACGTGTCGCAGATCGCCGACTGCAAGTCTTGCAGTGAACGTCGTCCCGCGACCGAGCTCGCTCGCGACGGATAGTTCGCCTCCCAGAGCCGAGACGATGTTCTTACAGATCGCCAACCCAAGTCCGGTCCCGCCGTAGCGACGCGTCATCGAACTATCGGCTTGCACGAACGGCTGGAACACGTCCTCCAGCTTCTTCGAGTCGATGCCAATGCCGGTGTCGCGGACTTCCAGCACCAGGTGGCAACCATCCGCTTCGCGTTCGGCGCGAGCCACGATCATCACGCTGCCTTGCTCGGTAAACTTGATCGCGTTCCCCGCCAGATTGAGCAGCAACTGCCGCACGCGGTGAGGGTCGGTCGCCACCGACTCAGGGATAGCTCCGTCCCAACGATAGTTCAGCACGATCCCCTTCTCGACAGCACGCACCCGCAGCAGCGACACCACCTCGGCGATCAGTTGATGGGGCGAGAAGCGGGCCTGTTCGACTTGCAACTTGCCCGCTTCGATTTTCGAAAGATCGAGGACGTTATTGATTAGTTCCAATAGGTGGCGGGCGCTCGTGCGAATCGTATCGGCATAGTCGCGGCGAGTTGCTTCATCTCCGCCGTCAGCGTTGCGGACCAGCAGTTCGGCGAACCCGAGAATACTGTTGAGCGGCGTGCGAATCTCATGGCTCATGTTCGCCAAGAATTCGCTTTTCGTGCGATTGGCGGCCTCGGCCTCCTCCATCGCCCGCTGCATGTCGAGTTCGTGCGACTTGCGATCGGTAATGTCTCGCACGAACGCGCAGAAGGTTGTTTCTTCACTGCCGTGAATTAGCACAATGGCGAGCTCGACGGCGAACGGCCGGCCATTTCGGTCGACGCATTCCATCTCGAACCGCTGCGGCGAAGCCTGCCCCGCCTGCGTCTTCGAGAGTTCGCTCAGACCTTGGAGGTATTGTTGGCGATCGTGCTCAGGAATCACGAGTTGATCGAACCGACGGCCTGCAGCTTCTTCCACCGTCCAACCAAAAAGCCGTTCAGCGGGGCCGTTGAGGTTCAGCACGTCGCCCCGGGCGTCAAGTTCAACCACCGCGTCGAGCGAGCCATCGATAATCGAGCGCTCTTTCTCGAATGAACGATGCACCTGCGCCGAATAGCGCTGCAAATCGTCGTGATGGCGCTCAAACAAAGCCGTCTGCAGCGCGTTGTTTTCCATCTCCTCGGTGCTCTTGCGAATCGTGATCAGCAAGAACAAATCTTCGAACAGCACCCAGCCGGTGTGCTCGACCCACCGCCACTCATCGGCGATGGCGACGCCGAACACCGATTGCGGCCAGAAGACTCCGCGGATGAGATGATCGGCGCCCACCAGGGCAGTCGCGACCATCAGGACGCCCCAATCCCGGTAAGCGGCGAGGAATGCGAGCGATCCAAAAACGTGAAAGTGCGTCTCCAGACGACCGCCGCTCACTTGAACGAGCAGCGAGGAGAACAGCATCTGCGCCACCGCAATGACGTACCGCGTCACCGTCCGGCCGGGCATCTGCCACGCCATCCACACCGGCAGCGACGAAATAACGCCGCCGCCGATCAGCGCAAACCAAACGTGCGGATGAACGGTGGCCTGTGCCCCCGACCAAGTCTGCGGCGAGACGCACAGCGCCGTGCCGACGGCGCCAACCCACTGGACAATCATCAACACCGCGAACATCCGGTCGATGCGGCGGTAAATCTGCAGTTCGCGCTGCTGGAGAATCTCCTGCGCGCGGGTCTGAATCTGGGCATCGTCAGTGCGGGCGATCATCGTGCGTCGCCCTCGGCGGGAGTCTCTGCCTTGCGCGACGGCGCTTCGCAAACGACGCTGCAACCAAAGGCGGGAACAGACGGGGCGTTGGCGTCGGGATTTATTAGCAGATCCGCCACCGCTTGGATGCCGGCGTTATGTCCGTCATGGCCGCGAGCCATCGTGACGCCCCCGGCGTAGAGCCGCCGGCCGTCGACGTCGTACAGCATGACGGTGCCGCTCAACCGGGCTCCGAACAATGCGGTTTCCACTCCCCCGGCGTCATGAAACACATAAGAATTGGGCAACCGCGGGATGCTGTTCAGCAGCGGCGTCGATTCCCACAGTCTCCCGGTTGACCGCGGCGACGACGCGACGACGCAAATCGTCGGCAACAATCGCGCCGGGACAAGCGTCGTTAACCGTTCCAATTGCTCGACCGTCGCTTGCGAGCAAGCGCAGTGCGGGTGAAGGAACAGCAACAGCATCGGCTGATGCTTGCTTCGAGCAATCGTCGAGTCCGCCGGCCAAACGGCAGGCGTGTCGCCATCTGCTAGGCGCTCGCCGACGAAACCGAACGTTGTGATCCCGTACCAGGCCGACAACGATGCACCGAGCCATGCGACAAGCGCAAGAGCGATCAGCCACGACGTGTGGCCAGCGGTTCGGGTTGGATAGCTGGTTTCATGCATATCGGTGACGCAAAAAGTCTACGGCGCACTGGCGAAACAGGCGTTTCCCGCCCGCGCTCATCGCCGCGATCTCAGAATCTAGGTCAGCCGACTCCCTTTCCCCGGCGTCCTGCGGTAAACCAATCGTTCCGGCGGCGTGCGGCAATGCCGATTACAATGACGACGCCGGTTTTGACCGCCCCCATTCTTCCGCAACTCGCGATATGACGATCTCACATTTCTTTTACAGCTTCTTGCCGTTCTGCTTACTACTTTCGCCGCTCGCTTTGCAGGCCGAAGAAAGTCGCTTCGCAACGGTCGAACCGGACATGCGGATCTACGCGAACGCGCCGGCAGCGCTCGCGCCTGAACTCGGGAATTCCCCTAGCCGCGTGATCATCTTCGCCCTTCCGAACGGCAACACGCTGGAGCAGACGCTTGGCTGCCAGTTGGCCGACGGCCTCGATTGGCACTACGACATTCAGCATGTCCTCGCGCAAACGCGGCTGCTGCGCACGCTGGCCCCCGAAGAGCCGCTCACGCTGGTGTGCGCGGAAGCGAAGGGGCTCAGCTGGCCGTCATGGCGCGGTAGCCGCGCCGACGGCAACGCGCGCATCGCCGCCCTCGCCGACGAATGGCGCCGCGAGTTCGGCGGCGACGACGCCCGCGTGACGCTCACCGGTCATAGCGGCGGCGGCAGTTTTATTTTTGGCGTCATCGAAGGGAACGATGAAATCCCGGCCTGGATTGATCGCATCGCCATCCTCGACGCGAACTATTCATTCGACGCCGCGAAGCATGGCGCCAAGCTAGTCCGCTGGCTGCAAGGCGACGACGCACGAAGACTGATCGTGTTGGCCTACGACGATCGCAACATCGAATTCCAAGGCAAAAAAGTCGTCGGCCCCGACGGCGGCACATTCCGCGCGACGCAGCGGATGGTCGAAGCCTTCAAGCCCGCCTTCGCAATCGAAGAGCGCAAAACGGGGCCGTTCACCGAGTACTCTGGCCTCGACGGACGCGTGCGGTTCTACGTCCACCCCAACCCGGAGAACAAAATTCTCCACACAGCGCTCGTCGGCGACATGAACGGTCTCATTCACGCGCAAACGCTAGGAACCGCGGCCGAGGGGACTTGGGGGACGTTCGGTGGGCCGCGGGCTTACACAAAGTTCGTCGAAGCGAAGCCGATTGTCGACGAATCACGCACGCCGAAGCCAACGGCCGCCGCTTCCAATACGACGGCGGCGCCGCTCCCCGTTCGCGAAATAAAAACGATCCCGCCCCGCCCCTCCGACGCCCTCGGCGGCAAGGCGTTCATGGCCAAGCTCGCCGACCTGCCCGGCGAGAAGCGCGAAGCGGCGATTCTCACAGAACTCGCCGCGGGCAACGTGCCGACGTTCCTGCGGCAGTTCAAACAGGTTCCGATTTCCGCAGGCGGGACTAAGGGCACGATCGAAGTCGCTCCCGACTACCTCGCCGTCGGCAGCGACGACGATTTCGTCCGCCTGCCAATGACGCCGCAAACGGCCCAATCACTTGCGGATAAGTTTCAGTGCGTTCTGCCGACCCGCAAAATGGTCGACGCGATTGACGCCGTCGGCGAAGTCCGCCTCGCTCCGCAACCGCTCACTGAGAATCGCGAATCGGTCGCCGCCTTCATTCTTTCGAACGACAAGATCGAATCCCAGCGCAAGGGGCAGTCGCTCGGCCCGCTCACCATCGGCGGCAAGAAAGACATCGTCGTCTCGCCGAAAATATACGAGCGCCCCGACCGCCTCGTGATCTACGGCTGGCGCCAACTGAACGGCCAACCAATCCAGCCCCTCACCAACGTTCACGTCGATTGGTACGTCGACTACAGCCACGGCGTCCGGCTCGTACGCGACGAGATTACGATCGACGGCAAGCAGTACAAGATCGCAGAGCTACTGCGAGATCCGGACCGGTGCGCGATCGTGAGCGACGAAGGCGTCGTCGATCCGTCTCGCTACCCTACGAAACCGTAACCATCAGCGGTGCGCACGGGTTGCGGTTACCCCCAACAGCGGCGTGCCTGCGCTGCAATCTCGCGCGTTGTCGAGCGACGCCTGCGCAAGGGCGCGATCGGTTCCATCGCTGCCTCGCTCGACGCCATTTACAATCCAAGAGTATCGGCGGCGCTCGATCTAGCCCCTCTGCTCTCTGACGGAACAACAGAAGATGCTTCGCTTCCGCCTCGGCCTGCACTGCGCCGCATGCGCTCTCGTCAGTTCATTGCTATCGACGTCGGCGGCGGTCGCGCAGATCACTATCGACGCGAACTTCGACTCCGGCTCGCTGAAAAGCTACTCCGTCACCCGTGCGGCCATCAACCTCGTCGGCCGCGACAGCTATGCCTTCGGCCAACATCCGCTCGGCGGCGACCATTGGCGGTGGATGTACTTCAAAGCCACCGGCGTGCTGAACACGAATCCGACCTTCTCGGTCGCCGGCGAGTTCGGCGGCGACAACACCGACTATCCACCGACGCTCGCGAATCACGAACTCGCCGATCACGAGATGGTCTACTCGTACGACGGCGTGAACTGGGAGTTTTTCCCCCACGCGAACAACACGCTGCAAAACATCGGCGACGGCAATTCAAGCAACGACCTCTTCACATTCAACCTCGGTTCCAACTTCACGCAGAACGATGTCTACGTCGCCTACGCCATTCCCTACACGTACGCTCGCAGCACGGCTCACGCGCAGAAGGTGATCGCCTCGCCCTGGGCCACGCCGACGGCGTCCGGCAACGCCAATGGCGTGATCGGCCAATCTCCGGCCGGCGTCGACGATATCGGCCGCTCGATCCCCGCGCTCGACCTCTACGCGTATCGCATCACGAATCCTGCGACAGACTCCGCGACGCCGAAGCATCGGGTGATGATCGCCACCGGTCAGCATGCGTCGGAAACGCTCGGCATCTACACCTACGAAGGGCTCGTCGATTGGTTGATCTCCGACGACCCGCGCGCCGCAGCGCTTCGCGACAAGACCGAAATTCTCGGCTATCCCACGCTCAACGCCTCAGGGCGCTACGCGGGTCTGAATCGCTCGATGCTGCAGTGGCAGAACACCGACTCGAACGGCTACTGGTATCCCAATGCCGTCTCTTCGAATGATTACGTTTCGCCCCAGCGAACGGAGCAGATGATCAACGGCGAAGCGATGCGGGCCGACAAAGCCGCCACGCCCGGCGCCGTGACTGATCTGTTCTTGGACTTCCACTCCTCCGTTCCCGACTACAACATCGCGGGCCCCAACGGCGAAGGGGGCGGCGGCCGCGACGATTGGGGCTACATCACCAACAACGCTGCGTCGCTGAACAACCCATGGTGGTTGGCGCTCAAGGAACTACAACCCAACCTGCTCGAAGAAACCTCCGGCACGACGGCTTCCAGCAAGACGCTTACTGGCTTCGCGCTCGGCTTCCTCAACGCGCAGATGTCGGTCACGCTGGAGAATCAGTTTGGCATCAGCCGACCGATCTCTTTCTACCAAGACTACGGCAAGAACGTCGGCCTCGCGATGTACGAAGCGTGGATCCGCGTCGACAATCCGCTGGCAGCCGACTTCGACGAAGACGGCGACGTCGATGCGGGCGACCTCGCCGCCTGGAAGCTCGGCTTCGGGACGCTCTCGAACGCTGAGCACTACCAAGGCGACGCAAACAACGACGGTGTCGTCGACGGCGCCGACCTGCTCGTCTGGCAGCGGGAGTTTGGCGAGACAAATCCGAACTCAGCCGCCGCGGTGCCTGAACCAGCGACAATTGGCTTCGCTACGATCAGTTTAATCTGCGTTCACTCGCTGCAACGTTCATCGCGTCGGCGCGCTGCCAATCGAAGGAAGTGAAGAGACCGTCTATTCCTTTTCCTTCACACGCTCTTCGATCAGTTCTTCTTGCTTCGGCTCGTAGCGTTCTTCCTCCACCGCCTCGAGCGATTCCAGCCGCTGCTGCAACTTCTTCAGTTCCTCCTCAGCCGCCAGCAGCTTCTTCAGCTCATCCTTACGGACGACGCTGAATTCCGGGCCCGGTTCAACTGGAACTGGGGGAGCAATCGGCGCCGTCTTGAACTGCGGCGGAGCCGGCGCGGGCGGAGCGGTCAGCACCATGTCGGGCGAGTCCGGAATTGTCTTGAAGTGGATGACTCCCGGCCGAACTTCAACCCTCGGTGCAGCCATTTTCGCGGGCCGCGCCTCGCGGACCTTCCGTTCGACTCGGTCGAGTTCGACGCGCGCTACTTCCTTCGCCTTGATCGTCGCCGCCACCTGTGCTTCGGTGGCCGCCTTCATCGCGTTGTGCTGCGCCTTAAGAGCCTGCAGCTCCGCCACCTTGGCGAGTTCGTGGACCTGCTCGACCTTGAAGTGGACGTTTTTCTTCGCTTTGTCATCGTCAGCCGCGGCTTTCGCCTCAAGCGACTCCTTCACTCGCTGGGCGTTCATCTCGCATAACTTCACCTCGGCTAGCGTGAGATCCTTTTCTGCGGAGAGGTCGAGGACCTCACCTTCGTTGTGCTCGGCGACGCCTTGCTGGGCCAATCTCGTCACACGCTCGACCTTGGCTTGGATCGCCTGGGCCTTCTTCTTCAGCCCCTCCGCCTTCAGAGCCCAATACTCCCCCTCGAGCTTCAGCGTCGCTGCGCTGCCGCTGGCCATCGGCGAAGCGCTGGTCTCAAATCGAGGAACGAGCACATCCGCCGGCGGCGGCGTGAACTGTGCGGTGCGTCCGTAGGCAAATGCCTGCACCTGCGGCGCCCCGTCTTCAACCGTCTGCCATGATTGAACAGGAACGGACATTTCCACCGGCACTTCGTTGGTAACCGTCACCGTGGCCACGTTCCCCACAGCGTCGAGGGCCTCCACGGGCTTCGGCATGGGCACGGGGCTTGGACTTGGGCTCGGCTGCGCGCCTGCGCCCGGCTCCGGCGAAGTAGTCGCCGCCGCGGCGTCGGTCACCACGCTGACGAGATTCGCCGTCAGCGTCTGCACCTCCGACGCGAGCGCCACGGCGCTATCGTTAACCACTTTCTCTTCGAGCTTCGCTCCGCTCTCGCCGTCGACGCTCGTCGAGATGATCACGACGTTTCCGTCGCCGCCCGGCGTCCCTTTTGGCGGATCGGCCTCGGCAACGGCGAGCATCCCCACGGCCAGGCAAACCCCCAGCACGCCAACGGCGGGCTTCGATGCAGCGGCGATCGTCATGGCAAGTATTCCCTTTTCGGCAAGTGAGCAAGCGGCGACGCCCTTCAGCGGCGCCCCTTTGATAACCATCGAGGCAATTTTCGATTTCACGGCGAAGCCCATCCCGAGCGCCGCCGTCGACGACACTAGGCCCGGCGTCGCGGCCGGAGCGGTCGACGCCGTTGATTGCACGATCCCCAGCGCTGCCGAGAGCGCGACGCCGCGGCGAATCAGCCGCGAACGCAGCAGTCGCGTCCCGCGAGCAAGCAACCCTTTGATCGTTTGCGTGCTAACGCCGAGCTGCTCGGCCGCCTCGCTCCGCGTGCGGCCTTCCATGTAGCAGAGGACCAGCGGTTGCTGGTACCTAGCCGGCAGCGCGTTGAGCTCGTCGAGTAGCCGCAACGCCTGCTCGTTGCGCTCGATGTCGGTCAGCTGGTCGTCGAGCGAAGGAATGTCGGCCAGCAGCGGCGCTTCATTCCGCCGGCGATGCCGCGAATGCGCCAGCAGCGCCGTCCGATAGGCAACGCGATACAGCCAACCCGCGGCGCTCTCGGTAGCGCGGATCGACCGCGCCTTCCGGGCGAGAATCAAAAACGTGGCTTGAAAGGCATCCTCGACGTCTTGCTGATGACGGAGGATTTGCGAGCAAACGCTCCATACCATGTTGGCGTGAGTTTCCACCACCTGGGCGAACGCGGTTTCGTCGCGATAGCGTTGAAACTGCATCAGCCGCTCACCGTCGGTCGGAACGACGACCGGAGCGTCGACGGCTTGCCCCTCCGCGAAGGGGGCGTCGAAATCGGTGGTTGGTAAGAAATCTGACATCAGCGGCGTCTCTCCACCCCATTAGAGGCCGGAACCGCCGCCGCGGACTGCGGAATTTTTAGAAAAAAGATAGCCGCTAGCGAGCGCGTCTGCAGCCCCGGGCTCCGCCCGGGGGTGAGTAACCATTCCGCGAGACGTGAACCCTACGTAGCGCCAGCCGACCCCCGGGCAGAGCCCGGGGCTAGAGAGATGACTGTCGTCGCACGGCCGTGATCACTTCCGTCCGTAGATCGCCTTCAACTGCCCCACCGTCTCGTCCGCCGCCGTCGCCTCGATCACCTGAGCGACTTCCGCGGCCGACATCCCGCGATCGAGCATCTCCCGCTTCAGTTCCGCCTCGATCCGCCGCTGGTGCCCCTTCGAGACGACCGACGATATCAGGCAGGCGAGCGTGACGATCACCCCGGTTAGGCACCCGATGCCGACGATCAGCAGCGAAAACCGCTGGTCGGCTTCCAATCCCATGAACTTATTCGTCCAGGGATCCGTCGGAGCAGTCGAGACCTGAGCAAGGATTGAAGAGAGTGGGTCGAGATTCATTGTCGTTTCACACCGCTTGAGTGGGCGCCGCCGGGCAGGACCTCCTGCCGGGCTGCGAGTCGCACGAACGACCGCCCACAACGCCTGTAGTATATCTGTCCCCGGCCATTCGCCGCCGCGGCTCGATTCTTGGCATCATCCGTCGATTTCGCCAGCCGCCATTCGGGGGGAGACGCGAACCCTCCCAAGCGGCACAATAGGCCCCCTGCCGCACCGTTCCGGCCCCGATTTCTAAACCCTTTTCCAATCGTGCCTATTTCTTGGGCGACGGGTGCCCGCGGCCGATTGACGCCTCTCTCTAAGCCGTTTACCGTAAAGATGTTGGAGCCATTTCTATGGCTGCACCGGCAAAGTCTCTCGGCTCCTTTCAGTCCGATTTCATTTCGCGTCGGAACTCCCTTTGGCCAAGCAACAACACAAACCATGGGGCGGCGTGTTCGACGGCGACGTCGACCCGCGCGTCGAACGATTTAGCGAGAGCGTCAGCTTCGACCATCGCCTGCACTCCCAAGATATTCGCGGCTCGATCGCCCACGCGCGCATGCTGGCAGAAACCGGCATGTTATCGGCAGACGAACGCGACCAGATCGTCGCCGGCCTCGAGCAGATCGGCCGCGAGATCGCCGCCGGCGAATTCCCATTCAAGCAAGAGCTCGAAGACGTTCACATGAACATCGAGCGGGCCCTCACCGAGCGCATCGGCGACGTTGGCCGCAAGCTCCACACGGGCCGCAGCCGCAACGACCAGGTGTCGACCGACTTCCGCCTCTGGATTCGCGACGCTATCGACCGGACGGATGAGCTACTCGCCAACTTGCAACGAGCATTCGTCGACCGTTGCGATCGCGACCACGGCATCATCCTGCCCGGCTACACCCATCTGCAACGGGCCCAGCCGGTGCTGGCGAACCACTACTGGCTCGCTTACACCGAGAAATTCCAACGCGATCGCGACCGCCTCGCCGATTGCCGTCGCCGCGTTAACCAGCTGCCGCTGGGTACCGCCGCCCTCGCCGGGACGACGATCCCGATCGATCGCCGCCATGTGGCCGCCGCCCTCGATTTCGAAGGGATCGTCGCCAACAGCCTCGATTCCTCGAGCGATCGCGACTTTGCGATCGAGTTCGCCTTCGCCCTCACCTTGGTCGCCGAGCATCTCAGCACCTGGGCCGAGGAATGGATTCTCTGGTCGACCGTCGAGTTCCGCTTCCTGCGGTTGCCGCACGCGTATTGCACCGGCTCGTCGATCATGCCGCAGAAGATCAACCCCGATGTGCTCGAGCTAATCCGCGGCAAAACGGCCCGCGTCGTTGGCAACCTCACCTCGCTCTTGGTGCTGGTGAAGGGGCTGCCGCTCGCCTACAACCGCGACCTGCAGGAAGACAAACCGCGGGTCTTCGACTCGGCCGACACGGTGGAAGCGTGCGTCGAACTGGCCGCCGCGGTCGTCACCGGCGCTGAACTCAATCGACCAGCGATCCACGAGAAGCTCGGCCGCGGCTACTTGGACGCGACGACGCTGATGGAACACCTCATCAAGCTCGGCGTCCCGCAGCGAACCGCCCACGAGATTATCGGCAAGCTGGTCGGCGTCGCGATGAAACGCGACTTGCCGCTGAACAAGCTTGAAGTCGCCGAGTTCCAGGCCGCTCATCCGGCGCTCGACGAATCGGTGTACCAGGTCCTCGGCGTCGACCACGCGATCCTGGCGTTCACCAGCGAAGGCTCGACGGCGCCGGCGCAAGTCGCCAAACAAGTCACGCTCTGGAAAGATCGCCTCGGTTTAGAACCGTAGCCGCCAAAATTGCTGCACACACCAACATCCACTGCTTCTCATCCATGATTGACCGCTTCTCCATCCTCAGCAGCCTGAGCGCCTTCGCTGCGACGCTAGCGCTCGTTTCGTCGCTGTCTGCCCAGGAACCAGCCGCCGATCCTGCCGCCGCGGCAGCGCCGACGTTGGCTGAATTCGCCCGCCGCGATCCCGCGATCGCCTCGGTCCTCGAACTCAAGCGAACCACCCCCGCCGAACAGCTTCGCGCCATCTTGATGCTGATCGACCTCGGCCACGCCGACGTTGCCGCGCAGCTTCTGCCGGAACTGATCGCCGCTAAGCTCGACGACGCCCAGAAAGCGGCCCTCGTCGGCGAGTTCGGCACCGCGAAGTTCCTCAAACTAATTCGCCTCGACCCGCCTGTGGCGAAGGACGCGACGCCCAACCAATTGGCCGGCGTCCGCGAGTTCGCCCAAAGCTGCATCATCGCCGCCGACGCCGCGGCGAAAGATCCCAAGCGGATCGCTCAGTTAATTGCGCAGCTCAACGCCCCGACCGAGGGCGAGCGCTACGCCGCCCGCGTCGATCTACGCGCCGCCGGCGACGCCGGCATGCTCGCTGCGATCAACGCCCTGGCCGAAGCGAAAGATGAAGCGGTTCGCGGCAACCTACTGGCGGCCCTCGCCGACATGCGGCCCGCTATCGACGCCCCGCTCCTCGCGCTGCTGGCTGATTCGCAGGGCCAACTTCGCCGCGACGCTGCGGAGCTCGCTGGTCATCTGCACGTTGCCGGTGCCCTCCCCTGGCTGTCGACGATCGCCGTCACCGCGACCGATTCCTCCGCCGAATCGGCCGCCCGCAAGTCGATCTCTCAGCTCGGCTATCCCGAGCCGACGATCCACGAAGTTCAAAAACTCCTCCGCGACCGGCTCGCCGCCATCAAATCGACGCCGGTGACGACCTTCGATGACGGCACGGTCGGCGTCTGGTGGTCGTGGAATCCGCAGACGAAACAACTCGCCGCCGCGACGTACGGCGTGCCGCAATTGCGGGCGCTCACCGCGGCCCGGCTGGCCCGCGCCCTCGGCGAAGTCGGCGGCCTCACCGAACCGAACGACCGTCGCGCCGTGCTCCTCTACTCGCTGGAAGAGTCGGCCCTGCTCGGTCGCGGCGCCGACGCCTCGCTGAAGGAAGTCGTCGGCGCCCTCACGCCGAGCGAGCTCTCGACGACGCTTGCCACGGCGATGAAGGAGCAGTACACCGCCGCCGCCGTGATGATCGCCGAAGAACTCGGCCGTCGCGGCGACCTCTCGATTCTTTCGTCGAACGGCGGAATGCCATCGCCGCTTGCCGCCGCGCTCACGAGCCCCGACCGCGCCGTCCGCTTCGCCGCGCTGGGGGCGATCATGCAGCTCAACCCGCAGCGATCGTTCCCCGGTTCGAGTCAGGTGGCCAAGTCGCTCTGGTACTTTGTCGGCGGCGCCGGCGAGCCGACCGCCATCGCCGCTGCCCCGGCAATCCTCGTCGCCAGCGATTGGGCCGGCAAGCTCCGCGGCCAAGGCTACGACGCAATGCCGGTGAAGTCGGGCCGCGAAGCCCTCGTCGCCGCTATCGATCCCGCCGTCGCCCCGCGGCTCGGCGTCATCGTGCTCGACAGCGACATCGGGCAGCCGCTCCTTGGCGAGGTCGTGTACCAACTGCGGGCGAGCGACCTCACCGCGAACGTGCCGATCTTAATCGCCGCGAGTGGTCCGCGATTTGCCTCCGCCCAACGCGTCGCCGAGGCGAACTCGCTCGTCTACGCCACCCCGCGGCCGCAAGGCGACGGGTCCCTCGCCAACGTGGTGAAGGAAGCCCTTGCCCTCAAACCAACGCCGCTGGCGTCGACCGAGGTTCGCACCGCCCAGGCGAAGCAGGCCCTCGAATGGCTGGCCAAGCTACTCGCCGAAAATGCCCCTTACGATGAACTCAAGCGAGACGCCTTCCTCGTCGATCGCACGCTGATGGCTCCCGAACTGGCCGATCCGTCGGTCACCGTGCTGGCCGGCCTCGGTACGCCGGAAAGCCAAACGGCGCTCGTCGATTTTGCCAGCGTGACGTCGCTGCCGATCGAAACCCGCCAAGCCGCAGCCGACGCCCTCGCCGCCAGCGTGAAGCGGTTCGGCGTTCAGCTGAAACGCGAACAAGTCGTTAGCCAGTACGACCGCTACAACGCCAGCGAAACCGCCGACAAGCCAACGCAAGAACTAATGGGCCGCATCCTGGACGTCATTGAGAAGAAAGATACTGCCGCACAGAAGTAGTTACCCAACGGGGTCGGGGACCTTTTGCCACTAGAGGGCCTCCGCTCATAAAAGCATCGCTAGTGGCAAAAGGTCCCCGACCCCTTCCATCGCCGCCATTCAGCATTCCCTTCCATGTCCCCTCGCACCCCGCAACTCGATGAATCACCCTCGGCTCCGCTGCCGGGCGTCATCGGCAATAGCGCGGCGATGCAGGAAGTCTTCCGCACCACGCGGCAAGTCGCGCGGTCGAGCGCTTCGGTGCTGCTGCTCGGCGAGACGGGAACCGGCAAGGAACTGATCGCCCACGCGGTCCACACGCTCAGCGCTCGCCGCGATCGGCCCTTCGTTCGCGTCAACTGCGGCGCCCTCAGCGAAAGCCTGCTCGAGAGCGAACTCTTCGGCCACGTCCGCGGCGCCTTCACCGGCGCCATCGACAACCGCACCGGCCGGTTCGAAGCCGCGCATCAAGGCAGCATCTTTCTCGATGAAATCAACTCGACGACGCTCCACCTGCAGGTGAAGCTGCTCCGCGTGCTGCAGGAGCGTGAGTTCGAACGCGTCGGCGATACCCGCACGATCCGCGTCGACACCCGCATCATCGCCGCCAGCAACCGCGACCTGCTCGACTTGGCGATGGCCGGCACGTTCCGCGAGGACTTGTTCTACCGGCTCAACGTCGTGCCGATTTACATCCCGCCGCTCCGCGACCGGACCGAAGACATTCCGCTGCTGGTGACCCACTTCCTCAATCACTACAACGAGAAAAACGACCGCTACGTCGCCCACATCGAACCGCGGGCGATGGAGGCCTTGCAGCGCTACTCGTGGCCCGGAAATGTCCGGGAACTCCAAAATTACGTCGAACGGGTCGTCGTCATGGCGCTCGGCGATGAGCTCACTTTCGAGCTCCTGCCCGAAGCGGTCCGCACCGGCCGGCAGCCGAAATCGCTCGGCCCCCGTACGATGACCTTTGAGGAGTTGTCGGAAGAATTGGTCGTTCAGGGTCTGAGCTCGGCCGGCGAAGAGGACTGCGACCTCCACGGACGGATCGTCAATCACGTGGAGCGCGAGGTGATTTCGCAAGTGATGAACCTGTGCGACGGCGTGCAAATCAAGGCCGCCGCCCGCCTGGGCATCAACCGCAACACGCTCCACAAGAAGCTGAAAGAGTACGGCCTCGACGACGCCGAAGGGGAATGATCTCCCAGTAGCCGCGGGTCAACGACCCGCCGGAGCGCTCCCATAACAGGCGTTCCCCCACCAGCGACCACCGATTCACATGCCTTCCGCCGTCACCATGCTCAGCTTCACCCTCTGCTACGGGGCGGCGCTCGCGCTGGAAGTCTTGGGCCTGTGGGCCCGCCCACGCTGGCGGCGTTTGGCGGTAGTCGCCGCCGCGATCGCCGGCCTCGTCGCGCAGACTTGGTATCTCGCTGAACGCGCCGCCAGCTCGCCTTGGGCGCCGTTGTCGAGCCAGCACGATTGGTACCTCTCGGCCGCATGGGTGCTCGCCCTCATTTACGTTGGGTTAGTCCTTTACCAACCGCGGGCGTCGATCGGACTGTTCCTGCTCCCCATCGTGCTCGCCCTCATTGGCGCCGCTCGTTTCGCCAGCATCGAACCGATGGCCGGGGCCGAAATGCCCCGCATTTGGGGAATCTTGCATGGCGTCTTCCTGATGCTCGGCGCCGTCGCCGTGCTGCTCGGCTTCGTCGCGGGATTGATGTACCTCGTGCAAAGCGCACGACTGAAGAACAAGGCGCCGCTAAGCGATCGCTTCCGCCTGCCGAGCCTCGAATGGCTCGAACGGGTGAATGCCCGCTCGCTGATCGCCGCCACCGTGCTCGTCGGCCTCGGCTTCATTTCGGGCGTGTTGATGCGGCTCGCCCTCCGCGACGGCAGCGGCCTCCGCTGGACCGACCCGGTGGTGCTCAGCCTCAGCGGCATGTTCTCGTGGCTCGTCGCGGCGGAGGCGTTCCGCCTGGCCTATCCCGCCGCCCGGCGCGGCCGCAAAGTGGCGTACCTCACGCTCGCCGGCTTCGTGTTCCTGGTGATCACGCTCGCGACGTTCATGAGCAGCCAATCGATGCACGGCCGCGGCGGCGAGAGCATCGATGCTGAGCGAGCCGGGGCGTCCTCGCCCCCGGCGGAGGTCACGCCATGAACCTCCGCATGATCGGCTGCACCCACCGCGCCTCCGGCGTCGACCTCCGCCAACAACTCGCCTTCGGCACTGAGCAAACCAGCGAAGCCCTCGCCCGCTGGCGCGAACGCTTCCCCACAGCCGAGTTCGCCCTCCTGTCGACCTGCAACCGCGTTGAGCTCTACGCCGCCGGCGATGGCCCGGTTGACGCCCCCGAAACAGAGGACCTCGTCGACGCCCTGCTCGGCTACCACGGCGTTCCCGCACAGCGCGTGGAAGGGCAAATCCTCTCGCTCTACCAACGCGAAGCGGTCGCCCACCTCTACCGCGTTACGGCAAGTCTCGACAGCATGGTCGTCGGCGAACCGCAGATTCTCGCCCAAGTGAAGCAGGCCTACCAACGCTCGGTCGACAGCGGCGCCGCGGGGCCCGCGCTCCACGATCTGTTCCAATCAGCCCTCCGTGCCGCCCGCCGCGTCTACAACGAAACGGAACTTCACAAGCATCGAGTCAGCATCCCCAGCGTCGCGATCGCCGACTTCGCCAGCCGCGTCTTCGAACGTTTCGACGACAAGCACGTCCTCGTGATCGGCGCCGGCGAAATGGCCGAAGAGACGATCCGCTACCTGCAGGACGCCGGCGCGACGCGGATCCATGTCGTGAACCGCAGCCCCGAGCGCGCGATGGAACTGGCCGCGGAGTGGAAGGGCGTCGCCGTGCCGTGGGAACGGCTGTGGGACGAACTCGCCGCCGCCGACCTGGTTATCGGCGCCACGGGTGCGACGGAACCGGTCGTCACCGCCGATCGGTTTGAACGCGTCGTCGCCCCGCTGCGGCAACAGCGGCCGCTGTTCATCCTCGATCTCGCCGTGCCGCGGAACTTTGAACCCGCCGTCGGCGAGCAACTTGGCGTTTACCTTTACTCGCTCGACGATCTGGCGACAGCCTGCGAGCTGAACCGCGCCGCCCGGGCCGCCGAGCTGCCTGCCGCGGAAGAGATCATCCTCGCCGAGACCGACGCCTTCATGGCGGCCGCCCACCGCCGGCTCGCCGGGCCGGTGATCAGCGGCCTGCGGCGGAATCTCGAAGAACCGAAAGTGGCCGAGCTGGAGCGGCTATTCAAGAAACTCCCCGATCTCGATTCGCGAGCTCGCGCAGAGATCGAGCAATTCGCCGACCGCCTGGTGAACAAGCTCCTGCACCCGCCGCTCGAATCGCTCCGCGACGCCTCGCAAGAAGGCCCCCCGCACGGCCTCCTCGACGCCATCCGCAGACTCTTCCGGCTGGAAGAGTAGTCGTATTCTAGCCCCGGGCTCCGCCCGGGGGTCGATTCGAAGTGGAGGCGACGTTCCATCAAGTGGTACGCCACCCCCGGGCGGAGCCCGGGGCTAAAAGCGGATTGTTCGCTCCATCAAACAAAAAAGCCGCGGGGATAAACCCCGCGGCTCGCTTGTTTTTCTTCAAATCGCCTGGATCGATCTTTGCGATCAGAAGCGACGATTAATCTTCGTCGCCCTCTTCTTGCTCGTAGGCGAGCTCGTCTTCTTCTTCGTCGTCCTCGTACTCGTACTCTTCTTCCTCGTCGTCGTCGTCCGAGTCTTCTTCCTCTTCTTCAGCGTCCTCGTCGTCGACTTCTTCCCACTCGTCTTCTTCTAGTTCTTCTTCCTCGGCGTCCTCTTCATCGTCGTCGTCTTCCTCTTCTTCATCTTCGTACTCGTACTCATCGCCGTCTTCGGCGTCGTCATCCTCATCGTCGTCGTCGTCATCATCCTCGTCTTCGTACTCGTATTCATCATCGTCGTCGTCCTTGGCCATCACCAACGCTTCGGCCAAGAAGCTCGTCGACCATGGCGCCACGGGCGCGAACTCATCTTCATTCGCCGCCAAGGCGACGGAACCGTCAGCAATCGAAAACTGGGACCGCACGATAAATACTCCTAAACCAACTTCAACCGCACGTTACTCGCTCGCGCCCCTTAGCTCGAGCGATTCAGCCGCGCGTGATGCAGCGTTACAAATTTGATCGACTGGCGGCAGTTGTTCCAAGCGGCGGAGGCCAAAAACTTGCAAAAACTTTCGCGTGGTGCCGTACAGGAAGGGGCGACCTAACTCCTCACTCCGTCCGACGATACGCAAAAAGTCCCGTTCCATCAACACGCGGAGGATTTCCCCGCACTGGACTCCCCGAATCGACTCGATTTCCGCCCGCGTCACCGGCTGCCGATAAGCCGCCACGGCCAGCGTTTCGAGCGCCGGCGCCGACAACCGCATTTCGCTCGGCGGAGCGTGAACTTTCCCCAGCCAATCGGCCAATTGGGGCCGCGTTAATAACTGAATTCCATGGGCCACTTCCACCGGCTGGAATGCACTTCCCCGCCGCCGCATCCTTCGGCTCAATTCCCGTACTAGCGAGCGAGCCTCCGTTCCATCGGCCAAATCGGCGAGCGCGGCCAACTTTCTTGAGGGAAGCGGCTCGCGGGCTAACAGCAAAATCGCTTCGAGCCGGGCCAACTTGTCGGCCATCCGCTCGGTGCTGACGCGAACGAGTTCAACCGGCCCGGGAGTTGCTGCGGGGGTCGCCGGTGGGGCCTTTCGAGTTGCCGCAAATGCCGCCCAGGGCACGCGCGCAGCGACTGCCGGACTGTTCAACCGGGCGGCCAGCGTTGTCGAGAGTTTGCGCATGATCGCTTTCGCCGCTAGGGTCGCGGGGATAGACCCGGCGAACCTACATCCCGCCCGCCTGTCGCGCCACTCGCCACTGCGAGACTTCGGTCACGACCTGCTCGACGCTCGCTTCGGGATCCGCTGTCACCGCCTCAAATTGCTGTGTCAGCGAGCCGCCGCTGATCGGCATCTCGCAATGGAAGCGGTAGAGCTTCCCCTCGCCGCCCCACCGTTCAAGGGCATACTCCGCCACGCCAAGTTGACGCAACTGCACGAGCAAAGGTTCGACGCGTTCCGCTAACGTGGTCGGCGGAGCAGGCGCTGGAGCCTCAACCGGCGGCAACGCCGATCCAAACCCCGGCGCGATCGTCGCTGAAGTTTGCTCCGTTGACGGCTGCGATTGTTCACTGCGAGCCGCGGGATTCATCCCCGCGGTCTGCCCCACAATCGGCTCCGATTTCGTAAAATCCCAAGCCGGCTTCGCCGCCGGTTCCGCCGACTTCCAACCCGTCGCCTCCTTGGCGATCGTCACAAAACGATCAACCACGCGTTGCGCACTGCTCGGCAACGGGCCATAGTAGATCCAGGCGCCGGGCAAGCCGACGAGCACCGACATCATCACCGCCGCACGAAACAGCGTCGCCATAAGTTCGAAAATCCGTTTTCGCAGACTGGCACGAAAAGCTCAGGGTACGGCCCTCGCCCCGTCCATGGGGCGGCGGATGATATCGTTGACCAATTGCTAGCAGCAAGATCGGTATGGGACGTTCAAAGGGGTCGGGTTCCTTTTGCCACTGGTTGGTTTCCTGCCAAGGGCAACTCTCTAGTGGCAAAAGGAACCCGACCCCCTCCGCTCCGCCTATAATCGACCCCATGCCCGCCGCCCCGATTTACCTCGATTACAACGCCACCGCCCCCCTCCTGCCCGAGGTGGCCGACGCCATGCGCGAGGCGTCGCTCCGCTATCGGGGTAACCCCGCCAGCCAGCACGACGCCGGCCGCCATACTCGCCGAGCCCTCGCACAAGCCCGGGTCCGCATCGCCGAGATCCTCGGCGCCCGCACCACCGGGATGGACGCCGACCAGCTGATTTTCACCAGCGGCGGCACCGAATCGAACAACTTAGCCCTTACCGGCCTCCAGCGAGCCGGGGCGTCCCCGCCCCCGGCCGATCCCCACCTGCTAATCTCTGCGATCGAGCACCCCAGCATCGCCCGCCCAGCCGAACACCTCGCCGCCAACAACGCCGCCACCCTCCAAACCCTCGGCGTCGACGCCCACGGCCTCATCCGCCTCGACGAACTGGCCCCCCTTCTCACCCCCGCCACCCGCGTTGCTAGCATCATGCTCGCCAGCAACGAAACGGGCGTCATCCAGCCGATCGCCGCTGCGGCCGAGATCTGCCGCCAGCACGGCACACCGCTCCACACCGACGCTACCCAGGCGGTCGGCAAAATCGCCGTCGACTTCCAAGCCCTCGGCGCCGACGCCCTCACCGCCACGGCCCACAAGTTCCACGGCCCGCTCGGCGTCGGCATCCTGCTGGTCCGCCACGGCGTGAAACTCGAACCGGCCCTCTTCGGCGGCTTCCAGCAGGCCGCGCTCCGCCCAGGGACCGAATCGGCGCCGCTCGCCATCGGCATGCAAACCGCACTCGAACTATGGCAGCGCGAAGCGGCCGATCGGCTCGCCCGCATGACCGCGCTCCGCGACCAGTTCGAGCAGACCCTCCTCGCCGGTTGGCCCGCGGCGGTCGTCATCGGCGGCCAGGCGCCCCGCCTCCCGCACACTTCGAACATCGCCCTCGTCGGCCTCAACCGGCAGGCGTTGGTGATGGCTCTCGACCTCGCGGGGGTCGCTTGTTCGAGCGGCTCGGCCTGCGCTAGCGGGTCGAGCGAACCCTCCCCGACCCTCCTCGCGATGGGCCTTCCCGAGGCCCTGATTTCGTCCTCCGTGCGGTTCAGTTTGGGGGCCACGACGACCCCCGCCGAAATCGATGAGGCGGCTCGACGTATCTTGAACGTGTGTAACAATTTGCGTCGCGCCGGATAACGCTCTTTTATTGGCCGCGACCGCTAACGCTGTCAGGGCATATCGGGTAAATTATGGGGCTGTTTCGCGGCCTCCGGTATGCGCTGATTTTGAGCCCGCCATGCCGAGCGATTTCGACGGACGGATCCACGTGATTGACGGCGTTCTCCAACTCGAACTTCCCGGCAGCGACGCCCCCGCGACGGCCTCCGGTATGTTGCCGTCGTTCGTCGTCGGCCCCGAGAACGAACTCGTCGTTGCCCCACTGCTGCGGCTGCTGGGCGACCTCGATTTGGCCAAACGCGAGGTCGCCGACGGAACCCAGTTGTTCAACCCGCTGGTGCTGGTCGGCGGTAGCGGCAGCGGCAAATCGCAACTCGTCCAGGGAATTGTCCGCCACTGGCGGCAACGGCTCGACGCGGCAAAAGTCGAGTATTTCACCGCCGCCGACTTCTGCCGCGAGGTCCAAGCTGCCACCGACGACGACCGCCTTCCCGCCTGGCGCGAGTCCGTTCGCAGCCTGCGATTGCTGGTGATCGACGACCTTCACCGCCTGCGACCACGGCCCGCCTTCCAGCAGGAACTTCGTCACGCGATCGATGCCATCGTCGCCGCGGGGGGCATCGTCGTCTTCACCGCCGATCGCGAACCGGTGGCTATCGGTCATTTGGATACGGGACTCCGCGATCGGCTCTCGGCCGGCCTCACCGTCCGCCTGCAGCGTCCAGCCTCGCCGCTCGCCGCGCGATCCTGCAACTCGCCGCCAGCGCCCGCGGCACGGTCCTCACCGACGCGGAACTAGCCCGCCTCGCCCAACGCGAAGCAAGTTCCCCCGCCGAACTAATCGGCCGCGTGGCCACCGCCACAAAGCCGCGACCGGCGGTCGCGGTCCCCCCAACCGAACAAGCCCCGCCCGCCCAAGACCACCGCGAAGATTTCACCCAACTCAAGCAAATCATCGCCGTCACCGCCCGCTATTTCTCGATCACCCAAGCCGCCCTCACCGGCCCCGCCCGTCGCGCATCGCTGGTCGAAGCCCGCAACATCGCCGTCTACCTCGCCCGCCGCCTCACCAGTCTCAGCTACGCCGACATCGGCCGCGGCCTCGGCGGCCGCGATCACACGACGATCATGCACGCCGAACGCCGCTTAGCCGAACGAATCACGCACGATCCGGTCACGCAGCAAGCCGTCGATGAACTCGACCGGCTGCTCCGTTGAATTCGCGCTGAACACCGGAGTTCAGCGCCCATGTGGACAACTTGTTAGCAACCAGTCGACAACGCCTCGCAACTATTGCCGTACCAACAGCCGACTGACGACAACCAACAAACGCCCTCAATCATCGACACGGGCTCAACACGACACGAACACGAAAGCAACGAGTTATCCACCACCGTCTCTATCACATAAACTATTACCACAAAGCGACTTAACAGCAGCCCGCGAGACCTGTCAACAGTAAACGACCTCGCTATTCTTCTGTTACTAACTTTTAAAATACATAAGAAGTAAAAACCGCAGACCGCGGGGATGAACCCCGCGGCTCGCATCAGATAGAAGTCGAACATCGTGGCGGGAACGCCATTCAGTGGTTTGCGTTCCGCCAGTTACCCGAAGGTAAAAACCTCCATGAAAATTTCCTGCGATCGCGAGCAACTCCTGCAAGCCTTCCAGACGGTCGCCGCCGTCGCTCCCAGCCGTAGCCCGAAGCCGATCCTGCAGAACGTCAAACTCGACGTCACCCCGGATGGCGCCTCGCTCACCGCGACCGATCTCGAAGTCGGCATTCGTCACGCTGTCGGCGGCGTCGACGTGCAGGCCCCCGGCTCGGTGGTGCTGCCGGTCACGCGGTTCGGATCGATCCTCCGCGAGTCGGCCGATCAAACCATTCACATCGAATCGGACGGCAACGGCGCCACGATCCGCGGCGAGCGGAGCCGCTTCCAACTCCCCGCCGAGAACCCGGCCGAGTTCCCTCCCGTCGGCGGCTTTGAAGAAACGAGCTACTTCGAAGTCCCTGCTCGGCTCCTCCGCGAACTGATTCGCCGCACAGTCTTCGCCACCGATAACGAAAGCAGCCGCTACGCACTCGGCGGCGTGAAGCTCGAGTTCGATACAGACATGGTCACCGCGATCGGCACCGACGGCCGTCGCCTCGCCAAAATGGTCGGCCCCGTCACGAAGCAAGGCGAGCCCGCCGCGGTGCAGCAGAACACGATCGTGCCGACCCGCGCGATGCAACTGATCGAACGGGCGATCGCGCCGACCGACACCGAGGTGCAACTCGCCGTTCGCGGCAACGAATTCATCGTCCACAGCCCGCGGGCGACGATTTCAGCTCGCCTGCTCGAAGGCCGCTTCCCCGAATGGCGGAAGGTGTTTCCCGAGCGTGGCGTCGGCCAGCAGATCGAACTCGCCGCCGGCCCTACCCACGCCGCCGTTCGCCAAGCGGCGATCGTGACGAGCGAAGAGAGCCGCGGCATCGATTTCACGTTCGGCGACGGTTCGCTGGTCCTCGCCGGCAAGGCGGCCGAAGTGGGCCAATCGCGCGTCGAACTCCCGATCGGCTACGACGGCCAGGAAATCACGATCACGCTCGACCCGCGATTCGTGATTGATTTCCTGAAGGTGCTCGACAGCGACAAGACGTTCAGCATCGAGCTAAAAGATGGCGAAAGCGCCGCCGTCTGCAGCACGGAAGACGGCTACGGCTATGTGATCATGCCGCTGGCTCGCGATCGGTAGGGAATAGGTGTTCACAGAGTACGAAATATTCTCGCTGACCAGAGAATTGCCCGGCATTGTCATCGGAACTACTGGCGTTGTCTTGATGGTTTTCGGTGGGACGCCCTGCAGTTACGTCGTGGAGTTTCCCGACGGGTATGGGGGCAATTTGGGAGAGGAAATGACATATACGGTGACCGAAGACTACATGAAGCGCATGTAATGACCCACTGAGACCACGACGTTGACCATCCCCCCGACAGAACCGCACCCCGACGATTGGAACGACCTGACGCGTCGCGCCCAGTCGCACAAGCGTTGGTTCTACGGCAAGCAGCCGAAAGCAGTCGCCGAGGTGATGTCGCAGTTGATTCAGCGTCGCGGCTACGCCCAGGTCCGTAACCTCGGCGAGTGGAACGACGCCTGGCTAGCCGCCGCGGGCGAAGCATTCGCCGCGGTGACGGAAGTCGGCCAACTCCGCCGCGGCGTGTTGGAAGTCGTCGCCGCGAACTCGCTGGTGATGCAAGAACTCGGCTTCGAAAAAGAACGCATCCTCCAAGAATTAAAAGCCGCCCGCCCCGACGTCGGACTGAAGCAACTCCGCTTCCGCGTCGGCAAAATCGGGTGACCTGTACACGACGAGATAAGAACAAGTCTCTCGCAGAGGCGCAGAGACGTAGAGAAAATGCAGGAGAGTCAGTAAGAACGCTAAACATCACCAATTCCCGCCAATAGTTCTGCTTGGCGTCGATTCGTGCAGCTTAGTTTTCTTGTCTTCTGTTCTTCCTCTGCGTCTCCGCTCCTCTGCGAGAGAAAATAAAAAACCGCAAGCAGTAAAAAATGTCAGAAGCAGAAAACACGCCCCAGCCCGAAGAGAAGAAGCCCCGTTCCACCACGCACGACGGCAATGCCGACTACGGCGCGAAAGACCTGGAGCATCTCAGCGATCTCGAGCACGTTCGCAAGCGTCCCGGTATGTACATCGGCGACACCTTCCTCCGCGGGCTCCATCACCTCGTCTACGAAGTTGTCGACAACTCGATCGACGAGGCGATGGCGAGCCATGCCACCACCGTCACGGTGATGGTCAATGCCGACGGCTCGGTGACGGTTGAGGACGACGGTCGCGGCATTCCGGTCGAACGCCACGCCCAACTTTCCGAAGAAATGGACCGCGAAGTCACCACGCTCGAAGGGGTGATGACCGTTCTCAAGTTCGGCGGCAAGTTCGAAAAGGGCGCTTACCAAACCTCCGGCGGTCTGCACGGCGTCGGCGTCACTGTCGTGAACTTCCTCAGCGAATGGGCCGACGTCGAGGTCTACCGCGACGGCCACGTGTACCATCAAGAGTACCAACGCGGCGTCCCCACCGGCGAAGTCCGCCGCGTCGGTTCGACCACCAAACGCGGTACAAAGACCACCTTCAAGCCCGATCCGCAAATCTTCCCGCAAACGAAGTTCGTCTACGCCACGCTGGTGAAGCGTCTGCAGGAACTCGCCTTCCTCAACGCCGGCGTCCGCATCGCTATCAGCGACGCCCGCAACGGCGAAAGCGAAACCTTCCAGTACGAAGACGGCATCCGCGAGTACGTTAAATACCTCAACCGCGCCAGCGACGCCGTCCATCCCGACATCCTCTTCCTCGACGAAGAGTCTGAAGGCGTCGGCATGCAAATCGCCTTCCAGTACTCGGGCGAGTACACCGAAAACGTCCACACCTACGTCAACAACATCAACACCACCGAAGGCGGCACCCACCTCTCCGGCTTCCGCAGCGCGCTCACTCGCTCGCTGAACAACTACGGCAAGAAAGAGGGGATGTTTAAGGACCTCATCCCCACCGGGGAAGACGTCCGCGAAGGCCTCACCGCCGTCATCAGCGTCCGCGTGCCGCACCCGCAGTTCGAAGGTCAAACGAAGACCAAGCTCGGCAACAGCGAAGTCGAAGGCATCGTTAACTCGGCCCTCGGCGAATACCTCTCGAAGTATCTCGAAGAGAATCCCCGCACCGCCAAAGCGATGGTGAAGAAGGGCATCCTCGCCGCCGAAGCCCGCGAGTCGGCCCGCAAAGCTCGCCAACTCGTCCGCGATCGCAAAGGGGTCTTCGCCGGCGGCGGCCTCCCAGGCAAGCTCCGCGACTGCTCCAGCAAAGACGTCGACAAGTGCGAGCTCTACCTCGTGGAAGGCGACTCCGCCGGCGGCTCGGCCGAAGGCGGCCGCTTGCGCGAGTACCAGGCGATCCTGCCTCTCCGCGGTAAGATCATCAACGCCTACAAATCGCGCGAAGACAAAGTCCTAGCCAGCGAAGAAATTCGCAACATGATCTCCGCCGTCGGCATCGGCATCGGGCCCGATCAAGACCTCAGCAAACGTCGCTACGGCCGGATCATCATCATGACCGACGCCGACGTCGACGGTTCGCACATTCGCACGCTGCTGCTCACCTTCTTCTACCGCCAAATGTACGACCTCGTGGCGAAGGGGCACGTCTACGTCGCCCAGCCGCCGCTGTTCCGCGTGATCCGCGGCAAGAAGGATGCGTACTACGTGCAAACTGAAGAGGAGATGAAGAACCAACTCCTCGAACTCGGCCTCGGCGACAGCGTGTTCGACGACCACGCCGGCAACATCGTCGAAGGCGAACGGATGACCAAACTCGTCCGCACGCTCGCCGCGATGGAAGAAGCGATCATCGCGCTCGAACGCCGCGGCATCAGCCTGCGCATTCACTCCGAACGCCAAGACCTCAACACCGGCAAACTGCCGACAGTGCATGTCTTCCTCGGATTCGAGGAGCATTGGTTCATTGACATGGCCCAAACGCACGCGTTCATCGCCGAGAAGGAAAAAGAACTCGGCCACGAACTGCGAGTCGACTCCGCCCCCGTCGCCACGGCAAAGCTAAGCGACCTCGACAAGCAAGACGAAGCCAACGGTTCCGCCCCTGTCGCTAACGGCGCTGTAGCAGAACCCGAAGAACAAGGCCCCCGCCTCCGCATCGTCGAACTCCACGAAGTCCGCACGATCAACAACATGCTGAGCGATCTCAAGGACCTCGGCTTCTCGATCGAAGCCCTCATCCCGCAAGAACGGACCGGCGAAGAGGGCAGCCGCTTCACGATCCGCCGCGGCGAAAACGAATCGGGCCTCGAAGACCTCCGCGGCCTCCCCGGCGCCATCCGCGAAGCGGGCCAAAAAGGCCTCACCGTCACCCGCTTCAAGGGTCTAGGCGAAATGAACGCGGAAGAACTCCGCGAAACCACGCTCGACCCGAACAACCGCACGCTGCTGAAGGTAAGCATGGAAGACGCCGGCGCCGCCGACGAACTCTTCCGCGTTCTCATGGGCGACAACGTCGAACCACGGCGGGAGTTCATCCAGAAGCACGCGCTCGATGTGCGGAATTTGGATGTGTGATAGAAACGATTCCAGAATGATCTGTGTGAGCGGTGAACCTTGATGTCTTTGAATTGCTCTAGCTCTTTCATCGCGCTCTGATCAACGACCTACGCAAGGTGAACAAATGTCGGACAATCCCCCATTTATGAATGCGTATGGACTAATACCTCAGATATTTGACAGAATTAAGTCTGCAAAAACTCCACCTAGATTTACACAGGATTTCCTGGCCAGCAAATTAGGTTTTTCGAGCGGATCCGGTAGGGCCTTTATTCCGTTTGCCAAGCGTCTTGGTTTTATTGGCAGTGATGGGGTTCCAACCGAGCTATACAGCCGGTTCAGAAACACTGCTACTTCGCGGTTAGCGATGGCGGAGGCAGTAAGGAAAGGCTTCGCCGATCTTTTCTCCCGCAACGAGTATGTATACGAATTGCCGGAACCTGCGCTGCGTGGCTTGATCGTTGAAGCCACGGGTCTTGAGGAAGATTCGCCAACTTTGCGGGCAATAGCAAAGTCATTTATGGAGTTGCGAGAGCTGGCGGATTTTGACAATGAAAGTGACGTGATTGCAGATGCTGATTCGTCAAATTCCGTCGCAAATGGGCCGCCTACGTCCTTGCCTTTGCAGGTTCACCATAATCAGCCTAGTACAATCGGAGTAGGTCTCTCATACACAATCAATCTGAACCTGCCAGAAACTACGGATATCGCTGTATTCAATGCGATCTTCAAAAGCCTTCGAGAGAACTTGCTGCAAAGGCCTTAGCGCATGGCAAGCGACAATGCAATCAAATTGTTTGGGCTTAATAATATAGCCATCGAAGCCGCTCTGCAGTCGTTGGAGAGTGAGCATGGGGTTGATCTTGGGAAGTCCAAGCTCATGCCCGTTGCAAAAGAGGATTTTTATTATCCTCAATTTGATGCTGCGATTCGTTTGCAAGCAGCTTCGATGAGCAAACATTATGAAGTTGTCTACTGCTTGGAGAAGAGTATTCGCGATTTGATAGTTTCAAAGTTGAAAGACGTACAAGGTGCAGAATGGTGGAAAACAGCTGTACCACCTCAAGTGCAGGTGAGCGCATCTGCGAATATGCAGCGCGAGATCGATTCTGGCGTGACTGTTCGGTCGGATCACCCGATCGATTACACGACCTTTGGCGAACTTGGCGAGATTCTGAAATTTAATTGGTCGACATTCGAGGACATTTTTAATAGCAAGCGGGCGGTTGAAAAGGTTTTGAGCAATCTAAATCTTCTCAGAGGTCCAATTGCCCATTGCAGTCCGCTGGCACCTGACGAAGTAGTCCGGCTTCAGCTAAGTGTTAAGGACTGGTTTCGCCTGATGGAGTAATCATTAAAGAAGTATCCTAGCACTTGGCTAAGACGCGATTGTTCGGTCTCCGCCAGCCCATTCGCATTCCTCTTCCAGCCAGTGGTATAATAAAATCAGCCACCCACGACCTGGAAACTGAATCATGGAAACCGTCCGCGGCATCGTCGACCACAATACCATCCGCCTCGTAACCCCTCTCGCCCTTCCCGAAGGTTGCGAGATCGAGTTCGAGCCCCGGCTCGTTGTAGTAGCTTCCACGCCTGAAAGCACTTCGCCAACCGAGCCGCTCCAGTTCTCAGAACAGGGCCTCCGCCAGGTCTACGCCATTCTCAGCGAGCGCTATGATTCGGGATTCTCAGACACTGCGGCTCGTCATAACGAGCATCAGCCATGAGGGGCGTATTTCTCGACACGGTCGGACTACTGGCTGTTTGGGATTCTCGGGATCAATGGCACGATCCTGCTGAACGAGTTTTCGTTGGACTCTTGCAAGCGAACGTTCCGCTTGTGACGACCGAGTATGTACTCCTCGAATGTGGAAATGCCGCCGCGCGGCGTCCCTATCGACAGCGAGTCAGTGCACTACGCCAGCAGCTAACCGCTGCCGGGTTGATCCAAATGGTCAGCGACGGTGAATTGGCCGCCGCTTGGGCCGCCTACGATCGCGGCGACGCGGCCGGCGCCGGCATCGTCGACTGCATCTCCTTCGCCGTCATGCGCCGCCTCGGCTTGACCGACGTCTTTACGAACGACCAGCACTTCGCCGCCGCCGGCTTCACCCCGCTCTTCTAAATTGGTCCGGAGCAGATTTCGACTGCCGCGGCGCCTTGATTACGGTCGCCCCGTCCTACCCGCCAGCGTCGCCACTACCGCCGCCAGCTCGTTCGCATCCACTGGCTTCGCCAAATGCGCCTGGTACCCCGCGAGCAGCGCCTTCGTTCGGTCCTCGCTCCGCGCGAACGCCGTCAACGCCACAGCCGGCGTGCGGCCCCCTTGCTCGTCGCTCAGGCTGCGAACCTTCCGCATGAACTGATACCCGTCGACCCCCGGCATGCCGACGTCGCTCACGATCACGTCGGGTTTTACCCGTGCGATGAGCGCCAGCGCTTCATCCGCAGATCCCGCCGTGTACACGTCGACGCCATGTTGCCCCAGCATTCGCTCGACGAGCGCTCGAGCATCGACCTCGTCGTCAACGATGATGACTTTAAGGTCAGAAATCGGCAGTCGAGAAATGCTCAATTGCCCGTCGCCGGCGACGGCAGGATGAATGCGCTCGCCTTCCCCGTCAGTAACATCAGGCACGGCAATTTGCACCGGCAGGCAAACAACAAAAGTGCTCCCCTGCCCCGGCCCGGCGCTCTTCGCAACGACCGCACCCCCATGCATTTCCACAAAATGCTTCACCAGCGACAGCCCTAAGCCCAGTCCGCCATGTCGCCGCTGCGTGCTCGTATCCCCCTGCCGAAAACGATCGAATACGAACGGCAACAAGTCGGCCGGGATCCCCTGCCCCGTATCAGAAACCCGCACCTCGACATGCGAGTTGACCCGCTCGAGCGACACCTGCACCTTCCCATGCTTCGGCGTGAACTTGATCGCGTTCGACAGCAAATTCCAAAACACCTGCTCCAGGCGACTCGGATCGCCCAGCACCTGCCCGGCCCGCGGATCGAGCACCACCTGCAAGTCGATCTCCCGCGCCGCCGCCGCGGGGGTGACGGCGCTCACCGCCGCGCGAATCGAGTCGCACAGATCGATCGACTGCACATCGAGCCGCATCTTGCCAGTAATGACGCGACTCATGTCGAGCAAATCTTCGATAATCTGCACCTGAGCCCGGCCATTCCGCTCGATCACCGTCGCCGCGTTGGTCACTTCCTCCGGACTCCGCGGATTCATCAGCAGCAGTTGGGCATACCCCATCATCGCATTGAGCGGCGTTCGCAACTCATGCGAGACGAGCGACAAAAACTCGTCCTTCATGCGGTTCGCCTTCTCCGCTTCGCTCCGCGCGTGCCGTTCGCTTTCCAACAGCCGTTCGCGCTCCTCTTCGGCGAGTTTCCGTTCGGCAATTTCGTGAGCAAGTTGCTCGTTCAGCTTCGCCATCCCCGGGAAATGCAGCACGCCCGGCGTGATCTGGATGAGCGCGAGCACCGTCCCCCACGAGACGATCGCCGTGGCAAATTTCACCAAGCCCGCCAATCGGTACACAGGCTGCCAGAAGATGATCGCATCGATGAGGTGCGTCGTCCCGCACGCAAAGATGAACGCGACGAACAACCACAAGATCCGCGGGAACGGCACATCCTTTCGCCGCAAAATGAAAAACGCGAGCACGCACGGAATCGCGGTGTAAGCGCCCCAGATCGCGATGTCGGAGAGAATGTGGAGCCAACCGAGCTCGTCGCTCCAGACGCCGCACTTCCACCGCGGCGGAAAGCCGGTGGTATCAAACGCCCCGGTCAGAATCTCGAACATGAGAAGGCCCCGCGTCGTGCATGCGAAGGTGGCTGCCGAGCGAGAGTGACCGCGCGGCGTCGCCTCATGATATCGGCCGAACCAAGCATCGGCGACGGAGAGTGCGCGAGCCGAATGCAAGCCGGCCATTTCTGCCACCTGCGCAGCGGCAAGCAAATCGCTAACAATTAGAGACGTGCGGATCAGGGATCCCGATGCGCGCCAAGTGATTGGATTATCACCCTAGCCCCGGGCTCCGCCCGGGGGTCGGTCCGCAGTAGGGACGACGTTCCATCGGCATGGAACGCGACCCCCGGGCGGAGCCCGGGGCTAGAGGAATGCGAGCAGCATCATGAGAAGCCACGCAAACTCCCGTTCGACATTTCGTCGCCATTCTGTCGCGACAAAATAGACGAGACGACAAAATGCCAACCATCGAAACCAACGCAAACCCCCGAGAAAACGGCTCTCGAAACGGCCTCACCGTGTCACCATTGCCTTTTTGTCGCCAAAAATCGCACGACGCGACAAAATGCCGCCAACTCTGCCCGATAATCAACGTAACTGCAAACAATAAAAAGACTTACGGAGGAGACACCTCGCAATCGCGCCCCCACCCGGCATTGACTTCCCCCTCCAAAGTGGTATTCTTGCTTCGTACCTCAGGTGCGAGACCGGCCACCAGCCTCCTTGGCGTCGCCGGATCATTCGATTTCGTTGTCGCGGTCCAGCGGCGAGCCTTTCCCATGCGGAAAGGCCCCTCGCCAGCGGATTCCTGCCTTCGACCACGACTGATTTTCTTGCCCCTCGTGGCAATTGCGTGCACCACGCGGACCATGTCTCGCAGCATTTGTTGCTGCAAAGACGCGGTCGAATATCAGTCTCTCACCAGACCGATTCTCGTGTTCCCCGCACGTTAGCAATCAACCGTCGCGGCCCTCGTTCTTTGGCGAGTGCGGCCGCGGTATCCAGTCAAACTCTGCGCACAACCTGCGCGGGGTCAACGCTCGCGTCCGCGGGCAGAAATGAATTTGAGAATGATTAAGTTCGATTCACTCAACCTCGGCCCAGCGCTGCTTCGCGCCGTCGCCGACAAGGGTTACGAGATCACGACGCCGATCCAGGCCGAAGCGATCCCGCCGATCCTCGAGGGCCGCGACCTGATCGGTTGCGCCCAAACCGGCACCGGCAAGACGGCGGCGTTCGCCCTGCCAACCATTCACCGCATCCTCGTGTCGCTGCAAGCGGAACGCGACGCCACGGCGAAGGCCAACGGTCAACCGACCGGCCAACCCGAAGCGGCCGAAGCTCCGGCTGAACCGCAGGACGATCGCCGCCAAGGCAATCGGGCCGATCGCCGCGCCGGTCGCCACCAAACTTCACGCCGTCCGCAAGCTCGCCGCAAGACGCGCGCTTTGGTACTAGCCCCGACGCGCGAACTCGTGTCGCAAATCGCGGCCAGCTTCGCCGTCTACGGCAAGCACACCGCGCTGCGTCATGCCGTGATCTACGGCGGCGTCGGTCAGGGCCCGCAAGTGAAGGCCCTGCAGCACGGTTCCGACGTGATCATCGCCACGCCTGGCCGCTTGCTCGACCTGATGAACCAAGGACACGTTGATCTCAGCAAGATCGAGATTCTCATTCTCGACGAAGCCGATCAAATGCTCGACATGGGATTCATCCCCGACCTGAAGCGGATCATCTCGAAGGTGCCGAAGCAGCGTCAAACGCTGATGTTCTCGGCGACGATGCCGCAAGCGATTCGCGAACTCGCTCACGAATGGCTCGAGTTCCCGGTGAGCGTGCAAACCGCTCCGGTCGCGACGCCGGCCGAGAAGGTCGACCAAACGGTTTACTTCGTCTCGAAGGATGGCAAGATTCGCCTCCTCGAGCAGTGGCTGCAGAACACGGCGAACAGCCGCACGATCGTCTTCTCGCGCACCAAGCACGGGGCCGACAAGATTGTGAAGTACCTCTGCAAGAGCAAGATCAACGCCGCTGCGATCCACGGCAACAAGAGCCAGAACTTCCGCGAACGGACGCTGCAGCAATTCAAGTCGAACCGTCCGCCGGTGTTGGTGGCGACCGACATCGCCGCTCGCGGTCTCGATATCAAAGAAGTGTCGCACGTCATTAATTACGACATCCCGGAAACCCCGGAAACCTACGTCCACCGCATCGGTCGCACGGCTCGCGCCGGCGCCACCGGTTCAGCGATCTCGTTCTGCTCGGCAGAAGAGATTCGTTACTTCCGCGGCATCGAGAAGTTGACGCGTCGCCGCATCGAAGTCGGCGTCGGTCACGAAGACCTCACGTTCACCGCTCCCCCGGCCCCAGTCGACGAGCCACGTCAACAGCGTGGCGGTCAACGGGGTCGTCGCGGCGGACCGGGCGGTCCTGGCGGCGGCGGCAATCGTCGCCGGTTTAGCTCGAACGGTTCGACGGCGCCCGTCGGCAACACGGGCGGCAATGGCAGCGGTAACGGTGGTGGAAATGGCGGAGGTCGTCCCGCCACCGGCGGCGGCCGACGTCGGCCGACCACTGGCGGTCGCCCACCGGCGGCTCGGCCTCCGAAGCGCCGCACCGATGGTCGCCCCGCCGACAGCGCGCCGATCATGCTCGACGGTCCAGCGCCCGCCAATAACAAGCCGCCGGCCACCGGCAGCGGTCGTCGCCCCAAGCGCCGCAAGAAGGTGACTTCGAAGCTGTAAGCCGAGGAGCTTTTGTAATCGCAAGGATTGCGCGAAGCGTATTGGTGTACTGCGCTGAACAGCGAATTGCTGGGAAATTCCCCAGCAATTCGCAGCGCATGCTGCTGTCTAGAAAGCGCTAACGTCGCGCTTGGCGTTTACACTAAGGAGAGTGTCGCGGCCCGCATAGCCGCCGATGCCCTCTCTGGCGAAGGTGGTCGCCTGACACTCAAGGCGGTTCTCGCGATGCATCGCTCGTTGCAACTTATTTTGCTGACGGTCTTCGCTGCGTGTTGTTGCCAACAGCGCGGCGGCGCGCAGCCATACGTCCCAGGCATCGACGTTTCGCTGTTTCAGGATGCGATTGACTGGAATGCGGTCCGCAGCGCCGGCGTCGAGTTCGCCGTCGTCCGCGCCAGTCGCGGCGAGACCTACAACGACCCGCTGTTCCTCGCAAACATGCGCGAAGCGACGAAGGCCGGCGTCCTCGTCGGGACGTACCACTATTGCAACCTCGATACGAACTACGGTTCGCTATCGAACGCTGATGCGATCGCCGACGCCACGGCCGAAGCCAATCATTACCTCAGCGTCATCAAACCCTACTACGACGCCGGCCAAATGCTGCCGCCCGTAGCCGACGTTGAAGGCTTCCCAGACTTCGCGTCGACGGCTCAAGCGAAGAACTACACCTCCGTTTGGACGAAGCAGTTCTCCGACACGATTTACAACTCGCTCGGCGTGAAGCCGATGGTCTACACGAGTCTCTCGAAGGCCAACAGCTATTTCACCACCGCCGTGTCGAACCAGAACGATCTCTGGCTCGCGTGGTGGAAGACGACCGGCACGGCCAACCCGCCGACGGCCGCCGACACGCCGACATGGGGTGCGTGGGACTTCTGGCAGTGGACCGACGCCTGGACGGTCAACGGCATCGAGGGAGGCGTCGACGGCGACTTGTTCAACGGCAACCGCGCTCAACTGGAAGCGAAGCTCAGCGGCCATGGTCAGCTTGGCGGCTTGCCCGGCGGACGGATGCTGATCACCGACTTCGACGGCGGTGACCAGGAAGGCTACTTCGGGCAATCGCCGACTTACTCCGGCTCAAACACCGGCATCGCCTCGGCGACCGCGGAGCGGGTCACGAACCAAGCGCACGAAGGGACCGGTTCGCAGCGGCTCACCGTCACCCCGAGCGCCTCGACGTGGCTGATGCGGTTTTTACCCGGCCTCGGCAGCAACGCTTCGCCCGCGACGCCGGCGGCGAATCTGAAACTCGAAACCACCGGCTCGATCGGCTTCTGGCTGAAGACCGCCAGCACCGGCATGTCGGTCCAACTCGCAATCGACGATTCCGACGGCACGGAGCGCAGCATCTCGAAGGCTATCGTATCCGATAATCAGTGGCATCTGTACGAATGGAACTTCGACGACGACGCTCAGTGGAACACGTGGCTTTCAGGCTCGAACGGCGCCATCACCGGCGCCACGGCGACGATCGACTCGATCCTCTTCTCGGGCAACGCGGCGTCGACGTTTTACATGGATACGATCGCGCAGAATCCCAATGGAAGCTTGGTGCCAATTGCCGGCGATTTCAATCACGATTGGCTCGTCGATAGCCGCGACCTCGATGTTTGGAAGACGGCGTTCGGCGTCACGGCGGCGGGCGATGCGAATAACGACGGCGTCACCAATGGCGCCGACTTCCTCGTTTGGCAAAGCAATCAAACGGCCGTCAACGCCGTCCCTGCCGCTGCGGCCGTTCCTGAACCAACCACGGTGACGCTGCTCGGCGTCGCCGCGTTCTGCGGGTGGCGTCGTCGACGCCATGCCGGGTAAGCTGCTCGGCATGGACGAATCGTTCGAAGTGGTCGTTATCGGCGCCGGAGCGGCAGGGCTGATGGCGGCGACGCGCGCCGCCGAACGGGGCCGCCGCACGCTGCTGCTCGAGAAGAACACGAAGCCCGGCGTGAAGATCCTCATGTCGGGCGGCACCCGCTGCAACCTCACTCATTCGACCGACGCCCGCGGCATCGTCGCGGGTTTCGGCGCCGGCGGGCCGTTCCTCCACTCGGCGCTCGCGGCGCTTGGGCCGGACGAACTGGTGTGGATGTTCGAAGCAGAAGGCGTTGCGACCAAAGTCGAAGAGACCGGCAAGGTCTTCCCGGCTAGCGATCGCGCGCTCGACGTGTTGCTGGCGCTACGGCGGATGCTCGATCGCAGCGGCGCTGAGTTGCGACTCGCGACGCCAGTGCTGGAGATCGCCCGCGAAGGCGACGGCTATCGCCTGTTCACCGACGACGGTGGCATCCACGCCGAGCGGCTGATCATCACCGTCGGCGGCCAGTCGTATCCCGGCTGCGGCACCATCGGCGAGGGCTACGCGTGGGCGAAGACGTTCGGCCACAAGATCATCCCGCCGCGGCCCGCGCTCGTGCCGCTGACGTCGAACGAACGCTGGGTACAAGAACTAAGCGGCGTGACCGTGCCCGATGTGATGGTGCAAGTCGCGCCTGGCGACGAGAAGCCGTGCATGTCCCGCCGCGCTTCGTTCTTGTTCACGCACTTTGGCCTTTCCGGCCCCGCGCCGATGGACGTCAGCCGCGCGATTACGGAACGTCCTCAAGCCGGCCTGTGGAAAGCGATCTGCGACTTCGTTCCCACGGTGAAAGAGCAAGAAATCCTCGACCGCCTCGCTACCGAAGCCGCGCACTCCGGCAAGAAGGGCGTGCTCAACATCATCGCGGAACTCGCGCCACGCCGCTTGGCCGAGGCGCTGATGACCCGCGCTCGCGTCCCGCACGATCGCCGCGCCGCCGAGCTCTCGCGTAATGAACGCTTGGCGCTCGTCGAAGGATTGAAACGGACCGCCATCCCCATCAGCGGCACGCTCGGTTTCAAGAAGGCCGAAGTCACCGCCGGCGGCGTCTCGCTCGACGAAGTCGACTCGCGGACAATGGAAAGCAAGCTCGCACCGAACCTGTTTTTCGCCGGCGAGATTCTCGATCTCGACGGCCGCATCGGCGGGTTTAATTTTCAGTCAGCGTTCAGCACCGGCTTTCTCGCGGGCGAGAAGGCGTAAAGCACCCGATTGCTGCGCAGTTTCGGGGCTGGCGACGGCGCTTGGCGTCAAACTAAAATAAGCCTCTTCGGCTTTGAGACTTTTCTGCATCACCCTGCGAGCACATCCATGGATCGCCGCCAGTTCCTCGCCGCCAGCGCCCTGACCCCGGCACTCACTCTCGCCGCGTCTCGCCTCGGCTTCGCAGCGGAGGGCGACGGTTGGATCCAACTCTTCAACGGCAAAGATCTCACCGGCTGGACGCCGAAGATTCGTGGGCACGAGCTCGGCGACAACTACGCCGATACGTTCCGCGTCGAGAACGGCGTCATCAAGACCGCCTACGACAAGTACGAAGGTCCCTTCCGCGGTCGCTATGGCCACCTGTTCTACAAGGAGCCGTTCTCGAACTACATCCTCCGCATCGAGTACCGCTTCGTCGGCGAGCAAGCGAATGGCGGTCCCGGCTGGGCGACCCGCAACAGCGGCGTGATGATCCATGGGCAAGATCCGAAGGGAATGACGAAGGACCAGGAGTTCCCCGTGTCGATCGAGGTGCAGTTCCTCGGCGGCGACGGCAAGAACCCCCGCCAAACAGGCAACCTCTGCACGCCCGGCACGAACGTCGTGCTCGACGGCAAGCTCCACACGCCCCACTGCACCAACAGCACGAGCGATACCTTCCACGGCGACCAATGGGTGACCGCCGAGATCGAAGTCCACGCCGGCAAGCTGATCCGCCACAAGATCAACGGCAAGACGGTGCTCGAGTACACCGAGCCGCAGCTTGATCCGCAGGACGAAGACGCCAAGAAGTTGCTCGCCGCCGGCGCAGCGAAGATCATCACCGGCGGTACGATCGCGCTGCAGTCGGAAAGCCACCCCGTCGAGTTCCGCAAAGTGGAGCTCAAATCGCTACCGGCCGAGACGGGCGCCAAGAACGATCCGCAGGAACCGTGCGATCCGGTCGAGCTCACCGAACCGGGCTCGTTCATGATCGTCGCTCTTCCCGACACGCAGATCTACGCGATGCGGCCCGAGTGGAACAAGCACTTCCACAACCAAACGCAGTGGATCGCCGACAACGCCGAGCGGCTCAACATCAAGTACGTCCTCCACGAAGGGGACATCACGAACAATAACGTGCCGAAGCAGTGGGAAGTGGCGAAGGCGGCGATGGGCCGGCTCGACGGCAAGGTCCCCTACGCCCTGGCGCCCGGCAATCACGACTACGGCAAGAACGGCTCGTCGGCCGATCGCACGACGATGCTTAACGACTATTTCTCCGTCGAGGAGTTGGCGAAGGTTCCCGGCTTCGGCGGCGTCATGGAAGCGGGCAAGCTGGAGAACAGCTACCACACGTTCGAAGCGAACGGCAAGAAGTATCTCATTCTCGCCCTCGAATGGGGGCCGCGCGACGAGGCCGTGGCCTGGGCCGACAAGATCGTCAGCGAGCATCCCGATCACCAAGTGATTCTGCTCACGCATGCCTACATGTACTACGACGACACGCGGTACGACTGGAAGACGCGCGGCGACAAGCAAACGTGGAATCCGCACGCTTATGCCCAGGCGAAGCTGCCGGGCGGCGTCAACGACGGCCAAGAGCTGTGGGACAAGCTCGTGAAGAAGCACCCCGGCTTCATCATGACGCTCAACGGCCACGTTCTCGAAGATGGCGCCGGCCGCACGTCGACCCCCGGCGACGCGGGGAACATGGTCCATCAAATGCTGGCCAACTATCAGAACCGCGCCGAAGGGGGCGAAGGCTTCATGCGGCTGATCGAGTTCTTGCCCGACGGCAAGACGATCAAGGTTCGTAGCTTCAGCCCGTCGACGAAACGGTGCAAAGTGGCCGAGGACCAGCAGTTCACGCTGAGCCTGTAGAGGCAAATGCGTTGACCGCTAACAGACGCTGATCACGCGCTAATAAATTCTTGAATGAATTATTAGCGTCCCCATCAGCGTTCATCAGCGGTGCTATCCTCACTCTCCGCCAGTCGTCGTTGCCGCGGGAGCAGGCGGAGTTTGTTGCGCGGCAAGGAACTCAAGTAGATCGAGGAACTCGACGCCGCTCATGCCTTCATGCAGTTTCTCCGGCATGCTGGAGACTTCGAGTTCTTCGCGAATGTCGATGTCTTCCTTCGGCACCTTCTCCACCGTGCCCTGGCCGACGACCAGCGTCAGTTCTTTGTCGTCCTCAGCGATGACGAGCCCCGAGACGGCTTTGCCGTCGACCGTGAGGATGTTGGTCGCGCGGTACTTCGGGTCGATTTTCTTGTTGGGGAACAGCACCGATTCGAGGATCTCGTCGAGCCGCAGCCGCTTGCCGACGTCGCTCAGGTTCGGGCCGAAGTCGGCCCCCTCGGCGCCGACGCGATGGCAGGCGGCGCAGGCCCGCTTGAAGACCTTCGCGCCTTCGCCCGCGTTGCCGTCGAGGGCGTTGAGCCGCGACATCACCGTGGTCCGGTGGCCTTCGCTGTCGTAGCGTTCGATAATCGAGTTGACGAGCGAGGTCACTTCACGCCCCTTGTCGTTGCCTGAAGCAACGCGAACGAGGAACGCCGACTCGGCCGGATCGTCAATCGACCACGGTGCATTCCCGGCGAGGGCCGGTTCCCACACGGGCCGTAGCGAACCTAAAGCGCTCTCCAGCGTGAACGTCAACTCGGCATCCATTGGATGCTTGAGCACGCCGAGCGCAAGTTTGACGGCCGTCGGCACGGGGAAGTAGCTCAACCCGCGAACCGCTTCGAGCCGCACCCGCGGGTGGGGGTCGTTCGCCAGTTTCGCCAACGTGTCGAGCGACCCGATGTAGAGATCGCGTTGGTCGGCGATCGTATGCGCCGCTGCCGCGCGAGCATTAAAATCCTTCGCCGCGGCGACTTGCTGAAACAGCTTCGCATCGAACGCATGCTGCCCGGCAAGCGCCCACATCGCCTCAGTGATGAGCCGATCGTGCAGCGGATCGTTCGGGTCGATCTTCGCGACCCACTCCTGCACCGCCGCGACGACTTCGTCCTTAGGCCGATCGCGAAGTTCGCGCTGCACGCGGTACCGCGTCGCGGGCTCGTACTCGCGAAGTTGTTCCAAGAGTTCCGGCACGCTTTTCCCGGCTTGGGTGACCGGCGTCACCAGCGGCCGACCCTTCGCCGTGAGGCGGTAGATGCGGCCATGCGTATGGTCGCGATTCGGATCGCGCTGCGAGTACTGCATGTGGCCGATGAGCGGATTGTGCCAATCGATGAAGTAGAGGCCGCCATCGGGACCAATCTGCGGGTCGCCGGGGCGGAAGTTGCGGTCGGTCGAGGTCACCAGATCTTCGACGCGGCTTCCTTTGTAACCCGAGCCGTTATCCTCAACCTTGAACTGCAGAATGCCGTTCATGTTGATCACGCAGGCATAGAAGAAGTTCCCCTGCTCCGAGTCGGGGAAGTGACGGCTAAACAAAAAGCCGTTGCCGAGCGCCGGCCGCATCGTCGGACCGTCGTAGGCGATGAACTGTTCGTTGTTGCCGCGCTGTTCGCTAGGGGCGACGGTGAGTGGCGTCGCCCAGTGCTGGTTGGCGCCGGTGCCGTCGCCGAGGAACGGCTGACCCCAATCGTTGTGGCTGAAGCACCACGCGTTCACGAGGCATGGATAGATGTACTTTTCCAGCTTCCAATTGCGGGGGTCGAGGGCGTAGCCGGACGATTTGTCTTTGTTGCGAACTGGGCCGTACGCGGTTTCGACCGTGCCGCTCATCGAGATCCCCTCGAGCATGATGAGCCGGCCGTCGGGAGTCCATTCAAACGCACTGATCGCGTGGTGCGTGTCGTCGGTGGCAAAACCGTCGAGCACCACCTCGCGGACGTCGGCTTTGTCGTCGCCGTCGGTATCTTTGAGGAACATCAGCTTCGGTTGATTGACGACGAGCACGCCGCCGTTCCAAAACTCGAACCCGACCGGCACGTGCAAGCCGTCGGCGAAGACCGTCGACTTGTCGGCCTTGCCGTCGCCGTCGGTGTCTTCGAAGATGATCAGCTTGTCGTTCGGCTTCGGATCGCCCGGCTTCCACTGCGGGTAGCTCGGCATGCACGCGGCCCACAGACGGCCCTTATTGTCGAAGGCCATCTGCACCGGCTTGGCGAGATCGGGGAAGTCCTCTTCCGACGCGAAGGTTTGGATTTCGTATCCGTCGGGAACCTTCATGGCCTTGAGCGCTTCGTCGGGCGTGAGGATACGCAGGTCAGCCGGTTCGGAATAGGGCTTCGTGCCGAAGGCGGTCGGCGGGATCGCGAGGACGGGGTTCACGTCGTCGGGAACCGGCGGCGTTTTGCCTTGAGCGATCGCCCAAATCACTTCATCGCGCTGCGCGCACATCTTGCGAATCTTTGCATACTCGGCGGGGAACGTTTCGACGTCGAGCGGCTTTGAACGGCTGCCGTAGACGTACCAGCCGTTGACCATGCGGTAGTCTTGCTGGTGGTGCCATTGGAGGTCGATAATGGCGTCGCGTAGTGCTTGCCGCTGTTCGGAAGTGAGCTTCGCTGTGTTTTGCAAAGCGCCGAAAAGTTGGCTATACAACACCTGAGAGATGATAAAGTCGCCCAAGCGATTTAAATGAACTCCGTCAGTGGTCAGTTTTGCATTCAGGGGATCGGAATCAGACGACCGAACCGCTGTGGAATCAACTTCGACTTTTTTAGCTGGTTGCTTCTTAGGCCAATCAAAGAGATTAACAAACGGAAGCTTCTCCGCTTCCGCAAAACTCTTCATCGCCTCCGTGTACAGAGAAAGATTCGCATTCTCCTCTTTCCCATTCGGCATCAGCGGATTGCCGGTCGCTTCATAGGCAATCGGCGACACCAGCACGATCCGCGGCGCCACGCCATCTTTGGTAAATTCGTCGCGCGTCCGCTTCACCCACGCTGCTAGATTTTCTTTGAACTTCGGCAAGCCCGCTTCGCCGGCGAATGATTCGTTGAAGCCGAAGAACGCGATAATCACGTTCGGGCTGAACTCCTGCAGCGGATCGTCGATCGCCGTGTAGTCGTTCGAGCGCTGTTGATTGCCGACTTCGTCCGCCGGCCAGCCGAAGTTGCGGACGACGAGTTCGTACTCGGGGAACCGCGTGTGGAGCAGCGCCTCGAAATTTCCGTAGAGCCGCATCCGCTCGGCGAGGCCGTTGCCGACGAGGGCGATGCGATCGTGCGGCTTCAACTCAAGCTGCGGTTGAGGAGCGTCTGCGGCGAGGACGCGGTTGGCCGTCGCCATGAAGCCGAGAGCCAACAGAAACAGACCGAGGAAGCGAATGCTTGCGAGACTACGCACGTCGAAACTCCGTCGCGTGTGAGCCGCCGTCATCAAGGGCGGAAAGAGATCAGAAGCCACGGCGTCCCAGGAGACGCCATCTCATTATAGTCGAGCAGCGGAAGGGGTCGGGAGCCTTTTGCCCCGGGAGAATGCATTTCCTGAAAGGAGTTGCCAGTTTTCCTGAAGAGCGTTGTGGGTGCTAGAGGTCGCCAGCTTCGTTGATCGCGATTGGCCGCGAAAAGCTGGCAAAGAATCCGCAAAACACCGGCGGAAATCTTGTAAGATATGGGGCCCATCCGGCGTTGTGCGAATAGCGCCGCGACTTCTCTCAAGAGGACACTCTCATGCTTACTCGTTCTCTGCGTCGGCGATTCGGCGTGGCTTCATTTGCAATCTGCGTAGCGATTTTCGCAATGGCCTCCGCCGCTGACGCCGTGGAGCCGACGAAGAAAGTGCTCGTCATTGGCATCGACGGTTGCCGATTCGACGCCCTCCAGCGGGCCGAGACTCCGCACCTCGACGCACTCATGGAAGCGGGCGCCGTCGCCCAACCGACGCGGATCTTTCCGGCGCGGTATCGCGAGGCCGATACGATCAGCGGACCCGGCTGGTCGAACATCCTATGCGGCGTCTGGTCCGACAAGCATCGCGTGATGGACAACGAATTCACGGCGCCGAACTACGAAGAGTACCCTCACTTCTTCAAGCGGCTGAAGCAAGTAAAGCCTGACGCGGCGACGGCGTCCTTCTCCGACTGGAGCCCGATCGCGAAGAAGATCCTCAGCGATTCGGACGAGACGCTCGACGCCGAGCGGGAGGATCACAACTACCAACTGAGCGACGTCGAGATCGTCGCCGCGGCGAGCAAGCATTTGCGCGAAGCCGATCCGACGGCGACGGTCGTTTACTTTGGCCAGGTCGACGGTGCGGGGCACGCCGACGGGTTTCATCCCTCGGTGCCAACTTACGTGAAGGCGATCGAACGGGTCGATGGCTATGTTGGCGAGTTGCTCGCAGGGATCGAATCGCGCCCGACCCGCGCCGATGAGGATTGGTTAATTCTAGTGACGACCGACCACGGCGGCAGCGGCACCGGCCATAGCAACGGCCACGATAACCCCGAAGTGGCGTGCTCGTGGTTAGTCGTCAGCGGCGACGCGGCCGATCGCGGCAAGATCGCCGGCGAACGCGGGCAGGTCGACCTCGTGCCGACAGCGCTCAAGCACCTTGGCGTGGCGGTCGATCCGGCTTGGAAGCTGGATGGTGAAGCGGTGGGGTTGAAGTAGCTTTCGGGGAGAGTAAAGAACAGCCCGCTGATTGACGCTAAGAGGCGCCAGTAAAATCATTCCTTCTTCTCGCGTGTTTCGTGGTTCAACTCTTCGGCGTCTGCGCTCATCGTCGCCGCGACGGATGGGAATCTGCGCAGCATGGCCTTCAGCGTGAGGACTTGCAGAATGATCAGCGGCGCGAGCAGGACGAGGCCGCCGAGTGCGATGCTGAAGCCATAAATGAAGACGGTGAGCGGGACCGAGAACAAGAAGAAGAGAACGAGCGCAATCGCGGCGATGTGGAGCTTGCGGAGCATGGACTACTGAAAGTGATTAAATGCGGAGAGATTCAGCCACGAAACGCACGAATTGACACGAAAGCGTCACTCGTTCGTGAGTTTGAGACCATGTCGTCGCGCCCACTCTTCGTTCCATCCATAGATCTTTACATGGTGGACGGCGTGGTTCTCATGCTTGTTTCGTCGTCGTTAGTGCATCGGCCGCATCGTGCGAGAACAAGTGCGTGTGCGGGCAGTCATTCAGCACCAACTGTTCGCGCAACGACTCCAGTTCGTCGATGAGCATAGTGACGCCGGCAAGGTCGGCGTGGATGGCGAGATATCCGCCGTCTTCGCTGGTCACAAAGCTCAGTAGATGAGGTTGCTGCCAATCGGGATGATATTCTGATCGTCTCATCGGATCCTAATTCGCAATCTCGACGTGCTGCCAACGTAATTAGCCCCCGGCTTGAAGAGCCGGGGGCTAAAAGGGGCGTTCGAGTTTTCTCAATCGGCGTCGATTAACCGGCCGCGTCGAAATTCTTCGACGCTTGGTCCCAATCGACGATATTCCACCACGCGGTCACATAGTCAGGCCGCTTGTTGCGGTACTTCAAATAGTAGGCGTGTTCCCAGACGTCGAGGCCGACGATCGGCGTTTTACCGGCGGTCAGGGGGCTGTCTTGGTTCGCGGTGCTGATCACCTCGAGGCCTTCGGGGCCCTTCACCAGCCAAGCCCAGCCGCTGCCGAAGCGGGTGGCGGCGGCGTTGTTCAGCGCTTCCTTGAACGACGCGAAGCTGCCGAACTTCTTGTTGATCTCTTCGGCCAGTTTGCCGGTCGGTTGGCCGCCTTTACCGGGGCCGATGATCGTCCAGAAGAAGGTGTGATTCACGTGGCCGCCGCCGTTGTTCTGCACGGCGGTGCGAATCTCTTCCGGAATCGCATCGAGCTTCTTCACCAACTCATCGGCCGGCAGCTTGGCGAGTTCCGGGTAGTTGGCGACCGCGGCGTTCAGCTTGTCGACGTACGCTTGATGGTGCTTCGTGTAGTGAATCTCCATCGTCTCGGCGTCGATATTCGGCTCGAGCGCGTCGAAGGCGTAGCCAAGCTTCGGCAGCTTGTAGGGGCCGGTCGGCGCGGCGGGAGCGGCGGCGGTTTGGGCCTGGGCGTTCGACGCCAGCATGCCGACGGCGCCGCTAGCAGCGAGGGCGGCGGCAGAGGCGCCGAAGAAGGAGCGGCGATCAACCGCGGGGCGTTGCTGATGATCGCGTTGCGAGGAATCGGTGGGAGCGGACATAAAATCTGGCCTCCTCAGAAAGTGGTGGGATCGATTTGTCGGTCGGCGAATCGTCGGACTGAAACGACTCGCCGCTAGCCGGAGGGCCACGCCCTCCAGGATGGTAGTTCGCTGAGCGCCGCCGGCCCGTACCGCGTGGCGGTCCGGCTAGGTGGACGCGTTGTCTTCTAGTTAAACCTTCGAAGTGCGCTGTAGGAACGCTGTTGGCGCCGCAAAATTGCCGCGGCCTACAGCCCCCGCGACCGTCAATGTTAACGCTGTCGCCGGGCGGGTGCCACCGACCTGCTGGCGCCAATCGTCCGCAATCGCCTGCCGCAACTCGTATGACGCAGGCGACTTACGACTCGTTCGACAGTTCGGCGAAATTACTGCGAACCGCTCGACCCCTTTTGCAGATCCTTCCGTAGAACCGAGCAGACCGAATATGGAAAGTCCCGCAACAGGAAGGGCGGGCGGTAGCGCGTCGGGCCGAGAGGAACTCGCTCGGATGCGCCTAGGAAGCAGGAGCCTTCCCCCATGCCTCTTTTCGCTTCGTCGGTGCGCGCCATGAGCGCGGCCGCCGTGATTCTTTCGTTTGTTGCCGCTGGCCCTGAGCAAACAGCCGATGCCGCGGGGCTGGCCTTCGACTTCGGTCGGGCGATCGAGTGCCGCGACGTCACCACGCCGGAGTTTTCCGAGCGCTATCCCGACGAACGGGTCATCGAGTCGACCATTCGCCTCTCGGTTTATCTCACCTCAGGCGCGATGAGCGACGTTGAAACCATTCGCGTTGAAATCGGCGACGTCGATCGCCGACTGAAAGTGTACGACTTCTCGCCGAGCACGCGGCTCGAAAGCGAGTTTGCCGACGACATCGAAACGGTGAAGACGACCGAGTCGTCGCACTCGTTCGAAGCGTCGCTCGGCGGCGAGGTGCCCTGCATCGGTGGCACGGCCGCGAACGTTACTCCTTCGATCAGCGGCGGCAAAGGCGGGAAAGAGGTCGTCACTGAGAAGCAGAAGCGGGTCGCCCCGAAGCAGGCGGTGATCGCCAGCGGCACGACGAACGAAGAACATGGCGTCTTCTTTGTGCTGCGGCCTTCGCCGACCACGTCGCTCGAAGGGGTCCACGAACTGAAGGTGCAGTTCATCGTGCCGGTCACCTGGCGCGGCGACGCCGTTCGCGTGGCAGTGCAAGCGGCCGGCAACCAGAAGGTGCTGTGGATGTCGCAACCAAAGGTGCTGGCGCAGAAGTCCACGGCGGTTGCCCTCTACATGGAAGGCGACTTCGCGGCCCGGCGTGCGGCGGAGCGGCTGGTGCGGCAGTAGGGAGAGGGGCCAGCGGTAGAGATTCAGGGTTCAGTTGTACCGCGATTGCGGAGACCAATTGAATACGATCCGTCGTCAAAGTGGCGGCGCTCGTCAGAGAGCCGCTCGCTAGCAGCACTCGCAGGGCTTCAGCGGTAAGTCGTTGCAAGGTTGCCGTTTAGCGAATCGTTGCTCGCAGCCGCCCTTCAATTGGCCCCTCGATTGCGTCCGTAAGCGGTCATTCCACTCCCGCCTTTCCGGAACAGGGCGGGAGCTTGTGACAGCAGCGCACGCGAGGCGGCGATGGCCATTCTGAACTGTTTGTGGGTCGGCGTCCTCGCGGGGCTCGTCGGCAGCCGGCTCATTCGGACGAACGACGGGTATGCCTCCGCTGGCAGCAGCGTCGCGGTCGGACTGGTCGGCGGACTCGTCGGGATGCTGTCGCGTTCGCGGTACGGCGATCTGCCGCACGTCGACATCCTCTCCGCCGGCATCGGCGCTGCGGTCGCCCTTGTTGCTTGGGCGTTCGTGCAGCGCGTTTGTTTGTGCCGGCGTTAAATCGTTGCGGAGACATGATTGGATTTTTGACAGGATAACAGGATCGTTGTGGATCTACGGGATTCGACGTCCTGTCGATCCATTCATATCTTGTGATCCTGTCCAGTCTTTTGAAGAGAGCGCATAAAAAATCATCCTAAGCGAGCGAAGATTTGAAATCTTCGCTGCGCTTAGGATGATGTGTCTTGCGGGTCGATTGAGTTCCGCTCCGGCGGGTCGTTGACCCGCGGCTGCGGTTGGGACTAGTCGACTTCCTTTTCGTTGATCCACGACATCATGCGGCGGAGCTCCTTGCCCACCTTTTCGACGCCGTGCTCGCGTTCGCGACGGCGGGTCGCCTTGAACGACGCAGCCCCGCCCTTGTTCTCGAGGATCCAGTCGCGGGCGAACTGGCCGTTGCGGATTTCCTCGAGGATCTTCTTCATTTCCTTCTTCGTCTCTTCAGTGACGATCCGCGGGCCGCGGGTGTAGTCGCCGTATTCAGCGGTGTTCGAGATGCTGTACCGCATGTAGTTGAGGCCGCCCTGGTAGAACAGGTCGACGATCAGCTTCAGCTCGTGCATGCATTCGAAGTAGGCCATCTCGGGCTGGTAGCCAGCTTCGACGAGGGTTTCGAAGCCAGCCTTCACGAGGGCCGCAGCACCGCCGCAGAGCACGGCTTGCTCGCCGAACAGGTCGGTTTCGGTTTCTTCAGCGAAGGTCGTCTGGATGACGCCGCCGCGGGTGCCGCCGATGCCCTTCGCGTAGGCCATGCCGATCTTGAAGGTTTCGTCGCTGGCGCCATCGCCCAGAGCGATGAGGCACGGCACGCCGCCGCCCGCTTCGAATTCGCTGCGAACGAGGTGGCCCGGGCCCTTCGGCGCGACGAGCAGCAGATCAACGCCCTTCGGCGGTTCGATCTGGCCGAAGTGGATGTTGAAGCCGTGCGAACACATCAGCACGTTGCCGGGCTTCAGGTTGTCGCGGATCTCGGCCTTGAAGACGTCGGCTTGCAGTTCATCCGGCAGCAAGATGTTGATAACGTCGGCTTGCTTGGTCGCTTCAGCGGCGGAGACGGGCTCGAAGCCGTGGCTCTTGGCGAGGTCGTAGTTCTTGCCGCCGGGGCGCTGGCCGATGACGACCTTCACGCCGCTGTCGCGGAGGTTCTGAGCATGGGCGTGGCCCTGCGAACCGTAACCAATGATGGCGACCGTCTTCCCCTTGAGTGCGGCGAGATCGGCGTCTTTGTCGTAGTAAATCTTTGCGGCCATGAAATGTCCCTAGGTCAAGTGTCTGGGCCAGTTGCGATCGTCGTTAACGCGTCGATGCGGCTGGCAATGTCGATATGGAATAATGATGGCGAGCGATCTTGCGACGGCTCGCTGACGGTGTGTGGGTTTATCAGAGTTGCAAGCGGTGGCTCGGGCGACGCGACGCTACTGCAATCGCAACGATGGCCGTCAGCGAACTAACGAGGCTCAGCGGTTCTGGCACCGCGGCGTTCGCGGCGGCCGCGTTACTGCGGGGAGCGAAGTTGCGTTGCCAAGTAAGGAAGTCGGCGCCGTCGCTGTCTCCATCGCCGTCAGCGTCTGCCGATGCGGTGGCGCCGGCGAAGGCGGTTCTCCAAACGTCGAGATCGTCGCTGTCGACGAAGCCGTCGTGATTGAAGTCGCCAGCGACGGGGGCCATGATCGGCGGGTCGTAAGCAATCCAGATTTGATGGTCTTGCTCGGCCACAAAAGAGATGACTGGCAGCCCCTGCCGATCGAAAGCTAAGCCAACGCCTTGCGCTTCCTTCAGCGGCGAGCCGTTGGGAGCCACGTTCGTGACAGTCGTGATCGTCCAATTCGGGTTGATCTGATTGCCGTCGAAGATCGCGTACTTGAGCGTTCCGTTGTTGACCCAAGCGGCGCCGACGACGCCCAGGTCGTTCGCGGCCAGCGCGACGTCGGCGATGCCCGGGCCCAGCGCCGCGGTATCGAGCGTCGTCGACAACCACTCGCCTGAAACGATGTCGAAGTGGTACGCCACCGCTGCGTTATCGCTCCAGTGGCTCGTGATGCCCGCGACGTGAGGTCTCGAAGCCGAATCGTACGCTAGATCCAGCGATGCGCCGTAAAGCCTCGCATTACCTGTGTTGAGCTGCGCCGGCAGCCATGCGTCGCCCAGCAGCCGCGTGCGCTGCCAGAACGTCACGGAGTCGTCGCCGTTGTTGTTCCAACTCTGCGTGATAACGCCGAGATCCCCTAAGGGAGACTCCGCGACGTCGAAAACCTTCTGGCCGTAATTCAATCCGGGAACAATCGAGTTGTCGGCCGTAATTGGCTGGCCGGCGTCATCGAACTTGATGGCTTGAGCGTCATAGACGGGCGCTTGAAAACCGCCCATCGAAGTTCCACGCACGGCCACGTTGAACTGACTGGACGATGAGTATTGCGTCTGAGCAGAAACGGCAAATCCATCGGGCGAGCCGCTCGCCGCCTGCAGGTAAATCTGGTCGGTAGGCAGATACTCCTGCGTCAGGTTGGTCCCGATTTGATGCCAATTCGTCCGCAGCCCGCCGGCCGGTTGCTGATTCAGGTTCGGAACGGAGAACAGCGAATAGGCGTCGATTTGGTTGTTGTAGCCGGCGCTAAACACCACGGGCCAACTCAGATTGCTCCGCATCGACAGCGCCGTTTGCGGCTTCTCCCTCTGATTGACGTAGCCCGTTCGCTGAAACGTCCAGCTGAAGTTTGCCGCAGCGCATGCGACATGGCACGCTAAAACGCACACGAAGCTTCCGAACAGCTGATGGAGTTTCATGCTGATGAGTCCGCGAGAAGCAAAAAGCTATCGAGCCCGCTTGCTACTGAATCGAACCGCTACGCCTTCACCCCAGCCACTTTCCGCAGAGAACTCGCCTCTACCGCCGGGCGAACCGCGCCGCGGACCATGGCGATCCGACCCGTGCGGACCAGCTCGACGATGCCGAACGGACGCATCAGGTCGATGAAGGCTTCGACCTTCTTTTCCGGGCCGGAGATCTCGACGATCACCTGGTCGGGGGCGACGTCGACGACGCGGCCGCGGAAGATGTTGCAGAGCTCGTGAATCTGAGCGCGGCTTTCGGCCGCGGCGCGGACCTTGATCAGCATCAGGTCGCGTTCGACGAACTCCTGCGACGACACGTCGTCGACCTGGACGACCGTGACGATCTTCTCGAGCTGCTTGCGCACCTGCTCCAGGACGTTGTCATCGCCGACGACGACGAAGGTCATCCGCGAGAGCGTGGGGTCTTCGGTGGCGCCGACCGCGAGGCTGTCGATGTTGTAGCCGCGCGAGGAAAACATGCCGGCCACATGGGCCAGCACGCCGGGGACGTTTTGCACGAGAGCCGAGAGGACGTGACGCATGACATAGTCCTGGGGATTGCCAAAAATCGAACCTTTGATCATAGCTGCGAAGGGGTTAGGTCACAAGCTGGCGGAGTCGTAAGGGGTCGGGGGCCTTTTGCCACTGGGGCGGTTTGTTGGCAATGGGAAGCTACCAGTGGCAAAAGGCCCCCGACCCCCTCTGGCCCGCCCATCCGGTTGCCCGGGGCGGAACCCTGGGGTAGCCTGACAGGTTTGGCCTCAGACCGGTGCGATCGACTAGGGAGTCGGTAACCGTTCGGGCCACCGCAGCACCCCGACCGATTCCCGCATGTCGAGCGATCTGCAGCCGCCGCCGAGCACCGCCGCCGCCCCTCCCGGGGAGGTGATCCGCATTCGCGGCGCCCGCACGCACAACCTGCGGAACGTCGACCTCGACATCCCCCAGTGGCGACTGGTGGTGATGACAGGACTCAGCGGGTCGGGTAAAAGTTCGCTCGCTTTTGACACGTTGCTGGCTGAGGGCCAACGGCAGTACATCGAAAGCCTCTCGACGTACGCCCGCCAGTTCTTCGACCAAATGGAACGGCCCGACGTCGACCTGATCGAGGGACTGCAGCCGACGGTCGCCCTCGACCAGCGGACGACGACGAATAACCCCCGCAGCACGGTCGCCACGGTCACCGAGATCTACGACTTCCTCCGCGTGCTGATGGCCCGCACGGGCGATGTGGCTTGCCCCAACTGTGGGACGGCGATCTCGCAGCAGACGCCGGCGGAGATTCAGCAGGCGATTCTCGCGCTCCCTGAGCAGTCTAAGGTGATGATCCTCGCGCCGATGGTGCGCGGCCGAAAGGGTCGGCACTCAGAGATTCTCGATCTGGTGCGGAAGGAAGGTTTCGTCCGCGTCCGCATCGACGGGCTCACGTACGAACTCGAAGACGTGCCGGAACTGAAGGCGCAGCAGCGGCACGACATCGATGCGGTGGTCGATCGCGTGATCATTCGGCCCGGCATTGAAAACCGGCTCGCCGAGTCGGTGCGGCTGGCGCTCAAGCATGGAGACGGGGCGCTCCGCACCGCGACGCTGACTCCCGAGGCGAAGAACACCTCGAATGGCCACGCCAACGGGGTCGGGGGCCTTTTGCCGCAAGAGAGTTCCCAAGCGAGCAGCGCCTCCAGCGGCAAAAGACCCCCGACCCCTTCCAATGCCACCACCGCGGAAAATGGCTGGGAAGAGCACGTCTTCAGCACGCGGTACGCCTGCCCCGACTGTAAGACGAACCTCACCGAAATCGAACCGCGCACGTTCAGCTTCAACAGCCCGTACGGCGCCTGCCCGGCGTGCGAGGGATTGGCGGCGCGCGAGGGCTTTGTGCCGGAACTCGTTATTCCCGACGAAACGCAATCGCTCGCCGCCGGCGCCGTCGCGCCGTGGCGCGGTGCGGCAGCCGACGCTCGCAAATCGCAGCACGCGCTTCTCGATGCGTGGCTCGCTCACACGAAGCTCGATTGGGAGACGCCGCTTGAAGCGTGGCCCGCCAAATCCCGCGAGCAACTCCTCGCCGGCGACGGCGGCAAATTCCCCGGGCTGCTCGCGCATCTCGAAATGGACTACGCCGCGGCAACGAACGACGCGACGCTCAGCAAGCTCGCGGAATTCCGCGGCCCCGTCCCCTGCCCCGAGTGCGGCGGCTCGCGGTTGCGCCCCGAAGCCCGCTCCTGCCGTCTCGGCGGCTTAGCGATTCACGAGATCACCGCCCTGCCGATCGACCGCGCACGGCAATTCTTTGGCGAGCTGAAATTCCTGCCGGCGATGCAGCCTGTCGGCGAACCGCTCACTGCCGAGATCGCACGACGGCTCGACTTTCTCGTCGAGGTCGGCGTCGAGTATCTCACGCTCGACCGCGCGGCAGATTCGCTCAGCGGCGGCGAGATGCAGCGGGTGCGGCTGGCGACCGGCATCGGCTCGGGGCTCGTCGGCGTCCTCTATATTCTCGACGAGCCGTCGATCGGCCTCCACCCGCGCGACAACGCCCGGCTGATCGAATCGCTCCGCAAGCTGCAGCAACAGGGCAACACGGTGCTCGTCGTCGAGCATGACGAAGCCCTCATTCGCGCCGCCGATTGGCTGATCGACGTCGGCCCCGGCGCCGGCGACCGCGGCGGCACGATCGTCTCGCAGGGAACGCCCGAGGAAGTCGCGGCGGATCCCGATTCGATCACCGGCGGCTATCTCAGCGGCCGCTTGCGCATCGAACCGCCGGCGAATCGTCGCAAGCCAGCGAAGACGCGGATGCTGGAACTCGAAGGCGCGACGCTCCACAATCTTCAAAATGTCGACGTACAGATTCCGCTCGGACTGTTCACCTGCATCACGGGCGTCAGCGGTTCGGGTAAGAGCTCGCTCATCATCGACACGCTCGGCGCCGCGCTGGCCCGCAAGCTCAACGGCGCCCTGACGCGCCCTGGCCCGTACCGTGCGCTCCGCGGCGTCGCGAAGCTCGAACGGCTGATCCACGTCGACCAATCCCCGATCGGCCGCACGCCCCGCTCGAACCCCGCCACCTTCACCGGCATGTGGGACGAAATTCGCCGCGTCTTCGCCGGCACGAAGCACGCCAAGCAGCATGGCTATAAAGTCGGCCGCTTCAGCTTCAACACAAAGGGTGGCCGCTGCGAGCATTGCCAAGGCCAAGGGGTCGAGCGGATCGAAATGCGGTTCCTGCCCGACCTGTTCGTCACCTGCCCGGTGTGCCACGGCCGGCAGTTCAATCGGCAGACGCTGGCCGTACGGTATCGCGATCGCTCGATCGCCGACGTGCTGGCGATGCCGATCGACGAAGCGGTTTCGTTCTTCGAGAACCACCCGAGCATCCACCGCATGCTCACCAGCCTCGTCGACGTCGGCCTCGGCTACCTGACGCTCGGCCAGCGCAGCACCACCCTCTCCGGCGGCGAAGCCCAGCGTATCAAGCTTGCCGCCGAGCTCGGCCGCCCCTCCGGCGGACCGACGCTCTACATCCTCGATGAACCGACCACTGGCCTCCACACCGACGACGTTGGTCGTTTGCTCCGCGTGTTGCAGCAGTTGGTGGAGCTGGGCCACTCGGTGCTAGTGATTGAACATCACCTCGAAATGATTAAATGCGCCGACTGGGTGATCGACGTCGGCCCCGAAGGAGGCGCGGCGGGCGGCCAGATCGTCGTCGCCGGAACTCCTGACGACGTCGCCGCTTGCGAAGCAAGCTACACAGGACGTTGGCTGCGGGAACTGCTGTAAAAAGTCCTCGGCGCTCCCGATTTCTGCATTATCGCACGCCAAGTGCGCAATTTGCGACACGCCGTGACGAAATCTTGGCTATTCGGCCGTGCCGATCGAATTGTTAGCGTTTTGAGAAAGTAATTGCACTCCTCTATCCAATCACTTAGGCTATCCCCGTCAGGCCTGGGCGATCGCCCAGGCCTGGGAATTATCAGGGGCGTCATTTTTTTCTTCTATGAGGTGCGCTAATGATTCGATCACGCAATTTGGTCTTGGTTGCCGCGTTAGCGGTAACGCTCTTCTTCCAGGCTCCGGTTCGAGCCGCCAATGTCTGGCTGAGCTTGAACCTGCAATTCAATACGCCTGGCAACGTCAATTCCGGCGGCACATGGACGACGGTCGCGAAGGCTCAGCCGCAAGGGATTGCCGGCGTCAGCATGAATCTGGCGAACACGACCTTCGGGTCGTTTCTCGCGCCGTCGCAGCTCGACGTTCAGTTGCAGTCGGGCAACACGACGCTGCGGAACGTTTTGGTGGGCGATAGCTTGACTCCGCCCTATCCGCTCGGCATCGGCGTCATTGGCAGCTCGTTCCCGTCGACGTACGTCGATCCGGCCGGGCTTGTTCCTTTCGGCGGGAACCCGAACTATGGTTCGTTCACCGGCGGCGTTGCATTGGCGACCGGGACGTTTGCTGCGGGCGTCGTCCCGAATTGGACGGGAGTTACAGACGCCAACCTGTTCACCGGTGCGTCGCCTGCGCCGGTGGTTGACGCGGATACGTTGTTGACGGTCCGGTGGGTTGTGCCTGAGCCGGCGACGTTCGGTCTCGGCGGCATGGCGCTCGTGGCGCTGGTCGCCGCCTCCCGTCGCAAGAGTAGCTAGCCGCCGTTTGCGAGCGTGACTGCTCGCAGCTCGGCGATCAAGTTCGCAACTAACGAAGCAGCCCCGACCTGGTTAGGTCGGGGCTGCTTTTGTTGATGCATTGAGTAATGAGAAGGAGTGTGCGCCGCTGCAATCGGAATGCGGGCCGAGCGAACTCCGCCTACACTCTCTCAAAAACTGTCGCGATCCCTTGCCCGATGCCGATGCACATCGTTGCCAGGCCGAACTGGGCGTCGCGGGCGATCATGGCGTTGATCAGCGTCGTGGCGATACGGGCGCCGCTCGCGCCGAGCGGGTGGCCGATGGCGATGGCGCCGCCGCGGACGTTGACTTTGGCGGGATCGAGTTCCAGCAGTTGCATGCAGGCGAGCGCCTGCGCGGCGAAGGCTTCGTTGAGCTCGATCAGGTTAATGTCAGCGAGCGTGAGCCCGGCGCGCTTGAGCGCGAGTTGCGTTGCCGGGACGGGACCGGTCCCCATGACGCTCGGGTCGACGCCGGCGACGGCGGTGGCGCGGATCTTCACGAACGGCTTCAAGCCGAGCTCCTTCGCGCGGAGGTCGCTCATCATCAGCAGCGCCGCGGCGCCGTCGTTCAGCGGCGAGCTGTTGCCTGCCGTGACGGTGCCGATCTTCGGCATGAACGCCGGCGGCAACGCGGCGAGCGCTTCGAGCGTCGTGTCGCGGCGAATGCATTGGTCTTCGCGGACCAGCACGCGAGCGCCCAGTTCGTCGCGGCCCCAAATCGGAATAATCTCGTTCGCGAACTCCCCGGCGTCGGTCGCCGCGGCCGCCTTAAGATGGCTGGCAAGGGCGAACTCATCTTGCGCTTCGCGATCGATTCCCTGAGTCTGCGCGAGGAACTCGGCAGTAAAACCCATGTGCAGCGCGCCCTTGCTCGTGGCGTGAAACAGCTTCGGGTTAAAGTCGACCCCGGCATCCATCGGGATGTGCTGCATGTGCTCAAGCCCGCCGACGATTTGCACATCCTCGGCGCCGGCCGTTACCGAGTGGGCCGCCTGGTTGATCGCCTGCAAGCTGCTGCCGCACAGGCGATTGACCGTCGCGCCGCCGACGCTGCTCGGCAAACCGGCGAGCAGTGCCACGATCCGGCCGACGTTGAACCCCTGCTCCTTTTGCTGCTGCGTGTTGCCGAGCACGACGTCCTCGATCACCGCCGGATCGACGCCGGTTCGCTCGACGAGCGCCTTCACCACCGCCGCGGCGAGATCGTCGGAGCGGACGTCGCGAAAGACGCCTCGCTCGGCGTGGGCCCGTCCGATGGGCGTCCGGCAGCAGTCAACGATCACTGGAGTTTTCATAGCGAGGTCACAATCGCGAATGAGCGGGTAAGTGAGGCAGTGGCGAGCGTTGCTGGGCGTTATGCGTCGTAAAACTTCTTCCCAGCCTTTGCCGTGCGAATCAGCAGTTCCGTCGGCAAGTAGCGGTCGCCGAGCGTTTCGTACGGTTCAAGTTTCTTGACGAGCGCCTCGGCGTCGATCGTGTCGGCCCAGAAGAACAGCCCGCCATGAAACGGCGGGAAACCGATGCCGTAAATCAGCGCCAGGTCGACGTCGCGAACGTTCGCCGCAATGCCGTCTTCAACCACCCGCGTCGCTTCGAGGAACATCGGCAGGATCAGCCGGTCGATGAGCTCGCCGGTCGAGAACTTGCGTTCGTCCTTGCGATGCGGCGCGATGATCGCTTCCGCTTGCGGGCTGTCGGAGCCGTGGTCGTTCCGCTTGCCGGAGTAGTTGAAGAAGCCGCCGGGGCCTTTCTTGCCGACGCGGCCGGCGTCGACCATCGCGGGCAAGATTTCGGATCGCACGACGCGATGGGGGAACGCGCTCGCCATCACGCCGCCGGCGTGCAGCGCCACGTCGAGCCCAACGGTGTCGTACAGCGCGAGCGGCCCCATCGGCATGCCGAACGCCGTTGCGGCCCGTTCGATCGCTTTGATCGGCGCCCCTTCTTGAAGTAGCAGCAGCGCCTCGTTCATGTACGGCAGCAGCACGCGATTCACGAGGAACCCAGGGCCGTCGTTCACCACAATCGGCGACTTGCCGATGCGGCGGGAGTAGGCGACGGCCGTAGCGATGGTGTCGTCGCTCGTTCCGCGGCCGCGAATCACCTCCACCAACGGCATCATCCGCACCGGGTTGAAGAAATGCAGGCCGCAGAATTGCTCGGGCCGCACGAGCGGTCCGGCGAGATCGCTGATCGGAATCGTCGACGTGTTGGTGGCGAGGATCGAGTGGGCCTTGATGATCGGTTCGAGCCGTTCGTACAGCTCCTGCTTGGCGCCTTCGCTTTCGTAGATCGCTTCGATGATCAGATCGACGTCGGCGAGTTCGCTGTCGTGCATCGTGCCGTTGACGAGCGGCGAGAGCTCGATCGCCTTCGCGGCGTCGGGGCCTTTCAGTTGCTTGTTGTAGCTCGCCTCGGCCAGCACCCCCTTCACGCCACGGGCGACTGCTTCGTGCGTCGTATCGCCGAGCGCGACGGGAATGCCACGTTTGACGTTTGCCGCGGCAATCCCCTGCCCCATCGTGCCGGCGCCGATGACGCTCACCGACTTCACTTCGCGCGGCGAGCCCTTCGCCGGCATCGCCTTCTTGTTTTGGTCGCGGAGGAAGAAGACGTTGAGGAGCGCCCGATTAACGGTCGAACCGAACAGCGGTGCGAAGCCTTCGGCCTCCAACTCGCAGGCGGCTTCAACGTCGACGCCCGCCGAGCCGACGAGCGTTTCGAGGGCCGCGATTGGCGCCGGGTACTGACCCTTCGTTTGGCCCTGGATGTAGGCGTTGGCCGTCGCGGCGAGGAAGCCGAGTTCGGTATCGCTGATCGCGATCGGAGCGTACCAGCGGCAACGGTCTTCGAGGTACTCTTTGGTTTGCTGTTCGTTGCGGACCAGCCGAATCGCCGCGGCGAGCAGCGCGTCGCCTCCCTCGGTGGTGACGTCGTCGACGAGACCCATCGCTTGGGCCGTAGCCGCGTCGATCGACTCGCCGCCGGTGATCAGCTCCACTGCGTTGCTGAGGCCGACGATCCGCGGCGTGCGGGCGGTGCCGCCCCAGCCGGGGAAGATGCCGAGTTTCACTTCGGGGAAGCCGAAGCTGGTTTCGCTGTTCGCAACCATGATGCGTCGGTCGCACCAGACGGAAAGTTCTGCCCCGCCGCCAACGCAGATTCCTTCGATCGCCGCCACGGTGACGAACGGCGCCTTCGCCAGCCGACCGAACAATCGCTGGCCGCGGCGGGAGATCTCGACGATCTGCTCGTCGGGGGCGTCGATGTCGGCGGCGAACTCGCGGAGGTCGGCCCCGGCGATAAAGTTGCCTGGCTTCGTCGAGCGGAAAATCAGCCCCGCCAGGTCGGTTCGCTTTTCGAGCGTCGACAGGATGCCGTCGAGTTCCGCGAGCGCCGGCCGCGAGAGGATGTTGGCGCCCTTTTGCGGATCGTTGATCGTGATGACCGCGATGTCGCTGGCGGGCGACTCCAAATGAAAGAGCAAGCCGTCAGCCATGATCGCCGCCTTGATTCGATGTGCAAACTGTGAGTTCGTCGGAAAAGTCGCGACCCTGTCGTCGCTTAGCGCGGCCGGGAGTCAATTCTCCCCGCCGCGAGCCGCTGGTATGTTGGCATTCTATGGAAACCCCCGCCCCGAGCCCAGTCAGCCAACCTCTGTCCACTTCGCCTAACGGTCGCCCTTGGGCGCTGCCGCTCGTCCTGGCCGTTGCGTTCGCGACGACTGGCTGGCTGTTGGTGAGTTTTCGCAACAGCTCGAACGAAGGCCAGACGAGCGCGACTCCTACCGCCGGCGCCGAGAACCTCACCCCCGCCCCCGAGCCGGGCGTCGAGACCGCCTCGCTCGAAATCCGCTACGGCAACGGCGCCCGCCGCGAGATCGCCGCCCTCCCTTGGCACGAGGGAATGACCGTCGGCGACCTGATGCGGCTGGCCCAGCAGTTTCGCCCGGGGATCGAATTCACCCACACTGGCAAGCGGGAAATGAGTTTCCTGACCTCGCTGGATGGGGTGGCGAACGAGGGCGCCGACGGCCGATTCTGGGTTTATGACATCGGCGGGCGGAAGGCCCAAGTGAGCTACGAAGTTCAGCCGCTAGCCGCGGGCGAGCGCGTCTTGTGGGTTTTCAAGCGTCCGGAGTAAAATCGGGGCCCCATGCCGCCAGTCGGAGGAAGCCTTTCCCCGTGCCGTCGGCTCAAAACATCTGTTGATTGCGGAAGCACCATGAACCGAGAAACGCGTCGCGACTTGTTGATCTTCGCCTTGCTGCTGGCCTTTGGCGTCGTCGGGCGCTGGGCCGAGCCGGCGTGGAACTTCACGCCGCTGGCGGCCGTGACGGCGCTCGGGGCGTTTTACTTCCGTAGCTGGTTGCCGGCGATTTTGCTGCCGTCGACGCTGTTGGTCGTCTCCGACCTGATGCTGCCGTCGCACGACGCCTGGCAGGTGCAGCTGTCGGTGCACCTGATGGCGATAGTGCCGCTGATGCTCGGCCGGGCTGCTCGCAATCAAGAAGGCTGGCGCCGCGCCGCGTTCTGGGGCATGTGCGGCTTCGTCCCGGCGACGATGTTCTACCTTGTCACCAACTTTGCCGTGTGGGCGTCGAAGAGCCTTTACGCTCCGACGGTTGCCGGGCTGATGGAGAGCTACGCCAAGGCGTTGCCGTTCTACCGCACGATGCTCGCGGGCGATGTTTGCTACATCGCGCTGATGACGGGCTGCTTGGCGGCGGCTCACCTGCTGCAGCCGCAAGGGCTCGAGCAGCTGGTTAAGCGAAAGTAAGTCGCATCGCTTCTAGCCTCGGGCTCTGCCCGGGGGTCGCGCACTACGCCGATGGATGGTGCGCCGTCTCTACGTCATGCCCACCCTCGGTCAGAGCCCGGGGCTATCGGAGTTGCAGCGCAGGCTGTGCGAGTGGCGAGTCGGGTTGTCGACTAACCAGCGGCAGCTGGAGCTTCGGCCGCCGGCGCTTCTGCGGCGGGTTTCTCAGCGGCAGGTTCAGCCGCGTCTTCGCCAGCCGGGGCTGCTTCGCCGTCGGCGGCGGGATCGGCCGCTTCGTCCGCAGGCTTTTCAGCGGCGGCTTCGGCGCCGAACTCATCTTCCATCGCCGCGTCGTCGCCGGCAGCGGCGGCAGTCGGGCTCCAGGTGGCCACCATCTTGTTCACGCTGACCGCCAGTTTGCGGACCTCCGGAGCAATCTGCACTTCGCTCACGTTGTCGGGGGCCGAACCCTCGGCAACGCTCCGCAGCGAGGCGGCGAGTTCCGTGAGCTTCGCCTTCGATTCGTCCGTGCCGCCAGCGGCCACGGCCGAGGCGCCGTCGGCGATGGCCAGTAGCCGGTCGATCATGCGGCGTCGTTCGTACTTGGGGCCGAGATCTTCGGGCATCATGTCAAAGCCGCCCATCCCCCCTCCACCGCCGCGACTGAATCCCATGCCGCCGCCACCCGTGCCAAATCCGCCGCCGCCGTTTTTGTAGAACTCGTCTTCAAACTTCTTGGCATCGTCGGCTTCGAGCGAGAGGACCTGCTTCGACAAATCGCCTAAAGCGTTGGTGATCGCTTCGACGTCGAGCCCTTGGGCCGCCGTGTACATCTCGGGCTTTAGCAACTGAGCGATGTTGCAACGATCGTCGAGGTGAATCGATTTGTTAGTGAGGAGCGCGACGAAGGTCTCTTGCACCGGCGGCGTCATGCCCTTGGCAACTTGGGCCGCGAGCACCTTGGCTGCTTGCTTGCGGACCCACCCGTAGGCTTCCGCCGGTGCATCCTCAGGAGCCTCCTTCAGAGTCGCGATCGCCGTCGCCGCTTTGGTGAGGCGTTCAGCCAGGGCCGGATCCATACCGTCGATGCGGCGTTGCAGGCCGATCATCGCCGCCAGCTTGAGGGCCGTCGGCACTTCGACGGTCGCGTTGCCGGTTTTGAATTCCGTGTTCTCCAAGATGGCGAGCAGCGGCTCAGTGGCTGCCGGCAGCGGCTTGCCCGCCGCATCGTTGAGTTGGCCGATGATCAGTACGGCGTTGTAGCGGCTCGCGGGATGGTAGTACCCCTTCGCAATCGCATCCATCGCTTTGAGCGTGTTCGACGTGAGGTAGTCGCGGGCGCCTTGCGACTTCGCCGTGTTGATGTAGCGGGTGAAGAGTTGATCCCGCGTGATGGCGATCTGGCCGAGCGCTTCGGGCGGATCGTACACCGTCATCGACGGGAAGATGTACTTCATGAAGAACTCATTGAGCGTCTTCGTCTCTTCCGCGCCAGGGTTGTTCGTATCGCGGAGGATCGTCGCCACTTTGCCGGAGATCGCTTTCGCCTGCGCGAGCGGGATCGGCTTGAGAGCGCGGTACGATTGCGCCGAAGCAGTGAGCGACGTCACGCAGCCAACGGCGAGCGTTGCCAGGGTGACGATAGATTGCCAGCGCGAACGACCGGTGCGGGTCATGACCTCGATCTCCTCTTGAGTTCCGGAGGACCGGCCCCGCGCCTCCATCGCCCAGGAGGGCGGATGAGCATTGGCAAATGGCGCGAATCGGTCCACGATCCACCCTACTCACGGGGCTTCGAGAATGTCAAGCTAAGGGCTGTTTTCTCGGGGGTTTTCGCGAACTTGACGACCGGAAACTCGGGTCTCCACCACACCTAGCCCCGGGCTCCGCCCGGGGGTCGCGTCCCATTCCGATGGAACGCCGCCCTTACTTCAAACCGACCCCCGGGCGGAGCCCGGGGCTAGAATCGCTATCGCGAACGGCGACGTTCTCTTGGTATCTGTCCTGTTGATCCATCTGATCCTGTAATCCTGTCCAGTCTTCGATTGATTCGCCATTCCTCGAGAGCCCCCATGCCACTCCTCTACGCCAGCCCCCGGTTCCTGGAGCACCGCACGGGCGACCACGTCGAATCGCCGGTCCGGCTGGAGCAGATTATCGTCCGGCTGGAGAGTTCAGGCCTGGCCGCCGCCTCCCGCCGGCCCGTCTGCAAGCCGGCGAGCCCAGCGGAGCTCCTGGCGGTGCACGGCGGCGACTACCTCGAGTCGGTTGAAGCCCTCTGCCTCCGCGGCGGGGGACGGCTCGACGCCGACACGGTCGTGTCGCCCGCATCCTACGAGGTCGCCCGCCTGGCCGCCGGGGCCGCCTGCGACGCCACCCGCCGGGTGCTGCGGGGCGAGGAGGCAAACGCCCTCTGCCTCGTCCGGCCGCCCGGCCACCACGCCCTGGCCGACCGGGCGATGGGCTTCTGCCTGGTGGGGAACGTCGCGGTCGCCGCCCGGCTGGCCCTCGACGAGTTCCAGCTTGATCGCGTGCTCGTCGTCGACTGGGACGTCCACCACGGCAACGGCACGCAGGACCTGTTCTACGACGATCCGCGAGTGGGCGTCTTCTCGAGCCACCGCTGGCCCTTCTGGCCCGGCACCGGTGCCGCCGACGAAACCGGACATGGCGACGGCCTCGGCGCTACGCGGAACCTGCCGGTGACGTTCGGCACGCCCCGCCGCGAGTACCTCGCGCGATTCACCGGCGAACTCACCGAGTTCGCCGCGCGCATGAAGCCGCAGCTGGTGCTCATCAGCGCGGGGTTCGACAGCCACGCCGCCGACCCGATTGGTTCGCTCGGCTTAGAGACCGAAGACTTCGCTGAGCTGACGAGCGCGGTCCGCGCCGTCGCCGACGATTACGCGCAGGGGCGAATCGTCAGCGTGCTCGAAGGGGGCTACAACCCGCCGGTGCTGGCGGAATGCGTGGCGGTGCATTTGGCTGGGCTGATTGCTTGAATCAGGAGGTCAATTTGGATGCCGTTGCTGATGGGTTATACTTAAGCGGTCGTTCTCAATGGAGTTGATTCGCCATGTCCATGCCGTCGCCGCTCACGGCCTCAGAGCCCAACTACGCGTGGGAAGTCGCTCGGCTGTTTCCAAACCAAGGGGATTGGAACGAGTCGGACTACTTGTCAGTCACGCATTCCACCAATCGACTAGTAGAGCTTCGGAACGGCAGAATCGAGGTCCTGGCCATGCCGACGATGTCGCACCAGTTGATCGTCGCCTTCCTCGTACAGGTCCTGAAGGCGTTCGTTGAGCCGCGGCAGCTCGGCGACGTCTTGTTTGCTCCGCTGCGAGTTCGAATCGCGCCGAAGGAGTTTCGCGAGCCAGACGTAGTCTTCATGCTAGCTCAGAATCGTGATCGAGCCGGCGATGACTACTGGCTGGGGGCGGACTTGGTCGTCGAGGTTGTCAGCAGGGACGCCGAGAGCCGCAAGCGTGATCTCAAGGAGAAACGAGCCGATTACGCCGCTGCCGGCATCCCTGAATACTGGATCGTCGATCCAGTGGAACGCCGCATCACCGTCCTCACTCTCGCAGGGACGGAGTACGCCGTCGGGGGCGAGTACGTGCCGGGCGAGCAAGCCGAATCGAAGCTACTTGAGGGGCTCGCCGTCGACGTCACCGCAACGTTCAAAGCGGCTGAGCGTCCACGCTAGTCGCAATCCCTTACTGATCCGAGTACACCCGCGTGCTCTGTTCCTTCGTGATCGGCTCGGTCACTTCGTCGGCGAGCACCATGATCTTCGCTCGTTGATCGCCGGCTTGCAGGCCTTGGACCTGGACGCGGAACTTTGCTTCGGCCCGCGGCGCGAGTTGCGGGATCGGGGCGAATGCGATGCGATCTTGCAGCACTTGCGATTGCGTGGCGCCGTTGCCGGCCACGCCTCGCAAGCCTTGCGGCATCACCACCTGCACTTGGACGTTCGCGGCGGCCTTCGAACCTTGGTTGACGACAGTGATCTCGTACGACGTGTCGCGGCCGACTTCGACCGCTCCTTCCGTCGCCTTCACTTCAAACGAGAGGGCCACGAGGCCTTCGACGGTGAGGCTCGTTTCGGTGCGATCTTCCAGGCCGCGGTCAGCGCGGGTGGCGACTTGCAGCGGGTGCTGGCCCGGCTCGACCGGCAGCACCGTCAGCTGGACGGCTCCGCGTTCGTTGGCGGGAAGCTCGGCCAGGCTCCAATGGACGCTGTTGGTCTTGGCGTCGTACTCGCCGTGGTTGTTCGCTTCCTTGAACTTCAGCCCTGGCGGCAGCTGCGTAATGAGCTGCAGCTCCTTCGCCGAGGCGGTGCCCGGGTTCTCGATGTTGACGGTGTAGGTGGCCGGGCGATCGAGGTACCGCATCTTCGGACCGTCGATCGAGACCTTCAGTTCGGGGGCGACGACTTCGAACTCGCAGCTCGCTTGGACTTCGAGGTTCGCGTCGGCGCGGGCGGTCATCGTGTTGACGATGCGGCCCGCTTCCTCGGCGCTGAGCAGCAGGTCGAGTTGCTTCGAAGCGCCTGGCAAGAGCGAGCCGACTTCGAACTCGAGCGCCGGGCCTGCTTCGTGCGAGACGCCGGTTGGGATCGTTTCGAGCAGCATAACGCCGGTCGCTTCGCCGCTGCCGGGGTTCGAGACTTCGATTTGGACGAGCTGCTTCTCGCCGGCCATGACGCGCGGCGGAGCGGTGAGACGTAGGGCGAGTTCAGGCTTCGTGCAGCGGACCTTCGCGGAGGCTTGAGCAGCGAACGTCACGGTGGCGACGCTGCCGAGTTCGCCTTCGGTCTTCGGGAGGAGTTGCATTTCAACAATGCGCTCTTCGCCTGGCGCCATCGCACCGAGATCCCACTGGACGCGCGAGCCGGCGACCTGTGCCTTGGGCGCCGTGCCAACGAGTTGCGTGCCGAGCGGCACCTCGTCGTGAACCTGCACGCCCTGCACCGTTTGTTTGCTGTTGTTCTGCACGCGGACGGCGAAGTTGCACGGCCGGCCGACCTGGATTTCGGTCGGCGTTTGCTTTTGGATGGTGATCGCGGGGCTTTGCAACCCTTCGAGATCGCGGCTGCCTGGTTGGCCCGAGCCATCAGCAGCGGCGAGGCCGGGAGTCGGCGTCGGCGTGATGTCGGCGGATGGTTCTAGAGTCGCTGGGTGTTGGGCCGCCGGTTGTTCGACGGCGGCGCTGGCGGCGGCATGATGTTGAGCGCGAAGCTGGTTCGCCGACTGCGAGACTTCGTTGGCGAACGACGGTTCGCTGCGGGAAGCGACTTCCATCGGCGCGGCGCCTTGAGCGCCGAAGGGATTCGCCGGCGGGGCGGCCATCGTCGGTTCAGCAGCGGCGACGGCGGCGGGCGTCGGAGCGTCGGCGTGGTACGACTGCATCTCCGGCGCGGGTTGCGGCTGGAACTCGGCCGGGATCGGCGTCGCGGCAGGGGCCGGCGTTTCAGCGAGCGTGGGTTCGTGGGGCGCGGGCGTCGTTTCAGCAGGGCCGAAGGCGGCGGCTGCGTTGGCTGCTGCGGCGCTCGCTTCGGGAGCGGGCGCTGGCGCCGGGGCGGCTTCGCCGTAGCGGCCGCCCGATGAGAACGGATTCGACGAGAAGGCGACCGGCGTCGACGACGCGGCGGCTTCCGCCGAGGGAGCCGGCGTCTCGCTCACGGGAGCGGTGTGCGAGGCGGTGCGGAGCTTGTTCGGGCCGGGCTCTTGGCCGCGGGTGACTTCGGCCGCGTTCGGCGTCATGTCGACCGGAGCCGCGGCGGCGAAAGGATTTTGAGCGGGAGCGAGCTCGGCGGCGCTGCGCGGCGTGTCGACTTCGTCGGCGTCGGGCGCGACGGCCGGCGCTTGCGGAGCGGACGTCGGCGCGGCAGCGTAGCGGTTGCTCGGCGCGTCGGTCGGGTACGCGGCAGACTCGGGGGCCGCGGCGAAGAGTTGCTTGATCTGCTCGCTCTGCCCCGAAGCGGCGGGGGCAGCGAAGGGGTCGACGGCCTCCACAGCCTGCTGATCGCCGCGCGGCGCGGTGGCTGGCACGGCGAAGTGGTAGACGCCAAAACCGCCGCCGGCAAAGACCCCCGACGCGAGCGTCCAGGGAATGAGGCGGCTGATGAGGCGGCGCGGCGCGGGTGCGGAGATGGTTTCCATACCAAGAACCCCGATGGTCGATTAGCGAGTCGCGACTGCGGCGGAAGATCGCTCTGCTAATCCGTGCAGAGGCGGGAAATCTTCAGCGCAGGCAATGGTTACGCTGCCGAAAGCTCGGCAGAGGCGTCGGGTGGTACCAAATCGCTGCGCGGGGGTGAAGAGCAGTTGCGATGCTGGCGGCGCTCGCAACTAGCCCCGGGCTCCGCCCGGGGGTCGGCGTGGAGCAGGGGCGACGTGCCATCGGCATGGTGCGCGACCCCCGGGCGGAGCCCGGGGCTAGGGGTTACTTTGCGTAAGAGAGTGCTAGCAGCACGTAGCCCGTCGCGAGGTTCGGATCGGCCTCGAGCCAGCGTTCGTTCGCGTTGGCCCAGCTGCCGTCGTCCTTCTGACGGGCGGCCAGCGCTGCGACCAGCTCGCTCTTCCAATCGTGCTTGGCTCCATCCTTCTCGGTGAAGTTCGATTCGCCGTACGCGCTCAGCGCTTTGGCGAACGTGTGGAAGTAGTAGTAGAGGCCCGAGTCGCCCATGCCCGGATTCTCTTCGAGCGAGTAGTGCTGCTGCAGCCACTCGACGGCCGCTTGCACCCGCGGATCGTTCTTGTCGACGCCGGCGTAGAGCATGCTCTTCAGCCCGGCGTAGGTCATCGAGCCGTAGCTGCGGAGGCCGCCGTTGGGGAGCGCCCCGGCCTGGCTCGAACCTCCCTGGGCGATCGTGTAGTAGAACCCGCCGTCGGGGTTGAGCGCGGGGAACTTCGTTTCGTTGTACTTGCTCGGCAGGTTCTGGCAGCGGGAGACGAACACGAGGGCTCGCTGCACCGCTTCGTCGTCGGCGGGCGTGTCGAGCGCTTGGAGAGCGTCGAGCAGGAAGGTGGTGTTCGAGAGGTCGGGGCGAGCGTGCCCGCCATAGCCGGCGCCGCCGTAGAAGTCGCTCGTCTCGGGGTGATCTTCGTCGCTGTCCCACTGAATGTGCTTCACGTAGGCGCCGGCGTTTTTGAGCAGCTCGTCGTATTTACCGTCGGCGTTCGCCTTCTTGAACGCGCGGATCGCCATGCAGGTTTCGTAGTTGCTGTACTTCGAGCCTTCGGCGGCGACGGCGCCGTCGCTGCGGACGAAGGTCTTTAGGTAGTCGAGCGCTTTGGCGACCGTGGGATCGCTCGCGGGGATGCCGTTCTCCAGGAGGCCGGTGGCGACGATCGCCGTGATGCCGGGGCCGGCTTGCTTGCTGAACGAACCGTCGTCGGCTTGCGACTTGCGGAGGAACTCGACGCCGCGGTCGACGAGCTGTTGGGCGGTGGGCGCGGCGGTCGTCGCCGATTGGGCGGAAGCCGTTTCGAGCGAGCCGATGATCAGCGATGCTGCGAAGAGAAGAGCGACGATTCGCATGGTTCGTTCCTTGAGGTCAAAGGACGCGCAGGGATTAGTGCGAGTAGGGCGCGCCTGAACTCGCTGCCGCATTCTAGCCCCGAACTTTGCCCGGGGGTGGCGCAACGCGCGGCAACGTCTACCGGAGTGGAAACAGACCCCCGGGCGAAGCCCGGGGCTAGGGATGGCCGTGCGTAGATTATCCCGCCATATGTGCGGAATTACAAACCCCTCAGATCGGCCATCTTGAGGCCTGAAAGGCCGCGCGCCGCGATAGCCCTGGGTAGGCCGCCGCTGCCAACGACGAAGCCCTGTAGGGGCGCGCCAGCCTTAGCGCGCCCCTACAGGGCTTCCGGTGTTAATCGCCAATGTACCCAGGGCTGCGCCCTGGGCTATCGCAGCGCGGCCCGCTGGGCCTGAAGACGCCAGCTAGCGGACGATCGCCAGGATGTCGTCGGCGTTGAGGATCAGCAGCTTCTCGTCGTCGATCGTCACCTCGGCGCCCGAGTAGCTGCTGAAGACGACGCGGTCGCCCTCGTTCACTTCGTGCGGGGCGCGGGTGCCGTCGGGCAGCATCAGGCCGTCGCCGACGCTGAGGACGCGGCCTTGTTGCGGCTGTTCGCGCGCCGCGTCGGGGAGCAGAATTCCGCCCGCCGTTTTCTCCGCCGACTCGAGACGCTTCACAACTAACTTGTCGCCCAGGGGGACAACTTTCATGGCGGTAGGCTCAATCTAAATGAGGTTCGAGTCGGTTTCGCGGAGCGTGTCTCGGCCGGTAATCCCGGCGAGGGGCCGCGTCAGGGCGACAAGGGTTCCATTTCACACTGAATGGAGGGTCGATATCAAGCGGTTACCGCCATCGACGCCAAGAAAAGTAGCCACCCGACCAGCAGCAGGCTGGACAGGATGAGCTGGAATCGGCTCCCCCGCGGCCGGACGGGAGCAGCGGGCGGGGCGACTTTCGAAGCTTTGCGGCGACTCACGACCGCGGCTCCTCGAAGGCGTCGGCCGCCGAGATTTGGAAGCTGTGCTGGAAGCCTTCGTCGAATTCAAAGACGTCGTCGAAGTCTTCGCGGCGATCGTCCGGCGTTTTGCGCATTTGGCCGATCTCGATCAGGTTGAAGACGATCTCGCCGAAGTCGCCGGTGCGACGGATGCCCCAGTGGTTGAGGACCTGCTTGGCGAGGTAGCCGTACTGCTGGTGGGCGTAACGGCGCATCGCTTCGCAGAGTTGCTGCCCGGTGACGTGGCGTTCGGGCTGCTCGTCCGAGTCGTCGGCGTCGAAGTCGGGGTCGACGCCGAGGCCCATCTTCTCTTGGGCGAAGCGCAGCGATTCGAAGACGAACACGTAGGCGTCGAAGTGGTAACGCCGGTCGTGCCGCAACAGTTCGGCGATGGGGTGAGCGGGGTCAAGCATTGGTGGTCTCGAGGAAGTCGACGCGCGGCCGTGCGGGTGCTCGTCGTCTCTATGGTGAATTATACGGCAGGTTCTCTGGTGGGGAGCGCTGAATCTCGGGTTGAACCACGAAGTCGCGAAGACTTGAAGGACGCACAAAGAAATTCTGAGGATATTTGCGAGATCCTTTCCTTTGTGGTTTCCTTTGAGACTTCCAGCCTTCGTGGTTTACTCTTGATCGCCCGGCGTTTCGTCTGCCGGTTGCTCTGCCTGGGCTACGCCGCCGCCGTTGTCTTCTTCTTGTGATTCTTGCTGCGCCTCGTGAGCCGGCTTCGGTTTGCCGCGACCTCCGCCGCTGCGGCTGAGGACGGTCATCACGTCGGAGGCGTCGATCATGATCCGACGCATGTCTTCCATCTGCACGAGAAGCTGGCCCGCCAAGATCTCCTGGGCGAGCACCTGGGCCTTCCCTTTATTCGTGATAATCTGGGCCCCCACGGGCGGCAAGTCTTTTTGCAGCTCCTGGTAGACGTCGAACTCGTAGCGGAGGCAGCATTTTAGCCGTCCGCAGCGGCCAGAAATCTTGCTGGGGTCGAGCGTCGCTTTCTGCAGCTTTGCCATCCGCATCGATACAGGCGGCATTTCCGACAGGTGGGTGTTGCAGCAGACCGGTTTGCCGCAGTCGCCGTAGTCGGCCAGCAGCTTCGCTTCGTCGCGGACGCCGATCTGGCGCATCTCGATGCGGGTTTGAAATTCCTTCGCCAAATCCTTGACGAGTTGGCGGAAGTCGATGCGGTCTTCGGCGAGGTAATAGACGACGACGCGCTCGCCGCCGAAGAGGCGTTCGATGTCGATCAGCTTCATGTCGAGCTGCAGCTGTGCGATGCAGTCGCGGCAAAGCTTGTGCTCGCGTTCTTCCTGCTCGGCAAGGCGGCGGATCTCGCGCTTGTCCTCTTCCGATTGCTCGTGGAGGATCTGGCCGCCCTTGGGGTCGGTCATGGTGGAAACGACGTGCTCGGTCGCTTCGCAGAGGACTTCGCCGGTCTCGATGCCGCGCTGGGTGCGGATGATCACCTGCATGCCGCGCGCGAAGGTCTCGCCTGATCGCGTGCCGAGCACGCTCAGGTTTCGCATGACGCCATGTCGGACGACGTACTTGGGCATGGAGGGCAGTATATCCGGCAGCCCCGTGAGCGGCCATGCCGCATAAACGGCCGCGCGGGCGAGGCTGGCATTTGCCGGGGGAAAGGCAACTGCCAAGGACGCCAAGAGCGCCAAGGAAATACGGGGGAATGGGGCCACGCCGGCGCCCAAGCAGGCGGGGCGTGCGGCGGGGATCGCGGGGCGATATGATAGGCGGCTCCCCTTCTCTGCACCTTTGGGAGTCCCGATCGATGTTGACTTTTCGTCGCCGACTTTTCCTGTGCGTGGCCCTGCTGGCACTCTTCCCTGCTCTGCCGATGAATGCTCAATCGCCTGCTGCTCCCGCTGTAACGAACGCCGACTTGTTTGAAGCTCTTGAATTCAAAGGCGCCGACGGCAAGGTGCTGAAGTACCGGTTGCTGAAGCCGATCGACTTCGACGCGAGTGCGAAGGAGAAGTATCCGCTCGTGCTGTTCCTGCATGGCGCCGGCGAACGGGGCGATGACAACGAACGGCAGCTCATCTGGGGCGGTAAGGAGCTCGGCGACGAGACGCTGCGGCGTCGGTACCCGGCGTTCGTGCTCGTGCCGCAATGCCCGAACGATGCGGTGTGGGCGCAGATTCGTTGGAACGGAGACGAAGCGAAGCCCGACAAGATGAGCGGGCCGTTGGGGTTGTCGCTCGAGCTGATTGAATCGCTCAAAAAGGAGTATCCGATCGACGAGGACCGGCTCTACGCCGTCGGCCTGTCGATGGGCGGCTTCGGCACGTGGGATCTGTTGGAGCGGAAGCCGGGTTACCTGGCCGCGGCGGTTCCGATTTGCGGCGGCGGCGATCCGAAGAGCGTCGACGCGTACAAGTCGACGCCGATCTGGGTGTTCCATGGCGACGCCGACAACGTGATCAAGCCGGAGCTCTCGCGCGAGATGATCGCCGCGCTCAAGGCAGCGGGCGGCACGCCGATCTACACCGAGTACCCGGGCGTGGGGCACAACTCCTGGTCGCCGACGTTTGAGAATCGGGGGACTTGGGATTGGCTCTTCGCGCAGCGGAAGCAGTAGCTTTTAAAGATCTCTCGCAGAGGCGCGGAGGCGCAGAGGGGATTCATTCAATCTCTTCTCTGGAAGGCGACCCTACATTGAGATCGTTATTTCATTCTCTGTATTTCTCTGCGCTTCTGCGCCTCTGCGAGAGACTAATCAGCCTTCGGCATCGCAGGAGTTACTTCCTCGCCCGGGCGGTAGCTGCGGACGGCGTGGCGTAAGACTTGCGCTTCGGTGAAGCGCTCGGTCTTCAATCGTTGTTCCGCCAGCAGCTTCGCTTGATCAAAGTAGTGCGGCGAGCGCGGGTCGCCGCTCACGCCGAAGGGGACGAGGCTGGCGCCGCGGACGCCTTCGGGGGCGAACTCCCACGCGGCGAGGTACGAGACCCCCGCCATGCCGTACCGTTTGCGTTGCGAGATCACCAGCGGGATGTCGATGCTCGGCGAGTAGTACTGCGTGAGCGCGACCCCCATCGGGCCGTGGCCGCCGATGCAGGGGAGGCTCGGGCCGCCGTCGACGAAGCGGGCGTCGGTGAGATCGGCGACGCGCGAGGTCCGCTGCGAGCGGTAGAGTTCGCCGTACGGAACCTTCCAATCGCCATGGAAATCAACGAGCCCTTCCGCGGCTCGCACGAGCGCGGCGAGTTGCTTCTCTGGCTTGTCGACGAACTGCGCACGCATCGTTTCGCCCGGATAGCTGGGGCCGTAGAGAAGTTCGTACCACGCCGTGCAGAGCGTCGCCGCGGTCGAGTCGGCGGTGATGCGGCCATCCCACGCGAGCAAGTGTTCGAGATAAGGTCGCACTTGCTCGGCCGCCTTCGGATCGGCTGCTTTTAGTTTTTCGAGTTCGGCGGCGTACTTCGGCAGCTCCTGGCGAGCCCAATAGACTTCGGTGTCGAACGCGAGCCGCTGCCAGTCGGCGAACGTGATCTTGTTGACGCCGCGGAGCAGTTCGAGCGAGCGGAGCGATCGGCGATTGCGAACCTCGCCGTCGCCGACCATGTACTTGGGGAAGTCTTGCGGCTGAGGGTTGCCGCCGTCGGTCACTTGGAACGGCGTCGAGTTGCAGTTCTGTAGGAAGCCGGCGCCGGGGTTCGAGACTTGCGGCAGCTCTTCGAGTTCGTGCACGCCGAGCCACTCGGCCGCGGGGTCGGCGCCGTCGACCGGCTGCGACCAATCAAACCGCGGGTTGCGGCGCGGGATGCGGCCGTTGTAGAGAAACCACGAGTTGCCGTCGGCGTCGGCGTAAACGATGTTCATGAACAGCATTTGCATCGGCGCGAGCGCGGTGCGGAACTCGGCTTGGTTCTTCGCCCGCATCATGCCGAGGGCTTGCCGCATTGGTACCGCTTCGAAGAGGCCCGAGATCCGCGCGGCAAGCATCGTCTTGTCATCTTCGCGCTGAACGATCGGGCCGTGGTGCGTCTTGCGGAAGAGGTGGCGGCGATCTTCGAGGCCGGTCGACTTGCGAACGCGAATTGTTTCGGTCCACTCCTCCGCCTGGCGGTAGTCGCTGCCGTACTCGTAGGCGAGCGGCTGCTGCGGATCGCTGAACTTCACCCGCCACAGGTCGGCGATGTCAGGGCGATTGGTCACCAGCGTCCAGCCGAGGCGATCGTTGTGACCCATCGCGGGCGTGGGGCTGCCGTAGAAACCGGCGCCGATGAAGTTCCACGGGGCGCCGTCGACGCCGCCTTTGCTCTGGAGGTGCGACTCCATGAGCTGCGTGAAGCCGAACCACGGCATGTGGGGGCTCGCCATCAGCAGCGGATGGCCGCTCGCGCTGCGGGCGCCGTTGACGACCCATCCGTTCGAACCGGTGGCGGCCCAAATTTGCGGATTGCGGCGCGGCAGGAACTCGTCGGAGAGGCCGGTGAAGCGGAACGAAAGTTCGAGCGCGACTTGCCGGAAGTAAGCGAGGACGTGCCACGGTTCGAACCGCTCGATCAGACGCGGTTTGACTTCGGGGTGCATCGCGAGGAAGTGGTTGATCCCTGCCACGAACGCCGCGTAGAGTCGCTGCGACTTGCGATCGAGCGCGGCGAAGTCGCGCTGGCTGCGGGGGACGATTTCGAAGGCACGGTTCAGCAGATCGGAGTTGATCCCCTGCGGGCCGTGGACTTCGCTGTAGCGGCCGAGCGCGAGGATGTAGACGTCTTCGACTTGCCAGAAGTAATCCTCGGCCTGAACGTAGCCGTAGCCGAAGATGGTCGCCTCGTCATCGTCGCCAATGACGTGGGCGAGGCCGAACTCGTCGCGGTGGATGGTGACGTGCGGGGCGAGCTCGGCGGCGGTGGGGAGAGCGTTTGGTTCGGCGGCTGCGGTGAATGCTTGAGCACAGAGCACGCAGAGAGCACTAAGGAAAATGCGGAAAGTCGTGTGCATTTTTCTGTGTGCGCTGTGATGGAGGATGTTTGATTGGGTGCCACTGGCGTGTCGCCAGTGCTGAGGCGCCGCAAGGGCATGGCAGTCGTTTGGCTTGCAAGGAGCCTGATCAATCAGGCCGCTTGCGAACCAGATGGTCACCAATTGCTAACGGCACTTCGCACTGGCGACACGCCAGTGGCACACTCAACTTAGCACCGGTCGCACGAGGATGCGGCCGTGCGTTCGGCCGGCTAGCATTTCTTCAACGGCGGCGGGGACTTGGCTGAGGCTGATCTCGCGGCGGAGGCGTTCCAAGTGTTCTAGTTTCCACTCCGTAGCGAGGCGCCGCCAGATCTCCAGGCGGGGCGCGCGGGGACATTTCGCGGAATCGATGCCGTAGAGCGTCACGCCACGGAGGAGGAATGGGTAAACGGTGAGCGGCAGTTGGTCGCCCGCGACGAGGCCGCAGGCGGTGACGCAGCCGCGATAGGCAGTGCTGCGCAGCAGCGTTGCCAGCACGTTGCCGCCGACGGTGTCGACGGCGGCGGCCCAGCGGCCTTTCAGAAGCGGGCGATCGGTGGCGTCGGCGACCGCGTCGCGGGCGAGAATTGAGGCGGCGCCGAGTTCATGGAGGAGCGGCGCTTGGTCCGGTTTGCCGGTGACGGCGGCGACCGTGTAGCCGAGCTTCGCGAGGAGCGCGACTGCGAGCGAACCGACGCCGCCAGTCGCGCCGGTGACGACGATCTCGCCGTCGGCGGGAGTGACGCCGTGGTTGACGATTCGCTCGACGCACTGCGCGGCGGTGAAGCCGGCGGTGCCGTAGGTCATCGCTTCGTCGGCGGTGAGCTCGACGGGCAGGCGTACGACCCACTCGGCGGGGACGCGGATGAACTCGCTGTACCCGCCCCAGGCGGCGGAGCCGAGGTCGTAGCCGGTGACGAGCACCGGATCGCCGGGGCGAAAATCGGCGGCGGTGAGCTCGGCGGTAATCTCGACGATGCGGCCGGCGGCGTCGATTCCCGGCACGTGCGGCAGCGACCGGACGATCCCTTCGTGTGCGCGGCAAGCGAGCGCGTCTTTGTAGTTGAGCGACGAGGCGCTCACTTGGATGAGGACCTCGCCCGGCGGGAGGTCGTCGATTGTGAGTTGCTCAACGCCGCACGCGATGGCGCCGGCGGCGTTGCGGCGGACCATGAGGCATGGGAAATGATTTTGTGACGACATCGGTAAGCTAGCGACTGTGCGCGGAGAGAGAGCGACGAGCGCGATTGCAGGCGCTCGGCGAAGCGTGATTTGTCGTTATACAGCGCGACGGATTGTTCGGCGTGGTGCGCGGAAGGGGTCGGGGGCCTTTTGCCACTGCCGATCATCAATTCAGTGGTACGCACCCAGTGGCAAAAGGCCCCCGACCCCGTTGAGCTACGCGGCGCGGCGGCGGTTCTGACGTCGCTTTTCGGTTCGCGTCGCTGGTGTCGCTTTCTTCGTTTTACGCGACATTAAGCGGTCGTACTTGTCGCGGTCTTTTTGGCGTTGTTCGTTTTGCATGAGGCGCACGCCGCAGTCGAGGAGCTCTTGGTGGCGTTGGGCGCGCTCCGCTTCCGTAGGGTGGGTGCTTGCACCCACCGTTGCCGTTTCGGGTTCGTTGGAGATGGCACAGTCGATCGTCGTTTGTGGCGCTGGAGGTTGCTCGGTTTGCGAAGGGGCGATGGACTCCTCGCTGGGCGTGGTGGGTGCGAGCACCCACCCTACGTTGGGCGGCGTAGCGTTGGGCCCCCGGTTTGAAGAACCGGGGGCTAAGGTTGGTTGCGGCGCGGCGAAGGACCATTCGTCGGGGGTGCCGAGGCCGTAGTTGTGGATCACGGGCGCCGACTTGGCGCGTTCGCGGAAGACGATGGGCGTGTCGGCCATTTTCGGATCGCGCGGGCGGTCCCAGGGGCCGAGGCTCGGGAAGCAGCAGTCGAGCACGTGTTCGTAGGTTTTATCGAGGTGCTTGAAGAGCTCGCTGCGGGCTTCCTCCGGCGTGTTGGCGAGCGCGGTTTCCATCATGAGTCGCAGCGCCTTCGTGACTTTCAGGCCGGAGGCGAGGTCGCCCCGCTTGCGGGCGTAGGTTTCGGGTTTGGTGCGTTCGAGCAGCCAGGCTGCGGCCCGCCAATGCGTTCTGGCGGCCGACTCCATCAGCTTTAATGGGTCTGGCTTGGCGAGTTTCGCCATCCGCACTTCTTGGTCAAAATCTTCTTCTTCGCGGCGGTAGCGCTGGACCGTGCGAAGGGTGACGCCGACGCCTTGGGCGGCTTCGGCGAGTGAGTAGCTCTTGCGGACTAGCTCGCAGAATTTCACCTTCATTTCTTCGGTGAAGACGCGTTCGCGTTGGCGGATGTATTGACGTTGCATGTGATGGTTCCCCTGTGTGTATGAACGTGCCTCTAGCCCCGGGCTTCGCCCGGGGGTGACTTGGTCGTGTTGGTCCGCGTCGCCCTGTGGTGCGCGACCCCCGGGCGGAGCCCGGGGCTAGAATGTGCACCTCGCGGACGCGAGTTCACGTTAGCAAAACTGGTGGCCCGGTTTCGACAACTAAATTTGGCCACCGCGTATTTTTTTCGACGCGAGAGAAGGGCGCGACGCTGCTCGCCCCCGGTTTGAAGAACCGGGGGCTAAAAGAAAACGGACCGGTGGCCGATATTTGGGGATTGACGCCGCGCGCAGAAAAAAGCGTTCCCACGCGGGGCGTGGGAACGCGAGAAACTTACGAAGAGTAGCACGCAGTCACTGACGGTCAGCGGCTGGCGAGACTCGGCGCCGGACGTTCGAGGTTCAGGTCGTCGAAAGCTGTGGCCCAGGCTTGAGCATTCGTTGCGGATTGGCGTGACGCCGCGTTGACTTGTCGCCAGGCGAAGCTGCGATCTGCTTGGCGGTAGGCGACAGGCAGCGCGGGGGCGGCCGAGCCGGTTGCGATGGGAGTGAAGCGATCGTGCCGCCGACTGTCGGTTGCAACGGGACGGGCGTTGCTTGCGACCGCCGTCGCATCGTGCAAGGCGAGCGCTGCGGCGCCGAGTTCGAGCGGGGCTGCGACGGGCTCGGCGAGAACGTCATTACCGCTTTCACTGGCCGCGTCGCTCGCGAATGCGGCGTCGACGACGGCAAGCGGTTCTTCGGCGACGAGCGAGGCGAGCGTCTCGGCGGGCGTTGCGATTGGCGTCACGCGGCCGAAGTTGTCTTTCCAGACGACGAGATCGTTGGCGTTGACGACGCCATTGCCCGTTCCGTCGGCGCCTTGCCCTGGCGCGGCGGCGCGCGTGCCGAAGGAACGTTGCCAGGCGAGGAAGTCGCCGCCGTCGACGGCGCCGTCGGCGTTGTAGTCGCCCGACTTATCGACCTCGGCGGCGCGGAGGATGCGCGGCTCGACGCTGGTGACGGGGGTTGAAGCCGCCATAAACAAGTCGTTGCCAATCGCGGCGAGCGAACTCGGGTAGATTGTGAAACCGCCAATCGGTCTGTCGAAATCGCTAACCAGCATCACCCCTGTCGACGTACCCTGGGTGCGGTAGAGATTGTACTCAAAGGAACTTTGCGGCGATGTGACGGTGAAGTAGAGCCAGTCGCCGACGACAGCGAACAAAGACTCCGTACCGAACACCGGTGACGATGGCGAGCTTAAAGCGACATTGCTAACGACGACAGTGCCGGCCGCTGTTCCATCGCTTTGCCAAAGTTGCCGCGCGTTGTTAGCGCTGAGACTGTTGAAGAACAGCAATCCATTGCCGAAAGTGACTTGCGATGGCTCGAACAGACTGGCGGCGATGGGTGAAAGCGAAGTTAGTTTGTAAGTCCCTGCAACCGTTCCATCGGTGCGCCAAAGACCTGCGTCCGCACCCGGCGTGCGCACGAAGAACGCCAGGGAATTGTCCCACGCAGCTAACGAAGGGAGCTGGGTAATAGATATCGTGTATGCCGGCGTGAATACGACGGACAATCCATCCGTTTCATTGAACGACCAAAGCGCTGGGGCGTTTGGCGCTGGCGCCTCGACGGCGTAGAAGAAGAGGTGATTTTCCGTCGCTGCCAATCCAAAAGCCGATAACCATTGTTTGTCGGGAGTGGCGTTGACTGGCGTCTGGTTAGGGATTGAAAGGTCGACTCTCATGAGCAGCGTGTTGCGGCTCGACGGTATTTTCGCCGTGTAGTAGAGCGCGCCGTTTATTACCGTGAGTTCGACGGGCGTTGACGAGGCAGAACTGGGAGCGAGATCGGTCGTGAGTTTCGTACCGGCCATAGTTCCGTCGGTGCGCCAGAGCTCGCTGCCGCTCACGCCATCATTGGCTGAGAAGTAGAGGAGGCCGTTGGCGTTGGTAAGTTCCGTCGGCGCGCTACCGGCAGCGCCAGGCTGGACGTCGCGCACCAGCACTGTTCCCGCTGCCGTGCCGTCGGTGCGCCAAACTTCGGCCCCATGGACGCCGTCGTTGGCGACGAAGTAGGCGACGTCGTTGACGTTGGTGATCTCGGTGATCGACGACGAAAGCGAGCCGGGGTAAATGTCGGCGACGAGCGACGTGCCAGCGGTGGTTCCGTCGGTGCGCCAAAGTTCGGCGCCGTGGATGCCGTCGGTAGCGACGAAGTAGTGGATGCCGTTGACGTTGACCGGCGTTGTCGCGGCTGAGCCGAGAGTGGGGTTCGCGACGTCTTTCAAGAGCCTCGTACCGGCGGCGGTTCCGTCGGTCACCCAGGGCTCGGAACCTACGGCGGCGGACGTCGCGGTGAAGACGATCTTGTTTCCGATCGCTGCAAAGTTCCTCGGGCTCGAACTGGCGGAGCCCGCGGAGGCGTCGTCGAGCAGGAACGTTCCGGCGGCGGTTCCGTCAGTCGACCAAAGTTCGATGCCGCTTACGCCATCGTTAGCTCGGAAGAGCAGCTTGCCCGCCAGCGTCGTCGCCGCCACGGGTGACGAGTCTGCAGCGCCTGGAGCGACGTCGGCGACGAGCGTCGTTCCGGCGGCGGTTCCGTTGCTCCGCCAGAGTTCGACGCCGCTCACGCCATCGTTCGCGGCGAAGTAGAGCGTGCCGTCGAGATTGAAGAGATTAGCGGGATTCGAGCTGCCGCTAGCGGAGATGTTGGCGACGAGGGACGTTCCGGCGGCGGTTCCATCGCTTCGCCAGAGCTCGACGCCGTTCACGCCGTCGTTGGCGGCGAAGTAGAGCGTGCCGCCGACGTTGAGCAGATTGGCAGGCGCCGAGCTGCCGCCGACGAAAATATCTTTGACGAGCTGCGTGCCGGCGGTCGTGCCATCGGTGCGCCAGAGCTCGGAGCCGTTCGCGCCGTCGTTAGCCGTGAAGTAGAGGCTGCCGTTGACGTTAACGAGCGCGCCGCGTGAAGCATCGTTCGTGAGTTCCAGGTTGCCGAATCGCGACGTTCTGGCGGTTGTACCGTCGGTGCTCCAGAGTTCGCGTTTGCCGCTTAAGCCGACCACGGTGAAAAAGGTTCGGCCGTCGAACTCGATGAAGTCCCGCGGCAGCGTGGCTCCGTAGGCGATGTTGGTGAGGCGGAAGGTGCCGGCGGCGCTGCCGTCGCTGCGCCAGAGATCGCCGGCGGAATCGTTGATCGTCGCGGTGAAGAGGAGCAGCCCGCTGTAGTTGAAGAGGCCTTGCGGCGTGGACGAGGCGGAGCCGTTGCGGACGTCGGCCACGAGTTGGGTTCCGGCGGCGGTTCCGTCACTCTTCCAAAGCTCGCTGCCACTGACCCCGTCGCCGGCACGGAAGAAGAGCGTGCCGTTGACGTTAGAGAATGAACCGAAGCCATTATTACTGAAGCTGGGACTAATCGTTTTGAACAGAACGGTGCCGGCCGCGGTGCCATCAGATTTCCAGAGTTCGGCGTTGCCGGAGCCGGCTTCGGACGCGGAGAAGTAGAGGGCGCCGTTGAAATTGACGGGTAGGCCGATGTTGCTGAATTCGCGGACGAGCGTCGTCCCTTCCGGGGTTCCGTCGGTTTTCCAAAGCCCGCTGAATCCGGCCCACCCTGAGGCAAAGTAGCTGAAGCCGTTGAGCGGCACGTAAGCGGAAGGGTTCGAGCCGGGAGTTTTGTCGGGGGTCGCGTTGACGTCGAGCAGCAGCTCTGAGGCGCCGCTGAAGACGAGCCGTTCTTCGAGCGACTCGAACAGAAAGCGCCGATCGCGGGTTGGCGCTGCGTTGTGCGCGCGGCGATAGCGTCCACCGAAGGGGTGCTTGTGCATGACGGCCTCTTCTTTTGCTTGTCGGGGAGGTAGTCGGCGGAATGAGTTCCGGTTCACTCAGCCAACGCAGGTAAAACGTCGGGTGTTCCACGCCCGTTGTTTTCCGTGGAAAAGCGCGTCGCCGCCGCGGGGCGGTCGACGTGGGCTAGTATACGGACGCCGGTTTTATAGATGCAATAAAATTTGGCGATGATTAGCGTATTTTAATCGCCAGTGAGCGGGGAGTTGAAGGCGGCCTGAAGAGGTTCGGGCTCGTCGGCGGGAGCTGCGGGGAGAGCGAGATCGGTTTTGGCGCCGACTGGTCGCTGAAGCGACGCAGTCCGATGAATCGATTGAGGCCGTGGGGGAACTGTTGAGAGCGTTGGGGAAGCGACCGATGCGTGGTGACGTGGGGGACGTGAGGGGCGGGCTGGACTGTTGACGGCGGTTTGATCGTGGAGCGTGAGCGCGGCAGCGCCGAGCGGTGCGACGGGACCGTCTGTGCTCGCGAAGGCGGCGTCAAGCACGGTTAGGGAGTTGGCTGCGGGCGGCGTCGCAACGGCGGCTAGTTCACTTGCGGCGACTACTGCGGGCGACGTCTGCTCGCCGAAGTTTCCTTTCCAGACGTCGAGGTCGAAGCTGTTCACAATGCCGTTCCCCGAGCCGTCGGCGCCGGAGCCGTATGGCTCGACTCTCGTGTTGAAACTGCGCTGCCAGGCGAGGAAGTCGGCGCCGTCGACGACGCCGTCGCTTGTGTAATCGCCAGCTTGAGCGATGGCGGCTGAGCGAAGAACGTACATCTCAACGCCGGGGCCGATGCCGTCGAGCTCGCCGCCGACGAATGCCAACTCGCCGTTGAGATTGATGAGATTCCTTGTCTGTCGGCTGCTCAACGAGTAAGCGTCTGTCAGGAGTTCGGCGCTCGTCGAGGCATTGCTAATGCGATAGAGAATGCCGCTATTCGACAGTTGCGTTCTGGCGACGAAGTAGAGCCATTCGCCGATGACAACGTACTGCGGAGTTTGAAAGGGGCTAAGGGGAACGGAACCTGGAGAGCCGGGCACGATGTCGGCGGCGAGGAGCGTGCCGGCGGCCGTACCGTCGCTTTTCCAGAGTTCGATTCCGTTGGCCGGCGTCGCGGCGCTGAAGAACAGCGTGCCGCTGACGTTGACGAGGTTGAGCGGACTGCTGCCGTTGGAGCCGGGGACGATGTCGAGGATTTCGAAGGTTCCTGCGGGCGTGCCGTTGCTGCGCCACAACTCGCGGCCGTGGTCGGAGGTGAGAGGCGTGAAGAAGAGCGTGCCGTTGACGTTCACCATGCTCGTCGGAGCGCCGCTGAGTCCGGTGGGCTGCAGGTCGATGACGCGGCGGGCGCCGGCGGAGTCGGCGACCCAGAGCTCGTCGCCAGCGAGGTCGTCGCGCATGACGAAGAAGACCTTATCGCCAACGACTGTCAGTCGCGCAACGGTCGTCTCGATTGTCGCTGCAGCGAAGTTGGTGACTTGCACGGGCGTCGACGCGCCAGGGGCGAGCTTCCAGAGCTCGCGCCCTGTCGTCGGCGTGACGGCCGTGAAGTAGAGCGTTCCGGCGGCGACGACGAACTGATCCAGCAGCGAAGAGGGCGCGCCGGGGTTGAGGTCTGCCGCGCGCATGGTCCCGACGGCGGTTCCGTTGCTGCGCCAGAGTTCGGCGCCGCTGGCGTCGTTCGCCGCGTAGTAAAGGACGCCGCCGACGTTTGTGAACAGGCGGGGAAAGGTGCTGGAGGCGCCGGGGTTGGCGTCGGCGACGAGGGTCGTTCCGGCGGCGGTGCCGTCGCTGGTCCAGAGCTCGATGCCGCTCGCGCCGTCGTTGGCGGCGAAGTAGAGCTTGCCGTTGACGTTGACGAGATCAATCGTCAGCGACACGGGAAAGGCGGAGCCGGCGCCGGGGAGAATGTCTTTGACGAGGTACGTGCCCGCGCTTGTGCCATCGGTTCGCCAAAGTTCGTTGCCGCGCACGCCGTCGTTGGCAATGAAGTAATGAATGCCGTTGACTTCCACCGTGGTGGAAGGATTGGATGAATCGGTGGAAATGCGGATATCTTTGACGATTCGCGTTCCGGCGGCGGTGCCGTCGCTGATCCAAGGTTCAGCGCCGACGGCGTTGCTGCCGGTGGCGGTGAAGAGGATTTGGCCGTTGAAGTTGGTGAATCGACTCGCCCAGGAGGGGCCGACGCCCGGGAGAATATCGCGGACGAGCGCGACGCTGCCGCCATCGAGCTTGCGGAACTCGGCGCCGGCGCTCGCGGTGGTCGCATTGAAGTAGAGCGTGCCGTTGATGTTGGCGAATTCAGTTGGATTCGAGGCTGCCGAGCCGACGTTGACGTCCTCGACGAGCACGGTTCCGGCGGCGGTGCCGTCGCTGCGCCAGAGTTCGTTGCCGTTGACGCCGTCGTCGGCGGCGAAGTAGAGAACTCCGCCGTAGTTGAATAGATACTTCGGGTCGGAGGCGGCAATTCCGCTGCGGATGTCTTTGACGAGGACTGTTCCAGCGGCGGTTCCGTCGCTTTTCCAGAGTTCGGCGCCTTCGAGCGTCGTACGGTCGGCGACGAAAAAGAGCGTACCATTGACATTCGTAAGGCGGCTCAGAGAGTCGTTGCCGGAAGGATCGACGTCGGCGACGCGAATAGTGCCGGCGGCTGTGCCATCGGTCTTCCAAAGTTCGACGCCGTCGAGGCCCTGGTTGGCGGTGAAGTAGAGCGCCGGTCCAGCTTGCGTAAAGTTGGCGAACGGGCCGTTCGACGAGGTTGAACCAAACGTTTTCAGCAACGTCGGCGGCGACGCAGAGCCGCCGTCGAGAAATAGCGAGTAGTTTCCGCCGGCGTCGCGCGCCGTGAAGACGAGCGAGCCGTTGAGATTGAATTGCGGCACGGCTTGCGAGGAGGTCGTTCCAGGCAAAACGTCGCGGGCGATTACCGTGCCTTCGGCCGTACCGTCGCTCTTCCAGAGTTCCGTGCCGGTCGCGTCGTCGGTGGCGCGGAAATAGAGCGTGCCGTTGACGTTCACGAGGGCCGTGGGCGCCGAAGCGCCGACGGCGCGGATGTCTTTGACGAGCCAAGTGCCGGCTGCGGAACCGTCGGTGCGCCAGAGCTCGAAGTTGCTCGATGATTCGCTGGCGGTGAAATAAAAGACGCCGTTGACGTTGGTGAGCGCGAGGCCTCCCGGCTGGAAGGTGCGGAGGCGAGTCGTGCCCGCTTCGGAGCCGTCGGTGCGCCAAAGCTCCGCGACTGCAGAGTTAGTGGTGGTGAAGAGGACGTGGTCGCCGTTGGCGACGTACGCCAAGGGCGCAGAGCCAGTCGTCCCTATCGGAACCGCGTTGACGTCGAGCAGCAGATCTGCGACGCCGCTAAGGACCTGGCGGGATTCGAGCGACTCGAAGCGCAAGCGGTTGGCAGCGGGAGACGGCGATGGCGAGCGGCGGTGGTGCACTGGGCCTCCGGCAATGAAATGCGATAAGCCGTTAGGCTACGCTAGATTGCGGCGGCAAGCAACCAAAGGGTCTGGAATGAGGGAGGCGCGCGGTGCGTGGGCCGTGCGCTACGGTTGCGGGGCTTCGTGGGCGGCGGAGGGAATGCTTTTTGGGAGCTTGGGGGATAGGGAACGGGGCGCGGGGCCGACTGGTCGCTGAAGCGACGCAGTCCGTGGGGAGGCGTTGGAGAGGTGCGGCGCGATGCTCGTTAACGTGGGCTTGATAGTGCGTGTGGGATGATCGTCTGGGGCGAGCGGTTGTTGGTTGCCGGTGCGCGAGGGGCGTGCGGCGCCATCGACGCTGGTGGATTGGCGGAGCGTGAGCGCAGCGGCGCCGAGGGAGAGTCGCGGCGAGGAGGCAGCGTCGGTGCGTTCGGGCTGTGTGAGCGGCGCAGCGATGGCGAGCGGTGCGAACGCAACGTCGCTACTCTCAAACGCGGCGTCGAGCGCAGCGACGGAGGGCGGCGCGGCAGTCGTTTCGCCGAAGTGGTCTTTCCAGACGATCAGATCATTAGCGTTGACGAGGCCGTTGCCCGAGCCGTCGGCGCCGGTTCCTGGCGTTGGGGGACGTTGCCCGTAGGCGCGTTGCCAGGCAAGGAAGTCGGCGCCGTCGACGACGGCGTCGGAGTTATAGTCGCCGGCGCCTGCGAGGGCATTGTCGCGGAAAATCCAGGGCTCATTCCCGAAGTAGCTGTCAGTCGTTGCGAACGCGAGCTCTCCGTTCAGGTTGGCGAGCCAGCTGGGGATAGGGGTGCGGCCGCCGGCATTAGGGAAGTCGCTGATGAGCGTAGCGGGGCCAGAGGCGATGTTCACGCGGAAGATGGCTGGGTCATTCGCTGACGAGGTTGGCCTGGCGGTGAAATAGAGGTCGTCGCCAACGATGGCATAGACGCCAGACTGCCGTTGAATTCCTAGCGGGAACGAGCCCGCCAAGCCGGGAGCGATGTCTTCCACGAGCTGAGTTCCGGCGGCAGTTCCGTCGCTGCGCCACAGCTCGTTGCCGTGAACGTCGTCGTAGGCGGAGAAGATGAGCGTGCCGTTCGCATTCAATAGATAGCGGGGGTAGCTGGAAAGCGCCCCCGGGTTGAGGTCTGCCACCATCAGGGTGCCGGCTGCGGTTCCATCGCTGCGCCACAGCTCGGCGCCAAACTGAACGGTCTCGGCGGCGAATGCGACGCCCCCTGCGAAGGGGACCAGCGAACTAATGCGCGGGTCACTGACGCCTGATCTAATGTCTTTGACAAGGTAGGCGCCGGTCTCGGGCTGGTAGGCCCAAAGCTCCGCGCCGTTTGCGTCGTTGCGAGCCGTAAAGAAGAGCCGGTTTCCTGAGACAGTCAGGTAGTTCGGGTTTGACCCGAGCGTGCCTGGCCGGAGGTCGGCGACGAGCTCGGCTTGATTCGTTTGAGGGTTGATCTTCCAAAGTTCCTGGCCGGTGCCGGAACCGCTCGCGGCGACGTAGATGGCGCCTCCCATCGAGACGGCGGGACCAGGGGTGGAGGAGATTGAGCCCGAGAAAATATCGCTGACGAGGACGGTTCCCGCCTCGGTTCCGTCGCTACTCCATAGTTCGGCGCCGAGACCTTCTTTGTCGGCCGTGAAGTAGAGCAAGTCGCCGATGGCGGAGAACATCCGCGGCGACGAGGAGAGGCCGCCGAGATTGATGTTGCGCACTAAAGTCGTGCCCGCGGCCGTGCCGTCGGAGCGCCACAGTTCCGAGCCGGAGACGCCGTCGTTGGCGCGGAAGAAGAGCGTACCGTTGACGTTCGTCAGATAGCTGATCGACGAGGCGACTTGCCCGGGCAAGATGTCTTTGACGAGAGTTGTTCCGGCGGCGGAGCCGTCGGTGCGCCAGAGCTCGTTGCCGTGGACGCCGTCGTTGGCGACGAAGAAGTGAATGCCGTTCACGTTCACCGGCGCGGTGGGGAACGAATTGCCGGTGATCGCGTTGGCGTCTTTCAGCAGCGAGGTGCCGGCTTCAGTTCCGTCGGTAGCCCAGGGCTCGATGCCGTGGGCGCCGTCGTTTGCGAAGAAGATTATTTTGTCGCCGATAAGGGTGAAGTTGGAGGGCGTCGAGTTGCCGGTTCCGGGGCGGATGTCGCGGACGCGGGCGGTTCCGGCGGCGGTGCCGTCGCTCTTCCAGAGTTCCTGCCCTGTGGGTTGGTCGTTGCCATTGAAATAGAGGATGCCGCCTATGTTGGCAAGCGAACTGGGGGCGCCGGAGAGATCGCCGGGATTAATGTCGAGGACTTGGACCGTGCCGGCGACCGTGCCGTCGCTGACCCAAAGTTCGTGTCCGGTGGAGCCGTCGTTGGCTTGGAAGTAAAGTTTGCCGGCGACGTTGATGAGATTCCGAGGGCTGGAACCGTCGCCGAACCGGATGTTCTTTACGATTTGCGTGCCGGCGACCGTGCCGTCGCTTTTCCAGAGTTCCGTGCCTGAGCCGTCGCTGGCGGCAAAGAAGAGCGTGCCGTTGACATTGACGAGGTAGTTGATTTCATCAGAGCCGATTGGGTTGACGTCGGCGACCGCGAGCGTGCCGGCGGCCGTGCCGTCGGTGCGCCAGAGTTGTCGGGCGCTGCCGGGGGCGTCGGCGACGAAGTAGAGGGCGCCGTTCATTTCGGCGAACGAGCTGGGGAGGGAGTTCGCGACGCCGGGCATGATGTCCTGTAGGAGATAAGTTCCCGCTTCGGTACCGTCGCTGCGCCAGAGTTCTGTGCCGCTCGTGCCGTCGTTCGAGGCGAAGATGAGGAGGTTGCCGAGAGAGCTGGTTGCACCCAGCGTCGAGGCCGTGAGGCCTGGGCGGATGTCTTTGACCAACTGCGTGCCGGCTGCGGTGCCGTCTGATCGCCAAAGCTCTCCGCCGACAATGCCGTCGTTGGCGCGAAAGAAGAGCGTGCCGCCGGCGTTCCATAGCGAGCCCACGGCAGCGGACGCTCCGGGACGAATCTCTTTGACAAGCGTCGTGCCGGCATAGGTTCCGTCGGTGCGCCAGAGTTCGACGTTAGCAAACTGCTCGCTGGCGGCGAAGAAGAGCGTGCCGTTGACGTTCGTGAGTTGAGCGACGCTTTCGAAATTGCGGACCTTCAAGGTGCCGGCGACGGTGCCGTCCGTTTTCCAGAGCGATTGATCGCCTGTCGCTCCGCTGACGAAGTAGGCGACGTCTCCAACTGCTGCATAAAGGGCGATGCTGCCAGCACTCGCGGTTTGCGTCTGATTGACGTCGAGGAGCAATTCGGGAACGCCGCTGAGGACTTGGCGCGGTTCGAGCGTTTCGAACTGCAGGCAGTTGCCAGCGGCGCGCGGCGGGGTCGGGCGGGCGGAGCGATGAGAGCGGCGTTGGTGCACGGGGCCTCCGGCAATGAAGTGCGGTAAGCCGTTAGACTACGCTAGATTGCGGGAGTAGGCAACCAAAGGGTCTGGAATGGAGAATGCCCGGCGGCGAGCGGCAACGATAGGTTTAGAGGGGTGGGGGCGAGGCGTCATGGGGTTCGGAGAACTCCGTCGCCAGTTCTGCGGAAAGAGGCCCTTTCGCGGCATCGACTGGTCGTTGAAGCGGCGAGGTCCGAGGCGTGGAGACCTGGGAATTGAAGGGGCTTCGCTTGGAAGCGGGGGCTGCGTATTGATCGGCTGCGCGGGGGCGGTGGTCGCTGGGGTGCGGCGTGCGCGCGATGCTGTCGACGCTGGTGGCTTGGCGAAGCGTGATGGCGGCAGCGCCGAGGGAGAGTCGCGGCGAGAACGCAGCGTCGGTGCGCTCGGGCCGTGCCGGCGGAGCGGCGACGGCGAGCGGTGCGAACGTAATATCGTTGCTCTCGAACGCGGCGTCGAGCGCGGCGAGGGGTTCGGCGACGGACGGAGCCGTGACGGCGGCGATTTCGGTTGCCGCGAGCTGCGTGCCGAAGTTTCCTTTCCAGACATCAAGGTCGAAGGCGTTAACGACGCCGTTGCCGGTGCCGTCGGCGCCGGAGCCGAAGGGTTCGACGCGGGTGTTGTAGCTGCGTTGCCAGGCGAGGAAGTCGGCGCCGTCGACGGCGCCGTCGCTCGTGTAGTCGCCGGATTGGTCGATGGCGGATTGGCGGAGGACGTACATTTCAAGGTTGTAGCCGTAGTCGTCCGCCGAGTTAAACGCGAGGTCGCCGTTGAGGTTGGAGAATCCTTGGTTGCCGGGGATGCCAAGAGACAATGTGTAGGCGTCGGTCAGGAGGATGGCCTGAGGCGTCGAATCGTCGACGCGGAAAATGCCAATCTGAGCGGTCGCGTAGTCGATGCGCGCAGTAAAGTAGAGCCAATCGTCGATAACAATGAACTGCTCCCATTGCGTCGTGCCCAGGGGAGACGAACTCAGCGGGCCCGGGAGGATATCGTGGGCAAGCGTTGTGCCGGCAGCTGTGCCGTCGCTCTTCCAAAGTTCAGTCCCGTAGGAGCCCACGGTGCTGGCGAAGAAGAGCGTGCCGTTCACGTTCACGAAATGGGAGGGATAGCTGCTGGCTTCCCGTGGTGCGAGGTCGCGGACCAGGTAGGTGCCTGCCGTCGTTCCGTCGCTGCGCCATAGCTCGCGGCCCTGGGCAGTGCTGACGCCGTCAAAGTAAAAGACGCCGTTAACGTTGATCGTGTTCGAAGGAGAGCTGAACACCGAATTAGGATCGAGGTCGACGACGCTGCGCGCGCCGGTGGAGTCGGCGACCCAGAGTTCATCCCCGGTGGTTTCGACTCGCATGACGAAGAAGATTTTGTCATCGACGACCGTGAGCGGGATGTTCGGCGAATTGACCGCGGCGTTGGCGGCGTTCGTGACTCGCACGGGCGCGGACGATCCGGCAGGAATCTTCCAGAGCTGTGTTCCGAGCGACGGAGCGTCGGCCGTGAAGTAGAGCGTGCCGTCGACGGTGACAAGGTTCTCGGGAGTCGACGAGATCGCGCTAGGTTGCAGGTTGGCGACGAGTTGAGTGCCGGCGGCCGTGCCGTTGCTGCGCCACAGCTCGTTGCCGGTCACCCCGTCGTTCGCCGAGAAGTAGATGATTCCGCCGACATTCGTCAGTTGCGCGGGGCTGCTGCTGGCCGAGCCGGAGTTTATGTCTTTGACGAGCTTTGTTCCGGCCGCGGTGCCGTCGCTCACCCAAAGCTCCACGCCGTTGCTCCCATTGTTCGCCGGGAAGTAGAGTTTGCCGTTGACGTTGGCGAACTTGAGGACGGAGTTGGTCGAGAACGCGGAGAGAGATCCTGGGCGGATGTCTTTCACGAGGGAAGTGCCGGCAGTCCTGCCATTGGTCCGCCAAAGCTCGACGCCATGGGCGCCATCGTTGGCAAGGAAGTAGTGGACGCCGTTGACTTCCACTGTCACCGACGGATAGCCGGACGCCGTTGCGTGGAGGACGTCTTTCACGAGCGTCGTTCCGGCGGTCGTGCCGTCGCTGATCCAGGGTTCGGCGTCGAACGCAGCATCTTGGGTGGGGCTGGCGTTGAAGAGGAGCTTGCCGTTGAAGTTGGTCAGCGTCGAAAGTCCGGAACTGTTGGACCCGACGGCGATGTCGCGTACCAGCGCGGGGGCGGCGGCGCCGGTCTTCTTCCACAGCTCTGCGCCGTTAGCGGCGTTTTGAGCGCGGAAATAGAGCGTGTCGCCGACGACGGCGAGGTGCGCCGGCGCCGAGGAGGAGCCGCCTGCGACAATGTCGTGGGCGAGCAGCGTTCCCGCAGCGGTTCCGTCGCTGCGCCACAGTTCGTTGCCGCTGACGCCGTCTTCGGCCGTGAAGTAGAGAGTTCCGTTGAAGTTCACGAGATAGCTTGGATTCGACGGCAGCGTGCCGGGGCGAATGTCTTTCACGAGGAGCGTGCCCGCGGCGGTTCCGTCTGTTTTCCAGAGTTCTCTGCCGTCGAGGCCAACGCGATTGGCGACGAAGAAAAGCGTCCCGTTCACGTTGGCGAGTCGTCGCGCGTAGCTCGCGCCGGAGGTCTCGACGCTGGGGACGCCGTCGACGCGCTGCGTGCCGTCGGCTGTGCCGTCTGTTTTCCAGAGGTCGATGCCATAGGCGCCTTGGTCGACGGTGAAATAGGCCGTCGATCCGACTTGCGTGAAGTTAGCGAAAGAGCTGCTTGCCGAGGCGTAAGTGAACGTCTCCAGCAGCACGGGCTGAGAGGAAGAGTCGTCGTGAACGTAAAGCGATTGCAGGCCGGCGGCGTTGCTCGCAACGAACAGCAGCGTGCCGTTCAGGTTGAACGTCGGGCGCGCCCCGGAGCCGACGCTCCCGGGGAGCAAGTCGGCGACGATCGCCGTACCTTCGGCCGTGCCGTCGCTTTTCCAAAGCTCGCTGCCGTTCAACCCATCGTTGGCGTTGAAATAAAGCGTGCCGTCGACGTTGGCGAGACTGGTCGGCGACGCGCTGCCGTAGCGGTGGATTTCCTTGACGAGCCAAGTGCCGTCTACCGTTCCGTCGCTGCGCCAGAGTTCGGAATCGCCCACGACGCCGCGAGCGCTGAAGTACACGACGCCGTTAACGTTGGTAAGCTCGCCGCCTCCGTAGAAATCGCGCAGGTGAAGGGTTCCGGCCTCCGTGCCGTCGGTACGCCAGAGCTCGTTCCTCGTGACGTTAGCCGTGAAGAAGTAGGCGTAGTCGTTGGCGACGACATACTGTTGGGGCCTTGCGCCAATCGACAGGGGATTGGTGTTAACGTCGAGCAGTAGCTCGGCGACGCCGCTGAGGACTTGGCGGGGTTCGAGGGTTTCTAAGCGGAGGCGATCGTTGGTGCAGAGCGGCGAGTTCGCGTGAGCGGCGCGGCGGGAACGGCGGTGGTGCACTGGGCCTCCGGCAAGGGGGAGCGATGAGCCATTAGGCTACGCTAGATTGCGGAGGTCAGCAACTAAATTAGAGGGGCTGGAATATATCGGCGCAGCGGCAAGCGAATGAAAATGCCGCGGAGCGTGGGAACGAGGAGGCCTTTTAGCCCCGGGCTCTGCCCGGGGGTGGCTTACCACTTGATGGGGCGTCGTCCCTGCTTCAGGCCGACCCCCGGGCGGAGCCCGGGGCTAGGATCGCGAGACGGGCCGCGAGCGCGGCTTAGTAGCCGGGGCCTTTGTAGCGGGCGGCGTCATACGCGGAGTAGATGTGGACGATCCAGCCTAAGAATCCGAAGCTGACGACCCATACGATCGCGGCGATGACGAACTGGACGCCGCCGGCGAGGAGTCGGCCTTGGACGAGTTGCCCTAGTCCCGCAATGAAAAAGCTGCAAATGGCCGCGATGACGTTGCCGGTGGAGCCTTGGCCTGACATTCGAGTTACTCGCCAGTTTCGTTGGTGATCGGGATGCCGCGAGCTTGGGCGGCGTCGAGGAACAGCGGAGCCGCGGCCTCGGCGCATTGGTTGCCGAGCGAGATCTTCGCCGGTTCGCCGCTCGTGCGATCGCAGACCATATAGTAGCTCACTTTCTTGCCGCGTCGACCGTACGACTCTTCCTTGGTGAGATGAATCTGGCGGAGGCTGTCGTACTTCACGTCATGGACGGCCGTCATGCCCCAGATGCCGGCGCGGAGCGAGAAGCCGGAATCGTCGACGGCGGCGCGATCGAGATAGAGCGACGGCGCGAAGCCAATCGCCGCGATCGGGCCGAGGATGATCATCGCCCAGCCGAAGCGTTCGGAGTGCGACTTCACAAACCAGCCGCCGACGCAGGCCGCGATGCCGCCGAGGAATGTGACGATCGGCACCCAAAGTTCGTTTTGGAAGACGTGGGCCGTGCCTTCGGTTGTTTCGCGAATGCAGCCGGTGGAGAACGCGACAGCGGCGAGCAGCAGCGGCAGGCGCCAACCTGAGCGGGCGAGAAGCATTGTTCAATCCATTGGTAGGGACAAGGCGCGGGCTGCGGCTGGAGAAGCCGCGAATAAGGACGCGGCGGCAGTATATCGGCAATGTTAGTGGATTGCCAATGCGGATATCGCGTTTGTGGTTGACGCGATGGGATGAGCGGCGGGATTCTCGCCTCGGGCTCCGCCCGGGAGTCGGTTAGAAGTAGGGACGGCGCTCTATCGAGTGGCGCGCGACCCCCGGGCGGAGCCCGGGGCTAGGGGGAGCAGCACGCCTGCGGCGATGAGGAGAATGAGAACGCCGGCGGGTTCGGGGATGCTCGTCGAGGCAGTGGTTGCCGCTGGAGAAGCGTTCGCCGGGATGCCGCGGGCGTGGCCGTAGGTTTTTTTCCAGTCGGCGAGCGTGATGCCGCTGCCGCCGCGTTGCCAGGCGAGGAAGTCGGCGCCGTCGACGTCGAAATCGCCATTCGCGTCGCCGGCGTAGATGATGTCGGCCATCAGGTCGGGGCGGTCGGTTTCGATCGAGTCGACTCCCATCGCGATCAGCTGTTCCATCCGCGCGGGACTGTTGACGGTGTAAACGTCGACCCACATGCCGTTCTTGTGGAAGGCGTTGATCGCTTCTTGCGTGATCGAGCCGTCGCCGATCGAAAGGCCGTCGATGCCGCTTGCCTTCAGCGCCAGTAAGTTGGCGTCGCTAAGATTGCTGGGGATCGACGTGAGGAGTTGGATCTCGGCGTTGCCGAAGCGGGGGTCGCTCGTGTATTGGCCGCTAGAGGGCCAGATCCAGATATCGTCAGACGTGGCGCGCGAGGCGAAGATGGCGTCGTCGACGGCGTCGCGGAAGGCTTGGTTGGCGGCGACCTTCACGTCGAGAATCGTGCGGCCTTTGCCGACGGTGTACTGCAGCACTTCGGTGAGCGTGGGAACCTTCTCGCCGGCGTATTGCGGGCCGTACCAGCTGCCGGCGTCGAGCGCCTTCACCTGGGCGAGCGTGAGATTCGCAATCGGGCCGCTGCCGTTGGTGGTGCGGTCGAGCGTATCGTCGTGGAAGACGACGGCGTGGCCGTCGGCGGTGAGGTGGACGTCGAGTTCGAAGAGGTCGTTGCCGACTTCATACCCTTTGGCGAACGCGGCCATCGTGTTCTCGGGGGCGAGCGTGCCGCCGCCGCGGTGACCCATGATTTGCGTGCGGCCGAACAGGGGCGGCGTCGGCGCCGGCGGTTCTGGCGGCGGGGCGGGAATCGTCGGCCCGGCAACGGTCGCGCCGGCGGCGGAGACGTTGCCGAGCAGGCGGACTTGTTCGTTGGTGAGGGCGCTGTCGACGTAGCGGAAACTGCTCACGTACCCGGCGGCGGTTTCGTTGTTTTCGTCGGCGAATAGATAGAAGGAGGAGGCGAGGTCGAAGCGCTCGTCATCGGCTGGTTGCGTGCCAACGAGGGCGCCGTTGATGAACTTGGTGAGCGTGCCGGTGGCGGAACGAGTGATGGCGATGCGGTTCCAAGTGTTCGGGGCGATCGAACCTTGGTACGAGCCGTTGATGCCGATGCCGCCGCTGGCTGAATTTTGGATGAATAGGTCGCCGTCGTCGTCGTTGGCGAGATTGGTTTGCAGCAGGCCGCGCCACTTGCCGTCGTAGGCTGCGGGCGAAAGGAAGTCCCAGAACATCGTGTAGGCCGTGGCGCCGCTGCCGCCGGGGAAAACCTGGTAGCCTTGCGTCGGCGTCGTCGCGGGGAAACGCATCACTCCCCCGCTGCCGCCGCTGGGGAAGGCGGGCAGTCCGAGCGAGGCGGCCGTACCGAACTGCGTGGCGCCAGGGCCCCAGTTGGTGCTGAGCGGATCGTAGTACTGGATCGTGGCGGAGCCGATCGAAGCGGCGAGGGGCGTGGCGCCGTCGAAGTTCCAGGTGAGATCGACGGCTTGGGCGGGGGCGGCGGCGATGGCGAGGGTCGCACCGACGAAGAGTGCGGTGATCTGTGCGAGCGGACGGCGTGGCATTCGGTCACCGATTGAATGAGAGCGGATCGATAGGAGTCGCGTCGGGTGAAGGCGGGTGCAGTATAGATGAGTCGCTGCGGGATTGCGGCGGCGTGCGCAAAGTGCGGGGTGAAAGACGCACGGGAACGCGGAACGCTGCGGATGAGATTGTCCCTAGCACCGGGCTCCGCCCGGGGGTGGCGCACCACTTCAAGGGACGTCTTCTCTACTTCAAACCGACCCCCGGGCGGAGCCCGGGGCTAGACGGGGGCGTGCCGCCGGCTTCTTCTTGCAGGCTGTCTAGAAGCTTGATGAGCTCTTCGCGGCGTGGCTGTAGTTGTTTGCGAACAGCGACCCGATTGACCCAGTAAAGAAACGCGTTGGTGGCTACGACGAATGCGAAGAAGCAACCGCCGCCGACGATCGCTTCGAGCCAGCTTTGCGAGGCTCGCCACGTGACTTGGCCGAAGAACGCCAGCATGGGGATCGCAATCGGCAGAAGATACCACCACTGCACGCTTCGCAGCAGCTTGATCTGATGCTCGACATCGACGAGCGACGTCTGCACACTCTGCACGAGCGGCTCGCCGGGCGTGCTGGGGGGCGCGGCATGGCGGGCGCGGTCGATCAGCATGAACGCGGCGACCCAGATGAACGCCGGAATGGAGAGATACCAGGTCCATGGCAATGCTAGCCACACTCCGAGGAAGAGCCACACGGGGATGAGCAGCAGCGAGACGCCGACTTCACGGATGTCGCGCAGCAGGATCATCGTGCGGAACGAATGTTGATTGCGTTCCACTTCGCTGCGGAGCAGATCGGCGGCGATCGTGACGCGCTCTTGCGACGCCTGCGCTTGCCAGGCTTTCTGGAAATCGTCGGGGAGGTTCGGCGGTTCAGGATTCATGGCCCGCCCCTTTCATCTGTTCGCTGAGAGCCTTCTTCGCCCGGTTGAGTTTCACGCCGACGTTGCTTTCGGAGATGCCGAGGACGTCGGCGATCTCGCGGTAACTGAGGCCGTCGAGGTAGAGGAGGACGAGGGCCGCGTCGCTTTTGGGGAGCCGGCGGATGGCGGCGTAGAGTTGCTCGACCGTTTCGCGTTGTTGGACTTGTTCGGCGCTGGTGGTCCCGTCGGCGGCGATGATTTGCACTTCGAGCAGCGGTTGCTGGCGGCTGCGGCGCGGTCGGTCTTTGCGTTGCCAGTTGAGCGCGGTGTGGAGGGCGACGCGATAGAACCACGTGGCGGGACTCGCCTTGCCGGCGAAGCTGGGGAGCGAGCGCCAGGCTTGGAGCAAGATTTCTTGGGCGAGGTCTTGCGCATCGTCGGGGGTGAGCGTGTAAGCGCGCGCGACCTTCACGACGGCGGCGCTATGCTCGCTGAGCCAGGCGGTGAAGATGGACTGTGGGTCGTCGCTCGGCACGCAGGCTGCCTGTTAATTGTGAGTTAAACGCGTCCGCTGCAGAGAGCACAAAAAAACTGAACCCTGAGGTCCCCTCCCCTTGAGGGGGAGGGGGCCAGAACTTTTTTTATGAGGGGATGTGCTCGCGAGCCTACTTGCTGATGCGTCTTGCGACTTGTTTGGCGCCGTTTTGATGGAGCACCAAGCTACGCGCAACGCCCGATTTGGGGAGTTTGAATTCGAGCGTCGCCTCGATGCCGCGGTACGACCAGCGGGTCGGCGAGTCGGGGAAGACTTCTTGCGTCGCTTGGTTGGTGATGCCGACCATCAGGCGACCATCCTCGTCGTTTACGTCGAAGATGAAGTCGGGCCGCAGTTGGTAGCGGCCGACCAAGCGGCGGCGCAGCTTGGCGTCGATCGCCGGGGCTTTGCCGCCCTTCTTCTCGCGTGCTTTCTCGTCGGCTTCGTCGACGGCTGCCGCGGCGTCTTCGCCTGCTGCAGGGGGCTGAATGTCGTGGCCGGCCGCTTGTTGGATGATGAGGGTCGCGAGTTGATCGGCTTCGTTAGCGACCGCCGTGTTGCAGAGGACGATCGCCGCCGCTTTCAATTCGCGATTGATGAAGATCGCCGTCCGCGTGCCGCCGGTGCCGCCGTTGTGCCAGCGAGTTTGACCGTCGCCGGCGATCATCCAACCGAGGCCCATCGCGGGGCCCGATTTGTCGGCGTCGCGTTGTTGCTTCCAGGCGAGTTCGATCGCTTCGCCGAGGGGACCGGCGGGCGGCTCAAGTTGGGCTTTCGCGAAACGGAGCATGTCGCGCATGTTGGCGTGAATGCCGCCGGAGCCGATGAAGTCGGTGCGAGTCCAAGCGGGCGTAGGCGAGCCGACGCGATCGTGCGGCGTGGCGAGACGTTTGGCTTGAGCGTCGCTCAGTTCGACCGCGACGTCGGTCATCTTTAGCGGGCCAGTGATTCGCTCGTTGAGAAGTTCCTGGTACGACTTGCCGGCTTGCTGCGCGAGGAGGTAGCCGAGCAGCGACGCGCCGAAGTTCGAGTATTCCATTGCTTCGCCCGGTGCGCGCGGGAGGGCGAAGTTGTTGACGAACTCCGCGGCTTGCGCGGGCGTGTAATCGCGATACGGATTTTTCGGATCGGCAGGCGCGAGATTGGCAGGGAGCTTCGGCAAGCCGGCGCGGTGGGTGCTGAGGTCGATCCACTTGATCGGCGCGCCGTCGCGCGCTGGCAAGCGAATGCCGGCGGCGTTCTCGGCCTCGGCCGCCGCGTTAAGATCGATCTTGCCCTGCACGACGGCGTCGGCGAGTAGCAGGCTGGTAAAAACTTTCGTGATCGAGCCGAGCTCGTAGAGTGTGAGATTGTCGGCGTTCTTGCCGCTGCGCGTGGCGCTGCCAAGATGGACGATGCCGTAGCGGTCGCCCTCGATGTAGCCGATCGAGATGCCGTCGACGACGCGATGCTCGATGAGCGGGGCGGCCATTTGCTCGACCCACTCGTCGGTGACATGTTGGGCGGCGCCGCGCGAGGCCGCGACGGTGAAGGCGAGCGCGAAGAGGAGCAACGCATGCAGGAAGCGGGAGGAGTTCATGGCAAAGGCTCCGAAGAGCGCCGGAGTTAGTGAGGCGTTGGAAGTATTGGTACCGCGAGGGGGGGCGAGCTTACAAGAAAAAGTGGCCGAGATGATTTATCTGGGCGGATTGCTTTAACGGAACTTCAAATCGGTCGTCCGAATCGCGGTGATCGGAATCGCGAAGAGGCGTGTTTCGTCGCGGGCGATGAGCGTTTGACCGTCGAGGGCGAAACCGACGATCTCCTGCGGCGAAATGCGATCCTCTGCGTCGATGCCGGGAACTCGCCAGAGTTGGCGTCGGCGATCAGCGAGATACATCGTCGCGCGATACGGGGGCTCGGGGTCTGTGAGCCCGATGGTGAACAGTTGCAAATCGGGAGACCAAGAGATGGGCGAGCCACCGCTTGCCTGGGCGATGATCAGTTCCGGGCTCTGGGGGCCGGCGCGACTGCTCCAAAGTCGCTGCATATAGATCTGACCGTCGCGGATAAGCCCGATGTAGCTGTGCAACACCGTCTTGCCAGCTTCGATGCTATGCAGTTGCTCGACGGCGGAGCCGATGCGGAGGAACTCGCCGCGGTGACCGGTGAAGGCGAACAGTTCGTTCCAGTAGTCGCCGTGGAAGATTTGGCGGTCGTGAGTTTGCAGATCGTAGCGACAACCGACCCAGTTGCTCGTGTAGTCGACGCCAATTTTTTGTCGCCAGAGAATGAAGCGTTCGTCGGGCGACCAGGTCATGTCGAACCCATAGTCGGCTTGGGGGAGATACTCTTCGTGGCGGGCGATTACGTTGAAGTCTTCGTCGAGTGCGACCAATTGGCGGGTGTCTTTCTCGACGCCGATCCAGCGGCCGCTCGTGGGCGACGGGGCGAGGTAGTCGTACGGGGTGGCGCGCGGCTTGTTCCGGGCGACATCCCAAATGAGCGCTCGTTGGCGGCCGGAACGATTATTGACGAGGAAGCGACCATCGCGGGTGATGCGACCGCCGAGGCCGCGACGCTCGCCGTACGGCAGCTCGCCGTCGGCGATTTCTTTCGCCTCGCCATCAAGCGGTGCACGCCAGACGTGGACGTGAGCGACATGTCGATCGAGTTTCTCGTCGTGGACTCGGTGGGTGAGGCTGTAGACGATCGCCTTGGAGTCGGCGGTCCATTGGAAGTCGCCGAGTTCGTCCGTCACGCTGCTGCGTAGCTTCTGGTGCTTTTCGGTGTTGTCGCGACTTTCCGGCGAGTCGACGGCGCCGCTTGCGAGCGCCTGCGCGAGAATATACGACCATGTGCCGGGGAGTTCGGCGAGTGGTCGCGATGTGCCGGCAGCGACGTCGGCGACGCAGACGTTTCCGCGACTGACGTAGGCGACATGCCGGCCGTCGGGAGAAATGAGCGGTGCCGGCCGCGTTTCCATCTGCAGATTATCGGCGAGAATCTGCAGGCCGGCTGGAGGCTCCGCCGCGGCGGGTTCGACGGTGGAGAACGCTGCGTTGATGGCTAGCAGGGACCAGCCAAGCCAGATCAGGCGTTGCAAGCTACTGTTCATCGATCGCCTCCTCCTTCGCGCTCTCGTTGGCTTCATCGCTCGATGCCGCCGTCGGGACGGGGACGGAGAAAAGCGTCGCGCCCGACCGGGCGATCAGCCGGCGGTTCGCATCGGCGAATGTGATGGGGAGATAAGGCGTGATATAGCGGTCGTCGCTCACCGGCGGCAACGGAATCGAATCGCCAGCTAAGTCGATGAGGTGATACTGGGCGCCGGGAAGTTGGTCGGCGGGCCGCGGGAGGGCGTAGGCGATGCGACTGCCGTCGGACGCGGCGATCATGGGCGGGAAGATCGAGCCGAGTTGGCCCCGTTCCGGCTTGCGAAAACCGCTGGTGGTGAACAAATTTCGTGATTCGCCGTCGGGTTCGACGAGCGTCACGCGCGTGCCGGCCTCGCCGTTGAGGTAGCCCCAAACGCCGGCGTTGTTCACGCGGAGATGGAGGAACCGGCCTTCGGCGCCGATGAACAGGAAGCGGTCTTTGATATTGCATCTCACTGTCGGCGACTGAGCGAGTGCCTCAAGGCTGATGCGAAAGGCAGTAGCCCCTTGCGAGCCATATTCATTGTGCGTCCGACAGATGGCGAACCGTTCGTCGCCGGACCAGGTAAGATCGATCGGTCGATCAACCGGGAAGAAGACGCCGTACCGTTTCGAGATAGCGAACTGTTCGTCGACTAGCACTAACTCGCGGCTGTCGATCTCGACGCCGAGATAGCGGCCGCTAGCGGTCGAGGGGACGAGCAAATCGTACGGCGTGACCTGCGGCCGATTGCGGGTCACGTCCCAGATCAGCGGTCTGTAAGAAGAGATGACGACGAACTTGCGATCGGGCGTGACGTAAAACGAGAGGCCGTCTTCGTAGCGATTGCCAAACGGCCCTTCGATGGCGACAACCTCGTCGATGGCGCCGGCGAGCGACGCATGCATCACATGGTACTTGGCCACGCGCGTTTCGTTGCCAATGTGCTTGCGGACGACGTAGACGAGGCCGTCTTGCGCGGGCGTCCAGGCGAGGCTGAAGGCGAAGTCTCGGAAAGAGTGCTTAGGCCCGGTCAACGGCGTGAAGCGGCGATCTTGCGGCGAGCGGGCGGACTTTTCGCGTTCCGCTCCGTATTCAGGCCACGTCAGGATGTCGGTCGTCGTATTGGGGAGATCGGCAAGTTTCCGCGGCGGGCCGGCGTCGACGTCGCATAGCCAAATGGCGCCCCGGCTGGTGTAGGCCATCTGTCGGCCGTCGCGCGACAGGGCGTACGCTTCTGGATTGGCGACGTCCCAAACGAGATCGGCGTCGAGGATGGCGGCATCGTGCGGGAGGTCGTCGGCGCGAAGAGCTGGAGCGAGCGCTAGGCTCGCGAGCAGGAGCCGTGTTAGGAGCCGAGGGAGCATGACAATTCGGTGGTTCTAGATGCTTCGCTGCGCTCGGAATAAAAATGAACTCAATCGGGATGAGTGGGCGTTAGTAGAGCGCCTCGGCGGGTGCACGGCGTTCGAGTTGCATCGCAAGTTCGCGGCGCATTTGCCAGCGGAGCCAGAGGCGGCGGGGCCAGCTGGCGGCGGCTAGTTGCGGGGCGTAGGCGGCGGCGATTTTGGCTTGGAGTTGCGGCGCGAGGGCTTCGCGGGCGAGTGTTGGGCCGTCGGCGATGAAAGACGCAGGGGAGGTCATACGCTGGGGGTCCGCGGGGCGTGCAGCGGGCAGGGTTCGCTCGATGCGATTGTAACGCGCAGGCTGGTTCTGCCGTATTCGATTCGCCGTAAACGGGCGGGGATCGGGGGGCGGCGTCTTCGCCGGGGGCGGCGGCGACCCATAGTTCCAGTAACTCCTCTTTGTGGCCTCCCGTTTGCGATTTACTTTTCTTTCGGCCGTAACGGCGTCGGCAGACGCAGCGGCGAGTGGGGAATTCAGCGATGCGACTTTCTGTAGCTGCTCCGTACATTGTCCTGTTTGGGCTGCTGTCTTTGACGATCGCCCTCGAAGCTGCGCAGGCCAAGGCGCCGAAGTCGATCGAGCCGCCTAAGGCGGTGGAATTCGATGGCCGCACGCTGAACTTGGCGTGGCAAGGCGAGGATCCCGAGCAGCCGGTCGCCGAGTTTATTCCCGAGGGGGAGACGCTCGAGAAGTGGACGCATTTGGCGTCGATTCGCCGTTACCCCGAGTTGGAAGACGCCCAGGGTTTGGCGAAGATGACCGTCGAAGAGGTCCAGAAGACTTACCCAGGTTCGCCTACGAATTTGGTCGACGATCCGAAAGGAAGCGACGCGATCATCGAGTTCGTCGTTGAGTCGCCGGACGAGACGTTCGCCGAGTACAACTTGTTCAAGTACGCGAAGGACCCGGCGGGGGGCGTCGTCGCGCAGCAGTATGCGATGCGGACCTACGGGGATCGGAAGACGTTTTTGGATGAACTGACGGCGAAGCGGCAGAAGCTGCTAGATGAGATGGCGGATTCTGGGTTGGCTGCGGTGAAGGTTGCGAAGAAGTAAAAGCTTCAAAATCGCGACCGAAGTTTGACTGCGTCCTTCGCAATCAGTTCTGTAAGCGACGAACTGTGGGCGTCGAACTGCGAGCGTCGCCAGGCATTGCTCGCTACTTCGTTACGCCGAAGCTCGCTGGGTTGCGCGGATCAATGGATGGAACGATTGTCTGGAACTTCTCGCCGGAATCGTCGCTGACTTTGATCGTCAGCATTTCTTTGGGACCTTGCAGAGGGCTGTTGAACTTCGTGAAACTCGTGGGGGTTCCCTTGGTCGACCTGCCGACGTAGTAGGTGAGATCGCTATCGACGCCGAGAACGGCTCCGAATAGCCCAGGCAAATGGACCGCGGTTGATCGACCTGTCGCCACGTCGACCCGCACCACGCTGTAGTCGTACTCTTTATCGCCCCAACCTCCGACCAACATCGATTTTCCGTCCGACGCAACGACCGGCGTCCAGCCGACGTGGAAGAAGTCGCTTTTGTTCGAGGCGACGTCGTAAATAAAGATGGCCGGCAGTTCATTCCAGGTCTCGCCGAAGTAAGAGCCGAACTTGTCGAGCCCTCCGGCGTCTGGCGGAAGGTCGCTTCGTTTGACGAGGGCGGCGTACGCCAACCGGCGGCCATCGGGGAACCAAGACATCGGCTGATCCAACGCGAGTACCTTCGTGTCGGTTCCGGTCTTCTTGGCCACATTCCAGATTTCGATGCGGCCCAGCGTGAGGAGCGCCTTGGGCATTTGTCGATTGGTTGTACGGCTGATGAACGCGACCCGCGAGCCGATTGGAGAGAGGGCGACGTGAGAGCCAATCTCGCCGTTTCCAGCTGCCGACGTCGCCCACATGGCAGAGCCTGGGCGAGAGAAAATTTCCGTATCGTCCGTTCCGTCTAATTGAACGCTTCTCAGCAGGTGATGTTCGTCCTTCTTTGAATCGCCGGAGAAATAATCCAGGACATAAACCACTTGGCCAGTCGCATCGGGGCCGCTGAACGCATGAATGGCGGGGGGCCGGCCGACAGCCGGCCGTGGAGGGTGAATGACGATTCGGGACGCTCGATCTGGAAGCGATAGCGCCGAGACGTGGCCGGAGTCACTGGTGAGAATCCATCCTTGGAGGTCGCCAGCGAGGCTCTCCGTTTCCGGGCCTGTGGGCTGCTCGCCACGGCCAGTCAGCGGAAGCAGTAAGCTCGCGCATGCGCTGAGTGCGCGGATGCAACGACGCATGAGGTGCACACTCTTTCGGAGGTAGACGGCGCCGCTAGGCCTAGGCGGTGATGAATGCCAGCGTCTGGTCGTGGAGGCGAAGTTTGGCGTGGGTTCGGACTGGTCGCTTAAGCGACCAGTCCAATGGGGCGTCTATTTCGTTGGGCGTTAGGGGTACGCCTTTGGCTTCTTGCCTGCGAGCGCTTCGTCGAGGGCTTTGTTGAGCTTCTCGTCGTCCCAGGCGTCGCGCGCTTGTTGGGCGAGTTCTTTGGCTTCGTCGGCGCGGTCGTTTTTCACGAGGATGAAGACGATTTTTGCGGCTTCGGCGCGAAATCGTTGCTCGCCAAATCGCCGGTGTTGCTTGCCGAATCGCTCCTCCGCGATTTTCATGTTGTGTTCGTAACCTAAGATCTGCAGTTCCATTTCCCGCTCAGCGTCGAGGAACTCGCCGCAGACGTCGAAGCGGTCGGCGTCGATCAAAGACCCGTCCGCCAAGCGGTAGACCTCCTTGGCATGCTTCTCGTTCTTGTCCCGAAGCTCTAAGAACAGCTCGGCGACTTTCTCTTCCTCGCCGAGCTTCTTGCTCATCGCGGCGTAGTCGGCGAAGGCGTTCCGAACGTGCTTGGGATGCTTCGCCTCCAGTACCATTTTGCGAGCGGCTTCGCGGACTTCTTCGAACTTCGCGAGCGCCGGCGCGTAGTCGGCGCCGAGGTTGTACCAGTCGGATAGCGCGAACGAGCGACGGACGCCCAATTGTCCAGGGTCAAACTTCTCAGCGTTCTCGTGGTACCAGAGGTGCTTCGCTAGGGCGTCTTCGTAGCGGCGAGCGCGGGCGTCGGCTTGGGCTTCGCGGAGGATGGTCGTTGGATCGGGCTTCTCCGGTGGGGTCCACTCGGCTTGCACGGCGCCGGCGAGGGTGAGCAGCGAGAGGCAGGCGGCGAGCAGCGGCTTCATGGGAGATCCGCGAGTGGATGGCGTGGAAGGGGATTTGTGCGGTTGATTATCTGCGCGTGCGGGGGCGTTGCAATCGAAATCTTGGGGCGGACTGTTTTGAGTGATGCTCCGGCGGGTCGTTGACCCGCGGCTACTGGCGTTAATCGATGCTTTCGATGAGGGCTTTGATCTCGGCGCCGGTGAGGCGTTGCTTTGTTTTGGCAAGCATCTTGCCGAGGTGGCGTTTGCCTTCGTAGTCGGTGGGGTAGCCGATATTGCCCAAGGGGCCGGCGCCGTCGATGAGGAGTTGTTCATCGGCGTCGAAGATCGCGCAAAATGGAACGCCATGGTGCTTGCCGCGGGTGATGCGCTTGGCGACTTCTGGCCCGTGAGCGTCTTGGAAATCGTCGATCTTCAAGAGGACGTAGTCTTTCTCGATCGCCGTTTGGTGCTCGTCGATCCAACGCGAGAGTCGATGGCAGGGACCGCAGTAACGGCCGCCCATCCGTGCCCAGACGCGGCGGTCGGTTTGCTTCGCGAGTTCGAAGGCTGCTCGCCATTTCTCTTGGGCGTCTTCGGCTGGCGGGGCGTACTGATTGACGAACTGCTGAGCTTGCGGCGCTGCGTTGGCGGTGATCGAAGCGAGGTTGAGGCGGCCGAGTTCGTCGCCGTCGGCACTGCAAGCGATCGCCCAAACTCCAGCGGCGGGAGGGGTCGACCACCCCTGCTCTGCCATGAACCGACGATCGTCGTTCGACAACTCGTTGCTGTTGGCGGGGACGTTGAACTGCATGAATCTGGCCGCGTTCTTGTTCTCTTGATAGTCGACCAAATAGCGGCTGACGAATTCCTTGACCTCCGGCGAGTCGGCCGCGGCGACAACCATGAGGCCGTAACCGTTGAGCCGACAGTCGCGGAGCAATTTCTTGTAGCGGACCGCTAAAGGATCTGGAGTGACTGCGGCGGCGCTGGGGGCGAGACGGTTGACGCTCGGCGGGCGCGATTCGCCGGGCTCAAGATAAAACTCTTCGAGGGAGACGCCGTTTTCATCGCCGTCGAGGGCGTCGGCGTGGAGACGCGCGCGCATTTCGCCCGGGACCCCCGTGAGCGTGAAGCGGCCTTGGTCGTCGGTCCGTGTTTCGATGCGAGCCGCTTCAAAGCTTTGGATGAAAATGCCATTAAAACGTTCGTTGGCGGCAAGGTTAACGATGGCGCGAACGGCGTGGTTCTTGAGCGGCTCGCCGTTCTTGCCCAAGAGTTGACCGTGATATTGCAACGTCGGGCGGAGCATGAGGGCGACGGGGTTGTCGAAATCGCTGACGATCGCCGCAGCCGCGGCCGCGCCGTCGGGCGTGCGGACGAAGAAGCCAAGTTGCTGGGCGGCGGACCTGATTTCAAAATTGCCGTTCGCGTCGATGGCGACACGGTCGACGTCGTTGAAGTTGCCGTCGACAGCGCCGACGACGACTTCGAGGCCTGCCAGCGGCGCGTCGACTTCCGATGCGCGAACGAGTTGGCCGCGGATGGTGCGCGGGCCGGCGACGGGGCGATGCAACTTGAGCGTGGCAGGTTGGCCGGCGGCGACCTCGATCGTTTCCTCGGTGCGCCAATCTTCGGTAAAGACGCCGGCCGTCACTGTGCCGGGGGTGACGTGGATTTCGGCTTGGCCGGCGTCGTCGGTTTGGAGCCAGTAATGGGGGCCGCTGATGCCGGTGCGGGTTTCGCCATTTTCGCGCCAGGAATAGCGATGCTGTTGGCTGACGTTCACATGGAGATTGGCGAGCGGTTTCCGCTCGGTCCCGGCGGTCGCCATGACAGTGAGCGTCTCGCCGGCGCCAATTGAGAGTTCGGGCGGGGCGACCTTCTCGTTTTTTGAGTCAAAGGGAATCCAGTCGATCGCAGCGCCAGTCCAACGCGAGTCAAAAGAGTATGCGCAGTACGTTGCGTCGGGAAGCACCTGCAGTTCGTAGCTGCCATCGGCGTTCGTGAAGCGACTGGTTTCGTCGGAGTTGTGCTTGCGTTCTCCTTGAAAACTTTGGACGTGGACGTCGATGCCGGCGGGAGACGTTCCGTGAGCCGTGAGCTGAGCGCGAATGGAGCGGCGCTGGGCGTTGCGTTTGACCGGAATGACCAACACGCCGTCTTCGAATCCGATATTGTCTGGAACGTGCCAAGCGTCGCTGTCGAGTTCGACGTATTGGTACGTCTTCTCCCAATCGGGGAAAGCGAGGCAGACGGCGTTCCCCTGGGCGTCGCTCGTGAGGCGGAAGTCGTCGTTGACTCCCACGTAGTTGACGTCGGGTATCGGCGTCGCGACGCGAAGGGTGAACGGAATTCCCGCGACAGGTTGCCCCTGGTCGTCGACGATGCGGATGCGCTGAGCGCGGCATTTCTCCAATTCGACGACATGGCTGCTGGCGTGAGCATCGCGCTTAGGAGCACGCACTAGCGAGTAGCCGCCGATGCGGTGGTCGTCGTTCCAAGCAGTGAGACCCGTGACTGGTTGACCGGGAAGGAGCAACAGCGTGGCAACGCCGTCGTCATTGGCGCGGGCGGCGATCGCGTGGCCGTCGTTTAATTCCGCTCTGACCCAGGCGCGTGGAACGGGTTTCGCGTCTGCGAGAACCTGCACGGCAACCTGCTGCGTCGCGGGGGCGAGTTGCATTCGCACGCCGTCGATAGCGGACTGTCGCAGCTGAAAGGTCATAAGCGTGCGATAGACGACCTGGGTAGATCCCTGGTTGAAGGCGCGGAGGCGCACGCTATGGAGTTCTCGCTTGTTGACGGGAAGCCAAGCCTCAAAGCGATGGCCGTCGACCGCGGCGACGATCGGCTTCTCGCCGCTGGAGAAGACGAGCGTACCGGCAATGTTGGCGCCTTGCGCGGGCTGGCCGTTGGCGTCGAGGATCTCGCCGTGGAGCCGTAGCTCAAGACTCTCGTCGGCGCCGCGGAGCCAAGTTTCGGCGGGCGGTTCGTCGGCGGCCTTGCAGGTCGCGCTGACGGCGAGCGCGAGGCAGGAGGCAAGTAGCGTGACTAGCACGGAGCGCGGCGGCGCGAACGCCGAGACGAGGCGATCAACCATGGCGAGCTTCTCTGTTCGAACCGATTTCTAGAGGAGGTTCGGCTGATTCTAGCCAGGGTGGATCGCGGCGGGCAACTGAAGGCGAGAAGCGGCTGGGAATGTCGTTAGCTAAGGACGCACGCTTTGGACGGAGTCGCGCGTGGGCTCCGACTGGTCGCTTAAGCGACCAGTCCGGTGGGGCGTCCATTTTGTGAGACGCTCCGGCGGCTCGTTGAGCCGCGGCTACTGATGATGCGGCCAGATGCTGCGACTACTTTAACTCGATGGGGAGGGCGTCGATTTTGGCGGCTAAGATGAAATCGTTCTCGCTCAGGCCGCCGATGGCGTGGGTCCAGAGTTCGACGGCGACGTTGCGGTAGCCTTCGATATGGAGGTCGGGGTGGTGGCCGTCCTCTTCGGCGACGCGGGCGCACTCGTTGAAGAACTTCAGCCCGGCCATGAAGTTCTTGACCGTCCACTCCTTACGGATTCGCTCGCCGCTGTGGACGAGTCGCCAGCCTTCGAGTTGCTTGAGCTGGGCGCGGGCTTCGTCATTCGAGTACGGGGCGACGCCTCCTTCGCAGGGGAGGCATTTCTTTTGGCGGAGTTCGGTGGGAGATTGGGCGGCCATGGTTGTTGTCTTTTTCTTAAGGCTGAGGTGTTGTTTCGTGCGAGTTGCCGCAAAGCGGGGGCGTCGCCGCAGGCAGATCTCAAAAGACCATTGTGTCGATTGAGTATTGAATGTTCATTCGCGACGCTCGGAAGTCATTATCCTGATGGCGGGGGGTATGACCAACCCCCGGAATTCGCGTGGTCGGTGCTGCGATCGAACCGTAGACTATGCCAGTACTGAACTATGACTTACCGCAGCCCGAGGCCTTCGTTAAAGATGACCCTGCCTGATATCCCAGATCCACAGCGTTTGACGGGGCTGGAAGAACGCCTCACCTACCAACAGCACCTGATCGATCAGTTAAATGAGGTCGTGTTGAGCCAGGGGCGGCAACTGGAACAATTGCGGCGAGAAGTTGAGCGGTACACGACGGCGGTGCAGCGGATGTCGCAGAACTCGCAAGGCGAGGATTTGCCGCACGAGAAGCCGCCGCACTATTGAGGGTTGGTCCGCGTGCCGGCGGTTGCCGGCATTAAAACGGCAAGTGGCGGCATCGACAGCGAAAGCGATTGAGATGTAGATGCGGTGAGAAAAGAGGGGCCATGAGGGCGAATACCCCTGTGTTTTAGTGCGGGTTTGTGAAACTGAAGGCCGCGAAAGCTGTTGAGAGTGCCACACGACTGTCACCGAATTGGCGCCTGAAGTTGGTGGTTTGCCGCGAGAAAATCCGGGAATTCGTTAGGCTGACGTGGACTTCCACATCGCTAAGAATCTCGATAGTGTGACAATGATTTCGAATGTCCTAATTTACCCCATACGTTCTGAATACCGATGGTGATCAGCAGGGACCTGTCGCGGGCAGCAACGCCAGTCGTCCTGTAACGCCATCGATGAAGGAGCGAGTGTAGGCCGCCACCTTTAACGGAGTGCCTTAAATGCACAGGCCATTGTCCTATCGTAACGGAGCGACCGATTCGCCATTGCGGACGCTCGTATTGCTGCTGCCGAGCCCGATTGACTGTGAAGCATTCTCCCTATGGTGCCAATACCGCGTCGGCTGCGACGTGGTGGAGTGGGCGACCAATCTGGAGGAAGGGATTGAGTGCTGCCGACGGATTCAGCCGCGGCTGATGGTGATCGACCCCTCGATTGGTTGCGGCGCCGTCGAGCGCGCCGTCGCCCTCGTGCGGGAAGAGTCGGCCGGTCATTTGCTGGTACTCGATACCCGTCCGATGGAAGTTCGGCTCGCCGCGATCTTGGGCGAGCCGGGAACAAGTTACTTCAGCCGCACGGCGTCGTCGCAGGCGCTTTCGGCGGCGATGGCCGACATGCTGCTCAACGGCCGCCGCGTGTTCGACCCGACGCTCGCGCCGCGGATCCGTCGCACGGAGCGCGGATACCAGCTCGACTACGCTGGCGACCAACGTTCGATCTCGATTCTCTCGCAACGCGAACAGCAGGTGATGCGACTCTTGGCCGAAGGGCGCACAGTAAAGCAGTGCGCCGAGATGCTCGGCCTGTCGGAGAGCACGATCGACAACCACAAGTCGCGGCTGATGAAGAAGCTCGGCATTCACAAGAGCTCGGAGCTCGCGGTGCGGGCGATTCGAGATGGGCTGCTGATTGTGTAGTGTGGCTGGGCGCTGTGGCGGGCCCCCGGTTTGAAGAACCGGGGGCTAAAGGGCGTTGGCGGTGCGGCCTAAAATGCGCCAGTTGGCGACGATTTTTTACGCTTCGAAGCGCGTGGGGCCCCGTTTTGCGAGGGTTCGGACTGGTCGCTTAAGCGACCAGTCCAATGGGGCGTGCCATGGCGCGGGGCGGTGCGGGATAGGCTACAATTAGTAGGAACGAACCTGCCGCGATCCAATCGGGTCGCTATTGCGTCTTAGACGTAGCCAATCGAATGGGGCCACCGGGCCCTCCCGTCACGCCAGCCACCGAGATTCTCATCCATGAGTCGTTCCCTGTCGTCGCTTGCGTTTGTCATTGCGCTTCTTGCCTCTGCTTCATCCGCTCTCGCCAACGAACACCAGCAGCATTGCCGTTACTGCAACGCGCTCAGTGCGTGGGCCGATCCGCCGCAGGCGAGCAATGGCCGCAATTATGCTCCTGATCGGCAGGTCGACGTCGAGCACATCAAGCTCGACCTGACTCCCGACTTCGAGAAGCGAACGATCGCGGGGACGGCGGCGATTCGCTTCGCACCGATCTCGAAGCCAGCGAAGACGCTGCGACTCGACGCCCATCGGCTTGATGTGAGCGATGTCCGCTCGAAGCATGCGGTGAGCACTTTTTCGTCCGATGACGAAAGCTTGACGATCGTGTTTGAGTCGCCGATTCCGGTCGGCGAACAGGCCGAGGTTGAGATCGACTACTCGGCCGAGCCGGTCGAGGGACTTTACTTCCGCACCGCGGCGATGGGCCTGCCGAAGGGCGACGACCACCTGTGGACGCAAGGCGAGCCACACGAAGCGCGGCATTGGTTCCCCTGCTTCGACTATTCGAACGAACGGGCGTCGAGCGAAATCATTTGCCATGTGCCAGAAGAGATGACAGTCGTTTCGAACGGCAAGCTCGTCGGCGAGACCAAAGAGGACGGCGGCAAGAAGAGCGTTCACTGGCTGCAAGAGAAGCCGCACGTGAGCTACCTCGTTTGCTTGATCGCGGGCAACCTGGAGAAACTCGAAGCGAAGCACCGCGACGTGCCGCTGGCGTTTTACACGCAGCCGTCGAAGGCGAAGCATGCGGAGTTCGCATTCCGCGACACGCCGGCGATCATGGCGTTCTACGAAGACGAAATCGGCGTGCCTTACCCGTGGGATAAGTACGACCAGGCGACTTGCGCCGACTATCACTGGGGGGGCATGGAAAACACGACGATCACGACGCTCACCCAGCGGACGATCTACAGCGACGCGACGGAGAACATTCGCAGCAGCCGCTCGCTCGACGCCCATGAAATGGCGCACCAGTGGTTCGGCGACTACATTACCTGCAAGGATTGGAGCAATTTGTGGCTGAACGAAGGGTTTGCCACCTATTACGCCTTGCTGTACGAGGGGCACAAGGAAGGCCAGGATGCGTTCAAGTACGGGCTGTACCTCGACGCCCGCGACGATATTGGCCCGCATAGCAAAGACCTGCGGCCAATCGTCTACCGCGACTACAACGTGCCGCGCGATCAGTTCGACTTCCGCGCCTATCCGAAGGGGAGCTGGGTGCTGCACATGTTGCGGAGCCAGTTCGGCGACGAACTGTACCGCAAGGCGATCAAGACCTATCTCGAACGGCACGCGCTCGGTGAAGTCGTCACCGACGACTTGCGGCAGGTGTTCGAAGAGCTGAGCGGCAAGCCGCTCGATCGGTTCTTCGACCAGTGGGTTTATCACGGCGGACAGCCGCAGCTGAAGGTTACCTACAAGTGGTTGCCGGAGGAGAAGCTGGCGCACGTCACGGTCGAGCAGACGCAAGAGACGAACGACAAGGTGCTGCTGTTCGAGATCGACACGGTGCTGCGGTTCATCGTCGACGGCAAGGAGCATGACCAAGAAGTTCGCATCGACCGCAAGAAGCAAGACTTCTACGTGGCGCTGCCTGCGGAGCCGCAGGTAGTGCGGTTCGATCCGGAGTACACGCTGCTGGCGAACGTCGACTTCGACAAGTCGGACAAGATGCTGGAGGCTCAGCTCGCCAACGCCGAGGATGCGATTGGCCGCATCTTGGCGTGCGACGAGTTGGCCGACGTGAAGACGCAGGCGGCAGTCGCGGCGCTGAAGCAGGTGCTCAACGCGGACGAGTTTTTCGGCGTGCGGTGCGCGGCGGCGACGGCGCTGCGGAAGATTCGGACCGAAGAAGCGGTAGCGGCGCTACTCGATTCGACGAAGCAAGACGACGCCCGTGTTCGGAAGCAGGTCGTCGAGGAGCTTGGCAAGTGCTACCGCGACGACGCGGCGAAGCAACTGCTCGCTGTCATCGAAACGGAGAAGAACCCCGCGATTGTCGCGACCGCACTGCGCGGGTTGGCGAGCCACCAGGGCGACGACGCCTCGGCGGCGGCGAAGCAGGCGTTGCGGGACGAATCGTGGGCGGCGAGCCGGTAGGCGCTTCGTTCGCGGTGATTCGCGATCTCAACGATCCCGCATTGGCGTCGAGCGTGATGGAAACGATCAAGTCCCGCGAGGCGGAGCTCGATCCGCGCGACGTTAGCGAAGCGATGGTTACCGTCGCGAAGCTTTCGCAAAAGGGCAAACGACAACAAGCGGCATTTGAGTTCTTCGTCGATTATCTGAATCACCCGCGGCAGACGTTGCAGTCGTCGGCGATCCGCGGGTTGGGCGAATTGCACGACCCGGCCGCGCGGCCGCTGCTGGCGCCGATTGCGGCGAACAAGGTCGATGCGGTGCTCGCCGCGGCGGCAAAGGCGGCGCTGGCGGAACTCGACCAGAAGACGCCGCTCGTGCCGGCGGAAGTGGGCGACCTGCGGAAGGAAGTTCGCGAGCTGCGCGAGGAGCAGGCGAAGCTGCAGAAGTCGCTCGATGAGTTGAAGGAGAAGTCGGCCGCGGCGAAGAAGGCTGCGGGCGATGAAAAGAAAGGCGAGAAGCCGACGGAGAAGTAGACGCGGCGTCTGTATTGATTGTGGCGTGGAAGGGGTCGGGGGCCTTTTGCCACTAGCGGCCTTGTTTGGGATGGTGTGCCACCAGTGGCAAAAGGCCCCCGACCCCGTTGAGTTGCACGCCCCCGGTTTGAAGAACCGGGGGCTAATGGGCGGCGGCGGTTAGTCGCCGCCGCCGCAACCTCCGCAGCCGCTACCGCAGCCTCCTCCGTCCCCTCCCCCACCGCCGCCATCTCCTCCTCCACAGCCGGCGCCGCCCGTCGTGCAGCCGGTGCCGCCAGCGGCTTGCGGTCGCATCCAGCGGTGGAGGTCGGCGACGCCGCCAGGCGCCGTGGCCATCGCGGCGATGCCGAAGAGGGCGATGCCCATCGCGACGTCGGCTGGCGGGCGGGTGAAGAGTTCGTCGGACTGTTTGAGATCGGGCCGCTTACCCTGCAGTCGACGAAGGAGATGATCGCCGCGAAGCGAGCGCTTGATAGGTTTCGTAAAAGTCGCAACGGCCAGCCCTGCTCCGATTGCCATGATGGCAAGAATCACAACGGGTTTGTCCCGGTAGACGCCCACGCAGAATTTGGCGAGTCCGAAGAGCGCCACGACGCCGCACAGCAGCCCGGGGATCCAGCGGGCAGCCTTAGAAGTCTCCTTGGTCTCTAGCAGTCGTAACGACTCAAGTTTGACGCCGATGCGGGCCGCCTCGAGTTGGCCGGCGTTGTAGGCGTCTTGGATGCCCGCCGCTTCTCGATTGGCAAGACTGTCGTAAATCGCCTGCACGAGCGGCGGGACGCCGTGCGGGCGTTGGTGGTCGACGACGCTCAGCCGGCCGTCGGCTTTGTCGAGCGCGAGTTGCCCGGCGACGATCATCTCGCAAATCGCCGTCTGCATCGCGAGCTTCTCGTCGCCGGCGAGCACGGCGACTTCGTAGGCGTCGAGTTCGGGATAGGGTGAGCCGTCGTCAGGTTCGCGGAGCAAGCTACGGAGCGCGATGCCGCCGACGATCGCCGTGGCCAGCAAGCTGCCGTAGAGCCACAGGAACTCCGGACCCGAGAGATCGAACGGATTCCAAGTGACGCCGATCACTGGCGCCAGCGCGAAGGCGCCGAGCCAGGTTGCAGACTTCAATCGTCGGCGCAACCGTTGAACTAGCGACGCGAGACGCGGGCGCGGCAGCACGATGTGCTGTTGCAAGTCGATCGAGCGCTTGGAGGTCGCCGCGAAGCGTTCATCGACGACGGGCCAGATGTCGGCCGGTGGTTCGTTGCCGAATTGCTCGCGATACGCGGCGAGCGTTGCGAGGTACATTGTGCGGTGATGTTCCAGCTGCGCTGGGCCCCCTTCGGTTGGCTGATGATGGAGCGGCTCGCCGAGCACATCGTGGCAGAGGTCGTTCCAATACGACCGGGTGTAGCAGAGATGGAGGTGCCAGGCCTCGTCGACTTGCTCGCTCGGGCAAGCGGGGCCCGCCGTCTTCGCAAGGAAGAGAAAGCGGCGGTACTCGTCGACGACGCGAACGGCGTAACGAAGCGACCAGCCTTGCTCGCGGGCGAGGCGAGCGGTGAACGGCTGGGCCGTGCCGGGGGCGTCGAGTGGCAGGTGCTCCAAACGACGCCAGAGCAACTGATGGTCGGAGTTCATCGATCCTGTTTCCCTGTTTGCAGGCTATTCGCTGCGGGGGGACGGAGATTGGATCTTAGCAGATGAGAATTAACAAATGGGATGCGGGCGCCGTTACCCCCGGTTTGAAGAACCGGGGGCTAAATGAGGGGTGGCGGGGTTGAAGGTGATTGGCGTGCGCGGGAGGGCGGCGAGGTCGAACTCTGCGGTAAATTTTTTCGCCGATAGTTCTTCGTGCGGGCCGAGGCCGCACCACTCGGCGATCAGGGCGATGATGCGTTCGGCGGCGACGCCTTGCGCGCGGTAGTGGCTGATGCGGCTGTCGCCGTGGCGTTTGGCGAGGCGGCGGCCATCCTCGCCGAGGACGAGCGGCAGGTGGTAGTACTCTGGCGGCGGCGTGATGCCGAGCCGTTGTTGCAGCAGGAGTTGCCGGTGAGTGGAGCCGAGCAAATCGTCGCCGCGGACGATGCGGTCGATGGCTTGGCGGGCGTCGTCGACGACGACGGCGAGTTGGTAGCTCGGCAGCCCTTCCTTCGTGGCGACGAGAAAGTCGCCGGTCGTGGCGGCCATGTCGTGTCGATGCGCGCCGGCAATGTGATCGACGAACGTCGTCGCGCCGTCTGGAACGCGAAGCCGCCAAGCGACGCCCGGTTCATCGAGCGCTGCGGGCGGCAGCGGCGTCGGCTCGGCCGGTCGGCAGGTGCCGGGATAGCGGAGTTCGTGTTCGTCGCCGTGCGGGGCAGAGAGGGCCGCGGCTTCGATTTCTTTTCGCGTGCAGCGACAGGGGTAGACGTCGCCCTGCCCTGCCAGGCGTTCGAGGGCCGCGCGGTACGGGGCGAGATCGCTCCGCTGCGTGACGGGGCCGGCGTCCCAATCGATGCCGAGCCAGCGGAGAATGTCGACCGCTTCGTCGCTGGCGCCTGCCTTCACGCGCGGGCCGTCCAGGTCTTCGATACGGAGGATGATGTGCCAACCTTGCTGCCGCGCCAGGGCCCAGTTCACGAGGAACGTGCGGGCGTTGCCGAGATGGAGGGCGCCGGTCGGGGAAGGCGCGAGGCGGGTGCGGTGCATGGTTGGGGCGTGGCTCGGCGTTTCTTCTTAGCCCCGGGCTCCGCCCGGGGGTTGCGCTGCGTGGGAGTGATCGTGTTCGTGGGTGGACGCCGACCCCCGGGCGGAGCCCGGGGCTAGAAGAGGGTCGCTAGCGGTTTAGGAGGTCGATCACTTGGTCGCCGTCGGTCACCGCGTAGTCGGGCCGCGGTTTGTCGGCGGGGAAGACGAGCAGCTCCGCGCGAGGGTGGACGATGGCGAACGACTCGTCGATCTGGCCGGCGTCGTTCTGAATACGTGCGAGGTCGAGGCCGAGATGCTTGGCCATGAAAGGGTACATGGCGGCGCGCTTCGAGGGGCCGTAGTCGTGTCCTTCATCGGCGAAGTGGGCGTTCTCGACGTGGTCGGGGGCGCCGACGAGTTCGTAGATCTGTTGCACGTGCGGGAACTCGACTTGCGGCGTTTGGCGAGTCCAGTCGTCGCCGTCGGAAATGAGCAGCAGCGGCTTCGGGGCGATCGACGCGGCGATTTCGACGTTGTTCGTTTCGTGGTCGGCGCTCTTATGAATCGGCAGGCCGCTCTCGCAGCTGCAGCCGCCGTAGAAGTGGGCGGAGACCATTACCACCGGCACGGAGACGGCAACTCGCGGGTCGACCGCGGCGAGGACGAACGTTTGCGTGCCGCCGCCCGACTCGCCGGTGACGCCGATGCGGTTGGGGTCGACGTTGCCGAGCGAGAGGAGGTAATCGATCGCCCGCATGCTGTTGTAAGTTTGCAGGCGGAGCGTTTCGCTGTGGTGATGATCGACGGGCGTCGACTCGCCGTAGCCGGCCATGTCGTAAGCGAAGACGGCGGCGCCCATGCGCGCGAGCGCGGCGCAGCGCTTTTGCGTTTGCTCGATCAGGCGATTGTCGGCCATGTGGCCGTGCGGGCAGAGGACGCCGGCGAGCGGTTCTTTCGCGTCGGTCGGCAGGTAGAGGTTGCCGGTGACCCAGAAGCCGGGGAGGCTTTCGAAGGCGACGTTCTCAACGGTGTAGCCGTCGTGCTCGCGTTTTGAGTGGCGGATTGGTTTCAGGTCACACGCCGTGGGAAGGCGTTCGAGCTTCATCCCCTTGAGCATGCCGCGGCGGATGTTGGCGGCGCGGGCCTGCCACTCGTCGGGGGTGCTGTAGGTCTTGGCGAACTCGGCGAGTTTGGCGGCGCCTTCGGCTTCGGTGTAGCACTCGCCGCGAAAGAGGGTTTGGATTTCGGCGTGGGCGGCGTGCGGGACAATGAGGAGTGCGAGGAAAAGCAGCGTTCGCATGGATCGGCCTCTGGGGAGAGATCGGACCGGTGTTCGAAGAGTGGAACGCTTGTTGTAGCCCCGGGCTCTGCACGGGGGTAGCAGTTCGCGGGGCCGCGCCGACTGAAATGGCTAACGACCCCCGGGCGGAGCCCGGGGCTAGGGCGTGCAGGTTACGCGCCGACGGCGACGCGGGGGGCGGTGCGTTCGGCGTCGCTTGCGACCTCGAAGTAGCTGCCGCGTTCGACGTGAAACATGTTCGCGATGACGTTACTGGGGAACGTATCGCACAGCTGGTTCATCTCGCGGACGTTGGCATTGAAGAAGCGGCGGGCGGCGGCGAGGCGGTCTTCGGTGATCGCGAGCTCCTGCTGCAGCGCGAGGAACTGCGTGTCGGCCTTCAACTGCGGGTAGTTCTCGACGACGGCGAAGAGTTGCTTCAGGCCGATGGCGAGCGCCGTTTCGTCGACCGCTTGTTCGGCCGCGGCGCCATGGTTGGCGGCGGCCGTGTTGCGGAGGCGGACGACTTGCTCGAGGACGCTGCTTTCGTGGGCGGCGTATCCCTTCACCGCGGCGACGAGGTTGGGGATGAGGTCGTAGCGGCGTTTGAGTTCGACGTCGATGTCGGCCCAGCTTTCGCGCATGTGCTGGCGAGTGCTGACGAGGCGGTTGAACGTGGCGATGAGCCAGATCAGTGCGAGCAGCGCGACCACGCCGACGGCGATCAGGGCGATGAAGGCGGGGCTCATGTCGGTGGATGGGTCCATGGCGGCGGTGAGTGGGGTGCGGTGCGTGCCCCCGGTTTGAAGAACCGGGGGCTAAGTGGCGGTTTGGCGGCGGGCGGCCAGGTCGGCGACTACGTGGCGGGGCCAGTGTTCGAAGAACTCGGTCGACCACTGGATCGTCGCGGCGAAGTCCTCGGCCTTCAGCACGCTGCCATGATAGAGGCAACACTTGGCGTCGCGAAAGTCGACCGTCGGCGGAGTCGTGTCGAGCATGAACTCCATCATCTGCGGCGAGATGACGTCATAGGCAAATCGTTTGTCGCTGCTTTTCACCACGAACTTGCGGCTGAACTCGACCGACTCGAAGTCGATGTCGGGAAAGCCGATGGCGCTGGCAATGCGATCGAAGAAACCTTCCTTGCGAATGAAAAGATCGGGGGCGCCGACGTAAGGGCTCTCGAGGATCACGTAGCTGAAGACGTGCGTTTGCGTTTCGGTTTTGGTGCGGCCTTCGCTATCGGTGCTCGTCGTGGTCGTCTGGTAGTGGTAGTCGCCATACTGCAGCGGCCACTGGGCGTCGGCGATCGTCACGCTGCCGCGGGTGGTGTTGAAGGCGTAGCGCGACTCGCCCGTGGTGAAGAGCGAGAATTGAGCGAACCGCTTGTCGTGCGCGTAGTCGTACGACGGGTCGAACTGCCAGACGCGACTAGCAGCAAGTTGTTCGAGCGCGAGCCGCCGCGCTTTCTGCTGCTTATGCGAGTAGATGGCGCCGCCAATGATCAGCGTCGCGAAGACGACGAAGATCAAGACAATAAACACAGGTTCCATGGGCGGCGCGTCGGCTGTGGTGAGGCGGCAGGATGGGGGGAAAGCGTTGCGGGCTAATTCGCTGGACGACGCGGAATCTTGCCGGGAGGCGGCTTTCCGCGGGCGGTTCGCAATGGTCGGTGCGGGCGGGATGGCGTATCCTTCAGGGCCCGGTTTCAACGACTCAAATCTACACCGTCTGACGGTGAATTCTAGCTCACGCTCCATGTCCCCGCCCCCCCGAACCAGCAGTGTCGACGCCGCCCGGGCGGAAGCCGCGGCAAATGCCGTGCGCGGGATGGGGGCGGCACGGATGGCGATCGTCATCAGCGGGCTGCTGGGCGCCGTGAAATTTACTGCCGGCGTGCTGGGGCATAGCTACGCGTTGATTGCCGACGGAATTGAATCGCTGGTCGACATCGTCGCGTCGATTGCCGTGTGGGGCGGGCTGAAAGTTGCCGCGGCCGATCCGAGCCAACGGTTTCCGTATGGCTATGGCAAGGCGGAGCCGCTCGTGGGGCTGGTGATTTCGGCGGGGCTCGTCTGCGTTGCCGGGGTGCTCGCGGTGCAGAGCATTCATGAAATCCGCGCGCCGCATTTGGGGCCCGAGCCGTTCACGCTGCTGGTGCTCGTGGCGGTCGTCGCGGTGAAGGAGTTGCTGTTCCGTTGGTTGGTGAAGACCGGCAAAGAGATCGGCAGCAGCGCGATGCAAAGCGATGCGTGGCATCATCGGAGCGATGCGCTCACCTCGCTGGCGGCGTTCGTCGGCATCACGATCGCGCTGTGGGGGGGCAAGGGATATGAAGCGGCCGACGATTGGGCGGCGCTCGCGGCGTGCGGGCTGATTGCGTTCAACGGCGTGCGGCTGTTTCGCGATGCGCTGGGAGAAATCTTAGACGCGGCGCCGCCGGCCGAGACGCTGCAGAAGATTCGCGACGTTGCGGCGGGCGTGGCGGGAGTGACGGGGATCGATGATTGCCGCGCGCGGAAGAGCGGGCTGGGGTGGCTTGTCGATATTCACGTCGAGGTTGACGGTGAGATGCCGGTGCGCGAGGGGCATCGGATTGCGCATGAGGTAAAGGATGCGCTGCTGGCGAGCGATGCGGCGGTGCTCGATGCGCTCGTGCATATTGAGCCGAGCGGATTTGTAGCCCCTGGCTCTGCCAGGGGGTAGCGTTGCGTGGGATTGGGACTTCCGGTGTGGTGGCCGACCCCCGGGCGGAGCCCGGGGCTAGAGTGGCACCCGGCCAGAGAAAAATAAACCTTGAGGTCCCCTCACCTCAAGGGGGAGGGAGCCAGAGCATTCCGTTCTGGAGCTCAGCTCGCTCTATTCGCCCTGGCCGTTGTGTTCGTCGTGCAGTCGTGGTGAATCCCTAGCCTTCGCGGTTCGCGACGCAGGTGGCGACGATGCGGATCGGTTCGTAGGGAACCTCGCCGCCGAGGTGGTCGAAGATCGGCTTGAGCCCCACGAGGCCGACTTCGGCGATGGCGAGTTCGATCCGCTTCACCAGATCGTCCTCGACCCAGGGACTGGGATCTTGCACCTGTTCGTGCCGCAGGTATTCGCTGAGGTAGCCGGCGACCGTGGAGCGGGCGCGGCCCATCGCTTCCATGGTGTCTTCGATCGACGCGCCGCGGCGGAAGTGGGTGAACGCGGCGATTGACGAGGCGTTCGGCCCCTCGGCGCTATCGACGCGCGTACGCGGCGATGCGGCTGGCGTCGACGCGACTTCGGCAACGTCGACGGGGACGCCGCCTGTGGAGCAGTAGTCGATGATCGCGGTGATAAACGCGTCGCCGTAGTCGTCTCGTTTCCGTTCGCCGACGCCGCGGACTTCGAGGAACGCATCGAGCGTGCTCGGCCGGCGACGGGCCATGTCGCGGAGAGCGGCGTCGCCGAACACCACGTACGGCGGCACGCCATGTTCGTTGGCGAGCGTCGTGCGCAGCTTGCGAAGTTCCTCGAACAGGCCGCGATCGACCCCTTCCCAGTTGTCGCTGGCCGAACCGCTGCGCGAACGACGTTCCTTCGCGGCAGGCGCCGGCTTGGTGAGTTGCGGACTCCCCTCCCCTTTCAGCAGCGCGCGGCCCGCTTCGGTGAGTTCCAGCGTGCCGTACTCGCCCGCCTTGCGGAGGAACGATTGGCCGACGAGTTGTTCGACCCATTCGCGGATCGCCGAGTTGCGATGCTCGCTGAGCAAGCCGTAGGTGCTGAGGCGATCGTGGCCGAGTTCGCGGATGCGAGCTTCGTTCGAGCCGGCGAGGACCTTCGAGGTGTAGTCGGCGCCAAAGCGTTGGTCGAGCCGCAGCACGCACGAGAGAATCTTCTGGGCGAGCACGACCGGCTCTTCGACGAGGTTGAGCTCGCCGAGGCAGACGTCGCAGGCGCCGCAGTTGTCGTTTTCGAGCTCTTGGCCGAAGTAGTTGACGATCGCCTTGTGCCGGCAGGTGACGCCGCCGCAGAAGCGTTCCATCGCGGCGAGCGATTCGAGGGCCCCGGCGTCGGCGCCATTCTCGCCCTTCTCGATCAGCTGTCGCCAGACGATCGCGTCGCGGCCGCTGTAGAGGAGTAGGCAGTCGGCTTCGAGGCCGTCGCGACCGGCGCGGCCGCTTTCTTGCACGTAATGCTCAAGCGACTTCGGCATGCCGGCGTGAATGACGTAGCGAACGTTCGACTTGTCGATGCCCATGCCGAAGGCGACGGTCGCGACGACGACGTCGGCCTCTTCGTCGAGGAAAGCGTCTTGATTGCGGTGACGCTGGTCGTCGCTCAGGCCGGCGTGGTACGGCAACGCGCGGTAGCCGAGCGAGCGAAGAGCGTCGGCCGTTTTGTCGACTTCCTTGCGGCTGATGCAGTAGACGATGCCCGCCTCGCCCTTGCGTTGTTCGACGAGCTGGCAGACCTCGGCGAAGCGGTTCGCGGGACGGCGGATGCGGAAGTTGAGGTTCGGCCGATCGAACGAACCGATCAGCATTTGCGGATCGGCGAGGCCGAGCTGGTCGGCAATGTCGCGCTGAACGGCGTCGGAAGCGGTGGCCGTGAAGGCGTGGATGCTGGCGGCGGGAAAGTGCTGCTTGAGGATTTTCAGCCCGCGGTATTCGGGGCGAAAGTCGTGGCCCCACTGGCTAATGCAGTGGGCTTCGTCGATGGCGATCAGCGAAAGCGGCGTGTGCTTAAAGAACTCGAGCGTCCGTTCCGCCAGCAGCCGTTCCGGCGCGACATAAACGAGCTTCAACTCGCCGCGGCGGATCTGCTCGGCGACTTCGCGGCGTTCACCGGCGGTGAGGGTGCTGTTGATCGCCGCCGCGGGGACGCCGCACGCGCGGAGGGCGTCGACCTGGTCCTTCATCAGCGAGATGAGGGGCGAGATAATGAGCGCGAGGCCGTCGCGGCAGACGGCGGGGGCCTGATAGCACAAGCTTTTCCCGCCGCCGGTGGGCAGGACGACAACCGAATCTTGCCCTGCCATACCGGCGGACATTGCCTGTTCTTGCAGCGGGAGGAACGAGTCGTAGCCCCAATAGCGGCGGAGCGCTTCGAGGAGTTGCGTGCGAACAGGCGGGGAGGATGCTAACTGGCTCGGCATGGGAGGGAATTTTAGCCGCGGCGGGCGGCGGCAGGGAAGGAATTTTCTTGGGGAGCGGCGAGTTGCGAGTTTCGGGTGGCGAGCGGGGGCGAGTGGTTTGTGGGAGTTAACCGACACGCGGTGAGCAAAATCGGGGCGGTTTGGTTCGGGAAGCGGCGGGGTGTGACGGTTTTGTCGGCAGGCGGCCAGCAGTTTTCGGGCTGCAAAAGTGTCGCTAACCTGCGGCCAAGCGGACATAATGGAAGGACTCGACCGAACCCCTCAGGAACCGCACCGACGATGCGTCGACTTCTCTTCGCCGGCCTCGTGGCCATTGTAGCGCTCAGCTCGCACTCCGCGCGGGTGCTAGCGTTCGATTTGCAGTTCACCATCCCGAACGATGGCGGGCAGTTCGACGCCAACGAGATCAACATCCTCAACGCGGCACTAGTGCGCGTCGAGCGGATGTGGGAAACGGTGCTCACCGGCTACCAGCCGGGGATCGGCATTGCGAGTGTGCCGATCACGGTCTATCCGACGACGAGCGGCCTGGCCGCGGCGAACTTCGCGGGGACGACGTTCCAGGGCGGCTACACGCTCGCGACGAGCGGGTTCGTGAACGTGAACGTTAACGAGATTGAGAACTTCGCCAACTGGCAAGGCGTTGGCGCCAACGGTCGGAACTACATCGACGAGTTGCTGGCTCACGAAGTGGGGCATGTGCTCGGCATCGGTACGCTGTGGACGGCGAACAATGTTTACGCGAACAACACGTTTCACTACACCGGCGCGTATGGGCTCGCGGCGTATCAGGCGGAGTTTAATCAAGCGGTCGCCTACGTGCCGGTGGAGAACGCCGGCAACCCCGGCACGCCAAACTCGCATTGGGATCAGCTGATGCGCAGCAGTCCGCAAGAAGGGAATCCGAGCGATCCGTTCTCGCTCGACCCGCGCGTTGGCGTCGTCGACCAGTATGGCCGCGACCGCGGGCTGGAGTTGATGACGGGCGCCATCGACCCCGATTACGGCGAGCCGTTCTTGTCGCGGTTCACGGTCGAGTCGATGCGAGACCTCGGCTACACCGTCGCGAAGTTTGAAGATTTCAACGGCGACGGCGTCGTTGATCTGGCCGACCGGGCGATTCTGATGGCGAACATGGGCGCCACCGGTTTGGAGATCGACAGCATTGCGTTTGGCGATGCGAATCGCGACCGCGTCGTGAATGCGGCGGACCTGGCGCTGTGGCAAGCGGCGGCCGGCGTGCCGGAGCCGAGCGCGTCGGTGCTAGCGCTTGGTGCGGCGGCGGTGATTCGCGTGCGGCGACGGGCGCACGTACCGCGATCCTAAGCGGTCGAATCAGCCAAAGTGAGTTGATGCAGGTATTCTGGCGCGAAGTCGGCGCCGTTGTCCCAAGCAAGCGTGTTGCCTTCCAGTCGGAACTGGCGGAAGTAGGCGGCGTCATGCAGCGGCGCGAAGATGGGGCCGGTTAGCTCATTGCGCAAGTCGACTTCGCCTGCGGTTCCATCGTTGAACCAGAGGCGGACGCGGTAGTCAGCGACATGTTCGGCTTTGGTGACGTGTAACAAAGTCGCTACTCCAAAGGCGGGATTGGCTGAAGCGGTACTTCCTGGCGTGCACGGTCCCAGTTGTCAGCCAGCTCTTGTTGTCGAAGTTCGTGCCAATCGAGGACGGCGGCCAAGGCTCGACGCGGGAACTTTCCCTCGACGACGCCGCTTTCGATTTCCATCGTTATTTCGTGTTCGCCGTGCTGCGCATGGAAATGCGGCGGATCGTGATCACGATAGTACATCCGAATGATGATCCCAAGAAATCTAGAGATTTCAGGCATTATCGCATTATACACCACCGGCGAAATCAACGGTTGCCGGTCATTTAACCTCCGCCCGCGGTTCGTCTGCCCGCCGGCCGAGGTTGCCGTAGCGGTGGTAGACGTGCGACAGGCTTTGCTCTTGCTGGTACCAAAGCAATTCGACGCGGCCGTGGGCGAGGACGGGGGCGTCGGCGATGTAGACGTAGGCCTCGGTCGCCGCGATGCGGATCGCGTCGGGGACGCGCGAGCGGTCGGCGTAGCGGAGCCGCCCTACTCCGCCGGCCTGGATCGCGGCGACGAGTTGCTCGTCGCTCTCGGTGATGAACTCGATAGCGCCGGCCCAGTTGTCGGTCGCCCCGTCCAGCAGCGAGACCGCTTGTTGCAGCGACTCGGGCAGCCCTGGCGACGAACTGACGACGACGCGGCAACCGGCGGCGCGGGCGGCCGCCGCGCGGGCGAAGACGTCCCACGGCGTGTCGCCGTCGGCGACGCGGAGGCGAACGTTCGCCACGGAGCGGTAACGCCGCAGGTTGTCTTCGCCGACGAGCAGGAAGTGATCGTGGGCCGGTTCGAACTCGTCGAGCGTCCAGGCGAGGTAGCTCTCGATCGCGTGGTCGAGGTGGGCCATATCCGCGGCGGTGAGGAGGCGGGCCGATTGGCCGAGCGCGGCGAGCGTGTGGCGGAGGGAGTGGAGGTGCGTTTGGCGCTCGGCGACCGATTCGTGCGGGAGGATGAGGGAGTCGGGGGGGAAGACGATGTCGAGTTCTTCGCCTTTGGTGGTAGGCATGTAGCCCCGGGCTTCGCCCGAGGGATGCGCTGCGTGGGAGTGATCGTGTTCGTGGGTGGAAGCCGACCCCCGGGCGGAGCCCGGGGCTAGAGGGGAATCGGAGAATGCCATTAATGGGGCGACGTAGTTGGGGCCGCCGGCTTTGATGCCGGGGCCGAAGGCGCTTTTGCCCATGCCGCCGAACGGTTGCCGCAGGACGATGGCGCCGGTGGTGGGGCGATTGATGTAGAGGTTGCCCGCGCGGATTCCTTCCTGCCAGATGCGGTGCTCGCGGTCGTCGAGGCTTTCGAGGCCCGAGGTGAGGCCGTAGCCGGTGGCGTTCACCAGGTCGATCGCCGCATGCAGGTTCTTCGCGCTCATCACGCCGAGGAGCGGGCCGAAGAACTCGGTGAGGTGGGTGACGCTGCCAGGTTGAACGCCCCACTTCACGCCGGGGCTCACCAGCGAAGCGTTGCCATCGACGTGCAGTCGCGGCATGACGGCCCACGACTCGCCCTCTTCGAGTTCTTTCAGCGCTCGTTCGAGGTCGCCGCTGGGCGAACGGATGAGGGGGCCCATCTTTGAATGGAGCTCCCAGGCCGAGCCGACGCGGAGACTTTCGACAGCGTCGCACAGCGTCGCGCGGAACTTCGCGTCTTCGTAGACTTCCTCTTCGAGAATCAGCAGCGACGTCGCCGAGCACTTCTGCCCGCTGTGGCTGAACGCCGAGTGGAGAACGTTCTTGATCGCGAGGTCGCGGTCGGAAAGTGCGGTGACGATCGTGGCGTTCTTGCCGCCGGTTTCGGCCAGCAGGTTGATCGTTGGCTTGCGGTGCAGCATGTCGAGCGCCGTCTCGGTGCCGCCGGTGAGGATCACGGCGTCGACGGCGTGATGGCTGATGAGTTGCTGGCCGACGGTGGCGCCGCTGCAGGGGACGAACTGCAGCGCGGTGCGCGGCACGCCGGCGGCCCAAAAACATTCGCAGAGCGCGTGGGCGATGAGGACCGTGTCGGAGGCCGGCTTCAAGATGACCGTGTTCCCCGCCGCGAGGCCTGCCGCGACGCCGCCGCACGGGATGGCGAGCGGGAAGTTCCAGGGCGAAACGACCACGACGACTCCCTTGCCGCGCGCGGCGAGGCCAGGCAGCTCGTAAAAGTGCTCGGCTGTGTCGGCGTAAAAGCGGCAGAAGTCGATCGCTTCGGAGACTTCAGGATCGCTCTCGGTGAGGAGCTTGCCCCCTTCGGCGAGCATCGCGCCCATGAGATCGCCGCGGCGGCGGGCGAGTTCGTCGGCAACGCGGTGAAGCGTCGCGGTGCGCTCGCGCGGCGCGAGGCGGCGCCAACCGTCGGGGTCGGCGGCGGCGCACTGCACGGCGTGGGCGGCGTCGTTGGCGGTTGCTTGGCGATACTTCGCGACAACGGTCTTGGGACGCGAAGGGTCGGTCGAGGGGCGGACTTCGCGGTCGTCGAAGAGTTGTTCGCCGGCGATCACGAGCGGGACTTGCGCGGCGTTGTCGCCGTGGCGGGGGTGCCAGCGGGCGAGGATGTCGGCGCCCCAGTCGCTGTTGGCGGGGAGCGACCAGTCGGTGTCGGGGGCGTTGGTGAAATCGTGATTTAAAACTCGAACCAGTTCTCTCCCCTCCCCTTGATGGGGAGGGGCCGGGGGAGGGGTGATGCCCTGCTCGTTTGGTTCGCCATTGGCGACGCATGTACCCGCTTCCGCCCCCCTCCCTAGCCCTCCCCTCGAGGGGGAGGGGGCCTCAAGTTCAACATCTTCCTCGCTGCGGTTCTGCGTGCGACGCGGTTCGTCGCTCAGCGTTTTCATCACATCGAAGCTGGCGACGAAGTTTTGCTCGAGCCGGTTCCAGGTGGCGCCGCCGACTTCTAAGTTGAAGGCATAACGCAGGAAGTTATCCGGCCCGGTGTTCTCATCGAGGCGGCGGACGAGGTAGCCGATCGCGTTGATGAAATCCTCTTGCCGGCAGGCGGGGGCGTAGAGGAGCAGGTTCTCGGCGAGTTCGAACAGCGCGCGGCGTTGGTGGTTCGCCATCCCTTCGAGCATCTCAAACTGCACGTGATCGAGTTGGCCCGACTGCGCGGCGAGCACTAGGCCGTAGGCGATCGAGAAGAGGTTGTGCGACGCGACGCCCAGGCGGACCGCGGCGAGGTTCTCGGGCTGCATGCCGTACTGCAGCATGCGGTGGTAGTTGGCGTCGGTGTGGAGCTTGTCGCTGAACGTGGCGAGCGGCCAGCCGCGGAGGCTGGCTTCGACGCGTTCCATCTCCATGTTGGCGCCTTTCACGACGCGGATCGTCGCGGGGGCGCCCCCCTGCTCCACTCGGCGGCGGGCCCACTCGGTGATGCGGCGCTGCGTGGCGAACGAATCGGGAATGTACGCCTGCAGCGCGATGCCGGCGTGGAGCTTTTCGAAGCCAGGCCGATCGAGGGTCCGCATGAAGACCTCCGAGGTGATCTCCTTGTCGCGATACTCCTCCATGTCGAGGTAGACGAACTTCGACACAAGCTGGCCGTCGTGACGGCGAAACTTATTCTTTGCGGCGGCGCGGTAGAGGAGTTCGAGCCGATCGCACAGCACTTCGATCGTGTGCTCGCGGGCGAGGCCGGAGATTTGCGAATAGATCGTCGAGATCTTCACCGACATCACTTCGATGAACGGTTCTTGTAGCGCTTGGAGGTACGACTTGAGCCGGGCCTGGGCGTCTTCCTCCCCCAGCAGCGATTCGCCGAGGTAGTTGACGTTCATCCGCAGCCCTTCGTGGCGGCGGTCTTCGAGATGTTGCCGCAGCAGATCTTCCTCGGCCGGCAGCACGACGTTGGCCGTCTCTTGCTGCATCTTTTCCTTCACGAGCGGCATTGCGACGCCGGGGAGATAGGCGCCGAACGATTGAAAGCCTTTCAGCAGCGTGCGGTCGAGCGGTCCGAAGAATCTCGGGACGCCTTGGACGTCGAGGATGTGGATCAACTGATCGGCGGCGCGGGGCGAGAGCTGCGCGCGAAACGCCTGGTCGGTGATTTCGACCATCGTCGCCTTGTCGGCGGGCGACTGGATCATGCGGTCGAGCTCGGCCTGCTGGCGTCGCTCGGCCGAGGTTTGCATCGCGCGGGCGGTTCCCTGCAGCTTGCGCGCGATGAGGAGGGCGCGTTCGACGTCGCTGGCGGGCGACCCCGCATGAACGGCGGGCGTCTCGGCTAGGAGTTTCGCAAGGCGGTGGGTGAGTGTATCGTTCGCTGCCGGCGCCACGGTGTTGCTCCTTCACGGCGGGATGGGTTGCCGTAAGGAATTGTAGGGACGCGGGCGGCGAATCATAGCGGAGCACGGTGCGCAATGGGCGGGGTGAATTTGGCGCGCCTTGACTGTTCGCTAGCCGATCGAAGATTGCTCGGTGAGATACGCCAGGATGCCGCGGATCGAGATCACGCCGACGAGGCGGGAGTTGTCGTCGATGATCGGCACATGGCGGAAGCCGCCGACGTTCATGCGGTGGAGGGCGAACGCGATTTTGTCGCGGGCGCGGAGCGTCGTCGGGTTGCTGGTCATCACCGAAAAGACTGGCTTGTGGCGGAGGCGGTCGACGTCCACGTTAAGCCGCTGCAGTGCGTCGCGTTCGGTGAAGATGCCGAGGAGGCGTTGCTGGTCGTCGACGATCGCGGCGCAGCCGACGCGCTCGGCGATCATGCGGCGGAGGACTTCGCCGATCGGCGACTCGGGCGGGAAGCAGACCGGCGGGCGAGGTTTGAGGATCTCGATGCGGTCGTGGAGTAGCGCCCGCTCGACGGGCGTCGTCGCTTGGGGCAGCGACAGCTCCGTGAGGGGAGCTTGGCACTGCTCGCAGGCGTCGGCGCCTTCGAGGTTTTCACAGCCGCAGGCGGGGCAGATGAGCATGGGGAGTCTGTTGAGGTATGGACAGGATAACAGGATGGAGCGGATCTACGGGATGAAAGACAGTTAACCGCCAAGGACGCCAAGAGTGCCAAGGAAGAGATTAATTGAACCACGACGGCACGAAGGACACGACGAAGAGGAGAAGATGAATAACATTGATCTTTCATTCCTCCCCGCCGCATTTAATCGTCGTGTCCGCCGTGTCGTCGTGGTTCAACCTTCTCCTCATACTTCCTTGGCGCTCTTGGCGTCCTTGGCGGTTAAATGAATTGATTCTTCGAGCCGCCTTTTCTCTCCTGTCTAGCCTTCGAGCAGCGACGCTATTCGACAGTCCAAGTGTCGCCCGAATTAAACAGCGCCTCTAAATCTCCCTGTCCCCGTTTCTGTGTCGCTTCTTCGATCTGACCGTTGATGAGGGCGTCGTACCGCGGCGCGTCGACGCAGCGGAAAACGCCGATTGGTTCTGGGAAGCCATCTTCGTACCGCATGCGGCTGAGGAGGTACGCAAGGCTTGGCTCGGGACTGCGTTCGTCGTGGAACAGCAGATCGTCTTCGGTGATTCCTTTGCCGAGTTCGACCACCTCGGGGTTCATGCCGTTGAGGCGGATCCCTTTTTCGCGGAGTTTGCCGAACAGCAGCGGCTTGCCATGCTGCAGTTCGAGCGTCGTGTCGAGTTTCGTATCGCGGTCCTTGGCGTAGTCCCAGGCGCCGTCGTTGAAGACGTTGCAGTTTTGGTAGACCTCGACGAACGAGGCGCCGGGGTGTTCGGCGGCCCGCTTGAGGGTTTCGCCGAGGTGGTTGATGTTCGTGTCGATCGAGCGAGCGACGAACGTTGCTTCGCAGCCGATGGCGATCGACAGCGGGTGGAGCGGATTGTCGATCGCGCCCATCGGCGTGCTCTTAGTTTTTTGCCCCAGCGGCGACGTGGGCGAGTACTGCCCCTTGGTGAGGCCGTAGATGCGGTTGTTGAACAAGACAATGTTGATGTCGAGGTTGCGGCGGATGGCGTGCATGAGATGGTTGCCGCCGATCGAGAGGCCGTCGCCGTCGCCGGTGATGACCCACACCTGCAGGTCGGGACGGACGCATTTCAGGCCGGTCGCCACCGCCGGCGCGCGGCCGTGGATCGAGTGGACGCCGTACGTGTTCATGTAGTACGGAAAGCGGCTGCTGCAGCCGATGCCGCTGATGAAGACGATCTTCTCGCGCGGCACGCCGAGGGTCGGCAGCACCTTCTTCATCTGGGCGAGAATCGAATAGTCGCCGCAACCGGGACACCAACGGACGTCTTGGTCGCTGGCGAAGTCGGTGGGTTTGAGGACTGGGAGGGGTGTTTCGATGCTCATCGTCTTGTTTCTTGAATACAAGTCTCTCGCAGAGGCGCGGAGACGCAGAGGAAATGCTGTGAGTGCTTTGCGGGTTGCTTGTCGTGTGATGACTTTATCGTTGTGTTTTCATTTGGCTTGTGACCTCTCTCTCTCTGCGCCTCCGCGCCTCTGCGAGAGATCCCTCTTAGTTCTCATCATTGAGTAAGCGTTCGATCTTCTCCACCAACTCGCCGACGCTGAACGGTTTGCCTTGCACTTTGTTGTGCCCGATTGCGTCGACCAGGTACGTCGCCCGTAGCAGCATGCGGAGTTGGCCAAGGTTGAGTTCAGGGACGAGGACTTGCTTATAGTTGCGTAGAATCTCGCCAAGGTTTTTGGGGAGCGGGTTGAGATACCCCAGGTGACAGTGGGCGACGCTGCCGCCGTGGTGTTGAACTTTGTGGACTGCCGTGGCGCAGGCGCCGTAGGTGCCGCCCCAGCTGACGACGAGCAGGTCGCCGCCGGCGGGGCCGTCAACCGTTTGCAGCGGGATGTCGTCGGCGACGAGGGCGACTTTCCGGGCGCGGGTGTCGACCATGTGCTGGTGGTTGAGCGGGTCGTAGCTCACGTTGCCAGTGACGTCTTGCTTTTCGAGTCCGCCGATGCGGTGCATGAGGCCGGGCGTGCCGGGGACGGCCCAGGGGCGGGCGAGGCGTTCGTTCCGCTGATATGGCAGGAAGTGGTCGCTATTGTCGGTCGGCGCCGGATGGGTGATCTCGGTCGGCCGGAGTTCGCTGAGCTGCGGGATGCGCCATGGTTCCGAACCGTTGGCGATGTAACCATCCGTCAGCAAGATGACGGGCGTCATGAATCGGGTGGCGATCCGCCATGCTTCTTGTGCGGCGTGGAAGCAATCGGCGGGGCCGCTGGCGGCGATCACGGGGAGGGGGCACTCGCCGTTGCGGCCGTAGAGGGCCTGCATGAGGTCGGCTTGCTCGGTTTTTGTCGGCAGGCCGGTCGATGGGCCGCCGCGTTGGACGCTGATGATCAGCAGCGGTAACTCGGTCATGACCGCTAAGCCCATTCCTTCGGCCTTCAAAGCAATACCGGGACCGCTGGAAGCGGTCACCGCCATTTCGCCGGCGAACGAGGCGCCGATGGCGCTCGTGATCGCCGCGATTTCGTCCTCGGCCTGGAACGTGAGGACGTCGAAGTTCTTGTGATTCGCGAGTTCGTGAAGAATGTCGCTCGCCGGGGTGATCGGGTAGGCGCCGAGGAAGAGTCGTTTGCCCGACAGCTTCGCCGCGGCGAGCAGGCCGTAGGCGAGCGCCGTGTTCCCCATGATATTGCGATACTTGCCCGGCGGCAGCTTCGCGGCGGCGACGTGGTACTGCGTGTTGATCGCTTCGACCGTCTCGCCATAGTGGTAGCCGGCGCGGAGGCTGGCGGTGTTCGCCTCGGCGACTTCGGGTCGCTTGCCGAACTTTTGCGCGATGAAGCGCAGCGTCGGTTCGAGCGAGCGATCGTAAAGCCAGAAGACGAGCCCCATCGCGAAGAAGTTGCGGCAGAGGTCGGCCTCTTTCTGGGTGAGGCCGAACCCTTCGACGGCGAGGCGGTTGAGCTTGGTCATCTCGACCGGGTGCATGCTGTAGTGGCTCAGGCTGCCGTCTTCGAGTGGGTTGGTTTTGTAGCCGGCTTGTTCGAGCCCTTTCTTATCGAAGGAATCTTTGTTGATGATCAGCACGCCGCCGTCGCGGAGGTCTTCGAGATTGGTAACGAGTGCCGCCGGGTTCATCGCCACGAGGGCGTCGACCGTATCGCCGGGGGTGTAGATGTCGTTGCTGGAGAAGTGGACTTGGAAGCCGGAGACGCCCGCCTTCGTGCCGCGGGGAGCGCGGATCTCGGCAGGGAAGTCGGGGAACGTGGCGACGTCGTTGCCGGCGAGCGCCGAGGTGTTGGTGAACTGCGTCCCGGCAAGCTGCATACCGTCGCCCGAGTCGCCGCAGAAACGGACGGTGGCGTCGTCGAGCGGGGCGATGGGCTTGTGGGGGGCGAGGGTGTCCATGATGCGTTGGTTTGAAGACTGGACAGGATTACAGGATGAGTTGATTGGCTCGTGCTATCGTCGGACAGGTACGTCTGACCTACGCTCCTTCGCGTTGCTCGTAATGCTTCCCTGGTTCGGGCGGGAGCGTGTAAATCGTTTGCGGGAAGTGTTCGACGAGGTACTGCACGATGCCGCCGACGGCGACGACGCCTTGTGGCGTGCCTTGCTCGTCGACGATCGGCAGGTGGCGAAAGCCGCGCTGGGCCATCAGTTGAATGCCGGCTTCAACGCTTGCGGTTGCGGGAAGCGTCGCGGGAGTGCGCGTCATCGCGAGGCGGATGTTGACGCCGGTCTCGCCGCCGGCGGCCATCCAGCGGAGGGCGTCGCGTTCGGTGAAGATCCCTTCGAGCTGGCAGCCGTCGGCGTCGTCGCCGCAGATGAGGACGCAGCTCCCCCGTTGGGCCCGCATCAGTTCCAGGACTTCGCCCACCGTCGCGTCGGTCGACACGGGGAGCGATTCGTCTGGATAGGCCTGCGTGATGAGATCGGTGCTGAGGCTGAGATAACTCACTGCCTAGCCGAGTGCCGTCGGTCGGAATAACCTCCGCAGCGGGCGCCGCACACCTGCTGTGGTTCGCGAGGCGAGAGCCGTCTCGCGAAACCTGCCGTCGTCTGTCTGCTGTTAATCTAACACCGCGCCGGCGCCGATTGAACTGGAAAATGAGGGCTAATTTTTGTGAGATCGCGCGTCGGTTTTACGTTGCGTTGGCGACGCCGCGTTGAGACGCATGTAAGTGGAGAAGTAGCCGGAGGGCCACGCCCTTCGGGATGGAGGCTCGTTTGGCGGGGCGACCCGGACCGCGTGGCGGTCCGGCCAAGGATGCGTTGCTTACGAGAATGTCAGGGTGGTGGGCGCTAGCAAGACCGCTCGTGGCGCTAAGACCGCGGGGATGAACCCCGCGGCTCGCTATGGGGATGACGGCTACTCGTTGCGGTTGGGGGTGTCGAAGTCGGTCGGTTTGTAGAAGCGGTTGAGGTCGATGCCGCCGCGTTGTTCTTCTTCGACGAGTTTTAAGCGAGATTCGAGTTGCTCGACCCGTCGGGCGAGGACAGGCAGCAAACGCTCTTCGGGGTTCTCGGCTTCGGGCCGCGGCGCTTCGGGGTAGCCAAGTTGACGATGGAGGGCGCCGAAGAGCAGCAGCGGATCTTTCTTGCGGTTCGCCCAGGCGATGCGGCCTTCCTGCCGGCCGAACAGCGGCGGAAAGCCTGCGGCCGTGGCCTCGGCGATCAGTTCGCCGACGAGCGACGGGTTGCCCTGCTCGGCCGCTTTGCGTTCGTGGTAGAACTCGCTCCGCACGAACAGCAAGTCGGCCGTGTCGACGATGCCGATCTGGCGGCGGACGGTGAAGATCCAGCTCCGCCAGCTTTCGTCGAACGCGGAATCCTTCGCGATCGCATCGAGGCCGCTGTCGTAGCCCATGCGATTGCGGCAGAGGACTTCGAGTTGGTAGAGGAACAATCCCTGCCGCGACGCGCCTTCAGCGCGATATGCGGCTTCGCGACGCAAGATTTCGAGCGCGACGCGGATGTCGAACCGCTGCCGGTCGTTCTCGGCCTCAGCCATGACGAACGACTGGAACGGCGTGAAGTAGTGCGGCAGCCGTTCCATCGCCGTGGCGAACGCGCCGAGGTGGCGGAGCTCGGCGAGCATGAAATCGACCGCCATCGGCAGCTTGGTCGTGGCGAGGATTTCTTCGCGGACGCTTTCGAGAATCTCTTGCGCGGGCATGTTCTCGCGCATGCGGGCGGCGAGGACTTCGAAGAGGTGGGCCTGTTCGACGTACTCTTCGCGCGGCAGCGGCGAGACGTCGTCATGCGACGCATCGTTGAGCGAGCCGGGGCGTCTCGCCCCCGGCGTGTTCGCGTTTTCAGCGTTTGGGCGTCTGGACAATGGAGGGTGATCGTTGTGTGCGGCAGGAGGTGGTGAGTCGTTTGAAATGCGCCGGGGGCGGGGACCCCCGGCTCGCTGCTTTGCGGTGGGGGCTACTTTGCTTTTGGTTTGAGGTGATCTTCGAGGAAGGCGATCGAGCGTTCAATCGCTTTGCGGTCGACGGCTGCGGCGGTGTGGCCGAGGTAAGGTACGACGTATAAGTCGCTGGCAATGCCGGCGGCCTTCAGCGCGACTTGCATGTTTTCGGGGCTAGCGATCGGTACGAGTTGATCATCTTCGCCGTGGTAGAAAAACATCGGCGGATCGTCGGGGGTGACGAACGCGGCAGGCGAGGCGAGGCGGTACTGCTCGGGGCATTGAGCCCGCGAGCCGCCGAGGAAGAACGCGAGGCCGTCGACGTCGGCCGGCAGCGGACGCAAGTCGCACGGCGCACCGCCGCAAGCGACGCACTGAATCCGCGTGCTGGGAACGCTCTTCGGATCGTTGACCCCTTCGAGGCCATCCTTCTCGTCGGTCGTGCCAAGGAGCGACACCAGGTGGGCGCCGGCCGAGTAGCCGAAGCCGCCGATGTGGTCGGGATCGATCTTCAGTTGCTTGGCGTTGGTGCGCATCCAACGGATCGCTTCTTTGCAATCGAGAATCTGCGCGGGGAACTTGTGGGCGGGCGCCAGGCGGTAGCTGATCGCGATCGCCGTGAAGCCATGCTGGGCGAGCATTTGGGCGGCGCCCGAAATGTCGCCGCGGGCGCCCATCCGCCACGCCCCGCCGTGGACCACCAGCACGCCCGGGAACGGCCCTTCGCCCTCAGGAATATAGAGGTCGGCCTTCAACGGGCCCGATTCACGCTCAGCGTAGATTTCGCCGTACTTGGCTTTGAATTCGCCGGAAAACGCCTGCTGTCCAGCGGCCAGCAGACTGGCGGCCGCAAGTGCGAGGCCCAGTATTCGTCGTCCCGTCACGCCCAGGGCTCCTGTCGAATGGAGGTCGAGTTCTGTAGCCTCTATAATATCCCCTGAACCGCAGAAAAGCGGCAATGGCAGAAGAGCTAGGAAGCGGTCAGCAATCAGCTTTCAGCTAGAAAGGCATTTGTTTGGCTGATCGCTGATTGCTGACCGCTGAAAGCTAGCTCGACCTGCCGCACCCGTCCGTACCCGCCGATTGGTTTAACCCAGGCCCCCACCTTGAGTCATCAATTTTCCAGCATTGAGTCCGCCGTTGAAGCGATCCGCCAGGGACGCGTCATTATCGTCGCCGACGATGAAGACCGCGAAAACGAGGGCGACTTCGTTTGCGCCGCCGAGAAGGTGACGCCCGAAATCGTCAACTTCATGATCACCTACGGCCGCGGGCAGCTCTGCATGCCGATTCTGCCCGACGTGAGCGAGCGGCTGGAACTGGGGGCGATGGTCGAGTCGAACAATAGCCCGCTGGGCACGAACTACACCGTGCCGGTGGATCACCGCACGAGCAAGACGGGGATCACTGCCGGCGAGCGGTCGACGACGATTCGTGCGTTGTGCGATCCGACGAGCGTGCCGGCCGACTTCATTCGGCCAGGACACTTGTTTCCGCTCGTGGCGAAAGAGGGCGGCGTGCTCCGTCGCGCGGGGCACACCGAAGCGGCCGTCGACCTCACCCGCATGGCGGGGCTCACCCCCGCGGGCGTGCTGTGCGAGATTCTCGACGACGACGGCGATCGCGCCACGCGGCCGAAGCTGCAAGAGCTGGCGAAGAAGTTCGACCTGCCGGTCATTTCGATCGAGCAGTTGATCGCCCATCGCCGGTTGAGCGAGAAGCTGGTCTACCGCACCGCCGAGGCGAAGCTGCCGACGAAGTACGGCAACGGCAAGATCATCTCCTACGGCGTGAAGTATGAGTCACAGGAACCGGTGGTGTACGTGATCGGCGACCCGTCGTCGGTCGCGGCCCCGCTCGTGCGGTTGCATTCGTCGTGCTTCACGGGCGACTTGCTTGAATCGCTCCGCTGCGACTGCGGCGATCAGTTGCACATGGCGCTCGACATGATCGGCCGCGAAGGCGCCGGCGTGCTGGTCTACCTGCCGCAAGAGGGCCGCGGCATCGGGCTGGTGGAGAAGATCAAAGCCTACGCGCTGCAAGATCAGGGAATGGACACGGTCGAGGCGAACATCGCCCTCGGCTACATGGCCGACCCGCGCGACTACGGCGTCGGCATTCAGCTGCTGAAGGACCTCGGGCTGCGGAAGGTGCGGCTGCTGACGAACAACCCGAAGAAGACCGACGCGTTTATTTACGGCGGGTTTGATTTGGAAGTGGTCGATCAGGTGCCGATCGTGGGGCCGATTCACGAGCACAACGCGGCGTATATGGCAACGAAGCGGGAGAAGATGGGGCATAAGTTGCCGTAAGGCGGTTGGGAAAGAGCGGCAGTTCGGAAAGACCGGGGGCGAGGACGCCCTGGCTCACTGGAAGGAGTCGATCCTTTGCTAGCGAGCCGGGTCGTCCCGACCCCGGCGTGCGTCTCCAAAAGCGATCGCCATGTCCCTCCCACGACAGGCCCTCGATCCTTCGCGTACGTCGTGGCACATCACCTGGGGCGCCTACGGAACTCGCCTTCACGGCAGCGTACGGCCGACGGTCGAACGCGAGCACAACAAACGGGGCGAAGCGTTCGTCCCCGCCAACGCTCAGCGCGAGCAGGCGATACGCAAGATCCTCAACTTCCCGCCAGTCGTTTTGACTGGTGCGCAGCGAGAGTTTATCGAAGCCACGCTACCGGCCATTTGCGAACGCGGCGGTTGGACCTGCCGGATCGCGGCTGCGGCGAGCGATCATGTTCACATATTGTGCGACATCGTTCCGGCGATTCACGGCGAGAAGGTGCGACGGTTGTTGAAACGCTGGCTGGGCGAGGCGCTCTCCGCGGAGTGGCCGTTGCCCGCAAAGGCGACTTGGTGGGCGGAAGAGGGATCGAATCTTGCGGTGAAGGATGAGGCGTACTTGAATAATGTTTATCGTTACATTGCGAAGCAGCGGGCGACGGTTGCAAAGTGAGTTGACGCGCGCCGGGGTCGGGACGACCCGGCTCACTTGAGTACACAAAAATTTGCGAGCCGGGGCGTCCTCGCCCCCGGCGGACCCTCAGATAAACATGCCTTACCGCTTCCACGCCAATATCTTTGCTCTGCCATTACACGCCGTCGCATGCGAGCGGTTTGCGCTGCGTGGAGTCGACGTGCAGTTGGTGCGTGCGAAGGCATTCGACGCCTTTCTGCCCGTGACGTTTGAAGAGGCCTACGCGCAATTAGCCAAATTGCCGCGGATTGATATCGAACCCGACGGGTTCTTTGTCATTTCAGGCGATGCTAAGGGCGAGCGTTGGCAGCTAGACGGGCATCTGTTCGACTTCGGCGATCGGCTCCACCGCGTTGAGGTACATGGCGATTGCCCGGCAGAGTCGCTGGATGCGATTCTGAAGTGCATCGGTTGGCCGGCGGCGTCGCTGGTGTTCGAGCTGGTGCGCGAGGGGGTGGCGCTCGACGAGGCGAACTTCCGGCGGTTCGCTGCGGCGGCTACCAGCTGAGGCCGACGCTCGGCGTGACGCCGGCGAGGCTGACTCGTTCGATTTGCGGGACATCCCATGTTTGGATTTCGAACGCACAGCGCACGAACAAGTCGGCGCGGGGGAACTTGCGGCGGTACTCAAGGCCGACCGCCGCTTCGCCGACGGTGAAGCTGGCGTCGCGCCCTGTGCGCCAGTAGGACGCATCGGCTTGCTGTTCGCCGACGAGATAGGCGAAGCGACCAGATCCAAACACCGACCACTGGTGAGTCGGAGAACTGTTGATACGGTGCGATCCTTCCAGCAATAGTCCCAAACCCCCGCCGCGAGTGCGAATCTTGTCTGCATCCTCCACCGTGACGACGTTCTGAGTGTAGGTGGGGTTGTAGTAAGAGTAGCCCGTGTAGTCGTCAATGATGTAGTTGTAATTGTAGCTGTACGTCGTGTACTGGTAGGCGTACTCGTTGCGGACGGTGAGCTGAGCGGCCGTCAGGCTGGCTCCGATTCGCAAGTACCCTCCCTCGAATTCCATGTGCTTGTAAAAGTCGAGATCAAACTTTCCGCCGCGAAAGATGAGTTTGTTCTCCGTGAGGTTGGTGGGGTAATAGTAGTACGAGAAGTTTTGCGTCATGAGCGGCGAACCTTCGACGTCGACGGCGTTGTCGAACCCCCAGCCACGCGCTTGAACGCCGAGCCCGTTGGCGTTTTGCCAGGCGAGCGAGAGTCGCGGTCCGAACACCGGGTTCTCTTTGGGCGTCGTCACGACGCGCGAGTCGAGATACGGCAGCAGGATGGGGAAATCGACGAGCACCGCCCAGCGACGGCATTGGAGGCGATTGGGTTCGATGAGCGCTGCTAGGCCGATTTCGTCGCCGTAGTCGACAGCGTCGGTGCATTCGAGCGCGGAGTCGGCGTTTGATTCGTCGCTGAATTCTTCGTTGGCGGGAACCTCTTCAGCCCACTGCGCCGCTTGGAGGAACGGGTCGACGGTCTTCGATTCTTTGGCTGTCGCGGGGATCGCGCAGCAGAGCGACAGCCAAAGAATGGCGGCGATGTGGCGGGCTAGTTGCACTGAGGCGTGCTGCATCAGGACGATCGCAACGACGGAGCGACGAATGGCAAAAGTGGCTGTCTAAGTCACTTTTGTAGGCGATCGGCGATTTGCCGCAAACCCCAGTGCGCGCAGCGGCTTGCTAGCATGCGGGCGAGAGTCGGCGAGAGAGATTACGCCGCCTTGGCAATTGGCAGCGATTGGCCCAGCTCCCGCTCCGCGGCGGCAAGGGCCTGGATGATCGTTTGATCCATGTCGAAGTAGCGGTACGAACCAAGCCGGCCGCCGATGATGGTCGAGGTTTCGTCGGCTAGGCGGCGGTAACGCTGGTAGATCTGTACGCTCCGCCAGTCGCGGACGGGGTATGACGCCTCGCGTCCCTGCTGATAGGCCTGCGGATACTCGTAGGTGACGACAGTCCGCTCGCTCTCGCGCATCGCGAAATGCTTGTGCTCGATGACGCGGGTGTACGGAATATTGACGTCGGCGTAGTTCACCACCGCGGCGCCTTGGAAGTCGCCTGTCGCGCGAGTGGTTTGGAAGCGCAGCGAACGGTACTCGAGCTCGCCGAAGCGATAGTCGAAAAACTCGTCGATCTTGCCGGTGAAGACGACGGATGTTGCGGCGGCTTCGAGCTCTTGACGATTGCCGAAGAAGTCGACGTTCGTCTGGACCTTGATATTCGGGTGGTCGAGCATGTTCTCGAACAGCCGGGCGTAGCCGTCGACGGGGATGCCCTGGTATTCGTCTTCGAAGAAGCTGTCGTCCCAAGTGAGGCGAACGAGCGGACGCTTGATCGCCGAAGCGGGGAGTTCGCTCGGGTCGCGGCCCCACAGCTTGGTCGTGTAGCCTTGGAAAAAACGCTCGTACAGTTCGCGGCCGACTTCGCCAACGATCCAGGTTTCGAAACTGTCGTGCGAGCCAGACTGTTGGACGGTTTCGAGCCGGCGGCGGGCTTCCAGCGGGGTGGTGACGCCCCAGACTTGTTGCAGCGTCGCAAGATTGATGGGGAACGAGTAGAGCTGGTTCCCTTGCCGAACGACGCCGCGATGGCGGTAGCGGTTGAACTCGGCGAAGCGATTGACGAATTCCCAGACCTGCGCGTCGCGGGTGTGGAAAATGTGGGGGCCATAGCGATGGACTTCGACGCCGTCGACCGGTTCGCTGAAGCAGTTGCCGGCGATGTGGGGGCGGCGGTCGACGACCAAGGCGCGGCGACCCGCTTCGGCGACGGTACGGGCGAAGACGCTGCCGTACATGCCGGCGCCGACGATTAAGTAATCAAAACCAGCCTTCATCACTGCACTTCACGCGGTCGCGGGGCTCGCAGGTTGCGGCCGGCGGAGTCAGGCCGGCACGGTGGGGCGGAACTTATAACAACCGGCCGCGATTCGGAGAAGCCGATTCCGCGGGTGCTAGCGAGACAAGTGCGGGGGGTGGGCGGCCTGTGAGTTCAGGCAATCGCGTTGGCAGTAAAAGCCACAGGCTTCGCCGGTGGACGAAGTGCTAGCAGGGCCGCCCCGGCACATTCCTCCAGCGAAATTGGCGGTGTTTGCGAGTGTGAGGGAGCAGATTGTCGATGAAAGGGCCCGTTTGTCCGAGGCGTTTTTGGCGTTGCTCGCATTGTTTCCGGACTGTTACTATCCTCCCGCCTGCTCGGGTTGCCACATGGAGGGGCGGTCGAGCTTAACAAAATGTCACCGAACTGGGAGCGATGCGTGCCGACGACAATGTCTGCGAGCTTGCTTCCAACCACAGCGGCGATCCTTTCGTCGTCCTCGCGTTCCGGCTAAGGAAGGCCACGATGCGGATCGGATTTTATTCAACGATGAGCGGCATGCCGTGGGGCGGGAGCGAAGAGCTCTGGAGCCGCGCTGCTCATCACCTGCTGCGACAAGGCCACGACGCCTGCGTCAACTACAAGCGGCGACGTAAGCAAGTCGTTAAGCAATTGACGGCGCTGGAAGAGGCCGGTGCAGCAGTTCATCTACGCAGTAGCGTGCGGGTCGGCCGCGCGGTGCGGAAGGTGATGAAAGCGTTGCACTTGGGGCAGTCGCCCGGGAAGGATTGGCTTAAGCAGTCGCGGCCCGACTTCGTGTTGATTTCGGTCGGCTTTCATACGGACGAAACGGCGATCACGCCGACGCTGCGAGAGTTGGGAATTCCGTACGGAATCTTGGTGCAGTCGGCGAGCCCCTATCACTGGATCGAAGGGCAGCGCGTGGCAGTGGAGCGCGAAGCGTACGCCGGGGCCGATCACTGCTACTTTGTCTCGCAACAAAATCAGGCGATCGTCGAAACGAATCTCGCGGTCGATTTGCCGGAGTCGGAGATCGTCGATAATCCGTTCCAGGTGTCGCTCGACGCGGCGCCGGCGTGGCCGAGCTGCGATAAGTCGTGGAAGTTAGCCTGCGTGGCACGGGTGCACTTCCAATCAAAGGCCCAAGACCTACTGCTGCGGGTGATGCGGCAACCGAAGTGGCGGAGCCGACCGGTCGAAGTCCATCTTTGGGGGAGCGACGGCGGCAGCGCCCAGCAGGCGAAGGAACTGATTTCGCTGCATGGGCAGCAGAAGCAGTTCTTCGTCCATGGATTCACCGAGGGGATCGAGAAGATTTGGCGCGATCACCACGCCCTCGTGCTGCCGTCGCGGTTCGAAGGGAACGCGCTGGCGATGATCGAGGCGATGCTCTGCGGGCGGATGCCGATCGTGACCGACGTCGGTCGCGTGTCGCAGTTGGTGGACGACGGCGAGTGCGGATTCGTGGCTCCGGCGGCGACGTTCGAGTTGATTGACGATGCGCTCGAGCGGGCGTGGCAGCGGCGGCACGAATGGCAAGCGCTGGGCGCCCGCGCGGCGACCGCGATTCGTCAGCGGCACAGTTTGCAGCCGTCGGAAGACTTTGCGGAGTTGCTGCTGAGCGCTTGCTCCGGGCAACGGAACGCGAAGCGTCGTGCGGTTGCTGCGTAGCGGTTTAGTTCTCCACTTTCCACGCGAAGCCGCTGATTTGTGCGAGCGCCAGGATGAGTGATTGCGTGCCGTCGCGGGAATGCCCCTGCCCGGCCGCGGCGCGGTAGAGCTGTTCCGCCAGAGCGACGCCGGGGAGCGCGAGGTTCATCCGGCGCGATTCTTCGAGGACGATCGCCAGGTCTTTGAGGAAGTGCTCGACGAAGAAGCCAGGCGCGAAGTCGCCACGGATGATCCGCGGGCCAAGGTTCGAAAGGGCCCAACTGCCGGCGGCGCCGGAGGCGACTGATTCGAGAGCGCGGTTGAGGTCGAGCCCCGCGCGGTGGGCGTAGAGCAAAGCTTCGCAGATGCTCATCATGCCGCCGGCGACGAGCGTTTGGTTCATCATCTTCGTGTGCTGGCCAGCGCCGGGGCCGCCTTGCAAGATCCACGTCTTGCCCATCGCCTGCCAGCAAGGTTCGAGCGCGTCGACCGCTTCCTTGTCGCCGCCGATCATGATCGACAGCGTGCCGTTGCGGGCGCCGACGTCGCCGCCGGAGACGGGGGCGTCGATCGACGAGACGCCACGCTCGTTGGCCACCGCGGCGATCCGCTCGGCAAGTGACGGCTTGCTGGTGGTCATGTCGACCAGGATGGCGCCTTCGCGGCATCCGGCGAGCACGCCCTCCGGTCCGAGGATCACCTCGTGAACGTCGTGCGGGTGGCCGACCATCGTGAAAATAATGCCGGCGTCGGCGGCCGCCTCGCGCGGCGTGGCGGCGAACTTGGCTCCGCGAGCGACGAGGGCGTCGGTCTTCGCGCGGCTGCGGTTCTGCACCGTCGCCGCGAAGCCGGCGTCCATCAGCCGACCGCACATGCTGGAGCCCATGACGCCGGTGCCGATCCAGGCGATGCGAGTCGAAGCGGGGGCGATGGCGGGGCGCGGCATGGCGAGGTCTCCGGAGTGGGTGAAGCTCAGGAGACCTTACCATGGCGGGGGGAGCGCTGCCACGCACGCGGGCTGCCAGCGCATTCCTAGCCCCGGGCTCCGCCCGGGGGTGGCGTTGCGTATCGTGAAGTCCAACGGAATAGATGCCGAACCCCGGGCGGAGCCCGGGGCTAGCCAGCCGTGCAGAGCAGCGATTGCGGCATGAGCTCGCCCATGGAAATCGCTTCGTTCAACGGGGGGCGTTGTTCGTCGGTGGTCGTTTGCATGACGATCGTCACGAGTTCCGCCACCGAGCGAATGCCAAGCTTCGCGAAGATGCTGCGGCGGCGGTTTTCGATCGTGCGGACGCTGACGCCGAGTCGACGGGCGGTGATCTTATTCGGCGAGCCGTCGACGATTTGCCACATCACTTCGCGTTCTTGCGGCGTGAGGCTGCCGATCCGTTCTTGCATGCTGGCGTGCCGGCCGCGGCGGTAGCGGCGATCGGCGTCGAGCGCGAGAGCGGCTTCGACGGCCTTCCAAAGTGCTTCGCCCGTGCAAGGCTTGTCGAGCACAGCAATGGCGCCGTTGCGCATCGCGGTAACGATCAGTTCCGTTTGGGGAGTTGCCGTCATCAAGATCAACGGCAGCAAGATCTCGCGGCGCTGCAGTTCAAGTTGCAGATCCAACCCGCGCATGTCGGCGAGGGCGTCGCCAGCGATGATGCAGCCGGGGCGGTCGACGCACGCGACGAGCAGCGCTTCGGCCGAGACATGGACGCGGCACTCTAAACGGAGCGATCGCAAGTGCGCGGCCAGCGAGTCGATGTTCGCCGCATCGTTGTCAACGACGTGGATCAGGGGAGATTCGTTCATGGGATCCTCGGGCGGGAGTTTGATCGTGGCGATCAAACCGTGGCGGGCGGTAGGCGGGAAGTTGCCGGGCGGCGTCGATTCGTGCGACGCCAAAATCGGAGCCGAGCAACTCTAACCCCCTGCTGTCGCGCCGTTGGCAGAATTTCGCTGACCGCTAGAGACTTCGCTCTACGCAGAGTCAGCGCATGTGCCGTGTATGCCGGGATGGGCCCCCAAAGGGGGCACATTGGTCCGTAAACCCCGTGATGCGAACACCCCTGGCCCTGGAATGCGCGGAAACACCGGCTTTCTAGGCGTTGTTGACGAGCGTGCGCGGCGGTTGGGGTGAATGCGTCACGGGCGCGTACGGCGGGGGGCTTCTGCCGTTGGGGGCTGGGGTGAAGCCTTTGGGTGGGGGGATGAACCCCAAGACCGCAGGGATGAACCCTGCGGCTCGCTTGGCGTTGCTATTTCGTGGTGCGTTCGTCGGCGTCGAAGACGTAGTGGTCGATGCAGGCGAGGATGCCCATGGCGACGATCGATAGAACGAAGGCCGAGGCGCTCATCAGCGAGAGCATCAAATAGTCAGCCGAGTCTTCGCCGCCGTCGATTTTCCAGAGGCGAATGCCGTGCACCAGGTAGTAGACGGCTCCCGTCAAAAAGACGAGGCCGAGCACCAGAGCGACCCAGGCAGCCAACTCGATCGCCCGCTCGAAAAGCCAAGTCATGTCCGTCGCCTCGCAGCTAGAGGAGTGTTGCAACGGACACAGTTTAGACCGGCGCAGCGCGGATCGCCACTGGGGCGCGGCGTGCAGCATCGTCGCGTTCTAGCCCCGGGCTTCGCCCGGGGGGCGGCGTAAACTAGAGGCGACGCTCCATCGGCATGGTGCGCGACCCCCGGGCGGAGCCCGGGGCTAGGGTTACGCCGCTTCGACGGGGAGTTCGCAGTGGGCGAGGAGATCGTCCTTGCCTTTGCGATTGCAGAAGTCGCCGAACGCTTCGCCGGTGGTCCGTGCGTCGCGGAAGTAGCGGAAGACGTTCGCCAGCCGCGGCGCCACTTCCTCGGCCGGGACCATGTCCTGGTAGATGAAGCTGAGCCGATCGCCCTGTTTGCGCCCGCCGAGGAAGATCGTGTACTTCCCCTTCGCCTTGCCGACGAGGCCGATGTCGCTGTTGTAGGGACGAGCGCAACCGTTCGGGCAGCCCGTCATGCGGGTGGTAAAGACCTCGCCCGCCAGGCCGAGATCGGCGAGGCTGTGCTCCATTTGGTCGATCATCCCGGGGAGCGCGCGTTCGCTCTCTGTGATCGACAGGCCGCACGTCGGCAGCGCGGGGCACGCCATCGACCAGCGGCGGATCGTGCTGGTTTCTTCGGTGGTCGGGACGCCGTTGCGATGGAATATTTCCATCAGCCGACCGTGGTCCGACTCCTTCAGGTCGCAGAAGATGATGCCCTGATGCGGGGTGAGCCGCAGCGGCGGGGCGATCGTCCGGCAGACTTCGCGGAGGGCGGTCTTCAGTTTGAACGAGCCTTCGTCCTTAATGCGGCCGTTCTCGACGTTGAGGCCATAGAACCACTTGCCGTCGCCCTGGGCGTGCCAGCCCATGCCGTCGTTCTGGTCGGTGACGATCACCGGCTTCGGCGGCGCGAGCGGACCGCCGTAGTATTCTTCGACCTTCTCCTTGAAGCGTTCGATGCCCCAGTTGTGGATCAGGTACTTCAGGCGGGCGACTTTGCGGTCGGAGCGGTTGCCGAAGTCGCGTTGGACCTTGATCACCGCCTTGGTGACTTCGATCGCGTGCGCCAGCGGGATGTAGCAGAGGGGTTGGGCGAGCGCGGGGAAGGTCTTCGCCGCGCTGGGAGTGACGCCGAAGCCGCCGCCGACCAGGACGTTGAAGCCGGAGACGTGCCAGTTTTCGGCGATCGCCATCAGGCCGAGGTCTTGCGAGTAGAGGTCGACGATGTTGTCGGCCGGCAGGCCGATGCCGATCTTGAACTTACGTGGCAGGTAGGTGGGGCCGTAAAGGGGTTCGACTTCGTCCCCCTCAATCTTGCCGCCGCCGACGAGTTGCCGTTCGCGGGTCTCTTCGTCGATGAGCCACACCTCGTGGTACGCGCGGGTGCGCGGCCGCATGTGGGTAACGAGTTCGTCGGTGAAGGCTTGCAGTTGGTTGTAGACGGCGTCGCCATGGTAAGGGCATGGCGAGCACATGATGTTGCGCACGACGTCGCCGCACGCGGCCAGCGTCGTGAGCTGGATCTCGTTGATCCGGTTGATCGTCCGCTGCAGGTCCGACTTCAGAATGCCGTGGTGCTGAAGGCCCTGGCGGGTGGTGATACGGAGCGTGGTGTTGCCGACCTCGTCGCAGAGATCGATCTCGGCCAGCATCTGATTGCTGGTCAGCTTGCCGCCCGGGATGGCGGAGCGGACCATGAAGCTATAGGTCTTGCCGTTGCCGCGGTCGTCGCGGTTGTCTTGCTGGTAGGTGCCGTGGTGCTTGAGGAGCTGGATGCTCTCCTTGCCGAAGAAGTCGTTTTCATCGACGAGTTCGGTCGGGATCGGGCCCCGCAGGTAGTCGCTTTCGATCTTGAACCCTTCGACGGGGCTCAACTTCTCTTCTTTGGTGGGGGCGTCGCTCATGATCCCGTGTGCTTGTGGCCTGCTTGTTGCTGCAGGGCCTGCGTAGATTGCCTAGTTCGGTAAGTTTGACTCGAACATTCATCATACCTATCGGCGGAATGCCCGGCCATATCGGTCGGGGTGGATCGCCTGAAGGTGTCGGGGGCCTTTTGCCACTGGAAACCTGTTTTGGTCGCAGAAATCGCGAGTGGCAAAAGGCCCCCGACACCGTCGACCGCCGCTTGTCGCCGCGGCCTGCTTCGTCGTACGATGCGAGCCATGCAAGCAGATGACACCTTCGATGGGCCGACAGGTTCGCTAGGCGAACGGCTGGCCGTTTGGCTTGCCACGGGGCTGGGGCTGGGGCTCGTGACGCCTGCCCCGGGGACGATTGCGGGGCTGTGGGGGCTGGGCGTGGGAGCCGCGGTTTCCCAAATCAGCGAGCTCGGCGCCCAGATCGGCGTCATCGTCATGCTGCTGATCGCCGCCGTCTGGATCTGCGGCGTCGCGGCCCGGGCCCTCGGCGGGAGCAGCGATCCGGGGGCGATCGTGCTCGATGAGATCGTCGTTCTGCCGATCGTGTACCTCGTCGCCCCGGAAATGAACTGGGCGATTTTGTTGACCGGCTACGTGCTGTTCCGGATCTGCGATATCTGGAAGCCGGGGCTCGTGCGGGTGGCGGAGCGGCTGCCGGGCGGGTTTGGGATCGTGGCCGACGACGCCGTGGCGGCGGTGTTGGCGGCGTTGTTCCTACAGATTTTGTTGTGGGTGGAGCAGGCGGCTGGGGTGGAGTGGCTGGTAGCGAGCGCCTGACGTTTGGGTGGCGTGAGGGGTACAATCGGCGGGAGAAGTGCACGCCGGAAGACCGCGGGGATGAACCCCGCGGCTCGCTTGTGAAATGCGTTCGATCGCATTTGCTGAACCCTGACACCTGAACCCCCGACGCCTCGCCGATGCCTGCCCAACTGCTTGATGGCAATGCTCTCGCCCGCCAGATTCGCCGTGAGCTGACTGCCGAGGTCGCCGACTTCATCGAGAACAACGGCGTCGTGCCGGCGCTCGCGGCGGTGCTCGTCGGCGAAGATGCAGCCAGCCAGGTTTACGTGCGGAACAAGCGCCGCGATTGCGAAGAGGTGGGGATCCAGAGCTCGCTTCACCGGCTCGGCGCCGACGCGACGCAGGAAGAGCTATTGAACCTCATCGCGAAGCTCAATCGCGACGAGACGGTGCATGGCATTCTCGTGCAGCTGCCATTGCCGCCGCAGATCGACACCCGCGTGATTCTCGAAGCGGTCAGCGCGAACAAAGACGTCGACGCGTTCCATCCCGAGAATGTTGGCCTCGTCGTGCAGGGGCAGCCGCGGTTTCTGCCCTGCACTCCCTCGGCGGTGCAGCAGATTTTGATTCGCAACAACGTGCCGATCGCCGGGCAGCATGTGGTGGTCGTGGGACGGAGCGACATTGTCGGCAAGCCGCTGGCGATCATGCTCGGCCAGCGCGGCGAGGGCGCCGACGCGACGGTCACGCTCTGCCACAGCCGCACCCCCGATTTGGGGGCGTTCACACGGCAAGCGGACATTCTGGTGGCCGCGATCGGCAAGCCGAAGTTCATCACGGCCGACATGATCCGGCAGGGAGCGACGGTGATCGACGTTGGCATCAACCGGACCGACGCCGGGTTGGTGGGCGACGTTGATTTCGAGGCGGCGCTGCCGGTGGCAGGACGCATCACGCCGGTGCCGGGCGGCATTGGCCCGCTGACGCGGGTGATGCTGTTAGTGAACACGCTGACGGCGGCCCGGCAGTTGGAAATGTAGGGCTGACTTCCCGGCCTTCGCGGCATCTTCACGCTGCGGGCATTTTTGTTGAATTCACCTGCGCCAGTGGTATGCTGACCCAAACCAGCAACCGGCGAGCCGAAGGGTTCATCCCTACGGTCTCCCAACTTCCCGCGCTGCGCTCTCCCCGCCCTACCGCAGGTCCTCCCATGTCCGACGCATCTGGTGACGGTTCCTTCTCCTTCGGCCGCGTGCTATTGCTCGTCGTGCCGCTGGCCCTCATCGGCTGGGCCGCCCGCATGTATAGCGGCAACCTGGAGAACAGCGCGCAAGCGCACCTGGAGCGGACGATGGCGTCGCGATTGCTCGCAGACGTCGCCGCGTCGGAGAAACTGAACGCCAAGTATGCCGACGCTGATAACAATCTCGTCGCCGATCCACCGAAAGATGAAAAGGAACTCCTCGATCCCGAGGCGATCAATTTCTCGTACGTCGCCTCGAGCGATACCGAGGACGAAGCAACGACTTGGAAGGAATTCATCGCCGCACTTTCGGAGAAGCTCGGCAAGCCGGTGAATCTCGTCACCTACGCCGACGTCAACGAACAGATGCGGGCTCTGCAGAATGGCGAGTTGCAAGTGACGGCGTTCGCCACCGGCGAAACGCCGGAAGCCGTTAACGAGGCGGGCTTCGTACCTGCTGCATGCTTCGCCGACGCCGACGGCAACTTCAGCTACACGATGAAGATCATCGTCCCGGCCGACAGCGACATCGCAAAGCCGGAAGATTTGAAAGGGAAGCGGATGACGTTCGTGCGGCCGCGTTCGAACAGCGGATGCACGGCCGCGCTGGTGATGTTGATGAATGAGCACGACCTACAGCCGGAACGCGACTACAGCTGGGGTTTTTCGTATGGACACGAGAATTCGATCAAGGGCATTGCTGAGAAGAAGTTCGCCGCCGCCGCGGTGGCGAGCGATATCCTCGCCCGCATGATCGCCAACGGCGATATCGCCGAGAGTGACGTGAAAGTCGTTTATGAGTCAAAGCCCTACCCGCCGGGCGTCCTCGGCTACGCTCACAATTTGAAGCCTGAACTGCGCGACGGCATTGTCGAGACATTCACGACGTTCGACTGGAAGGGAACTGGGCTCGAGGCGGGCCCAGGCAAGTCGGGGAGCGTGAAGTTCGCGCCGGTGGAGTACAAGAAGGATTGGGAGCCGGTTCGCGAGATCAATAAGACCGGTGGCGAGCTGTTTACGAAGCTGGCTGCGCCTGCGGCGTAGTGAAGTTAGAGGGGGTCGGGGGCCTTTTGCCACTAGCGACTTTGCTGCTAGAGCAGACCAACCAGTGGCAAAAGGCCCCCGACCCCGTCAAGGCGTCACTGTTCGCTGCCGCTGCGCCTCGTAAAAGAGCACGACGGCCGTCGCCGACACGTTAAGGCTGTCGGCAATCCCGCGCATCGGCAGGCCAATCGCCGTCACCGCATCGCCGCTCCAGGCGTCGGTAAGCCCTTCAGCCTCGCTTCCCAGCACGATCGCCGCGCCGCCGCGGTAATCGACTTCGGTGTAAAGTTGCGTCGCATCGGGCCGTGCGGCGAAGGCGGGGATGCTTTGCGAACGGAGCCACGCTTGCGTCTCCGCGCTCGTCGCCGTGCAGACATTGTGGGCGAAGATCGTCCCGAGGCTCGCGCGGATTGCGTTCGGATTGAAAAGATCGGTCCGCGGATCGGCGATCACGACGGCGTCGACCCCTGCCCCGTCGGCGCTGCGGAGGATGGCGCCAACGTTGCCGGGCTTCTCGACCCCTTCGATGATCGCCACGAGCGGCTGGGCCGGTAGCTTGAGCTGCGCCAGCGTTCGCACCGGCGTGCGGGCGATCGCGAGCACCCCGCCGGTTCGTTCGCCGAAGCAGAGTTTTTCGAAGACTTCTTCCGTGACCGTCGCCACAACGGCGGGGGAGTTGCTAACGGCTTCCGCCGCTTGCTGCGTTTCGGCGTCGCGGCAGCGCGCTTCGCAGATGAAGGCTTCGACGATCTCGATGCCGGAACTAATCGCTCGCAGCAGTTCGCGGGCGCCGTCGATGACGAACCGCCCCTGCTGTTGCCGTTGCCGCGCGAGGCGCAACTTGGCGGCTTCTTTCACGCGGGCATTTTGGCGACTGGTGATGTGTTGCATGTGGAATTACCCAGGCCAGCGGGCGGCGATGCCGCTGGGGAGGCGGCGGTTGTCGGCGGTTTGTAGCGAGAGTTCGAGCGTGCGGGGCGGTTGGCCGCAGGCGCCGAAGATCCCTTCGCTGAGGTAGGCGGAGAGCTCTGCTCGGCCAATGCCGGGCGAGTGGCAGGTGAGCAGCAGGAACTTCGGGCGGCGGTCGGTTAGTTCGCCGCAAAGTTCCAAAAGCGGCAGCAGGTCGCGTTTGACGTTCCACTCCTCGCCTTTGGGGCCGTGACCGTAGGTGGGCGGGTCCAGGATGATTGCGTCGTAGAGGTTGCCGCGTTTCACTTCACGGCGGCAGAATTTCGCGGCGTCTTCGACGATCCAGCGAATCGGGTGTTCTGCGAGTCCCGAGGCGGCGGCATTCTCTCGCGCGCGGGCGACGACGCTCTTCGCCGCGTCGACGTGCACAACGTTTGCGCCGGCTGCCGCGGCGGCTAGCGAACTGCCGCCGGTGTAGGCGAATAGATTGAGCACATTGAGCGGCGTCGCTGCGGCCGCAGCTCGCGATGCAATCCACGCCCAGTTGTCGAACTGCTCCGGAAAGATGCCGATCTGCCCCGACGGCAGCGGTTCGAGCAGCATGCGGAATGAACGCTCGGCGCCGAGCGGCACATCGAGCGTCACTTCGCGCTGCGGCCACTTAGCCACGACGGGCGACCATTCGCCATCGGCGGCGCGATCGCCTTCAAAGCGGGCGATCGCGCCGCGCCAGGCTTGCGGCTTCGACTTGGCAAGGTCCACCGCAGTGGGGCAAGGGCGATCGAGCGTCCACTCGCCGAACCGCTCCAGCTTGCGACCGTCGCCGAAGTCGAGCAGTTCGTAGTCTGGCCAAGCGGTCATGCTGCGTCATTCAACGTAGGGTGGGTCATAGCGCAGCGAAGACCCACCTTCCCGCGTAGCATTCCGAACTGCGATGCTGGGCGAGTGTGGATGCCTAGAAGGTGGGATTCCGCTGCGCTGCTTCCCACCCTACGAATTCCACCTCCGTGGTTAGTCTTTCTTCTCCACCAGCGGCGTCACCAACTCCGTCCAGACCTCGTAGCCCTTGTCGTTCATATGCAGCCCGTCGTCGGCGAATAGTTCCTTCCGCGGTTCGCCTTGTTCGTCGAGCATACCGGGCCAGACGTCGACGTAGGTCATGTTGCCCATCTCGTCGAAGTCTTCCGCGATCAGCCGGTTCGCTTCCTTGATCTTGTCGGCCAGCTTCCAACGGGCGATGCTCGGCTTGATCGCGAGGAAGATGATCGGCAGTTCCGGCTGCGGGCCGCGGACCTTTTCGACGAACGCCCGGAAGTCGTCACGGACTTGTTCGGGCGACTTGCCGCCGGCGATATCGTTGTCGCCGGCGTAGAAGACGACGCCTCGCGGTTCGTGGATGTTGACCAGCCGCTCGGCATAGTGGGTCGAATCGCAAATCTGCGAACCGCCGAACCCGCGGTTCACCACGAGCATGTCGGGAAACGATTTCTGCACGTCCCACAGCCGGATACTGCTGGAGCCGAGAAACAGAACGCCCTGTTTTGGGGGCGGCATTTTCTTATCCTCCTCTTCGAACTTAGCGATCGCGTCGGCCCAAACTTCGGGATTGCAGGGCTTCGGCTCCGTGGCGCGGGCGGGCGCGGCAATGCTGGCGCCGAGCGCGAGACACATCAGGCCTAGGAGCGACGTGCGGGAAATCGTAGGCATCGGGAGTCGGCTCCGTGCGGAGTGTGTGGCGTTTGCGGCGGCCTGAAAACTGTGCCGTTGGATTCTTGCTGGACGGGCGTACAATACGGGATTCGATTTGCTTGCAAAAATTGACAACACGAAGCCTAGCCTCGACCGAGCTTGGTCGGGGCTGACGCAGGACGCACCCCTTGGCGATCTGCAGCCTCCAGCCGAACTCCCCGCATGCCTGCCTCCGACATCATTATCAAAGGCGCTCGCGAGCACAACTTGCGGAGCGTCGACGTCACCCTTCCCCGCAACCAGCTGATCTGCCTCACGGGGGTCTCGGGAAGCGGTAAAAGCTCGTTGGCGTTCGATACCCTCTTCGCCGAAGGGCAGCGGCGTTACGTCGAAAGCCTCTCGACGTTTGCCCGCCAATTCCTGGGCCAAATGCCCAAGCCCGACGTCGACCACATCAGCGGCTTGAGCCCCTCGATCTCGATTTCGCAGAAGTCCTCAGGCAACAACCCGCGCTCGACTGTCGGCACGATCACCGAGATTTACGACTTTTTGCGGGTGTTGTACGCCCGCGTCGGCCAGGGGCACTGCCCCCAGTGCGGCAAGGTGATCACCGCCCAAAGCCGCGAGGCAATCATCGGCCGGATCGAGCAGTTGCCGGCCAAGACGAAGTTCATGGTCCTCGCCCCGGTGGTTCGCCGGCAGAAGGGCGAGTTCAAAGACCTGTTCGAAGATCTGCAGAAGCAGGGCTACGTCCGCGCGCGGGTCGACGGCCGGGTGGTGCTGCTGAACGAGTCGCAATCGCTCGATCGGCAGATGCGGCACGATATTGAAGTGGTGATCGACCGCCTCGTTGCAGGGCCGACGATTCGGACGCGGCTGGCCGAGGCGGTGGAGCTGGCGCTCAAGCTGGGCGACGGTAATCTCATCGTGACGCCCGAAGTCGACGTGGCTCAACCGGCGCTTGAGCTCGATGACGAAGATCGCGCTGAGCTCGCGCCTGGCGATGAAGAAGAGGAGCCGACGGCGCCGAAAGCGCGCGGCCGCAAGAAGGCGGCGCCTGCTGCTGCCGAAGAGGGGGACGAAGAGGAAGCTCCCGAAGCCGCCGCTCCCGCGGCGCGCGGTCGGCATAAAGGGAATGGCCAGCCGGGCGACATCACCCTGAGCGCCGACTACGCCTGCAACTCGTGCGGCATCAGCTTCCAACCGCCGACGCCGCAGCTCTTCAGCTTCAACAGTCCGCAGGGGATGTGCCTTTCGTGCGACGGGCTGGGCGAGATGTTCAGCTTCGATCCTGAGAAGCTCGTGCCCGATCCGTCGCTGTCGTTCGGCGGCGGAGCCATTGAGCTGATCGGCTCGTGGAAAGATCTCGGCCGGTGGAAGCGGCATATCTACGCCGGCGTCGCCGACACGATGGATCGCAAGCTTTCGCTCGGCGATAACTATTTGCTCGAAACCTCTTGGAGCGATCTGAGCGACGAGGATCGCCGCATTTGGCTGTGGGGGACCGGCAGCGAGCACATCACCTACACCTGGCGCAACGGCAAGGCGTCGCAAAAGTACGGCGGGACGTTCGACGGCGTCATTCCCGAACTGCTCGAAAAATACCGCACGGCGAAGAGCAAATCGCTGATCGCGAAGCTCGAACAGTTCATGAACGTCATCCGCTGCCCCGACTGCCATGGCAAGCGGCTCAACGCGCAAGCGTGCGCGGTGCGGATCACGACAGCCGACGAAGCGTTCGCCGAGGCGCCGACGCTGACGCTGCCCGATCTCTGCCACATGCCGATTTCGGAAGTCGAGAAGTTCTTCAGCGGACTGATTCTCGACAACACGCAGCAGCAAATTGCCGAGGAAGCGCTCAAGGAAATCCGCGGCCGACTGGGGTTCCTCACGAACGTCGGCCTCGAGTACCTCAGCCTCGACCGCACGGCGCCGACGCTTTCGGGCGGCGAATCGCAGCGGATTCGCCTGGCCGGGCAAGTCGGCTGCGGCCTCGTCGGCGTGCTCTACATTCTCGACGAGCCGTCGATTGGCCTTCACCCGCGCGACAACGATCGGCTGCTGGCGACGCTCGAACGGCTCCGCGATCTCGGAAACACCGTGGTCGTCGTCGAGCATGACGAAGACACGATGCGGGCGGCCGACCACATCATCGACTTCGGCCCCGGCCCCGGCGTGCGCGGCGGCAAGGTCGTCGGCATCGGCAAGGCGAAAGACGTTGAGAAGTCGAAGGAGAGCGTCACCGGCGCGTATCTCAGCGGGGCGCGGAAGATCGAAGTTCCCAAAGAGCGCCGCGTCACGCCGTTTCGGCCCACGACGCCGACGCGGTTCCGCGGCCCTGTTCCCGCAGCGCCGGAGGTGGAGCCAAACGAGTTCCCCACGATTCGCATCGTCGGCGCGCGGCACAACAACCTGAAGAACGTCGACGTCGAGATTCCGCTCGGCAAGTTCGTTTGCGTCACCGGCGTCAGCGGCAGCGGCAAGAGCTCGCTGGTGAACGACATCGTCAGCGAGTCGCTGCTCCGCGATCTTATGGGGGGCAAAGGAACGCCTGGCGATCATGATCGGATTGAAGGAATCGAGCAGCTCGACAAGCTGATCGCGATCGACCAGACGCCGATCGGCCGCACGCCGCGCTCGAACCCGGCGACCTACATCAAGGTGTTTGACGAGATCCGCGATCTCTACGCGCAGCTTTCGGAGTCGAAGCGTCGCGGTTACAAGCCGGGGCGGTTCAGCTTCAACGTCGTCGGCGGCCGCTGCGAAGCGTGCAGCGGCAACGGCTCGAACAAGCTCGAGATGGATTTCCTCGCCGACGTGTGGATCACCTGCCAGGTTTGCCAGGGGCATCGGTTCAATCACGAAACGCTGCAGGTGCTGTTCAAAGGGAAGTCGATCGCCGAAGTGTTGGAGATGGACATCCAGCAGGCGATGGAGCATTTTGAGAACGTGCCCGCGGTGTACGATCGGCTGGCAACGCTCCACGCGGTTGGCCTCGACTACATGAAGCTGGGGCAGCCCTCCCCTACCCTGTCGGGCGGCGAGGCGCAGCGCATCAAACTCGCCCGCGAGTTGGTGAAAAAGTCGACCGGCCGGACGATGTACCTGCTCGACGAGCCGACCACCGGCCTCCACTTCGCGGACATCGAACTCCTGCTGAAGGTGCTGCACGACTTCGTCGATGTCGGCAACACGGTGCTGGTGGTCGAGCATAACCTCGACGTGATCAAGACGGCCGACTGGGTGATCGAGATCGGCCCCGAGGGTGGCAAAGCAGGCGGGCAAGTCGTCATGGCGGGCACGCCCGAGCAAATGGTTGATCATGCTCTGAAGGCAATAGGGAATGCTGAAGGGGGAATGGCGAAGGGCAAAAAGTCCGACGCCGACTCCTCCCCATCCCCCACTCCCCATTCCCCATTGCTACCCTCCCACACCGGTCTCTCGCTCGCCCCGTACCTTGGCGTCAAAACGCCCAAATCGATCGCCGCCCAACAAGCCGCGAACTCGAAGCGCGTCCCCGTTCCGCAAGCGACGCACATCACCGTCCGCGGCGCCCGGCAGCACAACCTCCGCAACGTCGACGTCTCCGTACCACGCGATGAAATGACCGTCTGCTGCGGCCCGAGCGGCAGCGGCAAGACCTCGCTCGCGATGGATACGATCTATGCCGAGGGACAGCGGCGGTACGTCGAGAGCCTGTCGAGCTACGCCCGCCAATTCATCGGCCAGCTGCAGAAGCCAGCCGTTGAGCATATCGAAGGCCTCTCCCCGGCGATCGCGATCGAGCAACGCACGACCGGCCACACGCCGCGCTCGACCGTCGGCACGGTCACCGAAATTTACGACTACTTCCGCATTCTGCTGTCGCGGCTCGGGCAGATGCACTGTCCCGACTGCGATATCCCCATCGGCACGCAGTCGCCCGACGAGATCATCACTGCCGTGCTCAGCGAGCCCGAGGGAACGAAGGCGTACCTGATGGCGCCGCTCACGCTCGCACAGGGCGAGCAGTACGAGCAGCTGTGGGCGAAGCTCAAGGGAGACGGCTACCTGCGCGTCCGCGTTGATGGCCAAACCTTCGAGCTCGACGCCATGCCGGCCGTCGATCGCCGCCGCAAGCACGACGTCGAGGTGATCGTCGACCGCATCACGATCCGTAAGGATGGTCGTGGGCGGCTGGCCGACAGTATCGAGAGCGCCCTCTCGCTCGGCCGCGGCGTCTTGCATCTGGCGATCGTCGACGACAAGCAGCCGGAGACGCGTTGGCCGGTGAAGGTCCACAGCCAGCACCTTGTGTGCACGCAGTGCAATCGGAGCTTCGAGGCGCTGTCGCCGCATCACTTCTCGTTCAACAGTTCGCTTGGCTGGTGCGGGGCGTGCGAAGGCCTCGGCACCGAAGTCGGCGCCAACCCGGCGTCGCTCTTCCGCAGCATGTCGATGAGCCTCGCCGAGGGGGCGATCCTCGTCTGGCCGAACGTCAAGCAGCCGCTGTTCGCCGCGATGCTCGGCGCCCTGCACGACCGGTTCGGCATTCCGATCGACGTGCCGTTCGATAAGTTGTCGCCGCGCAATCGCCGGTTGGTGATGTACGGTACGGGGGAGGAATGGATCGACGTCGTTCCGCAAAACACCGTTCAGAAAGCCGCGACCGGTGGTCGCGGTACCAGCGCTGCCGAAGACCGCGACCGCCGGTCGCGGCTCTCTGCATTCCGGTTCCAATACAAGGGGCTGTACCCGGCGCTAGAGGAAGCATCGCGATTGTCGCCGCGTCTGCGCGGCCGGCTCGAACATCTCGTCGATGAAATCGAATGCAGCCAGTGCGGCGGCAGCCGCTTGCGCGACGATTCCGCCGCGGTGCGGTTCCAGACACGCACGATCGACGAGTATTGCCGCCTGCCGCTTGGCGAACTGCTGCCGACGGTCGACAAGTGGAAGCTCCCCGCTGCGCAGAAGAAGATTGCCGGCGAGCTCATCCGCGAGATCCGCAATCGACTGACGTTCCTCTGCGACGTCGGCCTCGAGTACCTCACGATCGGCCGCTCGGCGCCGACGCTCTCGGGCGGCGAATCGCAGCGGATTCGCCTAGCGAGCCAAGTCGGCAGCGGCCTCTGCGGCGTGCTCTACGTGCTCGACGAACCGACGATCGGCCTCCATCCGCGCGACAACACGCGCCTAGTCGGCGCGCTGCACAAGCTCCGCGATCTCGGCAACACGCTGCTTGTGGTTGAGCATGATCGCGACGTGATCGCCGGCGCCGACGGGCTACTCGATTTCGGTCCGGCGGCTGGAAAGCTGGGCGGCGACATCGTCGCTCGCGGCACGCCGGAGGAAGTGAGCAAGAAGCGCGGCAGCGTCACCGGCCCGTACCTCAGTGGCAAGAAGGCGATTCCGGTGATCAAGAATCGCCGCGTCCTCAGCGAAGATCCCTCCGGCGATGGCAAGAAGACGAAAGCAACCGTCAAGTCGAAGGCGAAGGCTTCCGCGCTGCCGCCGTCGACGTTCCCTTCCTCATCGCTGCGGATTATCAACGCTCGCCACAATAATCTGAAGGGCGTCAACGTCACGATCCCGCTCGGCACGCTCACCGCGGTGACGGGCGTTTCGGGGAGCGGCAAGAGCTCGCTGGTCGAAGACGTTCTTTACAACCAGCTCGCTCGCCAACTCCATCGTGCGAAGACGGTCCCCGGCAACCACGACGGCATTGCCGGCGTTGAGCAGATCGACAAGGTAATCCGCGTCGACCAACGGCCGCTCGGCAACACGCCTTCGTCGAACCCCGCAACGTACACCGGTGTATTCGATCTCATCCGCGAGCTATTTGCGCAGCTCCCCGAGGCGAAGGTCCGCGGCTACGCGGCGCGGCGCTTCAGCTTCAACGTCCCCGGCGGTCGTTGCGACGACTGCGAGGGGGCCGGCCAGAAGTGCATCGAGATGCACTTCCTGCCCGACGTGTGGGTCGATTGCGACACCTGCCAGGGGCATCGCTACAACCGCGAGACGCTCGACGTGAAGTACCGCGGCCGCTCGATCGCCGACGTTCTGGAAATGTCGTGCGGCGAAGCGCGCGAACTATTCGAGAACATTCCGAAGGTTCGCAAGATCCTGCAAACGCTCTGCGACGTAGGCCTCGATTACGTCGCGCTCGGCCAAAGCGCCGCGACGCTATCGGGCGGCGAAGCGCAGCGCGTGAAGCTCGCCGCGGAACTCGCGCGGCCTGATACGGGCCGGACGCTCTACATTCTCGACGAGCCGACGACCGGTCTGCATTTCGACGATATCGCCAAGTTGCTCGACGTGCTCCATCGCCTCGTCGACCTCGGCAACACGGTGCTGGTGATCGAGCACAACCTCGACGTCATCAAGCAGTGCGATTGGCTGATCGATATCGGCCCCGAAGCGGGCGCCGGCGGCGGCAGCGTCGTCGGCCAGGGGACGCCGGAGCAGTTGGTCGAGCAGATGCAGGCTGCTGAGGGCGGAACGTCGAAGGCGAAGAAGAAACCAGCAGCGAAGGGGCCGGGCCTCAGCAACCCGCCGGCCGGGTTCCCATCGCATACGGCGTTCGCGCTCGTGCCGATCCTCGCTGAAGGGCCGCACGTCGAACGCAAGCCGTACGACTTCGCTGCTGCCGAAGCAAAGCGGCATGGCGACCTCGACATCAACGACCTCGGCAAAGAAGTAAAAATGCCGTGGGAACTCGATGGCCGGAAGTGGCACGTCGAGGACCGCGTCTCGCGCAGCGGCGATCCGGTGCGGTGGGACGGGCGGATTCTCGCCGCGATTGACGAGCGGGTTCACCAGCTGAGCGAATCGTTCCTGCCGACCGACTGGTCGCACCGCACGATCGTCGAGATCAACGGTCCGAAGAAGTCGGACGGGTGGTTCTTCCACGCAATCACCGGCGAGCCCTGGGTGCTGAAGCTGAAGTTCCGCACGGCAAAGCGGACGTTCAACGCCGAGCGGCTTACGGCGGAGCTCAACCTGCCGCCGTTCAACGATCTCGCCGAGATCGAAACCTACGGCAACGGACCGCGCGTGAAGTGCAAGAACCTCCGCGGCCCGTTCCAAGAGGTGCAGGTCTTCGCCCACGGTTGGGATGAACTGAACACGCCGGCGTTCTGGTCGATGGTGGAACTGGCCGTCGAAGGGTTCAAGAAGTTCACCGAGCGCGTCCGCAAGAATCCTGAAGACGTGATGCCGTGGAAGGTGCTCGGCAAGAAGTGGCATCTTGCGCGCAAAGGCTTCCCGCCGGGGAAGAAGGTGGCTTGGCCGCAAGAGACGCTCGAGGAACTGTTGGAGCTATTGGAGACGACCGCCGCGGCGGGACTAGCTGCTGAAGCGGCGAGTCCGAATGGGGATGGGAAGACGGCGCCGCAGTTCTTGTGGAACAATCAGCAGGTGGTGCACCTGATGATTCCGGGGCAGCGGATTCCGTGGGCGACGGTGCAAACCAAGCGGACCGTCGGCGTCGACGTCTCGCTGCATGGCCCTGCGGGGGCGTTCGCGACGGGCCGCGTGGCGGAGATCGGCGTGAAGCAACTGATTCAGCCGGGGAGCGAAGGCTACGACGCCGTGAAGCTGCGGTTCATCACGCCGGAAGACCTCACCCGCGGCGGACTGCGGAAGTTCCTGGCGGAACACCTCGAAGCCGTACGGGCCGTCGCGAAGTAGCCGCTTCCCTAGCCCCGGGCTCCGCCCGGGGGTGACGCCGCGTAGGGCGACGTCTACTGCAGTGGCGGCCGACCCCCGGGCGGAGCCCGGGGCTAAAGTGTGCGCGGCGCCAATGACGATGTTGCCGTTTCGCCACGCTGCGCCCCAACCGAAATAAACGGCCCAATTTTCGGCTGTTTGCGGGGCGAAACGCCCCAGGCCGCGGCGCGCAAAGCCCTTTCCCTGAGATAGCTTTTCAAGGTCCGCCCTGCCGCAGCGCTCGCCTCCTCGCCAACGCGGCTCCCGCCTCTTCGCTACGGTTCGCTGTCGATCAACTCGCTCTGTGCAGCGATCGCCGTCGATGAACCGCCCTTCTCTTCTCATCGTGGGTAAATCAAGTGAAGTCACAGCCTGCAGTCCGCTCGCGTAGCCTTCAGTTTGAACCGCTCGAACGCCGCGAAGTGATGGCCGCCGCCATTACGGCTGGCTTCAACGCCGGCGTGCTTACCGTCACCGGCACGGCGGGCAACGATACGATCAACTTCCGGCAGACGGGCGACCGCATCTCCGTGGCGAACGTCAACGGCAGTTGGGCCGCGGCCGACGTGAAGTCGATCGTCGTCAATAGTCTGGGCGGCACGGACGTCGTCTCGCTCAACAGCACTGCGAACGGCGGCGCGCAGGCGCTGGTCGAGGACGTGACGGTCAACGGCGACATTGGTTCGGATCGCGTGAAGCTCGCCGACGGGCGCGAGGTGCTGTTCAGCAATCAATCGTTCCGTGTGACGGTAGCGGGCGTCGCGACCGTCGCCGGCAAAGCGGTGCCGACGCCTGCCCCGCCGAAGCCGGTCAATTGGTTTGAAGCCAACATCCGCGATGCCGCGCTTCGCACGCTTGGCGCTTCGCTGTACCAAGACGGGGTGATCGATCGCAAAGACGCCCTCGCCTTGCTGCGGAACGTGCAGGACGGCAACGTCGTCGATTCGTCCGAACTCGCCGACCTGCGCGACATCGCCGCCAACACGAAGCTGTTCGGCACGCTGGAGTACGTTGGCAAGCTTACGAGTTACATCGTTTCGGCCAATCCTGCCAATGCGAAGTATCTCGGCGGCGCGCTCGGCAACCTCACGGTCAACTCGAGTTCCGCGCAGCTCGAGAAGCTGATTGGCAAGTGGTTCCTCGGCAACGATCGCCCGGTTGCGTCTGGGACATACAAACAGGCGGCTGGCCAGTTGTTCGTAAACGGCGCCAGCTACGAAGACATCAAACAGGGCGCCGTCGGCGATTGCTACTTCATGGCGTCGCTGGCCGAGGTGGCGCTGAAGAACCCCGCCGCCGTGACGAATATGTTCATCGTCAACGGCGACGGCACCTACACGCTGCGGTTCTACAACGGCGGGCAGGCGGCGTACGTGACGGTCGACTCGACCCTGCCGACCGACGGCGCGGGGCGATTCATCTACGCCGGCATGGGCCAGATGGCGGCGAGCGCCGGGAACGAACTCTGGACGATGCTGGCCGAGAAGGGCTACGTGCAGCTGAACGAAATGGGCTGGCAGCGGGCGGGCCTCAGCGGCTCGGGGCAGAACTCGTACGCCGCGATCGCTGGCGGCTACTGTTACGCCGCGCTCGGCCACATCACCGGCCAAGCGACGATCGCGTTCGCGCAGACGAGTTCGGCGGCGAACTTCAACGTCTTCGTGACGGCCTTCAACCAAGGGAAGATGATTGAGTTCGCGTCGAAGGGGACGCCCGCGTCGAACACGGTCGTCGGCGGGCACGCCTACGCAGTAGTCGGCTACAACGCGAAGACGCAGACGATCACGCTCTTCAATCCGTGGGGCGCGAACTATGCGCGGGTGACGATGACATGGTCGCAAATCCAAGGAAGCTTCGCCTACTTCGACCGCACGGCGTGAGCAAAGTAGCCGCGGGTCAACGACCCGCCGGAGCGCCACGCACGCGCCGCCAGCCTATTCGATCGCTGCAGCCAAGAACTGACAAAAATCGGTCCGTATTCCAAACACGGCGCCTCAAGCTGCCGCCGCTGAAGCCAACGCCTGTTGCGCCGCCGTCTGGTCGCTGCGTCCGCGATCGGTCAGCATTTGCAATCCTGGAAAGGAGGCGAGAATCGACGCGACGACGCGCCCGATCGGGTTGTCGATCTTCCGCAGGATTTTTTGCTGGCGGGTCAGCTGCGCATCGGTCGGCATGACGTAGTAGCTGGCATACTCCCTGCCCATTAGTTCCACGCTGCTCGCTCGTTCCGCGGCTGCTGCCTCATCGTCGCCGAAGGCCGTCAATTCGTAAGCAGGGTGAAGCGCATGTGGCCAAGCCGCTGCGAGTAGTTCGTCTTCCGTCGGCCGCCAATGTCGGCGGAGTTTGCTTGCCAATCGAGGCGCCCAACCCTTCTCCTGAGACTGCGGGTCGCGCACTTCGTTGATGCTGTCGAGCGCGAGCTCGCCGAGCAGTCGAGTTGTGGCAGCCTTGTCGAACGGGCGTGGGTGGCCGTCGAGGAGCAATCGCAGTTGCCGTCGCCGCAGTTCCGTTCGGCGTTGTAAAAGCTGTTCGTCGGGAGCAATCTCTGCGTTGAACTCCGCCATCGCCGCCGCCTGCTCCGCCGAGTTGTAGAAGCCGAGGATGAAGGCATCGAGCAGCTCGTCCAGATCGTTCGTTTCAGGGAGCAACGCCAGCGTGGAGAGGGCCGACTCGGCAATCTCGATGCGAATGGCCGAGGCAATCGCGTCCTCGATCGGCAGCCAGGCGGTGATCGCGGTTTCAAGCTGATGGCGCGTCGCTGGAGGGAGATCCGTTCTGGCGACGGAGGCGATGGCGTTTGCGGCGCACGAGCGTAAGGCCGTCCCGACCAACATGTCGAGGTAGAAGCCCTCACCCTGCAGAACCATGCGGCTCATTTGCAGCAGACGCATGCAGTCGGCGACCGCGGCCGTCGAGTCGCCGAGTTTGCACAAGCGTTGCGCGCGAATGGCGAGGAGTCTGCCAAAATTACGTAGATCGTTCGCCGGGACGATAATCGGCTGGGGCTCCAGCGACGTCCGGAGTTGCGCGTTGAGTTGTAGCCGGCCGCGGGCGATCCCAGCGTCGAGTAGATCGATGGCTGTAGCGTTGGCGGCGAGCCAGTCGTCGAGTCGGCGCCAATCGTCGACGGTCGGCTTGGGGGGCGTCTCCTCTTCGCAGCAACCGTAGAGAATCACCGACAAGCCAGGAGTATCGTCGGGAGGCTCAACATACTTGCCGATGGCCGCCAGCCAAGGGCCGAGCGCATTGTCGCCGTCGGCGAGCGGGATGCGCTCGTAGCGAAGCTCTGTTGGCAGGAGCGTCAGGAGTTCTTGCTGCAACATCGGCCGCTCCGAATTGCTGATCGAACGGATCGCGGCGGAATCGCCGTGAAGATGATTTTACTAAATGACTCTTTAATTGGCGCGTTGATTTGAGTTGTGCGTTGGCTGCAACCCTTTCAGGGTTGTGGGTGTTGCGCGGGGGTGTTAACCGGGGTAGATCGCTGTGCGATCAACCCCGGGCTGGATGATGGAACGCCGTTGGCGTTCGTGGAGCTTCACGGTCGCTCGTCTCCTTCGTTGGAAGTTGCGTTTGCTGTCGTGTCGCGTTGGGCTCATTTGCAAAACGCGATTTTAGGCGACACTAAGCATTGGCGGTAACTTGTTGCGGTGATTGAGATTGCGATGTCACGTCGTGTTTTAGTGTCGCATTTGACGCGACACTAAGTGGCTCCGGGACTGCGAAAGGCTCGACAACGAGCGGTTGCTGCCGGTGGGTTTTGCCACGTCAGAGTCGTCTGGAGTGGCGGCCGTCATCGGCGTCGGAGACGCCTCCCACAGGGGGGCTGGCATGCTGCGAATCTGCCTCTGAGCGCGCAGTGAACGCTCGTTTAGTGTGGCGCCATCCGCCGCCGAAAACAACGTGCCATTTTCGGCCACGTCAATGGCGGTCGCGGCTTTCCGAAGTTAGGGGTGCGTCGGGGCCATCGGGGCGAACCAGTCGCATAGTCGAGCGGTCCTGCTTGCCGTAAGATTCAAGCTCCTGCCGGCGATGACTTTCGTCTCGCCCCTTTGCACTTCGAGCCCACCGATGAGCAGCCCTGCCGCGTCCGCCCTTTCCAGCGAGTTGCCCCCGTCGACGCCGGTCGTCGAGAAGACGGCGCTGAAGGTGCTGCTGGCGATTAGCGTGGCGCACATGCTCAACGACATTATTCAGTCGTTGATTCCGGCGACGTATGTGCTCTTGCAAGGTTCGCTGAAGCTCGACTACTTCGACATCGGCCTCATTACGTTCGCGTTCCAACTCACCGCGTCGCTGCTGCAACCGGTCGTGGGGTTGTATACCGATCGCAAGCCGAAGCCATATTCGTTGGCGATTGGGATGGGGCTGACGCTCGTGGGGCTGCTTTGTTTCTCTCAGGCGCGGTCGCTGGTGACGCTCATGGCGTCGGCGGCGCTGGTGGGAACGGGGTCGAGCATCTTTCATCCTGAAGCTTCGCGGATGGCCCACATGGCCGCGGGCGGGCGGCACGGGTTCGCCCAGTCGCTGTTTCAGGTTGGCGGCAATTTCGGGACGTCGCTGGGGCCGTTGCTCGCTTCGGCGCTCGTGATCCCCTACGGCCAGGGGAACATCGCCTGGTTTTCGTTGATCGCGTTGGCGGGCATTATCGTGCTGACTCGCATCGGCACGTGGTATCACGCGAAATTGGCGACGCGAGCGGCGAAGGGAATCGTCTCGAAGCCGCAGCGGCACGCCTATCTCTCGCGGCGGCAAGTAGCCAGCGCTATCGGCGTGTTGGTGGCGCTCGTGCTGTCGAAGTACGTCTACCTCGTGAGCTTCACGAGCTACTACCCGATGTATATGAAGACGAAGTTCGGGCTGAGCGATCAGCAGGCGTTGCAGGCGTCGTTCGCGTTCTTGTTCGCGGTGGCGGCGGGGACGTTTGCGGGCGGGCCATTGGGCGATCGGTTTGGCCGTAAGGTCGTCATTTGGTTTTCAATCCTCGGCGTGGCGCCATTCGCGCTGGCCCTGCCCCATGCCGGGATGGTGGGGACGATCGTCCTGACGGTGTTCATCGGGGCGATCTTGGCGTCGGCGTTCTCGGCGATCTTGGTGTTCGCTCAAGAACTGTTGCCGGGACGAGTCGGCGCCGTGGCGGGGCTGTTCTTTGGCTTCGCGTTTGGAATTAGCGCGATCGCGGCGGCCGTGCTGGGGTACTGGGCTGATCGGACCAGTTTGGAGCAGGTCTTTCAGTTTTGCGCGTACTTGCCGCTGATGGGGATCATTGCGGCGTTCTTGCCGAAGCTGGAGCAGCGTAAGGTTTGATGGGCGGCCTTCGAACGATCTTCTGTTGGCTGCGCGTCATGCAGAGCGCTTCGCGAGATGCAGTTAGGGTGAACTCGCCGAACAGTCTAGAGGGACTTCGGCATTCAGGCCTGTAAGGCCGCGCCATGAAAGCCCAGGGCGCAGCCCTGGATAGGTCCCGCCGTTAGCAAGATAGCCCTGTAAGGGCGCGCCAGCCTTAGCGCGCCCCTTCAGGGCTTTCGCGTCAATTGCGAACGTTCTCCCAGGGCTGCGCCCTGGGCTATCATAGCGCGGCCCGTTGGGCCTGAAGAATACCCTTCGGGCGGGGTTATGCGCTGCGGCGGGTGATTGTTTGCGGATCTTCGGTCGGCTGCTGCTCGTTCGCGCGGGCGCGTTTCCACAGGCGGATGATCTCCATCGTCAGCGAGCGGGCCTCGGTCTGACGATAGGGCGAGTCGGCGGGCAGCTCGGCCATCAACCGGCGATGCGCCTTCGCCATCGCGTGGTATGGCATCGTCGGGAAGATGTGATGCAGCGCGTGGAACCGTAGGCCGATCGGCGCCCAGAGCCCGCCGATGAGCGGGGCGTGCGGGTAGTTAATCGAGTCGAGCATTTGCTCGACGAAGTTCATCTCGGTGCCGTGGCTCGTCCAGCGATGGGCGCCAAGCGTGCGGAGCGAATTCATCGCGACGATAAACACGCCGGTGAGGTAAATCTGCAGCAGCATCGAAGGCGGCAATGGTTCGTTAAACAGCAGCCCGTAGCTCATCGTCATCCGCACGCCGACGAAGCAGATGAAGAGAAAGCAGAGAACTTCCTGCATGCGAATGATCCGCAGTGCCTTCTTCGTCGGCAGCGGGCGGATGTACTTTGGGTCCATGATCATCGACGACATGTGCTGGTGGACCCAGTTGCGCAAGCGCGGGCTGAACCAGGTCATCGGCGTCAGGACGCCCCACCGCACGACGCCGAGGATCGGCAGCACGAGGATCTGCGATAGGTAGATCAGGATCGCGCGAGCCGGCATGTTCGACAGCGATATATATTCGCCGTCTTCGTGCGTGCCGTAATGCTTGCGGCGGTGGTGATCGAGATGGGTGTAGTAGACGAACGACGGGATCAGAAAGGGAATCCCGCAGAGCATATTCCAGACGAAGCGGAACGCTTTGAATTCGTCGGCCCGGATGTGGACGAGCTCGTGGATGAACAACGAGCAGCGGTAGTAGAGCAGCGACGACACGAAGAACATCGCGACCGTGGCTGGCCAGTGCCAGTCGGTGCGGGCGGCGAGGTCGGCGTTGTGCCAGAGGGCGTTCGACGCCAGAAGCTGCGGATGGGTGACCGCGGCGAAGGCGGCGACGCCGATCGACCAACTCGTGAGGAAGTCGGTCCAGTAGATCCAGGGGTTGGGGCGGAACGATCCGCCGACGATCGTACGAGCCTGCGACAACGAGAACCCGCCCAGCGGGCCGGCCCCGCGGGTCGGCTCGGAAATCGAGATCTGCGACACGTTCAAGCCCCGCACTCAGTCGTTCGGTGCGTTGCCCCGCGGCGGTGCACCAACCAAAAGTCTGGATCGGACGGCGGGGGGCGAACTCTTCGATCAAGGCTGCTCGGATGGCAAGGTCAGCGGAACCCCACCGTGCGGACACTCCCCCAAATGGTACAACTGCCCAATTGCCGGGCGGGGTGATGCCCTGGCCCGGAGGGGGCCGACCTGCTGCTTGTTGCCCCCTAGAGCCGTAGTTAGACTGGCAAGATTCTGGCCCCCGGTTTCCGGGCGAGTTTTTCAGGGCCACCCGCACGTCCCCTCCCCCGCGATCTCGCTGTGCCTGAAGTCGTCGTCACCGGCCTGGGGATCGTCTGTCCGATTGGCGTCGGCGCCGACGCGGTATGGGCGTCGATCGAGCGGGGCGAAAGCGGCGTCCGGGCCGTGCCCGAGCTACTGCAGGCGGAATTGCCGATTCCGATCGCCGGCGACGTGGCCGACTTCGACCCGAAGGAATTCGTCAAACCGCGGAAATCGCTCAAGGTGATGTCGCGGGAGACGCAGCTCGGCTTTACCGCGTCGGAAATGGCGTGGGCTGCGGCGGGGCTCGACGGGGCGAACATCGACCCCGACCGGCTGGGCGTCACGAGCGGGTCGAACATGTTCTGCCCCGAAATGCCGGAACTGGCGGCCGCCTGCCATGCAAGCGATTCGGGCGACGGGATCTTCGATTTCAACCGCTGGGGGAATACGGGCCTGCGGGAGGTCTTTCCGCTGTGGCTGCTGAAGTACCTGCCGAACATGGCGCCGGCCCATGTGAGCATCGCCCATGATGCTCGCGGGCCGAGCAACTCGATCGTGGCGGGCGACGTGTCGGGGCTGCTCGCGCTCATTGAGGCGGCCGACGTCGTGGCGCGAGGGCATGCGGATGTGATGCTGGCCGGCGGGGCGAGTTCGAGCATTGGCTGGATGGATCTAATCTGGCACGCCGGGGCTCGGCTGTCGCAGCGGGTTGAGGAGCCAGAGCGGGCTTGCCGGCCGTTCGATGCCGATCGCGACGGGATGGTCGGCGGCGAAGGGGCGGCGATGTTCGTCCTGGAGACCCGCGAACATGCCCTGGCGCGGGGAGCGAAGCCACTCGCGCGGATCGCCGGCTACGGGCGGCGGTACGAGGCGGCGACGGCATCGTACAAGCCGACGGGGCAAGCGATTGGACAGGCGATCGAGGCGGCCCTCGCCTCCGGCGGGGTGAAGCCGGGCGACGTCGGGCATGTGAGCGCCCATGGGCTGAGCACCGAAATTGACGACCGAATTGAGGCGGCGGCGATTCGCCGGACGCTGGGGGACGTGCCCGTCACGGCGCTGAAGAGCTACATCGGCAACGTCGGCGCCGCGTGCGGCGCGGTGGAACTGGCGATGACGCTGCTCGGGCTGCAGCGCGGGCTGGTGGCGCCGACGCTGAACTACGAGACGCCCGATCCGAAATGCCCGGTGAATGTGGCGACGGAACTGGGGAAAGCCGCGTCGCCGTTGGCGTTGTTGCTGAATCACCGCACGACGGGGCAGGCGGTTTCGTTGCTCGTTGAGGCGGAGTAGGCGGTGGCGCTTGCGGCTCTCATTAGCCCCGGGCTCTGCCCGGGGGTGGGTTTCCTTACCGAGTGGCGTCGTCGCGCGGAATGGTGAGCGACCCCCGGGCGGAGCCCGGGGCTAGAGGCGGGCGCCTCAGCGAGTTACCGGCCGCGGCGCATGGCGCGATCGATGTCGCGTTGCATGTCGCCCTTCTTGATCGATTCGCGCTTGTCGTAGTTCTTCTTTCCGCGGCAGATGCCGAGCAGGACTTTGGCTCGGCCTTCTTTGAAGTACAGCTTTAGCGGGACGAGCGTGAAGTTTTTCTCGTAGGCGAAGCCCGCGAATTTGTCGATCTCGCGACGGTGGAGGAGGAGCTTGCGACGGCGCTTGGGCTCGTGGTTCCAGGCGTTGGCGTTTTTGTATTCCTGGATGTCGGCGGCGACGAGCCAGACCTCCCGCTTTTCCATCCGCGCGTAGGCTTCCTCGATCGAGACGAGCCCCGCGCGCAGCGATTTGACCTCGCTGCCGACGAGCATGATGCCGCACTCGAGCGTGTCGACGACTTCGTAGTTATGGCGAGCCTTGCGGTTGTGGGCGATGACCTTTTCGTTGGGGTCGTCGCCTTTGGCCGCCTTGCTGGCAGGTTTCTTAGCCGTGGGAGGGACTTTCGGCAGGGGGAACGGGAAAAGCGACGGGGGCCAAGCAAGGACCACTTCGCGGGAACTGGGTTCGCGGTCGCGGCGGAAGGTGCGCGACAATCCCGCAGAATAGCTGGCGGGGGCGGAGAAGAAAACCGCTGCATCGAAACCACCGGCGGAGCCAGTGGCGTTCATTTCACGCCGCAAGCGACGAGAAAAACGCAATCTGGGGCCCCGGGAGGGAGGCGTGGGAAACGTTGCAGGCCCCAGATTGCGACGGGGTGCAGTCGTGACTTGCGTGGTTAGCCGGCGCCGCTGTTGGCCCTGGCGGGCGCGGCGCCGCCGGCTAACTCACTGTTTCAAATGGTTCGTTGGTTGGCGATTATTGAATCAGCGTCGGAAAGCCAGGCAGGCCTGTCAAACCGGGCAAGGCGTTGGCGACCACCGGCGTACTGCCGTGTTGCTTCTCATCGAGTTGCTTCTTATCGAGCGCTTTCTGGCCGAAGTATTCCTGCAAGTCGACGTGAAGCTGCACGCAGTCGACGTAGCGCGAACGCACGGTTGAGTTCTCTTCGAGCAGCGATACCAAGCGGGCGAAATTGGCTTCGTCCAACTCGTCGTCGAGTAGGTCCCAAATCAACGCTTCGGATTCCTCTATCTGCCGTTCAACGTCGCTCAACGGCGAACGGCCTTCAAATCGGTTGTTCATCGCAACTCTCCGCCTTGGCGAAACTCGGGCCGCAGTTTGTGGAAGCCGTGGGGCTTCGTGAAACCAGCAGCGCGACCGCGCCAAGAAGATTCGTGGGCAACATCCTTGTCGTGAAGCAGCCGCCGTTTGCTCGCGCACCGTGCGGCCACTACCACAATCTTCGGTCAATAATCGGAAGCAAACGGCATGCCCGCCTATAAAAAGAACGGAATTCCGGCCCGTTTGGTTCGCTAGCATGCGAGAAATAGCGGTGTTTTCGTCGCTAGGGCCCGGTGGCGGACCTGCTGCTGCAGGCGGCGCCGGCGGCCGCGAGAGTGCCCAATGCTGAAGCAGCAGCGGCGGACGGCTGCTGCTGACGGGGGCAGAATGCGGCTACAGCGGGATGATCGTTGCTTCAAGCGTCGGCAGGTCGACGATTGCTAGCGAATGGGGATTCGCTCGGAAGAGGGCGCCCGGATTGAGGACGAGCGTTTCGCCGATCCGCTCGATGGCGGCGACGTGGGTGTGGCCGTAGCAGACGAGGTCGTACTCGCCGGAGCGGATCGTTTCCTGGAAGCGACGGCGGTCGTCGCTGTGAATGAGCGCGATGCGACGGCCGGCGATCGTGAGGTCGCCGAAGGCGCCGTGGCAGGTCTGCCCTGCCCTCTCGATCGCCGCCGCGAACTCGGCGTGGTCGTAGTCGCAGTTGCCGAAGACGAAATCGGTGGGCCACTGGGCGAAGAGCTCGACGACCGCGATCGAGCCGATGTCGCCGCAGTGGAGGACGCGGTCGACCTGCAGGCTTTCCAGCATGCGGATCGCCGGTCGGGTCACCTCGACGTGGCCGTGCGAATCGCTGACGACTCCGAGTCGCATCGTTTACTCCTCGGGGTAGAGCCGGGATTCGACTTGGGCGAGCAGCCGCTTCATCTCGCCATCGTACTTCGCGGCGGGGGCGGCGGCGAACGCCGTGAGGATTGGCTGACCGGGGACGATGCCTTCGCCGGCGGCGGGAATATCGGCGAGTTGGCAGGCCGTGGAGTCGAGCGACGACTGGCTCATTGCCCAGGCGTGGAACTCGTCGCTGGCCGTTGCCTCGCGCTTGGCGTAGAGGATTGTCTTGCCGTGGATGAGCGGTTCGTCGTCGTGCTTGGCGGCCGGCTTGCCGCTGCGTGGGGCCGGCGGTTGCTCCGCGAGTTCGCCGCGGCAGGCGTTCACGTGCGCCTCGACGACGTTGACGCCTGTCATCCGTTCGACGATTTCGGCGGAGGAGGAATAGCGAGGATTGATCTCGATGATCCAGGCCTTCTCGCCATGGATCACGAGGTCGACGCCGACGAGGCCGAGGAGTTTGAAGCGTTCGCTGAGGAGTTCGCCGAGCCGTGCGAGTTGCGCGGCGACGGCGTCGCTCACGGGCAGCGGGCCGACGGAGCCGGAGTAGTGCCACGGCTTCGCTCGCGCCGCGGCGTCGCCGACGAGTTGGTGCGTGACGCCGAGCAACTGCGAGCCGTTGCGGGAGCAGACGAACACGGCAGCCGCGGAGGCGCCGCCGATGAAGCGTTGGAAGTAAGCCTCTTCGTCGAGCGCTCGTTGGCGAGATTCAGCGCCGTCGAGGAGCCACACGCCGGAGCCGTTCGCGCTGCGGTAGGTTTTGCAGAGCCACGAGCGATCGAGCGGCAGCTTGTCGGGCGTTTCGACGGTCTCAGGAAACGAGAGCCCTGCGGCGTGGATGACCGGCTGCAGCAGGAGTGGATTGCGAGTGGCGCGGATCGCCCCGCCGCTGCAGCCGACGAGAGGCCGCAGCTTGGCGAGCGAGGTGATCAGCTCGTGATGGTTCTCCATGGCGCCGGTGAAGAGCCAGCCGTCGCACTCGGTGCGCGAGAGCCAGTCGGCGATCGATTCGGGATAGCCCGATTCGATGCGGGTGACGTCGCAGTGAGCCCGCAGGTCGGCGTCGGCGAAGAGGTCCGCGGCGACGACGTCGTAGCCGGCCCGCAGCGCGGAGAAGGCGGCCGCGCGAACGCTGGCGCCGACGATCGCGAGTTTCTTGATTGGCTCAGCCATCGCGACGATACCGGCCGCGGAATTCCTCGGCCGGGTATTTGAGGCGGTTCTTCACCATCTTGTTGCGAATGGCGTCGGAGACGTCGATGCCGAGCTCGTTGGCGAGCGCGAACGAGTAACCAATGACATCGGCGAGTTCTTCGCCAATGGCGGCAAGCTTCTCGGCGTCTTCAGGCAGCTTTCGCGAGGCGTCGACATCGAGCCACTGGAAGTGCTCCATCAGCTCGGCGGCTTCGACGGCGAGGGCCATCGAGACGTTTTTCGGAGCGTGGAACTGGCGCCAATCGCGTTCGTCGACGAACTGGCGAACGATTTGGCGGAGCTCTTCGACGGTAGTGGTGGCGTCGCTCATGCAGTTAGGTTCTCAAGTTCACAATGAGAGCCACCGGCTCGGCCGGTGGACGCGTTGCGAATCGCTGGCCACGGTGCAGTTCGTCCACCGGCGGAGCCGGTGGCTTTTATGCCGCCCGGTCGAACCCGGGCAGCAGCTGCTGGCGGGCTGGGTGGCGGCGCTCATGATAGCGCTGCCGGTAGCCGTCTGCCAAGTGGCTCATAACCTCGAGAGCGAGCAGATCGGCCCGGTTCATCACGTGCCGGGCGCTGCGATTGCCGAGTCCCTGCACCAGTTCTTCGAGGACTTGCAGGTGCAGCTGCAGCGCTCGCTGGGCCGAGACGTTCGCCTCGGCCAGGAGCGTCGCGAGGTCGGACATTTCGCGGGCGAGGTTACCGGCGCCCATAATGACGTAGGCCCGCAGCAGCTCGCGATAGTGAGCCACGAGTTCCGGCGGTAGCTGATGCGGCTCGCGCGGCGTCAGCGCGAGGAGGTCGACTCCGATGCAGGGCGAGTCGTCTTCCGCGACGGCGTCGGCGACCAGCGCCAGCGAGACTGGCGGCGGGCGGCGGCCTTCGCGCAGTTCTTCCAGATCGGCGATCAGCGCCCGCTGTTGTTCGAGCAGGCGATCTGCTTCTTGGCGCTCTTGCTGCAGGCGATGGCGTTCGGCTTGGATCAGACGGCGGTTCTCGCGGGCGAGCGTCGAACGCTCGATCGCGCGGGAGAATTTCCAGAGCAGGCCGCGGACAGTGGTCTCGGCGAGGCAGCAGTAATCGTCGGCGCCCGCCTCGTAGCAGAGGGCGTCGAGCGTTGCCGGCGGTTCGTGACCGAGGAGCAGAATCGGTGCGTCGTGGCCGCCGGTGCGGAGGGCCGTCGCGAGTTCGAGGCCGTCGAAGATCAGCGCTTCGTGGCCGATGAGGATGGCGTCGAACGCTTCGTGGCGGAGTCGGGCGAGGCCGGCCGCTTCGCCGATCGCTTCCTCGACGGTAATTTGCGCGGCCCCGTCGACGGCGAAGGCGTTGGCGAGCCACGTGGCGGCGCCGCGACTGGCGGCGATGAACAGGAGCTTTAGCCGGGCGGGGAGCGGCGCCGCTGCGATGCCGGCGTGGTGCTCAGCAGCGGCGAAGGCAACGGCCATGGCGCGTCCTGTGTCGAGGGGCGGAGTGTTGAGAGAGGCGGCGGAGGGTAACGAAACGGTGACTTTTGCTCAACGGCGGCGGGCGTGGCATGATTTCCGGCCTCCCGCAGCTTTCCTACAATGACGGTCTGCCCGGCGACGATACAACAACGTGAACTTTGAACCGCTGGCGCCAGCACTGCTGGCGGGCGGATGGATTGGCGAACGATGCGAATTGCTTACCTCGATTGTGCTAGCGGCATTAGCGGCGACATGACGCTCGGCGCCCTCGTCGATGCGGGCGTCGACTTGGCGGCGGTGCAGGCGGGGATCGATTCACTGGGGCTGCCGAGCTGCCGGCTGGTCGTTCAAGAGACGAAGAAGTGCGGATTTCGCGCGACGCAGCTAACGGTGGAGCACGAGCCGGAGCACAAGCATCGCCATTTGCACCACATTGAAGCGATGATCGCCGGCAGCGTGCTGACCGAGCGGCAGCGAGAGCTCGCGCTGCGGATCTTCGGCAAGCTCGCCGAGGCCGAGGCGAAGGTGCACGGCACGACGATTCAGAAGGTCCACTTCCACGAGGTGGGCGCCGTCGATTCGATTGCCGACATCGTGGGGAGCGCGATCGCGTGGGACTTGCTCGGCGTCGAACGGATCGTTTGCTCGCCGGTGCCGACGGGGACCGGGTTCGTGCAGATTGCACACGGACGGTGTTCGATTCCGGCGCCCGCGACAGGCGAACTGTTGCGAGGCATTCCGCTGGCCGACTTTGCTGCTGAAGGCGAACTGACCACGCCGACTGGGGCCGCGATTGTGGCGGCGCTGGTCGACCAGTTCGGCCCCCTGCCGGCGATGACCGTCGAAGCGATTGGTTATGGCGCTGGTCAGAAAGATTTCGCGCATCCGAATTTGTTGCGGTTGCTCGTGGGCGAGACGACCGCCAAGACTGCGTCCTCGACAAGCGACACGATCGTGCTGCTCGAGACGAACCTCGACGACGTCACCGGCGAGGCGATTGGGTTTGCGAGCGAGCGGTTGCGGCAGGCGGGCGCGCTCGACGTGTCGACGACGCCGCTCGCGATGAAGAAGAGCCGCCCAGGCGTGCTGCTGGCCGTCCAGTGCCGGCCGGCGGATGCTGAGGCCCTCGCTGCAGTGATCTTCCGCGAGACGACGGCGCTTGGCGTGCGGCGCTCGACGGTCGAACGCATCGTCTTGCCGCGGCGGACGACGACCGTCGCGACGGCTCACGGTGAAGTGAGCGGAATCGTCGCGACGCTGCCTGATGGGAGCGAACGGTTCTCGCCGGAGTACGATGCGTGTGCGAAGCTCGCGGCAGAACGTTCGCTGCCGCTGGAACAAATTCAATCAGCCGCGCGAGCGGCGTTCACGACTGGCTGAGCGACCGCTCGCCGGCAGGTTACCGTCCGCATCAAACAAGGAAGTGCGATGGCCGGGATTCACGAAATCGTCCGCGAGACGCCGAAAGTCAAACGCCCTCCCCTGGCGCCGAGCGAACTGCTGCCGGAGCTGCGCCGCCGCGTCGGGCGGTTTGAGGAATTCGCGTCGCTGAATCGGGAGCTGACGAATTTGGTGGAGACGCGGCTGCGCGAGTTGACGGGAGCGGCGGAGCAGGCGACCGCCTAACGCAAGGACTTGTAGCAATCGACGTTTGGCTACTCAAAATCGCTGACGCGATCAGAGATCGTCCGGCGTGAGGGCGTCTTGCGAAAGGTGTTGAATTCGGAGCACCAAGATCATGTCGGGGCGGATTATGTAAACCGCTCGGTGGGTGGGATGACTCCCCAGGCCAAAGTTGAGTTGGCGGAGCTCGAACGGGAAGCGGTCGCTTTCACTTGCTTTGGAATGTTGCTCTGCTGTCGTCGCGAGCGACCGAATTTCCAGTGCGAAGGCGTTGTACCACCGTTCGGCTTGCTCAGCGGAGCGGTGCTCAGCCCACCATTCGCAATTTATCTCGAGGTCAGCGTGAGCGCGATCGCTGAGAATGACTAGCCGGGACATTTACGGTCCCTTGAAGCCGAACTTCTTGCGGATCTCGGCGTCGATCTCTTCAAAGGGACGGTAGCGCCCTGCAGCTACGTCGTCGAGTCCCAATTGGATTTCGGCGACCTCGCGCTCACGGCTGAGAGCGGCGAGCGCGTCGCGCAGCAACTCCGTTTCGTCGGTATAGCGACCAGCGACGAGAAAGGGTTGCATGGCAGATTGCAGTTCGGGAGGAAGTTGCAGGCTCATATTTTGAAGCTCCGTGACGGTTCGCTCCATTCTAAGCGACAGGTTGGCTCAAAGCCACGCGGATTGGGCGTCGCTTATGGCTCGGCGTAGTCGGACGCCGGTTTTGTTGGCAGTTTCAACGGCGGGGGCGGCGGCAGCGGGACGCGAATGACGATGTCGGCGTCGAGAAAGTCTGGGGGGGAGAACTCGCTCCATGCCTCAGGGCTGAGCCACTCGCCGTCGACGATTGGCGTTTCGTAGTCGTCGCCGCCTTCGTCCAACCCGTTCGCGGAGACGCTGTAGAGCAGGTAGCCTTCCTCGCACCGCTTGTAGATCAATTGTTCGCCGCTAAAAGGATCGATCAGCATGTTAGCCGTCACTCGGGGGGCGAGAGATTCGAGCGTCTTGGGGTACTCGCCGTCGGTTGCGTGATGAATGGCGAGACAGACGGCGAGTCGCGTCAGCTGATAGTTGGTAGCATCGCGAACCTGTGCCCGATAGAGAAGACTGGCGTTCGGCATCAGTAGCCTTGTGAGGATGCTGCCGACGAACTCGCTGCGGGTCGTCCGGTTGAATGCTAACGCTAAAGGCTTTCTCAAGGCAGCGTCGAATTGATCGCGAAGTTCCCCTTCAATCGCCTCCATTTCGGCTCGGCGTCGAGTTGGATCGGCCAGGGCCGCGGCTGCGACGAAGCGATCGAACCATTCGTTGCCGACTCGCAGCACAACATTCGAGTCGACTTCCACTGGCAAAGAGAATGAGAAGCTTTCATCGGCGCCGCCGAGGCGATGTGTAGCGAGCCGCAGCGTGGCGTCGAGAAAGTAGAGTCTTTCGGAGAAATCGACTGCAGGGGCGAGGTCAACCTGCTGCTGCAAGTTGTCGATTTCGACGAGCATCTGTCGTAATTTTTCGATCGGTAGATCAGTAACTTGCACGAGTGCAACGGTAGATCGCATCGCTACGTCTCGGATTCCGATCCCAGCGAGTCGGTCAAGAAGCATCGGTCCGTTGCTGATGCATTCTCCAAGCCGCCAGCATGCCAAGCAGTCTTGCCATGCCTTCTCGTGTTGCTCGCCTCCCATGCGGAGAGCAGCGCGCACAGCGAGCGTTCGGGAGACTTTTCGCACCGCCAATATGTGTGGGACTTCCATGTCCAGGACAGCCGTGTTCGAATCGGCTAAGGCGTTCGGAGACGGACTGTAAAACTTGGGACGCGCGGCGACGGTAACGAGCCTGTCGAGTTGCGTCTGATTCTCGTCAAGCCAATTCGCTAGGGGCGGAGCATGCTCCCGCTTCCACGGGAGTCCAGGAAGAGGCCTCACCCATTCGACGATCGCCTCGGTAAATTCGACTTGTTCAAGTTCATCCAACTCTCTTTCCGCTCCGGCGTCGTCTGCGGCGAGTCGCCATTCGATCAGCCTCGCTATCGTTTCATCGCCGGAGAAGTCCGTTACCAGTTGCTCGTTCGCGGAGGGGGTAACGGCAAGCTCTCGACAGATGAGGGCGTACTCCTCGTCGGTGACTTCCGATGGCCGCACGACCTGCCACATCAACGCAGCGGCATTGTCCTCCGGCGTCACGTCTTCGCGTTGCTTCTGGTGAAGCGCCAGCGTGTAGTTGGGAAGCCCGTCTTCGTCGAGCGGCTCGACGAGGTAGGTCGTCTCGCGGCCGACCTCGACTGGCGTGCGGCGAATGAAAAGATCGAACGCGAAATAGACGCCGCCGGCGACGATTAATAGCTTCCAGAGTGTTGAGTAGAACTCTTCAAGCGACTTCATCTAGACGCGGAGCCTCGTTCGATTGGCGGCAGCGATCAGCGGGATTTACGCCACGTGAGTCTGCATTGTAAGCCAAAGTGCAGGCGGTGGGAGGCTTTCAGCCCGACAAGCAAGTGCGCAACGGAGCCGCGTAGGAGATCCTAACGCCGCCGGGGAGGCATTCTCGCGGAGCTTGCGGACCAGTGTCGCCCCTCCGGGGCTCTAGTCGCGGCTGGAGTCGCTTTCCGGGGGCTTCCGCCCCCCGCTCATGATGCCGCTCCTCCGGAGTTGCGTTCAGCAGGATGCGCAGAGGTTTAACGGCATCGCCCGACATGCAGTGGGCAGCGGCACCCATGCTTTAATGGCAGCGCTGTCAGGCTGAAAGCCTGACCTACGCGATTCGCCCGCGCGGGGCAAGCCCCGCGGCTAAATGGGCGTGGTGGGATAGCGGGCCGATTGGCGGGGCCGCGGATTACGCTTCCGCGGTTGGTTCGACGGCGGGCTCTTCACCGCCGCCTTCTTCCTGCGGCACGCGAACCACCGCGGCGATGCTGTCGGTTTCGTCGAGCGACATGATGCGCACGCCCTGCGTGTTGCGGCCGATGATGTTGAGGTCGCTCACCTTGATCCGCTGGATCTTGCCGCGGGCGGTCATCATCAGCAGTTCTTCCGTGTCGTCGACGCGGACGATGCTCACCACCGGGCCGTTGCGGTCGGTGGTCTTGATGTCGCGGAGGCCCTTGCCGCCGCGGTTTTGCGTGCGGTAGCGGAAGCTCGACGACGACTCGTCTTCAGCGGCGGCTGGTTCCGCGGCTGCGGGGGCCGGCGTGGCGCCATCGGCGTCGTCGGCCAGCGGGGCGACTTCGCCGGGAGCGGCGTTCGGGCCAAACGGGGTTCGCTTGCCGTAGCCGTTGAGGCAGGCGGTGAGCAGCGTTGCGTCGGGGTCGGCGACGACCATGCCGACGAGCGAGTCGTTCTTGCCGAGGCTGATGCCCTTCACGCCGCTCGAGTTGCGGCCCATCGGGCGGGCGTCCGCTTCGCTGAAGCGGATCGCCATGCCGAGCGAGGTGGCGAGGATGATCTCGTCGCCTGGCTTGGTGACGACGACGTCGATCAGTTCGTCGCCCTCTTTCAGCTTGATCGCGATGATGCCGGTCTTCAGCGGTCGGCCGTAGGCCTTCAGTGCGGTCTTCTTCACGAGGCCCTTGCGGGTGGCCATCATCAGGCAGTGATCAGGGAGATCGAAGTCCCGAATCGCCTGGCAGTTGGCGATTTGCTCGCCCTCGGCGAGGTTGAGCAGGTTCACCACCGCGCGGCCTTTGCTCTCGCGAGAGAGGGCCGGCAGGTTGTAGACCTTTTGCCAGTAGCACTTGCCGAGGTTCGTGAAGAACAGCAAGTAATCGTGCGTGCTGGTGACGAACAGGTGTTCGACCGGATCATCATCGTCGGCCTTGGCGCCCTTGATGCCCTTGCCGCCGCGGCGTTGCGCGCGGTAAGTGCTGGCCGGGGTCCGCTTGATGTACCCCTGATGACTGATCGAGACGACCATCGTCTCTTCCTCGATCAGATCTTCGAGGTCGACTTCGCCGACTTCTTCGCCGCTGATTTCGGTGCGGCGGGCGTCGCCGCGCTTCATCAGCATTTCGCAGTCGTCGCGAATGATGCCGTTGATGCGGGCCGGGCTGGCGAGGATGCCGCTGAGGTCGATGATTTCAGCGAGCAACTCGGCATGCTCGTCGGCGAGCTTCTCTTGTTCGAGATTCACCAACTGGCCGAGCGTCATCCGCAGGATCGCGTCGGCTTGCACCGGGGTGAGCGAGTATTCCTCGACAACGCCGCGTTCGGCTTGGAACTGCGCGTAGCCCTCGTCGCCGAGCGCTCGCTTGAGCATGGCGCCGGGGGTCTTGATTTCCATCAAGCGGATCTTGGCCTCGGGCTGCGTCTTCGACGAGCGGATCACGCGAATCACTTCGTCGATGTTCGCGTGCGCGAGCAACAGGCCCTGCACCGTGTGCTTGCGCTTGCGGGCGCGAGCGAGCAGGAACTGCGTCCGCCGGCGGATGACCGTCACGCGATGGCGGATGAACTCCTCAAGCATCTCCTTGAGCGTGAGGACGCGCGGCTTGCCGTCGACCAGGGCGAGCAAGATGATAGAGATCGTGTCTTGCAGCGGCGAGAACTTGTAGAGTTGATTGAGCACGACGTCGGGATCGGCGTCGCGCTTGAGCTCGATGATGATGCGAACCGGTTCCTTGAGATCGCTCTCGTCGCGAACGTCCGAGATGCCGGGGATTTTTCCTTCGCCGGCGAGGGCGGCGATCTTCAGGATCACTGCGTCGCGCGATTGCTGGTAGGGAATCTCGTGAATGAGGATGCGGGCCTTCTTGCCGCTGTCGTCGATCGTCGTGCGAGCGCGGACAAGGACGGTGCTGCGGCCGGTCATATAGCCGCGACGGATGCCGGTGCGGCCGCAGATGATGCCGCCGGTGGGGAAGTCGGGGCCCTGCACATGTTCCATCAGCTCGGCGATGCTGATCGCCGGATTGTCGAGCAGCGCGATCAACGCGCTACAGACTTCGATGAGATTGTGCGGCGGAATGCTCGTCGCCATGCCGACGGCGATGCCGCCCGAGCCGTTGACGAGTAGGTTGGGGAACCGCGACGGCAGCACGGTTGGTTCAAGATGGCGCTCGTCGTACGACGGAACGAAGTCGACGGTGTCGAGCTTCAGGTCGTCGAGCATCAACGACGCGAAGGGGGACATCCGCGCTTCCGTATACCGCATGGCGGCCGGCGGGAGGCCGGCGATGCTGCCGAAGTTCCCCTGCTTGTCGACCAGCACGTGACGCATGTTCCATTCTTGCGCCATGCGGACGAGCGTGGGGTAGATGACCGACTCGCCGTGCGGATGGTAGTTACCGCTGGTATCGCCGGAGATCTTCGCGCATTTGACGCGCGCGGCGCCGGGGCTCAGGTTCAGGTCGTTCATCGCGACCAGAATGCGGCGCTGCGAGGGCTTCAGACCGTCACGCACGTCGGGGAGCGCACGGCTGACGATGACGCTCATCGCGTAGGTGAGGTAGCTGTCTTTCAGCTCGTCCTCGATCGGGAGGTCGATCAGGCGGGCGGCGATGTTCTGTGCTTGGTCGTCGAAGCCGTTCGGCACGCCGGGGAACTTCGGAGCGTCAGGTCCATCGAAATTATCGGTCGACACGCGGGGATCCTTCTGCGGTGATTCGGGCGGCCTGTTCCGCGCTGGGCGGGCAGGCTGCGAGGACCCGGCATTTTAGCAAATTCTGGGGTCGGTTTATAGCTCCTTAGGCGGGGCGGTGATGCGGGCTGAGGGGGTGGCGGAAGCGTGTTTTTGCCACGCTTATGCGCAGCTATTCGCTGAAGGATCCAATCAAACGAAACTCTCTGGTCCCCTCCCCTTGAGGGGGAGGGTTAGGGAGGGTGATTGAAGCGGGTACCAGCGACCTACCCCCTCCCCAGCCTTCCCCTCAAGGGGGAGGGGGCCAGAACATTCGCACCGTAACCGAGCCCGAGCTTCAACGGGCTTTTCTGCCGAAGTGGACCTCACGCGCGACGATGCCTATCGGCACGGCAGCCGGCCCCCGGGCGGAGCCCGGGGCTAAGGGCGAGGCAGGGGGCCAATAGGAGGCAGGCTGTGGCGGGTTCGGGGACGGCGGCGATGGCCGGCGTGGCGTTGCCGAATTGCTGCTTCCAGGCGTTGAGGTCGAGCGCGTTGACGGCGCCGTCGCTGTTGGCGTCGCCTTGGGCGCGAGTGGCCCCGACGGCGATGCCTGTTCCGCGTTGCCAGGCGAGGAAGTCGGCGCCATCGACGACGCCGTTCGAGTTAAAGTCGGCGTTCGAGATGACGCCGACGTACGACTCGAGCACGGGGAGCGTGGACCCGTCCGCGCGAACGATTGTCATCTTCAGGTCTTCTAGCGCGCTTGGCGTCCAGGTGCCGACGCCCAGCGAGACCGATTGGCCGACGGCGAGCGTCGCACCATTGCCGGCGTCGATGAGGTTCGCCTCGCTCAGGTCGCTATGGCTAGATGGGTCCGAGAGTTTCAGCCAAGAGTCGTCGGGGTCGACTTGGTTGGGGCCGGCGAGGTCGGCGTCGTAGTGGTCGGCGATTGAGGTCCAGGCCGCTTGGTTGAGTTTGTTGCCGGGCGACTGGATGCTGTAGCCGAGCATCGTTAGCGGGCCGTTGGTTGTGTTGACCAGCGTGAGCGCGCCAGTGGCGCGATCGACGTTGAGCGTGGGGACCGGATTGCCCGTGAGGCCGAGGACTGTTTCTAGATCGATAGCGTTGTCGTAAATGCGGAGATCGTCGAGATCGCCGTCGAGATGTCGTGTGGGCGTGCCGCGGGAATTGAGCGCGCCGATCATCATCGAATATTGGTACGAGCTGTAGAGGGCTCCCGGAGAGACCGTCTGGGCGGCGCTGACCGGAACTCCGTCAAAGTAGACGGCGTTGTTTGTCACGATGGAGTTGCTCCAAGTGGCCGCGATGTGGTGCCACTCGCCGTCATTCCAGCCGGTGAGCGGATTCTCTGTGTTGGGGCCAGCGACGGCGCCCCCTTGGGCCCGGACATAGACGCGGAAGTCGTCGACGGAACTCTCGCCGAAATCGACGGAGAACGCGGTGTTCGTGCCGCTGTTGACCTCGCCCATGATGGCTTGCTGCTGAGTCTCGCTGGACGAGCGAACCCAGAAGGCGATCGACCCGGAGGCCATCGCGACCGTGCTCCGGGGCATGGCCAAGGTGGTGGCGTTGAGGTAGTTGGTGGCGCCGTCGAACCGAACCGCTTGGCCGATGGCGCCGTCGGCGATGTTGATGGGCAACGTGGAACTGCTCGATTGCCCGGTCGCTTGCAGGGCCCCGGGTACGAGGTTGGCGTAGATTTGGCCGTTGCGCGTCGAGGCGTCGAAGGAGAAGTGCGAGACGAGTTTCGCGTCGGCCTGCGTGGCGGCGAGGGTAGTGGCTAGGCCGCAAGCGATTGCAAGAAAAGCGAATGGGGAATGGGGGGTGGGGAATGGGGAGCGAGTGGAAAGTTGGTTGGTTTGGGCTGCGGTTTCTTCCCCACTCCTCATTCCGCCTTCCCCATTTCTTTTGCGGTGGATGGCGATGAGGGCGACGGCGGGGAGTAGGAGCAGCAGCGAACTCGGCTCCGGAACGCCGTGCAGCATCGCCTGCAGGTTGATCGCGGCGTTGCCCGCGGCGAGCCACGCTTTGTGGAACAGGTAGACGTCCGAGAGGTTGGTGGCGCCATCGAAGTTCATGTCGCCGCTGAGGTACTTGCCGTGCGTGTCGAGGATCGACGTATCGTGGAGCCAGCCGCTGACGAAGAACTGCACGTCGGTCATGTCGACGAGGCCGTTTTGATTGAGGTCGCCGTCGAGGCCGTTGAGAGACGAAGCGGAGGTAATCGAGAGTTGGATATAGCTGCCGATGGCGTCGCTTCCCGTGCCGAGGATGGCGAAGTGAAACCAGTCGGCGGTGAGCAGCGACGGCGGCGGCGGGTTGTAGTCGAGGAAGTCCTCGCCAGTGGGAACCTGATTGATGGCGCCCGCGGCGACGAGGTAGGTCGACATGCCGAAGTCGGGATCTTCGATCGATTGTCCGACCTTCAGCAGTCGCAATGCACTGCTGCTGGTTGTTCCGCCAGCGGGATCGAGGTCGACGATTTGGCCGTCGAGGTAGAACGCCACGCCATTCGTGCCGGCGCGATATTCGAGATCAATCGTTTGAGTCGTGGGGAGGAACTTTCCGAGCGTCTTCGAAAACTGTTGGGCAGGACGGTCGTACGTGAGCCCGTAGAAGACGTTGGGATCGTACCCTTTGACGACGCCGAAGTTTCCTTGCGGATCGGTAACGGATTGGAGCTGGTCGTGAGCGTAGATTTTGAACGTGCCGGGGCCGAGGTCGTTGAGGTCGGGGACCTGAGACTCGTCGAGCCAGCCGAGATCCTCGAGCTTCTCGCGAATGCGGAATTGGCCGGTGCCGGAGCCCATCGTATCGATCGGGTTGCCGTACTCGTAGGTGGGGGCGCCGAAAGGGACGGCGACGTACGGCGAGACGCCGGGGACGTACGCCTTGTAACTCGCGGAGCCCTTGTCCCAATAGTAGGGATGGTAGTTGGCGTCGCTGAGCTGGCGGATCGCCTTGGCGTGGTCGGCGCCGGTTTGATGGCCGATTTCGTGGTTGATCACGCGCTGGGTCGTCGACTGCAGGTAGATGCGATTGCTGGTGGAGAGGCCGGCCCAGCCCTGGTCGGGGTCGGACGTCGTGTCGACGACGTCGTAAGCGAACATGTAATAGTTCGAAAGATTCAGCCCGTACGTCCCGGTGGCGATGTTGTTGGCGAGGGTGTACCAGTTGCTCGGCCGGGTGCCGTCGGCGTTCAGCGGAATCGGGGCGTCGACGATGATCGGATCGTAGTAGATGTCGAATTCGCCGCCGGAGTTCTCTGCGAAGAACTCCCGGGTGCTGAGTTCCTTGGTGCGGATCGAGGTGACGCGGGTCGTCCACTCGGCGGGAGTGAAGAGATCGTTGTCGTCGTGCACGACGTAGTAGAGCGCCCGCTTCTTGCCGAAGGCTCGCGGCGTGCGGGCGTTTTCCGCGATCGAGGGGTTGGGGTAGACGTCGGCGTTCGCGAAGGGTGCTAGCGTCGTGAAGCTGGCGAGAGAGATGATCCATGCGCCGACAATGGCGCCGGCTTGCCGTGCGGAGAGCCTGTTCATGCTTGTCGCTTTCTCTGATCCGGTTGACGAGTGACGTAGAGCTTCCGACCCAACTGCCCTGCGGTCGCGTATGTACTAGCAGTGGCGGCGCCCCGGTGCGACTCGCCGCAACGATTACATCTCCTTCAAATTAGCGAGCTGAGAGGAGGGAATTCGGGTAGAGGCGCAAAATCGACGCCGCTTGTCCTGGTCGATGCCCCGCGCGGCATCCCTCGTCATTTGTTTCTGGTTTTTTTCGGGCTAGACCGAGCGCGAGCGAGACCGCGGCAATGCGCAGAATCGACCGTGGCGGCCGATTTTTTTCTTGCGTTGCCCGCGCAACGGCGGTTAAGGTGGCATTGGCGGTGAACGAAATCGGTATTGCTCGCTTCGCGGCATTCCTGATAATCACCGCCGCAGCTACGGTTCGCCGTTGGTCTCTTGGGTGATTGCGCAAGAGGCTGCGGGCGGCGACGACTTCCGTGTTTCGATGGGTCTGCGCGGGCGATGGTCGCCCTGCTGCGGCTCGTTGAAGCCGACCGGCTAACCTCGCGTTTGCGTTGGCCGTGGATCGCGGAAGTGACTACTGGTTTACGTGGGCTCGCCTAGCGAGTCCGAGAGTTAGCTGTATCGTCGGCAGCACCGCCGCGCATGACGCCTGGCCGCTGTCGCGCCTCCGAATTCATGGAAGAAGGAAAGGGCGCCCCTATGAGCAAGGGTATGGCCGTACTGTCGTTACTAGCGATCGTCGCCTGCAGCGCGCTGGCTGGTCCAGCTGACGCCGAACTGATCGTCAAGCAAAACGGCCACTTCTCCGAGTTGGTGGAACAGCTCTCCGGCAAAGAATACGTTCTCGGCTCGCCGGTCCGGGATGATCGCCCGTACGTCGATCCGACCCCGGTGCTGCACGCATTCCGCCACATGGCGGCCAGCCTCGCCTGGGGCGACGTGAAAGTCGCCGCCCGTAAGGCTGCTGAGCTTGGCTACGAGGTGATCGAGTTCACCGACGTCGACACGAAGCACGAGTACTATGTGCTGCGTGAGAACCTCAAGACTGTGAAGACAATTCGGGGCTGGGGCTCGTACATCGTCAACCCGCAGAGCAAGGTCGACGCGATCGTCGAAGTGCCGCATCCGTACGCCGACATGCACACGCCGGAAGTCGGCGGTCAGATCTTCGCGGAGTGCGAAGCTCGCGGTCTGCTGCTGGCCGGGGCCCATCGCGACAAGGCCGATGTGCCGGATCTGGTCGACAGCATTTTTCATCAGGTGCATGCGGCGTGGATCGGCCCGCTCGCCCAAGTGACGGCGTGGCAGATTCATGGCTTCGCCGGACAGAAGCATAAGTTCCCCGCGGGGACGCAAGTCGTCGCCTCGACCGGCGACGGCGCCATTGTGCCGGAGATTGCCGCGCTCGATTCGGCGTTCGACGAGCAAGGGATGTCGAGCTACGTCTTTACCGAACTCGACGCCGACAACGACGATAACAAGCAAGTGAACGGCGACACGCCCGGCATTGCGTTCCGCTCGCTGGCTGCCGCAAAGAATGAACAAGGTCGCTTGTCGCGGAGCTTGGGCGGGTCGTTCGTGCATATCGAGCTCGAAGGCACCGTTCGCACGAACAAAGAGAGTCGGCATCAGGCCAGCGCGGCGATCGCGCTGGCGATGGCGGCGGCTCCACGCGGCGAAGAGGCCGATGGCCGGCGCCAACTCGCCTCGCTCGAAGTGGAAGCATCGCCGATTTCGCTGGCGGTGAACCATGAGGTCGCGACGCCTGCCGTCGAAGTGGGCGCGAAGATCGTCGATAAGGCTCCGCCGGCGGCTGCTCCGGCAGTCGTCGTCGCCGCGGCGACAGTCGACGTGAAGCCTGAAGTGCGCGTGGCCGCGAAGCATGCTGCTGCGGCGACGAAGCCGCGGACGGGGGCCATCTCGGCTCCTTAAGGCCGGCTATCTTGGTCAGGCCGAATTCATTGAAGCCCCGGGCTCTGCCCGGGGGGTGCACTACGCGCGACGATATTTGTCGGAATGGATACCGGCCCCCGGGCGAAGCCCGGGGCTAGAAAGTACGCGGGCGGGGAAGATTCGACCCAGTGCGGCGAATGCCAAGAATGGCCCCCTGCCGCAGCGCTGGCCTGGGGCTGAGTTGCTTTTCCCCGTAGAATGGCGGCATGCTGGCGATCGCTTGCACGCCGGTTCTCAGCGACGCGGTCGCTCGCAGCAAATTTCTTTACCACATTCCGACCACTGAGCTTCCATGGCGAAAGCCGTTCTTCCAGCTGCTTACGACGTTCCTTTGAGCGATCAGCCCATTGCGATCGACCTCAAAGAGCCATGGATCGCGGCGCTGCTCGCCTGGCTTGTGCCTGGTTTGGGGCACATCTACCAAGGGCGGACTGGCAAAGGGGCGTTGTTCTTCGTTTGCATCTTCGGAACATTTCTATTCGGATTGTTCCTGGGCCGCGGCAAGGTGGTTTATGCATCGCCGCCGGGGCAGCAGCCCTGGCGGTGGCAGTACTATTGCCAACTCGGCGTTGGCTTGCCGGCGATGCCGGCGCTATGGCAGCGGCACTTACGAGTTCAGGGAAAGCCCGCAGCGTTTGGCGGGCTGATGGCGCCGCCGTACGATACGCCGCAGACGCTGGTCGACGCCTCGGAACACAAAACACAGCAGCCGAATCAATTGGCTGAGTGGACCGTCGCGATGCACCCAATGTTTGAAGTCGGCACGATCTACACCGTGATTGCCGGCTTGCTGAATATTTTGGTGATCTGCGATGCCTACGCAGGGCCGCTGGTGCTGTTGCCGAAGCGCAAGGGCGATGCGGGCGAGTGACGTTTCGCGAACGCCTGGGACCGCAACCGCTTTATGGCTCGCTCAATTCATTTAAGACGCAACCGCGATGCTTGAAATTAATTCCATGCTGCTTCTCGGAGCCTCGGTGGCGACGATCTGGTACTCGTTGCCGCTGATCGTGAGCGTCAGTTTGGTCTGTGCAGCGACGCGCCACGAACTGATGAAGCCGATTCTGCAGCACGCCGTCCGCTTCGCCGCGTGGGTGTTGGGGTTCATGGCGGTGTTCGTGGGATTGCTGGCGCTGCTCGGCCGGCTGCAGTAATTAATGCGGCAGGATGCTCGCCGCGGGCCGATTCTCCGCCGCTTTCGGCTGCGTTGTTTCCGGTGTATGCTTGAGGGCGTGGAATCACTCATGCGTCCGTAGCTCAATCGGATAGAGCACTGGTCTTCGGAACCAGGGGTTGGGGGTTCGAATCCCTCCGGGCGTACTCTTTTGCCCCTTCTCCTTTTGGGTGGTTCGCATCTCGCCGAGTCGTCCGAATTCGAATCTCTCGCTGCGACGAGCTTTGTCGCTCAGTGCGACATGCAGACGCCCGTCGCGCGACTTCCCCGCTTCGTGAGGACTGAACGAATGAGTCGCATTTGGCTTCAGGCGTCGCTCCTGCTGATGCTCGCGGTTTCGCCCCGCCTCTCGGCGGCGGAATCGGAGGTGCAAGTCGAGATCAATCGGGGGGAGCAGGAGTCTCCCGAGTTCCGTTTTGAAAAGATTCCCAGCCCGTCGGCAACAGACGCCGCCAGCGGCGCCAAGTTGAAGATTGTCGCCGGCCGACGCGACGAGAACGGCGGCCGGCCGCTCGTGCTCACTGATGGCAAGCTGCCCGGAGGTGCTGACGAGCCGGCGAGTAATTTTTTCTTCGCGCCCGGATCCAACGGCGGCCGGCTCCTCGTGGATCTTGGCGAGTCGACCGGCGTCAAAAAAATTAGCTCCTACTCCTGGCATCCTCAGTCGCGCGGGCCGCAGGTTTACAAGCTTTACGGCGACAAGCAACGCGCTAAATCGTTTGATGTAGCATCGGCCGGCCACGATGAACTTGCGGAGGCTGATTGGCAGTTGATCGCAAGCGTCGATTCTCGCCCCGAAGAAGGTGACGAGGGAGGCCAGCATGGCGTTAACATCACGGGGCCTAAGGGGCGCGATCTCGGGACGTTTCGCTACCTGCTGTTCGACATCGCACCGACGGAGATGAAAACGCCCTTCGGTCAGACGTTCTTCAGCGAAATCGACGTCGACGACGGCCGCGAGCATGAGGCCCCAGCGCAGTTGGCGCCGGAAGTGGTGCGAATCGGCGATAAGTACGAAATCGTCTTTGACGCCTCGGATGCGCCCGATTTGATGCCCTGGATCAAAGAGACGCTCATTCCGATTTGCACCGAGTGGTATCCGAAAATCGTTGACCTGCTTCCGAGCGACGGTTACGCGGCGCCGGAACGATTCACAATCACCTTCCATTCCGATATGGGCGGCGTGGCGCACGCGATGGGGACCGAAATTCACTGCAGCGCACCGTGGTTCGCGCAGAATCTCGATGGCGAAGCGGCGGGAGCCGTCGTGCACGAGATGGTTCACATTGTCCAGCAATACGGCCGGACTCGCGGCGCCCATCGCAATCCGGGGTGGATGGTCGAGGGGGCGGCAGACTACATCCGCTGGTTCTTGTATGAGCCGGTTGAGAAGCGCCGGCAACCTAATCCCGATCGCGCGAACTACACCGACAGCTACCAGACGACGGCTGCGTTTCTCGACTACGTGGTTGCCGAACACGATCCCAAGCTTGTAGAGAAATTCAACGCCGCGATGCGCCAGGGCGAGTACGACGACAAGTTGTGGGAGCAATACACCGGCAAGACGGTCGATGAACTCTGGGCGGAATACGTGCGAACGCTGAAGGCCGGTAAGTAGCGCCGAGTTGAACGCTTTTTCTTCGGTCTTTCAGTCTCTGCGGCGACTAAGAAGCCGTTCTAATTCGCGGCTAGAAGTTCCGCGTGTGCATCGGCGTTAAGGTACGCGAGATAGTCGTCGAGCGTCGCCAACGGCACGTGCATCATGAGGCATTCGTCGTCGCCGCGATCAGTCCAGCGAGCGTCGACGGCGATCGTCACGGCGACGTCGATTGCAAATGGATCGGCGGCGGCTAGGGGCGCGCTGTGGCTGCGATTGAGCTCGGCGAACAGGTGCGCGCAGGTTGTGCGAGTACCCGGCAGCCAATGATCGAAAAAGAGCGTTCCGCCGTTGGCGATGCGGAAAAAATGTCGCGGCGGATCGTCGGTCCCGGCAATGGGGCGCGTGCTGCGGATCGTGCCGTTTAACGCGGCGAACTGTACGCCCGCTGAGTGGCGGCAGTCGATTCTCACGAATGGCTTGGGACTGCGCGGGCCGATGCCATGCAGGCGGCGTGCAAGGTCGACTTTGTTGGCGGCGCAAGGGCCGATCAAAAGGACCGCGAGAAGCTCTTGGTCGTCAGGCGGGAATTCAATGGCGAAGCGTCGCGTGGCGGCTTCGACTTGCCGTAGTTTCAGATCGATGATCGTGCAGGTGCGAGAACGAGACGACTCCATGGCGGCTCCTAGTCGCTCCGTTGCTGCGCGTTGGGCGCAGCAACGGAACGCCGACGAGGGGGTTGGATGAAAAACGCCCGGCGGTGCGAGAACCGCCGAGCGCGCCACAGGAAGAAGCTATGCGCCGCGCCGAGTGCGGCGGCGAGCGGCGGCGACGGCTCCGACCATGCCGACTGTCGCCATGCCGACGGTGGCTGGTTCAGGAATCGCGACAGCGGTCATCTGGGCTTGTGAATGGCCCAGAATCACTTGCGCGACGATCGAGTTGGCGACGTTCACGTTCAAATGGAACGCATTCACTGCGATCGAACTCTGATCGCCGGCGACGACTTGCTCGTTGAGGATCAACGAAGCATTAGCGATGCCGAGTGCGGCGAGGTTAACGCTTGTGTTCGGCGCGATTGGCACGTTGACGTAGGCCGACAGATTGACGGGGATACCGCTAATCGTCAGCCCAAGGCTTTGGATCGTAGTCGTTCCGGTGGCGGTGAGCGAACCGAAATCGCCGGCGATTTGCGCCGTACTGCTGAGCGTGCCGTTGATGCCGAGTAGCGTGATGCCGGGAGGAAGCACCGGCAACGTCACGGCGTTAATACCGGCGCCGACGACGCCGCCTGACGCGGAAGTGGTTCGCGAACCGACGCCGCCGTTGACGTTGGAGGCCGCCGTGGCGGTCACCGAGCCGGCCGTCGCCGTCGCGGTGGCTACCACCGGAACGCTGGTGGAGACGTTGACGTTCAGCACCGTGTCGGAATTGGCGTATGGCGCTGGAGCGACGCCGTTGACACCGACCGGCAACGGACCAACGTCGAGATTGACGACGTTGAGCGCGTTGAGGTCGACGAACATGCCGTAGCCGTTGCTACTGGCGGAAGTGTTGATCGCGTGGGCGACCGGAGCGGAGCAGCATGACAAGAGCGTGGCCAGCGAGGCGAACGCGAGAGTGCGCGAACGAGCGAACGCACGAAGCGTGTGGGAAGCGCGCACCGCTCCCTGGGCGAGTCGAGTAGTCATTAGCGAGTCTCCGAGTAGAACCGAAAAGAGCTGGAATGACCCGAAGACTTCCGTGAGACTCAAGTTCCTTGACGCGACTCTTCTATCCAGATATGCAGGCCAGAACGGCCCGTCAATTAAAAAATGGTAAGTTATCCAGAAAAGGTCGTGTACGGTGGGGCGAACCCACCAAAAATCGACCGCCAGCGCCCTGTCTCGCGATGAGGTGCTAACTCTCTAGGGGGAGTTTCGCGCGACGATGCCAAGCAGAGTAGAGGCCGATCCCGGGGCGAGGCTCGGGGCTATTCGGTGGCTTGGCGCGCCTGGCGGGTTTCGGCTGCGGCGGCGAGCGCGGCCCAGCGTTTGACGCGTTGCCGCCAGCCGGTGCGTTGCGACATTCTCTGCTTCGCCACCGCGCGGACGTGGTCGCGGTAGGCGTTTTGCAGCGTTTCGAGATCGTCCTCGTTGACCGGCATCATGCGGAGCGAAACGCTCCCCATTTCGTCGAGCGATTCGCGGCCCCACTTCACGCGGACCGGCGGATTCGTCGGATTGCGAATGTTGTCGGTCGAGTTGTCCCAAGTGACGCGACCATCGAGCCGGGTCCCCTTCGGCAGGCGGACGAACTCGGCGTACTGGTACTGCTCTTGCCAGTTGAAGTCGAAATCGTTGATCCGCAGCAGGTCGATTTGCTTGCCGTCGGGGAGCGTCGCCGTCAACTCCATCTCCTTGCCGAGGTAGTGGGCGTGCGAATTGACGCCAAAGGCGTCGACGTCGACCGGCAGCGTGAACGAGTCGGTCTTGGTGTAGCGTTTTTCGCCGGCGGGGATGTCGACGCCGGCGATGGCGCCGAAGAGCGGCGGCAGTTGGACGCCCGTGAAGCTCCGTTCCGGCTTCTTGTCGGCGAAGTAAATGCCGACGACCGAGCGTTCGCGCTCCGCAACTCCCGAGGGATGGAAGTGGGTTGAGAGAATCAGCGACGATCCGGCGGGGACGCGGTACGCGAGACCGGCGGGAAGCGGGAGCGGCGTGGCGCCGACGGCCCAGCCGCCTAGGCTGCGGCCGTTGCTGCCGCCGCCGAGGTCGCCTTGGCCGCGGCTATCTTCTTCGTCGCCATCGAATGATTGCCGGGCGAATTTCGGGTTCTTCACGGCCTGCCCCGATGCGTCGCAGTAGAAGAGGCTGTGGTGCACGACCGTCCGCGCGCTGGGGCGGAACTCGATCGCGCGGACCCACTTATCTTCGGTAATGCCGAGCGGGATCGCAAAGTTGTGGTAGATGTCGGGACCGTCGGCAGGGACTTCAAACTCGTCGGTCATCTCGACGATGAGGTCGGGCTTGCCTAACTGCCAGCCGGGAGTGAATTCGGGGGTGGCGGGCAAATCGGCGGGATCGCCTTCGGGCATGTCGGCGTCGACCCAGGCTTGGATCGTGGCGATCTGCTCGTCGGTGAGGCGACGTTCGCCGTGGAAAGGCGTCTCGATGGGCTCGGCATGCCAGGGTGGCATGAAGCGCGAATCGGTGACGGCCGCGACGAGGTCGGCTCGCTTGCTGACCTGCTTGTAGGTGAGGAGCGAGAATGGCGCCGCTTCGCCGGGGCGATGGCAGGAGGCGCACTGGGCGAACATGATCGGTGCGATGTCGCGATTGAACGTCGGCGCTGGCTTGGCCTCGGCCTCTGTTTCGGTACTCCAAGCCGTCGTGGTGCTGATGGCAATTGCGCACAGTGTTAGCAGCGCGGCGGCTGTGGCGGCAAACTTAAGGCGGTTCGGTTGGCGAAGGTGCATCATTGCTCCTGCAGAGGCGCGTTGTATTGTTCAGCAGGCCGGCGAGCGGCGGCGGGTGTTACTTGCTAACTGGCGAACGTTGGCTATTCGTCGCGAAGGGAATCTTGCAGCCGAGCGCGTTCGTATGGGGCGTGGCCACTGTCTTGCCATCGGCTACGGCGGCCAAGGCGTCGTGAAAATCGTGCTCGGTCGCCGCGCGCCGTTTGCGGCCGAGGGCTTCGTAAAAGTTGTCGATCCGTCCTTGGTACAACGTCTTGCCGTTCAGGTCCACGATAAACGCTTCCGGGGTGACCGTGGCGCCGACGCGGCGAGCGATCGATTGATCGTGGTCGAGGATCACCGGCAGGTCGATTTTAAACTTCGCGATGTGCTCTTCGGCGTCCTCGGCCGTCACGTCGGGATCTGAGTGAACGAGATAGATCGGCACGCCGCTCGTGACGAACTTGGCGCCCAGCTCGCGGAGTGTCGGCTGGTAGAAGTTGGCGATCGGGCAGTCGGGCGTGATGAACACGAGGGCGACGGCTTGAACGCCCTTCTCTTCCATGGGGCGATGCACCGTGCCGGCGACGTCGGTTAGCAGGAGGTCAGCGCTCTGCTCCGCGGCGTGCAGTCGCGGCGCGGCAAGGTGCAGACTGAGGACGATGGCCATGGCGGCGGTTATGGTGATCGATCGCGGCATGGAGAAGAGCGTTCCCAGGAGCATTGGTGGTGACGAAAGCTAGTTGTCGCCGGCGGGCCGAGAGAGGACTAGATTCTAGCGAGAAACGGGAGAATTGACGATTTCAGATGTTTTCTGTCCTCTCGGCGGGCGGGGAGTGACAATAGGTAAGGCGGGATGTGTCGCGGACGGGCGTACTGGATTGTGCGCCATGTGAATTTTCGGGCGTCGTGAATCCCTCCCCTAGCCCCTCCCTTCGAGGGAGGGGGAAAATTAAGACGAGCTGATGGACGCGAAGGGCGTTTTTGAGATTCTGGTTCGCGAGCATGCTGGCATGCTCCGCGTCTACCTGCGGTCGGCGGTGGCCGATCAGGCGGCGGTCGACGATTTGTTTCAAGAGACGATGCTGACTGCCTGGCGGCTGATCGATCGCTTTGATTCGAGCCGGCCGTTCGGTCCTTGGCTACGCGGGATAGCGGGGAAGCTGGTGCTCGCCTGGCGGCGGAAGCACGCGAGCGATCCTCGGCTGTGCGATGCCGCGGCGCTCGAACAACTCGATGTGCGGATGAGCGAAGTGCAGCGTCTGCCGGGCGACACGCTCGATGAAAAGCTCGACGCGCTGCGGCGGTGCGTCGCCGCGCTGCCGGAACATTATCAGGCGACGCTCGACGGGCGGTTTCGCGAACAGCTATCGCCGCCGGAGATCGCAGCGATGCTGCAACTCAATCTGGAGACGGTAAAGAAACGTCTGCAGCGGGCGCGAGCGCTGCTGCTGGAGTGCATGCTCGGCAAGCTGGCGGCGTTGGAGGCGGAGGGATGAGCAGCGAAGAGTTGAACCCGATCGATCAACTGGCTGGCAGCAGCCTCGACGAGCTGCGTGCGCTTGATGCGCAAGCAATGGCGGTGCTCTCGAGTGCGGAGCGGCAGCGCCTCGTCGACTTGCAATGGATCGACGCCCTGCTGAGGCATCGTGCGCCGGCGGAAGCAGCTGCAACTGATCGTTCGGTGGCGACTGTCTTGGCTCAGCTGGAGTTGCCTGCGCCCGCACGAATGCTGAAGCGGAAGGCCTCGCGCCGGCCAGTCGGCTTTCGTCGTCTACTGCCCGCCATCAGCTTGTCATCGGTCGCGTTAGCGGCGGCGCTCTTGCTGGCGGTCGGCTTTTGGTGGCAGCGGAGTGCGGAACAGGCGATGGCGATGGTCGAGCGTTCGTATCAAGCGGCCCTCGCGCCGCGCGATCGAACCTACAGCGTCCTCGTTGAGCGAACTAACGGCACGATGCGGCCGATCACGGCCCACCTGACCGTTCGCGGCGGCGACAAGTTCCTGTTCGAGAAGCAAGGCCCGCTCGGCGCCACGATTCGACTGGGAACCGACGGCGTCGGTTATTGGTTTATTCCGCCGCAGGGGCCGATCGTTCGCGCGAACAGCGATGAGTTTCTGCCGAGTTGGATGCGACGAACCTCGACTGACTTGCCCCATTTGCAGGTGTCGACGCTGCTGGAGCGGATGCGGGATTACTACCAGTTGCAACGTTTGCCGGCGGAATCGCTCGTGCCCGGCGGGCCGGAGCTATCGCATCTGAAAGCGACGTGGTCGGCGGGCAGATTAAAACCATCGAAGTATGGCCGTACGCCGCCGGAGCAGGTGGAACTTTGGGCCGATCCGGCGACGGGCGTCGTCGAGCAACTCGTGCTGACGCTGCCGATCGACGCTTCACGCCGGCAAGCGCATAAGGTGACGCTACGGTTGGTGGAAGAGCGATCGCTTGGCGATGAGGCGTATCGGGCGGAGTACTACGCGCCGGAACGCGAGTCGGTGATGGCGCCGCGGGAATAGAACTCAGGTGCGAACCGGCTAGCTCCGTCCCTCGACGCTGCGCACGATTTGCGCCGCTTGATCCGCATACTCGAGCTTTCCCCCATGCGCCGGCGAGTAGACGGCATGCACGCGGAACAGTCGCTCGGCGAGCGCCATCCGCAGCAAATCGCCCGCGGCCAGCGCGAACCGACCCATATGCCGCGGCAGTTCGATCTTCAGCCCGTCAACGCCGTCGTAGGCACGATAGACGACCTCCGTGCAGACCATGCGATGAGAGCAGGTGAAATCGAAGTCGAAATCATATGGTTTCCCTTCGTGGAGAAAGGCTTGCGCGATGGCGGCGGCAATCGCCGCCGGAGCGAGTAGCGGTCGTAGCACGATCACTGAATCGGACCCCAGCGGCGACGCGAGCGAGCGGACGCGGACGCCGTCTTTCATTGACTCGAGCACCAGCGGCGTCGGCGATGACGGGTCACGCTCACGCCGTTCCGCGGCGATTGCTTCGCACAGCCGCCAGCGCGGCGTGACATGCTCGTGTTGCGTGACGCCCAATCGTTGGAGGTCGTCGAGCGAGCCAATCACCAGCGCCGCGTGCGGCCAATAGCCGGGTAAGAAGTAGTTTGTCGCGGCGTACTCTTTCCGCACGACGAGCACGTCGCCCGGCTGAACGAGCGCCGTCATCTCGCGATCGATCTCCGGCGGCAGCCCGGGACGATGGCCGGGGCGGACGGTGACTTCCGCCATGCCGGTGGAAACCACTTCCTGCGCGGCGTAGAGCGCGCGTCCCAGCATGTCGCGGCCGATTCGGCGAATGGTCCGCCGCCCGCGCACTCGCAGCCGCGTACGCAGAAACATCCAGAGCGACGGCCGCAGGCGATCCCGCAAGCGATCGATGATGGCGACGAGCGGCGTCAACTGTGCGGCTGCGGCGGCCTCGGCGAGCCGTTCGCGATGCGTGTCGTAGTAGCGCGTCGCCTGCCATAGGTGCCATGCGTTGCCGACGCTCACTAGCGAACGCTGGACGTCGTCGTACATGCGCGGCGGAATGCCGTACACAGGATCGGGTTCGTCGAGCTTGCGACGAACGACGGTCGTCCGGTGGAACTGTTCGCGCAGGTAGCGGGCCGAGTCGACTAGCAGCGCCGCGGCGGCGAGCGCGATGAGAAACTCCTCGGGCGTCGCGGCTTCCGGCCGTTCGGAGCGGCTGCGAATTTCGCCGATGAGTTCGAGCAGTGCGACGCGACTCTTCCAGTAGGAGAGCTGCAACTGGCGAACCGCGAGCTCTTGGCTCGCCGTCACATAGCCGACTTCCGCGACCTTCACTGCATCGAAAATAGCCGCGGCTTCGCTCTTCAGCTGCGTGAAGTAGTCGTCAACTTGAATGACGGTGCGCGCGGCGGCGAGGAGTTGCGAATCGGCCATCGCCGTAGTGTAGCGACGGCGGAGCGAGGCGTGCAGAGTTGATGGTCGTGTTTTCGATAGTCGCGTTCTGAAGTTAGGGAGCGGCCGCTTGCGTTTCCCGCGCAGCGGGCGTCGCCGCGGCCGGTGGAACGACTGCCGGCGAACGATCGCGTTTGTCGATGGTCATCGTGTCGAACAGTCGCCCTTCAAGGTCGAAGGCTTTGAATTCCAGACGACGACCATTCACCGCGGCCAGGCAGTAGTGGTGACCGTGCTTCACGTTGTTCTGAAACCACGGTTTGATAGGGCCGGCCGTTTCAAGGTTCCCCCCTGCCCCGCCGGTGACCATATAGATCGTCCCGTCTTGCTCCTGCACCTTCTCCGCCTTCATCGGCCAGGTGCGCTCGTACGAGTGGATATGGCCGTTCCAAACAATGTCGACGCCGTAGCGATCGTAGAGCGGTACGAGCGCGCGGATCCGCGTGTCGCCATACTCCGAGCGTTCGCCCTTCCACATATCGCCGTAGTCGTCTTCGTCCGAGGAGTACGACGGGTGATGGTACGAGACGAACTTCCAGGTGGCGTCCGACTGCGCGAGCTGCGATTCGAGCCACTTGTATTGCTCGCTATCTGGATCGACTGCTTTGTTCGAGTCGACCATGAAGAACTGAGCGTTGCCGTAGCGGAACGTGTAGTAATACTCGGGCGCCGGGACGGAGACATAGTTGTAGTAGTGGGCGGCGTTTTGCTCGTGGTTGCCGATGGTGGGGAAAAACGCCACGCGCGACGATAGCGGCTGCATGCCGGGGAAAAACTCTTCGACCCACTGCTGTTTGTTCGGGCCGCTGTCGACAAGGTCGCCGGGGATGATCGTGAAGTTCGGCCGTTGCATCCAGAGTTGATCGCTGAGCCGTTTGCAGACTTTCGGGTTGCCCTGCGTATCGCCGAGGATGCCGAAGGTGAACGGCGTCTCCTCGTTGTTGGCCGTTTGAAAGGTAAGTAGCGGGCTGCGAATAGTTCGGCCACGATCGTCGGTCGCTTCGACCTGATAGGCGTAGGGCGATTGCGATTCGAGATCAGTGAGCCGAATCTCGTGGATCGTCGTCGCCTGCTCACCCGCTTGCTCTTGGCCAAGCTCGCCGGTTTCGCCGTACAGCACTTTGCCCTTCGAGGGTCGCGATGTTTCCCACATCACCGTGATGCCGTCTTGAGTGACGAACTGCAGGTAGGGCGTCACGACGAACGTCATGTCATCGGGGATTTCAACAGCGTCGAGTTCGAGCAGATCGCTGCCGTGATCGAAATCGTGCTTCACCCATTTTTCAGTCGCCGTGAGATCGTAGACGGAAACGTCGCGGATGTGGCCGCGATGAGTGGCCAGTTCGTCGTGATCGGCCGTGGCGCCAATCACGTACGGGGCGTAGCGCGACGGGTAGATCGGCCCGCGTTGGTCGTCGCTCACCGCGTCGAGTTCGCCGTTGACGTAGAGCCGCATCTCGAACCCGTCGTAAGTAGCGACGACATGGTAGTACTTGCCAAGCTCGAACTCCGTTTTGCCTTCGAGCACCGTCGCTTCACCGTTGCCGTCGTCGCTGCGGCGGGCTGCGAGCGCAAAGCGAAAGACGCGATCGTTGTAGCCGAGCAGAAAACCTTTCTCGCCATCGCCGTCGGCTTCGAGCGTGCTGATGATCGCCCCCTGCGGATTGGGGGCTTCGATGATTACCCATGCCGAGAGCGTGAGATATTGGTCGGGCAGAAACTCATCGACGTCGCCCGCCGTGGGAGCGATGCGCAAGTAGTCGTGAACGCCGTCGAAACGCAGCGCGGCGCCGAGTTTGTCGGTCACCAATTGCGGCGCGCCGACGATTGTTGCGTCGGGGCCGAGGCGTGCGGCGACTTTTCCCTCCTTCACCGTCGATGGACTGAAGTACCAGTGCGAGACCGGATCGGGGCCTTCGTGAGCTAGCGCTGAAGACCCGAAGTCCAACGAGTTGCAAGCGGCGAAGAGCGCAGCAGCGAGAACAGCAGGACGAAGCATGGCGGCTAGCTCCAGAGGTCGCGGCGCCAGCGAGCAGCGTCGCGAAATCGACGGCAGGACGATTCGGCGAATGTAGCCGCCGAGCGTGAAGATTCGGCGCACTACTGCGAATATAAATCGTCCTGCGCATCGCGGGAGCGAGGCGATGCGCAGCGGAGCGGACGATTTGCGAGTCGGTTCGCTGCGATCGCTACTAAACTTTCGCGGCGGCTTCGAGCATTTGCGCACCGGCGAAGGCCCCCGCCGCCATCAAGGCGCCAATGACCGGCCCCGTTACCGGGATCCAGGCATACGACCAGTCGCTGTCGCCTTTGCCGGGAATCGGCAGCATCGCGTGAGCCAAACGCGGGCCGAGGTCGCGGGCGGGGTTGATCGCGTAGCCAGTCGTGCCGCCGAGGGAGAGGCCGATCGCCAGCACGAGAAGTCCGACCGGCAACGCGCCGAGCGCGCCAAGACCGACTTTCATGTTGCCCGGTTCGAAGACCTTCGTCGCCTCGTTGGCGATGAGAATGACGGGGTCGGTTGCGAGCAGCACCGCGAAGACGAGCACGAACGTGCCGACGGCTTCGCTGAAGAGGTTGCTGCTAGCGCGGCGAATCGCGGGTCCCGTAGCGAAGGTGGCGAGCTTGGCGCTCGGGTCGTCGCTCAGCGGGTAGTGATCGCGATAGAACACGTAGACCAGGATCGCGCCGACGATCGCCCCTGCTAGCTGGGCGATGATGTAGGGCGCCGCCAAGTCAGCGGCGAACTTACCGGCGACCGTTAGGCCGATTGTTACCGCCGGATTGAGATGGGCCCCGCTCGCGGCAGCGGTGCACCACACTGCCACAAACACTGCCATTGCCCAACCGAAGGAGATGACAATCCAACCGCTGGCGTGCCCTTTGGTTCGCGGCAGGACGACGTTCGCGACGACGCCGTTGCCGAGCAAGATCAACAAGGCTGTGCCGACAAATTCTGCGAGGTAGGCGTGCATGGGATTTCCACTCCGCGATCAGGTTGATGATGAGAAGGACGCACTTCCCGCGAACTACTCTTGCGCCCAGCCTTTGGTGCGTTCGACGGCGCGGCGCCACGTCGCTCGCTTTGACGCCGCTTCGTCGGCTGAGATCTTTGGTTCAAACCGCTTATTAACTTGCCACTGCTGACGAATCGCATCGCGGTTCGGCCAGACGCCGACGGCGAGCCCTGCGAGGTACGCGGCGCCGAGGGCAGTCGTCTCGGTGACCTTCGGCCGCACGACGGGGATCTGCAGCACGTCGGCTTGAATTTGCAGCAGCGTGTCGTTGACGCTGGCGCCGCCATCGACGCGCAGTTCGCTCAGTGCTTGACCGAGGTCGTGATGCATCCCTTCGAGCAGGTCGGCAACCTGCAGCGCGACTCCGTCGAGTGCAGCGCGGGCAATGTGGCCTGTCGTTGTGCCGCGGGTGATGCCGATTATGGCGCCGCGGGCGTACGGATCCCAATCGGGGGCGCCGAGTCCCGTGAACGCCGGCACGAACGAGACGCCGCCGCTGTCTTCAACCGTGTTGGCGAGCGCTTCAACATCGCCGGACGACTTGATGACGCCGAGCCCGTCGCGAAGCCAACCGACCGCGGCGCCGCCGATGAAGACGGCGCCTTCGAGGGCGTACTCGGTGACGCCGTCGACTTTCCAAGCGACGGTACTCAGCAGACGATGCTTTGACGCGACCGCTTCCGCGCCGGTGTTCATCAGCATGAAGCAGCCGGTGCCATAGGTGTTCTTTGCGGCGACGGCATCGAAGCATGTCTGGCCGAAGAGGGCCCCCTGCTGATCGCCGACCATGCCGGCGATCTTCACGCCCGCGAGCGGCGAATCGCTGCTTGCTTCGCCGTAAACTTCACTGGAGAAGCGAATGCTCGGCAGGATCTCGCGCGGCACGTTGAGCAGCGAGAGCAGTTCGTCGTCCCAGTCTCCCTCGTGAATGTTCATGAGGAGCGTCCGCGAGGCATTCGACGCGTCGGTAACGTGCAGTTCGCCGCCGCTCAGCTTGTAGGCAAGCCAGGCGTCGATCGTACCGCAGCAAAGCTCGCCCGCTTTGGCACGCTGGCGAGCGCCGGGGACGTTATCGAGCAGCCACGCGATCTTCGTGCCGCTGAAGTAAGGGTCGATCAAGAGGCCGGTCTTGTCGCGGATTAGGTCCTCTTTGCCGTCCGCCCGCAATTGATCGCAAAAAGCGGCAGTGCGGCGATCTTGCCAGACGATGGCGCGGTGAATCGGCTCGCCTGTCTTGCGATCCCAGAGCAGCGTCGTTTCGCGCTGGTTGGTGATGCCGATCGCGGCAATGTCGGCCGGTTTCAGTTTGAGCTTGGCGAGGACTTCGACCGCCACGTCGAGCTGCGCCTGCCAAATCTCGGCGGCGTCATGCTCGACCCAGCCCGGCTTCGGGAAGTGCTGCTGGAACTCGCGCTGGACGACGCCGACGATCGAACCGGCGTCGTCGAAGACGATTGCCCGCGAGGAGGTGGTGCCTTGGTCGAGAGCGAGCAGTAACGCCACGGAACGCCTCCAATGATAAAAGCCACCCGCCGCGGCGGGTGGACGAATCTCGCATTGCTTTGCCAATCAACAATGCGTCCACCGGCGGAGCCGGTGGCTTTTATAAGACGAGCGGTGGTGTCAGTGTAGCGGTAGCACGCGACGGTGCGAAGCTACGCCCGCGGCCGCATCGACCAGGTAAACGCCAGCAGTACGAACGCCAGCACGCCGCAAATGAGAATCGAGTAGAGCACAATGTCCCACGCCGCGTCGCGACCGAGGATCGGCTCGTACTTGTGGACAGCCCAGCCAAACCCCTTCGCTTGCGCCGTACGGCCCATGTAACCGATGAGGCCGATGAACCCAGCGGCGGCGCCGATTGCCTTCTTCGAAACAATGTCGAGTGCCGCAATCGTAATGAGATTGATCACCGGGTAAATGAAAAAGCCGATCGCGAAGAGCATCGTCATGTCGATCCACAGAAACCCCTTCGGCGTGAAGAGGATGCCGGCGAACGCGGCGACGATCGGGATCATGCAGAGGGCCGCGACCATGCCGCGGCGGCCGCCAAGTTTGTCGGAGAGCCAACCAAGTAGAATCGTCGAGGGAATGCCGCCGATTTCGAGAATCGCCGTCGACCAGCCGCCTCCTTCGAGCGTTGCCCCTTTCATTTCGCGCAAATACGTCGGGCCCCAGTCGAGCATGCTGTACCGCGTGACGTAGGCGAAAAAGTTCGCGAAGGCGAGCAACCAAACCCACGGGTTGAGCAGCACCTTGTCGAACAGGATCTCGCGAAAGGTTAGCTCGCGCTCTGCGCTTGCGGATGACTTATCAACCGCCGCAGGATAGTCGTTGCGGTAGACCTCGATCGGCGGCAGGCCGACCGATTGCGGCGTATCGCGCATCCGCATGAGCAAGTAAAAGGCGCCGACGACCGATATCGCCGCAGGCACGTAGAAGGCGTATTGCCACCCGCCGAAGGTGCTCACGGCCCAGGCGACGATGACGCCGGTGGCCGCGCCGCCTACGTTGTGCGAAGTGTTCCAGATACTGAATTTGAGGCCGCGTTCCGATTCGCTGAACCAGTGCCCCATCGTCCTCCCGCATGGCGGCCAACCCATGCCTTGGGCGAAGCCGTTGAGCCCCCACAGCCAACAGTGGGTGATGTAGTCGGCGGTGGCGCCAAATGCGACGTTGATCGCGGCCGTCAGCAGCAACCCCGTGGCGATAAACTTCCGCGCATCGCTCCGATCGGAAAGGACGCCCATCACGAACTTGCTTAGCCCGTAGGTGATGGCTGTAATTGCCGTGATGTTGCCGATCTGATCTTTCGTGTAGCCGAGCGCATCGTGCAGCTCAATCGCGATCGGCGAAACATTGTTGCGAACCAGGTAGTAGGTCGCGTAGCCGATGAACGTCGCCTCGAGCATCTGCCAGCGGAACGCAGGGTAGACGCGCGCAACTTCCTCGGCGGGGCGCTGCGGTATCGCCGTCGGCGGAGCGTAGAAGCGACCCAGCGGGCGGAGGATGTTGAGCATAGCGCCTTCGAGAGTCGGAGGAATCACACACCGCGAGCGGCGCAGAGCTGGCGAGACAAGTCGTCGAGGTCGCTCACTATCAAATCAGGTCGATGCGCCTCCGGCAAGCTCATCGCTTCCGCGGCGTTCGCTTCGCCCGTGAGCGTGAGGATCGCCAGCGCCCCCGCATCGCGAGCCATCCGCACGTCGGTGTAGAGCCGATCGCCGATCATCGCCGTCTCGCTCGGCTGCAGGCCGTGGCGATCCATCACTTCTTGAATCATCTCGGGACTTGGCTTGCCGGGGACGGCGTCGGGCTTGCGGCCGGTTGCTGACTCGAGCAGCGCACAAAACGCTCCACAGTCGGGAAGCACGGTTGGCTGATCGGTGGGGCAGATCCGATCGGGATGCGTTGCGAAGTACGGCACGCCCCTGCTGAGCCAGTACGCGGTGCGGCAGAGACGCTCGTAGGTGAGCTGATAGTCAAAGCTCACCACGACCGCGTCGGGGGCGTCGTCGACGATCTCGAACCCGCCGAGCCGCCAATCTTCGAGCGCCTGCTCGGTGGTGAGGACGAACAGCCGCTTCGCCTCAGGAAGCGTCTTCTGAATGTGGTGAATCGTCGCGTGCGCCGAGGTGACGACGGAATCGGGCGGCGCGGCGATTCCCATTTCGTGCAGATGCTGGACGTACCCTGCCCTGCTCTTCGAACTATTGTTCGTGACGAACGTGTAGCCGATGCCGAGATCGCGCAGCCGGGCGAGGAACGGAATCGTTTCCTTAAACAGCGTGCGGCCGAGGTAGATCGTGCCGTCCATGTCGAAGACGATGTGACGGAGCTTGGCGAGTCGTGCTTTCAATGGATCGAGCGGGTTAGGCGTGGAGTTGAATCAAGCGGAAGTTGGCGAGGCTCAATCGTAGCCGTGCGCCTTGGCTGGCCAACAGAGGGCAAACAGCAAGCTGCCGATGCCGGCGGATATGGCGAGCAGGATGAACGCGGCGTTCCAGCCATGGTTTTCTGCAAGCCAACCGATGCCGACGCCGGAGACTAAGGTGCTCGCATACCCGAATAAACCGGTGAGGCCGGCGGATGCAGCGGCGGCGCGCTTCGTAGCGAGATTCGCCGCAGCGATGCCGATCAAACATTGCGGACCGTAAATGAAGAAGCCGGCCACAGCCAAAATCGCGGCGTTGGCGGCGATCGATTCAACTGGGACTAACCAGAAAACCAACAGGGCCGAGCAACAGCCGAGCATGTAGAAGAGGCAAGCCCGTGTGCCGCGACCGCCGAAGACGTGGTCGGTGATCCAGCCGCTGGAGATCATGCCTAGAATGCCAGCGACTTCGAAAGCGCCGACGGTCCAGCCGGCTTCCGTCTCGAGTTCGAAGCCCTTCGCTTCTTTCAAAAACGTTGGCGCCCAATCGACGACGCCGTAACGGACGATGTAGACGAAAAAGTTGGCGAGCGACAGCAGCCAGATGTACTTATTCGTGAACACCAGCCGCCGTAGCGTCGACCACAGCGAATCGGTTTCGCTCACGGTTGTATGCGCGGTCCCGGCGACGGGCGGCAAGCCCATTGACTCGGGCGTGTCGCGCAGCGCGATCGCGAGCGCTATCGCGCCGACTAGTGCAATGCCGGCTGGAACGAGAAAACAGAGCCGCCAATCGACGCCGACGAGATAGCCGCACAGCACGGCGACGCCTGCTCCGCCGACGGAGTGACCGACGTTCCAGACTGACATCACCGACGCCAATCGTTTCGGTGAAAACCAGTGGGTCATCAGTCGCGTGCAAGGCGGAAAGCCCATGCCTTGAAACCAGCCATTGAGCGCCCACAACGTAATGAACAACTTCAGCGCATTGCTGAAACCAAACGCAAGGTTGAGCGCTCCGCAAATGGCCAGGCCGCCTGCCATGAACCACCGCGCGTTGACGCGATCGGCAATGATGCCGTTAGCAAACCGGGAGACGCCGTACAGCACGCCGTGTGCGGAAAGGCACCAGCCGAGGTCTTCTTTAGTGTAGCCGAGTTCGAGGCCGATCGCGGGGATCGCAAAGCTAAAGTTCTTCCGCACTAAGTAGAAGAAGGCGTAGCCGATCATCGACGACAGCAAGATGCGCCACTGCCAGTAACGGAACTCGGCGGAGGTTTCGCCGGGATCGGCGACTTCCGGCCCGTCGGACGAATTCGTGACGATCATCCCCATCGGGCGCCCGTTCAGTTCGTGGAAGAGAAGACGTCGTCGAGGGCCGGTTCCATCAGACCGGCGCGGCGGACGATGTCGAGAATCGTGAAGCGCCGGCGAATGTGGTATGCCTGGCGATAGCTACGACGGAGCCGATCGCGGTCGATGCCAATTTCTTCAGAGAAGGTCGGCGCCCCGGCCGCGGCGAGCATGTCGCGGAACTCGCCGTGCGGAACGAGCTGCGCCTGCAGGCGACGTGAGAGTTCCGGCCATCCTGCTTTCAATTTCGCGAGTTGGACGCGGACAGCGTCGCGCGAGACGAGCTTTGCACGGCTTTCTTCGTACGCCTTTTGCTTGAGCTCATCGTGCGCGAAGAGCGTGGCGATCTCGGCATCGTTGTCGAGCGATGCGGGCCACTCGTCGGCGATACGATCAACCTCGAGCGATTCGATCGGCTGCCGAGCGAAGGCTTCATACAATGCAATCGAAGCGAGCGAGCCGATGCCCACTTTAAAACCATGCGACGGGGCGTAGCCATTGTGTGTGTGCCCCTCCATATCCCACAGATGGCTGAACTGATGCTCGGCGCCCGAGGCGGGACGGCTCGAGAGTGCCGCTTGCATCGCAAACCCCGACATCATTAGCGCGATCGTGAGCCGGCGAATCGTCTCGAAATCGCCGGTCTGCACCCCTTCGGGATTCGCCATCCACTCGCGCAGCCGCGATTGCACGGCGTCCCACGGGAACTGGCTGATTGGTTCTTCGCCGAGGAAGTCGGCCAGAATCCAATCGGCGCCGGCGGGGCATTTGGCGGCGAGATCGGCATAGCCCGAAGCGTTCATCGACGACGGCGCCGCGGCGATAACGTCGAGGTCGGCGACGACTCCCCGCGGCGCGGGGCAGTCGAACGTTTGCTTCGAGCCGCGGTAGGTGATCGACGCTCCGTAGGCGGTGTAGCCATCCATCGACGCGGCGGTGGCGACGGAGAGATAGGGTCGCTCGACCTGATGCGCGGCAAGCTTCACCAAGTCGTTGATCGAGCCGGCGCCCAATGAGATCGGAATGGCATCGGTCGTCTTAAGGTGCTCGCGAATTTCATCGACGAATGAGTATTCAGCATAAAGTTTCTCCGCCGGCAGGATCAGCGGATCGACCGTCGGCACGCCGGCCGCACGCAGCGAGTCGAGAACGTCCGGCCCCGCAATTTCGAAGGTTTGCTCGTCGCCAACGACGATGGCCGTGGCCCCGCCGAAGAGCCTAGTGAATGCCGCCGCTGTGCGGTGGCGAGCCCCCCGATCGAGCTCCAATAGCTTCGTATCGCGAGCCGAACGGAGCGCGGCAGCGAGGAGCTCGGTCTCAGAGGTTTGTTCGATTGTCGACATATTCAGCCGCGCGAATGGCTTCGCGCGCTCTCGATTTCCCGGACATTACGGCGATTTCGTGCGGCGACTGGCGATCGCGAACCATGGCGGCCGGCGTTACGAACCGAGGCTCGCTGCGGGGGCTCAACAGCTCGCCGCGACCACCCCTACTTGACAGCTGGGGGTGGCGTTGAATAGATATGCAGATTATTGATTCACATGGTAGTGGTTTACGGCGGCAAGGTCAACGATCCGCCGGCGTCGCCGCCGCCATCTCTGGTCCGTTCGATGCCGACTTCTCTCTCGTCAAATTCAAGCGCGAGTCGCTAGCGATGAGCAAAGCCATGGTTGAACCCCAGCCGAAGCGATCTACTCCCACGGGCGACGGCGTTTACAGCGACGCCCAACTGCTGTTGGCCGCCAGACTCTACTACGTCGACGGCATTCTGCAGAATCAGATCGCTAAGATGGTCGGCGTTTCGCAGGCGAAGGTCTCTCGCATGCTCGCCGTCGCCCGAGAGCGCGGGCTCGTGCGGATTACTGTGCCGGAATACGAACCGCGGGAGCGCGAATTAGAGGCGGAACTCGTCTCTGTCTATCAGCTAAAAATGGCCATCGTGGTCCGCAAAGTCGCCGGCCAGTCGGTCGCCGATTTGCGGAATACGCTCGGCTACTTCGCTGGGCCAATCGTCGCCGCCACGCTCGCTCCGTATGGCACGCTGGCGGTCGCCGGCGGGCGGACGCTGCAGTCGCTGACCGACGCTATGAGCCGCGGCCCCGGACCTATCCGCCCGGTAGTAGTCCAGGCGATGGGCAACGTCGATTCCACTCCTGGATCTTACGATGCATCGGAAATCGCTCGCACGCTCGCCCAGCCCTGGGGCGGCGTCTACCTCACGCTGAACACGCCGGCATTCGCGCCGACCGCGGCGGTCGGCAAGCAGTTGCTCGAATTGAAAGACACGCGCGACGTGTTCGAGCGACTGGCTGCGGCGGAAACGGCCCTCGTCGGCGTCGGCAACCTGCAGAATTCCGTCTTCATCGAACGGAACATTTTGCAGCCGAAGGATATTCAAGAACTTCATCGTGCCGGGGCGGTCGGCGAGATTCTCGGCCGTTTTTACGACGAAAGCGGCGTAGAATGCCAGACTTCCTATCGTCAACGCGTGCTGAGCTTACCGCTGGAGAAGCTGCGAGCCATCCCGAATGTCGTGGCCGCAATTGCGGGAAGCGATCGGACCGCCGCGATTCGAGGGGCTCTGCGCGGCGGGATTCTGAAGTCGATCGTCATCGACGACGACGGTGCGCGATCGCTGCTCGCAGGGTAAGCGGCGCGATCGCGTGAATGAAAATTCACGCGGCTGAACTCCCCCCGCAAAATTGTTGACAGTGGTGAGATCGCTATCTAATCTCGACGAACGTCAGACAAACTTTTCGCCGTTTCGACGGCCGCTAGATATCCGATTCGAGCCAGAGAATTAGAGAAAGGCTCCACGGTTACGCCGTGGAGTCTTTTTTTGTTGGTTCGCGTTTCTCTGGTTCATTCAGCGCCAGATTCACGAGACCTTCATCGACTGTTCATGCCGGGCTCACCGGCTTGCTTGAGCGGGTTGGTAGAATCAACAAGCTAACCATTGAGTTCACACCCACAGAGGAGCATCGCTAATGAAGGCCTATCGCGTCTCGCTGATCGCCGCGTTGGCGGCCATGGCCGCCGCCCAACTGCAGGCGGCCACGTTGGTCAGTTACAAACTTTCAGGCGTGGCGAACGCGGCCGTTCCGAGCGTCGCCGCAAGTCCTTCGCCGGTCGGCATTACGAACATTGCGTTGACGCGCGGCGCGGGCATCAACGCCGCCGCCCTGACGAACGGCTTCTCCGCTGACACCTGGAATCGCCCTGCTCCGTCGCTTGAGAACGCGATCGCCAACGGCGATTACTTTCAGTGGGGCCTTGGGGTCGCGCCAGGCTACACCGCTTCGCTGTCGACCGCCGATCTTGCGCTCCGTCGCTCGGCTGCTTCGTCGCCGATGAACATGCAATTGCAGGCGAGTCTCGACAATTTCGCGACGCCAGGCATCGTGATTTCATCGTTCAACTACTACGGTCGGACGTCGGGGACCGCTCCAGGCACTCCGCCCGCCCCTTATGAATACATGACGACGGACGTCCCGGGACGGCTCAATGCCGGAACTTCGCCTGGCGATCCAATTCCGACAGTCAACCTGTCGTCGTTCACTTCTTTGCAGAATCTGGCGGGAGGAGCCAACGTTACCTTCCGTCTGTACGCATGGGGCAACGCCTCAACGACTGCCACGAACACGTTCGCGCTTGGCCGCATGATCGGCCCAGCGGTGGGCGGCGACGTGGCCGTTGCCGTTCCGGAACCAACGTCGCTCGCACTGGTCTGCGGGGCGGCAATGATTGGGTTGGCGATTCGTCGCCGGCAGTAGTTGCGTCGTTCGCAACTGCAACGTGCAGACTGCGCTTGGCCGGGGGGCCCAGCGTACAACGCGGCATGCCGACCGTTTAGCTGGCGGGAGGCATGCCGTTTTTTTTTATGCGCTGTGCGCTGGAAATGCGGCTAAGCGTTCAGTGCCCATAGTTCGGGACGGGTGCTCGTCACCGAACGGCAGCCGCTCTCGATCGCTTCTTGGACGTCGGCTTCAGTACGACATAAACCGCCGCCGATGCGAGGCAATCCGCAGCGATTCAGATCGCTTGCCACTTTCACTGCCGCGACGGCGGGGAGAATTTCGATCGCGTCGGCCTGGGATTTCGTCGCCACCGCAATGCCGCGATCAACCGCCCGGCTATCGGAGAGAAAGAGCCGCACAATCGATAGCAGGCCCAATCGTCGGGCTGGCTTCGCGAGGTAGTGGTGAACCGTCACAATCCCCGCGAAACGGTTGAATTCTGCCAAGTACTCGAGGGCTGCTTCGCTATTCTCCAACCCTGAAATGAGATCGATGTGCGCGAATATCGCCACCGGCGAGAGCTTCTGCTCGGCGAAGCGATCGAGCGTCCGCGGCAAATCGGCGAGCGTTCCCCCCTGCATGATGATCATGCTGGCGTGAGCGAGAGCGTCGATGCTTTTCGACGGGTCCCAAACCACTGGGATCACCGGTTTCCGCAGGCATTTGTCGATCGTGGTTCGCGGCATGCAAAGAAAGCGCTAGAGCAACGAGTGGTGCACTGAACGAGCGTGATCGTAATCGCTTTGTTCGACAACCAAAGGATCGAGATTGCAACAAAGCAGCTTGACGGGAAACTTTCGTGCAAGTAATAATAGTCGAACTCGTTGGCAAAACCGACGACCAATCAAAACAACTAAAAAGCATCTCGGGCCAGAGATAAAAAGAGAAAGGCCCCGCGGTAGCACCGCGGGGCCTTTTTTTATTGGTGTGAATAAATATGCGTCCCCAGGCTAATCAACAGTCCGCACCTGACGCTCGTTTGGAGCAGTTGCAACGGCAGCCGCTCGACGTGCTTGTCATTGGCGGCGGCATCGTCGGCACCGGCGTTGCTCGCGACGCGGCGATGCGCGGCTTGCGTACCGGATTGGTCGAGCAGCATGATTTCGCCTCGGGTACCAGCAGCCGCTCAAGTCGTTTGTTGCACGGCGGCATTCGCTACCTCGCCCAAGGCCGCGTCGGCCTCGTGTGGGAAGCAAGCAAAGAGAAATCGCTCCTCCGCGAGATCGCGCCGCACCTCGCCGACCCGCTGGAGTTCGTGTTCCCCACGCGCAAGGCGAACGGTTGGCCCCGCTGGAAGCTCGGCGTCGGCGTGCGGCTGTACGACCTCCTCTGCGGCGTTGGCAAAGGGGGCGGCAGCGGTTCGATGGGCGTCGCTGAAACGCTCCGCCGAGTTCCTGGCCTCAATCAAACCGAACTCACCGGCGCCGTCCGCTATCACGACGCGCTGACCAACGACTCGCGGCTAGTGCTCGACACGCTCAACTCGGCCGTGCGGCATGGCGCCATCGCCTGCAACTACGTGAAACTGCTCGACGCGACCGCCGAAGGCGATCTGTGGCGTTGCGAGCTTGAGGACCTTCGCACCGCGACGCTTCATGTTGTGAAGGCCCGCTCAGTCGTCAACGCAACCGGGCCGTGGTCGGACCGGATGCCGAACTCCGAAACATCGCTGCGGCTCACCAAAGGCGTGCACCTTGTCATCGACCGCTCGCGGTTGCCCGTGGACGACGCCGTGGTGCTGGCCGAGGGAAGTCGTATCTTGTTCGTGATTCCGTGGGGCGAGCGGGTGATTCTCGGTACCACCGACACCGACTACCACGGCCCGCTCGACAATCCGTCGTGCGACGACGCCGACGTCGCCTACATCTTGCAGGTGGTGAACGACGGCTTCCCTGCGGCCAAGCTGACGCCGAAAGATCTCGTTAGCACCTGGTCCGGCCTTCGCCCACTGGTGGCCGACAAGAACGGCAATCCGTCGGACATTTCCCGGCGACACAAAATTGCAATGAGCCATGCCGGTTGGTGGGACGTCACCGGGGGCAAGCTGACGACCTACCGCTTGATGGGCGAGGAGACGGTCAATGCGATCGTCAAGTTCCTCGGCGTGAAGGCTGGTCCCTGCCGAACGGCAGCGACGCCGCTGATTGAGGCCGGCAAGGGCGAAAGCGGACGTGCAGAAACATTTAGCGGCATCCTGCCTCCGCCTGTGTCGGCGGCGGCGGTTGGCCACTACTGCCATGTCGAGTCCGCTCGGCACTTGGACGACGTGATGATCCGCCGCAGCAGTTGGCGGCACTACCATCACAACCAGATGGAGCTTGCTGCAAACGTCGCGCGATGGATGGCGGCGGAATTGAAATGGACCGACGCCGAGACGGAAACCGAACTTCAGCGCTACCGCCGACTAATCGGCGGCGTTGAGGCTGCGGCTCCCCGCATTGGCGTCGCGCCGGTAAACGGCGACGGGCACGCGGCGACGGGCGTCGTGCGCAGCGGAGCGATTTAGGAACGTGTTTGGAAGATCTCGCCGGTTGCATCGAGGAACCGAAGCGCTGCGAGGAATTACGAGAGTTGAAGGAAGCGTCAACGAGTTCACGAGACGAGACAACAACCTTTCGTCGCATATCTATTCAGCCGCCGGCAATTCGCTGCATCGCTATTCGCCGGCAACGTCTTATCTGTCTGTAGTTCACTGAGGAAACGCATGATCTTCAACGGATCTTCATCCTGCTTGTCTATTACTTAAATGCTTGTTCGCCACCTTCACGGCTCAACAGTGGAGCGGCGGCGAGTCGCCAGGCATCGAGTGGACGGCAAGGGAGGTTCGATGAGTCATGCAGAGGAAGAATTCGTCGTCGAGGAGCGCCTTCCGGAGCGCCGTTTGACGACTCGTAGGGGCACTAATCCAGCATCGGCTATTCAACGGGAACGCACATTCATGGGAGGGCTTTCGATGAAAAAGAACATTTGGCGCCGCCGGCTTGCGGCAGCGATGGCAGGCGGGGCGGTGATGATCGGGGCTTCACCCGCTTGGGCCGTTGAGTACGCGAACATCGACGTCGTCGACGGTGCCATCTCGCAGACTGATGCGCCGACGGTGACGATTCCAGCGGGCCAAGGGACCGCCGGCTTCTTCATCGATCCAGGGAGCGTCCCAGGCGAAATCCCCGTCCGCTTCGGCGCGAGCGCCGCAGACGATTTCGCCGGCGGCGTGTTGATTGCATCCGTTCGCGAGATTCTGAAGACGCCGACGGGCGCGACGCAAGCATTGTCCGCCACTGCTTCGACGGTTCCGGATGACGACGCGACATCGGTGAACACTCGCAATGTCTCGGGCGGGTTGGCCATCGTCACAGACCGAGCGGGTAACGATGCCGCGGGCGCCGCTTACCCGTTGGGCGGGCCAATGAATGTTAATGTTGCCGCCGCCTACTTCCCGTTCAGCGAAGGCTGGAAGGGCGGCACCGTGTGGTCTTCAGTTCAGAATGCAATCAACCTCGACATGTTCGCAGGCAGCGCGGGCATTCAGCTTGGCACCCATGTCAAACCAAATTACTTCTTCGATACCCCGTTTGATCAGAGCGATGCGAACGATCTTGGCAATCACTTTGTCTCGATCCCTGGCGTCACCGACAGCCGCCAGCAGGGCATCTTGCTGACGATGCACGCTAAGAACGAGGACAATTTCACTGCCGTCAGCCCGACGGTGGACGGCGACGGCTGGCAGGTCAACACTCGCGGCAACGCACAAGACTCGCCGAGCTTAGGCGAGAGCAAGCCGTTCTCCTTCGTGTTTGTTCCACTGGGAACGCCGAACGTCACGATGGGGGCGATTTGGGGGGCAGCTGGACCCGCGAACGAGCCGGTGCCAGTGCTCAAGAGCGGCGCCAACTTCAGCATTGTGAAGACGGCGGCCTCCGGAACCTATCGTCTCACGATCGACGGACAGACGCCTTCGTCGGGCTCGCTCATCGTCCAGACGGGCAGCAGCCTGACGGGACAGGGCGGCTTGCCTGCCGACAACATTGTGCCGTACAAGCCTGATGGCGATGGCTGGATCATCACCTCGGATGACATGGCGAATATCAACCAAGGCGGGGAGAACCAGAACGGCGCCTCGTCAGAGCGGATTCCATACTTCCAATTCGTCTTCATGCCGTTCAACGCCCAGCCAGGCGCACCGACGATTCAAGCGGCGGGTTGGGACAAGACGAGCGTCTTCAGTTTTGACATTGGCGTCACGCAGATCACCAACGGAAACGACCAAGACGACGTCGACTCGCCGACGACCCCGACGACGACTCCCGGTCCGGACATGTACACGACTCTCAAGGCCGGCACTGCGGGTCTCAACATTGTTCCTTCGCGGATGAACAAGGGCGATAACGCCGTTCATGTGAACGGTGCGCTCCCCACCGCTGCTGACGGCGTCATGCTGACGACGATCAGCCAAGGGCTGCGAGACAACACCGCGACCGGCGGCGCGTCAGCTGAATTCGGCGTCGCTTCGGCAAGCATCACCGGCGCCGCTGCGGCTTCCGGCGTCCCTGGCCAATGGGAAGTCCACACGCATCGGACGGGGCTTGTTGCCGTCAACGAAGAATTGAACATTGACTACGCCGTTGCATTCTTCGGGCGTAACAGTGGTTTCCCCATGGCCAACGCCGTGCCAACCGCTGCATCTGGTAACGGCCACCTCGACCTGAATATTTCCGGAGTGAATTCGGAGACAGCCGGCGTATTAATGGTTAATCCCGAAGGCAACGCTGCTCGTTTCGCCACGGCACAACCGAAGGCCGGCGGCGGTGGTTGGGACGTCGACGTGAAGACGGTGGCGCTGCTTGATCCGGGCGCCACTGCTGCTGTGAACTATGTCTTTCTGCCGTACGAAACCGAGAACTTAGTCGCAGGGCGAGTCAATGCGAACGGCTCGATCGTGAACTCGACTGGCGTAGGGACTGCTCCTGGGCAATTCACGTTGACGCGTGATTCCGCCGGCCAGTACATCCTGACGGTCGCCGGCCGTACGCCGAGCCAAGGAATGCTGCTGCTGACTCCGGGCGCCGGCATCGACGGGTTGACCGACAATACGATGGCCTACGAAGCGTTCGGCAACTCGTTCCGAATCATGGGCATCGATCTGATTACGCAAGCAGATAAAGACGGCGGCGCGTTCACCGATTTCCAGGATACCGCGTTCTCGTTCGCCTTCATCGACTATCTAACCCCGCCCGAACTGGCTGGTCCGGCCAATTTCTTGGCTGCCGATTTTAACCAGAACGGCGTCGTCGATGGCGCTGATCTTACGGCTTGGAAGAGCGGGTTTGGCACCGGCACGACTAAGGCTCAAGGCGACGCGAACGCCGACGGGAAAGTCGACGGAGCCGATTTCCTGGTCTGGCAGCGTCAGTTCGGCCAACTGCCTCCCTCGGCGGTGGCTGCTGGAGTTGTTCCTGAGCCAGCCGCTTTTGCCATGGCGCTGTCGGCCGTCGGAGCACTGGCGTTCCGTCGCCGCCGGTCGTAGTCGCATAACGTTGATTCGGTCGCCCGGGGGCTAATGACAGCCCCCGGCGACCGCTTCAAGTAGTTCTCGGAGTGGTTTTCAAATAACGAATCGCCGTTTCCTTTGACGGCATGTCACCGTATCGACGATGCCATGCCACTGGAGGAAGTAGCGACGAAATTGAAGTCAAATGGAAAGGCTGTGGAATATGAACCCCAAATCCCATCAAGAATTCGCCTCGCGGCATAGTGCTCGGCGGGCGTTCACGCTCGTTGAACTACTTGTGGTGATCGCGATTATCGGCGTTTTGGTGGCACTGCTATTGCCCGCTGTTCAAGCCGCTAGAGAAGCGGCGCGCCGCACCCAGTGCACGAACAATATGAAGCAGTTGGGGTTAGCCGTTCACAATTACGAATCGGCCAAGAGAGAGTTGCCTCCTTCTCATACGCAGGCGCCTCGTCACAACTTTATTGCATTCTTACTTCCCTACATCGAGCAAGGAGCGATGGCGGCGCAGTACGACATGAAAAGAGACTGGGATGCTCGTCCGGTTGTCAGCGGTGGCTTAGGGAACGTCGACGTTCAGAGACTGCCTCTCGAAGGCGCGAAGTGCCCGACGACTCCAAATAGTTCCCGTCCTGAAAACGCTGCGGATTACGCTATCGCAATCAAGTTCAACAACGCGGATGGCAAAGCCAAGAAGCTTCTGATTGCTGGACAGAACGGAGTGAAGATCACTGACCGCGGCGCCGAATCGGACGACGTCGACGGCCCTTGGAGCAGCATGCTGCGAGTGCGATTTAACGCAGTCAACCGTTACACTCCAATTAAGATGAAGCAAATCACCGACGGACTGTCGAACACGTTCATGATTTTTGAGGACGCCGGTCGGCCTGACGGGTTCGATCAAAATAAGAACCCAACTGCCGACACCACGAAGGCGGAGACCGAGAATGCAGTGTCAGGACAGAGTTGGGCAGACTTCAATTCTTTCTTCGATATTCACGATACTTGCGGCGGCGGGCAACTGATGAATTGCAATAACAACAACGAAATTTATAGCTTTCATGTGGGCGGCTGTAATTTCACGATGGGCGATGCCTCCGTGCGTCTAGTGCAGGATGGCATTGATCCCGAAACCTTCACGTCTTTGTTCACACGCGCTTCAGGCGATATTGTGAATCAATAAGGTGGTTCGACGAGACTTGCCCAGCAAGCTCATCGGCAGAAGCGGTCCCCTCGAGCGTCGGATGGCAACTTTGAGAGCAATTGTTGGTCGGGCCATCGTTGGCGCATGGGCCCTGATGTCACTCAGCGCAGTTCGCGCTGAGATCATCATCAGCGAGATCATGTTCAATCCGCAAGGAACGGACAAAGATCTCGCGGCCGCGACGCCTTACGACCGCGAGTGGGTCGAGATCTACAATACGGGTTCGGCGACCATCGACATCTCAGGATGGCAGTTCGGGGATTCGCAGGACAACGATTGGGCGACTCCCTTTCCGGTGGGGACAACGCTCGGCGCAGGCCAAGCATTGGTAGTAACGGGGGACGCGGAAGGCTTCGACGCTCACTGGGGAAGCGGGATCAACCGCATTCAAGTTGGCTCGTTCCCCAACCTAGCGAATACCGTCGGCACGAATGAGGGCGCCGGTATTCGCAATCAAGCCGGCGTTATTCAAGACGCGGTTCGATATCAGGAAGCCGGTTGGCCCACGGCCAACGGCTCCGACGGCAACAGCATCTATTTACTTCCCGGGGCGCTGTCGAAGACGAGCAACGACCTCGCAGCGAATTGGAAGCCTTCTGCTGCCGGCGTCTACGGCGCAAAGTTCCGCGCCGCGGCTGGCCAGGAGAATCATGGCTCGCCCGGTTACGTAGAGACGGTGACGCAGGCCCCCTTCGCGCCTTCTCCCAATGCAGCTTGGTCGATGGTCGTGATGCCGGATACGCAGAACTATGCGAAGAGCTCGGTGAATTTGCCTATCTTCTCGCAGCTCACGAATTGGATTAAGGACAATAAAGAAGAGTACAAGATGCAGGTCGTCCTCCAAGAGGGGGACATCGTTAATCAAAATAGCCAAGTGACGCCCACGAGCGGCGACCAGACAGCCAATCAGCAGTGGGCCAACGCCAAGGCGGCGATGAGCATCCTCAACGGCGAGCTGCCTTACATTATGGCGGCGGGTAATCACGACCTTGGCACGACGAGCGCGCAGAATCGCAACACGCAGTTCAACGAGTATTTCAAGGCGTCCGACAACCCGCTTGTCGATCCGGCTCAAGGCGGCATCTTCGCCGGCTATCAAGTTCCCGGCGAATTGCAAAACGCTTACTTCGAGCTTCACGCCCCTGACGGCCGCGACTTGCTGATCTTCTCGCTTGAGTTCTGGCCGCGGCAAGCGACGATCACCTGGGCGAATCAGATTGCCGCCTTGCCGAAGTACGCCGACTACACCGCGGTCCTCCTGACGCATTCCTACCTCAATCCGAATAATACCCGCGCGAACGATACTCCCGACGGCTATCCCGTGGGGACTGACGGCAACGACGGCGAGGAAATGTGGAATGAACTTGTTAAGTTGAATCCCAATTTTGAGATGACGCTCAACGGCCACGTCGGCGGCGACGGCGTCGGCTATCTTAAGAGTACGGGGCCGCAAGCGAACGTCGTTCACCAGATGGTGTTCAACTCGCAGTTCGAAACCAACGGCGGCAACGGTTGGATTCGTGTGCTGGAGTTTCTCAATGACGGCAAGACGGTTCATGTGCGCACCTACTCGCCGTTTTTAGATCTCTACCGCACCGATGCGGCCAATGATTTCTTCTTCACGCTTTCTCAGTTGCCGACGCCCGATTACGCCGCAGACTTCAATGAGGATGGTTACGTCGATGGTCTAGACCTCGCTGTTTTCAAGAACAACTTCGGGCGGACATTCTCGGCTAGACCGCAGCAAGGAGACGCCAATGGCGACTTCAACGTCGATGGCGCCGATTTTCTGATTTGGCAGCAAGAGTACACTGGTCCGGCGGGACCGACTTCACAAGCGGCCGTACCGGAGCCTTCGGCGCTCATGCTCATGCTGTTATCATTAGCCGCGTTGCGCTGCGGGCGCGCGGTCCGCACTTGTTAGGCTTGGTTTGAAGGAGAAGTGATGGCGATTCGTTTAGCGCTTGCGCTTGGCTTGGGCATCCTGTCGGCTTTGGCCGGATCGGTCGAAACGGCAAGTGCGCAGAACATCGTGGCTCACCGCGGTGCGTCGTTCGACGCGCCGGAGAACACGGTCGCGTCGATGAAGCTGGCGTTCGAGCAAGGCGCCGACGGAGTCGAGGCTGACTTCTACCTCACCTCGGACGGCGAGATCGTCTGCATTCACGACGCCGACACCAAGCGGACTGCCGGCGTGAAGCACGTCATCGTGAAGACGCCGTTCGACGAGTTGCGCAAGCTCGACGTCGGCGCGTGGAAGAATGAGAAGTACCGCGGCGAAAAGATTCCGACCTTCGCCGAGATTGCCGAGACGATCCCTGCCGGCAAGAAGTTCATCATTGAGCTGAAGACGGGTCCGGAGATTGTGGCCCCGCTGAAGGATGCGCTCGCGAAGACTGACCTCAAGGACGATCAGATTCTCATCATCTGTTTCAACGAGAAGACGGTCGCCGAGTGCAAGAAGCTATTGCCGAATTTGAAGTGCCACTGGCTCACGGGCTACAAGCAGAACGAGAAGACGGGCGAGTGGAAGCCGACGCTCGACGAGGTCGTGGCGACGCTGGAGCGGAGCCACGCCGACGGGCTCGGCACGCAGGGGGAGATGAAGCACGTTGACGCCGAGTTCATCAAAGAACTCTGCGACGAAGGGCACTGCGAGTTCCATGTTTGGACGATCGATGACCCCAAGGTCGCCAAATATTATCAGAAGCTAAAGCCGTGGGGAATCACGACCAATCGGCCTGGTTTCTTACGCGAGCAGCTCAATGCGAGGCCGGCGAAGGTTCCGGCCGCGGCGGCTAAGTGACGGATTGATTCTTTAGTCTTTTGACGTCCGTCGCGTATCGGAATGGCGACCGACCCCCGGGCAGAGCCCGGGGCTAGACGATGCTCATGCGGTGAACGCAGCGCGGGTGCGCTCGACTAGGCTGTTGTCGGGCTCGGTCGCCGTGTTGAGGTTGAACGCGTTGCTCGCCAAGTAGCGATCGCGCCACGCGGGCGAGACGTTGTAATAGTCTTCGAGCACGGCCGAGCTGAACTTGTAGTCGTGGGCGTCGTTCCCCTTGAGGAACGTCAGCACGCGCGAGGCGTTGATCACTTCGTTCGCGTCGCCCGTGGCGTTCAGGCGAGCGAGCATTAGCTGGGCGCCGCGGCTGCGGTCCGCGCCGAGTTCGTTGAAGATCGCGTCGATCGTTGGCGGCGTTGCGGCGTCGCCCTCCCCTGCTGCGAGCTCGTCGATGCGGATCGCGGGGACTTTTTCCGGGCCGCCCATTTCGTTGAGAAACATCGGCAGGAACGCGGCGTTCTGCAGCGTGAGGAGGAGCCGCGTCTCCTCGTCGCCGCTCGTTTCGTAGGCGTAACGGAGGGCGTTGCTCGTCGTGACGGCGTGGAGCGAGGCGATGCCGGGTTGACGCATGAGCAGCTCGCCGGCGGCGAGGTGGAGGCCGTCCCAAATCGATTGGAGGGGGACGCCGGCGGTGAGTTGCTCGCTGACGAGGTTGCAGGAGTCGTCGTTGTTGGCGTGGCGGATGGCGGTGAGGAGTTCTTTCGTTGCGCCGCTGTCGGTGGATGCTTTTCCGAGGTGCGCCGGGGGCGGGGACGCCCCGGCTCGCTGGAGTTTGGCTACGCGTTCGAGGTTTTTTCTGTAGGGGACGTCGGCGGAATCGTTGCGGTCGCGGGGGTTTTCGCCTTCGTGCATGAGTAGGGCGTAGGCTAGCGAGCGGAGGACTGGTTCGGAGTGGCGCCAGCCGATGCAGTTGAGCGTTCGCAGGCTGTTGGCGACGTAGATCGCCTTGTGGCCGATCGAGCGGAAGTCGCGCATGCCATAGCGGAAGAGATGTTCGTAGGTTTCATTCGCCCCGGCGGTGCGGGCGAGGCCGACGATCGCGGCGTCGGCGGCTGCGTCGTCCCAGGCGTCCATTGCGGCGGTGAATTCGGCGGCCGCTTTGTCGGCGCTCGGCACGGCACGCTCATCGACGGGCTCCATCACCCAATCGCCGCGCTCTTCGACGTCTCGAGCGGCAGCTATTTTGTAATAGTCGAGCGCCCAGAAGATTGGTAGCCAGCGATATTCGTCGGGCGACGCCATGCTCGCGAGGTGAGCGGAGTTCACCACGAGCACCGAATGAAATTTGTGCCCGACCGATGGCCGCGGCTCGACGTTTTTTACGCCCGCGAGCAGCAGCGCGGCCAACAGCGTTTGGTAGCTGAGGCCGCCATTGATCCGTTTGGCGATGACTTCGAGCAGATCTTCGCGAGAGGTTTCTTCGATGAGGCGGACGATGGGCGCCACGTCGGGCTGCAGGCCGAGGGCGTGCTGCGGGAGTTGCGTCTCGGCGGCCGTGACCGGGGCGAGTCGCGTGATGAAGTCGAGGTTGCCGAGGCCGGCGAGGGCGCCGAGCGTGGCGCCGCTGCGCAGGAAGGTGCGTCGTGAAGCTTGATTGGGCATGGTCGTCCTCTTGTCCGCCTTTGGACGATTGTCGAGTGCCCCCGGCTTGAAGAGCCGGGGGCTAAGGGGAATATCGTTCGTTATTCCTCGATGCAGAACAGGTGGTTCTCGCCGCGGATGAAGATTTGGTTGCCGGCAATTGCGGGCGAGGCGTCGACTGGCTCGTCGACGGTGTTCGTCGCCAGGATTTCTAGTTCGCCCGTGTTGGGGATGACGACCGTCGTGCCGTCGCGGCCGGTGAAGTAGATCTTCCCATCGGCGCCGACCGGGGAGGCGTAAACGTTTTCAACGCCGGCGAGGCGCTTCTGGTTGATGAGCGGTTCGCCCGTCTTCGCTTCGAGGCACGAGAGGACGCCGTTGGTCCCCTTGGTGAAGTAGAGCTTATCGCCGTAGATGATCGGCGACGGCACGTAGGGGGCCCCTTGATTGGTTTTCCAAGCGACCTCGTCGGTGTCGGTGATGTCGCCCTCGGCGTCGAGCGGAATCGCGACGACCGCCGAACCGCGATGGCCGGTCATGCAGTAAACAAGGTTGTCGTAAACAACCGCAGTGGAGATGGGGTTGGTCACTTGGCCGCCACATTCCCAAATCACTTTGCCGGTGTTGATGTCGTAGCTGCGGCTGCGGTTGGTGCCGTTGAGGATCACTTGCGTCTTGCCGGCGGCCTCGACGACGAGCGGCGTCACCCAAGTGGTTGGTTCTTCGCGATCAATTCCCCACTTCACTTCGCCGGTCTTCGCGTCGAGGGCGAAGAGGTGCGAATCCTTTTCATGGTCCCACGGCACGAGCAGCGTGTCGCCGTAGATCGTCGGCGAGGCGCCTTCGCCGAAGCCGTTTCGAGTTTCCATGTCGCCGAGGTCGCGCTCCCAGATCTTGTTGCCGTCGAGGTCGTAGCAATAGACGCCGTGCGAGCCGAACGAGGCGTAGATGAACTTCCCGTCGGTGGCCGGCGAGCCGGAGGCGTAGGAGTTGGTGTCGTGCATCCCTTCATGCGGAGCGGCCTCGCGGGCGGTCTTTTCCCAGAGGATTTTGCCGGTGTTACGATCGAGGCAGAGGACGTTGAATTTGTAGATGTTGCGTGGGCCACTGTCGCGTCGGCCGAAACCGCCGAAGCCACGGCCTCCGCCGCCCGGGCCACCGGGGCCGCCTGGTCCGCCGCGGCCGAAGCCTCGGCCTTCGCGCGGGCCATCGCCGGGGCCGCGTTCGCCACGCTCGCCTCTTTCGCCGCGCTCGCCACCGAAGCGGCGCTCGCGGGGGGCTTCGCCTTCCGGCGGGGCTGCTTCAGCGGCAGGTTCTTGGGCGGCGGTTTGTTCGACGTTCTCGTCCACCTTTGGCGTTTCGGCGCCTTCAGGAAGTTTGCCGGTGTCGACAGCGGTAAGGACGTAGACGCGATCTTCCCACACGATGGGGCTCGCGCTGCCGCGGCCGGGGATGGCCGTCTTCCACTTCACGTTCTTCTCGGCACTCCACTCCAACGGCGGTTTCGCGGACGGTGCGACGCCGGTCATTTCGGGGCCGCGCCATTGGGGCCAGTTCTGATCGTTGGCGGCGTCGAGTGCGAACGCCGTGGCGGCGAAGGGGGCGGCGAGGAGTGCGGCGGCGAGCGGAAGGAGTTTGAGCGTCATCTTAAACTCGTTGGTGGAGTTAAGCTGCGTAGCTTGGGGTGTGATTTGAGCGGGTGTTTTGTCGCGGATTGAATTCTGTCGTGAAACGCGTTTTTGGCGACAGAATTCTAAGTGTTTGGTCTTGTTGTGGTTGCGACTGCGGCAGTGGTGACAGAATGGCGTCGCAATTGTTGGTGCTGGGTTTGGGTAAGTGTTTGTGCGGGGGCGAGGTTTGCTTGGGTCGCTCCGGCGGCTCGTTGAGCCGCGGCTACTCGCGCATTATCTCGCGTTGGGGGGCTGGAAGCTACGACCAATTTCCGGCCACCCCGCGATCGGGGGGATCAATGGCGCGACTTAGGAACAACACCGCGGGCGCGGCGAAGTTTCGTCGACAAGGCGCAATGCTGGCGAACCAGCGGTGGCGCCCAGCAGATGTGCTACTCGGCGCCGATGCAGAAGAGGTGCTGGTCGCCGCGGATGTAGATGTCGTTGCCGACGAGCGCGGGGGAGGCGTCGACTGGTTCGCCGACGGAGTTGGTAGCTAAGATTTCCACCTTGTCGCCGTCGCTGATGACGACGGTCGTGCCGTCGCGCGCAGTGACGTAAATGCGGCCCGCGGCGCCGACGGGCGAAGCATAAACGTCGCCGATGCCCTTGAGCCGCTTCTGATTAATGATCGACTCGCCGGTGCGGGCGTCGAGGCACGAGAGAATGCCGGTGTTCCCTTTCACGAAGTAGAGCTTGCCATCGTAGAGGAGCGGCGAGGGAACGAACGGCGCCCCCTTCGTCGCTTTCCACGCGACGCGATCGGCGTCGGTGACGTCGCCGCTGGCGTCGAGCGGAATCGCGACGACCGCCGACTTCTGGAATCCGGTCATGCAAACGGCGAGATCGTCGACGATGACGGCGCTCGGGATCGCGCTGCTCACTTGTCCGCCGCACTCCCATAAGACTTCGCCGGTCTCGAGATCGTAGCTGCGGCTCCGCTTGTAGCCGTTGAGAATCGCTTGCGTGCGGCCGGCGGCTTCAACGATGACTGGAGTTGCCCAGCCGGTTGGTTCGTCGCGCGGCGTTTCCCACTTCACTTCACCAGTGGCGGCGTCGAGACCAAAGATCCTCGAGTTCTTCTCTTGGTCCCACGGCACGACGAGCGTTTCGCCGTGGATCGCTGGCGAGGCGCCTTCGCCGAAACCGAGACGCGTGGTCATGTCGCCAAGGTCTTGCTCCCAGAGGAGCTTGCCGTCGAGGTCGTAGCAGTAGATGCCGTGGGAGCCGAACGAGGCGTAGAGTCGATTTCCATCAGTGACGGCGGAGCCGGAGGCGTAGCTGTTGGTGGCGTGCATTCCCTCGTGCGGGGCAGCTTCGCGGGCGGTGTGCTGCCAGAGGACTTCGCCGGTGTGGCGATTGAGGCAGATGACTTCAAATTTGTGGATGTTGGGTTGGGCGCCGGCGTTCTCGGGAGGAGCGTCGGCATGAGGGGCGGGTTCGAAAGAGGTCGTTTGGGATGGAGGATCGTTGGGCGGGGCGGACTGGTCGCTTAAGCGACCAGTCCGATGTGAGGATGGGGATTCATCTTGTTTGGGTTCGGGTTCAGGTTGGGCGCCGGTATCGACGGCGGTGAGGATATAGACGCGGTCGCCCCAGATGATCGGACTCGCGCTGCCGCGGCCGGGGATCGGGGTTTTCCATTTGATGTTTGAATCGGGGGACCATTCGAGCGGTGGGTTCGCCGTTGAAGTAAAGCCGTTCGCGTGGGGGCCGCGCCATTGAGGCCAGTGTTCGCTTGGCGAGTCTTCGGCGCGCGCGGCGGAAATCATCGCGCAGTGCGCTGCGAGGAGGGCGAGCGTGATGAGGAGGCGACGCGGCACGGCGGGGCTGGACTGGTCGCTGAAGCGACCAGTCCGATGGGAGATGGGGATCGTGAGAGCGAGCCCTTATTGTGGATGCCGCGGCGTGGCGTGGGGATCGCGGAAATGTGCGCGCGGGGCGGGTGTAATTGCGCACCGCATTTCTAGCCCCGGGCGGAGCCCGGGGCTAGGGGCGGGAGCGGTTAGGCCAGGTTCAAGCTACGCGTGCTGTCGCCGAAGGATTCCGACTTAATGCCGAGGGCGTTGAGCACCGGGACGTAGAGATTGCAGAGCGGCGTGTTCTTCTCGCTCGCAATGTGCCGGCCCGTGTTGAACTGCCCGCCGCCGCGGCCGCCCAGCAGGATCGGCAGGTTGTTGGGGTCGTGCGCGTTGCCATCGCTGAGGCCCGAGCCGCAGACGATCATACTGTTGTCTAAGAGAGTCCCCTCCCCTTCGCGGATGTTGCGCATCCGCTCGAGCATGTAGACGAACTGCTCGACATGCCACCGGTTGATCTTGCTGTATTGCTCGATCGCGGCGGCTTGGCTTTGGTGGTGCGACAGTTCGTGATGGCCGCCGTGGACGCCGTCGATCAGTTGCGAGAAGTTTTTGTTCGATACGCTGTTGGCGAACATGAACGTGCTGAGCCGCGTCGTGTCGGTCCAGAAGGCGAGCACGATCAGGTCGAGCATCAGGCGGACGTGCTCTTGGTGATCTTCGGAGCCGGTGACCGCGGGTTCGTCGGGGTGGTTCGGCGCCGAGCTGGGGCGCCACTCGCGGGGGTCGGGCTGCGAGTGGAACGCGAGGCGGCGTTCGACGTTGCGGACGGCGTCCATATATTCGTCGAGCTTGAACTGGTCGTCGCGGCCGAGCTTGCGGCGGAGCGAGCGGGCGTCCTCAAGGGCCATGTCGAGGAGGCTTTGCGCGTCGTCGAGTGCTTGGCCATCCTCGGTCGGCAGGCCGCTGCCATCCTTGGCGCCGAAGAGTCGCTGGTAAGCAGCGCGGGGATTGATCTCGCGGGCCATCGGCACGTCGGCGGCCCGCCACGAGATGAACGAGCCGTAGAGCCGCGTGAAGCCGACGTTGCTGTCGATGCCGCTGATGACTGGATCGATGGCGAGTTCGAGCGACGGGAGCGGCGTTTGCCCGCCGATGCGGCTGGCGGCGAATTGATCGAGCGATTGGCCGCCGACGCTCAGTTCGCTGCCGGTCGTTTTGGCGACGGGAAAGCCGGTGAGGAAGTTGGCGGTTTTCGCGTAGTGGCCGTCGCCCTGGCGGCTGTTCGGCTTGTCGAGGCCGGAGAGGACGAGGACTTCGCTCCGCACGGGGGCGAGGGGCGTGAGCGAGAAGGGAAGTTCAAAGTCGGCGCCCGTTTGCTTTGGCACCCAGTTGTCCATGAAGGCGCCGTTGGGGAAGTAGAGCGCGGCGAAGCGCGTCGGCGTGGGGGCGAGCGAGCCGGAGTCGCTGGCGAGGGCGCGGCGCGTGAAGGGCGCCATCGCGCCCAGCATTGGCAGCGCGAGCGCGGCGCTGGCGCCGCGGAGGAACGTGCGACGGGGGACGTGCCAGGATTTCTTTTCAGACATCGTTTGGATCCTTCACCCCGAAGGCTCGAAGACGCGAAGGACGCACGAAGATAAATGACGAATGACGAAATCCGAATGACGAATGAAATGCGAAAAGCATCATTGTCTTGGCGTGCGTCCCTTGTGAAATCATCGTGCCTTCGCGTCTTGGTGGTTTGTCTCTCTACTTCTTCGCATACCTGTGGCGGAACGGGTAGCTCATTGCGATTTGCTCCACGAGCACGCTGCTGCGGCAGTCGTTGGCTTCCAACGACTTCACGGTTTCGCGGACCACGCAATCGTCGAATTGGCTCAGGCCGCGGCCGAGGGCGTAGCCGAGCATCTTGCGGGTGACGTTGTGGAGGAACTCGCCGCGGCGGGTAAGCAGCACCTGCTTGAGTTCGGCGGGGCCGTTGAAGGTTTGGCCGTCGGGGAGCGTGCCGCTGGAGTCGATTGGCTGGCCGGCGTTGTGGTGTCGCCAGCGGCCGGTGGCGTCGAAGCATTCGAGGCCGAAGCCGAGCGGGTCCATCCGTTGATGGCAGGCGGCGCACTCGGGGTTCGTGCGGTGCAGTTCGAGTCGCTGGCGGAGCGTGAGGCCGTCGGCTTGGCGATCGTCCTCGGGCAGCACGCCGGCGTTGGGGGGCGGCGGCGGGACGCTGGCGCCGAGGACTTCTTCGAGGACCCATTTGCCGCGGAGGACGGGGCTCGTGCGGAGTGGCAGCGACGTCGTGGTGAGCACGGCGCCGAGGCCGAGGACGCCGCCGCGACGGCGATCGTTGAGCGGAACTTTGCGGAACTCGCTCCCTTCGACGGGCGGCAGGCCGTAGTGGGCGGCAAGGCGATCGTTCAGCACGGCGTAGTCGGCGTCGACGAGGTCGAGCAGGCTGCGATCTTCGCGGAGGATGGTTTCGAGCAGGCCCACAGCTTCGGCCCGCATGTCGGCGGCGAGTTGGGCGTCGAACTCGGGGAACCGTTCAGCGTCGGGTTTCACGGTGCTACCGAGCGCGCCGATGTTGAGCCACTGCGTCGCGAAGCTGTCGGCGAGGCCGCAGGCTTTTGGATCGGCGAGCATGCGGCGAATTTGGTTGCGGAGGACCGATTCGTCGTGCAGCTTGCCCGCGTCGGCGAGTTGGGCGAGTTCGTCGTCGGGCATCGTGTTCCAAATGAAATACGACAGCCGCGCGGCGAGCTGGTGGTGGCCGAGGGGGTAGACCCCTTCGGTGTCGGGTTCCGGTTCGACGAGGAACAGGAAATGGGGCGAGATGAGGATCGCCTTGAAGGCGAGTTTGAGCGACGGGAGGTAGGCGTCGCCGCGGGCTTGGGCGCGATCGAAGAGCGTCATTAGGCGCTGCAGTTCGTCGTCGGCGAGCGGACGGCGGAACGCGCGGCGGGCGAAGTGAATGATGCTTTGTTCGGCGGCGGCACGTGGGGAGGGGGGATCGCTCGGAAACGCAATGCGGGAGATTAAGAACGGACGACTAAATGCGTGTGGCGAAATCGGCGGCGGATTGTCGGCTAGTTTGTTTCTGATTTCCGCGGTCTCTGGTAACGCAATATCGAGGACGCGCGTCGCCGCGAGAAGATATTGTTCGAGCAGAACGGGCGAAACGAACAGCGTGTCGCCCGTGTTATCAAACCCTTCGCCGCCGGAACCGTCGGAAGGAAAGGCGTCGGCGGGTCGCAGGTCGAGGCCGGTGAGGTCGCGGATCGTGTTGTTGTATTCGCTGCGACTGAGGCGGCGGCTCATTACGTGGCCAGGGTAGAACGATTGGTTCGAGTCGGTGGCGAGCTTGTGGCAATCGTCTTCGACGCGGCGATGCGCGGCGATCCAGTGGACGAGCGTGCTGCGCTTCTCGTCGTTGAGTTGGTCGCTCCCCTCGGGGGGCATTTCGTGCAGGTTGACGCGGGCCATTACCTGCTCCCACACGAGCGGCGCGGCGAGGGCGTCGGCCGAGGTGGCGTAGGGAGCGAGGTTGAGGCCGCCGTCCGATTCGGCGCCGTCGTGGCAGGGCATGCAGTGATGCTCGACGATGGGGCGAACCTTCAGCGCGAAGTCGTCCGGCGGCAGTGCCGCCGCCGGTTGCGGCTCCGCGGGCTGCGGAAGTTGTACTGGCGGCTTTTGGGCGACGGCATACGTCGTGAAGATCGCCAGGGCGGCGAAGGTGGAGAAGCCGAGGACATGAAGGCGGGAGGCGAGCATGACCCCCTTAGGATAGCCCGGCGCTACGGGGGAGAGAATGACGAAATCCGCACGGCGGGGGGACGAATGGCGGTTGGTTTGGCGGGGAATTTCACCACGAAGACGCGAAGGCACGAAGGATTTCACGTAGAAAGGCGAACCAACTAGGACGATGTCCTGCCCGCAAGTTACAGCCTTATTTGTTTCTGCTTCGTGCGTCCTTCGCGCCTTCGAGTCTTCGTGGTGACGCATTTTTTCAGAATGAGCGAGTTACAAATGCCGGCTGGCCGCGCTTCCGTGTTGGAGGTTCAGTTTCAAACTGATTAGAATACGGCGTTGGGGCATTTTCACGCTGGCGTCGCATGCAACCTTCTCGCATTGGTCCGATCGCACTTGAGGGGCCGCTCGGCGGTTCCGCCGACAGTAATGTGCTGCGCGGCGTGCATATCGAACGCAATCTGCGGATGGCGGTAAAGCTCCTCCCCCGCGACATGATCACGCGGCCGATGGGGGGCGACTATTTCTCCGCGGACGTGAAGCTGCTGCAGCGGCTCGTGCATCCGAACATCGCGCGAGTGATGGGGGGCGCGATCGACGAGGGGCAGCCTTACCTCGCGCTGGAACTCGTCGAAGGCGAATCGCTGCGCAGTTTGCTCGATCGCCGCGGCCGCTTGCCGTGGGAGACGACCGCCGACATTGCCGAGTCGATTTGCGAAGCGCTCCACTACGTTCACACCGCGAAGTTTATTCATCAACGGCTGACGCCGGCGCGGATCATTTTGCTCCCTGAGGGGGGCGTGAAGCTCGTCGGCTTCGATTGCCAGATGACCGACAAAGATCAAGTGCTGGGGTTGCGCTCGCCGATGGGCGTGGCGAACTACTTGGCGCCGGAGATTTTTAAAGGCAAAGGTTCGGCCGCGTTGCCGACGGCCGACATGTTTAGCGTCGGCGTCATCTTGTATGAGTGCCTCACCGGCTCGCTGCCGTGGCAGGCGAAGACGCCGTCGGAGTTAGTGGTCGCGCGGCGCGCGGGGCCGGCGCCGCGGGTTTCGGCGAGCGTGCTCGAGTGCCCCGTGTGGCTCGATGTGCTCGTGTCGAAGCTGCTCGAAACGAAGCGCGGCATCCGCCTCGCGACGGCCGACGGCACGCGGCGAGCAATTCTCGATGCGAAGCGCAAGGTCGCCGAAGGGATGGGCGCCGCGAAGCATGCGATGTCGGGCAAGCAAGGCGCCCTCGCGATGAAGGCCGACCGCAAGGAGATCGCCGCGCTGCGTAAGCACCAAACGCCGACCGTGAAAGATGATAGCCCGTTCTACGAGCGGGCGTGGTTCCTCGGATTGTGTTTGGCGTCGCTAATTGCCGTCGCCGCGTGGGCGATGTGGCCGAAGAGCGAAGCGGAACTGTACGCCGAGTTCGCGCCGACGCTGGCGTCGGAGAGTTACACCGACTGGCGGACCGTTTCGGACAAAGTCGCCGATTTCCGCGAGCGGTTTCCTGAATCGAAGCACAACGCGGAACTCGATGCGTTTGAAGACAAGGTCGCCGAAGGCAAAGCGATGATCGAGGTGAAGAATCTCGATCGTTTCGCCAATACGCCCAATTCGAAAGCGCAAAGCTTGTTCGCCCAGGGGCAGAAGCGGCAGCAATTCGGCGATTTGATGTCGGCGTGGGAACTCTACGAGCAGGCGATCGAAGCGGTCCCGACAGACGCACCGGCCGACGTGAAGGTTTACGGCCGACTGGCGACGAAGAAGATTGCTGAGATCAAGGCGTCACCCGACGCGCGGCGGACGCTTGCACAAATGGCCGAGGCGAAGCTGGTCGAGGCGGACGAACTCATCGAAGAGGGCAAGCTGCTGCCGGCGAAGGTGCTGCTGACGGAGTTTGTGGAGCTGTATGGAGGGAATCCGAAGCTGCGCGAGCAAGCGACGGCGGCGCGGGCGAAGATTAGTGAGATAGATGCGCAGCGGGAGTAGCGGATGGATCCGACTGAGAATTACTTGCGACGAACCGATGTGATCGACTGGGATCATCCGGCCGTGATGGAACAGGCTTGTGCGCTCGCCGTCGGTTGCGAAGATACGGCCGCGGTCGCCAAGGCGTGCTTTGAATGGGTTCGCGACGAGGTGATGCACAGTCGCGACTTCGAGCGGAATCCGGTGACGTGGCGGGCGTCGGACGTGCTGCTGCATCGCACGGGATACTGCTACGCGAAGAGTCATCTGCTGGCCGCGCTCCTGCGAGCGAATGGGATTCCGGCGGGATTTTGTTATCAGCGGTTGAGCGTCGGCGACGCGGGGCCCCCTTTTTGTTTGCATGGATTCAACGCGATCGAGTTGCCGGGCGTTGGCTGGTATCGCGTCGACCCGCGCGGCAATCGAGCGGGGATCGATGCGCAGTTCACGCCGCCGATAGAGCGATTGGCGTTTGCATTGCAATCGGCTGAGGAGGTGGAGTTTGCGAATGTGCTCGCCGAGCCGCTGGCGTGCGTGGTAAATTCGCTGGAACGCTACGAGACTTGGGACGAGATGCTCGCGAATCTGCCGGATGTTGAGCCCGATGATGTTGCTCAACTGACGCTGATCGCGCGAGAAGCGTGATCGATGGGTGATTGGCAAAGGTGGGTGCAAGCACCGCACCCTACACTCCTGGAAAGGACGCTGTTGCTATGGGACTGCTCTGGTTCATTCTGATCGGCATCGCCGCGGGTTGGCTGGCGGGCCAAATCATGGGGAACGGCGGGTACGGGATCTTGGGCGATCTCATCCTCGGCGTCATTGGCGCCATCGTCGGCGGGTACCTGTTCGGGATGCTCGGCATCGCCGCCGGCGGGTTGATTGGGGCGCTCATCACCGCGACCGTGGGGGCGGTGGTGTTGATTGCGCTGTTGCGGCTCGTTAAGAAAGCGTGAGTTGGAACTGCACGAACAATAAGTCGGCGTTTTAGGGGATTCGAATGATTTGGATCGGACGCTTGGCAATTCTTTTTGCGGGGTTCATCGTGGCTGGCGTCATGTTGAACGTCTTCTACCTAATCTGTTGTTTCTTCTCTGTATTCCTGCTTGGTATCCAGAACGAGACGTTTCATTCCATCCAGTACTGGGTTTGCTTGATTGCAGGGTTCATCGCCTCCTTCTTTCTCATGCGGCGCGTTTGGCCACGGTCGAAGTCTCTTGAAAGTTCGCTCGGCTGAGCTTCGCGGAGCATTGCTCGGCGCGCAGGAACGGACTTCGGCGATTTTTGCATTTTGCGGCGGGCAAGCCGCAATTAGTCGACGCGCCGATTACTGCTCGGATTCGAACGAGGAGGCTTGATGGCGGGCGCCGGACCTGAAGATCACGTCGAAGCCGCGCACGTCGAAACGGGGTCGATCGCGGAGCGGGCCATCGCTTCCAATGTCTCGCTGCGAGTTTGGTTCGCAATCGGATTCGCCGTGACGTTCGTCGTCCTGGCGATGTTCACGACGACCTTCATCCCGTCTCCACGCATCGGCGCCATTGTTCAATGCAAACTTTGGCAGTATTACCTGCACGAAGCCGAACGCATTCTTCGGAACGAGCCGCAGGTGCTTGGGCTGTTCAACGAAGATCCAGCGAGAGTGTTCGTCACGGCCTTTGTGCACACGCTGCTGGCTTTACTCGGAGGCTTGTTGACGCTGGGAATCGGTTGGGTGGTCCGTCGAATCCGTACAGGGCGAAGCTAGACTGTCGATCAATACGAGTGTGAGTTGATGAAGCAAGATCCAGATCAGCTCGGCAAATTCGTCTTCCTGCTCTATGTCGCGGCTGGAATTCCGGTCGCTTGGCTGCATATGCGGCAGCAGAAAATGATGGCCTCTCACAAGCAGCTGAAGCAGGTCCAAGGACAAGGGCTTGTCACGTACACCCTGGCGGTGATGTGGCCGCTGCTGTTGTTGGTCATGGCGTTGAACTGGAAGCAACGCAAGCGGCAGCCCAGCCAGGCGGCCGAGAAGGGGGCGCCTGCCCCTCCGGCGAGCGTTCGCCGGGAGTGATTGCCATCGGCGGGCGATTGGGGGCGTTGGGGGACCGCGACCACCGGTCGCGGCTCTGTTGGATTCGGGGAATTGTGGGGCCGGAATCCGCAGGATTCCCCAGTTTGCGGGGGCGTTACCGCCGTTGTGGCCCTAAAAGTCGGCCGCTATAATCGCGAATTCGCTATTTTACCAGCCCGGCGAGTATTCGCCCCGCCTCCCCAAATGTGTCGATAGAGAGCCTATGCGATTCTGTCTGCTTGATCGTATCTGCTCGTTCGAACCTGGGGTGGAGCTGACCGCGGTAAAGAATGTGTCGCTAGCCGAGGAATATCTCGCGGATCATTTCCCCGAGTTTCCGGTGCTGCCGGGCGTCTTCATGCTCGAAGCGGCGACGCAGTCGGCGGCCTGGCTCGTGCGGATGAGCGAAGATTACGCCCACAGCATGATCGTGCTGCAGGAAGCGAAGTCGGTGAAATTCACCGACTTCGTCACCCCCGGCAACATGTTGCAGATGCGGGTCGAGCAGCTCAAGCAAGAAGGCTCGGCCGTGTCGTTCAAGTTCGAAGGAAAAGTCGGCGAGCGGACCTGCACCAGCGGCCGATTGACGCTCGAGTGCTTCAACCTCGGCGACGAAGATCCGGAACTGGTTGATTTGGATCGCCGGATGGTGGGCGTGCAGCGAGGATTTCAATCGATCCTCACGCGAGAAATGAACCTAAAGTCGTAAGCGACCGATGAGGCCAGCCGAGCGAGTTCGCCGGCGGCGATTGATATAGATCGTTCAACACACCGTTCAATACACATTTAGATAGACTCGCTCGCAGCGCGGCCGCTTCGTGAAAGCGGCGGCGATTCAGCAGCGAGTCACTACCTGCAAGCGGAGGTATAGTCGTGGGAATTCCGTCGCAAGAAGAGATCTTTGACAAGGTTCGCGAAGCCCTGGTCGATGCGCTGGGCGTCGATGAAGACGAAGTAACGCCGAACGCGACGCTGCGGGGCGACCTCGACGCCGAGTCGATCGACTTCCTCGACATCGTCTTCCGGCTTGAGAAGGCGTTCGACATCAAGATCGAGCGCGGCGAGCTGATCCCGATGGACGTGCTCGAAGACACCTCCTATGTGAGCGACGGCAAGGTCAACGCGGCCGGCATCGCGAAGCTGAAGGAGCGGATGCCCTTCGCCGACCTCAGCGGCTTCGAGGCCGACCCGAACGTCCAGAACCTCGGCAATCAGCTGACGGTGCAGGACATGTGCAACTTCGTCGAGCACAAGTTGAAGAAGGCCTAAATAGCGTTCAGCTAGGAAGCGGTCAGCATTCAGCCAGAGCAGAGGCAAGCAAGCTTGTCTTTATGTTTTGCTGACAGCTGATCGCTGACCGCTGAATGCTCTCTGCTGCGGAGCTTCCCCATGCGTTGGTTTTGGATTGATCGATTCACTGAATTCGTGAGCGGGTCGCACGCGACGGCGGTGAAGGGCGTCTCGCTCTCGGAGGATCATCTCCACGACCACCATATCGGCTACCCGATTATGCCGAACTCGCTCTGCTGCGAGGGGATGGCTCAGGCGGGCGGCTTGCTGATCAGCGAGCACTACGGCTTCGGGGAGCTTGTCGTGCTCGCCAAACTGTCGAAGGCGAAGTTCACCGGCCGGGCGCGGCCGGGCGAAACGCTGACCTACAAAGTGACGGCTGATTGGATTCGCAACGATAGCGCCCAAGTGTCGGGCGTGGCGACAGTCGGCGATCGGCCGCACGGCGAGGTGCAGATTCTGTTCGCTCGGATGGGCGAGGATATGGCCAAAGAGATGGGCGCCAAGCTCTTTCGGCCGACCGACCTGCGGCATTGGCTCAATTTGGTCGGCGTGTTTGAAGTCGGCGTGAAGCAGGACGGGACGCGGCTGAAGCGGGAAGATTACCCGCTGAACGAGGCGGCCGCCTCGTAGCACCGACTGGTTCGGGTCGAATCGAACGGCGTTGGCGCCTACAATCTGGGGATGACCGCGGGGATGAACCCCGCGGCTCGCAGCGTGAACTTGCTGGCTTGCAGTCGATTGTCACTGCTCGATTAGCCCCCTTTCCTGTTTGTGGATTCTTGCCATGCGTCGTCGCGTCGTGGTCACCGGCATTGGTTGCGTCACTCCCTCGGGCAATAACCCGGAGAAGCTGTGGGAGAACTTGCTCGCAGGTCGCAGCGGCGTGGGGAAGACGACGCTGTTCGATGCCAGCAATTTTCCGACGAAGATTTCGGCCCAGGTGAAGGATTGGTCGATCGCCGCGGAAGGCGAAGACGCCGCCGTGTGGGCGAATCGCAGTCGCCACACGCAGTTCGCTGCCGGCGCCGCGAAGCAGGCGGTGAACGACTCGGGCGTGATGTCGAGCGTCGAGCCGACTCGCTTCGGCGTGTACCTCGGCGCCGGCGAGGGGCAACAAGACTTCTTCCGCTTCGCGCGGATGATGACTGCCGCCACCGCGGCCGACGGCGACTTCTCGCTGAAGAAGTTCGTTGAGACGGCGCTTAAGGAACTCGACCCGGTGGCGGAGCTTGAGCAAGAGCCGAACATGCCGGTCGGTTACCTCGCCGGGATGTTCAACGCTCAGGGACCGAACGCTAACTGCCTCACCGCGTGCGCCGCGAGCAGCCAGGCGGTCGGCGAAGCGACCGAGATCATCCGCCGCGGCGAAGCCGACGTGATGCTCTCTGGCGGCGCTCACAGCATGATCCATCCGTTCGGCATCACCGGTTTTAATTTGCTGACAGCGCTCAGCGAGAACAACGCACAGCCCGAGCGGGCGTCGCGGCCGTTCGATCTCAATCGCGACGGCTTTGTGCTGGGCGAAGGCGCCGCGATGGTGGTGCTCGAAGAATACGAACGGGCGAAGGCCCGCGGTGCCCGGATTTACGGCGAGATCGCCGGCTACGGCACGACGGCCGATGCGTACCGCATTACCGACCAGCATCCCGACGGCCGCGGCGCCACGGCCTGCATGACGATGGCGCTGAAGGACGCGCAGCTCAACCCCAACGACATCTGCTACATCAACGCCCACGGGACGAGCACCGCGGTGAACGACAAGGTCGAGACCCACTCGATCCGCCGCGCTTTCGGCGAGCAGGCGTACAAGATTCCGGTGAGCAGCACCAAAAGCATGACGGGCCACCTCGTCGCCGCGGCCGGCGCGACCGAGCTGATCATTTCGCTGCTCACGCTGCAGCGCGGCGTCTTGGCGCCGACGATCAACTACGAAACGCCCGATCCGAATTGCGATCTCGATTACGTGCCGAACGCGGCCCGCGAGAAGAAGTGCAAGGCGGTGCTTTCGAATAGCTTTGGCTTCGGCGGGCAGAACATCACGCTGATCGCGACGGCGGTGTAGTTGCGAAGCTTTAGCCCCGGGCTCTGCCCGGGGGTGGGCGTGAAGTAGGGGCGACATCCCACTGGATGGTGGGCGACCCCCGGGCGGAGCCCGGGGCTAGAACGCGGCGGCAGGTTATGAAGCTCGCTCGGACGGTGAAGTACGAATGCCAGATCAGCAACTTGAATCCGCAAAGCCTGCTGCCACCCCGTCGCGGAGTCGCGGCAAGCTCGTGGCGCTGGCGGCGGCGACGGTTCTTGTTCTGTATCTCTGCTACCTGCTGATTCAGCCGTTCATTCCGCCGATCGTGTGGGCGGTTACCGCGGCGGTGGTGACGCATCGGTTTAGCCAGTGGGTCGGTCGTAAGACGAAGACCGCGGATGCGAAGGCGACCATTTGCGTCGGCATCGTTGCGGTGCTGGTGCTCTTGCCAGCGGTGTTGGTGATTACGGTGGGCGCGCAGCAAATTGCGAAGGCGATTGAAGGCTGGCCAGCAATCCAAGAGAGTCTCAATGCAGAACTCGCAGAGCACCCGCGGCTCAATGAGCTCTGGCAAGATTTCGATCTGTCGCAAGAGGCGCCGCAGCTGATTGATCGTCTTCGACCCGGGGCCGTTGCCGCAGTGTCGACGCCGCTCTACCTGGTGGTGCAAACGCTGCTGACGCTGTTCGTCCTCTACTTCCTCTACCGCGATGAAGATCTCGCGATTGATTCCGTGCGGAGCGTGCTGCCATTGAGCGATGCGGAGTCGAATCGTCTCTTCCGCCGCGTCGACGACACGATCAATGCGACGATGTTCGGCACGGTGACCGTCGCCATGGTGCAAGGGATCATGGGCGGCGTCATGTTTGGCATCCTCGGTATCGAGGGCGCCACGCTGTGGGCGTTGATCATGGGCCTCTTGGCGATCATCCCTTACTTGGGGACGTTCGTTATCTGGGGCCCGGCGGCGGCGATCTTGGCGTACCAAGGCGAGTACGGCAAAGCGGCCATCCTCGTCGGTTGGGGAGCGATCGCGATCGGGCTGATCGACAACATCCTCTACCCCTACTTGGTCGGCTCGCGGCTGCGTCAGCACACGGTAGTGTCGTTCGTCGCGATTCTCGGCGGGGTGAGTTTGTTTGGCGCCACCGGCATTGTGCTCGGGCCGGTGGTCGTGACGCTGGCGTTCTTTCTGCTCGACCTATGGCGACGCCGTACGGATGGTCACGGCGATTTGGTCGTCACCGGCATTTAGCCCCGGGCTCCGCCCGGGGGTGGGCGTGAAGTAGAGGCGACGTGCCACCATATGGTGTGCGACCCCCGGGCGGAGCCCGGGGCTAGGGGCGACAGGAGACTCTGTCGGCTCCGCGGCTTTAGCGGTATTTTAGAGCCTGGCGTCGCCCATCGAGCAGGCCGCCAATATGGCGCCCGCTGCCCGGTCCGCCCTGCCCTGCCCTGTCGGAGAGGTTTTTGATGCGTCTTTGGTTAGCGATTCGATGTTTTTTCAACGTGCTGTTCCATGCCGACGTTGCCAGCCGGTGTCGTTTGGCGTTGGAAGGAACTGCTGCCGCGCCGGCCGCTCCGCCCGCGGCACCAGCACCGGCACCGACGCCAGCGCCGAAGCCGGCAGCCGTGGTGAAGTCGCCGCGCAGCGACGCGATCACGCTGCTCAGCACACTGCAACGCGAGGCTCGCTTCGTCGACATCGTGAACGAATCGCTCGACGGTTACTCGGATGCTCAAATCGGCGCCGCGGCGCGTGACGTGTTGCGCGATTGCGGCAAGGTGCTCGCCCGCGTGTTCGCGATGCGACCGCTGCAGGCCGGAGCAGAGGGAGCGACGGTGAGCGTTCCGGCCGGTTACGAAACCGAATGCTTCCGGCTGACGGGCGACGTGTCACGCGAGCCGCCGTTTTCGGGCAAGCTGATGCACGCCGGTTGGCAAGCGACGAAGTGCGACCTGCCGACCTGGACGGGTAGCCAGCAGGCGGCGCTGGTGATCGCGCCCGCAGAAGTTCAACTAGGCTGATCGAGAAAGAATTTTAGATGACCGCCAAGTATGTTGTGGGCATCGACCTGGGCACCACGAATTGCGTGTTGGCCTATGTCGCGCTCGAGACGAAGTCGCCGCAGGTGGAGTTGCTGGAGGTTCCGCAGCTGGTCGCCGCGAGCACCGTCGAAAGCCGCCCCTCGCTCCCGTCATTCCTCTACCTAGCGCCCGAGCACGAGGCGGCGTCTGGGGCGCTGGCCGTTCCGTGGCAGTCGGCCATGCCGTTCGCCGTCGGCGAGTATGCGCGGCGTCGCGGCGCCGAGACGCCCGACCGCACGGTCGTCGCCGCGAAGAGCTGGCTCTGCCACAGCGGCGTTGATCGCCGGCAACCGCTGCTGCCTGACCACGCGCCGCCCGAGGTGGCGAAGATTTCGCCGGTCGCTGCGTCACGGCGTTACCTTGAGCATCTCGTTGCGGCGTGGAACGCGCAGTTCCCCGATGCGCCGCTAGCGCAGCAGACGGTCGTGCTGACCGTGCCGGCGTCGTTCGATGCGGCGGCTCGCGAGTTGACGCGCGAGGCGGCGCTAGCGGCGGGCTTGCCCGATTCGCTCGTGCTGCTGGAAGAGCCGCAAGCGGCGGTCTATTCGTGGCTTGCGACGCGCGGCGACGCCTGGCGGAAAGATTTGTCGAAGGGCGACCGCCTGCTGGTGTGCGACGTGGGGGGCGGCACGACCGATCTCACGCTGATCGACGTCGCCGAAGCCGATGGCGAGCTGGAGTTGCGGCGGTTGGCGGTGGGCGACCATCTGCTGATGGGCGGCGACAACATGGACCTCACGCTCGCCCACCGCGTCGCGGAGCTGTTCGCCGAGCAAGGCGTCAAGCTCGACGCTTGGCAGTCGGTTTCGCTGTGGCATTCGTGCCGCGATGCGAAGGAGAGTTTGCTCGCCGCCGACGCGCCGGAGTCGCATCGCATCTCGGTGCTGGGCCGCGGCAGCAAGCTGATCGGCGGCACGGTGTCGGTCGAGGTGCCGCGCAGCCTTGCGGTCGATCTGTTGGTTGGCGGCTTCTTCCCGAAGTGTACACTTACCGATCGCCCGCAGCGTCGGCGAGCCTCGGGGTTTCAAGAAATCGGCCTGCCCTACCAAGCCGACGTGGCGATCACGCGGCATCTGGCGGCGTTCCTCACCGCACATGCCGGCGAGGGGGATCAATCCGCCGCGCCAACGCACGTGCTGTTTAACGGCGGCGTGTTCAAAGCTGACGCCTTCCGCGCGTTGATGCTCGAACGCCTCGGCGAGTGGGCCGGCGCCGATCGGACGGTGCGCGAGTTGCCCGGTCCGCGCGATTTGGATTTCGCCGTCGCGCGCGGGGCCGCGTTTTACGGATGGGTCAAGCAACAAGGGGGCATGCGGATTCGCAGCGGCGCCGCACGCTCGTACTACGTCGGTATTGAAACGGCGGGCTTGGCGATTCCGGGCGCCCCGCGGCCGCTACGGGCGCTGTGCGTCGTGCCGTTCGGCATGGAAGAAGGAACGGCGATCGACGTTCCATCCAACGAGTTCGGGTTGGTGCTCGGCGAGCCGGCGCACTTTCGCTTCTTCAGCTCGGCGGTTCGTCCGCAAGACGCGCCCGGCCAGTTGCTGCCTGCGATCGACGAAGAACAATTGGCGGAAACCGATTCGCTGGAAACCGTGCTCGAAGCCGGCAGCGACGACGCCGAAACGTACGTCCCTGTGAAGTTTCAATCACGGATCACGGAGCTGGGCGTCTTCGAGCTGTGGTGCGTGAGCACCGCGTCCGATCGTCGCTGGAAGCTGGAGTTCAGCATTCGCGATGATGCGCATGATGGGGCCGCGCCTTGAGCGAACGTCCTTTGCCAAACGCCGACGGCGAGACGCCGAGCCGGTTTGTCGTCGGCATCGACCTTGGCACGACCAACTCCGCCGTGGCGTACGTCGATACGCAGCAGGCGCCTTGGCAAGTCGCTACGCTGCCGATTCTGCAAGTCGTGGCGCCGTTTCAGGCGGAGCAGCGCGAGACGCTGCCGTCGTTTCACTATCAAACCACGTCGGCGGAAGCGAACGCCGGCGCCGTGCGCTTGCCGTGGAGCACGGAGGCGCCATCGCATGCGGTCGGAATTTTCGCGCGTGATGAGGGGACCGGCAATCCGGGGCGGCTCGTTGCTTCGGCCAAGTCTTGGCTCTCGCACACCGGCGTTGACCGCACGGCCGACTTGCTCCCTTGGCATGGCGACGCCGACGTCGAGCGGCTTTCACCCGTCGAAGCGTCGTCGCGGTACCTGCGGAATCTGCACGAGAACTGGAACGCCGCGTTTCCGGATCACCCGCTCGCCGAGCAGGATGTGGTGGTGACGCTCCCGGCGTCGTTCGACGAGGTGGCCCGGCAGCTCACCATCGAGGCCGCCAAACGGGCGGGGCTGCCGCGGATCATTCTGATCGAGGAACCGCAGGCCGCGTTTTACGCGTGGGTCTACCGCAACGCCGTCGACTGGCAGCAGCAGATCACGCCGGGGCAGAAGATTTTGGTGTGTGACGTCGGCGGCGGCACGTCCGACTTCACGCTGATTCGCGTGAGCGCCAACGAAACGACGGGCCACGCGGTCTTCAATCGCATCGCCGTCGGCGAGCACCTCATCCTGGGCGGCGACAACCTCGACCTCGCACTGGCTCGTTACGTCGAGCAGAAACTTGTCGGCGACGACAAGCTGCCGGCGCATCAGTGGGAAGTGCTGGTGCGCACGGCTCGCCGCGTTAAGGAAACGCTGCTGGGCGAGAACCCGCCCGAGACGATCACGATCAATCTCCCCGCGGCAGGCGCGAAACTCATTGGCGGCGGGTTGCAGGCGGCGGTGACGCGTGCCGAAGTCGAGTCGCTGTTGTTGGATGGCTTTCTGCCGCGCGTGAGCTTGACCGACAAGCCGGCGCGCAAGCAGTCGGGTTTCCAGGATTTCGGTTTGCCTTACGCAGCCGACCCGGCGATCACGCGCTACTTAGCGGCGTTCTTGTCGGCCCATCGTTTCACCGGCGACGAAACGCTGGGAAGCGAGCGGCAAGCGGACCAAGGGGCAGATCCGGCTCGGCCCGACGTGGTGCTGCTGAATGGCGGTCTCTTCGCGTCGCCCGTGTTGCAGCAGCGTCTGCTCGAAGTCGTCGCGTCATGGTTTTCGTCGCCAGAGCAGCCCTGGCGCCCTGCGGTGCTCGAAAGCCCGCGGTTGGATTTAGCCGTCGCGCACGGCGCCGCGTACTACGGCATGGTGCGTCGTGGCGAAGGCGTGTCGATCGCGGCGACGCTCGCCCGCAGCTACTACATCGGCGTCGCCAGCGCCAAGCCGACCGCGGTTTGCTTGGCGCCCGGCAACGCGGTGGCGGGGCAAGAGTTTGAAATCGAGGGGCTCGACCTGCAGGTGACGCTCGCCGAGCCGGTGGAATTTCCGCTGTACGTCTCGAGCAGCCGGCTCGTCGATCCGCCCGGCGCGATCATCGAGGTGAACCGCGAGGAACTGACGCCGCTGCCGCCGATTCGCACCGTGCTGAAGTCTGGCCGCCAGAAAGATCAGCAGCAAGCGAAGGTCCGCTTGCACGCCCAGCTTTCGGAAATCGGCGTGCTGGAACTTTCTTGTCGCGAGGTCGATGCGAATCGAAGTTGGCGGTTGCAGTTTGACATTCGCTCGACGACGCAAACCGATCTTGCCGCGCACGACACCGCCGGCGAGCGCGAAGGGTTCGTCGACGAGCCGACGCTGGCAGCGTGCCGCGAGCGAATTGCCGGCGTCTTCGCCGAGTCAGGCGGCACGCCGCCGCGGGAGCTAATGCCTGAACTGGTGCGCGTGCTCGAGCTCGACAAGCACGAGTGGCCCACGTCGGCGCTGCGGCGTCTCTGGGAAATGTTGATGGAGTTCCAAACGGGACGGCAGCGCTCGCCGGCCCACGAAGCGCGCTGGCTGAACCTGGTCGGCTACTCCCTGCGGCCTGGTTACGGATTTGCCGTCGACGACTGGCGGGTGGCTCAAACATGGCGCGCGGTCAACGGCAAGATCGCGTTCCCGGCCTCGCATGCCGAGACGCTCATTTTGTGGCGGCGGATTGCCGGCGGTCTGAGCCGCGGTCAGCAACTCGGGTTGGCCGAGCCGCTGATTGCGTCCGTTCGCGCGCTGCGGCGGCGCTTCGACGGCGGAGCTGCACTGGCTGGAACCACGGCGCTCGATCCGGCCGCGACGCTGGAGATTTGGCGGCTGCTGGGCTCGCTGGAGTTGTTGCCGATCAACCTGAAGCTGGAGCTGGGCGACCATATCGTTCATCTTCTGCCGAAGCGCAAGCTCGAGAACGCGCGGCCAACGATGATTTGGGCGTTGGGCCGGCTTGGGCAGCGCATGCCGTTGAGCGGGCCGCTGAACACGGTGGTTCCCGTGCAACATGCGGCGAAGTGGCTCGACGCGATCTTGGCTCGCCCCGAAACGGACCTGCTATCCAATGCGGCTGTGATGCAACTCGCGCGTCGCACGGACGATCGGCACCGCGACGTCGATGCTGCCCGCCGCGCTCGCATCGTCGAGTGGCTGGAGTTCCGAGACGCAGCTGAGCACTTGATTGACCTTGTTCGCTCTGGCGGCGCGCTTGACGAAGGGGAACGCGGCGTCGTGTATGGCGAGTCGATGCCGATTGGGCTGCGCATTCACGACTAGCCCCGGGCTCCGCCCGGGGGTCGGCGTGAAGTAGTGGCGACGCACCACGGCATGGTGCGCGACCCCCGGGCGGAGCCCGGGGCTAGAAGTAGGTTCGCATCGAAAAGAATGCGTATTACGAGCGCATGAAAACAGCCGCCGGCGCGCTTCCTTGCGCGCTGGGCGGCTGAATCGCGAGCTTCCGTGCTCGCGTGTTCCGATCAGCCCCCGGTCAGCGACCGGGGGCTAAGCTGTCTTTCGTCTCGCTTACTGCGGGCCGATCGTCGGCGGATTGGCCATCAGGAAGTCGCGCGGACCGCGAGTCGTGTAGTACGGGTACGCGGTTTGGCCGGTCGGAGGGCCAGGGTTGTAGGTCGGGTACTCGGGATAGCCGCCCGCATGCGGGCAGAGGCCGTTGGCTCCGCAGCCAGCGAGGCCGCAGCCACCCTGTCCGCATCCACCTGGGCCGCAGCCGCCAGCGCCGCAACCGCCGCCGGCAATCCGTTCGGCCAGCATGCTGCACGGTCCGCCGTTGCAGCAACCTTCGCAGCCGCCGCAGGCTTCGCCGCAGGCGACGTCGCAGCCAGCGAGTTGGCAGTTGCCGGTGTCTTTGTCAAAGAGTTTGCCAGTTGGCCGAGCACCGCTACGGGTGATCAGCGGCCGCGGAGCGCGGCGGTGCGAGGCCACGCCGCAGCCATCGCCACAGCCTGTGAGCCCAGACGAGGCGCAGCCGCTAGCCAACAGGCATAGCAGCCCCACCAATGCAATGCATTGTTTCATCGAATTCCCCCCCTGTGAGTCGCGGGATCGACCAGCAGAGCGGTCGACCTGTCGGCTTCGCCCCCAATCTGACGAAGCCTCCGAGCCGTGGCGCCGCGCGGGGCGTCGCTGGATCAAACAGCTCGTGCAATAGGTATCGGCGGCATATTCGGCAAAGTTGAAAGGAGTTGGGGAGAGCGGGGAGTTTCGAGCCGCCAGAAGTGCTATCGCAGCAAGTAGCCGCGGGTCAACGACCCGCCGGAGCGGCGCGGCAAAGACTCACCACCAAGAGAAGATTCACCACAAAGACACGACGACCGCAAAGTAGCACAAAGAGTGCAGTAAGAACGGCAGCATGCCATGCCTCCAACGCCAACGGCGTTCCACAACAAAGCCCAGGGTCGCGCAGCGCACCCTGGGTTGCAGGCCCGTCCCAAGAACAAAACCCCGACGGGGTTTCACAACGTTCGCTCGCCAATGGCGGTTATGTAACCCCGTTGGGGTAACTCTCGCTTACTGACGACTGATTCCCAGGGTGCGCCGCTAGGGCGGCGACCTTGGGCTTCGATATGCAACGCCTTCGGCGTAGTAGCCGCGGGTCAACGACCCGCCGGAGCGGGGACAAATCGCCCGTTCGCCGATCAACGGCGTTCGTCGTATGATATGGAGACCGACGCGCGGCCTGCGGCACGCGGCCAAATGGGCGTGGCTGCATGCGACGCGTCAGAGCGCTGCAGCATGCTCACGCCTTGGGGGCGAGAGCATGCCACCCATGTTTGCCCCCATTCCCCATTCCCCATTCCCCATTCCCCATTCGCCATTCGCCATTCCCCATTCGCCATTCGCCATTCGCCATTCGCCATTCGCCATTTCTGCTTCCCATGCCATCCCACCAACTCCACACGCGACACGAGCGGCGGTTCGACTCAAACCGCTTCGTCTACCCGGTGCTTAGTCGCCGGTCGCGGGGGATTTCGATCGGGGTGAATCTCAATCCAGACAAGATCTGCAACTTCGATTGCATCTACTGTCAGGTCGATCGGACGCGGCAGAGCGAGACGCGGTTCGTCGAGTTCGACGCCCTGGTGACGGAACTCGGCGACATGCTCGACTTCGTTTCCTCGGGCGAGATCTACGAGACGGAGAAGTTCCGCGATACGCCGCTCGAACTGCGCCGACTCAACGACATGGCCTTCTCCGGCGACGGCGAGCCGACGACCTACAAGAACTTCGACGAGCTAATCGCCTCGTGCGCGGAAGTAAAACGCGTCCGCGGGCTCGACGACGTGAAGATGGTGCTCATCACCAATGCGAGCATGTTCCATCGCCCGCATGTGCAGCGCGGGCTCGCGACGCTCGACGCCAACAACGGCGAGATCTGGGCGAAGCTCGAAGCCGGCACGGCCGAGTACTTCAAGCTGGTCGATCGGACGCCGATCGCGTTCCAGCAGATTTTGGACAACATCGCCGTCGCGGCGCAAGTGCGGCCGCTCGTGATTCAGTCGCTCTTTATGCGGGTGGCAGGCGAACCGCCGACGCCGGCCGAGCTCGACGCCTTTTGCGACCGGCTCAACGAGATTACCTCAGCGGGGGGGCAGCTTAGCTTGGTGCAGATTTACACCGTGGCCCGCCGGCCGGCCGAAAGCTTCGTCGCCCCGCTGACCGATGCCGAGGTTGATGCGATTGTCGCCCTGGTGGAATCCCGCACGGGGCTGAAGTCGGCCGCATTCTACGGCACAGCAGGCTATTAGTCGCGGCTCAACGAGCCGCCGGAGTGGTGATGGCTGGGGGCGGCCTCACCGTCAATTCCCGCAGGGATGAACCCAGCGGCTCGCATTGCGCGATTTCGCTCGCCCTGCTCCCATTCCCGCTGGCAACGCCGTTCCCGATCCGCGGTTCGCTGACTATGCTGTAAGCTTTTCCGGTGCGAACGCAATATCGTGGCGCCGCCGGAACCGGGAGCCGACGTCGGCCCCGTTCGGTTCGTTCTCAGGATCGCATTCAAATGAAGATCGCCGTCGTTGGGACAGGTTACGTTGGCCTCGTCACGGGGACATGCTTCGCCGACAGCGGCAATGAAGTCATTTGCGTCGATATCAATAAGGCCAAAGTCGACGCCCTCAACCGGGGCGAGATTCCGATCTACGAGCCTGGTCTCGCCGAGTTGGTGGAGCACAACGTCGAGGCGAAGCGGCTGAAGTTCACGACCGATTTGCCAGCGGCGGTGAAGGTCGCCGAGATTGTTTACCTCGCCGTTGGCACGCCGCAAGGCGCCGACGGAGCGGCCAACCTCTCAGCTCTGTGGAGCGTCGTTGAAACGCTCGCCCCCCACCTCCGCACCGACGCGGTCGTCGTGACCAAAAGCACCGTGCCGGTTGGCACCTGTGCGCGGATTACCAGCATGCTCCGCGAGTTCACCGGTCGCGACTGCGACGTGGCGAGCAACCCCGAGTTCCTGAAGGAAGGCGCCGCGATCGAGGACTTCATGAAGCCCGATCGTGTCGTCGTCGGCGTCCGCCGGCAAGAAGTGGCCGACACGCTGCACCAACTCTACGAGCCATTCCTGCGGACCGAAAAGCCGTTCCTCTCGATGTCGCCCGAGAGTGCGGAGATGACGAAGTACGTCGCCAACGCGCTGCTGTCGACGAAGATCAGCTTCATCAACGAGATGGCCAACCTGTGCGAGCGGATGGGGGGCGACATCAACGACGTCCGCCGCGGCATCGGCCACGACAGCCGCATCGGCTTCGCGTTCCTGTTCCCGGGCGTCGGTTACGGCGGCAGCTGCTTCCCCAAAGACGTCCGGGCGCTCGAAGCGATGGCCGTGCAGCATGGCCTCGAGCCGACGATCTTGCGGGCCGTCGACGCGGTGAACGAACGGCAGAAGTCGGTCATCGCCGGGAAGATCGAGCAGCACTTTGGCGGGGAACTTGCCGGCAAGACGATTGCCGTCTGGGGCCTGGCGTTCAAGCCGCGGACCGACGATATCCGCGAAGCCCCGGCGCTGACGCTGATCGACTGGCTACTGGAAAAGGGCGCCAAGGTGCGGGTGCACGATCCCGAAGCGATGAACAACGTGCGGGCCGACTACGGCGATAAGCTGGAGTACTGCGACATGCGGATGGACGCCATCGACGGCGCCGACGCCCTCTGCATCATGACCGAGTGGAAGGATTACCACTCGCCCGACTTCGCCGAGATGTACCAGCTGCTGAAATCGCCGGTGATCTTCGACGGCCGGAACTTATACGAGCCAGACCGCATGCGTCGCCGGGGGTATAAGTACTTCAGCATCGGCCGGCCGACGGTCTAAAGCCACTGGCTCTGCCGGTGGACGAACTGCTGGCAGTCGCTGACTTGGTTCTCGCTCCGTCCGTCGGCAATGCCGGCGGCTTCCATCTTGCCCCGTTCGTTGACACCCCCTCCCCACGGGTTTAGCCTTGAGGGTGTGCCGGGCCGGCAGGGGCAAACGCTGGGGACGGACAGAGAGACTCTTTTCGCGGCGCGCCGCCATGGGCGGACGGAATTTCTCGCTGCGCTTTCCCCGGGACGGGATGGAACTGAACGACGCGCGCCGGCATTGATCGCGGGCGAGGCGTGATGAGAAAGGCAACCATGTCAGGATTCCGTGGCTCGTTGGCCCGCACGCTAGCGGTCATTGGCTTTGCAGTCGCGTTCACCGCCTCGCGCGCGAACGCGACCGGCGTGCCGATCGACGGCTTCTTGCCGATGGTCGGCATCACGCTGACCGACGAGTTCGTCGACGACATCGACTTCTTCCCGCACGCCTCAACTTCGGTCGGCGGCGACTATCTCAGTCAGAATGGCTCGCCGCGGTTCGACGTGGCGCTGCTGGATACGGGCGCCGCCGTGTCGCTACTGACGACCGCGGCCGACGCGGCGTTCAATATCGACGGCCCCTACTCTGGCCAGCCAGACGGATTCAAAGGGACCGAGTTCATCCAGATCGGCGGCGCCACCGGCCTGCTCGAGGCGCGCGTGAGCGATCCCCTTGGCCTCTACGCCGCTGGTCTGCAGACCCGCACGGGCGGCGGCGCGGCGCTTTCAATAAACACCGGCAACTTGTTAGGGCAGACGAACACTTCAGTGGCGACGCTACCGGTCGAGTCGCCGCTGCCGAACATTCTCGGACTTCCGTTCGCCAGCCAGTACGCGACGCGGATTCGCAATAGCTTGCCGCAGGTGTTCGACTTGGAAGGCAAGACGGTGCGCAGCCCGGCGATCGATTTCCTGCCGTTGGGATCGGGCGCAACGCATGGCATCACGCGCAAGGCGCCGATGAGCCTGCAAGGCGAAGCGCCTTCGACGCCGTTCTATCAGCTGAACTTCGGCGGCATCGGCGGGGGCGAGCTCGACTTCTATGAAAACCCTTCCTCGCCCACGATCGTGCAAGGGGGGCACTTCCTCAACGTCAATGCAGCGAACAACGGGGCGGCGCTCAATTCGCAGCAGTTCTTCTTCGATACCGGCGCCAGCGTGACGGTGTTGTCCGAACTCACCGCGTTGCAGCTCGGCATCGATATCCAGACCGATACGCCCGACTTCACGCTGGAGATCGTCGGTTCGGGCGGCGGCTCTGGCGCCGTGCCTGGGTTTTTCATCGATCAGTTCACTGTGCTGGCGACCGGTGGCAGCGTCACGCTGTCGAACGTCCCGGTGTTGGTGTTCGACGTCACGAATCCCGCGAGTCCAGGCAACATCGTGCCGGGCATTGTCGGGACGAACGTTTTCGCTGGGCGTGACATTATCATCGACCCCAACCCGTCGCTGGGCGGCGGCGGGTCGAGCGCCGGCGTCTACATTAGCGATGCGGTAACGTCGGACAAGAATTGGTCCTCCACGGCCGCCAGCGCTTCGTGGGCAGCCGGCGGCAGCTGGAACGGCGGGGCCGCTCCGACGACGCTGGGCATCGCGAACGTTCGCAACGTCGGCAGCGGCAACCAAGAAGCCGTCCTGTCGGCGTCGACCACGGTGTACGAAATGAACGTCTCCGGCGTCGCGGCGCGGGCGATGACGGTTCGCGTCCAGAGCGGCGCGAAGCTCACGACGTTTACGGGCATCAACGTCGAGAAATTTGGCGCTGTGCAGCTCGACGGCGGCGCTCTCGACGCTCAATACGTCGAAATCATGGGCGGCACGCTCAGCGGCAGCGGCAGCATCGCCACCGGCAGCGGGCCGATCGATGGGCAAGTCGAGAATCGCGGCGGCGTGGTGGCTCCCGGCAATGGCTCAACGACGGGGACGATCTCGATTCGCGGCCGCTTCGCGAATGCTCACGACGGCGCCGTCAACATCGACGTCGGCGGCACGACGGCTGGCACGCAATATGATCGGCTATTGGTTAATGGAACCGTTGCGCTCGACGGCGTGCTGAACGTCTCGCTCGTCAACCTCGGCGGCGGGATCTTCACCCCAGCGCTCGGCAGTTTCTTTTCGATCATCGAAGGGACGACGATCGGCGGCACGTTCTCGACGCTCAACATGCCAACGCTGCCGAGCGGGCGCATGTGGGTCGTCGATTACGAAGAGACGGCCGTCAAATTGAAGGTGACGCTGCCGGGCGACTTCGACGGCGATTGGAACGTCGACGCCGACGATCTGGCGTTGTGGAAGACGGGCTACGGCACGACCTACAACGGCAATGATTTGCTGCAGTGGCAGCGGTATTTCGGGCAGAGCATCGCGGGCGCCATTGCCGCGGTGCCGGAGCCGACGACGGGCGGTCTGATGCTTGTCGCTGCGGCAGGCTTGGCGGCGGCACGCCGGCGTCGTGGCGTTTAACTTGCCCAGCGCCTGCGATCACCGCTCCGGCGGGGCGTCGACCCGCGGCTGTTACGCCGAAGGCGTTGTACATCGAAGCCCAGGGTCGCCGCGCTGGCGGCGCACCCTGGGTATCGGGCACAACAACCGCATTTACCCCAACGGGGTTACATAGCTGCCGTCACTACCGGGCAAACGTTGTGAAACGCCGTTGGGGTTTTGTCTCTTGGGGCGGCCCTTCAACCCAGGGTGCGCTGCGCGACCCTGGGCTTTGTTGTGTAACGCCGTTGGCGTTCTCCCAAGCAACAGAGAGCGTGTTCTCGCCTCGTGCGGCGAGAACTGGCCAGCTGACGTGGTAACTCTCGCATCAAGGCGCTTCACCGCTGCTTGATAACTGCTCGTTCGGGGCCGTTGACCCGCGGCTGCTACGGGAAGCGACGACAGGTTAGTCGATCGGGCGTTCGGTCTTCAGCGTGCTCGTCGCGTGGATCGTCGTCGCCTTTGTGAACTTGGGCGTGATCCAGCCGTTTGTCAGCATGGGGATGTCGATGGTCACAGTCACCGTGTCGTCCGTGGGCCCGACGACTTTGATCTTCGCATCGCGGGCGCCGATGATCTTGAGCATCGAGGTGGCCTTGGCGGTTGCTTCGGCCGCGGTAGCGCCCGGCACCATGGCATGGCGGGCCGCTTCGTATGCCGCTTGATCGGCCGTATGGCGGATGATGTTCAAGCGCCCGAATTCCAGGCTCGCAACGACGAGCAAAAAGAAGATCGGCGCAACGATCGCGAACTCAACCGCGGCGGCGCCGGTGCGGCGGGGGACGAGTTTCGAGTTGCGTGATGGGTGACGCATGGCGGTGAGGCGTTTCGCGTTCAGTTCTTTATCTTCTTCTTAAACTCGCTCCGGCGGCGGCTACTCCGTCAACATCACCGGCAGCGTTGAGGCGATCTCGCGGAAAATCGCTTCCAATGCGGCAGCGTCGGCGGCGTGGAAATGTTTGCCGCCGGTGGCTGCGGCGACCTTCTGCATGCGGGTAATGTCGGCTTCGCTGCTGAATGTCACCGTGTTGATCGTAATGTTCTGCAGCGCCGCCTTTTGGGCTGCGACGACCGGATCGCCGCCCGAGTTGTGCAGACCGTCGGTCATCAGCACCATTGTCCGCACGGCGAACGGCCGGACCTTCGTCCCGGTGAGCACCTTCACGCCGTTGTCGATGCCCGAGCCGATGGCGGTATTGCCCTTCACGGCACGACTGCTCAGCGTATTCATCTGGTTGCGGATCGGCTGATAGTTGAACCCGAGATCCGCGTTGATGTCGGAGACGTTGCAGGTAAAGCTGCAAGAAGTGTCTTTGCTCGAGTAGCTGACCAAACCGCACTGCTCTTCCTGGAGCGTGTCGTCGAGTTCCTCAAGGAACGCATTGACGGCCGTGTACAACGATCCCCAGCGGCTCTTGGTCATGTTCGGCACGCTACAGGCGTTACCGCCAGGGACCGTTGAACCGTTGAGCGTCCACATCATCGAGCCGGAGCGGTCGACGACGAGGCAAATGTCGCGGTCGAGTTGCGTCGACGCCGCGATATGAACTGGCTGGAAATTGGAGACGCCGAGCATACGGCCGAGCAGCAGGCCGACAGGGCCGGCGGCGGAGGAGGTGGTGCGACGGCCAGTGACGCGGACTGCGTTCGGTTGTGCACCGCCGGCCGTAAACTTGAATCGCGACGTGCTGCTCGATTGGGAGCCTTTGCCGATTTCGATCTGATCGTTCGTGAGCTTGAGGCCCACGCCGGCGACCTTGTTCTTCAAGGCGGCGGCGACGGCGGCGGCTTTCGCTTGGGTCTGGTCTTGCGACATGCTCAGAGTCTTGGCGCCGGCGCGAGCGGCGGCGTCGGTCGCTGTGCGAAGCTCGGTGCGCGTCAACTGCATGTAGGCGACGTCGACGGCGAACGCGGCCGCGATGATGAACAGCGGCAGGCAGATCGCGATCAACGGCAACATGCCGCCGCGGCGCTGAGTTGAGCGAGGGCGACTATTCAGGCGTTGCATAGCGGAGTGCGTCATTGGTCTAAAACTCTTTCATCATCGTGGCCGTGCCAGTGAGCGTCTTGCCGCGGAAAAAGCTGCCCGGAATCACCGAGTTCTTCGCCGCCGGCGCCGAAACGGTGACCGTGATGTACTGCCCACGGGCGAGCGCTTGAAAGCTCACGGGATTGATCGTGATGGTGGCGTCCTTGACGCGCCGATCGGTCAGGACGGCGTTGCATGCGGCCTGCACGTTCGCGGTCGTCGACGCCGGTTCGATGGCAGTGCGGATCCCTTCGTACGCGGCGACCGTCAGCGACTGCTTGAGGAAAATCATCGTGCAGCACTCGATCATCGCGAGTACCATCAACACGAGAATCGGCAAGCAAACAGCCAACTCGCTCGCCGCAACGGCGCGACGCGAATCACGGCAATGATGGAGGCTGGGGCGCCGTCGCATTGGGGAATCCGTAGGGTAAGTGGCGATGCGGAAATCCGTCGTGCAACTGTAGGTCACTGATTGTCCCCGTCTGGTCCCCTCCCCTTGAGGAGGAGGGTTAGGGAGGGGTGACGGCAGCGGGTACCAGGGTTCCACCCCCTCCCCAGCCCTCCCCTCAAGGGGGAGGGAGCCAGAAGGAGCGCGGCGGTAAGCCGGCGTTTCGTCAGCTCGCAGTAACGGGCGTCGGCTCCGAGGTTTCGGCGGTCGTACTCGCCGCGGGCGGATCGACCGTCTCGCCCTTCAGCCGGGCGACCATCGCGTTGAAATCGTCGGCCAGCCCTTGCCAGAAGTCGACTTCGCGAAACTTCAGCGGGCGGAACTCCTCGCCGTTGGCCAAGCCGCGGATCGTGTTGCGCAGGCGGTAGATCGGCCCGGCAAAGCGGTGGCTCAGCTTGATCGTGTCGAGAATGAAGACCGGCAGGAGGAAGAACATCACGAGCAAGAACGGACCGTGCGTCCACCACACCTGCTGAGCATGCTCTTCAAACGAGCGAAACGGATTGCTCATGATTTGCAGGCAGAACGCGACGAGACTCGCAACGCCGATGAACGCACACCAATGAAACACCAATCGACGAACAAGGGCGCCTTGCACCTTGGGATCGACGAACGTTTTCTTGCGTCCTGAATGCGACATGAGACAGTCACCTTGTAACTACCTGGGCGCGATGCCGGAGAAATTCCGCTGGAGTCGACGGTGCGGCGTCGACGCATTGCACATCCAAAGGGTAGGTCATCCCATTTAACGGAATGCCACAAGGCGACGGGGGATGCGGAAGTCCCCAGCGGGGAATTTAGCTCACGCGACCCTACAGGCGTTACAAACGGACGTTGGGCGTCGATTACGGCGACGTTCCGCCGGCCGCTTGCGACAGCAATTCATCAACCTGTCGATGAAACGCAAAGATCGCGCTCCGCACGGCGACGTACTCGCCACCGCTTTCGAGGAGCGTCACCAGCGGCTGCCACGCTTCCGCCGGCAGTGCCGAAGCCTCGGCCGCTGCCGCGAAATCACCAGCTTGGATCGCCGTGTCGCCGCGGCGGGGCGAGTAGCTGAGCAGCAACAGATTCGAGCGGATCGCCACGTTCGCGAGTCCGCCGGCCGCGGGGCCGAACCGCTCCGTCGCCGAGGCGATTACCGCCGCGGCTGGCTCGCCTTGCAGGGCCGCAACGACCGCTTGCTCGGGGCTCGCACCGTCTACTGCCTTTGGCAGCGGCGGAAGTTCGACGCCGACCGACACGGCCGCGGCGGCCGCTTCGGCGAGGGTTGCTTCGTACCGTTCGGCCGGAAGCTGCTTGGCGTACATCGCCGCGGCGAAGCTCCACTTTTGGGCGGCCTGCCAGACGGCGAGCCGTTCGGTTGGCGTTGCTGCGGGAGCGGCGGCGGTGGGCGTTTCGGCAACCGAAGACTCGGCGGGCGGGGCCATTTCGTGGGCGGGCGTTTCGCTGGGGAAGAGTTCGTCGAACGAGGCGTCCTCGCCCGCGGGCGGCTGCGCACCACCGGCTTCGAGCGAGGGCTGGCTAGCGGCGTCGACCGGCGTCGTCGCGGCCTCTGGAGCGGCTGCCGCCGGAGGCGCCGCAACCGGCGTCTCGGTCGCCAGATCGAGTGGCGGGGTTTCAACGAGAGGAGCCTCGGCGGGGGAATGCTCTACGGGAGCCGCGTCGGCAGGGGCGGCGGTCGCGACTTCCGCCGGTTCGGCCGGCAAAACCGGCTCATGGGCGGGGGAAACCGCACTCGCCGGTGGTTCCGCCGTAGAATTGTCCGCCGTTTCCTGGCGAACGGGCGTCGCGGCCGGTTCGTACTTAATTTCCTCCCAGCAGCCGAGCAGTGCCGGCAGAACGCACAAGGCCGCCGCAAGGAGCGATAAGCGTTTCACGAAGCTGAGATGAACAAGAAGCAAGGAAGTGCCCAAAGCGACAGGTGGGGCGATATGCAACAAACAACTATACTCAATTCTCCGCTGCGGGCCGATGGTGAACCTCAGTGAGAGATAGCGTTGGCCAGGGAAATCGCGTCGTGAGTTCAACCTTCGAGCCCGATCATTCGACTCAACCGTCAGACCCGCTGTCACGGCGTCGGTTTCTTGCGCGCTCGGTGAAGACGATGGGCGCCGTCGCGGCCGCAACGTTCCTCTACACTTGGCGGGTCGAGCCCCATTGGGTCGAAGTCGTCGAGCGGCCGCTGCCAATCGTCGGGCTGCCGCCGTCGATGGTTGGCAAGCGATTAGTGCAGGTGAGCGATCTGCACGTCGGTCCCGTGGTCGATCAGGACTACATCATCTCGTCGCTTGAGCGGATCGCCGAGCTGCGGCCCGATGCGATCATCGTGACGGGCGACTTCATGACCTGCCACGGCGACGAGTCGGTCGCTCAAACGCTCGACGCGCTCCGCGCCTTGCCGCCGGCGCCGTGGGGACGGTTGGCGATCTTGGGCAATCACGACTACGGAAGCCGTTGGCGGCAAGACTATGTGGCCGACGCCCTCTGCCGCGGCCTCGAGAAAATGGATGTTCGCGTCTTGCGAAACGAAGTCGCCATGGTCGGCGACCTGCAGGTAGCGGGTGTTGACGAGTTCTGGGCGGGCCGTCACTTCCAGCCTGAGCGAGCGCTGCGAGATTTGGATACCACTCGCGCCGCGCTCGCGCTCTGCCACAATCCCGACGGCGTCGACCAACCGCAGTGGGATGGTTTTCAAGGCTGGATCTTGGCTGGGCACACGCACGGCGGCCAGTGCAAGGCGCCGTTCCTGCCGCCGCCGATCACGCCCGTGGCGAACAAACGTTACTCAGCGGGCGAGTACGACCTGGCGCCGGGACGCTGGATGTACATCAATCGTGGGTTGGGCTACAGCTTTCGCGTGAGGTTCAACGCGCGGCCGGAGATTACGGTCTTCACGCTGCAACGGGTTTAGCCCCGGGCTCCGCCCGGGGGGTGGGTGTAAAGTAGGGACGGCGCTCCACGAGGTGGTGCGCGACCCCCGGGCGGAGCCCGGGGCTAGGAGGGGCGCTCGCCCGTTGCTCCAAGTGGAATTGGCAAGCTTGCGCGTTCCCCGTAGCTTGGCGGCTATGACGGCCGACGCTCTGCCACCGATTGAAACCACTTCGCAGCCGCAGCTTGACGCTGCCGTAGCGCCGGCTGGTCGCTGGACGACGCTCGCGCTCGGCATGCTCGGCGCCCTGCTCTGCTATTTGGCCCATCCGCCGATCGGTTGGAGTTGGCTCGCTTGGATCGGCCCCGCCGCTTGGTTCTACGTCGCCCGTTTGCCGGTGATGCCGGGTAAGCGTCCCTACCGCGCCTTGTGGCTTGCTGGCACCTGCTATTGGATGGCGACGGTACAGTGGATTCGCCTGCCGCACGAGCTGAACATCTTCGGGCTCTTTTTGCTGGCGGGGTATCTAGGCGCCTACTTACCGCTAATCGTGGGGTTGATCCGCGTGGCGATGTTCCGCCTCGGCGTGCCGCTCTGGCTCGCGGCGCCGATCGCGTGGACGGGGCTCGAGTGGATTCGCGCCCGGCTGATGACCGGCTTCCTGATGGCGTCGCTCGCCCACACGCAGATACGGTTCACGCCGATCATTCAAATTGCAGACATCCTAGGCGAGTACGGTGTCACGTTCCTCATCGTGATGGTCGCCGCCGCAATCGCCGATGTCGCTTACCAACTCAGCGAGCCGAGGGGTTCATCCCCTCGGTCCCCAAAATCCCCCCGGCGAATTGTCGTAGCGATCGCCCCCGCCGTGCTCGCCTTCATCGCCGCCTACCTCTACGGCGAATTCCAAATCACCAAACAAAACTCTGCATCGGCCGAAGCCAAGACCGCCGCCATCGCCCTTATCCAAAGCGACATGCTCGCCGACTGGAAAGGCACCCCCGAACGCGACGAAGCGGTGATGGAGCAAATGGCCGAACTCTCCCGCCAAGCAGTGCGTGAGCACGAAGAGGTCGACCTCATCGTCTGGCCAGAGACGATGTTCCGCCGCACCTATCACCATTCCGACAACGACTACCGCCCGCCGCAGGAGATGCTGACGCAGTCGGTCGCTGAGATGTTCGGCGCCACGTCGACGTATCTCGGTCAGTTGACGCGCGAGCTCAACGTGCCGGTGCTCGTCGGCCTCGATCGCGTCTTTTGGGCGCCGCGTGCGAAGAACGCGCCGCGGACCGACGAACTCAACTTCCCGTTCACTTACGAGCAGTTCAACTCGTCGGCCGCGTACGATCGCGCAGGGCAGCTTGTCGGCACGTACGACAAGATGCACCTCCTGCCGTTCGGAGAGTACATTCCGTTCGTCCGCTGGCTGCCGTTCCTGCGCGACTACTCGCCGATCACCGGCGGCGCTCAGCCGGGCGTCGGGGCGACGGCGCTCGAAATCGAGGGCGTCGTTTATTCGCCAAACATCTGCTACGAGACGGTGCTGCCCCACCTCATCCGCCGGCAGGTCGCCGAGCTAGCAGTCGCTGGCAAAACTCCCGACGTGCTGGTGAACCTCACCAACGACGCTTGGTACTGGGGTTCCAGCGAACTCGACATGCATCTGGCCAGCGGCGTCTTCCGGGCGGTCGAAATGCGGACGCCGCTCGTGGTGTCGGCCAATCGCGGCCTGTCGGCCCATGTCGACCATCTGGGCCGGATCTTGGCCGCGACGGAGCGTGACGTGCCGGCGGCGCTGGTGGCCACCGTGACGCTGCCACCCCGCACCACGGCGTATCCGAGTCCGTTCGCCGCCTGGGGCGACTGGTTCGCCCTCGCCTGTCTGGTATGCTGCATGGTCCTGGCGATCATCGGCTGGCGCGACCGGCGGAAGAAGCGTCCGGTGCAGCGGGAATGACATGCCGTGCCACTGCTGGCTCGTCCAGCAGTGCGAAGCTGGTACACGGGCTCCACTGCTGGGCCAGCCAGCAGTGGCACGGGCTTGACCTGAACCACGTCCCCATTCAGCATTCGCCATTCCCCATTTGATCGCCGCTCCGGCGGGTCGTTGACCCGCGGCCACAAGATACCCTCCCACCTCCGACTACCCCCTCCCATGCCCGTCGTTTTGCAACTTCAGGACGCGTACAAGCGTTATGGCGATCAGGAACTTCTCGATGGCGCCACCTGCGCGCTACCTGACGATCAGAAGATCGGTTTGATCGGTCGCAACGGCGCCGGCAAGAGTACGCTTTGCCGCATTCTGCTAGGGGACGAAGAACTCGACGCCGGCGAGGTGGTGAAGAGCAAGAAGCTGCGGCTCGGCTACCTGCGGCAGCACGATCCGTTTCTCGAAGGCGAGACGGTGCTCGACTTCTTGATGCGCGACAGCGAGCAGCCCGACTGGCGCTGCGGCGAAATTGCGTGGCAGTTTCAGCTCCCCGACGTGATGCTGCACCAACCGGTGCGCTCGCTCTCCGGCGGTTGGCAAACCCGCGTGAAGCTGGCCGCGCTGCTGCTCCACGATCCGAACCTGCTGATCCTCGACGAACCGACGAACTTCCTCGACTTGCGCACGCAGTTGCTGCTTGAAGAATTCTTACGTGGGTTCAAGAGCGGCATTCTGGTCGTGTCGCATGATCGTTCGTTCCTCAAGCGAACCTGCACGCATACGCTCGAACTCTCGCGCGGCAAGCTGGAACTGTATCCCGGCGACGTCGATTCGTTCCTGGCCAACGTCGACGAACGCCGCGAGCATGATCGCCGCGTCAACGCGACGACGATGACGAAGCGGAAGCAACTCGAAACGTTCATCGCGAAGAACCGCGCCAACGCCGCCACCGCCAGTCAGGCGCGCAGCAAGGCGCGGATGCTCGAAAAGCTCACGCTCGTCGAAGTCGTGGGCGAAGAGGCGACGGTACGGTTCAGCTTCCCCGAAGTGGCGCCGCGGCAGGGAACCGCCCTGCGGACCGAGCGGATGGCGATCGGCTACCCCGAACGCGAAGTCGCCAAGGACGTGCAGATCGAAATCGAACATGGCCAACGCGTCGGCATCGTCGGCGACAACGGCCAAGGCAAGACGACCTTCCTGCGGACGATCTGCGGTTCGCTCGAACCGAAGGATGGCTCGCTTAAGTGGGGCTACGGCTGCCAGATGGGCGTCTACGCTCAGCACGTTTACACGACATTGCCGCAGAACGATACCGTGGAAGATTACCTGCATCGGCAGGCGGCACACGGCACGAACATGCAGCAGATCAAAGACGTCGCTGGCAGCTTCTTGTTCCGCGGCGAGCTGATTCAGAAGAAGATCAAGGTCCTCTCTGGCGGCGAGCGAGCCCGTTTGGTGCTTGCCGGCCTACTGCTCGAACAGCACAACATCCTCGTGCTCGACGAACCGGGCAACCATCTCGACGTCGAAACAGTCGAGGCCCTCGCCGACGCCCTCTGTCGTTACCCCGGCACGGTCATTTTCACGAGCCACGATCGGCACTTCATGCAGCGCGTGGCGAACACCGTGATCGAAGTCGGCAACGGCAAAGTCGCGAGCTATCCCGGCACGTTCGAAGACTACGTCTATCGCGTGCAGAAGGAACTCGAAAGCGGGCTGCGGGCTGAGCACTCGACCTACAATGCCGGCGCCTCGGCGAAGCACGCCGCGGAGACCGGCGGCGTCGCAACGCCCACGCGGCAGCTGTCCGGCAAAGAAGAACGCGAACTCGAAAAGCGTTTAAAGGCTGTCGAGCGCAAGATCGCCAAGCTCGATGACGAGAAGAAGCAACTCACCGCGAGCCTGATGACGATCACCGACGGCAAAGAGTCGAAGCGAGTCCAGGAGCAAATCGCCGCGATGGCGACGGAGATCGCGGAGCTAGAGAGCGAGTGGCTGCAGATTTCGGGGGATTTGGGGTAGTGCCGGCTAGCGGTTAACAAAGTTGGCCGTGGGCTTGGTAGGAGATTACAATTAGGTTGGTTTGCTTAAGAAGAGGAGTCTCTCCATATGCTCAAGTCATACCCGCCAAAGATTCAGTCCTTCGTCGACCAAAAGATTGCTTCCGGAGAGTTTAGCTCCGTCGATGATTTTTCGATCGAAGCGGCTGAACTCTACTTAGAACTAGATCGTCGTCGAGAGTTGCTAAAAACCAAGCTCGCGGTCGCAGCTCAAGAGCTTGAGCGAGGCGAAGGGATTGTCTTAGAGGACGAAGCGGCAATCGCTTCATTTTTTCTTGATCTTCGCTCCGAGGTTCGCGGCCGTTCCAGATAGAACGCCGTAAGCTTATGAACGTCATTGTTGCGCCATCCGCGCGAAACGACCTTCGCGGAATTCTGTCCTACATCGCCGAGGAGAACGCGACTGCGGCCGAGCGCTTGAGCGAGCGCTTCGAAGCGGTCTTCAAATTACTTGGCCCCAACCCTTGGCTTGGGGAAAGTTGTCCGCAATACGGCGTGGGCCTGCGTTACGCCTTCGCAGGCGTTTACGTCATCTTCTATGACGTTGACCAAGCGGCTGATTCGGTCAATATCAGAGCCGTCTTGCACGGAGCACGCGACTTGCCCGTCGAACTAATGAAGCGGAGCGTGTCGTGAGGTCGATTGCGTCTTACGGCGTGATGCCTCGAGCTTTCAACCAAGCCTCCAATTCATTCGGCCACAAATCCGCCGGCCGCTTGTCGCGCAGCATCCCGAACCCATGCCCGCCGACTTCGTAGATGTGCATCTCCGCCGGCACTTTGTTCGCCCGCAGCGCTTCGTAAAACAGAATGCTGTTCTTCGGCACGACGCCGTCGTCGTCGGTGGCATGCACCAGGAACGTCGGCGGCGTCTTGTCGGTAACGCGGCGATCGGTCGACCATTCTTCCGCGAGTTCTTCGCTCGCTTCCCCGCCGAGCAAGTTCGCCCGCGAGCCGCGGTGGGCCGCGTCGCCCACGAGCGTAATCACTGGGTAAACGAGCACGGCGAAATCGGGCCGGCTGCTCTGCTGCGCGATTGGATCGCTCGACTTCGCATCGCCGTCGTCGAACATCGTCGCCGCGGTGGAGGCAAGATGCCCGCCCGCTGAAAAGCCGCAGACGCCGATTTTGTTCGGATCGACGCCTAGTTCTTTCGCATGGGCCCGCACGGTGCGAATCGCCTGCTGGACATCCTGCAGCGGCACCGGCGCCAGGTTCTTCCCGCCGCCGCAGCGATAGCGGAGCACGACGCCGACGATCCCATGCTCGCGGCACCACTCGGCCACCTCGTGCCCTTCCTTCTGCATCGCCAGGCCAACGTAGGCGCCGCCGGGGCAAATCACCATCGCCGTGCCGTTCCGTTTCTCCTTCTCGGGGAGGAAGTAAGTCAGCGTCGGCGAATTCGCCACCTGCACCGACCAGTCGAGCGAGTCGGGCGCTGCTGGCTTCTCGCCTTGGTTTGCCGCATGATCGGCAGGCCACAGCAGTTCTTCCTTCGGCGTCTCAGCAGCGCACGCGACGCGCGACTGCATTGCTAAAGCCGCAACCGTGAGAAGAAGCAATGCACCGAGCGGGCGGCGAGAGAGTAGGCTAGTCATGGCGATCGTCCAGATGGCTGTAAGCTCGTCGGTCGACGATAGGAAAAGTGAAAACAGATCGAAGTGATCTGACGCCAATTTAGATCAGTGCGGCGGGCGCGCGTTTAGCGTTTCTGAGTTTTGTTTATCGATTGCTGATCGCTAGCGGATGCCGCCATTGCGGCTCGCGATCAGCCGCTTCAAGCCTTCTTCTGCCAAATCCCCACGACCGCGGGCGAGTAGGTCCGCACGTCCCATTCCTTCACGCCGTTGTACTTTTCGCCTGTGGGCAGCAGGGTCGAGTCGAAGCGGACATCGCTCTCCGTCACCACAATGCTGTCGGGCGGGCAATGCTCCATCACCGCCGCGATCAAGCCGAGCGTTTCCTCTTGGCGGTCAATGAAGAAGTCGTAGGGCGGACTGCAGAAGACGAGCCAAGGAACTGCGGCCGGCGGCGGGGCCGAACCTTGTGCGCCAGCCGCGGCGGTCAGCCCGTCCGCTCGCCACCAGCCCTCTTCGCCCAGCACGAGGTTGCGCTTCCCCCAAAGAAAGGCGCTCGTCATGAGCAGCGCCGCTTGTCCTTCGACGCCGAGTCCCTTGATGTTTTGCTCAATGACTCGCGCCGTCGGGACGTGCCGTTCGATAAACGTGGCGAACACTGAACCGCGGCTGATCGCTTCCAGGCCGAGCGCTCCGGTGCCAGCGAACAGGTCGATCGCATGCCGTCCTTCTGAACCGACGCCGACGAGATTAAAAATCGACTCGCGCACGCGATGCTTCATCGGCCGGGTGACCGGATCTTCGCCGCGGCGGAACGGCTCGTAGGTCAACTTCCGCCCGCGGTGCTTGCCGCCGATGATCTTCAGTTCGATCGGTGCGTTGAGCTCGTCAGCGACGCGGCGTTTTGGTTTAGGTTTGCCCATGTGATTGTTTTTCTGCTGTTGCCGCGGCGTCGCGTCGATCGCGAAGTGAAGTCGGTTCGAAGATTGGACCGGATTGCAGGATGTCGCGGATCGACAGGATTGATGACTTTGAGGCCGGCCAGGAACCGCCTTGTCTGCTCACAAATCTTCAGCCGTCTTGAATCCTGTAAACCCGCGAGATCCCGCCAATCCTGTCGAAATAAATCGCCAAGCGATGCCATCTAAAGGCGCCAGAAGTCCGCCAGACGAAGTTCTCTATCTTATCGAACTTACTGGCATGCGCGACGTAGGAAATGAGGGCCTCAGCGACGCCCGCGGCGCCTGCCGTCGTTTCAACGAATTTGCTATTCTGTGATGCTGTTTCAGCGTCGTTACCATTGCAACTAGAGCTTGGGGTTTTGCCCGATGTCAAGGATTGTTCTGCTGTTGCTGGCTCTCGGATTGATCGTTCAGGGGCGTGTGGCTGTGGCTCAGGAGAGCGAATCGGCCAGCGAAATCACCGTCACGGAGGAAGCTCCTGCGGCTGAGGAAGCTGCTCCGGCGGAAGAAGCCGCCACCGCAGAGGAGGCTGCTCCCGCCGAAGAGGCGACAAAAACGGCCGAAGGCGACGCTGACGCGAAGCCTGAGCCCTCGCCCGAAGCGGTGAAGGCCCGGGCTGCGTTCGACGTCGTTCACAAGCAGTGGCAGGAAATCGTCGGGCAGATCCCCGCGGTGCAAAAGGAACGTCAAACGGCCAAGGCCGAGAAGCGGGCCGAACTCGATAAGCAGGTGACCGACCTGTACCGCCAGGCCGACGCCCTCATTGGCAAAATCACCGACGCCGGTTTGGAAGTTTACAAGGCCGACCCGAACGCCTATCCCGAGGTGAACGACACGCTGGTGGTCGTCGCCCAGTTCTATCTTAACGGCGGGCCAAACGGCGATGGCGGCGACCAGTACGAGAAAGCGCTCAAGCTAATCAGCGGCCTGCTCGACGCCGGCGCTGGCGCGAAGTACCCGCAGCTCTACTTCTGGGGCGGTCTCGCGGCCTACAACTGCAATGAGTTCGGCTTGGCTGAACGCTATTTCGCGGAATCATCGAAGGCGAATGGCGAAGTCGGCGGGCTCTCGGAAGGGCTCGTGCAGAACGCCCTTCAAGCCCAAGGCAATCTCGGCGTGATGAAGAAGGCCTGGGAGAAGGAATCGGCCATCCGCGCGGCCGAAGCGAAGGCCGACAACAACCCCCGCGTCAAACTGACGACCACCAAGGGCGATGTTGTCATCGAACTGTTCGAGAACGAAGCCCCGCAAGCGGTCGCGAACTTCCTGACGCTCGTGAAAGATGGCTTCTACGATGGTCTGACGTTCCACCGCGTCATCCCGGCCTTCATGGCCCAGGGGGGCGATCCTGATGGCAACGGCAGCGGCGGCCCCGGCTACAGCATCAAGTGCGAGTGCTACAAGCCTGACTACCGTCACCATTTCCGCGGCAGCCTGAGCATGGCCCACGCCGGCCGCGACACGGGCGGCTCGCAATTCTTCCTGACGTTCGTGCCGACCTCGTTTCTCGACGGCCGCCACACCGTTTTCGGTCGCGTGGTCGAAGGCATGGACAACGCCTCGTCGATCAAGCGCGGCGAACCGGTCCGCAGCCCCGACAAGATCGTGAAGGCCGAAGTCCTCCGCGACCGCGGGCATGACTACAAGTTCGACAAGCTGCCGGGCAAATAAGGACGTTAAGACGGACTGCGGCGAGCCAAATCGGTCAGGTTTGGCTCGCCGTTGCGTTTCGAGGTAGAATATCGAGTGGCGTTCGGAGTTTTTCCAAGAGGCCGTCGTAATGCTCGATGAATGTCGTTTGCCGGTCACAGACCAAGGCGTGGTCGTGCCAAAGGGTTGGTTCGGCCAAGCTCAAGAAGTCGTGGTGCGCAATGAGAACGGCCGAGTGAACCTCGAGCCGGTTGCAACGCAGTCCCCGCCGGCCCCTACTAGCGCCACCCCAAAGTCGGCGTCCATCTGGGACATCGGCAGTGATCCGATCATGGACGACGCGATCACCGACAGCTCTACCAATCACGACCGTTACCTGTATGGGCGGCAGTCGTGAAACCCGTTTTTATCGACGCTTCTTTCATACTAGCGTTGGAATTCGGTCACGACCAAAATCATCAATCAGCCGCTGAATGCTGGGCGGCTGTTCGGACGGCTGGGCGTCCAACGCTAACGACCTCGTTTATTCTTGATGAGGTTGCGACCCACCTGAATGCACGTGGGCATCACCGCCGTGCTTTGGCCGTGGGAGACCGCCTGATGGCCGATGCCGAAGCGTTTGTCTTTGTCGATCACAACCTCTTCAATGCTGGCTGGGCCTACTTCTGCCGCCATGCCGATAAGCGATACTCCCTCACCGATTGCATCTCGTTCGTTGTGATGCAGGAGCGAGGACTGCGCGAGGCCCTCACTTTCGACCAGCACTTCACGCAGGCCGGCTTTGAAGCGTCGCCCGGGGAATAGCCATGGTCAACGTCGTAGGGTTCCCGTTGATTGCGTTTGGCGCTTTCGTGACCGCCTTCAACTTGTACGTCGGCTACGGTCGGTATTCAGTCCACCGACTGCAGGGAAGATCAAGGGACAGCTTTCAGTACGTCTCTGGATTGCCGCTCGCCGGTTCGACTTGTCTATGGATTGGCGCGGGTTTTCTCCTTTGGGGCGGCCGGGACGGATGGGCTTGGCTGGCAGCGGGAGCGTCGCTGTTCGATACCGGCGGCATCCATTGGTTTCTGACGTCACTCTGGTTGAATCGTGACCGGACCGGCTCTTCATCCCATGATTGACCCCGCCGTCATGCCGGTTCTGAATCCGGCAGCGGCCTAGCGGATTTACTCGCGACTCGGGCCTAACGCCGTGTCGGCAGTCGCTCGATCTGCCCTCTCCTCCCCCGCTTGGTGCTTTCGGGTCTCAAGGCAGCCCCTTTTCCCGGCATTTCCGGCCCGACTTGACGGACCGCGCCAGCATGCTTATCCTACTATCGCGATTTTTGATTCTGGCCATGGCCTGTATCGCGAAAGGTGATTCAGGGCATGGGAAGCTCATCGGTGGTAGTCGAGGATCGACGGCGCAAGTTCGTTAAGCGTCATTTACCGCCCCATTGCCAGCAGAAATCGCGATCCAGTCCGGCTGGTTAGCCGGGTCGGAGCCGCTTGAAATCGGTTCGGCGTTGTCGGATTTGCCGGCGACACTCCCCGAATCGCGCACCGAGGAATCAGCTTCGCGCAGCCACGCCCAGCGGTTGCGCAAGACCGACGCCCACGCGTCCCGCATTCAACGCCATGCATATTCGCTCACTCAAAATCTTCTGCGACGTAGTCGACCGGCGGAGCTTCTCCCGCGCGGCAGACGACAACGATATTTCGCAATCGAACGTGAGTCACATGGTCCAGGCGCTCGAAGAGCGCCTGGGCGTCCAGTTACTCGATCGCTCGAAGCGCCCCTTCGAACTGACCGAGGAAGGCCGCCGCTACTACGACGGCTGTCGCCAGTTGGTCCGGCAGTACGAGGAACTGGAAGAAGCTGTCAAAACCCTGCACGACGCCGAAGCCCGCCGGTTGGTGGTCGCCTCGATCTACTCGGTCGGCCTCCATCACATGAGCGCGTTCATGCAGCGGTTCGGCAAAGAACATCCAAGGGCCGCGGTACGGTTGGAATACCTCCATCCCCATCGCGTGATCGAAGAAGTCGAAAACGAAGATGCCGACCTTGGCATCGTCAGCTATCCGAAAGAAACCGACACGCTCACGGCGATCCCCTGGCGGAGCGAGCCGATGGTCGTCGTCTGCCATCCAGGGCACCGGCTGGCGCGCGAGACGGTCCTCGAACTCAAAGCGGTGGCGGGCGAATCGTTCGTCGCGTTCGAGAACGGCCTGGCGCCGCGCACGGCGATCGATCGGGCGCTGGCACAGAACCACGCCGAAGTGAACGTCACGCTCGAGTTCGACAACATCGAAACCATCAAGCGCGCGATCGAGATCGACGCTGGCATCAGCATCTTGCCGGAGCCGAGCGTCCGCCGCGAGATCGCGATGGGATCGCTGGCGAAGATCGCGATCGGCGGCGACGGCCTGTTCCGGCCGTTGGGCATCGTTCACCGCCGCGACCGCCCGCTGAGCGAACTCGCCAGACAGTTCGTCGGCCTGCTGAAAGCCGACGCGGAGTTCTCGGCCGACCTCGTGCCGGCGAGCGCGTTTCAGTTGGATGAAGCCCCGGCTTGAACCGCAAATAAAAAGTCTCTCGCAGAGGCGCTGAGACGCAGAGAAACAAGATCACAGAGACGAAGTAAAAGCGAAAAACTAACTCGTAGATTGTGCTGGGCGCGATTCCTCCGCGCCTCTGCGACTCTGCGAGAGACAAGAACCTGCCACGGTCACGAACGACCGCAGCCTACGCGTTGGAAAGTGTTGCTATGGAAAACCAACTCCCGCTCGTTCACCTTCCCGAAAAGCACGGTCTGTACGACCCGGCGTTCGAGCATGACTCGTGCGGCGTCGGCTTTGTCGCGCACATCAAGGGCGAGCGCAGCCATCAGATCGTCCTGGATGCGATCGAAGTGCTGCGCAACATGGACCATCGCGGCGCCTGCGGCTGCGAAGCGAACACGGGCGACGGCGCCGGCATTCTCACCGCCCTGCCCCACGACTTCCTCGTGAAGGCGGTGAAGGCCGACCTCGGCGTCGACCTCCCGGCCGCGGGCCGTTTCGCCGCCGGCAACGTCTTCCTGCCGCAGGTCGAAGCCGAGCGCAAGATCTGCAAGGAAACGGTCGAAAAGATCGTCGCCGAGCAGGGCCAGCGCCTCATCGGCTGGCGCAAGGTCCCGACGGACGTGGCCGCCGCCGACCTTGGCCCGACGGCCCGCGCGTCGGAACCGGCGATCGAGCAACTCGTCGTCGCCGCTGCCGACGGAGTGGAAGGCGAAGCCTTCGAGCGCCAGCTCTACATGATCCGCAAGCGTGCCAGCAACAAGCTCCGCGCCGACAAGACGCTGAAGCAGGCGAAGCTCTTCTACATCTGCTCGCTGTCGACGAAGGTGATCATCTACAAGGGGATGTTCACGACCGACCAGTTGTTCCACTACTTCCCCGACCTCGCCGACGACGACTATACCAGCCACTTGGCGATGGTCCACTCGCGGTTTGCGACGAACACGTTCCCCTCGTGGGATCGCGCTCAGCCTTGTCGCTTCATGAGCCACAACGGTGAAATCAACACCCTTCGCGGCAACGCCAACTGGATGTTCGCCCGCCAAGGCATGGTGCAGAGCGAACTCTTCGGCGACAACCTGAAGAAGCTCTTCCCGATCGTCGAACCCGACTGCAGCGACTCCGGCACGTTCGACAACGTCCTTGAGTTCCTCCTCATGAGCGGTCGCTCGATCCCCGAGGCCGTCATGATGATGGTCCCCGAGGCGTGGCAAAATCACGAAACAATGCCCGAAGAGAAGCGGGCGTTCTACGAATACAACAGCTGCTTGATGGAGCCGTGGGACGGCCCCGCGTCGATCGCGTTCACCGACGGCAAGTTCATCGGCGCCACGCTCGATCGCAACGGCCTCCGTCCGTCGCGGTACTACCTTACCCATGACGACCGCGTCATCATGGCAAGCGAAGTCGGCGTGCTCCGCTCGATCAAGCCGGAGAACGTGAAGGCCAAGGGCCGCCTCCAGCCGGGCCGCATGTTCCTGGTCGATTTCGAGCAAGGCAAGCTGATCCGCGACGAGGATCTCAAGCACGAATACGCTAACCAGCGGCCCTACGCCGAGTGGCTAAAGAAGGAGCGGATCGACCTCAACGAGCTCCATCCTGAAGAACGCCCGCACGGCTTCAACCGCAAGACGCTGCTCGAGCGGATGCAAGCGTTCGGTTTTACCGCCGAAACGATGAACTTCATGCTCCTGCCGCTGATCAAGGATCAAAAGGATCCGATCGGTTCGATGGGCAACGACTCCTGCTTGGCATGTCTCAGCGACAAGCCGCGCATGTTGTACGACTACTTCCGCCAGCTCTTCGCGCAAGTTACCAACCCGTCGATCGATTCGATCCGCGAAGAAGTGATCATGTCGCTCGAGTGCTACATCGGCCCGGAGCAAAACCTGCTCGAAACGACGCCGAAGCACGCCCATCGCCTGCGGATGCCCCACCCGATTCTCTCCAACGAGCAGATGGCCGCGCTGAAGCGGATCAACCGCCGCGGTTGGCGCTCGAAGAAAATCGACATCACCTGGCCGCGCGAAGAGGGAACCGCCGGCATGGTGACGGCCCTCGAACGCGTTTGCCAGGAAGCCGAAGCCGCCGTCGAGGAAGGCTACACGCTCGTCGTGCTCACCGATCGCAAGATCAGCGCGGACCGCGTGCCGCTCAGCTCGCTGCTCGCCACCGGCGCCGTCCACCATCACCTCGTTCGCACTGAGAAGCGGACACGCGTCGGCATTTGCGTCGAAACGGGCGAAGCTCGCGAAGTGCACCACCACTGCTTGCTCGTCGGCTACGGCGCCGATGCGATCAACCCCTACTTGGCGTTCGAGTCGCTCTGGCAAGCCCGCCGCGAGGGGCTGCTCGATTCGGGCGAGTCGACCGTCAAGGCCGACGAGTCGGGCGAAGGCGACCAGCACCCCGCGATCGACAACGTCTCCGACGGCGAAACCCACGATCCCGTCACCGCGGCCGATCACGAGCTCGTGAAGAAGTACCGCACCGGCGTCGCCAAGGGCATGCTCAAGGTGATGGCGAAGATCGGCATCTCGACGCTGCAAAGCTACAAGGGTGCCCAAATCTTCGAAGCGATCGGCCTCCGCGACGAAGTCGTCGCCCGCTGCTTCGCCGGCACCGCCAGCCGCATCCAAGGCGTCGACTTCAAGGTCCTCGCCGAAGAGGCCCTGCGGCGCCACGCCCTGGGCTATCCGCAGACGCCGGCCGGCAAGATGCCGATGCTCCCCAATCCGGGAGAGTTCCATTGGCGCGCCGAAGGCGAACGCCACATGTGGGATCCGCAGTCGATCGCCGACATCCAGGTCGCCGCCCGCAACAATAGCCCCGATGCCTACAAGCGGTTCGCCGAGCACATCAACCACGACTCCCGCACTCGCTGCCAGTTGCGCGGCCTGCTGAAGTTCAAGGAAGGCGCCAAGGCGATTCCGATCGACGAAGTCCAATCGGCGAAGGACATCGTCAAACGCTTCTGCACCGGAGCCATGTCGTTCGGCTCGATCTCGGCCGAAGCGCACGAGTCGCTCGCCATCGCCATGAACCGCATGGGCGGCAAGAGCAACACCGGCGAAGGCGGCGAAGATCCGATCCGCTTCCAACCGCTCCCCAACGGCGATTCGAAGCGCTCGGCGATCAAGCAGGTCGCGTCAGGCCGCTTCGGCGTGACGATCAACTACCTCGCCAACGCCGACGAATTGCAGATCAAGATCTCGCAAGGCGCCAAGCCGGGCGAAGGGGGCGAACTCCCTGGCCGTAAGGTCGACGACACGATCGCGCGGATTCGTTACAGCACCCCCGGCGTCGGTCTCATCAGCCCGCCGCCGCATCACGACATCTACTCGATCGAAGACCTCAAGCAGCTGATCCACGATCTGAAGAACGCCAATCCTTCGGCCCGCGTCAGCGTGAAGTTGGTCTCTGAAGTCGGCGTCGGCACGATCGCCTCGGGCGTCGCGAAGGGTTACGCCGATCACATCCTGATCGCCGGCGACGGCGGCGGCACTGGCGCTTCGCCCCTTACCAGCATCAAGCACGCCGGCCTGCCGTGGGAACTCGGCCTCGCCGAAACGCACCAAACGCTGGTGATGAACGACCTCCGCAGCCGCGTCATTGTGCAAACCGACGGCGGTCTGAAGACCGGCCGCGACGTCGTGATCGCCGCGATGCTCGGCGCCGAGGAGTTCGGCTTCGCCACGGCGCCGCTGATCACGCTCGGCTGCATCATGATGCGGAAGTGTCACCTCAACACCTGCCCCGTCGGCGTTGCCACGCAAGATCCGGAACTTCGCAAGAAGTTCAACGGCAAGCCAGAGTACGTGGTGAACTACCTGTTCATGGTCGCCGAAGACGCCCGCCAGATCATGGCGAGCCTCGGCTTCCGCACGATCGACGAGATGGTCGGCCGCGTCGACTGCCTCGAAACCGACGCTGCCATCCGCCACTGGAAGGCCGACGGCCTCGATCTCACGAACCTGCTGATGCCGGCGAAGAAGCCGTACCCCGAAGCGGGCACATACAACACGCGGAAGCAAGATCACGGCCTCGAGCAATCGCTCGACATGCGAACGTTGCTCAAGCTTGCGGAACCGGCCCTCGTCGCCGGCACGCAAGTAAAGGCCGACGTCGAGATCGTCAACACCGACCGCGCAGTCGGCACGATCCTCAGCCACGAGATCGCCAAGAAGTATGGCGCCGACCTGCTGCCCGACGGCACGATCCACTTCAAGTTCACCGGCTCGGCCGGCCAAAGCCTCGGCGCCTTCCTCGCGAAGGGCGTCACGCTCGAACTCGAAGGCGACGCGAACGACTACGTCGGCAAAGGCCTCTCGGGCGGCCAGATCATGATCTACCCGCCGGCCAACGCCAGCTTCGTCGCCGAGGAGAACATCCTCGTCGGCAACGTCTGCCTCTACGGCGCCACCAGCGGCCAGGCGTTCCTCCGCGGCCGCGCGGCCGAGCGGTTCGCCGTTCGTAACAGCGGCGCCTCGGCGGTGATCGAAGGCGTGGGCGACCACGGCTGCGAGTACATGACCGGCGGTCGCGTGGTCGTCCTCGGTTCCACGGGCCGCAACTTCGCCGCCGGCATGAGCGGCGGCGTCGCGTACGTCTGGGCGCCGGACCGCGAGCGCTTCCTGCTCAACCTCAACATGGGCATGGTCGAAGCCGAACCGGTCGAAGCGGAAGAAGACGTCGAGGAACTGAAGCAACTCATCGAGCTGCATCAAAACCTCACCGGCTCGCCACGAGCCGGCGACATCCTCGACCGCTGGGACGAAACGCTGCCGCAGTTCGTCAAGGTGATGCCAGAAGACTACAAACGCGTGCTGCTGGAAAAGAAAGCCGCCAAGCAGAAGCATGCGGCTCCCGCGGCTGTGTGATAGGAGGAGATCTCTCGCAGAGGCGCGGAGGCGCAGAGGGTTAGGGACAGAGTCGTTTGGTTGACTGCTGTTGAGTAACTCCGGAGCGTTCCATGCATCTGAATGAGATCTCGGGTGAGATTGTGGATGCCGCGTTCAAGGTGCACACGCAACTTGGGCCAGGATTGTTGGAATCGGTTTACGAGCGCGTGTTGGCGTACGAACTGCGAAAGCGGGGATTGAGCGTCGAAACGCAAGAAATCGTTCCGATTCGATATGACGGAGTTGATTTCGACGAAGGTTTTCGGCTCGATCTTCTGGTCAACGACAGCGTTATTGTCGAAGTGAAATCAATCGAAGAAATCGCCGCCATTCACAAGAAGCAATTACTTACATACTTGAAGCTACGAGACAAACGACTCGGGCTATTAATTAATTTCAACGTTGAGCTAATCAAGCAAGGAATCACCCGCATCGCGAACGGCCTCCAAGAGTAACGCCTCCATCGAAACTCTGCGCCTTCGCGCCTCTGCGAGAGACTTCTTCCGAACAAAGCTAGAAACGAGCGTGCCATGGGAAAGCCCACCGGATTCAAAGAGTTCCCCCGCGAGACCGTCCCCTACCGCGACCCGGTCGATCGCGCGAGCGACTTTCTCGAAATCTTCACCCAAGCTCCCGTCGAGCACCTGATGACTCAGGGCGCCCGCTGCATGGATTGCGGCGTCCCGTTCTGCCAGTCGAACAGCGGCTGCCCGATCGACAATCTCATTCCTGAGTGGAACGACATGGTCTACCAGGGCCGCTGGCGCGACGCGCTCGATCGGCTCCACAAGACCAATAACTTCCCCGAGTTCACCGGCCGCGTTTGCCCGGCGCCGTGCGAAGGCTCGTGCGTGCTCGGCATCAACAACCCGCCGGTCACGATCAAGAACATCGAGAACGCCATCATCGACCGCGCCTGGGAAGAGGGCTGGGTCGAGCCGAGCGTGCCGACCTACCGTACCGGCAAGACGGTCGCTGTCGTCGGCAGCGGCCCCGCCGGTCTCTCTGCCGCCGCGCAGCTCAACAAGGCGGGCCACACGGTTACCGTCTACGAACGCGCCGACCGCATCGGCGGCCTGCTGATGTACGGCATCCCCAACATGAAGCTCGACAAGGGCGTCGTTGAACGCCGCGTCCAACTCCTTCGCGACGAAGGCGTCACGTTCGTCACCTGCACCCACATCGGCCGCGAGGAAGAGTTCCCCTCGGGCCACATGACGCAGATCATGCAAGAGCGCGGCTGCGAGGTGAAGTTCATCGAACCGCAAAAGCTGATCGACGACTTCGACGCGGTCCTCTTCTGCACCGGCGCCACCCGCACGTTTGATCCCACCGCGAAGGCCCCTGGCCGCGAGCTGAAGGGGATCTTCAACGCGATGGACGTCCTCACCCGCAACACGAAGAGCCTGCTCGACTCTGAGTTCACCGACGAAGCGTTCACGCCCGTCCGCGGCAAGCACGTGATCGTGATCGGCGGCGGCGACACCGGCGCCGACTGCATCGCCACCAGCCTTCGCCATGGCGCCGCGAGCATCGTCAACTTCGAACTGCTCGCCCCCGCTCCCGCCGAGCGGGCCGCGAACAACCCCTGGCCCGAATGGCCCCGCATCTTCCGCGTCGACTACTCGCACGCCGAGGTGAAGGCGATCACCGGCGAAGATCCGCGGGCGTACAACATCATGACGAAGGAATTCGTCGCCGATGAGAATGGCCACGTGAAGGGCGTTCGCACCGTCGAAGTCGATTGGTCTAAGCCGGTCGCCGGCGGGGCGCCGTTCAGCGAAGTCCCCGGCAGCGAGAAGGTGTGGCCCGCCGAGATGGTGCTCCTCGCCACCGGCTTCGTCGGCCCTGAGCTGACGATCGCCGAAATGCTCGGCATGACCACGGTCGAACCGCGCCGTGGTTGGACCACCTTCGCCGCCGAGCACGGCAAGTTCGCCACAAACCTCGACGGCGTCTTCGCCGCCGGCGACTGCCGCCGCGGCCAATCGCTCGTCGTGTGGGCCATCAACGAAGGCCGCGGCGCCGCCCGCTCGATTGACGAGTACCTGATGGGTTTTACGAACCTCCCGGCGCCGGGCATCAACCTGCCTGCTCAGGTGGTGTGAGCCTAGCGGCGCTCGCCCTCAGAGTGTGAACATCAAACGCACCCCCGGACTGGTCGCTCAAGCGACCAGTCCGAACCCACGCTAGGGTGCCGTCATCACGCACGGCCCTCCATCGCATGACGCAGCGGTCGCGTCGCCGCGCACGCGCTTCAAGCGATCATCCGCTCAGGCACAAGAATCGCTCTGAGTCGGCGACCGAAGTCGCCGTCGTGGCGGCATGCTACATCGAATCGGCCCCGGGCGCCCCACATGTCTCGTTATCTCTCCGCTGTGTTGTCGCTGCTTCTCACTTCTTCGTTCGCCGCCGCCGCTCCGTTGGCGCCCCTCTACAACGAAAACGCCGACGCCGTCGCCTCGCCAACCTACTTAACGAACTTCGGCAACGTCGCTATCGTTCCGGCCGGCTCGCCATTTCCAACGAAGTCGTTCGAGTTCAACACGCAGGGGAACCCCGAGAGCTTCTTTTACGACCAGATCAAGTTTCTCGTCGACGACGTCGGCTCGCCGTATGCAGGGACGTCCTACAAGCAGTTCCAAATCAGCTTCGATCTCTTCACTAAGCAGTTGATCGGCTCGGCGAACCTGTTCAACATCCTCCTCGATGCCCCCGGCGTTGCGGCCCTACGCTTCGAGAACACCGGGGCCGTCGTTGTGCAGAACTTCACTTACTCCACGGTGGGGCAGCACGCCGATCTCGCTGCGCGGCACGTCGATCTGACGCTCGACCTGAATCTGAAGCGGTTGTCGGTTGCTCTCGACGGGCAAGAGGTCTACAACGCGGCCGCGAGCAGCGCGACGCAACTCCGCAGCGTCCGGTTTTCTTTCGGGGCCTTGTCGTCGGATGTGGTCAGCGACAACGCATTCGTCTACGTTGACAACATCCAGATCTCCGCGGCCGTCCCCGAACCGTCGACGATGGCGCTAGCCGCCTGCGTCGCCCTAACGTGCATCGCCCGCCGCCGCAGCGGAGGCCTGGCTCACTGACGCCTGGCTCTGCGGACGGGGCCCACTTTGCCAGTGCCGGTGGCGTGAGGCTCTGTCCATGAAGATAGCGGTTCCCTTACCGAAAGGTGGCCCGGAGGGCCAATCGACAATAGCCCAGCGTTTTAACGCTGGGTAAATTCGCCCGGCCGCGCCTGTAGTCCCGTAGGGACGATTGAAATCGCCGCAGATATTCCGGCGTCTCGGTAGTTGGCACTAGTTGCAATAGGTGATTAATCTATCAAGTAACAGACAGTCGCCCCGCCGGGGCTTCGGCGGGTTGTCGCGTCCCGTTACCCAGCGTTGAAACGCTGGGCTATTATCGGCCGTCCCTCCGGGACGCAGCCGATCTCGCGACGACGTGTTTCGTGTTATTCTCTCTCGACGGGGCCGTCGCATGTCCCATTCCTACGCCAGCTCCCTCTACCACTGCGTCTTCAGCACCAAAGACCGCCGCCGCATGATCGACGTTGAGCTACAACCTCGCCTCTGGCCCTACCTCGGCGGCATCGCCCGCGACAATAGCATGAAGGCCCTCGCCATTGGCGGCGTCGAGGGTCACGTTCATCTTCTTCTCTCGCTCCCGTCAACGCTGGCCGTCGCGAAGGCGATGCAATTCGTTAAAGCCGGCTCGTCCAAATGGATTCACGACACATTCCCTGAACGCCGCGACTTCGCTTGGCAAGAAGGCTACGGCGCCTTCAGCATCGGCGTCTCGCAAATCGACGACACGAAGCGATACATTGAGAACCAAGCGGAGCACCATCGACGTCACACGTTCGAAGAGGAGTTCATCGCGTTCCTCGAGCGCCACGGCATCGAACACGACACGCGATACGTTTGGGGCTAAACAACGCGGAATGAACGCTGCCAAGTGAGCATTTGCCCGCAGCCTCGAAACCTCGCAGCTCTGAAGTGTCGTAGGCCTCCAGTGCATCCGGTCCCAGAGGGACCACCGACAATAGCCCAGCGTTTCAACGCTGGGTAATGATGGGCTCCAACCCCCGGTAGTCTCGTAGAGACGACTGAAAACTCTGCCCGCCCATCCAAGTGGTGATAGTTCAATCGTCCCTACGGGACTATGATCTCCATACCGCACGCCTAACCCAGCGTTGAAACGCTGGGCTATTATCAATCGTCCCGCTGAGACGGGAATTCCCATGCCCTCCACTCAACCCGGCGACCCCGCCCCGAACGTCACCCTCCCCCTCCACGACGGCACGCGCATCGCGCTCGCCGATCTCTGGAAGGAGCACGTCGTCGTCCTCTTCTTCTACCCGCGCGACGACAGCGTCGTTTGCACCAAGGAAGCCTGCGCGTTCCGCGACTCGTTTGAAAAGTTCGTCGAAGCGGGCGCCACCATCGTCGGCGTCAGCGGCGATTCGAGTGAGAAGCATGAAGGTTTCGCCAGCCGCAATCGGTTGCCGTTCCTCTTGGCGAGCGACGCCGACGGTGCGCTGCGCAAGGCCTTCGGCGTACCGAAGACCCTGGGGCTCATTCCCGGTCGGGTCACGTACGTGATCGATCGTCAGGGCATTGTGCGAAACATCTTCAGCGCCCAATTCGCCGCCGACGCCCACGTCCGCGAAGCGATGGACGCCGTGCGGGCGTTGTGAGGTTGTGTCGACTCGTGCGCCCTATTCTTTGATTTCTTGCGTCCCTTCGAAATCGCTCCGGCGGGTCGTTGACCCGCGGCTACCAGCCGCGGGTGGCCGAAAATAGGTCGTAGCAATCGGCCGCCGACTCCTCTATGTTCGATGCGTCGGACCATCGTCGGCCGCCGCGGAGCGAGGCGCATTTGTAGCCCCGGACTCCGCCCGGGGGTCGCGCTCCAAGCCGCAACGGCAAGCAGCGCACGCCGCTGCGAAGCCAATGGCCGCCGACGGCTCCGGCGAGTAGTTTTGTCGCGTCCGAAGCCGCCGGCAATGTGTCGCGACAAAATGTAACCCCTTCTCAAATAACGACCTACGAATTCTGTCGCCAAAAATCGCGTTCGCGACGAAATAGTTCGTCCGCGACAGAATGACGCGACAAAAAAAGACAGCCGCAACCAATCGACCAGGCAGGTAGTTCCATGGCCAACCGCAACGCCCGCATCGGGCTGATTTTGTTCTTCGTTTACCTGGCGTTCTACGGCGGCTTCGTCCTGCTCGCCGCCTTCTCGCCAGCGACGATGGCGCGGCTCCCCTGGTCAGGCGTGAACCTCGCCATCTGGTACGGCTTCGCCCTCATCGCCGGCGCCTTGCTCCTCGCCCTCGTCTACGGCTACCTCTGCCGCGTCGAAGTCCCCAGTACGAACGCTCCTCCCAACGAACACGCGCAAGACTAAGCGCCAACCATCATCTCCTCCCCCATTCCACATTCATCCTTCCGCATTCAGTCTCTTCGCATGTCTCACGAACCTTCCACGCTCGCGATCCTCATCTTCCTCGGCATGGTCGGCATCACGCTCGGCATCAGTTTTTATCTTGGCCGCAAAGCCAAGGACTCCGCCGGCTACTTCGCCGCTCACGGCCAGATCCCCTGGTTCGTCAACGGCGTCGCGTTCGCCGGCGATTACCTCTCCGCCGCGTCGTTCCTCGGCATCTGCGGCATGATCGCCTTTTACGGCTACGACGGGTTTCTCTATTCGATCGGCTACCTCGCCGGCTGGATCGTTGCGCTGTTTGTCGTCGCCGAACCGATGAAGCGGCTCGGCAAATTTACGTTTGCCGATGCGCTCAACGCGAAGTTCAACTCGCCCGGCATCAAGCTCGCCGCCGGCGTCAGCACGCTGGCCGTGAGCCTCTTTTATCTCATCCCGCAAATGGTCGGCGCCGGCGTGCTCGTGCAGCCGCTGCTCGGTTGGGAGCATTGGCAAGGCGTCGTCATGGTCGGCGCCGTCGTTATCGTGATCGTCGTCACCGCGGGCATGGTGTCGACCACTTGGGTGCAGTTCATCAAAGGCGGGATGCTGATTGTTTTCAGCTCGGTGCTGACGGTGATGATTTTGCAACGCGGCCTGCATGCTGATCCTGAACTACCCGCGGCGCAGACGATGGTGAAGCAAGCCGACGGCGCCGTGTTCGTGAACGGATTGCCGAAAGGAAACGAACCCGGCGAAGCTCAACTGAAGCCGGTTGGTTCGATCAGCAAGCTGCCAGGCGGCGTCGAGAAGACGGGCCCGCTTGGGCCGCTGGAGTTCTTCAGCACGCTTGAGCAAAGCGAAGTCGTCCTCTGGAGCAAGGCAGAAACGAAGGGCGACGACGGCTCCGTGATGACCACCTTCACCCCAAAGCCGACCCCCGGCAGCCAAATCCTCCAACCAGGCGCCAGCCCCACCTTCGCCGGGATCCGCAGCGAAAAGTTCTCCGACAAACTTAATTTCCTTTCGCTAATGCTCGCCCTCTTCTGCGGCACGGCGTCGCTGCCGCACATCCTCATCCGCTATTACACGGTGAAGGACGAGGCGGCCGCGCGCAAAAGTACGATCGTCGGCATCGCCTGCATCGGCTTTTTCTACGTGCTCACCCTCTACATGGGCCTCGGCGCCATGACGAGCGGCGCCCTCGACGTCACCGATTCGAACATGGCCGCTCCGCTGCTTGCGCGTAGCATGAGCGAACTGCTGTTCGCCATCATCTCGGCGATCGCCTTCACCACCGTCCTCGGCACCGTGAGCGGCCTCATTCTCGCGTCCGCCGGCGCCGTGACGCACGACTTGCTCGAAAGCGTGACGACCGTCCACATGAGCGATCAGCAGCGCGTACTCGTCGCCAAGTGCGCTGCCGTCGTCGTCGGCGTCATCGCGATTTTCCTGGGGATCGCGTTTAAAGAGTTGAACGTCACCTACCTCGTCGGCTGGGCCTTCAGCGTCGCCGCGAGCGCTAACCTGCCGTCGCTCGTGATGCTTCTCTTCTGGCGCGGCACGACGAAGCAAGGGATCATCGCCGCCGTACTCGTCGGCATGATCAGCTCGCTCACGTGGATCCTGCTGAGCGGCGACACCTACGCGAGCGTCTACGGCTGGGATAAAGCCGATTCGATCGTCCCGTTCAGCCAGCCGGGCATCGTGACAATCCCGCTCGGATTCGCGACGCTGATCGCGGTGTCGCTAATCACTCAACCAAAACAACGCCTTGCGGCCTGAGCATCAACCCTCGTCACGAAGTAGCGCTCACTTGATTTCGTCATTGCCAACGACCTCGCCTCCCGCGTAAGTCAGCAGTTTTTTCAAAACCGCCGGATCGATCTCGTTGCTCAAATAGCGCACCGAGCCGTCGCACCATCCCGCGACAAATCGCTCGCGATCATTCCGCTTCACGCCCGCCAGCGCGTGCGCTAGATCAACTTCCCAGTCGTCCGGCTTCGTCCAAACCACCGCCCGCTCCGGCACGACCTCCACCGTCATGATCGTGTTCGACGTTCCATCCTTGATGTCCTTCCACGAAATTCCTTCCTTCGCGGCGAACACCGCCCCTTCCATGATCGGCGCCACGAACGTTGTCCGTCCGCGATCGCCGATCGCCGCCTGCACGGCCGGATCGGGATCGGCGTAAACCTCCGGCATCCGCTCGATCAGTTTGCGATTGTGCTCGCTGTCCCAAGGCTCGTCGAGTTTGAACTCTTTCCAGAGCTGTCCCCCTTCGAGATAGGGCAAGACGTGGACGCGCCAGCTCAGGAGCGGCTGGCCGCTCGCATCTCTGTTCGAGGCCGCAGGAAAGACGTCCTTCTGTGCCGACGCGTAGTTGAGCAAGCCGAGTCCAATCTGTTTGAAGTGATTTATTCGCGTGTTTTGGTAACTCTCGTTTCGCCACTTCTGCGTCATCGCCGGCAGGAAGTCTCGCATGAACGCGATCTGCTGCTCATCGTCGCCGAACGAGATCGAGAGCCGCTTTCCCTCGACGCGCGGCTTCACCAACGCTAACAGCGGCAGCAAGGTACTGGCTCGCTCTCGATGCGCCGGCGGACCGTCGATCGATTGCTTGAGCAGCGTCACGCCGGCGAGCGCCATGCCGCTCTTGGCCGCTTGCTCCAACACGCCGGCCGCCTCAGGCGTGGCCGCGTCGGCGACGAGCGACCAGCGGAACTTCGGTGGGAATTTTACCGCCGCAACGGCCCAGCGCACGTCGTTCGCCAAGAACTTGCCGTCGATCGCCGCAAACGGCGCCGGCAACTGCGGGAACATCTCGCGCAGCACCCGCCGGCTATCGGCGTCGCCGACGAGCGTGATCCCCGCGTCGGCGTCGCCGAGTCCCGCGAGCGCTTCTAGCACGTCAGATCGCGAACCACTGGCCGCCTTGGCATGTAGCTCCCGCACGCGTTCAAGCTGCTTGGGCGACCCTGCGGCGACGATTGTTTCGTTGATCACCGCAAACTCGCCCGGATAGAGGAAGTCTCGCACTTCATGCCTTGGCGATCCGGCGCCGCGAGGATTCAATTCTTGCCGCATGTCGTTGAAGAACTTGGCCGTCTCTGCCGCGTTGCCGCCGCGATCGATCTCGACAATCCATGTCATTCCCTGCTCGGCAACGTCGCTCGTCCGCAGCACCGCATACGCGCGGCGGACGCCGAATTTTTCAAGCCGTCCATAGACTTCCTGGATCGCGGCCGCACCTTGCTTGGCGTTTGTCGCTTCATTTTCTGGAATTGCGCCGAAGTGAATCGCCTCGGCCGCGAACGCCGGGATGTCGACGCGTCGCAGTTCGATCACACCGACGCCGATCACGTCAGCGGTGAGATCGGGCGCGATGGCGGCATGCTCGCCGGCATCGGCCGTGGCGAGAGGAGCAACGGCTAGGCTGAGTATGAGGATGACGAACGTTGAAATGAGTCGGAGCATCTGATGGTCCGTGTCGATTGAAGAGAATGGTTTCATTCGCGGTGCTGCCGTTGGGCCGAGAGCCCGGTCTACGGCTTCGCCAGCTTGATTTCGAATCGCCACGCCGACCCTGAGATGCCGTCGGTGAACGGCAACTCAAGAATCGCCGTCCCGCCGTCGAGGCGATATTGGTACGGCTTGCCGGTTAGCGGATTCAGCGGCAGCGGGACGGCGGTGATCTCATCGAGTGCTGCAGGAAGCTTGCCCGTCTTGGCGGCGTGCATGCGGATCGCTTCGATGGTTTGGAGGGCATTGAGTTGCCACAGCAAGCGAATCTCTGCACTCCGTACCGACTGCAACGCAGGAAGCATGATTTGGGCCGCCGCCTTCGCGAAGGTCCCGTCGAGCGGACTGCCGCCCACGAAGTCTTCCGAGTCGATCGCCACGCCCTTCAACTGCGACGTCGGGACATACCACCACTTTTCCATCTGATCGGCAATCCGGCGGAACTCTCTCGCAGAGTCGATCGCTAGGACTTGGCCGACGGGCATCGCGTCGATGGTCGCGGCGTCCATGCCGGCAGCTGCCAGTCGTTGTTTCGCTGCGGGGTAGGCGAGAATTCCTAACCCCGCCACAGCCATGCGAGCTGCCTGGGGATCTGGATGAGCTGATCCACTCGCCGATAGCTGTTGCAAGCTAATGAAGCTATCGGCCAGCAGTTGCGCCCACTGTTCGGGCGAATGCTGCGCCGTCTCGGGCGAGTCCATGAACGGGAAGATCGCGACGTTGAACGACAATTCATGCCGAATCGACGTCCGCAGGTCAACGAGCGGCCGCGGCAACTCGGCAATAGCCCAGTAGAGGTTCGGCGAGTCGGGCGCGGCGATCAACTCGATCGCTTCGGCGTTCCCCATGCCGCAAATGGCGAGTCCGACCAGCCCGCTGACGATGAACGGAGACTTCGCCACGTTTTCGCCGAGGCGGTAGTTCATCCGCAGCAGATTGAGCGCCTGGGGGTAGTCGTGGTCCGCAACAGCCACGCGCGCGGCCAGCATCAATCCCCGGCTGATTGCACGCATCGCTTGAGTTTCCGGCAACCGGAACGCGTAAATGTCCGGCCCGCGCAGTTCTGTGATGATGCCGTGCCCCCAATCGCAGTCGAGTCGCTCGCTGCCCGGGGCGACGAAGTTGTCGATGACGTCCTGGAAGCTCGTTGCGGCTTGCTTCGCTTTGTCGAGCGGCAACTGCTCCAGCGGCAATGTTTGGTCGTACCAGCGGTGGACTTCTTCGTCACCGTACTCTTTCTCCAGACGCTTCCAGATCGACTCGACGCCTCCCTCAGGAAACGCCCGCGAATAGTGCGTCGCTGCGTTGCCCGGCTTCAGCTCCCGTTCGCGCAGCGTCAGCCGATGCTTGAGCGCCGGCACCGGCTCCGCCGCGGGCGTGACGGTCATCTTGAAGACCGTGAGTCCTTGCTGGCCGTCGGCGTCTTGCACCATCGTAAGTTCGCCACGGCTCATGCTCGGCGAACTTGCAAGGCAGAACGCTGCGACTGCGGCCCACAGCAGTCGCCGTGATAGCAACGGGTCGTTGACTGAGTTCATATCGAGTCTCCCGAAGGGGTTCGTTCCCACGGCCAGACGACGCGGGGAGGAGCGGGGTCGGCGGGGAGTAGTTCTTGTTGCAGGTCGCGGATCGTCTTCGGCGCGGAGGGCGTTGCTTCGGCGTCGCCCGCGATCTGGTCATTGTGAGAAGCAGGCGCCGATCGATCGAGGCGGTGGAGCGCGAACCATGGGCCTGCGAGGGTGGGCCGTGCGTTACGAGCGTCGGCGGCGAGGAAACGGTCGAGCTCGCTTAGCAGCGACGGCGTCGTTACGTTGCGATCGCCCGTAGCCTGAGCAACGGCCGTCGCAGCAGAAGGATCCGCAGCGAGCCGGGGCGTCTCGCCCCCGGCGTGTTCTGCTTCCGCGAGTTCGCTTTGCTCCAGACGCAACCAACCCAGCGTCACCGCCACCGCAAGCGTGGCCGCTAACGCTGCACTCGCACACGACCATGCCACGGTGTGGCGAAGTTCTCTTGTACCCCCGGGCTCCGCCCGGGGGTAGCCTTTCGCAACGGCCACCTCTTCCGGCAAGGCGTGCCGACCCCCGGGCAGAGCCCGGGGCTGGAGTTGCGCCTCGCACGCCGCCCAGCCGGCGCGGTACATCACCTGATCGCGATCCAAGCGACTTGCCGGCAACGATCGCGCCGCGAGTAACGCTTCGAATGCCGCCAGTTCCTCGGGTAGTCTCATTTCGTCAGCCATGGTTCATCTCAGCAAGATTGCGGCTCCCAGTGATTGCGGAGCTGTTCGAGTGCCTGCGTGTAGGTTCGTTGGGCGCTACTCTTCGATCCGCCGACCAGGTCGGCGATCTCCTGCCACGCGAGTCCGCCCCAGACTCGCAACACGACGATCTCGCGGGCGGTGGGTTCGAGCGTCGCTAAGGCGTCGTTGAGTCTGGCGGCGGCGGCTGGGTCGGTGGACGGCGTTGGTCGAGCCGCTCGCACTTCGGCGGCCGATTGTTCGTGAGCGGTGCGGCGGCGTTCGGCCCGCAGCGCGTTGAGCGCCCGGTTCCGCACGACGCGGTAGAGCCACGCCGCAGGATTATCGGGGGCCGTCGGCTGCCGAGCGAGTTCCACGAGGGCCTCCTGCACGCAGTCGTCGGCCGCGGCGGTCCACTGCCGCGCGTAGAGGGCGAGCGCGGCGGCGTGCCGGTCGAGCATCTCGGCGATCAGCGTGGCGTCGACGCTCGGCATGGCGGTTCCGGGCCGATGGGAGGTGTTTCTGCAGAGGAGACACCGCTGCAGGCGGCGTTCGCCCAGGAAAGTTCTCCCCGGGGCCGAAACTCTCAAATCGTGAAAAGTGAACGCGTTCCCGCGCGGCATGGAGGCCGCATTGGACTGGTCGCTTAAGCGACCAGTCCGAACCCTCGTTTGACGTTGTTTCCGGGAGCGGCGCCCGCGCTACGCCGGCGGAATCGTCATGCACGCGACCAAACCGAGTGCCGCGGTCTCGATCCGCAGGATCCGCTTGCCCAAGCCAACCGCTTCCCAGCCCGCGGCCACGGCCGCTTCAACCTCGCCATCGCTGAGCCCCCCTTCGGGACCGATCGCCAGCAGCGTCGACCGCTGCTGAGCGAACTCCGCCGCAGTTGGCCGAACACCGGTTGGATGAGCGACCCAGCGGCGCGGCGCTAATGCTTCGGCGTCGGAGACGCCTCCCATAGCGGGTGCTTCGGCCGCGAGCCAGTCGTTCCAACGCATCGGCTCCGCGATCTCCATCAACCGATTCCGCCCGCACTGCTTGCTGGCCTCGATCACATACCGGCCGAGCTTGTCGCCCCCCTGCTTTTCACTCCGCTCGGTGATCAGCGGCACGATCCGCGTGACGCCGAGTTCGACCGACTTCTCGACGATCCATCGCTGGCGGTCACCCTTGGGCAGCGCGACGCCAAGGACCAGCGGCTGCGGCAGTTCCCGATCGACGAGTCGGCTCTCCAGAATCGCCAGTTCCACTGTCGACCGTTTACAGGCAGTCACCTCGGCGTCGAACTCATGGCCCGAACCGTCGAATAGCGTGACCGCCATCCCCGGCGTCGCCCGCAGCACGTGGAGCAAGTGGTGGGCTTCGCTGCCGTCGAGGGTCGCTTGGTCGCCGGCGATAGGCGTCTCGGAATAGCAGCGGCGAGCCATGGCGGTGTTCGGATTCGAGGGAGTGCTAGCACAAACGGTGCGGCGGAGTTGCGCACCGACGCAAGTTCCGCCGTCGCTGGCGCCGATGGAACAGGCAGCATTCTGTCTGCCGTCGAGCCGTCGCTCAAGAGACTCGCCATGTACCACGCCCATTGGGGCCTCGAACGCTCGCCATTCGCGGGCGGCGACGGCCTGCCGTTTTTCGAAGGCGAAGGCCAAACCGAGGCAATTGCCCGGTTGCGCTACGTCGCTGAACAACGGCGGCACGCCCTTCTCCTCGCCGGGCGGGGCGTCGGAAAGACGGCGCTGCTACGGCAATTCGCTGAGACTCGCCGATACGAAGGGCTGCAGACCGCGATGATGAGCCTTGCCGGGCTCTCGCCGCGGGAGTTCCTGTGGCAAGCTGCGGCCCAGCTCGCGCTTGGTCCGAAGTCGAGCGACGACGTGGTGCAATTGTTCCGTCGAATCACTGACCATGGCTCGGCCGTGGGCTGGGGAGCGGGCGCGGCGACGGCGCTGCTGCTCGACGACGCCGACCAGGCTGGCGCCGATGTCCGCATGCAATTGCTGCGATTGCTGAGCCTCGCCGGCGGGACGACCCCCTGGCTTACGGTGGTGCTCGCCGCGACGCCGACTGGAGCCCGGCGGATGGGCGACGAACTGCTCGACGCCCTCGATCTGCGGATCGAGCTCGAGCCGTGGAGCGAGCCTGAGATGGTTGGCTACATCCAGCACGCCCTGCTGGCCGCAGGAGCGGAGCAGCCAATCTTCGACGACGAGGCGCTTGGCGCCTTGCACGCCCTGTCGGATGGTGTGCCGCGGAAGATCAACCGATTGGCCGATCACGCGCTGCTCGGCGCCGCTGCAGAAGATCGCGACACGATCGACGCGGCAATGATCGAAGCGGCGCACGATGCCTTGAGCTGGACGACGACTGGTTCGTAGCTGACGCTCTAGGCGTGTCTGCAGCCACGGCTGAGCGTGAGGTCAGTCGTTCAGCTGAGACAGAATTTCGTCCCAGGAAAGCCGTACCTGTCCGATTCGCCTCGATAGTCGATCAGACGACGACACGTGATTCAGCTTCGAGCGGGCTTCGGTCACCTCGTCTTCAAGAGCCGAAAGCCAGTCGGGGACGTCGAGCCCGGCGCCGTGTGCTTCGCTGACGAGTTCGGCGATCTCGCTTTCCAGCGCGGCGAATGCTTCCTGGCGTCGCGTTTCATCGCCGTCCATCGCCGGCTCAACCATGGCGCGCAGGCCGTCGATCACTAGCGGGCGAATGAAACGCTCGCTCAGCCGATCGGCAATCGTCGGCAGTTGCATGCCGTATTCGTTCGCAAGAGCGTTGAGCCTAGCGATGCGAATGTCGGCCGCTTCACTGGTTCGTTCAGCGAAGGCCTGACGCCAGATCTCGGCGGCGGACTCTTGCCCCTGGCGGACGAGGATCTCGTGTGCCCAAACGACCGGCTTCAAATTCCACGCAATGCGATCATAGTCCGCCCGTTGGCGCAGGAAATCGACGAACATGTAAAGGAGTTCGCCATGGTCGCTTTGGGTGGTCGTGGTGTTGTAGTCGCGATAGGCGCGATAGTTCTCGACGACGGATTCGATGGCGATCGACATTAGTTCGACGGCATCGTCGCGATCCCATTTGTCGTCAATTTCGCGGAGGAGGAGGATGTTTTCCACCGCATCTTCGTCGATGCTCAGCGAGATCAACCAATCGGCGACGCCCTGGTGAAGAATTCCGCGCAGGTTGCCGAGGCTGAGAAACTTTTGCGTGAAGAGGTCGGCGCCGTAGCGTTTGACGAAAGAGACGAATCGCGGCCAGTAATCGGGCGGAACGGCGAGTTTTTCGACGATGCTTAAGCGCAGCGTTTTGCTGTGCGTCAGCCAGTGATCGAGCTGCCGCTCAGTGAGCTGCTGCAGCACGTCGACGAGGATGTGATCGGCGTCGCGGTCGGTTTCCGCTTCGCTCGGTTCTTCCCAATCGCGAGCCGATTCGACGATGGCGCGGACGATCGATTGGTAGCCAACTTCGAACAGGCTGTCGAATTCGGTGACGGCACCCTGCCCGACAGGATTGGTGCTTTCGAGTTCTTGCGCGAGCTGGAGCAGTTGGCACGTTTCGCGAATGAGCCCCAGTCGCGGCAGCCAACCGAGGAGATCGTGCAGCAGCCGCTGGATCGATCGCGTCACGACGACTTGCTTCGGGATGCCGCCGCGCGTGTGAGGCACGTACAGCAGCTGCCGTGGGGTGAGCGCGGCGAGGAAGTCGTCCCAAACGGCGCGGACTTGGCCAGGATCGCCGGCCAGCACCGCCCGCAGTAGCGAGACCGACACCGCGTCGATCGGATCGCCAAACCGTTCGGCGTCGCGAGCATCGTCGCGCGTCGTCATCAATAGTCGCGCGGCAGTGGCGGTTTCGACGCAGGTGCCGACGATCTTTTGAATGAGAGCATCTTTGATGGTGCGCAGGCGGTCGAATTCAACGAGCGATTCATGCGAACCGCTCGGTTGCCGGAAGCGATAGCGGTGGACGGCTTCGAGCAGTTCGAGCAGCTGGCGATAGTTGGCGCCTGCTTGGGTTAGCCACTGGTCGAGCACCTCGACGCGCTCGGGCCGGTGAGCGTCGCCGCCCCAAGTGATCGCCGCGTGTTTCCAAAGTCGAGCGACCGTGTTGAGAAAGCTAAGACGCTGCTCAAGGCGATCGGCTTCGTATTCCCACTCCGTGTAGAGGGGCTCGGCGCCGTCATCGACGATATCGCCTTCGATGCCATCGTCGGTCGTGTCGCGGAACGTCACGTCGTCGTAAGCGGCGTCAAAGATGTCGCGCTCTTCGTCATCGTCGTCATCCTCTTCGCCTTCGATCGCTTCATCGAATTCGCCTTCGTCGTCGAACTCGTATTCATAGTCGGCGTCGTCGTCGAAATCGTCGTCGTCAGCTGGATCGCCGAAGGGGATGTCGTCGTCTAGCAGCGCGGAGCCGACCGCTCCCCCGCCAATTTGCAGCGTCGGCGCTTGCCAGTATTCCTCGGCGTTGGCTTCGAGGTAGCCGAAGAACGCGGCAATCTGCGGCCAGTGGTCGCCATCGCCGGCGTGTTGCTGCGACTCGACGGTAGCGAGCCACTGGAACGCCAGGGGGTGGAACGAGATGTCGCCATCTTCCAGCGGCGTGCGATCGCGCTGGTTGACCCACTGCATCATCAACGCCCGAGCGGCGACGACGTCGCCATGGTCGAGCAGCGCCTCGATGACGAGCTGAAAGGCCTTCGAAGAATCGAACTGATCGACGAACAGCCGCCAGAAGGCGATGTCGCCGGCCGCCGCGCCTGCTTTGTGCCAAGCGTTGAGGGCGCCCGAAACGAGATTCGCGGAGACCTCGATTTCCTTCGCAACTAGCCGCTTCACGCCTTCAACCGTGGATGAAGCGAATTGATCCCACCACTGCGAGAGCCGCGTCAAGACGGTCGAGAAGCGCGTTTCCAGCGTCGTGTTGTCGACGGCCGCTGCTTCGCTCCAGGCTCGTGCAGCAAGATCGAGAATTTGCTCGACGAGTTCGATTAGCTCGTCGACGCGCCAGTCGTGAACCGTGTTCTCCATCGCGGGGAACAGGCTAAAATTGGCGGCGAAGCCGACGATGTTCCAGGGATCGACCAAGGCGCCGCACTCGATGGCGCGGTGCAGGAGCGCCTCGACCTGTTCCAGGTCCTCAACGACAGGCTCGAGCTCGTCGCGATCGAGGGCGTCGTGCCCCGAGGTGAGTCGGCAATAAATTGCCGTGAGCACCCGCGCCGACGCGACGCGGACGGAATCGGCCTGCTTGAGCGCCGCTTCGGTGCGACCCATGCGCGCGAATAGCAGCGCCAGGTGAACGCGCTGCAGCTGAATCGCCCTGCGGCGAGCCAGCTCGTGGTTGAGATGTTGCCGGGCGCCGCCGAACGGCTGGCGGGTTCGCACTGCTTCGTCGCGAAGTCGATCGCCATGCGGGCCGGCGGCGGTCTCCAGCAACTGGCGATAAAAGTCGTCGCGGTACGCCGCGATCACGGGCAGCAGCGTCGAGAGCGTTACCGACGAATCGTGCCGATTGGGCGAGTCGCCACTTGTTCCCGAGGCCATCAGGATCGTGCCGGCCAGCACTGCGGCCGCTTCGTCGATGCGGTCGTTCGGATCGATTCCCGGCGGGCAGTGCTGCGGATCGCAGCGGGTCAGCAGCGCATCAAGCGTCACTTGCTGCAGCACGAACCGCGAGTAGTAGCCCGCGTTCGAAATGTGGTGCGTGTCCCATTGGCCGAAATGGTAGTTGGGCCGGCGGTTGACGGGGTGATCGAAGTCGTAAGCCCGCGGGTCGAGGGCGACCTCTTCGAGCCGGCTGAGATCGAACCAAGCGCGCGACAGAATCTCTGGATCGGCGTTCAGAAGGATCGCAAGGGCGCGCGAGACGATCGCTTCGTAGCGTCCGGTGGCGACGCCGGCGCCGCGAACGTAGAGCGGCACGGGACGCACAAACTCATGCGGATAGGGATCGCTGCGAGTTCCCGACTCCAGCACCGCGGTTGGACGGTAGCCGACGTAGTCGTTTAGCTGGGCGATGGCGCCGTCGATGATCCGTTCGGTTTCGTTCCAAGGAGCCCCCTGGGAAAGAATCGCTTCGCACGCCCTGCCGATAAAAAACGGGCGGTACAGCTCCCATGGGTGCTGATGGTGCAGCAAGTCGCGGTGGAACTCGCAGTAGGCTTTCGGAAGCTTCTCCGTCGCCAGCGTGATGATTGCGCGGGCCTGTTTCGAATCGGCAAAGGCGCCGCTGCTCTTTTGGAGCCGGTCGACGGCCCCGAGCAGCCAGCGGCCGAGAGTCGGCAAGACTTCCTCCGGCGAGACCTGATTCTCAATGGCCCGAAACAGCCCATTCAGGTTGGCGAGGAACTTCGGATCGCTCGTTCCTGCGGAGAAATTGAGATAGCCGACCGCCTCGTCGAGTAGTGCCGTGGCAGCGGCGTCGGGGCTTGGCGGCGGAGAGCTCACGATGGCTTCGTTCAGGGGTGGAGCGAACGCTCGCCCGGTCGGGGGCGTTTGCGATGGGGGTGTGTGCCGGGTTCCGAACCGGCCCGCAATCAGTTGGCTGATAAGGGCGCGGATTGGTTGAGGGAGCCAAACCGCCTGAATTTGGCCAGTTCCTTCGGGCCGACCTGTATCGTAAGGGACGGGCTGCGGGCTGGTCTAGGCATGAAACATGCTTGAACTCCTCTCGGATCACGCAGATTCGGCTGGGAGCTAGGTCTGCTGCGCGATTCCGTGAAATATGAAATTTGCGTGAGCGTGGCTGAGGCGGCGATCGAGGGCGGAGAACTCTTTGTCCTGCCGATTTTAGCTGATTACACTAGGCAGCTGAGACCCGCGTGACATTTCGACTACCTATCTTCACGACTTGCGCCCCTTTCGTACGACGAGATCGCCAGGATGATGCTGACGCTTTGGAATAGCACCGCCGTTCGCCGAGGGTTTGCCCTTTCGCTCGTTTGCATCGCTGCACTGTCGTCGGCGTCCGCCTGCTGGGCGCAAACGCAGCTTGTGACGCGCGAGTTGGCTGCCAGCAAAGGGCTGGAGCGGGCATGGTTTGCGCAGATTCCCGTCGACACGAACCGCAGCCGCGTCACGACGTGGTACCTCTACTTTGATCGCCTGTACGGCGTCACCGATTCGGGCATCATCACGGCGCTCAATGCCGAGACGGGCGAGCAACTGTGGGCTCGGCAGGTGGGGCGACCCGGTTACGCCGCCTTCGGACCAGGCGCGAACAGCGACTTCATCAGCGTTGTTAGCGGCGGCCGGCTCTTCATGCTCGATCGTCACACCGGTCGGGTAAAGTGGATTCGCGAACTTGGCAGCGCCCCGGCATCGGGACCGGCGCTCAGCAACACGACAGCCTACGTGGCGCTCGTCACGGGGCGCATCGAGGGCTACAACCTCAAAGATCCGGCGACTCAGCCATGGTACTACCAGTCGAAAGGGCGCACCTTTCTGCGGCCGACGGTCACCGGCAATGTCGTTAGCTGGCCGACTGCGACGGGGTTCTTGTACGTCGGTCATGCCGATGACCCAGGGGTGATGTGGCGGATGCAGACGGATGACGACATCGTCACTTCGCCGGCTCAGCAGTCTCCGTACTTGTATATTGCCTCGACCGACGGCTACCTGTACTGCCTCAACGAAATGAACGGTCAGGAAGCGTGGCGCTACTCGACCGGGTATGCGATCACAAGTTCGCCAGCCGTGGTGGGCGACATGGCGTTCGTCGCATCGTTTGAGCCAGCGCTGCATGCTCTCGATTCGCAGACGGGGCAAGGGAAATGGGTGGCGCCGGGAATCAGCCACTTTGCCGCTCGCGGCAAGGAACGCGTGTACGCGTCCGATCGCATGGGCAACTTGCTGATCCTGGAATCAGCGACCGGCCGAGCGGTTTGCCGCCTGCCGGTGGCCGAGGGCCAAGAGACGTTGGTGAACGACCAAAGTGATCGCATCTTCTTGGTGAACGATCGTGGCTTGGTGCAGTGCCTGCACGAGATCGGCGTCAATGAACCGATCATGTATCGCCAGCCAGTGGCGCCGCCTGCGGAGTCCGACAAGCCAGCCGGCGAAGAGAAGCCTGCAGCTGACGCGGCTGCCCCGCCGACGCAGCCTCCGGCTGTGAAGCCAGCCGCCGAGGAAGACCCGAGCCCCTTCAGCGAAGAGCCGGCTGGGCCAGCAGAGGCTCCGGCTGACGACGAAGATCCGTTCAACTAGTTCTAGAACGCGCATCGCAACGCGTTGTCGCGCTTCTAACCCTGAGCGGAGCCCGGGGTTAACAGAGCAGTTACCACTTCTCTTGGCCGGTGAGCGACAGAACGCTCGTCCAAAGTTCGCTTTCGGGATCGAGCCGCTTTTTTAAGCCGGTGGAAGTCGTCAGCGGCACGTGGATGAGATGGTTGTGCCACAGGCCGATCAGCAGGTCGGTGCGGCCTGCCATCGCCGCGTGGACTGCAGCGCGTGCGAAGCGCTCGCAAAGCAGCGAATCTACCGCCTCCGCCGGCAAGCTGCGGATGAGGTAGCTGGGGTCGAAGTATTTCACTGAGGTTGGCACTCCTTCAGCATGGAGGTACGACTCGATCTCCGCTTTCAGGAAGTAGCCGATGTCGCTCAGGCGGCGGTTGCCCGACGCGTCGGCGCCAGCGATTTCTTCCAGCAGATGCTGCCCTGCCCCTTCGGCAACGACGACGACGGCGTGCGAGCGGGCCTGAAGCCGCCGCTTCAGCTTGGCGAGGAAGCCGTGCGGACCGTGGAGCTCCAGCGGCAATTCAGGGACGAGGCAGAAATTGGCTTCGCCGCTCGCGAGCACGGCCGTAGCGGTAATGAATCCCGCTTCGCGCCCCATGAGCTTTACGAGCCCGATGCCGTTGTCGACCGACTTCGCCTCGACATGGGCGCGGTCGATCGCCACTTCCGCCTCGGCGACGGCCGTGGCGAAGCCGAACGTGGTGTAGCAGAATTCGATGTCGTTATCGATGGTCTTCGGAATGCCGACGACGGCGATCTTTAACCCGCGGCGGGCAACCTCTACCGCGATGGCGTGCGAGCCGCGCTGCGTGCCGTCGCCGCCGATGCAGAAGAGGATGTTGATTCCCTGGTTGACCAAGAAATCGACTGTCGTCGCCGCGTCTTGCGGCCCGCGCGAGGTGCCGAGAATCGTGCCGCCGTGGTGGTGAATATTCTCGACCACTTCGGGCGTTAGCTTCATCGGCGGCCGACCGACCGCGGGATTGAGTCCTTCGTAACCGAAGCGAATGCCAACGACTTCCGGCACGCCGTAGTTGTGGATTAGTTCCAGCACTGCCGTTCGCACGACGTTGTTGATCCCTGGCGAGAGTCCGCCGCAGGTGACGATTGCTGCCTTCACCTGGGCCGGATCGAAGAATATCTTCTGTCGCGGCCCCGCATGTTCGAGCGAAAGGGGGCAGATCGATTCGCCGGTGCGGAAGCGAGGTTCGTACAGGATCCGCGCGTCGTCGAACGTGAAATCGCATCGCCCGTCGCCGGGAACCGTTGATAGCTGGAGCGGCGAATCGAGCGTGCACGGGCCGAGCGAAGCTACGTCGAACTGCGATTGCGTGAAGTTGAGGTTGGGAGCCATGTCGCCTGCCGCCGGGGGAGAAATCGAGTGGTAGATCGGGAGCGGCTTAATTCTAGCCGCTGCGTACGACTCCTACACCCACTCAAGCCCGCTGCGGCGCAAGTATCGCCTACAGCCACCCATGCTCGCGGTACCACGCTACAGTTTCCGCGAACTGCGTTTCCAGCGTCGCCGCGGGCTGATAGCCAAGCGTCGTGCGAATCTTCTCGTCCGAGCAGACCCAACCGCGAGCGGTTGCTTCGCGGACTTTGTCGAAGTTGATGAGGGCAGCGCGGCCGCGCACGCGACCGACAGTTTCGCCGATGGCGCCGGCGACCCAGAAGATCGGCGTCGGCATCGGAATGCTTGCCACGCGCCAGCCAGCGGCGCGGGCGGCAAGCTGCCCCATCTCGTTGTAAGTGACGTCGCGGCTAGCGGCGACGTAATACTTCCCTTGCGAGCCGTTGGCCTGACCACTCGCCGGCGCTGGTAGCCGTTCGCCATGAGCGGCAACACGGACGATCGCATCGCATAGGTCGGCCGCGTAGACAAGCGACACGGGAAACTGCCGCACTCCGGGCGACAAGTGGAGCGGCAGCTTTCGCAGGGTACGGTACAACTGCAGGCCAGCGCGATCAGCCTGCCCAAAGACCATCGGCGGACGAACGATCGAGATCGCGAGGCGATCGGCGTAGGTCGCCAGCATTTGTTCAGCGGCGAGCTTGCTACGGCCATAGTTTGAAACGGGGCGTTCTGGATCGGCCTCGCTCCGAGGCTTCTTCAACGTGCCCGTCCCGCCCGCGGCGAGCGAGCTGACCATCAGCAGGCCCGGAGGCGTCGGCTGCGCCGCGCAGGCTTCGACCAGCCGGCGCGAGCCCTCAACGTTGTCTTCGAAATACTGACTCGCCTTGAACGCCGCAGTTCGCCCCGCGACGTGGAAGACGTAATCGACCCCCTGCACCGCTTGCCGGAGGCTGTCGGGATCGCTGAGGCTGCCCTCGGCCCGCTCAAACGGCAGGTTGCCTAGTAGCTTGACCCTTGAGGCGGCTCGCAGCAGACAGCGAACTTCCCAGCCGTCGCGACTTAGTCGTTGAGCGAGGTTCGAACCGACGAACCCGCTCGCTCCGGTGATCAGGCAGCGTGACATCTGAATAGGCTTCCCCAGCGTCGGCGAGAGAGGCGGTACTATATCAAAGGAACGGCCGATGTTAGAGCCGGCGGCGTGACGATGCTTCAGCCAGCCCTTAGGCGGGAATCGCCCTGTTTTACGACGACCCGACCGTTTGGGCAAACTTGACCGCCCCGCCTCGCGGCGTCTACAGTGACGGGCCACGCTTCCTGCCGCACCCGCGTTTATTCATCGATTATCGGCTCATCTGCCATGGCTCAATTGGAAGTCATTCGCGTCGCCTCTCGTGGTGAGCGGAAGCAATTCTTTGACCTGCCTTGGGACCTCTACCGCGGCGATCCGAACTGGATTCCCCCGATCCGGCTGGTGCAGAAGGAACTGCTGAATTTCAAGCATCATCCTTTCTACGACGACGCGGAGATCCGTCACTTTCTGGCGGTCGCCGATGGCAAACCGGTCGGCAGGCTCGCGGCGATTATCAACCACGCCCACAATCGGCAGTACGACGAGAAGCGGGGTTTCTTCGGTTTCTTTGAGTCGATCGACGACCAGGAAGTCGCCAACAAACTGTTCGACGCCGCCCTCGATTGGTTCGCCAGCGAAGGGATCGAGGCCGTGCGCGGCCCGGCGAATCCTTCGCTGAACTACGAAGTCGGGTTGCTGATCGACGGGTTCAACGATCCGCCGTGGTTCATGATGACCTACAACAAGCCGTACTACGGCCGGCTGATCGAGGGCTTCGGGTTCCGCAAGGCTCAAGATCTGTACGCTTTCTGGGGGCATGTCGACATGCTCAAGGAAGTCTCGCAGAAGGTGAACGATTTGAGCCAGATCGTCATCGATCGCTTTCAAATCACTTGTCGACCGATGAACGTCAAGCGATTCAACGAAGAGATCACGACGTTCCTCGAGATCTACAATCGCTCGCTCGTCTCGACCTGGGGCTTCGTGCCGATGTCCGCCGGCGAGGTGAAAAAGCAGGCGGCGGGCATGAAGCAGATGATCGTCCCTGAACTGACGACGGTCGCCGAAGTTGACGGCAAGCCGATCGGCACGATGTTCGGGCTGCTCGATTTCAATCCTCGCATCAAGGCGATCGACGGCAAGCTCTTTCCGTTCGGTTTCTTGAAGTTACTGCGCAACAAGAAGGCTCTGAAGCGGGTGCGGCTCATCAGCACGAATGTGCTGCCGGAATTCCAGAGCTGGGGCGTTGGTATCGCCCTGGTGTCGCGGCTTGTCCCCGACGCCCTCGCTTGGGGCATTCAGGAAGCCGAATTCTCTTGGGTGCTTGAGAGCAACGACCTCTCGTTCAAGACGCTCAAGAAGGGCGGCGCGAAGATCTCGAAGCAATATCGCATCTACGACTTCGGCCCGCTCGATACGACGGCAAACGCGAAGTTCATGAAGCAGGAAGAGTAGCGTAGACGGGGTCGGGAGCCTTTTGCCACTTGAGGCTCGCTATTGAAAAGTGACTCGCTAGTGGCAAAAGGCTCCCGACCCCCTCGGCCTACCACCGCCCGCCGTATTTCGCGATGCACCACATCGCGCTCACAGCGTCCCCGAGGCCGATCTTCTTCCCCTCGTCGAAGCTCCGCGGATCGTAGCTGATCGGCACTTCCATGATGCGGTAGCCGAGCTGTGAAATCTTTGCAGTGATTTCTGGCTCGAAGCCGAAGCGGTTCTGCTCCAGATCAAGTTGGTCGAGCACTTCGCGGCGGAAAACCTTGTAGCAGGTTTCCATGTCGGTCAGCCGCTGGCCTGTCGCCAGGTTCGACGCTTGCGTCAGCATCCAGTTGCCGAAGCGGTGAGTACGCGACTTGTCTTGCTCGGCGTTTTCCAAGAAGCGCGAACCGTAGACAACGTCCGCCACGCCGCTCTCAATCGGAGCGAGGAGCTTCGGCAAGTCGTTCGGGTTGTATTCAAGGTCGGCGTCCTGCACGAGCACCACGTCGCCGCTCGCTTGTTGAAAGCCTGTCCGCAGCGCGGCGCCCTTGCCACGGTTGTAGCCATGGAACAAGATTCGCACGTCGGCTTCGCGGGCGAGCTCGACGAGAATCTGCCGCGTGCCGTCCATGCTGAAGTCGTCGACCAGAATGATTTCCTGGTGGATGCCGACGGCCTGCACGCGCCGCACGAGTTCGACGACTGTGTCTCGTTCGTTGTAGACGGGAATCACCACCGACACGGCGAGCTTCGTCCGCGACGTCGGTTCGATAGTTGGCGCCTGCTCCAACTCGTGAGCGACGTTCAACGTCTGCTGGGCGATCTCGAGAGTCGCCTCCATCCGCTGCAGGTAGCTGGAGTCGCGAGCAGGGGCGTCGAGCGCGAGGCGCTCAAGGTTCGTCGTTTCAGTCATGGCGGCGAAGCGGCGGGATTGGGAACGCGGATCGCGATTCCGGTGAGAAACTCTGCAAGGAAGGCAAGCTGGGGCGTCGGCAGAGGCGGCTTTGGAAGAATACCCCGCAAATTCCCGCTATGCCGCGATCTCGGCGGCAATCGGCAGCTGCCCCTCAATTGGCGGGTTGGGTCTCACCGCGCCAGCCCGTAAAATCGTTGCTGTGTCACCGCCATCGATAGTCGCTGCACTTGCAGTCATGTGGAGCGGACGCGCCTGAACCCCCATATCTGGGCGAAGTTTCGCGCTTGGCACTCTCGGAGCCTTTTGGTACTTTTTCGACTCGCTCAAAGGAGCGATGGACGCCAGCCAGGTCTTTCGATACGAACAGCAATGTTCAAGTCTCTCGACTGCTAGCAGGCGACAGCGAAGCACTCGATCAGCGCCAATCGCATGGATGCCGTTGGCCTGCCGTTAAACAACTCGACCTTGTCGCCGCGCGGGCGATGAGCCGTCAGATAGCCCGCGGAGCGCCCGATGAACGCCCGGCCGACATGGAAGGAGGCCTCGATGAGCGCCGATCCTCAGCAACAAGTCCGTGTTCACATTCGGTGGATGATCCGCCGCGACATGGCCGAAGTGCTCGACATCGAACGTCACAGCTTCGAGTTCCCTTGGTTTGAAGAAGACTTCATCCGTTGCTTGCGTCAGCGCAACTGCATTGGGATGGTTGCCGAGTGCGGCGAGCGCGTCGTCGGATTCATGATCTATGAACTCCACAAGACTCGCTTGCACATCCTAAACTTTGCCGTCGCTCCCGAATTTCGCCGTCGTGGCGTCGGGCGGCAGATGATCGAGAAGCTGCTCGGCAAGCTTTCGAGTCAACGCCGCGTGCGCATCACTCTTGAGGTTCGCGAAACGAACTTGCCCGCTCAGCTGTTCTTCAAGATGGCCGGCTTCCGCGCCGTGACCGTGCTGCGGGCTTACTATGAGGACTCGCCGGAAGATGCGTATCTAATGCAGTACCGGCATGTGGAAGAGGAAGCGGCCTCGCAGCTGTCTGTAAATCGCATCGACCGCATGGCGGGCTAATTGAGAGCCCCTATCGCTTGATCGTTAAACGAATTCGGCCTGGTCGCTCAAGCGATCAGGCCGAATCTTTTTCCAGCTCAAGCGACCTTATTGCTCCGGCGACGCGCTGCCGCTGTGGCCCCGAGCATAGTCGCGCACAGGCCAATCGATGTTGGTTCCGGCACTGCGGCGACTGTACTCGCAGCGACCGCCGGCGGTTGAACTCCGAAGTTGCGTTGCCAAACAAGGAAGTCGGTTCCATCGACGCGACCGTCGCCGTTCGCATCGCCATCGTTCGGCGTCGCGCCAGTTTCGCGGCCGAAGCCGGTCTTCCACAGAGCGAGGTCCGTGGCGTCGACGTCGCCGTCAAGTTGGAAGTCGCCCGGAATGTCGGCGAGCGCGAGGTAGAACGAGGAGGTTGCGTTCACCGTACCGGTGACCCGCATCTCGACCTCAGTGCCGTCGAGGTCGGCGATTTCGGTGACGTCGAACGGCAGCGACAATGCGGCGTTGATCCGCGTGAAGTAGCCGCTGGTCGCGCCGGTGGTGAGGGTGAGCGTCCCCAATGTTCCTGGCGGCGAAGTCCCAGCGACCGGTTCTGCGGCGAGATCGATCGTTTGGTTGGTCGAGCCGGTGACGACGACGGAGCCTTGGTTCATCGTGACCAGGAACTGCGACGTGTCGATGCTGTAGACGACGCCTGGATTAACAGTACGCGTCATCGTGCCGGGCGGCGTCGGCGTCGACACCTGGGCGGCCAGCCCGCTGGCGACCGCCTTGACCCCGAGGATCGGTGGAAAGCCGAGCGTGAGCGTGTAGTTGCCGCTGGGCGTGATCGTGCCGCTATTCACCGTTACTTTGGCCGGCGTGCCGAATCCATTGGCGCCGAAGTCGAGCGTCACGTTCAATGAACCGTTCAGACTCTTCGTGTCGTCGTCGTTGAAGCCGAACGCTTCGGCTCTCAATTTTAAGTTCGACGTCGTCGAATTGATCGTGAACTGCGAGTTGATCGGGTAGGCGAACGCCGCCGGCGCTGCTGCGACTGCAGCGCTGGCAAACAGCAGTCGGATGAATGCCATTTCAGAGAACTTGGGCATCTTCGAGCCTTCGCGAAAAGGAGCGGGCCGCCGGGCGCCGGCGCAATTGGCACAAGCGTCAGAACAGGCGTTCGTGCGCCGCTTTAATAGATCGTAGATTCGACCATCGTCGCTCGCAACGAAACCGACGCGAGAGTGCGTTTTCCCGGGAAAATCGCTGCTTTTCAAGCCGCAGGGATCTGCCGACCGCTGGTGGCGACAGCATATTTGTCACGGCAATTTACCTATACTTTCCTCGCCACGCCGTCTACAATCAGCGACTTGGGGTCGTATCGAGTCAAACCCCCCGCTTTGTTTTGTTAGATTGTTCCTCTCAGCTCGCTCTCTGGCGACTGCCGCGGACGCTTCTCTTCAATCGCGGACGACTTGGGTGCTCCTTTACTGTGGGATTGTCGCGCGTAGCTGCCAGGGTTTGGCGGAGACGAGGGCGCGGCCCGTTTGTTAGTTCTTTCGTTTCGTTTAGGGAGTTTCTGCGACTATGGCAGAAGGCACGATCAAGAAGTTGATTGCGGACAAGGGCTTTGGCTTCATCCAAGGCGAGAAGGGCGAGCTCTTCTTCCACCACTCCGCGGTTGAAAATGGCCAATTCGACACCCTCCAAGAGGGGCAGTCGGTCAGCTACACCGAAGGCCGTGGCCCGAAGGGTCCTCGCGCCGATGCGGTCACGCCTCACTAATTTATTTAGTGAATTGACTTAAAATTGACGAACGCCCCGGAAGGCCTCAAGCTTTCCGGGGCGTTTTTATTTGATTCAATATAATCGTACGACGCTGAGCAAAACTGGAACCGCCGATAAACGCGGTTAAACGCCAGTAATTCCACTGGTACTTTATCTGCGGCCATCCGCGTTCATTTGCGGTTCCATCTATTTCCTTCGTGCGTTCTTCGTGTCTTCGTGGTTAGTCTTCTAAAATCCGTTCGTCGATCCATGCCAAACAAGCTCGCCAACGAATCGTCGCCCTACCTGCTCCAGCATCAGGACAACCCCGTCGATTGGCATCCATGGGGGCCCGAGGCGCTTGATCGCGCTCGCAACGAGCAGCGGCCGATCTTTCTTTCGATCGGCTACTCCGCTTGTCACTGGTGCCATGTGATGGAGCACGAGAGCTTTGAGGACAAGCAAATCGCAGCGATGATCAACGACCGCTTCGTGGCGATTAAAGTCGATCGCGAGGAGCGGCCCGATCTCGATCAGATCTACATGAACGCGACGCAGATGATGACTGGTCGCGGCGGTTGGCCGATGTCGGTCTTCCTCACGCCGGAGTTGAAGCCCTTCTACTGCGGCACGTACTTCCCGCCGTCGGCTCGCGGCGGGATGCCGGGGTTCGACGACGTGCTTCGCGCGGTGTACGACGCCTGGCTGATGCGTCGCGGCGAAGTAGAGCAGATGGCGAACCAACTCACCGACGAACTGAGTCGCGCCGGGCAAGCGACGGCGCCGGGCGACTTATCGCGCGACTTTATCGACGCCGCGATTGGTCAGCTGACGAGCACATTCGATTCCCGCTGGGGCGGTTTCGGGGGGGCGCCGAAGTTCCCGCACCCGATGGATCTGCAACTGCTGCTCCGCTTCTGGCATCGCACCGGTCATGCATCATCGCTGGAGATGGTCTGCACGACGCTCGACCGCATGGCGGCTGGCGGCATCTACGATCAACTCGGCGGCGGCTTCGCACGGTACTCCGTCGATGCGAGGTGGCTCGTGCCCCACTTTGAGAAGATGCTCTACGACAACGCACTGCTCACCGGCGTCTACGTCGAGGCGTATCAAGCCACTGGCAATGCCGATTACGCTCGCGTGGCGCACGAAACGATTGGTTACGTCCTCCGCGATATGACCGGCCCTGAGGGAGGTTTCTTCAGCGCCGAGGATGCCGACAGCGAAGGGCACGAAGGAAAGTTCTACGTCTGGACGGCCGACGAGATTGACGAAGTGCTCGGCGACGACGCCGGTTCGACGTTCGGCCGCATTTACGACGTCACCGATGCGGGGAATTTAGAAGAGGCAAATATTCTCAATTTGCCGAAGACGCTCGCCCAATCGGCGGCGATCATGCGCCGCGACGAAGCGGAGCTTGCCGAGGAACTAGCAGCATCGCGGGCCAAGTTGTTCGCTGCCCGCGAGCAACGCGTTCATCCCGGCAAGGATGACAAAGTAATCGTCGCCTGGAATGGCCTCATGATTGACGCCCTTGCTAGCGCGGCGGCAGCGCTTGACGAACCTCGCTACGCCGCCGCGGCGGCGAAGGCGGCCGACTTCATTCATGCGAAGCTACAGCGACCCGACGGTCGGCTGCTCCACACCTACCGCAACGGCGTCGCGAAGCTCGACGCCTACCTCGACGACTATGCGTGCTTGGCGAACGGCCTCCTCTCGCTCTACGAAGCGACGTTCGACGCAACGCGACTTGCCGAGGCTGCGCGGCTGCTCGACATCGTGCTCGCGCACTTCGCCGATCCGCAGGCGGGCGGGTTCTTCTACACCGCCGACGATCACGAACAGTTGATCGCCCGCAACAAAGACGCCACCGACGCGAGCGTTCCCAGCGCCAGCGGCATAGCGGCGTTTGCATTAGCCCGGCTCGGCAAACTCACCGGCGAATCGAAGTACATTGCCGCTGCGGAGGGAACGCTCGTCGCTGCCGCGGGCCTGATGCAGCAAGCCCCGGCCGCGATGGGTCAGATGCTGCTCGCGCTCGACTTCCACCTTGGCCCGACGTTCGAAATGGTGTTGGCGGGCGACACCGGGTTCGAACTCGTCGCCAAATCAGTAAAAGAGCTGCGCCGGCAGTTCATCCCGAACAAGGTCCTCGCGAGCGCTAACGCGAAGACGGTTGACCAGTCGCCGCTGCTCGCGGCCCTCATTGCAGGCAAGGCGTCCGCTGCGGGCGAACCGACGCTGTACGTCTGCGAGGGATTCACCTGCCAGGAGCCAACGAAGGGGGCGGCGGCAATCGCGGCGGAGATCGAGCGGCTGGCGGCGCGTTGAGCGTCGCTATGGTCTAATCTTCGGCCTCCACCGTCGCAGGCTGCTTTTGCGGCGGGCCGAAACCAACGTCCTTGTCCTTGGCGAAGTCCCCGCCGTCATCGGCGCCGTTCGATCCAACGGAGTAGACGAGCCACCCTCCTGCGGTTGGTTTGACGATCAGCGGTTGGCCCGTGAATGGGTCGACCGCATCGGCTGCCGGTAGATTTAGGTCCGATAGTCCTGCGGCCTCCCGGCCATGCTCGGCGGCGTACTGCTGTAGCGAGCTGAGGGTTCTCAGCGACCGCAGCGTCGCGCTCGTGCGATGGACCAGATCGAAATGGGCCTTGAACGACGGCGCCAGCAGACTTGCCATGGCGCCCATCCGTCCAGTCGATTGAAAGACGTTCTGGCTGCCAGGTTTGAATACTTCATGCCACGGCTGGTTGGCGAGTTCCAGGGTCGGATCAATCAGGTCGATCGATTCAATAAGACTCGCCTTCATCGGTAGCCCGATCGTGTTCGCGGCGAAGATGTTCATGCCATCAAGGTGCTGCAAAGTCGCGCTGATGACGTAGGCACGTTCGCTGATGATGGCCTGACGCAGAACGTCCTCTGCACGGAAACGAGCCAGCTCTCGATCGAGCTCGGCGCGCAGAGCTGATGGAATCATATGCTCGCGACCAGCGACAAGTACATCGTGGATGGCCGACGCCGCACTGCCGCGAATCGCCATTGCGACCATTGAGTTGTTTAAGGTGGGCTCCGCGTCGTACAACGCGGCGAGCCTCAGGAGCTCAATGCCTTTTTGCACTGCCTCATCTGGCTGGCCGTCGGCGATCGCCAACTCCATCTGCCACTGAACGAACCGGGCCAGGGTGCGTATGTTCGAAGATTGGTCGAGCATGGCCTGCAGGAGCTGCGGCTGCGGCAAGCTGAAGTCGAGCCGCGACGCGTAACGATCGCATGCCGCCGCCCGTTCGATCGCTTCGTCGAGTTCCGGATACTGCTCCATGATGGCCCGGATCGCGGCGAGTTGCTCTGCGGAAGCTCCCGCGCCCCGCTGCCGCTGGCTCTCGTAGGCCCGTCCCTCCGGAGTGTTGTAAAAGCGGCCGTGCTCTTTCGCAAACGCATCGAACCGTGGCGCTATCGCAGCCAGTTGCGCCGCGGCGTCTTCGTCGGCTGGGATCGGTTTCGGCGCCAGGTCGGCGATCGTCGCCGGATAGCCCGCGGCGCGGATCGTCTCGATCCGGCTGCTCAGCGACGATCGGGAGTAGATCGCCCAGCAGCCCAAGGCCACGAAGAGCACGCCCAGCAGGCCTCCGGCGATAGGGAGTCGGCGGTAGAGCGGTCGCTGCGGTAGGATTCCCATTCGCGCTCCTCGAAGTTTTTCTGTGCCAATGGCGGATGCTATTCGCCGTCGCCGAGCGTTTCTTGCCTCAGCGCGCCGTCCCAGCCCCCTGCCCTTTGCCTGTCACTCTAAGTAAAATCTGACCGCAACGCCCGTGAGCGGCCAGTCCCTCTTCACCGGCGTCCCGAATACGCATTCCTCCGGCCATCAGCCGATGGCCGACAGCCGATAGCCATTCATCCGAGCCAGCCCATGTCTGAACCCTACTTTCAGCAGCTCTTCGCGGACCGCATCGGCGGTGCCCAGTACGGCAAGTCGACCGCCATCTACAAGTTCGAGAAGATCAAGCGGGCCAAGCGGCAAGCCCTCGCCGATCACCCCGAGCGGCAACTGCTCGACTTCGGCATCGGCGAGAACGACGGCATGGCCGACGAGCAGATCCGCCAGCGGATGGCGGAGGAGATCAACGTCCCCGCTAATCGCGGTTATGCCGACAACGGCACGCCGGTCTTCAAGGAAGCGGTCGCGCGGTTCATGCACCGCGAGTACGGGGTCTCGCTCGACCCGACGACGCAGGTGAACCACTGCATCGGCTCGAAATCGGGCCTCGCCATCTTCCCCGCCTGCTTCATCAATCCGGGCGACATTACGCTGATGACCGTTCCCGGCTATCCGGTGGCCGGCACGCACACCAGCTACTATGGCGGCTCGGTCTACAAGCTGCCGCTGCTCGCGGAGAAAAACTTCCTCCCGGATCTCGACAGCATTCCCGCCGACGTCTGTGCGAAGGCAAAGCTGCTGATCCTGTGCTTCCCGAACAGCCCCACCGGCAAGACGGCGCCGCGGGAGTATTACGAGAAGGCAATCGCCTTTGCGAAGAAACATAACATCGTCATCCTCCAGGACGCCGCCCACGCGCAGTTGTCGTACGACCAGGCGCCGAATAGCTTCCTTTCGATCCCCGGCGCGATGGACGTCGGCGTTGAGATGCACTCGATGTCCAAAGGCTTTGACATGATCGGTTGGCGGCTCGGCTGGCTTTGCGGCAATCCGCTGTTGGTAAAAGCGTTCGCGGAAACGAAGGACAACTTCGATAGCGGACAGTTCCTCGCGATCCAACGTGCGGCGATCGCAGGACTCGATGATCCGGAGATTCCGAAGCGGATTCGCGCGAAGTACAAGCGGCGGCTAGAGAAACTCGTCGCCGTGCTCAAGCGGTGCGGTTTCAAGTGCGAGATGCCGGGCGGCACCTACTTCCTTTACACGCCCTCGCCGAAGGGCTTGGCCGATGGGCCTGCGTTCGAAAACGCCGAAGCCTGCAGTCAGTACCTCATCACGCAGCAGTCGATTTGCACCGTTCCGTGGGACGATGCGGGTTCGTTCCTGCGGTTCAGCGTGACGTACGAAGCGGTCGACGAAGCGGCGGAAGATGCGCTGATGGCCGAGACCGAGTTGCGTCTCAAAGGTATCAAGCCAATTTTCTAGCCGCGGGTCAACGATCCGCCGGAGCAGAACGCCATCGCCCTCCCGCCGATTGCGTCTAGGCACGCCGAACGCCAACTGCGTTGCATCATCCAGCCCGGGGTTGATCGCGTAGCGACCTACCCCGGGTTTTTTCGTTTGGATTTGCGACCACAACTCTGAAGGGGTTAAATCGCTCCTGGTGGAGTCGATTGTGCAACTCTTTCAGAGTTGTGATTGTCGTTGTCTGTAATGACCCAGGGTACGCCGCTGCGCGTCGAACCCTGGGCTGGAATATGAAACGCTTTCAGCGTACGGAGTTGTCAGTAACGGTCCCGGAATCTTCGCCGCCTCGCGAGTCACGCGCTGGCTACTTTATTGAACTCTTCCGCCGAAGCACGGCCATCATGCCGCGGTGGTCGGAGGCGACTGGCTCGTCGAGGACGCGCGTTTCGACGACTTCCCACTCCGCTGCGGGCCGGAACTGGATGTAGTCGATTTGCTTGTTGGGGTTCGCCGCCGGAAACGTGAATGCCGGTTCCGAATTGCTGCGGCCCCAGTTCTGCGCAAAGGTCTGCATCACGCGACTCTCAGGCGTCGCGTTCAGGTCGCCGACCAGAATCATCGGCTTGCCGGCGCGCTTCGCGGCGAGGTCTTCGATCGTCTTGATCGATTCCATCCGTTCGTGATCGTTGGGGCGAAAGTCGAGGTGCGTGCAGATGAACAGCAGCGAATCATCTTCGTCGCCGACTTCGACCTCGAGAGCGCCGCGCTGTTCGCCCTTATAGTCGGACGGCAGTTTGTGGTTTTCATGCCGCACGATCGGCAGTCGGCTGAGGATAGCGTTGCCGTATATACCGCTGTCGTGGTCGATGTTCTTCTCGAAGATATGCGTCATGCCGGTGAGCCGGGCAAGCTCCGCCGGCTCATCGATTCCTTGCGAACGACGGCAGCCTTGGTCGACTTCGTTGAGGCCGACGAGGTCGGGCTTCTCGGCGTTGATCAGCGTGGCGATTCGCTTGAGGTCGAGCTTGCCGTCGGTTCCTGCGCCGTGGTGGATGTTGTAGGTGACGACGCGGATTTCTGGCGGCAGTTCGGCGCGAACGGCGGTTCCGTGTGAAATGCCAAACGCCGTCAGTACAAACAAGCAGCGAACGATCAATTTCAAGATGCAGACTCCGAGTTGTTGGAACGTTGTCGTTCCGCTTTAGCCGCTCTGATAGCGGCGACAATAACGCCAACTAGGCCAAGCAAGGCGCCGATGAGGGCGCCTCCCATCACGTACTCCATGCCCTCATACAAATGAGGGTTGGGGTGCGGATTGATCGCCCGGGCGACGATGCTGCCAAGCATCATCCCGGCGCCGCCGACGACAACCATGGCCAACAGCGCCGCCACGAGGTATTTGAGCAGCACAAGAATGGTACGCATGCGTCGCTCCTCGATTGCCGCCGCGTCAACGTTCGGTTGCTCATACCCGCACCGACCAGCCGCGGCGGGCCATTCCCCATAGGATAATCCACCAGAAGGCGACCGTCGCCGCGGCGAACAGGAATGAGGCCAGTTTCGGGTCGGCAATGTGGTCGGTAATCAGTTCTTTATAGATCCAGCCTTTGGCGCTCGTCGTCTCGATCGTTCCATCGGCCGCCGTTACCTTCGCACTGATGGCGCCGAGGAGTTGGCTCAGCAGCCCTGAGCCGACGAAGATGAAAATCGCGTTAATGCCGACGATCTCGAACGGCCGCGCGAGCTTGCGGTAACCTGCGACGTCGAACAGGCCGAGGCAAAGTCCGAGTCCAATTGTGCCGACGCCGCTGGTGAACAGCACGAAGCTGCTGGTCCAGAGCTTTTTGTTTATGGGAAAGACTTCGCCCCAGGCGAGGCCGATCGCGGCCATGACGGCGCCGATGATGACGAACCGGCCGACGGTTCCCCAATTGGCGCCGTACCGCATGATCGCCAAGCCGACCCAGTAGCCGAGCAGCGTGTTGACGATGGCCGGTAGCGTGCTGAGCAGGCCCTCGGGCTCGGTCTTCTCGCTCTTGGCCTGCGTGTACATGTGGTTGGAGCCGAGGACCGCGATATCGACGACGCGAACGACGTTCCCTTCCGGCGTGAGTCGTGTTTGGTAGTCACTCTCCGGCGGTAGAGTCGCGAGCAGGCCCCAGTACCCCAGCAGCAACGCGGCGCCAACGACGACCTGCGTGCGCAGCCCCGTGTGGAGCACGAGTAGCGACGCCACGAGATAGACGAGCGCAATCCGCTGCAGTACGCCGAGGATTCTGAATGTGTCGAAGTGGAACGCTTCGTAGCTGAACGCCACGTCTTCACGCATAGCGATCGAGAGCAATCGCCCGAAGAAGACGCTGAACAGTCCCAGGCCGAAAAGGAGAATCGTCCGCCGAATGATGCGGGTGTAAACTGCCGGATCAATCGCGGCGCCTTCACGATACTTCTTCATCGAGTAGGCGAGCGACGTTCCCATGATGAAGAGGAAGAGGGGGAAGATCCAATCGGTCGGCGTCCAGCCGTGCCACGCGGCGTGGTCGAGTGGAGCATAGCGCTCGCCTGCCGCCCACGAGCCAGGATTGTTGGCCATCACCATGCCGATGACGGTCATGCCGCGAAAGGCGTCGAGTGACAGGAGTCGCGGCGGCTTGGTCGCTGCTGGAGAATCTGTGGACATAGGTTACTGCGATGCGGGGTCGGAAAGATTAACCGCCAAGGACGCTGAGGTTCGCCCTGGAAACACAAAGACAGTGGAACCGCCGATGAACGCAGATAAAAAATAATTCGCGTTCATTTGTGTCTAGCAGGGGATCCTCTTCTCTTTGCATACCGTCGTGCTCGTTGCGGTTCACATTTGTATGATTTTCTAGCCCTTTGGCGTCCAGTAAATCAGCTGGTGGCTCCCCTTGTCATACGATGTTGCGAGGCCGCTTTCCACTGTTAATTTTGGCTACCTGCGGTAGGTTGTGGCGATCGAGATCACCCGCATGAATGACGCATCGCCAAACGAACCGAACGCAAACGCCGCCCCGCGGCTTGGTTTGTGGGACGCCGTCAGTTTGGTGATCGGCATCGTCGTTGGAACGTCGATTTTTCGCACGGCGCCGGAGGTCTTTCAGAATACCGCGGGCCCCTGGTCGGCGCTGGGAGCGTGGACGTTGGGGGGGCTGTTGTCGATCATCGGCGCCCTGTGCTACGCCGAACTGGCGACAACCTACGCACGGGCAGGCGGCGACTACGAGTATCTCACGCGAGCCTTTGGGGCTTGGGCGGGGTTTCTGTTCGGCTGGACGCAGTTGACGGCGGTCCTTACCAGTAGCATCGGGACGATGGCCTACACGTTTGCCGACTACGGCGTGCGTTTGTTTGGGCTGAGCGACGCAGCGGGCGTGTGGCTGGCGACGACGCCGATCGTGGGGGCGACGATTCTCAACGCGCTGGGGACCACGCTCGGCAAATCGACGCAGAACATTTGCACCGTGGCGAAGGTGCTGGGATTGATTGGCGTCGTGGCGGCGGGAGTCGCGTGCGCCGATTGGGGAAATCTCGCTCCAGCTGAATCAGTGCCGTCGGCAGCGCCGTCTTCGATTTCTTTTGGCCTAGCAATGGTGTTCGTGCTGTACGCCTATGGCGGCTGGAACGACGCTGCGTTCGTTGCCGCGGAGGTGCGCGATCGGCGGCGGAACTTGCCGCTCGCGCTGATTGGCGGCGTGCTGGGCGTGACGGCCGTCTACCTTGCCGTGAATGTTGCGTATCTTGCGGGGCTTGGGGTTGAGAACGCTCGCGCGACGCGCACTCCGGCGAGCGACGTCATCGAAGCAGCGATCGGCAGTGTTGGCGGTAGCTTGGCCAGTATTCTGGTAATGATCTCGGCGCTGGGCGCGATCAACGGCATGGTACTGGTCGGCTCGCGAGTCTACGCGGCGGCCGGGGTCGACCATCGGCCGCTGCGGTGGCTGAGTGGCTGGGACGCCGAGCGGGGCGCCCCGCGGGCGGCGCTGATTGCTCAGGCGGCGGTTGCGCTGGCGATGGTCTTCGCGGTGAATCGGATCAACCCCGGCGACGGCTTTGGCACGCTGCTGGCTGCGACGGCGCCGGTGTTTTGGTCGTTCCTCATGGGAACCGGGGCGTCGGTGATCGTGCTGCGGTGGCGCGATCCGTTGCGAGAGCGTCCGTTCGCCGTGCCGTTTTATCCGTTGCCGCCGCTCGTCTTCTGCGCGACGTGCGGCTATATGCTGTGGAGCAGCCTGACGTACGCATTGTCGATTTCGCCCTGGTTGCCACTCATGGGGGCGGGGTCGGTGGTGCTAGGGCTGATGGTTTACGTGCTGAGGCCACGTGAGCGAGCGTCGCGATTTGCTGATTGATGCGTGAGGGGGTCGGGGGCCTTTTGCCACTGGCGGCGTTCCTTCAAGTTGATGATCGCCAGTGGCAAAAGGCCCCCGACCCCGTTCAGGCTCGCCCCGCACAGCGAAACTCCCAGCGACGTGTTGGGTTAAAAGCCTGTCGGGCGGTAGAATGCCTTGAGTCGCAGCTCGTTCTTTCAAATCTCTTCAAGCGGAGAGTCAGTCGATGGCTTCCCACAATCTCTCCCGTCGCGGTTTCGCTCGCAGCATTGCTTTTGGCGCGGCCGCACTTTCCGCTCCCGGCGTTTTCGCCGAAGCGCTCACGCTCACGCCGCGGCAAACCGAGGGGCCGTTTTATCCCGATCATCTGCCGCTCGACACCGACAACGACCTCTTGATCATCAACGACAGCATCGATCCGGCGATCGGCGACATCACGCATCTCACCGGACGGATTCTCGACGCTGACGGGAAGCCGCTGCGGAACGCGCTCGTTGAGATCTGGCAAGTCGACGGCAATGGCGTCTATCTCCACAGCGGCAGCGATGGCGAGAAGCGGGACGCGAATTTCCAAGGCTACGGCCGCTTCACCACCGGCTCGACCGGCGAGTATTACTTCCGCACGGTGAAGCCAGTCCCCTACCCTGGCCGGACGCCTCACATCCACTACGCGGTCAGCCAAAATGGGAAGCGGCTCCTGACGACGCAGCTCTACGTTCGCGGCGAGAAGGGGAACGACCGCGACGGCGTGCTGCGTGGTATTCGCGACGAGAAGCAGCGCGAGTCGGTGCTCGTCGATTTCAAGCCGCTCGAAGGTTCGAAGATTGGCGAACTGACCGCCGACTTTCCGATCGTGCTTGGCGCTACGCCGGAAGATGCCTAACGGGCGCTCGCGATTCAGGGTTTGCTGTCGCTCAGATAGCGCTATCGAGCAGGTGATAGCCGTAGACGGCGACCGCGACGCTCCAACCGATGTACGCGATGATTGCCGGGCTCGAGAGGAGGAGCAACTGCGGTTCCTTCAACGTTTCGAGCGGGTTGCGGCCCGACAAGGCTCGCACTGTTTCGACGATCGCGTTGAAACCCGGTGAGCCGGGGGTCGGGACGAGCAGATAGACGCCATACTTTGCGGAAAGGATGGCTAGGGCGACCAGCGGAGATTCCTGCCACCTGGCCACGTAACGTGACAGGAGTTCAACGCCGAGCGAATTGGGGCGAAGCGCCCCGAGGTAGATTTGCGGTAGTGCGGTTGTCGCGTCTGAGTAGAGGTTATCCCCCAACATAATCCAGGCGAACGCGAGGAACCCACAAGGGGGGCTGAGCGCGAACAGAATTCTGCACAGCGGACGCAACTCGTCTGCGAACACGACTCGGCCTGCCACCTTCCGAGCGCATTCTGCGGAAATGTGCCCCCGTTCGAGAAATCGTACCCCCGACCCGAGAGGGAGTAGGCAGATTGAAACCGCCGTTCCACCGACGCGGAACGCGGCGAGTTGCGGGCCCACGTGGAATGCCACCGCCAGCGGATAGAGTCGCATCGTCCACCCAACGGCGAGCGTGATGGCGACGTAAGCGACATTCATCGCAACCAGCGATGCCCCAATCGCCAACATCGCAGAGGCGGCTGCCATGGGGATTTGTCTGTATAGAGGTGGTTAATGTAATTATTTAGGGAGGTTCGTATTAGGCGGCTCTCCCTTCACATCGTCAACCCCCACATTGAGACAGTCGTGCGCAATTACAGAATCGTAAGGATTGCGTTGCGCTCTAGCGCTGTTTGATGAGCGCAGTGATGCGCTCTGGCGTCAGCTCGTGGTGTCCCTCGACGACCAGACGAGCGTGACTCAGTTTGTCGCGCGTCGTCGTTCCCAGCACGCCAATACTCGTCATTCCCGCGGCGTTGGCGGCTTCGATACCCTGCGGGGCGTCCTCGATTACCGCGCAGTCATTGGGGGAAATACCCAAACGGTCGGCCGCTTTCAAGAAAACCTCCGGGTTCGGTTTTCCATGCGTCACATCCGCGCCGGTGACGACGGCGCCGAATTTTCCGACACGCCCCAACTTTTCGAGCGTCAACTTCACGTTTTCTGGCGGACCTGACGAGCCGACCCCGAGTTTGAATCCAGCGGCGCTTAAGGCGTCGATTAATTCGACAGCTCCGGGTAGCGGCGTGAAGTTCTCGTTGATGATCTCGCGGTAGAGGAGTTCCTTCCGATCGCCAAGTTCTTTGGAACGCTCGGCCGACATCGATTCGCCCGGATAGAGCTGAGCGAAGATGTCGCGGTTCGTGCGGCCGAACGTGCTGCGGAATTGCTCATCGTTGAACTCGACGCCGATCTCGGCGAACATTCGCTCCCAGCTTTTGCAGTGGGGAATGTAGGAATCGGTGAGGACGCCGTCGACGTCGAAGATGACTGCGAAAGAGGTGGGCATCGATTTGGTTGCGCAGAGGTGGGAGTTGCTCGCAAAGTCGCGAAGGCGCAAAGCAGGCGCAAAGAAATGCAGAAACGGCGCGCCCATGGTTGGGCGACGACTGCTTCACTATTCCCGCCTTCTCTGGCGAGTCCTTGCGTCTTCGCGTCTTTGCGAGAGAGGTGAAAGTCTACGGCGAGTGAGGCTTGGTGTCACGGACAGGGCCAGGGGCGTTGATGCCGCTGGCGTTCTTGGCTTCGCCAGGCAGCTCCAGATGTTGGAATTCCGGGTTCATCCCCTGCCCGCGGCCGGTGACCGGGACGCCGGGAGTTGGGTTCTTCGGGACGGTATCGCCAGTTTCAGCGGTCCATTGGTCGAGCAGGTTGCTAAGTTGCCGATGCGGATTTTCGTGCACCTGCTGCGCAGCGGATGCGTTCTGGGGATGCTTGGCGTCGTCGAGTAAGTTGTCGAGTTGCTGCGGATCAGCCTGCACGTCATAGAATTCTTCCTTCGGCCGCGGCTCAAGGAAGATATCGCCCTGGTCGGCGTTCAGCTTGCCGGCGGCTTGATAGTCCCAAAGCTCCTTGCCCGCGGGAAACTCGGGGCCCGATTCAACGCACTCGCTGCGAATTTCTGGGTAGGCGTTGCGGATGTAGAGCCATCGGCCATCGCGGACCGAGCGTTCGTGCGCTTGGCCGACGTGCCAGTTGTGTTCGCTGAAGGCGTAGTCGCGCACCGTCGCGGCAGGGTCGGCGAGAATCGGCTCGATGCTAACGCCTTGCAATCGCGGATCGAGCGGGACGCCAGCGAGTTGCAGCAGCGTCGGGGCGAGGTCGATCACGCTGATGATTGACTCCGTCGGCGCTGGCTTCATCGTGCCGGGACGCCACACGATGAACGGCGTCCGCACGCCGCTGTCGTAAAGCCGCGTCTTGCAGCGCGGAAAGGGGCGGCCGTTGTCGGCGGTGAAGATGACGTAGGTGTTTTCAGCGATGCCTTGCCGCTTTAGCTCTTCAACGACGTTGCCGATGAAGCGATCGAGGCGGCTGATCTCATGGTAGTAGTTTGCGAGGTCTTGTCGCGTCTCGGGACCGTCGATAAGGAATGGCGGCACCACGGCGTCGGCGGGGTCGTAGATGGGATCGGCGTCGGTTGTTTTCCATTCGCGATGTGCATCAGTCGAAGCGAACCACATGAAGAAGGGTTTGTCTTTCGGACGCTCGCGCAGGTGACGCACCCAACGTTGCTCGCCGCCTGGGCCGCCGGGGGGCGTGATTTCGTCGAACGCCGCGTCGACGGCCGGCCCCATGTGGTTCTTTCCGGCGAGCACCGTGAAGTAACCAGCCTCGCGCAGCGCTTGCGGAAACATGAACTGCCCCGCCGGCAGCGGCATGTGGAGTTCTGGCGCTCCGGTGTTGTGAGGGTACCGACCGGTGACGATGCTGCAGCGCGTCGGGCTGCAACTGCTGCACGTGAGATAGGCCCGTTCGAACAGTCGACCCTCGGCGGCGAGGCGGTCGATGTTCGGCGTCTTGGCTGGCGACTTCGCGTAGCAAGCCAAGTCGTCGGGCGAGACGTCGTCGGCGATAATGAACACGAAGTTCGGTCGCGCGGTTTCCGCGTGTGCATTCAGTGAGCTGAATGACGACGACACGAGTATGAAAAAAATCCACGGAATTCGCGTTAAGAAAAATTCCATCTTTTGTATTCCTCGTCGTGTCCGTTGAGCTGTGATGGTGAAGCTGCCTGAGTGTCCAAAAACGAGCGTTCGCTCCGCCCTGACGGCTGGTTACGACCGAGAATCCGACCTGATATGATACCCAGTTCCGCGGCCGGGAACCGCCTGCCCGCGGCGCTCATTCTTTCGACCAACGCCGTCATATCGTCTGGGAGTTCCCGCCGTGTTCGTTCCGCGCACTACCCGTGAAAAAGTTCTCGCCAAGCTCCGCAAGAAGGTCGAGAGCCGCACCCCGGTCCTCATCTCCAGCGCCGCCAGCGGGTTGGTCGCCCGGATGCTCGAAGAAGCGGGCGCCGACTGCGTGAACACCTTTCACGGCGCCCGGCTCCGCGCCAACGGCATGGGGACGATGGCGATGCTGTGGCCGATCGTCAACGCGAACGAGCAGGTCTTCCGCAATACGCAGGAAGACGTGCTGCCGGCGATGAAAGGCGACGCCTTCGTCTGCATGTGCATCAACGCGAACGATCCGCTCCGCGACATGTGGGGCTTCCTTGAGCAAATCAAATCGCTCGGCGTCATCAGCGTCTCGAACATTGGCCCGTCCGTTAGCTACATCGATCGCGACAGCGAAATCTTCAAGGTCCTCCGCAAGTGCGGCATTACGATCGAGAACGAAGTCGAGATGCTGCGGATCGCCAAGCAAGAGCTGAACATGGTCACCATCGGCGTCGCCTTCACCGAAGAAGACAGCTTGCAGATGATCGAAGAGGCGAAGCCCGATCTCTTCTGCTATCACGCCGGCACCACGAAGGGCGGCCGTAAGGGCTACGATTCGGGCGAGACGATCGAAGGGACCGCGGAGCGGACCAAGATCGTTCACGACAAGTGCAAGAAAATCATGCCCGAGCTGATTTGCATCGCCCACGGCGCCGCGATGGAAACGCCCGAAGACGCGCAGTACATGCTTGACCACGCCTCGTGCGAAGGTATCTGGACCGGCTCGTCGACCGAACGCCTGCCGATTGAGAAGGCGGTGTTCGAAGCAGGCAAAAAGTTCGCGGCGCTGCGGTACACGAAGTAAGCGACTGTGAAAAATACATGGTCTCTCGCAGAGGCGCTAAGGCGCAGAGAAATCGCAAAGAAGGCAGGGAAAATAGAGGGTAGGACGAGAAAGTCGTAAGTGCTTATTCTCTCCAATCGAATTCTGTTTTTTTGCATTTCTTTGCGTTCCCTCTGCGCCTTTGCGCCTCTGCGAGAGGCAACTAACGTCTCCTCATCAGAAAACTAAGGAACGCTCGTCATGGCCAAGTCGGTCGTAGTTCTCTCGACGTTGGATACCAAGGGCCGCGAGACGGCGTTCCTCAAAGAGCAGATCGAGCACGACGGTTGTCGCGCCGTGCTGATCGACATCGGCGTCGTCGGTACGCCGACGATCAAAGCGGACGTCACTCGCGAGCGGCTCGCCGAGGCGGGCGGCACGCCGCTCGCCGACTTGCTGAAGGACGCCACTCGCGAGAAGGCGGCGCCGGTGATGGTCAAAGGCGCCGCGAAGCTCATCGCCGAGATGATCGCCAAGGGCGAGGCCCACGCGGTGATCGGCCTCGGCGGCACGCAGGGGACCTCGAGCGCGACCGGCGTCATGCGGCAGCTCCCCTACGGCTTCCCCAAGCTGATGGTTTCGACCTGCGCCGCCGGCGACACCTCCGCCTTCGTCGGCATCAAAGACATCATGATGATGTTCTCGGTCAGCGACATCCTCGGCCTCAACCCGTTCATGCGGAAGGTGCTGGCCAACGCCGCCGGCGCCGCGTGCGGCATGGCGACCATCGACCAAGCCCAGGTCGCCGCGAGCAACAAGCCGCTCATCGGCATGAGCAACCTAGGCGTGCTTACGAACGGCGCTGAATACGCCGTCGAGTACCTCGAATCAAAGGGCTATGAAGTCATTATGTTCCACGCCGTCGGCGCCGGCGGCCGGGCGATGGAGCAGATGATGCGCGAAGGGCTGATCGTCGGCGTCTTCGACTACGCGATGGGCGAAATTAGCGACGAGCTCCACCATGCCCTCCGCGCGGGTGGTCCGGAGCGGCTCACCATCGCCGGCAAGCTCGGCCTGCCGCAGGTGCTGGTTCCCGGCGGCAGCGAGCACATCGGCCTCTTCCTCAGCGAAGAGAACGTGCTGCCCGAGAAGTACAAGCACCACATGAACACGTTCCACAGCCCGATCATCGCGGCGCCGCGGCTCAACCCCGACGAGCTGGTGGAAGTGGCCAAGGAAATCGGCAAGCGGCTGCAGCACACCAAGGGCGACGCGGTGATGATGCTCCCGCTGCGCGGCACGAGCCGCTATGGCGTCGAAGGAGGCCCGCTCCGCAATCCCGAGAGCGACAAGACGTACTACGCCGCGATCAAGTCGAGCCTGCCGGCGACGATTGAAGTGGTTGAGAAGGATCTCGGCCCGGAAGATCCAGCGTTCGTCAAAGAGTGCTGCGACCGCCTGATCGGCCTCATTGAAGCGAAGAAGAAGTGACCGCCACCGCGCGTTTTAGCCTCCGGTTCTTCAAACCGGGGGCGAATCTGCGCGGCGAAAGCTAAAAGCCATAACCCAGAACAATCGACTCATCGCGTACCTGAACAACCTCCAGGTTGGCGGGAAGCTCATCGCGAATCTTCGCGAAGGTGACCGACGGGAGAGCGAGCCATTCTATATCGATTGTCTTGAATGGTCCGATGCTTGGTCCATCCCAATACTTGGGACTCTGTTGAATCATTACTTGATACTCAGGGTAGTAGTATCTATCGGCTGACCAGGAAGCGATGGCGTCTTCGCCGGGGCCTTCGACGTCGACGTAATCGTAGTAGAGCAGTTTGATTCGCGACGCGACGCCGTGAGCGGCGAGGGTTGAGAGGACCGCTTGCCACTTCGTATCGTTCATGTAGCTGCATTTGACGATGCGCGACATGCTGATTTACCCTGTTCGATTACTTGCAATTCTGATGTCTTGCGGTCGCTCGCTTCTCGGCGTTACTCTTCCTTCGCCGGTTCAATCACGCCGAACAAATGCCCGCCATGGTCCTTACCGGTCCAGAATCCGGCGTAGTGGCCGCGGTAAATCATCACCCGCGCGGTGAATGTCCCTAGCCCCGGAATCATCATGTCGTCGACGCAGATGACCGGCGTGTCGCCGGCCCAGCGGATTGGTAGCGTCAGCGGGATGGTGACGTCGTGATCGCCATAGCGGATGCGCGACTGGATGAGCCAGTGGCCGCTCTCCAGTCGTTTCACTTCGCCAAGCTCGTAGCGCTCTTCGGTCAGCTTGCCACCGGCGCCTCCCCTGCCCTCTTCGCCCGTGACGGTGAAATGGCCGACCATCGTCGCCCGGTTCATTAACTTTTCGAGGGCCGCGACTTGCTCGGCCGTCGGCTCGGTGAGCGTCTGTTGCGGTTCAGCCTGTGCGGCGGCGGGCGCTTCGGCAGCGCTTGCTTGCAGCATGAGGAACGAAGCCATCAGCAGCGCGACGGCAACGAGAAAAAAGGCGGCGCGGATCGCCGCATTGAGCGTACGCATGGCAGGCACTCCTGAGTCGAGTCGCGATAGTGCATCGTCGAACTCGCTCAGTCTACCACGTCGCGGTCGGGCTAGCGCGTGACCGAAGGGTAGTAGCCGCCGCCGTTCATGAACTGCGAACTGTGTCCGGTGGTCGGAATGCCGCCGGCGGGGCGGACGACGGCGCCCTGGGCGTTGGCCTGACGAACGCCGGCGCGGAGGGCGCGGCTGTCATTCGCCTGCTGGCCGTTGACGCCGTCCTGGTCGATCGTCGGGCGGACGAACATGTAGTAGTTTGGCAGCGCGGTCTCGGTCTCTAGGTAATCAAGCCGCAAGTAGGGGCTGATCGTCGACTGAGCCCGGTAAGTGCTGAACGGCTTTCCCATCGGCTTCGTCTGCACGGCGACTGGCGCCGGCGGTTGCACCGTCCGCTGGTGCGTGCCGAAGGCGACGTTCTGCGGAGCGCCGAAAAAATTGAGCGCCGGGTTATTGCGGCCCGTGTTGCGTTCGTAGCTGGTCGTTTGGACCTGGCTGCTCGTGCGGCTGCTGATGGGCGAGTACCCGCTATTCGGGTACGGCGCCTGCGCGGAGGCGACGCCCCCGCCCAACGACGCGGCAAGAGCGGCAACGGCCAGGGCAATACGCATGAGAAGACCTTCCGAGAGCGGACGACAAGTCGGCAAGCGCAGCGGCGCGCCACCGTCTTACTAATCGTCAAACTCCCCCTGGTCGCTTGCGTCGAAGTGGTAGAAACTAGGGTTCGGGTATTTGGGTTCAGGGTTCAGGAGTCGTGCTAGCGGAATGGTTGCTAGCTATGACGCTGTTCGCCGAGCACGAGCCCAACTCGCGAATGCATTTTTTCGAAACCCCGAACCCTAACGCCTGAACCCCCCGCGGAGCGCTCCCATGATCACCGTCGGCATGAACTACCACACCCTTCCCGGCAAACAGAAAGACTTCGAGGAGAAGTTCGCCGCGGTGATCGACGCTCTCAACGCGGCGCCGGGGCACACGAGCTCGACGCTGTGGAAAGACGTTGCCGACGACGCCTCGTACCTGATCACGAGCGAATGGTCCGACGAAGCGGCGTTTAAAGCATTCGTCACCAGCGAAGCCTTCCGCGCGGTGACCACCTGGGGCAAGGAGCAGATCCTTTCAGGGCGCCCACAGCACAAGGTTTACAAGCACTAACGTGAGCAGCCCCACGCTCGAAGATCGATTCGCGGGGTGCCTGCTCGGGCTTGCCGTCGGTGATGCGCTGGGGGCGAGGTTCGAAGGTCGCTCACCAGAAGGCATCGCCCAGCAGTATCTGCAACCACGCGATCTCAGCGAACACCCGCCATTCGGCGAGCTATGGTACACCGACGACACGCAGATGATGATTGGCGTTTGTGAAACGCTGATTGCGTGCGGCGAGATCAATTATCCGGAGCTTTGTCGCCGCTTCGCCGAGAATTACGAGCTCCATCGCGGGTACGGCAGGTCGACGCAACTTATTCTTGAGGCCATTCGCGATGGTCACGATCATCGCATGCTGGCCGAAGAGCTTCTGCCGGGAGGTTCGTTCGGCAATGGCGCAGCCATGCGGGTGGCTCCTGTTGGCCTAGCCTTTCGAGGCGATTTGGCGAAGGCGGCAGAGCAAGCTCGGAAGTCCGCTCAGCCCACTCACCTGCACCGCTTGGGAATTGAGGGGGCGGAGCTGCTCGCGGCGGCTGTAGCGTTGGCGTCATGCACGGAACGTTTTGATCGCGACTCGTTCTTCGAACAGCTGCAGGCGGTTGCCCCGAGCTTAGAGTATGCAGGGCCATTGGGCCGAGCTCGGGGGCTTACGGAACGACGAGATCTCGTACTCTTCGGCAACGGCATCGCCGCCACAGACTCCGTGGGCACGGCCATCGCCTCTTTCGCGCGAACGCCCGACAACTACAGCGAGACCATCGGTAGCGTCATCCTTTTGGGAGGCGACACCGATACGATGGCTGCGATGGCGGGGGCGATCAGCAGGGCGTACCTGGGGCGAGCCGCGATTCCTGAGAAGCTGTTGGACGCTCTGGAAGACGGCCCCAAAGGACGGCGATATTTAGAAACGCTTGCACTGCAGATGTGCCGGCGTTTTTCTCATCGAAGCAATGAATAGCCGCTAACCGGAGGGCCACGTCCTCCGGGGGAGAGCCGGGCGATGCTTGATCTCACCGCCCCCCGGACCGTTTGGCGGTCCGGGTGTTGACCTTCACTGCCGCACCGTAGCATTTCACGATAGGTAGTGGCGCCTGTTCCAAGTTATTTGTTGGTAATGGTTTGGGTTCTTTTTGGGTCGGCTGCGGTATCGCCCGGTCAGCCGAATCTTCGTCCCAGGCTGAATAATCGGATCGAACCTGGTCGATAAATGGACTGTCAGATTTAATGTTGACTATCCAGACCATGATTAATAAGATTGAGCCCTGCGATGGGGAATCACGCCCTAGCCCGCCCAAGCCAAAATGCGTCGGAGGCGTCCACTCGCCCCCATTTGACGATCTTCCCACCGAGTGCCGAGATGACCGCTGCCGCCAACATCGCCGATCGCCAGTTCACGCCGGTGGAGCAGGAACCCGCCGCGCCGCCGTTTCGGCAGCTTGAGCCGACGCCGGAGCTAATGGCCGAACTGGCCGAAGCGAGCGAGCGGCTCGAAACGGCTCAGCCGGAAGAGATCATCGCCTGGGCCCATCATCGGTTCGCCCCGCATCTGACGATGGCGACCGCGTTCGGCCCCGAAGGATGCGTCATCCTCTCGATGCTCGCCAAGGTGGCGCCCGAGACGTACGTCTTCAATCTCGACACGGGTTACCAGTTCCAGGAAACGCTCGACCTGCGCGACAAGATTGCCAGCCTCTACGGCATCGAAGTCGACATGCTGCAGCCCGAACTGACCGTGCCGCAGTACGAGGCGCTCCACAACGGCCCGCTCTACAAGACGAATCCGAACCAATGCTGCTTTGATCGCAAGATCAAAGTGCTTCGCGCAGCGGCGACTAAACACCACGCCTGGATGAGCGGCATCCGTCGCGACCAGAGCACCGACCGCGCCCGAGCGGCGATCGTCGAGTGGGACAAGAAGTTCAACCTCGTGAAGATCAGCCCGCTGGCGAACTGGACGAAGAAGGATATCTGGAAGCGGATTCTCGACGAGAACGTCCCGTACAATCCGCTGCACGACCAAGGCTTCCCTAGCATCGGCTGCTGGCCGTGCACTCGCGCGGTCGCCGAAGGCGAAACCGACGAACGGGCCGGCCGTTGGAGCGGCACCGCGAAAACCGAGTGCGGATTGCATACGCTTGAACAGCAGGATGGCAGCGGAATTTAAGTTAGTTGCGAGCGGCGAGTTTCGAGTCGCGAGTTAAGAATGACTCAGGCTCCGACTTGTTCTCGCAACTCGTTACCCGAAATTCGTGACCTCTCATGCTCTCCGCCAAATCACAATATGCCTGCCTCGCCATGCTGCAGCTCGCCCAGGATTATTCCTCGGGCGAGACGGTGCAGGTGCGGCGGATTGCGGAACGGCATGGGATTCCCTCGACGTTTCTCGTGCAGATTTTGCATGAGCTGAAACGGGCCGGGCTGGCGACGAGCACCCGCGGCGCCGCTGGCGGCTATCGGCTTAGCCGGCCGCCTGCCGACATCACGCTCGCCGATGTCGTCGACGTGTTCGAAACGGCCGACGAACCGGCCGAGTGCGCGGCCGCGCAGTCTCCATGGGGACCGGCGATGCACGAGATCTGTTGCGAACTGAGTCGCGCTCGCCACGAGCGGCTGCAATCGATTACGCTCGCCGAACTGCACGAACGCTCCGCCGAAGGAGCGGAAGCGATGTTTTACATCTAGTGAGCGTAGCTGAAGGCGTCTATCGCCGCTGTTTAGTACATCGGCTGGCTCGGATCCAGGTTGTGGAACCGCACCTCTTGCGGCGGGCCGAGCGTTTCGAGCGCCGTGCGCAGCAAACGGAGACCTTGCTCGAAGTCGAGTACGTGGAACATCAGCAGATGTTCCGAAGGCGCAGCCGGGTCGCGGTCGTCGGCTTGGCGAAGATAGTTCGAGTAGATGCCCGCCCGCGGCGTTTCGATCGCCTCGCGGAGGGGCTGAACGAACTGTCGGCGGATTTCGTCCGACGACAGCGATGATTTGAAAGACACGCCGACGCGGTCCATGGGCGGAGCCTCGTTGCGAGGAGTGCGAGTGCGCAGAATGGTACGAGGCCGCCTACCTCTAGTTTAGCGCACGAGTGCCCCGCCAGGCAAATCTTCGCCACACTCTTGCTCACTGCAAACTCGCCTAACTAACCGCGATCTTCCGAGCCGCCAGCAGGTCGAGCACTTGCTTGACGCACTCATCGACCGGCAACTTGGCCGTGTCGAGCACGAGGTCGGGCTTCTTGGGCGTCTCGTACGGAGCGCTGACGCCGGGGAAGTTGGCGATCTCGCCGCTGTCGGCCTTCGAGTAGAGGCCTTCCTGATCGCGAGCCCGGCAGACGTCGACGGGGGCGTCGAGGTGGACTACCAAGAACCGCTCGCGGCCGACAACCTCGGCAGCCTTCAGGCGGACCGATTCTTCCGGCGCCAAAAACGCGGCGACGCAGATCAGGCCGGCGTCGTTGAGCAGCTTGGCGGCTTCGGCGCTGCGGCGGAGGTTCTCGCTGCGATCGGCGACGGTGAAGCCGAGGTCGCGGCTGATGCCGCGCCGCATGTTCTGGCCGTCGAGTACGCAGACCGCGCGGCCCGCGTCGAACAGCTTGCGCTCCAGGGCGTAAGCAAGCGTCGTCTTGCCGGCGCCGGCGAGGCCGGTGAGCAAGATCGTCGCCGGTTGTTGCTCGAAGCGACCGGCACGCTCGGCAGCGGTGACTTCGCTCCGTTCCGACTGCAGGTTGGCGTCGGCCTCGGCGCTCCAGTGATCGTCCTTGCCGGCAGCGGCGCGGTTGAGGATCATGCCGGCGCCGACGGTGACGTTCGTCACGCGATCGATGACGATAAACGCGCCCGTTCCCTTATTGCGACGATAATCGTCGAACGCGATCGGCTGGTTGAGCCGCACGAGGCAGCGGCCGATTTCGTTGAGGGCGAGGACGGGCGTTTCTTCGCGGTGAAGCGTGTTGACGTCGATGCGGTACCGCAAGTTACTGATCGAGCCGGCGGCCGTCTTCGTGCCTTGCTTGAACCAGTACTGCTTGCCTGGCGTCAGCGGCTCTTCGGTCATCCAGACAATCGTCGACTCGAATGCATCGGCCGTTTGCGGCACGTTGTCGGGCCGGACGAGCATATCGCCGCGGCTGACGTCGATTTCGTCGGTGAGCGTGACAGTGACCGATTGCGGCGTGAAGGCTTCGTCGAGTTCGCCGTCAAACGTGACGATCGACTTGATGCGGCTCGTCTTGCGCGAGGGGAGCGCCATGACGACCTCGCCCTTCTTGATCCGGCCTGAGGCGATCGTGCCGCAGAAGCCGCGGAAGTCGAGATTCGGCCGATTGACGTACTGCACCGGCAAGCGGAAGTCGATCAGGTTGCGGTCCGACGCGATGTGGACGTTTTCAAGGTGGTGCATCAAGGTCGACCCCTCGTACCACGGCATCTTTTCGCTGTGCTCGATGAGGTTGTCGCCCTTGAGGGCCGAGATCGGAATGAAGTGCTGATCGACAAGCTCGAGCCGCGTGGCGAACTCGCGGTAGTCGGCCTTGATCTTCTCGTACACCTCTTCGGAGTAGCCGACGAGGTCCATCTTGTTCACCGCCACGAGGACGTGCTTGATGCCTAGCAGCGAAACGATGAACGAGTGCCGCTTGGTTTGCGTCATCACGCCGTGGCGGGCGTCGATGAGGATGATCGCCAGATCGCAACAACTCGCCCCAGTGGCCATGTTGCGGGTGTACTGCTCGTGGCCGGGGCAGTCGGCGATGATGAACTTCCGCTTGGCCGTCGAGAAGTAACGGTAAGCGACGTCGATCGTAATCCCTTGCTCACGCTCGGCCTTCAGGCCGTCGGTGAGCAGCGCGGGGTCGAATTCGCCGCCGGTGGTGCCGTGCGTGGCCGAATCGCGCTGAATCGCGGCGAGCTGATCTTCGTAGATCATCTTCGTCTCATACAGCAGCTTGCCGATGAGGGTGCTCTTGCCGTCGTCGACGCTGCCGCAGGTGAGGAAGCGGAGCATTTCTTTATGCTCGTGCTGCTTCAGGTAGGCGTCGATGTCGGTGGCGATCAGGTCAGATTGGTGCGACATGAAATCAATTCACTGCTATTAATGGGCGACTTTGGTGTTTCTCGCAAAGTCGCAAAGGCGCAAAGTAAACGCAAAGAATGCTGATCAGGACAACTCTTCTCTTCTTTGCGCCGTCTTTGCGTCTTAGCGCCTTTGCGAGAGAAGTCGTTGGCTTCCGAAATCAGAAGTAGCCTTCTTTCTTCTTCTCTTCCATTGAGCCGCTTTGGTCGTAATCGATGATGCGACCTTGCCGTTCGCTCGTCGTGGTGAGCAGCATTTCCTGGATGATTTCCGGCAGCGTTGTCGCCGTCGATTCCACGGCGCCGGTCAGCGGGTAGCAGCCGAGCGTGCGGAAGCGGACCATCTTCTGCTCGACCTTGTCCTCGGGGCCGATCGGCATCCGATCGTCGTCGACCATGATCAACACGCCGTCCTTGTTCACGACTGGCCTCATGGCCGAGAGGTAGAGCGGCACGATCGGGATGTTCTCGAGGTGGATATATTGCCACACGTCGAGTTCAGTCCAGTTCGAGAGCGGGAAGACGCGGATGCTTTCGCCCTGATGAACCTTGCCGTTGTAGATGTTCCAGAGCTCGGGGCGTTGGTTCTTCGGATCCCAGCGATGGTGCTTGTCGCGGAACGAGTAGACGCGTTCCTTGGCACGCGACTTCTCTTCGTCGCGACGGGCGCCGCCGAAGGCCGCGTCGAACTTGTGCTTCGAGAGAGCCTGCTTGAGACTCTCGGTCTTCATGATGTCGGTGTGGACCTTGCTGCCGTGGGTGAACGGGCCGACGCCCTGCTTCACGCCCTCTTCGTTGATGTGAACGATGAGGTCCCAGCCGAGTTGCTTCCGAATCAGCTCTTCACGGAAGGCGATCATCTCGCGGAACTTCCACGTCGTGTCGACGTGCATCAGCGGGAACGGCGGCTTGCCGGGGTAGAACGCCTTTTCGGCGAGTCGCACCATCACCGAGCTGTCTTTGCCGATCGAATAAAGCATCACCGGGTTGTCGAACTCGGCGGCCACTTCGCGGATGATGTGGATGCTCTCGGCTTCGAGCTGCTTCAGGTGAGTCAGGTTGTATGAGGTCATCGGTTTGCTGCGGTGGACGATGCGGAGCGGCTGCGCTCAAATGCGCGACACGCCTGGGGACCGGCGACCCTCGCGAACAGGGTTAGGAAAGTCGCTGGCTAGCGGCCCGACGCCGTGTGGACTGTAGCGGTCGCACGGGCAGGTGGGCGGAATCCACCAGTTTAGGTGGCCTGCGACGGCTTCACAACATGGCTTGCCGCCCCGTGGAAAGGGGTGTCCAGGCCCCTGGGTGGCCCCGGCCGCCAGATTCCCGCGTGACAGGTTCGTAAGGAATCGATCCTTGGAAAGGGATTCAGTGTTCAATTGTCGGGCTTTACGGGTCGCGCACGGGAGACCGCAATCCCCGGGGCTTGGAACCCCGCAAGGCCACGACAAAAATCTTGATATCCCCCCCATCGAGGGTGACAATGAAGGTCGACAGCCACGCTGCCCGGGGGCGAGCAGCGAGCCCAATAAGAACAGACACCTCCTTGTGAACGACACCGGCTGCCAACCGTCGCCCGCTGGTTCGACTCGAAGCCAACGACGCGGCCTCTCATCTTGTAATATCAGCGATCCAGTGGATCGTCCGGCGGGGATCCGGCAGAGTATGCGTGAATTTTCCTCGACCGTAAGAGCTAAACGCCTTGTTGCTACAAGCTTGCTCGCGCTCGCTGCGTTGCCGGCAAGTCTGGCGGGGGCTGCGACTCCAGCTTGGTTTACCAGCACCGACTATACGAAGCTGCAGCAACGGTTGGGGAGTTCCCTGCCGACCGGGGCCGGCGGGACGATTTCACTCGTCGAGGCGTCGCCGGCGAACGGATTAGGTTCGTACCTCGTCGATGTTTCGGGGCCTGAGTTCAACGGAAGCCTCGATCCGGGCGGCGTTCCCGTCGTATTGACCGATGGGAGCAGCATCGCCCATGTCGGATTCTCGTCGCATGCAACCGGGATTGTCGGCCAGTACTATTTCGGAAGTACGCAGAGCTTCGCGCCGGGAGCCAACAGCGTTGTGAACTACGACGCTAGCGCTTGGTTGAGCAACGTCTTGCGGATCGCCGGCTCCGCTCCGCCTGAGCCGCAGCCTTTCCGCGTGCAAAACCTCAGTTGGGTAGTTCCGGGAGTCGGCATTCAAGAGCTAGCGGCGTTGCGTCGCTACGACTACCTGATTGAAACCAGTGAATTGACCGCAGTCGTCGGAGCCAACAACGCGGACAATTTCACTTCTGTGAAAGCGCATCCCACGCTCTTCGCTTATGCCTACAATACGATCGTCGTCGGCCGAAGCGACGGCGGTCACTCGCGCGGGCAAACAAACAATTTCGTCGGGGGAGTAGCGTACGGCTCAGGTCGCTATCGTCCAGACGTCGTGGCGCCATCCACGTTGGCGAGTTCCTCGACGGCTATGGTCAGTTCCGCGGCGACGATGTTGCATCAATCGGGCGCCGGCACCGACGCTGTTCGCAGCGAGGTAATGAAGGCGGTTATCATGGCCGGGGCCACGAAGACCGAGTTCGCCACGTGGCTCGACCAAACTTCCGGTCTCATTAATCCTTGGAACCACACGCAAACACGTCCGCTCGACGACGTTTTCGGCGCAGGCGAACTCAACGTCTACAACAGCTACGCGATCCAACTCGGCGGCAAGCAGTCGGCCAGCACGGCGGCTCCTGCCGCCGCCGTCAAGCCCTACGGTTGGGACTACCAGGATCGCAAGTCGGATTCTTCCGTCGGCGATCTCTACTACAACTTCGAAGTCCCGATCGGCAGCACGGCGCCTGAACTGTCGATCATGCTGAACTGGAACGCGAAGGTCGTCGACACGAACGCCGATCCAAACATTTTCACGCCGATGCAGTCGCTGCAGAACCTCGATCTGCAGTTCTACGACTCGTCGAATAGCTTCATGGGAACGATGATCGACCAAAGCATCAGCACGGTCGACAACGTCGAGCACATTTATCTGACGAACCTCGGCCCCGGCGTCTACACGCTGAAGGTCAGCGGCGCCGCCAACTGGGATTACGGTTTGGCTTGGCGTATGGCGACGTCGTTCAACAGCCCGAACGCCGACTTCAACGGCGACGGAATCGTCGATGGCGCCGATTTCTTGGTATGGCAGCGCAATTCCAGTGTGCTCGTCAACGCCACAAACAGCCAAGGCGACGCCGACGGCGACGGTGACGTCGACGACGACGATTTGACGTTGTTCAAGAGTTTGTTCGGCACGACGACCGCGCCGCCGCCGCCGATGTCTGTGGCCAGGATCGCGGCTGTGCCGGAACCGGCGGCGGTCGCTTTAGCCGCCGCTGGCGTTGCCGCGCTAGGGATGATGACGCGTCTGACCGCTAATCGACGGAAGTAAACGATGCCAAGCCGATCGATTCAACCACGCCAGCCCTCCGGCGGCTTCACGCTGGTCGAACTGCTTGTCGTGATTGCGATCATCGGCGCATTGATCGCCCTGCTGCTGCCGGCGGTGCAGGCAGCTCGTGAAGCCGCTCGCCGCACGCACTGCATGAATAACCTGAAGCAAACTGCTCTCGCCGTTCTCGATTTTGAACAAGCAAAGGGCGAGCTGCCTGCCGCAGGGGCGTTCGACGCGGTCGAGAAATCGATGAAATTTCAGAGCAGCGGTCAGTATTTTCGCGTCGATCTTCGCTCGGGAACCGATCAAAGTTGGATCGTCAGCGTGCTGCCTTACATGGAGCAACAACAAATTGCTTCGCAGTTCGCTAAAGACCGCCACGCAGCAGCCAATCCCTCGAATCCTCAGGCTGCTCAACCGGCGCCATTGCTTTGCCCCAGCGAGGAAGCCCTGGGGCGCGTCTATCAGTGGCGCGGCGTCGATGGATCCAGCACGCCAGTCCCCTTCGGCAAAGGCAACTACGCCGGCTTCACCGGCCCGTTTCACGTTGATGACTACAACTCGCCAGGGGCGATTCGGCTGTTTGGGCAAGCGATGCGTCGCGTCACCGACGGGGCGTCGCAGACCGTGGCGATTTCCGAGGTGAGGACGCGGGATCACGAGTTCGACCAGCGCGGCGCGTGGGCCCTCCCTTGGTCTGGGGCTTCGCTATTGGCATTCGATGCGCATCCAGTCTGGTACGAGGATTCAATTAGTAACGATCAGCAAGAGTACGGCGAGTTCATTTTCTCGACGCGGAGCTTGGGGTACACCCAGCCGCCTAACTCGAAGAACCCCGATGTGCTGTACGAATGTCCCGATTTGAGCGCCGAACAGCTGGAACTGATGCCTTGTACGAATAGTGCGGGCTACATTTCGGCGGCGCCGCGATCGAACCATCCCAACGGAGCGTACACCGCGTTCCTCGACGGCAGCGTCCACTTCTTTTCGGACGACATCGACGAGCCCCTCATGGCCCATCTGATTTGCATCGCTGACGGGCAGGTTGTTACCGTTCCATAGTGCGGCTGGCGGCGATGCGTTTCATTTGGTCGCTTAGCTTGCGACTCCCCTACCCATGGACGATGCGACATCCGAAAGAAGCTCCTCGCCTGCATGGATCGGGGGCATCTTCGCAGGCGTGCTCCTCGCGGCGACCGCTTGGTCATGGTCGTTCATACAACAGCCAGCCGACGCATGGTCGCCAGAGCAGGCGAAATCGTTGCAAGCGGCCCGCGACGCCGTCCATGACGCTCGGGGGGGCGGCTTGCGAGTTTCTGACGATTCTCAGGAGTTAGAGCGGGCTCAGGCTATGGTAGACCGGCTAGAAATCGACCTCGAAGAGGCTCGCACATTCCGCGGACGCTGGGCCTCTCGTGTGGCCGCCGGCGGATTGGCCCTGACGATATTCTGCGGATTGGGGTATCTTGCCACTCGGGGGGATTGAGCGCCGTCGCCTGATTCGCCCGCTCAGATTTCCCTCCCGGAGTTCTTAACGTGAAGATTCGCCTCCTCGCGATCGCCGCTCTGTTGTGCTCGGCGTCGCTCACCTCCAACGCTCAAGAAACCTTGCCTGCTGCCACTCCCCCTGCCGGCCCCGGCGCTGCCGCGGCCCCTGCTGAGAAACTCGACGCTCGCCATTGGAGCTACGCCATTGGCATCGACATGGGCAAAAGCTTCGCCGCCAACAGCCTGCCGCTCGATCTCGACAGCTTGATCGCCGGGCTTCGCGACGGTCTCTCGGCGAAGGCACCGCAATATTCGCCAGAGGTCTGCGCTCAGGCCCTGCAACAACTCGCCACGCAGCAGATGTCTTCCATGCAAGAAAAAGACAAGCAGTTCCTCGTGACGAACGCCAAGGCCCAAGGGGTCCAAACGACTCCGAGCGGGTTGCAGTACAAGGTGATTTCTAAGGGCAAGGGCGAAGGCGCTTCGCCGACCAAGGCCGACACCGTTACCGTTCACTACCGCGGCAAGCTGATCAATGGCGAAGTCTTCGACGAATCGTACGGTCGCGGCGAGCCGACTAGCTTCGGCGTCGGCCAAGTGATCCCCGGTTGGACCGAAGGTCTGCAGCTGATGAAGGTCGGCGACAAGTTCGAATTCGTCATTCCGGCCGAGCTGGGCTACGGCGCCCGCGGCGCCGGCGAAGTGATTCCGCCGAACGCGACGCTGATCTTCGAAGTCGAACTGCTCGGCGTGAAGGGTAAGTAGTCGACTGCGGTCGATCGACGCGATGCACATGCGAAGAAGCGGCGCCAAGTTGGCGCCGCTTCTTTTTTTGTCTCGCGAAGCAGCATTAGTACCCCCGGGGCAAGCCCGGGGGCTCGCCGCGTTACAACTTGCTCGCCGCTTCCAGCGTTACGTTGTTCTGCTTCACGTTCGTTCCCTGTTGTTGCACGATCGTAAAGTCGAGCGTTTCGTTCTCGCCCGGCTTCACTTGCGTCTTCAACTCGACGGTCTGGTAGTCGTGCAGCTTCGGCTCAAGGCTGCTCACGAACGCGATATGCCCGTCGTAGGTGCGACGAATCTCGACGTCGATCGGCTTGCTTGTGTAGTTGCGAATTCGCTGTTCGTATTCGGTGCGATCGGCCCAGCCGACGACTGAGGCATTTTCTTCCTCGCGACGTGCATCGTCGCCCACAAGCTTGAATGTGCTCGTGTTGTGGATTTGCGTCCAGATTTTCTCGCGGCTAACGCCCTTCTTGATTAGTTCGAAGACAACTTCGGGGTCGACGCCCAGGTTCAGCTCGATCTTGTCGCCGATCGGAATGTATTTCACGGTCTGCTGCGCGAGGTACGACAGCCCATCGCGGCCGTTGTTGCGAAAGACGCGGACGACGCCGTCGGGGAGCGGCGTTGTGCCGAGGTGCGATTCCTCGTCATTGGCGAGGAGGTACATCCGCACGAGTTGTTCGCCGTATTCGCGCGGCCGGTAGAGATATTCGATCTTCAGCGGAGCATCGTCCGCCTCGAAGCTGCGGAGCCGCTTCGACCAACCGTTGGGAATCGTTTCGGTTCCTTCGACCGTGTAGATGAAGTATTCGCTGAGGCCTTCCTTAACGATTTGCTTGGCTTCGGCTAGCATGCCGCTGCCGCCCATCGCGCCCATGGGCGCCGCGGCGTCCATGGCAGCTCTGTCGGCCTTTGCAAAGAACTCCCGGGTGGCTTGCGATTTCAACTCACGCCGGGCGAGATCTTCCATCTCGCTCACCTCGCTGGCTGGGATTTGGGCGAGCTGTGCAATCTTCTCGACGAGGTTGATTGTGCCAACCACGAGCCGCACTTGCGCGTCTTCGTATTCTTCGCCGCTGTTGTTCGTGATGCGGACGAAGCCTTCGAGATCGAGCGTCGCTTCATCGCCGTCAGCAACGGCGACGTAGTCGGCGCTCCAAGTGATGCCGCTCGTGAAGTATGTAATCTGAACGGTCGCTTCGCCGTCGAACTCGCTCTGCACGTTCCAGTACAGCATCTGCGGCTTGTCGTGCGGAAACGTCGTGTCGAGCAGTTCCAGCTTGTCGGCCGGTTTGAGAATCGTCAGCTCGACCGACGACGGATCGATGAGCGTGTTGGCCCACGAGAATTGCAGCGGGTTGAGGCCTTTCTTGAAGCTGATGACGCGAGTCTCGCGGACCAACGTGATGTCTTCGCTGTTATAGATCGTGAGCTGGACCGAGTCGCGTGACGGAACGGTTGATAGGTCGATGTTCTGGGCGGATGAACAGAGCGGCGTCGCGGCGCTGCAGGCGAGCATCGTGAGTAGGATGGCTGTCTTGGAAAGCAACGAATGACGTGAATATCGAGTGTTCATTGGAGTTTCGTGAATATTGAGAGTTGAAGTGATCAACGTGTCTTCGAGGGTTCGGACTGGTCGCTTAAGCGACCAGTCCAGCGGCGGGGACACGGGGCCCATTGCGAGCGCCCGCGTCAGCGGCATCACCACTCATTCTTCAGCGTGATGTGCAGCTTCAGCACTTGCTTCTCCGCCTTACCGTCCTCCCCCGCGGCAGGCAGTTCGGCGTGAAAGACCAGCTGCTCGGCGTTGCTGCGCTCCTCATCCGGCCCGTCGGCGAACGTCGTCTCTTTGCCAAGTTCCCACTGCACGTCGCGGGCGTTGTCGCCGCGAACCTCGTTGCGCAAGTGACGCAGATTCTCGATCACGTCGAGTCGTACCGGCTGCTTCTTAAAATTCTCGACCTCGAACTTCACGATCAGCTCTTGGTCGTAGAGGTTGCCCGAGACGCGGCGGGTTTCGTTCTTCTCGATCGTGCGCTTCACCACGACGTCTTGGGCGACGCCGAGGTAGAGCCGCATCTCGTCGTCGCGGGGCGTGAACTTTCCCCAGTCCTCGCCGAGGAAGGCCGTGCCTGCTTGCGGATCGTCGCCGCCGCCTGCGATGAAGATCCGTACCTTGCCGAACGGCAACGCCGCCTTGCCGAGGCCATGCTCCGCATCATTCTTGATGACGTAGTGCATCGGCACCCGCAGCTTGTTCTGGGCGCGATCGAGGTACTCGTACTCCTGCGGATTGCAGGTGTAGGTCTTCTCGATCGGCACCGCCTTGAACCGCTCGACGAGCAGTTCTTTCGTTTCGTTCAGCCCGACAGGTTGCGAGAAGTTTGGCCCGAACCCCGCCCACAAATTGGCGCCGGCGAATTCTTCGTTCGCAAGATTCTTGAGCCGCATGAATTGCGAGAGGTCGAGCGTCCGCTCGTCGTTCGAGGCAACCGCGCGGTAGTTGAAGCTTTTCGTGAGGTTGCCGAGCAGGTAGCTGATGCGAACTCGCGCAGCGCCCGCTTCGCTGGCCGAAACGCTCCAGACGAGCGCTGATTCATTCGGCGGATAGCTAACCGACAGCACCTTTACTTCGGGGGCGTCGTCGCCTTTGTCGCTTACGACGCGGAACACGATCGTGCCGGGATCAATTTGCGTGTTCGCCCAACTAAAGTCGATCTGGTTCTCGCCCTTCACCAGCGGCACGATCCGCTCTTCCTCAACGAGCGTCGCCTGTTCGTTGTCGAGTTGGATTTCCACCCGTTCGCGAACAGGTAGCGTGATGAGTTTCACCCGCCCCCAGGCGACCCCGGGCGAACCTGCTAGCACGCCGAGTAGCGTCGCCGCGAGAAGTTTGCGGGATAAAAGCATTCGTCGGATCGCCATCTGAAAATCCCCTGCAAGCGGTGAAACGCCCGCCCAATTCGGCGGGCGACGCAGGATTGGATGCGCGAGCGCCAGCAAAGTTCCCACTGGAACTTGCCCGCCAGAAAAATTTCCTTGACACGTTTACGGCGTCCGCCGTATGCTTCCGTTCGTTACGGCAATCGCCGTAGCCGCGGGTCAACGACCCGCCGGAGCGCCCTAGAAAACAGGCGAACCACAATAATGCCCAAGAAAGAAATGCCCAGCCTCGGCGAGCTCGAAGCACGCGTCTTGCAACTCATCTGGGACCGCCAACCCTGCACCGAACGCCAAGTCTGGGAACTCATTCAACAAGAACGCCCTGCCGCCCGCACGACGGTTCTCAAGACGATCCAGCGGCTCGAAGCGAAGGGCCTGCTCGCGCGGCAAGAGAACTCGGCGCCGATCCTCTGGCGGGCAGCGGTCGAGCAACGTCGTGCACTGCCGGAACTGGTGCAACGCTTCGTCGACGGCGTCCTCGGCGGCTCGGCGGAACCGCTGGTTGCGTACCTCGCCGGCCAGAAAAAACTTTCCGACCGCGACGTCGCCGCGCTGCAGAAGATCGCCGAGAAACTCGCCGAACAGTGACGCCGGCGTTTCGCTCTGTTAGCCCCCGGCTCTTCAAGCCGGGGATCGCGTTCACGCTCGAGTCGCGTACCACCTTCTCGCCACCGAGGCACCTCTGATGACCGACCAACTCAACGACTTGTCCGCTGCATGGGCGCTGCTCATGTGGAACATCGCTTGGCAATCGGCGTTGCTGGCCGCGGCCGTCGCGACCCTTTGTTGGCTGCTCCGCCGCGAATCGCCCGGCCTGCGTTACGCACTGTGGCTTGCGCTCTCATTGAAGCTGCTGGCGCTGCCGCTGTGGAGCGTCAACATCCCCGCTCCCGAGTGGTTCAACAGTCCAGTGCACATGGAGCCCGCGCTCGCCCAAACTCAACCCACTGGACTGGTCGCTTCAGCGACCAGTGAGCCCGTCGCACCGCTCGCCGTCCCGATCACGCCGCAAGAGCTTAAAACCAAGCCACGCACACAAACGCCACACGTTTCCTTCTGGCACTCGCTCAGTCGCCTCACGCTTGCCACCTGGCTGCTGCTCGGCTGGGCGGTGGTCGTCCTCGTCGCAGTCGGCCGCATCGGCTGGCAATTTCGCTCCTTACGACGCCTGCTGGCGACAACCACCGCCGCCGGCGAAGTGGAAAGAATCGTCGTTGAGCAGTGCGCCGCGCGGCTAGAACTCGCCAAGCTTCCTAGCATTCGCATCATCGCCGGCGACGGTTCGCCAATGGTCTGCGGTCTACTCCGCCCGGTGCTCATTCTGCCGACTGCGTTGGTCGAACAGATCGGCGCTCCCGCCCTGCGGCAAATCATTCTGCATGAACTGGCGCATCTCAAACGCCGCGACCTGCTCACCATCTGGTCCGTTCAAGCGATGCGGACGGTCTATTGGTTCAACCCAATCGTCCACTGGATCGCCTACCGCGCCGGCCTCGAACGCGAGCTCGCTTGCGACCGTCTTGCGATGCTCAACAGCGGCGCGAATGCGACGACTTATGCTCGCACGTTGATCGACGCCGCCAGCGGCCGATCGCAACCATTCGTCCTCAACGCCGCCGCAACGGCACGATTAACCGGTTAAAAAGCCGCGACCGGCGGTCGCGGTCCCCCCGCGGTCTCCCGTCGCATCACGTCACTCAATCCAATACCAAAATGCCCGCGACCACCGGTCGCGGCTTTATGGAGGTCGTCATGTCATCGCAATCGAATGGTTTCGGCCCGTGGAGTACGGCGCTCGACAACGGCACGCGGCTGCAATTGAGCGCTTTTTGGCGGCAGCGAATGGCGGGGCTCGCCCGATTGCCATTGGGGCGTCGATTGAGTCGGCGTTGGGCGGCCTGCGGAATCATCGCAACGCTGCTGCTGGCGGGGACGCCGCTTGTTGAGTTGTCGTCGGAAGCAGTTGCCGAGGAGAAGCCGTCGGCGGTGCAACAAGTTGATCTCAAAACAGACGGTAAATTTGTTTGGCGATTCTCGAATGGCTTAGAGGTCGAGTTGATCGGACTCGCTAAGAACCCTTCGAAGGGCGAAGTATGGTGGAGGCCCGACGGATCGCCGCTGTCGGACGCATCGTTGCCGCCAGCCCGTTACCGCTCGAGTGGCGGCGAAGTTCGCGAGCTTGCTTTCCGCTGGCGGAACGTGAGTGACAACCCGGCGGATCAAACTCGGTTATGGCACACGTTGCCCCCCTACGGCGGCGCAGGAGGAGGCGTTTCTGAGAAGGAAGGCGATAGTTCGATTCTAGAAGTGACGGGAGTGACGTTCACGAGCGGTCTCAAGGCGGCGACCGTTACGTTCACTGCCAGCGTCTCGTCGACTCCATGGAAGAAGGCCTTCGAGACTGATGGGCGAAACGCTTCCTCTACCGGGCTCATGATGGATGGCAAACCTCTAAGTGCAGCGTTCGCGACGGCGTACGAGACCAAAACCGGAATCGCCATCACCGCGAGCTACGGACTTGGCAATCAATCCGAACGCCTCGTCCTCTTCGATAAGTCGGGAAAAGATTTGCTCCCGACGCGTCAACGCGGCGTCGGCTCCACGCACTTCACTCAAACGACGTTCGAGTTCGACGGCGTAACGCTAGCCGACGTCAAAAGATTTGAATTGCAAACGCAAACTCGCACGCTGGAGACCGTCGAATTCCACAACGTCTCGTTGCAGCCAGGCCACGCGACGAAGGTCGTCATCGAGTCGTACGAGGTCGACCGCGCTGGCGTCGAAACCAGCTACCTGCCGATCGAGGCGCGTATCGCGATTGCGGAAACGGCCGAAAACAGATTGATCGCGAGTCGATTTTAGGTCCGCTCACTTCCGGCGAGGAGGTCGTTTTCCTCGACCCGCCAAGCGACGAAGAGGTGTTGCGAGTCTTCAACAAAACGGTCGGTCCAAGCTTCCTGCAACAGATCGGTTTAACGAAGAAGAAAGAGCTGCCGCTCGATCAGGTCGCGAAGATCGAAAAGGTTAAGTTCGAAGAAAAGGTCGATCCGCCGCGGCACTACCCCATGATCGGCGAAGCCCGCCAAGTGCACACACTCTACACGTGCGAATTTCAGTTGAAGGATGGAAAGACGCACAAGCTCTGCGTCGATCACAATCATCTGCATATGCCTACGCCAGATAAAGACAACTAGCCGGACCGCCACGCGGTCCGGGCCGCGGCGGTGACGATATTGAGCTTGAGTAGGAAAGACGCAACGTAGCGCGACCCGGAGGGCGTGGCCCTCCGGCTGCAAGGGAGAGGTGCGATTGCTGATGGGTGTGAAACGGTTGGAGCGAGACGATAAGATGTGCGCATGCCACGAATCGTTTCTCTGCTCCCCGCCGCCACTGAAATGATCTGTGGTATCGGCTTGCGCGAGCAGCTTGTCGGCGTGAGCCACGAATGCAACTATCCGCATGGGCTCGAGGGGTTGCCGCGGCTCACTCGCAGCCGCATCGATTCTTCGGCCGACAGCGCTGCCATTGATGCTCAAGTGAAGGCCCTCGCGGCGACCGGCGAATCGTTCTACGAGGTCGACGCTGATCGTCTCGCGGCTCTGCGGCCCGATTTGATCGTCACGCAAGGCGAATGCTGCGACGTCTGCGCTGTGAGCTTGAGCTCAGTCGAGCGAATTGTGGCCGAACGCAAGGAGTTGCGCGAGACGCAGGTGGTGGCGCTCAATCCTGAATCGCTCGACGAGGTGCTGGCGGATATCGAACGAATCGGCGCCGCGGCTGGGGCGACGGTGGTGGCGGAGCAATATGTTCTATCGCTCCGCGAAAGGATTGCCGATGTGCGGGCGGCAGTCGAAGCCAGCACGGTCCCATCAGCACGCCGGCCGCGCGTCGCGGTGATCGAATGGATCGAGCCCCTCATGACCGCCGGCAACTGGACGCCCGAACTGGTCGAACTCGCCGGCGGCAATTACGGCCTCGCCGAGGCGGGCCGCCACAGCCCCTACGTCGAGTGGCGGCAGATCGTCGAGTTCGCCCCCGAGGTGCTCGTCATCGCTCCTTGCGGGTTCGATCTGGAGCGGAGCCGGCAGGAGGCGGCCTGCCTGGAGCAGCTCCCTGGCTGGGCGGAAGTGCCAGCAGTCGCCCAGGGGCGAGCGACGGTGATCGACGGCGACGCCTACCTCAACCGGCCAGGTCCGCGGTTGATCGAGAGCCTGGAACTACTGCGTCGGCTGATCGCTGCGGCGGACTGATGTGAAGGTTGGTCGGGAAACGCCCACGCCAGCCGTCGGCCGTTTGGTCTCCCCTCTCTGTGGGGGGGCGGGGCAAAAAGAATTGGCTAAGAAATTTTTACCCGATCGGAAATCTCTTTGTAGCCTCGCGAGCCTCTATTTTCCGGACAATCTGCGCTCGCGACCCCTTTTAACTCGATTCGGGCGGGTTATTCTAGCGAGCGGTGGCGACCCGCAAGGAAATCTTCTCGCTTTGGGTGGAGAGGAGAAGTGGCGGCTCGAAGGCACGCGGCCGTTAGGGCCTGTTTTTGCCGGGAATAATTGCGACTGCAGATTCGTGCTGTAGAATTTGCGGATCGCCGAATAGGTTCCCCAAAATGCCTAGTCGCTCGATTTTGTCAGTTGAGAATCAATCCCCCATTTCCCCTAGTTAGAGCCTTTGGAGGGCGCCCTGATGGTACGACGTGCTGTGTGCCTGCTGCCAGCGATCGCGATGCTGGTAGTAGGGTTCGCAGGACAGGCCGATGCCGGCTTGTTCAAAAAGAAGTGTTGCGGCGGTTGCGAACCCGCCCCGTGCGGCTGCGATGCAGCCCCGGCTTGCGACACTGGTTGTGATGCATGCGGCGGAGCCCCCGCCGGTTGCGCCGACTGCGCGGCTGAAGCCGCTCCGGCCCCGACGACCGTCCTGAAGACGGTCATGGTGCCGACCTACGTCACCGAAAAGCGTACGGTCACCGTGACGGAGTACAACAAGGAAGAACGCACCAAGACCTACACGGTCAACAAGCGCGTTCCGGTCCAGGAAGAGAAGACCTGCACCTACACGGTGATGGTCCCCAAGACCGAAACCAAGACGGTTACCTACAACGTTTGCAAGCCGGTCTACGAGACGAAGACCAGCGAGTACACGGTCATGGTTCCGCACACCGAAGCGGTCGAGCAGACCTACACGGTGAACGTGCCGGTTTACGAGGACAAGACGGTCGAATACACCGTCAACGTTCCGTACACCGAAGAGCAAACGAAGACCTACACGGTCAACGTTCCGACGTACGAGGATAAGGTCGTCACCTACACGGTGAACGTTCCTTACACCGAACAGCAAGAGCGCAGCTACACGGTGAACGTTCCCCACACGGAACAAGTCACCAAGACCCGCACGGTCACGAAGCGCGTTCCTGAGACGGTCATGAAGCAAGTTCAGGTCAACACCGGTCACTGGGAAACGCAAAGCGTTGCCGGTACGGATGCCTGCGGTTGCCCGACGACCTGCTGCAAGCGCGTTTGGGTCTGCGGTTGCGAAACGAAGGAAGTTCCCTGCACCACCTACAAGTGCGTGACGGAAGAAGTTCCTTACACCTGCAACGTCACGACCTGCAAGCAGGAAGTCCGCACTTGCACGGTGAACGTCAACAAGTGCAAGCAAGAGACCCGTGAAAAGACCGTCAAGGTCTGCAAGATGGTTCCTCAGGAAAAGACCTGCACCTACACCGTGCAGAAGTGCAAGCCTGAGACCCGCACCAAGACCGTCAAGGTCTGCAAGATGGTTGCCGAGACCAAGACCCGCACCTGCAACGTGACCAAGTGCGTTCCGGAAGTTCGCACCCGCGAATACAAGGTCTGCAAGATGGTCAACGAGCAACAGACGAAGGAAGTCCAAGTGACGACCTGCGTGCCTGAAGAGCGGACCAAGACCTACACGGTCACCAAGTGGACCTGCGTTCCGGAAGAAAAGACCAGCACCTACACCGTGTGCGTGCCGGTTCAAGTTCAGAAGGAAATCGAAGTCCAAGTTTGCAAGATGGTCGAGAAGCAAGTCGAAGTCCCGGTCTCGACCGGTTGCGGCTGTGCGGCTCCGGCCCCGTCCTGCGGCTGCGGCGGCTAATTGCCGACGCTAGCTGGTTCGACGGCGAACTGAGCTTGAAGAGACAATAACGACGGCGGCCGGTTCCTTCGGGAATCGGCCGCCGTTTTTTGTTGCAGTAGCCGCGGGTCAACGACCCGCCGGAGCCGTTGTTAATGGGGAATGCTGAATGGGGAATGGGGCAGTACTGTCGCCTCCCCATTCCCTATTCCTCGTTCGACATTTGTTTGCGGTTCGCTCCGGCGGGGCGTTGCCCCGCGGCTGGCCCGCTAGCATTCCCGCATCCCCACTTGCCGTTTTCACCCCAATTCAGTATTCCTCGGCGCCTTTTTCGTCGCGACCTCGTCGCTCCTTGTCTGTTTGTTCAACGGCCTGATGGCGATGCTGTATCTACGAACGATCATCGCGTGCTGCGCGGCCTGTCTGTGGGCGTCCTGCGCAATGCCGCTGGCGGCGCAGCGGTACGCCTCCGAGCCGCTGCCTGCGCCGACGCAGCCGATTCTTGGTTCTCCGCAAGGCCCGGGCGTGATCGACCCCTCCCCTGCCCCGGCCTCGGAGCCAGTGACGCCGGCGCCCGCGTCGCCGTCAAGCGAGACCATGCCCGCTCCCAGCACGGGAGCCGGCACGTGGGCGGAAGAGATCGCCGCTCCGCCGGGGCCGTACGATTCATTGATGGAACTCATGCGGCCCGGCGTCACTCCCGAGACGCTGGCCGACTCGATCGACGTGACGCCCCCGCCTGTATACGAGTGGTATCAGCCAGCCTACTGGTTCGGGCCGACGCCGTGGGACGCGGGCGTGCAACTTGGCATCAACGGCAGCGAAGGCAACAACAGCGTTTTCAGCATGCGCACGGGCGGTCACCTCAACCGAGTAACTGACCGCTGGAAGCTGAAGTCGAGCCTCAACTACAACAAAACCGTCACCAACGGCATTCAAACCCAGAACAACGGCGTCCACGACCTGCGGCTTGATCGCGTGCTCGCTGAGACGAAGTGGACGCTGTTCGTCCTCGAGAACTTCATTTACGACGAATTCCAATCGTACGATGTCCAGCTGTCGCTCAACTCGGGTCTTGGTTACCAGTGGATCAAGACCGACTCGACCGACCTCCTCACGCGCTTGGGCGTTGGTACGTTGCGCGAGTTCGGCGGCGTCGAAGATGATTGGCAGCCGACCGCACTGGCCGGCTTCGACTTCACGCGGCAGATCACCAAGATGCAGCGGCTCACCGCAAAGGTCGACTACTTCCCGGAGTGGGAAGACTTCGGGAACTACCGCGTGCTGGCCGACTTCGGTTGGGAGATCCAACTCGACCAGCCGAAGAACATGAGCCTCAAAGTTTCGGCCATCGACCGTTACAACAGCTCGCCGGACGGCTCGACGCCGAATGCGCTCGACTACGCGGTGATGCTGATTTGGGGGCTGTAGAGGGTTCAGTGGTTGGGGTTCAGGCTTTAGGGAATGCTGGCGGCCGGTTGCTTTCAACATGCCGGCGTCTTCCTATCCCATTCTCACCTTTTCTGAACCCCGAACCCTAACCTCTGAACCCTTCTCCAGCGGCTGACATCACGGCAGGGATTGGGTAGCATACTTAGCTTCGGACTCGTTTGTCGGCGGCTTGGAGAGCGTCGCGGCCGAGCCGTCTTTGCCTGCCGGAAGAGGCCCGATGCACGCCGCCGCTCTGCTTGAACTGCAACAGACGCTCCAAAGCGAGATGCCGATCTGCACGCCGATGGGCATCCGCCCCATCTCGTGGGACGGCTGTCAGCTGGCGATGGAGATGCCGCTCGCCCCGAATCGCAACCACCAGTACTCCGCGTTCGCCGGCAGCATCAACGCCCTGCTGACGATCGTCGGCTGGGGAACCGTGTTCCTGCTGCTGCATCACGAAGGCCGCACCGGCAACGTCGTCATCCGCCGCAGCCAGATTCGCTACCTCCGCCCGGTGCGAGACGAGATGATCATCGCTCGCGGGCTGCCGATCGATCCGAGCGGCCTCGAGTTCTTTTACGAGTTCCTCCGCAGCAAGGGACACTCGAAGATCGACATCGCCACCGAGATCGCCGACGCCGACGGCCCGCTCGCCTCGTTCCAAGGCTCCTACGTCGTGCAGAAAAAGTAGCCGCGGGTCAACGACCCGCCGGAGCGAACTGCAAATAGCTAACCACTAAGACACGACGGCTACGAAGACGCACGAAGAACGCGATTTTTTCTTTGCGGCTCTTTGTGGCTACTCTTCCAATCACCGCTCCGGCCGGTCGTTGACCGGCGGCTACAGTGGGATCGCATCGATCGCATCGCCGTGGACGAGTTGATAGTCGCCAGCTGGGAACGCCGCGAGGTGCGTCGCCCGCGTGAGCGTCGCCAGGTCAGCGGAGCCGCGCCAATTGAGCGGCTCAAGGTGCAGCACGCCCCCCTCAGTTGGTGCATTCACGCGGCAGGGATGATACGTCGGCCGCTTGCCGCGATGCTCGAACGGCATCGCCAGCACGGCGCGCTGCGTGGCGGCTGGTTCAAACGGCGCTCCGGCGAGCGCTCGCAGCGCCGGTAGCACGAACAGCTGGTACGACACGAACGTGCTCACCGGATTCCCCGGCAGCCCAAATACGAGCGTCCGTCGCCCCTCGGCATGTCGTACGCCAAAATAGAGCGGCTTGCCTGGTTTGATGCGCACTTGGTGGAATTGCTCCTCGACGCCGAGCTCGGCGAGGATGCCGGGGACGAGATCTTTCACGCCCGCCGAAACGCCGCCGCTCACTAACAGCACGTCGCTCGCGAGCCCTTGGTTAATCCGCGTCCGCAGGTCGTCGGGGTCGTCGCATCCAACGCCGAGATCGATCGCCGTCGCCCCCGCCGCGGCGACGGCGGCGAGCAGCATCGGCCCGTTGCTGTTGCGAATCTGTCCCGGGCCGAGCGGCTCGTGCGCGGCGACCAACTCGTCCCCGGTCGGCAACACGGCGACGCGCGGCCGCGGCGTCACCATCACCTCGGCCTGGCCAATTTCGGCAAGCAGTGCGATATCGAGTGGCCCGATTCGCTTCCCCGCTTCGAGCACAACCTGCCCGGCGTGAAACGACGATCCGCGCCGCAGGATGCAGGAGCCTGGCTTGATGCCGGCGGCCGGGTTGCGAATCGCCTCGTCGCTGATTAGTTCGCAATCTTCCCACTTCACGACCGCACTCGCGCCGGCTGGAACGGGGGCGCCGGTCATCACGCGAATCGTGTGGCCATGCGATACCGCCTTCGCCGGCACATGGCCCGCGGTGACGAGTTCAATCTCCCGCAGCGTCGCGGAGGCGTCGCTCACATCGATCGCATAGCCGTCGACCATCGACTTATCGAAAGGCGGCGAATCGACGCTACTCGCCACCGGCTCGGCGAGCCTTAAGTTCAGCAAGTCCGCGAGCGGCGTCTGCACGCTCGGCAGCGGAGCGACAGAGCGACGAACGTGATCAAGAGCTTCGTCGACGGAGATCATTGAAACGTTGGGGCGTGCGGTAAGGGACGTTAAAATCTGATCGGATCGCGAGTGACATTGTACATGTCGAAGCCTTCGTGCTTCCAGAATGCTTCCATCCCAATCCTGTCATACACCGCAAGCTCCTCGTGGTAGATCGGATAGAGTTGGGAGAGGTGAACTTTGTAGTCGTTGAGCTGCACCGACGCCAATTCTTTCGGCAAGATGCTTTGGGCGAAAAGAAGGAAGCCGTCCATTCTTGTGTCTGGCGCTAATGTGGCGTCGGAAGTGAATGTGTCGCCATAGATAAATCTCTTCTTGCCTCGAAAGTGAGCCGCGAAATTCGCTGCGGCACAGGGCCAGGCAATGTCCATCGACTGAGCGGAAATGATCAGTTCCGGTCTAGCAAGTTTCCACTCGGGATGAGGAAAAATGCTGAGGCCGTAAGTCACGCCAGTGATCATCCCTTCTTCAGGGATGTTCTCGTAGACGAACACGCACACGGCTGGCTTTCCGTCAATTGAATCTGCCCGATGGATCGCATCTTCGTCGCCAAATACTTCCTGCAAGTGAGCTAGGTACAATTCGGCGTTAGATGCCATCTGTTGCTAGTTCCATCAGATCACACGGCCAGGAACGAGCGCAGGATATCGTACCCTGCATGGGTGAGAAAGCTCTCCGGATGAAACTGCACGCCGAACAGCGGGAGCTTCTTGTGAGCGACCGCCATGATCTCGCGGCCCCCTTCGGGGTTGTCGCTCCACGCGGTGACTTCAAATTCATCCGGCAGCGTTTCCGGCTTGATCACCAAGCTGTGATACCGCGTCGCTTGAAACGGATTGTCGAGGCCCGCGAATAGGCCGCGGCCGTTGTGGTGGATCATGTCGACCTTGCCATGCATCAAGCGATCGGCGCGGACGATGCTCGCGCCGTAAGCCTGGCCGATCGATTGGTGACCGAGGCAAACGCCCAGCAGCGGTAGCTTGCCGGCGAGCTTTTGCACGCACTCTACCGAGACCCCCGCTTCGTTCGGCGTGCAGGGGCCGGGCGAGATGATCAGCCGTTCGGGCTTCAGCCCCAAGATTTCATCGACCGTGATCTCGTCGTTGCGATGAACGCTGATTTCAACCGAGGGATCGATCTCCCCCAACCGCTGGACGAGGTTGTAGGTGAACGAGTCGTAGTTGTCGATGATTTCGATCATGGCGGGCTGGGCGGAAGGGGTCGGGATCCTTTTGCCACTGGAGCAGTCGATTTCAGTGGGGATCACCCAGTGGCAAAAGGATCCCGACCCCGTTGGCGTTCAATCAAGTTTAATCGGCCGGCCTGGAGGGGGACAGCCAGCCGCGGTTGCGGGTTCGCCGCGGTTGGGCCGCCGTTGACCTGTCGCCCGCCGCGTGGTCGAGTAGCGGCGATTCAGCAAATGCCGAGGTTTTCCCATGCAGCAGATTTTCGCCGTCGCCGTCGCGGGCGCCCTTGGGTGCCTTTGTCGCTACGGCGCCAACATTGCCTGCGTCCGCTGGTTCGCGGCGCCCCTCTTCTATTCCACGCTCGCGGTGAACGTCGTGGGAGCGTTTCTGCTGGGGCTGGTCGCCGGGTTGCCGTTTATGCAGCATCCTGTGCTCGCAACTGGCGCGGCCGTCGGGTTCCTCGGCGGGCTGACGACCTTTTCGACGTTCAGTTTGGAGACGCTGCGGCTGTGGGAACTGCAGTCGTTCGCCGCCGCAGGATTGAACATTGCGGCGAATGTGGTGCTAGCGCTCTTCGCGGTGAAGCTCGGGCTAATGACGGCCGAGTGGTTTAGTTCGACTTGAGCGTCGAACGCTCACCGCACCCTAGCCCCGGGCTCCGCCCGGGGGTCGCGCACCATGCCGTTGGAACGTCGCCCCCACTTCAAACCGACCCCCGGGCGGAGCCCAGGGCTAGAACGCGAGCGGCAGTAGTACGCACAGTGACTACTCCGCGTCGATCGGCGTGGCGCCAGCAGGCGGCACGCCGCCCCCCGCGCGAACATAGTCGCCGCGCGAGTGGGCGTAGTCGGCAGCTGAAGGAAGGTCGTCGCCAGCAGGTTGAGGCGTTCCCCCCTGCCCCGCTTGAGCTTTTTCGAACAGCCGCTGCAAGAACGGTCGGCACCATCCGCACCCGGTGCCGGCGCCAAAGCACTCGGCCATCTGCCCCGCGCGACAAGGCCGCTCGATGCGAATGAAATTCTCCACCTTCCGCCGGGTAACGTGAAAGCAGAGGCAAAGCTCATCGTCAGGTTGCATTAAAGTACCTCTCGCCTCACGCGAAGGCCTTACCGGATTATCGCTTGTGGGAGGCGTCTCCGACGCCGATGACGGTCACCACTACGAGCGGTTGCTGCAGTTCAACGCCGCTTCGGGGTCGGAGACCCCTCCCACAGGTATGCTTGCTACAGCTCACGCGGAGCGTTCGAACGAGGTTGTAGGCCGTAAAGTTTGCCTTGCTTCGCGCGACGTAACGATTCCACCAGCTAGCATCATGCGCGAGACCCCCAGTTGCGGCAATCTCCACGCAAGCCGCACGGCATTGCCGGCCGATCATTAGGACGTGCAGCTTTCGCGGCCGGGGGGCCATGTCATGCGCTCCCCGACGGCGGAGATTCAACTCGTTACTTCGCCAGGGCGAAGAGCGAGCGGCAGGGAGGCCGGTATCGATATGCAGTGGAAACGGCGACGCCCACGGTGGCCCTATTTGGTTGCCCTGGGAAGCCTCTTCTTGTTGACGCTGTTGGCGCCCTGGTTGTGGCATCGCGGCCGCGCTGCGCGCCTTCGCGCCGCTGCCGAACCCGAAACGCTCGCCAACAGCGACGTTGCCGCGCCGCCGAAGAAGCCTGCCAAGCCTGTTGCGCCGATCTACCCGACCGTTCCTGAACTGGCCGCCCCCTCGGCGCCTGAACCAGAGCTATCGGGGCCGATGGTCTTCGCCGACGACTACGACTATGTCGCCGTCGACGAGCCGCTGGTCGAAACCCGCGCCTCCGACGCCGAGGTCGCCGCGGCTGACCCGTTCAGCCTCCGCGGTAAGAATCAGAGCATCCTCACCCGCAGCGGAGCCCCCGCAGCGACGACGATCTTCAGCGAACAATCGCTGGTGAAGGTGCGTGACGCGATCCTGACGATGGTCGAGCAGGCCCGCCAAGCGCAGGCTCAGCAAGCCCAAGCGGCCGCAGCGCCGCCCGCCGAAGCGAACTCGCTGATCATCTCCAGCCCGATGCGGGTGATGGTCGACAGCGAGAACGATCGTCTCGCGATGATTCCGCCGAGCGAGATGCGCATCGCCGGCGAGTCGAGCCTCATGGCTCAGGCGAATCCGACTCAGCCGCGCGTTGCTGTGGCACCAGCCTCCAAACCGGCCCTTGAGCATCGCCCGACCGCGTTGATCGCCCAACTCGAACAACTATCGGTTGGTTCGCCTGCCTCGCCTTGGGCGCAGCATGTGTTGGCTCGCCTCGAGCAACTGACTGATGTTCCCTCGCCGGCTGGCCACGATTGGCAGCCGACGATTGCCGAGCTCCGTCAACTCGCCGCGCACGGCTACAACGAAGCGATCGCAGTGAAGAATCCCGCCGACCAATCGTCGTGGGTGCGGGCCAGCCGCTCGCTGGAACGCCGCCTGCCGGTCTGGACGTTGCTGGTCGACCGGCAGTTCATGGGCGAGCAAGCCTTCCTCCGCGGCCAAACGGTTGGCGACAATTCCGGTTTGCCTCAAGCAGTCAGCGACGTCGCCGCGCTCACTGACAGTTCCGATGCGGGCGCTACCTGGCGCACCTACCTCCGCCTCGACGACGTCGCCGGTTTGATGAGCATCGGCGGCGCCGATCATGCCGAACTTCGCCGCGCCGTCGCCCGCGACGTGCTCGTGCGCATCGACGACCCGTGGCTCACCGTCGCCCAGCGTCAATTCCTCGCGCAGCCGCCAGTGACGAATCTCGCGACGGAGTTGCGACCCTGGGCCAGCGGCGAGGTTTCCGTCGATACGCTGGCAGCCTTCATCGAACGTTACGAAGCGACCGGCGCCCGGAAAGACGCCGACGCCGTCGCCGAACTCCGCATGCGAATGAAATGGTCGGCCGACCCGCGTCTGCAGGCCCTTGCCGGCGATCTCAACCGCAACTATCGCAACGCCAACATGCGCGTCGCGTTCTCGGCGGATCTGATGAATCGCATGATCCCGCCGCAAGAGACGAAAACCGAGCCGGTTCGTAGCCGAATCGTCGGCGCCGAAGTCAGCGGCCGCTCGCAGACGGACACTCAAGTTCAAGTTCGCCTCATTCCCGATCCCGCCGTGTGGCGTATCGGGCTTGAGGCAACCGGCAACATCAACTCGCACACGGTTTCCGAAACCTGGCCGGCGCGCGTTCGCAATCGCAGCCAGATGGAGTACGAGGCCCGCAAGTTGATCATGATCAACAGGTTCGGCCTCCACTCGTGGCCCGCAGAAGCGCAGGCCGACGGCCGCACCAGCCTGGTCGGCATCGACAGCGGCTTCAGCGCGGTGCCGATTCTTGGAACCATCGTCGAGAACGTCGCTCGCGAGCAGCACCAGCAGAATCGCGGCCAGGCCGTCGCGCAGGTGAAGACCCGCGTCAAGCAAGAAGCCCGCGAACGGATGGACGCCGAGACCGATCCGAAGCTTGCGAGCTTCGAAACTCGGTTCCGCGAAAACGTGCTGGAGCCCATGAACCGGTTCGCGATCGTCGCCGAGCCGGTCGACATGAGTACGACCGAAGATCGGCTCCAAGCTCGACTCCGCCTCGCGACGGAACAACACCTTGGCGCCCACACGCCTCGTCCGTCGGCGCCTTCCGACAGCCTCGCAAGTTTCCAACTGCACGAGTCGGCTTTCAACAACGCGCTCCGCGGGTTGGAACTCGACGGCAAGCGGATGACGGTGCTTGAACTTCACAACTCGTTGGCGGAAAAGATTCACCGCCGCGCCGACGACGCCCCGGCGGATTTGCCCCGCGGCGCCAAGGTCGAGTTCGCCAAGGACGATGCGATCCGCATCATTTGTCATGGCGATCGCATCGAGTTGATTCTGAACATCGTCGAGCTTCGCAACGGTCGCGACAGCATCCGCGGCGTCGGCGTGCACGCCTTCTTCCGGCCGGTCGTCGACGGGCTGGAGTTGAAGCTCGTTCGCGATGGTTCGCTGCAGTTCAACGGCGCCCACCTGCGGACCGGTCCGCGCATGGTACTGCATAGCGTCTTCGGGAAGCTGCTGCCGAAAGACCAGGAGTTGCCCGTCCTCGCGGCGAAGCTGAACGAAGACTCCCGCTTCGCCGGTTTGATGGTGACGCAACTGGTGATCGACGACGGCTGGGTCGCCGTGTCGATTGGCCCGGCCCACCCCCACCGCACCGCGTGGCGGACCCGCACCGTAGACCTGAAGTAGCGACGCCCCCCGGCAGCCGCCGGTCAACGACCGGCCGGAGCGACGTTCAAATAGCTAACCACTAAGCCACGACGGGCACGAAGACGCACAAAGAACGCGGAGAAAGCCGAGGGCGATTCACGTGGCTGAAAGCTCACCCTGATCTTCTCTTGGTGCGTAGTGCCTTCGTGGTGAATCTCGATTGTCCCGCTCCGGCCGGTCGTTGACCGGCGGCTGCGTGCGGTTCACCGCTCCCAGTTTGGAATAAAAGTTGCCCTGCAAGCCCTCCGAGCGGCTGCGGAGCCGCTTGGGAAGAGCCTCTGTCGATACGTTTTCCCTGAATAATTGGGACGACTGGCCCCCTTCCCCGGTTTTGCTTGCCGCTTGATTGGCGGCGTGCTATAAGCGCTAATGAGGGCCGGCTGCCATCAATTGGCAGCCGAGCGACCAAATGGGAACATCAGTGAGAGCAGAGGCGGCGCCGCCGGCGGCAATGACACGGGTGACGTTACGGGTGCTCGACGGCGCCGACCGAGGCCAGCTCTTCGAAGAACTCGAAGCTCCGGTGACGATCGGTCGCGAAGAGGGCAACTCCGTTCAGCTCAACGACGAGCGGATCAGTCGCTTCCATATCAAGATCCAAGAGGACCAAGGCAAGCTGGTTCTCACTGATCTTGAGAGCACCAATGGCACCCGCGTCAACGGTGAAGATACGCAACTGCGGATTCTTAAGTTTGGCGACGTCATTTCAGTCGGCCGTTCTGTGATGCTGTTCGGCACGCGGGATCAGATCTCGCAACGGCTCGAAGAACTCCGCAACGACGGCATCAGCGAGACGAGCGAACTGCTGGCTGAGGAACTCGGCAAGCGTGTCGATTCGAAATCGCTCAGCTTCGAACTACAGATCGGCGCCTCGGAAGATCTCCAGAGCACGCTCCACATTCCGTCGCCGCCTGATTTGCCAGCCCAACTGAGCCCCGGGCAAGCGGCGCAAGTTTCTGAGATCCTTGAGTATCTTCACCTGCGGACGCGGCAGCTTGTGCAGACCGCGTCGATCGACGAGCAGCAAGCCAAGGCGGCCATTCCGCTCGTCCAGTGGCAAGAATTGCTCGACGTCCAATCGCAGCTGGCAGAATACCTGCGGCTGATTGGCGATCCTGAGGCCAGCTAGGCTGTTCAGTACGCTGGCATTGCTTACGCAGTCCCTGTTTCTTGACAGGGGGTAGCGCACCCGGGATCATGCACGCCGATAGTCCGTCCTGTGGGCGGGCGTGCTCCCATTTCTTTGCCGGTGACGCTGATCGGTTGAACCTGGCTTCTTGAGAATTTGCCGTCGTTGAGGTCGTGCGTTCGTCGCCGACCCCAAATTCTTGACGGCGCTGCGGCGGGCCTTTGCCAGTTTCGGAGCCAAGCCGCCCAAGCATTCTGCTCGCGCTTGCCGTCTGCCGTGCGCGCGGGATCCTCGCCTCAAGTCGTCAGGTCGCTACATGAATGGACCTCACGATGAAACTTCGACGATTGACGGCGGCTGCGTGCCTGTTCATTGGCACAGCGGCCTCGGCTGTTCGCGGTGACGAAATTCTCGATTGGAACGCCACCATTCGGCAGGTGATCCAAGCGAACGCGACGCACGCGAATCCTGGTTGGTCGACCCGCGCGATGGCGATGACCAACGGGGCGATGTACGACGTCTTCATGGGCTTCGAGCGGACGCATCAGCCCTTCAAGCATGCCGCCCTCGCGCCTGCCGGCGCCTCGCAGCAGGCAGCGATTGCCCAGGCGGCCTACCGGACTCTGATGTTCGCCTACCCGGGCGAGCAGCCGATCCTCGATGCGGCGATTGCCGCGAAGCTCGCGGCGATTCCCGACAGTCCCGCGAAGACTGCCGGCATCGCCTACGGCAATCAGACCGCGCAGGCCTACATCAATTGGCGGACCGGCGACAACGCCGACGTCACTTACCCCTACACGCCCGGAACTGCGCCGGGCGAGTGGCGGCCCGATCCGCTCCACCCCAACCAGTCGGCGTGGGGCCCTGGCTGGGGAACCGTGGCGCCATTCGCAATTCCTAACAGCGACTACTTTCCCCTCGACCAGCCGCCAGCGCTCGACAGCCCCGAGTACGCCGCGGCGTTCAACCAAGTGAAGGAACTCGGCGCCCTCAACAGCGCGACGCGCACCGCCGATCAGACCGACATGGCGATCTTCTGGGCCTACGACCGCCAATCGATGGGGCCGCCGCCGGTGTTGTTCGATCGCAACTTGCAAGACATCGCGCTAACGATGGGCAACACCGAGCGTGAGAACGCCCGCCTCTTCGCGATCGCCTCGGTGGCGATGGCCGACGCGGCGACCGCGGCGTGGGACGCGAAGTTCACGGACAACTTTTGGCGCCCCATTACCGCGATCCGCGAAGGCGATACCGACGGCAACGCGGCCACCGAGGCAGCCGTCGATTGGAAGCCGCTCGGCGCGCCGGGCGCCAACGTCAACGATTGGTCCGACGACTTTACGCCTCCCTTCCCCGCTTGGCCATCGGGGCATGCGTCGATGGGTGGCGCGTTGTTCGAAGTGCTCCGCGACTTCTACGGCACGGACGACGTCGACTACGTGCTCCACTCCGCCGAAGTGATGCCGTCAGGCCTCGAAACGCGGTCGTTCTCGTCGTTCACCCAGGCGGAGTGGGAGAATGGCATGAGCCGCATCTACCTCGGCGTCCACTGGATCTTCGACGCCGAGGATGGCATCACGCTCGGCAACAACATCGCCGATTGGGTTGGCGCCAACATGTTCCAAGCAGTGCCCGAACCCGCCGCAGCAACAATGCTAACAATGGCGATTGCAGCGGTGGCCGCGAAGCGCCGCCGCCAGTAGCCGCGGGTCAACGACCCGCCGGAGTGATGCTCGAAAAAGCTAACCGCCAAGACACAAAGGGCGCAAAGACGCACGAAGGAAAGCATCGAATGAATTGGTCAGGAAGTCTCCGGCGACTTTTCCGGGCTTCCGGCCCGTCCCCTTTGCGTCATTCCTTCGAGATTCTTCGCGTCCTCCGTGCCTTCGTGGTGAATCTTCCGCCCCGCTCCGGCGGCTCGTTGAGCCGCGGCTGCCTGCGGCGGTACAATGGCCTCCCGTTCTTTGCTTGAGACTGCAGGAGGCTCCCTTTGTCCGCACCGTCGTTCGTCCATCTTCATTGCCACAGCCACTACAGCCTCCTCGATGGCGCCAGCCCGATCAAAGGGCTCGTCAATCGGGCCAAAGAGCTGGGGATGAACGCCCTGGCTCTCACCGACCACGGCAATCTCTACGGGGCGCTCGAGTTCTACAAAGCGTCGAAAGAGGCGGGCATCAACCCGGTGCTCGGCTACGAAGCCTACGTCGCCCCCGGCAGCCGGTTCAACAAAGGGGGCGGCCTCACCAGCAAGGAGGCGACCTACCACCTCACGTTGCTCGCGAAGAACAAGACGGGCTTCCAGAACCTCGTGAAGATGGCGAGCCGCGCCTACCTCGAAGGTTTTTACCACAAGCCGCGCATCGATCGTGAACTGCTCGAAGAGTTTTCCGAAGGGATCATCTGCCTCAGCGGCTGCGTGAGCGGCGAGTTCAGCCGCGCGCTCCTGGCGAGCAGCTCCGGCAAAGTCGGCGGCGGGCTCGTTGAAGAGCAGATCGAAAAGGCCCGCGGCATCGCCTCGTGGTTCCACAACGTTTTCGGCGACCGCTACTTCATCGAGATTCAGGACAATGGCCTGGAGATCCAGCGGCTTGCTAAAGAGGCGGCCATCGAAGTTGCCAACCGCATGGGCCTGCCGCTGGTGGCCACCAGCGACGCCCACTACGTACGGCAAGACGACGCCGTCGCACAAGACGTGCTCCTCTGCATCAACACGGGCAAGTTCCGCACTGACACGAACCGGATGAAAATGGAGGGAGACCAGTTCTTCCTCCGCAGCGCGGATGAAATGTTCGCCGCGCTTTCCGACCAGTCGGAAGCGCTCGCCCGTTCGCAGCAGATCGCCGACTCAGTCGACATCGACCTTGAACTCGGCAAGCGATATTTCCCAACGTTCGAGGTTCCCAAAGAAACGAACTCGCAAGATTATTTGCGGCAACTCGTGCTCGCCGGCTTGAAGGAGCGTTACGCCACGAAGCCTGGCCGCTGGACCCCCGAGGGCGAACTGACGCAGGTGGTGCTCGACCGCGTCGATCGCGAGCTCGGCGTCATCAACAAGCTCGGCTTTTACGACTACTTCCTCATCGTGTGGGACTTCGTTCGCTTCGCCGTCGAAAGCGACATCCCCTGCACGGCGAGAGGTTCGGGCGTCGGTTCGCTCGTCTGCTACGCGCTGAAACTTAGCCACGTCTGTCCGCTCGATTACGACTTGCTGTTCGAGCGGTTCCTCGACGAAAGTCGACTCGAGGCGCCTGATATCGACATCGACTTCTGCAAGGAACGCCGCAGTGAAGTCATCGACTACGTCAAGCGGAAGTATGGCGACGCCAACGTCGCGCAGATCGGCACGTTCGGCACGCTTGCTGCGCGGGCCGCGATCCGCGACGTCGGCCGCACGCTCGGCATGCCGATCTTCCGCGTCGACCAAGTCGTCGGCATGGTGCCCGATCAGCTCGGCATCTCGATCAAGAAGGCGCTCGAAACGAGCGACGAACTCAAGAAGACCTACGACGGCGACCATGAAGTCCGCGAGCTAATCGACCTCGCGCAGAAGATCGAAGGCCTCGCCCGCAACGTCGGCACGCACGCGGCGGCGGTGGTGATCGCGGCCCGGCCGGTCGACGAGTTCGTCCCGCTGCAGCATGTGAAGGGCAAGACCGACGTCATCACGCAGTGGGCGATGGGCGACGTCGAAGCGGCCGGCCTGCTGAAGATGGACTTCCTCGGCCTCCGCAACCTGACGATCCTCGCCAGCAGCGTGAGGTTAATCGAAAAGGCTCGCGGCGTCCGCATCGATCCCTACGCGTTTCCGCTCGACGACAAGCCGACGTTCCAGTTGCTCTGCCGCGGCGAAACGAAGGGTATCTTCCAGCTCGAAAGCGGCGGCATTCGCGACCTGCTCCAGCGGATGAAGCCCGACCACTTCCACGACATCATCGCAACGAACGCCCTCTATCGGCCAGGTCCGCTCGAAGGTGGCATGGTCGATCAGTACATCGAAGTGAAGCATGGCCGCAAGCCGGCCGAGTACCCGCACGAGGTGACCGAAGAAATTCTCGCCGAAACGCACGGCGTGATGGTGTACCAAGAACAGGTCATGCGGATTCTCAACAAGTTGGGCGGCATCAAGCTTTCCAACGCGTACACCTGTATTAAAGCGATCAGCAAGAAAAAACTGCCGATGATCGCTAAGTATCGCGAGGAGTTCGTCGACGGCGCGAAGTCGCTGGGGCTCGATAAAAAGAAGTCTGAAGAACTCTTCGGCATGATCGAGAAGTTCGCCGGCTACGGCTTTAATAAGAGCCATTCAACGGCGTACGCGCTCATTGCGTACATGACCGCCTACCTGAAGGCGCACTACCCGGTCGAGTTCATGGCGGCTCTGTTGTCGTGCGACATCTCGGGGCGCAACTTCAAGAGCAAGGACCCGCTCGTCGAACATATCGAAGACTGCCGCCGCATGAACATCGAGGTCACTCCGCCCGATGTGAACCGTGGCGATCCGGAGTTCAAAGTCGAAGATGGTAAGATCGACTTCGGCTTGAGCGCCATCAAATCATGTGGCGGGGCCGCAGCGGAAGGGATCGCAGCCGAGCGGACGAAGAACGGCCCCTACACGAGCATTTTCGATTTCTGCGAACGCGTCGATGGCTCGCTTTGCAATCGCGCGGCGATCGAATCGCTCATCAAGGCGGGAGCGTTCGACAAGCTGGGCGGGCATCGCGCTCAATACATGGCAGTGCTCGACAAGGCGCTGCAGTCGGGCGCTGCGGCCGCGGCCGATCGTCGCTCCGGTCAGAAAGGCCTCTTCGGCGAGGACGACGAAGACGAGCAAGCCGCCACGGTGGCGTCGCTCCCCGAAGTAAGTGTCTGGACCGAGAAGGAGCAGCTCACACAAGAGAAGGAAGTGCTGGGCTACTATCTCTCCAGCCACCCACTCGCGGAGTTTGAGCAAACGCTCAAAACCTTCTGCACCCACACGAGCAAAACGATCGGCGCCCTCGCTCACCGCGACGAGGTGCTGCTCGGCGGCATGATCGCGGCAATCAAGTTCTCGCACACGAAGAATCCCCGCCCTGGCAGCGTTAACACGAAGTATGCGATGTGGGATCTCGAGGATATGGACGGCATCACCCGCTGCATCCTCTGGCCCGAACAGTTCGCCATCTGCGGCGAGCATGTCGTCGCCGATGCGATCCTCGGCGTGCGCGGCAAGATTGATCGCCGTCCCGGCGCCGAGGAAGTGAACCTCATCGTCGACGAGCTCATCCCGCTCAGCGAACTTTCGGAACGCTACGCCACCGGCGTGATGATCCGCGTTCGCGAAGCCGAGCATGGCCAACGCGGCCTGGAGCAGCTCCGCGAAATCCTCCGCGGCTATCCCGGCAACAAGAAGCTGAAACTACGGCTCGACCTCGCCGCCGGCGGGCAGGTGTGGCTCGACAGCAAATGGCCGGGGCTTGATCTCAATCCGGAACTGCGCGAGCGAGTTGAAGGCCTGCTCGGCCCTGGTAGCCTCGCTTTGCAAGCAACGCGGCCGAAGATGCAGACGGGCGCCGAGCAAGGCCGCGGTCGCCAACGGCAACCAGCGCGGACGTAGCCTTCCATGCTCTATTACGCACTACGGCTGAGGTGCTTCGCAAACAGGCAGTGGCAAAGCTCCGGCATTCATAATTGAGATAAGTGAGTCTACCTCTTCTTCAGGCAGTCCTTCGATGATGGCGGTGTTGCTGATCGCGGCCATTATTGTGGGCGCTGCGAGAATGGAGTCGTCTAGGATGAGTGCCAACGCATGTCGCTCGCCTGTGGCTGTTGGTAGGTTCGCTGCCGTGAGCTTGCCCAGCAACCGACTTCCCTTCGCGTTCAACTCGATTCGTAGGCCCGGGTGCGCTGGCGACTGCCCTGGTCCTCTCTCTACGCTTGTAAAGTAGACGCCAGTCACATCGTGCGAATCGATGAGCACGAGCGTTTCAAACGCATTTGCCGCTTGTCGATGGACGAGCAAGTTCGGCGGGCCGTTGCCATCCTTGAGGCCGCCGACCCACTTGGCAACGACCTTGCCTCCAATGGCGAGTTGTTTTTCTTCCGGCGGAAGTCGCATCGCGGATGCGACGACTGCTTGGTCGCTCGCGGCCACGGGGCTGGCCAAGATGCGAAACTCAAACTCGCCAGCTGCGCTCACTGTTCGCTTCAGCGCGGCACGTTGTTTGGAGTTGAGTGGGCCCAACAGTTCAACTTTAATCGGACCCCCTGGGAGTCGCTCAACTCTTCCGCTGTCGCCGAGGCGTTCTTTCATCGAAGCGATGAGACTTTCCTCAAGAGACGCCACAGAAGCGCCGGGGGGAACCGAGCCGGGTTGACGAGTATCAATTTCAAAATAGAGCGTTTCCGCCACAGGTCGTGCGCACCCCGCAACGAGAGGGATGCAGCACGCGATTGACAGAGCAACGATTCGCGTGGTTGGCCCTAGCCGTGTCATGAGATTTCTCGGATTGGTCGCTGGATGAGTAAGTGAAAATAAATGCGGAACTATGCTTCAGGAGTAGTGCAGAGGAAGATTCGGCCGGGGGCAACGATTCTTGGTATTTTCACGAGGACGCGAATCTCTCGCGTTGGTCCGAAACTTGCGACAGGTTGCGTCGATGTTAACGCGCGAATCGCACAATAGCATTCTCGGCAGTGGGATTTCACCATGGCAAACGAATACCTCAACCCCGGTCCCTCGCGTGAGGAAATCGACGCCACGACTGGTCTCGTGTTGCTCGAATTCGGCGCCCCCTGGTGCGGCCACTGCCAAGGCGCCGCCCCCGCCGTTGCCGAGGCGCTCGCCCAGTTCCCTGGAATCAAGCATCTGAAAGTCGAGGACGGTCCCGGCCGGCCGCTCGGCCGCTCGTTTCGCGTAAAGCTCTGGCCGACGCTCATCGCCCTCCGCGATGGGCAAGAAGTCGCCCGCAGCGTGCGGCCCGAAAGCGTCGAATCCGTGCAGGAACTGCTCAGCCAGCTCTGATTCCCGCCGAGCCAGCCCGTATCGCGGGAATTCCGGCCCTAAACGGCAGGCCAGTCGTCAACTAAGATGGTGGCATCGTTGCGGAGCCGCTCGGCCCGCACGACGCAAACTAAACTCACCATCGAACGGCGTCCCCCTGCATGGCTCTCATTAAACGGATTCTCGTCACCGGCGGCGCCGGGTTTCTCGGTTCCCACCTTTGCGAACGCCTCGTCGGCGAAGGGCACGACGTCCTCTGCCTCGACAATTTCTTCACCAGCCAGAAGAGCAACGTCACTCACTTGCTCGCGAAGCCGAACTTCGAGCTGATCCGCCACGACGTTACCGTGCCGATCAACCTCGAAGTCGACGAGATCTACAACCTCGCCTGCCCCGCCGCGCCGGGCCACTACCAGTACAACCCGATCAAGACGATGAAAACGTCGGTGATCGGCTCGATCAATATGCTCGGCATGGCCAAACGCTGCCGCGCGAAGATCCTGCAGGCGTCGACTAGCGAAGTCTACGGCGACCCCGAAATCCATCCGCAGGTCGAAAGCTATCGCGGTTCCGTCAATCCGATTGGTCCGCGGGCATGCTACGACGAAGGCAAACGCGCCGCCGAGACGCTGTTCGTCGACTACCACCGGATGAACAAAGTGAACGTCCGCATCGTGCGGATCTTCAACACCTACGGCCCGCGGATGCATCCTTATGATGGTCGCGTGGTGTCGAACTTCATCCGCCAGGCGCTCGCCGGCGAGGACATCACGATCTTCGGCGACGGCGAGCAGACCCGCAGCTTCTGCTACCGCGACGATCTCATTGAGGGCTTCATCCGCATGATGGCTGCGCCCGACGATTTCATCGGCCCGGTGAACATCGGCAACCCGGGCGAGTTCACGATTCGCGAACTGGCGGAACTCGTGATCGAACTGACCGGCGCCAAGTCGAAGCTCGTGCAACGTCCGCTGCCGGCCGACGACCCGACCCGCCGTCGTCCTGACATCACGCTCGCCAAAGCGAAGCTCAAGTGGGAGCCAAAGGTGCCGCTTCGCGAGGGATTGGCGGAGACGATCAAGTGGTTCAAGTCGATCAACATCGCCGACTACCGCGCGCCGACGCCGAACTACTAATCTCGTTTGTCGAGGTCTTCCTCACTGACGCCGACGATCGCGAACAGCATCGGCCGAAAGATTTGATAGAGAATGATGCCGCAGAGCACGCCGATCGTGTCGGCGGCCCAGTCGTTCATATCGCACGTCCGTCCGACGGGGATTTGCGTCCATTCGTCGAAGGCGCCGTACACCACGCCCGCCAGCCAGACGGCGAAGTAGTGGCGAGCGTGCAGCCGGCCGATGGTCAGTTCCCAACCGGCGAGGATGCAAAGCGTGAGGACCAGGTAGCCGCCAAAATGGCCCCATTTGTCGTTGAACGACGGCCCGCTATGACCGATGGAAGGGATGTGCGTCCCGGCAAAGAGCAGCAGGAAATAGAAGATCGCCAGCGTGCGAGCACGCGACGCGATTCGGCGGAACCGGCTCTCCCGCGGCGAGCGGTCGTTCGATGGAGGCGAGGAGTCGTGCATCTTAAAGTTAGCGAATCGGCGAAAGTCGCTGAGCGGGTTAGCCATTAGTTTAGTGGGCGACGCAATGAGCGGATAGGAAGCTCGCAGCGGCTTCCATGCAACAGATGAAGCGTTGAGAAATTGATGGACGACGAACGGTATATGCAACTAGCGCTGGAGCAAGCTTTCGAGGCCGCGACCGCCGACGAAGCCCCCGTCGGCGCGATCATCGTCGCGGGCGATCGCGTCGTCGCCGTCGCGCGCAACGAGCGCGAAGCCCTCCGCGACCCAACAGCGCACGCCGAAATGATCGCCATCACGCAGGCGGCCGCCGCCCTGCAAAACTGGCGGCTGGAGAACTGTACCCTGTACGTGACGCTCGAGCCGTGTCCGATGTGCGCCGGCGCGATTGTCCAGGCTCGTATTCCCCGCGTCGTCTTCGGCGCCCTCGATCCCAAAGGGGGGGCGGTGCGCAGTTTGTATCGATTGTTGGAGGACGAGCGATTGAACCACCGCGTAGCGGTCGTCGAGGGAGTACTCCGCGAGCCGTGCGGGCAGGTGCTGACCGACTTTTTCGCGGCGAAACGGCGGGCTAAGCGGCCGTAGCGAGACAGATCGCAGCGAATTCGCGAGCGGCGACCGGCGGTCGCGATTGCACCGGCGGAAGCGTCTCTGGGCGAAGGAATTCGCTCGGAACCCGGCGAATTTGTCGCTGGGGTCCGGGGCGCTGGCGACTAGAGTGGAAGTTAGCCAGTCGGGGGACTAGGCAGATTTCCAGAAATTTGTCCCCCCCGCAGGCCCCGCGTAGAATTGTGATCAACATTCCACTCGATCTTTTCTTGCCGTGGACTGCCGATTGCCGGCAGTCGCCGTCGTTGCCGGGAGTATTCGCGATGAAGAAAATCATGATGGCTCTGACGCTCGTTGCCTGCGGCGCCATACAGGCCCATGCCCAGCAAAGCATGCCGAATTACGGCAAGGTTCAGTCGAACGCATTTCTAGGAAGAACTTCCGCATCGGCTTTCTCGAGTAACCGCTTTCGCTCCGGCGTCTACAATTCAGCTGTGCCGCGATATAACTACTCCAGCGTGAACCGTAACTTGTTCCAGGGAGTGGGGGGAACGCAACCTGCAGCTGCTACTCGCTCCAAGCCCTTCTCGCAGGTGCAACGCGGACCGAGCACGAGCCCCTACCTTGGCCTCGTCGCCGACAATCCTTTCACTTCAACGACGACGAACTATTTCAAGAACGTGCGCCCGCAGATTGAACAGCAGCAGGCGAACGACAAGTTGATGGCTCAAAACATCAAGATGCAGCAACAATTGCAGCAACTGGCTACCAAGCCGCCGTACGATCCGACCGGTTCGGAAGATCGGGCCCCTACCGGTCACTCTGCCGTGTTCCAACAGCAGGGCGGGATGTACGGCAACCCTGGCGGCTACTACCAGGCCGCCCCGATCCGCAGCGTCCGTCAGAAGCGGTAACATTCTTACTCATGCGAAGCCGGGCGCCAGCGAACGTTGGCGCCCGGCTTTTTTTATTGGCCGATCTGTTGGCTTGATTCGCCGTCATGAAAAAATCGTAAAACTGCTCTTGGCGCAATCTCCGCGACTCTGATAAAAGCCCCGCCGCTTTTCGCGCACTCTTCGTGCAGTCATATTTCCAGCGACGCTGTGGGGCCGAACCATGGCCTGGCGTTGCCCAAGGGATTGAACCCTCATGAATCAGGGATGTTATTCCGCGCGCCGCAGCCGTATGGCCCGGTGCGGCGGCTGGGGTATGCTCGCTGCGCTAGTCGCGCTGCTGACGGCAAGTTCCGCCAGCGCGCAAACGGCTGCACCGCGACGAACCACGCGCGGCGGCGAATTGGCGGCCGGAGCGGCGATCGATTCGCTCTTCGATTCCGCCGCTGAAGGAAGCCGTTCCGACGCGCCCGTGAAGAAAGCGCTTAACGGCCAAACGAGCAAAGCCTCGGTCCGTCCGCAGTGGACGGCGCGTCTCGCTCGCAACCCGAAGGCCGACGACGGCAATCCGCCGTACGTGCTGATCGACCGCTATGGCGGCATCCAGCGGTACGTCGAACCGACGCCGACGGTCAATCTCGACCACTACCTGGGACAAACGATCACGGTTCGCCGTGACACGGGGCACACGCTGTTGGCAAGCCAACTCGAACTGCCCAAGGTCGCACGCCCAGCCGGCGCCGTTGTCGGCGCGAGCGGCGGCGACGTCCGCCTCGCCGCTGCCGAGATTCCGCTGGAAGCGACGCCGACGCTCGCCGACGCCCCTGAGGGCGCTGCCGCCGCGAAGCCCGCGATGGAAGCGCTCCCCGATCCGATTCCCGATCCGCAGTCGATGGTCGACGGCGACTCGGGCAACTGGGTCGACGAGCATGGCAATCCGATCAACATGTCAGAAGGCGCCGATCCGCTCTACCTCGACGAAAGCGCCGGCGGCCACTTGCAAGGCTGTTCGACGTGCGGCAGCGCTGTCTGCCAGGCGCAGGGCGGCTGCGGGTACGGTTCGCGTCCCGTTCTATACGTCCGCGGCGAGTATCTCGCCTGGTGGGCCGACGGCATGTACGTGCCGCCGCTGGTCGTGCGCGGCGAAGTAGGCAACAACGGAACGCCGAACGATCCGACGGACGATACCTTCGACAACGCCTATCTCGTCTTTGGCAACCAAGACGTGCTCGCCGGCATCCGCAGTGGCGGACGCGTGCGAGTAGGCTACTGGCTCGACGACTACGGTCAAACGGCGATCGAAGGCGAGTACTTCGGCTTCGGCCAGATTGATACGAACTTCACCGACGGCGGCAACGGCACGTTTCCGATCGTCGGTCGGCCCTTCATCGACGCCACCACTGGATTGAACGCGGTGGAAGACGTTTCCTTCCCCGGCATTCGCGGAACGGTATCGGTCGACATCGACAGCCAGTTCCAATCGGCAGGCATCGGCCTCCGTCGCAACCTGTGTTGTGCCGCGGGGAACACTTGCTGCGGCGATCCGGTAACGTGCGGCAGCCAAGTCGGCGGCTGCGGGGCTGGCGTCAACAACGGGCCTTGCGCGACGCTCTTCGGCAAAGGAACGCGTCACACGGACGTTTACTTCGGCTTCCGCTGGGCGCAGTTGCAGGAAGGACTCGCCGTTCAAGAGAACCTGGAAGTCATCGCTCCGTCAACCGACGTCGGCACGACGTTCCAAGTGAACGACATCTTCCAGACGAGCAACGAGTTCGTCGGCGGCGAGTTGGGCTTCCTGTGGGACTGGGAATACCGTCGTTGGTCGTTGGAATTGCTGTCGAAGCTCGGCATTGGCTCGACGCGGCAGCGGGTGAACATCAACGGTTACACCGTGCGGACTGAACCTGGCGCGGCGTCGGAAACCGGCAGCGGCGGTCTGCTCGCTCAGGATAGCAACATCGGCCAGTATGAACGCAACGAACTGAGCGTCCTGCCGCAGTTGGGCGTCACGCTTGGCTACAAGCTGACCGAACGATTGAAACTGACCGGCGGCTACACGTTCCTCTACTGGAGCAACGTCGTTCGTCCCGGCGATCAGATCGACCTGGAAGTCAACCCGGGCAATCTGCCGTTCGCCAATCCGCCCGATCCGGACGGACTGCCGGCTCGCCCGCAGTTCACCTATCGCCAGAACGATTTCTGGGCGCACGGGTTGAGCGCGGGGCTCGAGTATCAGTGGTAGTCGGCTGCTGCTGACGCGCAACAACGAAAGAACTTGATCGCCACGGCGCGCCTACATACGCGCCGTGGCGATTGTCGTTTGGCGGCACAGCTACTTTAGCCACGATTTGAATTCGGGCGTCACTTCGCCTTCCTTCGCCCAAATCGCCCACTGGTTGCCGTAGCGGTTTCGCGCCCACAGCACCCAGGCCCGCACGATTGCTTCGCGCACCGGCTTTTCGCCTCCCTTGCCGACGGTCACTGGTCGTAGTTGCGGAACGCTCGGCACGCCAGCCGCTTCGAGAGCCGCTGCTTTTCGCTCGCACAGGATGAGAAACTTCTGCAGCCCCCAGGTGTCGTTGTTCCACCCTTCCGGCACATAGTTGCTCGTCCAGTTGACGCCTCCCATGTCAACGAGCTGATCGCGGATCGTCTTACCCGGGGCGACTTCCAAGCGGGCTGTCGCTTGCACGTTGTCGAAATACTGCTTCGGTTGCCTGAGAATCAAATCGCCGTTCCCCGGCGTGTGTTCGAACCAGCTGTAGATTCCGATTCGCGTCTGCTCTTGCTTGGCCTGAGCACGAATGGCTTCGAGCGCATCGTGCAGTTCGCGGTGCGTTTGAGCGATCTCTTGCAGCGAAGCTTCTTTGGGATCGAGCGGTTGCCGCCGGTCGCCTGATAGCACCGTCGGTTCGTAGTCGAGCGTCACGATCTGCCCGCGATGCCCCAGTGCCTCGACCTGGTACTTGTCCGGCGTCCACGGGTACGCGTAGTAAACGACCTCCACCGGAACGCTGCCCGGTACGTCGGCCAGTTGCCGGCCGATGGTCGCGTCGTAGCACTGGGCGGTGCTATCAGTGGCGGAGGTCGCCAGCACGAGAAACGCGAGGAACGCTAGCAAGCGTCGACTGCCGCAACGGTCGTCTATGGAGCTAAGCACTCGTCGCCTCTCGCCGTTGGGTTTGAAGATCGCCAGCCCTTAGCCTACTCGAATTGGCCCGCGTTTTCGCCCGTTGCACGCTGGCGGCCCGGAGCGCGGCCCGCTCGCAGCAGCATGTTTTGCGGGGTCGCGCGTTCGATCGCCTGTCACGCTGCAGCCCGCGACGAACCGCCAATTTCTCGCCGCGCGTCGCCTAGTTCTGCCGCTTCCGAAGTCGCGGCCGACTGGGAGTGCTGGCGCGGTGCGCGGAAATCGTCCGCCTGTTGGGAATCTGTGCGGATTGTGTCGGCCTCTCTGGCCGATAACACACCAAAGTCGTCCTCCCTGGAATTCGCTGAACTCGTTGTTGAGGGTGCTCGCATGGCGCCATTCCGTTTCAGTCCGCAGTCGCTGTTCCGCAAGTTTGCCCCGGCTCGCGCTGCCAAGCCGCTCGCCAAGGGCCTTCGCCGCAAGCAGGGCTTCGGCTTCGAATCGCTTGAGTCGCGGCAGATGATGGCGGCCGACATGGCCGAAATCGTCGGCACCGTACGGCTCGACGTGCAGAACGACGGCAACGCTGCCAACGATACGCTCGTCGCCGGCGCTTCGGTTCAGCTCTATCGAGACAACGGCAACGGCACGTTCGACGCGAGCGACGTGGCCATCGGCGGCGTCGCGACGACCGACGCCTTCGGCCAGTACCGCTTTACCGGGCTCGGCGCCGGCAAGTACTTCGCCAAGCTCACGCTGCCGTCGGCTTACCAAACAAAGTCGGGCGGCGGGCTGCAAGAAATCAACATCACGGCCGACGAGTCGAACGGCACCATTGGCCAGACGATCGACGACTTCGAGTCGAACCAGATCGCCGGCGCCGCGCCTCCGCTGCCGTCGGCCGACAATTCAACGAAGGCTGACACCGGCGTCATGGGCGGCGAGCGCGACATGCACGTCGTCCTCACCGAGGGGACCGACATCTACTCGTCGGTTTCGCTGATCAGCGGCGGCGGCTTCTTGCGGCTTGCCAGCGGCAGCATGGTGAAGGGCAACGCCAAGGTCGTCTGGGACGGGCAGGACGGCAGCGCTACCTCGCTCAACCCGACCGGCCTCGGCGGTCTCGACTTCCGGTCGTTCAACGGCAACACGATGACTGGCATCGTGCTGAAGGTTGGCGCCGATCATCCGAACAGCGTCGTCAAGCTGAAGGTTTACACCAACGCTGGCAAGTGGAGCGAATTCACTGCCACTGTGCCGGAAACGAACGGCGGCGCCGCGACGGCCCAGCTCACGTTCAACTTCGCCGGCTCGGCGAGCAGCAGCTCCGGCGGCGGCATCGATTGGAGCAACGTCGGCGCGATCGAACTCACTTTCGAAGGCGTCACCGCCGTCGACGGCATGGTCTCGCTGGTCGGCGTCATCGGTCTCACGACGAAGACCGCCGACTTCACCGCGTACGAGCGGATCAACCTCGGCGATCGCGTTTGGAACGACGCCAACAACAACGGCACCCTCGACGGCAGCGAACAAGGCATCGGCAGCGTCAAGCTGAACCTGTTCATCGACGCCGACAACAACAACCAATTTACGCCCGGCGTCGACACGTTCGTGGCGACCACCACGACCAACGGCACGGGCCACTATCAGTTCACCGACCTGCTGCCCGGCAAGTACATTGTGCAGGTCGACGCGGCGAACTTCGGCGCCGGCCAGTCGCTTGAAGGCCTTAAGCCGAGCTCCGGCGTTGCGGCTGATCCCGACAACGGCGTCGACAACGACAACAACGGCATCCTGCTCGCCGGCCAAGGCGTCGTCAGCCAAGGCATCTCGCTGATCGCCGCCAACATGACGGTCGACTTCGGCTTCTTCGGCTTCGACCTGGTACTCGACAAGTCGATCGACCAAACCAGCGCTTCGCCGACCGAAACGCTGGACTACACGGTTCGCATTGTGAACGACGGGCCGTCGACCGCGATGAACGTGTCGTTCCTCGACACGCTCCCGGATGGCGTGACCTACAAGTCGCTTACCATCGACAAGGCTGGCATCAACCTTACGCACTCGAACGGCAAGATCACCGGCAACCTCGGCAATATGGCCGCGGGCGCGGTGATCATCATCAAGATCAAAGTCGATGTGAAGGCGAACGCCACCGGTTCGCTGCTGAATAAGGCCGAAGTCAGCGCTCCGAACGAAGAATACATCTTGAACAACAAGGACGAGGTCGAGATCCCGGTGATCCCGAAGATCGACCTCGCCATCGACAAGATCGATAGCCGCGATCCTGTGGCGCCGGGCGAAATCTTCTACTACACGGTGACGGTCACCAACAACGGTCCGTCGATCGCTACGGGCGTGAAGGTCGTCGACACGCTCCCAGCGAGCGGCGTGGCCTACATGTCGACGTCGCGGGCGTTGGAGTCGCACCTGGGCCGCGAGTTGACCTACAACCTCGGCACGATGGCGCCGGGCGACGTCGTCACGTTTACGATCTACGTGCAAGTGGATCAAGGGTTTAGCGGCACGCTGCTGAACGAGATCACAGTCGCGGGCAACGAGATCGAAATCACCTACGCCAATAACAAGGACACCGAGCCGACGGTTGTGAAGGTCGATCCGGCAAGCCTCAATGGCTACGTCTACGTCGACAAGAATGACAACGGCGTCAAGGAAGCGGGCGAGAAGCCGATTGCCGGCGTGATTCTGACGCTGACCGGCACCGACATTTTCGGCGCCGCGGTCAGCCGCACCACGGTGACGGACGTCAATGGTTACTACCAGTTCCTGAACCTCACGCCAGGGACTTACAACGTCTTCCAAACGCAGCCGACGAAGTACAAGGACGGTAAGGACGCAGTAGGTAACACGTTCAATCAGCTCGGTGAAATGCTGATCGGTCAGAACGGCTTCACGGGTCTCGACCCGCAGGGCCCCGGCGATTCCGACTCGATCGAGCAAGTGACGCTGAACAGCGGTTTCGCCGCGAAGGATTACAACTTCGGCGAACTCGCCGTCTCGACGAGCAAGGTCGACTTCATCCGCCCGATTTTCTACCGCTAAGCGGTCGATCGTCGGTCAGCGACAATTCGAAATGCCACGCGAGCCGCTCCTTCGGGGGCGGCTTGCGGCATTTCTAGCCCTAGCTCCAACCGGGGGTGACGTGACGTTGGGGCAACCTTTGGCGGAGTGGAAACCGACCCCCGGGCGGAGCCCGGGGCTAGGTGTCGCGTCGCCCTGCGACGCGATATCGATTTTAGGCGACACTAAGGCGTCGCTCTAACGCGTTGGTTTGAAACGCATTGCGGCGAATCGTGGTCGTCGTCCACTATCGCGAGGCGACATTAATGGCGAAATGCGACATGAAGCTTGGCCGTTCGAGTGCCCTCTCGGCGCTGCGAACTTCGTGAAGGCGGCGGGTTGTCAAAGATCGGCTCGGCGCGCGGCATCGCCTGGGAGAACTTCACCTTAGCAAAGTGGATCGCGCTTGTCCGTCACGATTTTCGGCCACTCTGCCACACCGACCAAATGCTCTGGCTCCCTCCCCCTCAAGGGGAGGGGACCTCAGAGTTCATCTTTCGCGAACCTCGAGTAATTAGCGTTCCAGTGCGCTTCACACACTCCGTAGGCGTACATCCACCGGAATGGGCGCCAACCCCCGGGCGGAGCCCGGGGCTAGTTTGGCGCTCACGGGCCTTCCTAGCCGGCAAAAAAGTCCGAATCTTTTCTACCCGATCCGGCGCCTTCCTCATTCGTGACCTAGGGTTGTAATGCCCGGCCATGCGCCTGCCGAAAACTCGGCGACGCGGGGCCGCGGCAGGGCTTCTCGCCCTCCTTTTCGTTGCCTTATCCCCTGCCCCTTTTCGTTTCGCTCCGCTCTTTCACGCGTGCCCGCACGGCGTTCGACGCTGCGCGGCGCACACCGACAGACTCGCGAGACGGACCCGCCAGTCGAGACGCACCATGCGGCACCTCAGGAAACGTCCGGCGCAACGCCGCGGCACCGCCGCCGTTGAAACGGCGGTCGTGTTGCCCGTCTATGTGCTGCTGCTGCTGGGGATCATCGAGTTCGGCCATGCGACGATGGTGATCAACCTGCTGCAAAGCGGTTGCCGCACCGCCGCTCGCATGGGCTCGATGCAGGGCCCGACGACGGAGCAAGTCGTCGCGAGGGTTCGTCAGACGCTCGGCTCCGCAATCGACGCGACCAAGGTGAACGTCTATGTGCAGGACGCCAGCTCGCTTGATTCGGGCGCCGTCTGGCCGACCACGGACGCCGAAGTCCAAGCATTGCCTCCTATGCAACTAACCGAGGCCGAGCCTCGGCAGATGTTCGTCGTCCGCGCCAGCGTCAACTACAACGACGTATCGGTGCTTCCAATGCCTTTCCTGGCCGGCGTCACCCTCGACGCTCAAGCCTTTATGCGACACGAGTGATGTCCACTACATAGGAAGCCCATGCCATGTCTCCCGCCACCCCTCAGCGACGTTGGAATCGCCGCTCCCTAAAGCCAGCCGCACGACGCGGCGCCGTTGCCGTCGAATTCGCCGCAGTCGCCCCGCTGCTGCTTGCCGTGATCGTAGGGCTCGTCGAGCTCTCGCGAGTTTATAGCGTGCAGAACTGTCTCGAAACCGCCGCTCGCGAGGGAGCCCGCTTCGCCGCGCTCGATCGCTCCGGCATGATGCTCGGCGGCAAGACCGCCAATCAAAAGCTGATCGACGACGTCAAAAACTACCTCGCCTCGAACAACATCAATCCCGACAAGGTCAAGGTGAAGGTCACCGCCGCCGACGACCCGAGCCATGAATTCAATCTCGATGACCGTGCGAACGATATGAAGCTGTTCCAAGTTCGCGTCGAGGTTCCCTATTCTGACGTTAGCTACACCCCGGTGAGCAACGCCAACGACTACACCTTGAATTCCGCGCTGACGTTCCGCAACGGTCGAGCGGTCGTCGCCAACTAACCGCCTGCTACTCCTGCCTGCCTCCTGCTCCTGCCCCGCCGCACGCCCCCGCGGCCCCTCGTGCTTCTCGGAGATCCTGCCATGAAACTCGAACCCGACATCCAGCGCACCTCCGCGCCACGGCAACCGCGCCGTGTCACGCCGCCGCGACGCGGCGTGATCCTGGTCCTCACTGGATTCTGCCTGGTCGCGCTTTTCGCCTTCGTCGCCCTGTCGGTCGACGCCGGGCGAATGGTGCTCACCAGCACCAAGATGCAGAACGCGGTCGACGCGTCGGCCCTTGCGGCGGCGCAAGAGATTTCGGCTGCCATTCACGCCGCTGGTCAGGGCCAAGGCTCGGCCAACGTCGACGCCAATTCGATTGCCGTCGAACAGGCTCGCTCCATGGCGGCACAGGTCGCCGAAGCCAACGGCCTGTACATCGATCCCTCCCAGGACGTGAAGTTCGGCAAGCGGGTGTTCGACGATGCGACCGGCACGTGGCCCATTCATTGGGGCGCGTCGCCGTTCAACGTCGTGAAGGTCGTCGGCCGTCGCACCGACGAAAACGTCGATGCCCCGGACGGACAGTTACCGTTGGCCTTCGGTTGGGCCGTCGGCCGTTCGAAGGTGCCGATCACCGCGTCGGCGACGGCGTTCGTCGAAGCCCGCGACTTGGTTGTCGTACTCGACTTCTCGGCTTCGATGAACGATGACAGTACGCTTGGCGACAGTGCGTTGTCGCAAGCTCAGGTTGAAGCCCAACTCGATGCGATGTGGGCGGCTCTGCAAGCGGCCAATCCGAAATGGCCCAACACGACGGTGAGCAAGTTCCCCGCGGCCGGCTTCGGTCAGGTGAAATCGGCCGCCGGCACTTCCGTGAGCAGCACTGACGTGAACACGATCTTCACGACGTTGCAACTCAACGCCCGCAACAGCGACGGCTCGGCGAAGTATCCGTTCCCGCAGTCAGGCCGCGCTAGCAACGGCAAGCAGAACGCGAAGCTCAGCGCGACTGCCAGCGACACGGCATGGAAGGCGTACATCACCTATACGAAAGGCCTGAGCGGAACGTACAAGCAAAAGTACGGTTACCGCACGCTGCTTAGCTACTTGCAGAACAGCAAGAACGGCTGGTACGAATCGGAAGATTTGTGGCGGACCCCGCACTATCCGTTCCACGCGGTGAAGCAAGGGACGTCGCTGTTCTTCAACTTCCTGACGGATCTCGACTTCGGCGACGAGGTCGGCGTCGTGAGCTACGGTTCTTACGCCGTCAAAGAATGGGACCATCACGACGGCGAGGTCGACATCGACATCAGCGCCGATCCGATCACGGCGGATTACGCGACGCTCGATAACATTCAGCGTCGGCACCAGGCTGGTCACTACGACGACTACACCGGCATGGGCGACGGCATCCTCAAAGGTCGCGAGCTGCTGCTCGGCGTCGACAGCGATCCGAACGACGACGGCTTCTCGCGCTACGGCGCCCGGCCGACGATGATCGTGATGACCGACGGACAGGCCAATCGCTGCCCGGCGAATTGGAGCTTGCCCGCCAGCTTCAAGTGGAAGGACTGGACCGACTACGACGGTAACGGGACAGCCAACTACACGACGACCGACAAGTACAAGCAGTACGCCTTCTACGAAGCGACGAAGGCGATCGACCGTGGCGCCACGATTCATACGTTCGCGGTTGGCGCCGACGCAGATCGGGCCCTCATGCAAGCCATCGCCTACGCTGGCGGCGGCATTTACATGAACGTTCCCGGCGGAAGCACGGTCGCTGCGATGGAGAATCAGCTGACCGACGCCTATCGGCAAATTGCTTCGAAGGTGCCGCCGGCGAAGCTGGTGTACGAGTTTCCGAACAACTGAGGCTTAAGCTGCCGCAGTCGTTTGGTTTGACGCGACGTAGCCCCGGCCTGCCGATCCAGGTCGGGGCTCTTCGTTTGCTGGAGACGCGCCGGGGGCGTTCGCCTCACGGCGGTTTCCCCTGCCCAGGCAGCCGGCAGTGCTCGGTCGAGATGCTCGGTGTCCAAATCTCGGTCGCAGCCTGCCGGTTGCCGCTTTGGCGGCATGAGTCAGTTGTCCGTGGTCAGTTGTCAGTTGCTAAACGCGGGGATGTTGAGTCCTGCGACAGCAGCAAGCAACTGACCACGGACCACTGACAACAGACAAAACCTCAATCCTCATACGTCGCCGCGCTACGACGGCGCTTCGAGTAGCCAAGTCGCAGCCGCGAGGCGCGGGTTTGGTAATCGCCTTCAAGGAAGTAGTAGCCGCTTAGCAGCTTGTAGAAGAACAGGATCAGCAGCGTGCCGCCGACGCCGACGAGCATGCCGAGCGGGCTGATCGGGACGATGCGTTCGCCTTCGGTGAAGTGGCTAACGACGCCGCAACCCATGATCGTGCCGCCGATCCCCATGAGGACGGTGGCGATGGCGCCGCCCGGATCGCGGCCTGGCATGATTCCCTTGGCGACCAACCCGATGACCGTGCCGAAGCCGATCCAGACCAGCACGTCGTTGATCAACTGGTGGGCGGAGTCGTTGAGCACGACTCCTTGAGCTGCGTCGAAGCCTTCCATGGCGTCACCTGTATCGCTAACGGTCGCGGGGCGAGTGCGGTGAAATGATTGCGCACGGGGCCCTATCAGTAAGCTCGGTCGAATAGTCGGCAAACTGTAGCGTTTGCCGCCGCGAGCGAACAGACGAGCCGATGCTACTAGCAATATCGTCCCAGGGGCGGCGAATGTGCTAGCATGCCGGCGTGAAACCGGGCCTCTCCTGCAACTTTCTTGAGGATCGTCTTCGTGCTGACACCGGAGCAGAAATCGACCATTGCTTCTGCGTTGAACGTTCAACGAATCATTTTGCTGGCGCTCATCGCAGGGCCGGCGTCGTTTTTGGTTTTTATCGCGGTACAGGGCGGAGAGCCTCGCCCGAATGCAGCGCAGGGGCTCGCCCGGTGGGCGGCAGTGACTGGCGGGCTGGCGTTTGTTGGTTCGTTGATCTTGCCGACGATCATGACCGCTCAGCATCGGCGAGGAATCTCTGCTCCGCAAGTTCGGCAATCCATCGCTGCGAACGGAGGCGATCCAATTAGTTGGGTGCTGGCCGGTTTGCACTCGAGAGTGATCGTCCGCGCGGCGTTACTGGAGGGAGCGGCGTTCTTCAACGGGATGGCTTATATGACGGAACGACAGCCCTACTCGATCGCCGTTGCCGCGGCGCTGCTCGCGTGCATTGCCGCCAGCTTCCCCTTTCGCCGCAGCACCGAAGAGTGGATCGAACGCGAATTGCGTCTGCTGAGGGACGACGCTCAATTTGAAAGATGAGCGATGAGCGCGGTTGCTGCGGCGCCAACGAAAAAAGGTCGCGAGCGGCGTGAGCCAACTCGCGACCTTTTTCGTGTAACAAACTTCCGGCCTGATTGCGACTGGGTGGAGTCGCTGGAAGAAAGACGTGCTTCGAACAGCGCTGCGCGCTGCCATGTTGCCGATGCAGGCCTTATCCGATTAAATGGTCCTCCCGCCGAAATCTTGACCAGAAGCTTGATTCGTTATCTCGCTGGCGCCATCGCCAGGGAGTCTTTGTTACGGTGCAGCAAACCTATCGGTTCGCTCGGCTCGCGGGCGTGATTGTTTCTCCCGCGAGGGACGGACATTACACCGTAATTTTAGTTCGCGGAATAGCGGCTGCGCGGAATATTTTCGATCGCAAAAGCTGTGCCGACAGTGCCGCATTGCTGCGGATTTCGCGAATTTGCGCGAATCGAAGAGAGAGAAATTTAACCACGACGGCACGACAGTCACGGCGTAAAGAGGAAATCGTCGTAGTTCTGAATTTCGTCGTGTCCGTCGCGTCGTCGTGGCGAGAATCGAGCAATCGCCTAAGCGAACAGCCCCGTCACCGCCGAGGCCTTCACCAGCTCCCGTGGCTGCTTCAGATGGTTGTAGACAATCGTCTGCGGCTCGATGCCGAGGGCGTAGTAGACGGTCGCCAGGAGCTCCGTTGGGTGGACCGGATTGTCGGCGGGAGCGCTGCCGGTTTTGTCGCTGCGGCCGTAGACGAAGCCGCGCTTCATGCCGCCGCCAGCCATCAGGCCGGTAAAGCAGTAGGGCCAGTGGTCGCGGCCGTCGTCGCTGTTGGCGTTGCCGGAGGTGCTCAGACCCCGCTCGGGGCTGCGGCCGAATTCGCCGACCGCGACGACGAGCGTGTCGTCGAGCATCCCCCGCTGGTCGAGATCGTTGACCAGCATCGACAGCCCCGCGTCGAGCATCGGCGCCGCCACGCTCTTGAGCCGCGTGCTCAGTTCGGTGTGCGTGTCGAACGAGTGGTTCGCTCCATTGGCGACGTTGGGCCACAGCACTTCGACGACGCGCGTGCCGGCTTCGATCAGTCGCCGCGCGAGCAAGCAGCTTTGGCCGAAGGCGTTCTTACCGTAAGCCTCGCGGAGCTGATCTGATTCTTGGCTGAGATTAAACGCTTGCCGTGCGCGGCCGCTGACGATGAGGTCGAGCGCGCGGGTGTAGTTTTCGTCGAGCTTGTAGTCGGCGACGGCTCGCTCGAGCGACGGCATGCCTTGGCTGATCGCATCGCGGAGCCGCGCGCGACGCAGCAAACGCGACGCTGGCACTTCGGCGCGTAGCTGCAAGTCGTCGACGCTGATCCGCTCCATCTTTTGGAGGTCGAGATCGTCGCCGTCGGGATAGAGCGTGTACGGATCGTACGCCTTGCCGAGGAACCCGGCCGTGCCCCCTTTGCCGATGACGTTGCTCTCTTGCAGCGGTCGCGGCAACATCACGAACGGCAGCATCGGCTCGCTGGACGGTTTGAGCGCCGTGATCTGCGCGCCGAAGTTCGGGAAGTCTTTCGGGCTCGGCGGTTCGAGCTGGCCTGACGGGCTGACCTTGTCGGTCGTGTAGCCGGTCATCATCTGGTAGATGGCGGCTGTGTGGTTGAACAGGCCGACCGGTTCGTAGGCGAGCGAGCGGATGAGCGTGGTGCGGTCGATCGTTTGCGCGAGCTTCGGGAGCAGCTCAGTGAACTGCACGCCGGGGATGACGGTCGAGATCGGTTTGAAGACGCTGCGGATGTTGTCGGGAACGTCGGGTTTGGGATCCCAGAGGTCGAGGTGGCTGGGGCCGCCTTGGAGGTAGACCATGATGACGCTTTTCGCGGCGCCGAAACCGTGGGGGGCTTTGGCTGCGGCGCTGGCTGGGGGCGGGGACGCCCCGGCTCGCTGGAGTCCGAGGAGGTCGGCGAGGGAGAGGCCTAAGATCGACGAGCCGCCGACGCGGAGGAGTTCGCGCCGCGAGATTTTTGCGGGGCGATCGCACGTGTCGCGACCGGCAGCTCCTGGAACGATCAGCATGGCAATCCGCCTACACGTCGAGATGACGAAACCGGTTCAAGCGAGCCGGGGCGTCCTCGCCCCCGGCCGTCGAACCTCACCCCTCCATTATGACCACCGGCGCCCCCTCGGAGGCAAGCATTCGGCCCCGGCTGGCTCTGCAAACGCCCGGAAACAGCGATTCAGGCCCTCCCAGCCCCGTAAACCGGCCTTGCCGGCCCCCTGCCCCGCCAGGTACAAGTCGCCTCGCGAAAATCGGCTTCCGCTGCGCGCCGAGCGGAGCCTCGCCCGCCAGCCGGAAGGCGTGGCCTTCCGGCTAGTGCCGTTCGCTCAACGCAAACAAACCACCAGTCCGACGCACCTTCCCCAACGCGACGGAGGACATCTCTCATGCAATTCAGACCCACAGCGCGCGTCCTTGGCCTGATCGCCCTGGCGGCGCTCATTGCCAACGCCGTCATCGATGCGCCGGGCCGTGCGATTGAAATCCAGAACCTGCCAACGCCGGTAACGCCTTCCGATCGTTTGAAGGCGGGGGGCCGTCAGGTCAATCTTTACGACATGCTGCGGGTCGGTTTGAAAGCGAAGACGAAGGCCGACTTCGAGTACATCGCCGAGGTTGTCGAGAAGGTCGACCAAGGAAAGTTGCCGCGCGACATGGTCGAGTCGAGCTTCCTCTACGCTCGCTACCGTTACCGAACGCACATCGGCAGTCACAAATTGCGACCGATGGTTTACTTCCAACCGTCGCTTACCGCGCGGGCGAAGAGTATTGGCGTGATCCTGGAAGGAAGCGTGTTGTAGAGAGGGGTTGCGCGGCTCGTCGGGGCCGCTAGGCAATCGATTGTCAATAGGTTACATTTCGGGAGCTAGCTGACTGCCTTTATACCGACGGGATGTGCGGGTCTATGGCCAAGAAACCAGCGAAGAAAGCTGCTCCAGCTAAAAAGAAGACGCCCCCTAAGAAGGTGGCTAAACCTGTCGCCAAATCGGCGCCAGTGAAGAAGAAAGCCGCCAAGAAGGCGGTCAAGAAAGCACCTGCACCTGTGAAGAAAACTGTCGTGAAGAAGGCTGCCCCGAAGGCAGCGGCCGCCGCCAAGGTCAAAAAGGTCGTTAAGAAGAAGGTCGCCAAAAAGGCCGCCGCTTCGAAGGACGGCGCGGTCGAAAAGAAGAAGGTCGTCAAGCGCGTCCGCACCAAAGAAGTCCGCCTGAAGGCTTTCTGGGGCGTCTTCAATCAGACGATGCGTCGCGTCGCCGTCTACGAATTCGGCGATCGCACCGGGGCCGACAAGAAGGCCGACGAACTTACGAAGTCGGGAAAGTCGCCCCACTTTGTGCAGCTCGTCAAAGAGCAGATCGTCGAGTAGTCGCCGCAGCCGCGGGTCAACGACCCGCCGGAGCGAGCTAATTGACGGTCGGCGCTTTCTTGAGCGCTAGGTGGCGGATCGTGCCGAGCGCCGCTCCGGCATCTCGTTGAGCTGCGGCTACTAGCGCGTCGCTACTCGCCGAGAATTGGCTGCAGCTTCGCTGCGGTCTCGGGCTTCGCGAGTTCCAGCTTGCCGAAGCCGCGGAGGGCGCCGATTTCCATCGCCGCCTGCTGATGCTCGTCGTAGTTGGTGATCAGCATCACCGGCACCTTGGCCAAATCGGCGTCGGCTTTGATCTGACGGATAATCTCAATGCCGTCGGAGTAATCCATGTCGAGCTTGCGGTTCACCAGCACCAGGTCGACCGGGCCCGAGCGCAGCGCCGCGAGCGCATCTTCGGCGCCGTGAGCTTGCAGCACCTCGCAGTCGAAGTGCTTGCCGAGGAAGTGTTTGATCGACGAATGGTCCGGCACGCAGTTGCCGACGTCGAGCACGCGTTTTTTCATGGTCGTCGACCTACTTCCCGTCTGGCGTGATCGCGAACAAGTGCGTTTGATTGCTGATATACAGCACGTTCCCCGCGACGACGGGCGTGCTGTAGACGCTCGCGCCCATGTTGCGGGTTCCATAGAACGGCACCATCTCGCCATCTTCTTCCCGCATCGCTTCCGACGGATCGGCCGAGTGCTTAAAGATCGAGATTTCGCCGTCCTCGTCGCCTATGTAAACCTTGTCCTCGACGATCAGCGGCGAACCCCAGGCTGCCGACAGCATGTCGTAAACCCAGTTCACCTTGCCCGTTTGAGCGTCGACGCAGTGGAACATGCCGCTGAAGTCGGCGATGTACAAAATGTCGTCGCGGATCGCGACGGTGCCAATGCTGCGGTGGAACGTCTCTTCGAACGCCATCTCCCCGTCGCCGTCGCGGTCGACGGCGTTGTACTCCCAGATGACGGCCGAGTTCGGATTCGGACGGGCGAAGTCGCCGTCCTTCTCAACGACCGCTTGGACGCGTTTGTGGGGGATGGGGGTTTTCGGATCCGAGGCGTTGAACGCGAGTTCCTTGCTGACGTCGCCGCGCTTCGTTGGATCGAGGCACCAGAGCGTGCCGATCCCTTCGCCATGCTCGGGATCTTGCCCGGTGGCGAAGTAGACTTTGTTGTCGTAGACGACGGGCGTCGAAATGATGTCGTTGCGCGTCCCCTTGCCCATCAGCTCGAGCTTCGAGGTCTTGGGGTTCGAGTCGAACTTCCACAGCAACTTGCTTTTGCCGTTTTCGCCGGCGGGGTCGAAGCTGTAGAGGTAGCCGTCGCCGCCGCCGAACAGAGCCTGCGCCTGACCGTCGATTACCGCGTAGGTCGGCGACGACCACTGGCCGTGGTGGATGTTCAGCCCCGGCGAGTTGTCGGTCCACAGCACCTTGCCGGTGTTCTTGTCGATCGCGAAGAAGCTCGGCGCATCGGGCGCCGGGATGTAGTTGTGCTCGACGTCGACGCCGTTGGAGGTGCAGACGAACAACACGTCGCCGGCCGAGGTGATGGAGCAACTGCACATGTTGTGCTGCGAGATGCCCATCTCCTTCATCATGTCGTAGATCCAGACGACGTCGGCTTCCATCTTCAGGTCGGACGAGATGGTGTTCGCCTGAGCGGTGAGGGCCTTGATCTTGTCTTGCGTTTTCTGATCAGGATTCGGCGTCGCTTGTAACTGCTTGATCTGGCCGGCGAGCGACGCCTTGCGTTGGGCGATTTGCGCATCGATGACCTTCTGCTCGTCGACGAACGGGCCGTCGTTCTCGCCATCGTGGAAACCTTCAACGTCCAGGCAGCGGATTTCGCCCATGTTCGTCACGAACCAAATGCGATCGCCTTCGGCGTACGCCGCGCTGCAGACGCCTTGCAGCGGCCAGTCGTAAACGCGACCGGCGGGGTGCTTCTCGTTCGAATGCTGCCACAGGAACTTGCCGTCCTTGATGTCGAAGCAGAGCATGCAGCCGAGGTCGGTGCCGGCGCCGAAGCGCTTGATCCACTCGCCGCCGTTGTTCGTACCGACGAAAACCTTGCCGTTGTGGACGACCGGGTTGCCGTACGTTTGCGAGCCGAGCTTCGAGACCCACTTAATGTTCTTGGCTTCGGCCGGATCCCAGGCGCCGGTCTTGTAGTCGAACTCGCCGATCTCCCACTCGGTGGGGATGTCTTTGCCGACCGGCGTGTTGTTGCGCGCGGACGAACCGCCCCACTGCGACCAATTCACATTGGGTTCGCCTGCCGGGGCCGGTTGAGCAGCGGCCGGCGCTGCAGCAGCGGCGGGCTTCGGCGTTTCCTTTGGTTGCGGCACGTCGGCAGCGACGGCAAGTCCGAGCGCGCCCGCCCCGCTGATTCCAACCGCGGTGAACAAACCCGCCAGACGTAGAATTCGTGTACTCATGAAAAACGCTCGATCTAATCGCGTTGATGATTAACCAAACGGCGAGCCGCGGGGCTGGTCCCCGCGGTATTACGCGGGCGTATCCATTCCCTACGCACGCCCCGCCCTACTCGTTTGCCATGACCGAAATATTGTCCATGTAAAATTCGGCCTCTTGCGCCTGACCGTAAATACCGGGACTACCGGCCTTGATCGGCGACTTATCGACCATCTGCACCGACCAATCCTTGGGCTCGTCCTGGTCGCGGAGCCAAACCTTGGCCTTCACGTCCGCCGTGCCGTCCTTCTGCTCCACGCGGAGCTTCAGGCGGTACCAGACGCCCGGCTGCGGGTCGAAGTCGATCTCCGCCGCCGTCCGGTGGTCGTGGGCCAGCCAGCTGTAGAGACGCAGCTTGCGGTCCCCCGCGCGGAGCGAGGCGGTGTAGCCGCTGTTGTTGACGCCCACGTCGGGCATGCGGCCGTTCTTTTCCGTCAGCCGGAAATCGGCCTGAATGGTGTAATCCTGCATGCTGCTCGGGCCCATAAAGAGCTGGCTGCGGGTGCCGAGTTGATTCTTGGGATTCGTGGGCGTCGGCAGAACGTCGAGCTTCTTGGCGACTTTGTTCCCTTCCAAATCCTCAATCACGTAACGAATGCGGCCGCCCACCCAGCTGAGCGGCATGTCCTTCTCTTTCTCGAAGTCGAACTGCCACGGCAGTGGCGGCACAAGCCGGACGCGGGCCTTTGCCTTCAACGCGCCGACAGTCGCGAGCACGAGCGAACCGGTGTGCCCGTCGCGCTTCGACGCCGTGTAGGTTCCGTCGGCCGCGACTTCGCCCGGGCCTTGGACGGTGAACTTCACCTCTTCCGGCGTGGCGATTTTCAGAAACTGTCCGCGGGCGTTGTAAAGCCGAGCGGTGAACTTCTGCGTGCCTTCCGGCGCCAGGGTGGCGTCGTAGGGCGATAGCAAAACGGTCGCCGGCTTCTCGTCCGCCGTCACCGGCGGTTCTTGCTCGGGCGTCGGCAGCGGATCGGCCGACGGATCGGCGTCTTTGCTGCCAATGCAGTAGAGGGCTTCGGAAGTCGGCAGGTAGATGCGACCATGCGAGACGATCGGCGAGCCGTCGTTCTGGTCGGCTTGGCTCAGTCGTTGTTTGAGCAGGACGTCGGCTCCGTCGGGCTTCGGTCGGAGCGTGTACCAGATGCCCGAGTTGGTGCAGAGGTAAACTTTGCCGTCGGCGTAGATCGGAGTGCTGCGCATCACGGTGCCGAGCGCCTTCTTGCCGACCAACTCGCCCGTCGCGGGGTCGAGAATCTGGAGCTTCGCGCCATCGGTGACGATCCACAGCCGATCGTTCACCATCACCGGCGAGCTCTTGCCCGCCATCAGCGTGTATTGAATCCACTTCTCCTTGCCGGCGAGGTCGCCGCGGAGCGTGGCGTCGAGCGCCACGACGGCGCCCTGCGTGCTGCCCACGAGATTTTCTTCGCTATGCCCCACGTACACCGTGTTGTCGATGACGATCGGCGAAGCGTTGATGCTCCGCTGGCTCAACGGGAAGTTCCAAAGCTGCTTGCCCGTACGCGGCTGCAAGCCCCAGACTTTGCCGTCGGCGCCGCCGAAGATCAGCTGCGCTTCGCCGCCGACGACCTCGGCGACCGGCGTGCTGTAGTTGGTATCTGGGGGCGAAATGGTCGTGCCGGCGAGCCAGCGGAGCTCGCCTGTCTTCTTCTCAAACGCCAGGAAACGGTGAGCGGGACGAGCCAGGCCGTCAAAGTCGGGCGTATCTCCCCAGCTCACCAAGATGGCGCTGATCAGCACCAGGTCGTCGAACATGATCGGGTTGTTGGTGCGACCGCCGTAGGTGGTGATCGTGCCGAACTCTTCGACCAAATTGCGCGACCAGACAATCTTGCCAGTCTCGCCGTCGATGCAGGCGAAGAGGCCGCCGACGCCTTGGGCGTAGATCAAACCGGTTTCAGGATCGCCGACGACGTTCGACCAACCGAGGCGAGTGTCGGGGACGTCGCTGAGGTAGACGTCGAGGCGGCATTCCCAAATGCGCTCGCCGGTGGCCGCGTCGACGCAGACGACCTTCTCGCCCTCATCGGGGGTGCCGGGCTTATCGCGAACGGTAACGTACAGCTTCCCGCGGAGGACGATCGGCGTGGAGCGCGTGCCGAGGTCGGAACGCTTCCAGAGCAGGTTGGACTTAGCGCCCCCTTTCGGGTTCCACTTCTCGATGAGGTTCTTCTCCATCGAGATCGAGTTCTGTTGCGGGCCGCGCCAGTTCGCCCAATCCATCGGGTCGATGGGCGCCGTCGTTCCGATTTCTTTGGGCGGCTCGGGCTTGGACTCTTTTTCAGCGGCCGGAGCTGCTACCGGCGCTGCGGCAGGCTTGGGAGCCGCTTCTTGAGCATGGGCGGCGTGGCTCGTTGCGAGCAAGGCCGCCGCCGTGAACAGGGCAGCCAACGGGCGAGTGAACGTCCACGAGGTCGCAGCGAAGCCGAACGGTCGAAGCGTCATGTAGATTCTCTTGCGATTCAATGCGTGCATGCAGGGTCGGAGAGCGCCGGGGCCTTGCCTGGTAAACCCCGGACGAGCGATGAAGGGCAGGATGTGGTCGGAAGGCACTGACTTTCGAAGACACTGTCTTGCAAAGGCGCGGCCTTGGGCAGACCTAGCCTGTCGGAGACGCTGAGCGGGGCGCAAAGTCCCCGCTCTCAATCCAGCGCTCGCCGTCGATCTGTTCCTGGTAGACCTTGCCGGTTGCGTGGCTGTCGAGGGGTGCGTCAACCCTGCCGCCTTGGCAGTGCGCCGCGCCAGCAACCTAGAGAGCGAGCCTGTTAAACCATAGCAGATTTTCCGGCTGTGAACCACGTCCCGGCAAGTCTTTGGGGCCTACAATCGGACCCCCGGGAAGGGCTTCCGTAGGCGGCAAAGTTTGCCTAACAGTCGACGTAAGCCACTTGCTGAAAATTACTTCCGCACTGCTCAAGCCTTGTTCTTGGAGCGGCCGATATCTCCGGTGTCGCAAGCAAAGCACTAACGTGTCACTGCGACACAAGCATAGAGCGACGGCAACCGGTAGTTACTAAAACGAGCCATGGACTGGCTCGACCGGAGCCGCCGCCCACCAGTGGGGATGACCCCGCGACAACCCGCCTTGCCGACCTCGGCCCCGCCTCGGCTTAGCTCCCGCCCCGTACATTCCCGCCCCACGGCCGCCTCGGCCGAAACCTGTCGCCACGACAGTCACAGGGAGTGATCCGCCGCGCGAACGCCGTGACGACAAGATGTCGCAGTGGTTGCCCCTCACGCAAAAGGAGACGTGGATCGATGAAAGGTAACTTGTTGGGTGCGCTGTTGGTGAGCGTGTGCCTGGCAGGCCAGAGCTTCGGCGCTGGCATGCTGGACCGGATGCTCGGCGGCGGCTGCGGCTGCGACTCGTGCGAGCCGTCTTGTTGCTGCGAAAAGTCGTGTGGTTGCCCGAGCGATTCGTGCTGCGAAGATCCTTGCTGCGGATCGAGCTGCGGAAAGCAACGTTGCTGCTTGCTCGGACGCCTGTTCGCCAAGCACAAGCACAACTGCTGCGAAGCCAGCTGCTGTGCGACTGACAGCTGCTGCGAAGATCCCTGTGCGAACGACAGCTGCTGCGAAGCCAGCTGCGGTTGCCCGAGCGACTCGTGCTGCGACAAGGGTTGCGGTTGCAAGAAGCGTTGCTGCTTGCTGAACCTGTTCGCCAAGCACAAGTGCTGCAAGTCGAGCTGCTGCGAAGCCAGCTGCTGTGCCGCTGACTCGTGCTGCGAAGACCCGTGTGCCGCTGACAGCTGCTGCGAAGCCAGCTGCGGTTGCCCGGACGACTCGTGCTGCGAACCGGCTTGCGGTTGTGCCGCCAAGAGCTGCTGCAAAAAGGGTTGCTTCCTGAGCCGCTTGTTCGCTCGTAAGCACTGCTGCAAGAGCAGCTGCTGCGAAGCCAGCTGCGGTTGCGAAGCGAGCTGTGGTTGCGACAGCGGTTGCACCAGCGGTTGCTCGTCGTGTGCCCCGGCCACTGGCGAAGCTGCTGCCCCGGAAGCTGCTCCGATTCCTCCGGCCCCGGTCGCTGACCCGGCTGCTCGGATTGCCCAGCCCCGCAAGGTCGTCTCGGCCAGCTTCGTCCGCTAAGACTTAGCTAACCGACCGACAATTGAGACCCCCTCTGAGGACCTGTCTCGAGCCACTTGGCTCGGGGCAGGTTCTTTTCGTTGGTACATGAAAAAGTTCGAACGCTCGCGGCAAGCCATCCGTAAGTAGCCGCGGGGCAACGCCCCGCCGGAGCAGTTCCAAAAGAGACGCCAGCAAGTTCATTGCGAGCCGCGGGGTCCATCCCCGCGGTCTTCGCATTGAAACCCCGCGAGGTTTACCCCCGCATTACAAACGGAAACCCGCATCCCGCAATCGCCCCAAACGTGAAGTGCTCAAGCTTTCGACCCGCATCGAGAGCCATGCCAGCACTTGCCGATAAAACCCTAGTCGCCCCAAGGGATTTGCCGCGACTCGTCGCTACTGCCGACTGACCACTGATCACGGATGTACCCCAGATGTTCCCCCGGCTCGCCCCAGCCGCTGTCGCCTTCGCCCTTCTGGCGTTGCTGGCGTCTTTCGCCCGGGCCGAGTCGATTGTGGCGACCTCGATTGATCCCTCGCGGCAAAAGCTCGCCGCGTCGATTAGCCAGCTCCTCGAAGACGCGATCCCCGTCAACTACGACAAACGCCAAGACTGGGATGCGCAAACCGAAATGGTCGTCGGCCTCCGCACCGAGGGGAGCGGCTTTCACACGAAGATCCACCGCCGCAAGAAGATGGTGGATCACGGCGTCTGGAAACATTACCGCGTTCGCGTCGTCGAGCCCGAGCACAACCTTTCGCTGCAGCTAACGCGGCTCGAACCAATCGCCCCCGGCCGCATCGGCTTCACGCTGCGGCTTGATGCCAAGCTTGACGCCTGGGCCCGCGCGAAGGTCTACCAATACGGCGTCCACATCATCGCGCTGGAAGTCGAAGGCGACACGCGGATGATTCTCGACCTCTCGGGCGAGATCGGCCTGCAGATGACCACGGTCGACGGCTCGCCCGGCATGAAGGTCGATCCGCGAATCACCGACGCCCGCCTGCAGTTGGAAGACTTCCACATCCGCCGCGTCAGCCAAGCCCGCGGCCCGCTGGTGAAAGAACTGAGCGGCGGCGTGCGGCGAGTGATCGAAGAAGAAGCGAACGGCCCGCAGCTGGTGGAGAAGCTAAATCACGCAATCGACAAAAAAAACGCGACCGCTTGGTCTTCAGCACCGCCGACTGGCTGAAGTCCCCCTGGTCGAGCGCTCAGCAGTAGCCGCGGGGCAACGCCCCCGCCGGAGCGCTACTTCAAACAATCTTAGCCCCCGGTTTGAAGAACCGGGGGCTAAGCGGATCGCTTGTTCGCCGAAACGCTGCAGGCGATGATGCTGATTGGCCCCGCTCCGGCGGGGCGTTGCCCCGCGGCTCATCATGTTTGCTCCGCCAATGCGATTCCGCCTCGCCGATATCGCGTACCCCTTCGCGCTCCTCGCAACGGGAGCTGGCGCGTTCGGCTTTGGGCCTGGGCTGTTGGCGTCGCTGATGGTCGCCATCTTCTGGCTGGCCGCATACAAGCGGCCGCGCACCACGATGACCGAATGGATGGTCATTGCTGCCGTCATTGTCATATTGATCGGTCTCCTTCTGCCGGCATTCGACGAAGCTCGCGAATACTCTCGCGCAAGAGGTTGTCGTCACCATCTGCAGGATTTATCGCAGGCACTTCGCAACCACGCAGCTGCTGCGGGAGCCTTGCCACAGGCGATTACGTACGACGCGAGCGATCGCCCTTTCTACTCCTGGCGTGTATCGGTTTTGCCCTCCCTCGATCAGCAAGCACTGTTCGGTAAGTTCAACCCGAACGAACCTTGGGATGGGCCGGGTAATCACGCGCTCGCGATTCTCTCAGTCAGCCCGTTCGTTTGTTACAGCAACCCGAACTCTGGCCTGGCGTTGGGGCAGACTAGTTACTTTGCGATCGTGGGAGACCAGACCGCTTGGCCTTTACGGCGAGGCTTGCCGGTCGAGGAGATCACCGACGGGCTTGAGGACACGATTCTCGTGCTGGAATGCCACGGCCTCGATGTCCCTTGGAGCAAGCCTCGCGATCTATCTCTGGATGAGGCGGTAGCAGTGCTCGCCGGTCTGCGTTCCGATCAGCTTGCTCATCCGCCGTATGAATACCCGGGGTACTTCTATCGAAAGCCGTCGCTCGATCGTTTAGGCGTCCATGCCGCGTTTGCCGACGGTGAGGTTCGCTTTCTGCCGGTGCCGTTGCCCGAAGATATGGCGAAGGCGCTCCTTACGGCGAACGCCGGGGACCACGTGGATTGGGACGAGTTCGAGCGGCTCACGTCACCGCAGCTCGACTATGCAAAGATCTACGCGACGATTGCATTTGCCATCGTTGCGTTGTGGCCCGCGCGACGAGCGTTTCGCAAGCGATCCGTCTTAGCCCCCGATTCTTCAAGCCGGGGGTAGCGTGGCGTGGCGTCTCGCCCCCGGTTTGAAGAACCAGGGGCTAAATGGGAGAATATCGAAACGCCGCAGGCGATGATGCCGTACGGTTCACTCCGGCTTCGACGGTTCACATTACTCATTCATCTTTCGCCCTATGCGTTCGCGTCTCGCAACTTACGCCTACGTTGCCGTGTTAATGGCGGCCGCCGTGACGGCTTTCGGGCCGCTGCTCGGAGTTGCTGCGGCGCTTATCGTCGGACTGTTTTGGCGATTGTCGCTTCTGAATCAACCCCGAGTTCGGTCGTTCGAAGTCGTGTTCTCCCTGCTAGTTCTCGGCGGGGCAATGGTCGTGGAGGTGCTCGAAAGCTCGAACAGCGGTAGGGGAGTACGCGAGTCGTGTGCCTCGAATTTGAACCAGTTCGCAAAAAGTCTGTTCATCTATGAGATGCAAAAGAGACAGCTTCCCCAGGCCGCGATCAAAGGGCCAAATGGCCGGCCATTCCATAGTTGGCGCATCTCGATTTTACCGATGATCGAGCAGTCTCAGATTTTCGAAGCTTATGACTGGGAGGAGCCCTGGGACAGTCCGCATAATTCGCAGTTGCTCTCGGCGCCAATCGAGATTTTTCAATGCCCCGGCCGCCGTTCGCTGTTCGAAGAACGGCTTCCAGCAGCGACCAGTTACTTCGCCGTCGTCGGTCCTCAAACGGCGTGGCCGCCAGACCGCGGCTTGTCGCTGAGCGAGATCACCGACCGCCCCGATCAAACGATCGTGCTGCTCGAGGCCGCCGGGCTGAATGTGCCGTGGGGCGAGCCGCGTGATCTCACCTACGACGAAGCGATTGAAATGCTCACCTCGCCGTCCGACGATCGCGTTGTTCATACTGGCGGCGTCAATGCCGCCTTCGCTGACGGGGCGGTGCGTTTCCTGCCTGTGCCGATGAATCGCAAGATGGCTGAGGCGTTGCTGACCGCTCGCGGAGACGAGCCGATTGACTGGGATACTTTTGAACGAGACGCTCGTTCGGAACCTCGTCCGGTGAATTATTACCCGCTGATTGCGTTTGCGATCGTGGCGCTGTGGCCCGCGCGGCGGCTGTTCCAGCGTCGCGTCTCAACCACTCCCCAGTAGCCGCGGGTCGACGACCCGCCGGAGCGATCGACCGCTTGATCGCTCACAATCTTTTTGCATCGTCTTCGATTGGAAGAACCGGGAGCTTCCGGGGGGATGAACCGCACGGCTCGCGGGTGGCTGTGGTGCGATTGTTGGAGGGGCGCTCCGGCGGGTCGTTGACCCGCGGCTACCTGCTCACGCCGAGCGGCGTTTTGCCGTCACAAAGTGCTCCGGCGGCAACAGCATCGCGGTAACGCGGAAGCCGAACTTTTCGCCGACTTTCACCGCTTCGCCTTCGGCGACGGCATTCTCGCCGACGACCAGCCGCAACAGTTGTTCGCACCCCTTTTCGAACTTGATGATCGAACCTGGCGCGAGCGAGATGACTTCTTGCAGCGTTTCTTTCTTGCTGGCGAGCTCGACGCTCACCGGCACGCTGATTTTCAGCAAGCTGCGCGAGTAGCCCGGCAGGCCGCTGAAATCGGGCGGCTGGGCGCTGCGTGGCGCAGGAGCGGCCGCCGGCTTGGGCGGCGCGGCTGGCTTCGGCGCTGGTTTCGGTTCGGGAGTTGACGCGGCGGCAGCCGGCGGAGCCGCCGCGGCGAGCAGCGCGGCTGGCGCGGTCAGCGGCCAAACGATCCGCAGGACGCCCGACTTGTCGCCCGCGGCGACCTTGAGCGCCACTTGCGTTGCATCGCCGGCGACTCCGGCCGCGGCGAGCGCGCTCTTCAAATTGGCGACGTAGCTGGTCTTCGTCTCGCCGACAGGCAATGCCTCCGGCAAGACAATCATGCTGAACTCTTGCGCCAGCGTTGCTATCTTGCTCGTGCCGGTGGCGTCAGGCTTCTGATACCACGCGGGGAGCAGGCCCGACGCTTCGGGCAAGATGGCGGCGAGCGCCGCGGCGCCGACGTTGAACAGCACCGCGAGACCGGGGCCGTCGAGTTCGGCGGCGTCGACTTCTGCAAAGGGCGCCGAGTCGCCGACTTCCGCGGTGAACGTCCCGTCGAGCGCTCGGCTAAGCGCTTCCGCGGCGTCGCCTGTGCCGCTGCGGCACATCTCGAGGAGCGAAGACGCGAGTTCTGGGTTGAGTTCACTCATGACGCGGCGTTGCCGAGATCTCGATGCATGCAGACAGGTGAGCGCAATCGCTGACGATGCGCTTTCGCCTAGTCGTTATCGGCGTGCTAACCGTCAAACTTGATCGGTCCCGAAGTTTGGTCGGCAATCAGCCAGCTCGCCTGAGCGGCAACGGGCCAGCGGGCGACATTCGGCCCGTCATCCAACCGGGGGGAGAAACTCGTTTCACCCCGGCTTTCTCCGCGGTAAACCGTACTTTGGTCCGGCGGTGGTCGGCCTTTGGCACAACGCTTGCGATTCAGGTTTTCCGGAGAGGGACTACTTCCATCAGCAACTGTCCACGGCATTTGGACAAGTAGAAACAAAGTTGTTCGCACGAGGAGATGTAACGATGACACGCTACACGAAACGAGCCGGCGCGCTGGTTGGCGCTGCCGCATTATTCTTGACGCCGGCGGCGTACGCTCAAGACCTGGGCGGCGCACTCGGCGGCGCTGCGGAGGCCGTAACGGGCGGCACGGGAGCAGCGGTTGAGTCAGCCGCAGGCGTCGCGACGGAAGCGACAAATGCAGGCGCTGGCGCCACGGTCGCTTCGCAGGCTAACTCGGGCGCGGCGAATATTGCCGCGTCGACATCGCAACCAGCCGCCACCGTCGGTGGGCAGACCGCCGTTGGCGCGCCGGTCGCCGCTCCGCCGGTTCCACCAGTTCCGGCGATTCCCGGTCAAGCGGCTGCCCAAGTCGGCGTCGGCGTCGCTCCTGGCCAAGCCAATGTCAATGTCGGAGCTAACACGGCAGTTCAACCTGGCGCTGCGGCCGCTGCGCTCGGTGCGAATGTCGGAGCGGCGAACGTTGGAGCCAACGCCAATGCCAACGCGACGGCCGGCAACGATCGCAATGCTCGCTGGCGCTTCAAGCAACACAACGGCGAGTGGTGGTATTGGAATCCAGGCAACTACTGGCAGTATCACCGAGACGGCAACTGGAGTCGTTACGATCAAGCCAACTACAACTACCCGCGCGGCTACCGCGCCAACGTCGGCGGCGTCTACCAAGGTCGCGGCTATGGCCAGCAGTATAACGGCGGCTATCGTTACGGCGCTGGCTACCGCGGGTACAACGATGGCTACGGCTACGGAAACGGCAACCCTGGATACGGTAACGGCTACGGCCCCGGCTACGGCGGTCAGTACAACGGCAACCAGGGCTATCGTGCCGGCGCCAACGTCGGCGGAGCGATTGGCGGAGCCGTCGGCGGTAACCAGGGCGCCAACATCGGCGCCGCCATCGGTGGAGCCCTCGGAGCCGACTAATCGCATCTTGAGCGGGTGGTAGGGAACAGCCTGTTTCGGTCGTCAGTGTCAGCCCTATCGAGAGACCATGCGGAGAATCTCTCTCCGGCGGGTGGATCGTCATCGACGGTCCGCCCGTTTTTTTATGCGCCGGGGCCGCGAACGTGTCGCCCCCGTGACCTGGCCGCTGCCGTCGGCCCCCATTTCTCATATAATGGGACGACGGCCACAGCAGCCGCTCCCGCACCGATCGTCCGCTAGCCATTCGCCAGCCCATACGCCCCGGCGACCCGTTGAAGCCCATGACCATCGCCGCTCCCCCTGCCCCGCAGTTCGCACTGCAACCTTACAAGTCGCTCTCGAACGACGAGCTCCAGCAGCGGATCGACAAAGTTCGCCAACAACTCGGCTCGCGGCTACTCATCCTTGGGCATCATTACCAGCAGGACGAAGTGATCGCGCTCGCCGACCTGAGCGGCGATAGCTACCAGCTGAGCCAAATGGCCGCCGCCAGCGCCGACTGCCGTTACATCGCGTTCTGCGGCGTCCACTTCATGGCCGAGACTGCTGATATCTTGGCGAACCGGCCGGAGAAGCTCGCCGAGCGTCACGGCGAGCGCGTGCAAGTGGTGCTCCCCGATCTCGCCGCCGGCTGTTCGATGGCCGACATGGCCGGCATCCGCCAGATCGAATCGGCGTGGGATCAACTCGCTGAGGTCATCGACACCGAAGACATCACGCCGGTCACCTACATCAACTCGGCTGCGAGCTTGAAGGCGTTCGTCGGAAGGCATGGCGGCATCGTTTGCACGAGCAGCAACGCCAAGGCGGCGCTCGAATGGGCGTTCGCCCGCACGAGCCGCGTGATGTTCTTCCCCGACCAGCACCTCGGCCGCAACACGGCGACGGGCATGGGCATCCCGCTCGAACAGATGCCGGTGTGGGATCCGTATGCCGACGAACTCGGCGGCAGCACCGAAGAGCAAATCAAAAACAGCCGCGTCATCCTGTGGAAGGGGCACTGCAGCGTTCACCAGATGTTCCGCCCCGAGCACGTCGCACTCGCGCGGAAGAATCATCCCGGCATCAAGATTCTCGTTCACCCCGAATGCCCGCGCGAGGTCTTTGAGCTCGCCGACGAGTCAGGTAGCACTGGCAAGATCATCAAGACCGTCGAAGCGGCGCCGCCGGGGACGAAGTGGTCGATCGGCACTGAGCTGCACCTGGTGAACCGCCTCAAGCAGCAGCACCCCGAGCAAGAGATTCACTTCCTCTCGCCGGTCGTCTGCATGTGCGCCACGATGTACCGCATCGACCTCGCCCACTTGGCGTGGAGCCTGGAGAACCTCGCCGCCGGCACGCCGGTGAACATCATCGAAGTCGACGAGGAAACGTCGAAGTGGTCGTTAGTCGCGCTGGAAAGAATGCTAGAAGTGCAGTAGCGCCAAATGGTAGCCGCGGGGCAACGTCCCCACCGGGACAGCGCGTTTCGGCGTCGCCATTAATTAGCCCCCGGTTCATCAAACCGGGGGCTCGCGCGACGCCGCTTCTCCCCCCGGTTTGAAGAACCGGGGGCTAAAGCGCCCACGCCTACTTCCCCACCAACTTTGCGGTAATCTCCGCCACATGCCGCCCCTGGAACCGGGCGATCGCCAACTCATTCGCGCTCGGCTGCCGCGAACCATCCGCTCCCGCCAGCGTCCCCGCGCCATACGGCGAGCCGCCGGTGATCTCGTTCATGTTCGACAACTCCGCGCAGCTGTACGGCACGCCGACGATGATCATGCCGTGATGGAGCAGCGTGGAATGAAAGCTGGTGATCGTCGTCTCCTGCCCGCCATGCTGCGTGCCGGTGCTGGTGAAGACGCTGCCGACCTTGCCGATCAGTCCTCCCTTCGCCCATAGGCCGCCGGTTTGGTCGAGGAAGTTCCGCATCTGGGCCGCCATATTCCCGAACCGCGTCGGCGTGCCGAAGATGATCGCGTCGGCCTCGGCGAGCTGTGCCGCGGTGGCGATCGGCACGTTGGCAAAGCCGTCGCGAACCTTCTTGGCGCCGGTGCGTTCGAGCGCTGCATCCGGCACTAACTCAGCCACTTGGGAGAGCGACACCTCAGCCCCCGCCACTTCCTTGGCCCCCGCCGCCACCGCCTCGGCCATCTGATGGATGTGGCCGTACATGCTGTAGAAAACGACCTGAATCTTCACGGCAGCGCTCCTTTGCGGTGGGCCCCCGGCTTTGCAAACCAGGGGGCGGCAATTCATTCAATCCCGTCAATCGGGCGAATCATCGCCACCGATCTTACCACTCCCCGGCCCCGCATCTAGCCGCCTGCATTCCGCTGACGAGAATAGGAGGATGAACTCAGACGCCGCTGTGCCCGCCCTCGACAACGCCGCTCCGCCCGCTGTTGCCCCTTCGCCGGCGATCGACTTCGCGCTCGCCGCGACCGCGGCGCTCAGCGCGTGGTTGATCTTCCAAGTCCAACCGATGGTCGCCAAGCGAATCTTGCCATGGTTCGGCGGCGGCACGGCCGTGTGGACGACGGTGATGCTGTTTTTCCAAGCGGCTCTCTTCTTCGGTTACCTCTACGCGCACCTCGCGACGAAGTGGTTTACGCCGCGCCGGCAGGTTCACCTGCATGTCGCCCTGTTGGCCGCGGCGGCAATGCTTGCCGCGATCGTCGGCGTCCTGCCGAGCGACGAGTGGCGGCCTGATGGCAGCGGGCTACCGGCCCTTCACATTTTGGTGATGCTCTCCGCGGCCGTTGGGCTCCCCTACCTCGCGCTATCCGCGACGGCGCCACTCACGCAAGTCTGGTTCGCCCGCATTCATCCGGGCCGTTCCCCCTATCGGCTCTATGCACTGTCAAACGCCGGCTCGCTGGCGGCGCTTCTCAGCTACCCGTTCCTTGTGGAACCTAATCTTGGCGTTTCGACGCAGGGCGTTTCGTGGTCGGCTTTGTTCGTCGCCTTCGCGCTCCTGTGCGCTTGGAGCGCCTTAGCCTCGCTGCGATTCCGCAACCATGTCGTCGCGTCGTCGACTGCCGACTCGTCGGACGCTGCTCTCTCCCGTTCGGGCGCGTTGCAGCGATTCTTTTGGCTTGCGCTCCCGGCGACGGCCTCGGCGGCGTTGCTGGCGATCACGACCTATCTCTGCCAAGACGTCCCCTCGGTCCCGCTCCTGTGGATCGCGCCGATGGTTGTCTACTTGCTGAGCTTCATCCTCACGTTCGACAGCGATCGCTGGTACCGCCGCGACGTTTGGTTTTCGATCGGCGCAATCGCTTCGTTCGCCGCCGTCATTTCCTGGTTTCAGAAGGACGCCGTGCCGCTGTCGACGATGCTCGGCGTGCATCTCGCGCTGCTGGCGGCAATTTGCATGGTTTGTCACGGCGAGCTTGTCCGCCGGCGGCCCGTGGCGAGTCGGCTCACGGCGTTCTACCTGAGCATCGCGGCCGGCGGCGCCATCGGCGGTTTGCTCGTCGGCGTCGTGGCGCCGCTGGTGTTGAGCGATTACTACGAATTGCAGCTGAGCATGTTGTCGGCTTGGGGGCTCGCGCTCTTCGCGATCATCACCGATCCCGCTTCGCCCCACTTCGACGGCGGGAAGCGAGGACGCTACGCCGGCACCCTAGGGATGGCGGGGCTGTTCGTTCTGCTGGTCATTTGCGTGGGCGTCAACGTCGCCAAGCTGCGGGAAGGCGTCTTGCAGCGGGGCCGGAATTTCTACGGCGTGCTCACCGTGCGACACATGAATCAAGGTTCGCCAGACGAGTTTGTGGAACTCTCCAACGGCCGCACGACTCACGGCGGGCAGTTTATCGCGGAAGCGAATCGCCGCGTTCCGATGTGGTACTACCATGCCGATAGCGGCGTCGGAATTCTCATGCGCGAGACTGCCAGCGATTCGCCGCGGCGCGTCGGGATCATCGGTCTCGGCGTCGGCACGCTGGCCGCCTACGCAGAGCCTGGAGAAACGTTCCGCTTCTACGACGTCAATCCGCTAGTCCTCGATTGGGCCGTTAATTTTTTCAAGTATCTCCGCGAAGCGAGCGAGCGTGGCGCGACAATCGACCTGATCGAAGGCGACGCCCGCATCGCCATGGAAAACGAGCCGCCGCAAAACTTCGACGTGCTCGTCCTCGACGCCTTCAACGGCGACTCGATTCCGGCGCACCTGCTCACGCTCGAAGCGTTCGAACTTTACCTAAAGCATTTGAAAGAGCCGGACGGTTTCCTCGCCGTCCACGTTTCAAGCTTGCATCTCGATTTGGTTCCCGTCGTCAAAGCCGCGGCGGAAAAGTTCAATCTGCATGGCGCTATCATCGAGGTTCCGCCCGACGATACGCCCGCCGGCGCGGGCTGCACTTGGGTGCTGTTGAGCCGTCAGCCGAATCCGTTTGCCGATCTCGACGTCGCGATCCCGTTCGGCGAAGGGGCTGGCGCCGTCCCGTCGGTGATCTGGACCGACGATTACAGCTCGCTGCTCGACGTGCTGAAAGACTAGCGCGTTGCTAGCCCCGGGCTCCGCCCGGGGGTGAGCTTCCATGCCGAAGCAGTGTTCCGCGGCAGTGCGCGCTCCCTGCAAGTCGCAAATAAACTCCGCTTGCCAACTATGACGCATGTCGTAATACTACCGCAGTCGTAATTGAGGATTCTCCGCCGCGGCCACAGATGTGCTCGCCATGACTCGAAAATCGCCACTCCCCCGGCTCGCCGCCGGCGAACTCGAAATGCTGCAAATGTTGTGGCGCGAGGGGAGCGTCACCATTAGCGAAGCCCAGCAGGCGCTCGGGCTGCCGATCGGCTACACGACGGTGCAAACGCGGCTCAACCGCCTCGTGAAAAAAGGCGCCGCCGCCCGCACGCCCGAGCGGCCCGCGAAGTATTCCGCCGCCATCTCAGCCGCGAACGTCGGCCAGACCGATCTCGACACGCTCGTCGAGCGGGTCACCGCCGGCCGCGTGACGCCGCTAGTCGCCCACTTGCTCGAGCGGCACCGGCTCTCCGCCACTGAGATCAAGGAATTAAAAGCTCTCGTTGCCGCGGCGGAACGCAAGTCCCGCGGCCGCCAATCGTAGCGAGGTCCGCATGACGCTCGTCGACATCGCCGTTGCCTTGGTTCGCACGACGCTGGCCACGTCGCTTGCCGCGCTCGTCGCGTGGGGGCTGCTCGCAGCGTTGCGCGTGAGTTCCCCGCGCGTTCACCGCATCGCGTGGCTGTTAGTCATCTCCCAAGGCTGGCTCCTCTTCCCCTTCACGATCCAAATCGAATCCCCCGCTCCGTCACCCCCCAAGCGAGCCGCTGGCGTTATGCCAGCGGTAATTGCGGAAGTCGAAGCTGAAGTCATCCCGTTCGAAAACGAAGCCGAATGGGGTCGGGGACATTTTGCGACGGCAGGGCTTCCACCATTGGAGATCCGCCAGTCGCAAAAAGTCCCCGACCCCTTCCTGCTCGCCATCGCCGCATGGCTCTTTGGCGCAATCGTCATCATCATGATCGCCGCTTATCGCTACCTGCAGGTTCTCCGCACGATCCCGCTTGGTTCGCCGCTCGACAATCCACAGTGGCAAGCGGAGTGGAATGCCGCCCGCAGCAGTGCGAAGCTCCGCCGCCATCAAATCGTGACGCTTCGCATTACCGCCGCCCTCGGCCCGCTGCTCCACTGGGCGCCCTGGGCCTACTTCATCCTCGTGCCGCGCCCGCTTTGGAGCAGCTTGGAGGCCGCTGAACGCACGGCAATCCTTCGCCACGAACTCGCCCATCTCCGCCGCGGCGACCTCTGGAACTCGCTCGCGATTCGCGTGCTCGCGCTGCCGCAGTGGTTCAACCCGCTCGCCTGGTTCGCGGTTCGCCGGTTCGACGAAGCCGCCGAATGGGCCTGCGACGACGCCGCAGCCCGCCACGCCGACGATCGCCTCGCGTTCGCCAACTCGCTGCTGCTGTCGGCCGAATACGCCCTCACCCCCTACCCCGCCAGCGCCCCCGCCGCCCGCGGCACGCTGACGCGAAGAATCCATCGCCTCGTGAGTCCGAGATTCAAGGAGGAATCGAAGATGAAACTGCTCATTCTGCCCCTATTGTTGCTTTCCATTACGGCGTTTCAGACGTTTCGGATTGAACGTGTAGCCGTCGCTAAAGAAGCGAAGCCGCCGCTAGAGCCGACGTCTGTTCTCTACAGCGACGCGATTACGCTCGATACGCCCATCGAGGAGCGTCTGCAGCAGATCAGAGCAATAAAGGCAAAGCTGGAGATTCTCCTCAAAGTCCAGCGTAACTTTGAGGGCGCCGCCAAGGCCGAGTACGTCATCGAATCGCCCGATATCGTTACGGTGAAGCTGCGCGGCAAGCGAGCGGTACTTTCGGTGGGAGTGAAGGAGGCTCCAGACGTGCCGGCCGAGTTCTTCGCCGGCAAGCGGTGTTTGGTTTCGACCGATGGGACGATCGATCTCGGCGAGTTCGGTTCCGTAGACGTTAACGGTAAGACCGTCGATGAAGCGATGCGAGCCGTCGCTCGTAAGTTCATGCAGTTTACAAACGGCGTGTCGCTGGTGGTCGAAGAATACAACAGCAAAGTCTGTTACGTGATTGTGGAAGACGCGAGCGGGACGCCCACCGTCACCCGCATGCCGTTGCCTTACCCGCTGCGCAACGATTGCAACGTCGGCAGCGCGATCGCGGCCGAGTTCGCCGCAGGAGACGAGTCCGCTTCGCTGCCCGATCTGTCTCAGTGCAGCATCTACGTCTTGGCTCCTGCCCCGAACGGCGTCGGCGACGGGCAGCGTTACGACGTTGAATGGGACGACGCCAAGTTTGCGCCCAACGAGTACACCAACTTTCCACTGTTCCCCGGCGACCGCTTGTTCATTGCCTTTCCGCGAGATCCGAAAGCTACGAAAACAAAAAGCGACGAGCAACCGGCTCCACCGCTTGTTCCAGCCGAAAACACCTATCGCCTCAAGAACTACGACACCATCAAACTCCGCGTCGAGCGTCCCCACCGCCCCGCCCACACGCTAACCTGGGGCGACATTGAGGGCGAATTTACCGTCGATCATCACGGCGCGGTCGAACTTGGCAGGGACGTGACAGCTGTCCCGATCGCCGGCTTGAGCGTCGAAGAAGCCGAGGCGACGATCGAACGCGAACTTCGCGTAAAATCGCCCGATTGCATGGTGCAACTCAAAGTCGTGGCACTGGCCGCGGAGAAGTTCATCGTCTCCGTTCGGCGCGCCGACGGAACTGAACTGGCCGTTGGCGCTCATCGGCCCAGTTTTTCTTCCGAGCCGGACTTCTTGGAGTTATCCAACTTCCGTTCGTTTGTCGCTGATCTCGCGCCGATCCGCAAAGTCGAACTCGAACGCTCAGGCCCTCATGACAGCGTCGAATTGATCAAGCTTTCCACCGTGTGGCAGGCCATTCGTTTGCCGCAGACGCTAGCCGGCGAGCGCAATGTACGCCCCGGCGATCGACTTATCATTACTGTCGCCGACGAATGTCAGCCGCAGTATCCCCTCCTCTGGATGGAGCCCTGCGACATCGCGGGAGAACGAGTTTATCAGCGAGCGGCGAGGTCGCATTGGAGCCCGACCTTCAACACGCAGTTCGACCATCCCGACGTCCAGCGCCCCGCTGGCGTAAAAATCAGCTTCTAGCCGAAGGCCTGGAGGTCCGGGTGGCATGCTCTCGCCCTCAAAGGCGTGAGCATGCAGAAGCCGCGCAAACGCTTCATCGTGGTTCAATATGTCGACGCTCCCCGACGACATGCCACCCACTGCAAGCACGGATCACCAGTCACGGGTCCCCGATCACCGCCTACGAATCAAACCACTTCGTCAGCATCCGCACCGTCGTCTGCCGACCCGCGCGGGCGATCGATTTGGTGAGCGGGATCGATTTCGGACAGACGGCGACGCAATTCTGGGCGTTGCCGCACACTTGGATGCCGCCCGGTTCCATGAGGGCGTCGAGGCGTTCGGCCTTCTTCATGGCGCCCGTTTGGTTGTCGTTGAACAGCATCGCCTGGCTGATCGCCGCCGCGCCGACGAAACCGTCTTGGAACGCTTCGTTCTCGCGCTTCGTGAAGTCGGCGTCGCTTTCGCCCGGCAGGCGTTCGACTTCGATCTTCGAGTATTGCGGGCACGCCTCGACGCAGCAGCCGCAGGTCATGCACTCGCTGAGCGGATAGCGCGTCCCTTGCATCTGCGGCGACTCGCGCGGGCCGGCGCCGCGATCGAAGTAGTCGTCCACCTCGATCCACGCCTGGACCTTCTCAAGGGCCTGGAACATCCGCCGGCGGTCGACGCACAGGTCGCGCAGCACGGGGAACTTGCTCATCGGCCGCAGTTCGAGTGTCTCGTTGTCTTCGAGCAGCCGGTCGACCAGCGCCGAGCAAGCTTGGCGGGTCTTGCCGTTGATCAGCATCGTGCAGGCGCCGCAGACCTCTTCGAGGCAGTTGCAGTCCCACGCGACAGGCGTCGTCGCGGCGCCGTCGGCCGTGGTCGCCTGGGCGGCGATCTTTTGCAGCACGCCGATGACGTTGAGGTTCGGCTCGTAGGTAACGCGGTGGCGTTCCCAACGGCTCCCCTCGCCCGGGGCCTCCTGGCGCAACACGCGAACTTCGAACGAGTTCGGCTTCTTCGATTCGTGACCGGGCGTAGACGTAGCGTGGGAAGACATCGAAGGTTCCACAAACTGGGCGATTTTCGAGCGTTCTTGCAATTGTAGGAGAATCAGTTCCCCTCGCCAACCGAGGTAGTGGCCAGGGTTCGGGGTTCAGGGTTCAGATTTTGGAACTCGGTTAACAGGCATTTTCCTGAACCCCGAGAACCCTGAACCCTTTCGTTCGCATCATCTGTCGCCGCTTTTACTCCTTTAGATCCACCCGAATCAGTTCCTTATCGTTCCGGGCAAACACGCTTTGCATGGCGAACGCCGGGTGCGACCAGACCGTCATTCGCCGCTGGATGGGCTGCAGCGGCTCGATGAGTTCGGCCCGGCTGATCTCGCGGTAGCCCTCGGGCGAGAGTTCCGCGGTGATCAGTTCGCCTTGCTCGTTGGCGATGTAGACCCGCTGGCCACTCATTTCGCCGTGCGGGATGAGGAAGGCGTTCCACCAGCGACCCTTGCCGGTGGCGTCGAGCGTCTCCCACACCATCTCGCCGTTGTCGGCCTTCAGGCACCGCAGCTGGCCGTAGCTGCTGATGCCGTAGACGTAATCTTCAGTGAAGATCGGCGTCGGCATGATCGAGTGGATGCTGTCGTTCTTCAGGTCGTTGTTTCCCTTGCCCGTGGTCCACAGCACGGTCGGCGTGACGCCGTCGGCGCCGAGATCGAGCATCATCGGCCCTTCGTAGAACGCCGTGACGAACAGCCGATTGCCGACTTGCCGCGGCGTGGCGACGCAGAGCGCCGCCTGCAGCGGGAATGGAACTTCCCACAGCACGGCGCCGGTGGCGGGGTCGAGCGACGACACATGCGAGGCGTGCCAAACGATGAGCTGCCGCCGGCCGCCGAACTCCATGATCACCGGCGGACAGTAGCCGACTTCGGGATCGTCGAGCGCCTGCCAGAGTTCCTTGCCGGTATGTTTGTCGAAACTAACGACAAGCGCCCCGTTCTCGCCGCCGGCGAGGACGATCAGTTGGTCCCCCTCGATCAGCGGCGCCGCGGCGAGGCCCCACGTCGGCAGCTTCGTTCCCACGGCATCGACGAGATATTTCTCCCACACGACGTCGCCGGTAGCGGCCTTCAAGCAAAGCAAGTGGCCGACGGCGCCGAGCGTGTAGACCAACTCGCCGTCGACGGTCGGCGTCGCCCGCGGGCCGAGCGGGTAGCTGATGCCGTACGCGGCGTCGTACGAATGCTTCCACAGCGGCTTACCGTCGGCGGCGTCGAAGCAGAGGACGCGTTCGAGGTTCTCCTCGGCGAGGCGATCGGTGACGAAGACGCGTCCCTCCGCCACCGCCGGGCCGGCGTAGCCTGCACCGATGGGCGACGACCACATCCGCGGCAGTTTGCCCGCGGGCAGCTTTTCGACGACGTTCGCTTCCCGCCAGACGATGTCGCGCTGCGGGCCGCCCCACTGCGGCCAATCGTCGGCGCGAAGCGTGGTCGCCGAAGTGAGCAACGCGATCACAATCAACGCCACACGCGAGCAAGCTGGGGGCATCACGCTTCCTCCGCAGGAGTTGTTACTTCTTCGGAGCAGCGGCAGCCTTGGCGGGCTTCGCCTCGACGCCGTTCAACTGAAAATCGTCCCAGTTGCCGTTGTCGTCGAACGTCCCCAGACCGACCTGGCCCCACGTGAACTTGTCGTCCTTCGCCGCCATCAACGGCTCGTCCATATCGTCGAAGAAGACTTCAATCGTCCCGTCGCCAACATTGCGGACGACGCGCACTTCGTGCCAACCGGTGGTCCACGGCGTTCCTTCGGCCGTCTTCGTCGTGATCGGCGTGCGGGCGGCGCCGTTCACGATGAAGATCTGGCAGGCGTTCGGATCGGACTCGGCGCCGAAGTGGACGTAGTAGTAATGCGTTGGATCCTGGTAGCCCCAGAAAATGCACATGTCGCGATGCGGCCCAGCGTCGACGTTCGTGCTCTGCACCTTCGCGGTCAGCTCGAAATCACCGACGGTGACGTCCTTCAGCAACGCAATGTTCGGCGGGCTGCGAAACGGCGGCTGGTAGGCGCTCTTGCCGGTGGTGCGAAACGCCTTCGTCGGTTTGCCGTCGGCGTTCTTCAAGTCGACGACTTCCCACGTCGGCTTCGCCGGATCGACGTCGGTCGTCTGCCAGCTCTCGATGCCCCCCTCGAAGTCGTCGGCGAAGAGCAGCGGGTAGGTTTCCGCGCATCGCGCCACAGGAATCGCGAGCAGGCACCAGATCGCACAGGTCGACAATATCCGCATGAGATCCTCGTTGAAAAGCGTCCCTGAATGCGCCGTCGCCGTGCCGTTCGCGTTACCCCGATGGCAACGAACGAACTTACGCCCCAGCCGGCTGCGGAGCATTCGCCGCCTTGGCGCCGTTGTTCTTATGCTTCGCTTGCCGTTCCCGCCAAGCTTCTTCGATCATCTCGGCGCCAACCAACCCGTACAGCCGCGGCCGCGGCGTGACGAGCGTCGTGTCAACGTCTTCGTACCGCAAGTGGGGCTCGCCGTTGGCGTCGACTTCCGCGATCGTCGTCTTCAGCCACTTCCGATTCTTCTCTTCGAACTTGTCGCACCATTCTTCGGCTTGGCGGTACTTCTCGGTCGGCGAGGCGTCGGCGTCGATGCCCGGCATGTCGAACGCCGGCTTGTAGTGGGCGCCGCGGCATTCGTCGCGAGCGAGGGCGCCCTTGAGAATCGCCTTCGCGATCGGGAACATATCCCGCAGCGACTTTGTGAAGATGACGTTCTGGTTGGTCCAATTGCCGGTGTCGGAGAGCGAGCAGTTCTTCACCCGCTCGGCGAGGTCGTTCACCTTTTCGATCGCGTCGCGCAGCTGGCCGTTCTCGCGGACCACCGTGGCGGCCTTCGTCATCACGTCGCCAAGCTGCTGGTGAATGAGATACGGGTTCTCGCGACCACCCTGGCGATTGAGCAGGTCGTCGTGCTCAAGCTGCTTCACGGCCCGTTGGCCGCGGAGGAGTTGGTCGTACTTCTCGTCGCTGGCGGAATCCTTCAGCGAGGCGATCGATTTCTGGATGCCAGGCGCGGCGAACAATCCGCTGAAGATGCACGACAGCAGCGAGTTGGCGCCGAGCCGGTTGGCGCCGTGGTACTGATAGTCGCACTCGCCCATGGCGTAGAGGCCGGGGATATTCGTCTGCTGGTTGCGGGGCGAACCGGGGACAAGGCCGCCGGCCGCGGTCCGCTCGTAGTCGGCCCACAGGCCGCCCATCGAGTAGTGAACGGCCGGGAAGATCTTCATCGGGACTTCGCGCGGATCGACGCCCTGGAACTTCTCGTAAATGTGGAGGATGCCCCCCAATTTGCGATCGAGTTCCGCCCGCGAGATGTGTGTCAGATCGAGATACACGCATTGGCGATCGGCGTCGACGCTCAGGCCGTCGTTGACGCAAACGCTGAAGATCTCGCGCGTGGCGATGTCGCGCGGCACGAGGTTGCCGTACTTCGGGTAGCGCTCTTCGAGGAAGTAGTAGCGTTCGTTCTCCGGAATCTGCTTCGGATCGCGCGGGTCGTGCGGCTTCCGCGGCACCCAGACGCGGCCGCCTTCGCCGCGAGCCGATTCGCTCATCAGCCGCAACTTGTCGGCGCCGGGAATGGCGGTGGGGTGAACTTGAATGAACTCGGCGTTGCCATAGAGAGCGCCCGCTTGCGTGGCACGGCTCGCGGCGGCGCCGGTGCAGGCCATCGACATCGTGCTGCGACCGAAGATCAACCCGCAACCGCCCACGGCCAGCACCACCGCATCGGCGGGGAACGCGCGGATTTCCATGTTCACCAGATTCTGCCCGATGGCGCCGCGGCAACGGCCATCGTCGTCGAGCACGGGGCTCAAGAAATCCCAACCCTCGTAGAACGTGATCTTGCCCGCCGCGTGCCAACGGCGAACTTGCTCATCCAGAGCGTACAGCAGTTGCTGGCCGGTCGTGGCGCCAGAGAATGCCGTCCGCTTGAACAGCGTGCCGCCGAAGCGGCGTTGATCGCGGAAGCCTTCGGCCGTGCGATTGAACGGCACGCCGAGCCGGTCCATCAGGTCGATGATCCGCGGACCCCAGTCGGTCATCTCCTTCACCGGCGGCTGGTGCTGCAGGAAGTCGCCGCCGTAGACGGTGTCGTCGAGATGCTTCGATTCGTTGTCGCCCTGCTGGCGAGTCAGTTCGTTAACGCTGTTGATGCCGCCCTGGGCGCAGACGCTGTGCGAGCGCTTCACGGGCGTGAGGCTCATCACGTCGACGTCGACGCCCCCTTCGGCGAGTTGCATCGCCGCGGCCAATCCCGCCAATCCGCCGCCGACTACCAATACGCGTTGCTTTGCCATATTCGCTTACTTTCCGTCGAGATCAGCCAGCCTGGTCGGAGCGAGTCGCTTGCCGGCGGCGCCGTATCGTTTGAGTCCGTGCGTTGAATCAGTTGCCAGCCGCTGCCGAGGCCGCTTCGGCGTCGGGCGTCTCCGCGTCGCCCTCTTCGTCGAGCGGGGCGGCTTCCTTGTGTTCATTCGGTTGGATGTCGCCGGTAGCGATCTTCAGTTCGACGATGCGGTCTTCCTGAGCGCGGACTTCACGCATCTTCTCCGGCGTGTCGACGGCCGCTCGCAATCCAAAGAGCGCGGTGGCACTGACGACCATCATCAACACGCCGAATGCCGAGCAGACGTATGACGCGCGGCGTTGGGCGGTTGGGCTGGTCCAGACGCCCCAGGTGATCCCCATCGTCCAGATGCCGTTGGCCAGGTGATAAACGCAGGCCGTGACGCCGACGATGTACAACGCGACAATCGCGCCGTTCTGCAGGGCCGCGCCGGCAGTGCTGGTGGCGTTGTACGGACGGAACTGGGCGCCCCCCATCGGCCGGACGACGTAGTGCAGCCACGATTCGTTGTGAATCCACCCGTGCATGTGCAGCACGTGGAGCATGATAAAGAAGAAGGCGATCACGCCCGTCGCCCGCTGCAGCGTGTAGCGGTAGTTGGCCGCGTACGGGTAGTTGTGATTGTTGGGCATACCGCCCGCGATGATGAAGAAGCCAAAAATCGCGTGGAACAAAATCGGAATGAAGATGAACCCCCATTCCAGGATCGGCAGCAGGTCGCCGAACTTGTGGATGTTCAGCACGTTGTTCTGGAACGTCGCATCGCCGTTGACGACGCTGGCGTTCACCAGCAGGTGAACCACCATGTAGGCGCCCACGGGAATCAAACCGCAGAGCGAGTGGAGGCGGCGAATCAGAAAGTCGTTGCGAGCCAAAAACGATTGTCGCGAGCTATCCACGGCGGCGTACTTTCCACGCGAGCGGGGCTGAGGCGCATCGGGCGAGGCGCGCAGGCCTCTGGGGGCGCCCTGCCCTGCGGGCGACCCTGCCACAAGCGGTTCAGTATAGGGGACCAGGGTAGAGTGACAAGGCGGCGAACGGGGCCGTTGGGGAGGCCGATCGGGCGGAAGTGAAGTGATTTTCTCTGAAATGTCTTTCCTTTGCGCCTCTGCGCCTTTGCGAGAGATCTTCAAAGGAAGACATGTCTCACGCAAAGGCGCGAAGGCGCAAACGGATTTATGGGAGCCCCTTCGTTTTCCTTGGCGAACCTTGGCGTCCTTGGCGGTTAAAAAAGGAAAGCTCAGCGCAACAAAAAAGGGGCGGGTCGCCATGACCCGCCCCTTTTCGATTTTGACTCTTCAACCAACCAGCGAATTAGTTGCTCGAAGCTTGCTTCTCATTCGCCTCGTCGGCCTTCTTTTGGTATTCGTCGGCCAAGTCGTTCTTGCCCATCTTGCGCAACGCCTCGGCCATCTTGCTGAACATCTTCGGCTGAGGATCGTCCTGTAAGAGCGCGAGCCGGAAGAAGTCAGCCGCCTTCTTGTATTCCTTCATCTTCAAGTAGGCGTAACCGACGTTGTAGTAGTTGTCGCCGACGTCGGGCTCGGAGCGGATCGCGTCGTTAAAGGCCTCGATCGCCCGCTTGTACTCCTTCAGGTCCATGTACGCGCGACCCTTGTTGACGTGGGCCAGGGCGAAGTTCGGAGCCTTGGCGATCGCTTCGCCGTAGGAGTTGATCGCGTCGCGATGATTGCCTTGCTGGTGGTGGGTGAACCCGATCCACAGGAAAATCCGCGGATCTTGGTAGCCGCTGCCCGTGGCAGAGGCTTGCTCGAAGTCGCCGCGAGCCAGATCGGCTTCGCCCATGTAGTACCAGCAAATGCCGCGGTACATGAGCGCATCGGCGACGTACGGCACGTCTTGTCCGGCAGGGACGTCGCTAATGGCCCGCGTGAACGAGTTCACTGCATCGCTGTAGCGTTCGAGCATCCGTTCGGCGCGACCCTTGCGGAAGTAGGCTTGGCCTTGTTCGGCGCGGTCTTCGAACTTGTCGATGACCACGTTCATGTCCTTGATCGCTTCATTGAGTTCCGCCTCGGCCTTCTTCGCGTCCTTCTCCTTCTCGGCGAGCTTTAGACGCGCATCGGCGCGGAGCAAGTAGCCCGTCACGAAGATTTCCGGATCGCCCCCCTTTTCAGGTTTGTAGGCGTCGATCGCCTTCGTCAGCGCTTCCACGGCCTTCGCGTAGTTGTCCTGAAACAGATAGACGTTGGCCAGCACCGCGAAATTCTCGTGATCACCTGGCTCCAACTCCGCCGCCTTCGTGATGTCGGCTTCGGCCTTATCGAATTGGCGCATCAACGCTTGGGCGTAGCCGCGGTTGCGGTACGAACGGGCGTCCTCAGGGTTGGCGGCGATGGCGTCGTCCAGGCGGCGAATCGCCGTCGCCATGCCAGCCGCATCGCCGCGGCTGAAGTTGACCAGGATGTGGCCGATGTTCGAGAGGATCTTGGGGTTCGCCGGGGCGAGCTCCAAGGCGTTGTTGAAGTCGTTGGCCGCGAGATCGATCTGCTGCGTTTCGAGGAAGCACTCGCCGCGACCTAGGAATGCGGCCGCCGAACGCGCGTCGAGATTCAGCGCCTGCGAGTAGGCGTTCGATGCGGTGGCATAGTCTTCCAGTCCCTTTAGCGCGTCGCCTTTACCGACGAACGCTTCCGGGAACGTGCCGTCGGCTTGAATCGCAGCGTTGAACTGCACGAGCGCCGCTTTGTAAGCCGCGGCCTTCGCCTCTTTTTCTTTCGCGGCCTCGGCTTCGGCGAGCGACTTGGCGCCCTGCTCGTAGGCGGTGATCGCCTCTTGCGGACGCATCAACGCCGCCGGCTCCTCTGCCGCCTCTTGAGCGAACGCGGGAACCTGCGAGACAACGACGGCGCAAACGGTGCACGCCGCCCAGAACGATCGCTTAAAACGACTCATGAAAAGTCCCTCGAGGCGAGGAAAAAACAATGGAGCTAGTTGAGAATCAGTGGGAATCGTAGGCATGGCCATCCCGAAAGAGTAGCCTGCGAATGCGTCCCAGGTCGGTTCATGGTAAACGGCCCCAGAATCTGCCGCACGCATTTTGCCCGGGCCGCAGCGGCGATTTCGCCGAATCGGCGCGGTCTGCGCAGAGGGCGAGGATTGTGACGGACCAAGCTTCCGCGGCAGCGGTAACGGACCGAGTCGCATGGCGCCGGTCGTGCCGGCTGTGCCGCGCGTCTAGCCCCGGGCTCCGCCCGGGGGTCGCGTTGCGTTCGGGAACGCGTTGCGGAATAGTTGCCGACCCCCGGGGGGCGGAGCCCGGAGCTAGAATCGCACCGCCAAACAAAAAAAGCCCCCGGCGGAACCGGGGGCTTCGAGAAAACCGAACCTTGAGGTCCCCTCCCCTCAAGGAGGATTATGCAACTGCTAGCAGCGTCTTGAAAAGAAGGAGTCCGCGTTCCACCTTGTCGGTAGCAAACCCCTGACAAGGAGAGTTTTATGGAACGCGAACTCTGGCTGGCACTTTACCTATTAGCGCGCGGATTGGACAAGCGTTGGGGAAGTTGGAAGTACTCGACGGCGGAGATTGTGGCGGTTTACTTCTGGGCGGTGGTGCACGATCGGCCGACGAGTTGGGCGGCGTGTGCCGAGGAGTGGCCGGCTGATCTGCGGCTCGATCCACTGCCGCCGCAGAGCACGCTCAGTCGACGACTGAAGCAGGCGGACGCCGTGGAGTTGTTGACGGCGGTAGAGCAGCAACTGCTGATCTTAATTGGTTTAGGGCGGCAGTGGATCCACATCATCGACGGCAAGGCCTTGGCGGTCAGTCCGATCAGTCAGGACCGGGACGCCGCCTGGGGTCGCGGCGCGAAGGGGAAGCAGAAAGGTTACAAGCTGCACGCCGTGTGGAATGGAGGGCCGTTGTTTACGACGTGGTCGCTCGCTCCGATGAACGTGAGCGAGAAGACCGTCGCGCGTCAGTTGTTCGAATCACTGCCAGGCGGCGGTTATCTGCTGGGAGATACGCAGTACGACGCGAACGGGCTCTACGATGCGGCGGCGCAAGCCGGGTTTCAACTCGTCGCCAAGAAGACGCCCAGTCGCGGTCGCAACGGCCTCGGCCATCGTCGCCAAAGCCCGAGCCGCCTGCGATCGATCGAACTGTTGGCCACGCCGTTCGGCCGCGAGCTCTATCGCGAGCGTGGCGCCATCGAGCGACAGTTCGGCGTCTTGGCAAGCACCGGAGGAGTCTTAGCCCCGCTGCCAGCCTGGGTGCGACGCTTCCACCGAGTCCGACATTGGGTGCAAGCCAAATTCATTCTCAACGGCCTCCGGTGGATCAAAATCCGGCAACCGGAACTGCTGGCACTTGCATAATCCTCTCAAGGGGGAGGGGGCCAGAAGACTCAGGGTGGTCGGTTGCGAAGTTACTGCTTTGCCGCGCCGTGGAACGTGTGCGACGGCTCTTCGTCGTCGGGCGTGGCGACCGCATAGCGGCCGTACGGCTTGTTCGTCCGCGTGTACTCTTCGGCGAAGCCGACCGCTTGCTCGTCGGTGAACTTGCGACCAATCGTCCGCTTCAGGACGCCGAACTCGTAGACGTGAACCACATGGTCCGCCGGAGGGCCGGCAGGAACTGGCGGAGCCGCGGGGGCAGGCGCTTCGGCCTCGGCTTCTTCAGCCACCGGCTCGCGCACCTCACGCGGTTCGCGCACTTCCCTGGGCTCACGCACTTCCCTCACCTCGCGCGCCGGCTTCGGCGCGGCTGCCGGCGCGTCGTTGAACGGCAGATCGTCGTCTTCTTCGTCATCGATACCGTCGGCGAAGCTCAGGTAACCTTTCGGGGCCGCCTCAATCGGGCCTTTGTCGGCCGGGGGCTTCGAGCCTGGGCCGGCTGACTTGGTCGGACGCTTGGGGGCGCCTTCGTCGCGGCGAGATTCCCGCTTCGCGGCTGGCTTCTCCGCCGACTTGTCGCTGCTGCGAGCACGCTTCGGAGCCCGTGACGCCGGCTTGTCTGCCTTCTCCTTCGATTCCTTCCCCTTCGGCGCCGCCTTCTTCTTGACCGGCTTTGCCTTCGGCTTTTCCTCTAGTTCGGAATCATCATCCGCATCATCATCGTCGACGAAGTCGAACTCCTCGCCAAACAAATCGTCATCGTCGTCGTACGGCATGGTCCGGGTCGTCCCAGCATTGGGACGCGGATAGAGGAAACGGCACGCGGAGCAACCGCTCAGACGGCGGCGTGTCGTGCGGAAAGGTGAACCGAACAGTATCGCCCGGAACGGCCTGAGGCGTCAACCACTGGAGGGTACAGTGGTTAGGGTTCGGGGTTCAGGGAATCCGGGGAGTTTTCTGCGGGTTTTAGCTGAACCCTGAACCCCAACACCTGAACCCGTCAGCGCAAGCGGCCGGGGCCCGGAGTTCAGGAATGGCCGTGGCGGCCCTATTGCCTGAACCCCGAACCCCGATGCCTGAACCCTCTACTTAACCGCCCCGTCAGCCGCCGGAGCGGCGACCCGGTTGCGGGATTGGTCGACGGCTGCCTGAATTCCCGCTTCCAACGCCCGGTCGCCAACGATCTTCAACTCGCTGACGCCGGCGGTCGGCTTGGCGGCCGTGTACCCACCGGGGGCGACGTTGGCGGCAATCGTCGCCGGTTGTTGAATCGGCTTGGCAGCCGTGCGGTGCGATTCGACCGGGATGGTCGGCGTGACGCCGTTTTTGCTGATCTTCAAACCGTTTGGCGAGTAGAACAACGCGGTCGTCAGGCGAATCCCCGCCCCGGCGTAGCCGAGCGGGAAGATCCCCTGCACCGAGCCCTTGCCGTACGACTTCTGCCCGACGATGTCGCCACGAGCGTTGTCCTTGATGGCCGCCGCGAAAATCTCGCTGGCACTGGCGCTGTCGCCGTCGACGAGCACGACCAGCGGCACACGCCAAGTTCCGCCGTAGTGGGCTTGGTAGTTGAAGTCTTCCTGAGCACTGCGGCCGCGAGTCGAAACGATACCGCCCTGTTGCAGGAACTTGTCGGCGACTTCCACGGCAGCCGTCAGCAACCCGCCCGGATTGCCGCGGAGGTCGAGCACCAGCGTCCGCATGCCCTTCGAGTGCAAATCCCACAGGGCCGCATCGAGGTCGCGGCTCGTCGTCTTTTGGAACGCCGGGATCCGGATGTACGCAACGCCCGCCGCCAATTGCTCGGCACTAACGGCGAGTTGCTTCTCTTCGGCGAACTTCGCATCGACGATGCGAACGTCCTCGAGGCTCGGCACTTCGACATGCTCGCGGCGAACGGTCAGTTCACGACGTTGGCCAGCGGTCTCGGCGACGACGCGGACGACGCTTCCCTCTTCGCCGGTCAGCATCGACGCGGCTTCGTCGGTCGACAGCTCTTCGGTCGAACGGCCGTCGACGGCCACAATGCGGTCGCCATCCTTGATGCCGGCCCGCTCGGCGGGGCTGCCGGGGATGACGTGCACGATCAACAAGGTGCCCTTGTCGGCCTTCAACTCCACGCCCAGGCCGACGAAGTTGCCTTCGATCTGCGAGTAAACGTCACGCAGTTGATCGGAAGTGAGGAACGCAGAGTATTCGTCCAAACCGCCAGCAGCGGCGGCGGTGAATTCCAGGAACGTTGCCGACGGACGCAAATTGCCGCGGGTCTCAAGCAACCGAGCGATATCGGCGGCGAACGCAGCCAAATCATCAGGGCCAGCCAGCGGCCGCGTCGTCAGGGCTTCGGTCCGCTGATAGAGCTCGTTGAGCAGCGTGGCGCGTTGCTCGTTCGATAGGCTGACGCCGTTGGTCGCACAGAACGTCTTTTCGCCCAAACCAATTGCCACGGCGTTGGCGCCCCGCTTGGCGAGGTTCTGCCATGGCGGCGCGGTGACGTAATGCGTGTTGATCTTGCGGGCCAGCTCCAGGTACAGGGCAGCGGCTTGCTGCGGCGTCAGCGTTTGCAGCGACTGGACGAAGCTGCGGTCGGCGTAACGGCGTTCGAGGCTGAAATGAAGCTTCGCCAGGTCGCTGCGCTGTTGGAGCGCGACGTTGTCCGGCGTTTCACGTAGCGAGTGTTCGTAGTGGGCGACCGCTTCGCCCCACCGGCCGATCGATTCGAGCCGGGCGCCTTCCGCTAACACGCCGTCGAGCGAGTTGGCCGGCAGTTCCGGCGCGATGAAGACCGGCGCCGATTGGGTAAACTGTTCTTGCGCGGCAAGTGGCGCCGTCAGCAGGCAAGTCGGCAAACTACAGATCGCCAAGGCTAGTGGTAGCCAGGAGCGTCGATGCCGGAAGACCCAGAAGTGCATGTGTTGCTCGATCCGTGCGTTGGGGAGGGTCGCTAGCGCCTCGTTGAGCAAGCAAATCCGCGTCGGCGTGCGGAAGACTGCTCGAGGCATAGGGTGAGCATCCATGCGGTGGGAAGCTTGGCGAAAGGGGTCGCAATCGCCAGCCACCAGCAATATAGGTCACAGCTAGCAACCGGTCAAAAAACCACGCTAGCGGAACTCAACTTTTCTGCGATCGCGGCGCGGCGCCATCGTCAAAGCCGTTGCGGTAATCCCCAGCCGAAGGGCCGAAGAGGACGCTCGCGAAGACGAGGCAAACCTTAGCGGTTGGCGGCGATCGCGGACTCGAGAAGAGCGTCCGCGCAGTTCTTGCTGAGCGTCATGCCAGAGAAGCCCGCCGCTTCATGTGCAACGGGAGAACTGCACCCCACTACGCGACCTCGAACAACGAGGTTCAGTGCTAGCGTCGCGGATGATTTGCTCTGCTGCTAGCATTCAAGTTACCTAACCGCCAAGGACGCCGAGAGCGGCAAGGGAACTTTGGAGAAGCCAACCACGACGGCACAACGCACACGACGAAAGCCAATCCATTCCTTCTCCGTTTTTGTCTTCCCTTTGCGCCTCTGCGCCTTTGTGTGAGATCTTTTTAGGGAAGGCAGGTCTCACGCAAAGGCGCGAAGTCGCAAAGGAACTCGGAGAGAACCTTCCGCCTCCCTTGGGTCTCCTCGGCGTTTGCCTTTCTTCCTCACGCCGGAATTTATTACCAATCCGTAATGTTGCTCTAGCTGCGGCAAGCCGAATGTCGCATATTGTCGGCGCGTCTTCCCCAATCTTTGCTTCCTCGGTTTCCATCCCCCTACGTGGTCGACTGGCTCGTCATCACGGCGGATTGCACCGAAGCTGGTCGCGGCGTTCGCGGCTACACGCTTGCCGGCTTCTTGCGCACCTACTTCGGCCGCCGCGCCGTCGCGATGCAGTCGCCTGAAGAATGGCGACACGCCCCGGTGAAGGCCGCCACGGCGTTCGTCGGGCTGCCCAGTTCGCTCACGCCCGAAGAACTCCAGCGACTCCGTACCGACTCCCGCCAGGTCGTCCCGTTCGACTACCTCGACCAGCAAGAACTCGCCTGGAATCCTGAGCAAGAAATCACGATTCGCCGCACGAGCGACCGCTACCTGAAGCCCTGGTTCGAACGCGCCTGGCGGCATGATTTGCAGATGGGCATGCTTCCCATCCGCCGCTACAGCCGCTTCACCGCTGCCGTCGTTTGCGACCGTTGCTCGCGCTGCCTCGGCAGCCGGCCGGAAGCTATTCACGACGTCGCGTTCCTCGGCCGGCCGAACGAAACTCGCATGTATGTGGATGGCCAGGTCGAAATGGTCGACCAGCGGTTCCACTGGATCCGCGACATCAAACGCGACGCCCCGCAGCTGAAATTCTGGGGCGGGCTCGTCGAGGTTTACCCCGACGCCCGCGAGCGGCTCCACGCGACTTACGGCCAGTTCGACGACCTGATGCATACGGAGAAGAAAGTCGGCTTTGCCGCTTACTACCGCGCGATGCGCAGCAGCCGCGTCGCCCTCGCCCCCGGCGGCAACGTTCCGTGGACGTACCGCCACTACGAATCGCTTTACGCCGGCGCCGTCCTGGCGACGATCGACTACCGCGAGCGCGACATGCTGATTCCGCTGCCGAGCGAAGGGGTCGTCCACGTCCCCGACGGCGCCCCGGTGCTGCCTGCGGTGCACGAAGCGCTCGAACTAAGCCGCCGCACCCCGCAACTCGGCGAGCAGCACTTCGCCCACTTGGAGCAGTACCTCCGCTTCGGCGCCTACTCCAGCCGCCGCCCGGCGCTGCTCAAGCGATTCACCGCCCAGCTCGCCTCTTCGCCCCCGGTTCTTCAAATCCGGGAGGCATCACGGCTTCCATCCCCCTAGCCCCGGGCTCCGCCCGGGGGTCGGCATCCACTCCGGTAGGCATTGTCGTTCGTGGGGCCACGCCACCCCCGGGCGGAGCCCGGGGCTAAAAATGCGATGGCCGGCCGCGAGCCGTTATGCCGCAATGCGAACGCGCCGCGCATCCGCCAGCGCCACGCTCACCGCATTCCACACCCGCTCCACCGAAAGATCCTTCATGCACCGATGATGCCCCAACGGGCACGTCCGCGCCATGCACGGCTGGCAATCAAGCCCCAGCGACAGCCCCACGTCGTGGGCCGCCCCGGTGCGCGTATAAGCCACGCTTGTCGGCCCAAACAGCGCCACCGTCGGCACGCCGAACGCCACGCCAAAAAACCTCGGCCCGCTGTCAGTCGTCACCAGCAGTCGCGCGCGGCGGATCATCGCCTTCGTCAGCCCCAGCGGCAGCGATTCTTCTTCGGCCAAACTCACGATCCGCTCGTCACGAGCCTCGGCCACAATATTCCGCACCGCCTGCCGTTCCGCGGGGCCGCAGTTCAGCACCACATGCAGCCCTTGCTCGCGGGCCAGCCGCAACGCCAGTAGCGTGAAGTGTGCCGCCGGCCAATCCTTCGCGGCGCCAAACGCACCGCCCGTGTTCAGCACCGCCACCCGGTCGCCGCTCGGCAACCGCAGCCGCTTCCACACGGCGTCGGCTAATTGTTCATCCGCCGGCGTCGTGAAGAGTTCCAGCGTCGGCGCTTCGGGCGAGGCGCCGGCCGCGTAAGCAATCTGCAAGTAGCCGGCCGTTGGCGGCAGCGTGAGCGATCGCCGGCCTTTTCGCGGCGCGTAGACCCGCGTCGTCAACAGCGGGGTCCGCAGGTTGCCGACCATCCCAATCCGCTGCCGCGCCCCGCTGCGATACGCCATCCACGCGGTCCGCAACGAATTGGTTAGCAGTACCACCGCATCGAACCGGGCGTCACGCAGTTTTTGCCGCACGGCCGGCGGCTGCAATTCCGCTGCGGCCGACGACTTTTTGTCGTACAAAATCTGCCCATCGAACCAGGGGTTCCCCCCCAGCGCCTCGGCCACGTACGGCCGCATGACGGCGATCAGCTCGCCCCCCGCCACGTGCTTGCGCAGGGCGCGAATGGCCGGCGTCGCCATCGCGACGTCGCCGATCCAATTGGGCAGAAAAATCCCGAGGCGCATCCTTCGCTCCATCGTTGGGCGCCAAATAGACAGAAGCGGCCGAAGTGTATCGCCAGCGGGCGCCAGCGACAATCGAAGTTGCGAAGCTAGCATTCCCCAGTAGCTGCGGCTCAACGAGTTTCCGCCGCGAGTACACGGGCCGCCGGAGCGGTGATAGAAAAGGCAACCGCAAAGGAAATACGCCAAAGGCGTTGAACATCAAAGCCCAGGGTCGCCGCGCCAGCGGCGCACCCTGGGTCTCAATCGACAACAAGCAGATTTACCCCAACGGGGTTACATAACCGTCGTTCCACAGAGCGGAGATTGTGAAACCCCGTTGGGGTTTTGGTTCTTAATGCGTGCTTCCGACCCAGGGTGCGCTGCGCGACCCTGGGCTTTGATGTGCAACGCCTTCGGCGTAACTGGCCGCGGCCCGTGTACTCGCGGCAGAAGACTCGTTGACCCGCGGCTAAATCGAGTGCTATCGTGACCGACCCCCTCCAGCACTCCACCCTCAGCACTAGCCGCGGCCATGTCCCTCTCCCCTCCGATCAAACGGGCCCTCATCAGCGTCAGCGACAAAACGGGCCTCCTCGACTTCGCCCGCTCGCTCGTTACCTGCGGCGTGGAACTCTTCTCCACCGGCGGCACCCGCAAGCACCTCGCCGACGCCGGCCTCCCGGTCCGCGACGTTGCCGACTACACCGGCTTCCCCGAGATGATGGATGGCCGCGTCAAAACCCTCCACCCGAAGGTCCACGGCGGCATCCTCTGCCGCCACGACCATCCCGAGGACATGAAGTCGCTCGCCGACCACGGCATCCTCAGCTTCGAGTTGGTCGTCGTGAACCTCTACCCCTTCGAGAAGACGGTCGCCAATCCCGATGTCGCCATCGAAGCGGCGATCGAGCAAATCGACATCGGCGGCCCCTCGATGGTCCGCTCCGCCGCGAAGAACCACGCCTTCGTCACCCTGGCGACCGATACGAGCCAGTACGAAACGATCCTCGCGCAAATCGAAACCCACGGCCGCACGACGCCCGAACTCCGCCGCCAATTAGCCGGCGCCGCCTTCGCCCGCACCTCGCAGTACGACACCGCGATCGCCGCCTACTTCGCGAAGATCCTCGGCAACAGTGCTGCGAGTTCGGCCGCATCTGCATCCGCCCCACCGGTCACCGATCACCAATCACCAGTCACTTCCCCCGACGCCGTCACCCTCCACCTCACCCACCGCACCCCCCTCCGCTACGGCGAAAACCCCCACCAATCCGCCGACCTCTACGCCTTCGCCGACGCCCCGGCCCACGCCTTCGTTAACGCCGAGCAACTCCACGGCAAGGAACTCTCCTACAACAACCTGCTCGACCTCGACGCCGCCCTCGCGATCGCCAAGGCCCTCCCCCGCCCTGCCGTCGCGGTGTTGAAGCACAACAACCCCTGCGGCGCCGCCACGGCCGACACCCTGGGCGAAGCGGTCGCGAAGGCCTGGGACGGCGACCCGCTGAGCGCCTTCGGCTCGGTCCTCGGCGTGAACGTCCCCGTCGACGCCGCAATGGCCGAATACCTCTCCGAGCCGGGCAAGTTCGTCGAAGCGATCGTCGCCCCCGAGTTCCACCCCGACGCGATCCACATCCTCACCACGAAGCCGAAGTGGCGCGACAACGTCCGCCTGCTTCGCGTCGGCGAACTCCCCGTCGGCCACGGCGCCCGCCAGTTCCGCCAGATCGACGGCGGCATGCTCGCTCAGAACGCCGACGATCTCCCCGATGAACCGTCGGAATGGAAGGTCGTCACGCAGGTGCAGCCCACTCCGGAACTCCACCACGAGCTCCGCTTCGCCTGGGCCGCCTGCCGGTTCGTGAAGAGCAACGCGATCGTCGTCTCGAACAACGGCGCCCTCGCCGGCGTCGGCGCCGGGCAAATGAGCCGCGTCGACTCGGTCGAAATCGCCCTCAAAAAGGCGGGCGAGAAGGCCCGCGGCGGGGTGCTGGCCTCCGACGCCTTCTTCCCGTTCGACGACTCGATCGGCCCCGCCGCCGCTGCGGGCATCGCCGCGATCATCCAACCGGGCGGCAGCCGCCGCGACGAAGAAGTGATCGCCGCCTGCAACAAACACGGCATCCCGATGATCTTCACCGGCCGTCGCCACTTCCGGCATTGATGCCGTGACGGGGTCGGGGGCCTTTTGCCACTAGCGGGCTTATTCGGCCTGGAACGCCCCCAGTGGCAAAAGGCCCCCGACCCCTTCCGTTGTACTCTTTGTGCTTCCGTCGTGCCCTTCGCGCCTTCGTGGTTCCTCCCCGACTCCCCCCGCAGCAAGCCGTAAAATCCCCTCCCAAAAAACGTTTACTGGCATTTCCCCCGGCTTTCGGCGATAATTACTCGGCCACGGCGATCGCGCCCGCCGGGCCGGATTCTGGCTTATCTACCGGCCCCAACGGACCCTCGCGCCACCGCCGCGCCGCAGCCAGGGCAATCGTGCAGGGGAACACTGCTGTACACAGAGGAGAGAAGCGTCATGTCCACATCGTCCCGCCGCGGCTTCACGCTCGTTGAGCTGTTGGTCGTCATCGCGATCATCGGCACGCTCGTTGGGTTGTTGTTGCCCGCCATTCAAGCGGCGCGGGCTCGCGCCGCCATGACGGCGTGCGGTAACAACATTCGCCAGTTAGCGGTCGCGGTAAAAGGCTTCACCACTAAATCCGATGGTTCGTATCCGGGTTGGATGCAGACGACGAAAGTGCTTGGGAACGTCGACTACTATCAAGACCCCTTTGCGACTCCTTCTGACACCACGAAAGATATTGAAATCAGCTGGGCCGCGAGATTATTGCCGCAACTCGACGCTCAAGCGACATGGGAGTCATTGCAACAAGGGACTTTGAATGTTGCCAATGCGACCCAGTTTAGAAATGGAACTCCTGATGACATCCCGATGATGGAGGTCTTCCTCTGCCCTGCGGACACCCATACCAACAACGAATTTCCAGGGTTGTCGTACGTCGCGAATACGGGCGGCGTCGACGTCAATCCGACAGGTCCGCTCGGTGCGAGCGATGCGAAGGGTAACGGTATTTTTCACAACCATCTGAATGGTTACAAAGGGCCGAAGATCCGGGAAGGAACGGCCGACATCAAAGACGGCTCGGATCGCACGCTGATGCTCTCGGAAAACATCAATAAGGACGAAACCGGCGCGCCGGCGACTTCGTTTAATGTTTCGTGGTTGCGGTCGAATGCGCTCTTCGATAATGATCGTTCGGTTGGCGAACAGCCCTACGGAATGGTCTGGGTTGTTCAGCAGAATTATCCGCAACCTCCTACCGACCAAGCATTGCCCGGCAGGGAACTAGCCTCTGGCGTGCCAATCACCGGAGCGACCAAAGCGGGATACGCTTACGCTCGCCCGAATGGCGCTCATGGCGGGTCGTTCAACGTCGCGTTCTGCGGCGGTAATATCAAAGAAATTGACCAGAACATCGACTATCGCGTCTACCAGCAGTTAATGACGCCGAACGGTTCGAAGTCCGTTTGGACGACGAATCCCAACAACTCGAACACGATGCCCGCGGCGTACTTCAACGCCGATCCCACGGCGCAGCTGAAGGAATCGGAGTACTAAGCGACTGCAAATCGTTGATTTGACAACTCAAGCCGGCTCGAATTCATGCGATTCGAGCCGGCTTTTTTTTTGTTGCTTTCAACTGCTTCGTTTCGATCCTCTTCGAGTTCGATCGGCTGAGGGAGGTTGTCGATGTCGGATGAACGCCGCCCGTGGTTTACTCTGACCGAGCTTGCGGTCGTCGGGTTTGTTTTCTTCCTGCTCGCGGCACTCCTTTTTCCAGCTACGACAGGTCGGATTAGGTCACGCACCGACGCTTGCAGGAACAACCTGCGCCAGCTCGCGATGAGCAACGTATCCGTGGCCACGCGTCGGTCCCAAGGCGCATTTGGCGGCTACCTCTCCTCGCAACGGCTCCCAGCCGATGCATTGGCCACAGATGAAGATCCGACGACTTCCACTCGCGAACTCATGGTTGCTTGGCCAGCAACGCTTCTACCGTCGCTGGACGAAGCGACGCTTCACGAGCAATTTCTCAGCGGCGACCATAGTTTCGACGTCAACGCTCCGCCGCGGATCGACGTTTTCGTCTGTCCGGCCGACCCGCAAATCGATTTAGATGCGGGCGCTCTCAGTTATGTTGCTAACAGCGGCATGCCCGACCTCGCCGACGCCAGCGAGACGCAGCCCAGCGACCTCCGTGCGAACGGCGTCTGCCACGATCAACGGCCCGGCCGGTTCGGGCCGAAGGTTGGTCAGCACGACGTTAAGGACGGCTCCAATTACACGATCCTTCTCTCCGAAAACATCCACCGCGATCCCCCCGGCTCGGCCGAGCAGCCCGGCAACACCTGGCTCCGCCCTGCCCCGGGCGCCGCGAATCCCGAGCAGTGGTACGGCATGGTGTGGGTCGTCGATCCGCAGAACCCCCGCTCGCCGCGGGCTGACCTAATGGAGCGGTTCAATCGCGACACGCGCGCAGAAGGCGAACGCGAACAACCCTACGCCGCCAGCGGCGCCCGCTTCGCCCGCCCGTCGAGCAACCACGGCAGCACGTTCAACGTCGCCTTTTGCGGCGGTGGCGTGAAGGAGATCGACGAGAATATCGACTACACCGTCTACCAGCAGCTAATGACCCCCAACGGCGCCCGGGCCGCCCCCGCCGATGCTCCCGATCAGCCGTTCGAGAAAACGCTCCCCAACGACCAGCGATTTATGAACCCGCCGCTCGCCGATGCCGACTTCTGATTCGCGCTACGGCATTCGCCAAACTATCGGCTTGCTTTCGGCCACCCAGTCTGCGAAGGTGAACGTACGTTCATTTTGTGGGAGTGCTGCGCGCCGGCGGAACGCGTGCCGTCGCTCAGCCGATCCGAGTACACGCCGCCATGTCGCGAAGAGGAGGCGACATCAAATGGCGAAATGCGACATGAAGCGAACGACGATTCTCCGTAACCCATTGCAATATAGCCTGTTACGGAGATTCCTTGGTGTCGCCTAAAATCGCATTGCGACTTCCAGGCAACGCGACACGACGCCCCGCCGGTGTCCCGCCGCAGCGCCAGCGAGTAGCATGACGCAACAACCAGTAGCCGCGGCTCAACGAGTTGCTGCCGCGAGTACGCGGGCCGCCGGAGCGAACCTCGAATCGCTAACCACAGAGACACGAAGAGCACGAAGACGCACAAATTAATGCAAGGGGAAAGCTGCGGGCCGCGATCCCTCTGGTCGCTTTGTTAGAGTTTTTGTCTTTGTGTTTCTTTTTGCCCTTAGTGTCTTCGTGGTTAGTCCGTTCTACGCCGCTCCGGCGGGGGCGTTGCCCCGCGGCTACTTTCCTTCACCCTTTCGCACTGCTCGCCATGTCCGAAGCCGAAACCATCGACGCCTCCCTCCTGCCGCCGCGGCAGTTCTTTCGCTTCTCGGCCGACATCAAGCGGGCCGACGGGATCGAATCGCCGAAGGGGTTCACGCTCGACGAGAGCTACACGCTGCCAGCGCTCGGCGAACTCGACGGCCGGCCCGCGTTCGCCGAGGTGAGGATGGCGTGGAGTCCGAAGGGGCTCGCTTGGCAGGTGACGGTCGAGGGGAAGACGCAGCTTCCCTGGTGCCGCGATTCGCGCCTTGAAGATAGCGATGGCTTGCAGGTTTGGATCGACACTCGCGCGACGCTCAACGTCCATCGGGCGGGCCGGTTCTCGCACCGGTTCATTTACCTCGCCCGCGGCGGCGGTTCGGCCGGCGACCAGCCGATTGCGGAGCAAATACTCATCAATCGCGCCCGCGAAAACGCTCGACCCGCTCGCGCCCGCGAACTGACCGCTCGCGCCAAGACGAGCGGCAGCGGCTATACCCTGTGGGCCTTCGCCCCCGCCGACGCCCTCGGCGGTTACGACCCGTCGCAGCAGCCGCGGCTCGGCTTCACCTACGCCCTGCTCGACCGCGAGCGCGGCCAACAAACCTTCTCAACCGGCCCCGAGTTCCCCTACGAAGAAGACCCCAGCTGCTGGGCCGAACTCCGCCTCGCTGAGTAGCCGCGGGTCAACGACCCGCCGGAGCGGTGATAGAAAAACTCACCACGAAGACACAACGGCCACGAAGACGCACAAAGAAACGCGAGAAGAAAAACAAGCGAAGAGAGAAGGCAGTGCGCGCCACTCCGATGAGATTCGGGTAGAAGCGGCGCGATTCGGTACTCGCTCCGGCGGCTCGTTGAGCCGCGGCTACTTCAGCTTGCAGAAGTCGCCAAGCGGCCCGCAGGCACTGCAGACCTTCGCCCTGGCATCACCCGCCGTTGGCTGCGAAGAGAACGCCCCCACCCCAGCCTGCACCATGGCAGCGAGTAGAAAGACGAGCGACAGCAGTAAAAATGGTCGGCGAACCATAGCTACATTCTACGCACAAACTAGGTGGCATGCTTTCGCCCTTCAAGGCGTAAGCATGCTGAATTGCAATCGGGCTCGCCGCTAGACATGCTCACGGCGGAGTACCACCGAGAGCATGCCACACAATTACCGGCCCATTAGCGCCTCGCGCCCCTCGCGGACTAGCGCCACCGCTTCCTCCGCGGACCCGGCGATGGCCGTGAGGTGCCCCATCTTCCGCCCCGGCCGAGCCTCGGTCTTGCCGTACAGATGAAGCCGCAGCTGCGGATCGGCCAGCACCTTTTCCCACCGCGGCTCGCCGTTCGCCCACACGTCTCCCAGCAGGTTCGCCATCGCCGCGGCCGGAACGATCGTCTCGAACGACCCTAACGGCAGTCCGCATACGGCCCGCACCTGCTGCTCGAACTGCGAACAATTGCAGGCGTCGATCGTGAGGTGCCCCGAGTTGTGCGGCCGCGGGGCGATCTCGTTCACCAGCAGCCGGCCGTCGCGCGTCAAGAAGAACTCGACGCACAGCAGGCCCACGACGTCGAGCTCCCGCACCACCGCCTGAGCGATCTTGCGGGCGTCCTCGAACAGCCGCGCCACCCGCGGTTGCGGGTAGACCGATACGTCGAGAATATGGTGAGCGTGATCGTTGGCGATCGGCCCGAAGAACGTTTCCTCGCCGTTGGCTGAGCGAGCGGCGAGCATCGAGACTTCGCACTCGAAATCGACCCAGCCTTCGAGGATCGCCGCGGCGCCGTTGAGCGCGGCGTGGGCCGCTTCGGCTTCGGACGCGCTGCGGACGAGTGCCTGGCCCTTGCCGTCGTAGCCCCAAGCGGCAGTCTTCAGCACGGCGGGGAGGCCGAGTTCAGCCAAGGCCGCGGCGAGTTGTTCCTTCGTGGTCGCCTCGGCAAACGGCGTGCAAGGAATGCCCGCCGCGCGGAGGAAGCCTTTCTCGCGGAGCCGTTCTTGCGTGGTGTGGAGGACGCGCCCGCCCGGCCGGACGGGAGCAAACTTGGCCGCCGTTTCGATCGCCGCCGCCGAGATGTTCTCGAACTCCAGCGTCACCACGTCGACTGACTGGGCGAACTCGGCCACTGCCGCCTCATCATCGAACGAACCGACCGTCTGCCGGTAGGCGACGTCGGCCGCGGGGGCGTCGTGCTCGGGGGCGTAGACGTGGACTCGATAGCCGAGCCGTGCGGCGGCCATGGCGAACATCTTGCCGAGTTGCCCGCTGCCGAGCACGCCCAGCGTGGCGCCAGGAAGAATCGGAGCGGCGGCGGGATTCGTCGCAGCAGAAGCCGCCATGGCAATATCCTTAGTCCAACGTTTGGCTGCGAACGTCTGCGGTCTGCCGCTGGTGGAACTCGTGCAGCTTCTTCCGCAGTTCAGGTCGGCTGCCCGCGAGAATGCGAACGGCGAGCAAGCCCGCGTTGCGAGCCCCGGCCGCTCCGATGGCGAGCGTCCCCACCGGAATGCCGCCGGGCATTTGCACGATCGACAGCAGCGAGTCCATGCCGTTGAGCGCCTTGCTTTGCACCGGTACGCCGAGCACCGGCAGCACCGTTTGCGAGGCCACCATGCCGGGCAGATGGGCCGCCCCGCCGGCGCCAGCGATGATTACCTCGAGGCCGCGTCCCTCGGCTTCGGCCGCGTAGTCAGCCATCCGCTGCGGGGTGCGGTGGGCCGACACGATTTCACTTTCGTGCGGCACGCCGAACTCGGCAAGCACGTCGGCCGCAGCGCGCATCGTTTCCCAGTCACTTTTGCTCCCCATAATGACGCCGACCAGCGGCTGAGTTGTACCGGCCATGCGTGCCATCTTCAGGGTTTGAGGGCGGATGTCAACGACTACCGCGGCTTCACGGCCTGGCCGTCGACGACGTTATCGCCGGGGTGCATCACGACGACGTCCCCCTCGGCCAATCCGTCGCGGATCTCGGCCTCCAGCCCGTTTTCCAGGCCGAGCTTTACCGTTTGCTGGCGGGCGACTCCGTTCTCGACGCGGAAGGTCGCCCAGTCGTCGCCGACGCGAAACAGGGCGCTCGAGGGGATTTTCAGCACATCGTCCGCCTCGGCGATCACGATCCGGGCTTCGACGCGGAAGCCGTCGCCCAGGTCGTCGCGCTGTTGCGGGGGATCGATCAGGTCGACGATCACGTTGACGCGCTGTTCCTCGACGCCGAGCGTGGAGATCTTCGTGAAGCCGGAGGGTTCAACGAGCCGTACTTCGCCATGGAGCGGCCGATCGCCGCCCCACTCTTCGAGCATCACCGTGGCGCCGGGGCGAACTTTCACCGCATCGCGAGAGAGAACGTCGATTTCAATTTCGAGGTCGTGAGGATCGCCGATCTCAAGCAACGGCTCGCCGGCCGCGACGACGGCTTCGCTCTCTTTGAACACCCGCAGGACGCGACCGTTGATCGGCGAGAGGATGTTGAAGTGCCACTGCGGATCTTGCTGGGGATAGGGGGCTCTTCCCTGCTCCTCGCCAGCCGCGGGCTTCGCGGGTTTCTCGGGCGGGCGCGAGCGCAGCAGCGCGGCGCGAGCCTGATCGAGTTCAAACTGAGCAATCTCCTGCGAATGCTGCGCGGAACGGACCAGCGCCGCGCGGGTGCGGCGGAACATCTCTTTGTTTTCCAGCTCGTTCTGCGTGATCGCGCCGACGCTTTCGCGCTGGGCCGCTCGCGCCCGCCGCATGTCGGCCTCGGCGAACTCCAGATTGGCCGTCGCTTCGTCGAGAAGGGGCGTCGCGCGGGCGAGCTTCGCCTCGGCTGCTTTGACGTTCGCCTCGGCCTGCAGCAGCGCTCGGGCGTCGAGCAACTCGGGATCTCGCGGTTCGATGCTGGCGACAAGCGTTTCGCCGGCAGCGACCTGATCGCCTGGATCGAGTTCAATCCGCAGCAATCGCCCGGCCAGCGGCGCCGAGACGGTGTAGCGTTCTCGTAGTCGCGTCTTGCCGTCTTGGTCGACCGTTTCGCGAATCTCGCCGCGGACGACCTTGGCCAAATCCGCCTCCACCGGCGCCGGGCGCAGGCCAAGGATAATCGCCGCGGCAACCGCGGCGACGAACCCAATCAGCAGGATACGGCGAACCAAAGATTTCATGACTACAGCTTAGCTTGCCTACTCGCGAGATTTCAGGACTGCGACCAGATCGAGGTGGTCAAGGTTTCGCCGCACCAGCAAGCCCGAGAGCGCCGAGGCGGCGATCACTACGAGCGACGCCCAGGCGTACGTTCGGTTGCTCACCACCATCGGGAAACGGAACAGCTCCTGGTCGAACGCGGTGCACATCCACCACGCGAAGAACGTGCCGAGTCCGAGCCCGACGGGGATTGCCAGCAGCGTGACGATCGCCAGTTCGCCGAGCAGAATCGACGAGATCTCTTGCCGCGTGAAGCCGATGACCCGCAGCGTCGCGAGCTCGCGGCTCCGCTCGGCCAGCGAGATGCGGGCACTGTTGTAGACGACTCCCGCCGCAATGATGCAGGCGAAAATGAGGTTGATCCGCTTCATCACGCCGAGGTTCTTGGCAATGGTATCGTTGAAGCTGTCGATCGAATGCTGCTTGACCATCACGGTGGCGACGGCGGGAGTTTCCTTCAAGTCGCGGTACAGGGCGTCCTGGTAGGCGGGGTCGACTTCCATATTCACGCCGTTGATCACCGGTCCTTCCAACATGATCTGCCGCAGTTCCGCGAGATCGATGTAGGCGCTCAGCCCCACGAAGTCTTTGATCGTCGCCGCGATCATCACCCGCCGGTGGGGACGTTTGTCGGTGAGGACTTCGAGCTCCACCCAATCGCCGACCTTCACGTCGAGCACCTCGGCCAGTTTCTGCGACACGAGCAGGCCGTGCGGCGGCAGCGTCGCTTCATGGCCGTCCATGTTCACCAGACCGTAGAGCGTGCTGTCTGGTTCGATGCCGCGAACGCCGACGCGGCGGTTGCGCGGGCCGGCGCGCAGACGAGCGGAAACGGTGCGCGTCGGTTCGCAGTGCATTACCCCCGGCATGCTGGCGAGCTCGTAGAGCGCCCGATCGCTGACCGGATCCGAAGTTGCGATTGAGACGTCGAACCGCTGCACCCAATGGAATTGGGCGTTCATCATGTAGTCGATGGAGTCTTGAAAGAAGTTGCCGATCACCAGCACAGTGACGGCGAGCGAGATCGCGAGCGTCGAGAGGCCCGTTTTGACGGGGTGACGTTCCAGCTGGCGGACGACCATCAGCGCGATCGGCGGCACGTAGCGGCCGATGCCGAGGCGTTCGAGGATCGTCGGCCCGAAGCCGGCGGGAGGCTCCGGACGCATCGCCTCGGCAGGAGGCAGCCGGACGGCGCGCAGCACCGAGCCCAAGGCGCCCACAACCGCCGCCGACGCAGCAACCAGCGCCGCGGCGACCAGCACCGAGGGATAGATGCGGAACAGAAACACCGGAAAGTGGAACAGCCGCGCGTACATCCCAGTCACCAGCCAGCCGAACCAAGCCCCGGTCGGGATGCCGATCGCAAGGGCAAACGCCGCAATGAGCAGCACCGACTTGATGTAATGCCAACCGACCTCAAAGTTCGAGTAGCCAAACGCCTTGAGCGCCGCGATCTGCTCCCGCTGGCTGTTGATCGTGCGCGACATGACGACGTTGATCAAAAACGCCGAAACGCCCAGAAAGATCGACGGGGCGAAGAGTCCCATGTTGCGGTTTTGCTCAATCTCGTTGTCGACGAACTGGTGTGAGAGCTGATCGCGACGATCGAACGCTCCCAGGCCGCCGTACGGTTCGATCAGATTGTCGACCCGTTGGATAACGTCTTCGGAGTTGGCGCCGCGCATCAGTTTGATGGCAAGGTCGTTGAACGCGCCGTCCATGTCGTAGGCGAGTTGCAGCGCCTCTTCGTTCATCCAGAAGACGCCGAAGTGGCGATTATCCGGCACGATGCCGCCCGGTTTGATTTCGTAGATGTACTCGGGCGAGAGGACGACGCCGACGATCTTCAGTTCCTTCATCCGGCCATTGATGACGGCGGAGAAGCGGTCGCCGACTTCCATGTGGTTCGCGTCGACGAACGCCTCGCTGGCGAGCGCTTCGTCGTCGCTGCGGGGAGTCAGCCAACGGCCGCGGCGGAGGAAAAGCTGATTGAGCCGCGGGCGGCCCACGTCTGGCACGGAGATGAGCCGGCCTGAGGCTGGTTCGTCGAGTCCCGGCACCGACAGGTTGACCGGGACGACGATCCGCCGTTCAGCGGTCGCGACGCCGGGGATGCGCTCGATGCGATGGATGATCTCGTCGGGCGCCCGTTTGATCGACGCGAAGACGTCGGCGAAGTTGTAGCGGTCGTAGTAGGTCTGTTGCGTCAGCTCGAGCGAATGGAGCATGCTCCGCGACAGGATGAAGAGCGCGATGCCGCAACCCATCACCACCGAGATCGCCGCTGCCAGCCCGCGCATATGCCACAGGTCGCGAAACATCTTGCGATCTAGCGGAGCGATGAGCATTACCAGTTCAGCTCCGCAGCTGGTCGTTTGCGAGAGTTCATTTCAACGCCCGTAATCTCGCCGCCGGAAAGGTGGATCACGCGGTCTGCCATCTCCGCGATGACCGCGTTGTGCGTGATCACCGCGGTGGTCGTTTTCAATTCTGCGTTGATTTTTTGGATCGCCTCCAGCACCAGCACGCCGGTGCGGACGTCGAGGGCGCCGGTCGGTTCGTCGCATAGCAGCACGTCGGGGCGTTTGGCGACGGCGCGAGCGATTGCGACTCGCTGTTGCTCGCCGCCGGACATCTGCGCCGGGAAGTGGTCGAGCCGCTTGCCAAGATCGACCAATTCGAGCGCCTCGACGGGGCTCATCGGGTTGCGGGCGATCTCGGTGATCAGGCTGACGTTCTCGCGGGCCGTGAGGCTGGGGATCAGGTTGTAGAACTGGAAGACGAACCCGACATGGTCGCGGCGGTACCGCGTCAGCGCGGCGTCGTCGAACTCTGTGAGCTGGCGATCGCGGTAGAAAACCTCCCCGCTGCTGGGGACGTCGAGCCCGCCGAGGATGTTGAGCAGCGTGCTCTTGCCTGAACCAGAGGGGCCGAGCAGGACGACGAATTCGCCGGCGAAGAGTTCCAAATCGACGCCACGGAGGGCGTGCACGTCGACTTCGCCCATGTGATACACCTTCGTGATCTGCCGAGCGGTGAAGACGGTCTCGACCGAAGGAACGGATGAAGGCATAGCGGGCCGCCTCGAGCGGCCGGACGGCGTGAGAAGGTTATGAAGGATTCGTGAACGCTATCGCTGGGCCCGATTTACAAGGCATGGCCAACGCCGCGGGGGACATTCCAAGTATCGGCGCCCTCCTGGGGAGGGTCAAACTGGTCAATTCACGGCTCCCGCCGAACGGCGTGGCGGGTCAGTTCGTACCCATTCCAGGGCCGCCGCAGCGTCAGATTGGGGGTCCTAGGAGGGGGCGAAGCGACTGTGCCGAATGTGCCGTCCGCGGCATCGTTGACACGTCCCCCCCCGGGGATACGATGAACTTAACTCCTGTCCTGACAGGCCCTAAGGCCACGTTGAGGAACCGTTCGACCAGCGTCTTTTCTCGCTCTCATCAGCGGCGCTTTGCGGACCTTCCAAGGCGCGGTTCCCAACGACTTCGGTGAATGGGGTTCGGCGATTGGCGTCGCGACTGAAAAGCGCCGTTGCGTCGAACTCGCCAGCTTCCGCCGCACAGAGATTCCTTCGCCAACTTACGCAGCGAATACGCCATGCAACGCTATCGCGTCAATTACGTTCTCCTCATCGTTCTGGTCGTCGTCGGCATCGTCGGGACTATTGGCGTCCATTTCCTGTGGCGATATCAGATCAATAGAAATGCCGATCGGCTCTTGGCCAAGGCGGACGCTGCGGAGGCTTCCGGCGACATCGGCGCGGCATTCGAAAGTTTGCAGCAGTACGTCCAATTGCGGACGAATGACGACGATGCCTTGCTCCGTTTCGGCGAACTGGCGGCGAAGGCAGTCGAGACCGAGGGGCTCGACATGGAAGTGCGCAGCAAAGGCTACGGGCGGTTAGGAGAAATTGTCCGGCAAACGTCCGTTTCAAAGTCGGACGAGGTGCGAGCCGGCAGCGCCAAGCTGCGCCGCAAACTAATCGACTTGCAAACGATGTTCGGGTCGTTTGATCTTGCGCTCGGCAACATCAACGAATTGCTGCTAAACAATAGCGACGATCCCGAGTTGTTGACGCTGAAGGTGCAGGGCTTGTTCCAGACGCAAAAGGCGAGCGAAGGGGCGCGCATCGCCAACGAACTCGTTGGTTACGACCCGCAAGAAGATAAGTTTGACGTCGCAAAGGCGAAGGCGCCGCACGATCCGCGGACCTATTTGATGCTGGCGGCCTATTTGAACGACCAGAAACCGGAACTCGCCGCGCGCGTCATCGAACAAATGGTGACGGCCAACCCCGAGTCGGCCGAAGCGTTCGTGACGCAGTACAGCTTCTACAAGTCAACGGGAAAGAATGACGAGGCCCGCGCCGCGCTCGATAAGGCGTTCGCCCTCAAGCCGGACGATGCGGCAGTGTTGAATGCAAAGGGCGCCGAAGCCATCGCGGATTTCCAGCAAGCGTTCGCCGACGCCAAGGGCGACGAAGCGGAGAAACAGCGTGCGGACGCGAAGAAGCACTTAGACGACGCGGCGAAGTTTTACGCGCAAGGGATCGAAAAGTATCCTGATCGCATCGACTTCTTCGAACGTGCAGCGCGTATCGAAACGTTTCGCGAAAAGCCGGATGACGCGCTGAAGATCGTCGACAAAGGGATCGCCGCTTTTCCTTTGAAATCGAACTACAGCCGCCTCGGTATTCCCGCCGCGCTCGGTTTGGCGAACATCAAGATGGAGATCTTGATTACCCGTAAAGACTTTGCCGCAGTCAAGAAAGAAATTGCCGCGTTGCGCACGCTCAACGACGCTCGCGTCAACGCCGTGGCCGATTTCCACGAAGCCCGCCTGGCCGCCGTCGACGAGAAGTGGGCCGACGCCGCCAAGCAACTGCAAGACGTGCGCCCGCGGCTCCTCGGTTTCTCCGAATTGCAGGCGCTTGCCGCGGCGATCCAGGGGTTCTGCCACACGCAACTGGGGCAGTTCGACCTGGCGCTCGAGGCCTACAAGGCGGCTCTCGACATTAACCCGGAGTTGCCGCAGGCCAAGGCGGGACGCGATCAGATTCTGGCGATGATGAACATCGATCAGCCCGAGGAGGGCATGCTTGAGCTCGATCGCGAGATCAAGGAGATGCTTGCCAAGCCGAAGGCAGAGCAGGACTGGAATTCATTGACGTCAAAGATCGAGGACTACATCGACGAACAAGCGTCGCAGCGAGTGGTGGCCACGACGTGGGCGCCGTCGCGTAAGGCTCTGCTCCGCGGCCAGATGTTGGCAATGCGGGCCGTCGAGGAGAAGAATCTGGCCGAGCAAAAGGCTCTATTCACGCAAGCTCGCGATGCGATCAAGCAGGCGTACGCCATCGATCCGAAGGACCCCACGGTTCAAATCCAAGCCATTCGCTTATTGGCGCAAGAACCGGGCAGCGGCCCGGCGAAAGCGCTCGAACTGCTCGACAGCATCGTCAAAAAGGGGAAAGACTCAGCTGCCTTCCGCACGCTGCGCGTCGAACTCCTGGCTGCAATTCGCGATCCGCAGCTAGCGGCTCAGTTGAATGCTGCCACGCAGGGGATGGACGACTTCGAGGATGCTCAGAAGGCACTCGTCTGGTCGGCCGTGGCCGCCCGGTTCGAACAGCTGGGCGATATCGCCGAGGCGCGCCGTTGCCTCGAACAAGCCGTCGCCCTGTCGCCGAACAACTTGCCGACGCGCAACGCCCTGTTCGATCTCGCCCTCAAGCAACGCGACGATCCCGGCATGCAGGCTGCTCAAGAGAAGATTCTTAAGATCGTGAAGAGCAAAACCGATCCGGTGTACGTCCTTTCTGAAGTCAAACGCCGCATCTCGGGACTCGAAGCCGGGACCGCTTCGAAAGAAGACGTTGCCGAAGCTCGCCGCATGCTCGATGCGGCGATTAAGCAGCGACCCACCTGGGCCGATTTGTACGTCGTGAAGGGGCAGTTGGCGCTGATGCTCGACAACAATCCTGATCAAGCATTGAAAGACTTCGAGAAGGCGTTCGAACTCGGCGGCACGAATCTCAATGCCCTAGCACTACAGATTCGCTTGCTGGCCGAGCGCGGCCGCGTTCTAGAGGCGCGGCAGCGTATGGATCGCCTGCCGACCTCGGCTTGGTCGGGCGTGTTGGGGACGGCGGCGGCCGATATCCTCGCGAACACTGGCGAAAACGAGTTGGCGTTCGCCGAGGCGCAGAAGGTGGTTGATTCGAAGCCGGAAGACGCCGCCGTGCAGTCCTGGTTTGCAGGGGTCGCCGTGCGGGCGGATAAGCCGGAGGCCGCCGAAAAGGCGATGAAGAAAGCGATCGAGATCAACCCAGAGGATCCAGATGCGTGGACGCGCTTGGTAGGTCTCTACCGTGAGCTAAAGCAGTACGACAATGTTGAAAAGACTCTTCGCGAAGCCTTCCTCGCGCTCGACGACGAATATCTTCCACTGCTGACGGGACGTTACTACGAACTCCAATCCCGTTGGCAGGAAGCGGAAGATATTTATCTCACGACCTACGCTGGTCGTGAGGACGAGCCGCACGTCGCGCGCCGTATGGCTGACTTCTACCTGCAGTGGATGAGCGCGAATCCCGCAAACCGCGGGAAGGCAGCCGTTCAGATCAATAAACTGCTGAAAGCCTCCTACGACGGGAAGCTCGAAGCCAACGATCCGAACGGGCCATGGGCGCGTCGTCAGGCGGCTCAATTGCTCGCGACGACGGGCGAACTGAAAGACTCGGCGAAGGCGGAGCAGTTGCTCGCGGCAGCCGTGGAAGGGAAAGACGCGACGCCGGAAGATCTCGACCAGCTCGTCGATCTGCTCTCGATGCGCGCCGATCCGGTTTCGCGGCAGCGGGCTATCGACACGCTGCGGCGGGTGAAGCAGATGCGCGGCGGATTGACCCCTGAGCGCGAGCTGCAACTCGGACATCTGCTGTACGAGTTGGGCGAGTGGGATGCCGCCCAAAAGCAGATGCTCGATTCGATCGGCAAGTTCCCGAATGATCCGCGATTGCAAACCGCCTTCGCCTCGATGTTGATCGGGCAGAAGAAATTCGACGAAGCCGCGCTCCGCATCACTCGCCTCGAAGGCCTGCCTGGAACCGCCGCGGGGGTCAACGAGCTGCGTTTGCGCTTGGCATCTGAGAAAGGCGATAAAGACGAAGTTCGTCGGATGCTGACGGGGATGACGCCGGATCTCACCCGGCTGACCGAAGAGCAGGTGAAGTACGTCGCCAATCTCGCGAGAACCGCCGATGGCGTGGGCGACCATGAGTACGCTCTCAAGCTCTTCCAAGAGTACGCCCGCCGCGCTTCCGACGCTGGTTTGGAGATGGCGCGACTGACGGCTCTCTACGGAAAGCTCGACGAAGGCATGGCGAGCATTCTTGCGCAGTCGTCGCAAAATATGGACGACGCGATGCGTATTGCCGTCGAGGTGCTGCGGAAGCGGCGGAGCGAATCGCCTGAGAAACTCGACGCCGCGGTCGAGCGAATCGTTCGCGCCGGTCTTCGCGACGATCCCGAAGCCGCGAAGCGTTTGATACTCGAAGCGGAAATGCTTGAAGTTCAAGAGAAGTTCGACGAAAGCATCGCCGCCTACAAGAAACTGCTTGCGAGAGACGACGTTCCCGCGCTGGTGCGCGCCACGGCGCTCAACAACTTGGCGTTTATTCTCGCCCAGAAGAGTGATGTTCCGGCTGACCTTGAACTGGCGCTCAACTCGGCGAACCAAGCGATCGACCTGATCGGTCCGCTCTCCGATGTCCTCGATACGCGCGCCCTGGTGCACCTCAAGCAGCAGCAATACGGCCCCGCCGTGGAAGATATGAAGCTCGCCGTGAAGATGAACGCCACGGCCAGCAAGTATTACCACCTGGCTGCCGCCCTGCTGGGCGCCGGCGACGCCGACGGCGCCGCCGCGGCCTGGAAGGAGGCCAAGACGCGAGGAATTGGTCCCGACGCGGTCTCTGACCTCGAAAAGGCCGACCTGGAGGCGTTCACCAAGCAGATCGAGCAAGGGGCTGAAGCTGGCGCCACCGCCCAGGTGCAGTAGGGCAGTTTCAACCCGCTTGGCAGCCTAACGCGGCGGCTGTTTTGCCGGTTCTGACGGCAGAACAGCCGCCGCTTGCCGTAAATGGCCCCCTGTTTGCACCCGAATCGTTGTTTGGCCGCATCGCCGTCGTTAAGATGCGAACTTGGAGCCATGCTGGGACGCTCACTCCGGTCATCTACGTCGAACGTTTGGCAGTCGAGGCAGTGAGGATTTCTGCCGCTTTGCCGCACCTTTCCGGTTCCATCCGTCAGCCCTGCGGGGCGGAGTTCCAAGCATGTTGCGTCGCCTTGCCAGCCCGTTTCGTCGTTTCATTCCCGCGCCGGCCGGCGCCCTGTTGGTCGCCTTGCTGTCAGGCGGGACCGCAGTTGCCCAGGATTCGCCGGAGCTGACCGAAATCTACGGTCGGGGCGTCCATAATTACTTTGGCGGGCAAGTGTGGCTGGCGGACGATCAGTTCTCGCAAGTCATCGACGCTGGTTCAACCGACCCGCGGGTCTACTACTATCGGGCTCTCTCGCGCCTGCGGACCGGGCGTGAGGACGACGCGAAGCAAGACCTCGCGACGGGCGCCGCCTATGAAGCTCGCGATCCGGGGGCGACTCACACGATTGGCCAGGCGCTCAGCCGCATTCAGGGCTCGAATCGCCAGCTTGTCGAAAAGTACCGTCGCAGCGCTCGCATCAATCAAGCCCAGCAAAATCACGCCCTCACGCAAACTCGCTACGAGCAGTTGCAGAGCCGCGAGCAGCAAGTGCTGCGTACCGAAACTCCAGCCGATCTGAGCAAGCTCTCCGCGCCTCCAGCGACGCCAGCCGCCACGGCCGCCGCGCCGGCAATCTCGCCGCCGCCGGTCGCCACGCCTGCCGTGACGCCTCCGACTCCGCAGCCGACGCTAGCCGTTGAACCGGCGGCCCCCGCAGCGGCGCCGGCTGAGGCCGATCCGTTCAGCACGCCCGCCGAAACTCCGGCGGTCTCGGCAACGCCTGCCGTTCCGGCCGAGGCAGCCGTCCCCGCGACGACGCCCGATCCGTTCGCGGAATCGGCGACCGAACCAGCGATGCCCGCCAGCGAACCCGCCGCCCCAGCCACCGAGGCTGCCGCCGACCCATCCGAAGACTTGTTCGGCGGCGAACCGGCCAGTGAGCCAGCGCTCGAAGCCCCGGCAACCGTTCCTGCGGAGGCTGCTGTGGCGCCTGCCGAGGAAGCCGATCCGTTTGGCGCCGAGGCGCCCGCTGAAGCCGCTGCTGAAAAGGCAGCCGTCGAGGTTCCCGCTGTCACCTCTTCGGAAGTAGCCGACGGCCTTTTCGACGATCCTGCCGCCGAGGCGACTGCTGACACCGAAGCCGCCGCGGAAGCGAAGGCCGAGACGGCGGCTGAGGCAGATCCCTTCAGCACCGAACCGAGCGCAGAACTAGTTCCCGCCGGCCAAGCTGCCGAGCCGGTCGACGCCGACATGGCCACGGAAGCTGGAGCCGCTGAAGCGACCGGCGAACTCTTCCAAGAAGAGGCCGCCGAAGATGGCGACGTCCAAAAGCAAGAAGACCCGTTCGCTGCAGATCCGGCGCTCGGCGTGCCTGCCGACGAAGCCCCCGCCGCGACGGAACCGCCGGCGACCGAAGCCGCTGAACCTGCCGCCGCCGCGCCTGCCGCGGAGGCCGACATCTTCGGCGAAACGCCCACGGAAACGCCTGCTGCGGGAGAGACCGCGCCCCCGGAAGCGGCGCCTGCCGAAGCCGCTCCGGCGACGGAAGACGATCCCTTTGGTGATTCGGCTGCGACGGAAGCTCCCGCGGCCGCCGAAACCGAGACCGAAGCCGAGCCTGCCGCTCCGGCCGCCGAGACCGATCTGTTCGGCGAACCCGTGACGGAACCGGCCGCTGCTGCAGATGCAGTTCCCGCTGAGTCGGCTCCCGCGGAATCGGCCCCGGCCGAGGCTGCAGCGGACGATCCTTTCGGTTCCACCGCCCCCGCTGACGAGTCGGATCCTTTTGGCGTCCCAGCGTCGGAGCCAGCCGCTCCGGCTGACGCGGCACCTGCTGAAGAAGCTCCGGCCGCCGATGCTGCCGAGTCCGATCCATTCGGCGACAGCGCCGCTCCTGCCGACGAGTCCGATCCGTTTGCCACTGAACCGGCCGCCGACGCCGCTCCCGCCGAAGGCGAAAAGCCAGCCGCTGAGAGCGATGCTCCTGCCGCCGACGCGGCGAGCGATGATCCCTTCGCCGACGCGGCGACGGACGAGCCAGCTGCTGACGATGCCCCCGCTGAGGATTCGGCTGACGCGACCGAAGCGAAGCCGGCCGACGAAGCCAAGACGGAGGAAGCTCCTGCTGAAGACGATCCTTTCGGCGGTCGCTAAGAGATTGAAGTCGGCGACTCCGCCGGGTCGATTCGACTAGCACGACGTTCGAGCGAAGAGATCGATGCCCACCTGGAGTTCCAGTGAGGTGCGCGTGTCGATCAGGCCCGCGTGATTAGGAACTGAAGCGATGGATTCGGCTAGTTATCGCGTGGGCTCGGTAATCGCTCGTTGGAGTCGGCGTGCCAAAGGTTTGGCGCTCTTGCTGGCCGTGACGCTGCCGTTCGTCGGTTGCGAACGTCCCGCCCAGAAGCTTCCTTCTGTCCCCGTGTTGCCCCCCAGCAATACCTCCGAGGGGAAGCTCGCGCGCATCATGCAGCGGTTTGACGATGCGATTGAGTCGGCCGAAGCGGCTGGCGGCTCCGGCGTTATCTCTGAACGTCGCGCGTATTCGAAGCTGAATCAGCCCGAAGATGGTTCGGAGCCGCGAGAAGCGACCATCTTTATCGAGACGAAGCGCGCCCTCGCTCCTGTGGCGCTGAACGCCGCGGCGAAAAGAAAGATCGAAGAAGCTGCGAAGGCGGCCAATGAAGAACTGCCGGAAGGCGCCGTGAAGCCGTTCACGATGTCGGACACGCAGCAGATCGAAACTGCGGAGTTCCCAATGGTCTATGAAGGCGGGAAGTGGAAGCTCGTGAAAGAGATTCCACGGACGCCAGACGAACCGATGAGCATCGAGAAGATTCTCTTCGACTACGCGCTGCGCGCCAACGGCGAGTAGCGCGATGCGAACGACCGCGGCGCGGCGTTAGTGCGAGCCATTCGCCCCGCTTCGCTCCAGATTGCCTTGGCGGAAAGCGTCGGACATCGCCAGCGGGACTTCGGCTTGGGCGAGCAGCACGCCGGCGCGATTGGCCGCGACTTGGGCCTTCATTTCCTGCTCTAGGGCAATTGCGTTGGCCCGCCGTTGTTCGGCGAACGCCTGTGCCATGCGGGTGTCGGCCTCGGCCTGATCGGCTTGCAGCCGAGCGCCGATGTTCTCGCCGACGTCGATGTCGGCAATATCGATCGACACGATCTCGAACGCCGTGTGAGCATCGAGGCCGCGTTGCAGCACAGCCTTCGAGATGCGGTCGGGGTTTTCCATCACTTCCAGGTGCGTCGCCGCCGAGCCGATCGACGTAATGATGCCTTCGCCGACGCGGGCGATGATCGTGTCTTCCGTCGCTCCGCCGATCAGCTGGGCGAGGTTCGTCCGCACGGTGACGCGGGCGCGAATCTTCAGCTCGACGCCGTTGCGAGCGACGGCGCTGAGCGTCGTGCGCGGCGACTTGGCGGGATCGGGGCAGTCGATCACCTTTGGGTAGACGCTCGTCCGTACCGCGTCGAGGACGTCGCGGCCGGCGAGGTCGATCGCCGCGGCACGGTCGAAGTCGAGATCGATGTCGGCCCGCTGGGCGGCGATGATCGCGTTGATGACCCGCGGCACGTCGCCGCCGGCGAGGTAGTGGGCTTCAAGACGCTTGGTGGTGATGCCCGTTTCAGGATCGGTGCCGACGCCGGCTTGCATCGCCATGATCTTGGCATCGACGATCGTGCTCGCATTCACTTGCCGCAGCTTCATGCCGATCAATTCGAAGAAGCTGACCCGCGCGTTCGAGGTGTACGCGCGGAGCCACAGGCCGCCGAAGTTCAGGATGACCGCCATGAACACCAGCAGCATGATGACGCCGAGGATGATGGCGCCGATCAGCCCCATTTGCGTAGGATCGAGGTCCGCAAGCGTGAAAGGTGCAAAAGTCATAGTCGACTGCATCGCGTTACTGGACTGTGGAAGTGTGAAACCTCGCCGCCATCATAGGCGATTCGCCGAGCGGTGAGAACACTTGCCGGTTCATTCGCAATTCTCTTAAGCCCTCACACGGCATGGACTTGCCGATGGCTCCGGTTCTTGAGATTTGGAGTTTCGGAAGCTTTTAGTGCCAGTGCGGAAGTTTCCATTCCTCGGCAGGCGCCTAGAATGACGGCGTCTGCCCCCGCGGCAGCCTATCACGCTGAACCAGTAGGAGAGTTTTTAATGTCCCGCACCGCCAAGCTTGCCCTCGCCCTTGTGTTGGCAATTGGTTCCCTCCAAAGCCCCCTCCATGCCGACGAGTACACCGTCGATCCCTCGCACACCTCGGTCATCTTCGGCATTAGCCATCTCGGCTACAGCTTCACCTACGGCCGCTTCAACAAGGTGAGCGGCGCGTTCACGCTCGATCCCGCGAAGCCGGACGCCGCATCGTTCACCCTCGCCATCGACGCCGGCAGCATCGATACCAACGATGCGAAGCGCGACGACCACCTGCGCGGTCCCGACTTCTTGAACACGGGCGAGTTCCCGGTCATCAGCTTCAAGAGCAACAAGGTCGTCGTCGAAAAGAAGGACGATGCGACGATCTACGTCGTCAGCGGCGACCTCACGATGCACGGCGTCACGAAGCCGGTGACGCTCAACCTGCAAAAGCTCGGCGAAGGCCCTGGCCCGACCGGCCAAGGTTTTCACACTGGCTTCAACTGCCAGACAAAGCTCAATCGCAGTGAATGGGGCATGACGAAGATGGTTCCGCACATCGGCGACGAAGTGGCCGTCACGATCAGCCTCGAAGGCTCGCGCAAGTAGGCGGTCGTCGAGACAGATAAAAGCCACCGGCTTTGCCGGTGGACGCAGTTGTAGCTCGGCCTGCCTAGCACGTCGTCCACCGGCAGAGCCGGTGGCTTGTATGGAGTGTTTGCACGTCGTCGGTCAGATCGCCAGATCTGGCCGACGGCTTTCTTTGAATTGATTGGGTCGAAATGCCCGGGTTGAAAGAGTTTTTGCTCGGCGGCATCGTGCCGATGATCGCCGCATTGGCGGCGTTTGCGCTGGCGTGGGTCGCCGCGCGCCGGGCGTCGGTGGCTTGGCCGGTGGGCGTGATCGTCGGCTACGTTGGCGGGACGGTTGCGCTCGAAGCGGGGACTATCGGCATCGCAGCGGCGCTGAAGAAACTTGGTTCGCCGCACGACGCGCATGAGTGGACCTGGATGCTGGCGATCGCGGCGGCCATACCCGCCATCGTTGCTTCCTTTCTCGGCGAACGCCGCGGCTGGCGCTGGCTCTTGATCGTGCCGCTCGTGGCCGGCGTGCCGCTGTGGTTGATGTGGCGGAGCAAGTATCTGCCGAGCGCTGCGGACCGTGCGACCGGATTTATGACCGAGGCGTGGAGCGTCGGCGAAGCGATCGTGATCCTAGGCGCCGTGGCCGCAGCAATGCTGTTAGTCTGGCGATTGTGGGAAGCGAACGAACCAAGCGATCAGCCGCGCACCCGCGGGTTTCTCGTCGCCGTGGCTCTTTCCTGCGCGGCTGCCGTGGCAGGGATGAGCGGGTCGTTTGTCTACGCCTACGTGATCGGCATTGTCGCTGCCGCGGTCGGCGGCTGTTTCTTTGCCGCGCTCGCTTGTCGCGCGAACGCGGGGCCGGAGTATGCCGCTGGCCCGATCGTTCTTCTCTCCGGATCGCTGTTGATGCTTGCTACGTTGATCTCGAAGGTTGAGCCGCTGCATGCGGCTGGGCTGTGGATCGCGATTGGTTTCGCGTCGACGCGGCTGCCTCGCAAGCCGGCGAGCGAACGCGGCCGGATCGCGCTGCGGTGCGTGCTCTGCTTGTTGCCGCTCATCGCCGTGGCGGGGCATGCGGGGTACAAGCTTGCAGAGAGCCAGCGACAACTGCAGAAAGAAGCGGAGTCGAATCCGTATATGAACTTGTGAGTTCGTGCGGAATAACCCTCGGCAAGCTTGCCGAGGGCTAGCAGTGTGAGCGATCTTGCCGTTCACTTCTGCTCACTCAATCCACCCGCCGCCGAGCACGCGCTCGCCGTCGTAGCAGACGACCGCTTGCCCCGGCGCGACGCCGAATTGCGGTTCGTCGAAGCGGACGCTCAGTCGGCCATCATCGAGCAGCACCATGTCGCCCCACGCCGGCGCGGCGTTGTAGCGAATCTGCACCAAGCCTCGCGATGGCACGCTGCCCGCCTCGACGAGCCAGTTGCAATCCTTCGCGGTCAGTTCGCTGCGGCCGAGTTCAGTTCGATCGCCGAGCACGACGCGCCGCGTCTCGCGTTCAATCCGCACGACGAATTTCGGTTCGCCGAGCGCGATGCCGAGGCCCTTCCGCTGGCCGACCGTAAACCCTTCGATGCCGTCGTGCTGGCCGACGACTTCGCCCGAGGTGAGCACGAACTCCCCCCCCTGCTCTGCCGCGTCGGCGACGCCGCGACGAGCCTGGCGGTCTTTGATGAACTCGTGGTAGTGGCCCTGCGTGACGAAGCAGATTTCTTGACTGTCTTTCTTCGTCGCGACGTTGAGGCCGATCGTGCCGGCGAGGCGGCGGATCTCTGGCTTCGCGAACTCGCCGACCGGCAGCAGCATTCGATCGAGATGGCGGCGCTCGATGCCGAACAGCACGTATGACTGGTCCTTCGAATCGTCGATGCCGCGAAGGAGCGTCGCCTCGCCGGCGGCGCTCCGACCCATGCGGGCGTAGTGGCCCGTGGCGACGAACTCGGCGTTGACGCTGTCGGCGTAGTCGAACAGCTTGCCGAACTTGATCCAGTTGTTGCACTGGACGCAGGGGTTCGGCGTGCGACCGGCGGCGTACTCGTCGACGAAGTAGTCGATGATGCGGCTGAACTCGGCGTCGAGGTTCAGCGCATAGAACGGAATCGCGAGGCGATCGGCGACGCGGCGAGCGTCCTCGGCGTCGGAGGCGGTGCAGCAGCCTTGCTTGTGATCGAGTCGATTGATGATCGGCAGCGCTGCGAGCCGGGGCGTCTCGCCCCCGGAGTTTTGTCTTGGATTCTTTGAATTCGCAGAATGCGCCGGGGTCGGGACGACCCGGCTCGCTGTGGGTTCATCGATCGCACACGCCACCGGCGAGGCTTGCCCGTGGCGCATGAAGACGCCGATCACCTCGTGCCCCTGCTCCAGCAGCAGATGGGCCGCGACGCTTGAATCGACTCCTCCCGACATTGCCAGAACCACGCGTGCCATACACCAAGTCTAGGCCCCCTCGTGCCCTACGTCGACGTGCCGTAGAATAGTGGGCTGTCGGCTCTCAGCTTTCGGCTATCGGCCAGAAACGCGGTGGCCCGCAACACTCTCCCCTCTGGCCGACGGCTGACAGCCGAGAGCCGACAGCCCTCTCGAGGTCTCGCAACAATGTTGGACAGCCAGTGGTACGACCGCGCCGAAGCGATCCGCCAGACGATTGTCCAGCTGCGGGACTCTCTTTGACTGTGCGACGAAGCATTCACGCATCGTTGAGATCGACGGCGAGATGGCCTCGCCCGACTTCTGGGACAACCAGGAGAAGGCCCAGGAGCGGGTCGCCGAACGCAAGGGCCTCATCGGCATCGTGAAGCCGCTCGACGAGGCGCTCAAGTCGAGCGACGACCTCGCCGCGATGATCGAAATGGCCGAGGAGGACGAGTCGTTCGCCGCCGAGGTGCCGCCCGAGGTTGAGCGGATCGAGACGCTGCTCGAAGATCTCAAGCTGAAGGCGCTCCTCAACGGCCGCTACGACGCCGCTGGCGCCATCCTGACGATCAACGCCCGCGACGGCGGCACCGACGCCAACGATTGGGCCGAGATGCTGCTCCGCATGTACCTCATGTGGGCCGAAAAGAACGACTACACTGTCGAACTAATCGATCGCCACGACAACGAAGAGGCGGGCATCAATCATGCCTCGGTCGCCATCCGCGGGCCGATGGCGTACGGCTACCTCAGGGGCGAGACGGGCATGCACCGCCTCGTGCGGATCAGCCCGTTCAACAGCGAAGGCAAGCGGCAGACGAGCTTCGCCGCGGTGGACGTTTCGCCGGAAATCTCCGACGCGGTCGAGATCGAGATCGACCCGAACGACATCCGCGAAGATACGTTCCGCGCGAGCGGCGCCGGCGGTCAGCACGTTAACAAAACTTCCAGCGCGATCCGCCTGACTCACTTCCCGACCGGCATCGTCGTGCAGTGCCAGAGCGAGCGTTCGCAGCACAAGAATCGCGCGACCGCGTGGAAGATGTTGCGAGCCCGCATGGCGCGGATGGAAGAAGAGAAGCGCGAAGCGGCCGAAGCGGCGAAGTACCAGCAACAGGCGAAGACCGGCTTCGGCTCGCAGATTCGCAACTACTTCCTGCATCCCGATCAGCGAGTGAAGGATGCCCGCACGAAGTACGGGCAAGGGAACTTCCATGCGGTGATGGATGGTGATATCCAGGGCTTCCTCGACGCGGTGCTCCGCTGGCGCGCGGGACAGCCGGTGGAAGAGGATGACGATTGATCGTTGAGCTTCTTCAATACGGATCTCTCGCAGAGGCGCGAAGGCGCAGAGTGAAGACGAGAGAAGTCAGTAGCTATACCCTCTGCGCCTCCGCGCCTCTGCGAGAGACTTCTTAACTGACCAATGGAAGAGAAGCCGCCCATCGCTCAGATCGAATCGCTCGCCGTCGGCGGGCGTCGGTTGCGGGTGGAGTTTCTGCAGTTGGGCGATCGTGTCGGGCATCGTGTGGTGGCCGTGAATGTCGGCGGAAGCGAGGCGGTGCTGCTTCGCTCGCAAGAACTAGTCGGCGGCGAAGAATCGCCGGAGTCGCCCGCGCTGCAGTCGGTGCATGTGCAACCGCTGGCCGATCGCGAAGGGCATTTAGCCGCGCTCGTCGGTATGTCGGGGGCGAACCATTGGTCGCTGATCGTTGAGCCCGATGCCGAGGCGAAGGCGCCGCGATTGATTTTCGACGCAGCGTGTCGGATCAAGCGCGCGGGGCTCGCGCGGATGGTGAGCCGGTACGCGCGGACCGCTGAAGCGGTGCGCGTCGAGCGATTTCGGTTTGAGCTACTGCCGCTCAGCGATCAATCGGTGGCGCCGCGGATGGAAGAGAGCGACGCTGAGATCGCGATCGTCCGCGAGATCACGCCCGGCGACGTAGCGCCAACGACCGTGCGTTGGCGCTACGCCATCGAGCTGCTTTGATGACGACTAGCTCGCCTTCTTCACTGGCGTTTCCTTGTCGCCGTTGCGGATGAACGGCTCTTTGACTTGCTTCCCTTCCGCCGGCTTCGTTTCGCGGATCCAAATGTTGCGGAACCGGACCGGGTTGCCGTGGTCTTGCAGGCGGATCGGCTGCTTGACGTCGTGCTTCACGTACTTCGGCGGTTCGTTGAACGGCGTGTTGCCGAGCAGTTGGAAGTGGTTCTGCGCGACGACGCCGTTGTGCAGCACCGTGATGTACGCCGGCGATTCAAGCGAGCCATCGTCCTTGAACCGCGGGGCGGTCCAGATGACGTCGTACGTATTCCAGTCGCCGGGGGCCTTCATGGCGTTGGCCATCGGCGGCGTTTGCTTGTAGATCGCCGCGGCTTGGCCGTCGAAATAGGTCTTCGCTTTATACGAGTCGAGCACCTGCAGTTCGTACGGGCCGAAGAAGACGCCGCTGTTGCCGCGGCCTTGGCTCTCGCCGACCGGCGGCGTCGGCGCCGACCATTCGATGTGCAACTGACTGTCGCCGAACGCTTGCTTCGACTCGATCATCTGCTTGCCGACGACCATGGCGCCATCTTGGACCTTCCACGTCTCGGCGCCTTTCCAGGCGGAGAGGTCTTTGCCGTCGAAAAGGATCACGGCGTCGGAGGGAGCTTCGCCGCACTTTTCGCCGGGGGTGACGACGGGCGGTTCCTGCCACTCGATGCCGTTAAGGTATTCCTGGGCGGGGGCGGCCGACGCGGCGAGCGACAGCAGCAAGGCAAGGGTGGCGGATGCACGCTTCGACATGACGATTCCTCGTGGATTCGGTGGGTGACGAGTGCCTGGGTGGCTGGGGACTGATTATGGATTGCGGCTGCGGTGGGGGCAATGAAGGGCGATTGCTCGCTTGAATGGCGGTCGGCTTTCGGGGAGAATCACGGGACCGCGGCATGGCGACGGCCGCGGACGCTTTTCTGCAGTCGCCTCGGCGGTCACCAGTTCTTGCGGAGCGAACGGATGGCGACGTTCACTGAATCTGTCGAAGCGCTTAAGCATCAGTACACCGACAAGTATGTCGTCGTCGACCCGGGGCGCCCCGAGCTGGCGCGGTTCCAACATTACGTCGGGCAGGTCAAGACGGTGAACATGAGTGGCCGAGCGCTCGTCGAGTTCCTCGACTACCACCTCAATATCGGGTGGTTCGACATCGACTTGAGCGCGCTGACGGTGGTCGACAAGCCGACGGCCGAGTCGAAGGCTCAGGCCGAAACGAAGCGGGCCGCCGCAGCGCCGGCCGCGAAGGCAGCCGTCGCCGATGCGGGCGGGAAGAAGCTATCGCCGCTAGAGATGGCGCGGCAGCAAGGCGCCCAGAAGCCTGCGGGGGCTGCCCCGGCTGCGAAGCCGGCGGGCGGCGCGAAGGCGTCGGTGGCCGACATCCTCGCTGCGGCCCGCGCGGGAGCGAAACCTGCCGGTGCTGCGGCTCCGGCCGAAGCGGCGGCCCCTGCCCCGGCCAAGGCAGCTGCTCCGAAACCTGCCGCGGCGCCAGCACCGGCGGCCGGCGGGATTGTGCGGATCGACAAGTCGGGCATGAGCGTTGATGAGATGATGGCATACTGCCGTGAGCATGACGCCGGGCGTGCGGGGTGACGTTTCGCTAATCGCAGGGCGGCAATGTTTCGGCTGCCTGAGCGAACTCTTTCTGAGTGCTTTTTGTGAACTGCTCCGGCGGGTCGTTGACCCGCGGCTACTTTGAGGATCTTCCATGCGTGCGTTCGTTGTTGGGCTGATTGCGTGCGGTTTGATGGTCGCGAGCGCTGGCGTATCGCGGGCGATTGAAGTTTCTTCGTTCGAGCCGCTGCTGCGAGACGGGAAGTGGGCCGAGGCGGAGAAGCAACTCGCGGGGGCCGTCGCCGCCGATGCGAAGGATGACGACGCTCGATTTGCACTGGGCACGGTGCAGGCACTGCGGGCGTTCGAGGGACTTCTGCAGGGGCTGTACCGTTATGGGCTCGATCCCGAGTGGACGACCAACTTGCCGTTCGTGCGGTTGCCGATTCCGCCGAATCCGAAGCCGACGCCGCTGACGAACGCCGACTTCCGCAAGCTCATTAGTGACTTCTCCGCTGGCCTGGCGAAGGCCGAGAAGACGCTGGCGCCAATCAAGTCGGCCGACGTGAAGCTGCCGCTCGCGATTGGTTCGTACCGCATCGACTTCAACGCCGACGGTAAGGCGGATGAATCGGAATCGTTCTGGGGAATCTTCGCCGAGGTCACTGGCGCGCCGGCTGCCGAGGAAGACGCCAAGGGCTTCGTCATCGCATTCGATGCGGGCGACGTCCATTGGCTCCGCGGCTACTGCCACGTGCTGCAGGCGTTTTGCGATTTCTTCCTCGCGCATGATTCGCAGAAGCTGCACGACTACACGGCGCCGTTCTTCTTTCCGACGGCTAAGACTCCTTTCCCGGCGCTTCCGCGAGAGTCTGAATCTCGCGGCGGTTTTGACTTCAGTAGCATTCTCGATGGCGTCGCGTTCGTTCATCTGATCCAACTGCCGGTGATCGAACCGGAGCGGCTGAAGTCGTCGCATGCTCACTTGCTCGAAATGATCGCACAAAGCCGGTTGATGTGGACGGCGATCAAAGCGGAAACCGACGATGACCGCGAATGGATCCCAAGCCCCAAGCAACAGAACGCCGCCCTACCCGGCGTCGCCGTTTCGCCCGACATGATCGGCGGCTGGCACACCGTGCTTGACGAATGCGAAGCGATCCTTGAGGGGAAAAAGCTCATCCCGTTCTGGCGCCCCGCCAACGGCCGGGGCGTCAATCTGAAGCAGGTGTTCCTTAAGCCGCAGGAATTCGATTTGGTCCTGTGGGTCCAAGGGAGCGCGGCGATTCCGTATCTGGAAGCCGGCCCGATCACCAGCGCCGAAATGTGGCGCGAGGTGCAGCAAGTCTTCGGCGGGCAGCTGGGGCTGTTTGCGGTCTGGTTTAACTAACTCAAGTCTCGACTCTTACGGCGACTGCCGTTCATCGCGACGCGGTTCGATATGCTGTCGTGTCGTGTCGCTTTTTTCATTTTAGGCGACAGTAAGGCGACTGAATTGCTGCTAAGTCGTTGGGCGGCGGTCGGTTGCGAGCGTCGTGTGTTGTCGTGCGACCGTCGTTGACCGGACAGCTAATCTGGGATTGCGTCAGGCCGGAAGGGTGCGCTGAGTTCAACGAAACCCAGCTGAGTTGAACGTCGCTGCGCCGAACGACGCGCACGAAACCTCTGCGCCAGACCTCAGCCTAGCGACTTCAGTGGCCGATTTCAGCAAGAAAGTTTACGGATTTGTGCTCCGCCGCCCGCGGCCGTAAAGTGGATCTTGACGGCTTGTGATGCGCGAGCCCCCGGTTTGAAGGAGCAGGGGCCAATGGGGGCAATTGATGAAGTTTCGGTTAGGCACGATCGCGTACGTGTTCGCGCTGCTTGCGGCGGGGATGGCGACGTTTGGCGCGTGGGGGATTGCTCGCGCCGTGGGCGTGATGTGGTTCTGGCTATGGACTAGCGACGGGAGGCCTCGACGTCGGCCGATGCTATGGGGCCTCGGGGCGGCCTGCATTGTGGGAGCGACTCAACTGCTGTTGCCGACGGCGACGCCTGCCGCCTACCGCGCCGTGCAACGACAACTTTGCCTCGTGAATCTCAAGTTCTGGGCGGCTGGTATACGCGAGTACGCATCGGCCAACGGGACTTTGCCGCCCGTCACGCTGCGCGACCCCGCGGGGAAGCCTCTTCATAGTTGGCGCACGCTAGTCTTGCCCTATCTGGACTTGAAGGGATTGTACGGCAAGTTTGATTTGCGGTTGCCATGGGACGATTCGGCCAACGCGGCAGCCGCGCAGACTCTGCTTGAATTCCAGCAATGTCCGGCCGATCATCAGCACGGGCCGGCGACGAGTTACTTTGCCGTCGTTGGGCCAAGGACGGCGTGGCCGGCGGATGGGAAGCGTAAGATCGATGAAATTACCGATGGGGCTTCCAACACGATTCTCCTGATGGAAGCGCCGGGGCGAAGCGTCGATTGGGCCGAACCTCGCGATCTGTCATTTGACGAAGCGGTCGACGTCCTCACGGGCCAGGGCCCGCGTACGGGCAGCCATGACGTTGACGTCTACAATCTCATCTTCGTGGTCTACGCGGACGGCCGGCTCGGATCATTGTCGGCGCCGCTGTCCAGGGAATTAGCGACCGCGCTGCTGACCATCGACGGGGGCGAAGCAATAGATAAGGCGGAGCTTGTGAAGGCAGAGCCGCGGAAGTTGAGTGTGGAGTTTTTGTGGGGATTGTCCGCGTTTGTTGCGTTGGCGCTGTGGCCGGGCGTTTACGTTTGGCGGGGCGTGAGAACGCCACCGGTTTGAAGAACCGGGGGCTAAGGGGGCTCTAAGAAGCGCATAAAGAAAGCCGCGGGGATGAACCCCGCGGCTCGCTTTTCGTTGGATGTGCATCGCCGTTGGTGGAGCGTCTTTGAAGTTTCGCTCCGGCGGGTCGTTGACCCGCGGCTACTAGGCAGGCTGCAGTTCGGCTTTGCGTTCGGCGATGATGTCTTGCTGCAGGTTGCCCGGCACGGGGGCGTACTTGCAGAGTTCCATCGTGAACGTCCCCTGCCCTTGGGTCATCGACCGCAGGTCGGTCGAGTAGCCGAAGGTTTGGGCCAGCGGAACCTCGGCGATGATTTTGCACATCTTGCCTTGGGTCTCGGTGCTGGTGACCATGCCGCGGCGGCTGCTGACGTTGCCGACGACGCTGCCTTGGAAGGAGTCGGGGCATTCGATTTCAACGAGCATGATCGGCTCGAGCAGAGCCGGCTTCATCTTGCCGAACTCTTCGCGGAGCAGTTCTTGCGCGGTGAGCATGAACGCCATGTCGGAGCTGTCGACGTCGTGGTACTTGCCGTCGTTCAGTTCGAACTTCAGGTTCACCACCGGGAAGCCGGCGAGCGGGCCCTTGACGAGCATGTTCCGCACGCCCTTTTCGATGGCGGGGATGAAGTTCTTCGGAATGCGACCGCCGACGACCTTGTCGAGGAACATGAATTCGGCGCCAGCTTCGGCGCGTTCTTCGTCGGTCATCGGACCCATCGTGCCCATGATACAGCCGTACTGACCCGAACCGCCCGTTTGCTTTTTGCGGGTGTGGTTGAAGTTGTAGGGGACCGTGGGGGCTTCGCGGTAGCTAACCTTGGGGGCGCCGACTTCGACTTCGACGCGGTATTCGCGGCGAATGCGTTCGACGTAAATTTCCAAGTGGAGCTCGCCCATGCCGGCGATGACCGTTTCGCTCGTTTCTTCGTCGGTGAAGACGTTGAACGTCGGGTCTTCCTTGCGGAAGCGCTGCAGGGCCTTGCCGAGGCGATCGATGCCTTCGCGAGTCAGCGGGTTGATCGACATCTTGATAACCGGTTCGGCGACGAACATGTTTTCGAGCGTCGCGTAGCCGGCTTCGGGGGCGTAGGTATCGCCCGAGGCGCAGTCGAGGCCCATGATGGCGACGATGTCGCCAGCTTCGCCCTGCTCGATGTCTTCGCGCTTGTCGCTATGCATCTTCACGATACGGCTGAAGCGATCGCGCTTGCCGGTGCGTTGGTTGATGTACATTTCGCCCTTCTTCGCCGTGCCTTGATAGACGCGGACGAAGGTGAGCTGGCCGAATTCGTCGTCCATGATCTTGAACGCCATGCCGACGAAGGGCTTGGTCGGATCGCTTTCGAGGGCGATTCGTTCGGTCGCTTCTTTCGGGTTGATCGCGGTGTACTTGCGATCGAGCGGGCTGGGCAGATAGCGCGTGACCGCGTCGATCAGCAACTGGACGCCCTTGTTCTTGTAGGCGGAGCCCAAGTAGACCGGGGTGAAACCCTGGTTGATCGTGGCGTCGCGGACGATCTTGTGGATCAGCTTCTCGGTGACTTCGCCTTCGCTGAGGAGGAGTTCCATCAGCTCGTCGCTGTACATCGAGAGGGCTTCGAGCATGTGGGTGCGCGCTTCGGCGGCTTCCTCGGCCTGGGCGGCCGGGATGGCTTCAACGCGGATTTTCTCGCCGTTCGAGCCGTCGAAGAAGTACGCCTTCATGGTGATCAGGTCGACGACGCCGTTGAATTCGTCTTCGCGACCGATCGGGATCTGCATCATCACGGCGTCGGCGCCGAGCTTCTCGCGGACTTGCTTGGTGACGCTTTCCGGATTGGCGCCGGTGCGGTCCATCTTGTTGATGAACGCGAGGCGCGGCACGTTGTAGCGCTTCATCTGGCGATCGACGGTCATCGACTGCGACTGGACGCCGCCGACGGAGCAGAGCACGAGGACGGCGCCGTCGAGGACGCGGAGCGAGCGCTCCACTTCGACGGTGAAGTCGACGTGGCCCGGGGTATCGATCAGGTTGATCGAGTGGCCTTCCCACTTCAGGCTGGTGGCGGCGGAGGTGATCGTGATGCCACGCTCCTTTTCCAGCTCCATGAAGTCCATGGTGGCGCCATCGCCGCCGCCGCGGACGTCTTCGATCTTATGGATACGTCCGGCATAGAACAGGATGCGCTCGCTGAGCGTCGTCTTGCCCGAGTCGATGTGAGCGGAGATGCCGATGTTGCGTACTTTGCGAAGGTCCATAGTCGAGGCGCCGGTGAAGGCAGTAAAGTAGAGTTGTCGGGTCGGTTCTCTCGACCGCGTGCGCAGTGCGACGCGGGTGGAACCGCTGTTGGTTGGTCCCGCGGCGGTGACAGGTCGCCGAGGGCACGAACGATCAAGAGCCGGGAGAGGCTCCAGATAGCTTCTCCCGTCCGAGGCGGGGACGATCCTACATTTTTACGGAGCGGGGGCGGAGCGACTAGTCCCTGCGGGGCGGTTTTTGCCGGTTTTCGGGGCTGGGTGCCGGGGTTGCCGCAGGTCGCGGGAAACGGCGTCAGATTAAGCCAACGGCGCACAATCGCAAAGATCGATTTTGACTACACTGGGCGTTGAGGCGGCCTGCGGAAAATGGGCCGCAGGGCTCTTATCTCGTTGCGGGAACACGATTTCCATGGAAGCACCGGTCAGCGACAACATCCCGGAATCGAAGCGGTGGCTGTTCGAGGGGGGCGCCCCGCCGCTGCCGCGCGGAGTCTGGGGCCGCTGGCCTGCCATTACCTTCGTGCTGCCGTTCGTGGTTTTCATGCTGATTGGCATGTTCGAGCCGGGGCCGCCGAAGAAATTCGAGCAGCCCAAGCCGGGCGAGACCGCCAAGCTGGGAAAAACGGGGGAGCCGATCGGCATCCCCGGCAGCGACGGTCGGCGACACGACGCCGATGGACACGTGATTGGCGACGACGTCGAGCTGGACAAAAAAGGCTACGTCCAGATGCCGTACACGTACTATCCCAGGGTTTACACCATCAAGATCATCGCGACCGTCGTGACGATGCTGCTGGTGTTGCCAGGGTATTTGAGCTTCCCGCTGAAGTTGAACTGGATCTCGATTCTGGTCGGCGCCGTTGGCGCCGTGCTGTGGATCGGGATCTGCAAGCTCCATCTGGAGCAAAAGCTGCTCGTGCCGATCGGCCTAGGCAGCGTGCTGGGGCTGGGCGAGCGGACTGCCTACAACCCGCTGGAGAAACTGCAGAGCGACCCGACGTGGGCTTACCAGTTCCTGGCGATCCGGCTGTTCGGGCTCGCGATCATTGTGCCGATCATCGAAGAGTTCTTCACCCGCGGCTTCTTGATCCGCTTCGTGATGGACGTCGACTGGTTCAAGATCCCCTTCGGTCGCGTCGACAAGCTGGGGCTGATCACCTCGGTGGCGTTCCCGATGCTGATGCACCCGGCCGAGCTATTCGCCGCGTTCGTCTGGTTCAGTCTGATCACGTGGCTGATGATCCGGACGAAGAACATTTGGGACTGCGTCGCCGCGCACGCCGTGACCAACGGCATGTTGGGAGCGTGGGTGATTTGGTCGGGCGATTGGTGGCTGATGTAGCGGGGGTGGTAATCGGTGATCGGGAAATGCCGACGGCGTTTTCGTCGCCCACCGATAACCGATCACGGATCCCTGATCATCACCCTCGCTACTAGCCTTCGACGAAGTCGGCTGTCTGCACGTCCGACACCGGTTCGGTGCGGAACGGTTGGCCCGCTTGGTACATCGCGCGGCGTTCTTCGTACGCCTCACGGGCTTGCGGCGGCGCGATCTGAATCGCTTGGTTGATCGTGGCGACCGCTTCGCGGTATTGGCCGGCGTTCGCCTGAGCGGCAGCCAGCGTGTCGAGTGCGGCGCACCGATCGCCGTAGCCGCATTCAAGCGCCTTGTTGGCGCCGGCGAGCGCCGCCTTCGCGTCGCGGATCGAATCGTCCGGGCAAGTGGCCAGCAACCATGCCCCGTTACGGTAGGCGTGCTCGAACTGCGGATCGAGGTCGATCGCCCGAGCATAATCTTTCAGGGCGTCGCTGTAGCGGCCGAGGTCGACGAGTAAATCGCCGCGGCTGCAAGAGACTTCGGCGGTGACGTCGGTTCCTGCCATCGCGCGGTCGAGGTTGACGAGGGCGTCTTCGAACCGGCCGGTCATGTGACACAGGCGGCCGTAGCCGACGAGGGCTTGCGTGAGTTGCGGCTCTAACCGCAGGGCAGACTCGTAGTCGGAGACGGCGCGTTCGACGTCGCCAGCCTGCAGGTACAGTGTGGCGCGATTCGAGTAGGCCTTGGCGAAGTTCGGATTGATCGTGATGCAGCGGCAGATGTCGTCGAACGCCTCGGCGAACTGGCCTGCTTGCGCGAGGCTGACGCCGCGATTGTGGTAGGCGCGCCAGCAGTTGGGATCGAACTCGAGCGCCGCGCGGAAGTCGGCGAGGGCGAGATCAAACTGACCTTGATCGGCGCGGGCCTGACCCCGGCGGTTGAGCGCCCAGGCGGAGAGCTCGTGGCCGAACTTGCGATTCTCAGGATTCGAGTTGCCTCGCATGGCCGCGGCGCAGTCGCGGATGATCTGCGAGTACTCGGCTTCGCTCTGAGCGGTGAGCGAAAGTTGGTAGGAACTCACGAGCAGCTGATCGGACGATTGAGCCGATTGCTGCGGAGCCCGCGGAGCGACGGTTGGCGCTGCTGGGGCGGCCTGCAGCGGACGCGACGGCAGGTCTTGATCGGTGACGGCGACGAAGTCGTCGGCGCTCGGCTGACGTTGTGGCTGTTGGCGCGTCGGCGAGCTCATGCCGCCGCGGCGATTCGATTGTCCGTTGAACGGCTGGCCGCGACGATGAGCAGCCGGCGTGACGGCGGCGTCGGCGAGCATCGTTTGTGACGCCGCCGCCCCTTCGGGAGTCATTGTAGGAGCGGCTGCCGGAGCAGCGACTGGCGCCAATGGAGCTTGGCGGCCGCTGTTGGCGACGACCGACAGGGTTCCCTGAGCTGATGGAGCGAGCTGAGCGGCAGGGGCCGGCGTCGCTACGACGGCGGGCTGGCTGTCGTCGGCGAAGATCACCAGATCACTGGCGCCGATCGGCTCGCCGGCCGGTTCTTGGAGTTCGACGCCTTCGTCGCTGACAAACGAGATGTTCGATTCGTCAGCGAAAGCGCCAGCGCCCGTGGCGACGACGCCCAGTGCTAGCAAAGCTCCGGCAACCCGGTTGAATCGAGTGGCGTTGTGAAATTCCATGTTCGGCCAGTCCGCGAAGAGTGCGACAGTTCGATAAGCCCATGCGAACTCGGCGCGCTATGCGCCGAGTTCGCGTTGAGTCTGTATCGGTCGCTGCGGAAAGTTGGCGTGACCGGAATTTCGGGAAAAACCGGAAGGGGCTGCGCAGCTTCGCTGGATTGCCACGCAAGCTAGCAGCCGCCGGTCAACGACCGGCCGGAGCGGCGCTCGAATGGGGAATGCTGAATGTGGAATGGGGAGATCGCCGTAGAACGCCCGCCTCAGCCCGGCCGCGTCATGCTGTCGGGGTCGAGCAGGCGATCGAGTTCCGCTGGTTCGATGAGCTTTTGCTCACTCACCAACTGGCGGATCGTCTTGTTCTCTTTGAACGCCTGCTTCGCGAGCTTCGCGCAGTTCTCGTAGCCGAGCACCGGTGCCAGGCTCGTGACCATCATCAGCGATTCGTCGATTAGCGACTTGCAGCGGTCAGCATTCACTTGCAGGCCGGCCAGCAGCTTGTCGGTGAAGACGTTGGCGACGTTGGCGAGCAGCTTTACCGATTCCATGAAGGCGTCAATCATCACCGGCATTGCGACGTTCAGTTCGAATAGCGAACCGATACCGCCGAGCGCCGAGGTGGTGACGACTGCGTCGTTGCCGATGACGCGGCAGCAAACCATCATCATCGACTCGGCGATGACCGGGTTCACCTTGCCGGGCATGATCGAGCTGCCGGGCTGCGTTTCGGGGAGCAGGAGTTCGAATAGACCGCAGCGGGGGCCGCTGCCGAGCCAGCGGATATCGTTGGCGATCTTCGTCATCGAGACGGCAATTGTCTTCAGTTCGGCGTGAGCGGCGACGAACGAATCCTTGGCGCCTTGGGCCTCGCAGTGATCTTCCGCTTCCTGGAAGTTGACGCCAAGTTGCTTCGTGAGTGCGGCGCAGACGCGCTTGGCGAACTCCGGATGCGTGTTGATGCCGGTGCCGACGGCGGTGCCGCCGATCGGCATATTTTCTTCGAGGCGAGCGAGCGCACGCCCTGCACGGACGACGGCATAATGAGCCTGGGCGGCGTAGCCGGCGAAAACCTGGCCGACGCGAATCGGCGTCGCGTCCATCAAGTGCGTGCGGCCGATCTTCACGATGTCGTCCCACTCCTTGCCCTTCGCTTCGAGCTCATTGGCGAAGCGGGTGAGCGCGGGGATCAACTTCTCTTTGATCTGCACGGCGCCGGCGATGTGCATCGCGGCGGGGAATGTGTCGTTCGACGACTGCCCCATGTTGACATGATCGTTCGGGTGAACGGCGCCCTTCTCGTTCTTGGCGCCGAGGCCGATGCCACGATGTTCGTTCGCGAGGTTAGCGATCACCTCGTTGGCGTTCATGTTCGTCGAGGTGCCGGAACCGGTCTGGTAGATGTCGACCGGGAACTGCTTGTCGTGCTTTCCCGCGGCGACTTCGAGCGAGGCGGCGACGATCGACTCGGTGATCTTCGCGTCGAGCTTGCCGAGTTCTTGGTTCGCTTGCGCACAGGCGGCTTTGAGGTATCCGAACGCGTGGATCACCGTGGCGGGAACTGGTTCGAGCGCGACGGGGAAGTTGTCGACGGCCCGCGCGGTCGAGGCGCCGTAGAGGGCGTCGGCGGGGACTTGCATTTCGCCCATGGTGTCGCGTTCGGTGCGGAAAGACATGAGAGGCTCCGGGAAGGATTTATGATTTGGTGTTTTTAAATTTTGTGAGCCGGGTCGTCTCGACCCCGGCGCGATTGGCTTCCGGCCGGGGGCGGGGACGCCCCGGCTCGCTTTGATGCTGTGCAATGCTAGGGCCAGTTGTCGACCATCACGGTGTCGGCGTGCTCGTAGGCGGGGGCGCAGCAGCAGAGGAAGCGTAGCGGCTCCTTGCTGATGTTGGTGATCTGGTGTCGCAGACCCGGCGGGATCGCGACGGCGTCGCCGGGGCTGACTTCGCGGACTTCGTCTTCGATCTGCATGCGCCCGCGGCCTTCGAGAATGTAATAAATCTCTTCGGCCTGTGGATGGTAATGGGGCGCCGTCGCTTCGCCGGACGGAATGCGGGCTTCGGCGAGGCTCTGGTTGCGAATGACCGAGTTGCGGTGGGCCAGCAGTTCGCGTATTTCAGAGCCGTCCTTGGTGGTAAACGGCGGGGCGTCGGCGAGGTTGATCACGTCCATGCGCGTATTGTGCCGCGCGTGGGTGGCGGCGCGGAAGGGGTCGGGAGCCTTTTGCCACTGGGGAGACGGCTTCGCATGGAAGACCTCCAGTGGCAAAGGCTCCCGCCCCCCTGCTCTGCCACTTCAAGACTTCGCGTGGTCAGGCGGGCTGGAAACCGTAATAATGGGGGCGTCCCTTCAAAATTCCCGCTGGCGGCAGCGGATCGCTCGTCGCCGGCGCTGACTCCCCGCCCTGAGGTTTCCTATGAAACGTTGCCCGTGGCTGCTGGCCATGTCGCTTGTCGTGTCGCTCGTCGTTAGCGCTCCTACTGTCCGAGCCGAAGGGAACGGGCAGGAGGATTTCGACGAAGCGATGCGGGTGAAGGTCACCGCCGAGGATATGGGCGACCTGAACAAAGTGGTCGAACTGCTTGAGTCGGCGATTCAGAAGGGGCTCGACGTCGACAACAACGACTTCGCCGAGGAGATGCTGGTCGAGACGCTGATGCAGCGGGCGGCCCAGCTGTCGGCGGTCATTCAGTCGGCGCCCGGGCGTCGTTTGGGCGACGCTGATCTGCAAAAGGTCGTGAACCAAGCGACAACCGACCTGCAGCGGGCGATTGAGTACGACTCGGCGCCGCCGCAGGCGAAGGTATTGCTTGCCCAACTGCTGACGCTGCCGGGGGGCGACCCGAAGGAGGCGCTCAAGCTGCTGAACGAGGTGTTCGAAGACAAGCGGATTGATGCGATGCCGCCGAAGATGCAGGCGGAATCGCTCATCATGCGGGCGAAGCTGCTGGGCGAGACCGATCCGGATAAAGCTCAGGCCGATTTCGCCGCCGCCATCGAACTCGACGGCAAGAATCCGGAGTACCTGCTCGCGCGGGCCGATTTCTACAGCCGGCAGAAGAAGTACGACGAGGCCGTGGCGGACATCGACGCGGTGATCGAACTCCATCCCGAAGTGGCCGGCTCGTATCTTGTGAAAGCGACGATTCTGCGCGAGCAGGCGAAGCTTGACGAAGCGATCGCCGCGCTCGACAAAGCGGCGGAAATTGCTCCGAGTTCCCCGGGGATCTACCAGCAGCGGGGCGAGATCTACCGCATGCAAGGCGACTTCCCCAAGGCGATCGAGCAGTTCACGAAAGTGATCGACATGCACCCGGGCTTAATGTTGCCGTTGATTCACCGCTCGGAGGCGTATCTCAACGACAAGCAGTACGACAAGGCGCTGGCGGACATCGAAACCGTCATGAAAGAAAACCCCGAATTGCCGGTCGCCCATGGGCTGAAGGCGCAGACGCTCGCGAGCCTGGAGCGCTTTCCTGAAGCGATTGAGGAACTGAAGAAGCTGACGGAAGATGAAGAGGCGCAGCCTGAGTTCCAATTGCAACTCGCCCTCTATTACCTGTTTGCTAACCAGCCGCGCGAGGCGATCGCGGCGTATAGCGAGTTGCTGGAACAAGATGGCGACAACTTTCCGGCACTCCGCGGTCGTGCGGACGCTTACCTGAACATCGGCGAACATGCGAAAGCAGTCGCGGACTTCAAGAAGGCGCTCGAAGTCGAGCCGAAGGAATCGGGCCTGCTAAACAACTACGCCTGGGTGTTGGCCACATCGCCGGATGATAATGTTCGCGACGGCAAGCTTGCCGTCGAGCTCGCGACGAAGGCGTGCGAAGTGACTGACAATAAAGAGTCGCACATTCTTAGCACGCTCGCTGCGGCGTACGCCGAGACGGGCGACTTCGACAAAGCGACGGAGTGGTCGAAGAAGGCGATCGAGACGTTCGAGACTCAACGCGAAGCTGCGGTGAAGGCGGGCAACCAGGAGAAGGTCGACGAGCTATCGAAGGAACTGGCGGCCGAACTGGCGACGTTCGAGGCAAAGAAGCCCTGGCGAGAACGGCAGACCGGGGACGAAAAAAAGCCGACGTCCGACGAGAAGCCAGCCGAGGCCGAGAAAAAGTAACCCCCGCCAGCCGCCCATAAAGCCGCCGCCGTCGGCGGCGAGCATTCACGAACCCGCCCTAACGCGCGGGAAACGAGGATTTGAGACGCTCCGGCGGGTCGTTGACCCGCGGCTCCCGGGCGTAGCGGGTTGACGTTCGCGGGGGGCGAGGTAGACTACCGAATCTGGTTGCGTGCGGCGGGAAACCGCTAGGGCGGCCAGACTCCAAGGGCTCGTGGCGGAATTGGCAGACGCGCAAGGTTGAGGGCCTTGTGCCCGCAAGGGCGTGCTGGTTCGACTCCAGTCGGGCCCACTTGGCGAGGAACGCAAAGCCAATGCGTTCCCACAAATTTGCCGCGGTGCTCGAATTCGTTCGAGTTGGCCGCCGGCTTATTGAGATTGAGGCTCGCTGTCAGCAGACCGCGAGCCTCTTTTTTTGCGCTCATGCGGCGGTCGCCAAACGTCCGACAACGACTTACAATCCCTTAACGCCGTCTGTTTTTCAGTCGCTCAGATCACGCCAACCGCGGAGAACTCAGCCATGCTCAATGCCGTGGTGCAAGACGCCATCAACGACCAGATCAACTACGAACTCTTCTCGTCGTACCAGTACCTCTCGATGGCGGCGTGGTGCGAGCACGAGCAATTCGTCGGCTGTGCGAGCTGGCTGCGGATCCAGAGCCAGGAAGAGTACGCCCATGCGATGCGGCTGTACGATTTCCTGCTGGCCCGCAACGCGCCGATCAAGCTGAAGGCGATCGCAGCGCCGGAGCAGAAGTTCGCTTCGGTGGCGAGCGTCTTCGAGAAGGCTCTCGAGCAAGAGCAGAAGGTGACCGAGCAAATCGACCGGCTGTACGAGCTGGCGTTCAACGAGAAGGCATTTGCCGCGCTCGTGGAGCTCGAGTGGTTCATCACCGAGCAGGTCGAGGAAGAAAAGACCTCGCGCGAGGTGGTCCACAAGTTCAAGATGGTGAAGGATGATCCTTCGGCCCTCTTGGATCTCGATCGCGAACTCGGCGGCCGGGCGACGGCGAGCGACGCGACCGCATAGCGCGAGCATAGTTGCATTGCGCGAGGCGTGGTTGCGCTTCTAGCCCCGGGCTCCGCCCGGGGGTGGCACAACGCGCGGCGTCGCCATCCGGAATGGAAGGCGACCCCCGGGCGGAGCCCGGGGCTAGAGGCTGTGCGTTACGTCCAAAGAGATGCAGCGGCGTTCGCCGGCGCGGGCACGCTCATGCTGAGTGGGCCCTTCTGCGTGCCGAAGCCGTAAGTGTTGATTTCGAGCAGGAAGAAGAGCGACGCGAGCATCAACGCGACCAGCGAGATGAGCAGCAAGGCCGTGTAGATGTTCCAGGCCGACTTCTTCGTCAGGACGGTCGGGGCGGGGCTATCCGACTCGAAGTTTGGTTGCGACATCGTCGTTCTCTTGGATCTGACCTTGCTGGAACTTGCGAATGACTTGGCCTACGGCGCGATCGGGATCGGCCTTGAGGATCTCGGCGCGACCTAGGTAACGATCGCCGCGGAAGAGCTCGACAGTCTGGCCGGGACGAACGCCGTCGTCGGCGCCAATGGTGATTTCAATAAGCTGTCCGCTGGCGTTGCGTTGGATCTTGCTAACCTTGCCGCGGACGCGGGGAATGTACTCCCCTTCAGTGTTCACGCCTGCTTCTTTGGCTTTGGCAGTGACGTCGGCCAGTTGAGCGACGACCTGAGCGCTTCGCTCCTCGAGTTGCTGAAGCTGCCCGCCGACCGAGTGGAGCTCCGAGGTTGCCTTGAGCGTCGTGTGGAACTGCTCGTCGCGATCTTGTTGGGCGACCCGCACGTCGTCTCGCAGGCCCGTGACTTCCTCCATCAAGCGTTCATTGTTGACCTCCGTCGATTTGACGAGGGCGACGCTCTGAGCCTGATCTTGGCGAAGTTGGTCGACTTCTTTCTGGATCGATTGGTTTTGGCTGACGATGACGTTGCGCTCCGTTTCGAGCTTGGCGACGTCTTGCAGAGCGGCGGTTTGCTCGCTCTTAAGCTGGCTAATCTGTGTCTGGTACTTGGCCTCGAGATCGGCCTTTGCGTTCTGCTCCTGGGACAACTGCGTGTTGACCTTGTCGTAGGCCTCCTTCCAGTTGCGATGCGTCGCGTAAACGAACATCGCGATGACCATCAGCGCAACGCTGGCCAACAAGATGAGGACAGTGAAGATCTTTCCCAGCAGATTCATCGATGCACTTTCCAGTGAGGAACGCGACTGCCTTACGGCGGCGATTCCAACGCGCCTTCGACCGGTTCAATCCAAACCGCTCGAATAGCCTCCAGTGGCACGCAGAGCATCCGATGCCCCGTCACGCGACGGTTGTGTCCTAGCGACCTACTTCTCTTGGCAGCGACTAGTGCAAAGGGCGTTCCGCAGTCAGCCTTGAGGGCTGGCTGATCTTGCCACAAATCACTGCCAGGACAGGAGATATCCCCTGTAGTACCGCAGTATAATCAGGCCCCGAAAAGGGTGTCAAACTTTGCGGCCGCAGATGCCGGGCCGCAAGGCGAAGGGGCGACTGATCTTAGGGATTATACGGGTATCCGCTGCGGCGGTACGAAGATTTTTCTGGGCCGCCGCCGGCCGGAGGGGGATTCGTGGGGCGAGAACTACGCAACAGCCCTGCCCCGGAGTCTCTAGATTTGACGGCGGGGCGGCTTGATGGCTCGCCTGGATTCAGGCGGGGAGCGTGGCAAAATCGCCACAAGCCGGCTGCGGGCGTGGATCGACTGCAACAGTGGAATTCTAGCCCCGGGCTCCGCCCGGGGGTCGCGCACCACGCCGCTGAAGCGTCGCCCCGACTACAGGCCGACCCCCGGGCGGAGCCCGAGGTTAGTGGCAGCCGCAACCTGTGCCGCAGCCACCGCCGCCGCCCATGGGCCGAGGGCTCGCCGCTTCGCCGCCAAGGTGAGCCACTGCCGGGACGCTCAGCAGTTTTGACAATTTCACGCCGCCGCACGAGTCGCAGGTCGGCGTTTCGTTGCCGCGAACGAGGTGTTCTTGTTCCTTCTGGCAGTCGCGGCAGACGAATTCGTACAGGGGCATGGGTGGCTCGCTTTCATGGGCTGCGCCGGGAATCGCCGTCGGCACAGGAGACTTATCGAAACGTTTACCAACGTTCTTCAGGCCGGCGCAAGATTTCGTTGGCGATGATTACCTGCCGCATGCCGCCGGGGCGGGCGAGTAACTCGCGAAACTCGCGGGCCGCGGTCGCCGCGGCGCTTTTGGGGGCTGCGGTCGAGACCGGCGCCAGCGTGCCGACCCGGTGGTCGAACTTTTGCTGCAGTTGCGCCTGCATACGGTCGTCGGCTTGGGCGACCTCTTCACCCAGCCGCGAGGCATGCTGGCCGATGGAGGCGACGCCGCGCATTTGCTCGGTGACGTAGGCGTCGACCGCGGCGCCTGTGGGCAGATTTTTGCGACCGGTATCGGCGACTGATTCTGCGGCGCGGCTGGTGAGCGATCCGGGGGCATCGACCAAGCGGCGCGGCTGCACTTCCTCGAGCTTCGGCTCCTCCGACTTTTTCGGCGGGGCCTGTCGTTGTTGCTGCGGGCGCTTTTGGGCCGTAGCTGGCTTCGGCTTCTGTTCCCCCTGCGCGCGCCGGAGGAATTCTTCGACCTCGCGGCGGAGAGTTTCTTCCAACGTGACCGGCTTGGCCGCGGGAGCCGGATTGGGGCGGCTGCGGTCACCGGCTGGTTGATTGGGAGCGCCGGCGGGCCGACCCATGTCGAATGGATCAGGCTCGGGCTTCGGGCGAGGCGCCAATTGCTCGCGTTTCTTTTTCTCCTGCTGCATCGCGCCCACGAGATGAGCGACGCCGTAGATCACCACGAAGATGATCGGCATCACGACTCGCAGCAGATCGGCGAGGTCGGCGAGCAGGAGTGGCGGAGAGGCGAGCATGCCGATGAATTGCTTGAGGATGAAGCTGCTAACGTAATCCTACGCCCGATTGCTGGTCGTGCCGGCGATCGACTCCCGCATATCGGTATCGGCCTGGACGTTCTTCAGCTTGTAGTAGTCGAGAATGCCAAGCTTGCCGGTGCGGAAGGCCTCGGCCATCGCTTTCGGAATCGACGCTTCGGCTTCAACGAGCTTGGCGCGGTTTTGCTCGATGCTGGCGATGTACTCCTGCTCTTGCGAAACGGCCATCGCGCGGCGGCCTTCGGCCTGAGCGCGGGCGACGCGGGTGTCGGCCTCGGCCTGATCAGCCTGGAGGCGAGCGCCGATGTTGTCACCGACGTCGATGTCGGCGATGTCGATCGAGACAATCTCGAACGCCGTTTGCGAATCCAGCTTGCGAGCGAGCACCGCGCGGGAGATGCGGTCGGGGTTGGCGAGCACCTCGGCATGCGTCTCGGCCGAGCCGATCGCGCTGACGATGCCTTCGCCGACGCGGGCGACGATCGTTTCTTCGGTGGCGCCGCCGATGAGTTGGTCGAGGTTCGCACGCACAGTGACGCGGGCCTTCACCTTCAGTTGAATACCGTTCTTGGCCACCGCGTCGAGCGTGAGCCGCTTGCCGGTTTGCGGCGGGCAGTCGATGACGCGGGGATAGACGCTCGTTTGGACCGCTTCCAGGATGTTGCGGCCGGCCAGGTCGATGGCCGTGGCGCGACGGAACGACAGTTCGATGATCTTCGCCTTACGAGCGGCGATCATTGAGCGAATCACGAGCGGGACGTTGCCGCCGGCCATGTAGTGGGCTTCGAGCGCCTTGGTGGTGAGTTCTTCGTCGTCGTCGAGGCCGGCCTGCACCGCCATGATTTTCGTGCGGGTGATGACGGTGGGGTTCACCTTGCGAAACCACATCCGCATCAGGTCGAGCATGCCGACGCCGGCGCCGGTCATCACCGACTGCACCCATAGCCGGGCGAAGCGGGCGAAGATCGCGAAGGCGATCACGACGGCGATGAGCGCGATGAACCCGACCACCAGCAGCGGTGCGCCAGTTAGGAATGCAGGCATCGAGAATCGCTCCGTCGTTGGGGAGATGCAAAGAGAAAGTCGGCTTGGGCGTCAGTATAGCGGAATTCGGATGGAATTGGGGAGCCTGAGTCCCTCACACCCTCCAGGCGATTCTTCGCTTCAGGCCAGCGGATCTTCCAGCGAATCGAAGCCGAACTCCTCGATTGGGCGGGCGAGGACGTCGTCGGGCTCAAAGGCGGCGGCCTGGGCTTCTTCGGTTGCGGCGGGGCGGACCATCACGCGATTGGCGCGGACCTCGACGATGACCACCGGCTGACCCGGCTCGATGGCGATTCCTTGGCTAACGGCGTCGATCAGCCTGCCGTCGACGAGCACCGCTCCGCTGGGGAGCATCAGCGATTGAGCGACGCCGACGCGGCCGACGAGTGCGCGGCGCGAGTCGTCCGGTTTGGTGTCTTCTTCGCTCGGAAGATCGCCGAGGATGGCTCGCCCCATCGGCGTCTTCGGCCAAACTTTGAACGCGAGCCCAATCGCCAGCGGAATTGCCAGCACAGCGACTGCCATGAAGCTGAGGCCCGTGGTGAGGCTGCGATTGAACGCGACTACCGTGCTCGCCACGACGGCGACGAATGCGAGGAAACTAAGAATCCCACCGGAAGGGATAAACGTTTCGAGTGCCAGCAAGCCGCAGCCGACCACCAGCAGCACGACCGCCCAACCAATTGGATCGAGCAGATTCATAGGGCAGGCGTTTCTCTGGTGCTTCGCGCGGCGATTTTAGGACGCTGGACATTCTACCACGATGCGGCAAGCGGCGGCAAAGTGGTCGCAACGCCAGTGGTCCGTGGTCAGTTGCTGTCGATGGGCATCGCGTTCTGGCGACAGCAGCAACTGGCTACTGACAATGGACTAGGGAGAGCCGCCAATAGTTCACGTCGCCGCGCGGACGAGCACGCGATTGGCGTGGGCTTCGACGACGACGACGCGCGTGCCGCGATCAAGCGGGATGCCTTCGGCGATCACGTCGACCAACTGTCCGCCCACGAGCGCGCGGCCGCCGGGCCGAAGATCGGTCATCGCTTCGCCGACGACGCCGATCAGGTGAGAGTAGTCGGCAATCGCTTCGCGGTGAGAAAGCGTGATGCGCTCTTCCGGAGCCGGCGGTTCGAGCACCAGGCGATTGAAGATCGGAGCCTTCGGCAGGAACCGGCGCAGCACGACTGCCAATCCGATGACTCCGAGGCCTGCGCCGATGACGATTCCCATCGACTGCCGCATCTCGTCCATTTCGGCGCCGCTGGTCGGGAAGGTGAAGGTCTGGCTCGCCAAGATCAGCGAGAAGATCACCATCAATCCGCCGGCGAGTCCGAAGATCCCCATGCCGGGGACAACAAAGATTTCGAGCAGCAGCAACACGATGCCGCCGACGAACATCACGATCTCCAGCGAGGTGGCAGTCCCTTCGAGCGACTTGCTCCAGAAAAAGAGCAGGAAGGCGATCGCGGCGACGACCCCGCCGACGCCGACGCCGGGGGTCTTCATTTCGATGTACATGCCGACGAGGCCGAGCATCAGTAGGAAGGTTGCGAGCCCTGGCGACGCCAGCGCGTGGACGAGTTTCATCGCCCAGTTCGGCTCGACGTGTTGCACGTTGTCGAGGCCGTAGAGACGCTCAAGTTGCTCGAAGTTGTCGACCGTTTGAAACGCGATGCCAGCGTCGAGCGCATCCGTGCCGCGCAGCGAGAGCAACTCGTTGCCTGCGTGGAGCGATGGGCCTTGCGTCCAGTTGGCGCTGTCGCGCAGCTCGCCCGCTTCTTCGGCGCTCATCCACCGCGCGACGCCGGTGTTCTTATTGCGGTACTGGAAGAGCTCGACCTGCGGATCGATCATTGCGTCGAGCAGCGACCAACTGCGATTGGCTTTCGCGGCGAGCGAACTGCGGAGGCTGATCTCGGCGGAAGCGACGGCGGCGCGGAGGCCTTCCACGTCGATTTCGTTGCGAGGCTGGAAGCCCCGGCGACGCCGCGGATTCGGCGGGAGATTGCGATTGTTGTTATCCTGGCGTCCCGCCTCGGCGAGATCCGGGCCGATGCCGATCGTCGCGTCGGGCGCCATGACGAGTTGATCGCAAGCAAGCGCCACGATGGCGGCGCCTCCCTTCGCTTCGACGGGGACGTATGCCACGGTGCGGATGGCGTTGGCGTCGAGTTCCGCCAATTGGTTGGCGAAGGTGAGGCAAGCGTCGAGATCGCCGCCGACGCTGTCGATGCGGACGCCGATCCAATTCGCGCCGCTGTCGAGATGGGTCGTCAGCAGCGTCGACAACTGGCTAACGGCGGCGGGAGTGATTTCGCCGCGCACGGTAATCATCACCGGCTTCCAATCGGCGATCAGCGATTGGTCGACTTCGAGCGACTCGATTGGGATCGAGAGCGCCTTGGCGACGTCGGCCTTGTCGGCCGCGAGATACTTCACGAAACCGAATTGGCGTCCTTCGCGTCCGGTGAACTCGCCGATGGAGCCGGCGGAGATCAGCGTACGTTCAGAAATGATTTCGTTGTCGCCGCGGAAAGCTTCGACCTCTTCGCGCAACAAGAAGCGAACGCCTTCGTCGCTCTCGATCTGGATCACCTCGACGGCGGGGTCGGTCATACCAACTGCCAGCGCGACGGGGATCGTTCGTTTGGCGTCGGCGATTTCGCGGTAGGCTTCGACCACGGTGCGGCTAATTGCTTGATCGGCCGGTTCGTCTGCGGCAGCGTCGCCGATGCGGGCATCGGCGGGCATGATAATTTCTTCGCACGCGATCGCCGCGAGCAGTCCGTGGCCGCGGAGCGAATCGGGGAGCCAGGCGACGGTTTTCACGTCGGCCATCTCGCGGCTTTCGAGGAACCGTGCGAGCGAGAGGACGGTTTCGAACTGGCTGCCGGCGCCCGCCGATTCGCCTGGGGCGTCGAATCGCAGTACCAGAATCGGGCGGCGACCGTCGCCGCGCTGGCGGCTCTCGGCGACGAGCCGATCGCGTGCGCGGGTAATCATTTGCTTAAGAGGAGCTTCGCCGCCGCTGCCCAATGGCAGCTTCACCTCGATCATTGCCGCGAGGCCTTGTTGCGGCGCGTTCGCGCCGCCATTAGCTGCGGGGGCTGCTTCTTGCGACTGGCAGACGCCGCCAAGCAATGTTACGGCGATTAGCGCGAAGAGTGCGAGGCAGCGCCCGAAGGCGCGAGCGGCGATCAGTGCGTTCGACTTGTTCATGCGGCGCGTCTAGCGTTAAGTCGACCGTTAGCAACAGTTTACTGCGAGCAGCGCGAATTATACGCGATGCGGCAAAGTGCGGGAAGGAATCAGAGATTCCCCTGCTGGCACGGGCGATAGGAGAGATTCGTCGGCGCCGCGAAAAGCTTGCCGCGAAACAAATCACCGGAAAGAACGTCCTAGAAGCTGAATCTGAAAAGACAGCGGACGGAAGAAGAGATCGTCCCCAGAGGGAGCAGAATCGACCTGACCGTCGATTCTGCTCGCCCCTGCGTTGGACGAATCGAGCGAAGCGACTAGCGCTTCTTAGCGACGGCGCGCTTCACCGGAGCTGGCTTGACGCCCTTGCCCTTCGGAATCATGTCGGCCAGCGACTCGGAAGCGAACTTCGAGCGGAGCTGATCAACGGCGGTGTCCATCGACTTCTGAAGCGTGTTGGCGGTGGCCACCTTCTTGTTGGGCTGACGCTTCAGCGGCTCGACGGCGTCGATGACGTCGAGCAGCGAGATCTTGGCAGCCGGCTTCGCGAGGGTGACGCCGCCGCCGACGCCGCGACGCGAGTGGATCAATCCGCCGCGACGCATCGATTGCAGCACCTTCGCAAGGTAGGCGCTCGGGACCTTCGCCTTGGCGGCGATGTCTTTCGTCGTGGCGGAGCCTGACGAGTCGGCGGCGAGCTGCACCATCGCACGCAGAGCATATTCGACGGTTTGAGAGAACATACGCAATTCCTTCTGGCGGGGGCGCTTGGCAGCGCCGGTGTGTGTTGGAACGCCCTTCGCTAGCGTTCACATTTCTCGGTTTTAAGCACGCCGACGAATTAATGGAAGATGGTTTACGCATAATTGCGGAGAACGGCGATTAAAGGGTCCTAATCTTACCAAAATGGAAGGTTTAGGAGCGTGTGATGGGACTTGAAAGGGTATTTCCCCCTCTGTAACGAGGCTTCGCCGATTTCGCTTTCCATTGTGGCATGACGCGGGTTGACGTCGGCCTCAATAGTTTCCTTTCAAAGTTGCAATCTATGGTCGCTTTTTCTTCTACGAGACGCCGTGCCGCGCATGTCACCATCGGTGCGAATGCTTCCTCAACGATGTTGCTTGATCGCGGAAATGGCTTAAATCACGGCGAAAACGCCCCGTTGCGAGGTTCGCGGCGTTTGCCGAGCGGCGTTGAAATCGTGCGCGATGCAAGCGGACGAATCACTCGGGCGCGCATCGGCCGTTGGCGCGTGATCTCCGCGTCGGCGGATCGCGATATTGTCGAGGTGCATGAAGCATCATGCGGTCGCATCGCAATTCGGCTGGCGCGCTGCGCCAATCGACAAGATCGCGCGAGTTGCGAAGTGTGGCAACTCTACAATGAGCAGGGCCGACTCTTGGCGTCGTTGCAGCGATCGACCGACGGAGGGATGGCGGTCGTTTCCGACTACGAACTGCGGCAAGCATCTCGTCTGGTGCGGACTTCCACAGGAGAAATGGAGTGCGTGGAGTCGTGGAGTATTTAGTGGCTTCTTGGAATAGCGAGCAACGCGTCGCTCTGTCACAAAAAGACAAAGGCCAAGCTGTCTAGCTTGGCCTTTGTCTATGGTTGTTTGTCTGCGGTCGCCTGATGCAAGCGACGAACGGCTTACTTCTTGCCCTTGGCGCCCTTGGCGGGGGCTGCGGCGGCATCGCCTTCGGCCTTGGTCTTCTTTTTCTTCTTCAGCGAAAGCTTCTTCACGCGGACCTTCGGAATGCCGATGGGCGACATGCCTTCGCTCCAACGGTCGTTCTCCTTGAGGCGTTCCAGGCGCTCAGCACGGCTCAGGACGTTCCGGGTGCTCGTGGCGCCGCGACGGACTTTCAGGCTCTTGTCGATGGTCATGGGAAGCTCCCGCCCCGCGGGCGGATCGATCGTGAAAGGATATTGTCGAAGGGCGTTCGCACGGCGAATCGCCCGCATGGTTGGTCGAATTCGGCATTTTAGCGGGTCGGGGTAAACCCCGCAATGCATGCCGGCGTCGACAGAACGAAGGGAATTATCGGCCGAGCGAGGGGCCATTGACCAATTTGGCGGCTTTAACTTCCCGTCGACGTCCGCTGTGGGGCGTTTTCAGCCTTCTGACCACCAAATGAATGCATTCCGCACGGTCGGTCTAAGCCGTCTCGCTTTTGGCCGCACGAATGGCGTTGAGCAGCACCTTCATCGACTGGAAACGCTTCTCGGGCTCTGGCTCCAGGCATTTGTGGATCGCATCGCGGAGGATCGGATTGATCTTCGGGCAATGCTTTTCGAGCGGCACGGGCGCCGACTGGCCGTTCCCCATCGCGGCGAGGCCGTCGCCGCTCCCCCGCTGCCAGGGGAGTTCGAACGAGAACATTTCGTACATCGACACGCCAAACGCGAAAATGTCGAGTCGATGGTCGGTCGGCCGGCGGCGAACAACTTCCGGCGCCATGTAGTTTGGCGTGCCAGTACGAATGCCAGGCTGTTGGAATTCCTTTTTCGCCGGGACGGTAAGGCCGAAGTCGATCAGCTTCAGCGAGGTGGCGTCCTTCGTGCAGACGAAGTTCCGCGGGCAGACGTCGCGGTGGATGTAGCCGGCTTCATGAACGGTTTGCAGCGCCTCGCCGGCCTGCGTCATCAGCGCAACGCGATTGCCGTCGAGCAGTTTGCTGCGGCCGATGATCAGCGAGTTGAGCCCCGGGCCGTCGAGATACTCCATCACGACGTACTGCTCGCCCTTGTTCGTCATGCCGTGGCTGAGCGTGCGGACGATGCGGGGGTGGTTGAACAGCATCGCGATCTCGCCTTCGCTCGGCTTGTTGAGGCCGCGGAAGCGTTGCTCGAGCTGCTCGGTCTTGTCCTTGTCGAGCACCTTGAGGCCGACGATCTCCCCAGTGTTCCGATCGCGAACCGCCTGGAAGCTGCTCATCGTGCCGGAGACGGCTTCGCGGAGGACTTCGTAGCGACGCGTGACGTCGACCTTGCCCCCCTCCATCAGCGATTTGAAGAAGCCGCCGATACCCATAGGATGTCGCGATTCGGTGAAAGGAGTGGAGAATGCCGACGGAACGAAGCGTTGAAATCGTAGCCGCAAAATACGCCCATTTAGCGGCGGTCGTCAGGCCGCCTCCCGCCGAGAGCGGCGGGGCTAAATGGCTCCAGCGGCCATCATTCCAATTTAGATGGGGCACGCGATGCGGGCAAGAAAAGGCTGGGCTTAGCGCTTGCCGCAGTAGTCGATGACGCGGGCCAATTCGCTCTTCAAATCGTGTCGGCGGATGATGCGATCGATATAACCGTGCGCCAGCAGGAATTCGCTGGTTTGGAAGCCTTCCGGCAGTTCAATCCGGATCGTCGCTTTAATCGTCCGCGGGCCGGCGAAGCCGATGAGGGCCTTTGGCTCGGCGACGATGATGTCGCCCAGCGATGCGAAGCTCGCCGCGACGCCGCCCATCGTCGGGTTGGTGAGGACCGAGATAAACAGGCCCCCTGCCTGGTCGTACCGGGCGAGCGCGGCGGACACCTTGGCCATTTGCATGAGGGAGAAAATCCCCTCGTGCATGCGAGCGCCGCCGCCGGAGCCGCTGACGATGATCAGCGGCAATTGCTGTTCGGTGGCACGTTCGACGAGCCGGGTCAGCTTTTCGCCGACCACCGAGCCCATACTCCCCATGATGAACGCCGAATCGGTGACGCCGAACGCCACGCGGCGGGCGCGAATCATGCCGCTGCCAGTGACCACGGCGTCGCGGAGGCCGGTCCGCTGCTGCTCCGACTTGATGCGGTCGGGGTACGACTTCTTATCGTTGAAGCCGAGCGGATCGACCGATTGCAGGTCGCGGTCCCACTCTTCAAAGGTCCCCTCGTCCAGCACCGACGCGATGCGGCCCTGAGCGCTGAGGTACATGTGGTTGTCGCACTTCGGGCAGACGTTGAAGTTCTGCTCGACCGCCTTGCGAAACAGCATCTCCCCGCACGAGCCGCAGCTCATCCACAGGCCGCTGGGAACCCCGCGTTTTTCGCGCGGAGGTTTACCCTGCCCGCCGGGAGCTTCGGTTTCGCTGGACGACATGGCTTGGGTCGGGGAGGAAACGATGGTCGACATGTGGCGGCTGCTGGGGTGATTTCGCCGGTACGCAGTATATCAGCGTTGCCGGCGGGCAACCATGGCGGTCTGGGGAGACTGGCCGGGCGCCGCGTTGAAGACTCTAGCGCCTCGCGGAGCCACCGACTCAACAATCTTCTGGCTCCCTCCCCCTGGAGGGGAGGGCTGGGGAGGGGGGAAGAAGCCTGGTACCCGCTGCGATCACCCCTCCCCCTCAAGGAGGATTATGCAACTGCTAGCAGCGTCTTGAAAAGAAGGAGTCCGCGTTCCACCTTGTCGGTAGCAAACCCCTGACAAGGAGAGTTTTATGGAACGCGAACTCTGGCTGGCACTTTACCTATTAGCGCGCGGATTGGACAAGCGTTGGGGAAGTTGGAAGTACTCGACGGCGGAGATTGTGGCGGTTTACTTCTGGGCGGTGGTGCACGATCGGCCGACGAGTTGGGCGGCGTGTGCCGAGGAGTGGCCGGCTGATCTGCGGCTCGATCCACTGCCGCCGCAGAGCACGCTCAGTCGACGACTGAAGCAGGCGGACGCCGTGGAGTTGTTGACGGCGGTAGAGCAGCAACTGCTGATCTTAATTGGTTTAGGGCGGCAGTGGATCCACATCATCGACGGCAAGGCCTTGGCGGTCAGTCCGATCAGTCAGGACCGGGACGCCGCCTGGGGTCGCGGCGCGAAGGGGAAGCAGAAAGGTTACAAGCTGCACGCCGTGTGGAATGGAGGGCCGTTGTTTACGACGTGGTCGCTCGCTCCGATGAACGTGAGCGAGAAGACCGTCGCGCGTCAGTTGTTCGAATCACTGCCAGGCGGCGGTTATCTGCTGGGAGATACGCAGTACGACGCGAACGGGCTCTACGATGCGGCGGCGCAAGCCGGGTTTCAACTCGTCGCCAAGAAGACGCCCAGTCGCGGTCGCAACGGCCTCGGCCATCGTCGCCAAAGCCCGAGCCGCCTGCGATCGATCGAACTGTTGGCCACGCCGTTCGGCCGCGAGCTCTATCGCGAGCGTGGCGCCATCGAGCGACAGTTCGGCGTCTTGGCAAGCACCGGAGGAGTCTTAGCCCCGCTGCCAGCCTGGGTGCGACGCTTCCACCGAGTCCGACATTGGGTGCAAGCCAAATTCATTCTCAACGGCCTCCGGTGGATCAAAATCCGGCAACCGGAACTGCTGGCACTTGCATAATCCTCATCAAGGGGAGGGAACCTCATGGCTGAAGTATCGGAATGCGGAGATTAGATTGCTGCAGCCAGCTCAATCGGCTCCCACAGTGGCTTGCCGACGCAAGCCGATTGGCAGAGCGTCGGCGGACAGTTCGCTTGGAGCAGCGAGCGGAGGACGCTCGCCAGCGGTTGCGCGAGCACCAAGGCGATCGTCCCCGACTTGTGTTTTTTCGTGAGCTTTGCGATCGCCGCCTTGAGCCGCTCGCCCGCTTCGCGAAGTGTTTCCCCCTCGGGGGGGCAGACCGTGTCGGGGCGTTCCTGCCATTGGCGGAACACGCGAGGTTGCTTCGACTTCACGTCGTCGAACAGCATTCCCTGCCACAAGCCTTGGTCGAGGTTGTGGAGCGTCTTGAGCGTCTTCGGCTTTTGCTTGAGCGTCGTGGCCAGCACCTCGGCCGTTTGCTGGGCGCTCAGGCAGGGACCGGCGTAGAGGGCGTCGATCTGCGTGCCGCGCGCCGCCAATTCCTGGGCGGTCGCCTCGGCTTGTTGGCGTCCTTCGCCGCTCAGTGGAACGTCTAGCGTTCCCTGAATGCGGCCCTGACAGTCGTACTCGGTCAGCCCGGAGCGGACTAACAAGATGGTTAACATCGAACGAGCAACCTCTGAATCTCTCTGCTTGGTTCTGGCTACTAAGGTAAGTGGCATTTAGTGTCGCGTCGATTGGAACCGCCGGCGTCGCCGCCTCGCGGTTTCGACGCTATTGGGTTCCCGAGGCGGCCAGGCGAGTTAGCTCAGCCAAACTATCCGCGTACGGGGCAGGTTTCTTGAAAATTGCGGAGCCAACGACCAACATCTGGGCGCCGGCGGCGGTGCATTGGGCGATGGTTGAGGCGTTGACGCCGCCGTCGATTTCCAGCAGCAAGTCACTGCGAAGCGATCGCAAGGCCCGCAACTTCTCCAGCGCCACCGCCTCGAACTGCTGGGCGCCAAATCCCGGCATGACGCTCATGCACAGGACCATGTCGCACAGCGGCAACGCGTCGGCAATCGCTTCGACGGGCGTTGGCGGGTTGATCGCCAGCGAGGCCAAGGCGCCCCGCTTCCGGATTTGTTCGAGAATCGGGCGGGGATCGTCGGTCGCCTCGGCGTGGATCGTCACGATGTCGGCGCCAGCGTCGATGATCTCGTCGACGAACGCGGCGGGCTTCGACACCATCATGTGGACGTCGATCGGCAGGTCGCTCGCGCGGCGGACCGCCTCGACGATCGGCATGCCGTAGGTAATGTTCGGCACGAAATTGCCGTCCATCACGTCGAGGTGAAAGGCTCGGGCGCCAGCAGCTTCCACCGCTTTCACTTCCGCGGCCAGGTTGCCGAAGTCGCAAAGCAGCAGCGACGGCAGCACCACCGGCGGTGGGTTGCGAAGTTCATCGAGGATACGGCGGCGCGGCATGGCGGAGTCGCTCTTCGGCGCAGCAATGCCGATGGAGCTAGTGACCCAGAAATGGGGTTCAGGAGGGAATGGCCGCTGGGTAGTCGCGCGGCGCCGATCGAATCGGTAACGACTGAATCGTGTTCAGTCGCCTCGGAGGATCATGGGCCGCAAAGGGCGGCCGGCGGTTGTCGAAGTCGCCGCGCCGATTCTACTCACGGCGGCAGGAACTACTAGAGCGGTTTCCGGAGTCCGGTTTGTAAGTTGTTTGGTGGTATGGGGTTTTGTGGATTGCGGATTCTCGCAGATTGGCCTCCCGGAGAGTGCCGATGGTTACGAATCGTCCAAATCCTCGTTCCGTGGCAGGTCGGCGGGCGAGCTGACGCCGAAGAGCTGGTTGAACCTCGAGGTTGTGTGATACCGGGCCACTTTGGGCGTCTCGGCGGGGCGTTCGACCCGTACCAATTGGCGGCGGACCAGCTGGGCGAGGATGGCGTGGCTCTGCGAGCCGCGGAGCTTGTTCAGTTCCTCGCCGCTCACCCCCTGCCGGTAAGCGACGATGCTCAGGACCTCGACGGCGGCCGGGGTGAGCTTGGCGGCCCGCTGCTGACCCCGGAACTGATCACGCAGGATGCCGAGGTCGCTGCGGAGCTGCAGCCGATAGCCGGCCACATCGCCGGTGATTTCGTAGGCTGCCTCGTCGTGCCGGTAGCTGGCGTTAAGGTCGGCGACAAGCTGCTCGACCTCCTCGGCGGAGACATTGCGGATGTGGGAGGCGATTTTTGCGGCGGGAATTGCTTTGCCGTCGGCGTTACCGACGAACAGCATTCCCTCGACGATCATCCGCGGCGTCACGGGCAGCGAATTATCGTCGTCCGGCTCTTCTTCCGGTTCGAGCGCAATCTGCGGCTTGGCGATCGCGAGGCCCGGCGCGGCGGCCGGCGTCCCCATCAAGCGGGCGAATGCCGAAGAGAGCCGCTCCAGCGAGAATCGCTGGTTCACCGGCGCGGGCGCCGACGGCGGCGCGATCGGCCGCAGCGGCAAAATATCGGGATCGGCGGATTCGCGTTCGGGGGGCATAGCGGCCGGATGATATCGCCGCGGCGGCAGAAGTCACAAGGCGGCTATGCGCGTGCTCCTGATTCTAGCCCCGGGCTCCGCCCGGGGGTGGGTTTGCCGCGCATGGGGCGACGCGTTTCGAAATGGTGGACGACCCCCGGGCGGAGCCCGGGGCTAGAGTGAAGTCACTGCTAGCATCGGAGTCTCCGCGGGCCGTGGCGTTAAGAGGGCCACTCGATGCTCGGCCACCAGCTTTCGAGCCCCCGGCAAAATCTCCAGCATCCGTTCCGGCAGTTCCGGCAATTTCACCCGCCGCATCACCTGGTTCAAGCGAAACAGGAGCGTCTCGTCTTCCATGTAGTCGTACAAGAACCGCAGTTCCACGAACCGCGTGATCAGCCCGGCCACCCCGCTGGCGTCGCAGCCATTCATTTGGCCGATCGCGCTTGCAACGAACTCGGCGTCGACCGTCGCCAGGACCTCGTAGTAGGCGTCGACGCCGCGGCGATCCTCGGCGATGAGGGCCGCGTCGAGCAGTAGTTCGACCAGAATATGGCCGAGAAAACCGGGCCGCATCCCATCGCGATCGCCGGTCGCCCAGCGGACTTGGCGGGCGAGTTCCATCGACAAATCGCCGAAGGCGCCGGTTTCGTGGAACCAGTCGTCGTCGGCATGGTGCCGCATGACGCCGCGAGCGTAGGAGGCCATCTTCGAGTCGTCGGCGTCAACGAACGGCGCCGCCTGCCGCGACCTACACCGCAGCCGCGGCCGCGTCATGCAGAGCCAATCAGGCGTCGCCGCCCCCGCTACTTGGTAGGGATCGTCGAGGCAATCGATGGCGTGCGCAAGGTAATTCATAACTTTCGAGCCAGGGCTTCCTCCCAACAAAACGCTAGCAGGACCCCCGCAAAGCCCATTTAGCCGCGGGCGTGAGCCCGCGCTGACCTCGACGCAGACATTCCCTTTTAGGTAGATACCCGTTGCACCACGATCAGGCAACTCCGCTTCCGCGTCCGCTCGACGCCCTCGCGACTCCTTCCGGTAACGTCATGTTCACTTATCTGCTCGCCCAAGCGGCCGACGCCGCAGCTACCACGACGCCCGCCCCCAAGGTCGAGTACCCGGTCGGCACGCCGCAGTGGAAGAAGAACGCGCTAGATGAACTCTTTACGTTGCAATTCAGCCAAATGAACCGCGCCGAGTGGGAATACGCGGCCTACCAACTTGGCTTGCGTGCCGTCTATGTGCTCGTTCTGCTCACGCTTGCTTGGACACTTTCCAGTTGGGCGGCGTCGGTCGTTCGCGCCACGCTGACGCGCGTGAAGTTCGACGAGACGCTCACTCTGTTTCTGTCGACGCTCATGCGTTGGACAATTTTGCTGCTCGCGGCGCTCTCGTGCCTCAGCTACTTCGGCGTCCAAACGACTAGCTTCGCCGCGCTCATCGGCGCCGCTGGCTTGGCGATCGGCCTCGCCTTTCAGGGGACGCTCTCGAACTTCGCCGCTGGAGCGATGCTCCTCATCTTCCGCCCCTACAAAGTCGGCGACACCGTGAACGTCGCCAGCTACACCGGCAAGGTCGCGGAGATCGAGCTCTTCACCACTGCGATCGACACGAGCGATAACCGCCGGATCATCGTCCCCAACAGTTCGATCTTCGGCGCCGTTATCGAGAACATCACCTACCACGCGGTGCGGCGGGCCGACGTCAACGTCGGCACCGGCTACGCCGACGACATCGATCAAACGCGGGCCGTGCTCGAAGCGGCGGTCCGCAGCGTCGCCGACGTGGTCGCGACGCCGGCGCCGGAGGTGATTCTCACCGACCTCGGCGCCTCGAGCGTCAACTGGCAGGTCCGCGGTTGGGCGAAGCGGGAATCGTTCGGCGCCGCGAAGCAGGCAATCATCCGAGCGGTGAAGCTGGGGCTCGACGAAGCCCGGATTTCGATCCCGTTCCCGCAGCTCGATCTCCACCTCGACCCGCCGGGCCCCGAGCCGGCGCCCTCCCCTGCCCCGCCGCCCGAGCCGGTGCGGTGGGCGCCGAAGATTTCGAATACTTGATGCCGCGAGGGGGTCGGGAGCTTTCTGCCACCCGCGGCGTTGCTTTGGACAGGGCGCACCCAGTGGCAAAAGGCTCCCGACCCCGTTGGGGCTCCACCTCGCTGCCGCTGTCGCCAGCCGCCGAAACCCGCTAGAATTCGGGGTTTCGCCAGCCGTTTGCAAGGCTGACAGGCGCCAAGCCGCCCCCCACCGCGTCACGATTTCACCGCGTCAGGATTGTAGTTCAATGGAAGCAGGCATCGTCGGGCTCCCCAACGTCGGCAAAAGCACGCTGTTCAACGCCCTCACGGCGGCGGGGATCGCCAGCGAGAATTACCCCTTCTGCACGATTGAGCCGAACGTCGGCGCCGTCGCCGTGCCCGATCCGCGCTTGGGCCGCATCAGCGCGCTCATCAAGACGCAGAAGATCATTCCGGCGATGCTGAAGCTCGTCGATATCGCCGGCATCGTCCGCGGCGCGTCGGAGGGCGAAGGCCTCGGCAACAAGTTCCTCGCCCACATCCGCACGGTCGATGCGATCCTGCACGTCGTCCGCTGCTTTGAAGATGGCGACGTCGTCCACGTTGAAGGGAGCGTCGATCCAATTCGCGACGTGGAGACGATCGACACCGAGCTGATGCTCGCCGACCTGCAGTCGGTTGAAACGATGCTCGACCGCGCGAAGCGGACCGCCCGCACCGGCGATAAAGACGCGAAGCAACGCGTCGAGATTCTCGAAGAGTGCAACGCCCTGCTCGCCGCCGGCAAGCCGGTCCGTGGATTGGTATACGAGGATGAGACGCGGGCGCACATCTTGTCCGAACTGCAGCTGCTCACCACCAAGCCAGTCCTCTACGTGGCGAACGTCAACGAAGACGACCTCGCCGGCGAGAGCGCCCACGTGAAGAAACTTCGCGAACGGGCCGCGGTCGAAGGTGGCACGGTCGTCCCCGTTTGCGCTCGCCTCGAATCGGAGCTCGTCGAACTCGACGACGCCGAGCGGCAGGAAATGCTCGAGAGCATGGGCCTTTCCGAGCCAGCCCTCGCCGCGCTTGCCCGCGCTGCCTACAAGCTCCTTGGCCTGCAAAGCTACTTCACCGCCGGCGAGAAAGAAGTCCGCGCCTGGACGATCCCCGTCGGCGCCACCGCCCCGCAGGCGGCCGGCGTCATTCACACCGACTTCGAACGAGGGTTCATTCGCTGCGAAACGTACTCGGTCGCTGATCTCGAACAGTACAAAAGCGAAAAGGCGATCCGCGAAGCGGGCAAGATGCGCGTCGAAGGGAAGAACTACGTAATGCAAGATAGTGACGTTTGCCACTTCTTATTTAACGTGTGATCTGCCGCTGTCAGGCTGGCGTCGATTGGCGTCAACGCTACTCGCGCGGGTGAGTGACATGGGTGATGACGCCCACGACGATGACGCTGCGAAGGAACAGACGCTCGGCTCGTTCTGGTCGGACACCGGCTGTTTGATCATCTTTGCCATTCCGTTTTTAGCGATCGGCGTCGGCGGCATGGCTAGCGCGGCTAGCGATGTTTGGGAGTGGTCGGAAGTGCAGCGGTGGACGGAACGCCCGGCGACGATCGAGCATGCGAAGCTCGGCGTCGATACCGAAGGCGACGGAGACGCCACGTTCAAAGCCACGGCGACTTATCGATACACGGTCGACGGCGAGTCGTACTCAAGCGATCGAGTCGCGCTCTACGAAGGCTTCGATACGTTCGGTAGTTTTCAACGCGATCGCGCCGCGGAACTCGACGCGGCGTTAGAGGCGGGCGGAGCATTCCGCTGCTTCGTCGATCCCGACGACCCGCGCCACGCAGTTCTCTTTCGCGATCTGCGCACCGGCCTTCTGGCGTTCAAGGCGATCATGGGACTGCTCTTCGCCAGTCTGGGCGGCGGCATGATGGGGGCGGCGATTCGCTCGAAAAAGATAGGTTGAAGGCGGTCGGGCTCTTCCAAACGCGCAGTGGTTCCGAGGCTTCGCGCACGAAACTCGAAAGCGAGTTGCCGGCCGACTTGCGGGGCGGTTAGAGTTGAATACGTGCTTGTTGGTGGGGCTGAACCACAAAGGCACGACGGACACGAAGAAACGCACGAAGGCGTAAGTGGCGGTTCAAATTCTAAAGCGCACCCAGCGAAGAGCAGCAATGATTCATCGAGTGAAGACGCAGTTGGTCTTGAGCATGGCGGTCGTCGTTACAGCAGTGAGCGCGGTTTGTTCTGCCGCCGAGCCGCAGAAGTTGGTTTGGCCGAAGCGGTTGGCGCCTGGCGATACGATTGCGCTCATTGCCCCGGCGGGGCCGCCGGATCGTGAGCAGGTGATGCGCTTTAAGAACCACGTTGAGCAGCGCGGCTACAAGGTGAAGCTCCGCGAGGACATGTTCAACGTCGAGGGTTACCTTGCCGGCAGCGACAAGCGGCGGGCCGAGGAGTTCAACGAAGCGTTCGCCGATCCCGAGGTCGACGGCGTGCTCGCGGTGCGCGGCGGCTACGGCTGCATGCGGATGATGCCGCTCATCGATTGGGATGTGGTGAAGAAGAACCCCAAGCTGCTGCTCGGCTACAGCGATATCACGGCGCTGCATGCCGGGATGAATAAGGTGGGGATTGTCAGCTTTCACGGCCCGGGCCCGGCGTCGGGGCTCGGCAGCGAGAAGGGGCCGACGGAGTTCACCGGCAAGTACGTGCTGCATGCCGTCGAAGCCACGCCCGAATCGCCGGCCGGTCCGTACACGGTCGAGGTGCCGAAGGATGTTTCCGAAGTTGACTCGTTCGGCAAAGGCAAGGCGACCGGTCGGCTCGTCGGCGGCAATCTGTCGCTGATCTCGGCCCTCGAAGGGACGCCGTATGCGATCGATACGGACGGTGCGATTCTGGTGATCGAAGACGTCAACGAGGCGCCCTATCGGATCGACCGGATGATTCAGCAACTGAAGCTGGCCGGCAAGCTCGACCACATCAAGGGCGCCGTGCTCGGTAAGTTCACCGAGGACTTCGTTCGCGAAGACAAACTCACCGACGACCAACGCTTCGACACGACCGGCGTGTTGCGACAATACTTCGAAGACCTCGGCGTGCCGGTGCTCGTGAACTTCCCGATCGGTCACTACCCGCAGAACTGTACCGTGCCGCTGGGGGGGGAGGTCGAGGTCGACGCTGATGCGAAGACGCTCAAGATTCTTGCTCCCTAATTTTTAGCCGCGAAGAAGCACAGAAGACGCGAAAAAGGTCTCTCGCAGAGGCGCGGAGACGCAGAGGGCGTAAGCAGAGTGTAGCTGCTGGTCTTCGTTAAATAGGACTTAGTGGTTGTTGTTTGGCGGGCGATTCGCTTCGTCTGAACTGTTCCTTCTCTGCGACTCCGCGCCTCTGCGAGAGACTTCTTCTTGCGTCCTTCGTGCCTTCTAGCGGCTAACTAAATAGTTCTTCAACCACTTCCCCGCCGTCGACGATTTTGATTGGCCGGCCGCCGCCGCTCATGTTTTCGTAGTCGGCGTCGATGCCGAGCGTGTGGTAGACCGAGCGGAACAGGTCGGGGATCAGCACAGGGCGGTCGGTCACTTCCGTGCCGGCGTCGTTGGTGGCGCCGATGACTTGGCCGCCGCGGACGCCGCCGCCGGCGAGGGCGACGTTGAACGCCTTCGGGAAGTGATCGCGGCCCCCGCGGGGATTGATCTGCGGCGTGCGACCAAACTCGCCCATCCAGAGGACGAGCGTTTTGTCGAGCATGCCGCGCTCTTTCAGATCGGCGATCAGGCGGGCCGACGGTTGATCGACGTTGCCGCACAGATTTCGCACGGCGGCGAAGTTGTCTTGATGCGTGTCCCAGCCACGGGCGTGGACTTCGACGAAGGTGACCCCCTGCTCCACCAATCGGCGGGCCATCAGGCAGCCCGCGGCAAACTCGCCGCTGCCGTACGACTCGCGAACCTGTTCCGGCTCGCGTTCGATGTCGAAGACTGCCATCCGCGGGCTGTGAATCATGTCGGTCGCCCGCTTGGCAACCTTCAGTTGATCGGCGACCACTTGGGCGCCGCCCGCCGCGGCGAAGTCGCCTTGCATCGACTCGAGCAGCTGCATCCGCCGAGCGAAGCGAGTGGCTTCCGACGACGGCGTCGTGTTCTGCGGCGGCTTCGATGCCGATTGGATAATGAGCGGATCGTAATCGACGCCGAGCAATCCGCCGCCGCCAGAGTTCGGGAGCCGGCCGCCGATTTGTACGAAGCTCGGCAATTCGCTGGCGGCGTTGCCGATTTGGTCGGCGACGTTAGCGCCAAGCGTCGGATGCTTGACGCTCGCCATCGGCAGGTAGCCGTGGTGCAGAAGGTAGGTCGCCCGTTGGTGGTTGCCTTCCTTGCTCGTCATCGAACGGATGATCGCGAGCTCGTCGGCGATCTTCGCCATGTGGGGGAGGTTCTCGGCAATTTGAATGCCGGCGACGCTGGTGTCGATCGCCTTCGTCTCGCCGCCGTTCGCGTGGCCCGGCTTGGGGCTGAAGGTTTCGAATTGCGAGGGGCCGCCGCTCATCCAGAGGAGGATGCACGACATGCCGCGGTCGCGAAGCTCGTCGGCACGGGCGGCTAGCACGTCGGTCCAGCTGAGCGCACCGGCCGCAGCGCCGAACGCGGCCGAAGCTTTCAGGAAATCACGCCGCCGCACGACGCGGCTGCCGCGGAGAGAGACGTGCGTGTGGTGTTGCAGTGAGAATGCCATCGAGATATCTGTCTTAAGTGCTTTGAATTAATTGAACCGCGGATTTCACAGATTTCGCTGATGAGGAGGTAAGCAGTGATTTGAAAGTGGCTTTAGAGAATTTGCCGATCTGTCTCCTACTTTCTTATCCGTGTAATCCGCGAAATCCGCGGTCGCGTTTTTATCGTTCTAGGCGAGAGGCTACTATCGGCGATGTCGGAACTCCGCCGAGTTCACTAGCGCCCAAGCAAAGTCCTCGACCGCTTGTTTCCGATTGCCGACTTCGCGGAAGTACGCCTTCGCGCGAGTCAGCTCTTCCTCTGTCGGCTCTCGGCTGAGTGTGCGCAAGTAAAGCTCGGCGACGAGTTCGTCGTTGTCTTTGATTTCGGCGACCAAGCCGCTCAGGATGCCCTGATTGGCTCGCAATCTGCCGGCGACCTGGCTGGAGTTCATCATCGCAAGCGATTGCGGGATCGAACCGCTGATCGATTCGCGCGGCTCGCTGGGGTCGAAGCCGAACGTCTGGTTGAACTGCGTCCGCGGGTCGCGTTGCTGGCCGCCGAGCCCTCCGCCGCCACGGCCAGGGCGTTTTGGTTCTGCTTCGGGGACGTCGAGCGCCGAGAGGATCGCGTTGTACAGCTGATCGGCCCGCAGCGGTTGCGGCACGTTGGCGGCGAACGGCGATTCGTCCTCCTCGCCGCCGCGCGGCCGCGATTGGCGTTGGTACGCCTCGGTCGCGGCGATCGTTTCGAACAGCCACTTCACGTCATAGTCGGCGTCGCGGAAGCCCTTCGCGAAGATCTCCAGCGTTTCCGGGGCGACGGCCGTGCGGTCGGGGCCGACGTCGTCGACCGGTTCGTAGAACCCGCGGCCGACCATTTCGGACCAGAGCCGATTCACCATCGCGACGGCGAACCACTCGTTGCGAGTGAGGTACTTGGCGAGCATCTCGCGCCGCTGCGAATCGACTGTGCCGTACGGCAGCTTCGCGGTCGTGAGGAAGAACTTCGGCTGCATTTGCGTGCCGGGCGCCGAGGGATCGAGCAGATCGGGCATGAAGTGCTCGGGCATCGGGCGGTTGCCGTCGTCCGCTTTGGCGAACTTGAACTGACGGTCGCTGGCAACGACTTGGAATGAACGTGACGTCGCCGTGCGGACTGGCCGGACGCCGATGCGCGGGAAGAACGCGGCGAGTTCGTGGAACTGCTCGCGCTTCCAGCGATCGTACGGGTGGTCGTGGCACTGGGCGCACTGAATTTGCATGCCGAGGAAGATGCGCGAGACCTCGGCTGTCGTCTCTTCCGTGCGGCCCTCTTGGGCCATGATGATCGCGGTCGAGCCGTTGTCGCGAACGTCGCCAGTGGCGGTGACGAACGCCGCGGCGATTTCGTCCCAAGGGACGTTTTTGTTCAGTTTGTCGCTGAGGTCGGCCTCGAGCGCGTTGGCGGCGATGAGGGCGCGGTCTTCGATGCGGCGATAGAAGATGACGTCGCGCCAGTAGCGGGCCCAGTTAAGACCGTACTGTGGATCGGCGAGGAGTTCGCGGACCACCCGCTCGCGTTTGTCGGCCGAGGGATCGAGCGTGAAGGCGATCACATGCTCGGGCGTCGGGATGTCGCCGACGAGGTCGAGCCAGACGCGACGGAGGAAGGTCGCGTCGTCGCAGGCGGGGGCGAGTTCGGTTTGGGACTTGAAGAGCTCCGCAGCGAGCGAGGCGTCGACTTGCTTCGCAACGGCTTCGGGCTCCTGCCGCGGGCCGGCGTGGACCGAGGTGGCTGCCATTGCGAGCCAGGCGATGGTCAGGCTCAAAATCTTCGCTAGGCGGCGACTTGGCATCTTTAGGCGAGACCTTCGTGAGGCGTCCGTGGCCTGATCTGGTTTGGCAAATCTGCTGGCGGGCGCGGCTCTCTTCCAGCATATCCGCTGGTGGTGTTTTTCAGCGCCCTGGGTTCCGGAGATTCAACACCGGCGTTTCGCGGCAAGTTTCGCCGTAGGTTGGGCTTTCAACCCGACAGCCAGCCGAGGGCGGTTTGCAGTGCATTCGCCGTACCGGCTGTTTTCTACGAGATCACCTAGTCCACCTAGATCACGGTCTCCACCTTTTGGTTGCGAGATGATCTCGGTGCTGTTTCATCGGGGCTTCTTGCGGCTGCGCCGCCCAGGTTGGCGAGTACGCCAACCTAGGCTACCCGTTGGTCCTGTCGCGTCGCTTTTTGTCGCGTGATCGCGTTTTTGGCGACATAAATCTTAAGTTGTTGCTAGGACTGCGGTTGTGGGCGGCGTTGGGGCGACATTCTGTCGCGATAGTGGATTTGGACTCATCGACAGCCTCCCTCAAGTGTGGAATGGATCGCGCAGCAAACTAGCCGGACCGCTACGCGGTCCGGGGGCGGTTCGTTGGCGATGGCGGATCGATCGCGCCGCGGCCCGGAGGGCGTGGCCCTCCGGCTAAGTCGTTGCAGAGTGCGACGCGATGCGAACTTGAGCCTAGCAGAGTGGGTGGCCCAGTTTCGACAGAAAAGTTCGGGGATTGTTGCTGGCCGAAGTTCGGGGGTCGACGCTGCTTGTTAGCTTTCTCAGTTTTCGATCAATGCGATGGTTTGCGAGATCTGCTCGCAAACCTCCGGCGACGGATCGTTCGCGAATTCACTGAGAGGCGGCAGGAGCGTGAGCACGAAGTCATGGTCCGATGGGTCGATGACCAGGTCGAAGATTGCATGAGCGGCTAGTGCTCGGGCACGCGAATAGGAGTCTTCGCGCAACGTCGCTAAGAACAGCGGGATGCTCGTCGCGGGATAGCAGAGGTGACGGATAGCGTCGATTACTTCCCAACGCTCTTCGTCATCTCCGCTCAATCGCTTCTCCAGCCAGTAAGCGATGGGATGGCCGTGAAATTGCGGCGAGTCGTCGCTCGTGTTGGAGTTAGTTTCAGACACGGTAGTTATTTATAGAACAAAACGGAGAGGGGCGCGTAAGGTGATGTCTTCCGGCGCTCGAGCGTCTGGCGGCGGGCATGTGTCTCGCCAGAACGTGGCGAATCCCTCGACTGGATCGTCCTTGGTCAAGTCTGCTCCTGCGGCGTCAAAGTCGCCGCGTACCTGAACGAGTTCGAGCCAATCATCTTCTTCGATTTGACCAAACCCGCACTCCCATTTTGGGCCGCCCTGCTCCTGTCGACCTTTGACGACCTTCTCAACCTCTGTGACATAAATGGCAGGGCGATCCAGTTCAGAAGCGGTTCCTTCGGCAGTAAACTCGACGGGGATGGCGAGCCACAGCACGTACCGATCGAACAGACTGGTTCGAGAAATCCACTCCTGCACCAGCTGCCATCCGCCCGGCGGAAAGTCGTGTTTGGATTGAACGATGGCATGCTCTGCATGCGGAAACAACTCTAGGAACTGACGCACGTCGGCCAAGTCACGCGTTCCAGCCGCGATTCTGTCGTTGTAGTTCATTTAAGTTGATGCCTAGTGGTGCGTTGGCGTCTGAAGCATGGCGCTCGCGGCGGCAGGCAGTGACGCGGTCTCCTGCGACTGCGCCGCCCTGGTAGGCGAGTACGCCAACCAGGGCCACCCGTCTGTCGCTACCAATCTCGCGTGGCGATCAATTCTTCGATGTCGGCGTCGTATACGTAGGCCCTTGCGATTGCGGCGAAGTCGCCGCCGATGGCGTCGCGAGCGCCGGTTTCGATCTCGCTATCTTCTTCTTCAAACTCGACAGCGAGGTCGTTGAACTCGTCGGTGGCGGCGTGCGTCAGTGCATAGAGGTCGTCGAGCGATTCTGGCTGGTCGACTTCGATTTGTTCGCACAGCCGAACGAGAATCGCCTTCCCTTTGTCGACCAAGGCGTTGGGGAAATAGTCGTCCTCGTACATCTCGGCGAGGAAGGGGTAGGCGGCCATGGTTTTATTGGTGATGGGCATGGGCGTGGTTTTCGGCGATGGGTGAATTAGGTGAGCGTGTCCTTAATGTACCGCGTCAGTGTGAAGCGTGCGCGACGATGAGGGACCGCGACCGGCGGTCGCGGCTTTGTAGGAGTCGGGGACGACGTTGGCGCAATAAAAAAGCCGCCTTCGGTTGAAGGCGGCTTTTTCGTCGTTCTGGTAGTCGCGAAGGCGATTAACGCTTCGAGAACTGCGTTCCGCGGCGGGCGCCGTGGAGGCCGTACTTCTTGCGTTCCTTCATGCGGGAATCGCGCGACATGTAGTTCTTCTCGCGAAGCTTTTCGATCAGCTCGCTGTCGTGCTTCAGCAAGGCGCGGGCGATGCCCTGGGTGCAGGCGCCGGCTTGGCCGGTGGTGCCGCCGCCAGCGACGCGGATCCGCACGTCGACCTTGTCGAGGAGTTCGCAGTGCGACAGCGGGCCGGTGACGGCGTTCTGGTCTTGCACGATGCGGAAGAACTCGGTGAGTTCGCGGCCGTTGACGGTGATCTTGCCGCTGCCCGGCTTAATGCGGACGCGGGCGACGGAGGTCTTGCGACGGCCGGTGCCGAGGGCTTCTAGAGAAGCGACTGCTGACATGGAGGAGGTTCCTCTGTTAAATCATCGCGGGATGGCCCGCGGCTAAGTATTTGAAATATATGGGGTTAGGCGATCGAGGCGAGCTCGGTCGGCTCAGGCTGTTGGGCCTGGTGGGGGTGGTCGGCACCCTTGTAGATCTTGAGCTTCGACAGCATCGCGGCGCCGAGCTTGTTCTTCGGCAGCATGCGGCGGACGGCTTCCTGAAGGATCAGCTCAGGCGACTTTTCCAAGCGGTCGGCGGCACCGATCGTGCGTTGGCGGGTGTAGCCGGTATACCAGGCATACTTCTTCTGGTCCCACTTCTTGCCCGTGAAGTGCACCTTCTCGCAGTTGACGACGACGATGAAATCGCCGGTGTCGACGTGAGGGGTGTAGGTCGGGCGGTGCTTGCCCATCAGGATGACGGCAATTTCGCTGGCCAGGCGGCCCACGATCTTATCGGTGGCGTCGACTAGCAGCCACTTCTGCTCGAACGTGCCAGCTTTGGCCATGTAGGTGGTCATGGGACGAATACTTTCCGCAAATACGTGTCGAAAACTGTCGTTCGAGCCGCTTAGCCGAGGCGCAGCGACTTTGGAGAATCGCTCAATTTACCAGCGTCCCCCCAAGGGGGCAAGTGGACCATTTTTAGGGTTCAGGTGGCTGGGTTCGGGGTTCAGGAAGAAGGAGGGGTGAGCCCTGTGTTCTCCTGGAACGTACGTGCTATTTTCGGCCGCGGAGGGCGAGCGCGCCGAGCCAAAGCGTCAGAAATCCCCCGGTCATCGCTACGACGACCCACAGTCGGCGGTAGTCACGGTCAGGGGTTTGCGGGTCGAGGCCGAGGTACGCCCCCAGGGCCAGCAGGCCTCCCCAGGCGACCAGGCCGGCCACGATATACCACAGGAGGCGGCGGTTGGTGGGTTCGTGCTGCATAAGGCGGCTTGGCCGGAGGGGTTGTGGGAGGGGTCTCCGACCCCGATGCGGCTGCGTGGTACTGGGCGGCGTGCGGTGGTGAGCGGTTTCGGCGTCCGAGGCGCCTCCCATAGCTAGGGCTTGTCTCCTGCGGCGGAGGTCTTCGGATTAGCGCAAAAGCGCTATTACGTTAAAGACCTGCGCAATTCGAGATTTAAGCAGTCACGACCTCCGAGTACACTCGGCTGAAGATGAGCGAGCCGCGGGCATGCCCCGCTTTCTCGGCGGACGCGAGGGGCGAGTCCCTGCGGCGTGATTCTACCCCACCACCGCCCTTCCCTGAATCGTTATTTGCCAAGGCTGAGTTGAGATGATTATCGGCGTCCCGAAAGAAGTGAAGTTGGATGAGTACCGCGTCGCCATGCTGCCGGTTGGCGTCGAAGAGTTGACCCGCCGCGGGCACAAGGTGCTGATCGAAGTTGGCGCGGGGATTGGTTCGGGTCTTCCCGACACCGAATACGCCGCCGCCGGGGCTGAGTTGGTGCTCGAAGCGACTGAGATCTTCGCTCGCGCCGACATGATCGTGAAGGTGAAGGAGCCGCAAGCGAGCGAATGGCCGATGATCCGCAAGGGTCAAACGGTTTTCACCTACTTCCACTTCGCCGCGGATCGTGAGCTGACCGAAGCGATGATCAACTCGGGCGCCGCCGCGGTGGCGTACGAGACGCTGGCCGACGACCAAGGCCGGTTGCCGCTGCTGACGCCGATGAGCGAAGTGGCCGGCCGGATGAGCGTACAGGAAGGCGCCAAGTATTTGGAGCGTCCGCAGCAAGGCCGCGGCATTTTGCTGGGCGGCGTGCCGGGCGTGGCGCCGGCGAACATCCTCATCCTCGGCGGCGGCATTGTGGGCGCCAACGCCGCGAAGATTGCCGCAGGCTTCAACGCTAACGTGGCGATTCTCGACATCAACATGGATCGGTTGCGGTACCTCTCGGACGTGATGCCGCCGAACGTCGACGTGTTGTTCAGCGATCGCCACATCATTCGCGAGCAGCTGCGGTTGGCTGATCTCGTGATCGGCGCCGTGCTGATCCCAGGCGCCAAGGCGCCACGGTTGATCGAACGCGAGCAGCTGAAGGAAATGAAGCAAGGCTCGGTGATCATCGACGTCGCGATCGACCAGGGCGGTTGCATCGCCACGAGCCGGCCGACCACGCACAGCGAGCCGACCTACATTGTCGACGACGTGCTCCACTACTGCGTGACGAACATGCCGGGCGCCGTGGGACGGACGAGCACGTTTGCGTTGTGCAACGTGACGTTGCCGTGGGTGATCGAGATTGCCCAGCGCGGGATCGAGGATGCGGCTCACTCGCTGCGGCCGATTGCTCGGGCCGTGAATATGTTCGCGGGCGAGGTGACGAATCGGCCGGTGGCCGAGACGTTTGCGATTCCTTACAGCAATCGCTTTCTGCCGTAAGCGTTGTTCGAACGTTGCTTGCGTTCTTCTTTAGCCCCGGGCTCTGCCCGGGGGTGGCGTGACGCGCGACGATGTCGATCGGAATGGTGAGCGACCCCCGGGCGGAGCCCGGGGCTAGGGTGCGACGCGACCGATGTGTGTGGCGGGGGTATAATCTTCGCTCTTGGGGCGCCGAGCCCCTGCCCGCCTGGTTCTTGGTGTCCATGTCTATGAGCGAAGTTCCTGCCACGCTGCGCTGGGAAGGCGGAGTCGACGGCCATTTGATGCTGCTCGACCAGACGCGACTGCCGCTGGAGGTGGTCGAGGTTCCTTGCCGCACGGTGGAAGAGGCGTGGGATGCGATCAAGCGACTCGTCGTGCGCGGCGCCCCAGCGATTGGCGTGGCGGCGGCGTACGGCGTTTGCTTGAGCATCAAGAACGGCGAAGCGGCGGTCTACGACGTCGTCGAAGCGTGCCGGTATCTGGCGACTAGTCGGCCGACGGCGGTGAATTTGTTTTGGGCTCTGTCGCGGATGCGGCGCGTGGCCGAAGCGGCGAATGCAACGAGCGGCCCGGCGCTCGCGGAGGCGTTGCTCGCTGAAGCTCGTGCGATTCACGACGAAGATCGTGAGATGTGCGCGGCGATGGGACGGCATGGGGCCGATATGGTCGCGGAGTTGCCCGAGGGCGCGGGGATTCTCACCCACTGCAACGCCGGGGCGCTCGCGACCGGCGGCGATGGGAGCGGGCTGTCGCCGGTGTTCGAACTGGCCCGTCGCGGCAAGCGGCCGCATGTGTGGGTCGACGAAACGCGGCCGCTGCTGCAAGGGGCGCGGCTCACGGCGTGGGAGCTAGTGCAGCGCGGCATCGACTGCACGCTCATTTGCGATTCGATGGCGGCCCATGTGATGCGTGCCGGCAAGGTGCAGGCGATCTTCGTCGGCGCCGATCGCATTGCTGCCAACGGCGACGCGGCCAACAAGATCGGCACCTATGGCGTCGCCGTGCTGGCCGAGGCGCATGGTATTCCGCTGTACGTCGTGGCGCCGACGAGCACGATCGACATGACGCTCGCCACGGGCGCGGAGATTCCGATCGAAGAACGCGCCGCGGAAGAGGTGACCGAAGGCTTCGGTCGCCGCACGGCGCCTGCTGGCGTGCGGGTGTACAACCCAGCGTTTGATGTGACGCCCTATCGCCTGATTCGAGCGATCGTCACGGAGCGGGGCGTGTTCAAGCCGAAGTGAATCGCATCGGCGGTTCAATCTTCTTCGTGGTTGGCTTGTTAAGCCGCCGCCGGCTGCGGCTTCATGTCGTAGTTGCCGCCGGTGATGAGGTGCAGGATCGGCGTCGTGGCGATCGTGGTGACGAGGGCCATGATCACCATCATTGCGAACAGCGTCGGCGAAATGACGCCCATCTCCAGGCCGATGTTGAGTACCACGAGTTCCATCAAGCCGCGGGTGTTCATCAAGATGCCAAGGGCCGAGGCCATTTTCCAGTTGAGGCCGGTCAGCTTCGCGGCGGCGAGCGTGCCGCCGAACTTGCCGAGGGTGGCGATCAGGATGATGCCGCCGCAGACGAGCCAGTCGTTCCAGCCCTGCACGAGGCCGATTTCTGTCCGCATGCCGGTGAAGGCGAAGAACGCGGGGAGCAGCAAGATTTTGACCATGTCTTCCATCTTGTGCTGCAAGTCGCGGGCGACGTCGCTTTCGTGCGGAATGATGGCGCCGAGGAGGAAGGCGCCGAAGATCGCGTGAATGCCGATCCACTCGGCCGCGATTGCCGACATCAGCAGCGCGATCAACACGCAGACCGTCAGGCCTTGCTTCGGCGCCTGGCCGGTGGATTGCCCGAGGAACCGCGTCGCCAGCGGGCGAACGACGATGAACATGACGGCAATGTAACCAAGCGCCATCGCCACCGTTTGCACGGCGCCGCCGACAGCCGACTGGGCGATGCCGACAACGAACGCCAAGAGACACCACGCGGTGACGTCGTCGGTCGCCGCGCAACTGAGCGCGACGACGCCGAGGTCGGTCTTCTCCATCTTACGATCGGTGAGAATGCGCGCCAGCACAGGGAACGCGGTGATCGACATCGCGATGCCCATGAAGAGCGCGAAGCTGGTAAACGGCACGTTGGCCGGGGCGAGGCTGCGGAATAAGAACAGGGCTAGGATCGACCCCAGGCAGAACGGCGCGACGATGCTAGCGTGCGAGATCGCCACGGTGGAGTGAGCGTGCGAGCGGAGAAGGCCGGAGTTCAATTCCAGGCCGACCAGAAACATGTAGAGAATGACGCCCAGCTGAGCGATGATTCCCAAGTACGGGCCGACTTCGGCGGGTAGGACGAATTGCATCGCATCGGGCGAAATTCGCCCCAACAGCGACGGGCCGAGCATGATGCCGGCAACCATCTCGCCGATGACCTGCGGTTGGCCAAAGTAGCGGAAGAGCCACCCGAGCGCGTTGCCGGCGACGATGATGGCCGCCAGCGCGATCAGCACATGCACAATCGCGTGCGGCTTCGCTCCGACCGCTTTGCCGGTCACGGCGGCGGTTTCGGGGGGCGCCAACGCTTCGCCGAAGTGCCGCACAATGAGGAACAACCCGAAGGTGCCGCCGATCATCAGGGCGTAGCCGAGGACCAGTTTCCAGGTGGAGCCATGCGACGGGCTTGAGTCGAAGGCGGTGGCGTTGCTGTTCATCGGAAGGTCGAGCCCCAGGGAAAGCGTTGAGGCGGCCCGGAGAATGGGCCCAAATGGCGGGATGTTTACCCTCCCGTCATGGCCCAAAATAGCGAGCGCGTCAAGGTCAGCCAGCGTCCAACTGGCGGAACCCTAGCCACGCCAGCACGGCGTTTTCGACCTCCCGCAGCTGATCTGCGGGAAGCCCACCTAGGCGGCGCAACAGCTTCACCGTCGAGATCGTCACCAAATTCTGCGCGTCGAATACGCCAAGTTTGAGAAAACTGACGCGGGACGGCACTTCGAATCAAGAGTTCCGCGGCGACGTGGTATGAGCGACGAGCGTGACCAGCGCCCGGTCGGCATCGTCTGCGGGCACGCTTAACGCCAAGCAAGGGCGAACCTTGGCGGCATAGCCGAGATCGACGAGCCAGATTTCACCGCGTTGGACGCTCGGCATCTTGCTCCTCGCGTTCGTCTAGCGACAGGAACGTGGCCTCGGCGGCAAGCGTCAGCTCTTCGTCGGCCAGTGGCGCCGTTTCCCACTGCGACGTACGGCGAAAAATCTCTCCCGCCACCAGCCGCTGCTCGGCTTCCGGCAGAATATCGAATGATTTCAGAAGGTCCTGCGCTGAAGACGACATGACTTGGCACTCGCGACGTGGCGGGGCTCTAAAACATTCCGAGACGCCCAAGCTCAATTCTAGTCGCTGCAATCGCGCCGGTGCAGATCGCTGCAATTGGCCGGAATCGCGGCAATTCTTGCCTTCCGCTGGCGAATCCGTGATAGCGGATACAACCAGCCCGGAGATTAAAAAATGGAATTCTTGTGCGTCCTGCCGTTCATGTTCCTCGGCATTGCCGCGACGGCGTTTTGGATCTGGATGCTGGTCGACTGTTTGACCAATGAATCGAGCGAGGGAAATGATAAGCTTATCTGGGTGTTGGTGATCGTGCTGGCCAACGGACTTGGTGCCCTCATCTACTTTTTCGTTCGGCGTCCGCAGCGCGAGGAAGAACGCCGGATGGAGAACTCGCATGCCGACGAACGCTTCCCCCGCAAATGACGCCGACCGCCCTTCGATCGGCGAGTACCTTCTCCAACGACTTCAAGATTACGGCATCGCCGATTGTTTCGGCATTCCGGGCGACTACATCTTGTCGTTTTACGCGATGCTCGAAGAGAGCCCGATCAATGCGATCGGCTGCACGCGCGAAGATTGCGCGGGGTTCGCCGCCGATGCTTACGCGCGTGTGAGCGGGATGAGCGCGCTGTGCGTCACCTACTGCGTCGGCGGGTTGAGCGTCTGCAACTCGATCGCCGGCGCCTACGCCGAGAAATCGCCGGTGGTGATGATCACTGGCTCGCCGGGGCTACGGGAGCGGATTCACAACCCCCTGCTCCACCACATGGTGCGGAACTTCCGCACGCAGTACGACGTGTTCGAGAAGCTGACCGTTGCGGGGACGGAACTCGACGATCCTGAAACGGCGTTCCGTGAGATCGATCGCGTGCTGGCGGCGTGCCAACGGTTCAAGCGGCCGGTGTATATTGAGATTCCGCGCGACATGGTCCATGTGCGGCCAGAGGTGCGGCCGCTGTATTCGAGCCCGATTCCACCGAGTGATCCGCGGGCGCTCGACGAAGCGGTTGAGGAAGCGGCGGCCCGTATTGAAAAGGCCCGGCAACCGGTGTTGCTGCTGGGCGTGGAGATCCACCGCTTCGGGTTGCAGGACTTGGCGATCAAGCTGGCCGAGCAGGCGAAGATTCCAATCGCGGCAACGATGCTCGGCAAGGGCGTCGTTGAAGAGACGCACCCGCTTTACATGGGCCTGTATGAAGGGGGCATCGGCCGGCCGGAGATCACGCAGTACGTCGAAGCGAGCGACTGCGTCGTGATGCTTGGCACGTTCATGACCGATATCAACCTTGGCATCTACACGGCGGAACTCGACATCGGCGATTGCATCTACGCGACGAGCGAGCAGCTGCGAATTCGCCATCATCATTACCGTGACGTGAAGCTTGAGGATTTCATCAAGCGGCTCGTCGAGCGCGGCATCAAACGGCAGAAGCCGCAGCCGCCGGCGCCGACTGACTGGAAACCCGAGCCGTTCAAACTGCAGCCGCAGGCGCCGATCAGCATCACGCGGCTGATGCGGCGGATCGACGAGCAGCTCGACGAAGGGACAATCGTCATCGCCGACGTCGGCGACTCGCTGTTTGCTTCGACGGAACTCACGACGCACAATCGCACGGAGTTCATCGCGCCGGCCTACTACACGTCGATGGGATTTGCCGTGCCGGCGGCGCTGGGCGCTCAAACGGCCCGGCCGAACGCTCGCGTGCTGGCGATCGTCGGCGACGGCGCCTTCCAGATGACCGGCATGGAATTGTCGACAATCGTGCGTCGCAAGCAGCCGGTGATCGTCATCATCCTGAACAACGGCGGCTACGGCACTGAACGGCTGCTCCATCCGGGCGAGTTCGAGTTCAACGACGTCCACGGCTGGCAGTACGAGAAGCTGCCGGAAGTGTTGAACGGCGGGACTGGATACCTGGTGCGGACGGAAGGCGAGTTCGACGCGGCGCTTACCGCGGCGTGGAACGACCGCAGCGGGCCGAGCATTCTGCATGTGATTCTCGACGAGCACGACAAGAGCCGTGCGCTGGCGAAGCTAGCGGAGATGATGCAAAGGACGGTGGTGCAGCAGTGAGCGGCGCGGCGAAGAGTTCGACCGCGGGCAGCGTGTTGTTGCGGCTGGCCATTGGAGCAACCCTCGGTTTCGGGATCGCTGCGGGGGCCGACCCGCACACGCAATTCCTGCGCGTGGCTGACTCGGAGGTTCCGCCGGGCGCTCTGCGGATGACGCTCGCTGTGCTCGTGCTCGGCGCGCTCTTCTTTGCCGGCGGACTTTTGGCGGCGCGACGGCGGCGTTTCGCCTCAAGCGCGCCAACGACGGTTGCGGGCCGGCCGAAGCTGCGACGAGCCCAGCGACGCGCTGGATTTCGCGCCCTCTGGTGGCAGGTGATGCTCAGCGGCTGGCTTGCGCTCGCCTACCCAGAGCAATGGACGTGGCCGACGGTGGGACTGAAAACTGGAGTCTCCCTCGCTGTCAGTGCGATCGTCGGGATGCTCGCCTACGGAGCACTGGTCGCGATTTTGACTGGCGTGATCCACGTCTGCGGCGACCCCGGTAGGTTTCTCGACGGATCTGTGAGCACGATGGCGGCTCTCGTTCCCCGCGGGCGGACTCAGAAGGCGATGACTTGGATTGCGTTCTGTCTCTTTAATCCTGTTATCGAAGAACTGCTGTTCCGCGGCGTGTTGGTTTACCAAACGTCGCTGGTGCTGGGATCTCCTTGGTTGCCGATTGCCGTGGGGCTCTTGGTGAATATTGGCAACCATTGGTATCAGGGCTGGCGGTCGATGCTGCTGCATGTGCCGTTCTTTGCCGTCGCGGTCGCCTTGCTTTTCAGTCCGCTTGGTTTGGCAGGGGCGGTCGGTTTTCATGTGGCGGGCGACGTCGTGCCGATGGCGTTGGTTCGCAGGCAACTGCGGCAGTTCCGCGAGCGGCATCGGCGGGTCGGCTCCCAGGAGAAAGGTCTTGCGGTTCCCTCCCCTTGAGGGGGAGGGTTAGGGAGGGGTGGTCGCAGCGTGTACCAGCGTTCCACCCCTCCCCAGCCCTCCCCTCAAGGGGGAGGGAGCCAGAAGATTTTTTGGTAGCGGTGCTACAAAGCGAATGGACTTGGAATGCGAGAGGCACTCATTGCCTGTCTCAAGTTAAGCGCGGCAGTGATGAAAAGAAGTCGCTAAGATAGTTTTTCGCAACGCACAACCTCTCCCCATCTCTTTCGCGCTGAGACCATGGACGAGCAAACCGCCAAAATGGTCATCGCCGCCGGCGGATGCGTCGGCGTCTTGTTTTGGCTGACAGCGATCGGCCTCTATCGCAAGCTGGCCGCGGCGGAGAACCCGCGGCGTTTCGAATCGATCGTAAAAGGCCGCCAGCCGGGTGAAACGATCGACTCGCTGCTGCAGCGGGGGCAACTCATCACCCCGCAGACGCGAGTCGAACGGATCGCCGACAATCGTCTTGTCGTGCGGCAAATGGGCGTCACGCTCGAGCTTGAGGCGTCGCGGCAAGGGAGCGACACGAGGCTTGCCGCGACGGTGGACGATTCAACCCTGACGCATCGCTTTCAGTTGGGCCTGGGGGCGTTCGTGCTCATTTTGATGCCGATCGTCATTGGCGGCGGCGTCGCCGCGTTGTGGCATTTGGTGGCGCCGAGCAAGGAGTTGCCGGTCCGTTGGCAGGCGGTGCAGGTCGTGCAGATTGTGCACGTTTTGTGGCCGCCGTTCCTGATTTACTTCATTTGGCGGCGGCTGCACGTGCAGGCCGGGAATTCCGCGGCAAACCTGGCGACGCTGGCGTCGGCTGCAGCCGGCTCGCGTGAATAGATAGTCAGCGGACGCGGGGAACGGCTGCGATATGCGTACTGCGCATATTTTCCTGCGCGACGGCGCACTTCGTGTTTACACTGAAAGATTACAATAAACGGGTCCAGGCACTAGTCGACCCGCGCCGCCCGCGGTCGCCCCGGCAGGCGATCGAGAGCGGCGAGAGCTACGTTGCATTGAAATCAGGGTCACCCTCCTCGGCGGCAACTGCTTTGCCTACCACGAAAAGGACTCGTACTGCCATGCCTCGCTCTGCCGCGCCGGCGCGCGCCCCGCATCGCTGCGCCACTCAGGCGTTCACTCTGGTTGAACTGTTGGTGGTGATCGCCATCATCGGCGTGTTGGTTTCCCTACTGCTGCCAGCGGTCCAAGCGGCGCGTGAAGCGGCGCGGCGGATGAACTGCCAGAGCAATCAGAAGAACTTTGCGCTGGCGGTGATTAATTATGAGAACGCGCGCAAAAAATTGCCCGCTTCGTCAAATGCCATTACGGCGCTTACGGAACGAAACGGCACCACCTACGTGTATTCTCCTTACAGTGGCGGGCAATTCAGTTGGACTGTGCAAATATTGCCCTACATGGAACTGCAGAGTCTCTACTCGCAGTTCGATCAGAAACTCACGATTTTCACGCAAAACGCGCAGACGGCGCCCGAGAGCGCTCAGCCTTCGGTGATGCTGTGCCCGAGCGATTCAGCGGCTGGTCGCTTTTATCAATCTGAGTTCACCAACAGCAAGAGATTGGCCAAAGGAAATTACGTTTGCTATGCCGGGCCAGAGCATCTGAATTCCTCCAGAGTGTTCTCTGGAGCAATCGTCGACGGGGGGCAGGAGTTGCGTCGAATCGAAGACGGAACCTCGCAGACGATCATGCTTACCGAAGTGCGCACTAGAGACGTCGGCGACGACCAGCGCGGAGCCTGGGCGCTTGGTTGGGGAGGAGGCGCAAGTATCATCACGCTTGATCTGCACAGCGCCAATCTTGGCATTAACAATAGCTGGAACACTTCGAAGCCCGACGTTCCCTACATTCCCGGATCGACGACCGAGTTCACGTCGCGCGCTAATCCGCCGAATCAGCGCGGGGGAGCTGATATCTTCAACGCGGATCAGCTGAGGATTTGTTCGGATTCCGCCGGCGCCGACATCGAACGCATGCCTTGTCAGATAACCGGCGAATCATGGGGGACTGCTGCACCGCGAAGCTTGCATCCGGGCGGCGTCAACTCGGCCCACGTCGATGGCAGCATTCATTGGCTGAGCGACGAAATTGACGTCGTCGTGCTGGCGACAATGATTTGCATCAACGACGGTCTGACGATTGCGCAGTAGTGTCGAACGAGCCCCACGAAGGATGGATCGATGAAATCAACATTATCGACAATCGCTGTCGTCGTCGGAATGGTGCTGCTGTTAACCAGCTTCGCCTGGGGGACAATTTTCCCCGCTTCTGCTGGTTGGACGGAAGAAAAAAGCTTGCGGATGTCCGAGCTTAAAGGGCGAGCACACACGCTTGTTACTCAAGTCGCCGCTGCCAAAGAAAAGCCGAGTATGCACGGCGGCTCTAACGCAGCGGAGTTGGAAGCCGAGTTCGAAAAGGTCAAGGCGGAGCTGAAGGAGCTCGCCGACGAGCTTGACGGGCGAATCGAGTCGCCGAAGACGACGTCGACGATCCTGCGGTATGCGGGGATCGCATTCGTCGTGGCCGGAGGCTTGGTTGTCTACGCCAGCAAAGCCTGAGCAGGCGTCAGTCGCATACCGCTAAAACGAAATGAGCCGCCCTTTGCAAGGGCGGCTCATTTCATTGGTAGGATCGGCGTCGTCGTGAAAATCGACTGCTAGATATCGTAGTACAAGCAGAACTCGTATGGGTGCGGCCGCAGCGCCAGGGCCTGCACTTCGTTCTTCTTTTTGTACCAGATCCAGGTGTTGATCACGTCCTGCGTGAAGACATCGCCGCGTAGCAGGAACTCGTGGTCTTTCGCCAGCGCGTCGAGCGCTTCGCCGAGCGAACCCGGCGTCGTCGGCACCTTGGCGAGTTCTTCCGGCTCGAGGTCGTAGATGTCCTTATCGAGCGGATCGCCGGGGTGGATCTTGTTTTGGATGCCGTCGAGTGCGGCCATCATCAGCGCGGAGAACGCGAGGTACGGGTTGCTGCTCGGGTCGGGGCAGCGGAACTCGATGCGCTTCGCCTTCGGACTCGGGCTGTACATCGGGATGCGGCAGGCGGCCGAGCGGTTGCGCTGCGAGTAGGCGAGGTTCACCGGCGCTTCGAAGCCGGGAACGAGCCGCTTGTAGCTGTTGGTCGTCGGGCAGGCGAACGCGAGCAGCGCCGGGGCGTGGGCCAGAATGCCGCCGATCGCGTAGATCGCTTCGTCGCTGAGGCCCGCGTAGCCGTTGCCGGCGAACAGCGGGTGGTCGCCCTTCCAGAAAGAGATGTGCGTGTGCATCCCTGAACCGTTGTCGCTGAAGAGCGGCTTCGGCATGAAGGTGACCGTCTTGCCGTGCCGGCGGGCGACGTTCTTGACGATGTACTTGTACATGCACATGTTGTCGGCCATCGTCAGCAGATCGTTGTACTTCAGGTCGATCTCCGACTGGCCGGCGGTGGCGACTTCGTGATGCTGGGCTTCGACGTCCATGCCGCAGTCGATCATCGTCTGCATCATCTCGTTGCGGATGTCCATCAACTGGTCCGCCGGCGGGCACGGGAAGTAGCCTTCCTTGTGCCGCAGCTTGTAACCGAGGTTCGGGTTCTCGTCGGTCCCGCGGTTCCATTCGCCTTCGGCGCTATCGATGAAGAAGAACCCGCAGTTCGGCGTTTGGTCGAAGCGGATATCGTCGAAGATGAAGAACTCGGCCTCGGGGCCGATGTAGCAGGTGTCGGCGACGCCGGTGCTCTTCAGGTAGTTGACCGCTTTGCGTGCGACATTGCGCGGATCGCGGGAGTAATCCTCGCGGGTGATCGGGTCCTGGATGTTGCAGATCATCGAGAGGGTCGGCAACTGCACGAACGGATCGATGATCGCCGTCTCGGCCTGCGGCACGAGGAGCATGTCGCTTTCGTTGATCGCCTGCCAGCCGCGGATGCTCGAGCCGTCGAAGCCGAGGCCGTCTTCGAAGACTTCCATCTCAAGCTTGCTCACCGGAATGGTGAAGTGTTGCCAGAGTCCCGGGAAGTCCATAAACCGGAGATCGACGGCTTTGACGCCACGTTCACGGCAGAGGGCTAAGACGTCTTGCGGGGTCATCATCGCAGTTCCTGCGGGGGCTATCGGCTATCGGCCGGAGGGCCAACGAGTTGGATAAGTTTACGATTGGCGGAGCGATTTGAGCAATGAGTAGAACGTCCGTTTGATTTGCCGCAACGGTAGTACGTTCGACCAAAATTAGGGCCGTTAAGATATTCTACGTTATGAGCTGTGAGCAGCCGGGATAGTATTTCGCCGGCTAATCAGGCCCAACGGGCCGCGCTATGATAGCCCAGGGCGCAGCCCTGGGAGTGCATCGATCAGTTTGACCTTTAGCCCTGACGGGGCGAGATTAGCGCGCCCTTCCAGGGCTAGGAATCGGGGGCTGGATTGGCTACCCAGGGCTGCGCCCTGGGCTTCCGCAGCGCGGCCTTACAGGCCTGAATAAACTCTGGGCGACATAAAAAATAAACCCCGCTTCGCCACTAGGGCGAAGCGGGGCCGATCATTTCAAAACGTTAAGGTCATGGGCATGGCCAACAGCCGTTAGCTGACAGCCGACGGCCATTTACGAGCGGAGCGTCGCCAGGATGCGGGCCGTGACCTTGTACGGGTCGGCGTTCGAGGCCGGACGACGATCTTCGAGGTAACCCTTCCAGCCATTCTGGGCCGTGACGATCGGAATGCGGATCGACGAGCCGCGATCGCTCACGCCGTAGCTGAACTTGTTGATCGACTGCGTTTCGTGCAGACCGGTGAGGCGTTGGTCGTTGTCCGAACCGTACGAAGCGATGTGCGATTCGTGTTGACCGCGGAACTTCTCGCAGATGCTCTTGATGAACTCCTCGCCGCCTTGTTCGCGGATCGGGGTGTTCGAGAAGTTGGTGTGCATGCCGCTGCCGTTCCAGTCGCCCTTGACGGGCTTCGGGTGAAGTTCAACGACGATGTCGTACTTCTCGGCAATGCGTTGGAGCAGGTAGCGAGCAATCCAGGCGTCGTCGCAGGCCTTCTTGGCGCCCTTGCCGAACAGCTGGTATTCCCACTGACCCTTCATCACTTCGGCGTTGATGCCGGTGACCGACAGGCCCGCTTCCAGGCAGGCGTCGAGGTGCTCTTCGACCAGGTCGCGGCCGACGCAGTTCTTGATGCCGACCGAGCAGTAGTACGGACCTTGGGGGGCCGGGTAGCCGTCCTTGGGGAAGCCGAGGGGCTTGCCGTCCTTGGTCAGCGTGTATTCTTGCTCGAAGCCGAGCCACAGGTCGCTGTCGTCTTCGAAGCTGCCGCGGAGGTTGCTCGGGTGAATCGAGCCATCCGGCGAGAGGACTTCGCACATCACGAGCGAAGCGTTCTTGCGGAGCGGATCCTTGACGATGCGGACTGGCTTCAGCAGGCAGTCGGAGGAGCGGCCTTCAGCTTGTTGGGTGCTGGAGCCGTCGAAGTTCCAACCCGGGCATTCCTCGGGGGTCTTCGGCTCGCTGTCGACGATCTTCGTCTTGCTGCGCAGGTTCGGCTCGGGCTTGTAACCGTCCAACCACAGGTACTCAAGTTTGTAGGCCATTTCCTAAACTCGCTCCTCACGATGACTGGGGACTTCTGACGGGCATCCATCCACTAAAAGTAAGCGTCATCCATCCGAACGCCCGAAGGCGTTTGCGCTGACGACGGCATTTTGACTCGGGAATCTGCTTCGAGAGCGACCGCGCCGTCGCTGCCAAGACTCAACATCGTACGGCGTTCAACTGCGGCTCGCTAGGCGCCGAACGAGGGGTTCCCCGTTAGGTAGATCGCGATTTTCCAGCAGCGAAGCGCCCACGAAACAGGTCGTGAACAACGCACGGCTCGACAAGCAAACACGACCGCGCTGCACCCCTAAACCCGGCCAAGCGGGTGGGGAAACATTTACAGAATGGATGGTCCGCCTATCGCATCTCGGCCGAACCGCGGCATGCGCGGTATTTAGCCGAAGGGGGCTAAAGCAAGCGCTGCGCCAATTCTTGCCTTCCCCTGGCTGTTCGACGTAAAGTAATGGTTCAGAATCGGTTAGGATGATTGCTTCCGCGGGCAGGTGGATTGGCCGAAGGTCGCTTTGCCCAGCCGGGCGGCAATCGGTGCCCTGGCACTAGGCATCGCCGGCTGGCGGGGCGGATGGCTATTCCGTCAATTCAAACATTAATCGTTGTTCATTCGCTCGCTGCAGACGCCTCATGTCGGCTCCAGAACCCCGCCGCCTGAAGTTCATACCGACTGCCGCCACCTTCCGGCTTGGCGAGCCCTTGGGCGTGGGCGCCGTAGGGACCGTCTATCGGGCCGAAAGCGACGACGTCCCCTCCCCGGCGGCTGTGAAGGTGCTGCACCCTCATATCGCCCACGACGACACGGTCGTTGACCGCTTTCAGCGTGAAATTGTCATCATGGAGCGGCTGAACCACCCCCACATCGTCCGCCACTACGGCGGCGGCATGATGGATGGTCGGTTCTTTTACGCGATGGAGTTACTGAAGAACGGTTCGCTCAGCGACCTCATCAAACGCACCGGTCCCCTCCCCTGGCCGCTCGCAGCGCTGTACACGGCGCAGATCGCCTCGGCCCTGCAGCACGCCCACAACCACGGGATCATTCACCGCGACCTCAAGCCGACAAACCTCTTCTTCGGCGACGACGGTCGCGTGATCTTGGGCGACTTCGGCATCGCCCGCGATACCCATGACGCCGACGGGACCGATCCCGGCCGCACCGTCGGCACCTACGCTTACATGTCGCCCGAGCAGATTTGCGCCGACGGCGAAATCACGGGCAAGGCTGATCTCTACGCGCTCGGTTGCGTGCTCTACGAAATGCTGTCGGGCAAGCCGCCGTTCAAGGGGGCGAACTTCGCGCAGATTTGGGATCAGCACTTACGCGCCGTGCCGGCGAGCCTGCGTGAGCAAGGGATCGAGTGTCCCGAGTGGCTGGAGCACCTGATGATGCAGCTGTTGGCCAAGGATCCTCAGCAGCGGCCCTTTAATGCTCGCGCGGTGCAGGGCTTCTTGCGCGATCACCTGGAAGACGAATTTGGGCGTGAGTATGCGGAAGTGATTCGGGTGCGCTTTCCTCAATAGTAAGTTGGCGCTTCTCGCTCCTGCTGCAGTTTTTGGCGGAGCGTTTCGTTCTGCAGCGATTGGCCGGAAGCATGAGGAAAATGAAATTCTCAGGTTCCCTACCCTTGAGGGGGAGGGTTAGGGAGGGGTGATAGGAGCGTGTACCAGCGTTCCCCCCCTCCCCAGCCCTCCCCTCAAGGGGGGAGGGAGCCGGAACTTTTAAGATAGTAGAGCTCGCCCTTGGGTAAGCTTCGGAGCCCGGGGCTAGAAATCTCGCAGCGTATCGCAACGAAAAAAGGCGCCGAGTCGAACTGAATCGACTCGGCGCCTCGAAAATTATCCTGCGACGGTTGGCGTCTGAGCTTTAAATCTCGTTCTTGACCGTCAACCGCGGAGCCGAGCTGTAGGCGCCGGTTTGGTGGAGGCGAACTACGCGGCGGTCGGCCTTCAGCGGCACACCATTGACCACCGAACCGAGGACCCGCACCCCCATCCCCTTGAGCATCTCGACCGCCTTATAGACCTTGCGAATCTCGCTGTGGTCACGCAGCACGGTGAGAATCGCTCCGTCGATGTACTGGCCAAGCGACAAGGCGTCGCTGATGCCCAGGACCGGCGGGGCGTCGATGACGATGAAATCGAACTGGTCGCGAAGCTTCTCGAAGATCGCTTGCGGCTGTTCGGTCGCCAAGGCGTGGATTGCGTCGGCGTTGCAGACGCCCGCAGTCAGCAGGTACAGGCCTTCGTTGTTCGTCGGCTTGATGGCATCGACCAAGTCGATTTCCGAGCGAAGGACTTCGCTAAAGCCGTCTTCGATCGGCATGCCGAACAGCTTGTGAAGAGCCGGCGCCCGCAGGTCGCCGTCAACAAGCAGCGTCCGGCGTCCGGCCCGAGCAAAGCTCAAGGCGAGGCTGCTGGCGACAACCGTGTTGCCTTCCATCGTCCCGGAACTCGTCACCATGATCACCTGTCGGCCAACGGCCGCGGCGTCATGCATGAGCGTGGCGCGAACGTTGTCAATTGCTTCAGCGACTTGCGTGGCAACGAGGCTGGAGCCGGTGAGGGCCTTCAGCGAGGTCGTTGGCAGGATACCGAGGACGCGGACGCCGAGACCTTCGTCGATGTCAGCGGCGCCGTTCAGGCGGCGATGGCGGAAGTCGAGCAGTGCGACGCCGTAGCAAGTCAGCGCCATGGCGACCAATCCGCCCATGCCGGCGATCGCCACGCGTTGCAGCTTGTTACCGCTGGGGAGACGAGTCGCCTTCTGCATGACCGTCACTTTGTCGAAATCGGAAACGCCGCCCGCCCGTTCTTGGCGTTCGCGAGCTTCGTTCATGACTTGCCACTGCAGAACTCTCTCTTGCAGGTTGCCGGCGATTAGCTTTTCACTGTCGATGTTCGCTTCGAGCATTTCATGTTGGGGGTCGCGAACACCCAGAGCGAGGAGCTTGGTGCGAGCCGCATCCAGGTCTTTCTGGTATTTGGCGAGGCTGGTTTCGATCGACTTCGAGCGAATGTTGTACTCAACGATGGCCGACCGCAGCGCTTCGTTGGGCATCTTCGAGATCTTGTCTCGCAGCACGCGCTCCGCTTCGGCTTGCTGTTGAGCCATCTGGGCTTCGATCTGCTGGATATTGGCCCGTAGCTGTTTGATTTGCGAGCTAGCCGGATTCTTGGAAGTCGAAAGCTTCGATTGCAGGTCCGACTGCAATTGGAACAGCTTCTCCTTGTACATATTGATCGAAGGATCCTTCTCCAGCTCCATGGCGACCGCCTGATCGACGAGCGTCCGGCTGTTAGCGCCTTCAACGGCGAGCTGCTTGAAGACTTCCAGGTTGACCTTGTCGTCTTGCGCTTTCACGAGGAGATTCTCGAGATTCTTGATCTCGTTCATCAGCTGCGGAATTTCGACGTCTTCCCGCAGCGTGCCCATTTTCGCGGATTGCTCTTTGAGGTCGTTGAGCCGCGTTTCCAGCCGCTTGTTCGTGTCGCTGAGCACCTGACGCAAGTCCGCCTGCGTGCTGGCTGAAAGCAGGCGATCCTGCAACAGAACCTTCTCCTGATACGCCTTCACGACGGCGTCGACCACCTTAACCATCTGGTCGGCGTTCTCTTCGCCCGCGTAACGGACTTCGAGAATTTCGCCGTCGCCCGGGAACGTCACGCGAAGTTCGTCGGTGAGCCAGTTGATTTCCTGGCCCTGGTGAGCGCGAACGGCGTCGAGATTGGCGATGTCGGCCTGCTGCAGCACGGCGTCGAGGACGAGCGGACTTTTGAGCAGCGTGAGATGGTTCATCGCTTGGCGTTGCACGTCCTGCGGCGTCAATCGCTCGGATTGATTGTCGAAGACGTCGCTGCCGAGCTTCGAACGGACCTTCAAGTAGGCCGTGATGGTCGAGGTTTCTGGGAAGGCCCACCACAGCGCGCCCGCGGCGCCGGCGCCGACGATGAGGCCCATCAGGATGGCCATGAGCCACCGCCGGCGAAGGCAGTGGGTCATCCAGGTTTGGTTGAACCCGCCGGTGAGGATCTCCGGGCCGCGCGGGGCAAAACCGCCGAACGTCGCCGGGACGTTGCTGGGGACCGGCGACGCGACCAAGGCCCGCGACGGCGAAGCCTCGGCGGCGGGAGGATAGATCACCTCGGACTCGGAAATATCTGCGCCATCTCTAGCCATCGAGTGCCTCTCTAAAAACGATACCGACGTTGAGCGAAGATTCGGGGGCGATGCAGAAAAGCCGTCATTCAACCAACGCCACGAACCGGAATATTGTTCGGCGGCGTTTGCTTGCGTCACTGCGTTGCGTCCTCACCGCTGAAGCAATCGGCGGACCACTGAGGACGAAAACGATTCTCTTCCGGGAAATCAGCCAGTTCTCGCGTGTTGGGGAACGTCGGCAGTTGTTTCCGGGCAACGCGAAGTTGCCCAAATGCAACGTTCCGCCCGAGCCGTGCTACGCGGTCGCCGCTCCGTACGAGGCGAAAGCGTCGTCATCGATCGGGATAGTAATGTGCGAGAGGATGGTCAATTCAATCCACAACAATCCCAACCCGATTGGCATCATCGCCAGACCGGCCCAATCGTGAATGATATTGCTCAGCCAGGGGGTGTCTTGCCCGAAGGCGATGTACAGCAGCGCGGTCGAGACGATGCGGATGACGTTGCTAGCGAGTGCAATCGGAATCGCGCTCAGCAGCATAAGCCCTTTATCCCACCAGGGCCGATCAATGATCATGACCAGAGCCACGCTCATCGCTAGGAAGATCGTCAGCATCCGCAGGCCGCTGCACGCTTCGGCCACTTCCAGCGGTTCTTTCAGCGTGTCGACCGAAATGGTGTTGCCCATCCGCGAAGCGCTGACGCCGAGCGTTTGCAGCGTCCAAGTGCTGAGAATCGACGCCCAGGTCTGCAACTTCATCAGCAGCGTGTTTTCCACGATCGACGGCAGCGGGTACATGAACAGCAGGAACGCAATCGGCAGCCACGCCCAGCGGAACATCGATTTACCGCCGATAATCAGGCAAACGCCGAGCAAAGCACAGATAAAGCTGAGCCGCTCGAAGTTATTGAAGTCGAAGTACGCCGAGAAAACCCGAAGTCCCAGGCTGGCGGCGAGCACGCCGACGCCAATCCAGCGTTCCAGCGGGGCCGCTTCCTTCAGCGGCCGCTTGCGAATCCAAAACAAGTACGCGGCGAAGAACGGAATGATGTACCCGTGCGAGTACATGTCCTTCACCCAGAACGTTGCGGTGAAGCGGAGCATGTTCTCGTAAGCGGCGACCAACGCGACTACCAAGACGCCGAAAGTGATCCAGGCGGTCTGGGCGTCGCTCGACGACAGGGGCTGTGCGTCGTCGTAGTCGAATTCGCTGAAATTGCCGCGGGGATTCAGGTTTCGCGAAGCAGCGGTGCTCATAGCCAAAATGTCGCTGGATTGATTCGTGTAATAAGGAGACTTCTCAGCGACCGCTGGAAAGTCCGGGCTTCAGAATGAGCGACGCAATCGACGCGAAAACCGGCTGGAAACTTGCCCCATCCTTGCGACGAACGTCGCCCGCCGGTCGTGAACTGCATCGAAAATAAGTTCGCGCTCTAGAACCCAAAATACGCGGGTTCTGCAGAAGTGTCAAATCTCCGGCGCCTCTGCTCTCGCTCGTTATCCCCTTGAAATATAAGGGACTTACGACGCGGTGTGGGTCGCGCCGATCGTGCCGTTCGCAGCGGCGCGACGGCTCCGATTTCGGGACTGATTCACCTGTCGCCGCGGTCGCTGAGATAGAACCGCGGAGCGACGCAGGTGAACAGGAAAGACGTTTAGCGCCCACTTCTTATCCGCGTTCATCGTGGTTTCGGCGTTCTTTGCTGGCACTGCTGTCACCCCGCAATCGGCAAAATCGCTACTTCCTGCCAGATTTCCGCCAATGAGGGCAAAGTCGGTGTGAAGCTCTTCCGATTATATGCATTGTAACTGTCACGTAAGCGGCGCCGTGCCGCGGTTCGTCCTTTGCGTGGACGACCGCGGGAGCCGTCGCCGCCAGCGATCTTTTCTTTGCGGGAACCGACCAATGATGGCTTGCCACCGAACTCGACGCGGCATCGCTTGGCTGCTGATCGCCTACCAGGCGGCCCTCACCGGCTGCACGGCGTTCATGGAGCCCCGCAACCCGATTCCGGTGACCGCGCCCGAGGCTCCGCCGACGAGCCCCGTGCCGCGCGAACTTGAGAAAGTCACTCTCCCGCGCTACGTCATCGAACCGCCGGACATTCTATTGGTCGAAGGCGTCAAGCTCGTGCCGAAGTCGCCGCATCGCATTGAAACCTTCGACGTGCTGCTGATCCGCGTGATCGGCGCCTTCCCGGAACAGCCGATCGATAACACGTACAACGTCGACGCCGACGGCACCGTCAACCTCGGTCCCACCTACGGGCGCATCGCCGTCGTCGGTCAGACGATCGAGGAAGCCGAAGACGAAATACGCGACCAACTGTCGAAAGTCCTTACCGACGTCGACGTCTCCGTGTCGCTCGTCGCCTCCGCGGGTGCTCAGGCAATCACCGGCCAGCATCTGGTCGCGATGGATGGCCGCATCAACCTAGGCACTTACGGTTCGGTTTACGTCGCGGGGATGACTCTGGAAGAAGCCCGCGCCGCGATCGAGCTGAAGCTTGGCGAACGTTTGGAAGCTCCGGAAGTCTTCGTCGACGTGCTCGCCTACAACAGCAAGGTCTACTACATCATCACGCAAGGCGCCGGTTTGGGCGACGACGTCACCCGGCAGCCGATCACCGGCAATGAAACGGTGATCGACGCCGTGGCTGCCCTGGGCGGTATTTCGCAGGTCTCTTCGACCAAGATGTGGATTGCCCGCCCCGCCCCCAACGGCGTCGGCTGCGAACAGATCTTGCCGATTCAGTGGAACGACATTGCTCAGGGCGCCTCGACCGCGACGAACTACCAGCTCATGCCTGGCGACCGGTTGTTTATCGCTCAAGACCGCCTGACGAACTTCAACACGGTCGTCAACAAGGTGCTCAATCCGTTTGAACGTATCTTCGGCTTCGTCTCACTCGGCACCTCGATGTTGAACCGCATTGTCCGCTTCGGCTTGGGCAACACGTTCTAAGCTGCCGCCCCGCGAGGGGACGACAGGCTCTGAGCCCTGCACTGTTTGAACTGAACTCATCACTACGGCAATCGACTAGCGGAGAGTCTGACGGGAAGCGGCAACTCGCTGCTCAACGTTTTCTCCGTGATCCACAGGAAGCGACGCCATGTCTCCTCGGTTGAACCTTCAATCTGCCGCCAAGCCGTTGCTCCTGGCTGGCGCTCTGTGGAGTGCCGGTCTTGCGACTCCCGTTGGCGCCGTCGGGCATGTCGGGAATGGCGCAGGCCGTCCGCAAACGCCGCCGCCGTGCGGACCAGACGGGGTGTGCGTGCCGAACATCCCCACGTACGGCTGGTACCAAACGCGGTGGCGGACGTTCCCGGGCGATGCCAAGGGAGTAACTCCCGATGAAATGAAGAAGCAAGAAGAGAAGGACGAGCAGGCGGAGTCGATGACCGGTCCGCGGACGCCAACGCCCGCACAGGAAGGAACCATTACTCGGGAACGGCCGAAGCGCGCTGGGCAACCGGCCGCTGAAGGGGGGCCTGTTCCCGATCCTAATGAAGACATCCGCAACCTGCCTGGTCTGCCGCCGCTGCCAGGACCGGGGGACGCCGCGCCGGCGCCTGCCGGGCCAGTTGGCGGGCCAGCTCCCGCGCCTGCGGGTGGATTGCCGATCGGCCCGGCTGGTCAGCCGGCTCCTGCCGGCACCCAACCAGAAGGTGGCGGGTCCAACATGCTTGATCCGTTCGGCGCCGCGCCGCCGGCGCCGCCGTGGTTGTCGCAAACGATGACCAATCCGGCGGCGGGTGAGCTCGTGCAACTACCGTACGTTCAGCAGGCCGGAGGCCATGCGGGCAGCGAGGTCGTGCAACCGGTCGACAATATCGAACCGGTGCTCGACGGCCCGAACCTCCGCGGCGAAGACGCACCGCCGGCGCTACCGCCGGCGCTCCAACGGCTGTCGGGCATTCGCTCGCCGGTCGGCCAAGCAGTCGTCGCTGCTCCGGCCCTGCCGCCGGCACTCGCGCCGACGCGCACTGCGATGGTTCAGCCCAGCAGCGTCCAAGCAAAACCGTCCGCCGCTCCGGCGTCGTTGCAGCCGTCGCGCTACATTCAGCAAGCCAGCGCCGTTGTGCCAGTGGGCGGCCACGTGGTGAGCCCGATGGGGACGATGGACGCCGCGGCCGCAGGCCAAGGCGCTCAACAAGCGATCTACATCGAAGCTGGCGTCGTGAAGTAAGGTTTCGCCCACGGAGTGGAAACCGCACGCTACTTCGGACTGGTCGCTTAAGCGACCCGTCCAATGCAGCCTCCATGCTGCCTACTCTTCGAGCTCAATCGACCACCACGCCATCGCCGCGTTCGCGCAGCGATGGCGTCTTCATGCGCCGCCGCCTATCCTACAGAGACCAGACGCCAACTGGCGTCCTTGTCTCACCTCTAGAACGGCAGCCGGGGCAGCGCAACGATGAGTTCTTCCACAGGCCGGGTGATCGCCATTGGCGACGTCCATGGCTGCGTCCATGCGCTTGACGCCGTGCTCGACGCGATCGCGCCGACCGCCGCCGACCAGATCGTGCTGCTCGGCGACATGATCGACAATGGCCGCGAGTCGAAGGAAGTCCTCGACCGCATTCTCAAGCTCCAGCAGCAGTGCCGCGTGGTTCTCATCGAGGGGAACCACGAAGAGATGATGCTGCGAGCCCGCGCGAACGAGGCCGACCTCAACTACTGGATGAACTGCGGCGGCGCGGTGACGCTGACGTCGTATCACTTTCCCGGTCGGCTGAAAGACATTCCCGACGCTCACTGGCAACTCATCGAGTCGTGCGTGCCGTACTACGAGACGGCCGACGACATCTTCACTCACGCGAACTACCTACCCGAACTCCCGATGAGCGAGCAGCCGCCGCACGAACTGCGGTGGACCCTGTTCGAGCCGCAAGAGGTTCGGCCCCACTTCTCGGGCAAGCGCGTGACGGTTGGCCATACCGAACAGCGTAACGGCGAAATTCTCGACCTCGGCTTCGCCGCCTGCATCGACACCGCCTGCTGGCGCTACGGCTGGCTAACGGCGCTTGACCGCACGACCGGCGAGATCTGGCAAGCAAGCAAGTGGGGCGTGATGCGCGAGGCGGGCGAGGAAGTGCACCGCGAGGCGCTGGGCGAACTCATTGGGACGCGGGCAATTTAATTTCCCGACCGCGGGACTATGCAAGGTCCGCTGGCCGACGATTTGCTAACGCTGCATCACAGCAGTTTTGGCGTCTCGTCGAGAACCACTCTCTGAAAATGCTTGAATTGGCGTCGGGCTGCTCTTACAGTATGCAATTCAGATCGCCTTCGTTCTTTTTAGCCTTTGGCTACCCTGGCGATCGTGAATAACTCGCGTCGCAACTCTGAAGTACATACTAAGAGATCGCTAATGGCCAACGGAGATTGTCGTTTCCATTCATCTCCAAGATGGATTGGGAGCCATCTAAATTGTGTGCGCATTGGTCTACTGATGCTCGCGATGGTTGGCTCTTGGACGTGGTCTGGCGTCGTACACGGTTCTGGGACGTTGCGCACGGTGGCGTTGTCAGGCAAGCCAGTCCCAGGGTTAAGCGCCGGCGTGACGTTCCAGTCGTTCCAGAACGCAACGATTAACGCCAGCCAAGGTTGGACCGCTTTCCCTGCTACCCTTCAAGGGGCTGGCGTTAGTGACGGCGATGACACGGCGATCTTCAGCGAAGTGGGCGGCGCGGGTTTGCGAGTGGTCGCGCGTGAGGGCGCCGCCCCGATCGCCGCGCAACCTAACCTCGCTTACGCGGACGTCGGCTATACGCGGGCTTACGCAGTCAATGCAGCGACCGTTTTCTCCACCTTTGTCCTAGACGAAGCCCTCGCATCACGCTCGATCGTCGGACGCAACCTCGCAGATGGTAGTTTCCAACTGATCGCCCTTCAGAACGAGCCGGCGCCGAAGGGGCCGTCGAACCGGAACGTCGGATATGTTCTCGCCCTGAGTGGCATCAATTCGCTCGGGCATGCATCGTTCCTCGCGATGGTGACGGGCGATGGCGTTTCCCCCTATGCGATCGGTCCATGGATCGAGGACGCCGCAAAAGTGGCAATACCCATCTATAATGACGGCGTGACGCCGCTTGGCGCGGGGATTACCGTTCAAGGCATCGGCAGCGCCGATATCAACGACTTCAGCGAAGGCTTCATTAGCGCACGGCTTGCCGGAAGCGGAATCACGGCGGTCAACGAAAACTCGCTGTGGCGATACGATGCGAACGGTCTCTCACTGTTCGCACGCGGCGGAGACCCGGCTCCAGGCTTGCCAGGACGCGTTTTTAAGAATTTCTCGGCGACTTACATCAACAATGCAGGGAAGTCGCTGATTCAAGCCGGAATGGACAACAACCGAGGCGCCATCTGGTCCGACCGTAACGGTTCTGGTTTGGAACTCATCATGCGGGATGGTCAGCAGGTTCCAGGCGCCCTTCCGGGCGTTGTGTTTGGCTACCTCCCCAGCGGCGGAACCGGTTCGGTGTCGTTCAATGACGCGGGCCAGGTTGCGTTCATTGGAGCGCTCGAAGGGACGGGAGTCACTGAAACCAATCAAGTCGGCGTCTACAGTGATGTCGGCGGCAATGGGCTGCAAAAAATCACCAGGACTGGCGACCTGGCGCCAGGGACAGGGCCGTCGATTGTGTTTGCCGGCCTGCAAACGTTTTGGGGATTGGCTTTCAACGAGCGTGGTCAAACGGCGTTCTATTCACGACTCGCCGGGCCGGGCGTCGATTCGTCGAATAATGCCGGGATTTGGGCTCAGGACGTCAACCAGAACTTGAAACTGATCGTCCGCCTAGGCGACATGCTTGATGTCAGCGACGACGCCTCGAATCCGGATCTTAGAATGGTGTCGTACGTCGATTTGTTCGGCGATCGAAAATGGTCGCTGAATGATCGGGGGCAGATCGCTTTTCATGCACGATTCACCGATGGTTCCGAAGGGATCTTCGTCTCGAACGCCGTCGCCATCCCAGAACCGGCTGCGGCTGTGCTACTGGCGCTAGCGGTAGCGCCGATGCTCGCTCGCCGCGGCGCATTCTTTCGACGTTGATCGACGCATGGCCCGCTAATCCGCAAACACCCCGTCTGGCACGTCGCCGCCGTCGCCGATGGCCGACAGCATCACCAGCGTAGCCACGTCGAGCGAGTGCTCAATCGTGTGCACGCTGCCGTCGAGGAACGCGAAGTGGCTGACGCCGTTGTGGAGGCTGCCGAACTTGCCGGGGTAGTCGTCGGTCTCGCTCTCTGGGAAGCCGGCGGAACTGCGACGGACGATCGAGTGCCGCGCGTCGCCGCTGAAGATCGCCGCATCGCCCTGCCGCACATGTTGCAGCGCGGGATCGGCTGACTCGTCGATCGGCGGCAGGTACTTCTCGCCCACTGCATACGTCATCGATAGCCCGTCGGTCACCTGCCGGGCCGAAATTTTCGACATCACATAGATGGGGCCGAGTTCGGTCGTATCGAATTCGTCGCGCCCCGGCATGCCATGCTGCGTGCTGGTGCCCGAGTTGGCGGCGTAGTCGCTGCCGGCCGCGACGCCGCGTTTCGTCGACGGGGCGTCGTCATTGTCGAAGTCGCGATCAGCAACGGGGCCGCGACGCGTGGGGCAGTAGAAGGCCGACACCGGCGTCCGCATGGCCGTGCTGTTCACGTCGTCGTCAGCGCGGGCTGCAGGATTGTGAGCGGCGTAGCTCGCCTGCTGTTCCATATACGGCAGCAACTCGAACGCCCACGAGACGGCGTATTGATCAGTTCCCGACGGGTGAGCGGTCGAGCCGTGGCTGGCGGCGGGGAAACGACTCTTTGCATCGTGGTGAAGCTGCAAGGCGAGCCCGATCTGGCGGAGGTTGTTCTGGCACTGCGTGCGACGGGCCGCTTCGCGCGCGGCCTGAACCGCGGGCAAGATCAACGCGACGAGGACGCCGATGATCGCAATGACGACCAGCAGTTCGACCAGGGTGAACGCGGCACGACGGGAAGTATTGGTCATTTGGGTAGGGCGCGTCGGCGGGAGGCGGGCGGGAAGCCGCGCGAGTGTTATCGCGAGGTTCACCTTCTAACCCCGGCGATAGCAACAAGGCTCGCGTTCGCAATGGAAAAGGCGAGCCGCTGACTTCATGCCAGCGGTAATCACTCGTCGTAATTGCACGAATTGCCAGCGAAACATCGACTAAAATCGTTTGAGCGCCGCTCCGGCGGGTCGTTGACCCGCGGCTGCTGCGGTGCTGGCGCCTGCCTGGTTTCTCTTGACCGCCGCCATCATACCCGCGTACTGTCCGCGGCCCGTGATGGGTCTCGCGCTCACTCTCGAGCGGCCCTACGATAATTTCACGCACTGGAGGCGTTGCGATGGTCGCGAAGGTTTTCTTGGCAGCAGCGGCGATTCTGATTTGCTGCGGCACGACGCTGCAGGGCGAATGCCCTGACGGCAAGTGTGACAAGTCGGGCAAGTGCTCGACGGCGTCGAACGCAGAAAAATGCAGCGCCGAAACTTGCGGCTGCGAAGAATGCAGCGGCGAAGAGTGCACCGCGTGCAAGTGCCAAAAGTCGACCAGCGACGATCTGAAAGTCGCCGTGGTGAAAGACGAAGAGTGCTGCGAAAAGAAAAAATGCTCGACCGGAGAATGCTCCGTTGAAAAGTGTACGGCGGCAACCTGCCAAGATGCGAAGTGCAGTGCAGAGAAATGCAGCGCGTGCAAGTGCGACAAGTCGGCCGCGAGCGATGAACTCAAGGTCGCGCTCGTCAAGGATGAAGAATGCTGCGAGAAGAAGAAGTGCTCGGCGTGCTCGGCCGAAAAGTGCTCGGGCTCGGCTTGCAAAGGTTCTGCCTGCAGCAAGACGGCCTGCACTGCCGGCGCGTGCAACCTCAGCCAATGCACCGCGGGCAGCTGCGGCGACGGCGCTTGTAGTTTGACTGCCGGCGTCGGCTCGATGTGCGAGACGCTGAAGTGCGCGATCGTCGACGCTGCGAAGCAGGAATTCACCGCCACATGCAGCGGCGGAACTTGCTCGAAGAACAAGAGCGAATGCAGCGGTAAGACCTGCAGCAAGACGGCCTGCTCCGGCAAGTCGTGCGGCAGCGAGTGCTCGACGGTTGTCAGCGCTGCTGAACCGTGCGACACATCGTTCTGCTTCGAAGGCAACTGCTCTGCCGGCGAATGCAGCGCTGCCTGCTCGACCGAAGTCTGCGACGGCCTGAAGTGCGCCGTCGAAGCTTGCCTCACCCTCAACGGCGGTGAGTTCACGATCACCACCTCGAAGACTTGGCCCGGCACGCCCGTGGAAGTCGCCGTCGCGGCTGAAGAGTGCACGCAGGTTTCGACGTGCACGAAGTCGTGCGGCAGCGAGTGCTCCGCGAAGTGCGCCGGCGAGTGCAGTCAGGAATGCGTCGCCGAGTGCAGCGAATCAACCTGCGGCACGCTCGCCTGTTCAGCCGAGAAGTGCACCGCCGATAGTTGCCAGAGCGATAGCGGCGTCGCCGTTGAGTGCACCACGCAAGCGAGCTCCGCCGCAACCTGCACGAAGGTTTGCAAGATCGAAAAATGCGGAACCAAGCAGAGCGAACTCGATGCGAAGCTTGCCGCCCTCGCTGAATTGCAGCGTGAAGTCGAAGAACTTCGTCAGAGCGCTGGCACGCCGGAACAGCTGACGGTCAACGTCAAGCTAGTGGAGGTCAACATTTCGAAGTGCCGCAAGCTCGGGTTCTCGTTCGACGTCACGTCGCCGCACATGGTGACCGACTTGAACGAGACGATCGAGAAGTCGCCCGACTTCCTGACGTCGCTGCAGAAGAATAATTTGGCGAAAGTCATTGCGAATCCAACAATCGTGTGCCCCAGCGGCCGCATGGCGGGATTTCGTACCGGCGGCGAATTCCCCGTGACTGACGCTGACGGGCGGACCCACTTCAAAGAATTTGGCACGAAGATCGACCTGCTCGCGAAGACCATCGGCAATGGCAAAGTTCAAGTCGATATCCGCTCTGAAATCAGCAAAGTGACCGGCAATTGCGGCCCTGCCCCGTGCCCTGCCCTGTCAGCCAATCAATGGGATTCGAGCCTGGTGGCCGAACTCGGCACGCCGTTCGTGCTGTCGAGCGCCTGCGAGCAACGCGTGCAAGCCGTTCGCCGCACGACCCCCGCGGTAGTCGGCGGCGAGAAGGAAACGACCACCGAAGTCGTCGAGGACATCCAAGTCTTCGCCGTCGTCACGGTGACTGCGGTCGAATCGCCGGCCGTCGAAACTGCGAAAGTCCATCGCGCTGCTTTCGAGAGTGAACAGCAACGCGTGTACGAAGAAGAGTTGCTGGCCGACGTGGTTGACGAACCGATTGTCGTGCAAGTTTACCCAGTGGCCGATCTGCAAGTTTGGAAGGTCCGCCCGGATGGCGTGGAATTCGACGCCGACCTATTGGTCGACTACCTCAAGTCGTCGGTCGACTGCGACTCGTGGTTAGCGGACTCGCAAGGCGAAGAGAGTGCGCAGATTCGGCCCTTCGAGCGCAACGGCTCGCTCGTCATCGCTCAGACGAAGAAGAATCATGACAAAATTGCGACGCTGATCCAAGAGATGCGGATCGCGGGACTGAAGAAGACTGAGGCTCGCGAGCAGAGCGAAGCGGGCGTGGTGCCCGCGTCAGCCGTTGAACCGGTTTCGACGGAAGCAAAGCCCGCAGCCAAGTGCAGCCAAGGCGGTTGCAAGGCAGCGAAGTGCCCGAGCGGCCAATGCAGCAAGTCGCCCGTCAGCACGACGATCGACGCCGCTGAAACCGCTCCCGAATGCACCGGCGAGTGCCCCGAATCGGGCGATTGCCCCTGCATCGGCGGCAACTGCACGAAGTAACGCAAGGCGCCCGCTGCCTTGAGTGACAAACCAAACGGCCGTCGCTGGTCTCGATCAGCGACGGCCGTTTTTGCATTGTATGAAGTTTCGCTACGGCAGGTTGGGGTCGTGGTCCGGCTGCCGTGCACCTCCTTCGTCGGAGCGGTGCCCGTTGCGGCGATGAACTTCCGGATCGATGTCGAACGAGATCGTCGTCACTGAACCGTCGCACATCCCCATGTTGAGGCCGCTCGGGTGCGAACTGCCGAAGCGGTACGAATCCTTTACGCCATCGACGTCGGGCTTCGGAATTTGCGCGTCATCGGGGAATGCCGGGTCGTAGTAAACGCTGCGCATCAGGTCGTCCTGAAAGCCGTTATACATCGGCCAATCATCCGCCTTCGCTTCGCCGCGGAGCGAAGCCTCGGGTTCGAGAAAACGCTCGCCGACGGCGTAGGTGTTCGACGTGCCGTCAGTGATGTGGCGGAACTGGATGATCGCCCCGCAGTAACCGATGCCGCTATGCCAATCGATGTTCGGCCGCCAGTAAGATTGCTGAGCGAGTTTTTCGTCTCTCGGGGCGTGCAACTTGCACCAAGTTTCTAGTTCGCGAATATCGCCGCCGTTCGCAGCGTAGTCGGAGCGGGCGTGGAACTCGGCGTAGCGTCCGTTGAGGGCGACGTTGGTCGGGGTGGGATTGGGATACGCGATCGACGGACGCCGCGTGGGGCAGTTGAGAAACGCGATCGGCATCGCGTCGCGTCGCGCGAGTTCCTTCTTAAGATCGACTCCAGTCATCCCCTTGCCGATTTGATGGATCGCGCTCTGCTCAATGTACGGCAAGATATTGTAGACCCAGCCGCCCGGTTGTCCCGTGCCGGCCCCTCGATTGGGGTCGCCGGTCCAATCGCCCATCCAACCCGCAGAGGGAAGCGTATTATGGGCGCTTTCATGCATCGCCATCGCTAGCGACAACTGCTTGATGTTGTTGCGACAAGAAGACATACGGCTCGCTTCGCGCGCCGCCTGTACGGCCGGCAACAGCAGCGCCACCAAGACGCCGATGATGGCGATCACGACGAGCAATTCGACGAGCGTGAATCCGCTGGCTCGTGCGAAGGTGATGCGACGACTCATGGTTTTGCCTGCTTCCGTCCTATGTATGGAAAGTGGGGGTGCCACTGGCATCTTGCCAGTGCTGAAGTGGAGAGCTCGTTTGCCACTTCTCACTGGCAAGATGCCAGTGGCACCCCAATTGACCTACCGCACTAAGTTCGGCGTTGGCGTCGGCGTTGTACGACGATGCCGATCGCAGCCACTGCCGCCAACAGCCCCGTCGCCGGTTCGGGCACGCCGATGACGTCGATTTCCCAAACGAGCGGCGACGCGATCGGTGCATTGAAACCATCGTCGATGCCCGTGAACGGGTTCACGCCCACGAACGGATCACGCAACTCGCCTTGGGTGTTGTCTACCGCGTAGAAATCGAAAATGACGTTCGTCACGCCGCTCGCGAGCGGCCCGCCGCCGCCGTTGGTGATCTCCACCAGCGTCGAACCCCATTGCCCCGTGTTGATCGTGCCGGAGAGATCGGATTGAAAGTAACCAAGCGTCGAGAAGCTGCCGCCGCCGTTGGTCGACGTGCTGATCACCGTCGTCGAGAAGACGCGGCCATCCTTACCGTTGTTGCCGGTGAGGATTTGGATCTCGTTGATCGTCTTCGCGCCGCCGAGCGTGTACTGCACGCGCTTTACCGGAGTTCCCGCCGCGGGAAGATCGTTGAGCAAGCCGTAGAGGCCGGTGTTGTTGACGCCATCGGTGAACGTCGGCAATCCCTCAGGTAGCAGCGAGTTAGGCGCCGCGGGATTCGCCGGATGCCAACCCATGTCGCCGGCGAGCTCGACGCCGATTTGCCCCGCGATGAGGTCGTTGGTTGAGATCAGCGCCGCGAGGCTGGTGTTCGCCGGGCCATGCGTCGTCACTGCCGTTGGCGCTCCCCAGGCCGGCATGCCGAGGAACGTGGTCGCCGCTGCAGCAAGAAACCAAGTTGCGATCTTCATTAGTCGCTCTCCATTGTTGAAAAAGAGTTCAAGAAGAGTTGCTATCTCCCCCTCCCTGGAAGGGAGGGGCTAGGGGAGGGATTAACGAATCCTCCACCCCGCACCGAGCCTCTCCCTCCAGGGGCGAGGCGTGTTAAGTACGCAAGTTGCTTCGCGTGAACGCGGGCAACTTGCAAGTCTTTTTAGACTGATGCCCGTGCTCGATTTCTCCGTCGCGAGATCGGCGCTAACAACCCGCAACAAGTGAGCGCCAACGCCGAAGGCTCCGGAACCGCGGCAATCCCCGCCGTTCCGAACTGGTTCTTCCAAACCATGAGGTCGTCGCCGTCGACGTCGTGATCGCCGTTCGCATCGCCGGTGGCGAGCGAGCCGGTTCCCACAGCGCCGAACCCGCGCTGCCAGACAAGAAAATCTTTGCCGTCGACGACGTTGTTGCCGTCGAAGTCGGCCGAGTTCACCGTGGCCGCGGCGCCGATGACGTCGATTTCCCAGATCAGCGGCGCGACGAACGCGGCAGTGAGTCCGTCGTTAATTGAAGTGAACGGATTCACCCCGTCGAACGGGTCGCGATACTGCCCGCCGGTGTTGTCGACGGCGTAGAGATCAACCTGCAAGTTCGTGACGCCCGCGACGAGCACCTCGGAAGCGTCGTCAAAGATCTTTAGGTAGATGGCGTGGTCTTCGGTCGCACCTGGGACGCCCGTTTCGTTGTTGATCGAGCCGAGTGGCGTCGACTCAAAATAGCCGAGGAGCGAGAAGCTCGAACCGCCGTTTGTTGAGTAGCGGATGACGGAGGTGCTGAAGATCCGCCCGTCGGCGTTGTTGAGATTGCCCGAGAGGATGCCGATCTGCTGGATGTTGGTCGGCCCGGGCAGATTGTATTGCAGCTTTTTCGTCGGCGTGCCCGTTGGCGGGAAGTCGTTGAGGAGCCCGGTGACGCCGGAGAGGTAGCCGTCGCCGTCGGTGAATGCGGCGAGTCCGTTGGGGTTCGCCGAGTTGCCCGACGCCGGGTTGCCGGGATGCCAACCATGATCGCCAGGGAGTTCCGTCGCGATCAGTCCAGTAAGGAGATCGTTCGTGGCGATGAGCCCATCGAGCTCGGCGGCGCCAGCGCCGCGCGTAGCTTCGGTCGTAGTAGCAGCCGAGGCGGGCGTACCGTACAGCGCGATCGCCGCCCAGCTCCAGAGGAGCAACTTGCGTCTCATAAGATGTCCTACCAACTAGCGAGTGCGACGCAATCGGCCTCGCCTGGGCGGAAGATCATTCCGCCCCCTGCCCCACCGCAAACCGCCGATTGCTGATGTGAAGTCTTGAAATAAGAACGTCGCCCGAGAGTAGAAAAGTGAATGTCTCGTCGACTGGGGGCAATTCTATCAAAATGGCATGCAATGGATTGTCATTCCTTTAAGGAATATCACTTAGTGGGGCTTGCAGGCGCCTTCGCGATGCGAAATGTGCGCAATTCGTATCCGCTTTGTCGCGAAGGATGACTTTCAAAAAGTTGGTGCTGTCATTTGGAACGACGACGGCCCGCGTGCATGGCGAACCATGGACGCGGGCCGTGTGAGGTTTCAAGTTGACGATGTTCGAGTGACGCTCCGGCGGGTCGTTGACCCTCGGCTACGGCTTACGCGTGTGCCATTGCCCACTCGCGCAAATCGTGCGGCGTGTCGTCTTCGCGGTTCATTGTCGGCAGGATGCTATGCAGCAGGCCGGCCTCGGCATCGAGGTCGGCCACCGAATCGATCACCAAGTCGGGCTGGTACGCGAACTTCGTGAGATCCTCGCGCTTCGATCCGCCGCTCAAGACTAGGATCGTCTTATAGCCCATCTGGACGCCGCCCTGGATATCGGTCTCCATCGTGTCGCCGATCATGATCGTTTCGCTGGTGGCCATGCCGAGTTCCTTGCGGGCCATTCGCATCATCACGGGGCTCGGCTTGCCGACGCTGAAGGCCTGGATGCCGGTTGCTTTCTCAATGAGCGAGACGATCGCCCCGCAGCCGGGCCGCGTGCCGCTATTTGTCGGGCAATTGGGGTCGAGATTCGTGGCGATCAGCTTCGCTCCGTCGAGCACCATTTGCACCGCTTGTTCGAGCATTTCGAACGATAGCGTCCGCCCTTCGCCGACGACGACGTAATCGGGCGAGCGGTCGACGATGGCATAGCCGTTCGAGTGGAGGGCGTTCAGCAGACCCCCTTCGCCGATGACGTAGGCCGTGCCATGCGGCTTTTGCGAGGCGAGGAACCGCGCCGTCGCCATCGCACAGGTGAAGATGTGCTTGTCTTCGACCGGGATGCCCATGCGAGTGAGCTTCATCGCCACGTCGCGGCGGGTCCGCTGGCTGTTGTTTGTGAGGAACATGAACGGAATCTTCGATCGCCGTAGCCCGGCGATGAATTCCGCGGCGCCGGGGATAAGTTCGTGGCTGCGATAAATGACCCCATCCATGTCGATGAGGAAGCCTTTGCGCGTACCGATAGTCATGGGATTGCTCCGTAGTCGAAAAAACGTGAAGGCAAGCCGACGGCGATCGCATCATGCGCCGCGCGGGTAAGACTTGCCGATTTGTAGGCGGGAAAGCGGCAGGCTCTCGGGGTGAGTCGCCGGCTTTTGGTAGGCGGGCCGTGTGATCGACAGCGCTTCGCTCGCACGGGGCGAGTGAAGTATGACGACCGACGGTGAGGGGGATGTGAAGCTTCGTCGCATCGACGCAACTTCATCGAAAGCATACTGGAGCAATGGGCGTGCCGAACCCACGTTGCGTGAAGTGACAGCAGCGCAAATTGCGGGGAAACGTCGATACGCACGCGGCCAACTTCACCCCATCTTCACAGCGTTGCGCGAATCGACTCGTTTTTAGCGCGACGCCGCGATCGCGACCACGCGCTCGCGGCTGCAAATGCCCAAGGATTGGGCAGTGCCAATTGGCGGCGGCCGGCAGATGGCACGGTCGCGCAAAATTGCCAGCGCACGCCGTTACGCTTGCGAAATCCAGCCGCGTCGCCGCCCGCCAATTGCCGCTCCGCAGAACGCCAGCAATACGAAACTCGAAGGTTCGGGCGCTGGCAACGCGTGCGAGAACATCCAATCGTAAATCCCCTCCGAGTAGTAAACCCCCAGCACTCCGGTATGGTCGCCCGTCGGTTGCTCGTAGTACATGAGGTCGAGATCAGGCCGCGAGATGAAATAGTTGGTCGTGCTCCCCGGCGGCTCCGAGTAGACGATCTCTTGATGAAACGGCACGGCAAGATTCGCGGCCAGGAAATATTTCGAGCTCTGTGCAGTAGGGTAAGTTGGCGCCGGTTCGCCGGCGGCGGCGAGAATCTGATTCACGACGTTGCGGCTGTTCGAAACCGGCGTCGTCGCATCATCGCGAGCGTGGACCGCGATGATGGGCGTGTCCGTGAGGTTCGCCGCTTTGAAGTCGGTTCCTTGCAACGCTGGACTAACCACTAGGCCTGCCGCGAAGCGCCCGGGGTAGCGACTCAGCATGTTCCACGTCCCGCCGCCTCCCATCGAATAGCCGGTGACATACAAACGGTGAGGATCGGCGCGCAGCTCGTTCACGGCGCGGTCGATCATCGTCATCACCCAGTCGGTGACGCTTGTCCCCGTCCAACCCAGGTTTGTTTGCGGCACGTAGAGCATCGCACCGCGGCGCTTCGCCTCGGCGGCGAGCATGTCGGGCGTTTGCTCGATCTGCAACGTATTGTTCGTCCCGCTGGCCCCGCTGCCGTGGAGGTAAACGACTAGCGGAACCGGATGGGCGGGCGACGCCTCGGGCGGAGCATACAGCCGCCCAGGCATGACAACATTTCCTCGCGGCGTGCGCAGTGAAAAGTCGACAAAGTCAGCGATATTGGCGGCATGGGCTGGTGCGGCGGAGGCGACGATCGCCGTCACAATGAGCGCATAGCATGGGCGCAGAATCATTCGTTTCTCCTGACAGAACTTCACGGAGCACTAGGAAGCGAGCGTCTTGAACGTCAGTTAGAAGGCAGCGACATGAAGATGCGCACCGCCGCCAAATTCGTGCAGCAATCGATGTTCAACAAGCTAACGGCACGGACGCCCGTTCACCGCGTATAAAGCGGCGATCGCCGATCGCCGTAATGCCCAACCGCCAAAACGCCGCCCCTACCGAGTTCGATTCCAAGCCAGCGCCAACGGCGTCGCCGCAATCGGCGCCACTACCAGCGACAGCGAGCCGAGGACAAGCGCTCTGCTTGTCACGTCAAGAAATGTCATCCTAGGAATCGTGCGATCCTGCGGCTCCATTGCAGGAAGCATGCTCGCTCCCGCCGCTAGTAGAATCACCCACACGCCAACCGCCGCCATCGCAACGCGAATCTGCAGCAGTCCCTGATGGAAGGCATAGTAAAACGCGGCGACCGTCGCCGCCGTCGCGGCCACGCCGAAGAGCGCGCCGAACGTGTGCACGATTTCATCCCTGCCGAAGCGGTGGATGAGGAGATCGTTCAGCAAAATCAAACCGATGCAGCTGAAGCTGACGCCAGTGATGACGCGGAAGATTAGTCGTCCACGATCTGCCAGCGCCAAGACAATGGTCGTCGCCATCGCAGCCCACGAAAGTAGCACGGCGCCGATGAGCAGCTCCCATCGGTGAGCATTAGGAAGACGCTCCATTGGCGCGTTTCCCGTTACTTGGGCGAGGAGGAATATCAGCAGAAAAATCACGCCCCAGCAGGTCCAAGTCTGCAGAAAGCTCTTCGCGGCTACTACGAGCAGTCGACGCGCCAGATCTACGGAAGTAATTGGCCGAGTCGCCAGAAACTGTCCGATGCTTGTTTGGTCTTTCGAGCCCAACGACCCCAAGAAGAGTCCTCCGATGGCCGTCGCGATCGAGACCGCGCCGCCACTGAATGCATATGCTTCAACCAAATCGCCCACGTCGCGATTCACGAACATCCAAAGGATGATTGAGAACGCGCTCACCGACAGCACGATGGCCGGCGCCACCCAGCTTCGTTGCTGGAAGTACCACGTTTGCGCCGCCAGCGGCGTGGCGAACTTCACCGTGGTTTTCCTGCGACGCTCGCTGAATGCTTCAAGCCAGTTGACTAGGCCAGTGGAGAACGGCCGCTCGCCGCGACGGCTCCGCGCGAACCCGCGGATGCCAATCCGATAGGAGATTGTCGTAACGGCTAGCAGCAAACCGACTTCAATCCCCGTCATCGGCTGCCAGGGATGAGTCATCTCGCCGAATATCGGACCGAAGTGCGATTTTAACCAAAAGCAGAACGTCCCGGCGACGACCGACAGCGCGACCACCATCCAACGCGATTGAAATGTCAGCCACACCGCTGAAAAGGTGACGATGGTAATCGCCGCAGCGAACATCGCCGGTTCGAGCACTGGCCACTGCAAACGAAACATCGCATTCATTGCGGCGGTCCAGACGATGAGGTCAATCGCGGCGATCGCCGCTGCTGGCAGCGTCCATCCGTAGACTAGCGTGGGTGTCGTCGCCGGGTATGCGTAGACCCGCCCCCGCAACGACAGGCAGAGAGCGAGCAACGGAATCACGATGGCCAAGATGTTCGCCTGCACGAGGCAGAAGCCGAGCACTTGATTGGACATGTCGCCGTTCTTGCCCAGTTGAGATCCGACCGGGCCTATCGATGCCAGGATGAGTATCGGAAACGCAAACATCCCGAGTGCCGAGCCCAAGATTTGCCAGCGCCCACGAGTCACCAGTTCCCAAGCCATTGCCCCGGCAATCGATCGCATCGCACCCTCCACTTGCACGAGTCTTTTTTTAGCCGCCGGTTTTTTAAGCCGGGGGTTGCACCGCGCTGCATCCACTTAACGTCACCCGCTCACCTGCGACACAAAAATCTCGTCGAGCGACAGCGCCGCATCCCCCACGACCGTCGCCCCCAGCGTCGCTGCGGCGCTCCGCAGTTGGTCGCTGTCGCCATTGCAGAGATAGGTCCACTCGAACCCGCCCCCCGAGTGCGAAAACGCTCCCACCAGCGCCGGCGGTCGTTCGTGCGGTTCGTTGAACCGCAGCGTCACGCGACGATGCCGATCTTTCATGTCTTCCATCGACGCCGTTAGCACCACGCGCCCTTGATGGATGATCGCGACGCGGTCAGCTACTCTTTCCACTTCATCGAGTAGATGCGATGAGAACAGCACGGTGCGTCCCTCGTCGGCGATCGTGCGGATGATCGCGCTCAAGATGTCGCGACGCACCACCGGATCGAGCCCCGACGACGGTTCATCGAGTACCAGCAGCGGCGGCCGATGAGCGAGCGCCGCCAGTAACCCGGCTCGCGCTCGCTGACCGCGCGACAACGTTTTGATGCGTGCGTCGGAATTGAGGTCGAACGCCTCGCGCAATTCCTCGGCGTAATGCTCGTCCCAGTTGGGGAAGAACGCCTGCGTGTAGTTCATCAGTTCGCGGACCCGCATCCAGTCGGGCAGGTCGCGATCTTCGGACAGATAGCCGATGCGGCCGAGCACGCCGACAGGGTTCGCGATCGGGTCTTGCCCAAAAACCCGGACGCTTCCCTGCTCCGCTCGCAACATGCCGAGCAGGTGCTTAATGAGCGTCGTCTTGCCGGCGCCGTTGCCGCCGATGAGGCCGAACACGCCGCCGGTGGGCACGGTGAGCGAAACGTCGTTGAGCGCCGTCTTGGCGCCGAACATCCGCGTGAGGCGGTTGACTTCAATGCACGGCGGCGCCGAGGAAGGATAAGCGTCGTTCATGGGGAGTTCTCGAACGAGTTTTAAATTTGGCATCAACGCAAACAACGTTTTAGCCCCCCGGTTCTTCAAACCGAGGGTGAATCGCGTCACCCACTCGGAGGAGTCATTGACTCATTCCGTTTTTCCAACAACTTCGCCAAATCATGGAAAGAAACATCCATCTGCCGAGCTTCGGCGAGCAGCGCATCGACGCGCTCGGTAAGAATCTTCATTCGCTCCTTCCGCGCCAGCGGCGAGCCTTGTTCGGAAACATACGTGCCGGCCGTGCGGCGTTTCTCAACGATGCCGGCCGTTTCGAGTTCGCGATACGCGCGGGCGACGGTGTTCGGATTGACGATGAGCTGCTCCGCCAGCACGCGAATCGGCGGCATCTCGTCGCCCGGCGACAACCGCCCCGAGGCGACTAGGTACTTCACCTGATTGACGATCTGCTGGTAGATCGGCACGCCGTCGGCGGTGGTGATGTGGAGTTGCATGACGAGGGCTGCGACTGGAAACCGCCGGAGCAGTCAGTTGGTGTCTTGTATTAATTCAATAATACAAAACGCGGCGGGCGCGTCAAGAGAATTTTTCGAGCGCAGCACGATGTCTTCCTAGCCCCGGGCTCTGCCCGGGGGTGAGTTTCCAGACCGTTGGGCGCAGTCGTACGGTGGGCCACCCCCGGGCGGAGCCCAGGGCTAGGAGCACTCAGGAGGGTGGCATGTCGTCGCGGAGCGCCGACATGTTCAGCCGCACTGTTGCGCGATTGAAATTGCGGCCGTTTGCTGTGCCGCTCCGGCCGGTCGTTGACCGGCGGCTACTTGCGGCGCTTTAGCGCTATCGGGGCGGCGAGGAGGGCGAGCAGTGCGGCGGCTGGCTCGGGGACGGCGGCTGCTGATGCGACGGCGGGGAACTTGCCGTACTGACGTTGCCACACGAGGTAGTCGGCGCCGTCGGTCTTCGCGTCGCCGTTGGCGTCGCCGAGCGCGGTCGCGCCGAACGCTCCCTTCCAGATCGTGAGGTCCTGCGAATCGACGTCGCCGTCCTTGTCAAAGTCGGCCGCCAAGAAGCTGCCGCCGACCACCGCGAGCATCACCGCGTTGGGCGTGTACTGCACGTCGAACGACAGCCCGCCGCTGAGCGCCGGCAGCGACTCCGACGCGAAAGTCCCGCTGATGCCGTTGGCCGCGGTGAGGATGGTGAACGTTTCGCCCAGCGTCGGCGCGAAGCCTGGCGCCAGCGAGACGGCGAGCGCCCCGGCCAGCGTCGACGAGCCACCGACGCTCACCATGCCAAACGCATCGGTCGGGCCGTCGCCCGCTTCGAGGTTTGCCACCTGCAGGGCCAGCGACGACGATGGCACGAAGCTGAGGTTCTCAAGCATTACGATTTCGCTCGATGCCGAGACGTAAATCTTGCCGCTGTTCGCTACCGCATCATGAAAGACGCCGGTCGCGCCGCCAGCAACGGCGATCTCCGCTCCCAGGTTGTTGTCGACGGCCCCAAACACGTCGACTGTGCCGCCGGTGATCGCAAGCTGCGAGCCGGAGTTGTTGTCGAGCCCAGCCCCGCCGACGCGCAGCGTCGCGCCGTTGCGGGCGTCGATATCGCCGTTATTGGTAATGACGCCACGGACTTCGAGTTCGCCGCCGGCGAGATCGACGAGGCCTGAGTTCGTTAGCGAGCCGGTGAGCAGCAAATGATCGCCTGTCTTGGTCTGCAGGCGGCCAGGCGACGCCCCGCCGCTCACGGTGACGCCTTGCACGTCGAGCGTCCCAAAGCCTTGTAGCAGTCCGGCAACCGTAGTCGTCGTCGAGGAGGCCCATCTCCCGCCGGCCAGCGTGACGCGGCTTGTCGTCGAGAGTTGCGATGGCGCTGTTGTCGTGAGGGTTCCCCCGTTGGAAAGCGTGATCAGCGAGTCGCCTAGGCCAGTGCTCAGGTTGCCGGTAATCATCAGCCGCGAGCCGATTCCGTCAACGATCACCGTACCATGCGACGTCGCTTGCGTACCGATCAGCATCGGCTGCAACGCGTTGAAACGCCCGCCGCCGGTGACTTCCAGTCGGCCCGTCCCGGCATCAGCGACGGCGACGCCGTCAGCTTGCCAGATCGAGAGATCGCCGTTCACCAACACCGATCCGTCCGCTGTGGCGTTGTCACCGATGATCAACTCGTTGCAATCGATTGATCCGCCGGACAGGATCTCGACCGACCCCGTGCCGCTGACGCCGACCGTCATGTCGTCGCCGTTGAAGTACGTCGTTCCCAGCCCGGAGACGACAAGCTTGCCTGTCGAGGTGCTTTGTACGCCGATGGTCGTGTCGTCGGGGACGATGATCTTCGCCAGATTGGCTACGGAGACAGAACCGATCCCCTCGTCGCCGATCACCAAATCGAGCCCGGCGTTGAGGATCTCGTAGTTGGCGCCGTAGCCGTTCAGGCTGAACACGCCGATTCCGGCAACGCCGTTGCCGATGGTCGTGGTTCCCGTGTTCGTTAGCCCAGTGCTCGCCGTGACGGTCACCGATCCATAGGCTCCGTCGCCGATGGTGAACGGTCCGCCGATCGCACCGCCGCCGGCCGGCGGCACGGGCGTTACGGCGCCAATGGTCGCTACCGCCGCGTAAGCCGTCCCTTGAACGCCGCCGCCAAAACCGATCGCGAGAACAGCCGCCAGCGCCGAGCGTCGACGACGCCCCGCCTGCAAGAGGGAGTGCTGAATCATGAGAGGTCGATCCAAGTAGGCGAAAACGAGAGCCTGCGCCGCCGGAGCCATCTTAATTCCCCGGCGGCGCGGGGGCGATCATTACAGCAACTTGGCGAGTTCCCGTCGCCGGGCGGCCGCGATTCCCGCGGCCGCGAACGCCAACAGGGCGAATCCACTAGGTTCCGGCACCGCTGCGGCCGCCGGCGTGCTGACCGCCACGGCCGGCTTGCCGCCAAACTGCTGCTGCCAAACCAGGAAGTCGGCGCCATCGCTGTCGTTGTCGCCGTCGGCGTCGCCGAGTTGGTTGAGGTTGAAGGCGTTCTTCCAAATCGCGAGATCAGTCGAATCGACGTCGCCGTCTTCGTCGAAGTCGGCGGAGAAGATTGGCTTGTTCACCACCTGCAACTGCACGGCGTTCCCGAGGTAGTTCAGATGAAACGCCAATCCCGCCGGCATGCCGGAGACGTCGATCGTGTCAAAAACGCCAGTCACTGTGTTGCCGGTGATGATGTTGAACGTGTTGCCCAGCGCCGGCACGAAGGCGCCGTCGATGTCGATGACCAAGCTGCCGTCGAGCAACACGTCGCCGCTGGCGACGAGGCGATCGAAAGCGTTGAGCGCCGTGCCGGTCAGCTCGACTTCGACCAGGCCTGTGCTCGCTTGCTGGTAATCAAACAGATTGACGCGGCCGATGGTATTGAAGCCTCCCGGCCGGAAGGTTCCCTGCATGTCGAGCAACACCCCAATGTCCGCCAGATTGTCGGCGATCATGTGGCTGCCGCTGGGAATAATGATCGCCCCGGCGCCGCTGAACGTCGCGCCGGCCTCGATGTTGATGTTATTGTTCTTGAGTTGCAGGTTGCCGTTGAGCGTTGTGCTGGATCCGGTTTGGATATCTAGGAAGCGGTTGTTCTGCACGTTGATGGTCGAAGCCGTTCCAGCGCCGACGACTACCGTCCCGCTGATCGTCGTGGTTTCGTCAGCCTGCAATGTTCCCTGCGTGAGGTTGAGGGTCGAACTGGAGTTGAAATTAAATCCGAATCCCTTCGTGTAGACCTTGTGATCGCCGACGGCGGTTACCGTGCCGCCGAAGGTGAACGTGGCGTTGTCGCGGACTTCGAGGTCGCCGCTGAGCGCGTTCAGCTGGCCGCTGTTCGCAGCGCCGTCCCAGTCGTTGTCGTTGCCGGCTGTTTGCAGCATGAGGTTGGCGCCAACCGCTTCGATCAAGCCGTTGTTAACCACCTGGTTGGTCACGATTCCCGCTCCCCGCAGCGGCTTGCTGTTGGCGGCGACGGTGAGTTGGGCGCCTTGAATGAGTCCCCCCTCCATCAGGATGCCGTCGTCGGTGACGTTCGTCGTCACGGGCTGCGTGAAGTTGAAGACAGCCGCAGCCCCGCTGGTGCGGATCGTGTTGACGTCCGTGATGAAGTTGGTGAGCGTCAGGGTGCCGCCAGAGGCAACAAGGTCTGCGGAGCCATCGAAGTCGATGGCGGTGTTGATCGTGCCGTGTCCCGTGAGGCCCTTGCCGGCGTCCGCGGCAAGAATGCCGCTGCCGCTAATCGTCCCCCCCGCAAGCGTGTTCATGTCGCTCGCGCCGTCGCCTCCCGCGAGCCGGAAAGGCTCAGCAGCCGTGCTGATGTTGACGGTCCCCGCGATGTCGAGCCGAGCCGTCGTCCGCACGTCGCCGGTGACGTTCACCGTGCCGTTGACGTTCACGTCGCTGCCAGCGAGGAGCGTCGCGGGTGCGTTGTCGTTGGCGAGGTTCATGACGCCGGGGGCGTTGAGCGTCCACTCGTCGTTGGCGTTGTCCAGATTCACGGTCAGCACGCCCGTTCCGGCGTTGTTGTTCACGTCGAGCGTGTTCACGCCGCCGCCGGCGTTGACCCGGCCGAAGTTGGCGAACGTCGCGACGTTGATTGTCATGGGAGCATCGATGTTGATGAACTCGCCGAAGGCGTCGGCGCCGTCGAGATCGACCAGGCCGCCGACCATGTTGAGCGTCACCGCTTCGTTGACGTTGATCAGCCCGCTGAAGAACATCGAACCGCCGCCCGTGAAGCTCGCATTGTTGCCGCCGTTGACCGTGTCGAAGCTGACGGCCTCGTTGAACGCGAGCGAAGCGCCGGCGGCGACGTTGACGTCGGCGTCGGAGTTGAAGTCGATGTTGGTGAAGAACCTCGCCTGCGAATTGATATTGCCGTCGCCGGTGACGTTGAGATGCGCGCTGAGGGCGCCGGCGTTATTGCCGATGTCGATCGATTCGCCGTCCCACTCCGCGCCGACGGCGCCGGTGGAGTTCATGTTGAGCACGCCGTCCATCACGAACTCCGCGTCACTGGTAATCACCTCGATGTTGCCGCGATTGAGGTTGATCGTGCCGTTGAAGGCGTTCGTAGCGGAGTCGGGATCGTAGTCGGTTGTGTTCACCGTCAAGTCGCCGCCGCTTTCAACCGTGATCGTGTTCGTAAGCACCCCGAAGCCGTCGAGGTTAAAGTTGTTCTGATTGATCACGACGTTGCGATTCGCGGCGACGGTGAAACTCGACGACGCGGTCGGCAGCGTCATCCCCGCCGCGGCGCCGAGCACCGTCGACGAGTTGAAGATCACCAGCCCATTGTTCACCAGCGTCCCGCCGTTGATCGTCAGCGGCGCATCGAACTGCAGCGTGCCGTCGTCGTCGAGCACGTTGATCGCGCCGCTGTTCTGCGAGAACGACGCCCCGGCGATCGTCGCTTTGCCCGCCGCGACGCCCGGGATGCCGCCCACGGCGCCATTGTCGACGTTCATAACCGCGCCGGCGCCGAGAATCCACGCGCTCGCAATATCGAGCTTCGTTTCGTGCGCCATCGTGATGTTGCCGTTAAAGATGTCGGCCAGCGGCATATCGATATCGAGCGTCTGATTGCGGTTGACGTTGACCACGCCTCCTTCGAGCGAGCCGTCGAGATCGATGCGAGCATCGGCGTCGACGGCCGAAATTCGCAGCGTCGCCTGGCCCGGGGCAATGAAAACGACGGCTGGATTCAGCGCGGTGATCGTGCCGTTGTTGTTGATCAGCGTCGTCACCGCGGCGATGGAATCGGCCATCGACAACTCGCCGTTGCCCGAGAACGTTCCCCCGGCGTTGATTGTCACCGTCGAGTTCGCGACGCCCGTGGCCAGCGATTGAATCGCTCCTTCGTCGACGAATAGCGTGGCCCCGCTGTTGATCGTCACGTCGGCGGCGTCGAGCGTGGACAACGCCCCCGTCAAATCGAGCCGCGTGCCGGAGCCGCTCAGCGTCGTGGGGCCGTCGACGGTCAGCGCGTGACCGTTCAGCAACAACTCCGAGCTTGCCGACATCGTCAGCCCGTTGATCACGTTGTTGGTTCCCATGGTGATCGTGTTGTTCGTATTGAAGATCGCCGCGTCGTTGGAATCGGGCTCGTCGGCGGGATTCCAGCTGGCGGTCGTGCCGCCATCGTCCCACTGCGTGTTGCCGCCGATCCAGGTGATGTTGACGGCCGCCGCCGGAGCGGCGAGCAGTAGCGAGGCGGAACCGAGCGAACCCAACGACCAGCGAACGAGGCGAGAACGAAGCGACTGAGAACGGAGCGACATGGTGCGGTGTCCTGTTGAATGGTGGACGCTGACCTGCCGGCGTATCGCGAAGGCGACGCCAGCGGTGCGCGTACCGAGAGCGGGGATTCCGACGTAGGGGGAGCGGCGAAACTTTCTAGCCGAGTCACTCTCTAGCGGAGTCCATGTCGACGCCTAAGAAATTAGGCTCGCATCGCAGACTCATCGGATGGGGACGAGCGCAGTGTTCCCCCCGGCGAGGCGGTCCAGCCTCAGCACCGGCGACCAGAGACAACTTCCAAGTGAGAACCCGAAACGAACAGGCAGTGTTCGGGGGTTAGTATACCGGCGTTGCGGTCGACCGCAATCGAATTGGCGCCAACAAAATGTGCGTGACATTCCACGCTAGAGCTGGGCGCGCGAGTCCGCGTCTTCAGCGGGCACGGGGATCGTCGGCGTAATTGCCGCCGGATCGTCAACGGGCAGCACCGGCTCGACATGCCGCAAGTCATCCGCTGCGTAGGCGTTCGGGATCGGGTTGCCGGCTTCTTCGATGAAGTATCGCATCGATCGCGCGCGGGGCTCCCACTCCATTTCACGGATCGTGCCGGTCCGCGGCGTGTTCTTCTGGCCGCGCGAGAGGACTTCAACCCAGTCGCCGACTTCGTACCCTTCCCACGGCACTTCCTGCCACATCGTCCGCTTCACCCGCAACTGCAGCTGGCCGTAGTGCAGAGTGACAAAGGGCCCATGCTCGCCATCGCGGCGAAAGACCCGCGGGCTGGGGATCGTCTCATGCGCCGTCGGCACGTCTTCGGGATGGACCCAATCATCCCCATCCTCGGGCCACCAAGGATAGAAGCCGTACTTTGGATCGGTCTTGAGTTTGAGGAGATCCATGATTCCGTTTCCGCCGAGCGCCCGCTGCGAACCTCGCTATCGTAAACTGCCGGACAAAGCCGGGTCAAAAAACTCACCCGGCCGCTGTGGTTTGCCTGCCAAACGCCGGCTGCTGCTCCGGCCCCGCACGACCTATACTTGGAGACCGATTGTGCAACCCGCGCGCCACACCAGCCTCGCGATGCTGCCAGCGGCCAACCAAGAACCACCTTCCCGTTACGAACCACGCTCGCCCTAGCCTGTTAGCCGGAGGGCCACCCCCTCCGGGCTGAAGCACCGCTCGGCATGGCCCAGTCCAATCCGCCGCCGCCCGGACCGCGTGGCGGTCCGGCTGCCAGCAACGGTTAATAGTTGGACGTCAACCGATATTAAAGCGAACAGTATTAACGAACAGTAAAGAAGTAGAGCTGCGATGAAACTTCACGATCTGCTGTCCCATCACGGCATCGCCGCCAATCCCTTCGCCGACGAAGACGCGCAAACCGACCCCGTCTTCCAGGGCCGTTGCCGCGCGAGCACCTTCCACCCGCAGTGGGACAAGATCTACGGCGACCCGAGCAGCCCGGCGACTTCGATCGTCTTCGGCGAAAAGGGCGCCGGCAAAACGGCCCTCCGTCTGCAGATCGCCGGTCAAATCGACGAACACAACGCGAAAAACCCCGCCGGCCGGGTGTTCGTTATCGAATACGATGACTTCAACCCGTTTCTCGACCGCTTCGCCGATCGCCTCAGCAGCCGCAAACGTCGCGACGCCGGCAAGGTGCTGGCGGAATGGAAACTGTGGGATCATATCGACGCGATCCTCGCACTCGGCGTCACCAGCGTCGTCGATCGGCTCATCGGCGTTACGCAGCCAAGCGGTCCCGCAGCAAACAGCCTCCCGGCCGACGCTGCGAAGAAACTCGACCGCTTTCAAAAACGCGACCTGCTCCTGCTCGCGGCCTGCTACGACAGCTCGCTGACCGAAACCTTCCACACCCGTTGGTACAAGCTCCGCCGCAAAGTCGGCTACTGGCCGTGGCTCAGCTGGGGCATCGCGCTGCTCGGCGTCGCCGTCACCACGGCCGTCGCGGGCGTCATTCTCTACAACAAGAAATACGAGTGGCTGCAAACCGTTTGGCCCTGGTTGATCATCGCCCTTGGCTGGGCGCCGTGGCTTGCCCAGGCCTGGACCTGGTGGTTCCGCGGCTGGGGCGTCGCGAAGAATTTGCGGTCCGTCACTCGAAATGCGAACCCGCTGCGTAAGGTCTTCACGAAGTTCCTCGCCCGCGATATTCGCAACCAACCGCTGCCAAATAAGCAACGGACCGACGACCGCTACGAGCTCCTCTACAAGTTCCAAGGAGTGCTGCGGGCCCTAGGATTTACGGGGATTGTGGTGCTCGTCGACCGCGTCGACGAGCCCCATTTGGTCAACGGCGCCGTCGATAACATGCGCGGCCTCGTCTGGCCGATGCTCGACAACAAGTTCCTTAAGCAGCCCGGCGTCGGCATGAAACTGCTGCTGCCGATCGAGCTGGCCGAGCATATTGAGAAGGAAGATCGCGACTTCTACCAACGGGCTCGGCTCGACAAGCAGAACATGGTGCCGTCGCTCGAATGGACCGGCCAATCGCTCTACGACCTGGCGGATGCCCGCGTCGCTGCGTGCGGAGCCGCGGGGAAAACAGCCCGGCTGCGGAGCTTGTTCGATGACTCAATCACAGATCAGCGCTTGGTGGACGCCTTCGCCGGCCTCCGCGTCCCGCGGCATCTGTTCAAGTTCCTCTACCGATTGCTAGCAGCCCACTGCCAGCAGTTCACCGACGCGTCGCCGTCGTGGAAGATCTCGCCCAGCACGTTCGAAGCGCAGCTCGCCGTCTACCGCAAAGACCAACACACGGTCGACCGCGGCCTGGGCGCGTAGCCGCCGGTCAACGACCGGCCGGAGCGGTGATCGATAAAGAATGGGGAATGTGGAGTGTGGAATGGGGAAGTGCCCATCACCCCCATTCCCCATTCAGCATTCCCCATTTGTATTCGCTCCGGCGGCTCGTTGAGCCGCGGCTACAGTGGCTACTAACGAGTCTTGACCCGTTCTGGCCCATTTGCCACACTCCCGCCCCCTTGCTGAATCTTCGTCGAGCGCCGCGAAGGCGCTCGCACCCACGGATGGGAGTTGAGTGATGCGTATTGCGATGTGGGCGGCGCTGGCCGCGGTTGGTTTTTCGGTTGGTTGCGGCGGGTCGGACGCGTCGAAGCCGACGGCGTCCAGCACGGCGCCGGCGGCGGCAACGGCCGCCCAGATCCCCAGCGATCCTGTGGGTCGGGTCGTTTACGACTTTCTGGAGTCGGTACGCATTGGAAAAGGGAGTGAAGGGGCCGAGAAACTGCTAACGCCGCTGGCGCTCAAGGGGATCGACGAGCACGAAATGTGCATCGCACCTCCCGGAAGCTCTACCGCGCGGTTCACCATCAATCATGTGGAGATGATGGAAGACGGCGAGCATGCGATTGTTTACTCGACCTGGACCGACCTCGACGCTGACGGCGTCGCCTACAACGACTCCATCTACTGGGCATTGCGGTTGGCAGACGGCGAGTGGCGAATTCACGGCATGGCGCCCGAACCCGCCGAGGGCGAAGATTTCGTGAAAATCGATTTCGAGCACCTGGAAGAATACATGGAGCCGCAGCAAGCGTCGCCCGTCGGCGTGCCGGCCGATCAACTCGCGGCACCCGCCGGACAGGCCGCTCCTGCTGGCGAGCAACCTGCCGCCTCGGTCGCGTCGGACCCGTTTAATCAAACGGCTCCTCGCTAAAAACGCGAGAAAATCAGGCTTTTTCAACGAAAACTGCTGTTGGGCGTAAGTGGCTATTTGTCAGCCACTTACGCCTTTTTTCATTGGCGTAAGGCGTTAGCCGGGGCCGTGTGAAGCTGGGGGAATTTCCTTAGAAATGGCTAGGCTCCTCCACCCGCTGCATAGGGTGTGCTAAACTTTCGAGTCCTCAAGGTCATCGTAACCCTTGAAGGTCGCGTACACCTCGCCGCTTGCCAGCGGCTACTTGACAGTGGTAGCTGGTCCGGTAATTTGGTCCTTCCTAAGTTCGCTGACGCGAACAAACGGTGTATGCCCCCTAAGTTTCGGCGCCTGCCAACCTCAGTATTCAATCGCCTGCGAGCGAATGCTGTCAATCGAGTTACTAACGAGAGTTTCTACCCAGCCGCGATCGACCGTCGAGGCGGCACAGGGGAGAGAGCAGTTTCGACGGTCACGTGGGGTAACCCCAATATTTTTTTTCCGCTTTCACGTGGGAGGAGTTTGAGATGAATCGTATCGTTCTTTCGACGGTTGCCGTCCTGGTCGCTGTGGTTGGTTTCGCCATGGTCGGTGAGGATCAACAAGCCAACGCGAGCCTCTTCGGCCGCAAGTGCTGCAAGCCAGCTTGCTGCGAACCGGCTGCTCCGGTCTGCTGCGAACCGGTCTGCGGTGGCAAGCACAAGAAGCATTGCGGTGGCTTGTTCGCCAAGCTCCGTGCCAAGAAGTGCTGCAAGCCAGCTTGCTGCGAACCGGCCCCGACCTGCTGCGAGCCGGCCCCGGCTTGCGGTTGCGAAGCCCCGGTTGAAGCTTGTGGTTGCGAAGCCGCTGCCGCTCCTTGCGGTTGCGAAGCCGCTGCCCCGGCTGCCGCTCCGGAAGCTGCCCCGGCCGCTCCGGCTGCCCCGGAAGCCCCGGCTGCCTAACTTGATGGCCGCTTAACGCGGTCAATCAAAAAATAAAGACCGGGCCTCGAGCGATCGAGGCCCGGTTTTTTTATGCGCTGATCGCAGTAGCCGCCGGCCAACGACCCGCCGGAGCGAAATAAATGGGGAATGTGGAGGTCGGAGAACGGTTCCGCCCCCATTCCCCATTCAGCATTCCCAATTGATCAGCCGCTCCAGCGGAGCGTTGACCTGCGGCTACCGCTGCTCGATCACCTGCAGCATCTCGCGGCGGATATGCTCAAGCCGCTCGGCGTCCTCGATTTTCCCACCGCCGCGGTTCGTCACGTAGAACACGTCGACTACTTGGTCGATGTTCGTGGCGATCTTCGAGTGCCAGATCGTTAGCTCTAGGTCATGCAGCCGGCGGGCGAGGCTGTAGAGCAGCCCCACGCGGTCGAACGTGTAGACCTCGACCACCGTCGCCGTCGCCGAGGCGGTGTTGTCAATTCGCACGTTGTTCGGCAGTCCGGTGAGGCGGAGCGACGCCTCGGCGCTGTCTTGCCCCCAGATCTTGCGGAATCGCGGCGGCTCCTTCGAGTCGACCGACTTGATCATGTCCTTCGACACCGCAGCGAGCCGCGACGGCGGCGGTTCGCCGCTGGAGTCGGGGTCGGTCACTACGAACCGCAGCAGCAGCAGATCCTCGGCCATCACCTGCATGTCGGCCGCCAGAATCTGGAGGCCGTTGCTCGATAGGGCGCCTGCCATGCTCGAGAACGCCCCGCGACCGCGGCCCCGATCGATGCCGGCGATGAACTCGACCGTGGCGTTATCGCGGTTGTAGTGGCCCCACGCGTCGGCGCCCTGTTCGGGCAGCTTACGGAACCGTCGCAGTGCTGCGCCGATATCCCGTCCCGAATGGGTCGCCAGGAACGCCGCTGGGAACGCTGTGATCTGCCGTTCGAACCAGGCGTCGCCCTGCTCTGCCGGCGACAACACCGACGCCATCTCGTTCCGGCGTTCGTCGAGCGCCCGCGAGTGCGGCGACGGCTGTCCTTCGAGCGTGGCGAGCGTCTTGTGGAACAGCTCGCCTAGGACGTCGACCTTCCACTGGGTGAGCACGTCTGGCCCCACCGCCGCGAGGTCCGCGCAACTCAGCACGAACAACATCCGCAGCCGGTCAGGCGTCTCGACGAGCGTGGCGAACCGCCGAATCAGCTCCCGGTCGCCGATGTCCCGCCGCAGCGCGAGATCGGTCATGTTCAGGTGCTGGTGGACCAGGAAGCTGACGTCCCGCGTCGCCGAGGGATGGAGGTAGAGCCGTGGGCCGACCTCCTCGGCAATCCGCCGGCCGACCTCGCTGTGCTCTTCTTCAAACCCCTTGCCGAGGTCATGCAGCAAGAGCGCCAGGTGGAGCCGCTTTCGATCGGCTACGTGTCGGTAGGCCTCGCCGAGCGAGTCTTCCCGCTTCGCGAAACTGGTCACTTGCTCGATCGCGTGGAGGCTATGCTCGTCGACCGTGAACTTGTGATACTGGTTGAACTGCAGCAAACAGCGAGCATGTTTCATCGCCGGGATCACCTTCTCAAGGTATCCCAACTCGTGCAGCAATCGCAGCGACGGCGCCGCCAGCGACGGCGTCCCCAGCAGGTAGAGGAACCGCTCGGCAACTGCGGGGCTCACCTCTTCGCCGCATTCGGGCGCCGCCAATAGCAGCGCCGAATAGGTCGAGTGGTCGAGCGGTTTCCCTTCGCTGATCGACATGTCGACCAGCCGCAACACTTCGCCGAGATTCCCCTGCAGCTTCGCCATGCCGCTTCGGGTGGCCGAAACCTCCCGCACGCCGATGCGGTAATCGCCCTCGACCTTCCGGCCGAGCACGGGGTCGAGCATGCGGGTCGTCATCGTGGCGCCGCTGAAAGTGGTCGCTTCGCGACGGCGGGCCATTTGCCAGACATGGTTCGTGTGGCGGAAGTAGTCGCGCATGAACTGCTCGACCGGTAGCAGCCCCTCGCCGCCGCGGTAGCCCATGAGCGCGGCGATCCGCAGCTGTTCCGCCCGATCAAGCAGATCTTTCGCCGAGTTCGCGTGGAACTGCATTTCGTTCCGCAGCCGCAGCAGAAACGCCTGGGCCGACTGCAGCCGATGGTGGTCGAGCTTCGACATCGCCCCCTGCATGAACAGCCGCTCGGGGTCCGACTCGCCGAGCTCCGCGAAGCCAATCCACCGCAGCAGGTGGATGTCGCGCAGCCCGCCGCGGGAACGCTTCACGTGCGGTTCGAGCAGGTAGAGGCTCTCGCCATACTGATTTCGCTCCTCCGCCCGGGCGTCGCAGAACGACTTACAGACGGCCTTCGACCGCTTCCGCACCATGCGGTCGAACAACTCGCGAAAGTGCTGGTGCAACGGCTGGCTGCCGGCGACGAGCCGATTGTCGATTAGCGACGAACAGATGACGCCATCGGTGCGGGCAAGCTGGATCGCCTCCTCGGCCGAGCGGAGGCTGCTCCCGAGTTGCAGCCCCGCGTCGAAGATCGCGTTGGTGAACCGCCGCACGAGGGCGGAGAGTTCTTTCGCGTCTGCGCTACCGTGGAGGAGCATCAGATCGACGTCGGAAAATGGCGCCGACTGCCGGCGGCCGTAGCCGCCAAGAGCGACCAGAGCGAGCTTGTTCCGCGCTTTGGCGGCATCCCCTTCGGCTGCTGCAGCAGCGTCGAATAGTTTGCCGACGACGCCATCGACGACCGTCGTCAGCCGATTGCAGACCTGCTGGCCATCGAGGCCGCGGTCGTGCATTTCGCGAATCCGCCCCCGGCCGGCAACAACTTCCTCACGGGCGGCGGCGATGGCGTCCGCCATATTCGCTGCATTGCCAGAAGGAGGAACGGAACTCACTATGCGTTTCCTGGGCCGTAGGTTGGGCATTCAGCCCGACAGCGTCTTGTACGATTCTCGCCATGCCAGCCGGACTAAACCGCGTCGGCGCCCGTCTCGCCCGTACGGATGCGGATCGTATCACGCAGGTCGGAGACAAAGATCTTGCCGTCGCCGATTTGCCCCGTCTGGGCGGTGCGGATGATCGTGTCGACCACCTTCTTCAACTCGGCTTCCGAGACGACGACTTCCAGCTTCACCTTCGGCACGAAATCGACGGCGTATTCGGTGCCGCGGTAGGTTTCGGTGTGGCCCTTCTGCCGACCGAAGCCGCGGACTTCGGTGATCGTCATGCCGCCGAGTCCCTGCGAAGTGAGGGCGTTCTTCACGTCTTCCAGCTTGAAATGCCGGATAATGGCTTCGATCTTGATCATCGGAACAAACCTTCGTCGGGGATAAGAGCGGGGGAGCGAGCCTTCCATTATATCACGGCGGCATCCGGGCGCTGACGCTTCCGGCTCGGCGAATTGTCGACAGCGGCGCGGCGGTTGTCGAGACGGCAGGCGCCCAGGATCACGACTTCTTTTCCCACAACACGTCCGGCACGCCGGCGGCATGGTTCGCATAACGGGCCATCACGAACAGGAGGTCGCCGACGCGATTGAGATACTGGATGACCGCCGCCCGGATTGGCGCCGCCTCGGCCAGGGCGCAAACGTCGCGCTCGGCGCGGCGGCAGACGGCGCGGGCGACGTGCAGCGCCGCGCTGGCCGACGTCCCCCCCGGCAGGACGAACGTCTTGAGCGGCTGGAGGTGATTCTCGAACCAGTCGATCGCCTGTTCCGCCGCGGCGATATCGGCGTCGTCGAGCAGCAATTGCCCCGGCGCCGCATCGCCCGGGCTGGCTAGTTCCGCCCCGAGCGCGAACATCTCGTGCTGCAACCGGGCGAGCGGTTCGTCGAGCGCCGCCGGCAGATTGGCCGATCGGCAGACGCCGAGCTGAGCGTTCAGTTCATCGACGGCGCCGTACGCGGCAATGCGGAGATCGTTCTTCCGCACCCGCCCGCCGCCGTACAGTCCGGTGAGCCCCGCATCCCCGGTCCGCGTGTAAATCTTCATCGCCGCACCTCTTCTTTCCACTGTCTTCCCTGAACCCTGGCCGCTGAACCCGCCGCAGGTTTGGATTGTATCAATTGTTCCGCCTGCCGCCGCCTAGGCGCCCGCCCGCGCCGGTTCTGATTCCCGCCGCAGGTTCAGCGGCAGTTTGCGCTGACGCTCGTCCGCTCCCCCCTCTAGCGCAGGCCGCAACGGTCCAGTTGTATCGGCTGCACGGACGGCGGTTTCGCGAAAGCTGTTTGCGGACAGTCGCGAAGCGCACTCGGTTCGGACCGTGACCTACGATTTAGTAAGAAACCGTGAGGCCGCGGCGACCGTACCCTTTAGACGTGCGGAGGCCCAGCCTCCCGGCTGCGTTAACCCAGACGCTCCGCGCATATCACTCCCGGCGTATCGCGTTGAAGTTGGTTGTTTGACGTTAGGTATCAATCTCTGCTTGACCTTGCCGTGAGTGTTCGATGGGCTTCCTGAAGAAATTCTTTCGCAACGTCTATCACGAAGAGCTGCCCGCAGCCCCCGCCAGTAGTTTCGAAACGCTGAACGAAGATCAGCTCGAAGCTCACCTCGGCGTCGCGCGGTATGGCAGCTTTACGTTGAGCGACGCCGTGCGTCCTTCGTATGCCTTGGAAGTCGTTCCGTCTTGCGGCTACCGTCACGACACGTACCGCGACGAGCAATCGAAGAAGAACGTCCCCGTCCTGATGGCCGCCGCCTCGCGTGAGCAGCTGTTCGAGGCGTTCATGGAACTCCTTGATCCGCTCGGGCCGGTCGTCGACGTCGTCCTGGAAACGAGCCACGACTACAACGCGTCGGGTCACCAAGACCTGTACCGCGAACACATCGACATGCCGATCTTGCAGTCGATTCTGTGGGACTTCGAAGACCTGTTGGTGAACGACGGCTGCACTGGCATCGCCGTGCTGAACCCGGCGACCCCGCAGGAAGTGCAGTTCGACGAGCACAAGCTGCTGATCGTCTACGGCAAGGAATTGACCAAGTACGAGCACGTGCTCGGCGACTGGAACATTCCGTGCCGCGACGACATGCGGTTCATTACCGAAGCCGAGCACGTCCACTCGACGAACGACGAGTACATTCAGCAGTTCGAACAGCTGAAGATGCGGCTGGGCATCGAGAGCGAGTATTAATCTCGCTCGATTGCTGGTGACTTACGCAATAAGTCTCTAGCAGAGGCGCAAAGAACGCAGAGGGAATTGCAAGCGAGCGATTTGACCCGAATTATAGGTCTTTCTCTGCGTCTCCGCGCCTCTGCGAGAGATTCCCATCGCTTGATTCAAAGCGATCGGACGTACGTGCTAGCACGCGGGCGGTTCGGTCTTGTGCCAACCGCCCCCTTTCACGAAGATTCGCCGCCCCCGTTTCGGGCCGTTGCCGCTTGAGATCCGTCTTCGCTCGGAAAAGGAGTTCCGCGTTTGTCGCTGGTGCGCCGATGGCTGCCGAAGTTCGCCGCTGAAACGCGGAGATCGGGCTGCTGCGCGCTCATCGGCGGCGGCGTCCTGCTCATCACTGGGTGTAAGCCGATCGAAGTCGTGCAACCCGTGGCGCCAGGCCAGCAGGTGATGGCGCCGCCGCAACTCTTCGGCGCCCCGCCGGTCATCAGCGGCCAAGGGGTGATGGTCGATCCGTTCTCGATGGATCCGAACAACCCGATGGCGGGTGGCGTGCCGATGGTTGTCCCGGGCGACGGCGGTTCGAGCCAAATCCACATTCCGGTCGCCAATCGCGACTGGACCTGGGAGCAGATCGTCGACACGGTCGACGATTACTTCCGCATCGAACGCGAGCGGCAGGTGCAACTCGTCGGCGACGTCCTCACCGAGGGACGCATCGACGTTCACCCGCAGATTGGCGCGACGGTTCCCGAGTTTCACCGTCGCGACTCGGTTGGCAAGTACAACCGTTGGGAAAGCACTTTCCAGACGATCCGCCGCCGAGCCACGATTCGCGTCATGCCCGACGCCACCGGCTATCTCGTCGACGTGCTGGTCGAGAAGGATCTCGAAGACTTGCCGCGGCCAGAGAATTCCACGGCCGGCGCCGCGACGTTCCGCAACGACTCCTCGCTCCCCAGCACCGCCGCCGAAGCCGTCAGCCGGACGCAACTGGCGAGCAACTGGATCTTCATTGGCCGCGATCCAGAACTGGAGCAGGCGATTATCGCCGACCTGCAGTCGCGGTTGCTCGTCTCGCCGACGATGCCTGTTGTCGCGCCGTAGGCGTGTCACGGCGAAAGAATTCACTAATTCTTCATGTGCTTGTCGGCGTGCTCACCGTGAGTAAGGGCATCAGAGACCTTTGTGCCTAGTTCCGCGATTGGTCGCGAAATCGCGCACGCCGGCTGCATCTATCCGCAACGACCGCGGGGCGAGCGAGAGCAGACGCCTGAGAATTGCCGCGATATCGCGATCTCGCCCGTCGAGCGGGCGAACTCCTTCTTCGACAACGCGCGGTGCGCTTTACCGCAAGTGACGCGAGGTTCGTCGCCGTTCAAAGCGGAGTCGCAGCACTGCTGGCGGGAACTACGCATTGTCCGCCCCTATCTCGGTGGTTAGCATCGAATTGGGCGAACTGCGGCGTTCGCTCTCTCCTGAACAGAGACCAGGCACTCTCCTCCTTCCGCGGATTCACCCCCATGAGATTCTCGTTCTCGGGCCAGCGGGGCATGCGCCTCGCGTTGGCCGTCGCGGCGTTGTCGTTCCTTCCTCAACTCTCGCAAGCACAGACCTACAACTGGAACGGCGGCAACGGCGCTTACGGCACTGCCGGCAATTGGTCCCCGAGCGGTCCGCCGACAACCGCCAGCAACGTCTTCATTAACTCCGGGACGGCGAACTACACCAGCGGCGATACGAATCCTCGCTCGGTAAACGTTGCCTCCACGGCCGGTTCTTCCGCCACGCTCGCGATCACCGGCGGCGACATCTTCGCTGATCAAGGCAACGAGGGCGGCGTCCGCATCGGCGAAGCAGGGACGGGCATCGTCACCGTGAACAATGCGACGCTCCGCACGGGCGACGGCAGCATTTTCGTCGGCGGACAGAACGGCGCCGGCACGGGCACGCTTACCCTTAGCGGCGCCTTCGCTAAACTGCAGTCGACCGACGACTTCGTTCTCGGCCGCACCGGCACTGGCACCTTCAACATGCAGGGCGGTTACGCCACGGCCGACTACACCGTTATCGGCAAGTATGGCACGGGCACGTGGAACCAATCGGGCGGCGCGTTCGTGCAAACGAGCGGCGACTTTGAAATCGGCGACGGCGGCAATCAATCCCCCGAGCAGACCGGTATTGTCGGACCTCGCACCGGCACGATGAATCTCACCGGCGGCGTCCTGCAAAGCTCGGGCTTCATCGCGATCAGCAATCGCCGCGGCAATGGCTTCGTGAACGTCGACGGCGGCGTTTTGGCCGCTACCGGCGTCGTCAACAACGGCGCGATCATCGTCGGTCGCGGCATGGATTGGGATGGCAAGCCGGGTACCGGCGGCGTCACCGAGTTCCGCGTTCGGGGCGGCAACAGCGTCGTTATCGCCAACGGCGATTTTGAAATGAACGTCAACAACGTCGCCCTATCGTCGACGTTGGTCGCGCAGATCACCGGCCAGGCGCACACGACCATCAAGGTGACTGGCAACGCCAAGATTGCGAACGGTTCGTTCAAGGTGCAACTCGACGGTTACGCTCCGGTGCTCGGCGACAGCTGGACGATCCTCAGCGCCGGCGTTACCGACCTCAGTGCCGAGAAGAACGAGATCGATTTGCGCTTGGCCGCCATGGGATTCCCCAATCTCCCGCACGCTACCGCTGGCGCGGTCGGCACGCTGCAAGGCGAGTTCAAGAGCACCGACTTCTCCCTCGCCCCGCTTTCCAGCGGCCTACAGTGGGACGTCGCGTACGCCAACAACTCGGTCGTGCTGAGCGTTGTCGCTGGCGGGCCTTCTTACGCTGCTGACTTCAATCACGACGGTCGCGTCGATGGCCTCGACCTCACCGCATGGAAGACGGCCTACGGCCAGCCGAGCAACGGCGCCGACGCCAACGGCGATGGCGTTACCAATGGCGCCGACTTCCTGGTCTGGCAGCGTGAGTTCGGCTCGGGTGTTCCGGCAACTCCGGCTGTTAGCGCCGTGCCGGAGCCGGCTTCGATCGCCCTGATCGGCCTCGCCGCGATGGGCCTCGCCGCCTACGGGCGTGCCCGCCGCAGCTAAGTTCCCATAGAAGTCGTCGACGATGAAAGCGAGTTCGGCACGCCCAGCGGCGCAATTGGCGCCGCGGCGGTCGACTCGCTTTTTTCTTGCCACAACGGCAACCGCACGGTGAACGCCGTTCCCTTACCGACGGTGCTCTCGACTCGTAACCGGCCGTGGTGCGCGTCGACGATCTCGCGACAAGTCGAAAGGCCGACGCCCGTGCCCCCTTTGCCGGTGGCGTCGGGACCCGATTTTGTCGAGTAGAACTTGTCGAAGATCTTTGTCAGCTGCTCGCGTGGAATGCCGCTGCCGTTGTCGCGGACCGTGAGGTCGACGAAGCCTGCTTTCGCATCGTGCGTGATCCGCAGCACCAGCTCGCCGCCGTTGGGCATCGCTTGGCGGGCGTTGGTCATCAGGTTGATCAGCACCTGTTGCACCTGATTGCCGATCGCTCGTACCGGCGGCGCCGCACTGAACTCCTTGCGAACCTGCACGCGATACTTTTGCATCTCGCGCTCGAGCAGCAGGAGCGACTGGTCGACGAGTGGTTCCAATTCGGTGGGAGCGAACTCTTCGCTTCGATTGCGGGCCATGCCGAGTACGGCGTTGGTGATCTTTTCCGCCCGAATCGCCGCGGCGAGTATGCGATCGAACGCTTTGTCGCGCGACGCCTCGTCTTTGTTGCGCATGCCGAGCTTGGCGTAGTTGATGACGGTCATCAACACGTTGTTGAACTCGTGCGTCGTCGTGCCGACGAGTTCGCCGAGCGCCGCCATCTTCTGCGAGCGGAGCAGTTCTTGCTTGAGGGCGGCGAGTTCGTCGTCGTGAGAAGTCTTCGGCATCCGCCCCTCGGCTTGGTAGCGGCAACGACTGCAGGCGTTGCGCTGTCGGGTGGTAGTGAAACCCCCTCCCCTGCCCCGTCGCCGCAGCCTCGCCACATCGGGCGTCTTGCCCGGGCCGCGGTCGTTAACTCGTTGCAGGAAAAGATGTTGCTTCAGTCTGTTCTATCGTCGAATCACGCTGGGCGACTGGAATTGATCGCGTTACAATCCCGCCCCAATCTTGAGCCGCTCGCGACTTCGCGCGCCTCTGCCTCGAACGAAAGACCCCTCATGCAATCCGTCACCCTGCTAGCAGAAGCCGCGGACCTCGCGCGGCGACTCGACTACACGCTGCGGGAAGAGTATCTCGACGGCGCCGGCGGCGGCCACTGCTTCTTCGGCGGCAAGAAATGGCTGCTGCTCGATGTGACGCAGTCGGTCGATGAGCAGCTCAGCGTCATCACTGATGCACTACGGACCGACGATGCCGTGTGGCGGATGCCGGTCTCGCCGCAGCTAGCGGGGATGATTCGCGTGAATCGTGCGGCGTAGTCGAAGGGGTCGGGGGCCTTTTGCCACTAGCAGCGCGGCTCTGAGCGGAGCGCCTCCAGTGGCAAAAGGCCCCCGACCCAGTGCACGTCTTTACCTACGCGCGATACAGCCCGCGCTCCTCGATATACTCCGCAACGCGCTCCGGCACGAGCGCCTGCCACTCGCCCCGCTCCGCAATCAGTCGCCGAATCGCGGAACTGCTGATCGGCGTGGCCGGCATCTCTACTTCTTGGTTGCGAATCGAAGCCAGCCGTTCTGCCGAGACGAGCGGCGCCAACGCCTCGAAGTTCGGCGGCGGCGTGCCTGCCCGTCGCACCACCAGCGGCGTCGCTAGCTCGCAGATCGTCGCCGGCTCGCGCCAGGTTGGGAAATCGGCGAGGGAATCGGCCCCCATCAGAAAGAACAGCTCGGCGCCCGGGTGCGCCAGCTGCAACGCCCGCAGCGTCTCGACCGTGTAGCTCACGCCGCCGCGGTCGATCTCGATCGTCGAGACGTCGAACTCCGGCCGCTCCGCAATCGCGAGCCGCAGCATCGCCAGCCGATCGGCCTCGCCCGCGACTGGCCCGCGCGGCTTCAGCGGCTGCTGGGCGGTCGGAATGAACACGACCCGATCGAGTCCCGCCTGCCGCCAGCAGCACTCGGCGAGCAGCAGGTGGCCGCGGTGCACCGGGTCGAAGCTGCCGCCGAAAATGCCGATGCGCGTGGGAGTCGTGGCCATCAGTGCGAGCGGCGAGTTGCCGGAGCGTGTAAAACGGGTTAAGTTCGCCCCCTGATTCTACGCGAAAACCGCCCGAGCCGCCGCCAGCATCATGTCGACCGAGTTTGCCTGCTTCGATCTCGATTCCGTCATCGCCCAGATCGCGACCGCCGTCGGCGCGAACGCTCAGCAGGTTCGCGCGGCGGTCGAACTGCTCGACGCCGGCAACACGCTGCCGTTCATCGCCCGCTACCGCAAGGAGGCGACCCGCGGCCTCGACGAAACGGCGCTCCGCGCGATCGACGACGCCCTCACGGCGGCCCGCGAACTGGCCGCGCGGAAGCAAACGATTCTCAAGACGATTGACCAGCAAGGCGCGCTCACCGCCGAACTCCGTCGCCAGATCGAGCAGTGCAGCGATAAGCAAACGCTCGAACTCATTTATCTCCCCTTCAAACCCAAACGTCGCACCCGCGCGACGATTGCCCGAGAACGCGGCCTCGAACCGCTCGCCGAGCTGCTCTGGAAGCAAACCCGACTCAACCGTCCGCGTCAGGAAGTCCTCAAGCCCTACGTCAATCCGGCCAAGGAAGTCCCCGACGCCGAGGCCGCGCTGCAAGGCGCTTGCGACATCGTCGCCGAACGCTGGGCCGACGATGTCGAGCTCAACCAATGGCTCGCTCAGCAAGCGATGGGTTTTGGGCATGTCACCTCCGCCGTGAAGCGCGGCAAGAAGACCGATGGCGCCAAGTTCGAAACCTACTTCGACCATCGCGAATCGGCCAAACGCGTCCCCTCGCATCGCTTTCTGGCGATGCAGCGCGGCGAAGCCGAAGGCTTCCTCAACGTCGGCGTGCAGCTCGACGATGAGTTCACGCTCGGCAAGCTCCGGCCGCGCCTCGCCCACAACCGGCAGTTCGAGTTCCACGACGACCTGCTCCGCACGGTCGACGATTGCTACACGCGGCTGCTGTTGCCGTCAGTCGCGTCGACGACGCTGCAAACGCTCAAGGAGCGGGCCGACGACGAGGCGATCGGCGTCTTTGCCGGCAACTTGCGACAGCTGCTGCTCGCGGCCCCGGCCGGGCCGCAGGTGACGATCGGCATCGACCCCGGCTTTCGCACCGGCTGCAAGGTCGCGGTCGTCGACGGCACCGGCAAGTACCTCGCCAGCATCGCGATCTACCCCACGGCGCCGAAGAACGACGTCGACGGCGCTGGCCGCGTACTGAAGGACCTCATCGCCAAGCACAACGTCCGCCTGATCGCCATCGGCAACGGCACTGCCTCGCGCGAGACCGACGACTTCGTCACCGGGGTGCTCAAGTCGCTCGGCAGCGATGTCATCAAAGCAATGGTGAGCGAATCGGGCGCCTCGATCTACTCCGCCAGCGAACTCGCGGTGAGCGAGTACCCCGACCTCGACGTGACGATCCGCGGCGCCATCAGCATCGCGCACCGCCTGCAAGATCCGCTCGCCGAGCTGGTGAAACTCGACCCCAAGTCGATCGGCGTCGGCCAGTACCAGCACGACGTCAACCAGAAGCAGCTGCAGTCGGCGCTCGGCCGCGAGGTCGAGTCGTGCGTCAATTCGGTTGGCGTTGACCTCAATCTGGCGAGCCCTGCCCTCCTCTCTTATGTCGCCGGCATCGGCCCGAAGCTGGCCGAGCGGATCGTCGAGTACCGCGATGCGAACGGCCGCTTCGATAGCCGCGCGAAGTTACTCAAGGTCCCGAAGCTCGGCCCGAAGGCGTATGAGCAAGCGGCCGGCTTCTTGCGGGTGCGCCAAGGCGCCGAGCCGCTCGATGATTCTGCCGTCCATCCCGAAAGCTACAGCGTCGTTTCGCGGATGGCGAAGTCGTTGAGCGTCGACTCCCGCGAACTCGTCGGCAACGCCGCGCTCACTTCGCGGCTGCAGCCCGCCGAGTTCGTCGACAAGACGTTTGGCCTGCCGACCGTCGCCGACATCATCGCCGAGCTCGCCAAGCCGGGCCGCGACCCGCGGAGCGAGTTCCGCCAAGTAAAGTTCAGCGACGGCGTCAACGCGATCGGCGACGTCCGCCCCGGGATGCTGCTCGACGGCGTCGTCACGAACGTCACCAAGTTCGGCGCCTTCGTCGACGTCGGCGTCCACCAGGACGCGCTCATTCATATTTCGCAGCTCGCCAACGCCTACATCAACGACCCGTCGGAAGTGGTCGCCGTCGGCGATCTGGTTCGCGTGAAGGTGCTGGAGGTCGACGTCGAACGGAAGCGGATCGCCGTCTCGCGGAAGCAGGCCCAGGGGAGCTGAGCCGGCTGCTTCCGCAGGCGCGGGAGGCCCCTCAGGCAGCCTGAAAATCGGCAAAATCGGGCGTTGCGGCGGCCGCCTGCAGGAAGGGTTTCGCAACGCCGAAATGGAGAGTAGAATTGCGAGACGCCGTCCCGAGGAGCCTCGGGACGCTGCCGCCGCCTCGCCACTGCGACCCGCAGATTGGCCGAGTTTCTTGGGGTTTCCGACCTCAAGCGGCGACGGATCTCGCTTCGGCGGAGTAGCTCAGTCGGTTAGAGCAGCGGAATCATAATCCGCGTGTCGGGGGTTCGAATCCCTCCTCCGCTACTTTTACATTGTCGGTTGCTCCCTCGCGGGCGGCGACGCATTGCGAATCACCCTTGCCTCGGCGAGGGTTTTTTTATTGGGCTGCCTTTCTTTTGAAGCCGGCAGGTTTCTGCCCCATTGCTTGTCATCCCGAGCGGAGCGAGGGATCTAGCAGCTGCAACGAGCTGCCAAATGCGTCGCTTCGCCCAACATGAATCTGCTATTCACGGACTGTCGCTTGAGCCCTGCGAGACATCGTGTCGCGTCATGTCGCATCGCGTAAAAGTCGCAATGCGATTTTAGGCGACACTAAGGTTTTGTTCTAAGTGGCGACCGCCACGCGTGTTGCGGCGATGGTCGCGTTCATGTCGCGTCGCGGAGGCGACATTAAGGAGAGTTTCGAGGCGCGAGGCGCTGGTTCTGAGGGCCGGAACTGGAGGTCGCGCGGACCGACAACGGAGCCGTGGCGGCGACCGATGGATCGGCGAGACGTGAGCTTTCAAAGAGCGCGCGGGCATACGTCTGAACAGAATGCCGCACATGCGAGCCTAACCGATGGAGCGGCATTTTGCAGCGCGCGATTTTCGGCCACTTGCAGGCACCGATGCTGAAGTCGACCGAGGTAGACAACGGCTCCAGCTGCGCGGGATGCCAGAGGCGGTGCAACTCACTGCTGGCGGATGCGGAAATATTAAACTTCCGCAGCCTGCTTTTTTGTAGCCGTAGTCGTGCGAGTAGCGTCCCAGTTCAACGCACGGTCATCTCGCATTGATGGGGTGCAAATTCGAAGAAGGTTAACTTCGGCCGCACTGTGCCACTGTCCTCCGCGATAGACGGCTGCACCGTTGCTTCTCTCACTCTGGCCGACATCTCTAACTCCATTTGCAATTCATCACTGCCTAACACCGCAACTACCTTGGGCATCCGCAAATCAGCGGACTTCTCAGCGCCGTTCATTTCAACGACTGTGCAAATGGGATATCCCGCTGTCAGAAACGACACAAAATCGAATGAGTAGTCGCTCATGACTCCCTCTATCTCAAACTTATGCTCGCTGAGCCAATCATCTAGTGGCCCGCTGCTGAGAAGTTCCGCCATGACCTTAGTTCGGCTGCCAATCGTTGTTTGAACAGTCAGAACGTTGTCTCGAATGCGAGTCGTAATAGCGTGCGTCAAGTATTGGCCCGGTTGCGTGATGATATACATGATGTCGCCCTGCCACTTGATTTCAGATGGCGTAACGACCGCGCCACAATAGGCGCCGCCAATTCCTTCTTGGAGATAGTTGCGATTGACCCCATAGCTTTGAAGTAAAGACAGGATGCAAGCGAGTTGCTGAGCGGGAGTGGCTGCCGATTTCGTGACCTTTGCGATCGCCTCGATCGTGAGCTCACGATGCATAGAAGTTCCACTAAGTCGAAATGCGTGGTCGGACTCCAAGTCTTCGATTCGGCCGCCCCCATCTGCGTTGTAGCCACACGCTACAGCCTCAGTGCCCTGGGGCCATGCTATGACCAACTTAATTTTGCGCAAGTCGTCTTGTGGCTCATAGTCTCGCAATGCAGCGGAAAAAGCCTCCTTGGGAGGCTGGTGGATTAGTTCGTCTCGAAGTGCGAGCAGCACTCTGCGGGCAATTGAGTAATCTCCGCATAAACCAACAATGGCCTGTCCTAAATTCACGAGCTTCATTGCTCGTTCGTCCACGAGTGAGTTAGTACTGTCGCCCGAGTTTTCGCCAAATGCAGTAGTTAGGTCGCTATCAGGAGGCAAACTAGGGTAGGTGACCGCGCTATCTGCACAAAGATAGACATGCTTCGCGTGCTTCCAGGCTAGTACGAAAGTCATAGATAAGTTCCTTAGCGCCTTCGCTTTCGTCGTCTCTTCTTTTCACGGATTACGGCCGGAATCTGGCTGCCGACGTGAATGATGCTTTCTGCGGACGCTTCGAGGTGCCTGAGCAATCGAGTATTGTCGCTAGCCTTTATTTGCAGCATTTTCTCCTTCACGAGGAACCCGTGCCCCAGCGTTCTCAGGGAATCTGTTTCTCGCCCACCATTGTGAAGAATGGCATTTCTAGCAAGTCGAACCGACGCCATGTATTTGTCGCTCCAACTCTGATCGTAGATTGCCTGTCCAAAGGCGTCGCGAAGTTCGGGAAACTCTTCGGCTCGCTTTTTCTTGAAAGTGGGCTGCTTCATGGCGACGGCAACCGATTGGACAAGGAAGTTTTCGAACGCAGAGAACGCTGCAACGAAGCAAAGCTGCTGGCTGTGCCACGCCATGCGATGAGTGCGAGGTTCCTTCATGAAACCGTCCCAGACGTAGTCGTGACTGATACCGCTGGTCTGTGCGTAGGCGACTTTGAATTCCTGCTGGATCTCTAAGCACGCACTCTGAATTTCGAGCAGCTGGTCGGCAGTGAGGTTTGCTCTGCCTCTGAGCTTGCGTGCGAGCAGCAGCGTCACGACATCGGCGAGACGTTGGCTTGTGGTGGGCTCTTCTTTTGCTTGAACGTAGCCCTTGTGGTAGTGGACTATATTTGAGGTGAGGAGGTACGGCAGACTGGCTGCCATTGTCGCACCGCTCAAATCCGCAGCGAAATCGTAGAAGACTGGGATCAGTCGGTTGCGTCTCGACGTAGAGTCAGAGACCTTGCGAGTCCATCCTGGCGTGATCTGGATTTCGTAATCTTGCCAGTCGGGATCGATCTCTATTTTTCTGCTCCAGTCGCTCATTCAAGCAAGCTCCTAGCTGCAACTTATGCAGTTCCGACGAATCCGCTTGGACCGCTCGAGTCTCGTTTTCTGTCTGGAAAGAAAATCGGGACGCTGAATTTGATTCGGCTGATTGTCTCGGATAGCTTTTCGGACTGCCCGGTCGTGCCCAGGCTGACGAGTCCTGCAACGACGCCTATGCCTCCTTTGGTGGCTTTCCCGTCTGTAGCCGTCACAGCTACGTCGAACTCGACTGTGGTAGGGATATGCCAATTCTCATCTGAGAGTTCCGCCGCGTCACCGCGGCGCGCCACTAGCGTTGGGGCGACCACGGCGCCCATAACCTTCGCGCGAGACTGAGCAACCGCTACGGCGTTTAAAATTTGGTCCAGCGATTCAGAGATGAACTCTTCGAGCGTCGTCATGGATGGCTCCAAGGGGATCAGAATACGCCAATCTCTCTCCGAGACATTTGTTTTGCAAGGCTCCCCTCCCATCCGTCTCGGCGGCCGTTAAAATGGGCGGCATGAGTGAAGCTCCAAAGCACTGCCGCTTCCGCTTCAGCGTGAGGATGCTGCTCATTGTGGTCCCCATTGCCGCCATTCTTGTTTGGCAGGCGAGCATCGTCCACGAGCGGAAGGCGCTCCTCACTCGCGCCCGAGCCGGCGGCGTTTACGTCAAGTATGGCGATCAAGCCACGCTTCTACGCGCTTTGCTTGGCGATCGAGCCGTCTGGTCAATCGACATTCCGCCAGACTCCGAGTTCTACGGCCATACGACGAAGCTGCGCCGCGCTTTCCCCGAGGCGTACATCAATCATCTTGCACCCGCCATGCAAGCAGTGAATCCCGCGGTTCCAGTCGTTCCAATAGTCCTGGACGTTCCACCCTCGTCGCCGCCGGTGCGCTCAGCGTGGTGGGGATTCTAGCTGAGTTCTGCGACTCAGAATCGGTCGTCTAGGTCTTCTTTCACTAGGGCGCGGCGGGGGTAGAATGCGGGGATGGAGGAGCGAACGCTCAATATCCTGATTGCTCTAGCGTTCATAGCATCGATCGCGGCGCTTGGCCGGCTCGTCGGGGTTTCTATATCGGTCAAGCGGTTTAGCGTTCGCGACGGGCTCCATGCGATGGCCATTGTCGCGGTGATGGCGGCGATTCTGGCTGCCGCGACGTGGATGAAGTGACTAGCTTTCGCCCCGCCCCTCGCCAGCGGGTATAGTGGGCGGCATGGAACGAGACCCATTGCCCGACGACAATCAGCGACGTGCGTTGGCAGAGCTTCTGCACGCGGCTTTCATCGAATTGCGATCCATCTCGGATCGGGCTGCGCAGGTGGAAGCGTTAGCCGATGCGTTCCACAACCTGCCCGTCGAAGTTTACGGGTGGGGCTGCTGGGATGTGGCGCTAACTCGCTCCATGCTGCAGGAGTATCGCAGCCGCTACCCTGATGGCGGTCCAGACTATGTCGATATGTTCGATAAGATATTTCCCAACGCAGCCTCGAAGTGTTTCTTGCGGCCAGCGGGGGGGGAGCAAGGCTAGCGCAAGAAGCTTCAGGAACTAACGGCTGGGGAGCGGGGGCGGTGAAGTGGCGAACTTGGCCAATCGCGGAATGCAGATGGAAATTAAAGAAATTGAAGTCTATTCCGAAGCATCAAATTCCGACATCGTCCGCATGCCCGGGCGTCGCTTTCCTGGCTGCGTCATCCAGGGCGACTCGTTGAGTAACCTGCTTTGCAACGCAGAATTAGTGTGCTCGATAGCGGAGCGATCCGGCGATGAAGAACTGATCGACGCAGCAGCGGAAGTTCGAGACGCTCTGCTGGGACGATTAGCCCACTACGAGCGCGTTCTCGGTGAACACGGCATCTCGCTGCCTTACAATCGGCCGTCGCGCAGTTGATCAATTTTCATTGCACTACACTTTCGCCGTCCTGCTCGCTACCGCAGATGATGTTTGATCTCCGCAGCCACTTGCCGCAGCGAGGCTCGCACCGCCGGGACTTTGCTGAGCGGGTTCAGCAGGCCCCAGTCGTGGATCATCCCTTCGTAGCGGACGGCCGTCACGTCGACGCCGGCGACGTCTAGCTTGCGGGCGTATTCTTCGCCTTCGTCGCGGAGGACGTCGTTGCCGGCCGTGAGCACCAGCGCCGGCGGCAGGCCTTGGAGTTCCTCGGTCATTGCGCGGAGGGGCGAGGCGTAGATTTCGGAGCGTTCGTTCGGGTCGGTGGTGTAGTTGTCCCAGAACCACTTCATCATGTTGCGGGTGAGGAACCGGCCTTCGGCGTATTGCTCGTACGATTCGGTTTCGAAGTAGGCGTCGGTCACCGGCCACATGAGGACTTGCAGGCGGAGCGCGGGGCCGGCTTGGTCTTTGGCCATGTGGGCGACGACGGCGGCCATGTTGCCGCCGACGCTGTTGCCGACGACGGCGAGGCGGCTGCCGTCGACGTTGATTTCGCTGCCGTGCGCTGCGACCCACTTCGTGGCGGCATACACCTGGTTGATGGCCGTGGGGTACTGGGCTTCGGGCGACGGCGTGTAGCCGACGTAGACGGCGACGGCGCCAGATTCCGCAACGATGTCGCGGATCAGCCGTTCGTGCGTTGGGTAATCGCCGAGCACCCAGCCGCCGCCGTGGAAGAACATGAAGACCGGCAGCGTCGTCGTCACGCCGGCGGGGCGAACGATGGTGAGATCGACCTGCAAGCCGTCTTGAGTGATCGTCCGCTCGCTGACGTCGGCCGGCCGCAGATTGACCGGGACTGACTTCTGGGCGTTCACGAGGACCGCCCGCGCGTCTGCGGGCGTCATCTCTTCCATCGGCGGGCCGCCGGCGGCGTTGAGCTTCTTGAGGAACGCGCGGATGCGGTGATCGATGGCGGGATCGAGAGCCGGGTCGAGGGCGTGGGCGGCGGCGGACATGGGGAGACTCCTTATGCGGGGGCAGCGGGAAGGGTTCGGGGGTTGGGGGTCGGGGTTCAGAGAATGCGATGGGGGGCGTGCGTTCGTGAGGGTTCGGACTGGTTGCTTAAGCGACTAGTCCAGCAGCGCGATAGGGCTCGGTTCGATTGAATCAGCCGCTAGCGGAGGCTAATTCAATCGCTGCAAGTATCGAACCACTTTCGATGGGCCCGTCGTAGCGGACGCCGTTGATGAAGAACGTTGGCGTGCCGTTGACGCCGCTGCGGGCGCCGCTGAGGAAATCTTCGCGGACTCGGTCGGCGAATTTGTGGTCGCGGAGGTCGTCGACGAACTGTTGTTCTTCGACGCCGAGTAGCGATGCATCGCGGACCAGGTCGCGGTCGGAGAGCGAGTCTTGGTGGAGGAACAGGTAGTCGTGCATTTCCCAGAACAGGCCTTGGGCGCCGGCGGCTTCGGCGGCCTCGGCGGCATGTTGGGCGTGCGGATGAATCGTCGTCAGCGGGAAGTTGCGGAACACGAAGTTCCACGCATCGCCGAGGCGATCGGCGAGGTCCTTCACCACCAAGTGGGCTCGTGCGCAGTAGGGGCATTCGTAGTCGCCGTATTCGACGACGGTGACGGCGGCGCGGCGGTCGCCGAATTGGTGGTCTCGCGCCGAGACCGGGAGAGTGAGTTGGGCGGCGTCGGCGGTTTTCATGAGTGGGCTCCGGTTGAAATGGTGAGTTGTTCGAGGGCTCGCAAGATGCCGTCGGCGCCGGGGTTTACTCCGACCGGCGAGAGGTAGCTCCAGCGAATGATCCCTTCCGCGTCGATGACGAAAAGGGCCCGCCCTGAGACACCCTCCCCTTCGCGATAGACGCCGAACGCTTCGGCGACGGCGCCTTTCGGTTGGAAATCGGAGAGGAGCGGAAAGTGAAGTTTGCGTTGCTCGGCGTAGGCGAGGTGGCACCAAATGCCGTCGACCGAGATGCCGACGATTTGTGCGTCGTACTTTTGGAACTCGGGAAGGAGCTCGTTGTAGAGCGCGAGTTGGTCGCCGCAGACGGGGCTCCAATCAGCGGGGTAAAAGACGAGCACGAGCGGGCGGCCGAGGAAGTCGCCGCACGTGACCGTTTGATCGGGCGTGCTGTGGAGGCAAAACTCGGGGGCGCGCTCGCCGGCCGGCAGAATGCGGGAGGCGGCGTTAGTTGGTTCGGTTGGCATGATTCGCTCCTCGTGGGGGGGCTGCGAGGACCACGGTTATCCCCACTGTGGTTGCGGCTATTCGCAACCGGCGTGCCATCTGCGGAAACGCGGTAAAACCAGGGGTTTTTCGCAGGCGAGGCCGGTTTTGCACTGCGGCCGTCGCCGGACGTTCGACTAGAAAATTGCCTCGGCGACTACAAAGTTTCCCGGGCGTGGAGAGTGAGGAATAGCGAGCGACTCGGAGCGGTGAGATGCAGCGGGCGTTTCTGCGAGGATTGCGGGCCGCGCTACTCGTTGCGACGTCCTGGCGCCGAAAGTGCGTTTGTAGCCGGCATGAACACTTCATCCACCACCAGCAGCGTCGCTTCCGCCCCAGTCGCTCCCGCTCAGTTGGCGCCGAGCACGCCGGTTCCGGTGACGCCGAGTGCGCCGGCTCCGGTCGCACCGGTTCGCCAGGGTGTGGAAAAACCGTCGTGGCTTTCGGGGAGAGGCGCTACGCCGGTCGATGCGGCTGCCGAGCCGAGCGACGCCGGGGCAACGCCGAAGCGGATGGCGCTCTACATCGCGTTGGCGATCGCGGCGACGGTGCTCGTGCTGTACTTCATCGTGCCGGTGGTGCGGACGGCGTTCACCACGGTGTCGACCGACGACGCCTACGTGAATGGCCACGTGACTTTTGTCGCGCCGCGCGTCGGCGGGCAGGTGACGCGGGTGCTGGTGGACGACAACATTCGCGTGAAGCGCGGCGACGTGCTGGTGGAGCTCGACCCCGAGCCGTTTCGCGTGGCAGTGGAGGTGAAGAAGGCGGCCGTTGACGCCGCGGAAGCAGAACTCGTCGTCGCTCAAGCCAATGTGCGCGGGCTGGAAGCGGCCATTCGTTCGGAGCGGTGGCAACTGGAGACTTCGATGGAGCAAGTGGCGACGCAGATCGCAAACTTGCACGCCAACGTGGCGACCTACAAAAGCAATATCGCCACGCGCGATCTCGGGCTGGTGAATTTACACCGCGCCGAACGGCTGGCGCCGAAGGGGGCGATCAGCCAGGAAGAGCTCGATGAGCGGATTGAGCAAACGCGGGTCGATGAGGCGAGCGTCGAGCAGGCGCTGCAGAATGTGTATGCCACGCGGGTGGCCCTTGGCCTGTCTGCCAAGCCGGCGGAAGGGGGCGAGCTGGACGATACGCCGGCCGACTTGGTGCAAACCTTCTCGCAAGTGCGGGCAGCGCTGGCGAGCATGATCGAGACGATGGCCCAAATCGGGCTGCCGTTGGCGAGCGTCGACGCGACGCCGGAGGCGGTGCTCGAACAGTTCCATCTGTGGGACGAAAAGGGTAATGCAAATCGCGTGCTGGAAGAACTCGTTCCCGAATCGCCCGAGGTGAAGCAGGCCGAGGCGAACGTGCTGCAGGCTCGCCGCGATTTGGAGCAGGCGGAGCTCGACCTCCGCTACTGCACCGTGGTAAGCGATATTGACGGCGTCGTCACGCGTCGCAATGTGAACCCCGGCAACAACGTGACGGCGGGCCAGAGCTTGATGGCGGTGCGGTCGCTCACCGAGATCTGGGTCGACGCGAACTTCAAAGAGACGCAACTCGCGAATCTACGGATTGGCCAGCCGGTGTCGCTGGAGGTTGATATGTACGGCGGCCGTCGCGAGTTCAAGGGACGCATCAGCGGCTTCGAGATGGGGACTGGACAGACGCTGGCTCTGCTGCCGCCGCAGAATGCGACTGGCAACTTCGTGAAGATCGTGCAGCGGCTGCCGGTACGGATTGACTTGGTCGACTACGACCCGGACGTGGCGCCGCTGTTCGTAGGGCTGTCGGTCGAGCCGTACGTTTACTATCGGAAAGAGGCGACGGGGCCGAACGCCGGGAAGTTCTTGCAGTATCCGCTGCAGCTGCCGACGGCGGCGGTTGACCCGACGCCGGGCGGCTGATGCTTCATCGAGAGGATGAAGCATTGTATCGCCGTCGCAACTGCAGCCCCTGGCTCCGCCAGGGGGTAGCGTTACGCGGGGCAATGCCAACCAAGATGGTGACCGACCCCCTGGCGGAGCCAGGGGCTGAAATGCAGGTGAGGTGGCGAAGTCTAGAGTGACGAACTCATCGACTCAGTTCTCGTCCGACGACTCGACCGCGTGCGTCACCTGCAGCCCGAGGTCGCGGAGTTTCATCCGCAGCGTTTGCCGCGCGATACCGAGGATCTTCGCCGCCTGGTGTTGGTTGCCGTTGGTGTGCTCCAGTACGCGGGCCAGCAGCACGCGATCGACCAGCCCGTGAACTTCGGCGTAGAGGTTGGCCATCTCGGGCGTGAGCCGTTCGGCAATGAGCGCATCGAGCGGGAAGCCGCCCGTTGCGCTGCCGCTCGCTTCGGCCGGCGTCGCAGTGCTGGGGGCGAGTTCCGGCAAGAAGCTATCGAGCAGCGTCGGGCCGCTGGCTCGCAGCAGCGCTTGCTTGAGGACGCTTTGCAGTTCGCGAATGTTGCCGGGCCATGAATACGCGGAGAGCCGGGCCATCGCTTCGGGCGAGATCTCGCGAATGTCGCGTCCGAGCTCTTGCGAAAACTTACGCACATAGAAATGAACGAGCGTCGCCACGTCGCCGTCTCGCTCGCGGAGCGCCGGCAAGCGGATCGTGAACACGCCGAGCCGGTAGTAGAGGTCGGCCCGGAACTTCCCTTCCTCCGACCACGCTCTCAAATCGCGATGCGTTGCGGCAATCAGCCGCACGTCGGTGCGTATCGTCTCACCGCCGCCGACGCGTTCGAACTCTTGCTCTTGGATCAGCCGCAAGATTTTTGCTTGCAGCGCGATTGGCATGTCGCCAATCTCGTCGAGGAACAGCGTGCCGCCGTTGCACTGTTCGAACTTGCCGATGCGGCGGCGGTCGGCGCCGGTGAAGGCGCCCTTCTCGTGGCCGAAGAGTTCGCTCTCGAGCAGGTTCTCCGGAATGGCCGCGCAGTTGAGCGCCAGAAAAGGCCCCTTTGAGCGGGCGCCATGCTGGTAAACGGCGCGGGCGACAAGCTCCTTGCCGGTGCCGCTTTCGCCGGTGATCAGCACCGGCACGTCTTGCGCCGCGACGCGGCCGATCGACTTGTAAACGTCCAGCATCGCCGCACACCCGCCGACGATGGCGCCGTCGACGTCGTCCGCGGGAAGCTCTTGCGCCATCACGGCTGGTTGCCGCATGCGGCGGGAAACCTCGACCGCTTCGCCAACGACGCGGCGCAGCTCGTTCAAATTCAACGGCTTGAACAGGTATTCGAACGCTCCGAGCTTCATCGCCTCGATGGCGAGCTCGGCGCCCTTGGTCATCGTGATGAAGATCACGGGAATCCGCGCGTCGAGCGCTTTGATCTGCAAATAGACGTCGAGACCCGACTGGTCCGGCAGGCGAACATCAAGCAAAATGACGTCGGGCGGATCGTTCGAAATTTGCGCCAACCCCGCTGCGCCGGTGTGAGCAATGTCAACGCGATGCGTCGGAGCCGCGAATGCCTGGCTGACTTGTTCAGGGACGAGAGCGACGTCGTCGTCGATCAGCAGCAGGTGGGCCATGAAGGTTCTCTTAGCGGTGGGCGCGCAGCGGTGGCGTTGCCGCCTGCTGCATTGTCCTGGGCCGGCGGTGCGTTGTCTAGCGTGGCAGTGGGAGTTCGCTTCTAACAACGGTTGAGTCACTATGGCGCCATCTTGGCTGCGTAACTTGCGGCTGCGGCAATTCTTCGATCAGTCGCACGAGAGTCCGCGCTCTCAGGCGACCGCGTATGTGACGGCGCTCATCGCGACTGCGTTCGGGCTACTGCTGCGATACTGGCTCGCGCCTCACATCGGCGAGCGCGGGCTCTACAGCACCTTTCTACCGTCGGTGATTTTCGCGGCTTACTTCGGCGGCATGTGGCCCGGCTTGCTGGTAACTTTCCTTTGTGCGTTGCTGGGGCACTTCTTGCTTGACGATTTCCTGACCGAGTCGTTGGACGGAGCGGTCGGCGAGACGGTGGCGCTCGTGCTGTTCGTCATCACCGGCGTCTTCATCAGCGCGATGAGCGAAGCGCTCCATCGAGCGCAGCGGCGGTTGCTCGCCGAGGCGCGGCTGCGCGCCGACGAAGCCCTGCGGCAAACGGAAGAGCGGTTTCGCTACCTCGTGACGAACTCGTCCGACGTCATCAGCGTGTTCGACGCCGAGGGAAATATTCTCTATCAAACGCCGTCGGTCGAGCGCGTGCTGGGGATTGCGGCCGACGAGTTCATTGGGAAGAACATTTATCGCGACGCGATTATTCATCCCGACGATTTGCCGCGGAAGCGAGAGTTTTTCGAGCGGTTGCTCGCGTCGCCGCTGGAACTGATCAAAGTGGAATGCCGGCTGCGGACCGCGAGTGGTTCGTGGCGAAGCGCTGAGGCGATCGGCCAGAATCTGCTGGCCGACGCGACGGTGGCGGGGATCGTCGCCAACTATCGCGACGTCACCGAGCGAGTCGCCTTCGCGACCGAACTGCTGCATGCGAAGGAAACGGCCGAGCAAGCCAATCGTGCGAAGGGCGAATTTCTGGCGAACGTCAGCCACGAGATTCGCACGCCGATGAACGCGATCATCGGCATGACGGAGCTGACGCTCGATACGCGGCTCGAACCAAATCAAAAGCAATATCTCGAAACGGTCAAATCGTCGGCCGATAACCTGTTGGTGATCATCAACGACTTGCTCGACTTCTCGAAGATCGAAGCGGGCAAAGTCCAGCTGGAGCAGGTCGCTTTCTCGCTGCGGTCGATGATCGACGAGACGATTCGTGCACTCGCGGTTCGCGCCGATCGGAAGGGACTGCCGCTCGTCGCGTCGGTCGATGCCGACGTTCCCGACAAGCTCGTTGGCGACGTTGGCCGGTTGCGGCAAGTGGTGATCAACCTCGTCGGCAACGCGATCAAGTTCACCGAGCGCGGCGAGGTCGCGGTCGGCGTGGAACTGGCCGGCGACGACGAAGCGTCGAGCGACACGCGAAGAATTCGCTTCACCGTTACCGACACTGGCATCGGCATCCCGTCTGAAAAGCTGGCAGCGATCTTCTTACCGTTCGAGCAGGAGGATACGTCGACCACTCGCAAGTACGGCGGGACAGGCTTAGGACTGACGATTGCCGCCCAATTGGTGGAACTGATGGGGGGCTATATCTCGGTCGAGAGCGTCGCCGGCGCGGGGAGCTCGTTTGCATTTACTGCGTCGCTACTGATCGACGCCAGCGAGCCGGCAACGGTTGAACTGCCGACGCCGGATGCTCGCACGCTTCCCGGCGCTTCCGCTGCCGCGCAGCGATCGCTGAAGATTCTGGTCGCCGAGGACAACGAGTTCAATTCGCAGCTGATGGAGCAGCTGCTAAGTCAACGCGGCCACGTAGTGACGCTCGCCCGCAACGGTCGCGAAGCACTGACGCTCGCCTCGAACGGCGCGTTCGACCTGCTATTGCTCGATCTCCACATGCCGGAGCTCGACGGCTTTCAAGTTGTCGCGGCGATTCGTACGGCGGAAGCGGGGACCAAACGACGGCTGCCGATTTTCGCGCTTACCGCTCGCTCGGGAACGGAGGATCGCGATCGGTGCCTTGCGGCGGGGATGGATGGGTTTCTCACGAAGCCGATCCGCGGCGAGGCGCTCAACGCGGCGTTAGCGAGTTTTATGAGTACGAACACGATCGCTGCGGCTGCTTCGCCTGGCGTGGAGCAGAAGAAAACGCCGCCAGCGGTTGCCGGCGATTCGCTGCTCGACTTGGTTGTGATCTCCGCGAGTTGCGGCGGGGAGCCGGCGATTCTGGAGCGAATGAAGGTCGTGTTCGCCGAGCAACTTCCGGCATTGTGGACGAGCGTTCGCGTCGCGTTTCAAGCGGGCGACGCAGCGGCCCTGCGCGAGGCGGCCCACAAACTCAGCGGAATGCTCAGCGCCTTCTCCAGCATCGCGGGTGGCGTCGCCACGGCAATCGAAGAGCATGCCGCACGCAACGAACTGACTCCATGCGGCCCGCTGATGGACCGCATGGAGTCGTTATGCGAGCGATTGATGCGCGAAGTCGAAGCGATTGATGCGACGCAGCTACTTGATTGACTAGGCTTTGTCCCAAAACGCCTTTGGTTGTAATTGGAACTCTGGCGCTAACGCTCCAAGGTAAGAAAACGTCCCAGCGGGACGACCGACAATAGCCCAGCAATTCATTGCTGGGTAAACAGCCCCGGCCCATTAAGAAGTCCCGTAGGGACGACTGAATGACTAAGCATTTCAATTGTCCCTACGGGACATCGGTCCTCACGGCGGAGCCATGACCCAGCAATGAATTGCTGGGCTATTGTCGAATCTCCCTCCGGGAGAAAAAGATGCAACTCGCTCGAACAGCGCTTTTGAGACAAAGCCTAGCGAGCGTGAGGATTGCTACCGCGTCTCTGCAGCGACGAAGACTTCCTCGTGCGGGATGTCGTCGAACGAATCGGCCGGTTGGCTAAAGTTCGTCGCGAGCACATCTTTTGGATTGCCTGCGAGCCATTGCGAGAGGCCGATCGATGCATAGACGCCGCTGTTGAAGCCGATCAGCAAGCGAGCGTCGCCGTCGCCGATATTCTCGATCGAGTGGCCGTAGCCTTGCGGGATGTAGCCGACGTCGCCCGCTTCGAGGATCTCGGTGCGGAAGCGACCGTGCGAGCCGAACAGTGTGACGCTCACTTTGCCTTCGACGACGTATTGCCATTCGTCGGCAGTGGGGTGCCAGTGGAGTTCTCGCAACGCGCCGGGCCGCAGGTCGAGGATGACGCCGGCCATCGTCTTTGAGATGGGGAAGTTCGTCGAATCGACGCGCCACTCTTGCCCGCCGGCGAAGACGCCGTGCGGCGGTTCGGCGAGCATGCGGTACTTGTGCGTGAGCGGCGGTTGTTGCGTGCCATGCAGCGGGGCTTGCGCGACCTCCGGCGGCACGGCGCCGCGGGCGAAGTAGACTTCGCTCGTCGGGTAATCGGCCAACTGCGACTCGTCGACGCCGAGGTTCTTCGCCAAGAGCGCCTTCGGCACGTGGCCAAGCCAGTCGGTGACGCTAAAGGTGCCGAACTCCGAGAAGTAGCCGTTGTCGAAAATCAACACGAAGTGGCACGGCTCGTTGCCGAGGCACTCGAGCATGTGGCCATGGCCGCGGGGGAAGAACCAGACGTCGCCCGGTTCAAAATCGTTCGTTTCAGAATTGCCTTGCGGATCGATCACCGTCGTGCGGACGCGGCCTTCGACGACAAACGCCCATTCGGCGGCGGTCGCGTGCCAGTGCATCTCGCGCATGGCGCCTGGTTCAAGCCGCATCGAGACGCCGGCGATCCCTTTGGAGATCGGCAGTTCTTCGACAGTGACTTCTTTGCCTTCGCTGTTGCCGATGATCTTGCCGACGGAACGTTCGAGGGCGAACTTGAACGTCGGGAGTTCCTTGTCGGCGAGGAGCGGATCGGGAACGTTGTTCATGAAGCTCGTGTCGCCGCCGTTCGCGTCGCGGGGCGGCATCGGCGGCGCCAAGCGGCTGATCATACGGGCGGACGGCGGGACGGCGGTCGGCGTTTCCAGGCTGGGCGACATGCTAAACTCCCTCCAAGTTAGTTGAGTCGGTTGGTTCATCGCGGCTCGAAATGGTGCGGCGGCCGCGTTGACGGGACGGCCCAAGGCAAGCGTCGTGCCGATGCGGTTTTGCTTGATTTTTCGGCGGCTTTGCGTGTGGAGAAATGTTGTGGCGACGAAATAGTTGTCGCTGAGGCAAGTTTTCATCCGCCGCTCGGGTGCCTTGCCAGTGAGAGGCGTTGAACGTGTACCCGCTTCAGCACTGGCAAGATGCCAGTGGCACCCAGATCAAACACTCACTACAACACTCTGGCCCGCTAGTTGCCTTGGCGACGGCGGGGATCTCGTCAGTTCCCCTCGCAAGTCTCGACAACGACTTCAGGAACCTGAACTGTGGCTCAACCTGCAGCGCCTGCGAACGCGGCCATCAATCCGTGGATCATTGCGGCCGCGGTGGTCGTGCCGACGTTCATGGAAGTGCTCGACACGACGATCGCCAACGTGGCGCTACGGTATATCGCCGGCGGCATTTCCGCGGCGGAGATCGACGCCGAGTGGGTGATCACCAGCTACTTGGCCGCGAATGCGTTTGTGCTGACGATCAGCGGCTGGCTTTCAGCGCGACTGGGGCGACGTAATTACTTTTTGCTCTCGATCGCCATCTTCACGATTGCGTCGGGGCTGTGCGGCATCGCGACAAGCCTGTCGCAGATCATTGCTTGTCGCATTTTGCAAGGGCTCGCCGGCGGCGGGCTGCAGCCTTCGAGCCAGGCGATCCTCATCGATACGTTCCCGCCGGAGAAGCAAGGGACCGCGATGTCGGTGTTCGGCGTCGCGGCGCTCATCGGGCCGATCGTGGGTCCGACGCTCGGCGGGTGGTTGGTCGACACCTACAGCTGGCGATGGATTTTTTACGTCAACCTGCCCGTCGGGGCGCTCGCGTTCGCGGCGAGCTACTTTCTGGTGCGTGATCCGGAATACTTGAAAGAGCAGCGGGCGAAGCTGCGGAGCGAGCCGCTCAACCTCGACTACATCGGCATCGGCCTGTTGGCGCTCGCGATCTCTAGCTGGGAGATTCTGCTCAGCAAGGGACAAGAGTGGGATTGGTTCGGCGATCCGTTCGGCCGCATCCAGACGCTGACCTTGGTGCTAACGGTTGGCGCCGCGCTCTTCGTCTATCGGTCGTTGCGGCGGGAGAATCCGCTCATTAATCTGCGCGTGCTCGGCGAACGCAACTTTACGATGTCGGCGATCATCATCTTCAGCGCGTTCTCCGTGCTCTACGCCGCGAGCATCGCGCTGCCGGCGATGTTGCAAACGTTGTTCGGTTACGACGCGTTGCATGCCGGGCTCGTGCTGTCGCCGGGCGGCATCTCGTCGATTTCGATGCTGGTGATTGTGAGCGCCCTCTTGGGACGAGGCTTCGACGCCCGCTGGTTGATCGCCACGGGGCTCGTCGTGTTGGCGATTTCGAATTACTGGATGGCGTACATGAATCTGGAGATCAGCCCGTGGCAGGTGATCGCCCCGCGGATGGTGCTCACCGGCGGGCTGGGGTTGATCTTCGCGCCAATCAACGTCGCCGCGTATCTCTACATCCCGCGCGAGCTGCGTGGCTCGGCGATCGCCCTGTTCAGTTTGCTGCGGAACGAAGGGGGGAGCGTCGGCACCTCGATGAGCCAAACGATTCAAGAACGCCGCGAGCAGTTCCATCTCGCCCGGTTGAACGAATTGCTCGATCCGCTTAACCCCTACGTCAGCGAATATTTCGCTCAGGCCAAGGCATTGTTTTTGAAGCAGTCTGGCGATCCAATCGGGGCGCATCAGATGGCGCTGCAAAGCTTGGACGACCTGCGGCAGCAGCAGGCGTCGTCGCTGGCGTACTTCGACGTGTTCTGGCTGGCGGCGGTGCTGGCGATTTGCCTCGTGCCGTTGGTGTTGCTGATGAAGCGGTCGGTGGCGGAAAAGGGAGCGCATGTGGGGGCCGAGTGACGATAAGTCAGATGCCACGCAAGCAAGGATTCGCGGTTGAGTAAGAATGATGAGCCAAGAGAAAGCTTCGCCGGTAAACGAATCGTGGTCCCGATTTTCAGGGGCAGCGGCGTTTGCGTTCGCCGGCGTCGCCGGGTACGTCGATGCGTATGCGCTGATTCAGTTCCAGGTGTACGCCTCGTTCATGAGCGGCAACACCACTCGCGGCGGCGTCGAGGCGGCGTCGGGACGGTTTGCCGTCGCCGCGCTCAGTCTGCTCGCGATCGTCTGCTTCGTGCTCGGCGCGTTTATCGGCGTGACGCTGCTGCATTCGCTGAACCGTCGCGCGGGTCGCACGGTTGCCTTGATTGCCACGGGTCTCTTGGCGGCGCAAGCAGTGCTCGATGCGGTCAGTCCGCTGGCGTGGCTTTCCGTGGCGCTATTGTGCGTGTCGATGGGCGCCCTCAATGCCACGATCACGCAGATTGGCGGGCAGGCGGTCAACATCGGCTATGTTTCAGGCGGGCTGCACAAGCTGGCCGAGCACTTGGCGCTGGCGTGGTTGCGACTGCCGGTCGACGCTGCGGAAGGGCCGCACGATACGCACTTGCGCCGAGCGGTGCTCATTGGCGGACTGTGGGCCGTATTCTTAGCCGGCGCCTTTTTGGGGACGCTCGCTCAGTATTATTGCCCGCGTTGGGTACTCGCGTTTCCAATCGCGACATTGATCGTCGCGGTCATCTTTCCAGCACGCGGCAGTCACACGGCGTGATGCCGGCGTCGAGCTCGAGGTTGAAACTGGCGCCGCGAGACGTCGTGTCGTCATGTCGCGTCGCGTGAACGTCGGAATGCGATTTTAGGCGACACGAAGGTTTTGTTCTAAGTGGCGACCGCCGCTCGTGTTGCGGCGATGGCCTCCTTAATGTCGCGTCGTGGAGGCGACAGTAAGGGGAGTTTGGAGGCGCGAGGCGCTGGTTCTCAGAGCCGGAACTGGAGGTCGCGCGGATCGACAACGGAGCGTTGGCCGCGGCTGCTGGATCGGCGGGACGTGAGTTTTCAAAGAGCGCGCGAGCGTTCGTCGGAAAAAGAATGCCGCATGTGCGAGCCTAACCGATGGAGCGGCGTTTGGCAGCGGGCGATTTTCGGCCACCTGCAGGCGTCGGTGCTGAAGCTCTCTTTCGCCGGCAGCTTTTTACTACCCGGCTATCCTTGTCGGCGTCGAGCCAAGCTCCACCCGGCGACGAGCGCGCAAAGCAGCCCGATGGAGACTAGCGCCGCTACCGCTCCACGACCGCCCCCAAACGCATGAGGACCTGAAGCAATGCCGTTGGCGGCCATCAGGATGCCGAACGCGAGCAGTAGCCACGAGGCGAGTCGTTCCATGCGAATCAATGTAACCGGCGGGCTTGCCTTGCCAATTAGTTTCCGCCCTCGCCGTCCGCTATACTGCCCGAATGCTCACCTACCTCCGCTACGCTCTGGCGACGATTTGCTTCGCGGTCAGCGTGGCGTTCTTGATGCTGTCTTGGCGGGGTTCGGGCGAGGATGACTTCTACTGGAGTTACCCACTGGCGTCCGAGAAGATTGTTTTGCAGTCTGCCGACGGAATGGCGGCTTTAGGGAAAACCCCGCACTTCTCGCGCCGGTCAGGGATCGAGCTGTATTTTTTCCACGTCCGTGAAGAGGCGAGGCTTGAGAAATTGGGCTATCCCGAAGAGGGTGGCAAGAAGGTTGGATGGTTCGGGGTTGTTGGGCCGTTTTATTACTTCCCACTCTGGTATCCGTCTCTCGTCTTCGCCCTCGCCGGCGTCGGCGCCCTCCGTCTCGGCAGTCGTTTCACGCTCCGCACGGTGATCATTACTACGGCGATTGTGGCGGGGCTGTTGGGGATGGCGGCGGCGTTGTAGAGGCCTTCGCTTTTCCACTCGCTGCGGCGAGAGTTTTTGTGCGTTCCGTGTTCTTCAGCCTTCGTGTTGGGGAGACGCGTTTTCGGCAGTTCGGGACGCTGACGACGGAGTTCGCCGATCAGTTCTGCGAGCTAGAACAAAGTAAAAGACCGGCGTTAAGAAGATGCCGAATAGCGTGACGCCGAGCATGCCGGAGAAGACGGCGATGCCGAGCGCGCGGCGCATTTCAGCGCCGGCCCCGACGGCGATGGCGAGCGGCACGACGCCAAGGATGAAGGCGAGCGAGGTCATGATGATCGGCCGCAGACGCAGGCGACAGGCCTCGATCGTCGCCTCGCGCGGCGCGACCCCCTGAGCCGATTTCTCCTTCGCGAACTCGACGATGAGAATCGCGTTCTTGCTGGCGAGGCCCACGAGCACGACGAGGCCGATCTGCACAAAAATGTTCATATCCATCCCGGCCAGAGCGACGCCGATCACCGAGCATAGCAGGCACATCGGCACGACGAGAATCACCGCGAAGGGGAGCGTGAGGCTTTCGTACTGAGCGGCGAGGACGAGGAAGACGAGCACCACCGCCAGTGCGAAGACGATCATCGCCGTGTTGCCGGCGAGGATTTGCAGTAGCGTGAGCTCGGTCCATTGAAAATCCATTCCTTGCGGCAACTCTTGGTCGCCCAGCTGGTTCATCGTGCTGATGACCGTGCCGGAACTGACGCCGGGGAGCGAACCGCCGTTGATTGCGGCGGCCGTCTTGCCGTTGTAACGGACGACGAGCGCCGGGCCGGCGATCTCGTGAATGCTGGCAACGCTGCCGATCGGCACCATTTCGCCATTCTGGTTGCGGACCTTCAGTTGGCGAACTTGCTCGGGGCTGAGACGGAATTTTGGATCGCCCTGCAGGTTCACTTGCCAGGTGCGGCCGAACTGATTGAAGTCGTTCGTGTAGTAACCGCCGAGGTAGAGCTGCAGCGTGAGGAAGACTTCGTTGAGCTGGACTCCCATCGCTTTGCAGCGAACGCGGTCGACGTCGACGAACATCTGCGGCGTGCGGGCGCGGAAGGCGCTGAACAAGCCAACGAGGCCCGGCTGCTCGTTGCCGGCGGCGGCGAGTCCGTCGGCCGCTTCTTGGAGCGGTTCGAAACCGAGGGCGCTAAGATCGCGAACCATCAACTTAAACCCGCCGGCGCTGCCGAGGCCGTCGACCGGCGGGGCGCCGAAGACGGCGACGTTCGCTTCCTGCACCTCGCGGTAGCAAGCAGCGCGAAGTTTGGCGGCGACGGCGTCGGCGTTGAGCTCAGCGCCATGGCGATGATGGAAGTCGTCGAGGATGACGTAGACGGTGCCGTAGTTCGAGCCGATGGCGTTCTGAACGATCGACTGGCCGGAGATGGCGATGGTGTGGGCGATGCCGGGGATGCCGCCGCTGGCGTGGGCGTGCGGTTCGTCAGAAGATTCGTCACTGACTAGGGTGACGTGACTGGCTGCAGCGACGGCGTCGTGCTCCTCTTCGATTGGCGATGAGGTGACGCCGCGGGCGATCGCCTCGACCTGATTCATGACGGCCATCGTCCGCTCGAGCGAGGCCGAGTCGGGCAGCCGCACGTCGACGAGGAGGTAGCCTTTGTCCTGGTTCGGGATGAACCCGGTCGGCACGCTAGTGAAGCCGACATAGGTGAAGTAAAGCAGCCCGCCGTACACCGCGAGCACGACGACGCTGCCGCGAAGCAGCATGCCGACGACGCGACCGTAAACGTCCGACGCCTTCGTGAAGCCCAAGTTGAAGAGCTTAAAGAACCAGCCGAGGGCAAGATTGAGTAGGCGCGCGAGCGGATCGGGCTTCTCGCCTTTCGATTTGAGCAGCAGTGCACACAGGGCCGGGCTGAGCGTCAGCGAGTTAACTGCAGAGAAAAACGTCGACACCGCGATCGTCAGCGCGAACTGGCGGAAGAACTGTCCGGTGATGCCAGAGATGAACGCGCACGGAATGAACACGCACATCAGCACCAGCGAGATCGCGATGATCGGCCCGGTGACCTCGCCCATCGCCTTCTCGGCGGCCGCCTTGGGCGCGAGGCCGTGAGCAATGTAATGCTCGACCGCCTCGACGACGACAATCGCATCGTCGACGACGATGCCGATCGCCAGCACCAGTCCGAAGAGCGACAGATTATTGATGCTGAAGCCAAGTCCCATCATCACCGCGAACGTACCGATGATCGCCACTGGCACGGCGATCAGCGGAATGAGCGTCGCCCGCCACGACTGGAGGAACGCCAGCACCACCACCGCGACCAGAATGATCGCGTCGCGGAGCGCCTTGAAAACTTCGTGAATCGACTCGTTGATGAACGGCGTCGTATCGTAGACGATCGCGTAATCGACGTCGGGCGGAAAGCTGCGCTTCAGTTCCGCCATTCGGGCGCGAATGGCGTCGGCCGTGTCGAGCGCGTTCGATCCTGGTTGCTGGAAGATCGCGAGGCCGACCGAGGGCTGGCCGTCGAGCCGACAGGACGTATCCTCCACCTTGGCGCCGAGCTGAATGCCGCCGAACGCAACGCCCGCGTCGTCGGTGCGGACGTCGGTCACGAGGTCGCGGAGGCGCGTCGTCTCGCCGCTGCCGCCGGTCTTCACGACGATCTCGCCGAACTCCTCCGGCGTCGTCAGCCGCCCGAGCGTCGAGAGGGTGTATTGAAACGCCTGGCCGGTTGGAATTGGCGGACGCCCCAGCGCCCCCGCGGCAACCTGCACGTTCTGCTCGCGCAGCGCCGTCACAATGTCGCTCGCCGAGAGGTTGCGAGCCGCAACTTTGTCGGGGTCGAGCCATGCCCGCATGCTGTAATCAAGCTGCCCCAGGAACGTGACGTCGCCGACGCCGGTGATCTGCGCGAGCTCGTCGCGCAAATTGATCGTCGCGTAATTGCTGAGGTACAGCTGATCGTAAGTCCCCTCTGGCGAGATGAGATTCACCACGAGCAAAATGCTCGGCGACTTTTTCTTCACGCTCACGCCCGTCTGCTTCACCTCGGCGGGGAGCGTCGGCAGCGCGAGATTGACGCGGTTCTGCACCAGCACTTGCGCCATGTCGAGATTCGTGCCGACGGCAAAAGTTACCGTGAGGTTGTAGCCGCCGTCGTTCGTCGACTGCGAGTTCATGTAGAGCATGTTCTCGACGCCGATCACCTGCTGCTCGATCGGCGCCGCCACCGTTTCGGCGACCACCTGCGAACTGGCGCCGGGGTAGAAGCAACTCACCTGCACCGTTGGCGGCGTGATCTCTGGATACTGCGCCACCGGCAGCCCCGTCACGGCAATGACGCCGGCAAGCGTGATGATCACGGAGATCACCGCGGCGAAGATCGGGCGGTTGATGAAAAATTTCGCCATGAAGTTTTATGCGAGGCGTAATGGAGACGTCTTCGAGAACAAGGAAACGACGAGCGTCCGCTGCGACGGCAACGGGCGAGCAGATCATTCGAATGCGCCTTAGCTCGAAGGCGCGGCTGTCGTTGCTTGCGGCTCCACTTCAGCGTCAACCTTCTGCCCTGGCTTCACGCGCTGCATCCCCTTCACGATCACGCGATCGCCCGCCGACAGGCCGGAAGTGATGACGCGCAACTCGCCTTCGCGCCGGCCAAGCTCCACAACCCGGCGATTGGCGACGTCGTCGTCGCCGACGACGTAGACGAACTTCGTGTTTTGATCAGTCGAGAGCGCCCGTTCAGGAATCAGCAACGCCTCATACGGCTTGCTCACCGGGATTTGAATTCGTACGAACAATCCGCTGGCGAGAGCGTGATCGGCGTTCTCAAACACAGCGCGCAGGCGAGCTGTACCGGTGCTTGCGTTCACTGCGGCGGAGGCGAAGTCGATCAGCCCGCGATGTGGAAAATCCTTTTCGTCGGCTAACTGCACAAAGCACGCCACGCCCTGGTCGCTGAGGTTGCCGGTCGACGACTTCTCCGGCGGACGCTGGCGCATGTAACGCAGCAGCGAACGCTCGTCGACGTCGAAATAGACGTACATCGGCTGCTCGTTGACGATCGTCGTCAGCAACGTGCCGGAGCTTTGCCCGCCGGTGAGCAGATTCCCCTTGCTGACGAGCGCCCGATCGACGCGACCGCTGATCGGCGCCTTGATCTCGGTGTACTTCAAATCGACGGCGGTCCGATTCGCATCGGCCTTGGCCGCCGCGATGGTCGCCTCCGCCTCGTGCACCGCGGCCACGGCTTCCTCATACTCTTCCTGCGAAATCGCGCCGTTGGGCCGCAGCTTTTCTTTCATCGCCAACTTGCTGCGCGAGAGTTCGAGATTGGCGCTGTTGACGGCAATCTTGGCGAGCGACTGCTCGTGAATCGCCTGATACTCGTCCGGCTCGATCGTGAAGAGCGTCTGCCCCTCCTTCACGAAGTCGCCATCTTTGAAGTCGATCGTTTTTAGGAAGCCAAAGATGCGAGAACGAATCTCGACAATCTCCGACGCTTCGGTTCGGCCAGTGTACTCGTCGAAATCGGTGATCTCGCGAGCCGTCACCGCCGCGACTGTCACGCTCGGCGTCGGCGGAGCAACCGGCTCCGGCGCCCCAGCGGCACAGCCAACACAAGCGACGATCAACAAGACTCGCGACAAACCCGCCCCGGGCCGTAGCCAACCGCGGCGCGCAGCGACACTAAGAGAAGTCATCAAAGTTTCTAGATTCGTGACGAGGGGACGGGCACGTAAAGGTTGCGGCGTACGAGACGCCCAACCAACGCGAGCTTGATTGTAGCAGTTGGCGAAAGCAAACGCCCGCACGCATCCTGGCATTCTGCCGACGCGAGGACGCATCGTCGCCGAGCATCCGCTCACTGGCCGAAAATCACGCGCTGTCAGACGCTGCCCCGTTGGCTAGGATCGCAGGTGCAGTATTCCATTCACACGGAACCCGCACCCGCTCCTTAAAAACTCGCGCTCTCGCGGACCCATCGCCCACAACAATCGCTAGGCCGGCGCCCCCGAGAGTCCCTTCATGTCGCCTCGGCGACACGATTATTTCGCCCGACTTGGACGCAACGCTTAAGCCAGCAACCACTTAGGGGAAACGCCTGGTGTCGCCTAAAATCGCATCGCGACTTCCACGCGACGCGACACGACGACTAGTTGGCTAAACCGCAGCCGCCGCACCGCTGTCGCCCAAGCAGTGGATCGACGAATGCTCGTCAGCGCGGTCGATGCGGTACGCATCCGCATACCCTGGGGCATTGCGATGCCAATGGCAAAACACATTGTGGTAACGGCAGGCCCAACCATACTTCGGTAGCACGTCGTGACGCGTCGTCCGGGAAAGCGAATCGAGAATGCTTTCCTTGTGACGGCGAATTACCTCCCACTCGACGCCCCGCGGAGTCGCGGCGACTTGCAGGTAATTGACGAACCACCAGCCATCGACGTCGCGGCAAATGAGCGACTTCAAGGCTGCGGCCGAGCCAGCGCGATCGCTCGCTTGCGAAACGAGCTGTTGTAACGGCTCCGTGAGGACGACGCGAGGAACGATCGAAGCCTTCGACTCGAGCTGATACGATTCGACCAACGCGGAGCCGAAGATGATCTCGTCGGTCAAGCAGAGCGGGCCTTGCGTCAGCGCTCCCCGCACGAAGTAACCGCGCAACGCCATACTCAGCTGATAGCGCTGCGTGCAACGCAGGACAAACTCAATGGCGGAGTCCGTATTGGCGTCGCCGTGGTCGATCGGCAGACCGAGCACGAGATTGTCGCTGAAAAACTTCAGCGACCAAGGTTGCCGAGCGTGGTCGCTCTCGGCGAAATAATCGCGAACGTGCTTCCGCGACTCATCGATTGCGGCCGCAATCTTGTCCAGCACCGCCTGCGAATCTTCGAGAGTCCGGCAAGACGTCGAGACTTGCGAGAATCCTAGAATGTCCAAGAATCCGACGATCGATTGCCGCACCAACGGCGAGCCGTTCTCATCGCGGTAAGCAGTGAATGCGTTCGACATCGATGCATGCCCTTGAAGCGTACAGCCCCTGAGGGGCGAATCGACGGATTAATGCAGGCGCCAGTATATCAATGGCCGAGACGCTGTCAGCGACGCCGCCGTTCGTCGACAGCGCGAGACTGTACGCCTCCGCTAGCCTGGGGCCGCGCCGGTTTGGGCCGCGAGGCGTCACCGCGTCGCTCGGGCTGGCCCGTGCTCTGGCCAAGGAATATAGTGTAGTGTACGAAAGACCAGGTGTTCTGCGCGCCAGCCAATAACCGATGCGGTCGCATCGCGGCCGATTTCACCCAAACGGGGCGTCATGGACGTACGCAACAAACTTGAAATCCTCGCCGACGCCGCGAAGTACGACGCTTCGTGCGCGAGCAGCGGGTCGAAGCAGACGCGAGCCGGCAGTTTGCTCGGCAGCACCGAGGGGATGGGCATTTGCCATAGCTATACTCCCGACGGGCGATGCGTCTCGCTGCTGAAAATTCTGCTCACCAACTACTGCATCTACGACTGCAAATACTGCATCAATCGCGTCTCGAGCGACGTGCCGCGGGCGCGGTTCACGGTCGACGAAGTCGTGCGGCTCACCATCGAGTTTTATCGCCGCAACTACATCGAGGGGCTCTTCCTCAGTTCGGGGATTATTCAGAACCCCGATTACACGATGGAGCAACTGATCGCCGTGGCGAGGACGCTGCGCGAGGTCCATCGGTTCGGCGGCTACATTCATTTGAAGACGATTCCGAAGGCGGCCGAGCGGCTTACGATCGAGGCGGGCCGATGGGCCGATCGGATTAGCATTAACATCGAGTTGCCGACGGCGGCGGACTTGGTGGAGCTCGCGCCGGAGAAACGGCGCGAGGACGTCGACGAGGCGATGGGCGATATTCGCGAGGAGATCGATCAGCGCCGCGACGACCGGAAGGCGGGGCTGAAGCCGCCGACGTTCGCACCGGCGGGGCAAAGCACGCAGATGATCGTCGGCGCCACCGATTCGCCTGACGCGGCGATCCTCGGCACGGCGACCGACCTTTACCAGCGGCATCGGTTGCGCCGCGTTTACTACTCAGCGTTTAGTCCGATTCCGTTCGCCGACGATCGGTTGCCGCCCGCGTCGCCGCCGCTGGTGCGCGAGCATCGGCTCTATCAGGCCGATTGGCTGTTGCGGTTTTACGGGTTCAAGCTGGATGAGATTGTAACGCCGGCGGCGCCGAACTTGGCGCTCGACATCGATCCGAAGTTGGCGTGGGCGTTGGCGCATCGCGATCAGTTTCCGATGGACGTGAACCGGGCGCCGCGGGAGTTGTTGCTGCGGATTCCGGGGATCGGGGTGCGGTCGGTGAACCGGATTGTCGATAGCCGGCGGCATCGGGCAATTCGGTTGGCCGACTTGCGGAAGCTGCGGTTGCCGTGGCGGCGGGTGCAGCACTTCGTGGCGGCGATTGATCATCTGCCGCGGGCGAAGGATCTGGAGAGCGAGTGGCTGCGGGCGCGGCTCGGCGGCAATCCGACTGGATTGCGGCAGCTCGATTTGTTTGATGCGGCGCGGTCCGCCCATTCCGGCGAGGTGTAAGCAGCGTGCGCGTTATTGAGGTGGAACATTTCGAGGCGTGGCGCGCGGCGGCTCGCGAGTTGCTACGCGATGGCGTGCCGGCGGGGGATGTTGATTTCTGTTCGCCCTCAACGCAGAAGTCGTTATTTGGAGATGAGAGCGATGACGGCGGTCGCGCATTGGCGGCGAGAGAAGCTGCCGCTCGTCAACGGCGCGGCGGCGTCACGGTTCCACCAGATTTTCTGAAGCGGGCTCGCATGGTGGCTTGCCATCGGGACGAGCATCGCTGGAATCTGCTGTACCGCGTGCTATGGCGGCTGACGACCGCTGAACCGAATTTGCTGCACGTGGCGTTCGACGATGATGTGCGGCGGTTCGATCTCATGGCGAAGAGCGTGGGCCGCGATGCGCATAAGGCGCAGGCGTTCGTGCGGTTCCGGCGGATTGAAACTGAGGATGGCGAGCAGTTTGTTGCGTGGCATCGGCCCGACCATCGCATCTTGCGGCTCGTGGGGCCGTTTTTTTCGCGGCGGTTCAAGTCGATGCGGTGGACGATTCTCACGCCGGACGAATCGGCGAGCTGGGATGGGGCCGCGCTGACGTACGGTCCGGGGGCGCCGGCGAGTGCGGCGCCATCGGCGGATGATCTCGATGAGATGTGGCGGTCGTATTATCGCTCGATTTTCAATCCGGCGCGGATCAAGCTGGCGATGATGCGCCGCGAGATGCCGGTGCGGTATTGGGCGGCGCTGCCGGAGACGCAAATCATTCCCGAGATTCTCGCCGAAGCCCCGGCGCGCGTGGCGGCGATGCTGAAGTACGGCGCCTCTGGTACGCGGGCTGTTTCGGCGGCGGAGTTCTTGCCGGAGGCGCGCGATCTTGAGTCGCTCGCGCGGGCGGCGGCGGGATGCCGTGGCTGCGAACTGTGCGAGCGGGCGACGCAAACGGTGTTTGGTCGCGGGCCGAGTACGGCGCGGCTGGTGCTGGTCGGCGAGCAGCCGGGCGATCAAGAGGATCGGCATGGCGAGCCATTCATCGGTCCGGCAGGCGAGGTGCTGAACCACGCGCTCGTCACCGCTGGGTTGGCTCGCGACGAGGTGTATCTCACCAATGCAGTAAAACATTTTCATTGGGAGCCGCGCGGCAAGCAGCGACTTCACAAGAAGCCGCCGAGCCGGGCGATTTCGGCGTGCCGGCCGTGGCTGGAAGCCGAGATGACGGCGGTGGCGCCACGCGTGCTCGTTTGCCTGGGCGTGACCGCGGCGCAAGCGGTGCTCGGTCGCGATACGCGGGCGCTGAAAACGCGCGGCGTGCCGTTCGCCAGCGAGTGGTGCGAGCGGACGATCATCACTTGGCACCCCGCCGCATCACTGCGAGCGCGGACTGATGAAGAGCGGCGGCGGATCGCGCGCGAATTGGCGGAACACTTGCGCGTCGCCGCTTGCGCATGAATTAGTGACGCCGATGGACGCCAAGCGGCGAACTACGATGCAGCCTGCTCGTAGCCAAACGCCTCAATATACGGCTGCAGCGTCGACAGACACGGCTCAAGCTGCTTCGCGTAGTTCTTCCAACGGCCGATCGAACTCGTGTACAGCGGCTTCGTCACCGCCTCGTACGTTGGCGAATGGACATGTTTTTCTTGGGCGCGCTGACGGTAGTTGAGCACCGCATCGTCCCAAGGAAGTTCGAGAAATTCCAGCACGCGGCGGGCTTGCGATTCCATATCGGCCACCGTGTCTTCATAGCGGACCTCGATCCACGGGTTGGTCATCATCGTCCGCAGCTTGAGCCACAGCCGCATCGTGGCGGCGTATTCGCGCGCCGTTTCCTCGATGGTGAGATAGTGAATGCTGACGGGGTTCATTGGCAGCTGTTGCAGGAAGCAACTCATCACGACGTCGCGGGGATCGCGGAGCGCGAAGACGATGCGCATGTCGGGGAAGACGCGGCCGATGAGCGGCAGCAGGCCGGTGAGGGCGGGGTTCTTGTCGAGCAACATGCGGTCGCCGATCGATTGCCGCAGCGAACCTTCCATCGCCTGCCAATACGCTAACCGTCGAGCCGAGATTTCTGCGTTTGGCTTGGCGTCGAAGATCGCCGGCGCCGGCGTCGTCATTGGGGAGCCGTCGCAGAGCGGAATGTAGACCGTCTCCGACATCGCTGGCACTTCGTCTGCGCTGATGAGGCCAGGATGCGAATCGAGCACTTGTTCGAGCAGCGTCGTGCCGCTGCGAGGATGCCCGGTGAGCACGGCCAAGCGGCCCGGCAGCGACGCCAGTTGCGGCGTGGCGGAATTCCACCGCTGGAAGAGTTCTGCCGAAACGGTCGCGTAAGTGCGTTGCCCGGCGGCGGAAATGTCCGCGGCGTCGTAGCGTACGTCGCCTGCGGCGCTGCTGAGAATCCGTTTCGCCTCCGCCGCTGCCACGAAGGCGCCGTCGTAGTCCCCTTGGCGATCGTTGATCAACGACAGTTGGTAGTTTGCATCGGCGCGAAGTTCCGGCGTCATGCGATCGTTTGATGCGAGAAGTTCATTCAACCGCTGCTGCGCCGACTCGACATTCCCTTGGCGGCGATCGACCACGGCCAGTAAGTAGCGCAACACATACTGCTGCGGGGCGAGCGCGAGCGAGGCTTCGGCGGCGGCCCGCGCTTCGTCTAAGCGGTGGAGCCGTTCGTACATGTGAGCCAGCTCGTACAGCGTTCGCGCCCGCTCCGGCGAGTCTGGCTCCAGTTCCAATGCACGGTTGAAGCAGCCGATGGCTTGTTCGAAATGCTGAAGTTGCACGTAGGTTCGCCCCAGCATGCACTGTAGGCGGGCATCGTTCGGGTGGAGCCGGCAGGCGCGATCGACGAGCTCTTGCGCCTCGGCATGGCGAAACCTCAGTGCATACGCGCGGGAGACGTCGATGAGCAAGACGGCGTTCGTCGGTTGGCTTTCGAGGGCGCGCTCATACAAGCGAATCGCTTCGTCGTAGCGTCGCGCGTGCCAGGCGGCTTGCGCCTTGTCGATGCGAACGTCGGGCGCGTGGCCAAGTTGAGCGCGACGGAGTTGCTCAAGCTGCTTGCTTTTGTCGGCAGCGCCGTTGCGGGCGTTTCGAGGAGACGCCGGCTTCTTGCCATGCGGCTTTTTCTTGCGCCCGGGGGCCATGTCGCCGTTCCTGAAATCATGCCGGTGGAGAAGGTGCGACCGCAGTCGCAACGATCGTTTGACGATCGTTTTAGTTTAGTCGGTCGATGCGCAGCTCGTAAATAAACAGAGAGCCGCCCGCTCCCCAAGCGGACGGCTCTCGTGTGCGACGAACCTAGCGTGCGACTAGCTGCGCTTACGGCGCGTGCTCAGCAGCGAAATTCCGGCCAAGCCGGCCAGGATCGCGCTCGAAGGCTCGGGAGTCGCCGACAGCGACGCGTCATCCAAGCAGTTGTCCGAGGCAGACCAGAACGCGACGCCGATCGGCTTGCCGATTTCGGCGGCGCCAGGCTGCACCGTCCAGCTGATGCTGATTTGCTGCCATAGCGCGCGACTTTGGGCGGCCGTCGAACCGGGCGTGCGATTGACGAAGTTGTTTTGGTTGAACCGATCGCCTGCTGGCGAGTAGCGGCCATACGTCAACGAGCCCGCTTCCGAGAACGGCTTGCTGCCGTCGTAGAGATAGAGCCAGACGCGCGAATCCCAACCTGGCCCGGTGATGTTGTCGCCGATGATCGCGGAGTTGTGATCGCCTTGCGCGAAGATCGAAAAGGTGTAGGTCTTGCCGGCTTCGAAGACTGCCGACGATTCTTGCGCGCTATATTGGCCGCGGCCATGCATGGCCTGAGTGCCGGTGCGCGGGGCGCCGCGGAGCGTCGATCCTTCGGCGTAAACGGAATCGTAGATCCAGTTGCTGGCGTTGAAGCCGCCGTCGAGTGGCCCCGTGCCATCGGGGTTGCCGACCCAGCCGCTTGTGGGGCGGTAGACGTTGGCATAGGCGTAGCCGCCGCTAGAGAGGGCGTACGCTTCGAAGCTGGGATCGCTCAGTGGCAGGTTGGCGGCCTGGACGAACGATGGCGCCCAGCAGCCGGCGGCCACCAATGTGGCGGCGACGGCGCGTTTCCAATTCATCACTTTCATGAGACAACTCCTGGGTGAAATGTCGGCGTTGGCACGAGTGCCGCCTGCAGCGCGGTGGGCGCCTGAAACGCCGTTGCGTCATTGGCTGACGCGGAGAAGAGGGGATCGATTCGCTCCCGCCTTGCCGATTCCGGAGCCGTGCGGGTAAGGGCTGCGGCAACGAGCAAGTGGTCGCTCAAGTACTTTACTTATTATCTTGCTTCCCTTCCCAGGAGTCTTCCATAGAATTCCACCAAACTTCTGCCGAATTCCTCGGCGGCAGTTTTTGGGGACTAGTTTTTGCCCCCGCGAAGGCCTGTGAAAAATCACAGTTTTTTTGCGGTCAAGAACAGGGACGATTCGGTAAGTCGTAAGTAAAATAGCCAGTAGGCTTGGCGGCCTTTTCAATTGTTCAGCGGCGTTGCGTCCTAAATTTCCGCAATTTTCAGGCATTCGCAACAATTCGGCGGCACTCTCCCGACGCGTGATCTTTTCGAAACGACCGCAAGTTCGCTTTCCTTTTGACTGCTAATCAGCTCCCTCCTCCTGCTCCTCGCAGGCGGCTCACTCCCCGAATCTGTTCTTCGCAAAAAATTTAGGAACCAGTGAAAGTACTTTAACTGGGGTCGCATCTATGAAACTCTCCCAATGGTACAAGGTTCTCGGCGCCTCGTTGGTCGCGTGCGGCATGCTCGCTCCGGAGCACGCACAAGCGATCAACATTCCCCTGGCAGATCCTAGTTTCGAGGCCTACGTCCTCACGACGCCTGGGGCTGGCGGCTACGCCTACTCCAATAAGTACGTCCCCACGAGCGCATGGATTGGTCGCCCGGGGGCGGACAACTATCAGAACGCCGGGCCGAGCGGCAGTAACTGGATCTATAGCGCCAGTTACGCCGAAGCTGGCGCGGTGACGAAACGCCCTGCCCCGCGCACCGGTACGCAAGCCATGCATGGCCGCGGCCATATGACCGGTCAAAAGTTGGCGACGACGTTCGAAGCGGGCGCCACCTACACCTTCTCGGTCTACGCCCAAGGCGACAACGACTCGCAGCTGCTCGGCCCTCCCTATGGCTGGCAGTCGCGCATCTTTCTCAACATTTACGACGCTTCGCTCTACGGGAACGACATCGGCCCGAACGGCGAAGACTATGAAGTCACCGGCGAGAACTCGCTGACGTACAACGAAGACGAATACAACCCGATCTCGCCGAGCTTCACTTACTTCCCGCACGATCGGTTCGCGCCGTCGGAGCCGATTCCGCCGGATGGCGCGCAAACGCACCCGGGCAACTTCGTCAATCGTCCCAACGGCGCGACGGCCGCTCAGAGCCAGGCCGCTTGGCAGAAGATCAGCATTAGCCATCTCGTGCTGCCTGGTTCGCCGGAAGTCGGCAAGCCGATCGGCGTGGCGTTCCAAGCGTTTTTGGATGGGGCTGTCGACGATGCTTCGCTCACGAAAATCGGCCCCGGCGATTTGAACGGCGATTTCACGCTCAACGCGCTCGATTGGAACATTCTGCGCACCAATCAGCTGGCCGATCTGACGTCGATGCCCGTTTCGCAGTCGTACTTTCTGGGCGATCTCAACGGCGACGGGCAGAACAATCACGCCGACTTCCTGATCTTCAAGACGTCGTACGACGCATCGAACGGCGCCGGGGCGTTCGTCGCCATGGTGGCGGCCGTTCCGGAACCTTCGGCGGCGCTGCTTGCCGCACTCGCGGGCGTCGGCCTGCTGGTTCGCAATCGCAAAAAGTAACTCATCGACCAACGCCGCTTCGTCATTTCTGGCTTCACTTCAAAACAGACCTCGTGCTGAGTCGCTTCGATGAAAATAACCAACTGGCGTAGAACTGTGGGCGTTTCGCTGATTGCCGCGGGGCTGTGGGCTCCTTCGCAAGCTCAGGCCGTGGACATTCCGCTCGGCGACCCGAGCTTCGAGGCGTACGTCGTCCCGCAGTCGGGCCCGGCGGCGCACTATGCGTACTCCGATCTCTATCGCCCCACGAGCGCGTGGATCGACAATTTGGATCTGGAAGGACAGGACGACGGCGACGGAAACTGGATCTACGACGCTACGTACGCCGAGGGGGCGACGTTGCGTGGCGCTCCGCGTACCGGCGTTCAGGCGATGCATGGCCGATTCGGCTACAACATGCAGAAGGTCTCGAATGTCTTTGAAGCGGGCAAGACTTACACCTTCTCGATTTATGCTCAGGGCCACTCCCTGACAACCGTAGAATTTGACGAGGCGCGTTCATTCCTCTACTTGTTCAACGGCTCGCAGCCGTTCGCGGAAGAGACATCTCTGACGTTCAAGAAATTTAGCACGAACACGGGCGATTACCCCATTCGTCCCGTCGGCTCTTCGGCTGCGCTGAGTAAAGCGTTGTGGCAGAAAGTCAGCATCAGCCACACCGTTTACTCTGACAGCCCGGAACTCGGACAGCCGATCGGCGTCGGCTTCTACGGCGGCGCCGATGTGACGTTCGACGACGCAGCGCTCTCGGCGGACGTGACGATCCTCACCCTGGAAGTGAATACGACGAGCGGCGCAACGCGGATCGTCAATCAAACGGGTCAGCCGGTTTCGCTCGATTACTACCAGATCACGAGTGCCGCCGATTCGCTGAACAAGGCGGCCTGGAACAGTCTGCAAACTCAAAACCTCGCCGGCTTCCCCGCTGGCAACGGCACCGGCAACGGCTGGGAGAAAGCGGGCGCCGCCGATGACGGGGCGATCGGCGAATCGTTCCTCACGGGCAACAGCCAACTCGCCGCCGCGGGCACGCTCAATCTGGGCGCCGCCTTCTCGGTCGGCGATCCGCAAGATTTGAACTTCCAGTACGCCCAAGCGACGAATAGCCGCACTGCCGACTTCAACGGCAACGGCGTCGTCGACGGCTCCGACTTCCTCGCCTGGCAACGGGGTAACGGAACTGTCGGCGCCGGCGCCACGAAGGCGAGCGGTAACGCCAACACCGATCAGCTCGTCAACGCCGCCGACTTGGCCATTTGGAAAAGCGAGTTCGGCAACTCGGCGATTCCGAAGACGCCCGGTCAACTGGTCCGCGGGAATGTGCGCTACGTCACCTCGTTCGCCGTCGCCGCCGTCCCCGAACCATCGTCGATCGCGCTCGTCGGATTGGGCGTAGCCGGATTCGCGCTGAAACGCCGTCGCTAGCGGCTCGCGTGGAACGAAGAGTGTGCTGAGAACGAACAGAGCTCAGAACAGATTCGCGGATTTAGAGAACAGGCAGAGTTGAGGAACGGAACAATGAGAAGCTGCGCATCTTTTCGCGAGCGCGGTCGACGACGTTCACGCGTCGCTGGCTTCACGCTTGTCGAGTTGCTGGTGGTGATCGCCATTATCGGCGTGCTGGTCGCGCTGCTCCTGCCGGCGGTTCAGGCCGCCCGCGAAGCCGCGCGGCGGTCGACCTGTCAGAACAATCTCAAACAAATTGGCCTTGCGATGCAGATGCATCACGATGCCAAAGGTTACTTCCCGATGGGGGCTGCGAGCGGCGAAGGATCGATGTGGTCGTACCCCCTGCTGCCGTACTTGGAGCAGAATGGCGCCGTTAGCATCTCGAAACTTGGCGAAGGCGCAGGCGGTAACTTCAACTGGGCTAGCTCTGGTCCCTACGACTCTGCCACGATTGGGAATGATCCGACGTCGCGCAACATCCTGCTTTGCGAGATGCCTTTCCAGGTCTTTCGGTGCCCGTCGGCAGGGTTGCCCGAGGCGCAGTCCGACGTCTCCACTTATAACTGGATCGTCATGAAGCGCTCGCCCGCCTCCTACATTGGGAGTGCGACTGGTTTCTTGTTGACTCAAAACACCCCGCGCGGCGTGAATAACGCGTACATGGCCGAACTCGATGGCGTCCTGTTCGCCCTCAGCAAGGTCGCCATCAAAAACGTTCTCGACGGCACGTCGAACACGATGATCGTCGGTGAAGCCGTGCATGACGTCGAAGGCCAGTCGGCCGCCACCAGGAGAGAAGCTGATGTGGGCGGCAAGAAAGATCATTGGGTGATTGGCAGCGACGACATCGACGGCTCCGGCGGCCCCCCCGCGGCTCGCGATCCTTCGGAGTGTCTCGGCTCGACCGCCGTTCCGCCCAACTTCCAGCAAGGGCTCCTCGGCACCGAAGTTTGCACCGGTTCGAATTCGGGCACCGAAGCTTGCCAGAAATTCCAGTTGGCTTTCGGCAGCACCCACCCGGGCATGACGCAAATTGCCCATTGCGACGGTTCGGCCGCGGTGGTGAACGACGACGTCGACCCCATCGTTTGGCGCGACCTGGCGACGCGCGACTCTGAAACGGTGCTTCCCCCCAACCCCACTCAGTAGAAGCTGATGATTCGTTTGTCTTGCACGGCTCAGCGCTCGCCGCAGCCGCACTGGCAGGCCCTGACGCTTGTCGCCGCATTGCTCGCATGTTTAGGGTGCAGCGGCGAGCAAGCACCCGTCTCCAATGCCAACCAGCTGTTCATCGATGCCCAAGCTCAGCTGAAGACGGGCAACCGCGAGGAGGCGCTCAAGCTGTTCACCGCATCGGTCGACGCAGAACCCTCGACGTGGTCGCTGTTCGAACGGGCGAAACTGCACGAACAACTCGGCAACGACCAAGCGGCCCTCGACGATTGCACGGCGGCGCTCGCGATCGAACCAGGCGATCGCGACGTGGAGTGGCTGCAACGCGAACTCAAGAAGCCGAAGGCCCAACGGTTCAAGGGATCCCTCGCGAATCCTCCGAGCCACAACCGCTGAAGTCGCGTCGCGCGTCGAGTGCGTCGTCGCTGCCCTGCTTCGCCGCGCCTTGTTCTACCGCAAGAACAATTGATAGGCCCGGTTGTTCGTCTCATCGACGTAGGGGTAACCGAGCGAGTCGATGAATCCGCGAAAGGCCTCCGCATCGCCGTCTGGCGACTGGATGCCCACGAGGATGCGGCCGTAGTCGGCGCCCTGGTTGCGGTAATGGAATAGCGAGATATTCCAATTCGGGTGCATGCTGGTAAGAAACCGCATGAGCGCACCGGGCCGCTCCGGAAACTGAAAGCGATAGAGCCGTTCGTTCGCGGCCAGTTCGCTACGGCCCCCGACCATATACCTCAGATGTTCCTTCGCGAGGTCGTCGTCGACGAGATCGATCGCGCTGAACCGCTCCGCTTCGAACGCTTGGCGAATCGACTCCGCGTCGGCGCGGCTCGCCGTCGTCACGCCGACGAGCACATGAGCAGCGTGCTGTTCGGAGATGCGATAATTGAATTCGGTGACGTTGCGATCGCCGACCGCTTGGCAAAGGCGTTTGAAGCTGCCGCGCTCTTCGGGAATGCTCACGGCGAAGAGGGCTTCGCGCTCCTCGCCCGTTTCGGCACGCTCGGCGATGAAGCGCAGGCGATCGAAGTTGAGATTCGCCCCGCAGGTGACGGCGACGAGCGTTTTGTCTCGCAGGCCATGCTGGGCGGCGTAGCTTTTCAGTCCCGCAATTCCCATGGCGCCGGCTGGCTCGAGCACGCGACGGGTGTCTTCGAAGGCGTCTTTGATTGCCGCGCAAACGGCGTCGGTGTCGACGACGACGAAGTCATCGACGAGCTCGCGCGTGAGGCGGAAAGTTTCTTCGCCGACGAGCTTTACCGCCGTGCCGTCGCTGAACAGGCCGACGTCGGCTAGCTCCACCCGCTTGCCCGCTCGCACCGAGCGAAGCATGGCGTCGGAGTCGCTCATTTGCACGCCGATGATTTTGATCTCCGGTCGCACCGCTTTGATGTAGGCGGCGACGCCGGAGATGAGTCCGCCGCCGCCGATGGCGACGAACACGGCGTGGATTTCGCCTTGCCGCTGCCGCAAGATTTCCATGCCGATCGTCCCCTGCCCCGCGATGACGTCGGGGTCGTCGAAGGGGTGAACGAACACGTAGCCGTGCGCATCGCCGAGTTCGCGAGCCTTCGCATAGGCGTCGCTGTAGCTGTCGCCATGGAGAACGACTTTGCCGCCGAGCGCGGCGACGGCGTCGCGCTTTAACTTCGGCGTCGTCACCGGCATCACGATCGTCGCTTCGCACCCGAGCGTCGCGGCGCTGAGCGCGACCCCTTGGGCATGGTTGCCGGCCGACGCGCAGATGACGCCGCGGGCCAACTCCTCCGCCGACAGCCGGGCCATTTTGTTGTAGGCGCCGCGGAGCTTGAAGCTGTAGATCGGCTGCGTCTCTTCGCGTTTCAGCCAGACGCGATTGACGATCCGCTCGGAGAGTTTGCGGGCGAGTTGGAGCGGAGTCTCTTTGGCCACGTCGTAGACGCGGGCGTTGAGGATGCGTTTCAGATAGTCCATCGAGCGGGGCGTGATTGCGGTGTGGCTGCGGCTGGAGAGATTAGTTTAACATGATCGTCGCCGGCCGGTGGCGAATCTGTCGACACCGCGCGTCGCGCTGTGCGACGCCTGGGCTGTCGGTGGCGAGTCGACTATTCTCAAGGTGTTCAGGCTTTACCTTCGCCCACGGTGTTGCGTGCTTGTTTCGCATGCCGTTTTCGCAACAGCTCCCATGTCCTACTCCGCCCTCCCGATCCTACTGCGAGCTAGCGTTGCCGCCCATCGTGGGCGCATTATTGCGGCGAGTCTCGCGATCGGCCTCGCCGGTAGTGTGCTGCTAGCGGCGCTGGTGGGACGCGAAGCGATGCGTCAGCAGGCGCCGCGAGCCGCCGAGTCGCTGCTTAGCGACATCGAGTTGCACCTCGCCGCGACCGACACGATCTCGCCGTTCATCGACGAGTCGTTCGTCGCCGAGCTGCGCGACGATCCGCGTGTCGCGGGCATTGAAACCGCCGTCTCGGTGCGGGCCGTCGACATGCCCGGGACCGAGACGGGCGAACTCGACGTGCCGACGTTCTACAGTCTCGACGACGGCGGCATGGGGGGCTGGATTCCTGGTCGACGCGACAGCTATCTCGCTTGGGACGACGACGGGCCGCGCGGCAAACTGCTCGAAGGCCGCTGGCCCGACCCCGATGCGGTCGACGTGATCGAGGTCGTCTCCCCCGCGATCTGGCGGCAGAAGATTGGCGCCTGGCGCCGGCTCGAGAGCGATACCGGCGTTCACGTCGCGCGCATCGTCGGCACATGCGAAGGCGACATGGGACATGTCGCGACGCCTCAAGGATTACGGTTCATGGCGCGGCAAATCAGTAAAGCCGCCGCCGAACGTCTCGCCGGTCACCCGCTCGCGCCTTCCGATGTCCGAGTGACGCTCCGCAAAGCCGACGATCGTCAGGCGTTCATCGACGATTGGTCGGAGCGCGTCGCGGCGCTTCCAGGTCACGTTGAAATTTGGGACGTCGAAACAATCCGCCAGGCGGGGCTCGACAATCCCACGATCGAGTCCGCCCGTTTGGCCGTCATGAGCGCTGTGATGCTTGCGGCTGCGTGCGTCGTGTGCATCGCACTCGGCGTTCAAGGGAACGGCGTTCGCGAACGGGCCTCGCAACTGACGCTGCTCCGTTCAATCGGGGCCAGCCGTGGCACGTTGCTCGCCGCGGTGCTTGCCGAGGGAGCGCTGTTAGCCGCCGCCGGCTTGGCGGCCGCCGTCGTGCTGTCGTGGGCGATGATGACCGGCGTTGGCATGTTGCTGCCATTCTTGAAGCCGCCTGCCGGGCCCGATGCGATGAGCGTCGCGATCACCGGCGTCGTGATTTTGTTTGGCGTGCTGGCTGGCAGCGCGCTCCCCGCGTTCGTTGCCGCGCGGACGCGGCCCGAAGAGATGGCGGCCTTCAGCGGCGATGCCGAGCGGGCGGCCAAGTTCGCTTCTCGAACTGCAGCGTTGGGCGTGATCATCGCCGTCGCTGCCGTCGGCGTCGTCCTACTCATCCCCGCGAGTTCGCTCGTGCGGGCGCAGTTCGCCGCGTGGGTCGGCGTCCCGATGGTCGCCCTCGCCGCGATCTGCCTGACGCCGCTCGCCGTTCGTCTCGTCGAACGCCTGTTCGTGCGGCCGGTTGCGTGGCTCACATGGACCAACCCGCTCGTGCTTGCCGATCAACTCGCCGCCGACGGCGCCCGCAGCGCCGGCTCGGTCGTCGCGATGGCGGTTGGCCTCGGCGGCTTCTTCTGGATCCTCTGCTGGGGCGCCTCGATGATCGGTGCGTTCGTCATCGATCGCGAGATTCCGCGGTGGCTCGCGTCGATCCATCCGTACGGACTCACCGAGGTTGAGACTCAGCAAGCTCTTGCCGCGCCGCTATTGAAGGATTTTCAGCCGCTAACGCTCGTCGACACGCGACTCGCCGGTAACGACCAGGCGCCGACGCTGGTGATGGGCGTCGATGCGTCGCTCGCATTTGGCACGGCGCCGACCGCCCTCCCCTTCGAGTTCATCGCCGGCGATCGGACGGAAGCGATCGAAGAGGTCGCCAAGGGCGAGGCGTGCCTCATCAGCGATTGGTACGCCGCGAGCGCCGGCATCAAACCGGGCGACGAAGTAGCCGTCGCCGTCCCCGGCGGCGATGGCCGTGCGGAGCGCAAATACAAGGTCGCTGCCGTCGTCGAACTCCGGGGTTGGCGGATGGCGACGAAGCTCAACAAGGTTCGCCTTCGCGGCGAGAAGCATCGCGTGATGGTCGTCCTCTCCGCCGACACGGTGCGGCATGATTTTCCTGTCGCTTACGCCAACTTCTTGCTCGGCGGATCGCTGGTGAACGGCGCCGGCCAGCCGAACCTCTTCCGCGGCGATCTGCCGCGGGATGAAGCCTACGATGCGTCGAACCGTGAGCGCGAGGCGCTCGAAGCGGCCCTCGCCGCTGCGGTCGATTTGCAGCGGCCAATCGAATTTCAACCCGACGGCGGCCCGGCGGTGGTCGCCAACCAGCGGATCGCGCAGGTCGACGATCTCGATCGCACCCGCTTCGAACTCGTCGGCGATTGGGGGGGCGGCGCCGTCAAGCGGATGGCTGTGGCCCCGCTGCTCGCGCTCGCCCTCAGTCTCTCTACGGTGAGCGGCACGCTCGTCGTTTCGCTGCGAGCGCGCTCGCGCGAACTCGGCGTGCTGCGCAGCTGTGGCCTCACGCGGATGGGGCTCGCACGGCTCGCCCTCGCCGAGAGCCTGCTGCTAGGGCTGGCGGCGATCCCCGTTGCGGCGTTCGTTGGCACCGGCGGCGCGTGGCTGATGCTCGAGGTCGCTAACGTTGTCGGCTATCGGCTCGATTTCTCCGGCATCAACGCGGAACTGACGATTCCTTGGGCATGGCTCTGGCCCGGCGCCCTGCTCACGCTCATCATCTGCGGCCTTGCGGCGCTGCTTGCCGCGTGGCGCGTGAGCCGTACGCCGCCTGCCACGCTCATGTCGGGCGCCGCTAACCTCCGCTGAACATTCGCTCTGCATTTGCTAAACGCCCCATGACGACTACTGCCACGCAACCAGTTCTCACCGCCGCTGGCCTTCGCAAAGCGTATGGCAGCGGTACGGCCGCCGTGCATGCCGTCGCCGGCATCGACGTCGACCTGCTGCCGGGAGAGATCCTGGCGATCATGGGTGCATCTGGCTCGGGCAAGACGACGTTGCTTCACTTGCTCGCCGGATTGATTCGCCCCGACAGCGGCAGCATCCGCCTCGACGGGGTCGACGTCGCCGCCGCGTCCGATGCACGAATCACCGCGCTCCGTCGCGAGCGGATCGGCGTCGTGTTTCAAGCGTACAATCTGATGCCGACGATGAGCGTTCTCGATAACGTCGCCTTGCCGCTGTTGTTGGCGGGCAGTCGACGGTCGCACGCCCGTGCGGTCGCGGCCGAGCGACTCGCCGCCGTCGGCATGGAGTCGTTCGCCAAACGCCGTCCGCCGCTGCTCTCTGGCGGCGAGCAGCAACGCGTCGCGATTGCCCGCGCGCTTGTGAGCAATCCGCAGGTCGTCCTCGCCGACGAACCGACCGGCAATCTCGATCGCAAGAATGTGCTCGCTGTGTGCAAACTCCTGCGGCAAGTCGCCACCGCTGACGGCCGCGCGGTGGCCGTCGTGACGCACGAGCCGATGGTCGCCGCCTATGCCGATCGCATCATCGTGCTGGCCGACGGGCGGATTTCGGATCAGTTTCAGCGCAGCGAGGTTGGCTCGGTGGAGCAGCTTGCCACCCGCTGTTTTCATGCGGTGGACGGCCCTGCGTGAGCTTCGCATTTCCATAGCCCCTGGCTCCGCCAGGGGGTCGGCCTCTCTTTCGCTGGACGTCGCCCTACGTGGTGCAACCCCCTGGCGGAGCCAGGGGCTAGAAGGTCACGTACGCCGCGACGGCCAGCACGATTACTCCGCCCGCGAGCGCCGCGCCAAGTCCGCCGAAGCGCATCTTCCGCAGGTAAAAAATCAGCACGAACCCGGTGATCGACAGCAACACCGTCAGCACCGACACGACGTCGATGATCAGCGACCATGCCGGCCCTGCGTCGCGTCCCTTGTGCAAGTCGTTCATCACCGCAACGAGCCCGTAGCTCGCTTCGGTGACGGTAAACTCCGCCGTCGCGCGGTCGATGATCACGTCGGCGATGTACCCCGGCGCCTTGAACATGACGACGCACTCGTACTCGTCGACTTGAAACTCGCCCAGCGCGCCGCGGACGCCTTGCTCAGCTCGCAAAAATTCGACGATCGCCAACTTGTCGACATTCGACTCCTCAGCGGCTGATTCTTCGCTCCCCTCGCCAAGCCACTTGCGATCGAGCGTTCCCTGCCGTTCGCTCACTCGCTCCATATCGGCGCCAAACCAATCGGGATGGTTGAGCGTAACGCCGGTGACGCCGAAGAAGATGAGCGACGCGAATGCGAACATCGACAAGTAGACGTGCAGCCACCGCATCGCCCCCGCGAACTGCTTCGAGCGATTCCGCTGATTGACGATGGCGCCCGAGTCGACGCGCCGCAGCGTCACTCTATTTTTTGGCGGCTGGTGCGGGGGCGGCGGGCTTTGGTCGGTAGGCGACGGAGGCGGACTTGATTTCAACATTGCCTTCTAGCTTCGTTGCGGCGATCGGCTCGCTGCCGAGCGCCATCTCGTGGCGAATCAACTGATAGGTCCCGTGCTCGCGAGCCGCCTCGATGAACAGCGTGTACTTCCCCGGCTTGAGCGGCGTCCCCTCGTCGCTCGTGCCGTCGAACAGCGCCTGGTACTTGCCGGGCCCGCGCGTCGCGGAGGCGATCGTGCCGACCAGCGGTGTGAGATCGACGAGCTTGCGATTTCCCTCGTTACGATACCACCGCGACAAATCGCGGTGCCACCGCGGGCCGGGGCGTTCGGTTTGGAGCCACAGAACGGCCGTTTTTACCGCGAAGCCATCGGCGTTCTCCAGCCAGACGGCGACATAGGGGCGGCGCAGCCGGCGGCCGCTGGGGCGATTGATTTCGAAGTCGACGACGAGTTCGAGCAGTTCTGTTTCAGATTCGGCGGGCTTTTCTGCAGGAGTTTTGGTTGTCTCCGGCGATTCGGTCGTCGGTTTCTTGGCACCATCCTCCGTTGCAGTAGTCGGTGACGGCGTGGATTTCTTTGCTGTGTCTTCCGTTTCGTTTGTTGCGGCTGCCGGCGTTTCGACTTCGGCGGAAGCGAACACGACCGGCGTCGCCGTTTCGAACGAACGCCAGTTCGCCGTGCTGAATTGCTGGCGATCGGCGGTGACGATCAGCGCTGCAGCGCCAGGCGTCGACTCAACCAGCGCAAGCGCTTCCTCCGCCGGCAGGATGTTGCAGAGCGTCGCGAGGGCGTCGGCGTCGGTCGAGTTGGCGGCGATCACGGTGGCGCTCGCCGCAGCAACGGCCGGGCTGCCGGAACGCGGGTCGATAATGTGCGAGTGCCAAACCCCTTCCACTTCAAAACCGCGGCGGTAGTCGCCGCTCGTCGCGATGGCTCGATTGGCGAACCACGGCGATCGGCGGGGCGTTGACGGCATGCTGCCGCGGATCGGCGATGCGAATCGTTTCCGTGACGTCGCCCGCGACGCGCATGTCGCCGCCGATGTTGAGCAGCGCTCCCGCAACATCAGGCGAGGCCATCGCCGCGGCGAGCGCTCGTTCGGTAATAAAACCTTTGGCGATGCCGTCGAGCGAAAGCGGCGTCGCCGAGAGCCGCGTTGCCGTGCCGTGGGCCACGTCGAGATTCCAGTGCGTTTCGTTCGCGAGCTTCGCGGCCGCTTCAAGCGTGGCGGCCGACGGAGCGCGGTCGAGTTTCGCCGCTTCGCGCCACACGCGACTGAGCGCTTCAACGCCCGGCTGAAAGGCGCCGCCGCTCGCCTCGCGCCAGCGATCGCTTGCCGCGAGCACTTCGAGCAGTTCGCTCGAAACGGCGGTCGCCGAGCCCGAGGTTTGTTGCCAGCGGCTCAGTTCGCTCTCCGCGTTGTAGGTGCTGAAAATGAGCGCCAGCCGATCGATCTCCGCGAGGGCGCGGGTCTCCGCGGCTTGCGCAGCAGCGAGGTCGCTGCACGAAATCACGATGCCGAGCGACGTTCCCAGGACGTGTTCGTGGTCGAATTCATACCGCTCGGCGTGGACGAACGGGTGGAGGCACGCGCAACTTAGCAGGGCGATCGTCAGAGCAGCAAAGGGCTTAATCATCGATTGAATCCAACTCTGGAACAGCAGCTTACGAGCGCTGCCAGTTTGTGAGTTTGCAGGAAATGCGAGGATCGGGCTTGAAACCCCTCGAGCGACCATTATGTTAATGATATTGAGAGTCAGTATCAAGTGTGTTGGCGGGCTGAGGCGACGAATCGCCCCAAATCCGCGAAAGCCGGCTGAAAAGGCCGCGTCCAGCACACCCCCTACCCTCTATTTCTGGAGGCTTCGCCGTGGCGAATTCCGCAATCGACGACACGTACGAGCGAGCGGTTGGCTTGTTCAACGTCAACCGCATCGATGACGCCGTCGACCTCATCACGGCCGATCTCGATCAGCGGCCCGACGACGGTCGGCTGTGGGAACTGCTGGGAACGCTCGCCTACGCCAAGGAAGATTTCAAGCTGGCGCTCACGGCGATCGAGCGGGCGAGTCTCCTGATCCCGCTCTCGCCGCGAGCCCAGTTGGTGCTGGCCAAATGCTACGATCGCGGCGGCTTCCGCGAATCGGCCTCTGCGATCTACTGCCACTTGGCGACGCTGCCCGACCTTGCCGTCGATCTGCTCGCCACGCTTGCCGCCGGACTCGGTCGCTGCGGCGAATGCGAACTCGCGCTGCAGGTTTGCCGTCGCGCCGCGGAAAGTTTTCCCGATCGCGCCGATCCGCATCTTGGCATCGTCCATTACATGCGACGACTCCGCCGGCCGGTGAAGCAGATCCTGCCGAGCATGTTCCGTGCGCATCATCTCGAACCCGAAAACGTCGAGTACCGCGTCCGCTTGGCGTGGATGCTCCACGAATCGGGCTGCTCCGCTGCCGGCGCCTACCTGCTTGAAGGGGTCGACTGCGAAGAGTTCAGCTGCATCCGTTGCCTGACGCTCATGCAAACGATCTTCGACAGCGTTGGCGACGAAACGAATGCCAACGTCTGCCGCCAACGATTAGCCATCCTCGCCAGCGACTGGTCTTCGCCCGATAGCGACAACTAAACCCACGAACCAATCCCGCCAACCGCGCGTCCCTGCAGAAGACGCGTTTCTCACACCGACATACGACGACAAGGAGATCTTCGATGCGAATTGGCATCTTCTACGGTTCCAACACCGGCAACACCGAGATGGCCGCCAACAAGATTAAGGCGGAACTCGGCGAGCTGATTCCCGATCCCGTGCGGGACGTTGCCAAGGCCGCGCCGGCAGAGCTCGCTGAATACGACATCCTGCTGCTCGGTTGCTCCACCTGGAACATCGGCGAGATGCAAGACGACTGGGCCGATTTCTTGCCGAAGCTCGATCAGGTCGATCTTACCGGTAAGAAGGTGGCCATGTTCGCGATGGGCGACGCGGTCGGCTACCCCTACAACTTTCTCGACGCCCTCGGCGAACTGTGGCAGAAGGTCGAGTCCCGCGGCGCCTCGCTGATCGGCGTCTGGCCGACCGACGGCTACGACTTCCACGAATCGACCGGCATGTTCGACGACGACCACTTTCTCGGCCTTGGCCTCGACGAAGACAACGAACCGGGGCTGACCGACGACCGCATCCACGCGTGGCTGCTGCAACTGGTGCAAGAGCTCGGTTTCGACGTCGGCGCAGAAGTCTAATCTCACCGCAAACGCATCGTCGCTGAAGATCGCGGTTTCGCACCGCGATCTTCAGCGGCTGAACTCTCCCTTGGCCTCCCACTTCAGTGAAAGATGATGATGACCGCGCCTTCGCTGCCTGAGCGTCCCGAACCGCCCCCTGCCCCGCGTTCGGTTTCGTCCGAGGAGCTGTTTCAGGGCCAGAGAATGGCCTGCATTCACCACGACGGCAAAGTCTATCGTCTGCTGCTAACGCGTAACAACAAATTGATTTTGCAGCGTTAGGCGAGCGCTCCATCGCCGCGCGGACGCTGCCGCTAATTGGCATAAAAAAAGAGAAGAGAGTCGGCTGAGCGTCTCTGAAAACTGAGAAGTTATCTGGCTCCACGGTTGACGACGCTCTCGAACTGAAATAAGGTACTTAGATACCTGAGATTTAATCTCACTTCATTGCTTGCTAGCCAGCGCCTCTTCGCCCGCCAGCATACGAGTCTTCTGCGGTCGACTCGTTCCTCCGATAGTCTTGCTGGCGGATTCTCACGTCCCTACTCCTCCGAATCGCGAGGAGTTTAGGCGGCGTCGTGCTCCAGCTATTTGCGTTACTGGCTGGTTCTCATGGTTTGCCTATTTGTGCGCCTGTATGGCCGCACACCGCTACGAAGCCCGTGCTCGATGCGTCCGTCGCTGCACTGCGTGCTTCAATCGCAACGCCGTGCGTTCACGCTCGTCGAACTGCTGGTGGTGATCGCGATCATCGGCCTGCTTGTCGCGCTGCTGCTGCCGGCGGTTCAGGCCGCTCGCGAAGCGTCGCGACGCGCTCAGTGCGTCAACAACGTGAAGCAGATCGCACTCGCGCTCCATCAGCACGACGCCGTTCACAAGCAATTGCCCGGGACGGAAACGTCGTACGGCTCCGGTTCGCTCCGCACGTTCACCGGCGGCAGCGCGTTCATTCCGATTTTGCCGTACATGGAGCAGCAAGCGCTGTTCGCCACGTACAACGTCAAACGAGCGATCGGCCACGCCGAGAACTCGCAGGTCCGCAACACTGCGATTCCCGCCTACCGTTGCCCCTCGATGACCTTCGTTGGCGCTGAGCCGAACTACGCTTGGTCGGGCTACGCGATGAGCACCGGCAGCGGCTACCCCCACTTCGGCAAGTGCTGCACAGGCAGCGGCCAGCCAAAACAAACCTACCACAACGGCGCCATCGTCGATCCGAAGAGTTCGCTGGCGAAGAAGACCAGCGTCTCGCTGATTGCGTCGCTCGACGGCAGCTCGAACACCTTTCTTCTTGGCGATATGGATGCGGGGCTGATCTATCCGCCCGCGGTCGCGCCGCCCGATACGGTCCTGTGCGGCGTCGACGTCGAAACGGGTGGTACGGTCCCCGGCTACGGCTGCCCGCTCTGGTACGACTATTACCCGATGAACGCCAACCAAGGGGGCTTCAGCGGCGTATTCAACGCCGATCGACTGATCACCGGCTGCGACGAGTGGGTTACGTTCCGCAGCGATCATCCGGGCGGCGTCAACATGGCGCTGGTCGACGGCGCGGTTCGTTTCATCGCGGAAACGACCGCCGACGTGACGCTCCAACGCCTCGCGCAGCGCGACGATGGCGAGACGGGAGCGGCGCCGTGATTTGCACGACCTTGCATCGAAAGACGTTTGCATTGGCGATCGCATTCGCCTGTTGCCTCGGTTGCGGCGGTCCGACGAAACACGCCGTGGAAGGAGCCGTCACGCTCGACGGTCAGCCGCTCAGCGAAGCGCGAGTTCTGTTCGTGCCGACGGCCGAGGGGCAAAAGAAAACCGGCTGCCTCGTGAAGAACGGAACCTACCGCCTGCTCGCCGACGTCGGCCTGTTGCCGGGCCGTTACCAGGTGCAAATCGTCGATGACCCGCCCGACGTCGATCCCGATCTGCCCGCTGCGGAACGCGAACCGCGCCGCCTGTTGCCGGAGGTGTACGCCACGTCGACGCCGCTGCAGGTGGAAGTCGACGAGCAAGGCGGCGGCGACTTCGACTTCGAATTGAAATCGACCCCCTAACGACTCCGCGAAGCAGAAGCTTGGCGACTACCGACACGCAGGAACCCACCATGCATCACCACACACTTAGACGACTACGCGGCGTCGCGCTCGCCGTGGCCCTGCTATTGGCGCTGTCGACGGCTGCCGATGCGGCGATCGACGGTTCAAAACATTTCGCCGAGCCTTCGGCCGTGCCGAGCTACGGCCCGAACAACTACATCCCGACGTTCGGCGACGGCCCCGGCAACGTTTTTGGCGTGGAGAGCGCCGGCACGCCCGACGTCACCTCGACCACCGATCTGTGGACGCTGGGCGACGCCCACACGACGCGGCAAGAGTGGTCGGACCTTTATGCCCGTCGTTTGAATTCGCGCTCGGCGCAAGTCGATGCGATCGGCGGCTTGCAAACGGACGGCAGCGGGCCCGTGTTCAGCGGCACGATCACCGCGTCGGCGCCGGGGTACATCACCACCAGCGGCAACTTCTACGCCTACACCGGCGATTTCACCGGCACGATCCTCGCCGGCAACTACGGCGGCGCCACGGGGAGTCGCGCGGGCGGCACGCTCGCGCTGTTGCAAACTTCCTCCGCTGCGAACCCTGACGTGCGTCCCATGTTCGCCATTGGCAACCCCGACGGCACGTATGAAGAAGGCTACGACCCGCTGGGCATCGAGATCACGCTCCACGACGGTTCGCCCATTCCCGGCGGCGTTTCGATTCTGCACTGGGGACTGAACTTCCAAGCGATCAGCGAGCCAAGTCCGCACGGCGAAATTCCGTGGCAAGAAAACCTCTGGTCGATTTGGATGCCCGAGTGGACCGGCGATTTCCGCGTGCAATACGGCAACGTCAACCATGGCGCCTTCAGCGCGGCCCGTCTCGACACGGCGATCGGCAGCATGAACGGCGAACCCTCGCTCGCGAACTTTGTCGTTGGCCCGCCGACTGAGCCTGGACTGGCCGGCGACTTTAACACCGACGGCGTCGTCGACGGCGCCGACTTCCTCGCCTGGCAGCGCGGCGTTGGAACGACGTACACGAGCGAGCAGCTTGAAGACTGGAAAGCAAATTTTGGCGCCTCGCTGCCGGTCGTGAACGGTTCGAGCACCGGCGCCGTCGCGGCAGTTCCCGAAGCGAGCGCGTTTGCGTTGGGGCTCAGCGGCTTGGCCGCCGTCGCGCTCCGCGGCGTCGCAACGCGAAGGGCCATGGCTAGCCGCAAATAGTTTTGTGTTGTGTGTTCCGTACCTCTGTGGTTTTTCTCACCTCTGTGAAAGGAAACGTCTCGTGAAGAAGATGATGACCGCGGCGCTTGCCGCGATGCTGTTAACGCTGGGGCTCGTTTCGAGCGTGCCGGCCGCCCTCTACAACGACGGGTTCATCGACCCGAGCTGGCAGGGCCAACCAAATTCGACGTATCAAGAATGGGTCAACGGTTTCGCCGCCGCTGGCGCCAACAATTCGCCCGGTTATCGCGCGAACGGCGCCAAGGAAGCGTAGCAAACCCCCACCAGCCCCAGCGAACTCGCCGCGTTGCAGGCGCAGTACGCCCCGGCGAATCCGAACGGCACGGCCAAGGCCGGCAGCGCGGTCGGCTTCATGACCAGCACCTACGGCATCTACAGCTTCAGCGCCAAGATCCAGCCGACAGCCACCGTGCCTGACTACAACCTCGGCGCTGGCTACAACACGACGATTCGTTGGCAGCTTTCGATCGACCGCATCGGCGAGTGGCTCGATCTCAACACCGTCACCGTGACCCCGCTCGGCGGCACGCCGGTCGGCCTCGCCAGCGGCATCGAGTACGTCACAAAAATTTACGACGACGCGACGTCGACATGGCTGACCCCGACGGTGTTCACGACGTCGACCGGCACCGGCAGCTTTCATGACCTCGGCCTCTTCGCCGGCGTCGCGGCAGGCTACGGCGAAGGCCCCGATTACACGAAGGGCTACCTCTTCGAATGGACGCTGCCCGGCAACGTTGCGAGCTACACGCTGAACGCGACTGCTCTCGGCACTTCAACAAGTTTCAAGGGAACGCAAGTCGACACGATCGCTCGCGCCGCGGTGCCGGAACCGGCCACGCTAGCGCTGGCGGCTTGTGGCGGCGTGGCTTGCCTTGCGGCGCGGCGCCGACGCAAGTAGTACGCGACGAATCCGATATAGCCAACGCGCCCGGCCCGCGATGACTCGGGGGCCGGGCGATGTTTTTCGCCTGAGGCTGTACGCTCTTGAGATCGCTGTGCGATGGACTAAGGTAACCTGCACCCCTTACGGACAACTCACCACGCGAGCGCATCATGTCGTTCAGCCAATTGCCAAATCCTGCAGAAAAACGGTTGCCCGTAACTTCGAGCCTTCGGCAACGAGCGATGCGAGCCTTCAGCGGGCTTCTCATCTTACTCTTTCTCTGCGCCGCTCGGACGGCGGTGTTCGCGGAGCCTTGGGACGCTCCCCCCATCGAGCGCTCGATTGCCATTCGCGATGGCCGCACCGACGCCGATGTGTCGCAGGGCGAATTCATCAGCCAACTCGGTCAGGCCGACGCCGTGTTCTTGGGCGAGCAGCACACCGACGAAACGACTCATCGGCTGCAGTTGGAAATTCTCGACTGCTTGATCACGAACCGCGACAGTCGCGTCGTGCTGTCGCTCGAAATGTTCGACCGCGACGTGCAGCCAGAACTCAATCGTTACCTCGCCGGGGAGATCGACGAAGAAACCTTCCTCGCCAAGGCCTGCCCGTGGGGCAACTACCACGAAGCCTACCGGCCGCTCGTCGAGCGCGCGAAGCAAGCCGGCATTCCGGTGATTGCGGCCAACTTCCCGGCGCCGGTGCGGCAGCGATTGATGATGGCCGGTCCCGAGGCGTGGGAGTCGCTCTCTGCCGAAGATCGCGCCGTCACGCCGCGCGAGTATCTCGCCAATTCGCCCGAGTATTGGAAACGCATGGACAACGCCATCCGCGGCCACGCCGGGATGATGAGCACCGCGGAGACCGCCGAGGAGCGCCTTCATTCGACGCAGTCGCTGTGGGACAACTCGATGGGCGAGGCGTGCGCCGACGCTCTCAAGCAACATCCGGGGCACGCGGTGTTGCACGTGAATGGCGGCTTTCATTCCGCCTACTGGCAGGGCGTCGTCGACCAGTTTCGGCAACGCAATCCCGACGCGAAAGTAAAAACGGTCGCCATCGTGCCGACGTCAAATCCGATCTCGCATCGCAACGCGGGGACGCCGTCGGCCGACTACGAAGCGCTCGTCGAAGCGCGAGCCTCGAACATCGATCAAGGTAAGCGGAGCGTCGCCATCGGCGGCTCGCTCTCCTATTTGCTCCACATGCCGAAGGATGCCTCGCCCGAGAAACGCGTGCCGCTGTTGATCTGGCTCAGCGATGACGGCCTCACCGCGGAAGAAGGGATGGAGCTTTGTCGCCAACGCTTCGGCGATGCGGCGGCGATCGCCGTCATCGAGGCGCCGACGCAAGAGCGGCAGTTTGATCTCGCGATCGGCGGCCGTTGGTTCTTGCCGGCGACGTTTACCGAAGACATCGGCGGGCTGTTCGGGGGCGTCGAAGAGACTTGGGCCTACTTGCTGCGACACTTTCCGATCGATCCGCAGCATGTCGCGCTCGCGGGCGAAGGCTCCGGCGCGACCGTCGTCGCCGCCGTCATCCTGCAAACCGACCGACTGAGCGCGAGCGCCGTCGCGATCAATCCGCGGCACTATGCAAAGTTAAAGGATATTCCGTTGCCGCTGCCGGAGTATCGACTTGAATCGGCGCGGCCCAAACGCTCGCTCGTCGTCACTGGCCCGGCTGACTCCGAGAAGTGGTGGCAAGAAGAGCTGGCCGCGTACACCGAGGTTGGCGTCCCGAGCCGGTTTGTCGTCGCGGCGACCGATCCCTGGCAACGCGAAGCGGAGCAAGACGGCTTGCTTGCGGCTGCGCTCGGGAAACCCACGGCCGATGTTAGCGAGAAACTCGCCGGCAAAGTGCTCGTCGTTCCCGAGCCATCGGCCCGCGCGCAACACTGGGGCCGTTTGCAATCGCGTTGGCTGTCGGAGCAACTCGGCACGCCCGTCGCGGTTGCCTCAGTAGCGCCGTCTGCCGCTGAAGGCGAAACGATCTCCATTGCAATCACGCCGCCCGCCGCCGCTCGTCCCGGTGCACTGCCAAAGTGCCCTGGCCCCTTTGGCGGCACGACAGTTATTGTGCTGCCCGCTGGCGTTTCAACGGAAGAAATCGCTGCGTGGAAGAAGCTCGAAGCGGACGATCCCCTCACGAAGGCGAGCCGTTTCCATCGCACCCGCATCGCGACGCACGACGGCGAACTCGCGCTGCCGAGCGTCCTGAAGAAACTCGAAGGCGAAAACCGCCGCAACGTCCTCATCGTCCCGGCGATGTTCTACGCCCCGACGCCGTGGCTTCACGAACTCGCCGCGAGCGCCGCAGAGTTCGAAAACCGCATGACGCTGCAGTGGCAACCGGGCCTCGGCGGCCGCAAGGAAATCCTAGAAGCGACGCAGAAAAAGTAGCTGCGGGTCAACGACCCGCCGGAGCGAACTAGTTAAAAGCTGCGGACTTCACATGCTCACGCCTTCAGGGCGAGAGCATGCCATCCATGCTGACTTAGTACGTCCAACTCGGCGTCGGCGCTTCGAACGCCACCCGCTCCCCAGTCTGCGGATGCTCAAACGCAATCCGCAGCGCGTGCAAGCAAAGCGGAGGATCGTCGACGTCATGCGTCTGCGTTTCGCCCAGTTGCCGCCCCGGCAGATACGCCTGCTCACCGACGATCGGCCAGCCGAGATGCCACAGATGGACGCGGATCTGGTTCGTGCGGCCCGTAATCGGCCGCGCCTCGACGAGCGATGTGCCGTCGGTGAACGTCTGCAGTGGGCGGAACTCAGTCCGCGCCGCTTGGCCTTGCTCGTCGATCGCGCGGCCGCCGAGGTCAGTCGTCTCGGTTCCAATGGGGGCCTCGCAGACGAACTCTTCCTTCGGCGGCGTTCCCTGAATTCTCGCTAAATAAACTTTCTCCACCCCGCCCGCCGCGAACTGCGGCTGAAGCCGCGACGCCCACGCGCCGGTTCGTGCGAACACCACCACGCCGGTCGTGTTCGCATCGAGCCGATGGACCGGCCGCAGCTTCTGCGGCTGGTAAACCCCGTTGAGAATCGCCTGCAGCGTGTTGCGATTGAATCGACCCGAAGGGTGCAGCGGCAACGGCGCTGGTTTGTTGATGACGACGATCGCCGCATCTTCGTACAACACGCGAATGTCGTCGCTCACATCCGGTTCGGACATCGCCGGCGTCGAATTGAGATACCGCTCGCCGGCCCGCACCGGTTGCGTCGCAGCGACCGGTTGATGCTTGTCGTTGAGCAGCAGCCCGCGCTCAAACCGCTCCTGCCAATACTCCCGCGAGAGGTGCGGAAAGACTTCGCACAACATCGCCAAGAGCTCGCGGCCATCGTACTTCGCCGAGATGCTGATCGGCCGGTAGTTGTCGTACGGCGCGCTTCCCGGCAGCGGCGTCGTCGCAGCGGCGATGGCGGCCGCCCGCTCGGATAGCGTTCGCTCGAGTTGCTCGCCCGCGGCAACGTAGCAGTACGGACACGTCTTTCCCGGTTCGTAACGCTCGTCGCGCTGGTCGGCGGGCGTCAGCGGCGCCAGGCACGAGTAGCACTGGGCGTTCGCCGTTTCGACGAGACCCGCATCGAGGCCGACGCGGCGATCGAACACAAAACATTCGCCGTCGTAGTGATCGCCGCCGCAATCTTCAAAGTATTTGAGGATGCCGCCGTCGAGCTGAAAGATCTGCTCGAACCCCTCGCGCTCCATGTACGGTCCCGCCTTTTCGCAGCGAATGCCGCCGGTGCAGAACATCACGATCGGCTGCTGCTTCATCTCGACGGGCAGTTCCGCCACTGCCGCGGGGAAATCGCGAAAGTGATTGATGCCGAGCGTCTTCGCGTTCGTGAACGTGCCGAGCCGAACTTCGTACTCGTTGCGGGTGTCGAGCAGCGTCACCGGCCGACCTTCGTCGAGCCACCGCTTGAGCTCGTGCGGCGGCAACTTCGGCGACGTGCGCCGGCCCGGTTCGATCCCCGGCACGCCGAACGCGATGATCTCTTTCTTGATGCGAACGAGCATCCGCCGAAACGGTTGATCGTCGCTGAGGCTGACCTTCGGCGTGAAGTCGGCCAGTCCCGGCAGCGCTCGCACCGCCGCGAGCAGCGACTCAATCGCCGCCTCGCCGCCGGCGACGAACAGGTTGATTCCTTCAGGGCTAATCAGAATGGAGCCACGCAGCCCCCAAGCTTTGCAGTCGCGCAGCAACTGCTGCCGCAACGAGGCGAGATCACTCAGGGGAACGAACTGATAACCGGCAATGTTGGTGACGCTAGGCATCGTTCTAGCGTACCAACCGAGCGATTCTGTGCGAGGCGTCCCTAGGGCCAATTTCGTTAGTCAAGCCTCAATCGACCAGCCAAGCCACTAAGGCGTCGAAGAGGTCGAACTCAACGGCCGCTTCCAACGGCTTGAACCGGTCACCACCGTCTCTGCCGGCAGTCGGTGAATTCCCTCCGGCGCCGAGAAATATCGCCGCTGGAAATACCACGCCGCGCTCACGCAGCCGACCATCGCCGGGATCTCCACCAGCGGTCCCGCCACGGTGGCGAACGCTTGGGCCGAGTCGATGCCGAAGAGCGTCACCGCCATTGCGACGGCAAGCTCGATGTTGCTGCTCGCGCTCGAAATGGCGATCGTCGACGTCCGCGAGTACGAGGCCCCGCGCTTCGTCTCGCTGAAGAACGACCACAAGAACATCACGCAAAAGTAAATCGCCAGCGGGGCGCCGACTTGTAGTAGCTGCAGCGGCATCGCGAGCAGCTCGTCCGTCTTGAGCGAGAAGATCACGACCGAGGTAAACAAAATCGCCGCGGGTCGGAGCGGAGCGATGCACGGCACGAACGACGCTTCGTACCACTCCCGACCGCGCCACTTCACCAACAGCAGTCGCACGCCGACGGCGATCGTCAGCGGAATGCCGAGGTAGATCGCGACGGCGCCGTAATACTGGTAGATCTCCGCATCGAACGCGGCGGTCCCCATGCCGATCATTGGCGGCAGCATCGAGACGAAAAACCACGCCAGCAGCGGGTAAAGAATGAGCTGAAACAACGCGTTGAGCGTGACGATGCTGTTCGCGTACTGCTGGTCCCCTTCGGCTAACTTCGTCCAAACGGAAATGCCGCCCAAACCGCGCGCGAGCCCGATCAGGATGAGCCCAACCGCGTACTCTGGTTCATTGCGCAGAAACAACGTCGCCAGCAGCGTCATCAGCAGCGGGCCGAGCAGCCAATGCTGCAGCAGCGTCCACCGCAACCCGCTCAGGTGCGGCACGAGCGAGCCAACTTCCTCGAAGCGGATCTTCGCCAGCGAGGGGTACATCATCACGATGAGCCCGACGGCGATCGGAATGTTCGTCTGGCCGAACCGCAGCCCTTCGAGAAACGTCTCGGCCGACGGCGCCCAAATGCAGATCGCGCAACCCTGGAGAATGGCCAGGATCGTGAACGCGACGAGATGGCGTTCTAAAAACGAAGGCGGCGCAGAGGCCGGCGCAGTTGATTGGCGAGTGGTGTTCAAGGTTCTGAGCGTCCGACAGCGCGCACCCTCAAGCAGTTGAAACCCTCCGGCAAACGGAGGCGGGGCGGGATTCTAGTGGAATGCCCCCAGCGGAGCCAGAGCGCGCAACCCCGTGCTATCACGGGTGCATCATCGGTGAACGCTGCAGGCGTTCCGTCTTCCAGCCCGGGGTTGATCGCGCGGCGATCTACCCCGGGATAAGGCCCGTCCTCGGCGCCGCAATCCTGCAAGGGTTGCATCAGTCGATGGCGAAATGGTTGACAGAGAGCGGGGCTGCAACCCTTTCAGGGTTGAGGATCTAAGCTAGGCGTCGATACCCGGGGTAGATTGCTGTTCGCAATCAACCCCGGGCTGGAAGATGAAACCCCGTTGGGGTTTTCAATGCCGCATCGTAAAAACCACATCGAATCGAAGCTGGTCAATGCGGGCGGGCAATCGTTGGAGTTAAGCGTAGCGTCTGTCATCTTGAGCGAAACGAGGGATCTTGTAGCTCAAACGAGCCTCCAAATTCTTCGATTCGCGTAGAACGCGCTTCTGTTAACCGGCGGCGGCTCTAGAACTCCAGCCTACCGCTGCACCGCCGCCGTCTTCGCATCATCCACCTGCTCGACCGTCACCATGCCGACGTCGATATACTGCCCGCCGGTCGACTGCCGGCACTTCACCGCCAGCGTGTTGCCGGTCGGCTTCAGCGTCGCGCGGGCTTCGTCGCGCATCTGCATCGCTTCGTACTGGCCGTTGTAGCCGTTGCACGTCGCGGCGAGGACGCCGTTGACGTAAATCTCGGCATCTTCGTCGTGGTTGACGTACAGCTGCACCTCGGCGAGGTTGGCGCCCTTCCGCAAGTTGAACTCGCGGCGAATCCAGATCTCCGGCGAATCCCACACGGTGCCGATGATCGCTCCCGGCGTGCCGCGCGTGCCGAAGCCCGACTTGCCTTCTTTCCACTTCGCGTCGTCGAACTTCACGCCCTGCCAACCTTCGGCCGGCTTCGTCGTGGTGTAGCGCCACACGACCGGCTTGCTGATGGCGGCCGGCAACACGGTGGTGATCTTCGGCGGCTTCGGCATCGGGGCGAAGTCCTTCGCCTTCGTGACGTCGCGGCTGGCGTACTTCTTCCACACGCCGTAGTTGTAAAGCAACTGCAGGAAGACGCCGCCCACCACCGGCCGCGCGGTGAAGCCGACCTTCGTGGCGTCGTTCGTCCGGAACCAGTCGTTCATCGGCGAACGGCTCGGGGTGGCGCTCAGGAACTTATAAACCGGCGCCGCGAGGGCGTCGAAGTCCTTCCGATCTTGCGTGAGCGTCGCCGTCCACAAGATCCAATCGAGCTTCGTGTAGACGTTCCGGTTGTCGAGCGGCAGGCCGTACTCGTTCTGCGACTTCAAGTAGAAGTCCATTTCCTTGCGACGCACGTCGTCTGGGAACAGCTCCAGGCCGAGCAGCTTGTCCCACACGAGGTTGTACTTTTGGCTCCAGGTGTCGGGCTTGTCGAACGCTAGCCGGAAATGGTCGCCGTCGGCCGCTTCCTTTACCCAACGTGCGGCGTACTGCTCCGCAATTTGACGATACTCCTGGGCCAGCTTCGTTTCGCCGCGCATTTCGCACAGTTGCGCGAATGCTCCGAGGCCGCAAATTGCCTTCGCTGACAGGTTCACGTTGTGAGCCATGTGCCCGGCGAAGTCGTCGGTGCACAGCTGATTCGGCGGGTCGAAACCTTGCTCCTTGAGGTACTCGGCCCACTTCACGAGCGTCGGCCAATAGAGCGACGCGTAGTCGGCGTTCCCTTCCATCTTCGCGAGCGCCGCCATCAGCAGCAGCACGTTGCCGCTCTCTTCGACCGGCATCTGGTTGTCTTCGGTCAACTCGCCGCCGCCGTACACCTGGCCGTTCGCCTTCGGGTAGGTACCGAGGTCATGCGGAGCGAACGGGAACTTCCAACGCTCGCTCGCCGCGTAGTTCATGAACGGCGTGAGGAACGACTTCGTTAGCGACGGGCCGAACAGCATGAACTGCGGCGACATCGGGTAGAAAATATCCGACGTCGCGATGCAGCCGTTCGAGTGATTCTCTTTGCTGAACTGCAGCGGCTGGCCGTTGGCGTCGGCGACGAACTTGCCCGCCGCGAAGCATTGCCGGTAGGCGAGCGCCCCGATCGCGTAGTAGTCGTTGCCGCCCGCGGCGGTCAGATCTTTTTGCAACTCGGCGTCGAACTTGTCGCAACGCTCCGTGATCGTCGCGTAGTCGCGCACCGCTTCGGTCAGCAGGCCCGCGGCTTCGAGGCCGTTCCGCCGCCAGAAAGCCTTCAGCGGGCGGTGCATGTATTCAATCGAGAGCAGGTCGTCGTACGCGATCACGAGGAACCGCTCGACTGGCTCGGCGCCAACCTTCGGCAGATCGAACGTCACCGCCGCGGCCAGATTAGTGGCGCGATCGGCGGACTTGTCGGCAGCGGATGCGGCGGCCGCTTTGGCGTTGCCGGCGAACGCGCCGCGGAGTTCCGCCGGCGCTCCAATTGCCGTGACGGCGTCTTCGCTCTTCGGCGCCGCTAGGTAGAGGTAGCCCCAATCAATCCGAATGTCGTCGCCCTTCTTGCGGAGCGTGTTTTGCTCTTTCGAACCGAGTCGCACCGCGGTGAGGCCGTCGATCGCTTCGACGTTGCCGACGACGCCTTGCTCGGGCACGTCGACCGTCAGCTCAGCCGACGCCTCGAACATCAACCGCACGTCGTGCGACTTGCCATCTTCGGCTTGCGCCTTGTAGGTGACGTAGGTGATCGGCCGCGACAAGAGGTCAATGTCTTCCGGCAGCGCGGGCGTCGTGAACGTCAGCGTCAGCTTCACGCCTTCGCCGGCAAACTCGTAGGTCGTTTGCGTCATCGAGATTGTGACGCTCTTCTGCTCGAGCGCCGGCGCGTCGGCCGGTTCCTTGCCCATCAGGCGAAAGACCTTGCCGTCGATCGACGCGAGGCTCGTGAGCCGATGCGGCTTGCCGGTCCAGTGCGCCGTGTCGGCGTCGGTCAACCGGTCGGCCGGCGACCAAATGCTGAAGTAGGGATCGCAGGTCACCAGCGGCGTTGCCGGCGCGACGATCGGCGTCGCATGGAGCTCAGCCGCCGAAGCCCGCGGCTTCTCATCGGCGTAAGCCTGAGAGCCAAATGCCAACAACGCCACACATGCCGCCAATAATGAACGCATAGCCGCCGCCCAAATCGAGGAGTGGAAGAGGATCCAACTCTTCCATCATTCGCCTCACGCGAGCGACGATCAATGAGATTGGTTAGCACGCTAGCGCGGAATGGTTTCGCGCCGCGATCGGGGAATGCCGCCGATTTTTAGGGCATTTCCACCACTTCATTGCGCGCTACCGCCGACGAGTCTCAATTGCCTGGAGAGTTTTGTTCAATCGCTTCCGCCACTCTTACGGCCCGTTCTTTGAGTTCAGGCTGCGCGGTGGCCGCTTTGGCGACGCGGAGGGAGTGCTCGTTGGGATAGCGTTCGAGTACGGCGAAGACGAGTTCGCGTTCGTCGTTGCGAGTGGCCGCATCGAGCGCTTTTTCGCACATTTCGGCGCGGGCCGCGTCGGACATTTTGAATTGCCGAGCCAAGCGGATGTACGAGCGAAGGGCCCGCACCTGGTACTTGTCGCCCTTGATGCTCGTGGCGAGTTCGAGCATCACCGGCGCCGCGTCGACTTCCATCCAGTTGCCGAGCGCCCGGGTGCCGGCGTCGAGGACCGCGTCGGAACCTTGCTGCATCACGCCGGCCATCGCGTCGATCGCTTGCTTGCCGCCGACGGCGCCGAGGATGTCCACGAGCTGGGCTTGATCGTCGGCGTCGGCGCCTGCGAGCGCGGCGGCGAGTTGCTCCGCACACGCTTCGCGGTCAGGCATCCGCACCGCGGCCGACTTCAACGCTCGCCATGCGACCTTGCCGTCGGCCGCATCGCGGGCGGCGACGCATTCTTTCACGAGCAGCGGCAACTGGGCGGGCGTCACCGTTTCGCCGAACGCGGCGAGGGCCGCTTGCCGCACGGCCGCGTCGTCGTTGGCGAGCGCCTTGGTGACGGCATTGGTCGCTTCGAGTCGCCGCTTGCCGACGAGGTTCAAGAGGACGGCCAATTGCTTTCCATTGGCGGTCGGCAGCAGTTCGACCAGATGTCCGTTGACGCGAGTTCCCTGCATGTCGGCCAGCGCCGTCGCTGCGGCGAGCGAGACGTCGGCATTGTCATCGGCCGCGGCTTGCAGCAGTGCGTCGATTCGCTGCGGGGCATCCGCACGAGCGAGCACCTTGATCGCCGCGAGTTGAATCGAGTCATCCCCTTCGACCGCCGCGCGGAAGATCGCCGGCGCATCGACCAGTTCCTTACGATCGGCAAGGGCATAAATGAGTAGCGGCGCCCGTTCAGGCGAAGCCGTTTCAAGTTCTTTCACGAGTGCAGCCGCCACCTGGGCGCCAGGAAGTTCTCGCGCCGTGCCGAGGCCCAGCTGCACGAACTTCTTGTTGTCGCTGCGAAGCTGTTCGACCAAGAGCGGAATGCCAGCTTCGCCGCGGGCCAGAATCGCCCCGCGCGTCGCTTCGAGCTGCCGCTGCACCGGCACTTCTGCCCCGCGGGCTTCATCGTAAATCTGAGCGGCGGCGGTCTGCTGTCCAGCTTTCAGCAAGCCTTCCGCAGCAAGGACAAGTCCTTGCGCGGCCGCATTTCGCACGGCCGGCGATTCGTTCTTCAGCGCCCCGCGCAGCGTTGCGACGGCGTTGTCGCCGCCGATGCGACCGAGCGCCCAGGCCGCGGCGTCGACCGCTTCGATATCATCGGCCTTCATCGCCGCCGCGAAGGCATCAACGATAAGCTTCGCCGCCTGTTGATCACGGCGAGCCCCGAGTGAATTGATGGCGCCAATCGCAAGCTGGCCGTTCGCCTTGCTCGCCGCGTCCCGCAGGGCCGCATCGGCCGACGGATCGTCAATCACTTCGAGCGCCAACCGCGCCCACGAAGCGAGTTGCTCGTCTTCGAGCAGCGGCGCCAGCAGCGGCACCGAATCCTTCGTCCCCAGCACGGCGAGCTTCTTGCAAGCAATCGCCTTCGCCGCCGGCTCACCCGTCTTGAGCACCTCAATCAGCGCGGCCTCGTTGGTATCAAACAGATTCTCCGCCCGCGCCGCCGAAGCGACCACTAGCGGCAACACAAGCGCCAACGCACGAAGAAGCGGCATCCGAATCACCATGATCAAATCTCTCCAAACCTGGAGTGAGCTAATTTATAAAGTCTCTCGCTGCCAAATCCCCTCTGCGTCTCCGCGCCTCTGCGAGAGACATTCTCGTCTCCCAAGACTTCTCGCAGAGGCGCGGAGACGCAGAGGGTACGAGTTGATTAAATCCGCCAAGGTTCCCGCAGCGCTTCCGAACGCAGCCGGTTCGCTTGGTCGTCGTTGACGAACTCATGCTTCGCGAGGTCGTAGTTCAGCTTGCGATTGAGCGCCAACGCGATGTTTGTTGCGTGGCAGGCAATATGAGCAAAGCACGCCGCTTCGGCGTTCCCCTTCGGCTGGCTGCGGGTCTTCACGCAGTCGAGGAAGTCGCGCACATGGAACGTCGCCGGGTAGCCGCCGATTTCGGCGACCTCGCGGCCCGCGAGCAGTTCCGGCGAGCTGAGCACCAGCTTGCCGCTGTCGCCCGTTTCAACCCAACCCGTCTCGCCTTCGAACCGCACCGGGCACGAACCGAGCGGCATCCACCCCTCTTCGCGGAAGATCAGCTCGACGCCGTTCGCATACCGCGCGACGATCTGCTTGTTCGCCGGCGGTTCGTATTCGACGGGCGCTTGGCCGTCGGCGTCGACCGCCCATTGGCAGAGATCGACGCAGTGCGAGCCCCATTCAAGGACGCCGCCGCCGACCAGTCCGCCACCCTTTTCGAAATTAAACCCGTCAAGCTGGGCGGGATTGTACGGCCGCCACGACGCCGGGCCGAGGTACATGTTCCAATCGACGACATTCTTGTCCGGAGTCGATTCGGCGGGGAGCCAGCCGCTCATCATCGCCGACATGCCCATCGGGTGAGCGTAGACCCGCTTGAGCTTGCCAAGCTTGCCAGTGCGAGCGAGTTCGCAGGCGAACGCGAAGTGCGGAAGATTCCGCCGTTGCGTGCCGACCTGGAACACCCGCCCCGTCCGCCGCATCGTGTCGACGAGGTTGATGCTCTGAGCGATGTTCTTCGTGCACGGCTTCTCGCAGTACATGTCCTTGCCGGCGCGGGCCGCGTACATTGCCGCGGTCGCATGCCAGTTCGGGCCGGTAGCGATCAGCACCGCGTCGATGTCGTCGCGGGCGAGCAGGTCGCGGAAGTCGCGATAAGTGTCGCAGTCGCCGTTGCCGTGGTGCTTGTCGGCGATCCCCTTCACCGCATCGCGGCGGGCCTGCTTCACATCGGCCACGGCGAGAAACTGGACGTCTTTCTGTTCGAGAAAGCAACCGAGGTCGTACGTGCCGCGATTGCCGATGCCGATGCCGCCGACCGTGATCCGCTCGCTTGGCGCCGTCGCGCCGTCGAGGCCGAGCGCCGAACCAGGTATCACCATCGGCGCCGCGATGGCCGCCGCCGTCGTCGTTAAGGCTTTCTTCAAGAAACCGCGTCGTGGCAGGCGCGAAGAAATGCGAGTCATCAATTAACTCCCTAAGTTCAACTAGGAGCGAATGCTATTGGACCGTCGTGCGTATGAGAAGCGAGTCGACGTTCGCGATCTGATAAGCGTAATTGTCGAGACCAGCGTCGTTGAGACTAGTGTAGCGCGTTGCACGCCGTGCGAGCATTCGTTAGCGAGTCGCGCGACTCATGCTCTCGGCGCCATCCGCCATCGTGTACAACTTGAGTTTAACAGAACCTGCAGGCCGCCAACATCGCGCCGTCGATTATTCGAAAAGGGTGAGATTCCGAACATTTTTCGCGTTAAAACTTAAAACCGACCGGCGCGACTCATACGCCAAGATAATCGTCGTCGCATCATCCAGCGCACGCCTGACTCATAACGAGGGAGCATTCCGATGACAGCAATTAGTCTCTCACGCCTCGCGGGGCTCGCGCTGGCATTTGGCGTGATGTTGGCGTCGCCGAGCGTCGGTTGGACGGCCGAGGAGAACTATGGCGCTGAACTTTCCAAGCGGCTTGGCGTGCATGTCGTCAACCTGGAAGTCGATGGCAAGCCAGCCTTCGTCATGCTGCCGCCGGCCGAGAAGCAGCAGACGCCGCAACCTTGGATTCTGTACGCCCCCGCCCTCCCCGCTTATCCCGACGCCAGCGAAGCCTGGATGCACCAGCAGTTTCTCGACGCTGGCATTGCGGTTGCGGGCATCGACGCCGGTGAGGCATACGGCAGTCCAGCCGGTTGCGAGGCGCTCACGAAACTCTACGACCAACTCGTCGAACGGCGCGATTTCGCCCGCAAACCTTGCCTACTCGGCCGTAGCCGCGGCGGCCTGTGGGTCACCAATTGGGCTGTGGAGAACCCCGCCAAGGTGGCTGGAATCGCGGGGATTTACCCGGTGTTCGACCTCTCTGCATATCCAAGTCTCGCGAAGGCGGCGCCAGCGTACGGCATCACAGAGGCGGAGTTAGCGCAGCAGCTCGACGAACACAATCCAGTCGCCCGCGTGCAGCCCCTCATCGACGCCCGCACGCCGATGTTCATGGTTCACGGCGACGTCGATGAAGTGGTGCCGCTCAAATCGAACTCCGCCGCTGTGGCCGAGAAATTCAAAGCTGCCGGCGCGGGCGATTGCGTTGAAGTGAAAGTGATTGCAGGCCAAGGCCATAATTTCGACGAGTCGTTCTTCAAGTGCCAGGAACTCGTCGACTTCGCGATTGCCCACGCGAAGGCTGGGGCGAAGTCGGCTTCGGCGAAATAGCCTCGCCGGATTTAACGAACAAAGTCCCAAATCTGCAGAAATAGTCGTTCGCAGTCCTCGGGCCGAAGGCCTGCTTTCATCGTTGCCTAGGGCGTTGTCCCAGGCTTCGTCCCAAAAGTATGTTTCGGGCGAGTTGCGTCTTCCTCTCCCAGAGGGAGACTTGAGAATAGTCCAGCAATTCATTGCTGGGCTATCGTCGGTCGTCCCGCTGGGACGTTGCCTTGGCTATCGTGCGTTCGTTGCCTGTATTGCTCGTCGAATTCACGACCGAGGCCCCTGCTCAAGCCTATGGCAGGGTTGCGGCGAGTCGCCCCGCTGTTTACAAGAGAGATGGCGGCCGTCTCGCCAATTCCCTTGATTTGAGACTGCCGCGGCCTCCACTCGTCGATTACGCATTCGTCTGGGACGGCGCGCTAACATGGCCCAGCTAGAGAGTTTCTTTCGGTATTTCCCGGTCGACGACGACCTGCTGCGGTGCGGTGCGTACGTTACTGGGGCCGGGGCGGCGACGATTCTTCCGGGCGCCCCCTACCCTCCTTTCGGCCACCCCGCGCTATATCATTTCGACTGGCGTCGCGGTCGCACGTTGCCCGAGTTTCAGATGGTGCTCGTCGCCCAGGGCGCCGGCGACTTCGAATCTGAATTCACCCCCGCCGTCCGCTTCACTGGACCGACCTTGCTGTGGCTCTTCCCCGGCGTGTGGCATCGTTACCGCCCCGTGCAAAGCGTCGGCTGGAACGAACGCTGGTTCTCATACAACGGCGAACTCGTCCACCGCCTGTGGGCGCAAGGCATGATCGATCCCGCACGGGCCGTCGCGCCGCTGGGGCCGAAGTCGACGCTTGTCGACAAATTCGAAACGCAGCTCGAACAAATTCGCGCGAACACGATGTCGCAAACCTCGCTCCATTCGCTGCAAGTACTGCGGCTGGTAGCCGAAGCGATCGAGGCGGTCGCCGCGGCGAACGATGCGTCGGCCGCTGAAAGTCCCGCGTCGCAGCGGCTCGAAGACCCGGTGGTCGTCGATGCTCTCGAGATTATCCGCACACGCTCGCATCGCGCGATCTCCATCGACGACGTCGCGGAAGAACTCGCCGTCGCTCGGCGAACGCTCGATCGCCGTTTCGCCGCCGCCACCGGCCGATCGATTTTGGAAGAGATCAACGATTGTCGGTTGAACCGCGCGAAGCGTTTGCTGGCCGAAACCGACCTCTCGCTCCGCTCGATTGCCAACCAAGTCGGCTTCAGCAGCCCCGAGCGAATGGGCCTGCTCTTCGGCCGCCGCGAGGGCATGTCGCCCTCCGAATTTCGTTCCCGGCGCACGCGGCACGGTTCCGCCGCCGCCGCGGCAGCGCGTGCTCCGCGCAGCGCCCCGTCGGGCAGATAGCTTTCCCGCCGTTTTTCATCGCGAGTCGACATGCAAGATTTTCATCACTACTTGCCGGTGAACGACGACGCGATGAACTGGGGCGCGTACCTCACCAGCGCCGGCAAGATGACGATCGCGCCGAAGCAATCGTACCCGCCGAAGGGGCACCCCGCCGTCTACCATTTCGATTGGCGTCGCGGCCGCGTGTTGCCTGAGTTCGCGCTGGTATTTATCAGCGCGGGCGCCGGGATGTTTGAAACGGAACAAACCGGCGCGCAGCAGTTTCGCGAGCCGACTGCGATATTCCTCTTCCCCGGCGTGTGGCATCGCTATCGTCCTGAGCCCTCGACCGGTTGGACCGAGCGCTGGATTTGCTTTAACGGCGAGATCGCGCACCGTCTCGCCAATTTAGGCCTTCTTTCTCCAAAAAAGCCCCTCTCGAGCGTCCACGCGACCGCGAAGCTGACGGCGCAGTTCGACGCGCTGCTCGAGCAGGTCGTCTCCAACCCGATTCAGAACTCGATCTTGCTTTCGCTTCACGGCTTGGGACTCGTCGCCGACGCCCTGCAGGCGCTCGCGCCGTCCGCCGGCGAAGCGGTCGCGGGGCCGCAAGGCGCAGAGCAAGGGCTCGACGATCCGATTACTCGCCAGGCGATGGAAATCATTTGGACCCACAGTCATCGGCCGATTTCGGTGAACGACATCGCCAAGCAGTTGCCCGTCACCCGCCGCACGCTCGACCGTCGCTTTACCGCGGCGACGGGTCGCAGCGTGCTCGACGAAATCAACGCCTGCCGTGTCAGTAGGGCGAAGCGGCTGCTTGTGGAAACGACGCTGCCGATCAAAACCGTCTCGTACTTGGCGGGCTTCTCCAGCGTCGAACGAATGCGGGTGCTATTCGTTGAACAGGAGGGGGCGTCGCCCTCCGTCTATCGGCAAGAGCGAACGCAACATTCGCCCACGGAAGCGGCAAATTAGGCCCCAGGCTCCGCCCGGGGGTGGGCTTCCATTCCGGTAGGCATCGTCGCGTATGGCGCCGACCCCCGGGCGGAGCCCGGGGCTAGAGTGCGGTTCCACCCTGCAGGGCTTTTCAGCATTCCTATTGCGCAAGTTCTAGGATGGCGAAATACGGAGTTCCCCTCAGCCGAGGCCGGAATGAAAGGCTCCCCTCCGCCGAGGGGCGGGAATGTTCGGGAAATTGCCCACGAGGCCGGTCTTAAAACAAGGGATGAAACCGCTCGCTAATGTGGCCGTTTCTGAGTGTAATAGGAAACGTCCTGGCAGCTCCCCTTCTCTGTGCGGCTAGGACGCCGTCGCTTCCGGGCGACGTACCGCGGTCTTTTCACCTTGTGCAATTCACAGTCGAAACTGCCTCCCTCGGCGTCTGTTGCCTCGACGCCGGCAGATCAGGCACACGTTCCATCTAGGAGACGCATTGATGGCCTCACGACGTCGCATCGCCGCTTGCCTCGCCCTCTTCTCTGCTTGCATCGTGGCTGGAAACAGCGCCTCGACTCGCGCCGCCGTCCTCTACGACGAAAACTTCACCGGCTTGCCGTCGTCGACCCTCAACGGCCAAGCTCCCGACGTCGACAACAACGGCGGCCTGAACGCCTGGACTGCCCATACCAACTACACCGCCGACGGCAACATGACCCCCGTGACCGGCGGTACCGGCGCCTTTCTGCCGTTCATCCCGACTGCCGGCAACATCTATACGCTGTCGGCAAGCCTGAAGAGCGTCACCGGCAACACCAACTGGGTGGCCATTGGCTTTGCCGAAGGTATTCCGGCCAACACCGCCACGACGGCCGGCAACGACTATCGGTTCCTCAGTGGCGCGGGCGTCGGTAAGGCGTGGATGCTGTTTCGCGGCCTGAGCAACTCGGCGACCACCAAGAACCAAACCCAGCGCGGCGACGCGAGCACCGGCACCTTCCCCGCCAATCAGCTCGATTGGACCGGCCCGGAAATGTACGGCGGCGACATCGACCTGAAGATCGTCCTCGACACGACCGCCGCGTACAACGTAACGTTCTTCGCCAAGCGGCCCGATGATCCCTCTTACACGCAGGTTTCGTCGAGCAATCTCCCGCTCACCGCTACCGACATTGCCTCCGTCGGCTTCGCCACGAGCGCCGCCGCGAACCTGATCGATGCGAAAATCACCAAATTCACCCTCGAAACCAGCGGGCAAGTTTTCATCCTCGGCGACGTCGACGGCAATGGCGCCGTGAACGCGCTGGACTTCAACATCATTCGCGACAACTTGTTCACCAGCGTCACGACTCGCTCGCTCGGCGACCTGAATAGCGACGGCGTGGTCAATTTTGGCGATTTCCGCATTTGGAAGGGCGCCGCCAGCGCTGAAGTCCTCGCCGAGGTTGGCGCGTTCCCCGTTCCCGAGCCGGCAACGTGCGGATTGGCGGCGGTCGCCGGGCTGGGGCTGATCGCGCTTCGTCGCCGCTCGGTCCAATCGGCTTAACTCACTCTCTGTTCTGATCGAATCTAGTTCTCATCAACCAACGCTGAAAACGATCACTACTGGGAGTTAGTCTGCCATGAAATATTTTGCACGACTCTTGGCCGTCGCCGCCCTGCTGGGCGTTCAGTGGACGGCCGCCACCACTCACGCGCAAATCGCTGTATTCGACGATTGGACTGCCGCCGCCGCGACGCCAGCCGACTGGATGAATGGCGCCAATTGGAACCTCGCCGTCGTTCCCGACTTGGCCGCAAACTCCGACATCGCGCGGATCACCAACGGCGGCCAGGCGACCCTTGCAGCCGCCGCCCCGACGATCGGTGGACTCATTCTCGGCAATGCCGACAATCAGACCGGTCAACTCACGATGAACTCCGGCGCGAGTCTCACCGCTGTATTCGATCCTGGTTTTCCCGCTTCCAATGGCAACCTCATCGTCGGCCAGGCGACCACCGGCCGCGGCACCCTCACCGTCAATCGCGGCGCGTCGCTTACGGCGCTCAACCTGAGTAGTGGCGGCAACACGAGCTCGTTGATCACCCTCGGCGGCACGACGGGTTCCGGTTCGGCGACCGTTAACGTCGGCAACGCAACGCTCGCCCGCACGACGCGAGTCATCGGGCCGAACGTCAGTTTTACGGCGACTGACACGATTGGATTTCAAAGCACCAGCACGCTCATTGCACAGATCACCGGCGCCGCAGTCGCCGGCGGCACGAGCCACTCGGCTCTGAAGGCCAATACGGTCGGCATGAACGGCACGCTGGCCCTGGAGTTCGCCGCAGGCATCACGCCAACCATCGGCAACGCCTGGAACCTGTTCGACGTTAACAATGTTGCCGGCGAATTCGCGGCGATCGACGCCTCGAAAGCGAAGGACCTTCCGCTCGGCCAGGTCTTCGCCACCCGGACGCAAGCTGGCGGCACGAACGGCAAGCTGGTCCAACTGGGCATCGAGCAGCGGCTGGTGCTCAACGTCAATCGCGGCACCGGCGCGGTCGCGATCAGCAATCCCGGCGGCTCGGCCATCGCGCTCGACGGCTTCTCCGTTTCATCGGCGACCCTCGGCGCCTTGAACTTGGCTAACTTCACTCCCGTCGGCGGAACCTGGCAGACGGCCAACTCCAGTGCGAACCGCATCAGCCAACTGAATCCCAGCGGCACGCTCAACATTACGGGCGGCGGGTCGCAGGCCCTCGGCAACCTGTTCCAGGCTCCGACGCCAGTCGCACTGGGCGACGCCACCGAAGACCTCGCCTTCACCTACACCGACGGCGGCGTTACTCGCACCGGCATTATCAACTACATCGGCTCGCAAAAGGTCAACAACCTGACGCTGCTCGTCGATCCGGCGACCGGTCAGACGCAGATTCGCAACACGTCGAACTTCCCGATCTCGCTCGACGGCTACACGGTTGCCTCGACGTTCGGCGCCCTCGACACGGCCCAGTGGAGCAGCCTCGACGACCAGAACGCCGCCGGCGGCGATTGGCAGGAAGCGAACGTCAGCGCGAACCGCATTTCGGAGTTGAAGTTCGGCGGATCGGTCAACCTCACGACGAACCAGTCGCTCCCGATCGGCAGCGCCTACAACGAAACGTCCGGCAAGAAGGATCTGACGTTCCAGTTCCTCCTCAGCGGCGAAACGACGGCCCGCACCGGCGCCGTGGTCTACGGAACGATCACCGCGCCGTCGGTTCCCGGCGACTTCGACGGCAACGGCCTGGTCAACGCCGCCGATCTGACGAAGTGGAAGGGCGACTACGGCGTCAACGCGAACTCCGACGCCAACGGCGACGGCAAGAGCGACGGCGCCGACTTCCTGATCTGGCAACGCAACTTCGGCGCTGGCGCCGCGACGGTCGCTTCGGCCGCCGTACCGGAACCTGCGACCGCGGCGCTGCTGCTCGGAGCCATTGGCCTTGCGGCGGTTGGCGCCCGTCGCAGCCGCTGAGCGAAAGGTCGCGCCTCAAGAGGACAGAGCAGAAGTTACGGCAACAAGCGAAGAGGCATCAACGTTCCTAGTGCACCTTGTCTTGAACGAAGCAACTTGGGAGACGCCTAATGAAACGACTTTTGGGACTCGCATGGGCGGCGACGATTGCGCTCGCGGCGAGTCAGGCGGCGGCAGCCGTCATTTACCAGGAAAACTTCAGTGGAACTGGAGCCGCCCTCAATGGAAAGGCAGTCGGGCCGACCGCAGCCAACTGGGCCGCGGGTTCCGTCTACCTCGATAACGGAACTGTCGGCACCGTGGTCGGTAACGCTACCGGGCAAGCGGCTCATCTGCCGTTCGCACCGCAAAGCGGCACGGTCTACACGTTAAAGGCCACGGTCCTCAACACGTTCGCCGATTGGATCGCCGTCGGGTTCTTCCCGGCCGTTCCTGCGGGCGGCAGTTGGACCGCGACCAACGCCAGCATGCGGCACTCCAACGCGAGCGCCTACGCCTGGGGCCTGACGCGCAACAACGCGACGGCTAACGACCAAGAGTTTTTCAACGGCATCAATACAACCAATCCGCTCACCGGCGTGAACGGCGATCTGGTCAGCCCGCTGGCGCCGGTTGACGTGAAGATCGTCCTCGACACGACGGCGGCGACCTGGACCGCAACCTATTTCCTCAACGGCGTTCAGCGCGGCACGACGCAAAATCTGCCCGCGGGCGCCAACACGGGAATTGGCGGCGTCGGGTTCAGTCGCACGAGCAACACGACTGCCGGCACGGGCGGCGTGGTCAGCAACTTTGAATTGTCGGTCGTCCCCGAGCCGGCGGCGTTGTCGCTCGCCGCGGTCGGCATGATCGGCGCCGTCGCCGCATCACGGCGGCGGAAGTAGTCAGCGAGTCAGCGTAAGTCGACCGTCGCCCCCGGTTGGGGGCAGCTAGGGGCGGCGTCGGCTTGCGAGCAGTTTTAGTCGAGAGCCGCAGCGTTGCTGCGGAACGTACAACGGAACGTCCCCCAGCGTCCGAGGAATAGGAAGATGAAACGTCGCGCCGCAGGATTCACGCTCGTCGAACTGTTGGTGGTCATCGCCATCATCGGCGTCTTAGTCGCTCTACTGCTCCCCGCCGTCCAAGCGGCTCGCGAAGCGGCTCGGCGCTCGCAGTGCATTAATAACCTGCGCCAAGTCGGCCTCGGGCTGATTGGCGTCGAAGACGCCAAGAAGCGCTTTCCTGCAGCACGCAAAGGTTGCGAGAGCGCCACCGGAGTGACCGCCTTCGACGGCGTCGACTGCTCCTCGCGCAAGAGTTCCAAGGGCGTGGAGATGGCAGGCAGCGGCGCCAGCGGATTCGTCTTCATCCTCCCGTACGTTGAACAGCAAGCCCTCTACAATTTGCTGCAGCCCGAGCAATTTCCCCTCTGGTCGGCCACGACTGGTGCGACCGATTGGATTGTCGATACGGGCGTCCAGCAAGGCGTTCGGCAACGTCCTGAATTAATGGCTTGTCCTTCGGATGGCGACAACAAGGAATTTGCCGACTACGCCCACGTTGCACCGACGCGCTATCAGTATGCCACCGGTAGCTACGCCTTATGCTCGGGCAGCGTTACTTCGATCAATAAGTCCGGAGCAAATCCTCTCCTTAGTCCGACTCCCCCGTTCGATTACAAGTGGAACGGCGACGGCGTCTTTTTCTACGCACGTCAGATGAAGGCAGCCGAAATATCAGACGGCCTCAGCAACACCATTTTCGCTGGTGAAGTCATCAACGGTTACGGTGAAATGGCTACCGACGGAAAGGTCGTCAATTCCAACATTTGGACCAACGGCAATCGTTGGAACTCGAGTTTGCGAACGACAGCCACTCAAATCAATTCCATTCCCGGCGAACCGGGCGGCGTCGGCGGCGTGATCGACGTGGCCGGCAACCGCACTAATGGCGGTTTCGCCAGTCGCCATGCCGGCGGCGCTGTCTTCGTTTTCGGTGACGCGCATGCCACCTTCCTGAACGAAGGCATCGACGCGAATGCTTACATGTATCTCTCGACTCGTGCCGACGGCGACATTGCGGTGGTCAATTAAATTCGGGGCACGGCAAGTCTCGTCACGACGGTAAGCCGCTCGCTTTATTACGACAGACGTTCCCAGAACCCAAACGGATAGCAGCGTGTTTGCGTACCAGTTGAGATCATCGCTCCTCGTTGCCTTCCTGGCATGCGGCCTGCTCGGATGCGGCGACGGTCGGCCCACACGGGTCCCCATTTCCGGAAAAATTACCGTCGATGGGCAGCCGTTGAAGTTCGGCGTCGTCGTCTTCAAACCAGCGACAGGCCGCGCATCAAGCGGCCGTTTGGACGCCGACGGTCGCTATGTGCTGTCAACGTACGAGCGCGGCGACGGCGCCATCGCCGGCGACTACGTCGTCACCATTTCCGGGAATGAACAACTCAGCGAAACCTCTCATCGCTGGCACGCTCCGAAAAAATTCAGCGATCCAACGGCGTCTGGCCTCACCGCCACCGTCGAAGTCCCGCGCGACGACCTCAACTTCGAACTCACCTGGGACGGCGGCAAGCCGTTCGTCGAGAAGTTCTAAGTCACGCCGCAAACCCGCACGCACCCTAGCCCCGGGCTCCGCCCGGGGGTCGGTTTCCACGCCGATAGACCTCGCTGCGCGCAGGGCTACCTGAAGACGCTTCAACAACGATCTCGCAACAGATTCTAAGAAACTAGAACCGTGTGGTCCCCTCCCCAGCCCTCCCCTCAAGGGGGAGGGAGCCAGAACAGCCCTTTGATTGACCCTCACGCGCGACTCTGCGGAATGACACAAACTTCATTGCAACGATCGGAGCGCCTGCTCCGCAAACTCCGCCCAATGGTGTGCGGTTTCGCGCTCATCGCAATCGCCCCCGTCGCGCACGCAGAAAACTTCGTCACGCGCAGCATCATCCAAGACGATAACCCCGCGACGAACGACTTCGCTCGCGCGAACACCAACATCAACGCCGTCCCCATCAAGCGCAACGCCCTCACCACCGTCGGCGATTACCAGTTCACCAGCTACTACCAGCAAGACGGCAAGATCGCCATCGGCCGCCGCCGTACCGGCCAATCGACCTGGGATATCTTTCGCACCGAGTTCACCGCCTACAACATCAACGACGATCACGACATCAGCAGCATCGGAGTCGACGGCGACGGCATCTTCCACATGTCGTGGGGGATGCACTCGAACAATTTCCTCTACACCAAGTCGACCTCGTCGGTCCTCAATTCGAATCCGATCAATCTCATCGGCGGCTCCGTCGGCAATGCCGCGGCGCCCAACTCGATGACCGGCCTCTACAACACGGCCGTCACTTACCCCGACTTCTACAATCTCCCCGACGGCGACCTGCTCTTCGCCTATCGCAACGGCGCCTCCGGCAGCGGCGACTACCGCATGCGTCGCTACGACACCGCGACCGACTCGTGGAGCGAACTCGGCGCCGGGCCCAATGACATTTGGATTGGCAAGAACGCCCCCGGCAGCACGTCGCCCGACGTCAACGCTTACCCCAACGAACTCGCCTTCGGTCCCAACGGCGAGATGCACGCCACCTGGACCTGGCGCACCGGCGGCGACACGACCACCGGCGAGCCCGGTTTTCAAACCAATCACAACATTAATTACGCCCGCTCGAACGACTACGGCGCCACCTGGACCAACATGGCCGGCGTCCCGTACACGACGCCCATTTACGAATCAAACGCCGAGGTCGCGATCAACCTGCCCGAAGGGAGCAGCCTGATCAACACCACGGCGATGGCGGTCGACAAGCTCGGCCAGCCGGTGCTCGCCACTTGGTACGCTCCGGGCGCCCCGCAAGGAGACCACGCCCGCCAGTACATGTTCGCCTGGTACGATCAGTCGCACTCGCAGTGGAAGACCTCGCAGATCAGTCACCGCACGATCGACGGCCCTGCGAAGACGACCGAGGCCGTCGTCCGCGACATGGCTCGGCCGATCGTCGTCATCGACGACGCCAACCGCGCGATCGTCGCCTACCGCGACAACCAAGACGCCAACGGGCTCACGATCGCTTACAGCGTCAGCCCGCAACGGAACGATTGGCAAACGCTCGATCTCACGACCGAAGACCTCGGCAACTGGGAGCCGACCTACGACATCAACCGCTGGCGCGAAGATCGCGTCCTCAGCTTCCTCTATCAGCCGAGTGGCCTGGGCCAAACTGGTTCGCCGATTGAAGTCCTTGAATGGGACGCCAACGCCTTCTTCGCCGACCTCACGGCGCCGAAGCTCCACCTGGTCGTTGATCGCAGCACCGGCCTCGCGACGATTCGCAACGCCACGGGCGAGACTGTCGCCGTCGACGGCTACTCGATCAGTTCCGCCGCGGGTTCGCTCAACCCCGCTGGTTGGTCGAGTCTCGCCGATCAATCGCGCCCCGGTTGGCAGGAAGCGAACAACCTAGCGACTCGGCTCAGCGAATTGAATCCGTTCAACTCGCTCCAACTGAACAACGCCGCGACGGCGACTCTTGGCCACGCCATGGCGACCAACGCCGCGTCACTCGCCCAAGCGATTCAGTCGAGCGACCTGAAATTTGAGTACACCACCGCCGCCCGCACTCGCAACGGCGTCGTCGAGTACGTCGGCTACAACAACCTCGTGATGTTCGTGAATCCGCTCACCGGCGAGGCGACCGTCCGCAACATGTCGAACTTCGACGTCGCGATCGACGGCTACACAATCAGCTCAGCCGACGGCTCGCTCGAACCAGGCGCCGGCGATTGGCTTAGCCTCGACGATCAGAACGCCAGCGGCGGGCAGTGGTTCGAAGCGAACGCCTCAGCCACGCGAGTTTCTGAGCTGCTGATGAGCGGCGCGATGGCGTTCAACAAGCACGCCGCCTTCACGCTTGGCGCCTTGTTCGATCCGAACGGCGCGACCGACCTCGCGTTTCAGTTCCTACTCGCCGGCGATTCGACGCCGCTTATGGGCGAGGTCGTCTACCAAATCCCTGGCGACTTCGACCTGAACGGCTCGGTGAATGCCGCCGACCTCGCCATCTGGCGCGGCGCCTTCGGTACGACGAACGCCGCCGACGCCAACGGCGACGGCGTCAGCGATGGCGCCGACTTCCTCGTGTGGCAACGCCACTACGGCCAGACCTGGTCGCCCGCCGCCGCGATCGCCCAAACCGCCGTCCCAGAACCCGCGACCACGGCTCTTCTGCTTGTCGCGGCAACTTCGTTGATCGCGGCGCGTCGTCGCTGAGGCCGAAACTGAGGCCTGAAGGGCCGCGCTGTGAAAGCCCAGGGCGAAGCCCTGGGTATACGATGTGAATTGGATCGGTAGCCCTGAAAGGGCGCGCTTAGTCGTGATGCTGCAATCGAAGCGCGCCCTTTCAGGGCTACCGTGATTTCGGGGCTAACCACCCAGGGCTGCGCCCTGGGCTCTCATAGCGCGTCCCTACGGGACTGTCGTGAGCCCAGAGCTCTCGCATCGCTTTCTTAGCTAAGTTCACTCCCGCTCCAGCACCTGCACTGGACCGAGCATCCCCGACAGCATCAGCGGGCTATCGGCCTTGAACTTCCGAATGTTCGTCCGCGTGATTCGCTGCTCCGGCGGCAGCTTCGCGTCGCCGATCAATCGATTGGGCCACAAGTTGGTAACGGTGACCTTCAGCTCGTTCGCCCCTTCGCGCATGGCAGGCGTTGCGTTGAAACGAAATGGCGCCGTCCATACCGTGCCGATCGGCTTGCCATTGAGTTCCGCCTCGGCGATGTTCTTCACCTCGCCGAGGTCGAGCCAAAACGAACGCCCCGCTTTCTTCGCGGCGGCGACGCTTCCCGGCGGCATCTCGAACGTGATCCGATAGTCGACCGGCCCCGAGTAATGCTTGTTCCCCTCCTCGGTGCGCCACGTCCAACTTCCCGGAGCGCCGAAGGTGACTTCGCCCGTCCCGCCGCGCGCCGGATCGAAGTAAACTCGCCACGGTCCAATGATCTTCATGATCGACCGATAGAACCGCTCATGCGGCGCCGCTTCGCTAGCTACCTCCTCGGCGACCGGTCGTCGGAACAAGACGAACGTCGAGCCATGCGGCGGCAACATCAGCGGGACGACGGTTCGCCCTTCGTTTTCATTTTGCGTGAACGCCGTCGCGTCGCGACGCTCGCCGCTCACTGGATCCCACAACTCCGGCTGCCGGCCCGTGACGCGGAACATCGCCTTGCCCGTCTCCCAACGATCGAGTCGATTGGCGACAAAGTACAAATCGCCTTCGCTTGTCCGCCGATGGATAAAGTCGACCTGTTGGTCTCCCGTCGGCGAGAGGAACTCGAAGTCTTGCGAAACGCCCAGCTGCCGCAAAACCTCGCGCGTCGGCTTGCCAGCGATCACGCGGTTCGCTGCAGCGCCCCCCTGCCCTGCGGCGTCTTTCGCCAGTTCTTGCGGCCACAGCCGCTCCGTTAGCGCCGCGAACTCCGCCGCCGCTTGAGCTCCGCCTGCCAGCCCGATCGGCGTGCTCGGTTTTTCACCAATTACCGTCGCCCCGCCGTCGACCAGGGTCGCGACGTGCCGCAGCGCTTCCAGCCCGTAGCCGTTGCCGCACGCAGGCAGCACGAGCGCCGCATAGCTCGTCCCGTCAGGCAGCGTGATTCGTCCCGCTTCGACCCGCGTGCGCGAGATCAGCGCATCAGCGTTCGTTACGTCGTAGTCGTAGCCCGGCAGCACGCGGGCCGGATCGTTTTCTTTCACGCGCACAAAGCTCGGCACGTTCTCGCCGTAGAAGTAGAGCACGTCGTTCGCCGGCAATCCTTGCTGCAGCAGAAATTGGCAGCGATTCAGATACGCGAAGAACGGCCCCGATGCATGCCACCACGTGTTGTTCGGATTGATATGCGTCCCCGCAAAGTACGCCTGCCCCGGCAACCCCATCTCCGGCGGCGAGCAATCGAACGTGTGCAGCATCGTGAGGTTCAAGCCTTCGCACGCCGCGCGATCGAACACCGGCTTCAGCTCGCGCGGGCCCTCTTCCCAGTGCGGGCCGATGGTTGTGAAGGCCTCGGCCAGCACCGTTCGCCGACCGTACAGATGCGCGGCCGACGCCGGTTGCTTCGTGAAGAATCGCGAGTCGTCGGTCGGGCGATGCGGCGATTGTCCCCAAAACTCGCCCATCATGACGTCGCTCTTGCTCAGGCACAGCAGCGCGTCGATCGGCGCCGCGTGCGGCCCGCCCGACTCTGGATGAATCCCCAGCCCGTTCGCGTGCGCATGTTCCGCGAACGCGCCGTAGTTGTTCTCGGCAATCAACTCGGCTAGCGTCCGGCGGAAGTCGGCCAAGAACCGATTCGAAGTCGCGCGATCGCCCACAACGTATCCCGCGAGCGCCGGCAGCATTGAATCCAGCTCGTAGCCGCGTCGCTTCGCGAACTCCGCCGGCAGTTGCGGCGTCCAGTTCACGGGGCCGAGTTCCCAGCTGTCTGTTTGCAGATAACGCAGCGTCTTGCCGAGGTACGGCTTCGCTTCGTCTAGAATCGGCGCGACGACGTCTTCCCAGTATTTGTCGAACGCATGTCGGTCGAGATAGTCGATCGCCCAACCGTTCCACCCATCGCTCGAAGTCGAGACGATTGAATTCGAAAGCGTGTAGCCGAGCCGAACCACTCGCCACTGTCCCGGCGGCGCGTGCCACTGCAGACGTCCCTGTTCGTCGACTGCGCTGGAGATATCGCGCACGCTTTGCGGATCGACGACGCTCGCCGCGCTGCCGCCGCCTGGGTGCAGCAGCCAGCCCGCGTCGTTCGCGTTCGAGCCGCCCGGATAGTCGTGATACGCCTTCGGCCGAAACCGCTCGATCGTCGCCGGCGCTTCGCCCGGATCGGGGAACGCGATCACCTTAACGCCGCGATAGTAGTCGCCCACGGTCGGCGGTTGTTCCAACTGCACATCGATCGCAGCGCCCAACTCGCCGCCATCGACGGTGGTCCATGTCCACGTCAACTTCTTAGACGCCTGCTCGGGCGTCACCGTCGGCCCGCCCATGTTCCAACCGCTGACGATGTTGACGCCGATCTCCAGCCCCAGCCGGTCGGCTTCCGCCAACGCATGCAGAAACAACACTCGCCACTCGGGCGAACCGAAGTCGGGCCCATGCGGCACCGGATCGTGCCCCGTCTGCGTGGCGCCGCCGGCGTCGATGATGTTGGCGCCGCCGAACCCCTTGGCCTTCATCTCTTCCAGATCGCGCGTGATCGCCTCGGCCGTCACGTTGCCGTTAAGCCACCACCACCAACACCGCGTCCGCGCCTCGCGCGGCGGGTCGTCCCAACCTTGCTCGAGCGGCACGAGCGGCGTGAGCGAACTCCGCTGCTCCGCAAAGAACGCCTCCTCCGCTTCCGCCGCAGCGCGATCGACGGAACATGCGAGCAGACCGATCAAGCAAACGAGCGCGGCCGGTGCGGAATTGAAATTCAAACGGTTCACCGAGACGCACCCACGGGATCGACGCGACGGACAACGCCCCTCCCCAAGATCACGACGCGCGGGGCGAACAGCGGGCAAAAACCGCCGGAGGCAAGCTACCCAATCGATTCTCGTTGCCTGCTACAAAGAATGCAAACGATTGCAGCTGTAGGGGTTATGCGGGCCGATTCTCCCGCGAATTGGCAGGCGGATAAGTCTCTCGCAGAGGCGCAAAGGCGCAGAGGATCGCAAAGGAGGAAGAATGAAGGACTGATGAAGGAAAGGATGTATGGAGAAGGCTCCGCCGCCTTCTTTGCGTTTCTCTGCGCCTTTGCGCCTCTGCGAGAGAAATCAACTCAACCAAAGAACCGACCAACGACCATCAACAACAGCAATGGAACGGAAATCAACATAAAGAACGCCCCCAGACCGGCGCCAAACAGCCAGCCTTCGCCGCGATGAACGAGAGCGGATCGCGTCATACTGAACCCCAAAGCGGCGAGGGCAAGGAAGCCAAACGCCGCTATCGGGAGCAGCAGTACCGCGCAGACGCCGAGCGCAATGTAAATCGGCAGTCGGGCTCGCCGCGCCTCTTCGCGCTCAATCGCCACCCAATCGGGCTCATGCACAGCGGCCGATCCTGAAGCCCCCGCGCCAACCATCGCATTATCTGAAGAGTCGGAATCCATCCGTTCTCACGCGCTCTTTATTAATTTCTTCTTTGCGTTCCTCTGCGCCTTTGCGCCTCTGCGAGAGACTTAAAAGATCGCCTCTGCGAGAAACTTGCAAGCCAAGCCAGTTACACCAGCTCAGAAATCACCTTCCCCCCATTCGCAATCTTCATCGGCCGCCCATTGCTCGCCGTGAAGACCGTCTCCAGCGAGATCCCCATCGCCCGGCATACGGTCGCCATCAGGTCTTCGCTGCTGTACGGCTCGGTCGTCACCGCGGTGCCATCTTCGTTCGTGGCGCCAATCACCTTCCCGCCGGGGATTCCGCCGCCGCCCAGCACCACGCTCCAGCTTCGCGCCCAGTGATCGCGGCCCGCCGTCTCGTTGATCCGCGGCGTCCGCCCGAACTCGCCCATCCACAAGATGACCGTGTCGTCGAGCAGCCCGCGCTCGTCGAGATCCTCCACCAGCGCACTCATCGCCTTATCGAGTTCCGGCAGCTTCTGCTCGAGCGTCGTGAAGCAATTTTGATGCAGGTCCCAGCCCCCCATCGAGACCTCGACGAACGGCACGCCCGTCTCCACCAGCCGCCGGGCCATCAAACAGCCGCGACCAAAGCCGCCCGTGCCGTAGCGATCCTTCATCGCCTGCGGTTCGCTGTCGACCTTGAACGCCTCCATCTGTTGGCTCGACATCAACTCAATCGTGTTCCGCAGCACCTTCGCATGTTCGCCCGCCGCGCTGCCGCGATTCTGGTCGATGAACCGCCGCTCAAGCATCCCGAGCAATTCCATCCGATCGCGCATCCGGCCCTTCTCCGCCGGCGTGTCGAGATTTCGGACGCGCCCGTTCGAATCTACCTGAAACGGCGCGTACCCCATGCCGAGGAACCCGGGCCCTTCGCTCCCGCCGCCGACCGACACGAACGGCGGAATCTCCAGTCCCGCCGTCTTCGCCGCCAGCTCGTGGGCCACCACCGATCCGTAGCCGGGATGAATCACGTTCGGATTCGGCACGAACCCCGTGTGCAGGTAGTACGTCCCGCGCGTGTGGTCCGCCTCGCGGGTGCTCATCGACCGCACGATCGACAGATGCTTCATCTGCTGCGCGACCTGCGGCAACAGCTCGTTGATCTGCCCCTCGCCTGCGGTCGAGATCGCCTTGAACTTCCCGCCGGTCGCCGCCCCCGGCTTCATGTCCCACATGTCAATCGTCGGCGGCCCGCCCCCCATCCACAGCAGAATGCACGATTTATGATTCCGCTTCAGCTCCGCCGCGTTCGCCCGCAACGAATGCGTGAGCGCCAGCGCCGGCCCCGCGAGCGCCGAAGCCCCCGCCAGGTGCTGCATAAAGTGCCGCCGAGACATGCCGTGGGGAGTGGTGAAATTCATGTCGATGGATCCAGATTTAGTCGCCTAAACCCTGTCACCCCGAGGTACTCCGAGGGGTCCGGCCCGCCAACCGGATTCCTCGGAGTACCTCGGAATGACAAGGTTCTCGCAAGTCTCTAGTGATTCAAAATAAACTCATTACTATTCAACACCGCCCACCACACATCCTGCAGCGTCTCCACGACGTTGCCATACCGCGCAGCCAGCAGCTCGTTGCAAACGTTCGTCTCATCCTTCCCCGGCAGCCGCCCCAGCGCCGCCCGGTAGAGGTAGTTAATCTTCTCGCGATCCGACAGCTCGGCGTTGTTCGCCACGGTCGCCAGGAACCCGCCGCTGTCCGCACTGCACGCCCGCCGCACTAGCTCGCCGTTCATCATCGTCAGCGCCTGCGGGATCGAACCATTGAAACTCGTCGTCTCGGTCCCCTCGTCGTTGCCGCTCGCCGTGTTGAACTGCTCGAGCCACTGCTCCTTGAGCCGCTCGCGCTCCCCCTTCTTCAGCCCCGCGTCGGCCCGCGTCGCGGTCAGCAGCGACTCGTACAACTGCTCCGGCCCCATTTGCCGCGTGTAAAACCGGCTGAACTGCGGCGGCCGGCCCTGCTCCGGATCGTCCTCATTGTTGCCGGCGCCAATCTCGCTGCTCAGCCCGTACGCCTCGCTCAGCGCGATCCACCGCATCAGCTGCTTCATGTCGAAGCCCGAAGCGCGGAAGTCGTTCGCCAGCTCCTCCAGCAGCTCCGGATGCGAGGCCGGATTGTGCGAACCCATGTCGTCGATCGGCTTCGTGAATCCGTACCCCATGAAGTGGGCCCACAGCCGATTCACCGCCGCCCGCTCCAGCTCCGGCGCCGCGAGCATCAGCTTCGCCAGCTCGGCCCGCCGATTCACCTGCGCGAGCCGCCCGCTGTTGCCAAACTCCGGCCCCTGCTCGTTAAACATCTCCGCCAGCGACCGCCCATCGACGAACGCCGGATAAGCGACCTGCAATTGCCCGTTCCGCAGCTCGTAAAACAACGGCGCCGAGTACAGCTCCCCCTGATCGCGATCGACCAGCTTGCCATCTTTCATCTCCAGGTAAATGCCGCTGCGATTGTCGCGGCCGAGCATCTTCCCTTCGCCGGCAATGTCGGCGTCGCTGAGCGTCGCCAGCCGCCGCGGATCATCGTCGTCCGGCCGCTCGACGTCGACCCGCGCCTGCCGAAAGAAGGCGTTCAGCTCCCAGAACTGATTTTGCCGATGTTCGTTGAACGGATGGTTGTGGCACTGCGTGCACTGCACGCTCATCCCCAGAAAGATCTGCGCCGACTTTGCCGCCGCCTGCACGCCCCCCTCGTCGAGCTTTTCGATCAGGAAATTGACGGCGCCGTTGAACTCCGGCATCTCCGGCCGCGCATCGCCGCTCGCCGTGATCAGCTCCCGCACCATTTGGTTGTAGGGGCGATTCTCCGCAAAGCACTCGCTCAGATACGCCTTCATCCCCGCCCGGCTGGTAATCGACTGCCGATCCGTCCCCCCGGTGCGGCCGATGAGCACGTTGGTCCACACGGTCGTCCAATTGCGGGCAAAGTCGTCTGCATACTCGGGCCCCAGCAACCGGTTCACGAGCTCCGCCCGCTTCGTCTTGCTCCGCCGTGCGAGATACGCATCCAGCTCCGCCACCGTCGGCGTCCGCCCCAGCAAATCAAGATAAACCCGCCGGCACCACTCGCCATCTGAAGCCGCCCGCGACGGCCGCACGTTGTGAGCCTTCCAACCCTCGCGCAGCAATGCATCGATCCGCGCGACGACAACGTCCGCCTCCGGCGCCGCCAGAAACTTTTCGCCTTCGCCCTTGCCGCCGCCGCTTGCCGCCTTCGCGCTGGCGTCAGCCGCGTCTGCGGCATCGCCCACATTGAGCTTCTCAGCGGCATGCGTCGGCAGCACGATCGCCGACAACAAGAAGAGCATCCCCGCGACTCCGCATCCGCAGAGCCATCGCCGACAGGCCAGGGTATGAACGAAACGGGCCACCGTCATGAAGCCCTCAATGCGAATCAGAAGAGAGTCGAAACGCCGCGCCTCGCGGCTCAATGATTCATTCTAAGCGACAACGCCCAACAACCAAAGAAACGGGAGCGTCAGTGGTCCGTCGTCAGTTGTCAGTTGCTCGGCTGCCACGCAGATGGTGTGGCTCCCTCCCCCTTGAGGGGAGGGTTGCGGAGGGGTGGAACCCTGGCATCCGCACCGCCAATCGCCCAGTAATCCTGCTGATCCCCCTAGACCCCCGGGCTCCGCCCGGGGGTCGCGCCGCCCCTCGAGAGACTATCCACCAACCTCCCGGTCACCCCTCGGTAGCAGCCTTTTCCCCCCGCCTGAACCCCGAACCCTCCCCCCCGAACCCTCTTGTTGCAAAAAGCCTCACTTGTTCAATTATGCAACACTCAAAAAGAACAGGCGAGCCTGGGATGCCTTGTGAAGTGCTTCCCAGACTCGCCTGTTGTGGGGCTCGTTCGGCGTTCCCGCGGCTTCTGGCAGGGAGGGTTGCCAGTCGCCGCAAACTCTTGCCTCTTAACCGTTTACGAGCCTCGTCGCTTGCCTCTCTTTGCCGGCCCCTTGCAAACTCTTCTCTGTTTCGGCCCCGGTTAGTCGCGTTCCGGCACGACTAACAGCCGCATGCTTGGGTGGCTTTGGCGAGCTACTAAATGCAACCAGCGTGCCAAAACCTCCGACACCCCTTCTTGGGTGGTGCGGGATTATGTGTGGCGGGCTGAAAGCGGCGGCGGAAGAGCTATTTGGGCGGTCGATTATCTAGGAGCAACCAACATCCCCATGCAACGAGGAAGATTACGGCAGCCGCGCCGAGCACTAGGCCGATGTCAGTCTTCCAGTCCCAGACCATAGTTGCGAGCATCATGCCGCCAATTCTAAAGGTCGTGGGTTCGCAAGTGTGCGACCCCCAGCGGAGGGGTGAAGGAAAGTGACGCACGGTCTTTGGGCGATTTGTAGGGCGGCAACCACTCTAGATGGGCAGTTATCGAGAAGGCAAAGCCGGCCGCCATAAGTAGGTCGCGAAAGTCACTCTTTGCTAAGTCTATAGCCTTACGGAGTGATTCGATGTTGCCTCCCGAAAGTTTTAGGGCCGCAACTCTCACTCTCTCTAAATCTTCGGGGGAAGCATTCTCAGAGTGGGGCAGATTTCTTCCGCACTCATGAACCAGCAATCGCTCGGCCTCGGCGAGGTCGTCGTCGTATTTGAAGACCAAGAGCAAGCGTCTACTCACTTCGGCACAAAGGGGAGCGGGATCACGAGGGGTCTTCATGCCCTTAGTCATAGCCGGCCGATTGCATTCCCGCGCCGGCGGTTAGAATGCGGGGCATGAGGCCGCTACTTTCAGTCACCGGAGCAGCAGTCGCCGCATTACTGGCGTTTCGCAGTCTCTACAGTTACGACATTCTGTATCCGCTCAGGGATGGCGCCGTCATCGGGGGCATTCTGTTCGGCGGCGTTAAAGTGGCTGAATGGTTGGGCTGCCCACGACTTCCAGCGTGGGCCGTGGCGGCTCCCGTGATGGTTGCCACGTTCGCGCTCTATCTCGTTTGGCTCATTGCACTCATGAGCTGACCTCCGCCGGGAGCCTGGGGGCTGAGCGGGTCGTGAAGTCGTAAGTGTGCAGCCCCGCGAAGTGGGGGTTAAAATGCGTCGATGAATGACTTGCCTTGGCCTTTCGACCAGCCACCCAACTCTCGTTCAGTCACCATGCTCTCCATTCTTTTGGAGAGGGTGCCAGTTCTCCTGGTCTGCCACAGGAGGGAAGACCATCGATGGCTATTTTTCCCGGGCGGAGATTTCCCAGAGGAAGACGGCGCAGTTGTTTCGCTGGGCACGGTCGTCGCCCATGATCCGACCCTCCGCGAAGTTGCTGACTTGCCGCCGGGCTGGATTGCACGACGCGCCGCCGTGAATTCCGAGTGGAAGCGGAGCGAGGCCCGCTCGTGATTGCACTGCGCTGGCGGTTAGAATGCGGGACATGGAAACCAACGCCAAGATTTTCGTCTCGACACTCCTCGGGGGCTTCACTGCCTATCTCTTCGCGTCGCGGCTCGACACCGACAGCTTCGCCATGAAGATGTTCGCGATGGTCCTTCTTACGGTTGCATTTCAGTCGCTGGTTCTCCGGTTGACGGGCTGGAGAATCTCGGCGGACCGATAGCGCCCTGACCGCGGCCGGATTGCATTCCCGTGCCGGCGGTTAGAATGCGGGGCATGACTAACGAAGCTTGGCCCTTTGATCAACCGCCTAATTGCGCCACTCTTACGCTGCGATCCATCGTATTCGGCGACGTTCCAATTCTTTACGTCTCCCATGACGAAGACGATCACGCTTGGCAGTTCTTAGACGGTGGCACGCCTGAGTTTGAAGATGCCGCCGTTGTACTTCTCAGTGAAATTTCCGAGCGCGACCCGACTGTTCTCGCGATTGCAGACTTGCCACCGGGATGGATTGCGTGGCGTAGAGACGAGAATTCGCCGTGGCAGCGCAGCCCCCGGCCAGCCTCCTGACCCCGGCCGGGAGTCTGGGGCTAAGGGCAGCAACCCATCTCACCGCGGCGAGGAGTTAATCGCGCCGCACCGCAGCAAGCCCCAATTTTCAGCCACGCATCTTTTTTCTCCTTAGCCCCCGGTTCTTCAAACCGGGTGCGATGCGTCACGCCACGGGGTCGGGGACCTTTTGCCACTGGCGGCGTTCCACTGAATTGACGGTCCCCAGTGGCAAAAGGTCCCCGACCCCGTGGCGTGACGCCATTTTCTCACGCGGCCAAATTTCGTTGTAGAAACTGGGCCACCGAATCTGCTAACGTGAACAAAAGATCACTCCATGCGCGCGAAAGAGCGCCGCCAGCGCGATTAATTCAACTAAAGGAGAAAAGCATGATCATGCAAAATCACCTCCGCGGCCGGCGGCGGGTGCTCGACGAGGCGAAGCAGGCGCGCCTCTGCGAGCTCGTTGCGAAGGAAAGTTACAGCGTCGAAGAAGCGGCCGAGTCGCTCGACGTCTCGCTACGGACCGTGCAGCGCGAACGCCGCCACAATGAAGATTTCGACGATGAACTGCGGCTCGCCCTCCAACAGAAACCCAATCCGAGGAAGCTGATGGTGGAAGCGGCGCGAACGCACTGGCGGGCCGCGGCCTGGCTGCTCGAGCGGACGAAGCCTGAGGAGTTCGCCCGCAAGCCGGCGAACATGACGAGCTTCAAACTCGTCGCCGCGGCGTTCGACTATCTCCAAGAGACGGCGCTCGCGGCCGTTCCCGAGGAGTGCCGCGCGGCGCTCTACCAGCAAACGCAAGCCGCGATCGAAAAGTCGGTCGACTGCTGCTTCCCGCTGCTCGGCCCGGGGGGCAATCCGCGGGTGAAAAAAATTCCCTGTGAGACGCCGCTGGCCGACGTCGAGTGTCGCAAGCACGTCCGCGTCGTGCACGACCGCGACGAACAGGGCGACGTCATCGCGCCGCCGCCGATCGCTCCGGCGGAGGTCGCCGCCAGTCCGGCTCGGGAGGCCGCGCGGGAAGCGCAGCGTGCGGAACTAGGGGATCGTCTCGCGGAAGAGCGCCGTCAGCAAGCGTGCGACGAGCGGCCTCCCGTGGGAATTGTGTCGCCAAAAATCGCAAAAACGACAAAATGCAACGCGACAGAATGCGACGCGACAAAAGAGCCCGCTGCGGCCAGTTCGACGAACTCCGATCGCATGGAGCATGTCGTTGCGACGTTCAAGCGGAGGGGCGACGACGAATGTCCCGACGCGCGGCGCCATACGGAAGAAGTCGATCATCCCGCCGCGCAAGACCCGCGCGAGCGACTGCAATTGCCCGGCGCTGGCCTCGACCGTCAGCGCCGCAACGAGCGCCGCCAGCAACGCGCCGCGGCGAAGAAGGCCAAAGCCGCCAAAAAACGAGCCGCCCGCAGCCGCCGCGCTGCGTGACCTCGTAGCTCTCGTTCCCACGCGGAGTGCGAGAACGAGGAGGTAATATGGGACCCTTCTAGGCGGGGGCTATTCGCTCGGCGGGGCAACGAAGAGAAAGCCAACGAGCATCGCGGACGCGCCAGTAACTAGTCCGACGATCGGCCAGATGCTACGAGATCCGATGGGAGACATGGCGTCTGTGATTGCGGACGCAATCGTCAGTGCAGACAGGATCCCCCCACCGATGACAAACGCTCGTCCTGTACGCGATATCCTGCCTCGACGTACTCGCGAGACTATCCAGAGAACCCACGCGACCAAGGCAAATCCGATGAACCCCGGCGTCGGCCTCATCACAGGGAGCGTGGATGCGGCGATTGGCAGGCCGATCGACCAGTGAGCGAATTCTCTCATCGCCTCATTCTACATACCCCGGCCAGGAGTTCGCGTGCGGGCTAGTGGGGCCGTAAGTGCGCGACCCACGAAAGAGAAGGCGGGTCAGCGCAACACTTCCGACAGCCACCGGTGAATAGCGGCATAGCCGCCTCGGACGCCGCTCTGTCGGAACGGGGCGGTGACGAGAATGAAGGGCGTGGCCACAAGGTAGATGATTGGCACGGCGATCATTTGCGCGATGTCGGCTTCCATACCAACTTCTTCGTCCGGCGAGCACCATTCTGGCCACCGAGATTGCATTCCCACGCCGCCGGTTAGAATGCGGGGCATGCCACAGCTTGACCCCTTTCTGAAGAGGACGCTCCAAGCGGTTGGCGGAGCCGCTATCTTAGGTGCGGCGATCGGGGGATCTCTCGCGGCAGCGGGGCCGGCTCCTGCCGGCGCGATCCTCATCTTGGCTGCGCTGGCAGCACTCCTCGTTTTTGTTTGGCGATTCACTTGCTGACCCCGGCCGGGGGCGGGGTTATGTGTGGCGGCTGGATGACGTTGTTGAGGGCGCTGGAAATCCGTAGAAGTTCGCTATGCGAAAGACGCTGCTACTTAGCACGCTGGTTGGCCTGCTGGCAGGATGCGCCGGGAGTCACCTGTTCGGGCTCGACTGGGGGGAGCTATCTCCGCTGAGGCCGATCCCCTCGCTCATGCCCGTTGGGAATGATGCCCCAGATCCCGACCGCGCCGGCGGTTAGAATGCGGGCATGAGCAGGCCCTCCTTATTCACCGTTGTACTAGTCCACCCCGTGCTCGCGATTGCGGTCTACATGCCCATCGCGGGGATCGGGGCCCTTCTCGGATGGTCGCCCTATGTTGCGATTGCCATCTACCTCTTGAGCGTCGCATTAGTCATTGGGATAGCGATCGCCCAATATCTGACGCATAAGCAACGCCCCTGACCCCAGCCGTGAGTCTGGGGGCTGAGTGAGATTGGGGCCAGTAAGCGTGCCGTTCCTGCCCTGCGAGTGGAGCAGCTTGCCCAAATTGACTGGTGCGGAGATGCGGCGTTTCGTAAAAGACGCCCCATGACATACCGCCAAATGCTCGTTGTGGGTTGCTGGATCGTCGTTCCAGCGCTTCTTCTCGCCGCGACGGTAAGCGTCCGCGCCAGGGCATTAGCTCCCTTGGTGCTGCTCGTCGGCGTGATCCTCTGGAGTTTCGTTCGCGAGGACGATCGGGAAGAGTATCGCTGACTTCACCCGTCGCCAGATTGCATTCCGGCGCCGGTAGTTAGAATGCGGGTATGAAATGCCCTCGCTGCGATGGTCAAGGCGTCATTCGCCCCGCTCGTATCAACGCGAACGGCTTGGCCATCTGGTTGTGCGATGAATGCGATGCCGTTTGGTCGTCGCCGAGCGAGATCAGCAGCAAAGGGAATTTCGTAGATTTCAGCCACTTTGTCGCCCGCTTCGGGCTCAAGGGCTTGTGGTCGGAAATCACGATCTTGGATAGCCATGCTCCCGCCGCTGACCCTGCTCGGGAGTCTGAGGGGCGCGAGTAAGCATGGCGGCCTGAAGATCCTCAGCTACAATGCTGCGGAACCATCTCTTCTGGGAGTATCCGATGCAGTCTTTCCCTTACTGGTTGCTCGCCGCGTTAGCCAGCGGCGCGTTCCTCGGATCGATGCTACGCCCCGGGCTTCTGGAGATCGTCATCGTATGGTCTGTTGTCGCCGCAGTCTATTCGACATGGCGCCGCATCAGTAGCCGCCGTCGACTCGCGGAACGCCTTGCCTAGCTAATCGCCGTTTGCATTCCCGCGCCGGCGGGTAAAATGCGGGGCATGGGACTTCTCGCTATGCTTGCCTATATGGCCCTTGCATTAAACCTCATCCACTCAGCCGTTAAGCACCGGCAACCTGGATGGGTTAGCGGGGTAACATTTGGGGTGGGGCTGCTCAGTCTGCCGCTCTGGGCGTGGCTGCTTGTTCTGGCGATGAACGCCCGCGACTAACGCAGCGCCGGGTCGGGAGTCTGAATCGTTAGGGGACTTCATGACGACTTAACGCCCCTTTTGGGGGAGTACGGTCGTGACAGCTGAACCCTCGTCCGGAGAGAAACTTGTCAGACAAATGCCATGAAGTCCTATGGCATCCGTGGTAAACCACGTCCACACTAGGGCGATGGGCTACACCATCTTCAAGGTCGGCGAGCAGGTGCGGATTAAAGCGGGTGACTTTGCCGGACTCGACGGCGTCGTCGCCAGCCCGACGTCAGCCCACGACGTCGTCGGCGCCGTGAACCCCAAGCAGCACAGCATGCTGCTGCCCGTGACGGTCGTTGTGCAGACGGAAGGCCGCAAGCTCGTGCTTCGAGTTGCCGCCGAGATGCTGGAGCGCCGCTGATCTCAGGCGGGAATGTTTCGTGATGCCAAGAGTCGGGTGGCTAGTTCGCGAGCAGCATGTCACCGACGCATGCCGATCAACGTCGATGCCTATAATCCAAAGCGATGAACAAGCACCGCTTAACCACTGGCGACTGGATGATGCTAGCCAGCACCGTGGCGTTGGCACTATTCTACATGCTGGGGTGGGGCGTCTGATCTCCGGCGACGCCATCGCGTGCCGCACTCTACTGCCGTCCCCTTCATCTGCATCGCCGCCCGCACCAAGTAACGGGCCCGTTTTCCAAGATGACCGGGCTTTGATCGCCAAGATTGGCGTTCAGCAGCGAATAAGATCGCATGTTTGGCGAAGACATCATTCTCGGTTGGATTCTCGACGGCCTGGCCGCGCGGTTTGGCCCCGGCCGCGTCTCGGGATGGATCGTGCTCGTCTGCTCGCTTGTCCTCGCGGCCGCCGGCGTTGCGCAGGTCGCCGCTTGGGAAGTGCAGTGACGAATCTCGCAAACCGTGACAAAGCGTTTTAGAATACCGGCATGAATCCAAACACTTGCGTCCGCTGCAGCAGCGCCGAACTTCAGCCCGGAAAGTTGTGGGGCTATCACCAAGTTCGCTTCGTGCCTGAATCTCGCCGGTTTCTGTCACTGTTTAGCTCGGTCAAGGTCCGCGCCCTGGTCTGCATGAACTGCGGAACCGTGAACCTCGCCGCGGAGCAGGCCGCTGTCGCCGAGATCATGAAGTAGGCTGGGCACTCGCACCCGCCTTTCACGACTTCCTCTCGCCCTGCCCTGCCGCGAAGAAAATCGCCCGCCGCGACAGGAGCATGCGGCGAACCAATGGGCTGGGGTGAGGCTCCTCCATCTCGGGTTTGGGATACACTGCCAATTTCCGGTCGTTTCCAGATTGCATTTCCACGCCGACGGTTAGAATGCGGGGAACTCCACTTTCATCTCCGCCGATGGTCGATCGATGGAAAGCTACATTCCGGCAATTTTTTTAGTTGTTATGATCGTGTTCGCCCTGGCAGTGGTTGGGCTGATGGGCTTGGCTGCGTGGGCGCTCGTTCGCGTGATCCGGCGAAACCCTCCGCGGCCCGGGCTTTGGGACCACAGGCACCCCTAGGTGCTTCGCGCTCCCGACCACTACTCCGGCCACTGCCGAAAGACGACGCACACGCCCGTCTTGTCGAGCAGTGCGAATTCGAGCGCTCCCCACGGCCTCTGCGTCACGCGCGGAAGGTTCGGGTGGAGCAAATCGGGCCGCTTTGCGGAGACCTCGCGATGGATCTCTTCGATCGTATCGGTCTCGATCGAAATCTCCGGCCGATCCTTCGCGGCATACTCCGCGCTCGCGACGACGTACGCCTTGGCGCCGTCGCGGCCAACGACGGCCAAATCGCCGTCGTGATGCAGCACCGTAAACCCCAATCCATCGACGAACAAATCGAGCCCCTCCTCCATCCGATCGAAGAAGACTTTTGGTATCAAGCGAATCATCATCGCCGCGTTCCCCGTTAGAGCCCGGCATGGTTGCGAGGCCATTGAAAAGAGTTCGGAATAGAGCGGCCAGTATATCGCGGCGCACAGCCAACTTCCGCATATCGGCCACGCATCGGTTTCGTCTTAGCCCCCGGTTCTTCAAACCGGGGGGGGGCGCAGCGTCCCCGCCCCCTTCCCTCGCCGCCCCAACAATTCCGCAAACTTTGTTGTCGAAACTGGGCCACCTGTTTTGCTAACGTGAACACTCAGTTCACCGCACAGCGCCCCACAGCGCGCCACATACCCGCCATCGCACGACGACGCAGCGCCATCTACTCACTTACTCACTTAAACACCTACTCACCAAAACACCCACCGCCGCATCACTCATGTCCCTCGACCTCACTTCCGACGAAATCGAGCAGCTCATCGAAGCCCTCGACTGCCTCAAAACCAAATTCGCCTTCGTGAAGAAGGGCGGCTCCTACGCGGAACGGACTACCAAGCTGCTCGAGGCCGAGACGCTTGAGCAGAAGCTTCGCGCGGCGCTTGGCAAAGCTTGAACCTCGCCGCAGGCAATGCTGGCATCGCGTCAGATGAACTAGCTCCAATGCCGCAACACGAGTACAAACTGCCGGATGCGTCGCCGCCTCGCACCCACTTGCCGAGCCCTTTTCCTTTTCGCTGTCGCGATGGTGCTCGCCGGCTGCCAGTCGGGCATCACCGCCGCCCATCGCATGATCGAAGGCCAAGCGATCGAACGGACGCTCGACTATCGCGATTCACCGCTGAGCCAACGCTTCGACATGCCCGTCGAACAACCCGCGCAGAAGAAAGCACTAACCGCGAATCTGCGCGAATAAAACAGAGGGCCATCGATCTCTTCCCATTCGCGCAAATTCGCGTGATTCGCGGTCCCTCCCCCGCATTTCCTTGGCGCTCTTGGCGTCCTTGGCGGTTCAATCCCCAGCCCCAAGCGAGAGTTGAAATCCCCGCCTCAACGGCTATCATTCAACCGGCAACTGCTGCCCCGGACGAGACGCGCCGTACCCGGTCACGCGAAGACGACGCTCCGAACTTTCTCACTCGTTCAGGAGGCGTCGTCATGCATTGGTGGTATTTGCTCGTTGCCGGATTGCTCGAAGTCGGTTGGGCCATCGGCCTGAAGTACACCGACGGTTTTACCAAGCCCCTCGCGAGCGTGCTCACCGCCGCGGCGATCGTCGGCAGCATGGTCTTGCTCTCGCTTGCCGCGCGGACGATCCCCATCGGCACTGCCTACGCCGTGTGGACCGGCATCGGCGTCGCGGGCGCCGCGACGCTTGGCATCGTGCTATTGGGAGAAGCGGTCACGCTCAGCCGACTGTTCTTCCTCGCGATGCTGCTGGTGGCGGTGATCGGTTTGAAGGTTACCTCCGGGCACTGATCGCGAATCGCTAGAAGCCATTGCCGAATAAGCAGCCCGGCCGATGCCGCGCCTGCCGCTGACCTGCTGCGCGAGATATGAGATACTGGGCCGCTTCGAGTTTCCGTCTCCATTCGCTGATTCGCAACTATGCCGACCGAAGCCGACAAGTACCCGAAGATCGCCCAACTGAAGAGCGTCGACGCGCTGCGTGCACGGCTGGCGGAACTGAACGCCACGCTACCGCTCGGCGACGAGATCCAAACGGCCGCGGCCGGTTCGCCGCTCGCGCAGCAGATCGACGTTGGTGGCTTCCGCGTCGGCAATCGGTGGTGCATTCATCCGATGGAAGGGTGGGACGCCCATCGCGACGGCTCGCCGAGCGACTACACGCTGCGGCGGTGGCGGAACTTCGGCCGCAGCGGCGCCAAGCTCATTTGGGGCGGCGAGGCGGCCGCGGTGCAGCCCGACGGCCGCGCGAATCCGAACCAAACGCTCGCCACGGCAGACAACAAGCGCGGGCTTGCCCAGCTGCTCGAAGAGTGCCACGCCGGGCATCGCGAGCAGTGCGGTTCGCTCGACGGCTTGCTCGTCGGTTTGCAGCTCACCCACTCGGGCCGCTTCTGCAAGCCGGCAGATCACGCCAAGTGGGCGCCGCGGATCGCGTACCATCACCCGTTGCTCGATGAGAAGTTCAAGATCGATCCCGCCGACGACGCCTGCGTGCTGACCGACGACGAGTTGGAAAAGTTGATCGACGACTACGTCGCCGCGGCGCATCTAGCCGCCGACGTCGGCTACCAGTTCGTCGACGTGAAGGCGTGCCACGGCTACTTGCTGCACGAGTTCCTCAGCGCGCGGACGCGCCCCGGGCGGTTCGGCGGCGACCTCGACGGCCGCTCTCGCGTGTTGTTCACCATCATCGATCGCATTCGCAGCGAGCTACCGAGCTTGATGATCGGCGTGCGGCTCAGCGTGTTCGACACCGTGCCGTATCGCACGAGTCGCGAGGCCGGCCAACCGATGGACTACGCGCAGCTGCTCCCCTACGGCTGGGGCTTCGGCGTCGACGAGCGCGATCCGCTGCGCTTCGATTTGGCCGAGCCGATCGAGCTGATGCGGCGACTCGTCGCGCATGGCGTGGCGATGATCAACATCACCTGCGGCAGTCCTTACTACGTCCCCCACATCCAACGGCCGGCGATCTTCCCGCCGAGCGACGGCTACCAGCCGCCGGAAGATCCGCTCGTGGGCGTCTGGCGGCAACTCGACGCGGTGCGGCAATGCAAGGCGGCGCTGCCGGACGTGCCGCTCGTCGGCAGCGGCTACTCGTACCTGCAGGACTACCTCCCCCACGCGGCGCAGGGCGCCGTGCGCGACGGTTGGGTCGACTTCGTCGGCCTCGGCCGGATGGTGCTTAGTTACCCCGAGTTGCCGCACGATTGTCTCGTCGACGGCAAGTTGAAGCGGAAGCTGGTGTGCCGGACGTTCAGCGACTGCACTACTGCGCCGCGGCATGGGCTTATTTCGGGCTGCTATCCGCTGGATGAGTACTACAAGCGAATTCCGGAGCGCGAGCAGTTGGTGGCGATTAAGCAGAAGCTGGGTGAAGGGTAGCAGCTTCCGCAGGTTTGAAAATTCCGGTTGCATCGGCGAGTGGCCGACGCTTGTACCGAGAGCACGCGCATCACAGCGCTGCAGATTCGATGACAACTGCCGTCGATTCGACGAGATTGCAACTGCTGCGTAGCGGTTCGATTGCAACTCGGAGCTTCAAAATCGGCCTGAAATGGCCGTTATTTCGCGCTGCGCCGTGATTGGCACAGCGGATGCCTCCTACTCCTGCAGAACGCTTCGGACGCTCGGCTCTTCGCCGGTGCAACCCGAACGGTGGAATCTGTATCGGGCCCGCCACGGGCCAGGGAGAGCATCATGTTACGCAAGTGCTGTTTGTCGTTGGCCGCGGTGGCGGCCTTGGGATTGGGCCTCGGCGTCGCGTCGACCGCGCAAGCCGATCATGGTCACGGCGGCGGTCATCATGGCGGACATCACGATCACTACGACCACCATCATCACCACTACCAAAGCGGCTATCGCGGCGGTTACGGATATGGGTTCGGCTACAGCGGGCCGACGCAAGTTCGGAGTATTTACGGACCGGCGTATCAGAGTTACTACCGCGTCCCGACTAGCGGCTATGGCGGTTACGGCGGCTACGGATACGGCGGGCGCTGCTACGGCCCCAGCTATCGCCGCGGCGGCGTGAGCGTGTCGTTCGGCTTCTAAGCAGCGTCTACCAGCACTTCGGACTGGCCGCTTTAGCGGCCAGTCCAATGCGGGTTCCAGGCCGCAGCGGCCCGTATCGGATTGAGCGTGCTGGCGTCAAAGTGACGGCAGATCGTCAGCTGCCGAATCCCGCTAGCTGCGGCGGCGGTGCCTTAAGTGGATATTTCGTAATAACTTGCAGCAATCGTGGCCCAACTGGCACGCCGGCTGCGTAATTGAGTTCCATCAAGCAGCGGAAAACGCAGGAAGAGTGTCATCCACCTAGCCGCCGCGTAACGAGGAACATCGTTTCAGAGGGAGTCAGTCATGTTGAAGCGCATCCTGTTAGCTGTCGCCGTTGTCGCGGGAACTACGCTCGCCGTCGCCCCTCAGGCAGACGCCGGGATCTTCGTCCGCCGGGTCGCTCCGGTTCGCCGCGTCGCCTATCCACCCTATCCCGTCGCCCGTGCCGCCGTGGCTCGCCCGGTGGTCGGTCCCGTGCTGTACCCAGCCTATCGCCCCGTCGTTTACGGCGGCGGTGGCTTCTACGGCGGAGGCTACTACGGCGGTCGTGGGTTCTACGGCCCTGGCATCTCGATCGGCATCGGCGGCTTCGGCTACTAACCCGATCCGGTGCGGCGCCGAACGTCGCAGCCTAATTCGCACATGAAGAATGTGGTCGTCTCGCCAGGAACTGTGCGGGTGGCGAACGACATCATGCCGCCTGTCAGCACACGCTGACAGGCGGCTTATTTATGCGCTGACGATTGGTGGAGCATTTGTGTGCCACTCGCCGCGGCGAGTGCGATGTGCCGAGCGTGTTCCCGCTTCAGCACTGGCAGGATGCCAGTGGCACCCCATTAGGCTTGCTAGCACTTCAAGCGAAGTCGTCGTGCACGGAAGAATCCTCATGCAACACGCAATTCCTACCGATGAAGCCCATAAGGAGTTTTCCTTTACTGCCCGATGAGTCTGCGCACTGCCGCACGACGCCTGCCGTTAAATGCTGCGACGCCCATGTTGGTCATCATCAGCGACCTGCACCTGACGGATGGAACGAGCGGATCGACGATCTCGCCCGGCGCCTTTCAGCTGTTGGGAGAACGGATTGCCGATCTCGCGATGGGAGCCTCGCAGCGCCGCGATGGCAGTTATCGGCCGATCGATCGGATCGACTTACTCCTGCTCGGTGATGTGCTCGACGTCATCCGTTCGAGCCGCTGGCTGACAGGCCGCGCTCGGCCGTGGGACGATCCGCAATCGCCAGCGTTCTTCGAGATGGTCTCGCAGATCACTACCGACATTCTGCGTCGCAACGAAGAAGCGCTCGGCGAGTTCCGCAAGCTCGCGCAGCAAGGGATCGCTATCCCCGCCGCGACGCGCGACGGCCGGCCGGCTGATCGCCAGCTGCTGCCGATTCCCGTTCACACGCATTACATGGTGGGGAACCACGACTGGTTCTACCACCTGCCCGGCGAGAACTACTCGCGTCTGCGGCGGCAGATCGCCCTGCACATGGGCCTCGCCACGAATCCGGATTCACCATTCCCGCACGAAGCGTGGGAATGCAACGAATTGCTGCAGACGATGCGGCGGCACAAGGTCTTCGCTCGTCACGGCGACGTGTACGATCCCTTCAACTACGAGGGAGACCGCAACGCCAGCAGCCTGGGCGACGTGATCGTTATCGAACTGCTCAATCGTTTCGGCGTGCAGGTGCAGAAGGAACTGGCCAACGATCTGCCCGAGACGGTCCTTTCGGGCCTCCGCGAGATCGACAACATCCGTCCGCTGCTGCTCGTGCCGGTCTGGATCGACGGTTTGCTGGAGCGCAGCTGCCCCCACCCCGCTGTGCGCAAGCAGGTGAAGAAGGTGTGGGATCAGCTGGCCGACGAGTTCCTCGACCACCCGTTCGTCCGGCACCGCGACACCTGGTGCCCAGTCGACATCGTCGACGGACTGCAGAAGGCGCTTAAATTCAGCCGCCGGCTTTCCGTCGGTTGGGCCAGCTGGATTGCCCAATGGATGTGGCAGCTCCGCGGGGCCGACAACAGCTCGTATTACCAGCACGCTCTCTCGGAGCAAGACTTCCGGAACCGCCGGGCCAAGCATATTGTGTACGGCCACACCCACGCGCACGAGACGGTGCCGCTGGACGCGAGCTTCGCGGAAGGGTATGTCTTGAATCAGGCGTACTTTAACAGCGGCACGTGGCGGCGGGTTTACGAGCAGACTCGCTTCGCCCCGCATGAGCAAGAGTTCATCGCCGCCGACGCCCTGACATACCTGGCCTTTTTCAAAGACGACGAACGCCGCGGCCGGCCTTACGAAACCTGGTCGGGCACGCTCGGCATCTCACCGCTGGCAAGCGTGACGATGCGCGTCGATTCGGGAATGAAGAGCGATGCCTCGCCACAACCGATTTCGACACCAAGCGTACCGATCCGAGCCCCCCATTTCGCCCTTCCGCCTACTCACGTCCGGGCGGCCGACGGAGCCTTCGTCCGCTGAGTTCGACGAGCGGATGGCGGCGGCCGGCGCGCGGTTCTCGCAAGCGGGCGTCGCGGCGATCTACTGCGTTCACGGTACGTTCTGCGGCGACGACGTTCTGGGGTTGTTTACCGAGCTGGAGGGCTGGGCGCCAGGCGTTGCCCGCCCGCTGCGCCGCTGGAGCAAGCGGGCGATCGACGCCGTCATTGGCGAGACGGGGAACTACACGCCGGCGTTCGCTGAGCGGATGCAATCGGCGCTGAGCGCGAGCGCCCCGCGCCCCGTGCCGGTGCGACTGTTTCATTGGTCGAGTCTCAATCATCACATCGGCCGTGCTGATGGCGCGGTGCGGTTGCTGGGTGAACTGGCGACGTTTGGCGAACAGCTGCCAAGCTCACAGGATAACCCTCGCGTCCAGCTCTGGGCTCACAGCCACGGCGGCAACGTCTTCGCCCTGCTGACGAACCTCCTCGGCGCCGACGAAGCGACTCGGCACGAGTTCTTCCACGCCTCGCGCACCTTCTTCCGCCCATGGATCGCCGCTGAGCCCGACCTGCCGGTCTGGGAGCGAGTCGAGCAGATTCTCGCCGACCCGCAGCATCCCGTGCGGCGGTTAAAGCTCGACGTGATCACCTACGGTACGCCGGTTCGCTACGGCTGGGACGCCGGCGCCTATCACAACTTGCTGCATGTGATCAATCACCGGCCCTACTCGAAGCATCACAAGCACCGCGCCCCCTACCCGCCCTGGCCGCATCACGTGTTGGCGGCCGAGCATGGCGACTACATCCAGCACGCTGGCATCGCGGGGACGAACCTCCCGCCGCTGCCGATCGCGCTACGGACGTTCCTCGCCGACTGGCGGCTCGGCAACCTGCTGCAGCGGAACCTCGGCGGCTGGCTCCGCTCGCGGCTCAAGCAGGGCGTCCGCGTCCACGACGAAGGAACGACGCTGCTGGTCGACTACGACGACCCCCACCGCATGCCCTGGCGGCATATCCTGGGGCACGCGCCGTATACGCGCAGCCATTGGCTGCCGCTGCATTGCGAACTCGTGGCGGAGCATTTTTACTCGCAGTGAACGATTGCTAGCAGGCACCTCATGCACGAGCACTTACAAGTCACCACCACCGCTGGCAGCCGCGAGGAAGCCGACGCGATTGCCACGGCGCTCGTAGAGCGCCGCCTGGCGGCTTGCGTGCAGATTGTCGGTCCAGTGCAGAGCGTTTATCGCTGGCAGGGGCAGGTCGACTGTAGCGAGGAGTGGCTCTGCCAGATCAAGACGACGCGACAGCACTACGCCGCCGTCGAAGCGGCGATTCGGGAGTTGCACTCGTATGAGTGCCCCGAGATTATCGCCACGCCGATTGTGGCGGGGAGTGCGGCGTACTTGCAGTGGCTAGCTGAGCAGACGTCCTAGCCCCGGGCTCCGCCCGGGGGTCGCACAACGCTAGACGACGCCGATCGGCGTGGATGCCGACCCCCGGGCGGAGCCCGGGGCTAGAAGACGGTCGCATCAGTTGCTAATCGACCGGAAGTTGTTGAAGTTCAAATTGCCGAACGCGAACTGTGGGAACATCGCGTAGAGGCCGTTCGTGAAGAACTCGCTGATCCATTCGTCGGCGACGCGGATCGGGGTCTTCGGCACGATGACGATGTCGGAGTCGTTCAGCCAGATCTCGTCGGCGGGCGTCGGGCGCTTGCCGTAGAGGCCGCCTTGGATGTCGAACATCGACGCCATCAGCCGCCAGTCGTCGCCGCGGCGGAAGACGACCACTTGGCGGAGGTTGCCGCCGTTCAGATGGCCGCCGGCCATGGTGACGGCTTGCATCAGCGTCGTAGGTCCTTCAAGCACAAACCGGCCTGGCTGCCGCACTTCGCCGCCGATGAAGACGTACCGCGGCGCCCGTTGCGTGAGGACCGGCGTGATGTCGACGCCGGGGATGGCGGCGTCGTAGCGGGCGTCGACTTCAACCTTCAGCTCGTCGACGGTGAGGCCTTGAGCGCAAATCGGGCCGAGGGCCGGCAGGAAGAGCCGGCCGTCAGGATTCACCGTCGATTCGAGTTGCTGGCCGCCGTTGCCTTGGCGGGCGACGACCGCGTTGATGAGGTCCTGCAGGCGAGTGTTCACTTCCACCGGCGTCACGGTGATCGCCGGCACTTTGTAGTACTTCGTATACCGTTCTTCGAGGTGGAGCCGCAGGCCGTCGACGGTCATGTTCGCGGCACGAACCTGGCCGAGCAGCGGCAGCGTGATCGTGCCGTCTGGCTGAATCACCAACTCGCGGCGGACGTCGTCCTGCGTCCCGCCGATACCGCCAGCGGCCGAGTCGCCGGTCAGCGACTCAACGCGGATCTTATCGCCAACTTGCAATTCGTATGGGTAGCTCGTCATCTCCCGCGTCAGGCGGAAAACGAAGATGATGCGATCGTCGACGCGGATGCGGTACTCCGGCACGTGCGCGAGGCGGGCGTGGCCGATGTACTCGCCTTGAGCGTAGGCTTGCCAATCGACTGGGCCGCGGGCGTCCCAGGTGACTTCGCCTTGGCCGGCGCTCACGGTGCTATCAACGCCCCAGATCGGGTATGGGGCTGCGGGGCTGAGCGCTTGGCAGAGCACGAACTCTTCCGCGGTGGCGAGCTTCACCATTCGCTCGCGCACGCGTTCGGCCGTGGCGGACGGAACGACCTGCCGCGGCGTTGAGCGATCGGTCAGCGACGTGAGGACAGTGAGCGCCACGGCGGCGACTGCCAGCTTCTTCAGTGCCATCGGTTGCCAGCGAAGGATCATCGGAAGTAGCCTCCGGGCAGCCGAGTGATGTTGTGAACCGGCTCGCTAGGAGCTGGCGCCGGGGCTTGGTTCGTTGCGGTTGCGGCGGGGCGAGGCTGCGGAATTGGCGGGCCGGAGGCGACCTGCGGGGCCGGCGCTGTCGGCGCCAGCGGATCGCCCGTGCGTGCCAGCGTTTGCGGATCAACCCACTGCACGCCGCTCACGCTGCTCATCCCCTGCGCGGCCAAGTGATGCGCTTGCGACTCGCTAACCGTCGCCAAGTCTTCGCGGCCGAGCTTCCGTTGAATGCGGGCCAAGTTGCGATAAACGACCGGGTGAGGTTCGCGGGCCGCCACCTGGGCGAGGATGTATTCGGAATCGACGTAGTGCCCAGCTTCCGCTAGCAGCACGCCGAGCTCGTGGGCCGCGAGATGGTTGTCTTCGCGAGCTAGCAACGCCGCTTGCTGCAGCGAGAACGCGCGACGTTCGACCTGCACGATCCGCCCTGGTTCAGCGCGGCCGATCTGGCTGTAGAGCTTGCCGAGCGCGTGGAGCGCCATCGAGCCGGCCGGTTCGCCGGCGACCGAGGCGCCAAGTTGCAATTGGGCGTAACGGTAGTATAGATCGGCCAGTTGCTGCGGCATTAGGTCGCCGGCGCCACTCTTCGCAACCGGCGTACGGTGTGAGGCGATGATCACGGCGAAGTCGAGGCGATTGTCGATGCCGGGTCCGCGGGGCGTGAAGTCGGCTGCTTCTTCCAGGGCTCGCAAGCCGTTGGCAAGCGCGACCGAACGCCGCGACACGCCGCGCTTTTGATCCTTCGCTTCGGCAATCATCCGCAAGACTTCGATGAACTGTTCGCGAGCTGCGAAGTAAGCGCCCCGCTGAGCGAGCTTGTAGCCGCGGCGGATTTTGGCGAGAGCCTGCTCGCTGACCATGGCGCCGGTCATGTGGCCGGTAACCGTGGGGCCAGCGTCGGCCAACAGTTCTTCCGCCTCTTGCGAGAGCGGGCCGCCGAGGGTGCTCGTGGTATCACTGAGTCGCGGCGGGAGTGCGAGCGACGCTTCTGCGCTCGGGGCGTCAGGCGTCGGTAGAATTTCGTAGTTGGTTAGCGGCTCGGTGGCGACGAGTGAAGACTCAGTCGACTGGTCAGCTGGTGTGCTCGCGTCGAGGGGCGTGGCTCCGGAGGCGTCATGCCATTCGGTAAAACCTGCTTCGAGCGGTTGCGGCGGCAGCAGCGTCGGCCCGGCGGCGGGCATTTCGACGGCGTCGAGTTCCGCGGTTGCGCTCGGCGCCGCGACCACTTGCTCGGCTTCTTCCGCTTCGATGGTCGGGAGCGGCGTGAGCTCTGGCTCGGCCGGCGTTTGCAGACGCGGCTCGCCGGGCAGCGACATCATGCCGGCCGGTGCTACGCTGTCAGCCGTTGGCGGCAGCAGCGGGCGAGCCCAGGCGACTTCGGCCTGTCGGGGAGTGCGAGCGAAGGCGCCAGCAGCGGCTGCGCCCGATTGCTCGGCGCGTTCGACGCCAGCATCGCCGCAGCCGATCGCGGCCAACAGCGCCAGTGCGCACGCTTGCCGCGGCCATCGCCCAACGCGTTGGAGGTCACCCTCGATCATGTACGCCCATCCCTGGCTAAGTGCCGGCGTGGAGCCGGCGCCAGCGCGCATCCTGCGCGCCCCTCTGCTGGAACTAAAATTCGACTGTTGCCGACCGCAGGTGACAGCAAAAGCGCGGCCCGCGGGTACGGTTCGCCGCTGATAGCAGCGTTAAAGACGGCAAAGTTTCACCATCCTCGGGCGGGGGGCTGCACCGCTATTTGGCGGTTAGATCAATCGCCCCAATTAGCAGTTGGCAGGCATTTCTCTGCAGGGGCTCAAAACAGCCGCTTCTGGTAACTCCCCTTCACTGGCAGCGCGTTGAAGCCGGCCGCTTGCAGATGGCCCACAAATTCCGCGGGCCCATGCGTACAGTAGATCTCCCGAGCGCCGACGCGTTCGGCCGTCTCCATCAACTCGTCGAAGTCGGCGTGATCGGAAAGCGGCAGTGCGTGGTCGACGCCCCAGCGGTATTTCGTGCCGGGGTCGATCGCCCAGCCGGTGATGGCGATGCTCACCGGCCGGCGGATGCCGGCGAGGCGGAAGTCGCGCGCGCCTTGCGGTAGCGTCATCACGGCGCGGCCCGGCAGCAGCGCCGGGTCGTAGAGTCGCATATCGCCGAGGTCGACGCCGCACTGGCGGTAGACTTCGCTCACGGCGTAGATCGTCGGATGCTGCAGTACCGGGATGCCGGCGGCGGTGAGGATGCGGGTTGCTTCCTGCGACTTGCCGAGCGGATAGGCGTGCAGCACCGGCGTGGCGCCGTCGGCGATCGCCTCACGCACGAGCGTGAGCAACCGCTCGACCGTTTCGCTTCGCGGCGGCATGCGGTAGCGCGGCTTGCCGAAGGTCGATTCCATCACCAGCACGTCGGCTCGCGGTAGTTCGCAGCGCTCCGCCGTCGCCGACTCACCGAGCTTGAAGTCGCCCGTGTAGAGAAGCGAGCCTTCGTCGCTTTCAATGAGGGCCATCGCGGAGCCGAGACAGTGGCCCGCGGGGTACGTCGTTAGGCGGACGTCGCCGAACTCGAATGGCCGGCGGTACGGAACTTCCACGACGCGCCGCATGGCGCCCATCCGCAGCTTGTAGAGACGGCCCGTCTCCGGCGTGCAGTAGGCAACTTCGTGCGGACCAATGTGGTCGGCATGGGCGTGCGAGACGAACCCATGCGGCTGCCGACGGCAGACGTCGAGCGCCAGTCGCGGGCGATTGTAGAACAGGCCTCGGTCCCAATGAAACATTTGTACATTATTCCGCGGCGCGGCGGCGAACGCCAGATGGTTGCGAAGTTTCGGAATGCGGAGTCGGTGGGTGTGAATTTGCTTGCGACGGTGCTGGCGCCTGCCTAACGTGGCGGCATGGGACGCCCCGCTGCTTCGTCGCTGCGAAAATCACTCAAGCTCGCTTACGCGAACGGCGCGCTGTGGGGCGGCGGCAGCGGGTTGGCGAGCGTCTCGCTGATCGCTTACTTCGCGCGAGAACTCCACGCCGGCGGAACCGCGATCGCTTGGATTTTGGCGGCGCCGTCGCTGGCGGGACTGTTGCGGCTTGGTACGCCGTGGTGGTTGCATCGCGTGGCGAGCCGGCGGCGATTTTGCGTGGCGATGTTTTTGGCGAGTGCGGCGACGCTCGCGGCGTTACCGTTTGTCGCGGCGCCTGGGAGATTCGGCGATTCTGCTTGGTCGCTTGCGGCGCTCGGCTCCGCATGGAGCGTCGCGCAGACGCTGGAGTTCATCGGCGTTGTCGCGCTCTGGTCGTGGTTCGGAGATTTGGTTCCCGCGGCGGTGCGCGGGCGATTTGTCGGGAGGCGCGAGGCGTGGCTTACCGCGGGACTCGTCGCCGGCGGATTCGCGGCGGCGGCGATTACTTGGGCGTGGCAGCGGCACTGCACGGCGATTGGTCGGCCGGAACTGCTGTGGAAGTCTTACGCGGCGTGCGCATCGTTTGGCGCCGCGTTGAGCGCGCTCGCCACGTTGCCGCTCGCTCGCGTGGCCGAGCCGCGCGCTGCAAGCCGTTCGACGCGTAACTCCGGGACGAGTCCCCTGCCCCGCCTCGGCGACCTCGTTCGCCCGCTGGTCGACCCTCGCTTCCGCCGGCTGATGGCGTTCGGCGTCTGTTTCTCCGTCGCCAATGGATTGGTTCAATCGCCGCGGCAGATTTTTCTGGCGAGCGTGCTGCGGCTAGAACTGGCAGAAAAACGTTCGCTCGATGCGGCGTCCCGTGGCGTGCAGATCTTGCTGATGCCGTGGCTCGGCCGGCTGGTCGACCGTCGCGGCAACGTGCGTCTGCTCGTCGTGAGTTGGAGCATCGTCTCGCTGGCACTGGTTTTCTTCTTGATCGCTACGCCCGCGACCTGGTGGCTCATCATTGGCGCGTACGTTTGCTGGATCGCTTATGCGGGGCTCAATGTGACGCTGCCGAACCTGATGCTAAGCCTGAGTCCGCGCGAGTCGACGGCAAGCTACGCCGCGGCGTGGTTCGCGTGGACGCAACTGGCCTACTCGCTGAGCATTCTCGGCGGCGGGTACCTATTCGACCGACTGGCGGCGATGGAGTCGCCCGCGGGCAGCCTCCCGGCGACCGGCGGCTGGCTTGATCGCTTCGGGATTCTCTTTGCCGCTAGCGGGGCGCTAATGCTTGTCGGCGTCGGGCTGGCCGCTCGCGTTCCTGAGCCGACAGACGAAGAGGCCGCTTGAGCCTCGGTTCGCGGGCTCCATTTTGCGGCTTTCCCGATATTCGAAGCAGGGCCCGGTTTTGCGGGGTTGCTATACTAAGGGCTCCCTTCTGAACCGCCTCGCCTGCCGTCGAGTTCCAGCCTCTATGTTGAAATCGTTTTCTCCGTCAGCGCATCGAACTACTTGGCGGTTCGTTCGGTGCGCGGTCGTGCCGCTTGCTCTTGTTTGTCAAATTGCGTTCGCCGCATACTCGCGCGGCGAAGATGCGGCGCCAACGTCCTCGGTAACGGCCACCGCCGCCACTCCCGCCACGAAGCCAGCTGCCAAACCCCCTGGCATTCGCAATGTGATCATCATGATCGGCGACGGCATGGGCCCGCAGCAGGTCGGCATGCTCACACAGTACGCCCGGTACGCGCCGGGTTCGCAAGTCCCTCACCGTAAGGCGGCGATCGAACGGCTGCTTGCCGAGGGAACGGTGGCGATCGTCAACAACCAACCACACGGCGCGCTGGTCGTTGACTCCGCCGCGGCGGCGACGCAGTTGGCCACGGGGGAGTTGGCGGGTTCGGAAATGATCGGCGCCAACTATCGCGGCGAGCGGGTCGAGAACATCGTCGAGGCGGCCCACCGCGTCGGCAAGTCGGCGGGGCTCGTCACCGATACTCGCATCACGCACGCGACCCCGGCCGGCTTCGCGGCGCATCAGGCGAACCGCGAGAGCGAGAACGAAATCGCGCTCGACTATCTTGACAACAAGGTCGACGTCCTCATGGGAGGCGGCATCCGCAATTGGGTGCCGGAAGCGATCAACGATCGCAACTCGCCGACCTATGCCGCGCTGATGCAGATGACCGGCGGCGCGTATCCTGCCACCTCGCGGCGCCGCGACAATCGCAACCTGCTGCTCGAAGCCCGCGGCGACTACAAGCTCGTCTTTGATCGCAACGCTCTCGAGAAGGTGACCGACGGCAAGGTGATCGGCATCTTCGCCGACTCGGAGCTGAACGACGCCCTCGAAGACGCCGCCACCGCCGCTAACCCGCAGCGGACCGAGCCGACGCACGTTGAGATGGTCGGCAAGGCGATCGAGTTGCTCGATAAGAACCCCAAGGGCTTCTTCCTGATGGTCGAGGGGGGCCAAATAGACTGGGCCGGCCACAACAACGACGCCGGCGTGCTGCTGCACGAACTACTCGACTTCGACGCCGCGGTGCGGCTCGTGTACGAGTGGGCCAAGGATCGCGACGATACGCTGGTGATTGTTACCGCCGATCACGAAACCGGTTCGTTCGGCTTCAGCTATGCGGGCCGGCCGCTGCCGGAGTCGACAAAGCTCGCCGGCGACCTCTTCGCCGGCGTGCCGTTCGAGCCCGCCTTCAACTACGCGCCGCCGGAGTTGCTCGATCAGATCTTCGCGCAGAAGAAGAGCTACTTCACGATGATGGCCGAGTTCGACGCGCTGCCGCCGAAGGAAAAGACTGCCGAGCGGTTGATGCAGATCGTCAACGATTCGTCGGCGTTCAAGATCACGCTCGACGACGCAGTGAACGTGCTGGCCCGCGAGCGGAACAAGAACTACGTCGCCGGCCATCCTTACATGAACACGGAGACCGTGCCGAAGATCGACGACTTCGAGCCGTTTTATGTGTACGGCGAGAACTTGCGGATGAATCTGCTGGGCCGGGCGCTCGCGGATCAGCAGCACGTCACTTGGGGCGCCGGCACGCATTCGAGCACGCCGGTGATCCTTGGCGCCTTCGGGCCCGACCACGCGGCGAAGCGGTTTGGCGGGATGCTGCACTCGACTGATGTGGGGAAGCGGATGATTGAACTCATTACTGCTGAAACGCCCGCGAAGAGCATGACTTCGCGGTAACGCAAAGTCGCGACGTACGTCGAAGGTCGCGGAAGCTCTCACGAGGGTTCGGACTGGTCGCTTAAGCGACCAGTCCAGCGGCGCGGACCGGCTTGAGGTTGCGCCTCGGCGTCGCGTTAGTCCGCCTTGTATTGGTGCAAGTCCGAATAGAGTCGAAGTTGGCGAGGCGTTAATTTGACAACGCGACCCGCGTAACTTATTGTGCGTCCATCTTCACCTGGGAAAGGGACGCTAATGACTCGATTTTCGTCTGTTCTTGCCTCGTTGGTTCTGGCCTGCTGCTGCGCATCCGTGCATGCTTTCGTGCCGACCGCTGACTACACGCTTCTCGCCTCTGATTACAGCCGCGGCTTGGTGAAGGTCGACCCCGTAAGCGGGGAGATTATTAGCACCGTCTTCGCCGCCTCGGGCATCGGCGACATTGAACGCGGGCCCGACGGGCTGATCTACCTCAGCAATTCATCGCAGCGCGTCGTCCAGGCGGTTAACCCATTCACCGGCGCCTTGGTGCGGACGATTACGTTCGCCGGCGATCCGATGTTTTCCTACCCCACGACGCCGATGGATCTTGCGTTTGGCCCTGACGGGCGACTTTATGCGAGCGTCATGGATGTGCCGTTCTTTGGCAACATCTACGTCGTCGGGCCGAACGATACGCATTCGACGCAGCACTTTAATCCGACGCTTTTCACGGGCCTGCCGCTGGGCATTGAGTTTGGCCCCGACGGCAATCTGTACGTTGTGTCAGAGAACTCCGGCAATTTCTACAACCGCCTCGATCGACTGAACGGCGTGACCGGAGTCGTCGAAGCGATGCTGGCGGATCAAAACAAGGGGCTGTCGTTGCCCACTCGCTTGACCATTGCCGCCGACGGGACAATTTTCGTCGCAAATCAAGGCTGGGGCGACCGCGAGATCACTAGTTACTCGTTGAACGGCGACTTGTTGCAGACGATTCCTGTGGCAAGTGGCGGGCTTAACGGACTGACGTTTCTGCCGGACGGAGATTTGGTCTGGGGCGACGGCGGCGCTAACTTCATGCGCTACGACTTCGCGACGCAAACGACCTCGGTGTTTAGCACTGGGTATGGCAGCGCTCAGAAAATGATTGCGATTCCTGAGCCGGCGTCATTGGCATTGGCGTTTCTGGCAGCGCTGGCGATCGTGAAGCGCCCGCGGCCTGCGCGACTGTCAACGTAGCCACGGCCACCACGGCATGGTGAACTCGTTACTGGCGGGCGTTTTCAGGCGCCGCCATGTGCCGAGGCAGAATGCTCCTCCGACGACCAGTTGGAACGGCAGCAGCCAGAGCATTCGCTCGTCGCGAGTGATCGCCAGCGTGAACGTGGCGGCCACTTGCCCCGCCATCATGCCGCAGCAGAGTCGCAGAACCCAACGGTGGAAGACGTAGGCTGTGGAAGGGACTTTCCAATACCTTCCCATGAAGCTCACTCGCAACGATGGCAGAGCGAACGATAGCGGCGTGCCGATGATTGTCGCCAATCCCACAAACCAAGCGAGGCGAGGGTCGTCGAGCAGTACTAAAAGTAGTTGATCGTCTGCCGGGTTTAGCGGCGTGAAGAGGAACACGGCGAACGCGACGACTGCGACGACGACTTCCAGGCGGTCGTACTTTTGCATCACGGCGACCGAGTAGAAAGATGTTTGCTAGTTGATCCTTGAACTGGCATGACGCGGCGTCGGGAGGCTCGTTCCCACGCTCCGCGTGGGAACGAGCTCCGTACGTTGCTTCGCGATTACTCTGCCAGCGGGTTCTCCGCCGGTGCCGCACTATCGCCCGTTGCCGAAGCCGCCGCGCCCGCATCCTTCGGGGCCTTCAGCCGCACGAGCAAGTAGTTCGCCGTTTTGTTCTGGCCGAAGTGGACCAGCACCGGCGTTTGCTCTTTGGTAAGGTTGAAAATACCCGTTTCCATGACGACGTCGCTCTTGTCGCCGATGGTGAACGCGACGCGCTGCGTCTGCTTGTCGACGCGGCCTTGGACGACGTACATCTTGTCGGTCGAGCTGTTGAACATCGTGCCGCTGACGATCCCCGCCTTATCGACGGCGAGTTGCAACAGACGCGACGTGCTGGTGTCGGTGGCGCTCGTTTCGACGGCGTAGGTGCCGAGCGGCATCCATTGTTCGTCGTCTTTGGTCGCCGCCTCCTGTTGCGGATCAACCGTGGCGAGCTGCGCGGCCGATTCGGCGTAGTCGGCCGCGGTGCCGACGTCTTCGCCGTCGACGTAGACGTTCTGATCCTCGTAAACGACGTTGCCGCCGGGGCCGTAGTCGTAGTACACCGGCTCGCCCCAGCTCCAGGGGAACCAACTGGCGTACGCGCCCCACGTCGGCACGCCCCACCAGTACCACCAATCGTGGTTCTGCCAGCCGTGGTGGTAGTACCAGTGATCGAGATTCGGGTGGTACTTGCTCCACCAATCGCTGCCGGGACGGACGCCGTTCCACGGATGGTTCTGGTTCCAGTTCTGACGCACCTGGTTGGCGTGCGTTTCCCAGTCATCAGCCCGTTGGGGATGATTGTCGATCCAGTTATGAAGGTTCTGGGCGTGCGCGTTGCCTGGCGCGAACGTATTGGCAATCTTGCCGTTGAGCGTGTTCGCGGCGCCGCGCGGAACTTCGGCTTGGCCGCCGCTCCACGAGGGGAAATTGCCGGCGTGGCCCTTGGCCCACTCGCTGCCGCGCATCAGCGGATCGTCGGCTGGGTTCAAGTTGGGCGGCGCCATGCGATTTTCGGCAGGCATCGTGCCGCCGGAGCGCACCTGCGGGTTCACTTCAGCCATGAGCGGGTTGCGGTAAATCTCCGAACGAAGCGAGCCGACTTGCGGGCCGCCATCTTTCAGGCCGAGGAAGTTGCCGACGTCGGCGCCAGTGGGCGTTTGACCAAGGATCTGCCGTGCGTCGACTTGCGGGGCGAGGCCGGGGATGCCGCCGTGGTCAAAACCATCGAGAGCGCCGAAGGTGTTTTCGGTGCCGGGGCGATAGCTGGGGCGGGCGATGTTCGCCGGCAGGCCCATGCCGCCGTAGGTGGCGAGTCCGCGCGAGGCGGGGCCGCCGGCGAAGTTCGGCGACATGCCGCCGATGAAGCCGCCGCCCGTGCCGCCGTGAAAGCTGCCGCCGCCATACCCGCCGAAGCCGCCGATCGAAGGCGAGAAGCCACCCATGCCGCCGGGGATGCCGCCATGGAAGCCGCCTCCCATGCCGCCGGCCATTCCACCGTGAAAGCCACCGCCCATGCCGCCGTGAAAGCCGACGGCGTGAGCCGATTCGAGAGCGACGAGGCTAAAACCAATGAATCCCGCGGCGCCAAACGCCGCCAGCAGTTTAAATGTGCGAGCGAACTTCATTGCTTGGCTCCCTTCGCCGCTGCGTCGTCGTTGCCCGTCATTTGCCGCGACATCTTGGCGGGGGTGGTGTTCGGTTGGAACTGGCCGTCCATCTCGCGATCGACCGACTGCAGGGTCAGCTCGTTGTCGCCGCTGCGGGTGAGGATTTGCGTCGCCGAACCGCGACGGCCGTCGGGCAGTTTGAGCGCCATCTTGTTGACCCACTTGTTCGAGCTTTGCCGTTCCCAGTATCCCTCGCCGAACGTTCCGTTGGAATCGAACAGCCACGTGCGAATGCATTGCTGCTCGGCGTCCCAGCCAAAAATCTGCGTGCCCGAAGCGGCCGGCGCTTGCTTGCTGACCCGCGAGTAGTTGCGAACCAAGAAGGCGCCGCCGTCGACCCAGTGGTAGGTGTTCTTCACGTCACCCGAGGGAAGCTGCTGGATCCACGTGCCGGCGAGCCAGCCGAGTTGGCTCATGCCGGTAGGCGAATTGGCCGGCAGTTCCGCTTCTTCGACGTTCGAGAACAACCACGAGGCGCCGACCCGCGCGAGCGAGGCGCGGAATAGTGAGCGAGTCGGCAGTTGGCCGCGCTGCGTCACCTCGGCCATGCCGAGGAGCGAGGCGGTTTTGCCGTCGATCTTCGATTCGGAGATCGTGAGCTTGAGCGTGCTGCCCGGTTGTTCCTGGAACAAAGCGGCGTAGGCAGAGGCGATCGGATCGCGACCGGTGACTTCGACGCCGATGTTCGTGGCGCGGTAGACGGCATCGGGCGTCCACAAGGCGCTCATCGCCGGGGCGTTGTGGGCGTTGAACGCCTTTTCGAACGTCGCGACCATGGCGGCGAGCGCGGGGTCGAGTGGCTTCGCCGGCGCGGCGAACGCCGGCAAGGTGCCGACGGCGGCGATGAGCAGCGCCGCGAGCAGGTTGCGGTGGATTGAGCGGGACATAGGATTGGGTGCTCCTGGCAGTGGATAGTATGCGGTTTGGGGCATTTTCAAATTCATAAAGCCCCGAGCGGTGCTCGGGGTGAGTCAATCGTTCACAGTTTGAAGTTGATCAATCCTCTTCAAAACTAAAAATCTTCTTCCAATCATCTTTCATCGACACAAGAATCCAGCCTTCCTGCTTCGCGGCGTCGAGGCCTCGCTTGAGTTGGCCTACCATTGAATCACGGTCGTAGGCGTACTCGCGCACGCCGTCGGTATGATGGACGATGAGACCGAGCCGCGGGCCGTCGCCGGCGGTGGTCCATTGCAGCATTTCAAAATCGCCGTCGGAGTTGCCGAACGCCAAGATCGGCCGCTGGCCGATGAAGCGTTGAATGCCGACGGGCTTGCCGGGGCCGTCGTCGACGAAGTTCGCCGCTGGCAATCGCATGAGCGTCGGCTGGCCGTCGATGAGTTCGAACTTCACCTCAATGCACGAGCCGACGACTTGGTCGCGTGGGATGCCGTAGGCCTTCTCAGTCCAAGGCCGCATGAAGTCGATGCCGCCGCCGGAGACGATGAACGTTTTGAATTCGTTGGCCCGCAGAAACTCAAGCACCTCGACCATCGGCTGGTAGACCAGCTGCGTGTACGGCCGGTCGAAGCGAGGATGCTTTGCGGTGGCGAGCCAGTCGACGACGATCTGCTCGAAGGCGTCGGGCGTCATCCCGGCGTGGCCGATCATCAGCAGCTTGACGCCCGACTTTTCCCCTTCGGCGAACACGGCCTTATAGTCGTTGGCGAGGGCAGCGGCGAACGGCTCGGTCGTCTTCCACTCGGGGTGATCGGGCGCCGCCGCTTTGATGCGATCAAACGCGAAGACAATTTGCGTGTACATCGGCTGCTCGACCCAGAGCGTGCCGTCGTTGTCGAACGTGGCGATGCGATCGGCGGGAAGGACGAAGTCGGGGCCGCCGACTTTGGTCACCTTCGCAACGAAGTCGAGAATCGCCTGCTTCGCGGGGCCATCGTTCCAGGAGGGAAGCGGATCGTCGCCGCGAGATTCGCCGGCAGCAAGGAGAGCGACTAGCAGGACGCTGCATGTCGCCAAGCAGCGCAGACGGCCGGCGAGCGGGTGGTTCAAGCTGGCTGCCATCGTGCGAGGCGCTCCCGTGGAAAACAGAATCCAACCCCTAAAGATGCCCCATGATCGTACGGCCGCGGAGCGAAGCGAGGCCAACAACTCCGCCAAATTCGCCAGTTCGCCCCGGTCGATTGCGCAATCGCTACATTCGGCAGGCTCGGCGAGAGCGAACTGGTCGGCCGTGGCGGCTGTCTCTAGACTTGGAGGAACTGCGAGCTACCCAATTTGCGTAGATGGGGAGTCGATGATGGCTGAGTTGATGCCGCTGGGTTCGGAACGGGCGATGCAAGTCGTCGCCGAGAACAAGCTGCTCGCCGCGATCGAAGCGGGCGAGTTCGACAACCTGCCGGGCTTCGGCAAGCCGTCGCCGCTGATCGATGAACCGTACGACCCGTTTTGGTGGATTCGCCGCAAGCTTCGCCAAGAGAACCTTCCCGCCGACCCTCGCGATGGTTGGCAACGCTGAACGCCATGCAAAGTCCGCTGATTGAATTGGAGCATGTCGGCTTCCGCCGGCAGCAGGCAGACATTTTGGTCGACGTCAGCTGGCGGCTCGAGCGCCAGCGGCACTGGGCCGTGTTGGGGCCCAACGGTTGCGGCAAGACGACGATGCTGCGAATCGCTTGCGGCTACCTCTGGCCGACAAGCGGCACGGTGCGGCGACTCGGCGAAGAGTTGGTCGACCTCGGCACGCTGCGGCGATCGATTGGCTGGGTCGCTTCGGACTTGGCGCCGCGGATTCCGCCGAACGAACTGGCTATCGAGACGGTGGTGTCGGGGCGGTTAGCGCAAGTCGGCCTGCGGCGCATTGGCGAACTCCAGCCGACCGATGCCGACTTTGAAGCTGCTCGCAAATTGCTCCGCGAGATGCGCTGCGAGTCCCTGGCCGAAAAACCGTTCGGCGTCCTTTCCCAAGGCGAGCGGCAGCAGACGCTCGTCGCCCGCGCGCGGATGGTTGATCCGCTGCTGATTGTGCTCGATGAACCATGCGCCGGCATGGACCCGGGCGTGCGCGAGCGGTTCTTGGCATGGCTGGAGCAGCTTGCCGCCGCGCCGAGCAGCCCGTCGTTGTTGCTGGTGACGCATCACGTCGAGGAGATCATGCCGAGCTTCGAGTCGACGCTCGTGATGCAGAATGGCCGCATCGCCGCGGCGGGGCCGACGGCGGAGGTGGTGCAAGCTTCGCTGCTAGAGTCGATCTACGGCATTAAAGTCGATCGCCTGGAAAAGTCCGGCGGACGTTTGTGGCCGATTTGGCAGGCGTAGGTATCGCCGTGGGTAGCACCGACACCTCGGCGAATTCGGTTGCCCAAATCATTTAAACCAACCGCCGGGGTGTCGGTGTTGCCGTAGGCAAAAAGAGGCGAGTCGGCTTGAGTACTACTGACCTCATGTCGCTGTCGCGACCCCGACACTCGGCCAATAGGACGATGAGGAGTGGAGCGTCAACCGTGGCCGAGTGTCGGGGCCACCCAACCCAATGGAATTGGCGCTCTAACCCCGCGGCGCGTGCAGAATCCGCATCAACTCGCGCACGTCGACCGGCTTCACCAAGTGATGATCAAACCCGGCCCGCAGCGAGCGCTCGCGATCTTCCGCTTGGCCATAGCCTGAAACAGCGATGAGCAGCTCGCTCGAGTGACCCTGCTCGCGCAGCTGGGCGGCGACGTCGTAGCCGTTGATCACTGGCAGGCCGATGTCGAGCAGCACGGCGTCGGGACGAATGCTTTCGAAGAGCTCCAGCGCACTACGACCGTCGTGGGCGATCGTCACCTGGTGGCCATGCATGCGGAGGAGCATCGCCTCCGCTTGGGCGGTGTCGCGATTGTCGTCCACGACCAGTACGTTGAGCGGCGGGTGGGAAGCGACTGCATCGTCGTTGGCGGTCGCTGCAGGCGATTGCGTTTCGTTGAGCGGCAGTCGCACCGTGAACTTCGCCCCCTGCCCTGGCCCGTCGCTCTGAGCGGAGACGGCGCCGCCGTGCATTTCGGTGAGCTTGCGAACGATCGTGAGGCCGATGCCGAGTCCACCCTGCGAGCGATCAAGCGTGCGGTCGGCCTGCGCGAACAGGTCGAACACGTGCGGGAGCATCTCGGCGGAGATACCGATGCCGCGGTCGACGACTTCGATGACCGCCTCGCCCTCGAACGCATGCGTCCGCACGATGATTTCGCTGCCGGCAGGAGAATACTTCGCGGCGTTGGTGAGCAGGTTCGCAATAATTTGCTCGGCGCGAGTCGCGTCGACGTACAGCGGCAGCGGCTCGGCGCCAAGTTCTAGCTTCAACGTTTGCCGTTGCTCCTGGACCAGCGGCTGCACCGAGTGGACAGCCTGCTCGACGATTTCGGCGGCGTCGATCGGTTCGCGACGGAGCAAAATTTTCTCTTGGCTGATGCGGGAGATGTCGAGCAGATCGTCGATCAATCGCGTGAGGTTGCTCGCTTGCCGATTGATGACGTCGAGCATTTCCGGGCCGGCGTCGCTCGCCGGAAGCCGCGCCGCCTCGGTGGCGAAGCGAATCGCCGCGAGCGGGTTGCGGAGCTCGTGGGCCAGCATCGCGAGGAACTCGTCCTTTTGTCGTTCCGATTCGCGGACCGAGTTAAGCAACTGGGCGTTGTCGAGCGCCGTGGCAACGCGGCGGGCGAGATCTTCCGCCAGCAACACGTCCGATTCGTCGTACTGCCGACTGTGCTCGGCGTTGCAGAAGCTGATGACGCCCATCGTCCGCTCGCGAATACGCATCGGCACGCTGATGACCGACCTCGGGTTGAGCGACCGCAGCGCATGCAACAGACGATCGGTCGTGCCGAGGCTGTCGACCTGCGCGTCAGGCATCGTGGGGATGTACTGCGTGCGGCCGCTTCGCCACGCTTGCACGGTGATCGACGGCGACTCCCAATCGACCGGATACTCGGCGAGAAATTCGCGGAGGAGCTGCCGCTTGGCCGGGTCGCGATGCGCCGACGCGGGGCTGCCGATCGTGCCGTCAGGCCGTAGGGCGTAGACGACGCACCAATCGGCGAAGAACGGCACCATCGCCTCAGCCGCCTTTTGCAGCGCGCTATCACGATCTATTAACGCGGCGAGTGACGCGCTGACGTCGGCGACGAACCGGAGCGCGTCTTGCGATCGTTTGCGATGGGTGATGTCGCGGGCCACTTTCGAGGCGCCAATCACTTCGCCGTCACGGTCGCGGATCGGAGAAATCCGCAGCGAAACGTCAACGGGCGTGCCATCCTTGCGGAGCCGTACGGTGTCCCAATCTTGGATTGGCTCGCCGCGCCACAGGCGTTCCATGATCACTTCCAACTCGTCGCGGTGCGACTTGGGGACGATCATGCTGATGTGCTGACCAATCGCTTCCGCGGCGGTGAAGCCGTAGAGCCGCTCGGCGGCGGCGTTCCAACTGGTGACGATGCCGCGGCGATTCTTGCTGATCACGGCGTCGTCGGAGTGCTCGACGATCGACGCCAGTTGTTGCAGCGCTCCCTGCGTGCGACGTTGGACGGTGGCGTCGGTGAAGACGAGCACCATGCCTTGGATAACGCCGGCGGCGTCGATGATCGGAGCCGCGCTATCTTCGATCGGTCGTTCACTGCCGTCGCGCGCGATGAGAATCGTGTGATTGGCGAGGCCGACGATCTTGCCGGTACGCATCACTTTCTCGCACGGGTTCTCAACGATCTGCCGCGTCTGTTCGTTGACGATGTGGAAGATCTCGGTGATCGGCTTGCCGCGGGCGGCGTCGAGACTCCACCCCGTTTGTTGCTCGGCGATGGCGTTGAGAAACGTGACGAGCCCTTTGGGGTCGGTCGCGATGACGCCGTCGCCGATGCTCGCCAGCGTGATGCGGAGCATTTCGCCTTGGCGGATCGATTCGTCGGTGAGCGACTTGGTTTTCGCGCTTGAGCGATGCAGGCGGTGAGCCATCACGACGATGAGGCCGGCCATCAGCCCGAAGGCGGCGAGCTCGGTGAGGCCTTGTTCGCTGCGGTTAAGGAGCGAGAGTCCGGGCGGCTCGATGAACAGGAGGTCTGCCGCGAAGTAGCCGGCGATGATCGCCGTCACGCCGGCCCAGGCGCCGCCGTACCATGCCGCCAAGGCGACGGCGGGAAAGATCGTGATGAACGGCACGGTTCCCAGCGGTAGCAGGTCCAAGAGCGCCCAGCGCAAGGCGGCGGCGACGGCCACGGCCGCCAACGCGACGAGATGGGGATAAAGTGAACGCGCGAATTGGGGCATGCGCAGCGGTTGGCCCGAACCTGAGAGAACGCGGCGCCACGCGAGGCGCCGTCGGCTGAGAGCGAATATAGCTTATCGCCGTCTCGGTGGACGGGGGTAGCGGTCGATTCCGGCGCCCTAAAGGCACTCCCGCTGGCCGTTTTGAGCGAAACTACCGTTCGCCCAGCCGCTCGACCCCGCCGCGAGCGATCCGCTCGTACTCGGCCCGCACCTTGTCCACCCCGTACTTCCGCTCCAACTGCCGCACAGTGAAGTGGGCGTCGGCCGTGTTTTGGAAGTGGTCGACGAACAGCGCGTTGATCAGTCCGCCGCCAATTGCCCCGACGATCGGCACGGCCTGGGCGGCGACCTTTTCCGAGACGGCGACGCCGAATCGGGAGGCAATGTTCGAGATCAGCCGCGTCATCGCCGTGCTGGTGATCGCAGTCGATCCTTTGGTGAGAATCTCGGCGGCGACTGTCACCTGCTGGGCGAGCGCCGCGCGAGTGACGAAGTACCCGACCCGAATCAGCCCTTCTTCGTCGCGGGCGCCTGGGTTAATCACTTCAACAGCGCCCCCTGGCCGCCGGTCGTCGCCGCTACCCAAAGCAAAGACTTCCAGGCAGGCGAGCCGCGTTTCGGGATCGGAGAGCTTCTCCCCCTTCGAGCGGGCGATGTCGCCAATCGAGCGGAGGATGATCATCGTCGTGATTGGCAGTTCCACGAACAGCGCCGGCGCCCCGAACATTCCGCCGGCCACGCCGCTGGCCGTCGCTGCCACTTTGTGGGCGAGGTTCCAGGGGGCCTTTGGCCTCTCGTCGTCGAGCGTCTTCGCCGCCACGGCGAGCGCCTTCGTGAGGGCGTGCTCGGTCGCGCCGTTGATCTCGCTTTGAACCCCCTCCGGGAGGCGTTCAATCAACCGCTCGACCGGCGTGCCGACGATGCCGGCAAGGCGGGCGGCGAGGCCAGGACGTTCCAGTTGGGCAACGGCGCCGGCGAGGAGGGCAAGATCGTGTTCGGAAAGGTCTGCCATTCAGGTACTGCTCCGGGGGCGTCGATCGCCAGATCGCCAATCAAGACGTATCGGCAGGAAATCAGTTGATCTGACGCCGCAGCATTGTACGCGGCAAGTTCGCTCTGGAACTCCCTATTCCCGGGTGACTATTCTATGATGCCGGCTGCCGGTGCAGTTTCTCCGCTCTTCTCCGCGTGCATCCACCCCTCCGCCGCCATGTTTCCTTACTCCTGCGACGCCCTGCTCTACCACCTGCCGATCGTCACTGGCGTGCTGATCGCGGTGAACGTCGTGGCATTTGTGGCGGGCGTCGAGCAGTGGGTCATCCGCGAGAATGGCTGGCTGCTGGAGTATGGTACTGGGCTGCATCCGGTGCAGTGGCTGCTGTCGCCGTTCATGCACGCCGACTTCGGACATCTGATCGGCAACATGATCTTCCTGTGGACATTTGGGTTGATTACCGAGGGGAAGCTCGGGTGGTGGCGGTTTCTCGCCATCTACCTCGGCATTGCCGTCGGGCAGTCGGCGATCGAGCAGGCGGTCTTCCCGCTCGTCGCGCCCGACGTCGAAGGTACGCTGGGGGCGTCGGCGGTGATCATGGGGCTGCTGGCGATGGCGTGCGTCTGGGCGCCGGTGAATCAGTTGTCTATTTTCGTGTTCGCAGGCCTCCGCGCTATCACGTTCGAGGTGAGCGTCGGCATCTTTGCGGCGCTTTACGTCGGCATCGACGTCGTCTACTGCATCTTCTTCGGCGCCGGCGCGATAGGGTCGGCAGCCCATCTCATGGGAGCTGCTATGGGGGCGGTGCTCGGGGTCGTGCTGCTGAAGACGGGCGTCGTCGAGTGCGAAGACTACGATTTGCTGTCGGTCCTCAGCGGCACGTACGGCAGCGACAAGCGGAAAAAACGCGAGGAAGAGTCGATCTCCGAAAAACGCGTCGAAAACGTCGCCGACCAAGCCCTCGAAGCGAAACGCAAGTTCGCCGCCTACCTGAAGATTGGCCAACCGCAGCAAGCCCTGCTCACCTTGCAACGCGCTCGCCATCGCAATCTGCGGTTCGACCCCGACCGGGGCGAACTGCTCGAGCTAATCGCCGGCCTGCAAAAGGAAAAGTTGTGGGCTGATTCAGCGCCGATGATGGCGGAATTCATCAACCGCTTTCCCGAGGGTTCGCATACGGTGCGGATCAAGTTGGCGCAGGTGTGCCTGGTGGAACTCTCGAAGCCGCAGAAGGCGTTTGATCTCGTGGACGCGATTCGCAGCATCAACCTGCCGCCGCAACTTGCGGCCGCGCGCGACAAAGTGCTTGTCGTTGCGCAGCGGCAGTTGAGCGAAGGCGAGGTGGAGATCGACGACGCGGCGTGGTGACGGCGAACAAGGCCGCCGCTACTTAGCCCCGGGCTCCGCCTGGGGGTGGCTCTCCATTCCGAGTGACGTCGCTGCACGCGACGCGACCCCCGGGCGGAGCCCGGGGCTAGAAGAACCGCAGCACTTGCTACACCAGCGTCGTCTTGCCCGGAATCGCCACGACTTCCGTCGGCACATCGCCCCAGGCGTAGTCCTTCGGCCCCAGCCGCTCGGTGCTGTTCATCATCTGCTCCCAGGTGACCGTCTGGCCGGTGTAACCCGCCATCCGGCCAAGCAGCGCGATGCCGGTGCTGTTGCACATGTACTCGCCGTTGTTGATCGGCTTGCCCTTGCGGATGCTATCGAACATTTCCTGATGTTCGACGAGGTACATGCTTGGCTGCTCGCCCTTGTAGCGCCACTTGCGGTCGCCTTTGCGATTGAAGAGGTCGCCACGCAACACCTCGGCCTGACCGTTGGTGCCGAGGACGCGCTCGTCGGTCCGCATGCTGCAACCATCTTGCTGGCGGCAGGTGAAGTAAACGCGCTGCCCGGTCGGGTATTCGTAGAAAACGGCGAAGTGATCGAACACGTTGCCATACAGCGGATCGATTCGCTGCTGCCGGCCGGCGAGCGACATCGCCTGCACCGGCGATTGGTCGCCGAGTAGCCACGCCGTCTTGTCGAGACTGTGGATCGCCTGCTCCATGATGTGATCGCCCGAAAGCCACGTGTGATAGAGCCAGTTGCGAACCTGGTACTCCATCGGACTCCACTCGGGATTATTGCCGCGATGCCAGAGGTTGCTCGTGTTGTACGACGATTCGATGGCGACGATCTCGCCGATCGATTCTTGTTCGAGGATCTGCCGCATTACTTCGCGGACCTTGTGGTCGTACCGCCAGCACAGGCCCGACACGACGGCGAGGTTCTTCTCCTTCGCCTTCCGGCTCGTCTCCATGACGCTCTTCAGGCCCGGCGTATCGACGGCGACCGGCTTTTCGATGAAGCAATGCTTCTCCTGATCGATGACGTAGGCGAAATGCTCCGGCCGGAAGTGCGGCGGCGTCGCCAGCAGGACGACGTCGCACGAGTCGACGACGTTTTTGTAGGCGTCGAAGCCGATGAAAATATTCTCAGGCGTCACCTTCACCCGGTCGGCGACTTGCTTGACGTCGCGGAGCTGCTTGAGCGTTTCATCCGCTTTGTCTTGGAACGTATCGGCCACGGCGACGAGTTCTGCCTGGCCGTCGGCCGACAACGCATCGAGAGCCGCCCCCGTGCCGCGGCCGCCGCAACCGACGAGGCCGACCCGCAGCACATTGGTGCCGCCGGCGTGAACCGTACCAGGCATTGCGAGCGTTCCTAACACGGCGGCGCCGGCGCCGAGCTGCGCCGAGTTGCCGAGGAAAGAACGCCGGGTGGGGTGTTGGTTCGTTTCAGCCATGATTCGTTCGCCTTATCGGGATTGATCGCATGCCGCCTCTTATTCTACACAAAGCCGCGCGGGGAGGGGGAGGCGTTCTCCCCCTCCCCTTCGCGTCTTGCTACCGCTTGAATGCGCCGCCAGCTCGGCGCCGGATGGACATCGCCCCCACGATGCCTAACCCAACAAGTAGCATGGTCGACGGTTCTGGAACGGCCGAGACAGCCGCGCTCGCGGAGCCCGCGCCGAAATTTCGTTGCCAGGCTAGGAAGTCGGCTCCGTCGAGGTCGACGCCGAAGCGGGCCTTCCAGCCGAAAGTTGGATCACTCAAATCTGTTGCATTGACGGCCCCGTCGCCATTGAAGTCGCCGACGATCGCTCCCGCGAGCGAAAGCGTCACGCTCTGCTCGCCCGTTCCAGCGGCGCCGACGTACTTGGCCGAGGCGAGCGCGGCTTCGGCTTGCGCCAGGCTCAGGCCGTTGGAAAGAATCGAGCCCAGATTGACGGTTCCGGTGAATCCAGCGAGCGTCGTATCGACCCAGAAGAGTTCTGATGCAATGTCCGTCGAGAGCGGCGTTCCCACGCTCGGCAACGTCGCCATTCCCGTCGTGAAAGGAGTTGCCGCGTCGCTCAGCAAACGGAACGCAGTGATCTTGCCGCCTGCCGCGCCGCTCGCATTAAACGAGACCGAACCATCGGCTGGATTGTAGACCAATTTCGCTTTGCCGACAGCAGGCGCCGTCAGACCAATGTTCGCGACATGCTGGAGCACATCGCCGCCGTCGACGTCGCCGTTGCCGTCGAAGTCGCCGTCGTCACGGGCCAAGCCATCTGGCTTGGCCATCGGGACGGCGCTGCGCCAGCCGGTGAAGTGGCTGAACAGAATCGACGTATCGGCGCTATTGGTCGCTCCGTCGCCGTTGACGTCGCCTTTGGCGAACGCCGACAGCGTGCCGGGCACGCGCACGTTGTCAAAGCCGATGTGCGCCCAAGAACCTTCGCCGAACGAGTCGACGAAATCGATTTGATAACGACGGCCGTTGTTGGCGTACGGCGCTAACTCGGCTGACGTGAACGTGATCGTGTCCCACACGCTGCGCGAGGGAGCATCGGTTGGGCGAGCTTTGCCGTCGTTGATGACGTTGCTGGCTTTGATCAGCACATACTGCCCATTGAGGGCGTCGCGGAGAGCGAAGCCTTGCATGTACTTGCCGTCTTGCACCTCGCCCGCTCCGCCGAAGTTGAACGCCGTGTTGCGCTGCATCGAGCCAAGCTCGCCGGCGTTCAAAGGATCGCCCTGGGCCACGTCGCCGGCGTTGCCGTTCTCGCCGTAGCGCATGCCGCCAATTTTGTCGATTTGAAGGTTTCCACCGGTGAGCTGGAACGTCGGCGAGCGCAAGACCATCGCCTTGTGTTGAGCGTTGCCAAAGTTGTCGCGATCGGCCCACGGATTGATCGCGACTCGATGAGTTCCTTGCGTGGCCGAGAGCAGATTGAATCCATTGCCGACGTCGATGACGTCGCTGGTGGCCACCCACTTCGTGATGCTGCCGGAGTTTTGCAGCAGCGTGAATCCGTCGCCGGTTAGCCCGTTCTCGAAGCCGAAGACGAGTTGGGCGTTCGCTTCAGCGGCGCACGCAGTCGAAACGATCGCCGCGGTTAGCAGCGAGAAGATTTTTTGCATCGGATGTCACCTCAGCGTGAAGGGTTCAGAAGAGCGGCAACGAGTCGGCCCGCCGATCAAAGCGACCCGCGGGGCGACCCGTCGCCGATTATAGATCCGCTAAGCCAGATCGCCGAGAGGCAGCCGGCGCTGGCGGCTGATGCGCACTGCCCCCACAATGCCCATCAGCGCCAGCAACGCGGTCGACGGTTCGGGGACGGCGGCCACTGCCGCGACGGCCGGCGGCGTGCCGGCGCCAAAGTTCCGCTGCCAGGTCAGGAAGTCGTTGCCATTCAGGTCGACGCCGAAGCGGGCCTTCCAGCCAAGCGTTGGGTCGTTGAGATCCTTCGCATCTACATAGCCGTCGCCGTTGAAATCGCCGTCGAGCGTCGGCGCGACGACCGCGACGTGGAAGTCGCTGATCGTCATCGTTTGCTCGGAGTCGAACAAGTTCAGGCGAAAGCCGTGAATGTCGTTGATGCTGGAGATCGTATCGGTGTACTTCGGGCCGAGCAGCGTCGTGCCATCTTTCGAGAAGACCGAGATCTCGATTGTCGTCTCCGACGTGAAGTACCATTCGATTTGCACGCCGCCCGTAAGCGGGTTGTTGGCGAGCGAAGAACTGGTCTGCTCAGATTCATCGGCGTCGCCGGGTCGTTCGTGGATGATTCGCGTGGCCGGGCCGTCGAACGGGCGGGCGCCGACGCGGGTGCTCACCAGAAAGCTGTCCGATGGATCGTTGACGCTGCTGGTGAAGGCGCCCAGGGCTTCGGCCGTCCAGGTACCGCCGTCGCCGTCGCCGTCGTTGTCTCGCTCTTCGTGCGTGAGCGCCAAATCGTAGCTCACCTTCGTGCCGACGACGGGCGTCAGGGCCGTGACGGCGGCAAAATCCGCCGAGGTCTGATAGACGCCGTTGAACGTCATCGTCGTCGGCGTGCCGATGATCTGCGCCTGAACGTTCCGATTTTCACGATGCGTCGGTTCGATGATCGACCAGGTGCGACCGAGGGCCGTAGTCGTGTCGAAGACGCCCGTCTCGTAGCGGAAATAGTCGCCGGGAAAATTGTTCGCGGCGTTGGGGTACCAGTCGCTGCCGCTAGCCCCGCGGATGTAGTTCACAAAGTTGAACGCGGTAGCGCCGTTCATCTGCGAACGCGGAATAGCGGCCATAATGTCGACGGCGCCGTTCACGTCGGTGACGTTGTTCCACGGCGTCCATTCAAGGTGATTCCACGCAGCGTCCTTCAACGAGGCGCCGCTCAACACGCGGTCGGCGCCGATGGCGAGCGTGTTGCTCGGGCCAAGCCAGCCGGTTTCGTCGTTCGAGTCGGTGTCGAACAGCGTGTACTGCAAATCGCCGGCGAAGCCCGACGTCTGATGGTAGCGAACAAAGAACCAGTCCTTCGTGTGGGCCACCTGCGTGTAGAACCAGTCGTACCCTTCGGAGGTGGCGTCGCCGGGGGCTTCGGTCTCAAACTTGGGAATTGCATTCCAAGCCTTCGGCGTGAGCCAGTTCGTGCCGCTGGCGAAATCATCGCGGACGAGGTTGCTCTGCATCGCCAATTCGCCTGCGTATGATGCGAGGCTTGGCAATGCAACGACCAACGCTGCAAGAGCGATGATGCGAGTCCGAATCGTTCCGACAGAGCTCATGATGTGGGTCACCCTTTGAAGTTGCCGAGCTGCGATAGCTTGGGAATTAGTAGAGATGTAACTTCACTGATGTTTGACTGAAACAATCTGAATCGCTGGTCAAGACCATACGGTTACTTGCTGCCCGACAACTCGCGATCCGTGGTGGCTTTCATTTCGGTTCGAATTTTTTCCAAGTCTTCGGGCGTTTTGTCGGCGGTCTCCGCCGAACCGCAGCCGAGGGAAGTTGTCAGCAAAGCTGCCAGCGCAAACGCGGCGGGATTGCGAAGAAGTTTTTGAAATGCGGACATATTGTCTCTCCTGATGTACGCGGTGGGCCGAGTGAACCGCGAGAACTACGAGCCGTTGCCGTCGCCAGAGTCGCGCGTCCCTTGGCTTGTCCAGACCTCGACGTCGATGCCGTCGGCGACGGTTTGAACGCTCCCGTCGCACATCGCGACGTTGACGACCCCCGTGTGACGGCTGCTGGCCGGCGCGATCAGTTCCCAAAAATCGCCGGCGGGGAGCCAGCAGGTCGAGTTCGGTGGAACGATGTGGTTGTACCAGCTGCGCCACATCGTTCCTTCGCCCCAGGGATAGCCGCGGTATCGCCACTCGCCGCTCCAAGGGATCGAGGCGGTGCTGGAGCTTTTTGCGAGGAATGCGCTTCGCAGTCCGGCCAATGTGCGCGACGAAGGCAGGCCGCCGAACTCGTAGCAATCGCCGAGCGGGTCGCCGGCGCCGGGTGAAGCAATGTCAGGCGCGAGCCCTGCTACCGCCTCCGAGAATGCGGCGGTGTTGCTCGTGCCGTCAGCGACCTGCGCCAAGGAGATCGCCGGCAATGCGTCGGCGTTTCCTTCGCCCACTACCGGGCCGAAGACGCCGTCCCAGCCTTTCCAACGGACCCAAGTGCCGGAATTCGCGAAGTAGTTCGTCCAGCCTAGCGGCATCGAGCGGGCCGATGAATTGTCGGTCGGGCAAAGGTACGTCGGCGGTTGATTCGCTTGCGCGAGCAAGTTCGCATCGCTGTATTGGTTTTCTTTCTCACGGATCTGCCGACGCAACGCTTCTTGCTCGAAGTAAGGGAGCAATTGCACCTGCACAGAGAGATAAGCAGGATCCGTCGGGCCACTGGCAATTCGTGAAGTTTGTCCGGCCGGCAACAGCTTTTTGGCGCTCTCGTAGTTGAGCATAGCTAGGCCAAGCTGCTTCAAGTTGTTCGTGCAACTGCTCCGTCGCGCCGCTTCACGCGCCGCCTGCACCGCCGGCAGCAGCAGCGCCACCAGCACGCCGATGATGGCGATCACCACCAGCAATTCGACGAGCGTGAAGCCCCGTCGACAATCGCCGCGCCGTTGCGACGCAAACGTTGAAGTGCGAAGAGAACAACTCATGGGGCCGATCTCCTTCCGAGCGAGGCCAACAGCCAAGGCGAGGACGGGCGAAGCGCGGAGGTCTTCGTGGAAACCGTCGGCTGGCCGACCTGATAGTGTTCCTTGATCCGCTGCGGTTCGAGCGGATATCCGTAAAGAGCAATGTCGCTCAAGCGACCCTTGAATAGCCACGACGTGAGATAGCGCGGTACGAACTCGGCGGCGCCGATCCGCGCTGGCCAATCGAAGTCGGTGAGCGATACTTCTTGTTCATGCTGCAGCACCTCTTCGCCGTTGACGTACAGTCGGCCGATGCCACGCATGAAGCCAGGTTCAGAAACCTCCGTCGGCGTGAAGACGCCGACGACGTGCGACCACTGTTCGCGGTCGATCTTCTTGGGCGACTCCATGACATTCCACAACTGGCCTCGTTTGCCGACGCCGGTCCAGAACTCCCACTGGTTGTTGTCGCCAGCGTAGAGCGTGATGCCAAAGCACTGTTGATTCGGCGTGTACGATTCGAGCACCCACCGCGAGGTGAAGATCGCTTGGTATTGCGCCGGCCCCTCGGGGCGAGCCCAGCCCTCGATGGCAAAGCCGTTTTGCAAATTCACCGGCGGCTTGCGGTCGGGTTCGATGTAGCTTTCGCCGTTGAAATAAACGCCGCGCTCCGCATCGCCCGTGTCGTCTTTCTCTTTCAGCTCGGCAGGCCAGTTGCCAATCGGCAACCCGTCGTGGCCGTTCTGCGTTAGGTCGAGCACGCGGCGGTTCTTGCGGACGCGGTACAGCGGCCAGTAAGCGACCGGCCGATCGCCGAGGATGAGCTGCTGGTACTTGCTGAGCTGCTTTTCAATGTCGCTCCACTCGGTGACGATCCGAGGCAACGGGCCGCGATCGGTCGTGCGGAGGGCGCCTTTCGCGCTGCTCGGCTCGGCGACGATTCCCTCGCCCGAGTGGAGCACGCGAATCTTCTCGCCTTCCACGCGCTCCTGCGGCGTCGTCATCAGCGTGACGACCCCTTCGGAGACGTAGATCGAGGCGGAATCGTCGTCAGAGGCTTCGAACGCAACGCTGGCGTCGAGACACTCGGCGGTGAGCAGCGGCGTTTGCAGTAGCAGCCGCTGACCGCCGCGTGCAGAGAGCCGGCCGCTGCGGACGAAGACGCTTTCGTTGCCGACGAGCGAAAACTCCGCCGGACCTTCAATCAGCAGTTCCGGCCCGTCGTCGAGCTGAATCCGCATGAAGCCAACGGGTAGCTGCACCACTTCGCCGCAGCGAAGCACTTGGCCGACTTGCATCGACGAGCTAATCGCTTCGGCCGAGGCGTCGAGCGACAGGCCGCTGATTTTGCCAAGTTGCGTTTCCTGCAGCAGCGGCGCGGGCGAGGCGGTCACCGGAGCGACTGCTCGCGGGGCTTCTTGCTCTTTCTTTGCGAGCAGTGGCGTCCAGCCTTGTTGGAAAAGGGCCACGGCCGCTGCCCCGGCGACGAAGGCGATGCCGGCAGCCGCAGCCCAAGAGGGGAACCAACGCGCCGTGAGCCGACGAACACGCGACGCCGACGAGGCGGTCTCCGCTGACTCATCGCGTCGCGATGCTGCGGCGAGGCCCGGCCCGGCGGAAAGTTCCGCCGGCGAAGGGGCCGAGGCATCGCCCGAAGCGAGCGGTTCGTGCGACAGCAAATACGCGAGACCCTCGCGCAGGTGGATGGCTTCCAAGTAGCGCCGTTGAGCCGCCGAGTTGTCGGTGATTAACGTCCGCAGGCGTTCCCACTCCGTCGCGTCGAGATCGGCGATCGCCAGCTGATCGAGCAGCGGTTCGAGTTCGTCGTTGGGAAAATCGATGCTCATTGAGGGTAGCCTTCCTGGCGTAACGAAACGCGAATGCAGCGTTCCAGCCCTTTGCGAATGCGCGAGAGCGCCGTGTAAACGGCGTTGACGTCCTGGCCGCGGCCGGCAGCGAGTTCTTGGATCGAAAGCCCGCGCCAGTAACGCTGGCCAAGCATTTCGCGCTGACGCTGCGGCAGCTTTTCCAGGCAGCCTCGTAGTGCTTGGTGGCGGGACTCAAGGTAGTCGGAAGTTTCGGCGTGGACGGCGGCGATCTGCTCGATCAAGCGGTCGTCGAACGAGACCCGCGACGACCCATAGCGTCGCGAGTAGCTCATCAGTTCGAATCGAGCGATCGTGCACATCCATCTCACCAATTCTTCGTCGGGGGTCGCCTCGACGTAGGTAAACGTCTGGAGCTTCTGCCAAGCGACGAGATAAGTTGCCTGAACGACTTCGTCGACGGCGTCGGCGCTAGCGGCAGCCAGCGAAACGATGAACGACCGCACGCGGCGTTCATGTCGTGCGATGAGCACGACAAACTGATCAGGGCTCAGCGGCTTTTCGCTCACGGCGGCCAAACCGGGGTTGGTGGAAATGCGGAAATAGAAATCATCAGCGCATCATGCACTGTCGTCCGCCCTTCCTGCCCCGAACGCTATGCGGCGGCGGCAGGGAACCTTACAGAAAAATTCATATTAACTTCCTAAAGTTCGCCCGCCGGCCAGAATTGCCGAGAATTCGCGGGTACCAGCACTGCGAGCTATCTCGCGGAGCAAGGCGAGCCGAAGGCTTCATGTCTTCGGTAAACCACCAAGCGACGCCGCATCGAGCGCAAGAATGCGAGAGACAGGAGAGTAGTCGCCGGACCGCTACGCGGTCCGGGCGGCGTAACGCTGAGCGGCGTAGCGTGGAAAGATTCTCCGCGCCGCCAGCCCGGAGGGCGTTGTCCCTCCGACTAATCGTTGTCGTTGGCGGCGATGGTTACCCGCTGCGTCGCCGCTTACGCGCGCACTTTCCAATCAAATGGCAAGTATGCGTGCTCAAACGTCCCGTCGCTGTAGAGGTCGATTAGCCCGTAGCCTTCGTCGCTTCGCCGCGGATCGCCGTTCCACCAGTCGCCGCAGACGGCGCCGTCGCAAATGTAGCTGATCCCGTCGACGTCGCAGCGATCGTTCAGATGCATGTGCCCGCTGAGGCAGAGCTTCACATTGCCGTGCTTCTTGAACAACGCGTGGAGCGCCGTGCCGTCGAGATGCATCAACCCGCCAGGCACGCGCTGATAGTCTTCGGTGACGGCGGCGTGGTCGAACGAGAAGGGCGTGACTGAAATAATCGGAATGTGCGAGACAACGGCAATCGGCGTCGTCTTTGGCGTTTGCTCCAGTTCGGTTTCGAGCCAAGCCCGCTGCTCGGCGTCGAGGCCGCTGGTGTACCGCTTCTCAAACGGACGGACGCTGTCGAGAACGATGAACTTCCATCCGCCCTGTTCGAACGTATGGTACGGCTTCGCGAGGCCGTACATCTCCAGCGCCCATGCCTTGCCGGCGAACTCCGAATCGTCCCAGCCGCGGCCGTCGTGATTGCCGAGGCAATGTTGCATTGGGAGCGAGCAGTCTTGCTTGAAGACCGCGTTCAGCAGATCGGCGAGTTGCTGGCTCCGCTGGTGCGTGGCGCCAAACGCATCGAATACCGCGTCGCCGCCGGTGACGATCAGTTCGACAGGATCCTTGTGCGATTGAACATGATGCAGGCACTGGGCCAAACCATCGCCAGCCCCTTGCTCAGGCTTCACGTGAATGTCGGTCAGATGCGCGAACCGTAATGTCCGTTGCCGCTCCGCGGGCGCGGCTGCGACGGCCGAGCCGGCGCCGAAGCTGAGCAGCGGCGCCGCGGCCGCTCCAAAGGCACCCCACTGTAGGCAGCTGCGACGGGTGATGATGTTCGACGATTGAGGATCGGTAGGCATCTGTTGAACTCCTGCGATTGTTCTCGCTCGGCGTTGGCCGCCAGGACGACAAGATCGCCATTCAGCATAGCAGAAGCCGATGAACTCCTGGAGCAGAGAGAGGCCGTGAAATGAGACAGTGTTGCGCCCGTCGGATCCCGCGGCTAGCCGTGTGGATTCGTGGAATGCGCTGAACGCCCTGCCCTGCCGCCGTCGTTGACGCATCGTTCGTTACCACTGGCCCGGCAAATGCTGTAGGCTAGAGGAAGGTTTGCAGCCGAAGTCTTTTCATCTTGGATGCGTCATGCGAGGAATCTCGTCGATGAATGTTGTGCCCCAGCGCGTGCTCGTTGCGAGATTGCTTACGGTCGTCGGTTTGGCTTTCGTAGCGTTTAGCTCAACGTCTTCGCAAGCCGCGGCGCGGTCCGAGCGCCCCAACGTTGTGGTGATCTTCATCGACGACATGGGCTACGCCGACATCGGCCCCTTCGGCGCCACTGCGTACAAGACGCCGAATCTCGACCGCATGGCGGCCGAGGGGCGGAAGTTCACCGATTTTCACTCGGCGACCGCCGTCTGCTCGGCCTCGCGAGCAGCGCTGCTGACCGGCTGCTATCCCGAGCGGGTGAGCATTCTCGGCGCGCTGCGGCCCGATTCGCAGATTGGCATCAGCGAAGAGGAGGAGACGTTCGCTGAACTCTGCAAAGAGCATGGCTACGCCACCGCCGTCTTCGGCAAGTGGCACCTCGGCGATCGACGCCGCTTCCTGCCACTGCAGCATGGGTTTGACGAATACTACGGTCTGCCCTACTCAAACGACATGTGGCCCCGCGGCCCGCGCGGCGAAGAGTTGCCGCCCGAATCGCCGAAGAAGAAAAATAATTACCCGAATCTGCGATTGTTCGATGGCGACGAAGTCGTCGATGAAGATGTGACCGGCGAGGACCAAACGCACCTCACCGAGGATTACACTCGCCGCGCGGTCGACTTCATCGATCGGCACGCGAAGGAGCCGTTCTTTCTCTACGTGCCGCATTCGATGGTGCACGTGCCGCTGTACGTGTCGCCCGAATTTGAAGGCAAGAGCGGCGCCGGCTTGTTCGGCGACGCGGTGATGGAACTCGATTGGTCGGTCGGCGAGATTCTCGCCGCGCTCAAACGGAACGGCCTCGATGAAAAGACGCTCGTCGTGTTCACTGCCGACAATGGTCCCTGGCTCAACTACGGCGATCATGCCGGCTCGGCCGGTCCGCTCCGCGAGGGAAAGGGAACGATGTTCGAAGGGGGCTACCGCGTTCCCTGCGTAATGCGGATGCCGGGCACGATTCCGGCCGGCACGGAGTGCGATGAGTTTTGCGTGACGTTCGATCTATTGCCGACGGTGGCGAAGCTGCTCGGCGACGAGCCTTCTGCCGATCGCCCGATCGACGGCAAAGATATTTGGCCCCTCATCACCGGGGTTGATGGCGCCAAAACGCCGCATGAAGAGTTCTACTGTTACTACGGCCGTGAGCTCCACGCGGTCCGCGACGGACGATGGAAGCTGCATCTGAAGCATCCATATCGCACGCTCGACGGCAAGTCGGGCGGCAAGGGGGGGTATCCTGTCGAGTACAAGCAAGTTGCTACCGATGTCGCGCTATACGATTTACAGAACGACGTCGGCGAAACGAAGGACGTTGCTGTCGAGCACCCTGAAATCGTCGCCCGCCTAACCGCCGCCGCCGAGCGGGCTCGCGAGCAATTCGGCGACGTCCTGACGCAGCGAGAAACAGGCTCCAGCGTCCGCCCGCCCGGGCAAGGTCGCCGGCAAGCGAGGAACTAAGGGCCGCAGAAGTCCCTGGTTTCTCGGCATTGCCGCTCCTTATCGCCCCCATGCCGCGCCGCTACCGACGAGCGCAACTTTGGGTAGAATGGGGAGCTATGCGCTGGCCTCTCCCTCACAGCACCCGGGTCCACATGCCTTGCTCCAGACCTTGCGTCGTCGCCGTCATGGCGCTAGCGATCGCCGCTCTGCTTGGCTCAATCGCTCAAGCTGTTTCGCAGCCGAATATTTTGTTCATCTTCACCGATGATCACGCCTACCAGGCAGTCAGCGCGTATGGCGGCGGGCTCAACGAGACGCCGAACATTGATCGCCTCGCCAAAGAAGGCGTCCGCTTCGATCGCTGCTACGTCACTAATTCTATCTGCGGACCGAGCCGGGCGTGCGTCCTCACGGGAAAGTACAGCCACAAGAACGGATTCTGCACGAACCGCGATATCTTCGACGGCAAGCAGACGACCTTCCCCAAGCTGCTGCAGAAGTCGGGCTACCAAACCGCGATCATCGGCAAGTGGCACCTGCAGAGCGAGCCGCAAGGTTTCGACCATTGGGAAGTGTTGCCTGGCCAAGGACTCTACTACTCGCCGAAGTTCGACACCGCCGCCGGCCGCGTTACCGAGCCGGGATACGTTGCCGACGTCATCACCGGCAAGGCGCTCAACTGGCTGAAGCAGCGCGACGCCGACAAGCCGTTCCTGCTGATGGTGCAACACAAGTCGCCCCATCGCGAATGGTCCGCCAGCTCGAAGCATGTCGGCAAGTTCGCCGACCATAAGTTCCCGGAACCGAAAACGCTGTTCGACGACTACAGCGATCGCGCCGACGCCGCCAATCAGGCGACGATGCGGATTGCCGACGACATGCGGCTCAAGGAAGATCTCAAGGTTTACGACCCGCAAAGCGACTACGGCCGCACCATGCTCGGCCGCATGACCCCCGACGAACAGAAGGCGTGGATCGCCGCCTATGAGCCGGTGAACAAAGCGTTCGCCGAGGCGAAGCTGGAGGGTGATGAACTGGTTCGCTGGAAGTACCAGCGTTACATGCAGGATTACCTCAGCACGGTGCAGTCGGTTGACGACAGCGTCGGCGAACTGTTGGCGTACCTCGACGCGGCGGGCCTCGCGGACGACACGATCGTCGTTTACGCGAGCGACCAAGGGTTCTACCTCGGCGAGCATGGGTGGTTCGACAAACGATTCATGTACGAGCAATCGCTGCGGACGCCGTGTCTGATTCGCTGGCCCAAGGTCGCGAAGCCGGGGACGGTTGAAGAGCGGATCGTTTCGAACGTCGACTTCGCTCAAACGTTCCTCGACGCAGCCGGCGTCGACGCCCCCGACGACATGCAGGGGGCGAGCATCGTGCCGCTTCTCAAGGGAGAAACGCCCGAAGATTGGCGGAAGGCTTTTTATTACCAGTACTACGAAGGTCCGCCAGCCGAGCATAACGTCGCCGAGCACTACGGCGTGACCGATGGCCGCTACAAGCTGATTCACTACTTCAAATTAAAGCAGTGGGAGTTGTTCGACCTCGTCAGCGATCCCGACGAACTCCACAGCGTCTACGGCCAGCCTGAGTACGCGAGCCAACGGCAGCGCCTCGGCGACGAACTGACGCGGCTTCGTAGCGAACTCGGCGTGACCGAGAACGATCCGCCGAAGCTCGACGAACCTGAACTAAAATCGCGACGCCAACAGAAGATCGAGAATCGGCAGAAGCGTCGCCAGATGAGACAATCCGCCCACAGTTCCACCTAACAGGGCGGTCTCACCCGCCGAGTATGTCGAAGAAATCGAAGAACGGCGCGAACCATCGGGCTCGGCAGCGGAAGCGGTTCGATCACACGATCCATCCCCACACGCGCCCCGGCACGGTTATCGTTCCCGACGGCGCGCTGGCGCCGTTGCTCCACGTCACGGCGTACGGTCCTGACCAGATCGTCGAGAAGCGCAACGCAACGGTCGCGCAGCTTCGCGAGCTGCGCAACAAGTATCCGGTGATGTGGATCGACGCCGTCGGCCTCGGCGATGCGGCGCTCATTGAAGAAATGGGCGAACTGCTCGGCCTTCATCGCTTGTCGCTGGAAGACATGGCGACCGTGCCGCAACGCTCGAAGGTCGAAGACTACCCGCACCATTTGTTCGCAGTCACGCAAATTCCCACTTACAACGGCGACCTCTGCCTGGAACAGGTCAGCATGTTCGCCGGCAAAGGCTTCGTGCTTAGTTGGCGCGAGCATGCCGGGAATTGTTTCGACATCGTTCGCAAGCGATTGCAAGTCACCAATGGTACGACGCGCTCGTCGGGCGTCGACTATTTACTCTACGCCTTGATCGACGCGGTGATCGACTCCTACTTCCCGGTACTCGAACAACTCGGCGAAGTGTTTGACGAATTGGACGATCGCGTCGAGGCCGATTCTGAGCCGGCGTGCATCGCGCAAATGCGCGATTTGCGTCACGACGTACGGCAACTGCGCCGCATCGTCTGGCCGTTGCGCGATGCGATCGACGATCTCGTCCGCAGTCCGCCTGAGCAAATCACGCAAGAAACGCTGATCCACTTCCGTGATTGCCACGATCACGCCGTGCAGATCATGGACACGCTCGAAAACTACCGCGACGCCGGCAGCGACCTCCGCGACTACTACGCGACGTCGATCAGCAATCGGATGAACGAGACGATCAAGGTGCTGACAATCATCTCGACGATCTTCATGCCGCTCAGCTTTATTGCGGGCGTGTATGGTATGAACTTCGACGCTCACGAATCGGGTTGGGACATGCCGGAGCTGCGCTGGAAGTACGGGTACCCATTCGCCATGGGCCTGATGGCCGTCGTCGCGCTCGGGCAGTTATGGTTTTTCCGCCGCCGCGGCTGGATCGGCAAAGGCAAGCGGAAAGATGAAGAGTAGAATCGGCGGCGCCTTATTCCGTTCTTCTCAAGCCCTGACGCCCGAACTCCGAACCTCGAACCCTCCGCCTATCCTTGCGCACGCTCATCAAAAACGCCCAAGTCGTCTTCCCCAATGGCGTCGCCGCCGTCAGCGTGCTGATCGAAGATCACCGCATCGCCGCGATTGATCCCGCGATTCAGACCACGGCCGATGAAGTCGTCGACGCCGCAGGGCTTCACCTGTTGCCGGGCGTGATCGACGATCAGGTTCACTTCCGCGAACCGGGGCTCACGCACAAGGAAGATCTCGCGACCGCCTCGCGGGCGTGTGCCAAGGGAGGCGTCACCACCTTTCTGGAGATGCCGAACACGGTTCCGAACGTGACGACGCAGGAACTGCTCGACGCGAAGCTCGCGCTCGCCGCCGAGAAGTCGCTGGTAAACTACGGCTTTTACATTGGCGCCACGCCGCACAACATCAACGAACTGAAGCACGCGCAGCGGACGCCGGGCATCAAGATTTTCATCGGTTCCAGCACAGGCGACTTGCTCGTCGATGGCCAGGAAGCCCTTGAACGCATCTTCGCCGAAACGACGTTGCCGCTCACCGCCCACTGCGAGGACGAAACCACCGTCCGTGCGAACACCGAGAGTTACCGCGGCGTCGCCGACGTGGCAGTCCACTCGCAGATTCGCGACGTCCGCGCCGCGGTGATCGCGACGCGCAGGGCGATCAACCTCGCGATTCGCCATCGGCATCGGTTCCACGTGCTGCACGTATCGACGGGCGATGAAACGGACGTGCTCGGCGATTACTTCGCAGGAACCGGCGCCTACGACGGACTCGGGACTGACGTTGCGAGCCGCGTCATCACCGCCGAGGCGTGCCCGCACCACTTGCTGCTGAATACCGACGACTACTCGCGGCTGGGGACGCTCGCCCAGATGAACCCGTCGCTGAAGAGCGCCGACGACAATCGCCGGCTCTGGGACGCGCTGCGCGACGGACGGATTCAAGTGATTGCCACCGACCACGCGCCGCATACATGGGAAGAGAAACAAAAGCCGTACCCGCAATCGCCGTCGGGGATGCCGATCGTCGAGAACAGCCTCGCGTTAATGCTGAATGAAGTCCACCGCGGTCGCTGCTCGCTGGAGCAAGTCGTCCACTGGATGTGCGACGCTCCGGCCCGCGTGTGGGACATCGTCGACAAGGGCCGCATCGCCGAGGGGTACGAAGCCGATCTCGTGCTGGTCGACCTCAATCGCCGCCACACGGTTCGCAATGCGGAGCAACTCACCAAATGCGGCTGGAGCGCGTGGGACGGCGTCGAACTCGTCGGCCTGCCGGTCCGCACGTGGGTTCGCGGGCGGGAAGTCTTCCGCGATGGGCGTCTCAACGAAGAAGTGCATGGCGACGCGGCGAAATTCGATCACGCAAGAGGCGGGTATTGGGCGACGTGATTTTTCCCCTCCCTTGAAGGGAGGGGCCAGGGGAGGGATTCCCAACGCAGCAATTCCGAGTGAAGTCTGCGCCCCCGACTTCGCGAGAGAAAAATCCCTCACCTAACCTCTCCCTTCGAGGGAGAGGGACCAAGCGCCTAATCCGCATCCTCGGCGTACTGCTCCGGATTAGCGAGAAATTTCGCCTTCTCCGCCGCTCCGGCAAAGCGGTAGGTTTTCCCGTCGTACCACGTCGCGAACTGCTGCACGCCCGGAACCTTTTCTTCTTTGTCGACGAGCGTCACCGCACAGAATCCCTCGGCCGCGATGTCGACCATCGCGTACTTCGCTGGGTTCGCTTTGAACTTCGCCTTCATCGCTCCGTCGGCGAACATGAACAGCCTGCCGTCGAATTCAGCAGCGTGAAAGACGCTGCCCCGCACGTGCTCCGCGCGATCGACGAGCGACACGGCGCACTCGCCGCAGCAGGCCGGCAAGTACTCGGTCGGATCGCTTTGCAGCATTTCTTGTTCGCGGGCGCCGGCGGTGAGGAAGGTGATGTCGCGGAACTCGACGCCATAAGCCGCTTGGCCGCGGACCCAACTGCCATCCTGCCGCAGCGACACGGGACAGTAGCCCGACATCGCCGGCAAGGCTCCGAGCGCCCCGTCGCGATCGTCCTTGTTCGCTGGCCGGAAGCCGTTGAGCTGCGACGTCGGCCGTTGCTGAAATGCCTGCGCCGTTAGTTGGGCTTTGGTCGGTGCGACATCCGGCATCAACAGATTCGGGCGCTCGACTAGGTCGCCGCTGCCGTCGTAGCGACCAGGCGCCTTGAGGAACTTCCGCCGCTCGAAATCGTTGGCGAAGTAGTAACGCAGCCCGCGATGAATCAGCACCGTCGCCGGATTCCCGGGCACGCACTTGTGGTCGTCGAGCATGCTGACGACCGAGTTGCCGTTGAGTACGAGATCGGCGTTGTCATATTTCTCTGGATTCGCGGCGAACGTTTGCTGCATCGCGGGGTTCGCAAAGAAGACGAGCCTACGGCGGTGGAGCGTGCCGCATTCGAACTTTCCCGGCACGCGCTGCCCTGTTTCAAAGTAAGTGACGGGGCAGTCGCCGCCGAGCATCGGGATGTACGATTCTCGCGCGGAGAGAAAGATGTGCCGTTCGCGGGCGCTGTCGAAGTGGTATTCAAGTCCGTCGAAACGCGTCGCCTCGCCGCCGCGGCCGGGAAGCCACTCGCGCGCATCGCGGAGCGCCACGACGCTGTAGCCGCCAAGGGCGACGGGAAACTGCTCGGCGCCGGCGATTGGGCCGATCTCCCAGTGATTGTTCGCGATGCGTACGGCGGGGGCGTCTTCAGGATTCTCGCTCGCAGCCGCGGGAGCGTTCGGCGGGGCGTCCGGCGTTTTCGGCGCAACTTCCGCCGCGAGGCACGGCGCTGCCGACGCGCAAAGAACGAGAGTTCGCAGAAATCGCCACATGGGACGGGCCCTTACGGAATCGGCCGCGGAGTGTACCGGCGCCGCGCGAACGCCGCGACGGCAATCGTGCTATCATGGAAGGCTTCTCCAACCTCCCGAATGCTGGCATGTCCCCCTCCCCTCCCCGTCTTGCGATCGTCACCGGCGCCGGCAGCGGACTTGGCCGCGAATTTTGCCGCCAGCTGGCCCGAGCGGGCGGTTGGCATCTCGTGGCTGTCGACATCGAACTCGCCGGCGCCGAGCAGACGGTCGCCGAGGTGCGGCAATTTGGCGCCGCGGGCGAAGCAGTCGCGATGGACGTTACCGACGCCGCCGGTTGGACCGCGCTACGCGAGCGATTACAGCACGATTGGCCGCGGCTCGATTTGCTCGTCAATAACGCTGGCGTTTGCATGTCGGCGGAAGTCGGCGACGGCGACCTCGCCGCGTGGCGTCGAGTGATCGAAGTGAATTACCTCGGCCTGCTGGCTGGCTGTCATGTGATGACGCCATGGTTGAAAGCCTCCGCAGCCGCTTCGCAAGAGACTTCCACTCGCCACTCACCCGCGATCATCAACATCGCCTCGATCACCGCCTATCTCCCCGCCCCGGCGATGGGCGCTTACGCTTCGTCGAAAGCGGCCGTCGTCGCGCTCACAGAAGCGATGTATGCCGAGCTGCGACCGCACGGCGTCCATGTCACCGCGGTCGCGCCAGGGTTCTTCCGCACGAGGCTGTTGGAGCGCGGCACATTCACGCTGCGACGGCATCGAGCCCAGGCCGAGTACCTTACGCGCACCGCGAAGATCGACGCCGCCAGCGTCGCGCGGGTGGCCCTCGCCGCGTCGGCTCACGGCCGGCTGTACGCGATCACGGGCCGCCGCGCCCGTTGGTTGTGGCGAATCAAAAGGTTAGCCCCGCGGATTCTGTTCCGCGTCATCGCGAGGCGATATCAACGCATCATTATTCGCGGTGATGCCGACGGAGTCGGTTGAAGCGCGGGACGCGAGCAGGGATGATAGTGCGATCGCGCCGGGGGCGAGGACGCCCCGGCTCGCTTTCTAAGTCAGAAATCATCAATTCCAAGTCATACATTCCTGCCCCATGCTTCACCTGCAAGCAAAAACCGACGCCCGCTGGTTCCGCCAGGTCGACGAGAACCTCAACGAGGTCCTTATCGATCACGCCCACTGCGAGAAGAAGGCGGCCGGCACGGCGCTCAATCTCATCTTCCACTATGTGGAAGATCGCGAGCTCTGTCAGGAAATGACCGAGATCGTCAACGAAGAGCTTGAGCATTTTCATCTGGTGATCGATCTGCTCGAACGCCGCGGCGTGAAGTTTCGCCGGCTCAAGCCAAGCCAATACGGCCGCAAGCTGAACGACCTTTGCAGCAAGCAAGAACCGCAGCGGGCCGTGGATCGCCTGCTCGTCGCCGGGTTGATTGAAGCTCGCAGCTGCGAACGCTTTCAAGCTCTCGCGAACCATGTCGAGGATGAGGAGCTTGCGACCTTTTATCGCAGCTTGTTCGAATCGGAAGCTCGCCACCACGCGACCTACACGCGGCTCGCGATGAATTTCGCTCCGGAAAAGGAAGTGATGCGACGGCTTGACGAACTGGCGGCTCTCGAAGCGGCGATCATCGCCGAGGGCGAAGAACTACCGCGGATGCACAGCTAAGGAACAACAAACAATGAGTCAGCAGCAAGTAGTCGCCGCCAGCCTCGAAATGAATTGTCTGGCCCCCTCCCCCTTGAGGGGAGGGCTGGGGAGGGGGGCGAACGCTGGTACCCGCTGCGCTCACCCCTCCCTAACCCGGTGCTTCGCACTGACTACAGCCTGCGCTCGCTCGCCAATGGCGACCGTGCTCGTTGCTCCCCTCAAGGGGAGGGAACCAGAAGTGTTTGCGCGTGGGGCCTCCGCCGCGTTCCTATTGCTTAGCGCCGCTGCTTGCTGTGTTCTTGGTTTCGAAACCAGCGCCCAAGCCGCAGACCGCCCAAACATCCTCTGGCTCAGCACCGAGGATATGAGCCCCCACCTCGGCTGCTACGGCGACAAAGAGGCCCGCACGCCCAACATCGACCGGCTGGCCGCCGAGGGGATCCGCTTCGAAAACGCCTTCGTCCCCTCGCCCGTCTGCGCGACGTGCCGCAGCTCGATCATCACCGGCGTTTACTCCGCCGCGCTTGGCACGCATCACATGCGGAGCAAGGTGAAGCTTCCGCAGAAGATTCGCCCCTTCCCCACCTACCTCCGCGAGGATGGCTACTACTGCACGAACAACGAAAAGCAAGATTACAACTTCAAGACGCCGGCCGGCTCGTGGGACGAATCGAGTTTAGACGCCAGCTGGAAGAATCGCCCGACCGACTCGACGCCGTTCTTCGCAGTGTTTAATTTCGTCGGCACGCATGAAAGCAGCATCCGCGGCGACGAGCCGAAGTACTCGCAAGTCACCTCGAAACTTGCCGTCGGCGATCGCCACGATCCCGCGAAGCTGACGCTGCCGCCCTATTACCCCGACACGCCCAAGATCCGCGAGCATTGGGCTCGGTACTACAACGTCGTCTCGTCGCTCGATCTGTGGGTCGCCGAGCACCTTGCCGCGATTAAGGAAGCGGGCCTTGCCGACGATACGATCGTCTTCTTCTGGAGCGATCACGGCGCCGGCATTCCGCGGCACAAACGTTGGCTCTACGACACGGGGATGCGCGTGCCGCTAATCGTCTACGTCCCCGAGAAGTGGCGGCATCTTGTGCCGTGCATGCCGGGAGAGGTTCGCGATCAACTCGTGAGCCTTGTCGACCTCGGCCCGACGGTGCTCAATCTGGCCGGCGTAAAAATCCCCGGCTACATGCAAGGCCAGCCGTTCCTCGGCCCGAACCTGCCGGCGCCGCGCGAGTACGTCTACGGCGTCCGTGATCGGATGGATGAATCGTACGACATGATCCGCGCGATCCGCGACGGCCGCTACAAGTACATCCGCAACTACCGGCCCGATCGTCCCTACTCGCAGCATCAAGGCTATGGCGACAACAGCGACATCATGCGCGAGTGGCGCCGCCTCGCCGCTGCGGGCGAGTTGAACGAGACGCAGGCCCTGTTTATGCGCGAACACAAGCCGGTGGAAGAGCTCTACGACACCGAAGTTGATCCGTATGAACTCAACAATCTCGCCGCCGACCCGGCGCAGGCCGAGCGGTTCGCCAAGCTATCGGCGGCGCTCGACGCTTGGATGCTTGACGTGCGCGACTTGGGCGTCGTCCCGGAGGGGATGCTCTCGCGGATCGTGCCGGAGGGAGAAAATCGCTACAAGTTCTTCCGTGACGCCGACGGCGCCGAGCGGTACCAGCGCATGGTGGAAAGCATTCGCAAGACCGGCTTACCGCTCGACTTGTTGAAGGAAGCGAAGGGAGCCGAAGGCGCCGACGCACCGGTCGACGACTCGATTCGCATCCTCGCCGCCGAGCGCACGCTCAACGAAGAATCGCTCGCTGACGCCGATCGCGACGCAGCGCTGGCAACGCTCATCGAAATTTATCGCGCCGGCGGCAGCCCATGGGATCAAGCCGAAGCGGCGACGGTGCTCGACCTGCACGTCGCCGGCACCCCGGCCGTGCCGGCGCTCGCTGCGGCGAATCGTGAAGTGAAAAAGCAGCTCCAAGGTATGAACGAGCAGAACCAGCCGGCTAACTCGCTCAAGCCCTGGGCGAACCGCTTTGATAAACGCTTCGTACTTCGCACGGCGCCTGCTGAGTAACGATTCCTTTGCACCGCTTCTTTGAATCAGTCAGAACAGTCCACCAAGCGGAACCACCTATGAGAATTCACCAAGCCCTCTACGCCTTGCTAGCCTGCCTGCTGGCGTTCCCCGCACTGCATGCCGCCGAGCAGCAGCCGAACGTGATCGTCATCCTCGCCGACGACATGGGCTACGCCGATCTCACCTGCTTCGGCGCCGTCGACATGAGCACGCCGAATCTCGACCGCATGGCCGAGCAAGGGATGCGGCTCACCAACTTCCACACCGCAGCGCCCACCTGTACTGCCTCGCGGGCGGCGTTCATGACCGGCTGCTATCCGGTCCGCGTCGGCATGGGCGACGTCATCGCCCCTCGCGCCGATGGAACCGTCTCGCCGAGCCGCGTGTTGTGGCCGAACTCGCCGTTCGGCATCAGCGCCGACGAAGTGCTCATTCCTGAAGTGTTGAAAAAGGTCGGCTACGCGACCGGCCTCGTCGGCAAGTGGCATCTCGGCGATCCGCCAGCATTCAGCCCGGTGAAGCATGGCTTCGACGAATTCTTTGGCGTGTACTTCAGCAACGACATGAATCCGTACCGCTACTACCGCAACGACGAGTTGCTCGAAGAACCGATCGACCGCGATCAACAAACGAAACGCTACACGACCGAGGCGGTCGACTTCATCAAGCGTCACAAGGACGGGCCCTTCTTCCTGTACCTCGCCCACACGATGCCGCACATCCCGCTCGCGGCGTCGCCCGAGTTCCGCGGCAAGAGCAAGCGTGGCCTCTACGGCGACGCAGTGAGCGAAGTCGATTGGAGCGTCGGCCAAATCTTCGAGACGCTCAAGGAGCTCGGCATCGACGACAACACGCTGGTGATTTTCAGCTCCGACAACGGCGGCTGGCTGCTTCGTGGCGAAGAAGGCGGCCTCAACACCCCCTACCGTGGCGGCAAGGGGGGGACCTACGAAGGGGGACTCAACGTCCCGACGATCGCCTGGTTCCCCGGCAAGGTGCCGGCGGGTTCGGAGTGCAAGAAACTCGCTTCGCAAATGGACCTGCTACCGACCTTCGCCGCGATCGCCGGCGGCGAGACGCCGCAGGATCGCATCATCGACGGTCACGACATCACGCCGTTGCTATACGGCGAGCAAGACGCCAAGTCGCCGTGGGAAGCGTACTTCTATTACTTCGGCAACGAACTCCACGGCGTCCGCAGCGGCAAGTGGAAGTTCCGCGCGAAGAACGTCCTCAAGAACGAGAACATTTACTACGGCCTATGGCGCGACACCGAAGTCGGTGACACGCCGATCCCCCCTGCCCTGTACGATCTCTCGCGCGACATTGCCAAAACGAAGTCGGTGCTCGATCAGCATCCAAACATCGCCAAGCGGATGCGCGGCTACATGGACGAAGCCCGCAACGACTTGGGCGATTCGCTCACCGACGTGAAGCCAACGAACGTCCGCGAAATCGGCCGGCAAGAAGTGAAGCAGGATCTCCCCAAGTAGCCGCCGGTCAACGACCGGCCGGAGCGATGTTCCTTCGACAGGCCATAACAAAATAAGGCGGAATCACACGTTGTGATTCCGCCTTTGTATTTGATGCTTTTAATCTTGCGATCACCGCTCCGGCGGCTCGTTGAGCCGCGGCTACTCGCTCGGATCGGTCGCGCGGCCTAAGCCTTCGGGCGGCATTGCGTCGACCGGCTCGGCGGTTTTCGGCGCTCCGGCGCCGCGGCCGAGCTCATACGCCACCAGCGCTCCAATCGCCATCCATACGAATTGCCACGGGTTGAGATCCGAGGTTCGCGTCGGCATCGTCCCCATGCCGGCGAGTGCAGGATTGGTCGCTTCCTCAGTCGTCTCCTCCACCGGTTCTTCCGCAGTGGCCTCCGCGCCGTCCGCTGCTTCGTCCCCAGTCGTCTCGTCGTCGACGGCAATCGTAGGGGGCTTTGCGGCGATGGAAACATCGCGTTTCTTCATGATCTCGGCAATGACCACCGTGCTGCCATAAATCGCCGCCAGCGCGACGATGCCGGAGATCGCGCCGCGGAGATAGCTGCGCTCCATGTGTTGCCGATTCGCTTGCCGGACGCCGACGCCGGTCAGCAGCCCGATGATGATCGCGAACCACGACGCCTCGATCGGTTTGCCAAGCAGCCCGGTCTCCAGCAACGTATGCAGGCCCACGCCCACGGCCGCTCCAACGATTCCGCCCAGCAGAGTTGGACCCACGCCCATCGCGACCACCTTTGAGGGCAACCCTCAATCGAGAAGAAGCCTCCGGCGCCGCGAGCCCCGTCATCCGCGGTTCGCCCCCGAAGGTCGCCGCTGATTCTAGGGACTAGTAAGGACTTACGTCAAACTTTTCCGCCGTTTGGGGCCCGTTTCGCACCCCCCGCCGAGCCGCTAAAATCAAGGATTCGCTTGCCCTCGCCGGCGAGCGGTAAAGTCTCTCGCAAAGACGCAGAGGCGCAAAGTTTCGCAAAGAAGAAGATGAAGCCGTTGGAGGCATGCGAGCCTCCCGCCGATTCTTCCTTCCCGGTTTCTTCTTTGCGTTCCCTTGGCGTCTTAGCGCCTTTGCGAGAAGCAATCAATTCTCAAGCATCACAACGACAACGGAAAGTAGCAATGAACATCGCAGTCATCGGCGGCGACGGCACCGGACCTGAAGTAGCGGCCGAGGGCGTCAAAGTCCTCAAGGCAGTCGCCAAGCTCGAAGGCTTCGACAAGGACCTCAAACTCACCGACCTCGACTGGGGCGGCGACCGCTACCTGAAGACCGGCGAAGCTCTGCCCGCCGACGCCCTCGACCAACTCCGCAAGTTCGACTGCATTCTCCTCGGCGCCGTCGGCCATCCCGACGTGAAGCCGGGCATCCTCGAACGCAAGCTGCTGCTCGATCTCCGCTTCGGCCTCGACCAGTACATCAATCTCCGCCCGGTGAAGCTGTTCCCCGGCGTCGAGTGCCCGATCAAGGGCAAGACCCCCGAGGACATCGACTTCGTCGTCGTTCGCGAGAACACCGAAGACCTCTACTGCGGCGTCCAGGGCTTCATGCACAAGGGAACGCCGAGCGAAGTCGCGACCCAAACGGCCCTCTACACCCGCAAGGGTTGCGAGCGGGCGATCCGCTACGCCTTCGAGTTGTGCAAGAAGCGTAACAACCCGAAGGGGAAGAAGCTCACGCTGGTCGCGAAGACCAACGTCATTCTCAGCCACGATCTTTGGTGGCGGACGTTCCAGGAAGTCGGCGCCGAGTATCCGGACATCGAGAAGGACTACAACCACGTCGACGCCTGCTGCATGTGGATCGTGAAGAACCCTGAGTACTACGACGTGATTGTCACGACGAACATGTTCGGCGACATCATCACCGACCTCAGCGGCATCATCCAAGGCGGCATGGGCGTCGCCGCCGGCGGCAACATCAACCCCGACAAGGGTGGCGTCAGCATGTTCGAGCCGATGGGCGGCAGCGCGCCGAAGTACACCGGCACGGGCAAGATCAACCCGATCGCCGCCATCAACGCCGTGAGCATGCTGCTCGATCAGCAAGGCCACCCGAAGGCCGCGAAGCGCGTGATGGACGCGATCATGAAAGTGACCGCGACGAAGATGAAGAGCCAGAACGCCGGCAAGATGGGTTACACGACGAGCGAAGTCGGCGATTTGGTCGTCGAGGCGCTGTAGCCGCTCATCGCATCGCGATAACGCGTTCACGTTCCGAACCGATCATCAGCCCCCGGCCCTCCAGGACGGGGGTTTTTTCTTTCCCTCTTCAGGGCATGGTCAGTCGCTCCTCAGCGGAGGATGACTTCGCGAAGGGTGCGCCACGAGGTTATCGACGTTAGCCGATCACAGCGCCACCTTTGCATGAATCTTCGGATCCCCCTCCACATCAGGCCGCGTGCCGCTGAGGTACGCCTTCCCCGCCTCGATGAGGTACTTGATCCCGCTCGCTCCGCTGTTGTCCCAGTACTCGCCCGTCTCGCCCTGCACTTTCAATAGCACGAGATGCGGATCGTCCTTCCCGCCGGGGAACCAGACCTTCCACGCCTCGTTCCATAGCTCCTCGACCTTGCGGGTATCTTTCACGAGCGCCGCCTTGCCGCTGATCGAGACGAACTTCAGCGACGACTGCATCGCGACGTTCACGTGATGGTCGGTGTTGATCTCGTCGATCTTCCCCGAATCGTCCTGCGTGAGAAACCAGAGCGTCCCGTCGGCGTCGAGTCCTGCCACGGCCATCGGCCGCGACCTGAGCGCCCCATTGGGCCGCCGCGTGACCAACATGGCGGCATCGAAGTCGTCGAGCAGTTCCCGAAGTTTGTCGTCAGGCGCGGCGGACATGGTGGTTCTCCTAGCGATAGGTGTTGCGGTTCGCCAATTTGTGTGCGGCGTAGCAAGCCATGAGCAAATCGCGGACCGAGCGTACCAATGGGCGTAAGTGCAGCATAAAGACCCCACAACGCGCGAGCGACAGATCCTGTCGGCGAATACCGAACGCTCAATATGTATTCGCTCGCGGTCTCCAGTCCCGAAGGGACGCGCTGCGATAGCCCAGGGCAAAGCCCTGGGTAGAAGGTTGGCAAAGAAGAGCGTAGCCCTGAAAGGGCGCGCCAAGATTTGCCAAGCGCGCCCTTTCAGGGCTACGGAATGGAGGCAACGCGCCAACCCAGGGCTTCGCCCTGGGCTGTCATGGCGCGGCCTTACAGGCCTGAATGCCAGGCCAAATTTGTATTTTTGCGGATTGTTTGTGGTAATATAAGTTGCGAGACAACTACTGCAAATTGATTCAGCAACTGGGTGCTGCGTGCCATGGCGCAATCGATTTCTAATATCCTGCTCCACATTGTCTTCAGCACCAAAAATCGTGAACCTTTCATCGACGAATCGATCGAACGCGACCTCTTCAAATACATCGCCACGGTCGCCCGAACGCTTCACTGTCCCACTCACGGCATCGGCGCCGCCGACGATCACATTCATATTGCTTGCTCGTTGGCTCGCACCGCATCGGTGAGCAATCTCATCCAAGGGATCAAGCAAGACTCTTCGCATTGGATGAAACAACAAGGCGCCGCGTACATCGACTTTGCTTGGCAAAACGGCTACGGCGCCTTCTCCATTGGCCAGTCTCAATTGGCGGACCTGCAGCGCTACATCGCCGGCCAACGCGACCATCATCGCCGTGAGCCGTTTCAGGATGAATTTCGATGTCTGCTTAAGCGGTATGAAATCGACTTTGACGAGCGGTACTTGTGGGATTAAATCCCCGCTCCGCCCCACTACTGCTTCGTCTTCGCCACCTCAAACGAAAAAAGGGCGAGCGCGATTTCGCGCCCGCCCCTTTCGAACCTCAATTCTCGTCACTCGCTCCTAGCGTCGCGACATTACCGCCATGTTCGAATCGAACACCAAATCATCCAGCCAAGTCGGCCGGCCGTTGATGTACTCCCAACCGCTCTGGAACAACTGATCAACCGCCGAGGGCGAGGTCCGCGTCAGCCGGTCGATGCCGACGCCAGCGCCGCCGTCGAGGGTCAGCTTCTTCGCCCGCAGGTGGGCGATCGTCATATTGTCGCTGCCTTCGCCCAGGCGGATCTCGGCCGTTTCATATAGGAAGCCCGCGGCGAAGCCGGTGTCGTTGCCGGCGCCGGCGTCGACGATCACGTAGCTCCCCCAGTTGCCGGCGGTGAGGCTGAACTGATCGTCGCCGCCGCCGAGCCAAATGTAGGTGGCGAAGCCAACTTGGCCGATCGGAATCGTCACCTTGTCGGCGTCGGTCTCGGCAAGCGAATCATAGGTTTGGATGATGAGCGAGCCGTTGATCTCGGGCATCGGATCGCCGACGTCGATCAAGCTCCGGTCGAAGTCGACGGTCACGTCATCGGCGCCGGCGCCCGTGTAAAGCAGCAAGTTGCTCCAGTGTGCAGCGCCATTGCCGAACTTCGCGGCGGAGATGTCGACGACGTCGTCGCCGGCGCCAAGGTAAGCCTGGAAGTTGCCGAGCGTCATGAAGCCCAGGCCGGTGAAGTACGGATCCGTCGAGTCGCCGAGCCACAGGTTGTCGGCGCCGGCGCCGGTGTAGAGGCTCACGTCGCCGGTGATATAGGTCGGACGCGTGTTGAACGAACTGTCGAGCGCGCTGTCCATCCAAACCATGTCGGAGTCGTTCTCGTTGACGTTCGTGTAAGTTTGAATTCGCAGGTTGCCGAGCAGCGTTGTTCCTTTGATCGACGCCGTATCGGCGCCGGCGCCGGTGTTGATCGTGAGATTGTCGGCCCCGAGTCCGTCGCCGAGGAAGGAATTGCTGATGAAGACCCAGTCGTTGCCGACGCCGGTGTTCACGTTGACGGCGCCGCGGGCGTTGAAGCCCCAGCCAAAGAATTGATCGGCGTCTGGAGGGTCGAAGACTCCGCCGATGCCGCCCTTGGCGACCTGAGCCTTCTGGGCGACCACCAAATCGGGCGCGGCCATGTTGATGTTGACGTTGTTGAAGTTCGGAGCGCTCGACCCGCCGTCGAAGCCTAGGTGCAGCCGATCGTTGCCGGCGCCGAGGTTGACGTTCAAGTCGCCGCTGATCGCGAAGTCTTGATAAAGCTGTCCATTGACACGGCTCAGCGAGCCGTCGCTGTTGTTCGCCTCGGCCCCCTGCACTCGCACGATGCCGGGCGATACCTGATAGATTCGCACGCCGTTATCGAGTCCCGTGGCGCCGACGGCTTCGTTGAGGTAAAGGTTGCCGTTCACCACCGAGGCGGCGACGTCGCCGGCCATCATTTGGCGATTCTCCAGCATTTCCATGCGGAACCGCGAAGGAGTGGACGATGGGGACGTCTTCTGACGACGGCGAAGGAGTTTGGAAAACATGGGAGAGGCCTTTGCTTGAAACTGTGTGAGGTTCCGAGGCAGGCAATCGGCCTCGCTGCATTGGGAGGCGCAAGGTCAGGCCGAGTGTTACAGCGTTTGTTTCTCGCTATCGGCGGCGATTCCCGCCCCTGCATCGCGCACCGTCGCAGCGCCGTCGGAAAATCGCCTATTTTGCCACTCGCTTGCCTTCACGCCCCAGATCGCCAAAATGACAGCTTCGCAAGCCTTTTTCGCCGCGGCGGCAGCATCTACCCGGCCACCTACCTCAGCGCTCCGATAAGCGAGACCTCTGCATGACACGCTCTCTCCTTGGTTCTTTTCGCGTCCTCTGGTTCTTGGCGCTGACTTTGGCAGCGGGAGCGACTCTGCAGCACGCCGCGCCGGTCCGCGCTCAGGCGACGGCCGACGCCGATCTCTTCACCGTGCCGGAAGGCGACGCGACGAAGATCGAAGACTTCATGAAGAAACTCGCCCAAACGGAACCGCAGGGCGAGACCGACGAAGAGAAGATGGCGTTCAGCGTCAAGGCGCTGAACGCGCTGGTGGAAGCTTCGAATCGCCTGCTCGTCGCCAAGCCGACCGACGATCAGGCCGCCCAGGCCTACGCGTACCGGTTCGAGGCGCTGCAGGCTCTCATCCAAATGGAGCAGCCCGATGCGCTCAAGAAGTTTGAAGAGACGCTAGCAGCCGCCCGTGAGGACAAACGTGACGACGTCGTCGGCCTCGGTTGGCAGAACACGATCATGTACACCACCAACCAGTGGCCGGAACTTGATGCGAAGCAACAGCAAGCCTTCCTCGATCTGATCGTCAACAAGGTGAAGGCCGGCCCGAAGCCGATCGACGTCTCGATCGTCCAAGTCACCAGCATGCGACTCGACGGCTCGGCGGACGACGCGGTCGCTAAGATGTTGGAGCAAGTGATTCCGGTCTTGGAGAAGAGCCAAGACAAGAAGGTGCAAGAGAAGCTGACCGAGGCGAACCTCCCTGGCGTCCTGCGACGGTTGACGCTGCTCGGAAATCCGATGGAGATTACCGGTACGCTTCTTGATGGCAAGGAAGTCGATTGGGCTTCGTATCGCGGCAAGGTCGTACTCGTCGACTTCTGGGCCACCTGGTGCGGTCCGTGCCGTGCCGAGATTCCGAATGTTCTCGAAATGTATGAGGCCTACCACGACAAGGGCTTCGACGTCCTCGGCATCTCGCTCGACGCGACCCCCGAAGCGGCGAAGAAGTACGTTGACGAGAACAAGCTGCCGTGGGCGTCGATCTTCCCGAAGAAGGAAGACGAGCGTGAATGGCAGAACCCGCTCGTGACCTATTACGGCATCACCGGCATCCCGACAGCGATCCTCGTGGGTAAAGACGGCAAGGTCGTCAACATGAACGCCCGCGGCCCGGTGCTCGGCGAGGAACTCGAAAAGCTCCTCGGACCGCCAACGGAGAAGCCCGCCGCCGAGAAGGAAGCCGCCGCAAAGTAATAGTCAAAGAATTGTTGCCGCAATAAGTCGCAAAGGACGCAAAAGGCTCTCACGAGTCCCTTTTGCGTCCTTTGTGCGCTTGAGCGGCTCCTGCTTTCCCGCCTTCCTCTCCTCGCATTCCCTTTGCGCCTCTGCGCCTTTGCGTGAGATCGGAATTAGGAATGTCTCACGCGAAGGCGCAAAGAAGACTGCAGAATCAGCCAGATTCAAGAAATTTTTGACATCCGCTAGCTAGCCGATCTACACTGCCGCCCATCTGCGAGCGGGCGTCCGGAACCGCCCCTCGCCGGCAACTTTTCTCAAACAGCCTGCCCCGCGGGGGAAGGCGAGGAGGCATCTCATGGGCCAGATGTTATCGGGGTATCGTCTTCTCGTGGCAGTAGGCGCGACGGCAAGCGCGCTGACGGCTGCTTCGCTCTTCGCCCAAGAGCAAACGACGGCAAGCATCGCCGTATCCGCAAAACCAAAGGCGTACGCTACCGCGAATTTGGCTGCCGAACGGATTGAATCAGCTCTCAATCAGCAGCTCAAGGCGTCGATTTCGGAGGTCGAGGCCCCTCTCAATCAAATCCTGCAAGTCCTCTCGGAAGACTACGAGATTCCGATTCTTTTCGACGCTGCGGCGCTCGATGCCGTCGCGGCGAGCCCCGAGACCGAAGTGACGATCGAAATTGCAAACGTGTCGTTGCGGTCGGCGCTCGACCTTATTATTAAGTCTGCCGGCGAGGATCTGACTTACATTATTGATAAAGAAGTTCTGCTCATTACGACGCAGGAGGAAGCGGAGAAGCGATTGGAAGTCGTCGTTTACCGTGTTGACGACCTGTTGGATGGCGACGAAGCGACTTGCGAACGGTTGATCGAAGTTATCGTCGCTTCGGTCGAGCATGAATCGTGGATGGAGAACGGGACTGGCGAAGGAGAGGCCCTGTCCTTTCCGCCCGGGATGATCGTCATCTCGCAGACGCAACGAGTTCACACAGGCGTCAGTCGTCTGTTGGATCACATGCGGACTGCGAAGCAGGGCATCATTGCGGATGGCGCTGGGGCGTCGGCCACGGCGTCGACTCAGCCCGTTACTCGGTCGATCAATCTGAATGACAAGGTTCTTGCCGACAGCGAAGAGGCTCGCAGCGCGATTCGCGACGCGGTGAAGAAATCAGTCAATTGGCAAACGGAAGCCGAAGGCGTCGATCGTGACGAATTTTTTCTCTACGTGCTGCCGAACCGGGTTCTAGTCCGACATGTTCCTGAGGTGGTGAGCCAAGTCGCTCGGGTGGTGCGGAGAGTGTCGCCGTTGGCGGAAACGGCGGTCGGAAACTATGGAAACTCCGGCCTCGGATGCGGCGGCCTGGTAACCGCTGCTGAAGGCGAAGGCGGAGGGCTTGTCGCGCCTCCGCAAGCCAGTGAAAATGGCGGGCAGCGTTAATCATCAGAGCGAGGCGGTTTTCGTTCCCATGTGATGAGGCGCTCCGGCGGGTCGTTGACCCGCGGCTACTAGGTTCTTGGCGCCTTCGCATGCTGCTTGGTTCGACGCTGATTATCGACACCTTCGCCGAGGCGTTTCGCATGCGCTACGCGCGGCTGATCGTCACGGCTCTGGACGACTTTTGGCTCGACGCCGCGCTCCGTGAGTTTTGCGGTTACGGTTCGAGCGTCATCGGCTGCGACGCCGAGGTCGGCGTCGAGCGTTTCCTCTCCCCCGAGGAAACGCCCGACGCCCGGCCCGGCGCTGCGGTGCTCGCCTTTGGCTTTTCCGTCGACGCGCTGGCGAAGGCGATGCTCAACCGCGCTGGCCAGTGCTTGCTTCCCTGCGCGACCTCGGCCGTGTTCAACGGATTGCCCGAGGGCGAGGACCAGGTTCCGCTCGGCAAGAACTTGCGGTTCTTCGGCGACGGCTACCAGAAGAGCAAGCTGATCGGTGATCGCCGCTATTGGCGGATCCCGGTGATGGACGGCGAGTTCATCGCTGAGGAGCAAGTCGGCGTCGCCAAGGGGCTTGCTGGCGGCAACATCATTATTCAGGGCGAGACGCAAGCCATTACGCTCGCCGCCGCCCGTCGCGCGGTCGAAGCGATCGCCGACATGCCGGGCGTCGTTACCCCCTTCCCCGGCGGCGTCGTCCGCAGCGGCAGCAAGGTCGGCTCAAAATACAAAGCACTTCGCGCGTCGAGCAACGACGCCTTTTGCCCAACTCTGCGCGGTCGCGTGCCGACGGAGCTCGTCGCCGGCGCCGAGTGTGCGTATGAAATCGTGATCAATGGCGTCGACGAACAACACGTCGCCGCAGCGATGCGAGTGACGCTTCACGCTGCTGCGGGCGATGGCATTCCCGCGATCAGCGCCGGCAACTACGGCGGCAAGCTTGGCAAGTTCCACTTCCGGCTGCGTGAAGTGCTGGCTTAGGCGGCGGGCTTGGGAATAGGTCTCTCGCAAAGGCGCAGAGGCGCAAAGAAATACGCAAAGAAGAGAAGTAAGAAGCTGCTTAGATTGCCTGAGTTGTTTGTTGGCAAGATGGAAGAGCGGAGCGATCGACGCTCACACGAGAGAATTGATATGACGACCAATCCCTTCTCTCTCCCTCCATCTGCCTACTCGACGAAGGTATGGCTCTCGCCTCTCGGGTTCCGCATTTGCATTCTTTGCGTATTTCTTTGCGCCTCTGCGCCTCTGCGAGAGACGTCAAAAGCCCAAGCCCAAGAGCAGCCCGCAGCGCTCAAGTTAGATCAGTTCCAGCCGAGGTCGATGCTCGTCCTCCCCGAGCACCATCCCGCGCGGGCGAAGTTTCCAGCCGTCGACGTGCATGTCCATTGCCGATACAAACTCCGCCAATCGCCCGAGGCGCTCGCCGAGTACGTCCGCCTGATGGACAACCAAAACATCGCGATCTCGGTGAGCCTCGACGGCGAACTCGGCGAGAGTTTGGAAGAGCACAAAAAGTTCCTCTGGACGAAGTATCCTGATCGCTTCGTCATCTTCGCGAACATCAACTGGCAAGGCGATGGCAAGGCCGACCAACCCGCTACGTGGGACTGCCAGCGGCACGACTTCGGTCGACGCATGGCCATGGCGCTCGCTGACGCAAAGGAACGCGGCGCCTCGGGACTAAAGGTCTTCAAAGACTTCGGCCTCGCCTACCGCAACCCCGACGGCTCGCTGATCGCTATCGACGATCCGCGCTGGGATCCGATCTGGAAAGCGTGCGGCGAACTCGGGCTGCCGATCTTGATCCACGCCGGCGATCCGGCCGCGTTCTTCCAGCCGCTCGATCGGTTCAACGAACGTTACGAAGAACTTTCCCGCCATCCCGACTGGCACTTCCCTGCCGACAAGTTTCCCAGCTACGCAGAAATCTTGGCCTCGTTTATCCGCGTGGTCGAACGCCACCCCCAGACGGTGTTCATCGGCGCCCACTTCGCCAATAGTCCGGAGGACCTGGCCCAACTCGGCGGCTGGCTCGACAAGTACCCTAACCTCAACGTCGAGCTCGCTGCTCGTGTCGCCGAACTTGGCCGCCAGCCCCGCGCGGCCCGCGAATTCTGCCTGAAATATTCCGACCGAATTTTGTTCGGCACCGATGGCCCACGCGACGTGAAGCGGCTCGCCCCCCACTGGCGTCTCCTCGAAACGGCCGACGAATACTTCCCCTATGCCGAGGATCAGTACCCGCCACAAGGCTTCTGGAACATCTACGGCCTCGATCTGCCGAACGAAGTTTTGCGGAAAATTTACAACGAAAACGCGGCTCGATTGATCCCTGGGGTCGCAGAAAGGCTCCAGCGGCAACACATTTCCATTACTGCAGAATGAGCTCCTGAGGGCGGGCTTCTCGCGTGTCGAATCAATGGGCTCCCACGGCGCGCTATTTGCCCAAATTCCGCCGCCGCGCCCATCTTCCCGACTACTTCCAACTACCCTCGCATCACCCGTTGCCAGGGCCGCTACCCGCTGGTTAAACTGCGCGGTCGGGCGCGGCCCGATGTGGGTCGTTTTACTTCTCCTTGGACTGCCGAGTTTATGACCGCCGATCACGATCCGACGGAATCTCAACCGACCGTTACTCCGTCGAGCCCTGCGACGCCTCCCGCTGAAGTTGCCAACGCCGATCTCGGCGCCGACGGTCAGCGGCCGAGCGAACGCATCCAAATCGGCAGCCAACGCGAAGGCGAAGCCGACGCCCCTGCGCTCGCCCCGAAGCCAGTGAATCCTGGCCCGGCGAACCCCGGTCGCGTCGTCGACCAGGGCCGCAAGAATTATCCGCCGCCGAACATCCGCGCCCAGCTGCCGCCCGAACTGGAGCAGGAGCTGCAGGCCGCCCTCGCCGAAGGTTCGGTTGACCAGCTAATGGAATCTTCCACGGCCGCGACCTCGCAGGCCGAACTCCCTCCGGAAACTCGCGTCAACGCAACCGTCGTCAGCATCCACGGCGAAGACGTCTTCTTCGACCTCGGCATGGGCCGCAGCCAGGGCGTTGCTCAGCTGAAGCAGTTCGAAACGGCCCCCGAAGTCGGCGCCCAGATGGAGATGGTCGTCACCAAGTTCGACACAGAGCAAGGGATCTACGAGATCAATCGCTCTGCGGCTGCGGTGAGCGTCGGCAACTGGGACGAAGTCCACGAAGGTCAGGTGATTGAGGTCGTCATCACCGCCGCCAACAAGGGCGGCCTTGAGTGCACCGTCTCAAACATCCGCGGCTTCATGCCGATGGGCCAAATCTCGATGTTCCGTGTCGAGAACGCCGAAGACTACGTCGGTCAGCGTCTCGCCTGCGTCATCACCGAAGCCAACCGCAGCCGCAAGAACCTCGTCCTCAGCCACCGCGCCCTCATGGAGCGTGAGCGGAAGGAAAATCGCGAGAAGATTCTCGCCGAGATCGCCCCCGGCCAAATCCGCGAAGGAACGGTCCGCAGCCTGCAAGACTTCGGCGCGTTCGTCGACCTCGGCGGCGTCGACGGCCTCATCCACGTCAGCCAGATGAGCTGGGACCGCATCGGTCACCCCAGCGAAGTGCTGCAGGTTGGCCAAGCCGTGAAGGTTCGCGTCGAGAAGGTAAACCCCGAGACCGGTAAGATCTCGCTCATCTACCGTGACATGGGCGCGAACCCCTGGGCGGACGTCACGACGAAGTACGGCATCGGCTCCCGTGTGAAGGGCACCGTCTCGAAGCTGATGCAGTTCGGCGCCTTCGTGAAACTGGAAGCAGGCGTCGAAGGTCTCATTCATATCTCTGAACTTGGTCACGGCCGAGTGATGCGGACCAGCGACGTGCTGAGCGAGGGCCAAGAGGTCGAGGCCAAAGTGCTGTCGGTCGACCCCGATGCGCAGCGGATCAGCCTCTCGTTGAAGGCGCTCATCGCAGCGCCGGAGAAGCCGGAGCACCGCCGCCCCGAGCCCGAACCAGAGCGCGAACCGACGCCGGAAGATCTCAAGCGGCAAGAACAGCGTCGTAAGGCGAACGAAAGCCTTAAGGGCGGCGTCAGCGCCCCCAGCGGCGGCGAAAAGTTCGGCCTCAAGTGGTAGTTGTGGGTCAACGACCAGCCGAAGCGGCACTCGCTACGGTCTCCTGTTTACCCCACTAGCTGCCCACCGGTTCACGGTCTCAACTCGCGCAGTTGTTGGCTCGCGATGCCGAACAGTGCGCTTGCGCGCCGCTCTCTGTTCAATTCTTTCCGCTTTCGATCACCGCTCCGGCGGGTCGTTGACCCGCGGCTACTGGTGGAATAACATGCAACTAAACGGTTGCGTAATTTTCCGCTTGAATCCGAGGTTCAGAAGCCCATGCCCTCCTCCACCGATCGCATTGAGAAGCAAGTACAGCTCAACTCCCCACTCGACCGCGTCTGGAGTGCACTCACAGATTCCAAACAGTTCGGCGAGTGGTTTCGCGTCAATCTCGAAGGTCCGTTCGTTCCCGGAGAGTTTTGCCGCGGGCAGATCACGCACCCGGGCTACGAGCACGTGACGATGGAGGTGCTCGTCGGCGAGATCAAACCGAAGACGTACTTTTCGTTTTACTGGCGGCCCTACGCGATCGATCCGCAGGTCGATTACTCTGCCGAAGAACGGACGCTCGTGGAGTTCACGCTCGAATCGAAAGACGGCGGCGTGTTGTTGCAAGTCGTCGAGTCTGGCTTCGACAAGATTCCCGCCGGACGCCGCGACGAGGCATACCGCATGAACTCGGGCGGCTGGGCCGCGCAGCTCAATAACAACATCAAGGCGTATGTCGAAAAGTAGCCGCCAAGCCGCCACGGTTCGGTTGTTGAAAACTGCCGCCTTGTTCGCGGCGCTCGGCGACGGCACGCGCTTGGAGATCGTCGTGCGGCTGGCCGACGGCTCGCAGCAGTCGATCACGCAACTCACGGAAACGGCGACCGTCACGCGGCAGGCGATCACGAAGCATCTCAAAGTCCTGGAAGGCGCAGGGATCGTCCGCAGCGAACGGAGTGGCCGCGAAACGCTCTACGCGCTGCAGCCGCGCTCGCTGGAGGAAGCGCAACGCGCTTTGGCCGCCGTCTCCGCGCAATGGGACGCGGCCCTCACGCGTTTGAAAGACTTCGTCGAAAAGTAGCCGCGGGTCAACGACCCGCCGGAGCGATCCAACGAGGGGCTTAAGGCGCCGTCTTTACGCCTCCAGTATTTACGTTTCCCCTTCCACGCCCCGCTGCCGCATCTACAATCCGATGCATGCCAAACTCTCCTCTCGCGCCAGCCCCGCTCCAGGGCCCGCTGGCTGAACCTTGGTCGCCCGGCAAGCTCGTTCGCCTCCTGGGCATGTTCGGTCCCGCGGCGGTTCTCGCCTCGGTCTCGATCGGCGCCGGCGAGACGATCGTCGTCGTGCGCACCGGCGCCTGGATGGGCTACGGCCTGCTCTGGCTTGTTCTGTTGGCGGCGCTCACGAAAGGCGTCTGCGTCACCTACTTCCTCGGCCGCTACACCGCCGTCAGCGGCGAGTCGCCGGGCCAGCGGTTGGTAAAACTCCCCGGCCCGCGCGGTTGGCTGTTGTTTCTATTGATCGCACTCGAGCTTGGAGCGGCCGGGCCGCTGTGGGGGGCCCTCGCGCGCCCCTCGGGCGAGTTGATGAGTTACCTCTTCTTCGGCAGCGGCGATCACGGCGTGACGAACCGCGTGCTTGCCACGATTTTTATCTCAATCGCGCTGCTGCTTAGTTTGCCGACGAGCTATCGCAGCCTTGAACGCCAGCAAGTCATCATCTGCGGCATCCTCGTCACCGGCACGTGCATCGGCACGCTGCTCGTGCGGCCCGATTGGTTCGCCGCGCTCAAGGGGCTCTTCTCGATCGGTCACATCCCCAGTGTTCCTAAGTCGGCGCCCCCGCTGTTCCGCGACAGCGTCTGGCCGCTCATCGCCGTGACGATGGGCTACGTCGGCGGCAGCGTGATGACTTATCTCGTCTATCCCGACTTCATCGCCCTGCACGGCTGGGGGATGACGGGCCACAAAGACCGTAAAGAATTGCTGGAGCGCGCCGCCGCCGGAAAACCAGGCGATTACTTGCCGACTGATCCGCAGCAAGTGCGAGAAATACGTCGCGCCGCCGGACCAATCCGCTACGACGTCGCCTTCGGCGCCTTCGTGCTGCTCGTGGTGAGCGCCGCATTCATGATCGCCGGCGCCGCGGTCCTCTTCCCGAAGCAGCAAGCGGGCGAAGACATTGCTCAGTTCAAAGACTGGGGGCTGCTCACCGATCAGGCCGAAATCTGGAACGCGATCCACCCTTCGCTCGTGTGGGTCTACTATCTGTGCGTCGTCGCCGCCTTGTGGGGAACGCTGCAGTCGTATCCAGACGTTTACGCCCGCGGCGTGACCGAATACTTCCGTGCGATCTGGCCCGCACGGCAGTGGAACCAGCGCAACATTCAGCTCGTGATTTGCGGCTACGTGTTCATCGCGACGAACGTCGTCATTTGGAGTCCGATGGACTTCGACGTCATGACGCAGACGGTTAACTTTCTCGCGACGAGCCTCGGCGTCTGCATCGCGATGTTTGCCGGGCTGTACCTCAACTTCCAACTGCCGCCCGCCTATCGCACCCGCTGGTGGATGCTCGGCTGCGGCATCGCGTCGGCGCTCATCCTCACCGGCGTCTCCAGCATCGCCGGCTGGGGCCTGTGGCAAACGCTCGCCAAGTAGCCGCGGGTCAACGACCCGCCGGAGCGAACCTCACAGCGTCAACCTAAATCAAGAAGATCTCTCGCAAAGGCGCGGAGGCGCAAAGGAAATCGCAGAGAGAACATCGCTGGAGGCAGCCTGTAGCTCATACCTGAAACCGGAGCGCCATTGCATAAATCGCGAGCGCATAGTCCTGCTGAAAGTGATCAGCCGTGTTCTGCGCCGTCGTCAAGTTAGTAATGTCGGCATTGAACAGTAAATCGCGCAACTCTGGATGCGAGAACTGCGACCGTTGTAGGAACGCCGCCAACTCTTCGCGACTAACTGCCGCGTAGCAATTCGTGGCATGCGTCTGTTCGTGTTGCTGCCAGCGCGGACGCAAATAGCGGAAGTGGACAAAGACGGCTACGCCGATCGTGATGCCGATCGTCGCGAGCGGCAAGAACACATTAATAAATCCGCCGCCGATGCCTGCCCCGATGAGCACTAGAACAGGGATCAGTGGAATCACTGTAACGAAGAGGTAGAAGAGCGCGATGAGCAACGAGTACACGAGGCTGGCTCCGGTCCAACGACGGTAAGGCACCGAGCTTTTCACGCGCCGTTCGATGTTCTCGTACAGCGCCCTTCCGCGGGATATCCAGGCGCTGATATTTGCCTGCGGTTGATCCGCAACGTGCCGTTCGGCGACGTCGCCTGATACATAACACCAGAGCGTATAAAAATTGGAGTAATCCTCTTCCGATTTAAGCGGGAAGGCTTCGAGCGTCGCCGCCGGATCGGCCGCCATTTCCACTTGGCACTGCAACACCGTCCGATCGCGCTTGGCCGCATCTCCCGAGAAAAAATCCCGCAGCGCTTCGTCGATACGCCGCCGTAGCGGATGAGCCGTCGCCAAATTCGGCCGGCCCGCCACGTAGTTCCGCAGAAAGTCGAGCAGGTCGAGATCGTTCTGCACCTGCGGCGGAATCCGCTGGAAGTTCTCTTCAATCAGTCCGAACGCCTTGGCAATCCAGTCCCCATCGGCGACCCAAATGGCCGACTCGAGAATCTCAACCGTGAACGCCAGCCGAGCGTCGATGCAGATATCGCGCAGGTTCGTCTCGCACGCTTCGAACGTCTTGCGAAATTCGACGAACGGTCGCTCTCGCAGCAAACGATGCCATAGACTTTCCGTCAGCGGAAAGAATTCGTCGGTTCGCACCGTCTTCGATACCGCGACGAGAATCTTTGCAACCGTCTCGATGGCGAGCGGCCCGCGGAGGTACTCGTACAGCAAGTTGAGTAGCGCTCGATCGCGGCGATGTTCCACGAGTCCTTGCAGCAACCAGCGGAGAAACTGTTGTCCATCCTTACGATCAACCGCGTCCGACATCACGGCAAGGGCGTAGTAATCGTACGGCAGCTTGTGCTGCTTCTCTGCTAACTGGCGGTAGACGTTCGCCAGCGGCTCGTGACGGATTCGCTGGTGGAGCGGCAGCGGCGCCGGCGTGGCGGGAAGTTCGGGGGCGTTTGCTGCCGCCGACTCGACGGGCCGTTGCGACGCGGAAGTCGCAGGTTTCGCCGCCGCGTCATCCGTTTGCCACTTGTACTCCGGCGGCGACGTCGCGGCGGCGCCGTAACGCTGTTGGTTATCGAGCAACTCGTACGCCGCGCGAATCTGCTGAAACTCGTTTGGATGCTTTTCCGGCTTAAATTGGCGCAGCAGCCGGTTGTAAGCCCGCTTCAAATCCTTCCGATCAAACGTCGGAGCCAGGCTGAAAAACTTCAGCGGCTCATGCGGGAGCAAGCTCCAGTCGACCTCGACGTTCTCGTCGCTCATTACTTATCCGACGCTATGCTTAGGACCAATCGAATGAGTGAAATGATGACGATGTATCCCCACCACGGAAACGAGGATCCGGAGCGTCCTTCCTCGAAGTGGTCCTGTGTGGACCGCGGAGCGCTCACTCTGCCGCGCTGAGCCATCAGCGACTTGAGCCACTGCGACTCGAGCTGATGAAAGTACGGCAGCTCCCGCTCGATGAGCTTGATCATCCGCGTGCCGCGCTTGCGGAGCTTCCGCTCGCAAAATGCCACGAGCGCCTTCTCCTTCACAATCGCCGAATCTCGCGGCGCTGCGATCAGCACTTCTTTGAACACTCGGAAGAAGTCGGAATCGAAATCCTTCTGCCCCAAGATTCGCGGGATTTGGTCGCGATGCTTGGCGACAAGCGTCAGCCGCCGCACGACCGCGTCGACGTCGGGGAATTCCTTCGCGTCGAGTTGCGCCAGCGATTCCCGCAGTGTGTCGAGCTTCATCGTCCAGAAGGTGGCGCGAATCTTTTCGATTTGCTTCAGTAGCGTTTGCCGTTGTGCTCCCGGATCGACGGAACCTGATCCTCCGCTGGCCTTCGGCGTCACGGCCGCTTCGAGGCCGAGCAGCCGGTTACGGCGGCGGATGATCGCGGCGCTCTCCTGCAGCGGGTTCTGCCGGAGCGCGCGTTCGACGTACTGGAGCAGTTTGTCGTTATCACTGGGAGGCGCGCTACTCATCGACGGCTCCAAATTCGTAGCCCAACAGCGCCAGGATTTGCAGCAGCCCCTGCCGCGAGAAGCTCACGAGTTCCTGATCGCCCTGCCCCATCGCTGATTCGAGGCTGTCAATTGCCTCTTCCAGTTGTCCGCGCTGAAAGGGGCTCACCTCGCCAACAATCCGCTCGCTGAAGCGGAGCAAATTCTGGATTTCAGCATCTTCGCGCGGGTAGTACTTCAGGTTTTGCAGTCGCTCGACCGCCTCGGCAAGTTGCTCGGCGCTCATATGGTGGGCGTGCTGCGTGAGCACTGTGCGGAATTTCTGCGTCGCGCCAGGAACATACGCCTCGACTTCGAGGATGCCGTTCACGTCGTAGGTGAAGCGGATGCAGATCTCTTTCCCTGCCGGGCCGGGCGGAATGCCGACGACCCTCAGCTCGCCGAGCTTGTGGTTCTTTTCGACGAGCCGGTTCTCGCCCTGGTAGACGTCGACCACGACCTCGCGCTGATTGGCGTGCATCGTTCCGAACGTCATCTCCTTCGAAACTGGGATCGTCGTGTTGCGGTGGATGATCGGCGTGAAGTAGCCCGACTTCACTTCCGAGCCGAACTCCTTCGCCGTCTGCACGCCGAGCGTGAAGGGGCAAACGTCAGTCATCACCATGTCTTCGACGGCTTGGTCGTCGGCAATCAGCGCCGCCTGTACCGCGGCGCCGAGCGCCACGACCTCGTCCGGATTGAACGTTGCCAGCGGTTGGCAGCCGAGATAATCGGCGACGAAGTCGGCGATCACCGGCATCCGGGTGGCGCCACCGACGAAGATGACGTCGTCGACTGCCTCCGGCCGGCAATCTGCGTCGCGCAGCACCTTGCCGAGCGGCCCCTTGAGGCGTTCGCACAGCGACGCGGCGAGCTTCGCAAACTGCTCGCGGCTCACTTCGACGCGGCGCGACTTGTCGTCGAGCTGCCCTTGCTCATCTGGCAAGCGAATCGAGGCTTTCTCTTGCGTGGTGAGCGTCCGCTTCGCCTCTTCGCACAGCTGGCGCAACCGCGCTACCTGCAGCGGCCGCTGCAACTCGGCGACTTCCAGCTGGATGTTCTGCGTGCGGAGGACGCTGGCCACGAGCCGTTCCGTAAAATCTTCCCCGCCCAGAAAGCTCTCGCCCGCGGTGGCGACGATTTCGAGCGCCCCTTCGAACACGTCCATCAGCGTAACGTCGAACGTCCCGCCGCCGAGATCGACCACCAGCAGTTTTTTCGCCGCCGTCCGGTCGTGGAACCCGTAGGTGAGCGCCGCTGCCGTCGGTTCGTTAAGAATCCGCCGCACCGTGAGCCCCGCCAATTGCCCTGCTTGCTTGGTGGCGCTCCGTTGGTGGTCGTTGAAGTACGCCGGCACGGTGATGACCGCCTCGGTTACCGGTTCTTTGAGGAAGTGCTCCGCATCTTCACGCAGCGACTTGAGCACGAAGCTCGACAGCTCCACCGGGGTGAACGACCGTTCGCCGAGCGTGATTGACTTGTCGGAACCCATCCACCGTTTAAAGCACGAGACGCACCGCTCGGGCTGAGTGACGCGCAACTCCTTCGCCGCGGCTCCGACGACGATGCGATCGCCGTCGACCAGTCCCACGACCGAAGGCGTCAACAGCTGCCCGACGCTGTTCGGGATCAACACCGGCCGCCCGTCGCGGAAGACGGCGCACAGCGAGTTGGTGGTCCCCAGATCAATTCCAATAAGTGCAGCCATACAATCCGCGGCGATCCATTCAATTCGGAGGCGATACTGAAATTGGCGGCCTCGTTGCTATTTCGCGGCCCGAGACGCCAGAAGCATTGTAATTTATCGCCAAGTCCAAGTCCTTACTGCCTTTGAGAGTTTGATGTTGCCTGCAGGTTCGCCTAAACTGACCCCCGCCCGATGATTCCCTCCACGCTATTCTTAGGGGCGTTCCGATGAGCGGCAGGTTCGCGAGCTCTCTGTTGGCGGTCGTTTGGTGTAGCCTCTTGGGGAACGCCTCGGTTTATGCGGTCTCCTACGAGCTACGGGGCGTCGGGACGCTCCCTTCCTCGTCGTCGCTGCCCGCGGGCGTCGCAGGCGAGGGAATCACCGTCTCCGTGATGCTCGACAGCGACGACTTCACCTATCTACCGACAGCCAACGAGATCTTTCACTACTTTGTGCCCAACACGACGATTCCGGTGAGCATTACCGGGTCGCTCTCGGGAGCTTATCCGAACGTCTCGCCGATCGGGCGGTTCATCGCCTTAGAGTTGACCGACTCAGGGAGCTCCAAAGATCAGATCGCACTCGGCGTCGAGATGGGGAATAGCTCGACTAGCCTCTTCACGGTCTACGCAAACGACGGCGATGGTTTCGACGGCGATCTGACGCCGTTTACTTCGACGCAGCTATTCGCGCTGTTTGCCGAGGCGATGCAGAACCAGGCCGCATGGAGCCGTTCCAACTCTGCGGTCTTCATCGGGTCGGCCGATAACCTTCTGTATCTCGGCGACCTCGACTGGAACCTGATCGACCCCAACGAACCGCCGACGCAACAGGTGAGCATCGCGCCCTCTTTCGACGTGCAACTGAAGCCGGGCAACGCTTACCCGCTGGGGAACGCGACGGCGGCGACGCTCGACATCGACGGCGGTTCGGGCACAAGCTTCCCGATTCTCGACGTTCTCATGGATTTTCCGCTTAGCCAGATACCCGCTGGCGCGAACATCACTTCGGCAAAGCTCAAACTCGATGCGACGACCAGTACCAGCGGCATGACGATTCAAGCACTGGGCTACGCCGGCGACGGCTTGGCGTCGCTGGGCGACGAGTCGGCAGTCACGAGCGTCATCGGCAACAAAGTCGGCCCCTTCACGTCGGCCGGCGACATCACGATCGATCTCGACACGAACTACATCGAGTCGTTGCTCGGTGGCTCAAGCCATTTAGGCCTGCGGCTGAGGAGCACGACTGCCGGACCGTACGTTCGGATCGCGACAAGCGAGCACCTCACCGCCACCGCGCCGCGTCTGGTGCTGGAATTTTCGACAAGCTTGGAGGGCGATTTCGACTTGAACGGCGTGGTCGATGGCGCCGACTTCCTCGCTTGGCAGCGCGGCGCCTCTCCTGCTCCGCTTAGCGCCGCGGATCTCGCTGCTTGGAAGGCGAATTTCGGCGCCTCCGCAGCAAATAGCACGGCAGCCGCCGTGCCCGAGCCTGGGGCGTTCGGCATGCTGATCACGGCGCTATTGGCGTCCTGTTGTGGCCGGCGTTCGTAGCCGATTGGCCCGCCAGCAACGCACCGGCGTCGCGCGAACGTGATCGCTACGGTAAGCCACCGATGGTGGAAATCGAGGCCTCAATCCCCGCGCGCTGCATGGGGGCCGCTATAATCGGGTGACATCGAATCACTCAGCGACTGCCATGATGCAACGACCATTTGCCCTGCTGCTTGTCACCGCGGTTCTCCTTTGCTTCGCGAATGTTGCTGCGACGACGGCAGCCGCCGAGGCCCGCCGACCCAACATCCTCTTCATCCTGGCGGATGATCTCGGCTATTCCGACCTCGGTTGCTATGGCGGCGAAATCGCCACGCCGAATCTCGACGCCCTCGCGGCGAATGGATTGCGTTTCACCCAGTGCTACAACACGGCCCGCTGCTGGCCGTCGCGGGCGGCGTTCCTCACCGGCTACTACGCGCAGCAGGTTCATCGCGATGGCCTTCCCAAGCTCGGCGGCGGCAACGATGGCACGCGGCAGAAGTGGGCCCGCTTGCTCCCCGACTTCTTAAAACCTCTTGGCTATCGCAGCTACCACAGCGGCAAGTGGCACGTCGACGGCAGCCCGCTCGCCGGCGGATTTGATCATTCGTTCATGATGCAGAACCAGGGAAACTTCTTCACCGCTCGCGGCAACTTTGTCGACGACGTGGCCGTGACGCCCGACGCCGACGAATCGGGCTACTACGCCACGACGGAAACCGCCGACTACGCGATCGAGTGGCTGCAGGATCACGCGAAGCATCATCCCGATCAACCTTTCTTCGAATATGTGGCGTTCATTGCTCCTCACTTCCCGCTTCACGCGCTGCCCGAAGACATCGCCCGCTATCGCGATCGGTATCTCGAAGGTTGGGAGCGAATGCGGGCCGAGCGTTACGAACGCCAACAAGCGATGAAGCTGCTTGACACGCCTCTCTCGCCGGTGGAGCGCGGTCTTGGCCCGCCGTACGATTTTCCGAACGTCCTTGAAGGCTTCGGCCCTGGCGAAGTGAATCGCCCGCTGCCGTGGGACGACCTCACCGACGAGCAGCGCCGCTTCCAAGCAACAAAGATGGCGATCCACGCCGCGATGGTCGATCGCATGGATCGCGAGATCGGCCGCATCATCGATCAACTGAAGGCGATGGGCGCCTACGACGACACGATCATCATGTTCGCCGCCGACAACGGCGCCAGCGCCGAGCTGATGATTCGCAACGGCGGCCACGATAAGACTGCCGAGCCGGGGAGCGAAGCGACTTATCTTTGCCTTGGTCCGGGCTTCTCGAACGCTTGCAATACGCCGTTCCGGCGGCACAAGGTGTGGGTGCATGAAGGGGGAATCAGCACGCCGCTGATCGTTCACTGGCCAAAGGGGATCGCCGCGCAAGGCGAACTCCGTCGCACGCCCGCGCACCTCATCGACATTGTGCCGACGCTGCTCGATGTGCTCGACGTCGAGAAGCCGACCGAGTGGAACGGTAAGCCGATCCCCCCTGCCCCGGGGCGCAGCCTGCTGCCGGCGTTCGCGGCCGACGTGCCGATCGAACGCGATTCGCTGTGGTGGTCGCACAACGGGCACCGCGCCGTTCGCCAGGGCGATTGGAAGCTCGTCGCCGCGCGGGACGAACCGTGGGAACTGTACGACATGCGAACCGATCGCGCCGAGTCGAATAACTTGGCGTCGCAGCAACCGGAACGGGTGCAGGAACTCGAAACGCTCTGGAACAAACAGCAAGACGAAATGATCGACCTCGCGAAGCAGACGCCGAAGTTGGGGCGAGCGGGCGCCAAGCAGAAAAAGGCGAAACGCCAACAGCCCCGCCCGCAGGCAGCGCCGTAATTCTGCAAGTGTGAATCTCTGAATCTTCCCACCTTGATATTGCATCGCTTGAGAATCCTCGTGCATTCCCGCCGTTTCAACTTGATCGCGCCCACGCTTGCAGTGATTGCGCTTAGCGTGCTCGCGCTATCGACGTCGCGGCTGCAAGCCGCCGACGTGCTGGTCGCCGACCGCCTTTCGAACAGCGTCTATCGTTACAGCCAAACCGGCACGTTGCTCAACACGGTTGTCACCGACAACGCGAACATCAACCAAGCGACTGGCCTCAGCCTCTCGCCCGACCTGCAGCATCTGTACGTCTCAAGTTTCAACAATGCCCGCGTGATGCGTTACGACTACAACGCCGCCACCGGCACGGCGACCAACGGCGTCATCTTCGCCGATGGTTCCGACGGGCTCGCGAATCCGAGTCAGATTCTGTTCAGCGACGATTCGCAAACAATCTACGTTTCCAATCTCGGCGGCACCGGCGTCGCGCGGTTCAACCTCGACGGCACGCTGGCCGGCGCTCCGGTCGCGTTTCCAGCGCCGATCAATGCGGAGCACTTCCAATTCTCCGGGCTCGCGCTCCACCCCAATGGCGACCTGCTCGTCGGCGATTTTCAGAGCTTTCCCTCTGGAACGCACGGCGCGATTGGCCGCGTCGACCCTCCTGCCGCTGATCTCAGCTACTTCGTCAATCCTTCGACCTCGCTCAACGGCGCCTCCGGCCTGCTCGTCCACGACAACTATCTCTACGTTACCGGCATGTTCGCCGGCACGATTCGGCGTTTCAATCTCTCCGACGGTTCGGCGGACTCGACTTTCGGTGTTGCCGGCCTCGCCTTCCCGCAGGGCCTGATGCTCGCTCCCGACGGTAACGGCTTTATCGCCGGCATCCTCGGCTTTGCGAATGGCTTGGGCCACATGGCCCACTACGATTTCAACGGCGCCCTCATTGGCGACGGCGTCTTCGCTACTCCCGGCGGCGGCGGTTTCACGGAGCCGACGGCGTTCGTTACCGTTCCCAATCAGGCGGTCGAGCCGATCCCCGGCGACTTCAACGGCGACCAGCTGGTGAACGCCGCCGACCTTGGCATTTGGCGGGTCAACTTCGGCAACTCCAGCGGCAGCGCTACCGTCGCGATGGGCGACGCCGACGGCAACGGCCGCATCGACGGCGCCGACTTCTTAGTTTGGCAGCGGCACTTTACGCCAGCGGCCGCAGCGCCGTTATCGCAGGCGGTGCCGGAGCCGCATGCTCTGGTTCTCGTATCGCTTGCGGGCCTCGGTTTGAGAAGGTTCATCCGTCGCCGCGAAAGGGTTCGATTGCAACGGTCGCACGGTTCGCGTCGGGCTCTGGTCGGTTAGAGCTTCGGTCTCCGAACGAAGTGATTAGCAAGCGTTTTGTCGGGTTTGCTGCGGATTTCTCGGGAGGTCTCGCGGCTGTCTGCCGACTAGCGTCATCCTTCCGAGATGGCCCGTTCGTGCTTATCATGAAGTTCCGCTGAGTGTTAGCCGCCTTCGCGCATCTCAAGCCAAGAACCTCCATCGCTCTCAGTTGCCATCGTGCGGCCCGCCCGGCTTGCAGTCAGAATAAGGGATCTCCGATGCCGGAAGCCGCTTGGCTGCCAGAAAAAAAACGACTTGAGATTATCCAAGTCCTGCGTTTCTTCGCCGCGCTCTCGGTGGTTGCGGTCCACCTTCCGACGATCGGCGGCGGAACGTGGGGCGTCGACATCTTCTTCATCATCAGCGGCTTCGTCATCGTCTACACGGCGACGTTCGATCGCGAATACTTCTTTCGGAAGAGATTGATTCGCATCGTTCCGATCTACTGGCTGATGACGCTCGGCGTCTTCGCCGTAGCGCTCGTTTCTCCACGGCTAATGAACAACACGGCGGCTAACGTCGGCGACTTGCTCAAGTCGATGTTCTTCATCCCGTTCTACAAGAACGGCGTCTCCTTGCAGCCGCTGCTCTACGTCGGTTGGACGATCAACTGCGAGATGATCTTTTACGCCATCTTCGGCATTGCTCTGGCCGTTAGCAGGAAGCACACGACGGCCGTTGCCTCGCTCCTGATCGCCGCGATGGTAGCGATCGGTTTGGCGTTGAAGGATGAAGGAGCGATCGCAGACTTCTACGGAAACCTCATCTTTCTCGAATTTCCTCTCGGCATGGCGCTGTGCCATTGGTGGTTTGCATCGGAACGGCGCGGCGAGACGTTCCGCCGTGCCAGCGCTGCGGTCTGTTTGGTCGCGCTACTGGGATGGTTTGTTGCTTACCAGCTGGGTTTTTGGGAAACCGGGTTGCGAGTACTCGACTACGGCGTCCCGTCGCTCTTCTTCGTCGGCGCAGCGCTGTTCACGTTCCGCGAAGCAAAAATGCCCTGGCTGTTCGTCCTGTTGGGCGACGCCAGCTACTCGCTGTACTTGCTTCATCCGTTCCCTGTGATCGCGTCGAACAAGGTGTTGAAGCTGTACGACGGCCCGAAGCTTGAGGACTGGCTCTGGTCGGCGGCAGTAACCGCGGCCTGCCTAGCGGCGTCGGTGGTGATGTACAAAGGTTTTGAATTGCCGGTGCAGCGATTCCTCCGCAGCCGCCTGCTTCCGCCGCGTTCGAAGCCGGCCGTCGCGCCGCCGCTGAATTCCACGGCGTCTGACGAAGCGCGGAGCTAGCGGCCGGAAGCACAAGCTTGGCCGCGGTCCGCGCGATTGTTGCTTGATGCTCAAGGATCGGCGAGAATCGTAGCTGCATCGTTGATGCGCATCAGCCTCTTCTCGCGTTCGCTCTCCTCAAAAATTAATCGCAGCGTAAGGAATCTCGACATGGCCCAGGCGGAGCATTGGAATCGGCGGACTGCAGCGAAGGCGGCCGGCGCGGCAATTGTCGGAGCGGTTGGCGTCTCGCTCGCCAGCGGCCAGTCTCGCGGCGCCGAGGCAGCTGCCACTCCGAAAGGAAACGTAAAACAGTCGCTTTGCCGGTGGTGCTACAACGGCATCCCGCTCGACAAGCTCGCCGCCGCGGCCAAGGGCATGGGTTACCAATCGATTGAACTCCTGACGCCGGCGGAGGTGCCCGTCGTCCAGGCGGCTGGCCTCACCTGCGCGATGCTCAGCGGCGCCGACGCGATCAACCGCGGCTTTAATCGGAAGGAACATCACGACCAGCTTGAGAAAGATCTCAGCGAGCATATCGAGTTCGCCGCCGCGAACGGTTTGCCGAACGTCATCTGCTTCTCCGGCAACCGTAACGGCATGTCGGAAGAGGAAGGCCTCGAAAACTGCACGGCCGGCCTCAAGCGGGTCGTCGGCCTCGCGGAAAAGAAGAACGTCACCATCTGCATGGAACTCCTCAATAGCCGCGTCGACCACGGCGACTACATGTGCGACCGCACCCCGTGGGGCGTCGAACTCGCCAAGCAGGTCGGCTCGCCGCGGTTCAAGTTGCTGTACGACATCTACCACATGCAAATCATGGAGGGAGACGTCATCCGCACGATCCGTGATAATAAAGACTACATTGGCCACTATCATACCGGCGGCAATCCGGGCCGGCATGAAATCGACGAGACGCAGGAACTGAACTATCCGGCGATCGTGCAAGCAATCGTCGACACTGGGTACGACGGCTACGTCGGCCAAGAGTTCATTCCCGCCCGCGACCCGCTCACTTCGCTGGCCGAAGGTTTTAAGGTGTGCGACGTGTAGCGTGCACAGCGGCCTGCCTTTTCTCTGGTTAGCCCCGGGCTCCGCCCGGGGGTGGACGCGAAGTAGGGGCGAGTTCTCGGTGACATGGTGCGCGACCCCCGGGCGGAGCCCGGGGCTAGATGGGATGCCGTCGCTGCGCTTCGATGCTCATGTCGCCTGCATGTCGCATCGCATCCAAGTCCCGATGCGATTCTAGGCGACACTAAGCGTTTTCTCTAAGTGATTGTTGGTACCGATGTTGCGGCGATGTTGCGTTGATGTCGTGTCGCATTGGCGGCATTTGGAGCGGACTCGATGGTGTGAGGGGGCCGGCTCCTGCTTGAATGCGTGGCGCCTCTTGCGGCTGCGCCGCCCAGGTAGGCTGGACGTCAACCTGGGCTATTCGTCGGGGCCTGTGGCTAGCTGACGGTTCTGCCGTGCGATCGGGGGGGAGCGGATTTTCAAAGAACGCACGGCTCCCGTCGAGACGGAGTGCCGCACCTCTGAGCCTAGCTGATGAGGCCTGGCTTCGCAGTAGGTGATTTTCGGCCACTCCAACGCTGCTGCCGGGCGATGGAACCGCGGCGGCGACGGAGGCGATTCATCATTGGGGAATGATGTCGCCCCGTCCGGCCCATTCTCCATGTTCCGAAATCGCTCGAAATCGGAGCGTCGTGAACTGGAAGTGAAAATCCTTGCGATTGCGCTCTACCATCGCCTCTGCGTGGCGGTCGGCGCCGAGCAAGGAGCCGCGGCCGTGAACCATGTCGGTCATCTCTCGCTGAGATCGCCACACCGAGAACGTGCTAAAGGTGCGCGGGGGACGGAACGCCGCGAGCGCCAAGGTCGCGCCGGGGTGGTCGCGCACGAGTTTCTCCACCGGCTTGCCCCACCGAATGAAGCGAGCAAGCTGCGGAAGTTTTAGTCGTGCGAGCGTTACCGCCACGACGGGCTGCGCCGGATCGGCGTCCGCGACGTTCGCCGGCAACTCGCCGAGCTCCGCGAATCGACCCCATTGGCGGAGGAAGTTGAGGCGGACGTGCCAGCCCGCCGTGAGCGTGCGACCGAGCTTCGTCTCCGCCAGGAACGCATCGATCGCGGCTTCGCTCTCCCATGAGGCGAAAACGGCGAGGCTCCGCAATTGCATCCGCGCCGGCGAAAGAATGGGCGATCCGAGCGTCATCGCCGCCATGCACTCGGCATAGCGCAGGCCGGCGACGCTACTGCTCGTTGGGGGCCGGCACATGGCGCCCGCCGTCGTCGCCGGCGTCGTCTCCGCGAGGTGAAAGCTGAAGATTTGCATTCTGGAACAACGCGAAAATAGCGCGAAGCGTTACGCTTGGGGCGCTTGCGTATCGATGGTTTGAATAGGTGAGTGCGACGGCGGACGACCCCAGGCGAAGGCGACGAACGCGAGTCCAACGTGGCCGACGGCGTTCACGATGCCATGGTAGTGAACCATTTGCAACATCTGAAGAATCGGGCGACCCCAAGCCCAAGCGAGCGCCGGCGCCATCGTCGCCAAGGGGACGGCGAGCGCCAGCACGAGCAGCAGCCATGGGCCGCGGGCGATGCGAGCAGGCTGCCCGAGGACGACGGCTCCCCACTGCGTCGCAAAGATCAGCGCGTAGCTCGTCGCCCCCGCCTCATCGCAGTAGCGGAAACCAAGAATGCCGGCAGCCGTCACCAAATAGGCGAGCGGATGCGCCACGAGCAGGATCCGTATGACTTTCAACGCGTGCCGATTGGAAACGACGCGACAGCAGAGCGCCGTGACGGTGAGCGCTCCAAAACCCGCAAACGCAAAGTGGGCGGCGGTGATCCATGTCCACGGCGCGCTGTATCCAAGCAGCGTCGATTCGCTGAGAAATGCTCCGAGCCAGACCAAGCTGCCGACGAGGAAGACCCAGGCCGCGGCGAGGGCAAATTCTTCGGGCAGGCGCTGCGGTCGCGCGAAGGCTCGCTTCAGTAGGACGACGCCCGCAGAAATCGCCAGCAGGCACGGCGCCGCGAGGATGGCGGCAACGGTGGCGTAGGTCATGACGGGCCGGTGGGGAGTCTTGTGTTCTTGGCGGTTGGCAAGCCGCGGAGCGGGCGGCCTTAATCTAGACCGCCAAACCTACTCGAAATTAACCGAGCGGGGGCGAATTGCAGTGCAAGTGATTTTTGGCGATCCTTGGGCCGTTGCGACACGGAGTTGGTCGGATAGAGGAGTGTTGCTGCTGAGGGTGGTCGTGTACCTACCGCAGAATAGGCAGGATGCCTGTGACGCCCGGCGGGCGTAGTGGGGCGTTTGGCGGGGCGTGAGTAAGCTCTCGCCGAGGCGCGAAGGCGCAGAGAGTTTTTTGAGTAGCCGCGGGAGGCTGCGCTGCACAGGGGGCCAGCCGCGCGACGAAATCGATTCAATGAAGCTTCTTGCCGCTATGCTGCCCAGGCTGGACTTCAATCTATTCCACTCGCGTCTTTGTCCTTCAGGCTACTTGCAAGTCGATCGAGTGGCATGCTGTTGGGCACTTCACACTGGCGACACGCCAGTGGCGCCCAGAGTTGGCTTGCCAGTACTACCCGCCGAGCAAGCTCAAGTTGCTTCGAGCACCGCCGATTGGACTGATATTGCATCTCTTGAAGCCGTGGAAGTGACTGTCGGCACAAACGCCGCTTCTTGAAGGAAGTAAGTTGATATAAATGTCATTGAATCGTACGCAGGGCGGCGATATAGTGGCAACGGAGCGAAGAATAGTTGCATTGGTCGAGTTCTTCATGAGTTGGTGCTGCCTGCCCATGGGGCGGTCGTCGGGGTGAAGCGATTCGGTCAGCGGGCGACTCGCAGGGGCTGAGGAGGCGTTTCATGAAGCGAGTATTGCTTGCAAGTCTTGTCGCGTTCTGGGTTTGCGCGCCCTTGCCTGGGCTGAGTGCACGCGCCGGAGTCATTTCACGTGACTGGAAGACCCCCGGCGACGGATTGTTGACGTACGACGACGTCAATCAGCGGGAGTGGCTCGATCTTTCGCAGACGCTGCTCTCGTCGCAGTTTCCAGGAGCGGATCGCGAAGCGAAGTTTCAGTACGTGCTTGGCCAGACCGGCAGCGGCGGGCTGTTCGAAGGATTTTCGCTCGCCGAGTCGGGCGACGTGGTCGCGCTCGCGGAATCGGCAGGGGTTGATACTTCGACGCAAAGTTACGCGACCAACGTGACGCCGACGCTTGCTTTGGGCGAGTTGATCGGATTTACGATTCTTCCCCCCAATGGCAACAAGCTTGCCTTGGGGCTGGTGGATGGGGTCGGGCCATCTCCGCCGATCCAGATGACGGCGATACTCCGCACTTCGTTCGAATCCCAAGCTGGTTTGACGTTCGCTACGCCACACACTCAGTTTCTAGAGCCGCCGGGAGTGATGCTGTTCCGGGCGGTGCCGGAGCCGGCTGGGCTAGTCTCCTTAATGGCAGGGCTCGGCATCCTCTGTGCTAGTAATGTCTGCCGGCGCAAGTAGAAAATCCGGTTGAAGAAATCGCCTTAACTTAGCTCCGGGCGCCACTGGCATCCTGCCAGTGCGAAGTGCCAAGAATGAATGGATGCCGTTTCGCTTGCAAGCAGCCTGGAAGACAGGACCGCCTGACGTCTGCAGGTGACGTAGGCCATGCTCCCGCTTTTCACTGGCGACACGCCAGTGGCGCCCAGCGCGGCGACATCGAGGAGTTTGCGGCCGTGGCGGCCACTCACGCCATGAATTGCTACGGCTTCGCTGCCAGCCAAGCGGCAAGGCTCGCAGTCGCTAGCATTGTTTTCGCCGAGACAGAAGGCAGAGCATCGACGTCCACCCCATTGCTCCCAGGACGCTGGTAGCCGGCTCCGGCACTAGCTGGAATGATTGAAACAATGAAGTAAACATCGCGTCACCCTGGAGGCGGACCGAGGTGACGACACGGAGCTTTGCTTGCGGGTCGAACCCTGCAAAATCCTGTTTTACTAGATTTGGGTTACCAGGGGTCGGCGGACCGCTGTCAATGGTTAATACAGCAAGTTCAGCGGGCGCGCCAGTCGATGCGGAATATATCGCCGACCGCATGTTGATCTGGCCATTGACGCTAGTGTTGAAAGTACCTCGCAAGCTATCAATCGAAGCTCCCGAAAATCGCACGTTCGGATTCGCAGTGGCTACGTCGTAGGAGACAATGACGCCAGACGGCCCATTGGGCGAATAAATGCTATACGGCCCAAACTCATTGTCTTGACGCGCCCCAAAGGCTATCCAGTTATCGAAGATCGTGTCGTAAACCCTCCCGCCCGTGCTGAGTACTCCCTTGCCTACACGAGAAGCATAGTTGTTCAACGCGTACTGGTTGGCTGGCGGAGGCGTCACGGGGAAGTTTTCTAGGTCATTTAGCTCTCCTGCTATAAACCTAAAGTTGCTGTATACCAATCCGTCGTGGAGGATCTCGCCGCCAGTAGAGAGTGAATCGAAGCCCGGACTCGAATTGTTAAAGATGGCATAGTAGCCTGGCTGAATGAGCGCAGCTTCTTCCTGCGTCAATCCGGAGACAAGCACCCAATCGACGAGTGGGCCGTTTGAAACGTCAGCAACGTAGACAAAATTGTTAGTCGCTTGGATCGCTGCGACCGCGGCGCCCCAACCGGATTCGCGCATCAGATGGCCGACGGCGCATGCCGTGTCGTGATCGTCGACGAAGATCGGGACAGCATGCTTCGCAGCGCGTTCATTTTGCGGAAACAGCCCGCGACTTCGATAAAGCCGTAGGCGGCGGATGTTGAGTTCGCGACGTACCGCCAACGTGTGCCCCCAAGCTTCCAGTTCTGTAGAGGTCCATCGTTCGCCACGCGCCGACTGCAGCCGCTCCAGCGCGATATCGAGACTGCGATCGGCACTGGCATTCAGATGAGCGAGCACCAGACTGAAGTGCCGTTGGATGCGACGACGACTCTCGTCGACAGATGCATCAGGGGTCTCGTGATCACGACCGCTCGCACGCAAATGAAATGCGCTCCGAATAACTTGCTCCGGAGCGAACGCTGCATCATACGCTTCGGAGTCGACGGCCACGACTCGCCCCGCGGCGAGACTCGCCGCACTAAAAACGAGGAACAATGAAATCAGAATTCCACTCGCTTGGCGCACCTTCGACCTCACCTATGATGCTGAAGAGACTGTATTAGAAAGGTATTCCAAGCATACCAGAAGTGGGTATGGACGGCAAAATTATCAGTGAACGACGTGCCGTCGAGCCAACGATGCCCTCATCCCCGCTCCTTCTCCCTCGGGTAGAAGGGAGCAACGTTGAGTCCTGTCAGGAGCTTGCGATGAAAAAGTCGACCCCGGCCGCGAACCCCGACGCCTACGTCGCCGCACTCGATGGCTGGCGCCGCGAACTCGTCGAGCAACTGCGCCGCGCCGTCCTCGCCGCGGCGAAGCTGGAGGAAGCGATCAAGTGGCGTCACCTCGTCTACTTCTCCAACGGCCCGGTGCTGCTCATTCGCGCCGAGGAGTCGCGCGTGCTCTTTGGTTTCTGGCGCGGGCAGCGGTTGCTGAAGATCGAGCCGCGACTGAAGCCGGGCGGTAAATATGAGATGGCGACGCTTGAGCTACGCGAGGAGATGGCGATCGATGAGGCGACGGTGCGCAAGCTAACTCGCGAGGCGGTGGCGCTCAATAAAAAGTTTGGCGATCCGCAAGACGCAGCGAAGTGAGGCGAGTGGAGTGACAGGCGTGTGGCACTCTCGGGTCCACGAGTTTGATAAAAGTCGTTTGCTATCTTGATTGTGATTGAATTGAGGGCTCACTAGCATGGCGTTCGCGATTCGGATTGCGACGCCTTGCTGGAGCCACTGAGATGGATGACGACTCCCCGCTTGCCGCTTGTGGTCGCCGCACATTTCTTGCCCTCACGGGGGCCAGCCTCTACCTGGTCGGCAGTCGTGGGGTTGTGGCTGGCGAATCGGAGGAGACTCCGGAACAGCGTGCGCAGAAGCTGCTGGAGAAAGTCGTCGGCGAGTGGCGGCCGCTCGACTTAGAGGCTGGTCAGGCAGGGTGGCTTGCACGCACCGATGTGTCGGATGCGCATGACGAAGCGGTGACCAAGGCAAGCGAGGCGTTGGATCGCTACCTGGGATCGCCGGAGATTATCGAACCGTTGCAGGAATTGCTGGAGCATCCGGAGGGGCTCGCTCCGGCGACTGTGCGGCAGTTGAAGAAGCTACACCTGATGTGCGCGGAGGTGGCGAGCACGATTGCGGATACGGTGAGCATGCGTTCTCAGGCGGCGACCCGACAGCAGTCGCTCCAGAACGGCTTCGTCTACAGGCTGTCGCCGGAGGGTCTCAACTCCACGATTACGTTGGGCGAAATTGACAAGGCGCTGACGACGTCGACGTCGTTGCCAATACGAAGGGCGGTCTGGGATTCGTCGAAGCAAGTGGGCGAGGCGCTGCGGTCCAATTTGCTATGGCTGCGGGAGTTGAGGAATCGAGTCGCGCGGGAAGTGGGCTTCGACTCGTACTTTGCTTTGCAGGTGGCCGACTATGGCATGACCGTCGATGAGATGACGTCGCTGACGGATGGATTCGTCGCAGATTTGAGGCCGCTTTACGAGCAACTTCATACCTGGGCGAAGTATCAGCTCGCGGTGCGCTACGGCGTTGATCCGCCCGAGGGGCTGATTCCGGCGCATTGGTTTCCGAATCGCTGGGCCCAGAATTGGCCTGGGCTGGTCGATGCCATCAATCTCGACGCTCCATTTGCCGGCAAGCCGAAGGAGTTCATCATCCAGCAGGCGGAGGCGTTCTATCGCTCGCTTGGTTTCGACGCGCTGCCGCCAGTCTTTCATGAAAAGTCTGATCTATATCCCGTACCTGCTGGCCAGAGTCGCCGCAAGAATGGCCATGCGTCCGCGTGGCACATGGATCGAGATCAAGAAGTGCGCTGTCTGATGAGCATTGAGCCGAACTCATTCTGGTTCACGACGGCTCATCACGAGCTTGGGCACATCTACTACTATCTAGCCTATTCGAAAGCGTGGGTTCCCATCCTCCTGCGGGCGGGGGCCAATCGCGCATTTCACGAGGGGGTTGGCGACCTCATTGGTTTGGCGGCCTCGCAACCGACCTACCTCTCGTCAATTGGATTGCTGCCTGAGGGAGCGCCGGCGCCGGAGGCGGTTGAGTGGCTATTGGAGCCGGCGCTGAACAAGACCGCCGTCGCCTTCCTGCTATTTGCCGCGGGGACGATGACGCAATTTGAAAAGCAGTTCTACGCGGGAGAAATTCCCGACGGGGCGCTCAATCGCGCATGGTGGGAACTTGCGGGACGCTATCAGGGGATTGCTCCGCCTGGCCCGCGGGGCGAGCAACTGTGCGATGCAGCGACGAAAACCCACATCAACGACGACGCGGCCCTATACTACGACTACGCGATTGGCACGATCATCAAGTTTCAGCTGCACAACCATATCGCGAAGAACATCCTCCAGGCCGATCCGCAAAACTGCAACTACTTCGGCAACAAGGAGGTAGGCAAGTTTCTACGCTCGATCTTCGAAGTCGGCGCCACGCAGGATTGGCGCGACGTCCTGAAAAGCGCGACTGGCGAGGAGCTCTCGGCGAAACCGATGCTGGACTATTTCGCCCCGCTCATGGTATGGCTGCAGGAACAGAATCGCGGGCGAGCCGTGGGGTGGTAATTCGCGAGGCAGGATCTTTAAGGCGGAGCAATCCTTAATAATCGATCCCGCCCATCGGAGTCGGGCCTTATTTACCGCTGGCGACGCCGTTCCCTGGCTGTCGCAATTGATCCAGCGGCACAGGGCGCCGACCCTTTCTCACGCTGCGCCGATCTTTTGGCGCCTACCGGTTAGGGTGGCAACTGATAAAATGGCGACCCACCCTTGTCCCCTCGCCGGGGAGGGAGACAGACGCTCCGCCGGTAGTTCGCCGCGCCAACTCAGCGTGGTTGTCAGCCGGGAGCGAGTCCTCTTTTCCGGAACATGCCTTAGCATTGAAGGATCTTCGTTCGATGGCTCAGAAGAAGCTCAACGTCGCGCTCATCGGTTACAAGTTCATGGGGAAGGCCCACAGCCAGGCGTGGCGGACCGTGGGGCGGTTCTTCGATCTCGACGCCGAGCCGGTGATGAAGGCGGTGTGCGGCCGCGACGAGGCGGCGGTGGCGGAGTTCGCCCGGCGCTGGGGCTGGGAGACTTCCTCGACCGACTGGCGCGAGGTGATCGGCCAGAAGGACGTCGACGTCGTCGATATCTCGACCCCCGGCTACACGCACGATGAGATTGCGATCGCCGCCGCCGAGGCGGGGAAGCATGTCTTCTGCGAGAAGCCGTTGTGCTTTACCGTCGCCCAGGCAAAGGCGATGCTCGCCGCCGTGCGGAAGGCGGGGGTGAAGCATATGGTCAACTTCAACTATCGCCGCTGCCCCGCGGTGGCGCTGGCGAAGAAGATGATCGACAGCGGCGCCATCGGGCAGATTCGCCACGCGCGGTTTACCTACCTGCAAGACTGGCTCGTCGATCCGCAGTTCCCGATGAACTGGCGGATGCGGGCCGAGGCGGCCGGCAGTGGCGCGCACGGCGACTTGGGCGCCCACTCGATCGATCTCGCTCGCTACCTCGTCGGCGAGATCGGCGAAGTCGTCGGTATGCAAAAGACGTTCATCGCAGAGCGGCCGGCCGAGGGGACCTCGCACGGCATTAGCGCCACCGCTGGCGAAGGGACCGAGAAGGTGACGGTCGACGACGCGTCGGTCTTCTTGGCGAAGTTCACCGGCGGCGCGATCGGCACGTTCGAAGCGACCCGTATGGCGCCGGGGCGGAAGAACTTTAACCGGTTCGAACTGAACGGCAGCAAGGGAACGCTTGTCTGGTGCTTCGAGGACCTCAACTATCTCGATTACTACTCGACGGAAGATTCAGAAGACCGCCGCGGCTTCCGCCGGATCATCGCGACCGAAGGCGTGCATCCCTACGCCGGCGCCTGGTGGCCGCCGGGCCACATGATGGGCTACGACCACACCTTCTCGAACGCCGCGGCCGACCTGGTGCAGTGCATCGCGAACGACAAGTCGTGCCAGCCCTGCTTCCAAGACGGCGCCCAATGCGTGGCGGTGCTCGAGGCGGTCGATAAGTCGATCGACGGCGGCAAGTGGGCGCAGGTAGAAGTGATTAAGTAGGTTGCCTTTCTTCTGGTTCTGAGAGTGCGCCTCGCGGTAAATAATCTAGTTCACGAGAATTGAACTCAGAGAATTACCGCGCCCCGAACTGATTTCGCGGACTACGAACAATGAAGCTTCGCCAAATTGCCCTCGTATTTTCATGCGCCGCGACGATTGGAGTGTTGTGGAATCCGCGGGGGTGCAATCTTGTTGCGCAAGAGCCAGCGACTTTCGACGCAGAGGCGGTGACGCAGGAGTCGCAGCCAATCGCCATGTGTCAGTTGGCGGTGTACTTGCCTGTCGCGTCTAGAACTGACGCCATAGATATCGCAGGGAAGGCCGTTGCTAAGCACGCCAAGGAGATGACGGCTCTGGAGGCTTGGCCAAAGCCGGGCGAAGTCGAACTCCCTTTCGTCGTCGTCGCAGAAATCGATACCGCGGCGTACGGTCCACCAAGTCCGGATGCGGTGAAGCATTTCGGACGCGGGCTGGACGAAAAGCAGACCGAGTGGCTGCAGGACTCCCAGAAGGCGTTGACCCTTTCGTTCGTCTATTCTCGTGAAGCGGCGCGGGCGACGTTGCAGATCGCCTACGCGACGTTGGGAGAGATTGCACGCGAGACCGATGGGCTGATTTGGGACGAGCAGACTCGAATGATTTACTCTCCCGAGGCGTGGGGAGAAAAACTCGTCGACGCCGCGAAGCCGCTTGCAACCGCCGCCGAGCATACGACGATTCACGCCTACAGAAACGGCGAGCATATTCGTGCGATCACTCTAGGCATGTCTAAGTTCGGTTTGCCTGACGTCGTGGTAGAGACGTCGCCAGGGTCGGCGAACTCTCAAGTTGGCCTACTAATGAATTTGTTTTGTCAGCGGCTTGTCGAAGGAGCTGAGTTTGAGTCGCCTGGGAAGTTTGAATTGGAACTGAAGTCGATCGAGCAAGACGAATTGCGAAAAGACATGCTGGGGGCAGTATTGGAGAACGGCAAAGGCGTTGTTCGCCTGACGTTGCGAGCAGGCCGGCGGGACGAAGGCGACCCTGAGAATGATTTGATTGAGCTTCGGTTTGACGAGTACGAAGGGCCGGATGAGTTCGCGAAACAAGAGCTGGCGCTCACGGAGTTGTTTGGCTCCAAAGAAGAGATCATCGGCGTTGAGCACAACGAAAAAATCGAGGCCGCGAGCGAAGCCGCGCGGGCGAAACTCTCCGATTTGCAGAAAGGATTCGACGCCGGCTTGAAGTCGGGCGAACTGCTGCTGGTGAAGGCGCCGTTTAAAACGGCGGATGGAGATCGAGAGTTCATGTGGGTTGAAGTTTCGAGTTGGAAGGGCGACGAGATCAGCGGCACGCTTCAGAACGAACCTTTCAACGTCCCTGACTTGAAGGCGGGGCAGAAAGTTACCGTGAGCCAAGCGGAAGTCTTCGACTATCTGCTTTCTCGCCCAGACGGGACGGAAGAAGGGAACGAAACCATGAAGCTAATCTTAGAGTCTCAAAAATAGTCTCATCGCAATCGAGAACAACAAGCCTTTTTAACGAGTTCATCATGTCAAAAATCAAAGCAGGCATCATCGGCACTGGATTCATTGGCCCGGCTCATATCGAGGCGCTGCGGCGGCTCGGGTTCGTCGAGGTCGCGGCCGTGTCGGAGCGGGATCAGGGGCTCGCCGATCGCAAAGCGGCGGAGCTGTCGATTCCGAAGGCGTACGGCGACTACAAGCAGTTGCTCGCCGATCCGGAGATTCAGGTCGTTCACAACTGCACGCCGAATCATCTGCACTTCGGCGTGAACTGCGACATCATCGCGGCCGGCAAGCACGTCATTAGCGAGAAGCCGCTGGCGATGAACTCGGCCGAGTCGCGCGAGCTGGTTAATCGCGTCGAGAAGGCCGGGGTGATCAACGCGATCAACTTCAACTATCGCTACATGCCGCTCGTGCAGCAGGCGCGGGCGATGTGCCAGAACCACGACGACGTGGGCCGCGTGCTGGCCGTGCAAGGGAGCTACCTGCAGGATTGGCTCTTCAAGGAAACCGACTGGAACTGGCGACTCGTGCCGGAGCTATCGGGCGACTCGCGGGCCGTGGCCGACGTGGGGAGCCACTGGTGTGATCTCATTCAGTACGTCACCGGGCTGAAGATCACTCGCGTGATGGCGGACCTCGTGACGCTTCACCCCACGCGGAAGCGGCCGAAGGTCGAGGTCGAGACGTACGCCGGCAAGGTGCTGAAGCCTGAAGAGATGGAAGACGTTGCGATCGGCACCGAAGATTACGCGTCGATTCTGCTCGAATTCGACTCGGGCGCGCACGGCGTGATGACTGTCAACCAATGCGCGGCAGGGCGGAAGAACCGGCTGTTCTACGAGATCAATGGTTCGAAGTGCGGCTTGTCGTGGGATCAAGAGAAGCCGAACGAACTGTGGATCGGCCATCGCGATCGGCCGAATGAAGTCCTCATGAAAGACCCGAGCCTGCTCTACCCCGAGGCGCGTGAATACGCCCACTATCCGGGCGGACACAACGAAGCGTATCCCGACGGGCCGAAGAATCTGTTCCGCAACGTCTACGGGTTCATCGCCGGCAATCGCAAGGGAGGCGACTTCGCGACGTTCCTCGACGGGCACAACGAGATTGCGATCTGCGACGCCGTGCTGAGGAGCGGACGGGCGAAGCAGTGGGTTGACGTCGCTTATTGAGGTTGCGGTTTTAGTTTCTCGCAAAAGCGCCAAAACGCGAAGGAACGCAAAGAAGATAAAGAGTGATTGGACGGATCGATTTCGTTCAATCGCTCTTTTCTTTTTCCTCTGCGCTTCTGCGCCTCTGCGAGAAAATTCTTAAAACGATCTCTCGCAGAGGCGCGGAGGCGCAGAGGGATGAATAGCGAGAGCAGATAATTAGTCGCGCCTTTTGTCTTCTTTGCGTTTGCTTTGCGTCTTCGCGGCTTTGCGAGAGGAATCTACGCTTGCTTACTAATAAGCGTCGCGATTTTGCGAGCAGTGACGCTCAGCGGTAGATCGCCAAGTTCTGCGAGCGGCGTCCAACGTACCGGGCTTTCCTCCGTCGACTTGAGGCGGCCGCCCGTGGCGCGGGCTTCGTAGCATTCGAGCGTAATGCGGTAACGCGTGACGCCGTGTTTGATCGTCGTGAGGAGCGGGCCTGGCTCGATGTCGACGCCCGTTTGTTCGCGGACGTTGTCGACGAGTTCGCGGCGGACGAAGAGGGGGCCTTCGCCGTCGAGGGCGAACCGCGGGAAGTCCCACATCCCTTCCCAGCGTTCGCCTTTGGCTCGTTGCCGCAACAGCACGCGGCCCGACTTGCGGACGACGACGGTCCCTTCGCGAACCGCGGTGACTTTCACTTTGGCGGCGAGCTTCGGGATTTCATTCTGCAGCCCCCCGGCGAACGCGGCGCAGTGGGCGGTCACAGGACAAACGTCGCAGCGGATGTCGGAGGGTTTGCAAACCAGCGCGCCAAGTTCCATCAGCGCGAGGTTGTACTCGCCGGCGCCGGTGATCGGCAGTAGCGATTCGGCGGCGTTCCAAATGTGCCGCTGCCCTGCCCCGCCGACGACTTCATGGCGGTAGCCGGTAAGACGAGCAAGAACGCGTTGCGTATTCGTTTCGACAATCGGCGCCGACACGTCGTAGGCGAACGACGCCACGGCGCCTGCGGTGTACCGGCCAACGCCGGGGAGCGCCATCAGCGTCTTCACGTCGCGCGGCAACTGGCCGTCGTGCTCGCCGACGATCACCTTCGCGGCGGCATGCAACCCGCGAGCGCGGCGGTAGTAGCCGAGGCCCTCCCACATGCGGAGCACTTGCTGCTCATCGGCGGCGGCCAAGTCGTGCACGGTGGGGAACGCTGCGACGAACGCCGTGAACTTCGGCCCCGCCATGGCGACGGTCGTCTGCTGCAGCATGATCTCGCTGAGCCAGATCTGATACGGATCGCGCGTCCGCCGCCACGGCATGTCGCGTTTGTGCTTTGCAAACCAAGCAAGCAGCCGGCGACGGAACGACTGGCGTTCTTTGGGCGAGGCGAGCGTTTCGGCGGTGCAGTCCGTTGCCATCGCCCTATCTTAATGTGTCTCTCGCAAAGGCGCAAAGCCGCAAAGGAAACGCAAAGAAGAACAAGAGGTAAGCACTGGCCCGCACTCCCTCTGCGTCTCCGCGCCTCTGCGAGAGGTTTATTCAGAAGAACCGGCCTCTGGCAGAGGCGCAGAGATTGCGGAGAAACTCCCCGCACGTTCGCATTTCTTTGCGTTCCTTCGCGCCTTAGCGGGTTTGCGAGAGAAAACCAGCTCCGCCAGCCGGTAACCGGGCTGATTTGACCATTCAGTCGATTTAAGGTAGTATCAGGGCACTAAAGATAGCGAAGGCGCTGCTAGACGCTACGCCAAGGCGAATGATTGAAATTCGCCAGCGGCGTTACTTCTCGTAGATCTAGCCCTTCGTCGGGACGACTTCTCCGATAGTTGTTCCGCTTGTTGATTCGCTGTGCGGGTCATTTTGCTCTCTTATGCGAAGGTCGCTCTGAAGACCTTCCATTGCCCGGCCACTTGCTGGTTTGCACGACGGCGCGGCCGTGCGCTCTACCCATATGATGCGTGCTGGAGAAAAGACGAAGTGTCGCAAGGAACGATTAAAAAGTTGACCGACAAGGGTTTTGGATTCATTGAAGGCGAGCGCGGAGACATCTTCTTCCACTCGTCGTCCGTTGAAGGCTCGGGCTACGACAGCCTGTACGAAGGCCAAGCGGTCTCCTACACCGAAGGCCAAGGACCGAAGGGCAAGCGGGCCGAGAACGTCCAGCCGGTCGCGTAACTGACGAGCGACTGCGGCAGTCGATTCATCGGCTGCCGCAGCCTCCATTCGATGCGATCGCCGCCGCGCAGCCACTGGAATCCGGAGGTTCTCATGCTTCAGAAATTCGTCGACGAGTCGTGTAAGAAACCCGCTCCGCTCTACTCGACCCCCGCGGGAAAGGAGTGTCCGGTTTGCGGCAAGCGGTCTTATTCCTTGCGAGGAATCCACCCCCAATGCGCCGTCGTACAGGCAGACGCCCCGCGACAAGCGGCGCTGGCGGCTGCGAAACGCGAGCTCGCGCGGTCGCACGCGGCCGGCGACGCCGAGTGACGCTGGACCCGCTCCACCCGAGGGATCGCCGATGTCAGTCGAGGAAGTGAACGTGGACGAACCTATCGCCTCCGAGCAGGCGGAATCGCCGCTCGCCCATTTTTTTACCGCCGCATGGCGCAACGCCGAGTCGTCGATCGCCCGGCATCGCGAGCATTTCGAGGCGTTGTCTGAAATCGACGTGATTTTCAATGTTCTGACGGCGTTCAGCGACGAAAGTCGCGAACGCGTCGCCCGGTCGATGTTAATTCAGACGCATGGGGCGCTGCGGGCCGCGTCATTGCTTGCGCTCAGCGGGCAAGTCGCCGAATCCTATTCGCTCATGCGTACCGCGTTACGAGCCGCTATACACGGCGTCTTCATGGCGGGCGACGAGGAGCGGCAACGGATTTGGCTCGCTCGCGTCGATGACGATCGGTCTGCCGACCTGAAGCGAACCGCATTCGCCAATGGGCTGATGCTGCGTCACTTGCGTCAACTCGACGCGGCGACCGCGGGCATCTACGAACGGCTGCATCATCGAACGATCGACCGCGGCTTGCATGCGAACTGCCACGGCGGCGGCAGCGAGAACGACGCCGGCTCGTCGGCGGAGTCTGGCTGCGACGACTTCGCGCTCGACGACGAAGTGCAGCGATCGGCGCTCCGCTCTGCGGCGCAGGTCGGAATCTGCACGCTCAGCATGTTTTACTACGTCTACGGCGACCAGTTTCGGAAGCACAAGCTCGACGATCGACTCGCGAAGCTTCGTCACGGCCACTAGTCGCATCAACCCCCGTCGTTTGGCGGGCGTTCAACTCTCAAATCAGCGGACCACGAATGATCGATGCCCTCAAAGAAGAACAGATCGTCAACAAAGTCGGCGGTCGCTTTAAGCTTTCGGCCCTCATCCAGAAACGGCTGGCTGCGCTAAATTCCGGCGCCCGTCCGTTGGTCGATCTCAAGACGAAGTTTCCGATGGAAATCGTTATTCAAGAGATCCTGCAGGACAAGATCATGCTGAACGCTGACGATAGCATTCGCATCGTCGAGCAGCGTCGGCAAGGGCCGATGGACTTCGATCTCTCACTGCTGTAGGCGTTACGCCGCTTGCTGCGGATCGAACAATCTTACCCGCGAACTGCGTGCGGAATCGTGCGCGTAGAAGCTGAGTAATCGATGGCCAGCTTCCGTTTTGACGGTCGCCTCCAAGTATCGCACAGCCTCGTTTCTCCCAATTCCTTGGCGGTAGATGGCCGCGAACGCCGCCTTCAGCTCGTGTCGTTCGTCGATGGTGAAGCCCGCGCGCTTCATGCCGACGCGATTCTCTGCGACGACGGTTCCATCCTGATCGGTGATGCAGAACGGGGGAACGTCTTGCGTGATGCGAGCCAGAATTCCCACCAGGGCTAGCTCGCCGATTCGCACATGCTGGTGCACGGCGGCATTCCCCGAAACGATGGCGTTGGCGCCGACTTGAACGTGCCCGCCGAGCAGCGCCCCGCTCACGAGGATGACGCCGTCGCCGAGCTGGCAGTCGTGCCCCACATGACTGTTCGTCATGAGCATGCAGCGGTCGCCGACCACGGTGGCGGAGCCTGGCGCCGTCCCGCGATGAACGGTCGCCCCTTCGCGGATCGCCGTCCCTTCGCCAATGCGGCAAAAGGAAACGGCGCCGCCGTATTTGAAGTCTTGGGGCGAGTCGCCGACCGTGGCGAACGAATGGATGCGACAACCTGCGGCGAGCGTGGTGTGTCCCATCACGACCGAGGAGGGCAATAGTTCGCAGTCGGGGCCGATCTCGACGTTGCCCGAGACGATGGCGTGCGCCCCAATCGATGCACTCGGATGAATTTCCGCTGCACTATCGACGACGGCTGTGGGATGGATTGGCATTGAGGTTGGCGAGCCTCGCAGAGATAGGGGCGCCGGTCAATTCCAATCGATGCTTGCATCTTGTGCGTGAGAGGCTGGATTTCTCTCGCAAAGCCGCCAAGGCGCAAAGAAAACGCCGAGAAGAAGTAGGTAAGTCTTGCCCGCACTATCTTTGCGTCTCCGCGCCTCTGCGAGAGATTTATTCGAAAGAAGCGACCTCTCGCAGAGGCGCGGCGTGCGCAGAGGAATTCCCCACGCATTCGCATTTCTTTGCGATCCTTCGCGCCTTGGCGGCTTCGCGAGAAAGTACCAGCCCAGCTGGATCAATTACGGCGTGAAGAGATCCGCCGTCGCGCCCGTTCGCGGCGCCACGAAATCTTCCGGCGCGAACGCGAAGCCCGCGACGACCACTTGCTTCGCATCGCCCGTATAGCCGGCGATCGCTTGGCTCGGATTGGCAACGATCGCGCCGACGACAGCGACTTCCTCGCCGAACTTAAAAGTAATTTTGTCCATCAATACTTTGTTGACCGAGACGGTCGAGCCGAGCGGCGTTTCGATCGTGTACTCGGTCCACTTCCCTTGCGGCTGCAGATCGGTGACGCGGCCGAGCAGCAGCACGCCTTGATTCGGGCGGCGGGGATGCTCAAGCCAGCGGCCGGCGATCATCGCGAGGTCGTTACGACGGGCCGAGTCGCCGACGGCGCCGCGGAAAATCAGCTTCGCGGCCATCTGCTTGGTGACCAAGTCGTTGCCGAACTCTTTGGGATCGGTGAGCGTGAACCGCTCGGCGAGCTTGCAAAGTTCGATGTACGCCTGCCCCATCGCGGCGACGTCTTCCTTGCGCGCGAGATCGCCGGCAAGGAACGTGCGATGGGCGGCGTCGGCGCTCGCGATGTGCGAACTCAAATCATCAACGCTGAACAGCGAGACTCCTTTCAGCTCACCGACGATCGGCGTAGTCGGCCAATGGATCGCTTCGACCGGCTCGACCGCGGCGGTCGGCATGACCTCGGCGTCGCGGTGCATCGTCGCAGCAGGCGCGTCGGGCTGTGCTTCCGCTGCGGCGGGCGCATCGGTCGCGGCCAACTCGTTGCCGGTCGGCGGTTGCGACTCGTCAGCGAAGTCGAGCGTCGATTCGCTAGGTGGCTGCAACGGCGCAGCGGCTTCAGCTAGCGGAGCGGCATCGACTGGCGCAGGCGCTGGCAAGTGATCGTCGGCAATGCTCAACGGTTCTTGCGAGGCGGGAACGACGCCGCCCGGCAGCATGGATGCGGGCAGCAAGTTGGCAATGCCGAGCAAGTCGCCGTCCGGGCCCTTGAGCCACAACAGCGCGTAACCGGCGAGGAAGATGCCAATGAACCCGCCGCCAACGACGCCGACGAGCGTCTTCACGACCGATGGGCGGCGTTTGCGGCGCTTCGGCGCGGAGCGTTCGAGTTCGTCGAACTCTTCGTCGCTGGTCCACTGTTCGTTCTCGGCCTCGGCGCTTGCTTCGTAAGTGACGGCGTCGTCTTCTGCTTCCGCCTCAGCGTAGTCGTCGGTTGCGTACTCTTCAGTAACGCTGTTCACTTCCGTTGCAGCGTTGGTCGCTTGGACGCGGCGCCAACGGTCTTCAAACGATTCGTCGCTGCCAGCATCGTCGCTACTGGAGTCGTCGTCGACGGCGTCGTACTCCGCGAGTTCGGCTTCGGCGACTTCGGCATAGTTCGCCGGTTCGAGTTCCTCTGCCGTCTGCTCATCAGATTCGAATTCGGCGAACGTCGGCGACGCAGCGACCGGCTCTGCAGGCTTGTCCTCGCCCGCGGCTGGCGTTGCAGCGGCAAGCGGCGCCGGCGGCGTCTTCATGAGGTCGGATAGCAACTGGTCGAGGCGGCTGCCGCCGAGTTTCAGTTCGTCGGCTGCGGTCGCGGCAGGCTGTGCGGTTTCTGGATCGGCGTCGCGGTAGGCGGCGTCGAGCGTGGCGCCGAACGTCGGCCGCGGGGCGTGATCGTTCGGAATGATGCGGTCGTCGATTTCGGCTTCGAACTCTTCAAACGAAGCCACTTCCGCCGTCGATTCTTCAGCGTCTTCAGTGTCGTCTTGTTCTACTGCTTCAGGCGACGGCGCGCCGGGCAATTGCCAACTGGAGGTCGATCGCAACAGCCGCGAGAGTTTGTCGTCGGTCGATTCGGCAACCGGTTCTTGATCCGGCTCCGTTGCCATGTCGTCGTCGACGATGATGCCGAGCGGCTCGCGCGTCGGCGTCGATTCATCCATCAGCTCGTCATCGCTCTCCGATGAGGGATGATGAATGTCTTGTTCAACGAGCCGCACCTTCGGAATGGCGCGAGGGGCGACCGACGCGAGCAGGAATTCCGCTTCGCAGATCGGGCACTCGACGAGCGACGTCGGCGTGAGGCCGGCCGGCAATTCGAGATGCGATGAACAGCGCGGGCAGAGGGTGATCGACGCCATGGAATTCCTACGTTTCGACTCCGTTACACTCATCCCGCTTCAGTGCGAGACGCGACAAATGCTCCGCCGCCGCGGGTTCTCAGTTTAACAATACGCCGGTTGTTTGTCGGCGGCAGCGCGAGAATTCTAGCGCCCGTCGGGACGCTAGCTACGCCGCGGGGCGAACTTCGATGTTGCGGGGCGTTTCTTCACGAACGCGACTGCCGGCAGTCGCCGCTGCAATCGCTACAGGCCGTAAAGTTCGCCGTACTTCGCGCGCATTTGTTCGATCCACGGGCCGTGGCCCAGCGGCTGTCCAGTGACGTTCAGCGCCAGTTCGCCCGCCGACCAGCGCTGGCCGTGGGCGTGGATGTTCTTGCGAAGCCACTCGAGCAGCGGTTGGAATTCACCTTTGCGGAACGCCGCCGGCAAGTCGCCAAGTTCCTTGCTCGCGGTCGCGAAGAACTGCCCCGCGTAGAGGTTGCCGAGCGAGTATGTCGGGAAGTAGCCGAACAGTCCAGCGCTCCAGTGGACGTCTTGAAGGACGCCGTCGGCGAAGTTCGGCGGGGTGATGCCGAGATATTTTTGGTACTTCTCGTTCCAGGCGGCAGGTAGATCTTTGGCTTGGAGATCGTTCTCGATGAGGGCCCGTTCCAGCTCAAAGCGGATGAGCACGTGGAGGTTGTAGGTGACTTCGTCGGCGTCGACGCGGATGAGCGACTGGCGAACTTCGTTGATGGCGCCGTAGAGTTGGTCGAGCGAGACGCCCTTCAGCGCTGCGAACTTCTGCTGTCCCTGCGGCAGGAAGTGTTCCCAAAACGCTCGGCTCCGGCCGACTTGGTTTTCCCACATCCGCGATTGCGATTCGTGGATGCCGAGCGAACATGCTTCGCCGGTCGGCAGGCCAAACTGGTCGGCCGGCAGCCCTTGCTCGTAGAGGCCGTGGCCTGCTTCGTGCAGCGTGCTGAAAAACGCGTCGCTGAAGTCGTTGATGTTGTATCGCGTGGTGATCCGCTGATCGCGCGGTCCGGCGCCGGCGCAGAAGGGGTGATCGGTCGTGTCGAGCCGACCGGCGTTGAAGTCGAAGCCGATTGCCGCGGAGGCTGCCTTGCCGAAAGCCTCTTGTGCGTCGACGGGGAAGTCGCGCTTCAGCAGTTCGCTGTCGGGCTTGCGCGAGCTGCCGACAATCTGCTCGACGAGCGGCGTGAGCGCATCACGCAACCCGCCGAGCGCGGCGGCGACTTCGGCCGTCGTGGCGCCCGGTTCGTAGTCGTCGAGCAGCGCATCGTACGGCGTGACCTTATAACCGATGGCCGCCGCTTCTTGCCGCTTCAGTTCGATCGTCTTCTCCAGCAACGGTTGGAACTTCGCGAAGTCGTCGGCCTTGCGAGCTTCGACCCACATCTGCTGGCCGAGCACCGAGGTCCGCGATAGCTCTTCGACAAGCGCTTGCGGCAGCTTCGTTTTTTTGTCGTACTGCCGCTTGAGTTGGCGAATGACCGTTCCTTCGACGCTGTGAGCATCAGCGGCGAGCGGACTGCCGACGAGTTCGTCGAGCCAACCTGCAATCTGCGGCGTCGTTTGCCGCTTGTGGATCTCGCCGGCGAGAAACGAAATTTGCTCGGCGCGGTACTCGCCTGCAGCGGTGGGCATCTTCGTCCGTTCGTCCCACTCAAGCAGCCCCATGATGCTGGCGAGCTTGGCCGTTTCGCGGGCTTGGTTGCAGAGGGATTCGTAGGCGGCGGTAGTGGACATATCAGTCGCTCGAGAGACAGTCGTGCTTCGGTGTGCAGGTGCGTCGATTGGTGAGCTATTGTGGCCGAAGATCAGCGGGGCGTCGATGGATCAGGCCTGTGAATGGCGATATCATGGAACCAGGGTCGGCAGCCCCTGAAACGTTCGCTTCGCACGTATAGAGATTCCCAAGATGCTCGACATCCTCGTCATCGCCCCGCACCCCGACGACGCCGAACTTGGCATGGGGGGCGCCATCATGAAGTTCATCGCCGAGGGGCGGCGGGTCGGCGTGCTCGACCTCACCAGCGGCGAGCCGACGCCGCACGGGTCGCTGGAGATTCGCGCCCGCGAAACGGCGGCGGCCACCAAGATCATGGGACTCGAGTGGCGCGAGAATCTCGGTCTGCCCAACCGCAGCCTTGAAGCGACGATCGAAAACCGCGCGAAGCTCGCCGCCGTCTTCCGCCGCGAAAAGCCAAAATGGCTCTTCGCCCCCTACTGGATAGACGCCCATCCCGATCACATCGCGGCGACCGAACTCGTCGATGCGGCCCGCTTCTGGTCAAAGCTCACGAAGACCGACCTGCCCGGCGAGCCCCACCACCCGGCGCGAATCTACAACTACTACTGCATCCACCTGAAGCAGGCGCTGCAGCCGGCGTTCGTGCTCGACATCACCGCCGAGTGGGACCGCAAGCTGGCGTCGGTGCGAGCGTTCGAAAGCCAGTTCATCACCGGCCGGCCGACGGCGTCGCCGACCTTCTTGGAACACTTCGAAGCCGAAGCAGCCTACTGGGGCAAAACGATCGGCGTGCGGTACGGCGAGCCGTTTACGAGCCGCGAGCCGCTTGGGCTGCGGTCGATGGGCGAATTAGTGTAGGCGGAGCGTATCGAAGACTAGATAGGATTACAGGATGTCGCGGATCGACTGGATGCGATCCTGTCAAAATTCGAAATGTCGACGATGCTGGATTGGTTTAGGCCGATCGTTTCGCAAATGCTATAATTGATGCATGACCGATCGCAGCCACTGGGTAGTCAAGAAGTCCACACTCTCGGAGCAAGGCTTCGAGGATGATCTCGCTCATCTATCGATGGGCGAATGTATGGCGTTGGTCTGGCCGCTAACAGTTCAAGCATGGGCGATAGCCGGTGAACCCGTCACTGAACAAGAATTTCAGAGACATGTTATCCGCGTTGAACGACGCGGAAGTTGATTACCTCGTGGTTGGCGCGTATGCCCTCGCTGCCTATGGCAATCCCCGAGCGACGGGCGATCTGGATATTTGGGTGCGTCCAACTAGCGAAAATGCGGAACGGGTGTGGGAAGCGCTCCGTCTGTTCGGAATCCCCAAGAGTTGGGTAAAGGAGCCGATTGAACTGACGGACTCGAACGCCGTTTTCAGTTTCGGCGTTCCGCCTGAGCGGATCGATATTCTCACATCGATCACCGCCATCGGTTTCGAGAACGCGTGGGGTAGTCGGAAAGTTGCCGACTATGACGGGGTTTCTGCGTTTGTCTTGCATTGGCGAGATCTCCTCGCCAACAAGCGGGCGACGGGGCGATTAAAAGACGCTGCTGACGCCGAGTGGATCGAAACAGCGATGCGTGGTCGCGGTGAATCAGTATGACCCGTTTGCTAGCGGCCGACCTGGCTTTTCCCTCAAGCGACCCTGCGGATTCTGCCGATCTTACCGACTGACGCGCACCAGCGGCTCGTGCTTGCACGCCGCCAATGCCGTCAAAACCGTGCCTTGAATGAAAGGGGGGCTCCTTTCATTGCGGTAGGTTCTTCTCCATCGTGCTGCGCCATTTGCTACTGCTGCTAGCAGTCTGCTCCGCCATCGCTTCGTGCGGCGGTTGCCAGATCATGCTTCCTGAGATGACTCAGGAACCGATCGTGCGCAACCCCTTCCCGCAGTTGCGTCGCGTGGCGGTCGCGCCGTTCTTCAATCAGAGCGATGCGCCCACGGTCGACGGTCGTGAATTCGCGATGGCGTATTTCACTGAGCTCCAGCTAACGCCCGGGTTCGAAGTCGTGCCGTTGGGGGTCGTCGAAGAGGCGATCATCGCCCATCGGATCGATCTCAACCGTCCCGGGGAAGCTCGCCGGCTGGGGCAACTCTTAGGGGTCGACGCCGTCGCCGTTGGTGCGGTGATCGACTACGCCGAATACTATCCGCCGCGGATCGGCATGCGCGTCGAATGGTACGCGGCAAATCCTGGTTTCCACGAAATTCCCGCGGGTTACGGCCTGCCCTGGGGCACGCCGGAGGAAGAGTACATTCCCGACTCGTTGGTATACGAATCGCAGATGGCGTTGTTTCGTGCGGAGATGCAGGGGATCTCGCCGCAGTGCGACGAGGCTTGCCAGCCGTTGCCGGCGCCGCCGACGGGCAATCAGCCGGCGCCAGTCGCGCCGCTCGTCGATCCGTCGCTTCGCGAAGACCACTCAGAAGACGACGATGGCGAGGACGCCGCACCGTCGCAGAACAATCCGTTCTTCGATCCGAATCAAACGTCAAGCCTCCGCGTCGTCGACGAGAACGTGCAACCGGCGCAACTCGAAGTCGACATGCCGGCCACGACTCCGGTGAAGACGCTGCCAGCGAAAGCCGCGACGGCGAAAGCATCGCCGGCCAAAGCGAAAGCAAAGGCGCCGCAGCGCGTCGCCAGCAATGCCGCCATAGCGAGCGCGCCGCAGGCTGTTGCAACCGCGCCAGCCGGCGCTCTCGGCGCTGCCGCTGCAGCCGCTGCAGGTTACCCGTTGCCGCCCGAGGCATGTGCTTGCGGACCCGACAACAACTTTGGCGGTTTGTACGCGATGGGCCCCGGTCGGGCTGCGTGCGTGCCGTTCAACGGCCCGGTGCTCTCCCACACGGGAATCTACAATGGCGCCGACGACAAGGTCACCGAGGCCTTGGAAGGATATGTCTTCTTCCGCGACGACCAGCGCTACGGCGGCTGGCAACCTTATCTGTCGCGCAGTAACGAGTACATCCGCTTCTGCTGTCACCTGCACATCTGCGAGATGCTGTCAGCTCGCGGCGGCGGGAGCGCAAAAATGGATGTGCTGATGCGGTGGCCCGAACGCCGATAAGGCGTAAGGAGCAATGGTTCGGTCAGCGCGAATCGGCGGAACAATCCGCACAATCGCGCAGGCGTCGCCGACGCCCACTTGTGGGCGGAACCAAACTCTCCGCGAGTGAGTTTTCAGGACAGAGACAGCGAGCAGGTCGAACGTTGAACGTTCGACGCTGCAGCACCCAGGCCGAGCATCAAGGACGACCGTGTGCGCACAAGGCCCTTCGCCACGGCGGCCGCCCACCCCCCGCAACCGACGCTACCAGCGACGCACGTCGGCTGCCCACTGCTGCCGCTAGGAGGCCCCGCAAGCCGTGAACGACGACATTAATGTGCTAGCGCTCGTCAAGGGACGCGAGCGTTACATCTTCCTCTACGAAGATTCCCAGCGCGCCGAAGCGCTGCGCACGCTTGGCCGTTTCGCCTCGAACCCCGAGCTGAGCTTCACCTGGTACGACGCCGCCGTGCTGAGCCAAAAGGTTCGCAACAATGCGTCGGAAAGCGTGCCAGAAATGAAGGCAACGCTCCCCCGCCGCATGAACCTGCCGCAGCCGAGCGATGATTGAGCTAGACGCTGGACGCTAGTTGCTAGGCGCTAGCGAATGACCGCGTGCGGTTGCTAGCGCCGGCGATTGCCTGCAACTAGCGCCTCGCGCCTTCCCAATAGCGCCTACCCCATGCAACGACAGATCGCGCAGTTCCTGACCTACATGCGCGTCGAACGGGGCGCCTCCGACTACACGGTGAAGAGCTACCGCGAAGACCTCATCGCGGCGGCCGATTACTTTGCCGAGGAAGACGGAACCTGCCCCGCTCCCGCGAGCATTACTGCGGTCGAACTGCGCGGATTTCTGTCGGCGTTGCATGAAGCAGGCTACGCAAAGACCTCGATCGCGCGGAAGCTCGCGTCACTGCGCAGCTTCTATCGCTACGGACAGCGCGAAGGCTGGGCAACGAGCAATCCCGCCCGGGCGCTTCGCAATCCGCGCAAGGGACGCTCGCTGCCGCACTTCCTCACGACCGAGGAAATCGGCACGCTGCTGTCGGCGCCGCCGGCCGAGTCGCCGATGGGGATCCGTGATCGGGCGATTCTCGAAACGATGTACTCGGGCGGCTTGCGCGTCAGCGAAGTCGTCGGCCTCTCCGACGCCGATGTCGATCTGGCCCAAGAGATTCTGCTGGTCAAAGGCAAGGGCCGTCGCGAACGGCTCTCGCCGCTTGGTTCCTACGCAACGAGCGCCTTGAAAGCCTGGCTGCGGCATCGCAAGCTGTCGCCGAGCGAGAAGCAAGGCCGCGAGGCCCCGGTCTTCACGAACCGCTTCGGCACGCGGCTCACCACTCGCAGCGTCGGCCGGATGCTGGAGAAGTACCTCAAAGAAACGGGCCTCGATCTGCGGACGAGCCCCCACACGTTGCGGCACAGCTTCGCCACGCACCTGCTCGACCGCGGCGCCGACATCCGCAGCGTGCAGGAACTCCTGGGCCACAAGAGCCTGGTGACGACGCAAATCTACACGCACGTCAGCACGGCCAACTTGCGGGCGGCGTACGAGAAGGCGCATCCGCGGGCGAATTAAGGGCTAACCACGAAGGCTCTCAGGCACGAAGGAGTCACGAAGGAATAAAGAAGTAGGAATAGGGGAATCAATTTTCCTGATTTCTTACCGCCTTCCAGCCCTTCGTGCGTCCTTAGTGCCTTGGCGTCTTCGTGGTTTGTTTTTCCAAGCTGTAACATCCCAGCCGCCCCGACGCTCTCACCGTTGTCGAATCAGCCAACTGACGCTGATCGGCCGCGGTTTCATTTTATGAGCAGGCAAAGCGGCGTATGTTATGCGCCGGCCGCGGTTCGATCGGCGACCCTCCACCGTCGCGGGGCGGTCCGGTCTCTTCCTCTCCCAAGGCCGGGCCGCCCCTGTTTTTTTTGCAGGTGCGACGAGGTGCATCTCCCCTCTAGCCCCGGGCTCCGCCCGGGGGTGACGTGGCGTAACGCGCGACGACATCTACCGGAATGGTTGCCGACCCCCGGGCAGAGCCCGGGGCTAGGGTGCAATCGTGCCAATCGCTACAAGCGGACCACGCTCTTCGCAACTCCTCAGCAACCACGTTGCCTCAACGCATCCTGCGACGTAAATAATTCAACAGGCCATGGCGAAATCTCCCCGCCAGCTCCTTCGGCGTTGTCATTGATGATGCCGAAGTCCGCTGGACGCCCGGCCGCGACAAGTTGAATCCCGCGGACCGCGCCGCCTCTGGCGACGCGTCGGCCGCGTTACGTTCGAGCCGCCCTGCGCGGCTTCAGTTGGGGGAGTCTGCATATGCTTCACGGTTCACTGCTGCTGGTTGACGACGATCGTCAGGTGCTCGATTCGATGGCCGATTGGCTCCGCAGCCACGGTCTGCAAGTCGACGCAGTGCGCGGCGTCGCCGAAGCGAATGAGCGTCTCGCCCGCAAGTCGTACGACCTGCTGCTCGTCGACGTCCGCCTGAAGGATGGCGACGGCCTCGATTTGCTTGAGCAAGTCCGCCGTTCGCACCCCGAGAGCCAGGTTATCCTCATGACCGGCTACGGCGATCCCGACGCCGCGGTCGAAGCGTTGCGTGCTGGCGCCCTCGACTACCTGACGAAGCCGCTGATCGACGACGAACTGCTCGTCTCGATCGAACGTGCCTTCACGCAGCACAAAGTCATCGAAGAGAACACCCAGCTCAAGCGTGAACTCGACAAACGCAAGGGCATGGACAACGTCGTCGGGCACGACGCGCAAATGCGGCGGATCTTCGACGTCATCGATAGCGTCGCCGATACGAAGGCGACTGTCCTCGTGACCGGCGAAAGCGGCACCGGCAAGAGCATGATCGCCCGTGCGATTCATCGCCGCAGCCGCCGCAGCGGCAAGCCGTTTATCGAAGTCGCCTGCGGCGCCCTTCCGGAGAACTTGCTCGAAAGCGAACTGTTCGGCCACGTGGCCGGTGCGTTCACCGGCGCTACTGGCAACAAGGTCGGCAAGTTCATGCAGGCCGACGGCGGCACGATCTTTCTCGACGAAATCGGCACCGCCAGCCCGGCGATGCAGGTGAAGCTGCTCCGCGTATTGCAAGAACTGCAGTTCGAACAAGTCGGCGGCGACAAGACCTTCAAGGTTGACGTGCGGGTGATCCTCGCCACGAACGAAGATCTGTCGAAGGCGGTCGCCGAGGGCAAGTTCCGCCAAGACCTGTACTACCGCGTCAATGTGATCAACGTCGAACTGCCGCCGCTCCGCGCCCGTCGCAGCGACGTGTTGCTCCTTGCGCAAACGTTCCTCAACGAGCTGCGCGAAGATACGAACCGCAAGGTAACTGGCTTCACCGAAGAGGCGGTCGCCGCGCTGGAGGCCTACGCTTGGCCCGGCAATATCCGCGAGCTGCAGAACGTCGTCGAACGGGCCGTCTTGCTCGGCAAGGGGGAGCTCATCACCCCGGCCGACTTGCCGCGCGACATCATCGGCGGTTCGGCGATCCGCGTGACACGGGGCGGGCATCGGACGCTCAAAGAAGCGCTCGAAGAACCAGAGCGGCAAATCATTCTCGAGGTGCTCGAAGCGAACGGCTGGAATCGCAACGCCACCGCCGACTCGCTTGGGGTGAACCGCACGACGCTCTATAAGAAAATGAAGCGGCTCGGGCTCGAGGACGAGCAGCTGGCGGAACACTAAGCCGGCGGCTGCGGGGCACGCGCGGTGGGTGCCACTGGCATCTTGCCAGTGAGAAGTGTCGAGCGAGTACCCGCTGCAGCACTGGCAGGATGCCAGCGGCGCCCATTTCTTAGCCGTTGGCGAGTCTGCCGGCGGTCTTCCCGGAGGCAGGCTTGCCTCCGGCTAACGGGCAGCGGCGCGCGCGGCCGCAACCCATCAAACCGCCCGGTTTCCGGCCCGATTGTGACGGTTCTGCCGCCTGCCGAGGCCGTTGCTTGACACTCTTCGGCAACGCGCCTACCGTGAATTAAGTCTTCGCCGCGGCTCGACTTCCGTTTCGAGCGTGGGAGGCGGTCCATCTACGTCTCTTCGAGATTCATTCATGACGCGTTTGTATATTCCCGTTGCCGTCGCCGTCGTTCTCATCGTGTCGATGACGTTCTGGGAAAGCGTGTACTCCGATCGTTTGAATGGTTCGAGCGTTTCCGCCGAACAGTTCCACCAAAAGTTCGCTACCTTGCCAAAGAAGGTGGGCCCGTGGGTTGGCGTCGATCGGCCGGTGCCGGAAGAGACGCTTAAAACGGCGGGCGCCGTGAGTCACATCTCGCGCGTTTACAAGAATGAAGAGACGGGCGAAGAAGTCGATCTGTGGCTGATCGTCGGTCATGCCCGCGACATTTCTCGCCATACGCCCGACGTCTGCTATCCGAGCCAAGGCTTTGCGATGGACGGCACGCAGCTTCAGCAGCGGATCAAGGGTGAAGGGACCGATAAGGAAGGCGAGTTCCACACCGCCCGGTTCCGTAAAGAAGCCGCCCTCGGCGCCGGCGGGCCGCTGGTCCGCGTCTTCTGGGCATGGAACCCCGACACTGGCGAGCAAAAGGATTGGGTGGCGCCCGATGCCACGCGATTGGCGTTCGGCAACAACAGAGCGCTCTACAAGATGTACTTCACGGCGCCAATGAAGGAACGCGATGAGTCGGTCACGGACAACGTGGCCTACAAGTTTGCTCAAATCATGCTGCCGAAGGTGAATGAGACATTGTTCGCCGCTCCAGGCGCGACGCCGCTCGATGCTCCCGCTGAAGGTGCGGAAGGCGCCGCGGCTCCCGCTGATGCAACGGCAGCGCCGGCTGCCGAAGCTCCGGCAACCGAACCGGCCGCCGAGGCCGCCCCCGCCGCGTAGCGCCAGCGTGACGCATGCCGCGAGTCCGCAACGGCTCGCGGCGCCGACCGTATCCGGCGCACGTAGGTGACCACGATTCGCCAAGGAAGTTGCGCTCGTGTTCATTCAGACCGACCTGCTGTCGAAACGTTACGGACAGCTCGCGGCGCTCTTCGACTGCACCTTCGAGGTGCCGCGCGGCGAGATTCTCGGCCTGCTCGGCCCAAACGGCGCCGGCAAAACAACGCTGCTGCGACTCCTGCTCGGCTACCTCAAGCCGACGAGCGGCACAGCCCGCATCGACGGGCTCGATTGCTACGCCGAATCGGTCGCCGTCCACCGAAAGCTCGCTTATCTGCCCGGCGATGCGAGGCTGTTCCGCCAACTCAACGGCCGGCAAACGCTCGCTTTCTTTGCTCGGTTGCGGCATGCGTCGCTGGAGCGCTCGCTCCGCCTGGCCGAGCGGTTGCAGCTCGATCTCACCCGCCGCGTACGGCAGATGTCGACTGGCATGCGGCAAAAGCTGGCCCTCGCGGTGACGCTCACCCCCGACGTGCCGCTGGTAATTCTCGACGAACCGACGGCTAACCTCGATCCCACGGTCCGCCGCGACGTCGTCGAACTCATTCGCGACGCCCGCAACGAAGGGAAGACGGTTCTCTTCTCATCGCATGTGCTTTCAGAGGTCGAAGATGTTTGCGATCGCGTTCTCGTGCTGAAGGCGGGCCGCCTCGTCGACGCCGTTCGCGTCATCGACGTGCGGCGGCAGCATCGCATTCAGGCGGTGCTTACCGGGCCCCTCTCCCCTGCTCCGCCGCAGTTGGCCGAGTCGATCGAAATGCACGCCGGCCGCGATCAGGCGGTCTCGATCATCACCCGCGGCGAACTCGCCCCGCTGCTCGGCTGGTTAGCGGAACAGCCGCTCGCGCAACTGCAGATCGAACCGATCGGACTCCGCAGCGTCTACGAGCGCCATCACCCGGCGATCGGCGGTGACGAATGAACCGCGTGCTGCTCGGCAGATCGTTCCGCGACAGTTGGCTGCTGATGACGAGCTGCGCACTGCTCTCCCTCGGCTTCACCTGGTTGCGGGTGTGGGTGGCGTCTCACATTAAGGTCGATGCATTCATCAAGTTCTTTTCGGAGGGGCTGCAGATCTTCCAAGGCCTGCTGCCGGTGCCGATCGAGGATCTCGCTTCGCCGCTGGGCCGCGTGGCGTTTAGCTTCGAAGAGTTCGGCCTGCTGATGTTGCTCGGGCTGTGGACCGTCACGCGTGCGACCGATTGCCTGGCAGGCCGCATCGGCGCCGGCACGATGGAAATGTTGCTCGCTCAACCGGTCCGCCGGCTGACGCTGGTGACGACGCACACGGCCGTGACGCTGATCGGCGTGTTGCTGATGGCGGCGGCCAGTTGGCTTGGCGTGAAGCTGGGGCTGGAGTTTAGCAGGTACGAAGACCCGCCGGCGTGGCGGCAGTTGGCCCCGGCCGCGGTGAACTTTGCCTGTCTCGGCGTCTTCATCACCGGTGCCGCGACGCTGATTTCGGCCCTCGTGCGCAGCCGCTCGCAAGCGGTGGGATTGGTGATCGGGTTCTACGTCGTCGAGCTGACGCTGATGATCGTGGGCCGACTCAACGATCGTTTCGAGTGGATGAATCGGCTCACGATTTTGTCGGTGTACGAACCGACGCTGCTCACCATCGGCATCCATCGCGACCCGGCGGCGTTCTGGCCGCTGTTCTGGCAATACAATGGCTGCTTGCTGGGGCTAGGTTGCGGAGCCCTCGCCGCCAGCGCCGCGATTTTCTGCAATCGCGACGTCCCCGCACCGTTGTAGCACGCCGTGCGAATTAGCCCCCGGTTCTTCAAACCGGGGGCGTGCGCCGTCACGCCATCGCGCCGCAAACCCAAACCACCCCCGGTTTGAAGAACCGGGGGCTAAAAACAAGAACGCGCCGCAATCACCTACGGCAACTCATCGACGTAACGCTGCAGCTGCGCTGAAAGCAGCGAAAGATCCTTCCCAAACGCCGCCGTAAAATCGGCCATCCGCTCCTGCGGCGTGTAATCGCTAAACGCCGGCCGCGCGGCGACCCGCGCCAAGTAATTGCTGTACTCCTGCGGTCGCGTCTCGCACAGGTAGAACGTTAGCATCCACGCCTCGGCATAGGCGCTAACCGCGTGGCTTTGAAACGGCGCATCGCTCGCTACAAGTTGCGTCAGCCAATCGGCCGGGCGGTTCTTCGCGCCGCTGCGGAAATCGCCGAGGCGTTCTTGATTGATCCGCGCTGCCTGTTGCTGCAGCGAGGCGTTGTCCCACACGCCACGGGCTTCGAACATCATCGCCAGCCCTTCCAGCAGCCACCGCGGCTGGACGGCAAAGCGACGATGGACGCCGACATTGTAAGCCGTTTGATGCGTCGCTTCGTGGATGATTGTTTCAGCATTCGTCGACCAATCGGCGTCGCCGTTGTCCTCGGCGGTGTCGAAGAGGAAGACGCGATTGCTGACCGGCGAGTAGTGACCCAGCGTCCCGGCCGGCAGCGGCGTGCCGTCGGCGGCGGCGTGGCGGTAATAATCTTCCTGCGTCCGGAAGACCACCGCCACCAGCGGCGTCGCCGGTTCAGTGAGCCGAAAGCCGCGGACGCCCATGTAGTGGGTGAACGAACGGTAGAGCGCTTCCAACCGCTCGCCCCACTCGCGCCATTCGCCATGCGGATGGACGACGACAAAGTGGGGCGTCATCGAAATCTCGAAGCTGCGGTCGAACTCGTCGCGGAGCTTGTTCTTCAGCTCCTGAGCGCTGTAACCGACAAACCCCTTGCCGTAGCGTTTCGCATTCTTCGCATCGCTGGGCTTGAATTCGTTGAGGGCGCCGTCGCGGCCGAGCAAATACATCTGCTGGTCGTTCCAAACAAGCGGTTGGCCGTCGACCGGCTTGCCCGCGACCATCGCCTGCATCATGAACGGCGCCGGGATGCTCGCGACTTGCTCGGCGCCAGCGGTCACGTTGGGCCACAGGCTGCCGAGAATGATCGCGCCGATTGAGATTCGCTGGGTCGGTTTCATATCTAACTCTAGATCATTTCCGCCGGGCGGCGTGCGTCCCAGCGGCGATTGACGGTACAATCGGTGCGACCCCACTCGTCGCCGGCCCGCCGCCGGCCCCGTCCCATTTCGCACCGCCGGGCCCGTACGACTCCTATGCGATTCGCCACTCCCGTCCCCTTGGCCGCCCTGTTCTGCTCGGTCGCACTGCTGGCTCCATCGATCTCATGGGCCGATGAACCCGCCGTTGAGAAGCCAGTTGCCGAAGAGTCTACCGCCGCTGAGAAGAGCGAAGCGGCGTCGGTGGATGAGCCGCAGGTCGACAAAGCAGCGGTTGAAAAGCTCGTCGAGCAACTCGACGCTGCCGACAAAGCCGCTCGCGATGCGGCGGAGCAGCAGCTCATCGAATTAGGAACCCAAGCCGGCGTCGCCGCCGCGAGCGAGGCGTTCGTCAACCTGCTCCCCCAGCCCAACGACGAGATGCCGCAAGAAGTCCAAGTGCGACTCACGCGAATCGCCAACGAGATTCGCCTCCGCACCGCCCAGCGGGCGATCGAGGGAACGACGCTCACGCTCGACCTCGCCGACGTTCCGCTCGGCGACGCGCTGAAGGAGATCGAGAAGCAGACCGGCAATCGCTTGGTCGACTACCGCGACGAGTTTGGCCAGCCCGACACCGAGAAGAAGGTGACCTACCGCGGCGAGAAGGAGCCGTTTTGGAAGGCCGTCGATACGATCCTCGATAGCGTGCAAATGTCGCCCTACAGCGACGCGGGCGGCGAATCGCTGGCGATCATCGATCGCGACCAGGGTGTGCTGCGTCGCGGCGGCGGGCGTGCCGTTTACTCCGGCCCCTTCCGCATTGAACCGACCGGAGCCTCGTCGCAGCGCGGCATTCGCAACCCCGACCAAAGCGGCCTGTCGATCGACCTCGAAATTTCGTGGGAGCCACGGCTGCGGCCGATTGGCCTTTCGATGCGGTCCGAAGATCTCAAAGCCGTCTGCGACGATGGCCGCCCGACGCCGGTCGTCTCCGGCGACATCGTGTTCGACGTCGAGGTCCAGGCCGAAAGCCGCGCCACCGACGTCGTCGCCTCGCTGCAGTTGCCGGCCCGCACGTCGCAAAAGCTCGCCACCGTCGAGGGCCGGATGACCGCGCTCGTGCCGGGACGTTTAGCAGAATTGAGGTTCGACAATCTCGCCACTGCGAAAGACGTCACGAAGCGGGCCGGCGAAGTGGCGGTGACGATTGAACGCGTCGTCAAAAATCAAGCGCTGTGGGAGGTCTACATGCAGCTGAAGGTCGAGGGCAACGACGCCGGTCTCACCGTCGACGGCGGCTGGGTCTTTCAGAACACCGCGAAGCTCGTCGACAAGAAAGGCCAATCGCTCGACAACGCCGGCTTCGAAACGACGATGCAAACCGAAGACGAAATCGGCTTCGCATTCTTTTACGAACTTCCCGAAGGCCGCGAGCTGAAAGACTACGACTGGGTCTACCGCACCCCGGCGTCGGTGGTCTCGGTGCCGGTCGATTTCAAACTCGAAAACGTGCCGCTGCCGTGAAATGCTAAATGCAACCACGAAGGATCTAAGGCACGAAGGTTGGCACGAAGAAGAAGCTTGAATAGTCAAAAGACTTCTTCGTGAGTCCTTCGAGTCTTCGTAGTTACTCTTCCCGCGGCGGCAGAATGAGCCCGCCGAGTTCGACGATCGGCGCCCCCGCCGTGCGGATTTCATCGATCCACCCCCCCAGGCCAAGCGGGTCGCTCGGATCGCAGCGAAGCAAGTGCTCGATCACCTCGAGCGCCATGTCGCGCTTGCCGAGTTCCGCCAGGCACCACGCCAACCCGCGGCCGGCGTCGAAGAAGGGGCGATTCGCCGGATGAAGCGCCGGCACTGGCGTCGGGTTCTTCGCCTTCGCGAGGACGCGCTGCCCCACCTGATAGCCAAACCCAAAATGCCCGCGGCCGAGGGCCACGTCGCCCATCGCTTCGACGGCAAGTTTGCCCAGCAGATAGTGCGCCTCGATCATCTCGGGGCACGTTTCAACCAGCCAGCGAAGCTCGTCGACCGCCACGTCGGCTTCCCCGACGGCGATCATCTCGCGAACTTCTTCGAGATCTTCAGCGCACTCCATCACGTCGCGCGGATGGACGAGCACATACCCCTGCCCGCTGCGCATCCGCTCAACGGAAACGTGCGTGCTAGAGCGTGAAGATTTACCTGAACGGCGTTTCGCCATCAATAACTGGTTCCCATGTCCCTCGAATCAAATGTGGCGAGGGGTTAATTTGAATTGGCTAGCTTGCTTGAAAAATGGACAGGATAACAGGATTTCGCGGATTTACAGGATTTGAAAAAGCTTTGTACTCTAAGCCGAGACGCGAGATTTCCGTTGTGATCGGCGGCCTTCAGCAATCCTGTCGATCCGCGAAATCCTGTTATCCTGTCAATAAAATCGAGCGGCTCAGTCGATCAGCGACCTAAAGTTCTTTCCCGATCGCATAAATCTCATCCGCATCGAGCACCAGGTCGTTGCGGGTGAACAGCTTCGCGATTGCCGCTTTGTGAATCTTCATCTTCGTCCCGCCGACGCCGAGGGCGCCGTAGCAGACGATGGCGCCATGGTGCGTCGCCTTATCGGTCGGCGCCACGTCGCCCAGGCCATGAGCCGGCACGGCGTTCAGGTCGATCGCCGCCTGCAGCCCTGCCGCTTGGGCGAGATAACCCTTCGGCAACAACTCGACGCCCGGAGGGCCGCAGGCGATCACCGCCTGGGCGCCTTCAACCGCCGTCGCCGCCGCCATCGCGTTTTCGTTCGTCCACGCCGTGAGATCGGCGCCCGGCACGATCCGGCTGATCTTGTCGCACGTTCCCTCGGCATGCGTCAGCTTGCGCGAGGCCACGCGCACCCGGGCCCCTTCGCTCGCCAGCAATCGTACGACTCGCCGACCGACGGCGCCCGTGCCGGCCAGCACGGTGACGATCGCCCCGGAAAGCGGCACATGCCGCCGTGCCGCAAGTACCGCCGCCGCCGCGGTAGTGTTCGCCCCATTGGCGTCGAGCATCACCGACACCCGCATCGGCCCGAAGAACGAGTCGGCCGCAGCCTTCAGCAGCGCTTCGGCTGCCGTCACGTCCGACCCGCCGATGAACACGGCCGTGTTCTTCAGTTCCTGCGGCCCGCGCGTGAACATCGCCCCGTAGACGAGGTCGCGCACCTGAGCAGCCGCCACGCCGCCATGGCGAAACAAAAAGTCGACGCCCGAATCAACCGCCACCACGCCGTCAAACACGCTCGGCTGCGGATCAGCGTCGAGGCAGACGAGGATTTTTTTGAGGGACATAATGTTTCAAGGGGCGAGTGACTGGTGATCGGTTATCAGTGAACGGAAAATTCAAATGACCGATCACCAGTCACCGATCTCCGATCACTCACAAAAAAAGCCACGCGCCGCGCCCAGCGCGACGCGTGGCCCATTCTCATTCCTGACTGGCCGACAGCTGATAGCCGACAGCCAATAGCCATTTCTTAGAACCCACGGAACGGATGCGCCGCCGCATCCTTGCCAGCGAGCATCTCATCGGCGCTCGGCTTGCTTTCCATCGCGTTCTTGATCGCCATCTTGGTGGCTTCGTAGTTGTAGTCGTAAATCTTCTTGTCGTCGGCAGCTTCCCAGTGGATGAACACGCCGCAGACGATCACCAAGTTCTCGACGTCACCCTTCTTGATGACGCCTTCGCCGACGCTGTCAGCGACGGCCTTGGCGACGGCGGCTTGGGCCGGGCCGAACATCTGCACGGCTTGCTTGGCGCCCTTGATCGTCACCTTGGTGATCATCACGGTGGCGGGCTTCACGGCCAAGTTCGGCGTGAGCACGGCCAGCAGGTTGCTGTGGCCTTCGCTCTGACGGGCCAAAGCGTTGGCGAACGCCACGCCGACCGGACCGGCCTTGTCGCCGATCAGCAGGTCGATATGGGCAATCTCATTTCCTTCGCCAGCCAGTGCCTCTCCGATGAACATCGACATTCCTAGATTCTCCCACGCGAAAGGTAAGTTCGTTGATCGGCGAGCCGGCGATCGGCTCCCGGCTTCAGCCAGAGCGTCGCGGCCAGTCCCCGAGTCATTCGCCGGGGTAGCCTCCAGAGCCTCCGCCGCAGCGCGGCGAGCCTAGCAGGATACCAGGGCCCGCGGGCGGTGTTAAGGATGCCGGCATTCGCGGCATTTTCGGCAAAGTCTCACGGAACGAGCCCCGCATCCGTGCTCGTCGCCCGCGACGCTTTGATTCGCCCCCGCCGCATTGATTTCGCCCCCGGTTCTTCAAACCGGGGGAGTGCGCCGTCCCCCTTCGTGCCGGTGGCCCCGCCAACCCCCGATTTAAAGAGCCGGGGGCTAATACCAATCGTCGAGCCACAAAAAACGGGCCGGCCGAAGGAATTCCCCCGGCCGGCCCGTGCGATCATCAAACCATCAACCGCCGCCAAACAGCGCTTACTTCCGCCGCCGCGCCGCGACGCAGCCGAGCAGCGCCACTCCCGCTAGGCCGAGCGTCGCCGGTTCCGGCACCGCCGCTTTCGTCTGCAGCAGGTAGATCGTGTCCGCCCCATCCGGCACGGCGATCCCCAGCCACTTCCCATCGGGCGAGAACGCCACGCTGTTCTGCCCGCCATTGAGGCCGGTCGCCGTAAACTCCGCCGTCGTGCTCGCCAAGTAGACCCCCGGCGATTGCAGCGCGGCCTTTGCCACATCGACTCGGTAGTACGTCCGGTCGGTGCCGCCGGTGTTGATCGGCAGCCACACCGATCCGTCGAGCGGATTCACCGCGATCGAATCGTCCAGCGTGAGCGACGACGTGATGCCGCTGAGCAGAAACGTTTGCAAGTTCCCGGCCAGGTCGACCCGGTAGATCGCCGCCAAACCGCTTTCCAACGGCAGCGCCGCATAGGTGAGGTAGCCGTAGTTATCGAACGTGCTGAACATGCCGCGGATGTTGTTGTCGACAGCCGGCGTAGCGGTCCAAATCGTCGTGTACGACGGCGATGCCGACGTCGAACCAGCGTTCACGAGCGATACGGCTACCGGCGGATCGGTGTCGAGCCCTTGGTCGAACACCATCACCTGATTGGTGCTCGGCACCCAACTAATGCTGATCGGATCATCGTCGGTGGTGGCGGTGCCGTAGTTCCCCAGCATCTGAGTGAATGTCGGCGACGCGAGCGGGCTGTTCACCCGCCAGAGTTGCGGCGAAACGTCGCGGCCCAAGTACACAGTTCCCGTGCTGTCGATCGCCAGTGATGACGGATTGGTATTGGTATTCGCAGTCCCCGACTGCAAGCCAATTAGCGTGACCGTTTCGGTGATGCGATCAGTCACGTACAACCCGCCGACCGCCGTGCCGGTGGTTTGCTCGCGGTTGGTGAAATAGATGCGGTTGTACTCGCCGCCGACCTGGCTGGTCGGGTCGAAGACGATCGCCGAGATCGTGCCGATCGAGTTGCCGCCGGGGCTGTTGGCCCGGATCGGAATCGTGTCAGTAACGCCGGTGAACGTCGTGCCGCCGGAAAAGTTGAACGTCGCTTGCGCGTGGGCGGCCCCCCCCGGCAGGACCGCCAGCAGGCAGCCGAAGAAAAGTCGTTTGAAAGTTGTTTTCATGAGCGGTCGCTCCAGTGTTGAGAGAAGAGGGGCCAATCGAAGGCAAAAACGTCGCGGGTGAAAAGCACAACCAATAAAAAAACGGCACCGCGGAATAACCGCGGAGCCGTTCTCTGTATCTCTGGCTCTGAGGATAAGTTTTTCGTAAGGCTTGCGGTGAATGTTTGTTCCCGCCGCCCGTCAGATTGTGCGTTCAGTCTGTCTTTTAGGCAGGGGGCTGCGGGCTGTCAACGAAACCGGCCCCGTTTGATAATTATTCGCCAATCAGCCCGTTTGCCGCGTATTTCCAGCCCCGCACGTTGGCTCCCCGTCCCCCACGTCAGACTGATCGCCTCAGCGACCAGTCCGGCCGCGCATTCATCCTCGCCTCTCTAATTTCCGTTTCCCCGCCCGAATGTCGACAAATTTGACATCCGCAACGCTATTTCCGCATAATGTGCAGGCTGGGGGCAGAAGGGACGCGATTTCGGCGAGATAGAGGCCGCCGTTATCGTGCCTGGATTGTCACTCCCCCCGGTGTCTTCTCTCCTCGTGGAACAGGGAGTTCGTGACCATGAAATGGGCCAGAACAGGTGGACGCTGTGCGCGGGCAAGCCGCAGCGGATTTACGCTCGTTGAGCTGTTGGTGGTGATCGCCATCATCGGGACGTTAGTCGGGCTGCTCCTTCCCGCGGTGCAAAGTGCGCGCGAGGCGTCGCGACGCAATCAGTGCACGAGCAACATCGGCCAGCTTGCAAAGGCAATGCAGATGTACGAAGGAAAGTTCGGCGAGTTCCCGGGATATATCAACTCGATCGGCGTACCGAACGGCCAAGCAACCAGAGCTCCTTGGGTCGTCTATATGTTTCCGAGTCTCGAGCAAGGGGCGCTCTACGATCGCTGGGCGAAGGGAAATTACAACGCGTTCCAGTACGTGGAAACACTCGTCTGCCCCAGCAATCCACCGCTATCGAAAGACGACGGTAGGTTGGCCTACGTCGCCAACTGCGGCGAGTGGGTCGATCAAGACTCGTCTGGCAATGTGAAAGAAACGGCTGCGAACGGCGTGTTTCTCAATAACTCGCGTCGCGCCGATCACGCTGACATCAACATGCTCGGGACCGATTCCGGCGATACATTGGACGGAGACACTCCCGACGAAGATGCGCCGATGAAGAAAATGACGCTCGCATTCATTCAGTCGCGCGGCGACGGATCGACCGGTACGCTCATGTTTTCAGAGAGCGTGCGGACCGTACGCTATGGGTACTCGGGGGCGCCGGAAGGGCAGCCAGACGAATACGACAAGACGCCGGACGCAAAGTACCACTTCGGCTTCACGTGGGTTCAGCCGAAGCACACGATCGGCATCGACCCTTACAGCTTCGCTGACGAATTGCGCATCAACGGTCGCGATACGACCTCGAGTTATGAGGGCGTGAGCGAGATGGTCGATCGCGACGGTTTTCCGTCGAGTCAGCACGGCGACGGAGTGAATGCGGCGTTTGTTGCAGGACAGGTGCGGTTTCTCGCCGAGAAGATCGATCAGGTCGTCTACTGCCAACTGATGACGTCGAGCCATAAGGAGTCGACGCTCAAAGACCCGGCGTTCGTCAAATTCGAGGCCCAATTGCCCCAGCCGAGCGATGACGATTATTGAGGCGCGTCTGCTGAGACGACGACGCTCAAGCGCTGCCGGAGGCCGTGCGGACTGGTCGCCGGTGCGCAAGCCCATGGGCAGCCGCCGGCAAGCCGACGCATTTCGCCGGAACGCAGCGAGTTCCGCAGCGGCCCCCGCTCTCCCACGGCCAATTTGCGGCTGATCCGTGGCTGACAAATCCGTCAGCCGCGGATTTGCTGGACTTTTCCCCGGCTATTTGCGACAATTTGAGATGCAGGGTCGCGCCCCCGATGCGCCATTATTTCTCGTGTATCCTCGACCTGCGCGACCCAGGCCAGGGGCACTCGTCAAACGGACAGAACAGGGAGAATCGCAGAGATGAGGCAATCAAACCGCAAAGCATTTACGCTCGTCGAGCTATTGGTGGTGATCGCCATCATCGGCACCCTTGTTGGCCTGCTGCTCCCCGCCGTCCAGGCGGCTCGTGAAGCGGCTCGCCGGAATACGTGTTCGGCGAATCTGACGCAGCTGTCGAAGGCTCTGGCCATTCGCGAGACGTCGACTAAGGATCTGCCCGGCTACATCAATACCTTAGGTATTAAGGGAAGCCAGCAAATGGTGCGGGCGCCCTGGTATGTCACCGTCTTTCCGCAACTTGAGCAGAATCAGATTTACGAGATGTGGAGTTCGGGAAAGATGGATTTTGATGGCAGCGTGACGGGGCAGAGCAACTTCACCGGATTAGAGATTTTGGTTTGCCCGAGCAACCCACCGGTCACGCAAGGGCAGCCGGTAACCGCCTACGTCGCCAACACCGGCTGGCGGAATCAGCCTCGCGCCACTGATGGTTTCACCGCCAATGCCGACCATGAGAACGCGGCCAACGGCTTGTTCTTCGACCGCACCCGAATCACCGACTTGAAGGAGCAGACTCCTAGCCCGAATTGGACGCCCACCAGCGATCCCCGAGATGGAGCGAACGGGACTCCGAAGGTTGTGATGTCTTTCGCGTATGTGCAAGGCAAGGGCGATGGAAGCACCAAGACGATGATGTTGTCTGAGAGCTTGGCTGCTCTTGATTGGGGATATCTCAACCGCACCGATTACACCGGTACAAAGGATCAGCCCTACCATTTCGGATTCGGTTGGGAACGTCCTGCTGTGGTGGCTAACGACTTAAAGGCTCGTATCAACGGCTCGCGAGAGCCCATTGGATATGACACTTTCCAAGGGATGGATGGCATTTTTGCAGCCAATCCTACAGCGACTGATTTGAATCCCCGTCCAGGCCTCCCCTCGAGTAATCATCCTGGGGGCGTCAACGTCGCCTTCATGGCTGGACAAGTTGAGTTGCTCACTGATCAAGTCGATCCGTTCGTTTACGCCCAATTGATGACTTCGAATCACAAGCAGTCCGATTTGCCGACTGACAAAAATTCGACCGAGCCGAGCGACGACGCCTATTAAGCTGCCGCCGCTCTGCAGCATCAACCAACGACCCACGGGGCGCCCCTCGGCGCCCCGTGGTTTTTTTATGCGCCCTTGTGACCGCCCGCCTCGTTCTCCGGCTCAATAGCCGGAGGCCCACGGCCTCCGGGCCGCTCCGCCAAACGGCTCGCTCGGCCGCAACGCTGCACCCACCCAGTTATGCAATTCCCTAGCCCCGGGCTCCGCCCGGGGGGGCGCGATCCATTCCGCAAGGCGTAACGGCGCGTGCTGCCACCCCCGGGCGAAGCCCGGGGCTATTTTTTCGGACCAGTTTTGTGTTGAAACTGGGCCACCCATTTCGCTAGCCTGAACCCAAGCTGTGCCCGCTCGTTCCCACGCTCCACGTGGGAACGCCGCCTCCAACGCTCCGCGTCGCGCAGGGCCGTTGGGAGCCATCAGGCGCCGTCGTCGCGCAGCGTCGACATGCGAACGATCGGCAGATGCCGAGACGAGGGGGCGTGGCCGCCGTTCCCGGTAAGCATGACGCGACGCACAGCGTCGCCCGGACGTTCCCACGCGGAGCGTGGGAACGAGGAATTGAACCGTTCTTTGACAATCAAACCGCCGCTGTCGCATGCCCCCCGAACGGAGGGTAAAAGCGACACGACACGCGACATGAAACTCGCAAAGCGAGCACGGGAAAGAACTTACCGTGAGTCGCTAGTGTCGCCTAAAATGCGACTTTCACTACGGATGCGATGCGACACGACGCGACATCAACGCGGTCCGTGACCCGAGAGCTCGCTCCCCATTCGCCCGATCGGCCTGAGTCGCTTCAGCGACCAGGCGGCCCCCACGCAACGCCCCGCCCCATGGCGATTTGAGCATCCGCCCAAGCATCGCGACGCAGAGCGTCGCCCTCAGCGTTCCCACTCAGAGCGTGCGAACGAGTGCACGGGGCATTTCTGAACCCCGAACCCTCTACCGGTCCCCAATCGCCGGAATCGGCCGCTCGGTCGGGCCGGTGTACACCTGCCGCGGACGGCAAATCTTCTTGGCCGGGTTGGCGTGCATTTCGACCCAGTGAGCGATCCATCCCGGCAGCCGGCCGATGGCGAATAGCACGGTGAACATCTGCTCTGGAATGCCGATCGCGCGGTAAACCACGCCGGAGTAGAAGTCGACGTTCGGGTAGAGCTTCCGTTCGATGAAGTAAGGATCGTTCAGGGCGACCTGTTCAAGTTCCAGGGCGATGTCGAAGATCGGGTCTTTGATCGCCTGCTTCTTGAGAATCCGGTGGCAGGCGGCTTTGATGATCGTCGCCCGCGGGTCGAAGTTCTTGTAGACGCGGTGGCCGAAGCCCATCAGGCGGAAGTTGTTGTTCTTGTCCTTCGCCATGTCGACGTACTTCTTGACGTTCGAGCCGTCGCGACGGATCTGCTCGAGCATCTGGACGCAGGCCTCGTTCGCCCCGCCGTGCAGCGGACCCCACAGGGCGCTGATGCCGGCCGAAATCGAGGCGAACAGGTTCGCGTTCGACGAACCGACCATCCGCACCGTCGAGGTGCTGCAGTTCTGCTCATGGTCGGCGTGGACGATCAGCAGCAGGTTGAGGGCGTCGACGAAGTCCTGGTCGACTTCGTAGTTTTCGCTCGGCACGGCGAACATCATCCGCAGGAAGTTCGCACAGTAGTCGAGCGAATTCTGCGGGTACATTTGCGGCTGGCCGACCGACTTCTTGTAGGCGAAGGCGGCGATCGTCGGCAGCTTGGCGACGAGACGGACGATCGAGGCGTCGACCTGCTCGGGATCGTGCGGGTCGAGCGAGTCTTGGTAGAAGGTCGACATCGCCCCGACGACCGAGCCGAGGATCGCCATCGGGTGGGCGTCGCGGGGGAAGCCGTTGTAGAACAGGCTCATATCCTCGTGCAGCATCGTGTGCCGCGAGAGCGTGTCCCGGAAGTGATCGAGCTTGGCCTGCGTCGGCAGTTCGCCGTAGATCAGCAGATAAGCGACCTCGATGAAGGTGCACTTGGCGGCGAGTTCTTCGATCGGGTAGCCGCGGTACCGCAGGATCCCCTTCTCGCCGTCGAGAAAGGTGATCGCGCTCGTCGTGGCGCCCGTGTTGACGTACCCCTCGTCGAGGGTGATGTAGCCGGTCGAGCCGAGGAGCTTGCTGATGTCGACCGCCCGTTCCTGCTCGGTACCGACGACGACGGGGAGCTCGAGTTGCTTGCCGTCGGGGGTAGAGAGCTTGGCAACCTCAGACATCGGACGATCCTTTCGGCGAACACGGCGGGCTAGACAGGCAGATGGGAGTTCCGCAGAAGAACCGCCGCCCGAGGGCGAAACGGGGCGAAATTGCGGAGCTATGAAGTTTACCGGGCGCATCGAACGGGTTCAATGCGCGAGAAAAGGGTTCAGGGCGCAGGAAATAGGGCCGCAACCTCGTTCCCACGCTCCGCGTGGGAACGCCGCCCCCGCCGCTCTGCGGCAATTGTTAAGAGAGTGTAATTCAGCCGCCGCCGGGTGCAGGGAAATGACGCGGAGCGTCGAAGAGTCCGTTCCCACGCGAAGCGTGGGAACGAGGAGAACCCGCATGGGAACACGGGGGCAGCTGTATTCCCCGGCGCCTTAACCCCGCTCAACGCCTCTGCGGCTTGTTGTCGAGCAGTTCGGTTAGCCGCGGCCCGTTGAGGTCGCCGTGGAAGATCGTCCAGACGCGGGCCGTCTTGCGGAGCTTGACGAGTTCCTCGGCGACGAGGACTTCCTTTTGCTCTGCTTCGAGGAGTTCGCGAATCTTGGCCTGGGCTTCGGTGAACGGCGTTCGCCCGGGCGGCTTGCGTTCCAGCACGCGGACGATGTGGAAGCCTTGCGGGCTTTCGATCCCTTCGCTCATCCGGCCCAAGTCGAGCGTTTCGAGCGCCGTGTTCAGATCCTCGCACATCAGCGAGCCGGGAGACGTTTCCTGTAGGCCGCCATCGGAGGCCGTAAACCCGTGCGACTTCGTCTTCGCTACGTTAGCAAAGACGGGACCCCGCAGGCCGGGCGTGATCTTCACGATCGCCCAGACTTCGTTCCCCATGGCGGTGAGCTGCTGCCACGCCTTGTCTCGGTCGCCGCCGCAGCGGTCGAAGCGGACCATCAGCTCTTCCCACTTGATCGAACCGGGATACTCGTACTCCTTCAAGTGGTCCTGATAGTACGCCAGCATTTCCTCATGGGTCACGACCTTCAACTTTGGCATCCGCTGCCGCAGCCATTCGCCGGCGACCATCTTCTCGACGTACTGCCGCTGAACGTCTTTAACGGACGACCCATGCAGCGCGAGCGCCGCGTTCAATTGCACGCGGTCCTTCACGCCGTAGGTTTCGTAGAGCTTCGGGATCTCGTTCGCTTCGAACGGCTCGGCCAGCGTCTTCTCGACGTGGGCAAGTTGCTCCGGCGGCAGCGTGCGGCGGAAGTCGGCGAACAGCAGCTTCGTGTCGATCAGGTTCGTCACCATCTTTTCCAGATAGAGACGCTCGACCTGGGGCCGCTGCTCGGGCGGCACCTTCATGTTCTTCGACTTCTCGGCCGTGTCGATCAGCCGGTGGACTTGCCACAGCACGTCGCTGGCGAGGATCACCTGATCTTCGACGCGCGCGACGATTTCGCTGCCGGTGATTGGCTGGGCGTCGGTGGGAATGATTGGCGGACCGAGGGCTTCGGTCGTCGCCATCGAGGGTTGGCTGGGGGCGACGAAGGTTGCGGCCGGCACGCCCGCCGCGCCAGCGGGCATCGCTGGGCTCTTCATCGGATCGACGTTGTCTTGGACGCCGCGAACGGCCGAGGCGCTCGGCGACGAGGGGCCGGCTGGCATGGCGCCAGGCACCGGCGGCGCGTCGAACGGCGATTGAGCGAACGCCGCCAACGGCAAGAACATGGCCGTCAGGCAACCGCCGATCAAGATGAGAGTTCGTCGCGACACGAAGCTGTTCTCAGTTCAAACAATGGACGACAAGCCGCGAACGCCGCCGGAAAAGGCGTCGATAATCGCGCGCAGGATCGCTGCACGGCTCCGTTAGGGAGCCCAAGGCGGCGGGATTCTAGGGAGCGACCCCGTCTGGCTGCAAGAGAGATTTCAGCCGCGATAGCACCCGCTCGGGATCGTCGGCGTCGGGGCCGAGCACGAGGTACGCGGAACGCGTATCGGCGATTCGCAGCATGCCGCCGCTCCGCTCGACCAGCCGGTTAAGCGGTCCGCGGTTCGTGTAGGTGAGAACGGCGTACTTCCCCTCAAGGTGGATCGCCTCGAGCAGGTTCTGGTGAGCCCAAATCCGCAGGCGGGCGAGTTCGACCAGTTGCTCAACCGGCGGCGGCACTTCGCCAAAGCGGTCGGCTAGCTCCGCGTGGAGGTCGTCGAGTTCGCCTTCCGAGCCGATCCGCGCTAGGCGGCGGTAGAGGTCGATCTTCGTCCGCATGTCGGGGAGGTACCGCTCGGGGAAGTAGGCGGCGACTGGCAGGTCGATCGAGACGTCGACCGAATCTTTCGGCGGCAGCTTCTTCAATTCGCGGACTGCCTTTTCCAGCAACGCGCAGTAGAGCTCGTAGCCGACCGCCGCGATGTGGCCGCTTTGCTGAGTGCCGAGCAGGTTGCCGGCGCCACGGAGCTCAAGGTCGCGCATGGCGAGTGCGAAGCCGGCGCCCATCTGGCTGAACTCCTCGATCGCTCGCAGCCGCCGCGCCGCTTCGGGCGAGAGGTGCTTCTTTTGGTCGACGAGCAAGTAGCAGTAGGCCCGATGTTTGTACCGCCCCACCCTGCCCCGCAGTTGGTGGAGATCGGCCAGGCCGTAGCGATCGGCGTCGTCGATGAAGATCGTGTTGGCGTTGGGGATATCGAGGCCGCTCTCGACGATCGTCGTCGCGAGCAAGATGTCGAACTCGTGCCGCACGAAGCCGAGCATCACTTCTTCGAGCTCGGTCTCATTCATCTGGCCATGGCCGATGCCGATGGTCGCCTCGGGGACGATCCGCTGGAGTTCGTGCGCGACCTTCTGGATGTCGTGGATCCGGTTGTGAACGAAGTAGGCCTGCCCGCCGCGATTGAGTTCTCTCAAGATCGCATGGCGGATCAGCGTATCGTCGAAGCGGGCGATCCGTGTTTCGACAGCGAGACGATCCTTCGGCGCCGTCTCGAGGTTCGAGATGCTCCGCACGCCGAGGAGCGACATGTGGAGCGTCCGCGGGATCGGCGTGGCGGTCATCGTCAGCACGTCGACGCTCGCGCGCAGAGCCTTGAGACGCTCCTTCACCGCGACGCCGAAGCGTTGCTCTTCATCGATGATCACGAGCCCCAGGTTCTGGAACTGCACGTCGGCCGAGGCGAGCCGGTGGGTGCCGATGAGCAGATCGATCGTCCCTTCGGCCGTTTGCTTGAGAATCGTGCGTTCTTCCTTCGCGGTGCAGAATCGCGAGACGGCGCCGATTTGGAACGGGAACTCGGCCATCCGCTGGGTGAACGTGCGGCGATGCTGCTCGGCGAGGATCGTCGTCGGCACCAGCACGGCGACCTGATAGCCGGCGTCGATCGCCTTAAACGCGGCGCGGATCGCCATCTCGGTTTTGCCGAATCCGACGTCGCCGCAGAGCAGGCGGTCCATCGGTTTGGCGAGTTGCATATCTTGCTTGATCGCCGCGATGGCCGTCAGTTGGTCGGGCGTTTCCTGGTAAGGGAACGCGGCGTCGAACTCCTGCTGCCAAGGCGTGTCCGCCGGGAACGAAATGCCTGGGCGCGCTTCGCGGGCCGCCTGTACCTGCAGCATGTCGACGGCGAGATCTTCGACCGCCCGCTCGGCAGCCTTCTTGTGCCGCAGCCACGCCGTGCCGCCGATCTTCGCGAGCATCGGCTTCGACTTGCGACCGCCGACGTATTTCTGCACGAGCTCGATCTTGCTCGTGGGGACAAAGATTCGCGTCCCTTCGGCATACTCAAGCTCAAGATGTTCCTCGGCGCCCGCTTCTTTGTCGAGCAGCTTCAGCCCGCGGTAGCGGCCGATGCCGTGAGCGAGGTGGACGACGAGGTCGCCCTCGCGAAGTTGCAAGAAGCTGTCGATCGCGCGACCGGTGGGGCGTTGCGAGGGACGCGAGAGTTCGGTGCGATGGAACAGCTCGGCGGCGCTGACGAGGATCAAGCCCTCGCCGCTTCCCATCGGAAGAACACGAAACCCATGGCTTAGCCGCCCTCGCGCGAAGTGGAGCCGGCCGTCTTGCGCGAGCCGCGTCTCGCGGAATACCTCGCCGAGGCGTTCGACCTCGGCGTCGGTATCGCACACGAGATAGACGTGCTGTCCGACCGAGGCCGATTCTAGCTCGCCGCGAACGCGGGCGACGTCGCCGCTGAATTGCTCGACCGATTCGAACTGCAAGTGGGCCGTCGTTTCGTACGAGCCGGCCGGCACGCCCGCGGCGGTGACTGACGGGAACTTCAGCAGCTCGGCCATCGCCACCGACGTGGCGAAGTATTCTTCCGGATGTTCGAGCCGGCGGTGATAGTGCTTCCCTTCCTCGTCGAGGTCGGTCGGCTCGACGAGCATGAACCAACTTCCTTCGGGCAGGTAGCTGGCGTAGTGCGTGCGGAGCTTCACGTCGGCCGTGAGCACGGTGACGTCGGCGGTCGGCAGGCTGGCGAGGCTTCGCTGCGTGGCGACGTCGAAGGTGCGGATCGACTCGACCTCTTCGTCGAATAGCTCGATCCGCAGCGGATCGGTGGCGTCGGGCGGGAAGACGTCGAGGATGCCGCCGCGGAGCGAGAACTCGCCCGGCAGTTCCACGGCGGTCGTTCCCTGGCAGCCTCGTTCGGCGAGCCAGTGAGTGAACGCATTGAGGTCGAGCCGCTGGCCGACGGCGATACGATGGTTGGCCGCGTCGAGTTGCTCCTCGCTCGGCAGCGGCTGCAGCAGCGACTGGATCGAGGTGACGACGATCGCCGGCGCGTCGGCGGCAGCGAGCCGTTTGATGAGCCGTTGCCGCTGGCCGAAGTTCTCGTCCTGAACAATGCGATTGCCGGCGTCGGCTTCTGTGGCGGGGAATGCTTCCGCGGCCGCGTCGGTGAAGACGGCGAGGTCGTCAACGAGTTGATCAACGTCGGCCGCGTGAGGCAGGACGACCGTGAGCGTCCGCGGACAACGGCGGGCGAGCGCCGCGGCGACCAGCGCGCGAGAAGACCCCCAGACTCCGCCGAGCGTCCCCGCCTGGCCGTTGGCCAAGCTGGTCAGGACTTCGGAAAAGTCGGGATGCGTCTCGAGTTGAGCGGGCAACCCCCGCAACGCCGCTGCGGCGTCGGCGAGTTCCCCCGCGGCAGTTTCCATCGCCACGGAGGTGATTGTAGGCGGCTACGCGGGAGATGAGTAGCCGCGGCTCAACGAGCCGCCGGAGCAGTCGTCGGTTGGTTGGCCGTTAAGAGATTAACCACGAAGGCTCGAAGGTACTAAGTATTCACGAAGGAAGTCGTTTGCAAATCGCCCAAGTCACGCGCACTTTTTTGAGAGCATTCTTGGTGCGTCTTCGAGCCCTTGGTGACTTCGTGGTGAAGTCTCTTGATCACCGCTCCGGCGGGTCGTTGACCCGCGGCTCACGCGGCGCGGCGTTCGGCTTTGGCAATCGCTTCGGGTTCGACGTCCTTTTGCTGTAGGCCGTGGTGGAGTTCCCACAGCCGAGCTTGCTTCATGAACGTGTAGAACGCGCTCATCCACGAGATCTGTAGCCCGACCATGCCGTCGAGGCAACCGCGGTGGAGGATGTAGTCGCGGAAGAATCGCAATGGCGGCGAGAACAGCATGCGGAAGTAGCTCGGGCGGCGGCCGCGAGCATACCACTGCTCCGCTTGCACGCGGGTGTAGCGATCAAACTTATGGAGATAGGTCGCCCACGACCAGAGCGTGTAGTGATCGAGCAACGCGGTGAGCGAGCCGCAGCGTTCGCTCCGCACTTTCACGTTGCCGTGATCGCTGGGGCCTTCGTAACGGCCCTGATCGCGGCGAAAAAGTCGCACGAGTTGATCGCGGGCCCAGTCGGTGTAGTGGACGCGATGGCCCATCAGGTGGTTGGCTCGACCGAGCCAGTAGCCGTCGCAGTCGGGGTTGCTGTCGATTGACTTGCGTATCTCGGCGGCCAGCGCTGGCGAGACGCGCTCGTCGGCGTCGATGATCAGCACCCACTCGCAGCTGGCTTGGGGAATCGCCCAGTTCTTGAAATCGCCGGCCGTGATGTATTCGCGCTCGATGACGCGGCAGTCTGGACGGCTGCGGGCATACTCCAGCGTGCCGTCCGTCGAGCCCGAGTCAGCGACCAGAATCTCGTCGGCCAGCGCAGCGACGCTGTCGAGGCAGGGGCCGATGTTCGACCGTTCATCCTTGCAGGTGAGTAGAACGGTTAGCTTGGCTGGCATGCGCCGGTCTCGCGGGGCGGAAGACGAGGGAGTTCGAGGCGTCGCGATGCTACCGATTGTCTAGCAGCGACTCAATATGAGCTGTCCGGCAACTGGTTACCGGAGAACCGGTACAGACGGCGTAAGCGGATTCTGAGGGTGAAGAACTCGCTGGGGAGGCAGGCGGCATGGGTTCAGGACGCTAGCACTCCCTTCCGATATCAATTGATGGAAGCCGCGGATCTAGGACCCCCTCTGGTCCCGCCGGCGGCCCCTCCCCTCGGCATGGAGTCCCCACCAATGTTTCGCTCAATGTTTCTGGCGCTCGGCGTTTACAGCTGCCTGCTGGGAGTCGAGGCGTTGGCCGTCGAACGAGCCGTTCTGAAGAAGCCGGAAGGCGTTCCGTCCGCGGAGCAGAAAGTGGTCGTGCCGCCGGATTGGGCGCCCTGGAGCCTGATGGGCGGCGGAGCGGTAGTCGTCCTCTACTCCTTCACGATTCCCCGCCGGGTGAACGGCTAGCCCCTGTCGGGCCGCTCTGGAGCCCCTGCCCCGAACCTTTTACCGGCGGCCGGCCTCCCTTTCCCTACCGCCGAAAAGTCCCGTGGTGCGGGATTTTCCGGCCCCGGCATCCCCCGAGTTGCCGTTAGCCGCCAGGGCCGGAAGGTTGTTTCCGGCCCCCCATCCGTTTACCATAAACAGGTTTACGGAGCACTTTGCCGCGGCAAGCACTGCGGTCGCTCCCCGTCCTATCCCCGTTATTGAAGACCTGAGGCGCCTACGATGGCAACGATCGAGAAACCCCGCGTGAAAGAAGAATTAGTCAGTGGCGCCGATATCTTGGTGCAATCGCTGGTTAATCACGGGGTCGAGACGATCTTCGCGTACCCTGGCGGCTGTAGCATGCCGCTGCATCAGGCCCTGACGCGCTTCGGCGATAAGTTGCGGACGATTCTGCCTCGCCATGAGCAGGGTGGCGCGTTTGCCGCGCAAGGTTGGGCCCGCAGCACTGGCCAAGTCGGCGTCTGTATGGCGACCAGCGGTCCCGGCGCGACGAACCTCGTTACCGCGATTGCTGACGCGAAGCTCGATAGCATTCCGCTCATCGCGATTACCGGCCAAGTGCCGACCGCCGTCATCGGCACCGATGCGTTCCAAGAAACGCCCATCGTTGAAGTCTGTCGCGGCATCACGAAGCACCACTACTTGGTGACCGACGTGAACGACCTCGCCCGCGTTGTGCGTGAGGCGTTCATCATTGCCACCACCGGCCGTCCCGGTCCGGTGTTGATCGACATGCCGAAGAACGTCCAGATGGACACGTGCGTGCCGAACTACCACGAGCCGCTGAACCTGCCCGGCTACAAGGTTGAGTCGCCGCGGGCGAAGCCAGAGCAAATCAACCAAATGGCGGCCGCGATCAAGCGGGCCCGTCGGCCGATCATCTACGCCGGCGGCGGCATTGTCACCGCCGAGGCGAAGGAGGCGCTCCGCAAGCTCGTCGCCAAGACCGGCATTCCGATCACGACGACGGTCATGGGCCTCGGCATCTATCCGTCGACCGATCCTCTCTGCCTCGACATGCTCGGCATGCACGGGTCGATCTACGCCAACTACGCCGTTGATCAGGCAGACCTGTTGATCGCGCTGGGCGTTCGCTTCGACGACCGCGTCACCGGCAAGGTCGAAGAGTTCTGTAAGCATGGCAAGATCATCCACGTCGATATCGACGCTTCTGAACTCAACAAGAACAAGCCGGCCCACATCCCGGTCTGCAGTGACGTGAAGTTCGCCCTCGACGAACTGAACAAGATCGTCGAAGCCCCGGAAGATATCTCCGAATGGGTCGACCAGTGCATGCGTTGGAAGAACGACGAGCCGTTCAAGTACAACGAACAGTACCCCGGCATTCTCCAGCAGCACGCGATTCGCACGCTGTGGGAAATGACGATCGAAAAGGACCCGGTCATCGCCGTGGGCGTCGGCCAGCACCAAATGTGGGCCGCGCAGTTCTACAAGTTTCTCGAACCGCGTCGTTGGCTCTGCAGCAGCGGCCTCGGCACGATGGGCTTCGGCCTGCCCGCCGCGATGGGCGCTCAGGCTGCCAATCCGGGCCGCCTTTGCTTCGACATCGACGGCGACGGCAGCTTCCTGATGAACATCCAGGAACTCGCCACCTGCGTCTGCGAAAAGCTGCCGGTGAAGGTGCTGCTGCTCAACAACCAGCACCTCGGCATGGTGGTGCAGTGGGAAGACCGGTTCATGCAAGGCAACCGCGCCCACACGTACCTCGGCCCCATCGATAACCCCGAGTGGTCGGGCCAAGGCGACGGCATCGGTTCGCTGAACCACGCCGAGCGCTACCCCAACTTCGTCGGCATCGCCAAAGGTTTCGGCTGCGGCGCCGCGTACGTCGACAAGAAGTCCGACCTGCCGGCGGCGATCGAAGAGATGATTGCTCACGACGGGCCGTACGTGCTTGACGTGGCTGCTCCGTATCAGGAGCACGTGTTGCCGATGATCCCGGGCGGGAAGACGGTGCGGGATCTCATTAAAGAGTAGCGACGATCTTTTGACGAGGGCTCGGCTTGATGAGCACGCTTCAAGAAATCGAACAGGCGATCGAGCGGCTTTCCGATCAAGAGAAATCGGAATTGCGTGCGTGGCTCGACTCTCTAGGCTTCGTGGAGAGGGTCAAGCAGGAGCAAGACGCCTTGTCAGAGCGGCTCGAAGCAGAGGTTCAAAAGCTCGCAGCCGCTGCCGAGCGTGTTAGCGTGCTGGAGACGCGTCTCAATCAGGCCTCAGATGGTAGTGCAGTTGCGCCATCAATGGTGCGGCCTGCGAGGTATCAGCATCGAGACCAGTGGATTGAGGCGTTTAATCGCTGGGTAGACAGCAATCGCGACGTCACGGCGGTAGCGGATGACAGTCGCGAGAGCATCTACGCGGGTCGAGGCGAATGAGAATTCTCATCGACGCCAATCTTTTGTTGCGGTCGGTTCAGCCTGAACATCCGCAGCATGGCGTTGCTCGTAATGCGATTACTAAGCTTCGAGCGGACGGCCATGAACTCGTAATCGTCCCGCAGGTGATCTATGAGTTCTGGGTAGTCGCCACTCGTCCGCTCGAAGTAAACGGTCTCGGCCTTTCCGCTGCGAGGGCGGAAACGGAGATCACCGCGGCGCTTGACCTCCACGCGCTGTATCAAGACGACGACCTGCTCTTCGAAGCTTGGCGTGCGCTTGTCAATCACCACGAAGTGGTCGGCAAACAAGCTCACGACGCTCGTCTCGTTGCTGCGATGGTGCGTCATGGCGTCACTCACCTACTGACGTTTAACGCTCAAGACTTCGCACGCTTCAGCGAGATCGTGGTTCTCACTCCAACAGATCCGCAAGCGTTCCCGCCAGCTGTTTCCTAGGCGCCCGGTTCTTCCCGGACGGCGTTTGCTCAACGGCAGCGGCGGGCTTGCCGCTGAGTTGCCCTCACTGGTGCGCGAATCGAATTGCCCTCTGCGCTCAGCGGCTTCTTTGCATGCGCCGTTCAAAAAGTCGGGATGCCGACTCCAGATTTCGTTAAACTATTGGTCGCCCCCTCCCGCCGCATGCATCTGGAAGGAAACCGACCATGCCCGCTGCCGTCAATCGTCCCGCGACGACCAATCGCGAACTGCTCGCGTGGGTCGACGAGTTCGCCGCCCTCTGTCAGCCCGAGAAGATCTACTGGTGCGACGGTTCGCAGGCTGAGTACGACCGCCTCTGCGAAGAGATGGTCGCCAGCGGGACGATGATTCGGCTCAATCCGAAGTTGCGGCCGAAAAGCTTTCTCGCCCGCAGCCATCCGAGCGATGTGGCCCGCGTTGAAGACCGCACCTACATCTGCTCGGTGCATCAAGGCGATGCGGGGCCGACTAATAACTGGATGGCGCCGCCGGAGATGAAGGCGCTGCTGACGCCGAAGTTCGCCGGCTGCATGCGCGGGCGGACGATGTACGTCATTCCGTTCAGCATGGGGCCGGTTGGCTCGCCGATCGCGCACATCGGCGTGCAGCTGACCGACTCGCCGTACGTCGTGGCGAACATGCGGATCATGACCCGCATGGGCGGGCGCGTGCTGGAGGTGCTGGGCGACGGGGAGTTCGTGAAGTGCCTCCACTCGGTCGGCGCGCCGTTGCAGCCGGGCGATCAGGACGTGGCGTGGCCCTGCCAGGCCGACCCGAAGAACAAGTACATCGTCCACTTCCCTGAAGAGCGATCGATCTGGAGCTACGGCTCGGGCTACGGCGGCAACGCGCTGCTCGGTAAGAAATGCTTCGCACTGCGGATCGCGTCGGTAATGGCTCGCGACGAGGGGTGGCTCGCCGAGCATATGCTGATCTCGGGCGTGAAGAGCCCCGACGGCGAGAAGAGCTACGTTGCCGCCGCATTCCCCAGCGCCTGCGGCAAGACGAACTTCGCGATGCTGATTCCGCCGAAGCACTTCAAGCAAGAAGGCTGGGAAGTGACGACGGTCGGCGATGATATCGCCTGGATCAAGCCGGGAAAGGATGGCCGGCTCTACGCCATCAATCCCGAGGCCGGTTTCTTCGGCGTCGCTCCGGGGACGAACGAAGAGACCAATCCAAACGCGATGGCCTCGATTCGCGAGAACACGATCTTCACCAACGTCGCGCTCACCGACGACGGCGACGTCTGGTGGGAAGGGATGACCGCCGAGCCGCCGGCGCATGCCATCGATTGGCAAGGACACGATTGGACGCCGCAGAGCGAAGGAAAGTCTTCGCATCCGAACTCGCGGTTCACGGCGCCGTTCGACCAGTGCCCGTCGGCCGACCCTGCCCACAACGATCCGGCCGGCGTGCCGATCACGGCGTTTATCTTCGGCGGGCGCCGGCAGACGACGCAGCCGCTGATCACGCAGTCGTTCAACTGGCAGTTCGGCGTGTACGGCGCCGCGACGATCGGCTCCGAGCAAACGGCCGCCGCCTTTGGCAAGATTGGCCAGGTGCGGCGCGATCCGTTCGCGATGCTGCCGTTCTGCGGCTATCACATGGCCGACTACTTCAGCCATTGGCTCAGCTTCGGCCAGCAGTTGCAGAACCCGCCGCGGATTTTCATCGTCAACTGGTTTCGCAAAGACGCCGAGGGGAACTATCTGTGGCCCGGGTTTGGCGACAACATGCGGATCTTGCAGTGGATCGTTCGCCGCGCGAAAGGCCAAGCTCGCGCGTTCGAAGGTCCGCTCGGGTGGACGCCGAAATACAGCGACATCGACTGGCGCGGCCTCGACTACACGAAGGCGCAGTTCGACGAAGCGATGCACGTGAACCGCGACGAGTGGTTCCAAGAGATCGCTTCACACAACGAGTTGTTCTTCAAGCTGTACGATCGCCTGCCGCGCGATCTCACCGCGATTCGAGATTTGTTGCTCGCCTCGCTCTGCCGCATTCCGGAGAAGTGGGCGAAGGGCTAGAGCTTCGTCCCGCTCGAATACGATGGATCATCAACTCCACGACATCGCACTACCGGGAGCGAGCGAGCCACCGAGGGCCCTCGATCCGGTCTGCGGCATGACCGTCAATCCGTCGACGGCGAAGCTGCATGCGGAACACGCGGGGCAGAATTATTACTTCTGCAGCCGCGGTTGTTTGGAGAAGTTCACCGCGGATCCGGCTAAGTATCTCGATCCGTCGCGAGCAAACGCGGAAGCGGGCCACGGCAGTTGCTGCCATCACGGCGGCGACAAGCCAAAGCCAGCGCCTGGGGCGGTGGCATCGGGGCTGTATACCTGCCCGATGCATCCGGAGATTGTGAATGATGGCCCCGGCGATTGCCCGCTCTGCGGCATGGCGCTCGAGCCAATGATGGTCGCCGCGAGCGACGAGCCGAATGCTGAACTTGTCGACATGACGCGGCGGTTCTGGATTTGTGCGGCGCTGACCGTGCCGCTCGTTGCGCTCGCCATGGCGCGGATGTTTTTCGTTGAGCAGTTTCATGCGTGGTTTCCAGCTCGCACGTTGCCGCTGGTGGAACTCGCCCTTGCGACGCCGGTCGTATTGTGGGGAGGGTGGCCGTTCTTCGTGCGGGCATGGCGATCAATCGAGAATCGCGCGCTCAACATGTTCACGCTCATCGGCGTCGGCACGGGGACGGCGTACGCTTACAGCGTCGTCGCCGCCTTGGCGCCGCAATGGTTTCCTGAGTCGTTTCGCATGCACGGCGAAGCGGCGCTCTACTTTGAAGCGGCGGCGACGATCGTCACGCTCGTGCTGCTGGGGCAAGTGCTGGAACTGCGGGCTCGCCATCAAACGGGCGCTGCGATTCGTGCGCTGCTCGATTTGGCGCCGAAGCAGGCTCGCCGCATTGGCGCCGATGGCAGCGAGCAGGATGTACCGCTCGACGAGGTGGTTGTTGGCGATCGCTTGCGCGTTCGTCCTGGCGAGAAAGTGCCGGTCGACGGCAGCGTTGTCGACGGTTCAAGCTACGTCGACGAGTCGATGATCACCGGCGAGCCGATTCCCGTCGAAAAAGCGAGCGGCGCTCGCATCATCGGCGGGACGGTGAACGGTACGGGTTCGCTCGTGATGACCGCTGAGCGGGTCGGCGCCGAGACGATGCTCGCGCAGATTATTCAAATGGTCGGCCAGGCCCAGCGAAGCCGCGCGCCGATTCAACGGCTGGCCGATCAAGTGGCCGCTTACTTTGTTCCGGCGGTGTTGGCCGTGGCGGTCGTCACGTTCATCGCGTGGGCGACGATTGGTCCGCAACCTCGGCTCGCGTACGCGTTGGTGAATGCCGTCGCGGTGCTGATCATCGCCTGCCCCTGTGCGTTGGGGCTCGCGACGCCGATGTCGATCATGGTCGCGGTCGGTCGCGGCGCTCGCGCCGGCGTGTTGGTTCGAGACGCCGAGGCGCTGCAGACGCTGGAGGGAGTCGACGCACTCGTCGTTGACAAGACCGGTACGCTGACCGAGGGGAAACCGCGGCTTGTGGCAGTGACTCCGCAGGGGGCTTGGAGCGACGCCGACGTGCTGCGTTTGGCCGTCTCCGTGGAACGCGGGAGCGAGCATCCGGTAGCAGCGGCAATCATTCGCGGTGCCGAGGAACGCAGTATCGAAGCGGCCAGTGCGAGCGACTTCCAATCGACCACGGGTCGCGGCGTCGTCGCCGTTGTCGACGGTCGCCGCGTCGCCGTCGGCAATGCGTTGTTGATGACGGCGGAGCATGTAGCGACCGATGCTGTGCAAGAACTTGCCGAGTGCGGTCGTCGCGAGGGGCAGACGGTGATGTTTGTCGCCATCGATGGGCAGTTGGCCGGGCTGCTCGGCGTTGCTGATCCGATCAAAGAATCGACGGCTGAAGCTTTGCAGATGCTGCGCGACGAAGGGATTGAGATTGTGATGCTCACCGGCGACAGCCGCGGGACAGCTGAAGCGGTCGCGGCGAAGCTCGGCATCACGCGCGTCGAAGCGGAAGTGCTGCCCGAGCAAAAAGTCGATGCGGTGCGGCGTCTCAAGAGCGAAGGTCGTACCGTGGCGATGGCGGGCGACGGCGTCAACGACGCCCCTGCCCTGGTGGCCGCCGCCGTCGGCATCGCGATGGGAACCGGGACCGACGTCGCCATGGAGAGCGCCGGCGTCACGCTCGTGAAAGGCGATCTGCGAGGTATCGTCCGTGCCCGCCGCCTGAGCGAGCACACGATGAGCAACATTCGCCAGAACCTGTTCTTCGCGTTCGTCTACAACGGCCTCGGCGTCCCGCTAGCCGCCGGCGTGCTGTATCCGGTTTTCGGCTGGCTGCTGAGTCCGATGATCGCCGCGGCGGCGATGAGCCTCAGTTCGGTGTCGGTGATTGCCAACGCCCTAAGATTGCGGCGAATTGAGTTGTAGCATGCGTTGTGCAGTAGCTCTCGATCGTTTAACTGCCGTTTTCGTCGCTAGCCGGCTCGATTAGATTGGTCTCCGTGGCGGAGGGACGTTTCGTCTGGACGCCCAGCATTTCACCAGGGAGGGAGCAGCAATGAAACGATCTTCTTATTGTCTCGTAGCGAGCATTCTGGCAGTGAGCGTCGCAGCCATTGGCGGGGATACCATTGCTCAGGTGGTCGTCGAAACCCCTGCGGTCGTTGAGGCGCCGGTCGTCGTGGAAGCGCCGACCGTGGTTGAAACGCCGGTTGTTGCCGCTCCCGCAGTGATCGAGCCAGTAGTCGTCTCGCCGACGTACATTCCGGTTCCAGCGCCGCAACAGGAAGTGATCACTCCGGCGCCTTCGACGGGTGGCGTTTGGGTGGCGGGCCACTGGGATCGTACGCCGGATCAATGGGTCTGGAATCAAGGCGCCTGGGTGCAGCCGCCGTTTAGCAATGCGTATTGGACCCCGGGGTACTGGCAACATCAGAACGGCCAGTACGTGTGGGAAGACGCTCACTGGGCCGCGGCCAATCAAGGCGTCGTCGTGGCGAAGCCGGTGACCGTCCCCGAAGCCTACGAGGAAATTGTGCCCGCCGCTCCCGCAGCGTCGACCGCGATGACCTGGCAGCCGGGGCATTGGGAGTGGCGCGGGACCTGGGTCTGGATCCCCGGCGCCTACGTGGCGACCGCCGTGCCGGCCGCGACTTGGGTGAACGGCGCCTGGGTCGAGGGCGTCGACGGTTGGCACTGGATGCCGGGGCATTGGCAAGAGTAGCTTGCGTCGGCGGAGCCATTTTCAACGAATATCGTTCTGACGCATGGGCGAGCGCTCTCATGGAACATCGGCGGCTTCGCAAAGAGCAGGTTTGGATTGCCGTTTGTTCGCTGATGATTCTGGCGACGGTGGCGTTGGCGTTCGCGCTTGTTTACACGCGCGATGTGATGATTCCGTTCGTGCTGGCGATTTTCATCACGACGGTGGTGGCGCCGTTCTTCGACTACCAGGTGACGCGGCTTCGCTTTCCCCGTTGGGTCGCGGTAGTGACGACGCTATTGGTCGTCGCCGCATTGATATCGCTGCTTAGCTTGGCGTTCGTCGCTGCGTTTCAAGCGATGATCGCCGTTGCCAGCGACTACGGGCAGCAGGTCGGCGATCTGAGCGAACGGCTCTTCGACAGTTTGCAGTCGCGGAACATTCAAATCGACCAAGCGAAGGTCGTCGCCTTGATCGAGGAACGCGTGCCGCAGTACGTCACGCAGAGCGCCACGCTACTGATGGGGCTGATCTCGCACACGCTGCTGGTGATTATCTTCGTCGTGTTTCTCCTGTTCGGGCGCGATTCCCACAAACGCCGCACGGGCATCATGGCCGACATCGAGCGGACGTTTCGCGAATACCTAGTTGAAATGACGATCATCTCGACGCTCACGGCGACGCTGGTCGGTTGCGTGCTGTGGATGTTGGGGCTACCGATGGCGTGGCTCTTTGCGTTTCTCGTGTTCATCCTCACGTACATCCCGAACATCGGCGGCATCGTCTCGACGCTCTTGCCGATTCCCATTGCCTTCGCGGCGTTCAACAACCCGTGGCTGATCGTCGCCGTCGTGGCCATCCCCGCGGCGATTCACGTCGTCATTGGCAGCTTCGTTGCGCCTCGGTTGATGTCGCACGGGCTGGAACTTCACCCGGTAACGATCCTGCTGTCGCTCGCGTTCTGGGGGTTGCTGTGGGGAATCGTCGGCATGTTCTTGGCGGTGCCGATCATGGCAATGCTTCGCATCGTGCTGGCGGAGTTCGAGACGACGCGGCCGCTCGCGGAACTGTTGAGCGGGCGCTTGCCGGGGCGAGCTGCAGCGAGCCGCTAACCGGCGCGTCGGCGGATGCTTGAACCAATGGCCGCTGCAATCAACCAGCAGGCGAGGTACGCAGCGCTCGGTTCCGGGACGGCGGTCGTCGTAGCGGAGCCGTTGAGTACGATGCTGGACGCTGGCTGATAGTTCCGCTGCCAAACTAAAAAGTCGGCCCCGTCCGTATCGCCGTCGCCGTCTGCGTCAGCCTGATTGCCAACGCCAAAGTTTGTCTTCCAGCGGCTGAGATCGTCGCCGTCGACGTCGCCGTCCTGATCAAAATCGCCGGGCGTCGCCGTGCTGAGCACCGCCATCGGATCCCAAAAATTGCCGGTCACGGCGAGCAGCGATTGCAGCGTCACGGCGTCGCCGTAGTAGTCGCCCGTGTTGTGCGATTGGTAGACGCGGCTGTAGAGGCTGTTGAGCCACTGCTGGTCGACGGCGCCTTCGCCGGTCATCGCGGCGACGGCCAGCGGGGCGATGAAGAAAATGTCTTGCCAGCTGTTGAGCGCCGTGCCGTCGAGCTTATACCCGCCGCGAACTTTGTTCGGGTCGCCGCCGGTGCTGGTGCGAGCCCAGTTGGAGATTTTCTGCACTTGCGCGAGCGTGATGGGATCGTTGTTGAGAATGGCATCGACGCCGAGTCGCCAAGGATCGCGGCCGGCGTTGTACCAGTAGTTGCCGTCGTTGGCGCCTTCGAGCAAGTTCGGCGCGGGTTGCGGGTCGCGCGAGGCGCCGACGAGCTTGATGAAGTCGGGAAGCAGCCCCGTGTTGGCCGATTCGTTCGACTGGATGTCGGTGACGACGTTTTGCGTCGCCGTGACGACGCTATTCCAGAACGCGGGATCGTCGGTGGCGGCGCCGTAGGCGCGGAAATGGCCCGGCATGAAGTCGGACGATCGCGTGGTCCACTGGCTGTAGGTCGAACCGTTCGGGCTGACCCAATCGCCGAGCATCGGCAGCTTGCTTTGCGGGCCGATGGTCGAGGCGCGGATGCCGGCAATCACATTCTTCGCGGCGCTCAGGTAGTCAACCGCACCGTCGCTTCCCCACTGAGCGTGTGCCATCAGCAGGCCGTAAGCGATGTCGGCGTCGCCGTCGAAGGCGCTGTCGTTGCCGCTTGGGTTGGGGACTTCCCAGTCCATGAGGCGATTGTCGATCGTACTGGGGTGGGCCAGCCGAAACTTCCAGAGTCCATCGAAGATGGTCTTGGCCTGCGGATCGTGCCCGGCCATCGCGGCGACGATCACCATGCCATACCCCTGCCCTTCCGAGACGGTACGGCCTGACGAGTCGGACTTCACGCGCCAGCCGCTGCTGGCGGCATCGGCGGCAAGCCAACGGCCCTTCCAGACGTCGTAGTAGGCGGCAACGTGTTGGTTAAGCTGCGTGCGCGTGTAGTTCGTGGGAAAGAGAGTTCCCGAGCGGTAGCTCTGGTGTTGAACGCCAAACGGAAATTGTTGGGCGTAAGCGGTCGTTACCAGTGACAGGATCGAGGCCAACAGAATGACGACCGGCAAGGCGCGCTGAAGACGAGCGCGCACCGCCCCCATGAGCGGGGCAAGGCTTAGCGACGATGGCATGACGAGCAATCCTAGATGGGTCGGCGATTGCGCGGTTTGCCGAGTTGACGAGACGAGGAGTTTTGGAACGGTCTTCTAGTATAGCTACCCAGAATTCTGGGGCGCGCAGGCCGGATTTCGTCGAGAAAACCGCCCCATTGAAGGAGCTTCATCAAACTTGGCTCGTAATTTCTCGCAAATGCGCATGCGCGGGGAAGTAAATTTGACAGGAGCGAGCCATGTCGAGAGGATGCGTCGCTACGGCTCGGCTTCGGCGGCCACGACGAGCGATTCGGTTGTGTAGATTTCATTCCTCACGGCTTTCTGCGAGTTGGCACATGAAGATTTCTCCGCTGCACGTTTGCATTTGTCTCGCCGCGTCAACGCTGGGGGCAGCCAGTGCAAGTGCACAAGTTCTGTTCAGCGATAACTTCAACGTCAATTCGAGCGCTTCGTGGACGACGAACGCCGGTCCAGCGGCGAGCATTCCGAAGCAATCGGCGACGTTCGCGTTCGATTACAGCGCACTCGGTATTCCGGCGGCCCCGGGATCGGGCGATACGCTCGGCCTACGGTTGCGGGCGAACATACCCGGCACGCCTGAAGCCCCAGTGACGACGCGGCCGACTGGTACGATTTCGGGCCTCTCGTTGTCGCCGACTGGGAAGAGCTTTGGAACGAGCTACAAGTTGGAGTTTTATGCCTGGGCCAACTACTTTGGCTACAATGGCAACCTCGGTGATAACGTCAATTCGCAGGGCGGGACAAACAACGTCTACTTCGGCGTGGGGACTGCAGGTACCACCCCAGCGGTTTTGGGCCAGCCAGGGGCGATCGCCACGGGAATTCCCGACGGCGTCACATTCGCGACGACAGGCGACGGCGGCATTGCCGATGACTATCGCGCGTATCTGCCCGGCGTGGCGGCGCCGATCGCTGGAACTACGGCGGGCGTCTACGCAGCAGGCGCCGCTGCAGATGCCCTGAAAAGCGAGAGTACTTTCTACACGAACCTGTTCCCTTCGGTATCAGCTCCGGCGGTGCAGCAGACGATTGCTGCAAATGAGTACACGGAACCTACCACGCCGGTCCCGATCGCTAACCCGATGTTGGGAATTTCTGCAGCTGGTTCAATCGGCTTCGCCTGGCAGAAGATCACGGTGACCAAAAACGGTAATGCCGTCACCTGGGCGATCAACGACAATTTGATCGCCACGGTGGATGCGGCAAGCGTCACGCTCGGCGGTCAGAACATTCTCATTGGCGCTTCCGACGTAAACACCGGCACAGCCCGCTACCCGTCGTTGGTTTTCACGCTGTTCGACAACCTGACGGTCACGAGCTTGGCGCCCCCTGGATTGGCCGGCGACTTCAACAGCGACAATAAAGTCGACGGCGCCGACTTCCTTGTTTGGCAGCGCGGCGGCTCGCCGACGCCGACGAGTCCCGCCGACTTGGCGACATGGAAGGCGAACTTTGGTCAGACCGCGCCGCCGGTAGCTGCCGTGCCGGAACCGGGAACCATTGGCCTCAGCCTGCTCGGCGTCGCTGCGCTGGGATTGGCAGCGCGTCGTCGTAGTTAGTCGCTGAGTAAACTCTCGCTGGAGAAATTCTGGTTGAGCGCGTAGCGGGCGTTTGGGGAACGCCCGTTACGCGACCAGACTTTCGAAAGACGGCTGCGTCGCGTTCTGTTGCACGCAGCGAAATACCCGAGTGAGTCTTAAGTCCGCTCCGCTCCCGGCCGACCTGCGGTGACGACGAACGTCGCCAACTTCTCGACTTTGCTGTCGGCCTTCGTGACGTCGTCGACCACGAAGTAATCGCTTCGCCACTCGTCGGCGTTGAGTTCGCAGGCGACGTAGCCACGTTGGCGGTCGTGGAACTTCACGCAGGCGTTCTCGCGCTGCAGTTGCTCCATCGCCTTCGATTCTTTCGGGCCGTTGCCGCCGCTAGAGATCGAGGTGCCGACGAATTCGGTCGCCACGACCGGGGCGCCGGCGTCGAAATCGTCGACGCGTAGATCGTTCACCCAGTTTGAGTGAATGTCGCCGGTAATGACGACGGGGTTAGGGACTCGCCGCTCGGCGAGGAACGACATCAGGCCGTTGCGCTCATGGAGGTACCCGGCCCACTGGTCCATCGAAAATTCTTGCTTCTCGCCCTTTTGATGGTCGACGGTTCCCATCATCACTTGTTGCGCGAGGACGTTCCACTTTGACTGCGATTTCAGCAGCGATGATTCGAGCCACTGGCGTTGCTGCTGGCCGAGCATCGTCACGTCGGGCGATCGGCAGTCGTCGTTGATCGCATGGCCGCGATCGTCGTTTGGTTGGTCGCTACGATGCTGCCGCGTGTCGAGGACGAGCATGTCGGCGAGATTGCCGAACGACATTTTGCGATAGAGCCGCATATCGGATCCGGTCGGCAACGAACGCCGCCGCAGCGGCATCGCTTCATAGTAGGCTTGGTATGAATTCGCGCGGCGAATCAGGAATTCGACGGGATCGACGCCGTGCTTTTCCGAGATCGCTCCCGCGCAGTTGTTGTCGAACTCGTGATCGTCCCACGTCACCATCCACGGGCACTGCTGATGCATCGCCTGCAGCAGCGGATCGCTGCGATAGAGGGCGTGGCGGATGCGGTAGTCGTCGAGCGATTCGATTTCTTTGCCGACATGGCGCCGGACGCCGTCGTTGCCGGCCTTGCCTTCGTAAATGTAGTCGCCGAGGTGGACCACCATGTCCAGATCTTGCTCGGCCATGTGGCGATAGGCGGCGTAGTGACCCGACTCGTAATGTTGGCACGAGGCGAAGGCGAATTTGAAGCGGTCCGGAGTAACGTGAACCGCCGGCGTTGTGCGCGTGCGACCAACGGGGCTCACCTCGTCGCCGACCATGAAGCGATAGTGGTACCAACGATCGGGTTGCAGGCCATCGGCGGCGACGTGGATCGAGTGGCCGAGTTGCGGCGTCGCGGTGACGCGGCCCTTGTTGACGACCTTGGCGAACTTGTCGTCCTCGGCGATTTCCCAACGAACTTGTACGGGCTCGGGTTTCATGCCGCCGGCCGGCTTAAGCGGTTGCGGCGCCAGTCGCGTCCAGAGCAGCACGCTGCGGGCGTCGGGATCGCCCGAGGCGACGCCGAGCTGAAACGGATTTTCGCCGAGCGGGGAACGCGAGCCAATCGAATCGGCCGCTCGCACGAGGGGCGCTGCGGTAAGGCTGCCGACGAAGGCCATGAACAAACGACGGTCGACGCCGCCAGAGCGACGGGCGTGACGGCGAAAATCTTCAGCGGAAAGCATCTTGCGATCAGCCTGAGGCGACGAAGTGGTGAGGAACTTCGCTCAGCCTAACAGGGCAAGATGAAGGGAATGCGAACGTCGCGCGAAGGGAGTTCGTCGCTCAACAGGCTTCACGCATCGGCGGCCCGTTGCTGTTGGGCGTCGAGATAATCTTGGCCATGGGCGTAGCGCGTGTTCACCGGAACGCCAGCTCGGCAGAGAGGGCACTCCGCGGCAGTCCAGTCGGGAATGTCGTACTCCATGAGATAGCGATAGTCGGTAACGCCGAGCCCCGCCGCATCGACGTTGCCGCGATGGACGAGCGCCGCTGCGGCCACGACTTCGCCGCCGGCGGCTTGCACCGCAGCAACGGTTTGCCGAATGGAGAGCCCCGTGTTGACGACGTCGTCGACGACGAGCACGCGGCGCCCTGCCACGAGTCGATCATAACCGCGGTGGAACGTGAACTCGCCGCGCAGCTGCTGTGCGGTGCGTGGTTGCGTATGCTCGGCGAAGACCGCGGGTAGCCCGAGTTCGTAAGCGGTCCACTGCGCAACGATCAAACCGCCGGTCGCTGGGCCGCAGAGGATCTCGGCGTTGAGATCGCGCACGGCAGCGGCCAGCAAATGGGTGAGTCGCCGGACGCGCTGCAAGTCGACGAAGATCGCGTCTTTGTCGACCCAGCCGCTGCCGTGGTCGCCGGAGATGTAGACGAAGTGATCGTCGGCGAGCAATGCTCGGCACTCGACGAGCACCTGTTCCGTTTCAGTGGCGGCCTGCGCGGCGTCTGATTGATCTGGCATGAGAAGCTCGAAGAGTGCGGGGGGCGGTTGGCGGTCATTCTAACAAGCTAGTGCCGGCCCGTTTCCAAGCCGGCAGCGGCTACTTCCACCGCCGGCGAACGAGCGCGGCAATCGCTAGCGGCACGGCAATGCTCCCGGCTAGAGCGATCGGCAGCCAGCCTCCCGAGGCGGCTTGAACGCCGAGCAGCGAGTATCCCGCGGCGATCGCGATGTTGCTCACGACGACCGGCGGCAGGAAGGTTCGCCACGACATTTGCAGCGCTCCCAACACGAGCGCCGCGGCTTCGGCGATGATCGGCAGCGGCCGCGTGAACGCGAGCACCCATGGGCCATGCTCCTGGCACGCGCGATCGGCGTCGGCAAGCGCCGCGGGCGAGGCGAAGCGCTCCGCCAGCGGCCGCCCCCACCGCCGTGCGAGTGCGAAAGCGATTGCTGCACCGAGCGTCGTGCCGAGCGCCGACGCCGACGTTCCGAGCGCGAAGCCGAGTTGGCTCCCCGCAAGCGTACTCACCGGTCCCGAGGGAATCGGCAGCAGGACGTCGCTGGCGAGGATGGCGACGACGGCGAGTGCGAGCAGCGGCCGCGGCGGGGGATCGTCCCGCCAACGCTGCAGGGCGTCGGCGTAGGCCTCGCCGTGAAACGCCAGGATCGCCAGCGGCAGAACCAGCACGACCGTCACGAGCAGCAGCGGTTTCAGCAGAGAGCGGTCGATCATGCGCGGCAGGCGGCGTCGGTTTTTGACTTGAGTCGGCGAGGTTCTAACTTTGTGCAACTGCGAGCAACGAGTTGCGATGCGCACCGACTATCGGTCGGTTCGTGCGGACGTTGCCCGCGGTATTAGTTTGAGCGGAAAGTACGGGGACGGAAATCCCCAATCTGTCTCGCGCACCAGCGAGAGCGGGCAAGGAAGCGTGGCGAGGATGGCCGATCAGCGATGGCGAGGGCAACAATGAGCGAACGAATGACGACGATTGTGAGCGCCTTGGTGGCGCTCGGAATCTTGGGCCTAGGCGTGACGGCGCAGCCGACAGGAGAGAATGACGGCGTGCGCGTCGAATCGCTCGCGTCGGACGTGCGGTTCCAGATCGAAATGTCGTGGCGGCACGACGGGCGGACGCGGACGGCGCGGCAAGCTGAGTTGGAGCAGACGCTCGCAGCGTTCGAAAAGTCACCGCAATCACCGGCGGACTCGCAGTTGCTCGAACAGTGGCTGCGGGCCGCGGTCGTGGCGTCGTTACCAGGCGAGAGCGGGAAGTTTCCCGCGACGCCGACTTTCGGCAAGCCAGCCGTCGTTGCTGAGCTGCCTGCGACCGACTCCCCTGCCCCGGCGACCGCAGCCGTTCCATCAGCGAAGGCGCCCGCTACGCAGCCAGCGCAACCGCCGCGCGACGTCACCCTAAAACCAAATCAAGCTTACACGCCGCCGCGGGCGAAAGAGATTCGTCTAACGCCGCGATCGCAGCAGGCCAACGCGCCCGCGCCGCCAGATGAGGCGTCGCAGCGCATTGTCGCGGCGAAGCCCGTCGTTCCTGCACCGTCGCAAACTCCGGCTCCAGCAGAAAAGCCACGAGTCGCGCTCGCTGAGGAGACTCCGCGCCAAGCCCCCCCTGCCCCAACGCCGCCGGTCGTTGCTGCCGCGCAGCAGCCGCGCGCAAGCGAGAACGCGCAGCCGCTCGAAAAACCGCAGGGGATGAAGCCGGTCGTCCCCGCGCCAACTGCGGTGGCAGAACAGTCGCCGCCTGCAGCGGCGCCAGCCGAGACGGAGCCGAAGGCCATCGTCGATGCAACGCCGACGACGCCGAGCACGCCCAGGGTTGCCGCGAAGCCGCCAGCCGTCCCGCCCGTTCCGGTGGAGCCCGTGACGGTCAACCTGGCCGAGCTTAACGCCCAGATCCGCGGCTATCACGAAGGCCTCGACGAAATCGACGCCACGATCGTCGCCCGTCGTGGCCGGCTGAGTGAAGGCGAGATCGCGCGGTTCGTCGAGCAACTCGAACAACTGGCGGGGCACCACTCGTTCGTGCGGCTCTACTACGACGGGCTCAGCAAGAGCGAACGCCGTTTCGTCGCCGCTCCGCGGGCGCTGCACGAGACGGTCGATCTCGTGCGGAACGAACTCGCTGCTCTCAATGCCGAGGAAGAGGACTTTTTGACGTCGCTCGAAGGGGCGGCCGAAGAGGATGAGCTCACCCGGCGGTTGGATGCACTCACGAAGGACGCCGAGCAGGAAGATAGCGAAGCGCCGGCGGCGAAGGGCGAGCGGTAGCGGTCGGAGTCTCAGGATGCGGCGGTTGCCACGGGCGAACGCCGGTGGCTTTCCATGGCCAGGAGGGTGGAGTAGACTTGGAGAGTCTTGCGGGTGTAGTTCAATGGTAGAACGAAAGCTTCCCAAGCTTTAGGCGAGGGTTCGATTCCCTTCACCCGCTTTGGGCCGCGATTAGCGATTCGGGGTTAGATGCCCGCGATCGACGATCGCGGCTTTTTTATTCGCGGATGGATCGCGGCTAGCGCGATGATGGCTAGCGTGGCGGCGATGGGTTCGGGGATTGGTTGAACCGCTGGCGCCGCGGGGCCGCCGAACGCTGCTTTCCAGATGTTGAGGTCCGCCGCATCGACCTTGCCGTCGAGGTTGGCGTCGCCCTCTTGATGCGTTGCATTCGCGGCGAGTCCCGCCCCCCGCTGCCACTGCAAGAAATCGGCGCCGTCGATCGCTCCGTCGGCGTTGAAGTCTGCCGAGGGAACTAAGTGCGCTGTGAACGCCACGAGCGTGTTGCCGCTGGCTCCGTCGCCGTTGTCGACGACGCCGATGAGCGACCAGTCGCCGTTAGGGAGTCGCGGCCCTAGCGTTAGGCCTTCCATGTTCTGGCCAGAAGCAGCATCGACGGCGCCGGACCAGAGGAGCGATTTTCCGACGGCGGTGAATGACTTGCCGGTAAGCCCTGTATCGAGCGGTGCAACGCTCACGTCTGTAGCGCCGGCGACATCGACTTCGTAAATCCGACTCCGATAGATCGGAGTCGCGAGGGCGACGGACCGCTCAAGTGCCAGCAGCGTGCCGTCGGGCATGAGCGCGAGATCGGAGAGGCCGCTTTGCGGCGTGCCGAGCGTCGATGAGCCGTGAATCGGATCGACGACGTAGGCGAACTGACGGGCCGGCGTCACTGCGTTGCCAATAACGCTTAGTTCCAACAGCCGCACGGTTGTTCCGGCAGTGGGAGTGGACGGCAGACCATCGGCGGTGAGGGCCTGCTCGTTAGCGGTCCACATCGACCTGCCGTCAGCGGCGCGGGTGAGCGATTCAAAGCTGAGATTGGCTCGGGCGTTGGCGAACACCGCGGGAAGCGTGACGTTCTGCAGATTGGCGCCGGTTGTAAGGCTGACTTCGCGAAGGCCGACGCCATTCTCCGAGGCGAGGAAGACGCTATTGCGAGCTGCGTTCGTATACGCGATCCCCTCAAAGTCGTTTGTGGCGACGATGTCGATTGGCGTAATGTTCGAGACGCCGGCAATGCCGCCCGCCGGGCTGAACGCGAGATCGAACTGGATGAGTTCGCCCTTCGTCTCTTCAGCGGCGATGAACCGAGAGAGGCCGTCGACCTCGCCAACGTAGGTGATGCCGCTCATTTCCGTGACGGTGACGCCAGTTGGCGGCGTGAGAAACGCGTGATTAACGCGCGTGACCGCCCAATTGGCGGCGTGGCCGAGCTCCGCGCACGCAGCGATGAGCAGCGTCGCGAGAGTCGAACGCATGATGAGGGGAGCCGCTGACATAGCTTGATTCTAACTGAAGCGACCCATTCCGGCTGCCAGCGAGCATGCAGCACAGGGTTACTTCGGCTCTTCCAACGGCGGGAGGCTTCCCGGCCCCGGTTTGCCATCAGGTTTCGGCGTCGCTGGCGGCGAAGCGGGAGCTTCCCCTTCCTTTGGCGGCAACGGAGCAGGCTTTACAGGAATGGGGGCTGGAGCTGGGAGCGGAGCCTTGGGGTCGGCCTCTTTCATTGGCTGATCAGCAATGGCGCCAGGAGCAGTTGGCGACGGAGGGGCCGGCGCGCCGGGTTGAACCGGCGCCGCGCCAGCCGCGGGGGCGCCTGCGGGTGGTTGCTCTGCCGCCGGTGCAGCGGCAGGATCGACAGCGGGGTCTTCTTGCTCCACCGGCCGCCAGCCAGCGTCGACGACCAAATAGCCCGCCCAGAAGAATGGATGCTTCGCGGTGAACTCGACCGGTTCCTTGCCCTCTTTCACTCGCAACTCCGCGGCCGGATCGACGGGCGTTTCGCGGATCAGCTGCACGCTTCGTTGCCAGGCGCTCGCCGCGGCGTTGTGTGGAAGATCTTGAATGAACTCGCGCACCAAGTCGAGCGTCGTCTGCCCGCCGACGCGCCAGCGGCTGAGCAGCAGCGTGTCGGCGCCGGCTGACATCAGCCCGCAACTCGCGAAAAATAACTCGTCACCGGGGGCCACGGCGTCTCCGCCGCCACGGCGCCGCCGCGACGCTTTACCGCCACGTTCGGCCGCTGTGTGCATGCCCGGGAGCAGGATCCGCTGCGGTCCGTCGCCGGGGATTGCCATCCACTGATCGAGAAAGCCCTGCTGAGCGACGCGGTCGATCGGAGCCGGCGACCAAGAGAGCGGATCGGAACCAAGCGCATCGACTTCATCGAGCACGACGAGCGCATCGAGCAGCGTCGCTAGCAGCGGCGTTGCGGCGGGCGCCGGCGTGGCGAGCGGCATCGGTCCGGGAATCGCCTCCTGCAGGGCGGCGAGCGCCTGCTTCTCTTGCTCAGGTTCGTCGCCCGGGATCATGGCGCCGGCGATGAGGCCGGTGCGCTGAATCCTTCGCCACGTGCCGTCAAAGCTGAACGCCAACGCTGCGGTGGGGGCGTAACGAATCGTCGCAATGTCCGACAGCATTTTCGGTTGCGAATCGACCTTTGGGATGAGCGCTTCGAACGGCACATACCAGAGGACGCCGTCGGGGATGACAATCAACTCTTTTAGCGCCGCTGGATCGATCGAGGCTCCGGTGAAGATTGCTTTGTAGAGTTCAGCGCTGCTCGCCTGCCATTTGTCGGACGCGAGTTCTTCGACGGGAACCTCATGATTCGCGTCGACGTTGCCGATCGCTCGGAGGAACTCCGCCACCTGGCCGCCTAGTCGGCTCGAAGGGCCAAGGTTCCAATTCGTAACCGCCTTGTTGGTGAGCAGGATGGCGAGCATGCCGTCCGGCGTGTCGTGGAACACGAGTAGCGCCTTGCCGGGCTGGAGATTCGACTGGAAATCAATCGGAGCCATTGTCGGCGGGAAGGAAATATCAGCCGGCAGGCGAGCCAAGCCGACATTGGCGATAATATCTTCGCGACGAGCGACGGCGTCGCCGTAGTCGCTCCAGAGTCGGGGTAACCGCTTCTTCGCCGCCTCGTCGGCGCCGGGGATCCAGGCGGCGCTCAACTGCTGCTGCAGGCGGGCCGTTTCGGCGGCCGCATCGGCCAGCCCTGGGTACCGTGCAAAAATCTCCGTCTGCTGCTGGTGCTGTTGCGGCGTCAGGCGATTGACCGGTGCAAGCGCCACGTCGCGCAGTGCAGCGAGCCGGCCCCCCCAGGCGAGATCGCTATGGAATCGCCGACGTTTTGCGAAGTCAGTGACTTCCAGGACGGCGGCGATGTTCTTGCGATCGATGGCCGCCAAGATCCATCGGTCGAAGGCCTGCGGTTGCGCGGTCGCCGCGGCGGCGATCGTTTCGATCGGCCGCGTCATGACATCGATGGGGCGCGGGTCGGACAGCAGGACTTCGTAGACCGTCGACGCAGAACGCATCGGGAGGGTCTGGTCGTCGAACATCCGGTTCGCGAGGCCAATCTGAAAGAGCTGATGCGAGATCTTCTGCTGGCCGGTGATCGCCGTGGCCATCGCCGCATCGGCCGAGCCGCGGCCTTGGGCGAACTGCAGGCGCGCGTCAAGGTATTGCGCGTAATTGCCAAGAATGCCCGTGCGGGCGTCGCGCAACAGAGCCACGCCGGCAGTGAGTGCGACCGCCGCGTTTTTCACGTCGTTGGCCGTGAGCAGTTCGTCGGCCATTGAGAGTCCGAGCCGCGCGGAGATCAAGTCGTAGCGTTCTCGCCGCGCCCAAGCGGCGGCATTGACGAGCGGTTGGTTGGGATCGACGATCCCCGCCGCGAAGCGCGCGAGCTCACGGTTGCGGAGCGAGTCGTCAACAAGGCCGACGTCGCGAAATAGGTAAGCGGAGTAGCTGGCCTCCGTGAAGAAGTCGGCTGCCGCCGCGTCGCCTCGATCGAGCGCCAGCCGTCCTTGCTCCAGGAGCGCCACGCAGGTGAGTGGGTGATCGAACTGGCCTGCCACGAGCATGCCGCGCTCAAGACGCTGCTGCGCTTGCTCACGATCGCCGACGCCGGCGAGGGCAATGCCGTAGAGGACGTCGGTCCAAGCGCCCGACCAATGGTTCGGCGGATGCCCGCCGCGGGCGAGTGCGGCGGCGACGTTCTTCGAGATGGCGTCATGCGCCCCGAGTGGTCCCAGAATTTCGTTGCGGCGGCGCAGCGCGAGCGCGGTGCAGCGGACGACCTCGACGACGTCGACGGGCCATAGCTGAGGCGATTGAACCACGCCGCCCTGCTGGATCTGCTGGCTCGCATCGACCTGTCCCTGCGAGATCGGCATTGTCGTCGGATACTTCCCCGGGACGAACGGGCGCTGGGGAATGCCCCAGGGAATGACGACCCGCGTCAGCGACGTATCGGCGTTGATCTGCGGATTGAACTGCACCCGCATCATCCACCGCGGGTACTGGAGGAAGAGCGTGCAAGCCTGATCGAACTGCTGCAGGGCCTGCTGAGGCTGCCCCCAGTGATAGAGGGTCTCGCCGAGCATCGCGTGATAGCAGATCGAGTCGATCCAACGAATCGTGCCCGTCGGACCGAGCGTCTTCACGCCGCCGGTAAAGGAACGGGTAAACGTGCGCTGCGCGTCGCGCAGGTCGCCGCGGTAGAGCTCATCAACGCCGTTGTAGTACGCGCGCGAAGGGATCGTGTCGCCAAGCTGAGCCTGCGCCGTGCGAGCGCCGGCGGCGATCATTATCGCCGCGAGGACTGCCCAAGACGCGAGCTTCAGCCCGCTAGCTGATGCTTGCATGATCGTTTTTCTCTCTGTTCCGGGGCTGAAGCGGCCGGCCCCGTCGAGCCTGTGAAGGAACGGAAGCACGGCGTCAGCAAAGGCGCCAAGGCGAATGCGGGGAGCGCTTGGCACTGGCTTTCATTCTAGCAATCCGCCGTGGAAATGCTTGCAATTGGGGCTGAATAGAGCGATTCGGGCAGGCGAATTCGCACGCTGTCTGCGGGTGATTCGGGACGCTGCGTGAGGAGTGATGGTTAGCCGGCGGGCCGGCCGGCACGGCTGAGAGGCAAAAATTATGGCGGAAGTGAAAGTTTGCGGGTCGTGCCGCCGATAACGGTTGTAAGGTTTGTCGTCGCCACGCTGGCGCCGCGAGCTACGGGGCACGCCGACGAGCGGCGACCGTGATAGAACAGACTCCTGTTGGGAGCCCATCGTGAACATTTCGACTTCCAATCGCTCGGGGCGGTTTCAAATGCTGGCAGGCGGCTTGCTGCTGCTAGCGTGCGGCATGTCGACCGGGTGTCAGATCGACGTGGCGGGGCAAACGCTCCCCAGCCCCTATCATCTGTCTGACGACGTGCAGTACTACGCTCCTGGTCCTGAGTTCAAACTTGCGAACGAGGCGGCTGCCTTGTCCGAAGCGCGGGCTCAGGAAATGAGCGAACCGCAGGCGGCGCAGAAGCCGTAACGTCGCAGCAATGCGGCACGCTTCTCGCAGCATTCAAATAACGCCCATTGAGTCGCGGAGGTCGCTCCGCGCGCTGGCCGCGATCGATTGGCCCGTGGGTTTACAAAGTTCGTGATAGGTAGGCAGGTCGGAACCGGTACGGTTCCGTTTTGGTGGGTTCAACGCCAGTCGCCGATGGTCGCGCACACCCGCGCGGCTGTTGGCGACAACTCGGGGGGGTGGCGCCTAGCGTGGCAGGCGTCTGAGGGGTCGTAGCGCTGGAAACGGCGCGGCGCCCCTCAGGCGTCTTTGCCCGCGGGGCCAGCAGAGGGTTCAGGTCTCGGGGTTCAGGGTTCAGGAAGGACCTCTGAGCGAGCCGGGGCGTCCTCGCCCCCGGCCGTGCTGCCCCAACCCGCAGTTCACACTGCCCACATCTTGAGCCTTCCGGCCGCAGCGTTCATGCTGAACGCACTCTTTGGCCCCTCCCCTGCCCTTCGTTGCTGATTGGATCTCAATCGTGGCAACTCTTCCCGACGATTCCGCGGTGGCTTGGCCTGCTGTTGCTGCGCAGATTCATGCGAGCGGCCGGCAGATGGTGCTCGCCGTGACCGGCGGCGGCACCGGTGCTGTGAGCGCCTTGCTCCAGACGCCGGGCGCCTCGCGCACGATGCTGGAGGCGGTGGTGCCGTACGCCCATGCGGCGCTAGTCGACTGGATCGGCGCCGTGCCGGAGCAAGCCTGCAGCGCGGCCACCGCGCGAGCGATGGCGATGGCGTCGTACATGCGGGCGCGCGGACTCGCTCCGGCGGCCGATCCGCGTTCGCTGCTGGGCGTTGGGGCAACGGCGAGCCTCGCGACCGATCGGCCGAAGCTGGGAGGCCGGCGGATTCACGTCGCTTGGCAAAGCGCGGAGCAGACGTGGGTAGAGTCGTACTGCCTGGCCGACATCACGCCGAATCGCGCGGACGACGAGCGCGCGTCAACAAGTTTCTTGCTGTGGATCATCGCTGGGGCCTGCGGCGTCAAAGACGCTAAGCTTTACCAATCGCTGCCGACGAGCCGCCAGGATGAACTGTTGCAAGTAAACGGCGGCCGCGGCGAATTTCCGCAGCAAGACCTGTTGATGGGGAAGCGGCGTTTTGCCGTTTTGAAGGCGGAATCGTCGTTCAATTACTTTCCGGAGTCGGATAGCCCTGCGGTGGGCATCGTCTTTCCGGGGGCGTTCAATCCGCCGCATGCCGGGCATCTGCGGATGATGGAAATTGCCGAGCAGCGCGTGAAGGCACCGGCCGCCTGGGAGCTTTCGATCACGAACGTCGATAAGTTGCCGCTCGATTTCATGTCGATGAAAGAGCGCATCACCGCGATTCGGGCGAGCGACGACAAACGGCTGGTCGCGTTGACGCGCGCCCCCACGTTCCGTGAGAAGTCGGAGTTGTTTCCGCGGGCGACGTTTGTGGTCGGCATCGACACGCTTGCGCGGATCGCGGAGCCGCGGTACTACGACGGCGACGAAGTCCGCCGCGACGCGGCGATTTCGGAGATCGCCTCGCAAGGTTGCCGGTTCCTGGCGTTTGGCCGGATGATTGAGGGTGAATTCACGGTGCTTAGCGACCTCAACCTACCTCCGGCGCTCGCCGCGATTTGCGATGAAGTTTCTGCCGGCGAGTTTCGTGAGGATGTTTCTTCGACTGAGCTAAGATCCGCGTTAGTCGATTCTTAGCGACTATTTGGCTTTGCCGCTTGGGTGGCATGGTCTCGACGGTACTCCGTCGTGGCCATGGACATCGTAGAGCGTTTTCAAGGCTCACATGCTCACGGCTTGAAGGCCGAGAGCATGCCACCCAGTCCAATTGGGTGACGCGCCCCTGCCGCGGCGATAGAATGGGTGGCTGTTCTCCACAGCATTCTCCCCCGGCTTTCGTGCCCGGAGTCTCTGATGCGATTCGCACTCGTCACGCTCGTTGCCCTTGGTTGGCATTCCTCACTCGTTGCCGCCGACAACTGGCCGCAGTGGCGCGGGCCCAACGCCGCAGGAGTCGCCGACAAAGGCAACTACCCTGTTGCGTTTTCCGGCGAAGATGGCGTCGTCTGGAAAATCGACGTGCCGGGCGCGGGCAGCTCCTCGCCGGTGGTGTGGGACGATGCAATCTTCCTCACCACAAGCGACGGCGGGCAGGACGTTCTGCTGTGCTACGGCTTCGACGGTAAGGAGCGTTGGTCGAAGACGCTCGGCCCCGGCGAAGAGGGGAAGCATCCGAAGGGGACCGGCGCCAACTCGTCGCCGCTGACCGACGGCAATATCGTCGTCGCCTATTTCAAAGGTGGCCGCGTCGCTTGCCACGATCTCGCCGGCAACGAGAAGTGGCAGTTCAATTTGCAGGAACGCTACGGCGAAAACACCTTGTGGTGGGACCTCGGCACGTCGCCAATCTTCGCGGCGGGAAACATCGTCATCGCCGTGCTCCAGGCCGGCGATTCCTACTTAGTCGCGATCGACCCGAAGAATGGCGAAGAAGTTTGGAAGGTGAAGCGGCAGTACGAACGGCCTGAAGAATCGGATCAGGCCTACACGACGCCGCAGGTCGCCAACATCGGCGGCCGCGAGGTGATTGTCACCTGGGGCGCCGACCATCTCACCGGCCACGATGCGAAGACGGGCGAGTTGATTTGGGAGAGCGCCGGCTTCAACCCCAAGGAAGAAGGGATGTGGCGCGTCATCGCCTCGCATGCGATGAACGATAAAGTCGCCGTCGTGCCGTTCGGCCGCGGCAAGTTCCTGGCGGGCGTGAAGCTCGGCGGCGCGGGCGACGTCACCGAATCGAACCGCCTGTGGGAAGAAGAAGTCGAAGGTCCCGACGTGCCGACGCCGATCATCAGCGGCGACAAAGTCTACACGCTTTCGGACAAAGGAAGACTCGAGTGCCGCGACGTCAACACGGGCGAAGAGCTGTGGGCTGGCGCGCTGCCCAAGGGAGGCGACAAGTATTTTGCTTCGCCAGTGCTGGCTGGCGATACCCTCTACTGCGTGCGGGAGGATGGCACGGCATTCGTCGTCGACGTGAGCGATGGCTTCAAACTACTGACCGACAAAAGAGGAAATGAACTCGGCGAGCGCGTCGTAGCGACTCCGGTGCCGGTGCGCGATCGGCTGCTGATTCGCGGCGATGATCACCTCTTCTGTTTCGGCGCCGACGAAGACGGCCCCGCGGCCGACAAGTAGCTCCGCTCAAGTAGCTGCCGGTCAACGACCGCCCGGAACGATGATAATCAAATACCGAATGGGGAATGAGGAATGGGGAGGCATCGAATCCCTGTAGTTTTCTCCACACTCCCCATTCAGCATTCCCCATTTATCACCGCTCCGGCGGGTCGTTGACCCGCGGCTACAATTACGAAGCGATTGCCAGTTCGCGCAGCTGTTCGTTGCGGATGATCGACAGCTCCAACGGCTCGCCTGCGGGTGCGAGCGAGACGATTCGCGTCAGATCGTCGACGGTCATCGTCACGCGACCCGCGGCAGCGACGATCACATCGCCGGTCTGCAGGCCAGCGCGAGCGGCGGGGCCGTTCGGGTCGACGCTGAGCACTTCGATCGCCTCGTCGGCGAGCAGGTCAAGCTCGCGCACGAGCGTTCGCGGCAGTCCAACCGTCGTGCCTGCGATGCCGAGCCAGCGACGACGGACTTCGCCGTGAGCGAGCAACTCGCCGACGACCCAATGCGCAGTATTCGACGGCACCGAGAACCCGAGCCCTTGCGCCATCGCGATGATCGCCGTGTTGACGCCAACGACGCGGCCGCGGGTATCGACAAGCGGCCCGCCCGAGTTGCCGGGGTTGAGCGGCGCGGTGTGTTGAATCACGTTCTCAATGAGCCGGCCGCCAACGCCGCGCATCGCCCGGCCCGTCGCGCTGACGACGCCGGTCGAAACTGTCGAGCGGAAGCCGAGCGGGTTGCCCATGGCGATCACGAGCTGCCCCACGCGTAGGCCGTCACTGTCGCCAAGTTCCGCAAACGGCAGATCGCGAGCAGCCAGCCGCACCAGCGCCAGGTCGGTCAGCGGATCGTCGCCAACGAGTTCGGCGTCGAGGCGGTCACCTTCTTCGGTTACGGCCGTGAGTTTGCTCCGCCCGTTGGCGACGTGGCTGTTGGTGAGGGCGTAGCCGTCAGGAGTCAGCAGCACGCCCGAACCGCTGCCGCCGCGGGTATCGCCGCGCGGGCCTTCGATGCAAAGCACCGTCGGGCCGAGGCCTTCGACAACGCCTATAACGGCGCGGGAGTAGGCGTCGAGCAGGTCGAGATCGCTAGCAGCGGCGGCGTCCCCTTCGGGGCGAGCCGGCTGTGGCCGGTCGGCGGACGAGGAATCGCCGGCGGCGAATTGCCAATTGGGGGAAATGGGGCGGGACATGGCGGGAGTCCAAAGGCGGGTGTACGAATGTTTAACTGGGGAATTGTACGGAGCAGTCAAGCGGAAGGTGCGGCTCAGCAGCCTCCGGTCAACGACCGGCCGGAGCGGGGACGCTGGGAAGCATGCAGTTATCGATCACCGCTCCGGCGGGTCGTTGACCCGCGGCTCCCTGCTCGAATTGCGGGTCTGCCGGCCCCCCCGTATACTGGCTGGCTTGCTCGAATCCCCTTGATTGACAGTAGTTGCGGCGATTTCCTCTCCCGGGCTTACGATGGCTGACACCTCACAATTTCTCCCCGCGGCGGCTGCTCGTCGGCCTCTGCTGGTTGGCGTCGACGTCGGCGGCACGAACATCAAGATTGGGATCGTCGACGATGGCGGCCGGCCCGTCGCCTATCGGTCGATTCCAACTCACGAAGAGCGCGGCCCAGCCGACGCGGCCGATCGCATCGGTGCCGCCGTCCGGTCGTTGGTTGACGAATCGGGCCTGCATCAAGGCGACGTCGCGCGAGTGGGGCTCGCCACGCCTGGGCCGATGGACCTCAAGGCTGGCATGCTGCTGGGCCCCGGCAACTTACCCCATTGGCATAACTCGCCGATCCGCGATCTCGTCAGCCGCGCGTGCGGTTACCCCGTCACCTACGTGAACGACGCCAACGCGGCCGCCTACGGCGAGTACTGGGCGGGCGCCGGTCGCGAATATCGCAGCATGGTGCTGTTCACGATGGGAACCGGCATCGGCGGCGGCATTATCGTCGAGGAAATGCTGATCGAGGGCGTTCACAGCTGCGGCGGCGAACTCGGCCACATCATCATCGATTGCCACCCTGAGGCGCCGATCAACTCGCTTGGCATCCGCGGCACGCTCGAAGGCTACTGCGGAGCGTACGCCCTCATTCGTCGAGCGGAAGAGGCCCTCGCGCATGGCGGGCCGAGTGCGTTGCGGGCCCGCATTGAACGCGGCGAAGAACTCACGCCTAAGATGATCGCGGAGGAAGGCGAACGCGGCGACCAGCTGTGCCTCGACCTGATCATGGAAACGGCCCGCTACATGGCGATCGGCCTCGTCACGGCTGTCCACTCGATCGACCCCGAAAGCGTGGTGATCGGCGGAGCGATGACCTTCGGCGGCGACGGCAATCCGCTGGGCGAACGGTTCATGGCCCGCATCCGCGAGGAAGCGACCGGCCGGATGATTCACAGCCTGCGGGGTAATATTCACATCGACTTCGCCCACCTCGGCGGCGACGCTGGGTACATCGGCGCGGCCGGCTGGGCTCGTCGCGAGTACCTGCTGGCGGCGACGGCGAGGTAAGAACGGATGGGGAATGCTGAATGGGGAATGGGGGAAGTCGCCGAGGCGGCGTACAACCTTCTAACTCCCCATTCAGCATTCCACATTCGACATTTGTTTTGATCGCTCCGGCGGCTCGTTGAGCCGCGGCTACTATATCGACGTCATATGATTGATCCAAAGTTCATTCGCAATTTCTCGATTGTTGCTCACATCGACCACGGCAAGAGTACGCTTGCCGATCGGCTGATGGAGATCACCGGCGCGGTGAGCAAACGTGAGTCGAAGGAGCAGATGCTCGACGACATGGCGATCGAGCGGCAGCGCGGCATCACGATCAAGGCCCGCGCCGTCACGATGCACTACACGTACAACGGCCAGAAGTACGAGTTGAACCTGATCGACACGCCAGGCCACGTCGACTTTCATTACGAAGTCTCGCGATCGCTCGCTTGCTGCGAGGGTGCTGTGCTATTGGTCGACGCCTTCCAAGGGGTCGAAGCCCAGACGGTTGCCAACGCCTTCGCGGCGATGGAGCATGATCTCACCATCGTCCCGGCGATGAACAAGATCGACCTGAACCACGCTCGCCCCGATCAGGTCCGCGAGGAGATGGTGCAGACGCTCGGCCTCGACGCCGACGAAGTCCTCGGCTGCAGCGGCAAGACGGGACTTGGCTGCGAGGATGTCATCAAGGCTGTGATCGAACGCGTCCCGGCGCCGACGGGCGACCCGAAGGCGACGCTCCAGGCGATGGTCTTCGACGCCCATTACGATGAATTTCGCGGCGCTATCACCTACGTTCGCGTGATGAACGGCACGGTGAAGAAGGGCCAGAAGATTAAGTTCGTCCAGCAGGGAACCACGCACGAAGTGGTTGAGTTGGGACACTTCGCCCCGCAGCGCAAGGCCGCCAACCAACTTAGCGCCGGCCAAGTCGGCTATCTCGTTTGCAACATCAAGTCGCTCGGCAACGTGCAAATCGGCGACACGGTGACCGTTCCCGGCGACCATCCGGCCGAAGCGCTGCCAGGTTACGAAGAGCCCAAGCGGATGGTCTTCTGCGGCCTTTACCCTTCAGACGGGCAGGACTTCAAGCAACTTCGCGAAGCGCTCGACAAGCTGCAGATCAACGACCCCAGCTTCGACTTCGAACCCGAAACGAGCGATGCCCTCGGCTTCGGCTTCCGCTGCGGGTTCCTGGGGCTGCTGCACATGGAAATCGTCCAGCAACGGCTCGAAGAAGAAGCCGACATCGACCTCGTGCAGACGGCGCCGAACGTCACCTACGAGGTCGTCACTAAGTCGGGCGAGACGCTTGAAGTTCACACGCCGCAACGCGTGCCCGATCATGGTGAGATCGAGGAGTTCCGCCAGCCGATCGTGCGCGTGAACTTCATTCTGCCGACCGAATACATCGGCGGGATCATGAAGATCTGTGCCGACCGTCGCGGCACGTATGTGCGGACGGAGTACCTTTCGCCGACGCGGGCGATGCTCGTCTACGATCTCGCACTCGCGGACGTGATCTACGACATGCACGACAAGCTGAAGAGCACCACCCGCGGCTACGGTACGATGGATTACGAGATCCTCGGCTACCGCGCCGACGACCTCTGCCGCATGGACATCCTGGTGAAGGGCGAGCGGATCGACGCGCTCAGCATCGTCTGCAACCGCGGCGACGCGGATTCTCGTGGCCGGGCGATCATCAAAAAGCTGAAGGAAGAAATTCCGCGGCACATGTTCGAGGTGTCGCTACAGGCGGCCATCGGCACGCGGATCGTCGCCCGCGAGAACATCTCCGCGATGCGGAAGAACGTCACCGCCAAGTGCTACGGCGGCGACATCAGCCGCAAACGCAAGCTGTGGGAAAAGCAGAAGGAAGGCAAGAAGCGGATGAAGTCGATCGGCATGGTCGACATCCCGCAGAAGGCGTTCCTCGCGGTTCTTGAGACGGGCGAGGAAACGGGGCAGAAGAAGTAGGACTCGCCACGAAGAATCGAAGGCACGAAGGATTTCACAAAGAGATTTGTGCCTTTTGCCTGTGCGCTTTCCTTCGAGGCTTCGAGCCTTAGTGGTGAGTATTCAAATCTCGCCCAGCTGCTCGATCATTAGCTTCGTCGCCGCTTCAACGGCCTTTTGCCAGTGCTGATCGCCGAACGTTTCGGCGTACTCTTTCTTTGCGTGGGCGAAGATGATGCCGCGGCTGTTGTTGATCACCGCGCCCATGCTGTTCGCGTCGAACGCGGGAGCGACGTCTTTCGCCGCGCCGCCTTGGCTGCCGAAGCCGGGGACGAGGAACCACGTGTGCGGCATCGCGGCGCGGAGCTCGGCGAGTTGCTCGGGGTAAGTGGCGCCGACGACGGCGCCGGCGAGGCCGTAGCCCGACTCGCCTGCCGTCTCGGCGGAGAATTTTTCGACGAGCGCCGCTACATGCCGGTAGACCGTCTGGTCGTTCGCCACGAGATCTTGCAGCATCCCGCCGCCAGGGTTCGACGTTTTCACGAGAACAAACAGCCCGGCAGATCGCTCGCGAGCGACGTCGACGAACGGCGTCAGGCTATCTTCGCCCAGGTACGGGCTCACGGTAAGGCAGTCAGCCCCCCATGGGCTCACGCCGCGGCCAAGCAACCCGCGGGCGTAGGCTTCGGCGGTCGAGCCGATGTCGTTCCGCTTGCCGTCGAGGATCACGAGCAGCCCGCGCTCCTGGGCGTAGCGAATCACCTCGGCCAGGGCCGTCATCCCGCTGGGGCCGAGTTCCTCGAAGAACGCCATCTGCGGCTTCACGACCGGCACGAGCGGCGCGACGACGTCGATCACCCCGCAGCAGAAGTCGAGATAGGCGTCAGCATGCCCGTTCGGCTCGTTCTCACGGCCGGTGGTAATCGGCCAGGGAAGCTGTTCCCAACGGGGGTCGAGTCCCACGCAAACGGAGTTGCCGGCGCGCCGGACGGCGGCGGCGAGAAGGTCGGTGAAGTGGAGCACGGGGTGGGCTACCGCTATGCGAGGATCAAGGAAAGCCGGACTCGCTACCGCGAGCAAACTAGCCGAGATTCTACGACATTGTCACCGCCAATGCAGTGGCGCCCCGCCGATTCAACAAGACTATGGAAATCCGCAGGCGACGGCTCGTGACACCGATTGCAGAAGCCAGTCGTCTGGACGGATCGCTTAGAAGGCTTCAGGAACTACCTCAGCGCCGTTACGGCTGCCAAGAGCGCGCCAAGTCAAGACATCGATGCCATCGGCAACGATTGAGGTATGTCCATCCCCGAAAGCCGCCACTACGACGCCGGGGTGATCACTGCGGGCGGCGTAGATGCCGTGCTCGTAAGGAGTGTCGGCAATTGAACTCGTAAACCCACAATCAGTTCCCTGCCAGTTGGGTGGAGCAACATGATTGTACTGAGTGTTAGCGTATCCAGCGAAGGGCCAGCCGTTAGACCAATCATCGCCGTCTGCCCATCGACCAGTCGTCATGAAATTGTACTCAGCATCAACTGCGGGAGCGTAAGATTGGCAGGCGTTGTAATGAGCGTTAACGATCGTGTCCAGAGTTTTTGAGGTGCCAAATCCACCGGTGGGGTCAGTAGATCGATTAGGCGACGTGATCATATCCACTTTAGTCGGAACTTCGTTTGTTTTGTTTTTTGCAGAACCCTTGGTCCGTTCAGCAAAGAATACGGTGTTCGAAAGGCCGTCCGTATACTCACCTGCTCTCAGGCCATTTTTCCCAATAGAAAAGGCACCATTGCCGCCGACGGCAAAACCATCGGCCGTTTGAGCAGTAAAATTTCCGGGAAAGCCAGGGTTGGCGTCGCCTCCAAAAGGAGTTGAACCACCGAAATTGGAGCGGTAGTTGTTTTCCGAAATAATACGCCCAGTGTTAGCGTCGCTGGGGCAAATAAAGATTCCCGCCGCATTGGCATAGGCGTTGTAATTGACATTGAGCGGAGTTACGCCGCCACCCGTGGTCATTTGCAGCACTTGACCAACTTTGAAGTTGATCATGTTGAAGATGTTGCCCTGCTCCATGTAGGGGAGCAGCCAAACGTGCACAGAGTAAAATCCGGTCTTCGTTGTGGCGTTTTGTTGAACGGAATTATAGTTTGTATATCCAGTCTTGACGGTCCCGTTCTCACTCCAGTCGGGATAGAGTCGCCCCGGCGGAAAATACTTCTTAGCCGATTCGTAGTTGGCCGCACCGAGCGCCATCTGCTTGACGTTGTTAACGCAGGTCGTGCGGCGCGCCGCTTCTCGCGCTGCCTGCACAGCCGGCAGCAACAACGCGACCAAAACGCCGATAATGGCGATGACAACTAAGAGCTCAACGAGCGTGAAACCGCGCAAGCGACGCGTCTGCATGGCCTTGTCCTTTGTACGTCAAAGCCGCCCAGCTCTGATTCGACTCTCCAGTGCGGCGCAAAGGGCCGCTGCGGGCGACTGCCTGGATCGCACGCAACTTAACTGGTCCATGTTAAGGGAAGTGGTGGGAATCGCAAAATGATTTTCCAACTGTTTTGGCAAACCGCACCTCCGAACCGCTTCGTTAAAGGAGTTACGCGAAGCATCGCGGAAAAAGCCGTCGATCGACTGCAATTACTTAGTCTCGCGAAGGTAATTCCAAGTCGATCCACACCAGCCGATGGTCCGATGCGGGAAAAGGGTGTGTTCCCACCAGCCCGAAAAGCGGATCGTCGCTCGCCGGCCAAAAGACGCCCGACGCGGCCACCCGCAAGTTGGCGGATGGCAGCACGTAATCGATGTGGAGATTGCCCGGGCCAGGATCGTCGGCGGGGTCGCAGGTGTCGTGGGCCGGATCGCCCTTGTGGCGGGCGTTGGCGCCACCCTGGAGTTTCGCTTGCTCAGCGGCGCCGAGCGAAGCGGGGGGCGGGTACTTCAGCAACTGCGGGGATGTCAAAAGCGCGGCAATGCCAGCGGGGCCGTCGCCGTCGAGCGGGTCGCCGTTGAGGTCGCCGAGGATGATGAAGGAAGCGTCGGGGGCGGGGCGCCCCGGCTCGCTTTTGAGCGGCGCGAGTCCGCCTTTCTCGCCTTGGTCGTCGTAGATGTAGGCGCCCTGCTCTGCTTGTCCTGTGTAGTCGACCCAGAAGCGGATTTCGTCGTGGTTTCGCTTGCCGTTACGATCCTCGGGGCCGTCGAACGTCGGTGGCGTCGGGTGCGAGGCGAGGAGGTGAATCGTGCGGCCGTCAACGAGGATCGGCACGTCCCAGTGGCTCTTAGAAGAAAGCGGAAACTGTTCCAGCGCCGCGGCAGAGTACCAGTCGTGTGGTTCCGGCGTCGCCGGGTCATCGGGAAGCTGAGCGTCGGGCATGTCGCGCCAGCGGAAGTTTTGGAACGTGCGGATGCTTGCCTCGTCGATTGGGTAACGCGAAAGAATCGCCATGCCGTACTGCCCGGCGTAGCGGCCGTAGCCCCAGGCGTCGGCCCCGTAGGCGTCGCTCCCCGGCGTAGCGTCGATTGTGCCATTGCGGCCGAGGTCGAAGCCCGAGTGGCGGCCAGTATTTACCGGGGCGGAGTAGCGGTGGGGGTACTCAATCACTGCGGCGGGGCCAGTCGAAGCGGAGGATGCATGCTGTGGAATGGCGAGATAAATATCGCAAAATGTATTGAGAACCTCATGCTGCGCGTCGTAGTCAATTTCGTTAAGGAGAATAACGTCGGGGCGGACGCGCTGGATGATTTCCGCCAAGTATTTCGCTTGCGGATCGCTGCCGGTTGTTAGGCGATTGAGCACTTGCTCCGCGGACTCTCCGTAAAGCGAAAGGTTGAACGTGGCAACGCGAACCTTCTCGGCGGTGCAAACGCTCGGCAGGAACACCAGCAGCGTTCCAAGAATCCAAGCTGTCGGGTGGTGGGAAGTCATGCAGTTCACGAGGGCTGAGGGATCTGCCCCCGAGGGGGCGAGGCGTGCCAAGAGATCGGGCAATTGTTTGGAGACTACGGGCAGTTGCGGATGTGGGCAGTTGTCGGCGTCACTCGGCGAAGGCGAATCTCAGGCCTGACGTCGCAACTATCTAAGGTGCTTCCAGGTAATGGTTTGAGTAATAGTCGCGTGCCTTAGGACGGGATGTTAAGGGGCGTGCGAGCCGACTCTTCATGCAGTCGCCAGGGGGGTAGGCATAAGCTTTGCTGCTAACGTAGGGCCGTTTGCGCCAACCCGGGTCGTGTGACGATTTGAGGAGAGCTCTTTCCGGGAAAATCCAGGAAATATTTGCTTCCTCTTCATCGAGACGACACAACTGGTTGGTAGAAGTAGGCGGTTACGGGATTTCTCGCCTCATGCGGCGGGCGTCTCATTGTGGCGGGTTAAGGATGGCGGTCAAAGGCGACGGCGAGTTAATCGTCGCTGTCGCAGGCGTCGCCGTCCGCAGAGGCAGTTCGCAGCGTTCCAGCACGCATTGAATATACGCAACTCGACGTTTCAAGATTAGCAAGAGTAAGGAATTGTAGATGATCCAGAGACGCTTCTCTCGATGGGCCTCAAGCATTTTACTAACGGCGTTGGCAAGCAGCGCTAATGCGGCCCCGTACTTTACGGATGGATTCGACTACGCCGATGGTTCGTTGGTCACGAACTCAGCCGGTAGTTGGGTAAGCCACAGTGGTACGGCCGCACAGCTGCAAGTCACTAACAACAAGGCAGACGTCGTTTTCGCGCCAACGGCGACGGCTTCGGAAGATATTAATCGTGCGATGGGCGCAACGCTCGCTCCGGGCAGCACGCTCTACTACGGGGCTTCGTTGAATTTCGAGGATACACGGGCGACGCCGGGAACTGGTTCGCTCGGCACGACTTATTTCATGCACTTCAAGGACTCGGGGACGTTCAACTTTCGCGGTCGTCTGTACATGACCGCGGGTTCGACGCCTGGGACGTTCAAGCTTGGGATCACCTCGTCTTCCGGAAATCTAGCAACGACTTGGGGAAGCGATCTTTCGTTCGGTACGCAGTACACCGTCATGGTCTCCTACACGGCGTCGCTCAATGATCCGCGTGCGACGCTGCCGAATCCGCTCGATCCGCCGAACACAATGCCGAATCCGGGATTTACGGGTCCGCTGACCGGCAGCGACGGTTACGCGAGCCTTTGGGTGAACCCCGTCAATGCTTCCAGCACGAAGGTGACGGATACGGCGCCGCCGGAGAACGTAGCGACGGACCTCACTGAAGGCATGAGTTCGCTCGCATTGCGCCAGGGCGGGAACGGCCCGTCGAAAGCGCACATTGACACGGTTTCCATCGGCTTGAATTTCGACGAGGTGTTAGCTGCCGTAGGGGGCAGCCCAGCGACGTTCAGCCCCGCCGACTTTGATCACGACGGCTTCGTCGACGCGGATGATCTCGCCACTTGGAAAACCGCCTACGGCTCGACGGCCGCCGGCGACGCGAACAACGATAACGTCACCGACGGCGCCGACTTCCTGATCTGGCAGCGTCAATTTACCGGCTCAACGCCGCCAGTGGCCTCGGTTCCCGAGCCGGCGACCTTGTCGATCGGTCTGGCCGCAGCCGTCGGGCTGGTCGCGGCAAGCCGTCGCCGCCGGGCCTCGTAGCAGCGGGTCGACTACCTAAAAACTGAAACCACAGTTTTGGCCCCGTCCATTTCGGACGGGGCCTTTTTCGTGCGCTACGCCGGTGCGGTTAACCGAGCGCTAACGGCTTGCGGATTTTCGAGAGCGTGAATTTCCTTTCAGGAGCGTTGCACGGCGGGTATACTGGGGCTCGCGTAGCCAACCGCCCCGCGTTGCCCGCCGCCGGCAACATTCGCCACGATCCCCAACGTGCTTCGCATGCGGAGCATGCCAGTCGCCTCCCAGGCGATTGAGTTTCTGGAAAGGGGATTCCCGCCGTCCACGCGCTCTCGCGGGTGTTGAGAGTTTTCAGCAAGCAGTCGAGGCGAAATCGTTCCGCTGCTGAGTCGCATGGATCGCGAAGAGTCGACAAGATTGTCGTGGTCAGTCATTCAGCGAACATGATGAATGCATACGTGTCGTGATCAATCGTTTGAGTCCGGTGGGAGAGATCGATGAGCAAGAGTGCTTGGAAACTAAAGTTTGTTCAGTTAACGTTGGGCGTTGTAGCGTCGGGGCTAGCGGCCGAAGTGGCCATGGCCGACTTGTACGTGGTGCGCGTCGGCGATGGCTCTGCAACGTTGTCGCCCGCAGCGACGGCCGCGTTCGTCGAAAAGTTTGCTGACGGCGGCGGATCGGCTGTCTCGACGATTGCTATGCCGACCGCGGCTTCTGGCGCCAACTTCCCGCTGACGACCTCTGGCTCGGCGACCGGGGAGGGGTATCTGTCGCTATCGGGCAACGGCCAGTACTTGCTCATGGGCGGCTATAACGCGGTCCCCCTCGTGTCCGGCATCGCCTCCACGACTTCTCCAGCGGTAAGTCGCGTCGTTGGTCGAATCGAGCTGGCGACGAGTGCGGTCGACACGACGACTTCGTTTACGGATACCTCTTTCAGCGGCGGCGCGATGCGGAGCGTTGCCTCCGACGACGGCGTGAAGTTATGGATGGCAGGCAGCGGCAGTCCCGGTGCGAATGCCGGCGTACGCTATACAACGCTTGGTGCGACTACTTCCACGCAGCTCACCTCGGCGCCAACGAATGTGCGCGTCGCTAAAATTTTCAACGGACAGTTGTATCTTAGCAGCGCCTCCACTACCTACTTCGGCGTCAGTAGCACCGGCGTGGGATTGCCGACCGAAGCCGGCCAAACGTCGACCCTTATCGCCTCCACGGGGGCGGCTAGCTCAAGCTACGATTTTTGGTTTAAGGATGCCGATACGCTGTACGTCGCCGGCGATGCTTCCGCCGCGAATGGCGGCGGCATTCAGAAGTGGACCCAGAGCGGCGGAACCTGGACGCAGCAATATATTCTGCTGAACACTGGCGCCGCGACGACTGGCGTCCGCGGTCTGTCGGGAACCGTCGACGGCAGCGGCAACGCCGTGCTCTACGGGACGACGACCGCCACGAGTGCCAATCAATTGATCTCGGTGGTTGACACCGGGGCCACGGCGACGGCGACGACGCTCGCGACCGCCGCGGCCAACACCGCTTTCCGCGGCGTTGTCTTCGTCGGTTCAGTGGCGCCGCCAGCGAATAACGCCGACTTCAATGGCGACAACGTCGTCGACGGCAAGGATTTCCTCGTCTGGCAGCGTGGCTTCGGTCTGACTGGCCAGCCGAACAAGTCGACGGGCGACGCCAACGGCGACGGCAACGTCAACGCCGCCGATCTCACCATTTGGAAGTCAAAGTTCGGCGGCCCGCCGGCCGAAGTGGCGGTCGGCGCCGTGCCGGAGCCGGCGACGCTGGGCATGCTTGGCATCGCTCTCGCAGCCTTTGCCGGCGTTCGCCGTCGTGCCAAGTAGTTGCCGATTGCAGTAGTTGTGATTTCAATGAGATTGGCCGCACCCGTTGCTCAATGAGCGGCGGGGCGGCCGTTTCTATTTCGTGAGCGTGAATTAAATGTTTCGTGCTGGCAGATTGGCGAGGTGCGTTGCAGCGCTCAGCGCCGCGTTGGTTTGCTTGTGCGTCGCCTCGCCTGCGACCGCGCAGCTGCGTATCGTTACTTACAACACCGCCACTGGGCAGAATCCCGGTACTCAGACCGCGCGGCCTGAGACGTCGATCATCCTGCAAGCGATCGGCGCCGAACTAAAGGCGGGTATCTCGAAGCCGATCGACGTCCTGCTGCTGCAGGAACAGTTTTCGATGCAGGTCACGACGCAATCGTTCGTCGACATGCTCAACAGTATTTACGGCGCCGGCGTCTATGCGCGCAGCACGATCAACGGCGCGACGAGCGATTCGCAGGCTCGCGCTGGACGACCCGGGTTGGTTTACAACACGCAAACGGTACAACTCATCAGCGAACTCGCCTTCGGCAACGTTGGATCGAATGACGGCCTCGACGGCAATCCAGCTCAGCAGCCGCGCTCGACGATGCGGTACCAGTTGCGTCCCGTCGGCTACGATTCGTCCGCCGACTTCTATGCGTACAACAGTCACTACAAAAGCGACACCGGCACGGACAACAACAATCGGCGGTTGGTTGAAGCTCAGTCAATACGCGCTAACTCCGACGCGCTAGGCGACGGCGTCCACGCCATTTACGTCGGCGATTACAACATCCAATCGAGCAGCCAGGCCATGTATCAGCACCTGCTTTCCTCTGGGCCTGGCCAAGCGCTCGATCCGATTAATTCGCCGGGTAGTTGGACGAGCAATTCAAACTTCACGTCGATCCATACGCAGAGCCCGTCGAATTCCTTGCAGTTCACGGGGCAGACGATCGGTGGCGTCGACGATCGCTTTGATTTTCAGCTGATGACGGGCGAAATGCTCGACAGCGAAGGCTTGAGCTACATCCCTGGCACCTACCGCGCGTTCGGCAATAACGGCACGCATGGTTGCTGCAACAATTCGATTGCGGATGGGACGGGAGCGGCGCCGGCAGTGCTTGATGCGCTGACAAAGGCGAGCGATCACCTACCCGTCGTCGCCGACTATCAATTGCCGGCCATCATGGGCGTTCAAGTGGCGGCGATGCCCACGACCGTGACGCTGGGGGCGTCGATCTCCGTCGGCATCACGATCTCGAACATCGCGAACGTCGTTGCCGTGAATGGCGCCGATGAACTCGATTACACGCTCAGCGCCAGCGGCGACCTATTCGGCGGAGCGACGGGGATCGACTTCGCCCTGGGAGGCGGGAATGTACATCAAGTTGGGTTGAACACCGCGACGCCAGGCCTGAAAAGCGGCGTGATCACCGTGTCGAGCAGCAGCCAAGGCGCCGCCCACGCGCTGCAAACGTTCCCAGTGAGCTTCGAAGTCTTCGCGCCATTTCTCGCTGCCGATTTTAACCAGGACGGCTTCGTCGACGGCGATGATCTGACAACCTGGAAAACAAACTTCGGGCTGGCGAGCGGAGCGACGAAGGCGACTGGCGATGCGAATGTCGACGGCATCGTCGATGGCGCCGACTTCTTGCTCTGGCAGCAGCAGTTCAACGCGGCGAGCAGCGCGGCGGTTTCTTCAGCCGTGCCAGAGCCTGCGGCCGGCATCATGGTCGTGGCGGGGCTCGCCCTGCTCTTCCAGCGGCGACGCTCCCGCGGATAGCGAGCGAGATAGAACTCAATCAGAGGCCAAAGACCTCAGTCTTGTCCACCGGCGGACGGATCGTACTCGAAATCCCGCCACTTCATCGCGCGGCGGAACGGTTCGATGCGAAGCATCACTTCGCCGTTCTGAAACAGCCGGACAGTGCCGTTCGACTCGCTGACGCTGATCGCAATCGCTTGCGTGGCGCGACTGATCGAAGCGGCCGCCCAATGGCGGGCGCCAAGGCCCTTACTGAGGGTAATGTCAGCTGCCGGCGCAGAGACATGTTGGCAGGCGGCGACCACAGTGCCGTCCGAGGCGACGACAAACGCGCCGTCGAGCTGGGCGATTTCTTTGATCGCTTCCCGCACCTTCGAGTCGTTGAGTTGCCGTTCGTGCGTGCCGTAGCCCTTTACCGGGTCGAAGCCGAGCGGATGGCAATGCTTCAGCACCATCCGGTGGTCGCCGACGACGAACAGCGTGCCGACCGGTTTCCCTTCGCGACCCTCGCGGCCGATAGCCACCGCCAAGTCGACGGCGGTCTTCAGCGTGTCGAGCGGTACCCGGGTTTCGAGCTGACGCAAATCTTGTGCGGTGAGTCGGCCGAGATGCTCGTCGAGCCGAATGACGCTGAGCGAGTCGATGACGCCGGCTTCGAAGCCGCTGTACATCGCCACGACGCATGCGGCGGGATTGAGCAGATCGTCGGCGACGCTTTCCAGCAGCGCGCGAGTCAGTTGTTCGTAGACGGGGCTGTCACCGGTGACGAGCTGAATCACACTGAAGCCGGCGTCGGCGGCGCCCACGAGGTCAGCGGCCCGATCGGCGGCGAGCAGCACGTTCAGCCCCTCAGTCGCCTGGCGTAGTCGGACCCAATCGAGCGGAGCCTCGAGCAGGAACAGGAGCGAGTCAGCCTCGGCGGTCTTGGCAATCTGCCGCCCAACGTCGCAAAACGTGGCAAGCTGATCGGAGAATTTTGGTGGAGCTGACATCGCTACGCCGCCTCGGGGACAAAAGTCCGGACGGTTCGTCCCCCCGTAGCGAAAGCGATTGCGAGACTCGGCGCCAGCAGCGGCGTCGGCCGAGGTTGCCCCACGCGATCGGCGGCGAGAGAGAGCATGCCGTCGAGATGCTGCAGTGTAGGCGAGCTAGGACGTTCGTTCAATGGCGAGTCGGCGACGAGGCGTTCGATTGTGAGCGATAGTCCACGAATGAATCAGCTGACCAAAGAGAAAGCCGCCAAAGGGTGCACCTCTGATCACCCCTCAGCGCGAACCCTGATCGGGCCTGCCGCTGCTCACTAGCGCTGAGTCGTGCCCGGCTTCTGAGCGACGGGAGCCGGCTGAGGCGCCGCATCGTATGGTCCGAAGGCCAGGCGATCGTACAACACCAATGCATGGATGGCGTGGCCGAGCGGACCAGCTTCCCAATCGCGGGTGCGATTGGCGTGCATGATGTTGGTGAGGTAGTTCACGGCGCGTACCGTCCGGTAGTTATGCAACTGCTCGTCAGAGCCGGCATACACTAGCAGTTCCAGCTGGTGACCGGTCGTCTTCAAACGGCGATCGATGTCGGGATCGGCGCCGGGGCCCTTGAACCAGTCGGTGCTAAAGCTGCCGTCGCTGTTCTGCAGGCGGTAGCAGTAGTTCTGGTAGTTGGCGACGAACTTCTGAGCGGCGGCGTATTGGCCGTCGATCGGCAGGCCAGACGCCTTGCGCTTCTTCACGGCCAGCGCCAAGCCGCCGAGGCGGTGCGTGCCGCCGCAGGCTGCGGTGCGGACCGGTTGAGCCATTTCCTCAGCAATCAGTTTGGGAAAGTCCCACTGCATGCCTTGGTCGTTGACCCACGTGTCGTTGATGTCGAGATAGCGTTGCAGACCAATTAGTTTGAATGTTAGTTCTGTCTTCGGGTAGCAGGTGAGCTTCTCGACTTCGATAAGGTCTTGAACGGTAAAGTCTTTGCCTTCGACCTTCAGCGGATAGTCGGAGCGGACGCGGGCCTGGGCCAGGATCGCGAGCAGCTGGCCATGGTGGCCTTGCAGCGCCGGACCGACTTTCGCACGCAGATCGCCGTCCTCGTTCAGGTACATCAGCGTGCGGTTCTCGCACGGTTGATTGAAGCAAAGCCAACCGACCGCGGTGATCGGTTGCTTGCCAGTTCCCTGCAGCACGCGGCTGTGAACTTCGAAGGCCAGCATCCCGTGCATGACTTCCCACGGGCTCCGTTCCGCGGCGTTGAGCGGACGGGTGTAGTAGTACTTCAGCACCTGGCGGACTTTGTTCCGCAGCATGATCTGATTCTTCGTGAGCGGCGGCAACGCTCGTTGTTGCTGAGTCGGAGGCGTCGGCTCGTCGGAATCTTCGTAATCCTTCGCATCGGTCGGATTTTCGACGCGATCGCTGGGACGCGAGTAGCGATCAGGTTCGCCGAGCGCGACGTTGCCCGCAGTGGAACTGGTTTTGGGCGCTTGGCTGAGCGGCTTGGCAGCACCGGCCGACGGATCGGCGACGGCGGCGCCGGTCATTTCCGGTTCCTGCGGATCGCCGGGGGCGTCGGTGTCCGGCGCCGGCGTTTCCGAGAGTTCGTCGATCGGCGCCAGGTCATTGTCATCCGCCGATTCATCATCAGCGCATGGCGATGGGGCGAGCGTCGGACCGCCGAGCTTAATCGGTGCGTGAAGTCGGACGCCTTCCTGCTCCGTCGGCGCCACCTTCGGCTCGGCAGGTTCGCTGGGAAGCGTTGGCGTCGTCGCCGCGGGCGAAGCGGCGAGCTGCGGTTCCGGCGTCGGCGTCGTGGCTACCGGCGATAGCGAAAACGACGGACCGTCGCTCGAAGTGGATGGCGATGACTCGGGCGTTGTCGGTAGCGACGGGAACTGCGGCTCGGAGAAAGCCTCTTCGGCCGCTTTTTGATTTTTCAGGCTGCTTGAACCAGCCGGGCGCCATTGTCCTGGCGCTGTCGTGGCCGGGGCGTTAGCAGCGACGCGTTGCGGTTGCAGCGTCGGGGCGGGCGCTACTGGAGCGGTCGCTGACGGAAGCGTGGGCGCTGAGGTTGACGTCGAGGGCAGCGTCGGGAACGAAGGTTCCGGAGTTGGCTGCGCGACGACTGCCGTTGGCTTGGACGACGCAGCCGGCGTTTGCGACGACGAATGTGCTGGGCGCAAATCAGGCAATTTGCCGCGGCTGACCATCGACGCAATCGTCGCGTCGAGATCGTTCGACTTTGGCGCCACTTGGGGCGCGAGCGTCGAGGGCGCATGGAACGAGTCGTCGATAGCGTAGCCGGTCGGCAATGTCCCGGCGAGAATCCCCGCCGTTGCCGCCAGCCAACCCGCACGAACATTTTTCAACGCAGATCGTGAGCGCACCGACTTCATCGTTCCCCCCTCAAGCAACTCCCTAATCGAGTACGCGACGACGTTGCGGCAGACGAGTCGCCGCTGCCATGGCGGCAGCGAAGCGTAGTGCCGACAACCATGCGGCGTTTTCCTTCGCATCCCAAGTGAGGGATGGCGGAGACGCACGATCGCGCAGCGGGCCGAATTTAATCCCGCCTCCTTGATATCGGGCGGCGCAGGCCTGAAATTCAACCTGATTGGGGGTGAGAGTTCAGGGGTTACAGAGAAGTAACTCGCTGGAGAGAGCGGAGCCGCGCGTCTGTCGCGCGGCGCGGCAAATTACCAGGAAATATGCTGCTCGCCTTCGCTATCAGAGACTAGGCGAACCAGTTTGAGATCGCTGGCTTCGTTAGATTGCCGAGGTTGCCTCGCCTCTCGCAGTTTTCAACGCACGATGCACGCTCGGCAATCGTCGCGTCGACGAAGAGGCGGCTATTTAACCGTTGTATCGCCCGGCTGAGTAGCGATGCTAGCGGCGGGAGCCGGACCGGCGATGCGGTCTGCGTACTGACGCCATGCTTGCACGTCGTTGCCGAGGTCTTCGTCGGAAACTTTCTTCATGGCCTCGACGCCAGCGTATTGCATCGCTGGGTCGCGGTCTTTGAGCGCGGCGGCGAGGCTGGCGATGCTTTCCTTCGTTTTCATCGCCCCTAGAGCGTCGACGGCGGCGAGGCGAACATCAAGATCGGAGTCCTTGGCGACAAGGTTGCCAAGCGGAGCGATCGCCTTCGGTTCTTTGCGCTTGCCGAGCTCGCGGCAGCAAGTGACTTTGACGTCGCGGTCTTCGTCGTTGAGCCCGGCGATCAGCATCGCAGAGGCCATTGGCGTTTCAAAGTCCGCGACAGTCTCTTGGATGGCGCGCCGGACGATCGGATCAGGCTCAGTGCGAATTTGCAGGGCGAGTTGCTCGCAAGCCTTGGTTTGGGCTTCGCTATCGCCATCCTTCGCGCGGGGGCCCATCTCACGGATCGACGCTGCCCGCATGCCGGGCGTGATGATCGTCGTGTTCTCTTTCGGATCCCACGGCCAAAGCATGCAGCCTGGCGCCGATGCTAGCAGCGCGACAAGCGCCGCGTGCGGAGCCGCCGCGCGGAGAGTCGTCAGCAGTCTCGTCGACATGGTAGATCGGCGTGCTTCGGGCATGGTTAGCTGGAGCGAGAGCGGCGTTATGGTGCGAGCCGGCGGACCGTAACAAAACCGCGCAGGCCCCGCCAGGGCAGGTTGGGTGTAGCGCGCTGACTCGCTCCTCTGCTATCGCTATGCAGCACGCTGCCGACCGCCACCCCACAACGCCCATTTAGCCCCGCCGCCCGCGACTAAATGGCCTTCACGGGGGGATGTGATCGACAGGGTTTACGCCTTAAGCGCTTGATCCAAATCGGCAATCAGATCCCGCACATCCTCGATGCCGCACGAGTAGCGGACGAGGGTTTCAGGAATGCCGAGAGCTGCTCGTTGCTCCGCGGTTAGCTCGACATGCGACCCCGTTGCCGGCGGAGCGACGACCGTTTCCACGGCGCCAAGATTCGCAGCTCGGTGTGCTAGCCGCAGCCGCGGCAGGAATCGCTTCACAGCGTCGAATTCGCCATGAAGCTGAAAGCTCAACACGCCGCCGAAGCCGCCGGTCATTTGCTGCTTCGCAATGTCGTGGTTCGGGTGATCTTCGAGACCAGGGTAGAACACTTTGGCGACGCGCGGGTGCTGCCGCAGATGCCGTGCGACGGTCATGGCGTTGAAATTTTGCCGCTCGACGCGGAGCGCCAGCGTCTTCATGCCGCGAAGCAGCAGGTAGGCTGCCTCCGGATGAAGCGTGGCGCCGGTGATCTCGCGGCGACGGTAGACGCTGTGGACGAGTTCCGCGTCGCCGACCAGCACCCCGCCGAGCGCATCAGCGTGTCCGCCCAAAAACTTCGTGGCGCTGTGAATCACCAAATCAGCGCCAAGCTGCAGCGGCTGCTGATTGATCGGCGTCGCGAACGTGTTGTCGACGACGACGCTTGCTCCGCGCTCATGAGCCCGCCGAGCAAGTCTCGCGAGGTCGAGCACCTTGCACGTCGGATTCGTAGGAGTCTCGAGGTAAAGCACCCGTAGTCCAGCGTCGATCGCTTGTTCGATCGCTTCAGCATTTTCGGTTTGGCAAAGCTCCACAACGACGCCGACGCGCGGAAGGAACTCGCTGAACAGCCGGTTGGTGCCGCCGTAGGTGTCGACGACCGACACGACGCGATCGCCGGGGGCGAGTAGCGTGAAGAGCGTATCGCTAATGGCTGCCATGCCGGTAGCAAAGCTCGTCGCTGCCGCGGCGCCTTCCAACAGGCGGACCTTCTCTTCGAACACGCGGACCGTGGGATTCGTGTTCCGTCCGTAGATGTGGCCGGGCGTTTCTCCGAGAGCGACGCGCCGCCACTCGTCGCAATCGCCGTAGCCAAAGGAGACGCTGTTGACGACCGGCGTCTGCGTCGAGCGTTCCCAGTGAGTTCCCCCCTCCCCTCCCCAAACGGCTTGCGTGGCGCGATGCGCGGAGGCGAGTGGATTCGGTTGCTCGGCGGAGGGCTGCGACTGATGGCTCACGGCGGGAAAGGCTCCTACTCAATCATTGACGAAAGACGCGATGGCGGGGACGCGATCGGCTAGCACCGACAATTTACGCGACCGCTGGGCCGCTATGAAAGGCGTCGACGGTGCGGGTGGGCGTAAGTTGGAGCCTTAGAAAAGGGATGGTCGGGGGCAGAAAACCGGCCGGAGGAATCCGTATCGGCGGAGCGTGTGTCGCCGCCGGGAACTCGCTAGAATCAGACGTACACGGAATCGTTTTCGCGTCGGAGAAGCAGCGATGAGGAGTGAGAGCCGTCAAACGTCGAGCGCTGGCAGTGCGCTTTGCCGATGCTGGCTGCTGCTTCTGCTGGTTCTGGCGCCCTCGATTTCGCTCACCGGTTGCGGCGGTTGCAGCCAGCAGACTCCCACCGAGCAAGCGGCCGAGCGCAAAGCCCGCGAACTCAAAGAAATCGAGGAAGCTAAGAGAAAGCTCGAAGAGGAGCGAAAGAGCAAGCCGTTCATCGTCGGCCATCTAACGCCCCTGCTGAGCGAGAACCTCATCGAGGCAGAGGCGGGCGTTTCGCTGCGGCTGGCCAAGCCGGGGCACTGGGCGACCACTGTCCAACCGATGAAGGCAAACCTCGGCGATTTCGAGGGACGCGTCACCATCGCCGCGGTCGATGCACGCGGAAATCCGCTCGCGATTCCGCACACTTCGTACGAGATGACTTCCAGCCGTCCCGCCGTCTTGGCAAAGGGGATATCGAAGCGGGTTGAGAACGAGCTGCTCATTCCCAGCGACGCGGAGAAGTTGAACGTCTCGTCAGAACTCGTAAACGCGACGGGCAGCATTGCCGACTTGCCGTCGACCGAGCCTTGGACGCTGATGCCGTCGCATCAATATTTCTTGATGGTGCTGGCGCGCGAACCGGCGCGGTATGCGTTCCTCAAAGTCACCGATTCGGTGCAAGGTCCCTACGAGGACGTCAACGGAAGCGAGCAGCCGCACTACCGCGTCGTGCTCGCCGATGGAAACAAACCGTTGCCGTTGCCGCCCAACGTGCTCACCTGGACGAGCGTGGCGTACGTCGTCTGGGACGAAGTGAACCTCGATCAGCTCGATCCCGCTCAGCGGGAGGCACTCGTCGACTGGATTCACTGGGGCGGACGGCTCATGATCAACGGTCCTGATTCACTAGACGCCCTGCGTGGAAGCTTTCTGAAGGAGTACCTGCCGGCCGACGCGGGCGAGCGGACGACCTTCGATCAAAACGCATTGGAAGAGTTTTCCACGGGGTGGGGAACTCGAGTCGACGGGAAGCCGACCGCAGCGATCTCAGTGACACGACCTTGGTCGGGCGTTGAGTTGCAGCCCCGCGCGGGGGCGAAGGCGTTGCCGTTTGCGGATAAGTTGTTCTACGAACGTTCGGTCGGCGCTGGGAGCATTGTCGTCTCCGCGGTGCAGTTGGCCGAGCGCGACCTTGTCAACTGGCCTGGTTTCGACGGATTTTTGAATGGCGCCCTGCTCCGCCGCCCGCCGCGGGAATTCAGCGTCGAGGATGATGGCGCCTGGACGGGACTGCAAACGCGGTGGGTCGGCGCCCACGATCGCGTCCGCGACGCCTACTTTACGACGCCGCTGCGGTGGTTCGCGCGCGACGCCGCGACCAGCGCGAATGTTCGTAGCGTTTCCGAGCCTGTCAATGGTTTGCAGAACCAACAGCTCGGCTACCCGATGGGCCAGCCGTATGCCGAGATGACGCTTAAACCTGACCGCGCGGGCGGCCTGGGCGAGTGGAACGAATTTGGCCCTGTGGCCGACGCCGGTCGCAACGCGCTGGTCGAGGCAGCCGGAGTGCGCGTTCCTGGGGCGAGTTTCGTCGTCATCTGCTTGGCGATTTATCTCGTCGTGCTGGTGCCGCTCAATTGGATGGTGTTTTACGCGTTGGGTCGCGTGGAATGGGCTTGGGTTAGCGCACCGTTGATCGCTTTGGCCGGCACGTTTGCCGTCGTGCGGCAGGCACAGCTCGACATCGGCTTCGTCCGCTCGCAGACCGAGATTGCCGTGATGGAACTGCAAGGCGATTTGCCGCGCGGACACCTAACGCGGTTCACAGCGATCTACTCCTCGCTCTCCGATACTTACGATTTAGAGTTTGAGAACAGCTCGGCCGTTGCATCGCCGTTTCCTCGCGACGATCGCTGGAATCCCGCGATCGGCGATGTGCTGTCGACTGTAGCATTCGAGAAGTACGACCAGCCGCGGTTGCGCGGCGTCGAAGTCTCTTCAGCGACGACGCAGATGATTCATAGTGAGCAGATGTTGCCGCTCGACGGACCAATTCGGCTTTCGTCGCAAAGCAACAATCCGCGATTGCTGCAGGTCGACAACGAGTCAGGTTTCGATTTGACCGACGTCGCGATCGTCTTTCGCGATGGTTCGACCGCCGTCAAGCGTGCCGCGTCTGAATCGTCCGCAGAGGTGCAGCGAGAAAGCTGGAGCAAGTTGAAGGGCTTCTGGATCGGCGACTTGAAAAGCGGCGACGGCAAACTGCTGCAGAAGCTCGAACCGTTGTTGGTCGCGGAGGGCGAGCTGCCCTTCGCTGACGAACGGGCGGCGGCGAACAAACTGGCGAGTAGCGAACCGTTGAACGTCGACCCCTTGCTGCGGCTGGCGTTTTGGTTTCCGCAACTCGATGACCCGATCCACGGAGCTCGCGATGAATACCGTCTCATCGGCCGCATCAACAAGGTCCTTCCCGGCAACGTCGTCTCGCCAGCCGCCTCGCAATCGACCGGTTCGTCTGTCGTGATTGCACATCTCCGTTTAGGAGAAGCCGCCACGGCCGAGCCTGACCGCAATAGCCCCCGCGACGTGCAGCCGGCCGGGCGGAAGAATGCGTATGAAGAACCGCCTGCTGAGGATTCTCCGGCGGAAGAACAGGAACAGTAACGAGGCCGTCAGTTGCCGGTGGTCAGTTGTCAGTTCCTTAGAACTCGGACTCGCGAAGTAGCAACTGACCACGGACGACTGGCGACGGACCCACTTCACATGATCGAACTAAAAAACTTCGGCAAGCAATACGGTGACTTCACCGCCGTCGAGAACCTCAATCTCAAAATTGAGGCGGGAGAGATGTTTGGCTTTATCGGGCCGAACGGCGCCGGGAAGAGCACGACGATTCGCTTTCTGGCGACGCTCCTCAAGGCGAGCCACGGCGAGGGGACGGTCAACGGACACAGCGTGACGAAAGATCCGATCGCCGTGCGGCGGAGCGTTGGCTACATGCCCGACAACTTCGGCGTCTACGACGGCATGAAGGTGTGGGAGTTTCTCGACTTCTTCGCCGTCGCCTATCAGGTGCCGAAGTCGCGTCGGAAGGCGGTGCTCACCGACGTGCTCGAACTCCTCGATCTCACCCACAAGCGGGACGACTTCGTCAACGGCCTCTCGCGCGGCATGAAGCAGCGGCTCTGCCTGGCGAAGACGCTGGTGCACGATCCGCCCGTGTTGATCCTTGACGAACCGTCGAGCGGCCTCGACCCGCGCGCCCGTTTGGAGGTGAAGGCGCTGCTGAAAGAGCTGCGGCGGATGGGAAAGACGATTCTCATTTCTAGTCACATCCTCACGGAACTTGCTGACTGCTGTACCTCGATTGGCATCATCGAACGCGGCCAATTGCTGCTGCACGGCCCAATCGAAAAGGTCTACCGCCAGATTCAGCGCAACCGCACGCTCGAGGTTCGCTTCGCCGGCGACCCAGCGGCCGGGGTGAGTTTGATCCGCAGCGATCCGAAGGTGCAACAAGTCATTGAAGACACGCGCAGTTGCACCGTCGAACTTGATGGCGGCGACGAAGACGTGCAGCGGTTGCTGCGTCAGCTCGCGCTCGCGGAGTGCGGCGTCGTTTCCTTTGCCGACAAAGAGCCGACGCTGGAAGACGTGTTCATGCTCGTCACGAAAGGGTTGGTGACTTGAACTTGCCGCTATACGCCGGCTAGTTCCAGCACCTTCGCGGCGATCGCGGCGATGTCGCTACGCGGCACGCGCGGAATCGGCAGGTCGATCGCGTCGTCGCTCACAATCGCCTTGATCTGCGGGTCGTACGGCGCCATCGGTTCCGAACCGACCACGGCCCGCCAGACTTCGATCTTCGTCCCCGCGCAGGTCGTGTCGCCCTCGACGAGCACAAGGTCGCAGTCGGCGAAGTGGGGCGCAAATTCCGCGTAGCGATCGTAGGCGCCATCTGCCGGCGCTTCTTCGCGCGGCCATTCCGGAGGCCAGAAGACGGCATTCATCGACCGCGACAGGATCGCCGAAACGCACGCTCCCGCTTCGCGATGTCGGTGCGAATCTTTTCCGGGCGTGTCGAGTTCATGCGCATGGTGCGTGTGCTTGATCGTACCGACGCGCAGTCCGCACGCTGTCAGATGCTCGACGAGCTCGACCATCAGCGTCGTCTTGCCGTTGTTCTTGCGGCCGAGAATGTGGATGCGCTTCATCGATCGAGATAGCCGAATTTGCAGGGAAGATTAGCGATTGCGGATGGCCGAACGGCTCGTTTTTCAGGCGATTTGCCGTGATCGGTCGGGTTGACGCGATTGTGCGGCCACGTCTCAAGATAAGCGTCGCGGCTCCCCTACGGTATTCCACTTGTAACCTAAGTTTACATGAATGGAGATTGTTGCTCCCCCTGGCGGACATCGTATGCGCGCAAGCACCCTGGAACCACCGAAAGACGACCTGCTCGAATCGCTGTTAGGCGGCGATGCGTACCGACCTCCCGAGCCGCAAACGCTCGAGGAAACGGGCCTTTCGCCCGTGGTGATCGAGACGCTGATTCTGAAATACTTGCTGCAGGTCGGTTCGGCGTCGGGACGCGAGATTGCCGGCCGGATTTGTTTGCCGTTCCGTCTGCTCGAAGACCTTCTGCTGAGCCTTCGCGGCAGGCAGATGCTGATTCATAAAGGCCAGTCGCAACTGAGCGACTACTACTACGCGCTCACCGACGTCGCCGCCGAACGTGCTCGCGTCGCGGCAGCGGCATGCAGCTACGTCGGTCCAGCGCCCGTGCCGCTTGACGATTACATCGTGTCGGTCGAAGCGCAGACGATTCGCGCTGAAGCGGTGCGTCGTCGCGACGTCGAACAGGCGTTTGGCGACGTGTCTGTCGATGCCCCGACGATGGAACTGCTGGGCCCGGCGATCAATTCTGGCGCGGGGCTGTTCCTGTACGGCTTCCCGGGCAACGGTAAGACGACAATCGCCAAGCGGATCACGCGCTGCTTCGGCCAGCACATGTGGATTCCGCAGACGATCGTCGAGGATGGCCAGATCATCAAGTTGTACGACGCCGCGTTTCACGAAGCGGTACGGGCGACCGAGTCGAACATCATTAAAGTCGCTGCTCACGATCAACGTTGGATTAAGATTCGCCGCCCCACGGTGGTCGTCGGCGGCGAGCTGACGATGGACAGCCTCGAGATTCGCCACGATGCGAATACGAATGTCAGCGAAGCATCGCTGCAAATGAAGAGCAATGGCGGTTGCTTGCTGATCGACGACTTTGGTCGGCAGCGGATTGAACCGGCGGCGCTGCTCAACCGCTGGATCGTCCCGCTAGAGAATCGGCACGACTACCTGACGCTTGCTACCGGCAAGAAGATTCAAGTTCCGTTCGATCAGTTAATCATTTTTTCGACGAACCTCGAACCAACCGATCTGGCCGACGAGGCGTTCCTCAGACGCATTCCCTACAAGATCGAGATCGTGGACCCGTCGATCGAAGAGTTCCGCAAGTTATTCCAATCAGCCTGCTTGGCGATGGGCTGCCCCTATCAGCCGCAGGCCGTCGACTATTTGGTGCAAACTCACTACCGGCCGTACGGCCGACCGCTGCGTCGTTGTCATGCCCGCGATTTGCTGGCGGCGGCGGGGAACTACTGCGTCTTCAACGATACGCCGATGCAGCTGACGCCCCAATTGCTCGACCGCGTCGCCAAAAGCTATTTCACCGCTCTCAACGGTTAGTTAACCATCGCTGGATGATCTCGTGCACGACTCCGACCGCCAACCGCCGACGCTGCCTGGCTACACGCTGACCGCGCGTCTCGGCGCGGGCGGCTACGGCGAGGTTTGGCTTGCGCAGGCGCCGGGCGGCGTGCCGAAGGCCGTCAAGTTTATTTTCGGCTCGTTCAACGACCGCCGTGCCGAGCATGAACTGCGGGCTCTGCATCGCATCAAGTCGGTACGGCATCCATTCTTACTCTCGCTAGAACGCATTGAGGTAGTCGACGACCGCTTGGCCATCGTTACCGAGCTGGCCGACTCGAGCCTGAAGGACCGCTACGACGAGTGCCGTCGCCAAGGGCTGCCCGGCATCCCACGCAGTGAGTTGCTCGGCTATATGCACGATGCGGCGGAAGCGCTCGACTATCTCAGCGAACGGCACTCGCTGCAGCATCTCGACGTGAAGCCGGAGAACCTGCTGCTCGTCGCGGGGCACGTGAAGGTCGCCGACTTCGGCCTCGTGAAAGAGGTCGGCAAGACGCAGGCGTCGCTCGTCGGCGGATTGACCCCGCTCTACTCGTCGCCCGAAGTGTTTCAAGGGATGCCGGGCGCTCGCAGCGATCAGTACAGTCTGGCGGTCGTCTACCAGGAAATGCTCACCGGCACGCCGCCGCTGGCTGGCGCGAATGCCGCCGAACTGACGATGCAGCATTTGCAGGGCGAAGCGAACCTTGCTCCGCTGCCAATGTCGGATCGGTTCGCGATTGCCCGAGCGCTTGCGAAAGATCCGACGCAGCGATTTCCAAACTGTAGCGCGATGATCGACGCATTGCTCGCTCAATCAAGCGCGAGTGCACAACCAAGCGATGCGGCCGAATTCGCTGGCCCTGAACCGTCGGACGGCCGGACGTTTAGCGACTTCGGCTCCGCTTTGCCGGAACGCCGCGCTGAACAGCGCCCTGGGCCGATGGAGCCGCTATTCGCCGGCCCGCATGCGGAAACGCAATTCGAAGCAGCCTGGGGCGATCCCGCGAATGAGTGGGGAGCTGCTGAGCAGGCGCCCGACGAACCCGCGGAGCCGCACCGCGTCGATGCGGTGGAATTCTCCGCAGAGGGATTCTCAAGCCGGCCGACGCTGGTGATCGGCATCGGCGGTGCGGCAGCTTGCGTGATGCGCCGTTTCCGCGCACGCGTGGCGAGAGAACTCAGCGAAGAGGCGGCCGCTGCCGTCCAACTGCTGCTGTTCGACAGTGATCCGCGCGAGATCTCGGCGGCGCTGCAAGGAAACGAGCGCAACGCTCTGCGACCAAACGAAGCGATGGCGCTGCCGCTCCGTCGCCCGCAAGAATACCGCGAAGACTCGGCGCTGCTCATGCGGTGGTTGAGTCGCCGCTGGCTTTACAATATTCCCAAGTCGTTGCGGACCGAGGGCCTTCGTCCGTTGGGGCGTTTGGCTTTCGTCGATCACGCACAGCGCGTCGAGGAACGCCTGATTGGTGCGATTCAGGGCGCCGTCGCTGCTCAAGACGTTGGCAACGCATCGCCGCGAATTTATTTGGTCGCGTCCGTGTCGGGCGGTACTGGCAGCGGAATGTCGCTTGATCTCGGTTACGCCATTCGCTCCGCACTCGCGACGCTCGGCATCGACGACGGCGAAGTCGTGGGGCTGTTCCTACACTCGACTGATCGTGATCCGCGGCAAGCGGAACTTGCTCGCGTGAACTCGTGCGCGTGGCTGCGAGAATACAACCACTATCATCGAGCAGCCGGCTCCTATCCCGGCGACGAAGCGTGCGGGCTGCCGGCGCTCGCGCCAGCCTGCAAGGCGTTCGATGCGGCTTACTTCCTCAACTTGGGCGATGGGCTCAAGGAAGAGGCATGGAGCGAGGCGACCGCCGACGTGGCCGAGTATCTCTACCTCGACGCGGTGACGCCAGCCCAGCAGTTCTTCGCCGCCTGCCGCGAGCAAGCGAAGCCGGGCGACGAAGCCACCTTGCGATCGTTCGCCGTAACGACCGTCTCCGCTGCGGCCGACGACGCCATTGAAGCCGCCGCTCAGTTGATTAGCCGTTCGGTGGTCTGTCGCTGGTTGGGCGTGCGAACTAACGGCGAAGCCGGCAAGAACGTAGCGCCGACTGCTGTGGCAGGCGATGCGCCGGCAAGTCAGCTGCCGACGCTTGAGCACTTGGCGTCGCAGACACGCAAGCTGATCACGCAGACTCTCGCCGATTCGGCGAGCCTGCAACGGTCGGAGATGGGGCTGAGCGAGCGAATCGCCGCCGTCAATGCAGACTTCGCAGCGCCAGATGATCGCCCTGGAGCATTCGTCGGTGGCCGGCCGCTAGAGCAAGTCGCCGCGCCGATTGCCCAGTCGATTGCCGCCACGATGTCGACGGAGGTTATGGAGCAAGTTGATTCGCTGGGGCTTCGCGTGCCTGGCGCCGAGGCTGCCATTGGTCGGTGGCGCGGAGATTTGCAGCAGCTCGACGCCGAAGCATCGAAAATCGCCGCGGCACTTTCGCAGCAAGCGGCGGCGATGGCGATGCAGATTGATCGCTGGCAGCGCGAGCGAAGCAACACGAGCGCGTCGACGGCGCGCGAACAGGAACTATGCGACGGCTATCGCGATCTCCGCACGGATCAGCACTCATTGCTGGCGGTGGCGCTCGTCGCCAAACGTGCGTTGGCGGAGCTGCGCGGCGTCGGCGATCGCATCGGCGAACTCGCCCGGCAACTTAAGGGGATGCTCGCTCGGTTCCCTGCTGATGCGCCGCAAGGAGAGCCGAGCGCTTTTACCGGACTACTATCGAAGCAACTCACGTCGCTTTGCGATCGCGTCGACGAGCGGCTTGAGCAATCATTCACGCAGCCATCCGGCGGACTCATCGCGGTGGCGATGGGCAGCCCGCGGGTGCGAGAGCAACTGGTCGTCGAACTAACGAAGGCCGCGACGCGGCAGGCCGAGCAATTGGCCAGTTCGCCGACGCTCGCCGCTGGCGCCTCATTCGCCGCCGAAACGGATGCCAGTGATCCTGGGATCGATTCAAGCCAACTGCCGCACGTTCTGCCGCTAAATTCAACGTACGCGGTGCTAGAAACACGCCCCAGCGCTATCGCGGGGATCGCTGTGCAGCAGGCGAGCGCGAACGGCGTGACGACGCTCGTAGGCGTCGGTTCGCAGACAGTCCGCTGCGTCGAATCGTGGAACCTATCGCCGTCGCGGACGGCGCTCGATTTGGTCGACCGCCGTCGAGATTGCTTGGAGTTTGCCGATCGAGTGAGCAGTCGCTGCGACGTCGATTGGATTCCGCTGGCCGCTCCTCCGCGCCGCATGCCTGCGGTGGCCGCCGTCCCGTTTGAAGCGTCGCCGATGGCGATGACGCAAGTGCTGTAGATGGAATTGATGACGAATCCGCCAACCATATCGCCGCGCAACGACGTAACCTGGCTCCTAACGGGGCAGCTGGGAGCCGATCAGATTGCGCGCAGCGTGACCATCGCGAGTTGGCCCTTTGTCATCGGACGCAGCCCCAGCGTCACGCTCACGATCGCCAGCCCGACGGTGTCGAGTCAGCATGCCGAGTTGCGTTCGGAGAGCGGCGGACTAGTGGTCCGCGACTTGGGAAGCACCAACGGCACGTTCGTCAACGGCACGCGCGTCACGGGCGAGGCGGCTGTCCATGCGGGCGATCTGCTGCAGATCGCCGAGATCGTATTCCGCGTGACGGAGCAACGCGGCTACGTCGACTGCAAAACAATCGCCGGCGATTCGACCGATCGCGCGCTAGCGATGATTCAGTTCGACAAACTCATCGCAGAACGCGCCGTGCTGCCGCATTACCAACCAATTGTGGAGATGAGTAGCCAGCGGACGATTGGCTTTGAAGTGTTGGGGAGAAGCCCGCTGTTCGGGCTCAAGACGCCGCACGCGATGTTCTCGGCGGCGGCGCTGCTCGACCTTGAAGGCGAACTCAGCCGGATGCTGCGCGACGAGGGGGTCCGCTCAGCCTTATCGCTGCCCTCCAATCCTTTGGTGTTTGTGAACACCCATCCCGCCGAGCTGGAAGATGAGTCCCTGCTGGAGAAGTCGCTCCGCGAACTGCGCGCAGCGGCCCCAAGTGCAGCTCTCGTGTTAGAGATTCACGAAGCGGCGGCGACCAGCGTTCCGCAAATGCGAGCGTTACGACAGCTGCTCACCGAACTCGGCATGCAACTCGCTTACGACGACTTCGGCGCCGGCCAAGCGAGGTTGGTGGAACTCGGCGACGCGCCGCCCGATTATCTCAAGTTCGACATTCAGTTGGTGCGCGGCATCGACCACGCGAGCGCCGAACGGCAAAAAATGCTTGAAAGTTTGGTGAAGATTGTCGCCGATCTCGGCATCGTCAGTCTGGCCGAAGGCGTCGAGACGGCCGAGGAGCACGCCGTCTGTAAGGACATGGGCTTCGTTTACGGCCAAGGCTTCTACTACGGAACGCCCGCATCGGCCGGGACGTTCACGACGTGCGAGGCCCGCGTGACGCCCTGGCGACTATAGGCCCGAGGCTCGGCGGCCGGTATCTTGGAGGGAACTTTCATTTCCCCCACAGGCGGTCCTGCTGAGAGGAACCTCGATGAAGCCGTGGTCGTTGTTTGTCGCCGTTGCCCTGTCGTTCGTCGCCTCTTCAGCGTGGGCTCAACCCGCGATCGCTCCCGAAGAAGGCCGCCCCGTCGTCATGTGGGAAGACGCTCGGCCGCTAGTCGGACAGGTGGCGTACGTCTGCGGCAAAGTGATTGGCGTGCCAACCGTCGGCAAGATCACCTTCATCAACTTCGATACGCAACGGCCGGTCCGTTTCGCTGGCGTGATCTTCTCAGACAAGCTGACGAATTTTCCGAAGCCGCCCAGCGAGATGTACAACGGCAAGATCGTTCGCATTCGCGGTACCGTGTCGATGTTCAAGGACCAGCCGCAGATTGTGGTGACGAGCCCTGAGCAAATTGAGGTTCTCGACGCGCTGCCCAAGACGACGAAGCCGAAGCAGAACGCGGCGGTAGCGTCGAAGCCGGGCGAAGTCGTGGTGGCGGCATACAACGTCCTCAATCTATTCGACGAGCACGATGACCCCTACAAGGAAGATGAAGGCACGCCTGCCAAGCCCCGCGCTCAATTGGAGCACTTGGCGGCAAGCATTCGTGCCCTCAACGCCGACGTGATCGCCGTCGAAGAGGTGGAGAATCGGTTTTACTTGGAACGGTTCGTAAATACGTTCCTGCCGGAGATGGGTTACCGCGACGTGGTGCTGTTCGAAGGCAACGACGGCCGTGGCATCGACGTCGGATTGATTTCCCGCATCCCCGTCGGTGAAGTCCGCTCGCGGCGTCATCTGCGTTTCGAGGGACACGACGGCGGCGAAGCTCGCTTCAATCGCGACGTGCTCGCAGTGACGCTCGAACCCAAGGATGCGAAGCCGTTCGATGTATGGGTCGTTCACTTGAAGAGCAACGCTGGCGGCCGCGAGGCGGCCGAACCGATCCGTCTTGCCGAAGCCCGTGAAGTCCGCCATCTGCTTGATGCGGATCTAGCGGAGAACCCCGAGGCCCGCATCATTGTTACCGGCGATTTCAACGACACGCCGGAGAGCCAGACGCTGCAGACGATCGTCGGCAATGGCGACAAGGCGCTCTGGTCGGCTGGCAGCGACCAGCAAGACCCCGAAGCGGTGACCTACAACACGGGCGAGTACCGCTCGGTGATCGACTTCATTCTCTGCTCGCCTGCGATGCAAAAGCAGTACATCAAGGGGTCGCTCCGCATGCCGCAAGGTTCGATCGAAACGAGCGGTTCGGATCACAATCCGATCTCGGCGACGTTCAAGCTCAACTGAGATCGTCGCCTAACGCAGCTACTAGACGCATGCGATCGCAACTCGGCGATCGGCTGTAGGAACCGTCAGGTTAATCTTCTGCGAGCGCAGCCAGGGTGCGCCTGTGCGCAAAATTGTAGGAATCACGGGCGGGCGCGAGGTGCATTTGGCGTCGGTTGCGTAGAATCGGCTTAGGAGCCCCGTACCGCCCTACGATCCGCCCGCCGCCCTGGAACCGATATGCGTTCTACCGCCCGCCTGTTGTCAGTTGTTTGCGCCGTCCTCGCCTTTCACGTAGCCCATAGCACCTGCAATGCGCAGTACACCTATGGAATCGACGTCTCCAATTATCAGTCGAGTGCGAACTGGACGTCGCTGAAAAACGCGGGAACGATGTTCGCTTTCGTAAAGGCGACCGAAGGCGTTGATTTTGTCGACGCCAGCTTCACGAAGCACATGACGAACGCCAGTAATGCGGGCGTCTATGTCGGTCCCTATCACTTCGGGCGCATCAACAGCAACACGTCGAATCCCAACGACGCGATTGACGAAGCCAATGATTTCGTTGACGCGATCGCGCCGTACTACCAGCAGCCGGGAAGGTTTTTAAGGCCGGTGCTCGACGTCGAGAATACCCCCGGCTTGAGTACGACCGCCGCGAACAAAGCGTACATCTCCGAATGGGTGCGAGATTTTATCGGAGTGGTCCAGAACCGTCTGGGGATGGATCCAATCATTTATTGCAATACCAGCTACGCCGCAACTTACTTCACGACGGATCTCACGCAGTACGACCTGTGGGTTGCTAACTACAACTACTCCCCGCCCGCAATTCCGCCCGCCTCGATCGACGGCGTCTGGGACGGCTGGGATATCTGGCAGTACACTCAATCCGGAAGCGTTTCGGGAATTACCGGCAATGTCGATCGCGACGTCTACCAAGGAACGATGGATGAGTTCCTGACGCAGTTTCTTGCCGTCCCTCCTACGGGCGACTTCAACAAAGACGGAACCGTCGATGGCAATGACTTTCTCATCTGGCAACGCAATTTCGGACGCACGTCAGGCGTTTCGCTCGCCACTGGCGACGCCAACGGCGACAAACTGGTGAACGCCGACGATCTCCAAATTTGGAAGAGCGGATTTAGCGGAGCGGCAGCCGTCGCCAGCGTGTCGGCGGTTCCAGAACCGGCAACCGTAACCTTGGCAATTGCCGCGGGACTGGCGGTACTGAATTTCCGGCGTCGCAGAATGTAGCATCGACCACTCCGAGAGACGCTAGTCGGCTGCCGCTCGTTGGCTTACGCTATCGGCAGTCTTCTCACTCGTCTTCCGGGAGCTTTATCGATGCCGCACGAAGAATCGCTCAGCCCGCGCTCCGTCGTTTCTCGCCGTCGCTTCGCCGCCATCGGAGCCGCAACGCTTGCCGCGGCTCACGGTCTGCAGGGGCGGGCGCAAGGAGCGGAAGCTGCCGCTGGTTCGCCGTTGAAGCCGGGCATTACGCTGTTGTTCCAAGGCGACTCGATCACCGATGCCGGCCGCAGTCGCGAAGCAGCGGGAGAGGCGAACTCGCAACCTGCCCTGGGTAACGGTTACGCCTGGCTCGCCGCCTCGCAGTTGCTGGTCGATCGCCCTGGCGACGGCATCAAGATCTTCAACCGCGGCATCAGCGGCAATAAGGTTCCCAACCTCGACGAGCGCTGGCAAGCCGACTGCGTCGACCTGAAGCCGAACGTGCTGAGCATCCTCATCGGCGTCAACGACATCTGGCGGACGTTCGACCGCGGCGAGAATGGAACCGCTGAAATCTACGAAGAGGGTTACCACGCCCTTGTCAAGAAGACGAAAGCTGCGCTCCCCGACACGACGCTTGTCATCTGCGAGCCGTTCGTCCTTCGCTGCGGCGCTGTGACCGATGCGTGGTTCCCGAAATTCGACGGCTACCGCGCCGCTGCCAAACGAGTCGCCGAGCAAGCTGGGGCGATCTTCGTGCCGTTCCAGACGATGTTCGACGAAGCGTCCAAAATTGCACCGCCGGAACGCTGGGCCGGCGACGGCGTGCACCCCTCGGCTGATGGAGCGGCGCTGATGGCGCACACCTGGCGCCGCGTCGTCGACGGCGGCAGTGTGTGAGCGTTCTTCAATCATCATAAGCGAGCCGGGTCGTCCCGACCCCGGCGCGCTTGCGATGTTTCAGTAAAACAAAAAAGCGTAGAAATGAAACAAACGCCGGGGGCGAGACGCCCCGGCTCGCTGATTCGCGTTGCTAATCAACCGAACAGCAACGGCGCATCGCCGTCGCTTTCACGCTGCTCCCACTGCCGCCGCACTTCGCCGAGGCCGTAGACGCAGAGCTCAAAGTTGTCGCTCAGCCGTTTAAGCACCTCATCGGTCGCCGGTTCCTCCACGGCCGGCGGCAGAGTGCTCGCCAGCAGGTAGTTGCGCTTTCCTTGATCGCGGTAGTCGATGAGGCTGTCCGCCCTTCCCTGCCGCATCCGCTTGGCGATTTCTGGGTAAACGCCGAGCCAGAAGAGCGTGAAGTCGCCGATGTGGCGATGCGCTCGCCGTCGGGCAGAACCTTGCCGAGCTTGCGCCTCGGCCAGCATGTCGGCTACCTGCATTAGTCGCTCGCCGCGCGGCGTTCGCATTCCGTACATCGCATCGTTGCGCACGAATCGCACGAGCATCTCGGCGACGTAGTCGACGAGCGGCGGGTCGGCGACCCCCATGCGAACCGCGAACGCGTGCTCAGTGACGCCGGCGAAGAACCGGCGCAGCAGCTCATTTCGGTCGGGCAGATCAGCAGTCATCGGCAGACGCTCCTAAGGCGGTGGCGGAACGTGTCAGTACCGCGACCCAGACGCCTTTGATCCCTCAGGCGTCTCCGGTGGTGAGCGTCGAACAGAAGCGGACGACCCAACCACCGGATGGTGGGTCGCTATATAGGGCGGGATCGAGCCGACTCACGATCCACGCGAGAGGCCCAACCCGCTCAATTATAATTTCGGTTCGCTGCGCCGGTCAAATCCAGTTTGCCGGAAAGATCTCACCACAAAGGCTCCAAGGCACGAAGGAATGCCCACAAAGGGCGGTGAGCGCCCCTTAACCTTCGTGCACTCCTTCGAGTCTTTGTGTCTTCGTGGTTAGTCTTTTAGGGAAGCGCCTTAATAAGAGTCTCGACGTAGTCGCCGACTTCTTTAAGCACCTCCTCGCGCGGCCGCTCAGCGGCGGTGGCGATGCGGCGGACGATGGCCGAGCCGACGATGAGGCCGTCGGCGGCTGGGGCGAGCAACCGCACATGCTCCGGCTGGCTGACGCCGAAGCCGATGCAAATTGGCAGCTTAGTCTGCTCACGCAGCCAGGCGACGTTTTCCGCCAGTTCCGGCGGCAATTGCGTCCGCTCGCCAGTGATGCCGGCGACCGAGACGTAGTAGACGAACCCGGTCGAGGTCTCGCAAATCCGCAGGGCCCGGTCGCGCGGCGTCAGCGGCGTCACTAACTGAATCAGGCTAAGGCCCCGATCGCTGCAGATCTTCAGCAGGTGAGGCGATTCTTCCACCGGCAGGTCGGGAACAATCAGCCCCGCCACGCCAGCGGCCTTGGCGTCGTCGCAATACTTTTCGACGCCGTGGCGATAAACGATCGCATAGCTGACCATCGTCACCGCGGGGGCCGCGAGCTTCGGCGTCGTCTCGCCGAGCATCTTCAGGATGTCGCGTAGCTTGATTTTCTTCTCGAGCGCCCGCGTGTACGACGCCTGAATCACTGGCCCGTCGGCGATCGGGTCGCTGTACGGAATGCCGACCTCGCACATGTGGGCGCCCCGCTTCACCAGTTCCTGGAGCACAGCAGAGGTGAACGCGACGTCGGGATCGCCCGCCGTAATGAACGGCATGAGCGCCTTGCGGTTCTCGGAGCGGAGCTTGGCGAAGAGTTGATCAATCGAGCTCATTCGAGCGTTGGTCCTTAAGTCTTTTCGAGTAAGCATGTACCAGTTCTTGGTACTGATTGCTGCTTTCGTATGTCGGTGTGAATTTCTGGTTCAGTGACTGCAGCTCTTTCAGCACCAACTTGGGGTCGCCGTTCTGTAAGCCGTCGATCGGGGCTTCGATAAATTCCTGGCTAGTGAAGCTGTAGTACGAGTTCGTTTCGAAGCGGGCTCCGACCATCGCAAAAAAGGCCAAGCAAACGACTCCGAGCATGGCTCCTAGGCCTAGTACGATTCGCAACCAAACTCGAGGCTGGAATTCGGCGACCAGCCAAGCCAGCGGCATGACTCCAGCGATGGCGACGATCAGCCAGAGAGTATTGTCCATGCGAGGTCCTGCGGCCTACCCGAACTTCACGCCCTTAATCCGAGCAATCTCGCTCGCATCCTTGTCCCCGCGCCCGCTGAGACAAACCACAATGACGTCGTCCTTCGCCCGGCCCTTCGCCAGTTCCATTCCTTTGGCAATCGCGTGCGAACTCTCGAGCGCTGGCATGATCCCCTCGGTCGAAGCCAATGCATCGAACGCCCGCATCGCCTCGTCGTCGCGGCAGCTGGTGTATCGAACGCGCCCGGCATCCTTCCAGTAGCTATGCTCGGGGCCGACGCCGGGGTAATCGAGGCCGGCCGACATCGAGTGAACGTCGCTCGTCTGGCCATCCTCGTCTTGCATCACGTAGCTGAAGCTACCGTGCAGCACGCCGGGGCTGCCGTAGGTAAGCGGCGCCGCGTGCTCGCCGGGATCGTTGCTTCGGCCGCCCGCTTCAACACCGACGAGTTCGACGTTCTTGTGCTCAACGAACGGGTAGAACATCCCAGCCGCGTTGCTGCCGCCGCCGACGCAGGCGACCGCCATGTTCGGCAGCCGGCCGATCCGCTCGATCGACTGTTCGATCGTCTCGCGGCCAATGATCGCCTGGAAGTCGCGGACGATCATCGGGAACGGATGCGGCCCCACCACTGAGCCGAGAATGTAGTGCGTGTCGCCGACGCTCGACATCCAGTCGCGCATCGCTTCGTTCACGGCGTCGCGGAGCGTGCGGCTGCCGCTGGTCACAGGGCGAACTTCGGCGCCAAGCAGTTTCATCGAAAACACGTTCGGCGCTTGGCGACGGATATCTTCCTCGCCCATGTAGACGACGCACGGCAGGCCAAAGTGGGCGCACGCCGTCGCCGTCGCGACCCCGTGCTGCCCGGCGCCCGTCTCGGCGATCACCCGCTTCTTCCCCATCCGCAGGGTAAGCAGCGCCTGGCCGATCGTGTTGTTGATCTTGTGGGCGCCCGTGTGGTTCAGGTCTTCCCGCTTCAGCCAGATCTGGGCCCCGCCGACCTGCTCGCTCAGCCGCTTGGCGTGGTACAGGGGCGACGGCCGCCCGACGAAGTACTTCAGCAGTTCGTCGAGTTCCGCCTGAAAGGCAGCGTCGGCCCGCGCCTTCTTGTACTCCGCCTCGAGTTGGTCGAGAGCGTAGACAAGCGTTTCCGGGACGTATCGTCCGCCGAAGCTGCCAAACCGCCCCTGATTGTCGGGGACGGTCGCCGCGGCGTCACGCTTTGCAGCGCTGTTTGTTATATTGGTGCTCACCGTTCAGATTCCTCCAACCCCCGATTGTCGATGGCGGCCGACGATCTAGCAAGGCGGGGGAGTCGACGGTTCGCGCGAGATCACTTTTCTAGAGGCTGGAGACGCCAAGAAGATGAGTCGGGGGCTGAAAACATTGGGTGAAACCGTGATGCGACGGGTTTTAGCCGCCGGCCTGTGGGCTGGAATTCTGCTTGTCCTGGCATCGACCCGCGTGGTAACCGCTCAAACCCCGCCGCCAGTCGACGCCGACATTCTTCTCCGCGGGGGACAAGTCCTCGACGGCACAGGTTCGCCAGCCGTGACTGCCGACGTCGCCATCATCGGCGACCGCATCGTGGCGGTTGGCCAACTCACGCCGGGCAAAATCGGCGAAACGATCGACTGCACCGGCCTGATCGTCGCCCCTGGGTTCATCGACCTCCACAACCACAGCGACGAATCGATCGTCGCCGACGAAACCCGCACCGCGGAAAACTACATCCGCCAAGGCTGCACGACGCTGGTCACCGGCAACTGCGGCGGCGGAGCGGTCGACGTCGCCAAGTATCTCGCCGAGATCGACGCTCACGGCGCAGGCACAAACATCGCCCACCTTATCCCGCATGGCTCCACCCGAGCCTTGGTGCTCGGCCGCCGGCAAGTCGATCCGACGCCCGAAGAGTTGGCCAAGCTGCAAGAATTCGTCGACAAGGGGATGCGCGAAGGCGCCTGGGGCATCGCGACCGGCCTCATTTACATCCCGGGAGCTTATTCGAAGATCGACGAGCTCGCCGCGATGACCGAGCCGGTTGGCCGGCACGGCGGCATCTACGCCAGCCACATCCGCAGCGAAGACAACGCCCTGTTAGAAGCGGTGAGCGAAGCGATCGAAATCGGCCGCCGCGCGAATACGCCGGTGCACGTTTCTCACCTGAAGGCCTCCGGCAAACCGTATTGGGGCATGGTCCGCGCGGCCGCGAAGCTGATCGAAGACGCCCAAGCTGCGGGCCAACGCGTCACTGCCGACCAGTACCCTTACACCGCCAGCAGTACGTCGCTCGAAGCGATGCTCCTCCCCGATTGGGCCCGCGAAGGTGGCCGCGAAGCGACCATGGCGAGGCTCGCCGATCCAGCGCAGCTTGAAAAGATCCGCCCTGCTCTGCAGATCGCGCTCGATGAACGCCCCCGCGTTCGCATCGTCTCGTACAGTCCGAAACCGGAATACACCGGTAAGGCGATCCACGAAATCGCCGCCGCCGAGGACCGGCCCCAGATCGAAGTCGCCATCGAATTGCTGAGAGACGGCAGCCCCGCGGCGATCAACTTCGGCATGACAGAAGAAGACGTCCGCTTCGTGATGCAGCGCCCCTGGGTCGCGACTGCCTCCGATGGCTCGGTGAAAGAACCGAGCGGCGACATGGTTCACCCGCGTAGTTTCGGCACGTTCCCGCGGAAGATTGGCTACTACGCCATCAAAGAAAAGGTGCTGCCGCTCGAGCAGGCGGTAAGAAGTGCGAGCGGTTTGCCCGCAGACGTGCTCGGCTTCGTCGACCGTGGCTACCTGAAGCCCGGCCAATTCGCCGATGTGGTTGTCTTCAACCCAGAGGCGATCATCGACGGCGCAACGTTCGATCAACCATTCGAAGCGCCACAGGGAATTCCGTGGGTCTTCGTCAACGGAAAAGCAGCCATTAGAAACGGCGAGCCGACGAAGTCGCTCTCAGGTCGGGCGCTGCGACATATGTCGAAGCTTCCGCAATAAGAGCAACTCGTCGGCTCAACCTTCTCTGCTATTTCTTCTACTGTGCGTTTGTCGCACTAGCTCTGGTCGCTAGACAACAGGCGGACGACGTCCCGCCACCAAGCTCACCAGGAACAGTACGATGAAGACAACGAACAGCACCTTGGCAATCCAAGCGGCCGTACCGGCTACAGCACCGAGGCTTAGCGCCCCTGCCACCAGAGCCACGATCAGAAAAATAAGTGCCCAGCGTAACATGGCGTCCTCCGAAGCAAGCGCTAGATGATGCCTTGGTCAGTTGTCGGAACCATGCCCGAGCTTTCCACCGCCGCGGCGTTGATTGCTAGCGGACGCAATCGCCGTGCCATATCGTGCGGCGGCCACTTCTTCCGGATAACCGTCACCGGCCCGAAGTTTGCGTAGCCGCTGAGCGTTCTCCAACCAAGGAGTTCCCTTCCAACTGGTTTCCAATCGAGCAACGGAGTCGTGCCATGGGCACTGTCGGCGCCATCATCTCTTGGATCGTTTTCGGGTTCGTCATTGGGCTCCTCGCCCGGGCCCTATATCCCGGTAAGCAGAAAATCGGCGTCCCTAATACCATCGCCCTCGGCATCGGCGGCTCAATCGTGGGCGGCCTCATCGCGTGGGCGCTCGGATATCGGCCCGATGGCGGAGCATTCCAGGGGGCGGGGTGGATTATGTCGATCGTCGGCGCCCTCATTGTGGTGTGGGGCGCGACCGCAATGGGCGGCAAGCGGGTTGAATAGTTAGGCGAACGCCCCACGGCGATCGTGCGTATAGGCCCTGCGGCCTGATTGTGTGGGCGTAGACCGCTCTAGCGAGCGGTCTGCGCCCACGCCGGCACACGGTATGCACCTACGCGGATGGTGCAGCGCCGCTCCGCACGGGCGGGGCGCCCCTTTTCTCGCAGCATCTTTGATCCAGGCAGCTTGAGCAGTGATTGCGGCAACGGAGCTACATATGGCGGAACAGGGGGCAGGCCGCGTCAAGATCGCTCTGGCCGACGACGAACCCGATCTACGGTCGACAATGGCTCGTTTGCTGGGGCTGCTTGGCCATGAAGTCGTCTATTCCGCTTCGAACGGCGCCGAGCTACTGCAAGCATGCGCTGACCAACATGTCGATCTCGTCATCCTCGATCTCGACATGCCAGTGATGGATGGTCTCACCGCGGCGGAAGAGTTGGCCGAGCGCGGCATTCCCGCGGTGCTCGTCTCCGGTCACCCGGACATCGAAGAGGTCGTGCTTGAGCACGAACCTGTGGTGACGCGCATTATGAAGCCCGCTACGGTCGACAAACTTCGCGACGCCATTCGCGTCGCGCTGTTGCGGCGGTAAGGTCGCACTAACAGGCGTTGCGCAAGGCCGCGGCCGTGGCCGCCACGCTGTTCTGTACGACGACGCGGTACTCCGCACCGTGGAAGAACCGCTGATCGCACAAATTGATCGACGCCGTCGGCGCGATCGACCGATCATCCGCCGGCCCCGAAGCGCCGATGTGGACCTGTCGCAGCCCCGACGCGGTCAGCACGTTGCCAACATTGTCGGCGTTGATGCCGCCGCCCGCCATCAGCTCGATTCGTCCCGCGGCCCGCGTCGCTAGTTCGTGTAGCTTCGCACTGCCAGCCAGTGCCGCCGGTTCGCCGCCGCTGGTGAGGATGCGCGTTACCTTCAATTCGATGAGCGTATCGAGCGCCGCGAATTGGTCTACCGTGAAGTCGAACGCCCGATGCATTACCGTGTCGCGCGTCCCCGCGCGGGCGATGATTTCGCGCGAGCGGGCGGCGTCGAGGCGGCCCCGCTGATCGAGGATCCCAAACGCCACGCCCGCCGCGCGGGCCGCCAGAAATCGTTCAGCGTCGCGGAGCATCGCCGCGAACTCGTCCGCGTCGTAACAAAACCCGCCTGCCCGCGGACGCAGCATCGCAATCACCGGCACGCTGCTCGCTGCAACGACCGTCTCGACCAACCCGATCGAGGGCGTCAGCCCGCCGACCTCGAGTCCCGAGCAAAGCTCCAGCCGGTCGGCGCCGGCGGTGATCGCAGCCCGCGCATCGGCCACCGAGCCAACGCAAACTTCCAGGGTAATTTTCTCAGCAGGTAGGGCGGTCGTCATGGCGTCGGCGGTTCAGTAGGCGGCATGGGGCGAAGCAGAGCGACACAATATATCGCCTGCTCCCGGCTGCCGACGAGTCCCCGCTTGCTCTTCACGCCTCCGTGGTCGCTAGTTCCGCCTTCGGTCCGAAAAACTCATAGTGAATCCGCGCGTCGTCGACGCCCTCCGCCCGCAGGGAGCGGATCACGCTCGACATGAACAGCTTCGGCCCGCAGATGTAATACTCGGCGTCGAGCGCCGGAGCGATCGATTTCAGGAGCGCCGCATCGAGGACTCCGGTGCTGTTGCAACGCCGCTCAGCGACGTCGTCTGCGAGTGGAGCATCGTAGCGGACGTGCACCGACACGTTCGGCGCCGCGGCTGCCAATCGGCGAACCTCGTCGACATGCGAATGCACTCGACTATTCCGCGCGGCGTGCACAAAGTGAAGCGGTCGTGCAGAGCCTTCGGCCGCGAGCGCGTGGGCCATCGACAGCAGCGGCGTGATGCCGATCCCGCCCGAGAGCAACACCACCGGCGTCGTCGCAGCAGTGTCGGAAGCAAGCGTAAACTCCCCGCACGGAGGCCCGACGTTCAACCTGTCCCCCACGCGCACATTGTCATGCAAATAGTTCGAGATCAACCCGCCCGGCGCGCCTGCCGCAGGGCTCGCTTCGCGCTTCACGCTAATGCGATAGTAGTCGCGCCCCGGCCGATCGGAGAGGCTGTAGTTCCGCGGCGACGTCGGCGTGACCGGATGATCGACCTGCACGGTGATATACTGCCCCGGTTTGAACGCCGCGATCGGACGGCCATCGGCCGGCTTCAAGTAGAGCGACACGACAACGTCGCTCTCCACCTCGCGACGATCGACGACGAACGACCGATAGCCATTCCAGCCGCCCGGCGCCGCCGCTTGCTCGCGATAAATCTCCGCCTCGCGAGCGATGAAAATCCCCGCGAGGAATCCATACGCCTCGCCCCACGCCGCCAGGACTTCTTCCGTCACGGCGTCGCCAAGGATGTCGACGATCGCCAGCAGCAGGTACTTGCCGACAATCGGGTAATGCTCCGGCTGAATGCCCAGGGAGCAATGCTTCTGGGCAATCAGTTCGACCGCCGGGCCGAGGGCGCCGAGGTTATCAATGTTGGCGGCGTACGCGCAAATCGCGCCGGCAAGAGCCCGCTGTTGGCCGCCCGAATGTTGGTGGGCCTGATTGAAAAAGGCCTTCACTTCAGGGTTCCCCGCGAACATCTGCGCGTAGAAGCGGCGGGTGATCGCCTCGGCATTCGCGGCGACCGCGGGGGCGGTCTGCTTAACAATCGCAATCGTCTGGTCGGTGAGCATGGCAACCTGCTGCGTTGAAGGTGCGAAAGAAAATGACGCAATGGTCGCCGGCCGGCTCTCTCCGAATCATAGAATAAAAATACTTCACGTCAATATGTAGATTTAAGCGAGGCCATTCTTTGTCGCTACGACAAATCCGGCCGCTCCTCTAGAATTGAGACGAAGTCGCCCACCGCCCTGCCCCACAGGCTGCAGATGCTCTCAAAGACTGCCGAATACGCCCTCCGCGCCGCCGTTTGGATGGCCAGCGCCGAGCGACCTGCCGCCGCCGATCAGTTGGCGGAAGTCACGAAAGTCCCGCGCCGTTACTTGCACAAGGTGCTGCAGGATCTGGTGAAGGCCGGCCTGGTGCGCTCGCAGCCGGGGCCCGGCGGCGGCTACTCGCTAGCGGTCGCCGCCGAGGAAGTGACGATCCTCGCCGTCGTCACCGCGGTCGCGCCGCTGGAGCGCATCACCCACTGCCCGCTCGGGCTGCCGTCGCACACGAAGCTCTGTCCGCTCCACAAGGAACTTGACCGCGTCTACGCGTACGCCGAAGAAAGCCTCGGCCGCGTGACGCTCGCGCAGCTGGTCAATTCGAAAAGCAAGATCGTGCCGCTCTGCGACATCAAGCTCTAAGTCGGCCGTCGCGCCTAGCGCGTAAAATCATCGGGCCGCAACGCCACGCGCTCGTTCGACTCCGCCGCAGCGTCGTCGCGCTCGTCGCTGGCGTTCGACTCGGGCAGTTCGTCCTTGCCTTCAAACTTGGCGGCGACGTGAATGCCGGTCATCTGGTGATCAACGGCAATCTCCGCCGTCTTGCAGCCGCTCAGGTAACCGCAGGTCACGATCGTTGCTAGCAGTAGCCACGTACGCATGGCTCTCTCCTTATGCTGGCACAGCCGAATTGGGCTGGCAGGTTGGAGTAATGCACGCCGCGTGCCATGTAGCGGATATCGTTGTCCGCCAATGGTTTCCTGCCGAGAGAGGCTGCGTTTCGCCTTCCAGAGACGCGCAGCGATGCTCGCGGAACTCTCACGACGTGCGCCAACCGTCCAATCGCCGAGGATTTTTCTAAAAATCGCCCGCGATCAATGAAAGATTAAAGTATGCGCCGCTCGTCTGCCGACAGGCCGGCGCTACTTCTTCGCTTTCGCTTCGAGTCGTTTCTCGCGCCGCTGCAACTCGCGTCGCGCCGTTTTGGCGAACGAACGGTCGAGCCGCGCCAGCCGCATGCGGCGAACGTCGAGCACCTTGCCCTCTCGCTCTGGCGTCTTCACCAAGACGAACGGCAGGCAAACGTCGATCACTTCCAGCGGTGCCGCCTCGTCGCACGGCACGCTGCGGATGCGCACGAGTTCGTCGCGAGGATGAAGCGCATCATCATCGTCCCAGTACCACGACGGCCATTCGCTCACGACGTGCAACGCCGTCACGTAGTCGCCGCGGCGGATCTCTTCCGGCGCGAGCGACTTCGCCAGCGAGGCGGTTCCGCGCGTCGTCGAGGTTTCAGTAGTGTCGGAACAACGGCCCATGCCGAGCAGACAGTGGCTGTGCCGCGAAAGTTCGCGGCACAGCCGAGTTCCACTCGAAGATCGCTAGCACGATCCTCTTCAGTCCCAACTGAGGGTCGATGCACTCTGGTACTCCGTGACGCGAGTCTCGAAAAAATTCTTCTCCTTCGCGAGGTCCATCGTCTCGCTCATCCAGGGAAATGGATTCGACGACCCATACTGCGGCGCCAGGCCGATCCGCTCCAAGCGACGATCAGCGATGAACTGCACGTAGTCGCGGAACAGATCGCCGTTGAGCCCTAGAATGCCCCGCGGCAGCACGTCGTGGGCGTAGTCGATCTCTAGCTCGACGGCGAGTCGAACGCGTTCGATCATCGCCGCCTGAAATTCCGCCGTCCACAACTCTGGGTTCTCGTAGCGAATCCCGTTAATGAGATCGATGCCGAAGTTCAGGTGGATCGACTCGTCGCGCAAGATGTACTGAAACTGCTCGCCGATGCCGGTCATGAGGTTCCGCCGATGGAACGATAGCACCATCACGAAGCCGGTGTAGAAAAAGATCCCTTCCATGATCAGGTAGTAGCCGATCAAGTTCTTCAAGAACGCCTGCGCCCCTTCGAACGTGTCGGTCGTGAAGTCGGGGCTGAGAATCTCCGCCGTCAGCTCCATCTCGAGCTCGTCCTTGCGGGCGATCGACGGCACTTCGTGGTACATGTTGAAGACCTCTCCCTCGTTGAGGCCGAGGCTCTCGACGATGTAGAGGAACGTGTGCGAGTGGACCGCCTCTTCAAACGCTTGTCGCAGGAGATACTGCCGGCACTCGGCGTTCGTCACGTGGCGGAAGATCGCCAGCACCAGGTTATTGCCGACCAGGCTCTCGGCCGTCGAGAAGAAGCCGAGGTTGCGGAGAATTACGCGGCGTTCGTCGTCGGTCAGCTTGCTCGACTTCCACGTTTCGATGTCTTTGTGCATCGGCACTTCGGTCGGCATCCAGTGGTTTGCGCACCCATTGAGGTAGTGCTCCCACGCCCAGCGGTACTTCAGCGGCATCAGCTGGTTGACGTCGACTTCGTTGCAATTGATCAGCCGCTTCGCACGGGCGTCGACGCGGCCAGTGGCGGGAGCAGCGGGGAGAGAGTTCGGGGCATCGGCAGTCAGAAACATATCGAGAATCGCTTTCGCAGATAATTTTTGAAGTATGTAATGGAGCGGAATTGGAAGTCGCCAGTCCGCTTATTGGCAAGCTTCGCAGGTCGGATCGTCGAGGCTGCACGCCGCCGTGGCGACTGGCTCGCTCTCGCGGTGGATCTCGACGTCGCTCGAGGCGCTCCGGTTCTTCATCCACTTCGGCTGCACGCCGAAGCGGTTGACGTCGAGCGTCGACTTCTCCACCTGCGTCGCGGCGAGCGTGCGGAGGTAGTAGGTCGTCTTGAGTCCCAGCTCCCACGCTAGCTGATACATGTCGTGCATCTTGCGGCCGCTCGGTTCGGAGAGATACAGGTTGAGCGACTGCCCCTGATCGATCCACTTCTGCCGACGAGCGGCGCACGCGATCAGCCACTTCGGCGCCACTTCGAACGCCGTGAGAAAGCGCTGCCGCAGTTCGAGCGGAATCCGGCCGATGTTTTGCAGCTGTCCGTCGTGGTACTTCAGCTCGTCGAGCATCGCCCCGTCCCACAGGCCGCGCCGCTTCAACTCCGCCACCAACGGCTCGCTCACTTGCGTGAACTCGCCCGAGAGATTGCTCTTCGCGTAGAGATGCTTGTACGCCGGCTCGATCGATTGCGAGACGCCGATGATCGTCGAGATCGTCGCCGTCGGCGCGATCGCCAGCACGTTGCTGTTGCGCATCCCGTGGGCGGCGATCGATGCGCGGACCGGCGACCAATCGAGCCACCCCGTGCGGTCGATCGGAATCGGCACGTCCCGCGCTTCTTCGAGGAGTTGCAGCGTATCGATCGGCAGCAGTCCTCGCTCCCACTTCGAACCGGGGTAGCTCTGGTAAGCGCCCCGCTCGGCCGCCAGTTGCGATGACGCCAGTAGCGCGTAGTACGAGATCGCCTCCATGCTCCGATCGGCGAACGCCACCGCCTCGTCACTTGCGTAGCTCAGCCCGAGTGCGTAGAGGGCGTCTTGAAAACCCATCAGCCCTAGCCCCACCGGCCGATGCCGCTGGTTCGAGTTGGCCGCCTCGGGCGTCGGGTAGAAGTTGACGTCGATCACGTTGTCGAGCATCCGCACCGCGACCGTCACCGTCGCTTCGAGCTTCGCCATATCGAGCGCCCCGTCGACGATGTGTGCCGCGAGATTGACCGAGCCAAGATTGCAGACCGCCGTTTCGTCGGCCGAGGTGTTCAGCAAAATCTCCGTGCACAGGTTGCTGCTATGCACCACGCCCTCATGGTCCTGCGGCGAGCGGATGTTCGACGGATCTTTGAACGTGATCCAAGGGTGCCCCGTTTCGAACAGCCGCGTCAGCATCTTTCGCCACAAGTCGGCGGCGGGGACGCGGCGGAACAGCTCGATCTCCCCCTCGTCGGCCATCCGCTCGTACTGCTCGTAGCGAGCTTCGAACTCGCGGCCGTACAGATCGTGCAGGTCGCTCACTTCGTTCGGGCTGAAAAGCGTCCAATCGGCCTTCTGCCGCACGCGCTTCATGAACAGGTCGGGAATCCAGTTCGCCGTGTGCATGTCGTGCGTCCGACGGCGATCGTCGCCGGTGTTCTTCCGCAGTTCGAGAAACTCCTCGACGTCGAGATGCCACGTTTCGAGATAACTGCAGACGGCGCCTTTTCGTTTACCGCCTTGGTTCACGGCCACCGCGGCGTCGTTCACTACTTTGAGGAACGGAATCACCCCCTGGCTGCGGCCGTTCGTCCCGCGAATGTGGGAGTTGGTGGCGCGAATGTTCGTCCAATCGTTCCCCAGCCCGCCGGCCCATTTTGATAGCAGCGCGTTGTCCGACACCACCTTGAAGATGTGGCCGAGGTCGTCGCTCACGGTGCTGAGGTAGCACGAGCTAAGCTGCGGATGCGGCGTGCCGGCGTTGAACAGCGTCGGCGTCGCGGAAGTAAAGCGGAAGGTCGACAGAATCTCGTAGAACTCGATCGCCCGCTCTTCGCGGGCCGCTTCCCGCAGCGCCACGCCCATCGCCACCCGCATCCAAAAGTATTGCGGCGTCTCGATCCGCCGGCCGTTCACGTGCAGCAGGTAGCGGTCGTAGATCGCCTGCAAGCCGAGGTAATGGAACTGTGCATCCCGCTCCGGTTTCATCGCCGCGGCGAGTTTTTCTAGGTCGAACTCACGCAACTCCGCCGACAGTCGGCCCGCACGAATGCCGTCGATGATGTAGTGCTCGAACTGATGCTGATGGAGTCGATCGAGCGACCGCGCATCGGGCGTTTCGCCGAGCGCTTCCTGGTAGATAACGTTGCGCATCAGCCGCGAGGTGACGACGTCATACGCCGGATCGCGTTCAATCCGCGAACGGGCGGCCAGAATCTGCGCGCGGTAGATCTCGTTGATCGAGATCCCGTCGAAGACCGACCGCAGCACTTCGTCGACCAACTCCTCGACGTCGACAACTTCTTCGAACCCCGTCGCTGCCTCGGCGAGCCGCTTGCGAATCCGTCGCGCATCGAACGGCACGCGACTGCCGTCGGCGAGCGTCACCTGCACGGTTGGCGGCGCCGTGACGAGCGCTTCGCCGCGAATCGCCCGCATTTTGGCGTGTTCGGCGCGATAGATGATGTACCGCCGCGCGACGCGGTAATGGCCGCGGGCCATCAGCTCCATCTCGACGATGTCTTGGATACGCTCGACGCTCACCCCTTCGCCCTGATTCGCCAGCGGCGAGACGTCGTCCGACACCGACTGCAGCACGCCTGCCACGTCGGCGGCCACGTCGTCATCGAGCGGCGCACTGGCGGCGATGTTCAGTTCCGCGCGAAACGCATTGGCGATCGCGCCGCGGATGCGGTCGAGTTCAAACGGAACGTGACGGCCGTCGCGTTTGCGGACGATCCATTCGTGGGGGGCGCACAGCATGAGAGTGACTCCTCTCCCTATCGACCCGATAGGGGACAGCGGGTTTCCCGGAACCAAACCGGTGAACGCCGATCGAGGAATCGTGCGAGAGTGCAGTCGCGAGAGAGCCAGCGCTCGTCAACGAGCGGAAGCCAGCGAGTAATGACTGCGCGCAGCAGAATAACAACATCCTCGACCGTCCTTTCCCGAGAAGGTTCGGTAGACAAGCGGCTCAGTCCGATGACGTCCGGTCATCGCAATCCTGTAATTCTGAACCGCTCAGTCGCTGGCAGGTCTTCGGACTCGCGGACTGGCCGGCGGGCCTCGAAAGGACCTCCGGCGCCTAGTAGCCGTCGCTTCCCAGCCCTTGCGAGCCAGTGCTTATTGACGGCGTTCGTTTCCGCTTACCGCTGCGGGGCAGCCCTGGATTTGCACCAGGTTCCCTCTTGTCGCGACCACAATCGCTTGTGGTCGACCAGCAACGGGCGTCAACATACTGCGGTTCGAGGGCGATGTCCAGCGTCCGAGGGGAGAAGTTTTTTGTGCGCGATTTCGGGCTCAGTGAGCAAGGTGGAAGCAGAGTGGCGAGTCACGAAGAGCAGTTGCATTCAGGCCTGTAAGGCCGCGCTGTGATAGCCCAGGGCGTAGCCCTGGGAACATTGCGAACCACCATCGGTAGCCCTGTAAGGGCGCGCGAAGGTTAGCGCGCCCTTACAGGGCTTCGTTGTTGACGGCGGCGTTTTACCCAGGGCTGCGCCCTGGGCTTTCATAGCGCGGCCCGTTGGGCCTGAAGGCGATGCGTTCAGTGTGAGGCCTGCACTCATCGTGCTACTTCTTCGCGGCGTTCAACTTCACCGCTGCGCGGATGAGCGCCTTGAACGCGGTCGCCTTCACTTTGTCCCCTTCAAAAAAATCGATCGCCCGCCGCGCGTTGCCGTCGAGGCTCGAGTTAAAGAGCCCGCTCGGATCGGGGAGCGACGCTCCCTTGGCGAACGTCACCTTCACTTTGTCCTTGTATGTCTCGCCCGTGCAGAGGATGCCGCCTTGCGACCACGTCGGCACGCCCGCGGGATTCGACGGCTTCCGCCACTTCACTTCTTCGACCGCATCGGGAGCGGCCTGCTCGATGAGCTCGCGGATGCGCTCAAGCGTTTCTGTTCGCCAATCATCGAGATTCTCGGACGCTTTGCTCGCCATATGATTTCCTCGTGGATCTGACTACATCCGTTCCAGCGGCAACTTGCTCGCCTGCTTCACCCACTTAGCAAACTGCGCTTCGTTGAACTCATCATCCTCGCGGATATCGAGATACCGCACCTCCTTCTGCTTCGACTCGCCCGGCGGCAGCGGTCGCAGCGAGGAGCCTTTGAAGAACGCGACTTTCACGTACTTCGCAAAGCAGTGGAAGCTGAGGAACCACCCTTCCCCTTCGCGGCCGTAGAACGGCGAGTTCCACTTCACCGCCTTCGTCACGTCGGGCAGCGTCCGCGTGATGATCGCATCGAGTCGTTCGCCGAGCTCGCGCTTCCACTCCGGCATCGCCGCGATGTAGGCTTGCACTGGCTCGTCGCCGTAGCCCTTGGCGATTTGCGGATTGCCGCCGGCGAGGAGTTTTGGTTGCGCAGCGGCGGGCTTCGCGGCAGTTTTTTTCGGTGCTAGCTTCTTCGGTGTCTTCTTGGCCATGGCGTTTGTTTTTGTGTCGAGGGAATCTCGGCGCTGCACCAATCGTCGTGCGGCGATGGAGCGGTACAATGCGATTTTACCGGATTCTGCATCGCCGCTGAAGCAACCATGAACGCCGCCACTTACGCTCCCGGCCCGAGTCCCGACACCGTCCGCGCCCCTGATGGAACCTTGTTGACGGCCCCCGCCGATTGGTCGCTGCTGCCGCCGGGCGATGCGGCGCTCACTCGCCGCGTGAAGGCGGCTGGGGAGCATTGGGTCGTTGCGGAGAAGCGCGGCCGCAAGGTTTTCTCGCGCGGGGTGTGGGCGCCGGCGGCGACGATTGCTCGCATTCAAGCCGATCTTGAGGCGGAGCGTTCGACCGCGAGCTTTGCGAAGCGGAAGGTTGCCGATGCCGAGCGACGGGAGAAAGTTCAGGCGGAGTACGTCGACGATTTTCATGGCGCCGTGGTCTCCTTCCTCGCGTTTCACGTCGCTCATGCACCGCTTGCGCAGCGGTTCGCCGCCGCGGTGACGAACCACGCGACGCCCGTCGGCAGCGGCACGGTGGCGAGAACCAAACGGATTCCTGTTGAGCAACGGGCCGAGGCGGCGGTGATTGCTTGGATGCGTCATCAAACGACCGCCTATGACTCGATGAAAATTCCGCGCGAGAAAGGAAAGCGACGCGAAGTGCGGCGCATGCTGGCGCAGCGTTCGAAGGAGTTGCTTGAGCAGTATCGCCGCGGCGTTGGCGCGTCGGGTGGGCCTTGTCCGTTATTGCAGGCGTTGCCAGTCGCTTCAGCAGAATGCTGAATTGCTTCAACGGGCGGAATGCTTCTTTTCCTGCCGGCGATGCTCCGCCATCGCCCACACGCGTAGCTCGCCGAATAGTTTGGCTAGCGCTGCGGGTTGGTAGTGCGCATTGAGCCCGCTCGGGTTCGGCAGCACCCAGGCGTGGCTGCCGCCGAAGAGGTCTTTTTGCAAGCCGACGCTCGCGTCCTTCACGCCGGAGACGATGCGGTAGGGGCCGATGCCGACGAAGGCGACGACGGTTGGTTGCCAGCGTTTTACTTTCGCGGCGAGGCGCTTGCCGCCGGCGCGGAGTTCGTCGTTCGTGAGTTCGTCGGCGCGGGCAGTGGCGCGCGAGACGACGTTGGTGATGCCGAGGTGGAGGTCGAGGAGCGAGTCGCTTTCAAACGGCGAGAAGAGCCGCGGCGTAAAACCGCCGCCGTAGAGCGCGGGCCAGAAGCGATTGCCGGGGCGACCGAAGTGGCGGCCGATCGCCGCGGTGTAGAGGCCCGGGTTGATCCCCGCGAAGAGAACGATGAGGTCCTTCGCGAGGAGGTCGGGGACGCGCTTGTCTTGCGCGGCCGCGAGTTGGGCCTTCGTGGGCTTCCAGGGCGCTTGTGGTTTGCGTTCCATCAATGTCGGCTGCGTTGGGGCGAGCTTATGTAGCGTCGCCAATCAGTTTAAAAGACCAAACTACCCGGCGTTGCGTCGTCTGGAGGCTGCGGCGCGCTTCTTGGCGGCCTTCTCTCGTTTCGCGAGCTGCCGCTGCTTCCGGCGCGTCGTGATGTCTGCGAGTGTCGCGTCGCTTGGTGTCGCCTTTTCTATTTTAGGCGACACATGCGCGGCGGATGAGTGGGGGCTGGCGATTGCGGGGAGCATTCGAGCGGTGTGTTGCGGCGGTTTGGGCGCCGTTGCGTTGTTTGGGTTCGTATCGTCATCTGTCGCCTCGACGATTTTGGGCGACAGTTGGATGACGACTTCCGCTGTTGAGGATGCGCTGGCGGCGGCCGCTTCGTCGGCGAGCGGCGTGGCGGGAAATTTGCAAGGTTTCGCGTTGTCGCAGCGGTCGGCTTGCGGAAAGCATTTGTGAAATGCTTGTTCGACGGCGGCGACGACTGGTTGGTAGAGCGCGGCCCGCTGTTCGGGGGGCGTGGCGGCGAGGGCGGCTTCGAGCACCAGGTCGAGCGCGGCCTCGACTTCGTGCTTGCGGGCCATGTTGGCGCGGCGGCGGCCGAAGCGTTCGGGGCGTTCGCGTTCGAGGAGCCACGCGGCGGCCCGCCAGTGGGTGCGGGCGGCGCTTTCCATGAGCAGCAGCGAATTGGGATGCGATTGCTGGGCAGCGCGGACGTCACGATCGAACGCTTCGTCGCGTTGCCGCTCGCGCTGCACCGTGCGGAGGGAAACGTCGAGCTGCTCGGCGGCTTCTTCGAGCGAGTAGCTGTCACGGACGAGCTCGCAGAAGCGTTCTTTTTTCGAGGCGTCGATGATGCGGCGGTTAGCGTAGCTGGTGGCTTGCATGGTTGGGCCCTCCTCTGTTGCGGGCGCGCGGGTGCGCTGGAATCGTTGGCGTGGCGCCTTGCCCCCGGTTTGAAGAACCGGGGCCTAAGGGAATGCGCAGCACGGGGGTTCACGTTAGAGGAATGGGTGGCCTAGTTTCAACACAAAAGTCGCGGGATTTATTTTGGAGTTTTTGGGGAGAATTTTGGGCGGCGCGGCAGATTTTGGCCGGGGGGCGCGCGGATTTGGCGCGCGGGTTGGGGGAGCGGTGAGCGCTGTCGACTGGTCGCTGAAGCGGCCAGTCCTAGGCTTCATCCCAAGAGTGCATTTCGAGCGAGTTGCGTCTTTTTCTCCCGGAGGGAGATTCGACAATAGCCCACCAATTCATTGCTGGGGCATGATCGCCGCCATGACCGATGTCCCGTAGGGACAATTGAATTCCGGAGTCATTCAGTCGTCCCTACGGGACTTCATCATGCGCCGGCTTTTTTACCCAGCAATGAATTGCTGGGCTATTATCGGTCGTCCCGCTGGGACGTTGCCGTCGCTTTCGAGCGTTCGTTCCGGCGTTTTAATTCCAATCAAGACTTGGGGACAAAGCCTAGTTATCGCGGGGGCGCCTGCGGGTTGCGATGGAAGAGGCGGCGGCGAGGAGGAGCAGCGCTGCGGCGGCGGGTTCGGGGACGACTTCGCCGGCGGTGAGCGTGAACTGCAGGATGTTTCCCTTGTACGCGAAGACGCCGTCGAGGCCGTGGCTGTTGGTGAACTTGAAGTCAGCGATCGGGATGGTGGTCGAGGCGAAGTTCACCAAGTCGTAGGTTGTGCCGACGTTCCAGTTGTTGTTCGTGAACGTGAATGCGTAGCTGGAGGCGAAGCCTTGCAGGCCGCCGACGGTGAGGGAGTCGGACTGAGCCGACGTGGCGCCGAGGTCGAAGACGAGGTTGCCGGAGGTCCAGAGGAGATCGGCGACGGTGAGCGTGCCGGCCGAGTTGCCGGGGGCGAGGTTGCCGCCGTTGAGGGAGACGGCGCCGACGAGGCCGCTGCCGCCGAGCGTGGCGCCGGCGTTGACCGCGGCGCTGCCGAAGCCGAACGAGAGCGAGCCGTTTACTAGGAGCGTGCCCGCGTTGACCGTGGTGCCGCCAGTGAAGGCTGTTTGGCCGGAGAGGGTGAGCGTGCCGTTCGAATCTTTCACGAGGCCGCCGTTGCCGGCGATGTTGCCGGCGAAGTTGCCGGCGTCGACGACGAGCATCGTCGCGGCGCTCGAGCCGATGTTGACCGTGCCGCCGCCGAAGAGGGCGCGGACGCCGCCGGTGGAGAGGTGGTCTTGGAAGTTGAGCGTGGCGCCGCTCGCGACGGTGGTCGACGCGGCGATTGAAGTGATGAACTCGAGGCTGCTATTGTCGGCGACGAGCGTGCCCGCGGCGACGTTGAGTGAGGCCTCGCCAGTGAGCGCGACCGCACCGGTGGGGGCGAAGACGACCGAGCCGGTTTGGCCGCTGCTGCCGACTTGCATCGTGGCGCCGGCGACGAGGAGGAAGTCGAGGGGCGCGAGCGTGAGCGTTTGGTTCGGGGCCGCCGAGAAGACGCCGGTTTGGTTGGCGGCGACGGAGACGAGTTGGATGCCGCCGTTGAGATTGCCGGCGAGCGTCGCGCTCGTATGAGCGCGGAGCTCGGCGGAGCCGAGGGCGACGTTACCGGCGCCGAGGGCGGCGTTGTTCGTGACTTCGAGCAGGCCGCCCGAGATCGTCGTGCCGCCAGCGTACGTGTTCGCCGCGGTGAGCCGGAGCCGGCCGGCGCCCGTCTTCGTGAGGCCACCGGCGCCGCTGAGGATCGTGGGGATCTGAGCGTTGCCGCCTTGGGTGTCGACGGTGAGGCCCCCTGCCCCGACGACCACGGCATCGGCGGCGAAGCCATCGATGAGGGCCGTGTCGACGACCGACGAACCGCCGAGGAGTTTTAGTTGGACGCCTGAAAGTGAAAGCGACGCCGTGCCCGCTCCGCTGATGATGTTTTCTGTGGTGATGGTTGCGTTGACGGCGTTGAGCAGGCCGGTGACGTTCGCGCTCTCGGCGAGTTCGATCGTTTGCGCCGTCACGTTCGCGCCATTGGTCGCGTAGAACTCGCCGCCGTTGCCGTTGGCGCCGATGGTGAGCGTTTGCTCGGTCGTCCAGCTGGCGTTGCCGACGTTGACGACGCCGAGCGAGGCGCCGGAGAGGCCAACTTGCGCCCACTTCGAGGAGATGGCGCCGCCGGTCATCGTGAGCGTTCCGCCGCCGTTGACGCCGACGGCGAGCGTGTTGGTCATCGCCCACGAGCCGCCGGTGACGTTGACCTCGCCTTCGCCGATCGCGTCTTGGCCGACGTAGCCGCTCTCGCTGTTGATGACGCCGCCGGCGCCGAGGTTGAGCGTGCCCTGGCCGGAGGCGCCGACGAAGATCGCGAGCTTGTTGGTCCACGCGGCGTCGAGGACGTCGACGGTTCCGGTGGAGCCGGAAGCGAAGCCGATGTTCGCCTTGTTGGTTTCGAGCGTGCCGCCGCCGTTGAGCGTGAACGTGCCGGCGCCGCCGTAGCCGACGTGGAACTCGCCCGAGATCGCCATCTCGCCGCCGGAGAACGTGGCCGTGCCGGTCGAGCCGCCGTTTTGGGCGACGAAGAGTTCGGGGGCCGCGAAGTCGGCGTCGGTCGCGTCGAGCGTGCCGTTGCCGTTGAAGCCGATCGCGGCGACGCCCATCACCTGGACGGAGGCCAAGTTCGTGAGCGTGAGGCTGCCCGTCCCCGCGGCGCCGACGGTGAGATTTTCCGCGGCGGTGATGTTGCCGCCGTCGGCGGAGACGTCGCCGGTGGAACCTGCGTTCGCGGCGAGGATGAGGTTGTTCACGGAGAGGAGCGAACTCGTGGCGTGGACCTCGCCCTTGCCGCTCACGCCGACCGTGACGTCGCGGGGAATGCTTTGGTTCTCGGCCTTCCAGGTGCTGTCGGTGAGATTCACGACGCCGTGCGAGCCGGCGGAGTAGCCGACGTAGCCGGTGGTGCTTTGCAGCGTCGAGGCATTTTCCAGCGTGATCGTCGCGTTGCCGCCGTAGCCGAAGTAGACCGTGAAAGGGGATAAGTAGCTGCCGTTCAAGTTGACGATGCCCGTCGCGCCTGGATTGTAGCCGGCCCAGAAATCGCTCGTGCCGATGAACGCTTGCGACCCGGCGGTGAGCGTGCCCTGGCCGCTGTAGCCGACGTAGAACTCGTTTGCCTGCAACTGGGTGTTGTTGCCGGAGCCGAGTTCGATGGCGCCGGAGCCGGCTTGCCCGAGCGTGACGGTGCTGACGGCGTAGCCATTCGCGCCGGCGATTTGCGCCGTGCCGCCGTTGGCGATGACGATCGACTCGCCTTGGATGGGAACGGCGCCGCCGCTCCAGTTGGCGCCACTGCCGAAGTTACCGGCGCCGCCGATCCAGTTGATGTCGGCGTGCGCGGGGGCGAGCGTGAGCGAGGAGATGGCCGCGAGGGCGAGTGCGATCGCTCGAGGGCGTCGAGCGTGGGCGGTGCGGCGGGCGAGGTTCAGGCAGCGCTGGGGACGGCGGAGGATTCGGTGAGGCATGGAGGACTGGCGTGGGCTCGGTGCGCTGCGGTGGGGGTGGGAAGCAGAAGTGGGAGTGTGAATCTGCTAGGCATCTAGGATAGTTGGTTGGAATTGGCGGTCAATTTACTAGAGCGGTTGCTGGTTTTCCGCGCTGTTGCCTCTGGTACGGTTGTGCGTTTTTCGCGGTTCGATGCTCCGGTTGCTCTGCGGTTGGGTATCGAGGAGCGGCTGTGATGGCGTTGCCTCTTGCGGCTGCGCCGCCCTGGTAGGACCAGGGCTACCCGCTATTTTCATGTGAATCGCGGGCGTGCTACCCGCGATTCACAGGGACAATCTGCAGCAGGCGACGTCGGCTGACGTTAGTTGGCAGCGATTGGCAACGGGAATTTAGCGTCGATTCATCCGCGCGTTTTATTAGGTTGATATTCCTGAGACGAAGCTAGCTCATGCCGTCCAGCGACGTTGCGAAAACGACGCGCTGAATGCCGATCATGTAGGCTGCCAAGCGGAGCGAAACGTTGCGGCTGTCTGCTTCGGCGCAGACTTCGTCGTAGGCGGTCGTCAGCGTCCGTTCGAGTTCGCTGCGAACCCGGTGGAGATTCCAGCGGTAGTGCTGGCGGTTTTGCGCCCATTCGAAGTAGCTGGCCGTTACGCCGCCGGCATTGGCGAGAATGTCGGGCAGGATCGCAACGCCGCGTGCGTTCAAATAGCGGTCGGCTGCGGGGGATGTAGGGCCGTTGGCTGCCTCGACAATCATCGAGGCTTTGATGCGCGACATGTTTTGCTCGGTAATCACGCCGCCGATGGCCGCAGGAATGAGCATGTCGACTTCGAGCTCCAGCAATTCTTCGTTGGAGATGGGGCTGCCTTCGCTCAGATCGTTGATGGAAGCTTTTTGCTGCGCGACGTGTCGCAATGCTTGCCCGATGTCCAACCCTGCAGGGGCGTAGCGAGCCCCGTACTGATCGCTGATCGCGACGATGCGACACCCTGCTTCGCTCAAGAAGCGGGCGACGTGCGAGCCGACGTTGCCGAACCCTTGCACGGCGACGCTCGTGTCGCGGGGATCGCGGTTGAGGCGTTGCATGAGCTTGAGCGCCAAAATGCCGGCTCCTCGGCCGGTCGCTTCCGCACGACCCGGAATGCCGTAGTGCTCCACGGCCTTGCCAGTCACGACTCCCGGATTAAATCCGTGGTACTTGTTGAACTGACTCATGATCCAGGCCATCACGCGCTGGTCGGTGCCGATGTCGGGAGCGGGGATGTCGACGTCGGGGCCGATGACGTCGTGGATGCCGTCGATGAAGCGGCGCGTGATGCGTTCAAGCTCGCGCTCGCTGACTTTGGCGACGTCGACGACGACTCCTCCTTTCGCTCCGCCGTAGGGAAGGTCGACCACCGCGGCTTTCCAGGTCATGAGCGACGCCAGCCCGCGCACTTCGTCGAGATCGACGCCGGGGTGATAGCGCAAGCCCCCTTTCATGGGGCCGCGAGCGCGATTGTGTTGCACTCGATAGCCGACGAGGCACGCTGTGTTGCCGGCGTCCGTTTCGTAGGGGATTTGCACTTGCACCTCTCTCAAGGGGGTTGAGAGCAGGTCGCGGAGACTGTCGTGCACGGCGAGTTGGTCTGCCGCTTCGTTGAAGAAGTGTTGAGTCGCCTCGAATAATCTCATTTGGCTGGGGGGTTATGTGATTAAGGGGCAAACAAATGTTCGTTTTGAATGCAGACGCGGCGGCGAGGCGCAAAAGGAAGCGGCGCTTGCCAATCGTTTGGCTAGCGCGAGCCGACTCGATCCTTCGCTCGGCGCGGATTGTTAGATTGCGACGCTCGGCTTGGGCGCCGTCAGTTGAGAGGTTGCGGGCACGCGCGCTTAGCGTACAAGCTCTCGCACATTTCGAGCGCGAGCGCCATCCCGGACGCTCAGCGTCGGGCTTCGTTCACGTGCGCTGGCAAGCTCTTTGGCAGGGAGCTGGGCTGAACGCCTTCCCGGCGCTCAGCCTCGCTTACTTCGATTCTTTAGCGAGTCGGTCTGCGGTCGCTTGCATCGCTTTCACGAGATTCGCCGAGGCCGATTCCGCGATCGCATAGTCTTCCTTGATCTTTGCGAACGGCGTGGGGGCGTCGATCTCGGGATGCAACACCGCGTTGATTTCCGGGGCGTCGAGCTTCGTGAGCGCATCGTCCAGACGCTTCCATTCGAAAATCACGCGACCGCGGTAGCCGTGGCGTTCTTGCCATTGGCTGAACTGATCGACGAAGGCGGCGAACAGCTCGTTGGCGTCAGCGTTTTCCTGTTCCTGGGCGACGATAAACTTCTCGCCGGCCGCCCGTAGTCGCAGCTGCATGGCGATGTCGGTGAGAAATCGCTGCGGATCGCCAAACATGAGGCCTTTGAGCGGGCCCGTTTTCAGGTCGCCCGCCGCCAATTTCTCGAGCGAGGCGGCGGTGGCGAGCATGTGTTCCGTGTCGACGCTGGTGAGCGCCGTCCAACCGGCGACGATTTCGGCGCCGTGGCCGGGGAGCAGCTGGTCGGCGAATTCGACGTAATCGGCTTCGGCGAGCGGTTTGCCTTGGGCGCCGCGAGCGAACGCAAAGATGTAGGGCAACTGCAGACAGTGCGTTTGAGCGTTCGCCATCACGCCGCGCCCGGTCGGTTCAAGGCCGGCTTGGTACGCTCGGTCGGAGCCGAAGTTCGTCAGCGGGAACGTCGGCTCGCCCTCGACCGATCCATAGCGGTAGTCGATGGCGCGATCGGTTTGGCCGACGCGATTGGCATGATGGATGTTTCCGGCGAGGCCCCAGGGTTCTGGATTCAACTCCTTGAGTTGCTTGAGTGCGGCGTCGAATTCGGCTTCGGTGCTGAATTCGAATTTGCCCGTTTCATACCAGCGGCAATAACCTGGCCAGCCGACGTGCATCCAGTAGAGCATTTCGATGCCGGGGCGGAGTTGGTCGAGCATCTTGCGATGAGCGCCGAGCAGCGCGACGAACTCTTCCGTCGTCGAACCGGGATAACCTCCCGGATCGCTGTCGATCACGACGAACGCATCGGCCTGGGCGAGCGGGCGAAGTTGCTTTTCGCGGCGCTTCATCATCCGCTCCATCGCTTCCGCGTCGCCCGGGTTGACGCGCAGATCGCAGAAGAAGAACACGCGGTCTTCGAAGGTCATTTGGCCGGCGACGGCGTCGTCGGCAATCACGTTCGGACAGAGGCAGACGAAGACCTTCATTCCTTTGGAGTGGATCATGTCGATCACTTGACGACACTTCTCCAGGTATGCCTCGTCGCTCTTGGTGAGCGGGTCAGGCATCGTTTCGATGACCGGCCAGAACTGGATGACGTTGTAGCCGAGTTGCTTCACGCCATCGACGTACCCTTCCCAATCTTCAAGCGACCACTCGCGGGCGGCGTAAGGATGGTTGTACGGCCAGTGTTGATGGACGTAGATGCCGATGATTTTTTCTGCAGCGGGCGGCTGCGCTGGTCCGGCGCTCTTGTCGGCCGCATGGAGGACCGGCGTCGCGAGCGTGGTTAGCAGCAACAGACAGAAGCCGAGGATCGTGCGAATTGCGGTCATAAGATTCGATGCAGTCGAAGGTGGTGATGGCCGTCAGCGTGCGGCGGCGGTCCCCCACGGGAGGCGCCGCAGCGACTTCGTAAACGAGTGGAAGCTAAGCGTTGGGATTGGCGACTAATTCGTTTTCAACGAAAGGGCGCTCGGCCCGATCGGAGTCATGCAGCCAGAAGCCGCCGATTTCTTCCAGCGTTTTGTCTTTCGTCTCGGGGATCCATTTCCAGACGAAAAGGCCGCCCGCCAGACAAATGCCGAAGAAGATCAAGAACGTTCCTCCCGCGCTGCCAAAGTGGGCGCTGAACCAATTCGTGAGCACGGGGAACAAGTTGACGGTAATGAACGACGCGGTGAACATCGCGCAGGTGGCGATCGACATCGCCTTGCCGCGGATGCGCGTGGGGTAGAGTTCGGAGACGACGACCCAACTGAGCGGCGCGAGCGTTAGCGTGAACGCCCCGGTGGCGACGATCATCGCCAGCAGCGTCATTTGCATCGGCAACTGGAAGGCGAAGTTGGCGTACATGAGCAGATGCCCTACGCCCATCCCCAGTGCGCCGGCGATGAGGATCGGGCGCCGGCCAAACTTGCTCGTGAGCCAGAAGGCGATCACGGTGCAGATCGTGATCCAGCCGTCGATGATGACGCTGTTCAGGATGGCGTCGGGGGCGTCGGTGATGCCGGCCTCCATGAACAGCGACGGCGTGTAGAGCAGAATCATGTTCACGCCGTTGATTTGCGAGAAGACCATCAGCACGAGGCCGATGATCACCGCCTTGAGAATGCCGGGGCGGAGCAACTCGGCGAATCCGCCGCTCTCTTCGCCCAATTCTTGCTTGATGGCGCGCAGCTCTTGCTCCGACTGCTCCGGCGTGTTGATGCGGTTGAGCACGTCGAGGGCTTCCGCGTCGCGGTTCATCATCGCCAGCCAGCGGGGACTGTTCGGAACGAAGAACAACCCGCCGAAGAGGCCGACGATCGGAATGGCCTGCGAGAAGAACATCCAGCGCCAGTGGCCGCCGAACGAGAGGAAGTAGGCGACGACGACCGCCATCGAGAGGCCGATGACGATCGCCAATTGGTTGATGATCACCATCCGGCCGCGGAGAGCCGCGGGCGAGATCTCGGCGATGTACATGGGCGAGACGGTCGAGGCGAGGCCGACGCCCATGCCGCCGACGAAACGCCACAAGATGATTTGCCACACCGAAGGCGCGAGTGCGCTGCCGACCGCCGAGATCATGAACAACAGGGCGGCGAGCAGCAGCGACCACTTGCGGCCCTTCACGTCGGCGAGCCACATGCCGCAGAGCGGGCCAAAGGGGCAGCCGAGGATCGCGCTGCCGGTGACCATGCCGGTCCAGAAGGGAGTAAGTGCGAACTCCTTCTGCAGGAAGATGATCGCCCCGGAAATGAGCGACAGGTCGTAGCCGAAGAGAAAGCCGCCGATCGCGGCAATTATCGTGATGCGATAGAGGTAGCCGCTGTCGTGGCCGCCTCCCGGCGGCGACAGGAGCCCTGCCCCAGAACCTGCTCCTGTCGTGCCGGAAGAATGCATCATGTCGAAATCCTTCGATACGTTGAAGACGTGCGGTTCAATCCGCATCGCATGTCAATTGAGCAGCCCTTACGCCGAGGCCGCCGGCACGCCGATGTTGCGATGCAACCAGGCCATCGCTTCCGGCTGCTCGAACACGTTGTCGCTCGGGTCGCACGGCATCGAAAGTTCGAGCATCAGCGTGGGGCCGATCCCTTCGAACGAGTGAACTTGGTTCGGCGCGATGGCCAGCGTCTCGCCTTCTTTCAACACGAATTCTTCGTTGTCCATCGTGACGCGCAAGGCGCCCTTCATCACGAAGAACGTTTCGTGCTTGATGCGATGACAATGACGCGGGCACATTTGCCCGTCCTTCACGAACATGTACTTGCCGCAGTAGCCGGCTTCCATCTCGTTCGCAATCCAGAACTCGTACAAGCCGAACCGGTCGAAGTCGCCCAGGCCGAAATCGAGCACCAGCGGCACGGCGGGCGGCATGGCCACCTTCCATTCCGAAATGTGCTGGTAGCATTCGTCCAGCGCGGCACGCCGTTCTTGCGGCGGAATTTGCAATGAATCAGGAATCTCTGGCATCGTGGCCTCTCCTTATCAGTTGAATCGGTGATGGCTCGAAAGTGTTAGGCAAAGCCGAGTTCGCGTTCGGTTTCGCCGATCGATTCGTCGATGATGTCGAGGCCCTTGAGCAGGGCGTCTTCGCCCATGACGATCGGCGGGCTCATCCGCAGGATATGCCCGGCCGGGATCCACGCCAGGCCTTTGCGGAAGGCTTTCTGATAAACGCGGACGCCCGCTTCGTTGAACGGCGTTTTGGCTTCGCGGTCTTTGACGAGCTCGATGCCCATCAAGCAGCCTTTGGCGCGAACGTCGCCGATGATCGGGTGGTCGGCCATCATTTGCTTCAGCCGCCGCAGCGCCACGTCGCCCAGGTACTGGGCATGCTGCAGCAGGTTCTCGTCTTCGATCACCTCGGTCGACGCCAAGGCGGCCGCACAGGCCATCGGGTTGCCGCCGTAGCTTGAGGAGGCGCTGATCGATTCGAAGCTTTCCTTGTACGGTTCGCGAACCGCCACGCACGTGACGGGGAAGCCGTTGCCGAAGCCCTTGCCGATGGTGACGATGTCGGGGACGACGTTCCAGTACTCGGAGCAGAGCCACTTGCCGGTGCGTCCCCAGCTAGTGAGCACCTCGTCCATGATCAGCAAGATGTTGCGATCGTCGCAGAACTTGCGGAGCTTCGGGAAGAAGTCGTCGGGAGGCATGACCGAGCCGCCCCAGCCTTGGATCGGTTCAAGGATGAACGCCGCGACGTCGTGGACGGTTCCTTTGTCGATGTACTGCTCGTAGAACCAAATGTACTTGTCGGTGTCGATGGTGCCGTCGCTCTTCGTCCAAATCGGGCGATAGACGTCGGGGCGCGGCACCATGTGGGCGCCGGGGGCACGCGTCGCGCCGTAGACGCGGTTGCTAATTTGGCCGTGCGAAACGGCGCCGTACGTTTTGCCGTGGAAGTCGTTGAAGCAAGAGATCGTTTCGTTGCGCTTCGTCGCCGCTCGCGCGACGCGAATGGCTGCTTCCACCGCGGTGGTGCCGGAGTCGTAGAACTGGAACCCGTTCAAATCGCCAGGCAGCACTTCCGCCAACTTCTCGCATAGCGCCGTTTTGATGGGCGTCGTGAAGTCATGGGCGTTCATCAGCGTCGAGGCGTAACGGCCAATCGCTTCGCTGACCTTCGGGTGGCAGTGCCCGAGGGTCGTCACGTAGATGCCCGACGAGAAGTCGAGATACTCGTTGCCGTCGACGTCTCGCAGCACGCAGCCTTCGCCCGACTCGAACGTCACGGGGAACAGCTTCACCTGCCCCGAGAGTCCTTTGAAGTACTTGGTGCAGCGCTCGTGATACCGCTTAGACTCGGGCCCCGGCGTTTCGCCGTCAATTTGCGGGCAATTGGCTAAGTCGACTCGCGCCCATTCGAGGCTCGAGAAGGTGGACGGCACATTCGGCGAAGAAAGTGCAGATGACATGCGAAGGGTTCCTAAATCGAAGGCGTTATCAACAGGATAAATAATTCAGCGTGCTAAAGCGGCTAGCGAGTTGGAGCGACTTCGCACCTGCAGAGCAATCAAAACATCGTTACGGTAGCGCCACCGGCTCGCCGTCCGACGCGTTGCACAGCCGGGCCCATACGAGCTCGTCGATGCCGTCGCTGAGCGAGTGAATGCTGCCGTCAACGAAGGCCGCATTCATCGTCGAGTGGGGCGTTTGGGCACGATCGACCAAGCAAGTGGAGACCCAATCTGGACGACTCTGAAATACCAAGCAGGCAGGTGCGACTGGATCGGCGTGGCTGGCGACCTGATCGGTCGTGTTTGTACAGAACAACGGTCGGCTGCCAGGATTTGAGTCAGACCAGAGATTCGCATTGGCTTGATCGCTGACGCCCGTGTTCCCACAGGTGCCGTAGCGTTCGGCGAACGCCAACGTTTGCGAAAGGCCGTCAGGAAACTGCGAGAACTTTTTGGTTGCTTCGACGCGTTTGGCTTTGCCCAGCGCTAATCCGATGGAAAGTGGAACTTCTGGATCGCCGAACGCCTGGTAGTTGGCGGCGTAATTGCCAACCGTCCAAGGCTCAGGCGCTCCGTCGACGACGACGCGTCCTTTGTAGCTGTCTGGAATGCCGTTCGGCGAACTCGATTCGGAAGGGCACAGGAACGTCGGGATCACATGAGCTTTGATGCGGAGCCCGTTGACGTACGTGTTCACGTTGGCTTCGGCAGCTCTGAAGATGCCCCCCTGCTCAATGTATGGCAGCAGCCAGTTGAAGAACGTGTAGCCGGTTGCTTTCGCATACGGGCCGGTTTTGAGCGAGGAGTAGCCGAAGGTTTCGCCTTGGGTCATCAACGGAGGCAGGACGCGGTTCGTGTCGTGCAAATTGTGGAGGGCGAGTCCCAGCTGCTTGAGATTGTTCGTGCACTGCGAGCGGCGCGCCGCTTCTCGGGCAGCCTGCACCGCCGGAAGCAGCAGCGCGACGAGCACGCCGATGATGGCGATCACCACCAGCAATTCGACCAACGTAAAGCCGCCGCTAAGCAGTGCACGACGACGGTGCGTCTTCGCACCTGCCCTCGCCCCAAGTGGCAAGACGGTAAATTCCATTGTTGTTGACCTCTGACTCTCTGCGATGATTGTGTAGCGGGCATCGGCGTCGCCTGAGAATCGATGCACCGTAATAAACGAGGGCCTTAGACGACCCTCGGCGGTAATGACGACTGTAGAAAAGCGATTTCATCACATGCTTGCTTCACTGCCGTTGCCTCGGCGTGAAACTGGATCATTACTTCGAACTCTTTCTCCTCTGCTGCACCAAGCGAAACGACTCGTCCCGCGCGGGACTCAAGCGTTCGCTGATTCGGGTAATTCGTGCCGGGTTCTAAGCCGGTGACGCGGAAGTTTTCTGCTCCTAAACGATCTTTCCACAGCGTGAAGTACGGAAGCTGGCGAACGTTGAACCGCACGGAAACCCCAAGATCGCCTGCGCCGTTCTTGAGCAGTGCTTGCGTGTTCCCTTGCGCGTCAGCGGCTAACTCCAGGAAGTAGACTTCTTCAGCAACCGTTTCATCTCGAGCGCTGTAGCGGTCCCAGTCGTTCAACCCCGCGGCGGAATTCGCGTCGCGAGGCGTGAGCCGGGCCGCCGGGGCGATGAACTGCGAACCTTCATCCAGCAGCGGAGATCCAAAGTTAATGTGATACAGCAGTTGGCAATCGGCGGGCCGCGACGTGCGGTTTGCCACTCGATCGTTCACCCTCAAGCTCGTCTCGCCGAGCCGCGTGCTAATGCGCGACGTCAACTGCAGCGAGTAGGCTCCGAATCGTTGCTCGCAAACGATTCCCTCGATGGCAATCTCTTGCGATTCTTCGTCGTACGACGCTTCCACCCAGTGGGCCGGCGAATTGGCGATGCGGCCATGAAGCGGGTTCGTCAGCCGACCATCTGCTGCAAACTCGGGAGGGCCGTTGGAATGGAGCCCGCAGCGAGTCAGCAACTCGTCGAATCCTTCCAGCCACCCTGCCCCGCTGGGTTCTTCCAGAGGGACGAACTGCGGATGGACTGGACCTTCTACCGGGGAGGGCCAGCTCAGCTCGCGCGACCCCAGCCAACATTTCCAAACGTTCATGCCGCGAGTCGGCACGACGACGAATCGCATGGCGCCGTTGTCGACTTCAATGACGTCGACGCCGTCTTGCCGTCCGCCGCGAAGCGTTTGCGTTTCGATGCTCCACGTTGACGACGTGGAGACCGCCGCGGATGAAATTCGCTGCGGCTCCGCGTAGTGTCGCTGCTTCGCGTCGCACAAGAGCCAACGATGGACAGCCATAACGGAGACTATTTCTTTCGTCGCTGCGTTGCTCGACCGACTCTCGTCATGCCGAACGTTGCGAGCCGTGGGGGCCGCCCCAATCCGAACTCTTGTGTTCGATATAAACAGATGTTATCATAAACGAACAATCGGTCAAGCGTTTTGCTCCTCATCCTCTGAGGAGTTTTCGCGTTTGCAGGAAGTCGCGAGAAGTTGCGAAGGTCAGCCAGATTTCGGCGGGCCGCTGCAACGAAACCCCGCCCATTCCTCTCGCCGCTGCGGCTTTCCGCGAAGGATGCCGTCGGCTTACGAACATCTGCGCAGCGCTGTGGGCCCGCGCAATGCCATCACCACCTATCGAAGGGTTGAAATGTCCGTCGTCCCGCGTCTCCGTCGCCTGTTTGCCGCTGACAATCGCTGCCTCAACGTGGCCGTCGATCACGGCTTCTTCAATGAATGGCCCTTCTTGCAAGGGATCGAAGATATGTCGCGCGCCGTGCAAACGCTGCTCGACGCCAAGCCGGATGCGATCCAGCTGACGGCTGGCCAGGCGAAGCACTTGCAGTTCGCCAGCTGCGACGACAAGCCTGCGTTCGTGTTGCGCACCGACGTGGCCAACGTCTACGGTTCGGAGCTGCCGCGCACACTGTTCAGCCATGTGATGGACGACACCGTCGAGCAGGCGCTTCGTCTCGACGCGGCGTGCGTGGTCGTCAACTTGTTCAGAATTCCGAATCAGCCGGAAGTTCACCAGCAATGCGTCGAGAACGTCAGCCGCCTCAAGCCGCTGTGCGAGCGGTACGGCATGCCGTTGATGGTCGAGCCGCTGGTGATGCAATCGAACTCCGCGGCTGGCGGTTACATGGTCGACGGCGACATCAAGAAGATCGTGCCGCTGGTGCGGCAGGCGACTGAACTCGGCGCCGACATCATCAAGGCCGACCCGTGCGACAACTTGGAGGAGTACCACCTCGTGGTGCAGGCGGCCTCGGGCTGCCCAGTGCTACCGCGCGGCGGCGGAAAAGTGCCGGACGACGAAGTCCTCCGCCGCACGAGCGTCTTGATCGAGCAAGGAGCGTCGGGAATCGTCTACGGGCGCAACATTATTCAGCACGCCAATCCGGCGAAGATGACGCGGGCCTTGATGGCCATCGTGCACGGCTCGTGCAATTTGGAGCAAGCGAAGCAACTGCTTGCCTAGGGCGTCAGTCGCCTAAGGCGTTAGTGCGGCGTTGGCGTCGTTCGCCATGGCTGCGTACTGAACGACGTTGTCGGCAATCGGCAGAAGTGGGTGCTGCAAACGCACCCACTTCTGCGCCACTTCTGCCACCGGCAAGTTGCTGAGCGTCGCTTCGGCGAGAATGGCCGCGCCGAGGCTTGTCGGTTCTCCGTAGGCCGTGGTCGAGACGACCAGGTTGAGCACATCGGCTTTGATTTGCAGCCAAATCGCGCTGCGCGAGCCGCCGCCGGCCGAGCGGACCTCTCGCCAGTGCGCTGCGGACGAACCTTGCAGACGCTGTAAGTGCTCGCGGAGCGCGGCCGCTACGGTTTCCATGATGGCGCGCACGACTTTGCCGCGCGGTTGCACGTCGACGTAGGGCGCTAGCGCGTCGGCCGGCGTCGCGGAGCTGCGATCAATGGCGAGGCCATCGGCGCCGGGGGCGACGCTCATGGCCAACGGGGCCAGGTCATCGAATTCCGGCAGGTCGGGGAGTTGGTCTCGGTACCAGTGCAGGTAGTTCGCCGAGACGCTGCCAAACGACATCCGCCAATAGAGGCCATTCCGATAAGCGGGGCCTTGGTAGACGCCCGGCGCCGGGTTGTCATCAAGTTCCGCGGCACACGCCACGGCGGCCAGCACGGTGCCAGTGGTTTCGGAAAGCATGCCAGGTTCGACGCTGCCGACGCCGATCGCGCCGGCGTACTGATCGAGCGTCCCCACGATGAAGCGGCATGCTTGGTCGATTCCCAAACGCTGCGCCATCTTGGGTAGGATGTTCCCCAGATCGGTCCCGGCGTTCACCACCTGCGGTAGCCACTGAGCGTTCAAGCCAAAGCGTTTGAGCGCCGGCTGCCACCAGTCGCGCTGCTCGATGTCGACCAACCCGGTGAGACCGGCGACGCCCGCCTCGGTGACGTGACGCCCGGTCATCAGCAGCGTGAGATAGTCGCTGATGAGGCAGACCCGCGCGGTCTGGTTCCAGGCGTGCGGCTGTTCGCGCGCGAGCCATTGCAGCTTAGCGACCATGAATTCTTCGTTGAGCGCCGGAATGCCGGTCGTCGCGGAAAAGTCGGCGAGTCCCGCCACGGGCGCGAGTTCGGCGCCGACATCGGTCGCCCGCCGATCGGACCACAAGATGATCGGCGTCAGCGGGCGATTCTCCGCATCGAGCAGCACGAAGCTGTTGCCTTGCGTCGCAAACACAATCGCGTCGACGCTGGCGCGACGAGTTCCGTTCGGCGCCAGAACTTGCTCGATCCCCTTGCAGATCGCCGCCTCGAACTTCTCTGCCGGAATCTCCACCCAGCCAGCGTGGGGAGACCTCGCGGCCGGAGTCACCCGCACGGTGCGCAGGAGTTCGCCGCGGCGGCTGAACAGCGTGAACTTGAAGTACGTCGTCCCGAGATCGATGGCAAGAATCATTGCAATCGACGAGCGCTCTGCTCGTCGCCGTTAGCTCTAGTTTTGAGAAAGTAGTTCCAGCGTGCGCCCGACGAGCAGATTGCCCGAGGCGGGGCTTTCGAAAATCGCGTTGAGCGACTCGTAGGTTTTGTCGCGCACCGCGTTGGCGGTCACGAGATATCCCTGCAGATCTCCGTTGGCCATGCTGATGATGCAGCACTGCGGATAGCGGGCTTTGACTTCGAGCGAGAACTCGACGAACTGCTCGCCTGGCCAACCGACGTAGCGCCAATCGCCGATCTGAAAAATCGACAGTTCGGCTGGCAGCACCTCCGCGGCGGCTTGCGCCACGAGGCCTTGCTCGGAAGCTCGGCTCAGGGCCACGGTTTCTTCCGCGCCGAACAGTTTGCATTCCGCCGTGCGAGTCGTGCGGGGATCGGCCGCGGCGGCTTGGAGTTGCCGGAAATCAGCTTCGGCTTGATGCAGCAACTCGTTCGCGGCGCCGACGGTGGGAAACTTTCGCAGCGGGAATCGCAAGCTGTCCGTCCGGCAACTGAGTCGTAGCGTCGAGGAGTATTCAATGCTGTGCATCGCTGCTTCGACGGCGGCGCCGAGCAGATAGCCGAGACGAGTTGCTTCGGCGACCGTGTTTTCGCGGACGACATGCCGGGGGCTCAGGTTGCCGCATGGGCCGGTGTGGTAGATGACGGGAACCTTGCTGCCGAACGTTTGCTCCTGCAAATACTTCCGTGCGAGCCCGGGAAAGTCGCCGCTCACGAGCGTCGACGTTTCACGCAATACCGTGGGATGCATCGAGCAGACGAGCAGCAGCGCGATCGGCTCGTGGGTTTGAGCGCAGCGCACCGACATCACTGGGGCGGTCGGGTCCGACGGTCCCGATGGGTCGAGACGGTTGCTCCCCACCGCCGAGGCGTCGGCGACGGCGACGCCAAGTTCTGCGGGCCGCTTCGTTTCGTACGCTTGCACAGCGGCGGCGACGATGCCGTCTTCGAGCGCTTGCACGAACTCAGGATCGATCGGGGGAACGCGCGGATCCGCCGCGTTGCTGAGCATCGTCATCGTCATCGGCGCCGAATGCGTGTGCGTCGCCGAGATCAGCATATGGGCCGCGGGAACTCCCGTCGTAGCTTCGATGCGCGCTTTCGCTCGCAGCGCCAGCCGGCGCTCGACGAAAATGACGTCACACGCCACGAAGAGCTGCGCGACGTTTCCGTCGCTTAGGTAGAGTGAGGAACAGAGAAGCGGGTCGTTGACGCCCGTGCTGTTCCGCTCGACGTTCGGGTAGCCGAACAGGAAGAGGCTGCGGGTCGGGGTGATGTCGACCGCTGCGGCTCCCGCAACCAACGCATGACTTGAGCTCATCGTGCCAGCAAGTTCTCGCGCGGTTGCTAGGCGCCTAGCTACGCGAGCAGAACTTGAACCCCTTTCTTTGCGAACGATTCGACCAGCTTCTTGTCAACGCCGCGGTCGGTGATGATTCCGTCCCAATCTTGTAGTTTCCCGCAGCGACAGAGCGCCGTCTTGCCGAACTTCGAGCTGTCGGCCACCAGATAGACGACCTTGGCCGACTTCACCATCGTCGCCAGCATTTTGGCGACTTCCGGCGATTGTTGATAAACGATGCCCTTGTGGTCGATGCCGGCGGCGCCAATGAAGGCGATGTCGGCGCACAGTGATTCGAGGTTGGATTCGGTTAGCGCACCGACTAAGTCGGGCGACGTTGGTCGGACGTAACCGCCGAGCAACAACACCTCCACCTTCGGCGCGTACTGCAAGCGCGAAGCGATTGGCAGCGACGTGGTGACGACGGTGATGTTCGGTTTCGCACGCAACTGCGTGGCGATCGCGAGCGTCGTCGTGCCCGAGTCGAGGAGCACCGATTGGCCCTCTTCGACCTTGCCGGCCGCCAGCTTGGCGATCGCCTCTTTGGCCTCTTGGTGCTGGCCGTACTTCTTCAGAAATTCAAAACCAAAGCTCACGCTTTCCGCCATGGCCGCCCCGCCGTGGGTGCGAATGATCTTGCCGCTTTCGGCGAGCGACTGCAGATCGCGTCTGATCGTCATGTCGCTGACGCCCAATTCCGTGGCCAACTGATCAATTGAGCATTCGCCGTTGGCGGCGATCATCTCAATGAGCTTTTTGTCGCGAACCGCATTTCCCATAGGACGTGACGCATTAAGGCTGTGGGTGGCAAACCGCAAAAGCGGAAACTCCGCATGTGGAAAGTACCCCATGCGCGTTCCGGGTGAAAGTCTGCCACTGCCGACGACGAGTTGTTGCGCTTTAAATGCGCCGCACTCGTCGCTGCTCGCGTCCTGCTCTTCGATCTTCCCCAACGGCGATGTTCGCCATCGTGCGGTCTTCATCTTTTCTTGTCGAAACGATTGCGAATCGTTGACACGAATGTTTGACTATGTTAATGTTTGTTTACATCGAACACAAGCCGATTCCAAAGAAGATCGTCGCGTGGGAGATGGAAAAGACAGGCATGCAGCGGTCACCTATCGTCTTGGGCGGCGGGAGGTAAATGTGTGCGGACGCCATTTTTCTTGTCGCCGTTAGTTCAGAATTGCTCGCGAAGAGATCGAAGTAAAGCTTTTCTTGCGAGTGGAGATTCGTCTCTTTCATCGCATCAATACTCGGGTGGTTCTCGCTCGGGATTGCTCCGTCTCTCGCTGCGCGCCAATCGCGCCAATCGCGGCGTCGCTTCAGGCTGCTCGCGTTTTTGAACCATTTTTCTATGGGTTGCGGACGCTCGGCGGCCAGGCCGTTCGCGCGCCCGTCAGCCAGATTGCAGTTACAACTAAGTTACATCCCCGAATCTCAAGAGGAGACTCCCTGATGAGTACCGAATGTCCAGTCTCTGAAGTCGCCTGTGCGGCCAGCGTTCAGCGGGGCCAGGGGCGTGCGCCGCAACGAGCGCGGAGACTGACTCTTTCGCCAATGCTACAAGCGGTCGCCGTCGCGTTGAGCGCCGCGATCGTTGCCGCGCCGGCGGTTGCACAAACGACGCGGCATCAAGTGAGCAAGACGAACCCCACCGGGCAGAACGACGTGGGGATTCGCTACTTCAACGGCACTTTCGACGTTGGGTACAGCGCCGGCGACGCCGCCTATAACGCCGTCGCTTCCGACGGCTACTCGCTGCTGATGTTCGATCAGTCGGAGTACAACGCGCGGTTGATGGCGAATGCCGGACTGGGCCCCGCGCATTACGGCTCCGCCGAACTCCGCTTGCCGTTCGTCGGCACCGGGCTCGACGTCCTCCAAATCAACGACGCCGTCGGTGAAAGCTACGACTGGGAGATCGTCACCTCAGGTTCGAATAACGAATTCCAAGTTGTTTCTTCAGGCACTGTCGAGACCTACGCTGCCGGCGGCCCGGTTGGCCAGAAGGTGACGCTCGCCGCGCAAGGCACGCTGACTGCCGATAAGATCTACATGCTTCGCCTGAAGGTGAACGATTCTGACGGACTCCACGGTGGCCAAGGGGGCAAGTGGCGCGCGATCATCGATGCCTTCGACGTCTACGATGAGTCGCCTCTCGCGTTCGACGACGACAGCAACTTTTCCGGAAACTGGAACTACGTCAACCCATCGTTGTGGGATATCGGGCTCGGCGACGGGCCGCTCTACGAAGGTACTCGGTCGGGGTCGGCTGGCGCTGGCGAGAAGCTCGATATCAAGTTCACGGGCACGGCGTTCGCGCTCTACGGTTTCAACTGGGGCGGCATCACCGGCGTCTACGATTGGGCCGTCGATGGCGGACTGGGGGGGGCGGGAACCGTCGACCAAACACTCGATCTCGACGTGCACGGGTTTGCGGTGCGTTGGCCGGAGTTGGTCGTGAACGGTCTCTCGTCGGGCGAGCACACCCTGAGCATTACGCTCAGCGGCTCGAGCGCCGGCGGCGCCATTCCGACGGGGTTGGGCTACAACATCTTCGATGCGCTCGCGGTGTACGATTCCGGAGTCGTTATCCAGAACAACGCCGACTTCAACGTCGACGGCGTCGTCGACGGTCGCGACTTCTTGATCTGGCAGCGGGGCTTCGGCTCGGGTTCGACGCTGCAGCAGGGCGACGCCAATGGCGACTCCATCGTCAATGCCGCTGACCTCGACATTTGGAAGACGCAGTTCGGCGCCGCCGCCACGACCGTTGCGACTGCCGTGCCGGAACCGGCGGCGGGCGTGATCGGCTTGATCGGTCTCTCGCTGCTCGCTTGCTTGCGGAATCGTCGGCAAACATAAATCTCGCTTGGTTGGGGACGGAGCGGGCGGTCGTCAACCCGGACGGCCGCCCGTTCTCGTCATTTGGTTGCACCATTGATTGACGCCTTGATTCGACATGAACCTCTCGCAGTTGCGGCGACGCACTCTCCATATTGAACTGCTGGAGCCGCGACAGCTCTTGGCTGCCGACGCGCCGTTGCTGAATATGGATGCAGCGGAGGCGCCGGCTGTTGAACCTGTCGCCGACGTCGCTGCAGATTTCGCGACCATGGCGACCGCAACGGACGACGCCCAGGCGCAAACGCAGCCCTGGGCGACGACCCGCGGCGTCTACGTTTTTACGCTGAGCGCGTACCAAGGCGTGTGGGCGCCGAAGGACTGGACCTTCGCGCAGTGGGAGACCTGGCTCGACCAGATGGAGTTCTTGAACTTCAATCACCTCCAGCTGATGCGGGCGCCGTGGTCGGAACGCCCGGCGCAAACGCCGGCGGAACTGGCGAAGGAAGCACTGTGGGTGCAGGTGCTGCAATCGGCGAAGCAGCGGGGGATGACCACTTCGATCGTCTTCGGCACGACGTGGCACGGCGATCTCACTAATCCCTGGCGGATTCTGTCGCCGGGCAACAGCCCCGCTGATCCCAACTGGCAGACGCTGCTGAGCGACTACCAATATTGGGCGAACAAGTATGGCGCCTGGGTCGACGAATGGGTGATGGGGGGCGAAGATCCTGGCGGTTCGCCGTCGAGCGCAGGCATCGATTACGCATTCGAGACGCCGTCGCCATTGGGGAATCCGAGCAACGTTTCGGAATTGGTCTCGCTGCAGATTGCGATGCGGTACGCCGCTCGACAAGTAAATCCGTCGGCCAGCGTCGTGGCGGAAACGTGGGGCCTCAACTGGTGGGGAACGTCGCCCGGCTACAGTTCGCAACTCGCGGAATTTCTGGTCCAGCAGTCTCGCCTGCCGAGCGACGTGCCGCTGAGCACGCACGGCAACGACGACGCGCTCACCAATTCTCTGCAAGCCACGGGGCGGGACGTCGACGCGTGGCCCTTCTTCCTGATTGATCACGAATTTCCAGTCGGCCATACGAAGCTGCACTTCGACTGGACGAGAAACTACCTGAGAAAGATCGAGGCGCAGGGCATCGACAGCGTCGTCGCTCACATCTCGCATCCGACGGAACAGTTGCCGTCGCTATATGTTTACTCGCGGCTGCTCGATGACGTGAATCTGAGCGAGGCGACGCTGCTGAAAGAATTCGCCGCGTTTTTGGTCGAGCCGCCGGCGCAGCAGACGGCCCTCGCCAACGCGATTGGCAGCCTCAGCGATTTTTGGGATTCCGTGAGCGGCATCGCCAATTGGACGGCCGCCGCGTTGCAGCCGGTGAACGCGGCGGCGCCGTTTACCACGCGCTACAGCGCTGCTCAGCTGGGCTACTTGCACTCCGCGTTGGCGAACATCACCGCCGTGACCGATCCTCGCGCTGTGTCGCAGATTCCGATGCAGATCACGGCCGCCGCGTGGGTGCAAATGCTGCGGGATCAAATCCAGTTCTTGCACGACGCCGCTTACATCGGCAATCTGGTCGCCCAATCGCAAAGCTACCTCAACGACCAGTACCCCGCAGTCGCCGCGTTGATCGCGCCGCTGAGCCGGGCGGAAGCTGCTGAAATAGAGGCTGACTTCCATTCAGCCGGCTCGGCGGGCGCCCTGCAGCGCATGGAGGCATATCTTTCGCAGTTTTGGCAGACGACCACGAATCAGAACCATCCGTTGGGAATCATTTACGATTTCCTCCGCCTGAACATTCCGACTTCCGTCGCCGGATCGGTGGAGCTTTCCGGGGATTACTTGGAGTTCGATGCGCCCGCCTTCCCGACGCTCTTCAAGCAGCTCGACGGGCGCGTGGAACAAACCGGCGGCAGTTTTTCGTACGCCCGCGACACGCAGTGGACGACGGAATCGTCCGCCGCTTTCTCCGGCGGCACCGCAATCAAGAACTCGACCATCAACAGCGAAGTGAACATCGTGTTCTCCGGCAGCGGCGTCTCGCTGATCCACTCGCTGTGGCAACAAGGGGCGACGGCTTCGTGGTCGATCGACGGCGGCGCGGGCGGGTCGGGCACGATCCAGATGAACGCCGCCACGCGGACCGATCAAGTTGAAACGCTGCTCGCCACGGGGCTGGCGCAGACGCTCCATGTGTTGACGATCAAGAAGATCGGCGGCGCGGCCAGCACGGCCATCCAAATCGACGGCGTCGTCGTCCAGAACAATAATCGGTTGCGGCGCGAGGATGATCGCCAACTGCTGACATACAGCGGGCAATGGGCCTCCACGAGCGAGGGAGCGCCCAGCGGCGGTTCGTGGCATTTCACGACGGAGAACGCCGCCTCGGTGACGATCCCGTTCACTGGCACGGCGGTCGGCATCGCCGCCACGCTGCGCGGAGATTATGGCGTGATTGCGTGGAGCATCGACGGCGGCGCCGGCGGTTCAGGGACTGTCAGCCTGCAGAGTTCCAGCTACACGAATAAGATGCCGTTCATCCTCACCAGGGGACTAACCAACGGCAATCACACGCTAACGCTCACCAAGCAGAGCGGGTTCCTGATCAACATCGACGCCGTCGATTCGGCTGCTGAGCAGTCGGCCGACTTCAACAACGACGGCATCGTCGACGGCGCCGACTTCTTGGCTTGGCAACGTGGCTTCGGGGCGTCGGGCAACGCGACTGCAACTCAGGGAGACGCCGACCTCGATCGCGACGTCGATGCCGACGATTTAGCCATCTGGCGGACGCGATTCGGGCAAAAGGCTGCGAGAACCGCAGTCTCGTTGGCAGTCGCCGCGACCGAGGCGAGCGTGAGTGAACGTTTCAGCGTTGCGGCTTCGGAGTCGTCGGAATCTTCTAGCGCCGCTGCGAGCGTTGAAGGGCAAGACTCGGCGTCGGCTCTGGCTGCGTTGAATGGCTTGGAGTTGCAGGCTTTTCAACTTCAATCGAGCCGCCCGGCGATTGACCGCTGGATGGCGTTGTTTGCAGAAGAGCACTCGCAGAAGTCTCTTTCGATTGCCAACAAAGAGGCTGGATGGACGGCGCCCCGTCCGAGACGTGGCGAAGTGATTGGCGCCGGACGGTCGGAACGCGACGAGCAGTTAGCCGACGACGCCATCTACCGCTGGCTCAACGGTTCGGCTCTGGACCGCTTGTCGTCGGTTCCGAACGCATTCGCTGATTAAAAGTTCCGCCTCACGGGGAAAGTAGATGACGATCATCCGCATGTTCATTGTCCTCGCGGCGTGCGTCACGAGCGCCTCCGCCGCGATCGCCCAGGCGAACGCTCGGCCGTGGTTGATCGTCACCGGTACGAACGAAGCGCCGGCCGTGGTCGAGAATATCACCGCGCTCCAGCATGACGTCGCCGCGCTGTTGGGAACGCCAGTTTCGGTCGTCGCTGACAGCGCGCTCACGGCGGAGCAACGCGAGTCGTCGAATCTGCTCGTAGTGGGTCAGTGCGATCAAAACAGCTTGGCGGCCGAGCATTTGGCTGGTCGAAAGCTGGAGGCGGCGCTGCGTGACGAAGCGAAGTTCGTGCAGCAGCAAGGCTATGTGGTGAGCGTCGAGCCAGTCGTTGGCGACTCCGGCAAGGTGATCGTCGCCGCCGGTTGGAATCCCTTGGGCGCCATCTACGCCGCCTCGCACTTGCGGACGCATTTGCAGCGCGACCAGGGCGAATTGCTGCTGCAAAAGGAACGTACGGCCAAAGAGGGGGGCTATCACGAAGTCTTTCGCCCCAGCTTCGAAGAACGCGGCGTGTACTACAACGTCGCCTGGCAAGATTTGGGCGATCTCACGCCGATCAATTGGACCGATGAGCAATGGCGTCACTGGGTCGACAAGGCCGTTTGCGCTCAATTCACGCACATCTACTTCTTTCTTTGGTCCGAGCATCTCTGCTTCGACAAATCGCCCGCGACGAACAACAAGTTCAATCGCACGTTGCACGAGCGGATCGCCACGATGATTCGCTACGCACACCAGCGGGGCTTGAAGGTCACGCATCAGTTCTCGCCGACGCTGATCCCGCGCGACATCTTCAAAGCGAACGAGCAAACCGCGAAGGCGTCGATCGAGTATGCCAAGCACGGCTTTCCAGTCGCCTGTTGGGCCGCTCCCGATCGTTTGACGCTCGGCCCCCATTCCTGGAACGGCGTGCGCGATCTGGCGACCGACGCCTACGCCAGCGAGGTGCACTGGTTCCGCGAGGCGGACGAGTTCAGCCTCGTCTTCTACGATCCGGGCGGCTGCTTCTGCGGGCCCGACCAACAAAATTGCCGCGAGCATCAGGCGCTTCGCATGATGGAGCAAGTCGACGCCTTCCGTTCGATCGTGAAGCAGGCCAACCCCGCCGCACGCTATCAAGTTCATCTGTGGGCAATTTGGGCGTTGGAAGAAACCTACAAAGTCAAATGCCAGGATCAGTTCCTCGATCTGTTTCAGCAATATCGAGACGCCGACCCCAAGTCGGAGGTTGAACTGACGGTAATCGACCGCCTTACCAACGGCGGCACGACGCTCGAGCCGGCCATGAAGCGCGGGCTCCGCCGCAACGGTTTTATTTTTCCGACGAACGTTGAGAGTGGTTGCAATCTGTTGATCCCTATGCTGGGTTACTTTCCCCCGACGATGGAAGCGGCTCGCCAGTACCAAGTCGACGCCGTGCATCACATGCGCATCGAGGAACCAAGCAAATTCGCGAACTCGTACATCGCGTCGCGGTTCTTCTGGAACTCCTCCGCCGATCCGCACGAGGCGCTGCGCGAGTATGTGCAGTGGATCGCCAACGACAACGCCGAGGCGGCCGATCAACTCTACGAGGCGCTGACGCTACTCGATTCGTTCATGTGCGAGGGGGCCGAGAATCAAGATCATCTGGCGAAGGGAAAGCAAATCGAGTCGCTCGTCGCCTCCGCGTTGAATTCGGTCGGCCCGCAGAAAGCGGAAGAGCTGGAGTGGCTGGCCACGACTTCGAAAGCCATCGCGCTGATTGGGGCCGCGATCGGCGAGCACGATCGCACAGACCAGCTCTCGAGGGAATTCGCTGCGCTGATGGCGTCGTCGCCGACGTTCGCCGCGACTCACACGCCGCTGAGCAACTACGTCGGGTGGATCAAGAAGGGGTGGAATCGCGAAAATTTCTAGCCCGCGTTTTGGCCGCCATCCGATCTGAACAACGTCCTCCACGCCGAGAAGAGATGCAGCGTACCTCGCTCCAACTCCGTAACGATGCGTTGCAAATCTGGCATGCCGGCTTAGAAGCGGTTCGTTCGCCTCGACTCATCGCCAATGCGGTTGAGGTGTCCGGCGGCGTTTTGCAGCTCGCCAAGCACGAGTTTGATCTCGCGGGCATCGAACGGATCGCCGTCGTCGGGGGCGGAAAGGCCGGCGCCGGGATGGCCGTGGCGTTGGAGCAGCGCTTGGGGGCCGACATCGTTCAAGCAAAACGGCTCACGGGCGTGGTGAACGTCCCGGCCGATTGCGTGGAAGCCACCGTCGCGATCGAGCTGCATGTCGGTCGAGCAGCGGGAATCAACGAACCGACGGAAGAGGGACTGCGCGGCGTCGAGCGGATGCTCGAACTGCTTGCCGCGCTCGGGCCGCGGGACTTGTGCATTTGCTTGGTCTCGGGCGGCGGATCCGCACTGATGCCGGCGCCGGTCGCAGGTTTGTCGATCGCCGAGAAGGCCGCCCTCACCCGCGAGCTGTCCGCGTGCGGCGCGACCATCGAAGAGATAAACGCCGTGCGAAAGTCGCTGAGTCGCGTGAAGGGGGGCGGGCTCGCCGAGGCATGCCGAGCCGGGCGGCTCGTGTCGCTGATCATCTCCGATGTGATGGGCGATGACGGCTCGATGGTTTCTTCCGGTCCGACGGCGCTGGGAACCGCCTCGCCGGCGGCCGCATTGCGCATCATCGACAAGTACGCGCTCACGCGACTTCCCGCGGGAGTGATCGCCGTCGACCTGCTGCAAAAGCGAATGGCTGAGCGCAGCGATGAAGCGCCTGCTTGGCAGTCGCGCATCGACGGCGTCAACCGTTTTGGATGCTGCGTTCATAATGCGATTGTGGGCGACAACAATCTAGCGGTCATGGCGGCGACCCGGCGAGCGCGCGAGCTAGGCTACGCGGGCGTGAACTCGGGCGATGAACTCGCGACAGGCGACGTCAATCAGGTCGCGGCGGGCATCGCGGCGGCAATGAACGAATTGCACACACAGGGACCACTAGCTTGTTTGATCAGCGGCGAGCCGACGGTCAAACTCTGCTCCAGTGAGCGACGCGGCAGAGGAGGACGCAATCAGCACCTCGCCCTCGCGCTGGCGTCGCTGCGAGCCGACTGGCGGGGAACATGCTTCGTCTCGGGAGGCACCGACGGCGAAGATGGGCCTACCAATGCCGCCGGCGCCTTCGTTGACGACGAGGTGGTCGCCGCTGCGATGCGGCAGCACCTCGATTTCCAATCCCATCTCGCTCGCAACGATTCATTCACCTTCTTTAGCAGCGTCGACGCGTTGCTGCACACCGGCCCGACGCATACCAACGTTTGCGATTTGCGAGTGGCCGTGGCCGATCCGGCGCTGCGGTGACGGGGCCTTTGCGTAATTTGCCGTTAACCTTTTGGAAAGCTTTGGAACACATGAGCACCAATCGCATGCCGTCGCGTCGTCAGTTCAATGCCATTGGCGCCTCCTTGTTCGGAGCGGCGGCAATGGCGCCCGCAGTGGCGAGCGCGGACGAGCCTGCAGCGCCCGCTTGGCCGAACGGTCGACGGATTCTCTTTCAAGGCGATTCGATCACCGACGCCGGTCGTCAACGGGACGCGAACGCCGTCAAATCGCTCTCAGACGAATTGGGCAATGGCTACGCATGGTTGGCCGGATCGCAACTGCTCGTCGACTACCCCGATGCTGGGATTGCCCTGCTCAACCGCGCAGTCAGCGGCTCGACGCTGCAAGGCATGGCTGAACGCTGGCAGGCGGATTGCATCGATCTCAAGCCAGACTTCGTTAGCGTTCTCATTGGCGTGAACGACGCCTCCCGCGCGTTGGAAACAAATACGATCGAACAATCGCTCGAAAGATTTGAGACCGATTACCATGCGTTACTGGCGCTCACGAAGCAATCGTTGCCCGGCGTGAAGCTGATCGTTTGCGAACCTTTCGTCCTCCGTTGCGGCGTGATCAACGACAAATGGTTTCCGATGTTCGGTCAATTCCGCCAAGCGGTGCGCACCGTCGCCGCACGCGCCGACGCAGTGCTGGTTCCGCTTCAGGAAATGATGGACCGAGCCGTCGCCCTGGCCCCGCCCGAGCGCTGGGCGGCCGACGGCGTTCACGCCACGATGGACGGAGCGTCGCTGATGGCTCACGTTTGGCGGTCGGCGATTGATGCGAGCATGTAATGAATGCGGAGTAGTCGGCCGCAGCTTCATCGTGCACAGTCACATCGCGCCGATTCATCGATCGAGGAGATTCTAAGATGCCGTTGAGACTACCAAATCAACCAGTCAATCGCCGTGATTTTGGCAAAGCCTGCTTTGCAGGGGCCGCCGCTTCAAGCCTTTCTTTGAGCGCAGGCAGTCCGCTGTTTGGTGAAACGGAGCCGGCGCCCGCTGCGCAGGAGAAGCCAGGCGAGGGGGGATTCGACCTGCGCGGCGTTTACTTCCACGACGGCTTTACCGCCGACCCGCAGCGTCTGGCGCCGCTCCACTGGGAGGAGCCCCAATGGCGTCGACAGATCAAGTGGCTATCGGCGTGCGGCGTCAACGCCGTCAAGTTCTCGACGATGCTCGAGTTCAACCGGTTGCCCTCAACCGAATTGGAACGCAACAAGATCGCCGATCGCTTGCAGGTGCTCGATCTTGCTCACGAGCTTGGGTTGCAGTTCGGCTACATCTTATCGAACACCGTCGTCAGCACCGTGCCCGCGGACTAAGAACCGGGCGACCAGAGTAAAAACCGCGCCGTGCAGCTTTGCCCGCGTCAGGGCGACAACTTCCAGAAGACCGTCGATTTGCAGTCCTGGTACATGCAGACATACAAGGAGGCCGACTTCTTCGAAGAGTTCGCCGCCGACTGGGGCGCCTGCAACTGCGGCGAGTGCGGCGTCAACGACTACATGCGGTACGTCGAAGAGTTCGCCCATCGCTTGCAGAAGCAGAATGCGGCCGCGCCGCTCTACGCGAACACGTGGTCAATCTCGTTTTGGGGGGAGGATCCGATCCCCAAAGGTTGGAACAACGTGTTCTCCAAAGAAACCCCCGGCAGCCAAGCCGTCGTCGCCGCGCTAAGCGGCATGCCGGCGAACGTCCACCTCGCCCTGCCCTGCCACAATCTGTACCGGCCGCTCGTCTTCTCTGCGTTCGGCGGCAAGCAGCAGACCCCTGTGTTCCCGACGCTCGCCGACGTGCAGTCGATTCTCGATTCGGGGCGGCACGTGATGGGCTGGCCGCACTTCCTGATGGACGACGACACGGCCCGTGCGCCGCAATGGGGGCTGGTGCACGTCGAATTGCGTTACATCAAAGCGATGCTGCAAAGCCTGCGGGCGGCGGGCCTCGATCGCGTCATGGGCAATCTCAACCTGCCCAATCTGCAGCTTGCCAATACGTACGGGTTCGGACGATTGGCTCAAGACCCTGCCGCTGACATCGCCGACGTGCAGCGCGAGTTCGCCCGCAACATTGTCCAACGTGAAGACATCGCGGCGCTCGCCGACGTCCTCTCGTGGCTCGACAACAATAGCTACTGGGATCAGCAGATGCCGTCGGACGCCCGCGAGGCGCCCTTGCCTTGCGATCTCAATCGTGAGCGCGTCGGCAGAATTCTCGCCGACTTGCGGCCGTTGAGCCGCCCAGAACTTCCGGCCCCGGTCGACGCTTCGCAATGGCTCGACGATCTCCGCGCGACGATTCCGCGGATGACGTGGGCGACGTAGTCGCCGCTGGACGAGTTCGCTCGAACCGATCGTTTACCGCTCGTCGCCGTAGGTGATTACGCCGACCCGGGGCTACCCGCTGTCTAAGTATGCCGGTCGGTCGAACCCTCACTCAACGTACTTTACATCGCATTTTGGCAGAGCTTGCGAGAACTCGCGACGTCCTTCTGGGGAGGTGTTGGTTCCAGTCAGATTGATGCCTAGCAGTGATTTTACAGCAGCCAGTTCGCGGAGCCCGGCATCGCCGATCGGTGTGTTTCTTAAGTCCAAGTAGGTTAGTTCTCGCATTCCCGCCAATTGCTTCAAGCCAGCGTCGGATATCTTGGCGTTGAATAGTATTAAGACGTTGAGCCGCTCTACCTTGGAAATGTATTTCAGCGACTCGTCCGTTACGCCGGTTGACCCCAGGCTGATAGCGGAGATGTTGGGGTAGGCGGGTAAGAAGTCAAGGCTTTCGTTCTTGACGTCGACTCCATCAAGCACCAGAGCCTTGGGGTCTGCTAACCATTCCTCGCCAACGATCGCTAGAATCGCTTCGGGAACGCGAGGCGGCGTGCCTTTGGTCGCTTCCCCGTTTGATATTTCGTGATCGTAGACGACCACGCCTCCCAACTGCGACACAGCTCGGTTTAGATCTCTGGTGCGGTCGGCGCGATAGGCATAGGTTCCGAGTAAGATGGCGACTGCTGCAACGAGGGACAGCATGGCGCCGAGAGAGAGTCTTCGAAGTTTCATGCCGTCAGCCAACGCTCTCGTGTTTGTTGCTGGTCTTTCTACGGTTATAGCTAGTTTGTCGACAGTTGATGCGCAGATGTCCCCGACGCTTGGCTGCGAATGACGCTCCATTCGCCAACGTATTGCCGGCCGCGTGTCGGGGTCGCGCCGGCGAAAAGAGGCATGGGGCCTCGGCGCCTCTTGTTGCCTGCGGCAACGCCGACACGCTGGCGTTTGCGTTTTGTCGGCAGGCAATGGCACGTGCGCCAGAGTGTCGGCGCCACCCGCCGCTTACCTCGGCGCTTGCGCGAGGTCCCACACGTAGCCGAACGGGTCGCGCAGGCGCGAGCGTAGGTCTCCCCACATTTCTGTGCGCGGCGGAAAGATTTCCACGGCGCCCTGCTCCTTCATCCGCGCGTTCGTCGCGGCGACGTCGTCGACGTAGAGGTAAAACTGGAACGGCGGCGTCTGGTTGGCGTCGGCCGGCGGTTGAGCGTCGAAGTCCCAACCGATTTTGTTAAGGGTGAAGTTGCAACCACGGTAGCGCATCCGCGCGAAGAGGAGTTCGCCGTTATCGCCAGGCAGCTCAAAGATCGCGACGAAGGACAACGCCTGCGCGTAGAAGTCGACCGCCCGCCGCACGTCCGCACACGCGATCGCGGTGGTGAGCCAATTGAGGCCCGGCCAGGGGTGGGGGCGATGCTCGACGTTGTCGAACCAGTTTAGGTTGTCGGGGCTCATGTTGGTTCTCGTCTATCGAGTGTGGTCGTTGGTTGGGCGATGCTTTGCAGCGGTCGGAATCGCCGCTAATCAGTCCGTCGCGAATTAGAGACTCTCGGTGACGTCTCAGCCAGCGTGAGCGCTGCGCATGTTTGCATCGCCTCTTGCGGCTGTGCCAGCCTGTGGCGGGGGAGTACGCCAACCAGGGCTACCCGCTGGATTCCGCAGCTGGAAGTAAACTCCCTGTCCTACCCTGCTCTTGCGATGGCCACCCAAAATCGGCATTGATCTAACTACTAATTGTTTAGTAAATAGTGGCACGACCGGCGAAAATGGTAACGCGGCCAGGAGATTCACGCTCTTCGTGCGGGACTTTCCAGAGCGTCTGGGACGGCGCTTTTGTTGCATTACTAAGCTCGCGCGGCTGGCTGCTGGCCATCACATTGCATTCGGTTTTCAAAATAGAATCGTGCTTATGTGTAATAGTCGAATTTAAGTTCAGTATCTGAGGTTGGGCCAACAACTCGGAACTGAGGAATCGCGTTGCATCTTAGATTTTCGTACGTCCCATTTTGCGCGATTTGCCGATAGTCGATAATTGGCGTGTAGTGCCCAGCTTTCCAAATACTTGACCCGCATGGATGCGAGGTATGTTTCAAAACTCAAGCAAAGCGTTAGCAGTAACAGCGACTTCGACGTCAAACGGCATTTCGCTTGTCCTGCCCGCATGGAATGAAGCTGAATCAATCGAGCGCGCCGTTAGTGAAGCTGAAGCCGCGCTAGCGATCGTTTCAGACTGCTTCGAAATCATTGTTGTGGACGATGGGAGTTCTGACGAAACTGCCGTACGCGTGACAGCAATGGCAGCCACGAGACCTTCCGTGAGGCTGATCCGGCATGAAGCGAATCGCGGGTACGGTGCCGCATTGCGATCTGGATTCGAGGCGGCCAACTTCGAGTTAGTCGCATTTACCGACGCCGACTGCCAGTTCAACTTAACTGAATTAGATCGCTTTGTTTTGCTCTCACGAGACTACGAGATCGTTTGCGGTTATCGAATTGATCGCAAAGATTCGCCGCTTCGTTGCCTCTACTCTCGCGTCTACAACCAACTGGTGAGATTGCTGCTCGATACGGGCGTGCGAGACGTTGATTGTGCTTTGAAGATGTTTCGGCGCGAGACATTGAACGAGTGCGACATCACGGAGAATGGATTTCTGGTCAATGCGGAAATCATCTCACAGGCCCGACGGCAAGGGCGATCCATCGTCGAAGTTGGCGTTTCGCACCGGCCGCGCGAGGCTGGGGCGAGTACGGTGTCGATTGCGCACATACCTGTAGTGTTGGCGAGTCTGGTTCGACACTGGTGGAATAAGGTACAATTTTCAGCAGCTGACGGCCAATCAGCAGTAGAAGCGAAACTATCGCCAGAGAAGGCTGCAAACGACCGCCGCTTTCGCTTTGCAGAATTCATCTTGATTCTGGTTGCCGCGATACTCCTGCTCTCAAACCTCAACTATCCTCTGATCGATCGAGATGAAACTCGCTACGGCGAAATACCTCGTGAGATGATCGAGTCCGGCGACTGGACGCTGCCAACGCTCAATTTCCGGCCGTACTACGATAAGCCCGTATTGCTCTATTGGTTGTGCGCGACGAGCTATTCGATATTCGGAGTATCGCCTGGAGCCGCTCGGATCATTCCAGCAATTTGCGGTTTGGCGACGCTGCTCGCAACAGTCTGGTTCGGAAATCGGGTACTCGGACGCCGAGCAGGATTCTTTGCGGGGCTAGCGCTCTTCCTTTCCGTTGGATTCCTGGGAGGAAGTCGAATTCTGTTGCTCGACGGGTTGCTGACGTGCTTCACGACCATTTCGTTTGTGGCCGCATATGAGGCAGTGAAAAGCGACAAGCTAAATTGGAAATGGTGGACAATAACAGCGCTTGCAGCCGGGCTTGGATTTTTGTGCAAAGGCCCAATATCTGTCGTGCTACTGGCTCCGCCGCTGGTTATGCATTGTTGGCTAACGAAGAACCCCGCGCGTTTATTGGTGCGACACTGGGCGTATCTATTTGCGATCGTCGTGTTAGTGAACGCTCCTTGGTTCTACGCTGTTTCGCAGCGAGACCCGGCGTTTATTAGCGAGTTTTTCTACCGTCATAATCTGCAACGGTTTGCCGGCGCATTTCACGCTGAGCCGTTCTGGTACTTCGTGCCCATTTTGCTTGTCGCCGGGCATCCCTGGACGTTCATGGCAATTCCGTATGCGAGTTTTCTGTGGTCCAAGAAAGAACCGATCCGGAAGCTCAGGTCTCGATCACTTAGCTTCCCCGTACTTTGGAGCGCTTGGTGTTTCGCTTTTTTCTCGATGTCGAGTTGCAAGCTGCCAACCTACATACTGCCGGCCGCTCCAGCTTTTGCTCTGATGATTGGGCATTATCTAGATCGTGCAGTGTTTGCGTCGATCGGCGGATTCGGAGCTGATTTCTCAAGGCGCTGGTCGCCTTGGCTAGCGAGCATGGCGACTTGCCTAGCTGGAATTGGGTTCACCATTTTCATGTTGATGAGCGGCCTAGAATCCTGGACTGCAGGAGCGGCAATCTCGGGCCTCTGGATTCTTCTGGCGGCCGGAGCGGCTCTTTCAATGCGGCGATGGCCGACGCCGGCATTCCAGTGGTCTGTCTGCGTTTCAGTCACGCTCATTCTCAGCGCGGTTGTGCTGCACCGAAATATCCCGCGCTTCGCGCTCGCAGAGACAGTATTTGGAAGTGGTTCGCCGGTCGCGTTGGACGTGAGGGGCACGATCCCAATGGCGACGATCGGTCACGAGTGGTCCTCCGTGCCATTTGATCTCGACCGAAACGACGTTCAGCACTTCGAAGCGAATTGCATGAGCGACTTGATCGAGTACGCGGGGCAGCACGAGCAGGCGATTTTAGTCTTGAAGACGGACCAGCAAGTTGAATACCTGCGGAAATCGCTTCCTCCTGGTAAGCATCTGATAAAGGTCGCCGATCGAGGACCGGCCAAAGTTGTACTGGCCGTAATGAAGGCGCCTGGAGAGGCCCTGATTGGCGCAAAACCGGTCGCCGACGTCAAGAATATTCGTTGAGCCATTGGCGCAGGAGACTGCGCGCAGTGCACTCTTCCGACACGAGCGTTGTCGTGAGGCCAATCCCTAGCGCTGGCCGCACTTTTGATTCTCAGTCAATCCGGAAAAGATCCGCTCACGATGCCTTGCGCCGAGCAGCTAGGCTGACAAGCAGCCGAAGCTGGCCTCTTTGCGGCATTTGAGCGACTCCGTTCGTTGCTTTGCTATCGGACAACGCTGATGCTGCGCATTTACGCCAGGCTAGCTGCGATCAACCGTTATCTCACGGCTCTGATTGCTCTTGCGATCATTCAGGGCATCGCGCTCTGTATTTGTTCTTTGAGTACTGAAGAGCTTCTTGAGTCTCTTTGTTGCGGGAATGTGAGCCTTCCCGTCGCCTTCGGTCTCGTAGCGATGATGTACCCGACGATGTGTGCAATTCGGTACGAATCGCTTGCACCCCTGTTACGAAGCATTCGTCGGATATGGCCAGTTTTCGTCAGTCATTGGTTCGCTAGTCCGCTAATTATGTTCTCCCTGGCTGTGCTCTTCTTCCGCCAGCAGCCGGAGTACATGACCGGAATTATCTTGATTGGTCTGGCTCGGGGAATAGGCGGCGCCGCGACTTGGAATAAGTTGGCCGAGGGTGACGCGGATCTGGCGTCAGGACTTGCTGCGCTCAATGCGGTCTTGCAACTGCTGTTCTATCCCGTTTACGCCTGGCTTTTTGTCGCAGTCCTACCACGGACAATTGGGGTTGCAGGCTCTGGGCCTGAAGCGACCGTCTCGCAATTCGCGATCTGCGTCGCGCTGTATTTAGGAATTCCTTTGCTCGCTGGGGTTGTCACGCGAGCGATTCTAATAAGTGTAGCCGGGAGTGAATGGTACGAATTGTTTTTTATGAGACGTTTGTTGCCTTTGAGGAGCGTCTCAGTGTTGCTGACTATTGTTCTAATCCTCTCATTGAAAGCTGAAGAGGCCCTTGCCTTTTCGGAGCTGTTCTTACTGATTGCAGTTCCACTAACTCTGTTCTGTGTAACGATGTTCGCGGTGGCTTTTTATTGGAGCTACGCAAGAGGCGATTCTTACGAACACGCTGCAACGACGTCGCTCTCGTCCGCTAGCAATAATATTGAACTCGCAATTGCAATTGCCTTCGCCGTTTACGGAGTTGACTCTGCCGAAGCGTTCACGACTGTCGTTGCGCCGTTCGTGGAAGCGCCTGCAATGATTGCTCTTGTTACAACCGCCTGGTATCTCAATCGTAAACTTTTTGCACCCGAGCAAGGCGCCCATCGACTGCCCCCAAATTTGGCAAATATCGGGAAGAGTAAGCTCAGCAGCAATGCGGCATGAAGGGCGGCGTCTGATCGTCGAACGTGTTGGGTGCGGGTCGGCATTGAGTACGAGACCCGGGCGGGCGTTCATGCTTCGTAGAGTTCGATGGGAAGGCCGTCGGGGTCTGAGAAAAAGGAAAATTTCTTACCGGTGGATTCGTCAGTTCTTACTGGCTCGACCTCGATCCCTTGTTGCTCCAGACGATTAATCACGCGCTCGATATCGCTCACCTTCAGAGCTAAATGCCGCAGGCCGCATGCTTCTGGATAACTCAGCCGCTTGGGAGACTCGGGAAAGGAGAATAACTCGATCTGCACTCCCCCTGGCAGTTCGAGGTCGAGTTTGTACGACTGCCTGTCAGCACGGTAGATCTCGGAAAGCACCTTCAGTCCTAAGACTGACGTGTAAAACTTCTTTGACGCTTCGTAATTCGAGCAAATGAGTGCGACATGGTGCATGCCGAGTAGTTCGTTCATGGCGTTGCCTGTGGAGAGTGGCACTCCGGCAAGTTGTGACCTGCTGCCGATTCGTGAGCCAGCCGCTAAGTTAGAGCTGGCGGCGCCTCAATGCCAGCGGCGCAGGTGCAGTAGGCAGGGCTTGGGCGGCGTTGCCTCTTGCGGCTGCGCCGCCCTGGTAGGCGAGTACACCAACCAGGGCTACCCCGCTACCCGCTAGGGCTACCCGCTGCTTCATCCATGGTTCCCGCCGAGCGAGCGGCGCTCAGCAAGTTGGTGCTTTACCACTCACGCAAGCAGCGGCAGGCTACGGTCGAGCGGGCGTTGAAAGAGAGCCTAGCCCGAAATCGCCCTCGTATTCCCGCGTTGGGCCTGTTCCGATTGTAACGGCATGGGATTCGCTTTCCGTGCGCTCTGTGCCTGTTACGGCAGGGATGCACCGCCCAGGCACGAAGCGAAATTCCTCCCTTTTGCCGATTTCGGCCAAGGAATACTCAAGTGGAACTCGGTCTTAAGTTCGGAAACCAATTGAGCGTACGCTCCGCAATGACTTGGCTGCGTTCTAACCTCCCGGTGACGGCAGCGTCGCGGATTGCCGTACAGATCTCTCCGGAACTCTGGGAAAGCACTCGCCGCAAGCTTGGCAAGAACTCCGCCGGCAAGAATGGACTAAGGGATTACGTCCAGACCCGCGCCGCTCAGCTCGCTCAACTCAAAGTCGATGAGGTGGTTCGCTCAAAATCATCTCTCTCGGGACGCGCCGCGAACAAGCTGATTTTAAAAGCGGCGAACGCGGCGACGAAGATGACGCTTGAGAAAGCGGCTCACTACTTGAATTGAACTGACTGCCCGGCAAACGATGAGAAAGCCGGAGAGTTATTGACCGCGGCGACGGCGTTTGTTGGCGACGAGGGCTAGAGCTGAGCCGCACAGGCAGGCTAGACCTAGCGTGGCGGGTTCGGGAATGCTGGAGCTCGCGGGGATGGCGGCGACGCCGCTGCCGAACTGTCGTTGCCACAGAAGGAAATCGGCGCCATCGATGAGATTGTCGCCGTTCGCGTCGCCTGCGTTGCGGCCGCCTGCGGCGCCGTAGCCCGTTTTCCAGATCGCCAGGTCGGCGGCGTCGACTTGGCCGTTGGAATCAAAGTCGGCGGCGGAGCTCGGTGCAAGCGAGATCGTGCCAGTACTGAGCAGTTGCGACGTATTCCACGCGAAGCCGTCGACGATCGGCAGGTTGAGCGAGTTGAAGCTGCCGGCGACCGTGCCCCAATCGAAGAGATCGAACGACAGTGGGCTGGTGGGCGTGAAGCCATTGATGAACTGCACGGCGATAGCGCCGCCGAGGGTGAGCTTGCCGGCTACGTCGAGGTGGTCGTACTCGGTTCCCTGATCATCGCCGCCGATCTCCATGAGGAGCAGCGAGGTGTTGGCGAGCGTGGCGTCGCCGGCGAACGAGACCGCCGCGGGGCTATTGCCGGGGCTGAAGGCGCCATCGAATTGGACGGAGCCGGCGTACGAGCCGGCGCCGCTGACGGAGCCGGTGAAGCGAATGCCCCCGACGCCGACCGTGCCGTTGACGGTTCCTGCATTTTTGAACGCGCCGTTGATCGTGCCGTAACCGGCGACCGTGCTGCCGGAGTCGAGCTGAATGCCATGGAGACTGGAGAGCGAGCCGCCGGCAAGCGTGGTCGTTGCGCCAAGCTTGGCGACGCCGGCGCTAAGCAGATTGACCTGCTGCGCGCCCGTGTTGAGCGTGCCCTGGAAGGCATCGAAGCCCGTCGCAAGTTTGGCGTCGCCGAGGGTTAGCGGTCCGCCCGCTGCGGTGATGGAACTCGTAGGCGCGCCGGTGATGCGAGAGTAGATGGCGCCGTAGCCAGTAGCCGCTCCGGTGAGGGTCACTCCGGCGTCGGCGACAATCGAGCCGCCGGCGAGCGTGGCGGAACCAACGGCGACGGCTTGGGTGGCGGTGAAAGCGTGCCCGCCGACGGTCAGCTCGCCGCTGATCGCGGTGGTTCCGGACACGATGGTGTGGCCGCTGAGCGCGACGGAGCTCGCGGCGTTGCTTTGGAGATTGGCGTTCACGGCGCCTTTGATCTGCAGCGTGCCTGCTGACACGTTGAGCGCCGGGGCCGTGATGCCCTGATTCAAAATGGCGATTCCGGCCGTGGTTTTGTTCACGGCGTTAGCGGCGATAACGGGGACGTCGATCGTGCCAGACTGCAGGGCGAGCGTGGCGGGGACGAGCACGCTGCCGACGGCGCCGCCGACTGTTCCGCCCTGCAGCGTTAGCGTGCCGGTTTGCTGAACGTTTCCGGCGAGATTGAGCGTGCCGCCAGCGACGTTGACCGGTGCGGTCGGAGCGAGCGCGTTGGCAGTCGCCAAACTGAGCGTGCCGGCTTCGATGCGCGTGCCGCCGGTGTAGGTGTGCTGCTTGGTGAAGATCTGCTCGCCCGGCCCTTGCTTGACGATGCCGCCGGGACCGCTGGCGGCGTTCGAAATGACGCCGTCGAACGTGACTGGGCCGGGCAGCGATGCCGGCGTGGTGATGGTCAGGGCGGGCGTGTCGCCGTTGTTATCGAGTTTGATGCTGCCGACGACGCCCGCTTCGTTAGTCAACGCGCCAATGCTGGCGGTGGCAGAGTCGACGGTGAGCGAGCTCGTAGACGAGAAAAACCTCAATTCGCCAGAGACAGTCAGAGAGGCGCGGTCGCTGATTGTCGCCGTGCCCGTGCCGCCCTTTTGGGCGGAGTTGTAACCGCCTAAAGCGAGGGAATTCGTTGTGAGCGCCGACGAGGCATCCTCGACCGTGAGCGTGCCGGTGACGCCCGAGAGCATGCCAACGGCCATGGCGGCTGAATTCACCGTGGCCGCACTGGAGACCGTGACGGTCGCGCTGCCATTGAAACCGGCGACAAACAAGCCGATGTCCCGCACCTTCGCGTCCTTGGTGACGGTGAGGCTGTTGCCGCTCGTGCCGCTCGCGCCCATGAAGAGCTGGCCGAAGGTGGCGACCTCGGTCTCCTCGTCGCGGATGATCAGGTTCGAGCTGCCGGCGCCGGCTGATTGCAGGACCAAATTTCCCCCGCTGGTTCCTTTCAGCTTCGTGCGGTGGGAAACAGTGACCGTTCCCTCGGCCATATACATGGCCGCGAAGGCGTCGAACGACGTGCTCGTGAGCGTGTAGGTTCCTTCGAAGAACTCGGCGCTACCAGCTTGGTGCAGATAGTTCTTGATGACGTTCGTCGCGCCTTGGTTGAGAAAATCGAGCGAACCGGCGCCTGTCTTGTTGATGCCGAAGACGTTGCCCGCGGTGGAGTTCACCGACCCGTACACGGACAGCTTGCCGCTGGCGATATTCCAATCGGCTTCGCCGCCGAGAAGGACGTTGCTGTCGATACGATGATTGCCCTGTAGGCTCGTGACGTCGCCGCTGGCGATCGTCAGCTGATCGTTCATGAGGCGGTAGGCGTTACTGCTGTTGAACGTCACATCGGCGACGGTGCGATTCCCGGACAAGCTGATGGTGCGGTTGCCGCCGGCGGTGGGGAACTCAACGGAATCTCCGCTCGCGGGGGCGCCTATGGGCGACCAGTTGCCGACGAGACTCCAGTCGCTGTTCGTGCCGCCCGTCCAGGTTTTGGTTACGGCGCGGGCGCTGCCGGCCGTGGCGGCGCTGGCGAGCAAGGCTGTGAGGAGGAGCAGCAGGCGAGCGCGCACCGGGAGCGAGGCGGCGGATGGCGAGACGAGCATGGAGGAGTTCTCAAAAAGGAGGGACGAACAGGCGGGATTGGCGTCGTCCCGGCGGCAGAGGCGAGTCTAGAGGATAAGCGGACGCCTGCGTCGGTTCAATGATAAGCTGGGAGGTGGCCGACGGGCCTTGCGGCGGCGAGGAGGGGAGCGCCGCCGACTGGTCGCTGGAGCGACCAGCCCGAGAGATGACGCAGGTGGCCCCGACACTTGGGCGCGAATCACGGCACATTCGCCAACGCATTGCAACGCATTGCCGGCCGAGCGTCGGGGTCGCGCCAGCGGGAGGAGGCGCAGGATCTTGACGCCGACTCGTCTCTTGTTGCCTGCGGCAACACCGACACGCTGGCGTTTATGTGTCGCCGGTAGGCAGCGGCATGTGCGCCAGAGTGTCGGTGCCACCCGCGAACCGGATACAATTCGCTGGTGTCATGTTTCTCCTGTACCAATGGGGGATCAACCAGTGTCAGACGAGCAGCATACCGATTCGGTTACACCGCAGAAGGCGCCTGGACTAGCCGTCTCAATTCCAATTACGCCGCATGGTGGAATTCTTGAGCATTTTGAACGAGCTGTTCTTTTTCATAATCTGTCGTTTGCCGTCGGCGACGCCAAGCACGCTTTTCGGTTGTTGCTTTCTGCTGTTTACTCGTGCCAGGCAATGGTTGAACTCATGTACGAGGAGTGTTCTGACAAGTGTGTCAGCGTTACTCGTGAGAACCTAAAAGCTGCATTGAAATCCTTGCTCCCTGGGTTTGCACTAATTGAGAAGATTCGCATTCATGATTTTCATCGCTTCGGTATTACGCCACCTGTGACGAAGGGCGTTATGCAATCATTCAAAGGGCCAATGAAACTCAAGGCCAGTAAAGGCGCTGCAATGGTATCGCTGCCTATCGGTGAAGCTCCCAATGTCGTCGAAACGGGGAACTCGAAGGTAGTGATGCAGCGACCGCTGCTGTCCGTGAACGGCCACTTCTACGATGAAGACGCAGGTCGTTACGTAAGCTTACCAATGCTGATACGTGATTTCTTATTAGCCATGCCCATCGCGGTTGCAGAGCATGAGAAGAACAGAGTACAGGGGCAATGCAAGTCAGATGATCCGAGGCACTCGCCGATCTGGCGTGGTATCTACGACGAACCAGCGTCAGAGTATCGGCTCATCGACAGTAAAGGCGTCGCTAAGATGATGCAATAAAGCAGGGTGCGAGCACCGCTCCCTTCTGCGATTTAGCGATTGTGCAGCCGTCACAGTCTATTGTCTGACGCGGTTGGAGCAGCAGGCAGCTAATAAAAAGGCCCGTTCGGAGTTCTGGGGAACATCCGAACGGGCCTCAATGCGGAGTGGACGAGTTTGCTCGTCCGAGTGGAGGCGGCGGGAATCGAACCCGCCGCCAAACTCAACAAAGCCCCAGAAGGAGCGCAATTCTGGAACGTGACGCACTCCAGGACGCACGCGATTTGCGTCCCATCTAGTCAACCGAAGATCTACGGGCACTCGGTTGCGGAGAATCGCTATCGACTGGGAAAAGCCGCTGCCTGCAGGAGGACGAGCAAGTCGATGGACTCCAGTGGCGGGATGCCAGCGGCCGACAGGGTACCGAACTTGTGGACCACCTGGACATGCGAGTTGACTCAACTCGCGGTAGGGTATGACCCTCATATTATCGTATCACCTGCAAAAGCTCTCGACCCAAAGTCGCGGTCGTTCACGCCCAGAAGGGCGCAGGTAAGAACTGCTTCTGAGCTGCCTCAGATTCCCGCACCACCCACCAAGAAGGCGTCGGTTAAACTGCCTCCGCTGCACGGCTGGAACTCAGATCGCTTGGCCGAGAGTACTTTAACGAACGCTGTACGAGCTACATTGATAGTCATCCCGAGTCTATTCCCGATAAGGTCTGATCGCTATACGAAGAAGCCCCGCTCTACCCGGGAACTCGACGTCGTCATGATCGAATGTGATTGGAAGTTCCCACGTAAGGAAGGGGGCACAAAGATGTTCATCGATCACGGGATTTGTCTGAGGTTGTCGAAATCCACATTTCCAATAAGGAGCCCGAATTGTGGCATGCAGCTTACCGCGACCATAGCTGCGAGTCGAAGCTCTAGTATGCATTGAGACGTTCATCGTGATGGTGAGAATTGGAGCAATCCGTCTCGCAAGAACTTCAGGAGTTCGGGATGTCCGCTCCCTCCCCAGAATGGAGTGTTATTCACATCGATGACAAAGTATGAATTCGGAGGTTCAAACACAATATCGAGGGCACCGTATTCGAGCTGAAAAGCAGCCAGAAAGGTGAATAACGTTTGCAGCAAACTTCGCGGGCACTCGAACTGCCCCGCCACCAGTGCTAACGCAGTCGGCTTCAGCAAGAATGTTGCCGTCTGCCGCTCGATTCCAACGGGCATTTTTTTGATCGGTTTTGGATCAATCACCTTTGAAACAGCGACGTGTCGCCCCGCGACATACACTCTGTAGAAAATGTGGTCTGGATTCTCCACAAATCGCTCAATGCACAGCTCTGGTCGATTCCACCATGCGTCCGGAATATTGCGTCGGGGGACAACTTTATATTTCTTGGCGTTTAACACAACGTTTGAAATGCAGGTGAGACCCAGAAGCGTTCTCAGCTCCGCGGATAAGGCACGTTCATTATTTGCGCCATAATTGTAGTTGGTTTTCACAATGAGCTGCTGGGTGGGCGGGCTATCCCGCGTCGCTTCGGCTACCGGTAAGTCGGCCGCCCGACACACATCCTGGATGTGTCGCTTTGTAACATCGAATACATGCTCGTTCACGACGGCAACCCTGCGATCTCTCAGGGCACTTAACAAGTGGTCCCGCCGAAGTGGAAAAGCATGAGTTTGGGATACCGCTAGGTGGAGAATAAAGCGGTCAACGGATTGCGGCAGGCGATTGATGACTTCCACACTATCTTCACCGGGAATTGCTTGAATGAATGTCGCCTCGGGAATCAGTGACGACAATAGGAAGCCAGATCGTGACTGCCAGTAGTAAACAGTAGTGCCGGTCTCACTACTCGGTGGTGTATCTTCGTGCATCTTTCGAGAACCTATAGGGGAAGATCGATAGCCACTACGTATCCTTGACGGCATTTCATCGCCAGCTCGAACTCATCTCCAGCCTTTGTTCCTTATTTTACGGCGATTCATTTTTTGCCGCTGTGACGACGATCGCATGACGACCGGTACGCAGATGGGCTGGAGCTGCAATCAATCCGGCTAGGCCAGCAGCGCCTGCTGGCCATGAGTTGATAGCGGCGAACGAAGATAGTTGACTCGCAGCGTCACTCAATTGGGCATCAGTAACTTCAATCGCCCCTCCGCCGCTTTCACGCACTAGCCGTACGACGTCCTCAGCATGCGCCGACCTCCAGCTTATGAGCGGTTCGTTGAAGCTAGTCGGGCAGATATCAGCGGGCTGTAATTCCACAACCATTCCAGCCGCTACGCTGGCACATGCAGCATTGTTCCCAGCACTGCTAACGGCATACATCCGGGCAACTTTGTTCTTTGCTCGGAACCCTTCGTAAATACCCGTGATCGTCGTTCCATCTCCGACGGGAACCCATACTGCAGTAATTCCATGGACTTGTTCACGCAACTCGGCGGCAATAGCCCTGTAGGAACGGAGGATTAAGTCGTCCGCAAAACCGCTGGCGTTGCAGTCATACGCGCCAGATTGAACCGCGAATTCTCGGCTGGAGGCTACGGCATCTTCGTACGTGCCTTCGACGAAATGAACTTCAGCGCCGTATTCGAGCATCTCTGCCGTTCTCGATCGCGCATAATTTGACGGAACAAAGACGTGGCAACTCGCGCGACTGGCAGCCGCCTCGAATGCTATCGCAGCGCCATAGTTTCCGCAGGAACCGACTGTCACGACGGCAAATTGACTGCGTACAGCATGGCGAATCACCGATCGGGCGGCGCGGTGCTTGTGCGTTCCTGTCGGGTGAACACCTTCGAATTTCAAGTAGACCGCGTCGGCGCCGATGATAGCCGCCAGTTCGGGAACATCAATCACAGGGGATGCATTGCTCATGCTTCTGGCGCGATACTTGCAAAGCGTTGCCCATCCAGGCTGCTTCGAAGGCGCGCGGCCCGTCCTTTGGAAAAGGCGAATAGCAGTGAGTCGTGACATGGTCACGTCACCCTCGCAGGACCAATTGCGAGTGGTGTCGTTCGACTGCCACTAGACGATATCCCGAGTATAGAAGTCCCTGAGAAGATAGATGCGCGCGTTTTCCAGCCAATAGGGCAATTAGCGAAATTCCGTTTGTTACCTGATGCGTATTGCTAGCGTATGTAGTGCGTGCAAGAGGTTTCCAGCCAACAGCCACGAAAGCGGCTCTGGCTTGACGACGAATCGTGCGTCAGGCTAAGCCGAACGCAAAAGGTCACGCCTGGAGCGACCACTTCGTCGATGATCGCACAGCGATGGCTGATCGATTCGCATGTTGATGGATCGACGAGTGACGCGCGAATGTTTAGCGATCGACCTGGCTCGAAGCCTTCAAGAGCGAGGAAGCTGGACCGATCGAGCGATGTCTTCGCCCGTGACGTCCCCCCGTTTCTTCGTCCACGCGGAATGCAAGATTTTAGTAAACTTGCATTCTGAAGGAGTGCCGCAAGCTATGCCGAGAAAGTGTTTTACAGAGGAGAAGATCGCGTTCGCGCTGCGTCAGCACTAGGGCGGCGCCCAGGTCGCGGATATCATTCGCAAGCTGGGGCGACGGAGCAGACGCTTTACCGCTGGAAGAAGAAGTTCGCGGGCTTAGGCGTCGCTGAGCTACGTCGCCTGCGGCAGCTTGAGGAAGAGAACAAAAAGCTCATGGCCCTCGTGGCCGACCTGAGTCTCGACAAGAAGATGCTGCAGGACGTCGTCTCGGGAAAGGTCCAAGGCCCGATCGTCGGAAGATCATGGTGAAGCGGCTGCAAGCCGTTTACTGCATCAGCGAACGTCGCACATGCCGAGCGTTGGGCTTCCCTCGTTCGACGCATCGCCACGTGGGCGTTCGTAACGGTCGGGCCGAACTTCGGATCAGACTTCGCGACTTGGCCGCCAGCCGCGTAAGGTACGGCTACCGCCGTCTCCATACGCTGCTGAAGCGCGAAGGCTGGTAGGTCAATCACAATCTGGTGTATCGGCGGTACATCGAAGAAGGCTTGCAGGTGCGGATCAAGACGCCCCGACGACGCAAGAGTTGCCGAGCCCGGGTACGTTAGTCGATAACTTTACCAGGGAGAGTTTGGCGATCCGGCTCGGCCAGCGGCTCACCTGGGACGACGTCTTGGCAGTTCTGGAGCACCTTCAAGCCGATCGAGGCACGCCGCAGTCGATTCGCGTCGAAAACGGCCCGGAGTTCATCTCGAAGTCGCTCGATTGATGGGCATACTTCAACGAGGTAACACTCGACTCCAGTCGGCTCGGCAAGCCCACCGATAATCCGTTCATCGAGTCATTCAACGGTCGACTGCGGCAGGAATGCCTCAACCAACACTGGTTCCAAGACCTGCCAGAAGCCGCGGCGACGGTCGAAGCTTGCAGTGTCGATTTTAACGAGTAACGTCCCCACAGTAGTCTTGGGGACCGCACTCCGAAAGAGTTCGCGGCTTGCTTCGCTTCGGCTACGCCTCAGCGAAGCAAGCCGATTCCTAGCATTCCGACTGGATCAGGATTCGGGTGAGGGTCAAACGACTTGGATTGTCGCTCCAGGCGTGGGCTCTTTTGAAGGGGGAAGGTCATACCTCCGTTGCGGCCACGGCGCAAGAGACTGCGGATAGACACTCTAGTCGATGCCTTGATCAAGGAGAGTCTTGCGATTCAGCTCCACCACGGCTCAAGGGAGGCGACGTCGTGACAGATCTAGGGCAACTTTAGGCCCAGCATGGCGAGCCGCGGTCGATCCGCGTCGTCAGTAAGTTTCGACCTTATAGTCGAGTTCCCTCGCAGTCACCAGCTCGCGACGTCAATTGAGCGGGCTGCGTCGATCAGAGCAATCTCGGTTAAGCACTCCGCCTGGGGGAGGTGGGAAAGAAATCCTATGCATAACCAGCATCGGTTGATGTTTTGTCTATTTGAGTCATGTTTGTGTTGTATGGCAGGCAGATTTGTCGCGATACTGAATCGCCTCATTCAATGCGATTAAGTACAAGTCTTTGGATTGCTACGATAGCAATCGCAACTAAAACTCCAGCAGGTATGCCCACAAAAACCGCACTGGTCGTGATCTCAGTCGTAGACAATTGAGGGGGCATAGGGTGTGCCATATGTCGCAGTTGCAAGAGCGATACGGCCACGAACGTGCTACCAAATGCGCAACTGATTATCGAGCACAAGTAAATGCCGCCGAGTTTAAGCGACGTTACAGCACCCGCCCCCCACGCCCCCAGCAACAGCATGCCCATAATGGACAATTCTGCTTTCGCCGCGGCTAACATAGCGATCGTTAGAATCGCCAACCATCCGAACAGTTCCAGTATTGAGTGACGCATGATATTTTAACCGAATCCGTCAACAATGTACCTTGCTGGCGATCCAAGGATCGAGTGAACGTTAGCTTTGGTAATCTCTACTGCGGCTGTCCGGCTGGAGCGTTCGATTTCGCGACTTATCGCTCGGTTCACGGGAGTGCCCGAATGAGAATCCTCCGATGGAAAAATCCGCTGATTGTAGACTCAAATACGGCACCAGGCCTCGCGTCACGATTGGTGATGCTTCGGGTCGCCGAATAAGTCCCGTTCGCTTTTCGATTATAGCTATGGAACCAATGAATGCCACCGTAGACAGAAATATCCGTTAAGTCCTGCGACATAATGCCGAAATCGGTGCTGGTCGTCACCTTGATGTCATCCGGCGCCCCAGCTTGGCCAACACAAGCAACATAAGTTTCAAATTCTTGCTTGAAGCTCGACACAACTACCGTTCCCCATAATCCTGGGTAAGTAGGTATAACCCCTGGAACATCCTCTATTGAAAGGTGGGGGGTGCTTTGCGGATTACCTCTCACCGGGCCTGGCAATATGTCGCTGTTATATAAGTAAGTTGGATCTGTCGTGCTGGGTGTATCAACCTTCCACGAGTAATTGTGTGCGTAATTGGCTGGGTTTGAGTTGGTGTTTGCCGTCTGCTTGACAATTTGAACTATACCGATCTCGGAGCAGGATGAACAACCATTTGCACCGAAGGCGGATGTATCGACGTCCCATCCCGCATTCATGAAGGATTGAAGGGACTTTAGCCCCAGTCCTCCATCGAGGCGGGGCGGCAGCGGGATCACTGAAGCGGACGAAAGCGTCACCCGCCCCTCCTTGAAATGGACAGTAACTGTGCCACTGGGGTCAGTAGCTAGGCATGGTGTCGAATTCGCGTAAGCGTACAAGTTCGGCCAACTTCCTTGATACCCCACCGGGTCACGGGCTACCCAACGTCCCAATTGCAAATGTAAATGCCGCATGCGATTTATCTGCAAGCCGCTCTCTAGGTCGAGCTTTCTTCCAGTAAACCTATGCTCCCACTCGTAGTCCGTTCCTGAATCGGAGGTGAAGTCGGGGGCGAGCGATTCACTGTGTCCGTAGGGCCGGTACGAAAAACGCTCCTGAACGATAGCATTGGTGTCAGTGAGGGCGACCACGCTGAACAGCACATCCTGCAAAGCATATAGCCGCTCGGTGGGGCGATCCCGCAGTACGAGGTCGTCGACATAGCGTATTCCCCACACAAATTGCTGTTCCGCGTCCTCAGAGGAACCAACTCGCTCTTCAAGCACTTGCCAGGCATCTGAGAAATAGTACCGCCTCGCCTCCACGGGGGTGCCCGATGTATAGGTCACCTTAACCGAACGTCTGTTCAATCCATCGTACTGATAGCTAGCGATGGGTCGGAACGAGCTTAACGAATACTCCTCTTCAAGCTCAACCAATCGGCCCCATGCATCCCAGGTCGCTCGATAGACGTCTTCGAGATCGTCTGGCCTCGGGATTGCCACCATGTTGCCGGCGTGATCGTATTGCGGATCAGCCCAATTGGAGATTGAGGCAATTTCATTCGTCTTCGAATGCGTGCGGCTTTGAGTAAAATCCCAGCCACTAGTTCCGTCAACATCTTCCCTAAACTGACTCCAGTTTCCAGGGGAATCCAACTCCCACTCCAGTACTGCTTTCCTGGAGCCGCCAACGAGCCCTGTCCTCGTACCATTAAGTGTGCCGCGATCCATCGACTTCAATCGACCTGCCTCGTCGTATCCGTACAGTTCATCGTAGTGCTTGCCGTGGCTTTTTGCCCTGAGATCTTCCCTGTAAACACGACTTCCGAGCAAATCATAGCCGTACCTTAGGTGCACTAACTCTGCATCAGGGTCGCCAGATCCAACATCTAAGTTCTTGAACCAGCAGTGATCGACAACGCGATCGAATCTGTCCAAGCCAGAGTATGCGAAATTCCCGTCTGGATCGTACGTGAGCATGACGCCAGGTTTATGTAATTCAGTGACAACGGGCAAATGCAATCCGAGGTATTGATATTCAACGAGAACGAATCCTGAGCCGCCCGAAGCACTGTCTCGAATTCTCGCAACACGATTTAGACCGACACCATCGACGCTGTTGTAGTCGTAGGTCAACGCCCTCCCATTTGGATAAACTAACGCTTTGCGTCGCGCTGCCCGGATGAATTCGCCATTAACGGCCGTGTAATCATACTGGTAGGATACCGTCGGCACTCCAATGGCCACTGCTCCTGTAACTGCTTGCTCCTCCGATATTAGCTGCCCCAGCCCGTCGTACTGCCGGGCCACCTGGTTGACCTCATTGCCTAACGCATCATAAGAAGTAATCGCACCGACACGACCGTATTTATCAAATGCAGTAGTAATCTTGACAACGGACTGATCAATTCCAACGCCAAATGCAGTTGCCTCATCACTAACTTGGCGACCTAATTTGTCATATCCAAATGCATGACACGTTCCATTCTGATCTTTTTTAACAATCACCTGCCCCTGCCGGTTGTACTCATACTCGATGCGATCATATAAACCGTCAGCGCCATTGCCAGACAGGTCTTCGGAATCGTCGCTATCAGCATAGATCTCAGCCCGCAGAAGATCGTTTCGATAAACTTCAGGCGTGCCGTCTCCTTGGTCGGTGCCGTAGACATAGTGAGTAACTTGGTCGTCAGACGAGTTTTTTTGTAAGGCGGTTAAAGTCGCTACTCTACCGGCCGGCCCATAGGATGTATCGATGGCGACGTTCTGGTCCGAAGTGCCCGTCCTTGGGCTGCCTGTGCCGACAACATTCTGAATCACACGCGTCACGCGCCCCGCATTGTCACGCATGGTGGCATGTGTTCTCCCGGCATGATCTACTTCTAAAGTGAGATCACCGGAGTCGTCGTACTGCGAACTGCTCACCAAGATGTTTGAGGAGGTAATGGTCGGACGCGCAATAGCACTTCTATCAAAACCAACTGAATCGTCCCCTTGATTCCCATAACGGGCGTACGTCACGACTCTCCCCAAAGCGTCGTACCACGAAGCCGCATAATCGGCCCGAGCATTCTCTCCGGCCACTAGCAAACCGACCGAAAACGAAGAGGGATGGTAACGCCGGAGTGAAATAGTCGCGATCACGTTGCCGGTACTGTCGTAAATCGTCTCGCCTTGCTCCACAAGGTTGTCCTGGGCTAGGGATGCCGCCGCGGCATAATCGGACTCACCATTGAAGTCGAATCCGATGTACGTTTTGTAATCGCGCCCAAGGCTATCGTAGGTGGATTTCGTAAATGCACCACCTCCTGCTGGCTGACGCTTAATCGCATTTCCGCAGCAGTCATACCAGGTTCGCTCGATCATTTGCGAACCTAGAACGCCGTCTTCGATGCTATAACGAATCTGTTGATAAACGCGCCCACGGTTGTCGTATCTCGACTCGCTCTTGTCGAGAAGTTCATCGGTGCCCACGTTCTCCAAGAATCGCTCGACGGCAATCACTCGATTGGCGTTGTCATGGCTGAAGCTCGTGTACGTCACCCGACCCTCAGCATCCGATGGTGCAATAGCCCTTACTTGCCGGCCTCGCCAATCGTGATCAAATGTCGTGATGCGATCGTTGCCGGAATCTGCATCGACGTAATGTGTCTTCTGGGTCACGAGGCCGTTGCCTACGCCACCCGCATCAAACTCAGTCGAGGTGACTTTGGCAAGATTGGCTCCAGCCGTATTGTCAGGAGACCACGCTCCAACAGTTGGCGTGTCATCGGTGCCAACCCACGCCTCAACGCTTCGTCCAAGCAAGTCGAACACGGTACGGCTAATCGTCCCGTCAGGGGCTTGCACTCTTGCCTGACGCCCAAGATCATCGTATGCATAGAGCGTTTCATCGTAATTCGTGCCGACCGTCCCTGCCCCGCTCGCTGGAATCGCATGATAGACTTGCGATTTCTCCAGCTGCCCCTGTGCGTTGTAGAATTGCCGCGACCAACGAACCCAATCGGTCTGAACATCGAAATCGTCTGTATCCGGATCTAGAAGCGACGGTGCGCTGTCATACTTGGCGACAATTGCTTCGGTTGCCATCCCGTCAGTAGATCGACGAGTGATCGATACTGGATTCACTAGAACGACTGACGAATCACTAGCCTTTTGGTAACCTTGCGCCGACCACGTTTCGTGATCGCTCTTGTAGAACATCCATGAAGCACGACGAAGCTCAATCTCGTCTCCTTCGGCGTCGATGGCATTGTGAAGAGGCCCCAGTGTCTGAATCAAGCGTCCCTGGACGTCATATGCATAGTCGGTAACGTAGTGCTTTCCCCAACCGGCCGGAGTGCTCCAGGCTTGGCCGTCCGTGCTGGGCACGTCCGACATCAGCGAAACGTCGACGTCTTCGATCGACTGCAGTACCACGCCTCGAGCTTGATCGTACTTCTTGAAGCGAATAAAGCCGCGAGCTCCGCGCTGCCAAACCTCTAACCCGTGACGATCAAAGACTTGAACGCTGGAGTCCACCGTCGCCGCTCCCTGTTGAGTCGCGGTTACGACTGGCATCAGCGTCTTTCGCTGTCGAATCTGCGAGGTACTCAGCAGCGGATTAGAAACGTCCGCGTGCCACTCGTACTCGTAGCTAGTGGTGCTAGGATGCAAGCCGTCTTCGCTTTGGTGGACGGTCTCCTCCGCGAGAGGATAGGTGTCGCGACCGTTCAAGTCCAAGTGCTTGTAGTAGGTTATCTCGCGTAAAGTCACCTCCAGCCCGGAGTTTCCTTTACGCAGTTTCTGTTGTTTCGGGTGGCCTTTGACATCGCCCGCCGTCGACTCACTCGCTGTCGTCGCAGACCCATATTCAGTAACCTGAATCAGCCCGTCTGTCGTAGCAGAGACGCTAAGGACATTTTCGCTTACTGAATAGGAAGCCACCGCCGCCGGAGTCCATTGCTCGGTAAGACGTCCTTCGTCATTATAAACTTTGTATTCGATCCATTTCTGCTGGCCGATCGCTCGCTCCTTGAGGAGAACCTGCCCGAGAAAGTTGGCGAATACAGTGTTCGTCGACTGGTCGGGCAACGTTTCAATCGTCTTGGTGCGCCACTTATTGAAGTCTTCGACCTTAGCTTGCCGTTCGTAGCTAAAGCTGTAGGCGCGGGCGCCTCCCTTGACCTCTTCGTGGTTGACTCGCCCCTGCGAATCGTACTCGTAGTAGTAGTCCGCGTAGGCTTTCAGTTGGGAGTCGGTTGCCGCTGCCACGTTTAGCAGATTGTCTTTTGCACGCTCGTAAGCCGATGGGCTAAGAACGAGTTTCAATAGATTGTTCCCGTCCGCATGATACCGATAGTGGTAAGAGCCGGTTGTAATCCACGCCGTGCCGTCGTGTTCCTGTTGGTCTACCTGCTGCAATTGGTCAGCGTCATAGGTATAGATTGCGCGACGCAGGTTCTTTTCAGAAGCGACGCCAATCTTCTGGGTGAGCGTGACGCTAGCGATCAGATCAGCGCTGTAGGCGTAGGCCAACTTGTCGACCACGGTCTCGGCGCCGTCAACTGTCGTTCGTTGCATGTTGTCGAGACGGCCATCGACGTACGCATACTCAATTTGCAATGCGCCTCCAGGAGGCGTAACGCGATGCAGTTGACCTTGGGGGGCGGCGGTCTGCTCGAAATCGTGAAATTCCCAAAGCGTTCCACTCGAGTCGAGGAATTTGAAGACGGCTGTCCCGCGAATTAGCATCTGTCGCGCGCCGTAGCGGCCGACATATTCTGGCGGTCCACTAGTGGCGACGTTATCGAAGACAATAATGCTTCGTGGAGCAACGACCACTCGAATGACGCTGTTATCTCCGTTGTCACGAAGAAGCCGGGGCTGTTGGCGGGTCATCCACCGTCGGCCGTTGGTCAGGGGAAGATTGGATCGACGGTTGCTATAGCTCCGGCTATGCGATAACGCTCTCCCGCCTCCCGTCGCCGAGACGTCTGTGGTGCTTAACTGCAGTTCACCCGTGCCGTAGTAAACGGGCTCATCGCTCGCATCTTTCCCGCATTGTCCCTCATCGTTCGGTGGCGGATCGTCTTCTCCGCCTCCGTCGCCGCTCGAACCTTCTGACGAGCTGCTGTCGTCCGAGCCGCTGCCCGAGCCGCTGCCGGATCCACCACTTCCCGAAGCGCTACTGCTGCTGCTAGCGGAACTTGATTCGCTTGAACCGCCAGAGGAACCGCCGCTCGAGCTGCTTTCCGAGCCAGAGCTGCTCGAACTACTCGAACCGCTGTCGCTACTGGAGCTCGACCCGGCTGAGCTAGATCCGCTGCCGGATCCGCTTTCGCTTCCTGACGATGAACTGCTGCTTGAAGTGGAGCTGCTTCCTGAGTCGCTGCTCGACGAGTCACTTCCGCTACTACCGCCCGAGCTGCCATCAGATCCCGATCCAGTCATCGCAAGAATGAACTCATCCAACGGATCATCGCCGGACGGATCGGCATAATTAGTCGAAAAATTTGTCATGATAACTCCTTTGAGAATTTCTTTATTGTGCAGAGTCGTAACGCCAACACGTCGACTCCCGAAGATCTAAGTGCGAATGGCACTCATTTGGCCGCCTTTGACGATATTCCGAAGATAGAGCACCTCTAAAAGAATGATGCGCGAGGTTTCCGGCCAGCAGCGTGGTTTTTGAAGTTCCATCCGACAGCCAAGCGTTTTCTGAGCTGCGCGCCTGTTCGTCTTGGCGTGCCACGAATTGCCGTGCGTCTCCATTTAAGGATTAGCTTGCAGAAAGCGAATAAATCAGTCGTTAATTTGCCGACCGGTAATGCATTGAGTCCAACGAGCAAGAGCGGGTAAGCTCGCACTACCCTTAACCCGCTGGGCTGAGATGCCATCGGACGCTGGGCGTCAACCGCAGAACTGTGAGCGTATCGATCGACTGTACCTATTCGCCCTATTTGACGAACGACTACGACTGCTCGAAGTGCGCCCGATATCCCATGACTCGCTCGATTTCCGCTAGCGGTACTCTCATCTGGGGGTAGCGAGTGCGAGCTTTCGCCACATGATCCCAGAATGGAGGTAACGCAGATTCCAGACAGGCGCGGCCGTACTTTATCTGGCAAAACTCCTGGGGACAGTGAGGCCCCCACGCGTCGACAGGACCAAACTTTAGGCGTCTAAGCGGAATCACTTTGTCAATGGGAAATCGATCAATCCCTCCCCACATTGACCGGTGACAAAGCTGGTCTCCGTCTCGAAAGCTCTTAAGAACATCCAGCGATAGCGTTCCAGGAGGTACTCCATTAGAGGCCCCCTTTGCAGGCCGAAAGATTTTCACAAGTTGGGCGCAGTGTTGTCTTGCCGTTAACTCGGGTAAGCGCGACTGCAACCATTGGCGATCGACATCTTCTAGAAGAAGAACATCGACGTCGTCGTCCCATGGAAGCACTTCCCCGTATAACACGGCCCCTAGTAGCGATCCCGCATAGAGGATGTACTTAACCCCGGTCGCATCTAATCGCGCCAAATTGTCGTAAATCTCCTCACACTGCGCCAACGATAGACGGCGTGCAAAACGCATTCGTATCTGCTCTTCAGTCATTGTTCCATTGCCTCGCAAACGGCCTTGCGACACATTAAATCTCACTTGCCCTGATGCACGGAAATCACTGCCGATCCAATTTGCGTGTCACTGGGGTGATGAGGAAGCCACTTCGCAATTCTCTCGACTTGTGCCAACGGGTTGCTCTTCAACTCCTCAAAATCGATATGGAAAATCTTTGTCGGATTGTTGAGCACGGCGATCTCCTTCATTTGCCACAATGCCCCCAATCGCGCGGCTGCCAGAACCATCGCCTGAGCTGAATGATCGGGCGCCGCTTGCTGGTACTTCATGAACGATTTCATTGCTCCTTCAAGAGAGCGAACGACGTTAATTACATGGATGTCGGGAATCTGCCAGAACCTCTCGTCCGTCGCCCCCCAGTTGACCCAGCCCTTGCAACCTAGCGTCATAGCCGAAGTAGGTTGACGGCGACGAAACGCTACGTACTCTTGAATCGCCAATGCAGTTACTTGAGGCGATGACGTTGGAAGAGGGCGATGCCATGGGCAGTGGTGATTTACGACTCGCCTGAAGAATGCCTCGTCTTCACAGGTGCTGTACGAGCGGCCATGCGGCCCTTTCGTGGTTGGGATTTTTCCCATATCAACGCCTAGTAGGCGCACTAGGTGCGCCACGCAAGAAGTACCGCCGCTTGGAACTCCAAGCACGAAAATGAATGGCTTGACTCGTTCGTGAAGGATTTGCCTTGACTCCATAATTCCACTCTCACTTTCTCGACTGCTGGGACAGCTTTGTTACCTTCAACAGCAGGTCAAGCGTCGCCTTCATAGACCGCAATTAAACGTCGAGTGTCTGCTCGATTGGGTCGCTCGGTTACGACTAGGCTTTCAAGCGGTTGTCGCCCCGTAATCCGATTGAGCTTGCGTTCGTCGATTGGATCTTGTTTGTGATGGCGACACCTGTTGCGGTCCCACTTGTAGGGGACGGAGATGATAACTAGCCGACCGCTGCTAAACAGTTTCTCTGCGAAAGGGCGAACCAGCTCATCTTCAAGGTGCTCGAGAACTTGAAGGCACAATACGACCGAGGCTGGCCGTGCCGGGGTGAATTCCATCCAATCGGACTGCACTGATCGGACGCCCTCAATCGATGGCATCACGTCTTGATCAATCGAGAGTCGCTCTCTGAAATGGCCATAAGTTGCGACAGGAGTGCTGCCCCCACCCACGTCAATGATCAATTCCCCCGGGCCATGATCTTCTAAGAGGTGCCGAACTATCTTGTAGTAGCGAAACTGTGCGCGTCGACGCCAATACTCAGCGTTCATGCTTCATCCTCGTTGCGACCCAAAAAGTAGTTTGCGATGGATTGATGCAGATCGGGTTTGCAACTGCTCCACTGCCAAGCCCCTTGCGGGCCTAACTTGATATCCGAGAGTGGTCTGAAGTCGTCCAGAATCTTGTGTCGGGCGCCATACTGCCGATTGCTCCTCGTTCCATGGGGGAGCAGATAGGCCGTCACTTCATCTGTGCATCCAACTCGCCAGGGCCCCCATGACCTGCGTGCCCAGGCGATGACGTGTTCTCTGAAATCCACGTTCATGCCTTGCATACGGGGGCCGCTAAACCGCCACGACCATATCCGAGGATTCTCCTGCCCAAACTCGAGAAATACCTTTGCCATCATGGTGTCTCCACCGCCGACAATGCAGTGCTGATATAGCTCTACCCGGCGCCAGAATTCGCAGGTTGCCGCCCAGCCTCCGCCTGCACTCAATGACTTTGGGTCCTTCGCTGTCGCGATCGATGTGCGATAGCCAGGCCCGTGGTAGCTAACCAGCCGATCGAACGTTTGGACGCAGTCAAAATGCTCCAACTGCCTAAGGACGGACTCATGCCAGTCAAGTTGTCCAAACACGATATCAGCATCCAGCCATGCAACTGCGGTCTGGCCATCCTCAATGAGCATATCGATGCCGTGTTGCAGTAGTCGCTCTTTTTGCCACATCACGTCGCCCCCGAGTAGGGTAATGACGTCGCCATGCCCCCCTAGCTCGGACTTGTCGTCCTCGCCGAAGAGCAACTCGATCGTTAGAAGCGAAACGCCGCTACGTTCAATCCGTCGACGGAAGGCATCGTAGTTGCGACGTCTTGCGGCATATCTGCACGGATTGAAATAGCAGCACACGGCGGCAAGTTCGGACATTTGACAGCCTTAGATCAAAAATATTAGGGTCATAAAATACTTAATATTGCTGCTGCGATTTGCGTATGATTGCACTAAGATTGATCGCTGTAGGCAAAGTTTAAGGGAGCGACGCCGCCGCCGACTGCGCGTCGCAACCAGACCTATTGCGCTGAAACCGCAGGCCAATACGGTGGGCGTGCAAGCAGCCCATTGCATCCCGGCGTTCACAAGGTCACATTAGTGATCACGTATTTTCTGTAGCTACCCATCACCGGCCGCCATGTCTATCCTGCCTGCAACTGAATCGCCGACGTTCTACTTGCGTTAACGTATGCGCACGCCATCTTAAGCTGTTCTTCAGTAGGAATTACTCCTGCTATATCCGCCAACTGTGTCGCTGCGTCCATGGGATTACCACGCAGGTCGTCAAACGTAATGACATGATGCTTATGTTCGTCTAGGAAGGTATCGCGTGCGGCAAGAAGACGCTCTTGCGCCTCTTTGGCGCCAACGCGAAACGTCGGCCACTCCATTGCTTGTAGACTTCTTACGGATTCTTCTAGCGCACGTTGCACGGATACGAACTGAACGTTGTCCTTGCAAACGTCTACTAAATCGCGCCCCATTAGCGATAGCAAGGGATGCTTGACGATCGCAAACGGATGATTTCGCCGCGCCGCGTCGAGCCGATGCTGCGACAACCAATTGCGAAGCAATCGAACGCGACCTCGGCTGGGGACGTGCTCAGTAAGTGCAGGTTCCGTAAAGCAGCTACGACAAAGATCCCGCAGGTCGCGGTCTTCCATGTAGGGATTGTCCACGTTTCCCCGATAGCCACCGAGTTGACTTAGAACTCCTGCTGCGAGGCCGCACCCGCTGCGGTAGGGTCCCATTAGCACAATCAATGGAATTCTCTCGGCAAGTTCGAGAGCGTTCTTATCGAGCTGCGGCTCGTTCTGCGACGGCACGCGTATCGAGTTATCCCACTTGCGGAATGACTCTTCTCGTCCGGTGATGTCACTTGAACCAGCCGCCTGGCCGACAAGCCAGGGATTCGGGGCGTAGATATTATAATCTCCTCGAAGATGCAACGTCCCGAGACGATGGTCGACGTGATGGGAGGGGGCGAGAAGATGCTCAGCAAAATTACAGAGATGCTGGTAGGCTGCGCGGATATAGCGTCCCTGCAAGGCATGAGCGTGCGTTCGGTTGCCGTTCAGAACACGAACGACTCCATCGCTTACGTAGTGAGGGCGCATCAAGTGTTGGCCGCCCAAAAGCAAACCGTCCCAATTGGACGGAACACGCCCCAGAAATTCCATGGCGCGCTGACGAAAATCAGGGGCGAAACACAAGTCATCTTCAAGAATCAGCAGAGAGGTGACGCCGTCGAGCAACGCTTCTTCCAAAATACGCAAATGCGACATAAAGCATCCCCACGCACCATTGCCGCATTGAACCCAATCAGGAGAGCCGACGCGATCGCCGTCAATGGCACGAAATCGTTGCACATCGGCGAATGGCCATTCAATGGAAGAGAGCTGATCGATGAATTCCTTCCATCGATCAGGACGACGATCGAGGTTGATGCAAACGACTCGATCAAACGTCTCTCGCAATGATGAGTTAGCTTGTCCCATTGAAGAATCTTCTCCACGAATCGTGACTGTAGTTGCCATTGATTACTATTGAGTGTGGCGGTTCTCTGATTTTGAGCTACCGGGGTTTTCCGGCCATCGTCGTAACTAAAGTCGCGGAAACTGATGTAACGCAGCGCAATCTACTGCGACGCCCCTGTAGGGCAAATTTCTGCACTCGAACATCGTTCGTCGGCCTGCTGTCGACGTCTTAGCTGGCAAGCCTGTAGCGTTACACATCGATGAGCTAAGCCGGCTCTTATTCCAGCCGCAGCTTTTGGAAAGAATTGCGAAGATGGTCGCAACCATCGCGGCGGCGATCGCCGGATGAGAACTAGGGCGTCACGGCATTGATTTGGCCGATTGGATCGACCGCAACGAAGCGGTAGGTTCCAGGCTGCCCGCTAACGGTGCGAATCTGCATACGCACCAGCGTCTTCGCTTCCGGGTGGGCGTTTGCGCGAGGCAACTCCAGATTGGCAAACGACGCCCCTTCAGCTGCGGAGATTAGTCGGATTATCATCTCTCTCGTGTCCGCATCGTTGTCGGCGATGTCTGCGATGGGACGCCCGACCATCTCTTGGCTTGTCCTTCCTGTAAGCTCCGTCATGCCGCGATTCCACGAAAGAATACGGCCGTTGGAGTCTAGAATGACGCGCCCGAAATCGAGAGAAGCGTCAACCGCTTTTAACGCCTGCTGCTTGCGGCCGCCGGCTTCAATTCTAAATGCTCTCTGAGCCGCGTTCTCGTAGGCCAGGAAAGCCAGTATTGCGCCGACTGAGAAGTAAATCATCGCAAATAGTCCCCGAGCGCGATGTGAAATCGGCATGGGACAGTCAATCGCCTCACGAAGCGTCTTCACGGTTTCGAGTCCTCGCTACTAAGCATGCGTCTAGCGACAGCCGCGACATCGGATACTTTGATGGCGCCGACCCCTAGTAGCGCCGCGAAGCCAATAATCCGCCACGGCTTCTCCTTACCGCCGATGTATTCAAATCCGGTCATTGCGAATCCACAGCCCGCAACCCCGTAGTAAACAAGGGCTTTGCCGAGCGATCGCAACGTAATTGGTCTGTCAGAAGCGAGCAGAGCTCCAACGCCGCCAATCGCCGCTGCGGCATAGGAAGCCATAAAAATCTGCAAGGGAGTCCACGCTTCCATTCATTTCTCATTTCACGGTCGGCCGTATCTAAAGCGCCGGCTGCTGCCAGACGTATCTGTGCAACAGCCGGCGTATTTCAACATGGATCAACTAGTATCCGCGTGTGACAACTCGCTCCACGCTCACGGATCGAGATCGACGTGGCTGTCGAATTCGCTCCGTCTGAACGAGACGCTGAACAGACGCCCGTCGAGCGCGATCGACGACTACCTCCTGTTGGACAGGGACTACTAGTCGCTCCTGCACAATCTGGCGTTGAGTAAATGGCTGTACATACTGGTAGTCGACTTGCTGGCGAAGCACGAAAGGAGCGGGCGCGTAGCCAATGTCCAATGCCTGGACGGCGTAGGGCTCACAACTTGCGGCATATTGAGCCGCCAAGCCTACAGCGGCAAATGCCGCCACATTCAAAATTCGACGCATCATCTTCTCCTCATTCGAAACTAATGAAACAAACACGAACCACTACTCGGCCTTGACGCCGTGAACTTCATCTTCAATCTCTTCTCGTATCTCCGGACTCAATCGCTCGCCTTCGTTCAAAGAAGGAGGCATGAGACCAGTTCGGACAGCATGCACGATCGCATCGCGTTTCTCAGCCATTTCCGGGGTGTCGTACCTAACGCTTCCATCCAGCCAGACATCGCCCTTCGGAGAATCGCCGGAGTGGCACTGACCGCATTGTTGCGAAAGCGTCGGGTAGGGAGACGTCGGTGCCGAAGTTTCCTGCGACCGGCTTTTCTCTGGAGTGACATGGCCTGCTGGCCTGGTTGTCGTTTCCAGTGCTGACACGCGAGTTTGCGTTTCCATCACTTGATTCAGACTCTCAATGCCGGCCCGGAAACCTCGCAGCTGCTGCAACTCGATATATTCGTCGGACTGGCGGAAGCCGTAAGTCGCCGCGGCCTCGCTGCGAAGTTCTTGTCCGACGCGGTAACGAATAATTGGATGGGCAATCCCGCCGGAAATGAGAGGGGCGCGTGTAGTCTCAGGCGGACGGCACGCGGATCGTGGCTGTCCCCCGTGAGATGCTTGCGGCGGGAACTCGAAGACAACTCCCAACGACAACAAGATTGCGATGGCCGACATAAAGCGATTTGATTTTCTTAGTACGGTCACTGAGATTTCCTCCATGCATCGCATGCTGAGCGAAGCGTGTTGTATTGCTCCTCGAACGCCTCTCGAGGAATTGTGCTTTGGGGGGCATGGGGCATCGCGGCGAACCATCCGCTAATCTGGTAGTCTTTGGAATCCATCCAAGCAACGGCGCGCCTTAATTCCGAAACGGCGAAATCCAGTTCGATTGCCGCTCTCTCTAGCGTGACGTCGGCGTCGTAGCTATTGAGCGTCGATCGCAGCGCTTCAACCGCATCTTCAGATTCCACGCCGGTCGCCTGACGGACGATTGCACGATAATCATTCGATTCGCGTCTCATTTGTTTACCCAAGTCAGTAAAATGAAACGCCTCAATTGCTTCCTGGTCTTGATAACGATAGACGTCTGCTTCGGCGCCACTGGCAATGATTCGTTTCAAGACGTTTTGACTGGGACCGTTCGGCCCAGACTGATGGCAGCTGAAGCAGCTTAGTCCGGCGACGATGTGAGCGAAGCCTCTCGTCTTGGAGTAGTCTTCAACCAACGCGGTATCGGCTTTGTCGACAGTGTTACCCTTCCCGTCGAATAAGAATCCAACCATCGTCACCCCGCGAACGCCTGTTGCCATATGGAGCTTCGGCGAGGCAACTAGCAACTCTTCTCCGTCATGTGGGTACTTGCCGATAGGAAATTGCAGCGGGTCTCGGTCGCCTGCGATTTTGAAGGCGTCTTCAGTGAGGTAACTCCAGCCTCGGAGAACCGGCAGGCTTCGAACGAACCGTATCCCCGATTTACTGACTCGGGACCCTCCGGCGATCTGCCCGTACTGATATTGAGGATCGTCAATAACTCCGAGCTTGAGGAAGACTTCCTGGCGGTTCTTCGGACGCCTCCCTAGCAGCAAGCGATAATAGGCGTCACTCGCCGACGCGTCGGTGATGGTCAGCAGGAGCCAGTCTGCGCGCACCACGAGCGGATGGCGGCTTCCCGTCCGGTGGTACGGGTAGGACGCGATGATGTGACGCCAATTGTCGAGCGACCACTGCAAGTCGGCGAGATTAAGCCGCCAAAGTGTAGGGCCAACCTGGACCGGCAGGCAGCGTTCCAGCACGGTTTGACGGCTCAGGTGTGGGACAACTAGCTTGAGTGCGTACTCTTGGTGCTTCCTTTCCAGTTCATCAATCGCCGACGACGTTGTCACATAGTAAAGAAATGGCTGTGCCGTCGGTGGCGATGACAGACGGTCTTCGAGCGCGGCAGCTCCATCGTTAGCTACAGCCATCTCGGCTAAAAACACCCAAAGCATTACTGACTGCACGAATCGCATTAGAGCAACGTTTTCGTAAAGGTGGCGGTGTACACTCCGAACGGCATTTCAAGTAGCCCTGAAAACTGATCCAGTATTGCGCCGGGCGGTACGGAGGGAGCGGTAGGTGTGGGTTCCTCGACCGGCGGCCCGTAGCGATCTCGAGCCTCCGCAATATCCCACTGCTGCGGCGTCCGTATTGCCGGATCGTAGTACGGATTAAGTAGATTGCCCGGAACGGTTGTGTGGCTCAGCCCAATGCCATGTCCTGTTTCATGGCAAGCCACCGCAACTAGATCGATCTTGCCGCCAGGCGGACTGGTCGTCGTCCAGCTTTCGCCGACGTCGTACCAGCCTCGCAGCTGCCGATCGTCGCCCATCGGCAACTCGTGCTCAGCCAGCGTGCCTCCTGATCCATCGATTCGCCGTGCGAGAACTACGATGTCAGCGTCGCTAGACGTCATGGTTTGCTCGAACACGAGCCCGCATACAGATTGCCAGTTCGCGTAGGCCTGAGCATAGGCGGCAGTTAATGCATTAAGCGGGATTCCTGCGAGTCGATCGGCCAAGTACCACCGCAGCCGCCGCTTGCTCCTCCATGCTGCCTGTTGCCGCCGCGCTTCTTCAAGCAGTGATTCCTTAACGCCACAGAATCGAAACCCTTCATTGTTCGAACGAATCGTTGAAGCAGACATGCTCTCTCTCCGATCAAAAACCTGACGATGCAATGGCCTGGTCCACGAGCAGCCCGTGGCTTCATGCTCGCTCGACTTACTGGGTAACTGGCGTCTGTGATTTGCCGAACAGCTCTTGTAGCGTGGTGGCGAGCTGAATCAGCAGCTGCATCAACTTGATGTAGCCGCCAGGCGTCGAGAGCCGGTCGGCTTCGCTCGACCAGCGTCGCAATGAATCGACGACGACTTCAGGAGGCGCTGTCACCGCCGATGGAGCTGGCGGTACGAATGTTTCGAACCACTTCAGGATAATTGCGTCGGAACGCGCCCACTTGAGAAAACTAATGAATGCATCGTCGACGAGTCCTGGAAGAAGCGGCGCCAGAAACTCTCCAGCCGAAATTGTCTTGTCGATTACAGTCAGGACTTGTTCTTTGGTCACCATAAGAGCACCTTAGATGGGAGTCGTTAGCGTGGTTAGCCATCCACCGAGTGGAAGTAGGTTTGTAGTTGCGTTTAGTAGCTAGTCTTCCAGTCTTTTGTCTTGAACGATATCGACCAGATCAACTAGCGCGGGCAATAGGTCGATCAATCGGTCCCATTTAATGCCGGCCTGCTCGACTTCCTGTCGTAACTCAGAGGTCGCACAGACCTGCGCGACTTCACGCACGGGATGCACTTCCACGACGCTCAGTACCAAATCACCAGCATTCTTTAGGAGATTCCATTTGTCCTGCCGTCTCGGCGCGCTTGACAGGTTTGCTGGTAACTTTAGGAGCGGATTCAATCGTTCTCGATGACAGACAAACCACTTGAGATACTTAACGTAGCCGGCGGTGGGCATAATTCGATTTCTCCTAGTGAGGTGGTTTGCGGTCAGGCACAGATTGGACTCCGGCTGTTCGCCGCGGCGGAGCTTTCGGGCTAGAACGGCCAGATACCGTTCGCGGTGCGGAGGCAGTAAGTCGACGCCGAGGGCAATTGATCCATTGGGGCTGCCGTCCGCAAACCGCTGTGCAAGCGACTTCTGACGACGCATCCGCCGCAGCTTGCATCGCAGGCATGGGATCACATTGATGCGGTCTCCGCACCCATGACATCGAATTGGCTCAATCTCCTTCGACGCTAGCGCTGCAACAGCTTTCCTGTGTGCATGAACGTCAAACCGCGAGCCGGTTGCGATTCTATTCACTGTCTCGCGATTGACCCCAAGTCGACGCGCAATCGCCCGCTGGGACATAGGGGTCGTCTTCAGGAGGCGATTAATCTCACTAATCATTTCTTCTGTTAACACGTATACCTCTTGGCGCAATGCTCGCAGTGTGAGCGCAGAAGTTACAAGCCTATGCCACAACAACAGATGAATGCCGGACTTAGCTCCGGCCTTGAGGGCTCTCGCCAATCGAGTGAGGCGAGGATAGTCAGCCGGCAGGATTAACTGCTCGTGACGAACGCTAGCCAAGGTCTCTCGCTAAAAGTGCTATTAAATATCTTGTGTGCATTAAACGCTTGCATGCGTGCTCCTGTCGCTTTAACCACAGAACCTACCCTAACATTCTCGTCTCGCGACTCAATTCGAAAATTCCGGCCAACTAATGCATAAGTGCCAGTGCAATAAAGTGCCTCTCACGTCGCAGCACGGCATGAGCTGTGCCAATATCCATCAATGCATGTCGATACATCTCCTTCGCGTGTTGTCTTGAGTCAGTTGGCCTTATGAATAGCAGTCAAGGATCGCGTAAATGCGCGCCGCGCATTGATCAGCATGTTTGCTATTGCACGGTTTCGGGAGTTAGTGGATAGTTCTCGCCGCTTTCGAATCTACAAAAACGATTGCCGATATTTCATTCGTGCGAGACGATATTAAAGAGTGTACGCATGAACACGTCGCCTTCAACGACTATTTTCGGCCACCCTGAACTCAGTCAGGAATAATCTGTCGTCGCCTCGTTTTTGCGGGCTTTTTGGTCGCCATATGCGCCATAGCAAGTCTTAACGCGATTTGTGCGCATTGCGGTCTGCACTGATTGAATGGACGCAACCGCGGCTGCCTTGAAGTGAAGTGATATTCGCGGGATCGCAAAACCTGGAGGCAAGTGGTTAGGCGGTTGGTTGAGTGCGAGCTTTCTTGACGCAATTGATAAAGGTTGTGAGCACCGCAGGCAGAGCGACTACCGCGGTCGCGTGAGAATCTTCGAACTATTGAACGTCGACGATGCTGTGTGAGACGGCATTCAATAGCGAGCAAACGCCACAGAGATTAGAGATCGAGCGGTGCGGGCCGGCATGCGGTCACTTCGCGACGATGGTCTGCTCAAAATTGCTTTGGGGATGACGAACCCCGGCGAAGTACAGCGTGTCACGGTGCGATCGACGTTGTAGGCGCCGATGTCGACGCGAGGCGCCTCTCCGGCATTGTTGCGGTCGAGCTTCTTGTCGGAGGCAGGTAGCCCATTCTTGGCGTCGAGAATATCTCTTCGATGATTTCGAACTGATGGGGGCAGCCGCGGGGCCCATCCCTGCCCTGCGGCGTTTCCGAGGGCACGAAAAGTCGTAAGAGCTGGAACGCTGCGAGGCCTCTGTGAGCCTTTTCACGCGAAGAACGATTCCGACGGGTCACCGCTCTGATAGTAGCTACCGCGGCCGGCGTCGCGACTTGCATTCGCCCTCCCCCGCCCAGCGTCGAAGAGGTCGCTAGTGCTCCAGCCACTGCAGGAGCTGTCGACAGGCATCGCGATTGCCGGGAGTCCGACGCCGTCTTCAGCCGCGAAAAGGTAGTGACCGCTTGCTTGAGGATGAGTTGCTTGGGTGCGATTCCCACGGTACGCAGCTGTCCACCGTGTGAATTTCGCTATTCGAAATAGCGACTGCAAGCGACTCGAAATCCCACGACGGGTCAGGACGCGACGCGGATTTTGCTGCGGGATTTCCGTCGGCAACTTCTTGCAATGATCACTGCGTCGAGCGAGGCGAAGAGCCGCCGAGGCGCTCACCGCGATGGCCGTGAAAGCCGGCGCCGCGATACCCAGCCTCGCAAATTTCATCACCGTTGAGTTGGAGTTCGACGGACGTGGAGCAGCGTGTGAGCATCGCTTGGCAAATTAGTTTCCGCTTCGGAAGTGCCTACAAGCGACAGGTAGTGACAAATCAGCGAGCGTCCCAGTTCACCTCTATTGCGACCGCGTCCAGCCCCTTAAAGTCGAAAACATGACGAGCCGGTGGCATTAACCATCCGTCACCAGTTTTACCATTCATTAGAAGGAGATTGCCCACTAAAACACCGCCATCGATCGTGGCCAGATCGCGAGGGTCATCGCACCGACCAACCCCACCCCGCTTTATAAACGTCGCGATGCGACCCACGCAGATCGGCTCCAAACGCTCAGACGTTCCTGAGGACGGCAGAGTAAACAAAGAAGTTCACTTCACGCACCTTATGCAGAAAGGAGGATGGCGAGAGTTCCATCCGGGTTCCGACGCGGCAACAGCCGTGGGCCGAACATGGCTCAGGGAAATGTTCCTGGCCTGTAAGTGCCTAAAAGCGACAGGAAGCGACATCTGATTTTCACCGCCTAGGCGCGGGAGGATTCGGCCCGGTAGTGTCCAAATTCGCGTGAGGCGGCTGCTACAGCTTAGAAGAAGGCACATCCTGGAAGCTGTTCTCGCACGTCGCCAAATTTACGAACCTAAGAGCAGGTCGCCCGGAGCGTCGCACCGACGAAACTCGACCCGTTTTACAAACGTTGCCGATGTGCCCCCCTACGCGCACCAATCTAGGTATCGAGCTGCGGTGTCTCCCTGCTCTTCAGAGTCTGCCGGAAATTCGGGCTAGTGCTACCGACGGATCAATTGCTTCGTCGTACCGGCGCACACGTCCAACCATTGCGCCGCCGTTGGATATTAAGCGTTCCCTCCACGGTCGGCGAGTCTTTCCAAGACTCGCTCGAACGACGCAGCGACGCACGACCTCAGAACGCTCGACGCCGCTGATATCAGTACGAGCAATATTTTACTCGCAATTCGCTTGCAGTCTGACCCACTGACGCACCTTGCTTTACTTTTAAGAAAGACGGAGTAAAGCGAATTGAAGATTCAATTTTTGACGAAGCGTTTGGGGAAGTCCAAATGTTTTCTGCCGGCAATCCTGGTAGGCGTGCGTCGCATGCGACGTCGAGCCCACGGCAACGACACGAGGTCGCGATGAACATTATGCACTCGACTCTACTCCTATTCTAGCAATCGGCAGAGTTCGTCGGGTTCAACTCTCCGTATTGGCTCACATTTCAGCAGGCGGAGCAACTTGTCGCATTCGTCCGCAAAGGGGAGCATGGCTCTCCCGTCGTTTTCGCCAGCACGTTCAAACGATCCGAGACGACCGAGGAGGAGGCTAAAGTCGAAGCCGAGATTCCGTTCCTCAAGGATTACACAGTCTCCAATGCCAGCCAGCTCGAGGGCTTACCGGAGCGGTTCTACGAACTGGCTCAGCAGCCTCTAGAAACGATGCAGCGGATCGAGCACGCAGAGGCCTTTTTCGCCCGCACCGGAGCAGATATCCGCACCGCGGGACGCAAGCCTATTACGCCATCGGCGATGACCACGTCCGTATGGCTCCGTTCGAGTGCTTCCGCGATGCGGAAAGCCATGCGGCGACGCTCGCCCATGAATTGACCCACTGGACCCGACACCCATCGCGACTGAACCGCGATTTAGGACGGAAGCAATGGGGCGATGGAGGCTATGCAATGGAGGAACTCGTTGCGGAACTAGGTTCAGCGTTTCTTTTTGCCGATCTCCAGATTACGCCCGAACTTCGCGATGACCATGCCTGCTATATCGAGAACTGGCTGCAAGTTTTGAAGGGCGACAAGCGAGCGATATTCTCCGCCGCATCACATGCAAGTAGAGCACTGGATTGCCTTCACGGCATTGTCCAGTCGAGACTATAAGATTGTTGAGATTACTGGCCGTCCGTGCTAATGTTTACGCCGCATGGCATGATGCCATGATGAGCTGCTCTTCGGACGCCTAGCATCGACGCGGTGTATACCAACGGCAGGTGCGCCTCCGTAGTCGTTTTAGCGGAGTTTTCTATGCACCTACGACGCATTAGCCTTCGGCACTTTCGACGCCTCGAAAAGGTCGTCATCGACCTAGAGGACACTGAAACAGTCTTCGTTGGCCCGAACAATAGTGGGAAAACATCAGTGAGCGCCGCATTTCGGTGCTTTACCGGCAAATCGTCATTCTCGGTCCATGACTTTCCGGCCGAGATGATCCAGGACATCGATGAGTTCGGCGCTGCTTCGACCGCTAGCCCTCTCTTAGCGATTGAGCTGGATTTGTGGTTTTCCTTCGATGAGAACACAGAGTTTGGGCGAGTCTTTGCACTTGTGCCAGATCCCAACATCGCATTTGACGAGGTCGGTATACGTCTCAGGTTCGGTGCGGTAGACGCCGAGAAGCTCAAAGAGGCTTACCTGAACACATTTCCGCCCGGCGATGGCCAAAAGTCCCTTTCACACTTCCTTTCGCTGGAGTCCAACCTATCGCGGCACTTCGCTATCACCTATTTCGCACTGGAATCCGCATCGCCTGAGCCGCTCGCAACGGCTCTTGACCCTCAAGAGGGAAGACGGGTCCTGGAGTCCTTATTAAGGATCGATTTCGTTGAGGCCCAGAGGAACATTCATGAGCAAGAAATGGCGAGAAGCAATCGGCTTTCGTCTGCCTTTGCGGACTACTACAAGCGAAACCTTGAGCAAGCGGAGGTAAGCGAAGAAGCCAACAAGATCATTGACGTCAACAACGACAATCTCACCAAGCACTACGATCAACACTTCAGCGGCCTAATGGGGATGATCCAAAGTTTGGGCGTGCCTTCTATAAATGACCGAAGCCTAAAGCTTGTCTCATCTCTAAAAGCAGAAGAGGCGTTGCGGGGAAGCACCTCGCTGTTCTATGTCGATGCTGTAAGAAACCACCAATTGCCAGAAGCTTACAACGGCCTTGGATTCAAGAACCTCATCTATGTTGCGATCCAAGTGTGCCACTACCAGATGCGGTGGATACGCACCGAGAAAAGTCGCCCGCTATGCCAGCTGATATTTATTGAGGAGCCGGAGGTTCACCTTCACGCACAGGTCCAGCAGACGTTCATTACCAATATCTGGAAGATAGTTCAAGCGACTTCGAAGGATGCTGGACAGCCAGAGATGCTGCCTCAGCTCGTCGTAACGACACACTCTTCTCACATCTTGGACTCTGTAGAATTCTCGAAGGTAAGGTATTTTCGGCGATGCCATTCGCTACGCCGCACGCCAGCCGCTCCCAATCAAGCAGCAATACTAAATGCTACGGAAGTGGTGAGTCTGCGTGACTTTCAGCCGACAAAGAAGTCGGCAGCTGGGACTGCAGAAGATGCCAATGAGACACTGACTTTTCTGCGCAAGTATCTGCGACTGACTCACTGCGACTTGTTCTTTGCGGACGCAGCTATACTGGTCGAAGGAGCGGGCGAGAAGCTTTTGCTCGCGGAGATGATCGACGAGTCCGCAGCAACCCTCAGAAGTTGCTACGTCAGCGTTCTAGAGGTAGGTGGTGCGTACGCCAGCAAGTTCGCAAGCCTATTAGAGTTTTTGTGCGTTCCCTACCTAGTAATTACTGACATTGATTCCGTTGATCCGAAGAAGTCGAACACGGTGTGCCGTGCTGACCATGCTGGAGCTTGCTCATCGAATGCCACCCTAGGCTTCTTCTTTTCAAAGAAGACTATTGTCGACTACATCGCCATCAAGGCAACTCAGCAAGTGCTCGCGAACGGAGCGTGTTATGTTGCGTACCAAAGACCGGTGCCTACCTCGCGCGGGAAGGAAAAGGCGAAGTTTCATGCCCGAACTTTCGAAGAGGCACTCATCTATGAGAACCTGGAAGTTTTTCGCCTAGGTAAGGGTACATTCAAACTCGACCTTAGTTCAGCCCCCGATCTTGCGTCGGAGTACGACCAAGTGTTCAGCCATGTTGCTTCGTCGGCTTTCAAGAAGACGGAGTTCGCACTCGACGTCCTGACATCGACAAGCAAGTTTCGCACACCGACGTACATTGCAGATGGCTTGAAATGGCTAGAAGGCCGTATCAGGCCAGTTGCAATGGCCCAAGTTGCTCCTAAGTCTAAGCCTAAGCCTAAGACTAGGAGTGCCGCAGCTAAATGAGCACTTTTAGCCCTACAAAGTCAGACGTACTGATCAGACAGTGCCTCGACTCCGACACATCTTTCGCAGTCGTTGCTGGGGCAGGGTCGGGGAAAACGATGTCGCTGATCGAGGCTCTCAGGCATTTGCGCAAGAGCGTTGGACCCAACCTTCGAAGAGATGGGCAACGGATAGCATGCATCGCCTACACCAAGAGAGCCGTAGAGGTAATTTCAGGGCGACTTGAGTGGGACGATCTGTTTGCGATTTCCACGCTGCACTCGTTTATGTGGAGTCTGAGTGGTCGCTTCACATCCTGCATTAAGGAAGCACTGACCGAGAAGGTGATACCGGATCAGATAGAGAAGAAAAAGGCAGATGATAATGGTGGCAATAGCGTTAAGGCAGTCGAGGCTCGAGCGAAGGTCTCGCAGCTACAAGAGGCTATCAAGCACGTGGCTTCAATCGAAAGTTTCGACTACGGTGACTCAAATTTTAGCGACTACGCCAGCGGCAAACTGAGTCACGATGACGTCGTACGCGTAGCCTCTCATATGCTCCAGGTAAATGATCGTTTTCGTAAGATCGTAGGACAGCGATACCCGTACATCTTCGTGGACGAAGCTCAGGATACTTTCGAAGAGGTTGTTATGGGTTTGAACTCGCTTGTGCAGAAGAACAAGCGTCCGCTCATAGGCTACTTCGGCGATCCCATGCAGCAGATCTACGACAAGCGAGCAGGAGATTTCTCTCATAGCGATGGCATCGTAACAATAACGAAAGAAGAGAACTATCGTTGCGCTCGATCTGTGACGGCCCTTTTGAACTCGTTCCGGACCGATGTAAGGCAGAAGCCGGCCGGGGATAACGCCACGAGAGAAGGAAGCGTCCTATTCTGCCTAGTGCAAGCCGAAACTCCTCAAGGTCCTCGAAAACGATACACCGCTGAACAACTGGAACGTACATCCCGGCGGTTTGATGAGGCTCTAGCCAGATGGAACCTCGGCGATGATGACACAAAGTACTTGTTTCTCGCTCGACAAATGATCGCCCGGCGAATGGGCTTTCCGCAGTTGCAAGAGCTGTTTACTGGTGAACTTGCGTCCTCACGCAGTCAAGAGGCGTTTGAGAAAGGCACTCACTATCTCACTCTGCCTTTTGTCTCGACGCTGTATCCTCTTCTTCGTTCGATACGCACGAACGACATGAAGAGTGCATTGGAGGTCCTTCGAAACTGCAGTCCAGCATTTGACCCGCATGGAATAAATGCGACACGGACCGTCAAGCAGATGAAGGCACTTGCAACAGAGTTGATAGGTGAACTGCAGAGCAAGTGGGCTACTAGCTCGCTTGGGGATTTGCTTCGGTGGGCGGGCTCAGTGTCACTCACAAAGTGCGGCACTCGACTTACATCGCACTTAGCCCGCCCAACTCGATCAGAGCCCTACGACGAGCTTCGTCACGCTGAGGACAAAGCAGATTGGCTAGCGGATGCGTTCTTTGCGATGTCTACGGCCGAGATCGAAGCGTACGTTGAGTTTGTGACGGAGAACACGCCCTTCAGCACTCAGCACGGGGTCAAAGGCGAGCAGTACCAGAACATAGTGGTAGTTCTCGATGACGTTGAAGCCGGCTGGTACAACTACAGTTTTTCCAAAGTTCTGACGCCAGGAGTTGCGGGAACGCCGAAAGACGGACAGTTGGAGCGGACGCGAAAATTGGCGTATGTCTGCTTTTCGCGAGCAAAGGCAAATCTTAGGGTTTTCTTTTTCACCGATGATCCTGCGGCGGCACGCGAAGAGTTGATTAGCTCGAACCTCTTGGCGTCAGATCAAATCGAGATCGTGGTGTAGCGGTCAGAGGGTGGGGAATTTACGCCAATCGGCCTCGCCGATCCCTAACAGTGTCACACAGCCCATACTGTAATATCTATCTAATAGGGGCAACACCTCGCGAAAAGACTGGAGTTGACGCAACTCGTTGCGGTACAATGAGTTGCGAATATTCATCAATCCAAGCTGAGACAGCAAGAGTGTCACGCAGTCCAAACATGAGGCGCCAATGACGGCGAAAGCCACTGCCGCTGAACGTATTCTCGCGAATGAGGGGCCGCTCAGTTCGAGCTCCCTAGCTGCACGATTAGTCGCTTCCAAGCTCGCATCGACGCTGGCGAACGCCCGCAAAGAGATTCAGCGGGCGACCCAGAGAAAACAGATTCTTTCGACAGCACCAGTACGGTTCGATAGGAGCCATCTCTACTATCTCCCGGCACACCGCGGCCGTGCGTACGCGACAGCAGTTCGCAAGATGTTGGCCCAGAAGCCAGCTTTGCAACGCGTCTACAAAATCATCCTCGCCAACAAGGGTTGGATCACCTACGGACAAATTGGGAAAGCTTCTGCGTGCCTTCCGGACGGAGACACTTCGGCGGCAGGGGGGCGCCTTCCTTTGTTGGAGGTTGTCAGCGAACTGCTCCATTTGGAGCTAATTGAAACTGTTGGCATTTCGTTCGACATTTTTCGCATTGGAACTCAGTTTGGAGCTCCAGAGCTTGGCCGCGCTGCCTTCGAGCACAAACTGCGGAGCGAGCTTACGTTACTGAAAGAGGCCAGAGACTGGCTTCGAAACAGCTTTCTCTTGGCATACGACCAGCACTCATGCCGCACGACCGAGACTTCGATCGAAAGCTTCAATCAGACACATTGGGACTTGCATGGTCCCTTCTATGCTGGGCCGTTCACCCGTGATTCAACGCTAAGGAAGACGCAGGCCAGAGAAGCATTCCTAGCGCTCGACTTTCTGGGATACCGACCATTCGGAAAAATAGATTCCGAAGCCCTGATGGAACGCTACAAAAGCGTCGCTTTCAGATGGAGGACGATCGCTCTAGTCCCTGTCGTTGTCGCTCCGTCTTTCTCCAATGATGCATGGAACACATTACGTCGTGCTGGCGCAATACCAGTTCCGCTTCGCGACGTGTTCGGAAGAAACGTTGACGAGCTGATGAAGTCCCTCTGGAAAGTACTGGCTTCCACGACGAGCGAAGAGCAAGTAGCTCAGATAGAGAAAACGCTGTCCATTGCTTCGGGAACGATCTTAGGAGAGGGCGTAGTAGGCAACCTCAAAGGCGCACTCTTTGAATTGATCGTTGCTCTTGCATGGCGAGCCGCTGGATACGAAGTCACGCTCCAGAAAGGCATTCGAAGTAATGAGGACGGAAACGAATATGAGGTGGATGTCGTGGCGATTAGAGGCAATGAGTGCAAATTAATCGAGTGCAAAGGCAGACATGCAACTTATCAGGAGTCCGTAGCTGAAGTTCAGCGACACTTTGTCAACCGCTGCAAAGCCGCCGCTGATAAGTATGGATGGAACGTAACAGGTCATTACTCCACCGTGGAAGCACTCTTCATTACGAGTGGACAGCTAGATCTCGACGCAGACGCGTATGCGACGGCCAACGCGAAAAGCCATGGCATTTCATGCAAAGTGTGGAAGCGGCAAGAGCTGCTCAAATGGCTTGACGAGTTGAGTCAAACACAACTCCGTGACATCATTAAGCGGTTTTACTCAACTGCAGAGGTGATAAGCGATGACAGCGAAGCACCGAGTGATAATAAAGAATACGACAAATGATCATCGTTAAGTGGTTGAGGCATAAGCGCGAAGTTGGCCAGGATCTATAAGTGCTTCGATGGCCGGTGAACGAGTCACATCGGCGATTGGAGCGTGCTTAACTATGGAATGACAATGGAGTGGAGTACTCTAAAGCAGCCATACGAGTCATCGTTTGAAGAGCTGTGTTGCCAGCTTGCCGCGGCTGAGCTGCCGCAGGATGGATGCCGATTTCAACGCAAGGGTAGACCGGACGCAGGAATTGAATGCCTGTGGCGTTTCCCAACGGGCGAGGAATGGGGTTGGCAAGCAAAGTGGTTCCCGAATTCGCTGACGAGCGCTCAATGGACACAACTTGACCAGTCATTTGAGACTGCGTTTTATGCGCATCCCCAGCTGACAAAGTATTTCGTATGCCTACCACTGGATCTGCCAGATGGAAGGCGAGATAGCGTTATCACTGCTCAGCAACGTTGGGAAGAGTGGGTATCGCATTGGACGGCTTTTGCCGTTGCTCAAGGTCGGACTTTAGAATTCGAGCTCTGGGGTAGCCATGAACTGACCCAACGATTGACAGCGCCCGCGAACCGAGGAGCGTGCTGGTATTGGTTCGGCCAGACTGTACTAACCTCTGAGTGGTTCGAAAGGCGTCGCAATCAATCAGTCAAAACCGCGGGAACAAGATATATTCCCGAGCTGAATATTGATACGGAGGCAAAGCGGACTTTTGTAGGCTTCCGAAGGACTCATCGATTTTGGGAAGCAGCCTGCGAATTACTTCGCGATTTGCGTCATTCCTCCAATACGGTCTGGTGCAAAGATGAGTTTCCTGAAGCGAAGAATGCCTTAGTGCAACTGAATGCCGCATACGACGCATTGCTTGTTTCTTTTCGACTTTGGGCGTCAGCGGGTTTTCTTGAGGAACGATGGACACTCACTGCCGCGCTGCCGACCAATGAATGGTCGCAATTAGCAGACAGTGCTATGGATGCCGTCTACTGTGCTCAGGCAGAGTTCGCCAGTCTCCAGAAAGATGCGCTCAAGAAGTCTGAACGGCCACCCTCTACGTATGCACAGCTGCCGTTCGACGACAAGCTTAGAGCTCTCGATAAAGTAGGCTCGCGAATATCGACATTCCAGGACTTCCTTCGTGACATTGAGTGCAGTTGTTCAAATGCCAACGCAGTTGCGCTCGTTGGAGAAGCTGGAAGCGGAAAAACACATCTTCTCTGTGACCTTCTAGCGGAGGACTTATCGGCCGGCAGGCCGTCCCTTCTCTTCTTTGGGGAGCAGTTCACGACGGATGAGCCATGGACGCAGCTAATCCGTCTCGCCGGATTGAGTTGCGACCGCGAACAGTTCTTAGGCGGACTGCAAGCAGCAGCCCAAGCAAGCGGCGGATTGGCGACGATCTATATCGATGCGCTGAATGAAGGGTCTGGGGGGAGGTTTTGGTCTCATCATATCGCTGCCTTCGCAGAGGAACTCCGCGACAGACCTTGGCTAAGATTGTGCATATCAGTGCGAGACGTATACCGTTCGCATGTTATTCCGATCGATTCCGAGCGCTCATTTAGCTTCATCCATCATTCTGGGTTTTCGGAGCATACTTTTGAGGCGGCGACGAAGTTCTTTCGTCATTTCGAGTTGGAGCCGGCTGCCCCACTACTGGAACCGGAGTTTGATAACCCACTTTTCCTAGTACTCCTGTGCCGGGGCTTACGGGACGCTGGCGTGAGACGCATTCCTCTGGGAATGCGTGGTTTCACGCAGGTATTCAAGTTTCTTATTCGAGCGGTTGATGAGAAGCTCGCCGCGGAAGACTGCTTGGACTACGACAAGAGTGAACTCGTGGTGACACGAGCCATCGAGGCGTTGGCAGACGCGATGTTTAACCGTGGTACTGACCAATTGCTCTTTTCTGAGGCGAAGAGCCTGCTTGAGGCCATCCTCCCTTCGACCGGTCATAGCCGCTCTCTACTGCGGCACTTGGAAGCTGAGTCGCTAGTTATCGTAGTGCCAGATTGGCAGGGCGATGCGGAACGGCAGTTCGTCCGCTTCACCTACCAACGCTTATCCGACTACCTCTTCGTGCAGAGGCTCTTGAAGGATGTTCAGCCTCATTCAATCGGTGAAGCCTTCAAGTCGAAAGGAGCATTCCACAAGTTTGTCGCCGACGAAGAAGCTGTCTGGGAGTTCGGCGGGATTATCGAGGCCCTGGCTATACTATTGCCCGAGAATACTGGCGTTGAATTAATCGATGTCTCGCCAGGCGTGGCGGAAAGTCGGGCAATGCGCTCCGCCATGTACGAGAGCCTCGCTTGGCGAGATCCCAAAGCCGTCACTGACTACACACGCAAGTTCATTGAACGCTCGCTTCCGAAGAAGGATGAAGAGTCATCCGACGAGCTACTGAATGCTCTCGTTTCGCTTGCCCCCGTTCCTTCGCATCCCCTCAATGCGGATTATCTCGCCACTCTGCTTGAGGCCGCAGACATGCCAGATCGGGATTCCTGGTGGTCAACGTTTCTCTTTCGACAATGCGGTCGCCAAAAGGCAGTGGACCGGTTGATCAGCTGGGCTTGGAATCAATCTCAGGATTGGCACGGGGAAGAGGAAGTAGCTCGGTTGGCTGGCATCACGCTTGGTTGGTTTCTCACCTGCTCGCACAGACGCCTTCGCGATTCCGCGACCAAAGGTCTAGTTCGACTTCATGAAGAGAGACTTGGTCTTCTCCACCAGTTGCTAAAGCGGTTTGAAGATGTGGATGATCCATATGTTTCCGAGCGGCTTGCCGCAGTAGCGTTTGGAGCATCGGCTCGTGCCGACGATATCGGGGCTCTGATCGGGTTGGCGTCCTATGTTTACGACAGGTACTTTGACTCAGGATCGCCGCCTTCTCATCTCGTGGAGCGAGATTACTTACGGCAGACCGTTGAACTGGCAATTGCAAGAAGTCTGCCAATTTCTGTAGACACGAGGGTGCTCCGGCCACCCTATAACTGCCAATGGCCAGCAGATGGTGAAATTCCGTCACGCGATGAGGTGTTGAGTTCGCAGAGCTGCCTTTATCGCGAGTATATATACGGCCCTTATGGCGATTTCGCCAAGTATGTGACAGATTTCAGCGAATGGCGGTCCACACGTCTGGACGGTAGTCCCACCAGGACGCCTGAGCGTGAACTACGTGAGTACGGCAGGCTCCTCACACCGCTACAAAGAAAAGCGTTCTCGTCGCTTCGCGCTGCTCACACTCGTTATCGGCGACTGCAGCGCGAACATAGAATGAGCAAAGCTGAGGCCGCGGCGGAAAAGAAGTTCCGGTCATGCCAACGAGCATTCGTCGCGACTCTTCGGCGGGGGACCGCCAAGCACGCACGATTTAATGCGTATCTAGCCGACTACTTCGAGGAACCTTGGGTGTTTTCGAATGAGCGTCGCATCAACTATCACGCGGCACGAAGATGGATGTCTGCTCGCATCCGCGATCGTGGCTGGTCCGCTCCTCGGTTTGGAAGGTTCGACCATTCTTTTCGCACTGATAGCGACCCTGTTTGCGTTGAAGAAAGTATTGGGAAGAAATATTGCTGGATCGCACTAGCAGAGATGCAGGCCAGACTGGCAGACACTTTTTGCGCAAGCAGTCAATGGTTAGAAGACGAAGCTGCTCTCCAAGGGCCATGGGAGGTCTCCTACGGGCGCGATATTGATCCTTCGATGCTTCTTGCTTCTACGAGGAATCAGTCGCTAACGCACTTCAATCAGACGTGGTGGTTCGATAATCCCTTCGATCAATGGGAACTTCCGAGCGACGACGTGGAGTGGATTAGCCGCACCGATAATTTGCCCGATCCGACTGCAATGATCTTTCCTTGCGATCCAAGCGGAAACCAATGGGTAACGATGAATGGCTACTATGAATGGGAACAGCCGACGAAACCAGGACACCGTCACTGGGAATTACCAGTTCGAAACATCTGGTATAGGATTGCCGGATATTTCGTGCGATCCGAGGATTTGCCCGTATTCCTGAAGTGGACTTCGAAGAAGAAATGGCGTCCGGACGCGATGCCGGATGACGATGTCAGGCACTCGCACGTATTCTGGGGTGAATTATTTTGGAGCGACGCTTACAAGTATTCGGTCGGCGCGAGCGGTAGTCCCGATGGCTGGACTCGAGGCACTTGGGACGAGCTACCGGTCCAGGTATTGGCTGGGGTCGAGCGGTATTCGATGGAACATACGGCCTCCGACGCCTCTCTTGTCGATGCCGTATCCTTCTACGTTCCCTGTAGTTTCGTTGTTGCCTCACTAGGCTTGCAGATAGGCAAAGACGGTCACTGGATGGACCAGAGTGGTCGACTCGTTGCCTTCGATCCGGCCATATATGCTGAGGGAGCACCAGCATTGCTAGTACGTCGCGATGCGCTCGATGATTTCCTAGCATCAAACAAGTTGTCGCTAGTCTGGGTTGTATCGGGTCAACGCGAACGATCCGGTGGCAAGAATCCGCACGATGAGTATGTTGGCCACACCGACATACGGGCAGTGTATCGCTACCATGATGGCGGTGCAGTCGGCGAACCCGTCTACGAAACTAAACTAAGGAACTGGCCCTAAGCTGGGACTGCGGCAATGGCAATGGGGATGTTTAATGTTCGTTAACAGTCGCCGAAGAAGTGTGGCAACTTCTGACGCAGTTCCATTGCTAGCGGATGCGTTGGAAACTGCATTATTGCCTCAGTCCAAATCTGAATTGCTTCGCTCTTCGGACCGTGGTTCCAGCAGATTCCACCGAGGTTGAATGCCGCAGTAGCATCGTCCGGATCCAGGTTAACAACCTGGCGAAACGACTCTTTGCATCCGTCGATGTCGCCTAACTTTTCTTGTGCTACCGCCACCTGGAACCAACTCAATGCATTGGGCTGATGGATCTTTGCCTGATTTAGGAGCATGGGCAAGGATTCTTCGTAACGCTCTAACCAATTAAGGGCCGTGCCAAGGCAGTATCCGTACCGTTCAGGCTCTAACTCGTATGCCTTTCGATAGTGCTCCTCGGCTTTTCTCCACTCCTTATCGACTTGAGCCCAATGGCCAACTCGATCCCATAAGTGCGCGGCATCTGTCGCGTCCTTGGCAATATAGGCTGAAACGTCATCTAAAATGTTTCAATGCAGAGTCCAATTCATGGACCTTCACGCGTGCAAGTGCGAGAGCCATGTGCGCTTCCATCAACTGGGGCTCATGTCGAATAGCAGATTCATAGCACTTGCAGGCTTCAGCTTGGTCGCCTTCCTGCTCAATGGCCGTGCCTAGATTCTTCCAGCACATGGCTTCAAGATGGGGATTCTGGCCGCCTAACTTCTCGATTGCCTGACGGTAATATCGCTTGGCATTATCAATCTGTCCCAACGCCGAGTATCCATTGGCTTGGCAATATAGAACGCCTGCAGGATCTTGTTCGATCTTCTCTAAAAAGAGGATGGCCTCTTGAACCCGACTTCGGTCGAACCGCCTATGTCGCATCGCTAGGTTTATCTCAGACAGATACGCATAAATGAGATTAGAACTTCCCAGCCCTAAAGCAGCGGCGAATTGTCCAAACGCCTTCGAAATTACTTCGTCCTGTCCTTGGTTGAAGAGCGACTCCAGGCATATAAACGCCTCCTCCGGCGCCTCGGGAACCGTAATAGACGGGACGTTTGCAATTACCTTCTCATAAAAATGGTCCGGCTCCATCATAATCCATTGAAGTCTGTCATCTCGTAGCGTCGTCGATGCTGCGACCGTTCTGGCATGAAGAGCAGCTTGGAAGTTGTGATCGAACGGAGCAGCAAATCGAATTGTCAGACTGTTTTGGGCTTGCCCGCCGTCGTGCTGGTGCCCCACCTCCCGAAACACGCTTTCAGCTGTGCGGACAAGAAGCCCTTTTGTTGGCTCGTGATAACAGACGTATATGGAATGGGCTTGTCGCAGGAGGTAATTGAGATTCTTGCGTGCGATTGACACGCTAACAGAACCGTCACGATTGCCTTTGGCCCTTGTACCCTTCAGCTGAACATGCACGCGGTAGTTGGTCATACCACCAGAGTGCTGAGCTTCCAGCTGGAAATCACTGCCATAGTCATTTCGGTCCTTCTTTTGGACTGCGAACTGCGCTAATTCTGCCACCGCCAACTCAAAAACGCTCTCCGCCAATGCAGCAAGCTCGCTATTGCTGTCGCGAGCTGGAAGATCGTCGAGCGACATGAGATGGCAAGTGGCTGATAAGGAAAGGAAGCAGATAACAGCGACGCCATCTATTGTTGCCGATACTTAGCCGTGCTCCAACCCAATCTGCCACTCATCGCATAGCGGTCCTGCGTCTAAGCTGATCGCATAGGTGGCCTTTCGGATTCGAACCGAAAGCGATGGACAGAGTTCTGTCATTCGTACGAGTGTCAGGTCTAGAGATGCTATGCAGTGACAGGCGTTGCCATCGCAATGCAGGCATAGTGCAGACATTTCGCTCGCTGGGGCCTTAAGGTGCTGCTCTGAAACGCGTTGGGAAACTGCGTCTTCTGGTTCGGTTCCCGCGTCTCGAATGTAAACGATTAGAGATGGCGGGGGCTGCTGGCGGTTAACTTGCTAACTTCTCCGCCCGCTTGATCAGCTCCGACACAGGCAGCTTCAGCTCCCGGCAGACTTTCACGAGCATCTCAAGCGTCGGCGACTTCTGGTCATTCTCCAGATAAGAAATGTAGGTCCGGTCCACATCAGCTGCGAACGCCAGCGCCTCCTGCGTCAGCCCCGCCTTTAAGCGGGCTGCACGCAAGACTTCTCCAATCAGCAGAGTATCCCGGCGTTTGCCCATGCCGGGAGTATCAAGTCTTGGTTCATGAATGTCTGTCGACTATAGTCGATATCTGGGTGCAGCTAGAAGACTTCTCAAATTGCTCGCAGCACCGCCCAACGGAGGAAACTGGTATGGCCAACTGGTTCGTCACAATCGGAACAGAGGAGCGAGGACCATGCGTTGATGCCCAGTTACGGCAACTCGCCCTGTCGGGCAAGCTGAAGACGACGGACCTCATCAGGCGAGAAGAAATGCGGCAACCAATTGAGGCAAGCAAAGTAAAGGGACTCTTTGATGTTCCAGCGTCGCCACCCGCCAGTCACATGATACCTGCTGATGAAGTACGCTCTGTCTTTCGGCGACATCGGCGAAAGAGTTGGTCCCCGAGGATTGCGATCGCGGTCGCAGGGCTCTGCCTTCTCGGGTTGCTCGTGAACTCCGTTCCGAGAAATTCTCTGAATATGGTGGCGCCAGCTCAATCATCGGCGGCCGCAATTCGCAAGCAACTTCGGCAGGAAGTGACGCAATATCTGCCAGAGTGGAAGGAACTTCTCAGCGACCGACAAAATGCAGCGAAACTGAGATCGTTTAAGGCGCTCTGGAGTAGATGGGGTGAGCTACTAAGTCAACGAGCGAAGCTCATGCACGCAGGGGGTATCACGTACCTGATTGATGGAGACGACCATTTTATTGGGAATCCGGGACAGCCTCCGAAAGTCATTGTTATCCCTAAGGACTTTAGATCAAACTACTATGGCGGTTCCGCCGGTCCCAATGAGGTGGTGGTATCAGGGATGTTTCGCTTCGTCGGCAACGTTACGGGGAGGAATGCCTTGGGGATGAGCATCACCATGGAGAAGTACGAATGCGACCCAGATTTTACTCAGGATCGAGATACATGGGATGAGCTTGAAAACCTTGCGAGATGGCACCGAGATGTGAGCGGTAATGAGAATCTTGAAGGCGTCGACCGCTTCTTGAGAGCCGTGGCCGGCGAATAATAGAGAGCGGATTTCGTCAACCGCGCAGCCTTAACGTCAACGTAATAGTAAGTAATTGGCGTCTGAATTCTCGCTCGAAGCGAGTCGTGAGGTTCTTACAGGATCGCACAGTAAACGCCTCTGGTGGTATCGGTTTGCCGAGCAACAGGAACTCTGCTCATCGCGAGTAGAACTGATTGCCGCATAATCTTTTAGGGTATTGGCGAGCCTCTCCGAGGCTACACGACGAGTTCTGCTGCAGCGATTGGCGACGGCTCAGATCGCGAGCGGGGTGCCGATCCCCTTCCCCATACGATTCCGAGGACGTTGTTTTTCAAGGGCGGCGATGAAAACTTGGTGGTCGGATAATTGTCGCTACCAAGCTGGGCCCTTGCCATCCCGATAGTCCAAGTATCCCGCCGTTGGGTTTCTTGGCTTTCCGCTGGCCTGGCCTAGCGGTTAGACCCAACGGGTGTGTGTCGAGCCTGAACTACACGAAACGCTCCCCCTAGCATCATGATGACATCGCTGGCGTCTGCGACGGGCCGCAACCATCAACCGGCGAATTCAGTTTAAGCTGACTGACGCCAACGTTAGTGGCAGCCGATCCAGGGGGGCTATCCGTTCGAAGCCTTTCCGGGCCTTCGGTTGGCCTTCAGCGCTCAGGGTTCCAGGTATAGCTAAGGAACAACTGACAGCAAGGGAGGCTAGAGGAAAGCCAGTGGAGGGTATGCGGCTAAGTGGCGATTTGAAGGGATCAGACTCAACTGCAACTGCTAGTTCTCCTCCGGCTAGGTCATTGTTATCGTGAACTGCTCCACGCACTCAGAAGATTCTAGTGGTTGCCCGGCGCTTCCGATTACTCCAGCCGTGATCTACATATGCTATTCAATATTGTTGTCGGTTAACGTTGTCTGCCCACTATCCGACAGGGAAAGGCCATCGTTGGGGGGTGACGTTGTCGATGTCCCCTTTTAAGGGACGTCGACAACACACGACGGCCCTTGTCGGCTCTAGTGTTGTAGGGGGCATGTCTCGGCCGACAACGTACCGACAACGTCATATTCAAAAGTTGGGTTTCCTCGAACCTTTATGGGATTCTCAGTGACGGTTCCCGCAGCGACTAGCTGACGAAGCAGCTTTGCCAATCGATCCGCACTAATTCCTACCCCCGCCCGGAGTTTGCTGGGAGTTGCCGCCCCAGTATCTCGTAGGTGATTTAGAACCTGACTGCAGCCCTCTTGATCTCTGGCCTTCTGATCTCGCCCTTGCTTTGTAGCCAGCTTGGCGGGGTCAGCTTCTTTGTCTAACAGCCACAGCGGCCATTGGAAGTATAGGACGTGCGGTTTCACCGGCTTAAAGGATCGGATGGCGGCGTCGAGAACGACCTTGCCTTCGTCTTCATGTTCTCGAAGAACGATGTGACAATCGGCAGCTCTACTCTGCGTCCCAGCCCCGGAGCCAACGTCGGTGACGCGTTTCTCGCTCTGATCGCCCTTGGTGGAATGATGGACGAGGGCGATGGCTGATTGGGTGGCTCCTGCAATCTCGCTTAGCATGGCGTAGAAGCGAGCTTCATCGGCATTGTCATTTTCGCTGGCGTCGGCTTCGACGAGCTTGTACTTGGCGTCTAAGATTATCAGCTTGTACTGCCCTGCCCCCAACGATTTGAGCCTCGGCCGTAGGTCGCTCAAGCTCTGGGGAGTGTCACGAAGCGTCCAAATGTCCAGGGCATCCAGAGGTGCGCCCATCTTATCCGAGACGCAACGGAGTCTAAAGGAGAGGTCTTCCTTCTGTAGTTCGTTATCCACCAAGAGGACGCGACCGGATTGAGTGTCGTGCCCGAACCAGGGACGTCCACTGGCGACTGACAAGGCTAACCCGTACATCAGCCACGACTTGCCTACTTTACTGCTGCTTACGATGTTGGCGATTTGGCCCTCTCGAAAGAATCCATCGACGACTGCAGGTCGCTGTTGAGGGAATCCTGCGACAAGTTCCGTTGCGGAGAATGAATCTTTGGCTTCGCCGCGGCAGAATGTCTCGTACTCGGCGTAGATCTCGTTAACCTTGGTGGCGATTAGCGGAGCGTCATTGGATACCATGAGCTCGATCATCTCATCGCTTCTGAGTTGGCTGAGGATTCTAGTGGCGATGAAGCTGTCGAGTTCTTGGGTGACAAAAGGGACGTCTCTAGGCGAGGGCTTTGATTCAACGACAGCGAAGATCTTTTCCCAGGGATCGTCGGCCGTCAGTTGCTTCGCTAGCTGTTCCCGAAGGATTTCACGAGACGGCACGACGCGGTGCGCCTGATAGCTGTCCGCGATCTGCAGCATGACGAACATGCAAGGAATCGACGTAAAGAGTTTGGGGCCGAGATAGGCCGCATTCTTTGAGAAGAGATCTGGCTTTTCGAGCAGGAGCGAGATCAAACGCTCTTCGAAGTCGGGCCCCCAATCGGTTGGCTTCCCCTCAAGTTCCTGTTCGTGAAGTAGGCCGCGTAGATTATTCATGAGGTTCATGATTGTCTTGCTCTGGATACAGCGCGACCCCGGCGGGTGAGCAAGACAAAGGTGGCCCGCCGGGGCCGGTTAGTTGGTTTCGGATGCGTCTTGCTCGATACTGAGCGCGGGCTGCTATCCAACTAACGGCCTGCGTTCACGGGTAGGTTTGCTTGCGACGCATCCGTTTTCAGGGTTAAGGATTGGACTGGCGTCGCCGACGGCAATCGCAGATTTAATGGAATGCTTGCCGCTCATGAACGCTACCGGACGGTAGGCATGCAGGGTAGGCGCGAGGAAGGGCATCGACGAAGTTGTCGCATCTTGTCCCTTCTGGTCGCGTAGAAATTTGCGGCGGTCGGTCCGACGCTCCGTTATCGAACCCGTACATGGATAGGTAGGCGACCGCAGCTCGCAGTTAATCAAAATCCGTTCAGCCATCAGGCGTTTCGAACCTCAGTTTGGCCGTCTCGAAGATGGCCATTTTCTGAAGTATCGAACGGTGGTTCGATATCAGCACCTAACCACAGGGATCGGAGGATGTGCAGTTTAAACTCTGAGGCGAATCTGCTCTCAATCACTGGCGCTTGCGATATCTCATTAAGAGGCTATGAATACAGCAAAAGTATGTATAATCCTTCAAAAATGCTGCTCGCTTCAATTCATGCGACGTTGGGGGCCAATGTGATGGAGTTTGAAGAAGCCCTGAAGGCGGGAACGCTACTCGTTCAATTCGGGTCCTTGTTAGTTGTGTCGTGGGGTGCCTACTTAGCAACCATCGGTGTCAACGCATGGAAGCGTCAACTAGTCGGTCAAAGCGAATACGAGATTGCCAAGAGAATTCTGGTGTTGAATTACACTTTGGTTCGAATGGCAAAATCGCTGCGTCCTGTAAGACGTGGGCGACTGCCACCGATGAACGATGAGATATATCGCGTTTACGCGGAATTCGAGAATGCGATCGTTGAGGGGCGCGCGCATTGGGGAGACGAGGTCGTCGAGTTGCGTCGTCCCATACGGAGCTACGTAATCCAAATATTGGAGGCTAGAACGAAGCTCTCCAGCGGCGTCGATGTCTCAAGTGATGAGCGGAGGCAAATCGACAACCTGTTCGACATGGATTGGAAAAGCGAACACAACCATGCCGTCCGTAAGGCGCAAGAAGCGATGGAGGCGTTTCTCATGCCATGCCTTCGGGCTTCTACGGGTAGGAAGACTAAGCTCGCCGCCCCTACATGACCTCGTCTGCCATTCGTTCTGAACATATTCTGGCGAGCTTTTTGGACCGTTCCGGAGCAATGGCGTCAGTGACTAAATTTGAGTGCCGTTTTCTAATCTTGGCGAGAGACTGACCGCTTCTCCGTGGAGTTGGCGATGCTAGGTCTGGCGCACTATTCTCAAACGGCTGCTGGTCACTGAGTATTCTCGGAGGTATCTTGCCAGCGGTGTCTCAAAACCGAATGAGGAAATATTCTAAGGTTCTGCTTATTGGATATTCTCAAACGGTCATTTGGGAATGCTCCAGTGACGGCACTCAGCATATCTCTACCCCCTCTCGGTGCTAGAAGAAGCAGTTCCTTCTCAACCCTCTAGGAGCTGCCCATGGCGTCGATTCAACTACACCCGCTACGCCTCGCCCAACGACGCCAAACTCCAACGGACCGAGCAATACGGCAAGATCCGTACGGACGCAGCCACTCCGCACGCCATCGCTCGGGAGTATCTTGCCGACCTTCACGACGCCGTGCTGCTGAATATTCAAGGCCGCATCGACTCGAAAGACCTGTCGCAGAACAAGCTGCAGTTCGTCTTCACCTACGATGTGCCCTATCCCAGCTCGGTACTGGTTGAGATGCAGGAAGTGGAGGAGGGGCTGACTCATCCCCTCACGCAGGAGGGATTCGTCGCTTGGGCGGAGGATCGAGTCGTCGCCGAACCGACCATTGAAGGCAAACCTAACTCAGTAGAGTTAGAGCTGGCCGGCGTCCTTCATGAACGGCTGGTCGAAGGAATGTACAAAGAGAAGGCCAGGGATTTGCAGGCTTGGCTCGGCGATATCCTCTGGTCGGGGCACAGAGGCTACAGCGAGATGTCTCGCGAAGAACTTTTGGCCCAGTTGCAAATCGAGTACATCGACGACGCCGAAGAGGCGTTCGACACGGTCGAGGACGCCCTCGAATAGTTCGAAACTGGCGGCATTAGCATCAACGGCGGAGGGGGGACTAGCTGCCACCCTCCGCCGTGACTGTATATAGTAGTCGTCGAATTCGCCGCCCTACTGGAACGGCTTCAGCTCTTCGGGAATCATCGACAATTCGCCGAGGACGTGCCCCATCGCGTCGCAGACGTCAAACCCGCTCCACTCCTTCGCCGGATCCCAGAAGAATTCATCTGCCTCCTCGTCGTACCGCAGGTAGAGAGCCTGCTGCAACTCGTTGACGATGCGTTCTAGTTCACCGCGGCTGAGATCTTTAGGGCGTTGCAACATCGACTCCCGAGTTGAAGGTGATCAGGCTAGGAATTGCGGTCGTTGCTGAAGAGTCGTCGCAACGTCAGGAATAGCCCGAAGCCAAGGGCGACTGTCAGCCACCATCGCGTCCGACTGCTTCTCGCAGCCACTGGAGGCGTCTCCACCGGCGGTGTCCCCCGCAGATCGCCGACAATCCGTTCGAGCACCGACGCGCAGTCCGCCAACTGAGCCGTATTAACGCCGGGCTGCCGTATCTTCCGGGCCACGTCGGCAAGAGTGTCTTGAAGCCAGTCGGCCTCAACATCGGGATCGATCACGAATGTGCCTCCGTAGAATCGGGCGAGCCGGCAACATCTCGTCGCTGCCAGCCGTAATGGTGCGACTGGTACAAGGACCAATCAATCTTTCTTGCCTTTCTACTAGCACCAGCGTCCTCTTCATCAAGGTGGGCAAACGAATCAGGACAGAGGGGATGTTCCAACGCACGTTTGCCGATCCAGACGCTCTCCCGTGTGTCGTGCAGTTCCAGCCCTTCGAGCCAATGCATCGGCAGAACTGATTGAGCGTCGCCCACCGGTTCGATAAGGGCGAACCAAGGGCGAGCGACTCGGAGTTTCCACTCGGTCTCAGGGATGCGCACTCCCGATCCAGCAACCGCCTCTAGTAGTTCTAGAACATGCGTATTGGTAAGTCCGAGTCGATCGATGCCGAGACTGGCGAGCCGTCCCGCGAAGAACGCCCATCCAGCAGGCAATTGTCGAGCGAATCGACAGACTTGTACCCAACGCAAACACAACTCGCGCAACTCGCAGTCGACTCCGTGGATGTAATTAAGATAAGTTGACGCGCTCCAGAGCTTGCCATTAGGCGGATTGCTGGGAGTTGGAGGATAGCGAGGCTGCATCACAATTCCAGGATGTCGTGTTCGTTGGCGTCGGGGTCCTCTGCCCGAAGCACGTCGTAGCGAGCGAGAAGTGATTCGAGATTGGGTGCCTTGTAGTCGGGACCCTTGAAGGCTTTTCCGAACGCAGTCGTCACGAGCGGAAGTTTCGAGCAGTTGCTCTCATGCACCGCTTCGAATACTTCAGATAGGGGAATGCCGCTGGCAACCGCGTCCCCGCAAAGTACATACAGTCGGTCGCCGAGTGCATCGGCTGCGGCCGGCAAGTCGGCTTCGGCGTTCGCCGTCAGCCACTCCCCCAACTCCTCAACCGCCATGGCTGCTCGGCTCAACAAGACGTCTTCCGTGCCGTTGGCCGCTGCGGCCAATTCCTTCGATAGCTCCAGCAGCCGGCTGCCAAACATCAAGGCCGATGCCGGATCGCAATTGAGCGTTTGGGGCGTCACGGCGATCGGGGCCTTGATGCGCTGGTGAAACAGACGTACCAGCGAGACGCAACTTCGGAGGGAGAGGAGATCTCCGTCATGGAGAGACTTGTACACTTATCTACCTATAGTGGGGTAACCATGGCGGGGAAGTACGGGAATTGGCGGATGGGTCTTCAAGTCGCTCTGGCAAAGAAAGTACTCGCCTCGTGCGTAACGAGCCAAATTACCGATGAGCCTCCTCGTAGGTTAACGCGATGAAATAGCCACGGCTGTCGTTGGAATGAAAAGTCGCAAGGATCGGGATGCGATCTTCAGCGGGGCCGATTCCGAAGCGAAATTGTGTCATCGTTTCAAATCGACCTAGTAAAAATGCAAGCGGAACGAGAACTCGGTTGATCCGTTGCGCGTCAGGATAGGTCGTTTGTTCCAATACATGACGAATCCGCGGGTCGAGAAGGACTGCATACTCAATCCCTACGAGTCCAGCATTCCTGGAAATATCCTCGTACGCTTGCCTCAGCACGGTGACTAATAGCTCTTCGTTCTGAGCGGTGTTGTAGTTCAAGGCGTTTCCTTTGCGGTTGTGATAGAGCGGCGCTTCTTACGGTGGCGATTTGCACATACAAGGCATCTGGTGGTTTGAAAGGCGTCGGAAGTATGGATTCGACGGCGTTGTTGGCACCCTCGGGTTTCGCACTGAATCTCCACGGTGCGGCGCGTTGAGCCGCCTTTCAGCCGCTCGATTCGGAGCGTTCCGGCGACGATGTGGGGATATTTGGAGCGTAGTTCTTTCTCGGCGGCGGCTAGATCCACCTGATTGGGGTTGAGCAGCGGCGGCGTGCAGCGTCGAGTGCGTTTGGGTTGAGTTTGCGCCAGCGTCACAAGAATTGACCGGGCTTTACGAAGGGAGAGTCCGTTATCGGTGGCGTAACGGCGAGCCCTGTCCCAAGCGGCCTTGAGTGACTCGGAGCGCGAGGCTGACATCGCGGAGATTCCCTGACCGCACTGCTTTTAGCCGTCGATCTTCGCTTCGATAACTATCGATCGATATTCGTCGATGTCACGCTAGCCGTAAGACGAAGCCGCTGAGCCTTCGGAACGTACTCGTGTTTGGCCCATTGCTGAACTCGCTGGACGCCGATGCCGCCCAGTTCCCTGGCGATCTTGATGATGCCCATCCCTTCGTCCCGAAGTGCGGTCGCCTTACGGACATCAAAGTATCGCTTCCTTGGGCCGATCTGCTTCCCTTTCGCGCGGGCGGCGCGCATGCCGGCCTTGGTTCGCTCGCGGATGAGCGACAGTTCGTATTCGCTGAGGACGGCGAGGAGGTTGGCTTGCAATCTGCCTACCGCAGTATTGAGGTCAAAGCCTTCGCGCAGGCTGATGAGCGAAATCGACGAATCGTTGACGGCGCATAGAATCTTCACCAAGTGCGGCAAAGACCGTCCCAGCCGATCGAGGGCGCAAACGACGACGACGTTGACCCTCCGCCGTCGGATTGCATCCCAGAGTTCGTTCCAGGCGGGGCGGGAATCCTTTGAGCCGCTCTCGCCGACGTCAATGTATTCGGCGACTTGCTCCCAGCCGCGGTTGTGGACGTACTCGCGCAGGTCGCGGAGTTGGGCGTCGGGGGACTGTTCGTCCGTTGAGACGCGGGCGTAGACGGCGACTTTGGGCTGGCTCGGCATGTTTCCTTCTAGCCGGATCGCTGCGTTTCGTGAAACATTCATTCCGACCTCTATCGTGGAACGATGCAGCGTGCTCCCTGCGGAAAGTGGTTGTCGAGTCGTTGGTTGATCGTATCTAGCAATGTTGGATGGTTCTTCGAACCCTGACAACGTCATCGGAGTTGCGTCTCGGAGCATTTTCGCGAGCCATGGTCGCAATGGTAACGCCATCGTCAGCAACGCTAACTTTCGCGGTCGCTAACCGATCTCCACATTGAATAACCTGGAATACCTGCGGGTTTCCGATTTTTAATGGATTCTATCACTATCGAGTCGGACCTTACCGGAGTCTGCCCACGACGTAAGACTCAAGGATTTCGATTAGCTGAGGATCGGACAAACAGAGTCTTGTTGATCCCGACAGCTCAATCTCTACATGAACGCTTCCGTCCATTGACGGGTTTCGTAGTGTAAGAAATGCGTGTTCGTCACGACCGGAGCTTGGCAGGCTGGTTTTGATTACATAGTCGCCATCAGACTGGCTGAGTACGATCTCACACCCCAAGGCTTCGAACGCTTCGCCGATAGCCCGTACATAAATTGGTATTCCCGCGTCGGAGGATTGCATCGAAGGTGGTGTTCCTGCTGGCTGTAAAAAAGGTAATGTCGGCGACTTGCCGATAGCTGCGTTGAATAGTTTGATCTTGCCCGGCAATGTAGTGCCGCCTGTTACATTGTGCATCTTGACGAAGTTAACGTTGAGCGGCTTTGGTTAGAACGCTCGGCACGGGAATCGCTCTGGTGCACGCTGTGATTTCGTTTTTCGGAATCTTCGCATACCGGTCGAGTAACGCCTCGCATGACAGTCGGACGGTCGCCAGGACGACGCGGCTGTTCGCGCCAGTCATGATTGCCTGCGTGACTCGATAGGCGCGAAACGAATGAAAATCGACGATCGCTGGCCCGTCAGGCGTCGAGATCGTCGACGGCAACTCAGCCGCTGCTAAGTCATCTCGCAGCATGGTCGCTGCCTTGTTGAACCATGCCACGCTATCGCTCCAGAGTCCGCGGCCGTGCGGCTTATCGCGAAGCCAACGCGAGAGTAGTTTCGCCAATTCGGGATGCAGCTCCACTCGATCGGTCGTGCGGCGTTTGCTGATCGTGCAGTGGACTTCGACAAAGGGCGTGGCCTCTTTCAAGTGAAAGCTCTGTGGCGTCAGGCTATGCAGCTCCTGAGCGCGGAGCCCCGTTTGGCTGGCAAGCAAGTAGAGCCAGTATCGCTGCTCTCCGGTGAGATTCCTACGCGGGGGGCCTTGGTGGGTTGATGTCAGGAGGATTGTGAACTGATCGTCGGTTAGAATGGCTCGACGTCGGGAGGTCGTCGTGTCGCCCTTGAATTTCGGCATGAACTCAAGCGGATTGTTCGGCCACCGACCGTTCTTCACCATCCATCGTGACCAGGCTCGCATCGCTTCGCGATACTTATTCGCGGTAGCAACGGTCGTGAACTCTTCTTTCGCCTTAAGATCGGCGATTGCTTTCGTGACTTTCACGGGGTCGAGTTGCGCGTACTCGGTCAGCCTCGCTTCCGTTAAGACGCGTTCGAGTCGATGCTTAACTAGGTCAGCTTGCCGGCGGGTGTTTCCTTGAGCGGTGAGGTCATCAATGTATTCCACGAGCGCTGCGTGGATGCAACTGGCTAATGTACGGGCGTGGGGATCTGCATCGAACGCGATCGTCTGGATGCGTCGCTCCACATAAGCGACGGCACGGCGGCGAGCCGCCGTGCCGTCTGAAGTTTGCAGAGTGATGCTCTGAATCCGGCGGGATGGATCGTTCAACAAACGAAACTTCTGAGCGTAGGACTTTGCGGGCTTGCCGCGACCGTCGCAGTAGCGTCTTGGCGGTCCGATCAAGCGGTATTCGGGCAAAAGCATTCACTGGCTCCTTAATTGAGTGGAAATAACATCCGAACACAGCAATATGTTCGGATGGAAGATTTCCACTCGTCAGCGAGTACGCTTCAGGTCTCTGAGCCAGTCAGCTATCTCCTGCTTGTTCCACCGACGGAAACCTCTCTTCGCGCCGGGTACGCAGATTCGACTCGGGCGGGGGAACGTCCGGCCAGGGCTATCGTCGGCGTCTAGGCGGTCGATGGTCCGGGGGTGGACATCTGCCATGTCCGCGACATCCTGACGAGATATCCAACGATCATCGTCGGACGGAGTGAGGTCGCTGGGTGATGATGCAGCCACTAAAAGTCTCCTAGACAACGACCGGCTGCACCATGGGGAGCAGTCGGCAAGTTCGAGTTGTCTGCGGAGAGTTCAGATTGGCCTAGAGTGCTGGAGCTGGCCCCGTACGACCCAACTTCTCCAGATCGCGCCGCAAATAAATCTCTATTACGCAGTGAGGCGATCGCCTCGGACCAAAAATGATAGTTCGAGCAAGCCGAACGTCAACTGGCAGATTGAGGTTTCTCCGGTGCAGCTAGCCCGCGACTGCTCTGGCGATGGAGCGCTTTCGATATTGCCGCTTTCGTTAGCAGGCGTTTCATCACTCGAGATTGGGACGTGGCTGGTGTCAGCGGCCGAGGAGCAAGTTGCTTGATCCATGTGCTCACATATCGCTGCACCACTGGCACACGCCTGTAATGCTCTTCTTTCGTGTACGCGCCGTACAGATCGCCGATCGGAACTCGTTGGCCGTTGTCGATTTCAATTTCGTTGCGCAACGGATCAAATCGCAGGCGGCGTTGCTCCCCGGCTTTTTTCAATCTGGCCACTAGCCCATGACCGAATTGCTTCGTGGTCGGTACGCGACCACTGGGATTCCTCGATACGCTTTTCCATATACTCACTATTGTCTCCGATCGTGCAATGTTGCGGTTCGGCACCATGCCGGAACAACGCCTGGGCGATTGTAGCGCAGCAGTTTGCAGTAGCCAAGAGTGTCCGACGTATCTCCGGACGTATGCGGCCGCGTTCTCGTTCGGACTAAAAGAGTCTCGCGCCGTCTCAAACTGAACCGCTCGTGAGAATTAGAAAAGGCCCGCCCAGAGGCCCTTTCGGAGCGTCTGGACGGGCCTTAATAGGACTGGACGAGTCACTTCGTCCGAGTGGAGGCGGCGGGAATCGAACCCGCCGCCAAACTCAACAAACCCCGAGAAAGATCGCAATTCTGGAATGGGACGCACTCCAGGACGCATCGCAAATGCTGCCATCATTGAACGTGGCGATGTGATGCCATATATAGAGCGTATATTCTCAAGTTTGGTATTGATCGTGCCTGCTCACGCTCCGTCGGAAAACACGCCCTCATCTACTAAAAGTTTCTTCGAGTGTTAGTGAATTGCTCCGAGCGGAATGGCGATTTGCGCGGCCTTCACAGGGGGCTCGTTAGCGAGAGTGACGCAAGGCAGTGATTCTCGGTTCTAGCTTCGCTACTGCCATGGAAGGCGTTTATTCGCTCGCTTTGCCCACTCGGCGTCGCGGCGGCGGCGGGCTCCGTAGTCTTCCGGGCTTGCTGGAGCAGTGGCTGCCGGCGCGTTGCTCTGTCCGCGCAGCGTCGGCTGCTTCCATCGCTCGCGAATGATCGTCGCAACGCTTGGTCCGAAGCGGACTCCAAAGAGCGCGAGGATGACGAAGACGTTCAAGGTCATCCAGGCTGCTCGGGGCCATTGCCGGACGTCGATCGCTTGCCATACGATCGCCCAAAGCGAGGGGACGATTTGGAGCAGCAGAGCGAGAAAAGCCGCAACGAGGATGACTTCGAGCCTCATAACGCCGGCGCGCACGGGTGTACGCAACGTCGGTTGGCGTACAGTTGTGGCGTTCATGGCGACGTTGTCCTGCGTGTTTCTAAGCCGACGATCGCCGATTGATCTGCTTGTAGTTGCGGGAGCGAACGGATCGACGTTTGGTATTTCTTAAATGCCGGCTGATGTGGAAGTGTATTCGTAGCTGCCGCGTCGGCCCCTAGGACGCCTCTTCTGCGGCATTGTTAGCAATTACGATTTCGCCTGTCACGCGCTGCCCTGGCCTGCCAGTGCCAATCGCCATGCTCGTGTTTTCGAATCGCAACGTGGACTCGGCAGGATTACCTCGCCCTGGATAGTTCGAATCCAATGCGATCCATGTCGCGACAACCATCATGCAGGTAAGTGCAGCGGCGGTAGGAATCACCGAAACTCGCGAAAGTCCTCTAATGCCCAATCTTGTCGCAAGGCTATCCATGAATGAAACCGTTCAAAGTTTATTGCCGTGACGTGTGTCCGCTAGCTCGCATGTCGCACTGAGCGAGCGTTGTTTTTTAGAAAGCGAGATATTCCTGTGCGGATAGAGGTATTTGTTGGCAAGTTCACTAGAAAGATCTTAACTGTGGCCGATTGTCGGTGCCGTTCGGCGAGGTGTTCTTTGCTCTAATCTTCGCACACATTTGCAATTGACCAGCGTTCCAGTTGGCGATTGCCTCGGCATCAAATGCAAATCCTCTCATGCGGGGCGTGTTCAACCGGCGTAGAGTAGTGCCTTAAGGATACTGTTGTCAATTAAATTCCTTGAACATTACCGCGACCTGTTTTAATGTAACCGCATCTGACGAGAGTGTTTTACGGAGGCTTCAGCTTCGCGTTAGTAAGCCGCGTCGATTAAGGTGGAGGGGGGGCGGCGGTGATTGCTCGTGTCGCGCCGATAATCGCCTGCGCTGTGTTTTCCAGCCCCGCGCATGCTGGCGCGTGTTGAAAGAATCCCGCGTCGGCGAGGCTGTGGGGGAGACAAGCGTGCGATTCGCTTTCGGCGTGCGGCAATATGCAGCGACTCCGATTCATCGCGACGGCAGAGGGAGTCTGTGTGAATCAAAGGGGCATGGCGCCTCTTTGAAACGAGGGGCAGTGCTTCGTTGCGTGACTTATACACTGAGGCGTGTTGCGGGTACGAACGGTTCGGCTGCGGGGAGCAGTGCGGCCGTGACAAAAGGCAAGGTCGCTCGCGCGGGTTGCTCGTTTGGTTCGCGACTCGTGCGCGCGTCCGATCAAATGTGATTGTCGCTAATTTCAGCTCAGATATACTTTTTGTAAGCTTCAAGAGGATTAGTCAGCCAGGCCAGGTTTCAATCTCCACGATGCCCGAACTAATCGCCTCCGACACGGTTTCGCCGCTGAGCGACCTCCGTTTGCCGCATGAGCTGCGGAGCGTCTGGTTCGTCAGGATGTTGATCGGCGGCTTGCTCTTGGCGACCGCCGCCCTGAAGATTGGCGCGCCAGCCGAGTCGGCAAAGGTGGCCGCTGTCTACGGGATTCCCCCGCTTTTGTCGGCAGCAGCCGTGCAGGTGGAGCTTGCGTTTGCCGCGCTGCTAATTTTCGGTTGCTGGCCGAGGCAAACACTTTTCGCTGCGGCTGCTCTGTTTGCTTTGTTCGGGGCATTTTCAGCCTATCGCGGCTTGGCGGGGTATGAGTCGTGCGGCTGTTTCGGGGCGTTCCAAGTCAACCCATGGATCACAGCCGCGTTGGATGCGGGCATGGTGTGTCTGGCGGCTTGGGGGGGCTGGAGATCGCCAGGAGGGGCTCGCCAAGAGTTGAAACCGCTTTGGATAGCCGGGGGCGCCTACGCTGTTCTTGGCTTCTCGGCCGCGGCGGTCGTGGCGTTCGGCGGGGCGTCGTCGCCTGCCGGGCCTGCTTTCTTGGAAGGGGATGGAATTGTTATCCTCGATCCTGAATCATGGGTTGGGAAGCCGTTTCCGCTCGCGTCTTATCTCGGCCCAGCGATTCCGCTTCAGGAGGGACGCTGGACGATTCTCATTCACCATCACGATTGCCCGCACTGCCAAGAAGCGGCGCCGCAATACGAGCGCCTTGCGGAGACTGCTACCGATCGCCGAGTGGTCCTCATTGAGACGCCGCCGTACGGCGAAAGCGACTCCGTTGAGGGGGCGGCGTTGCGTAGTCGACTGTCGGATAGCCGTGAGTGGTTTGTGCAAACGCCGGTTGAGATCGAAGTCGACGCAGGAATTGTCACTGGCGCGTCGGCTATGCTGCCGGCAATTGCGACGCAGCGCCCCTGAGCTATATTCGATTCGTTGCTGATGGATGAGTTTGCGTCGCGAACCGCCCAGCATTGCGCGAGAGTTAGCGCGAGTCGCTGCCAGGCAGCGTTACTTGCATCCATCGGGGTGGTACCTGACCTCTTTGACGCCCTTGCCGACGCCGTAGACGCGGATTCCGGCCATCGACTGATCGTACCCTGTCCATCTCGCCGTCGCACGCGCTTCGGTTTCGCCTTTGCTCGTCTTTTCAGGGGGCGCGGTCGTCAGGAAATCGAACTCCCAAATGCCGTCGACCGGAGGTTGAACGTATTCTCGCCGAAGTAAGTGAACGTCGCTCAGCTCGCCAGCGAGGAGTTTCCCGTACGCGGTCACGAGCAGTGTCGTCGGATCGTCCTCGGCAAGGGCGTACTCGATCCTGACGATCTTGGGCACGCGACCCAAATTCGACTCGCTAGTTGGGGGGGTATGTTGCGTCGGCGTTTCAGTCTTCGCTTCGCTGTGAGAGTGTTCGTGCATCGCGGATGTCAGCGCCAAAAGGAGAGCGATACGAATTGATATGTACTCCACAGTCGTTGGCTTCCTGTCGGTTTGGCGGCGTACGGCATTTGATTTCACTGAGGCATTGCGGAGCGTCAGCGGACGCGTAGCATGGCTTGCCGTACCAAGCTGCGTGCGCGCCTTAATTACTAGACGGTTGCTGCGTGTGCTTTAATCGCCACACGCTTCACGATTTATCGTCAATGTCGCTAACGGCAACGGAGCGTCTCAAGCTGCTCTCCGGCGGTCGTTGCCATGTGCCGTCGATGCGGACCACCGTCTTGCCGGCGATTGTGTTATTATGAATAAGCTGCGCGACGTACGGCTCCAGGCGAACGCAACCGTGAGACGCCGCATAAGGAGGGACGTCTGGGTGGCTATGGAGGGCGATTTCGCGCGGGAGATGAAACCAGGTCACGTGATGGCAGTGTCGCACGCTAGATAGAAAGTCATTGAAGCCGACTACCTTCCACTCGCCTTTCGGGGTGCAGCAAGAGTTCATCTTGCGGCTCTCTTCGAAATCGTTGCAATCACCGCCGATGCCGATGCCAGGCGAGCTACGGAACGGCCCCAGCTTCTGGCTAGCCGCATTCGGGCCGGCCCACTTCAGGTGTACCTCATGGCTAGGCCCAGTGAGGCTGACGTGGACTTCCTCGATAAACGTTGCGGGGTAGTCGTCGACGCGCGCCGACATGTCGGCTTTCCCGAAGTCGGCTTCAAGGAAGGGTTCGTCTTGGTTTAGCGGGGCCGTCAGCTTGAAATACGCTAACTGTGCGACTAGGGCCATAACCCCGACGGTCAGCAAGATCGCGAGTGAATGCTTGGATGTCATCTGTTGCTTCAATGGCACTGTCTGCTTGCTCCGCTAATCAGTCTTCTCTCGTTTGTTGCCGTGTCATCGCCGCACTTTCAGAAATTCAAGGCGGACTATAGGGAAGAACCGGGAGGAATAATCGAATTCACTCGCGGCATGGCTGTAAACGCTGCAGTTTATACGATGTATTGCTATGCGATCGCTCCGCCAACTCTTAAAGGTATTGCAGCTCTTCTGCAAGCCACGGACAACAATGATGCGTGCTGCTTGCCAGTGGGATCCTCTTGGAGCGGTGTATAGCAAATTAGACTCGCAAATGTCAAATCGCAACTGTGTTTCTGAGGCCTTCAGGCTTGCGGCTTTCTTTCGGGCGATGCGATTGGAGCTCTGTCGCAAGAGGAGTTGCGATCGAACCTCATTTACGTGAGAGCTGGTGCGTGGTTGTTTGATGTCGAGTTGCGCGACTTAAAGTCTGAGGACAGATAGCCGCACGCCAGCACCCTAGAGGTGTATGGCGTTCACGGCCGCCTGCGAGGCCAGAGCAGTTCGCTCTTGAGGGGATTGATTCATTTCCGTTCTCGACTCGCGGATATGCGCAGGAGACGAGACTGGGCGAGTAAGACGCCGAACTTGGGATTTTTGCAGAGTTGATGAGCGATGTCGGCCAGCCGTTGCAACTAATGCTAAGCGGGGGCGTTGGGCGGCTGGGCGTCGCCAGCAGGGCAATCAGATAAACTGCAGTCGTTAGGTTCCGTGTATACCCTTCCCAAAGTAACTGCTTTGCTCGATCGAGCGGCAGAGTCTATTACTGGTGCGGCAACTCTCAGCGACTTCCAGGAAGCTCGCAGCTTGGCTGAGTCTGCTCGTATTTACGTGAAGGCTGCGAAGTTAGGGCTGCAGCTTCATAACCGCGCTGCGGAGCTGAAGCTTCGCGCCGAGCGGAAGGCTGGTGCAGCGCTTGCTCGACTGCCGCTGCAGGGAGGGGATCGCCGATCAAAGGGGCGTGCTGCCTCTTTGAAACTCGAATCCCTTGGCATCACTCGAGACCAGTCTAAGCGATGGCAACTTGCGGCGACTGTGCCTGATGGGGAGTTTGAGCAATACATCCGGAACGCTAATCGCTCGGGCAAGGAGCTCTCGACTGCAGGTCTGCTTCGCCTCGCTCAATCTCGCAAGGGGTCTCAGGAGCAGGTTAATAGCCGAGGAATTGCATTGGGTGCGGGTGGCCGCACTTCGGGTCACTCCCGCTCCGAGGCCGCTGTGGTACTCGATGAAATTGGCCAGCACCGCGACCTACTGGCTTCTTTACTGGGGCCGATTTGCGAGAGCGGCGCAGCAGAGGGCTTGCGGCCGATCGAACGTCGCCACATCTTGCAACTGTTGAATGAGATGGGCCTGTCGATTGAGGAACTAAAGAGATGGTTGTAAGACGTTTGCCGTAGCTTGAGCGGCACTAGGCGGCTCGTTCTCGCGCGGGCTCGCAGTCTATCTGTGTTGGCGTCGTATTTGGCGACACCCGGAGTGCGTCGACGTGACTAGCGGGCTTGCGTGTGCGGTGTTTGGCAAGTGGACAAATTTGTTATTTGTTTTTATTGATTCGCTTGATGTGGATAGAGTATGGTGAGCCGAGTGTCGCATATTTGGCGATGACGCTTCTGGTGCGGCGTGCGGCGTGCGACGGCGCGACTTTCGTGCCGGCCGGGTTTGCATCCGCGGGATGCCGGCAGCCCTTGGTGAAGCCTCCCAACTCGAAGATCGGTAGTCTCGCGTGGAGCGAGAGCACGGCTGGACGTTGGGATTCAGGTGAGTAGCCAGACCGCAATGGTCGAAGCGCAAGGATTGAACGTGAAGACGAAGCCACATTCGCGCGGCGCCACGCTGGTTGAGCTGCTGATTGTCGTAGCGATCATCTCGCTGCTTCTACAGTTGGCGTTGCCGGCCGTCGAGATGACGCGAGAAGCCGCTCGGAAGCTGTCTTGCACGAATAATCTCAGGCAGATCGGGATCGCTTCGCAGCTCCACATCGACTCTCAGGGGCATCTTTCCTCCGGCGGTTGGACGAGCGTTTGGCTTGGCGATCCGAATCGGGGATTTGCAAAGAACCAGCCAGGCGGGTGGTGTTACAACCTCCTTCCGTACATGGAGCAGCAGGCATTGCACGACATGGGCAAGGGGCTGAGCGACCAGCAGCGTAAGGAGGCTGCCGGAGTGATGTTTTCAACTCCGCTCGCAGGATTTTCCTGTCCGTCCCGCCGTCTCGCCCGCCCCCTGCGGTTCAATCGAGCGCTCTTCAACTCCATCAAGCCAGAGAATGCAGGGCGCAGCGACTATGCAGCTAGTATCGGATCTCTGGAGCCTTCGGACCAACGCGGCCCGGGCCCTCGTACCTATGAGGAGGCGGAGAAGTGGTCGATCGGAACCGATCGCCTGAAGACGTGGGTCGGCTGGCAGCATAACGGCGTTGTCTTCCAGCGCAGCACTGTTGAACCGCGGTCGGTGTTGGACGGAATGAGCAATACCTACCTCGCGGGTGAGAAGTTCTTGGCCCCTAAGTATTACACGAACGGAAAATCTGACGGAGACGACCAAGGACTTTGCATCGGGTTCGACCGCGACAATGCGCGATCAACTAATGTGCTTCACCCGCCGCTGCTTGATCGAGACATCGAGAGCGCTTGGTATCCGGTTGGCGATAGCAAGAGCGTCGTGACGTGGAATTTTGGCAGCCCGCACCCATCGGGCATGAACATGGCTTCCTGCGACGGTTCGGTGGTTAGCATCGCTTACGACGTCGACATGGCGGTGTTCACCGCGAAAGGAAGCAGAGACGGCGATGACGATGCGGCAACGCAGCCGTAGGCGTCCGATTGTCGCGTTTGTTTTCTCGTGCTTGCCCGAATGGCGTGATGATGAACCTGCCTAACCTGTCGCGACAGCAATTTATCCTGGCATCGTTGGTTGCCCTGGTCGCAGTAAACGGCTTGCTGCTGATTGGCGGGGCCGCGTTCGACCCGGTCGCTGACGCCCCTATTACGGACGCTCCGCTGCGTAACCCGGGGTATCCGGAAACATACATTCAGTCGGTCCAGGTCGATCTTTCCAGCCCGGATCACTTCGTGAAGCTGACGTGGGCGGGACCGAACGCCGCCTCGCAACGGTCGGGGCCGTTCCGCAGTTCGCCTGGAAAAGGCTTGGGCGACAACAACTGCGACGACCTTGGCGAAAGCAATCGCGTCGGCTCGCAATGCACTCCGAAGGGAGTTTTCGTCGTCGAGGGCTTCAGCGATTCGCTCGCCACAAATTCGAACGCAAAGTTCGTGACATGGCTCGACATGCGGCGCGGCGTCGCCTTGCACTATTTTCCTACGGTGCCCCCCTACCCTGCTTCGGCAGGCTGTATTCGAACGACGGTCGACGGAGCTCAACTCATTCATGACAACTCGATCGTCGGTAAGACGTTGGTCGAGGTCGGGGGGCGTTGGACGAGAGCGTTCGATCGAGAAAAGTTTCGAGTGCAACTCGCCGAGCATGAGGGAACGCGGGAGTCGGTCTACGAGGACTCGTTGGGCATCCCGACGATTGGAGTCGGATTCAATCTCCGTCGAGAGGATGCAAGCAGCTCGGTTGAAAGCGTTGGAGCCGACTATGATCGCCTGCTCTCAGGCGACGATAAGCTCGACGACAAGCAGATTGCCGCTTTGCTCGACCGGGATATTGAGGAAGTGTTGAAGCAATGCCATTTAGTATTCCCCAAGTTCGACGAACTCTCGGACGTTAGGCAGCGTGTTCTCGCAGACATGATGTTTAATCTTGGGCCCGTGCGATTTCGATCGTTCAAGAAAATGATAGCCGCCGTGGAAGAAGGAGACTTCGAGGCGGCTGCCGATGAAATGGAGAATTCGAAGTGGCACGACCAAGTCAAATCGCGCGCCGTTCGGTTGGAAGGCCGCATGCGCACGGGAGTCGAGGAGGAACAGCAAGTCGCTAGTAAGGAAGAGTTGGTCATCGACTCTCAAATGAGTCGAGCGGAGGCGTTCGAAGGCGTCCGCAGCGATTGTCCGGAGTCGCTGAAGGGGCGTCTAGAACTGGTGTCAGTCGAGTATTACTCTTTCGACGGAAAGCTTCATCAAGGGCAGCTCGTCGTTGATCGCGAGGTGTCGAAAGATCTCGAGATCGTCTTCGGGATTGCGCGGGATTATCGCTTTCCCATTGGTTCGGTGATTCCCATCTCCCATGCCGACTATCGATTGAACGGCGTTTGGGACGACGCCCTATCGATGGAGGCGAATAACACCTCGGCTTTTAATTACCGCGAAACTCCCAGCGGCCGCTCACTCTCGAAGCACGCCTGGGGACGCGCCGTCGACGTCAACCCGATGCAGAATCCCTACGTCAGCCGCGGCAAGATGCGGCCGAACGGTTCCAGCTACGATCCGGCCGTGCCCGGCACGCTTTCTGTTGATCATCCGGTTGTGCAGGCGTTTACCGAGTTGGGATGGGAATGGGGCGGCTCTTGGAAAGGCGACAAAGATTATCAGCACTTTGAAAAGCCGCTATAGATAACTGAAGCCACAAAGGTCGCTCGCCGGACCGATGCCGCTGAGGCTAGTCGGGCGTTGGTGCGTCGGCATACGGAGGGATTCATGGTAACGCCTGCAAAGCTAGGTGCAGCTATCGCGCTGCTCGGAATCATGCTCACGGCGATCCAAGCCGACGAGCGCGTGCCGCCGCGAATCAGTGATCTTCACGGGACTTGGTCGCTGCGCGCCGCAGTCGTCAGAGACGTGAATCCGCCATGCGAAGCGTCAAGCCAAGACGCGCCATCGTGGCTTGAGGGGACGCTCGAGATCGACGCGCACGCCGCGAGGCCTCATGGAGCCCGCATCCAAGGCAAACTGACCTTAACCAACGGAGCGTGCCTGGAGGTGAACGGCACAGTGCGTGAAGGGCGTCATGGGTCGCCGGCGAAAATTGAACTAGTAGCGATCGGGAGCGCCCCCAGCCGGTTTGGGGGCCCGCCGCTGGAACTGGAGTATGAGTTCGAAGGGAGGATCGTACCCTCTCGGACGGCGATCGGCAGCGTGGAAGTCCGCGGTCTCGTGCAAGCCATTCGTCCGGACGCCGTGGCCTCGGAGTTCAGCGTGGGGATGTTCGCTCTCGCTCTAGCGAAGCAAGCGGAAGCTGCTCGACCCGACGTTGAGTAACTCCCAATGCCTAAGTCGCGCCGCGTCGGCTTGACGTGCCCCCTTCAAAAGAGCCCGCGCTTGGAGCGAGAATCCAGGCTGTAGGCGCAAGTCGAAGGAGAGCAATCCGATGCCGCGAGGAACGAAGTTTAAGCCGGAAGAGATTATCTCGAAGCCGCGTGAGGCCGAGGTGGAATTGGCTTGCGGGAAGAAGGTTCCCGAAGTCTGTAAGCAGATTGGGGTGACGGAACAGATGTACTAGAAGGAATCGTCCACGCCCGCCTTACCGACGCGCATGAGTGGTTTGTGCAAACGCCGGTCGAGATCCAAGTCGAAAACGGCATTGTAGTCGGTACATCTCTTGACCTTCCCGCTGTCTCTTCCGATTTGACGCTTCATCGCTAATTTTTGGCAGCCGCTACGCTCACGGTAGAGAAAATTGCTAGAAGAAGGGGCGTATCAATCTGTGCATCCCGTCACAATATATCCGAAAAGCCAAGCACCACCTTCTTCAACTAGAAACCTACGATCAAAACTGCATCGAGACGGCTTCGAAATAACATGCCAATCACAAATAAAATAGTTCATAACATGCCCCCTCAAGTCTCTGAGATGTCTGGCCCTAATTCGCCTCGCAGCGCGTTCACAATTGTCGAACTACTTGTGGTAATTGCCATTATTGGAGTGCTGGTCGCGCTACTTCTCCCGGCAATTGAAATGGCTCGGGAATCGTCTCGTCGTAGCGCTTGCAGTAATAATCTGCGGCAGCATGCGATTGCCGTCAAATTGCACGAACAATCTCACAAGACATTTCCGACTGGGGGTTGGCATGGCTGGCTTGGCGATCCTAGCGCTGGCTACGGGCCCAAACAGCCGGGGGGCTGGATCTACAATATTCTCTCGTTCATAGAACACGATAGTCTGAGGCAGCTTGGAAAAGGCCTCAGCGGGATGCCGAAGGAGCAAGCAATGGTGACGCTGATGGAGTCGCCGATCGATGTTTTCCAATGTCCGAGCCGTCGATTGCCACGAACCTATCCTTACACAGGCCCGGAACTAAAGAATGCAAAGCCGCCGAAAGACGTTGCCAAGTCCGACTACGCCATTAATGCCGAGATCTCTTACGAAAAGTCGGAAGTGATCATGCCCGATATTCAACTCCGCGGCAAAGGCGCTAGCAACACGATCTTGGCAGGCGAAAAGTCACTTTCGTCCGAGAACTATACCAATGGTACTGGAATAGGTGACACGTTAGTTGCTTACGTCGGCGACTCGGATGATATTCGCCGGAGTGGCAGCGGCGCTCCTATGCCTGACCGAACTGCCGGCATCCGCTTCGGAGGGCCTCATCCGGGTGGTGTTAACATAGCCTACTGCGACGGCTCCGTGCGATTCGTAGGTGACGATGAAGAGCTAGTCCCCACGAAGTAGGCAACCTAGCGATTTGAAAACCCAGATTAACAGTTTTACCAAGCTGTCAGTTTGGTTGATGTATGGTAGCTGGCACGACGGACTGTTCACCACTAGAGTTTCTGCAGATTTTCGTTGACAGTATCGCCTGGCATCTAATATACTCGCGCCCTCGGTACGACTTGCGCGGACAAGACTGTCGTAAATTAGACTCTGCTGGATTAAGCAGTTAGATATGTTGGTGTCTCAGCGAGCTTTTGTAGCTGCACCCGCAGGGTAGAATTGTGTTGAAAGTCTTTAATTGTCGCTCAGCTAAGGTGTTTGGAATTAGCCTTCGCTGCAGCCTTCATACTGCCACGCTAGATTGTCGCTCATTTCGAGCTGGATCGGCTGAGCGCGCTAGCTCCCCTGTAGGCTTCGGCTTATGAAGTATCTAGTCATTGCTTTGATAGCACTATGCAGCGTTTTGTTTGCGCAGATCGCCTCAATCCTCAGGGACGGAGCTTTAGGGTTTGACGTTATTTCAGCTGAAGCAATTCCCGCTCGAGCAATACTCCTCGAATCGGAGGTCAGATCAACGGGCGCGTCTGCTGAAATACTGATGGGCTATAGAATTCTCAACCGCACGAGCGAAGCAATCGAGTTGCGGGTACCTCAGAAGAGTTGTGGATGTATTTCATTGCTGCTCGACGGCAAGTTTGTTGACGGTCCATGCGAATGGATATTGCCTGGGAATGGCTCTTCAGAACTGGGAATGAAGACAGCAAGGCCATCTGCTGGCGAAAGCAAAGAGGCTGCATTGGTCTTGGAGGCAAGTCTGCTCTCAGATCCCGCTAAGAAAGTCGTCACCCGCAAGGTCCTGAAGGGGCGGTCGGCTGTCTATCGCAATTTGGAGGCCTTTCCTTCCGTTCTGCACCTGTCATCCTTGGAGGATGGTGGCGATTCGAATCGAGGAGTTACAGTAAATGTTGCGGAATTAATAGAGGACGGAGATGTTAAAATAGACGTGGAACTTTTCGGCCCGATTAGAAACGCGTATGCTGTAGAGATCTCGACTATTGAGGCGGCCGACAATACTGATGGCCCTGTTAGGCGACGAAAGTACCATGTAGCACTGCGGCGACTGTCCGCTGTCAGTTCAAGCAGTGCAGACATGGAGGATGAGCCCTCGATCCTAACTATTTCATCCTCTTTCGCTCGAGATCCAGGCGTTCCATTGAGAAAGCTGGAAATTCCAGTATACGGCCTTGGGCTCGTCCATTATCGCAGTCATTCGGCCAAATAGATTTTTCCCTAACGTGGGCCTTGGTTCGCTGCGGGTGAACTGACAGTTCCACCTGTGTCAACAATGGATATATGGGTGCCCGATGAAGTATCGCCTAGTTTTTATAGCATTCTTGATCGCGGTGCTGACATCGCATTCCGGCATTTACGCCGGCGCACCAAGCGAGCTTCGTAAGCATTGGGATAAATGGGATGCAGTACGAACGTTAGAGCTTGATGGCTTCACGATATACCTTCCGTTTGCTCTGTCTGACAGCAAATTCAGTCGGGAGGAGTTGCGGAAATTCATACACAGCGAACTGACTGAGGCAATTGCACTTCAGACTAAGGAGGTAGGTCTTGACCGCTTGAATGCTTTAACATCCAAGCTGACGGCCGGCACCCTCCGTCTTCCTTCCGGCAACGGCATTACCCCTCCGGCTGCGCTTGCCACTAAGCCGTTAGCAAGTTGGCGGGCGTATGCATTTATTGCGGATGGTGACCTTGCACGAACTGATGCCGTAATTGATGGGAAACTGACGACCGCCGTTCGCTCGCCTGATGGGGAAGTTAGGTACGAAGAATCGCTTAACCAGGCAAGCCTATACGCTTCGAAGTCAATGTTTCGCGTTGAGGCCAAACGAGATTTTCTATTTTATCCGCTTGTTGGTGATGAAGCTGAATCGGTCAGCGTGAGTCCGAATGACGCCGGTCGCGTGAGATTAACAACTCCGGTTATGTCGGCGGAAATTGAAGAAAGCACAGGATTCGTTCATTATTTTGAGCGTCACCCGGATGGCGGTAAGCCTCGATTCGAGCTTTATCAGCTCGCTCCGACAGTCTTAGATACTGGTGCCGTTGTGCCGAGATTAATTGCCGAAACCACTTATTCCCGCAATAGTGATCAGGCCGCTTCAATGCGGATATACTTATTCAATTCAATTAACGCGAATCGCGAAATCGCTGCAGAGCAATTCAAGGTTTCAGCTCCACAACAGACTCGGGTCGTAAATTTTTCCCAGGAAGTAACGCGTGGCGACGGAAAGCAACCTGTACCTTCAGTGGAAATCGCCAAAGAGCCTGTTGCGGATGTGAAGACATATGCGTCGACCACCGACTTTGGATTACAACAATCTGCATTGGGTTCGGAGCTAAGCGAGTCGCGGTTTCCATCTCTTCGCGTCAGCTTATTAGTCGTCAACGGCGTCGTCATATTTTGTCTAGTGTTATGGATGTTGAGGCGCAGGGGAGCTTGAAGGCAGATGTCAATTCGTTAGTTATGTATAGTTTTCCTTCCCGAGTCTTTGATTGAGGTAAGGCAGTATGTGTGTGAGAAATTCCGGCAACATCGTTAGAACTCTCTTGGCGACCATTTTACTCTCGCTTTTTGGAAGTGCGGTCACGTTGGCAGACGGCTGTCCTGGCACGGAGTGTCAGCATGGCTACATGACGGTCATAATGTTGCTTACTTGCTCGGCAGAGTGCGAGGGAACTTGCACTGGGTATGACGATGACGTTGATGGCTATTGCTTGAGCATCTTTGGGTCCATGGCAGAATGTCTTCCCGACACGCCCGCGCCTTATTACAGACGCTGGTTGAATGGTGAGTGCAAGATTGGCAGGTATGGAATGGGCTGTGATTGTGACATGACTGTGATCAGTACAGATGCACACGTATCGACTTTGTATGATTGCATTAGCCAGCCATGCGGCAGCTGAGTTGCCCAATGACAGGGGCGAAGTTCTGCTTTATGTGACACTTTCGTCCATTGCTTCCATTGCACGAATATTGAGGTTGTGCAGAGATGGCACGAGCGTGCGTACTCTGCACAACCCATTGTGCCTTGAGGCTTTCTGAAGACCTTACGCGCCAGTTGGCTGTTTCGATTTCGTAGCGTACCTGCCCCCATGAGCCTATCGGTCGCGTGGAACGCTAGGTCAGCCCGCCCCTACGATTATTCTTGGCCTTGAGAATGTATTTCCGTTGAGCGCGAAGGCCTTAAAGCGGCCGGGAAGCCTCTGGGCGGAATGGTCGCGTCCTTGAGTCTTGGAGAAGCCGCGGATGCCAAAGCTTCATCTGAGCGTCTTCAGATACTCGATCAGCTGCCAACGCTGTTCGTCGGTGAAATCAGTATGCCCTGGACCAGAGTGCCCCTTATTCGAGTTGCCGGGAATTGGGGCGCCGTCCGCTAGTTGAGTCCTAAACTCGAACGCTCCTTCCACCATCTCCGTACTTAGGCCGACGTGCTTGGGGTCGAACTCGCGACTGCCCACGAAGAACGATTTGACGCGCTCTCCGTCGGGCAACAGCCACTGATACAAGTTGGGAACGGAACCGGCGTGGCCATAAGGTGCCGTGGCCCAAACCCCATTGAGTGGCCGAGCCTTGTACCCTGCCCCGCCGTTCGGTGGAGATCCAGCCGCTCCTCGACCACCTTGCAGATCGAGGAGCATTTGCTGCCTCTCCTCATCAGTGACGTGTTCGAAGCGATCTCGCAAGTCCTTAGCAATTACGCCTCGGACGGCGGCCCTTAACAGAAGTCCCGCTGGCACCTCCTGCGTAAAGTCAGGAGCGGGCATGTTAAGTCGCTGGCGAAGAGCCGTAATGCGTTGCTGCTGAGCAACCGCTTCAGAGCCAACCATTTCTGGTGCGATGGTGTCCTTGAGATCTCCTGGTTTTGCGACGCGAGTGACGAAGTTGAGTACCATCTGTGGATCTGTGCCAATAACGTTGAAGGGAATGTTCGTTGTCTTGATGAACCGTGCCCCTGTTTCGTTAGGGTCGGTCGTCGCGAATTGCCCCTGATCATCGCGAGTGTTGTGGCAGGCGGCACAGTTCTCAGCAAACAACTGCTTCCCTGCATCAGCCTTCTCCTGATCGATGGCCCCTAAGACCTCTGCTGGCCAGACTGGCGCCTTCAGTTCGCGAAGTTGCGTTTCAAGATGATGGAGCCAATCGATCCGGGCGGATGTGTCGAACTGTTCCTCTGGCGGATCGCTTGTCAGGCGGGTGTGCGCGAAGACGCCTAGCACTTCACCGACATTACGCGAGATTGGGATGTCTGCACTACTATTCCACTGAACCCAATCAAAGTGCGGGGTATCCCACAAAAACGGGTAGCTCACTGGTGCACTCGAAGGTCGCCGATTCTCCGGAATGCCGAGACCAGCATCGCAGATTTGGTTGAGGATAGCCCCAAATGCGTCTAGGCGACCTAAGCCATAGGGATGCTCAGCGTCGTTGCGAGCAACGAGTTCTTCGATGACTGGCGTGTAGGAATTCAGCTGGTCTCGCAGCCCGCTAGTATCAATGTCGCCGGGTGCGTTCTTTTCGATTCGCTTGCGAAATCGTTCGAACTTCTCCTCGGACTGAACCGTCGCCCTCATCGAAGCCGCTAGAGAAGCTAGGAACTGCTCAACATCGGCGAGGGCTGCGCCTCCATCGACTCGCAGCGTCTTCCCTTCGTAGGTGAGATTAGCCGTGTGGCAGGCGGCGCAGGTGAAGCCTAACCAATCGTTTCCAGGGTAGTGCTCGGGGTTAAAGTTCTTTCCTAGAAAACCAGCTTTTTGATTAATTGTCGATGGGTTCGAGTCTTTTACGAAGCCGATCGGCAAGCCGTCTGGGTTACGATGCTCATCTTGAGCGTGTGGAATGAAACCCAGCGCCGCCATGTAGCGATCCGATCGAAGCAGCTCTTCGCTCTCCGCTCGTTCGAGTGCAAGAAACCAGCTGTAAGGCACTAGCTGGGACCCCTGCCCTACAAAGTAAAATTCGAGGCGCTGCTCGTCGTTCCATCCTTGTTCGAGATACTGCACTTTCGCTGATGGATCAGTGTGCCCCGGGGCCGTAGTGTCACTAGATGAACCGCCGGGCCCGGGCGACGGCTCGTGGCGATAGTGACGCTCGATAAAATCGACAACTTCCGCCGTCTCGTTCGCCGTACGCTGCGTCACGGTCGCAACCGTTGGACCTCCGCCGATGGGGCGGCGTGGGGGGAACCATCCGATGTTGCGAACGTTCCAGTCATCTTTTGGCAGAACGCTTTCATCGATCGCCGGCGGCGAGCCGTCCTGGCGGAAAGCAAATTCTCCAGGCGCAATGCCGAGTCGCATTCGGCGGCGTGTTTCCGTATGACAACTTACACAGTCTGTATTGAAGAAATGCGAGCGGATGGGATCAGCGACGATGTCTGGTATGTCTCGATTGCGAATCGCCTCATCCATCACAGGATTGCCGTCCTGATCCTTACTGACGATCGCCAGAGCGTCGAGATCCAGAGGCGGTTGCGAGAATAGCACGGACGTCGAGACGCCTCGTCGCTCCGAATCGACCGCCGGCATCTGTAACCCGCTGGCCACCGGATTGAGGTTGTTTACTTTGGGCGTTGGCAAGACAACGCCTCGCCTAGTGCGGAAGCTAATCATCTCAGCCGGCAGGAACGGGATGGGACCAAAGTGGTCGCCTCCCTTAGGCTTCGCAAGCGGAACGAAGATCCATGGCTCTGGAGCATCGAGCCCCATAATTGCCATGGCGGTTAAGTTTTGCGCCCTCAAATACTTCTTCAGAAAATCCTCTACCTTTTCATTCAACCCAGGAATCCGAGCTTGGAGGCCTGGATGGATACCCAGGGGCTTGCCACTCGTTGACTCCCCTGCCCTTTCCACTAGCTCCTTCAATTCGTCAAGATCTCGAACAATCTGTTGAAAGTGCTCGCGATCGGGCTTCGTTGGATCCTCAGACTCCATGAACGTGTAAACCATGTGGGCCGCAATGTCGTGGACCGTTAAATTGCCGCCCTCTTGAGTGACGGGTTGCAGGATCAGTCGTATCTGGGGTCGCTCTCCGAATTTGGAGCGAATTACTTCGTGGCCGCCTGGGGCCGTAGGGTCCACTCGAAAAGCCGCGATCCGCCAGACGCTCTTTGATCGTACTGAATCAGGCAGCCCGATGCGGTTCTTGTCGACGCTCGCATGATCGCTGTCAGCAACTTTGATCAGGTCGTCAAAATGAATGTCGGCCCAGACGGGATCTCCGCTGCTTGAGGTAAGCGAATCAATGGAAATGATGTGGTTTAGGTCTTCGGGAGTTGCGGGAGGCGGCCACAGCCAGGTAACGTCATTAGCCGCAAGCTTCGGTGAAGCGGCATACAGTGCCTTCGCATTACTGGCAAGCAAGGCGACAATGAGTGCTGGGATGATCGAGATGCGCATTGAAGCCTCACTTTTCTCGGTCGAGGAGTCAGTTGCAATTTTGAGCCCGAACTACTTGGCAGCGGGGGGCGGAGTCTTCGGCTGAATTCGTGTGATATCGAGGTTCTCCCACGCCTTCTCCTCGATTGCCCGTAGATCCTTTTGAGCGGTTGCGAGTTCCTTCTCCACTGCTTTACGGCGCCGATCGGCGCCGGCGCCGATCACTTCAATTGCTTTGCCGAGAAGGGTGTGCGGAGGCGTTCCGATCCGCGGTAGGTAGAGTTTCTTGCGAGCCCACTGGAGTAGCGGCCAGGCATGAGTGATCCCCGCTGGCGGATCCTCGCACGAGGTCCCTGGCGCGCGATTCTTCGAAAAGTGAGCCCCATGGAGTGCGGAGCTTGGCGCCTTGATGCTTACCAGCTTGCCAATGGTGTCCGCGTCGGTCGTCTTCACGAAGTACTCAAGGCCAATCCAGGATCTGGAAACGTCGTCTGCCGGCAAGGTTTCTCCGAGGAGTAATGACGGGAGCTTGCGTCCGTGCAGGTTCACTCGATCAAGTTCTCTCGCAACGCGTTTCTCTTCCTTCATTGCCAGGCTGCGTGCTCGCTTGTAGTTGTTGAATGCGTCGCGCAAGAGCTGCAGTTTGAAGTGCTCGATGGCTACTTCGGCTTGCAGTTTCGCCGCCTCCATCATGCGAACGTTGAAGTCGCTGTAAGCCTTCATGAGGTCGACACGCGCCTGCACCTCGGCTTGGTTCGCTTCGAGATTGAACTTTGCGATGTCGAGGAGATTCATTAATTAGTTCCTTGGATAATCTGAAGCCCACGTGCGCCGACGCAGGAAGCGTCAAGATTTCTTCTTCGCTTTGGGCTTTGGCGGACGCACTGGCTCTTTGTCGTCTCGCTTCGCTGCACTCGCACTCCAGTTCTTCTTCGCGACCTTGAAGAACATCTCGCGACGGCGACTCTTGAAGCCACCGGAATAGAAATAGACGTCAGTCCAAGCGTCAGTTTCGTCTAGGAAGACCTTTTTTGGACGAGCTCCTTGGCCCTTCTTCATTGCGAGCTCGTTCGACACGTCTCGGAAATAGAAGTGCCGGAACAGTCGGTCGAACTCGGTGAGATAGATGTCCGCGACGCGCGTGTCGCCGCGGATCACTAGCAAGTTTTCGTCATTTGAGGTGAGCGAATTCTCGGAGAAGTTCGGAGAGCCTGTGCAGATCAGCGGATCGTCGCTGAGTGGGTCGATCAGCAGGTATTTGGTGTGGATGAAGAAGATATTCCCTTGATCACGTGTCAGCTCTTCCTTGAGGAACCACCGATCGAGTGCAAACTCTTTTGCCTTTCGCTTGGCAACGAGTTTGCCGTCCCTCACCGTAAATTCGGCTCCCAGCACCGCGCCGTAGGAGATCACTAAATCGCGATCCCCTTCTAGTGCCGTACGTTCTTCCGCGGTCGGCGGCTTTTCCTTCAATACGAATCGTAGGAAGTCCCGATCCCGCGACAACGGAACGATAAAGTCCTTTGCCACGTTGAAGGCAGCCGTAAAGGCGATGCACGAGGTAGCGTCATCCATCCGCTCGGCGTACCAATTGAGCATTGAGGCCGTTTGGCGTGGAGAGAAGATGCAGGTCTTCGAGCCCTCGGAAGGACACGGCGGCGGATAGGGCGAGAGGGGCGCAATTGCTGCCTTCGCGACCTTGCCAGTCGGATTGTCCTTGAGGATGTCCCAATACTCGATGTACTGGGCTGCAACGTCTTTGTCGGAAACGAGATGCCCGACGTTCGACTGCCCTAAGAATCCCGATGGTGTGAAGTTCGTCGACCCGAAGAATACGGATGACGGCTTACTACCGCGTAGCTTCACGATGAACTTGTTGTGCGGGATTTTTGTACGCGTACGCCAATACACGATCCGCCTTCCGTCGACTGTGAGAGGCAGCTTGGAGCTTCGCATCGCTTTGCGATTGTGGCCGTCTGGGTCGTCGTGGACGATCAGTTCCACGTCGATGCCTCGAGCAATCAGTTCGGCGAACGCCTCAAGTACTGGTTTGTAGGTGAACTCGTACGCGCAGACACGGAGCTTTTCGTTGTCCTTCGTTGACGATATATACTCAAGGCACGCTTCTAAGAGGCCGCGCGAAAGCCACTTCGTATGCTTGTCCTCGGGGTCATTTTGCTCAGCTTGCGTCGGCTTGTGATTCCCAAACTGGCGAGCGTATGCTTGGCTCGCGATGGCGCCGCGATTGAACCAGATGCTATGCTCCTTCCCTTCCTCCTTCTCGGTCGTGATCGAGAGCGTGAGGCCCTTTCTAAGTTCTAAATCTTCTGGTGTTCCGTAGACGGGAAAGATCTCAAACTTGTACTTGGTTCCGGGTTCGGCGGTGTAGTCGCTCCATAGAAAACTTTGGATGGGAAACTGGTTGGTGTAGTACTCGCCGTGTTCCGGATCTGGGTCCGGCTCGACGGATTCAAAAACCTTGAGTGAGCGTAGCCAGCGGCCCTCGCTTCCCGACTTTGTACGGCGGAACGCAAACCCCAGAAGCCCTTTGCGGTCCTTCTTCGAACAATCTAGAGCAATCATAATTGCTCGTGTTCCTGCGACGCCGAAAGCTCTAAAGGAACCGCTCTTCGTCGACGCGCGCATGGGTGCCTCGTCTGGTTGAAGTGTTAGTCTTGGTATGCGTATTGAGTTTTCGTTCTCGCTTCCGTCAGACACCAATCGAGTCTTTGTATCGCCAAGAAAAGCTTCATGGCATGTTCAGCGGTAACACCTATCGCCGCCTTCTTCGGAACGGCGTAGCGAAACGAGAATTCGGCGACTAGAGGTCGCCGTTTCTGCTGATCTGACCATAGAATTAGGGCGATTTCAGCTTCCACTCCGGCGATTTTGAGTCGAGGGCCTGTGAGAACGCGTTCGAAGATCGCCACTGAACTTGTCGGAACGAGCTTTACGTCGCCGTGGCTTCGCAGGCCATCACGGGTAAGGTCTCCGAGAACAGGAAAGATCGCTGACGCTTCTTTCAGGTTCTTGGGTGTCTCTGAAGTCCCGGTGACGGTACATGATCGCGAGTAACGAGGTGCAAACGGTGCGGCGATGTCTTCCTCGAGTTTCACGCGAGAATGAAGGCCCTCGCCCGCCGCAACGTCCACTTCGCGGGCGAGGTAGTAGTCTGGAGACCGGCATTTGAGCGTGTACTCAGTCGAATCGCTTTCATGAGAGTTCCGCTGCCGGAGTACCCATCCGTTGAGACGAATCGTGTTGTGAGGAGTGTCGAGGAAAGTAATTTGCCTCTTCGATATGCGATCAAACCTTCCCTTGAGCTTCACCAGATCGATGCTAGAGGTGCAGCGAGCCAGGTCATCGCCGAAAATCGCAGCCGCCTCATCACGAATGGCGAATAGTCGGTGGTCGAGCATGAGCTTGTACTCACGGCTCGTAACACGATCCGTATCACGCGAGGACGCCATGTGATGTGCCTGCGGCAGTTTCTTTGGCGAGTGACAGAGGTAGCCGACAGCAATGCGGGGGGCTATGGTGTTGCCGGGTTTCAAGAGGCGTCATCGCTCTGCTTATCGAGCCTTTGCAGTTCAATGCGAAGGGTGGCGTTGAATCCAGTTCCCGCTACGTCAAACTCCCACTTTTCGCCGCCACCGTGCATGAGCTGTTCCTTAGTTGGCGCAAAGCCGTCTTCCGCGAACTCTTCGTTTGTGTGCAGGTAGAGTTTCAGTTTTGGCGACATGATTGCGCGGACATAGTACTGCTTCGAGAAAATTACGTTGTCTGAGAATCCGATTCCGAGTAAATCACGCTCCCCGACGTAGAAGTCAAGCCGAAGCACCATGTCATTAGGTTTGTCTTCGTCATCGAGCTTCTTGACTTTGGAGGTATCCAGATAGCCCTCCCAGATGAGCTTCCCTGGCCCGGCCCAGTTGAAGGTTGCTTCGCCGCCTAATGTCTTGTCCGCGAAGGGGCCGTAGCAGTTTTCGGCTTCTCTGCTCTGATGGAAGAGGTCGAAATCGACTCCCCGTGGTTTGATTGACACCCCAAAAAAGATCTCGCTTTTGCCGAAGATATCAAGCTTGCGATTGACTTCAGCTTTGACCAACGAAAGCTTGGCCTTGATGTTTCCGAAGAAAAATCGCGTAGCGATTTCGTAGGCTTCCCGCGAAGTTACGAGCGAATCTTCACCGCCATGGCACTTATGCACGAACGTTCGCGGGCAGCCGGGCAATTCCGCGTTCGTTTGCTTTACTAAGCCATCACTACGGTTGTAGTTAGGACCGTACTCGCCATCGACGCCGAACAAACGGTTCAACGTCGATGCCACTCGGACTCCATAAGTGCGGTAGTTGGTTCCGACGACGGTTAAGAAGCGTTCTTTTGGGAAGAACTTTTGAAAGTTGACATAGGAGGAGGGCTCTTCACTATCCCGCTGAAATTCTGGACTGAAATGCTTCAATTCATCAGCTGATTCGATGAACAACCATTTCTTCAGCAGTTGAAAAGTGATCCCGCGGTGTGGCGTCCCGAGTGTGACGACCTTGTTGATGAAGTCGGAAGCTTTACGCTCGGACTCTGGATAGCTTGCTTGGATTGCTTCTCGGACAAGTAAGCCGCCCATCGAGTGTGCGATGATGTTGACTTTCGGCACCGTCCCATTATCAATCGATGCGAGCTTGCGAATAAAGTCGATCAGACGTACCAGCGCTTTGCCGTAGGCCTTGATCTTGCGGTCGTCCAAATCGTAGTACCTAAATACCCAGACCGTTCTCGCGATGTCGACTTTCTGCTTGACGAGAGACATGGCCATCCCAGGGTCCACGACCATCTTTCCCCCGACAAACAGATCGGCGCCAAGTTTTTCTAACTGAGGCGGTAGATCTTTGGGCTCAGCAATCGAAGGACTTCGGTAGTAGCCAATGACATTCGTCGCATCAAAATACTTGTAGTCGCATTTGAGGAAACGCAGGAGCATGCCTTCGTAGATGTAGTTCTCCCCTCGTTTGAGGGGGTACACCGTACCGTCATTGAAGCCCTGGTAGGCGACGCGGCGTTCGTCTTCGACATCCAGTCCACCGAATCCACGGATGAGAATAAGGGGCTGCGGGTCGCGAGTTGCTGCGGTTGGTTCGGGCATGCAGTTGTCTCTCAGAGGGCAAGAGTTGCTATCAAGTGCGGTGAGAATACTGTTGTGATCGTTAACTAAACCACATGAACCATTTGCTGGTTTTCAATAACAGAGGACCGGCCGTTGAGAAGAGCACCGCCCCACGCCGACTACTCGTCGTCATTTGACTGTTCCAGCAAACCACGAAGCTCTTCGAGCTCCTTCTCAAGCTTCTCGATTCGCTGAAGCAGTGCAGCAGAATCATGCTCGGCGCCGTCGCTCGCCGCTGCTTCCGCAGGGACTGGAGCCGAAGGGGACTGGGAGTCGAACGTGAAAATGGCGTCAATGGGCCGATGATCACTCTTCACGGCGTCGTCTGGAAAGTCCCCTTGCTCCTGCAGAATGGACGACTTGTACGTCCACCCTGCGGCGTCTCCCGAGACGAACACGAAGTCGAGCACGCTCTTGTGCCCTGACGCATTGGTCGGCACTAGGGTCTCCGGGCGAACCCAGCTAAACACCCCATCCTCGCAAAGCAAATCAAAGCCCTCGTCGTGATCAACGTCGCCCGTCACGAAATGGAAATCGTAGTTGAAGTCGCCAACCGTAATGACTGGCAGAGCTTGCTGTCTCGCCCAGGAATTCAGCCGTTCTGACTGTGTGTGTCTGCCGGATGCGCTGCCTCGATAGAGGTGATTCACGACGAATAGGAACTTCTTACCGGTGGTCTTTCCCGAGAAGGTGGCGACGAGCGGTGCGCGCACGTTGCCACCAATGTTCATCGGGTGCAGCTCCTCGGTGCTATCGAGTTTGAGGCGGTCCGCGTTGTAGATGATGACGAGCCGATCTGAGCCGCCAGTTGTCCCGACAATTCTTTTGAAATCGGCTGATTCTCCCGCTTCCGCGGCCGTTTCAAACTGCTCGGCATCGTCGTCGTTTTGAACTTCCGACAATCCCCAGACGTCGACCTTCTCCTGCTTCTTAATTCGTTCGGAAATATGGTCGGTGTCGGCGTCACCCGATTCGACGTTCCAAGCGCAAACTCGTAACTGGATGGGAGCGGCGTCGGCTTGGTGTAGTGAGACGATCGCGATGGCAACGGTGCACAGAATTCGCTGCAGCAAGTCCATAGAAGTCCCTTTCCGCAGGGAGAGCCTGCGTGTGAGCGTGCAGAGAGGCGAAAGAAATGCCGGAGACCAACAGAACCGAGGGCGCCAAGGCAACGATCGCACTAATGGCATCCGTGGGGTCGGATGCGACCTTCAAGGGTCGTTTGTGGATCTACAGAGGAAAATACCAGTACTTGGTTGGAAGTCAATGGATTTTGCGATGCAAAGTGATACTCTCTGTAAAGGCAAGTATGGCGGTGCCAAAATCCGTAGTGATGCTACCCCTCATTTGGGGTGATTGGGAATGGTCTTCACTTAGGGTAGTAACTAACTACTGCCTCAGCGATCCGTTTCGGCAACGAGTCGAAGGCAACTGAGAGATGCGGCAACGCCATCAAAGTGCCTGTGATGCTGTGCGCGTGACGTTGCGAGTGATGCATCCAGTTCTGTACTTCGCGCAAAGTACCCAGCAGCGGTCTTTCTGATCAAACAGTTCCCGAGCTTAAGCGCGATCGGGCCAGTTCGAATTGCATCGCGCCGAAACGTTCGCATTCTGAATGCCAACGGGTAAACGTATGCCGGATCGCTTCCAGAAGATAATCGGCCTCCTGATCATTTTCAGCGGCGCGTATCTCACGATTCCGCGAGAGCGGTCTGCCGGCGAATCGGGATCGCCTCCAGCTGTCAGTGCCGCGGTAGCGCCGGCTCCCGTCACTCTTAGTCTTTGGCCTCCTAAAGATCCGCCTGAATCAATTCCATATCTGATGCCACTGTCAGCATTTCTTAACGTCTCGATAGAGGGGCTAACGGAAGCCGAAGCTATTGCCCACCTTAAGACGGATATCAAAAGAAAGCGGCGAGGCGAAGAGGAGCGGCGAATGTTAGAGCGAAAGGAAGCGGCTGACACAGGGGAAAGTAACAGTGGCCAGGACCCGGACCAGCCCTTGGCTCAGTTCCTAATTGTCACGCTTCCTCATCCGCAAATGTCCGGATCTGATTACTTAACGGACGCGATGTTGGAATCGCTGCGGCGAGCCATTGAAGCTCCTAGGCAATTGGTCAATAGAATTTCCCCGGATAAGCAAGCGAACGATCTAAAAACACCAGGGAAGAATGACAAGGCAGGCAAGGAGCAAACGGGCTCTACAGACCTGAGTGAGAAGCCGGTTGTTAGACGAGGTCCCATACTGGATCGATATTGGTTGCCGTGGAGTGCATCCGATCCGGTGCATTGGGAAGATTTCGGGCCTGGGCGACCAGGCATGCTGGTGTTTCGCGAACTCAGTCGCGGACAACGCGAGCGCTTCGTGGCTGTTCTGGTTGTCAGCGAACATCCGGCCATCGGCATTGATCGACGTGCAATGCAGGCGGCGCTCCATCTCGTCAATGAACTTCAAGACGCGGAGGATTACCGGATCCGCATTTTAGGACCAACCTTTACCGGCGCTGAAGATTCGTTGGCCCAGAGCATTTATGAGTTCCAGTGCAAACACGCGGCCACACCTATTACTATTCGTCTCGTGAATGGAAGCGCTACGGCTCTCGACCGAAAAAGCTTTGTCGACGCCGCCAAGCCGGCAAAGATCATCTACTCAACAACCGTTATCCCCGATGAAATCCTCCAAGATCATTTACTGTATTTTCTTGCAGGCGAGCCCGGCTCTCGTGACCTGTCGAGGCTGGGTTCGATCGCGCTGCTCGTGGAATCTGACACAGGCTTTGGTCAGCAAAATGCCGCTCTGATGAGTAGGTTGCGTGAGCATGAAGGCCTCGACTTCACTGTTATTCCCTTTCCGCAGCATGTCTCAAGCGTGCTTGGCACCTACCAAGCAAAGCGCCAACAGGCTTTCGAAGGCTTGCCAGAACTTCAGTCGTCGGAAATCGAAATCGGGATTCCATTTGAAACGCGAGATATGAGGCATCGCCGTTTAGCGTCCTACGAACCTGAGCTTACCGCAGTTCGTGTCGACCTACTGCTTCGCGAGATTACCCGCTCGCTCCGGGAGCGCCGTACGCAGTATGTCGGAATCGTTGCCACTAGGAGTTTGGATAAGTTGTTTCTGGCAGCGCTCGTTCGTAAGGCCTGTCCGGACGCCCGACTGTTTACCACACTCAGCGACGTGATCGTCACTCACCCGGATGTATCGACCGATCTCGCGGGCATGGTAGTGGCTTCCACTTACCCCCTTTACCGGGCAAACCAAGACTGGTCCGATCCCGGTGCATCGCGAGTGCGCATGGCATTCGGTCATCAGTCGGAGTTGGGCGTTTACAATGCCGTCCAAGTACTGCTTGAGAACACCGCTGGAATGATGGAGTACGAGAATCCGTTCCATTCGATCAGAGCGAAAGTTCCATCCACGCAGCCGCCTGTTTGGATTGGCGTGGTGGGCCGCGATGCGATCTATCCACTGAAGTGCTACGACCTGGAAACCTCGCCGCTATCCACGATGCCGTTGCACGTACGTGAAGTCGCACCCAAGCGGGACGACCCTACCAAAAAACCATTGCCGCTGCAGAGGGCCAGATGTGAACTATTTGCCAAGCCGACTCCCTACATCCGATGCGCCGACGGAGGTAAATCTAACTTGCCGGACAAGGCGACGCTTGAATCTCGCAGCGATCCTGGCGCAAATCTGTGGTGGCTGCTAGCCTGCACTGCGGCCAGCATGTCGTCGATTTGGATTTGCCACTATGCAGCTCATCTCACATATCCCTACCATTGGCGCACTCGGAACCTAGCAGTCGTGGTGTTGGCCGGACTCTTTATGTTTTGGGTCGCCGCTGCTTGGCTGCTTCGAGGAGTGGCTTGGCGTTGGAACTACGGCGCGGCCTCGAAGGCGGAGATTTGGGCGGCGCTCCTGGTTTCATTCATCGCACTGGCGACGGTCCTAGTTAATGCGACGACGTCAAGGGGGATCCTCTACGCACGCTTCGAATGGCCAAGTTGGGGGCGAATACTTGCTAGTGCGGTTATCCTTTTCCTTTCGTTGGCAGCTTGGGAATACTTCGTTGGCTCCGCGGCGATCATGGACGCGACTCGCACAGTAAACCTACGAGGCGGTGCGTCCCCGCTTATTCCTCTATTCCTTTTCACGGTCTGCTTTGTCCTTCTCGCCGGCGAGCAAATGCGATGCGTCGATGGGTTCACCGTCGTCAATCGCAATGTTGGTGTTTTGGAGTTACCCGAATCGACGTACTTCGAAAAGTTAACGCATTATTGCCACGATCTTGAGTTTCGCTTAACCCATCCCTTGAAAGCACGCGAGGATGGAGGTCAACACAAGCAACGGCGACTTGTGCATTACGGTCCTTATGCGGCGCTGGCAGGCCTGATGGTTATTCCCGCGATCATCGACCTTACGTCCCGCTCTTCACTCGATGGCTCATGGCACGGCGCGATCTGCGCGCTGTTCTATATCGTCGCTACGGTCATGGTCGCCAGCCACTTGATGTGGCTGCATCAACTTTGGTCTCGACTTCGCGACGTGCAATTAGAACTGGCCAATCTGCCATTCCTCGCCGCGTTTGACCGGCTGCCTGCGAATTTCAGTCATCTAGCTTCCGGCGGACTTCTGTTCTGGAATAAATCGAATTATCGATCCATGCTGACAATCTTACGGCAACAGCTGAGTTCACTGCGGGCGGAGGCGCCGCCCGACTTGAGTCACACCGACGGCCCTGCAGCATGGAAGCAACTTAACGACGCTTTGACTGTCCAATTAACGGCATTGGCCACAGAGTTTTGGCCTTACCAAAGCGTAGCGCAGGCCTACCCTAACGCCAATCCAAAAGCTACTGCGACTGCGCCCTTGCAGGGACAAATTCAATCCGTAACGTCGAAGTATGAACAGTCGGAAGTATTTGCCGCTGGCATGTTGTTCGCATATACGATGCCTTTTCTGGTGCAAGTCAGGCGGCTCGCACGGGCGCTGATTATCTCGTCGACGGCGCTTATTCTCGCCATGTGGAGCTACCCGTTCGCTCCCTCAAGCAGCTTACGCGCATCCGCCTGGTTGCTCGCCATTTTGACGGCGCATCGAATTTGGAGAATCGCGTTCCAACTCAATGCAGACGAAGTGGTAAGCCGGGTCGTTGGAACTGATCCAAACAAAGTCACGTGGAATCTTGATTTCGCAAAAACGATGCTAATGTTTGTAGGCCCATTCGCAGCGCTCATACTATATAGCGTCTTCGGCATGCCGCACGAGGTGTTGGACTGGTTTCGCCGCCTCACCGGTCGGTAAAACAAGATTGCCGTGGCTCCAATAATGGGTAGGCTTACCTGAATGGAACGAAGGCCGGTTTCTCGGCGACTTCTCAAGGATTGTGCTAAGTTGGGTCTCGAAAAATGAGAAGCGATTAGTTCAAACAAGCTCGATCGCGCCCGCCAAGAATGTTAATCGCATCATTGAGTTAAAACCTCGTCTGACGGTAGTCGCAAAACGCGGCCAATTTGGCGCTGGAACGCCGCTCGAGCACTCGTTGACGATCCGCCGCACGGAATGCCAGTTCGAGATAAGTCCGAGTTCGACGACGGTTGCAATAACGCAGGCCTTCGCGTCCCAATCGCCGGACGATTCAAGGCGAGTGAATTTGATTTCTGGGTGGTCGGAGTTTACTTTAAATTCCGACTTCGGCATGATTCGGGCAGTTCGCCAAGTCTGAGGTTGGCTCCCGGCTTTTGTCGGCCTCTCTGAGCGCGTCTATGACGCACTCCCGGACGTTTGGTGTCTTTGGACATCTCCTTTGCTGCTATTTGCCCCGCAGCAGCCGGGGCCGCGGAGAATCTCGCCCGCCTTCTTGCCGCGGCGCTATTGCTGCCAGCAACTCCTCTCCCACGGCCGCCGGGATCCTTAAGTCGCGATTCCCGGGCCATACGGCACTCTCACGGGCGGCTACCGTACCAAAATTGCCGCTCATCTCGGGCCTGGCCCCCCATCCGCCTAAGTGTCCATCGCGTTATTCGCGAGTTTCTCCGTCGCGACTGTTTAGGACTCGAGACACCACGACGAGTCAGGGCGCGACACGCATTTTGCCGGCGGGATTTCCGTCGGCAACTTCTTGCAATCATCACTGCGTCGACCGAGGCGAAGTGCCCCTGAGGCGCTCATCGCGATGGCCGTGAACGCCGGCGCCGCGATACCCAGCCTCGCAAATTTCATCACCGTTGAGTTGGAGTTCGACGGCCTCGATCCGCATGTGATCATCGACCAGGCGTTATTTTGCGCCGCGAGAGTGCCTACAAGCGACAGGTTGAGACAAGTTCGTTCGGAGGCCGTTTGGCCCCTATTGCGAACGCATTCCGGGCAATAAAGTCACAAACCAACAAGCTGGCGGCAGCTGCTTCTGATGCCGCCTTCAACACGAACTGAAAGGAGATCGCTCACCCAACACGGCCATCGATCATAAGCCAGATCGCGAGGGTCGTCGCACCGACCAACCTTCACCCGCTTGATAAACATCGCCGATGCGAACCTCGCGCGGATTGGCTGCAAGCCTTCAGTGTTTGAGGGAGAGAGTCACTACGGCACTCAAGTTTTACGCCATTCATTTTTACAGAAGGGAGGACAGCCAGATTTTCACCGGGCAATCCCGCTGCGGCAACAGCGGGTGTATGACGGCGCGGGAACGCCAGCAGTGCTTATTGGCGACACTAACTGAGGCAACTCGGTCGGTGTGGCGAGCACTGAGACTGAATGTTCCTGGCCTGTGATTGCCTGCAAGCGACCACTTGCGACATCTAGTTTGCACCCGCTAGGCGCGCGAGCATTCGGCCCGGTAGTGTCCAAATTCATGTGGGGAGTTTCAGCCGGCGTTTAATGCCGGTCCTCAAATCACTTTGTGTTGTAGGAGTTTTTATGAGAAGCAAGTTGAATCAAGACGAAGCGGCAGACGCGGATGGTAATGCCGATCCGCAGGTGGATTACGAGAATCGCGCGAAGTACTACCTCAAGGCAATCGGCAAGACGCCTACTGAGCCCGTCTCGAAGGAGGCTCGGGAGCTTCACAGCCGCCTTCGCGAGGCCATTAAGTACCTGCGTGAGCAGCAGCGTGAATACCACCCGATGTATTCCGGGGACGTGCTGCCTTCCTACGAAATGCTCACCGACACGCTTGCCAACCTAGTCTGCGACATGTGGACGCACGTCGAATATGGCCAGATGGAGAGCAATACTTAGGCCGAGGTTAATCTCTCGCGCTCTACGCGACACCCCTGCTGTTATTTGGTGAGTCCGTTTGGCACGTCGCTGCCAGGCTCCCCAAACGACTAGCAACCAGTTAGGAGAAAAGATGAACTTGATCGTTAGAAGGGCGGAATTCGGGGGCTATGCCCATAACCTGTACACTCACATCGAATTTGAAGGCAAGGCGGATCGCTTCCTTAGGGTGATTAAGGAATCGCCTGTGTCCCAAGCTGATACAAAGCCAATGCGTAAAAACATTGGCGCGGTTGTCAAAGATCTGAGCCGGCTTCAGAGTGAGTTTCGCAAATTGCACGCCGCGCATCTGATGCCGTACTACGAGGCGCTCGCCGATGCGCTTGCTAGCTTGGCCTGCGAGACGTGGGCGTGCATCGAGCAGCTCGAAGCTAACCCCGAGAGCGACGACTAGGTCGAGGGCAGGCTCACAACTCGTGTTGCCAACTGCAGTGGCAGCGCGGCGTTGTGAGCAATCGCTTCGCCCTTACGCTTGCATGGTGATTCGCTTCCACTCACAGAAAGACTTCATGGATCCATTTCCCAACGATAAATTCGACGATGTCGCAATGACATGCTCCCCCGAGGAGTTCGACGGCAGAGTCGACACGATCTGCGCGGTTCTATGCTTATTAATCGGAGCATATCCACTGGCAGAGATCCGCGTTCTCAAGTCCAAGGGGCAATCTCTGGCGGGGTACTTTGATAGCTGGCTTGAGGCTGCAAAATTTTCAGCGTACCTAGACTTGCATGGATACGGGGGCTATTTCTGCCTGAATCCCGTCGACCCCGACACCTATGCGTTCATTGGCCGCTACAACGAGGTTGGGCCTGGCAAAGCAATCACTGATGAAGGCATACTTGACCGTCGCCTGCTCCTGATTGACGTCGATCCTGTTCGGCCCGCTCGCGTTTGCAGCACGGACGCCGAGAAGGCGGTAGCGATGGCCTTGGCGCAGCAGATAGTGGGCGATCTGACGCTTGAAGGTTGGCCCGCCCCTGTGATCGCCGATAGCGGCAACGGCTGCCATCTGCTCTATCGAATCGAACTTCCGACTGACGACGATGGGCTTGTGCAGCGCGTCTTGCTCGCCCTTGATGCGAAGTACTCAACGCAAGCGGCCAAGATCGATACGACGGTCTTTAACCCCTCCCGCGTTTGTCGGCTTTACGGGACGCGAAACCGGAAAGGCGCCGACACGACCGAGCGTCCCCATCGAGAAACTGCAATCGTGTCAGCGCCAGAGGCGTTGCAGCCAGTTCCTAGGCTCCTACTTGAAAAACTTGCGGCAACTGTGCCGCCGATCAGTCGGCAAACGGCAGCTGCGGGAGGCGATAGCAAGAAAATCTCGGCGACGGGAGCACTATCGACACCCGTGGCGGTCGATCCGGAACTATTCGCACGTGCAAGAGCAAAGATTGGAACGTTGCCGATCGCGATCGAAGGCCAGAATGGAAGTGCTGCCTGCTTTCGTGCGGCGTGCACGTTAGTTCATGACTTCGGTATCCCACCGGAGATCGCGTTCCCCTTGATGAAGGAATATGGCGATCAATGCCAGCCACCGTGGTCCGATGAAGAGTTGCGTCATAAGCTGAATGATGCAGCCAAGAAGGCCGAGCAGTCGTCAGGCGTCGGGAGTTCCGCGCCTGCGCAGCAGAAGACGCTGAGCGCCGCCGAGCGGTTGATGGAAACGATCTCCGCTCGCTGCGAACTATGGCGTACCACAGAGGATAACGAGGCCTACGTCACGATCAGAATGCCTAGTGCCAGTCCGGATCCGGGCGATCTAGCTCCCACCGCCTGGCACCAGGAGAACTATCCAGTCCGCTCTACCGAGTTTCGGGAAGCGCTGCGATTCATTGACTTCGAGGCCCACGGCAAGGTCGTTTCTGAGCAGGCGTTGAAGGAGGCGATCGACACGGCAGCGGCGAAAGCTCGCGTTCGAGGGAAGGCTTACGACGTGTTCCTCCGCGTCGCACGAGTTGCCGGTTCAATTTATCTCGATTTGGGACGCGATTCGTGGGATGCCGTCGCCATTGGTGCGGACGGCTGGAAGAGCGTTGACTCAGCGCCCTGCAAGTTTCGGCGAGCCCCCGGCATGCTGCCCCTGCCGTTGCCGACGAGCGGCGGTCAAATGTTGCGGTTGAAGGACCTCATTAATCTTGAATCTGAGAATGATTTGATTCTCGTCGCGGCTTGGTTGGTCACAATCCTGCGAGCAAAACGTCCGTACCCATTGCTGAGCATCTACGGGGAGCAGGGAAGTGCGAAATCGACGATGTCGCGGATGGTGCGGAACCTGATCGACCCGCACAAGGCGCTAATCAAGACGCTTTCACGCAACGAACACGATCTCGTCATTTCCGCTGAGAATTCACTGGTCGTCGCACTCGACAACGTCAGTCACATCGATGATAAGTTGTCCGACAGCCTCTGCCGTCTGGCCACCGGAGTCGGCTTCTCCACGAGAAAGCTTTACACCGACAGCGACGAGAAAATATTCGACGTCTGCAGGCCGGTGATCATCAACAGCATTGGCGAGGTGATCACCCGGCCTGATCTGCTGGAGCGTTCGATCGTGATCAGCATTCCGGTCATTCCCGAGGCGGGACGGCAAACGGAGGAGGAAATTAGCCAACGTTACACTGCTCTGCATGGGGAAATGCTCGGCGCCCTGCTCAACGGCGCCGTCGAGGCATTGCGGAATTATCAAAACTTGAAACTGTCCACGAAGCATCGGATGGCGGATTTTCAGCAATGGGCAGCTGCTGCCATGCCGGCTTTTGGCTGGACTGCTGAGGATTTTAATGCGGCTTACGACGAAAATATTCAAGCCGCCCAAGACGCCGCCATGGAAGGCAACCCGGTTGTCACGGCGATTCGGCTCTTGCTCAAAATCCACGGAGGACGTTGGCCGGCGACGAATCAGATTAAAGGGGCAAGCGACCTGCTTCAGGAACTGGAAGCCCTTCCTGACGGCCCGAAGTTCAAAATACAGGCAGGTTGGCCTCAACGCGGGACTGCTCTCGGCAGAGCCTTGGTGCGGCTCTCCCCCCTGATGCGAAGGTCTGGCATTCATGTGCAGACTTCGCCGCGGCGGACGGCGGAGCCGCGAGTCAAGCCGGTTTCTATCACAGTAATCGTTCCCACTTCGGCTCCCATTGGTCCTACTGTCGCCCAGCCTGTCGTCCAACCTTGTGGGCCAACGCCGGTTTCCGAAGAAGCGACGGAGGAAATTGGGAAGCAACAGGACGCCGCCCAATCGCGGGCCCAGACCGGCGTGAACTGGGAAGAATACTTCGAGGAGTATCTCAAACTGAATTCTTAACTTGTTCACTTATGACGCAGGGGTGGGGCTAATTCTCGCGATCGCAGTTATAAGTCGTCGCTGCCTCCACCGTGGCAGCTGGGCGGACACGGCGTCACGATGGCCATGACGCCGACGAGAGTTAGTGATAGGACGAGGGACGGAGCCGTCGCCAGAGTGTTGCTCGTGCTATTGGACTGAAGGGCGGCACAACGACACGATGGGCACCATGCTCCTTTACCTTGAAGGTTGAAGAGAGAAAAGGAGGATAGCACGGCACAGTTGATAGACTTCCATCTTGCAGGGCTACAACTGTGTCTGCCAGGTCGTTGTGATGCCCAACACGGGGACGCAGTTCTCGGACTGACTGGGCTCGTAATCGCCGTGTCGTCGTGACGCTGCGACGCTGGCCAAACACAGGCTAAGTTTTCGGCGAGAGGGCTTCGACGGCTGATCCCGACACAACGACACGACGGACACGACCCCTCTTTACCTTTAAGGTTGAAAAGAAAAGGGGTAACAGCGTTGTGGAGAATTGCTCCCCACTTGGTGGGGGCTGCTGCACTCGTGCCCGTCGTGTCGCCCAAGTTTGCGGCATAGCCCCTGGTTTGGCTGGCCGCTGAAGCTCGTGTCCATCATGTCGTTCGGACGCCTCATGACGGTGGCTGTCCCTTCTTCGGCAGTGATCAGGGAGATGACGCTTGCTGGGGGAAGATTCGGCGGGCCCCCGCCCTTCCATACTTCTTCCGCCGGCTCGACGGCTGGCTCCAGATTCGCGTCGGCGTTGTCGCTCGGGCGATTGTTCTCCGCGAGCGATCCCTGGATTCCGCATCTGAGCGTAGGCCTTAGGGGCGCCGTGCAGGTAACTCTCAGCACTGGGCTGCCGCGGCGGTTGCCATACGACGTTCCGTGGAGATCATACCCCTTTGCGCCATCATGCGGTGTGCTGGCATCGACGTCGACGTTCTCGGCCTCAGCGAACATCGAAGCCCAGGGCCAACTCCGTAACGATCATCATGGTGTAGCAGATCGTGGAAAGGGGCGATACGGCTGCCGATCAGTCCACTTTCGATGGCTAGAAGGGATTACGGGCTGCTGCTCCGACGCCATCGTCGTCGGGAAGTTGGCGTCGTCGTTATTGCCGCGAACGCTGGCCGGATGCCAATCGGCACGCTGAAAGATTGGGAGCAGAATCTCGACGAGATAAAAGAGGTGCAGGCTCTCGTGGCGAACTCGGTAAACGTCGAGCTGCGATTCAAGGGACCGGCAACTGCACAGTGCCTGCGGGGCCTATTCCTCCGCCACACAGGTCGATTGACAGGCTATTGGTCCCCACGGCCCTAGCGTCTCTGGCTTTGCATAACTTCAAATGGAGAGAGATGAAGAAAGAGGTGGCCCGTTGGTCGCAAGCGACCTACCGCTTAGCATTCAATCCCAGCGGTGCCGGGCCATCGTGTCCGTAGAGACCAGCCGTCCCCTGGCCCTAGCGGCCCTAATGTTTGCGAGCCTGCAATGAAGAGGATGCTTGGGCAATTGGTCGCAAGCGACCGCCGCCAATTTTCCAATTCTAACGGGGCGTAGGGCTCCCGTGTCCCTGGAGACTTCCCCAAGGTGCACGGCCCCTTCTGAAGCTAAGAATACGAGGACGCAGTGCCCGTAGACCTCGTTGCCGTATTAATCTCCCCAGCCTTTCGTGGCCCTACGGATGGCACGACGAACCACGGAATAAACGTGCTCGGAGTCAATGTTATCGAGCTCATCGGGGTGAGCGATGAGTTCGTTGACGAACGCCCACACGCAGCGTTCCATCTCGTTGAACGGCGTTTGGAGCAGCAGTTCGTGGACCTGATCAGCGAACAGTTCCGCCGTCGATGGGGCACTGAGCACTTCAATGACTTCAGCGGCCGACTTACTGTGCTTGTTTTCGTCGGACCAAGTAACTCTTGCTCGCATCTCTGCGGCTTGCTGCTCCATCTTCCTGGCGTTCGCCAACAATGTCTCTCGTTGCATGTCACTTAGGACGCTTTTCGTCATGTTTCTTCTCATAGGGGGTGTTGAAGGTTGGGGGAAGTTGTGTTTTTCTGCGGTCGTTCTGTCGCCAACGCAGCGAGGAAGCTTCACGGTGGCGGCATGGACGCGTGAGAAAGGCCAGCCGGTTCTGGAAAGTTGAATTGACTACTCCCACTTCGTATTTACTCGCCGAGTCTGGTGGGCGTGCGTTCTTGGGGTGCTGTTTGGTTTGATCCGCCTAAGAGAGATCGTCGGCGATTGTTTCGATCAGAAATCCCCAGCCTTTAAATACGCCTCGAAGAAGGGTTACCTCATCCAATGGCTTGTACCCATGATGACGACGCCGGATTACTCGTAGTACGCCCGAGGAAGCAGGTCGTCTCCAGAACGCCACTCCCTCAATGCCGGCTGGCGATCCTCATTGCATCGCATCTAGCGTCGTCGTGTTCGACGCCAAACTGCGGGGGCCCTAGCCGCAAGAGGTGCAAACTATTCGCGTCAAGTCCTCTGGAGCTAGAAGAGAGGGGAGGCAAGCATGGTAGCCTCGAAGTCCTCTGCTTGATCCCCTAGCCCATCACCTTGAGGAATATCGATGCCGCGTGAGAATGCTGACGCTGCTATGTTGCGAGCAGAACTCCAGAACTTCACGGGCGATCTTGAACGCTGGCGTCATCCCCTCTACCGCAAGTTGATCTACACGCCGGGTATCAAGTATTTGGCAGAGAGAACCGGGGCGTTTTGGCTGATCGACGCGATAGCCAGCTGGCTGCCGTCGCGGCAGTTTGAAGCCGCAGTTCAGCACGACAAGCGGATTGCCGACATCCACTTCTGGAAGCTCGTGGTCGGCGACGATCGTTCAGCCGACCTCACGGCGGTTGCCGACTCAGGTGAGGAGCCGTTCATCCGGCAGGGGATCGAGTACGCGGATTTCCCGCTGATGAAAATCGACCTTTATTGTGCGTTCGATGGAGAGCATTGGACGCTGATGCTGCCGAGCGAGTACTGAAACGCTTGCCGTTCCAAGTCTTCGGGCAGTGAAGTAGAGGATTCTTTAATTTGATGCCCCTACGCTGCTCGCTTGATAAATCGGTAGGTGTCGATAGTAGACCTCCAGCATGTAAAGGCACATGCACGTCACGTATAGTCGCCCGCCCGCGTGGGCGTGAATATCACCGCGCGGTCTCCAGCTACCTCGCTCGGGACCATCAGTAATCTGTTCCGACGGTAACGTCTCGCGCATGACTTCATTCCACAAACTCCAGCGTCTTCCGCCGAGGTGATGAAGAACCTGTGTTGCGTAATACCAATAGTAGACGTTCGGAGTATCCCACGACGGCAGTTCATCTGAAAGATAGTCAGCGCCATCGATAAGCCTCGGATCATCCTGCTTCCAACCCAGATACTGCCTGCACAGCAGTGCTTCAGCCGTCATACTTCGCGTTGCAACGGTTCCTTGTTGGTATCCGTAGCGAGTGCCATCGTCATTACCTGCTGAATCTAAGTATATTCCAACTCTCGCAAGCGTTTCGTTTGGTACTTTCAATCCAGCCATTTGTGCGCTTTGCAGAGCTAAAACAAACCATCCGGTTACCGAGGTGTCGCTATCTTGGCGTGGTATATATCTCCATCCTCCTTCAGTGGATTGCGCTTCAATGCAGTAGTCGACCGCATTCTGAACCGGCTTACGCAATTTCGCGTCGTGCGTCATTCCGTATAACTCGCAGAGTGCGATGGTGCAGAGCGCCTGGGTGTACCCGCCGTGTATACCTGCATTGCGATATTTTTCGCCTTCAGTACGAATATGCTCGACTAACGCGGCTGAGCCACGTGCGACAACAGCAGTATAGGGATCTTTGGGATCGCCCTTGTGTGTGTGGCCGGCGCCCTGGAATGCCAAGAGTGCCATCGCAGTCGCCGCAGCGACATTTTCTTCCATGCCTCCATCATCGTATGGCCCAGACAAACTCCACAAACCGTTGCTTTGCTGATTTTTGGCGAGCCACTCGAGTCCGAGTTTGACAGCTCCTTCAGTAGCGGACGTTCCGCCTCCTGTTCTCAGTAACTCACCCTTGGACCCACGCTGGCGACCCGAAAGTGAATCTTGAATGCCTGCGCGAACTCCCGTAGCGGGTTCGTCGGCGGCCTCGGATAGCGACAGACTACGATTTGAATCAAGCGTGAAGAAATTGCGAGTTGTTCTGGTCGTTGCCGCCTCATCGGTTGCTGCCGCCGGCTCAGTAACAGTTGCCGAGTTCGTTGATGGCATCAATTCACTTGAATCGCCCAGTTGTTTTCGCGACTGATTTGTATCTGCAAGGTGTGATGCGTCTGACGCGGCATCTTGTGTCGTGTTGCTATTACCGCTGCTGCTACTCCCAAGAGCCTCTGAGTTGGAAGTTCCGCTTTCTTGCGAATCATTTGTCGTGCCCTCACCAGACTCATCATCTCCTCGGCCTATTCGCTCGGAGCTCAGATTAAGTAGTGCGATTGCCAAGATAAACACCAGGAACGCCAGGATAAATCCTGCAGCAAACATCCAGCCCCTCACGCCTCCACGGCTATGTTGTTTTGGCGGCAGTGGAGGAGGTGTAGGCATAAAGTGTTGGTGACGTTCGGGCGAGTTCCAATCAGGCGTCAATTGAGCTCAATGGACTCCCTGGGATAGCGGTCTGAAGAGTAGACGTCTTTCCGAGCTGGAAGCACGAAATGCTACTGAACAAATGCCCCACTGGCGCTTCCTTCCTCAATCACGTCGCCCGCTGCCGTCGGAATAAGACGATACTCAATTCCGTGGGCTACCAATGAGCTTTTGAGCGAGGAGAATTCAGTAAAGGAATCATCCCAGACAGCACCACATACATAAAAATGCTCCTTCGGGAATTGATTCCATAACCGTTCGAGCATTGACTCCGACTTTTCTGAAGAATCAAGGGGAATGCCTTGAAGAGGATTCGGTGTAAGTCGTACGGCTCCATTCTCCTCGCCGAGTGGCAGGAAATCGTCGAGGTGCCGACTTCGCTCTAACGAAATCGGATCAACGTCATAGGGCGTGTAGAGTTTCCCGAATCTCACAACAACGGGAAACTCGCGCTTCTCAGTAGCCCTGAGTGTTGGCAACTCGGCGGTTCTAGTTCGGACCACTCTCTCGCGAGCCATCTGTCGCTTGAGTTCTTCACGACGTTGCTGCTCCAATGCGATCTTTGCTCTTTGATCTTCCAACTGCGACTTAAGGTGTTCCGTCTTGCCTGTTTCACGCTCGATGGCGGCCAAGCTGCGAGAGCTATCGCTAGCAAGCTCTTGAAGTGTTGCGCGATGCTCCAATATCTGTTGAAAGATCTTTTTGGCATCGCCGGATGTGAGGTGTCCCATAGAACGTCCTTGCGCGCCAGCAACTTGCTTCAGCAAGTTTACTTCATCCGTTCTGCGGTGAAGTTCTTCACGGAGAGCGTCGGTTGAACTTGATGTGGACTTATTACCGGCCACAGTTGCTTCAACTACTTTGTTTGTTCGGAGTTGCAGTACAACCAGCATCGTTAGGAATAGAACACCCCCAAAGGTGTTTGTGATTGTGTCGAGCAGTAGTTCAAGGCTTGTAGAGTCAGGGTCGTTGCGATTCACGGAGAGCTTCTCCTCGACGGGAAAACTACTTTGACTTCCGTGTCAGACCCGAGAAGATCAAATCCAAGGTCGTATTTTAGTTCATTTGTCTTCTCGTAAACTGCTTGGTAAATGCCAATTGACTCTGGGCGAACGAGTAGTACGAAAAAATTGTCCTGACGATTGATGGTTCTGGCCCACGCGAGGAAGCTGCGAACCCTCTCTGCTTCACTAGGTTCGCTGAAATCCTGCTCAACTCCAGCGTCACCCGGCTTTAGAACGCGTATTCGGGCCGATTGCAGATCTACAATCCAAGCCACTTTGCGAGAGCCATGCACTTGGTTGTACACAACGTGATTCGAGGCTTTGATAGCCTCAATCTCAGTCGCTAGTGCCGCGTTGTCTGCTTGAAGCTGTGACAGTGATGCCGTCTCGATTTTGCTCATCTCCGACTTCGCAGCGGCGCTTCGGGCAATCGATTCTTTCAAGCTCTTGGATGTCGTCTCCGCCGAGTGTTCAGCGTCCTGTACTCGCCTCGCAAGTTCGTTTCTAGTTTGTTCCAGATCCGACAATGATAGTGACGCCGATTCGTGAAGAAACGCAGTGTTCTCCTGTACCATCTGATTGAGCGACTCAAGCTCAACATCTAACCCCGCTATCTGCGTTTGCAACTCTTGGTTTGCGGCATCTTGGGACTCGACAGCCTGGATGGGTGGACGCTTAATCAACTCCACCGCTAGCAGAAGCGTTACTAAGATGATGACTCCCGTAACGGAAGTAATAATGTCCTGGAAAGAGAAAAGGGAGAACGCCTCAGTGTGTGCTCGACGACGCTTCATAGTTCCTAATCTGCGATTCGATCAAACGGGGTCATCCGCAAGCGATTCACGATGTTGCGATTGCAATATTCTCGAGCGTCGTCAAGAAACTCTTCCTCAGACTTGCGCAAGAACGTCGCCATCAGCTGAATCGCGAGAGCGGCGACCAATGCTTCTAGGGTCGTCTCAAAAGCGGTTGCAAGCCCGCCGGTTACTTGTCTCAGTGATGCAGTAACAGCGTCCATATCGGAACTCGAGCCGAGCACGCCGCCGAAGGCGCCGATCGCTTCAGAAAGACCGAGGACTGTTCCAATAAATCCCAACACGGGGATCGCCCAGATGAAACCGCGGAGTGACGAGTAGCTCGTATCCATCGCACCTTCGTCCGTTTCCGCTTGCGATCGAAGGATCTCGTCGACATCGGACACCCGCCCCAAGTTCTTCAAGTTCGACAGCGCAATCTGAATCCGGTTGAAGAGAATAAAGTGCTTGGGGTCATCGGTCACTTCGTACAAGCGTCGCGTCACTTCATCGACTGTAGTTGGCGACAATATGAAGTCATGGGCTGACGGTAGCACTGATATCGATAGCGTGGATCGCTGCAGAACTAACTTCCGCCACTTAATAAAAAGAATCGCCAAGGACCACATCGATAGGAACACAATAAAGTAAGGCGTCGGCCCGCGATCGCGAAACATCACGGCAAGATAGCTGTCCTTGAAGTAGATCAGGACGGCGTAGAAGGCGGCTGTTGTCAACAGTCCAGCCAGTAATGCTACCAAATTGTTGACGCGGGTATGGCGGGCGCCATGGAAGCCGAGCCGCTGTTCAATGTCTGAGCGAGACCATGACAGCAACTCGTCGTCAGCGTCGTCGCCCGCCGCTGTGGTTGTATGCTCGGCTGTTGCTGGCTGGTGATTCAATTACTCATCCACTAAGGATATTGTTTTATTGTACGGAACCGAGTCAAAGCGACGGGATCACGCTAGCGGCTAGTCCATCGCAACCAAGCCAATTGAGAACGCCCAGATGGCGGCGACCAGAGTGTTGAGAAGAAAGAAAAGAAATACGATGCTCAGGAAAATCCACAGCGACTTGAGGTTTCTGTGAGCAGCATCGAGGCACTCAGACGTTTGAAGAGTCACGAACCGCTCTATGTTCGAATTGTACTTGGTGAGGAGTATGCCAGTGGTGAGGTAGAGAGAGCCCCAAAGCGTGATAAACAAACCGCCTGCAGTTCCCTCAACCCTCCCTTGGCGAACGCCGAACAAAAATGTCGCCAAGCCAAGTGCGATCGATAACGCGCCGAGAGTATTAATGCAAAAAGCGACGAACTTCGACCAAGCCTTCGAGTCCGATAGCGTTCGCACGAGTTCCGTAGCGAGCTTGTTATCGCTTTGATGCCCCGTCTTGGGCGTGCTAGACATCAGCGGAACGGTTTGGAGCCCCTGGATCTGCCACGCGGGCTTCCACTCGGCCATTCCCGTTTTCCAGACGAGATCCTCTCCCAGCAGCGCGCCCGCCTGAGTCAGAGTCTTCAGGTGCTCGAAGGTCACAGGGCCATTCTGAACGTTGTTCTTGGCGTAATACCAATCCCTTTCGTCTTGCAGCGGAATATCGCCGTCATTGTCACTGACCGCAGGGGCACCTGCCGCTGGAGCTGTGGAACTGCTCTGGTTTGGCCTGCGAACTTCCGGAGTGGAGAATAGTTCTGGGAAATCCGCCGCTTGCCGCCAGACAACTTTGTCATTCGATACTTCGTGCATGCGACTTAGCTGGCCTCGGCGAACTAGAGATCGCAGCTTCTCGGCGTCGTAGGGGCCCTGCACTCGCCCGCGAATCCGTACAAAGAATTGCTGATCCAAGAAACGGCTCCAATTGACGGAAACTTGTAGAAGGTGAGGTCGACTAGTTGCTCTTTGAGTCACGCAAGAATACTGGTCGACCTTCGACCAAGGGGCTGCTAGCGCCATTCGCGATTCGTGCTTCGCCTGCTTTAGCTTCGCCAATGACATCGACAACGGCAGTCTTGACGCCCGGCGGTTTTGCAATAACGACTAGCTTGCCATCAGCAATCTGCCCAGATGGCACTTCAACTCGCCAATTGCCATCGTCAACGCGAGTAAGCCATCCAACCCATGAATAGCATTCCTCGTGCGACGCTTTTAGCGTTTGTAGCTGGCTCGCGGCGACGGTAAAGGCGTCGTCCATTGACGGAAGCGTCGCCAGCAGCGTCTCCGCTCGTGTTCGTTCTTTGGCGGCGCCCTCGTCTTTAGGGGACATCCAAGGAACAGACAGATCGACGTTTCCTTCACCCAACGCTCGCTGGTACTCTCGAAATCCCTCGCTGAGGACGGCGCTTCCGCTTGTCCCCGACTCGACCAGCTTCTGTAGCAGGATTAATTTCAATACGGGATCCAGGTCCTTTCGATTGTCGATCGATTTCAAGATCTTATGAAAGCCAGATTCCCATGATTGGGTCGGTAAGTTGGCCACGACCGCGATGATTTCACGAGCCACCTCAGATTGCGGTGCGGAACCGTTGAAGGCGACTAAGTCGTTCCGAATAGCGCCTGGTCGCTCACTAAGGTCGAATCCCGCAAGATAGTCGAACTTGTAGGTGCCGTCGCTTTCCTCCGGAGCTTTTCGACAATAGTAACGATTGCCGTTCTTGTCGGTAATCATCTGTAGTCCGGCAATAAGCGGATCTCGCACGAGTCGATTGAGTTCAGTGACGACCGCGTCACCCGCCTCAGGCTCCCTGGCGGCGACGCTCACGAGGTAGGGCTTTCGTAACTCGAATCGTTCGACGAACGGGAGATCGCCGTAAGTTGCGGCCAGTTCTTCACCTCGTTTGATCGCAGCGCGGGCAGCTTTCGCGCTGCGAGGAAGTCCTGCCCCAAAGTTGCTCTCCTCGAATTCACTGCAATCGAGCAATCCTCTCCATAGAGACGCTTCACCTGCGAGCGTCGCCACGTTTCCGGCAATCGATGAATTAGGAAAACTTTCGGCAAAGCCATTCAGAGCGGCGACGAAAGCGTCTGCATCGCCAACAGATTGCGTAATGCGAATGCGAAACTCAGCTTGCCGTCGGCGCGCCAGAATTCCTTGGGATACGGTATTGATGCGCGCCTGCAGTGGGTCGAGTTGTGCCAGCATGGCAGCGCTTGCTTGTTTGAATTGCTCTTTCGTTGCAGAAATCTCTCGCCCCAGCTTGGTTAGGTCGGCGAGCTTCCGCTGTTCATCGCCTCGCGCATTCCGATCGAGCGCCGCCAACTGGTCTTGCAATTCAACGAGCCGTAGTGAGAGTCTTTGGTCATGCTCCCTCACTTTCGCACGATCAGCCTCGTTGAACGAATGCTCAAGAGTCGAGACGGCGACCTTCTCTTCTTCCGTCATGGCGAGCTTCTTCAGCTGGGGAAGAGCCCCGCGATCAGCACCATCCGTCGATGGATCTCCGGCCTTCGAAATGAGTTCCTGAAACTGTCGTACTCGCGACTGTTCCGCGGCAACTGCCTGGTCAAGGCGAAGTTTCTGCGCTTGCACATCGCCGCTCAAAGCAACATTAGGAGAATTCGAAGCAATACCAGCGAGCAGTTCTTGCGCCTGCGTATGAGCGCCCTTATCGATGAGCGTCGCCAACGACGACGACGATTCCGCAACTTCTCGAGCGAACGCCTGCTGATTCATCCAGTAGCCAATGCCGCCAATTATCAGCGCGAGGACCGCGGCAATCGACCCGATGACCAGCCGTCGCTTGCGACGAAGATTGATCCCTTCGGCGGCCAGGGTCTGCTCGACGCGGCGCTGGAGCAACTCGGGAAGTGGTTCACCGAACAGCGTCGCGGCGCGAAAGAGTCGCTCCAGTTCGGTTGACGCAGCGCCGTTGTCGAGGGCTTGCTGCAACTGTGCCACCGCCAGCTGAAACTGCCGTTGGCCGGCGTCTTGACGGTCTTGCTCGGCTAGCCAATTCAAGGCTGGCGCTGCGCGAACCGATAATTCATCCTCCGCGGACAGGGCGGCAATCCCAGCAGACTCGTGCCAGCGGTCTCGCAGCTTGCGAGCCGCGGCGACGTCAAACGCCATGTAGGCGTCATTCAGTTCATAATCGAGTTGCTCCAAAGTCCGTCGAGCCGCCGCGGCAGCGACCTGCGAGCGGAACTTTTCCACCGTGTCGATCAGCGACTTTGGGCGTTCAACCGTCCAGCCTTTCGCACGTAATTCGTCGGTGAGGCGAGCCAGCCCAGCGACATCGCGGTTCCGATGCGCTCCTTCTACTTCGGCGCCAATCTGCTTCAGGCGGGCGCGTTCCATGAGGCAGAGGTCGGCGCCCCACATCTCATTGCCGGCGTCGGCGTCGCGAATTTGCCTGAGCGTATAGATCCGCGAAGCCAGCGGTGCGCGAGCCAGCGCGAGCGTGCGGTGTTGTTTGAGGAGCGATTCCAGCGGTTGTTGGTCGGCGTAAGCTTTGTTGAGATCGGCAGCGAGATCAATCAGTAACTGCGGCGGCTCGGCCATCTCCCACTGGACGAGCATTTCCCGCCAAGTCGGCAGCTCGGAGAAGTCGAGCATCGCGACCATATCAAGCAGATTGGGCTCTTCTTCCGCAATCTGGATCGCTTCGCTGCGAAGGCCGCGGTGCAGCAGCCGCCCGACGCGACGGAGCCTGTCGTTAACTTCCGCGCATGCTTCGGCGTACATCGCGGCAGAGTCGCGAAGGAAATCGGGGTCTGCCGTTTCAGGTGAGTAAACGGCGCCGAGGATGTCGTCGATGTATTGTTGGTAGGCTTGCATTGAATGTCATGTCCACGCTACTAAAGTTGGCCGGCCCGGAATACTTCTACTTCGGCTAAGTCACTACCCCCTCCCGGTGCTCTCGTCTGCCGGACGATCTGTAGGTTCACCTTCACCTTTTTAGGTAGTTGTTCAATCGCCTTCTTTAGATCATAAATCAGCTTTAGTTGTCCAACTAGCGGAGGGTAGTCTGCTTGTTGTGCAGCCTGCTTTCCAGCAATTTCAAAGTCCTTGAGTTCCTGTATGGATAATGAGTTAAGAGCCTTCGTGTAGTCTTTGTTGCTCTTGCGAGGGAAAGCGTCGCGTAAGCCGTTGGCGATCGCGTCTTCTTTCGTAATGTTTGTTTTAGCGGCGAATGCCGACGCGTGGCTCTCAATCGCTTCGATTAGGATGCGCCTAAGTTTTACCGTTTGCTCGTATTTGAGCGCTTCTAAGGCACTGCATTTCTCGCCCACGTCGGGATTCGCTGCGAGTCGTATGGTGACTCGTATGCCAGTAGTGCTTGCTGCTTCATTATCCGCCTCGAGTAGGAGGCTCAGCGTTAGGGGGTATGTTGTATCGAGCCTGTACTCGTAAGCCTCTCCTGGTTTACTTGTAGCGGTCGCGGTCTTAGATCCTTCTTGTTCAATTGAATGTCTAACAATAAGTGAGGGGGAAGGAGGCGTGTTTAGAGTTCTGCTGATGTCGATGAGGTTCTTTGAAAATGAAAGGCCTTCTTCGGTAATCGCCTTCCCTGAAGTCTGGGGTAGAAGGAATATATGGCATTGATCTGAGCCGTTAACTTGATTAGGGGCCGATAGATTAATGCATGACCATTCCACAGCGGCGACGTCTTTCGGTGCGCGCACAGCCTCCTCAAGCCAAGTGAATCGCAACTCAGTGTGTTTACTGGAATCGTTCTCCCTTATTTCGGCTATCGCTTTCCCGTTCGGGCCAGTCACTTGCCAAGGAGACTTCTTTGAGGAAATCGAAATGTGACGTTCACTGTCGGTGTGTAGCGAGATGGTTAGAGGAGAGTGAGGGTGAGCAATGGTCCCTAGTGATACAGATTTCTGCCATTCATCAGGCCGCAGGGCCCATGTCACTTGCGGTACGACGATTGATCTATGGACTGATTCAAATAAATTGGTTGATTTGGCTGAATCCGTTGCAGCCTTGTTTGCCTCATTCATCTGCGGCGACCCATCAATAGCCTTTGCGGGACTGTCCCCATTCAATGGATTGGCTATAGCAATATTCCCCTGCGAGGCCGGTGCCGGGATGGTTGGGTTCGGTGACGCTTTAGTTGATTCGGCCAGTGGGGCGGCATCGCTCGTAGGTTCTTGATAGCCAATTGCTTGAGGATCAGTTGCCGTCTGTGCGATCGTCGACGGTGAGTCTGCTGCCGGATGCGAATTGGGAGAATCTGCAATTGATGGGCCGTGCGATGGCCTAGTGGCATCGAATGTGAAAATCGCGACGCCAATTAATGAAGAAGCGAATATCAGAATCCCCACGAGTATCGCAACGAGTTTCCATGGCTGTGACCTTGTTGCCTTCGTTAAGAGATAATTGTCCGAGGGGACGGAAATCGCCACAGCAGGCGGAAGGCTAGGAGGCGAACTGATCGCGCCTGAATCATGAGGCGGTGAAATCTCTTTGCCATTACCGTTGCCGAGTGGGACAGTTAGAGGAGCGATTGTTTTAAGGATGTTCTGCTCGGGAATTGTCGCTTTCAACGTAGGCTTTAGGGGTGGAAAAGCACCCGTTCTCGCAGCAAGAACGCAGGCGGTCTCACTGCGAACGCCGGTCTTAGCGAAAAGATCGATCAGCAAAGTATCATGGCTGCGTCGTGCCGCCACCGCTTCAGCCGACTCTCCCGAGAGAAATCGCCAATGACACTCGACGCCCGGCGGCAGCTTTGAATAGTAGGTGCTAAACGTCGCTCCCCACCGTTTCGATGACGGCAGCAGTGCTTGGGCTTCGTCCACCAACTCAAGCAGCCGTTCGCCTGGCGGAGCGAAGAGAATGTTCGCATCCATCGAACCGCTAACTTCATCGTTCCCTGCCAGAACGCCGCCCCAACCGGCGTCGCCGGAGACGGTTTGCCACACGTCGCATTTACGAGGCCCTACGTCGGGGCTTAGCGGTAAGCGGCGGGGCTCAATTGGCCGTGGCTCGCCCTCCCAACTCGTGACGAAAAATCCTGGCTGGCGCATCAGCCACGCCGGGCCCGCCGGCGGTAACTCCGAACCCGCAAGCACCACATGGTGGGCGAGCTTGTTGCTCCGCTGAGTGTAGTCCAACCCTGCATCAGCAATGCGAGATAAGACGTAGTAGGTTTTGCCTCCCAGCTTGAACGTGACGAACGAATAGTTCACCGGGTTGAGATGCGACGACTCTCCTCCGGGCGGATAAAGATGCTTATAACCGCTCAGCGCCTCGAGACGATCAGCGAGCGGTTTCGCCATCCCTGCCGTACATGCGACGGTGCAGAAACCGCGACTGCCAAGCTGCAGCCCTTTCGGTGCCGAAGTGTAGATGAGTTCCTGAGTCACGTTTCGACGAGGTCCACGTTACGAGTGAGCGTCTGATCGCATTAGCGTTTGTTCAAGAGATCGCGGCGCCCGGGCTGTCAGCCGGCTGGTCTCGATACGGAATCATTCCCCCGCCCCAACGCGCCATCGCCACCAGCAGCGGGACTTCGGTCCACATTGGATTGATGTCCCGCGGGCGAATGCCGACGAGCGTCGTGACGCCGTTCTCGACGACCGATTCAGGCGCACAGCCGGTGGCGCTCACGGGGACGTAAAGGACGTGATCGGTGAAAGACTCCGCGGCGGAAACCAACTCGGGCGAGAACCGCCACAGCATCTCTCGCACTCGATTAGAGGTCGAGTTGATGAGCGCCATGTCGAGAGCATAGAGATCTTGATTGGCAGATTTCACCCAGGGATCTGGAAGCCGCTCTTCTCCGAGCAAGGGCCACCAGACGTCGTACTTGGTCACGACGACGACTAGTGGGCGCGCGTGTTTCTGGTTTTGGTTCAGGCCCGCGTGTCGACGGACTCGGTCGACGATCTCGTGCAGCACGGCCTCTTGTCGGCGCGTTTCCAGCCCTGCGACGACTTGCGGGTCGCTGGTGCGAGCCCGGCATTCGGCGCGTAGGCGGGGATCCTGCGTCGGGTCGAAGCAGTAGAGAAGTACCTGAGCTTGCGCGAGATGCTGCGTCACTGGGGCCGATGAGGTGTCGGCGCCCGGAGCGAATGATTCGCCTGCATTGTCGTACAGGCAGAGCAAGCGGGAGATTCGGGAAGCGTCCCGATAGTTCGGATGTTTCTCGCTGGGACGAATCGCAAATAAGAACGGCCGCGGATAGGTTACCTGCTGCTCGCCGTACATCACCATGTCGTAAAGATCGCCCGCCTTCGGATCGGTCTTCAATAGTTTGACGATCTCGTCGGGGTTCGAATTAAAAAACTGCTGATTCTCGTATTCGTGCAGCGGGAGATTCGAAACCGGATCGGCGTCGGTGAACGCCATCGAGAAGTGACGCGGCAACGTATTGCGCAGCCGCCAGCACATCGACGCCAAGAAGTAAGTTTTGCCGCAGGAGGGAGTACCGGCAATCGAAAGGAAAAGGGGCGGGATCTCGAACAGCGGACGCGGTACGCGGAGATGGCATTTCGGACATGCTAGCTCCTTGCAGACTGACCCCATCGGATCAATCGCATTGCCGTCGACGTCGAATCGAGTCGGCAAGAATCGCAATCCGGCCGCATCGAGTCGCGGATCATGCTGCAGGTCCGGATGCTCGGCAACCCAGAGCGCATCTTCCGGCCCGAATCCGGCCCAGCAATGGGGGCATGTCACCCGCGAACGCAGCGCAATCCTCACGTTTTGGAGTCCACCCGCTCTCTGCATAGCAGCTACGTCCCAGCTTATTCGAATCTGATCGGCCTAGAGGCATTAGGCATTCCCGCCTCGCCTCCCGCGGCTTTCACCAACCGATCGCTGTATTTCTTGATGTCGTCGAGAAGATTGGCGGTTAGTGCTTTGCAATTGGGATCAGTCTGATGAGTCCTCACCATCTGCCAGCCTTCGACTGCCGCCTTATAAGCAGGCTCCAGCTTACCCTGCCGAGCATATTCTGTGGCAGATAGCCGAGATTTTTTGGCAGCAGCAAGTGCTTCTTGCGTCGTGCGCTTGCGGGGCAATCCCGAGCTTGCCGATTTCGCAGATTCTACAGGGAGGCTGATACCAGACTTATCGGTTTCCGAGTCTCGTTTGCTTGGAACGGCGACTGTTGAATAGGGCGCTGCCGGTTCTGCCGGCATGTCGTTGGGCTCAGGCTTAGCGGCAGCCGGCGCAGGTACCGGGGCGGGGGCGTCCAAACTCTCTTCGTTAACTAAGGGGCCTGCTGGGAATGCTTGCTTAGGTTCGTGCGCGGGATCGCTGCTCTTCTCTTTACATCCTGGCAGTCCAGCAATAAGCACTGCTGAGACGTAGAACATCTGTTTGCCTACTAGTAACGCGCCATTGCTAGATAGCCAGAGCAAGCGAGGAGACTTCATTTTTTCCCCTTCTCTTTTTCGACAGGCGGCTCTTCGGTTCCCGTTTTAAGAAGCACTAGCTCCCCATACTCAAGTGGGATGTAGGCGCGGAATTCGAGGCGCCCTTTCATGTGGACTTGCTTCCCTAGGGCGGCAACGGAAGTCAGTTGCGGGATTTTAGCCTCAATCTCCGGCAGCGATTTTGAAAGGCGGCGTGCGGTGCCCCGTGCCGCGTTCAATTGCTTAACCATCAAAGATCGCTGTGACGCCACTTGCGCGTAGTCAGGACTGTCGGCACGCATGCGAGATTCGATGCTAGAGATCTGTCCAGGCAGCGAACTTATCGCGCTTTGAGCTGCGCTCAACCGGCCGCGTCCGTCAGCGAGAGCATTCTGAAGGTCGCCAATCGAACCGTACACTCTCTCACCGGTGAATGGATACCAGCGACGTCCGAGTTGATGGCGAGGGACGAATCGCACAGTCGCTTTGGAGGCCGTGACGGATAATGTGAATTGAAATTCGACAGGAATTCCGTCCTCGCGAGTCTTCAGTCGCAGTGTTTCGCCTTCTTTAATTCTTCCATCCGCAGGATCAAGGTCTATTGAGAGGCTGGGGATTTGTATGTTCGAGACTTCGAAGCAGATGCCTGCCGCATGAGGAAGATACTCGTCGGCGACCTCAAAGATATGATTGCTTTTCGACAAGTCGAATACGAATTTGTAAGTGAGTAGTTGTGGTCGCAGCTGGATACGATGCGAGTGGTTGCCGGAACTCATTACGAGAGCGCAGTTTCTTAGCTGTTCGACTAATGTCGCGCGCTTGGTTTGGAGCCACTGAAATTTCAGGGCCGTATCTTCCAGCGTCAGGGAAGCAATCGATTCATCGAAGCCTTCCAACGCCCCATCGAATTGGGATTTTTCTGGCGTTGGTTTCTTCGCAGTATCCGGATCCGCCGGCGCAGCTTTCTCGGGCTCAGCTTTTAATTTAATCTCCCAAGCGGCAACGGCGGGATCAGACCGCTCTACATAGAATCGCGTGTACTCGAACTGCTTTGAACGAGGCTCATCGACTTCAATCCGAAGATTCTTTGCAGCTACCTCATCCAAGTAGCCAAGGTCTGTAACGCCGGCAGACTCTTCCGCCGTTGCGGCACTTTGATCTATCCGCAAGGGGGGGAGAGCGATTTCAGACACAAGCCCTTCGAGCGAGCCGATCGCAATGTCAGGTTTGTCGGCTTGAGGAATCTCTGCAGCTCGCTCTTTTGGTGCGGTACTTACGGGGGTGACTGCCGAAGGGGGCGGTACGGGAGAATCGGGCACGTCAGACGCATCTTCCACTGGCGCCAAAGCGGTAGATGGCGAGTCCGCTAACGTAGCGCCAGTCTTCGACGATTCGGTTGTTGGCGAAGGCGATTCCGTTGATCGTGTCTCGGACGCCCCGCCGCTGCCTGGATTTCCTGCCGCTGCAGTCTTTGGGTTGGTAGGTGAGGGCGAGGAAGCCGTTTCATGGGGTGGACGGTCAACTAGCGATTTCGAGGTCTCTGCAACGATTGGGCTTGGCGCGGTCGCTGGGGTTTCAGCCGATTCCGAGCCTGTTAGGAGAGCAACTAGGCCAATGACGGCGAGAACAGCCATGCTGACAGCAGCTACGCTTCCGTAGACAACGGCTTGGCCGCTATTTGACTTCTTGGAACGGTATGGCCTATCGATTAGTCCAACCACGCCCGAAGAAACTTCTTCTTCGGAAAGTTCGTCGAATAGCGAGTCGAGGTTATGTGAGCTGGTTAGGGGCTCGAGCGCTGAGAACGTATCTGAACTACTCGGTTGAGACTCCAAGGCGGTCGTTGAAGGAGGGCTGGTCGTAGTAGGACGTGCCGGCGGAGTTGTACTTCGAGCTTTGCCGAGCTGAGTCGCACTGGAAGTCCCTGCGCCATTGTCGGTGGTCTTAGCACGCGACTTGCCCAGCGACTCCAAGTACGCCTTTCGCGAACTCGCGTCAGAAAGGCATATCCTCGCCTTCTCAATTCGCTTGAGAACGTATCGGGCGGCCGGAATGAGCTCTTTCGGAGTTTCACTCCTCAGTCGATTGGCCTGCTGCTTCGCCGCGGATTCTATCGCAGAAGAGTCTTCAGTCGTTGAAGAGATGCCAAGGAGAGAGAAATGGTTTGGGGGGAAGCGATCAGTGCGTATCCTGAGGATCTCGCTGCAAACTCGTCGCTCAAGATCTGAGACATTATCTGGCATAACAAACGGCGCCTCGTAGGAAACGCTTACTCACTGGCATCACTTCGCGCAGACTTCGGCTCTAGCTCCACGAAGCCCCGCCCAGTCCGAAAATTTTGCAAAGCACCGTAGAATAGTTACGATCCGATTTAAAATCAATAAACGGGGTAACTATTTCTCATCTGTAGAAAGTGAAAGCCCCAAATTACTTACGGGGAAAACGCTACTTCGGAATGTAAACCCTGAAACCAAGGTTGCAATTGAGGGCTAATGGCCACTTCACTGCGTAAGTTCTCGCCGGTGACCTGAATTTCGGGTTTGACAATAGAGAATGCCCGCCCCGCAAGAATTGGCCATATCTAATCTCCCTCAATATCGACGAACGCAAGGAAGGCCGGCATCAAATCCGAACGCCACTAGGCCCATTTCACGCTCGGTGCTGCGAACCAGCCGAATTTGGGGACTCGATGGGCGATTCCAGTTTGGGGGAGTTCCTTACGGGGCTAGAAGTTCCAGTATTCGTCAATGTTTCGGCTGACATCCTTCATGGCGTCGGCCGCTCCGCTCTCGATGGAGTTAATAGTGCCAGCACCCCGCCTCCGCCGCGTCAGCTCGAAGAAGGAACTCGAAAACATGCTCGACGACTATATGACGCAAGGTTATGAGATCATCGAGGAGGGCCAAACGACCGCAATGGTTCGTCGCAAGACCTGGGGATCGACTGGCGGTCATGTCCTGTGGGCCTTACTGACCGTTTGGTTCACCCTGGGGTTCGGGAACCTCGCCTACGCCCTCGTAGCGCATTACAACGCCGAAAGGGTGATGCTCAAGATCGACGCCGACGCCAAAAGTTAACTCCCCTGCCCTCTCCGCCCCGGGATCTTCATGGCAAACTGGTTTGTAGCACTCGCCGGAACCGAGCTAGGCCCGCTCACCGATGCGCAGCTCCGCCAACTAGCGAGCGAGGGTAAGTTGGGCCGCGACGATCTCGTGCGGAGGGAGGGTATCGCTGTCGCAACGACTGCTGGCAGCATTCAGGGGCTATTCCTACCTCCCCCGCCAAATGCTCCGCCGCAGAAGTCGGGGACATTCTCCGAGTGGTATGGAGAGCATGCGGGAAAATGGGAGGCGCCGTTTCAGGTGCTCGCGTGGATCTTCTACGGATTCGTGTGGATCCCAGGCTGGTGGGGATGGGGGTTGTGGAACGATCGCCAGCCGGCGTTGCAAACGAAGGGAAAGCGTGTGCTGGGGCTCGTCGCTGCCGGCTTTGTGGTTCTGCTACTCCTCGCAGTGCTGGGGCGAACGAATCAGCGGCAGCGAGCGACGGCGTCGACGGCCCCAGGCGCCGGGAGCCGAATCACTCCCGAAATGTCAGCGCAAGCCGAGACCCTTCGACAGCATGTCGTCAGGTCGCCGACGGCCCAAATGTCCGTTGACCAGTTCCGCCAAGAGATACTTGGCCGCGATTTCATTCCCAAGCAATCGTTCTACGAAAAATATGGGCGTCCCATCCGGACGTTTACCGTGGCAGACGACACCTATCTTACCTATAAATGTCGCGAGGGATTCGTCACGGTAAAATGCCCCGCCGGGCCGTTCCAGTATCAGGATGACATCGCTCCTGTCGCCGTCGACGAGAGGTAACTGGAACTCTTCGGTTTCGATTGAATGGCTCGCAATGCGAACGATCTCCCGCTCGTCGGGATTTGGTGGGATGACGGCAAGCAGATAGTAGCGCTCGCTCACCCGCCTGTAGCCAGTGATTCGACGGCCGTCACACTCATTGATAGCGACCTCGAACACTGGCGGGAATGGCCAGACGTCGCCCTTCGGCTCGCGCGATCTGCCAATGACGAATACTTCTCCGTTCCCCGAGGGAGAGTGCTCCTCCGTTCCAAAACCGGTCAAGGCATGATCTACCACGGATCGGCAACGACGCGAGCACGATTAGAGCTGATTGCTGTGGAGTTCAAGCTATCGGATTGGAGAGCTGCGATTGATCTCCATTACGAAGTTGGAGGTGCCGCTGACGCGCTGTTCGACGATGAATGAAATGGTCGCCGACCCGCTCGACCTACCCATCCAATTCCGAGAAAATCCCCCAAAGGTATGGCCAAGAGCACTTATGGCGTACTAGTGATCCGCGACGTCGCCCAAACTGTCGCCAACTTTAACCTCTTGATAACCCCGTCGTGGCTTCTCGTTGCACTTCGGTGAATCATGCCGATGAAGATCTTCCTGACGTTCTGCCAGCGTCATGTTCTCCACGGAAGTCCAAGGTAAATGCCTCCTCGACGCCTGGGACTGATTGGTGGCGTCAGCAATGCTTGGTAAGTCCCATTTAACGACTTCATCAAATGGCGTTCTAGGCAATGGCCGTGGAGGACACGCCCTCTCCGGGTTTTCCTTTGGCCTCTCCTTGGCTTTCAGCTGCCGGCCCCACCTGAGATAGCCGCCGAGGACTTGATGCAAAGGGAGAGCGGAGGAGGGCCATCGGAGAGCACGTGGTAAGTGGTGGCAGTCATGGCATGGCAGTCAGCAACAGTGGCGGTCATCCTCCTGCTGCTAGCCATCACTGCTGAACTCCGAACGGCCGCATTTCAGGATGCTATGGTTGTGTAATCAAGCTAGGCGGGCGGATGGTAGTCGATCAACGTGGACGTCACTGTCATCACCAGCACGGTCGGAGCACTTCCAGGCAGAGCTCAGGGTAGCAACCATTCCTTCCATCAGTTGCCTGCAAATTGCAGCATCCAGCTAGGCAGTAGCCAAGGTTGATCTTCCAGTTGTCAGTTCAGTGAAGCCATCAAGTTCGCTGTAAGTTATAAGGTCAGGGGGGAGGCGTGTCGGCTGTTTACGTTGGCGGCCTCTTACCGACAATATTGCTATCCTACTGTGTTACTTATGTTGGCTGTGTCCCCCCTTTAGGGACACAGCCAACATATAACGTAAGTTGTCGGTGTATGCTGCTGATGGGGTTTTTAAACCAGCCAACGTAAGCAGCCAACGTCTTGCTGAGGGGTTGGTTAGTTCACGCTCGTCGACCTTCTCCAGTTATTCATCACTGCTGCCAACTGCTTGGGCGAAAGAAGCCCCCCATTCAGCACCAGATCTCTCTTGCTATTTAAGAAGTCACTATGCGTCCCACTACGGTTGGCGTCCTTCAGCCAGTCTAGAGCTGCTTTCTCCTCATCGATCGCTAGATCGCCGCTACTCGCGGAAGGCCACATGTCTGGGTAGAGGTGCTTGATCTCTAAGCTCAGCGGGCTGTCGGGTGAAGCGTTAACTAGGTTGCGAAGCGTGATGGCAATGATGTTCGCATCATTCGGGCAGTACTCTGAACAGTAATCATACCTCCCATTAGTGCCATGAAGCACATAATGGCCCGCGAACCGCAGTCGGACTTGGTATCTGAGCTGTTCGGTCCAACTGCGGCTGTGATAGTAGTTGTCAATTAAGTCATCGGGCTTGACTAGCCTATGGGTCTGCACAATTCCTTCCAGCTCTTTATCAGTTACTTGAGTCGTTGAAACGGGTAAGGGAGGAAGGGCCTCTGGCTCAGATTCATTCCCACCCTCCCTCCCTGTGGGAGGTGAAGGGGAAGAAGGGAGAAGAAGGGGTAGGGCTGCGTCCGCGGCTGGTTGAGTAGCCGCGAGCGGCTGGTTGAGTAGCCGCCCGCGGCTGGTCGATAGGCCGTCCGCGGCATATGCCGTCCGCGGCTGCTCGACGGATTCCGATTCCTTGGGATGGTCCTTCTCATCTTCCCGGAGAAGTTCGGCAATCAGCGGATCGACTTGCTTCCCTTTCCTGATACGCTGTCGCAACTCTGCTACTAGCTTGCAAACCTCCGACTCGCTACCGCTCCAGAATTTATGATCAAGCTCGATGCGGTAGGTGTGCACCATTCCCGTCAAATTCGACCCGCGGCCCACGATTTTCACGATGCCAAACTGATCCAATGGCCTGGTGTAGCGGGAAACTTGGTCCTCGCTGCAGCCGAGGATGCGGGCAAGGACGGCACGCCCCTCGTCACGAGTAAGAGTGAGCCAATCGCAAGTTCTCAGGAAGTAGAGGCAGAGGAGTTTGGCTTTCTCGGGAATGGCGAGGCCGAAGATCACGAGTTCAGCGGCGTCGAGGAGCTTGCGATTCTCAATCCTCTTCCGGTCAATCGCGTCTCTAGCGTCTCGGACTTCCGACATGGCAGTTTGATCTGGCTGTGGGTACAGCGCGACCCCCGCCAGGTAAAATGCGAAACGCCTGACGGGGGTCGGTTGGTTGGTTGGGGATTATCGACGCAGTTTTCAATCGACGCGGGCGAGCTGTCCAACCAACGAGCCGCGTCGTACTTCAGACTTGTCTACGGGTATATACTCGGCTGCGAGTTTCCACGCAGGAACGCAAGCCGCTCACGAACCTTAGGCAGCGGAAAGCTAGACGGATAGAGGTGAAAGTGGGCGTCGACGATGATGTCTCTTCCTGTCGCTTGCAGTCGCCAATTATTTTGGGCGGTGGGGCAACCGACCTCCTAACATCCACGGACGACGAATCGAGAAGCTGGCAAGAGAGGCCATGATTATTCGACTTTCCCAAAAGCTGTCGAAGAAGGTGGGCGAAGCGCCAACGGGATCCCTTCCGCTTGCCCCGAGCCCGCTGGCCGATTGGTCGGGGCATCTGTTCACCGCCGATCGTACCCAGTACGTCATCTTCACGAACACCGCCTCGCTCTACTCGGCGATCTTCCTCGGCCGCGGCGTGACGGACGGTGCGCGACTGATCGACCGTGGCTTTGCGGCGATTCGAGACGTGATGGTTGGCGATGGCCTGGGTTGGCTCTATCAGCGATTAGTGGCGTCGTCGGCCGCGAGCGTCCGCTTCTCGAAGTCGCTCAACAGGTCCGTCACGGGATCGATGAATGACCTAATCAATTGCGCTAAAATCGGGTTGGTCGAGGAGGGGCTGTCACCATATGACATCTCGTTTAAGCTGAACGACATGCCGATGTCGGCGATTGAGTACGCCAATCCCCGCGAATCGCTCGTGGAGCTGGCTGCCGACGCGCCAGAGTTGGCGTGATCTTGGCACTATTCCCAAAGGGTCGGCAGACGGACGATATTCTCAAGGGTGGTTGGGTTGCAGGGGCCAAGCTGCGGCAGCGAGAATATTCTGATCGCGTTCGAAGGAGTTATTCTCAGACGGTCATTTGAGAATAGCCCGCAGAGGCCGTCTAAGATCACGCGACCACCTTATGGTGCTAGAAAGAGCAGTTCCTCTTCAACACTCTAGGAGCTGCCCATTGCGTCGATTCAACTACACGAGTTACGTCACCCCAAACGATCCCAAACGTCAGCGAACCGAACACTACGACAAGATCCGCACGGAGGAGACCACCCCGCATACGATTGCCCGGGCGTACCTCGCCAACCTCCCAGACGCCGTGCTCCTGAACGTCGAGGGCCGCATCGACTCCGCCGACTTGTCGCAGAACAGACTGCAGCTTACGCACTCATTCGAATCGCCCTTCCCTGGCACGGCCGTCGTCGAGATGCAAGAGGTCGAAGAGGCGGCGACGCATCCGCTCACGCAAGCGGGGTTCATCGCCTGGGCGGAAGATCGTGTGAGTGCCGAACCGACCGTCGACGGCAAACCGAACTCCGTAGAGTTAGAGCTGGCTGGCGTCCTTCACGAGCGACTCTCGGAGGGATTGTACGAGGAGAAGACGAGGGACTTGCAGGCGTGGCTCAGCGACATTCTCTGGTCCGGTCACAAAGGCTACAGCGAGATGTCGCGCGAGGAGCTGCTCGATCAGTTGCAAATCGAGTACATCGACGACGCCGAAGAATCGTTTGAGACGGTCGAGGACGCTCTAGAATAGCTCGAAACTGCCGGCATCAACATCAACGGCGGAGGGGGCTAACAATTCCCCCTCCGCCGTGACTGTCTATATAGTGTCGTCGAAATTCGCCGCTACTGGAATGGTTTCAGTTCTTCGGGAACCATCGACAGTTCCGAAAGAACGTTGCTCATCGCTTCGGAGACGTCGGTCCCCCTCCACTCCTTCTGAGGATCCCACAGGAAGGCGTCGGTTTCCTCGTCGTACTTCAGGTAGAGGGCTTGTTGAAGCTGGTCGACGATCTGTTCGAGCTCGTCGCGACTGAGATCTTTAGGACGCTGCAAGGTCGCCTCCAGGTTGTGGGTGATCAGCACTCGGAATCAGAGTCACGTCCGAAGAGTCGCTTTAGTAGCAGGTACAGGCCGAGGCTAGTCGCAACGGTGACCCACCATCGCGTACAAGGGTTTCTTACGAAGGCCGGTACGGTCTCCAGCGGCTGGGTTCCTCGCAGATCGCCGACGATCCGTTCGAGGATAGCTGCGCACTCCTCCAACTGGACCGCACTGACGCCCGGCTGCCGCAGCTTCCGGGCGACGTTGGCGAGGGTATCTTGGAGCCAATCAGCTTCCGGGTCGGGTGTTGTCATGCACTTGTTTCCATGAAGTTTGGCCAGCCAAAGGTATCTCGAAGTTTCCAACCTGCCGGATGCGGTTCATACGCAGACCAGTCAATCTCTTTACTAGCACCAGGTGCGGCTTCTTGAAGTTCGTCGCACGGGGAAGGACAGAGCGGGTGTTTCAACGCCCGTCTGCCAATCCAGAGGCTGTGCGGTTTGCCATGAAGCTCCAGCCCTTCGAGCCAGTGAGTCGGCAGCACCGGTTCGTCGCCGCTCGTCGGTTCGAGGAGGGCGCACCACGGACGAGCAACACGCAGCTTCCAGACCGTTCCCGATAATCGAACGCCTGATCCGGCGATTGCCTCCAGCAGCTCCAACACGTTCTCGTCGGGAAGTCCAAGCCGATCGATGCCCAGGCTCGCCAGCCGTCCCTCGAAGAACTCGCAGCCTGCAGGCAATTGAAAGGCAAACCGGCAGACCTGCACCCAACGCAAACACACCTCACGCAACTCGCCGTCGAGGCCGTGGATGTACTGGAGGTAAGTCGAGGCGAGCCAGGGATTTCCTTCAGGAAAGTCAGTCGGCTGGTTGGCCGGCTTGTCTCGCGGCATCAGTTCTCAATGAAGTGGTCGTGCTCGTTGGCGTCGAGGCCTTCCGCTCGTAACGCAGCGTAATGCGCGAGCAGCGTTTCGAGATTAGGCGCCAGGTAGTCGGGGCCCTTGAACGCTTTGCCCACGCCGGTCGTCACGTGCGGAAGCTTCGACCAATTGCTCTCGTGGACTGCTTCAAAGACTTCCGCTAACGGAATACCGCTGGCGACGGCGTCTCCGCAAAGCACGTAAAGCCGATCACCGAGTGCATCAGCGGCACCAGGAAGATCAGCCTCCGCATTCGCTGCAAGCCACTCCCCGAGTTCCTCCACCGCCATCGCCGCCCGACTGAGCAGAACATCCTCCGTACCGTTGGCAGCCCTCGCCATTTCCTTCGATAGCTGCATCAGTCGCTCGCTAAACATCAAGGCCGATGCCGGATCGCATTTTAGAGTTTGGGGCGTCGCGGCGATCGGGGCCTTGATGCGTTGATGGAAGCGTCGCACCAGGCCGACGCAAGCTCGTAGTGACAAGAGGTCTTCACGCATCCATCCACCTATAGTAGGGGTAACTATGGACGATAGTAGAAAAATGCACCCAATATATTGTCAAATGCCTCTTCTGCCGAGACAAAGGTTTCTCGCGTGTAACGAGCCTCAGGCATTCAGCTCTGTTCCGTAAACGTCGAGCGTTAACGCGAGAAAGTAGCCTCGCTGCTCGTCGTGGTGAAACGTCGCGATCACCGGTACTTTGGCTTCCTCTGGCGGCGGGCCGATCGAATACCGAAATCTCGTCATGCTGGGGAATCGGTCGAGCAGGAATCGCAGCCCAATCAGTGCGAAGATGCCCAAAGGCTCCTGACGATGGGCTCGTTCGAACTCGACAGGATCGATCTCCCGTTCCACCAGCGTGCGAATGCGAGGGTCGAGCAGCACGGGGTATTTGATCCCCGCCATGGCTGCTGAAATTGAAATGTCTTCGTACTCGCTCCAGGCGAGATCGATGGCAGGAGGTTGGTCGACTTTGGGCTTCGGGTTCAAGTCGTTCCCTTCGAGTTGGACTTTGATCTTCTCTGACTTCGGGCCGTTTTGGCACAATCAGGGCATCGAGTCACTTGGAAAACGTCCGAAGTGTGAACTAATCGCCGGTTCTTGCAGCCTTCGGCCTGGCATTGAATCTCGACTGTTCGCCGCCCCTTGTGCGGACCATCGGCGTGGGCAGCGAGCGTCCCGGCGATGACGTGAGGGTATTTGGTTCGCAACTGCTTTTCTGCCGCGGCGAGCTCTTGAGGAACTCCTGTCTTTGCCGCCTTCGTCGTTCGTTTTGGCTTGGCGGTCTTCGGTTGCTGAGCGAGGATGGAGCGAGCCTTACGAAGGGAAAGGCCGTGTTCAGCGGCGTAAACTCTTGCTCGTTCCCAGGCGGCTTTCAGCGGGTCAGAGTTCGCAGCCATGGCGGATTCTGTAGCGAGAAGTGGAGCGTCACCGGTCTTCTGGCATCAAGCGGCTCTTGCGTGAACCCCGGTTAGATATGCAGAGGTCAGTCGGTGAGCGTCAGCATCTCCACGCCGTTTGCGAGCTTTTGACGCTGTTTGGCCGGCACATACTGCTCGTGGACGAATTGGTTGACTCGTCCGACGCCTACGCCCAAGGCTTTGGCGATCTTGATTTGGCCAACGCCTCGATCAAGCATCTCCGTTGCCTTCTTGGGGCAGAGATAGTTCTTCCGCGGTCCGATCTGGCTGCCGCGGGCGCGGGCGGCTCGCATGCCGGCCTTGGTCCGTTCGCGGATAAGGGACAGCTCGTACTCACTGAGCACCGCCAGCAGGTTGGCCTGCAGTCTGCCGACTGGCGTGTTGATGTCAAAGCCTTCCCGCAGGCTGATGAGCGTGATATTGGAGTCGTTGATCGCACAAAGGATTTTGACCAAATGCGGCAACGATCTGCTAAGGCGGTCAAGCGCAGGGATGACCACGATGTTGACTCGCCGGCGGCGGATCGCTTCCCACAGGTCGTTCCATGCAGGACGAGAGTCCTTGGCGCCGCTCTCACCGATGTCGACGTACTCAATGACTTGCTTCCAACCACGATTCTGAGTGTATTCGCGCAGATCCCTGAGTTGGGCGTCGGGGGATTGTTCGCCGGTCGAGACTCGGGCGTAAACGGCGACTTTGGGCTGGCTCGGCATGGCATTCCGCTCCTGAACGCTGGGAATGCAAAGTTCTAGCTAAGCAAGCCATTACGATGAAGTACTCCGATCCTCGCGACTAGCTCCCCCGTCATGGGAACCTTATCCTGTCAGTCACGCCCGGTATTGCAATTCAAACTATTCGCCTTAAGCTCACTGGAATTGTTGCAATCTCCCTTTAGCCTCCTGAATCGTTGGCAGTATGAGGAGAGAAGCGATGGCGCGACCGTGCCTGATAAAGTTGGAGAAGTTCAATGGCAACCCGTTCTTACATCCGCTCTGACTCAAATTTTTGTCGCGACTGCGGAGGGCCAATGCTCAGGGAAGCTGGTCGTGTAAAGTGCGAGAACGAGCCTGGAAACGGATTGCAGAAATACCCCAAGGAAGACTGCTTGCCCCTGCCTTGGGATGAACGAAACTTCTGTGAGCACTGCGGTAATCCGGTACCGAAGCCCGAGGTCTGTGAATACGAAGAGTGTGGATTGCCTCATAATTGTCCATAGCCCTCCGCACTGGTCGCTGTTCTACATTCGTGGCAGCGGGATCGCTTCGGTGCACGCGGTGATTTCGCTCTGCGGTATCTTGGCGTAGCGATCCAGCAACGATTCGGTGGACAATCGCACGGTGGCGAGTACCACTCGGCTGTTAGCCCCCGACAGGATTGCCTGCGTGACCCGGTAGGCTCGGAAGGAATGGAAATCGACCAACGCCGGCCCGTCCGGCGTATGCACTTCACATGGGATGCCGGCCGCCTTTAGATCTTCGCGAAGTACCGACGCCGCCTTATACCACCACGAACGGCTTCCGCCCCATAGTCGCTCGTGGCGAGGCTTGCCATTCAGCCAAGAGACGAGCAGCTTTGCAAAATCGGCGCGAAGTTCTATCCGGTCCAGTGTTCGCCGCTTGCTGACCGTGCAATCGACTTGGACAAAAGCAGGTAATGATTCGAGATGGAAGCTGCTTGGCGACAAACTGTTAAGTTCTTGGGCCCGCAGTCCAGTTTGTGATGCGACAAGGTACAACCAGAATCTCGAAGTACCCGACAGATTACGTATTGGCGGTCTCCTTTTCGTCGCTTCAAGAAGTTTACTGAACTGCCCGTCGCTCAAGATCGCGCGGCGGCGCGAGGTATTTGAGTCACCCTTGAATTTAGACATCTCCTCTAGGACATTCGTTGGCCAGCGACCGTGGCGCTTCATCCAGCGCGACCACGCCCGCAAGCCTTCGCGGTAGCGGTTGGCCGTGGTGGTGGTTGAGAACTCTCCCTTGGCCTGAAGTGAAGCAATCGCCTTCACTGATGTTACGGCATCGAGTTGCGAGTACTCCGTGATCTTGGCTTCGGCTAAGACTCGCTCGATACGGCGCTGGACAAGACTTGCTTGCCGACGCGTGTTCCCTTGGGCAATCAAGTCGTCAATGTATTCCACAAGCGCAGCGTGGATGCCGCTGGCCAGAGTGCGGGCGTGCGGATCCGCCTCCAGAATAATCTCTTGAATGCGTTGTTCGACATAAGCGACGGCACGGCGGCGAGCCGCCGTGCCGTCAGACGTCTGCAGCGAAATGCTCCGAATACGCCGAGGCGGATCACGCAGCAGACGGAACTTCTGCGCGTAAAATTTCGCAGGCTTTCCGCGTCCGTCGCGATAGCGCTTAGGCGGACCAATCAATCGATATTCGGGCAATGGCACTGCCTAACTCCGAGAGAGTGTGTGGAAAAAACCACCATCGGAGCACAGCAATACTGTGCTCCGAAAGAATCTCTCACAGACCTAGGGTTTCTGATGACGCTTCAGCCAGTCGAGGACGGCACGCTTTTCCCAGCGCCGGAAGCCTCTCTTGGCTCCGGCAACATTGATCCTACTGGAGCGAGGAAAAGTCCGAGCTTCACTTTCATCGTTGTCGAGTCGATCAACGGTTCGAACGCTGAAGCAGGCGAGGCGCTTTACTCCCTTGCGACAGATCCACTGATCATCGTCACCAATGAGAGCGCAGCAGGGACAGACAGAACGACGCGGTTTAGATGGCATAAATGCTACCTATGTGCGAACCACTAACCGGCGCACCAGCAGACTGGAGCGAACCGGCGATCTAGTTAGTTCTGCCATAGGCGCCATCTCGCCCTAGAGTTCGTAGCTGGCCCTGGAAGACCCAACGCTACGTCCCTGGACACTCGGACGCTCGACAGCGGGGGCTGAACGGCCCCCGAGAGGAGCATAATAATACCATAACCGCGGTTTCGCGTCAATAGCACTCGCGATTTATTCCGAGGATTGAGAATTTCGTGGCCAAACAATTTGGGGCCCGTTAGGCGTGAGGCGAATCTTATAGTCGAACCTTCCTGCACCCTCTGGCCGAACTTCCTCGCGATGAGTTAAGCGGCTTCGCAATTCTTCGAAGATCCAATCTGAATTGATCGTTTTGTCATTTGCGTATCTTGCGAGGTGCTCAGTATAGAAGTCAGCCAGCTTAATCGATTCGCCGTCGTTAGTCGTAAGCTGGAAGCGAAGAGCATCGAATGCGAAGTACGGAAAATCGCCAGAGCCATTAAGCCGCTCCACGAGTCGATTCGCAAACTCTTTTCGAGAGAGGGCCGTGTTGTCCTGATTGGTCAATTCGCTCATGTCGATGCTCCTTCGGGATGTGCCTCACGAACTCTGCCGCGGTGTAATGAAGTTATTCTGCTACCCCTTAAAGTACAAGCTTTGACCTTCTTAAGTCGGGCCCAACGTATGCCTGGACGTATGCGGCGCGGTTCTCGTCCAGTCTTCTGTAGTCTCGTACAGTCTCGAAGACCCAGATTCACTGGATAAAGAAAAGGCCCGTCCAGAGCCCTTTCGGAGCGTCTGGACGGGCCTTAATAGGACTGGACGGGTCACTTCGTCCAAGTGGAGGCGGCGGGAATCGAACCCGCCGCCAAACTCAACAAATCCCGAGAAAGAACGCAATTCCGGAACGCGACGCACTCCAGGACGCATTGCAAATGCTGTCATTATTAGACGTGGCGCTGCGCTGCTCTGGATAGAGCGTGAATTCTCAAGTTTGGTATTGATCGTGCTTGCTCACGCTTCGTGGGAAAGCACGCCCTCATCTACTAAAAGTTTCTTCGAATGTTCGTTAATTGCTCCGAGCGGAATGGCGATTTACGCGACCTTCACAGGGTGCTTGTTAGCGAGAGTGACGCAAGCCAGTAATTCTCAGTTCTAGCTTCGCTACTGCCATGGTAGGCGTTTATTCGCTCGCTTTGCCCACTCGGCGTCGCGGCGGCGGCGGGCTTCGTAGTCTTCCGGGGTTGCTGCAGCAGGGGCTGCCGGCGTGTTGCTCTGTCCGCGCAGCGTCGGCTGCTTCCATCGCTCGCGAATGATCGTCGCAACGATTGGTCCGAAGCGGACTCCAAAGAGCGCGAGGATGACGAGGACGTTCAAGGTCATCCAGGCTGCTCGGGACCATTGCCGGACCTCGATCGCTTGCCATACAATCGCCCGAAGCGAGGGAACGATCTGGAGCAGCAGAGCGAGAAAAGCCGTAATGAGCAGGACCTCGAGCCTCATTGCGCCGGCGCGCACGGGTGGACGCGACGTGGGTTGGCGTGCAGTTCTGACGTTCATGGCGGCGTTGTCCTGCATGTGCCTGAGCTGATTGTCGCCGATTGATTTACTTAGTTGCGGGAGCGGACGGATCGACGATTGGTATTTCTTAAATGCCGGCAGGTGTGGGAGCGTGTTCGTAGCTGCCGTGGCAGGTCTTCATCTCTTGGAAGTTTGCTGACGTATCCTTCTATACCAAATTTAAAAATTCTACGATCTGATCGCGATCGCGAATTTACTCAAGGTGCGACTGTCCCTCTGTCTTCGCGTTGGACGCGAAGGCAAAGGCTGCAAGAAAAGGCACGGCGAATAACACGAAACCCGAGAGCAACTGCGCACGGCGTTGCAGGTTTCGGATAGCAACTGCAAGATACCTGTAACCTCCTCCGTGAACCATTCTCGTGTCGTCTCGATAGCGACTTCCGCCACCAAGTTGAGGGGGAGTAAAAGGCGTAACTGCTACCGTCTGTTGTATGGTGTAGTTCGGGAGCGCGGAGGGGGCTAGGAGTCGGAGTGGGATTGTGCGGGCTGGTTGCCGGATCGCAAGTCTGTGCTCAGGCAAATCGCTGCGGTCAATAGTTGTCGTGGGGTAGTAGCTCCCAAGGCAGTTATTTAGCGCTGGGTCAGTACGCATCCCTAGCCGAACGCGCAGCTTAGCGTAAGGCTCGCTGAACTGGCTGACTGACTGGCGTTCAGCCTTTCGCAAGCCTCGAGCACTGCCGCTGTGACGCTGCTTGAAACGGGGCTAAGGATTTCGGTGCTCGCCGTCGTGTTTGAGGGGGGCTCTGAGAGATGCTGCTCGCCGCTTCGCCAATCGCCAAACGAACAGCCCGAGGCATGCTCCAAATGCCATTGAGACGAGGAGATTAAACATGGACGCTGTACCTTGGTGTTTCGGTGACTGAATGACCCTCGGCTAATCATAGGAGGCGAGAGGTCATTCAGGCAAGATTACCAACCTACAGCCTCGGCAAGCGTTTGATTTCCAGCTCATATCGAGTCGCAACGCCGTACGCTAAGGTTTGCCGTTCATGGCCCTGCGCCGCCTCACGTAGATTAAAGTGACAATCGCGAAAATAAGAGCGGTGTTTCCTGAAATCATGAGGAATCGCATTCTCGATCGCTCATAAGGGCGAGAAGTTGCAACCGACTTCACCGGTGCGAGGGAGTTTGCGAGCGTCAAGCCATCGATGCCTGTGAGTTCTAGCTCTCCATTTGTAGGATGAATCGTGATGTTGTCGGTTGCGCGGTAAACACTGACTTGCCCCCCCCTCCGATCGACAACTGAGGATCGCTTTTCCACGGCCAGCTCAAAGTCGGCATCCGAAATTGGGATATTAAGAGCGACATCGGTCGTTAGCGTCTTAAACACGTGCTTACTGGTTACCTCACCGCCTAGAGGCCCGTAGTTCAAATTCTCCCACTTTGAAATTATCGAAGGCACTTTTCGCATTCAGGTGTCCCGCTCCCAGCTGTTCATCTAACGAAACTCCCGGTTCCATGCCCGCCGCCGTCTGAGTCCATTTCGTTGTGCCATCTTTCTGAAAAATATCACGAGTCGATCCATGTACGTTGTTCAACTTATCTGCTGAATTTAGCAAGATGGCTTTCATAACCTCCGGCTGTTTAGCATTATCTGTCCAACGCGGCGAGCCAACTGCCGTAATTTGTTGGTTAGCCCACTGTTGCAGGAGAGCCGCGGTACCCGTCACATGCGGCGCTGCGAAGCTGGTACCGCTTGCAATTGATGGCGTATTTCCTTGCCCCGTCATCACGATATCAGTCCCGGGGGCGATGAGATCAATAGTGGTCCGTACACCCGGCAATGCATCAAAGTCCAAGGTATTAAAGTCCGCTGCTCTCTGAAAAGGGCCCGAACCTGCGACGAGTCGATCAGATGCAGCTACGGTAATTCCGTTGAAATTGTCCTGAGGAATATCGACAGGTGCAGCCTCTGCTCCGCCAATTACATATAGCACGTCGTGCTCGCTTGTTGACCAATCAACGAACTGGGTCGCATGTTGATTTCCATCAGTCTCTTGCAGAAAGTTTTCAACTGACCGGCCAGCACTGACGTTGATGATTCTTACGTCCGAGGGGTGTGTCGCAAGCCGATTTGCTGACATTGCAAACCGCTGATCCGCACTTAGTCCGACGGGTGCACCGTTGATTGCCGAAGAATAAAGGCTTGCACCCGGAGCCACTCCTTGCAAGCTTGGAGTCGAGGCGTTTGCAATCATCACCCCAGCGACTTGAGTGGCGTGTAGACCCTCACGCTGCTCTTCCGGTTCCAGGGGAGCATAGATCACGTGAGCCGAATTGGCGGTATCCTCACTGGTGCCCGCATAGACATTCGCTGGTTGCACTTGGCTATTAACCCATGTGGCGGCATCGAATGGCATTCCGTTTTTCATCGGCATGCCGGGCCTGCCAGATTCCACTTGGCCAATCGCCACTCCAGCACCCGTAAGGCCTAAAGCCCTTGAGTTTATGCCGTTAGGGCCCGTTGTAAACTCCGAACCCATCGCGTTGGAAGCAATAGCCAACCCGACACACAATCCAATTAATGTTCGCATTCCTCACTCCTTTATTTTTGCGTCTGCGATGACTCGAAATTTGAACGAACCGCTAACGATTCGCTCCGCTGGGACCTTCGCCAACCGAGCAATGATTGGCGCCGGACCCGTGTCATCCGATCTTTTCATCACGACGTTCACGTCACCGGGAGGAAGTTTTGGGAGGGGTATCAAAGCGAAGTGAGCTGATGAACTCATTAGCTCATGTGCCATCAGGTGGTAAGCCACTGTGATTTCACCATCGTCGACTTGCACGTCATCCAGACAAAATGATCTGCCTGAAAAATATGTGTAGATAACCAGTGAGAACTCCCCCTCCGCCGAGATCTCCTTCAGCGATTTTTCCTTACCCGCAAGCACTTCCCGCGCTCGTTCCAATGCTTCTTTCCCAACACCGGCCACAATGAAGCCGTCACCTGCCTTGCGACCTTCTGCTGGTACCTTACGATGACCGAGTAGTTGAGCGGTTTGCTCTACTACACTGCTGTTGATGAAATCCTCGGCTGACTGTGGATCCTTCTTTGGAGGAGGGACCAACTCTTTAACATCGCTTGTTCCGGCGATGTTAAAGCCCCAAATCTCCTTGAGGGGGATTTCTTTTCCCCAGGCCGCAGAAGAAACCATTGCGGCAAGAATACAGACAACAATCCGTTGCATTCGAAACCTCCGTTCTCGTTGATGCCCCGCGGCAGGACATTGTACTGGATTTACTTCTCGGGAATCAGGGTCTTATAGTAATCTTTCTCTATTTGATAGCAGCCGGCATTGCATTCCCGGCCTGCTCGAACGACCCTAGTGGATTTGTCCCGAAGATAAATTTGCTTAAGAACTAATTTGGTCGCACAATTCTCCCAGAACTTTATCTGGAGGATGTATGAGTGCAGAGAGCAAGAGTGAATCGAAAAGGAAGAAGTCTGACGCACGCGAATTGAAACCCGCCCACGTCATTCGTGAGGGAGGTGTCGCGGCAGTGATTTGGCCCCGACAATCGGCGACTGGCTTCCCCTATTACGAGTATTCCATCAGCCGCTCGTGGAAGCTTCACAGCGGGCGTTCCGGTTATTCGCAGAATTTTTTCGCGAAGAACCACACTCAACTCGTAAGAGTGATTGAGCTCGCTAGCCAGTGGATTGCTGAGAATGAGCCGCTATTAATTCAGGCGGAGTCCTTAGCCGCATGATGGAAGGAACGCCCCCCGACCATCAACGACAACCGACAAACCGCAGGAAGTCCTCCCCCCAACGTCTCAAGAACCGACGGCGTTAGAAGACGCCGCGACCCAGGAGAGATATCGCCAGGAGTACCTCACGCAGCTCCGCCGTCTATCGTGTCCGGGATGCGGTGAAGACAATTCAGTGTTCTGACACCGCCCGAGGCACGCCTAAGAATTCGATTCGAACTCGCGAAGCAATTCGTCGAAGAGTTTCTGTGAGTAGCGATAGTTCGTGCGGGCCAAGGCGGCCAAAGAGTCTCGGAGTGAGACTCGACCCTCCCTGGCGGCACTCAGTAACACGCCAAGCGTGCCCGTCACTTCGAGGCCTGCGGCCTGGGCAACTCTGACTCCATCTCTTTCGTCAATTAGTAACAGGGCCCCAATTTCGCTCGCTAGCGAAATTGCTGACGCCTCCCCCCTATCTAGCCTGGCTACAGCAGGCAATTGATTCTGTGGCTCTCTTACTTCGAGCCATGCAGGAAGCTGTTTCACCCACTGCTTGAGCTTCTCTGGCGAAGCTTGCTGATTCATTTCGTCAATGACGTCTGGTGTCGTGATGACTTGGCCGAAAAGTTCCGGGAGGAGATGAACCCGATCGATGAGAATCAGGTAATGGAGCGGGGTAGTATCGGAGACGACAATCATTTCGCTCGAAGCTGCTCAAGACGGGCGGCTTGATTCATGACTGTGTCAAGCGACGGTAAGTCGTCAACGACCGCGTGCTTACTCAGCAGCTCTTCCGTTTGAAAACGGTCGAGGCCAAGCGTGAGCCCTAGCTCGTGATGGGTAATCGTGCTGCGGCGGTAGAGATCAATGAGGAGAGCTTCCTTAGCCGTCTGATCAAGGTCGACGACCTCCCTACGAAGGTGGGCTTCGAGTGCGGATGGAAGGTTAATGCATACTGACATAGTGTTGCTCCTCTTTCCTCAATAGTAGCACGGTTTCCCTGCTACAGGCAAACCCGAACTACGCCGCTTGGTCGACTTCCAACGGCTCAAATGCCTTGACGATGTTCCTTCTCCAGCGGACCGACTCCATCAGTACTTGGTCGAAACCGGCTGCCTTTCGCTTCTTATTGATCAGGCGAACTATCTTTCTGAGTTGACGCCAGACTGGCTTGTAAGGTTCAAACGGTAGTGCGTTTATCTCCATCGCCAGTCGGCCCGCCGTCCGATGGCACGCAATGGACAGGAAGTAAGCCCGCAGCTCGGTGTACCGCTCCCGGGAGATGAGCACCCGGGCGTGGAACTTTTCGTCCCGCACCGGAGCCTCATCCTTGGAACGTTTCTTCTTGAAATCCCCCCTCTTCAGATAGATGGAATATCCCTCAATCTGAATCGGAGCTTCGCGGATGTCGCGAAGCTGAGACTGCTCGGCCGACTTCATCGGGTGACTCCCTTCAGTCGCCATCAGCACCCAGGTCCGGTCGAACCTGACGTACTGAAGGTTGGCGAGCCCCTTCTCCTTTCGGCGAGCTCGCGTCCACTCGCTCTGCACGACCTCGTACTTTTCAAGCAACTTTTTATCGATTGCTCGGGGGTCTTTCCCCTCGCCGACCGTCCCTTGGACATAGTGACAGTAGCCATGCCGCAGCAGACAAGTCGCAATGCGTTGAACGAACCCCGTAACCGAAGTCGTCTCGTACTTGTATGGTTCCTTTCTCATTTCCATCCCCCCTTTTCATGACGACTCAAACAGCAAACCGTCATAAAAAGGGGCAAGCTTCTTGCTTGCCCGGAGAAAAAACATTCGTGCAAAATCAGCTCAGCAAATGTTGCGGAACTGTCCATCGTTCTCGCCTCACGCTGAGTAAATGACTTCGCAAAACCTCGAAGGTAAAAACCTAGCCTTCGATTTTTGCGAACCTTCCATGCCACGCAGCCGCATTCAATCTCGCGGGCTGCTACTAAACTCTTAGCAGCAGCCCGCCCAATTTCATGCTAACCGTGTTGCTAAACACCTCGGTGAAAAACCGTCGTGTGCAAAGCACACGTCGCCTATCCACCGCCAATTCGCTGCCAAAAGACTTCTCTTCTCCCGAAGAGAACTCGTTTGACCACCATGCTTCCAACCAAGGACCGCCGGAGGCCTCCACCTGGAGGACCTCCGGCACAGTTATCCGTCTGGCTTAGTAAGCCAGTCGTCGCTTTCGTCGGCTCTCATGCTCGGGGTACCACCCCCAAGCGAGCACGGGTCATGACTGCCTTGCCATGACCGCCAGTCGGTTCCACCGACTGACCGCTCGAGACCTTCGTCTCGACCACCGCCCGGACCTCTCGCACGCTCCCGCGTGCTTGAGTCTCCGGCTCTCTACTTGCGACCCGCTCCCTCGCCGTCGAATTTGAAGCACCAAGGCGACGAGCCTTGGCACCGGTTACCAACCGGCCTCGACGGCGATTCCTACGTTAGTCAGTACCTTCATGTTTCGAATCTCGTGGGTGAGAGGTGTGACCCTCATGGCGAACGATTCTAGGTGCGGCCGCCAGGCCGTCCTACTTTCCACCTGGCACTTTCGTGCCCGGCGATTTCCGGGGTACGAGTCTAGAAGCTCCCCCTACCGTGTGAATCATCCACTTGTCCCCCTCGGCCCTTCGCTATCGCGAGTGACCGAGATTCTCGGCAATCGACTTTCGAAACATTTACCGGCAAGCGGTTACCCGCCTTTCATCGTTGAGCTTTTCACGTCACCAGACTTACTGGTGTACTCGAAGGACGTCACTCCCCCGACACGGCCTCTTGCGAGGCTCGTGGCTCCCGACGCCGGACAACGTTGAACGCCCCTTCCTAGAGGAAGCGAACCCCGCGTGTGGATTTGGCTGCATCATTGCAGCCGCACCGACTTTGAATACTGACGGCTCTGACCAGAACTTCTGTCAGAGAATTTCCGTATCGCCCCGCATCGGGGCGAGAAAAGAACATTGAACAATAGGATAGAATGATGAGATTACTTCGAGCGTCATCGCTGCCATACAAAGGCAGCGAGCGGTTTCGAGATTACTTCATCAAGCCTCCTTCGCACGTACCGAGCATGTCTCCATGCAGCACGCGCTACCGGCAGAACGCATGAGGGATGGTAAATCCCCTCTCCTTGGCCTGGTTGGTGACCAGGCTAAACGGATGCGTTCTCCAGACGGATAACTGCTGCCAAAGCGTTTAACGAACATCGACAGTCGGGAAAACCTATCCTGGTTTCCCTGAGTGTCCGTATAACACGCAGGCGATCCCTAATCAACTTCGCTCCCCCTTCGCCAGCAGAATCATGCTGTGTCTTTTAGCGTGTGGGCGAGGGTAACCATTAAGTATTTGAGAGTTTTGAGCGGAATGCGTGCTTCGAAAGAATTGTTCTTCATATTGCTCTTAAAATGGATGCCCGCACACCTTCCCTCCTCGTGATATATCGCAAAGCAACTATGGCAAAGGCAGTTACGCAATTGCCGCATGAAGTTTCTTACTGAGTCGGGAGCGTCCATTTTCGACGCGCCGAAATCAATTACTTCTTTCGGACCGATGCCCCACTCTTTCACCGGGCAAGTTGGTATTCGGTCAAACATCCTCTCTCGTGATAGGATCAACAGCCCGACTGAGCAATTCAGTAACATCGTAGGATCATACGGACGGGGATATTGCACCATGATATCCACAGTCCGAGTAATGAAATCGATTTCGAACTCGTCTGCAAAATCCATTGAAAGACTCTCCCTGTCTACGCGTCAGCGCTCGCTTGGTTACTTGGCGAAGCGAGCGGGAACCGATTCGTTGCCTCTGCTTTGTTTTTCAAGTTCCAGTCTAGAGGCATCACGCTAGGAGCTGCTCTGCAAAGCTCGCGGCCAGTCCGTACGGAACTGTCACTCCCTTTGACGGTCGAGGCAGCGCGGCGTTCATTGATGCCACATCCGCTGTCACACCTCCAACGCAGGCAATTTGCATTTCATCCGCTGGGGTGCGGAAACGCAATTTACCTTTAATTTATGGAGGAAAGAAAAATGAACAAGCAAAGCAACAAGACAACGAACAAACCCGTTCACACCGTCCGCATCGGAGCTGTGTCGGCGAGCGTTTTTCTCAATGATGGGAAAGACGGCGCGAAGTTCCCGTCGGCAATCATCCGCAGGTCGTACAAGACCGAGGCGGGTTTCAAAGACTCGTCGAGCTACGGCGGAAGGCACCTTAATGAGTTGGCGGCAGTCGTCTCAGGTCTTCAGGCTTGGTTCGCAGCCAACTACCCCGATACCGGCAAGTAAGCCGGTCGGCGGGCGGGGCGCTTCGTCCCCGCCCGCTTTTTCTTTTCTTCGCTGGTGGGTACAAGAAGCGTCGGCTTCGGAGCTTCTGGAGTTATCGGGCATTTGTCGACAGCACCAGACTGAGCAGCTCGCATCACGGCTTCGGCGGCGGCGAGTTTTTCACGTAAGTCGTGAGCGACGATGGATGCCATCCCCAACATTCGGCAAGCGTCGGCATGGAAACCCGCGAGTGCGAGAGCCTTGGCAATGGTTCGGAGGTCGGTTTCCGACCGTGATAGTAATTCCGGTAGTGTCATTTCCATAGCCAGGAAACCACGTTGGTTAATTGAGATACGTGTTCCCAATTTAATGACTGGGCGCCAGCAATGTTAGTACCTAATGCCACACTCATTTTGTGGAAATGATGCCTTGTCGGCTTTTGCGACAAGAACACCCCAAGACGAATCGGACCAACAAAGGAAGATTTTGGGACTGTGAGGGAATCGGAAATTGAAGAGTCTTCCTTCTTGCGACCTATCATCATTTAGGGCCCCGGCAGGGTGACACCCCAAACGATGACAGGCCGACGAAGGAAGAAGAAAGTGGCTATGCAGCGGACTTTTCTGCTTTGCACTGAGTAGCAAGGAATTGCCTAGCGCCTCGCTCTAGTACCATGCGGCGGTAGACCGAGAAGGCAGAGGTCTTCGCTTGTTTGGACCTTAGATAGCCTTCCGCAAGAGTTGCGCCGACATGCTCAAGCATCGTCTCTTCGAGCTCGGCGAGTTCCGTTGGCGTTAATGCCAGGAGGTACGCATCGACTGCTGATTGATCAGGCGCCGCCTTCTCAATGGGCGAACTATTTCGTGGCATCTCTGTGACTACAGCGGGCATCGGTTGAAGTTGCTTCTTGGGCGGAGCATATCCTTCCCGAATTGACTTCACCAAATATCCGGCGGGATTTCGGATTGACTCGCGGTCTTTCTTCTCAAGCAAGCGATCGAGCACCTCCATTTGCATCTCGATCAATTCTACCGGAAACTCTCGTACAAGTTCCGCAGCGACGGACGGCGTCACACCGCGATCCGCTAGTCTCTTAATCGATTGAGATTCTTCCTTGCCGAGTAGCTCAACTTGCGGAACCGCTTTCTTGATAAAGACAATCTTCCATTGGCCGCGGCCGATTTTCACGTATCGCTGCGCCACCGGCATCGTTTCGAGGAAGCCCACGGTTTCGAGCTCATCGATTGCAGGCTGAAGTCTCCGTTTCAGTTGACCAGTGTCATAGTTGCGGCTGACGCCAATGTGCTCGCAGGCAAACTCTGCGAGATCGAATTCCCAACGAGACTTGTGATAGAACCGTTTGTCGAGAAAACGGTACATCCGTTTCGCTGCCGCATACTCAAGTTGTCGGAAGAGTCCGAGATCGATTGCCTTCAAGTATCCCGACTTGAAACTACGAAAGACGACTTCGTTCCAGGCGAAAGATGAAAGTGGGGGCTCGGAGTTGCTGCTGCGCAATCGCTTCAACCTTCGCTCTTGATCGTAGAGAGTGACTTGCTCCAGGATATGAAAGTTTTCGTCGACCCAGGTTTGCTCGTCCTTATCCCACCATGCCTTGTCGTAGTAGAGCGTGACGCCAAGCCAACGCTTGAGAGACTTTTCCAGGCGATCGTAACTCCGTCCCTCGTGGCGCCAACCCAAGATTTGGATGAGTTGGTATCGACTGAAGTTCACTTTTCGTTCGGTGAAGCGATTCTGCTTCGTCAATTGAATGAGCCCGAGGATCACTTCGTCATCGAGTGAAGTCGGCAATCCGTACTTGTCAGACGCTGAGATTGTGAGCCGCCGCGTGATCATTTCGGACCGACCCGAATCGAAGATGCGATCCTCAAAGACGAGCGTTTTCTGATTATCAGGAACTCGGTCGGCGATTGCCGCCAGCGGGAACTCGGCGAGATTCAGTTCGTCACGACCGTCATCGAGATCGAATGGCAGCGGTGCTTTCGTTAACAGTGAGTCATTGCGATTAGCATCTTCCATCCATTCCCTTCAAAGAAAGCAACAACAGTCCTCTGTTGTTGCAAGTTACTTAAAGTTATTAACACAAGAGTTACACCCTTGAAAAGCCTTTTTTTATCGAATAGTTACGCTTGTTTTTTCTGTCTCATTTCACCTTAGAGCGAGGAGATTTACTGTCTCGTTTCCCTTTAGTCCCTGCTTCATTTCACGCTAGTAGCCTGTTTCGTTTCCCTGTAGTTGGCAGCGTAATTCTGTCTCGGTTCACCGTAGTCGCCTGTCTCAGTTCACCGTAGTGAGCCAAAACGTCCGCTTTTTGAGGTTCTAGGCAATTCCCTGTCTTGATTCACTCTAGTTGATCCAAGCGGACGATCGCGCAGCTCAGGAACTCTGCTTCATTTCACCGCAGTTCGCAAGGAAATCCTGCACGCCTTCCCTCTAAGGGCTTAACGTACGGATGATTGGTGCATCGTTAATGCGCAGCTGTGAAGCATCTTCGATATAACCTTGGATGTCCGAAACAAATAAAGCATGCTTGAAAGAGCACGGCCTGTCAGTCCGAAAGCGTGCGTCTGACGATCTACGAGTTCGTGGCAAGGAACATTTCGCATGTCTGTAAAAAGCGAGCGCGGCTTCGTATGTCGTAGCGTGACGCACTTTCCTAAGCCGTAACGACGCGTCCGCTGACGGCGGATGATCAGCGGCTGGTTGATACTGTGGCAGGATCCGACAGTTATCTGTTTGCAGTTCCGATGCCTAACCTTCAAAAACGATATTTCCGGCGAGCCGCAGATTCTCCTTCTGCTCGGCGAACGGATCGATGCCTTATCTAAGGACCCATTTACGAAGATCGCCGTGTGACGACGAACCTCGCTGGTTTACGGTGACGTTGCGAAGCAGTACGTAACACCAATTGAGGCTTCGACAGTGCTTTGGCTGGATTTGCTGGCCATGTTGGCTTGGCCAGCATGGCCAGCCACGAACGCCTATCAATCCGGCGAAGCATTGTCGGCCAGTCTGAACATGCCAGCCAGTGCCGCTTGCAAATAATGTCTTGCCAGGCTGGCAATCTTCGTGCGAGGCTCGAAAACATGTTCATTACATTCACCAACACTAAAGGGGGAGTCGGCAAAAGCACGCTCTCCTGCCATCTCGCCATCTGGCTCTTTGACCGCGGTTACCGGGTCGCTTTGCTCGATACCGATCCGCAAGGATCATCCTCCGAATGGATGCGAAACGCCGAACCGGGAATCACCGTCCGCGTCACCAGCGACAGTGATGCCATCCAGACGGCTCGCAATGAACTGATGGCCGCGCATGATTTTGTGATCGCCGACGCTCCGGGCGCGGAAGGGGGAGCGGCAAACGCCGTCACCATGCTCGCCGACCTCGCAGTACTGCCCCTGGAACCAACAGCGCTTTGCGTTCGCGCGTTGAAAGATGCCCTCAAAACAATTCGCCTCTCCCAAACCGTTAGAGAAGGGAAGCCGGAAACCGTTCTAGTATTGAACAAGGTCAACAAGAGGAGCCGAAGAACTGCCACTTTGAAAAAACAACTGCGAACTTCAGGATTTCGCGTCGCGGAAAGCGAGCTTCGCTGGCTCGATGCGATAGCGGAATCATGCGATTCGGCAGTTACGCGGGAGACAGCGCCGAAGTATGCCGGTGGCGCCATGGACATGGAGGCCTTGTTCGTTGAACTCATGGCGGGACGCTTATCAGACAGGATCGCGGCCAATGAATAAGCAACCTGATTTTGGCAATGACTTGGCCTCGCTGAACGAAAACATCGACGCCGAAGTGGGTGATGTGCTTCAGGTGCTTCGGCAAAAAAGGGGCGATGATCGACCGGCAATCTTCAAAATCGCAGGGGACCAGCAAGCAGAGCCGCCAGTATCAAGTCCGAGGCCGACTGATTCTGATTCAATTACCGTGAATACTCCAGCGCGCCGTCAGCCTTCAAGTCGCTCTCGGCATACTCCCGTGGTTCAACGGGAAGAAGTCTGGAAAAGTGTGACGACCCGCCTCCGACTCGAAACTATCGGCCAGCTCAAGATCGCCTGCTTACGGCAGGAACTGAAGAAGAAGTCGCCCCACACCGGGCAAGCGATTATCGACGAAGCGCTTGCCGATTGGTTTCGCAAGAACGGATATGGCCGCGGACAGGATGAAGGTATCGACGAGTAAGGAACGCATGACGTTCATCTGCGATCAGCAGATAAAAGGATTGGCGGGCCAACCTGCGATCGGTGCGAATTGCTCGCTATTGCGACACCGGTGACAGCCTGAAATCACTTCGCTTCTGATTCGCCTTTAATTGCGGTATGAATGTATCTGACGAACAAAGGCAAAGATTTTTTACTTCGATCTCAGCTGAACCCTTCGATGAAGCGATCAACTTCGATCCAAAACCAAACTCTATCGCTATTCTTGTTATTGTAGTGAAGTCTGGTCTTTTAGGAGGGTGTGGTGGCGGCCACATCAAATTCCATGACGCATGATCATCTAGTCGAAAATAAAAGTTGGTGTATCTAGTTGCCTGAGGTCTTAGGGATCGAAAACGTAGCTCACTGGGAGCAAACTGCCACTGATAATGATGCCTGTCCGAAACGCGGATAGTGAGCACCGGTTCCGTTTTCGATTTACTAGTGCACCGTGCCTGAAAGCATATCCACTGCTGGTTCAGAGGTGATCTAGGGAGACGGTCCTGCGGATGGACGCCAATGTATGAAGCTGTCGCCTTACCGCTACAACGATATTTGACTTTTAGCACGTCGCCCAGGTCCTTCCGCCCGCCGTCGAGACGCGACACGCTTAGCGACGCTTCTCCGAGTTCCGTCCAAATGCTTTCGATCGGCGACCGGTTGAGGTCGCCTGGCTTAAAATTCTGAAATGGGACTTCATCAGGCCCATGGAGCGGCGATCCAACTTGGCTTAGCCAAAATCTGGTGTTGCAGGACCAAGACGCGTCGACAGCTGGCGACTTGGCGTTCGGAAACAATGTACTAATGTCTTCCTTAAGGGCGCGAGCAGCTGCGGCTTTAATGTCATCGTTGGTGTCGTACCCGCGAAGAACGCGCCTCTTGAAGTGCTCGAAACTGATCCTCGAATCGCCATCTGTCAATTCGCTAACAAGCAACTCGTACAGCTGTCGCTGAGAGTGCCGGTAAACGAGTCGGTAAAAGTCTAAAGCGGACCTTGCTCCGCTATCTGGGTTCCACGATGTAGGCATGCTTGATCCTCTGGTTCGGTGGACATTGTAACCAAGCGGAAGGGGGGGGCATATCCCCGGGCATGATCGCGGGCCCCCCGGTCATCCAAAAAAGATCCGCGGATGACATCTGTAAGACGGCAAAGTGCAATTACGCTGATATTGAATGGAAAAAAGTCGCCGACTTCGGGTTCGCCAAAGTGCGAGGCCCGCGGTCAAAAACCTTGGGCCTGAATCGTTGACGCGAAACAGGCACTCGATCGAAGTAAACGCGTAACCTGGGAAACAAGTTGCGCGAGTCAGTACCGCCCTGGGAGAGGGCATCAACGACTAGCATCGCTAAACGCAATAGAGGTTCAACGAGAGGCTAATACGCCTAGGCAACTGGCGTGCATGCAGCACTTCTTTCGTGGCCGGAATGCGATTGGGTAACCGTTCGCAAAACCTGAGCCGAGGGCCTCGCCTATATACCTTAAACCATATCGGTGTTGTATGCAATTCTGCGCGAACGCACCGTGCACGCTAGCGGAGTCCGAGGCCCATCAATTCTCGAAGGACAGAAACATGGATATGTCTGACAGCGCCTTTGAACTTCATATCGCATTGACTCGGGCCTACCAGCGAATCGAATCCCAAGGTGGACTTTTGCGAATTAAATTATGTCGGAATCGCAACAACAAGCAGCTGAGTGTCACTATTTGCTGTCCAGAACGCACGACCTATTGCCTCGATGACGATCAGCTGAAGCAGTTGAAGTCGCTTGGGAGCTGTGACAAGCGGAAGTGGGGCGAATTGTTGACCAAAGTCGAAACAGGGCACGGCGAGATCGAAGTCGACGTAACACCGTCTAGCAATGCGAGGTCGGTGCGGATTGCCGTTGTCACAACTTATCGCATCCTCGAAGGACGTTGAAAGGCAATTAGACGCATGCCCCTAAGGGGCGGCTCATTATTTTTTCCTCCGATGAGTACCTGGCAAAGCCTGGACGCCGTCGGTTCGCTAGCGAACCACAGCCATGTCCAGGGTCGTCTCGCGCGAACTGTGCGATCTCGCATATGAGTATCGCGCTATACATCTCGGGGCCGATTCCGGTCGCCGCTTGCGCAGAGTGCAGTCAGTAAATGCTGAGACCGCTATAGCAATCGCTGATATTTGGGAAGCGGCGACTCATTCGCCAAATGACTCGTCAGTGGCCGCAGCATACAAGCAGTTTGCTGCCGAGTGTGTTCTTCAGTGGAATTTCGTAATAGCTGCGGGTATTCACCTAGAGCCATGGCCTTTCGAAAAGCAGCCCTATGACAGCTCTGGCCAAATGATGGATGACGTCGATGCAAATCGGCATTTGTACTTCTTCCGCACGTCTAATGGCTTCGGAGATTCGACAAACGTGTCGGCAGACACCAGCGACCATGCTTGCCACTGGCCGTCTGGCATCATCTCGAACGGAAGCGATTTATGCATAAACGATTTGTTTCGTGCAATTCACGACATTTTCGGACATGTCATCGGAGAATTCAACTTTGGTCCGATTGGTGAAGAGAATGCATGGCTTTGCCACAGCTCAATGTTCAGCGATTCTGCTCGACGCGCAATGACGTCTGAAACCCGCGCGCAAAACTCTTGGGTGAACTTCGGCCCGCTCCGGCGCAATCCGGCGGGACGGATCATCAGGAAGGGAGAGTCGGGGTATCTGCCACTTCAACAGCGTCCATTTGCGCAACAGAAGATGACGCTGTTGCCGGACGAATTTGTTTTTGGCCCGTAGCCGGATGTGTACTGATGTATTTCAAGTACGAACTTAACGCCACGTAGCTTTCTATGATTCAACAAAAAGAAAGGACGGTTGAAATGAACAGATTGTGCCGCACGCTCTCGACATTGCTTTCTCTCCGCACGCAGGGCGGTAGCAGCAATGAGTCAGAGCATCATGAAATGATTCGGATATCTCTCGCCTGCTGTGAATCGCATCTAACACGTCAGCAACTCCAGTGGCTGAAGGAGCGGATGGAAGAGGACGACCTTACTACTCAGAAGGAGTCAACGTTCTTCGAGAAAGGTCGCGATAGAGCAACCGAGTGAACGTAACTGTAGACGCGTCTCAGCGATTATTCACAACACCGGTGTTATCAGAGGTTACAGAAATGCGCAAGAATCCAAATGTCAATTTCGAGGATAGCCCCGCCAGCGCCCGTGGACCTACGAAACAGTCCAGTTCAGCAGATAGCAAAGGCTTCTCTTCGCCTGACGAGACGTCATCTCTTCTCATGACTATAGATGACGTTGCCATTTTATTGCGTTTGTCGACGCGGCAGATTTTTCGAATGAAGGCCGCTGGCCATCTTCCCAAAGAGATTAGAATAGGGAGCAGTATTCGATGGCGGCGAAAAGAAATTGAAGCTTGGATTTTAGGTTACCCGCAAGAAGGCGATAAGAGTTAGTCAAACAAACTGTTCTTGGAGTTCGCAAGCATGGCCTCAATATTCAAGCTCCCCCGCGAAAAGAGCAAGCGGAACGCTACTTACTGGATCGAGTTCACAAACGAGTTTGGGAAACGTCAGCGTAAGAAAGGCTTCACCGATCGGCGACTGACAGAGCAGCTCGCTGCTCAGCTAGAAGACAATGTGCGATTGCGAACGTCCGGCCTCATCGATCCTATCCAGGAGAAACTTGCTGCACAGCGGAAATTACCTATCGAGTTGCAACTAACTGCTTTTCACGAGAGTTTAAAAAGTAATACGGAGAAGCACGTCAAGTTGACTATGGGACGAGTTCGAAGAATCGTTTCCGGATGTGAATTCAGTACATTGGGATCCATCGACGCTGAAGCAGTGCGACGGTTTGTGCGGTCATTACAGATAAGCGAGAGTATCGGTCACAAGACTTTCAACCACTATCTCCAAGCATTTGACTCATTTTGCAATTGGGCCGTCACGACGACCCGATTGTCTTCCAACCCGATTTCCGGCCTTGTGCGACTGAATACAGAAGTAGACGTGCGGCATCCGCGGCGCGCTCTTACGCCCGACGAATTTTGCAAACTACTTGATTCCGCCCGCAACAGTTCAAAATCTATCCAAGGGTATTCGGGAGAAGAGCGAGCTCGCATTTACATGTTCTCATGCTTCACCGGGCTTAGAAGAGCGGAAATGGCCAGCCTAACCCTTCGCAGCTTTGCGTTCGATCGCAGTCCGCCCACTGTTACGGTCGAAGCCATCGCTTCTAAACATAGACGCAAAGATGTTTTACCGTTGCATCCCGAGCTAGTTAAAATGCTCCGCGAGTGGACGAGTTGCATGAAGCCCACAGACAATCTCTTTCCAAAACTCGACCGTCGAAAGACCTGGCTAATGGTCAAAAAGGACCTTGAACGTGTCGGCATCGCTTACCAAACATCCGACGGCATCGCCGATTTTCATGCGAGTGGTCGCCACACCTACATAACAGCGCTGTTCCGCAGTGGCGCGTCGATCACTGATGCAAGGACTTTGGCACGTCACACGGACGTGAAGATGACGATGCGGTACACACATGTCGGATTGGATGACCAGGCGAAGGCCTTGTCGGCAATGCAAGTGCCCGGTACTAGCAACGAGGCCAGTCAGCATATTTGTCGCACCGCCGGTCACCCGACAGATACTGACGCGTCACGACGTGACGCTCGCTGGCACAAAGAAGCGGAAAGCAGAACTTCTAATAGCACCGAAGAATCACGCAGCTTCGACACTTCGCGGCAGAATCAGGCAGGGGATGGCGACTCGTGTCACCATCCCCTGCAAAGTGGAGGCGGCGGGAATCGAACCCGCGTCCCGAGATATCTCCACGGCAACTTCTACGTGTGTAGTCGATGAAATTGATTTCGCTCGCACGGCGCCTCGTCGACAGGGCTCCGTGGTCGCTAGTCGGAAACTTTATTTCGCCGCACGTGTATCCAACGTTTGCCGTGCGACTAGTCGGGATTGGTGACGGACGTCCGGACCGACCCGACGTCAGTCCTTAGTCCGGGATGCCTATTTAACTAGGCAGCCAAAGCGTAGGAACCTTCAGCAATTGAAGATTGTGATCAGCTTTTAACGTGGCCAACTGATCAACCACGACACGCCGCCGACGCTTCGCCTATCCGGTCGAAACCTGTTCGCCCCCGATATGCGGCCGTAGCCGGTGAACTTCAGAGATTATATTCGGCTGGGCGGCGGGGGATAGTGAGGTATTGGCCGCGAGCAGGGGAAACGGACCAAAAGCTGCCAGTGGGCAGTGGGCAGTGTGGCCGGGCCGCTCTGCGGTGAGAAAAGTTCGAGCGAGGAGAAAATGGCGCCGCCAAGGCACGAGTCCCAACCAAGAAAACCTCGCGCCTTGGCGGCAATCGCAGTCAATAAGACGAATCGCCGAAGAAGCTGTCGGGGATTGTCCGCTCGATGATCCGGCCCATTTCGTCTTGGGTCCGGCGTTGGCCGACCGTGTGCCAGGCCGAGACTTCTTTCAGTTCCGGCATCACCTCGACGAGTTGGGTGATCAGCATCGCGGCGAGGCGCTGGATCGGCGCATCGGTTGCCGATTCGGAGATGGCCTTCACGGTCTTCATCACACGGAGCATGCGGGCTCGCTGGTTCACCGGTTCCGACAACGGGCCGGAGCTGTCGACGAGCAGGTCTGCGAGCGGCACTTCGAGCACTTCTTGCCAGCGGGAAAGCTGTGACAGCGGCAGGTCATGGCAAGGGTTCTCCTGCTCGCGGACTTCTTGCATGGAAATGCCCAACCGACGCGCGGCTGAGCGGATCGAAACTCCTTGTTCTTGTCGCACGTCGCAGATGCGGTGGAGTTGTCGCCGCGTTCCGGTCGTCTGAGGGACGATCGGCGACGGGGCTGGAGAGTGAAAACCGCCAAGATTGAAGTTGTATTCCACGGTACTCATCGCTGGGGCGCCTCCACTCGCCGACGAGAATAGCCGGCGAGGTTCAGAGAAGGGGTGTCCTGGTGCTTCACTTGTTCGACCGGAGCGGCAACGCCCACGCGCATCCAAGCGCAACGCCACTGCTGGGGTATGGAACGAGGAAGCAAAAAGTCGGCATAAGAATAGAATGCTGACTCGCCGCAATCAGTGCGATGCGAGACGCCTGTTGGGACAGCCGCCAAACCTACCAGCCGAGTAAGGTTCTTGCCCTGGCGACCGTCGAGCGAAGAGAGCCAGCTGGCCGGCACAACTCTCTTCAATGCACCCTTATCGTAGGCCCGCTATAGGGGGGAAACAAGTGGCGGAAAGACGCACTCCGCCGCTAGTGCCCGCTACGAATGGCAGCAGCCGTCAGTGCAAGTGCTTGAGGACGATGCGATCAATTTTTTTGACCGCTGGCGAGCGTCTTTGGTAAGACGATTGAAAAGAATTTCTGGTTGTCTGACAAAGCTTGTGGACAATTCGCGGCGTGGGAGGGGCAATGCGCTCAGGCCGCGAAACCCCGCTATTTCCGGCCTGCGGAGGGGATGCCGAACGAGTTCATCGCAGGCATCAAACCATCGAGCGCGGCGCCGAGGACGGGCGTGCCGGGACGCATGCGGCGCGGGGCGGCGGGTTCGTCGATCCGCAGCCAGCGGAAGGCGCCGCCGGCGCGTTGCGACTCGGCAATGCGGGCGCTGAGCGCCGGCAATGCAGCCGTCCGGCGCGTGCCGCGGTTGTCGACGGCCGCGGCGGCGGGACGCGCTTGCGGTGCGCCGCTGATGATGGCGAGCAGCTCTTGATGGTCGATCTCCCCCACCCCGTTGTGGGCGACGACGTCGGTGACGCCGAGGCGCGAGCGGACTTGCTCGAGCGCCGAACCGAGGCCCCGTTGGTAGGGCTGCCGCAAGACGTGGAGCTGCGGGAACTCGCTCGCCAGTTCGCAGGCGACTTCATACGTCGCGTCGGTCGAACCGTCGTCCACCACCGCCACCTGCAGCCGGCGGCCGGTCGTCTCGGCTAACTCCATCAACCCCAGCAGCGAGCAGCGGAGGGTGCGCTCGGCGTTGTGGACCGGCAGGACAATCGTGACGGGTTGGTTCAAGGGAGGGCTCCGTCGGGGCGAACGTGGGAGAGGCCGCAGGACCTGTTCTTTTCCATCGGCGACTGGCGGAACGGCCTGCACCAGATCGGCCAACGCGCGCGTTGGGCCTAAGTTGCCAGCCGCACGGGTCGTGCCGACGACGACCGGCGCCGAGGGCGAATGGCCCCTCCGTGCGTAGACGCCTGCCGGTTGGGACCGGTATCCTGGGATGGATCATCCCTGGACGACTCCCCTCCCCTGCGGCGTGCGGCCGCGAGCGAGCCTGCCGTGTCTCACGATCTTCCGAATTTCAGCAAGGCCGACGGGCTCGTGACGGCGGTCGTGCAAGACGCCGCGACCGGCAAGGTGCTGATGCTCGCCCACATGAACCGCGAGGCGTGGGACGAAACGGTCGCCACCCGCCGAGCCTGCTACTTTAGCCGCAGCCGCAATCGGCTGTGGCGCAAGGGCGAAGAGAGCGGCCATGTGCAGCAGGTGCGGGAGATTTTCATCGACTGCGACGGCGACGCCGTGCTGCTGAAAGTCGACCAGACCGGCGCCGCTTGCCACGAGGGGTTTGAGAGCTGCTTCTTCCGCCGCGAGGCGGGGGGAGCATGGGAAGTAGTGGGCCAACCGCTGGTCGACCCGCGGGGCGTTTACAAAGACAAGAAGAATTAATTGCTTAGCCGCGAAGAGACGCATAAGGACGCAAAAGAAAGACTGAGGTGTGGGACGAATTCCTCGCACTTCTCTTTTGCGTGTTCTGTGCCTTCTGGCGGCCAACGAATTCGTTAACTAACCGGAGAGTGCCGTGAGTTTCGAAGCCCGTTTTGCTGCGTTGAATTTGGAACTGCCGCCGGCTCCGAAGGCGATTGGCGTCTACAAGCCGATCGTGGAGATCAACGGGCTGCTCTATCTCTCGGGCCATGGGCCGTTGCAGGCGGATGGGACGCTGATCAAGGGCCGCATCGGCGCCGATATGGACGTGGCCGCGGGGTACCAGGCGGCGCGGCAGACGGGCCTCGCCATCCTCGCGTCGTTGAAGAAGCATTGCGGCAGCCTCGACCGGATCGCCCGGTTGGTGAAGACGTTCGGGCTCGTACAAGCGACGCCGGAACTGGTTGATCATCCCGCGGTGATCAATGGGTTTAGCGAACTGATGCGCGATGTGTTTGGCGAAGAGTGCGGGATTGCTGCTCGGAGTGCGGTGGGCGCCACGTCGCTGCCCGCTGGGATGTCGGTGGAGATTGAGGCGATTTTTGAGCTGGTGAGCTGACTCGCATTCCTAGCCCCGGGCTCCGCCCGGGGGGCGTGAAGTAGAGGCGGCGTTCCATCGGAGTGGTGGGCGACCCCCGGGCGGAGCCCGGGGCTAGGGCGCGTGAGGCGCTCTATTACTTCCGAGCCACGGGACGGCGTTTGCCTTCTTCGGGCTGGCCGGTTTCGGAGCGGAGCTTCGCGAGTTGGCTGCGGAAGTCGGCGATGCCGGCGAGGAGTTGTTGGTCGAGCTCTTCCGCGCCGTCTGAACGGGCGATGCTCTCTTCGCCGGTCCCAGCCGTGGCAGTGGTCGAGGCGGCTCCGGCAGTTGCGGATGCTGCGCTGGCGCTTGGCGTTTGCCCCGAGGCGGCCTGCTCAGCCGTGGTCCCGCCTGCGGCAGCGGTCGTTGCGGCTTGGTTGACGGTCGCTGTTGGGAGGGAGTTCGCCGATGATGTTGCAGCGTCGGCGAACAGGCCGGACGCTTGTTCACTCATGCCTGAACGATCCGCGGGCCGTGGCTGCGGGCGGTACTCCGCATCCTGCGACGCGCGCATGAGGTAGACCGCTAGCGCGTAGCCGAGGAACAGGTTCAGGATGGTGGTGCCAATTAAGAATGCAAGCATGACCGGTGCGACCTCCGGCGTGAGCAGCGCCGGTAAGAGGTCAGTGTCGACCGCTTCGTCCCAACATTGCTACAGGTCGAGCATGGCGCGCCTGCCCCGCTGATTTCAGCGCGGAGGTTTGCCGCAACTCTCCCTGCGTCGTAATCGTAAGTCACGCACGGGAGTATGCACCGGCAGGCCGGCGGCAGCGGGCCGATCGGCGGATGGTTGGGTAAGGTGCCGGTTGGGTTGTGACGGATGTGCCGGCGAGAGCGCACCGCAGTTCGTTGCCGCGCTTCTAGCCCCGGGCTCCGCCCGGGGGTTGGTGTGAATTAGGGGCGGCGTTCCATCGGCATGGTGAGCGACCCCCGGGCGGAGCCCGGGGCTAGCGGAGGAGCGAGTCGCCGGGTTGCGTGGCGATGTTTGCCGTCGAGGGCTGCTTGCTTTGTTGCACGGTGCGGATGAACTCGGGCGAGGCCGAATCGAGCGTGAGGATCTCGCTCTGCCCCGAGCCATCTTTGCGGCGGATGATCATGATCACTTCCGAGTCGCCGCCGCGGCGGCCCATCTCTTGGATCGCAGCCCGCTCGTCGGTCGACAGGCTGCCGGCGTCGACTGCCGCGGACTGCATCGGTGCGGCGGAGGCGAATGGATTCGCGGCATTCGGCTCGCTGGTTGGCGGGCCCGAGGCATTTTGGCCGCGGACTTCAAACGGCGCCGGGGCTGGCGATGGCGCGGCCGCCAGTTGTGGAGCGACGGCCATCGGTGCGGGCGCGGGAGCCGCTGCCAGTTGCGGGGTCACAGGCGCCGACTGCGGCAGCGGCGCGCCGTTGGCCGGAGTCTGCAGCGTCGCGGTGAGTTGCAGAGCGTCGAGCTTTTGGTAAATCGAATCGATCGACGCGTAGAGTCCTTCGTTCCCTTGCGGGTCGGCGGCGAAGCAGACGCCGATCAGTTGGCCAGCGGCGTTGAACAATCCGCCGCCGCTGCGGCCTTCTTCCGGAGCGCGAGCGACCTCGACGTTCGGGTGGCCTTGGTAGCGATTCACCGCAGTAATGCGGCTCTCCCAGGGAGTCGGATTGTTGCCATGGCCGCAGCCGACGCTCGTCACCGGCGCTTCGACGGCGAGTGGCGTTTGCCGCGGAGCGACCGGCGTCACTGCGACTTGCAGGTTCCCGGTTTCAAACACGAGGAGCGCGAGATCGCGGTCGAGATCGAAGTCGATCACTTGCCCCTGAGCGGAACCGGCCGGCTCGGCGCCATTAGAGCCCGCGCGGAAGAGCGTGATTTGCACGGGGCCCTGCCCTTTCGACTCGCGGAACAGGTGGCCGCAGGTGAGGATGAGCGCTTTGCCGCTGCGGGAGTCGATCACTGTGCCGGTGCCGGTGCTCTGGCCGGCGGCGTCGGCGATGGTCAGGCGCACCGTCGAGTTGACGAGCGGACCTGATCCGCCGATGCCTTGCGGCGTTTGCGGGGCGCTGGCTGCGGGGGCGGCTTGGGCGCCGAAGGGATTCGCGACATGCGAGGCGACTGTTGTCGTCGTCGGCGACGACGTGGCGCTGCCGAGCGTCGTCACGCGTCCCGGCTGCGGCTGCTGCATCTGGGCGAACGGGTTGGCCGCTTCCGGCGCATTGCCAACGAGCGACATCGGCGCTTGCGTGGTCTGCAGCGGCGTGCTGGGCGTCTGCGGCTGCTGGGCCGCAATCGCCGTCGCCTTGTGGATCATTTCCACAAGTTGCTCGTGCGTCGTGCCGCCGACGAGGCGGGCGTATTCCTTGCCATCGACGAACACCAGGAACGTCGGGAACCGATCAGCGTGATATTGATCGCACGCTTGCGGCTGGCTCGTCGCATCGACCTGGCGAACGGCGTAGCCTTCCGCGGCGAGGCGTTGGATCACGGGACGCATCCGCGCGCAGGGGCCGCAGTTTTGCGTGGTGAATTCGATGAGCACCGTTTCCGCGAGCGCCTGAGCGCTGGCAAGTGAAACGATGAGCGTGAGAGCAAGTGTACGCAGCCAGACCATTGCTTCCCTCCATGGATGCTTCGGTCAGGGCGGTTGAGCGTGAACTCGTCCGCAGTGTCGTGGCAGGTCGGGGCGGCAGGAAGCGCGGGCCGCGTGCAGAGGCTCGTCGCGTCCGCAGGCGATGGTTGCCTGCGAGGCGACGGCGTCAACGCGCGACTACTTCCGTGTCGTCCGGTCGACCTGTCGGCGCCAACCACATTGCGTGCGAGTGAAAATCCTTTTCACGGTCGCAGGCAGATTGGCAGCCTGTCAGTTTTGGGAGTACGTCAGTGTGGCCGTTTCAGCGCGGCGGGAGCTCTTGCCTCCACCGCGCGGGCCAATTTGTCCAAGATTCGTAATTCTTACAAGGGCAACCATTGGCGAGCGTCCGCGAGATTGCGGCGATTCACCAGCGTTGCCGGGGTTTCTGCTCGTTGCCGCGAGGATGCTAGCGGCGAGGAGTCGATTCGCAGGGATCAAATTGCATATCGCGTGCCGTGAGCCGCGCGAGCCGCGGCGGCGTGAACCAGCGATGCGGGAAAAGGCTCTGTTTTCCCAGTGAAACGGATCGCGCGGCGTGGACTCCCGAGCGGTCGCCGTCGCCGGTAGAATGGCCGCTTCTTGCAAACGCCTCGAGTGCTAGCAGTGCGTTGCTGCGAACTGTCGCGAGGGTCCTAACTGGACCGCGCGGCGGTCCGGCTAGTTTGAGATGAATTGTTCGTAAGCGTTTTGATTTCGCCGATCACGGATCACCAGTCACCGATCACCACCCTTCCCGCCATGCCCCGTCGCCTGCTTGTCACCTCCGCCCTCCCCTACGCCAACGGCCACATTCATATTGGCCATCTGGTCGAGTACATCCAGACCGACATCTGGGTGCGCTTCCAGAAGCTGTTCGGGAACGACTGCCGCTACATGTGCGCCGACGATACGCACGGCACGGCGATCATGATTCGCGCGCGGCAAGAAGGCCGGAGCGAGGAAGAGGTGATCGCCGACATGCAAGCGGCCCACGAGCAAGACTTCGCCGGCTTCGGCATCGAGTTCGACAACTATGGGAGCACCCATAGCGAAGAAAACCGCGCGCTCTGCCATGAGATTTGGGCGGCGATTCGTAAGGCGAACCTCGTGAAGGAGGAGTCGGTCGAGCAGTTGTTCGATCCGCAGGCGGGGACGTTCCTGGCCGACCGGTTCGTCCGCGGCACCTGCCCCAAGTGTAAGTCGCCCGATCAGCCGGGCGACAACTGCAGCGTGTGCGGGCAACACTACACGCCGATCGAACTGATCGATCCGGTGAGCACTCTGACTGGGGCGAAGCCGGAAGTGCGGTCGGCGCTCCATCTGTTCATCGAACTCGAAAAGCTGCATGGCTTCCTTGCCGAGTGGACGCAATCGGGCGATCACCTCCAGCCGGAGATTGCCAACTACCTGCAGGGGCACTTCCTCGGCGATCCGCTCCGCGATTGGGACATCTCGCGGCCGGCGCCCTACTTCGGCTTCGAGATTCCCGACAGCCCCGGCAACTACTGGTACGTCTGGTTCGATGCGCCGATCGGCTACATCGCCAGCACCTGGCAGTGGTGCAAGCGGAACGGCCAGAAGCTCGACGATTGGTGGAAGTCGCCCGATTGCGAGGTGCACCACTTCATCGGCAAGGACATTACTTACTTCCACACGCTCTTTTGGCCCGGGATGCTCAAGACGGCCGGCTTCAGCTTGCCGGCGAAGGTGCACATCCATGGTTTTCTCACCGTCGACGGCGAGAAGATGTCGAAGAGCAAAGGGACGTTCGTCCGCGCTCGCACCTATTTAAATCACCTTGACCCATCGTACTTGCGGTACTTCTACGCGACGAAGCTGTCGTCGCGGGTCGACGATCTCGACATGGCGATCGACGAGTTCATCGCGAAGGTGAATACCGATCTCGTGAACAAGGTGGTCAACCTTGCGAGCCGGACGGCGAAGTTCGTCGAGAAGACGGGCCTGTCGGCGAAGTATCCCGACGACGGCGGGCTGTTCGTTGCGGCCGCCGCCGCGGGGGATGAGATTGCCGCCGCGTACGAAGAGTGCGATTTCAACAAAGCGATGCGGCTGATCGTGGCGCTCGCCGACCGGGCGAATCCGTTCGTCGAAGAGAACAAGCCATGGGAACTGCGGAAAGATCCTGCGAATGCCGAGCGTTTGCAGAACGTCTGCACGATCGCGCTCAACTTGTTCCGCCAACTTGCCATCTACCTCGCCCCGGTGTTGCCGAAGCTCGCGCAGCAGACGGGCGAGTTGCTCAATGATCCGATTACCTCTTGGAAGCAAGCTGCGACGCCGCTGGTCGGCACGCCCGTTGCCAAGTTCACCCACATGCTCCAGCGCGTTGAAGAAAAGGACCTGCTCGCGATGATCGAAGAAAGCAAAGAAGAAGCTGCCGCTGCCACTCCTGCCGCTCCGGCTGCTGCCGTCGACAAGTGGAACGACTCGGGCGACGCCCTCGCCGCCGAGCCGCTCGCGCCGGAATGCACGATCGACGATTTCGCGAAGGTCGACCTCCGTGTCGCCCGCATCATCTCGGCGGAAGAGGTTCCCGATGCCCGCAAGCTACTGAAGCTACAGCTGAGCCTCGGCGGCGGTGTGACGAAGCAAGTCTTCGCCGGCATCAAGGCATTCTACGAGCCGGAGCAACTCGTTGGCCGATTGGTCGTGTGCGTGGCGAATCTGGCGCCGCGGACGATGAAGTTCGGCGTGAGCGAAGGAATGATCGCCGCGGCGGGCGGCGGGACGGAGGCGTATTTGCTGACGCCTGATTCGGGCGCGAAGCCTGGGCATCGGTTGCACTAGCGCGAAGTCTGTTTTAGCCCGCGGCACGCTTGCCGCGGGCTGTTTGCCTGCGGGAAGTGCGAGAAGCTAGAATAACTGTGTAGGGTTCAGGTCGTTTTTTGAGAACGCGCCGCATATGTCCTCCTTGCCAGTCACGAATTTCGATGGCCTTGAACCCGTATGGGATATTGCCACGCTCTACCCATCGCAGGGCGATTGGACTGAAGAGGACTATCTTGAGCTGACTGATTCGACAAATCGGCTCATCGAGTTTACTGACGGCCGGTTGGAGTTTCTGACGATGCCGACTGAAGCTCACCAGTTAATCTTGCTCTTCTTGTTCGATGCGTTGCGTGCCTTCGTCGCGAAGTCGGATTCGGGGTTGGCGCTGTTCATGGGCCTGCGAGTTCGCGTTCGTCCGAACAAAATCCGCGAACCCGACGTGGTTTACATTTCCAAAGAGAATTACAGCCGGCGTAGCAATCGCTATTGGTCAGGCGCTGATCTCGTGATGGAAGTCGTCAGCGCCGACGATGCGAGCCGCCAGCGGGACCACCAGCAGAAAGTGCTCGACTACGTCGAGGCCGGCATCCCAGAATACTGGATCGTCGATCCAGAAAAGCGGGAGATTATCGTGCTGCGACTCGACGCCGCGAAGGCGAAGTACGAGCGGCACGGCGTTTTTCGCGAAGGCGAGGCGGCCGCTTCGCATGTCTTGCACGGATTCGCCGTCGACGTGAAGGCCGCTTTTGACGCGGCGAATGTCTAGATGACTCCTTCCTGGGGCGTCGGCTACACTGCGAATCACGCGAAAGACCCCGATCGAAGATCGGGGCTTTTTGTTTTCCCTGCATCGCTTCGACTCTTCATGGAGTTCTCATCATGAGCGGCGTTCGGGTTCTTGTCGGCACGCGCAAGGGGGCGTTCATCCTCACGTCCGACGGCCAGCGGCGGAAGTGGGACGTCTCGGGGCCCCACTTCGGCGGGTGGGAGATCTACCACATGAAGGGCTCGCCGGTCGATCCGAACCGGATCTACGCCTCGCAATCGAGCAGTTGGTTCGGACAGGTGATCCAGCGTTCGAGCGACGGCGGCCAGACGTGGGAGCCGGTCGGCAATCAGTTTGCCTACGAGGGCGACCCCGGCACGCATCAGTGGTACGACGGGACGCCCCATCTGTGGGAGTTCAAACGGGTTTGGCATCTGGAGCCGTCGCTCACCGATGCGGACGAGGTGTATGCCGGCGTTGAGGATGCGGCGATCTTTCGTTCGCGCGACGGCGGACAATCGTGGCAAGAACTGCCCGGCCTGCGGGCGTGCCAGGGGCCGAAGTGGCAGCCGGGCGCCGGCGGGATGTGCCTCCACACGATTTTGCTCGATCCGCAGAACCCGCTGCGGATCTTTATTGCGATCTCCGCGGCGGGCGCCTTTCGCACCGACGACGGCGGCCTCACGTGGCGGCCGATCAATCAGGGGCTGCGCTCGGAATACATTCCCGACCCCAACGCCGAGATCGGCCACTGCGTCCATCGCATTGCGTTCCATCCCTCGCGGCCGGACGTGCTGTTCATGCAAAAGCACTGGGACGTCATGCGGAGCGACAACGCCGGCGACTTGTGGCGCGAGGTGAGCGGCAACCTGCCGAGCGACTTTGGTTTTCCGATCGACGTGCACGCTCACGAGCCGGAGACGATTTACGTCGTGCCGATCAAGAGCGACTCGGAGCATTACCCGCCGGAGGGGAAGCTGCGGGTCTATCGCAGCCGCACCGGCGGCGGCGAGTGGGAGGCGCTCACCAACGGCCTGCCGCAGCAAGATTGCTACGTCAACGTGCTGCGCGACGCGATGGCGGTCGATCGCTGCGATCCGTGCGGCGTTTACTTCGGCACCACTGGCGGGCAGGTTTACGCCTCGCCCGATGGCGGCGACACGTGGTCGGCGATCGTGCGCGATTTGCCGGCGGTCACTTCGGTGGAAGTTCAAACTCTCTAACGCAGCGGCGGCGTTTGTGCGCCGCGCAGATTGTCATGGTTCGCGTGATCTTGCCGCTGCATTTGCGAACGCTCGCCCGCGTTGACGGCGAAGTTGAGGTCGCTGTCGAAGGGGCGCCGACGCAGCGGACGATTCTCGACGCGCTCGAAGCCCGCTACCCGATGCTCCGCGGCACGATTCGCGAGCATGGTACGCAGCAGCGGCGGGCATTTCTGCGGTTCTTCGCTTGCAACGAAGACGTTTCGCATCACTCGCCTGATGAACCGCTCCCCTCCCCCGTCGCTGCGGGCGTCGAACCGTTCATGGTCGTCGGCGCCATCGCCGGCGGTTAGGGCGTCCACTCTCAGAATTCTGCGTTGCAGTTCGCTCAGCCCATCGCTTGATCCTTCACTGCCGTGGCGACTTGCTCACGTCGCGGCCTAGCTTGAAGGAGTTTGTGATGAAGGTTCGTTGTTTCGCGTTGTTGGCCCTGTGCGTATCCCTGGCGACGGCGCCACTCTCGCAGGCCGCGACGATCGTGCTCGGCGCCAGCAAAGATGCGTCGATTTTCCAGAACAACGTCGGCAACAGCAGCGGCGCCGGCAACGGGTTGATTGCCGGCACGAATGCTCAGAGTTCTCCGCGACGGGGGGCGATTGCGTTCGACATTGCGGGCGCCCTGCCCGCGGGGGCGATCATTCAAGATGTGAAGCTACACCTCACGCTGGCGAGCGTCGCCGGCAGCGGCGGCGGCGACGGCGGCAACTCGCCCACGAACGTGACGATCGACTTGCGTCGGCTCACGAAGAATTGGGGTGAAGGGACGACGCTGCAGCAATCGCCGCCAACCGACAACGTCGGCGGCCAGGGCCAAGGCGCCGTTGCCGGCAATGGCGATGCGACGTGGAACTCAAACTTCCACGGCACGTCGCTCTGGACGACTCCCGGCGGCGATTTCGCGGCGCCGAGCGCTTCGCTGCTCGTCGACGCGCTAACGAACGTCGCGAAGACCTGGACGAGCGCGGCGATGATCACCGACGTGCAGTCGTGGCTCACGAACCCGAGCGGCAATTTTGGTTGGATGCTCGTCAATCAAAGCGAAGCGGCGTCGAGTACGGCACGAACGTTCTACTCGAGCGAAGTCGCGACCGCGGCGTTCCATCCGCAGTTGGAGATTACCTACGCCACCGCGACCGTGCCGGAGCCGGGGACGATTGTGCTGGGACTGGCGGCGAGCGGGTGTTGCTTGGTCGTTGCTCGTAGGAATCGGACGGTTGACTTGAACGCTTAGGGTTCAAGCATGGAATCGTGCGAGCCGTGGCGGCCTCAAGCTGGTCGCCGCGGCTTTTTTTAGTTGCTTAGAAAGCGTTCGAGTCGCTTGATGAGCGCTTCGCGTTTAGCGACGCGGGTTTGGCATTCCCACACCACGAGCACGCTCCAGCCGAGGCGGCGGAGTTTGCGGAGGTTTGATCGGTCGCGGGTGACGTTGCGGTCGAACTTCGCTTGCCAGTAATCGATGCGCGTCGCCGGCGTGGATTGGCCGGCCGGGCAGGCGTGGCGATGCCAGAAGCAGCCGTGGATGAAGATCGCTTTGCCGAGCCTCGGCAGGACGACGTCGGGTTTGCCCGGCAGGTCGCTGCCGTGGAGGCGATAGCGGAATCCCATGCCGTGGACGAGTCGGCGGACGATGAGCTCGGGCGTGGTGTCGCCGCTCTTCACCGCCCGCATGACGCGGCTGCGTTCGGCGGGGGTGAATTGGTCCATGGGAGGGTTCAGGTGTTGGGGTTCGGGGTTCAGGTTTTGTGAGCAGTGGGCAGTTAGGATGCGGCCGCTCTGTGTTTGCTGAACCCTGAACCCTGACCGCTGAACCCTTCAGAAGCTTCGAACACGGGCGTTAGCATGTGGCGGTCGATCCACTCGATCACCGGCACGCACACCGCGTCGCCGAAGCCGAAGAGGCCTTGGATTGTGTTTTCCGGCAGCGCGTAGTCGCCGGCGCCTTGGAGGCGGGCGTACTCGCGGGGCGTCATCCACCGCATCCGTAGTTCGCCGTTGATGAGGGCGAGAATAATTTGCTTGGCACTGCCGCCGCGCGGGGTGCGCAGGCAACCGGCGACGCCGTCGAAGCGGACTTCCATTCGCTGCTGTCCGAGACGAACGCGGCGGAATGCGGTGAGCGCACGCGGCGCCCCGCCCTGCCGACGCAGCGATTCGACTTGCTCGGCGTGGCGGTCGAACATCATCGCATAGTGGCGATCGACTTCAGCCTGTTCCCACCATGCTTGTTCGTCGCCGAATTCGATGACGTCGCTGATCGTCAGCCGGGAAGCGATTGGGTTGCCGCAGTCGATGGTCGCCCAACCGGTGGCGGGCTCGATCGCTTCCATCGCGGCGCGGAGCCGTGCGGGGCGCAGTTTTTCCGCTTCGAGAATCGCTGCGTGCCACGGATCGTTGGCGCTCTCGCTGCGCGAGTTCTTCGGCTTCACGACCAGCGGCGGCGATAAGAGGTCAGCTTGGTAGCCGACGAGGAACATTCGCGGGCGGCTTTGCGGGACGAACCACTGAGCGTCGATGATGAAGCTGTCGACCCAGTAGCCGAGCGCAGCGAGCTCGTTCACGGCGGTGGCGAAGTCGCGGCCGTCGTGCGAAGTGAGGAAGCCGGGGACGTTTTCCAGCAGCACCGCGCGGGGGCGGCGTTCGGCGAGTTGTTCGATCACTTGCAAGAACCCGAACAGCGAGCCTGATTGTTCGCCCGCCAGGCCTTTGCGTTTGCCGGCGAGCGACATGTCGGTGCAGGGAAACGACGCCGTGGCGAGAAACGGCCGGCCGGGGATGCGGGCGATCACTTCGTCGACGCGCCAGACGTCGCCCTCGTGGTAGTGAGGCGACGGGCCGTAGTTGCCCTCGTACATCTGCCGTTTTTTGGCGTCGATGTCGTTGGCGTAACCGCACTGCCAGCCGCTGCGGCGTAACGCCTCATCGACGAGGCCGATGCCAGCGAAGAACTCGCAGAAATCCTTTCCGACGGGGCCCTCTTCCATAAATCTCTTCTGCTTGCTGCGGCGAATGCGTAACGAATAGCGGGGCCAAGACGCTGCATTATAGGGAAATGCTTCGCGATTGCACTGGCCGCCGTCGCCAGTCGATCGCCGTACGCGCGGCGTCAATCGCGAGGCCGAACGTTGGCTTTCAACTTGCCCGTGCGATAACATAAACCCCGGCTTCGAGTTTTTAGCTCGCCTCAAGGATTTCGGCGATGATGCGTCTCGCAAATTTATTAACCAATTGTTGTCTGGTTGTTAGCGTGCTGCTGACGGTGGCCGTCCCTGCGGCGCTCGGCGAAGCCCCCGCATCGTCTCTCGCGAAGCCGATGGCCGCTGCGCGGATCAGCGACTTCACGCTTAACGATCACGCCGGCGCCAAGCGCTCGCTCAGCGAGTGGAAGGACAAGCCAGTCGTCGTCGTGGTCTTCCTCGGCACGGAGTGTCCGCTCGCGAAGCTCTATGGCCAGAAGCTGGGCGAAATGGAACAGCAGTTCGCCGAGCGCGGCGTGCAGTTCGTGGGCGTCAATCCAAATCAGCAAGATACGCTGCAAGAACTGGCCGGTTACGGCGTGAAGTTCGGCGTGAAGTTTCCGTTGCTGAAAGACCCCGGTGCGAAGATTGCCGCCGAGTTTGGCGCCACGCGGACGCCGGAGGCGTTTATGCTCGATGCCGATCGCGTCGTGCGCTATCGCGGCCGGATTGACGACCAGTACGGCGTCGGCGTCGCTCGTGATCGTGCGACGAAGACTGAACTTGTCGATGCGATCGAGTCGCTGCTCGCCGACAAGCCGGTTGCCGTGGCGGAGACGCAGCCGGTCGGCTGTCTCATCGGTCGTCGCGAGCCGAAGCAAACGTCGAGCGACGTCACCTACGCGAAGCAGATTGCACCGATGCTGCAAAATCGTTGCGTTACTTGTCATCGCGACGGGCAGATCGCGCCGTTCACGCTGACGAAGTACGACGACGTGGTGGCGTGGGCCGACATGTGCCTCGAGGTGATCGACGACGGCCGCATGCCGCCGTGGAGCGCGAACCCCGCGCATGGCGAGTTCCTCAACGATGCGCGACTCACGTCCGAAGAAAAAGAGCTGTTCCAAAAATGGGTCGACGCCGGCACGCCCGAGGGCGATCCGAGCGACATGCCGCCGCCGCGGGCGTTCGTCGACGGTTGGCAGCTTCCTAAGCCCGACGCCGTTTACAAGATGCCGGTCGAGTTCGAAGTCCCCGCGAACGGTACCGTGCCGTACAAGTACTTCATTTGGGATCCGGGGTTCACGGAAGATAAATGGGTGTATGGCGCTGAGGCGCGGCCGGGTAATCCGGAAGTGGTGCACCATTTGTTCCTGTTCTATATCCCGCCGGGGCAGGAAAAGCATCGTCCGCAAGATCCGCTGTACAACGCGATCGCAGCGTTCGCGCCGGGGATGCCGCCGATCGTCGGGCCGGAGAAATACGCCGTGCGAATTCCGGCGGGCTCGAAGCTTGGTTTCCAGGTTCACTACACGCCCAACGGCAAAGCGACGACCGATCGGAGCGAAGCGGCGGTGGTCTTCTCCGATCCCAAGAAGGTTGAGAAAGAAGTTCGCGTCGCCGCGGCGATGAACTTTAAGTTTTTGATTCCGCCGAATCACCCCAACTATCCGATCGCGGCGGAGAAGACGTTCAACGAAGACACCTACCTCTACACGCTGACGCCGCACATGCACTTCCGCGGCAAGGCGTTTCGCTTCACGGCCCACTACCCGGACGGCAAAGAAGAGATCTTGCTCGACGTGCCGCGGTACGACTTCAACTGGCAGATCGTTTACCTGCTGAAGAAGCCGAAGTTTTTGCCGGCTGGGACGGTGATGAAGCTTGAGGGGCACTTCGACAATTCGGCAGAAAATCCGCTTAACCCCGATCCTTCGCAGTTCGTCCGGTGGGGTGATCAGACGTGGGACGAGATGATGCTCGGCAGCATGACGGTGAGCCGGGCGAACCAGAATTTGCAGGCCGAGCGCGAAGCGGCCGAGACGCCCGTTTCTTCCGCGGGCGGCGAGTGAATTGCGTTAATGGGGTATTTTGATCTCCATTTTATGTCGCGACTTCGATGCGACGCTCGACCGCGCTAGCGCATAGTCTCCCTTCGCCGACAACTAGTGATTGTCGGTGAATTAGCTAAATTGGGGCGACCTCGTAGGCAATTTTGGCGTCGATATTTGCGACGCCTGTGCGCGCGACGTAACTCTTGTGAAAACCGCGAGTTAGCGGCCTCGTTGCAAGAAATCGCAACGAAATGCACAGATTCTGTGCGTACTCATTCAGCGCCTTTGCGCATCAAATTTTAGAAAAGGGTTGTCAGGCCCAACGTCAGCGGTTTAGGTTTGGTCCATCACAGCGATCAACTTACCTGCCTTTGACAACGTCGTTCGAGTTCATTGATCGAGCGAGACGACGTTCCTACCCCCGCGATCGCCGCATACGGCGGCATTCCCTCCGCGACGATCGTTAGTCCCCAGTGGAGATGTTTTTTATGGCAAGCCGACGAAACAATCGCATGGCCCGCGGTTTCACGCTTGTGGAACTCTTGGTGGTGATCGCCATCATTGGCATGCTGGTCGCCCTGCTGTTGCCGGCCGTCCAAGCGGCGCGTGAAGCCGCTCGACGCAACTCGTGCGTCAATAACATGAAGCAGATCGGTCTGGCCGTTCAGACCCATCACGACGTGAAGAAGCAGTTCCCGATGGGCCGCGACGGCACCGTCCAGAAGGCAACGTCGTGGGCCTTCCAACTGCTGCCGTACCTTGAGAAGGCAAACATCTATCAATCGTTCGACAAAAATAAAGAGGTCACCGAAGCCGTAAACGCGACCGCTATGCGGACGCCGGTCGAAACGTACGCTTGCCCGAGCCGTCGCACGGCCGCGGCCGATCGCGACTTCGACAACAACGACACCCCGCCGGAACCGCAGCACCGTGCCGCCGCCGCCCTGGGCGACTACGCCGCCGTGGCGGGACTCGACTTTATGAACGGCGTGATTCCGGTCGCCGTCAACGGTCCCGATAGCAACCTGCGTCCCGACCTGCGTCCCGATTCGAACGAGAGCGGCGCCATTTACAGCTACTCGAAGGTTCGCGACAAGGACGTCACCGACGGCCTGTCGAACACGCTCGGCATCGGCGAGAAGCACAAGCCGCAAGTGCCGACGAACAACAACCCCGATATGCTGCACTACGAGCAAGGCGACAACGCCTTCTTCGCCGGCGATTCGCCGAAGACGATCTTCGCCGGCACCCGCTTCGGCGCTCCGGGCAGCACTGTCTCGGGCATCGCGCAAGGCCCCGACGACGGCGCCAACACGAAGTTCGGCAGCGAGCATAACGGCCTGACGCACTTCGTCTTCCTCGACGGCCACGTCCGCGGGCTGAAGAACGAGGTCGACTATCAGGTCTTCAACGCGGCCGGCACGATCGGCGGCGACGAAGTTGTGCCGGATGATGCGCTGTAGGCTCTCGCAGAGCTACCTTTGAGATCGCATGTGACGAGTCGCCGATGCTTTGCATCGGCGACTCTTTTTTGTTGCTATCGAGGCCACTTAGAGTGTTGTGGCTCCCTCCCCCTTGAGGGGAGGGCTGGGGAGGGGGTGATGAACCCTGGTACCCGCTGCATTCATCCCTCGCTAACCCTCCCCCTCATGGGTAGGGGACCTTAATGTGTGGTTTTCTCAAAGCCACAGCATCAGGCGCCCATCGAGCATGTCCGGCAGCGCCTTCCGCACCATCCGCTCCACCGACGACGCGCCGTAGCGGGTGCTGAGGTGGGCGGCGATCACTAGTTCGTTTTTGAACTGGTCTTTGCGGTCGACGAAATCGTCGAGATGCATGTGCCCGAACTTATGGATCTTTTCTTTGCGGTGTTCGGGCGAGACAAACGTCATTTCGCAAATGAGGATCTTGGCCTCGTACATTGCCGGGCAGGCGTCGAGGCCCGCTGGCGCCGTGTCGCCGACGTAGGCGACGAGCGGTTGGCGGACTTCTTCGGTCACGGCGGCACCTGACATGCGGAGGTCGCGGATTTGGTCGCCGCTCAGATCGCGGTATTCCGCCTTCAGTTTGTTGCGGCGATCCCACACGACGTAACCGAGCGACGGCACGGTGTGCTTCGTGGCGCTCACGGTGACGACGAGTTCACGCGAGAGTTCGATCTCGTCGCCAGGCACGAGCGGGCGGAGGTCGCACGGCATGCGGCCGCGGTCGAGGCGGACGAAATTTTTGAGGATCTCCTGCACCGGGGCGATCGTTTCCTGCGGCAGGTAGATGACCGGCGGCTCCATCTTCATCATCCGCCGCCGCGCGACGTACACTGGCAGCGCGGCGATGTGGTCGAGATGGCCGTGGCTGACGAACCACGTTTCGGTCCCCATGAAGCCCCACGGTTGGGCGCCGAGGTCGAAGCCGATGCTTAGTTCCGGCAGCCGCCAGTAGCTTTGCACGGCCGCCCGCGAGTAGCCCTCGATGGTGAGCGGGCCATGTTGAATCGTTTTGACGGGGGCGTTTTCGACCATCGAACCGAGCAGTAAAGGCAGGGATGCGGCAGCGGCGGGGACTACCCAATGTAGAGGTAGAGGGGGCTGGGCGAAAGGATGTTCACTTGGGCAGAGCACGCCACCCAAGTTTAAGCCGCCGCGGCGTCGTCGGTTTGAGCGGCCGCCGTTTGCGGAGACAGCACCCAGATTTCGCCGAACAGTTCTTCCTGCTCGACGCAGGCATGATGGTGGCGGATCAACTCCAGCACCGCCAGGAACAGGCCCACCATGCGCGAGCGGTGCATGCCCGGTTCGAAGAAGTCGGTGAAGAGAATCCGCCCTTCGGTCGCCAGCCGTTCTTTGATCCGCTCCATGTGGACTTCGATCGGCGTGTCGTCGTAGCGGATCTTCGTCGCGACTTCGACGCTCTTCTGCTTGATGACGCGGCTAAACGCGCTTACGAGGTCCCATAGCTCGACTTCGTGGATCGGCTGGTCGGCCGGATCTTGCGACGCCTCGCTGAGGTCGTCGGAGCGGCGCTCGTAGCGGAGTTGCCACTGCCGGGCCCGTTCTTCGAGCTGGTTGGCGGCTTCCTTGTAGCGTTTGTATTCTAGCAGCCGGGCGACGAGTTCTTGCCGCGGGTCGTCAACCGTCTCTTCCTCGATCTCCTCATGCCGCGGCAACATCAGCCGCGACTTGATTTCCATCAGCTGCGTTGCCATTTCAAGGAAATCGCCCACCGCGTCGACGTCGATGACCTCGATCACCGCGAGGATCTCGAGATACTGCTCCGCGACCCGGGCGATCGGGATCTGCAGCACCTCCAGCTCGTGTTTTTTCACGAGGTAGAGGAGCAGATCCAACGGACCGGCGAACATGTCGAGTTGAACGCGGAAACGCATCGGGATACAACAGAGGCGGGGCGGGCATTAGCTGGCGCCGCGGATTATGGTGAGAACCGGGCCGCGCGACCAGAGCATCGAGACTCTAGCTAGCAGGCGAGTTCTCAGCGGCAATTTGCCGCCCGCGGGCGTTCGCCGGATCGAGACAATGGACGAACAACGCCTTTGGGCCCCCTGGCGAATGAACTACATCGCCGGTGCGAGGGGCGTCGAGCCGACCCCGCTGGAGCCGATCGCCTGGCTCCCCGGCGCCGAGCCGACCTGCTTCATTTGCAAGGCGGCCGCCGCTTACGCCGACGAACGGGCGGCCCGTCAGCAGAACCTCGTGCTTGAGGTGAGTAATCACACGATTACGCTGCTGAATCTCTACCCGTACAACAACGGCCATCTGCTCGTCTCGCCGCGGCGGCATGTGGGCGACTTTGGCGAGCTGACCGACGCCGAGCACCTCGAGGCGATCCAGTCGCTCGTTCGCTACACGCAGCGTTATCGCGAGCTGATCAATGCCGAGGGATTTAATATTGGGTTGAACCTCGGCCGGTCAGCGGGGGCGGGGGTGCCGGGGCACTTGCATTGGCATTTGGTGCCGCGGTGGAATGGCGATAACAACTTTATGCCGGTGACGGGCGACTCGCGGGTGATTTCGCAGTCGCTGCGGGAGTTGTGGGAAGCCCTCACCAAGTCGCATTGAGGATTTCCCCTCCCTGGCAGGGAGGGGCTAGGGGGGGGGATTTCCGACGTTTACCGTGCGTGGCGGCGTGGGGTTTGAGGCGGAGAGGTGGCAAGCCGTTTTATGGACCGCTCCGGCGGCTCGTTGAGCCGCGGCTACCTCCGTCGTGCTAGAATGGCTTGTTTATTGCTTACTGCTCCTTTCGATTCAGTGCCTCGTGGAAACCGCTTCCGCTTCTGACCCCGACGCTCGCCTCGCTTCTTATGCGATGCATGGCCGCCACACGGCTGGGCGCGTGCATGACGAACCGACGCACGCCTACCGCAGCCCGTACCAGCGCGACCGCGATCGCATCGTTCACTCGAGTGCGTTCCGCCGGCTCGCTCACAAGACGCAAGTCTTCACCGGCACGATGGGCGATTATCATCGCTCGCGGCTAACACACACGCTGGAGGTGGCGTCGATCGCTCGCACGGTTGGCCGGACGCTCGGGCTGAATGAAGACCTGATCGAAGCGCTCGCGCTGGCGCACGATATTGGCCATCCTCCGTTCGGCCACGCTGGCGAAGACGTGCTCAATGAGTGTCTGGCTGATCACGGCGGGTTCAATCACAACCGTCAGGCGCTGCGGATCTTCGAGGTGCTGGAGACGCGCTATCCCGACTTCCCGGGGCTGAACCTGTCGCGGGAGATTCTCGCTGGCCAGCAATCGCGCAGCGACAAGCTGCGGCCCGTCGACGCCGGCGGGCGGCTGCTTGAGGTGCAAGCCGTCGACTCGGCCGACAGCATTGCGTACAACGCGCACGACGCCGACGATGCCGTGGAACTCGGCATGATCGACGTCAACGAACTCGATGCTTCGTCGATTTGGCGTTTGGCCGCGGTGAACGCACGCCGTCGCTATGCGAACCTCGACGCTCACCAGTTCCGTCGCGCGGCGGTGCACGAACTGCTCGACCTGTTCATCGGCGATCTCATCAAAGCATCGCGGCAACGGCTTGCCGAAGTGAATCCCTCGAACGCGCTGCTCGCTGCATTTCAGCCGCACGCGCTCATTGCCTCGTCGCCGGAACTTGCTGAGCAGAAGATGGAGCTGCAGCGGCTGTTGTTTGATCGCGTGTATCGGCACCCAATCGTCCTCGACCAACGCGCTCGTGCGGGCGCAGCGCTGCGCGAGATGTTCGCTCAGTACGTCGCCGACCCCGCTCCCCTGCCCCGCCGGTTCCTCGCAATCGCCGAGTCCGAAGGGGTCCACCGAGCCGTCGGCGACTATCTCGCCTGCATGACCGACCATGCGGCGCTCGAGGAGCATTCCCGAGGAATCTGATCGATATCCCCCCCTGGTCGGCGTAATCCCACCCTTCGGCGGCCCGCCGAGGCGTCGGAAGTTAGGTTCTGCTAATTGGTTCCGCCATCTGCGGGTGGTAGAATCGAGTTTTTGGGGGATACATATTTTTCAGGCACGCGCCGCACTATCATCGCCTGTGCGACGGTCCCCTCGTGCGCCATCATCCCGCCTTCAGCCGAAATTTTTATGGCACTGGTCATCCTGCGCTGCGTCTTCATTCTGGTCGCCGCCGGCGTTGGCTTTCAGATCATTCAGGCCGATAAACTGCCGCAAGAGCCGTACGTTCCGTGGCTCGTCGTCGGCGGACTGATCATGCTCGCCGGATCGGTCATTGCGGTCGACGTCTTCTCCGGGCGCAAGCGTCTCGACACGATCACCGCCGTTTATTTCGGATTGATCATTGGACTCTTCCTTACTTATGTGATGATGATCGCGCTCAGCCCATGGCTGGAGCCCGACACCGCAAAGCAGATGAACTGGGCGCCGTGGGTGACGCTGATTTTAGGCATGATCCTCTGCTACACCTGCGTCAGCATTTTGATGCAAACAAAGGACGACTTTCGCTTCATCATTCCGTACGTTGAATTCGCGAAAGAGATCAAAGGGCTTAAACCGCTGGTGCTCGACACGAGCGTTGTCATCGACGGTCGCATCGCCGACGTCATTGAAACTCGCATCATCGACAATCAGTTGATCATGCCGCAGTTCGTCGTCGCCGAGTTGCAGGCGATCGCCGACTCGAGCGATAAGCTGAAGCGAGGCCGCGGTCGGCGGGGGCTCGACATCCTCAATCGCATTCGCAGTGATGCGAAGGTCGATCTGGTGATTTTCGACCGCGAGCTTCCGCAATTTGCTGGCCAGCCGGTCGACCAGAAACTGGTGCTGCTTGCCAAGCACCTCGAAGGCAAGGTCGTTACCAACGACTACAACCTCAACAAGGTGGCGAAGCTGCACAACGTCGGCGTTATCAATCTCAACGAGTTGAGCAACGCCCTCAAGCCGATGTTTATGCCGGGCGAAACATTGCAGGTTCGCGTCATCAAACCAGGCGAAGAGTCGGGCCAAGGCGTCGGGTACCTCGAAGACGGCACGATGGTCGTTATTGAAGGGGGCCGCGAGCACGTGAGCGAAAACGTCGTGGCCTTAGTGACGAGCGTGCTGCAAACGAGCGCCGGCCGGATGGTGTTCGGGCGGTTTGAGCATCGCGTTCCCGCCGCGACGAAAGCCGACGCCTAGCGCGGAGGTCGTGCGTTGCGGCGTGGATGTGTGGACTGCAAAGACCGCGGGATTTATCCCCGCGGTCGTCTGTAACGCCTGTGACGAACGTGCGGCAGGCTTTCGCCTCGCACCGCTGTGGCTGGCCACAATCCACCGGCCGGCGCGACGTAGGTTTTAGGGTGATCACCCTTGCGCTCCTCTGCTCACGGCGGCGGGCGCCTTCGTCGCCCTGCCGAGATTCTGCCATGCCGTCCGCCGATTCGCTGCCGTTCGCCGGCGAACTCAATTCGCCCGCAGCGCCCTCAGGCTCATCGGCCGCCGCAGAGATCCGCCTCTCGGAAGTGATTGCCGCGATGTCGTACGCGCTCGACATCACCGAAGGCCAGCCGCAAGGCCACGCCGCGCGGACGTGCCTCATCGGCATGCGGATTGCGCGGGAGATTAAGCTGCCGGCTATCGATCAATCGGCGTTGTTCTACGGTCTGTTGTTGAAGGATCTGGGCTGCTCCAGCAACGCCGCGAAGATGTGCTACCTGTTCGGCGCCGACGACCGGCAGGTGAAACGCGACATCAAGACCATCGACTGGCCGAAGATGACGGCGAGCATTCAGTTCGTGCAGAACCAAGTCGCGCCCAATGGCACGCGTCTCGAGCGACTGCTGAAGATGGTCTCGATGGCGCTGCAAGGTCCATCGGGCCCGAAGCGACTCGTGCAGACGCGCTGCGAGCGCGGTTCAATGATCGCTCGGCAACTTGGCTTCCCCGAGGCGACCGCCACCGCCATCCATCAGCTCGACGAACATTGGAACGGCAAGGGCCACCCCCTGGGGTTAAAGGGCGAGCAGATCTCGCCGCTTGCCCGCATCATGGGGCTCGCGCAAACAGTGGAAGTCTTCTTCTCGCAGCAAGGCTTGCTGGCGGCGATCGATATCGCCGAGGATCGCCGCGGTCGGTGGTTTGATCCCGAACTCGTCGATGCGTTCCTCGCCACGCGCGACGATTTTGATTTTTGGCGGCGAGTGCATCATCCGAACCCGCACCAGCAGGTGGCGGCATTCGAGCCGCCCGATGCGGCGCTCATTGCCGACGAACCGCAACTCGATTTGATTGCTGCGGCGTTCGCGCAGGTGGTCGACGCGAAGAGCCCCTGGACTTTCAAGCACTCCGCAGGCGTCGCTGACATCGCCGTCGGCATTGGCGAAGTCCTTGGCTTCAATCCCAATGAGCTGCGCGGTATTCGCCGCGCGGGATTGTTGCATGACATCGGCAAGCTCGGCGTCTCGAACCTCATCCTCGATAAGCCGGGGAAGATGACCGACGACGAGTTCACGGAGTTGAAGAAGCATCCCGCGTTCACCGAGCAAATCGTCGGTCGCGTCGCTGGGCTTGGCGGATTGGCCGAGATCGCGGCGGCTCATCACGAAAAGCTCAATGGTCGCGGCTACCATCGCGGCATCATGGCGGCGGATCTGCCTCTCGAAGCACGTTTGTTGTCGGTCGCGGACATTTTCGAAGCCCTCTCCGCTGCCCGTCCCTATCGCGACGGCATGCCGATCGAAAAGATCTACGAAATCATGGATTGCGATGCCGGTTTCGCCATTTGCGAAGAGTCATATGCAGCGCTCAAGCACTGGGTCGACCGTCGCACGTTCACTTCTCGCGTTAACGACCAGCTCGACGCAGTCGAGAAGCTCGTCGATGAAATCTGATGTTGTTGGCGCCAATTCGGCGTGCTAGCAGATACGGGCGTCGCGCCGCGCGACAAATCTTTCCACGCTTCCTCAATGCGGCGCTTTGCGCTCATCGATCAAGCCTGCCCCCGCGCGACTCGATCTGTTGATGGAAACACCCTAGCGGTCTAAGTATTCCCGGCTGCTAGCATCTTGAGCAATCGCACATGCCGGGTTCGCACTTGCGAATCGAAGCATGTTCCAACGTCGATGGATCGACCCATGCCAAACGGCTTCGCCACGCTCCACCGCATCGCACGCCAACTCTCCGTACGCACGTTGAGCCGCGGCGCGATCTTGGCGGCTCTGCTCACGGCGAACTCGCCCGCCATTGCTGAAGACGATTTGATGAACGCGGCCTCGTCTCGCTATGACGAACCCGCGTCGCAGTCCTCGCCCCTCTTAGCTGACAGCGCCATCGTCGACGCTTACGCGGAACTTCCCATCGGCGAAGACGTCGACCTCGCGTCGCACGAGATCTACGCCCCCTACGCCTGGAACTGGCGCGACACGCTCAGTCTGTTCGTCGGCTACGAGGGTTCGAAGCAGCCGCAAGACTTTGGCGTGAATGCGCACTTCGGCGGGCGCTCGCACCTTAACTTCGGCATGCCGGTGCTTGAGGAAGCGGGCCTCGGCCTGCAGATGGGAACCGCGATCAACGCCACCGCCAATGCGGTGCAGGTGAATGACCGATTGATCGACAATTCATCGCGTACGCAAAGCTTCACGACCGTCGGCCTCTTTCAACGGACCGACGCGGGCCTCGTCTGGGGGCTGGGCTACGACTTTCTTTATCAGGAGTACTACGACAACTTTACGCTCGGCCAATACCGCGGCCGGCTTGGTTGGCAAGTTAGCCCGGCGAACGAGTTCGGCGTCCAAGCCGCGATTCGCGACAACAACGACGCTGGCCAGTACGGCGCCGTGACGGTACTGCTCCGCCCCATCACGCAAGGGAGCGTGTACGCCCGCCACACCTGGAAGAACCAAGCCGCCATCGGTTGCTGGGTCGGCGTCGCCGAGGGGCATAGCGAAGCGAATGTCCTGGGCGACTACCCGCCGCAAGACGAATGCCTCGTTTTCGGCTCCGACTTGTACGTGCCGCTCGGCGACTATGTGGCGTTGTTCGGCGAGTCGAACTTCATGACGCCCGTCGACACCGGCGCCGTCGACGCGTATCTCGGTGTTGAAATCCATCCGTGGGGCGGCGCCCGTCTTGCGCGGCACAATCCTTTTGCTCCGGTGCTGCCGGTCGCGAACAACACTTCGATGACCGTCGACCTGTTGCGCCGTTAATCGCCACCAAGCGAGCCGCGGGGGGTGTCCCCGCGGTCTTGCGGAATGAAATATTTGGCGCCGCGTTCAAAGAATCGCTACACTCATCTCACCGCTACGCTCATCATATTTCACTCCCGAACTCCTACCAGGGAGTCGAGATGCTCTATCGTCGCCTCGCGCCACTCGTATGGCTGCTGATCATGGCTCCGGGGTCGGTCGCCCAGGCCGGGATGCCTGCCCCGCTGCCGCTGGAAGTCCCCCGCGTCCTGCAGCTCAGCACGCCGGCGCTTGAGCGGTTTCAAGCGATCTCATTCTTCTTGTTTGTGTTCGCGGCGTGTGCGGCCGTAGTGATGTTGCTGTGGAACTATGTGCAGCGCGACTTCCCCCGCTTGCCGCGGCTGAGCTTTGGCCGAGCGGCGGCGGGCGTGTTCTTGTGGGGGCTGCTGTTCGTGATCGTGCTGACGATGATCTCCGGGGCGCGCGAACTGATGACGCCGCGCGCCTGGGAGCAACGCGGGTATACGTACCAGCTTGCTGAACCTCCTGCGACAAGCGGCGAGGCGCCCGCCAATGATCAGTCTCGCGTCGAAGCGCCCGATCTGACGGCGACGAGTAGCGAGGAAGGGGGCGACCGATGAAGTGGCTATTCGCCGCGATTGCGGTCGTCACGCTCATTGTCGTTGGCAACTACGCCACGCCGGAGGCTGCCGTGGCGCTTGTCTTCGGTTGGACGAGTTTTATGGCGCGAGTTCTCCCTCAGGTTCGCGTTTATTGGCCGACGATCATCATGGGCGTGACGGCGTTCGTGCTGTTCACCTTCGGGCTGCACTGGTTTCTCAAGCAATTTCGAGCATCTGCCACGTCAGCAGTCGAGGCCTCGCCGCAGCGTTGGAAGTTCCGCTGGACCGCCGCGATTGTAGCGATGGTGATCGTTGCCTTCGCCGCCGGCATCGCGATGGTTGGCATCGTGCATCAGGTTGGGTGGTTGGCCAACTCAAAGGCTTCGCTAACGGAAACGGCAATTGAGCCTTACTTCAGCGATCAAACGGAGAAGGCCATTCCATACGCCGCTCAGGGGCTTGAGCAGTATTTAAAAATCTACAGTCGCTTTCCAGATGCAGCGCATCTTCGCGACGGCCAAGCTAACGCCATTAGTTGGGAAACGATGATTCTTCCCTTCGCGGCCTACGTTCCAATCTCTCGCGAAGGAATTGACATGCAGCAACCGTGGAACGCTCCAAGCAATCAAAAATACTTCAAATGCATCATCCCTGACTTCATCAATCCGGAATTAAGCCCGCCGGCACTTTTCGACGACGAGGGTTACGGGCTCAATAACTATTCTGCAAATAGTCGCTTAGTCGATGCGAGCAAACTGATTCGCACTCAGCCTGAAGACGGCTCCTCCAGCACCATTCTCCTCGGCGAAGTGAATGCCGACTTCAGCCCCTGGGGCCGGCCGAACAATGTTCGCGACCCTGCGGCGGGAATCAATCGCGGACCCGGCACATTTGGCGGGCCGCCGAATCGGGGCGGGGCTTATTTTTCGATGGCGGATGGTTCCGTGCGACTCATTGCGGAGGATGTTGATCCGGCGGTGCTAAAAGCATTGAGCACTCCTGTCGATGGCGATGAGCCGTCGAGCAAGGTCGACTGAGCAATGCTCGCCTTGTTTTGAAGGTGTTGGATTTTCTCGGGCCATGTTTCAGCGGATGAAGCGATATGGTATCAATCTGCTAGCCAACGAGCAGGTTGAACTCCTCCTGCTCTACCCTGGGCCCGGGCGAGTCATTGGCGCGTTTGCACCTGCCACGTGAAGGATCACCGCCGTGTCGAATGAACAACCACTCCGCTCCAACGGCGGTTACCCGACGACTTACGATCTGCTGCCGATCATTCAGACGTCGCTGCGATTACTTGGCGTTTATATCTTCATCGGCGGCATGACCGGGGTCATTTCTGATCTTGCGCAAGTGGTTGCCACATGGCAGTTAGCGGCGTCGGAGTATGACTCACGAATGTTGTTCGATGTTCCCTTTCCGACCACCTTCTACGGCGATCTGTTCTACGCGCTCGCCGGTTTGTATTTGATGATCGGCGGCCGGTGGCTAATCGAGAACGTCTTTCTCCCTTCGAAGCGGTTGGACGACGATGGGGTGCTGGAGTTGACGGAGGCTGAGGAGATTCCTCGCAGCTGAGATCGCGGCGTTCGCATCCGAAGCGTCGGAAGCACAAGCGGCGGATAAAAATTCGCCGTCACGAGCAAATTTGCTGGCTGTTCGCCGCGACGGCAGAAACTCTAGCTTGCTGCTGCTTGTGCCGAGCTTGCGGTTGAGGCATCTTGGGCTGTAGCGGCCCTCCCGATGCCGCACTTCCCCACCGTAGGCGGCCCACCGATGAAGCGACTCGCACTTCTGTCCACTCTCGCGATCTTGGCTTTCGCTTCAAGCGTCGTCGCCGTGCGCGCCGCCGACGCCCCGAAGCGTCCCAACGTCGTCGTCATCCTCGTCGACGACATGGGCTTCTCCGACATCGGTTGCTATGGCAGCGAGATCCCTACGCCGAACATCGATGCCCTCGCGCAGCATGGCGTGCGCTTCACGCAGTTCTACAACACGGCCCGTTGCAGTCCGACGCGGGCGTCGTTGCTCACTGGCCTGTATCCGCATCAAGCGGGGCTGGGGCATTTGGAAAACATCGTGCACGAGGGTTCGAAGGGAACCACCGGCCGACTCCGCGACGATTGCGTCACGATGGGCGAGGTACTGCACGACGCCGGTTACTTCACCTGCATGACGGGTAAGTGGCATCTGGGCCAATCGCACGGCGTGCCGCCATGGGAACGCGGGTTCGATCGCGTGCTCAACTCACCCGCCGGCGGTATCTACTTCCGGAAGCAGCCGTACCGGCCGGAGATCTTTCTCAATGGCGAGAAGAAGCAGAAGGACGACCCCATCTTCGGCGAGAAGTGGTATAGCAGCGACCTGTGGACCGATTGGGGGATGAAGTTCATCGACGAAGCGCGAGAAGAGAAGAAACCCTTCTTCCTGTATCTTGCGTACTGCGCCCCGCACTTCCCGTTGATGGCGCCGGCGGAGGAGATCGCCAAGTACCGCGGCAAGTACAAGCAGAATTGGGAAAAGCTGCGCGAGGCGCGGCACAAGCGGCAGATCGAACTTGGGATCGTCGACGAGGCGTGGCCGCTCAGCGAGATTCCGGAGCAAGTACCGAATTGGGAAGAACTGAGCGATGAAGAAAAGGATCGCTTCGATCACATCATGGCGATCTACGCGGCGATGCTCGATCGCGTTGATCAGAACGTCGGCAAGCTGGTCGCGGGACTGAAGGAACGGGGCGAACTCGACAACACGATTATCTTTTTCATGTCCGATAACGGCGGTAATGCCGAGTCGGGCCCGCGCGGCATTTACGAAGGCGAGAACCCCGGCGGGCCGAACTCGCGGGTGTTCCTCGGCCAGAGTTGGGCGACGCTCAACAACACGCCGTTCCGCCGCTACAAGCATTTCACGCATGAGGGGGGCATCTCGACGCCGTTGATCGTCAGCTGGCCCGATGGCATCCCGACCGCTCGCGACGGCAAGCTCGTGAAGGAGCCGGGGCATCTTGTTGACGTGATGGCGACCGTCGTCGGCGTCACCGGCGCCAAGTACCCGACCGACTATGAAGGCCACAAGATTCAACCGATGGAAGGGGTGAATCTGATGCCCGCGATAGACGGCGAGAAGCTGGAGCGGAAGAATCCGATCTACTTCGAGCATGAAGGGAATCGGGCCGTTCGTCGCGGCAAGTGGAAGCTGGTGATGAAACACAAGGGGCCATGGGAACTCTACGACATCGACGCCGATCGCACCGAGCAGCACGACGTCATCGCCGAGCAGCCGGAACTGGCGAAGGAACTGATCGCTGATTGGGAAGCGTGGGCCAAGCGGGCCGATGTGGGGCCGTGGCCGGGGAAGGCTCGGCAAGAGTGGGGCGATGAGAAAGCCCCTGGGAAGAAGGCCAAGCAGAAGGCGAAGCAACGAGCGAAGCAGCAGAAAGCCGCGTCGTAGGGTGGGTGCTCGCACCCACCTTGTACGTATGAAGCCAATCGCCCGCGAGCAATTTCACGAGCGGATCGATGCAGCGTCCTGAGCGCACGATGCCGCCCTGAGTTCGGAGCGGTAAAGGTGGGTGCGAGCACCCACCCTACATCCGCTCCACGACTTCGATGCCTAGCAGATCGAGGCCACGCGCAAGCGTTCGCGCGGTGAGGTCGCACAATAGCAAGCGGCTCGTCCGCAGGTCGTCGTTCTCTGCCTTCAGCACCGGGCAGTTCTCAAAGAACGACGAATACTTCCCCGCCAGCTCGTAGAGATAGTCGGTGAGGTAGTTGGGCCGATAGTCGCCGACGACGCGATCGAGTGCTTCGCTGAACTGCAGAATCGCCACGCCGAGAGCCCGTTCGGCGGGATGATCGATCGTGATCCGCGCGCTGCTGGCCCGCAGCTGGTTAGGGTCAACGCCCCCTTTGCCAAAAATGCTGCTGACGCGGGCGTAGCTGTATTGCATGTACGCCGCGGTGTTGCCGGTCATCGCCAGCATCTTGTCGTAGCTAAACTTGTAATCGCTCGTGCGATTGTGCGCGAGGTCGGCGTATTTGATCGCCCCAATGCCGACCCGCTCGGCGACGATTTGCCGTTCGTCGGTCGAGAGCATTGGTTCAGGCCGCGCGTCGTCGTTCGCGCTGACGATCGCCAACGCCCGTTCGACCGCTTCATCGAGCAGCCCGCTGAGGCCGACCGATGAGCCCGAACGCGTTTTGAACGGCTTGCCGTCGTCGCCGAGCACCGTGCCGAAGCTGATGTGCTGGAATTCGACGTTCTCGATGCCCCATAGCCGCGCGGTGGCGAACAGCGAATCGAAGTGGAACGACTGCCGATGGTCGACGACGTAGAGCATCGCGTCGGGCTTCCACTCCCGCATGCGGTAGGCGATCGTCGCGAGGTCGGTCGTCGCGTAGAGAAACGCCCCGTCCTTCTTCTGCACGAGGAACGGAGCCTCTTGCCCCGGCAGGAAGACGCACATGGCGCCGTCGCTCGGCTTGGCGAGGCCCTTTTTCTTGAGATCCTCGACGACGCCGGCGAGATCGTCTTCGTAAAAGCTTTCGCCGAGGGCGTAATCAAACGTCACACCGAGTCGCTTGTAGGTCTCTTCGATTTCTGCGAGGCACGGCGGCAGGAATCGTTCCCACAGGCCGCGGTTCGTCGCGTCGCTCGCGTGGAGCGCGGCTGTTTCGGCGAGTACGGCTTGGCCGATTGTTGGATGCGCGTCGGCGAGCGCCTTTTGTTTGGTGTCGGCTTCGAACTCGGTGATCTTCGCTTCGAGTTCTTTGTACTCGCGACGCAGGTCGGCGAGTTGGCCCTGCGCCTGGCTGATGCGCTTGGCGTGCTTCTTTTGCTCGGCCGGGTCGGCGGGCGTTGGCGCGAGTTCCAGCTGCGAGACGCGGCTCTCCTGCTCGCCCACCTTCGTCGCCGCGGCCGGTAGCGCTTCGTCGCGCACGGCGTGGTACTCGACCAGCGAATTCACCAGCCGGTAGAGCCGCGTCAGTTCCGGTACCGGCGTCTTCTTGAACGCCGCTTCATCGCCAAAATGCTTCCAGCCATAGATAATCATCCCGAACTGGGTGCCCCAGTCGCCGATGTGGTTGTCGCTGATCGTCCGATGGCCGACGAACTTCAGCACACTGCAGAGGGCGTCGCCGATCACCGTCGAGCGGATGTGCCCGACGTGCATCGGCTTGGCGACGTTGGGGGACGAATAGTCGACCACATACGTCCGCGGCGCCGCGACGGGGGCGATGCCGATGCGATCGACGTCGGGGAGCGCCGCCTGCAGCTTCGCCGTGACGAACGCATCTTTCAGGCGCAGGTTGATGAATCCCGGGCCGGCGATTTCGGGCGTCTCGCAGAGGTCGGCGACGTTGAGCTTCTCGACGAGCGCCGCCGCGACCTCGCGCGGCGGCTTGCCGAGCTTTTTGCCGAGCGGCATCGCGCAGTTCGCTTGGTATTCGCCAAACTTCGCATCCTGGCTGGGGAGCACCATCGCCGCGAGCTCCGCGACCTCTTGCTCGGCGCCCGCCACTTCGACCAGCGCGGTTGCTATGCGTGCTCGCAGTTCAGCCAAAATGTTCATGCGACTCTAGCTCGATTGATGCTGGTCTCTCGCAGAGGCGCAGAGACGCAGAGGGAGAAAGGCTGGATCGACAACTTATCGCTGGCAACTAGAGGGACTCTAAGGGGTACCTCGGCGGTCGAATGCTGAGCCAAGCTCCCCAAGCATTCCTCTGCGCTTCCGCGTCTCTGCGAGAGACTTATCCTTTCGGCGCTTCAGCCGGCGCCGGTTCCTCAGGCTTCCAAGGCAGCGGGACGCGTTGGGCTTCGCTCCAGAAATCTTCGAGCGCGTAGAACTCGCGCGTTTCGGCATCGAACAGGTGAATCACCACGTTGCCGTAGTCGAGCAGGATCCAGCGGCTTTCCTGGTACCCTTCGATCCCCATCCGCTTATCCTTCAGTTCGTCCTCGAGCACGTGCTCGATTTCTTCGCTGATGGCGTGGAGTTGCCGGCGGCTGTTGCCGGTGCCGATGACGAAGTAATCGAACACCGGCGTGATCGTCCGCATGTCGAGGATGACGATGTTCTCGGCGCGGTTTTCTTCAGCCGTGCGGGCGGCGGCGATCGCCAGTTGGTAGCTGCGGTCGGCGGCGGACTTCAATGGATCGGATGACGTAGCGATAGCTCAACTCGTTGGCCGCGGAGCGGCGCGTAAACATGAAGCGGTGCGACGTGCGGCCCGGCTTTGTTAGCCGAGGGCCAGCGCGTTGCGCGAAAGCCTGAAATTGTAACCTATTTTCGTGTGCAAAGGGAGTGCCGAAGCGGGCGGGCAAATGCCTGCAAAACCCGGGGAACTAGCCGCCGAGCGGGGCGCCCGTCACGCCTGCTGTTTCCACGCCGCGAGCGATACAATGCGGCGACCACTCGAATTGCTCTCACGCACTCCAGGAACCCCCCCGATGTCCGACTGGATTGAACCCGGCCAAAAGGCGCCTGCTTTCACTCTGACAGCCGACGATGGCTCGAAGGTTCGCCTGGCCGATCTCGCCGGCAGCCCGGTCGTCCTCTACTTCTACCCCAAGGACGACACCCCCGGCTGCACCAAGGAGGCCTGCGCCTTCCGCGATCTGAAGAAGGACTTGCAAAAGCATGGGGCCAAGGTGTTTGGCGTCAGCGCCGACGACGTCGCCAGTCATGTGAAGTTCCGCGACAAGTTCAAGCTGAACTTCCCGCTGCTCGCCGACGTCGATCATGCCGTCGCCGAAAAGTACGGCGCGTGGCGCGAGAAGAACATGTACGGCAAGGTGTCGATGGGGATCCAGCGCAGCACTTACCTCATCGACGCGCAGGGGAAGGTCGCGAAGGTGTGGAAGCGGGTGCAGGTCGACGGGCACGATCATAAGGTCCTCGAGGCGCTGCAGGAGCTTGAGGCGTAGTCAAACGAGCGTTCTTTAATGCGGGGATTTTTACCACGAAACACACTAAGCACACCAAAGTAGCAATGCGATCGTTGGAACCGCAGATAGACGCCGATGAACGCAAATAAATGCAAAGGCATTTGTCAAATTCATCTGCGTTCATTCGCGGTTCCTGCCTTTCAATTTGTTATTTCGTCGTCTTCGTGTGCTTCGTGGTAAAAAATCCCCGCCCCCGCATTCCTCAAGCGACTTAGCCACGCACTCGCCGCATGCCGCTGCCTAACGCATTTCGTGCGCTCGCTCATCGCAACTACCGCCTGTTCCTTGTCGGACAGGGGGTGTCGATGATGGGCACGTGGATGCAAACGACCGGCTTGTCGTGGCTCGTTTACAAGCTGACTAACGATTCGTTTCTGCTGGGGCTCGTTTCTTTCTGCGGGCAGATCCCCGCGTTCTTTCTCTCGCCGATCGCCGGCGTCATGTCCGATCGGTTCGATCGTCGGCGGACGCTCTTCGTCACGCAAACGATTTCAATGATCCAGGCAGTGTCGCTCGTGGCCCTCACGTGGACCGGGCACATTGAGATCTGGCAGATCATCGCTCTGAGCGCCGTGCTCGGCATGGTGAACGCCTTCGATATGCCGACGCGGCAGGCGTTTTTGTCTGACATGGCGCCGACGCGGGTCGATTTGCCGAACGCAATCGCGCTCAACTCGTCGATGTTCAACCTGTCGCGGCTCATCGGTCCGGTAGTCGGCGGCGCCATCCTTGCCAGGTGGGGCGCCACCGCCTGCTTCTTGGCGAACGCCATCTCCTACACTGCGGTGATTGCCGCGCTGGCGGCGATGACCAATTTGCCCGTTCGCGTTGCTCCGCGTCTCGGTCGCGTTAGCAGCGGCTTGGCGGAAGGGTTTAAGTACGCGTTCGGCTTCGCTCCGATCCGTGCGCTGTTGATGATGATCGCCATGGTCAGCTTGCTCGGTATGCCGATTTCGACGCTGCTCCCCGTGTTCGCGAAAGACGTCCTGCACGGCGAAGCCCAGACGTTCGGCTACTTACTCGCGGCATCGGGAGCTGGCGCTCTCACTGGGGCGCTCTATCTCGCGAATCGCCGTAGCGTCGTTGGGCTCGGCAAACCGATCGGCGGCGCCGCGGTCACGTTCGGCGCCAGCATGATCGCTTTTTCCTTCTCGCAGAGCGTTTGGCTTTCTTGCGGCATCCTGCTCATCGCGGGGTTCTCGATGTTGTTGACGCTCGCCGGCTGCAACACGCTGCTGCAAACGATTGTCGACGACGACAAGCGCGGCCGCGTCATGAGTCTCTATGCAATGGCGTTCATGGGAACCGTGCCGGTCGGCAGCTTGCTCGCCGGCACGCTCGCCAATCAGTTCGGCGCCCCACTCGCCGCGCGGATCAACGGCGTCCTCTGCATCGTTGGCGCAGCGGCGTTCATCATGCGGCTGCCGTCGCTGCGGAAGCAGGTGTTGCCGATCTACCAACGCGTCGGCCTCGTGCCGCCGATCACCGCCGCGGTTGAAGCTGTCGCTGAACTCCAAGCGGCGCCCGAAGACGTGTAGCTTTGGCTTCTAGCCGACGGCAGCACGCGACGGTTTCAATCCTCTTCTCGATTGAGTGCATGCTTCGCGAATCTCGCGTTCGCGCGGCCATGCGAGCACCGGTACGCATGCCGTGCGAGCAGTTCTGTCAAGCTGAAAGCCCAGTCAGCGTCCGCTTTTTAGAGTGACACACTACTGTCACCCAACTCTCATCTGCCACATAGTTGACGCGTTTTGTCTGTCCGTAACAATCGACCTCGCTTGCTCAGTTTCACATCGCGTCGTTTTGTTGCAGGAGCTGAATGATGGGTCGATTAATCGGGAGAATGGGGCTCAACTTGTTGCTGGCGGGCTGCTGCCTCATCGCGAGCGTCGGTCGCGTTGCGGGGCAGACGCCGTCGCTCGAGGAGCCGAACGCTGCGATCTCCGGCCCGATTCTCGTGGGGCACGCGGCATCGTCGGAGATCCCGGCGCGAGTCGTTCCCGCGGCGCACGAGGAACCTCTCCCCTCCCCTGCGGCTCAATCGCTGCCCGTGGTTGCTGCGCCGCACTCGCATGCGCCTCCCGCCGCGTCGCCGCCGATCACCGACGTCGTCATGCTGATCGACGCGACGCAAACGATGGCCTGGCCCTCGGGCCGCGAACGCCGCATGGCGATCGCGCAATGGGCGGCGCTCGACATCGCCGACGGCGTCCCGGAAAACATTCCCGCGGCGTTCGTCGCGCTCCATGATGAGGCGACCGCCCTGCGGCAACTGCTACCGCTCACCACCGACGGCCGCGGCCACCTCCGCCGCACGGTGATGCGGCTCGTCCCTGCCGGCGAAGGGAAGCTCGACAAACTGCTGGTCGAAGCCCGCCGACTGCTCGCTTCGAAGCCAGACGCCGTGCCGCTCATCGTGCTGGCGACCGACGGCGTCGATTGCGATCCCTTCAGCCACGGGGCCCCGATCCGCGACTTGGCGCAAGCCTACGGCGACCGGCTTTACTTCCAAGTGATTGGCGTCGGCGACAACCACATTATTTCGGCAAAGCTGCGCGATCTGGCGAATCAAGGTGGCCGGCACGGCGAGTACAGTTCGGTGAAATCGCACGCCGAGCTGCCGACCGCCCTTAGTCGCTGCCGGCAACTGTTTGAGCAAATCACACTCGACCGCGCCGCTCGCGCGAAGCAGCAGGCGACGGCTCTCGACCACTGCCGCACGGATCGCGTTTCGCTTGAGAAGCAACTCGAAGAGCTCACCCTCGCCAACGGTAAGCTTAACGAGCAGCTGCGTACCGCTCTCGAGAGAAACACTGAGCTGTCGCAACAAGTGAAGGACCTTACCCGCGAACGGAACGCATTCTCCGATCAGGTCGTGGTCCTCAAAGGAGAAAAGGAAGCCCTGCAGCGCGAGAACGCGAATCTTGCGACCGACAACCAACGCCTCGCACTAGAGAACACGAAGCTTACCGATGAAAGCGCCGCTCGACTTGCCACGATCGAACGCCTGACAACCGAAAAGCACGACGTCGAACTCAGCCGCGACGGCTACCGCCGCGCTTATTGGACATGGCTAGTACTCGCGCTCACCTTCCTGGCGCTGCTGATTCTTGCCACGCTCCTCTGGTGGTTCCGCACGATTCGCTTGCTCGATCGGCTCGCCGGCGTCACGAAAGAACGCGACGATTGGAAGAACGATCATGCAGGCCATTCGGTGAAGATGGACGAGCAGGCCGAGGAGATTCGTCGCTTGGAGCACAAGCTGGCCGAGTGCCGCGACCGCGTCGGCGATCTGCAAGGCGAGCTTGACCGCTCGCGCGACGACAACGAACGGCTCACCGATCAGAAACGACATTTGAAATGTGAACTGGAAGAGTGCGAAACGCGTGGTCACGAGCTGACGCGCGAACTTGATCGCTACAAGGACGAATGCGGCGATCTCGGCCAAGATACGACGCAGCTCAAGGCTCAGATCGAGGAAATGTCCGACCGCTACAAGCGGCTCAAACGCAAGTATGAAGAGCTTGAGCACCGCGCCCACGCCTCGCACCACGACGCCGATCAAACGCGCAACGCCCTTCACGAGTGCCGCGCGCAAGCGGGGCGGTTGGAAGAACGGCTCGACCATTGCACGCAGACGAAGGGAGACAAGGACCGCCGCATTCACGAGCTCGAGCATCTTGTCGGCGCCTCGCGTGAAGAAGCGCAGCGGCTGAGCGACAAGCTCCGCCGTTGCCATGAACGAAGCGAGCAGCACTCGCAGGAATTGCTGCGCGCCAGCACCATAGGTGCGGCGGCGGAGAGTCGCGCTCAGCAACTTGAACGAGCCCTCCATGAATGTCAGCGCGGATCGCTCATCTCATCCGCCGCCGCCTCGCGTGCTGAGCAAGAAGCCGCCTTCGCCGCCACGCTCGGCGCCACGCGGGAAATGGCCGCCAACGGTAAACACCACGACTGCTGCCACAACCACGCCCCGGCTCAAGCCCCGGTGATCGTGGCTCACAACACGCCGTCGCACTCGGCGGCATCTCCGCTAAGCGGCGCATCGCCAGTCGGCGTCCCCGTGGGAGGAACGCCGGTAGGCGGGGGAGTGCCTGTCAGCGGAGGCGTTCCCGGCGCCACCGCGGCGGGCGGTCCGTCGGCGCCGGTTGCCGGCGCCGCCACCGGCACGGGCGGCGTTGCTGCGGGCGCGCCCTCAGCTCCGGCCACCACTGGATCGGCCGGCGGTGCGGCGGCTGGACCCGCGTCGGGGCCCGCTTCTGGCGGCGCTTCCGCACCTGCCGCGGGACCTGGTGGAGCCTCCGCGCCTGCAACTGCCAGCGGTCCAGCCTCCGCGACGGGGCCGGCGGCAGGCGGAGCCAGTGGTGCGGCGGCGGGAGGCGCTAGTTCAGCCGCGGGCGGCGGCGGGAGCGGCGGCGCTGCGGGAGGAGCCGCTGGTCCGAGCGGCACGTCTGTTGGCGGCGGCGAAGGCGCTCAGCGCGGAGGCGGCGGGGAATCGGACGACTCGATTATTCCGGGGCTGCCAGGCCTCCCCGAGCTTCCGGGAATCGCGGGCGGCCTGTTCAAAACTCTCGGAACCGCGGCCGGCGGAGCGATTGGCACGACGGTGGGCGGGCCCATTGGCGGACTCGTTGGCACGGCTGTCGGCGGCGCGGTGGGCGGCTTCTTCGATTGAGGCAATCGGTAAACCGCATCACTTGCTCTGACCAATCTCACGATCCGCAATCACTTACTTTTTTGAGGCTAACAACGATGACGCTTCCTTCCAACAATTTAGCCATCAACCCGGTGATCAAGGGAAACCTGCGGGGGCTCGCCGGGCTTGCCGTTGAAGTACAAGCCGAGCTCCTTCAACTCCCCGCACTCTACGGGCAGTTGGATCCTGGCAAACTGCAGAAGCAATTTGAATCGCGACTCACGCAAGCCGGCCTCAGCGTTAGTCGAGATGAGCCGGCGACTCTGGTTGTCTCCCTCGCCGCCGATGTTCGGCAAATCGCTTACCTGGGCGGCGTCGCTGCGCTCTACGCCGTCGATACCACGCTGAGGGAAGTTGTGCCGCTGCCCCGGGTGGGCAACGATCCGAACAATTCAAGCGGCGGCGCGATCGTGGATACTTGGCGCCAGAAGGAGTTGACGGGAATCCTACTGCCGAGAACTTCCTTGCAGCAAGCTTCGTCGCTCTTAATCGGCGAATGCCGTCGTTTGGTCGATGGATTCATCGGTGCGTGGCAGGCGGATCAGTCCGATGGGCCCCCGCAGAAACAGACTGAGGATCCGCCCATCAAGCGGCCCGACGATCCGACCGATCCGAAATTGCAGAAGATACGACAAGAGCTAGAACGTCTGTTGCAGCCTCTCGCTCAAGGGAATGAAGGGAGCGTATCGTTGGAGAAGTTCGACGTCGATGGAACCAAGGTTTCCTTCAAGGCTCGCATTCGTCACAAGCATGTCATCAAAGTGCTGACTCAAAAAGTCACTGCTTACGCGATGACCACGCATGCCAGCGGAGAGTTCGACGTCGCCGATCCTAAAAGTCTGAACGTTCAGGCATGCGTCGACAAGCCGGAAGTCTTGGGAGGCGGCAAGCTCTGCGTTTCGCTGGGCGATCTCGTGAAATTGATTTAACTGTTAGCGCGAGTCCTATCGGTAGTGCGAAGTCGGTCTGCGGGCTGCTAGTGATGCGCAAATCGTCGCGAGGCGACGTTGCGCGGCTTGCTTTGACTCGTGCCGTCGCCAATACTGCCTTTTCAGACGCTCTTTGCGGGGCGGCGATGCCGCTCAGCAGTATGCCAGCTCGGCATCCTCATCGACGTTGCTGTTGCGGATGCGCGCTGCGCTCTAGCGCCCCAATTGGCTAACGGAGAAAGCAATGCCGGCAGGTCAAGGTCCTGTTCAGTTCACCATACGCGGACTATTGCTTGCCACGACGACGGCTTGCGTGTTGTTGGCATTCATGCACTGGATGCTGCCGGCAGACGTACCCGCCTGGATGAGAGCCTGGTCGTCGATCGTACTTCTGGCGATGGTTGCCTACGCGTTTTGGGTTAGCAGCCGAAGTAGGAGCCGCCCGTGGGAAGAACCTATCAACTACGTCTCGGTGAAAGTCGATTCGAAGTGGCGGCGCCGCATCAAGTCGCCCTGGATCATGGGGCCCGTCGCCGCATTGACGGGCGTCTCCGTCTCTTTCGCGCCGTTCTATCTGTTTTGGATTGGGCCGCCCCAGGATTTGGGCGTGTGGGAGTGGCTTGGCGTTGCGGCATGCTTCTTGATGATCTACCTCGTGCCGGGGTTCTACATGCGGTTGGCGTTCGAAGTGATGGCGGAACTGATGCGCAGCGATGCGGCTGACACCAGCGAGCGAGTTCAGCAACCAGCGTCACCGCTCGCCGAACCTGCAGCGAGCGTGGCGGACTAGCTGCCGCTCGAATGGCCCGCCATTCAATTTTGATGAAGCTGGCCGGCGTCACTTGACGCAATATCTAGCAAACGAACTGGCGCCGTTTGCACTCGAAATCTGGCTGCTCGCGCTGAATAATGCGAGTCTTCAGCCCGCATATCCCCGCAGTAGCATTCGCCATGCATTCCGTTCCTGCCCGTCGCGTCGCGCTCACCCTGCTCGCCCATCCCGATGACGCGGAGATTCTTTGCGCCGGGACGCTGATTCGCCTCGCGGAGGCGGGGTGGGAGATTCATATCGCCACGGTCGCCAACGGCGATTGCGGGACGACGATGTACTCGCGGGAGGAAATCGCCCGCATTCGCAAGGCTGAGGGAATCGCCGGCGCCGCGTGCATTGGTGCGACCTATCACTGTCTCGAAGAGCCCGATTTGAACGTCGTCTACTCGAAGGAGACGATTCGCAAGACGCTCGACCTGTTCCGCAAGGTGGCGCCAACACTGCTCTTCACCCACCCGCGGCACGACTACATGATCGATCACGAGCAGACCCACCTGCTCGCTCGCGGCGCCGCGTTTGGGTACGGGGCGCCGAATTCGTCGACGTTGCCGCTGCTCGCGGGCTCGGCGATCCCGTGGCTTTACTACTGCGACCCGGTCGGCGCGACCGATCCCTACACCGGCGAGGTCGTCACGCCGTCGACCTACGTCGACGTGACCGCGCAGATGGAACGCAAGGCCGAGATGTTGGCTTGCCACGCCTCGCAGCGCGAGTGGTTGCGGGCTCATCACGGGATGGACGAATACATCGACGCGATGCGTCGCCACAACGCCGACCGCGGCAGCGAAGTCGGCGCCGAGTTTGTCGAGGCGTTCACGATGCACCGCGGCCATCCGTTTCCCGAGCATGATTTGCTCGCGGAATTGTTCGGCGGGCATTGGCAGACGGTGGCCCCGTAGGGGCGTCAGCGCAAGGGTTGCTTTAGCCCCGGGCTCCGCCCGGGGGTCGGTTTCCAATTCGCTACGCGTCGTAGCGCGTGACGCCACCCCCGGGCGAAGCCCGGGGCTAGGAATGCAGCAACTGACAACTGACCAATCGTCACATCGTCGCAATTTGCGCGTTGCTAATATTCCGCCCGTAATACTTCTTCCCGCGGACCTTCCGCACCAGATCCGCGATGACGATCTCCGCGAAGTCGACTCCCGTCGCTTGCTGAGCGCTCCCCAGTCCACCGGGCGTGAAGACGTTGATCTCCATCAGCTTGTCTTTGACGATGTCGAGTCCGACCAGAAACATCCCGTCGGCGATCAATTTGGGGCCGACCATTTCGACGAGTTGCAGCGCATCGTCGTCGATCTCCACCGCTTCGCTCTCGCCGCCGGTGTGCATATTGCTGCGCATGTCGCCGGTCTTGTTCACGCGGCGAAACGCGGCGTACTTGCCGTTGTGCTGCAGCGGCCGGCCGTTCATCACGAAGAGGCGAATGTCGCCCTCCTTTGCCGCGGGCAGGTATTCCTGCGCGATGCAGTAACCGTCTCGAATCACCGCTTCGATCATCTGGTTGAGATTCGGTGCGTCGGCCTTCCGCACGAGAAAGACGCTTGAACCGCCCGAGCCTTGCAGCGGTTTGATGACCCCCTTCCCGCCTTGCGCGGCGATGAACTCCTTGATCTCTTCCGGATCGCGACTGATGCAGGTCTTCGGCCGCACCTGTTCGGGAAAGTGCTGAAAGTAGGTTTTGTTGAGTGCGTTCGCCAAATTGCTCGGATCGTTAACGACGATCGTGCCGCGCTGGGCTGCCAATTGGCCGAACAATATGCCGGTCGTTTGGGCCCAAGATCGCTCAGCCGTGTCCTCCGACGGATCGTTCCGCAGCATCAGCACATCGACGTCGTCGAGCAAAATTTGTTCCTGCCGGGCGTCCTCGCCTTGAATCTCCGTCATGTACTTTTCAAGCGAGTCGTATTCCTTGCCGCTTGCGGCGCGGGCGTTCGCGTGGATCGAACCGTCGGGCTTGTAAACGAAGTCGCCCACTCCGAGCGTCCACGCTTCATGCCCGTGATTAGTCGCGCACATGCCGAGCCGCGTCGTGGTGTAGCTCGCCTGTTCAGTGGCGACGTCGTTGACGACAAAGCCGATTCTCATAGGAGTTGTTCCAAAAGTTCGACAAGCGATAAGCGGCGGCAGTTAGCGAGCCGGGCTCGATAGTTCGGCTCATCCCAAAACCGCGGCAATAGGGCCGGCGGCTGGATCACTCCCCGACGACGCAATTCTTGGACCAATCGGACCTCTTCGAGCGAAATCTTGCCGACATAGAGGGGTTCAAGCTCGTGCCCTTCCCGCAAGTACGTGAGCAAGTCGCGCAGGCCCCGCAAATAAATCGCGTCTTTGCTCAACCCGCCGCCGCGGTGGACCCGCAGCGCGGTCATGAAGGCCGATCGTGGCCCAAGGTGGTGTTCATCGTGGAGCAGTTCGAACGTCTCCATGAACGATCCGCCACGGAGCATTGATCGCACGGCGAGCACCCGCGCGGCTAGCGTGCGCGTCCGGCCGACCGACAGCCCGCCGACCAGGTACTCGGCGAGCACTGCCAGCCCTTCTTGGAGCGCTTCGTAACCGGGAAACCCTGCGTACAACTGTCTTAACGGTTGCTGCCGGCCGTTGAAGTAGGTGAGCAAATGCGTGCCGACTTCGTGATGCAGCAGCGGCTCCAATCGTTGTGGGCGGATGCTCGATCGCTCGGAGATGAACAGCCGATCCTGCGCCACCATCAACGCCGACGCGATCGTGTCGCAAACCTGCACGCTCGCCTGAAAGTCGGGCAAACGTTGGTGGTAGTAGTCGATATGCTCTCGGGCCGCGGCGGCAACCTTCTCTGCGGGAACACAGTTCTCGTGAATGTCGTCCGCCGCCGCGCGGGTGTGATCGAGAATCGAATCCGCCAGCCGCACCAGATCTTCGTCGGGCGAGCCGTACAAATGGAGGCTGTCGTAGTAAAACGCTCGCGTCCCCAAATGCTTCAGCGCATCGAGTTGCTTGTCGAGCTCGTCCTGCTTCTGCTCGAACAGCTGCATCAGGCTCGCGTCTTCGACATGCTCGATCGGAATCGAATAGAGCTGCCGCTTCAGCAAACTCGGATGGTACGGCAACGGCCGATAGTGGAGCGTTGGAGCCTTGGCGTAGTTGCTCGCTTCGAAATCTTCCCACGCCTTCTCAGCGTTCACGGGCGTCACTTGGAGCAGGAAGTCGAACGACTGCGAGATCTCGCACAGCTGCTGGTCGACCACCCGCGCCGCTTTGGCGATCGTCGACGGCCCAAGCGCTTCGTAGTGGGCGAGCGATTGGGTTTTCTCACGACCAGTGAACGCGAAGACCCCCTTACGAATGGCCATGGCCAGTTGCCGCCGCAGTGATTGCAGCACGAGCGGATACACTTCGCCGGTCGCCGCATCGCGATAGACCGGCCGCACGCCGAGGCCGATCGTCAGGCAGCGTTCGGCGCCGCACGCCCGCGTCAGACTGGCAAGCCCCGGCGCTCCCGGCTGGTCGTCTTCGACAATATCAACGTCGGCCCGCAGGCCATGAAGCTTGATCGCCCGCAATCCTTCCGCGAGCGCCTCGATCGTCCCGACAAGCGATTCATGTGCGGGCGCGGCGATGCGAAAGCTCGGCCGTAGCGCGGTGCGCGACGTCGCATCAGCGGCGCTGTCGTCGATCGACCAGATCTCCAGTACGAGCAGCGCCCCGAGGTGGTCGCGGAGCACGTCGCTGATTGCCGCACAGAGTTGGCTGAGGCCTTCGGCGTGTTGCGGATCGCCGCTCGCGAAGAGGTAGGCGCCTTCCGTGGTGACGAGTTCTTGAGCGCTGCGATCGCGCCGTAGCGTCTTGTTCGCTTCTCCCTCGTCGGGGACTTCGTCGCGCGGCGGCGTCCGATAGACGCACAAAAACGGCAGCTGCCGATCGAGCCGCAATCGGCCGCCGCCGGGTAGATTGCGGCGAATGCGGATGTTCCGGCTCAGCCGATCGCGCACGACGGCGATGAGGGCGTCAAAGTCGGCGTCGGCGGAATGGGCAGGCATCGGCAGGCTGTTTAGTCGAGAAGAAATAATTGGGGTGTTCAGCGAGTGCCAATGGCATCTTGCCAGTGTGGTGTGGGTACTCGTTCAGCACTTCTGCACTGGCAAGATGCCAGTGGCACCCCTCGGGTCGTAGTTGAAATTCACACCGCTAACTGAAAAAGTAGTTCAACGCATCGCCGCCAGCCGTTCCTCCAAATGCGGCACGCAGCCGCGGAGTGCATCACGCAGCTTGATGAGGTGCGGATGATCGACATCCCCAGTCCACTCATCCATGAACGTTTTCTTGAATTCAATCGCCGGCGCGCAGACCGTCCGCGGAAACTCGCGATGAATCCAACGCGAGAAGTAGCCTCCTTGGAACTTCACGTTCTCCCGCACGTCGAGCGGCCGGCCGTTGATTTCGCAACTGCGCATACAGGCGATGATCGGGTCGACGATCGGCGCCCAATACGCGCGGTCCATCGAGCCGGTACCGATGTTCACTTCGGGGTTGCCAGCCTCGTCGGCAGCTGGTTCGTCACGGCCGTCGCGGCGATGGTTGTATGAGTGGATGTCGAGTACGATCGCATGGCCGTAGCTGGCGACCATCTGCTGCAGCAATCCACGAATCGAGCCGAAGAACAAATCGTGCAACTGCTGCGAGCGTTCGATCTGCTCGGCCGGCAGCGACTCGCGCCACACCTTCAGGCCCCACGCCTGCTCCGGCGTCGTGTAGACCGACTCGTCGCGTGGGCGGTTGAGGTCAATCTCGAACCGCGAGCGCTCGCCGACGATGCGCGTCGGCGCGATATCGGCCAGCACGTCCGTGAACGGATCTTCTTCGCGGAGTCGCTCGGCGTCGGTGAGCGCCACGTAATCCGTCACCTCCGGTCGGAAGGCGTGCCCATTGTGAATCGCGGCCGACGCCAGCGGACCTTCGCCGACAGTCAGGTGAAATAGTTCCATTGGTAGGCCTCAAAGTGTTGACGGGCCAAATCCATCCATGGCGGTTCGATCTGCCTCTATTCGATTCCTCAGCGGTGCAACTCGATGAATCTATTCAGCATGCTTACTCGGCGGTAGCCGTTTCCTTTAGCAGGTTGCTGCCAGGTTCCAGTTCTCTCGATTGCTTCACTTGCTCGCGAATCACTTCGCGTTCGTTGCGCAGGCCCCCTTCCGATCGCGTGACGATCGGCGGCGCCGGGTCATGGGCCTCCTCCTCTTCCCGCTCAATTCGCTGGGCCTCGGCCTTCTCGGGTTCGATCAGCGGCACGCCGAGCGGGAAGATCACCTCGCGGGCGTCGGGCATCGTGATGCCTGCCTCGGCGAGCGCCGCCACGATTTGCCGCAGCGTTGCCGAGCGAACCCGAGATCCACTGAAGTCGCGACCGTTGATCCAAAAATACGCGTGAATGTTGATGCCGCTCGCCGTTAGCTCCTCCACCAGAATGAGCGGCTCGGGCTCGGCGAGCACCGCGGGATGTTCGCGCAGCACCTTGAGCACGATTTCTTGCGTCCGCTCCATCGAGTCGTCGTACCCGATGCGAATGATGTAATCGAGCCGCCCGTTGGGGTTAGCCGAGTGATTGCGAATGACGCTCTTGTAGATCGTCGCGTTGGGAATCTGCACATGATTGCCGTCGAGCGTCACGATGATCGTGCCGCGGGTCGTCACTTTTTGCACGAAGCCATGGTGCTCGGTAATTGTCACCAGATCTCCGGCTTGGAACGGCCGCTGCATGCTGATGAGGATGCTGGCGAGAAAGTTCTCGGCAATGTCGCGAAATGCGATGCCGATGATGATGCCGATGAGCCCCGTGCCGCCGAGCACAGTCGCCGCGATTTGCGTCAACCCCGACACGCGCATCGCGAGGTAGAGGCCGATGATGATCACCGGAATCGCCGCCGCGCGGGCCGCGACTTCACTGAGGAGCGCGTTGCGGAATTTCTTCGTTCCGAACCGGCGCGCCATCCGCGTGGCGAGGATCGTGGCAAAGAAGGTCAGAACCAGCACGAAGATTGAAATGATCGCCGCCGGCAACGATTGCACGGCCGTACGGCCCATGACGCGGAGCTGTTCCCAAGCGGGCGAAAAATCCCACGCCGAACGCTCGACGACGGTCATACGATTCACCACTGCGACGACGTCTTGCGTGCTGCCAGCGAGCTTGGTCGCCCACTCTTTACTCGATTCGCGGTTGGCCTGGCCGTCCAGAAACACGACGCCTTCTTGGACATCGACTTTCGGGTCGACGAACCACTTCGTCGCGATCATGATCCGCTCAAGCCGTGACGCGATGTCGACGTCGTCAGCGAGCGGCTGGACGTCGACCTTCGGCGGCACTTGCGCGGCGGCTTCGACTTCGGTTGCCGGCACGATCGGCTTGGTCGCTTCGGCCGACGCCGGACCTTGCGCGCGAGCGACGGGGGCAGCGGTGGCGAATCCAATCGCGATAAACGTTAGAATCGCCGCGGCCGTTTGGCCGGCGGGCGAGGTTGGTCGATGAAGTGGTGGGCGTGTGGAATGCATGCGGCGTCCTCTGGCGGAGGCTGGCAGTTGCTCCTCCCAATGGGGGGAACGCATTTGCCGTGCCGGGGCTCGCCGCGGTCGCCAACTCGCCGGTTTGCACGCTCAGACCGCTCATTTCCCCGACACTTACGGCACCTGATGGCCGGCAGTCGCCCTGATTGGTCATTAGCCAGCCGCCTGCTCTATGATCGCCAACCTCCGCAATTTTTTCGTTCGCATCTGGAACGCCTACCATCACTTCGCCGATCGCGGCGGGACGATGATGGCGGCCGCGGTCGCCTATTACCTTGCCTTCTCGCTTTTTCCGCTGCTGCTGGTGCTTGTAGCCGGCCTCGGTTGGGCGTTCCGCACGACGGCCGTCGGCCACGACGCCCAGCAGCGGGTCCTCGCCGCGATCGCCGAGCAAGCGTCGCCGACGCTGCGCGATCAGATTCAAGAAGCGTTCAACGCGGTCGAGCAGAAGGCGGGCGCCAGCGGTTCGGTGGGACTCATCGTGCTGCTGATCGCGTCGGTCGCGATTTTCACCGAGCTCGACTACGCCTTCGACCGGTTGTGGGATCGCCCCAACGCCGGCGAGCAGGGGATTCGCAAGGCGATCACGAACCTGGTGTTCGTGCGACTGAAGGCGCTCATCATGCTGATCGGCGTCGGGGCGTTCGTGATCGCTGTAATGATCGTTTCGATCGTCTGGCAAGGGGTGGAATCGATCGTGCAGTCGACGGTCGAAGTTCCCGCATGGGTGCGGCAGTTGTCGCAGCCGGTAATTCACATCGCACTCAACTTCTTGGCGTTCACGGCGCTCTATACGTTCGTGCCGAAGACGCACGTCCGCGCGAAGGCGGCCTTCGCGGGCGGGGCACTCGCCGCCCTGCTATGGGAAGTCGGCCGCCAGGTGCTGGCGATGTACGTGCTGCGTAAGAATCTGCCGACGGCTTACGGCGTGATCGGCTCGTTCATGGCGATCATGCTGTGGACTTACTACGCGATGATCGTGATTCTCTTCGGGGCGGCGTACGCGAAGCTAGTAAACGACGAGCAGGCTGCGGCCAAGCTCGATCGACCCGAGTAGAAATAGCTCCGTACTCTCTGCTGAAGGTTGGTTCGATTGGGTTATTGACAGGATTTCACGGATTAACAGGATTTTTTAAAGAGCAAAAAGAAGCAACATAAAGCTCCGCTCAACTCGTTCGCGCTTTTCCCCGCAACTAATCCTGTCGATCCGCGAAATCCTGTAATCCTGTCGAATTCTTCGTCAGCCGCAGCCACTTCAAAAACCGGCATAGCGTATGCAGCGATTGGCGTACTTCCAGCCAATCTGCCTCCAGGACGCCCGCTTGCTTGAGAGGGGGCCGACCACGATGTTCCGTTTCCTGCCATGGAAGTCGATCGTCAAGCGCGCCGCCCGGGCTTACGGCATCGCCGACCCTGCCCTGTGGCTCGCGCGGATTCGTAGCTTTGCCCAGCCTTCTGAGGTGGCGGAGCCGATAGAACTGCTTCGCGCCGGCGTCCTGTTCCACGCCCGCGGCATCGTCAACACGAAGGCGATCCAGCACAACCTCGACTGGATTTGGCCCTACTGGGTTCAGCGGCAGTTCGATCCGAACGACGTCTCGTTCATTCCGCGGGCGTTCTCGTTCAGCCATGTGAACCTCACTCACCGCAACTGGACCGCGGTCGGGCTGCCCGAACTTTCGATTTACCCGATCGTCGATCCCCGCGGCTTGTTCACGCCGCTGCAAGATGGCTGGTCGATCGATTGTTGGATCGTCGGCGACGATGGCAAGCTGCTCGCCCCCAGCCGCTTGCCCGATGCGGCCGTGCGGCAGGAACTCGCGATCGATCAGAGCGGCAGCGGCGATCTCTCCGTGGTGACGCTCTCACGCCAGCATGGGGCGACGCTCAAGCAAACCGCCCGCGTCGTCGTGGAGCACGATCAGCCGGTCGCCGAACTGCAAATCGTCGCCACTGCCGAGTCGTCCGCCAAACTCGTCGTCGCGCTCCGGCCCTACAATCCCGAGGGGGTGCAGTTCATCGACACGATCGACGCCAGCGAACCGCAAACCGGTTGGCTTGTGAACGACAAGACCGAAGTGATGCTCAGCCGTCCCGCAGCTCAAATGCTCGTCTCCGACTACGCCCACGGCGACGTGTCGAGCCTTCTCCATGGCAGCATCGATCGCATCGGCGGCAATCACGATCAACCGCATGTCGCTTGCAGCGTCGGCATGGCGACTGCCGCGGCAATCTGTCCAATCAATGGAGAAACAATGCTCACCGTGCGCGTCCCGTTGCAGAAGGAACTCGCCGCGCTCGGCAATCTCGAACGTTTTAATCCTCGCGTCACCTGGAGCGCGGCGCGCAAGCCCGTCGCGAAACTGCAAGTCCCCGACCGCAAGCTGCAATCCCTCTACGACGCGGCGGTGCAGACGATGCTGCTTCTCTCCGCCGACGAAGTTGTGCCGGGGCCGTACACCTATCGCCGGTTTTGGTTCCGCGACGCCTGCATCATGATGAATTCGCTGCTCGCCGTCGGCATGGTCGACCGTTGCCGGCGAATGATCGAGCAGTTCCCCGCCCGCCAACTTCGCAACGGTTACTTCCGTTCGCAAGAAGGCGAGTGGGATTCCAACGGCCAGGTGCTGTGGTTTTTCGATCGCTTCGAACAACTCACCGGCGAGCGTCTGTCCGACGACTTGCTCGCCACTGTGCCGCGTGCCGTGGATTGGATTCACAACAAGCGCGTGATGGACGACGCCGATCCGCTCCACGTCGGCCTGCTCCCTGCCGGGTTTAGCGCAGAACATCTCGGCCCGAACGATCACTATTACTGGGACGATTTTTGGGCCGAGGCCGGTCTCCGCAGCGCCGGCGCGATTTACGCCCGCCGCGGCGAGCAGCGCGACGCCGACGCGGCGACCGCGAAGGCCGACGACCTGCGCCGCGCGATCGATCGCAGCATCCACCGCATTCCCGCGTGGCGCTCGCTCAGCGGCATTCCCGCGTCGCCTCATCGCCGCATCGACGCTGGCGCCGTTGGTTCGCTGGTGGCCGACTATCCGCTGCATCTGTTCGCTCCCGGCGCCCCGCCGATCATGGCGACGGTCGACGCCCTGCTCCGCCGCTGCTTCCTCCACGGCGGATTTTTCCAAGACATGATCCACTCGGGCGTGAACGCCTACCTCACGCTCGACATCGCCCAAACGCTCCTCCGCGCGGGCGATCCCCGTTACCGCGATCTCGTCGAAGCGGTCGCGCAGCTCGCCTCGCCCACCGGCCAATGGCCTGAAGCGATTCACCCGCAAACCGGCGGCGGCTGCATGGGCGACGGGCAACATGGCTGGGCCGCCGCCGAGTGGGCGATGATGATTCGCAGTCTGTTCGTCCGCGAGGAAGCCGATCGCCTCGTCATCGGCTCGGGGTTGTTTGCCGAATGGTTCGAATCGGATGATGCGCTGCAGTTCGGCCCGATGCTTACGCCGTGGGGCGCCGTGACCGTGACGATCGCCAACCCGCGCGTGGAACCAACGCTCCGCATCGACGCCGAGTGGCGCGGCGCCCTGCCCCGTATGGAAGTCGCCATCCCTGGCTTCGAGCGCATCGTCGCCGCCGACGCGAACGTCGACCTCCCGCTCGTCCGCGACGATACAATGCCGGTAGCCGCCGCGGACGACCATCACGCCCACGCCGCGCGGCACGATCATGCACGGCACGACCACACCCTCGCAGAAGGATCGCAGCGGTGAGAATCGCCATGTTCACGAACACCTACCTCCCGCATGTGGGAGGGGTGGCTCGCTCTGTCAGCACGTACGAAGAGGAATTCCGCCGGCGCGGCCACGATGTGCGGGTGATCGCGCCGCAGTTCGAGGGCGCCGAGGAATCGACCGAGTTCGTCCTCCGCATTCCCGCGATTCAGCATTTCAACGGCAGCGATTTCTCCGTGCAGTTGCCGCAGCCGCTGTTGATCTCCGACTACCTCGACGAGTTTCAGCCGCAGCTTATCCACAGCCACCACCCGTTCCTGCTCGGCGACTCAGCCCTCCGCGCCGCCTGGACGCGGCGGCTGCCGCTCGTCTTCACGCACCACACGCTCTACGAGCAGTACACCCGCTACGTGCCGCTCGATTCCGAAGCCCTGCAGCGCGTCGCGATCCAAATGGCGACCGAGTACTGCAACCTTTGCACGCACGTGATCGCGCCGAGCGAATCGATTGCCGAACTGCTCGTGCAGCGGCAAGTGACGCAGCCGATCTCCGCGATTCCGACCGGCATCGATCTCGACCGCTTCGGCAACGGCGACGGCCGCCGCATGCGCGAACGCTACAACATCGCGGCCGATGCGCTGGTGATCGGCCACGTCGGTCGGCTTGCCGGCGAGAAGAATCTCGCCTACCTCGCTCGCGCGGTCGGTTACTTTCTCGCCAAGCATCCCGACGCTTATTGGCTCGTCGTCGGCTCCGGCGAAGCGGCGGCCGACATCGAACAGACCGTCGGCGAACTCGCCGACGCGAAGCAACTCGTGATGGCCGGCTCGCACACGGGGCAGGATCTTGTCGACGCCTATACGGCGATGGATCTGTTCGCGTTTAGTTCGCAGTCGGAAACGCAAGGGATGGTCCTCGCCGAAGCGATGGCTGCCCGCACGCCGGTCGTCGCGCTCGACGGCCCCGGCGTTCGCGACGTGCTGAACGACGTCACCGGCCGCATGCTGCCGGCCAACGCCACGGAAGTAACATTTGCCGACGCGCTCCGCGAGATCTCGCACGATCGCGCCGCCCTCGCCCGCCGCGGCGACATCGCCCGGCAGTCGATTCGCTCGTTCGGCCTCGACGTGTGCGCGGATCGCATTTTGGAACTTTACGAATCGCTCGTCGCCGAGCACTCGCAACGCCCCGACGCCGACCCCGGCCCGTGGGACCGTTTGCTCGGCCGGCTCGAAATCGAGTGGAACCTGTTCCTCGAAAAGACGAGCGCGCTGGCCGCCGCGGTCGTCGAAACTGAAGCCACGCGGAGCCACCTTGATTAGTCCGCTCGTACTGTTGAAGCGTCGCTGGCGCCGCAAGATCAGCCGCACGCGGTGGATTGCGCGGTTGCTCAAGCGCGATCTCTCGGCGCCACACGGCGACGAACCGGGGCTCGTCATCTTGCAGATCGATGGCCTCGCCCGCACGCAGCTCGATCGGGCCCTCGCCGACGGGCGGATGCCATTCCTGAAGAAGCTGATCGATCGCGGCCACTTCGAGCATCTTAGCTTTTACTCCGGTCTCCCCTCGACGACGCCGGCGGTGCAAGCCGAGGTGATGTTCGGCGCCCGCTGCGCCGTGCCGGCGTTTCAGTTCCTCAATCGCGAGTCGGGCGAGACGGTGCTGATGTACGAGCAAGAGTGGGCCAAACGCGTCGGCACGCGGCTCGCCGCCGAGCATCAGCCGCTGCTCGAAGGGGGCCGTTCGTACTCGAACATCTACGCCGCCGGCGCCGTCGAGTCGCGCTTTTGCGCCGAAACGATGGACGCCGCCAACCTGCGCGACATGACGCGCCCTTGGAAGCTCGCGATTGTCGCCGCCCTGTACTTCTTCACGATCTTGCGGGTGACGGCGCTGGCGATCCTTGAGTTCTTCATCGCCGTTGGTGACATGATTCGCGGTCTCGCCGGCCGACAGCATTGGCGGGCTGAGCTACACTCGATTCCGTCGCGCGTCGGCGTGTCGATCGTCATGCGCGAATGGCTCCGCGTGATGCTCAAGCTGTCTGTCGAAGAAGGCGCGCCGATTATCTACGGCAACTTTCTCGGCTACGACGAACAGGCTCACCGCCGCGGGCCCGACAGTTGGTTCGCCCACTGGGGGCTCAAGGGAATAGACGGCGTTATCGAAGACGTTTTCCGCACGGCCCATCGCTCCGATGCTCGCGACTACGAAGTGATCGTCTTTTCCGACCATGGCCAAGAGCGGACCGCGATTTACGAGAACGAAACCGAAGCGACGATTCATCAAGCCGCCGAACGGGCGTTCAGCGCCGGCACGCTTGCCGGCCGCAAGGTTCGCGGCCTCGACGACTACGGCGCCCGCGGGCCCGAGACCGATCAACGCGACCGCCATCTGCTGCGGATGAAACGCGGCCGGAAGGACGTGCCGCAGGCGACGGCGGAAGAGCTGGAGAACGATGTCATCGTCACGGCGCTTGGCCCGTTGGGGCACATTTATTTGCCAGTTAAATTGTCGCACGCGGAGCTGCGCGACTATGCCCGCCGGCTCGTGCAGGAAGAGCACGTTCCGCTCGTGCTGTTCCGCGGCGAGCATGGCCGGCTTGAAGCCCGCAACCCGCTCGGCGAATGGCGGCTGCCGGAAGACGCCGTGCAGATTTTCGGCCCCGACCACCCGTTCCTCGCCGAGGCGGTGGGCGATTTGATGCGACTCGCCGAGCATCCCGACGCCGGCGACCTCATGGTAAGCGGTTGGAGCAACCAACGCGAGCCGAGCACGTTCGTTCACGAGAATGGCGCCCACGGCAGCATCGGCAGCGAAGAGACCCGCGGCTTCGCGCTGATTCCGCACGCGATTCATCTGCACCATCGCCGCGCCGCGGACGGCCAGCGTTACATTCGCGGCGTCGATCTCTACCGCGGCGCGTGGCGGTTCGTGCATCCCGATCGGCCGCTGGCGCATCATCGCGATCACGATGCTGTACCTAGCTCTGTCTCATCCGCACCAGCGACCGACGACGAGTCGACGCAACCGCTCCGCGTGATGACCTACAACATCCACAGTTGCATCGGCATCGACGGCAAGATCCGCCCCGAGCGAATCGTTTCAGTGATCCGCTCCTGCCGCGCCGATGTGATCGCCTTGCAAGAGGTCGACGCCAATCGCCATCGCTCCCGCCGCCACGAGCAGGCGCGGATGATCGCCGAGGCGCTATCGATGAGCCACCACTACTACGCCGTCGCCGATTGGGATGGCGAGCAGTATGGACTGGCCGTCATCAGCCGCTTCCCGCTCGAGCATGTGCAGTCGGCTCACCTCACCGCGGCCGATCATGCCAAACGGAGCGAAGCCCGCGGCGCCATGTGGGTGAAGCTGAAAACGCCCGCCGGCGTCGTTCATGTGATCAACACCCACTTCGGCCTTCGCCGCGCGGAGCGGCAACGGCAAACGGCGATCTTGCTCGGCGACGAATGGCTCGGCAAGATTCCAGCCGACGAACCAGTGCTCCTCTGCGGCGATCTCAACACCGGCCCCAAGTCGCCCATTTGCGCGTCGCTTGGCAGAAGACTCGTCGACGTCGCCTGCCGCGCGCCGAACTACAAACCACGCGCAACGTTTATCTCGACGATGCCGGTGCGGAGGCTCGACTACATTTTCGCGAGTGAACACTTTGAAGTGGTCGCACTCCGGCAGCCGCGCACGCCGACGGCGAAGCTGGCGTCGGATCATTTGCCCGTCTGCGCGGAGCTGCGTCTTCGCACCGAGTAGCCGCGTTACTCTAGCCCCGGGCTCCGCCCGGGGGTCGGCTACCATGCCGGCAGGCGTAGTCGTTCGCCGCGCTACCCCCTGGCGGAGCCAGAGGCTATGAATAACTTCGAAACGCCCAAGCCGACCAGGAAGATTACCAGCGTTCCCACCACGATCGTAAGATTCGCGTCGAGCGGACTCCGCACTTCGGCCGGCACGTCGACGAACGACGGCAGCATCATCCATACAATCACGATCAATCCCGTCACCGTGCCGATTAGCCCCGCGGCGTTGTTCGCGCGGGTCATCAAGCCGAGTAAAAACAGTCCCACGACGCCGCCCGAAAACATCCCCGCGAGCTGCCACCACGCATCGAGTGCACTCTCGACGCGGATCATCGCCAGTCCCATCGCTGTGCCGGCGACGCCCCAGAAGAGTGTTGCGAGCCGCAGCACATGCAGCGATTCCCGCTCGCCCGCCGCGGGGCGGAAGTAACGCTTGTAAATGTCGCACAGCGTGAGCGTCGCCATGCTGTTGAGATTCGAATCCATCGACGCCGCAAAGATCGCCGCCACCACCAGCCCCGCCATCCCCGCCGGAAGTTGCGTCGCGATGAAGTGCGGAAAGACCTTGTCGGCCTTCGTGACGCCGTCGAGCAGTTCCGGCTGCGCGCGATAGAGCACGAACAGCCCCGTGCCGATGAAGAAAAACACCGCGGAGGTCGGCACGTACAGCGCGGCCGTTAGCCACACGCTCTTCGCCGCTTCGCGATCGTCGCGCGCCGTGATGTATCGCTGCACGTAACTTTGGTCGGTCGCGAAGTTGCTTAGGTTGATCACCAGCCCATAGGCGAGGATCACCCAAAACGTCGGCATGCTCAGCGAGGCACCAAAGCTGCCGAGGCTGAACTTGTCGAACTCCATCCCCGTGCGAGCTATCTCCGCGACGCCGCCGGGAACTTTCCACACGACGGCCAGTACGCACGCCGCGGTGCCCGCCACGAGCACCAAGCTTTGCAGCGCCCCGATCCACACCACTGCCTTGATGCCGCCGGCCATCGTGTAAATCGTCATCAGCGCACCGGTGCAAATGATCGTCGCCGGAATCGACCACCCCGTGAGGGGCGCCACGGCCATGCCGAGCAGCAGCACCACCGTCCCCATTCGCGACATCTGGTAGAGCAGGAAGCACGCGACGGCGTACGTTCGCGCCCACGGGCCGAAGCGATGCTCCAAGTGTTCGTACGCCGACACCTCGCCGCTGCGGCGAAAGAATGGCACGCACCACCGCACCGCTGCAGCCGCCGCGATCGGCGTCGCCAGCGAGAAGACTAATGCGTTCCAATTGCCGCCGTACGATTTGCCGGGGTTCGCGAGAAACGAGATGCTGCTCACGTAGGATCCGAACATCGACAACCCGACCGCCCACCCCGGCAGCGAACGGCTGGCCGACATGTAGTCGTCGGCGCCCTCTTGCCGTCGCGCGAACCAAATGCCGAGGCCGATCACCGCGGCGAGGTACGCGACGAGCACGGCGAGATCGACGTGGGCGAGATGAGCGTCAGCCATGTTGATGTCGGTTCACGTTTATTTATGGCGGCGAGCAGAGATTGAGAGATTGAATGTGTGGCTCCCTCCCCCTTGAGGGGAGGGCTGGGGAGGGGGTAGATCGCTGGTACCCGCTTCCATCACCCCTCCCTAACCCTCCCCCTCAAGGGGAGTGGACCTGAAGATTCAGTTTCATGGGAGCGATGGGCCTACTCATCCCGCTCCAAATAGTAAAAATGCCCATCCTCCGCCCCCAGCAACAATTCCCGCACGCCATCCCCATCCCAATCGACCGTCGTCGGGCTCGTGTCATGCCCCGCGAGTCTTAATTTGTCGACCGGCCCTAAATCACGAAACGTTGTGACTTCATCCGACTCGCTCACGTTGAGCAGTAAGTTCGCATTCGTGCTGTTCACTATAAGATCGAGCCGGCCGTCGTTGTTCCAATCGACGACGCACAACTTCCGCCGCCCGCTCTTTCCGGCCGCCATCGCGTTGAGCCGCAGCCCTGTCGCATCTGTGCCGATACGATTGTGATTGCCGTCGAACGCCCCGTCCCCTTCAATCCGGAACGCACGCCGTCCTGGTTTCAATCGCAACCGATCGCCGTCGCGGAACCGTTCGAACAGGGCGAGATACCCTTCGTGATCGAGCATCACCAAATCGCACAGCCCGTCGCCGGTCCAGTCGACCGCGACCGGCGTCGTTCGCCATTCGGGGGCAAGCTCGGTCTTGCCGGGCGTCCACCAAGTCCACGCCGGCTTCGGCGGCGCTTGGCCTTCCGCAAGATCCCACGCCACATCGACTGGCTCCGCCGCTGCGAGCTGCGGCTCCGTCCGCGTGCCGATGTTTCGCAACCACGCCACGCGGCCCAAGATCGAGTTCAGCACAACATCGGGCAGCCCGTCGCCATCCCAATCGGCAACGCTGAACGTCGTGTAGCCCCACTTCGCTTCGCAAGGGCCTTGGATCGAACCATTCACGCCGGCCTGAATGCGAAACGGTTTCCCGTCCGCTTCCAACAGCACCGGCGGCGCCCATCGCGGCGGATTGCCGCCATCGAGGTTTTCAATGTATCCGATGTGCCCCGCCGTGTTGCCGCAAAGTAAATCTTCGTCGCCGTCGCCGTCCCAATCAAAACTCACGGGCGCCACCAGCGCCCCGAACTTCAGCGCATTGGCTTCCTGTTGAAAGTAAACCGGCGGCAAAAACTGCGGCAGCCCGTCGACCACCTGGCCCGCGTGCTCCACGAGCGCCACGCGGCCATCTTCGTCGCCCACGATGAGATCAAGATCGCCGTCGCGATCCCAATCGACCGCCGTTGGAATGATCATCTGCAGATCCATCGCCAGCGGCCGTCCGTCATGGACCAGCCGCCGTGCCGCCGCGTACTCCGGCGTCGTGCGCGTGCCGACGTTCTCAAAGTAGTTGAATCCATCCATAAATTCGCCGCAGAGCAAGTCGAGATCGCCGTCGCCGTCGAAGTCACCGAAGTTCGGCGTCGGCGCTCCGTAAACGTCGAGTACGGCGCCGCCGGCTTGCAGCTTTTCCGGTTCCGCGTACTGTGGCTGCTCGTTCGTCCCGCCGTTTCGCAGCAAGTAGACGTACCCATGCAGCGGGCCGTTGGTCCACTCGCCGGCCGCGTTGAACGCATTGTCCCAGCCATACTCGCTCCAATCGCCGACGCCGACGATCAGATCGCGCACGCCGTCGCCGTCATAATCAACGAGCCGCCACTGATTGCCGCGGACTTTTACCGGGTGAATGTTGTCGAGCGGATAAATTCGTTTCTTCTGGCTTAGTTCGTTCTCGCGAAAGTCGACGAGTTCATGCCCCGGTACAAGCAACCGCGTCTCGCCCTCGACGTCGCTTGCCTCAATGTCGTGAAAGCCAGGACCCACGCGGACCGGAGGCTTAAACACCGGCAGCTTTGCATTACCGCCCGGATTCTCGAACAAGTACGTCCCATTGAACGGCACATCAGGGCACGACACGACAAGGTCGAGATCGCCGTCGCCGTCCCAATCGAACGCCATCGGCCACGCCCACAACCCAACGCCCAGATCGACCGCCGGGGCGCCCGCAGCATACTGCAAGCGTTGCAGTCCTTCTCCCGCCAGCAGCAACGCATCATTTAAATACGCGATCCCCAGCACCGTGGAGACGACGAGTAAAACGGTACGCCGCATGGTAGACTGACGCCGGTTGTCGGTGAGTCGAACGGCCGGCGGGCGATGCATTTCGCCGCGGACCAGACAAGATGAGCCGCATTCTAAATGAAACCGCACGACCGTGGTAACCTCTTCCCGATGAATCAACATTCAGCGCCGAACCTTGCCGCCGCTCAGCGCGATTGGCCCCGCCCCTTGCGCGGCATCATCCCGCCGCTGGCTACGCCGCTCAAGTCGCGCGACGAACTCGACGTCGCCGGGTTGGAGCGGCTCACCGAACGAATCATCGCCGGCGGCGTGCACGGGCTGTTCGTGCTTGGCACCACGGGCGAAGCGGCGGCGCTTTCCGTGCGCATGCGCCGCGAGATCGTCGAATGCGTCACGCAGCAAGTTGCCGGTCGCATCCCGGTGCTCGTCGGCGTTTCCGACACATCGCTTGTCGAAGCGCTCGCCGCCACGGACCATGCCGCGTCTGCCGGCGCCGACGCGATCGTTGCGACGACGCCCTACTACGTGCCGCCGGAACAAGGAGAACTGCTCGCGTTCTTCAAGTCGTTGCACGACGAGTCCCCCCTGCCCCTGTACCTCTACAATATGCCGGGGCTCACGAAGACGTGGATCTCGCTCGAAGTGGTGCGCGCCGCGATGGAATGGCCCAACGTTCACGGTTTGAAGGACAGCTCGGGCGACCTCGCTTACTTCCGCGAAGTGGCGAACGAGCTTCACCGCCGTCCCGATTGGTCGCTGCTTGCCGGTTCGGAAAGCCTGCTCGTCGACACGATGGAAGTCGGCGGCCACGGTTGCGTGAGCGGCGGCGCGAACGTTTGGCCGCAACTCTACGTGGCGCTTTACGACGCGGCGCTCCGCGGCGACGGCGCAGCGATCGAGCAGCTGCAAGCGCAGCTCAACCAATTCTCGGCGATCTACGAAGATGGCCAGTACGGCGCCTGCGCGATCCGCGGCATCAAGACCGCGCTCGCGCTGCTGGGGATTTGCGATGAGCAAATGGCCGCGACGTTCCGCCCCGCGACTGCCGAACAGCGCGCCACGATTGCCGCTTGCCTCCAGAAGCTCAACGTCTCCCGTTAGAGGGCGTCGGCCCATTTCGTAGGGTGGGTGCTCGCACCCACCTCGCCCGCGTGCGGCTGATGCCCGCTCATTCACAGGCAGAATGTGAGGCAAACCTCGTATACGTCATGCGGTATGACAGACTGAGGCGGCAAAGGTGGGTGCGAGCACCCACCCTACAGTGTCACCGCGTTTCAATCTTGTGCAGCAGAGCGCGGGCTTCGTTGATCTTCAAAGCATTCAACAGTTCCGCAACCTGATCGAGTAACTCTGTTTTCGCCGCATCGCCGGCATGCCGCCGGCGCGCTTCGTAGAGTTGGTAAACAAGCTCAAGCTCCGCTTGTTTGTAGGGAGCGCCGGTAAACTTCTGCACCTGCGAGAGATAGTCGAAACCAGTCTCCACGGTCGGCTCGAACATCGTCCCCTCGCCAAAATCGTTCCAAGTGGCGAGCTGCAGCATGGCGAGTTCGTCGCGGTGCTTGTTTGCGAGTTCGAGCGTGCGGGCGAGTGTATTGCCGTCATCGTGCGGAATCTCGAACGCCACGATAGCGCCGTCGCCTCCCTCCTCGTAGTAATCGTTGAAGCCAGGATAGGCGACGCCGCAGACCGTCGATAACTGCGGAGTACGATTCTTGAGGAAGTCGGCGAGGACGTCGATCGCGTTATCTTTCGTTTCATCTTCCCAAATCCACTGGAACTCGCCCGCGGCGTTCGCGCCCGCTTCGGCCGATTCGTAAGGCAGCGTCAGCAGCGCGAGCGGTTCGCCCGCTTCGGCGACGATTGCGTCCCACTCGGCCGGCTTCTGGAAGGTGATTGGTCCGAACACGAGCACCAGCGGCCGCTGCTCGTTGCCATGGCGAATATACTCGGGCCGCTGGAAGTAATGCTCGCGCAGATAGCGCATGTTCGCTTGCGCCTGCCCAAGGTTCGCGGCGAAGCGATCTTCGAAGACGACGGCGAACTTCAGACCGTACTTACCGACACGGTCGGCGATCGCGTTGGAGTTCTTCAGCAGTTGCTCGACGTCGCCGTTGGTCCCTTGCTCGCCGTACCAGTTGATGAGCACGCCGTCGACGCCGGCGAGTTTCATCAGCAGCAGGTGGTACTCGATGACGTGGGGATCGCTCGATGCGTACGGGCCGATCTTCGGGTAGTAGTGCGACGCGATCTGCCGGCGACCGGCTGCGTCGACGACGTTCGGATCGCGGTTGCGCATCGTCCAGTGGTGACCCCAACCCTCGCCGCTAGGCGTTGCAGGGGCGTCGAACCAGGGCATGTAGTGCATGTAAACCGGCAGCGGGTTGGCCTTCGCGACGACTGGCGGGGGCTCGGCGTGGGCAGTCGCTGCGAGGAGCGAGGCGGCAAAAACGGCGAGCCAACAGAGTAAAATGCGCATGGCGACGCGATCAGAAAGGGTTGGGGAGAAGGCCCAAGCCGTCCCGCCAACGTTTCCACGAACAGGCGGGCAGCTGCAGTTGGGAGCCCCAGTTTACCCGCTAAAGTGCCGATTTCACGCAATTCTCGGTGAGAAAACTCTGCGCAAAAAGGGCAGCGCTCCCCCTGTTGGAAGGAGGCCTCAGCGAGTACTCTTTTAGGAACTGAGACTCAGTATCAAGAGTCTCGTGCTTAGAAAGCGCAGCGAAGCCAGCTAGGCCGTTCTACCCGCCTGTCAGCCACGCCACCGCAACGTCTCGTCGGATGTGACGTCCCACCCGGGCTGACTTTTACTTCAACCTCGTTGCGAAGCCTTTTCGAATTCTTCGTAACGCGATCCATGGTTAGCGATCACCACCGCAACAATATTCGTGCCGCCTTCACGCTCGTCGAGCTGCTGGTCGTGATTGCGATCATCAGCGTGCTGTTAGGGTTGTTGCTGCCTGCGGTCCAAGCCGCCCGCGAACAGGCGAGGTACACGCAGTGCCTCAACAACCTGCGACAGATCGGACTGGTGAGCCACGAATACCGTGAACTTCACAAAGGCTTGTACCCCTACAAGGAAATAACGGGCGCCTGGAGCTATCGGATGGCGCCCGGTAGCAAGACGATCGGCGATCGCGCGGCGCTGCCTGAAACTTTCGGGCTGGAAGCGGTATTTGTCAACGAGAAGTACCTGCCCCCAAATGCTGGTATTTGGGTCTGCCCTTCAGAGCCAGACTGGATGCAAGACTTCGGTAATACTTACGCATTCAATATTGCAGAGATATTAAAGTATCGAAATATCGAGGAGCCAGCCAGCACTGTCTGGGTTTGGGATAACTACAACATCAGGCCCGGAACTACTGGCCTGTATGGCGAGCCGCGAGAGAAAACCTACGCTCAATCCGAGCAAGTCATGCCGCACGTCGGCTTCCGCTCGCGTGGATACAACCGCCTCTGCTTGGATGGCCACGTTGAGTACTTTGTCATTGGCGATTAGTCGTCGCCGGTCGTGAGCTTAACGCTTTTGGTCCGTTAATAAACCGCTTTGCATTTTCACCTATTGAGATCTTTCTGATGAGAACCCCTCGCTTCTTGGCCGTTCCTGGATTGCTCACGGCGGCGATTCTTACATGCTGCCATTCCACAGCCAACGCGGCGATCGATACGCTCGTCACCGTCGTGCCGAGCACGCTCGCGACTGGTGGGAACTCGCTGTCGACGTTTGGATATGATCCCGTCACTGATTCGATGTATGTGACGGCCTTCGGCGCGGGCGCCGCACTGCGGAAGATCTCGAACGTCGGCGGGACGCAAACGAGCGCCGTTTATGTCTCGGAAACTGAGTTGCAGCTCTATTACCGCGACGGCAACGTGAATCGAGCCGTAAGCAGTGCTTTGCAGAGCGGCTTGTTGCTCAATCCCAAAACGATTGGCTCGGGACCGACGGCGATCGCCCCCTACCAAATGGCAATCATTGCCGACAGCGGATTCACGCGGTTCCCGACCTCTTCCACAACCGATCCGGCGGCGACGAAGCGGTTCTACTCGTACAATCTCCAGTCGGCGGAAGGGGGCGATGGTCGCGACGTCTTCACGACGCTCGCCACGCTCAGCAACATGCAAACCGCCATTGGAACGACCAGCACGTCGACCAATCAGGGCCGGCAGTTTGCTTGGTCGGGCGATGGGCAATCGCTCTACTTCGCTGACAGCGGCAACCCGACGACCGCATTCGGCGGCCTGTGGAAGCTGAATGCCGTCACTGGAGCTGTTTCTCGCCTGGTCGCCGAAGATGACATCAATACGGAACCTGCCGTGATCTCTAATGGCGGCGTCGACACGATCTATGTTCGCGGCGGAGGATCGACGGGCAACTTAGGCGGCGTTGACAAGTTCACCTACGATGGGACGACGCTGACCGCCCGTCAAGAAGTCCTTAGCGTTGAAGCCTTTCGCGAGTTTCTCGACGCAGGCGCCGATCAAGAGCCGACCAGCTTCGCGATGGCGGCTGATGAAGCAGGCAACCTCTACTTCAATAATTCCGACAGCTCGCCGGAACGTCGCGGCATCTTCAAGCTCGACGTTGAAGGCCGCCTAGCAAAGGTCGTCAGCTACGCCGAGCGCGACATCGTGTTTACGGGCGTGCTGAACACATCGCCCAATCCGAACGGCAACACGCTGCGAATGCAACCCCGCACTGTGACCCACCCGACCGCCGGCTCGATTACGCAAATCCTCTACGCCGAGAGCACTCCGGTCAACTCGATTGCAGGCGCCTACGTTTTCGAAGTCGGCGACTTCGATCGCAACGGCGCCGCTGGCGAAACGGCTGACATGACCGCGTTCTCTGCAGCGCTCAAGACGCGCGGAACGGCCCTTACCAACGTTGATCACTACAAGTTCGATCTCAACGCCAACTCAGTCGTCGATTGGAAGGACGTCAAGATTCTCCAACAGTTCGTCGACCTCCCCAACGGCGATGCGAACTTCGACGGCGTGCTCGACCTCGTCGATCTCGACGTCGTCGGCGCCAACTATTACACCGCCAGCCCGACGGCCAACAAGACCTGGACGAGCGGCGACTTTGCCAGCGTTGATCCGCTATACGCGGCGAACGCCGTCGATGCGAACATCGTCAACCTCGTCGATCTGCAACTGTTCGCCGACACGTGGCTGAACGTCCTCGATCAGCCGATCACGAAGACGCAGCTCACGAGCCGCGGTTACGTCGGCCAGTTCCTTGACGACGTGCTCAACGTGTTCGGGTTCAGCGCCGGCCTGGCGGGCGACTTCGACCTGAACGGCGTCGTCGATGGCGCCGATTTCCTCGCCTGGCAGCAGCAGTTCGGCACGAGCGTTACGCCGGGCACGGGCGCCGATGCGGATGGCGACGGGTTGGTCGATGGCGATGATCTCGCGATCTGGCAGGGTAACTTCGGCGCTATTGCCGCGGCGCCGGTCGCGGCCGCGGTGCCGGAACCTTCGGCATTGCTGCTCGGCACGCTCGCCGTGGCTGGCGTTGCAGGCCTGCGTCGTCGACAATCGGTGCGGTAACGTCACCTCTTTACAACTAGAAGCATGTCACTTGTGACTAGATACCGTGTAAGCGCGCCGGCCGCATTCGTGCGGTCGGCTGCGCTCGTTTTGTCTCTGGTCGTAGGGCAAACGTCGCTGGTGGCCAATGCTCAAGCGGTGGCGACCCCACCGGCGCCAGCGGCCGAGCCCGCGAAAGCAACGGCTGCCGCTGCGACGCGGGAAGCGACCGCAAACGCAAACGAAGCATCTGCTGACGTTGGCGATGCAACCGCAGCCCCTGCTCCGCAGCGCCGTCCACTGCCGCCGACGGTGCTACGTCGTCTGCCGCGTCGCCTCGAGCGAACCGACGACGAACGTAAGGAGCTTGCCGCCCAACTCCGTGAGATCTACCGTAAGACGCCATCGACGTGGCCAGCGCCGACCGTCGACGCTGGCGTGAAGTGGCAAGAGATTGGGCTGCTTCCCGAGGTGCAGCATCCGGAGGACAACCCTTTCTCGAACGAGAAAGTAGAACTCGGCAAGATGCTGTTCTTCGACCCGCGCGTTTCGGGGAGCGGGCAGATGGCGTGTGCATCGTGCCACGATCCCGACCTAGGATGGGGCGACGGCCGCACTACGTCGTTTGGCATGGATCGCAAGCCGCTCGACCGCAACGCCCCCAGCTTGATGAACGCCGCGTATCACACGTCGCTGTTTTGGGACGGCCGTGCGGAATCCCTTGAAGATCAAGCGCAACAGGTGCTGCTAAACCAAGACGAAATGCGCTCAGCGCCCGCTGATTTGTCGGCAAAGCTTGGCGCCATTCCGGGCTACCACGAGAAGTTCACGGAAGTGTTCGGACCCGCCGAGGCTGGCGGAGAGGTAATCGACATCGACCGGGTGACCAAAGCGCTCGCGTGCTTCGAACGGACGATCACTGGCGGCCGCACGCCGTTCGATCACTTTTTGAAAGGTCGCAAGTCGGCTCTCAGCGACGACGCGATCCTTGGCCTCGACCTCTTCCGTCGCGAGGCACGCTGCATGAACTGCCACTACGGCCCGCTGATGGCCGACGGCGAGTTCCACGAAGTCGGCCTCAGCTACTACGGCCGCAAGTATGAAGACCTTGGCCGCTACGCCGTTACCGGCGAGACGGAAGACGTCGGTAAGTTTCGCACGCCGTCATTGCGGAGCTTTGCTAAGTCGGGGCCGTATATGCACAACGGCTTGTTCCCGACGGCTCGCGGCGTGCTGAACATGTACAACGTCGGCATGCCGACGATTCGCCGGCACGAGCACCAGTTGGAAGACCCGCTCTTTCCGAAGAAGTCGTCGCTGCTGAAGCCGCTAGGGCTGAATAACCAGGATTTGTCCGATTTGGAGGCGTTTTTGGAAGCGGCTTCGGAGCCGTATTTGCGGATGCGCCCGCCGGAGCTACCGCCCGCCGAATCGCAAGAGACGGCGGCGAAGTAGGCTCGACGCATATTCTTTTAGCCCCGGGCTCTGCCCGGGGGTAGCACGATGCGCGACGACGTCGACCGGTATGGAAACCGACCCCCGGGCGGAGCCCGGGGCTACAACTCCACCTGTGCTCCAACTTCCACCACCCGATCAGCCGGCAGTTGGAAGTAAGTCGTCGCTGCGTGCGAGTTCCGCACCATGTACGCGAACAGCTTCTCGCGCCACCGCCACATGCCGCCGCCGTTCTCGCTGGGCAGCACAATCTCGCGGCTCAGAAAATAGCTCGCGTGCTCCAGATCGATCGGCTCGCCTCCCAACGTGGCAGCCGCTAGGTCGCACGGCACGTTGGGGCGTTCGATAAAGCCGTACCGTAGCGCGACTCGGTAGACGTCGCCTTCAATCGGCTCGACATGGATCCGATCGCCAGCCGCTACGCGCGGCGTTTCCGCCGTCTCAACGCGGAGGATCACTACATGTTCGTGCAGCACGCCATTGTGGATCACATTCTGCTGGAGCGCGATTGGCGTCCCGTGGACGTTTGCCGTGAGGTAGATCGCCGTATTCGTGGGGCGAAGCAACGGCCGCGACGAGAGGCTCTCGAGGTACGCCTCGGTTGGCAAGATGCTCAGCCCCTTCTCGCGGAGCGTCAGCCGGCGTCCTTCGCGCCACGTGCTCATCACCAGGTAAATCAGCGCCGCCATCAGCAGCGGGAACCAACCGCCGTGGATCACCTTCGCCAAGTTGGCCGTGAGAAACGACAGGTCGATCGGCAGGAACAAGAGCAAGAAAGCGCCGGCGATCCACCGCGACCATTTCCAGTGGAACGCGATCAGCGTGAAGAACAGCACAGTCGTCGCGGTCATCGTCATCGAGATCGCGATGCCGTACGCTGCAGCGAGGTTCGTCGACGTACGGAACATCAGCACCAGCGCGATCGTCGCCGCCATCAGCAGATGGTTCACCGCGGGAATGTAAATCTGGCCCCGCTGCTCGGCCGAGGTGTGCTTGATCCGCAGTCGCGGGCAGAAGCCGAGCTGAATCGCCTGAAACGTTAGCGAGAACGATCCGGTGATGATCGCTTGCGACGCGATCACTGCGGCCATCGTGGCGAGGATGATCATCGGATAGAGCGCCCAGTGCGGCGTCATTTCGAACAGCGGGTTCGCCACCGCCGCCGGCCGATGGAGCAGCAGCGCGCCCTGGCCGAAATAGTTCAGCAGTAGCGCGGGAAACACGACCGCGAACCACGATAAGCGAATCGGCCGCACGCCGAAGTGGCCGACGTCGGCGTAGAGGGCTTCGCCGCCGGTGACCGCCAGGAAGACCGTCCCCAGCACAAGGAACCCCGCAGTTCCGTTGTTAGAAAAGAAGAGCACAGCATGATGCGGGCTCACCGCCGCCAGAATGCCAGGCTCCTGCAAGATGTGCCACACGCCGAGTCCCGCCAGAACGGCGAACCAGACGAGCATGATCGGTGCGAAGAGCGCCCCGACCTTGGCCGTGCCGCTCGATTGCAACCGGAACAGGCCGAGTAGAATCGTGATCGAGATCGCGATGATCCAGTACCGCTCCAGCGTCGGCTCGGCGAGTCGCAAGCCTTCGACAGCACTGAGCACCGAAATTGCGGGCGTGATCATGCCGTCGGCGTACAGGAATGCGGCGCCGAACAGTCCGAGCGTGATGACGATTTGCCGCCGCCGCGGACTCTTCGCCAGCGGCGACAACAGCGCGGTGAGAGCCAGAATGCCCCCTTCGCCATGGTTGTCGGCCCGCAGAATAAAGATGACGTATTTCACCGTCACCACGAGGGTGAGGGCCCACAGAATCAGTGACAGGACGCCGAGGATATTCGCGGGCGTCGTCCCCACGGGATCGTCGCCCACGAAGCAGCTTTGCAGCGCGTAGAGCGGGCTCGTGCCGATGTCGCCGTAGACAATGCCGAGCGCCGCGAGGGCGAGACCGCGAGCCGGCAGGTTGCCGCAGTTTGCCGGCTGGCGGCGGAGCGCTGCGTCTTCGCACTTCGAATCGGTGGCGGAGGCGTTCATGCTGAGCGACCGTAAGCGACGCGGCCGAGGATTCGCTGCACGCCTGCCAGCCGCTGCAGGACGGCAAACTATACCCCGCCGGCACGACGCGACGCGCTTGCGCGGTTAGAAATGCCGAACTCCGCGGGCGTTGCAGGCGGTACAACTTGCATGCCCGCTCCACTGAATTTGCTGGAGGTTCATGAACATGAACCTTGTGGTCCCCTCCCCTTGAGGGGGAGGGTTAGGGAGGGGTGATTGAAGCGTGTACTAGGGTTCCACCCCCTCCCCAGCCCTCCTCCTCAAGGGGGAGGGGGCCACACATGTGAATCAGGTGGCCGTCACGCGCCAGCGCTACAACTCCACCTGCGCGCCAATCTCCACCACCTGATCCGGCGGCAGGTGAAAGAACAGCGTCGCCGGTTGGGCGTTTCGCGACAGGAAAGAAAACAGACTTTCGCGCCACATATACATTCCCGCGCGCGGCGTCGCCAGCAACGTTTCGCGGCCGAGATAGTAGCTCACTTTTTTCAGGTCGAAGTCGGCGCCGAGGCAATCGAGCTTAGTAAGGTCGGCCGGAACGTCGGGCTCTTCCATGAAGCCGTACCGCAGCGTCGCGCGATAAAAACCTTCGCCGATCTCTTCGGTCTCCAGCCGCTGCTCGTCCGGCACGTGCGGCGCCTCGGCCGTTTGCACGCCGAGGATGATGCTGCGGTCATGCAGTACATGGTTGTGGGCGACGTTCTGCCGCAGCGCGAGCGGCGTACCCATCGGGTTGCCCGACATAAACACCGCCACCCCCGGCACGCGAATCGGCGGGTTCACCATCAATTCAGCGACGAATAATTCCGTCGACAGCATCGACGCTCGCAGCCGCTCGGCCAGCAGCCGCCGGCCATCTTGCCAGGTGCTCATCAGCACGTAAATCGCCGCGGCAATCGCCAGCGGAAACCACCCCCCGTGGAAGATCTTTAGCAGGTTGGCGCCAAAGAACGACAGGTCGATCCCTAGGAAGAACCCGGCGAACAGTACCGCCACCCATGTGGGCCATTTCCAGTGGTGATGAATCAGCACGTAGAACAGTAGCGTCGTCACCACCATCGTGATGGTGATCGCAATGCCGTACGCCGCAGCGAGGTTGCTGGACGACTTGAAGCCAAGCACCAGCGCAATCGCCGCGATCATCAGCGAACGATTCACCGCCGGAATGTAAATCTGCCCCTTCTGATCGGACGAGGTGTGCTCGATCCGCAGCCGCGGGCAGTAGCCGAGTTGGATCGCCTGCAACGTCAGCGAGAACGAGCCAGTGATCACCGCCTGCGACGCCATCACGGCGGCCAGCGTGGCGATCACCACCATCGGGTAGAGGGCCCAGTCGGGCGCCATTTCGAACAATGGATGGACGGCCGCTTCGGGGTGTCGCAGCAGCAGCGATCCCTGGCCAAAGTAGTTCAGCAGCAGCGACGGAAACACCACCGCAAACCACGACGCCCGAATCGGCAGCACGCCGAAGTGGCCGATGTCGGCGTAGAGTGCTTCGCCGCCGGTGACGACGAGGAACACGGTGCCGAGAATCAGAAAACCCGTTGTGCCGTTCTCAACAAAGAAGTGGAATGCGTAAAGCGGGTTGATCGCCGACAGCACGCTTGGCATTTCGAGGATGTGCCATACGCCAAGCGCCGCCAGTAGTAGAAACCAAAACAACATGAACGGGCCAAACAGCGCGCCGACCTTCGCCGTGCCGCGCGACTGCAAGCGGAAGAGCCCCAGCAGAATCACGACCGCAATGATCTCCACGAACCATGTCTGAAAAATATCGCGAGACGCCAGCCGCAACCCCTCGACCGCGCTGAGCACCGAGATCGCCGGCGTGATCATGCCGTCGGCGTAGAGGAACGCGGCGCCGAACAAGCCCAGCACCACCACCCAGGTCCGCCGCGCGATGCCGCGTCCCGCTGGGGCGAGCAATGCCATCAGCGCGAGGATGCCGCCTTCGCCGTGGTTGTCGGCGCGCAGGATGAAGACGAGGTACTTCACCGCGATCACGAGCGTCAGCGCCCAGAAGATCAGCGATAGCACGCCAAGTACGTTCGTCTCCGTGACGGGAAGCGCATGGCCGCCGTGGAAGCATTCGCGGACCGAGTAAAGCGGGCTGGTGCCAATGTCGCCGTAGACCACCCCGAGGGCGGCGAGAGCGAGAAGTTTCCAACGACGGGGATCGGCCGAATCGTGCCCCCCGTGAACCGGCGACGCCGGTTCTCCCCCGGAGGCTTCAACAGCAGATGGCATAAAGGTTTTGCGAAGGATGCGTGCGGCCAACCGTGGCGGCAGGAAAATAGAAGCTCCCAATCGTAGCAGACGACTATCCCCGCCGCCTCTCCCTATTTACCCTGAAAGTCGACTTGGCGGCGTCCACGCATAGGGGTTGCATTGATGAAATCGTTCCGTTCGTTGGTTTACTTCGCCGCCGCGGCGGCCCTCTTGCTGGCCGCCCGGCCCGTTTTCGCCGAAACCAAGGCCCAACTCCAAGCGGCGCGGGAACTTATCGCCCAAGGCGAATTCCGCGAAGCGGAAAAACTGCTCAAGCCAGCCGTCGATCCGCAACTCCCCACGACCTCCGAAGCGGCCGTGATTTTGGAGGTCCTCGACCGCACCCGCGCCGACTTCCCGCACGACGAAGCAGAGATTACCAAGCAGGTGCGTGAATCAATTTCGGACGTGAAGGAAACCGAGATCGAAGAGTGGCGCGACGCCGGCAAGCTGCACTCGAAGCTGATCGACGGCGAGCATAAGTACTTCCGCAACGCCGCGGCCAACCTCTTTCGCGTCAGCGAGGAGGCCCGCAAGCGCCGCGAGAAGACTCCGGCTGCTGAAAAGCGGTTCGACCTCGACGGCCTCATCGCCGAGTTGAACACGATCGCCAAGACGGCCGACACGCCGGCGATTTACCCGGTGAAGCATCATGTCGTTTACACACTGACGCTCAAGGGGGGAAACGAGCGGTTGAAGCCGGGCGCCACCGTGCGGGCGTGGCTGCCGTTTCCGCAGGCGTATCGGATTCAGCAGACCGACGTGAAGCTGATCAAGCCGGTGATTGAAGTCGCTGGCGATGAAATGGGAATGGGCCGCCCCATGGGACAGCTTCAGCAAGTTACCACCGATTCGGGGGAGCAGGTCGTGGAACTCTCTCCCGCGAGCGCGCCACAACGCACCGTCTACTTCGAGCAAGTCGTCGACGACAAAGGCACTCCGCCGAAGTTCGTCGCCGAGTTTGAATTCACCACCGCTGCGTACGTCCCGACGCTCAAGCCAGAGATGGTGAAGCCGTACGACGAAGAGAGCGACGTCTTTACCGAGTTCACCGCGCAGCGGCTGCCGCACATCGCCTTCACGCCTGAAGTGAAGAAGCTCGTCAAAGAGGTCGTCGGCGATGAGAAGAACTCGCTGAAGAAGGCGCAACTGATCTTCAACTGGGTCTCCGAAAACCTGCCGTGGGTTTCCGAGATGGAATACAGCACGATTCCCAGCCTGTCGAAGAAGGGGATCGCGGCCCGCTGCGGCGACTGCGGCGTGCAAAACACGACGTTCGTCACGCTCTGCCGTGCGGCTGGCATTCCGGCTCGCTGGCAGTCGGGCTTCGGCACCAAACCAGGCGAAGAAGGGATGCACGATTGGGCTGAAATCTACATCGAACCGTGGGGCTGGCTCCCTGCCGACGCCTCTTACGGCGCCCGCAAGAGCGACGATCCCGCCGTGCGCGATTTCTTCTGCGGCCACATGGACCCGTACCGGCTGATCGTCAACCTCGACTACGGCCGCACGCTCCACCCCGCGAAGACGAGCTTCCGCAGCGAGCCGATCGACTTCCAACGGGGCGAAGTCGAAGTCGACGGGCACAACCTCTACTTCAACGACTGGGAATGGGACCTCGACTGCAAGTCGGAGCCGCTGGAGAAAGCGGCGGAAAAGAAGGAAGCCGAGAATGGCGAAGAAAAAGAGTAGGCCACGAGATGAAATAGAATTCACTTCTGGTCCCCTCCCCTTGAAGGGGAGGGTTAGGGAGGGGTGACTGGAGCGTGTACCAGGGCTCTTCCCCCCTCCCCAGCCCTCCCCTCCAGGGGGAGGGAGCCACAGCTTTCAAATAGCGAGCGCAAAAGGTTCGCTCAGCACTCCGTCACCGCGACCGCCAAGCCGCCGCGGGACGTCTCTTTGTACTTCGTGAGCATGTCGCGGCCCGTCTCGCGCATCGTGCGGATCACGCGATCGAGCGAAACACGATGCTCGCCGTCGCTGCCGAGCGCCATCCGTGAGGCGTTGATCGCCTTCACCGCACCCATGGCGCACCGCTCGATACACGGCACTTGCACCAAGCCGCCGATCGGATCGCAGGTGAGGCCCAAGTTGTGCTCCATGCCAATCTCGGCCGCCATCTCGACCTGCCGCGGCGTGCCGCCGAGTACTTCGGTGAGCGCCCCAGCCGCCATCGAGCACGCGACGCCGACCTCGCCCTGACAGCCAACCTCGGCCCCGGAGATCGACGCGTTGAGTTTGTACAGAATGCCGATTGCCCCCGCGGTAAGCAGGAATTTCACCACTCCCGCGTCGTCGGCGTCGGGCGTGTGGCGCCGGTAGTAGTGAAGCACCGCGGGAATGATCCCCGCCGCGCCGTTCGTCGGCGCGGTGACCACGCGACCGCCGGCCGCGTTCTCTTCGCTAGTGGCGAGCGCGTAGAGATTCACCCAATCGAGCGCCGCGAGCGTGTCGTGATCGCCGTCGTTTGCGGCTGCCGCTGCACGTTGCTTCGCCGCAAGCCGCCGATACAGTTCCGGCGCTCGCCGCTTCACTTTGAGGCCGCCCGGCAGCGTCCCCTCTTCGCGGCAGCCGCGTTCGACGCACGCTTGCATCACGCGCCAAATCCGCAGCAGCCGCTCTTCGATCTCCGTCCGGCTCCGCCACCGTTCTTCGTTCGCGAGCGTCATCGCGCTGATCGACAATCCCGTCTCCGCCGCCATCGCTAAAAGGTCGTCTCCGCAATGATAGGGATACGGCAGCCGCGTCTCGTCGCCGCTCACTACATCGCGCGCCGCATCTTGTTCGTCGACGACGAACCCGCCGCCGATCGAATAGCAGACGTAGCGGTCGAGCGTCTCGCCGGCAGCGTCGTACGCCTGGAACTCCATCCCGTTGGGGTGATAGGGCAAGCTCTCGTTTCGCAGGAACAGGAGATCGCGCGGTTCGTCGAAACGTATCCGTCGTCCCCCAGGCAGCATCAACTCGCCGCTACTGCGAATCGATTCGACAATCCGATCGACCTGATCGGGATCGACCCCTTCCGGCGTCTCGCCGACGAGGCCGAGCAAGATCGCCTTGTCGGTTCCATGTCCTTTGCCAGTCAGGGCGAGCGATGCGTACAGCTTCACCTCGATTCGCTCGCACTTTTCCAACAGGTGCGCGTGCCGCAGTCGCTCAAGAAATCGCCCCGCTGCGCGCATCGGCCCAATCGCATGGGAACTCGAAGGCCCGATGCCAATCGTGAACAAATCCAAAACGCTGAGGGCCATGGTTGGTATCGCGGAAGAGCGGTGCGTAAGCGGCTGACAAGGAATTATACGCCGCTGTCGGCTGGCCGTTGGTCGATCGTTGGCGGCTGGCCGATCGATCTTCGACGCACCACTCGGGACGCTTCGTCCAAGCCCCGAGAGGGGCGATATGTTGTAGCCAGGGGCGCAAGCCCCTGGGAGCGAGCATCTCGCATGATTCAAGCCCCGGAAGGGGCGGTACTGCTCTCCGAAGTCGAGTAGAGCGATGCCGCCCCTCACGGGGCTAGAATGTCACACCGACCGCCTACCAGGGGCTCGCGCCCCTGGCTACATGACTCGGCCCCTCCGGGGCCAATGCGGGGGCTAACTCACGACGTTCGCCGACGTATTGGCTAGCTTTCCCACAGCTCGCGGCCCAGCCTGCGCGGGTAAGCTCAGCGAGAGGTATATCACCATGCGCAACGAGGCGTCGATATTACGCATACCCCGTGACGCCGCACGATCCAACGATGTCGCCGCAACCGCCCCGCGACCATGGCGACGCCGCTCGGCCCGCAGCGCTCCATCCCGCGAAAAGCAGGCTATTCTGCGCGGTTGTCCAAGATCACTGCGAACAGCATGCCAGCGTCGCGAGCGACCCAAACGCTGCGTCTCTCGCTAGCGCCGCGATTTTGCTCGCACTGCGCCGCGCCGCTAGTCATGCTACACTGCGCCTAGTGAAGTGATCCGAGTCGACGCGCGGCACGCCGACGACTTGCCGTGAGGCGGCCCATGAATCTCCCTCCGAAGCACTCGCCCGCCATGATTGACGAGACTCGCTCGCTGCCCAGCGTCGATCCCGCGACGCCTACCGCCGTTGCCGCCGTACCCCGGCCGCTCGACGTCGCCGTGCTCGTCGAGTTCGACGACATGTGGGGCCGCAACGTCCTCGAAGCAATTTCCTGCTACGCCCGCGACGCCGGTTGGCGACTCCTGGTGTCGCCCCGCGACGAGCAGCGCCGCCTCCGCATCCCCTCCGGCTGGAAAGGGGACGGCGTTATCGTCATGCTCCGCGAGCGTTCGCTGCAAGAGCATATCCAAAATCTTGGCCTGCCAACCGTCGACGTCGGCGCCACCTTCCTCAACGATACCGCCTGCGGCCGCATCGCCACCGACGACGTCGACCGCGCTCGGATGGCCTTCGAGCATTTCCGTAGTCGGCAACTCGTCCATTTCGCCTACTTCTCCCCCGCCGACGATCGCTATCCGCAGCAGCGGGGCGAGGAATTCCGCCGCGTCGTCGAGGATGAGCGGTTCAGCTGCTCCGTTTACTCGCCTGATCCATCGGTCGACGCCAACGATTACGGCGCGATCGGCGACTGGATCGCCGGCCTGCCGAAGCCGGTCGGCATTTTCGCTCCCGATCCGTTCCCCGCGCGGCAACTCGTCGAAGCATGCCATGCCCATAAGATCGACATCCCCAGCGAAGTCGCCGTCCTCTCCGGCGACGAGGACGAGTTGCTCTGCAGCATGGTGCTGCCCGAAATCACCAGCATCGAGCTCGCGACGCACCGCATCGGGTTCGAAGCCTGCCAGATGCTTACGTCGATCATCGACGGCGGCGCCATTCCGGAAAAGCCGCTGTTGATTCCGCCGCTGCGAGTATGCGCCCGCCGTTCGACGGAAGCGTTTGCCGTCGACGACCCCGCGCTGGCCGCGGTAGTGAAGATGATTTGGGAAAAGGCGAGCGCCGGTATCCAGGTCCGCGACCTTGTCCGTGCATCGTCGATGTCGCGGCGCGCACTCGAGCTTCGCTTCCGCCGCGCCTTGGGCCGCACGCCGGCCGAAGAAATTCGCCGTGTCCGGTTGGAGATCGCCCGCCAGTTGATCGTCACCACGTCGATGAGCGTCGGCCGCATCGCGCTGGCCACCGGTTTCTCCAGCGGGCCATACCTGACGCACGCGTTCCGCCGGCAGTTCCGCGTGACGCCGAGCGCGCTCCGCGTGGGATTGAAGTTCGTCTCGGCATTGCCGTCGCGAACGAAGACGCCGCTGCGGCGGCCGGAAGCGCCAGCGGTTCCAGAGGCCGCGAACCGCCTGCCCCGCACGGTGCCGACGAAGTAACGCGACGAGTCGGCAGCCGCATCCTAGCCCCGGGCTCCGCCCGGGGGTTGCACCACGCGGGACGAAGCCTACCGGAATGGCGGCCGACCCCGGGGCTAGGGGGCCTACTCCCCCGCACCCGCCGCCGGCTCCAGCTTCGCCTCGAAGTAATCGACCCTCGGCCACTCCTCCACCGCATCAATCGCCCGCATCAACTCCGCGCTCGCGGCTTCAGCGACGCGATCAGTCGTCGGCGTCTGGCGCCCGTTGAATAGCACGGCAAAGTTTCGCCCATCGGCCCGGCGAACCATCTTCGTGTTCGTCCCGTCGAGCGAACCCCCATGCCCCACCGAGGCGAGCTTGCCATCTTTATCGCATTCCACGCGCCACCCCGCCGAGTAGAACCCAGGCAACTCCTTCCCTTCCTTATCATGCCCCGCAAGCCCCGGCGGCCGCGCGAACATCGTTTCGATCGTCTGCTCCTCCAGCAGCGGGCACTCGCTCGCCTCGTCGAACGCGGAGGAGAACTTCACCAGGTCGACCGCCGAAGCAATCCAAGCCCCGTGCGAATCCATCGCCTCCAAATCCCACGCACCATACGCGACCGGGACCGTCTTCTGCTCATCGCCGCTAAAGAGCGACCGCCCGCGCAGCGGGGCGTAATACCGCACCTCGCCATCTTTGCGACCTTCGAGCAGCGTGGCGCCGATCGCCATCCGATCGACCTTCACCGGCGCGAGCACATGCTCTTTCACATAGTCGTCGTACTTCTGCCCGGTGATCTTCTCGATCACGCGACCGAGCAAACAGTAGCCGTAGTTCGAATAGGCAAACCGCTCGCCCGGTTCGAAGTCGAGCGGCGTCCCCAGCATGCAGCGGATGATCGCCGTGTGGCTCGCCGGCGTCTTCTCGCCTACCGCCTTCGCAAACCGCGCCGACTGAAACATCCCGTCAAACGACTTGTCGCGATCCCACCCGCCGCGATGCTGCAGGCAGTGCCGAATCGTGATGTCCCGTTGCCGCTTGTCGAACTCGACCCCCTCCGCGAGGTACGGCTCGTACTCATCGAGAATGTCGTACACCTTCGCATCGAGATCGAGCTTTCCCTGCTCGACGAGCTGCATGACCGCCGTGGCGGTGAGCGGCTTCGAAATGCTTGCGATGCGGAACAAACTCTCTGGCTCTACCGCTTCTCGCTTCGCCACGTCGGCGTAGCCGTAGCCGCGGGCGTACACCAGCCGACCGCCGTCGGTGATCGCCACCGCCGCTCCCGGCACCGGGTGCCGTTCCATGAACCGCCGCATCACGCGGTCGATTGGTTCCAAACCCGGCCCCACCTTGCCGGTCGCCACTGCATGCGGCGCCCGTGAGCGTTGGTAACCCGGGCCGCGCAACACGCGCCCCGGCCGTTTGTCGGTGAGCTCGCCGTTCTTCAGCACCGTCGTGCCGTTCACCAGCACATGCTTCATGCCGGTCGAAAGCTTCCGCGGCTCGGCCGGCGTCGAGTGATCTTGAATCTCCGCCGCATCGAACAGCACGAGGTCCGCCGCCAACCCTTCGGCAATCCGCCCGCGGTCGTACGCCATCACTTCATTCGCTGCGACGGCGCTCGCCTGTGACACCGCCTTTTCCAATGAAATCACGCCGAGGTCGCGCACGTACCGCGCCAGCACCCGCGGGAACGCCCCCGCCGCCCGTGGATGCGAAACGCTTCGCGATTCCCCCGCCGGACCGACGTCGGTGCAGTACGAAATAAAATCTTCCTGCATCGCCGCGATGATGTTCGCATCGCTCATCGTCTGCGGCAACGCGAACGACTGCGCCTGCACCAGATCAAAGAACGTATCCCACGGATCTTGCTTCATCTCCTTCGCAATAGCCGCGACGCTCTCGCCGCCCAGCCGCGCGTACTTCGCATCCGCACAATTGCCGATGAGGACGCGATTCCAATCTTTCCCCACATGCCGATACCAATTTTCCCACTCGCCCTCCCCTTCCATCTCCGCACGGATCTCGGCTCGCAGCTCTTTCTTATCGAGTTGCGACAACAACTGCTCGCGTCCCTTAGCGAAATGCCGCGGATGAATGAACGCCTCGAGCCCCAGCCCATTCATTTGGTAGGGGTACACGTCGGCCGCGATCTGCATCCCCGCCGCCCGCGCCGCCTTGATCCGCGCGATCGCCAGCGGCATCTTCCCCCAGTTCGCGCGGCCCGCCGCCTTCAAATGGTAAATGTGCACCGGCGTCCCCGCCGTCTCGCCGACGTCAATCGCTTCGTCGATCGCCTCCAGCAGCCGCGCCCCCTCGTTCCGCATGTGCGTGTAGTAGCGGCCGCCATACTGGCCCGCCACCTTCGCGAGCGCCGCAATCTCCTTGGTCGTGGCATAGACCGCCGGCGGGTAAATGAGGGCCGTCGAGACGCCGATCGCTCCCGCTTCCATCGCCTCGCGGACCATCGCTTCCATCTGCGCAAGTTCCTCGTCGCTCGGCCGGCGATCTTCTTCGCCGATGACGATCGTCCGAATCTGCGTCAGCCCCACCGTTTGCACGACGTTCAGCGGCAGCCCCTTCTGCTCGAGCGCCAGAAAGTACTCGGCCATCGTCTGCCGACCCATCTCGGCTGCTTCCTTGTCGCTGAGCGGCGCCGCCGAATCTCCCTCGCCGGCGTTGATCGTCGTGATCCCCTGCGTCAGCAAGTTGAGCGAAGTCTTCGGATCGTCGAACATCGGGTTCGCCGTCTGCCCCATCATGTCGATGAAGCCCGGCGCCACGATAAGCCCGGTCGCGTCGATCGTCTCGCGTCCCTTGGCGCCTTCGAGCCGCCCAATCGCCGCGATCCGCCCGTCGCGTACGCCAACGTCGGCCCGATACCACGGCGCCCCCGTCCCATCGACGACGCGCCCGCCGGTGATCAACACATCAAAGTGCTGCGCCGGTTCATCGCCCTGCCCCATCGAGATCCACAGCAACAACGCCATCGGCAACACGCACAACGTCTTCATGGAACTTGGCAACATCACGGGTTAATCCCCCAGCGCATTTCGCAACTGACAACGGACCACTGACAACTGACGACCGCCCGATTGTCGCACGAATTCCCCCGTCGCGGCGCACTGTGCGCAAAATCGAACCCGTGATGCGTACCGCAGGTGCGTTGGCCCTCGACGGCATTCGAGGCATAATGTCTCGCACGGCGGCGTCGTTGCGCAGAAGTCATCACAGGAGATCCCCCGCGTGAGCATCATCCGAACCCCCCGCGCCGCCATGCTGCTCGCGTGTACGATCGTCGCCACTCTCGGCGCGCACCGGATTTCGTCGCTGCACGCCGCCGACGCGCCCGCCCCGCAAGCCGACGTCGCCCCCGGCTACGAAGCGATCGCGGAAAAACTCGCCGCGTTCGTCGCCGCTGAACAAGCCTCAAAGAATCTCCCCGCCGTTTCGATCGCCATCGTTTCCGGCGACCAAATCGTTTACGCCGCCGGCTTCGGCGAGCAGCACGCTGCCGACGGTTCCCGCGCCGATCGCCACACGATCTACCGCGTCGGCTCAGTCTCAAAGCTCTTCAACGACGTTGCCGTGATGCAACTCGTCGAACAGGGCAAGATCGACCTCGATGCCCCCGTCTCGAAGTACCTCCCCGACTTCAAACCGGAAAACCGCTTCGGCAAGGAGCCGACCGTTCGCCAGTTGATGAATCACCAGTCGGGCGTCATCCGCGAGTCGCCCGTCGGCAACTATTTTGACGCCAACCAACCGTCAATCGCCGAGACCGTCGCGTCGCTCAACGAGACGGCCCTTGTCGACGAACCCGGCGCGAAAACCAAGTACTCCAACACAGCCGTCTCCGCCGCCGGTCTCATTGTCGAGCGTCTCGCGGGCAAGCCGTTCGCCGAGCATCTGCAAACGACGCTGCTCGAACCGCTCGGCATGGATGCAAGTTCTTTCCTCCGCGCCGGCGTTCCCGCCGAACAGATTCCCGACGCCTGGATGTGGGCGCCCCACTTCCCGCACGACCCGCCGCGGGCCCGCTTCGCGGCGCCGACCTTCGACCTCGGCACGCTTCCCGCCGGCAACCTTTACGCCAGCGTCGACGATCTCGCCAATTTTCTGATTGCCCTCTTTGAAGGCGGAAAGTTCAATGGCCAACAGATTATTTCGCCTGCCACGCTCGCCGCGATGCTCAAGCCGGTCGGCGCCGGCACGGAAGCAAAACCCCTCTACGGCGTCGGCTTCCGCGTTGATCAGTTCGACGGTCACCCCACTTTCGGCCACAACGGCGCGGTCTACGGTTACTCGACAAACCTCATCGGCCTGCCGGAAGAAAAGATCGGCGTCGCCACCGTTTGTGCGCTCGACGGCGGCGGCGGCTTCGTTCGCCGGCTGACCGAGTATGCGTTGCGGCTGATGCTCGCGCAGCGCGAAGGGAAGCCGCTCCCCGCGATCGATCTCACGACGCCGCTACCCGCCGGCCAAGCCCGCGCGCGTGCCGGCCTCTACCAGAACGGCGACCGCACGCTCCGCCTGCTCGCCGACGGCAACCAACTGCTGCTGAGCCACGATTATCTGCTCAGCGAAGTCCGCGCCCTCGGCGAGCGGCTCATCGTCGACGATCCGCACACCTCTGGCCCCGAGATCACGCCTGCCGATGACGGCCAATCGATCGCGATCGCCGGCGAAACTTGGACTCGACTCCCCGACGCGAAGCCCGCCCCCTGCCCTGGCCGCTGGGAAGGCCTTCTCGGCGAATACGGCGAGGATCACAACATCCTCTACATCTACGAAGACCGCGGCCAACTCTGGGCGCTCATCGAGTGGTTCTACAATTACCCGCTCACGGAAGTTTCGGAGAATGTCTTCGCCTTCCCTAACGCCGGCCTGTACCCCGCCGAGCAAATCGTCTTCAAACGCGACGCCAATGGCGCCGCGACCGAGGCGGTTGCCGCCGACGTGACGTTCAAACGCCGCAACTTTGGCGACTTCCCCGGCGGCGTCTTCCAGATTCGCCCCCTCCGCCCGATGGACGTGCTGCGGACTGAAGCCCTCGCCGCAACGCCTCCGAAAGAGGCCCGCCCCTTCCGCAAGCCCGACCTCGCCGAGCCGAGTAAGCTCGATCCGACGATCAAACTCGACGTCCGCTACGCCACCGACCGCAACTTCACCGGCGTCCCCGTTTACGAGTCGGCGCAATCATTCCTGCAGCGTCCCGCCGCCGAAGCAACCGTTCGCGCTCACCAGGCGCTCAAAGAACAAGGTTACGGCCTGCTGATCCACGACGGCTATCGCCCGTGGTACGTCACGAAGATGTTCTGGGATTCGGTTCCCGACAACTTCCACGGCTTCGTCGCCGATCCCGAAAAAGGCTCCCGCCACAACCGCGGTTGCGCCGTCGACCTCACGCTCTACGACCTGAAGACGGGCGAGCCAATAGAAATGGTCGGCGTCTACGACGAGATGTCGCCGCGATCGTTCCCGCTCTACCCCGGCGGCACCTCGCTGCAGCGCTACCACCGCGAGCTCCTCCGCGAAGCGATGGAGGCTCAAAACTTCACGGTGAACCCGATCGAATGGTGGCACTTCGACTACAACGATTGGCAGCAATACCCGATCGTCAACAAACGCTTCGAAGACCTCTCAAAGTAGCCGCGGGTCAACGACCCGCCGGAGCGACTTACGCAGCGGCCACCCTTCCCACGCCCGACGAGTAAAAGTGCTAAGTGGCCAAATTTAGTTGTCGAAACCAGGCCACCATTTCTGCTAACGTGAACCCGAGTTCACAGCACCAAGTAGGCGCGTCGTGGGGCCTCCGGTCTGCGAGCCCCCCGGTTCATCCGGGGGGTAGTTCGCAGCGCGCCTTGCGCTGCGGACCATTACGCACGGCGAGTCGAGCAAGATCGCCCAACCTACCTAACTTCGGCTTAGTGTCGCCTAAAATGCGAAATACGACATCAGCGACACGACGTGACACGCGACATTACCGCCGCACGCCCAGCGCCAACGCCGCCTCGGCCGTCAACGTCGGCCGATAGCAGTTCGCCTTACAATGAAACTGCGGCGACCACTTGGGGCCGACATCGGTCAGCGATTCCGACGAACCAACCAGAATCCAGCCGTTCGGATGCAGAATCTGCCCCATACGGGTGAAGATGTTCTTCCGATCCGCCGCCGTGAAGTAAATCGCGACGTTGCGGCAGAAAATGACGTCGAACGGACCGAAGCCAGCGAACGGATCGTGCAAGTTTCGCGTGCTGAAGTTGCACATCGAGCGGATCTCGTCGCTGATCTTCCACTGCGCGCCGTGCTTCGTGAAGTGCTTGTTCAGTCGCTGCGGGTCCATACCGCGGCCCATTTCCATTTCGCTGTACATCCCGCGGCTCGCCGTTTCGACCGAAGCGGGCGAAATGTCGGTGCCGACGATTTGCACGTCCCAGCGGTGCACGTCGGGTACGACGTCGGCCAGCGTCATTGCGATACTGTACGGCTCCTGCCCCGTGCTGCACGCGGCCGACCAGATGCGAATCCGCTTCGGATACGGCGTCCCGGCCTTCGCGTCGATCAACTCCGGAAAAATTTTGTGCTTGAGCGCTTCGTACGGCGAGTTGTCGCGGAACCAGAGCGTCTCATGCGTCGTGACTGCGTCGATCACCTCGCCGCGCAGTTGCGGCAGCAGGTTTGCTTGTACCTTGCGCGCGAAGTCGCTGTAGTTCGCGCAGCCGCTCCGCTTGAAGATGTTCGACAGACGCGATTCGATGAGGTAGCTCTTCGAGCTATCCCAACAGATGCCGCACAGGTTGTCGACGAGGTCGCAGACGGCGTCGACGTCGGCTGGCGTGAGATTGCTCATACCCCGGCTCCTTGCAGCACGGATTCATTGATGCGGCTCGCGATCGTCTCCAGCGGGCCGACGACGTCGACGAGCCCTGCCTCGGCAACCGAGCGCGGCATGCCGTAAACGACGCAGGTCGCTTCGTCCTGGGCGAAGATCGCGGCGCCCCGTTCCTTCATCGCGCGGGCGCCAAGCGTGCCGTCGTCTCCCATGCCGGTGAGGATCGCTCCCCAAGCGCGGGAACCATACTCGGCGGCGATCGAACGGAAGAGGTAATCAACGGCCGGCCGGCAGTTCCGTTCCGGCGGATCGTCGGTGATTTGAACGGTCGTGCGGAACTCGTCGCGCACGATCCGCATTTGCTTGCCGCCCGGTGCGATGATCGCGCGACCCGGTTGAACCACCATGCCATGCCGACCTTCGACCACTTCGATTTGGCAGCGGCGATTGAGATCGTCGGCCAGCGTCTTCGTGAAGATCGGCGGCATGTGCTGGACAAGCACCACCGGCGGCGTCGCGGGCGTCAGCAGCGGCAACAGTTTGTGGAGGGCGACCGGCCCGCCGGTCGACACGCCAATGCCAATGATTTCTGGAGTCTTGCGAAGCGACGGGCACGGCAGCTTTGGCGCGGCAGCGGCCATGCGTGCCGCCAGCGGCGCCCCCATTGCAGCGGCAGCGGGCGTTCTTGCGTCGCCGCTGACCGGCAGCTTGCCGCGGCTGATAATCCGACACGCTTCGATCCGCGGCGTGAGGTCGGCTCGCAGTTGCCGGGCGTTCGCTTCCATATCGGGCAGCGTCGGCTTCAGCACGAAGTCGAACGCTCCCAACTGCAATGCAGCGCTCGTCGCCTGGGCGCCCGCGGTGGTGAGCGTGCTGATCATGATCGCCGAGAGCTTGATCTGCCGCTCTTTCAACTCGCGGAGCAGGCCGAGTCCGTCGAGCTCCGGCATCTCCATGTCGAGCGTGATCACATCGGGCTTGTCGGCAATGATGCGATCGAGCGCGAGCCGGCCGTTTTGGGCGTGGCCGATCACTTCAACGTTCGGCAACTGCTCGACGACCGACCGCACGACCTTGCGATACAGAGCGGAGTCATCGACGACCAGGACGCGTAGCGGAGAGGGATTCATGGCGAGTCATTTACAAACACGGATGTCGAAAAAGTCAGCAACCAACGCAAGCCTACTACGACATTGCAGCCGCGCAACAAGAAGGGGGAGAACTTGCGGGTTCTCCCCCTTCATCGCCGTTACGCAGGGCGCGCGTCGTGGGACTACGAGCGTCCCTCAGCCGTTGCGTCCTGACTTACAGTTGGAACTGAGCGACCATGCTGCGGAGTTGTTCCGACAGAGCCGACAATTCCGAACCAACCACTTGCGTCTGCGAAGCCCCTTGAGCGGTTTGCTTCGCGGCTTGATCGACGCCCACCATGTTGCGGGTGATCTCCGCACAGGCGGAAGCCGATTCGGTGACGGCGGTCGACACCGTGCTCGCAGCGGCGGCCGTTTGGTTGACGTTCGACGCGATCTCGCGGGTGGTGATGCTTTGCTCTTCCACCGCGGCGGCGATCGTGGTCGACGCCGAATTTACCCGCTGAATCGCTTCGCCGACTTCCTTGATCGAGCGAACCGCTTCGCTGGTCGAAGCTTGGATCCCTTCGATGCGGCTGCGGATGTCTTGCGTAGCGCTGGCGGTTTGCTTGGCCAGTTCCTTGACTTCCGTGGCGACCACGGCGAAACCCTTGCCAGCTTCGCCGGCGCGGGCCGCTTCGATCGTGGCGTTCAACGCGAGCAGGTTCGTCTGCTCGGCGATGTCCTGAATCACCTCGATCACCTTGCCGATTTCGTCGGCAGCCGAGCCAAGTTGGCCGATCGTCACGTTGCTCGAATCGGCGAGCTGGGCAGCCGTGTTGGCGATCGCCGAGGTTTGGCCGGCCGTCTTGGCAATCTCGCCAATGCTGGCGGTCAGCTCTTCGACTGCGGTCGAGACGTTCTTCACGTTGGCGGTCATCTCTTCGGTCGACGCGGCCATGTTGGTCATGTTCGTCGACATTTCTTCGGCAGCTGCAGCCACCGTGGCGGCTTGGCTGTTGGTCTCTTCGGCGCCGCTGGCGAGTTGCGTCGCCGTGGCCGAGAGTTCAGTCGAGGTGGCGGCCAGTTGGTTGGCGTTATTCGTCAACCCGCCGAAGACGTGCCGCAGGTTCTCGCCCATCGCGTTGACGGCGCCGGCGATCTTGGTGAACGTGCCCCACACTTCGCGGGTGTCGTCATCGGCCGCGGCCACGTCGTACGATCTGGTGAGATCGCCCGAGGCGACGGCGCTCAAGACGGTCGAGACCTTCGTCACTTCGCCTTCTTGGTAAGCGGCCAGCTTCGCGGTGCGAGCCAAGGCCCGTTCAGCGGCGTGCTTCTGCTCGGTGACGTCGGTGGCGTACTTCACGACCTTGAACGGCTTGCCGTTCAAATCGAGGATCGGGTTGTACGAAGCTTGAATCCAGATCTCACGCCCACCCTTGCCAAGCCGCTTGTACTCAGCGGCTTGGTACTCGCCGCGGTTGAGGGCTTCCCAGAAGGCGCGGTACTCGAGCGACTGAGCGAAGGTCGGCTCGCAGAACATGCGGTGGTGCTTTCCCTTGATCTCGTCGAGCGAGTAGCCAAGGCAAGCGAGGAAGTTATCATTCGCCTCGACGACGGTGCCGTCGAGGTTGAACGAAATCACTGCCTGAGCTTTGCCGATCGCGGCGAGCTGACCCTGGTAGTCGGCGTTCTGCAACTTCGCGGCGGTGACGTCGGTGGCGTACTTCACCACTTTGAACGGCTTGCCTGCGGCGTCGAAGATCGGATTGTACGAGGCTTGAATCCAGATCTCGCGACCCCCCTTGCCGAAGCGCTTGTACTCGCCGGCTTGGAAGTTGCCGCGAGCCAGCGAATCCCAGAACTGGCGATATTCGCTCGTTTGGGCGTAGGCCGGGTCGCAGAACATGCGGTGGTGCTTGCCCTGGATCTCGTCGAGTCCGTAGCCGAGACCGTTCAGAAAGTTTTCGTTGGCGGTGAGGATCGTGCCGTCGAGTTCGAACTCAATGACGGCCATCACCTTGTTGATGGCGTTGATCTGGCCGAGCAACTCGACGCTGGCGGCGCCAGACTTCGGACTCGTCTTGGTGGTCTTCGCCTTCGATTGAGGCGCCTTCTTGGTCTTAGCGTTCAGCGTGGCAGCGGGCATGGAAGTCACTCCTGGAAAACGTTGGAGGCAGATTGTTTTGGTAACGGATGTAAATGCGAGGCGATGGCGTTAGGCGTCGGCGCGTTGGTCGGCGAGTACCTTTTCAATGTCGAGCAGTACGAGGATGCCTGTCGGAAGCGTATGGACACCGGCGATGAACCGTCCGTCGAGATCGTCGACGTTGGCTGGGGCCGGGCTGATTTCATCGGAACGAAGCGTCAGAATGTCGGAGATGCGGTCGACCAGCAGGCCGATCGCTTCGTCTCCCGAATGGACGATCAAGTTGCGGCGATCGCGATTGGCGACCGTGCGCGGCAGGCCGAGCACCGATCGCAGGTCGATTACTGTCGCGACGTCGCCGCGAAGATTGATCACGCCGCAGACATACTCCGGCGCGTGCGGAACGTGCGTAATTTCGTTCTGGCGATTGATCTCTTGCACCACGCGAATATCGACGCCGAGCAGCATGTGCCCGACGTAGAACGTCGCGAACTGCTGTTCGGCGAGGCTCTTCTGGCGATTAACGGGTTTGGCGGCAACCATGAAAACGACTCCGAGGGGGCGATTCGACGCGGCGTTGGCCGGCGTCGACGTGGTCTGATGTTAAGCGGGCTGCAGGCAGCGGCGGTTGGCGCCCGCTTTCGCTCCGGTGAAATTGTGAAGCGAGGTCAACAGCTTCTCGCGATCCATCTTGATTTGGTAATCGTCGATGCCCGCGTCCATGCCTCGTTGCATGTCGGCGGCGCCGGCAAGCGAGGTAAGGGCGATCACCGGTACCTTGCCCCAGTCCGACGAATCCTTGATCCGTTGGCAGAGCTCGAAGCCGTTCATGTTCGGCATCTCGATGTCGGTGAGGACGACGTCGATTTCAAGCTTCTCTTCATTCAAGCGATTCCAGGCGATCTGCCCGTCTTCGCAGTCGATGACGGTATAGCCTCGCTCTTCCATCATCGCCTTCACTTGCTTGCGGAAGAACGTCGAGTCTTCGGCCAGCAACACGACCGGCGCCTTGCCGGGCTCGCTGGTCGGTTTCGGCTGATCAGCGAACCACTCGGGGTGGACGCGCTCAGCCAGCTTGAACAGATCGACCAAGCGCGTCGCCCGGTCGTTGATCACCAGCGAACCGATGACGCCGACCTCTTGGAAGGTTTGCGTGTCAACGTCGGTCGGTACGCGGCGAATGTCTTCGAGGCAGGGGGCCACGAGACCGACTTCCTTCGCGCCGATCGTGAAGACAATGACGTATACCCAGCTTTGCGGATCGGTCGGCCGCGTGGTGATGATGTTTTCCAGCCGGAGCAGCGGCACGCTCGATTGGCGGTACTGCACCAGCTCCTGACCGCCGACGGCGTCGATCTGATCGCAGCGAATCCGCTCGATCCGCGAGACGACGTCCATCGAAACGGCGAAGTGTTCCTTCGGGTGGTTCGTGAACAAGAGGACCGATTGCAAGTCGGCGTTGACGCCGGCGCCATCGTCTCCTTTGCTCGCCATCGCCTCGTCGTGGGCTGCGCGAATTTGCTGATGGATGGCGATGCCCGCCACGTCGAGAATCAACGCGACATGCCCGTCGCCCAGGATGGTAGCGCCCGAGAGGCACGGCACGTTTTTGATGTGCCGACCAAGCGGCTTCACGACGATTTCTTCGGAGTCGTGCAGTGCGTCGACGACGATGCCGAAACGTTGCTGTCCCGATTCCACGACGACGATGTGAGTCGTCGCCCGCTCTTGGTCAGCCTCGCTGCCGGTCGACCCGTCGGCACGCAGCACGTTATTGAGACGCACCAGCGGCAGCAGCGAGCCGCGGAGCCGCAGCACTTCGGCCGACTTGACGCGATCGAGTCGTTTGCCGATCTCTTCGCGGCGGAGGCGCACCAGTTCCGAGATGTTGACCTGCGGAATGGCGAACCGTTCGTCGCCGCACTGAATGATTAGCGACGGGATGATGGCCAGCGTGAGCGGCAGCGTGATTTGGATCGTCGTGCCCATGCCGGGGCGGGAATCGACGTCGACGGCGCCGCCGAGCTTTTCGATGTTCGTGCGGACGACGTCCATGCCGACGCCGCGGCCGCTGATATCAGTGATCTTCTCTGCGGTCGAGAAACCAGGGTGAAAGATCAAGCGAATCGCATCGCGATCGCTGAGCCGCGAAGCTTGTTCAGCGGTGACGACTCCCTTCTCAACAGCTTTCGACCGCAGCTTTTCCGGGTGAATGCCGCCGCCGTCGTCGGCGATGTCGATGCGGACCTTGCCTGCTTCATGGTACGCCCGCAGGAAGATCGTTCCCATCGCCGGCTTGCCGGCCGCGGTGCGAGCTTCGGGACGCTCGACGCCGTGATCGATCGAATTGCGAACGAGATGCGTCAACGGATCGCCGATGGCTTCGAGGATCGTCTTGTCGACGTCGACCTCTTTGCCGTCCATGATGATGTTGCATTGCTTGCCGAGCTTCGCGCTCAGGTCGCGGATGACGCGCGGGAACTTGCTGAACACGGCTCCAATCGGCTGCATGCGGGTCCGCATGATCGCTTCTTGGAGTTCCGTCGTCACCTGATCGAGCCGCGAGGCGACCGCATCGATGCCGGCGTGCCCGTCGGCGTTCAAGGCTTGAATCAACTGATTGCGGCCGAGCACCAACTCGCCGGCCAGATTCATCAGGCTGTCGAGGACGCCGACCTGCACGCGAATGCTCGATTCGGCGGGGGCCGTCGTTGCGCCGTTCGTGGCGGGAGCTGTGGGCTGATCACACTCATCGGAACGATTAGCCGCTGCAACCGGAGCAGCGATCGGCTGCGCGACGGGCATTTCGACGATTGGCGCCGGGGCCAGCGTTGTTTCGCATTCTTCGACGAACATCGCTTGCTCGACGAAGTCGACCGCCGCTGTCATATCGAGTTGACGTTGCTCCTCCGCGGAGACGGCGACATGCGTCTTCACGGCGACGGTTTCGAGCGTCAACTGAGCGCCGGCGAAGATATCGTCGAGCTGGCTGACGTGTTGATCGATGTCGGCGCCTTCCGACGCCGCGGGGTCGTTCACGAGCTTCGCCAAGGCGTCCGACGCGCGGAGCATGACGTCGACCTTCACCGAATCGGGCGTCAACTCGCGGGTACGCATCAGGCCGAGGACATTCTCGAGGCTGTGGGCGAGCCGATTCACGGTCACCAGGCCGAGGAAGCCCGCGGCGCCTTTGATGGAGTGAATGCCTCGAAAGACCTGGTTCACGAGGTCGACGTCGATATCGGCCCCATTGGCTTCAATTTCGAGAAATTGGCCTTCAATGTTGCTCAGATGGTCGCGTGATTCGGCGACAAATTCTGCAATCAGGTCGAGATCGTCGTCGGCCATATCAAGTTTCCGTAGTTCGCTGAGGGCCCGCCGCGCTAGCACGCTCAAAACGTGCGGGTTGACGCGTGGCGAGGTTTGCGGACAAACGAAAGCTAGGTCAAGCCGGTGTATTTGCTTGTGAGATGATGAAAATTTATGCGCATCAAAGCTGATACGATCGTTACCCCACAGTTCGGGGGTGGTAGTATCTTCCCACGTTATTCCGTAATAGGCATGTGCTAGGTTTGACAATCACTCAGACATAAGCCGTGAATGGTCCATGAGCTGATCGATAGAACCGTGAAAGCCGAGCACATCAATCCGTTCCTCAGCGCAGCCGTGGACGTCTTCTCCACGATGCTGAACTGCCAACTGCAGCGCGGCCCGCTCGCGCTGGGGGCGAACTTTCAGCCGGCGCACGAAATTAGCGGAGTGATTAGTCTCTCGGGGAAGGCCAGCGGCACGGTGGTCTTCAGCGTCGAACGCGAGGTTGCCCTCTGCGTGGCGGAGCAAATGCTGGGCGAACGGCCCGCATCGCTCAATGCCGAAGTAGCCGACGCCATCGGCGAAGTGACGAACATGATCGCCGGCCGCGCGAAGGCTGGTCTCGAACACTTGGAGATGCGGCTCGGCCTGCCGCGCGTCGTCGTCGGCAGAAACCACACGATCGACTTCGGCAGCGTGCTGCGGAAGATCAGCATCCCGTACGTCTGCCCGTGGGGCGAGCTGACGGTCGACGTGGGGCTGCTCGAGCGGATCGACGAGACGCAATCAGAGATTCGGTTCAACTTCGCGAACGCGTAGCGGCCATGCCCGCATTCTAGCCCCGGGGGTTCGCCTGGGGGTCGGTCACCACACCGCGGGCCGTTGCCCAATGTCACGCGACGCGCGGGCAGAGCCGGGGACTAGGGCTATTCTTCAATCTTGTGCCCCGCTGCGGAGTCCGCCGCTTCGTCGCCGGACGTTTTCTGGCGCGAACTGAGAAACGCCACCAAGTCGCGCAGATCATGCGGCGACATGTACTTCATGAGATCTTCCGGCATTGCCGAGAGTCCCTGAACGCGATCTTCGACGGTTTCCATATCGACTTCAACTTCTTTGCCGTCGGCATTGAGCAGGACGGCCCGCTTATCGTCTTCGCTGCGGATGATGCCGGTGACGACCATGCCGGTGTCGAGAAGCATCGAGGTGGTTTGGAAGCCTTCGACGATCTTCGCGTTGGGACGGATGATCGATTCGATGATCTCGCTCGGCGTTCGCTTGGCGCCGACGTCGGCGAGGCTGGGGCCGACGAGTTGCTCGCCCGGCTTCAGTGAATGGCAACGCCGGCACGAGAGCGATTCGTTGGAAAGGAATAACTCGCGACCATGGGCGCGGTTGCCGCCGGCGAGCGAGCCGGCGTAGATCTCGGCGGGAACATCGCTAGCCGCTTGCTTAGCAGCGAATTTCTCAGCACGCTCCACCAGTGACTTGTCGGCCGAAGCTTTGGCGCCATCGAGCACTTCGAGCAGCAGCTCCGGCGGGCAGCTGCCATCTTCGACGCGACTCATCCAGGCGGCGATCACGTCGCGCGCCCCGGGGAGATCGATCTTCGCGAGCGTTTCGAGCGCGGCTTGCCGTTCGGCAGTTTTAGCTTGCTCGGCTGTTTGCTTGAGCTGCCCCACGGCCTTTGCTGGGAACCGCTTGGCGAGCAAACGTCCCGCCGCGGTGCGGGCCGCGGGCGACTTTGACTGCAGGCCGATCGCGATCACTTGTTCGGCGATCGCATCGTCGGCATTGTCGAGCGCGGCGATCGCGCGGGCTTGCAGGGCGCCGTCGAGCTTGGCCTCGGCCAAGAGCTTTGGCAATGCATTTAGCGCCGCCGGTAGGCCGAGCTCGGCGGCGACGACGGCCCCGGTCGAATCAGAGAACTTCGCCCCTTCCCCTGCCGGCCACGCCGCCGCAAGTGCGGCGACTACCTCCGCTTGCGGCAGCGGGGCGAGAGTTCGCCATTGGCCATGGACCGGATCGCGCGGTGACGGTTCGGCCCAGTGGCCGACGAGATCCCAAGCATGCTCGCGCATCGCGGCGGGCGCCTGCGGGCTGCGTGCGAAGTCGATGACTTGCTTTATATTCTCGGCGGTGCGCATCGCTTGGCTCGCGGCGAGGGCGCGGCGGACCAGCGGCTCGTTGGTCGGTTTCACCTTGTTTAGCACGTTGGCCAGTGCCGCGTTCGCTGCCGGAATCGGCACGTCCCAGATCTCGCGAGCGGCTTCGAGAACGACGGCTTCATCAGCGTCGTTCAGGAACTTTGCTACTTCCGTCGATTGTTGCTTGCCGAGGGCGAGCGTCAGGATGATCCGTTGCGTGACGTTGGCGTCTTTGGCTGAGGCGACGAGCGCTGCGGCCGGCTGGCTCCCCGCGAGGCCGACGACGATGCCGGTGCGAACGATCGGATCGTTTGCCGCGGCGTCCGTGCCGGCTGCTTTCAGCAAGGGGCCGAGCGCCGCTTCGAATTTGAGGGAACCGAGTGAAGTCGCCGCGGAGGCTCGCACGCGGAGCGAGGGATCTTCGAGTAGCGCGACGAGCGTTGGGCCGAACTTGCTGCGCTCTTGGTCGGGCAAGTTGCGAGCACGTCCTAAGGCGCGGGCCGCCTGGTTGCGCACCTCGGCGTCGGCGTCTTGGCATAGCTTAGCCAACTCGTTGAAGAGCGCCGGCCGCTTAATCGCGAGCGAGCCGAGCGCCCAAATGCTGTGGAGCCGAGCGAACTGGTTGGCCTGCCCATCGGCAGCGAGTTGTTGCAGCGGCCCCGCGGCATCGGCGCCGATGGCAACCAGCCGCCGCTGCGCTGCTTGCCGTACGCGGAAGTTCGCGTTGCTGAGCAGCGCGATCAGCTTGTCGACGGCGAGCGATGGAATCTCTTTCAGCTCACGCGCCGATTGCTCGCGTGCGGCGACGAGTTCCGGCTTGTCGTCGGCGACCCGATAGAAGCGGCCCATGCCGGTGCCGTTCCAGCCGTCGATCCAGTCGGCGACGTAAAAGTTGCCGTCGGGACCGAAGTCACAATCGGTGGCGAGGATGCCTTTCATGAACATCGAGTGATCGGCCAATTTGTAGCCGGCGCCCTGATGTTCGAGGCGAAACCGCATGATGCCGCTCGCTGCCGCGCCGCCGCGGAAGTCGGCGAGGAAAAAGCAGTTCTGGCATTCGTCCGTCATTCCGGTGCCGGGGTAGTAGCAGAGGCCCGAAGGGCCGTCGCTGATGTGGGCGATCGGCGGAACGATCCCGCGCGGCTGCTCGTCGTTTTGCGTATGCCAGATTTTCTCGCGATTGAACGGCCCGCGATCGGGCAGGTATTGGTACGACATCCGCCAGCCGGTGCGCATCCCCTCAACGATCTGAATGACGCGCGCGCGGTCGCCCGAGTCGGAGTTGTTGTCGACCGAGAAGAGGTCGCCGTACTCGTTGAAGGCGAGCTCCTGCGGGTTGCGCAGACCCGTGGCGAACAGTTCGAGGTCCGAGCCATCAGGATTGCAACGCAACACGGAGCCCGAGTCGGGATTCGTCAGCACCCCGTTCGGCGTTTCGACATGCAGCCCGCGATCGCCGAGCGAAAAGTAGATCTTGCCGTCGGGACCTTCGGTTAGCCCGTGCAGGTCGTGGCCGAACAGTGCGAAGTGAACGCCGAAGCCCGAGGCGAGCGACTTGCGCTCCTCCGCTTTGCCGTCGCCGTCGGCGTCGCGCAGTTCCCACAGATTGGGGATGCAGGTGAACCAGAGCCGATCGCCCAACCAGAGTACGCCTGCCGCGGCGCCATCTTCGATTTGGTTGTAACCCTCGGAGAAGATGCTTGAGTGATCGTAGACTCCGTCGCCGTCGCGATCTTCGAGCAAGCGGACGAGTTCGCTCGATTCGGTGTAGTGATTCAGCTTGTCTGCCATGCGGCGTTCGATGTACGCGCGACGTTGGGCAACGGTCTGCGCGGCGAGGTCGTCGTCGAGCCAATCCATGTGGTTGCGATTGTCCTCGGTGCCATGGTGCACGCGATGCGTCTCGGCAATGAAGATGCGGCCCGTGGGATCGAAGCAGAAGGCGACCGGGTTGGCGAACAGCGGCTCGCTCGCCACGGGAGTGACGGTGTAGCTAGGCTCGACTTGAAACGACGCGGCGGAGAGTTTGGCCGCTTGCGAGATGGGCCCGTCGCTCTGTGGTTCTTCAGCGAGTGCCTGCGCAGCAAAGCCAGCAGCGGCGATTGAAACGGCGAAGCCTACGAGCGTGAACGAAGTGAGCCGAGCGGAAACAGCGAGCCGCATCAAACGCGAAACTTGCATGGTGGCCTGTTCTGCATCTATCGGAGGAGGATCAGCAAAAGCGAGCGGCGGACCGCATGCCAGCATTGTACTCGGGAAGCGGGGGGCAAGTTCAGCCCCCAAAACGCGGTAATCGCAGCCTGCTCGCCCCGCCGCACGTGGGGTATGCTGGGCCTCACCATGCGACGCATTCATTTCGACGTGACCGATTCGACCAACACCCAAGCGAGGCTGCTCGCGGCGATTCATCCCGGCGAACGCGTGCTGGTGACCGCGGCGGAACAGACCGCCGGCCGCGGGCGGCAGGGGCGGCAGTGGCTCAGCCCGCGCGGCGGAGCGTGGATGACGATCGCCTGGCCGATGCGGCTGGAGTCGAGTGCGTACCGCACGGCGTCGCTGGCGACGGCGGTGGGCGTACGGCGATCGCTGTTGGAACTCGCGACGCGCGGCATGCCGCCCGAGGCGGCGGCGTTCGCGCTCGACGTCCGCGTGAAGTGGCCGAACGATCTGCTGATCAACGACGCCAAAGTGGCAGGCATTTTGTGCGAGCAGTCGGTCGGCGCGCAGCACGGCGGCGACGCGATTTTCATTGGCATTGGCGTGAATGTCGAGTTCAGCCAGGAGATTCTCGACGAACCAGCGAGCGGAGAACCGCTGCGGCACCGCGCGACGACGCTGTCGAACGCCGCCGGGCGTCGCATTGAAGTTCCGGAAGTTATTGAGCGGACGGCGCTGGAAGTCGCGGCGGCGATGGAGCAGCTGGAAGCTTGCGGTTTCGCTGGAACACCCGCGGAGGGCCGAAGTTCGTTGCTCGACGAGTTGCGCGACGCACTAGCTTACATCGGGGAAATACGCCGCTGGCGTTCGCCGCGCGGCGACGTAACGGGCCGTGTTCTCGGCATCGACGACGACGGCCGGTTGTTGCTGGAAGGGGACGCCGGCGTCATCGTCTGCGACGCCGGAGAGCTCGAAACGAACGATCGGCCGCGGTGACCGGCGAACTCATGACGCTGCTTTGACGGCTCGCGGCGGCGTGGTTAAGTTGGAGCCCAAAGGCGCGGGCCCGTTCTGGCTTTTTGCCTCCCCTCCTCTCCAATCGCCGCATGAAGCAAGATATTCCCAAGGTGGCCTTGCTGATCGAGACCTCGCGCGGCTACGGCCGGGCGATGCTCCGCGGCATTGTGCGCTACGGCCGACTGCACGGGCCGTGGCGTTTTTATGTGACGCCGGGCGACTTTGAGCAGGCATTGCCGCAGATGAAACAGTGGGGCGGCACGGGAATCATCGCGCGGATCGAGACGGCGAAGATCGCCCAAGTGATCGCCGCGGCCAAGCTGCCGACGATTGCCCTCGACATCTCGCAGAATCTGCCGACCGATTTGCCGCAGCTCGCGAAGTTCAGCGAGATTTGCTCCGATTCTGTCGCAGCGGCAAGGCTGGCTGCAGAGCATCTCATGGAGCGCGGCTTTCATCAGTATGCGTTCGTCGGCGAACCGGGGCGGCTGTGGTCGCACAATCGGGAACGAGGATTTTGCGAGCGGCTGGCCGAGGCAGGCTTCCAGCCGATCATCTACGATTGCCCGCGGCGACGGCACGGCGGGCGGTGGGATCGCGAGCAGTCGATCCTCGCCGATTGGTTGTCGCAGCTGCCCAAGCCGATTGGCTTGATGGCATGCAACGATGATCGCGGACGGCAGGTGCTCGACGCCTGCCGCGCGGCGGGAATTTCGGTGCCGCTGGAGGTGGCGGTGATTGGCGTCGACAACGACGAACTGCTGTGCGAGCTGGCCGATCCGCCGATGTCGAGCGTCGCCTTGGCGGCCGAGGCAGGCGGCTATCGCGCCGCGGCGCTGCTCGACCGCATGATGAGCGGCGAAGTGAAGAAGCGCGAACGACTCGTCGTCGAGCCGACCTACGTCGTCGAGCGGCGATCCACCGAAGCCTCGGCGGTGCACGACCCAGAAGTGGCCGAAGCCCTGCAGTTGATGCACAACCACGCCGCCGAGCAGATTGGCATCGACGACATCGTCGAGCATCTGCAGATTTCGCGACGAGCCCTAGAGCTGAAGTTCAAGAATACGATCAATCGGACGCCGTACGACGAGTTGCAGCGGGTGCGGCTCGTGCGGGCGCAGCGGTTGCTGTTGGAGACCGACTTTCCGATTCCGAAGGTGGCGGAGCTATCGGGGTACGGCAGCGGGGCGTATTTGGCGCAGGTGTTTCAGAAGCAGTTACACAAGACGCCGGCGCAGTTTCGTCGCGAGCATCGGCACTGACGCCATCGCCTCGTTTTCACGCGGAACGCGGGAACGAGAAGCAAGGCGTACAGGCGCAGCGACCCGTCTCTCCGAGGCTGCCCCTGCGAGCGGCTCGGAGAGACGGGGCTTCTGCGACGTCAGTTAGTGCGACTTGCGGCGGCCCCCCGTCCGCATGCCGCACGCGATGACGCCCGCGCCCGCCGCGAGCAGCAGCGAGCTTGGCTCGGGGACGGCGACGATCGGCCCGGTGGTCACGTAGTTCACGCCGCCGCCGCTGAGCGCTGGATCACCCTTCACGCCGTACTTAAAAGTGAGATTGCCGTTTTGGCCGGCGCCGAAGATCGCCGTGTTGAAGGCATTGCCAATGTTGATCTGCGCTCCGGGAGCGAGCGTCGTCGAGCCGTTGAGAAACAGTTCGGCGAGGATCGTGTTCGACGAACCGGCTGATTCATCCCAGCTATCGCCCTCGCCTGCCGTTTGGCCGAACTGCTGTTGCCAAACGAGGAAGTCGGCGCCGTCAGTTTTGCCGTCGTTGTTGGCGTCGCCGTTCGCGTTCGCGCCGTAAGCTGCTTTCCAAACGGCGAGATCGGCCGCATTGACGCCACCGACGCCATTGAAGTCGGCCGCCAGTCCGCCATCGATGTTCTGGTCGTTGAGGCTATTCCAACCGGCGACGCTGAGCGCCCCGCCGGGCCCGTCGGCGTCGGGGCTTTCAATTTGGTAGTAGTCGAAGGTGATTGGCGACGCGCTCGTGTTTTTGATCGCGACGGCCCCGGTGTTCTTGTTCACCGTCAGCACCATGTTCGGCTGCGGCTTGAACAGGAACTGCGTCGGGGCGAGGGCCACGTCGCTGAAGCGGACCTCGTCGATGTAACCAAGCCAGCGGTCGCCGTGGTTGTCATTCGGGTTATCGCTCGTACCGTAACGACCGCGGCCGACGGTCCAACCCCAGCTATCGCCGTTGACGTCGACCCCGGGGTTGATCATGGCGCGATTGGCGCTAGCGCTGATGTCGGTCGAGGCCACCATTTGGTACCCGGCGCCATCGAGTTGATCCTTAAAGAGCTTCAGCGTGTTGCCGTCGCTCGTGGCGGAATAGTGGTACCACTGATTGGCAGACATTGGATTGGGATCGATTGCCGCGTGAGGAATTCCCGCCGCATCGACGAACTGAATGCGAACGTGATCGATATCGTTGAACGCGGTATCCGGCAGATCGGCGCCGACCTTTTGGAAGTAGAAAGGCGCCAGGCCTGCTTCGTTCGGATTGACGTCGTTGCCGTCGCGGCCGACGAAGGTCCGCCAGCCGCCGAGCGTCGTCGTGTTGACCGACGCTTCGATCGTCCACGTCGTCGGCGCCCAGTTTTGGACGTTGATGCCGCTCGGGTTCGATTGCTGCGACCAGGTAAACGACGCGGGGAAGCCGCCGTTGTTCTGGATGCTCCAGTTGTTCGGCAGCCCCGACTGCAGCACGGTGGTTTGCGGGACGTTCGGACGATACTGGTGACCGGTGGCGTTATTGTCCCAGGTGTAGAGCGTGTTGCCGTTGCCGGAGACGTCGATCACCGGGATGCCGTCGGGTTGGACGGCGGTGCGGCCGTTGGTGTCGCGAACGAAGGCGCCGTCGGTGGGCGTGGTGACGCCGTCGCCTTCAAACCGCCAGTAAGCGACGGTCGCCGCGTGAAGCGGCGCGGCCACGGCGCCCGCCGCGATCGTCAGCGAGGCCGCTGCAATTCGTCCTGCTTTGAGGTAACGTCGTTGTCCGAACATCTGCTGTATCCCCTATGCGCTTATGGCGTTGAGTTCAGTGTGCGAGTGCTGTTGTTTAGGCTGCGGCGGGCGAATCAGGCCGTCGTGCGGCGGCGTGATGCCCGCCCGCTCAAGAGCAGAGCGCTGACGGCTGAGAGGCCCAGGGCGACGCTCGATGGTTCCGGCACGGCGCCAACCAGCGCGGTGAAGGCGCCGACGCCGTTGGCGGCGTCGAAGTCGGCTTGGAACACGCGGAAGTCGAGAAAGTTGCTCACGCCGTCGCCGTTGAGGTCGCCGAGCGCGGCGGTTTGGGCGTCGGAGAGGTTCGGATCGAGCGACACAAGATTGTTGTTGCGGAAGACGATCCAATCGTTGCCGTTGATGACGTTGTCGAAGTTAAGGTCGCTCCGCTTGAAGGGCTGACCGCCGTTGCCGACGTACTTGATGTCAGGAATCAGCGTCGTCGGCACGCCGTTGACGAGGGCTTGCGTCGTAATGGCGACGTCTTCGCGGAACGATTTGATCCAGCCGCCGTTCGTACTGAAAGTGACCGTGCCGAGCGTGCCGCCATCTTCGGCTCCGCCGTCGCCGAAAGGTTCTTCTTCGGTGATCGCCGTCTTGGTGAGCGCGGTCGTCGACCAGACGTCGTTCGAGTCGAACGAGCCGTTGCCGGCGGAATCGAAATGCCCGGCGACCGTCGTCCAACTCGCAGGGTTCAACCCGCCCGACGCCGATGTAATCGAATAGGAGAAGACCTGAATCGCCGCCTGCTGGTTGGAGAGTGTGACGGCGCCCGTATCGCGATTGATCGTCAGCGTCGGCCCTGCGAGACCAGCGGGGCCGGCGGTGGAACTCGCCGCGATCTGGGCCGGCGTCAGGATCGTGTCATGAATGCGGAACTCGTTGATCGATCCGGTGAAATAGGGATCGTTCGCGTAGACCGACTTGCCGAGGTAGGCGACGGCGTTGCCGACATCCGCCAAATCGTCTGTTCCGTTTGCTGTGCCGATCAGGGCGCCGTTGATGTAGTAGGAGAGCGTCGTGTTGTCGACGCCGGCGGAGTCGATCGTTACGGCGAGGTACTTCTGGCCTGTCCCGGCGAGGATTGAGCCGTTGACGCCGGTCTCTTCGCTGTAGGTGCCGTCGGTGATCGCGACGCGGCTGAAAAGCTCGCCGCCTCCGCGCGTCGGCTGAACCATGATGTAATCGTAGCCGAGGTTAGCGTCCTCACCCGCGCCCGCGTTGCCATGCCGACCGAAGGCGGCGGCCATGGTGAACTGATTGTTGCTGGCTGGCGCGGCGTTGACCCATAACTCCAGCGTCGTCTTCGTGTAGGCGTTGATGCCGATCGTCGCCGCGGGCAGGTTGGCGAACTGGCCGCTGCCGCTGAGCGTCAGCTGGCCGGCGACGACCACCGCGCCCGCTTCGAGCGTCCCGTTGGCCCCGCCGACAGAGTCGGTCACCGTGCCGTCATTGAACGTGTAAAGATGCTTGAGCGCGGCCGAAGCCGAGTTCGACAGCGTCGCAACCGCGGCAAGGCTCAGGCAGAAAGTTCGTATCGCCATCGTCTCCTCCGATAGGGAAACTGTTGTGAGTTGTAAGTGCGATGAGTGACCGATGAGGGGGCCAGATTGCTCCGTGCCCAGTGTTTTCTTGGCCGACGTTTATGCTCTGCGGCGACTCGCGAAGATCCCCGCGACGGCGAAGCCCGCTAGAGCGAGCGTCGCCGGTTCTGGAATGGCGACGAACAGCATCTGCGCTGAAGCGAGCGCGGCATTACTGATTCGCACATCGTCGATGTAACCGTTCACGCGATCGCCGTGGCCGTCGTTGTACATGCCACGGTGCGTCGTCCAGCCGTACGGCGCCACCGTCCCTGTTCCCTCGAAACCTGCTTCGTTCAAGGCAGCCATCGAGCGATCAGTCGACAACGTCGTCGTCATGTCAAAAGACTTCTCGAGGATGCCGTTGACGAACAGCTTGAGCGAGTTGCCGTCGCTGGTCGCCGACAGGTGGTACCACTGACCGATCGCCGCTTGCGTCGTGCCGTCAGCGATGTGGACGTAACCTTGGACGTCGACGAAGTTGATCCGAAACACGTTCGTGTTGGTTTTCTGCAGGTAGAGGATTGCCTGCCGCGTGTCGCCGTTCGTTGCTTCGCCGAAGCCGTCTTTGCCGACGATTGTTTGGTAACCGCCGACCCCTTTGAAGTTGACTGAAGCCTCGATCGACCACTGCGGCAAGGCGCCGACGTTGACGCCGCCGATCTCGAGGTCGTCTTGCGTGCCGAGCACGCCGCAGCAAGCCGTCGGAGCATTCTCGATGCTCAGCGTCGTTCCCGATTGAGCATTCGGCGCCACGACGTTGCTGAACAGCATTGCGGTAAAGCTGCCGTTCTGGGCGAACGCCGACAGGTGGTTGCCGTTGCCAGAGAGATCGGGAATCGCGTTGTCGTGCAGCCCGTTGGCCGATGGGTGCGACACTGTTTGTCCGGTCGTCGCCGAGCCGGCGATCATGTCCGTCTCGAACGTCCAGTGGGCGATCGTCGCGGCCGACGCACCGGTCGCCGAAAGCGTTCCGGCAAGGACTACGGCGTGACGAACCCAGCGGCAGACTCCGCCGCGACGAGCACCAGCGATGCGACTCAGTTTCATGAGAACAGACCTCAGTTGAAGACTCAGAGAGAGATGCGTCTTAGGCGACGCGCACGGTTGCCTCGTCTTGAACCAAACGATCACGACTCGATGGGTACGCACCGCGACGCTGTCCGCGCGAAGCGTTTCACGCGGTGAGAGAGCAGTGCATGACTTGCGTGCGAACCAACGTCGGCGACGATCGGTTGCGTTGCATGACGCCGCGAAGGAAAAGGAGTCGATAAGCGCCGAAGCACGCGATACGACTAGTTGGAGTCGAATCAGATAACTTCAGCGCCCGTATGATGATTCGATCGTCGATTTGTCGCAATCGGATATCGCGGAAATAAATTTAGAGATCGCGCAACGATTTTGCATCGATGATTGCGTGCAGCTATAGATAGCTTCGTCGCGCGAGCGCGCTTGCAGACTCGCTCGATGCCTTTTCGTTCGCCTCTCTTCGAATCTTGATCGGTCCGCTCTCTTCCGAGGATCAACCCGTGACGATGCTACGTCGAACCGCGACGGCGACGCTTCTCGCCGTCGCTGCGCCACTGCTCTGCGTCACTCCGCTCGCGGCCGCCGGCTACCATGTGAAGCGGCTGACCGACGATCTCCACATCCCCGTCTACGCGACGACGGCGCCAGGCGATAATAATCGCATTTTTATCGCCCAACTCGGCGGCGTGGCGGCCGACGGGACCGATGGCAGCCCGATCACGAGCGGCCTGGGGCGGATCGTCATCTACGATCGGACGACGGGACTCGTGGATTACAACAATCCGTTTCTGACGATCAACGACACGAGCTTGCTCGAGGAATATGCGGTTCCCGAGGTCGGGCTGTTCGGGATGACGTTTCATCCCGACTTCCAGACGAACGGCAAGTTCTACGTCAACGTGGCGGTGAATCACGTCGGCACGCCGCCAACGGTCGATGGCAGCCTGTCGGAGTTCAAGACGGTCGTGCGCGAGTACACGGTTGATCCCGGCAATCCGAACTTCGCCAACCCGTTGAGTGCGCGGACGATTTTGTCGCTCAACCAGCCCCATTCAAATCACAACGGCAGCTGGCTCGGCTTCAGCCCGCAGGAAGTCGCGGCGGGCGAGCGCAATTTGTACATCACGCAGGGCGACGGCGGCATGCAGCGCGACCCGTCGAACCATGGGCAGGACAAGAACAGTTGGTTCGGCAAGGTCATGCGCGTCGACGTAAACGGCGACGCCTTTCCGGCCGATCCGGAGCGGAACTACGCAATTCCCGCCGACAATCCGTACGTCGGCGTCGATGGCGCCGACGAACTGTGGGCGATCGGCCTTCGCAATCCGTGGCGGGCGAGCTTCGATCGGCAGACGAGCGATTTCTGGATCGGCGACGTCGGCCAAGACCGCCGCGAAGAGATCAACTTCCAGCCAGCTAGTAGCGCGGGCGGCGAGAACTACGGTTGGCGACTGCGCGAAGGAAGCGTCGCAAGTCCCACCGGTGGGATCGGCGGCCCACCGCCTGCGGGCAACGTGAACCCGACCTACGAATACTTCCATCCGGGACTATCGCCCGATCCGGCTTTTCAAGGGAACTCGGTCACCGGCGGCTATGTCTACCGCGGTCCGGTGAGCGAACTGCAGGGACGGTACGTTTTCGGCGACGCGGTTTCCGGTCACCTCTGGTCGTTCAATCCTGCCAACCCGAGCGGTACCGTGCAGAATATGGATGCGCTGTTCGCGCCCGACGCGGGACAGATCGTCAGCGTCACTTCGTTTGGAGAAGACAATCAGGGCAACCTACTGATCGTCGATGGCGCCGGGCAGTTGTTTCAGGTGATGCCGAACTTCGCCGTGACGCTGACCGTCAATCGCGCGACGGGGGCGATGACGCTCCTCAACGAGACAGGCGCTGTCACAGGGATTCGTTCGTACTCGATCTCGTCGGACGTGGGGGCGATCAATGCCGCTGGATTCCAAACGATTGCGGGGAATCTTGATGCGCCCCCGGGCGGCAACGGCTCGATCGATCCAAACGACGATTGGCAAGTGACGTCGGCCGCTGGGAATCGCGGTTTCTTTCGTGAAGCGTCGCTGGGCGACGGCGGGGCGCTCGGCGTTGGCGGTCAACTCAATCTCAGCGGCAGTGGCGGGTGGATCCGCTCGCCGGTGGAAGATTTGGCGCTGTCGATCACGCTCGCCGACGGCAGTATCGTGGCGGGGACTGTGGAGTACGTCGGCAATGGCGGACAGCCGTTGGGACGGAGTGATCTCAACTTCGACGGCCAATTGACGGTTGCCGATTGGAGCGTGTTTCGCAGTTTCAACCTGACGAATCTCGCCGGACTGAGCGATGCCGAGCAGTATGGCCGCGGCGATCTTGATGGCGACGGCGTTAACAACTTTAAAGACTTTCGGCTGTTTCAAGCCGACTACGATGCGGCGAATGGCGCCGGGGCGTTTGCGTCGGCGACCGGCGTGCCGGAGCCGGGCGGATGGCTGTTGTGTTGTTTGACGTTGCCGGCCTTCGGCATGTTGCGAGGTACGCAACTAGCCCCGGGCTTCGCCCAAGGGTAGCGTGACGTGAGGCTACGCCTACTGGTATAGCGACCGACCCCCGGGCGGAGCCCGGGGCTAGAAATGCCATAACGGCCCACGTTATCTCTCATCACTCCCCCCTCCACTCTTTGATGCACAACATGACGCGGCTCTTCGCCATCATTCTGTTTGCGTTGGTCTCCACTTGCCCCAACGCGGCGCACGCTGCCGACGGTTCCTTCCCCGTCGAGATCCGCGTCGACGCCAGCGCCACGCGCGGCCCGCTACGTCCCATCTGGCGGTTCTTCGGCGGCGACGAGCCGAACTACACCTATATGAAAGATGGCGAGCGGCTGCTCACGCAACTCGGCGAACTGAAGCCGCGAGAGGTTTACTTTCGCACGCACAACCTGCTCACCTCTGGCGACGGGACGCCGGCCCTCAAGTGGGGAAGCACCAACGCCTACACTGAGAACGCCGACGGCGAACCAATCTACGACTGGACGATTACCGACCGCATCTTCGACACCCTTCTCGAACGGGGCGTGCGACCATACGTGCAAATCGGGTTCATGCCCGAGGCCTTATCGACGCATCCGCAACCATATCGGCACGAATGGCGGCCCGGGTTGCCGTACAACACGATCAGCACTGGTTGGCGGTACCCGCCTAAGGATTATGACAAGTGGCGCGAATTGGTCTACCAGTGGACGAAGCATTGTGTTGAGAAGTATGGCGTCGACGAAGTAAATGGCTGGTATTGGGAAACTTGGAACGAGGCGAATAGCCTGCCGGATGGTTATTGGGGCGGTACGCGCGAGGAGTTTTTCAAGCTGCACGATTACGCGGTCGACGGCGTGCGGCGGGCGCTGCCTACGGCTCGCGTCGGCGGGCCTCACTCAGCGGGCGACGGCGGCGATTTCACGCGGGCGTTCTTGGAGCACTCGCTGCGGGGCAAGAACTTCGCCTCCGGCGAGCGCGGCACGCCGCACGATTTCGTGTCCTTTCACGCGAAGGGCGTCCCGACGTACGTCGACGGGCACGTTCGCATGGGAATCTCAGCGCAACTCGCGACCATCGACCGCGGCTTCGGCATCGTCGCCTCGTTCCCTGAGCTGAAGCAGACACCGATCGTCATCGGCGAGTCGGACCCCGAAGGGTGCGCCGCGTGCCAGGGGCCGATGTTCAGCTACCGCAACGGCACGGTCTACTCGAGCTACACCGCGGCGAGCTTCGCGCGAAAGCAGGACCTGGCCGATAAGCATGGCGTGCGGTTCGATGGCGCCGTCACCTGGGCGTTCGAGTTCGAAGATCAGCCCTATTTTGCCGGCTTTCGGCAACTGGCGAGCAATGGCATTCCGCTGCCGGTGCTGAATGTGTTTCGCATGTTCAGCCGCATGGGGGGCGATCGGCTGGCCGTGACGAGCAGCGGCGAGATTCCGCTGCAGGAGATGATCGAGCGCGGCGTCCGCGACCGGCCCGACGTGGCGGCGCTTGCTAGCCGCGACGGCGATACCGTCGCCGTCCTCGCGTGGCATTACCATGATGACGATGTTCCCGGGCCCGACGCCGCGGTGACGCTGGCGATCGAGCATTTGCCTGCCGAGTGGAAGGCGGCCGAGGTGCGCCACTACCGCATCGACGACCAGCACAGCAACGCCTACGCCGCATGGCGGCGCATGGGCTCGCCGATCGCGCCGAACCAGGAACAGTATCGCGAACTGCAAGCTGCTTCTGAGCTTGCGTTGCTGGAAGCACCGACGACGGTCGCGTTGGAAAGGTCGGCTTGCCAGTTACAGTTCTCGCTGCCGCGGCAAGGCGTTTCATTGCTTGTCGTCAGGCCGAAAGCTTTGCCGTAGCTGCTCGTGAGCCGTGAATGGCTTTGCGCGAAGTCTAAAACTTTCTACGCAATTCTAGATGGGGCGCACTCCTTTCATGTGCCATAATGCGAGGGCGACGCGAAGGGATGGCGTGACGAAGCATCACGCCATCTGCCGCTCGCAACTCATCACGCGACTTGTCCTGGGCGCCTGCCGTCGACTCGTATCGACTGGTTGAGGCGTGCTGATTCCAACTGCAGGTGGTTCTGTGGTCATGCGACTTGTATCGCTGCTTGCGCTGACGACAACGTTGAGCTGGTGCACCGGCTGCGGCGGCGGTTCATCGACGGGGAACACGGCGCACCTCCAAGGCCAAGTCACCATCGGCGGCCAGCCGCTGCCTGCCGGAGCCGATGGAGCCATTACTTTTCGCACGAGCGCCGGCGCCGTCACGGTACCGATCGCGGACGGGAAGTACGATTCCCCCGCAACACCGAGGGGCGCTGTGAAGGCTTACTTCAGTATCAACAAGCCGACCGGCAAGACATACAAGAGCGCACGAACCGGGACCGACGTCGCAGAGACGGTCAGCATCGTTCCGGCTAGCGTGAGCAAGGGGATCGACGTGGAGGTGTCCAGCGATAGGGCGGACCAGAACTTCGATCTAGCGAGTTAGCGCGTTCGAGCGAGACGAGTTGCGTCGTCGAAGCGCGTCGCTTCGCCGTGGCGACTCAAGGAGAAATCGATGGTTCACGATCGTCAACGCAGTGCGGGATTCACGTTAGTGGAGCTGCTGGTGGTCATCGCGATCATCGGCGTGCTGGTGGCGTTGTTGCTGCCGGCCGTGCAAGCGGCGCGGGAGGCGGCGCGGCGCGGACAATGCCTCAACAATCAGAAGCAATTGTCGCTGGCGTTCTTAAACTACGAGAGCAGCAAGAAGGGTCTGCCGCCGATGGCGAAGTTCTGGTGGAACACAGCCACCGCGGGGCAAGAAAAGGGCTATCTGGACCTGTTCCCCGGCGGTCCCGGCGGCTGGTACGACGACCATGGTTGGTATCTGCCGATCATGCCCTATATGGAGCAGGCGGGGCTTTCGAACCTTGCCAACCCAAGCAAATCATTTAGCGATGCATCGAATCTGGCAGCGCGAACGGCGTTTGTGCCGATGCACCAGTGCCCCAGCGATATTGGCCTCCAACGCAATGAATGGGACGTTCCCACCTGGGCGCGCGTACGGTCGAACTACGTCGTGAACGCCGGCAACACGGTATACGGCCAACATGACTTGTCGACGGTCAACGTCCTCTTCGCGGGGGCGCCGTTCAGGCCACGGATCGATACGCCGCTTAACATGATCACCGACGGAACGTCGAATACACTAATGACTTCCGAGGTGAAGGTCCTTCCTGAGTCGGTGGCGTGGGGCGGGCCCTACTCGGATGCACAAACGGCGCTCGGCGGGCAAATCTTCACTGGTTGGAACACGCCAAATTCCGCTGCGGCGGATGCGCTTTGCCGGCAGGGGGAATGGATCAACAACGTGGAGAGTGGGTTCGCTCAACAGGGAATCCCCAAGCCGCTGACTGCGACGGTTACCGCTGCGGGCGACGTGACGCTCGGCCGGTTGGCTGGCGAGGCTATTCAAGATAGCAACGGCCACAAACAGCAACATATTGCTGCGCGGAGCCAGCATGCCGGCGGCGTCAATTCCTCGCGCTGCGACGGCTCGGTGAAGTACTACGCCGACGGGGTCGATCCGCTCTTGTGGCGGGCCCTCACCTCCGCGGCTGGCGATGAAACCGTGAGCGACGCCAACTGATGTCTAGCAACCTTGTTCATTCTCTTCGACTTGCAAGATGCATCGTGAGTCGATCTCCGATCGTGTTAACGCTCGTCGTGAGTTTCGCCGGCCAAATGAATGCCGGAGAAATCCAGGATCGAATCTCGCCGCAGATCGAACTCCAGGTCGCGCCATTTGAACCGGGCGACGTCAAATTGCTGCCGGGGCCCTACCGGCATGCGATGGAACTCGACGCTAAGTTCCTGCTCAGCCTCGATGCCGACCGTTTGCTCAGTTGGTATCGCAAGGAAGCCGGCCTGCCGGAGAAGGCGAAGAATTACGAGGGATGGGAATCGCAAGGGATCGCCGGGCACTCGCTCGGGCACTATCTTTCAGCCTGCGCGCGGATGAGCCGCGTTGCCGATGATCCGCAGTTTTGCGAACGGGTGGCGCACGTCGTGGCCGAACTCGCCGAATGCCAAGAGGCCAACGGCGACGGTTTTCTCGGAGCAATGCCGAACGGCAAGCAAGTCTTCAGCGAAGTCGCGCGCGGCGAGATTCGCTCAGCAGGCTTCGATCTCAATGGTTCGTGGGTCCCCTGGTACAACCTCCACAAACTATTCGCCGGCCTCATCGACGCCTACCGTTACTGCGGCAACGAACAAGCCTTGCGAGTCGCGTGCGGCTTAGCCGACTGGGCGAATAATGTCACCGCCAAGCTCACGCCCGAGCAGTGGCAGCAGATGCTCGCCTGCGAACATGGCGGCATGAACGAATCGCTCGCCGAACTTTACGCCCTTACCGGCAACGAAGCGTATCTCGAACTTGCGAAGAAGTTTTACCACACGCAGGTGCTCGATTCGCTCGCCGCGGAGCGTGACGAACTCGCCGGCAAGCACGCGAACACACAGGTGCCCAAAGCGATCGGCGTCGAGCGGATTTACGAGCTGACGGGCGACGAGCGGTACGCGCGGATCGCGCCATTCTTTTGGAAGACGGTTACCGAGAATCACACCTACGCCAACGGCGGCAACAGCGACAGCGAACATTTTGGCCCGCCGCGCCGGCTAAGCGATCGGCTTGGCCACGCCACCAGTGAAACGTGCAATACCTACAACATGCTGAAGCTGTCGTCGGCACTTTTCTGCCGTGATCCGCAGTCGGCGTACGCCGACTATATGGAGCGGGCGCTCTGGAACCACATCCTCGCCTCGCAGCATCCCGAAACGGGGCAGGTTTGCTACTACGTCTCGCTCCGTTCTGGCGACTTCAAGAAGTTCATGGGGCTGCTCGATTTCACCTGCTGTAACGGCAGCGGCATGGAGAATCATTCCCGCTACGGCGACGTCATCTACTTTCATTCAGGCGACGACGAGTTGTGGGTGAATCAATTCATTGCGTCGCAACTCGATTGGAAAGACGCGGACATTCGCGTGACGCAGGAGACGGAGTTTCCCCGCAGCGACGTAGTGCGGTTGAAGATCGCGACGGAGGAGCCGAAACGATTCACGCTTCATTTGCGCCATCCCCGTTGGATCAAGGGCGAGTTAGCGATCTCGCTGAATGGCAAGCCATTGAATGTCGAAAGTTCCGCGGGCGACTACGGAACGATCGAGCGGGAGTGGCGCGACGGCGACGTGATCGAGTTCCGTTTGCCGATGTCGCTGCGCAGCGAGCCGATGCCCGATCGGGCTAATCGCGTCGCCGCATTTTACGGTCCGATCTTGCTCGCAGGCGACATGGGAACGGCGGATAGCCGGCCTGAGGCGCCGATCATCGTGAGTGCGAGCGAGGCGGCCGGCGATTGGATCGCCGCGGAGAACGCGACGGTGCAGGATGCAAAGCAATCGCTTCGCTTCCGCACGCACCAAGCGAGCCAGCCCGAGAACGTGCTACTCAAACCGTTCTACGACACGTACGATCATCGCCACCTCGTCTACTGGGATCGCCTCACGCCCCCCGAGTGGGAAGTCCGCCGTGCCGAGATTGCCTCCGAGCACGCGCGGCTGCAGGAACTTGAGGCACGGACGATCGACCAGTTCGCGATCGGCGAGATGCAGGCCGAACGCGATCATCAGCTCGCCGGCGAAAAGTCGACGCCGCACGAATTCAACGGCCGCAAGTTGAGGCACGCTGTCGATGGCGGCTGGTTCGCGTTCGACATGGCGGTGTCACCCGACGCGGCGACCGACCTCGTCGCCACCTACTGGGGCAGCGAGTCGGGGCCGCGAGAGTTCGACGTGCTCGTTGACGGCGAGCGAATCGCCACGCAATCGCTCCATCAAGATCGGCCCGAACGGTTCTGGGATCAAATATATGAACTGCCGCAGAAGCTGACCGCAGGAAAACATCGCGTCAACATTCGCTTCTCCGCGAAGCCCGGCAACTACGTCGGCGGCGTGTTTGGCATCCGCACCGTCCGCCGCCAATCGACAGGCGCATCCAATCCACAGTAGTACTTAGTCGACCAATTACCTCTTTCTCCCATCTAGAGATACGCCATGAGAACCTCACCCGCCTTCGCGTTCGCTCTGGCGGCGATTCTTTGCTCCTCGCCTATCGCACGACTCGATGCCGCCGATGCGGTCTCCACGCCGGCTGGTTCTGTAGCGAAGCAACCGACGACCGTAAAAATTAACGCCGCTGAGCGCCGTCCCGACATCAATCCCTTCATCTACGCCCAATTCATCGAGCACCTCGGCCGCTGCATTTACGGCGGGATCTGGGCCGAGATGCTCGAGGATCGCAAGTTCTACTTTCCGATCACCGAGAACTACGCCCCCTACAAGTCGCTGGAGAAGACCGAGTTCCCCGTCGTCGGCGCCTCGCCGTGGCAAATCATCGGCGACGCGCAGGGCGTCACGATGGCGAAAGAAAAACCGTTCGTTGGCGAGCAGACGCCGCAAATCGCCGCAGGGCACGGCATCCGTCAGCGCGATCTCGGCGTGGTGAAGGGGAAGAAGTACATCGGCTACGCGTGGCTAAAGTCGGCGGGCGACAGACCGGCTGCCGTCGAAGTGGCCCTGAAGACGAGCGACGAGGCCAAGCCGGCTCCGCACAAGATTGCCAAGCTCACCGGCGATTACCAAAAGTATCCCTTCGAGTTCACCGCTGGTGCGACGACCGATCACGCGAATCTCGAACTCAACGCCATCGGTGAAGGGAACGTGCTCGTCGGCACGATCTCGCTGATGCCGGCCGATAACGTGAAGGGAATGCGGGCCGACACGCTCGCGCTGTTGAAGGAACTCGACGCCCCCATGTATCGCTGGCCGGGCGGCAACTTCGTGAGCGGCTACGACTGGCGCGACGGAATTGGCGATCGCGATCGTCGGCCGCCGCGCAAGAATCCGGCCTGGACCGGCGTCGAGCACAACGACGTCGGCCTCGACGAGTTCCTCATCTTCTGCCACGAGGTGGACGCCGAGCCGCTGATCGCCGTGAACACCGGCTTTGGCGACGATTACTCCGCCGCTCAAGAAGTCGACTATTGCAACGGCGCGGCCGACACGATTGGCGGCGAGTGGCGCGTGAAGAACGGCCACGCCGAACCGTACGGCGTGAAGTATTGGTGCGTCGGCAACGAGATGTTCGGCAACTGGCAGCTCGGCTACATGGCCCTGCCGCAGTACGCCCAGAAGCACAATCTCGTCGCGAAGGCGATGCTCAAGGCCGATCCAACGATCGAGCTGATTGGCGTCGGCAACTTCGATCCGAAGGATAACGCCAAGTGGTCGGAGGGGATGCTCAAAGATTGCCACGAGCATATGGATTACATTTCCGAGCATTTCTACCGTGGCCGGACGCCGTGGGGCGAGAAGACCCCCGCCGACGTCGCCCAGCATGTGGCGATGCTCAAAGAAGAGGTGAAGAAAAAAGCCGACGGCCATCGCGACATCCAGAAGCGGCAGGGACTGCTCCCGGATCGCACGATTCCGATCGTGATGGACGAGTGGAACTACTGGCACAACGACTACGTCTACGGCGAACTTGGCTGTGCCTACGACCTGGCCGACGCGCTCGGCGTCGCCGCGGGCCTTCACGAGTTCTTTCGGAATACCGACATCATTCGGATGGCTCACTACGCCCAGACGGTGAACGTCATCGGCTGCATCAAGACGACCAAGACCGATGCGTTCCTCGATACGACCGCGTATCCGCTGATGCTCTACCGCAAACACTTCGGCACGCAGCCGGTGGCGGTCGACTACGAGGCGGGCGAGCAACATCTCGACGTTGCCGCAGCGCTGAGCGAAGACGGCAAGACGCTAACGATCGGCGTCGTGAACCCCTCGAATAAACCCGCGCAGCTGAAGTTCGACGTCGCCGATCTGAAGCCGAGCCGAGCGGCGACGCAGTGGATCGTCACAGGCAAGGATCCCCGCGCGACGAACGACGCCGACAATGATCGGATCAGAGATGTGCAGAGCGACGTTGAGTTCGACGGCGACTGGGAAGTTCCCGGCTTCGCGTTCGGTATCTTGAGCGTTCCGCTGCAATAGCATGACTGTTTGAAGGACGCCGGGCCAACTCCCCACGTTGGCCCGGCGTTATGCATTTTCTCGCAGAGAGCAGGCAACATGATTTGTTATCGATCGATTGGTCGGCGTACCCTCGCGGGCGCGCTGCTGACGTTGGCGTTTGTTTGCAGCGCCTCCCCTGCCCTGGCGGCCGACCCGACCGGGTACGTTTACGCTTACTTCAAAGGGGGCTGGCCGACCGGCGGATTGAGCGGCGTCTTCCTCAGCTTTAGCACCGACGGGCTGAACTTTACGCCACTCAATAACGATCAGGCTGTCATCACGCCGCCGCAGGCGCCCGCGTTCCCCGCCGGCGAGAACCAAATGCGCGACCCGTCGGTCGTTCGTGGGCCCGACGGCAAATTCCACATGGTGTGGACCACCGGCATCACGACGAAGACGATCGGCTACTCCTCGTCCGACGATCTCGTCACCTGGTCGACGCCGAAGCGAATCGAGGTGTGGGGCGCCGGGACGAACGTCGCGAACACCTGGGCGCCCGAACTTTACTACGACGAAGAGCGGGAAAAATATCTCGTCGTCTGGGCGTCGAACCTCAACAACGGGCCGCACAAGCTTTACTCATTTACGACCAGCGACTTCAACACGTTCAGCCAGCCGAAGGAGTTTTATTACGCCGGCCAAACGGTGATCGACGGGATGATTGCCCGCGACGAAGCAAACGACCGCTATTTGATGGCCGTGAAGGATGAGCTGAACGGTTTCAAAAACGTTTGGCTAGCGACGAGCGATGAGGCTCAAGGGCCGTACGTGCGCGGCGCCGCGCCGATCATTGGGCCTGGCTCGGCGATCGAACCAAATGCGGTCGAAGGGCCCTCGATTATCAAAGTCGGCGATACCTGGCAGTTGCACTACGACGCGTATGGCGCCGGCTACCTTGGCGTGGCGACTTCCACCGATTTGCAGACGTGGGTCAATCGCACGGCCGAGGCGAAGCTGCCGAAGACAGGCGATCCGCATCATGGCACGGTCTTCGCGACGCCGGTTTCAGCGATCGGTTTCGACCTGCCGTTCGAGAAGAGCGATCTCAACAGCGACGGCGCCATCAACCTGCAAGATTGGTCGGTGTTCCGTGCGAATCATCTCACTGACCTGAGCGGACTGACGCCGGCGCAACGCGCGGCTCGCGGCGATCTCGACGGCAACGGCCGCATCGACTTTGCCGACTTCCGGCAGTTTCAGGCAGATTACAACTTCTTGAATGGCGCCGGCGCCTTTGCGACCATGCTGGCGAGTGTGCCGGAACCGGCGTCGGCCCCGATGCTGATGGGCGGGCTGGTGCTGGCCGGTTGGCATGCGCGGTTGCGGCAGTAGGTGATCATTTCATGTTGCACTGGCGATCACTCCTGCTCGTAGCGCTGTCGACTGTCGCTCTCCTCAGCGGAGAGCGCACGGTCATGGCCGTCTACTGGAATGCCGACCCCGCATTCGGCTCGGTCTCGGCCGGCGGACTAACGAATCGCCCGCTCTGGTTCGAGAACGTTCACGTCATCAACAACGGGACAAACAACACACGCGGCACGGCGATGCTGCTCGATTCGCAGTGGGCGCTCACCGTGCGGCACGTCGTGCAGAACGGCGGGAACTACGGCGCGATCGCTCCGGCGGGGCAGATCTCGGTCAATGTCCTCGGCACGGTCTACACGGGGAGCCAAGTCTTCACGCCCGACGGCGGTTCGGAGATGGCGCTAGTGCGGCTCACGGCGAACGTTCCCGGCGTGCAGCCGGCGGCGCAGCTGTTGAACTCCAGCTTTGACGAACCGGGCCGCATCTTGCACATCGGCGGCTACGGCCAGTGGGGGACGATTAACACGACCGGCGCCGGCGGTACGGTCACGGGGACGAGCAGCGGCGCGGTGAGCTTTCATCATGCCTACAACACCGGCACGATCGCCGGCAACGGGCAGATTCAGATCGTCGCGAACGGCGAGTCGCTGCTGTCGACCAATCGGCTTGTCGAAGGATTGGCGGGCCCTGGCGACAGCGGCGGCCCGATGTTCGGCTTTTACGGCACGAACTTCAGCTCGCAGGCCAGCGATCCGAGCCAATGGCGGATCGTCGGGCTCACTGCCACCAGCAGCAATCCGACCATTTGGGGCGGCGCTTCGCACTACACCCGCGTTGCCGCCTATCGAAACTGGTTGGTGAGCACGATCACGTCGCGCAGCGATCTGAACAACGACCGGCTCGTCGACGGCGCCGACTGGGAGCAGTTCAAACTCTACAACCTGACCGATCTCAGCGGCCTCACGCCGATCGAGCGGGCCGCGCGCGGCGATCTCACTGGCGATGGGTTCAACGACTTCGCCGACTTCCGCATGTTCCAGAGCGATTTCAATCTCATGCATGGCGAGGGGGCGTTCGCGGCCTTGCTGGCGAGCGTGCCAGAACCGGCAAGCGGGGCGCTGTTCGCGCTTGCTGCGTGCTGGTTGGGCGCACGTCGCCGTGCATTGGCCAGGGCTGCGCGGCGAACACTGCCGATCGCGCTCTTCGCCGCGACGGCGCTGCACTTAGGCCAACAGGAAACAGCGCAAGCCGATCCGCCCGGTTCTGGCTGGCATCTCATCCACGCCGACGAGTTCTCGACGGCGACAGTCGATCCGGTGAAGTGGGACACCGCCTACGCCTGGGGTCGTACGCACAACCACGACGCCTACATGCTCGATTCGAACGTGACGCAAAGCGGCGGCGTCCTCAGCCTCACCGCAACGCGCGAGGCGACGAACGGCAAAGGTTTTAGCTCAGGCGTCATCAGCTCGCACAACGACTTTCGCTATACCTACGGCTACGCCGAGATGCGAATCAAGATGCCGAGCAAGCGCGGTTCGTGGCCCGCCTTCTGGATGCTCGACGCCGGCTGGCCGCCGGAAATCGACGTCATGGAGTACCCACTGTTCGTCAACGAATCAATCAACGATCAGTACTACGCGAACAGCCACTGGTCGACCGGTTCGGGGAATGCCTCGAACGGCCAGTGGATCGATCGCAACGTCGACCTCGGCGCCGCGTTCCACACCTACGGGCTCGAGTGGACGAGCACGCAGCTGAAGTACTACTTCGACGGCGTGCTGGTGAAGACGGCGTCGAATCAGGCGTCGTTTCAGAATATGTACACGATCTTCAACTACGCCGTCGACGGTTGGCCGGGGGCTCCGTCGCTCGCGCAGTGGGCGGCCGGCTCAAGCGACGTGACGCAGGCCGATTGGTTTCGCGTGTGGCAAAAGCCGGCGAGCGTGCCCGACACCGCGTGGTCGTTGGGAACCGGCACTTCAGGGGCGTGGGACGCCGACGCCAATTGGTCGAACGGCCGCGCCCGCTACGAACGCCAGCGGGCGTACTTTGGCACAACGGCGGCGCGGCGGATGGCCGTCACCTGGAACGGCAGTCGCACCGTCGGCGAGGTTCATCTCGACGGCGCGACGGCGTACGTGCTTGGCGAAGCGGGGGGGGCCGTCGAGAGTCTCATGTTCGCCGATGCTCCCGATGGCTGGGCGCTGCTCGCGGTTGACGGCGGCTCGGCCGGCCATTTCATCAACAGTCGACTCGACGTTTGGTCGAACCTCGAGATCCGCCATAACGGCACGTCGCCGCTCCGCCTCCAGGGCGATCTCATCGGCCAAGCGCGGCCGAACGGCGACTCATCCACCGGCGGCATCGTGCTGTTCACCGGCGCCGGGCAAACGATCTTCGCCGGCAACGCCAGCGCGCAGCGCGACACGCGGTTGGAAAATGGCGCTAACGTGCAAGTCACGGGGCGTCTCTATCAGGAAAACACCGTGCAGCGCGGTTCGGCCATTCGCATCAGCGGCGGCTCGCGACTCGAACTACGCAACTTCCACGACAGCGGCGTCGCTGGCGGTACTCTGGGATTTTTGCCGAACGGTTCGAGTTCAATGTTCGTCAACGACGGCACGCTGGCGATCGCCGAGAATTCGCAATCGACGCGCTCGCTCACGATCCTTGCGGGTGGCGCGACAGTGGAAGCGAATGCCGCTTTCGAGTGGAACGACGCCGGCGCCGCTGACTTGGTTTCCTTCGACGGTGGGCGGCTCATACTTGCGGGCAGCGGCAGCGGCGTGTTGAACAAACAACTCAACGGTACGGGCAGGCTGACAAAGCGCGGCGTCGGCCGCTGGGAGTTGCGGAAGACGAACCTCTACCAAGGCGCGACCATCGTTGACGCCGGGACGTTGGAGGTGACGGGCGCCACGGGCGCCGGCGCCGTCAGCGTGGCGGCGGGAGCGACGCTTGGCGGGACGGGGCAGATTGCTGGACCGCTGACCGTGGCGGGCATCTTAGCGCCCGGCACGACGGCTGAATTCGCGGCGCTCCACGCGGGCGACGCATCGTTCGCGGTTGGCGGAGAGCTGCGCATCGAGATTAACGACCTCGCCGCCTTCGATTCGCTGGCTGCGACAGGGATGCTAACAATCGCTGCGGACGCCAAACTTAAAGTTGCGTTCGCGCCAGCGTCGGCGTATGTTCCCGCGGCAGGAGATGAGTTCGTCATCGCGACCGCGGCAGGCGGCGTGACGGGCGCGTTCGATCAGCTGGAGCTGCCGAGCGTCACCGGCCTCGCCTGGAATCTCGTCGCAGCCGAGAATAGTTTTACGCTGAAATTGACGGCGGCGATCTCCGCCGATTTTAATCTCGACGGCGTCGTCGATGGCGCCGACTTCCTCGTCTGGCAACGTGGCGCCAGCGTCGCCAGCGGCGGGGAGCCGAGCGACGGCGACGCCAACGGCGATGGGATCGTTGACGGAGCCGACCTCGAGGTCTGGCGGCAGCAGTACGGTGCGAGCGGGGCTTCGGCGGATGCCGCTGCGACCGTTGAGATTCCTGAACCAAGCGGCGCGGTGCTCGCTGTTCTCGCGCTCACAACACTCTCGCAACTCGGTGCGAATGGCCTGGGTAATCGCTACAATGTCCGCTCGTAGACGTTTCTCAGCGGACATCTTTTTCCACAGCGATCATCGACCATGGCTTCTCGCGAAGTGCTGCTGCTCGCCAGCGGCGACCAACGACTCTCCGCCAATCAAAACTGCTGGCCCGCTCAACACGAGATGGAGGAGCGGCTCACCGCTGCCGTCGCCGCGCTCGGCGGACAAATCCGTCGCGCTCATCCTTACAAGGAGGCGGAAGGTCACGGCTTCCTCGCCAGCCAACGAGAAGGAATGGAGACGTTCCGCTCGATCCCGCCCGACGCCCCGCTCATCGTCGCCGAGGCGGTGTGGCAATACTCGCACCACGTCCTCGCCGGGCTGACTACCCATCGTGGGCCAATCATTACCGTGGCGAATTGGTCCGGCCAATGGCCAGGGCTCGTGGGGATGCTCAACCTCAACGCGTCGCTCACCAAGGCCGGCGTGCGGTACTCGACTCTCTGGAGCGAAGACTTCACCGACGACTATTTCACCAGTCGGCTGAAGTCGTGGTTAGAGACTGGACGGTGCGACCACCGAATTGACCACGTGCATCCGCTGCCAGTGGAAGCTCTGAAGGGCGACGCCGCCGACGTGGGACGAAGGCTCGCCGAGGAACTCCAGCGCGACAAAGCGATCATGGGAGTGCTCGACGAAGGCTGTATGGGGATGTTCAACGCGATCATCCCCGATCATCTCCTCCACCGGACCGGCGTGTTCAAGGAACGCCTTAGCCAGTCGGCCCTCTACTACGAGTCTCTCCAAGTCGCTCCCGTCGAAGCGAAGGCGGTCTACGACTGGTTCCGCGAGCGCGGCATGCGGTTCCATTTCGGCTCCGATGGCGCTTCCGAATTGACCCAGGAGCAAGTCTTCCGCCAATGCCGGATGTATGTCGCGGCGGTGCGGCTCGCCGACGATTTTGGGTGCAGCCTCATCGGTATCCAGTACCAGCAAGGGCTCAAGGACTTGCTGCCAGCGAGCGATCTGGTTGAGGGAACGCTCAACAACGCCGATCGGCCGCCGGTTCGTAGTCGCGACGGCGGCCGCGAACTATTTGCCGGCGAGCCGGTGGTCCACTTCAACGAAGTCGACGAATGCGCGGGGCTCGACGGTCTCATTACCTACCGCGTGCAGCGCGCCCTTGGCCAACCGGTCGAAAGCACGCTACACGATATTCGCTGGGGCGACGTCGATCGCAGCGGCACGGTCGACGGTTACGTGTGGGTGCTGCTCATCAGCGGCGCCGCGCCGCCCGCGCACTTCATCGATGGGTGGGCGGGCGCCGAAGGGTTCCGCCAGCCGGCAATGTACTTCCCTAGCGGCGGCAGCACGCTCCGCGGCGTCTCGCGACCGGGCGAGATCGTCTGGTCGCGAATTTACGTGGCCGACGACGCCCTTCACATGGATCTCGGCCGCGGGACGGTGGTCGAGTTGCCGGCCGAAGAAACCGAACGCCGTTGGCAAGCGACGACCTACCAGTGGCCGATCATGCACGCTCAACTTCACGGCGTCAGTCGCAACCAGCTGATGGCGAAGCACCAGTCCAATCATATTCAGGTCGTCTACAGCGACGACGCGTCGGCGGCTGATCGGACGTTGCAAGCGAAAGCAGCGATGGCGCTCGCACTTGGAATTCGCGTGAATCTTTGCGGAGTTACGCTGTAACCGATAGCCTAGTCCATCCGCAGTTTCGAATTTACGTTCCCGGTTTCTTTTCGGCCGGGATGCCAAGTTCGATCGAAATGGCAATCAACTGCGGAAACGTATCGGCTCCCAGCTTCGACATGATCCTTGATCGCCGATTCTCAACCGTGCGACGGCTGACGTTCAGATCGTCGGCGATCTGCTTGTGATCGCACCCTTGCACGATTAATTCCAAAATGTGGCGCTCGCGCAGGCTCAACTCGCTGTATTGCTCGAGTAAGGACCGACGACGTTCGTACGCAGCGCGCTGTACTGAGTCGCGCGCGAATGCGGCGTGGATCGCTTCCCATAGCGACGTCTCAGAAAAGCAATGCTTCTGCAGGTAGGCGTCGACGCCTAGTTGCATTGCACGAACGGCTGGGGGCACGGCGTTGCAATCAGTGACCACGATGACAGGCAACGCGTCGGGAAGCGAGGTGAGATGTTCCAGCGTTCCGAGGCCGGTGTACGCCGGGGCTGGCAATGCGAGAATCAGGCAGCCGCGACGATTCGTACCGGCCTGCTCCAGGTACTCCGCCGGCGAGCCGAATGAAGCGGCGACGAACCCCATCGAGACGACAAGCTTCTCTAACGAGTTGCGCGAATCGGCGTTGCTGTCGACGATGTGAGCGGCAGGCTGAAAATCCACCAACGATATCCTATGAGTGCTAAACGCCTAGCGGCGTCGGCGGCGCGGAGCGATGGCGCGGCTGGGCCGTGCTCGCTTGAGTCTATCGGCGGAAGAGAGGAGCGGGACTGCAGCCGCGCATGCCTACCGGCGCCCGTCATGGGGCGTTCGGTGCATCGGCATGCAGGAGCCTTCGCTCTCCCTTGTCCGACGGTCAATGGCGTCATGGTAGACGGGAGAGACTAAAAATTGAAATTGCCATCTCCACGGGAAGAACGTGTTCTTCCACTTGTGAAATGAGAAGTGCAATTGTCGCCATTCTCGACGCCCAAACATCCTCAAAAAACGCAACGTCAGGTGGGCGTTTGCCGCATCGCCGACGCACGTTGGCCGCCGTCTAGATATGCGCGCCTGCCTCAAGGGCAATCCGCACCAAGTCGGCGAGCGTTTCGACCTCCAGCTTGTGCATCACCCGCGCGCGGCGATCTTCCACGGTGCGGCGGCTGACGCCCAGATTCGCGGCGATCGACTTGTTCGCCTCGCCCTGGAGCACCTGGTCGAGAACCGCACGCTCGGCCGGAGTTAGCTGGGCGAACCGCCGATCGATCGATTCCTTGCGGAAAAACGCGGTTCGGGTGCGAGCGTCTTGCTCCAGCGCCCGTTGGATCGCGTCGTACAGTTCCGACTCCTGAAACGTTTTCTGCAGAAAGTCGACGGCGCCCATCCGCATCGCGCGAAGAGCGGTGGGAACCTCGGCATGCCCCGTCATGATGATGACGGGGGGGCTGAGAGGGAGGCTGGCGAGACGCTCCTGCAGGGCTAGCCCGCTCGTTCGCTGCATCCGGACGTCGAGAATTAGGCAGCCAGGCGTCTGCGGATCAAACTGCTCCAAGTACGCATCCGCGGACGCAAAGGTCTGGACGCGAGCGCCCATCGAATTCACTAGAACTGCGAGCGAACCGGCAAACTCGGCGTCGTCGTCGATGATGCAGACCAGTGATTCAGCAGGCATAAAAACGCCGGTCTTCGTAGCAAACCGGTCTTCGTGGCGAACTTGATGGAGCGGGGAAAAGCCGCGGCAGAGCGTCTCGCTCCGCTGGGGTGCCGTTGATTCTGATGATCGCATGCGAAAGGGAAATGTCCAGACAAGTTTCCGCGAGTCGTTGGGTGGTTTGCGACTACGGAATCCCGTCGGGCTGTAGGTCGCACGGGCTCGCCCGCCATTTCCGGTAACGCGTTTCACGATAAGGGCTACCTCATCCGGCGCTTGCCGTGAAAAATCGCGGGCGAGCAGGCTCACTGGGGTCCTCCCGTGACCGCGCCTCAGGCACGTCTGGCGTCGAAATCAGATCGTCGTCACCAAGTTCGCGGCACTCAGTAGCGGACCGATTCCGCCTGCAGTGATGAGTTGCATTGATGTGACTAGGGGATTCACTCCACGGCGACCCGCGTCGGTCAAGTTGCCGGTCTCCGCACGTGATGAGCCAGCGCGCTGCGTCTTGCCGTACTTCGTGCGTGATCGCGCACCGCGCGACGTGCGGATGTGTGCGAGCCAATCTTCGACGCCGCCGTCTTGTATCGACTGTGTCGCGCGAAGTCGGCTGGGAGCTTCAGCGCACGGGAACCCACAAAATAAATATCACGCGTGCATTCGGGATTCCGTTAGCAATGTGAGCCTTATGTTTCGACAGGCAAGGGGAAGCGAACGCACGCTTCGACGTTTGCCGCAACGCATGGAAACCGCAGGCGTCGGCTAGCCGGCGCGCGGCGGACGATGTGCGCGATGATCGAACGGCGGTTGCTGGCGACTGCAGCCGGCAGCTAACCAACACAGGGGCGAAACATGTCGAACAGCGAGGTCAAACTGGCGCCGCAGAGTCAACGGCAGGCGGATGCGGGGACGATTCAGGTCGTCAGTTTCAGATTGGCGAACGAAGAGTACGGAATCGAGATCACCAAGGTGCAGGAGATCATCTTGGTCGGCGAAATCACGCGCGTGCCGCAAACGTCACCCTACATCAAAGGCTTGATCAATCTGCGCAGTACGGTCATTCCGATCGTCGACCTGCGGCTGCGGTTCGGCATGGCTGAGGAAGCGGCCACCGACGAAACGCGAATCATGGTGATGAACGTCGGCGGCAAGACGACGGGCATCATCGTCGACGCGGTCAGCGAGGTGCTGCGGATTTCGAAGGATCAAATGGCTCCGCCGCCGCCGACTGTCTCGGGGCTCGGCCGCGACTATTTGACCGGCTTGGCGAAGCTCGACAAGCGGCTACTGATCTTGCTCGACGTCGATCGCCTGCTATCGGACGTTTCGTCGGCGACGCAAATGGTCGCGTAGTTAACTCGCAACGAACACCGAAATTTTCCCACAAATCACACAGTTTCCAATTCGAGGAATCACTTTCATGGTCGCAACAGCGAAGGCCCCCCGTAACGGCAAATCAGTCGCTTCTAGCAAGAAGGGCTTGAGCGAACTTGACTTGATGCGCGAACAGTTCGCCGACTACGCCAACCAAATCAAGGCAATCAGCGCTGCGCAAGCGGTGATTGAGTTCGAACTCGACGGCACGATCATCACGGCGAACGACAACTTCCTGAAGACGCTCGGCTACAGTCTCGACGAGGTCAAAGGGAAGCATCACAGCATGTTCGTCGATCCGGCGTACGCCCGGTCGGTGGAGTACGCCCAGTTCTGGGCCAAGCTGAATCGCGGCGAGTCGGACGCCGGCCAATACAAGCGTTTCGGCAAGGGTGGCAAGGAAGTCTGGATCCAAGCTCGCTACAGCTCCTTGGTCGACGCGCAAGGTAAAGCGTACAAGGTCGTGAAGTACGCCTCGGACATCACGGACAAGGTCGCGATGGAAGAGAAGAGCCTCGACTACGCGAACCAGATTGCCGCGATCAGCGCCGCTCAGGCGGTGATCGAGTTCCAACTCGACGGCACGATCGTCGCCGCCAACGACAACTTCTTGAAAGCGGTCGGCTACAGTCTCGACGAAATCAAAGGCAAGCATCACCGGATGTTCGTCGATCCAAACTACGCCCGTTCGGTCGAGTACTCTCAGTTTTGGGAGAAGCTCAATCGCGGCGAGTCGGACGCCGGTCAGTACCAACGCTTCGGTAAGAATGGTAAGGAAATCTGGATCCAAGCTCGTTACAGTTCGCTGCTGAACGCCGCAGGCAAGCCGTACAAGGTAGTGAAGTACGCCTCGGACATCACCGAGCAGATCCGCCTGCAGGAAGCTCAGAAAGAGCAAGAGCAGCGCGATCGCGAAGCTCAGGCCGAGCTGCGTCGCAAGGTCGACGAGATTCTCGTGGTCGTGAACGCCGCTTCGAACGGCGATCTGACGAAGCCGTTGACCGTGGACGGCAACGACGCCGTCGGCGAGCTGGCCAATGGCTTGCGAAAGATGACGACCGACCTGCGGGGCGTGATCATGCAGGTGATTGAAGGCGCCGCGCAGTTCACTGAAGGCGCTCGCGTTGTGTCGGAAAGTGCGCAGACGCTGGCCCATGGCGCCCAAACGCAAAGCGCGTCGGTCGAAGAGATGAGCGCCACCATCGAAGAGCTGACCCGCAGCATCGAGGCGGTCAAAGAAAACGCGACCGGCGCTAGCGGCGTCGCTCAGCAAACCAGCGCCCTCGCCGGCGACGGCGGGGCCGCGGTTCGTAAGAGCGTCGAAGCGATGGAGCGGATCAAGACTTCGTCGACGCAAATCTCGGAGATCATCCAGGTGATCTCAGAAATCGCGAGCCAAACGAATTTGCTCGCTCTCAACGCGGCCATCGAAGCAGCCCGCGCCGGCGAGCATGGCCTTGGGTTCGCGGTCGTCGCTGACGAAGTCCGCAAGTTGGCTGAGCGTTCGAGCGAAGCTGCTAAGGAGATCTCGGCGTTGATCAAGGAATCGACCCAACGGGTGAGCGAAGGCGCCACGCTGAGTGCTCAAACGGGCGAAGCCTTGGCGAAGATCATCGACAGCGCTGAGTCGACCGCGAAGAAGATCACTGAAATCGCCACCGCGGCTGTCGAACAAGCTCAGAGCGCCGTCGAAGTGTCGAAGGCGATTCAGATGATCTCGCAGGTGACCGAGCAATCGGCCGCCGGCAGCGAGGAAATGGCCTCGAGCAGCGAAGAACTCGGCGCCCAAGCGGCGTCGCTCCGCGAACTGGTCTCGGGCTTTAAGGTGAACTAGTGACGAGTTGCGAGAACATGCGAGCAGCGGGCTGAGACGATCGTCTCAGCTCGCTACTCGCAACTCGCCGCTCGAAACCTTCCCTGGAATTGAATGATGCTTTCGACTCCCGCCAACACGCTACCCTCTCACTTGCCGACCGTCATCGACGTGACGCCTAAGCAGCTGGAGAACTATGCGAAGCTGATCTACGAAAAGATCGGCGTCACGATTTCGCCGCAGAAGACGACGCTTCTGTCGAATCGGCTGCGGCGTCGGCTGCGGGCGACGGGTCTCGCGTCGTACGACGACTACTACAAGTTGTTACGAGGCGCAGCGACGAGCGATCCGGAATGGGAAGCGTTCTTACAGGAAGTGACGACGCACGAAACATATCTGTTTCGTGACGAGAATCATTGGAACTGGCTGCGCGATACGTTCGTTCCCGAAATGGTGGCCGAGCAAAAGGCCGGCAAACGCAAAGCGACGCTTCGCGTCTGGTCGGCAGCATGCAGCACCGGCGACGAGGCAACGACGATTGCCTGCTGCTTGGCCGATCGCCTCCCCGTGATGCCAGCCTGGCAGGTCGAGATCCTCGGCACCGACGTCGGCGCTGGGGCTGTCGCTCAGGCTCGACTTGGTGCGTTCAGCGAGCGTGCGATGCGGCTGGTTCCCAAAAACTACCGTCAGCGGTACTTCGAAGCAGGGACCGGCGGCGCGTGTGCGTCGCTCAAAGCGGCCTATCGCAAGCTGCTCCGCTTCGAGACCCACAACTTGCTCGAACCGCTCAGAGAAATGCCGTTCGACTTGGTGGTCCTCAAGAACGTGCTGATCTACTTCGACGCCGAGTCGAAGAAGCGGGTGCTGTCGCAGATCAAACGCGTGCTGTGGCCAGGCGGTTACCTCATCACCGGCGCCGCGGAGGGTGTGTCCGAGTTGGTGAGCGAGTTTGAGTCGACGAGCGGCTGGCTTCATCGCTGGCCAGGGACCAAGTAAGTCGATCGGTACGAACGGACCGCGAATACGGCGAACGTTATGAGCAACAACGATCAAATGATGGACGAAATCCTCGGCGACTTCCTCGATGAGTCGACCGAGTTGCTGCAGACGCTCAATGCGCGCTTGCTGCAATTGGATGAGTTCACGCAAATCCCTGCTCCGTCGCGGCCCGCGTACCCCTGCCCCGACCTGCTGAACGAAATGTTTCGCGCGGCCCACAGTCTCAAAGGGCTGTCGGGTATGCTGCGGCTCGACAATGTGAACGGCCTCACCCATCGGATGGAGAATCTGCTCGATGCGGCCCGCAATTCAGAGCTGACGGTAACGGCTGAGACGGTCGACGTCTTCTTTAAGGCTGTCGATCGGCTCGAAGGGATGATCGAAGCGCTCCGCGCCGAGGAAGAGGATGGCGGCGATTCGCAGGAAGTGATCGAAGCCATTGAACGGATGTTGGCCCGCGAGGGGGTGCTCAAGGAACTTGCTTCGGCGGAAGAGATTGAACGCCGTTTCGCTCAGGGTATGGCCGAGGCCGCGGAAGCCACGAGCGTTGTCGTTGCCGAGGGCGAGATCGAAATCGACGGCGGCGTCACTCGCGTGAGCGTCACGCAAGTTTCGACGTTGCCGATGATCGACAACAGCGACGATCCGCTTGCCGATGTTCGCGACGACGAAGACATTCCGCCTAAGTATCTGGCGATCTTTCTCGATGAGAGCGAGCTAACGCTCGACGATCTCTCAGAAATTTTGGTCGGCGGACCAGACGTCGCCGCCAATGAGCCGCTGCTGGTCAACTGTCACCGGATCAAAGGCTCGGCGTCGTCGATTGGCCTCCATCGCGTCGCGCGACTCGCGCACCGTATGGAAGACATCGTCCAAGATTGTCGCCGGCAGCAGCGGCCTGTGCCGACTGAATCGGTCGACGCGATGCTGCGGTGTGCCGACGCGATCCGCGCTTTTACAGGCGGCCTTCGCACCGGCGTCGCGACAGATTGGTTGAGCAGCGCATACCAGAATCTCATGGCAAGCGGCGGGGCTGGCTATGCCGACGGCGCTGCGTGCGAAATCGCGCTGGCTCCTTGCGAGGAATGCGGCGATGCCCATTTGCCGCTCGCCCGCGCGGCGTTCCCGCGCAACGGCCAAGGCTTTGTCGGCCATGTGAAGTTCGAGACCGAACTCCCGCTCAGCGAACTGAAAGCGATCTTGCTGGTCGATCGGCTCCGCGGCCTGGGGTCGTTCTGCTACTGTCATCCCGACGAATCCGACATGGTGCGGATGAACGGCGTGGCGTGCCTGACCTTCGGCTTGTCGACGAGCGAATCGTTGGAAGAAATGCGTCGCACGCTGACCGTCGACGGCGTCGCCGAGGTAAAACTCGCGGCCGTGATCAACCTGTCGAAGGCCTGCGAAACGACCGCCTTCGCCGTGGAGACCGACCGTTCCAGCGATGACGCGGTGGTGACGACGCGCGACCTCACCCCTGCTCGCGGACCTGCGGCCGAGAGTGGCGGCGACGCGGGCGATGGCGAAACTCGCTCCAGCGGCAAGTCGAAGCCAGCGGAGACGCTGCGAGTCGACATCGACCGACTCGATCAATTGATGAACCTAGCCGGGCAGCTTGTCATCAATCGCGCCCGCTTCGGGCAGATTGGCGCCAAGCTCAAAGGCTTCTCGACGATCAAGTCGACGCTCAACACCGTGACTTCGGCCCATCGTTGTGCGACGCGGCTGACGACTGGGTTCGATGAATACATCGGAGCCCAGTCGTCGCCGGAACTCGATGAACTGCGAATGATCGCCGGCCAGATGCGAGACGACCTTGAGTCGTTGCAGCACGACTTGGGTCAGCTTTCGCACATGCGAACGGCGCTGAACGATCTGTCGGAGGCGGTCCACCAACTCGATCGCGTTTCCGACGGCATTCAGAACACGGTGATGGACACCCGCATGGTGCCGATCGGCCCGTTGTTCATGCGGTTCAAACGCGTCGTCCGCGACCTGACGCGCACGAGCAACAAGCAGATCGAACTCGTGATCATGGGCGAGTCGACCGAACTCGACAAACGCATGATCGACGAGCTCGGCGACCCGTTAATTCACTTGATCCGCAACTCGGCGGATCACGGCATCGAAAGCCCCGAAGCGCGGATCGCCGCTGGCAAGAATCCACAGGGGACGATCACCCTCAATGCGTTCCATCGGGGCAACCGAATCGTCATTCAAATCACCGACGACGGCAAAGGCCTCGACGCCGACCGAATTCTTGCGAAGGGCATCGCCAAGGGATTGGTGAAGGAGAGCGACGCCGAGCGGATGACGCCGCAGCAGATTTACCAACTCATTTGGAATCCGGGCTTCAGCACTGCCGAGAAGGTGACGGAAGTCTCTGGCCGCGGCATGGGCATGGACATTGTGCTGTCGAAGGTCGAAGGGCTCAACGGCGCCATCGAACTCCGCAGCGAGCCTGGGAAAGGCACGACGTTCGAAATCAAACTCCCGTTGACGATGGCGATTCTGCCAAGCTTGCTGATTGTCATCGACGGCGACGTGTTCGCGATTCCAGTCGAGTCGGTCGTCGAAATCGTCCGCGTCTCCGCCGCAGAGATTGGCACGGTGCACGGGCAACGAACGGCGCGAGTTCGCGATCGAGTCGTGTCAGTGATCGACCTGAACGACGTATTCGTGTGGAACCAACCAGCCGCGAATGCTTCAGCCGCCAACGAACGATCGGCGAGCGAGGATCAGACGCTGGTGATCGTCGGCGTCGAAGGGAGCGAGCTAGGGTTACGCGTCGACGCGCTCCTCGGCGAGCAAGACGTCGTCATCAAATCGCTGGAAGAGAACTTCGAGAACGTCGGCGGCGTGGCGGGGGCGAGCATCCTAGGCGATGGGCGAGTTTCCTTGATTCTCGACGTTGGCTCGTTGCTCACGATGTCGCAGCAAGGCCTACGCTCTCTGGAAGTAGAAGAAACCGTCGCTGTCTAAGCGAACCATATTTGGAACATTGTCAGACAACTGCAGGAACGAGAACGTGACCGCGAACGTTATCAAAAGCACGCAAGCCAAGTTGGCCTGGGAACAGGTCTTTGCGCCGGCGATCGAAAAGGCTTCCTCCGCCATGAGCGCTTGGACGCACGGCGAGGTAACGCTCGCGCTCGACGAAGTCCGCGAAGCGGCTGTCGAGGACGTCGCGCTGACGCTTGATCTCACCGACGATCTGTCGACGCTGGTGATGCTGGCCGTCGGCGGCGACCTAGGCGGACAGCTGATCCTCACGTTTGATCGCCCGAATGCCTGCCGGCTGATCGAGTCACTGTTGAGTCGTCCCGTTGATTCAGACGCGGCCTGGGGCGATCTCGAAATTTCCGCCCTGCAAGAAACGGGCAACATTCTCGGGTCGGCTTACCTCAACGCGATGACCGCGCTGACTGGCCGCCGCTTCTGGCCATCGCCGCCGCTGGTGACAGAGGACTACGCGATGAGCGTCGTCGAGCAGGCAGTGATGTCGCAAGCGATGACCGAGGACCGCGTTCTACTCTGCCGCACGCGTTTTTCGCGACTTGGGCAGCGCGTGGAGTGGAACTTAATCTTCGTGCCGTCGCCAGAGCTGTTGGAGCTCCTCCGCGACACGGCGGCGACGTTGTAACGAACATCAGGCAGAAGAAAGAACACCAAAGAAGCGACTTGATCGAATGACCGCTACGCTCACAACTCGACGCCCCGAAGCCATGGTCGGCATGGGCCAGATCGCCGTCTTGATTGGCGACGAACGGGCCAGCGCTGTCCTGGGATCGTGCGTTGGCGTGGCGCTCTACGACGAGAAACGCAAGCTCGGCACGCTGGCCCACATCGTGCTGCCGAGCTCGGCAGGCCGACCGGGACTGCCGGGCAAGTTCGTCGACACGGCGATCGTTTGGATGCTGAACGAATTGAAATCGCGCGGCGCCGACCCGCGTCGGCTCACGTGCAAACTCGCCGGCGGGGCGACGATGTTCGCATCGAACGGCCCGTTCCAGATCGGCCAACAGAACATCGACGCGACGCGGCAAACGCTGCAAGCTGCGAACGTGCGAATCGTGGCGGAACATTTAGGCGGCTCCAAAGGACGCCGCATTACCTTTGATTGCGAAACATTCGCCGTCGTCGTCGAAACGGCGGGCGAGACGAGTGCAAAATTGTAGCGCTGTTGCGCTGTGAGTCTGACCGAGGAATGGAATTATGAGCCATACGTTGCTGGTGACCGACGATTCAATGATCGTCCGGGAGATGATCAAAGACTTGGCCGCCGAAGCCGGCTGGACGGTCGTCGGCGAAGCGGTCAACGGCCAGCAGGCGATCGAGAAGTATCAGGAACTGCGGCCTGATGCGATGACTCTCGATTTGGTCATGCCCGATTACGACGGTCTGCACGCCCTCCGCGGCGTGCGGGCGCTCGATCCGCGTGCAAAAGTCTTGGTGGTCAGCGCGATCGACCAAACCGACGTGCTGCAGGAAGCCTTCAAACTGGGAGCGGCCGACTTCATCGTGAAGCCGTTCGCCAAAGAGCGGGCGCAACGCGCCCTCGCGACGTTGTTCGGCGAGAAGCCGATTGTCATCCACGAAACGGCGGTTTCCGCCGGAGGTGCGAAATGAACTGGTCCGCCTCCCTGCCCTCCGAAAACGCGATCCTGCTGCAAAGCGGCACGAACGAAGTCGAGGTGCTCGTCTTCCGCGTCGGGGGCTTTACGCTTGGCATCAATGTGGCGAAAGTCCGCGAGGTGCTGACCTCGCCGCGCACCACCGCCCTGCCCGACTCGCACCCTTCGATTTGCGGGTGCTTTCGGCTGCGCGACTCGGTGATTCCCTGCCTGTCGCTGCATCAGCACTTGAATGAACCGCCGTCTTGCCCGCCCGAAGAGGCCGTCGTCATTCTCACTGAATTCAATCAGCACCAAATCGGCTTCCTCGTCGACGTCGTCGAACGGATCCACCGCATTAGTTGGACGCAAGTCCTCGCTTCGCCGGCGATCGTCGCCCAGTCGAAGGCGCCGGTGACGGCTGTGAGCCAAATCGACGGGCGGTTGGTGCTAATGCTCGATTTCGAAATGATTGCCGAGCAAGTCGCGCTCGGCGAATCGATTGGTAGCGCCATTGCTAACGACCTCGGCGTGGAACGGGCCAGCAAGCGCGTGGTCGTCGCCGATGATTCCGTCACCGCCCGCAACGCGGTCGAGAACACGCTCCGGCAGAGCGGCTACCAGGACGTGCAGCTGTTCGTGAACGGCGCCGAGGCCTGGAATTGGCTGGCTGCCGCGGCCGACTCGCGCGGCGATCAACCGCCGGTTGATCTGGTGATCAGCGACGTCGAAATGCCGCAAATCGACGGGTTCCACTTGACCAAGCGCATCAAGGATCATCCGCAACTGCGCGAGATCCCGGTATTGCTTTATTCCTCGATCCTCACGCCCGACAACGCTAAGAAGGGCAAGGCCGTCTCGGCGGACGCTCAGATCGCCAAGCCGGAACTTCATCGCGTCGTGGAGATGGCGGACAAACTGATTTTTGCGGCTCAGGAGAAACGTTCTGCTCCCGGAACCGTCGCTGAGAAACGCGAGCTGGCGGGAGCCAGATAGCAGCTTCCGTAAAATGAAGGAACTGCGGGCTGAGAAGGTAATTATGGCGCGGAAACCAATTCGAGTGCTGGTGATCGACGACTCGCGACTCGTGCGGGAGTTGATCGTCGACTTGCTTTCGTCGCATTCCGATCTGACGATCGCCGGAACGGCCGGCGACGGCGATGAAGGATTGCGAGCGCTCGTCGAGCTGCAGCCCGACGTGCTGACGCTCGATCTGCAGATGCCGCGTCGCGACGGGTTGGCCACGCTCGATGCCATTCTTGAGCGTCGCCCAACGCCTGTGATTGTCGTCAGTTCGCTCACGCAACGCTCTGCCGAGTCGGCGGTCGAAGCGCTCGAACGCGGCGCAATGGATTACCTCGCGAAACCCGAGGGACTCGCCGCGATGCGTCTGGCGTTCGGAGAAGAACTGCCGGCTAAAATTCGTAATATGGCGGGAATCGACGTCGGCCACGTCCTGCATGTGCGGAAAGCGCGGCAACAGCGACGTGCGGCAATGGCGACGGCCGTTGCGAGGAAGTCGGACGAAGGTTCCATCGCTCGCAACGCCGCGGGGTGCATTGCCATCGGCGTCTCGACCGGCGGGCCGCCGGCCCTCACGCGGTTGTTCCAAAGCCTGGAACCGCCGCTGCCGCCGATCGTCGTCGTTCAACACATGCCCGAAACGTTCACGAGCACTTTTGCCAAGCGGCTCGACGGCCTGTCGAAACTCACTGTCAAAGAAGCCGCCGATGGCGACGTGCTGCAACCAAACTGCGTCTACGTCGCCCCTGGCGGCAAGCAACTCGCCGTTCGGCGACGCGGCGAGAGCGGCGTGATCGAAGTTCGCGACGGCGAGTATGTCAGCGGCCACAAGCCGTCGGTCGACGTGATGATGCGCAGCGTCTCGATGATCTATGGCAATCGCGCGATCGGCGTCATCATGACCGGCATGGGCCGCGACGGCGCCGACGGCTGCCGGGCGATTCGCGACGGCGGCGGTTTCGTCCTGGGCCAAGATGAAGAATCATCTGACGTTTACGGGATGAACAAGGTCGCGTGGACGGAGGGAGGCGTCGACTTGCAGGTCCCGCTTGAGCGGTTATCCGAGGCGATTGTCGTCCGCGTCGGCCAGTTGCCGGGGCACCGGCGCGCCGTCGCCGGGCAGTTGACGCCAGTCGGTTTGTAGCTGGCAATGGTCTGCGGCGTCCGGTCGGTCGTGCCGATCGTAGCGATTGGGAAACAGCACGCTAAAAATGTGACTTGCCGCCGCAGAGCGACCTATTGTTACGCGTCGCATCACGGCGCCGCGGGGCGTCGGATTTATAGGCTTTCATTCACCGAGAAATGTCGCAGCCGGGCGCTGAACGCCGGCTGTGGAGACTCACATGAGCTATCAGCCGATTAAAGTTGAGTTCGTCAACCCATTTCTCGACGCGACGAGCGCGGTGTTCAAGACAATGCTCAACACCGAGCTGAAACGGGGCCAACTCTACCTGCGGCAGGGCGTCCCGCAATCACACGAGATTAGCGGCATCATCGGCCTCTCCGGCAAGGCAAAAGGAACTGTGCTGATCGGCATGAGCTCCGACTTTGCGATCGCGGCGACCAACCGACTCCTAGGCGAACAGGCCGACGGCCTGACGCCCGAAGTGATCGACGCCGTCGGCGAACTCGCTAACATGATCGCCGGCGGAGCGAAGACGCGACTCGAAGAATTGAACATGAGCATCAGCTTGCCGAGCGTGATCGCCGGCAAGAATCACTCGGTATCATTCCCGTCGGGCGCCGTGCCGATTGGAATTCCATTCGAATCTGAACTCGGCTCGTTTGCGGTTGAGGTCAGCCTGGTTGAAGTGACCTGAGCCGAAGCTCGCCCTATTCAGCTACGCTGAACTCGACGGCAAACTCGTGGGCGAGTTCGTCAAGCCCGGCTTCGTCCTCGGCCGAATGTTCAGCGGACTCCGTTGCCATAGATCGCGCTGCCCAGCCCTGCGCGGTTGGCGTCGACGCCAACGGCCGCCGTGCCGCCCAACCTTGTAGCCCGGCAAATGCAGCGTCGACTGCATCGTGCTTCTGGCCGGTAGAACGTTTTGGCAAAACTGTGCTGAGGCTTGCCGACGACGCGGACGCGATCGCCCCGCGACCGCTCGCCAGCACGCCATACCACGGCTGCGTGGTATCAGTAAGCTTCGCGCTAGCCGCCGCCTCGCCGATTGCTGGTTCTTCTTCAGCGATGAGCGCGGCCATGACGAATGGTGCGGCAGTCACGTTCGCCGGGGCAGCCGCTTCCGTCGGAGGGACAGCCGGCGCAACGCGCCCGAAGTTCGACGTCCACACCGGCAGGTCATCGCCATCGACGTCGCCGTCGAGATTCCCGTCGGCGTCACTGCCGACCGGCTCAACCGACTGCCCAAACCCTCGCTGCCAGGCGAGGAAGTCGGCTCCATCGACAATCCCGTCGTTGTTATAATCGCCCGAGAGCTCCTCGGTAATGATCGTTGCAGCGGCCAGCGCGGTCCTAATCGAATGCCCGGCTAGCGGTTGAATCTTTAGCGTCACCGCTTCGTTCATTTCCTTTACGGCGTCGTCGATGGGCGTGACGATCACTTCGACGACGTCGACGCCGTCAGCGAACGTGATCGTGCCGCTTGTCGCATCGAAACTCGCGGCGCCCGTTACTGTGTAATCGACGCCGAAGGCGGCACCGCCGCCGACAGTGAACGGAACAGTGATTTCCCCGGTTAGGTTGCCGGCGCGCGTGAAGGTGAAGACGATGCTCTCGCCACTCGCTTCATTGATTGCCGAAGGGGCGGCGGTTAAGGAAATCTGACGATCGGTTAGCGAGTACCAAGCGAGGCCGTACTTCGCTGCGGTGAAGGACGAAGAGAAATTCACGACGAGGTCGAGCTTGCCGTCGCCGTTCATGTCGGCCATCGAGGCTTGCCCTCCCTCGTTCATGACGAGGTGCTTGACGAAGGCCTCCGAGCCGTCGTTTTCAAACCAAGCCGTTTCGCCGGAATTCGACGTTAGCACGTCGAGATCGCCGTCGCCGTCGACGTCGGCTGCGATGAGGGCGTAGGGTTGATTTTGAGAGCCGGCGTCAATGACTCGGCGCGTGTAGCCCATGCGCCCGTCGTTCTCCATCCAGACCAGGCCCTCCGCGGCGTTGGAGACGTTCAAGATGAGGTCGAGATCGCCGTCTTGGTCCAAATCGACGGCGGAGATGTATCGAATCGTCTCTTTGAAGCCGGGCAGGACGTTCGGTTGAGTGAAGCCGTTGATCACAAATTGGGCGGAACCAAGGTTGAAGTCGCTCGAAAAACGACTGCCTATGAGGACGTCGAGAAAACCGTTGCGATCGACGTCGGCAAAGGCGGTTGCATACGTCGAGTTACCAGACGGGTAGAATGGTAGTAAGCCGCTAGACGCGGTGGCAAGGTTAGGAGACCATTGCCCTGCCCCCAGTAAGTCGACGTCGCCGTCTCCCTCGACGTCGGCGAGCACGAAGTCGCGCAGGTTGGGGTCGGCAGAGTAGCCTCGAACAGTGCGTGGGGTGAAGATTTGAGAGCCGTTATTGGCAAACCAATTCACTGAAGAGCCGCTGACGTCTCGAGCGACCAAGTCGACGTCTCCGTCCAGGTCGACGTCGGCGGCGCCGAGCGTGGCGAATGAACTGATGACGCCCGTCGTTCCTTCTAGCGCGCGAACAGTAAACTGCCCGGCGCCGTCGTTGTCGTACCACAACAATCCGTAAGGAGTGTAAGTATTGATTACGACGTCGTTGTCGCCGTCGCCGTCAAGATCGACGACGACGCTGTCATTCCCGCTGCCGCGGTAGGACTCGTCGATCGCATGTCGCTCGAAGAAAGGGCCGATGGCCGGCGCGGGCGGGCTGATCGCGACGGCGTAGTCTTCGACTTCGCCGTCAATTGCCGCGCCGATGTAGCCGAGCCCTCCAGCAGTGCTGACGCGGAAGCGAGCGTAACTGGCGCCTGCCATCGCCCAGGCGGGGACGTCGAACGCGATGACGTTATCGCCCTCGACGAGGGCGAAGCTAGCAGCAATTCGTTCTTCGGTCCGGCTCCAATTGCCGTCGCCGTCGAAGTCAATCCAGGCGTCGAGCTTCGCGCCCGCCGGCGCGTTTTGGAGGTTGACCGTCAGCGTGGCGCCAAATTGGCCGATGCGGAACGGGGCGAAGGTCACGCCGTCATCGTCGGGGCCGTCTCCAGCGCCTATGGGCGAATTATCCGCAGCCTGTTCTATATCACGTTCATTTCCCAGTCGTGGTCCAGTCGCAAGGTGAGTTGGACCGTTCGCGCTTGCTGTCACAGGGTACGGAAATGGAGCGTCGCCGTAGTCAGCCGTCGCGGCGGCGATTTGCCTGACCCAGCCCACGGCAGAAGTGAGTTGCGACGAAAACGCCACATCGAGGTCTGAATCGCCGTCGAAGTCGCCGAGCGCGATACCCGTCGGAAAATTGCCTGCTCTCGTCAAGTCGGCAGTAACTAGCCGAGCGATAAACAGACCGTTGCCGACATTCTCATGCCAATAGACGCGCTCGTAGGCAAGGTAAGACGTGACGAAATCAAAGTCCCCGTCCCCATCCACGTCGGCAACGACGGTTTGCCGGGATTGCCCCAGCCCTTCGGCCACGAGGCGATAGTCGACTTCGCCATTGCCGCGGTTCTCGTACCAGCCGACGCTGCGGTCGTAGCCCGCGTAATCTGCGAACGTCATGGCGAGATCGACGTCGCCGTCGCCGTCGAAATCGATCGGCGTCAGCATGCGAGTTCGATCGCTGTTGCTAAACGCGCTGCTGACAATCACTGTTCCCGAGAACGTCCCGTTGCCGGCGTTACGGTACAGCATGAGTTGCGTCGTGTAATGATCAGGCGCCACGTAAACGTCTAGGAGTCCGTCGCCGTCAGCATCGGCGACGGCGACCGCCGTGACGCGACTAAAGTTAACTCCCGTTCCAAAGGCGAAGAGTTGCCGCGCGGCAAACGTTCGGCCTCCAACGTTCTCAATGATCTGCACGCCTTGATTCGAAGATCCGGCGAGGACGATGTCGACGTCTCCGTCGCGATCGAAGTCGACGATAATCGGCTGCAATGCGCCCGATACGGCCGTGGAAAGTTGCGTGGAGCGGAACGTCTGGTTACCAAGATTTTCGTACCAGGCCAAAATGTTGGGCGTCTTGATAAGAAAATCGAGGTCTCCGTCGCCATCGAGGTCCGCAACTTGAAGGCTTTCGGCTAGCCCATAGCTGGTGAGAGTGATGCTCTGACGCACGAATTCGCCATTGCCGGTGTTTCGATACCAGTTGGCTGGACTAGTGCCCGACAAGATGTCTAGCTTTCCGTCGCGATCCAGATCAACGGCAACGACAATCGTCCCGCTAGTTCCGGCCGTCAGCGACGTGCGAGAACCAAAGAGTCCGCCGTCGCTGCCAGGCGGGCTGATCGTCACCTCATAGTCTTCGACCTCGCCGTCAACTGCTGCGCCGAGCGGACCGAGAGTGCCGCCAGCGCGAGTGAGACGAAAGCGAGCGTAGGTCGACCCCGAGGCAGCGTCGGCGGGAATCGCGAACATCATCGCGTTATCCCCATCCGTCACCACGCGACTCGTCGCGATCCGCTCGTTCGTCGCGTTGAACGTGCCGTCTCCGTCGAAGTCGATCCAGGCGTCGAGCTGCGCACCGGCTGGGGCATTCTGCACCTTGACGATGATCGACGCGGCGCTGTCGCCGACTTGCAACTCGCCGAAGGTCACGCCGTCTTCGTCGGCTCCGTCTTCGGTCGATGGCGAACCGCCGTCGATTTCGGTGTCGCGTCCAGGGCCAAGCGTCGGGCCGACGGGATAGTGTCGAGCGCCGTTTTGGGCGAGCGTCGTTCCATAGCTGGCGGGTGCGTCGCCGAAATCGAGCGTCGCCTGCCGCCGCAGCAGCGCCAAGTAACCAGTGCCGTTCGCCGTTCCGCTTGAGCCGCCGACGGCAATCTCTAGGATGCCGTCGCCGTCGAAGTCGCCGGCAGCGATTGTTTGAATCCCCACGAGCGAAGAAGTCGGTAGCGTGCTTTCCGCGAACGCCTGTTGCCCGTCGTTCGTGAGCAGTTTGGCTCCCGCCGCTCCCGCCGCAACAAGCAGGTCAAAATCACCGTCGCCGTCAACGTCGGCGTGGTTGAGTTCAACGACGCCGGAGATCGTCGCCAGCAGGTGGCGCGTGAAGCTTTGGGCGCCGTTGTTTTCAAACCACTCGATTTCACCGTCGCCCGGGGCGTAGGTGAGGACGTCCAGGTCGCCGTCGTGGTCGAAATCAACGAGCGACGCACTGGAAACGCCCGAGACGTCGGTCGAAATGACCCGCCGCGCGTATCCCGCTTGAGCGCTGAGGTACTCATACCACGCGATCGTGTTATCGCCCGCCGTGCCGCCGATGAAATCGATGTCGCCGTCGCCGTCGACGTCAGCGGCGTCAACAGCGGTGGCTGGCGCCGTCCCTGTTGCAGCGTTCGTCGGCGAGACGGTGCTGGAATCGCGGAGAATACGGAATATCTGCGGATTGGCGCCAGCGACCAACATGTCGAGTCGCCCGTCTTTCGCCATGTCCGCGGGGACCGCGGCGCGACCGTCGATCAGCGAGGTTTGTGCGTACACGCCGCTGGTCGTCTTCCAGACCCAAGTGGCCGTCGACCCTGACCTGACAACCAAAATATCCATCTGGCCGTCTGAGTTGTAATCGGCCGCTAAGACTCTTGAGTTGAGTCCATTGGCGTTGGTGGTTAGCTGAGTAAACTTCCCGCCATCATTCCTGTGCCAAGTGATCTGACGTAAATCGACGTCGTTGACGACTAGATCGAGGTCGCCGTCGCGATCCATATCGACCGGATACAACGACGAAGCCCCTTTGTTGCCGTTGACGATCAGTTGCTCTAAAAAATTTCCAGAGCCGGCGTTTGGCGCCTGAATCTGAACGGCATAGTCTTCGACTTCGCCCAGGCCGCCGTTGCCGCGCGGACCAGTGGAGCCGGTGGAAGAAAGCCGGAAGCGCGCGTAGGTCGTCCCTTGAGCGGCGTCTGACGGGATATTGAACTGCAGGAAGTTTTGCCCAGCTGATACGGCGACTCCCGTAGCGATGCGTTCGAGAGCGCCGCTGAATGTGCCGTCGCCGTCGAAGTCGATCCAGGCATCGAGTTTCAGGACCGGCGGATTACTCGACGAGGGTTGTGTGACGAACACTCGCGCGACCGCTTCGACGCCCGCCCGCAGCGGGCTGAACGTCACGCCGTCTTCATCGGCGCCGTCGCCGTCAGCGAAGGCGGTCGGAGCGCCATCAGCTTCCGTGTCCCTCGTCGCTCCCAGGAACCACGTTGCCGATTCATGATACGCCCCGCCTGCCGCGATCGACGTTCCGTACGTATCGGGTGCGTCGCCATAGTCTGCGGCTAAGAGCAGTCGACCTTCCAATTGCTCAATGCCAAGTCGCGTTGCACAAGTGCGCCCGAGCGTTCGGTGAGCGGAAGCGTGAGCCGTGGAGCGACGGGAGTGCGATGAGCGTGAGCGGCGCGACATTGATGCTGGCATCATGGAGGAAAGGCGTGGGGAGGCGACGGCTTCGTTGCCGAACACGAATTCCCATTGTAGCCAATTTCGTCTGGCTTCAAAATCGAATTGCGTGCCCAAAATAGGCCAAAATTGGCACGATTTAGCGAGAAGAGGACGCTACTGGCGGCACAAAGGCAGCCGCCGCGCCAGATATACCAGCAACGATGGAGCCAGCAGCAGCCCGCTCGTCGGCTCTGGAACCGCCAGTGTCGGCGGGCTCGACGCGGCATGCCGTTGCCAGATAAGAAAGTCGATGCCGTCGGTGCGCTCGTCGCCATTCGCATCGCCCGCAGCTGTGCCGGCGGTGAACGCCGTTTTCCAGATTTCCAAGTCGAGTTGTCCCATGGAGCCGTCGCCGTCGAAGTCGCCGGGAATCGCAGCGAGGCGTTGGTTCGTCTCGTAGGCCCGCCGCAACATCGAGTTTGCGTTGCTTGGGGCCAAATCCTGCGCCAGTTCCCAGATGATGAGATGCTGCAGCCCCGTCTCGTGCGCCGCTTCGACGCGCTGCTCGACCATCGCGAGACTTGGGATCCAGACCTTGGAGCCGTTGTACATATAGTCGCTGCCGTTCGTCGTCGTGCCGCTCGTCGCCAGATCCCGATAGGTGACGGCGACATCAGCGCTTGAGCCGTTAAACCCGCGTCCGTAAAACGGCAGCCCTGCCCCGAGCTTCGCTGCAGAAACCCCGCGGCCCCATGTGCCGAACACCCACGGCCGCTGATTGGGAGAACCAGGGGCGTCTGTCCAAGCTTTCACCGAAGCGTCGACGTATTCTTGCAGCGAGTGCTGCCCCAGATTCTGATCGGCCGGATCGCCCGCCCACCAACTCAGGTCGTAGGTCATCAGCGAAACGCCGTCGATGGCGTTGGCGCCGGTGAGCGTGCTCGCGGGAATCATTACCGTTGGGTCGACCGTCGCGTAGACAAAGCGATTGGCGCCGAGCTCTTGCTTGGTACGCGTCAGCATCGCGGGAAACCGCGTGTTGCGTTCAACTCCGGCTGAGGGATGTTCCCAGTCGAGGTCGACTGCCGAAGCGCCAGTCTGGTTCAGTAGCGCGTTGAGATTGATTGCGAACTGATCGCGGAGCGTTGAGCTCGCCGCGACTGTCGCGAACCCGGCCGAGGTCCCTGCTCCGCCGATCGTGATTCCGAGCCGCGGTCGCTGCGCCGCCGGCAGCGCATCGATCGCCGACTTGATCGACTGCAGGTTGCTGAGATCGGCCGCCGTCGTCGTGAGCGTGCCGTTGCCGTTGACAGTGATTCCGAAGTAACGGATCTCGTCGAGCATCGCCAACTGCCCGGAAAGCGTGTTGGCGATGTAATTGGCGTTGATGCGATAGTTCGGCAGATAGCCGATTAAGTCGAGAGCCCCGGCATCGTGCGCGTGAAACGTGCAAGCGACGACTGCCATTAGGATGCAGCACGCTCGCAACGGCAGACGTAGTTGATGATGGACCATGCGTCGATGATACCCCGCGAGTCGGCGGAAACGCAAAAAAACGTGGCGTGGTTCGACCCAGCGAACCACGCCACGCGGTAGTAATCATTAGATTCGCAGAACTGCTAGCTCTTGCGCCGAATTGCGAGGAGCGCCACGCCGCCCAACGACAGCATCGCCACGCTTGCCGGCTCGGGAACGAGATTGGTGCGAATATTGTCGACGTAGAACGTCAGCGGCGCGTCGTTCGATTTGCTGACGAAAATCTGGAAGCCAGTCGGGATTTGCACGGTCGGTCCATCGCCGACTTGCCCGAAGATCTGATTGAAGGATTGGCCGGTCGAGAAGTCGACCTGATTGGTCGCCGAAGCAAGGTCGATTTGCACGGTGTAGGTGCCGGGCGCTTTGCCGCCAAGGCTTTCAATGTCTGCGAACTGAGCCTGCAGGCCGAACATCTGGCCGGGGCCTGGCTGCGAGGCGCCGAAGATCGTGACGCCGATGTCGGCGAAAGCGCCAGCGTAAGCTGCAGGGAGCGTGACGTCGAAGTAGATCGAGGTGACGCCCGGGGGATCGTTGATCGGCGCTGCAACCGTTCCTGACAGTGCTCCAACGAATGTCGCCCCGTTGACGACGGCGACTTTAAGCGAGCCTGTTCCATCAGTGGCGCCAATGGTGTCGCCGGTGACGGTCACGCCGCCGCCGTTCGGGCCAAAGCCGTCAGTACTCCCCTCAAAAGAATAAGCCAATGCTGCATGAGCGGCGTTGCCGTTGCAAGCAATCGCCGCAACGGCGAGCAAACCGAAGAATGTGCTTCTCATCATTAGTTCTCTCCAAGTTGATTGACGCGATATGAATCAACGATCAGGGAACGCCTACTTTGTTTCAATTCCACGACTATCTGCCGGCTGGGCGTAGAAGCCAGCAGCGTCGGTTAGTGCTTGCTAGCAGCGCGACGGCGGACTGCCGCGAGCATCGCGGCTGCGGCGCCGCCGAGCGAGAGCGTCGTCGGCTCCGGCACGGCGCTAAGCGGTCCGGCCGTCGGAGTAAACTGTCGTTGCCAAATCAGGAAGTCGGCGCCGTCGCTTTTTAGATCGCCGTTGGCGTCGCCCGCGACGGTAGCGCCGTAGGCGCCTTTCCAAATGGTGAGATCGAGCGCGTTGACGAACCCGTCGTCGTTGAAGTCGGCGTCGACCGGCGGCGGCAACATGCCGACGCGAATATTATCGATGTACCCCGTCCATGCCGCCGTGGACGATTTGTTGATGTAGATTTGGAATCCGGTTGGGATCACGTCGTTGATGCCCGTGCCGACTCCGCCGAAGATTTGGTTGAACGTTTGATTGGTATCGAATGTCAACGGGTGAACCGCGTGCAACAACGGCATCGTGATCGTATGCGTGCCAGGCGCTAAACCGCCGAGCGAGACCTGGTCCGCCTGGAACTGCACGCCTAGTCCTTCTAGCTGCCCGCCAGGCAAGTCCGGTTGGCTTGAGCCGAAGAACGTGATCCCCGCATCGACGAAGTTGCCGAGTTCCGTCGGAAACTGCTGCGTGATCGTCAGATCGAAAACGACGGCGTCCATTCCTGGCGGGTCGCCGATCTCTGGCTTCAGGTTGCCTGTGAGCGCGCCGACAAATGTCGCCCCCTGCACGATCTGCATTCGCAGCGAACCCGTCCCCACGGTGGCGCCAATCGTGTCGCGCGCGATCATCACGCCGCCGCCGTTAGGACCGAAGCCTTCGGCGTCCGCTTCGAAAGAATAAGCGAGCGTTAGCTCAGCGAACGCGCGACTCGGACTCACGAGTGCGAGCGTCGTCGCCAACAGACAAACAGAAACGAGGCAAGGCACAGGCTGCACACGCATAGATGCTCCTCATGCTCATTCGTCAGGCGGGAGTTTTCGGCGATGGCCCACGAGGAGCGGCGTCGCAAAAACCGGGGCTCAGTATAGCGGCGTTGCTAGAGAATCAAGAAAAAAATGGCAAAGTAGCTCCGCAAACGATCTCGCTAATTCAAGTAACTTGTTTCTCGCTGTTGAGTGATTTGGTACGCCGCTGCGGGCTCGCGCTTACTTGCTGGCGCTGATCGCGTTGAGTTAGCGTCCGCGTCGGCAAACTCGCGCCAGATTTTATTGACAGAATGTCGCAATCGCAGTCTTATTGCAGTCAGCGCGCGTCCGTCGCAAGCGAACGAGCGCGGCCAAGTCACCAAAAAAGGGATCGAGAAGTGTGGAAATGCGCATTCGTGGCATTGGTCTTGGCAATCGGATGCGGTCCGAAGACTGACCGGCTTCCGCTCAGCGGAACGATCACGCTCGACGGCGCTCCGCTCGACAAAGGAAAGATCGAGTTCGCTTCGATCGGCGATGCGCCGCTGCAATCGACGGGAGCCGTGATCCGCTCCGGCTTGTACGAGATCCCAGCAGAGAAGGGCTTGCTCCCAGGGACTTTCCACGTCGAGATCAGCTCGCCAGATACCGAAGCCAAGCCGGTCAAAGTTAGTGGATATCCCGGCGGGCCGACGATCTCCGTGGCGCCCGACCGAATTCCCCCTGAATTCAATGTGGATAGCGATAAGCGAGTCGACGTGACGCGGGAAGGCGACAATGTCTTTGACTTCGACGTCACGAGTGCAAAGAAGTAGCGAATAGTTTCAGCCAGGCGGCAAGCGTCCCAACGAGAGGCATCGCATGTCGGGTAGAAGTCGAAACGGTTTTACGCTGGTCGAACTGCTAGTGGTGATCGCCATCATTGGCGTCTTGGTGTCGTTGCTGCTACCGGCCGTGCAGGCGGCGCGCGAATCTTCGCGGCGCAGTCAGTGCATCAACGGCCTGCGGCAACTCGGCATCGGCATGCAGAACTACCATGACTCCAAGAAGCAACTTCCGGCTGGCAACTTCAGTTGCTGCTGGGGGACGTGGCAGATGCTGATCCTTCCTTACATCGAGCAGCAGCAACTCGGGACGCTTTACACGTTTTTGCCGAAGAGCGCGACGGCGCTGGGAGACTACAATTATTCGTACTATGCAAGCGCACCTGCTGCTAACCCGCCAATCAACAACTTGCAGGTCGTGCAAACGCGCATCGCTATGCTGACGTGTCCCAGCGACGAACCTCAGGTCGATGCAAAGAAGATAGCCTTCCACAACTTCGTCGTGAACTACGGGAACACGAACCACATCGGCTGGGACCATCGCCTCCCTACGTCGCCGGCTTACGTTCGGTACGAGAAGGGGCCGTTCGTCGGCGACGACTGGAACGTCTACCCGAAGATCGAGCGCAATTTCAAAGAGATTACCGACGGATTGAGCAACACGATGCTCGCTTCGGAGACGGTGCAAGGCCAAGACGCCGTCGATCCTGTCAATCCGGTCGCAAACGCACGCGATCTGCGCGGCATGACCTGGTGGGGATGGTCTGCCGGCTTTGAAACTCGCAACGGCCCCAATACATCCTCCGCAGATACGATGCAGCAGAAGGAGTACTGCTCGAGCGCTCCGCCGAACCCGCCGTGCGATTCGCCCTCCTCAGCGGCTAGCTACCATTGGGCCGCCGCCCGCAGCCGCCACCCCGGCGGCGTCAACGCGGCCATGTGCGATGCTTCGGTGCAGTTCGTCACTGATGGCGTCGACTTAGCAGCCTGGCGCGCCGCGAGCACGATGCAAGCCGAAGAGGCCTACGGCAGCTTGGGACCGTAGGCGGCGGATGTTCACACGCACGTTGCGCGCCGAGTAGCCACTTGATGCATGCTCGCGGATAGGTTCAGTGAACCGTTCGTTTGCGGAGCTACATCGAGCGAACGGTTCAACCTAGTTGCCGCCCTTTCGAGGCGCTCGTTAACGCCGTTGCGTTGGCTGGTAGACGTTCCGCCAAGTGTTCAGATCGCTGCCATCGATGACGCCGTCGCCATTGTCATCAGCGTTGCTCAGCGGCTGCACTGTGGCGCCGTACGATCGTTGCCGCTCCAAGAAGTCGGCGTCGTTGAAGTCTCCCCAGGCAGTTTCGGGGGCTCTGCTATTGGAGTGAATGGTGTAGCTGACAAGTTAGAGCGTTTCGTTGGAATGGTTCTGCAGCACGCCGCGACCGGTATTCGGATCGACGACGCGGAAGTCCCGTATCGGCGATTTAGTTCCAAAGGATCGCCGGCGTCACAAGTTGCTGGCAACCCGCGGCGATAGGATGCGTTCCGTCAGTGATGTACTTCTGAAACTCTGTCCGTGCGTTCTGCTGCAGTTTCACGCACACGGCGTTGTGGTCGATGAGCCTCGGATCGCGATAAACGGAATCCAGCGGGCGGCCAGTTTGCGAGGCGATTTCCGATCGCCGAAATAGCGCAGCCCGTCAGACGGAGCGAGCATTGCAAGTTTTGTGCTCGCTCGATGCAAGCGTGGATGGCCAAAAAAGCGAGGTGTTGCGATCGGATGTTGGCGTGCCAGCCAAAATTGCTATGCTGAAGGCGTGCAATGGAGCCTGCAAGACTCGACTAGAAGGAATTCGTCGAATGTCCATCGAACAAGAGATTCGTCAGTATTTGGCCAAGCGATTTCAGTGCGATCCCGTCGTCGACGTGCAAATTTACGGCGACGTCGTCGATGTACGCGGGACGATGCCTAACACCCACGCTCACGGCCGGTTCTGCGCCGGAAGCCTGGATGAGATCGAGAACGCGATGCGTCGCGAATCGCTGGCTGAGGTCGCGCTAGAAGCCTGATGCTACAGCCGCGCCTTCGGCGATGGCGAACAACCGAACCTCGCTTAGAAGTTCAACTCCCACTGGACGTAAGTAAAATCGGCGTCGTGCGGAGCGGTAATCTTATTGCCCCGCCAGAAGTGCGAGTACCCGAACAGAATGTTCGAGCGCGGGCCGAACGTGTACTTCGCGATCAGGTCGAGCTCTTCGCCCAGGTCGGCGCTGGTGAGGTTCTGGGTTTCGGTTGCGGTGATGGCCGGGACGATATCGCCCCGTTCCGCCGCCCGGAAGTAGTACATCCACGCCAGGAATTCCCAGTTCGTATCTTTGGGCTTCGCCGTCAGCTGGATGTTCGGCGAGAAGATATTCGACCGTTGCACCGCGTCGATAAAGCCTAAGTAGCGATGGCTCCACGGGAATAGCTGGTTGTACCGCGTCCAGTCGTCGCCGCCGTCGTTGCCCGAGGCGTAGTCCAGATAGCCCCAAATCTGCGGCTGCAAATCGTTGTCCGCATACTTGCGGCCGAGGCCGACCGTTGCGTAGCCGGCTTTCTGGTTCTTGCCGAGCCCGCTCTGCCGGCCAAGCTGGACGCCCGCTTCCGTCTCGAACATCCAGCCCTCTTCCAGCGTCCGGAACAGCCGCGAGCCGAACGTGTGGAGCGAGAAATCGCTGGTGATCGCACCAGGATGGCGATTGTCGTAGCCGAGGTAGTAGAGGTCGAGCGTGTTGTTGGGCGATTCGGTGTAAACGGCGTACGTGCCGTAGAAGGGTTGCTGCCAGTCGGCCTTATCGAGATCGTTGGCGAGCACCGGCACGAACGAGGTGTAGAATGTGTCGACTGACCAAGGTCCGTCCTCGTACAGCAGCATCGCGCCTTCGAAGGTCCGCCGGCTATTCTGCCAGTCGGTGATCGAAACCAAACGCTCGGCGCCGTACACGAGTTCTTGCCGCCCTACCCGCGCCGTCCACACGCCGTCGTCCCACGAGTGGTCGACGAACAGGTTCAAGAAGTCGCCGAAGTTATTTTCGAAGACGCGCGGGTTGTAGGTTCCGTTGTCGCGATTGATCGAGGCGTAGTGGAACTCGCAGTACGCCCGGGTTTGTTTCGTCGCCTGCCAGTTCGTATAGAGGCGGGTACGATTTAGAAACAGATCGAACGACGTATCTTGAAACCGAGTTTGGCCAGGCGGAGCCACCGCGTTGCCCATGCCGATTTCGTGCTTGTATTGCAGACGCTCCTGACCGCCGATGTCGAGCGTGCCCCAATCGCGGTAAATGCCCAGCGGCATCAACTTCAGTTGGTCGCCCAAGCAGTGGCCGTGGTAGTCGGGATCTTCGAGATAGCTGAAGTCGTTTAAGTAGAACAGCTTCTTGTGCGATTCGGCGCACGGATTCTTCGGCTTGGGCTTCGGGTACTCGCCCGACTCGTTCGGATCTCCGTAGCCTTCGTCGCTGATGGCGGCGTCTTCGCTTTGGGCGTCGTCATCGCCTTCAGCTTCTTCGGCGTCGCCCGGCTGCAGCATGGCCACGGGCATCGCCATTCCGGGAGCGAACGTTTCGCCGGAGAGAGCCCATTCGGGTAGCCCGTCCTCTCCCCGCCTCGCCATCGTGCCCGTGACAGAATCTGGCTGCTCGATGGTGTTTAACGGCTCGAATCCGTGGGATTTGCTAGGGGCGGCCGCCAGAACCCCGGCTAACAGGATAATTCCTTCCAGAACTACCCATTTGGTCACTGGCATCGACATTGCTAACACATCCTTAGCCTGAGCTTAACGTTTCTCCGCCAGCGTCTTCAGCACGGTGGCAATCGCTCCGCTTGCTCAGGTGGCAAATGCCCTAAAAGCAGTGTCGTCTCCCGTCTGTTCCGAATTTGAGGCTTCTCTCCATCGCCCGCAAAGTCAACCGGCAAAACAACATACGAACGACGCCAGCCAGCAGATTTGGGCGTTCCCCCAGCAAATTTCCACGCCAACCATGACTGAACAACAACTCGGCACGCTGATCCTCACCTTTGGGGTGTTTCTCTGTTTCGTCCACGTGCTGGGCTATCTTTTCGAACGCCTCCGTCAGCCGCGGCTCGTAGGCGAGATCGTTGCCGGCATTCTGCTGGGGCCATTTGTTCTCAAGAAGCTGGCGCCGCAAGTCTCCGACTTCCTCTTCGTCAACCCTGCCCTGGGGGAAGATCGCACCAAGGTAATTCTCGGCTTCATCTACTGGCTTGGCATCTTGCTGCTGATGTTCATTTCCGGCAGCCAAGTGAAACGTTTGCTTTCGAAGGAGAATCGCCGCGAGACCGCCTGGATTCTCGGCATCGGCACGCCGTTGCCATTCCTGCTCGTGATGGGCCTCGGCCTCGCCGGCATCATCCCGGTTGGCCCGCTGGTTGGCGTTCAGGGCGTAGCGATTTCGGCGCTGCTAGTGCTGGCGAGTGCGGTCGCGGTCACGTCGATCCCAGTCATCTCGCGAATTTTCAACGACTTGGGAATTCTTCACACGCGTTTCGCGAGCTTGATACTCGGCTCGGCCGTTCTTGAAGATATCGCCCTCTGGGGCGTGCTTGCCGTTGCCACCGCGCTCACGCGCCAGACTTCCCTCGCCGAACAAAACATCGTCGGCTCAACGGCTCAGCACTTGATCATCACCTTCACCTTCATGGGCGCGGCGATCTTGCTCATGCCGCACGTGTTGCGGGTGCTTGGTAACGCTCGCTGGAATATTCTCTTGCGTGCGTCGCGGCTCGCTTACGCCATCGTGATTCTCTTCGCTTACGTCGGCTTGGCCGCGTACCTGGGAGTGAACCTAGTCTTTGCCGCGTTCCTCGCCGGCTTCGGGTTGGCGGGCGGAATCGCCGGCGGCGAACGCGAGCATTACGCGGACGCGCTCGAATCAATTAGCAAATTTTCCTACGGCATCTTCATCCCGGTTTACTTCGCGTTGGTTGGCTACCGCCTGGTGTTCGGCCGCGACTTCTCGCCGACGATGCTCGTTGCTTTCTTGCTAGGCAGTTCGCTCCTGTCGCTCATTTCGGTCGGGCTCGCGGCGAGACTCGCGGGTTTCCGCCGCCTCGACATCCTCAACCTCGCCATCACTACCAACGCCCGCGGCGGGCCGGGAATTGTGTTGGCCAGCGTGGCCTTCGACGCCGGCATCATCAGCGCCGCGTTCTACACGACGCTCGTGCTGACGGCGATCATCACTTCGCAGATGGCCGGGCTGTGGCTCCGTTACGTATTGAGTCGCGGCTGGCCGTTGCTATCCACCGACAACGACGAAGCGCCTGAGCCGCTGCTCTCACCGCTTCCGGCAGGTCAACGCCTCGCTACCGCCAACGCGAGCGCTTCGGTTTCTTGAAACACTTTGGTCCGTCCCTTATGCCGTCCGGGTTAGATTCGCTCCTGACAAGTCTCCGCTTGAGGTCCAGAGCAGCTCTCCCGTCCGCCCCATCTGAGTAATTCAATGCCAGTTCGCCGAATTGTTAGCGTCCTCTGTACTCTCGGACCGTCGTCGCTCAATCGTGGCACGATTGAGCGCTTGCAGTCGCGCGGCGTCGATTTATTTCGCATCAATCTCTCGCACACGCCGCTCGATCGCGTCGCGGAAACGATTCGCACGATTCAATCGTTTTCCAACGTTCCGGTTTGCCTGGATACCGAAGGCGCGCAGGTTCGCACCGGAACGATGGCCGCCGATGCGGAGGTTCACGATCGGCAGCATGTCGTGCTCACGGCCGAGTCGATTGCGGGCAATGCCGGTCGATTCACGCTCACGCCGCCAAGCGTATTCGAGAATCTCAAACCCAACACGCTGATCGGCGTCGACTTCGACGGCGTCGTGCTGCTCGTCCTGCAGGCGAATGCGGACGGCGTCGATACGGTGGTCCTGAACGGCGGTCGCATCGGCTCGAATAAGGCCGTAACGGTCGACCCGGCGCCCGTGTTGCCGCCGCTCTCCGCGAAGGATATTCAAGCCGTGAAAATCGGTTTGGAGTACGGCGTCCGACACTTCGCCCTGTCGTTCGCCAACTCGGCCGAAGATGTCAAGCAACTGCGAGAGTTGGTAGGGCCCGATTCGACGATCATCTCCAAGATCGAAAGCAAACGCGGCGTGCGAAACATCGACGCCATCTTGACGGAAACGGACGAGATTCTCATCGATCGCGGCGATTTGTCACGCGAAGTGCCGCTCGAGAATCTGCCCTTCCTGCAGAAAGCGATCATTCGCAAGGCGAACATCGCGAAGGTGCCGGTAAACGTCGCGACCAATCTGCTCGAGTCGATGATCGTCAACCGCAAGCCGACGCGCGCCGAGTTGAACGACATCGTCAACACGATGCTCGACGGCGCGAACGGCTTGGTGCTCGCTGCGGAAACAGCGATCGGCAGCCATCCCGTTCGCACTGTCGACATCGTCCTTGGGCTGATCGAGCGTTATCGCCGTTCATTGGAAGGATTTCGAATTGCCGATCTGTTGGACGGCGGCTCGGTGTTGCTCCCATCGCCGCACGGCGAAGCTTCGCCACCGGTGCCGTTGCCCGTGGCGTTGTCGCAGGATAGCGCGGCTCGCCGTCATTCGTCGCGATATCCGTCAATCGAAATCGATCTCGAAACGGCGATGGACGTCGAGCAAATCGCCCACGGCGTCTATTCGCCGTTGCGAGGCTTCATGACGCGCGACGAACTCGAAGGCGTTTTGGACCGCCATCGGCTTCCCGATGGCCAGATTTGGACGATGCCGATTGTCCTCCAGGGAAAGTCGCAAGAGTTCGCAGCCTTCCAGCCCGGGCAGTCGATCCGACTAATCGACCAGCGAACGGGCGAATCGACGGCCATTCTCCATCTCGAAGACAAGTACGAAATCGAGTTGGAGAACGTCGCGAAGCGGTGGTTTGGCACCGCGGATCGCGCCCACCCTGGCGTCGCCAGGTTCATGAGCAAAGGCGTGACGCTGCTGGGGGGCCCGATCGAGTATTTGGGGCCCGCGAGCGTCGCCCGCTCGCCCTATCAGCTTACGCCGCAGCAGACGCGGATGGTATTCGATATCAAAGGCTGGACGAAGATCGTCGCGTTCCACACGCGCAACGTGCCGCACCGTGGGCATGAGCATGTGATTGCCAATGCGTGCGAGCGGGCGAGCGCCGATGGGATTTTTATCCACCCAGTCATCGGGCCGAAGAAAGTGGGCGACTTCACCCAGCAAGCGGTGATGGGAGCTTACGAGCGCCTAATCTCCGCCCGCGTGCCGAATGCGTTGCTGGCGGCGTTTAGCACCTACTCGCGCTACTGCGGCCCGCGCGAAGCCGTGTTCACCGCGCTCTGTCGCAAGAACTTCGGCTGCACGCACTTCGTGTTGGGTCGCGATCACACCGGCGTCGGCGGATTTTATACGGCAAATCAGAATCGCGATTTGTTCGAGGAACTCGGCGACATTGGCATCACGCCGGTGTTTTTCGACTCGGTCCATTTCTCCGACGAAGCAGACGATACGATCGAATCGGCGACTCTCGGCGACGGCAGAGCCATCTCCGGAACAGCTGTCAGGGACCTTTTGGTGCAAGGGCAAGCCGTTCCCGATTGGTGTATGCGATCTGACATCTCCAACTGGCTGCTCGAGATGCAGGGAAGCGGTCAGCCGTTGTTTATTGACTAGCATTCAGTTTTTCAACGTCTGTGCGAATCATGCTCCGTTCGCTGCTCAAGTACGCTCAGCTTTCAAGTCGCCTCTATCTAACGGGTCGAGCGCCGACGATCGTTTATTCCAAAGAACGGACCGGAAGCGTTGCGCTGTACCACGCGCTGCACAGCGCTGGAACTCACGCGATCGCGACTCACTATCTCGACCCCGCAAAGATCGCTGAGGGGAAACTTTCGGGAAGCGCGCGCTGGGCCTCGCGGCACGTCGTCGCCCCGCGGAAGCCGGCAAAGTTTATTTCGCTTATCCGAAATCCCATCGACAACTTGCTGTCGACCTTCGCGAGGCAAGAATTCATCGACAAACCAACGGCGGAAGGTCGCTCGCTCGCCGCGGCTCTTAACGTTAGCGCCGCCGAATTGACTGATCGATTTCAACGACAGTACCTGGATGGAGGCGAGTACCGCCGCGAACTAAACTGGTTCGACTCGGAGCTTAAGGTCGCTCTGGGAATCGACGTCTTCGCCTACCCGTTTGACAAAACACTCGGCTATGGCCGAATCGCGGCGGGCGGTTTCGAACTGCTGTTGCTGCGAACTGAATTACCTGACGAAGCCAAGGCGGCGGCAGTTGCCGAGTTTCTTGGCTTGTCTGGCTTCCAGATCGACGGACGGCCGGCGGGCGCGACCGGAAAACCAGGCGTTGCCGGCGAACATTCGGCGTATCGGCAGCACTACAGTGAATTGAAGAAGCAGGTTTGGGTTCCACCGCAACATTGGGATGCGATTGCTGACTCCAAGCTTGTAAAGCACTTCATTGGCGACCGTGAGCTCAGCGCTAGCCGTGCTAAGTGGGCTGCTGAACCAACTATCCCTGAAACGCCTGGCAGCCCACGGTCAACTCGCCGTTACGCTTCCGCAGAACCGAGACTTCCCTAGCATGACGACCATGGCTCCTCCGAGCGACGACAAATCGATTGGCGACGCCGCAGCCGGGGCGACTACGCAGGGGATCGAGCATGCGCTGCGCATGATTGCCCGCAGCGACAACGAACTCTTGCAACAGCCGATTATCGTCGTCGGCGCCGGCCGCAGCGGGATGAATTTTCTCGGTGACGCAATCGCGCAACATCCGCGATTGGCGGTCGCGCACGAACCGCGGTTGATTTGGAAGCATGGCAACGATCGTCTCTCCGATGCGCTCCAGGCCCGCCATGCCCGGCCGGAAGTCATTGCCGACATCCGCGCACGCTTCGCCTCGGTCGTGCGCAAGGCCGGCAAGGAACGCTACATCGACGTCACGCCTGGCAACTCAGTGCGCCTCCCTTTCGTCGACCGCGTGTTTCCTGATTGTCGCTTCGTCCACTTCATTCGAGACGGCGTCGACAACGTCCTCTCCATGCGTCGCTTCTACGGCGTCGTCGCGAGATCGCTGCGGTCGAATACTCCCAAGCTCCGCGATAGTTTCATGGCGCGGCGCGCGAAGGAGCTGCGATGGAAGCAGGCGCCTTACATGGCCATGGAAGCGATCAGGCATTTGGCTCCTCCATGGTTGCTGCCTGTCGTCGGGATGCCGGTGGTTGGCGTGCGGCTGCCGGCGATGTCGGCAATGCGGCAAGAGATGGATCTGCTCGACGTTTGCTTTTTGCAATGGAGGACGTCCGTCGAACTGGCGTGCCAGTTTGGTCGCAGCTTGCCGCCGGGACGATACATCGAATGTCGCATCGAAACTTTCTGCGAAGACGATTTGCGTCGCATCTACGATTTTCTCGGCCTGGAAATCTCGCCGCAGGCGATCGAGTTCGTGCGTCGGAATTTCGAACCGGGACGGATTGGTCCCGCGATGCAGGACTGCTTCCCTGAGGAACTTCAACGATTGCGCCGAATGGTCGAGCCGACGATGCAATGGATTGAAGCGAACCCTCACGCCGCGACGGCCGGAACGACGTAACGCGGCAACCGCACGTCAGGCCTCTTTGTTTCACGAACCGTATTCTTTGGCGAGTCACGCAATGTCTGACAACGAGACGAACTGGATTGACAGCCGACTGGAAGACGGCGTGCGGATCGTGACAATCACCGTCGGGCGACTCAATCCGAAGGAGCATCTTCGCAAAGAGTTCGCTCAAACGCTCGCTGAGGCGGTTGCTGCGGGGGATCGCCGATTCGTTCTCGATTTGTCGCAGGTGCGGTACACAAACCACACGTACGGAATTCTGCAATTGGCGTTTACTGCCGGCAACGTGCTCCACGGCACGGGAAGCCGGATTGCCGTGTGCGGACTGAAGGGGCACCCGCGGCGGGCCTACCTCTTCTCTGATATCGAGCAGTTCATTCCGGAGTTTCGTACCAAGCGACGTGCGGTTGCCCACGTAAGTCAGGCAGTGCTGGCCTAGGCGACGGGTGTTCGTGCCGCTGCAGCCCCTCGCCGGGCGCCGGCTTCCCAGCAACGACGCTGGGAAACTCCATCCGATCTCACGGTGGCGTGAATCTCGCCATGTGCCGCGGCCAAATTCCGCCGACTTGGCGCAGTTTCGACGTTCGCCACCGGAGCGGTACGACGTTTGCGTTTCCCCAGCGCGGCGACGAGTTGAGCGCGCAATGCTGCGTTAACGTCGTTCGCCGCAGGGCTCCCGCTCTGCCCGCCGACCGCTAGCAGTGCGGCGGCCGCAATTCGTCTCTGCGTAGCCTACTGGGAAGCCGGAAGCTCGCTGCCAAGATCAGGATTCTTGCACGATGCATCTCCCCAACATTCCCGCTATCGCCTTCCTGCCGCACCCGCCTCGGCTGCCGTCCTGTTGTTGCTGTTGTCGTTAGCAACTAGGACGCGTCTCGCAAATTCGCCCAGACGCATTCTCACGCCGGCAGTCTCTGCTGGCAGGATATTGGCGACTTGTTCAGTCGCCGCAGCCACGACTTCACTCATTTGGAGATTTCCATGAAGCCCTCTCAGCGCCTGCTACTGGCGACGCTCTCACTGTTGTCCGCGTTAGCTGGCCCTTCGTTCGCGGCCGAGTCGGCGGCGCCGCCAACTTCCAAGCCGAATATTATCGTCATCGTTGCCGACGACCTTGGTTACGGCGACCTCGGCTTCCAGGGCGGCAAGGATGTGCCAACGCCGCACATCGATAGCCTCGCGAAGAACGGCGTTCGCTTTACCGACGGCTACGTCACCGGAACCGTTTGCAGCCCGACTCGCGCAGGATTGGTGACGGGGCGCTACCAACAGCGCTTCGGCCACGAATTTAATCCGGGCGGCGTCGACCAAACCGCCGGCACGCTCCTCGGGCTGCCGTTGAGCGAATCAACCATTGCCGACGCACTGAAGAAGGTCGGCTACAAAACGGCGCTCGTCGGTAAGTGGCATCTCGGCTCGAACGAAAAGCTGCGACCGCAGCAACGCGGCTTCGATGAGTTCTACGGCTTCCTCGGCGGTGCTCACCCCTACGTGCCGAACGACAAGAACACTGCCGGCGGCGGACCAATCTTCCGCGGCAACGAGGAGATCGAAACTCCCGCCCACCTGACGTCGGCCTTCGGCGAAGAGGCGGCGGCGTTCATCGAACGCCAAAAGAAGGGCGATCCCTTCTACCTCCAACTCACCTTCAACGCGGTTCACAATCCGCTGCAACCCGATGCCGAGCACCTGGCTCGCTTCGAGAAGATCAGCGATCCGAAGCGTCGCGCTTACGCAGGCCTCTTGAGCGGCCTCGACGACGCCGTCGGCGACGTTCTCAAGGCATTGCAAGAATCGGGACAGGAAGAGAATACGCTGGTGTTCTTCATTAGCGACAACGGCGGCCCACAGCAAGGAAATGGCAGCAACAACGCCCCGCTCACCGGCGATAAAGCGACGGTGCTCGAGGGCGGCATCCGCGTGCCGTTCGTCCTGCAATGGAAAGGCAAAGTTCCGGCCGGATCGGTCTACAAGCAACCGGTGATCTCGCTCGACATCCCCGCGACGGCCGCTGAGTTGGCCGGCGCGACGCTCGGTTCGCCGGAACGCCCCATCGACGGGGTGAACATCGTTCCTTACGTCCTTGGCGAGAAGCAAGCGGCGCCGCACAAGTCGCTCTATTGGCGCGCGGGTCCGCAACATGCGATCCGCCAAGGTAACTACAAGCTGCGTCAACAGGCGAACCAAGCGCCGAAGCTGTTCGACGTCGTCGCCGACGTCGCCGAGCAGCAAGATCTCGCTTCGGCCAAGCCTGAAGTCGTGAAGGAGCTCGCCGCCGCTTACGACGAGTGGGACAAGCAGCTTGCCAAGCCGCTTTGGAAGGGAGGCCAACGCAAGGGCCGTCAGCAGAATGCGGCGCAACGGGCCGCCCGCGCTGAACGCCGTGCAAAGGCCACCCCTACTGTTACACCGGCGCCAGCGGCAAATCCTAGCTGAGATGCAGATCGCGTCGTTTCGCAGCGACCGTCGGCCAGGCTCGCTGGCCGACGGTTTAGTCTCCGCAGTTTGTATTGCGATCACCGAGGGCTGTTAGCTCAGCGCCGTCGAATCAACGGCCGATACTCCCAGGCTTCGCAGGAAGCGCGTCAGAAGTTGAATCCAAAATGAGAACCAAACAGCAAACAATTTCCGGCTTCACGCTCGTGGAACTGCTCGTCGTGATCGCGATCATCGGCGTGCTGGTCGCGATGTTGCTCCCAGCGGTGCAGGCTGCTAGGGAAGCAGCCCGTCGTAGCGACTGTGCGAATCGGCTTCGTCAGGTCGGACTCGCGGCCCTCAATTTCGAGGGGGCGAATAAATCGCTCCCCATGGGACGGCAATTGCCTGGCGCCTGGGGCGTCCATTCGAAGCTGCTTCCGTACCTTGAGCAAACCACTATCTACAACACCGTCGATTTTGAAAAAGCGGTTGCCGAGGCCGATGCGCGGTTACTCGACATTGCGGGGTTTGTCTGCCCCACCGACTCAATGGATCGCTTGGCTGATACTCCCTTAGCAGACAATCAGGATGGTTGGGGTCGCAATAGCTACCGCGCCAATGCCGGCAACGACACCGGTGAAATGACTGGTACTGGATTGCCGAAGACTCAGATCGAACGCAACAACGGCGTGTTTATCACCAATCGTGCGGTTCGACTCAAGGACGTCATCGACGGCACGGCGCACACGGCGCTGTTCAGCGAGCGGGTGCGCGGCGACGGAGACAATACGGCCGTAGAAGTTGCTAGCGATTGGTTCCGCATTTCGGAGGGCAACGCCTCGGCCGACCAAGTCGCCACAGCGTGCCTGGCGCTCAATGTCTCGACGATGAACAAGGCTCAATCTCAGTTCTCACGCGGCGGACGCAACTGGCCGCTCGGCAACTACGCCGTCTCGCGCTACAACCACATCCTTCCGCCCAATGAGCGGAGTTGCTCACGCGACAGCGCTGGCGGGAATCTCGGCGCCAACTTCAATGCTAATGGCGGGGCCACGACCGCGACGAGTTGGCACTCCGGCGGCGTGAACGTCGTCAGAGTCGACGGAAGCTTACAGTTCGCGACCGACGGAGTCGAACCGGCCGTCTGGCGCGCACTTGGATCTCGCGACGGCGAGGAAGCCGTCGGCAGCGAGCTGTGAACGCGTGCGATGATTGTCACAACCGCCGCAGGATGCGATCGACCCATGAACACCGTAAGCCAATGTGTAGCGCCGACAAGACGCCAATGGCGGCAGACGATAGGCGGCAGGATGCTCCTATGGGCAGCTGTTGCATTCAGCTTCACCAGCAGCGCATTCTGCCGCGCTGAGCACACAGCCGAGCAACTCGAATTCTTCGAACAGAAGATTCGCCCGCTGCTGGTGGAAAACTGCTACACCTGCCACTCGGCCGACACGAACGCGCAAGGCGGTCTCCGCGTCGACGATCGCAACGGCCTGATTGCAGGCGGCAACCGCGCTGCCGCCGTTGTGCCTGGCAAACCGGAGGAGAGTCTGCTGCTGCGGGCGGTGAGCTACGCCGACAAGCGACTGCAAATGCCGCCGGGCGAACAATTGTCGCCCGAGCAAATCGCCGATCTCACGCAATGGATCGCCGACGGCGCCGCTTGGCCGAGCGAGCAAGCTGCAATCGACGTGTCGGCGCCAAACGCCGAATACGACCGTTTGCGCCGCGAACATTGGGCCTGGCAGCCGCTGCAATCCGTCGAGCCTCCGACGGCGGAGCCCGAGTCATGGCCTCGCGACGCGGTCGATCATTTCGTTCTCGCCAAACTGAACGCCGAGAACCTTCAGCCGGTCGCGGACGCGGATCGCCTCACGCTGATTCGACGGGTGACGTTCGACCTCACTGGGCTGCCGCCGACCTTAGCGGAAGTCGACGCCTTCCTCGCCGACCAATCGCCCGATGCGTATGAGCAGGTTGTCGACCGTTTGCTCGCTTCCCCCGCGTTTGGGGAGCGTTGGGGCCGCCACTGGCTCGACGTGGCTCGCTACGGCGAATCGACCGGCTCGTCGCGCAACGTGCCGCTGCCTCACGCCTGGCGGTACCGCGATTACGTCATCGACTCGTTCAACGCCGACAAACCGTACGACCAATTCATCTGCGAACAAATCGCCGGCGATTTGATGCCGGCCGCCTCGGAAGAGCAACGCCGCGAGCAGCTCATCGCCACCGGCTTTTTGGCGCTCGGCGTGAAAGACGTCAACCAGCGATTCAAAGTTCGCTTCATCATGGACAACGTCGACGAGCAGATTGATACGGTGAGCCGCTCGGTCTTGGCGCTCACGGCGAGTTGCGCGCGTTGCCATGATCACAAGTTCGACCCGATTCCGGCTCGCGACTATTACGCACTTGCCGGCATTTTCCGCAGCAGCGAACTCTGCGCAGGCGTTCGCAACAAGATGGGCGGCGGCGGTCTCGACTACTACGATCCGCAGGCGCTCCTGCGACTTGGCGGCGAGGTGAAAGCTCCGCCGGCTGCGAAGGTCGCCAAGGCCAAAGCGCGGCTTGAGGAGGCGCAAGCGGCGTGGGAAGCGATTCGCGGCACGCCCGAAGGCCTCTCGCGCGGTCCGAATGGTCGACCCAAGCAACGCGCATTTCGCGTGAAGTTCGACGAAGCGCAACAAGCGTATCTGGAGTTGAGCGATCCGTCGCTACAGGGGCAGGCTGCCGTCGGGGTTCGCGATGCGAAGGAAGTCGGCGACACCGAATATCGCATTCGCGGAGAAGCCGAACTGCTTGGGCCGGTGGTGCCGCGGGGCTTCCCTGCCCTCGTGCAGATTCCCAACGCACCTGCCATTCCCGCAGAACAAAGCGGCCGGCTCGAATTGGCCCAGTGGTTGACGAGCCGAGACAACCCGCTGACTTCGCGGGTCATTGTCAACCGCGTTTGGCGCCACCTGTTCGGCCGCGGCATCGTGTCGAGCGTCGACAACTTCGGCACAACCGGAGACGTGCCGACGCATCCTGAATTGCTCGACCACCTCGCTGCGAGCTTCGTCGACGAAGGCTGGTCGATCAAGCGATTGGTCCGCCGGCTCGTGCTGACGCGAACGTATCAACTCGACTCGACCACAGTGCCATCGAATGTCGCCGTCGACCCCGCCAACCACTGGAACTGGCGGCACACGCCGCGACGGCTCGATGCCGAGGAACTCCGCGACGCCACCCTCGCCGCCGCTGGCAAGCTCATCGCGAGCCGACCGGAGGGGTCGCCAGTAACCGAACTTCGCGTCATGGAACTGCAAAACAACAGCCGCCTCGCTCGCAATATCGAAGAAGCGGCTAACGAGAGCCAGCATCGCAGCGTTTACCTGCCCCTGGTTCGCAGCCTTACGCCCACCTCGCTGCAGGTTTTCGATTTCGCCGAGCAGGGAATGGTTTCCGGCAATCGTGACGTTACGACGGTTGCGACCCAATGTTTGTATCTGCTCAACGATCCATTTATTCGCAGACAGTCGCTAAACCTGTCGCAGCAGTTGCTGGAGGGAGAAGCTCTCGACGATGCGGCTCGGGTGAACCAAGCGTACCGCAAAATCCTTGGCAGAAACGCGACCGCGGACGAAGCGACCCGTGCAGCAGAATATTTGCGAGAGTTTGAGGAGGCCGTCGCGGCGAATGGCGGCATCGAGCGACAACTGGTTTCAACGCCGTCGCGAGGGGCAGGTAGCGCTGCAGCCCCACTGAATGATGCTCTGGCGACGACTGGTGCTTCAACTCCGAAAGTCGCCGAAGAGCCGCCGCCCGACCCTGATCAGATAGTCTACTCCGACGCCCCGGTGAAGGCAGAGTCGCTTGGGCCAATCTCGCCGCGCACTGCTGCGTGGATGACCTTTTGCCAGGCGCTCTTTGGCTCCGTTGAATGCCGTTACTTGAAGTAACGCCACATCGATTGCGACCCATCCCCTCATGCATCGTCCATGAACGAGCGGAAATGGCCATGTCCAGTTCTCAACAACGTGCCGCAGTCGGCTTCCCAGGAGTCTCGCGCCGGCAACTGCTGCGCGGGGCTGGCGCCGGGTTCGGCTACCTAGCGCTCGCCGGCATGCTGGGCCGACACGCACCAAGTGCATTCGGAGCCGCGGCGACCGAGACGAAAGGGCCGCTTGCTCCCAAGGGATCTCACTTCCCGGTCCGCGCCAAACGCATCATCTTCCTGTTCATGCAAGGCTCGATCTCCCAAATGGATACGTGGGAGTACAAGCCAGAACTTCAACGCAACGACGGCAAGGTCGCTCCCGGCGGCGGCAAGCTCACGGCGTCGAAGTTCAAGTTTGCTCAACATGGTCAAACCGGAACGTGGGTCTCGGAACTCTTCCCGCACACGGCTCAGCATGTCGATAAGTTCTGCTTCTTGCGCGGACTCCACACCGATACGCCGGCGCATCCGCAGGCGGTTATCCAGCTCCATACCGGCACGGCACTCGCATCGCTTACGCGCCCCTCGATGGGCGCTTGGATGATGTATGGTCTGGGTACGGAGAACCAAGACCTGCCGGGATACATTTCGATCAACCCGCCCCCCAGCTTCGGCGGCGCCGGCAACTACGGCAGCGCGTTTCTACCAGCTTACTACCAGGGGATGAAAATCAACGACGTCGGCTACGTGCCGAACCTTCAGGCCAAGACTGACCTTGGACTCCAACGGCGACAGATCGATCTCCTCCAGTCGATGAATCGCGACCTTGCCGCCTCGCCGAGTGCGCCCGATCATCTACAAGGAGTCATCGAGTCTTACGAGCTGGCGTTTCGGATGCAAACGAAGGTGCCGGAACTGCTCGACCTCTCGCGCGAACCGGAGCACGTTCGCGACGCCTACGGAGTGAAGGACGGACCTGCAGGCAGTTTTGCCCGGCAGTGTCTGATGGCCCGCCGTCTGAGCGAAGCGGGCGTTCGCTTCGTGGAGATTTGCCACCCCGGCTGGGATCAGCATAACAACCTACACAAAGACCTCATCAAAAACTCCGCCGCCACGGACCAACCGACGGCCGCCTTGCTAGCCGACCTCGAACAGCGCGGCCTGCTCGACGAAACGCTCGTCCTCTTCGGCAGCGAATTCGGTCGGCTTCCCACCTCGCAAGGTCCCGACGGCCGCGATCACAACATTACCGGCTACCCCATGTGGCTAGCCGGCGGCGGAGTGAAGGCCGGCTACACGCATGGCTCCACCGACGAACTCGGCCGTCACGCCGTTGAAGGACGGATGCACACCATGGATCTTCACGCCACGCTGCTCGCATTAATGGGACTCGATCACGAGCGCCTGACCTACAACTACGCCGGCAGAGATTTCCGCCTGACCGACGTAGGAGGAAACGTGGCGACTGAAATCTTCGCGTCGTCTTGAGCGAGTCTGCGCCGCTAGGGTCTTACTCCAGCGAATCGATCGTCTCCACCAGATTGGAGCCATCGCTTGCAGCGGTATTCGCAGAAAAATTTCAGTTGCTGTCGACGTCCGCACGCAAATCCCGCAAGCGATAGCCGACCCCCTGCTCTGTCACCAAATACTTCGGCTGGCTCGGGTTGTCTTCGATCTTTTTTCGAATCGTCGCCATGAATACTCGCACATGGTGCGGTTCGTGCGGCGCTCGCGGTCCCCACACGTCGCGAATGAGCTGGTGGTGAGAGATCACCCTGCCCAGATTACGTGCCAAGATTGAAAGCAAGTCGAATTCGATCTTCGTCAATCGTAGCTCCCGCCCCGCTTTGCTCACCTTTCGGCTCGGCAAGTCGATGGCGAGGTCGCCAAGCAGCAACGGTTTGTCGTCAGCGTCCTTCAGCAAAGGCCGCGTCGCGCGACGCATCGACGCCCGAATTCTCGCGAGCAATTCCGCGACGCTGAACGGCTTGGAAAGATAATCGTCGGCGCCGGCGTCGAGGGCGGCAACCTTCGAAGCTTCTTCGCCGCGGGCGGAAATGACGATAATCGGAACCATCGACCATTCGCGCGTTTGCCGAATGATCTCGACGCCGTCCACATCCGGCAGGCCGAGGTCGAGCAAGATGATCGCGGGCGCTTGCTGCGTGATGATGCGCAGCCCTTCGCGGCCGTCGCTCGCTTCCGCGACGGCAAAGTCTTCAACCTCCAGCGACGCTTTCAAAAAACGTCGAATCGGGGCTTCATCCTCGATAACTGCCACCAGGGGTCGCGATCCAATCATGGCGTCGCTTCTCCTGCCGATTCAATCGGCGCTGGCGGAACGCCGCCGCACGGCAGTTCCACGCGCACCATTGCTCCGCCGCCCGACCGATTGCTCGCTTCGATTTGCCCCTGATGCAAGTCGACGACCGCGCGGCAAATCGCCAAGCCGATGCCGGTGCCCCGTTGATCGGGCCTAGCCGTTTCGCCGCGATAAAACAAATCGAACACTTTTTGCTCGTCGCCAGGTTGAAAGCCTCTGCCGCGATCAGCCACTTCGATCTCGACGTAATCGCCGCGGCCTTGAGCAGACACCTCGATCGCGGACTCGCGCGGCGAGTACTTGGCCGCGTTGTCCACCAAGTTCATCAGCAGTTGTTCTACCAAAGAAGCGTCGATGTTAACCATGGGAAGAGCAGCGTCCAGCGTCGTCTCGATCTTTCGATCGCCCAGCTGTCTTTCCATTCTAGTCAATGCGGAGCCGATGACCTCCTCGATCAGATGCCACTGCCGGTCGAGATGGACCTTTCCGCTGGACAGTCGCGTCATGTACAGCAATTTTTCCACGAGCCGCGAAAGCGACTCCGCTTCTTCGTTAATAGTCGCCAACAGCTCCGAGCGCGTTTTCGCGTCGAGCGAATCGTGAGCCAGGGCAAGCGCGCTGCTCGCTCCCGCGATTCCGGCCAGTGGCGTGCGAATGTCGTGTGAGACGGCGCTCAGCAGCGAGCTCCTGAGCTTCTCCGTTTCCGCCTGAGTTTGCGCGTGTTGAGCCGTGAGCACCGAGTTGTCGCGCTCGATCGAGAGCGCCAGGAGGCTCGCACAAGTTTCGAGCAACCGTTGTTGTTCCGGGTCGAGGAACTTGTTGCTGTCTGTCGGCCGCACCCCTACGGCGCCGATCGTTTCTTGCGAACCGATGAGCGGGACGAACGTCGCCGTCGCATTTGGTAAGGTGTCGGTGCCGGCGCCCGCGATCTTCCCTTTGTCGGCGACCCACTGCGCGACGTCCTTGTTATGCGGCGATGACGCGATCGACGTCCCCTCGCCGTACCTTAGCGTCAACCGGCCAGCTGAATCGCGAACATACAGCACCGTTTCGCCGTTGAAGATCTCCTCCAACTGCCGGCCGGCCGTTCGCACGAGAAACTCGGTCCCCGAGAGTTCGCTCAATTGGCGCGTGATGCGGAACAATTGGCTTGTTCGCCGCTCTTGTTGTTGCGAGGCGACCAGTTGAGCCCGCTGCCGCGATGCAAGCCCGACAATGAGCAAGCCAATGCCCAGCATAACGCCGAACGTGATCAGATACTCGCTGTCGCTCACCGAAAACGTAAAGTGCGGCGGAACGAAGCAATAATCGAAAACAATAACGCTGGCGACCGTCATGGCGATCGACGGACCGCGGCTCAAGCGGGTCGACGCCAGCGCCACCCCGGCCAGGAAGAACATGACGATGTTCGTCTCAGCCAACCCGAAATGGTTAGCCAACGCGCCCAACATCGCACACGTCGCTACTACTGTCGCCGCGATATAGTACTCGCGGTTGGCGACGTTTGCCGCAACGGCTGGCTGCGGACTTGGCGGAGGTCCATCGCCGTCGCCAGAGACGACGTACACGTCGATTGGCCCGCAGCGCTTGAGAAGCTCGTCGACGATGGTTCCAAACAGCCGCCGCTTCCACCAGGCTTGGGCGGTCTTACCAACGACGATTTTCGTGACGTTCCGCTCGCGGGCAAAATCGATGAGCGTTTCCGCGACGTTCCGTCCGATGAGCGTATGCGTTTCCGCTCCCAATCGCTCCGCCAAGCGCAGATTGAGGCCTGTCGCTCGTTCCGTTTTGCTAGAAACGTCGCTGCTGACGCCTGTGTTGACGGCCACGGCAATCCACTCGGCGCCCAGCGACGCCGCGAGCCGTTTGGCTGAACGCAAGATCTTCGCGCTCGACGGGCTTGGCCCCACGCAAACGAGGAGCCGTTCGTTAGTATTCCAAGGCGCCAGCACGGCGCGTTCGTTGCGCGCCGCTTCGACGTCTCGCTGCAGTCGCCGCGCCGCCTGCCGCAGCGATAACTCGCGCAGCGCGACAAGATTCCCCTTCTGAAAAAAGCTTTGCAGGGCCTGCTCGGCCTTCTTCGGAACGTAAACTTTTCCTTCTTGCAGTCTCTCGACGAGCTCGGCCGGCGTGACGTCGATCAGCTCGATTTCGTCGGCATGCTCCAGCACCGCGTCCGGCAGCGTTTCGCGGACGACGACGCCCGTGATTTGGGCGATAATGTCGTTCAGGCTTTCGATGTGCTGAACGTTTAGCGTCGTCCAAACGTCAATTCCCGCGTCGAGGAGCTCAATAACGTCTTGCCAGCGTTTGGCGTGCCGCAGGCCTTCGGCATTCGTGTGCGCGAGCTCGTCAACAAGCAGCAGCTCCGGCTTCCTCGCGAGCGCAGCATCAAGGTTGAACTCCCGGAGCTCAACGCCCCGGTAGGGAACGAACAGGTACGGAATCGCCTCGAACCCCGCAGCCAACGACTCTGTCTCGACCCGACCGTGCGGCTCCACATAGCCGACGACGACGTCGACCCCTTCCGCGCGCTCGCGCTGCGCGGTCGACAGCATCGAATAAGTCTTTCCCACGCCGGCGGCATAGCCGAAGAAGATGCGCAACCTCCCGCGACCAGCCCGATTCTCCTCACGATGGAGTTGAGCCAGCAGTTGATCGGGATTCGGTCGCGAGTCGGTCACGTTCTTCCTCTTAGCTAGTCAGCCGATTGAGCGGCGTCCAACGCGAGATTCAGCTCCAGCACGTTGACGCGAGGCTCGCCGAGCAACCCGAAGGTTCGGCCCGCGGTGGCCTGGGCGACCAACGGACGAATCTCGTCGACCGTCATCCCGCGTTGTTTGGCAACGCGTTCCAGTTGGTACTCAATCGCCGCCGGGCTGATGTGCGGATCGAGCCCGCTGCCCGACGCCGTTACCAAATCAATCGGCACTCGCTTCTCCGCTCCATGGGCGGCTTGCATGGCTTCAATCCGACCTTTCACAGCGTCGAGTTGCGCCGGATTCGTCGGGCCCAGGTTGCTGCCCGTCGATGCCGCACCATTGTAGCTTGCCGCCGACGGTCGGCCCCAAAAGTACTTTGTATCGGTAAACCCCTGGCCGATGAGGCTCGAACCGACGGCCTTTCCGTCGACTTCAATCAAACTTCCTTGCGCCTGGCGAGGAAACACAACGTTGGCGAACACCGTCACGACGACCGGGTACGCCACGCCGGTCACCACCGTGAGCGCCAAAAACACCACCAACGCTGGGCGAAATTGGGATAACATGACTATTCTCCTTTATGCCAAGCCGCAGGCGGCAAGGGCAACGTCAATAATTTTGATGCCAATGAAGGGGACCAGCAGTCCGCCCAGGCCGTAGATCAGCAAGTTGTCCCGCAACAAACGCGCGGCGCCGACGGCCCGGTAGGGAACGCCGCGCAGCGCGAGCGGCACCAGCATGATGATGATCAACGCATTGAAGATCACCGCCGACATGATCGCGCTCGACGGACTCGCCAGTCCCATGATGTTCAGCTTGTTGAGCACCGGGTAGGTCGTCGCAAAGGCAGCGGGGATGATCGCGAAATATTTCGCCACGTCGTTCGCGAGGCTAAAGGTCGTCAACGATCCCCGCGTCATCAGCAACTGCTTGCCGATCTCCACGATCTCGATCAGCTTCGTCGGATTCGAATCGAGATCGACCATGTTGCCCGCTTCCTTCGCGGCCTGCGAGCCGGAATTCATCGCCACGGCCACGTCAGCCTGAGCGAGCGCGGGCGAGTCGTTCGTGCCGTCGCCGGTCATCGCTACCAGGCGACCGCCCGCTTGGTACTCGCGAATCATCTTGAGCTTCGCCTCCGGCGTCGCTTCGGCGAGAAAGTCGTCGACGCCCGCTTCGGCCGCGATCGCGGTCGCAGTGAGCGGGTTATCGCCGGTGATCATCACCGTCTTGATGCCCATACGGCGCAGTTCGCCGAACCGCTCTTTGATGCCTCCTTTGACGATGTCCTTCAGATAAACGACGCCGAGCGCCCGGCCGCCGTCGGCGACGACGAGCGGCGTGCCGCCCATCTTCGAAACGCGTTCCACAGCCTCGCGCACATCGGCTGAGAGCGCGCCGCCCTGCTCAGCGACGAACTTGGCGATGCTATCGGTAGCCCCTTTGCGAATCATCCGCCCGTCGAAGTCGACGCCGCTAACTCGCGTTTGAGCGGTAAACGGAATGAACTGGGCGTGGAGTTCGTTCACGTTGCGGCCGCGCAGGCCGTACTTTTCCTTCGCCAACACGACGATGCTACGCCCTTCCGGCGTTTCGTCGGCCAGCGAGGCAAGTTGCGCGGCGTCGGCTAGCGATTGAACCTGCACTCCGGAGGCGGGGATCAATTCCACGGCTTGCCGATTGCCCATGGTGATCGTTCCCGTCTTGTCGAGAAGCAGCACGTCGACGTCTCCCGCGGCTTCGACGGCGCGGCCCGACATGGCGATAACGTTCGCTTGGATCATGCGATCCATGCCCGCGATGCCAATGGCGGACAGCAAACCGCCGATCGTCGTCGGAATGAGGCAGACCAGCAGCGCCACGAGCACTGTCACGGTGATCGGACTCCCCTGCCCTGCCGCTTCAACGCTGTACTTCGAGAATGGCAATAGCGTCGCGCACACCACCAAGAAGATGATGGTCATCGCCGCCAGCAAGATGTTCAGCGCGATTTCGTTCGGCGTCTTTTGGCGTTTGGCGCCTTCGACCAGCGAGATCATGCGATCAAGGAAGGTTTCGCCAGGATTGGCCGTAATACGCACGACGAGCCAGTCTGAAAGCACCCGCGTACCGCCAGTGACGCTGCTGCGATCGCCGCCGCTTTCGCGAATCACCGGCGCGCTTTCGCCCGTAATCGCGCTTTCGTCTACAGAGGCGACGCCCTCGATGACTTCACCGTCGCTGGGAATCAACTCTCCGGCTTCGATCAAGATGACGTCGTCTTTCCTCAAGCTCGATGCGACAGTCAATTGATGACCGGCGCCGTAGCGAGGTTCGTTAAGCTTCTTCGCCTGGACGTCGCGGCGCGTCGAACGCAGCGAATCGGCTTGCGCCTTGCCACGCCCTTCGGCCATCGCTTCGGCAAAGTTGGCGAACAGCACGGTGAACCACAGCCATGCCGAAACGCTGAAGATAAACGCCGGCGACTCGCTGCCGCCGTTGGCGAGAGCGTAAAAGCCGAGACCGGTCGTCAGCACGCTGCCTACAAACACCGTGAACATCACGGGATTGCGGAGCTGGCGTCTGGGGTCGAGTTTGCGAAAGGCGTCGACGACCGCGCCGCGCACAATCGGCGGGTCAAAGAGAGGTCGTGTTTTGGGAGCAGTTGACATAGGTCATCGGTCTGGTGAGACCGCTTAAAGATTTAATGGGAATACCTTGAGGACCGCTGGCGCTCGCATCAGGAAGCGATCATTTGCAAGTGCTCTACAACGGGCCCAAGCGCCAGGGCGGGCACGAACGTGAGGGCCCCGACCAGCAGCACGGTGCACACCAGCATCACCACGAACAGCGGTTGATGCGTCGGCAGCGTGCCAGCGCTCGGCGGTGAGTACTTCTTGCGTGCCAGCGAACCGGCGATCGCCAGCGTGGGAATAATCAACCAATACCGCGAGACGAACATCGCGATGCCGAGCAGCACGTTGTAGAACGGCTCGTTGGCGGTCAGCCCCGCGAAGGCGCTGCCGTTGTTGTTGCCCGCCGACGACAGGGCGTAGAGCACCTCTGAGAAGCCATGCGCTCCCGGGTTGTTAAGGTTCCCCTTCACTTCTTCGCTAGACAGATAGTCCAGGCCGGGGCCTGCAACAGCGATGGCCGTTCCGACCAGCACCATGCAGCACGGAATGAGAATGACCAACGACGCCATCTTCATTTCGAAGGCTTCAATCTTCTTGCCGAGATACTCTGGAGTCCGGCCGACCATCAGGCCGGCGATAAACACGGCGACGATCGCGAACATCAGCATGCCGTAGAGGCCGCTGCCCACGCCTCCGAAGATCACTTCGCCGAGCTGCATCAGCCACATCGGAATCAACCCGCCAAGCGGAGTGAACGAATCATGCATCGAGTTGACGCTGCCGTTCGACGCAGCCGTCGTCGCCGACGCCCAAATCGCAGAGTTCACAATCCCGAAGCGAGTCTCCTTCCCCTCCATGTTGCCGCCCGACTGAGCGTCCGAGACAACGTCGTCGGCGCCCATCGCCGCGTACTGCGGCACGCCCGATTGTTCGGCCACGATCACGCCGAGCGTCAGCGGCAAAAACATCGCCAGCATCGCGGCGAAAATCGCCCAACCCTGACGAGCGTCGCCGACCATGACGCCGAACGTGCAGCACAGCGCCGCTGGAATCAACAGAATCGCGAGGACTTGGAGGAAGTTCGACAGCGGCGTCGGGTTCTCGAACGGGTGAGCGGAGTTCACATTGAAGAATCCGCCGCCGTTCGTGCCGAGTTGCTTGATCGCGACCTGCGATGCAACAGGGCCCATCGCGAGCGATTGCGTCGTTGTCGGATCTCCGTCAGTCGACTGAATCGGTTCGACAAGCTCGACCGTCTTATAGGCGTCGAAGTTTTGCAGCACGCCCTGAGAAACGAGCGCCACCGCCCAGATGACGGAGAGCGGCAACAGGATGTAAAGCGTCGATCGCACGAGATCGACCCAAAAGTTGCCAATCGTCGTCGAGTTGCGACGCACCAATCCCCGAATGAGCGCGGCGAGCACGCCGATGCCAGTCGCCGCCGAGACGAAGTTCTGCACCGTCAGCGCGAACGCCTGAGACAGGTAGCTCAGCGTTGTCTCGCCGCCGTAGCTTTGCCAATTCGTGTTCGAGGCGAAGCTCACCGCCGTGTCGAACGCCAGGTCAGGAGTCGCTCCCGCGAATCCTTGAGGATTGAGCGGTAACGCTCCCTGCAGCCGCAACACCGCGTAGACGGCGATGACGCCGATGAGATTGAACGCCATAACGCCGAAGGCATACTGGCGCCAACCCATCTCGCTGCCGGCGTCGACGCCGGCAATGCGGTAGATTCCCCGCTCGCACCAACCGAGCAGGCGTTCCAGTCCGCAAGGTTTGCCTTCCAACACGCGCGCCATGTACGCGCCCAACGGTTTCGCGAGCGCGGCGAGCACCGCGACGAACAAGCCAAACTGAATCCATGCATTAACGTTCATTCGAACCACTCCGGCTTCACGAGCGCCGCGGTCAGGTAGAAAAACAGTCCGGCGGACAGGACCAACGCGATCAGTTCCACGCCGTTCATCACTTGCCTCCCATCAGCCGATCGCACGCGGCGATCATCAGCCAAGAGAGCACGGCGCCGATGCAAAACATCGCCGCCATTGCTAGATCATTCATGTTCCACGTCACTCGGGATGCGATAGTGCTTACAGCGCTCGAACATTGAACGCCTTCGTAAGTATCGCGAGATCGCCGTCAAGCGCGCGTCAAATCTCAAAGCAGCGGCGTCAAGATTTCATCAAGAAGGCAATTGAAAACCGCCAGATCAGCCGCTCTGACCATGCGTTGGTGGAAATACCCCCCAACAGAGAAGTGCGCAAGATTCGTCTGCCCGACGAATTTATTTAGCGAGAAGGCAGAAGAGCGGAAGACTCGATTCTCGCGCGCGGTCTGGAGCAATTTGAAGCGGACTACTATTCCTGACTGGCGATCACGAAGCAGCCGCTATTCGGCGTGAAGCTCGTAGTCTGCGCTACGCCGAGGCGTGATCAACGACAAATGGTTTCCGATGTTCGATCAGTTCCGCCAAGCGATCCGCACCGCCGCGGAAACCGTTGATGCGGCCCTCGTCCCATTCCAGGGAATATTCGATGAACAGCCGCCTTGCGCCGCCCGAGTGCTGGGCGAGCGATGGCGTGCCTCCCAAGATGGACGGAGCGTCCCAATGGCTCGCATGTGGCGTTCAGCGATCAGCATGCTCAGCGATGCGCATGGCCTGTCTCTGGGCAACAAAAAAAGCGGCCGCTGTAAGTCTCTACGAGTAGAAGACTTACAGCGGCCGTTTGAGGAAGCAATGCTTCCGTAAAGAGCGGAGAGGACAGGATTCGCTCAGAGCGATCTCGTAAGTTGAAATCTAAAAACGACTTGCGTCGCAAGTTGTTTTCTCATTGACGATTGCGCGTTCTCAACTGTTCTCGTTTGTTGTCACGGACTCTCAGCTTCTGCCACTTCGTCTGTCTCACTGAGACAGACTCTGACGCCCGCTGAAAGCGGAGAGGGCGAGATTCTCCTCGTCCATTTGCGCGACAGAATCGATGGCTTTAAGCCTTATGGGACAGCGGTGCGTACTCGTCGCTCTTCCCAACTGCCGACCGATGAACCGCCGTCGAACATCTTCAAAAAATAGCGTCCCGGCTAAATGGCAACGGGGAGAGGGTGTGGGTGTTTGATGCGCCACCAAGTCCCTCTCATTCTGTGCAGCTCGCGAGTAAAGGTGATTGATTATGTACCTACGTGCACCCTTGCCCATTCCTGATGGGCGTCCGCTACGCGTCGCAATTTATGCGAGATATTCGACTGAGGAGCAGGATGCCTCGTCGATTAAAGACCAGTTCTTGAAGTGCCGGCAGTTACGGGAACTCCGCAGTCTGAGCAACGTTCAGTTCATGGAGTTTTCAGATGCAGAGCTATCGGGCGAGCTCCTTCGACGGCCAGGTATCGACCAGGTCAAAGGGATTGTCGATCAGCGGGGGTGCGATGTCCTGATCTGCGAAGAAAGTAGTCGCTTATTCCGAGCCGTAGCTCCCACGTTAGATTTGGTGGGACTCGCATTCGACCGCGAAGTTCGCGTATTGATCATCAACGAGGACATCGATACTGCGGATGAATCGTGGCCCGACAAACTGACGGACGCTTCCTCCCATCACGCCCGAAGTAATCGTATCTGCGGGCTGCGGATCAAGCGAAAGCACGACGGGCTGTGGGAAGAAGGTGCTGCAATTGGTGGACTACGCCCCGGCTACCTTCGAGTGCCGACGACCCCGCCGAGCCTTGGAAAGGAGGCCGAAGGCCCCTTCTTCGATAAGATCGATCCTGAGTGGACCGACACTATCGTCGAAACGTTCGAGCGGATCGCCAACGGCGACGCACCATGGATGGTTGCGGAGTGGCTCACGACCGAAGCACTCCCGAAGTGCTCAAATTCGACGACACCCGAGTGGAACGCTAAGTGTGTAATCTCGCTCATCCGACGACTTGACTACCGCGGCATTCAGCAATTCCGTACATCCGTCGTCAAGAAAGAGCATTCAACGGGGAAACACAAGCTCGTTAAGAATAAGGATTTGGACAAAATCCTTATGCGTGAGATGCCGCACCTGCGGATCGTCACTGACGTTCTCTGGTACGCTGCCAACGCGGCGATCGACGCGCGCATCGCAGTGCGGAAAGCGGCCGTAAGTACCCATCCACTCGTTGGAGTGCCTCGCGACAGCCGTGGACCGTTATCGGGGATTTTCTACTGCGGCGTTTGTAACAGCAAAATGTATCAAGATGGTCGTGGAACTGGGGGGTATCGCTGCAGCGGGGTTCGATCCAACGAATGCTGGAACAAGGCTACAGCGGATCGGAACCTAACGCACGCGGAATTGGGGAAGGCAATCTTCGCAGCAATTCTGGGTGAGCGTGACCAAGTGAGCGTATCATCGACGCAGCCACAGCCGAGATGCAGGTTGAGCGATCCTTCGAACGGCAACTCGCGATTGCGCGTGAGCGTCTGCGAAAGGTCGAAAGTAAACTGCAAACGATTACGACTCTAGTGGATCGGATGAGTGATGAAGAAGACGCGATCGAAGCGATGACCGCTAAGTTGCGTTTCGCTGACGCCGAAATTAGACTTTCGAGACTTGAATGCGAGCGATTGGAGAAGCTGAGTCAGAATAATCAAGAACTGTCTATTACGAAGGAAACTGTTCTTGAACAGATGCGGGAAGCTGCGGCCAGCTTGCTCGAACTTAAGAACGGGGTCAATTCGGCGATTCGAGATTTGGCTCCACGGATCGAGGCTGTACCATACCGGCAGCTAAATTCTGACGAAGTTGTGCTGCGTGCCGTGTTCACGGTCAACGTAGCACAGCTGCTACCTGATGCCCTTTCTAGACTACTGGCAGGGGATGCTGGAGCGGGAAGCGGCGATATCCTGTCTGTCAAAGTGACAGTGGATTTGTTCGAGCCGAGCAACGCACCAAAGCACGCCATCCAAGCCATCGCGTTGAAGCATAAGAACCTGACTCTACAGCAAATCGGAGACGAACTTGGAATTTCCAAGAGATCTGCTCACCTTGCTGTGCAGTATGGCGCTGCGATGGAGGCGACTGGTGTTACAGATCCCTTCGTTGAACTGACCGAGCCTCCCGATAGTGCCAGTCGTTGGCGAGGTAGAGGGCATCGGCGGAATGCCGGTTAATCCAGCGATACCAATTCTTCACTGACGCGGAGTTGCTCTTAGTCCGGATTCAACGCGGCTTGGTTTCGCGTTGGCCCCTTCCACTACCGCGAAGCCTCAAGGCAGTCGCTTCCGCAAGCGCGGAGGCGGCTGCCTTTGTTTTGGCTGAAAAGCACACCTATAGGCGTCCTGTGAGTGCGAGGTGTTGGTTCACTAAATCTAAGTAAAAATCGCGTCATAAATACTTGAGGCCCACTGTCTAACTCTCACTGACCTTACGCGGTCGCTTCGACCGTCTAGCTTATAGGAGGTGTTGATGAATGAAGTCCTTCTTCTCGCTCTTGCGACCGCACTCGTCGCCGCGGCGTTGGCCTTGATGCGCGAGATCCGCTTGCGTCGCGCCCTCGAGCGATTTCTACGTTTCCTTCTTACCAACTGGAGGCAACAGCGTGACGTTGCGCCCGATACTCCTAATCGCATTCGCGCTACTCACAACGAGCGGCTGTCGGCCGAGCGGTCCAGACTTGGCTCGCCTAGCACTAGACCGCCAAGCAGCGCAGAACCAAGCAATGGCCGATCTGCAGCGAGAAGTCGCCGCCGGCGCCCACGAACTCACCGCCGCCGACGCTGAGGCGAGGCGTCAATCGATCGAACTGCAACAGCAGATTCAAGCTGAACGGAGCGAACTTAGTACGGGCTGGAACGACCTGCAGGCTCAACGGCGAAGCGACGCATCGTCCGTACGGACGGAATCTTTCCTGTCGGCTCTCGTTCAAGGAGGCGGAGCCACAGCCGCCGCGCTTCTCGCCCTCGCGATCGTCCGGACGGTAGTGAACGCACGCGGCGATGGCGACGCGGAACTCGCCAGTCTCATGCTCGACATGTGTCAAACGTCGGAGCACGCCACCAATCCCTCCATTCAAGTCCAGACTTCCACACCACCAACCATGATGCGACTCGCATCCAACATTCCAGAGGAACCATGAGTCATCTCGTTCGCATCGAAACGCAAATTCGCGACGAAGCGGCTGCCAACATCGCCTGCCAGCGACTGCAACTTCCTGCCCCAACGACCGGAACATTTCAGCTTTATGCCGAGGCCGCCACTGGCCTGGGCGTCCAGCTGCGGGAGTGGCGTTACCCGCTCGTTTGCAACCTTGAGACAGGCGCCATCGCGTACGACAACTTCGCAGGCGCCTGGGGCGACGAAGGCGCCCTCGATCAATTCCTGCAGGCTTACGCCATCGAAAAAACTCGGCTGGAAGCACGCAGAAACGGCTACGTCTTCACCGAGCAGCCGCTCGCCGCTGGCGCTGTAAAGCTCACTCTTCATCTGGGAGCCGCTTGATGAAAACGATCGAAATCACCATCGGCACCAAGGGTGACGTCCAGCTCGAAACCCGCGGCTTCGCCGGCGCCTCCTGTCGAGCCGTCGCCAAAGCGCTCGTTGGTTCGCTGGGCCAAGCGGTATCCGAACAACTAACAACAGAGTTCCATCGCAGCGAGCAAGCTTGCGACAACGAGCTCAAGGCCTCGTCCACACCATTCTCTGGAGGAACTCACAACACATGACAAATCTTGCGAATGAATTAGCTGAATACGTTCGCGCGTGCTTCAGCGGCTTATGGATCGAAACCCACGAGCCCCATGAGGCGATCGCGGAAATTGCCGCCCTTTGTCGTCGAGAAGACTGGCGGCTCGCCACCTGGAATATCGAATCGGGCCTCCAAGGGGTAGGCGGCAACGACGCGAGGCTCGGCGGGCACGATCCGCTCGCTGCAATTCGCGCCAGCCAGGAACTGGCGAGCGCAGAAGGAGCCGGCCTACTAGTGCTGGAGAATTTCCACCGCTTTCTAGGATCGGCTGAAATCGTCCAGGCTCTCGCCCGCCGCATTCAACTTGGTAAGCGCCAGCGAACGTTCATCGTCTGCCTATCTCCTTCGGCGTCTCTGCCTCCCGAACTGGAAAAGCAGTTCGTTGTCTTGCAGCATGCTCTCCCGAATCGAGAAGAGTTGCTGACGATCGCTCAGGAACTTGCGAGTGCCGAGGAGCTTGGCGATGACCTGGAGAACGTCGTCTCGGCGGCAGGCGGTCCAACACGCTACGAAGCGGAAGGCGCTTACAGCCTGTCCTTGGTCCGGACAGGCCGATTGACGGCTGAGGTCATTGCCGACGTCAAATCGCAGCAGCTGCGAAAAACTAATCTCGTGAGGTTGCACGAAGGCTCGGAGCGATTTACTGATCTGGGCGGGATGGAGGCGATTAAGACGTTCTGCGGCCGTGCCTTGCGCCCCGGCGCCCGCTGCCGTCCGCGGGGCATTCTCCTTGTGTCGCCGCCAGGTTGCGGGAAGAGCGCCCTCTGCAAAGCGATCGGCCACGAAGTCGGTCGCCCCACACTTCGCCTCGATATCGGAGCCCTCATGGGCTCGCTCGTCGGCGAGACTGAGCGCAACGTCCGCCGAGCGCTCGCCATCGCCGAAGCGATGGCTCCGTGCGTGCTATTCGTCGACGAGATTGACAAAGCGCTCGCTGGCATCGGCGGCGGAGGCGACTCCGGCGTCGCGGCCCGTCTGTTTGGAACGCTACTTACGTGGCTCTCGGACCATGAGAGCGACGTCTTCGTTGTCGCTACGGCCAACGACGTCTCTCGACTCCCACCCGAATTAGCCCGGGCGGAGCGATTTGACGGCGTGTTCTTCGTCGACCTTCCCAGCCGAGAACAGAAGGACGCCATCTGGGGGATCCATCGTACGCGAATGGAGATCGCAGAAGACCTCTCGCTGCCTGACGACCAGTTGTGGACTGGAGCTGAAATCTCTGCCTGCTGCCGCCTGGCAGCGCTTTTGGAATTGTCGCTGGTCGACGCGGCAACCCATATCGTCCCGGTCGCTGTATCCGCGGCCGACAACCTGGAACGGCTCCGCCAGTGGGCGAGCGGCCGCTGCCTTTCAGCGGACGTCGGCGGCATTTATACGGCGAGCGGTCGGTCCAAACGCCGGCGAAGCGTCGGACTTGATCCGTCGGCCAACTAGTCTCATGCAACACCATGGAGAATGACGCCTATGGCAACCATTGAAGAACCGCCAACAGTCGATGTGGCGGTGCGACTACGGCGAGAGACGACGGCGCTGCGGCTGTCGTTTCACTGGCTCGGGACGCGCAAGGCGCTCTCGCGTTCCCAGCGCACCGAGGCCGCGCGGCAATTTGATGCGGCTGGAGATTATCTGTCGGCGGGCAAGAAGATCCTCGACACGACGCACCCACGTTTCCGGCAAGTGACCGCAGTGCGCCACCGAGCCCAGGCGTACGTCCACGGGATTTCCCTCCCATACCCCGAGCCTGGGGTCCGCCTCATTCGTCGCGACGATCTGGCGGAAATCCAGGATCGCTTGACCGAACTGCAGCGAGAACTGAGCCAGCAGGCGGCGAGCCTCGACGAGGCGTACGCGAGCTGCAGGCGTCGGCGAAACGCCAATTGGGGAGGCTATTCGCCTACGGCGACTACCCCGGCTCGCTGGCGGACGAATTTGGGATGAACTGGGAGTTTCCTAGCGTTGATCCTCCCGACTACCTCCGCCGGCTTTCTCCGTCACTCTACCGTGAGGAAGCCGCTCGCGTGGCAGCCCGGTTCGACGAAGCGGCGCATCTTGCCGAGCAGATGTTCCTGAATGAGCTCAGCGACCTTGTCAGCCACCTGAGCGAACGGCTCAGCGGTCAGGACGATGGCAAACCCAAAATCTTCCGTGACTCGGCTGTGGATAATCTCACTGAGTTTTTCGAGCGGTTTCGTCGGCTTCACCTCGGCGGCGAAGATCAGATAGAAGAGATCGTGAGCCGCGCCGAGTCAGTGCTCCGCGGCGTCGAAGCTCAGCAGCTACGTGATGCGCCGCGGTTGCGAGAACGAATCGTCGACAATCTGGCGGATGTCCGCCGTTCCCTTGACAGCCATCTCGTTGACTTACCACGCCGCAGTGTAATGAGGCCGAGATAACCGGTCTCTCCACGCTCAGTGCAACTCTTCGTCACCCCACTTAACTGAAGGAACTTAGATGCTTGAACGCCTTAAGACGTGGCTGGCCCAGCGGTATCCCTGTCGATTCTGCGATGGGACCGGTTACGAATCGAATTATCGCAAACTGGTCAACCAATTTCGAACGCGCGGACTCCTCGTTCTCGCAGTTGCTATTATCGTCTTCCGCCTCTGGCCGACGCCAGTGAACCCGCCGCTGCTTCGCCAGACGGCGCCTACGCCGCGTTAGGCGTTATACGTGGCGTTTTCACATAATAACAGGATCGACTGCCGTGGACTTAATCGTTGAATTGCAACGCGGCTCCATTCGCTGCGTATACGACGAATCGATTGCACTCTCCGAGTTGGGACGCGTGACGATCGAACGAGCTTCTCACGTGGAGCCAGACGCAGTTGGGGAGTGGTGGGCCGACCTCGCCCCAATCAACGGCCCGCGTTTAGGACCGTACGATCGTCGAAGCGACGCAATCGTAGCGGAGATCGGCTGGCTCAACGAACATGCTCTACGGTCGCCAGAGGCGAAGAGCTGAGGCGGCGAGCGCATACCATTGTTTATCGCGACTCTCGCATCTAGAGCCGTCTCCGCTGTTGCGGAGACGGCTCTTTTCAATCACTACCAAATCTCTAGAGGAGTTTACTCATGACACAGATGCAACTTGATTGCCAGGTCGCGGCGGCGACGGGCGAAAGTCTTCGCATCATCGAACGCCTAGGTTTTTCAATTGCCGATCAGCTTTTCCCTCAACATGATCCTGAGCGGCGGCGGAGAGTAAAGTACCTCGATTGGGATTGTGTGGCACGCCGACGTTACCGTCGACTTGCTGTCTACTGAGATGTTGACGAGCACTTCGAAAAGGCGGCAGCGATTTAAATTGAGGGAAACTTTTCTATCTGATGATTGAAGATTAACTTCGTCCGCCCCAATTACCGCACCCTCCACGGCGATGCCGAGTGACACTCTCGGCATCGCTCTCAACTCACCTCCGCACTAATTGTTATTTCATTGTCTTGTTTTGTGCGGCTTAAGCTTTGGCGCATTGATCGTGCAGCGCACGCATTCCGCAGAGTGGCGTGAGATGAATGGTCGCTTTTGCCGACGACATCATTTTTTAGCTATCAGCGCCCCGAGCTGATCCCCGAGCTCGCCATCGATACTGCGGATGGCGCACGCCAACCTGCGCGTCGGAGTCGTGGAAACATGACACAAAAGGGGCCTCAAATCCCCCCGCTGCGACAACCGATCAAGATACGCTGTGCCTGCAGAATGCCCGCACCTAATCGACAAACTCGACACCAAAGACTCCTTACTCACGCGAGATCTAGGCATTCAGGGGTTCATTTATGTCTGCACGCTCAACAAACTCATCCAAATCGCTTAACAGGAAACTTTCGCCTGGAAAGCACTCTTCCCATATCCACAAGGAAATCAATCTAGGCTCATCGGGAGAGTCAAATGGAGGGAGAATTGAATCATATACTCGCTGAAACAAAGAATTGTTCTTCGATAAATAAAAGTTGTACGCAATGCGTACTCGTTCGCGACAGTAGTCTGAAAGCGACTGCGCATGCAGAACGATCAATTCACGGATAATTTCACGAACTGATTGCTCGTCATTTGGGTCATCGACAAGTTAATGGGGAATACCGTCGCGACCATTTTGAACCTTGAGCCACTCAGATTTGTCAACTTCGAGATCAATCCTCGCTCCTTCGGAACACTCATTCACCGTTGTCTCGTACGGTTCTGCCAAAGTGCCGACCCAATTTATGGCGTCGAGCACATTTCGATCTCCGGCAAGCTTGTCACATTGAAGGACTCAGAACTTGAGCACTTACGACACGCGGTCCTAAGCAATGCCAACCGTCTTTGGAATAGAATGATTGATCCGGCGGACGCCCCCCTAGGACACGACGGCTACCTCAAACTTTGGGCACTAACGAAGCCTGAAATTGCAAGGGACTTCATCCTTCTCTATGAAGCCTAGGATACGAACGATGTCGTACTTGACGTTCTCAATCGACAGAAGAGTCAGCTCATCTACGTCGGCGACACACATCAGCAAATCTACGAATGGAGGGGGCGGTCAATGCAATGCAGCGAATCCCGACAAAGAATCACAGCCACTTAACAATGTCGTTTCGCTTCGGCGACTTGATTGCTGACGCAGCCAATCGGATTCTTCGCTCTCTTGGCGAACAAAGGCAAATCAAAGGCAACCCGACCAGGGCGAGCGAGATTGGCACGGTTTCGTTCAATGCCTCTCTTAGCCGCACCAACGCTACTATCATCGGTGAGTTTATAAGACTCCTAGCCTCTCTTAACGCCAATTAGGTTGAGGGCGGTCATGCCGCCGTTAAAAACAACTCCCCACGCGTCGCCGTCGGCATAAGCTTCAGCCGTTTTGCGGGCGTTGCCGTAGGCTTCGTGACCTTCGCGGACGACCAGTACGGCCCTCAAGCCCCGAGCATAAATGCTCGCTCCGCCCGAGAGGTAAGCGAGCGTCACCTCGCGACCGACCGTCGCGATCCCCTCGACCAGCGCCGGCACAAACGTGTCGTCGAGCCCCGACGCCTTCCATGCCGCCTCAGAAGCTGCCCCCAGCCGTTGTTGACAGTGATCGTGAGCGGATACTTGGTCGGCGGAATGATTTGTCTACCCGTGAACGCTACGTGAATGAACCAATTTAAATGGGGAATTGATTACGATATCAATAACAGGTAGTGAAATTGTTTTTAGCTCGCCGAGAACTGCTTGAAGCTTTTACAGAGCAGCGATTTCCATTTCTCGCCTCGCCAAAAATAACGTTGGGTCTCGAAGTCGCTCGAGGAAAAGCTGATCGTCTGAGTCGTAGTCTTTCCAGTCAATTGCACCAACACGACGCATGGCTACGTTAAACCCTGCTTTATCTCCTTCCGAGAGTGCGCGTAGTCAGCATCACGCGGTCGCCCGGGTACGCTCGCTCTCCGTTGGGAAGTTGCACCGAGTAGCGACCCAGTTGCTCGGTTGCTTTACGCTTGGCTTGCACACCTTCGTTGATAAGGCGGGCCTCTGCGTTGGTGGCGGTTAATGCGATGGCTTTCGAAAACTTCTGCTCTTGCAGGTTGCCATAGTCCGCGATGAGCTTATTGATGGCGGCATTTTGATGTGGAGCGAGATGAAGCTTGCCGTTGGCTGCGTACTGCTCCAAAGCTCGCAAGGGCTCGTCAGCGATTAGCAGAGATGTTGCTTCACGCATCCATGGTTGCTTTTGACGAACGATGACAGCGCTCGCAGCCTCGTAGTCTGCTTTTGATTCTCTGATCCACCAATTGCGCAAGTTTCGACCGCCCATGGGACCAGGAGTCGCTTGTCTGAGGAAGAACATCCGCATCTGGCTCAGCGCGAAGGCGAGTCGCCAACGCGCTGAGCCGGTTATGCAGATTAGTACTAACAGCACCCCCACGAGCCGCTAGCCACTTCGATGCCCGCGACTTTCACATAAACCTTTACGCCGCATGGAATCCCGAATTTCTTGCAAATTTTGATGCAAGCTTCCGCGACTGTGCCATTGGGAATCGAGGACGGCACATCGACGCAGACGCTGCCTTTCACAGGTACGTTGAGGCAGGCCTTACCATTGCGAATCGTCACGCTAACGCAGTCTGCATAGAGCTCAAACGTTGGTTCGCCCATGTCGGCACTCGTGCCGGACATGCTAAAATCTGATCCGCCAGAGCAGGAACAGCTGTGTGCGTCGCCTGAGTCAGATGGCGCTTCAATATCGTCCAGCAAAGCTTCCGCTAACTGGGCTTCGGGACTGTCGGCTGACTTCAGATGGACTCGTGCAAACCACATTTGACTGCCGCCGCCATCAGGCTTCCGGCAGTGCATCGGGGCACCCAACTGCACCTTCGTAATCAGCGACTTGGGGATCTTAAGCCTTGGGCAGCGTAGCGGAGTGCGGCCGAAAAGAATGTGGTCGCCGTATGATTTGTCGTACGCGACAAAACCTATCAGCACGCGACCTGCTTCCTTCATTTCTTTGAAGAAATCGTCTGTCGTATAAGTTGTGAGGTCATCGGACGGCATGATACACGGTCTCCCTTGGTAGAAAAAGGTTCCAACGGCACGAAAGGCATGGGTTCCGCGAAACAACGACGACCCGTTGTTCCTGTCGCCTTAAGGCAACTGTTGCTGATTCAGAACCGAAGGCTGTGCAGACAACCCGCCACAATTTCTTTCTGAGAGACAGCGACATCTGTATACGCATGCTGTTGAGCTGGGTAAGCTGAGGGGGACTGTGAGATCGTCGGTCCTGGAGGTTTGCAAGTTGCCCGCCGAGTCTGTTAGCCAATGGATCGCATCGTTGAAGGCCAACGATGCACTGGCGGCCCAACGGCTTTGGGACCGGTACTCGGCCAATTTGATAGAATGCGCTCGTCACAAGCTTGGGGCGGCTCCGAAGGGGATGGCAGACGAGGAGGATATTGCGCAGAACGTGTTTCGCAGCGTGTGCCGTGGCGCCGCGGCCGGCCGCTTCGCCGACGTCAAGGACCGCGACGACCTTTGGTGGTTGCTTCTGGCCATCACAAAGCAGAAGGTCGTCGATCACGTCCGACGCGAATCGGCGCAAAAGCGGGGCGGCGGCAAGGTCGCTAGAGAAGGAACGTTGGCCTCGCCGCATGCGGAGGAAATATTTACGCTCGATTGGTTAGTCGGTGATGAACCGACGCCAGATTACGTTGTGATGCTCGACGAGCAGAACTCCCGGCTGTTCGCTCAGCTGCGCGACGATGGCCTCCGTCTTATTGCTCAATGTCGCATCGAGGGGTACACCGTTCCGGAAATTGCAGTTCGCCTGTCCATTAGCAAGCGGTCGGTGGAGCGCAAGCTGCAATTAATTCGCCGAGCGTGGTCCAGGGACCTTTCAGGTGTCGAGTGATTCACACATCTCGGGGCGGTTGGTCAATGTAGCGTCGATGGACGACCGCGTGGACATCGTCTGCGATGCATTTGAGGCGGCTTGGATTTGCGGCGAGCGACCGGATATCGAGCCCTATCTCAGCGAATTACCGCCCGCCGAGCACGGAGCTCTATTTCGGGAATTACTCCTGCTAGATATCGACTATCGACGTCGTGAAGCTCGCGAGCATCGATCGAACGACTACGCAGCGAGATTCCCCGGCTTTGCCCTGGAGATTGAAACCGCCGTGCTGATGGGGGGATTCTTGACCGACGTGGGGGATAAGCCCCTTAGGCCGCTTTCGACAGGCGTTCCCGCGGAAGGCCGCATCGCAAATTTCGAGCTGATCGAAAAGATCGGCAGCGGGTCCAGCGGGGAGCTGTGGAAAGCCAAAGATCTCAGGCTTCGACGACTCGTTGCTCTGAAGATTTCCCATGCGAGTGCGACGAACGACGATGAGTTGCAACGGTTCTTGCGCGAGGCTCGGGCTGCCGCCCAGTTGCGTCATCCTCATATCGTTTCGATCTATGACACGGGACGCGACGGCGACGCCGCTTATCTCGTTGCCGATCTTATCGACGGTCCCAATCTCGCCGAACGGCTGGCCGGCCGCGCGTTGCCGGCGCGGCGCGCGGCCGAACTCGGCGCTATCCTGGCCGAAGCACTGCATCACGCCCACGAACAAGGCGTCGTGCATCGCGATTTGAAGCCGGCGAACGTCATTCTGGATCGAGATGAACTGCCCCACATTACCGATTTCGGTTTGGCGAAGTGGGCGAGCGACGAGCAGGCTCTGACTTTGAAAGGACAACTCCTCGGGACGCCCTGCTACATGTCCCCCGAGCAGGCGCGGGGGGATGCTGCGCAAGTCGACCGCCGCGCCGACGTATATTCGCTCGGCGTGATCCTCTACGAAATGCTCGTCGGCCGACCGCCGTTTGCGGGCGACCTCGCGGCTGTAGTTCATCAGGTCATTCACGACGAACCGCCAACGCCGCGGCAGGTTCGTTCTTCTGTCCCACGTGATTTGGAGACGATCTGCCTCAAAGCGATGGCAAAGGAGCCGGCCCGACGGTACGGGTCGGCCCAGGAAATGACCGTCGACCTGAGGCGATTTTTGCGCGGCGAGCCAATCCTTAGCCGATCTGATGGTCCGTTCGAACGATGCTGGCGATTTCTCCGCCGTCGACGAGCCGTTGCCGCGGGAGTTGTTTTGACAGTCGTCGCCCTTGGGGCATTAGCGTCATTGGGCGTCGCTCATCAACGCAATCGCACTCTTTTAGGCTACAAAACCGTAACTATCACGACAGATCCACCAGGAGCTGAAATCAACTTTGTGCCGCTCAATGACGGGACGGGCGAACCAGAGCCATTGAGAATCGTGTGGGCCGGTCGAAGTCCCATACGGCAGGATCTTCCAGCAGGGCATTATCTCGTGATCGCCGTATACGGAAATGATTCCACGCCCTTGGAGCAGCGTCGATTTCACGAAGTGCAACGGACGGTGCCTACCGACGTCAACGCGATTCGTACACCCTACAATCACTGTTACTGGGAAGTGCTTGGCCCCGAAGAGGTCGAGTTACCGTCGATAAAAATTCCCGAACTCGATGCGACTCAAGATATGGGATTGATCTCATCTGGTGCGGCCGGCCCGGCATTCTATATCGATACTAGTGAATTTGATCGTCAAGAGTATAGCGCTCGAATCTACGACGGCCAAATCACCGCGAGCATGGCGAAGCATCCCAAACCGGCCGACGCGCCGATTCACGCCAATTTCGATCAAGCGATGATGCTATTAGAATTAGCGGGAAAACGGCTACCTACAGCGGATGAGTATGAACGGGCCTGGCTGGCAAGCAAAAGCTCTGGAACGAGGGCTGACGCTCGTCCAGTTCAAGCTGAAGAAGACTTAGGTCGCAATCAAAAATCACTCGCTGCGCAGAGTTCGTCTTCGCTCTGCGGGCTGGACGCTGAACCTCGCGAGTGGACCGCCACCTGGGCTCCTCCTTTTGATCTTCCGGGCGACCTCTCTGTCCTCGATGAAGTCGCTCCGGCAAAGCGTCTTCGCGCCGTCTGGGTAGGGCACCAGGATTCAACGGGCGCGCGATCGCCAAATCAAAATAGGCGCAGTCAACTCGTTCAACATGAAGACCGGTCTAGGGGGGCCAAGACAATCGGATTCCGAGGCGCACGGAGCGCCGTACCGCCATACGTCCAGTAGATTCTCGTAACCTCGCGCCAGCGGCTGGAACATCATGGCCTCTGAACCATCACAATGGGATAAATCACGCCACCCGTATCGACATGATGGACATACGGGTGGTGTGGAGTCTCTTCGACGCGGTTCGCGTCGACTTCGTAGTTAATAACGATGTCGGTGCTCGGTTTGTCAATTTCGAATCCAATGGCGAGCGTTCTTGCCTTGTGTGTTCTCGGAAGGTAGCGTGCGTGCGGGGAAGTAGGCTGATGAATCGGATGGACATGCTCTGGCAGTCGAAAGAGGCAATACCTAGCGTATTTTTCGATAGGGCCGTTAGAATCACTGGTGTTGTCCAAGTAGAATTTTAAACATCCGTCGTCAATTAGCCGCACGTCCGCCGCGGGGACGTCCCAAATTCGCGGAGTAAATGTAGGCGTCTTCGGGGCCGGTAGACCGACATAATTGACGCCTCTCGACTTGAGCGCCGCTAGGGAAAATTCACAATCTGGACTATTCTCGCATAATTGCGGAAATTCCACAAATCCATCCGTTGCCATCACCGTGACTTGAGGGGCATCGCATTCGGCTCGGCAGTCGCAATTGTATCTGGCTACTTGGAAAAAGAATAAATCGGGATCCGGGCCAGTCGCTAACTCCTGCGGGCAAAGGCAAGGCGCTATAGGTTCGCACGGCAAGCATTCCCGGGGTTGGTTAACACAGACCTGTGGGCGCGGTTGGAAAAACCAGCGGCGCGCCGATGCCGTGTCCGATGCCACAAGAACGACCGAAGTCGCAGCAATAAAAGACAGGATGAATTTCATACGACTCCTCATGGAATGGCGAAGGTTGATCATGGCACGTTGAGTTAACGAGCGACTCCAGGGGCGGTCGCTAATTGAACCGCAAGTTCGTCTCGTATGCCGCCTTGGCGTTGGAAAATTCTGGCGACATTCAGGAATTTCCCGTAGCTGTCGGTGCGCCTCACGAGTCAACCAGTGCACGACGACTGGTCAGAAGTTCTCGTCTGGATTGCCATCGTCGCGGGTCGCGAGTCGCTTCAGCGTCAACACGGCCATGCCGTCTGCCAGAAACTGCACGGCTCCGTCGGCGAACGCCGAATTGATCCCACCCTGGTGGGAAGAAACAAGTGGATTATTGGCGCCTTTGATGTTGTATACCCCTGGAGCATCATAGTCTTGAAAGTTGATTCCGTATCGGATGCTCGTGATGTTCCAACTGGGCGGAAGCGACGCGCCGCCCGGCTCCGTCGGCGTGCCCGAAGCCTTGGTGCCCATCATCCAACCATAATAGAAGGCTCCGTCAATCCGTTGTGCTACGCTGCGAGAGTCAACGGCAAAGTCAGACGCCTCGCCAATGACGAGCGTTTTGCTCAGCCCGTCTAACACGTCTCTCACGCGGATGGCGAGATTATTCACGAGCATTCCGCCGGCGGAGATCTCGCCATCGGCTTTGGGATTGCAACAAATGCTCACCCGCCGCTCTAAGAATCCCTCGTGGCTCGTCGCTCCAGCAATTCCCACGTACGACGGCATCATGAGTTGAAAATCACCGACCGGCCAGAGCGACGGCAACGGACTTGATGGGCACTTCATGGATTCCACGATGACGCGATCGGCGAGCCTGCCGTTAGCCAAGTGAGCAGTGGCTTGGCCAATATCGCGACCATTTCGATCAAAACGATCGTAAATGTCTCGTCGCTCGAGCCATGGCATGGCATCGAGCCACCACGACACACCAGCCGACGAGGGCGCGCCCCCTGGTTCGCGCTGGTTGCGCGAGCCAATGGGAAACTCGCCATGAATCGCTTGATGATGAAGAGTTGCTAGAACAATTTGTTTAAGATTGGATTGACACGAGGCGCGCCGGGCAGACTCTCGGGCAGCCTGTGTCGCAGGGAGCAGCAGCGCTGTCAATAATCCCAACACCGCCACGACGACGAGTAGCTCTACTATAGTAAATCCCTTCCAAGATGGAGCGACGGGAATCACGGCTTCATTCCTGTGCGAACGACGTGCGGCGAATGCATTTCAACCCAAATTGATCGGCGTCTAGTCCGTCCAGCGCAACTCTTGGGAAGGATGAAGTCTCAGTAGCGTGCGCGCCGAGACATCTTCACACGGGCGACGGCTGTAGCGCATCCGATGCAGAATGTCATGAGCATCCGGCTCGATGCTTCGGGAATCGAGATGCTCTGCGGAGAAGCGTTGACGCCGAAGCTGCTTTTCCAAACAAACAGATCGCCTGTTCCCACGTCGCCGCTTTCATCTGCGTCCGCCGCGTTGGCGCCAACATTCCCGAATTCTCGTTGCCATATCAGAAAGTCATTGCCGTCGACATCGAAGTCGTAATCGAAATCACCCGAAGGGATCTCGTCGGTTGTAAAGTTCGAGAACACAGGCCCTGAGGTAACGCCTTGGGCGCTCGTGTAGAAACCAAAGCGGCCGTCTACAAATTTCCCGGGATGGTTAAATTGTTCTACGCCGTCAATGCTGATGATCAACCGCGTTGGAGTAAAATCGACGGTTAGCTCATATTGAGTATCAGTTGCGTAGCCAGTTGAGGCAAAGCTATTGGCTCGGGACAGCTCAGTGACGCCGCCGAGCGAATTTTGCGGCAGATCAATTCGTCCCCACAGTTCATCCGCAGTCGGAATACCCTGCACCTTAGAGAGTACGAGACCTTCTGACGACGTCGTAATGCCAGTGAGGTTGTGAAACGCCGTGAAGCCGGGCAGTGCGAAATCGAAGAAGTTGTTGGATTGACCAAATCCCTTCCAATCCACAATTAAATAGTCCGCGTCAGCAGCAGATGGATCGCCCAATGTGGCGTTACCAGGACTGAATCCAATGACAAAGCCCAATATGTCATCGTCATCTTTTCCATTGAGCGTACCCGAGATTCGCTTGTTGAGGGCCCCCCATGGACTATAGAGAATACTCGGCGTTGCATTAGGTTTATGCGTCGCCGTCGATGAAGTCACCGTCCAATCCGCGAGCGGATAGGGATCCGCCGACGTGGTATTGTTGTTGTCCGCGTGTGGAAAGCTCTCCCAGGCAAATGTGGTGAAATCGATGGCGACCGCTGAGGCCTCGATCCCTGACGAGATACTGGCAATGATCGCTAAGGGCAACGGAATTCGGTAGAGCCAGTTTGAAGAAGAAATCACGGGGTTTGCCCTGCAAGTACTGGAAAGTTCATGGCCCGCGGACTGAACATAGAGACTCGGGATCGAAAATTCAACAAACATACTCGAAGATCAACGGAAATCGTGTCGACTGGATTAGTCTTGCGAACCAAGTGAGAGGCTAAAGCTAAGGCGATTTATAATGCTTTAGGATTACGATTACAGAACTCTTTGAAGTTCTCTGCAAGGTGCATCGCAAAGGATCGTTTCGCATATGAGCCGTATCCCGGGCTCCATCGGCGAGTAGAATGTACGCAACGACAGAATGTACTTCGCCTGTCGAAGTCGAAGGCCCGCCCCTCGGGCGGGCCTTCTTCTTGCGCCGATGCTGCCCGAAGGATTTTTTGGCACGCTCCGAGGCTGCGTATCTTGAACTCGCTCAACGCGGACGATGTCGTGGCGGCCGACGACAGTCCGCTATACCGGGCATCAGCCCCGCAATCCAATCGTTTACCAACTCGCCAATGCCGAGTGGTATGATCTGGCTCGTAAGCCTGAAGAGCTCACGTCACACTGTGGGCAAAGAACAACCGGTTCTCGGTGCTGACTATCCGTTGAGTGGCCGCAAGTCGAAACGAATCACGCGCGTCAAACAGCCTGAGCACGCACGACGTAGACCAGGACAAGCAACAGATATCCAGCAGATGGGATAAGCATGGCGTACCCGCCTGCCGACCACCAAGTGAGCGACCTTACTAGCTTGAATTGGTATCGCTGGCCTCTCATTGTAGATCCCCTGGCTTCGACTTGTTCGATAACTTTATCCGAAATTATGTTTTCAATCATCAAGCAAAGATTTGCCAGCCTGAGTGGTCGCAGAAGTTGTGGAAAGTCAAATCTAAGCCCGTTGCCGATAGGTATGTCCGTGTACGTGCTAGATCGCACTGCCTTCCCGCTGTCGTACAGTGCAATCACGTAGTAGTCCGGCGTCTCGACAAAACTCTCCGGCAACAGGCCTTCTTTCGTAACTAAAATCTGACTTACTGGACTGTATTCGTTTATGAATACAGACAGCATTCCTGCGCCAAGCAGCCAGGGCATCAATCTCAACCAGCGGAATTGGTAGCATAGCGCGTCCCACTTGAGCCATAAGATTGCAAAGTTGAAGTTCACTGTGAGTCCTCTAGCTCTTTAAGGAGGACGATGCCCAAGCAGACATCGCGATGGCGATGCAGAACAGCACCGTACCGCTACCTATCGCAACAGTCGCCTGCCCACTGACTTTGAGGACGACAACCAGGATGGCAGCCACGAAGACGTCGAGCATCGAGTATTTTACCGCTTGAGCGGCGACGTGGTGCAACTTTTGACGACATTCGCGTGAGAGGTTTAGCCATCCGCTCGTGGCCGCTAACAGGAACGCATTCTTCACCAGCGGGAAGGCAACGCTGAATCCAACAATCAAGAAGGCCAGCAACCAATCGCCCGATTGAGCAAGACTGACGATGCCACTGACCAGTGAATAGCGCCGCACTCCGTCAATAATCGTAATCGCCATGAACGGCTGAAACAAAGCGATAGCCAGAGTGAGTTGAGAAAGAAGGGCGAGCGTTGCAGCATTTTGATTGCCCGCTCGTGCATCTTCGTTCGCTTCTTTGACTGTCATTGGAGCGGTTTTTCAATCTATCGCAATCTGAAACGCCACTTGTCGACTATAGTCGACGGACAGCGCACCGGCTAGTCGGGATACTTCCGGCATGCCGAAACGTCGGAGTCGACTACTGATTGGGGAGGAGTTGCGAGAAGCCCGCCTAAAGGCTGGCCTTACGCAAGAAGCCCTGGCGTTTGCCGCGGAAGTCGATCGCACGTACATCTCCTACGTAGAGAACGATCGCAAGTCGCCAACGCTTGAAATGCTGGCGACCCTCTGCTCGGCAACCGGCGTGCGAGTTTCTGACCTAATCCGCCGAGCCGAAAAATCCGCTGGTGCGTGAAGGCCTTCTGAAGGCGAAAATCAGCTTCAGCCTGCCGCGTCGACAATGTTCACGAGATCCGCGGGGAGGAGAAGCGACGACTAGGTGCAGGGAGTCAACTAAATCCAGCCTCGAAACGCGTCATAAATAAGTGACGAGGTGGTTAGCGGTTGGCGCAGTAGCGCCCTGGCCTCGTCTTTCTCCCCAGGAGACGCGCCTGTGAACTATACCCCAATGCCTGCTCGCGAGATGCGCGCATACCGCGTGGCGGGGCACGCCGTGATGGCCCGCGAGCTTAGCGTCTTGTGCGAGACGCTTGGCGACGGCGATCATCACTATCGGTTTGAAACCTTCATCGATCACTACCAGCAAGCAGCCAGAGAACTGCCGTACGTCCCGGTACGGAATTTCATTCGCTTTCTCATGGCGGGGCCGGCGGCAGAACTACTTCGCCTGGAGCGTCATCATTCAATCGATCATCGCGCCCCAGGTCGTACGAGGTTCCGTCGACACTGGCTACTCCGTCGTCAGGCGAAGCCTGATCCGGCGCTCGATTGGGCATTCTCACTCGTTATGGGGTGGTTCGGCGGAGGACGAACGCGAAACGCCATGCAAGTGTTTGACGAACATTGGCGCTCGGCGGTCGAAGCGTACCAGTATCCCACGCTCTGGAATGACGTTGACCGCATCGCGGAGGAGATTCTGCGCCATGAAAATGAACTCTAACTCGCAATCGGAGCAGTTGCAGAGAGCGCCTGGGTGCTTGGGAGGGGCCGGAGGTGGGCGTGAAGCTGGTTCTTCAAGCATCCTCAAAGCGCAAATCAGCATCTTGAAACGAGTGATTGCCGAAGCGGCTCGGTTGTTGGCAGAAAGCAAATGAGAGAGCTTGCTGCTGGCTGCATGACGCAGTGACTTACCGTTCTCACTGACTCGCACGACCGTGCTTCATTAGGTCCGAGCTTGGCGAATCGGCTTCGCCGGCGCAATCTCTCAATTGTCAAGTGTGACCTCTTTGGCTGTCAGAGTTACAATCCGGTGAGCATGGCATAACAGCTCTGGCGTTGGAGGCCAAATATGGATCAGGCGGAGAGTGGAACTGGTTTCGATGACTTTGATGCAACGCTTTTGGAAGTTCATCAACGTCCAGCGGGGCATTTGAGAAAGCTAACGCCTCCAATCCAGTGGGAGGTTACGAGGCGCCATCCGCTGTATCTGCAACTCTGGGAGACCGCGAGAAAGTACTTCGGAAGTACCACCGAGCTTTCGGACGAAGATTTCTTAGCGGCAGAGATCGCCCATCTGCAGCTTAAGCTAATCGGTATCCCGGGACAGCCTCAACCTCCGAGCGTCGAATTCGATTCAATCGATGAAACGCCATTGCCCGAGAGCTTACGTGCGGGAGCCGTCCGCCCGCTGACAGTGCGGGATGCTGTAGCGCTTCTTGTCGGGGCGGCGTCTAAGACAGCCTTGCAGTACGCCAGCACGCTGTTATTTCAAGCAACGCTCGACGATGAGGGCGAGCCTTCGGCGAAGCTGAACGTCCTGAAGCAACTCGGAAAAGTCGAGATGGCTGGCCTCGACGACTATCTAGACGTGCCTGTGTTCACTATCAATCGAAACTCTTCCAACGCACAGATTTCCAAAGATTTGTCGTTATTGCTTGAGGGGTTTAGGTGCGGCGAGCCCACTCCACGTAGTAGACCGGACAAGCACGCCGAGTATCTTCGTGTGTGGGATATGCGCGAAGGTTGGGCGGCCGGAGAGTACCACAGATCTCGCGAGATGTATGCGCACGAGATTGCGTCGCGATTAGGCGAATCCGAGTCCACTGTATTCAATCAGTATCGAAGTGCATTTGAACTGATCATCGGCCACGAGTACACGCCGGATCGATGGCGTGCATCGATGGGGCCCATCAAATTCAAGGCGGAATTCGGCAACCTTATCAGTTCAGATGCTGTCGGACGTGTCAGCCGACGGCGTCCGCTAAAATCCCCGACGCGCCGCCCAGTTCCCGAGAGCGTAATTACGCCAGAGAGCTTGGACAGCGAAAGAGGTCTGGTGGAGAGCCTAGCTACAACGGCTGATGAATTAGCCTATCACCGGCTTCTCGCAACTGTTGGGGAGTTGGTAGAGCGCGGCGCAGGCGACGAAGAAATTGCCGAGACGTTAGGCAAAACTCCGGAAGAAATCGGTGATTTTGCGCCGTTAAGGGCATGGTTCGCGCAAGCCCGCTAGCAGTTTCTGAGACGCGAAAAAATAGCGTCTTGCTTATTTGGTAACGCGGAGAAAGCGAAGGCGAGCGATTGCCTTCGCTATGTCTCCCTAGATCACCGTTGCCTAATGCTAGCGTTCTACCATGTCTGCCCGTGCTGAGTCTCGCTCCGCTGAGACGATATCAGACCTACTCACCGTCCGCGAAGCTGCTCAGGTAAGCCGCTTCTCAGCGTCAACACTGTGGCGCTATATCAAGAGTGGTCATCTGCCAAAAGTACAAATTGGCGGGCGCAATTGTCGCGTGCTTCTTCGTTGCGCAGACCTCTCTGCGCTCTCTGACGAAGTCAACAACTCGCCCTCCGCAGCCCGCGAACCAATAAGCCCGAAACCTTCTCGCAAACTGTCCGGGCGAGCCCCGGCGTGGAGGGACTTATGAGTTTCAACTAATAGGAATTGTTCCCGTGTCACGACTGCATAAAAACGAATTGATCCGCTGCACATACTATGTGTGGCGACTCTTTCAACGAGATAAGGTTTGGTACGCGGATGGGCGTATGAACGACCCTCCTCTGGGAAAACATTCCCTTGGCACTCGCGTGCACCATGAAGCGATGGCGGCGCTGACGGAGCTGGACACAAAACTCGCTATCAAGGCGGGCCTAGCAACGCCGGAGTCGATTGTCCGCGGAGACGATATCGGTATCGCCGACGGATGGCGTAAATACCTTGAGCACTGTGGTCGAAGCCAAGGACTTGGCGGCGTCGCTTACAAGTCCTTGCAGCGTTACAACTCCATCCGAGACAAGCACCAACCATGGTGCGACAGCAACAACATTAGCACTTGGCGGCAGTTCACACGTCCGGAATTCGAAAAGTATGGCAACTGGATGTTCGCCAAGTATGCGCATCGAACATGCTACACCGACCTAACACAACTGAAAGCGGTAGTGAAATGGCTGATCAATGAGCAGCTACTACCCGAAGGGAGTCGAATCGTCTACAAGCTCCATAAAGCGGACGGTACGGACACGTACTGCCCGCGACCCATTGAAGTTCAAGCGATGCTTCAGTACTGCGCTGAGCGTAAGGAGCTCGTTTGGCTCAATCAAGTACTGTTCGCACTCGCCCATCTAGGGCTCCGAATTAGCGAGCTTGCTACGCTGCGTTGGAGCGACATCGATCTTCAGCAAGGGTTCATCCGTATTGCTGACGAGCGTTCAAGCAAGAAGCGGCGGGAGGCCGGGATCGCACGTACCACGAAGGGTAAGCGGTCGAGAGTGATTCCGATTCACCCGGCGCTCGAAAGGATGCTCGATGGCATGGAGCGACACCCGCATGGTCGCGTCTTTCGGGCTGCGTTGGGTGGGATTCTGCGGCCGGATAATGCCCGGGACATGCTCATTCGCCAAGTGATCGCGCCACTCTCGGAGAGGTTTCCTACCCCTCCTGGGGAGATCGGATTCGAGGCAACCCGTTTCCACTCTCTCCGTCACTATTTCTGCTCGCAGTGCTTCCTGAGCGGGGCGTCCGAGGGGGAGATCCGCGAGTGGATGGGGCATCGCGATTCGAAGATCGTCGAGCACTATCGGCATCTGCGCCGGGAAGACGCGACCCGGAAAATGGGGCAGGTCATGTTCCTGCCCGATGCTTTGCTACCCGGAAGTGAAGCCGGCTAGCGGCGGCCAGAGCCTGGGTTTGGGCCCGTTTTGTCCCACTTATTGTCCCACTCACTGGGACAAAGAAAAAGCGGCCGCTGTAAGTCACTATTAGTAGATGACTTAAAGCGGCCGCTTTAGTAAAGAGCGGAGAGGACAGGATTCGAACCTGCGAACCAGGTTTCCCCGGTCACCGATTTAGCAAACCGGCGCATTCGACCACTCTGCCACCTCTCCCGTGCTGAAATTATGCTTGATTTCTAGGCTAAAGTCAAATTACTGTGGGTTTTGACCGGTTAATCACTACGCCCGGCACTACGCCCACCCTTGGCTAACCTAGACTTGAGCATGGTCAATCCCAAACCCAGTAAGCCGCGGAAAGACTACCCTCTGTACGCCCATTCGAGCGGCCAGTGGGCCAAGAAGATCAATCAGCGGGTGTATTATTTCGGCCCTTGGGCGAATCCGCAAGCCGCCCTGGATAAGTATCTCGACGAAAAAGACAACATACTGGCCGGGCGTCCACGGGCAGGGAAACCTACGCCCACGACTACTACCGTCTCCGACGTGCTGGAGGCGTTCTACGAGGACAAGGAAGGGGCCTTCGAGACCGGTGATATCAACGAGCGGACGCTGGGCGAATATAAGGGAATTTGCCGGATCATCGGCGACACGCTAGGGGACGATACCCCGATCGACAGCGTGGCGTTCAATGAGCTGTCACGGCTCCGCCGGAAGCTAGGCAGGGGCAAAAGCGGCAAGGCAGTCTCCCCCGTCACGCACAAGCGGCTGCTGACTTTCGCGCGGATGATCTTCTCTTTCGCGAATGACGAGCAAGGGGCCAACGTCCGCTACAAAAAGGCGCTCAAGACTCCCGCGGCTCGAACCATTCGTAAGGCTCGCAATGAGGTGGGCGAACGGCTGTTCACTGCCGAACAGGTGCGGCAGTTGATCACGGCAACCGACCCCGAACTAAAGGCGATGGTGCTTTTGGGGATCAATGCCGGATTCGGCCCCAAAGACTGCTACACGTTGCCGATCAAGGCCGTCGACCTGGATGGCGGGTGGATTAGCTATGAGCGACCGAAGACGGGAGCCCCGCGCCGCTGCCCGTTATGGCCTGAGTCGCTCGCGGCCTTGAAGACGGTGATAGGCGATCGCAAGAGCGGCTTAGTGTTCAGCAAGTACGATAACCGCCAAGTGTGGAATCGCCACATTGTCGGCCGCGCCTTCAAGACCCTCGTTGAAGGCTTCGGCTTCTATCAAGACAAGATCACGACGTTTTATTCGCTGCGCAGAAGTTTTGAAACCATCGCGAGCGCAGGCGACGTATCGCAGCCTGTCATCGACCTAATTATGGGGCACCCGCCGCGCACTGGAGACATGGCCGCCGTATACAGGCAAAAGGTCTACGATGAGCAGCTACGCAAGTGCGTCGAACACGTTCGCGGGTGGGTGCTAGGAACGGTAGTTCTTAGTTGACGACTTCCTCGCGGTGGTTCTCGGCGTGGGCGATTCCGACTGACGGGACGCCATAAACCGTTCCAGGTTTGCAGGCTGAATCTTGTACCGCGGTTTGGCGACGCCCTTTCCGACGTTCGACGCCTTCAACTGGCCAGACTTGATCCAGCCGATAACCGTCTCCGGCGTGACCCCAAGGCGCTTCGCCACTTCCGGCGGCGTTAGCGCATCAGGTTCAGTCGGCTTCTCAGCCGTCGCCGCGATGCAATGGGCGACATAGCACTTGGCGGCAGTCACGTCCACGTCTGGCACCGGGGCACGGACCAATTCGCCGTGCCCTGCCCTGGCCATCAAATCCGAGACTTCGCCAACGATGGCGGCCGCGCGGTGGCCCTGCCACTGGCCGAGCGGGTCAGCTTCATAGATGGCGTCGAGTTCAGTCAGGTACTTAGTGAGGCTCATGGTACGAGGCCCAACTCGACGGCGAGCATCACGGTAGCGACCGCCGCAAGCGTCTTTGTATGTTTGTAGGTGAGCCGGTCGACCGTCATCGATTTCGGCGGATTCCCCGCCTTCGTGTTGGCTTCGATATCCAACACATGGGGGTGGCGAAGGATCGTGCGGTAGTGCTTCGCCACGACGGCCTTGAATGACAAGTTTTTGCGTCGCGCCTCATCTCGCAAGAGCCGGCGGACCTTCACGACAACCGGTGCAATTGGGACTTCGACCATAAGACCTTTCGAGAAGAGTGGGTACGAAAAAGGCGACGCTTTCAAGCGTCGCCTATAGCTCAAGAATACCTGACTTGCGCAGGCGTGCTGGCAAATTCGATCAAGATTTTCCTGTTGCAATCGCTTAACGTTGGCCTACGACTCATGCAAGCGTCACAATTAACGACTGCTGGCATCAATTAACTGGTTCACCAGGTTGCGTTTTGGCAACGCATGCGTTTACAATCCTGACCGGAGGCTCGAATGGTACGAATACTATTGGCTGTTTTTATCGGACTTGTGGCATCGACAGCGTTGGCGGAAGAGATTCCACGCAAAAGCGCCTCCGCGCCACCAGTCGTGTCTCGCAGCATTCCCATCGACAGCATTTGGTATTACGGCTCTGTAGGAGAAAGGAGCCTTCGACGCCTTGAACCCGATTTACTCGTATTTCGGGATACGCCTGAAAACATCAAGAAGTACAGCTCGCCAGAAGCCCTGAAGGACCAGCGGGAAAAAGCCAAGCGGTCATTAGTGCTCAAGATCGAAAAGGCACTGCGCGGACTTCCGATAGCCGATCCCAAGATCACACCCGCCCCAGGATTCGTCGTGCATGGGACCGGACGGGAAGCACTTCAAGGAATCGTCAACGTCCTAGTTGAGGAAAAAAAGCCGGAGGGAAATTTCTCTTCCAAAGACGAACTCTCGCTGGTGTTCTTCACCCACCCGACAGGAGTCGGCACGGGTATCGAATCCGTCGAAGTCGAGGGGAACTCCATAAATATTACTTACTTCTTGACTTCCAACTCAACATTACTGAGCAACCCCCGCCTCTACCTCATTCCGCTCGGAGAACTGCCTGCCGGAAAGTATGCCGTGAATATGGCTCGCCCCGCCAACGAGGCTTCACGCAATCAACCGGGCTTTCCTCCTATCCCAGCCGGAGTCGAGAAGTACACCGTTTGCAGACCGTTCGATTTCGTCGTGAGCGAGTAGGCCGCCGAAGTCGTTTTGACGAGATAGGCTGCGCCCGCTTCAATTGCCGATTAAGGAGACTTGCAATGAAATGGACTAACTTGATTGCTCTCACTGCACTCAGCGGGCTGCTCTTGCCTCGTGCTCTTTTCGGAAGCGAGGACACTCGCGGTCCAAACGGGATTAATTCGGCGGCGATTACGCTCACCGGAGCGGGGGTCAGCATCGGGCAAGTAGAGGCGCAACGTCCCGGAAAATTCGGCGACGGATTTGACGATGGGGCCCACTCTAATTACAGCACAATCCCAGAAGGCGTTTATATCCTAGATGGCCTTCCGCCCACCTGGAACGATGACGACGAGTTATATGACGATACATTCGACCCACCTATCGCACACGCCACTCTTGTTGCTGGTGTAATGATTGCTACGGACCCAGTAGCCACGGGCATTTCCACGGGAGCAGACCTCTATGCATCCGGCGTCTACGGCCCCACAGGTCCTATTGACCTATTCGATCGGATAGCAATCACAGCCCAGTACATAGCCACTCGTGACAATGATGAGGTAGTGGCGATTAATTTTAGCTTCGCCGTTCCTTTTGAAGTAGACCACCACTATGACGGCCAGTCAAAGGTAACCAAATTTGTAGACTGGTCTGCGAAGAAGCACGACGTGCTTTATGTCGTCGCTGGTTACGAAACGAATAAGGGAGCAAACGTGGCTCAGCCGTCAGACAATTTCAACGGCATAACTGTTGGTGCTTCAGCTAAAGATTCAGTCTCAGGCGTCTACCAACGAGTGGCGAGCCTAAACGTCTATAATCAACACCCCGAGAGCAATCGCTGGCTCGTCGATATCATTGCTCCCGGTGAAGATGTAACGCTGGCCGACATTGGCGGACCAGACCCGCATACTGTTGATTCGGGAACCAGCCTAGCTGCACCACATGTAACGGCGACGGTAGCCCTCCTCCAAGAGCATGCAAACGCCCAAGCTGCATCTTCGCACTGGGGCGAAAACAAGAGCCGGCACGAGGTAATGAAGGCCGTGATTATGAATTCGGCCGATAAGATTCTCGATGACGGAATGGCAATTCCCCCGGGCAGGGATACTCCAGTGCCTTTGGGCGGACTTCTCGGCATGGAGCGTACTGTCTACAAGAAGCCTCAAGGCGAGCAAACTGAATTAACTTGGTTTGATTCATCCGCCTACGATGACAGAGCCTTCGAGCAAGGGGCGTTCGTCCCGCTCGACGATGAAATGGGCGTAGGTCATCTGAATGCCAATCGTGCGTTTAAGCAATTTGAACCCGGCGAGTGGGAAGCGGACGATGGCGAGACGCATGATGGCTTGGTGCCATTGATCGGATGGGACCTCGGTGAAACGGGAGGGACTGGGTCTGGAAATATTCAAAAATACACCTTCGCCGATGATCTCCTCGCGGACTCATTCGTGTCGATAACTCTCGCGTGGGATCGAGTCGTTGGTTTCCAGCCGCTTGTCAATGACCTGAACAGCGACGGTGACTTCGACGCTGGTGAGGATTTCGCTGACTATACGCAGGACCCGTTCGCGCCGCAGGCTGACTCGGCAATTAACGATTTGCGGCTGTGGCTGCTCCCAGAAGATGCTGCAACTACCGCCGGGGCAATTGCCTCCTCTGACTTCAGCGAAGGAACCGTGGAGCATCTTTTCTTCCAGATTCCTGCAACTGGGAAATACAAATTCTGGGTCGAGCAAGTCGACGATGACGTTAGTACTGGGCAGGAGTATGCCATTGCATGGTGGGCAGCCGGTGTGCCAACTGAACCAACTCTCGGCGGCGACTTCAACAACGACGGCAACGTTGATGACGACGACCTTGTTTCTTGGAAGTCGGGCTTCGGCACAACCTACGACGGGGCCGACTTCCTTGACTGGCAGCGGAACTACGGGACCACGCCCATTACGGCCGTCCCGGAACCATCCGCGCTGATGCTAAGCGTGCTGGGGCTCGCTGCTCTTCGCCGACGACGGTCCTCTATAGCACGGCTAGCTAGCATGTCAGGCTAGGTCGGTAACTCAGGCAATCGCCTTGTCGGCGAATCCGTCCCCGTCGTACGGACACCTTGGCGGGTGACGACGGGGCGGAGCCTGCCTATCGCTATATAGCATGGCTAGCTAGCATGTCAGGCTAGGTTGGTAGCTAGTCAGGCTAGCATTTCAGGCTAGGTTAAATAGGATCTTGATGTACAAATTTAAATTAAAAAATCCGTAACGCGAGACAAATGGGCTCCAAATGCCGTGCCATAAAATCGCCCGTTTCGGTCCGAAATTCAGACCCCACCCGGCCTACCCTCGCTCGGCTCGGCTCGTCGCTCGCCGCTCACACTCTGCTACTGATCACGTCGATCACCACCGTGGGGTGTAGATGCTTGACGTAGCGTTCGGTGGTGGCGACGTGGGCATGGCCTAGCTGTCCCCCGATGATGTTCATCGGGACGCCCTCATTGACCAGCTCAAAGGCGTGGGTGTGACGCAGCCCGTGGGGGTGTACCCGCTTGGCGATGCCCACTGCGGCCGCCAGCCGCTTCATTAGGGCCCGGACATAAGCGGTCTTCACCGGCTCGCCGCGCAAGGTGCAGAACAGCGGCACCTTAGCGCCAAGGCCAAGCGCCTTCCGCTCCGCCAGCCAGAGGTCGAGGAGCGCGCGGGCAACCGTGTCGAGGCCTACCACGCGGGATTGGTCTCCCTTGCCGTGGAGAATGCGGAGCGAATTCGCCTCCACGTCGCATGGCCGCAGAGCTAGGGCCTCTGACACTCGCAGGCCGCTCCGCCAGAGAATTCCGATCAACGCCCGGTTCCGGGTTCCCGTCGCCCCTTTGGAGCAGGCTTGGAGCAATCGCTCGACCTCGGCGCGGGTGAGCGGTTCGACGGGGTACTTCGTGCCTTTTCGCATCGCAGTATCACCTTTGGAAGAGAAGTGTAACTCTATTCCAAGTCTACCCTCCGATTGTGCGGGCGGACGGGTGATTCGCGCAAGAATGATACTCTTTTGGAGATGTTCGTGTCTAATTGTAACGGCTCGCTCCCGAGCCATCGCGTCCACGAATTCCGCAACGAGACCCAGACCTGGATCGCGTGGTCATCCGGCTACGCTAAGCCACGTCCGGCCGCCGGCTCCGCAGCCGCGCTGGCGTTCGACTCGCTCAAGGTCTGCCACGAGTTGGCCCCGTCGAGCATGCTCGACCGCACCGCGGCAATTGCCCTCGCCCGGCTGCTACGGGCTATTCGACGCGGTGAGGGCCTGGAAGTCTTGGCCGGCAGAGCGTACGCGGGCGCGGGTCCACACCCGCGAGCGTGCCTTGGCTACCGAAGCATCAGGGCGGCGGCGAAGGCGACCGGGCTATCTCGACGCCAGATATGCCGATTATGCGGATTCCCCGGTTATAGCGGTCGTAAGGGCCGCAAAATCGGACCAGACTGCCAAAATGGCACCCCTTGATCATTTTTGCCAACCGCGCGAGGGACATTACGCACCTTAATAGCCCCTGCGGGCGGCCAAACGGGACTTGCGACGCTTCTGGTCTTGTTTGGCTATGCACTCGAAACTTGACACGCTAGCCAGCGAATTAGAATGAAGGCTATACGCGAGCGATGACTACGCCCGCGCGACGGTCCCTGTGGAGCTTAATGGTGGGGACCATCGCGCGGGCGTTTTCGTTTTAACCCAGCATTTTGGAGAACACAACTTGAAGCTGCTGAAAGTCCAGGTAGCCGCCCGTCGCGAGCCCTCCCAACGCAATCAGGAGAAGCTCGCTGAGACCCTCCGTGTGATGATCGAGGGCTTGTCACTCCGAATACTTCGGGACCTTCGCGGTACGAAAGAACTTCGTGAAGAGCTTATTTCGGTCGGGTTCGAGGCGGCGTGGGAGAGTCTCGGCGACATCTTGACGAGCTATTACGACGACGAACGTGATTTCGTTTGGCACGTCCAACGGATCGCCGAGCCGCCGATGGTTGTCGCCCGCGACGGTCACTATAAGCCGGCCGGCGTCGGCCACGATCGGCGGCGTGAAATCGCGAGGGAGCGGGACCAGAACGAGCGTCAACAGGAAGCCGGCCACAGGCTCCCAGAGGCCTTCCGCCGAGCCGGCGGCGGTGTCGAGCATCGCAGCAGCCTGAACGGCAACGAGGCCTATAACGGCCCCTGCGACGACGTGGTGAGCGATGCCGAGCGGCGGACGCGAGCCGCGCAACGGGAGCTATGGGCACGCTGGTTTGCGGCGGAAGTGGAGGACGCCCTCCACGATGAGCCGCGCTGGTTGTCGAGGGCGGTCGAGCTGGTCATGAAGGATCGGCGATTTGGTATCGGTGACCGTCGCCGACCGAACGTCGCAGCCATTGCTCGCGAGCTGAAACTCGAATTCGGGATCAATCGAGACGCGCTCCGAGCTGGTTTTTGGAGGCTGGCCTGCCGCGTCGCTGCCGACGCCCCGGACTATGCGGAGGTGGACGGCACGCCGCTCAATCCTAACAAAGTCGGGCGACGCTTGTTGCCCAATCATTGGGACCGAGCGGCCGCGGAAGGCGAGGCGATGAAGCTCGCCTTGCTGCTCTTTTGGGCGGCATAAAGAATTCCCGAAATTCTTTTCCCCAAAACCGAGGGCGGCGCGCGGAGGACTTGTAGAGGGGATCAGCTTGCCGCCTAACCACCTCTTACCAGCCGTCTATGGAGAGTCTGTGGAGAGTTAGTGGAGGCCACCCTCCATTCATTTTTCCCTATTTTCGCCGAGCGAAATGCCAGTCCTGGAGGGTATGGAGGGTTTTTCTCTCTTAATTAACTACTTCCATAAACTAACGATGTAATGAAGCGCGCTAACAAAGCGCATACGAAACAAACCTGAGATGGAGGCTAACCCTCCATACTCTCCACCCCTCCATTGACCAACACCGAGGACCAATTTGGACGTATTGATTGACAACATCCCTGCCGAGATGAAGGCCGAGCCCCGCTGGCTCGTTTGGGAGCTAATCGACCGCAACGGCAAACCTACGAAACGCCCGGTCTGTGGCGGCAAGAGTAACCAGCCGGCGACGTGGTTTTCGTTTGACCTCGCTGTCGAGCGCCATCGGAACGGAAACGGCCACGGCATCGCATTCTGTCTCGGCGACGGCTGGGTCGGTCTCGACTTCGATGATTGCGTTAGCGAGGGCATCATTGACGATCGCATTAAGTCGATCATCGACACGTTCGACTGCTACGCTGAGATCAGCCCCAGCGAGACTGGCGTCAAGATGATCTGCCGCGGTCGCAAGCCCGGTAAGAAGTGCAAAAAGGATGGCATCGAAATCTATGACGAGAAGAGGTTCTTTTGCGTCACTGGCCAGAGCGTCAAGTCGCATTCAGTCCCTGACCGCCAGCTGCAGCTCGACGCCCTCTACGCGCAAGTCTTCGACCGTCAGCCGACTGGCAACGCCGCCCTCAATGCGATGTTGCGGACGATGGTCAAGCCCGGCGAAAATGACGGTTCGCGTCGTCTCTACACAATCTGTTGCCGTGCCGTCGAACATAATCTGACAGACGACGAAGCGATAGCGACGATTCGCGAGTACGAAAAGCAACGTCCGTTCCCCGAGCCATTCGATGATTCGCAGATCATCGCCCGGCTCCGCGACGCCGAGCAACATCAGACCCGTCACGATCATGCCACCGACATGGGTAACGCTGAACGCATGGCAGCCCAGCACGGGGATAGCCTTCGCTACGTCGCCAACTGGCGCAAGTGGCTCGCATGGGATGGCCGTCAATGGGTGCTGAGCGACGACGCCGCGATCGCGAAAGCGAAGCTGACCGCCCGTTCGATCCACGGCGAAGCTGCCAGCGCGAGTGGCGAGGTCGCCGAGTCGCTGAAAGCGTGGGCGAAATCATCCGAGAGTGCCAAGCGCGTCCGTGACATGACTTTTCTTGCTCAGAGTGAGAAGCCATTCCCGATCGACCACGATCAACTTGACGCCGATCCCTGGCTGCTCAACGTTGAGGACGGCACGATCGAGTTGACGACCGGGAAGCTCCGCGAGCATCGTCGCGAAGACCTGATGACGAAGTGTTGCGCGACCGGTCACTCGGCCGAGCCGCCAAAGCGATGGCTGAAATTCCTCGCCGAGATTCAAGATGAAGAAACCATCGGTTTCCTCCAGCGACTAATTGGCTCCGCGCTCGTGGGCGAGGTCCGCGACCATCTGCTCGCCATCATGTACGGTGTCGGCGGTAACGGCAAATCAGTGCTCGTCCAGACGATCGTCGGCATGCTCGGCGATTATGCGTCGATGGGCAGTGACGATTTGCTTCTCACGTCAGCGTCCCATCCCACGGCCCTTGCCGACCTTTTTGGCAAACGGTTCGTTGCGATTAATGAGACGGACGAAAAGGCAACCTTAAGCGAGGCGCGCGTTAAGAACATCACCGGCGGTGACCGAATTAAGGCCCGCCGTATGCGAGAAGACCTGTGGGAGTTCACGCCTTCGCATACTGCCGTGCTTAGCACGAACTACAGGCCGATCATCCAAGGGACCGACAACGGCATTTGGCGTCGCGTTTACCTTATCCCGTTCGATGTCACGATTCCAGCCGAGAAACAGGATAAAGCTCTACTCGCCAATCTTAAAAAGGAGTGGCCATCGATTCTCGGCTGGGCAGTGCAAGGTTGCCTTGCTTGGCAGCGAGACGGACTGAAGCCACCAGCCAAAGTCACTGACGCAACCAAAGAGTACGCTGCCAATATGGACACGATCGGTCGGTTTCTGGCTGAGTGCTGCAAAACGGGCGGCGAGGTCAAAGCATCCGACCTATATCAGGTCTATCGCGCGTGGGCGCACAACAATTGCGAAGACAAACTTACCTCCACCCTGTTCGGCCTGAAAATGAAAGGTCGCGTTGAGTGGAAGAAAAAGTCCGACGCAAACTATTACATCGGACTCAAGCTGGCTAGCTAGCCGCGAAGGTGCGTCGATTGTTGGTCCTCTCGGCGCACCTTCGCATTCTTTTCTCTGGAGAAACAATGACAGTAGACGAATTCCAAATCCTCGTGAACCAGATCGCCAGTCGGCTCGGCATCGTCCCCGTCTACTCGCACGAGGGCGAGGTCGCCCATATCGGCGACGATGAGTTCGAGCTGCACCGGTCAGGCATCGTCCGCAGATGTCGATACTTGTACCCTCAGCCAGTAGCCGAGAACATCGCCAAAGCCATCCTGCTGCAACAGGCCGACAGACGTGGCCCCTTTATGCGTCGATCGCAATCGTAAACGGTGGAGATCGCATCCTCCATCAGGTCGCCGTCGCTTAGCTAGACGGCGGCGGCCAATCTTAAACGCTAGGTTATGGTCCCTAGCGGGCAGCGCCCTTGGGCATTACCAAAGGAATTGGGGCGCTGCCACTTTTCACGTTCGCTCCCGCTGATATCCAGCGGTTGAGCGATCTAGGCGGCGGCACGCTCGCATCGCGTGTCGCCGCCGCTTTTACATTGCTCCGTGCCCCATGGGTTCATGGCACGTCGAGCACCCCCGCCGGGGCGTCGGTAATACAGCGACGCCCCGGCACTCTTCTACACAGGAGGTCCTATTTGTATCACGACATCCCAACCACAAAGGCTGAGGTCCGCGCGGCCTTGGCAGCAGCCAACGTCCTTATGGTTCTCACCCTAAGAAATGGAGGGTCGCGAAATGCGATTCAATCGTGGCACTAGTCACGTTCAGCCGTCCGACGACGGCAAAAGCTGGATTCACAGCCCAACCGGACGGACGTATCCGTATTCAACCGCAGCGGAGCGCAAGGTACAGCTCCTGTTCGCTTTGGCCGGCGTCCCGCCGCTCGACCTGAAGAGATTTAGCGTCGGCACAAAGTACACAATTCGCACTGCCGAGGGCCATAAATTGGTCGCCGAAATCCCGGATGATAGCACCAATACTCTCACCCGCGCAGTCTCACAACTTCTCAACCAACCCAAGGAACAAAATGGAACTGAACCCCCGGCTGAATAACGTCGTCCGCCAGAAAAATGGCCATCTCGTTTGGCACGCCCCTGACCGCGATGTTCGCATCCCCGACATTGCGACGGCAAACCGTATTCTTGATCGTATCGACACAGTGCGGCGCTCACCGGTTAGCGACCGCGCGTTGATTCTAGGTGTAACACGCCCTGATGATCGCAGTCGCGAGCAGAGAGTAGCGGAGGACGGAAAGACCTACCGTCCCGAGGATTACGACACATGGTTCAATCTACCTTCCGAGGACAACCCACACCTACAGTCGATAGCTGACCTAGACTCCACCCTGCCCACGCGAAAGACGATCCGTGAGCAGGTGCGTGAGCACTATCAGCGACAAGCCGAAGAGTGGGAAGAGAAGCAGAGCGCTCCGGCCGCCGAGCCTGCCCAGTCTAACTGGAAGTGGCTCACTCAAGCGGCTGAACACTTCTTAGTCGCCACCTACAGCGAAACCGTGCCGCTCACGGTGCATCGTCAGACCGGCGTCATGTTAGCGGCGGCGGAAGCCGGTGACCGTGCTACCTATTCCGTGCTTCATCGCGAGTTCGCAGCGGCTGCTGAAGCTCGCTACGCGGCCGCAGACTCTGCACTTGCCCTGGAGCAAGCCCGAATCATGGCCGACCGTCAATCTCTCGGCGACGCCGACTTCGATTTCCCCACAACCGGCGAGCAATCCGCCGCCGGTTCCAACACCACCCAACAGGAACAGAACTAATGTACCAACCACTCGTATCGCAAACCGTCAACGGCCTCCAGCGAGGCTGGAAAGAGCAAATCAGCGGCAAGGAATTCGGGACCGACGATCCCAAGCAAGAAAATGAGATGCTTCGACAGGCTTCCGCCTACAGCGTCACCATGCAACACGTCATGGATCGCACCCTTCGCACGGTCGAGGCAATCGAGACTGGCCTTAGCCTCCCGACTCATCGCTTTCGCAACATGACACTCGTCGATCGGCAGACTCTTTACGCGAGCGACAACGAGAACCTTGACGCCGCCGTCGAAGCGGCGCTGGCGAACGAATGACGTACTCGAAACCCGGCCCGGTGCAAACACCGGGCGTCCCCGCACCATGGCCAATGGGGCCGATTAGCAAACCGAAACCACCAGTGGAAGTAGAAGAGTGAAAATAGACACAGTACCCGGTTGGGTCATCCGCGACGAAGACGGAAACTTAATTGGACTTAAGTGCCCGATATCGTACGCGCCATTTTTTGGCGAGACGTGCGAGCGCGACCAGTTCAATCACAGTCTCCAGATCATGGAACGGCAAGGCCTGGAACGCATGGACCTCGCCGAGCGGCGGCGACTCTACAACCAGGGAATCGGCCGATGATCCTTGCGTATCAATCAGTCGACGGCTTCTGGACGTGCTGCCACTCAGAGCAAATCTTCTGTCATAGGGTGACCAGACCCCAAGCCGTCGCCGCCGTCGTGGCAGCGTTCCCAGAGCTTCCGCTCGACGAAATCGAAAAGGCCTTTGCGTCGCCAGCGGACCCTCAAGTCTTCAGAGCCACGCTAGCCGCCGCCACGCAATCAACGTTGGCGGCGGTTGAAGATGCGACGGAGCAATTGACCGAATCGGCTGAGCTGGCTCGCATCAAGGCGCTAGTGACCCTCACGCATGCGGCCGTCAGTGACTTGACGGCCGCAATAGAACGTGAGAACGAGAGCCGCACTGCGGAAGCCAGAGTCAAGGCGGAGGCGCTCGCCGCGTTCAAGGCTGCAAAGCAACAAGAGCAGCAGCTCGATGAGCAGCAACGGCAGGCCGCCGTTGCTCAACAACAGCGCAAGGCGGCTGAAGCCGACAAGGCCCGGGACTTGAAAGCCGGTCGATTGCGAGATGGGACGGTGGAAGTGACGGAAGCTCACTTCACAACAATCGACGGAAACGTGCGGAAGGTCAGGCGCGTTGTGGCTCGCTTTGCTGCGGGCGAGCCCCTTCCACCTAGCGTGGAGGCGATGCTGTGAAAAGACGTTTTCGGTACGTCGCGAACGCCAGCGAGGCGACTCAGATCGGAGATATTTTCCGCGATGCAAATAACGTGGCCTGGATCGTGACATCGGGAGGGCCCCGGCCGGCCGTCGCAATGCCAGACCCAAGTGACCGCGGACCAATAGGGCCGGCTGGGGCTGATGGCGTCGCCGGTAGAGACGGCCGCAACGGAGTCGATGGCGTTGGCTGGCGGTTCAAGGGAGCTTGGCGCAGCAACGCCGAGTACATCCCCAACGACGTGGTGAGTTTCGAGGGGGAGAGTTGGCTCGTGATAAAAGCCGTCAGTAAGTCGAGACCTGACACTAGCAAATCGTTCGCACTCGTTGCGGCAAAGGGTGAAGCGGGTCGGGACGGGAAGTCCTCGTACTCAACGACGCGCCTCATCCGCGAGAACACCGCCTCAAACGATATTGAATTGGCGTTTCTCGAAGATGCTCACGCCGGTGAAGCTATCTATGTCGAAGAGGGAGACAAGTGCGGTGTCGCGAACACGCTTAGTCATTGGCGAACGAAAACGTTAATCGGGTTCGCGGTACACGATACGCCGGCCAATACAAGAGGCCTTGTCAGGACGGCCGGCCTCATCACAGTTCCGCAGACGTTGTCGCCCGGTTGGAACTACTTTTTGTCTGGGCGCGGCGGACTCTGTACATCGGGCGAAGGAGTGTCCGTCGTCGTTCACGCTGGCGTGGCGGTCCGCAGCGATACGTTGTTGATCCGGCCGGAAGTCCTCCACTTCACGCGGGACGTGTTGACGGCCAACGGAAGCGGTCCGAAGGGCGCACCTGTTTACTTGTCTGGTCCCGATTCTGTCGGCCTCGCCAGCATGCCAGACGATTGGCAAGTGGTCGGCGTCCTCACCGAGGATGCCAGCGGAACGGCGAGCTTCGCCGCGCTGGCGAACGTCACCCAAAGTGATTGGAGCGCCGTGACTGAGGATGAGTCGACGACACTGACGCCGGGGAGGTACTACCTCAGTGGTACTCCAGGGCGCATCACCACTGAAAGCGAAGGGCGCAGATTTATTGGCGTCGCGAAGTCAACCACTAAGCTAGCCTTCGGCAGCGAAGGCGACGAAAGGAACATAGTAGGATGAGAAATGAATTAGAGCTTGCGGAGGCCGCGCTCGCGGCTTCACTCGCCGGCTATGTGAAGGCCGTGGTCGCAATTCGGGATCAAGAGGTCATAAATAAACTTCAGCGTCGCTTCAGTGATAAGGAAGTCCAGCGGAAGATGCGCGAGTTGCTAAATGAATAAGCCGCTTGAACCGGAAGAGTACAGTCTGGCCAATGAGGCCCGCTTGCTTCGCCGGTTGATCGATGAGGCCCCGTCAGCGCAACTTAAGCAGAGTTTGGTTACTGTGCTCTTGAAGACGCTCTATCAGGACGAGGAAAGAGCCCTGCGCAACCACGAGACGCTGACCGCCGGAGCGGTTCACGAGTATGTGGGCGAGGTCATTAAGGCGCTTGTGGCGGTACTTCGGGCCGAGCTTCCAGACGAGCAGATGTACAAAATCGTCGACCTTATCACCGAGAAATTGGCGGCTTTGCGGCCGCCGCGGAATTCACCGGCAGACCTCAAGCTGCTGAAATGAAAACAGCCCCGTCAGCTTCCAAGCTGCGGGGCTGTTGTCGTTTAGGGGTGTCGCTCAGTATCCCATCGGGAACCACCCGCCGCCGTAGTACACGGGCCGGGACTGACGCACCGGCACCACGATGATGATCGTCTTCGGCGCGCAGTACGCCGGCCGCGCTGGGGCAGCCTGCTGCCACTGCCGGGCTGGTAGCGGTGCATGGCGGAAGGCCTGCGGAGCTGCGCTGGCGGTCGACGCCATCAACATCAGGCAAGCAATCGTGCGGAGAATGCGGACCCGTGGCCGGATCAATTCGAGGCGAGCAATGGCTCGAAGCTCATGGCGACGTGCTTCGAGGAGTTCATAGATGCGGGCGACAAGTTGTGCTTTGCGATCGTTCATAGGAAAAATCTCCCGGAAAATTTGCCGGGCGTAGCTACGCCCGATAGGACCGGTTTCGACCGGTTTTCGACGGGAAGAAAGTCGCAGAAATGCCGAGAAAACTAGGCTTTCGCGAGAAAAGAAGAGCTGCCGGTTAAATTAGCAAACCGGCGCATTCGACCACTCTGCCACCTCTCCAGAAGGGGCGGGAGCGGCTGAGCCGGTCCCGCGGTCGTTCGTCAATTCTAGGGCATTCCGCCCGCTTCGCAAGGTCGCTCCTGCGTGGCGTTTTACAACTCGCTTTCGGCCACTCAATCGGCTATGGTGAACATGTGTTTATACTCGCCGCCGTGAAGGCTTGAACGCCGCTTGGCACTGGCGACGGTGAGTGTGACGGAGGGAGACGATCGCCCGCCTGTCGCCTCTTAATGTCGCGTCAAAAGCGACAGATGGAACGCGTCAGATCGCCGAAATGGCATGTGCGAAAGGAGTTACAGCAAATACTTAGTGTCGCCTAAAATCGCATTCGCGGCGCGAAGCAAATGCGACACGACATGAAGACTGGCTCTGGTTAGCGCTCACCGCGCCGTCAGCCGGCCCGCCGTTTGGCAACTCGCCAAGTCGTCGATCCAGTTCTCCAGCAGCGTCGACTGGTTCGCATTGCGGTCAAGTTGCTCCTCGGCTTCAAGGCAGCGATCGATCGCGGCGAGTGTTGCGTCGGCCGAGCGACCCTCGCTGGCGAGTTGGCGGAGCGAATCGCTCAGCCGCGCCGCGACCAGCGTGAGGAGTTGGCGGAATCGCTGCCGACGGGCGTCGGCCTCTTTGCCGGCAGCGTTAATGAATTCATCGACTTCGCGGGTCAGCCGTGCGGCGTCGAGTTCGCCCGACAACCACTGGGCCGCGAACCGATCCCGCATCTGCCACAGCGAAGCATCCGCCAACTGCCGCGCCAACGTGAGGCTGCCATGACTTCGACTAGCAAGTTCAGTCGCTGCTTTCTCGTCAGCCGCAAACCCCTCGGCCAGGGCGAGATCGCGGACTGCTTCCTCGGGCAGCGGACTGAATCGAATCACCTGCGAACGCGACAAAATCGTCGGCAACTGCCGGCTGCGAGCAGTGCCTATCAGCAAAATAACGGCCCCCGGCGGCGGTTCTTCGAGCGTCTTCAGCAGGCAGTTCGCGCTTTCGGGCGTGAACCAATCGGCGTCGTCGATGATCGCGACGCGACGCCGGCCGAGCATCGGCCGCAGAGCAATGTCGTGGCACAGCCCTTCCTGGTTGCGGCGTTCGCGCGGCCCGACGAACTGCTCGATCTTCAGCGACTTCGACCCAGGCGGAGCGGCGATCTGCAAGAGGTCTGGGTGATTCCCCGCCGCGGCGAGCCGGCACGATTCGCATTGGCCGCAAGCTTCGAGGGCCACGGGATCGCTCGCGGTGCAGAGCAGTGCCTTGGCCAGCTGCAATGCAAACGACTGCTTGCCGATCCCCTCGGGCCCGACGAACAAGTAGGTCGTCGCCAGCCGTCCCGCGGTCAGCGACCGCCGGAACTGCTCGACGACCTCGTTATGTCCCTGAATGCCTTGCCACATCGTACTATCCGCTGGAATCTCGCCGTTTTGCTAAACGAATCGCCGGCGCCGTAACATCAGCATACCGGGCCAATGCCCCTCTACGAATAGGCCGAGGAGAGTTCCTGTTTTTCCATCTTGAGCAGTCGTCAAAAACCTGCCCGATCCAAGCCACTCATCGCCGCAGTTCGTAAAGTGCCCCGCGTGCGGCACGAAGCTCACCGTCCGCGCCGAGGACGCTGGCCGCCGCGGCCAATGCCACGTGTGCGACAAAGTCTTCCGCATTGGCGCTCCGCCGGCCCCAGCCGCGTCAGCACCGGTTCCGCCGCCAGCTCCGTCATCCCCGCCGCCATCGCCGCGCTCGATGGCCGACATCTCGAACGATCATCTCCACCCGCTCCACTGCGAAGTCTGCCAGACGCTGATGTACGCCACCGACGACCAAGTCGGCACGCAATTGAAGTGTCCCGACTGCGGCCATCTCAACCTGGCGCGTCCGCGACCGGCGAAGCGTCCGCCGCCGCGCGTGATGGTCGACGACGGCGACGAGTATCAACTCGACGAGACGCACGTCCCGCCGCCGACGCCTGTCCTTAGATCGATTGAATCGCGCGAAGCCGAAGGCCGCGCTGCTGCCCGCGCTCGCATGGGAGTTCGAGCACTGGAGCCTGACCCGTTCGACGACGATGTCGAAGAGCCAGCCGCGCAACCCGCCGCAAAGCCAGCTTCGCGCTCGCGTCCTGCGAATGCACCTCTTGCAAACTCCCCTGCTCCGCGCCCCGCGGCAGCTCCGTCACAGCCCGCTCGCAAGAAGCCGCAGCGTTCGCGCCATCGCCCGGCGGTCCCCGTCGTGCAGGGCGTTTTCTCGATGATCTTCTCGGCGGAGGTCATGGTCCGTTGGGTCGCGCTTTCGCTCACGCTGACGGGCTTGCTGTTTCTGCTGGCTTCAGCCGTAAACGCGATGGGGACGCAGGCCCTGTACCTGCTGCCGTTCTACGCCGGCGGTTGCATCGTCGCAGGCTTTTGGATGATCAGCGCGGCGCCGCTCTTCGTGGCGATCATCACCGAGAGCAGCGGCGGCGCCGACGAACTTCACGACCCGCCCGGCTGGATGGCGCTCGACTACGCCGAGACGGGGTTCATCATCATCGCGACGATGCTCAGCGCGCTCCCCGGTTGGCTCGCGACGAAGGCGGCGGTGGGGATTCCCGATGAGCAGCGGTTTGCACTCGCCGCGGCGATCTGGTTGATCGTCTTTCCCTTCATTGTGCTCTCGGCGCTTGAGCAGGGCACGATGTTCGCGATTTTTTCGCCACGGATCGCTGCTAGCCTCGTACGCTGCTTCATCCCCTGGGCGACGTTTTACGTCGTCTCGGCATTCGCCGTAGCGGCTGCGGGGGGCGTTACATATTTCCTGCTCTCACAGGCCAGTCTGCTCGCCCTATTCCCCATCCCATGGCTCGCCGTCGCGCTCATCCTGCTCTACATGCGCCTCATCGGCCGCCTCGGCTGGTGGATCGCCGATGCGATGCCAGCTCCGAAAGAAGCCGATGAAGAATAGATTTCTCGCAGAGGCGCGGAGACGCAGAGGCATCACTTCTCATCTCTCTGCGTCTCCGCGCCTCTGCGAGAGATTTTTAGAACAAGTTAAGCAAAGTAACCAACAGCATTACGAAACAGCTGCAACCCAGCCCCTTCGTCGAACTTCGCCCGCCGCGTCCATTGCGGATGCTGCGTGCGGTCGATGAAGCGTTCGGGGTGCGGCATCAAGCCGAACACGCGGCCCGAGCGGTCGCACATGCCGGCGACGTCGCGCGCGGCGCCGTTTGGGTTGTACGGTTGCGCGTTGCCGTCGACCTCAGCGTAACGGAGTGCCAGTTGACCAGCATCTTCGAACCGGTCGAGCGATGCATCATCGCGCCCGAGGAACTGCCCCTCGGCATGGGCGATCGGTAGCTCCAGGCTCTCGATACCCTGCAGGAACACGCAGCGATCGCTCGCAACGCGGAGATTGACCCAACGATCAATGAACCGTCCCGACTTATTCCAGTTGAGCGTTGCCGCCGGTCCCTGCTCGTCGTCGATGTCGAGCAGCCCTGACTTCACCAGGATCTGAAAACCATTGCAGATGCCCAGGATCAATTTCCCGCGATCGCGAAACGCCGCCAGCGAGTCGGCGAGGTGATGCCGCAACTGATTGCCGAGGATCCGCCCGGCGCCGAGGTCGTCGCCATAGCTGAACCCGCCCGGCAGGCAGAGGATCTGGAAGTCGGCCGCCAACTGCGGCGCCTCCAGCCAGCGGTTCACATGCAACCGCTCCGTCGTCGCCCCCGCCTGCTCGAAGGCGTAAGCCGTTTCAACGTCGCAATTGGAGCCCGGGGCCCGCAGCACAAGCACGCGTGGAGTCATAAGAAAGCAGGGTTCAGGGTTCAGGGTCTTCTGAGTGCAGAGTTCAGTAGCCGCGGGTCAACGACCCGCCGTAGTGACGCACGAGCGGCCGCGCGTCACTCAACGTTAATACCGCAGCGGCTGCTGCCAGGACTCTTTCAATTGATCATTCGCCACATTCACTAGCGTCTCGACGCCCGCCTTGATCGTCACCCGCGGCGACTCGACGACGACGCCAATCTGCGCCACTGGCAAGCTGGCGAACTGCCCTTCGAACACGGCCGCATGTTCAGGCGCCACTTCGCACAAGAACCGGCTATTCGATTCGCTGAACAGCTTCACCACGGGCGAGAGCGAAGCGTCTCCAGTCGGCACGCCGTCGAGTTGCACCTCAACGCCCAACCCGCCGGCGAACGCCATCTCCGCCGCCGCCGCGGCGAGGCCGCCCTCGCTCAGGTCGTGGCAGGAGACAATAGACCCGTCGCCGATCGCGCGATGAATCGCGGCAAACGTCGCCTTGGCCCGCAGGCCGTCGACCGTCGGCACGGCCCCGCCGTCGAGATTGTTAACGAGCGAGTAGTGCGAACCGCCCAACTCGTCCTTCGTCTCGCCGACGAGATAGAGCAAGTTGCCCGCCCGCTTCAGGTCCATCGTCACGCACTGGGCCACGTCGTACACTTGGCCCATCGCGCTGATCAGCAGCGACGAAGGAATGGCGATCGTCTGCTTTTGACCGGCGTCGTCGAAGTAGCTGAACTCGTTGTTCAAGCTATCCTTGCCGCTAATAAACGGCGTCTCAAAGATCAGCGACAAGTCATGGCAAGCGATCGCCGCACGGACGAGGGCGCCGAGCGTCTCGCTCCGTTCGCAATCGCCCCAGCAGAAGTTGTCGAGGATCGCAATGCGAGAGGGATCGGCGCCGACGGCGACGCAGTTGCGCAGGGCTTCGTCGATCGCGCTGGCGGCCATGTGGTAAGGATCGAAATCGCCGTACCGCGGGTTCATGCCGCACGAGATGACGACGCCGCGCCGCGAATCGAGCACCGGCCGCACCACAGCCGCATCGCCGGGGCCGTCGCACTGGACGCCCACCAGCGGCTTGATCGCGCTGCCGCCTTGGACTTCGTGATCGTATTGCCGGATGATCGACTCTTTGCTCGCCACGTTGAGCGAACCGAGGATCGCCTGCAGCGAATCGCCGGCGCTCATCGTGTTCGTCGTCGAGAGCGGGGCGACCGGCTTCGACGTGTACGCCGCTTGCCGCACCACCGGCGGGCGGCCGTCGTGGAGGAACGCCATCGGCATATCGCCCACGACGTTGCCGTTGTACTTCAGCACCAGTCGGCCGGTCGCTTCAAACGTGCCGATGGCGGTCGCTTCGACCCCTTCGGAAGCGCAGAGCTGATGCAACTCGGCCCAGTTGGCTTCGGGCACGCTGAGGACCATCCGCTCTTGCGCTTCAGAGATCCAGAGCTCCGTATACGACAGGCCGGCGTACTTCACCGGGGCCTTGTCGAGGTGGACCTCGGCGCCAATCTTCTCGCCCATCTCGCCGACGGCGCTGCTGAACCCCCCTGCCCCGCAGTCGGTCATCGCGGTGAACAGGTTGCGATCGCGAGCTTCGAGCAGCACGTCGAGAACCTTCTTCTCCTCGATGGCGTTGCCGATTTGCACGGCCCCGCCGGAAAGTGATTCGCTCTCGTGGGTCAGCTCAGCACTGGAGAAGGTGGCGCCATGGATGCCGTCGCGGCCCGTCTTACCGCCGACGGCGACAATGAGGTCGCCCGGCTGCGGTTCCTTGAACGACTTGTCGCACGGGATCAGTCCGACGTTGCCGCAGTAGACAAGCGGGTTGCCGAGGTACCGGCGATCAAAGTAAACGGCGCCGTTGACCGTCGGGATCCCCATCCGGTTGCCGTAGTCGCGAACGCCCTCGACGACGCCGCGCATCACGAGCTTCGGATGGAGCACGCCGGTTGGCAGGTCTTCGACGGCCGTCTCCGGGGGAGCGAAGCAGAAGACGTCGGTGTTGCAGATTGGCTTGGCGCCGAGGCCGGTGCCGATCGTATCGCGAATGACGCCGCCGATGCCGGTGTTGGCGCCGCCGTACGGTTCGAGGGCCGACGGATGGTTATGCGTCTCGACCTTGAAGGCGATGTTGTACTGGTCGTCGAACTTGACGATGCCGGCGTTGTCCTTGAACACGCTGACGCACCAGTCGTTCTTCCCCCACCGGCGTCGCAGCTCCTGCGTCGCGGCGAAGATTGTCTCCTTCAGCATGTTCTCGAACTGGCGGTCGCCGTCGTCGTCGCGGTAGGCGATTCGCCCGGCGAGCGTCTTGTGGCTGCAGTGCTCGCTCCACGTTTGGGCGACCGTTTCGAGTTCGATGTCGGTCGGCTCGCGGCCAAGTTCGACGAAGTAACGCTGAATCGTCTCCATCTCCGCCGGTTGGAGATAGAGCTGTCCTTCCTTGCTGAGGCGGACCAAGCCGGCGGCGTCGAGATCGCGAATGGCGACCGTCTTTAGCTCAAACTTGTACGCGATCCCCGATTGCAACCGATCGAACGGCAGCGGGCCGACGATCACTTGCTCGATCGCGTCGTTGGCGAGGAGTTCGCTGCTGATAGCGCGAACTTCTTCGGCCGTGGCGTCGGAGATCCAGTACTTCCGCAGCGTGCGAACCGCGTCGACTTCCCAGCCGAAGTCACGCACCCCTGCTTCGGCGCTTTGCGCCACCGGATCCATCACGCCTGGCTTCAGCAGCACCTGCACGAGTTGCGTTCCCTCGCCGGCGGCAATCCGCTCGGGCGCGGCGGCGAGCTTAGCATCGCTCACTTGGCCAACCAGATATTCTTCGGCGACGGTATCCGTGAACAGCTCGCGGGCGAGCCGTTCGATCCGCTCGGGCGACAGCTCGGGGCCTTGCACCAGATAGCCGCGCGACGAAGCGACGCGCACTTTCTGGGCGAGTCGCAGCGCGATCACGTCAGCGGCGACGCCGTCGGCGTCGAGGTCGGGGAGTCCGGCACGGGGGTGGAGGTCAATCTCCCACAGCATCTCGAATCCGTTTCGCTTCCTGGAGCTCAAGGGTGAGGGCGGGCACGTCGCCGCCGCTGAGCGCGGCGTCGAACTGCGCGAGTCGATGTTCAAACCGACGCAGCGCGTCGAGCACCGCTGCACGATTCTGCGTAAAAATTTGCGTCCACAGCTGCGGCGAGCCGGCGGCGATCCGCGTCGTATCGCCCCAGCCGGCGCCAGTGAGTTGCAGCCACTCTTCTGGCGTCGCAGATGCGAGAGCCGAGGCAATCAGGTGGGGCAAGTGGCTCGTTGCGGCCAAGGCGCGGTCATGTTCCTCGGGAGAGAGGAGCACTACCTCGGCGCCGAGCGCTTCCCAAAACTCTTTGGTTCGTTCGACCAGTCCGGGGGGCGTATTGTCTTCGGGAGTGACCAGCACCAAGCGATCGACCAGCAGGTCGGCGCGGGCATGTTCGGGGCCGGTGCGATGGCCGCCGGCGAGGGGGTGGCTGCCAATGAAGTGGGCGCCGGGCGCGGGACGCCCCGGCTCGCTGGGGGGGAGCTTGCTGATCTCGCGGCAGATTTGGGCCTTCGTGCTGCCGGCGTCGGTGATCGTCGCGCGGGGGGCGGCTGCGGCAACCGCCGTCACAGTGTCCACGATGGAATCGACCGGCGTCGCGATAATCACCCAATCGGCGTCGGCGACTCCCTCGACGAGGTTTGTCGTCCCGCGGTCGATGGCGCCAAGCTCACGGGCCTTCTCCAAACTGGCCATCCGCCGGCCGACGCCGACCACCTCTTGGGCGAGTCCGCGCTGGCGCAAGGCCAAGCCGATCGATCCACCGATCAGGCCGACGCCAATGATCGCGACGCGAGGAGGGTCGGGCATGCCAAGGGCGGGCGTTTGGAGGGAAAACGGTCAGGCGGGAAGCATGCCGGGGCAGCCGCTCGGCCAGCGAGGGCGCCAAACTTCCCTGGAAAAGCGGCATTCTACCAAACGGTCCGGCGGTTGCATGGGGGTAATACCGAGGGAAGGCTGGATGCGCAAAGTTTTTGCGAGGAATCGCCGATGCATCTGACTTCGATTCACGCTTAGACAGCAGAGGAAGGGGGATCTTCCTAATTCCAGGGCTGGAGCCGATGGCCGTCGTGGTTCGCCACACGGTCCCGACTCCGGCCCATTCAGCATGAACTTCGGAGGACCGAAGGGCGTGCCGCAGGGTGCGAATCTCCAGTAAAGTTGCCGCGGACCGCAAGGTCTGACTAACCGGTACAGGCGATTCCCCCCAGATTACCTAGGGAGAAAAAATCTCATGCTGTCGCTCCGGTTTATCTGCAAAGCGCCGATTACGCACTACAATACCTTGCGCAGAGCGGGGTCGATTAGTCTGTCGAGCAAGGGATACCGTTCGATGGGGTTACAACGAGGCGAAGGGAATTGCGCAGTCTCACGTCGTTCGCTCGAATTGGAGGGCGGTCAAGTGTTGCGCAGTATGGGTTTAGCTCTGCTTGTTCTTCTATCTGTCGCCGGCGGCGCTCAAGCGCAGTCGTGGGCGGAGAAGATGTTCCCCGTTACCGATCACAACTTCGGTACGGTTGCCCGCGGGGCCGACACGTTCTACAAGTTCGAGGTCACCAATCCTTATAAACAGGACATGACCCTGACTGGCGTTCGTTCAAGTTGCGGTTGCACCTCGCCGACGCTGGAGACCGCAGACGGTAAGGCCCCCGAGAATGGCCAGATCGTCCTGAAGAGTCACGAAAAAGCGTACGTGATGGCCCGCTTCAACACGCGGACCCACGTCGGCCAGAAGGGCGCCACCCTCACGGTGAGCCTCGGCGGCCAATACGGCGGCGAAGTTCAGCTGCACGTCAGCGGCAACATCCGCAGCGACGTCGTCTTCAATCCTGGCGCCATCGAGTTCGGTGAAGTGAACGAAGGCGAAGCCAAAGAACAACGCGTCACGGTTAACTATGCTGGCCGCTCGGACTGGGAAATCGTCGACGTCACCAACGACAACGACAACTTCGAAGTTGAACTGCTCGAAGCGAATCGCACCGGCGGCAAGATTTCGTATGACTTGGTCGTCCGCCTGAAGAACAACCTGCCCGCCGGCTACGTGAAAGACCAGCTGACGGTCGTCACCAACGACAACCGTGCTGAGAACCAACGCATCCCGCTGATCGTCAGCGGCAACGTGCGGCCTGAGTTCTCGGTGACGCCTGCCCAACTCGCCCTTGGTGAAATCAAGCCAGGCGCCCACGTGACGAAGAAGATTGCCGTCCGCGGTAAGGAGCCGTTCAAGATCGTGGACGTCAACTGCGGCGAAGATTGCTTCGGCTTCAAGACCGACTCGGAAGAGGCTCGCAAGATCCACTTCGTCGACGTCACCTTCACCGCCGGCGAAGCCCCTGGCAAGCTGCAAACCCCGATTCAAATCGTGACCGACCGCGACAACCGCGGTGCCACCTGCGTCGCCTCTGCCACGGTCGTTGCGGAAACGGTCGAAGCCCCGGCTGCGGCTGCTGCCGCTCCCGCCGACGACAGCGCCGTCCGCACCGCCTCGACGCCGTAAGGCTTCGCCGCGAATGCCAGCAACCAACACGATTAGCCCCCAGTTCTTTGAACCGGGGGCTTTTTTCGTTTATGGCCAGCACGCTCTGCTAGCGTCCGCCGCCAGCCTCCGTTGACGCCCCTCAGCCTTCTCGCCATACTCCCGCCGCTTGTCGGCCGGCGCGTGCGCATGCGCTCCGTCTGCCGACGTGAGCGTTGGCGTCTCTTCACTCGAAAAAACCTGGCGATTGAGCGGCTCGCATGGAGCTGGTCACCAACTGGAGTCGATGGTTCGTTCCGCGCGCTTGCGTCGCGGCGGCGATCGTTTGCGCCGGTTGGTGGACGGCGGCGGCCAGCGGGCAGGACTTAGAAGCCTCTGAAGAATTCGTTGATGTCGAGCAGTCACTCGGCGTGAGTGAACCGCTCTTTCCCGAAGGAGGATCGGCCCTCCGTGAGGAAGTTCTGCCTCCCGCAGAGGGGGAGGAGTCGTTTCTTGGTGGCGACGGGGCCCCTGAGTCCCTCGACGCGTTTGGCGGCGGCGACCCTCTGCGGCATCCGCACGAGCACCTCCGTCCCTTCGACTACATGCGTCACTGGGGTTTCCATCACTCGTCGACCGAGGGACGCTTCACCGATAAGAACGTCCCGCTCAATTTCAGCAGCTGGTTGAATCGACCGTTTCATCTCGATTGGTTCGTTGGGCCGCTGCTCAGCGACAGTCCGAACAAAACGATGAACGTAAAACAGACCAACGCCCTGTTCGGCGGTCTGCGATTTGGCTGGGACTTCGACTACTACTGGGGGACTGAGTGGCGCATCGGTTGGTCCGATCCTGAAATATTCTACGAAGGTTCGTCGGTGCGTCAGCCAGGTCAGTACTGGGCGAGCGACGTTAACCTCATCTACTATCCCTGGGGCGACACGCGCGTGCGGCCATTCTTCGTCTCCGGCATCGGCATTAGCCAAATCGGCTCGCTCCACAACGATGGCGGGCCGCTGGAAGCGAACTTGCTCGGCACGCCGTTTGGCCTCGGCGTTCAATTTCAGCAGACGCCGTGGCTCGTTTGGCGAGCGGAGATCATGGATAATCTCGCCTGGGGAAGCGAAGGGGTGAGCACCACCCACAACGTTTCGTTCACCGCGGGGATGAATATCCGCTACGGCGCTCGCAAGCCGTCGTATTGGCCGTGGCGAACGTCGCGTCACTCTTGGTAGAATTGGGGAAGAAGGCCGCCGTCTTCCAACCCTCGGCTCCGCCGGGGGATAGGCTTCAGTAACGCGACGCGTTGTTGCGCAGAGCGCGACCCCCTGGCGGAGCCGGGGGCTAGAATGCTCGCAATAGCGTTCTCCCCGCACCTCCCCCCTGCCCCGCCGCACGCTTTGCCTTCCTCCGCCGACCCGTCGACTCACGCCCAGCCGCCGCGCATCGCGGTCGTCGGCGGCGGCATTAGCGGCCTCGCCGCGGCTCAGCGCCTGCGGAAGCTGCTGCCCCGCGCGGAACTGCAGCTCTTCGATGCGAGCGACCGGCTGGGCGGTCCGCTTTACACGCTCGCCCATGACGAAGCGTTGCTCGAGCAAGGCGCCGACAGCTTTCTCATCAAGACGCCGTTCGCGCTCGATCTCTGCCGCGAGTTGGGGCTGGCCGATCAACTCATTCCCACCAGCGAGCAACACCGCCGGGCGCTGGTCGTTCGCGCTGGCCAGCTCGTGCCGGTGCCCGAAGGCTTCGTGCTGATGAAGCCGCAGTTGCTCAAGCCGATGTTGCAGTCGGCGCTGTTCAGCTTGCTGGGAAAAGCACGGCTGGCGGCTGAGCCGCTTGCGCTCGTTCCCGCTGAAGTGAACCGCCCCGGCTATGACGAGAGCGTCGCCAGCTTTGCCACGCGCCGATTGGGCCGCGAAGTCTATCAGCGGCTGGTCGAACCGCTGATCGCCGGCGTGTATGTTGCCGACGCCCACAAGCTGAGCCTCGCGGCAACCTACCCGGAATTCCTCGAAGCCGAACGGGTGCACGGCAGTTTGTGGCGATCGGTTCGCAAAGCACAGTCGCTCGCCAAGCCGGATGAAGCGGGCGCTGCGCCCGCGACCGCTGCACGCTACGGACAGTTCGTGACGCTCCGCGGCGGATTGCGAGGATTGGTCGATGCGCTCGTCGCAACGCTGCCCGCCAACGCCCTGCGGCTCCGCACGCCGGTGATGCAGGTCGAACGTCACGCCACCAACCACTGGACCTTGCGAACAACCCCCGGTGCACCGCTCGAGCATTTTGATGGCGTGATCGTCGCGGCTCACGCACCGCAGGCGTCGCCGCTAGTGAAGCACCTCGACGGCGAACTTTCGAGCCAACTAGCCGCCATCGAGTATGCCAGCAGCGCCGTCGTCACGCTGGTGTACCACCGCCAAGATATCGATCACCCGCTCGACGGGTTCGGCATCGTCGTACCGGCGATTGAGCGTCGGCCGATTGTCGCCGCCAGTTTCCTCACGGTGAAGTTCCCGAGTCACGGTCCTGCGGGGCGGGCGATTGTCCGCGTCTTCTCCGGCGGCGCCTTGCAGCCCGACAAGGTCGATCTCGACGATGCGGAGCTGATCAAGATCGCCACGGAACAGATGGCCGACTTGATCGGGGCTCACGGTTCGCCGATCGAAACGCACGTCATGCGGTGGCGCGATGCGATGCCGCAGTACCATGTGGGGCACGTCGCCCGCGTCGAGTCTATCGAAGCACGGGTCGCGTCGCACGACGGTTTGGAGCTGGCCGGCAACGCCTACCGCGGCGTCGGCATTCCGCAGAGCATCCACAGCGGCCGCAGCGCCGCAGAACGCTTGGCGAAACAACTAGCCAAATAGCCGCCGGTCACGCCAAGTAGCCGCCGGTCAACGGCCGGCCGGAGCGGATACAAAACCAGGCTCGCCCTTACGCCAGCGAGCATCGTGTAAGTTGAGCAAGTAACCGCCAACGATCGCCGCTCTGGCGGGGGCATTGTCCCGCGGCTGCTAGCGCCACTGCAGCGTGGCGCCGGCGTCGGTCATGCGGGCTTGCAGTTCCCAATCCGCAGGCGAGACGCCCGGATCGAACTGGCTTTGCAACTCCGCCAACCGCTGCAAGTCGTCCATCAGTTGCGGATTGCTTTTAATTGCCGCCTCAATGGCTGTCGCGCTGTGATGGCCGTCGACGCGCAGCAGTCCCGTGGTTTCGTCGAAGCGAATCGACGCTTCTTCATCGGCTTGCACGCCGACCGAGGCGAACAGCTCTTGCAACTGTTTGGAAACTCGCTGCTCAAGCGACGTAGCCTCGGCGGCGGAGGCCTTCGCGTCTGCGCTCGCGGTCGAATCGCTCTGATCGACCGCCGTCTGAAAAAACGAGCCGAACGGCCGCGACAATGCCCCCAAAGCGCTTTGGATTCCATGCGTGGCGGTGCTGGCCGCGGTCGGCGCCGCCGCAATTCCGAAGAGGGCGTTCATGGCAAATCGATCTGCGAAGAGTCAGCGACAACGAGAGACGAGCGGCCGTTCCTCGCAGCGCGCGAAATCGGGCCATCCTCTTCATCGACTCGATCGCGAACCGCCGGTGAGGCGAACTGCGTAGAATTTGCAGCTGCTAGCATGGCCCGAGATCGGACAGCAACTACTGGTTCGCTAGCTGCGACTCCGCGTGATTTTGCTCGGCCAGCACCGTTTGCCGAGCGTCGATCTGCCGCCGTAGGAACGCCAAGTCGGCGTCGCTAAGGTCGGCGAACGCCACGCTCATCGTTTGTCCGGCGTCGTTCCGTAACGCTACGCTGCCGTCAGCGACGCCGACGACGCGAGCAGTGGCCAGCGATTGGCCGTCTCGGTTGTTCCACTCACGCGAGGCGTCGCTCGCCCAGCCGCCTGGTTCGGTGAGCACGCCGTTCGACGCGCTCGGGAAGAGATCGTTGAAATCGACGTCGTCGTCTTTCTTTTCTTCTTCCGCGGCGGGCTTGGCTTCTCCAGCCGGAGCGCTCTCTGCAGCTGAGGCAGCGTTGGCGGGCGCACTTTCGGCCGGCGGCGTTGTCGAGCTTGATGGCGCGATCGGATCGCCAAACAAGTCGGTCGCATCGGGTTCGGCTGGCGTGGCCGCGGGCTCTTCCGCAGCTGGTGCTGCAGGCGTCTCCGCCGCGGGCTCGCCGAACAGCGACCCCATCGGATCTTCCGTCGCTTCCGCAGCAGGCTCGTCCGCAGGTTCCGCGGCAGGCTCGGCAGCCGGGGCCGGCGTGGGGTCGACTTCCGGAACAACAGCAGCCGGTTGTTCCGTCAGCGGTTGTTCGGTCGCAGGTTCTCCGAACAAATCGGCCTCGACCGTTTCCTCTTCGGTCTCTGTAAGCGGCGCTGCCGGCTTCGTCGGCTCAGTAGGCGTTTCGGTGATCGATTCGGTAAACGCTTCTTCCTCAACCGCCGGCGTCGCCGATTCGGCGGGCGTCGCGGGAGCAGTAGGCGTCGCGGGTCCCGACTCCATCTGCCGGAGCGGATCGGCATAAGGGTCGTGCGCCGCGGCTGGCGCAACCGGAGCAGCGGCGGGAGGCGTCAATGGCTCGGGGGCCGGCGTTTCGACGATCGATGGCGTTGCCACGTTCGGTGGCGAGAGCGGCTTGGCCGCCGACGATTCGACTGCCGCGGCCGGCTCAGCAGGCTTCGGGCTTGGCTGCGCCGATTCGGGCTTCGTCGTGGCCGGCTTCTCGGCAGGCGTGGGGATTGTTTCGGTAGCGGGCGTTGGCTCGGCGTCGCTCTTGCTCGCAGCGGGCTCGCAGCACGCATCGGCCTCCACGATCTCGACCGGCAGGCAGCAGTCGACGACTGGCGCCGGCTCGCAACAAACCGGGGCTGGCATGCAGCAGGGGCCAATCGGCCCGTTCGCCGCGGCCAATCGCACCGACATTCCCGCCAAACCCAACAGGGCGGCTACCGTTCGCTTCATCGTTCGCACTTTCATCTCAATCTGCTCCAGTGGCGGAAGCCCCAGTCTTCCGCGGCACGCCCGCCATCGTAAGGCGAGCGGCCATGCGATTCAAATCGTCTGCTGCCAGCAGCGCCGGCGGCTACCAATCGGGCTGAGAATCCCTCGCTTACACACCCACGTCGCGAGGATTCTAGCGTCGCCCCCTACTGGGCGGCGCCATCAACGCCCGACAAATTCCCATGATCCAGATACGACTGCACCGCTTGATGCTTGTCGGCCAGCAGCCGTTCTTCCATCTGATGTTGCGTCGCCTTACTTTGCCACGCCTGGGCGAACGGGCCGCTTAACTGGGCCGACGGGGCGTCGGTCAGCAAATCCATCGCCCGTTTGAATAGCTCGGCGCCCTCTTTGTGCCAGGCAAGGGCCTTCTCGGCGTAGGACGAAATGTGTCCGTCGACGCCGCGGGTGTCGAGCTGCTCGATCGCCTCCGCTGCTGCTTGATGCCCCTTCTGGCGCAGCGTTAGGTACTCGTACAGCGCCCAATTCTTTGAGCGATGGGTGGCCTTCACCGGACGCGTGGCAGGTTTCGGTTGCTTGGGCGGGCCCTGGTTGCGGAGCGTCAGGTAGTCGAAGACTTCGAGATCGGTCGATTTGGCGTTCGCGGAGTTGCGACCGGCGAGTTCGTTCTTCATGCACTCGTCGATTGCCTTCCAGTAGGCGAGCGTCAGGGCGTGACGTTCAGCCGCCGGGAGGGCGAGCGCGTCGGCTAGCGCCTTCGGCTGCTGGGCAGTCGTGGTCGGTAAGCCTTTGCCGTCGAGCGTGGCGCCGATCGCCTGGTGGACGTCGACGCTCACCGCCGCCGGATCGCCGGTCGCCTCAGGCGGGGCGATGACCTCGGCATGTTGCAGCGCTTTGACCGTCACCTCTTGGACGTTGATGCCGTAGTACATTGAGCCGAGGATCAACCCGCCAATGAGCGCCACGGCGCAGCCGATGATTTCCAGCACGATGCCGCCGCGCCGTGCGCGCAAACCATGAACGTATTTAATCGACAGCGATGAGCGGTGACGCATCGGATCTCATCCTCAAATGGTGACGACGCCCAGGGGCGTTTTCGTGCGAGCGCCTGCTGCGCTCCGTATCGAAAGCATAGGTCGCATCGTGCAGAATGGGGGGCCCGCACGCTAGCCGGTTGTAGCGGTTGTAGGCAGGCATTAAAAAAGCCCCCGGTTTGAAGAACCGGGGGCTAAGGGGGCGTTCAATTTGCGGACGTCGAAGTTAGACCTCGACGGTCGCCGCTTTCCGCGATTCGCGTTTGCGGTCGTTTTCATTGAGCAGCGTCTTCCGCATGCGGATGTTCTTCGGCGTGATTTCGACGAGTTCGTCGTCTTCGATGTACTCCAGGCACGACTCAAGCGACATTTCCCGTACGGGGCGAACTTTCGCGTTATCATCCTTGCCCGACGCGCGAACGTTCGTGAGCTGCTTCCCGCGCACCACGTTGACGACCAGATCCCCGGCACGGCAGTTTTCACCAACGATTTGGCCGAGGTAGCAATCCTCGCCCGGACGGACGAAGAACACGCCGCGGTCGTACAAAGCGTCGAGCGAATAGGCGGTTGCCGAGCCCGATTCGTTTGAAATCAGCACGCCGAGCTGACGCTTAGGGAGTTCGCCCTTCATCGGCTCGTAGCCGAGTAGCGTGTGATGCATGATTGCCTGCCCCTTCGTCGCGTTGAGCATCCGGCTGCGGAGGCCCATCAGCGAGCGAGCGGGAATGCGGAACTCCATGTGAATGAAGCCGCTCGTCGACGAGCGATGGCCCATCTTCACCATTTCGGCCCGGCGGTCGCCGAGCAGGGCCATCACCGCGCTCTGGCAGTCGTCGGGGCAGTCGACCACGAGTTGCTCGATCGGCTCGCATTTCACGCCGTCGATTTCGCGATAGATCACCTGCGGCTTGCCAACGCAAAGTTCGAACCCTTCGCGACGCATGTTCTCGATCAGAATGCCCAAGTGCATCATGCCGCGGCCGGAGACGCGGAACTGCTCCTGCGTCGGACCTGGTGCGACGCGAAGCGCGACGTTCGAACGGAGTTCTTTTTCGAGACGTTCTCCGATTTGGCGGCTCGTGAGGAACTTGCCGTCGCGACCGCTGAAGGGGCCGTCATTCACGCGGAACATCATGTGGAGGGTCGGCTCATCGACCCGCGTGTGGGGCAGGGCGTGCGGTTGGTCGGCGTCGGCGATCGTGTCGCCAATTTCGATCGGCTCCATGCCGACGACGGCGCACAAGTCGCCCGCCGCGACCTCGTCGACTTCAACGCGTTCCAGACCTTCGAACGCCAAGAGCTGCACAACGTTCTTCCGCGTCACCTCGCCGAGGTGGTCGATCACCGCGATCCGCTGACGCTTGCTGATGACGCCGGCGTGAACGCGGCCAATTGCGATCCGGCCGACGAACTCGGAGTAATCAAGCGACGTTACCTGGAACTGCAGGGGCTCGCGGGCGCGGTCGGCCTTGTCTGGCGGCGGAACGTGGCCGACGATCGATTCGAACAGGGGGATCAGGTTAGTGCTGGGATTCGCTAGATCTGCCGTCGCCCAGCCTTCGCGAGCCGAGGCGAAGATAACTTGGAAATCGAGCACGTCATCGGGGGCGTCGAGGTCGACCAGCAGGTCGAAGACTTCGCTGACGACTTCATTCGGCCGCGAGTCGGGGCGGTCGATTTTGTTCACGACGACGATCGGCTTCAGGCCGCGCTCCAGCGACTTCTGCAGCACGAACCGCGTTTGCGGCATCGGGCCTTCGTAGGCGTCGACCACCAGCAGCGTGCCGCTCGCCATGTTGAGCACACGCTCCACTTCGCCGCCGAAGTCGGCGTGGCCTGGGGTGTCGATCAGGTTGATGCGGTAGGTTTCGCCGTCGGCGGCGGTGTAAGCCACCGCGCAATTCTTGGCAAGGATCGTGATGCCGCGCTCGCGCTCCAGATCATTGCTATCCATGATCAGGCCGTGCTGGCCGCCGGCGAGCTTGTCGAGTTCCTCGTTACGGTACAGGCCCGACTGGTAGACCATCTTGTCGACCAGGGTGGTTTTGCCATGGTCGACGTGGGCGATGATCGCCACATTTCGAAGGTGCGACGGCGGGACGACAATTCGACTACGGGCCATAAAACGGTCTCAGAAAACGCGGGAACGCGCCGCCAAGAGTTGACGGCGCGCAGAGGGGCGGGGCCGCAATTGTACGGGATTCCACCCCCGAGGTGCAGCCCTCGCGGGGACCCGCGGGGGCCGTTGGAGACAATTTCCTCGTTGCACGCGGTGCAGTCGTACGTTTGCAGCGTCTACGTCAACCTTGTTGCCGGCGCCTGCCGACTCTATACTTCTAGTGGACCAAAGTTAAACCGGCGAGTTTTTCCCACCCCCGCACCTCGCCGCTGGTTCGCAGCATCCACGAGACGCCCCTTCCTTGGATTAGCGTGGTGTTTGAACCTCAAGCGTCGAAAAGCTCGGCGTCCACCAACGCCGCAGCCACAGAGCGGACGAAGATTCTCTATCTCGGCGGCGCCCAAGATGCGCAGCTGCATCTCCAAGAGCGGCTTGGAGACGATGTAGAAATCGTACCTCTCGACTCCACCCTCAAGGCTCTCGCCTTGATGGGCCGAGGAGACTACGCCGGCGTTTTCGTCGACGCCGACCACTTTTCCGAGGCGAGCGACGTCGGCCGCCTCCTGCAGAACGACCGCATCCTTCAGGGAATGCCCGACGGCGTCGTGCTGCTCGATTCCGAAAATTGCGTTGTCTGGGGCAATGGCCGCCTCAGCGAGTGGACCAAACGGAACGGCGTTCTGGGGCAGAACTTTTACCAGGTTCTCGGCAGCCCGGAGATTTTGGGGCCCGACTTCTGTCCCTTCCACACGGCGTTGTCGACGCGGAAGTCGAGTGCCTCGGTCCTCCGCTGTAATGACAACCGCTACTACCGGCTTCACGCGGCGCCTTTGCTCGACTCGAGCGAGGCGCCGACTCATTTGGTAGTTACGGTACACGACGTCACCGCCGAGATGCTGCAGCAGCAGAAGCTCGAAGCGATCCACCAGGCCGGCAACGAACTCGGCGACTTGGCCCCCGACGACGTCGCCGATCTCGACTACAACGAGCGCGTCGCCCTGCTCAAAGAAAATATCCTTCATTGCATGAAGGACGTGCTCCATCTCGACGTCATCGAGATCCGGATGCTTGACCAGGAAACGGGCGACCTCAAGCCGCTGATGGCGGTTGGTATGGAACCCGAGGCTGCCGTCCGCCAGTTGGAAGCCTCCGAAGAAGGCAACGGCGTTACTGGTTACGTCGCCTCCACCGGCAAAAGCTACATTTGTGGCAACGCGACGGAAGACCCCCTCTATCTCGAAGGGTGTAAAGGCGGCCGCAGCTCTCTCACCGTGCCGCTGCTGCTGCAAGAACAGGTTATCGGTACGCTCAACGTTGAAAGCCCGGAAAGCGACGCCTTCGACGACAGCGATCAGCAGTTCCTCGAGATTTTCGCCCGCAACGTGGCGATGGCGCTCAACACGCTGGAATTGCTCGCTGCGGAGAAGGCCGCCGTCGCCGCCGCCAGCGTTGAAGCGATTCACGCCGCCGTTGCCCTGCCGGTCGACGACATCCTGAACGACGCCGTGAACATCATGGAGCGTTCTGCCAACATCGACCCCGAAATCGCTTCCCGCCTGCAGCACATCCTGCGGAATGCTCGCGACATCAAACGCGTGATCCAGAAGGTCGGCCAAAACATGGCGCCGGCCCAGGCCCATCCGACCCTCGGAGCGGAGACCCGCCCGCTGCTCGCCGGCCGTCGCATTCTGGTCGTCGACGCCGACGAGGCCGTTCGCTCGTCCGCCCACGAGTTGCTTGACCGTTACCACTGCTTTATCGAGACCGCCCACGACGGCGCCGAAGCCCGCTCGATGGTGCGTAACGTCGCCCCCGAGAAGTACGACGTTATCATCTCCGATATTCGCCTCCCTGACATGAGCGGGTACGAGTTGCTGCTCAAGTTGCGGGAAGTGACCGATCACGTCCCGCTCGTGCTGATGACCGGCTTCGGCTACGATCGCGACCACACGATCGTCAAAGCCCGCCGCGAAGGGTTGAAGTTCGTCTTGTACAAGCCGTTCCGCCTCGACCAGCTGGTCTCGGCGATCGAACACACGATCGAAGAGCAGCAGAAGCAGGGCCCTCCGGACGTTCTGCTTGCGGACGACTAATTGCTGCGATTGGCTCCCCGCGAATCGCTTTTTCGCCTGCGCCAGCCGGCATATAGCGGCTACCCAGAGAATGCTATAGTTTGGGCACGCCGAACTTCATTCACCCTTAGCCGCATCCGCTCATGACTGCCGTTCTCGTCTGGACCGGACTGGTCGTCGCTGGGTTGGGGCATGCGCTGCTCTGGCTCGGCGTCGCGAACCGGCTGCACGGGTATGGCTTCCCGCGACCGCTGGTCAAAGCGATCGTGCCGCTCGCGGGGATCGGCGGCATCACGATCATTGTGCTCGTGGTTCAACGATTTTTGCAGCGGGGCGACGCGACGTTCAACCCATTCGCCGTCCGCGACGCTGTTGGCGTCTACGTCTGGATTTGTGCGACGATCGGCGCCGGGGCGTTTGTTGTGAAGCCGTGGGTCGAAGCACAGCGTTACGATCGAACTGTTCTTCGCAACTGGACGGCCGATCGCCGCGACGTGGTCAAAGCCCTCGGTCGGGCTCCGCTCCATTCGCTGAAGTCTCGGTTGCTCGCGGCGCTACCGTTCAATGAAGCGATGTCGCTCTCAATCGATCGTAAGAAGCTGGCGATTCCCCGTTTGCCGGCTGAGCTGGAGGGCCTGACGATTGTCCACCTCAGCGATCTCCACATGACAGGCGACGTGGGGCAAGAGTTCTTCGATTACATGGTGCGGCAGGTGAACGACTTGCGGCCCGATGTGATCGCCATTACGGGCGACATCATCGAAGAGCACGCGTGCTACCAGTGGATTCACGAATCGCTGGCAAAGCTGTGCGCTCCGCTCGGGGTCTACTTTGTCCTCGGAAATCATGATGTCTTCATCGACGTTCGCCGTACGCTCGAAGAACTGAAGCACGCGGGCCTAATTCACGTCGGCGCCCGGCCGATTCGAGCGGACTGGAACGGCGTCCCCGTGACGATGCTAGGGAACGAAGCCCCGTGGCTGCCGGGGCCGAAGGTAGGCGAGTTGCCGGCCCGTCGCGCAGGGGTGGAGGAATTCCGACTCGCGCTGGTCCACTCGCCCGATCGGATCGCCTGGGGGCGGCAAGTCGACGCCGACCTCGTGCTCGCGGGGCATACGCACGGGGGGCAGATTCAGCTGCCGATTCTTGGCGTCGTCGCGAGCCCGAGTATCCACGGCGCCCGGTACGCCTGCGGCGTCTTTCGCCGCGGCGACACAGTGCTGCACGTCAGCCGCGGCGTCAGCGGCGAGACGCCGTTGCGTTGGCGCTGCCCGCCTGAGATCGCGCTGCTGGAGCTGACGGCGATGAAGTAGGCTATCGTTGCTTCCTCGAACTCGCGTTTAAGCAGTGAGTGCGGGCTCTTCCGCCGTGAGTTGCGCACGTAGCTTCGCAAGTTCACTCCGCGCATCGCCGCTGCTAAAAATGCCGCGGACCTGCAGCCGGCGGATGACGCCCTTTTCCATGAACTGCGGCCCAAAGTTCCAGAGCGCTCCGCTGAATTGCGGATCGCTCGGCGCCGCAGCGGAGGTGAAGTCTCCAGGGCGCGTGGATTCGAGATACGCTACGCCCGAGTCGTTCGAGCACGACAGTCCTTCGCCAAGGATCGCGGCCCCTCGGCTGAATGCCGAAGAACAAACAGTGACGCGCGGGTGGGCTTCCCATAGTGGCGTCTGTACCGAGCAGATCAAATCGAGCGTCGGCGTCCCATCTGCCGCATCGATCGTGCGCCAGTAGAGTTGCAGGTTAAACGGCTGCTCACACGGCTCCCGATAGGTCGCGACTAAATCGCGTCCGCGGATATACGCATCGGCAATCGTCCAAGGTTCATCGAGCGATGTGCCGCGCGTCTCCGACGACGTGACGTCGACGCCCATGAGCGCGCCGACGATCGCCGCCCCGTCGACGCGAATCGCCGTCAGCCCGCGCGCGGGCTGCGTTAGGTCGATCATGCCGACGAGTCGCCCTGTGTGGAGAATGGCGCGATGGCCGTCGAGTTCCCAAAAGTCTGAACGCGTCGCGCCGCCGCTTTGCAAAGTCTCCGCCATCGCCTGCTCCGGGCCGATTGGATTAGTTGGATTCGTCGCCACTCATTTTGCGACTCCCCTTCCCCAACGCGAGGGCCCGCGCGGCGCGAGACCAAAAAAAACCCCGCCGTTTCACCGAAGTGAAGCGACGGGGCCGGAACAGAGAAGAGGCCGGTTGTCTGTTGTGGGGGGATAAAGAAGATCAGTCAATTGCCTATCGCATCACTGCGAATGGTTATGCTGAACAGACTTCCAACCACATCCTCCTCGTTCACTGTGATCATACCCGGTCCAATACTCATGTCCAGCTTTTTGTCGCGAGACTCCGCAGGAATTTTTCGGGAGACCGCACGAGATTCGCTATAAATAATCGCTACTTCCTAACCCGTAAGGTTTTGCGTCAAAATAGGTATCCCGACCGTCAAGTCTTGCCAACAGGTGCATTTCCGCCGATGAACGCCGCGAACCCCACCCCCGCCGAATTGTTGGCCGTCTGCGAACTCGCCGCCCGCGCCGGCGCCGAGCAACTCATCGCCTGGCGCGGCCGATTCAAAACCCGCGAGAAAGCCCCCCGCGATCTCGTCACCGACGCCGATTACGCCTCGGAAAAGGCCGTGCGGGCCGTGATTGCCGAGCATTTTCCGGATCACGGGATCCTCGGCGAGGAAGCCCCCGTGATGGAGCAACTCGATCGACCCTACTGCTGGGTCGTCGATCCGCTCGACGGGACGATCAACTACGCCCATGGCCTCCCCTACTACGGCGTCTCGGTGGCGGTCGCCAGTGGTGGAAAGCTTTTGGCTGGCGTGGTTTACGACCCCGAGCGAAACGAATCGTTCGCGGCCAGTTTGGGTGGCGGAGCCCGGCTCAACGGGGAGTCGATGAGCACCAGTTCCGCCCTAACGGTCGAAGAATCGCTCGTAGCGGTCAGCTTCCCGCCGCGGCTTGATGATATTTCGCTCGATCTGCGGGCGTTTATGCAGGTGGGGCCCCTCTGCCAGGCGATGCGGCGCACTGGTTCGGCGGCCTTAAACCTCGCCTACGTCGCCTGCGGCCGACTTGACGCCCACTGGGCCCATGAAATCCACCCGTGGGATGCGGCCGCGGGGGTGCTGTTGGTGAGCGAAGCCGGTGGAGCGGTCACCGCAACCGATGGCCGGCCGTTTGATCTGGTCCGGGCCGATTACCTGGCCGCCTCTTCGACCCCACTGCACCAACAGTTGCTGCCGCTCATCGGTTAGTAAAACGCCGCAACCTGTTTCAATGGAATCGCTTACATCTGGCCGGTCTAAGGCGCCAGCGACGCCTTGCACGGCCCGTCGCAGCCGGCGCAATCGGCGGCAGACGTCGATTTTCTCGACATTTTGCGGCCCACCGCCGCAAAGGCGAACGCTTTTACCTGGCTAGCTGCTGCCTACAATGGAGGGACGCTCCCCTCTTTTCGCGTCGCTCGGCTGCCGCTTCCCAAACTGCGACACTCTTTTCGCCGTAGAATAGCCAGCTGCCGCCCTTTTCGCCTTTGTCCCTGAACGGTCGCTTCGACGTGCCCTGGTTACGCATACTCCTGGCAGCATTCGTGCTAGCAGTCGGTTCGTTGCCGCTGCGCGCGCAGGATGCAGTTCCAGAAACGACGCCAGCCGTTGTTGACGCTGACCCGCCGCCGGTTGCCGCGGCTCCTCCAGTTGCCGCTCCGGCTGCCGTGACCGTCCTTCCGACGACTCCATCTCCCAGCGCCTCGGGCCCCGACGTTTTCTTCCTTCCCGACGCGAACGGGAATCTCCGCCGCGTCCTCGGTTATCGCTACGAAGATTTCTTCCAATCGTGGCGGGCCGCCCAGAGCCAGCAAGACGAAGTGCGCCAGCCAGAGTTCGCGCTCCTCGACCTCCGTGCCGACGCGACGGCCGAAGAAGACTTCGTTGCCATCAAGCTGAAGATCGAGGTTGAGATCCAGTCGAACGATTGGGTTGAAGTGCCGCTGCAACTTGGCACGCTAATCATCGACAAGTGGAAGCTCGTCGGCGATGACTCGCGCGACTTCATCTTGTTCGACCCCGTACGCCAAAGCTACGTCGCCTGGATCCAAGGGAAACCGGGCGACCGCCGTGATATCGAGCTCACCGGCAAGCTCATCATGCAGCGCGACGGCGACAGCCGCCAACTGGAGGTTGAACTCCCCACCGCGGCGACGTCGCACGTCGACTTCACTTCGTCGGGCGAAGTGGAGATCGAAGCGCCGAAGCTGGCCGTTCATTCCACTGTCACTGCCGACGACGGCCGCTACACTTCGCAGATTGAAGGAGCTAAAGGCCGGCTCGCTTTGCGCTGGGGCCCGCGCGTCGTCGAGCAATTCGATCGCGCCGCCACGCTGAGCGCCGGCGTCGACGCCACGGCAACGATCGACCCGGGCCGCATCACCTACGAAGCGGTCGTCGCGCTCCGCAGCTTCGGCGAACCGCTCGACCGCGTCCGCATCCGCTTGCCACGCGGGGCCGCAGCCGCTTCGCTTCCTGCCGGCGCTGGCTACGAACTAATTCCGATCGCGTCGACCACTGGTCGGCATGGCTCATCGCTGGTAGAGGTCCGCTTCGACCAGCCCTCCGCCACTCCGCCGCCAGTGCGGCTGGTCGCGGAGCAAACTGGCGGCGCCGACGCGACAGCCCCCATGACCGCGACTCCGTTCGAGGTGGTCGGCGCGTTTCGTCAGCGGAATCAGCTCGCGATTCGCATCAACGAAACCCTTCACGCCGACTTTCATAGCGAGGGGCGGATCGAACAGATCGATCCGTTGGAGCTCCCAGAGAACTTGCGAACGCCCGCGCCGCTTGCCGCCTTCTCCGGCGCCGGCGCTGATTGGGAACTGTCGATCAGCACGCAACCGCGGCAACGGAAGGTGCGCGTCACGCCGACGTATGCGATGAACCTCGGCAGCCATGGCGCTACGCTCGATGTGACGCTCGACTACCAGTTCCTCGGCGGTCGCACGTTCGAACTGCGGGCCGATTTGCGCGGCTGGGAACTCACCGAGCAGCCTATCGAATCGGGAGGCGTCATCGATCTCATCGAGCAGCATGTGACGCCCGCTGGCGTGTTGGTGCTGCCGCTGAAAGAGTCCGATCTCCAGCAGACGCGAGTCCGCTTCACCCTCCGCCGCGAAGCGGGCTTGGGACTGCACGATTTGCCGCTGCCGCAACTCCTAGAGGCCTATACGCTTCCGGGCCTGTTGTCGGTAACCTGCGACGACGCTTGGCGGTCGACCGTGCAGGTCGATAATTCCAATGGCATCAGCCCCGCGGAATCGAATGGAGCATCTGGCGGAGCGACCGCGCCTGCTGCGACTTTAGCGGGTGCAACAACGCCTGCCGGCGATCCTAACGCAGCTGTGCCGCCCGCGCCTGCCGCCCGCCGCGACGCCGCCGCCCGCCGCTTCCAAACGTTCGTCGATCGGCCGCGCGTCGCCATCGACGTCAGTGAGCGCGAGCAATCGATCGCCGTTGATTCAACGATCGAGGGGAAGCTCGCCGACGGTCGCTTGGAGGTCGAACAGCGCCTCCGTTACGACATCGCTTTCCAACCAACGAGCGAGCTGACCGCGACAATCCCAGTGGCCTTGTCGTCGAATCCCGCGTTTCAGCTTCTGCTCGACGGTCAGCCGCTGGAGGCGACGGCCTTCGAGGTTCAGCCGCTTTCCGCAACCGCGGCGGCGATGGAACTCAATCGCCGGCTCGTCGTGCGACTCCCGCGACCGACCGTGGGTCGAACTGTCGTGCAATTGCGTTCGATCTACGCGATCGACGAATCGCAACAAGCGGGTCGTGCAAAAATCACGTTGCCGCTAGCCATCCCGGCGTTGCCCGCTGCCACTCGTGCGAACATCGTCTCACCGGCCGGGCAGGCGCGGATCGCCCTGTGGTCCGACGCCGAAACGGAGCCATGGCGCGCCATCGCACCCGATTCGACCGGCGTGGGCGTCGACCTGCAACCGGCGCTGCTGCAGGCCTCCGCTGCGAAACCTGTCGGCGAACTCTCGCTGCGATTGGAACCTTCGCTTGGCGCGACGCCGGCTGAAGTTCGTTGCGACGCCACCTGGGTGCAAACGTGGGTCGTCGGCGGGCAGCGGCAAGATCGTTTTGTCTACCGATTCCGCACGAGCGCCCCGCAGGTCGAACTGGTGCTTCCCGACGACTTTGAAGGCCGCCCGTTGGAAGCGGTGCTCGATGGCCAGGTGATTCCCGCCGATCGCAGCGGCGCCCGGTTGACGGTCGTATTGCCGCAAGGCGACGGTTCGCAGGCGCACACGCTTGAGTTGCGCCGGCACGCTCCTCAGCGGATCGCCGCGACGACTGGTCTTAGTGCGAGCTTCCCGCTGATGGAAAACGTACAAGGGACGCGTCCCTTCTTTTGGCAACTCATCGTGCCGCGCGACATGGCCGTCGTCTCGACTCCCTCCGGCATGAACGGCGAATACAAGCTTGGCTGGCGTGAATGGAGTTGGGGTCGGCAACCGACGCAGGGCCAAGACCAGCTTGAAGAATGGACCAGCGCGACCTCAGCGCCGGAACTTCCCGCATCGACCAACGAGTATCTCTACAGCGCCTTCGATTCGCCTGAGTCCGCCAATGTGCAACTCGTCCGCCGTGCGTGGCTCATTATCGCCGCCGGCGCTGGTGCGCTCGCCGTCGGCTTGGTGGCTCTCTATACGAATCTGGGACGCACTGCGGGCTTCTGGCTTGCCGCCATCATCGCCGCCGTCGCCTCGCTGGCAGCCTACCCCGAAGCCGCCGTCATGCTAGTGCAGGCGATCTTCCTGGGGGGGACGTTCACGATCGTCTCGTTGCTAACTCGCTGGTTGCTGGCCGACGTTCGTATCCGCCGCTCGGCGCCCCCTGCCCCGCCCAGCTCCGTCGCCAGCCTGACGGCGACGCAGCCATGGCTCGGCGAACGCCCCGACGATTCCATCGTCGCGACCACGTCAGGCTCGACGCGCCAAGTCAGCGGGACGTCGCCATGAGCTGCGCGCATCGTTGGTTGCTGCTGACGTTGATCGCGGCGCTCACGGCGTCGTTGCAGCACTCCGCCCGCGCTCAGCCAGCTGTCGGTGCAGCGCCTCACGCTTCCTCAACGACGGCGATCGAGTACCGCCGCGTATTCGTGCCGGCCGATCGCACTGCCGATTGGCCGACCGGCGGCGCTCAGTTCCTGCCCATCGAACGGCAGGAATTCGAGCGGCTTGTCGAGCAGGCCGAGCAGCGACGCCAGTTGGGACGAGTTGGCGGTGCGCAGTTGCAGTCTGTGGAATACACAGCCCGTTTGACGGAGGGGGAAATTCTCACCGGCTCCGCGGCGCTGACGGTGAGGCTGGTCGAGACCAAGACGCCCGCGATCCTCTCGCTCGCGCCTTGGAACGCCGTGCTGCTGCGGGCGCGCTGGCAAGGCGTTGCGGCGGATTCGTCGCCTGCCACGATCGGGTTGTGGACGGCGGCGGTTGGAGTTCCCGCCAAGTACGGCTTGCTCGTCGAACGGAGCGGAGCGGTCGAGATCGATTGGCAAATCGCCGCGGAACGCCAAGTCAACGAACTCGAGTACCTGCTTCAACTCCCCAGTGCCGTCACGCAGCGCCTAACGCTTGAGTTACCCGCAGGCGCCACGCCTGTGCTCTCCACCGGTCAATTGGTCGGGGGCCCGTCGGCAACGCCCGGCGGAAGCCAACGCTGGGTCTTCCAACTTACCGGCGGCGTCGAACATCGTCTCCGTATCAATCGCGCCGTAGCGGCCACTACAACCCTAGCGCTCGATGCAACTAACTCGCTGCCGCTGGCGGCAATGACTGAGGCCTATCACGTTACGCCCGACGGCATCGACTACGAGGGCGAGTTCCGCCTGCAGCAGCGTGGAACTCCGCTCACTGAATTGCGTCTGCAAGTCCCGCCGACGCTCCATATTGCCGAGATCAGCGTTGATCGACAATTGGTCGAGTGGCGGCGCGATCCCGACGACGCTGGCGCGATGGCAATTACGTTACCGGCGCGACCGAGCGGCGTCGCCGAGGCGCCGCTGGTCGTGGCCATTCGCGCCGCGGCTGCTGCGACCTTCGAGTCGTCGTGGCAGCTCCCCAACATCGTGGCGGAGCAAGTTTTTTGGACTGAGGGCACGACGACGCTGTGGATCGATCCGGCGCTTGAGCTGCGTGCCATCGCGCCGCGCGAATGCAGTTTGCTTAATGTCGTTGGCGTCGGCAGCGGCGCTGCCGGCGAGGTCTACCGCCTGCAGTCGTGGTCGTCCGCGGCGGTGGCCGAGGTCGTCATTGGCGACCATCGCGAATCAGAGCATTGCCGCAGCGCGATCACCGCCGAATTCTCTGATCGCGAGATCGTTGCTCGCTGCCGGGCCGTCTTCTGGGCCGAAGCGGGGCGCACGTTTCACGTCGTCGCGCCATTGGCCGTTGATTGGAACATCGAGTCGGTCGAGGGCACGATTGCCGATGGGATCGTGGAGTGGCACGTCGAGGAAGGCGAGCACCGGCATCTCCATTTGCAACTGCGGCGGTCCCCAACTGCCGCCGAGCCGCTGACGATCACGATTTCCGCCCGCAAACCATGGCGGGCCTGGACGCGAATGGCGACGCTCGGCGAACTTGAATTCGTCCGACTTCCAGGTGCGGGCGACGAGCGCTGGCTGCTCGCGAAGGATCGCCGCGGCAATCAGATCGTCCCCGACGCCAAACTCACTGACTCCGTCGCGACGGCGACGGCGTTGCCAATCGACGCCCAACCGCTACTGGGCGACGCCAGCGGCGGCTTATTGCTCCACTTAGACGACGCCGATCCGACGTCACTACTCACTGTCGCCTCAACGGCGGCCCGTTTCGCAGCCGAAGCACGACTCGAACTCACCGCCGCGGCGGCCGGCTATGAGCAGCGAGCGGAGTTCCTCTGTCGACCGCTCGCCGGGGCGCTCGTCGAGTTGCGTCTACTTGCCCAGCGGCCCGTTCCAGCCGACGCGCAGTGGAATCTCGAATCCGGCGAAACGCTCGTCGTCGAGCCGATCGCCAATGCGACGGCGCCTCCGCCTAGCGGCGCCGCGGAAGCGGCGAAGGCACCCGTTCAGTACCGCGTGAGACTTCCACAAGCCCGTACGGCGCCGTTTCGATTCCATGTTGTCTGGCGGAGTTCCGTAGCCGCAGATGCCGCAATAAATCAACTATCGCTCCCCGATGCTGAGAGTTGGCAAGCGTGGGCGATCTTCCGCGGCCGCGCGGAAGCGGTCGAGGTCGATCCCCGCGGCGCCGTGGCGGCTCCGGTGCTGCCGCCCGCAGCCAATGGTCAGTTGCCAGCGCTAGCTTGCCTACGGTTGGGCGACGATCCCACGATGCTGCTTGCCGACGGCCCCGCGTTCACTGCTCGGCCTGCCCCGGCGACTCCCACGCCCGAATCTGCAACAGCGGCCGCGGCGAATCAACTCCAGACGTCCGAAGGGGCTGCGACGCCAACTGATAGCGACGAAGCCGCCGGCGTGATCGCGTGGAGTTGCGACGTACAAACGCAGCAACTCGCCGACGGCACGCAAAGTCATCGCATTGTCTACGAAATCGAGTCGCCGCAACCGACCGACGTCCAGCTCACAGCGCCCGCCGGCGCGGCGTTTGTTTCCGTCGCGGTCGATGGTCACACGCTCGTCGCTTCGCCAACGGCCGGCTCGCGGCGCGTCCGCTTTCAACTTCCAGGCGTTGCCGCTCGCCAATCGCTCGTCGTGCAGTTGGAAAAGAAGATCGCACCGCTCGAGCGTCGCGCTCAAGTTGAGCCAGCATTACCGGTGGCGTCGTTCCCCGTCCTGCGAGGAACCTGGAGTCTGCGTTGGCCGGCCGCCTACAACGCAATAGCCCAAGGCGCCTCCGATGCAGGAGCGGAGCACGCCGACCGGGGCTCTGCGGTTGCGTCAGCAAACGATTGGCTCGCGAGACTGTTCGGCCCCGTATCGGGTCGCGGCGGCGAGCGCTGGTACGACGGCATGCTGTTGGCGCACGTCGACGCCGCCTCGCCGATGATACCTGCCACGTCGACCCGACTCGCCGCACCCGGCGGCTGGACGACACTGACGCAATCCTTCGTCGATCATCCCGCGCCGGTGACGTTACGGCTCATTAGCGGCGAGCAAGCCAACTGGCACGTCGCTTGGCTGACCGCCGCCGTGGCCTCGGCGTGGCTGTGGGCTCGCTCGCGACGGGGCGTCGTCACGCTCGCCGCAGGCGTCGCGGCGATTTGTTTGGTGATTCCAGTGGCGCTCGTCCCGTTGCCGCAGGCGGTGTTTTTGGGCGTTCTCACCGGCGCCGTCGTCCGCCAATCGGTTAGCTTCCTCACGCGGCAGCGTCGTCGCGAGTCCGACCGCTCGCTTCTGGTCCGCGCGGCGGTTCTGCTGCCGTTCGCCTGTGGCTGGCTGGCGCTCGCCGCGCCAAATGCAACGGCCCAGGACGCGATCGATCCTACGCCGCCGCAAGTCTTCTTCCCTGTCGACGCCCAAGGGCAGCCTGTCGGCGAAGACGTGTACGTACCCGCGCCGATGGCCGCCAGCTTATTGCCGACGACGGCCGGCGTCGTCGAACTCGCCACGCTCGTCGATGCTAGTTACCAAGTCGAACTCGCACCGTCGGCAGGGATCAACCAGATCGCCGCCACCCGCGTCGCAATGCGTTTCCGTTGGAAGTCGCGTCGCGCGAATGCGTCCGTCGAACTTCCGCTTCACGCTGCCGATGGTTTGTGGGACCCCGCTCAGTTCCTCCTTGACGGCCAACCAATCACGCCGAGTTGGAACGCTGCAGGAACCGCTGTTGCCTTCACGTTGGGGAAACCGGGCGATCATGAGCTCACGGCACGGCTGACGCCGATCGGAGCATCGCCTTCAGCGGCGCAACTTTCGCGATTGCAGCTCTCCGTGCCCCCGCTGGCAGGCGGTACGCTCGAGGTTCTCCATCCAGCCGGACTGGTGGCCGTACACGCGACCGCCGCGACGCTTGTCACCAGCGAATCGAGCGCCGCACGCACCCTGTTGCGGCTGTCGCCTGCCGAGACTCTCGACCTTGCTTGGCCGGCGCGGCTTCCCAACGATGGTGCGGCCATCGCCGTCGAACAACTCTCTTTGCTGGAAGTCGACCCGGCGACGGCTCGCCTCGACGTTCGGTTACGACTCAGCGGCGAGGGCGCCGTCGATGCGATTCGGCTTCTCGCTTCGCCGCAGTTGAAGCTACTGCCGTTGCCGGAAGGCTCGCCGCTCGAAATTTCGCCTGGCTCGGCGATCGACGCCAATCAGCCGGGACTTGTGGAGCTCCGCTTCCGCGCTGCCGCGACGCTGCCGCAAACCGTCGCGTTGCAATTTCAGTTGCAACGGGCGCTCTCGGTCGGCCGCATCGACTTCCCGTGGGTCGACGTCCTGGGAATGAACATCCGCTCGCGACATTTCGCGGTGATCGCCGATCCGCGGCTTCGCGTCCGCGACAACGCCGCCGCGGGGCTGGCGCCGGTAAGTCCGGCCGAACTCGAACCGTTGTGGGGACCGGTGGTTTCTGCGTCGGCGCTGCAATACGCCGCCTCGGTGGCCAGCCCGCAGTGGTCGCTCGACGTGACGCCGACCCCGCCCCGGTTCTCATCGCGCGAGTCGCTCGAACTCCACTGCGACGAACACGATGTGCGCGTCGTTTACTCAGCGGCGATTGCCGTGCTAAGCGGCGAACTTTTAGCTCACCGCCTCGTCGTCGCGCCTGAGCTGCAGATCGAACAAGTTTCCGCGACGCTCGACGGGGCCGGCGGCGACGTTCCCGTCCGGTGGGCGCGACCTCAGCCCGACCAGTTGCAATTGTTCATGAGCCGTCCGCTTACCGAGCCACACGTCATTCGCGTCGCGGGTCGATTTCATGACATGATCATGGCCACGCCGCCGACGGCTGCAGTCACCGACGCCGGCACGCTTCCCGCGATCGAGCGGCGCGCTCAGATTCCCCGTATCGGCCTGGAAGCCAGCCCGACGGCTCCCATCGATCTACTCCTCTTCCGCGCTAGTGATCTGTTGGTCGACTGGGCGGAACAAGCGCCGCCGCCAAAACTGACGCCCGCGCCAGTCGATTCGAACCAAGGCTTGCTCGTCGGCCAGTACACGCTAGTGCGCGGAGTCGCGGCGCTTCCTGAACTCGTCATCAGCCCTAACAACGCCGAGTTCGACGCCGATGCGCTGCTGACGCTCGAACTCGATCCCGCCGAAACCGTAGCCGAATGCCGCCTGCAAGGCGAGGCGAGCCGCGGCTTGGTCGATACGATCGAATTGATCGTCGGCAAAAATTGGCGTGGTCCTTTTACAGCTGATCAAGGGGGGCGCGTCCTGGTACGAGATCTGCCGGCCGACCCCGATCGACAATTGCTAGAGGTGCGCTTGCCCGCCCCGGTTGCGGCAGGTGAATCATTCGCGGTGCGCGTTCGAGGTCCTGTGTCGCTCGAGACAGATCAACGCATCCGTTTTCCCTCCTTCCGCATCGCAAACGCCAAGCAGCAACAAGCGTTTCTCGTGCTCCCTCCCACCGCTGGCAATCTGACCGCCGAATGGACGCTCCGCGGGCTTCAGCCGCAGCGGTTGCCGAAGCAGCTCGCCGCGACGCTGGGCGGCGAGAAACCGCCGCAAGCCTATTGCGTCTTGCGCGAGCGATTTATTGCTGAGCAGCGCGTCTTCCCCGATGCGATGCGCGTAGCCGCGTATCGCTTGGCAGAGAATCACATCGAAATCGACGCCGCGGGCCACGCGGTGGCGCAATCGCAACTGATTGTCCAAGCGGGCGGCGGCGACGTTTGCCGCATCACGCTACCCGCGGGCGCCAAGTTGGAGTACGCCTCCGTCGACGGCGTCCCACAAGCGGCGCCAACTGTTGCCGACGGCGTTTGGCAAGCGCCTGCCGGTTCCAGATTTTTGCCGCGAGTTTTCTTGCTGAGCTACCGCTTGCCGCGGGTGCGAACAACGGCGCCGCGCCATTTCCCCGTCCCGCAAGTCGCCGTCGATGGCCGTACGTTCGCGCCGCAGCGATCCTTGTGGCAAGTCGTCGATGGCCGCTCAATCGAATCGACGAGCGCCGCCAAACCGCTCGCCGCCGCCGACTTTGCCGATGAAGCTCGTCGTGGTCAGATCGAAGCTTTCCTCGACGCTTACCCATTGGCGTCGCAACTCGCGGAATGGGAACTGCGACTCTGGCGGCAGCCCTGGTTCGATCGTTTAGCCGACGCCGGTGCGAACGACCCCGAGGCCTGGACGCGGCTCCGTGAACGCTTCGACAAACGGCCGGCCGCCGCTGAAGAGTCCGCCAAGTCAACCGACTCGCGCGCGCTTTGGTCGAACGAATCGCTCGGCGCAAGCTACTTTCAGGGCGATGATGAGGGCGCGTTGGAGCTTGCCCCGCAGCGCGAGCCGCTTCCCTTCTTCCGTTGGTTCGGCGCCTTCGCGCTCGTCGCCGCCATTGGCTTCGTCTGGCGGCACCCGGTTGCCACGCAAACAATCTCGCTGCCGGTGCGTCGCTGGCCCTACGCCGCCGTTGCCGCCGCGGGCGTCCTCTGGTGGTGGTATCTCACGCCGGCCCTCCCGGGCCTTGCAATCACCGCCGTCGCCGTGATCGCGTATTGGAAGTCGCGCCAGGCGCTGTGATCGAAGCAGCTTTTTTCAGCTTGCGATGCGACTTTCTTTCAGCGGATACGAATGCCGCACATATGCAAGGTCAGCGTCAATGCGAACCACACTAGAAACAGCGATCCAAGGCCGCCAACGCTCACGCACCACCAGGCCCGCCATTTTCCATAGAGCATGCCGTCGGCGCGGCGAATTGCCCGCAGCGCGTCGATGCCGATGATGAGAGAGTAAAGTGAGCCGATTCCGCACAGCCAGACGTTTGAAAAAATCACGCCGCGATGGAGCCGTGCACTTATTCGTTGTTGCTCGGCCAGGAGTTCAGTATCTGTCATCGCCCGCCGATTAGCTTGGTGTGATTAAGTAGCTAAGCAGTAGTCAGAATGTCGCGGTGCGAGTATCTGCAGCCTTCCGCGAACATATAAATTTTACGCCAGTGTCGCTATTTAACCAAATGGATACGGCGTTGTCTACTTAATGTTAGCGAGCGTCATGCTTCGCCAATATCGGACTGGTCGCTTCAGCGACCAGTAGCGTTTCAAGATTGATAGGCCGGCGGCCGCTGCACCACCGGCGCCGCCGCTTCCAGAATCGCCCGCCGATCGCCGTTCCGCGGCGGATAGATCCGCTCGCAATTGATCGTCCGCTTCGTCGCCTTCGCCATGGCGCCGACTGCGACGACATGCCGATCCCACCCTTCGGTGTAGAGCGCCCCCCAGGGCCCCAGGTCGAGCACGGTCACATACCAATCGATCCGCAGCGGCAACATCGGCAGGCCGAGCAAGTCGCACACGACGTTATGCCCAGCGAACCGCCCCATCGGCCGGCCATGTTGGCACGACATCACCGAGGCGTGCTGTTCATCCATCATCGCCACCGCCGAGTCGCCGGCAGCGAACACGTGCGGCATGTCCTTCACTTGCAGGAACTCGTCGACCGGCAGCCGACCGAGTCGATCGCGTTCGACAGGAAAAAGTTCGGTGAGTTGATTGGCCCGCATCCCCGCGCACCACACGATCGTTCCCGCAGGAATGAGCTCGCCCGATTCGAGCGTCGCCCCGGCGGCGCTTAATGCAGTCACGCGCACCCCAGTCCGCGTCTCGACGCCCACTGCGGCGAGCGCCTCTGAGATTACCGGCTGCGCCGCCGCCCCCATGTCCGACCCAATGTGATTTCCATGATCCGCCAAAATCACACGCACTTCCCCGCCCTGCCCGCCGCTCGCCTCACGCAACGCCTGCAACCGCCCAGGAAGCTCCGCCGCCGCCTCAATCCCCGTCAGCCCCGCCCCCACGACCAACACCGTCCAGCACTCAATCCCCTCTCTCGGACTGGCCGCTTCAGCGGCCAGTTGCCTTAGGTGCGACTCAAGTCGCGCCGCCCCCCCATACGTATCAATATCAAACGCAAACTCCGCAAACCCCGGCAACGGCCGCCTTACCAACTCGCTCCCGAGCGCGAACACCAGCCGATCGTACTCCAGCGTCACCACTCTGCCGGGGCTCTGCACGTCGACCGCCTGTCGTGCAAAGTCAATCGCCCGCACCTCGCCCTCGACGAGCCGCACGCCAATCGGATCGAGCACCTCGCGCAGCTGCACTCGCGTCGCCGCCAAGTCAGCCTCGTAGTTGCGAACGCGAATGCTGTGGTACGCATCGCGATTGACGAGCGTCACCTCGACGTCCTTGCCGCCGATGCCAAGCTCATCCAGCTTTCGCGCCGCTCCGGCCGCGCTCCATAGTCCCGCGAAGCCGCCGCCCAACACCAAAATTCGTCGCATGGAGACTCCAAGCTCAGCCAGTGTGCTCATTGACGCGACCGCCCGTCACGTCGTTTCGATGTTTCTTTGCCAATTCGCCGGAGAGTTTGTCTTAGAAACCAAAACGGCCAAACTTACCACTCGAAAACGGCCACTCAATCTGTAATGCTCAGGGTGTGTGATTGTTGCATACACGAGCGGGCGCTCGAAACGTTGCCCTGTGCGCGTGCGGCGGGGCAAGCGTCACTGCAAGTTGTCGTTCTGACGTATTTTACGAATGGTAGGCGACAAAATCTTGCGTCACGTACTCCCAACGCAGGCGCCTGCTTCTGTAACAAGTTACAACGACTGTCTACGACGCAACTTGACATAACTCCTCAATTATGTCGCCAAAAACAAGCATGACGACGAGATCACGACAAATAGCGATGAAGCCCTCAGTAGCCGCGGGTCAACGACCCGCCGGAGCGACCCACGGTCGGTTCCGCCCCATGTGCGTCCTGCTCACGCTCCTCACAGCAATCGCCATCGGCTGCACCCCGCCTGTCGCCGAGCGCACCGAACCCATCCGTCCCGTGAAGACGATGGTCATCGCCGCCGGCGGCGATGTGCGGACGCGCATCTTCCCTGGCGTCGCTGAAGCCGCCCGCCGCGTCGAACTCGCCTTCCAGGTCCCCGGCGTCCTGGTGAAGTTCCCGGTGAAGGAAGGGCAGCGCGTTGCGAAGGGCGAAGTCATCGGCGAGCTCCGCCAGGATGAGTTCCAGGCTCGTCTCACTCAGCTGCAAGGCGAGCTCGACCAAGCCCGCGCCGTCCTCCGCCGGCTTCAATCGGGCGAACGCCCGGAAGAAACGCTCCGACGCGAGTCGCAAGTCCGCGCCGCCGCGGCCCGCATGGCCAACGCTCGCGCTGAGTACGGCCGCTTCGAGCAACTTGTCCGCAACAGCGCCGTCTCGCGGTCGCAGTACGAAATCGCCGAGACTGCTTATCAAGTCGCTCAAGAGGAGTATCAAGCCGCTGTGCAATTGCTCGAAAAGGGAGCAATCGGCCGCGAGGAAGATATCGACGCCCAAGCGGCGACGGTCCGCGGGCTCGAAGGTCGCGTCGTCGAAGCGGCCCTGCAACTAAGCGACGCCACGCTCGTCGCCCCGTATGACGGCGTTATTGCCCAACGGTTCGTCGAAGAGGGGCAGAACGTCCGTGCGAAGGAGCCGATTGTTCGCTTCCAAGATGTGGAAGAAATCGAAGTCGTCGTCGATGTTCCCGAAACGGTGATGGCTGCCGACATTCGCACGGCCGACGTGATCGACCTGCAAGCCGAGTTCAGCGGCGCCCCCGGCCTCCGCTTCCCAGTCGAGATTCGCGAAATCGCCCAAGTTGCCGACCCGACGACGCAGACATTCAAAGTTCGCACCGCGATGCAGGCCCCGACCGACGTGACGATTCTGCCCGGCATGACCGCGACGGTGACGGCCGACTTCCGCCGCGCCAGCGTGCTGGGCGATCGGTTGCTCGTCCCCGTCTCGGCCGTGGTGAAGAAAGACGCCGGCGACCAGATTGTCTGGGTGATTGAAGACGATGGCGACGCGCACAAGGTTGCCAAACGCGTGGTAAAACTCGGCGACGCTACCGGCGGCGACATCGAAATTGTCGCAGGCCTGGCGCCCGGCGACCGCATTGCCATCGCCGGCGCCTCGCGACTTCGCGACGGCATGCAAGTCCGCGACCTCGGCGATCAGCTGGGGGACGCGCAATGAATCTTGGCGTCCTCACCGTTCAAAAGAATCGCATTGCGTTCGTCTCGATGCTACTCATCGTCGTGGGGGGCATCATCGCCTACCAACGGATGGGCCGGCTCGAAGATCCCGAATTCACGATCAAAGAAGCCCTCGTCATCACCCCCTACCTCGGGGCGAGCGCCGAAGACGTCGCCCGCGAAGTGACGAACCCGATCGAGATCGCCGTCCAGCAACTCGGCCAGCTCGAGCGGGTCGAATCAGAATCGTCGCGTGGTCGCTCGGTGGTCAGCGTCGTGATCAAGGACGAATTCGATAAGCATTCGATCCCGCAGGTCTGGGACGAACTTCGCCGAAAAATCGCCGACGCCCAGCCGCAGCTTCCCCCCGGCGCCCGTGGGCAGTCGATGGTGATCGACGACTTCGGCGACGTCTACGGCATCTTCCTCGCGATCACCGGCGAAGGTTATTCGCAGCAGGAACTTCGCCGTTATGCCGAATTTCTCCGCCGCGAACTGTTGCTCGCAACAGACGTGAAGAAGGTCGACCTCTTCAGCGAGCAGCAAGAACTCGTTTACCTCGAACTCTCGCGGCATCGCCTCGCGCAGCTCGGGCTCAACGAGGAAGAAATCTACGCGCAACTGCAAGCCCGCAACGTCGTCGCCGACGGCGGGCGGGTCCAGGTCGGCGACGAGCATTTGCCGCTCGACCCCAAAGGAGGCTTCAACTCCGCCGACGAAATGCTCGAACTGGTGATCGGTTCCGACCGCTCCGGCCGGCAACTCATTCTGCGTGATGTGGCGACCATCGAACGAGCCGATCGCGATCCGCCGCGGCGGATCCTGAAGTACGACGGCCAGCAAGCGATCGGCCTGGGCATTTCGACCGTGCAGGGCGGCAACGTGGTTACGATGGGCCAAGCCGTTCGTGCGAAGCTCAACGAGCTGAAACGGAACCAGCCGATCGGCATCGAGATCGAAGAGATCAACTTCCAACCCGAAGCGGTCACCGAGGCGACCAGCGACTTCATTTTCAATCTCATCAAGGCGGTGGCGATCGTCGTCATCGTTCTCATGTTTGCGATGGGGCTGAAGACCGGCCTGATCATCGGCATGGTCTTGTTTCTCACGATCATGGCGACGTTCCTGGTGATGTTCCTCGACGGCGACATCCTCATGGAGCGGATCTCGCTCGGGGCGCTGATCATCGCCCTCTGCATGCTCACCGACAACGCGATCATCATCATCGAGGGAATCAAAGTCGGCATCGAAGCCGGCCGCGAGAAGATGGAGGTCGTCCGCGAGGCAGTCTTCTACAACCAATGGCCCCTCTTCGGCGCCACGGCGATCGCCGTCATCGCGTTCGCGGCGATCGGGCTCTCGAACGACAGCACGGGCGAGTACTGCAACTCGCTCTTTTGGGTGATTTGCATTTCGCTGACGCTTAGTTGGATTTCAGCGATCACGATCACGCCGCTGTTGAGCAGCATGTTCTTCTCGCCGAAAGCTCCCACGGCCGCCGGCGAGGCTGACAAGTCCGATCCTTACGGCGGGCCGATCTTCACCGCTTACCGCAATTTGCTCGCACTTTCGCTCCGCTGGCGCGGCTTGGTGATGGTCCTTTCTGTAGTGGCGTTCATCGCCTCGCTGTGGGGCTTTGGCTACGTCAAACAAAGCTTCTTCCCGCCGGCGACGCGGCCGCAGTTTATGGTCGACGTGTTCCTGCCAGCGGGGACGCACATCCGTGAAACCGAGTCGACCGCTGCTGCGATCGAGGCCTACATCCAAGAACAGCCCGGCGTCAGCAACGTCACGACCTTCGTTGGCGGCGGCGGGTTGCGGTTCATGCTCGTCTACTCGCCCGAACGCGAGAACCGCGCCTACGTGCAGTTCCTGGTAGACGTTACCGATCCGGCCGACATCAGCCAACTGATTCTCGACATCCAGAGAGAACTCGACGAACGCTTCCCCAACGCCAACGCCGTGGCGAAGAAGTTTCTGCTCGGTCCCGGCGCCGGCGGCCGCGTGCAAGCTCGCTTCCAAGGGCCCGATCCCGCCGTGTTGCGACGCCTCGCCGATCGCGCGGTGCGAGCGATCGAAGACGACGGCAACGCGATCGGCGTCCGGCACGACTGGCGCGAACGCGAGAAGGTGATTCGCCCCGACCTGTTCGAACTGCAGGCCCGCCGCAACGGCATCACGCGAGTCGAGGTGGCCCGCGCACTCGAGTCGGGCTTCGAAGGCCGGCCGGTCGGCTTCTTCCGCGAGCCAGGCGCCGACCGCGGCCTGTTCCCGCAAGAGACGCGGCTGCTGCCGATCGTCGCCCGGCCGCCACTCGCCGAGCGGAACAACGTCGACGCGCTGCGCAGCATGCAGATTTGGAGTCCCGTGGCCGGCCGGATGATTCCGCTCAGCCAAGTCGTGTCGTCGGTCGAAGTCGGCTGGGAAGATCCAGTGGTGATGCGTCGCGACCGCTTCCCGACGATCACCGTCCACGCCGATCCTCGCAGCGGATTGCCGAGCGAACTCTTTGGCCGCATTCGCGCCGACGTGGAGAAGATCAAACTCCCCGCCGGCTATTCATTCGAATGGGGCGGCGAGTATGAGGATTCAAGCAACGCCCGCGCGGCCCTCGCCAAGTCGCTCCCCGCGGCGCTGGCGCTCATGGTGCTGATCGTCGTTTGCCTGTTCAACTCGATCCGCACGACGCTGGTGATCTGGCTGATTGCACCGCTGGCGATCATCGGCGTGACCGTCGGACTGCTAGTCACTGGGATGCCGTTCGGGTTCATGGCCCTGCTCGGCGTCCTGTCGCTTGGTGGCGAGCAAATTAAGAACTCGATCGTCGTGTTAAGCAAGGTCTTCCAGGAGATTCAGCGCGGCGCCGATCCATACCAGGCCCTGCTCAGCGGCAGCGTCGCCAAGCTTCGGCCGGTGATGATGGTCGCGATTACGACCGTGCTCGGCATGATCCCGCTGACGCAAGATCCGTTCTTCGCGTCGATGGCCGTGGCGATTATGTTCGGCCTGTCGTTCGCGTGCGTGCTGACGCTGATCGTGGCGCCGGTGCTGTTTGCGATCTTCTACGGCATCCACGAACCGGCGCCGGCGAAGAAGAAGCGGAAGTAGCTGCCAAACATCGCACTGCGTGACGTTTACCCTAGCCCCGGGCTCCGCCCGGGGGTCGAACCACGCGCAGCAATGCCGATCGGAATGGATGCCGCCCCCCGGGCGGAGCCCGGGGCTAGAACGCACGGCGGCCAGCTTTAGCGCCGGCGAGAAACGCGCCGCACCGGACCGGCCACGTGTCCCGGATATTGCTTCATCGCGGCGTCGACCGCCTCAAGATTGTTGCGGCCTGTGACGACGACCCACAGCGGAGGGCCAAACTTTCCGGCAGCCGGATAGAGCGTCACTTCCCACAGCGAGGTGACGCCGGCCTGGATCGCCTGCATGTTGAGCTGCAGCAGCGCGATTTGCCGCTGCACTTGCTCGTCTTGTTGACGGGCGGCGGCGAGCGATCGCAGCAAGAAGCCGATGTCTTCTTCAGATTCATAATCTTGCTTCGAGTGAGCAGCGAGCCATTTTTCCCAGCCGGGCTGAAGGAGCTTAAGGTCGGCGTCGCTCAACAAAAAGAACGGCACGGCAAACTCATCGCCGCTTTCGGCCTCGATGACGACGCCTTGCACATGGAACGTCTGTGGTTTGTCGCCCTCGGCGATTAACCACCGACGCAGTTCGCGGCCATTGGCTTGTGCAATCTTCCCTTCGTGGGCGACGATCTGCGGCACGATCTGCTGATAGAACTCCGGCAGATTGTTCATCAATCGGTCGTTAACGAAGATCCGGTTGCGACGACGGTCGATCGTCACGTCGCGATCGGCGAAATCGACGACCTTCCCCTTAATCGTTAGTCCGCTCTTGAGCGTCCATTCCTGGGTCGCGTCGAGCGACTTGTCCGAACCTTCTCCGGCTTCCTTCGACTTAAGGTATTCGCGGTCCGCGTCGGAGAGGTCGGCGATGGCGAACGCCGCCAGCTCGTGATCGCCGCGCCGCAACACCACCACCTCGTCGTCGAACGACACCAGGTCGGCCTCCAACGAGTACTCGCCTGACTTGTCGGCCCACTCACGGGCCTCCACGGCGCTCAGGGCGAGGGAGCTGCAAACGATCGAGGCAAACGCGGCAGTCGAAAAACGCACGGCAGGGCTCCTGCGCCGGTGATCAGCAAGTTTCAGAGGGACTTTTATATTACTTCAAGCAGCGGGCCGCGTCAGCCTTTCCGGGCGGCGAGAACGTCCCGGCGGCGGTCCCGCCATTTCCCCGCACCAGCGGCGGCTTTAGAATCACTCGCTCCCCTCCCCCGCCGCCTCGATTTTGGCCGACGATGAAACGCATCCGCATCATCCACGACACCCACTACTCGTATCACGAACCGGTCGAGTTCGGGCCTCATCGGGCGATGATTCGGCCGCGCGAGGGGCACGATCTCCACATCGCGGCGATGGAACTCGCCATCGAGCCCGCAGCCAAGGTCCGCTGGCTGCGCGACGTGTACGGCAATTCGATCGCGGTGATCGAGTTCCTGGAGCGGGGCTCCGAGCTGCGGATTCACTCGGAGATGGCCGTCGACCTGTTCGACGATCGGCCAATCGACTGCGCGATCGACCCGTCGGCGGCTCAGTATCCGTTTCAATACGGCGCCGATGAGCAGGTGGAGATCGTCCCGTACCGCCTACCGAGCTACCCGCACGATGGGCCCGCGCTGCAGAAGTGGCTGCTCGATCTCTATCGGCCGGGGCAATTGGCGAACACCGCCGACCTGCTGCTGGCGCTCAACACTCGCATCTTCGAGGGCTTTCAATATATCCCGCGCGAAGAGGCGGGGGTGCAGCTGCCTTGCCAAACGCTGGCGTTGGGGTCGGGTTCGTGCCGCGACTACGCCGTCTTCATGATGGAAGCGGCCCGTCATTGGGGTTTCGCGGCTCGCTTCGTCACCGGCTACATCCAGATGGCCGACGGGCAGCATGGCGCCACGCATGCCTGGACCGAGATCTACCTACCCGGCGCCGGTTGGCGCGGTTACGATCCGACCAACAATAAGCTTGCCGGCAGCGAGCATGTGTCGGTCGCCGTGGCCCGCGAGCAAGACAAGGCGATGCCGATCGCAGGGGGCTGGTTCGGCGCTGGGAACGCATTCAAGGGGCTGAGCGTTTCCGTCCAAGTTGTCGGCGTTGACGCACGGTAAAAGCCACCGGCTCCGCCGGTGGACGACGTGTTAGTTCGCGTCACTTTTACTCCGTCCACCGGCGGAGCCGGTGGCTTTTATGATGGGCTCAGTGTCCCGCGTTTTGCGGTCGCTTGGGCGTCGCCCCATGCGAGCGACAGTTGCGACCGGCATGTCCGTTACGACCGGGCTGCCCTTTTGTGCGACACGCGAGAGGCCGGAGGCGACCCTCGCAACGCCGGCATCTGCCTAAATTGCGGCCGGTTCCTCGTTTTTTCACCTGATTTGAGGCAGTTTTACCTCAAATTGCCGCCATACAACGTTATTTCCCCCGCCTCGTCCTGCGCACCGCGTGTACTAGAGTTTCTTAGCGATTGGCGTGCATGCGACGGTCATAGCGTATTGGTGCTATAGGTATTTGTCGATGTGCGCGTCATTAATCAAGTCGCGATGCGTTTCTCAAAGGTTACTGAGATGACCACCACCCAGTTCGATGCCTTGGCCAAAGTGATCAACGTCGACGACTTGATGAGTCGTTGCATGGGGAATTTGGACTTTGTGGAACGCATTTTGACGATTTTCCAATCGCGGTGCGAGGCCGACGTCGTCGAGCTGGAAGAAGCGATTCAATGCTCCGACCTGCCGCGCGTTCAACGAATTGCCCATCGCCTCAAAGGCGCCTGCGCCAATGCCGGCGCCACGAATCTCAGCCAACGGGCGAACGAACTGTGGTCCGCCGCGAATAAAGAGTTTACCGACCTGCTGGCTGCTCGCTTCGTTCAGTTCCGCCAGGAGTGGAACGATTGCACGGCCATCCTGACCAACGACGCCTCCCAGTCTTCGCTGCCAGCCATGGCGGCGACGCCCTAAGCGAGGCGTCCGCGATCACCGCACCATTTGACGGGTTCCTGCGATGCATGTGCTAGTAGTCGACGACGACGTGGTTTCCGCCGAGTTCCTCGCGAACACGTTGGTCCATTTTGGCTACGAAGTGACCGTCGCGTCGAACGGGCGCGAGGCCTTCCATCTCATTCGCACCGGTAAGTACTCGATCGTCGTCTCCGACTGGGAGATGCCGGAGATGAGCGGCCCCGAACTTTGCCGGCAGATCCGCTGCCGCCAGTGGAGCGGCTACATCTTCTTCATTCTGATCACTTCGTACGGCGCCGAGCACGTCGTCGAGGGGCTCAAAGCGGGCGCCGACGACTTCCTGACGAAGCCGTTCCAGCCGAGCGAACTGCGAGTCCGCCTCCGCACCGGCGAACGGATCCTCTCGCTGCAGAGCCGGGACGTGATGTTGTTCACGCTCGCGAAGTTGGCGGAATCGCGTGACACCGACACTGGGCTGCACCTGGAACGGATGCGGGAGTATTGCCGCATCCTGGCCGAGGAACTTTCGACCTGGGACAAGTACCGCGACGTCGTCGACGGCGATTACGTCCAGCTGATGTACCTCACCAGTCCGCTGCACGATATCGGCAAGGTCGGCATCCCCGACAGCGTGCTGCTCAAGCCGGGCCCTCTCACCAAGGAGGAGTTCGAGATTATGAAGCAGCACGTCACCATCGGTGGCGAAACGCTCGCTGCGGCGACGAAGGCCCATCCCGACGCCAAGTTCCTGACGATGGCCCGCGACATCGCCTTCACGCACCACGAACGTTTCGACGGCACCGGCTACCCCTTCGGCCTACAAGGGAAGCAGATTCCCCTCTGCGGCCGATTGACCGCACTGTCGGACGTGTACGACGCGTTGCGTAGCCAACGGGTTTACAAGCCGAAGTTCAGTCACGAAAAGGCTCGGCAGATAATTCTCGACGGCATGGGGACGCAGTTCGACCCCGACGTGGTCGAGGCCTTCCTGCGCCGCGAAGAGGAAGTTGTACGGATCTCCGAGACCCTCGACGAGCCGATGCTCGCTGCGGAAACTCGTAGCGAATCGGCTCCGCCGGAGCCGGCTCTCGTCTAGGTTCGCCCGAGAGTTTTCTCAATCGGCAAGGTCGACGCCAGCACCGTCGATTTGAGCGACGCGACTGCTGGAATTGCCTGCGCGCAGCCTGTCTGGTTTGCCGATCTTCACCCCTAAAGCTCTGCACTGTTTAGACTTTAGGGATGGCTGCCGACTTACCTCGGCGGCAAAGGAGGCTCCGTGCGACGCCCTCGGCGAATTTTGGCAGGGGCCGCTTTGTGCCTATCGTGCGCTGCGCCCGCGGCAGCCGACGGCATCATCCTTGACGGCGTCTCGGCGTTCACGATCGGACGCGGCGGTACGAACATCGCCTTCGCCGACAACGGTTCCATCCTCCACGACAACCCCGCCGCGATGGGGCAGATCGAAAGCGAGGGGATGTTCCAACTCGGCGCCACCGGGCTATGGACCGAGTTCCAATACTCCGACGCCAACAACCCAGACACTGTCGGCCAGCATCAGTTTTACGTCTTGCCCGAGATCTCGTATATCCGCAAGATGTCGGACGAGTGGGCCTTCGGCGCCGGCATCTTCTCGCCGGCTGGTTTCGGCTCGATCTTCAATCTCGAAGGCCAAGCGCCGTTTCCCGGGCCGCAACGTTATAAGTCATTCGGCTCGCTCTCGAAGCTGTTGTTTGGCGCTTCGTACACGCCGACCGAGCGGCTGTCGTTCGGCGCCACGATGGGGCCGGCCCTGTCGTTCGCAAACTTCGAGGGACCGTACACGCTGCAAGGGCCAACCGCTCCCGGTCTGCCGACGTTGCTCGATATGGAGGTCGATGGTTTCGCCCTCGTGTGGTCGGCCGGCGTACAGTACCAGCTGACCGACAGCACGTCGATCGGCGCCTCGTACCAAAGCCGCAGCAAGATCGAGGCGAGCGGCATCACAACGGTCGACACGCCGCTTGGTTCCAGCAGTTACGACACTGACGCCACAATCACCTGGCCGCAATCGGTCGGCCTGGGCGTGCGTCAGCAGCTGACGTCACGGCAGGTCGTTTCGGCGGACGTGATCTGGTTCAACTGGGCCGATGCGTTCGATTCGTTCGACATTACGCTGACCAACCCGAGCAATCCTGCGTTCCCACCGATCACCGAACAGTTCCCGCTACTCTGGCAGGATAGCGTTTCGACGCGGCTCGGCTACGAGTACCACTTCGACGGCGGGCAGGTGATTCGGGCCGGTTACGTCTACCACCGGAACCCCAGTCCGGCGTCGACGATGACCGTCTTCATCCCTGCCGCGCTCGAACAAGCCGTGTCGATGGGCTACGGCTGGATGTACCGCGACTGGAACGTGAACCTCGCGTACATGTACTCGTTCGGCTCGCACGAGTACGAGACGACCAGCCAATTGATCGGCGGCGACTTCGACAACAGCGTCCACTACGACCAGACGCATGCCGCGGCGATCAGCTTTACAAAGCTGCTCGGTCCGAAGCAAGGCTGCGAGTGCTCGTCGCCGGTGCGGTAACCCTCGAAGCTAACGCGGCTGTCGTGGGAGATCGGCCACTGAGTTCATCGCTCCTGCACTGCCGTTGCGCGCCGTGGCGTGGCCGTTCATCGCAAAGTGCGGCGTTGCGATGCTGGTCGTCGCTCCGTCGAAGCGGGCCGCTTGGAACGTCAGCGGCGTCTCGTCGGCGTGTTCCGCCTGTCGGCCTACCAAACAGAACTGGTAGACCGAGTAGACTGGATCGTCCTTCTCGGGCAGGTAGAGGTCGGAGGTGACGGTCTCCAAACAGCGGAGGCCAGTGGACTGCAAGAAGTCTTCCGCGTCGTCGACGCCAAAAGTAAAGGGCTCGCCGAGAATTCGCATCCCGCGCATGAACTGCTGAATCGACGCTGGGAAATTCTCGGGGGTCTCCACTGGTTCACGATCGACCAGATCAAGCCACAGCAGGCTGTCGGGATGGCTGAGCAGCGGTCGCATACCGGTGAGGATGTCGCGTACTTCTTCCTCGCTGAAGTACATGCTCATCCCTTCCCAGGCGAGGAAGACCGGTTGATCGAGATCAACCTTCTCGGCGACGACCTCGGCGAGCGACATTGTTCGCAGGTCGATCGGAATCTCGACGCGCGCGACGCCTGGTTGCTCGACGACTTCCGCCGAGGCGAGTCGACGGCGACGTTCTTCAAGCGTCGTCGGGAAGTCGAGTTCGAACAGCGTCGTCCCTTCCGGCAAGTCGAGGCGGAACGCTCGCATGTCCCAGCCGACGCCGACGTTGACGATCTGTCGACCGCCGGCGCGGAGGTAGTTTTTCAGCGCGTCGTCGAGATGCCGCGTTCGCGCTGCGACCATACCGCCGAGTTGCGGCGTCCGATCGCAAAAACGATTGGCAATCGCAACGCCGTGTTGGCCGGCCATGTGGAAGGCGTACGGGTCGGTGAACAGCCCGCCGGTCTCGCGAGCGCGGACGCCGGCGATCATTTCCGCGGAAGAAGTCAGTTTGAGCTGGTAGAGCGTGTTAACTCGCTCAGTGGAGATCCCTTCGGCGCGAAGCTTGTCCGACTGGCGAGCAAAATAGGTCGCCGTCGCCTCGGCCACGGGAATGTCGCCGTTGCGGAACTCGATGGCGATCGTCTCGACGACCGTCTTGCCCTCGAAGAACCGCTTTTGGATTCGTTCGTGCAGATCGGGATCGATCTTAGCCGTGACAGTGAGATCAGAGACGCTGGGGCGGAGGAACTTGATGTCGACCTTCAGCAGCCACATCGAGACCGAGTAGCGCGACGTGACCGGATGAACGCCCAGCACGGGCCAGCCGGTGAGGAGCGAGGCGAGCGCGACGCCGCCAGTGTAGTCTGCGGCCAGTACCAGCAACGCGGCCTGGTGCGTGAAGTGCTGGTTGGTCGAGGGGGCGTTGAGTGGCAGCACCGTTTCAGCGGCGCCCTGATCAACCTCTTTGATTTCCCACTTCACGAATTCGAGGACCGGCACTTGCTCCCGTAGGAGTTTCGTGAATTCGATCGGCTCAAGTCGAGTCGCGCGATCTTGTTCCCAGGTGACGTCGAACAGCTTCGTCTCGTGGGCAGCGTCAAAGCGGAGTTTCTGCATTGCTCTCTCCGTGCGCAGCACGACCGTATCGCCGCCTCGGAGGCTTAGCGACCGCGTACTAGAACGCAATTAAACGGAACCGTGTATTGTCCGGTCGTTTCCAACGACAACCGATGTGCGGATCTGGTTGTGCAGTAACTTGCGTCCGTTCGAAGCTGCAGGTTGCGATCCAGCCTTGTCGCGGCCTGCAGATAAGATCTCATTCGATTCGCCGACTCAGCCAGCGTGCGACTATCGAAATGAGAGAGCTTCGCCCTAAAACCCTTGTCAGAGCACGAGACTTATTTTTGACAGGTGAGCGGAACCACGCAACTTTTATTGTGGCATTTTTGCCACATTGCTCATTACCGCCACGTTTGACCTCCTACGATCGGCTTGCCTTGCACAATCGGCGCCGTTTGCGCTGCAGGAAAAAAGGTAGGGTTTCGGCGAGCAATCTGGGGGCGCTTGCGCGCACTTGCCAGTTGCTCTGGCACGTCGAACGTCCAGCATGGCGCCCGCGAAGCCAAGAATCGTTAACCACTCCCCTGTATTCGACTTGTGACGATGCCTAGCACGCCCACCCATCCTGGCGACGACGAACCATCGGCCGTTCAGCCAATGGTTGCCGGGAGATTTACGCGCCAGCGGCGGCTTGGGCATCGCCAAGGGATGGATATCTATACGGCGAGCGATGTCGAAACAATCGACACCGTCGTTTTGAAGACAGCGCCTATTTCCAACTACACTCCCGGCTCGTTGATGCGGCTGGAGTATGAGGCCGGCGTCATTCGCCACCTGCACAGCGACTGGGTGGCGCCGCTGGTCGACTTCGGCCGCGATGGCGAGACAGTCTTCGTGGCTTGGAAGTATTTTCCGGGCATGCCGTTGGAAGAGCGGCTGAAAGCGGGACCGCTGACGCTCCCCGAGACGATTAACCTCGCTCGGTCGCTGTTGTCGGCTCTTCGCGACCTGCATGCCAGCCAAATTCTCCATCGCAGCGTGCGGCCGGCGAACCTGATTCTCGGCGACCGCGAGGCCGACGGCCGGGCGACGCTCGTCGATTTCGGCCCTACGCGAGCGATCGAGCCAGATGCTCCGCTCAACCGGCAGCCGCTCGATGTGGCGCTCTACGCTTCGCCCGAGCAGGCGGGGTCGATCGACCATGACGTGACGGCGGCGTCGGATTTGTACTCGGCCGGTGTCGTGCTATTTCATTGTCTAGCGGGTCGGCCGCCGTTCGAGGGGAACTCGGTCGGCGCGATCTTGTTCGAACATATGACCCTGCCGGTGCCGCCGATTGGCGGCGCCGAGGGGCGCGGGCATGTGCCGCGGGCGATTGAAGAACTGGTCGAGCGGCTCCTCAAGAAAGATCCCCGCGATCGTTATCAAGCGGCGGAAGCAGCGCTCGCCGACCTCGAGGCGATTGCCGAGCAACTCGCTGCCGGCGTCGACGAACCGAGCGTCGTCATCGGCGTGAGCGACCGGCGGGCGACGCTGACGGAACCGGCGTTTGTGGCCCGCGCGCAGCAAGTGGCGGCGCTCGACGCCCAGATCGAACGGGCGATCTCGGGGCGCGGAGCGGTCGCGCTCGTCGAAGGCGAATCGGGCGCCGGCAAATCAAGATTATTAGCGGAGACGCTTCGTCGCGCTGCCCGGCGCGGCTGCTGGGTGCTCCGCGGGCAAGGAACGAGCGACGTCGCCCAGCGGCCGTTCAACCTGCTCGATGGCATCGTCGAGGGGTTTCTCGCAGCGGTGCAGTCGCGTCCAGAACTCGCGGTTCGCGTGCGCGAAGAACTTGGCGGTTACTGCGATGCGGTCGCCGCGGCGCTGCCGGCGCTCGCGACCGTGCTGCAAGTCGATGCTGCTAACAAAACGGCGCCGGAAGAGACGGGCGAAGCGCGGACGATTCAGGCCCTCTCGCATTTCCTCGACGCGATTGGTTCGGCTCAGGCTCCTGCGTTGATCTTGCTCGACGACTGCCAATGGGCAGATGAACTGACGTTCAAACTTATTCGCCGTTGGCACACCGACGGCGAACTGCGACCAGGCTTCCACCGGCATGTGCTGCTCGTCGTTGCTTTCCGTGCCGAAGAAGTTGCCGAAGACCATTTGCTCCGCAGGTTCAACGCTGCTGCCCATCTGCAACTTCCGCCGCTCACAGCGGAGGAAGTACAGCAACTGATCGAATCGATGGCGGGCGTGCTGCCGGCCGAAGCAATCGACGCGGTGATTCGGCTTGCCGAGGGCAGCCCCTTCATGGCCGCCGCCGTGTTGCGGGGGTTGGTCGAATGCGGGGCCCTCACGCCCGCGGCCGAAGGCTGGGCGGTCGACGCCACAGCGATGGCGGACGCCGGTTCGTCGAGTCGCGCAGCGTCGTTCCTCACGCGTCGTCTCGATTTGCTGCCGCCGGAGACGATCGAGTTTCTGTCGGCCGGCGCCGTCTTGGGCAAGCAGTTTGAACTTGAGATGGCGGCGGAACTCTCGGCGATGAGCCCCGCCGACGCGATTGCCGCGCTCAACGAAGCCCGCCAACGGCAACTGGTGTGGATTCGTCCGGACGGCGCCCAGTGCGTTTACATCCACGACAAAATTCGCAGCGCATTGCTCGATCGCCTGCCGGCTGAGCAACGGCAGCAGCGGCACGAGCGGGCGGCGAAATACCTGCTCAAGCACTCACCCGAGCGCTATTCGGAGCTCGCCTATCACTTCGACGCCGCCGGCGATCGCGCGAACGCCCTCCCCTTCGCGTTACGGGCCGCCGATCAGGCGCGATCGCAGTACGCTCTGGAAGTCGCCGAGCAGCAGTATCGCATCGCCCTGCGCGGGGCGCAGAACGATGCGGTGCGGTTCAACATTGTGGAAGGCCTCGGCGACGTGCTGTTGCTGCGGGGCAAATATGCTCAGGCCGGCGAATTCCTCGAAGCGGCGGACAAGCTGGCGGACGACGGTCTCGCGAAAGCAAAAATTCGCAGCAAGATCGGCGAACTGTCGTTTAAACGCGGGGACATGGATTCCGCGATCCGCGATTTCGAACAATCGCTGCGGCTGTTGAATCGATATGTGCCGCGGCGCGGTTGGATCACCTGCTTGTTGCTTGCCTGGGAAGGGGCCGTGCAGGTGCTGCACACGCTCTTCCCGCGGATGATGCTGTACCGAATCAAGCGCGAGCCGAACGACGCTGAACGGCTGGCCCTGCGGCAGTTAAGCAATCTCGCGCACGGCTATTGGTACTCGCGCAACGTGAAGATGGTCCTGTGGGCCCACTTGCGCAACATCAACCTTGGCGAACGGTTGCTGCCGAGCGCCGAGCTAGCTCAGGCGTACTCTGAACACGCTCCTGCGATGACCCTCGTCGGCTACTACAGCCGCGCCGTGGCGTACGCGCAGAAATCGCTCGATCTGCGGAAAGACATGGGCGATCTGTGGGGCCAGGGGCAATCGCTGGTTTTCTACGGCATCACGCTATTTGCCGCGTCGCGGTTCGACGAGTGCATCGAGAAGTGCCGCATGGCGATCCGTATCCTTGAGCGGATGGGCGACTACTGGCAGATCCACATGGCCCGCTACCAAATTGCGGGGTCGCTCTACTATCTCGGCGACCTGCAAGGCGCGGTGCACGAGGCGCAACTCAATCACAAGTCGGGGCTCGAAACGGGCGACGAGCAAGCGTCGGGAATCATTCTCGACGTCTGGAGCCGCGCTTCAACGGGCGCTGTTCCGCGGCACATTATCGATCCGGAACTGAAGCGGCCGCGCACCGATGCGCAGGGCACTTGCCAGCTCATGTTGGCCGAGGGTGTGTGCCGGCTAGCCGGCGGCGACCTCGATAGCGCCGTCGAAGCGTTCGACCAGGCGGTGCAAGTGGCAGCCGACGTCGGCGTGAAGAACGCCTACACGCTGCCGGCGCTAGCGTGGGCGGCGACGGGGCGGCGGCTCCTTGCCGAACATTTGCACGAACTGACGCCGCAGCGGCGAAACCAACTACTAGCCGAGTCGGCGCGTTTCGCTCGGCGTGCGATCAACGCTCGCTTCCTCTGCGCGAACGACGTGCCGCAGGCGCTTCGCGAGTATGCGGTGGTCCTGGCGATGCAAGGGCGGATGCGGAAGTCGCGCCGCATATTCGCCTGGGCGATCAGCTCGGCGACGAAGCTCAAGGAACGTCGCGAGCTCGCGCGAACGCTTATCGCGTCAGGCGAAATCGGTCTCGAGGCAGACTGGCCAGACGCTAAACTCCACACTCGCCAAGGCGAAACGCTGCTTGCGGAACTTGCCGCGCAAGGAGACGTGGCGACCGACGTCGATTCGTCGCGTGATCGCGAGGCGGTCAATCTTTCGTTGGTCGATCGATTCGATACCGTGCTCGACTCGGGCCGTAAAATCGCCTCGGGCCTCGCCGCGGATACTATTCACGAAGCAGCGCGCGGCGCAGCGCTGCGGCTGCTGCGCGGCGAACGCTGCTATGTGATTCCGCTTGATCCAATCGATCAGACGGGCGACCTCACCGGCGTGCCGGCCGCGCATACGGCGACCTGCCAGCGGGCCATCGATCGCGCGCTTCTCGCGCGGCGGGCCTTGGCATGCGTTGACGAAGCGGCGGATAGTACTGCCGACGACGGCCCCGAGCGCTCCGTCCTGTGCGTGCCGATTTACGTCCGCGGGCGGGCGGTGGCCTGCTTGTACGTGACGCACGATCAGATTCGCGATCTGTTCGGCCCTGACGAAGAACGTTTGGCCGACTTCGTGGCGACGATCGCCGGCGCCGCGCTCGAGAACGCCGAAGGCTTCGCCGAGTTGCAACAACTCAATGCGTCGTTGGAGCAACGCGTCGCCGAGCGGACCGCCGCCGCCGAGTCGCGGGCTCGCGAACTCGCGATTTCGAACAGCGAACTCGAACGGACCGCGAACGAACTGCGCGCGGCCGAGGAAGAACTTATCGGCGCCAAGCTTGCGGCCGAGTCCGCCAACCAAGCGAAGAGCCGCTTCCTGGCGACGATGAGCCACGAAATCCGCACGCCAATGAACGGCGTGCTCGGCATGACGGAGCTCGTGCTCCATACGCCGCTCAGCGATCAGCAGCGAAACTACGTCGGCGTCGTCAAGGACTCTGCGAACGCCTTGCTGATGCTGCTCAATGACATTCTTGATTTGTCGAAGATTGAAGCAGGCCGGATGGAGCTTGAATCGATTCCGCTCAACCTCCGCGAAGTCGTGGCCGAAGCGACCCGACTGCTCGGCGTTGCGGCGACCGGCAAAGGGCTCGAACTGCTGTGTCGCATTGCGCCGGACGTGCCGGAAGGCTTGCTCGGCGATCCGAGCCGTTTGCGGCAGATTGTCGTCAACCTGGTGAGCAACGCCGTCAAGTTCACCGCCGAGGGCGAGGTGTTCGTCGATGTGAGCCTCGTCCGTCGCGAAGATGGGCGAGCGGTCGTGCGGATGGCGGTGCAAGACACCGGCATCGGCATCGCGAAAGACAAGATCGACGCGGTGTTCGAAGCGTTCCGGCAGTCGGATAGCTCGACGACGCGGCGTTACGGCGGTACTGGGCTGGGGCTGTCGATCTCGATGCAACTCGTGCAGTTGATGGAAGGCCGGATCTGGCTCGAGAGCGAACTCGGCCAGGGAAGCACCTTCTTCTGCGAGATTCCGTTCGCCACGAACGCGGAATTCGCTCCCGCAGTAGCAACGGCGTCGACACTTGCCGGCGAGGCGCTGTTAGTGAGCAGCAACGCCCACTCGCGCATGATCTACGGCGAGATCTTGCAGCAATGCGGCGTCGAGGTCCAAGCATTGGCAACGGGCGAGTTCAGCGGCGCCTCGACGGCGAAGCTCGCGCTCATCGACCTGAACGCTACCTGCCAAGACGAATGGGACGTCGTCGAACAATTGACGCTCGCGCCGGAGGAACGTCGCCCCGCGATCGTGATGCTCATTCCAGCCGGCCAAGTCGAAGCGGCTGACCGCTGTCGCGGGCTCGGCATCGAGCATGTGCTCATCAAGCCGGCGAAGTTGTCCGAAGTGCGCGCGACGATCCAGTCGATTTCCTCGCGCGGCAGTCAGCCAGCCAAGGCGACGATGAATTCGTCGTCGTCCCTGGCGGAACAGCGGCCGCTGCGCATTCTCGTCGCGGACGACAGCCCGGTGAACCAGGAAGTCGCTCGCGGCCTGCTCGAACTCTGCGGCCACACCGCGTCGATCGCCGACGACGGCTTGCAGGCCGTCGAGCTGTTTGAACGCGAGGCGTTCGACTTGATTCTCATGGACATCGAGATGCCGGAACTCGATGGTCTTAGCGCTGCACGGCGAATCCGCGCGATCGAGGCGGAGCGTGGTCAGCCGCGAACGCACATGATCGCGCTCTCGGCCCACGCGCTCGTCGGCTTCACGGCGGAATGCGAAGCCGCCGGCATGGATGGCTACATTGCCAAGCCGATTCGTCCCGACGAACTGTTCGAAGCGACGCGCAAGATCGGGGCGGCCGTCGAACTCGCGGCTTACTGACCGTAGATCATCGGCATGCCGTAGCTAACGCCCTGGCCGCCAACCGGAACCGTGCCGGGGGGGCAGACCTGCGGGCAGACTTGCGGGCACATTGGGATGCAGGCTTGAGTTGGCGCCGGCGTGTTGCGTCGGCAGAGCGACGTACATCCAACCGTACTTAGGGCAACCGCCAATAGGGCGACGAGTGATTTCCGTTCCATCCGAGTAGCCTCCTAGCGCGTCTCGCGCGAGTTTCTTGCCAGGCGAGACTCAACCGCGAGTCATCGCCTAGCAATCATTACCCGCGCCGAGTCGACGTGTCGGAGCGCTGGAGGGAGAAATTCGACAATCGTACCGCCAAGTTGGTAAGCCTTGGCGATGGCGCCGCGTGTGGGGAGCTCTAGCCCCGGGCTCTGCCCGGGGGTGGGCAACCATTCCGGCACGCATCGTCGCGCGTGAGGCAACCCCCGGGCGGAGCCCGGGGCTGAAACACGCTAGCGAGTTTGCTGATCGGCCGGTTGGGCGTCGATCGGCGCGGCGGCCGCTTGTAGCGGCTTTGCGGTGGCGGCCGAAGCGACTGGGCTAGCTGCCAGCAGGTCGTTGAGCACCTCTTCGGTAATGTCGGCGCCAGGGGCGACGTCGTAGAGAACGTTGTCGTTACGGGTGACGATCACTGTCAGCCCCCGCTTTTGGGCGACCCGGCGGGCGACCGGCTTGATCTGTTCGCGAAATTGGGCGATCAGCGTCGCCTGATGCTTCTTCAGGTCGGCCTCGGCTTGTTGCTTCACCTTATTCAGGTTGGCGTTCGCCTGCTTTTGCCAGCTGGCGACCGTCACCTCGGCTTGCTCAGGCGTCGTTTCGCCGAGCGTCTTCTTCTTGTCAGCGATCTGCTCGTTGTACGACTTCGCCAGGTCGACCAGTTGCTGGCTAAGCGACGACTGCCGCTGAGCGATGGAATCGACGATTTGCTTGTCGCTGCCGAGGCGTTGGGCGATGGCGTCGAGATCGATGACGGCGACGGCGCCGGTCGAGTGTTGCTCAACGACTCCGGTCGATTGATTGCATCCCGCGGCGAACCCCAATCCCAGCACGGCCGCAGCCGTCCATCGTCCCACTACTCGCATCGTCGCATCCTTCCGTAGACACGGTAAAAGTCGCAGCTCAAAGGCCGCGGTCGCCCATTCCGCAGGGTTCGACCGTCCCTTTCAGGCCTGTCCGCCGGCCTCGCGCCACGCGGAGGATAGGAAACAGCGTCAGATTTCGGCAGACCACTTTGCGGAGGACGCTGGCGCCCGAATTTCCTTCCCAAACAACCAATTTTGAGAGAGTTCGACTGTTGGTAGTGCTAAGGGACGCCGATACAGACCCAGTAAGCTGCACCGACTTTGCGGATTGTACGGATCGTACGGCCTGAAAGAGCGGCCAAGTCGGCTGCGGAACGGGTGCCAAGGGCATAAGGAGTTTGTCGTGTCGAGTTGTTTCAACGGCGATTGGCATGGACGCCACCTAGGGTTGACCGCTGCAATGCTGGCGCTGCTGGCGTGCGGCTCATCGGCGAACGCGCAAAGCGCCGATGGCTTGCCCTTTGAGTCGTCCGCCAGCGGACGGATTTACAACGGCACCACCCCCTTGCGGCTCTGGCATCAGACCCGCGGCTACGGCATGGAGGCCTCGCAGACGGCCTTCGGCGGTCGTATGGCCGTTGATCTCGTCGATGCCATCGGCTTCCTCGACGGACAGTTCCGCGTGTCGAACGAAAGCCAGTTCGGCATGGACTTCGGCGGCGGCTTCCGCTGGATGGCCCCGAGTCTGCTCACCGGCGACACCCGCGTGTTCGGCCTCACCGGTTGGTACGACGGCCAAGAGACGACGCTCAACAACTACTACAACCAGCTCGGCGTGAGCTTCGAAAGCTTGGGCGAGCAGATCGACTTCCGCGTCAACGCGAACATCCCGCTTGAGAACGTCAAGTCGGGCGACACGGTGATCACCACCGACACCATCAGCTACTCGGGCAACTTCCTGTCGATCGCGACCCTCATTCCGAGCGACGTCGCCCTGCGGGTCGTCGACTTCGAAGCGGCGCCTCGCATCTTCGATCTCAACGCCTGGATCTACGCCGGCGGCTATCAGATGGATGGCGACAACGTCAGCGAGATGGGCGCCAAGGGCGGCGTGCGCGGCTACGTGACCAACGACCTCGCCGTCGACGTCGGCGTGCAAGACGACGACCTCTTCGGCACGAACACGGTCTTCCAGGTGATTTGGACGCCTGGTCGTACCGGTGCCGGCCCGACGTCGTGGGTCCACACGCTGGCCGACCGGATGCGGGAGCAGGTGTACCGCAACAACTACATCGCCACGACGCAGGTGCAAAAGCAGGGCGCCATCAACCTCACCGACGTTGATGGGCAAGACATTCGCATCGTCCACGTCGACTTCACCAGCTCGTCGCCTGGCGACGGTACGGTGGAGAATCCGTACACCTCGATCAACAGCGCGAACGGCACGGGCTCGCAGCAGGGCGACATCATCTTGGTGCACGCTCAAACTGGCGCCAACGTTTACGCTGGCCAGTCGTTGTCCCTCCAGGACGAGCAACGCTTCCTTGGCGAAGGCGGCGGCGTCTCGCACACGGTCGTCACGCAGCAGATGGGAACCGTCACGCTGCCTGAAACGTTCGCTGGGGCTCTCAACGCCACCCGGCCGACGATGCAGAACTCGTCCGGCTCGGCTGCGGTCACGCTCGCTGGCAGCAACCAGGTGAGCGAAGCGTTCGCTCAGATGGAAGTCTCGAACTTCACGTTCGACGGCGGCGCCAGCGCAATTATCTCGGGCACGAATGGCGTTGCTGCGGTTAATATCAACAACTTGGACGTCAAGAACACCACGAGCCACGGCATCGATCTTGCCGACATGACGCAGACGTTGGCCAACGGCACGACCCGTTCGCGGTTTGCTCCGACGATCAATAAGGTCACCTTCGACAACGTCGGCGGAGACGACATCCGCCTGACCTCGACGACCAGCGAAACCACGATCTCGCACGCAACAGCGATTTCGAACATCACCAGCACGAACGGCCACGGCGTCGGCATCAACTTGCAGCAGAACCAACGCGCCGCCACGATCAACAACTTCGACTGGAACGGCGGCACGACTGGCACCGGCGGTCTCCTTGTGTTCGAGGCTGGTACGCAAGGTAGCGTCACGCTCAGCAACTCGGCCAACGCGGATGACAACGTCATCACCGGCGGCCTCGTCGGAACAGCGTATGCAATCAAACTCGACAACAGCGCCGCGACGCACACCGTCACTGGCACGAAGATCCAGCAAATGGGCGGTGATTCGATCGTTGTCAACGACGGCGCCGCGAACCTGAACTTCACCGGCGAGATCTCGCAGACTACCAACGCCCAGTCGGTCTTGAGCGTCACGGGCGGCCACACCGGGACGTTGACTTTCGTCGAACTGACGGCCAACAACGGCGTGATCAACGCCACGACCGGCGACGGCTTGCAGTTCGACGATGCTGACGGCAACTACATCTTCACCGATACCGTCAAGCTCACTGGCACCTCGCAGGCCATTAACGTCGTCGACTCCGACGGCACGCTTACTTTCCAAGATGCTCAAATCACCGATACCACTGGAACCGCCATCGCCTTCAGCGGCGGCGAAGCGAGCATGACCTTGACCGGCAAGGTCACGCAAACGACCAATGCCACGGTCTTGAACGTCACCAACGAGCACAACGGCACGTTGACCTTCAACGAGCTGACCGCCAACGCTGGCGTGATCAACGCCACCAACGGCAATGGTCTGCAGTTTGACAACGCCAATGGCGCCTACATCTTCAACGACAAGGTTACCCTGGCTGGCGCCACGCCGGTTATCAACGTCAACGCTGCCGACGATGCGGCCACCTTCACCTTCAGCGAAGTCGACATCGATTACAGTGGCGCCGGCTCGGCTGTCACGATTGCCAATAGCGACCTGCAAGCCTTTACCATCAGCGGCGACATCGACGTCGCCTCTGGCGGCGGACGGCCGGTCACGATCAACAACAACACCGGCGGCAGCATCACGTTTAACACGACGATCGACAGTACTCAGAACGGCATCCTCGTGACTGGCAACAGCGGCACGACGATTCGCTTCGCCGGTCAAACGACGCTCAATACGGGCGCCAACAACGCCGTCACGCTCACCAACAATACGACCGGCGGCGTGCGGTTTGACGCGATCGACATTACCACGACTGGCGCCGGCACTGGTTTCGTCGCCAGCAATACCGCGAATCTCACAGTTCAAGGGACTGGTAACACAATTACCACGGCCAACGGCGTCGCTCTGTCGCTCACAGACGTCGAAGTCGGCTCGGCGGGCGTCACCTTCCAGTCGGTTACATCGACCGGCGGCGGCACGGCTGTGGTGCTAGATGATGTCACTGGCGGGACGGTCACGATCAACGGCGGTTCGCTCACCAATCAAACTGGCGATGCCATCGCGGTCATCGGCGGAGCGAATCTCGCGGTCAACAACATGACCATCACCGGTTCGGGCGGCGACGGCATCAACATCGATCTGACCACCAACGTCGCCTCGACGATCTCCGTCGCCAACACGGTGATCAACAACACCGGGGCCCTCGGCATCGATTACAATCGCGGTTCGCTGGTCACCAACACGACACGCCTGACGCTGACCGGCAACACGATCGACACGACGGCTGATCAGAACGTCCATATCGACATCAACGGCAGCGGCACCGCGAACGTTACCGTCAACGGAGCTAACCAGTTCACCAACAGCAGCAACGACGAAGCCTTGCTAATCACCACCAGCGGTGGCGCCAGCAAGACGGTCAACCTGTTGGTCGACGGCAGCACCTTCAGCAACAACGACACCACGGCCGCTGCGGCTCGTATTCAGACGAACGGCGCCGGTACGGTGAATGCCACGGTCACCAACAACAACTTTGACAACAGCACCGCGACCACTGGCCGAGCACTCACCGTGCGGACGAACAGCTCAGCCACCATGCGTCTGAACCTCAACGACAACAACGGCAACAGCGGGACGGAAGACCCCTTCAACCTGGAGCGTGTATCGGGAACGTTCCGTGTTGAAGATCTGGCCACGGTTGAGGCTCGCAACAACGGCGCCATGGACATCAGCCCGACCATTACCAACGACGCCGGCCCGATCCCGACTCCGTAGTCGGGACCGAGGCCGGTGAGTTGCGAACGGAATGTTGGATGACGACCTAGCGAGCCGAACGATTCCGACGGCTCGACAGGAAGGCCCCGAGGAGCCCCAAGGCTCCGAGGGCGACGGTCGAAGGCTCCGGTACTGCCGAAACTGGCGGAGCCGCCAGCGGATCGACCGGCGGAGCCAACAGTGCCGCTTGTGCGGCGGCCGCAGCGGCCGCTTCGTTGGCGGCGACGAGCTTCAGGTGGTTCATGATTGGGCCGACGAACGAGAAGTCGGACGCCGCATTCACCACCTGCACGCTCTTCACGACGACGATATTGCCGTCTGCGGTGATCGGTACGTCGCTGAGGGCGAGATTGCCCGTCTGGCCGAGCTCGCTGGCGAGGTCGCGCTGATTGAGCTGCATGATCTTGTCGATCGTCGACATGTTGCTGATGCGAGCGAACGGCACGAATCCTTGGCTATCGAGGAAGTTGTTGTCGCCAAGGTTGATGAAGAAGCTGCTCGTACCGCTGTTGGGCTGACCCGACTGCAGCGCGAGCGACACGGTGCCGCGGGTGTTCGAGATCGAGCTGAAATCAACCTGCCCGTCGCCGTCGGCGTCGACGACGACGCCGTCATTCAGCTTCTCGATCGAGCTGTTCATGGTGGCCCAGAAATCGGGGTTCGTGGGGAAGCCCATGAACCCGCCCATCTGCAGCACGAAGTCGTCGGCCGTGCCGGCGTTGCCGTCGGCCGCGCGATTCACCGAGCTGAAGTGGTATTTGCCCAGACCGATGTAGGCGACGATGTTGTCGACCAGCGGCTGGAGGTTCGGATCGTTGTTGGGGTTCAACTCCATGTCGAACGAGCCGACGCTCGTGTTGAACCGCATCGTTTGGGCGAACGCCCCGGTGGTGGTCAGAAGGGCTAGAACCGTAGCCAGGCCAATTCGGGTAAGCATGCCTCTGCGCCGCTCTCGTGAAAGTGAATCGATGGTGTTCCGCGCTTCGGCCGCCCGCTGAGAAGAGGCGCCGAGAGTCCTGATTATAGTTGGGGCCCGGAAAAGCGTCCGGCTTTTTGCTGGGGATTTGCGGTTCGCCCGCCCGTTTTACCGGAAAAACCGGTCGCTGGTTGCGGTTTTTGAGGGCCACCGGACGCGGGGACAGTCGTCACGACGCCTCAGTTTCTCCCGAAAACTGGGGAGTGAGGCTCCAGATTACGTTACGTCGGCAACGTGCAATTGGTTCCAAACGCTCCCATCGGTGGCTGGAACTTGCCGGACGAACGCGACCTGCCGACCATCGGGGGAGAAGACGACCGCCTCGGGGCGTGGCGCCTGGACGGCATCCGTTGGCGGAGTGAGCCGTCGTGATTCGCCGGTGGCCGCGTCGGCGAGCATCACGCTGCCGTCGGCGACGTAGGCGATCGTCGAGCCGTCGCGATTCCAGGTGAACGCCGAGGCGACGTCCCACGGATCGCACGTAAGCTGCCGCGGCGAGCCGCCGTTGGGCGAGACGAGCCACAGCTGCACGACGCCATCGTCGTCGCGCATCAGGCAGGCGATCCGCGAGCCGTCGGGCGAGCTCCGCGGCCAGTGGCGCACACCCTGAATGCCAGGGAACTTTCGGTCGGCCGTAGAGGTGAGCCGCCGCTGCACCACCGCGAGCGGAGGCTGCGGCCGCAGTGTCGGCGTACCCTGGAGCGGCCCGTCGCCCGCCTTTCGCATCGCGTGCATAGGTGGCAGGTCGACGATGAACAGTTCGGTGAGCGGTTTGCCCTGCTCATCAATCGCATCGCCGAGAAACGCGAGCGATCGATCTTGGTGCGAACCATCGACGCGGTCGTAGCCAGCGAGGCCGACCCACGCCTCTTCGTACGCCTTCGCGATTTCGTCCGAACCGGGTCGCGGCTGCCGCACCGTGCGGGTAACGAGCGTCGAGTAAAACTCGCCGTCATGGTTTCGCGGATGCGACCGCGGGACGCTCACCGCGCCGAGCGGCACGGCGACGCCGACGTTCCGCTGATTGAGATCTCCCTGTCCTGTCGCCTCGCGGGTCGTCAGAACGTGATCGTCGTAAGTAAAACTGACCCACGCCCCATCGCCGCTGAAGATATGGACGTGCGTCCCGCCGCGGAGCGCGCCGGGCGTGAACGGCGGCGTCAGGTCGCGGGCGTCGAGGTTTATTGCTTGTTGCGGGTGAACGCTATCGACGATCACGCCTTGCCGATGATGCGGCCCATACTCCCAATCGGGCGTCGGATCTTCCGGCCCGAGAATAAACGCCACGCGATCGTCGACCGGCGAGTAGCTCGCCACGCCGCAGCACGCGCCGCGTTGGCTCTCGTAAAGGACTTCCACACGCCCCGTCGCTACGTGGACGCGCTCAATGCGAGTTCCGTCGAACACGCTGCCGGCCGCATCGCTGCGGACATCGTACACAATCCACTCGCCATCGGGCGACCAAACGTTGGCGTTGGTGAGAATGTGGCCATGGGGCGCCGTGGTAAGCTGCCGTTCCATGGGCGTTCAGCCGCCGTAGCCGTTGGGGTGCGACTTGTGCCACTTCCACGCGCTCTTCACGATCGGCTCGATGCCGACGTACTTCGGCGTCCAGTCGAGCGTTTTCCGCGCGAGCGAGGCGTCGGCCACCAACTCCGCCGGATCGCCGGCACGTCGCGGCGCCATCTTATGCGGAATCGCATGGCCCGTCTCGCGGCGGCAAGCGTCGATCACTTCCATCACGCTCGCGCCGGCGCCGGTGCCGAGGTTGAGCTTCAACCCCTTGCCCGGCTGCAGTCGTTCAAGAGCGGCCAGATGCGCGGTCGCCAGATCGTCGACGTGGATGTAGTCGCGAACGCACGTGCCGTCGGGCGTCGGGTAGTCGTCGCCGAACACGGTGATCTCTTGCCGCTGGCCAAGCGCCACCTGCAAGATCAGCGGAATGAGATGCGTCTCAGGCTTGTGATCCTCGCCGATCGTGCCATCCTCGGCGGCGCCGCTGGCGTTGAAGTACCGGAGCGCCGCGAAACCAAGGCCGTAGGCGTGGGCGTAGTCGTCGAGCGCCCGTTCGATCACTAACTTCGTGTAACCGTACGGGTTGATGGGATCTTGCTTCATCCCTTCGGTGATCGGCGACTTGTCGGGCGTGCCGTAGGTGGCGCACGTGCTACTGAAGACGATCTTGTTCACGCCCGCCGCCCGCATCGCATCGAGCAGGTTGAGCGTGCCGACGACGTTGTTGCGGTAGTAGGTCGCCGGATCGGTCACCGAGACGCCGACGTAGGCCAGCGCCGCGAAGTGCATTACGGCGTCGTACTGACGTTCAGCAAAGACTTCGGCCAAGCGGTTCTGGTCGAGCAGATCGCCCTCGATCAACCGGCCCGCCGGCGTGGCGGCTTTGTAGCCGTTCATGAGATTGTCGAAGATCCAAACGTCGTGCCCCGCCTTTGTCAGCAGTCGCACAGCGTGAGAACCGACGTAACCTGCTCCGCCCGTAACGAGAATTTTCATCGCGAGGTCTATCTTTTGCGTCTAGCGTGTAGGCGACGCTAGCCGCACCCTCCGGGGCGAGGCGTCGAGCGCCGCATCATCCAGTGAAATAGAGGTAGGCCGCCACGATGGCCGCGAGGACCGCCACGGAAGAAACGACGTCGACCGCCGACCAACTGGCCCGCGATTCCCGCTTCTGTTCGTCCGTGACTGTGGCGAACGTGAGCCCCTCGATCTGTCGTTCGTCCGGCGGGGCTGTCGCGTAGCTTACCACGATCATGGCAATCATCGAAGCCAGCAAGATGAGGATGCTGAAATACTGGAAGTAGATGTTGTTGACGATCCACAGGAACGAGTCGGGCGTGTAGCCATTCTCATAACCTTTGAGTTTCAGGCTCACCGGCGTATCCACCACCAGGCGGAAAATACCAAGCGCGAAGCCGACGAGCATCGCTGCCATGCACCCCTTCGCGTTGAGCCGCTTCCAGAACACGCCGAGAAAAAAGACGACGAAAATCGGCGGCGCCAGATACCCCTGCACGCCTTGCAGATAGTCGTACAGCCCCTTGGCTCCCTTGATGACCGGGATCCAAGCAATGCCGATCAGCACCATCACCACGGTCGCCATCCGCCCAACCCACACGAGGTGGGCCTGCGACGATTCGGGGCGATACTTTTGATAGATGTCCATCGTGAAGAGCGTCGACGACGCGTTGAAGACGCCCGCGAGCGAGCTCATTAGCGCCGCCAATAGCCCGGCGACGACGATGCCGCGCACCCCGAGCGGCAGGACGTAGAGCACCATTTGCGGGAAGGCGCTCTGCGCCTGCTCGGCGATCGCTTTGCCGTCGGGGCCAATCATGCCCGTCATCCCTGTCGTGCCCGTCTTCGCTAGGCCGAAGGCGATGATGCCGGGGATGATGAACAGAAACACCGGCAGCAGCTTGAGCATGCCGGCGAAGATCGAGCCTCGGCGAGCCTCGCGCTCATCCTTGGCGCCGAGCGCCCGCTGCACGATGTACTGGCAGGTGCACCAGTACCACAGGCCGATCACCGGGGCGCAAATCATCATCCCCAGCCACGGGTAGTCGCCGTTGAAGTACCACGCCTGGCGCACCACTTCGCCGGCGGAGTCTTTCACGATTTCCGGGGCCCAGGTTCCCTCGACGCCCTCGGGGACGATCGGCTTCCAGAGATTGAACATCTCGTCGCCGACCGTTTCGCGCAGCTTCTCCCAGCCGCCGATCGCCTTGAGGCCGAAGATGGTACAGAGCGCCGACCCGACGACCAGGATGATCGTCTGCAGCGCCTCGGTGTACACGACGGCCCGCATACCGCCCAGCATTGTGTAGATGCCGGTGAGAATCAGCACCAAGATCGAACCAATCCAAAAGCTATCCATCACCATGAAGCCGAGGTCGAGCGATAGCTTGGGGAGAAGCGTGCGGAAGACGACGCCGCCGGCGAAGATGCCGACCGCCACCTTCGAGATGATGAACAGCACGAGCGAGATGATCGACAGCATGTAGCGGGCGCTGGTCGAGAAGCGGCGCTCGAGAAACTCGGGCATCGTGTAGACCATCGACCGCATGTAGAACGGCACCATCACCCACGCGAGCACGAGCAGGCACCAAGCGTGCAACTCGTAGTGAGCGAGCGCGACGCCGTCGGTGGCGCCCGATCCGGCCAGGCCGACGACGTGCTCCGAGCCGATGTTCGACGCGAAGATCGACGCGCCGACGAGGAACCAAGGCAAATGCCGACCGGCCAGGAAGTAGTCGGTCGCGGTTCCCTTGTTCTTCTGAATGACCCACCAGGCCAACCCGGCCACGGACATGAAGTAGAGGCCGACGACCACCCAATCGAGCGTTTCCATGCAGGGATTCCCGCGCGTCGTGAAGAGGAGGATTTCTAAAGAGAACGAAGAAAAGGCGAAGGGCGGCGCGACAGATGCCGGCCGTTCCTTCAATCGTCGCTACGCCCGGCGATACACGCCAGCGTCGTTCCATCGCAAAATATTTTTGAAATCGCGCAAACGGGTCGCCTCGTCGATGACGACGAACTCGACCCCCCACATGTCGGCGAGGTCTTCCCAATGCTCGGCTGTGAGCGCCTGGCTGAACGTCGGGTGGTGCGAACCGCCCGCTTGGATCCACGCCGCGGCGGCCGTCTTCAGATCGGGCCGCGGCTTCCACATCGCGCGGGCGACTGGAAGTTTCGGCATCGGCTGTTCGGGGGCAATCACGTCGACTTCGCTCAGCACCATCCGGAAGCGATCGCCGAGGTCGACGATCGCCGTGTTCGTCGCCGGCCCAGGCGGCGCGTCGAACACGAGCCGCACCGGATCGTCCTTGCCGCCGATGCCCAGCGGGTGGATCTCGCACGAAGGCTGAGCGGCGGCGATCGACGGACAGATCTCGAGCATGTGGGCGCCGAGCACCTGCTGGTTCCCTTGCGGCAGGTGATAGGTGTAATCCTCCATGAACGACGTGCCGCCTGGCAACCCGGCCGACATGACCTTCGCCGCCCGCAGCATCGCGGCCGCCTTCCAATCTCCCTCGGCGCCGAAGCCGCAGCCGTCGGCCATCAGCCGTTGCGACGCGATCCCCGGCAGCTGCTTCATGCCGTGGAGATTTTCAAACGTGTTCGTATAGCCGACGAAGCCGTTGTCTTGGATGAACTGCCGTAGGCCCAACTCGATGCGGGCAGCGTCGCGCAGCGATTCTCGGCGGTGGCCGTCGCGGCGCAGCTCGGGGGCGAGTTGGTACTGCTCCTCATACTGGCCGCAGAGCCAATCGACCTTTCCCTCTTCCGCGGCGTCGATGTACTTCACCACGTCGCCGAGGCCGTAGCCATTTACGGAGTAGCCGAGGCAAATTTGTGCGGCGACTTTATCCCCTTCGGTGACGGCCACTTCGCGCATGTTGTCGCCGATGCGGGCGATCCGCGCGGTGAGCGCATCGTGCCGAGCCGCTGCGGCGCGGGTCCAGACGCCTACCGACTGCAGCACGTCCTCATCTTGCCAGTGGCCGACAACCACCTTGCGTGACAACCGCAGCCGCGCGCCGATGAATCCGAACTCGCGGCCGCCATGGGCCGACTGGTTCGTGTTCATGAAATCCATGTCGATCGACGACCACGGGATGTCGCGATTGAACTGCGTGTGCAGGTGGAGCAGCGGCTTTTGCAGCAGTTTCAGTCCGGCGATCCACATCTTCGCCGGCGAGAAGGTATGCATCCACGCCACGAGGCCGATGCAGTTCGGCGCCGAGTTGGCCTCGAGCACGACGTCGCGAATCTGCTCAGGGGTCGTCAGTACCGGTTTGAACACGACCCGCACCGGGATCTGAGCGGCGTCGTTGAGCGCCGCCGCCACCGCCATCGAGTGCTGCTCCACCTCGCGGAGCGTTTCTTCGCCGTAGAGATGTTGGCTGCCGGTGACGAACCAGACTTCAAATTTGTCGAGGCGGATGGTTGGCATGGAATGCACCGGAAGGACGATTTCGTCAGGGAGGTAACTTAGGTTGAAAACTCAGCGCTGGCCGTAGTACGCATCCTTGCCATGCTTGCGTAAGTAATGCTTATCGAGCAGGAACTGATCGACCGGCCCCGTCTGCGGCGCCAGCGCGAGCATATCGATCGCCATCGCCGCGACCGATTCGAGCGCTACGGCATTGTGAACCGAGTCGGCCGCGTCTTTGCCCCACGCGAACGGGGCATGGCTCGCCACGAGCACCGCCGGCATCGCCACCGGATCGAGTTCTGCGAACCGCTCGACGATGACCCGGCCCGTGTTGAGTTCGTACGCTTCTTGGATCTCCGCGGCGGTAAGCAATCGCGTCACTGGAACGGTGCCGTAAAAGTGGTCGGCATGCGTCGTCCCGAAGCAGGGAATCTCCCGCTGGGCCTGCGCGAACGCCGTCGCCTTCGGGCTGTGCGTGTGGGTGATCCCGCCGACGCCGCTGAACTTCTGGTACAGCAAGCGGTGGGTGACGGTGTCTGACGACGGCTTCCACGCCCCTTCGACGACGGCGCCTGTCTCGATGCTCACCACCACCATCTGTGCTGGCGACATCCCGTTGTAGGGAACGCCGCTCGGCTTGATCACCATCAACTCGCGATCGTCCGACAGCCCGCTGACGTTTCCCCACGTGAGCGTCACGAGCCCCTCCGCGACGAGGTCGAGGTTCGCCTGACAGACCTGTTGTTTCAGTTCTTCGAGCATCGGTCGTTACTTCGCTCCACAGCGGGCTTCGTGTCGAATCGCGATGAGGTCCTTCATCACGCCGGCGAGCGAACCATGGAACCCGGTCGAACCGAACGCATCGTGCAATGTTTTGTAGACCGCGTACAGCTTCGCATAGACGGCGACGTTGGCGGCGATTGGCTCGTACACCGTCGATTTGACGCCGGTCATCTTGGCCTGAGCGGCCTCAACCGTCGGGTACGCTCCGGCGGCGACGGCGCCGAAGAGCGCCGCGCCGAGCGCGCACGTCTGAGCACTGCGGCTGATCTTCATCGGCCGATTGCAAACGTCGGCGTAGATCTGCATCACCAGCGGATTCTTCTCCGCGATGCCGCCGCAGACGATCACTTCGCTCACGTGGACATCGTATTCTTCCACGCGGTTAATAATCGTGAGCGCCCCGTAAGCGGTCGCTTCGATCAGCGCCCGGTAAATTTCGGGCGCCGAGGTGTGGAGCGTCTGTCCCACGAGCAGGCCGGTGAGGAGCGGATCGACCAACACCGTGCGGTTGCCGTTGTGCCAGTCGAGCGCGACGAGTCCCGACTCGCCGGGACGGAGCTTCGCTGCCGCTTCCGTCAGTTTCACTTGGGCGTCGCCGCCGCTACCAAACTCGGCGGGCGCCAGCCGTTTGGCGAACCAATTGAAAATGTCGCCGACCGCGCTTTGCCCCGCTTCGAGGCCGTACATGCCGGGGATGATCGACTCGGGGACGATGCCGCAGACGCCCGGCACGTCGGGGAGCCGCCGGGCGAGCGGGGCGACCATGCAGTCGCAGGTGCTCGTCCCCATGATCTTCACGAGCGTCCCTTCGCCACAGCCGGAGCCGACCGCTCCCATGTGAGCGTCGAAGGCGCCGACGGCGACCGGAATCCCGGCGGGCAGGCCCACCTTCTCCGCGACCTCGGCGCACAACAGGCCTGCCGGATGATTCGAGGGCAAGACCTTCCCCGTAAAACGGAATCGCGACAGCCCCGGCTCGATTGAATCGAGGAACTCGGCGCTCGGCAGCCCGTCCCACTCGGGGTGGTACATCGCCTTGTGCCCTGCCCCGCAGATGCCGCGGACGATCGCGTTCGGGTGGAGATTCCCGGTGACGTACGCCGGCACATAGTCGGCGAGTTCCACCCAAGCCGCCGCCGCCTTCGCGACATGCGGCGCTGATCGCATGCAGCGGGCAATCTTCGACCAATACCATTCCGAAGAATAAACGCCGCCGCACTTCGCGAGGTACGGATACTCGCCCTCGCGCGCCTTACGGGTGATCTCCTCCGCTTCGCGATGAGCCGTGTGATCTTTCCAGAGCCACGCCTGAGCGGCGAGATCGTCCTTGAACTCATCGAGCAGCGCGAGCGCCACGCCCTCGCTGTTCACCGGCAGGGGCGTCGAGCCGGTCGTATCGACGCCGATGCCGACCACTTGCTGCGGCGAGAAGCCGGCCGTCTGCTGCGCTTTCCGCACCGCGCCAGCGACGACGGCGTGAAAACCTTCGATGTAGTCGGCCGGGCTTTGCCGCGCGAGATTCGGGTCGGCGGGGTCGAGCAGCACGCCCGCGTCGCCCCGGCGGTAGTCGTAGACCTCCGTCGCGATCTCGGCGCCGTTGGTAATGTCCACCACAAGCGCTCGAACGCTGTTGGTGCCGTAGTCGACGCCGATCGCAAATTGCTGAGCCATGGTCACTGACAAGATGTCGGCCGATGAAAAGCGGTGCGGGCAGCCTATCAGCCGTCCCGCGGAATGAAAAGCAGCGCGGCCGAGCGGCCCGCGCCACCACATCTTAAACTCCGAATCCGCGATGTTGGGGGCGAAATTGCGGCGGTTTGGCGAAGTTACGCAATCTCTAAATCAAGGCTGCGCTTGAACTAAAATTCTTGCCGTCTTTCCTCGCGACGGCTTTACGCTACTTCTCCGCCTGAAATTGCGGGACGACAATCGATTCATGCCCGCCGCAGGCGTAAACTTTTCCAACGATTCGCCAATCCTGCACCACGGTTTCGCGTGATCAGCAAACGCCGGTTTGTCATACTGGGTAGGTCCCATCGATGACCCCCCGGCAGTTGAGATCGCTCACCAGCTGCGTCGTAGGTTTCTTGTCCGTTCGCATCTCATCACTGGTAACGATGCCGCGTTTTTTAGTTCTCATTGCTCTTGGTGCCGCAGCGCTGGGGACAGTGCGCCATGCCGCGGCTGCCGACGCATTGGTTGAACGGGTCGACTTCAACGACCAGATCCGTCCCATCTTCGCCAAGCATTGCGTCAGCTGTCACGGCGGCGTGAAGCAAGCGAGCGGCCTGTCGTTCATCTACCGCGACCAAGCCTTAGCGGAAGCCGACTCCGGCCTGGCGGCGATTGTCCCGGGCAAGCCGGACGAGTCATATTTGATCGAGCGCGTCGCCGACGCTGATCCGGACACTCGCATGCCCCCTGGGGATCACGGCCCGCCACTCGACGCCGAGCAAATCGAACTGCTCCGCCGCTGGATCGAGCAAGGCGCCGAATGGGAGCAACACTGGTCGTTCACGCCGCCGGTCGAACCGCCGCTGCCGGCAGTGAACCGCACCCATTGGCCGCGCGACCTGCTCGATCAGTTCGTCCTTGCAAAGTTGGAAGCTGCCGGACTCGCTCCCGCGCCCGACGCCGCCCGCAGCGAATGGCTCCGCCGCGTGTCGCTCGATCTCACCGGCTTGCCGCCGTCGCCGGAAGATTACCGATCGTTTGAACTCGACAATCGCCCTGATGCCTACGAACAAGTCGTCGATCGCCTGCTTGCCTCGCCCGCGTACGGCGAGCGGTGGGCGTCGATGTGGCTCGACCTCGCCCGCTACGCCGACACGTCGGGTTTTGAGAAAGATCCGAACCGCAACATCTGGCCTTTCCGCGATTGGCTCATCCGCGCGCTCAACGACGACATGCCGTTCGACGAGTTCACGATTCGCCAACTCGCCGGCGACTTGCTCCCTGATGCGACGATTGCCGATCGGCTGGCGACGGCGTTCCATCGCAACACGCAGATGAACACCGAAGGTGGGACGGACGACGAAGAGTACCGCCTCGCAGCGGTGCTCGATCGCGTCAGCACCACCTGGCAGGTGTGGCAAGCGTCGACCTTCCGCTGCACGCAGTGCCACGATCACCCGTACGATCCGTTCCGCCACGAGGAGTACTACAGCTTCGTCGCGTTCTTCAATACGAGCCGCGACGCCGATCTTAACGACGACTCGCCGACTCTGGCGATTCCGGACGATTTGCAGCAGTGGGAGAAGGCCGCGGGACTCGACCGCGAGATCGCCGCCCTGCAACAGCAACTCTACGCATTGCAGTCTCCGCTGGCCGAGGACGCGGCCCGCTGGCAACCGCTGACGCCGCTCACCGCCACGACCACCGGCAGCGGGACGATGATCATCGCCGCCGATCCGGCCGACGGCGTCGCCGAAGTTCGCGGCGAAGGGACGGTCTCCGCCTGGAGCTTGTTCAAAATTGAGTTCGATCTCACGGGGATCGAACGCCTCACCGCCCTGCGGATCGACGCCCTGCCGAAAGACGCGGCCGCTGCATTAAAAATTCCCGACGAAGGCTTCGTGCTCTCGAAACTTGACGGCGAACTCGTCGCCGCCGACGGCGCCGTGCTGAGCAAGGTCCCGCTTGCCGTCGCGTTTTGCGATGAAGCGGCGCCGCTGAATGATCCGCAAGCGAGCCTGCGGAAAGACGCCGACGGCTGGGGGGCGTTTTCGCGGCTTTCATCGCGGCGCTATGCCGTCTTCATTCCCAAGCAGGCCGTGGAGGTTCCGCCGGGAGCGCGATTGCGACTCGCCGTGCGGTTCGACCTTACCGACTCGGGCGGCGGCGGCTTGGTGATCAATCGCGGCCGCTACTCGATCTCGTCGAGCGACGATTGGATTCCCTTCGCCAACGATTCGCGTTACAGCGAACTCCGCCGCGAGCTCGCTGCGAAGCGCAAGGAGCGGACCGCCATCGCCTCGCTCGCCGTGCCGGTGATGGCCGAGCAACCCGCCCGGTTCGCCCGCCGCACGCAAGTCTTTGGTCGCGGCAACTGGCTCGATCGCGAAGCTGAGGTGACTGCCGGCGTTCCGGCCGTGCTGCCGCCGCTGGCGAGCGACGGGCCGGTCGACCGCCTCGCGATGGCCCGCTGGATCGCCTCGCCGCAAAACCCGCTCACCGCGCGGGTGATGGTGAACCGCATCTGGCAAGAACTCTTCGGCATCGGCATCGTCGAAACCGCGGAGGACTTCGGCACCTCCGGCGAACGCCCCTCGCATCCCGAACTGCTCGATCATCTCGCGCTACGTTTCCAAGGCGAGCAAGCGTGGAGCGTCAAGCAGCTCCTGCGTTCGATCGTCCTGTCGTCCGCCTATCGCCAATCGAGCGGCGCGTCGTCCGACAAGCTCGCGGTCGATCCTCGAAACCGGCTCGTTTCGCGCGGCCCGCGGACGCGGCTCTCCGCCGAGATGGTCCGCGACCAGGCGCTCGCCCTCTCGGGCCGGCTCTCGACCAAGATGTACGGCAAGCCAGTGATGCCGCCGCAACCCGACGGCGTCTGGCGCAGCGTCTACAACGGCGAGGTTTGGACGAATGCCGAAGGCGAGGATCGCTACCGCCGGGCCGTCTATATCTATTGGAAGCGAACAAGCGGCTACCCCAGCATGGCAACGTTCGACGCCCCCAGCCGCGATATCTGCACCGTCCGCCGCATCGCAACGAACACGCCGCTGCAGGCGCTCGCGACGCTGAACGACGAAGCCTATATCGAACTGGCCCAAGGCTTCGCTGAGCGGATGGCCGCCGCGGCGAGTGAGCCCGCAGCGCAAATCGCCGTCGGCTATCGGCTGGCCACTGGCCAAGCGCCGCATGCGGCGAAGCTCCAGCGGTTGCAGCAACTCTATGACGAAGCGGCGCTCGCTTACGACGCCGACCCCCAGGCGGCGCATTCGCTTGCCACAGATCGCTCCCAGTACGCCCTCACGATCGTCGCCAATGCGATGCTCAACCTCGACGATCTGTTGACCAAATAATGCGTAACTCACTCATCAACGAACTGGCCCAAGCCGAACTTGCCCACACGACGCGACGGCTCTTCCTCCGCGACGGCGTCGCCGGTCTCGGCGCGACGTGGCTGGCGTCCATGCTGGGCAATTCGCTGCTCGGCAGCAGTGTCCAAGCTTCAGGCACTGCGGCGGTTCGCGATCCGATGCAGCCCCTCGCTCCGCAGTTGCCGCCGCTCGTCGCCAAAGCCAAGCGAGTGATCTACCTCCACATGGCGGGCGCCCCTAGCCAATTGGAACTCTTCGATTACAAGCCGGAACTAAAAAAGCTCGACGGCCAAGACTGCCCGCAAGAGTTCATCGCCGGCAAACGCTTTGCGTTCATCCGCGGCGTGCCGAAGTTGCTCGGCCCGCAATTCGAGTTCGCCCAGCATGGCGAGTCGGGCGCCTGGCTCAGCGATCGCTTGCCGCACTTCGCGAAGGTCGTCGACAAGGCCTGCTTCGTCCGCACGATGGTCACCGACCAGTTCAACCACGCCCCCGCGCAGCTGCTGGTTCACACGGGCAATCAGAACCTTGGCTACGCCTCGATGGGCTGCTGGGCCACTTACGGCCTCGGTTCGGAAAACCAAAACCTCCCGGGCTTCGTCGTGCTGCTCTCAGGCGGCAAGTTCCCCGACGCCGGCAAAAGCGTCTGGGGCTCCGGCTTTCTCCCGTCGGTCTATCAAGGGGTGCAGTGTCGTTCGAGCGGCGAGCCGGTGCTGTTCCTCTCGAACCCGCCGGGGATCGATCGCACGCTTCGCGGAAGAATGGTCGACGCGATTGCCGACGTCAATCGCAAGACGTACGACGAGGTGGCCGATCCCGAAACGCTCACCCGCATCGCCCAGTACGAGCTCGCCTACCGCATGCAAATGTCGGCGACCGACGCGATGGACTACAGCCAAGAGCCGGCCCACATCCACAAGATGTACGGCACGCAGCCGGGGCAAGAGAGCCTGGCGAACAACTGTCTGCTCGCGCGGCGGCTGATCGAACGGGGCGTTCGCTTCGTGCAGCTGTTCGACTGGGGTTGGGACTCCCACGGCGCCGGCGAGAACGAAGCGCTCCACCACGGGTTCAAAGACAAGTGTCGGCAACTCGACCAGCCGGTGACCGCGCTGTTGCTCGATCTCGAACAGCGCGGGCTGCTCGACGAAACGCTCGTCGTCTGGTCGGGCGAGTTCGGCCGCACGCCGATGCGCGAGAACCGCGGCGGCAAGGAAATGACGCTCGTCGGTCGCGACCATCACCCGCACGCTTTTACGTTGTGGATGGCCGGCGGCGGCGTCCGCGCGGGACATAGCCATGGCGAGACCGATCCAATCGGCTACGCACCGATCGCCGACAAGGTCGAAGTCCGCGATCTGCAAGCGACGATCTTGCGGCTGCTGGGGCTCGATCACGAACGGCTCGTCTTCCCGTTCCAGGGCCTCGATCAAAAACTGACCGGCGTCAAACCAGCCCGCGCCATCGATTCCATCATCGCTTAGCGGCTCGTAAAAGAACTCAAGCCCTCCCAGTAGCCGCGGGGCAACGCCCCCGCCGGCGCATTCCGAAAAGTTCAACCCTCCACGCCATTTTGCGGGCTCCCTTTTCCAGCTGCGGCTAGTCCCCTTTTCCCGCGGAGACCCCAGATGAGTAAACTGGAGGGATGCTCCTCCGCTCCTCTCTATCCCTGCTCACGCTCGTCGGCTGCTTGCTGCTGAGCGGCGTTGAACTGTCCCACGCGGCGCCGGTGAACTTCTCGCGCGAAGTAAAACCGATCCTCGCACGCCGCTGCTTTGCCTGTCACGGGCCCGACTCGGGCGAAGGGGGTCTGCGGCTCGACAGCCGCGATCATGCCCTTGCGGAGCTTGACTCGGGATCGTTCGCGATTGTGCCGGAAGACGTTGATTCGAGTGAACTGCTCGCTCGGGTGACTTCAGAGGACGAGTTCACGCGGATGCCGCCCGAAGGCAAGCCGCTTACTCCACACGAAGTCGACGTGCTCCGACGCTGGATCGCCGAAGGTGCGGCGTACCAAAAGCACTGGGCATTTGTCGCCCCAGAAAAGCACGAGCCGCCGGCTTTGGAAGCAAGCCCCCACAAGTCGTGGGTGCAGACGCCGATCGACGCCTTTATTCTGGCGCAGCTCGAAGCGAACAACCTGCAGCCTGCGCCGCAGGCGGACAAACGCACCCTCTGCCGGCGCGCTTACTACGACCTCACCGGCTTGCCGCCGAGTGAACAGCAACTCGAAGAGTTCCTCGCCGACGAATCGCCCGACGCGTGGGAGAAGCTAATTGACAAGCTCCTCGCTTCGCCCCACTACGGCGAGCGTTGGGGTCGACACTGGCTCGACCTCGTCCGCTTCGCCGAGACGAATAGCTTTGAGCGTGACGGCGAAAAGCAATACGCCTGGAAGTATCGCGACTATGTCATCCGCAGTTTCAATGACGACAAGCCGTACAACCGGTTCGTGAAGGAGCAACTCGCCGGCGACGAGCTCGACGAGGTGACGCGCGACTCAATCATTGGCACCGGTTACTACCGATTGGGGATTTGGGACGACGAGCCAGCCGATTCGGTCCAGGCGCGCAGCGATGAAATGGACGACCTCATCGCCACCACGAGCCAAGCCTTTCTCGGCCTCACCGTCGGGTGCGCCCGCTGCCACGATCACAAGATCGATCCGATTCCGCAGAAAGACTACTACGGGATGGCCGCCTTCTTCGCCGACGTGACGCCGTTTGCGGAACGGGGCGATTTGCAAACGAACAACCAGTGGGATCTCACCGTGCCCGCGAACGCGGCCGAGCGGGGCGAGCGTCGCCAGCGGATTCGGACGATCAGCCGCGAAAAGTATTCGATGGAACAAGTCGGCGTGAAGCGGATGAGCGGCCCCGACCAACGCCGTTCGGAAACGCAACGCCGCGAAGGGTTGCTCAAGACGAAGCTGAAGGACTATCTCAACGACTCGGAGTGGGAGCAGTACCAGCAGACGCTCGCCCGGCTGAACGAAGCGCAAGAGGACTTGAAGAAGCTCAACCAGAAGAGCGCTCCCGACTGGGCCCTCGCGCTCGCGCGCTGCAACGCGCACCCGGAGCCGACGCACCTCAATGTTCGCGGCAACCCTCACGTCCCGGGCGACGTGGTCGAACCTCGCTTCCCGCAGCTCTTCGGCGTCGAACAGCCGACGATTCCCGCAGCGCCCGAGGGCGCTCGTTCAGCCGGGCGTCGCAAGGTGCTCGCCGACTGGATCGCGTCCGACGACAACATGCTCACGTCACGGGTGATCGCCAACCGTGTCTGGCAGCACCATTTTGGCCGCGGCCTCGTCCGCTCGGCGAACAACTTTGGCGAACTCGGCGACGTGCCGACGCATCCGGAACTGCTCGACTGGCTGGCGATCTGGCTCACCGAGCACGAGTGGAAGCTGAAGCCGCTCCACCGCTTGATCATGACCAGTAGCGCCTACCAGATGTCGAGCCAGGCCGACGCGGCCGCGCTCGCCGCCGATCCGCTGAACGACAACCTGTGGCGATTCGACCTCCGTCGGCTCGGCGCCGAAGAGCTCCGCGACGCGACGCTCGCTGCCAGCGGCAAGCTCAACCTCGACATGTACGGCCCAAGCTTCTACCCCGAGATGTCGCCCGAAGTCCTCGCCACGCAGTCGATGCCAGGCCAAGGCTGGGGCAAGTCGTCGGCCAAGGAACAGTCCCGCCGCAGCGTTTACATCTACGTGAAACGCTCGCTGCTAACGCCGCTGCTCACGGCGTTCGACTTCCCCGACGTCGACGCGAGCTGCGAAGCGCGGTTCAACACAACGCAGCCGGGCCAAGCGCTGTCAATGCTCAACGGCCAATTCGCCAACGAACAAGCGGGCTATCTCGCCGACCGCGTCCGTACCGAAGCGGGCGACGATCCGAAAGACCAAGTCGCCCGCGCGATCGAAATCACCCTCGGCCGCGAAGCGACGAAGGAAGAAATCACCGACGGCCTCGACCTATTAAATCAACTAACGAAAGACCACAACCGCGACCCCCAAGAAGCACTGCGCTACTGGTGCCTAGTCGCGCTCAACCAAAACGAATTCCTCTACCTCGACTAAAAACACTCCATCTTCCCTCTGCGTCTCCGCGCCTCTGCGAGAAACTACTTCGGAAAGATCTCTCGCAGAGGCGCAAAGGCGCAGAGGAAGAATCAAAGAGCCAGACGATGACCAATCACATGCACAACTTCTGCGGTCGAACGCGGCGGGAGTTTTTGTGGGAGAGCGGCTGCGGGTTCGGCGCGGCGGCGCTAGCGTCGCTGCTGTCGGCCGACGGAGCGCTCGGCGCCGCGGCCAACCCGCTCGCGCCCAAGCCTGCGCCTGGCTCCGCCAAAGCCAAGAGCGTCATCTTCTTGTTCATGTACGGCGGCCCCAGCCACATCGACACGTTCGACTACAAACCGACGATGGTCGGTATGGATGGCAAGACGATCGCCGTGAAAACCCACGGTCGCGGCGGGCACAAGAACGAAGGCCGCATCGTCGAACCGCGCTGGAAGTTCAAGCAGTACGGCCAATCGGGCAAGTGGGTGAGCGATCTCTTCCCGAACCTCGCCCACTCGGTCGACGACATCGCGTTCATGCATTCGATGACCGCCGAGTCACCGATCCACGGCTCGGCGATGCTGATGATGAACTCGGGCAAACTGCAAAGCGGCAGCCCCTCGATCGGCAGCTGGGTGAATTACGGCCTCGGCTCTGTCAATGAAAACATGCCGGGCTACGTCGTGATGCTCGACCACACCGGCGGCCCGATCAGCGGCGCGAAGAACTGGTCGAGCGGCTACATGCCGGCGACCTACGCCGGCACGGTGTTTCGGCCCGACGGCTCGCCGATCAACGACCTCAAGCTGCCCGAGGGCACGACCCGCCCGCTGCAGCGCGACTTGCTCGATACGCTCGCCAAACTCAACGAACGCCACCGCCAGCCGCGGCTCGATCAGGCTGATCTCGCGTCGCGGATCTCGACCTACGAGCTGGCCTACAAGATGCAGCAACATGCCCCGGAGGCGGTCGATCTCAGCCAAGAGACCGAGCATACGAAAAAACTGTACGGCCTCGACAACGAGCAGACCCGCCAGTTCGGCACGCGGTGCCTGCTCGCTCGCCGGTTAGTGGAGCGTGGAGTCCGCTTCATTCAGGTTTACTCGGGCGGCTCGCACAACGACGACAACTGGGACGCCCACGGCGACCTTGTCTCGAACCACACGAAGCACGCCGGAGCGACCGACCTGCCGATCGCAGGCCTCTTGAAAGATCTCAAGCAGCGCGGCCTCTTGGAAGAAACGCTCGTCGTCTGGGGCGGCGAGTTCGGCCGCCAGCCGACCGCCGAATACGACGTCGGCACGGGCCGCGACCACAATTCGATGGGGTTCACGATGTGGATGGCCGGCGGCGGCGTGAAGGGGGGCGTGAGCGTTGGCCAAACCGACGAAATCGGCAGCGTCGCCGTCGACCAACCGATGCACGTCAAACGGCTGCATGCGACGGTGCTCAATCAACTCGGCCTCGACCCCAACGCGCTCAGCTACTTCTTCCGCGGACTCGACCAGAAGCTCGTCGGCGTTGAACATACGGAACCGATTAAAGAGATCATCGCCTAACTAACAGTAAGAGCCGCAGGCCGAGCGAGCCGGTGGCTTTGAATTGCGTCACGATCAACAGCGAAAACGCGCGGATAAATATTGCCGCAATTTCAAGCCTTGGCCTGCTAAACAATCTCAAGGTAAACTCACCCCACTTGTCACGCCGGAACGGGGGGAGTTGCATGTCGTCGGAGCGGGAGTTGTATCGTCTCAAAGGCCGTACTGCGTTGGTGCTCGGAGCCGCGGGGGAATTGACCCGGCAGGCGGAGGTCGCGCTCGCCGCAGCGGGAGCTACCGTTTCGCAGGGGACGCTTGAGGCGTATCACGCCGTGGGGAAGACCCCGGCGGAGTTCCCGAACATCGTCGTCCTCGTGACTGTGACGAGCGATTCGCCCGTTGCGAACGGCGATTGGGAAGCGGTCGAACGCCAGCAGCGGACCCTCGTCGCCCTGCCGACGGCGATTCTGAGCAACGTCGTCCCCGCCATGCGTCGCGCGGGCTGGGGGCGAATTATCTTCATCGCTGACGGCGACCCGAGTTCGATGGCCGCGATCACCGCCCGCACGGCTCAAGCGGCGCTGCTGCAGGCCGAGGCCCGGCAACTCGCGGCGGCCGGCATCACGGTGAACCAAATCATCGCCCGCAGCGGCGGCGTCACGTCTGAATCGGAATTAGCCGAAGCGATCGGCGCCGCGACCCTCTACTTTGCTAGCGAGGAATCGTCGTTCGTGACGGGGCAGTCGCTGCAAATTGGCGGTTGAGCGTCGTGGTCACGCCGGCCACTCTGTCATTCTGAGCGGAGCGAAGAATCTGGAAGTTCGTTTGAGCTGCTGCAACCCGCCGGCGATTCTCGCTACACTCGAACCATGCCCACCTCGTCCCGCCGCCGCTTGGCCCCGCCTCCGATCGTCGCCGCCCGCCCGATCGAACTGCGGGTGCTCGGCGACTTCGTCGAGTGGCTCGCCGCGAGCGGCGGCACGCTCGCCGTGACGACGTACAACTCGGGGAAGCTCGCCCTCTTCTCAGCGCCTGACGGCACGCTTACCGCCAGCTACTGCTCGTTGCCGCGGCCGATGGGATTGGCAGTAAGCGGCAATCAATTGGCGGTGGCGACGCGCGACCATCTCTGGCAGCTGGAGATCGGCAGCGACTCGCTTGAGCACGCTGTCGACCGAGCCGAAGTACAGACCATCACGCCCCGGCAAGTAAACGCTACCGGCAGGCTCGACGCTCACGACCTCGCATTCGATCGCCGCGGCCTGCTGTTCGCCAACACGCGATTCAACTGCGTCGCGCGGCCGAGCGAACATGCCAATTTCAAGCGGACATGGCAACCGCCATTCATGGCACACGCGTCAACAGCAGCGTCGACCGATTGTTGTCACCTCAACGGCATCGGCGTCCGCGACGGGCGGCTCGCGATGGCAACGGCATTTTGCGAACGCGCCGAACCAGCGGCGTGGCGTGCGGGCGATCGATTCGCATCGGGCGTGCTACTCGACGTGCGTCAGAATCGAGTCGCGGTCCGCGGGTTGAGCATGCCGCACTCGCCCCGTTGGCATGATGGGCGGTGGTGGCTCTGCGATTCGGGCCGCGGCGCCCTCGCGACCGTTCACTTGAAACGCGAGACGTGCGAGCCGGTAATCGAACTCCCCGGCATGACCCGCGGGCTGACGTTTGTCGGCGATCGCGCGATCGTCGGCCTGTCGCGCATTCGCAAGCGGCACATTCTCGACGCGCCGCCGGTTCGAGAACGTTGGCCGCGGCTCCGCTCGGGCATCGCGGTCGTTGACTACGCGCGTGGCGTCGAAACCGGCTCGCTCGAATTCGTCCGCGGCGGGCGCGAGGTCTACGATGCGGCGTTCTTGCCGGGCGTCACCGCGGCAACATTCTCAACTGAAGCGGTAGGCGCCTAAATGGCAACGAAGCAGGCGTCCGCAAGTTCCCTACGGCTGGGGCTCTGCTGCCAGTTCGTCGACGAGCCGATCAAGTTCCGCACCACCACCGCGGCCGTCTGCCAAAAGCTCGCGCCGGTGGCGCGCGACTTAAAACTCTCGGAGATCTGCCAAGCGAACGCCGACGCCCTTTTCGCGGCGATCGAGTGCTGCCATCGCCTCGGCATCGGCGCGTTCCGCGTGAACAGCCAGATCTTGCCGGTGAAGACGCATCCGGCCGTTGGCTACGACGTGACGAAACTGCCCGGCGGCGCGGCGATCGTCGAGCGGTTCAAAGCCTGCGGCGCGCGAGCGAAGGAACTCGGTGTCCGCACGTCGTTTCATCCCGATCAGTTCGTCGTACTCAGCTCGCCGCGCGAGGATGTGGTCGACCGATCGATCGAGGACATCGAGTACCAGGCCGAGGTCGCCGAGTGGATCAACGCCGATGTGGTGAACATCCACGGCGGGGGGGCGTACGATTCGCGCTCGGCTGCGCTCGAACGCTTTGCCCGCAATCTCGGCCGACTGTCGGAGCGGGCTCGCACGCGGCTTACCGTTGAGAACGACGATAAGATCTACACGCCTGGCGAGCTGCTGCCACTGTGCAAGGCCGAGGGGATCCCCCTGGTATACGATGTGCACCACCATCGCTGCTGCCGCGACGAGCTGACGGTGGAAGAGGCGACCGAGGCGGCGATCGGCACCTGGAACCGCGAGCCGATGTTTCATCTCTCGAGTCCAAAAGAGGGTTGGAACGGCCCGGGCCCGCAACGGCATCACGATTTTATAGACGTGGCGGACATGCCGGCCTGCTGGTTGGGGCGAACGCTGACGATCGAAGTCGAAGCGAAGGCGAAGGAGCAGGCCGTACTGCGGTTGCGGCGCGAGTTGAACCCATGACCAAGCCACTCACTATCGTCTGGTTCCGCCAAGATCTCCGCATCGGCGATCAACCGGCCTTGCGCCGCGCCGTCGACCGCGGCGGCGTGATTCCCGTCTACATCTGGGCGCCCGAGGAAGAAGGCGACTGGCCGCTCGGCGGGGCGTCGCGGTGGTGGCTCCACCATTCGCTCGCCAGTCTCGACGAGCAACTGCGGCAGCGCGGTTCGCGGCTGATCATCCGTCGCGGCCCGACGCAGGAAACGCTCGACGAACTCCTCGAACAGACGGGCGCCACCGCCGTCTACTGGAATCGCCGCTATGAGCCGGCGGCGATCGAACGCGATAAGCAAGTGAAGGCGGCGCTCCTCTCGCGCGGAGTGCAGGCTGAGAGTTTTAACGGCTCGCTGCTCCACGAGCCGTGGACGATCACCACGAAGCAGGGGGCGCCCTACCAAGTCTTCACGCCGTTTTGGAAGGCGTGCCTCGGCGCCAACGTGAAGCACGAGACGCTCGCCGCACCGCGCGAAGTCGCGGGCCCGTCGAAGTGGCCGGCGACGCTCAAACTCGCGGAGTTAGAGTTGTTGCCGACGATCGCTTGGGATGCAGGATTTGCGAAGGCGTGGGAGCCAGGCGCCCCGGCGGCGGAGCGGCGGCTGCACGAGTTCGTTGGCGAGGCGATCGCCCGGTACCGCGAGGATCGCGATCGGGCTGATATCGAAGGTTCATCGCGGCTCTCGCCGCACCTGCACTTCGGCGAGATCAGCCCGCGGCAGATTTGGGCGGCCGTCGAGAAGGCGTTGGAAGCCTTAAAAGAGAAGTCGACGAGCGGCGCCTCGAAGACGCGGCAAAGCGCCGAGGTCTTCTTGAAGGAAGTCGGCTGGCGGGAGTTCGCGTACCACCTGCTCTACCACTTCCCGCAGACGCCCGCCGAGCCGCTACGCGAACAGTTCCGCGGCTTTCCCTGGCGGCGAAGCCAGAAAGACCTCCGCGCGTGGCAGCGCGGGCGAACGGGGTTCCCGATCGTCGACGCCGCGATGCGCGAGCTGTGGACGACCGGCTTCATGCCGAACCGCACGCGGATGATCGTCGCGTCGTTCCTCACGAAAGACCTGCGGCTCACCTGGCTCCGCGGCGCCGAGTGGTTTTGGGACACGCTCGTCGACGCCGACCTCGCGAACAACACGCTCGGCTGGCAGTGGACCGCCGGCTGCGGGGCCGACGCGGCGCCCTACTTCCGCGTGTTCAACCCGACGATGCAGGCCGAGAAGGCCGACCCCGACGGCGAATACATTCGCCGCTGGGTGCCCGAACTCGCCAAGCTGCCGACGAAGTGGCTGCGCGAACCGTGGACTGCGCCTGAGGAAGAGTTGGCAGCGGCGGGCGTCGAACTGGGGAAGACTTATCCGCGGCCGATGGTTGATCACCATGAAGCTCGCGATGCGGCGCTGGCTGCTTATGAGCGGGTGAAGAAGTCGTGAACTTCGACGCGTGCTGCTAGCAGCTTCTAGCCCCGGGCTCCGCCCGGGGGTGAAGTCGCGTCGGGGCTACGATTGCCGGCGTGGTGAGCGACCCCCGGGCGGAGCCCGGGGCTAGATGCGGCAATCTCCATTGTTGCTCTGCTGGCGTGCCGGTACTCTCTCGCCTCGTACGGATGCGGTGCGGCGAAGTGGAGTCAGCGAGTGTCGAAGCGTTTGGTCACGAGGGTCCTGCAACTGGCCCTTTGCGCTGCGCTCGATCTGGCGGAGGCTGGCGCCCAAACGCCCGCCAGCCCGGCGAACCCTTCCGCTCAATCACCGCCGAACGCCCTGCTCTTCACGCCGCCAGAGCTTACGCCGCTGCCGCCCGTCGAGGATGAGGCAGCGGTCGGCGACTATGCCCTTCTGGAAGAGGCCGACGCGCTGCTCGCGGAAGAGACGCTCGCCGAGGGCGAAGAGGTCGACGGGACGCTCAGTGATTCGCTTCGCAAACGCGCGAAGTCGAAGGGCATCCTCGGCGGAGGATCGCCGGTCGCGCTGGGCGGATTCTGGTCGCCGCAGGTCGACGTTGACGGGCAAGCGTCGCAACTTGCGATGAACGCCGAGTTCGCTCGCGTCTCCCTGCCACTCGCGATGCCGGCGGAAGGCAAGCCGCTCTGGATCGGGATCGCGAAGCTTGATCGGCTCGAACTCGCCACTGACGCGATCCTGCCTGATTCGGGCCAGCGCGTGCCGAGCCAGCTCTGGTCGGTGCAGACGGGCGTGATGAACATCCACCCGCTGGCGAGCGGCGCCACCGTTGGCGGCACCGCGATGTTCGGCTCGGCGAGCGACCAGCCGTACGCGGCGACGCGCGACCTCACGCTCACGGCGATCGCCTTCTACAACAAGCCGGCGAAGAACGAGCGGGACGATTGGAACTTCAGCATCTTCTACTCGCCGACGTCGCAGCTGCCGTACCCGCTGCCAGGCGTGGCGTACGTGTGGCGGCCGAGCGAGCAGTTCGAAGCGAAGATCGGCCTGCCACCGGCGCTCGACTATCGGCCGAACGAAGATTGGCAGTTCACGGCGACCTACATGCCGCTGACGAACTTCGACGCACGGGTGCGGCGGACTATCAGCGAGGATTTTTCCTTGCTCGCTTACTATCGCACCAACAACGAGACTTATTTCCTCGCTGATCGTCTTGAGGATGATCAGCGATTCTATGTGTTCGATCAACGCGCCGCCGTCGGGCTCGAGCGGGCGCTCTTCAATGGGTTTACGCTCGAGCTAACGGCGGCGTACTTATTCGATCGTCAGTTGTTTCAAGGGACGAGCTTTACGGATGATCGGACCGACGAGGTCGAGTTCGATCCGGGGTTGGGGTTGTCGTTTCAATTGCAGTGGCGGCGTTGAGCTTTTCTCTAGCCCCGGGCTCCGCCCGGGGGTGATGTCGCGTTGGGGTTACGGTTGCCGGCGTGGTGAGCGATCCCCGGGCGGAGCCCGGGGCTAGAGGCACACGCAGCGTCAAACGAAAATAGCCCCGACCTAGCTAGGTCGGGGCTACTTGGTGTTATCAATCGAACTTGTGCGCCGCTACGCCTGCGGGATCCGCATCGCGTAGAACGATCGCCACACGAAGACTAGCGCGATCGCAAGCAGCACGGCGCCGATCGCGCTCGTGTAGTCGCGAGTCCCGCTGGCGTGGGCCGCTTCCTTCATCTTCACCGCGATCTCGACGGCCAGCAGGCCGAACAGTGTCGAGAACTTGATGATCGGGTTGAGGGCCACGGAGCTCGTGTCTTTGAAGGGATCACCGACCGTATCGCCGATGACGCTCGCCTCGTGGAGCGGGGTTCCCTTTTCCTTGAGATCGACCTCGACCAGCTTCTTCGCGTTGTCCCACGCACCGCCGGCGTTCGCCATGTAGATCGCTTGGAACAGACCGAACACGGCGATCGAAACGAGGTAGGCCACGAAGAAGTTCGGATCGAAGAAGGCGAAGGCCAGCGTGATCGCCATCAGGGTGATGAAGATGTTCCACATCCCCTTCTGGGCGTACTGCGTGCAGATCTTCACGATCGCCTTCGAATCTTCGATGTCAGCCTCCTTCTTCGTGAGGTCCATGTTCTTCTTGATGTACTCGACGGCGCGATAGGCCCCGGTGGTGACCGCTTGCATCGACGCGCCGCAGAACCAGTAAATGACGGAGCCGCCGGCCATGAAGCCGAGCAGCACCGGCGCGTCGGTGAGGCTCAGCCGCAGGTACCCTGCCCTGCCGAGCAGTAAGATGATCGAGAAGATCATCGTCGTGGCGCCGACGACCGCCGTGCCGATGAGCACCGGCTTGGCGGTCGCCTTGAACGTGTTGCCGGCCGAGTCGTTCGCTTCGAGATAGTGCTTGCCCATCGTGAAGTCGGGCTCGAAGCCGAAGTCGCGTTTGATCTGCTCGTGAATGCCGGGAATGCTTTCCGTTTGAGCGAGCTCGAAGATCGACTGGGCGTTGTCGGTCACCGGGCCGTAGCTGTCGACGGCGATGTTTACCGGGCCCATGCAGAGGAAGCCGAAGGCGACGAGGCCGAAGGCGAAGATCGAGCCGACGCCGACCTGACCGACTCCGGATTGCAGGGTGACCGTCATCAACTCGTCGAGGCCCTGCAGGCTAACAAAGTAGGCGCCCGCCATCAGCCCTGTGATCAGCATGCCGTTCCAGAAGGCGCTAAAGTTACCCGCCACGATGCCGGAAAGGATCGTGAGTGAAGGGCCGCCCTCGCGGGAGGCGGTGACGATCTCGTGGACATGCTTCGAGTGGGAACTGGTGAAGACTTTGGTGAACTCGGGAATTAGCACCGCGGCCAGCGTACCGCAGCTAATGATCGTTGCGAGTTGCCACCAGAGCTGCGGCATTGGCTTGTCGCCGACGGAGATGTCGCCGATCAACAGCCAGCTCATGCCGAACGAGGTGGTGATGCACAGGATCGCCGCGATCCAGATCAGGCGAGTGAGCGGGGCTTCGAAGTCGAACTCCTTCAAGCCGCGGTACTTCGTTTCGGAGATCGATTGGTTGATGAAGTAGGAGACGCCTGACATGAAGTCCATCAGGAACCGCATCGCGAAGAGCCAGACGATCAGCTTCGCTTGGATGTCGACGTTCGGCACGGCGAGGGTGATGAACGCGATCAGCGCGACGCCGGTGACGCCGTAGGTTTCGAAGCCGTCGGCCGTCGGGCCAACCGAGTCGCCGGCGTTGTCGCCCGTGCAGTCGGCGATGACGCCCGGGTTGCGGGGATCGTCTTCCTTGACGTTGAAGACGATCTTCATCAGGTCGGAGCCGATGTCGGCGATCTTCGTGAAGATGCCGCCGGCGATCCGCAGCACCGAGGCGCCGAGCGACTCGCCGATTGCGAAGCCGAGGAAGCAGTAGCCGACGATCTCGCGGGGGAGGAACAGGAGGATGATCACCATCATCACCAGTTCGAGCGAGATCAGGAACAGGCCGATCGACATGCCGGCGCGGAGAGGGATGTTCACCACGTCGAGCGGTTCGCCCCGCAGCGAGGCGAACGCGGTGCGGGCGTTGGCGTATGTGTTTACGCGGATGCCGTACCAAGCGACCCAGTACGAACCGATCATGCCGATGATCGAGAAGAGGAGCACGAGGCCGGTCGTCTTGAGCGTCTCGTCCTGCAGCTTGAGGAAGTAGTAGGCCATCGCCGCGGCGATAATCAGGAAGAGCAGGATGAGAAACTTGCCCTGCTGAATCAGGTACGTGCGGCACGTCTGGTAGATGATCTCAGCCACCTTGAGCATCGACTCATGTGCTGGCAGCATCGCGATCTGCCGGCGGAGAAACAGGCTGATGCCAAGCGTGCCGCAGATAACGAACGAGCCATAGAGCAGCAGGTTGTAGCCAGAGATCTCGTTGCCGAAGATGACGAATCGACCCTGGTGGAGATCGGGGATCGCCAGGTCGGCTTCGCTCGCCCAGAGGGAGCCGGCGTTGCAGGCGATTAGAGCGATCGCCAAGAGGGCTCGTTGGGCCCAGCGTGTAAAGTTTGTTGAAGATGCAAATCGACGAAGCGGAACATCACCGGCGACCTGAGTCGCCGCACGGGGGTGGGTCTCTGCGGAGGTCGTGTGCATTGAATCGAAGCCTTTCATAGCTCGACGGGTGCGTGCCCCAGAATGGGGACAGAGAAGCCTGAGCAACAAAGAGCGCGCTCAATCAATAGAAAAGGAGTCATGGCCAAGCCGCGTTACAGTTTAGAACACAAGGGCCAATGCGCCGCTAATGTAAGCGATCCGCGAGCAATTGCCTACTGCATTGGCGGGCAAATTCCTTTGTTGCCCTTCGGCTCAGGCTCGCGCTGTGATCAACGTCTGCAGCGAGCCGAAGAAGAAGTTCTCCTGCCGCGGGAGGAACCGCTTCGACCGCGGATCGCCGATCTCGGCCAAGCGGGCGGTAGTTGCTGCATCGAGGCGCCCGCTCGCTTGTTCAGCCAAGTACTTGAGATAGAGTTCCACATATCGTTCGAGCGGCTCGTCGACCGGCGGTTGCCGCTCGACGAATACATACTCGCGCTGCAGGTCGGTGAAGCCCGCCTCGGCCAGCAGCCGCGAGGCGAACCGCGGGAAGTAAGTGCCGATGTAGCTGTCCTCGTCGCCGATCTCGCGATGCTCCGCTTGGCGGACGGCGAGCTCGAGATCGGGCGGCCAGGAGAGCATGATCGAGTGGGCGTTGTCGGTCTCGAGGATCGCCAGCGTGCTGCCGGCGCGGAGGACGCGGCGGAACTCGCGGAGGGCGTGCGGCAGGTCGGGATAACTCTGCATGCTGTGGGCCGAGAAGATGCCGTCGATCGTAGCGTCGTCGAACGGCAGCCGATCGACGTTCCCTTCGACCAGCCGAACGCGACCCGCTTCGATCTGCTCAGCTAGCCGCGCCTCGGCCGCTGCGAGGAACGCGGTCGACGTGTCGAGTCCCACGGCGACGCCGCGCGGCAAGCGCTCAGCCAGCAGCCCCGTGAAGAACCCGTCGCCGCAGCCGGGGTCGAGGATAGACTCATGCTCGCGCCACGGCAGCCGGGCGATGATCGCGCGGAAGTCAGCGGCGAGGGCCTGGTGGAGGGCGTCGAGCCGTCCGGCGTAGTCGGGCAGCGTGTCGTTCATGGCCGGGAGCCTTGGTGTTGAACCTTTCGACAGAAGCAACTGTCGAACGGCAACTTCCGTACCGCGTGCCTGGAGAGGTTCGCCGCGGCCCGCGGCAACTGGTCCTCCCGCACCGTCGCCGGTAGAGTGAAGGGGCAACTTCGTCCCGCCCCGTATGTTCGCCATCGCCCACTGGCAGGCGGACGACCGTGCCAGTCCTAGCGGCGATGGTTCCCACCTTTTGGAGGCTCTCATGTTACGGTTCCTCTCCCTCACTCTTTGTGCCGCGCTGCTTGCGGCGACTGCCATGACTGCTTATGCCGATGAAACGAAACCGGTCGACCTGAAGGTCGGCGACAAGGCCCCCAAGTTCGCTGGCGATAACGACGAAGGGAAAGCTTGGAAGTCGGACGATCATGTCGGCAAAAAGATCATCGTGCTCTACTTTTACCCGAAGGACATGACGCCGGGCTGTACGAAGCAAGCCTGCACCTATCGCGATATGCAGAAGGACTTCACTGGCAAGGACGTCGAAATCATCGGCGTGAGCGGCGACTCGGTCGAAAGCCACCAGAACTTCAAGAGCGAGCATGAGTTGAACTTCACGCTGCTGGCTGATCCTAAGGGCGAGATTGCCAAGGCGTTTGGCGTGAAGCTGCTGAGCAACAGCCCCGACTCGATCGTCACCTCGCGTTGGACCTTTATTATCGATGACGAGGGGAAGATCGCTTACAAGAACGATAAGGTCGATGCGGCGAAGGATCCGGAGACGGTGCTCAAGGTGATTGAGGAACTCGAAGCGAAGGGGGGCTGAGGCCGGCTTCGCTGGTGAGTTGGTGAGCACGCGTTTAAGTGAGTAAGTAATAGCAGCCCCGACCTGGCTAGGTCGGGGCTGTTCTTTTTTTGGTGATTTGCTGCGTTTGGGAATCCCTCCCCTTGCCCCTGCCTTCGAGGGAGGGGGATTATTTCACTCGCAACTCGCAACTCGCAACTCGCAACTCAAAAATCATCCGCGGCGCGGTAGGCCTCGATGAGCGCGATTTCGCCTTCTTTGCCGCCGATTGATTTACCGTGCTCCATGCCGATGACGCCGTTGTACCCCTTCGCGTGGAGGTGCTTGAAGATGTTGCGGTAGTTGATTTCGCCGGTGCCGGGTTCGTTGCGGCCGGGGTTGTCGCCCGATTGGAAGTAGCCAATTTCGTCCCAGGCGAGGTCGATGTTGGGGATGAGGTTCCCTTCCTGAATTTGCTGGTGGTAGACGTCGAACAGAATCTTGCAGGCGGGGCTGTTGACCGCGCGGCAGACTTCGTACGCCTGCGGAATCTTGTGGAGGAAGAGCCCGGCGTGGTTGGTCCACCAGTTGAGCGGCTCAAGGACCATCACGTAATCGTGCGGCTCGAAGACGGCGGCGCATTCGCGGAGGAGATCGACGCAAGCGGCCGTTTGGTAGCCCCACTCGACGTTGTTGTCGTAGCCGTCGGGGACGACCGTCATCCACTTGGCGCCGACGCGCTTGGCGACGTCGACGCTATCTTTCACGTCTTGTACCACCTTAGCGCGGCCTTCCTTGTCGTCCTTGCGAACGAACGACTTCGCGCCGAAGTTGCCGTGCGCGACGAAGACGCCCATCGTCATGCCGAGGTCGGCGAGGGTCTTGCCGATCTTCTCTTGCATCTCGACCGACTGGCCCTTCATGCCGTTGTCTTCCCAAGCAGTAAAGCCTTGGTCGGCGGCGTACTTCAGTTGGTCGAGATAGTCCTTGCCGGCGTGGTTTTCGAACATGCCGGGATGGGGGGCGTACTTCAGCTTGAACTTCGTGCCGGGGGCGACGGAAGGTTTGGCGTCGGCCGCGACGGCGGTGCTGATGGCGCCGAGCGCCGCGGCACTGGCGGCTCCGCCTTGGACTAGGAAATCTCGCCGCTGCATGTGTTGGTACCTCGATCGGTGATGGCTGTGTTGTTGCGAACGCTGGGCGCTCGCAACGCCATTGTAAGCAGTGGCGGCGCGGACTGCGATTGGCTGCGGGTGGCATGTCGTCGCGGAGCGTCGACATGCTGAAGCACGCTGGAGTCTTCGCGAAGGTTCGGCATGCTCACGCCTTGAGGGGCGAGAGCATGCCCCCCGGTTTGAAGAATCGGGGGCTAAGGAAAACGGACGCATGGCTGAGAATTGGGGATTGGCGCGGGGAGGAGGGAGGGGCGACGTGGTTTGAGTTTCGCTCCGGCGGGTCGTTGACCCGCGGTTACTGGCGGGGAGCGGGGGGACGCGGGACGGCAGCTGGGCGGGCGTTTGTTTGAGCGTGGAGCGTTGCGGTATAAATAAGATTGCATTGCCGGCTTCGAAAGATTACGTTGCCGGGAGGTCGGCCGTCTGGAACAACGGCGACCCTTTTCCTTGGAACGGAGAATGGGGCGATGCGTACTCTTTTCATGGCTTCGGCATGCGCCGAAAGCGTCTGGCACGCGGTTGTGCACTCGGGCGAGAGACCACTGCGCTGGGCGTCAACGCCCTAGCGGCGGCGGTTGGCTTATCGCGTGGGGCTGTTGGGATGAGCCCCGTTCTTTTTCGTTCTCTCTGAACGTTCTCTCGAAACGCTGCGAAGCGTGCTGCGCGGTTGGCAAGCATGCTCGCAAAAGTTTGGCCAAGAAACGGCAAGGTACGCCATGCGCAGGGGAATCGGGCGAGGTGCGCTGACGCTGATCGAATTGCTGGTCACCATGACCATCATGGCGATCATCGCCGCGGCGATTCTGGGGACTGCCGCGGCCGCGATCGAGAGCGCGCGTGTGCGGCGAACGCAAAGCACGATCGCGAAGATTCATGAATTGATCATGGAACGTTACGCTTCGTACGAGACGCGGCGGATCGACGTCGACCCGAGCATCACTCAGGCAATCGACCGCTGGGTTGGCGAGGCGACGAATCCCGAGGACTATCGGATGCGTTCGCTCGCTCGCGGGCAGATGATCGCCGACGCGCGACTATTGGGATTGCGCGAACTGATGAAGATGGAGATGCCGGAACGTTGGGGAGACGTGCGTTACGAACCGCAAATTCTCTCGCAGGCGCCGCCGCTCACGCACGTGTATCGGCGTTACTACGCACAGACTCAACAGTCGGTTGTCAATGAGGGGTTTTCGGAGCTCGGCGAGATGCTGTACATGGTCGTGATGACAGCCACGGGCGACGGGGAGGCGCGGGCGCAATTCTCGAAGAATGAAATTGGCGACGTCGACGGCGACGGCGCTCGCGAGTTCATTGACGGTTGGGGCGAGCCGATCGGTTGGCTTCGTTGGCCCGCCGGGGTCGTTTCCGATCGCCAGCCGCTCAATCCGGACGGCACGCGGCCGGGCGAAACAGATCACGATCCGTTCGATGCGTTTCGGCGAGATTCGCCGTCAGTCGTTTGGCCGCCGCTCGAATGCTACCCGCAAACGGGGCCCCGTCACGGCAATTTTCAACGCACCTACTATCTCAATCTGCGCAAGCGGATGGAGACGGCGGCTAGTCCGGGAAAGTCGTACCAGACCGCGTATCGGTTGACGCCTTGGATTGCTTCGCGGCATGGTAAGTTTCGCTACTTCATCCTAGGGATCGATGAAGAAGGAAGGACGAACTATCCGCTCGATCCTTACTTGGCGGCGTATGGATCCTATCAGCAGGGGTGCGTCGATCCTGATTTTCCTGACGAGAGCAAGAGCAACATCACGAACCACCAGATGGATTACTAGCGCATTCCGCATACTCGTCGTAGCGCCGCGCGCGACAGCGTTAGCTGGAATGGTTGCCGACCCCCGGGCGGAGCCCGGGGCTAGACACGGGACCGGCTGCGTTGCTCGCCGCTGTCGGCTTGGACTGCGGTTCAGTGCAGCGATGGATTCGAGACTGCCTTCTGTGCGTTTCGCGCAGAACGGCTACAATGCCGAGCGTGTTCCTGCCTGCCGGGTGCGTCCGCACCGGGCGTTTGATGTTGATCCCACCACTTGTTGCACGAGGCGATCATGCCTGCTCGGCGAAACTTCTTGCGCGTTGCGTTGACTCTTTGCGTGGCCTTGGCGGGAGCGACGGCTCCGGCAGTTGGCGCCGAACCGGCGGCGGCGAAGGCTGCCGATGTGGAGGTGCGGTACAAGACCGCGAAGGTCGGCGATCTCGATATTTTCTACCGCGAGGCGGGGCCGAAAGATGCGCCGGCGATTTTGCTGCTGCATGGGTTTCCGACCAGCTCGCAGATGTTTCGCAACCTCATTCCCGCGCTCGGCGACAAGTATCGGGTGATCGCGCCCGACTACCCTGGCTATGGGCATAGCTCGATGCCGAGCCATGACAAGTTCAAGTACACGTTCGACAACCTGGCGAACGTGATCGACGAGTTCACGGCGCAGGTTGGTTTGACCAAGTACGCGCTCTACGTGCAGGACTACGGGGCGCCGATTGGGTATCGGTTGGCGTCGAAGCATCCAGAGCGGATCAGCGCGATCGTCGTGCAGAACGGCAATGCGTACGAGGAAGGCATCGACAACGATTTTTGGAAGCCGGTGAAGGAGTATTGGGCGGCGCCGGAGAGCAAGGAGAAGCGGGACGCGCTGCGGGCGCTGCTGACGTACGACGCGACGAAGTGGCAGTACACCGAGGGAGCGAAGGATTTGGAACTGGTGAGCCCCGACGGCGCGGCGGAGGATCAGTTCTTGCTCGATCGGCCGGGGAATGACGAGATTCAGTTGGATATGTTCCTGAGCTACGGCAGCAACCCGCCACTGTACCCGGGCTGGCAGGAGTATTTCCGCAAGCATCAGCCGCCGATGCTGATCGCGTGGGGGAAGAACGACAAGATTTTCCCGGCCGCGGGCGCTGAGCCCTACAAGCGGGATCTCAAGACGCTGGAGTTCCATCTGCTCGATGCGGGGCACTTCGCGCTGGAGACGAACGGCGACGAGATCGCGGCGCTAATGCGCGAGTTCCTCGGCAAGCACGTGGGTTCGAAGTGAGCGACGGAGACGTTCGATGGAACGCGAGTTTGCGAGCGACGTCGCCTTCACCCCGGCGGTGAAGGCGATTCAGGAGGCGAAGGGGTCGCGGCGGAGCTACGCGCGGATGGAGGAGAGCGGCGGGTGGCAGACGGCGGTGACGCCCGACCTCGTCGAGTACTTGTCCGACCTCGACATGTTTTACTTGGGGACGGCGAACGCGGCGGGGCAGCCGTATATTCAGTACCGCGGCGGGCCGCCGGGTTTCTTGAAGGCGATCGACGAGCACACGCTCGGCTTCGCCGACTTCGGCGGCAATCGGCAGTACATTACGCTGGGGAATCTCGCGGAGAATCCGCACGCGTTTTTGTTTCTGATGGATTACGCGAACAGCCGGCGGGTGAAGCTATGGGGCACGGCACGAGTGGTCGAAGGGGACGCGGCGCTCGAGAAGCGACTCGCCGATCCGGCGTATCCTGGGCGCGTGGAGCGGGCGATTTTGTTCACGCTCGAGGCGTGGGACGTGAACTGCCCGCAGCATATCCATCCGCGGTATTCGCAGCGGCAGATCGCTCCGGTGATTGAGCAACTGCAGGGGGAGATTGCGGAGTTGAAGGCGGAGGTGAAGCGGTTGCGGGGGGAGTGAGTGTTTAGCCCCGGGCTCCGCCCGGGGGTGGCGTTGCGCGAGGCAGCGCTTTGCGAAATGGATACCGCCCCCCGGGCGGAGCCCGGGGCTAGAGGTACGGCGGCGCTTAGATCACTTGCACCGGATCGCGTTCGCTGCGGCTGGCCCAGACGTGGGCGTCGGAGAATTGGTCGGTGAGGTAGTCGGCCAAGGACAGCAGCGCGAAGCGTTCGCTGGCGAAGTGGCCGGTGAGAATGAGGCCGACTTCGCGGGCTTCGGCTTCGAGGATCGTGTGGAACGTTGCTTCGCCGGTGACGAGGACGTCGCACTCGGCGGCGATCGCGGCGTCGAGGAACGAACCGCCGCTGCCGCAGGCGATCGCCACGCGGACGATGGGCGCCTCGGCGGGGCCGGCGAGCTTCACGCTTTCGACGTTCAGAAAACCCTTCGTCCGTTCGGCAAGTTCGCGGCGCGTGAGCGGTTCGCCAATGAGGCCGCAGCGGCCGGAGCCTTCTTCGGGGTCGCCGCTGAGGGCGGGCTTCAGCGGGGCGATTTCTTGCAGGCCGAGGCCGATGGCGAGGTGCTGATTGATGCCGGCCGAGGCGGAGTCGAACGCGGTGTGGGGGCTGTAGACGGCGATCGAGTTGCGGATGAGGTCGAGCAGCAGGCCGCCGACGGTGGTATCGGGGGTGATCGTGCGGACGGGTTGGAAGGGAAGCGGATGATGCGCGACGATGAGGTTCGCACGCTGCTCGATCGCTTCCTTCACCGTGGCCGGGGTGACGGTGAGGCAGGTCATCACGCGGGCGGCGGGCCAAGCGGCGTCGCCGACGAGCAAGCCGACGTTGTCCCACGACTCGGCGAGTTCGAGGGGAGCGAGCTGCTTAAGGACTTGGGCGATGTCACCGACCGTCGGCATGGCGACTTTCCTGGATTCGGCTTTCGTGCTGCTATGAATTTGAACCGCCAAGGACGCCAAGGGACGCCAAGGAATACGGGGATTTTAGCATGATTGCGTTGGGGGGACGACCGGCGCGTTTGCTGGGAGCTTGAGCGCCCCGTTTTATTACTGCGTGAAGCGGGAGCTGGTGGCCGCGTGAGCATCACCGCGGTGAATATTCTGGCTCCCTCACCCTTGAGGGGAGGGCTGGGGAGGGGGTAGATCGCTGGTACCCGCTGCCGTCACCCCTCCCTAACCCTCCCCCTCAAGGGGAGGGGACCTTCTCAGTGGGGCTCCGGCAGAGCCCGCGGCTATTGCTCTACCTTGAAGCGGTGGTTGAGGACTCGCGAGCCGTCGTTTTCTTGGGCGCGGAGCCAGAACTCGGCGCCGATGAGGTCTTTGCCGTCGGGGTAGCGGTAGATTTTGATGTCGGGGCTTTCGCCGAGGCGGGTGACTTGGGCCCGTTGGCGGCGGCGGCCGGGGGCGTAGAGCTGGCACTTGAAGTCGGCCTGCTCGGGGTTGTAGTTCACCATTCGCTGCTCGACCACCAGCGTGCCGTCTTCTTCGAGGCGGGTGTAGGTGTCGAGTTCGAGCTGATCGTCGCCGACCTTGAGGTCGCGGTAGACGCTGAAGCGGTACTGCCGGTCGGCGTCGACGATGAAGTCGATCCGCACCGTCGAGAGGCCGCCGCTGGCGTCGAACGGCAGCGTCACTTGGATCGGTTTCGCGTAGGTTTCGCCGGCGGCGAGTTTGAAGTCGCTGCGACCGGGGGTGATTTGCCAGCCTTCGGGGCCGGTGATTTCGATCGTGCCGCTGACGCCCTGCGGGAACGAGTTGTGGAGGTTCAACTTGTTGTTGTGGGCAGCGCCGAAGACGCTGGGAATGTTCTTCAGTGCGAAGCTGGTGTCCATCCGCCACTTGGCGATCGCGGGGTTGATGCCGAGGACGAAGCGGGGCAGGCGGTCGACGGCGATGATTTGCGCTTCGCCGCGGCCGGCGGGATGTTGTTCGCGGCCCCAGACGTCGAGGACGTGGAGATCGTCGCCGAGGTAGGCTTCTTCTTCACAAGGTTCGTCGCCCCAGACGACCATCATGAACTCGCCCGACGCCATTTCGAAGATGCGGTTGTGGCTGCCGTTGGGGAGGTCGATGTGGCCGATGAACTTGGCGCCGCCGAGAAGCGACGCGGTGGTGCGCCAGGGGAGGAAGAGGTCGGTCGGCGTGCCGGCGTCGCTCATTAGGCCTTGTTGATCGTCGAACGGCCGGGCGACGAAGATGCCGTCGGCGGCGTTGATTTTGGCGGCGAGCATTTGCTCGACGAGGTCGCGGGCGCGGGTTTCAAGGCCGTACTGCTCGCGCGAGAGCGGTTCGACAAGCACCCAGCGGCGCATGCCGGTGCGGCTGGGTTCTTCGAGATAGGCGGCGAGTTCGGGACCGGTGAGCGACGGCGTGGCGCTCATTTGCTCGAAGCTCCAGGGGAGCTGGCCGGTGGCGATCGTTTCTTGCGTCCACTCCCAGCCGATGCCGAGGTTCACTTCCTGGCCGAAGCGGAAGAGCTTTTCGCGGAGGTCGAGCACTTTGGCTTGCAGGCCGGGTTCGGCGGAGAGGCTGGGGTCGTCGTCGGCGCCGAGTTGCCACCAGCGGACGCGCATCGAGAGCCGCGTGAGCACGGGATCGAGCAACGGCAGCCAGACGGAGGAATCGACGGCGAAGGTGTCGGCAATTGCGGCGTCGCCGCTGAGCCGGCGGGCGAATTCGGAGTTTCCGGGGGGGCGATCGAGCACGCCGACCGATTCGACGTCGGCGGCGGCGAGGCGTTCGATCAGCATCACCAGTTCGTCGCCGCGGCGGGCGTCGGCGGGATCGTACCAGACCGGCAGCTTCACCCAATTGATGGCGGCTTGCGGCAGCAGCTTCGCGAGGTCGTCGAACTTGAGCGGGATTTCGTCGCCGGCGAGCGACCAGCCGAACTCGCCCCCTTCGGGACGCGCGAGCGGCGGGGCGACGACGATGTTGATGACGTCTTGCTTGAGCAGGCCCTGGTCGGTCGCCATCGAGACGCGGACTTTGTAAAAGCCATGCTTGCGGATCGGCGGCTTCCAGACGGTGCGGCCGGCGTAGGCGGTCCGCTCGCCGCTGGCTGATTCGACGATTTCCGACGCCTTGCTGCGGCGCTCGGTGATCAGGCGGCCTTCGAACTGCACGCGGCTGCCGTCGAGGCGTTGGCTGCTGGCGTCGAGGAGTTCAAACAAGATGTCGGGGTCGCTGTCCATGATGCCCGAGAGATCGCAGAGGACTTCGACCTCTTCGGGGCTGGAGTAAACGTTGAAGGCGCTGTTGCTGCCGATCGTCATCCGCGGGAGCCGGCCGAGCCAGACGTTGGCGAGCGACGCTTCGCCGGAGAGGTCGGTGAGTGCGCCTGGTTCGACCACGAGCGCGACGCGGGCCAGTTGGACGCGCGGATCGGTCGGGCTGACGGGACCGAGGTTGCAGTCGACCCAGCCGTCGGTGTTCTGGAACCAGGGGCCTTCGACGGTTTCGATGACATGCTTTTGGTCGTCGCAGAATTCAACGCGCAGCTGCACGCGGGAATGTTGCAGGCCGCGGACGCGGAGCTGCGATTCGACTTTGTAGCCGAAGGTTTCGGAAACCGATCCGCAGGGGCTGAGGAGCATCGCTCCGCCGCCGTTCACTTTGACCGTGAGGCAGTTGCCACCGGGGGCGGTGGGATCGGCGACGAGGCCGGCCTCGATGTACTTCGGCATACCGACGCCGAAGACGCGCTGCCAGCGATCGGGCCAGCGGTCGTAGTTCAAATCCCAGCCGGGGCCGAAGTCGCAGGCAAAGACCTCGACCGTGTCGGGATGGCGCGACTGGGTCGCGGTCGTCCCGAGAAGGGCTAGAATCAGCAGTGCGGAAAGCGGCGACATATCTAACCACGGGGAGCGGCAGTGATCGGCGTACGGATTGCCATACAGACGAAATGCCTGGCGCAGCCGCTGAGGCAAGCATTGCACATTGCGGGGAATTTGCAGGCCGAAGGGGTGCAGATTGACCTCCGCCAAGAGCTCGCCGTCGCCGAACTTTCGGACACCGCCCTCCGCCAGCTGCGGAAGATGCTGGATGATCTGAATTTGCGGGTTGGCTCGGTCTCGTTCCCCACGCGGCGGAGTTATGGCAATCCGGAGCAACTCGAGCGGCGGATCGAGGCGACCGTCGCCGCGATGCAGGGCGCCGGGCGGCTTGGCTGCCGGGTGATCGTGCTCACGCTAGGCCCCTGCCCTGCCCCGGAGTCGGCCGAGCGGGCGACGCTGCTCGAAGCGCTGGGGACGCTCGCCGTGCAGGGAAATCGGCTGGGGGTGGAGATCGCGCTGCAGTCGACGGCGCCGGCGGAAGAACTGCAGAACCTGCTGGGCGAGTTGCCCGATGGGGCGATCGGGCTCGACCTCAACCCGGCGGACCTGGTGCTCGTCGGGCAGTCGCCGCGGGAGTTCGCCGAGCGGCTGGGCAAGCATGTGGTGCACCTAGCGGCGAACGATGCGGTGCGTGGGTTTGGTTCGACCGGCGGCGGCGAGGTGGAGCTAGGCCGCGGGGCAGCGGATTTTCCGGAGCTGCTCGGGATGCTGGAGGAGTATGGCTACCGCGGTTGGGCGACGATCGAGCGGCGACAGTCGCGGCATCCGGCAGTGGATGTGGAGAATGCGGTGGCGTTCTTGCGGGCGCTGTGAGGCGGGCGCGCGAGTGTTCGGGGTACGCGCGCGGGATGGGGGCCGCATTGGACTGGTCGCTTAAGCGACCAGTCCGAAGTTCGTTTGGGGCGCCAATCGAAGGGTAGGCGCCGAGCAGCGCAGCACAGTTCACGCGATGGCGCGAGCGGCTGGGAATCCGGCACGGAGCAGAATGCATTGCGTGCGGAAACGAAACGGCAGTGACCCTGGGTACGCCAGACTACTTCTTGCGATGGCGGATCTTGGCGCGCATCCGTCGCTTCTTGCGACCTTGCTTCCGCCGACCCTTGCCCGACTTCTTTGTACCCAAAGGAAAGCTCCGATTCGTAGGTCAGGCGCGAGGCCTGACGGGTGGAATAGGTCAGGCTGGCGGCCTGACTAATGTTTTGTGTCAGACTGAAAGTCTGACCTACAGTGGGCGATACAGGGCTCGAACCTGTGACCCCCAGCTTGTCGAGCTGGTGCTCTAGCCAACTGAGCTAATCGCCCTGAACCCCGCCGCTTCGCAGCAGCTGGGTGGAAGTCCCGAATTTTAGCACGCGATCGCGGAGGGCGAAAGGGTGGTCTGGGGGCGGGGTTTTGAAAGTTTTTTGGCTCGAACGCCAGGAACGCGCGGCATGGGAGGCCGCATCGGACTGGTCGCTTCAGCGACCAGTCCGTGGGGCGGTGCCGATCGAAGGGGGCTGGCGGCGTGGCTGGACAGCGGTTGTTTTTGGTCCTAGAATTCGGGTCTCTTGGGGCGGTAGCTCAGTTGGGAGAGCGCTGCGTTCGCAATGCAGAGGTCGAGGGTTCGACTCCCTTTCGCTCCACTAGAATTAAAGCTATTTCACGATAGCCACTTGTCAAAGCCGTGTAGAAAATACACGGTTCAAACCGTGTAGAACACACGGCGACGGGTCGGGATGTACCGTCTTTTCCGAGCTACCCTTGGCTTGGAGGACATCCCTATGCGACTCGCGAAACCATGGCTCCGTAAGTCCACCGGCACGTGGCACGTCTGGATAAACAACAAACAGGTTTATCTGGGCAAGGATGAAACGGAAGCATTCAAGACGTATCGCCGCTTGCTCAACAGCGACGTTCCTAAGGACGCCACGGTCCGCCTTGTCATTGAACGGTACTGGAACACGGTTAAGGATGAACTGGCCGAATCAACGCTAAAGCGTCGGCGGCCAATCCTGCAATCCTTTAGCGACTTCGTGCCGGCCACCTTAAAGGTGGCGAAACTGAAGCCGCTTCACGTCCAGAACTGGTTGAACGAACACAAGTTCAAGAAACTGCCGGTCAAGGGTAAAGGCAAAACCGGCAAGTGGGTCGCGGGCAAAAAGCTGATTAGCCCCACCACGAAGGGGGACTACATCACGATGCTGAAAGCCGTCTTTTCGTGGGCGGCGTCGATGGGCTACGTGGACGATAACCCACTCCGCTGGATGAAAAAGCCGACGCCAAAGAAGCGCGAGGACTTTATCGAGGCGGAGTTGTGGCCCAAAGTCGTCGGACTGGCTTTGGACCAGCCGTTCCGGGACTATCTCACAGTCATGCTCAACAGCGGGGCCCGGGCCACCGAAATGCTGACTTTCGAGGCGGCCCACCTCACCGGGAGTCGGTTCATTCTCCCGATCGACAAGAGCAAGGGGCGGAAGCGTCAGCGGGTGGTCTACATCCCGGATAGCATCCTGCCTACGGTCAAGCGGCTGGCGAAACAGTACCCTACCGGTCCGCTGTTCCGTGGTCCCACCGGCGAGCCATGGAATAAGGATTCCATCCGCGGACGGTTCAAGCGGCTACGAACCAAACTCAAAATGCCGAAGCTAACGCCCACCACGCTACGCCATTCCTTCGCTCACCATCGCCTATCGAGCGGGCAGGATTCGTTGATCGTGGCAAACCTCATGGGACACGTCGACACGCGAATGGTGGCGACCCGCTACGGGCACGTTGGCCAGAACGCGAAGCTGTTGCAAGCGGCGGCTAACGCAGTCGAGTCCCCTCGTATTCCAACGCCTTAGCTAGATCGGCGGGTTTGATCCGTACGGCCTTCCCCGCTCGCGAAACGGGGAGGCCGTTCTTTATGATCCGATAGATGGTGCGTTCGCCGATGTTGAATCGCTTCGCCGCTTGCTTCACCGTCAGCAGTTCCGGTTCAGTCCCATCGTCGGAACATCGTTCCAGGGCTGCTAGGGCGTCCGCTAACGCTCCCCGGGCTTCCCGCAACGTTTGGGGAGGGACAAGGGTACGCACAACGTCTCCGCAGCCCTCTGCGACATAGTGCTGCTGAGCCTTGACGAATGCCACGGCCAGCCCCGCCACGTCGTCGGGTTCAGATTCGTTGATTGCGGCGCGTGCTGCTACGCCTTCAACGTAGGTGCCCAATTCACGAAGGGTCATGGCGTCCTCCTAACCGGGATGCCAACCACTGGTGTGTGCGGGTCCGTCCACGGATAAAAGTTCGTAGTGGTCACACGGAAAGCCAGTCGCCCGTTGCCGAGTATGTAGTTGGACGTTGGAGGAAAGTTCAATCTGCCATGCTCGCCGTAGTGCTGGATTGTCGCAGCATCACGGGCCCGCGCAGCTTCTACCTCTGAATCGAACGATCCGAGGTGCGTTTTCCTACCGTCCAACTTAATGTAGGCGTGCCACTTTCCGTACGCTTTATTCCATGACACACCATTGAACCGGGATGAACTTCCACGGTTTGACCTTCGATTCTGTTGATTCTGTTCCTGCGTGGCGAAACGCAGGTTTAACCGCGTGTTATCCAACCCACTCCCATTGCGGTGGTCAATCATCAGTTCACTGGGACCCATCAATAGGCGATGGAGACGCTGTTGTGTCTGGACGTAAGAAGCTCCGACAGGACGGCCGCCCACGTAGAAAGTCTCTGGCGTCTTTAATGGATACCACTTGAACCCGTCGCCAACCAACGCAGCGTCGTCAGCGTCCACGTAGGCAAACAGCCCTGGATACTTCCAACTGCTAAGCGGTATCGCAACGATGTCGCGAACCTCAATCAACCGCGAGTAATCGAATGAATTATCGTCGTCCAAGTTCTTCCTCCACCGCTTCCATGGTGCCGGGGGCGATGACAAGATCATCTTGGTAGCCCTCTTCAAAGTCATCCACGGTGTGGTTCTCCAAGGGGCGGAACTTAGAAACCGGCGTTGGAACGATCTTGCCGTTCTTGATATTCCAGGGCGTTAGGACCTCCCGCCAATTCTCCTGGATCATTTCTTCCGTGATGGGCGCGCCTTGAATGACACGTATGTCACGCGCCTTCAGGAACGCAATAACGTTCTCGCGGTGACGTACGTCGAGTGCTTGTTGTTCTTCGGGACTCATGTGGTGTGGTTCTCTGGGGTGCGCAATGTGGACTTCACGTGAGTGAAGATGCAGGGGGCGTGCCACTCGCCCCGATGTCTCGAAACACCCGAGAAACATAGGGGCAGCCGGTGGCAACACGTTGCCTTCCCACCTCATTGCCGCGGCACCATGTTGCGTTTGCGAAAAATATTTTTTCGGAAGTCGACGGCTACTGCGGTACGACGATCCGTGGTGGCGGTGGGTATTGACCTGGCTACCCTAAAATGGGAGTCGTATGTCGTGTTTACTTGCGAAAGTACGATAAATGTTATTAAGAACAGCAGGTCCCCTACGACCCCTACCTCCGGGGTTACCGCTTCACGTCTGAGTACCCCTCCGGGTCCCCCGACCCTCCGTTGCCTCAGTTCCGGTACCACCGCCCCAGCCCTACGCTCAACGTTAACTTAATGGACTTATTCAACCGAATTACAAACAGCGACGTTCGTCACATGATGTAAGATATAGATATGAACGCTACATCTTCTCGTGACTTCGTCGCTTACTACCGTGTGTCCACCAAGCTGCAAGGCAACAGCGGCCTTGGGCTTGAGGCACAGAAGACGATGGTGGAGACTCACACGGGGGCACGTGGTGGCTGCGTGCTGGCTTCCTTTAAGGAAGTGGAGAGCGGGCGTAAGAGTTCGCGGCCACGCCTAGCGGAGGCCGTGGAGGCTTGCAAGCGACACGGGGCCGTGTTGCTGATTGCCACGCTTGATCGTCTCACCCGTGACACCGTGTTCCTAGCGAAGCTGCGTGAAGCCGGCGTTGACTTCGTTTGCTGCGACATGCCGGAAGCTGATCGGTTCACCATCAACATCATGGCCGCCGTAGCCGAGAAGGAAGCGGAGGCCATATCCCTTCGCACGAAACGTGCGTTGGCCGCCAAGCGGTCGCAGGGTGCGAAGTTAGGCGGGGCCCGGGCCCCTGAAGCCTACGGGGCTGTCCTCGCTCGTGGTCGCGCCACAACGTCGCAGGCCGCCACGGAGTGGAAGTCGCGAGTGGCGGGGAAGGCTCGCCCGCTCCGTGATGCTGGTCGCAGCCTGAAGGAAATCGCGGCCATCCTGAACGCCGATGGCGTGCGGACCCGCGTGGGCAAGCCGTTGACCACGACGGCCGTCTACCGGGCCCTGGACGGCGTCACCGGCGGCGCTCACGGCCGCTTCTAATCGCCGCGACATCCTGAACGCAGCCAAGGCCACCCGCAACGGGTGGCCTTTTTCGTTGCCATGTCGCGGCGGCCGATTATAATGGATTTGCGGGTCGTCGCGTCCTCATAACCACTACAACCCCTACAACCGATTGTGCCGGTTGTAGGGGTTGTAACGATTGTAGGGCCGTAGGCGGCTCACTGGGCATACTTCTTAAAAAGGCGGAACGCGAGACCGCTTACGCCGTCCGGACGCAAACCGGGGCATCTGGTGCGATTTCAGAGGCATCTGAGCATGTCTTGGAGCCGGCGGAGAGATCAGCGGACGTGCGCCACTACGTTTCATCGTTCCGTCGCCGCGTGGACAAGCGTAGCTGGTGGCTGTCGTCGCGTCGTATTCTGCTGGTGTGCCGTCGATTCCCTATAGAAATAGACGGCACACCAGCACAGAGAAGAGACAAGGTAAGGGGAGAGTAAACTCTCCCCCTTACCGTGTTCTTCTCCCTTCTGGCGATTTTGAAGCAAAACCCGCTACCAGACGAGAGACGAACGCCGCGGCAAGAAATATGTCCGATTTCCCTTCGTCCGTGAGGGAAACGCCGATTCCCAGGTACCCGGTATTGTAGGCGAGAGAAGAAGTCAAGAGAACATACTTGACAAAACGAGCATCTTGTGCTATAATAGGGCCTGCCCGGCGTCCCGCCACTTATTCGCGCCGTCGCCTATTTCCGCCTCTACTTATCACCTTGATTGCCGCCTTCTGCGGAGTCAAGGCCCTCCGAAACAATAAGTCGGCTCCGACGCCGCATCGCCTCCACGTGTCTGGGTAACGCACGTGGAGGCGTCCAGCTACCTCATTGTTGCCCCTGGACTTCTTAGGAGTTACCCCGCATGGACCCCCTCACCGGGGCGACGGCCGATCTATGTTCGGTCCTGGACGCCCGACAATTGCTTGAATTTCTTGGACATACGACGACGGCTGTCGTCATTAAGAACAAGAACAGTTCGCGGATTGGCAAGATTGCGTTCGGCGCCTTTGACGACTTCAACACGTTGTGCAGGGAGATACAGCCTCACAACGGCAAGTCAGACATCTACGTCGCTCAGAACATCGTCGATCCCGACGTTCGCGGGCGCGCCAATAATCGACTCCAACCATACGCAACCACAACGGTCGGCGAAGGCGACTTCCACCGCCGTGGTACGTTGTTCATCGACTGCGACCCCAACCGACTAAAGGGCATCAACTCCACCGATGAAGAGTTAGCCGCGGGCAAAGAAGTCGCCGATAGCATTCGAGCATTCTTGCTTGACCAATGGGGCGTCGAACCGCTCGTCGTTATGAGCGGCAACGGTTGGCACCTCTATTATGCGATTAACGAACCAACCGAGTCGCCGTTGCCGGCGGCAGTCCTCAAATACCTCAAAGCGAAGTTTGAGACGCCGCGAGTTACTGTCGACGCCTCAACCTCCGATGTTCCGCAACTTGTCCGACTCCCCGGCACGCTGAACGTCAAGGGCGATCCGATCGAAGGGCGTCCGCAGCGTCTGTCATACGTCCACACCAGTCCGGACGAACGGGTGGTGGTCACGACGGAGCAGCTTGCATCCCTCACGCTACCCGCTCCGACGATTGCCGCCACCACACAGCGTCGTGGCGAGTGGACGGACCGCAAGTTTCGTGGAATGCTCGACAGTTCGGGCACTGAATATCGTATCGAACAGAAGACGCACCCGCGATATGACAACGGCATTGCGTATCGTGTTCGCCATTGCCCGAATCACGAACATCGTCAAGAAAATGAGTGGCGCGCGGAGTTCTGGCTTAATCAGGACGTGCCATCTTTCAACTGCCCATCGGACCAATGTTCCGGAGTGAACAAGGTCACGGCGGGCCAGATGATTGCGAAGCTGACGGGCGAACGTGAATCGGCTGCCTTTGACCCACTCCGGTTTAGTCTGTTCCGGAAACAGCACGCGGGCGATGAACGCCGCACGATCGTCGAAGGGTTTTTGCGAGAACGTGACGTGGGGATGGCTGTTGGCGGAACAAAAACGCACAAGACGTTTCACGCGATGCAGTTATCTATTTCAGTTGCGGCGGGCATCCCCTTCCTTGGCCGGTACGCGACTACTCCCGGTAGAGTCCTGTACGCGGATTACGAACTTTTCCCCAACGATATCGTCAAAAGAGTCGAGACGATGCAACGAGCGTTGGGCGTCAGTGACGCTGCCCTGGAAAACCTGGAATATGTATCTATGCGTGGCCTGGACGCCACGGCGATGGATCAAGTCTGTGATTGGCTTGATACAGAGATTGCTCCGGGGACATACGCACTTGTCATTTTCGATGCCATCTATCGAGCGTACCCGGACGGGTTCGAGGAAAACTCTAATCCCCATTACACACGATTGATTAGTCGGCTCGACAAGACATCGAAGCGACAGGGGAACGCATTCCTATTAGTTCATCACACGTCGAAGGGCAACCAGGCCAACAAGAAGAACACTGACATCGGTTCCGGTGCTGGTGCCCAATCGCGTGCCGTTGATTGCCACTTGACATTAGTTGAGCATTCACCCGGTAAAGTCCTGATGCGTGCGAGCCTCCGCAGCTTCGCTCCGTTGGACCCGGTGGTCCTGAAGTTCGATTACCCGATCTGGTCAATCGACGACGGGGCAGACCCGAACCTAGCGTCCGGCAACGCTCTCATGGGCGTTGACGACATCGTGGCCCTACTTGCATCAGAGAAGCCAAAGAAGGATTTCATCCGCGAGGCGTCGAACATGCTCAAGGCCAAAGGCTTCTATGCCCCGATGACTGACGTTGCTCGTATCGTGGAACTGGCGATTGAAGAAGGTCGCATCGTCGAAGTCGATCGAGCTAAGGGCAAGAAATACATCGCACCGGCGGAGGGTACGAAGTGAAGAACAAATTCCGCATGTTACAGCAAAAGATTATCCAACTGAGTCACGGTGAGACGTGGGAGACGGCAGTCAAAGAGTGGTCTCCCGACCAGATCACCTACGCAGAGAATCATTGTCTCTGCACGCAGGTTATCTGGGAGAACTGTGCCATCCGCAATGACGCTAATGGCAACCGGGCGATTGTTGGCAACGAGTGTATCAAGCGTTTTCTCGGTGTGGACTTTGAACCAGTCTTCCGCGGCATTCGTCGGGTCAGAAGCGACGTAGCCGCGAGTTTCGGCGACGCCGCCATTGCCCACGCTGCGGAGAAGCGTTGGCTGGATGACTGGGAGCAAACGTTCTATTGGGACACGATGCGCAAGCGGGTCCTTTCAGACCGGCAACTGCGATCTCGTATTGCCATCAACGAGAAAATTCTGGCCAAGTTCACCGAACCAACGCCGCAGCCTACCCACGTTGAGGACACGCCGTTTGATTGGCCATTCCGTCGTACCGCGAACATGAAACCAACCCGAACGCCCTGGAGACGCTGACAATGACTAAGTACGCATTCAACATCAACGCTGCCGAGCGCGTCCAGTACGTCGGGCGCATCGTTGAAGAGACCGCCGAGACCATCACGCTAAACGCCTTCAGAGCGTTGTCGCTGATCTTGATCGGGCATCCTGAAGAGACGGACGAACTCATTACCGTACCGCGGAACGAGTGTCGTATCTTCGCCTCTGAAGTGGCAATGCTAGATGCTTGTCGTGTCGCCTTCCGGCGGCATCGGTACGGTGCTGCATAGCTAATACTCCGGGTGCGCCTGTCCGCCACGTTCTTCCACACGTGGCGGGCAGGCAACCTTACAACGTCACGGCGTCTGACTAACTACCTCCGCCGTGGCCAAGGCCCACTCCGTCACGATCCTTCGTCGGTCCACGTGGCGGGGTGGGTACCTTACAACAGATTGGAGGTGATCAATAGCTGGGAGTTTGATTGTTCTCCGTAACGATGCCGATGCTGAGTACATCGCAGCGGTTGAGAGTTACGGGGCATTGCTTGAGCGCACCGCGCTCACTGACTTTGCTGGCTACGCTTTTCTCCGCGAGCCACATCGCATCTATGCTGACTTGCCGCTCGTGTCAGCCCCCACGCACAACGCCATCATCAGGCTCGTGGGTCGGTTCATGCCCGACAGGGTGAACCGGTTGCGGCCGCGCGTCGCCACTCCGGTGAGCGTGTTCACGTTGGACCATCGGTTGGTGGCAACGTATCCGAGCGTCCGCGCGTGCCAGCGCGAGCAACCGCTAAACGGTTGGCACGCCACGATGTCCGCGGTGGCATGGGGAGGCTACCCGTACGGCGGACGCATCTATCTCTTTGGGAGACCTAATGGAACGTGACGAATCATTGGAAGCGTGGGCAGGCAACGATCGCGTGTCGGCCATGCTTCAAAAGATGTTGGAGGAAAGTATTGTCGCTGGCGGGGGGCATCTAGGCAGTCACATCACGAACAACAACGCCTTAGGCAAAGCCATCCAGGCGAGCGCGGCCAATTATAGGAAGTTCTTGGCATCCTCCAAAACTATGTGGTCGGTCGAAAACGTCAACAATCTCATGCGCGCACTCGCCGAGGCCCTAAATGACGCCGTCGTGATAGCGTTAGAGCGGGCTGACTTAGACGAACGGCAACGAACTCACATTCGCCATGACATCGTTGATGAGACTACCCGTCTCTTCTTTGCCAGCTTTGATAAACAACAAGCGCAAGTAACTGAGGACCGCGCTAAGGGCATAAGTGCCCTTGACCAGCGCCTCTTAGAAAATGAGGAACAAGAATGAGTGAATTAGACAAATGGATTCTTAACAACGACGTGCAGGCGATGCAAACCAAGATCGTTACGCCTGCCATGCGTGAGAAATGGAAGGGTAATTTCCCCTACGAATCGCAGACCAAGTTCGTGCCCACGACGGAGCTAGAGGCCCGCGCCGATCGTGCGCGGCAAGTCGAAACGCACAACGCATCGGTGAAGATGTCTGCCGACTATGACGCCTTTGAAAATATGTCGGGCCTGGAACGGGAAGAATTGGGTGCCCGGCAGTGGGTCCAGCTTGTCGAAGGTCAACTAGCCATAGCGGTCTCGCGACGGCGGCCCGCAGAGATTGAAAAGTTCGAGTTGAAGCTACAGCAAGCAAAGGACTGGGCGGAAAGCATTCGCGTTCGTCAAGCTGCGTTGGAGGTGCAACGAACGACTGACCTTGCACTGCAAGCGGAACCGGCATTCCGCTACGCCTTGACCAGCGCCGAGTCATACGACTTGGACTATCGGTCGGACGACGCCACAGAGTTGGGCGTCTACGTTCAACGCCTCAAGGCAGCGACGCCGGAGAACTGGCGGGAAGTCGTCAAAGAATTCCACCGGTGGGAATCTCAACGTTTCGCTCGCATCGCGCAGGAGAAACAAGCTGCCGAATCTGCTGCCCTGCAAGCTGCTGACGGTCCAATTCGCGAGTTGAATCAACTCGGCGTTGATGCTGCTGACGCTGGTCTGAAGTCGGCGGAAGCATTGGGAAGGGCTAACCGACTCAGCGCCCCGGGAGACCTTCAATAATGCTGGACGAGTTGGCACTACTGCCCGAATCAATCGTGACATTGTTGCGAGAGGGCAAGCCGGGGAACGTTTCCGATTCCGACATTGAAGCGATTGCGGCGGCTGTCACGAAGGATGAAATCGTTTCCCTGGTCAACGACGTGTTCGCCACCGATCCCCACATCGTTGGGGACGGTGCCGTCCGCGCTGTGCTGGCCCACTATCTATGGGTCGCATTGCTCGACGGCAAACAGGTCAACAAAGGATTGGAGGCGGATGTCATTATTGGTACGGCGATGGGTGCGGCCGTGTCGGTCATCCTTCGATTCAACACGGAGGCACGAGCCGACAGGACGGTTGACGGGTTCCGGGCGTACATCAAAGGTGCGTTCCAGAAGATGTTCCTTCGAGAGGCGGAACGCGAATGGCTGATTCCGAAGATGGGCACGCATAAGGGCGAGAAATACGTCCGGCGGCCAGCCCATGCACCGGGTCGGAAAACTGATACCGTCCAACTCGGCGAGCATCCCGACCAGCCGCACCAGGGCGTCACGCTCCGTGCGAGTGATGAAGAGTGGGGCGACGCCGTCGACATGGCGGACGCCGTCGCCGTGTTCTTCAGGATGCTCGACGTTTACGACCGTCAGATACTTCTGCCACTCCACGCCACTCCGGACCAGCCGGAAGTGTGGATTCTCCACGAGGCCGCCACGTCGACACGGGAGGCGAATCTAGAGCAACGTGAACGTGATAGACGCCTTGCCCGGCTCCACGATGTGGACGTGTCGACGATCGCAGAGCGTCGAAAATTCTTGCTGCAAACTTTTAACAAATTCCTGGAAGGTGAAAATGTCGCCTGCAATCTTATCCGCCCTCACTGGTTTAACAGACCTAGCACTCCGTTTGAACACGCCCCAAGCGTTGGAGAAGGCGGCGTTGGCCCACACGCTAATCCGGATGACACTACCCATCGCAAACCGGCTAGGGGATACCGGCCGCGCCAAAGCCCACCATGGGCTTGCGCAGGCCCTGCACGACGCCACGGCGTCGCTATGGGGGTCCGCCAATGACTGAACACGAACGACTCCGCTACAAGTTTCTGGACAAAGTCGCCGATTGGGGCGTCGCCACGGTGGAGCATGGAACGGACGATCAGATTAAGGCCCTTCAATTAGGGCTTGAGACACTCGTCACGCTGATTCTTGACCCGCCAGCCGATCCCACCGAACGGGAGCAGATGCTGGAACGGGCGGTCACGTATTTTTTCGTGACCTAACCGCACTGCTGCCACTACCCCGCGAAGGTGGTGGCGGCAGGTTGCCGCGCTTCGCTCTTAGCAAGTTCAGCGAAGCGTGGCCGGTCACTGCCCGGTGCCTGATAACCACCAGGGGCAGTGACAACTCGGAACGGAGCCGTCCGTTCCATCTACCCCAATGGCATCTATCTGGGGGTCTGCGTTCGCATCGCAGGCGTAAGACCCCGCGGGTGCGTAAGACCCCGCGGGGCTTCGTACATCTTTCGGCGCGGTTGACGCACTCGCGCCGCAGGGGAGGGGCCAAACCCAACTTTGGGCCCCTCCCCACCTTACAACAAATTGCGGAGGATCATGTATTACACAATTGTTCCGGACTCCCGGGACTCAAATAAGCTGATAGTAACGTCGCTAATTGACGGCCACCAAAGCGGGTTCATTAAATCATCCGACTACGGGCGACGTAGTGCCGTCGGTGAGATCACCGAACACAACCACCGCATTGTGGACTACCTCGTCTCCACAGGGCAGCTTGCGGCGGACGTGACCGAACCCACCATCATCGGCGAAGTGTGGAAGAACCGCCGTCTACACGTGCAGAAACTCGGAAAGAAGTTCTACACGCTACAGCATTCGGACATCGCGAACTATCGCGAAGCCCGCAGCCTGATTGACGGCCACACGTTCCGATACCACTCAGCCGACGTGTTGAAGGCGATCAAAGAAATCGAACGCTACAACACGGAACTCGTCAATACGCTCGTCGACTATGGGTGGCTGGATGTGAACCAGCCCCACGAAATTGCGGACGTTGTCCGCGCTTACAAACTTTCTATTGGAGGAAACTAAATTGTACAGCACGATTCTTGGTTTGCAGCAGCCCGCTTCCGGTAACACGGAACAGGCATTGATTTTCGCAATTCTGAAAGTGGGGTCCGCCCTTCAATCACAGCCGGCGGACCTATCGCCATCCAATCCCTATCAAGCCGTGGTCAACGATCTTGCCACGCGACTTGGTGCCGACAACTTGGCAGTGCAGAGGGTCAAGGCGTTCTTCGCGCCGCAAATTGAACGCTACGCCTCTGGCGCACAACGATTCTAAACCGCGGGGTCTAACACCCACCCGCGGAGCGGAGCGGCGCGTGTGTTAGTTGACCACACGTGCCCACAGCCGGCGGCTGGGAGGTTTGTGATACCTTTCCTCCCAGCCGCACCGCTGCGACTCTTCTACCACCTTTTGGAGGCCACATGCGCCAACCGTTCATCACGCTCGCGCCCTTCGGTGCGAAAGCGATCGTGAATCAGATCACCGGCGAACACGTCCCGTACGATGGGACAATGAACTCTCGCCAGCTAGTCGAGACCAACATTCTGACAAGCCAAGTCGCCTTACAGGCGTCGCTGATCGACGGCGGGTTTCTACTCCCCGCCAACGCCGATTTGCTCGTTGAACTTCAGAAAGCCTATCAGGCTTCGATTGCATAACTGGATGCCTGCGGGCATTCTTCGGCGCGGGTGGCGTGTTCGCACGCTACCCGCAACGTACGCCGGGGTCAGCGCTCCGGCTCAGGGGGAGTTACTCACCTCCTGGCGGAACCGTCACTCGTTGTGACGGCGATGCAGCGGGGCGGCGGTGGTGGCGAATTATTGCGGCGTTGCCACCGTTCAGCCCTTCACGCCATGCGTGAGCGTTCGGGGCGGTGCCGAGTATTGATTCAGCCCTTTACTCTGTCACCGCCCCCTACGTGACTTCTCTTCAAACTTATGGAGGCTGCCAAATGACAGTCACAAAGTCCGAAATATCATCGTTCCTTATCTCCACCGGCGATTCCTTCCGAGTCTCCCAGCCCGTTCGTTACCTGGAAGACGGCGAGCCGACATCCACGTACGGCCTCTACCTGCCCGCGGGTGGCGAGTACACGCATCGAACCGCCCCCGGCGCAATCAGCCTGATTGCGGTCGATGAACCCGCCGAACTGACAAGGGGTTAATCATGTTTTCATTCGTGGTTTACCAGTCGCCGGACGGCTGGTCAGTGGCGACGGTGACAACAATCGTCTGCCACAACGTTGACGAACTCACGGCGAAGCGACTAACCCGGAAGGCGTTGGACCTACCGAAAGCGTTGATCAACGAGGCGTTCCGCGCCCCGTCCGACGTTTTGACGTGGCGCGCGACATTCCAACAAGCGACCGCCGCAACGTTGGCCGAACTCAACGAAGCCGTTGAGGACATAGCGGACGTGACCGCGGAGGAACTGGCAGACCTTCACGAAGCGGTTGAATTCTTGAACGAAGTTACCGCGGAGCAAGCCCGCGAGCAAGATTTGACCAAACTCCACCGACAACTCGCGACCTTGCAACAGCGTTTCGACGCCGCTGTTGTGCGTAGCTTGGAGATCATCAACAAGCCGTCGCACGGCCCGAACATGCGCCGTGAGAATCGGTTGATGGTGATTGCGGCGACGTGGGACACAGAATTAGGTGAACGTATCAGGGAACTTCGGAACCGACTCACATGAAGCATAGATTCAGGGGTTCCGGCCCGGTGCCGGAACTTGATTACGACGTTGGCGACTTTGTCTATTCGGATCAACGTGGCTACCTCTACTTCAACGAGGCCGGCAACTGGCTGCCGATGGTCGCCACGCCGACCCTAGCGACCGTGGGCCCCAGGGCGAGCGTGGAGCGGCCGGACGTGATGGCGTCGATGGCCGGTCGATCGTCGGTCCTGTCGGTCCCCGTGGCCGTGACGGAGCAGACGGGAAGCGTGGCGACAAGGGCGAGCGTGGCGAACGCGGGTACCGTGGCTACGAAGGTGGCAGCGGGATCATCATTAAGAAGGAAGGTGGCGGCGCGACGTTCGCGAATGCCATCTTCGACGTGAACACGCAACGTGGGCAGTTCGTGCGCGTCTCCGATCCTGGACGGGTGACGTTGGCCGTTGCCGGCGGCGTTCGCGAACATGCCATGACCGTTGGTGTCGCCGTAGAGGACGTTGCGGCGGGGCAGATCGGCCGCTACCAGACCGATGGACCCTGCAACATTGATACGTGGGACCTTGAAGCCGGCAAAATGTACATGCTGGACGCTTACACGCCCGGGGCGGTCACTGCGGAAACGCAGTACATCCTAGGCGTGAGCGCAGTTCAAACCGGCGTGGCGACTGGCCCGCAGTCGATGAACTTGAACTTCAACTACGCGATTTACTTCGGCTACGTGAAGGGCACGGCGGCCATCTTCGACAATGCTACGAAGCGTGGCTTCGCCGTGCGCGAGTCATCGCCAAGCCACGTCGCCACGGCGTTGGCTGACTCCGTTGAAAATGGGACCGTCGTGGGCCTATCCGTGAAGTCGTGGCCGGCGGGTAAGTCCAATGGCCACACTGCAACGGGGTGGATGGACCGGGACGACACGGACGACGACTGGACCGACGTAGTCGGAACGGCGTTGCTAACCGATGGTGCCGACTACTATTTGTCCGACGTGACGCCGGGGATGCTCACGGAGACCCCGCCAACTACGCCGGGGCACGTGGTTACGAAGATCGGAACCGCCGTCAGTGACTCGATTCTGAAGATCGACATTCAACCGCCGATCTTGATTACTTGAACCATGCCACCACGCTCCGCCGGACTGACTGCGAATCGTCATGGCGGGGCGTGGTGGCAACCTTATTTTGGAGGACTAATGACAGACGCACCATTCAGGCTGATCTTCAAATCTCGCGACGGTACGGAGGATATCCGAGACTTCACCTTGCGAATCGAAGCCGACCGCTGCTTGCGGGCTAGAGCCGGCTGCGATTACTCAGTGGAATATTACGAATACGGCGTTCGCCAGTGGCGGAGGTACGATTAAACGGCAATGCCGGCTGGCAACTTATTTTGGAGGACTCATGCAATTCGCGAATGGTAGGTATCTCACGACTGCGGACATGCCGGACCGTCCGCGGGTCCTCACCGTCGCGCAGATTGCGGCGTTGTGCGGCGTCAGTGCCTCCACGGTCCGTCGTCGCATCGCTGCGGGGATGTTGAAGGGACGACGAGACGAGCAAGTCCGGGACTTTATCAAGCAAGCAATCTTAGGAGTGTGCCAGTGAAATCAGTGGCGAACATAGTGAAGAGTTTGGAGAACGCCCACACGTGGCTCGACAGTGCCGCGAAATGGAGCGTGGATTCACAGGACCGGGTGAAGCGTTTGGTAATAGCTTGCGTGTACTTGCTTTCGCAGTCCCCCAGGAGCTATCGCCAATGGCTTCAACGTTCCGACCGAGTGAAGAAGATTCGAGGCAAGTGGACCACGCCCGCGAACAATAAAGCGCTGCGTGACCTTGTGCTGCTGACGATCAGCGACGTGGAGGCAGGCTGCCACGTTCCGCTCGCGCCCTGGCAGCTTGACGAGTGGCAGGGAGGCTCCCGAGTCTGCGGAGCATGTGGGGAGGTGTTCACGGCCAAGCGGAAGTCCGCCAAGACGTGTTCCGTGGCGTGCCGTGTAACACTTTCGCGAGAATAGGTATCAGAGGTCGGGAAGGGGCTGGAAGTGTTACAAGCCCTCAAAAACCCCGTGTTTTGTAGGGTCTAAAAGGGCCCAAAATTGCCAAATTGCGGTTTGGTCCAGAATGTGTATCTTGAATGGCGTGGAGGAAATGTAACTTCGCCCTCTGCAAACGAAACGGCCGCAGGTAGCACTTGCTATCTGCGGCCGTTTTTGCGTTGGTGGACTTGGTGACTAGCGGAAGGTTCGGACGATTCGAAGGCGTGGCGACTTCGGTTCCGTTGCAGCGATTGCCGCAATGATGTCCCGGCGTTCGGCCAGAAGTTGCTGGATGCGTTCGTACAGGAACCGGCGGCGTTCGTTGGCGGACATTAGCTGACTCCTAGAAAAGTGGTTCCAACTACACGGTTGAGTACACGGTAAAGTGTCAAACCAGGCAGTTGTGGGCAGTCCAGGGCGAAGTTAGAATCGGGTTTTCGCCGGAAAATGCGAGAAATCCCGGTTCTAGCAAGCATTGCAGATGCGTTCGCAATGCAGAGGTCGAGGGTTCGACTCCCTTTCGCTCCACTTGTTTCTTGGGTCGTTCGTCGGCCCGCTTCGTTCAACCTTGCCGAAGCAAGTGTTTCTGTTGGCCGCCAGCCTTGTCTGCGCTGAGTAGATCTTGCTCGCGAGGCTCACTTCCCGGCGACGATCGCTGATCTCTACGATCCCGAGGAGATGCCTGCCGACTTGCGGGCGGCCCACGATCGGAACGACGAAACGCTCGAACGGATCTACATCGGTCGCCGGTTCGAGAACGACTCCGAGCAGCTCGAGAAGTTGTTTGAGATCGATACGGAGATGACCGAGCGTGAGGCCGCGAGTAAGCCCGATCGTCAAAAGAAAACAAAGTGGATATAGTATTTTTCGAATTTAGATTTGTATTAGCCTTTGCTCCCCTCTCCCTGGGGGAGAAGGGAGCATGATCAACTGTTGTTGTGACTGCGTATGAGCGACCTCATTCTTTATACCTCCGACGATGGTCGCACCCGGCTGCAGCTGCGGGCCGAGGGGCAGACGATTTGGCTCAGCCAGCTGGAGATCGCCGAGCTGTTTCAGACGACGAAGCACAACATTTCGATTCATACGAAGAATATTTTTGCCGAGGGAGAGCTTCGCCCCGAGGCAACTGTTAAGGAATCCTTAACAGTTCAAACTGAGGGGAAAAGGCCGGTAAAACGGGCAATTTCCTATTACAACCTCGACCTAATCTTGGCCATCGGCTACCGCGTTCGTTCCCCCCGCGGCACTCAGTTTCGGCAGTGGGCAACCACCCATTTGCGGGAATTCATCGTCAAGGGCTTCGTCATGGATGACGAGCGGCTGAAGAATCCCGGCGGTTGGGACCATTTCGACGAGTTACTGGAGCGGATTCGCGAAATCCGCGCGTCGGAGAAGCGTTTTTACCAGAAGGTTCGGGACCTGTTTGCTTTGAGTTCCGACTACGGGACCCGTCAGCAAGACACGAATCGTTTTTTTGCCGAGACGCAGAACAAGCTCCTGTACGCTGCCACGAGTCACACCGCCGCGGAGCTAGTCGTGAAGCGCGCCGATGCCGCGCAGCCCAACATGGCGCTGACGGCCTGGACCGGATCGCGAGTCCGCAAGCAAGACGTCATCGTCGCTATGAACTACCTGACGCAGGACGAGATCGACACGCTCAATCGGCTGGTGGTTATTTTCTTGGAACAGGCGGAGCTGCGCGTTAAGCAGCAGCAGGACCTGACGTTGGAATATTGGCGGCAGAACGTCGATCGGATGATTCAGTTTAACGACCGCCCCCTGCTCCAAGGCCAGGGCGCCGTCAGTCACGACGAGATGGTGCGCGTTGTTCACGAACGGTACGACGCCTTCGATCAGAACCGCCGCGGATCCGAGGCGCTCGCCGCCGATGCGGAAGACCTCAAGCAGTTGGAACAGCTTGAGCAAGAGCTAAAAAGCAAGAAGCCCAATACCGACGAGTAATTGTCGCATGTCTCAACGTAATACCTCCATTCCTCCCGTCTCGGTCCACTACGCCCACGACTGCGGTTCGACGAAGTCGAACAACTCTGGCATGCGGTCTTAGCGCGTTGAATTCGCCTCACGTCGTTCGAATTGATACGATATTTGACGCCGAGAAGCCTTGGGCGTCGTCGGTCAAACCTTTGACCCCAACATTGGAAAAGCGCATCTACCCGTGACGGGCGCAGGCCCGTGGCGTCGACTGGTTCGCGTCGCAGGCTGCCCTAGAACTCGAAACCGGTCGACAGTAGTTCGTCGACGAGGTCGGGTTTGATGGGAGACGAGCCCGTCTCGCGATTCTGCAACCGCATGTTTTGCGCGAACGCTGTTTGCAAACGGCGTGCAGGCGCGGCGCTTGAGGCGAACGCAGCGAAGGCGGCTTCGCGGGGGGGCGGCGATTCTTTCAGCGGTCGCGGAGCGTTCGGCTGCTTGCTTGATTGCCGGCCAGCGGGCGGCGTGAGCACGACGTTTGCGGGCAAGGCGAATGACGGCGTTGGCAGCGGGGAGGCTGCAGCTACTGGTTTAGCGACGCTGACGCTCAGGGCGATGGTCGGCGCGGCTGCTGCGGCCTGGGGGGCGACGGTGGTTGAGACTGTTGAAGGCGACGCAACTGCGGAAGCAGCGGCAATGGGCGCCGCGGCGGGCGGCGTCACTCCGCTGCCGAATTGCCGGTTCCAGACGGCGAGGTCGCCGGCATCGACGGTTTTGCTGAAGTCGACGTCGACGTAGTGACCGCCGGGGATCGTGGAGCTGGCGCCGTACGTGCGCTGCCAGATGAGAAAATCGGCTCCGTCGATCTTTTCGTCTAGGTTGAAATCGGCCGCCCGTACTGGCGGGGCCATGCCCGCGCCTTGATTGGCTTGCCAAACGGCGAGGTCGGCCTCGTCGACGACGCCGCTGCGGTCGCCGTCGGCGCCGGAACCGGGGGGAACGGCGGGTTGGCCGAGGGTCGCGTCGTAGAGATCGCGATCGGCCTGGTCGACCGTGCCGTTGCGGTCGTAGTCGCCGAAAGGGCGGTCGTCGAGGCGAATGACGGAGCCGCTTGAACCTTGCGTGGCCAGAATTTCAAGCCGCCCGTCCCCGTCCAGGTCGCTGGCGGCGACGGCGGCCCCTGTTGAGCCGAAGAACTCGGCGAGTAGGGACTGGGCGAACCCGGCGGCGCCATGATTTCGGTAGAGTCGCACGCTGCGACTGCTGCCGACCACGGCGTCGTAGTCGCCGTCGGCGTCGAGATCGGCGACCTGCAGACGTCCGCCGCGAGATTGCGCCATGAAGCTATCTAAGGCGCTTGAAAACGTGGCCAAGGTTTCGCGATGGAAATTTTGATTTCCATCATTACGGAAGATATCGAGTCCGAGCTGAACGCTGGCCGCGTAAGTGGAAGCGACAAGGTCGACGTCGCCGTCGAAGTCGAAGTCGATCGGCACGACGTCGCGGCCGGCTCGTCGGGATTCCGTCGGAGAATTAAGCGTCACGTCGTGAAAGCTGAAGACGCCGGCGACATTTTCGTACCAGCCGACGCCGCCTGCCGAATTGGGGGCTTCAAAGGCGACTGCGAAATCGACGTCGCCGTCGCCATCGACGTCGGCGGCCCGCACGGCGGAGACGGGGACGTTGATCGTCGTCAACAGCGCAGGTGCGGAGAATTGTTGCTGGCCATCGTTCAGCAATAGCATCAGGCCTTGCGTCGCGCTGCCGGTGCAAGCCACGAGGGCGTCGAGGTCGCCGTCGCCGTCGACGTCGGCTAGGTCGAAGACGCCGTTGAACGTGTTGTTCGTCGCGGCGGACGCACGATAAGTGAAGTTTTGCAGGCCATCGTTCTCCAACCACGCGATCCTGTTCGAGAGGACGACGGCAAAGTCGACGTCGCCATCGCGGTCGAGGTCGACTGGGCGCACGTTCAACGCGCCGTACGCGCTAGAGAAGTTTCTGGCGTGGGTCAAAAAGGCGCCGTCGCCGAGGTTTTCGTACCAAGCGAAGCCTGGCGACGCTGCAACGTAGTCGGCGTCGCCGTCGCCATCGACGTCGGCGATTTGAATGGCTTGATACGCGGAGCCGATATACTCGGCAACGTGGTACTCGCCGGTGGCGGTCGCCGGAGGGGCGATGGCGAGCGCGTAATCTTCCACCTCGCCGTCGATCGCCGCGCCGCCCGTGCGGAGGCCGCCGGCCGTGCTGAGCCGGACGCGCGCGAACGTGGCGCCAGCGACAAGGTTTGCCGGGAGATTGAATGTAATCGCGTTATCGCCTTCGACAACGGCGTAGGAGCCGAAGATTTGTTCGCCGGCGCCGTCCCAGGAGCCGTCGCCGTTGAAGTCGATCCAGGCGTCGAGCTTCGCGCCGGCAGGGGCGTTTTGGACGTTGACGGTCAAGGCGCCCGACGCTTGGCCCACTCGCAACGTGGAGAAAATGACGCCATCGTCGCCAGCATCGCCGTCGGCGTTTGCGGAGGGAATCCCGTCGGCATCGCTAGTGCGACTAGCGCCCAGACGCGGCCCGCCGCCGTTATGTACCGCGCCGCCGTCCGCTCTCGTCGATCGATATGGCGCCGGGGCGTCGCCGTAGTCGGGGGCGACGACGTTGAAGTTTTCAAACCAACTGACGTTTCCGCTGGCGGGGACGCCGATGCTCACGACGTCGAGGTCGCCGTCGCCGTCCATGTCGGCGGCGGCGGTGCTCCACCCGGCGCCGGCGTTCTCGGCGAGGGCTCGATAGACGAATCGTTCGTCGCCGAGATTCTCAAAGTAGTCGAGCGTTGCGAGGCCGGTAATCTGATCGCCGTACCCGCTCGCGACGACGTCGAGGTCGCCGTCGACGTCGAAGTCGGCGAGGGTCGCCCAGCGATACCTGCGGTTCATCTGGATGACGTGATCGACGAACGTGTCGTCGCCGGTTCGTTCGTGCCAGACAAGCGTCGCGCGTTCGTAATTCGAGTTCCAGTCGATGTTGCTGGCGGAGACGACGTCGACGTCGCCATCGCCGTCGACGTCGCCGGCCGCGACGCCCTCGGCAATGCTGTTGGTGAACGGCAAATAGGCCGAGCGCTCGATGGGACGCGCTGTGAAACTTAGGCCGCCGTTGTTCTGCAACCAGGAAACGTCTGCGGAGCCAACGCCGCCTCCGCCCCGTCCGCCCGCCACCACATCGAGATCGCCGTCGTCGTCCATGTCGACTGCAATGGCGCTGGTTGCCGTCTGTCCACCGGAGCCGTTGCCGGCAAGGCCGCCGATCACTTGGGAGGCAAACTGCTGCCGACCATCGTTCACCAGAATGTAAACTCCGGCTCCGAGGCTCGCGCTGAGGATGTCCATGTCACCGTCTGAGTCGACGTCGACGATCGACAGCGACACGAACATGTAGAATTGTTGGCCAGTCAATGGAACGACGCGCTGGGTGAAATTCTCGTTGCCGTCGTTCTCAGCCCAGATTAGAGCCGGCTGTTGCTGAACGTTGCCGATGCCGACGAAATCGACGTCGCCATCGTTGTCGAGGTCGCCAACCGCGATATCTTCGCCGCCCATTCCCAACGCCGCGACCCCATGCTTGGCGAAGCCAGCGGGGCCCAAGTTTTCGGCCCAGATGAAGCCAGGGCTGCCCTTGGCGACGACGTCTATGTCCCCGTCGCCGTCGACGTCGGCGGCAACCATAAAATCGCCGCCGTAAGGCAGTGGAGCGGAGGGGGAAATGGTTTGAGGCTGCCCGAACGCGCCCGTGGCGGGCGCGCGATTGGCGATCGTGAGCGGATGGTCTTCGACTTCGCCGTCGAGGGCCGTTCCAAGAGGGCCGAGACCGCCGGCGGTACTCAAGCGGAAGCGGGCGTACGTGGCGCCGGCGACTGCCCACGATGGAATGGCAAAGGTGAGCGCGTTGTCGCCCTCAACCACCGCGAAGCTGTGGGCGATCTGCTCGCCGTCGACTCCCCACGAGCCGTCGCCGTTGAAGTCGATCCAGGCGTCGAGCTTCGCGCCTGCGGGGGCGTTCTGCACGTTGACCGTGACCGTTGCGGTCGATTCGCTGAGGGTGATCGCCCCGAAGACGACGCCGTCGTCCTCGGCCTCAGCGCCGGTTGGGGCGTGGGCGCCGTCCGCCTCGGCGTCGCGGGTGGCGCCGAGTTGCGGGCCGACGGCGATGTGTCGCGGGCCATGGTCTTGCGCGTAGACGCGGTAGGGACGCGGGGCGTCGCCGTAGTCGTACTGGACGGTAGGGAGTTGCTCGTACCAGGCGAGAGGCGTCGAACCGTTCCCGGACGTGATGAGATCGAGCCGCCCGTCGCCGTTGAGATCGGCGGCGTGGATATCGGGATAAGCGCCGGTGACGGCCGTCACGATTCGACGCGTGAATGCGGCTGTGCCGTCGTTCTCGTACCAGGCGACGCGATTCGTGCCGGAGGCTGCGACGTCGAGGTCGCCGTCGCCGTCGAAGTCGGCCACGTCGATGGCGGACGCGGCCCAGCCGACGGCGTCGAGGTTGACGGGAGCGAAGGTTTCGGAGCCGTCGTTGGCGTAGAGGATGACTCCTCCGGCGGAAGTGCTGAATGACGCCACGACGTCGAGATCGCCGTCGCCGTCAAAATCGCCGGCGGCGAGGTCGCTGATTTGCTTCTCCGAAGTTGCAATCACTCGCGCTGTGAAATGTTGCTGGCCGTCGTTTTCCAACCACTGGATGTCGTTCGTTCCGAGTCCACCCGCGAGGATGTCGACGTCGCCGTCCCCGTCGACGTCGTGGGCGGCGACAAACCGAAGGTTGGCTGGCTGAGCTGGAATGATCGTCAAGGTGAAGACGCCGTTGCCGTCGTTCGCGTACCAATTGACGGAGGACTGGTCGTTCGCGGCGATCAAGTCGACGTCGCCATCGCCGTCGAGATCGACCGGGACCATGCCGATGGAATCAGCGTCAGACATCGCGCGGCGGGTGAACCGTTCCGCACCGTTGTTCTGATACCACCCGACGCCCCCGGCGTTGCCGAAGAAGTCCATATCGCCGTCGCCGTCGACGTCGGCTGGGGAGAACATGGCGCTCAAGTAGCCACTGACGCCGGTCGACAACGTCGGCCCGAAGCTGCCATTCGTGTTGCGGCGCCAATACTGATTGCTGTTAAGGACATCGGGATCGCCGTCGCCGTCGAGGTCGGTCACTGCGATCAGAGCGAAGTTGTCAAAGCCGATCGGCCGCTGTCCGCCGAAGATGCCGCTGTCGGCGTTGGCGATCGGGATGAGATAGTCTTCGACTTCGCCGTCGAGCGCGGCGCCCGACGGGCCCAAGTTGCCGGCCGTGCTGAGGCGGAAGCGGGCGTAGTTGGCGCCGCCGACGACCGAAGCGGGAACGGTGAACGCGATCACGTTGTCGCCGGCGACGACGGCGACGCTGTCGATGATTTGCTCGTTCGCATCGGCGAAGTCGCCGTCGCGGTTGAAGTTGATCCAGGCGTCGAGCCGAGCCCCAGCGGGGGCGTTCGCAACGTAGACGGTGACGCTGGCCGACTGCCCGGCGCGGAGGAGGCTGAAGACGACGCCGTCTTCGTCGCTCGCGTCGCCGTTGGCGAGTGCATCTAGCGATTGAGGGTTGGCGTCGCGGAGCTGCCCGAGCTGGGGGCCGACGGCTTCGTGGCTGGCGCTCGTGTAACCGCTCGCATCGCCAAAGTCCGCGGCAAGCATTTCGCGCCGCTCCAAGCTTTCGAATCGCAGGCCGCGGAAGGCGCTGCGATTGGCGAGGAGACGGGCAGCGAGACGACCTTGCCGAGATTGTGACATAGAGAAATCGGCGCCGGATAAAAGTAGAAGAGAAAGCCTCTAAAAACACGGCGACAACCGACAAGCCGCCGCTGATGCCGTCGGTCGAGGGGCCCGACGCCAAATTCTAAATGCCGAGTCTCAATTTAACCCTAACGGCGAGATGCGGCAAATTCGTTTCTGCAGGCCAGGAGAGAGGGGGGATTCGGCGTGAGCAAATCGCTTAAAGGGCTAAATGGGCGGTTTGTACGCTTGGCTTGAGTGAGTGCACGAGTTTGCGCGCCACTGCGAAGGCCGGGACCGCTATTTCCCGCCAATCTGCAGCACGCGACGCGATGCTTTGCAAAATGACGCGCCGGCCTGGCCCCGCCAAGAATGTCACGGCAATGCTCAGCCTTTGGCGGCGAATATGTAGTAAATCATGCCCGATTTGAGGTATTCGCAGCTACTCGTTAGAATGCGAATCACTCGGTCTAGGTCACGGAACGCCGCTAAATCAGCAATGAATTCGAAAAACTCGTCTCTAAGCATCCATTTGCTAGCGCTAGCAGCGATCTGCTGCGCCACCTCGCTCCCGCGTAGTAACGCTCAAACCAGCGTCCTCAATGTTGGGCCGGGAACGGTTGATTGGTTCAACGCCAACGCCTGGTCGAACGGAGTTCCCAACGCAGCAGGGCAGTACGCGGAAGTTCGGCTTGCCCCCGATGCCGTCGGCGGAGTGACGCTTGGCAGCGCGGCGACGCTCGAAGAATTACTTTTGAACGGCCGCGGAACGCTTAATTTCACCGGGGCTGGACCGCTCAATTTCGCGCATGACGGCGCCGGCGAACTGCTGCTCCGGCTGACGCCGAGCGCCGGCGATTTGAACGTCGCGATCGCCGCACCCTTGGCATGGGCGCCAACCGAGTTGCTTCGGGCCGACGTGGCGCTGCAAGGGACGCTGAATCTCAACGGAGCCATCGGCGCCGCGGGGGGACTCGTCAAAACAGGCGCCGGCACGTTGCGATTGGCAGGCGCGAACGCCGCTTGGGCCGGCGACCTGGAGATCACTGGCGGCGTCGTGATCGCCGGCAACGCTTACGCGCTCGGCGCGGCCGCCGGAGTGACGACGATCCGATCCGGAGGCAGACTCGTCATCGAGCACTCGACCGTCGAGCCGCTCAAGATCGACGGCGGCGTGGTGCAAATCGCCAACAAAGACCTTATCGGTACGATTGAAATCTCAGGTTCGGCGACGATTCATCGGCCGCGCAATCCTTTAATAAATCTCCCCCCTCGTGAAGGCGGCGGCCAGGTCGAGCAAACGCTCGGCCTCACGAACATCCACCGCGCGATTTCCGGCAACGGAGACCTGACGATTGACAACCAATCGCGCGATGCGCTCTACCTACGCGGCAACAGTACGTATACGGGGCAGACTTATCTTTCGGCCGGAACTGTCTACGTAACTTCGTCGACGGCATTGGGCGCGACCACGGCAGGGACGACGCTGAACGGCGGGACGCTCAATCTCGGCGTGGCGACCGCCGAGCCGATGTACGTCAACGGCGGAACGCTGAACTTCACCGCCGCCAGTTCCACGGCGGGGGCGCTCACGCTGCGAAGCGGGACCGTCAACCTTCCGAGCGGCGTCAATTACGCGCAACAAATCACGCTCGACCATGCAACCAATGCCTTGGTTTCGAGTAGCGGCAGGCTGTCAGGGGGCATTGTCGGGACGGGAAGCGTGACTCTTCGCGGAACCATGCAAGTGGACGGCGCACCGATCGCCAACGAAGGCGACCTCATCATCGCCAACACCAGTTCGCAAACGACCGTACTGGCCACGCCGAATTCTTTCACCGGCAAGCTCGTGTTGCTGGCCGGAGAAACCGTCATCGAGAATCTGCAGGCAGCGTCGCGACCAGTGCAGATCAACGGCGGTACGCTTTCGATCAAACGCAGCGACCTGAATCTCACGACGCCGATTCGAATCAATCGCGGAACCATCGATAACTTCGGCCAAGTTTCCAGCCCCATCGTTCTGGACCAAACGACCGGCGTCGCCGCACTGAGCGGCGGGCGGTTCACCGGCGTTATTTCCGGGCAAGGCGACGTCGAATTCAGGGGATACTACGAGAACGATCAAACGATTAATGGGCAGAGCACATTCAGCGGTCTCGCCTCCGTCACTAGCGGCGTCGTCAATGCAAATTCCTCGAATGCTTTCGGCGCAACAGATTGGGGAACTGTCGTTAGATACGGCACGCTGAACGTCAACGCTTCGACGAACGAAAAACTTTTCGTCGGCGGCAACGGCAGCATCAACTTGAACGCGAGCGTGCCTCGTCTGCCGAAGATGCTTGTCAACGAGTTCAGCAACTCTGGCGAGCCGCAGTTGGCGGTCAACGTCCCCTCGTCATTCGCCGGCCTCTCCGAAGCGGCTCAAGGGCGGCTGCTAATCAACGCCAATACAAGCGTCGAGGCGTTGAAGGTACGCGACCAAGCACGGGTCATCGTCGCTGCTGGAAAAACGCTCCACGTCGCAGGCGAGATCGAGTTGCAGGACGGCCGATTGGAAGGCGCCTTCACCGGTGCTCCGACCATTCGCAAGACGACCTTCGCGGGCGCGAGTCTCGCCGACATGCCGCAGTTCGCCGGGCAAATCATTGTCGAACAGGGAGTACTCCAAGCTTACGCCAACGGACTCGGGACGGCCGCCGGCGCCACGCGCGTTGCCCGTGGCGCTCAGCTTAGCGTCTACGGCGTCCCGCTCATTGCCGACGACATTTATCTGGAAGACGCCGTTGGACCGCAGAGCCGCGGCGGCCTCTACATGGCGGGAGATTGTTGCGGCGGTTCAACGACGATGACCGGACGGCTTGACCTCGGTCCCAACGGATCGATCATCGGCGGCGGCGGCAACACCCGAAATGGCTTGCTTCGCATCGAGGGACAGGTCAGCGGCGGATCGCTCACCACCTGGGGCAGCGGCGTCGCCGTCCGGATGACGAACGCCCTGAACCCGTACACTGGCGCCACCGACGTGCGACAGGGTTATGTTGAACTCTCCGGCAACGGCAGACTCGCCCAAACCTCGGCGATCGTGCTACACGAAAGCGAAGGGACCTTCGACGGCACGCTTCTGCTCGACAACCAAGAAAGCGCGCTCAACATCGACCGAATTGCCGCCAACATCCCGGTTGAGTTTCGCGGCGGTTCGCTCAGCGCGTTCGGCGGCGCCGCCGAAGCATTCGGAACGCTCCGTTTCGCTGAGGGGCACTCCTACATCGAGTCTAGATCGACGGCGTTATCGGCCAATCGAATCGAACGGCAAACGGGGGCCACTCTCTTCGTCGAGATTAACAGTCCGATCGCAGTGACGCAGACTCCCGACAACGTCGGCGGCCTCCTTCCATGGATGACGGTCCGAGACGGTACGACGCCGTGGGGCGGGCCCTATTACGAGTTATTCGGCGAAGTCATCAATGGCCAGATTCGCGCCATGAATCGCAGTTCCATCAAATCGAACCTGAACACCGCAACGACCAACGACGTCGTCGGAGTTCCGGCGACAGGCCGGCCGGTCCTTGCCGCCGATCGAGAGGTGAAGGCGTTGCTCGTCGAGCGCGACGGCATTGTCGACTTGGCAGGCCATACGCTCACGGTCGCATCGGGCGGCGTCAGCGCCTGGGGCGGCGAAATTCGTAACGGCAATATCACAGCCGGGTCGGGACGCGAGTTGATTTTGCATAACGGCGTCACGCTATTGGCCAACATCGTCGACGGCGCCGATGGGCCGCTCAACGTCACCATCGCCGGCGGGAGAGTCGGCGGCGCCAATTCGTTCACAGGTAAGCTGACCGTCAACGAGAATACAACAACCTTCCAGAGCGAAAATTCGCTTCCCAGCGACATCGACGTCGACGTTGTGGGGGGCAACTTGGAACTTGCGTACGCATCGACCGGGGTCAAGCAGCTAGGAAAACTCCGCGTTGCCGGCGGGGGCTCGTTTGTTGCAAACGGCCAGTTCGAGTTCGAGCAAATCGACCTCGAGTATGGCGACGTTCAATCCTCGAAATTGGTAGGTGACTTTCCGATTCGCAAATCGACCATCGGCACGGCATCAATTAAGTTGCCTGTACCTGCCGACCCCTCCTACACCGGTACGGTTGCGGTCGATGACGGAATCTTGACCATTGCGGGACTGCCGGCGGCAAAATTCCAGGTGAACGGCGGACGCCTGCGCATCGAGCAGGACGCCGTCGCCGCGAATCCCATTCAGCTAAACGGCGGTGAACTCGAATTCTTCAAACTTTCCGGCCCCATCTCGATCACGGCTCCGTCGACGCTGATCACGATGAGAATCTTCACTAATCCAACGCCGTCGCTCGCCGGCCCCCTTTCCGGCGACAGCGATCTGTCGTTTCACAGCGATATTCAGTATTTCGACTCGGGCGACTTCAGCCGAGATGCGACGCTCGGCATCAGCCGCGACAATCCAGATTTCACGGGCGACGTCCACATCTACGAAGCCGCGATTTCCGCCTATCGTCCGCAGGCGTTAGGTTCAGGGGACGTTAACGTCCACTCCGGCGGTACGCTCAATCTTTCTTACGACTCGGTCGGAAGCGGCGTCGCTTTCGCCAATCAGGTGATTCTCGACGGCGGCACGCTGCGCGGGAGCTCGCAAAGCCGATTGACTGGCGCTCTGCGCGTGACGAAAGCTTCCTACATCGGGGGATTGAATCTCACGGGTCCGGTGTACCTAGGCGCGGCGCCGCTGACGACCGCCGGCAACGAAACGACGCGATTCTTGGGGCAGCTGCATGTCGGCGCGGATTCTGAACTCGTGCTTGGTCGGCGTCAGGGGACGGCTCGAGGCCTCGTCGAACTTGGTGGTACGATTCTCGCCGCGGAGACGAACTCCGTCCTCAACGTCGCCCGCGGAGGGCTCGACGAACTCCTCTTCACCGCCTCGCTCCATGTCGACGCCGGTCGCTCGCTGCAGCTGCGCCTGGACGACGCGCCGATGACGGTGACGCTGGGGACTGGGCAGTCGATCAGCGGAAACGGTTTCCTCCGCAACGACTTCGTGGTTGCCGACGGCGGCGCCGTGGCCCCGGGCGCTTCGGCACTCACCGTCGACGGCGATCTCACGTTTGGCGGCGGCGGACGGTTTAACGTTGAAATTGCCAGCGGACAATTGCACGATCAACTGATCGTCACCGGCAACGCGGCGCTCACCGGCGGTCAGCTCAACGTTTCACTTCTCGGCGATTTCCTTCCGCAGCTCAACGACGAGTTTGTCATCCTCCAGGCCGACTCGCTCTCCGGCATGTTCGCCAACGCCGCCGCGCTCAACACGATCGCCGACGGCTGGCGCGTCGACTGGATGCTCAACGCAGCCGCTGGCGACCTCGTGCTCCAAGTCGCTGCGGTCGAGATGCAGGGCGATTTCAACGGCAACGGCGTCGTCGACGGCGCCGACCTTGCCGTCTGGAAGACAGGATACGGCACGAGCGGCGTCGCTTCGCACGCCCAAGGCGACGCCAGTGGCGACGGTCGCGTCGACGGGGCCGATTTCCTCGTCTGGCAACGCCAGAATGGCAGCGTGGGCGCCCCGCCGGCCGCGGCGAATGTGCCGGAACCAGCGAGCGGCCTCTTGCTAGCAGCGGGATTGAGCGTTGCGATCTCGCGGCGCCGGGCTTCCAAGGCATGACGTGCATCATTAGACGCACGATTTTGAGCAGTTGCCGAAGGGACCGCATGCTCGACGTCGTCGCTTAGGAAGTCTCACAGTCGCCAAAAACGCGGCATTTCGATTATCTGGAGACATCGATTGGCTATTTGCTGACACGATTCTCGTTGCTAGCTAATGTGGGGGGACTGACGCCCTCCTTGACCTGCATTGCAACAACCGGCCATACTTCCGGCGCTGATGTGGATTGACTCACTGAAATAGCACTTTTTCGCTGGTTTTTCGCACTTTCTCCTGATTTGCTCCGCATGACGCGGACCCGACAACGCGGCGTTTCGAGCATGACTGGCTGCTTGTCAGGTGATCCAGGAACCAGCAGACGCGGCACGAGCCATGGGCCGCGAGTCTCATACTCAACTACCAGAGGTAACATCACATGCATCCAGCCAGCCAATTGGAAACGAGACGTGGGGACTTCTGGACAAATTGCGCCCGTGCTTCGCGCGGCGTTTTTCTCACGATCGCGAGCTTGGTGGCCGGGGCGGCGGCGGTAGAGGCGGCGACCTCCACCGATACCGGCACGAATGGGACAGTGGGGTCGAATGGCTCGGCTGGAAACCCCGGCGGCAACGGCGGGCAGGGCGTCGATGGCGGCGATGCGACGGCTAACGCCACCTCCACCGACACCAGCAACACGGCGACCGCGAACGGCGGCGTTGGCGGCGGCGGCGGCAACGGCGGTGCAGGCAACGCCGCGGGCGCAAACGGCGGCAACGGTGGTCCCGGCGGCGCGGGCGGCGACGCCACCGCGACGGCGAACGGAACCCCACCGGCGAGCAATGCGACGGTCTCGGCGACCTCGACGGGCGGCGTGGGCGGCAACGGCGGCAGCGCTGGGGCCCCGGGCGCCGGTGGAGCGCCTGGCGTCGGCAGCGCCGGTGGCAGCGGCGGCACAGCGACTTCGAACGCCACCGTCACGTCGACGGGGACAAGCAACGCTTCGTCGACGGCGAACGCCACGGGCGGCAATGGCGGTTCGGGCCGCGACGCCGGCGGGACCGGCGGGGCGGGCGGTACGGCGAATGCCACCGCGACTTCAACGTCCGTTGACGGTCCGGCGAGTGCGACGGTGAGCGCGACTGGCGGCATTGGCGGAGCGGGAAGTTTCGGCGCTCAAGCGGGAGTCGGCGGCTCCGTCGTCCTCAACAACGCGGTCTCGGCGACGACTTCGGGCGCCGTCACGCTGTCGCAATCGGCGACGGCCGGGGCCGGCGGCGCGAGCGCTGGCGCCGCTCCAGCGGGGATAGGCGGCAATGCGACTTCCACGCTGACCTACAGCCGATTGAGCGGCGGGAACACGACCGGCACGTTGAGCGCGATCGGCGGAAACGGCGGTCAAGCCAGCGGCGGCACGGCAGGGGCCGGCGGCGTCGCCACATCGAACATCTCGCTGACGGGCGCAGCGAACGTGACCTTCACGCAAACCGCCGCGGGCGGCACGGGCGGCAACATTGCCACTGGATTCCCCGGCAGCGGGGCTGCGGGCGGCTTGGCGGCGGTCGCAGGCGTCGGAACATCGAGCGGAGCGGGAACGGTGTCGGGGACGCTCAATGCCGTCGGCGGCAATGGCGGCACCGGCCGCGGCGGGGGATTCTCTGGCGGCCTAGGCGGCGGAATCACCGTCAACCTGCTCAACCTTAGCTCGGTGAGCGGCGCCGTGACCGGAATCGTCAACGGCACGGGCGGCAACGGCGGCGTCGGTAGTGACAACGCGGCGGGCGGCGCCGGCGCCGCGGCGACCCTTGTCGACCGACTGACTGCGGCCACGACGGGCGCGACGACGATGACGCAGACCGCGGTGGGCGGAAACGGCGGAGCGAGCACCGGCGCAGGCGGCGGCAATGGCGGGACGGCAACGTCCAATTTGACGTTCTCCAGGGCCGTAGGCGGAGCGACCACGGGAACGGCGAATGCGACCGGCGGCAACGGCGGCGGCGCCAGCGGCGGCGGTTCCGCAGGGTCCGGAGCGGCTGCCGACACGAGTCTCAATCTGACGGGCGCCGCGGCGGTCACCGGTACGCAAACCGCCACTGGCGGCAACGGTGGCGCGATTTCCGTCGGCTCGACCGGGAGCGGCGGGGCCGGCGGTGCAGCGACCACTGGCGGATCGGCGACCTCGGCTGGCACGAGCGCCGCGATGGCCACGATCAATACGGTCGGCGGGAACGGCGGCGGCGGCCAGGGGAGCGGGTTCACTGGCGGCGCCGGCGGGGCCGTGAATGTGTCAGCGCTCACGTTGGCGGGCGTCGACGGCAATCTCACCGGCACGGTCAACGCGACGGGCGGCAACGGCGGCGCAGGCGCCACCGGGGCTAGCGGCGGCGCGGGGGCGAATGCAGCGCTGAGCAACGAGTTGACGTCGGCAACGACCTCGGGAACAGTGACCTACACGCAGGCGGCTGTCGGCGGCAACGGCGGCGCCAGCGCTGGGGGCAACGGCGGCGCCGCGGGCAACGCCGCTTCGCAAGCGAATCTCACGCGCGCCAGCGGCGGCGCCACGACGATGACGCTCAACGCCACGGGCGGCGCGGGCGGCGGGACCGGTGGGGGCGTTGCTGCCGCCGGCGGTACGGCGACGACAGGAGTCACTCTCAGCGGAGCCGCGGCAGTTACCGCGACGCAGACCGCGACCGGCGGCAACGGAAGTGCGATCACGGTCGGGTCGACCGGTAGCGGCGGGAATGGCGGCGCTGCGACTGGCAGCGGGGCCGCGACGGCGGGCGGAACGGGAACCGCGACGGCCACGCTGAACGTCGTGGGCGGTAACGGCGGCGCGGCGCAAGGGGGCGGCTTCACCGGCGGAACGGGCGGCGTGCCGACGATCTCGGCCCTCACGCTCACTGCGTTGAGCGGCAACCTCACCGGCACGATCAACGCCACCGGCGGCAACGGCGGCGCTGGAAGCAACAGTGCCAGCGGCGGCGCCGGGGCGTCTTCATCGTTGTTGGACGAGCTTTCTCCCGCTACCTCGACGGGCACGCTGACGTTCACTCAAGCGGCGATCGGCGGCAATGGCGGCGCCGGCACCGGAACGGGCGGCGGCGGCGTGGCCGGAAATGCGTCCTCGATCTCGAATGTCTCGCGAGCGAGCGGGCTGGCGACGACGACCACGGTTACTGCGACCGGCGGCGCGGGCGGCGCTGGCGCGGGTGCGGCAGCTGGCCAGGGCGGTTCGGCGACTACCGGCGGCGCGGTGACGAGCGCGGCCGCGGTGACGACGACTCAAACCGCGACGGGCGGCAACGGTGGGGCGATTGCGGTGGGTTCCTTGGGAAGCGGCTCCAATGGCGGCAGCGCGACCGCGGGCGGTTCAGTAACCGCAGGTGGTACGGGAACCGCGACGGCCACGATCAACGCCGTCGGCGGCAACGGCGGCGCTGGTCAGGGCGGCGGATTATTCGGCGGCAACGGCGGCGCGGCCACGGTGTCGTCGCTATCGCTCGTCGCAACGAGCGGTAACCTCACCGGCACGGTGAACTCGACCGGCGGCAACGGCGGCGCGGGAAGCAGCAACGCAGCGGGCGGCGCCGGTGCTTCTGTTTCGCTAGTCGACAAACTCGCGACGGCAACCTCGTCGGGGAGCCTGACCTACACGCAAGCGGCGATCGGCGGCAACGGCGGCGCGAGCACCGGCGCCGCCGGCGGCAATGCCGGAAATGCGACTTCGCAGTTGACTTTTGCACGCGTGCTCGGCGGCGCGACGACGTCGACGATTAACGCCACGGGCGGCAACGGCGGCAATGGCGGCGGAGGGGGCGCCGGCGGACTCGGCGGCACGGCCACGACGGGGCTGTCGCTCTCCGGAATCGCTGCGGTGACCGGAACCCAAACCGCGACCGGCGGCAATGGCGGCGCGATCGCCGCAGGTTCCTCCGGCAACGGCGGCGTAGGCGGCAGCGCGACAAGCGGCGGATCTTCGATCTCGAGCGGGGCGAGCGCCGTTTCCACCACGGCGACCAGCATTGGCGGCAACGGCGGCGCGGGGAGCGGCGCGGGGGCCTCTGGCGGCGCCGGCGGTACGCCGTTTCTCAACCTGACGAGCGGCACGTCGGCCGGCGGGGCCGTGACCGTCAACGCGAACTCGACCGGCGGCAACGGCGGCGCCGGTTCCGGGGGCGCTAATGGCGGCGCTGGCGGGGCTGCCTCGTTGGTGAATCGCGCCGATGGTTCTACGACCGGCGCCGTGACGCTCAATCAAACCGCCGTCGGCGGCAACGGCGGCGCTGGCGCCGGTACGGGCGCGGCTGCGGGTTCAGGCGGCGCGTCGACTTCCAATCTCACGTACTCGCGCGCTACCGGCACGGGAACGACGGCCACGACCAATGCGACGGGCGGCAACGGCGCCGCCGGTAGCCTCGGCGGCACGACGGGGGCGGGCGGGTTGGCGACCTCGACCCTCGCCCTCACCGGCGCGGTCGCGACGACAGCCAGCGCTAACGCCACCGGCGGCAACGGCGGCGGCATCGTGGGCGGCAGCGCTGGCCTTGGCGCGAATGGCGGTGCGGCCGTCGCGACGAGTTCAGGCACGAGCTTGGGCGCGTTTGCCGCGAGTTCGACCGCTACGGCGACGGGCGGCAACGCGGGCGCCTCGAGCTCCGGCCCGGGCGGCAGAGGGGGCGACGCGACCGCGACCGCCAATGCCTCGAGCAGCGCAGCGGCCAATGCCACCGCGACCGCGACGGGCGGAACATTCTCGCAACGGAGCCTACGCGGCGCGGCTGTCGCCCAGGCGACCGCGAACGGCGTGAGCGGCACGTCGACGGCTACCGCCCTGTCGGGCGGCGGGCTCATCACGTCGCTGCAATCGCAATCGTCGGCGCCAACCTCGGGAGAGAGTCAAGCCTTCGCGCGTTCCGGCGTCGGCGTCGCTGCGCTGGACGCTGCCGCGGCCGCGGGGATTGAATCGGTCGCCTACGCCGTCGGCAGTCCGGCGGCGGCCGACGTTACCAATTTCTTCGCAGGTAATCCGAATTCGCAACCGCACTTCAATTTGGCGGGCGATTCGTTGCCTGGCGCTACGAGCGAAGTGCTCGGCCTGGTGACGCTGGGCGGGGCGTACGCCGCCGGCGCGACCGGCAATCGGACCTACACGAGTTCTGCGACGTTTGCGATTGATCTGTCGACGCTGGCCAACCCTCGGCAGGATTTGATCGTCGCGTTGCTGGATACCAACGTCGTCGGCGCCGGCTTCGATTCGATGACGTTTCAGATCCAGCGCGAAGGGGCGAACCCGCCAATCGTGAACCAGACGTTCAACAGCGTCGCCGCGGCGAATGCGTTCCTCAGCGACAACGTGCTCAACCTCGGGTCGAACGGCGCGGGGAACGTGAGCGGTGATTTGAACTTGGTGTTCAGCCTTTCGCTAACGACGAACGACGCGGGCGCTGGGTTCTCGTTTGATTTGCTGTTTGGCAATTCGACGTTTGGTTCGGCCGATTTCGACACGGACGGCGACGTCGACGGCGGCGACTTCCTAGCCTGGCAGCGAGGATTCGGAACTGGAACGACCAAGCCGCAAGGCGATGCGAACGGCGACAGCGCCGTGAATGCAAGCGACCTGGACGTTTGGAAGAATCAGTACGGGTTTGTTGCGGCGAGCACCGTGGCGGTGGAGGGAGTTCCCGAACCGAGCGCTTGCGTGTTGATGCTGATGGGCGCGCTGGCTGCTGGCGTTCGGCGGCAACGCCGCGCGTAAGGACAGGGAGTCGTTTGGATAGGCCGCCAGCGGGGATGGCTCGGTTCCGGCGTGGTCTCCGGAAGACGACTTACCGCAGCTCGCGCGATTGGCGGAGTTCGCTCATCAGGCGGTGCGTGGCGGTAAGGTCGATGAGCTCGGCGACGCTGGCGACGTTCAGCTTTTTCATCAGCGACGAGCGCCGCATTTCGACGGCTCGTTCGCTGATGAACAGCTTGGCGGCCATCGCTTTGTTCGGTTCGCCGGCTTGGATCATCGTCAGCGTTTCGCGATCGCGGTCGTTCAGCACGGCGATGCGCGTGACGAGGGCAGCGAACTCCGCTTCTTGGGAACGCCACGCGGCGTCGAGCGCTAGCGCGCGCTCGACGCGATTCGCGAGCGTCTGGCGATCGAACGGCTTCTCCAAGAACTCGACGGCGCCGCTCTTCATCGCGGCGACGGCCGTGGGGACGTCGGCGTGCGCGGTGATGAAGATCACCGGCAGTCGTTTGCCTTCGTGGAGGAGTTGCTCGTAAAGTTCCAAGCCTGATTGCCGCGGCATCCGGACGTCGAGGATCAGACAGCCGGGCATCTCGCGGCGGTAGAAGCGATGAAAGCCGCCGGGCGTGCTGAACGTGACGACTTCATGCCCCAGCGCACCGAGCAGCGCGGCGAGCGACTGTCGCATTTGTTCGTCGTCGTCAACGACAAAGAGCTTCGGCGCGGGTGGGGTGGCTGGCGTCATTTGGAAGACTGGACAGGATCACAGGATGGATGGGATCGACGGGATCAGCGTGCGAGCTTCGAGTCGTGATCGAACGTGAATGGCTGTTTCGGTATTTGCATCCTGTCGATCCGCTTCATCCTGTGATCCTGTCCATTATTTCAAACGGCTCCGCTTCGTTGGCGAGCGAAACGTTAGGCTGGGTGACGGGAAGTTGGAAGGCGACGTGCGCTCCGCTCGTGGCGGGGCGAATGCGGATGTCGCCGCCGTGGGCTGCGATGATCGTGCGGCAGATCGAGAGGCCGACGCCGAGTCCCGCGGCCTTCGTGGTGTGGAAGGGGGCGAAAGGGGCTTCGAGATCGGCGGCATCGAAGCCAGGGCCGTTGTCGAAGACGTTCACTGTTGCCCAATCGTCGTCGACTTCCAGCTCGATGGCAATGCAGCGCGACGCGGCGGGGATCGCCAGCATCGACTGCAGGGCATTTTGCACGAGATTTACTAACACTTGTTGGATTTCAATGGGGTCGGCGGCGACTTGTACGGGGTGCTCGCCGAGGCGCAGGTCGAGCGTCGTTTCATGGCGACGAATCTCGTACTGGCAGAGGTCGACGACTTCGCGGATGAGCGCGGCGAGGTCGACTGGCTCATAATCGTTGGCGTCGTCCTTCGTGCGGGCGACGAAGCGGCGGATGCGGTGGACGATTTGGCCGGCGCGGAGCGATGCCTCGGAGATCTGCCGCAGGTATTGGTGCAGGCGGCGATCGTCGGCGGGCGGCGATTGTTCAAGAATCACCTCGCTGGCCGCGGCGAAGTTGGCGATCGCGCCGAGGGGTTGATTTAGTTCGTGCGCGAGCCCGATCGCTAAATGGCCCATCGAAGCGACACGGTCGGCGTGGCTCAGTTGCGCGGCGAGGCGGCGGCTGTTCGCTTCGGCGAGTTTCCGTTCGGCGACTTCATGCTGGAGCGAGGCGACCATCTCGGCGAGGTCGGCGGTGCGCTGGGCGACGCGATGCTCGAGTTCGTCGACTTGTGTGCGGATCGCGCGGGTGGCGGGGCGGACGACGAACCAGCCGAGCGTTACGAGCAGCGACGCGACGGCGGCGGCGATGGCGAGGCTGTAGATGCGAAGGCGGGCGACCTCTTGAGCGGCTTCGAGCTCGAAGAGGCCGACGATTTGCTCCATACGCGCGAGGAAGGGAGCCTCGTGCGTGAGGATGGCGGCGGCCCGCGGCGGTTCGTCGTTGCCGGCAATGATTTGTTGCGCGGCGTCGACGATTGGTTGGAAGTCGTGGTCGAGCGCGGCCCATTCTGATTCGAGTTCGGCGGAAACGATGCGCGGGATGCGGAGTTCGTCGCTGCCGTGGCGGAGGGCGTCGTTAGCAGCGATCCATTCGGCGAGGGCAACGCTCAGTTCCGCTCGGCTCGCTTCGCGCAGTTGCGAATCGGGAGCAGATTCTGCAGCGAGCGCGGCCTTCGCCAACTTCTGGCTGAGCATCCGCTGTCGGCCAGCGAGGTTGATCACCGGGGCGTAGGCGTCCATGCGGACGAGCAGCGGCTGGATGATCGCTTGGTCGATGATCATCAAACTGGCGACGACGCCCAGCACCAAGATGTAGCGCCGGCCGAGGCGCCGGATGAGGGCGTCGGCGGAACGAGGGGCTGAGGCGGGGGTGGGTTTGTGGGGCTTCAGTGTGGAACCACTGCTGAACGCAGATCGAGGCGAACGGAGGATGGCCGACTGCTAATGAAAATGGCGTTCCAAAAAGGTGCGAGTGGGTTGGAAGGCCGCGAAATGCCTTGCTGGCGGGAGATGAAACTTGTCAGCTTCGGATTTCCGAAGTGTCGGCCGGCGGGGGGTGCCCAAGGGGTGTGCGGTCGTGCGTACAGACGCGGCAGCGACGGAACGCGTTTTTTTTAGGGATGGCCGAGATCGCTTCGGGCTTCCGAAGAAACGGCGCTCGGTGCGCTCATTGGCCCTGGGGTTGCAAACGGAGGTCGCACCACACGCGTGATCAGCGGTTTGGCGGAACCCTGATCACTCCATCCACAATGGAACCTCTTGAGTGATTCCGCCATGGAAGCTGACGGCAAAGCGACGCGTCTCGCACTATTCAATCTCTCGACGCCGAACATGCGGGCGTTCCACATGGCGTGGATCGCCTTCTTTCTATGCTTCTTCGCTTGGTTCGGCGTGGCGCCGCTGATGGCGGTCGTGCGCGGCGAGCTGCAGCTGACGAAGGAGCAAGTCGGTTGGTGCATCATCGGCTCGGTCGCGGCGACGGTCTTCGCGCGGCTGCTGGCGGGTTGGATGTGCGATCGCATCGGGCCGCGGCTGACGTACACCGGGCTGTTGTTGCTCGGTTCGATACCGGTGATGGCGATCGGGCTCGCGGATGATTTCAAAACGTTCCTGCTGTTACGCGTGATGATCGGCGCGATTGGGGCGTCGTTCGTCATCACGCAGTACCACACGTCGCGGATGTTCGCTGCGAATTGCGTTGGCACGGCGAACGCGACGGCGGCGGGTTGGGGCAACCTTGGCGGCGGCGTGACGCAGCTGGCAATGCCGCTGCTGTTTGCCACGCTCGTGGGCTGGGGGCTCACTGAGGCTGTGAGCTGGCGGGTAGCGATGGTGATCGTCGGCGTGCTCTGTGCACTCACCGGCGTCGCCTACTACTTCTTCACGCAAGATACGCCGGAGGGAAACTTCCGCGAGCTACGAGGTGACGGCAAGATACCGCGCGTCCAGGCGACGAAGGGGGCGTTCGGCGAAGCGGCCCGTGATCGGCGGGTGTGGGCATTGTTTCTCATCTACGGCGCCTGCTTTGGCATGGAACTGACGATCGACAACATCGCGGTTCTCTACTTCATCGATTACTTCGACTACTTCAAGACGCTGGAGCAGGCCGAGGCGCTGCGGACCGCAGGGATGATCGCGGCGATGTTCGGCGGGATGAATCTGTTCGCTCGCGCGGTGGGCGGATTGATCGCCGACCGTTGCGGCAATCGTTGGGGCCTTGATGGGCGGGTGAAGTGGCTGTTCATCGCCCTGTTCGGCGAGGGGATTGGGCTGATGCTCTTCTCGCAAGCGACGACGCTGTCGCTGGCGATTCCGCTGATGATCACGTTCGCGATGTTCGTAAAGATGTCGAACGGCGCCACCTACGCGGTCGTGCCGTTCATCAATCGTCGGGCGCTGGGGGCAGTGAGCGGTATCGTCGGCGCTGGCGGAAATCTGGGGGCCGTGGCATTCGGTTTTTTGCTGAAGGTCGAGGGGCTCGATTGGCACTCGGCCCTGTTCATCGCGGGAATCGCGGTGACGTGCATTTCGTTCGCGAGTTTTGCGATCACGTTCCGCGAAGGGGTGGAAGTGCGGCAATCGCTCGACCTGCCTGCCGCCGAACCTGTGCCCGCCTAACGCAGCACGCGACGTGGGATTCGCCGCTTCCATTCCTTCCAGCGAACTCGATGAGCAAACTCATGACTCACTCGACTGCAAAACAAACCGTCGTCGTCATTGGCAACGGCATGGTCGGCCAGCGGTTTTGCGAACGGCTGGTCGAATTTGACGTCGAGAAGCGTTTTCGCATCGTGACGTTCTGCGAGGAACCGCGGGCGGCGTACGACCGTGTGGGGCTGACGTCGTTTTTTGCGCACCGCGATGCCGAGCAGCTGATGCTCGCGCGGCAAGAGTGGTATGCCGAGAATGGGGTCGAGCTGCATATTGGCGATCGGGCGTGCGAGATCGATCGCGCGCGGCGGATCGTTCGTTCCGATCGCGGCGTTGAGATCGCTTACGACCACGTTGTGCTGGCGACCGGTTCGTTTCCATTCGTGCCTCCGGTGCCGGGCGTCGATAAGACCGGCGTGTTCGTCTACCGAACGATCGAGGATCTGCAGAACATCATTAAGTATTCCGGCACCGCGAAGCGTTGCGCTGTCATCGGCGGCGGGTTACTGGGGCTCGAAGCGGCCAAGGCGGCCTACGACCTGGGACTCGAAACGCATGTTATCGAGTTTGCTCCGCGGTTGATGCCGCGGCAAGTCGATGACGCCGGCTCGCGGATTCTCGTGAACAAGATCGAGTCGCTCGGCGTGCGGGTGCACCTCAACCGAGCGACGAAGGCGATTCACGGCAACGGCGCGGTCGAGCGGATGGAGTTCGCCGACGGCGACTCGATCGACATTGAGATGGTGATCGTCTCGACGGGGATTCGCCCGCGCGACGATCTCGCGCGGCAATGCGGCGTCTCGGTGAGCGACCGCGGCGGCATTGTCGTGAACGATCGGCTCGAAACGTCCGACGAGCGGATCTCGGCGATTGGCGAGTGCGTCGTCCATGGCGGTATGGTTTACGGGCTGGTGGCGCCGGGGTACGAGATGGCCGAGATTGTGGCGGCGAATCTCACCGGCGGCGAGCGGCGGTTCGCCGGCGCTGATCTCTCGACGAAGCTGAAGTTGATGGGCGTCGACGTGGCGAGCTTTGGCCGCTACGAAGCGCCGGCGTGCGATGCGACGCCGCTGACGTTTGAAGACCCGTTCGCGGGCGTCTACAAAAAATTGCTTTTTTCGCGCGACGGCAAGCAACTGCTCGGCGGCATCTTGGTCGGCGATGCGAACGACTATGGCAAGTTGTCGATCTTCGCGAAGAGCGGCGGGGCGTTGCCTTGCGCGCCGCACGAACTCATCGTCGGGGCCGGCCCGGTAGGCGGGGCTGGTCTCGACGTGATGCCCGACACGGCGCAGGTTTGCTCGTGCAACAATGTGACGAAGAGCGCCATCTGTGCGGCGATCAGCGATGGGGGCGTCGACACGCTCGATGCATTGAAGCGCTGCACAAAGGCGGGCACCGGTTGCGGCGGCTGCATGCCGCTGGTGACCGATCTGTTCAAGGCCGAGCTAAAGCGGGCCGGCAAGGCGGTCGTCAATCACCTGTGCGAGCATTTTTCTTACTCGCGGACGGAGCTGTTCGCGATGGTGAAAGCGAAGGAGCTGCGGACGTTCGGCGCCGTGCTCGCGCATTGCGGCAGCGGAACGGGCCACGGGTGCGAGCTGTGCAAGCCGGCGATTGCGTCGATTCTGGCAAGCTTGTGGAATGACGTTATTGTCGACGCCGAGCATGAGACCCTGCAGGACAGCAACGATCGGTTTCTCGCCAATATTCAGCGAGGCGGGACGTACTCGGTCGTGCCGCGGGTGCCGGGCGGCGAGATCACGCCGGAGAAGCTGGCAGTCATCGCCGACATCGCGCGGCGGTACGGGCTCTACACGAAGATCACCGGCGGGCAGCGGATCGATATGTTCGGCGCGCCGGTGCAGCATCTGCCGGAGATTTGGGAAGAACTGGTCGACGCCGGTTTCGAAAGCGGCCACGCCTACGGCAAAGCGGTCCGCACCGTGAAGAGCTGCGTCGGCACGACGTGGTGCCGTTACGGCGTGCAAGACTCGGTCGGCTTCGCCATTCGCGTCGAGAATCGCTACAAGGGGATTCGGGCGCCTCACAAAATCAAGATGGCCGTCTCGGGGTGCATTCGCGAGTGCGCCGAGGCGCAAAACAAAGACGTCGGCCTCATCGCGACCGAGCAAGGGTACAACCTCTACGTCTGCGGCAACGGCGGGTCGAAGCCGCGGCATGCTGAGCTGTTTGCGACCGACCTCGATGAAGCGACGGCGCTCGCGTACATCGATCGCTTCCTGGCCTACTACATCATGACTGCCGACAAGCTGACGCGCACTGCCGTGTGGCGGGAGAAGCTGGAGGGGGGGCTGGAGCATCTGCGCGACGTGGTGATTCACGACAAGCTTGGCATCGCCGGCGAACTCGATGCGATGATGCAACGGCTGGTCGACACCTATCAATGCGAATGGGCGGCGGTGGTCCGCGATCCGGCGAAGCGGGAGCGATTCCGGCAGTTCGTCAACAGCGACGAGAACGAGTCGTGCATCGAGATCGTCGGCCAGCGCGAGCAGACGCGGCCAGCCGATTGGCCGAGCGAGTTCGTGTCGCTGGAACAGTTCCGCATGACGGATGGCCGCTCGTGGGCGGAGCATGAACAAGAACGCTCGACGGGGCTGCGGTGGGTGGCCGTGGGAAGCGTCGCTGATTTTCCTGTCGATGGCGGAGCGACGGTGAAGTATGGCCGTTCGCAATTAGCGGTGTTTAACTTTGCCAGCCGCGGCGAATGGTACGCCAGCCAAAACATGTGCCCGCACAAAAAGGCGTTCGTGCTGTCGCGGGGCATCGTCGGCGACGCGGCCGGTGAGCCGAAGGTGGCGTGCCCGCTGCACAAGAAGACGTTTTCGCTGGAGAACGGCGAGTCGCTGCAGGGGGAGGAGTACCGCATTCGGACGTTTGCGGTGAAGGTCGAGGGGGAGCAAGTGTTTTTGGAGTTGCCGCCGCCGGAGGTGCTTGATGAGCAATTGGCGACGGAGATTGGGTGCCGGTTGGCGTCGTCGTGCGTGGCGGTGGAACCTGCTGCGGCTGTCGTGGGTGATGGCGTGATGGTTTGACGCGATCACCTCTCGCACTTCTTCACCCCTCCCTAACCCTCCCCATCGAGGGGAGGGGACCAGAGGAATCGTTAATGTTTGGCGTTTCCCCGCATGATTGAACTTCCCGTCCTCAACTCGAATCGATCGAAGCCGCCGTTCAGCGGGCCGGCGCTGGTGGCGCAGCTGCTCGCCGAGCAGCAGTCGATGTCGGCGGTCGAAGAGTTCAGCCGGTGGCACGAGACGGATGTTGCTCGCCCCCAATCGCGGCAATATCGCAGCCTGCTCCCCGCGACGCCGCCGGGGCCGGGGGATCAGTATGCGTTCGAGGTCGATCTCGATCGCTGCTCGGGCTGCAAGGCGTGCGTCGTCGCGTGTCATACGCTCAACGGGCTCGACGAAATGGAGACGTGGCGCGACGTCGGCCTCATGGTCGGCGGTTCTACCTCGGCGCCGGTGATGCAGCATGTCACCACGGCGTGCCATCACTGCCTCGAACCGGCGTGCATGATCGCGTGCCCGGTGAACGCCTATGAGAAGGATGCGGTCACGGGGATCGTAAAGCATCTCGACGACCAATGTTTTGGCTGCCAGTACTGCACGTTAGCGTGCCCATACGAAGTGCCGAAGTATCACGCGGGCCTCGGCATCGTGCGGAAGTGCGATATGTGTTCGTCGCGGTTGGCGGTGGGCGAGGCGCCCGCGTGCGTGCAGTCGTGTCCGCATGAAGCGATTGTCATTCGCACGGTGAGCCGACGGCAGGTGGTGGAAGACGCCGAAACGACGGCGTTTTTGCCGGGGACGCCCGATCCGCAGATCACGCTGCCGACGACGAGCTTCAAAACGAAAAAGCCGTTCCCGCGCAACTTGTTGCCGGCGGACTACGCGCGAGTGAGCGCTCAGCACGCCCATTGGCCGCTGGTGGTGATGCTAGTGCTAACGCAGCTCTCGGTGGGTGCGTTTTGCGTGGGGCTGGCGCTGGAGGCCCTCGTGCAACTGCCGAGCGGCACGTCGCTGCGACCCGTGCATGCGATGGCGGCGCTGGGGTTCGGTTTGCTGGCGCTCGGATCGAGTTCGCTCCACCTCGGCCGGCCGCAGTATGCGTTTCGCGCGGTGCTGGGGCTGCGGCACTCGTGGCTGAGTCGGGAAATCGTCGCCTTTGGATTGTTCGCGGGGTGTGCGTCGGCTTACGCCGCAGCCGTTTTTTTGCTCGGACGAATTGAGTTCAACCTCGAACCCGCCGTCGAGCCGCTCGGCTGGAGCGTCGCGGCGACCGGGGCGATCGCCGTCTTCTGCTCGGTGATGATCTACGTCTTCACGCAGCGCGAGTACTGGAGCTTCACCCGCGTCGGCGTGCGGTTCACGCTCACCTGCGCTCTCTTGGGCATCGCGGCATTGTGGCTAAGCATGCTGGCGGCGATGCTCGCGGCGCCCTCTCTGCAATTGACTGAGCTGGTTGCCAAGGTGAGCCCCTTGCTCTGTCGCGCACTCATCCTCACCGCGGCGGTGAAACTCGCGTGGGAAGCGGCGATCTTCCGCCACTTGCTGTTCCGTCGGATGACGCCGCTGCGGCGGTCGGCGATGCTGCACGTGGGCGAACTATCGCGCGTGACGCTGGCCCGCTTTGCGTTGGGCTTGCTCGGCGGCTTGCTGATGCCGCTGTTTCTACTCAATCAAGCTGCGTTGGTTGGCGATGTCGCCAGCGCGGAGTTCATCGGCGCCGCGAGCCTGCTGTTCGTGGCCTGCCTAGCCGGGGAGTTGCTCGAGCGGTACCTCTTCTTCACCGCCTGCGCCGCCCCCAGAATGCCGGGAGGGATTCGTTGATGAGCCAAAGTCCGACCGATGGCGTGCATCCATCGCCCTCGCATCGATTCATCCCCCGGCTGTTGCAGCGCACCGGTCCGCTCACCGAGTCGATTGCGCTGAGCGAGTCGGACTTCAGCCCTCGCTTGCTTCCTCAGCAGATTCAGGGCGATCGAGCGACCGCCTCCGTTTGTGGCTTCTGTTCGACAGGCTGCAATCTCAACGTCCACCAACGCGGCGACGAGGCGATTGGCCTTAGCCCGGCGACCGATTATCCGGTCAATCTCGGCATGGCGTGCCCCAAGGGGTGGGAGGCGCTGGCCGTGCTCGACGCGCCCGACCGCGCGACGCGGCCGCTGTTGCGGAGAGGCGCCGGCAAGCTGGAGCCGGTGAGTTGGGACGTCGCCGCGACGACGTTCGTCGACCGCATGCAAGCGATCCAGCGCGAGCACGGCCCGCAATCGGTCGCGTTCCTCAGCACAGGGCAAATCGTCACGGAAGAGATGGCGCTGCTCGGCGCGGTGGCGAAGTTCGGCATGGGCATGCTCCACGGTGACGGCAACACGCGGCAGTGCATGGCGACCGCGGTGGTCGCTTACAAGCAGGCCTTCGGCTTCGACGCGCCGCCGTACACGTACGCCGATTTCGAGCAGTCGGACACGATCGTGCTGGTCGGCAGCAATCTCTGCATCGCCCACCCGATTCTGTGGCAGCGGGTAATGCGAAATCAGTTCGAACCGCAGATCATCGCTATTGATCCGCGGACGACCGAAACGACGATGGCGGCGACGCAGCACTTGGCGCTGCAGCCGAAGTCGGACCTCACGCTGTTCTACGGCGTGGCGAACCTGCTGATTGAACGTGATTGGATTGATCGCGAGTTCATCGACGCCCACACGAACGGTTTCGACGAGTTCGCGGCGTTCGTCCGCAGCTTCCCGCTGTCACGCGTCGTTGCGGAGACGGGACTCGCTGCCGAGGCAATCGAACGCTTTGCCGAATCAATCCACAATGGGCTGCGGGTTTCGTTCTGGTGGACGATGGGGGTCAATCAAAGCCACCAAGCGGTGCGCACGGCCCAGGCGATCATCAACCTCGCGCTGATGACCGGCAACATCGGCCGGCCGGGGACGGGGGCCAACTCGATCACCGGCCAGTGCAATGCGATGGGGTCGCGGCTGTTCAGCAATACGACGAATCTGCTCGGCGGGCGCGACTTCGCCAATCCAGAGCATCGGCAAAAAGTCGCCGGCATCCTGGCGATCGACGAATCGCGAATTCCGCACGAGGCGAGCTGGCCCTATCACCGCATCATGGAAGGAATTCTCCGCCGCGAGATCCGCGGACTGTGGGTGGTCGCGACGAACCCGGCCCATTCATGGACCAACCAAGAGACGGCTCGCGACATGCTCTCGCGGCTCGATTTTCTCGTGGTGCAAGATATGTATCACTCGACCGAGACGGCCCGCATCGCCGATCTCGTCCTGCCGGCCGCGGGTTGGGGAGAGAAAGAGGGAACGTTCATCAACTCCGAACGCCGCATCGGCGTCACGAGCAAAGTGGCGCGGGCGCCGGGCGAGGCGCTGGCCGACTTTCACATTTTCAAGCTGCTCGCCGAGTACTGGGGCTGCGGCGAGATGTTCCGCCGCTGGGAATCGCCGGCGGCGGCGTTCGAAATCCTCAAGCAATTGAGCGCCGGCCAGCCATGTGACGTCGCCGGAATCGAGGGCTACGCGATGCTCCGCGAGCGCGGCGGCGTTCAGTGGCCGTACCCCGCCGACAGCGACGAGCACGCGACGGAGCGTCGACTCTTCGCCGACGGGAGGTTCTTCCATCCGGACGGACGCGCGAAGTTTATCTGTGAAGAACCGCGCCCGTTGCCGGAACCGACGACGAGCAAGTTTCCGTTCACGCTCCTCACCGGTCGCGGGTCGGTCGCGCAGTGGCATACGCAAACCCGCACGGCAAAGTCGGCCGTACTGCGGAAGCTTTATCCGCAGGAGCTGTACGTCGAGATCAATCCACTCGACGCCGCGGAGCGAGAAATCGGTTCAGGCGATTTAGTGGTCGTCGCTTCGCAGCGGGGCGAGGTTCAAGGGCGCGCGATGGTGACGCCCGCCGTGCAGCCCGGGCAGCTATTCATCCCGATGCATTACGAAGCGACGAACCGACTGACGCACCCGTCGTTCGATCCCTACTCGCATCAGCCGTCGTATAAAGCGTGCGCGGTGCGAATCGAGCGGGCGGCGCGGCATTAGGCAGGGGCGCTGCTTTGCCCCGAACGATTGCTCACCGTAGAATGCCTAGCACTACCGGAAGAACTGCCTGACAGAGGCTGGTTCCTCGTTTTCTGGGTGTTCTCGCGGCGATGAGGTTCGCGGCAGGTCCACGATCCACATGGCGCCACGTTCGGCTTACATTCACGTTCCCTTCTGCAAGTACCGCTGCGGGTACTGCGATTTCGCCATCGTGGCGAATCGGGACGATCTCGTGGGCGCGTATCTCGACGCCATCGCTGCCGAGCTGAGTTGGCTCGGCGAGCCGCGGGAGGTCGACACGCTTTACTTTGGCGGCGGGACGCCGAGCCATTTGGAGGCGGGGCCGCTGCGGCAGCTAGGCGAGACGGTGCGGCGGTGGCATCCGCTCGCGGCTGGCGGCGAGTGGACCGTCGAGGCCAATCCGGAGAGTCTCACCGAGGATCGAGTCGACGTGCTGGCCGAGTTGGGGGTGACGCGGCTGAGTCTCGGGGCGCAGTCGCTCGACGATGCGAAGCTGCGGGCGCTGGAGCGGAATCACGATCGGGGCGATGTGCTGCGGTCGATGGAGTATGCACGCGCGGCGGGAATGCAGGTGTCGGTCGATCTCATGTTCGCGGCGCCGGGGGAGACGCTGGAGCTGTGGCGGCGCGACTTGGCGGCGGTCGTCGAGCTTGCGCCGGATCATATTTCAACCTATGGACTCACCTGGGAGCCGGGGGCGGCGTTCACGGTGAAGCGGGACAAGGGGCTGCTCCGTCCGCTGGATGAAGAGCTAGAGCGGACGATGTACGGCGAGGCGATTGATCGGCTAGGGGCGGCGGGGTTCGAGCATTACGAAGTTTCGAACTTCGCGCGGCCTGGCAGGCGGAGCCGGCACAACGAAGTCTATTGGGCCGGGAGCGAGTACTTTGCCGCGGGTCCGGGGGCGGCGCGGTACGTCGACGGCGTGCGGTCGACGAACCATCGGAGCACGACGACCTATCTCAAACGTGTCGCGGCAGGGGAGTCGCCCGTGTTCGAGCAGGAAGAGCTGAACGCCGAAGAGCGGGCCCACGAGCTGTTGGTACTGGGGCTGCGGCGGCTGGAGGGGGTCGACCGGGCGAGCTTCGCGACGAAGTCGGGCCACGAGGTCGACGCGATCGCGGGGGAGGCGATCCGGAAGTTCGTCGAGCTGGGGCTGCTCAGCGACGACGGCTCGCGGGTGAAACTAACCCGCGAGGGGCTCTTCGTGAGCGACGGCCTGTGGCCGGAGTTGCTCTAGTCTTCTAGCCCCCGGCTCCGCCGGGGGGTAGCAGTACGAGAGGCGACGATTACCGGCATCGTGGCCGACCCCCCGGCAGAGCCGGGGGCTAGAAATGCGTGGCCACTTAAAGCGGCGCGCGGGGTAGGTCGCGCGGGTATGGCGGGTCGTCGACCGGAGGCAGGTAGCCTTCGGTCTCTTCGGCCCACATTTGGCGTTCGTCTTCGTTCGCGTAATAGCGGAGCCAGGCGTCTGGATCGCCGTCGGTGTTCGCGCAGTCCCAGTGGAGGTAGTTGCTCTGGCGGCGGATCATCTTCTCGTGCGACGGCAGAATATCGCGGTAGATGATGCAGTAGAGCTGGCGGTCGGTCAGATGATCGGTGAAGTCGAGCACGACGTGCTTTTCGTACAGCCGGCCGACGGTCTGGTAGAGGTAATCGCGGACCTGTTGGTCGTTGAGATCATCGGGGTGCGGCAGTTCGAGCTTCGGCTGGAACCATTCGCAGATCGGCAGGATCGGGGCGCGTTCCCATTCGAGCATCGATTCAAGGAAATCATTCTCGGCGCCCGTGGTCATCACGTGGACGTTGACGCGATTGATCGATTCGTCGAACAGCGGCTCAAGGGCGTCGCGCAGCTGCGCGTTCCGCAGGAGGTGTTCGACTTCGTCGGAGCGTGGGGAGTTGGGGAGCATCATATTCAGGGCGTGCCGCACGCGGAAAACGAAGAATTCCCAAAAGCAAACGTCATTCGCAGCAAACCAGGAAAAAGTTCGGTGCGACGCCAAAGTTGCGAGCGATTGTTGAAGCCAATCGTTCGCGGCCATGTGTTCGACTCTATCAACGGGAAAGAGCCGAGAGAATAGTTCTGCACCTTGTTTTGCCCTCTCAGAAAGAAAGCGGAAAAATACCACCGTTACGACCGGCAATGTTCTCCCAGCCTTCCGATTGTGCTAGCGGCGAGCGGAGGGGTGAGGGGGTGTTTGCGGTTGAGGGAGTCGGCGTGGTGAGCGGAAGGGGTCGGGGGCCTTTTGCCACTGGGTGGATTACTTCGAATGGAAAGCCTCCAGTGGCAAAAGGCCCCCGACCCCGTTGGGCATCAATCGACCGGCGTGCCGAGTTCTCGCATCAGCAGCTTCATGTCTTCCCAGGTTTGCTTCTTGGCCGAGGGGGTCCGCAGCAGGTAGGCCGGGTGGTAGGTGCAGACGACCTTTACGCCCTGGAACTGGTGGACTCGGCCGCGGAGCTTGCCGATGGTTTCGGTGGTGCCGAGCAGGTTCTGGGCGGCGACGGAGCCGAGGCAGCAGATGAACTCGGGGTTGATCAGCTGCAGCTGCCGGTTGAGGAAGCGGCGGCAGTTTTTTGCTTCTTCGGGGAGCGGGTTGCGATTCCCCGGGGGGCGGCATTTGAGGATATTGAGGATGTAAACGTCCTCGCGACGGAGGCGGCAGGCTTCGAGGATTTTGTTGAGGAGCTGCCCGGCCTTGCCGACGAACGGCTCGCCTTGCTGGTCCTCGTCGGCGCCGGGGGCTTCGCCGAGGAATACCAGCCTGGCCTGTGGATCGCCGACGCCGAAGACGGTTTGCGTGCGGGTGCTGGCGAGTTCGTAGCAGAGCGTGCAGGCGGCGACTTCCTCGGCGAGGACCTTGAGCGTTTTCGCGGTGGAGACGTCGCCCGCTAAAGCGGGGGACGCCGCTTGAGGGTAGGGGGCGGTTGGGCGGGGCTTCGGGGGAGGGAGAGGGCGCTCCGCAGATGGCGACGTAGTGGAGACGCTAACGGGCGGGGCGGCGGTTGTTTCGGTCGCCGCGACGGGAGCAGGCCGTTGCTTGGCGGCCTCGCGCCACTCTTGGGCGACGGCGACGCCGCTGGGGAGTTGTCGGACTCCCGCCCCGGCGAGGCTTTCCAGCGTCTGCCGCAGGGCGTGGCGGAGCCGATCGTCGTTCGCGGGTGGCTGAGGCGCGTCGGCCATGTGGGGGAGATCTCCTAACGTTTCCGTAAGGCCAGTTATAGGGCCAAAATTGCCCGCCGAAAGGGGTTACGCCGCCGCTGGCGACGCTACTCCGCCCCGGCGGCGTAGATTATGATGGACTCCTCCATCGCCCCGCCGAGAAGTTGGTTCCCATGGCCGTCCCCAAAGTTGTCATCGTCGGCCGTCCCAATGTCGGCAAGAGTAGCGTCTTCAATTGGCTGGCCGGTATTCGGCTCGCTATCGTTGAAGATCAGCCTGGCGTCACGCGTGATCGCGTCGATTATCTCACTGATCATGAAGGCCGCTACTTCGAATTGGTCGACACGGGCGGGATCGGCATCGAGGACGTCGACAACCTCACGAAGCATATCGAAGACCAGATCCAAACGGCGATCGATTCGGCGGCGGTGATTCTGTTCGTCGTCGATACCCGCGCTGGCTTAATGCCGCTCGATGAAGAGGTTGGCCGGCGGCTCCGCGACGTCGAAGTGCCGGTGCTCTGCATCGCGAACAAAACCGACGACGAGAAGATGGACGTGCAAACGACCGACTTCTACCGGCTTGGCCGCGGCAAGATCGTGCCGGTCAGTACCAAGCAGAACCGCAACCGGACGGTGCTGCTGAACATGATCGTCGAACGGTTGCCGCCCGAGAGCGCCGACGAGGGACCGGCGGAAGATCCGGAAATGAAGGTAGCGATCGTCGGCCGGCGTAACGTCGGCAAGAGCACGTTCGTCAACACGCTGGCCCAGGCCGAGCGAATGATCGTCAGCGAGGTTGCCGGCACGACGCGCGACAGCGTCGACGTGCGGTTCGAGCTCGACGGCAAAGGGTTCGTCGCGATCGACACGCCGGGCATTCGCCGCACCAAGAGCCAGGGGGCGTCGATCGATTTCTACGGCGCCCACCGGGCCCACCGCAGCATTCGGCGGGCCGACGTGGTGCTGTTGTTCCTCGACGCGACGCAGAAGATCAGCAAGGTCGACAAGCAGCTGTGCGAGTACATCGGCGAGGAATACAAGCCGGTGATTTTCGTCGTGAATAAGTGGGATTTGCTGGTCAATTCGATGCCGACCGAGAAGTGGGTGCGGTACTTGAATGACAGCTTCCGGGCCCAGCGGTACGCGCCGATCGCGTTTATCACCGGGCAAACCGGCAAGAATATGAAGGCGCTGCTGAACCATGCCCAGATGCTGTTCAAGCAAGCCCGGCAGCGCGTCACGACCGGGCAGCTGAACCGGATGCTGAAGGAAGCACTGCAGCGGACGCCGCCGCCGCTGTTCCAAGGGCGCCGGCCGAAGATCTACTACGGCACCCAGGTGAGCTCGCAACCGCCGACAATCGTGCTGTTCTGCAACGATCCGGCGGCCATCTCGAAGCCGTATCAGCGGTATCTGCTCTCGACGGTGCGCGAGTATATGCACTTCGAGGAAGTACCGATCAAGCTGTATCTACGCCGTCGCCAAGCGAGCGACACTCGGGACGATACGGGCGCTGATGAGATCGGGCCGATCGTGGATGAGGGCGAAGATCAAGCGGTGCACTCGGAGTGAGTGGCGCTGCGCTTGGTGAGTTGGGGGCTTGCTGGGGAACCGCTTGTGGGAGGCGTCTCCGACGCCGATTACGGTTTCCACTGCAAACGATATTGGCGTCGTCATGCCGCTTCGGGGTCAGAGACCCCTCCCACAGATTTAGTGGGTAAGGCAGTGCCGGAATCGCCGTGCGAGAAGCGCGTTGGCGATTAATCGATGCGGGGGGCGGTCGCTTTGCGTTCGCCGCTGACGGCGACTTTGGCGCCGCTCTTATGGTCGCGGGCGGCGTAGTCGGCCCATACGGCGCCGAGGCCGACCGTCCAGGCCAGCACGAGGCACAGCAGTTCGCCGAATCCAGAAAATTCCCGCCAGTCCTGTCGCATATCGCCTTGCCTGGACACCCGTGTCCAACTCGCTCCGTCGTCTCCGCCTACTTTGCAGGGGCGCCGCTTCCTACGGTGCAACCCTACCAAGCGGGAAGTAGAGCGAAATCGTTAAGGTTCCGCAAGCACAATATGAAGGCTGCTAGCAGCTGCCGCTGCAGCGGACCACTGGCGATAGCCCGCCGATTGGCGGCTTTCACGCGAAAAGGCCCAGCCCGGCGGGCTATTGCACCAAGGCTTCTTGCTCGCCGCCGGGGTTGAGTTCCAGCTCGCCTGAATCTTCCAGGCGGCGGACGATGTCGACGATTTCTTGCTGCTTCGCCTCGACCGCCGAGAGTTTGACCGGGCCGAGGTAGCCGATTTCTTCTTTGAGCATGTCGGCGGCGCGGGTCGACATGTTTTTGAAGACCTTGTCCCGCAGCTCGGTGCTGCAGCCTTTGAGCGCCGTGGCCCACTGCGAGGTCTCGACGTTTTTCATGACGATCTGCAGGTCCTTGTCGTTGAACTTCGCCATGTCTTCGAAGACGAACATCAGGCGGCGAATTTCTTCGACGAGCTCGGCGTCTTCGAGCGAGAGTTGCTCCATGAGCTGGCGCTCGGTGGCGCGGTCGGCGACGTTGAGCATCTCGGCCACGGCGCCGACGCCGCCGGCGTTTTCGAAGCTCTGGCTCATGACGCTCGACATGCGGCGTTCCAGACCGTGCTCGACTTCCTTGATGATGTCGGGGCTCGTCTGGCCCATTTGGGCGATCCGCTGAACGACCGAGATTTGGCGCTCCGGCGGCAGGCCGGCGAGGATGGCGGCGCCCGCGGCGGCTGGGAGGTGGGACAGGACGAGCGCGATTGTCTGCGGGTGCTCGTCGATGACGTAGGTGAGGATGTTCTGGCTGTCGATCGTGCGGAGGAACGCGAAGGGAACTTCCTCGATCGCTTGGCGGATCGTGTCGAGCGTGCCGCTGGCGTTTTTGCCGAATGCCTTTTGCACGAGGTTTTTCGCGCGGTCGAGGCCGCCGCCCTCGGCGGTGGCCGACGGGTTCGACTCGGCGAACTGGACGATGATTTGTTCTTGCTCGTCGGCCGAGACTGACTTGAGCTTGGCGATCTCGATCGAGACCATCTCGACCTGCTTCGGCTCGAGCCGTTGCAGAATGTCGGCCGCCTCTTCCTCGGGAAGGGTGGTGAGGAGGACGGCGGCTTTGCGAATGTCACTCATGGGAGCAGGCGGCGCGAGGCGGAAGCGATCGATGCGGCGGGGCAACTCGGCGTGATGCGCGTAGTTTGCCGTATGGGTTTAATCGTCGCGGGTGGCGCGGGGACTTGATGCGGGCGCGCGGGGGCGGCGTCGGCACGCCAGGCCGGATAATCGTTAGGGTTTGCGGTTCCCTAGCCCCGGGCTCCGCCCGGGGGTTGCTCGCCGTTCCAGGTGGCGACGTCCCGCGAGCAGGACACCGACCCCCTGGCGGAGCCAGGGGCTAGAACACGGGGGAAGGGATCGCCAAGCGAGAAATCACGCCCGCCAGCGGTACACGCCCCATTGGCCGTCGCACTCGTCGACGCCGACTTCCATTGAGACCAGTGCGTCGCTGACTTCGGGGGCGAGGGTGGCCAGCGTTTCACTCGCGATGTGTTTGGCGAGGAGTTCCGCGGTCGTATTCTCGACTTCGAGCAGCACGCAATCTTGCCGCGGGAAGATCCAGCGGCGTTTGCCGTGGGTGGCGACGACTTCGCCCGCTTCGCCGCCCGGCTGTTCGACGACCTTGATCGTCGGGTGACGCAGCGGCAGCACGACGCGGTGGTCGAGGGCGTCGACGATCTGTTGCAGGGCGTCGCGGAGCGCGATGAAGTCGATGACGTACTGGTTGCCGTCGAGCGGGCCCTCAACTTCGCAGTAGACGTGGTAGTTGTGGCCGTGGATCGGTTCGCAAATGTCGCCGGCGTAGGTGATGAAGTGGGCCGTGCTGAAGACGAGCCGTTCCTTGTGGATGCGGACGCGGTAGGTTTCGGGCATGGCGAGCACCTGATGGCGGCGTTTTACGTTGGGCGCGGCCCCCGGTTTGAAGAACCGGGGGCTAAGTTGGTGGGGCGTAGAATTTTACTGGCCAGGCAAGTCTGTTTTCGCGGAGCACCACGAAGAGGGCGGCGGCGATGACGTCGGCCGTTGTGCCGGGGTTGCGGCGGTGGCCGTCGGCGCGGAGCCAGAAATCGTACTCCGCACGCATCGCGTGGAACGAGTCGTCGCCGTGGCGGCGGGAGTCGAGGATCGTCGCCGCGTGTTGCGACACCTCGCGGGCGGCCTCGGCGCCGAGCTTGCGGGCGATCAGCGAGTCGGGCTCTTCGGAGAGCAGTTCCATGAAAGCCAGGACGATCGCCTCGCCGAGCGGTTGGCCGTCGGAGGCGTGGCGTTCGATGCGATCGGCCGTGCGGAAGACTTCGACGAAGCCGTTCGCATACTGCCGGGCGATGAGATCGCGATCGGCGGCCATTTGCATCGCGGCGCGGAGCGTCAGGCCGGCGGGGGGCGGTTCGTGCACGTCGGCCTCGGCGACTTCGCCCATGCCGCCGGGTTGGGCGAGGGGGATCGCTCGGTAGACGGCGCAGGTGTCGTCGTAGGTTAGGGCTGCGAGGGTTTGTTCGATTTGCTCACTCAGCGGCAAGCCGCGGGGGACTGCGGCAAGGGGAGTGATGAGCAGCAGCATGCCGAGGTTGGTGTTCGTCGCGACGGCGGCGCGGGTGGCGGCGACGGCGGCGAGGATCGTGGCGCCAACCCCCTGCTCTGCCGTGCGATCAATCACGGGGCCGATTACTGCGGCGCTCGTGAGGAAGTCGGCGTAGGTGAGGTCCTCGAAATCGGCGCCGCGGTAGACATTGCCCGGCTTCGCGGCGGTCGCTTCCCAGGTGCAGGCGAGCGTCGCGCAACCGCCGAGGGTGAGGGGCGGCGCGGCGGGTGGTCGAGCGGCGGCGCTCATGCGTCGGTCCGGTGGAGGAAGCGTCGCACCGCCCGTTCCGCTTCTTCGGGGGCGTCTTCGACGACCCAGTGGCCAACGTCGGGCAGACGCACCACGTCGGCGTCGGGCCACTCTTCGACGAACCGTGTGAGGCACTGCGTGTTGAAGCACCAGTCTTGCTCGCCCCAGACGAGCAGCGTCGGCAGGTCGGCCATTTGCGGGAGCTTGCGTTCGATGCCTTCGAGCGTCTGCCAGGTGGGGTGACGGTCGTTCGAAGGAATGTCGCGAACGAACTGGTAGACGGCCGCACGGCGACGCCACGAGTTGTACGGGGCGAGATAGCCGGCGCGAACTTCTGGCTCGAGGCTGCTGTGCCGGGCGAGCGTCATCGTAAGCGCCGCCCGCGAGAAGGCGTTGGCGCCTTGCAGCATCAGCCGGCCGAGAACCTTGCCGCGGCAGGCGCGGATTCGCCACGGGATGAACCAGGGGCGGAAGGCGCCGGTGTTGAACAGGACGATCCGCTCGAAGCGTTCGCGCTCAGCGAGCAGCGTGCCGAGGCCGATGGCGCCTCCCCAGTCTTGGGCGACTAACGTCACCCGTTGCAGGTCGAGCGATTCGAGGAGCTTGCGGAGGTTGGCGATGTGGTCGGCGAGCCGCAGCGGACGGGGCTGCAGGTCGCTGAGGCCGCAGCCCATGTGGTCGGGGGCGATGCAGCGGTACTCGCTGCGGAGCGATTGGATGAGCCGCCGCCAGTGGAACGACCAGGTGGGGTTGCCGTGGACGAACAGCAGGGTCCGCTCCGCGTCGCGGGGGCCTTCGTCGAGGTAGTGCAGCCGCCGGCCATCGGTGAGGAACCAGCGCGACTCGAAGGGGTAGAGGGCTCGCCACGGCGCGGCGGAGGCGGCGGGCGGGTCGATGGTGGTCGGTTGCAGGCTCAAGGGGCGAGAGCGGAGTGGGGGCGAGTCGGTTTGAGGGACGCTCCGGCGGGACGTGGACCCGCGGCTACAAGCGGTTCAGCCTAGCGGGTTGGGGGGCGGGACGCCACTTGGGAATTGGCGGGCGGCGGGTGCGGCGGGCCTTTGACGGGGGGGAGTGGGGCGCGTACAACTGAGGGTCTTGAACGCCGTGCGCGGCGGTCGTCGACGAGGGGCCCTTGCAATGGGGGCCTTACGAACCTGGTCAGGGCGGAAACGCAGCAGCCATAAGTTTGCGTCTCTTTGTGTGGGGGCCTCTCGTCGTCGGCCGTAGGCTGCTTAGCGGCATATAAGCTGGACGCTCAAGGGGGTCGGGAGCCTTTTGCGACTGGTTGCTCCCCTCCCGTTGACGCCCGCTAGTCGCAAAAGGCTCCCGACCCCTTCTGCACCGCAATTCGATCGCGTCCTGCATGAACGAGTCGCTGCCACCTTCGAACGCAGACACTGGCGGCGAATATGTGGTCGTCGCGCGACGGTATCGGCCGCAGGCGTTTGATCAGCTCGTCGGGCAGGAGCATGTCGCCAAGGCGCTCAAGGGCGCCATCGAGAGCGATCGCGTCGGGCATGCTTACCTCTTCACCGGCGCCCGCGGGGTTGGGAAGACTTCCTCGGCCCGCATCTTGGCGAAGGCCCTCAATTGCGAGCGGGGCACGTCGGCCTACCCGTGCGGCGAGTGCGAGGTTTGCCAGAGCATTGCCAGCGGCGACGACGTCGACGTGCTGGAGATCGACGGCGCCAGCAATCGCGGCATCGACGAGATTCGCCAGCTGCGGCAGAACGTCGCCGTGAGGCCGGCGCGGGCGCGGTTCAAGATCTACATCATCGACGAAGTTCACATGCTGACGAAGGAGGCGTTCAACGCCCTCCTGAAGACGCTCGAAGAGCCGCCCGAGCATGTGAAGTTCATTTTCGCCACGACCGAGGCGAACAAGATCCCGATCACGATCCTCTCGCGGTGCCAGCGGTACGACTTCGCGGGGATCGAACCGACGGTGATTCACAAACGGCTCAGCGAGATCGCGGCGAACGAAGGAGTCGAGGTCGACTCGGACGCGTTGCAGATCATTGCAATGCGGGCGGCGGGTTCGATGCGCGACAGCCAGTCACTGCTCGAGCAATTGCTGTCGACCGGCAGCCGGCAGATTTCGACAAAGGACGTCACCGAGCTGCTCGGCCTGGCGCCGGCGGCGCGGTTGACGCGGCTCGTTGAACCGCTGGTAAATCGCGACGCGGCGGCGGCGCTCGCGGAGCTCGATGCGGCGATCGTCGAAGGCGCCGAGGTGGGGCAGCTGATTGATCAGCTACTCGGATACTTCCGCGATGCGATGACGCAGGCCGTGGGGTGCGATGCGAGCCAACTGCTGTACGCGCTCCCAACGCAGCAGGAGGAAATGCTGAGCGTTGGGCAACGGCTCGGCGTGCAGACGCTGTTGGCGATTTCGCAGGTGCTCGACCAAACGGCCGCGCGGCTGCGGGTAAGCACGCAGGTGCGGACGCTGGCCGAGATGGCGCTAGTGCGGATTTGCCATTTGCAGAATCTCGATGAGATTGCGGCGCTGATTGAGCAGCTGAAGGGGGGCGAGGCGTTGCCGGTGCGGCCTGTCGCTGGAGCTGCCCCGGCTCCGATGGGGAGTACTGCAGCGCTCGGCGCAAAAAAAAACGCGATAGCTAGCCCGGCGATGCCAACGGCGTCGCCATCTCAGTCGCCGGCTTTGCCGGTGGATGTTGTGCCGGAAATGGCGGCTCGTGCGGTGGAGCGTCCACCGGCGGAGCCGGTGGCTTCAATTGTGTCAAACGCCGCGGAGGATCACCCCCGGGCGGAGCTCGGGGCTAGGGAGCGGGGTGAGGCTCGCGAGGGTGCTGGGGGACAGACCGCTGAAGCGGACGGTCCCGGGAACCCATCTGTTAAGCCCGCGCCTGCGGCGGGGCCGGTGCAAATTGATGCCGCCGCGGCGGAGCGGATTTGGCGCGAGGCGCTGGAACAGCTCGAAGCGATCTCGGGCGTCGTTGCGGCGTCGGCGCACGAAGCGACGCGGATCAGCGCGGATGCTCAGGGGCGGCTGGTCGTGAGCTTTCCCGAAAGCAAAAAGTACATGCGCGAGACCTGCCTGCGGCCGCAGAATCTCAGCAAGCTCGACGCGGTGCTCGAACAAATTTGCGGCGGGCGGGTGCCGCTGACGCTGACGACGCACGCCGATCCTGCCGGTTCAGGGCCGGCAGCCGCCGCTGCTTCGAGGCCAAATCCGAAACAGCAGCAAGCTGACGCGGCGGCCGACCCGTTCGTGAAGCGCGCGGTAGAATTGTTCGATGCCGACGCGGATCGGTTGCGCTACGTGGCGCCTCGCGTGGATGCACCCAAGTAGCGGCGGTGCGAAGGAACGAACGATGGCCTCCTCCACCGCCGACCCGCCAAGTTTCGCGAGGAGTGCGTGGCACGCATGGGGCATCCCCGTGATCGCGATGATTCCCCTCCTTGCTCTCGGGTACAGTAGCTCGTTCGTCCGAGCGGCACGGAACTCGCCATCCGCTCCTCAGCATCCGCAGGCTGAGTCTTACAGCCACGACTCTGCGAACGAGAACGCGCAGTATCGGGAGTATCGCGACTACGACAATCAAATTTGGCGTCGCGCGGCGACCGCATTTTTTTCGATTCAAGTGGTCGGCTTAATTCTGGCTGGGTTTGCCTTTTGGCTGCTGCCTCGCGATGGAACGGCCACAGGCGATAAGACGATTTTGGCACTCACGCCGTTGCTCAACGTTGCAGTGACTTTCGCGGCCTATATTGGTTGGGCTTTTCGAGAGGGTTAGCGCGACATCGCTTGAAGGAATTACTCATGTTCAAAGGCTTAGGAAATCTCGCCAACCTGCCGGGGCTCATCAAGCAAGCGCAGGAGATGGGGAGCAAGATGCAGCAGCTCACCGCGGAGCTGAAGACGAAGCGGGTTACCGGCTCGGCGGGTGGCGGGCTTGTCGAGGTCGACGCCAATGGGTTGGGTGAAGCGCTGGCGGTGCGGATCGATCCGTCGCTTTTCGCGAAGCAAGATCGCGAGTTGCTTGAAGACTTGCTGCCGGCGGCGATCAACGCGGCTCAGCAGAAGGCGAAGGAGCTGCACGCCGAATCGATGCAATCCCTGGCGGGCGGGATGAACATTCCGGGTTTGAGCGACGCCCTGGGCGGTTTGGGCAACATGCAGCCGCCGGAATAGGTCGTAGGGGCTCCAAATGGGGCCAAAATGGCGAGACTTGCGCGAGATTCTTGGGGTAAAATTAAGGCGTCGCAGGCGTGGTTGGCAGGGTTAACCACGACGGCACAAAGACGCCAAGAACGACACGAAGAGCCGCCCGGTTACGTTGCGATCACCATCGCGCGCGGGCGCTTGTGGGGAACATGTCGGCCGCTAGATCTCAGCGATTGTTGCGTGTTTCTCCTTCGCGCTTTTCTTCAAGCTCTTTGAGCTTTCGTGGTTCGTTCTCACAGCCGCAATTGCGGCGGAATGTTTGACCTGCCGCGAAGCTGGCCAGTATGCTAAAGGTACTTGGCACGCCGATTGCAGGCGTGCAACGTCCAACTTTTTCCGACGCTGTCATTCAAACCACGCGTCACTGACACCACTCGACCTTCTGCGGAACGAAAACACGCCATGCGACTCTCCCTCGGCCAAAGCATGCAGATGGCCCAGAAGCAGGTGCTGGCGCCGCGGATGATCCAGTCGATGGAAATCCTGCAACTGCCGATCATCGCGCTGCAGGAGCGGATCGAGCAGGAGATGGAAGACAACCCGGTGCTCGATCAGATCGAGCCGTCGGGCGAGATCGAAGAAAACGGTTTTGAAGAGACCCTCGCGGTCGCCGACGGACCAGACGCGCCGGCCGACACTGAGCGCGAGTTGGTCGTTAGCGAAAACACGAACAATGAGGATGACTTCGAGCGTCTCCTCAACATGGCAGAGAATCTGCCGGACGATTACGAGGAGCGAAGCCGGCCGTCGCGCGGGGAAATCGAAGCCGAGGGGGACCGTCGCCACGATCAGATGGCGAACATGGTCGCCCGGCCCGAGTCGCTGCAAGATTATCTTGATCACCAGCTGAGCTGGTTCGATCTCGATGAAGAAACGCGGCGGATGGCCGACCGCATCATCTACAACCTCGACAGCAACGGGTACCTCAAGTCGCCGCTGGAGGATTTGATTCCGCCGGCGCCGCCCGAAGTGAACGGCAACGCCGAGGCGTGGCGTGCTCAGCAGCTGGCGATGGCCGAGCGAGCGCTCGCCGTGGTGCAGCGGCTCGATCCGCCGGGCGTCGGCGCGCGGAGCCTCAAAGAGTGCTTGCTGCTCCAATTGACGCCGGGGCTGCTGTTCTTTGAGGAACTGCAGGTGTTGATTGAACATCACCTCGAAGACCTCGAAAACAACCGGCTGCCGCTGATCTCGAAGAAGACTGGCTTCTCGATCGAGACGATCCAGGAAGCGTGGGAAGACCTGCGGACGCTCAAGCCGAAGCCAGGCGCCGACTTTACCGAGACGAGCGCTCCGGCGGTGACGCCCGACGTGTTCGTCGAGAAGAACGACGAAGGCAAGTACGCCGTTCATCTCGAAGACGGCGATTTGCCGTCGCTCTACATCAGCCCCTATTACCGACGGCTGCTGCAGGAGTCGGGTACCTCGGCCGAGACGCGTGATTACATCAAGCGGAAAGTGAATGCGGCGCAGTGGCTGATCGAAGCGATCGAACAGCGCCGCAGCACGCTCACCCGTGTATCGCAGGCGATTGTCGATCACCAGACGAAGTTCCTCGACGACGGCCCCGACCACATCGAACCGCTCAAGATGCAGCAGATTGCCGACAAGGTCGGCGTGCACGTCACGACGGTGAGCCGCGCGGTCGACGACAAGTGGATTCAAACGCCGCGCGGGATCTTCCCGCTGAAGCGGTTCTTCGTCGGCGGCACCACGGGCGCGGATGGCGAAGAGGTGGCGTGGGACCGCGTGCGGCTGAAGCTGCAGGAGATCATCGACGCCGAGGACAAGACGAAGCCGCTGTCGGACGACGCGCTGGTCGACGAACTCGGCAAGGCGGGCGTCACCGTAGCACGGCGAACCGTGACCAAGTATCGCAAGGCGATGAATATTCCCAGCAGCCGGCAACGGCGGGATTGGTCGGCTGAGGGGAAGTAGGAAAGATTCCTGCTTCTTCAGAACAGCTCCGTCAGGTCGCGAGCGCCGTGAGCAACCCTGAGGATGGTCACCGCGTCATCGTCGATACGGAAGAAGATGAGGTAGCTCTGGTAGCTCAGCCGCCTCATGCCAGGGCCAAACTCACTGCAATCTTCGCCGACAAATGGATTTTTGGTCAGCGGTAGGCAGCGGCGTCTTAGACGCTGCACGAAGTGCAGAGCCGCAACAGGCTTATCGCGAGCGATAAACGAGAAGATTCCGTCCAGATCGTTTTCGGCGTCCTGCGTGATATCCAGACGCCGTACTTTCAAGAGGCCTCTTTCTGCTGCCGCATCAGCTCAAGAGCGCGTTTCTCAAGTCGATCGAAGACTTCCTCCGCGGGTTTGCAGAGGCCGGCCTCGATCTGCTTTTCAGCGACTTCAAGCATGCCTCGAAGCTCATCGCGGCGTTGCAGCAGATGCACCGCCTGATTAAGCGCTTCGGCTTCGCTTTGGTAGCGCCCGCTGGCAATGGCTGCGGCAATGTACTGCGAATGCTCGGGTGAGAGGTTGTCTAGCATGACGAAACGCCTCTGCGGAAGATGTTCAGATCTGCTGCCTTGAATTATCGCCCGCGGACGCCGTGAAGTCAAAGTCCATCCATTCGCAGGGAATTCTACACCGATTCGATATACATCCCCCGCCGGCGGCGTTCTTTGCGGCGGGCGTCGTCGATCAGCGACGCGACTTGGCGGACGTTTTCGATCCCCTGGATCATGAACTCCGGCGTCGAGGCGTCGCTGGAGCGGAGGCGGATCGAGCCGATCTTCAGCATCCGCTCGACGGGGCCTTGAACGACGCCGACGTCGTCGATGTCGATTGTTTCGATGCGGTCGACTTCGCGCCACAGCAGGCCGCGCTCGTGGATGAAGCGTTGGTTCGTGAGGTAGTAGTGGAGGCTGAGCTGCAGGTAGAGGAGCCGCAGGACGAGCGCGATCCAAACCAGCACGATGACGCCGGCCGCGATCGCCCACGCGCCGCCGGTGAAGCTAGCAAAGATGCCGATGACGATGATGACGAGCGTGAACGCCCCGCCGGCGATCCAGGCGCCGAGCATCGCGAGTTTCGAGAATTGGCCCTGCCACAACACTTCCTCTTGGTCCTCCCCTGCCGTGGGGGGAACTGCAGCACGCGACCGCTTTCCAGCGGCGGGGCCGCGGGTTGGGGCCAGTTGGTCGACGGCGGCGTTGATCGCGACGCCGCACTTGTGGCAGAAGGCGGCTTCGGCGGGAAGCTCCGCGGCGCAGGCAGGGCATTTCATCGACGGGGAATCCTCGCGGGAAGAGGCTGAAGGGTAGCGGCCGGACGCCGGAACACGGCGGCCTGCGGATGGGGGGAGCGGCGAGCATTATAGCGGTCGACCGCAGCGGCGCAGAGAGACGCGGAGCGGCTCCGCAAGGCGATGCGGCGGGTACAGCGAGAACGCTGTGCCAGCGATTCAGCGGGGTATTCGTCGGCGGGCGGTACAGCTTGCCAGCACTGCTCCTCGGTTTGTCGAAATGTGCCGCCCTCCCCTCTGCGGCGCCGTGGACGAGGCGCGCGCCTGGTGTATGATGGCGACCATGAAATGCCCCTTCTGTCGCATCGACAACGATCGTGTGATTGACTCGCGGGCTTGCCAGGATGGCTTCTCGATCCGTCGGCGGCGGGAATGCCTTTCTTGCAAGCGGCGGTACACCACGTACGAACGAATCGAAGAGACCGCCATCAAGGTGGTGAAGAAGGATGGCTCGCGCGTTCCCTTTTCGCGCGAGAAAATCAAAGGGGGCCTCGAACGCGCCTGCTGGAAGCGGCCGATCAGCGATCGCGACATCGAGCGGACGGTGGCGGCGATTGAGAACGACGTTTATACGACGTTCGACAGCGAGATCGAGAGCCACCGGCTCGGCGAGTTGGTGATGGACCACTTGCGCGATCTTGATCAGGTGGCGTTCGTCCGGTTCGCCAGCGTTTATCGGCAGTTTGCCGACGCGGGCGATTTCTTCGATGAGTTGCGGCCATTTCTTACGGAAGCGCGGAAGACGCCGCGCTAATCGACAGATCGCATTGCGCAGGTTGAGGCCGACGCCCGTGCGCTGGTAGCATGGCGTGCTGGAGTTTACCGCTCACTCGCAATTCAACTTTTGATTTTTCCTCTGCGTCTCCGCGCCTCTGCGAGAGCTTTCTTTCCGCAACGAGAAGTTTCTCGCAGAGGCGCAGAAGAGGATAATTCAGATCGCAGCAGGACGACGATGGCTCTCTCTCCGATGATGCAGCAGTATCACGACGCCAAGCAGGTGGCGGGTGATGCGATTTTGCTGTTTCGGATGGGGGATTTTTATGAGCTGTTCCACGAGGATGCGAAGACCTGCGCACGGGAACTCGGGTTGTCGCTGACCAGCCGCGACAAGGGTGAAAACCCGATCCCGATGGCCGGATTCCCGCATCATCAGCTGGACCAGTATTTGGCGAAGCTGATCGCGCGTGGGTTTCGGGCCGCCGTCTGCGAACAGATGGAAGATCCCAAGCAGGCGAAGGGAATCGTCAAACGCGAAGTGGCGCGGATCGTCAGCCGCGGGACGGTGACCGACGATTCGCTGCTGGAACCGTCGACGGCTAACTTCCTGCTGGCACTGGCGGCCAGCCCGACGAAGGATGCCTGCGGATTGGCGTGGGTCGACGTGTCGACCGGGCGGTTCGAGGCGACCGTGACGACCGCTGAGCGGCTGGGCGACGAGTTGGCTCGCGTGGCGCCGGTGGAGATTCTTGTTCGCGAAGATGCGGGCGAGTTGCCGCTGGAGTGGTGCGAAGGGCGGATGGTAACGCGGCGGCCGACGTGGGCCTTCAGCCGCGAGGCAGGCGACGACGCGCTGACGCGGCATTTTGGCGCTCATTCGCTCGAGGGCTTCGGCTTTACCGACGACGATGGCCCGGCGATCCAGGCCGCGGGGGCGGTGCTCGATTACCTCAACGAGACGCAGAAGACGTCGCTGGGGCATATCGATCGCCTGATTCCGTACCGTCGCGAGACCCGGCTGGAAATCGATCAAGCGACGCGACGGAGTTTGGAGATCAGCCAAACGATCCGCGATGGGCGGCGCGAGGGGTCGCTGCTCGGCGTAATGGATCGGACCACCACGTCGATGGGGGCTCGGTTACTCGGCGAGTGGCTGGCGGCGCCGCTGACGGACGTGGCGGCGATTGACTCGCGGCTCGATGCGGTCGGCGAACTGCACGCCGATCCGTCGTTCACCGGCGAGCTGCGCGAGGCGCTCCGCTCGATTTACGACATCGAACGATTGCTGGCCCGCGTGACGACCGGCCGGGCGACGCCGCGGGATCTCAGCTTTGTCGCGCGGACGCTCCGCTGCTTGCCGGTGGTGAAGGCGAAGCTGACGGGACGGAAGTCGGCGCGGCTGTCGCAACTCGAAGGGCGGATCGACCTGTGCGGCGACGTGCGGGAGAAGCTTGAGACGGCGCTCGCCGACGATTGTCCGCTCAACGCCCGCGATGGCGGCTTTGTGCGGTCCGGCTTTCACGCGGAACTGGACGAGCAGCGCGAACTTTCCAAGGGTGGCAAGCAGTGGATCGCCGCCTACCAGGCCGAGGCGATCGAGCGGACCGGCATCGCGTCGATGAAGGTCGGGTTCAACAACGTCTTTGGGTACTACCTCGAAATCACGCACGCGCACCGCGACAAGATTCCGGCCGACTTCATCCGCAAGCAGACGCTGAAGAACGCCGAACGGTACGTCACGCCGGAGTTGAAGGTCCACGAAGAGAAGGTTCTCGCCGCGGAGGAGCGGTCGAAGGATATCGAGTACAACCTGTTCGTGGAGCTACGCGAGACGGTCGCGGCGGCGGCGCGGCGTATTTTGGCCACGGCCGACGCGCTGGCGGAAATCGACGTGCTGGCGGGCCTTGCGGAGCTCGCGCGGTCGCGTAATTACTGCCGACCGACGATCGTGGCGGAACCACGGCTGGAGTTGATCGCGGGGCGGCATCCGGTGCTCGACGCGACCGAGGCGGCGGGGACGTTTGTGCCGAATGATACGAGTTGCGAGGGCCGAGTTGCGAGTAGCGAGTCAGATCAAGGAGTCGACGAGGCTCCTTCTCAAAACTCGTCACTCGCGACTCGATGCTCGATCCTCCTCATCACCGGCCCCAACATGGCCGGTAAGAGTACCTACATTCGGCAGACGGCGCTGTTGCAGCTGATGGCGCAGGTGGGCAGTTTTGTGCCGGCCAAGAGTGCAACGGTGGGTATTGCCGACCGGATCTTCGCGCGCGTCGGCGCTAGCGACGATCTCGCACGCGGCCGCAGTACGTTCATGGTCGAGATGACCGAGACGGCGCGGATTCTGAATACCGCCACCGCGCGGAGTCTGGTGATTCTCGACGAGATCGGCCGCGGCACGAGCACTTACGATGGGCTGTCGCTGGCGTGGGCGGTGGTCGAGCATCTGCACGATCAAATCGGTTGCCGGACGCTGTTTGCGACGCACTATCACGAGCTAACGCAGCTCGCGAAGGAGTTGCCGCAACTGGCGAACTTCAACGTCGCGGTCCGCGAGTGGCAGGATCAGGTGGTGTTTCTGCACCAGATTATTCCGGGCGCCGCGGAGAAGAGCTTCGGCATTCATGTCGCGCAGCTGGCCGGCGTGCCGCGTGAAGTGAATCAGCGGGCTGAGCAGATTCTGGCTAGTTTGGAAAAGGGTTCCGTCGCGGCCAGCCAAGGTCGGGCCGAGGACGTAGAATTGACGCGCGTCGACGGTTCGCACGCGGGGGCAAGCAGCGTGAAACGCGGACAGCGTCGCGCGGGAGCCCAATTGCAGATGACGTTGTTCGAAGCGGCCGAGCATCCGCTGCTCGAACTCATCCGCGGGGTCGACCTCGACGCCACGAGTCCGCGCGATGCGATGAAGTTAATCGATCATTGGCAGGAGCAACTGCTGGCCGAAGCCAACGGACCTGCTTAGCCTGCCGGAACTCTCACGGAAGACAGTCATGTCACGGCGCCTTGCGACCCTGCTTCTGGCCGCTGTCGCGGCGTCGGTCTTGAATTGCGCAATTGCCGTCGCCGGCGGCGGACCGCAGAACGTGGCGCTGCTGGTCAATTCGAACGACCCCAATTCGCTGGCGGTCGCGAACTGCTACATCGAACTGCGGCAAATCCCGGCGACGAACGTCGTCTACATTTCTTGGAAAGGGGGCGATCGGGGCACGTCAGGGGTGCTCTTCCGCGATGCGATCATGAAGCCCGCACTCGCGGAACTTGAGCAGCGGGGCGTCCTGCCGCAGATCGATTGCATTGCGTTCAGCAGCGGCTTTCCTTATTTGATCGACTGCGCACGGATGTGGCCGAACGCGCAGTTCGATCGCACTGGACGCCCGGTGACTTCGCTAACATCGGCGGCGTATCTCTATCAATTCTTGTTTGCCGATCGCAAAGAAATGTTCCTCGGCAATGTGAATCTCTACTACGCGCCGACGGTTGCCGGCAAAACGAAGTCGCGAGCGTTTTCGGCGAGCGAAGGTTGGGGCCCGAACGGTCCCGAACCTGGCGGATTGAAGTACTACCTCTCGACGGCGCTCGGCATTACCCATGGCCAGGGAAATACGGTGGACGAAGTGATCGCTTCGCTGCGACGCTCGAAAGGGGCAGACGGCGCCAACTACCGCGGCACGATCTACTACATGGCGAACAACAATATCCGGTCGAAGGTTCGCGATGCGGGATATCGCGACGCGGTGACGGAGTTGGCGGCGCTCGGCGTGAAAGGGGTCGTCGATCAGGGAACGGCGCCGCTCGCGAAGCCCGACATTGCCGGGCTGACGACGGGAACGCCCAACCTGCTGCTGCGCGATTCGGGGAGCACGATTTTGCCGGGCGCGCTGGTCGACAACCTGACAAGCGCCGGCGGGCAAATGATGCTTCGCGAAGAGACGAACCCGCAGACGCGGATTAGCGAGTTCATCCGCTTCGGCGCCGCAGGGGCGTCGGGGACGGTGGTGGAGCCGTTTGCAATCGCAGCGAAGTTTCCTTCGCCGGCGCTCCATGTTCATTACGCCCGCGGCTGTTCGTTGGCGGAGTCTTACTACCAGTCGGTCGCGGCCCCATGCCACTTATTGATCATTGGCGACCCGCTCTGCCATCCCTGGGCAAAGACGCCGAAAGTGAGCGTGCCTGGGTTCGATGTGACGACGCCGCTGAAAGGGACCGTCACGCTGACGCCGACAGCCGCCTACTCCGACAGTCGTCAGGCAAGCCGGTTTGAGGCGATCATCGACGGGGTGCGGACCGCGATCGCGAACCCGGGACAGCCGCTCACGATCGATACGACGAAGCTGGCCGACGGCTGGCACGATTTGTGGGTGGTGGCCGTCGACAATACGCCGATCGCGGTACAGGGAGGCTGGGTCGGCGTCGTCGAGGTTCGCAACGGGAAGGGCTCCGTCCTGCTGAGCGTCGTGACGCCATCGGTGGGGATCGACGAGTCGGTTGTCCTGAAAGTGACGGCGACGGAGAAGGGGGACGTCGAGGTGTTCCAGAACAGCGAGTCGCTAGCGACCGTCGCGGGGGGCGAAGGGGAGGTTTCTATCCCGGCGAAGACGCTGGGACGCGGCAAGGTGAAGCTGACGGCGATCCAGGCGGGGACGCCGGGCGTGCGCTCGCGTTCGCTTACCGTGGAGATCCGCTAGCAAGGCGCCGAGTAGCGCACGAAAGTGGCGACCCCGATTTCAGCGGGGCCGCCATTGCGTCGATCGCTATTTGCTGTGCGGGGGGCGGTTCGCTACGCGGGCTGCCGACGGCGTACCGCCCAGCCGGCAACGGCGGCAATCGCCAACAGCGAAACCGTAGCGGGTTCTGGAACAGCGGCCGACACGGCTGATGCGGCCGTTGTCACTGGGGGAACGGTTCCGTAAGTCCGTTGCCAGACCAGGAAATCGGCCCCGTCGGTCACGCCGTCGCCATTGGCATCGCCGGCTGCGCCGGTTCCGAAGGCGCCCTTCCAGATGACGAGGTCGTCGTCGTTCACATAGCCGTCGTTGTTGAAGTCGGCGTCGTTGGGCGTGAGATTAAGCGCCGTCAGCACGCGGAACTGCAAGGCATTGTCTCCAGCCACGCTGAGGTTGAACGTGATCGTGCGATGGTCGGCGGAAATTGCGACCTGGTTCGTCGGGTTGAAGACGACGCCGCGATTGGCCGCCTGCCCGTAGTTGCCAAAGCCGCCGACGATTTTGTCGGAGAGGACGAGCGTACCGGCGTTGGTGATGAGGCCGATGATCTCGTCAGAGAATGTGACGGATCCCGCGATCTGCTTCAGCGTACCGACTTCGTTTCCTTGGGGATCGAAGTTCAGCAGGTAGCTGACGTACTCGGTGTTTTGAGGCAAGGTGCCGCCGGAGAAGCCGCCATTTTGCGAGTCTTGCGCGCCCGGATCGATTACGGCGTTGACGCTGAGCGCCTGAGCGAGGCGTCCGCGCGTTTCTTGCGCGACTTGCAGAGAGTTCGATTCCGTCATGCCGAGCGATAGATCGGTCGGGCGAGCGGCGGCGATCGCCGCCCCTCCCGCGACGCTGCCAATTCGGTATCCTGCGCCGTCGAACTTCGCGTTGTACATATTGGCGACGTTCGCCGCGTCGATCGCATAATTGGCAAATCGTATCTCAGCGATTTGTCCGCGAAATCCGCCCAGAAACGGCAAGGCGCCGCTGCCGCCGTTAGCTCCGGTGGTCGAGACGTTGTTGCGCGACCCGCCGAGATTCGCTTCATCCAAGCCGTCCCAGTTGATGGCTCCGTTCGCTCCGGGCGTGCCGGCGACTTTGCTGAACAGTGCGCCATTGATGTAAAGGGCGAGGTAACGGTCCGCCGGGTTGTCGGAGATGACGGCCGTCACTTCCATGAACCGCTTCGTTGGATCGTCAAACATGTTGAGCGGAGCCGTGGCGGTGAGATTGGCGCCGCTAGAGCCGAGGACGCGGGCGCGGATTTCATTGAACGAGCCGTCGCCGTTGGCGTCGCCGATCGAGATCGACATGCCGGCGGCAGAATGGCCGGTTTCGAAAATGAGCTGATTGTTATTGAGGGAGTCGGTTTTCACCCACAAGGTGACGGTCGCGGAGTTGTCGTTGTCGTACGCCGTTCCAGCCTTCGGGTTGGAAACACGGAAGTAGTTGCGGAACATGTAGTCGTTGCCGTCGAACTTAAACGCTTGCTCTGAAAGGTTCGGCGGCAGCGCGTTGGTTGCGACCAGAGTGGCCGTGGTAGCGGGGTTGCGGGGCCAGTTGTGGATGTAGTCCCACGATTCGCTGCGTAGATCTCGGCGGCGCGTCGTTGAACGCCACTGGGTCGGGTACTCGCCGCGATCATCCGCAGACCAGTTGAACATGAACGGATCAGAATCGCTGTAGGGCATGTCGGCCCCAACGCCGTCGAGCCAAGTGTTGAGCTTGCCGAGCATATTCGCCGTTTTCTCCGGCATCGCCGTGGCGAGGTTCAGCGGCGAGCTCGGATCGAAGCTTTCGGTCGGATTGGCGGCGATGTTGAAGAGTTGGACGCGGTCGGGATTGCCGTCGTATCCATAGATCTTCACCAGTTTGTAGTCGCCGTCGCGGACCGCCGACATCGGCGACGCATTGTCCGAGAAGTGAGGCATGTGGAAGAAGAGCTCCCCGTTCGCCCCGAAAGCGCGTTGGAGTTGTTGGCCTTCGGGGAGAGTGCCGCCGTTGTGCAGGACGGGGACGATCGAGGCGCTTTCGAGCATCGGATCGAGCGGAGCGGTGACGCCGGCTAGTTCGGATGCCGTCGCGTAGAAATCCGTTCCGACGATGGGGACGTTACTAACGGAATTAGCATTGATGCCGGGCCCTCTTACGATGTAGGGGACGCGAATGCCCCCTTCCCACAGATTGCCCTTGCCGCCAATGAGCGGCTCATTGAACCTTGAGGACATCTGGCCGCCATTGTCGGAAGTAAAGAACAGATACGTGTTGTCGGCGATGCCCAACTCATCGAGTTGGTCCATAATCGAACCGACGAAAGCATCCAACTCGAAGGTCGAGGCGGCGACCAAATCGGAGCGATGACGCTGGCCGAGGGGCTTACTCTGAAAGTGGCTGAAGACTGAAGCTCGGGATTCAAATGGCCCGTGAGCCGCATTCGGAGTCAGCATCAGCATGAACGGCTTGTCGGCCGCTTTCTGCTCCGTCATGTACGCCTTGGCGTGCTTCGCGACGGCAAAGTTTTTGTAAGGGTCTTCGCCCGGAACCTCGTACCCGAATTGGTGAAAGTCGTAGAGGTCGAAGCCGTACTCCAGCGGATTGGCGCCGACGTGGTCCTTGCGGAGCATGGCGGTGCCGTAGTTGGTCTGCTCCTTCATCCACTGCGCCACGGTTCTGTTTTCGTCCAGCTTGTACATCGGCAGGACGCTGGCGATGCTGTGCCCCTCATTGAGAGCGGTTGGAGTAATCGCCGAGTCGACGATGTCCGTGAGATGCGTTTGCGCGGGGCTTTTGCCGGTGAGAATGGCGATGCGCCCCGGCGAGCACATGGGGCCGCCGCTGTAGGCGCTGGTGAACCTCATTCCCTGCGTTGCAAGGCGTTCGAGATTCGGCGTTTCGTGATAATCACTCTTTGAGAGAGGTTGCGTCGGATCGATTTGCACCGACGTTTGAGTCCAGCCGATGTCGTCCGCCAGAATGAAGACGATGTTCGGCTTCGCGGCGCCGAACGCCTGGCAAGCCGGAAGAACGGCCCACGCCCCGAAAGCAATCGCAACAATCTGAGCAGAGAAGAGATGCAATCGTTGCTTCATGGTGATCTTCAGCTAAGTGCGGAAAGAGGCGTCGATTCGTCGCCGACCCTGGCAACGAGCGTCCGACCGAGGGAGATTAACTCTAAATGGGGATCGATAACGCATCAATTCGCTCCAGCGTCGGCGATGAGCTTTCACGCGCGTCCCCAGCGGGGACGTGCTGCGAAGCCGACGCTAGGCGGCTTTCTCGCTGCAGGAGCCACGTTTGCGGGCGACTCCCACCGCCGTGGTTGCCAATCCGATCGCGACCATCGCCAGCGACGATGGCTCGGGCACTGCTGAAACGCTCGCCGTGACGGCGGGCGTTGCGGCGACACTAGTAGCGACCGTGGAGCCGTAGGCGACGCCGGTTCCGTTATTACGTTGCCAGATCATAAAGTCGGCCCCGTCGGTGACGCCGTCGCCGTTCGCATCGCCGGCGGCCGAAGTGCCGAAGGCCGTCTTCCACACGGAGAGATCGGCGCTGTTGACGATGCCGTCGCCGTTGAAGTCGCCGGGACCAGTGAAGCCGGTAATGATGCGGAATTGCTGCATTTGATCGCCGGCCGCGGTTAGGCGGTAGGTGATCGACATCCGATCGGCGGAAATCCTGATGAAGTCGCCCGTAGCGCCCGAGCCGGTGAAGGTCAGGCCGCGATCGCTGGCGACGCCGTAGTCGCCGATCGAGCCAAGAATCTTGTCGGTACCAGCGAGCGAGGCGTCGTCGAACAAAATGCCGAGGATGATTTGGTTGAAGTTGACGGTGCCGGTCGTGTTGATGGAGCTTCCAGAGGTTCCGACGGGATCAAGTTGGAATAGATAGCTGCTCACCAAGGTCCCTGCCGCCAGTTGGGCTGGCGTTCCTGGCGTGCCGTTCCGCAGGAGGACGTTGGCGCTTAGGCCGGCGTCGAGCGTGAGGCTCGCGTCGAGACGGTCGCTGCGCTCGTGATAGATCCGCACGGTTGCCGCCTCGGAGGCATTCTTGGCAACGCTGCTGGGGCGTTGGGTCGCGGTGGTGGCGCCGCCGGCGAAGCTTTTGATGCCAAACATTGTGGGCGCCAACGCGGAATTGTAGTTGGCAAGGACGCTGGTCGGAGTGAGAGCGTAGTTGGTGAATTTAGCGCTCGCCATTTCACCGCGGAAACCGCCGGTAAATGGCTGGACGCCAGTGCCGCCGGCAGCGCCGAGGCCCTCTCCGCCGACGTTCCCAAGGCCGGCGCGGTCGTAACCGTCCCACTGGAGGCTGTGTGCTTCGCCGAGTTGGCCGTTGATTTGCCCGGCAAGCGCACCGTTGATGTACAGCTGCAGGTAGCGGTCGGTATTGCTGTCGTTGTAGACGGCCGTGGCCTGAATGAAGTCTTTCGTCGGATCGGCGAAGCGGTCGATCGGGACGTCGAGCGTCAGGGCTTCGCCGTTGGCGCCGAGTACGCGGAAACGTAGATCGTTGCTGCCGCCGACGCCATCGGCGTTGCCGAGCGTGAGCGACATGCCATTGGTCCCGTCGCCCGATTCCATCAGGATGCCGCTGCCCTGCATGTCGTCGACGCGGAACCAGACTTGGGCCGACATGGAGCGGTCGAAGTCGTTGGTGCCAGGGTTAAGCGTCGTGGTGCGAGCAGTGGGGTCGCTCACGTGGAAGAAGCGAGTGTTCATGCCATCGCCGCCGTCGAAGTTGAACGCCGCTTTCGATAGGTTGGCTTGGTAGCGTTCCGCGGCCGCGCGGGTCGGCGCCTCGCCTCCCGCATTGATCGTCCAGCTTTCGCGAGCCTTATAGTCGACGTTTTCCAACGAGCGCCAGAGGGTGGTATCGACTCCCGGCGTCTCGGCGTTCCAAGTGAGGTTGATGTTCGTCTTGACGTCGTAAGCGAACGAAGCGTCGATCGCCGCTAGGTAGGTGTTGAGCTTTCCTTTCAGGTCGGCGACGATCGTCGGGTTTTGGTTCGCAATGTTGACGGCTTCGCCGATGTCTGTCTTGAGGTTGTAAAGGAAGTACCTATCGGCGGCTCCATTCTCGCCGTACTGACGATAGAGCTTGTAGTCTCCGTCGCGGACGAATGACGCCGGGATGAGTCGAGAGCTCGTGCCAACCGCCATGTATTGCGGTTGGTGAACGTAGATTTCGCCCCCTTGGCTGTACTGTCGCTCAAGGTGGTCGACGCCAGCCGGCAAGACGCCGCCGTTCTTCAGCACGACGTTGAGATCGGCGCCCTCGACCCCTTGCGGGACCGGTCCGGTGTAGCCGGCCCAGGAAGCGACCGTCGAGAAGATATCCATGGTCGTGACGGGAAGGTCGCTGAACGTGTTCGCAGCGATGCCGGGACCCGACGCGAAGTAGGGAACGCGAACGCCCCCTTCCAGAATCGACGATTTCCCGCCGCGCAGGGGGTAACCAGAGCTGAGATTGAGGGCCGCCCCGTGATCGGAAGTAAACAAGATATAGGTGTTGTCTGCGATTCCCAACTGCTGGACTTTGTCGAGGACCATCCCGACCGTGGTGTCCATATGTTCGATCATGGCGGCATAGTTGGGGTCGCTATGAACCGCCCCCTTGGGGAGGGCCGCATACTTCGCGACAGTTTCCGGCTTAGCGTAAATAGGCGGGTGAGGCGCCTTGGCGGCATACTCCATCAAGAACGGCTTGCCGCTTGCGACCGACTGCGACATGAAGATGTTCGCCTCGTTGGCGAGCGCTTCAAGTCCCCAAGGATCGACGTTTTGCGACGGGACGCCGACGTCTTTGTAGTAGTCGAAGCCTGACGCGATGGGCGTTACCGATGCAGGAATGTCGAGATGCCACTTGCCGATCAGCCCCGTGGTGTAATTGGGGTTTGCTTGCTTCACGATGCGGGGCATCGTTAGCTCGTTGGGATCAAAGAACTCAGGCGTGGGGGGAGTCAGCGGCAGGCCGGTGAACGACCCCATGTAGCGCGGGGTTCCCGGCTGCGCGTCCTTCAACTCCGTTTGCTGGAGTTGGCCGGGGCTTTTGCCGGTGAGCAACGCCGCGCGTGTTGGGCTGCACATCGAGGTGGGGGCGTACCCGTTGCTAAAGCGCATGCCTGACTGGGCGAGCGCCGCGATGTGCGGAGTCTGATAGAAGTCGCTCTTCGAGTTCGGGACGTTCGGGTCCATGAGGACCGACAGGCCGTTCCAGCTCAGGTCGTCCATGATCATCACGATGATGTTCGGCGCGGCGGGCTGAGCGGAGGCTGTTTCGATTGAACTGAACGCCAAGACGCTGAGGATTGCCAACGAAATGGCAGGTCGGGCGAACGTCGTGACGGCAAGTCGGACCGCAGAGAAGATTGTCATTGATGAGTCGGGCAGGGAACTTAGTGGAGATCCTTAGCACTCAAGCGACGTCCCTGCCACTTTCTGCTGACAAATAACCCTTTTCGCACTAGCTCGCGAGGAGCGACCTTGAGTATTCACCAACTGTGGAGAATGTACAGGTTTTTGGGGAAATTGAACGCTTTTCGCAGCCTGGTTTGAGTTACATTTGCGCAATAATTCGGTCTAGAACAAGTGGACCGTTGTGAGTCAGTAAGGCCACCATTCTTAAGGGCCAAATTCGGCGTACGAAGTCACTCGATTGGGAGCCTGCACTGGCTTCGGATTTGGCAACTGAGCCGCCCCAGTTCTGCGTCCAATGGAAAGCCATCGATTCACTTGTAGTTCGACTCGTCGGTCCAGCATCGGAGGCCGCGATATGTCCTGGGCGACATCCAGGACGCTACGGGCCAGGCAGTAAATCCTCGCTGGATGCCCACCGCCCGCCAGTTCCGGGTGGACACTCTTTCGCATCCCTCGCCGGGCCATCCCGCCCCCCCATCTACTGCGAACGGCAAATTCGGGGAGATCCTCCTTCGATCTCGGCGAATTTACGGCCCCCGTGATAGACGGCGCTGGCTTCGGATAGCCAGAATGAGTCCATTCCTTAGGTAATGAATGCGGCGTCGAGGCATTGGTCCAGGGTTGATGGAAGCAGATTCTTTAGATCGCTCGATTATCGTCGTCGGGGCGCCGCGATCCGGGACGACCCTACTGGGGCGATTGCTCGGCGAGCACCCTGCGCTGGCGCACGTCGACGAGCCCCGCCTCACCTGGCGGTACGGCAACGACGCCAAGGGGGACATGCTCACCGGCCGCGACGCCCGCCCGGAAGTTTGTCGGTATATCCGCGCGAAGTTCGCGGAGGCCGTGCGCAATGACGGCAAGCAACGGCTGCTGGAAAAGACGCCGAGCAATTCGCTGCGGATGGAGTTCGTCGATCGGGCGCTGCCGGGCTGTATTTTCGTTCACATCATTCGCGATGGCATCGAATCGTCACTCGCGATTCGACGGTTCTGGCAAGATCACGCCCACGGCGTCGACCGCGGCAAATTGTGGGAGCGGCTGCGGGAGATTCGCCTCCGCCAGTTGCCCTATTACGGCCGCGAGTTCATTCGTCGCGTTGCGCCGAAGTCGCTTTCTGGATTGGTGCGGCGACCCGTTTGGGGACCCCGCATTCCGGGGATCGATTCGCTGCTGCTGGAGCTGGAACTGATTGAAGTTTGCGCCCTGCAGTGGCGGACGTGCGTCGAGGCGGCCTGCCATTACGGCCGCGAGCTGCCGGCCGACCGCTACCTGGAGGTGCGGTTGGAGGAAATGTCGCTCGACAAGCTGCGGGAGATGCTCGCGTTCTGCCAACTCGATCCATCGCCGGAAGTTGAAGCGGCGTTTGCGCGGGATTTCGATTCGCAACAGACGGCCCATCGGCGCAGCGTCGCCCAGCCTGAAGATTTGGAACTCATTAACAAGTGGACCGAGTCGACCCGCAAGTGGCTCGGCTACAGTGACTGAAGTCGTTGAAATATGCCTTCAAAAACGCCTCAAACATTGCTGTTGATTTCGCAGGTCTACCCTCCCGACCCGACGTCGGTGGGGCAGCACATGCATGACGCGGCCGTCGAAATGGTTCACCGCGGCTGGCGGGTGATCGTGTACACCTCGGCCCGCGGTTACACCGATTCGTCGCAAAAGTACCTGCCGCGGGAGACGCGCGACGGGGTCGAGATTCGCCGGCTGCCGCTCTCGAGCTTTGGAAAAAGTACGCTGGCGCTGCGGCTACTGGGGCAGATTCTGTTCGTAGCACAGGTGGCCATGCGCGGGCTGTTCACCGGCGGGCTTTCGACGATTCTGGTCAGCACCAGCCCGCCGATGGCAGGCGCTGCGGCGCTGTGGATTCGCTTCTTCCGCCGCGTGCCGGTGAAGTTCTGGGTGATGGACCTGAGCGTCGATCAGATGATCGAGGCGGGGCTCGCCAAGCCGAACGCGATCACTACGCGGCTGCTGCGTGGGGTTTACCGCCGGACGCTGCAGAAGTCGCAGGGGATCGTCGCGCTCGACCGGTTCATGGAAGAGCGGATCGCCAAGACCTACGGCGTCGACAAGAACGTCCACGTGATGCCGCCGTGGCCGCACGAAGATCACGTCGATCCGGTCGCGCACGCTGACAACCCTTTTCGCACGCAGCATGGGCTGACGGACAAGTTCGTCTTTATGTACAGCGGCAACATGGGGATTGGGCACCCGATCGACGTGCTGCTGCAAGCGGCGCGACAGCTGGAGGATATGCCCAACGTGATGCTGCTGTTCATCGGCGGCGGGGTGCGGCGGGCGGAAGTCGAACGCGAGATCGCCGAACGGAAGCCGAAGAACGTGATGCTGCTGCCGTACCAGCCGATCGACCAGCTGCGGTATTCGCTTTCGGCGGCCGACGTCCATCTGGTGACGATGGAAGACGGCGGCATCGGCTGTTTTCACCCCTGTAAAGTCTACGGGGCGATGGCAGTAGGGCGTCCGGTGCTGTTTGCCGGGCCCGATCCGTCGCATGTGACAGACCTGATTGAGCGATATATGATGGGGTGGCGTATTTCGCCCCATGATCCGGACCAAGCAGCCCAGGAAATGCGGCGAATTGCGGGTCTGCCGACGGCCGAGCTTCAAGCAATGGGCGAGCGAGCGCGAGCCGCGATCACCCAGGATCTGAGCAAGACCCAACTCTGTAACCGGTTCTGCGACGTCGTCGTGAGCGGCGTCGCCGGGTGAGCCATGCGTTGAGACATACGTTGAGCCAAATTTGAGAAGTACTCCTTTCGAGGAAAGATAGCGAGCGAGTTTATGAGCAAACGGGATCAGGTAATGCAGCTGCTGCGCGAGTGCGTCGCGGAGTATGGCGAGCAGACTGGCGGCGAATACGACCTGAAGGACGAGACGCCGCTCATCGGCCCCGACTCGCCGGTCGATTCGCTCGGCCTAGTGATGATCATCACCGGGTTCGAGTGCAAGTTGAACGAAACGTTCAACGCCGAGGTGGTGCTCGCCAGCGAGAAGGCGATGTCGATGAATCGGAGCCCGTTCCGGACGCTCGGCGCGATGGCCGACTACGGCGTCGAGTTGCTCGATGAAGAGGCCGCCGCATGAAGCCGCAAGATTCCGCGATCGTCATCACCGGTTCCAGCCGCGGCATCGGCTTGGGGCTCACCAACGTCATGCTCGAACGGGGCTGGCATGTCTTCGGCTGCAGTCGCGGCCCGAGCGAGGTGCAGCACGAACGCTACCAGCATTTCGAAATCGACGTCGCCGATGAGAAAGGCGTCGTCCATCTGTTCGGCGGCGTCCGCAAGAGCGGCAAGCCGTTGTACGCGGTGCTGAACAACGCCGGCACGGCGTCGATGAACCACGTGCTGACGACGCCGTTCGAAACGATGAAGAAGCTGTTCGCGGTGAACGTCTTCGGTACGATGCTTTGCAGCCGCGAAGCGGCGAAGCTGATGCTACGGCACAAGACGGGCCGGATCATCAACTTCGGCAGCGTCGCGGTGCCGTATTCGCTGGAAGGCGAAGCGGTCTACACAGCGTCGAAGTCGGCCGTCGAGGCCTACACGAAGGTGCTAGCCCGCGAGATGGGCGAGCATGGGATCACCGCCAATTCGGTGTCGCCGAACCCGGTGAAAACCGACCTGATCGCCGGCGTGCCGGTCGAGAAGATGACGCGTTTGATCAACCGGCAGTCGATCAAGCGGTACGGCGAGTTCGAAGACGTGCTGCGGGTGGTCGACTTCCTGCTCGATCCGGAAAACACGTTCGTCACCGGGCAGGTGATCTATCTCGGAGGTCCGTGATGCCGCTCACGTGGCTGCTGGACCGATTTCGGGAACATGCCGACGACGAGGCGATCGTTTGGCACGACCAGATCACGCGCTACGGCGAACTGCTGGAGCGCGTTGAGCGGGCCGAGGAATTTCTACGGGCGAACGACGTGCGGCCGGGCCAGGCCGTGATGCTCGACGCCGATTTCTCGCCCAATGCGATCGCGTTGCTGCTGGCGGCCATGCAGAATCGCAACGTCATCGTGCCGATCGCTCGGCATGTGACGGCTGATCGCGACAAGTATTGCCGTCTGGCTCAGGTGAGCCACCGGCTGAGCGTCAACGCCGACGACACCTACGGCTGCGTTTCGACGCCTGTAACGGAACCGCCGCACGAGCTGTTTCAAAAGCTGCACGAAACGCAAAGCCCGGGGTTGATTCTCTTCAGCTCCGGTTCGACCGGCGAGCCGAAGGGGGCGGTCCACAGCCTCGACTTCCTGCTGAACAAGTTCAAGCTATCCCGCCACACTCAGCGGATGATCACGTTCCTGCTGTTCGACCATATCGGCGGGTTCAACACGATGATGTACGGCCTGGCCAATCATGGCTGCATCATCACGCTGCCATCGCGCGACGCGGCGACCGTTTGCCGGGCGGTGGAGAAGTATCGGGCCGAGGTGCTGCCGGCGTCGCCGACGTTCCTCAACTTGCTGTTGGTGAGCGGCGAGTACGCCAAGCACGACCTCTCGAGTCTAAAGATCATCAACTACGCCACCGAAGTGATGCCGGCGGCGACGCTGGAGCGGCTGAATGCCGCGTTTCCGGGGGTGACGTTCCGGCAGTCGTACGGGATGACGGAACTGGGAATCATGCGGACCCAGTCGCGAGACAATGCCTCGACCTGGATTCGCGTCGGCGGCGAGGATTACCAAACGCGTGTGGTCGACAACATCCTGCACATCAAGGCGAAGTCGTCGATGCTCGGCTATTTGAACGCCCCGTCGCCGTTCGACGCCGAGGGGTGGTTCAACACGCAGGACGAGGTGGAAGTCGACGGCGAGTGGCTGCGGTTTAAGGGCCGCAAGTCGGACATCATCAACGTCGGCGGCGAGAAGGTTTATCCGGCCGAGGTCGAGACCGTCATTTTGGAAGTCGAGAATATTGCCGACGCTACGGTGACGAAGGAAGCGAATCCGCTCACGGGGAGCATCGTCGTCGCCGAGGTGACGCTCCACCAGGACGAGCCGTTGCCGAGCGTCATCAAGCGGATTCGGCAGCATTGCTTCTCGAAATTGCCGTCGTATAAGGTTCCGGTGAAGATCCGGCTGAGCGACGCGTCGGCGCGGGTGAGCGAGCGGTTCAAAAAACAGCGGAATGATCAGTAAAAGACGGAACCGCCGATAAACGCGGATGAACGCAGATTAATTCATTGGCGTTTATCTGCGTTTATCTGCGGTTCCAAATTTCTATTGCCAACGGTCGTCATGTCGTCGCCCTCCCCTGCCCCGTCTGTCGCCGCTGGCGTCGCCAAGATTCGGCCGCTCGGGCCTGAGGACATTGGCCACGTGCGGGCGATGCTCGCCAAGCGTGACGGCCATGCGTGGGACGAACGTTCGACGGCGTGGTTTCTGCATGGGCTCGATCCGCAGCGCTGCATGGCGTGGGGGGCGTTTGTCGGCGACAAGCCGGTTGGGCTGACGTCGATGTTTCTGCGAACGCTGTCGGTGAACGGCGGGACGGAACGAGTCGCCTATTGGGCGAACCTTTACGTCGACCCCGACTATCGCGACCAGATGCTTTATCCGCGGTTGCCGATGACGATGCTCACGTCGCTGAAGTCGCTCGGGATCGAGATGCTGTACGCACCCGTGCGGCTGCCGCAGCTGACAAAGGCTCACCTCGGGTTGGGCTTCGCGAAGGTGGGCGCCATGGAGGTGCTGGTGCGGCCGTTGCGGCCGGCGCGGTTCATTTGCAAGTACAAGCGGATCGGGTGGGCGCGGCCGCTCGCGGGGCCGGTGGATGCGGCGTTCGGAGCCGTGCTGGCGCTAACCGCGGCGCGGCCTGTAGCGGGGACGCGTATCGACGACGGGTCGATCGAACAGCGGCCGGTGGAGCAACTAGAGGCCGTGGCGGCGCTGATCGGCGAGCGCTCGGCGGGGCGGATCGCACAGCTCTGGTCGGCCGAACTGCTGCAGCAGCGGTACGGTCAGACGCGCGAAGGCGGAAGCTACCGCTTGGCGACCGCATGGCGGGGGGACACGCTGCAGGCGGCGGCGATCTACCGGTTCGCAGAGCGCGGCGACGGGATCCAGGTCGGCGTACTAATGGATTTTGCGTTCCGCGAGGGCGCTGAGGCCGACGGTGCCGCGGTGCTACGGGCCGTGGAGAAAGCGACGCTCGCCGCGGGGGGCGAACTGCTGCTTTACCTCGATGGCTTGGGCGACGCGAATCGGCAGTTGCTCAAGCGGCGTGGCTTTCGTTCGTCGCCCGAGAACTACGAGTTCCTCGTCTGGCCGAAGAAGCTGGCGACCGCCGAGGCGCGCTTCGGCGATTGGGATCGTTGGGCGTTTTCCTTCCGCGACCACGACGCATTTTGAGAGGTGACGTGAGATGAAGAGCGCCGCTGCGTCGCCGGTCGTCAACGCCCTGTCGTTCGACATCGAAGATTGGTTCCACATGGTCGGGATCGACGCGGTCGATAAGCCCGAGCTGTGGCCGACGTTTCCGTCGCTGGTCGAACGCTACACCGATCAAATTTTGCAGACGCTCGCCGATGCCAATGTGCGGGCGACGTTTTTCACGTTGGGATGGATTGCCGATCGGCACCCGGCGCTCGTGCGGCGGATTGCTGATGCGGGGCATGAGCTGGGCACCCACTCGTACTGGCACCGGCAATGCTTCACGCTGACGCCGGAAGAACTGCGCGAAGATTTGCGGCGCTCGATCGATGCGATCGAAAATGCGGGCGGGCAGAAACTGCTCGGGTTTCGCGCGCCGACGTTTTCGATCATCCCGGGGAGCGAGTGGGTCTTCGACGTGCTGCTCGACCTGGGGCTAAAGTACGACGCCAGCCTGTTCCCGGGCGTGCATGGCGGCGGCGGGTATCCCTGCCCGATGGAGCGGCACGACTTTACCGGCGCCCCGTCGGGTCGACCGATGCCGGAACTGCCGATGAGCATGATGACGCTGCTGGGGCGGCGGATCGCATTTTCCGGCGGAGGGTATTTGCGGCTGCTGCCGCCTTGGTTGATCCGTCGCGGGTTCGACCAGCTTAACGCTCAGGGCATCCCGGCGGTGGCTTACCTCCATCCGCGCGACTTCGCGGCGGATTGCCCGCGGGTGCCGATGCCGCCGCACCGGAAGTTCAAGTGCTACGTCGGGCTCGGATCCACTGCGGCGAAGTTTAAGATGCTGCTCGAGCGCTATCGGTTTACCACCTGCGCCGAGGTGGCGGGCATTGTCCAGTGAGCGCGTCGTTCATCCGGTCTTAACGATTATGCCGGAGAAACTAGTTTTCTCGGCCTGTCGGCGGATGGCCCGGCGGCGCTGCTTCGCCAATCCATTTACCTTCCCCAGGGAGGCAACTAGACTCAAGGCTCACGGGGATATAATCCCTAGCGGAGACGCTAGTTACGTCCGTTCCACACGGCCTTTTCACGAAGTCGGAAGTTTAACGACATGAGCAAGAAGAAAGTCCTCGTCGCCGGCGGCGGCGGTTTCATTGGCGGTCACCTGACGGCGCGTTTGCTGAAAGATGGCTTCGACGTGCGCTGCGTCGACGTGAAGCCGATGGACGAGTGGTACCAGGTGTTCGACGAAGCCGAGAACGTGGTGGCCGATCTGAAGGATCGCCACGCGTGCGACGTTGCCTGTCACGGGGTTGACGACGTCTACAACCTCGCCGCCGACATGGGCGGGATGGGGTTCATCGAAAATAACAAGGCGCTCTGCATGCTGTCGGTGTTGATCAACACCCACCTGCTGCAGGCCGCGCAGAAGGAAGGCGTGAAGCGCTTCTTCTACGCGAGCAGCGCGTGCGTGTACAACGCCGAGAAGCAGGTCAACGAAGACGTTATTCCGCTCAAGGAAGAAGACGCCTACCCCGCGATGCCGGAAGACGGCTACGGCTGGGAGAAGTTGTTCTCCGAGCGGATGTGCCGCCACTTCCGCGAAGATTACGGTCTGCGGACGCGGGTCGCCCGGTTCCACAATGTGTACGGCCCGTACGGCACCTGGGAAGGTGGCCGCGAGAAGGCTCCGGCTGCTGTCTGCCGCAAGGTGATTCACGCGAAGGAAACCGGAGCGACCGAGATCGAAATCTGGGGCGACGGCAAGCAGACTCGCAGCTTCATGTACATCGACGATTGCGTGAAGGGGATCCTGGCCATCATGGACAGCGACATCCTCGAACCAATCAATCTCGGCTCGGACGAGATCGTGACGATTAACGGTCTGAGCGATTTGGTCGAAGACATCGCCGGCGTGAAGCTGAAGCGGACCCACAACCTGAGCGCCCCCAAGGGCGTGAACGGCCGCAACAGCGACAACACGAAGATCATGCAGTATTTGGGCTGGGCCCCGGGCATTAAGCTGCGTGAAGGGATGGCGAAGACTTACGATTGGATTCTGGGCGAATACCAGGCAAAGTACGCCGCGACGGCCTCGAAGTAACGGCCGACGCGAAAGATTGAGCAGCTACCAGGGAGGCGGCGAATTTGCCGCCTCCCTTTTTTTGTTTTTGACTTTCTAGCCCCGGGCTCCGCCCGGGGGTGGCGTCACGCGGGACGACGCGTCGCGGAATGGTGAGCGACCCCCGGGCGGAGCCCGGGGCTGGGGATACTGGCACGTTTTGAAATTGGTTGGCGGAACAATGGCTCATCGCATTGCGGTTCTCATCGGCACGCGGCCTGAAGCGATCAAAATGGCCCCCGTCATTGCGGCGTTGCGCGACGAGCCGTTGCTGGAGCCATACGTCATCAACGCCGGCCAGCATCGCGAGATGATCGCGCAAGTGGTGGAGCTGTTCGGCATCAAAGTCGACGCCGATCTCGCGGCGATGGAGCCGAGCCAAACGCTCGCTGGGCTGACCTCTCGATTGGTCGATCGAATCGATCAAGCCCTCGCCGCCGCGCAGCCGGAAATGGTGCTCGTCCAGGGCGACACGACGACGGTGCTGTGTGCGGCGCTCGCGAGTTTCTACCGCCGGATTCCGATCGGGCATGTCGAAGCGGGACTGCGAACGGGGACGATCGATTCGCCGTTTCCGGAAGAGGCCAACCGGCGGCTGACGAGCCCGCTTGTGGCGCTCCATTTCGCCCCGACGGAGACCTCGCGGCAGGCGCTGTTGGCGGAGCGGATTTCCGACGACTCAATCTTCGTCACCGGCAACACGGTAATCGATGCACTGCTGGCGGAAGTTCGCCGGCAGCAAGATGCAGGCGTGCGGGGAGCGCTCCACAGCCAGTTTGAAGAAGTGATTGGCGACGATTGGAACGAACGGCCGTTTATCCTGGTGACCGGGCACCGGCGGGAGAACTTTGGTTCAGGTTTCGAGTCGATCTGCGCGGCCCTCGCCGAACTGGCAACACGGCGGCCCGATGTGCTGATCGTCTACCCCGTGCATCTCAATCCGCAGGTGAAAGAGGTGGTTCACGCGCGACTAGGGAATCTGCCGAATGTGCGGCTGATTCCGCCACAGCCATACGCCCAGTTCGTCGCCCTGGCGACGGCGTGCCGGCTGCTCCTTACCGACTCGGGCGGCGTTCAGGAGGAGGCCCCGTCGCTCGGCAAGCCGGTGCTGGTGATGCGGGAGTCGACCGAGCGGCCCGAGGGGGTGGCGGCGGGGGCGGTGCGTCTGGTGGGTCCCCACGCTGACCGGATCGTGGCTGAGACGCTACGGCTGCTCGACGACGAGGCGGCCTACGCGGCGATGGCCCGCGTGGCGAATCCCTACGGCGACGGGGAGGCCGCGGGGCGGATTGTCGCGGCGATTCGCCAGCACTTTTCGGCTGCCGCCAAGTGACCGCGGGCGGGCGTGCCAGCGGCTGTTCGCCCGGCTCTCCCAACCGTTACAACCGGGTCGCCGCGGGCGTTGTAAGATCGCAACATCGCGGGCCGAGATGTTCCATTCATTTGACATGTCGGCGGCGATTGGTAACGATGACAACAGGGTCGAACGCGAGAACATCTTAGCCGGGCGAATGATCGCAACGTCTTATCTGGCCGGCAATTGCGAAGCCGCAAGTCGCCAATCGGCCAGGGCCCAAAGACGCCGCAAGCGGTCCGCCTGCCAGGCTTGGTCCGCCGATTGCTTCGACGGCCTCTTCGCGTTGTGGACAGCGAGCGAAGGCCGCCATGGCCGCATCGCCAGCTGCCTGCACGACTGCTACGACCCGACGCCGTTGATGTGCAACTAGAGGAGCCCGTACCGGATGCAGTACGTACTAACCATGAGCTGCATTGCTGCGATCGTTAGCTACCCGCTGACGCATTTCGTGGCGTCGTTGGCTCAGCGGTGGGGCTTCGTCGACCGGCCGGACGGGCATCACAAAAGCCACAAGCAGGCAGTCTCGCTCGGCGGTGGTTTCGCCGTCTTCCTGGCTGCCGTGGTGACGTTCGCGGTCGAGTTTTTCTCATCGCAGGATCTTCAAGCGTCGCTTCATACCAAGGCGCCTTTTCTTTCGGGGTTGCTGCTGGCATGCGGTTGGATCGTATTGCTGGGCCTCTACGACGATCGCTTCGGCATGAAGGGTCGGTACAAGCTGGTCGGACAGATTGTCGCCGCGCTGATCGTCATTGGATCAGGGCTGGAAATCAAATCGTTTTCGCTGTTCGGCGAACGTATTGACTTGGGGTACCTCTCCATTCCGTTTACGCTCTTCTGGTTGGTCGGCGCCATCAACTCGCTGAATCTGCTCGATGGCATCGACGGCTTGGCGACGACAATCGGCATCATCCTCTGCTCGGCGATCACGGTGATGGCGCTCTACTTCGAGCAAACGGCCGTCGCGGTCGTGGCGGCCGTCTTCGCGGGCTCGCTGCTGGGATTCCTGCGCTTTAACTTTCCCCCAGCGAGCATCTTTCTCGGCGACGCCGGGAGCATGCTGATCGGGCTCGTCGTCGGTTCGCTGGCAATTGGCGCTTCGCTGAAGGGCCCAGCTACCGTTGCGATGGCGGCTCCGCTGGCGATTTGGTCGTTGCCGATGTTCGATTCGTTCGTCGCGATTCTGCGACGGAAGCTGACGGGCCGCAGCATCTACGCCACCGACCGCGGCCATTTGCACCATCGGCTGATGGCCCGCTTCGGCAAGAACACCCGCGTGTTGGCGGTGGTCGCCGTCTGCTGTGCGGTGACGTGCGGGGGCGCGTTGCTCAGTATGTTCATGAAGAGCGACCTGCTGGCGATCGGGTCGGTGCTGCTCGTAATTTGCATTCTGGTGGCGACGCAGATTTTCGGCCATGTTGAATTCATGATGCTCGCCAACCGCGTGAAGTCGGTCGGCATGTCTTTCATCAAGCCTTCCAACGGCAGCGGCGCCTGGCACTCGTCGGTGCGACTGCAGGGGACGCGCGAGTGGGACATGCTGTGGCAGTCGCTGATTGAATATGCCGAGAAATCGCATCTTGTCGAAGTTCGCATCGACCTCAACTTGGCGTCCATTCAAGAGGCGTATCACGCCTCGTGGAAGCGACGCAGCAGTTGCGAGCGGCGGGAGCAATGGCGAACCGAAGTGCCGTTGTTCGTCAATCAGCACGTTGTCGGCCGGATTTCGATCTGCGGCGAACGGACCGACGGAGCGCTGGTCTGCGACGTGATCGGCCGCGTGATGGACATGCTTGAGACGGTGGAAGTGGAAATCGCTTCACTGGCGTCGACGCAGTCTCTGCCTCCCCAAATCGCTCCTGTTCCCGCCGCGGAAATCGAAGAGGTTTCGTCGACGCCGGTCGGTTCTTGAGCGTTTTCCCGGCTGTCGGGCGTTCTTGCTCCGCGGCCGCCTAATTAGCATTCCCACCCCTGGCTGGTATAGTAACTTTTCGCCGCTTTGGCGTTTGTTGCCGCGTCGCCCTCCCCCTCGCGACTGCCGAACCAATCCTTTTTCGACGCTCCATGGCAGTCGATTCGCCATCTCAGACGAGCGTCGACGACGCTCCCTCCGCTGACGCCCCTGCAGGCGCGCAGCCAGGGCTGGGGCGCGCGGTGGGGCATGGGTTCTCCTGGCTGTCGTTAAGCTTCATCGCCGGCAAAGTATTGAGCTTTGTGGCGCAGATCGCGCTCGGCGCGTTGTTGTCGAAGGCGGACTTCGGCGTGTTTGCGATTGCGAGTTCGGTCGCCACGTTCGCGAAAGTCTTTCACGACGGCGGGCTGGCGCAACTGCTGGTGCAGCGCGGGTCGGATCAGTTCCGGTTTCTGGCGGGCCCCGGGTTTTGGATTGGAATCTGCTTCAGCACGGCGGCGGGTGCGGTGCTCGCGGCCGTCGCGCCATTGGCTGCTCATCTGTACGGCGATCCCAAGCTGACGTCGATGCTGTGGGTGATCGCGCTGTCGTTGCCGCTCGGAGCGCCGGCGCTGGTAACGCGCGCCAAGTTACGCATCGATTTGCGTTTCCGCGCGTTGACGATTATTTCGGTTATTTCAGTCGCTATTCGCCACTTGGGAGCGATCTTCCTAGCCTTCCAAGGCTATGGCGCGCTAAGTTTCGTCCTGCCGCTATTGGGCGTCGCTATTTTCGAAGACGTCGCCATGTTCGTCGCGACGCGCGAGAAGCTGTGGAACGAATCGCCAAACGTGCGGGCCTGGCCGGAGCTGCTGCGCAGTTCGATTTGGGTTGTGGCGACGATGTTCTTTTCCGGGTTCTTGCTCTTCGGCGACTACCTGGTGCTGGGACTCTATCTCGACAAGAGCGTCGTCGGCCAGTACTTCTTCGGTTACCAACTGACGACGCAGATCGCAGCGCTGATGTGGGTGAACCTGCAATACGTGCTCTTGCCGGTGTTGAGTCGATTGGCCAGCGACCCAGTGCGGCAGGCGGCGGCGTTCATTCGGACGATTCGCGTGCTGATGATCGTCATGTCGGCCATGAGTTTGGCTCTGGTCGTGGTGATTGAGCCGCTGGAGTTCATCGTCTGGAAGCAGAAGTGGGCGGCCGTCATCCCTCTGATGCAGATTTTCGCCATCGCGGCCCCGCTGCGGGCGCTGTCAATCGTGCTGCACGCCGTGCTGATGTCGCGCGGGCAGTTTCGCCTCAGCGCCATGCTGACGTTGATGGAGGGATCCACGCTGGTGATTGCCGCGTGGCTGGCGGTGAAACTATACGGCTCGAATCTGACCGGCCTGGCGGCGGTAATTGGCTCGGCCCAGGTGCTATTCGGCATCGTCATGGGCGCCGTGTTGGTGCGGGCGTGGGGCGTCAGCATCCGTGTTTTCCTGCAGGCGCTCCTGCCAGGGTGGGCGCTGGCGACGGCGTGCGCCGGAGCGACGCTGCTGGTCTGCTCGGTCGCCGGCTATCACGAGTACCGCGTCGCGTCGCTCATCATCAACACGGCGCTGTTCGGGGCGTTGTACGTCGTTTCGCTGCGATGTTTTCGGGCTGCGGATTTGATCGAGTTTCTCGCGGTGGCTCCCCGCTCGCTGGCGGAGCCGGCCCGCCGCGCCTTGTTGCTTGCCCCTCGACTGCCTGCCGACGCGAGTTCGTGATACCAGTTGGAACATTCAATGCTCAAGCGACTCAAACGCATTCAATCGATTCTCGCAGCGCTCGGCGTCGCGACCGGGCTGCGCTATCTGGCGTTGGTGTATGTTTGGAGGCCCTTGCGCAATCGATTCGACAGTCCGGGGCTGTACACGCTCCGCACGAAGAACGCCGCGTTTCCATTGCAAGCGCGGTCGCATAGCAGCGACTTGCAGGTCTTTCATCAGATTTTCGTGGCGCTGGAGTACGAGTGCCTCGCCCACCTGCAAAACATCGACCTCGTCGTCGATTGCGGAGGGAACGTCGGTTACTCCGCCGCGTATTTCCTCACTAAGTTCCCGAAGTGCCGGCTGATTACCGTCGAGCCTGATCCCGACAACTTCGAGATGTTACGGAAGAATCTCGCCCCGTACGGCGATCGCGTCGTGATGCATCGCGCCGGAATTTGGTCGCACTCGACGGGGCTCGTGATTAGCGAAGTCCCTTATCGCGACGGTCAGCAGTGGACGCGGCAAGTCAGGGAATGCCGGCCGGGCGAGGAGCCGCAGTTTCACGCGCTCGACGTCGGCAGCTTGTTGCAGCAATCGGGCGAGCCGCGGATCTCGCTCTTGAAGATGGATATCGAAGGCGCCGAGGTGGTCGTGTTCACCGACGACCGCTATCGCGAGTGGCTGCCGAAAGTCGACGCGATGGCGGTGGAACTCCATGACGATTCGCAGTTTGGCCGAGCGAGCGATGTCTTTTTCCCGGCAATTGCTTCGGAAGGCTTCGAGCTTTCGACCAGCCGAGAGTTAACGATTTGCCTGCGAAAGCAGGCGTGATTTGCGGATCGCTCTGATGAGTTGTACTAATTGCCGGCGCTGGTCGGCGGGATGGCGGCCTCTTCCAAGCTGAGCGGACCGCCGCGGCGGAGCCGTTCAAACAGCGCGAGCGTCGATCGCCGCACCGGGTTGCGTTGCTTCAGTCGGGGCAATGCATGGGCGTATCCCGCGAGCATTCCTTGCAACGGCGCCAACGATGCGCGTCTGAAACAGAGCCGCAGGGCGTTGAAGTTCTTCACGGCGAGGTGCAGCAGCATTTCCGGCATCGGGTAACCGTAAAGAATGCCGATGACCCAGTTGCGGCTCGCATACTTCATGATGCGCGTGCGCACGCGTTTCGGCGATTCATGATGCAGAATCGGTTCCGACGTACCGCGCCGGACGACGTAGCCCTGGTCGAGCATCCGCAGGCAGAGATCGCTTTCTTCGCCTTGGTGGCGAAACTCTTCGCGAAATCGGCCGACTTGAGAAAAGACGTCTTTGCGAATGGCGTACGCGGTGCCAATGAACGAAGCGATCAGCCAGGTCGATTCGGCGTCGGGCCCCGCTTGCCGGATGGCGGGCGAGACTTTGACGTCGATGAACGGGATGGCGACGGCGCCAATCCGTGGATCGTTGAAGTTCTGTAGCGTCTGGCTAATGACGTCGGTGGTTGAAAACTCTGCGTCGTCGTCGATCGAGATGAGAATCGGCGAAGTCGCGAGATCGGCGGCTCGGTTGCGATTCACGATGTAGCCGACGTTTTGCTCGGCGCAAATGTAGCGTGCGGCCGGGAACTCCGTTTGCACCATCTCGCCCGTGCCGTCGGTCGAGCAGTCGTCGAGCACCAGCACTTCGATATCGCCGTATTGTTGCAACGCCGAGGCGACGGCGCGACGCAGATCGTCCTTGCGGTTGTACGTGGCAATTACAATCGTTGCGTCTGGCATAAAGCGTTCACGTGGGCGACGGAAGCGATCGAGCAACGGCGTGCAGGGCGATCGCGTTTGCCCCAGGCGGGGTGGGGTAATAGACTGAAAACGCCGGCGAATCCGCTCGGTGCAGGGCGATAAGTGCTCCGAATCGTCGGAGAACTTTTCGTTGCCGAATCGCGAATCAGCGGCTCAAGTATACTCTACTCGACGCCCCGCATGCGGCGCTTGGATTCCGCGCTGGCGGGGCGCCCGCGAGTTCGCCGCTCGGCCGTCGCCGAGCGGCTATTTCGAAATATCGTTGAACGCCTCTGATGGCAGGCAGATTGTACGAGCATCCAGCAGCATGACGCCGAAGCTAGCCATCATCGCCAACGCCCCTTCCCCGTATCGCATTCATCAGCACCTGCGGATTGCTGAGGAAATGGCGGGCGAGGTGGAACTGTGGTCGTTGTTTCTGCACGAACACAACTGGCAGCCTTGGAGCCACGCGCTCCCCGAGGCAATTCGGCCGGTCGTTTTTGGGCCAGGCGAAACCGTGGGGCGCAAAACGAGCCTGCGCGCCATCGCGAACGATTGGCGCCGAGCAGACAAGATTACCGGCTGGCTCAAAGAGCATCAGATTGATGCGGTGGTGACGGCCGGGTACCACAGCCCGGCACTGGCTCGCATCATTATGTGGTGCCGTCGCCATGGCGTGCCGAACTACCTGTTCGGCGACTCAAACGTTTACGGCGACGGAGTCACCGGTTGGCGACGCTGGGTCAAGCAACGTTACGTCGGTTGGGTCGTCCGAAACGTCGACGGGTTGCTGCCGTGCGGTGAGTACGGGCGGCGCTTCTTCGCACGCTACGGGGGAGATCAGAAGCCGCACTTCTTCATGCCCCACGAGCCCGACTATCGCCGCATTTTTGAAGTCTCTGCCGACGATCGCCGTCGCGTTGAAGAGAAGTTCAACTTGCCGGCGGGGAGAAGGCGGATCGTCTATTCAGGACGGCTGGCGCCAGTGAAACGCGTCGATACGCTGATCGACGCATTCGCGCGCATCGCCGGCCAGCGTCCGGCATGGGATTTACTCGTGGTGGGAGGCGGGCCGCTGGAGGCGGAACTCAAAGCGCGTGTGCCGAGCGAGTTGCAAGATCGGGTCGCGTGGACCGGCTTCATCGACGACCCGCACGAGTTGGCGGCGCTCTACCGCTGCGGCGAGGCTTTCGTCTTGCCCAGCAACTACGAACCGTGGGCCGTCGTTGTGTGCGAAGCAGCGGCGGCGGGGTTGGCGATCATGGCCAGCCGCGTCGTCGGCGCCGCCGGCGAGCTGTGCCGCGACGGCGTCAACGGCCGGACGTTTGCGCCGGGGAACGTCGATGAACTGGCGGGGGCCTTGCTGGAAGTCACTGGCGACGACGAACTTCTGGCGACCTATCGGAAAGCGTCGTTGCGGATCCTCGACGAATGGCGTCGCCGCGGCGATCCTGTGCAAGGCGTGCGGCTGGCGCTCGCGCATGCCGGATTGCTCCCGCCGCCGCCACCTGTGGAACCCGAACCCCCGACGCCGCTAGAGTTTGCGATCGCGTCCCCGACGTCGACGTGAGATGCCTTTCAAACTGCCGACGGCAGTTTGGAGAGAGTCGCTGAGAATACCGCCTGCCCTATGAAGTTACCCGACATCTTGATCATCGGCGCTATGAAGGCTGGGACGACCAGTCTGTACATGGACCTTGCGCAGCACCCGCACGTTTTCTTTCAAGCTGACAAAGAGCCTCACTCGCTCTGCAGCGACGACGTGTTAACGCCAGACGGCTTGCAGCGGTACGCCGCGCTGTACGCGAAAGCAGAGCCCGGGCAACGCTGTTGCGACGCTTCAACCGGGTACACGAAGCTGCCGGATTTTGCTGGCGTCCCTGCTCGCGCGACTCAGCTGCTGCCCGCCGGCTTCCAGGCCATCTACTTGGTGCGGCATCCGATCGACCGGATCGTGAGCCACCATCACCACGAGTATTTCGCGGGGCAGGCAGGACCGTCGATCGACGACGAGATTCGCACTCAACCTCGTTACATTCAGTACAGTCGCTACTACGACCAACTGACGCCATGGGTCGATGCAATCGGCAGAGACCGTATCCTGGTCGTGCGATTCGAGGATTATGTCGAACGTCGGCCCGAGACGATGGAGCGGATCTGCCAATTCCTGGGGCTGAACGCTGCGGAGTTCGTCGATCGAGAAGCCGTGGCGTATAATAAGAGCCAGGGCAAACCTGTGCTGTCTAGCGTGTGGCGGCAGGCGCGTGAGAGCGGTTTTTACCGCAGAATCGTGCGTCCGCTGATGCCTTCCGGCATGCGACAGGCGGTGCGCGGGTTGCTGTTGCCGAAGGCTAAGCAAGAATTGCCGAAGCTCAGTGCGGAGGGGAGAGAGTTCTTGCGTCAGCAACTCGCGGAAGACGTCGGGGCCCTAAGCCGCTATCTGAATCTCAGCGAACCGCTGTGGGACGGATACTGAGCAGCAGCTTGTTCGGTTGTAGAGATGGTTTGATTGCGGCGCTGAGTTCGGACGTCGCCGGGCACGAGAATCTGTCGTCGGCATCAAGACTATGGATCGCATCACACGCCATCTCGAAAACCTGTCGATCGCGCACCTGATGTTGGCGCTGGTCGCGATGGGCATTGCCGCCATTCTGATGCCGAAGAAGTACGGCATGGAGGCGTCGCTGATCATTGCGGCTGCGTGGCTGAACCTCAATCGCTTCACGAACCTGGGACCGATCGCTTCGATTTCGAAGGCGACGTACTGGATGCCAGTGATCGCCATCATGTGGTTCGCCTACACGCGTCCCGGGAATCGCAATACGGTCCCTAGCGTCGCATGGATCTACCTTATTGCGCCGATTATCGGCTGCATTTGCATTGCCACGACAGGCGACCGAATTATCGGCTTCGTTCAATTCGCCAACATGTTCCTGTTGGCGTTGACGGCGATCTTGGTTTACAGGGTGGTCGATTCGGAAGAGTCGTTCATTCGGGTGGTCGGCAGCATTTTCGTCGGACTGATGGTTCCGTTGGGGATTTCGGTCCTCGCGCTGGTGTTCTTTCGCGCTCAGTCCTTTATCCCGGGCATCGGGCGGTTTGCTCCGTTCGGAATCAACGCGAATCAACTCGTGCCGATTTTAGCTACGGTGATGGCGCTCGCAGGCTGCGGGTTGATTGGTTTTAAGGCGAAGGCATATCGAATTGTGTGCATGGCGGTGATTGGAGCGGGAGCGACGCTGTTAATCGCCACCGCGAGCCGACAAGGCATTATCGTGGCGGCAGTTTCGATGCTCCCTGCAGCGTTTTGGGCCGCCAAGCGGCCGCTGTTGTTAGGGATCATGGCAGTGGTCACGGTTGGCGTCGGCGTCTGGCTCTTCCGCTTTACGGAAGGCGCCGCATCGACGGATCGGCTAACGGAGGCGACGACTTCCGGCCGCTACGATAACTCCTTCGTTTACGCGAGCATGATCGCGAAGCGTCCGATTGGCGGATTGCTCGGAACCAAAGGGATGTCGGTGGTCGTCGGCCAAGAAGCCGACAAAATTCCGCACAATTCCTACGTCGGCGTGGCCTACCTAGGCGGGTTGCTGCTTGCAGCGCCGCTGGCGTACGCGATCTTCAAAACGCTGACTTCGATGTACTACGTCTTGTGGCGGCGGAGCCAGGTGAATTTGCAGCCCGCGGTGTTGTGGACCGCGGCGTCGATTCTGGGGGCCATCTACCTCCATGGACTCGTCAACGACATGATTTTCTGGTCGGTTTCGACCTGGACGTTCCTGCACTACTTCTTGTCGTGCTTCTTCATCGGTTTGGCCAACCAATTGCGAGAGAACCGCTACTCGTTCGCAGCGCAGCAGCAATTGCGGTACGCGTAACTAACTCACCCGGTCTACGCTCGTCGTGCCATGCCGTTTAGCTGCGTTCATTTCATCCGCGAGATTCGCTCCGAACTAGGCGGCGTCGTTACGGCCGTGCTGGATCTTAGCCAAGCAATGGCGACGCGCGGGCATCGGGTTTCGATCGTGACCTGCGACGCGCAAGACGTGCCGCAGGAGTGGCGCGGCGCCGGCAATTGGCCGACGGTCATTGAGGTTCCGCACTCGCGGATTAGCCGGCAGTTCCTCAGCCGAGCTGCTCGCGCCAGCTTCGGAGCGCTGCTGCCGACCGCCGACGTGGTCCACCTGCACACGCCGTGGGAGCTGGCGAACTTCCAACTGGCGCCGCTGATCAAACGCAGCCGCACGCCCTACGTCGTGACGCCGCATGGGATGCTCGACCACTATTCGATGAGTAAGAAGGCGGCGAAGAAGCACGCGTTTCTAGCGCTCGGCGGGCGGTCGCTGTTCCGGACGGCGACGACGGTGCACTTCACCGCCCAGGCCGAAATGGATCAGGCGCTGAAGTACGTGCCGGTCACAGGAAACACGGCGGTGATCAGCTGTTTGCTCGATCTGTCGGCCTATAGCGAATTGCCGGGGCCTGAGCCGGCACTGCGGGCGTTTCCGCAGATTCAGGCCGACAAGTTCAAGATTCTGTTCCTCAGTCGCGTTCATCCGAAGAAGGGCGTCGATCTGCTGATTCAGGCGGTCGCAGAGTTGCGGCGCCGCGGGCGGCAGGCAGTGCAGGCGCTCATCGCGGGACCGGGCGACGAGGCTTACGTTGCGGAATTGAAGCGGCTCGCCGCGTCGTTGGGAGTGCAGGACGCGGTCGAGTTTCTCGGTATGGTTCGCGGCGTCGAGAAGCGTTCGCTGTACCAGGCGGCCGACGTGTTCGTGCTGCCGACGCATCAGGAAAACTTCGGCCTCGTGCTGGCGGAGGCGATGGCGTGCGGCACGCCGGTCGTGACGACGCGCGGCGCCGACATTTGGCAAGAACTCCAAACGGGCGGCGCCGAGATCGTCGACGCCGCTCCGGCGAGCATTGCTGACGGGATCGAGCGGTTTGCCGCCGACCTGCCGCGTTCGCGCGAGATTGGGCTGCAGGGGCGAGCGTTCGTGAACGAGTGGCTCGATCGCGATCGCGTCGCCGCGGCGTACGAAGCCATGTACCAGGAGGCGATCGAACGATGAGCGACCAGTCCTGGATTGATCTGGCCAGTTACGACAACTCCGACTTCGATCCAGGTCGGGGCCGCGCAATGCGCACGCTGTGGTATTTCGTCAGCGTGGCGTTGTTCGAAGGGGGCTGGTTTCCGGTCAGCGGCTTGAAGGTGCGATTGCTGCGGATGTTCGGCGCGTGTATTGGCCACGGCGTGGTCATCAAACCGCATGTTCGCATCAAATTTCCGTGGAGGCTCACCATCGGCGACCATTGCTGGATCGGCCAGGAGTCGTGGATCGACAACATGGTTGACGTGGAAGTCGGCGACAACGTTTGCATTTCGCAGCTCGTCTACCTTTGCACGGGGAGCCACGATCATCGGCGGCGCACTTTTGATTTGCTGCCTTCGCCGATCCGCATCGGAAATGGGGCCTGGGTGGGCGCCCGGGCGACGCTCATGCCGGGCGTCAACGTCGGGCCGAACGCCTTGGTTGCGGGGGGCAGCATCGTGGTGAAAGACGTGCCGGCGGGCGTCATCGTCGGGGGAAATCCGGCCCGGGAAATTGGCCGTCGCGAGCCTCCCGCCTCGTGATTCCACGGGTTATCCGCAATCTGCCGGGGCAAATCACCGCAAAACCGCGGGCAAATCGAGGCGCCGGCGGGAAGTTGCTTAACTCTGCCGTGACCGCTGTTTAGACTCGATTCATATGATTGATCGCAACGTACCCATTTTCGTTACGGGCCATCGCGGGATGGTCGGCTCGGCGCTCGTCCGCCGGCTGTCGGCCGCGGGCTTCACCGACATTCTCACCGCGACGCGGAGCGAGCTCGACCTGCGTGAGCAAGCCGCCGTCGATGCGTGGTTCGACGCCCATCGCCCGGCGTACGTCATTCACGCGGCCGGCACCGTTGGCGGCATTCAAGCGAACTCGACGCGGCCCGCTGAGTTCCTGTACGACAACCTGATGATCCACGCCACGGTGCTGCAGGCAGCCTACCGCACAGGCGTGGAAAAGCTGCTGTATCTCGGCAGCTCGTGCATCTACCCGCGCGATTGCCCGCAGCCGATCAAGGAGGAGTATCTCCTCACAGGCCCGCTCGAAAAAACGAACGAAGCCTATGCCGTCGCGAAGATCGCCGGCCTCAAGTCGTGCGAAGCATATCGCAAGCAGTATGGCTGCCGGTTCATCTCGGCGATGCCGACGAACTTGTACGGGCCGAACGACAATTTTGATCTCACCAGCTCGCATGTCGTGCCGGCGCTGATTCGCAAGTTCCATGAAGCGAAGGTCAGCGGCGCCTCGCACGTGCCGGTGTGGGGCTCGGGGCGGCCGAAGCGAGAATTTCTCCACGTCGACGATCTGGCCGACGCCTGCTTGTTCTTGATGGACGAGTACGAGGGCGACGGGACAATCAACGTCGGCTCGGGCGAAGATCTGACAATTGCCGAGCTCGCCGGCCTGATTCGCGACGCGGTTTGCCCTGGCGTCGAAATCAGGTTTGACGCTAGCATGCCCGACGGGACGCCGAGAAAGTTGCTCGACGTGTCGAAGCTTCACGCCCTCGGTTGGCGCCATCGGACCCCGCTGAACGAGGGGTTGGCGTCTGCCTACAAGTGGTACTGCTCCCGCTTGCCGGTCGCCGCCGCTGGTTGATCCGGTCCCGCCTAGCCTAACGCGGCGTCTCGCGCGTCGTTCTGAAGAATTGCCATGTCTGACTCGACCGCGTCGCGGAAAACTGCACTGATCACCGGCATCACCGGCCAAGACGGTTCGTACTTGGCTGAACTGCTGCTAGAAAAGGGCTACGACGTCTGGGGGATTATCCGCCGCAGCTCGTCGTTCAACACCGGCCGCATCGATCATCTTTATCGCGATCCGCACGAATCGGACGTCCGCTTGCGGCTCGTCTACGGCGATCTGAGCGATGCCTCGAGCATCAATCACATTCTCAAGCGGGTGCAGCCAGACGAGATTTACAACCTTGGCGCCCAGTCGCACGTGAAGGTGTCGTTCGACGTGCCGGAGTATACGGGCGACGTGACGGGCCTCGGCGTGACGCGGATTCTCGAGGCGATTCACGAGTTGGGGCTCAACTCGAAGTTCTACCAGGCGTCGTCGTCGGAACTGTACGGTAAGGTCGTCGAAACGCCGCAGACGGAAACGACGCCGTTCCATCCGCGCAGCCCGTACGCGGCGGCGAAGGCGTACGCGTTCTACATCGCACAGAACTACCGCGAGTCGTACGGCATGTTCGCGGTGAACGGCATTCTGTTCAATCACGAGTCGCCGCGGCGGGGCGAAACGTTCGTCACGCGCAAGATCACGCGCGCGGCGGCCCGCATCAAGCTCGGGCTGCAGCTGAAGCTGTACCTCGGCAACCTCGATGCGAAACGCGATTGGGGCTTCGCCGGCGACTACGTCGAAGCGATGTGGCTGATGTTGCAGGCTGAGATTCCGGACGACTATGTGATCGCGACGGGCGAGACGCACTCGGTGCGCGAGTTCTGCGAGGTTTCGTTTAGTCACATCGGGATGCCGATTCGCTGGGAAGGCGAGGGCGTTAACGAACGGGGCATTGGCCCCGACGGCAAGACGCTGATCGAAATCGATCCGCGCTACTTCCGCCCCGCCGAAGTCGATTTGCTGCTCGGCGACGCCGCGAAGGCGCGTCGCGATCTCAACTGGCAGCCGAAGGTGACCTTCGCGGGGCTGGCGAAGATGATGGTTGACGCTGATCTTAAGAACGAGACGGAAAATCCGCGGTAGGCCGCGGGGAAGTTGTTGTTTGGCTTCCAGCACGACTCGGCGGCCGTCAGTAGTCAGTTGTCCGTCGTCAGTTGCTGACGATGGCAACGTCTTTCGCAACTGACAACGGACCACGGACAACTGACAATTTCAAATTAATCATCCAATCGATCCGACACGACTTCTCCCGTCATCGGGTCGACGTGGATCTCGTGCTCGCCATCTTTCTGGTACGTTTCGATTTCCCAGTAGCGGCGTTCGAACGAGACGTCGTCGATGTCGTCGTAGCCAGCCTTCGCGAGCAGCTGCAGGATCTCAGAGAGTGGCTTCGCATCTTGCGGCGGGCGGGGCTCGGAATCGTCGCGATGTTCCGACAGGATTTCGCCTGTCTTCGGATCGACATGGAGTTCGTATGGAACATCGTCCTTGTAGACCTCGGCTTCCCAGACGCCGTCGTCCATCGACAGCTCGGTGAACGGGGCGTAGCCGGATTGTTCGAGTTGCCGCACGATCTTCACGATCGGTTGGACCTTTTCGGGCTTGGTCGCATCGCCGGGAGCGGCGGTGATGGCCGCCATCGGGGTGGCTGCCGCGGCGGTGGCCAGGACGAATGACTTCAAGAAACTCATCGCAATGCTCCTTATGAGTGGGCGTTTGAGCCGAGCGTTCTCGGATGTTTCTCTGGCTGGCTCGAACGTCGGGGTGATGATCGGACGCCGTGGCGTGGGGAACTCATTGGTTCCTTGCTTGAATCATCGCCCGATGCGGTGAGATGGCGGTGAGCGGAAGATAAAATCGGCTTTATGTTCAGCGCATTCGTAGCCCCGGGCTCTGCCCGGGGGTGGCGTTGCTAGCCGCGACGCCTAGCGGAATGGAGGACACCCCCGGGCGGAGCCCGGGGCTAGCCGACGTCGCCGAGTTCCAGCGACTTGCCGTAGCGCGTCATCATCTGCTGTCGCAGCGGCGCGTTGTCGGCATGCTTCAGGCCAGGGTCGGCGGCGACGAGAAGCTGCGCCTCGCGGCGGGCTTCTTCAAGAATGTCGCGGTCGGTCATCAGATTGGCGATCCGCAGCGGCGGCATACCGTGCTGCTGCGTGCTGAACAAATCGCCGGGGCCGCGGTACTCGAAATCGAGCTCCGCGAGCGCGAAGCCGTCGTTCGACTTGGAGAAGGATTCGAGCCGTTCGCCAGCCTCTTCGTTCGTCGCTTCGAGTAAGATGCCGCAGTACCCTGCCCTGCTGCCGCGGCCGACGCGACCGCGCAACTGGTGGAGCTGCGCGAGCCCGAAGCGATCGGCGCCGAGCACGGTCATCACCGAGGCGTTGGGAACGTCGACGCCAACTTCGATCACCGACGTGCTGACGAGCACTTGCGTCTCACCGCTGCGAAAGCGTTGCATCACGTCTTGCTTCTCGGCAGAGCTCATGCGGCCATGGAGCAAGGCGACGCGGAACGAGGCAAGCTCGCCGTTGGTGAGCCGCTCAAATGCTTCGGCGACGCTTGGCGCCGGCATGTTTTCTGACTCATCGACCAGCGGGGCGACGACGAACGCTTGTCGACCTTCACGCAATCGCTCGCCGACGAAGTGCCACCACCGCGGTTCTTGCTCGGGCTCGACCAGATAGGTATTAATCGGCTGCCGTCCGGCGGGGGAGGCGTCGAGCGTTGAGAAATCGAGATCGCCGAAGAGCGTCATGCTCAGCGTGCGCGGAATCGGCGTCGCGGTCATCACAAGGTAGTGGGGCGCCACTTCGCCTTGCCGCAGGGCGGAGCGTTGCCGCACGCCAAACTTGTGTTGCTCGTCGACGACGATTAGGCCGAGATCCTTGAACTTCACCGACTCTTGGACGACGGCGTGGGTGCCGATGATGAGATTGACCTCGCCCGCGGCGAGTCGGCGGAGCGTTTCCTCGCGTTCGCTGCGGGTGTTTCCGCCGGTGACGAGGGCCCATTCGACTCGGCTTTCCTCGAGCATGCGAGATACCGTGTCGGCATGCTGGCGGGCGAGAATTTCGGTGGGGGCCATGAGCGCGGCTTGCCGGCCGTTGGCGACGCAGACGAGCATTGCGTAGAGGGCGACGATCGTTTTGCCGCTGCCAACGTCGCCTTGCAGCAGGCGGTTCATCGGGCGATCGAGCGCCATATCGGCCGAGATTTCCGTGATTGCCTTCTCTTGGCTGGCGGTCAATTCGAACGGCAGCAGGCGGCGAATGCGGGCGTCGACTTTCGCAGTGGCGGGAAGTTCGTACGCCTTCAGTTGTCGCTGTTCGCTGCGGCGAATCGAGAGGGCAAGCTGCAGGACGAACAGCTCTTGGAAGATGAAGCGGCGGCGGGCGTGTTCGAGCACCTCACGGTCGGCCGGCTGATGGATCGCGCGGACTGCTTCGACCAGCGGCATCAGCTTGTACCGTTTGAGCAGCGGCGCCGGAAAGACTTCTTCGAGTTGATCGGCGAACTCTTCGACCGCCGCTTGCTCGATCCGCCGCATGTGATACTGCGACAGGCCTTCGGTGAGGCTGTAGACCGGGAGTAGCTTGGCGTCGAGCGTCGCCTCTTCGTCGGCGAGCACGGTGACCTGCGGGTGCGACATTTCCCACATCAGGCCGCGCATCTTCGGCGAGGCGGTGAGCAGCACATGCATCCCTTCGCGGAAGCGGTCGCGCATGAAGGGCTGATTGAACCACATGCCGCGGAGATGGCCGGTGCCGTCGGAGATCAGCACCGCGAGTCGGCTCTTGCCGAAGCCTTTTGACGTGGCGGAGATTTCCGCGACGACGCCGCGGACGCTTTGCAGTTGGCCTTCTTCGAGCTGTTCGATTGTGCGTTCGTTGGAGAGGTCTTGGTAATCGCGGGGGAAGTTGAAGAGGAGATGCCCGGCATTGCGGAGGCCGATCCGTTCGAGCAGCTGGGCGCGTCCCGGGCCGACGCCGCGGATGAACTCGACCGGCGTCGCGAGGCGACGTTTAACGTCGTCGGACGGCGTGGCGGAGGTCGGCGGCGGGGAGGGGGAATCCATGCCGCTATCTTAGCGTCGGAGCGATGCGTAATTTAGCCCCTGGCTCTGCCAGAGGGTGGCATCACGTTGGGCTACGCCAATCGGAATGGTGAGCGAGCCCCGGGCGGAGCCCGGGGCTAGGGGCGTGAAAGGGTACTTGTGGCTGCTATTTACCTAGCAGACGCTGGTACGCCTCAACCGCCATGCCGTCGACGCGGTCGTTTTCGAGATGGCCACTGTGACCGGCGACGCGGGTGTACTTCACCTGATGCTGCGCCAGCAGTCCATCGAGCCGTTGCCAGAGTTCAGCATTTTTCAGCTCGGCGAACTTGGTTCCTTCCTTGCGGCGCCAACCGTTCGCCTTCCACTTCGGCATGTACTCGGAGATTCCTTTGCCGACGTAGACGCTGTCCGTAAAAACTTCGACCCGCGTCGGCCGCTTGAGCGTGGCAAGCCCTTCGATCACCGCTTGGAGCTCCATGCGGTTGTTCGTCGTTTCGCGTTCGGCGCCGGAGCGTTCCATTTCCTTGCCGGTGGCGGGGTGAATCAGCAGGAAAGCCCAGCCGCCGGGGCCGGGGTTGCCGCTGCAGGCGCCGTCGGTGTAGAGCAGAACTTCGGGGGGCTTCGTCATGGCGAATTCAGCGAACGGCGCGCGGTGGCAACGAATGAGAGGAGATAGCTTCTCCTCAAACGTGCGAGGCGTCAATTAGAGGGTGTCGCCATCCCCATTGTGCCCGCCGACGGCCGCCATCGGCCCGTCGCTGCGCGACTTCGCTAGCTGTCGTAACTCGTCCGCCAACGGCGATTCGATGCGGTTCGGCTCGGCGACGCTCCAGGGCAGGATGACGGTGAACTCGCTCCCCTTGCCGAGTTCGCTCTCCAGCGTGACGTCGCCGCCGAGGAGTCGGCAAAGCTCACGGACGATCGACAGGCCCAACCCACTGCCGGAATACTCACGGGTCATTGCGTTGCCGCCGGCAAGGACGTTGGAGCCTTGGCGGAACTTTTCGAAGACCGTCACTTGCTCGGAGTCGTTGATGCCGACGCCCGTGTCGGCGACGCTCAACCGCAGATCGCCGCGGCGGTCTTTGCGGGCGGAAACGTGGATGCGGCCGCCGTCGGGGGTGAACTTAATCGCGTTCGACAGCAGGTTGTTCAGCACCTGCTCGAGCTTGCCGCGGTCTTGGCGAATCGGCGGCAGCCCGGCGGCGATCTCGCAATCGAGGTCGATATGCTTCTTTTCGCTGAGCGGGCGAGCCAGATCGCACTGCGTGAGGACGACGGCGCCGATGTCGAACTCGCTCGCCCGGACTTCCATGCGGCCGCTTTCGATCTTCGCGAGGTCGAGAATGTCGTTGATCATGTCGAGTAACTGTCGGCCGGAACGTTCGATGTTGCCGGCGTAGCGGCGCTGCTTGTCGTCGAGCGTCTTCCCCTTGGCGAGCAAATCGCTGAAGCCGAGGATGCTGTTGAGCGGCGTGCGGAGCTCGTGACTTACCGTGGCGAGGAAGTCGCTCTTCACCTGGTTCATTTCGAACAGCCGCATGTTCACCTGGGCGAGCTCGTCGATCTTGCCGTCGAGTTCGTCGTTGACGCTGCGGAGCTGGTCTTGCTGGCGGAGAAGCTGCCGCAACATCCGGTTGAACGCGGCGCCAAGTTCTTCGAATTCGTCGCCCGTGTGAATGACGGCCCGCTGTTCGACGTCGCCGCGGCGAATTGAGTCAGCCACCTCGCGCAAGTGAGCAAGCGGCTTGACGATGATGTAGCGGATAATCACGTAGAGCGCCGCCATCGCCAGGAAGACGGTGATCACGCCGAGGGTAATCAGCAGCGAGCGGTTCTTCGCTTGGGCGTACTGCGTGTCTTTCGTGTTCATCGTCACGCGAAAAACCGCCATCAGGTCGCCCTGCTTCAGGTCGGGCAAGACGAGTTGGTCGACGCTTCCCTTTTGCTTGTGGCAGACAATGCAGTCGGCCTTCGCGAAGACCGGCTGGTAGTAGACGTACGAGCCGTTGCCGCTGGACGGGCTTTCGCGCCAGAGCTGGTTCTCGGGATCTTTGTGGGCGTTGACGATGCCGGCGTCGTCGAACTTCCCCTTCTCGCGCATGCTGTCGGCGAAGTCGGACCACTCCTTCATCCACTTGAATTCGTACTCTTCGTCAGGTCGTTTCGAGTCGGTGGGATTCTTCGGGTAGCGAGTTTCCCAGGAGATCTCGCCGCTGCGGAAGAGATTGGCGAGCGACTCGTTCGCTTTTTTCTCTAAGTCGCTGATGCCGGCCGTGTCGCCCGACATGCTCGTCGAGACGACTCCCTTGTGGGCGTCGAGCATCGCGTAATCGACGAGCGCTTTGCCAACCGAACGGTTGAGGTACTCGTAGACGATGCGATCGGTCGCCGTGCTGTACCACCAAAAGCTGCCGGAGATCAGCACCAGCAGGCAGGTGCCAAAGAGCATCCGGCACTTGCGTTCGAGATTCGTTTCGCCGAGAGCGCGTTTGAAACTGCGATAGCTCATGGCGATACGAGTCGTGTGAAGCTGGGAAGACCTAGCGGGACTGGTTTTATTGTAGGGCGGGAGCGCATTGGGGGCCAAGATCAAGCCGCAATTGCGACTGGTCGGCGGATTCGCCCATGCTACTGCATATCCCACGGGTCGACGTCGGCGATCCAGCGGACGCCGTCGGGGGGCGTGAAGCCCTCGGCGGCCGTGCGGACAGCTTGTCGTAGTGCCGCGGCGTCGGGGCCTTGCAGCTGCAAATGGAAGCGGAAGTCGCCCCGTAGGCGGGCGATAGGCGCCGTGCCGGGGCCGACGACGCGCATGCGGGGAATGTTGGCGGCGGCGATGGCGGCTTTGAGGCGGTCGCCCAGCGTGGCGGCCGTTTCGCGGACGACCTCCTCGACGGGGCCGCGGACCACCACGCGAATCATTGACGTAAACGGCGGGTAGTGGGCCGCACGGCGGACGGCGAGTTCATGCTCGGCGAAGCGCGGGTAATCGTGCCGCACGGCCGCCATGATCGCGGGGTGCTCGGGGTTGAGCGTCTGCACGAGCACGCGGCCGCCACGTTTGCCGCGGCCTGTTCTACCAGCAACCTGGGCGACAAGTTGGAAGGTCCGCTCCGCCGCGCGGAAGTCAGGCAGATGGAGCGCCGTGTCGGCGTTGATCACCCCGACGAGCGTCACGTTCGGGAAGTCGAGTCCCTTCGCGATCATTTGTGTGCCGAGCAAAATCTGAAACTCGCCGCGTTGGAACGCTGAGAGGACGTTGTCGTGGCTGCCGCGTTGGCGCATCGTGTCGACATCCATGCGGGCGCATTTGAAGTCGGGGAAGCGGGACTTCACTTCCTCTTCGAGCTTCTGCGTGCCGACGCCGCCGTAACGGATGGCGGGCGACTTGCAGTCGGGGCAAGCTCGCGGCGGCGGAGCTTCGTGGTCGCAGTAGTGGCAGAGCGCCGTGTTGTGTTGGCGGTGGTAGGTGAGCGCGAGGTCGCAGTATTCGCACTTAAGGACGAAGCCGCACGCCGGGCATTGGATGTGGGTCGAGAAGCCGCGGCGATTGAGCAGCAAGATCACCTGCCCCCCGCCGCGAAGAGCCTCGACCATCGCCTGATGGAGCGGCCGCGTGATCGCCCCGCGGCCGAAGCGAGTTTGAGCTGGGTCGCGCATGTCGACGGTCAGCACGTCGGGCAGCGGCAGGTTCATCACCCGTTTCGGCAGGGAGATCTTTTCGAACTCCCCCTGCTGCGCGCGGACCCAGGCCTCGAGCGAGGGCGTGGCGCTGCCGAGGATAAGTGGAATGCTCTCCGCTTGCGCGCGTTGCCAAGCGACGTCACGAGCGTGGTAGCGAGGAGCTTGGTCTTGTTTGAACGTCGTTTCGTGCTCTTCGTCGATCACGATCAGCCCGAGGTGGGGCGTCGGGGCGAACACCGCGCTGCGGGCGCCGACGATCACTTCGACTTCGCCGCGGGCGATGCTTTGCCAATGCTGGTGCCGTTCGGAGTCGGTGAGGTGGCTGTGCAGCACAGCCACGCGGTCGAAGCGGGCGCGGAAGCGGCGGACCGTTTGCGGCGTGAGGCTGATTTCGGGCACCAGCACGATCGCCTGGCGGCGGAACTTGGCGACGTGCTCGATCGCCTGCAGGTAGACTTCGGTCTTGCCGCTGCCGGTGACGCCGTGCAGGACCATGCCTTTCGCCTCGCCCGAGTCGAGGGCGGTGCGAATCGACTCGAAGGCGGCCGCCTGATCAGGATTGAATTCCAGCGGGGTCTCGCGCTGCCACTTCTGCTCGGCGCCGCTGCCGGTCGCGACGCGCGCGACGGCGGTTTCGATGAGGCCGTGCTTGATGAGGCCTTTGATCGGCGCCAGCGAACAGTCGGCCGATTCAGCGAGTTCCGGCATCGTGAGCGGCCGGTTGCTGGCGAGCAGCGTTTCGAGCGTCTTCCGCTGCTGCGGCGAACGGAGCTTCAGCGTTTTGAACTTTTCGAGGGCGCCGTCGGCGGGCGTCAGGAACTTCACTTCGCGCGTACCGGCCATCCCGCGAACGCCGGCGGGAACGACCGCCTCGAGCACCTGTCCCCAGGGGCAGAGGTAGTAGTCGGCCATCCACTCGGTGAGCCGCAGCATCGCCGCGGAGAGGAGGATGCGCGAATCGACCACGGCGGAGACTTGCTTGAGCCGTCGGGCGTCGACCCGTTTCATCTCGACGGCGACGCAGTAGCCGGTGACCTCGCGATCGCCCCGGCCGAACGGGATGCGGAGGCGGCGGCCCGCTTCGACCAGTCGCTCGGGTTCGGCAGGATCGGCGAGGCCGTCGGGTACGAGGTAGTCGAACGGTCCCTTGGGGCCCGTCGGCAGGACGACCGACGCGACGGTTCGCAATTCGGCTTCGTCGATTTCCCACGGCGCAGGTTCGGCGTCGAATAGGTTGCGCTGATTGGGAGGCATGCCGAGAGCGGTCCGTCGACTTCAGGGGAATGGCCCCTTAGTCGAGCATTTCAACCGCTGTGGATCAACTCTTACGGCTTGCTCGTCGTCGACGGCGTTACGGCGTCCCTGCGCCTGCGGCTTCCGCGGGTTGCACTGGCGTTGTCACCGCCGGTTCTGTAGGCGGCGATTCCGCGGGTTTCTGTTCCGACTTTTCTTCCGGCTTCTCGGCGGCGTTGGCGGTTGGCGTTTCACTATCCGGCGGCGCCGCAGCCTCTTCGGTCGGCGGACGTTGCAAGCTCAGCGTGCCCCCTTCGGCTTCAACGCCTTGCTTCACCTGGTAGAGCAAACGCTTCCAGCTTTCGGCCTCGGGCTCCAACTGCGACATTCGCTGGATCGCCAGCGCTGCTTGCTCCCAGCGTTTCTGATCGACGCAGATCGACGCGAGCCACTCCCAATACGAGTATTGGTTCGGCGCTAGCTCGCAGGCCTTAATGAACGCCTCTCGGGCCTCGTCGAGTCTTCCCAGCTTCACCAGCAAGAAACCTCGCATATGGCGGACCGTAGCCGCCTGCGGCAGAAGCTTTTCGTCACGCTTCAGCAACTCAATTTCTTCTTCGCGAAGTTTGTTGATCTCTTCTGGGGTGGCTCCGACCTTTGCCGCAACGGCGGCCTGAGTGGGATCAGCGGCGAGGGTTTCGAGGTACTGCGCCAACTGGGCCCGCATGCGGCTCAGGTAAGGCTCCACTCGGATGGCGTCGCGCATTGACTTCACGGCCGCTTCGGGGTCGCCGAGGCTCATGGCCATCATGCCGAGGCTCATATTCGACGGCGCCCGATCGAGATGAATCTGATGGCCTGCGCGGTATTCCTTAATCGCATTTTCGAGCGCGCTCCGGAACTGACTATCCTCAAGCGAATCGACGTCGGTGACAATGCGATCGGCCGCAGCCGTGCGGACTGCTCGGCTGCGATCGTCGAGCTTAGGCCCGAGGTCTTTCAGCAGTTTCGCCACCAAGTCTTGTTGATTCTCCGCATCGACGGCAAGCGAGCGCACCGCAGCGGCGCGAACCATCGCATTGGGATCGCTGAGCGCGTCCCGGCGGATCTTCGCGCTTTCGGGCGTGGGGTAATTCTGCAGCAATTCGATTGCCGTGGCCTGGATGATTTCGGAGTTCTCCGGCTTTTCGATGGCTTCCTTCAGCAGTGCAAAGCCTTCCGGCGCCCCGCGACGCGCCAGGGCGAACGCCTCGGCGTAGTGCGGGTCGTCGGGACGCTTCGGCCCGTACCATTGAACGACCTGATCGGCCGCCCACTGAGCACTTTCGTGCGGCTTCGTATGACAGCGATTGCAGACGTTCGGCGTCCCGTACTTCACCGTCAGATCGGGACGCGGCACACGGATGCTATGGTCGCGACGGTTGTCGATCTCCATGTAGGTCGAGTGGGGCATATGGCAGGTGACGCACTGCGTCTCCGGCGAACCCGGGGCGGCGTTGGGATGATGGTTGTGCCCGGCGCCGTCGTACTTGCCCGGCTCGTGGCACTGCGCGCAAAGGCGGTTGCCCTCGTACTTGAGCTTGAGCGAGTGGGGGTCGTGGCAATCGCTGCAGCGGACCCCCTTGTGATACATCTTGCTCTGCGTGAACGAGCCATACTCGTAGACTTCGTCCAGGATCTGCCCGTCGTCGTGGTAGAGCCCCGCATCGAGCATTAGCGGCTGGAAGTAGTCGAGATAGGAATCGCCCGGCCGATAATCGGGGTGAATGATCGACCGCCGCGAATGGCAGGGAGCGCAGGTTTCGACTTGGCGCGTGTTGAGGGCGCCCTTCATTTCGTTCGTCAGGCCGTAGTGAACGTTCCGGTCCCAAAACAGGCCGCGGCGATTGGCGAGCTCGACGTGCAGGCTGCCCGGGCCGTGGCAGGCCTCGCAGCTAACGTCGATCTCGAAGAAGTCGGAGTGGTAGGTGTTCGTCGCGAGGTCGTAGTTCTTGTGGTAGTCGGTCGAGTGGCACTCGGCGCACATCGTGTTCCAGTTTTGCGCGAGGCCGGTCCAGTGGAGGGGATCGCCTGCTTCGATCCGCTCTTGCGTTGCGTCGGTCGGGGCGACGTAGAACCACTTCTTCTTGTCGACGTCCCACGAGACTCGCAACACTTGGACGCGGCCGTCTGGGAATTCGACCATGTACTGCTGCAGCGGACGGACGCCGAAGGTGTACTTGATTTCGTAATCGTGATATTTGCCGTCGGGGCCCTCGGCGTTGACCATGAACTTCTTGCCGTCGCGGAAGAAGTGCGTCGTTTCGTCGAAACGAGAAAACTTGGCGTCGTTGAAGTCGCCGAGCACCGTTTCGTCGGTGGCGAGCTCCATCGCCCGATCGTGGTCGGAGCCCTTCCAAAGATCGTACTGCTCTTGATGGCAGGCGATGCACTGCTCGCGGCCGACGTACGTCGCGTGCGCCAGCGCATCGGGAGGGACCGTGCGGTACCAATCGGCGGCTGCCAGGGCTGCGAATACCGCGAGCGCCAAGCCAAGGCCGACGGCGGGCCAGCGATACGTACTTCGGGAAATGGGCATAGACGAGCAGCGGGGCGTAACGGGGCCGACGACAATTCACTTAAGAATGGGTCATGGCTCGTGCGGCGCCTCTCCCACTTCCCGTCATTCTATCGGGGTCTTGGCTGTGAGCCATTCTCACAACTGAAAAGTTGCGGCTCTGTAATTGGCTTAACAGGAAAAATCGCCATATTGCGGCGAATTGTATGACTTACGGGGAACGGACAGTCGCTCCCTCGGTGTCGCAACACGAGGGGTGGCGAGGGCCCGCGATTCCTTCCGCGGCTGGAGGCCGTCAGATATGATCGCAGTTGGCGACCGCTGCCAGGGCGCGTCCCATCGGCCGTCTTCCGTCACTTCCCGCGCAGAGCAATACGCATGGAACTCTTCCGCCGCTCGCCCCTTACCCTCTTCTCGAGCATTGCGATCGCGATTGTCGCCGGCTGGTTCGCCGGCGCGAGCGTCGCTCAGGCAGACGCGATCGGCAAAATCAAGTTGCCGCCCGGATTCAAGGCAGAGCTCGTGCACGAGGTTCCCGCCGAGACCGAAGGTTCGTGGGTCGCGCTCACTCCCGACGACAAGGGTCGGCTGATCGCCTCCGACCAACACGGTTCGCTTTATCGGATTACCCCGTCGCCGATTGGCGGCGATTCCTCGCAGACCAAGGTCGAGAAGCTCAAGACGCAGATCGGCATGGCTCAGGGCCTGCTGTTCCACGAAGGGAAGTTGTACGTCGTCATGAACGGCGACATTGGCGGCTTCAGCTCGGGGCTCTACCGGCTGTCGGATACGAACAAAGACGACCAGTTCGACCGCATCGAGCAGTTGCGCGTGTTCGAGGGCGCCGGCGAACATGGTCCCCACGGCATCGTGCTAGGGCCGGACGGGAAGAGTCTCTACATCGTCTGCGGTAACCATACCGGCGCGCCGCTCTTCAGCAGCTCGGCAGTTCCCGCGCGGTGGCGTGAAGACCAACTGCTGCCGCTCATCACCGACCCCAACGGCCATGCCGCGGCGATTCGCGCGCCGGGCGGTTGGTTCGCGAAGATGGACCTCAACGGCGAGAACCTGGAGATGTTCTCGATTGGTTACCGCAACGCGTACGACTTGGCGTTCAACGACGCGGGCGACTTGTTCACGTTCGATTCCGACATGGAGTGGGACGTTGGCGCCCCGTGGTATCGCCCCACGCGGATTTGCCACGTCGCCAGCGGCAGCGATTTTGGCTGGCGGACCGGCAACAGCGTCTGGCCGACTTACTACATCGATACCGTTCCCGCCGTCGCCGACGCCGGGCCGGGCTCGCCGACTGGCGTCGTCTTCGGCAAGGGCGCGAAGTTCCCCGAGAAATACCAGAAGGCGCTCTTCGCCGCCGACTGGAGCTACGGCAACATCTATGTGGTCAACCTAACGCCGTCTGGTTCGTCGTACACTGGCGAGATCGAGCGGTTTGCCAATGCGATGCCGCTGGGCGTGACCGACATGGTCGTCCTGCCGAAGGATGGCGCGTTGTACTTCGCAGTCGGCGGACGCAAGAGCGAGTCAGCTCTCTACCGGATTGTGTACAACGGCAAAGACGTGCCAGCCGACGCGCCGAAGCTGGAAATTGTCGCCGACAGTGATCCGCAGCGGGTCTTCGGCAGCGGTGCCCCTGCCCCGCCGGCCCCGGAAGCCCATGCGATTCGCGTGGCTCTCGAGAAGCTCAATCGCCCTGCCGGTCCGGCCGCAATTAACGACATCTGGCCCCATCTCGGCAGCTCCGATCGCTTTATCAAGAACGTCGCCCGCACGGCGCTTGAGCATCAGCCTTTCGCCCTGTGGCGCGCGAAAGCGCTGGCTGAAACGAATGTCGACGCACAGTTGAACGCGCTCGCCGCGTTCGCCCGCGCTGCCGACGCCAGCCAGCAGCAGGCGTGGCTCGCGGCGCTCACGGCGATCAAGTTCCCGGAGCTTTCAACGCAGCAGAAGCTCGATTACCTCCGCGTCGCCTCGCTCGGCGTGATGCGGCTCGATCCCTTCCAACCGGCGTCGCGTGAGAAGCTGATCGCTGCGCTCAATCCCTACTTCCCCGCCGACAACCACTTCGTGAATCGCGACCTGGGGAACTTGCTGCTTCGGCTCCGCGCGCCGAATGTCGTACCGCGGATGCTCACGCTGATGGAAAACGCCGCGACGACGGAAGACGCGATCGACTTCGCGGTGAGCCTTTCCGCAGCTCAAGAAGGTTGGACGACGGCAGACCGGATTCGACTGCTCGATTGGTTCGAACGCGCCGCGCACGTTGGCGGCGGGCATTCGTTCTTCGGCTACTTAGTTTCCGCTCGCGATCGCTACATTGCCAACATCCCGGCGACCGACCGTCCGCCGATTGCCGAGCGAATCTCGAAACCGCTCATGCAGCAGACGGTTGCGATCGATACGGCGAACCGTCCGCTGGTGAAAGAGTGGACGCTGGAGGAGGTGAACGACCTCGTGGCGAACGACAAGTCGCCGCGCAACTTCGAGAATGGCCGCAAGATGTTCTCGGCCGCCGGCTGCTACAACTGCCACCGCGTCGCGGGCGCCGGTTCGTCGATCGGTCCAGATCTCACCGGTCTCGGAGGCCGCTTCGGCGCCGCCGACATCATGCGGTCGATCGTTGATCCGAGCCACACGATCTCCGACCAGTATCAGCAGATGGTGTTCGAAACGAACGGCCGGATGATCGTCGGCCGCATTTCCAACATCAACAACGACGCCATGATGGTCAGCACGAACATGCTCGACCCGAAGAAGACCGAGACGATCAAACGCGACGAGCTGGACGACCAGTACCCGTCGGACGTTTCGATGATGCCGACGGGCTTGCTCAACACGTTGACGGCCGAGGAAATCCTCGACCTGACGGCGTTCTTGCGATCGGGCGGGAAGCCGGAGCATGAGTTGTTTAAGGCTGGGAAGTAGACGCGTTACTGATGGGCGATAGGCCCACGTGCTAGCACGCTAGCCCCGCGACATTACAGTCCGCGCGCACCGGCAGCCGATATCTACGGATACGCCGGCAAACGTTGCGCTCTTCGTACGCCTTCTCGAACGCGCTGCAAGCTTTGACCCTGTCGCCGGCGGCGGGATCGGTTTGCTGGGCGTGCGAGCTCACTTAATGTTCACGCTCTTCCTGCGGCCTGTCCGCATGCTAGCGCAAGCCTTGATCGGCAACGACACGCCGCGTCAAACGGCGTGGGGTTTTTCGTTGGGGATGATGGTCGGCCTTCTTCCGAAGGGGAATCTGACCGCCATCGTCATCGCGATGCTCTTGTTCTCGTTTCGCGTGAACCGCGCGGCCGGGTTCCTCGCCATCGCCATGTTCTCGTATCTGGGAGCTTGGTTCGACGACACGGCCCATCGCCTGGGCTCGTACTTGCTCACGTCGCCGACGCTGCAGGCGATGTTTGCCGCTGTCTATGACAAACCGCTGGGGCCGTTTTCAGGGCTGAACAACACCGTCGTCCTCGGCCAACTGCTGATCGGCCTCTACCTCTTTTATCCGGTCTATCGCGGCTCGCGATTGGCGGCGACATACCTCCGGCCGCGGTTGCAGCATTACCTCATGCGCTATCGCCTCGTCCGCTGGCTGATGGGCGCCGAGATCGGCGCGCAGTGGGGGCTCGAATAATGAGAATAAAACGCCCGAAGCTGCCGCCCATTTTTCGTTGGAAGTACATCGCGCCGCGACTGGCGATCGTGATCGCCGTCGTGCTAGCAGTTCGTTACGGGCTCGATCCAGCGCTCCGCTGGGGGATCGTCGTTTCGGGCGAGGCCGCTATCGGCGCCAAGGTCGAAGTCGCCAATTTGACGACCTCGCTGCGCGGCGGCACGCTCACGGTCGATGGCGTTGCCGTGGCGAATCCCAGCAAGCCGATGCGGAACCTGCTCGAATCTTCGCAGGTTCGCTTGGAGATCGATGGCGCCCAACTGCTGCGGAAGCGGGTGGTCGTCCACAACGGCCGGATCGACGGGATCAAGTTCGACGGCGAACGGACCACTTCCGGGGCGCTCGAAATTCTGCCCGAGACGCCCGCGGAGCCGTCTGCACTCGATCCGATGTTCACCGCGGCCCAGGAAACGGCGGCCGGTTGGTTCGACGATCTCACCGGCCGCATGGAGCAAGACCTGCTCGGCTCGCTGGCGACGCCGCAGGTGGCGGAAGAGCTCAAACGCCGCTGGCCCGAGCAGTACCAGGCGCTGCGGAAGCGGGCCGACGACTTGCGAGCCAAGGCGAAGCAAATTGAGACCGCCTTCCGTGACGCAAAGAAGAACCCGCTCCGCGGCATGCAGCAAGTTGAAGAACTGCGGAAGCAGTTGACGCAGACTCAAGCTGAGCTGCAGGCGACGCTTGCCGAGATCAAAGCCTTGCCCGAGCAGGCGAAGGCCGATCGTTTGGCGCTCGACGCCGCCCGCAAGCAAGACCAGGCGTTCCTCAAAGAGCACTTGAAGCTCTCGGGCATCGACCCCGACGGACTGAACCGCTACCTGCTCGGCGAAACCGCGAGCGGTTATCTCGAACAAACGACGTGGTGGATCGAACAGGTTCGCAAGTTCGTGCCGAAGAACCGCGTGGCCGCGCCGACGCGCTCGCGCGGGACCAACGTCGTGTTCGCAGGGCGACGGCAGCCGAAGATGTTGCTCGAACGGATCGAACTCGCTGGCGAAGCGCGGCTCGACGGCCAGCCGCTGGCGTTCACGGGCCTACTGAGCGACGTCGCCTCGGAGCCGGAACTCCATGAGCGGCCGCTGCAGTTGGCGATTCACAGCAGCGGCGCCGTCGACGGCGTGCTGCTCGTGGAACTCGACCGCCGCGGCGAGATGGCGCACGATTCGATCAAGATTGATGTGCCGCAGCTCAATCTGGCGCACCGGACGCTGGGGCGGGCGGACAAACTCGCCGTTACCGTGGCGCCTGGCGCCGCGAGTCTCAAGGCTGACATCCGCCTCGATGGCGACGAACTGGTCGGCACGATCGAACTGAAGCAGTCGTCGACGCTGGCTGCTCAGACTCCTGCGCTGCGCGACGACCGGATTGCCGCGGTGATTCAGGAGTCGCTGAGCGGCGTCGACCGGCTCGAAGCGAAAATCGAACTGGCGGGAACGCTCAAACGACCGTCGATTCGCATCGAATCGAACGTGGGGCCGCAACTGGCCGCAGGCGTGAGCGGGGCGGTGAAAAAGTATCTCACCGATCGCAAGGACCGGATCATGGCGAAGGTGCAGGGCGAGGTCGACGAGCAACTCGCCAAGTTGCAGGCCGAACGCGATAAGGCCCAGCAAGAACTGATGGCGGCCCTCGGCGAGAACCAGCAGATGGTGACGCAGCTCGCCTCGGTGATGGGGGGCGGCGAAGTGCCGCTGCAGGTCGACGTGGCAAAACTCGGCAAGGCGATCGATCTCAATAAGCTGAAGCGGTAGCTGCAGACCGGGTATATTTAACCGCGAATCACCCGAATTTGCGCGAATGATCGATGGGCCAACGTTGCCTTGATTGGCGTCAATTCGCGTGATTCGCGGTCTGTATTCTCTCCCGCTTTCTCTTATGATGGGACGATTCAGATCAGATCCTGTCCCTCTCGCTTGAACTGCTCCCGTGAATCTCAACCACCGCGCCGCCGCACTTTGCCGAACCTTGGCTGACGACGCCGAGTTGTTGCGCGTCGAACTTCATCTGCAAGATTCGGGCGCCATGGTCGTCGATTGCGGCGTCAAGACTGTCGGCGGCTTCGACGCGGGGCTGCTGTTGGCTCGCCTTTGTCTGGCCGACCTGGCGACTGTTTGCCTGACGCCTAGCGTGAACGGCCTGGGACCGGTCGTGCAGGTGCAGACCGATCATCCGCTGCTCGCTTGCATGGCGTCGCAGTATGCCGGCTGGGAAGTGAAGGGCGAGAAGTTTTTTGCGATGGGCTCCGGCCCGATGCGAGCCGCGGCGGCTCGCGAGCCGTTGTTCGAGGATCTCAAGTACCGCGAGTCGGCGTCGCACTGCATCGGCGTATTGGAGAGTGGCAAACTACCGAACGACGAGGTCTGCCGCGACGTGGCGGCGAAGTGCCGCGTCGAGCCGTCGGCCCTCACGCTGCTGGTCGCGCCGACACGAAGCATGGCGGGCACGCTGCAAGTGGTGGCCCGCAGCGTCGAGACGGCGCTCCACAAGTTGCACGAACTCAAGTTCGATCTCCACCGCGTCGTCAGCGGCTGGGGCTCGGCCCCGCTGCCGCCGCCGGCGAAGGACGACATGGCGGCTATCGGCCGCACCAACGACGCGATCCTCTACGGCGGCCACGCGGTGTTGTATGTGCGCGGCGATGACGAATCGCTCCGCGAGATCGGCGCCCGGACGCCTAGTTCGGCTTCGAAAGACTACGGTCGGCCGTTTGCCGAGATTTTTGCCAGCTACAATCACGACTTCTACCAGATCGATCCGCATCTGTTCAGCCCGGCGGTGGTGACGCTCGTGAATCTCGACACGGGCAACAGTTTTCGGTTCGGCAAGTTTGACGACGCGGTGGTGGCGAAGTCGTTTGGTATTGCCTAGTGTTGGGTTCCTGCGCGAGCCGTCGTTATGAACATTGCTGTGCTCGCCGCTCGCGATAGTTGGTACTTCCGCGATCTACAGCGCGCGGCCGGCGCGCGGTGCGAGCTGACGGCGATTTCCTACAAATCGCTCGCGTCGCACGTGCAGGGGGCGACGCTCGGCGTTAGCGCCGGCGACGCGCGACTCTCTGAGCTCGATGGCGTGCTCGTTCGTTCGATGCCGCCGGGGAGTTTGGAGCAAGTCGTCTTTCGGATGGATGCGCTGGGGCGGCTCGAGGCGAGCGGCGTCCGTGTCGTGAACTCGGCGCGGGCCATCGAGGCGGCGGTCGATAAGTATCTGGCGACCGCGAAGCTGCAAGCTGCGGGGATGCTCGTGCCGCCGACGATCGTCTGCCAAACGGCCGCTGATGGACTGGCGGCGTGCGAAACACTTGGCGGCGACGTGGTCGTAAAACCCCTCTTCGGCGGCGAGGGCCGCGGGATCACGCGAGTGAGCGACGCTGCGATTGCTCGCCGCGTGTTCATGTCGCTGGAGCAGATTGGCGCCGTCCTCTACATCCAAAAGTTCATCCCGCACGACGGGGTCGACTGGCGACTGCTTGTCGTCGGCGACGAGGTACTGGGGATGAAGCGGGTGAATCCCGACGACTGGCGGACGAACATTAGCCTCGGTGCCCGTCCTGCCCCGCTGGAGGTGACGGTGGAACTATCCCAACTCGCCCGCCGAGCCGCCGAGGCGGTGGGAGCGACCGTCGCTGGCGTCGACCTGTTGCCGGCCCGCGATGGGCGGCTGTACGCGATCGAGGTGAATGCGGTGCCGGGGTGGAAGGCACTCGGCGAGGTCACCGGCGTCGATGTGGCGGAACGCGTGCTCCGGCTAGTCGGCGGCGGCAAGCCTTGAGCTCATCAGCGAGTGCCTTACCTGATCGTGGCCTGTCAGTCAGAATAGGGCGATGAACGTTGCCCCGCCCGCTAATCGCACGAACGTCGCCGATCGCCTGACGACGATCGCTGCGCGGATGGCGGATGCCGTGGCGATTGCCGCGCCGGGGAGCGGCGATGTTGCGGGGAAGAACTCCTACGCGACTTGCACGTTTGGCGAGTTGGAGGCCGACTCGCTCGCTCTCGCACGCGGCTTGGTCGATCTCGGCGTCCGGCCGGGCCAGCGGTTCGTGCTGTTGGTGAAGCCGGGGATCGAGTTCGTGAAACTCGTGTTCGCCCTGCTCCGCACCGGCGCGATCACCGTGCTGGTCGACCCCGGCATGGGGCGGAAGCATTTGGTGAATTGTCTCGCTGCCGCAGAGCCGGATGGGTTCGTTGCGATCAGCCCGGCGCAAGCCGTGCGTACCGTGCTGCGGCGACGGTTCCCGCAGGCGAAGCTCAACGTCACGGTCGGCAGGCGTTGGTTTTGGGGAGGCGCCACGTATCGGCAAGTGCTGGAACGCGGCCGTTGCTCGCCAGCGTCGCTGCCGGAGACGCACGCCGCCGACGCCGCGGCGATCATTTTTACTTCCGGCAGCACCGGGCCGCCGAAGGGCGTGCTTTACACGCACGAAATGTTCGACACGCAGGCAAGCGAGATCGAACGGCAGTACGGCATCGTCCCCGGCGGCGCTGATCTGGCCTGCTTCGCGCTGTTTGGGCTCTTCAATTCGGCGATGGGCGTAACGACGGTCTTCCCGCGGATGGATTTCTCGCGGCCGGCGTCGGCCGATCCGAAACAATTGCTCGCTGCTGCGAACGATTGGCAGGTGTCGCAGGCCTTCGCCTCGCCCGCTGTGTGGGAGAGATTGAGCCGCCACTGCGATGCGACGCACGAGCGGATTCCGACGCTGCGGAATATTTTCTCGTGCGGCGCTCCGGTGCCGGCGGCGGTGCTCGAGCGGACGCTTGCGATGGTGCATCCCGAGGCCCGCATGCATACGCCGTACGGGGCGACGGAGAGTCTGCCGGTGGCGACGATCGAGGCGGCTGAGGTGTTGGGCGAAACGGGGGAGCGGACTCGAAACGGCGCCGGCGTGTGCGTGGGGCGGAAGTTCGACACGATCGAGTGGCGGGTGATTCGGATCAGCGACGAGCCGGTTGCCACGATTGACGAGGCCGAAGAACTTCCCGCCGGCGAAATCGGCGAACTAATCGTCCGCGGCCCGCAGGTTTCGCCGGCGTATGTGATTGCCCTCCAGCCCCTGGCTTCGCCAGGGGGGCGCGCGGCGTCAGCGAGCGACGTTGCGTCAAACGTTGCGGAGCATCACCCCCGGGCGGAGCCCGGGGCTAGGGAGTACAACGCTGCTTCCAAAATCTTGGACGGCGAAACCGTTTGGCATCGCATCGGCGACGTTGGTTATCTCGATGACCAGGGACGCTTCTGGTACTGCGGGCGGAAGTCAAATCGCGTCGAGACCGATCACGGCACGCTCTACACCGAATGCTGCGAGGCAGTGTTCAACGAACTGTCGGAGGTAAAACGCACAGCGCTCGTCGGCGTCGGGCCGCGCGGTGAGCAAACGCCGGTGATCATGTATGAACCGTTCACACAGGACGTTGATCAAGAATCAGTCGAGAAGCAATTGGCAGACATTGCCTCTCGATTCTCTCATACGCAACGAATTTGCCACTTCTTCCCATACCGCCCGTTCCAGGTTGATGTTCGGCACAATGCAAAGATCAATCGAGAGCAGCTAGCCACCGCGGCTGCCTACAGAATTCCGAGCTAAACGACTTTCATGCATGTCCTAGTCACCGGCGGCGGCGGATTTCTCGGGCGATACATCGTCGAGCAACTCGTCGCGCGCGGCGAGCGAGTGCGAAGCTTTGGCCGCGGCAGCTACCCGCACCTCAAAGCCCTCGGCGTCGAAGTTGTCCGCGGCGACATCGCCGAGCGCGCTGCGGTGCTGCACGCGTGCCAGGGCGTTGACGTCGTTTACCATGTCGCGGCATTGCCGGGGATCGCGATGAAGTGGGCGCCCTACGAGCGGGCCAACATTCGCGGGACGGAGCACGTCCTCGCCGCTTGCCGCGAGCAGGGCGTTGCGCGGCTCGTCTACACCAGCAGCCCGAGCGTCACGTTCGCCGGCGTCGACCAGTGCGGCGTCGACGAACAGGCGCCGTACGATTTTGAGTGGATGATCGCTCATCGCGCCCACTACTCGCGTAGCAAGGCGATTGCCGAGCAAGCGGTCCTGGCCGCCAACGACGGCCGGTTGCGAACGTGCGCTCTGCGGCCGCATCTTATTTGGGGGCCGCGCGATAACCACCTCATCCCGCGGTTGATCGCGAGGGCCCGCGCCGGCCGATTGCGGCGCGTCGGCGACGGCAAAAATCGGGTCGACACGATCTACGTCGAGAACGCCGCCGTCGCCCATCTGCAGGCGGCCGACGCCCTGCTTGACGCCTCGTCGCCCGTGGCGGGAAAGGCGTACTTTCTCAGCCAGAACGAGCCGGTGAACTGCTGGGACTGGATCGACGAAATTTTGGCGCTCGTCGATGTGCCGCCGGTGCGGAAGACGATCTCACGGCAAAATGCAGAACGTGCGGGGCTGGTGCTGGAGAATGTTTATCGGTTGCTCTCGCTCAGCGGCGAGCCGCCGATGACGCGGTTTCTGGCGGCCCAGCTCGCGACGTCGCACTGGTTTGCTCTGTCGGCGGCGCGGCGAGATTTTGGCTACGCCCCGGCGATTTCCACGAGCAAGGGAATGCGGCGGCTGGGGAATTGGCTCCGTTCGTAAAAGTCTCACGCCGAGGCGCCAAAGACGCAGAGGTAAAATCGAAGCCTCGCATTCGATGGCGTTGCAGAAACGCCCGCTCCTCTTGTTAGGCATTCGGCATGACGATCGCGCACGTGTTGCGAACCGGTTTCGCTCTACTCTTCTGTTTGATTCATTGTGCCTCCGCATCGGCGGAGATTGTGGCGGCCGGCTATGCCAATGGCGTCGTCGAAGTCACGTTCACCGCTGAGCAGAAGTACGCCGATCCGTTCAATGACGTGACGCTCGATCTGATCGTCACCGATCCGCACGGCGGCACAAAACGCCTGCCTGCCTACTGGGCCGGCGGCAACGAGTGGCGAGGGCGGTACTCGTCGCCCATTGTCGGCACGCACCAGGTGCGAACCGAGTGCAATCAGCCGAGTGACAAGGGACTGCAAGGCGTCGCGCGCGAAATCGCCATCGCTCCGTACGCCGGAGACAACCCGCTCTACATCCACGGGCCGTTGCGTGCCGCCGCCGATCGCCGCACGCTCGAACACGCCGATGGCACGCCCTTCTTTTGGCTCGCTGATACCTGGTGGATGGGGCTGAGCGGGCGGCTGCAGCGCGACGAAGTGAGAACGCTCGCCGACGATCGCCGTGCCAAGGGGTTCAACGTCGTGCAGATCGTCATGGGCCCGCCGCCCGATTCGCACCCGTTCGATCCGCGGAGCGCCAACGGCGGCGGATTCGCATGGGAGGCCGACTACGCAGCGATGCGTCCCGAGTACTACGACGAGGCCGATCAGAAGATTAACGACTTGCTCGAGCGCGGCTTCGTCCCCTGCATGGTCGGCATGTGGGGCTACCACATCGAGTTCATGGGCGTCGAGCGGGCGAAGCAGCACTGGCGGTATCTCATTGCCCGCTACGGAGCGATGCCGGTCGTCTGGTGCGCGGCGGGCGAGGCGAATCTGCCGTGGTACTTGGCGCCTGGGTTTCCGTTCGACGATCGCGAGCAAGTCACCGAATGGACCGAGGTGCTACGCTACATTCGCGAGACCGATCCATATCATCGGCTGCTGACGGTCCACCCGACCGGGTTCGGCTGGTCGGCCCGGTACGCGACCGATGACGTGAACTTGCTCGACTTCGACTTGCTGCAAACGCCGCACGGGCAGCGCGACGCGGTCGATACCACGGTCGGCAAAAGTGCGGGAGTCGTATGCCGCGGCGCCGACGATGCCGGTGATCGACGGCGAGGCGGCGTACGAAATGCTGGGCGACTCGCTGCCGACGCGCTGGACGCGGCAAATGTTTTGGCTCTGCATGACCAACGGCGTGGCGGGCCACACGTACGGCGCCAACGGCATTTGGCAGTGCAATCGGCCGGGCGATCCGCACGGCCCGTCGCCGCAGCATCCCGCGGGCGGCACTGGCTACGGCACGATCCCGTGGAACGAAGCAATGCGGCTGCCAGGATCGACGCAGGTGGGGCTCGGCAAGAAGTTGTTCGAGCAGTTCGAGTGGTGGAAGTTCCGGCCAGCGCACGATTCGGTTGGTTACGCGAACTCGCAAGCGGCAGAACCAGCGCAGTGGGGCCAATGGATTTGGTTCCCCGAGGGCAAGCCGCAAGCGGATGCGCCGCTGGCTAAACGATATTTTCGGAAGTCATTCGAACTGCCGGCGGAGGCTTCGATCAAGCGCGCGACGTTGTGGTTGGCCGTCGACGATCGTGGCGGTGTGTTGATCAATTGCCATCGCGTCGCCTCGGCGAGCGATTGGCGATCGCCGGCGCCGGTCGATGTGACTTCGCGATTGAAGCCAGGCCGCAACGCGCTGGCCGTTGAAGGGGAGAATCTCGCGAGCCAAGTGACGGCCAATCCGGCCGGCCTCATGGCTTGCCTGGAGATTGAACTCGCCGACGGCCAGAAGTTGGTTGTGCAGTCAGATGAATCTTGGCGCAGTGCGCAGGAGTTGAGCGGTGAGCACTCCGCGTGGACGGCAGCCGACTTCGACGACTCACCGTGGCGATCAGTGGCCAAACTTGCTGCCTACGGCGCCGCGCCGTGGGGAGCGTTTACTCAGTCGGCGACCTACGGCCCGTATGCAACCGGCATCGAGGGCAAGATCCGCGTGATCTACATCCCCGAGTCGCGGCCGATCGAAATCCGGTCGTTGGCTCCGGGAGCGACCCACACGGCGTTCGTGTTCGATCCCGTCAGCGGCAAGCAGATCGACCTGGGAAAGCTCTCCCCAAACGACCAAGGCTTGGTCGTGGCGGCAAAACCGGCGCTGGAATCGGATGCGGAGGATTGGGTGCTGGTGATTCGGTCGGAGTAATGACGCCGGCACTCGGTGGGTTACCAATTCCGAGCAAACCTCTCGCAGAGGCGCTGAGACGCAGAGGAAAATGCGACGTTCCGTCGCCTCTACACGCCTTTTGTCCTCTCTGCGCCTTTGCGCCTCTGCGAGAGATCTTTAGGAGCACTTTGGAGGGTCAGAATGCCCAAAACAGCCCCTTTCAACCCCCGCAGCCTCGTTCGCCTTTGCGCTGCTACCGCCGGCAACTAGAATTGCGAACTTCCCCCGGCCCGGCAGGCTCCCCTTGAGGGTGGCCCGGCCGCGAGGACGGTTTTTCAGGGCAACCCTGCCCTTTCACTGGTTTTTCGAGGTTACGCGCGTGCTACGGACTCACACCTGCGGCGAATTAGGCGAACTGAACGTCGGGCAAGTCGTCACTTTGTGCGGCTGGGTCGACTCCTACCGCGACCATGGCGGCGGGCTGTTCGTCGATCTCCGCGACCGCTACGGCCTGACGCAGGTGGTGTTCAACCCGCCCGACACGGCCCAAGGGGTGATCGACCTGAGCAAGACCGTGCGGGCCGAGTACGTGCTGAAGGTCGTCGGCGTCGTCGCCGCCCGGCCCGAGGGGATGTCGAACGCCAAGCTTTCGACCGGCAAGGTCGAGCTGCGCGCGACCGCCCTGGAGATTCTCAACAAGAGCCTGACGCCGCCGGTGTCGCCGAACGCCCACGCCCAAGACCTGCCGGGCGAGGACCTGCGGCTGAAACACCGCTACCTCGACCTGCGGCGTCCCGAGTTGCAAAAGGTCCTCATCATGCGCGACCGCATGGTGAAGGGGATGCGCGACTACTTCGCCGCTCATCACTTCCTCGACGTCGAAACCCCCTGCCTCGGCCGTAGCACGCCGGAAGGCGCCCGTGACTATCTCGTGCCGAGCCGCGTGCATCACGGGCACTTCTACGCCCTGCCGCAGTCGCCGCAGCTGTACAAGCAGATTCTGATGATCGCCGGCTACGACCGGTACGTGCAGGTCGCCCGCTGCTTCCGCGACGAAGACTTGCGGGCTGATCGTCAGCCCGAGTTCACGCAACTCGACGTCGAAATGTCGTTCGTCGACAGCGACGACGTCATCGGCATCATCGACGGCCTCGTCGCGAAGTTGGCCAAGGAAGAGCTCGGCATCGACGTGCCGCTGCCGTTGCCGCGGATGACCTACGACGAAGCGATGGAGCGGTTCGGCCACGACGCTCCTGACCTCCGTTTCGGCTGCGAAATTGTCGACCTGACCGACCTCGCCCCGCAGAGCGAATTCGGCGTGTTCAACGCGGTCGTCGACGGCGGCGGCAAAGTCCGCGCGATCAACGTTCCCAAGGGGGGCGAGTTCTACTCCCGCCGCGGTATCGACGGGCTGACTGAGTTTGTGAAGGGCTTTGGCGCCAAGGGCTTGGCTTGGTTCAAGTGCGAGGAAGATGGCAAGCTGAACTCGACCATTGCCAAGTTCTTCTCGCCGGAACTGCTGGCTCAGTTCGCTGAGCGGCTCGGTTCGAAGGCGGGCGACCTCGTCCTGTTCTCAGCCGACAACTGGGAAGCGACCTGCAAGGTGCTGCACGCCCTGCGGACCAAGGTCGGCCGCGAGATGAAGCTGTACGATCCGCAGGCGATGAACTTCTCGTGGGTCATCGAGTTCCCGATGTTCGCCAAAGACGAAGAGTCTGGCCATTGGGCCGCGATGCATCACCCGTTCACGGCGCCGCTCGATGAGCATGTCGCGTTGCTCGATACCGATCCCGGCAAGATGCGGGCGAAGGCGTACGACCTGGTGATCAACGGCAGCGAGGCGGGCGGCGGTACGATCCGGATCCACGATTCGGAAGTGCAGTCGAAGGTGTTCGCCTTGCTCGGCATCGACGACGCGACGCAGCAGGAGCGGTTCGGCTTCCTGCTCGACGCCCTGCAATACGGCGCCCCGCCGCACGGCGGCATCGCCCTGGGCGTCGACCGCTGGATCATGCTGTTCGGCCGGCTGGAAAGCATCCGCGACTGCATCGCGTTCCCGAAGACGCAAAAGGCATCGGACCTCATGACCGACGCCCCGGGCACGGTCGATGCCCGGCAGTTGCGCGATTTGGCGATCAAACTCGTCGAATAGCGCGACCGGCGCCAGCGTTACATCTTCGCAACTGGCGCCGCTGCGGATGGAATATTCGATCCGCCAGGACTATGGTTCCTGTTGACTGCAGTTGACCCCTCGATCGCCCCGGCGAGAATGAGGGCGTTGCGTCACTGGCAGGAGAATCGAGTCATGGATCGAGCGGGTTGGACGAGCAAGTTGGCGGCCGCGATCATCAGCGGCGGCGGTATTGTCCCTTTCCTTGCTGGCTGCAGCGAGCCGGCCATCGGCGCGGCGGCAGCTCAAGTGGCTGAAGCCAACGACGAGAAGTCGTCGAACGCGGGAGCTGGCTCCGGCGGCGCCGTGACTCCTGCCGGGCCAATCGTCCGGACGGCCGCGAAGCCGATCACCGAAGAATATTCCGCGAAGGTGCCCCCGGTGATGCTCGCCTCGGAGCATGCCGCAATCTGTAAGGTGAACGTCGGCGAGCAGTTCCCGCAGTTGGAACTCCCGAAGATCGGCGGCGGCAACGCGAAGCTCGCCGACCTTAAGGGGGCGAAGGCGACTGTGGTCCTCTTTTGGGCGCCCGACCGCTGGATGGCCGAAGGCGCCCTCGCCGACGTCGCGAAGGAAGCGGCGACCTACGGCGGCAAGGGGGCTGCGTTCGTGGGCGTTGTCGAGGGAGCTCCCAACGATGCCGGTCAGAAGCTGATCAACGCCGCCGGCGCCTCGTTGACGCAACTAGCCGACGCCGATGGCAAGGCTCTCGCTCAGGTTGGCGAGTCGTGGCTGCCGCGCGTCTATGTGCTGGATGGCCAGGGGAAGGTCGCTTGGTTTGATATTGAGTTCAGCGAAGCGACTCGGCGTGAACTGCAGCTGACGTTGGCTGAACTGACTAAGTAGCGGTTGCCGCATTCTTAGCCCCGGGCTCCGCCCGGGGGTAGGTCTCCATCCCGCAAGACGCTCTGTTCCGCGACGCTACCCCCGGGCAGAGCCCGGGGCTGGAGTGTCGGCAGCGTAAGCGTGAACTTACTGCCGCGGCCAAGTTCGCTATCGCACTCTAACTTCCCGCCCAGCGCCGCGACGATGCGTGACGCGATTGCCAGTCCCAAACCCGTGCCCGCAATTCCCGCGTCGCGCGCGCTCTTGCTACGGAAGAAGGGCTCGAAGACCGTCGCCTGATCTTCGGGCGAAATGCCGCGTCCTTGGTCGGTCACGCTGATCGCGGCCGCGTCGGCGTTCCCTGTGGCCGTCACAGTAATCGGCGTGCCGGGCGCGCTGTACTTCGCGGCGTTCGAAATCAAATTGTCGAGCAGACGGTTGAGCAGTGCCGGCGGCGCGCTAGCGGTGGCGTCGGACGGGAACTGAAGTTCTAACCGTAGGTCGCTGCGTCGCGGGTCGTTCTGCCAACGTTCCATATAACGCGGCAGCCACTCCGCGAGTTCGATCGGTTCGCTTCCCGGCAGCGTCGCATCTTCGGATGTGCGCGCCAGGAACAGCAGCGACTCGACAATTTGCTGCAACTCGTTCGCTTCGTCTCGCAATACCCCGAGCGTCTCGGCATATTCTTCCGCCGAGCGTGGCCGTCGCAGGGCGACGTCCATTTGCCCCAGCAACACGGTGAGCGGTGTTCGCAACTCGTGAGCCGCATCGCCGGCAAAGCGGCGCTGTTGTTCGTAGGCGCGTTGCTGCCGATCAAGCAGCGTGTTGAACGATTGGCCCAGGTCGGCGAGTTCATCGCCCGACTCGGGCGCTGGCAGGCGGCTCTTAAAGTCGCTGCCGGCGATCGATCGCGCCCGTTGCGACATTTCAAGTACCGGCCGCAATGCGCGAGCTCCAAACCAACGCCCAAGCGCCGCCGCCAGCAACCACGCCGCCAGCGGAAGCAAAATGACGAGGATTAGCAGCCGCTGCAGATTCGCATCCATGTCGGCCGTCGAGCGAGCCACGACGACGACCAATTCGTCGAACTCATCGAGTTCACGGGCCTGCCGAATGGGGTCGGGCGCAATCAAACGGCGATAGAGAATACTCCACTCGCCCGGAGCCGTCAGCTCGCCGTACGTTTGATTGCCCTCGTGCGTCTCCGCGACGATCCGCTTCGCTTCAGCGATGATTTCAGGCGTCGAATTTCTCGAGTGCTCGACGATTTGCGCTCCGTCGCCGATGACGACCCACCGCACCTCTTCCGGTCCATCGCCGCTGCCGAGGGCGATGGCATGCTCGAGCGGCTGCCACTTCACCTCTTCGGGCTCGACCTCGATGGCCGCCACGAGCGAGTAGAGCGCGCCATGCAGTTCTTGGTCGAACTGCTGCACCAGCCGCCCGCGGACAAAGGCGTAGAACAGCCCCGAGTACACCACCAGCACGATCGCGAGCGCCGCTAGGAAGAATGCCGAGACGCGATTGACCAACGTCATGGTTACGCCTCGTCGCTACCGGAGGCGTCGAGCACGTAGCCACGGCCGCGACGGGTTTGAATGACGCGCGGGCCAAACGCTTCAAGCTTGCGGCGAAGCTCTTTTACGTGGACTTCGAGCGTGTTCGACAGGCCGTCGTATTGTTCGTTCCACACGGCGTCGAAGATCCGTGTTCGCGACAGCACCTTACCGGGATAGCGCAAGAACAAGCAGAGGAGCGAAAACTCTTTCGCAGTCAGATCGAGCGGCGAGCCGTCGCGGCTGGCACGTTGGCTTCCCAGGTCGGCGTGGATGTCGCCGTAGTCAAGCGCGAGCGAGGTCGATTGCTCGGGGCGCCGCAGCAGTGCCCGCACGCGTGCCAGTAACTCTTCGAATGCAAATGGCTTGCAGAGGTAATCGTCGGCGCCGGCGTCGAGGCCTTCGACTCGTTCGCCCACGCCGTCGCGAGCCGTGAGGAATAGCACCGGCGTCTTCCGATCTTTCGCGCGGAAACGACGGAGCAGGCTAATGCCGTCTTCGCCCGGCAACCACCAATCGAACAGCACTAAGTCCCACGTGCCATGCTGCAGCGCGATCCAGCCGCTCGGGCCGTCGGCCGCGTGCTCGACCTGATACCCCTCCTCGCGGAGGCCGCGGACGAGGAAGTCGGCAATCCGCGCTTCGTCTTCGATCACCAGAATGCGGCTGCTCATGCGACGCTTTCGTGCAAGGTGTTCATGGTTTGACGCGGGAGCGGGAAGCTGGAGCGCTCAATTGTACCAGCGTGAGACGGCAGCCGCCGGGGCGATTTCCCCTGCTGATCGTGGCAGGCTGGCCAGAAGAGAGACAGTTCTTCCCCGTCGCGGAGCGATTGCCGTGCTGCGGCAACGGCTTGCCGCCAATCGTCGGCACACCAGATTTCGCTCCATCCGCACGCTCCGGCATCGGCAAGTTCGCTGATGGCTGACTGCGGGAGGGCGCCCTTGGCGGCGGCGATGATCAGCCGCGAGCGTTGCGGCTGCCGGCGGATTAGCGACGGCAGGCGACCTGCGAAGTTGCGATCAAGGACCAGCACCGTGGCGCCGGGGCGCAGGACGCGGTTTCGGTCGAGCGCATCCCACGCGGCCCGTAGCTCTGCAAGCGATTCGTAGTGGCAGATCATCGCCTTTCCCCTGTTTCCGTTTGGCCTTCGGCTCGTGCGAACCTGAGCAATTAAGGCCGCACAGGAAAAGATACGAGGTCGCCGTAAACGGCTGCTGAACGGAAGATAAAATCGGCTTTATGTAACGGTGGAGTGTGGCGTCGCTTCCCCTAGCCCCGAGTTCCACCCGGGGGTTGCACCACGCGCGACGCCGCCCACCGGCATGGCGACCGACCCCCGGGCGGAGCCCGGGGCTGGAACGTTGTCACGGGAGCCCGCGACTGCCCAGTTTGTCTTGTTCGTGGTGAGAGGGGCTGTTAATTTCCTCGCCATGACCGCACATCCTCCACTCGGCGACGCCCCGCGGATTCTTATCGTTCGGCTTTCGGCCCTGGGAGACGTCATTCACGGCGTCCCTGTGGCCTGCGCGTTGCGTGCGGCCTACCCGCAAGCATCGATCGGTTGGATTGTCGAAGGCCGAACCGCCGACTTGCTGGAAGCTCACCCGGCGATCGATTATGTGATTCGCGCCCCGCGCGGTTGGCTGAAGTCGCCGCGCGCCGTGCTAGCACTCCGCCGTAAGATGCGGGGGCTGCGTTTCGACGTGGCGGTTGATTTGCAGTGCCTCACGAAGAGCGCTATCGCCGCCAAGCTGAGCGGCGCCCGTCGGCGGATCGGCAAAGCTGGCAGCGACGGTCGCGAGCTGAGCAAATGGTTCCACAACGAGCTCGTTCCCGTAGGGGGCGAGCACGTCATCGATCACTATCTGGAACTGTTGAAGCCGCTCGGCATCACGTCGCCGCTTACCGAGTTCAACCTGCCGGAGCGGAGTTCCGACGGCTTACTGGCTGAGCAGATTTTGCATACCGAAGAGCTGCCGCACAGCCGCTACGTGGTGATGAATCCGGGCGCCGGTTGGGCCTCAAAGATTTGGCCGCCGGAGCGCTATGGCGAACTGGCCGGTCGGTTGCAGCGTGACTATGGCATTCCCACGCTCGCCGTGTGGGGCTTGCCGGCAGAAAAGCCGCTGGCCGAGGCGATCGTTGCCGCGAGTAGCGGCGCGGCGCGTTTGGCGCCTCCGACGTCGGTGCTGGAACTTGGGGCCGTTTGCCGCCGGGCGGCGCTATTCGTCGGTTCCGACACGGGGCCGATGCACCTGGCCGTTGCCGTCGGCACGCCGACGATTAGCCTACATGGACCGAGCATCGCCGACTGGTGCGGCGCCTACGGGCCGCACAACATTCGTCTACAGGTTCGCTATGAGTCAGGCTCCGCTCAAGAGCGGCGGAAGGCCGACGACTCGGCGATGCGGGAGATTGGCGTCGACATGGTCGAAAAGGCTTGCCGGCGGCTGCTCGACGCTCGCCAGTTGCGGCGCTGTGCCTAAAAGTGCAAACAGTGTTTCTAACAATAAATTGTTAGGAAGATTTCTCTACATAAGAGGCTAGGGACTTAGCGTCGGCCACGAAGGTGACCGCGCCGCAATCCTTACAAAGCCTCGCATCTACCTTCACGAATCGGCGGGTAAACCACTTCTTCGGAAACGGCACGAAAGAGAAACTTTGGGTTCCGCAGATAAACCCAGCTTCGACATGCGTTCCGCCGCACTTCTCGCAACTGTCGCGTTTGTCCATGCCGCCCACTATAGCGGAGCTGGGTAGAGGCTTGAACAGCGTGAAGGCATTGTCTGTGTCCCGTTAGCAAGGTTCTGACGGCAACCCCTTCAAGCTTGACGGGAGGCCGAACGCTACGAGCTCAGCACGCGGTCCCAGACGCCTTCCAGCGTCGTCGTGAACCGCGACCAAGAGAAGACCTCGCGGGCCCGTTCGTGCCCGGCGTGGCCCATGCGGGCGGCGAAGTCGCGGTTCTCGAGCAGCGTGAGAATCGCCTCGCCGATGGCACGGCTGTCGCCCACGGGCGCCAGGATGCCGGTCTCGCCGTCGGCGATTGATTCCGGCGCCCCGCCGGCACGGCAAGCGACGATCGGCTTCGCCAACAGCGCTGCTTCGATGTAGGCCAGCGCACACGGCTCGCGGTGCGAGGGGAGGGCCATCACGTCGATGGCGTTCATCACGTCGCACGCGTCGCGGCGGAAGCCGGCGAAGCGGACTTGCTTCAGGTACCCGCCGGCGCGGGCCGCTTGTTCGAGTTCGTCACGCAGCGGTCCGCGACCCATGATCCAGAACTGGGCGTTCGGAACAGCAGTCAGAATCTGCGGCATCGCCGCGAACAGCTCGCGGTAGCCCTTCTTCACCGAGAGGTGGGCAAACGTCCCCACGACCGGCGTCGTCGCATCGGCGCCGAACTCGGCACGCACGGCGAGCGGATCCCGCTGCGGGCGATATTCGTCCGCTTCGAGGGCGTTCATGAGTACGGTGATGCGCTCGCGCGGAATGCCTTGCGCAACCAAATCGTCCCGCACGGCGCCCGAGACGGCCAACAGGTGGCTCTGTCGACGATGCCAACGGGCCGACGTAAAACCTTGCACATGGCCAACCGATTTCGGCCCGCCGAACGCTTCCAACCATCCGGTCCACCAACTGGCGGTCGAGAGGGTTGATTGCACCAAGTCGACATGGTGTTGCCGCGCGGCACGAGCGATCCGCGAGATCGCCATGAAGTTGACCTTCCCGCCGATGCGGGCGCGATCGACCGACATGCCTTGCTCAAGCATGTGCTCGATCGCGGGCGAATCGTGCTTCACGAGGACTGGCATTTCGTGACCGCGGGCACGCAATTTGCGCGTCAGCCGCACGAGTTGCATCTCGGCGCCCGACATGTGCGACGGGGTGATCACTTGCAGGACGCGGCGGCAATTGGCGACGCGCGGCACGAGCGTCGCCGCCATTTGTGCCCGCCGTAGATTCGAGGCCGAACTAACCGTGGCCATAGATTCCCATCCCGAGTAATTGTGAGCCGCCCCCGGCTGTCAACGATGTGCCCGCCACGTAACCTAGGCCGCTTGCTTCTTGCCTGATTGATACAGGTAAGGGTTGAGCGTCGCGTCGTTGTACATCTTCATCTGGCGGTAGACCTTGAGGATCTTCCGGCCGGCGGCGAGATCAAACAGGTGTTCGGCCAGCGATTGCGCGAGATCGCCCTGCTGCAGACGGCAACGAGCCAGGCGTTGCTGCACGCGCTCGATGTGGGCGGCGTCGACGTCGGTCCGCTCCAGTTGTTCTTCCAAGTGGAAGATCCGCAGCGACATGATCGACAACCGATCGATCGAGGCGCCGGGCGTTTCGGTGTTCAGCCGGGCGTTGGTTGCCGGCTTCACGCTCGCTTCGGAGAGGAGTTCCAAGAACGCTTCGTCAATCCGCTCGATCCAGTCGTTCCGCTGCTGGTTGTAGCCGTCGATCGCCCGCTTCACCATCGCGATGCGGGCGTCGGTGACGTCGGGGCTGCGGGCGATGTCTTCCTCGTGCCAGAGGAGGAAGTTGTATTGGTGTTGCTGGCAAACCGTGCCGAGGAATTCGCTGTAGGCGTTGTCTGGTTCCACCTGATGCCAGCGGGCGACGGTCTCGTGATGCAGCTTGTTGACGGCCTTTACAATCCGCTTCGGGTCGAATCGCATGGTTCTCTCTAACTGGAAAAGTGCGGCAAGTCTCGGCGTTTCGAGACGATCTCGCGATGTTTCGGGTGTGTTCAGGGGCGTCCCGAGAGCATGCCGGGACGCCGGCGGCGCGGACGTTTGAGCTCGCGCGGCGGCGAATTTTAGGTGGGCTGCGATCCTGTCACAAGATCAGCCGGGGCGGGGCAGGGGAGCGTCTCGCGTGACGTATGCGAGAATTCGCGGCTCCGGTAAACTGCTAGCCATGAAACCACTGTCCGCCCATTGCCGAGAGTCGCTGAGCAGCGGGCTCATCGCGCTGCTGGCGATGCTAGCAGCTGCGTCGTTCGCATCGCAGTCGAGCGCGCAGTCGGTGCGCTCGGCGCTCGAGAACGCCGCCGGCGAACTCGAGTACGACGGCAAGTCCGACTACTCGCACATTCGCGTTCGCCGCCGCGGGCCGATCCGCTCGATGATCTTCGTGCGCGACAACGGCCAAGAGGTCCTCGAGACGCAGATGGACGTCCGGCGCCCTGCTGACCTGAAGTTCGAGTACCTGCGGTTTCTATTCGCCAGTTACCTGTTCCAGCCGGATCCAAAGCAGGTGCTGATCGTCGGCCTCGGCGGCGGCAGCATGGTCCACTACCTGCAGCAGACCGACCCCGGCGTGAAGATCGACGCGGTCGAAATCGACCCGCTGGTGGTGAAGCTCGCCGCCGACATGTTCGGTACGAAGCCGACCGAGAACGTGAACATCGTCACCGCCGACGGCTTTAAGTTCATCGCCGCCGCGAAGGAACAGACGTACGACGTGATCTACATGGACGCGTTCCTCAAGCCCTCGGCGGAGACTGACGGCACGGGGGCGCCGCTGGCGCTGCGCACGCAGCAGTTCTACAAGCAGCTGCAAGAAAAACTGAAGCAGGGCGGCGTCGTGGCGTTTAATCTCAACCCGCACGAAGAACTTGAAGCTGACATTCGCGAGCTGAGCGCGGCGTTTCCGCAGGTTTACATCTTCCAGATGTCGCAGTTCAACGGCGTCGTGGCAGTCGCGACGACCGACGCGGCTCGCCTCGATGCGAACGAGTTGACTCGCCGCGGCAAAGCGCTCGACCGACGCTTCAAATCGTCGCTCGACTTCCAAGAAATGCCCCGGCGACTGCGACGCTAGTCACGATTCCAATCAAGCGATAACAAACCAAGCGAGCCGCGGGGTTTACCCCCGCGGTCCCCACAGCACCCATCGATCCGAGCACTTCATGGCGGCGCAGCAACCCTCCGACATCTCAACCGCCGGCTCGTCGCCGACATCGCCCGCCAATCACGGTGGCTTCTCGCTGCTCCCTCCCAGCCTCGGCCTCAAACTGCTCGTGCTCGTCTCGGGCGCCGTGCTAATGGGCCTCGAAATCGTCGGCAGCCGGATCCTGGCGCCTTACTTCGGCAACTCGGTGTTCGTCTGGGGCAGCCTCATCTCGCTGTTCCTCATCGCGCTGAGCGTCGGTTACTACATCGGCGGCGGGCTTTCCGATCGCTATCCGTCGCGCGCGCTGCTCAACACAATTCTGCTGGCGGTCGCCGCTCTGATGTTTCTGATCGTCATCATCGGTCAGCCGGTGTGCGATGCGATTCTTCGCGCGAAGTTCGGCGAAAAATCGGGGCCGTTTCTGGCGGGCGCTATTTTGTTTTTGCTTCCAAGCATCGGCATGGGGATGGTCTCGCCGTTCGCGATTCGGCTCGCCACGTCGACAGTCGCTTCGGTCGGCAAGACGGCCGGCACGCTGTACGCACTATCGACGCTCGGCAGCATTCTCGGCACGATGCTGACGACGTTCGTGCTGATTCCTAACTTCGGGGCCGGGGCGATTCTCAAAGGCCTGGCCGGAGCGCTCGCCGTCGTCGCCATCGCGACGTTCCAGTTTGGCAGCAGCGGTTCCGCGATCCGCGGAAGCGCCGTCATTCTAGCCGCCGTCTTCGCTGGGATCTTCGGCCTCGGCGACTTGCGAGCCGCCTCGCTGCCGCCGGGGAGCGAACTGGTCCGCGAGATCAACACGCCATACCACCACATCTCGGTGATCGACAACAAGCTCGACTCGCAGCGGGAACTGAAGTTCGATCGCTTTATTGAGAGCGCGATCGAACTCAGCCCCCCGCACCGCACGAAGAGCCTTTACACGAACTACTTCAACCTCGCCTTCTTGCCGCAGCCGAAGATCCGCCGGGCGCTGTTCATCGGCGCCGGCGGCGGCGTTGGCCCGAAGGCGTTTCATGAGCATGATCCGACGATGGAGATCGACGTCGTCGACATCGATCAGGCAGTGCTCGACGTCGCTCGCATGGATTTCTACATGCCCGAGGGAGAGAACATTCGCGCGATCGCCGCCGACGGCCGCACCTTCGTCCGCAACAGCCCCGACGGGCACTACGACGCAATCTTTCTCGACGCATTCACGATTGGCGGGCGGATTCCGTTCCACCTCGTGACGCGCGAGTTCTTCCAACTTTGCCGGCAGAAGCTCGCCCCCGGCGGCGTGTTCGTGATGAACGTCAACAGCGCCGTCCGCGGCGAGAATGCAAAGATTTTCGAGTCGATGTACACGACCCTCGGCGAGGCGTTCCCGCAAGTCCATGCGTTTGCTCTGTACCACCAGATGGGGCTGCGCGATCAGTCGACGAACGTCATGCTCGTTGCGGTGAACAGCGACCAGAAGCTGAGCCCGGAGGATTGGCTCGCGAAAGCGGTGGCGTACGAATCGCCTTCGCACATCGGTAACGCCGAAGTGCGGCGGATGGTCAACGATTTGCTGACGACGCTGCCAGCGATGAAGCAGGCGACGCTGTTTACCGACGACTACGCGCCGATCGAGACGATGTCGTTTTAGTGGGGCGATACTCGCCTACGCAAAACTAAAACTGAACCCTGAGGTCCCCTCCCCTTGAGGGGGAGGGTTAGGGAGGGGTGAAAGCGGCTGGTACCAGGGTTCGTCCCCCCTCCCCAGCCCTCCCCTCCAGGGGGAGGGAGCCACACGTTTGTGGGTCAATGGCTCGTTACTTCGACTTGCCGTCTTCGCCCTCTTCGCCGAGGCCGAGCGCTGCCAGCCACCGGCGTCGCGGCTTGCCGTCGGCGTCGTTGGCGAGGATCCCTTGCGGATCGGTCTTCTGGAACTCCGACATTTTATCTCGCAACGCCGCTTGTTCGCGAGCAAGCTTCGCCCGCTCCAGCGAGACTTCGAGTTCGGCGGCCCGCAGCTTTTCTTCCCACTCGGCCTGTAGTTGAGCGAGCTTCTCACGCTCGGCGATAATCGATGCATCGGCGTCGACCGCGGCAGTGACGAGTTGCTGCTCTTCGTGGGCGGCGTTGAAGTTACTCACGGGCCCGTTCGCACGCAACTCGGCAAGCTCGCGATCTTTCTCGGCAATCGCGCTGTCGGTCGCGGAGATTGCATCCTCGATCTTCGCTCGCTCTTTGCGGCGTTCCGGCGTGACGGCGCCTTCGCACTCTTCGTCTTCGAGCATCGCCATCAAGCGGGCCCGCTGCGACGCCCAGTCGCTGCCGCCGCTGTGGGGGACGCTGCTCGGTGACGATTGAGCGGTGGCGAGTTGCCCACGCAGTTCGTGGTTTACCTGGTTGGCTTTGCGCAGGTCGTCGAGCGTCATCTCGAAGCGATGTTGCAAATCTTCCATTTGCTGGCGAATCGCCGAGTCGTCCGCAGGAGCCGCCGTCGGCAGCGGTTGCGATTCGAGTTCTGCCACCCGAGCGGCGAGGGTGTCGCGTTCGGCGACCGCTTCTTGCAGCTTGGCGGTTAGCTCCGGATCGGTAGCAACGACGGGCGCCGTCGGGGCGGCATCGCGTAGCTCACTGTTCTCCCGCTTAAGCTTCTGCACCTCGGAGAGCGTCAGTCCGAACTTGTTCTGTAAGGCGTCGAGATCGGCGCGGGGGCACGTGGTTTCGCGCAGCGACGCAAGCTCAGCCTTCGTCGCGTCGAGCGCGGCCAGCAGGCCGGCGCGGGCAGTTTCCGCGGCTTCGACTTCCATTTGGAACTGCTCGAACTGCCGTTCCAACTCTGGAACCGATGCCGCGGCTTCTTGCTCGAGAGCGTCGATCTGGCCGTGAGCCGCTTCGACGGCCGCTTGCAGTTCGTCGCGGGCCGCTGTGGCGTCGTCGAGCAGCGATTGCAGCGACGTCAGCTCAGCGGCATGGCTCGTCTGAAGCATGGCGAGTTGCGATTCAAGCTTCGCGTTGGCCGTCGTTAGCTTCGTCGATTCTTCTTGAATTGAGTCGGCCTGCAAATGGGCCGCGGCGAGGGCCGATTGCGACTCTTGCAGCTCGCGCTGACTGACAGCGAGTTCGCTGCGAACTTGCTCGACTTCTGCCGCTCCGCGCGTCCGCTCTTCGGCGAGGGCCGCTTCGAGCTTCTCGATTGACTGACTTTCCTGTTCAAGCTTGTCGTACTCGGCTTGCAACCGCTCGAGGTCGTTGAGCGCGGCGATCGTTTGCTCTTCAGCAGCCGTGCGCGCCGCTGTGGCGAGGTCGAGCTCCGTCTGCAGTTGCGTCGCCTGCTCGCTGGAGCGGGCTTGCATGTCGCCGATCGCCTGCCGCGCGGCGGCGACTTGCTCGGCAACCTTTTCGTTGCGACTGCGATCTTCCTGTCGCTGCGATTCCAAGCCGGCGAGTTGTTCGCGCAGTTGGCGAATCTCGGCCTGGGCGTCGGCGATGTGGCCAGCCGCTTCGTCGCACGCCGGGCAAGGCTCCGACTGAATGGCGTCGATCTGCTTCCGCGCGAGCGCGAGCTGCTGGACGAACTTTTCGTGCTTGGCCCGATTTTCTTCGAGTTGTTCGCGGAGCGCCGCGACTTCGGCGTCGCGGCTGCCGGGAAGGTGCTTCTCGATGCCCTCGGCGGCCGTTTCAAATTCCTCGGCCAGCTGGCGAACGCGGTCGCTGAGCTCGGTCTCGATCTGTGCGAGCCGTTTGCGATGGTCGTCGAGAGCTTGGTTCGCGCGTTCGCGCAGGGCGCGCAGCTTCTCGGCTGCGACCTGCGCTCGATCACCCGGAAAACCGGGGCGCGACTTGGCTTCTTCCATGACGACGCCTAACCCAACGTTGCGATTTCGATGAAGTCTGTCTATATCGTCGCGCAGCAGGGCTTCGTCCGAAGTCCCGCCTCGCGAAGAGAGGTTATTCCAACGGTATATAGGCCGCAGGAAGGGGCGAGTCAAAGCTCGCGAAAGGCGTTACGCAGACTGGTCCAGTTGTGCCGAAAATGAGGCCCAAACGGCTGAATTTACGGGCGTGCGCACGCTCATTTTGCGAGTAGCCGCTAGATGACTGAGCGGAGGCTGACTCCACTCAATTCCCCAATCGACTCGGCAATCACGAGTCGATCGCCGCCGGGTTGACGATGTTCTCCGGTCGTTCGCCGCGGAGGAACGCCGCGACCTGCTGGCCGACGCGGGTTCGCAGCTCGTCGGTCGCCTGGCTTGAGTAGAACGCCACGTGCGGCGTGACGATCACGCGAGGATCGTTGTAAGGCGCCTGCGAGAGATCAGGCGGCTCCGGCGTTTGCACGTCGAGCGCCGCCCCGGCGATGACGTCCGCCTGCAGCGCCTCGGCCAACGCCGCGTGATCGACCAGCCCGCCGCGGGCCGTATTGATGAGATACGCCGTCGGCTTCATCATCCGCAACGTCTCGCGATTGATGAGATGCTTCGTCTCAGGCGTCAGCGGGGCCTGCACGGAAACGTAGTCGCTCTGAGCGAGCAGGTCGTGCAAGTGGACCCAATCGACGCCGTCGTGCGTCGTCCCAGAACGGTTCGTGCCGATCACCTTCATCCCAACGCCATGAGCGCGGCGGGCGAGAATTTTGCCGATTTGCCCCAGCCCGATGATGCCGAGCGTCTTGCCGCTGATCCGCTCCGCCGGCAGCCCTGCGACGAGATCGTACTGCCCGTTCTTCGTTGCCAGGTGATAGCCGGCGATGCCGCGGCCGAGCGCGAAGATGAGGCCGATCGTGTGCTCGGCGACCTCGTTCACGCAGTAGTCGGGGACGTTGGTGACGAGGATCTTCCGCTTCGTTGCATGCTCGACGTTGATGTTGTCGAGCCCGATCCCCGTCCGGGCGATATGCCGGCAGCGATCGGCCGCGTCGAGCACCCGCGCGGTCACCGGCGCCCAGCAGGTGAGAATGACGTCCATCCCCGGAGCCAGCCGAGCCTGCGTCTCTTCCTTATTGTCGGGCGCAACGATCAGCTCGCAATCGACCTCGGCGAGGAGCTGGCGTTCGATCTCGACGTCGGCCCAGGGGTAGTCGGTGTAGAGAGCGCGGTATTTGGGCATGGCAGAAATTAGTGGGCAGGAGGCAGTGGGCTGTGGGCAGTAAAATTCACCATTAAGTCAAGTCGCGAGCCGCGGGGTTTATCCCCGCGGTTTTCCGAGGCCCCCACGATACATCGTTTCAATCTCACCAGAAAAGACGCGCTCAATCACATTGCGGCACAAACTAAGCTTCGGCGTCATCTCCCCGTCCTCGATCGAGAACCCGCGTCCGAGCAGCACGAATGGTCCCACTTGCTCGAAGCTCGCCGCAGCCGCCAAACAGCGGTCGATTTCCTCGCGGTACAGGGCGAGCACTTTGGGGTGCGTCAGCGCCCGTCGCCGCGACCAAACCCACAGCCGGCGGCGTCGAATCTCTTGCCGCAGTTTATCGGGGTTCGGCACGATGAGCGCCGCGAGGCACTTGCGGCCATCGCCGACGACGCAGCATTGCTCGATCCAGGGCGAACCGACGAGCAGTTGCTCGATTCGCGTCGGCGCCACCTTGTTGCCCGTGGCGAGGACGATCATCTCTCGCTTGCGGCCGACGATCCGCAAATTGCCAGTTTCAGTCCATGTGGCCAAATCGCCCGTCTGCAGCCAGCCGTCGCGAATCGCCGCGGCCGTCGCCGCTTCGTCGCGCCAGTAGCCGGCCATGACGCTCGGCCCGCGAACTTGCAGTTCGCCATCGTCGGCGAGGCGGACTTCCAGGTTTGGCAGCGGTCGGCCGACCGCCCCCGCAGCGTAGGTTTGGAACGTCGTCGCCGTGACGACGGGGCTCGCTTCGGTAAGTCCGTAGCCGCACAAGATCGGCAGCTCGCGCTCGGCGAAAAACTGCTCCGTCTCGGGGGCGAGTCCAGCGCCCCCGCAATAGCAGCGCTTTACCTCGCCTCCGAACGCTTGGCGCAGCGTCGCAGCGTCGGCCAGCCTATCGCTCTGGCGGAGCGTGTCAGCGACCTTTTGGTAGAAGTACGGGACGGCGTTGATGACCGTTGGTTGGGCGAGTTGGCAGTCACGGAGGATCGTGTCGCGCGACTCCGCTAGCACGAGCCGCGTGCCGCGGTAGATCCAACTGTAGAGGTCGCACGTCCGGGCGTAGATGTGCGAGAGCGGGAGCAGGCAGAGGCGGACTTCGTCGGCGATCGCGGCAACGGCGTCGGTGACGCCGACGGCGTTGGCGACGAGGTTGCGTTGGGTGAGCATCACGCCGCGCGGGGGGCCGGTGGTGCCGCTCGTGTAGAGGATGGTGGCGAGGGACGATGCTTCTGGGGCGTGGAGCTTAGTTGGCGTGGCGGCGTCGGGAATCCCTCCCCTAGCTCCTCCCTTGAAGGGAGGGGGATCAAAGACGACGACTTGGACTTGGCTTGGTAGAGAGCCCCGAAGCCTGTTTTCTGTCGCCAGCGAGTCGACCAGCAGCAGCTTCGCCCCGGCATGCGCGATCTGCTCCGCCGCTTGCCCTGCCGACAGCGCCGCATGGAGCGGCACGTGCACGGCGCCGATCTGCTGGATCGCCAGATCGGCCACGATCCAGCCCTCGCAATTCGGGCTGAGCTGAGCCACGCGGTCGCCAGCCTCAATTCCACGCTCGATGAGGTCAGCCGCCGCACGGTCTATCGACGCCCCCAGTTCCCGCCACGTCCGCCACGCGAGCGTTCCCTGGCAGATGACCCCCAGCGCCGGCCGATCGCCCTGCCGGGCCACGGTGGCGGTCAGCAGGGCCGGGATTGTCAGGCTGTCGAGTTCCGCCGGGGTCATGGGCCCTATTGTCGCTACAACAGGGCCTTGGAGTCGAGGAGGAAAACCGGTCCGCGGCAGTCGGTCGTTGTCTTGGCGCGGGTCGCTTCGGATACTGGAAATAGCAGTCCCGGCGTGGCGTAAGGTTGAGCGGAGCGAACTCGCTGTAAGCTCCTCTCGCGAACGTCGCCGGCCGCTGCTACCTTGCACGGCACACCATTGAATTTGCCGCCTTCGATTCGCATCACATGACGCCTGACAGCCAACCTGGACCGCCGCCCACGAACCGCAGTCGCCCCAGCGCGGCCGCGGCGCCCGGCACGTCGGTGAAGCGTCGGCATCACAAGCTGCTGCGAGCTAAGCAGAAGCTTGGCAAGTACATCATCGAACGCAAGCTCGGCGAAGGGGGATTCGCCCTCGTCTACCAAGCGAAGGACGAGATCGAAGGCATCCGCGTTGCGTTGAAGATTCCGCACGCTCACCTGCTCACCGGTTCGGCGCTCGAAGACTTCCGCCGTGAAGTCCGCATGGTCGCTCAGCTTGAGCATCCGAACATTCTGCCGCTGAAGACGGCACAGTTCATCAACGAGTATTTCGTCATCGTCAGCGCGCTGGGGATCGAAACGCTCGACGATCGCATCAGCCGGCGGCTGTCGATCGACACGGCCCTTGAGTTCGCGCGGCAGATGCTTGCCTCGGTGGCCTACGCCCACAGCCAGCAGATCATTCACTGCGATATCAAGCCCGATAACTTCATTCTGTTCGAAGACAACCGCCTGCGGCTCACCGACTTCGGCGTCGCGAAGGTTGCGCAGCGAACCCTCCGCGCCTCGGGCGCCGGAACGCTCGGCTACATGGCGCCGGAACAGGCGATGGGCCGCCCCTCGTTCCGCAGCGATGTCTTCGCGATGGGCCTGGTGCTCTACCGGATGTTCGCTGGTCGGTTGCCCGAATATCCGTTCGAATGGCCGCCGGCAGGCTATCGCGAACTGCAGCGCAAAGTGCATCCGGCGCTCATCGAGCTAATGCGGAAGGCGATGGAACTCGCCCCGCAAAAGCGCTTCGCCGACGGCGAGGCGATGCTTGCGGCGTTTAGCCGGATCAAATCGCCCAAGGGAGGCCGCACGGCCGCGAAGCGCGGCACGAAGAGCTCGCGCCGCAGCGCCGACTGGAAGACGATCCAGCGGCGGCAGTTCCAGCAAGAATTCGGCAAAGTCCTCGATGCCAAGCACAACTGCCAAGCGTGCAATGGCCCTGTCTCCGAGCCGATGCAATGCTGCCCCTGGTGCGGCAAGAACCGGTTGGCTCACGAGGGGACGACCGACTTCCCGCAGCAATGCCCGCGCTGCAACCGGGGGATGAAGCTCGATTGGGAGTATTGCCCCTGGTGCTACGGTCCCGGCTTTGAGCCTTCCTCCGCGCGCAAGTACACCGACAAACGCTACACGGGCCGCTGCCAGAACGCCAAATGCACCCGCAAGGTGCTGATGCCGTTCATGCGCTACTGCTGCTGGTGCCACCGGAAAGTTCGGAAGAAGTGGAAGATCCCGGAATCGAATCGGACATGCGGCAGCTGCGGTTGGGGCGTCGTCCCCGGCTACTGGAGCCACTGTCCTTGGTGTTGCAAGCGACTGGGAGGACAATAGTCGCGGTTGTGACGGCCGGCGTCGCGGGACTTCAGACTTCCGCGAGACTTGACCGATTGGGCAAAGTATAGGCTGTGCGCCAGCGATGCGGCGCGTTCACGCAAGCGACCACGATGGACTGTCAGCAACTCACCACCCCTGAATCGCGGGTCTACCTGAACGTCGACATGCTCGAACCGGAAGTGTTCGAGCTGGCGGGCGGGTCGGTGGCGGTGTTGTCGGCGCGTAAACCCGAGAAGGCGACCGCTAACGAAGACGCGGCCGCGGTCGTGGCGACGGGCGAAGGCTCGGCCGTGCTGATCGTCGCCGACGGCTGCGGCGGGATGGCCAACGGCGAGCAGGCGGCCCGCATTGCAATCGACTGCCTCACGAATCACATCGCCACGGCGGCTGCGGCGGGCGAATCGCTGCGGACCGCGATCCTCGACGGCGTCGAGGATGCGAACCGGCAGATCATCGACCTGAAAAATGGCGCCGGCGCCACGCTTGCCGTTGTGCAACTCGAAAACGGCGAAGCGCGGCCCTACCACATCGGCGACGCCCAGATCGTGATGGTCGGCGGCCGCGGCAAGGTAAAGCTGCTCACCACTTCCCACTCGCCCGTCGGCTACGCGATGGAAGCGGGGATGCTCGGCGAGCAGGAAGCGCTCGACCACGAAGAGCGGCATCTCGTTTCGAACTACCTCGGCTCCGAGGCGATGCACGTCGAGGTTGGCAGCGTGCGAACGATGTCGACGCACGACGGCCTGCTCGTGGCGAGCGACGGCGTCCTCGACAATCTCAAGATGGACGAGATCACAAGCTTGCTGAAGAACGGCTCGGCCGCCACCGCCGCGAGCAAGATTGCCGGCGTCGCGATGCAGCGGATGCAGGCGTCGCTCGAAGGGCAGCCGCACAAGCCGGATGATCTCACGCTGATTGTGTTCAGCCAACGCGGGAAGCGGCGGGCGAAGTAGGCTAGGACGGCGGGCGGCGGCGGAACCAGACGCCCCATGGCCAGCGCCAAATCCGCCAGCCGTAGTTGCGTACCGTGCCGATCAGCCCCATGATCGCGGCCAACGCGAAGATGGCGACGTAAGCAATCTCGCTACCGTGCGGTGGGATATTCAACTACGGTTTTAGGGTGAGCGGTAGGCGGCGCGGTTCGACCCCCGGCTTGAAGAGCCGGGGGCTAAGAACTGGCTACTTTGATGCTTCGTCTGCGGGTGGCTTCACGGCGTAGAAGACGATGTTCACGATCCGCCATTCGCCTTCGGACTTCATCAGCGTGAAGTGGTCGTAGCCATATTCAATTCGCTCGCCGTCGACGAGCTTCCAGTAAACGAGCGCGTGGGCAAGGTTGGCGTCGAAGCGAATTTCGGTTCGCTCGGGCGTTTCAGTCATCTTGTTCGGGCTTGAGCGGTGGGCTTCCTGCTGCGACTTCAAGAACGGCCCCAGGGGTAGCGTGAGCAGGCGGCCGCTCGGCTCGATCATGTGGATCGCCGCCTGCGGCATGAAGCATTTGCCGTAGGCCAGGAGATCGGCGTTCGACCAGCTAGTGAAGTAGCGATCGATCAACTCGCGGACTTCCTTCTCGCGCGGATCGGCGGCCTGCTGCCGAGCGACGGCGGGAGCCGCTTCGCTCACCGTGGCGGGACGCGGTTGCTCAGCCCAGGCGTCGAGCACGCTTTCAACGAACGCTTGAACCGTCTCGGGCGTCGTCGACCCTTGACCGTCGTCGGCCTTCAGCGGCGGCACATGGCAGAAGGCGACCGCCAGCGGCTGCTTGGTGTTCGCCTTGAGATGTTCCAACGTGTAGAGGGCTTCTTCGCAGAGGTAGTTTCCCGCTTCAGTGGAGATCCGCACTGTTTGACCGCGTGATTTCAACCTCTCAGCGAGTCCCTTAGCGTCGATCGTCGCCTCATACTCAGCGGGGCCGTCTGGAACGATCATCGGCTGTTGAGGGAGCTCGCCAGCGTTGTCCGGGAACGCGCCGCGTTTGTTCTGCGCGAGCGTTTCGATCGTGTAGCCGCCCCCCTGGCCGAAGGAGAAGATCGCGGCGGGGTGGAACTCGTCGATCAGCTTCTCTAGCACCGGCAGCGGGGCGCCCCATACGACCGGCAACTCGCGGGCGACCAGTCGGTAGCCGTTGCGCTGTTGGCCATCAAGCTTTTTGATCCCCTCCCACGAGGGGTTCGCCGGCTTGCCAGGGCCGAAGGGTTCGTAGCCGGTGAGCAGGATGACGGGCAGGTCGGCCGGCTTCGTCGGCTCAGCGGCAACGGCGATCGTCGCGATCGCGAGCGTGGAGAGGGCGAGAAGAGCGAGAGCGTTGCGACTCATGAACTAAGCCCTTGAATTAAGTCCTCTGGCTCCCAGCTCGCCAGGGGGAGGGAGCCAGATATTATCACATGGCTGCGAGGGGAGACGCTACAAAGCCTACTCCACCTCGTGCCCCACCATCTGATAAATCGCCAACGGCCGGCCGTCGGGCCCGCCGGCGAGTTCTTCCAGCCGGATCTCGCCTTCGACAGCGACGGGGCGGATCGTGTACTCGGCCGTCTTGCCAGGGGCCATCGTTACCAGCACGCAATCGAACAGCGCGGCGCCGGGGCCGAAGCAGCATTCCATGTTGTCGCGCACGAGCACGATGCGGTTGAGGCCCGTCTTCCGCAGCGTCGGGAAGATGTAGCCGCGGATGCGGATCTTCTTCCCCATCAGGGCGTTCACCTTCGGCGTGAGCATCGTTCGATCGAAGAGCTCGGTCTTCGTCATGTCGAACTTCAGGTCGTCGAACGTTGCTTCGATGTAGCCCGAGGAATCAGGATCGGGCAGTTTTACTGGGGCGGCTGGCGCTGCGGCGGCGACGGGCGTCGTTGCGGGCGGAGCGACTGCCGAAGCGGGCTGAACTTCACGATCATCGCGGGGCGCCGGCGAGACTTGCGCTGGAGCAGGTTCAGCCGGGGAGGGCGCCGTAGCAGCAGCTTCCTGTTGCGGCGCGCTTTGCCCGGGCGACGACGCACTCGACGACGGCGCGCTATCGCAACCGGCGAATCCGATCAGCAGGGCGCTCCATGCCATCCATTGCAGCGAGCGAATCATCATTTGGCGTAATCGGCTTCGAGGACGAATGCGGGGCCTTCAGCCCGATCGCGGGCGTACTGCGGGTTGACGCGGAACGTCCCACCCATGCGGAACAGGCCGGGGGAGTAATCGATGCGATCCTTCCCTGCCATCTGCACCAACATCTGGTCGAAGTATTTCACAGTGCTCAGATCGCCGAAACAGCAGTTGTTACTATCACGCACGAGCAGAAACTTGCTGATGTTCTTGCGGTAGCCGTTGTTCGTCGAGTCGGGACGGATATAGCCCTTGATGAAGACCTTCTTGCCGTCGAGGGCCGCGATCTCCGGCGGAATGTTGTGATTGCCGCGGAGGTCGATTTCGTCGGGCTTTAGTTCCAGGAAGCTGGTCCGCTCGTAACCGGCCGGAACCTCGGTGGAGTAGACGTAGCCGGCAAACGATAGGCCGCCGATCAAGCAGACGAGCGAGAGCGCGACGCCTCCTTTGGCGAAGCCGCCGCCGGTGAACTGGCCAGGATTCGCCCGCATTGTTGCGAGCGCGCGGAACCCAAGCACCAACCCAATCAGCGGGAACGGCGTCAGCAGTAGCGAATCTTGAAAGTCATTGCGGCCGGCGAAGAAGATCACCGTCGACAGCAGGCCGAAGACGAGCGACGCGATGGCGCCGGTGCTCATCGGCCGGTACTCGAAATCTTCGCCGCCGGCGGTGGTGCGATTCGGTGACAAGGCTTGTGCGGTGGACATGGTTTTCAGATCGGCAACCTGGAGAAGCAAGAGCTTACTGCCGCTCCTCGGACGAACGAGGATCGGCGCCGCGAAGCAGCACGGCGAACACGGCCAGCAGCACAACTGCTGCTAACAATGGTACGCCGACGAGCTTCAATTTGCTCGGTACGGGGAGGTCGGCCGTTGCGACCGGCGTCACCGGCACAGCCGGTTTTTGGGCCGTGACCTTTGCCGCGGTCGGCGTTGCAGCGCTTGGCGTGGCGGAGGTCGTTTCTTTAACGGCCGGCACGCGGGCGTCCTGCGGCAATGGGGCCGCTGCCTCCGGACTTGCGGCTGCCTTGGCGTCAGTGGCAGGTTTCTCTGCCGTTGCTGCCGCAGTGGCGGCTGGCTCAGCGGTTGCGCCGGGCGTTGTCGCATCAGCCGCCGCAGCCTTCGCTAAAAAGCTGAAGGCCGACAAACTGCGGGCTCGCTCGACCGTATCGGGATCGAGAGCCTCCAGCTCTGCAATCGCCGCCCTGCCCCGCTCGCCCGGTTCGCCCGGCTGTTCAGCGGCGACCAGCACGTACGAAGCCACCGGCTGGCGGATCCAGTCATCGGCGGGCGAATCTTTGAACATCTTTACCAACCGCGGCATGACGTCCCAATCTTCCCAACGGGTGAGATCGGGAATCACCTGGTCGGCGAACTCTTTATGGTCGAGGGCGAGCCGCATCGAGGCGAGCAGTTGCTCGCGCGGAATGATGTCGGTCTCTTCACCGTGGAACCGCAGCGCCATGATCGCCGAGTGGAGGTGCTTGTACTCGACCGTCGGATTGCCGAGGAACTTTTCGTTGACGAGTTCCAAGCCGTCGGCGCCCTTGAGCTTGATGTAGCAGGCAATCAGCGCGTCGAGGCTTTCCTTCTTACGGCGTTCGTCGGCGTGGAGCGATTCGTCGATCAATCCGGTGCCGATCGGAACGCCGATGGCACCAGTGATCCCAATCGCCGCGATGATGCCCGGCTTCGTCACCTGGTAATCGTAGTTGAGGAACTCCTCGAGCAGTTTCACGTCGTCGGGCTGGCCGCAGATGCCGAGCATCGTGAGGTAGAGCCGGCGCCCCGACGGGCCGACCGTTGGATCTTGGATCCACTTCAGCAGGCGGTCGCGATGCATCCGCGGGCCGAGGGCCAGCACGTCGGCGTACGGCGAACGAGCGAACTCGTCGTACGAGTCTTGCGCGAGGAGCGGATCTTCGTCCTCGAGAAATTCCTGGAAGAAGGCGATTCGTTCGAGGCCACTCTCGGGGAGCGTCGGCAGCTTCTCGACGTACTCGACCGCCCGGTCGGAAAGCGGCACGGGCGTGGTCCATTCGATCTTGTCGGGCGTGATCGCGGCGATGCCGGTGATGAGGAACTTTTTGCCGGGGGCGTCTTCGCCGAAATAAACGACGTCGAGTTCTTTGACGTCGCCAATTTTCTCAGCGCCGCGGAGGACCTTCACGATGCGGAATTTCGCCGTAGCGGTCGTCGGATCGACCGAACCAGCAGCGAGGTCAGTCGCGGCGGGCATCGGTTGAACGAGCTCCGCGATCACCGCCCCATCGGCGCCGGCGATCTCCTGGCCGAGCGTCGCCATCGCGGCGCTGCAGAAGGGGCATGCGGCGGCGCGGTTGAGCGTCGCGGCCATGTCGGTCAGCACCATCGCCGCGGCTAGCAAGCCGATGACAGCAACCTGAAATTTTGAGCGGATCGTCATTGCTTCCCTCCCTCTTTGTGAGCCGGCCGAGGCCGAACCCAACATTCTATCCCGCCAGAGCTCGGGCCGACCATCGGGGTCGGCCTGCTCGTCTGTATCGACCCGGCCGGAGCCGGTGCTCAATGCTCATTGATCGCTGGACGCTTTGCTGGCTGAATGTGCTGCCATGGCCGCAAAGGCAGGGCAATTGGCGGGGTTTAGCGAGCCCCCCCCAGTGTCTTCGCCACGTCGGTGCGGTAAGCCGACAGGGCCGGCAGGAAGCCGACCAGGGCGGCGAACGTCACCAAACCGGGAACTAGCAGCATCTCTTGCCACGAGAAACTCCATGCCCGCACCGTGACGCCGGTGTAGTACTCCACCACGGGGCTCGCCAGTGCCAACACGCCATGTCCCAGCAACAGACCGGCGATGCCGCCGAGGAGCGACAGCAAAATCGACTCGACCAGGATGACGGCCATCACCGCGTTGCGACTGGCGCCGAGGGCCCGCATCACGGCGATGTCGTGGCTCCGCTCGCTCATCGAGTTGTAAATGCTCACCAAGATGCTGATGCCTGCGACGATGACGATCATCACCGTGAGGACCAGCAAGATCAGCCGCATCGGCGCGAGGAAACTGGATTGCAGACGCTCGACGACGGTGACGGGCGCCACGGCTTGAGCGGTGAGGTCGTCCCCTTTGTTGACGCCCATGTCGATGGCCATGGGGGCCATCATTTGTTCGGGATCGCAGCGAACGAGAATCGACGTCACCTCGCGCTGCGCGATCGGCAGCGGCGCCGGCTGCCCGGGCGGGGCGCCTTCGACGACGACGGGTTCCGTATCCTCGGCCGCGCGATCGGCCCGTGCGTGACCGTCGAGCAGCAAGAAGCCCTCGACGTTGACGAACAGCGCGCGATCGTTGGCCGTGCCGGTGGGCGCCAGGATGCCGACGACTTCGAACTCGTCGTGCTTGTCTCCGTCCGCGCTCATGCCGTGCGACGGACGGAACCGGTCGCCGACCTTGAGGCCAGTGCGATTCGCCGCCACCGAGCCGACGACCGCTTCGAAAAAGTGGCTCTTGCGGAAGTTGCGGCCTGAGGAGAACTCGTACTTCAGTTCGTTTCCAGCGGAGTCGGCGCCGTAGGAGAGTTCGTCGAACATCTCCGGCGTCGTGCCGACAACGCGGAAGAGTTGGCCATCTTCGGTGGGATAGCTGTCGCCTAAGCAGATTGGCACAGCTAGGTCGGTGTACTGCGCGAACTCGCCGTCGACGAACTTTTGGTAGTACTTCCACGGAATCGGGTAGAGCGGTTTGCCGACGTGGAAGACCGTCGTCAGCACGATCTCGTACGGACTCCCCTTCCCTGCCACGATGAAGTTGTAGCCTTGGGCGTCGTTCGAGAGCTGGGCGACGACCACTTCGTGGATCACGAGCACCAGCACCATCAGCGCGACGCCGAGCGCCATTGACAGGCCCGTGAGCGACGACGCCAGCGCCCGCTCCTGCATGTTTCGCCAAGCGATCTTGAAGTAACTCATGCCACCCTCGCCGCGCGATTGACCAGTTCCAGTTGTTCGACGCGGCTGAATTGCTGCGACACCTCGGGTGAATGCGTGACGAGCAGCATCGCGATGTTTTCCCGCTCGCAGGCCGAGCGGAGCAAATCGATCACATGCTGCTGGTGGGCCGGATCGACGTTGGCCGTCGGTTCGTCGGCGAGCAGCAGCACAGGGCGATTGGCCAAGGCGCGGGCGACGGCGACGCGTTGTTGTTCGCCGACCGACAGGGCTCGGGGTTTATGGGTAAGCCGATGTGCCAGCCCGACGTCGGCCAGCAACTGGGCGGCGCGGACGGCGTCGGGCTTGCCGCCCGTGAACGTCATCCCGAGCATCACGTTTTCGAGGGCCGTGAATGCTGGCAGCAGGTTGAACGTTTGGAAAACGAAGCCGATGTAGGTCGCCCGATAGCGGTCGCGGACCGCCTCGGGGAGGGCCGTCACGTCGCGACCGTTGACCATGATTTGGCCGCTGTCGACGGTCGTCAGGCCGGCGATGCAGTTCAGCAGGGTCGTTTTCCCGCAGCCGCTGCGGCCGCGGAGGACCACCTGCTCGCCGGCGGCGATTTCAAACCGCTCGACGTCGAGAATCGGCAGCGGCTCGCCGTTCGGCTCGACGTAGGCTTTGCGGACGTTTTCAAGAACCAGCATGAGGACGCCAACGGCGGGAAGGACTTTAGTGGTAAGGAGTTGCGGCGGGGCTGCCATAATAGCCGCTCGGCCGGCGCGGCCATAGGCGAACCCCTAAGCGGCAGGCCGTAACTCCTCTCCTACGGCCCTACGAGCGACATGGTTTCCGCAACGAGAGAACTTCTTTCAATCGCCGTGGCCAGAGTTACAAGCCCAGGCGGCCTGCTGTCGATGTGTCGCGTGATGCGATTTTAGGCGACACTAGCTCTAACCCTTGCTGTGGTAAGCGTTTGGGGTGTCGCTTGTCGCGTGATTTCGGGGCGACAGGCGACACGAACGGTGTTTGGCGCCCCATTCGCTTTCAGATGCTTTCGACTGACGCGGACTTCGACCTCCCACCCGCGACGGTTACTCCAAAAACGAACGAAGGGTAGATTCCCGCTCCACCCAATAGTTCCTTTGCGTCTCCCCCCTCCGGAAGGGTCGACGAGGTTTCCCGCACCTCGTCGACCCTTCTACCTTTTTCTGGGGCGATTGTCAGCCGGCGATTTTCGGCCACCTGCTTGCTTGTCGCCTTCGGCCGGTTGGGTCTATCGTGGAGTGAGCCACGCTGGCTCCAACGACCTCGAAGAATTCCGCCGATGCCCCACGCGGCCCCCTCCGATCGCCACGCCGCCGCTCTCGACTTTTTGCTCGGCCGGATCAACTACGAACGAGTCGCGGTGCTGCCGTACGGCGACCGGCATCTCAAGCTCGACCGGATGCGGACGCTGCTCAATCGGCTCGGCAATCCTGACGCGGGGCTGCCGATCGTCCATGTGGCCGGCACGAAGGGGAAGGGCTCGACATCCGCGATCGTCGCTTCGATCTTGCAGGCAGCCGGGTACGACGTCGGCGTCTACAGTTCGCCCCATTTGGAGCGACTGGAGGAGCGGTTCACGATCAACGGCCTCCCCTGCTCCGCCGACGAACTGGTGCCGCTCGTCGATCGCCTGCGACCGATTGTGCAGCAAATGGACGACGCCGCGACCGCGGCGAACGATCCGACGCTTTCGCCGACGTTTTTCGAGCTCACCACAGCGCTCGCGCTAATGTACTTCGCCGATCGCCGCGTCGACGCGGTGGTGCTCGAGGTAGGGCTCGGCGGGCGGCTCGATTCAACGAATGTCTGCCAGCCGGCAGTGACGGTGATCACCAGCATCAGCCTCGACCACACGAAGCAGCTGGGTGACACCACTGCGAAGATTGCCGCGGAAAAGGGCGGAATTATCAAGCATGGCGTCCCCGTCGTCCTCGGCCAGCTAGATGATGCTGCTCACGGCGTGATCGTGGAAATCGCTCGCCATCACGGAGCGCGGGTGATTGATGCGCGGCGTGATTTTTCGCACGCCTATCGCGCTCCGCACGAAGTCGACGCGCAGGCGGAGGCGGGGGAAGTCGACTTCAACGCGACGCTCGGAGACGAACGGTTGGAAATCGCCGGCGCCAAATTGCGCATGCTCGGCGAACATCAGGCGGCCAACGCCGCGGTGGCGATTGCGACGGCGCTGGAACTTCGCCGGCAAGGCTGGCGCATCTCAATCGACGCGATGCGGGCTGGGCTGGCCGAAGCGGCGTTGCCGGGGCGGATTGAAGTGATCGGCCGGCGGCCGACGGTGGTGCTCGACGTGGCGCACAACGTCGCTTCGGTGGCGGCGCTCGTGGAGTCGCTGCGCGAGAGTTTTGCGGCGCGGGAGCGGGTGCTGGTGTTCGCGGCGTCGAAAGACAAAGACGCACCGGGCATGGTGCGGATCTTGGCGCCTTACTTTCAGCGGATCATCGCGACGGAATATCAAGAGAATCCGCGGGCGATTCCGGTGGAACAAATTGCTCAGTGGTGTCGGGAAGAAAAGAAACGTCTTGGATTGCCGGCTGACGACCAGCACGTGATCGCTTGCCGACTGCCGCAGGAGGCGTGGCGCTTGGCCCTCCAGTGGACGAAACGGGATCAACTTCTCTGTATCACGGGCTCGTTCTTTATCGCCGCCGAGTTACGCGGACCGGCAACGGCTGCGGCTGAAGCTGCCGCGACTGCTTGATCGAGCGGTGGATGGTGTGCGCCAGGTAGGCGGCGAGGAAGGTGAGCATGGGCGAATCCTTTCGCGTTTGGGATGAAGTTGGGTTTTGTTTCTAGCCCCGGGCTTCGCCCGGGGGTTGCATCACGTGTGGGTTAGTTGATCGGTATGGGAAGTCACCCCCGGGCGGAGCCCGGGGCTAGGATTACTCAGCGGCCGGTTCGTCTTCGAACGACCAGCGGGGCGTTTCGCTCCACTGCCATTCTTCTTCGCCGAACGGGGCGGGCGGGTCGAGGTCGGCGACTGCCGACTGGGCGAGCCACGCGACGGCGCCGCGATTGTCGAACATGTCCACCGCTTCGCCGCGGTCGGCGGCTTCGGCCCGTTCCATGCGAACTTCGCTCTGGAGACGGCGGACCAATCCGGCGATGTACGGGTCGGCCCAAGGTACAAGCGTGCTCGGCTTCCGAATGTAACGGCTCGAATCAATTTGCGGTTCTTCCGCGACGCGGACGATCGTGCAAACAACTCGGCGTGATTTGTTAGAGGCGACCATGACGATTTCCTTTTCGATTTTTCGCGGCGGCATCCATCGCGGCCGCGTTGATGAGATTGCTATTGACTGAGAGAGACCGGATAAGATTCGAACGGCATCTCTTAATGCACTCCGCGTGCCAATGGCGTTGAACGATGTGCTCGCAGCGCCGGCGGCGAGGCCAAGTGGCTTAGCGTCAATGACTTGCGATGCGTTGGATGGCGCGGCGTTCGCCGCCGCCGCGATTGCTTTGGAAACGCTTGGAAGAAGTTTCTTCAACGGCGGTTGCAAGTGGCCGGAAGAGACGCGGATTGCGTAAGATTTGGCGACCTGCGAGCGGGCGTCGCGCTGCGAAGAGGCGTCGTCGAACTATTTAGAAAAGAGCGAAGAATCGAGAGCTTTTCGCTAAAGTTCTCGCCTGCTGTGCGTTCCGTTTCTAGCCCCGCGCTCCGCCCGGGGGTGGCCTCACGCGCGGCGAAGTCGACCGGAGTGGAGAGCGGCCCCCGGGCGGAGCCCGGGGCTAGGGGGACGGCTTAGTCCTTCTTCTGCTCGCTCAGAAACTCCACCGCTCGTTGTAGTGCGGCGTCGCGGTAGTCGGCGGGGATTTTGCCGTCTTGCTCGGTTAGTTCGTCGAGCAGCACGCTGTCGGCGCTGTCGCCGATCAGGTCGCGGCGACCACGATAGTTGCTCCAGAGGTCATACTCCTCCGGCGTTAGCGGCACGACGAAGCCGTCGTCGGGCGTGATGCCCCACTCGGCCGAGTCGTCGTCCCCTTCCATGCGATGGATGTTCTTCTCGCTGGGGCGCCAGTAGGTCGCCGAAGTGAGTTTTAGCAAGCTACGGCCCGATTCGATCGGCATTAACCGCTGCACCGTTCCTTTGCCGTAGGAGCGTTCGCCGATGATTTTCGCGCGATCGTAATCTTGCAGGCAGGCGGCGACGATTTCGCTGGCGCTCGCGCTGTTGCGGTCGACGAGCATGACGAGCGGCACGTCGGCGTAACCGCCGGTGCCGGTGGAGAGGTAGCGATCGCGGACGCGACCGTCGCGGTCGCGGGTCGAGACGATGGTGCGTCCCGCGCGGAGGAAGAGATCGCTGATTTCAACGGCCGCGTCGAGCGAGCCGCCGGCGTCGTCGCGGACGTCGACGATCAGGCCGGCCAATTCGTCTTCTTCCGTGAGGTCGGCCAGAATCGTGGCGAGTTCTTCGGCGGTCTTATCGCCAAACTTACGGATCCGCACGTAGCCGATGCGTGGATTCTCGCTAATGAGGTAGTTCCAGCGACCGTCGGGGCCGCGGACGTCGCCGATGACCGACTCTACCATAATCACCGCGCGATTGACGGTGACGTCGTGGGGCTCCGCGGCGCCGGGCCGTTGGACCTGCAGGGTGACTGGTTCGTCGACGGGGCCGCGAACCATCTGCGTGATTTGTGGCAACTCGACCCTGTCGGTCGAATGGCCGTCGACGGCAGTGATGCGATCGCCCAAACGAATGTCGGCGTCGGCCGCCGGCGTGCCTGGTTGCGGCAGACCAATCACTGTCGGCACGGGGGGCTTGCCGAGCATTCGCAGGACGATGCCGACGCCGCCGAACTCTTGGTCGAACTCTTCGGTGAACGCCGCCTGTTGATGAGCGTCGACGAATTCCGAATGCTGATCGCCGTGGCGATGGAGCACGGCGATCATGCCGTGCATGGCGCCATTGAAGAGTTCCTGGTCAGGCGCCTTCTCGAGCGCCCATTCGTCGATAACGGAGAACCCGGCGGCGACGTAGCGGGCGTAGGGGTTCTGCTCGGCGCGAACGTAGCATGCGTACGAGATGAGCAGCGTTGCCAGCAGCAGCATTAGATTGCGGTAGGACATGTGGCTGCGGCGATGGTGCTAGTTGTGCGAAGGGAATGGATTGCCGGCATCGTCGACGGCTGAGGGCCGTTGGTGAATGGCGACGCTTCCGCTGGTTCGTCCGCCGGCGGAGCCGGTGGCTTTCACGGACGGCGCGAGGCGGCCGTTGCCTCAGTGTAGCAATCACCCGGGCCGCTTTCGCGGGAGGGCGCGGAAACGTAGGTCTGGCGGGCGGCGTCGCCGCGGCCGGATCATTCGCCGCCGACGTGGCGGAGCCGTTGCAGTTTCGCCTGGAGCGTGGCGTGGGGGCCGTCGGCGGCTGCGGTTTCGTTGCCGGTCGGCACTCCACTGCGGCCGCGGTGGGCCGGGGCGGGAACGCCGGCGGCCGCGACGTCGGTGCGGCTGGGGCGGATTTCGCCGTCTCCCTCGCCTGGCAAGACGATGCGAACCGGAGCCACCTCGACGGCGGCGTCTTCCGGAGCGGCGTCGGCGCCCATCATGCCGGTCAGCGGGCTCGCCATGATGGCCGGCATTACGACGAGCGACGCGAACAGCGACGCCAGTTCGAGGCCGAGCGCGGCAATGCCGAGTTCGTGCAGCGAAGTGACCGGGCTCAATGCCAAGACGGTGAGACCGATGCCAACAGCGAGGGCGCCGTCGACGGTGGCCGGGGCGCAGCGAGCGTAAGCCATGCGAGCGGCTTCCTGGCGGAACAGGCCGGCTTCGATCCCGCGACGGTACCAGGCAACGTAATGGACGGCACTGTCGAACGCCGTGCCAAGACCAAGGCCCGCCACGAGCACAATGCCGAGATCGAACTTCACGCCGGCCCAGCCCATGACGCCGAGCGTCAGCGCAAGCGGCAATGTTACGGCCGCGACCGTCGCGAGGCCGACCACCGGGTGCCACACGACGCACATCATCGCGGCGATCAGGCCGGGAATGATCCAGTACGAGGCATTGTCGAGCGTCGCGACGAGTTCTTCGGTGATCGTGGCGGCAATGATCGGCGTGCCGGTCATTTCGAACAGAATCGGACCAGGACCGCCCGATTGAACGGCGAGCTGCGTCGCCGATTCTTCGATGGCGGGAAGCTTCGAGACGTCGACGGCGTTGACGCCCGCCTGGGCGAGTTGTTCCATCGCGACGGCGACTCGGCCGGCCACGGCCAAGTCGGCTGGTTGTGAGGCGAGTATGACGGCGTGAGCGTACTTCAACGTTTCGCTGGCGCGACCGACGGCGTCGGCGTTGATCTCATCCCCCCGCTCCAGTTGAGCGAGGTTGAAGTACTTCACGGCGCCGCCCTGTACGCCGCTGCGAGCCATCAGCGAGCTGAACAGCGCTTCGGGCGAGTTCGCCGCGGGGGCGTCGGAATCGGCGCCGCCGTGGTAGAGGACGCAAACGTCGGCCCGCTGGAGCTGGCCGCCGCGCTCATGAAGTTCGCGAACGAGCCAATCGCGTTGTTCGTAGCTGAGCACGATCGGCGCGACGGCGCTGCGAAGTCGTGCGCGCGAGGAGAGGTAATCGAGTTCTACGCCCGGCGTGGCGGCCATCAGCCGGCCGCTGATCCGCCAGAGTTGCACGCCGGTTTGTTCGCTGCTGCCGGCTCGTCGCTCGGCTTGGAGCAATTCAAGATTGTTGCAGTCTTGGCGAACGATGCTCGCGATTTCTTCGTCGTCGATTTGACCGCCGGCGGCTGGTTGCAATGTCGCGGCCGAGAGCGTCCCGCTGATTTCGGGGAGCGTGCGGACGCGCTGTTCGACTTCATCGACGAGGCTAAGCTGCTCGGCGAGCGTCATGCGGTATTGCTGTCCGTCGGCTTCGGCTGACTCGTCGGGGCGGCGGTTCCGCAGGTCGGGGATCTTCAACACGACTTCCATCGGCACGGCATGGCCGATGCGGGCGCCGAACCAATCGTAGTCGCTCGCCAGCGTTGAGCGATCGGCCAGGGCGACCGGCAACTGCGTCGCCGGGGCGAGACCGCGAACGCCGGCCAAGGCGAGCAGGAACACCAACAGACCGAAGCCCGCCATCATGCCGCGACCCGAGATGGCGGTCTCGAAGATCGCGGCGAGTCGCGGCGATAGCGAGCCATCGCGGCGCGGGCCGGCAATTGCCTGGATTTGCCGTTCGTCGGTCGGGAAGCGATGAAGCCACACGGGGATGATCGACAGCACCGCGCCGACGCTGGCGAGGGCGCCCATGCCGGCAAACAACCCGAAGCGGCGGAGCGGCAACAGTTCGCTGTAGCAGAACGCGCCCATCACCGCCGCGAACAGCAGTGCTACGATCGCCCAGGCGGGCCAACCATCGGAAACCGCGCGTTCAGCGGCGCCTGCGACGCCTTGCGACAAACGAGCGTCGCGGTAGTAGTAGACCATTCGCAGGCTAGCCAGCAGCGTTAACGCATACGTTAGCAGCGGCGTCGCCAGGACGAGCGAGTCGGCCACGCCGAGCAGCGGCAGCGACCGGTCGAGAGCAAGGACCTCCAGCACGCCCGAGTAGTAGACGATGGCGAGCGTTGCGGCGCCGCTGGCGATCGCTGGGATCGAGACGAGCGCGGCGAGTTGGAAACTTCGCAGCCGCCAGAGGCAAATCGTTGAACCGAGCAGCACGGCGAGTCCGCCCCAACGGAGCATCGCCCAGGTGCTTTCTTGGCCGACGCGGAGCGAATCAATCGCGGGGCCGGCGACCCGTAGGCTGGCGGGATCGACGCCGCTCTCGGCGGCGGCGCGGCGAATCTGTTCGAGCACGGCCGCGACTTGGGCGTCGTCTGCGGCGGCGATCGGCGTCAGGTAGGCAGCGAGGCAAGTCAGCCGCGAGGCTTGTCCCAACGAGGCGCCGCGCTCGTCGCGTTGCGTTGGGCCGACGAATGTTCCTTCCAAGCGGGCGACGGCGCCTTCTTCGGCCCAACCGTAGGGAGCCGACGTGAGTCGTTCAATCCATTGCGGTCCGGTTTCGATCCGCGCGATGCCCGGCGCGCCTTGGAGCGTGCGTGCGAGCGTCGCCAGCTTCCCTGGTTTGCCGAGGGTGCAATCGTCCCAACTTACCTGGATGAATTGCTGGTCGGCGAACTGGTCTCGGAATTCGCGATCGAGCTTGGCGACGCCATGCGAGGCGGCGAGCCACGACTGGGCTTGGTTCGAGGTGCGCTGGGCGGCCTTCCACGCTCCCAGCGGCGCCATCGCCAGCATGAAAACGGTCGCCATCGCGACCAGTAGATAGTTCGGCGGCCCGAGGGTCGTACGCGCCAGAAATGAAGGTTGCTTCGTCGGCATGGAAAGCCAATCGCGAGGGTCTATGCAAGTCGCCCCGTTCTTCGTGAAGGAGGCTTGAAGGCGCGCGTTTGGCCGCTGGCGTTCGCTCGCGAACTAACAGCCCTGCGCGCTCGCAATGCAAGCAACCACGGTACCGTGAATGGGCCGTAGAGTCTACGCCGACTGGGGGCTTCGGCGGGGAAGCTGGGGCGTTAAAACGCCGCTAAAATGCCGAGACTGCCGATGCGTCACAGACGGCCGAAGGGGAGCCCGTGAGTCACGCGAATGTAGTTCTTAGCCCCGGGCTCCACCCGGGGGTCGCGTTGCACGCGGCAACGTTTACCGGGATGGGAACTCACCCCCGGGCGGAGCCCGGGTAGGGGTAAGCGTAAATGAAACGAGCCGCGGAACTTGGTTCCGCGGCTCGTGTGATTGCTAGCACTTCGGCGTGACTAAAGGCGTTCGGTTACCAGTACGATTCGACGCCGAGCGAGCCGCCCATGTAGACGCTGTCGCCGCCCGAGGCGATCGCCGAGTAGCCGCCCGGGATGAAGTTGACTTGGAACGGCGCCAGCGCGATCGATTCGATGTACAGGATGTCCATGCCGGCCCGCAGCGAGATGTTCGGGCGAAGGTGCCATTTGGCCAACAGTCCGGCTTCGCCGACGAAGGAGAGATTGTCTTCCGTGCTGTCGGTTTCGCCGCTGTTAAGGATTGTCGTCTGGCCGACCTGGAAGGACGAGTTCAGGTGCATCCGGTTCCAGTAGCCGCCGCCCTTCGCGGTGGCGGTGATGCTCCAGCGGGCCGTTTCGTAGCCGAACGAGCCGCCGATTTGCGTGCCGAGCATCCGATTTTCGGTGTCGACGGTGTAAAAGCCGTTTTCACTCAGCGTCGAGCTGATCGGAATCTCTGTGGCGTTCCAGTTGAGGTCTTCGCTGACGTCGACGTACCGCAGGCCAGCCAAGTACGCATAGGTTTTCGTCGGATTAGCGGCCCGCACCCAGGTGCCGTTCGGTTGCAACTGCAACTGATCTCGCGACATGCGCGTCCGCACGGTGTAGTTGAGCTCGCCGCTGTTCATCTGGCTGCTGTAGGAGTAGTCCATGTTCCGGGCGCCGTCGAACGATTCGTTCACCCGGTCGATGAAATTCGAAACTTGCAAGCCGGCCGTCGTGGCTGCGTCGAGACTGACGGCCTGCTGCCAGTTGCCGCCGCCGAGCCAGCTCGCTTCGAGCAAGTGATCGCGGTTGCGAGCGTCGCGGAATAGGAAGCGGCCGAGCTTAATGCGGCCGACGCCGTCCATGCCCGGCTTCTCGCCGCCGATGTTCAGCACGTTTTGAACGATGTACTGGCCGATCGGGTTCGTCGTAACGATCCGTTCTTCGTTCGCCAGAACGAGGCCTTTGCGTTCCCAGCCGCGGTTGAACGCGACGTAGTCGACTTCGGTGAACCAGAAGCCGCGTTGCAGCCAGGTGCCGGAGCTTTCGAAGTAGGGCGAGCACTGCTCGAGCAGTTGCATCGGTTCGCCAAGGATCGAACCATCGAAGGTTTGCGATTCCTCGCCGACGGCGATCGGTTCGAGTTCATCGGCGACCGATTGGCCGGAGTAGCTCGGATCTTCGGTGAGATCGATGGCGGGCGGCAGATCGGCGGCGTCGCCGGTTAGCGGTCCAGACAAGACCTCTTGCGCGGTCGCTCCTCGGCTCGCGAGCGCGAGCGTCAGACCCAACAGAAGAGGATGGATGATTTTCACCGGACGGTCTCCTCGCCAAACGGTCCCCCAGCGACGCGCGATTCGCGCCGCCGTTTGCACAACTGTTTAATCGTCCGCCATCCCCCATCAGCACAGGAATAACCGCTAGAATCGCCAAAAACGTTTCGACCGGAACAATTGGCAGGGTCGCAGATAAAGCACAGCGTCGGGCTACTTTGCGCAGATTAACAATACTGCTGGCGCCGTGCGTCGCCGCCCTGCTGCCGCGGCGCCGGGCTGTTTTTGGCTCGCCGTGGGAATTCGCTATGATGGCGGCGTCCCGCCCCCCGGATCTCAGGTCCCCCGCTATGCCCTCCCCCATCGAATCGATCATCGCCGCCGGCACCAAGATTTGGCTCGACTCGGTCGACCCCGATCTCGTTCGCGCCAACCGCGCGCTTGGCGCCTCGGGGGCGACCTCGAACCCGATCATTATCAGCGACCTGGTGAAGACAGGGAAATTCGACGATCAACTCGCCAAGCTGTTGAAAGACGGGCTGCCGGTATCCGACGCCGCGTGGACGTTGACGGACCAAGTCGTGGCCGCCGCGCAAGAGGTCTTCCGCCCGGTGTGGGATGACACCAAGGGGGATGACGGCTATGTGAGCTTCGAGCTCGACCCGCTGCTCGAAGACGCTGAGTGCAAGCTATCGATCGAAGAGCGGAGTGCGCGGTACATCGAACTCGGCACGAAGTGGTCGAAAGATCGTCCCAATCGGATGATCAAAGTCCCCGCGACGCCCGCGGGGCTGGGGGCGCTCGAGGAACTCTGTGCCCGCGGCATCTCGCTCAACGTGACGCTTGTCTTTTCGATGCGGCAATATGAAGCCGCTCGCGATGCCGTGTGGCGCGGCGCCCAGCGGCGGAAGTCGCTCGACGCCTTCAAGAGCGTTTACAGCATCTTTATCTCACGGCTCGACGTGTACACCGAGAAGTACGTGCCGAGTTTGTCGGAAGCTTCTCAAGGGCAAGTCGGCATCGTCAACGCGAAACAGATCTGGCGAGCGAACCAAGAATTCTGGGCCAGCAAGGGGACGCCGCTGAAGCAGGAAATCGTCTTCGCCAGCACTGGCACGAAGCGAGCGAGCGATCCGCCGTGGAAGTATGTCGAAGCGCTCGTCGGCAGCGACATTCAAACCAACCCGCCCGCGACGAACGACGCCGTGCAGTCGAGCGGCAAAGCGTTCCGCCGGACGATTGACGAACTGCCGCCGCCGGAAGTCTTAGGCGAAATCGCGGCGAAGGTCGACGCCGTCCATCTGGAGCAGACGCTGATGGAAGAAGGACTGCGGAAGTTCGCCGATCCGCAAAAGGGGCTGCTCGCACTCTTAGAGACCAAGCTGGGTTCGCTTGGCTGAGAGCCGATTACAGGGCAACCGCCGGTGAACGCAGATAGACGCAGATGAATATTCGATTTGCGTTCATCAGCGTTTGTCGGCGGTTTCTCGTTCTTCCGGCGGGTCGTCCCCTTCCCGCCGTTTTGCTACCATAAACGGCCTGTCGGCTCGCGTTCGACGCTGGCCCGGCTCGTCTCTCACCACCACGCAGAAAGTTACGCCGTCATGGCCATCGATCCATATTCTCTCTGCCCGTGCGGCAGCGGTAAGAAGTTGAAGTTTTGCTGCTCGGACTTGGCCGCCGACATCGAGAAGATCACGAAGCTGGTCGCCGGCGAGCAACCGCATGCGGCGCTGAAGCATGTCGAGTCGTTGCTTGCGAAGCAGCCTGACCGCGCATCGCTGCTCGATATTCGCGCGATGATCGAGCTGTCGCTCAACGATCTCGACGCGGCCGAGAAGACGCTGAAGCACTTTCTGGCCGTCGAACCGGAAAACCCGTCGGCTCACGCTCAATGGGCGCTGCTAGCCGCTTCGCGCAACGAAGTCGTCGACGCCGTCTCGCGGCTGCAGGACGCCCTGGAGCTGACGAACAATGACATGCCGCAGCGGGTGTTTGAAGCGATCGGCGGCGTCGGCCATGCGTTGCTGCTCGACGGCGACATGATTGCCGCTCGCGCGCACCTGCTGCTCTATGCCGGCGTCGCTCCGGAAGGAGACAACCGCGCGCTCGAGCTGCTGCTTCGGCTCAATCTTCAAGGCGGCCTGCCGCTGCTGCTGCGCGACAACCTCATGCTGATGGAATGCCCGCCGCAGTTCGCGACGGCGACCAAGAACATTTTCGAGGAGGGACTTCGCCTAGCCCGTCGCGGCCAATGGCGCAGGGCCGAGGCCCAGTTCGCCAACATCGTCAACGAAGCGAATCCCGATCCGGCTGTTACCTATAACCTGGCGCTGATGCGAGGTTGGCTCGGCAATGAGGCGGGCTTCGCTGATGGATTGCATCACTTCGCGCGCCTGAGCGTACCGCTCGACGAAGCGGTCGAAGCTGAGGCGCTAGCGCAACTCGTCGATCCGAATTTCGAAGAGCCGATCCTGGCGTCGGTGCGGATCACCTACCCAATTCTCAACGAGGACGTCGTAGCGGAACGCTTGGCTAGCGACAAACGGATCGAGCGTTACGAACTCGATCCCGAATCGCTCGAAGAGGACGAAGTCACTCGGCCGCGCAGCACCCATATTCTGCTCGACCGCCCGATTCCCAAGACGGGCGTCGATCTGAAGCTCGATGAGGCTCCCAACGTCCTGGCGTTCATCAGCGTCTACGGCAAGCGAACCGATCGCGACGCGCGCGTCGAAGTGACGACTGATCGCGGCGATGGCTTCGCCAACGTGGAGAAGCTGATTGGTGAAGTTCTTGGGGACGCCATCGGCCCGCACGGTGACGAAGAAGTGGTTGCCGAGAAGTCGGCTTCGGAAGAAGCCCTTAGCTGGCGGTGGCGGCTGCCGAACGACACGCCGCCGGCCCTGCGGCGGAAGTTGTTGGCCGAACGTCGTCGGAAGGCGATCGTTGAAGACTGGGTTGCGGCCCCCCGCGCTGGGCTCGATGGGCTATCGCCGCGCGACGCCGCGAGTCGCGCTGACCTGAAGATTCAGTTGCTCGCCAGCATCTTGATCGTCGAACAAGCGGCCGTCGATCCCGAGGAGCAGGCGATGTTCCAGGAGCTGCGCGATACGCTTGGCGTGCCGCGGGCCGAAGCGGTCGATCCGTCGGCAGTCAATTGGGAACGCATCCCCATCACGCGCCTGCCGCGGCTTGATCTGGCGAAGGTGCCGGAAGATCGTTTGATGCAGTTGTTCAATCGCGCCTCGATGTCGGGCGCCGCCGTCGCGTCGCTCGCGTTGGCGCATGAACTCGTGAGCCGCGACACGCCAGGCGTTGATCTCGCGCCGGTCTATCGTCAGTTGATTCGCTCGGAACCAGATCCCGATCGCGCGCTGCAGTGGACCGCCAAGGCGAAAGAGTGGGCTGCGAAGGCCGGCAAGTCCGCGGGCGAGTGGGCGTTGCTTGAACTCGAAGTGCAGATCGAACGGGGCGACCCCATGGGCGTGCAGGAGACGCTCAACGATCTGCGGGCGAACCACCTCAGCGAACCGGGCATCGCGGAAGCGACCTATCGGCTGCTGTACACCGCCGGCTTGCTAACGCCGCGCGGATTGCCGACCGGCGCCGGCGGCGGAATGCCAGCGGCTCCCGCCGCGCCGGCCAACCGCTTGTGGACGCCGGACCAAGGCGCCCCGGCCGCAGCCCCCGCAGCGGGCGGCGGCGGTAAGTCGGCCATTTGGACGCCGTAGAGGTTCCGTGCTAACCGCAAAGTCAATGAGGCACGAAGACGTCTCGAAGGAACTATCGCCGATTAGTAGTTGGAGCGTGAAGTATTTATCTCCCGCTGCTGTTCTTTGTGAACTCCTTCGCGTCTTTGAGCCTTCGTGGTGAGAATTCAACCGCCGATGAACGACGAATCACGATACATGCAGCGGGCGATTGAGCTCGCGTATCGCGGCGAGGGATTCGTTGAGCCAAATCCGATGGTTGGTTGCGTGCTTGTTCGCAACGATGCAGTCGTCGGCGAAGGGTGGCATCAGCGGTTTGGCGGGCCGCATGCCGAGATCGAAGCGCTCCGCATGGCGGGCGACGCAGCGCGTGGGGCGACGGCGTACGTAACGCTCGAGCCGTGCGCTCATACCGGCAAGACGCCGCCGTGCACCGAGGCCCTCATCGCCGCTGGCGTGACGCGCGTCGTCATCGGGCATCGCGATCCGAATCCGGTCGTCGACGGTCGCGGCATCGAGCGCCTTCGCGCGGAAGGTATCGACGTCGAGTTACTGGAGGGCATCGCGGAGGCGCGCGAGCTGCTGGCGCCGTTCGCAAAGTTGATGACCGTCACTCGGCCGTGGGTGATTGCCAAGTGGGCGATGACGCTCGACGGCAAGATCGCCGCCCATACGGGCGACAGCCAGTGGATCAGCGGCGAAGCGTCGCGGGCGATCGTTCATCAGTTGCGCGGTCGCGTCGATGCGATCGTCGTCGGCCGCGGCACGGCGGAGCAAGACGATCCGCTGCTCACCCCCCGCCCTGCTGGGCCGCGCATCCCGACTCGAATTGTGCTCGACTCGCAGGCGGTGCTTTCTCTTGAAAGCCAACTGGTGCGGACTGCGGTCGACGCTCCGCTGTTGGTCGCCGCTGCGGCGAACGCTCCTGACAGCCGTTGCCACGCGCTGCGCGAGGCGGGCGCGGAAGTTTGGCAAGCGCCGGCTGCTGCGATCGCCCCCGGCGAGCGGTGGCTCGCGCTGCTCGACGAACTCGGCCGGCGGCGGATGACCAACATTCTGGTCGAAGGGGGCGGCCACGTCCTCGGCGCGGTGCTCGACGCCGATGCGATCGACGAGGTCCATGCCTTCATCGCCCCGCGACTCATTGGCGGCGCTGGGCCGAGCCCCGTTCGCGGTGCGGGCCGCGCGCTAATGGCCGATGCACTTCGCTTGGCGTCGCCGCGGATCGAGACGATCGGCGAGGATGTGTATGTGAGAGGCCGCATTTGTCGCGAGTAACTCGATGTCGGCGTACGTTCATGCCGCCGGCCCCCAAGTCCTGCGAGGTCTAAATTGTGTGGCTCCCTCCCCCTTGAGAGGATTATGCAAGTGCCAGCAGTTCCGGTTGCCGGATTTTGATCCACCGGAGGCCGTTGAGAATGAATTTGGCTTGCACCCAATGTCGGACTCGGTGGAAGCGTCGCACCCAGGCTGGCAGCGGGGCTAAGACTCCTCCGGTGCTTGCCAAGACGCCGAACTGTCGCTCGATGGCGCCACGCTCGCGATAGAGCTCGCGGCCGAACGGCGTGGCCAACAGTTCGATCGATCGCAGGCGGCTCGGGCTTTGGCGACGATGGCCGAGGCCGTTGCGACCGCGACTGGGCGTCTTCTTGGCGACGAGTTGAAACCCGGCTTGCGCCGCCGCATCGTAGAGCCCGTTCGCGTCGTACTGCGTATCTCCCAGCAGATAACCGCCGCCTGGCAGTGATTCGAACAACTGACGCGCGACGGTCTTCTCGCTCACGTTCATCGGAGCGAGCGACCACGTCGTAAACAACGGCCCTCCATTCCACACGGCGTGCAGCTTGTAACCTTTCTGCTTCCCCTTCGCGCCGCGACCCCAGGCGGCGTCCCGGTCCTGACTGATCGGACTGACCGCCAAGGCCTTGCCGTCGATGATGTGGATCCACTGCCGCCCTAAACCAATTAAGATCAGCAGTTGCTGCTCTACCGCCGTCAACAACTCCACGGCGTCCGCCTGCTTCAGTCGTCGACTGAGCGTGCTCTGCGGCGGCAGTGGATCGAGCCGCAGATCAGCCGGCCACTCCTCGGCACACGCCGCCCAACTCGTCGGCCGATCGTGCACCACCGCCCAGAAGTAAACCGCCACAATCTCCGCCGTCGAGTACTTCCAACTTCCCCAACGCTTGTCCAATCCGCGCGCTAATAGGTAAAGTGCCAGCCAGAGTTCGCGTTCCATAAAACTCTCCTTGTCAGGGGTTTGCTACCGACAAGGTGGAACGCGGACTCCTTCTTTTCAAGACGCTGCTAGCAGTTGCATAATCCTCCTTGAGGGGAGGGTTGGGGTGGGGGTAATGAGCCCTGGTACCAGCTGCCTTCACCCCTCCCTAGCCCTCCCCCTCAAGGGGAGGGAACCTCAAAATTCAGTAGGGAGTATTTCTACTAGCATTCACTGCCCACTGCCCACTGCCCACTGCCCACTCACTCCCCACAAATCGTCGCCACCACGCGCCGGCGTCCGCCATGGTTACGATGCTCGCAGAGGTAGATCCCCTGCCACGTGCCGAGTGCCAGCCGGCCTTCGCGAATCGGAATCGTCAGCGACGCCCCCAACAGCGACGCCTTCACATGCGCCGGCATGTCGTCGGGCCCTTCGCAGGTATGACGATACGGAAAGCTTTCGGGCGCGATCGCATTGAACGACGACTCGAGGTCGAGCGGTACGTCGGCGTCGGCGTTCTCGTTGATCGAGAGCGACGCGGAGGTATGCTGGATGAAGAGGTGCAAAAGCCCCACCTGCACCCCGCTCAATTGGGGGAGCTTCGCGGAAATGTCCCGCGTGATCAGATGAAACCCGCGCGACTTGGCGGGTAGCTCAATCAGCTCTTGGAACCAGGCCATAACGCCTCGCAATGTCAGCGAAATCGTCGCATTTTACCGCGTGAAATGCACGCGTTGCGGGAAGTCGCAACGCCTATTTCAGCTAGCAGCTTCGCCCAGGCGGCAAGGATTCGCGCAATGCAACTTTCAATTTGCGAATAGCCTTCAAGTCAAGGGGGAAAAAACTTGACTTGCTTCTCACGCTGGTAATAATCGCTTAATCCAAAATTCAAATCAGTCGGCAGCTTGGTGGCGGCGAATGGATCGCCTCCCCGTTGAAGCACCCACCTTAGTTTCCCACCTCTGCAACGCCGGCTGAGGATTCTTGCGAGCACTTACGCAGGCTTGGCGGCCTTCGCTCGCTGTGGCGCATTTCGATGCAAGGCAATATTGTTCGTTGAATAGCAAAGGTAGCAGGACCATGCCCGATCCCAAGTTGAAGAACGTTTTTGAAGCGATCCTCAAGTACGGTCACGATGAAGACTTCGCCCCGAAGATGGACGAAGAATTCAAGGCGACCCAAGCCCCGGCTGGTTCCCGTGAGAAGCTCGAAGTGTTGGCTGAGCGGATTCGCTCGGGCCAGCCACTCTGGCACGAAGAAGACCGTTCGGACTACACCGGTCTGACCGGCGCCGTTCGTCCCCGCGACTAGTCTCGCGTGTCCGAACAATTTAATTCAATCGAAGAGGCCGTCCCGGCACCGTCGGGACGGCCTCTTCGCGTTTCTAACCAATGCGCGAGTTCAGGAGCAACCGTCGTCGAACTGAACGCTTGAAGCGATGGATATGTCGTTCGGAAGTGTTGGACGGGATCGCAGGATGCTCGCGAGCGACAGGATGGTGGATTGATGGGAGCGCCTCGCCGCCAGAGGCGGGACAACTCGGCATTTCATCGTGTCGATCAGCGTGATCCGGCTCTCTTGTCCCTCTTTCTCGCAACGTTGTGCTTCTTAGACCGCGTTGAGCTTGGCGACGTATTCGCTGCTCCCAAGAACTAGGCGGAACGGGCCAGCGACGCCAACTCCCCGGCGGCGACCTCGATCTCCAAACCGGCGCCGTCGTGCGGCTCCAGTTCATCGCGCAAGACAAGCATATCACGCGGGGCGTCAATGCCGAGGCGAACCTTGTCGCCGGCGACGCGCACCACTGTGATCACGATCGAATCCCCCAACTTGATGCGTTGCGATTGCTTTCTCGATAAAACCAGCATTTGGTTGACCTCCATGTTTCCCGCGGCGGGGCTTATGAACTTATGTACAGTATATCGAGCCGAGCGGAGTCCGCAACTCTGTCCGGCAAATAATTCAGCACAACAGCCGCTAGCAGGGCATGGCGCCACTAGCCGGCCGGTCTCACGCTTCGATCATCGGAGCTTCTAGCAATCGCGTGCGCTGCATCCGTCGGCCGCATGAACCGTAAAACAAGATCGTGTTCTGCTCGGTTTCCCAAATCGCGGTGAGGCGGACGGCCCGAGGGCCATGGAGGCAATAATAAATGCCGCACGGTTTGCCGGAGCGATTGAGAATTTGCTGGGTGAGCGGGAAGCGATCGGGTTCTAAGGTTTCCAGGCGACTCAGGGTGTGGGCGACGTATTGATGGACCAGTTCCAGCGTCGGTAGACGCTCGGCGTTTTCCACCATCGACGGACGAACCTCATAGGGACTTCGTTGATGTCAACTCAGCGTGAGGCGACCAGACGCTCGGGAGGGCGATCCGCGCCAAGCTCGCTCTTGTAGCGAGCTTTCTTCCGAGCGTCGCGGTCAATCGTCTATCCGACTGCCACGGCGCCGCAGTCACCTGTGTTAAGCTAGGTGACTTGCGACAACCTAGATATCGGCGGCGAGTTGCTGCTAGCTGCAGGTCGGCCGTTAAGATTTGACGAACAGCGAAGGCTGCACGTCGTCGTCGCGCGACGCGATCGCGCAGTTAGCGCGAAGCGTTAGAGGCGCTGCGATGGGAATCTGAAAGAAGAGATTTAACCTTGGTTTGGCTCAAGGTTGGTGGGCGTATGCGGGATGCGCCTCGAACGTGACTTCAAAGTACTTGGCGCTGCGAAATAGTCGGACCGCAGTGACAATGTGGTGAGCTACCAGCCGGAGCGATTAGAATTTTGCCATGCTGATCTTAGCTGAATACGCAATCGGGCGAGATTTAACTTTCACGATCGGCGGCCAGCAATTTGGATTCATGGACGCCAACCAGACGTTCGGCGGCGATGTAACGCTGCTTTTTCTCGGACCGATTGGCGGCTACTACTCCGTTCCTTGTTCGGCGATGCAAGGGACGGTGGGGGCATCGCTTATTGCTTGTGCATTAGTTATAGGCCTTTGCTTGCTCTCGTTGCGCCGCAGGGTGGATCGTCGCAGTCTGCCCGCCTAGGTCGTCCATGCCTTGGCGTATCTTAGCTACTTCTTTCACAACCTTGCGGCGGAGATCTAGATGAAAGTCTTTTCCAGCCGCGTTGCTCAACTGTTATTGCTCGTCGTTGTGGTGACGCTCGCGTCGCCTCTAGCATTTTGCCTATGGTTTCGCGTTGGCAGCGCCAACGAGTGGCAGATCTATCAGGCCATGGACGAAGAGTGCCATCCAATCTGGAAGGACCTCTACTACGGACGTATTCGCGCTGGTGATGACGTCGATTCTGTGATCGCAATTGCGCCGCCGAGCGTGCAACGAGGGAAAGGGCAATCCGGAACGCTGTCCTATTACCAGAACTATAAGCCGGGCGACCTGCACTTTACTTCAGTGACTCTGAAGTTTCGCGATGGCAAGCTTGTCGACGCTTACGCAGGTAGCTGCACCTGGGTCCGACAATTCTCGACGTCACCGGGCAAGACGACGAAAATTTCGGCATGTTCGCCTACAAGAAGCTCCCGCAAGGGGGAGCCGTTTCTACCGACTAGCGCCTGGCGACTTTTCCCTGCTCGCTTGGCCGCAAACTAATGATCGTGCACTTCGACGTTGGGCAATTGCTCAGCGGCTCGACGCTCCCCACCGGAATGAGCACGTTCGCCTCGGGGTAGTACATCGCTGCGCAGCGTTTGGGGATCGGGAACTCGACGGCGACGAATCCGCACGCGGTCCGCGTTTGGCCATTCCAATGGCTGGTGACGTCGACCAGTTGATGCGGGGCGATCCCTTGCTCGTCGAGATCGGCTCGGTTGAGCATCACCACCCGCCGTTCGTTGTGGAGGCCGCGGTAGCGGTCGTGCAGGCCGTAGATCGTCGTGTTGTATTGGTCATGGCTGCGGACCGTGGTCATCGCGAACTGGTCGGGCCCGAGTTGGTGGACGGGGATCGGGTTGACGGTGAAGTTCGCTTTGCCGGTGTCGGTGTGGTAAACGTTCTCGCGCGGCGGGTTCGGCAAGTAAAAGCCGCCGGGATGGCGAACGCGGGCGTTGTAGTCGTGGCAGCCGGGGATCACCTTCGCGATCCCGTCGCGGACGTGATCGTAATTTTCCGCCCAGGTGGGCCAATCGACCGTCGCCCGGTCGCCGAGCACCGCCGCCGCCATGCGGCAGACGATCGCTGTCTCGCCCATCAGTTGCGGCGACGCCGGCGCGAACCGGCCGCGCGACCACTGGATGACGCCCATCGAGTTCTCGCACGAGACGAACTGCTCGATCGCGGGGCGGTTCGGCGTCGCCGGCGTGACGTCGGCTTCGGTGCGACCGAGGCAGGGGAGAATGAGTGACTGCGCGCCGGTCACGAGGTCGGAGCGATTGAGCTTCGTCCCGATCCGCACGGTGAGCCGCGTCCGCGACAGTGCTTCGGCAGCGTAGGCGGTATCGGGAAGCGCGAGCAAAAAGTTGCCGCCGAGCGAGATGAAGACTTTTACCCGACCTTCGTGCATCGCGACGATCGACTTCTGCGAATCGAGGCCATGCTCGCGCGGCGGGTTGAAATCGAACGCCCCCTGCAGCGCGTCGAGCAGTTCGGGCTGCGGCCGTTCCCAGACGCCCATCGTGCGGTCGCCCTGCACGTTCGAGTGGCCGCGAACGCAGCACGCCCCGGCACCCGGCTTGGCCATGGCGCCGCGGAGGAGTAGCAGGTTGAGGAGTTCCTGAATGTTGCCGGGCCCGTTGTGCTGTTGGGTGATGCCGACGCACCAGCTGCAAATGATCTCGCCCGTTTCGCGAGCCCACGCGGCGGCCGTTTCGATCTGCTCGCGTTCAATGCCCGACGCCCGCACGATTTCATCCCAACTCGCGGCCCGCACGTCGGCCAGCAGATCGTCGACGCCGGCGGTATTCGCGTTGACGTAGTCCCAATCGATGCCGGCGCCACGCTCGGCGTCGTCGGCCGCGACGATCGCCTTGAGAATTCCCTTGAACAGCGGCACGTCGCCGTTGATGCGTACCTGCAGAAAGAGGTCGGCAATCGGCGTCGCGTGGCCGAGCAGCCCTGCCACTTCCTGCGGCTGCATGAAGGAAATGAGGCCCGTCTCCGGCAGCGGATTGACCGCGATAATCTTGGCGCCGTTCCGCTTGGCTTCTTGCAGCACCGAGAGCATCCGCGGGTGGTTCGTCCCCGGATTGTGGCCCACGTTGAAGATCAGCTTCGCCTGGGAGATGTCTTCGAGCTTCACCGTTCCCTTGCCGAAACCAAGCACGTGGTTGAGCGCGGTGCCGCTCGCTTCGTGGCACATGTTCGAGCAATCGGGCAGGTTGTTCGTGCCGAACTGCCGCACAAACAGCTGATAGGCAAAGGCAGCCTCGTTCGTTGCTTTGCCGGAGGTGTAGAACGACGCCTCGTTTGGCGAGGCGAGGGCGTTGAGCTCGACGGCAATCAGCGCGAAGGCGTCGGCCCACGAGATCGACTGGTAATGCGTCGCGCCGGTTCGCAACACCATCGGCTCGGTGAGCCGGCCCTGCTGCTCAAGCCAGTAGTCCGATTGTTGCGAAAGCTCGGCGACCGAATGCTTGGCGAAGAAGTCTGCTGTCACGCGGCGGCGGTCGGATTCGTGGGCGACGGCCTTGGCGCCATTCTCGCAGAAGTCGAAGTGGGAGCGTTTGCCGTCGGGATCGGGCCACGCACAGCCGGGGCAATCGAATCCATCTTTCTGGTTTACTTGCAGCAGCGGCAGCACGCCGCGCACGACGCCCGCTTCGCCCAAGGCGTAGTGGAACGACGACAGCACGGCGCCGATGCCGGTTGCCTTTCTCTCTGGATCGCGCTGCCGTAGGCCAGCGAGTTGCGTTGGAGCGAGCGGATCCACGGCGCCATGCGGGGTATCGAGCGTGCCGGCTTCGACGCAAGGGAGCGGGCGTTGTTCCGTCGCCGTGTGCGGGGCGTGGTGCCGTGGATGGTAATTGGCGAACTCGCCGTTGTGGGAGCCTTCGCGAACTGGTTCGATTGACTGGCTCATGGCTCCATCCTCGATTGTTTCAGTGATCGTCAGCTTGGCGCAGCGTTACTCAGGATGACGCTACGCTCAACTGGTGATTGCTCGGTCGCCGCGTGGATCCGCTCAACGCCCGTGTACACATTAAACCGATCGCCGCGGACAAAGCCGACAATCGTCATCCCATGCCGAACGGCAAGCTCCACCGCCAGGCTCGACGGGGCGCCGATCGCTGCGAGGATCGGAATCCCCGCGACGGCCGCCTTCTGCACAAGTTCAAAGCTCACGCGGCCGCTCACCAGCAAGATGCTCTGCGTAAGCGGCGTCCGCTCGGCGAGGAACTCGTGGCCGATCAGCTTGTCGAGCGCGTTGTGCCGGCCGACGTCTTCGCGCACGACGAGCAACTCGCCCTCGGCGTCGAAGAGCGCCGAGGCATGCAGCCCGCCTGTCTGTTCAAACACTTCCTGCACTGCGCGCAACTTCGCCGGCAGGCTACGAATGATTGCGGCGTCAACTACAGGCTCTTCCGGTAGGCATCGCTCGCGCGGTTGCACCTGCACCGCCTCCAGCGACGCCTTGCCGCACACGCCGCAGCTCGAAGAGGTGTAGAAGTGACGCTCCAGCCGCGCCAAATCAACGGCGACGCCGGGCCGCAGCTTCACGCACGCTACGTTGCCGGCGCCGCAACTGGTGACGCCGACGATTTGTTCCGGGCTCGTGATGATCCCTTCGGTGAAGAGGAAGCCGACGGCGAGTTCCACGTCGTGCCCCGGCGTTCGCATCGTGATCGACACGGCTTGCCGCACGCGATGGCCGCGCTCGCCATGCGCGAGGCGGATCTCCAACGGCTCCTCGACCGCCAGCAGATCATGCTCGGCGATCATTTCGCCGCCGCGAAGTCGCCAGGTTTCGACCGACGCGCAGGCGCGGTTTGTAGAATCAACGCGTTCGCCATCGACGGCCATTCTCGCTCCCCAGCGCGCCCACAGAGTCTGCAACTAGCGTCGGCATCATACCGTAAGTTGCAGAGCGATCGCAAAGGATCGCGCGCATCGCGACGGTCACAGCGGGCCGCGCTATTCGCCAGATGGCTAATGCACAGTGGTTGGCCGCACCACTTGAGAAGTAAGCAAGCGCTATCAGCCCAACCTATTCACTCGCCAGGAAAGATCCCGGCGCCAAAACCGGGGGCCGGCGGCTCGCGGTAGGCGTTGCGTGCAGCGCTCGGCGTCGTGGGCGTCGTCGGCGGAGCAGTGCGCTCACGAACCGGGCCACCGGCTTGCGGGCGGTTGTTGCCGAGGTGCGAGTGACGTCGTTGGTGGGCCTGGTCGACCCGCGTTTCGCCTGGGGCTCCTTGTTGCGGACGCTGTTTGAAGTCGCCGTAGTCCATGTCGAAGTCGTCGTACCGCGAGATATAGTCGGGCAGCTTCGCCCGTTCGATCTCTTGGAAATATTCTTCGACGACGACCTCTTGAATCATCTCACGGCAGGCGGAGTTGATCGGGTGGGCGATGTCGGCGTAGAGCTTCGCGCGGCCGTCGGAGTCGAGCGGCATCCGCTCGTTCGAGAGCTGGCTGCCGCATTGGTTGCAGAACGGGGCGCGAAGATGATTCTTCATGCCGCACCGTGGGCAGTGCGCGGTGAGCTTGCGGCTTGGCATCGCGACGAAGGGGCCGCTCGTCCCTTCGATGATCTTCAAGTCGCGGACGACAAAGCAGTTGTCGAACGTAATCGAGCAGAACGCCTTCAAACGCTCGCCGGGTTCTTCCATGAGCTTGATGCGGACCTCGGTGATTTCCACGGCAGTTCTCCTTGCGAGGTAGTCCTTAGCGGCACGTCGCGGTCGTGAAGACAGTCCCTAGGTTGGCGGCCGTCAGCATAGCGGCAGCTTGTCGGGCGTGACGAGCTGAACGCATGATGCCGAAGTAGGCTGAACCGCTTCCGGTTAATTGGTGGGCGTAGCACCCCAGCGCAGCAAAGGCGATGCCGAGGCGTTCAATTGCGGGGCAAAGTTGGCGGGCGGGAGCTTGCAAACTATTGCCGATTCGTTGCATCGCCGCCCGCAGCGAACCGCGGCGAAGCAGGTCGATCAGTTCTGCGAGCCGACCAGCGACGGGCGTCGCAGGCGCTCCTTCCCACGCAGGGGCAGCGAGCTTGCGGAAGCAGTCCGCTGTCGACACGCCGTCGCGCGGCGCGACGACGACGACATTGAGGCGGGGGAAATCGTCGATTGGTTCGACTCGCTCTCCCCTGCCCCGGCAGATTGCGGTTTGGCCAGCGAGGAAGAACGGCACGTCGCTGCCCAATTGGGCGGCAAGTTCGCTCAGTTTCGCCGTGGGGTAGTCGATGCCCCAGGCACGGTTGGCGAGCATCAAGGCGGAGGCGGCGTCGCTGCTCCCCCCGCCGAGCCCAGCCTGAATAGGTATTCGCTTGGTGAGCGTGAACGTCCCGTGCGGCTCGAACCCGGCAGTCCGGGCTAGGAGTTCGGCGGCTCGCCAAGCGAGGTTGTGTTCGTTGGCGGGTGCGAGGCGGATCAGCTCGGCCGCGGAGGTCGGGTGGTACGCGAGCGAGAATTCGGCGGAGCCATGGTCGTCGCGAGGGGACCAGCTGAGCCTGTCAAAGAGGCGGATTGGCGCCAACAAGGTTTCCAGCTCGTGGAACCCGTCTGTACGGCGTCCGAGGACTTCGAGATAGAGGTTCAGCTTAGCTGGCGCGAGCGCCTCCCAAGCGTCACTCTTCCTCCGAACATACATGTTCGCAGCCCCATTCCCTGAGGGCATGGCGCCAAGGACTGCGACCGGCGACCCGAGCCAAGTCGTCCCTTGGCGTGCGTTCCGTGCATCTCTGGCTTGCGGCCAGCGGTATCCACCTGCACGGGCTTTACACTGTTGTCATATCGACGATCTACCCGGCAAGACGCCAGCAGGAAGCGCTGTTTGTGGGCAGGTTCTTCGACATTCTGAGACGTAAACCGAAGTGCCAGGGCATTTTAGCGCTTTTCCTGAATCGAGTCAATTCAGACTGGACAGGCGCCTGAATCAGCCCGACGGAACGCCCCGATTGGGGGAGAGGCCCCAGGAATGGATTCATTCTGTCCGTCTGAAGCTGTTGGCGGTTACGGGGTCGGGGGCCTTTTGCCACTGGTGACTTTCCATTCCGGGCGATCCCGAGAGTGGCAAAAGGCCCCCGACCCCATCAAAGCAACGGCGCCGCGATTTGGCGGAGCTCTGCTTGGATGGCTGCGACGTCACGATCGGCGGCAATCACATGCACGGTCGGCCCCATCGCCGCCGCTTCGGCGAGGAACCCCGCCCGCAAGCGCTCGCGGTATTCGGCCCCGCGATTTTCGACGCGATCGAGCTCTCGGCCCATTCGGCTGAGCGCGACGACTGGATCGAGATCGAGCAAGAAGGTGCAGATTGGAGCGACGCCATCGGTCGCCACGGCGCCAACTTGCCGGATCGAATCGATCGCCAATCCGCCGGCATGTCCCTGGTAGACGATGTTGGCGAGCAGGTAGCGATCGGAAACGACGGTCCGGCCAGCTGCCAGCGCGGGCACGATCACTTCGTCGACCAGTTGCGCCCGCGCGGCCATGTAGAGCAGCATCTCGCTGCGCGGGGCGATTGGCGTCGAGTCGTCGCTTGCCAGGAGGATCTCGCGGATCCGCTCCCCGACTGCGGTGCTGCCGGGGTCGCGGCAGACAATGGGTTCGTGGCCCTGCTCGGCGAGCCACTCGCAGAAGAGCTTTAGCTGAGTGCTCTTGCCGCCGCCGTCGATGCCGTCGAATGAGAAGAATGGCGGCATGGCGTGGGTGCGGGGCGGCGGGGCAGGAAATCAGCTCACCGCTGTTTTACCCGAGCGCCGGCGCCAGTCCCAGGCCTCGCCGGCAGTTGATTGTCGTCGCGCGCGTAGATCTTGCAGACATTCTCGGCCCGCGCCGCGACTTGTTTGCGAAGCTTCGCCGGCCGGAGGACCACGGCATGCTCGCCGTAGCCCAGAATCCACCAAATGATTTCGCTGAATCCTGAGACCCGGGCATGGAAGTCGAGCGATCCGTCGGCGCGCCATTCAAGCCGTTGCGTCTTGTGCCATTTGACCTCGCTGACGTTCGTCGCCACGATCTTCGCGAACCGAATCGTTACCTGCTCGTCGGGAGCGAGGTCGCGCATGATGTTCCAGGCGTTGCCGAGATACCGTGCGAGGCTAAACCCGCGCGGTCGTGAATACTTCTGATCGAGCAGTTCGATGTTCAAAATGCGGCTGACGTTGAACGTCCGCGGCCCTGAATGCAACGAACTCCGCCCGATCACGTACCAGGCGTGACGATCGAAAAACAACTGGTACGGGCGGAGCTTCGTTTCGATCACCTCCCACTCGGTGAGGCTCTGGTAGCGAATCTGCGCTACCTGCCGCTCAGCGAGCGACTCAACCAATCGAGCATAGACCGCCTCGCTCCCCTTCAATTGATCGAGCGCATTCAAACGAATGCTGATGTACCGTCCTAGCTGCTGCACCTCCTTGCGCAAGTCGGCAGCGAGAGTCCCCTGGATCTTTAGCGCGGCAGATCGTGCTGCACCAAAGAACGGCGCTTCCGTGCCAGCTCCCAAATCGCTCGTGAGCGCCACAATCGATAACGCCTCGTCAAAGCTGAAATTCGTCGGCCGCAGAAAGTATTCAGCCTCGATCGAGTAGCGGCCGCTGGTCTTGTCGAAATGCAGCGGCACGCCAGCTTCACGCAGCGTTTCAAGATCGCGAAAGGCGGTGCGTCGGCTCATGCCGCACGCCTTCGCCAAGGCGTCAGCGTTCTCCCCCTGACCAGCCTGCAAGGTTTGCAGCAGCTGCAGCAGGCGCGTAATTCGCTTGAGGTTCATAGGCGGCAGACGCGTCCGCGTCGCCAGGAGCTGCAGCCGCAGGGAGCGGTTGCGGAGCGCCAAACGGATTCGGGACGGCGGCAGGTGGAGCAGCGACGGGATTCGAAACGACGTTCGAGGACGCAAATGGATTCGACGGAGTCGAAACTGTCGACGCGCCTGCGACAACTGCCCCTGCCGCGGGAGCTGTCGTGGGAAGAGCGGTGAGCGTCGACGGCTTCATCGTACTCGCTGCGGCGGCGGTTTCCAGATAGGAGACCGGCTCCATTGGATTTTCCGACATGTCCGCATCGCTGACCGACGCCTGCGGGCCCAACGCTTCCGCCGGCGGAGCCAGCGGCTCTGGCACGATCGTCGGAACCGGGCCTTCGTACGCGGCGCCCTTGGCCGTGCCCGGGGCCTGATTGTAGACGCCGCGGCTCATCACGTTTGGCCGGGTGAACCCGTAGTCGATCGCCATCGCCGCGTCGCGACGACGAGCCCGACGGGTCGCGTCGAAGTAAGCCTTGCCCGGCCACGGGCCTTCTTGCAAGAAGATGCCGTTGTACTCGAGCAGCGAACCCTTGCGATAGTGAACTCGCATGATCGCTCGGTTGTAGTCGACCAGCGACCGGTAGTAGGCGGTCTGGGCGTCGGCCCGACGTTGTTGAGCTTGCAGCAGCAGGTCGAGCGTGACGCGGCCGACTTCGTGAACCGCGGCGACCGCGTTCACTTCGTCTTCTTCGGAGTTCCAACGATTGAAGTTGGTTTGTGTGACGCCATAGTTCAGATCGAGATCGCGGACCGCGTCGCTGAGCTGATGCGATACGGAGAGTTCCAAGTCTTGGAGCACGGCCCGTTCGCGAGCGAGCAGCAATTGCGAGTGCCGGACCGTCGTGTTGCCGAGGCGGAAGCCGAGCGGCATCGTGAACTGCAGGCCCGCCTCCCATTCCTGGAAGTCGCCGCTAGTGAGGGATTCGACGGCATTCGAGCCATCAAGGAACGGCGGAATGCCGTTGCGCGGCACGTTAACTAAATCATCGCCGGCGCCGAGCCAGCGGTACCGGCCGACGAGGTCGAGACGCGGCAGCAACTGATTCTTGGCCGCGATCAGTTCGAGTTCGCGCCGCTTGATCGTCCACTTTTGCCGACGAACTTCCTCGCGACGGACGAGCGATTCGGTGTGAATGGTCGCCCAGTCGAACTTCACCGGCGCCACGGTCGGCTCGTCGCTGGGGCGAATCAACCGGCCGTCGGTGGCGGCCAGGCCCATCAGGTAGCGGAGGCGTGATTCGACGCGGAACAAATTCGTCTGAGCCGTTTCGACCTGCGTCTTGAACAGGAAGAACTGAGCCCGCGATTGAGCTTCAGTGTTCGCTTCGCCCCCTTCGCCGCTGACGCGGAACTTGGCCATCACGCGACGCCAGGTTTCCAGGGCGCTGGCCTGGCCGGTGCGGCGAGCTTCAAGTTCGCGATAGCAGTAGTAGAGTTCCCAGTAAGCGTCCTCGACGTCGCGCACTTCGTCGCGAACGGCGGCCTCGAAATCGGTGAGCGTGACGTCGGTGCGGATCTTGGCGATCAACACGCCGTCGATCTGATCCGCGAAGTTGCCGTTCGCTTCCGAGAAGCTGCGCGGACCGGCGATGCGGTTGTATTCGACGCCGGCGCCTTGCAACAACGGCTGCGACACGCCCATTTCGACGTTGGCGAACCAGTCGCTCGCCTGAGTGCGGCTGCCGTTGTTGTTTTGGTCGTAGTTGATGTTGTTGCGAACGTCGAACGTGGCGCCGGTGGCGGAGTTCTTGGTGATGCCAGTCGAATAACGGCCGGTATCCTGACGGAACAACGGATTAAAGAAGTCGGGCGCCGCGGCGAGACCGAAGTTCTGCGGACGATCGTTCTTTTGCCACGTAAGGCTCGAGTCGAGCTGGGCGTCGAATTCCGACAGCGCCGCTTCGACGCCGCGGCCACTGAACTGGCTCCCGGTGTTGCCGCCGTAGCCGCTCTCGGTCAGAGCCGGATCGTAAGTCGTGATGGCGTTGCCGCCGCCGGCCGTCAACGCTTCGGGAGCGGTCGTCGAGATATTCTGGCCGCCGTCGTTGATACGGCCGCCCAGACTGCGGACGACGGTGTTGTTCTCAAGCGTGAGCCGGACGATCTCTTCAAGGCTGAGATCCCACATCTTGAAGTTGTCGGCGTTCGCGAGCGTTAGCGGGGCTTGTGCGGAGGAGACGTCGTTGATCGGAGTGGTATGAACATCGGGGTATTCGATGTTCGTCGCGACGTCCATGTAGTGAGAGAGATCGCCATCTTCCTTGAAGTAGAAGGGCTGAATCGGCGTGCAACCGCTGCAGAGCGTGAGCCCGCACAGCAGCAGCGAGGTTGCCGTTCGTAGTTGCCGATTCATCATGCGCGATCTTTCCGCCCGTTTCGCACCCCCCAGTGCGTCGCCGCGGCGTGTGGCGCCGCGACGTTTACGTTGTTTCGCTAGCATTGCGCGGCGGGCGAACAGCTCGCGCGCAGGCTGACGAATTACTCAGTAAAGGTGGTATCGTCTGCGTAATCGGCAAACTTTGACATTTTTCGCATTTCACGAGGCAGCGTCGCTAGCACTGCCAGCGGCGTCGATCACGCTGCGGACTTTAGAGAGTAGCGGCAAGCGACGCGTTACACGTCCATGCCACCGACGCCGTCAAGCTTAGTCGGCGCGTCGGCTTCCGCGGCTCGCGCTGCTAGCTGACCGGCGGCGATGAAGCGGTCGAACTCCACGAGCACCGCGCGATGAACGCGCTCGACGAGCCATGCTTGCACTGCAGGCGGAACGCCGCCGCAGGTTTCACTCACCAGCGTCGTTTCCAGAGTGACTTCGTCGCACTTCCGGTCGCCGGCGTCGGTGCGCGCGACACCTTCGAACTCGAAGCGGCAGGAGCCTTCGACGTCGCTGTTGGCGAACCGGAAGACGCAGCGGGCGTTTTGCAGGAAGTAGGTCCGCTCGACGCCGTACGAGTTGATCGCCGACTGCATATGCTCGGCCCGCCGTCGCTGCGCCGGCGACGCATCCATGGGGATGTCGGTCCGCCCGATGGTGCGCAGCGGGATGCATTCAAACTCGACGTCGACGACCGAAGATTGCGGATCGAACATGATGCGGCGGCTCCTTCAGTCACCATCGTCGCGTCAACCGTCCGCTAACGCCAGTGACCGATCATCAACAAAAACTTGGCCCCCGGTTCTTCAAACCGGGGGCCAAGCGATGCTCAATTCTAGGTTGCTCCGCAGCATTTCTAGCCCCGGGCTCCGCCCGGGGGTGACGTTGCGCGCAACAACGCATTGCGGAATGGAAACCGACCCCCGGGCGAAGCCCGGGGCTAGAGCGAGACCTATGGTCCCGCGGGCGGCAGGATCCAGCCGACCGTCAGCCAACCGTCCTGCACCTCAAGCTGGTCGAGCAGCAGCGTGCCGACGTTGGTGATCCGGATCGGATCGATCGGAATCTCCGCCGGGAAACTTTCGCCGGCATTCGCACGGGCGTTCATGTTCTTCGCCAGCGTGCTGCGGAAGCCCGACTGCTGGGCCGTCATTTGCTTGTCCCAAGCCGGATCGAACCCGGTTGGGAAGACTTCGATGTCGCCAACGCGCTTCAGCACGATGCGATCGCCGTCTTGAGTGATCGCGTAGGTAATGATGAAGTCCCAGTTCGAGTACTCCATGTCGTCGCTGACGAGCTTCGAGGCCCGCACGCGAATGACGACTTTGCCGTCGTCGAACCGCACGCCGACCGGCGCTTCCGAGTTGAGCGTGATCGAGTACGGCTTGAACGGCGGCAATGCCGGCGGATCGTTCGGGCCGCGTTCGTCGGCTTGACCTTCGACGACCTGATCGAGCGTCTTCGACGCGCTGTCGACCACCGCGGCGCCGGTCGCGACGGCGGCGGCCAGTTCCGGCTTCTTTACCGACAGCACCTTGATCCAGTTCGGCACGTTGCCATTCAGGATCGGCTGCTGCTCCGCGGTCTCTTGGCTGATTCGCGCGGAAGCCAACGCGATCGGCAGATAGTTGTTCACCGCCGATTCGTGAATCTGCAGCGAGAGATCCTGCCCCGGCTTCACCGGCGGCCGCGGGCTGTCGGCCGCGATTTGGTTGCGGGCGGCGAACGTCGAATCGGCCGCGACCCCTTCCGGAGAGGAGGTCAGCCGGGTCGTGTCGGGAAACATGTCGCGCCGCACCAGCGGATCGCGAATCTTCTGCTGGTACCGCAGGCGGGCGTCGCCCAGGTCCTTCGCCACGCGTTCGTTGAACTCTTTGATCACGTTCTGCCGAGTGTGCTCGGCCGAAATCCGCTCCGCTTGAGCCTTCGATTGCGACGCCCGCTTCCACGCGACCTTCGTGATGAGCCCGGCAGCGAACTGGCCGCCGGTCTTTTGGATCGAGTTAATGTGCGTTCGCGTATCGACGTTTGCCACGGCCGGGTCGGCTTCGAAGATCTCATCGCTGATCGAAATCCGCTTGTTGGCCGTGTAGGTGGTTTGGCCCTGGCTATTGATCACGACCGGGCCGTTGTAGCCGCGAGTCTGCGAGTGCGCGAGGCCGTCGAGGTGGACCACCAGCTCAATCTTGTCGTCGGCCGGTTGCAGGTCGTAGCGCACCGAACCGAGCGTGTGGGCGGTGCCGAAGATGCTTGTCCCCAAGATGCAGTCGCGGACCGGGCGGACTTGATCGAGATTCCGATTCGGCATCCGATCGACGAAGTTAACGGAAAACTGCGCCGAGATGTTCTTCTGGGCGAACCGCTCGCGCACCAATTGAACGAAGTCGCTCGAGTGGCCGAGGTTGTCGATCACGCCCAAGATGCGGCCAACCTTCCAGCCGGTTTCGGTCGTGGGGCGTTCGAGATGCCGTTGCAGTTCGGTGCCGAGCGAGTTGAGCAGGCGTTCGTACTCGCCGCGAAGGTCGCGCGATTGCGAGGCAGCTCCCCAGCTAGCCAGGGCGCGATACTTGGCGATCGCCCGAGCGGCGTCGGTGAAGGCCGGCAGCTCGAGCCCAGGTTGATTGGCGCGGAAGCGGCTCAGCACTTCGTCGAGCTGCAGGAGCGTGCCGCGCGAGACCTCTGCATCGTCAGCGAAGTTTGGCGCGAGTTGATCCCACAGGAGGAACTTCTTCCAATTCTGCGCGAGTTGCGAATTGCCGCCCATCGCGGCGACGAGAGCTTGGGCCTTGTCGCGCATGTTTGCGCGGATGGCGGCGAACTCTTCCGGGGTGAGCGGCTTGTAGTTGCCGACGTCAGCCGCGGCAAGCTTCGCGAAATCGCCTTGATAGCTGGCACCGACCTCGTTGGCGTAGACGACGAGCGCCTTGCGCAACTTTTGAAACGGTTCGAGTTGCAAACCGTTCGCCTTGCCGGCGAGCCGCGTGAGCGTTTGGTTCAGCACGAGCGGATCGGCTTCACCGCCCTTCGCGAGTTCCGCGCGGAGTTGGTCTGCTTTGAGATAGGCTTGCCAGCGGGCGCTGTTCTCGCCGCTACCGAGCCAAACATCAAGTTCGTCGAGCGCCGCGGTGACGGGGGCCGGATTAAGCGTGGCAACCGGAAGTGCTTGGGCGTGTGCGGTCGAACCGCCTAGCAGCGTTCCCGCCCACAAGACTCCAGCTGCTGCAGTGTTCCAAAGGCGCGCTCTCACAGATGCTCTCCCTACGTCCCAGATGTTCATGGAAATGTCGGCGTTCCTGCCTCGGCCCCATGCTACCGGTAAGTTGCGTCTTGCGCCAATTCTCCATCTCGCCTAATCGTGCAAATCGCGTACCGCGGCTTGCCGATGGGATGGATGCCCGCCGCTCCTGGGAATTGGCGGGGCGCTCCTGAAAGTTACGCCGCTTGCGAGCAGGGGGCGGCGCAAAAACCGGACTAACCGGGACAACGGGGAGAATCGCTGCCCGACCGCGGCGGAGCAATCGCTACTCGCCGTCACGTAACCGGTTGAAATAGTCCTCTGCGTTTTCACGCTGCGTGCGCGGCAGTTGCTCGATCACTAGCGGATCGGCTGGCTCGCTCGCCTGAGCGGCCATTTCTTCTTGGATCGCTTCGCGGACGTTGCCGCGGAGGTTCGGGCCGTCGGCCTCGCCGGTGATCACGGCCGGGCCTTGGTTCGGCTTCTGCTTTACTTGCGTGTCGCGGAACGCGGCGTCGGTTTCGTCGCGGGTGCCGGCGCCGCCGCGGCCTTTGCCGATTCCCTTGCCATTGGCGCTCCCCTGGCTCCCCGGTTTCTGACCGAAGCGGCCGTTCATTTTGCCGCCGCCTTGGCACTCTTCGCAGCCGGCGCCCTGGCAGGCCTCGCAGTTCATCGACGACTTGGCCATCTCGAGCTGATCCATCGCCGCGTCGAGCATTTCGCTCTCGCCCATCTCTTGCTTCATTTGCTCAAGCTGCTGCGACATCTGATCCATCGCCTGAGCCGCTGCCTGCTGGTCGCCTTTTTCCATCGCCTCTTTCGCCTGGGCGATCTGCTGAGCGAGCTTTTGCATCTGCTGCGACTGCTGTTGCTGCTTTTGCATTTGGTCGAGCTTCTGCTGCATCTCGCCCGCCTTGGCGAGGTTTCCTTGCTGCTTTTGCTTCTCGATCTCTTGCTTCATCTGCTCCATCGCCTGCTGCTGATCGGCAGCCGCCTGGTCGAGCTTCTTCTGCAATTGCGACAGTTGCTTCTGCAGTTGCTGCTTGCCGGCTTGGTCGAGCTTGCCCGACTTCAGCTGCTCCTTGATCTTGTCGAGCTCCTTTTGGGCCTGATCCCAGTCGCCGCTTTTCATCGCGTCGACCATCTTCTCGGCCGGGCCTTTGCTGAAATCCTTCATGCTGGCGAGCTGTTTTTTCAGCTCCTGATCGCCGCCGAGCTTTTCCTTGCGATCGTTCAGTTGCTTGGCGAGGTCGTTCATCTTCACGAGCGCCTGCTTGCGATCGACGTCTTTCTTGTCGGCGAGCTTCTCGATCTTCTTGTCGACCTGCAGCAGCAACGCCTCGGCTTCCTTAAGGCCCTTCTTCGCCGCTTCCTTCCGTTTCTCGACGAGCTTCTTCCGCAGGGCGTCGGTCGTGTTCTCCAGCGCCTGCGGCGTCAGCTTGTTTGCTTGCGGACTGGCGCTGCTTTGCACCTGTTGATTGTCGACCAGCAAGATGAGTGCTGCCGTCAGCAGCGCCGGCGCGAGCGGCAGCAGCGCGACGCTGCCGACGCGAACGCGGAACTGTTGGGAAATCTCCAGCCGGCTCACCGCCCGCACCGCATCATTGAGCAGCGCTTGGCCGGCAGGCGTTTCGGACAGCTCGGCAGGCAGCGAAAGGCTGCTCGCGACGCGTTCCCGGAGGCCGAAGCGACGATCGATTTCCATCGCGGCTTCGAGTTCGCTGCGACCGCGGAAGAACATCCAGCCCAGGGCCACGCCCAGCCCGCCAACGAACGCGGCGCCGAGCCACCAGGCTGTCCAGTTGGCCGGCAGGTTTTCCACGGCGACGAACTTCGGCACCGCAATCGCAACGGCCGCGACGATCAGCGCGACGAACCAACAGTGGACCAGCCGATTGAGAAACAGCTCCAGCCACAGCCGACGGCGGGCCCGAGCAACTTGCTGGCGGATCTGGTCCATGGCACGCGTTCCTGAAAACGGGGAGGCGGAGACGAATCGTCGGCCGACGACTATTGTATCGGCGCCGGGCGGCCGGGTCACGCTGAACCGCTCGTCCTGGGCGCCATTTGAGGGGTAAACTGTTAACGGCGGCGGATTCTAGCGGTTTAGCGGTTGAGACGCTGGAATTGTGCTGTTTTCGCGCGTCGCTCCGGCGGGGCGTTGACCCGCGGCTACTGTGAGATCCTTTGATGTCCGTTCAGCCTGCTATCCCCCTACCCCGCCCTGCCGACCGGCCGAACGCCGACGTCGTTATCTACGACGGCGACTGCGGCATCTGCACCGCCCAGGTCAGCAAGCTGCCATGGTGGGACTGTCAGGGGAAGCTGGCGTACCTCTCGCTGCACGATCCCGAAGTCCGCGAGCGGTTCCCCGACCTGCCGCACGAACGGATGATGCAAGAGATGGTGATCGTCGATCGCCACGGCAACCGGCACTGGGGCCCGGCAGCGATCCGTTACCTCACCGGCCGACTGCGTCGCCTCTGGTGGGCGGCGCCGGTGCTCTACTTCCCCGGCAGCATGCTCGTGTGGCGACCGCTGTACCGCTGGATCGCGCGGAACCGCTACCGGCTAAGCGTCTCGTCGTGCGACTCGGGCGCGTGCCAGTTGCATGTGAAGTGAGCGAATCGACGCTCAAGGCGCATCACTCAAACGTATGCTCCGCCGCGGGAAACTCGCCGCCGCGAACTTCGTCGCGGAAGCCGCGTACCGCATCGACCACCGTCGATTTGAGATCGGCGTATGCTTTCACGAAGCGCGGCGAGTAGTCGCTCGCCATGCCGAGGATGTCGTGCAGCACGAGCACCTGGCCGTCGCAGTCGGCGCCGGCGCCGATGCCGATCGTTGGGATCGAGAGCATGCCGGTGATCTTTTCGGCGATGCCGCGCGGAATGCATTCGAGCACCATCGCAAACGCCCCCGCCTCGGCCGCCGCACAGGCGTCGCTGATGAGGGCTTGCTCGTCGCGCTGCACGCGGTAGCCGCCGAGTTGGTGAACGTTCTGCGGCCGCAAGCCGCAGTGGGCCATCACGGGGATGCCGGCAGAGACGAGCGCCGCGATCGTTTCGGCCTGTTCAACGCCGCCTTCCAGCTTCACCGCCTGGCAGCGCGTCTCTTTGAGAATGCGGCCGGCGTTTTCGATCGCCTTGAACTTGCCGAGGTGGTAACTCGGAAACGGCATGTCGACCACCACGAGCGCGTGATTCACCGCGCGGCCAACCATCTCAGCGTGGTAAATCATCTCGTCGAGCGTCACCGGCAGCGTATTCTCGTGCCCCTGGACGACCATCGACATGCTGTCGCCGACCAGCACCCCCTCGACGCCCGCCTCGTCGACGAGACTGGCAAACGGATAGTCGTAAGCGGTGACCATCGAGATCTTTTGGCCAGTCCCTTTGAGGGCCGTGAACTTCGGCACGGTCATCCGCGAGGAACGGCGGGAAGGCTCGGGACTGGACGGTTTTTTGGCCATGAATTCAGGCTAATCGACGTGAATGCCCGGCGTCAACGAGCCTCGGCGCTAGCCGCGGGGCAATGGTCGCCCGTCGGTCCCCCCAAGCGTTGCAGACGGCCCGTGCTCCTAGAAAAACCACGTTCGGGCAGGTATTCTTCGAGTCCCTCGTTTCATCTTGGTTCCGTCCCCATTTCAACGTCAGCCGCCAGAGAGGCCCGAACATGTCCGACATCAAGATCACCGTCGAAGAGCGGGCCGGCCGCAAGTGTGCCTCCAGCGGCTCGAAGTGGGAACCGATCATGGGCTACAGCCGGGCCGTCCGCTCGGGCAACCTCATCGCGGTCACCGGTTGCGTCGGCGTCAACGCCGACGGCACCTACGCGAAGAGCGTCGGCGAACAGGCCGCCCGCTCGCTCGCGATCATCAAAGCAGCGATCGAAGCCCTCGGCGGCAAGCTTGAGCACGTCATCCGCACGCGGATGTACGTCGTCGACGTCAGCAAGTGGGAAGAAGTCGCCCGCGTCCACGGCTCGGTCTTCGCCGACATCCGCCCGGCGACGACGATCGTCGAAGTCCCGCGGCTGATCGACGGCGACGCCCTCATCGAAATCGAAGCCGACTGCGTGATTGCGTAACGCACCACACGACCGGCCGTAACAAATCGCTCAGAAAGTCGCTTCTAGTGGTGTCGCGTTTATTAGCGGCCCGACGCCCTCTGTCGTAGCATGACGGCGTCGGTACGCCCGCATGAAGCTCGGCAGAGCGGAGAGGCCACTGATGAAGCGTTGGATGTTTTTCGTTTACGGCATCGCTTGCTATCTCGCGTTCCTGGCGGTCTACGCCTGGTTCTGCGCCTTCACGGGCAACGTGCTCGTGGCCAAATCGATTGACGCGCCGGTGGCGTCGTCGCCGGCAATTGCCGTCGCGGTTAACTTCGCGCTGCTCCTGGCCTTCGGAGCCCAGCACTCCGTGATGGCTCGGCCGGCGTTCAAACGAGTGTGGACGCGCATCGTTCCGCAGCCGATTGAGCGGAGCACCTACGTGCTCGCGTCGTGCCTCGCCGTCGTGCTACTCATCTGGCAGTGGCGGCCGATCGACGCCGTCGTCTGGAACGTGGAGAACACGACTGCACGCGGCGTGCTGTGGACGCTGTTCGCCATCGGCTGGCTGATGGTTCCAGTGGTCAGTTTGATGATCAACCACTTCGACCTCTTCGGCGTGCGACAAGTCTGGTGCTATTTGCGAGGCCGCGAGTGCCAACCACTCGCCTTTCGCACGCCGTGGTTGTATAGCCATGTTCGACATCCGCTATACGTCGCGTGGTCGTTAGCATTCTGGGCGACGCCGACAATGACGGCCGGCCATCTGCTGTTCGCCATTGGCCTGACTGCTTACATGGTTGCCGCGGCGCTCGTCGAAGAACGCGATTTGCTCGCCCACTTCGGTCAGCAATACGCGGCATACCAACGAGCGGTCCCGCGCTACATTCCGAAATTTGGTAAGCGGACGACGACTCTGCAGGAATCACAGCGCACTCCCTCAGGCCAAAGTCTCTGACGTGCAGCGCTGCTTGCATGCTGCAGAAAACTCCCAGGTTCTGCCGTAGCAGACAGCGAATTCGGTGGCAATCGCCGCGGCACGAAGTTATCGTAACCGCAGCTCTTCTGGCATTCCGCCTTGGTTCCTCGCAAGCAGCGACCGCGCGTCGTTGCCGTCTGTCTACGCCCTGGGAGATCCGCTAATGAGTTCCAAGTCAACCTGGCTTCTCGCCGTGCTGGCCATCGCGTCAGTTCAAGCCCTACCCGCGACGGCGCGTGAAGTCTTCTTCGATACGGTCATCGGGATCGACGATCGCGACGTCGACATCGCGTACAGCGAATCGGGCCGCTCTGGCGTCAACGCACTCTTCGAGGCGAAGACTGATCTCCGCACCGTTGGCGGCCTGCAGCTTCACAACGGCGTCACCTCGACGGGCGAGACCTCAAACGAACTCTTCTTCGATGTCATCGTCGACACCGACGACGTCGACCCGCCGATTGATTTAGCCATTGGCGTCACGACGCCTGGCGGCACGGCGGCGAACATCACCCAAGTCGGCAACATCGCACCGCTGCCGACGTCCTTCTCGTTGAGCGTGCTTCTCTCCGATCCCGCGGGAAGCAGCCTGCCGGTGATGCTGAAGTTCGCCGGTCAAACCGCGCCCGGCCTCTCCTTCGATCGAGTGGGCGGCGTCGCTCTCGATATTCAAGGTTCGACGATCGGGCTGATCTTCAACCTGAAAATCAGCGACCCGCAGCTCTACAGCTCGGCAGCGCCCGTGTTCAGCTCGCTAAGTGCAACGGCGAGCCTAGTTCCCGAACCAGCCGCCGGCGTCCTGCTAGCCACATCGCTGTTAGGGTTGGCTGCTGCGAGACGGCGATTTAGCCGCCGTCCAACCGCGACGTCATCCCGGCGAGAGTGAGCACGATCGCCACGCAGCCCAACGCCACGTAACCGTATAGCACACGGCGGTCGGCGCGCCTCGCACTGAGCGCGCCGGCCGCCGTAAGCGTTGCGATGAACACCGTCTCCGGGCGGATCAACAGCAGGCTCGCCCCGAACGCTTGCAACAACGCGTGCGGCCAGACGGCATTGGGGCGCCAGGCGAAGCCGACCGCCAGCACCGCTTCGGCGACAAGAATGCCGACGGCGAACGTGGCGACAAACAACGGCAGCCACTTGCCAAACGGATTGAGTAGCGCCACCTGATCGCGTTCAAACGTGCGGCTCGTCGGCGTGAACTGCCGATCTCGCCGCACATTCTCTTCAAGAACGCGGCGCGTCTCCGGGGCGACGCCCGCCTCCCAGGCGAGTTGCCCCACCCCGCCGGTCAGCGTCAGGTAGCTGAGATAGCTGCCGTCGCGAAAGTCTGCGGACAAACCTTTCTGCACGACGGCGAACGTCATCACCGCGACCAGCAGCCAGCGCACGGAAGTGGCGGCTGCATCCATCGCCTCTTCCCGCGTCGGCAGTCGCAGGGGGAGCGTCAGCGCGAGCGCCGTGTACGTCAGCAGGTAGGTGTGGTTCGCCGCCGCGGCGTTTCCTAAGGCGCACCAGCCAAGCAGCAGCATCGCGGCGCCCCACAACCATGGCGAAAACAACGCCGCGCGGAACGGGATCGCGACCAGCGCGAGCCCCAGGCCGATTGCCCGGCCCATGCCGCCGCCGATCAGCTTGTCGCCAAGGTGGAGCGACACGACAGCGAGCATCAGCAGCAAGGCGATGGTCGCCGGCTCGCGCAGCCAACCTGCCGGCGCTGCTGCGGCGGCGCTTTCCTGTTGGCGGCTTTCTCGAGGGCGACGTTTGGCCATCACCGCGCCTCCGCCGCTGGCGGATACTCGCCGCCACGCACGTAACCGACGCGATATTGGTTGCCGTCGCGCTCCAAGCGTTTGCGAGCGACGATGATCTGTTCGATCGGTTGCCCACGCCGCTGCAAGTCGGCGAACAGGAGATCGATCCGCTCCTCGCGACCGGTGCGCATGAACTCGCGGACCGCCGCCTGATACTCCTCGTGCGACAGCTTGTCGCTGCGGTCGTCATCGAAGCGGCAGAAGTGCCGTAGGCTGTAAAGCTCCGAGTACATGCCGAAGCCCCCGCCCTTCCAGCGAGCCCGCTCCGGGAATCGGCTCAGCTGCACCATTTGCCACAGCGCGACCATGCAGAGCAGCGTCGCGGGCGCGTATTCGGCGATTCGTCGACGCATGGTTTTGGCCACTACTCCTGCGGCCGCTCCGAAGTAACGATCCACCCGTTCGTCCGCAGCATTGGCAGCAGCCAGGGTCGATCGAGCGGCTTACGCCGCGTCGCGTCGAGCGCCACGCGCTCGGTGATCTTGAACCCCGCCGAACGCAGGTCCGCCGCGAGTTCGCGCCAGCGGAAGACGTGCAGAAACATGCTCGGCAGTCCGCGGTACGGGAACCAGCGGTCGCCGACTTCAATGTCGCGGCGGAACGGCGCCGTCGCGACGTTGCCGATCACCCACCACGGCCCCTCGGGGTCGCGGAGGTTGAACCAGTAGTTGTGCACATGCAGCACGAACTTGCCGCCCGGCTTGAGGATTCGCCGCGCGTGGTGCAGCACCTTCCGCCGATTCGCGCGTCCGCGGATCATGCCGAGCGTGCTGAACATGCACATCGCGTAGTCGACGGCGCCGTCGGCGATCGCGTCCATCTCCACCAGGTTCGCCCGCACGCAATCGATCGGCAGGTCTTCATCGTCCGCCTTCCCTTGCACCACCCGCAGCATGTGGTCGGAAAGATCGATCGCCAGCCCGCGATGGCCCTCCTTCACCAGCGGCACCAAGGCCCGCCCCGTGCCGCACCCCAGGTCGGCGATTAAGCCGGGCGGATCGAACTGTCGACGCAGAATCGCCCCGTCGGTTTCGAACAGGCTGTTGAACGCAAAATAATCGTCGTAGTCGTCGGCGATGTGGGGCGTGTGGACGTAGTCCCACAGCCCGCGGGAAACGCCGGGAGGGAGCTGCCAGGTTGGACGGTCGGGACGGGTCATTCGGGAGCTTTCAGCGGTCAGCAGTTAGCTGTCAGCGATACGGGAAGTCGCAGCCGCTGCGAATAATCGATGCGCTAAATTGAGATTGTTTAGCTGAACGCTTGCAGCTGCTCGCCGCCCGCTTTCCAGCCGGTTGTAGGCCACTTTCCGCAGCAGTATAATTCCTCGTTTCCCCGCCCGACAGCGAAGCTTACAGGGCGGGGCGACTCGCGAGACTGCAACGATTAGCCTGGCGCCGCCAGGTCCCGCCATATTCAGTCCACGACTTGCCAACGAAGGAGAAACTCAGTGGCCATTCGCGTCGCAATCAACGGTTTCGGTCGCATCGGGCGTCTGACGTTCCGCAACCTCCACGCTCGCCCCAGCGAGTTCGAAGTCGTTGCCATCAACGACCTGACCGACAACAAGATGCTCGCCACGCTGCTGAAGTACGACAGCACGCACCGTCGCTTCGAAGGCAAGGTCGAGTACGACGAGCAGAACCTCATCGTCGACGGCAAGAAGATCAAGGCCCTCGCCGAGAAGGACCCGGCCAAGTTGCCGTGGAAGGACCTGAACGTCGACGTGGTCGTCGAATCCACCGGCTTCTTCACGAAGCGTGCGAAGGATGGCGCTCCGGGTTACGACAGCCACTTGGCCGCTGGCGCCAAGCGCGTCGTCCTCAGCGCCCCGGCCGACGACGGCGCCGACCTGACCTGCGTCCTCGGCGTCAACGACGACCAACTGAAGCCCGAGCTGAAGTGCATCTCGAACGCGAGCTGCACCACCAACTGCTTGGCCCCGGTCGCCAAGGTGCTGCAAGAAAAGTTCGGCATCGTGAAGGGCCTGATGACTACGGTCCACGCCTACACGAACGACCAACGCGTGCAAGACATGCCGCACAAGGATCCGTACCGCGCCCGTAGCGCCGCCCAGAACGTCATCCCGACGTCGACTGGCGCCGCCAAGGCCGTCGGTCTGGTCCTGCCGGCCCTCAAGGGCAAGCTGACCGGTATCTCGCTTCGCGTTCCGGTTCCGACCGGTAGCGTCGTCGACCTCACCGCCCTCATGTCGCGTGACGTGACGGTCGAGGAAGTCAACGCCGCGATGAAGGAAGCCGCCAACGGCCCGCTCAAGGGCATCTTGGCTTACACCGAAGACCCGATCGTCTCGACCGACATCATCGGCGATCCCCACAGCTCGATCTTCGCCGGCCCGTGGACCCAGGTGATGGACGGCAACCTGCTGAAGATCGTCAGCTGGTACGACAACGAGTGGGGCTACAGCTGCCGCACCGCCGACCTGATCGCGAAGATCGGCAAGTTCGCCTAAGCTCTCCCCTGCCCTGCCGCATGGCGGGCGAGGTTGAAAAAGATCGAAGGCCGCAGAGTGTTCGTCATTGGACGACCTCTGCGGTCTTTTTTTGTGCGCTGATTCGACCACGCACCATCACGCCCATTTTAGCCCCCGGTTCTTCAAACCGGGGGGGCACGACGTAACGCAATCCTGCCGGATGCCGTATCGCCCCCGGTCTGAAGAACCGGGGGCAAAATCACCGCACCACGCGGCCGTTACCGAAACGGCGCCCAATCGCGCTTCGCATCGCCGCTCGCCGCGGCGGTCGAACTCCGCTTCCAGCTCGGCTCGCCGTGCGATCCTTCAACCGCCGTCGACGCCACACGGTTTTCGTTGAGCCGCACTGTCGACGCCCGCCAGGTCGTCTTTTGAGCCGCTTCCGCCGAGGCCTTTGTCACCGGAGCGGCTGCAACCTGCATCGGCTCGGGGGCTGAGTTAACGCTTGGTTCCTCAGGCATCGCCACGGGTGTTAGCGACGCCGGCTCTGCCTCTGCGGCGGCCAAGGCCGCTTCGGGGGTGAACTCGTTCACTGATACAAGCTCGCTTGGCGTTAGCGGTGCCTTGGTTAGCAGTTTCCGACCATCGGCTGCAACCACGCGGGCCCACAGCTCTAGGTTCCCTTCGGGAAGCGGACCCTTTTTCATCGGTAGCTCCAAGTGGAGCCCGTCGCCCAGGTGCGACGATTGCCATGCCGAGGCGGTTTCCGCGGCACTGAAGTCCCAGCGTTCGATGGCTCGCATCGCGCCCGTTTCGTCGGTGGCCATAATCATCATCGACGCTTCGCCTTCGGCGCCAACCGGTTCCTCGGTGGCGTTGAGGGCTTCGACGACGATCAGCAGGCTTTGGAGCGGACCGGTCTTTGCTTCATCCTGCTCGGCGAAGATACGGCGAATCTGCAGGTGGTCGGCGATCAGGCGTTGGCCATTTTGTTGCGGCGCGGCGAGCACCGGCTCGCTCAGCGGGAGCGTTGGCTCGGCTGCCGCGAGTTCGCTCGCTGCTTCGGCGGCCGGATCGAACGTCGGCGGCGCTGGTTGAGCGACGATCATCGCCGTGGCGTCGTCGCCATCGGCTTGGTAGTCGATCGGATCGGGAATCAGCAGCGGTCCGTTGCTCGCTGACCGCTGGTTCGCGGCGACTTCGACGTTGCGTTGTCGCGGCGTCATGTGAACGCCGGGGCCGATCTCAAGCGCCGGGGCTTCCAGTTCTTCCGGGTTAACCTCTTCAATCTCCATCTCTTCGACTTCAACGCCCGTCCCAGCAGGCGTGGCTGGCGTGCCCCCCGGCCCGGCCGGGATCTCTTCACCAGCGCGCGGAGCATCGGTCGTCGCCGGCGGAGCAGGCAGCGACGCCTTCGGCGCCGAGAGCTTGTTCCGACCGTTCATCGGCAGCGTCGGCCGCCTGACCGAATCGGTATCGATCGTCGGTTCTTTGCGAGCGGGCGTCGAACTAGGCGAGGTCGAGATCACCGTCTCGCACTGCATAGCCCGCGCTTCCCGCAGCTTCTCCGAATACTCGACGAGATATTCTTCGAGTTCGTAGATGTAGTCTTCTTGCTTCCGCAGTTCGCTTTCGAGGACGTCGACCTGAGCGTTGTCGATGTGCCGGCAACCGGTGGACGACGCCAATGACAGGCAGAGCAGCCCCAGGGCGGCGCAGCGGCCAGCGGAGAACAGACCGCTCCAGGCGGCGTTGCGATGCAGATGAGTAATGTTCGGCTCGGCCATCCGTGGCTCGCCTCGCAGCAGACGTGCAATCGACCGGGCTGGATCGACGCTTCGTGCGCGCGATCCTGGCCCGAACTATGAAAATGCGAGCCGAGAGATAAGAAAACGGGCCGAACCCGTCAAGCGGACTCACGCGGGCGATAGCACCGCCACGCTACTTGGCGTAGCTGTCATTCCGAGCGGAGCGAGGAATCTGGAAGGACCATCGGCATTCAGGCCTGTAAGGCCGCGCCGCGGAAGCCCAGGGCGCAGCCCTGGGTAGGTTTCCCGCCATCAGCAACAAAGCCCTGTAGGGGCGCGCTAGGCTCTGCGCCCTGGGCTATCACAGCACGGCCCGTTGGGCCTGCAAACGGAGCGAATGAGCTTCCAGATCCCTCGCTCTGCTCGGGATGACAGACGCTACGCTCAATTGCAGCTCTAAAACAAAACCGCCGATGAACGCCATGAAACGCGAGCGAAATTTTGGGGAGGACTTGGAAACTCCCCGCAGTTTCTCAGCGTTCATCTGCGTCCATCGGCGGTTTCAAAACTTCCGCTGATGGCCACTCGAGGCGGCTTACTGCCCGCCCATCTTCGAGATCACCTGGTCGATGATCCGGTATTCCTGGGCTTCCGCAGCCGACATGAAGTGGTCGCGGTCGGTGTGCTTTTCGATCTGATCCATCGTCTGGCCGGTGTGCTCGGCCAAGATGCGGTTCAGCTTTTCCTTCGTCTTCCGGTACTCGGTGGCGTGGATCATGATGTCCTCGGCCGTCCCTTCCATGCCCGCGGAAGGTTGGTGGATCATGATCCGAGCGTTCGGCAGCGCGTGACGCTTGCCGGCGGCGCCGGCAGCTAGCAGCACGGCGCCCATCGAGGCGGCCTGGCCGATGCAGTAGGTCGCCACGTCGCAGGTGACGAACTGCATCGTGTCGTAGATCGCCATGCCGGCGGTGACGCTGCCGCCTGGCGAGTTGATGTACAGATGAATGTCGGCCTTCGGGTCGTCCGACTGCAGGAACAGCAACTGAGCCACGAGGCTGTTCGCCACTTCATCGTTCACGCCCGAGCCGAGCAGGACGATGCGGTCCTTAAGCAGCCGGCTGTAGATGTCCATCGCCCGCTCTTCGCGGCCCGACTTTTCGATGACGTATGGAATGAGCGGCATGGGAGCAATCCGTTATGCGTTGAGCACAATGAAGATGGACTGGATAACAAGATGACGCGGATCGACAGGATCAAGGCGAGTGAGGAAATCCTTGATCGCGACCTAGCGAACGACCTGCTTCTCCAATCCTGTTGATCTCAGAAAATCCTGTAACCCTGTCAAACATCGAGACAGGTCGACTAATCGTCGTTCTCGGCTTCTTCGCTGCCGGGGGGCTTAATGAGGATGTCGTCGACGAGGCCGAATTCCTTCGCCTCGAGTGCGGTCATGTAGTAGTCGCGATCGCACGCCTTGCCGATCTCTTCGTTCGTCTTGCCAGTGTGGCTGGCAAGAATCTCGTTGAGGGCGTGGCGCGTCTTGATGATCTCGTTCGCTTGAATCTCGATGTCGGAGACCTGACCGCCCACGCCGCCGTGCGGCTGGTGGATCATGATCTTCGCGTGCTTCAGAGCGAAACGCTTTCCCTTCTCGCCGCCGGCTAGCAACACAGCGCCGCCGCTCGCAGCCAGACCGACGCAGTAGGTCGCCACTTTCGGCGTGATCATCTGCATCGTGTCGTACATCGCCAGGGTCGCGCTCACGCTGCCGCCCGGCGAGTTGATGTAGAAGTGAATGTCTTTGCGACGATTCTCGCTCTGCAGATAGAGCAACTTCATCACGATTTCATTCGCGTTGCCGTCGTAGATCTCGCCTTGCAGGAAGATCACGCGGTTTTCGAGCAGCAGATCGCCGAGCGTCATTTGACGCTGACGTTGGTAATCCCGCATCGCGGCCGCGAGCTTGGGATCCAAATGGGGCGCAGAACTACCGATGGGCGTATACATCATCTCGTCCTTGTGAATTCTAGCCCCTCTCCCCTGCGGGGAGAGGTTGGGTGAGGGGTTCCGCCACGCCAGCAGGCATCGCAGTAAGGCTACTCGCCCTGACGCGGGAATCCCTCCCCTTAGCCCCTCTCGCTATCGAGCGGGGTACTCAGACATTCTACGCTTTGTCCTTCTTCGGTTCTTCAGCCTCGGTGGCGGCCGGAACCGATTGGGCGTCGCCGCCCGCAGCGACCGAGATCGCTTCAACCGTCGATTTGCCCGGTTCGTAAGGCTTGTCCTTGAACTTCGCTTCGGACTGCACCTTCTCCAGAACCTTGCGCTCGACAATTTGGTTCTGCAGGATGTCCATCAGACCGCGCTTCTCGATCTGAGCACGGACCCGACGCGGCGATTCGCCGCTTTGCATCGCCATCAGGAAGATTTCTTGTTCGAAATCCCCTTCCTCGGCGTCGATCTTTTCTTCCTCGGCAATCCGCTCCAGGATGAAGTGTTCCTTGAGAGCCTTAGCCGTGGCGGAGGCGCTGTTTTGACGGAGTTCATTCTGACGAGCGCGAATTTCCGTTTCCGGGAAGCCGGCGCGACGCAGTTCCATCACTGCCCGCTCCAGTTCGCGGACGCTTTGACGCTTCAGCAAGCCCGGCGGCAGATCCCAGTCGGCCTTCTTCGTCAGTTCAGCGGTGATCTGCTGACGCGAGTTGCGTTGTTGCTCGTATTCGAGCTGACGCTGCAGGTTCGACTTGATCGCTTCGCGAAGCTTCTCTTCCGAGTCGAAGCCGCCCATTTCTTGCAGGAATTCTTCGGTCAGTTCCGGCAGCTTAAGCTTCTTCACTTCGAGGACTTCGAACTCGACCTCAACGCTCTTGCCGCGGAGTTCTTCGTTCGGGGCGTCTTGGGTCAGCTCGATCTTGCCCGTCTTCTTGTCGCCAGCCTTGGCGCCGGCGAGCAACTTATCGAAGCCTTCCAGCTTGCCGTCGAGGAAGCTCAGCGTCGGGCGAATCCGCAACACACGCTCTTCTTCCAGGGCGAGTTGCTTACCGTCGGCCGTCGTGCGGAGGTTCACGGTGGCGAAGTCGCCAGCCTCGGCGGCGCCTTCGTGCGGCACGAGTTGGCCGTAGCGGGCCAGCATTTGCTCGAGGTTGGTATCGACGTCGGCGTCGGTGAATTCACGGACCGGACGCTCGATGGCCAAGCCCTTCCACTGCGGGAGGTCGAATTCAGGGCGAACTTCGATGTCGAATTCGAACACCATCGGACCTTCGCTGGGGACCTCGATCGCGTCGAGGTTCAGCTCCGGCTCGCTGATGGCGGTGAACGACTGTTCTTCGCTGATCTGGCTCAAGCTGTCCATTAACAGCGAACCCTTGATCTTCTCGCCGATTTCTTCCTTGAAGCGATTCTCGACCAGCTTGCGCGGGGCCCGACCGATGCGGAAGCCAGGGACCGAGGCGGTCGCCATCATGTCGCTGTAGGCTTCGTCCAGGTACCGGTCGACGTCCTCACGCGACACGGTCACGGTGACGTGGCGTTCGCAGGCGCTGGGGCTAGCAATCTGAACGTCAAGGTTCAGGCGCTCCGCAGCTTCCGCTTCCCCGCCCTCGGCGACATCCACTTGCGATTCTTCGATTTGCTTGGCACTCATGCGCCTGGTACCCGTAGATTTGGCGTGTTTTCGCCCCGCGGCGCGAGACGGCTCGCAGCTCAACGATGGCGGTAAAAAATTATAGCGGTCAGCGCTCAGCGAACAGCTTCCGGCCAGGAAAGATGCCTAGCCTGACTGCTGAAAGCCGATAGCTAACCGCTATCCAAGAGCGGGTGATGGGATTCGAACCCACGACAACGACGTTGGCAACGTCGTGCTCTACCAACTGAGCTACACCCGCGTTCGTTCCGCTGAAGGCGAGCGGCCCTGAAGCAGAAACATCCCCGGATTATAGGTTTGCCAGGCTAGTCCGCAAGGGGGGCCTAGCGGCCTCGCCACTTCTCAATTTCACGCCCGCGGCGATCAGACCCGCACGACCCGCACAGTCGCGGAAGGCCGCAGGCTGTGGGGAGAGTGGGCAGTAGCCGGTAGGCAGTGGGCAGTGGGCAGTGGATTTTTCTGCCACCTGCCCACTGCCGACCGCCCACTAACTCCTTCCCGCATTTCCTGAACCCTGAACCCTCCCACCTAGAAAACAAACCGCCCCGCTGTGCGTTTCTCGCCGCCCTGATACCATATCCCCCATGTTGCTATTCAAGAAAAAGTTCCTCCCAGCCATTCGCAGCGGTGAGAAGACCCAGACGATCCGCCTCTGGAAGTGGCGGATGATGCGTCCCGGCCAGCGGAGCTATATCCCCGGCGCCGGCTACGTGACGATCGAGCATGTTGAACCGGTCGCCCTCGCCGCGCTGACCGACGTTGATGCGATTCCAGACGGCTTCCCCACCGCAGACGCCCTCCGCCACGAGCTCAGTACGATCTACGGAGACAAACTCGCCGCTGGTTATCAAGCGTTCCGCGTCGTCTTCCGCGTGATCGGCGAGAAGGAGAATGGGGAATGTTGAATGGGGAATGCGGTGGGCAAGGCCCGTCCCCATTCCACATTCAGCATTCCCCATGACTTATCAAAAGCTCAGCATCTCGTTCATCGCCTGAGCGACCTGTTGCGGGCCGAGCAGCATATGGCTGATGCTGGCCGTCAGCATCAGCGCCGCCGCCAGCATCAGGCCCAGTGCCCGCGGGTTCGGGGCGACGCGCAGCCCGGCCAACTCGGTTCGCAACTCCGCCGAAAGCCGCTCCCAGCCTCCCATGTTCTGCTTGCCGCCGCTGGAAATCAGCGAGCAATGCCGCATGATCTCAAAGCATTCAATGTGGAGCGACACGCCCAGATTCGGCAGGGCCAAATTGTCGCCCGCCCACCGGGCATGCGGGTCGAGCCGCCGCGCCGCTTCCGCCAGGGCAGGCCGCAATTCCTCGCCACGGACGTTGTAAACCACCAGCCGCGGCCGGGCGATGAGCACCGTCAGCCACAGACAGAGCCAGTATAGGACGATGAGAAACAGCCAAATGAACCCGCCGTAAGCGCCGCTCGACGTCTCCGGTCGGAAGAGCTCGATTGGTCCTACGAGCACGAGACCCGACAACGCCGCCCCGAGGGCCGCCAGATCACACCCGCCGGTGGTCACAAACGGCCGCCGCCGGGCGTTCACCAGCCCCAGCAGAATGCAGTAGGCCGCGAGCGGCACCAGGGCGAGAGCCAGTCGAAAGGGGTCGGGGAGCATGTGGCGGCGAGCAGGGAGTGTCGTGGCGGCCTGAGCGGAAGCGTGCGCGCAGCGGTCCTCCGCTCGCAACGGGAGCGATTATCCCGCATCAGCCCCGAGAGCGATACGGGGCAATTCCAAGCCGCACGCGATTGACGGCAGGAATGCCTCGCTCACCCGGAGGGCACGCTGCCTCGCTGCCAGCCCTCGCCGCTCGCCATCCTCAGCTTCGTCCGCGACGAACCGCCGCGGCGCCCGCCATTCCCAGCAGCAGCAGCCCGCAGGTCGCCGGTTCAGGCACAAGCGAGGGCGCGAGCGTTTCGTCGGCGACGGTCGTGATTCCATTGACGAGAATAACGCGGGCCGAAAACGTTCCTCCTGGCGAGGACGGCATGTAAAAGTTTGCCAGAAAGAGCTTGCCGTCTGGCTCAGCTGCTGTGCTAATCGTCTTCCCCAACGGCCCGCCGGAAAAGGCTACTTTCGTTGCAATATTGACCGGAGAGAGGACCGTCCAACCTTTCCCAATCCCGGGATTGTCCGGGTCGTCTGGGTCGAAGTCCAACGCCCGGTTGCGGTAGGTGAACCGCTGTCCGGGCGGGCGAGGAATGCCAGTGGGAAGGGTGTTTACCGCTTCAAATATGGCTCCGCCGGTTGGCACTGCTTCGAAGGAAATTGCATTGAAATTTCCATTGAGAGCGCCGCCGTTCAAGTAAACAGTCCAGATGGTCTTTTCTGAGTTGTGCGTAAGGCTCAGGGGTTCCGCTCGGCTGCTCGCCGAACAGCAGCAGAATACTAGGCCAATTATTAGTTGCAGGTAACGGAGCATCGTTTTTCTTGATCCCATGGCATCGCCAATTTCTTAATCTCGTCAAACTCGCGACATCCGATGACGCTGCGCAACTACCGCGGCAAGTCCCGCAGTGACGAGCAGCGCCGCTGAACTCGGCTCCGGCACTTCCGGAAGCGGCGGCAGTTCGGTGAGTGGAATGAGTGGTAGGGAAAATCCTTGTGTGAAAACAGTATCCACGCCGTTCACCAGAGTGAGTTGTGCAGAGAAAGTAGTCCCTGGAATGAGGTAGAGGTTCGCAAGGAACAACTCACTGCGCGGCTCCGTCGCTGTGTTGATCTGCTTTCCCAGCGGACCGCCGGCGAAGGAGATTTCGCTCGCCGAGTTGATCGGAGAGAGAATCGTCCAGCCTTTCCCCACGCCGGGGGCTTCAGGGTCAAGCGGATCGAAATCCAAGGCCCGATTGCGGTATGTGAACGCTTGCCCGGCCTGTCGCGGCACGCCGGCCGTCAGGCCGGGATTCACATTAGCAAAAGCAGCACCTCCGTCGGGCTTGATTACAACGCTCATCCCGTTGAAGCCATCGTTCAGCGTGTCTCCTCGTAGGAACAACGAGATCGCTCGGCCGCCTTGGCTCTGGTAGGCGAACAACCCCGCCGCCTCAACGGCTTCGGAGGGGTGCAAAGCCCCAAGTATGGTGAGGGCGCAGGCAAAGATCGCACCTTTTTGTGCACTGACGAACCGTGTGTTCATAACGACTCTCGCAAGTGTTGTTGATTCTAAGCGACGCCATTGCCGCCGACCTACGCGAGGCGACGGCGAGTCGCGATCGCGGCGAGTCCAGCAGTGAAAAGTAACGCCGCTGAACTAGGCTCCGGCACCTCCGGAAGCGGCGGCAGTCCGCCGAGCGGGACGACAAGCGATTCCGTCAGAACAGTATTGCCGCCATTCACGAGAGTCAGCGTCGCGTTAAATCCGGAGACGTCATTCAGCTGCGCGAAATACAGATTGGCCAGAAACAGCTCCCCGCGCGGCTCTCCCGCCGTCGTGATTTTTTTGCCAAGCGGCCCCCCGCCGAACGAAACTTCAGTGGTGTTGATAACCGGACCCAGAATCGTCCATCCCTTCCCCAGGCCAGGGAAGTCGGCGTCGAATGGATCGAGTTCCAACGCGCGATTGCGATAGGTGAACGCTTGGCCTGCTGGCCGCGGTACGCCCGCTCCGAGACCGCTGTTGACGCGAGTAAACGCATTGCCTGTGGCTTTCAGAGACAACGCGTTGAAACCGTCGTTCAACGCGCCTCCCTTAACGAAAAGCGAGATGGACTGGCCGCCGTTGCTCTGGTAGCCAACCAGAGTCGCCGCCCTACTTGACGCACAGAAGCTCGCCGCCGCGAGAATGACGAACGTATACAACGCACCCATCGTCGTTGGCTGCGAGGAAGATTGAATTTGCATGTAGCGTTCCCTATGTTTTCTTGTTGTGGTTGAATTGGCTGAAGTCCGTTCCGTGGTTGTTCTTTCAAGGTCATCGGGTGCTTCGTATTTCGCCGCGAGCGCGGGGGCGTCTCGAAAGCCGGCTGTGCGCAACGAACCCGACGGAACCCAAAGCGAGAATCGTTAGCGAGGTCGGCTCCGGCAAATCAGGCGCCTCTGGTAGATCGATCAACGGTGCGACAAGTTGCTGGGAGTAAACAACAGCTCCTTCATTCATCAGGCTGATTTGTCCTTTGATTCCACTGATCTCCGGGAGCCGCAGATTGGCTAGGAACAATCTCCGGTCCGGCTCGCTTGTGGTGGAAATTTTCCCAGCCGACGGGCCTCCTTCAAACGAGACCTCGGTCGCAGAGTTGATTGGATTGAGGATCGTCCAACCCTTGCCAATTCCGGGATTGTCAGGGTCCGCCGGATCGAAGTCCAACGCGCGGTTGCGATAAGTGAATAACTGGCCGGCCGGTCTCGGCACTCCGGCGGATAGACCCGTGTTGAGGCTTTGGAAGGCCGGCGGGTAGCCTCTCGGTTTGATGCTAAACTTCACATAGTCAAAAACAGTGGTTTGCGCATCCAGGTACAAAGAGTACGTGCCATTTGCGTTTTTGCCGTAGGTCAAAACTGCTGCCCGTGATTCGGCCACGCAAAGCTGCAATGCTAGGGCCGCCGTAACGCACAGTAGTGCTTTCATCAGCGAAGACTCCGTCTAGAAGTTGGTAATGCTCTTCGAGGCAATGTTTTCTTGGCCGGCGCCGCCAGGCCCTCAGTTTCTACCGTTGTCCGGTGAAGCGCCGGACCGTAGTCGTTTGCGTGCAGCAAACGCCACGGGGGGGCGCCAGAGCGCAGAGGAAAAGCGTGCTAGGCTCCGGCACGGTGCTGTAGACCACAATGCCCTCGTCGTAGAGCGTGATGTCTATTTTGGCCGGCCCCATGCCTCCGCCTGGTGAAATCAATAAGTTCGCCAGGAACAGGCGCCCTTGAGGTTCGCTCGCGGTGGAGATCTTTCCATTGATCAGCCCGCCGAGAAATGAGACCTGACTCGATGTGGTGATCGGATTGGCGATCGTCCAGCCCTTGCCCAGTCCCGGGAGGTCTGGGTCGGCGGGGTCGAGATCAAGGAAACGACTGCGATAGGTGAACGGATTTCCCGGCGGCCGCGGAACCCCGGCAGTGAGGCCTTGATTCGGATTCAGAAAAGTCGAGCTTCCCAACGGTGTGGCGCGGAACTCGATCGCGTCGAAATTCCCATTCAAAGCTTCGCCCACCAGGTAGACCGAAACCGCGCTGTTATCGTGGGTTTGGTAGGTCAAATAGGCAGCGAATGAGCTGGAATTGGAAATCGCCAGCAGCGCTAATCCCGCGACTAAGTTAACGATTCTCACAGTAGCGTCTCCTGAGCCGTCGGCTCCACGCGATGACGAGACCGGCTGGGACCGCGGCGATCAATAGCGAACTTGGTTCAGGCACGGTCGAGAAGACCAGCGTGCGCTGGTTGTATAGCTGGAGTGCAGTCCTAAGGCTCCAGCATCGCTTCCCGCCGGCATGACGAAGTTCGCCAAGAACAGCCGTCCTAGCGGCTCGCCCGCGGTTGAAATCTTTCCGGTGAGCGGTCCGCCTTCAAACGAAACTTGTTGAGAAGCGTTGATCGGATTTAGAATCTGCCACCCCTTGCCGACTCCCGGATTATCTGGATCGTTGGGGTCGAAATCGAGTCGCCGATTGCGGTAAGTGAAAAGCGCGCCCGCGGGGCGAAGGATGCCAGAGGCAGTCTCAAACGCATTTTGCGCATTAAGGAACGACGAGCCCCCCATCGGTCTGGCGCGGAACTTCAGATAGTCGAAGTTACCATTGAGCGACTCGCCGTCTAAGTAGACCGAGATCGAGCCGTTCGGGTTGGTCTCGCGAGAAAGCGTCGTTGCCGACGCTTCGCCCCAGAAGGTCAGCAGCACTGCCAATGCAGTGATATGCATCAAACTCTTCACGACGCCCTCACTTCGTTCTGTTCCGCTGCCGAAGCTCTTGCCGGAAACTCGACTGAGCGGGCCGATTTTCGGTCGGTTCGTCGAGCTCCAGGGTGTTCCACGTCCCAGCATACAGAATCTGCGGTCAAACACCAACCAATTGATCCACAAAGTGCCTATTCCAGCGATGGATTGGCAGTCGCGCGCTCTTACGCGGCCGCTGTCCGCGAAGAGACTTAGGCGTCCGATAGGCTGGGGCGGCGATCGCCGAGCCGCGGCTCCGCCAGCCCGAAAGGCTGGTTTGATAGTAGCGCTACGCGCGGCATTGCTCGCCGGGTGAGCCATCGCCTTCTGTAACGCGGCAGGTCCGCAGGCGAGCCGTGCGCAACCCAGGCCTGAGGCGGTGCAGTTAGAGGAGCCGAGAGACGAGAATCAGGCGAGGCCGATCGCGATTTGCTCGCTGCGCATAAAAAAAGACCCCTTGAATCTTGCGATCCAAGGGGTCTTCGGTATCACCTACACGAGAAGCCGGGGGAGCCTCCCGTGAAAGTCGCTAAGCTAATCAACTAGGCCTTCCGGCGAGCAGCGGCGACAAGACCAATCAGGCCCATGCCGGCCAAGGCAAACGTGGCCGGTTCCGGAACCGGGAACTGCAACGATTGCGTGAAGACCGTGTCAACGCCATTCACCAGGGTGAGCTGGGCAGTGGCGGTCGTACCCGGGGTCAGGTTGAAGTTGGCCAAGAACAACCGGCCGTTCGGCTCGGCAGCAGTGCTGATGCTCTGACCGAGCGGACCACCGCTGAACGAGATTTCAGCGGCAGTGTTGATCGGCGACAAAACCGTCCAGCCCTTGCCGATGCCGGGGTTGTCCGGATCGGCCGGATCGAAATCCAAGGCGCGGTTGCGGTAAGTGAACAACGCACCTGCGGGACGCGGAACGCCAGCCGCCAAGCCGGTGTTGACCGTCTGGAACTGGGCGCTGCCATCAGGCTTGGCCACGAAGCTGACGCCGTTGAAGGCCGTCGATTGGCCATCAAGGTACAGCGAGTAGGTGTTGTTGGCGTTCTTCTCGTAGGTCATAACGGCGGCGTTAGCAGCCGACACGGTGAAGGCACAAGCGAGTGCCACCAAAGCGAAAATACTCTTCATATTGATTCTCTTTTGTAGATTGAACACTAGATAGAAAGTAAAGCTTTTTTGAGTACTACCTCAAAACTCTGCCCAATACTGCGGCATACCCTTATGCCGCGCCATCTATCATTAGCAAGAAACTCCTCTTGAGTCCGAATCTACGGATGTTACTTTCGCTTTGCGAAGGCGCCAAGACCCAGCAGGGCAACGCCCAGCATCGCAATGCTGGTCGGTTCCGGAACTGCCGAGATCGGGCGGGGCGGTACGATTGCCGAGTTGTAGTTCGACGACAGGGCGCCGAAGTCGTTGACGTTGACCGTGCCGTCCGAGTTGAAATCACCTTGATCCCAAGTCTTGACGCCCGGTTGCAGGTAGTTCGACGACAAACCACCGAAGTCGTTGACGTTGACCAAACCATCGCGGTTGACGTCACCCAACTTCAGGCCGTCGACGCCGACGCTGTCGCCACGGACGCTTACGGTGCCGACCGTGCCCACAAGAGCGGTACCGGTACCGTCGAATTCGTTCACCGAGACGCCAGCTCCGACCAACGTCGGGCGAGCACCGGTCCACGAACCCGAAGCAAGCAGGGCCGAGTTGTCCCAGAACACGGAGTTCGTGGGGAAGAGGTCGTCAGCAGCGACGTTGCCCGGGGTGCCGGCGCCTTTGCCAACATTCAGAATCTTCGCACCGGCGAAGTCGTCGCCGAGGGTGATCGTCGTCGAGGCGGCGGTACCCTGGAACTTAAAGACGCTCGTCGTGTTGTTGAAAACAGCCGCATTCGGGGTGATCGCGGCCAGCGGGGTGTCAATGCCCGTCACGCCGAGGTTGCCGCCGATCGTGAACGACGCACCGGCCAAGCCTTGAGCGCCGGTCGATTGGACCAACAGGTCCCAGCTGCCGCCACCGGTCGGGTTGGCAGGGTTCGTGTACCGAAGGTTAAGCTGGACGTTCACCGCGGCGAACGCCGGGCTTGCCGTTGCGCCAACCAAAGCTGCGCACAGAGCAAAAGCCAATCCACGTTTCATTTTCATTTCTCCAAGTCCCCGTCTCATGTAGGTGAATGATACCCGATCAAAAGCTGCGCTTGGTTGGGGGGCAATTTAGCGAGAATGCGACCGGATGGCCACACTGGTTGATGCGCGAACGCGTGTTGAAGAGGAATCAAGAAAAGAGAAGAAGCCCAAGGGCTACAAGTTGAGATCTTAGCTGGAGATCTCAAGCTTGAAAAGCGATGTCGGCCACAATGTGCCGGATCACCCTGGATGCGTCTTAAATTCTTGCTGCCCAATCAATCGCGGATATGCACACCATCGGCGTGACACAACTGCCGCCATTCCCTCCCCACTCTACCAAGGAAATATGGGCTTGCAACAGTTTTGCCGATCGGCGCGGTGAAAATTTTTGACTGAAGCCCGGGTAAAGCAGGCCCGCCGACGCTTAAGCCTTGCTGTAACGTCACTTGTGACGATGGGAAGATTTGGCGAAGGAGGGAGTTTTTTACGTGTTTCTGTTCCCCGCCAGTTGACACTTGCGCGGAACGGATAGCGGTTTGCGGAAAGCAGGTGCTTTTTTGATTCAATTGCGCGCAGGAAAGAACATTTTTCTTGTTTGCGCGCACCAAAACTCGCCTGCGTGACAATTTTGAAGGAATCGGGCCCTTCAGCCCGGCGTTGGTCGAGTTTTCTCGTGCCTTCTGCGATTAGATCCCCGCCTCGCGGCCGCGGTTGGCGTGGTGGCGAAGCGCCCAGGGCGCTATACTCGCCCAAATCGGGCACTTTCGGGCCTGGTCTGCCAGGCGAATCGCGAGCGGCGGGAAGCAAAGTTTCCGCGGCAGGCGGCGAACCGATCTCTGCGGAGCGGTTTCTTCCTATCGAGCCCGTCGCGAGCCGCTTGAGCGTCCTGCGGGCGTAGGCCGGCGACTCGGCGTCCGTTCACTGAACTCAACGCCCCTTCTTCGTGCGAAGGGGAGCTTCGATATCCTCTGGAATAGAATTAATAGACATGCTTATCGTGATTTTGCCGGATGGTAGCCGGCGAGAGTTCGACGACAGCGTTTCGGCGTACGACGTGGCGGCAGGAATTAGCGGCGGATTGGCCCGGGCGGCGATCGCGGCTGAGGTAGACGGGGAGTTGCGAGATCTCCACGCTCCGTTGGTCGCCAGTCCGCAGGCGGGCAAGACTCCAGAGGTGTCCGTCCGTCTGATTACCAAGAAAGATCCCGAAGCCCTCGGCATCATGCGGCATAGCGCCGCCCATGTGATGGCCCAGGCGGTGATGCGCCTGCACAAGGGCGTCGGACTCGCCTTCGGCCCCACCACCGCCACCGGCTTCTACTACGACTTCCAGCTCGAGAAGCCCCTCTCAGAAGAGGATTTCCCGGCGATCGAGGCCGAAATGGCGAAGATCGTCGCCGCCGACGACCGCTTCGAGCGGATGATCGTCCCGCGGTCGAAAGCGGTCGAAATGTGCCGCGAGATGGGCCAAAAGCTCAAAGTCGAACACATCGAAACAGGCCTCGCTGCTGAGGAAACCCTCTCGTTCTACCGCCAGGGCGAATTCCTCGACCTTTGCCGCGGCAAGCACATCCCCAGCACCGGTCACATCGGCAAGGCGTTCAAGCTCCTCAGCATCGCCGGGGCCTACTGGAAGGGGGACGCCTCGCGCGACCAACTCCAACGGCTCTACGCGACCGCCTACTTCGACAAGAAAGAGCTGACCGACTACCTCACCCAAATGGAGGAGGCCAAGCGTCGCGACCACCGTGTGCTCGGCAAACAGCTTGAACTCTTCACCATCAGCCAAACCGTCGGTTCGGGCTTGATTCTGTGGTTGCCGAAGGGCGCCGTCATTCGGCAGACCCTCGAAGATTACCTGAAGGGCGAGCTCCGCCGTCGCGGCTATGACGCGGTCTATACCCCGAACATCGGCAAGATCGAGCTCTACCAGATCTCCGGCCACTTCCCGTATTACAGCGATTCGCAATTCCCGCCGATCGATCTCAGCGAGCGGGAAGGGCAGAAGCCAGGCGAGGGGGAACGTTACCTCCTGAAGCCGATGAACTGCCCGCATCACATCATGATCTACAAGGCAAAGCCCCGTTCGTACCGCGACCTGCCGGTCCGGCTGGCGGAGTTCGGCACGGTCTACCGCTTCGAGCAATCGGGCGAACTAAACGGCATGACCCGCGTCCGCGGCTTCTGCCAGGACGACGCCCATATCTTCTGCACCGAAGAGCAGGTGGCCGATGAGTTCCGCGGCTGCCTCGAAATGACCCAAACCGTGCTGAAATCGCTCGGCATGAACAACTACCGGGTCCGGCTCGGCTTCCGCGACCCCAACGGCGACAAGTACGTCGGCAGCTCCGAGGTCTGGGATCGGGCCGAGGCGTCGCTCAAGGCGGTCTGCGAGTCGATGGATCTGCCCGACATGTCGATCGAAGCGGGCGAGGCGGCGTTCTACGGCCCGAAGGCCGACTTCGTGGTGACTGACTGCATCGGCCGTGAGTGGCAGCTCGGCACCGTCCAGCTCGACTACAACCTGCCGAGCAAAGAGCGGTTCGGCCTTGAGTACACCGGCGCCGACAACGCCCCGCATCAGCCGGTGATGATCCACCGGGCGCCGCTGGGGTCGATGGAGCGGTTCGTCGGCGTGCTGATCGAGCACTTTGCCGGGGCGTTCCCGTTGTGGCTGGCGCCGGAGCAGGCCCGCGTGGTGACCGTCAGCGAAAAGTCCGAGGAGTACGGCCGCTCGGTGGAGCGGAAGTTGAAGGAGGCGGGCTTCCGTGTCACCGGCGACTACCGCGGCAGCAAGCTGCAGGCGAAGATCCGCGAAGCCCAGCTGGGGCTGATTCCCTACATGATCGTGGTGGGCGAGAAGGACGCTGCCAACGGAACCGTTGCCCTGCGGGATCGCATCGGCGGCGACCTAGGCGCGTTCCCGCTGGCGGAGGCGATCGCCCGGCTACAGGCGGAGATCGACGCGAAGACTGTTCGACAGGTCGCCGACGCTGCGGCGCCGTCGCCGGTCGACCGCGGGGCAAAGAACGAGTATTGAGTCCCATAGCTCAGGCTAGTCGCTTCGCTCGCTCCGGCGGCTCGTTGAGCCGCGGCTTCCTGACAATTGCGAAAACGCCGGGAATTTTGGGGGATTGCGATTGCAGGCAGCCGTTTTTCGCGGGATATTTGACCGTTCGGCCCGGCGTGAACAATACTTGTCATGCGTATGGCCGTCGGCTGTCTGCTAACGGCCGTCAGCCAGTCATCTGCACGGCTACACAGCTCTTCTGGCCACGAGCCGGCAGCTGAAAGCCGTGAGCCTTTCTAACCCATTGGAGTAGTTAGCCATCGAACGCAAGCAGCAGCAACGGATCAACGAGATGATCCGCATTTCGCCGATTCGGGTCATCGACGCCGACGGCGCTCAGTTGGGAGTGATCACGCGGGACGAGGCGTTGGAAAAGGCGCGTTCGTCCGGACTCGATCTGGTCGAGGTGGCTCCGCTCGAGAAGCCGCCCGTTTGCCGCATCATGGACTTCGGCAAATTCAAGTACCAGCAAAAGAAGAAACAACACAAAGGCCACGTCCACCACAGCAAGAACAAAGAAATCCGCCTGCGGCCGAAAATCGGCGACCACGACTTCCTGACGAAGGCTGGTCACGCGCGGAAGTGGCTCGGCGAACGCGACAAGGTCGTCTGCTCGGTGATTTTCCGCGGCCGTGAAAACGCCCACGTCGACGAAGGCTTTAAGCTGGTCGCCAAGCTGACGGAGAATCTGGCCGACATCGCGAAGGTGGAGCAGAACCCGTCGATGATGGGCCGCCGCATCGTGGTGATCTACGCGCCGAAGTAGGCGGCCGTGAATTGCGGAGTTCGATCTAACGAATAGCCCGGAGCAAGCTTGCTCCGGGCTTTTTCATGCGCAAAGCGGAAGGGGTCGGGAGCCTTTTGCCACTGGAAGCTCGCCACAGTATTGAGAACCGCCAGTGGCAAAAGGCTCCCGACCTCATTGGCGCACCATTACGCCACGCGTCGCCCCACGAATCGCCACGCCATCAGCGCGAGCGAACCGACGCACAGCACCAGCAGTCCCCAGCGTAGGTACGTCGCTGCCGCCAGCGAAAGCCCCAGCCCCGTCGCCAGCGCCACATACCCCGCCACGCACAACGGGCACTTGGGAAAGAACGCCAGCAGTGTTCCCGGGACGAGCCAACCGGCCAGCTCAACGCCGCGTCCGAGCCACCGGTTCGCTCCGGCCACGCGGGGCAGGGGAGAGCTTTGTTGCTCTTCATCGCCGCCGCTTCGGCAGCAATATGCACGCGTTTCAGTGGGCAAAGAGTGCATCGCTGCCTCCTCCTGCGCGGAAACGGACAAGCTCACTTGCAGCAGCAAGACCCCTTCGGCGGCGCGTAAGCCGCCAGCGGGTCGACCAGGTAGTTGTTCTCGTACCGGTCGTGGTGCCGCACCCACGACATCGAGTGGGCCAGCCCGTCCTCGTTCCGCCCGAGCGGGGCGATGTCGAGGTAGTTGTACGCCCCCACGAGCATGTCGAGGCCGCGGGCGTAGCTCGAATAGGCGTGGTAGATCGACCCGTCCGGATCGCGGAAAAACGCGCTGATCCCCGGCAACTCTTCCGTCGGCGTGCCCCCCATCTCCGCGTAGTTGTAAGTGAGATCGCCCTGCTCGATCTCCTCCGGCTTGAAGGAGACGTGGAAGTCAAAGTTAAAGTCGCTACCCGCCGAGGAAACCCAGTGGAACTTCCAACCCATCCGCCGCTGGAACGCCTCGATCTCCGGCCAAGGCGCGCGCGAGACGGCGCCGAGCGTGATGTCGCGGGCGTTCAGATGCGGCATCATCCCTGCGAAATGGTCTGAAATGTACGAACAGCTGGGGCACCCCTCCGCCCAGCCGGGGCCGAGCATGAAGTGGTAGATCAGCAGCTGCCGCCGCCCCGCGAACAAATCGCCGAGCGACTCTTGCCCCGTCGGGCCGTTGAACAAGTAGGTCTTTTCGACCCGCTCCCAAGGCAACTCCAGCCGACGGCGATTGAGCTCGTCGCGCTGACGAGTAAACGCCTTTTCCTCGGCAAGCAGCGCTTTGCGAGCGGCTAGCCACTCGGCAGACGAAACAACGGCATGGGCAGGCATCGCAATGTCTCTCAATAACAAAGGGTCGAGCAGTAGTAATCAGCCTCCCTAGCCCGGAGCAAGCTTGCTCCGGGCTAAGTCGGGCGATGCGACGTTCGAGCAAGCTCACGACTTCTTCGTGAACTCAATGCTCATCATCTTGAACTCCTTGCCCGACTTCGGGTCGGTGCCAAACATCTCCAGCGTCTTTTCCGTCGCGCTCGTGTTCGTCTCGACTTGGCGAATGTTCACCGGCTTCTGCTCGCGCGGGCAGTTGACGACATACTCCCAATTGATCGTCTTGCCGTCCTGGGTCAGCTCCCCTTCGCCCTGCATGATGCCAGTCGAGTGGTTGTCGATCATCGACGCGACGTACTTCTGCGAGACGTTGTCGAACCCGAACAGCGCCTCGCCGACGAACGGCCCCATGCCTGGCATGTCGCCGCTCATTTCGCACTTCACGTACCGGCCGTCGAGAACCGGCGTGTAGACCGAGGTGAGTTCGCTCGTCACCGGCGGCAGGCCGGGGGCCATCCAAAACGTCCCCTTGCCGGTCCATGTGCCGACGTCCTGCTTCAGTCGTTCGTGCGGTTTGCCAGGCGTCGCCGCTGCGATGCAGCGTTGCATTTCCTCGGCCGTCCAACCGGGGGGCAGCGGAATCGCGGCAGCGTCGGGCTTCTTGGCATCGGCGGCGTACGCGACGGCGGTCACGGCGAGGAGGCCAAAACTGGCGAGAGTAAGAGACTTGAGTTTCATCGGAACCTCCAGGAGTAGGCCGGCAAGTTGGCTACACAACGCATGGCTTGCTCGCCGGCAGTTGGTGAATTGATTTGCAGCCCCGGGCTCTGCTCGGGGGTAGGCTTCCATTCCGAATGGCGTCGTCTTACGTCCTGCAACCCCTTGGCGGAGCCAGGGGCTGGAAATAGTTAGGAGAGCTGCAGGGACTTCCTCCTCGCTCAACTTCACGCAGAAGTTTGGATACAGGCGGATCGCTAGCGCAAACGCCCTCAGGCAGCGTTTTTTTTGAGCAGTGCAGTGGGGAGCCTCCCCAGCGAGCCCCTCTCTTCATGTGAGGGGGAACAGCACACAATCAACTCAACAAGTCAACGTATCGAGATGCTCCGCCAAACGATCCAGCGACTCGGCGGCCCCGACGTCCATGCCAGAGTTCAAATGTCCGTCGCGTGATTCCTTCGATAAATGGAGCGTCCGCTCCGTCACCGTCGTGATCCCGTCGCGCTCCGCAAACGTGACGGTGATCTCCGCCGGCGCCTGCGGGAAGGGATCGTAAATGAACGAGTGAATCAGCCGTTCAGGCCGCATGATCTCTTTGTAAACGCCGCGGAAGCCGCACTCCGAACCGTCGGGCATCCGCAACGTGTAGCGGTAAGCTCCCCCCGGCCGCAGATCGACCTCGCAGACATCCATCTGCGCGGTGCGGCAACCCCACCATTGGCGCACATGCTCCGGCAGCGTCCAGCAATCGAAGACCAATTCCCGCGGCGCGTCGAACGCCCGCGTGATGACGATCTCCAAATCGCTGGGCGTCGTCAGCTTGAAGCTGGGGTGAGATTTGACGGGCATGGGACTGCCTTCGGATGGTGGCCGGTAGGGGGGCGGGAGCCTTTTGCCACTAGCGAGCGTCAGCTCAATGGAGAGCCTCTAGTGGCAAAAGGCTCCCGACCCCGTTGATGCGTGCAACACAACTAAACGCCAACCTTCGCTTGCGACTCCGCCAGCTGCTTCATGTTCGCGAGCCCTTCCTCAAACTGCCCGCCGCACAGCTTTTCCATGTTCATCACCAGCCCGATCGCCTTCGTCATGAAGTTGTAGTTCCCCTCCATCGACCAAGTGACTTCCGTCTCGTCGCCGATCTTCTTGAAGACAAAGTCGGCGCTGTTGGTCGCGACGAACGGCTTGAAGAATTCGAGCTTGAGATCAACTCGCTCGTGCGGCTGGCTGCCGACGATCGTCATCCGCCCCTCGCCGACGTTGCCGTTCCCTTTCCAGGCGTACGTCGCGCCGACGCCCGCCTCAGGGCCGTCGTAAATTCGCTCCAAGTTCGGATCGAGCTTTTCCCATGGCGACCACCCGTGCCACTTCCGCAGGTTGTTCACCAGATCGAACAACACCGCCGGCGGCGCTTTCATGCGTGCCGATCGCACATAGCGGAACCGCGACGGTCGCGTGACGATGGCGATGAAGAGCAGAACCAAGACGACGGCGACGCCGATGAGGATTTTGGTGAGCATGGGAGTGGGAGTGTGTTGGGTGAGTGAGTGTTTATGTGAGTAGGTCACGTGGAAGGGGTCGGGGGCCCTTTTGCCACTAGCGGTCGTCAACGCAATGGAAAGCTGCCAGTGGCAAAAGGTCCCCGACCCCCTATTGCTACAACTTCGCCGCAGGCACCCCTTCTAGCGGCCGCAGCTCGCGAATCTCCACCGTCCCATGCCGCGCCCCAGGATGCCGAGCCGCAATCTCCGCCGCCTCTTCCACCGACTCTGCCTCGATGATGTAAAACCCGCCCAGCACCTCGCGGCTTTCGGCGTACGGCCCGGCGGTGACGGTCGTCTTCCCGTCGCGTACCCGCACGAGCGTCGCCGATCGCGCCGGCTGCAGCGGCGTCGCGAATAGGTATTTCCCCTGCCGGTCGAGGTCGTGGCACAACGCCGTCGCTTCCTTCATCGCCGCCAAATGCTTCTCAGCGCCGGCCCCTTCCCAATACTGTTCGTCGTCGAAACTAACGAGCATAAAACGCATCGTGTTGACTCCTATCTCAGGGCGGCCGTCGAGTTGTGGCCGCGATTCATGAACGCTTACTTCGGCAGCCCGTCGATCTCGACGATCGGCCGCACTTCAACGGTCCCCTTTCGAGCCCCCGGAATTCGCCCCGCGATTGCAATCGCTTCGTCGAGATTCGCCGCGTCAACGAGGAAGTAACCGCCGAGCTGCTCACGCGTCTCGGCAAACGGCCCGTCCGTAACGAGCCGCTTCCCATCGCGCACCCGCACGCTCGTCGCCGTGGTCACCGAATGAAGCGGCGACGCAGCAAGGAACTTGCCATCCTCCGCGAGCGCTCGGCACAACGCGGCCGATTCGCCAAAACATTCCTTCCGCTCCGTTTCCGTCCAAGCCTCTTCGGCGCCGTAAATCAAAAGCATGTATTTCATGGAAGCATCTCCAGTACCGTTCGCGTGTATCCCTAGCCCCGGGCTCTGCCCAGGGATGACGTCGCCCTGACGCACAGCCCCGCGTACTGCGAACCTACCCCCGGGCAAAGCCCGGGGCTGTTACGCCTGCCACATGCGCCGCCAGTCGATCAAAATTCTGCTCATTCGCTTGCTCGATGAACTCGCGCAGCTTCTCGCTCTCCGGCGACGCTTCAAGCTTCATCAGCCACGTCAGTTCCGTTTGCTCGCCCACCGCCTGGTACGTCATCGTCATCCGGTACCAGTGCATCGGCCCCAGGTGATCGAAGACAATCCGCGTCGGCTTCACGAACTCGACGATCTGCGACTCATTCGCAAAGTCGGCGCCATTCGGGGCGTGCATCGTGATCCGCCACGCCCCGCCGGGTCGAAAGTCGAACTCCTCGATCGTGTTCGTAAACCCCGCCGGCCCCCACCACTTGGCGAGTTGTTCGGGATCGCTGAACGCCTCGAACAATTGCGTCGGCGTCGCATCGAACAACCGCACGTTGACGATGTCGATCGTCGCCCGTCCGGCGGTTCCATCGGTTGCGTTGGCTGAGTGTGCGGTCATCGCTTGCTGCCCTGCTTCTCGGTCTTCATGAGTTAGTCGAGCGGGAACGCCCCGTTTCGACTGGCCCTGCAAACTTTCTCAGAATCTTTTCGCCGCCGTCGACTCGCCCGGCTGTTCGCGACGTTGCCGCCGGCCGAACCTCGACGCTCCCGCCCCGCTGCACGACGGGGTGGCGAGCCATGAGCTGAATCGCATGATTCATATCACTTGCCTCGATCACCAACATCCCCCGCAGCGTCGTCCGGCCGCCGACGATCAGGCAGCCCGGCTCGACCGCCGTCCCGCCATGCCGAATCCGCAGCGTCGCGGCGTTCTCCTCGCAGTCGAGCGCCTCGCATGCAACGACATGCCCCGCCTCGGCGAGCAGTTCCGCATATGCCCGGCACTCATCGCGAAACGACTCCCGCTCCGTAAGCGGCAGCGACTCCCACGCCGGAGCATCCACGTATCCGAGGCAAACGTATCTCATCGCCGTTAGATCGTTTCTTCTCGCAAGCCGCGTCGACGTGCCGTGTTGTCCCTAGCCCCGGGCTCCGCCCGGGGGTGAGTCTGAAGTAAGCGGCGTCATGCGTAAGGTAACGCGACCCCCGGGCGGAGCCCGGGGCTAAAAATGCATCCGCTACTTCTTCGCAATCTCCGCCGTCAACCGTTCTTCCTGCGCCCGCAGCTCCGGCGTCACCGCATCGCCAAAATCTTCCATCGTGAAGACCTGCCGAATCTCCAATTGCGATTCATGCCCCGTCGGGTTCGGGCACTTCTGCGCCCAATCGATCGCTTCCTGCAACGACTTGCATTCCCAAATCCAGAAACCGGCGACCAGTTCCTTCGTCTCGGCGAACGGCCCATCGACGACCGTCCGGTTCTTGCCCGAGAAGACGATACGAGCGCCCCGCGAGCTCGGGTGCAGCCCCTCGCCCGCCCGCATGATGCCCGCGTTCACGAGCTGTTCGTTGTAAGCGCCCATCTCGGTGAGCTGCGCTTCGGTCGGCATCACGCCAGCCTCGGTTTCGGCTGACGCCTTTACGAAGACGATGAATTTCATGACTTGAGACTCCGCTATATGTTGATGAGTTGAATTCCTAGCCCCGGGCTCTGCCCGGGGGTGAGTTTCCATGCCGCGACGCGTTGCCTAACGTCGCACGACCCCCCGGGCGGAGCCCGGGATTAGAGTGCCGCACTAACCTTCTTGCGGCTGCACAAAATTCGGATCCATCCAAAACGGCCCCCACATGTGACCGTCGAGATCCTCAAACCCCCACTCGTACATGAACCCGTGGTCGGTCGACGATTCCTGCGGCGTCCCCCCGGCGGCCCCGGCGGCGTGCACCAACGCGTCGACCACTTCGCGGCTGTCAACCGACACTGCAATCAGCGCGCCGACCGTCTGCTTCGTGTCGGCCGTCTTCTTCGTCGTAAACGTTTCGAAGAACGGGATCGAGAGCAGCATCGCGTAGCTGTGTTCGCCCAGCACGACGCAGGCTCCTTTGTCGTTGCTAAACTGCTCGTTGATCGCAAAGCCCAGGCTCTTGTAAAAGGCGACCGAGCGATCGAGATCCTGCACCGGCAGGTTGATGAACATGCTCGAAACGGTTGGTTTCACGGCAGCGGTCATGGTCGTATCTCCAGAATTAGTCGGTTGTTCGCTGAGGATAACCCGCCGGCGGAAGGCCTGCCGTGGCGGGAAGCATGTGGCGCCCGTTGGCTGCTGACATGAGGTAGTCGCTCGGGAATGGGCCGAATCGACAACGGCTTAGAAAAATCTTTCTTCACCACGACGCCACAACGAGAAAAGGCTTGGATGGTGACGACTTAAAGCCTTTAGCTCTCAGCATTTCGTCGTGCCCGTCGTGCCCGTCGTGCCGTGGTGGTTCAATTCCTGCCCGGCAAAACCTAAGCCAACTCCCGCAGCCGCCCCTCCAAAAACCGCCGCTCCGGCTCCTGCCGAGTTAGCGCCAGCGCCTGCTCGTACGACCGGCGGGCATCATCGCTCCGCCCCAGCCGCCGGCAGAAATCGGCCCGCACGCTGTGGGCCAAATGGTAATCCGCCAAATCGCCCCGCGTGAGAATCGCGTCGACCAAATCGAGCCCCGCCCCCGGTCCATCCCGCATCGCCACGGCGACGGCCCGGTTCAGCTCTACCACCGGCGTCGGCACAGCCCGCAGCAGCACGTCGTAAATTGCCACGATTTGCGGCCAATCGGTCGCCGCCGCTTCGCGGGCATCGGCATGAATCGCCGATATCGCCGCCTGCAGCGTGTACGGCCCGACCTCCTGCGATGCGAGCGCCCGCTCCACCAGCGACTGCCCCTCGGCGATCAGCGCCCGATCCCACAGCCCGCGATCTTGGGCGTCGAGCAAAATGAGCTCGCCGTTCGCATCAGCACGGGCCGCCCGCCGCGATTCATGCAGCACCATCAGCGCAAGCAAGCCGAGCGATTCCGCCTCCGGCAGCAGCTCCACCAGCAGCCGGCCCAGCCGGATCGCCTCGCCCGAAAGATCGCCCCGCGTCACCGAATCGCCCGACGACGCGGCATACCCTTCGTTGAACACTAAATAAACGACTTGCAACACCGATTCAAGCCGATCGGGCAAATCCTCGCGCGACGGAATCTGGTACGGAATCTTCGCATCGCGGATTTTCGATTTCGCCCGCACGATCCGCTGCGCCAGCGTCGACGGCGCCACGAGAAACGCGCTGGCAATCTCTTCGGTCGTCAGCCCACAAACCTCGCGAAGCGTCAGCGCCGTTTGCGCCTCGGGCGGCAGGGCAGGGTGGCAGCACGTGAAAATCAGCCGCAGCCGATCGTCCTCGACCCCCGCCTCCTCGGCGAGTTCCGCCGGCCCGCCGGCCGTGTCATTGCGATCGACCAGGTCTCCCAACGACGCATCGAACCGAGCCCGCCGCCGAATCGCATCAATCGCCTTGAACCGCCCCGCCGAAACGAGCCACGCCCGCGGATTCGCCGGCACCCCCTCCGTCGGCCACTGCTTCACCGCCGAAGCGAACGCCTCGTGCAGCGCCTCCTCAGCCAAATCAAAATCGCCAAGCAGCCGAATGAGCGTCGCAAAGACGCGCCGCGACTCGGTGCGATAAATCGCATCGACGGCGTCACGTACGGCAGATTCTGACGAAGCAGTGGACATGATCGACGTGTAAGCGAGTCAGTTGTCAGTGGTCCGTTGTCAGTTGCGAAAGAGTGTGAATCGATTTTTAGCCCCCGGTTCTTCAAACCGGGGGCAAGTCTCCATGCCGCGACGCGTCGCCTCGCGCGTTGTAAATCTCCCCCTGGAGGGGAGGGCTGGGGAGGGGGGAAGAGCCCTAGTACCCACTTCTTTCACCCCTCCCTAACCCTCCCCCTCAAGGGGAGGGGACCTCAAGGTTAGGTTTCTATGTACTTCCTGGTAGCAGCTAACTCTGCAGGAACTCACTAAGCCGCGCCAAATGCTGCACCGCGCCTTCAATCGCCCCATACTTCTCCACGACATATGCGCGATCATCCGGCGTCTTGAACACCATTTGCATGGTTATCTTAGTCTGGCCGCCTTGCTGTACAAATGTCACGGTCGACCGAAACTGCACCGCCCGCTCGCCTGGCACGGGATCGCCTCCGCTGTGAGTGTAAACGAGCCGCTCCGGCGGGACGATTTCTTCGTAAACCGTCTTGTTCGGATAGTTGGTTCCATCGGGGCCGTGCATCACATACTTCCAGACGCCGCCCGGCCGGACGTCCATCCGCTCGATCGTCGTCGTAAACCCGTTCGGCCCCCACCACTTCACCACCTTCTCGGGGTCAGTCCACGCCGAGAACGCCAGCTCCCGCGGGGCGTCGAGCAGTCGGGTAATGACAATCTCGCGGTCGGACGTCGACTCGTTGGCGGCAGGGTCAAAGCTGGCGGTCATCGATTGGCTCCGGGGCATCGGTAGGAGGAGCGGCGGCCGTTTCGCCCGCCGGCTCCGGGGTCGCGTCCGCTTCCTGGCGTTGAATCTCCTGGAGGTAAGCGTCGAGCCGATCGAAGCTCTCCTCCCAAAACTGGCGGTACTGGTCGATCCAGCCTGCCGCTTCGGCCAGCGGCTTCGCCTTCAGCCGGCAGGGCCGCCACTGGGCGTCCCGCCCCCGTTCGATGAGCCCCGCCTTTTCAAGCACCTTTAGGTGCTTCGAAATGGCGGGCATCGTCATCTTAAAGGGGGATGCTAGCTCGGTCACCGAACTTTGCCCCTTGGCGAGCCGCCCCAAAATCGCCCGGCGAGTGGGGTCGGCCAGAGCAGCGAACGTCGCGGAAAGCTTATCGGCCGTCATGGCGATTTACCTTTTGGTTAAATAACCTGTTGGTAAATTAATCCCGCGCTCCACGGCTGTCAAATCGCCAAGACCGCCGGCAGTGAGGGAAAAGCGAGTTCAGGGAACGCTTGGGGCGGTTTCCACTGAAACCTCGGAAGTCACCCCCGCCTGAAGCGTGGGCGGCGGCTCGGGCAGCTTCGCGAGCTGCCGCAATTGATCCTTCACCTGCGCCCGCAAGCCGGCGTTCCACGCCGCTTCGACGACGGCTGTCACCGCCTCGGCTGGCGTCTCGTCTGGATGCGCATCACGCCGTTGAAAAAGCAGATCGGCCAAATCGCCAAGCGGCGCGCCGAGGCTATCGCGCAGTTGCTTCCGCTCGCTTGCCTCCAAGCCGTCGCACGCCCGCACGATGGCAGCCGTCAATTGCGGGAGTGCTCCATCTCCCATGACGAACAGCTTGATGTCATCGTCGAGCGAAGCCGCGTCGAATTGCTCGTAAGCTTGCTGCGCAAACCGCCGTTCTCCCTCCGGCCCCAAATCGCGAGCTGGCAGGGCGACGAGCACCCAGAGGCCGATGGGGCCTGTCTCTCTCGCCGTTACCTGTTCCCAGTACTCATCGACGAACTGCGTCCATTGGACTTTGGTGAGCGATGACTTGCGCTCGGCCCACTCGCAAGATTGCGCGACGGCGAAACAGAACTCACGCGTCCAGGTCCACGCCCAGCTCTCTCGCGGCGCCAACTCCTCCGCAAGCGTCGGGCCGCTCTGCACTAAGAATCGCGTTATGCCGTTCAGTGCAGCCATACTGTTGAGGTTTTGCGGAATCGCAAACTCGGCCCCCGTGTTGGCCTCCCCGCTGATGTGGTTCCTCAACGCGAGTTCCAGCGATTTCGCCAACGGATCGCCGTTGTACGCATCGAAAACTCGCTGCCCGCGACGGCACAGCAACTCTCCCAGCGGAAACCGCTGCACTGACGGTTGCTCCGCCGCGGCGCCCAGCAAGAATTGCAGCGCCGAAAGCAGCGACCAATCCCCATTCGTCAAATCGACGAGCGCCGAGCCTTGCTCTTCGATCTCCCCCTGCAGTCGCTCGAATTCGTCGTCGCCCGTTTTGAATTCGAACAAGGTTCCGTCGTAGGCGAGGTACTTCAAGATGTGGCCTGTCGCCGCCTCGATTTGAAGTTCGCCTCGTTCGTCGCAAGCCTTCAAAATGCCATCTTCAATGGTCGTGTGCGCGCCGACGCCACGGCTGAAATCGAGCATCGCTACGGGCTCAATGACCGCCGAGAAGCCCGTGAAGGACATCGACCCACTTGTGCCGCGGCCCCCTCCTTGCACATTGGGAGAGACTTTAATCGTTGATTTATAATCTTCTCCTTCGAGCCTAATGCCCGAGATTTTCAGGGCGCAGGCCGGCTGAACCGCACCGGTGTAATCGATCCGGGAACTGCTTCGCCAATCGAAGAGGGACAACTGGTCATTCGAGGCAATCGCTCCAGCATTTAAGTCCCAGGGATGGAAAGGCCCCCGCCCCTGCACCCGGGCGACGATGCCCCGTTGATTGTTGATGACGATGGAGCAATCAAATTTGTCGACGCCCTCGGCTTCGGCCGCGCTCGTGCGTCGGATCACAAGCTCGATGCCCGGCGTCGCCCGCCATGAAGACTCTAACCACCGCGCCGCTTTGACGAGGATTTCATCCGTTTCGGCCAGCGGTTCGTTCAGCCGCGGGGCCAGTTCATACTCGAGAACGCTGATCCGCACGTCGACAGTGCGGGGATCGATGGCATAGCGGTCGGTTGGCGCTGTCGAGCAATCGACCGTCACCGCGTACCGCCAGAAGCGGCAAGAGTTGCGCAGCGCCGTAAACGCTTCCTCGCAGGCAGCGCCGCTGAATTTCATCCCCTGTTCAATCTTTAAAAAGTCGCGCATCTCCTCTTCGCTGTGCCGCGTCAGCCCCTCGAACGTCAGCGAACTTACGACCGCCTCCGGCCCCTCGTCGCTGATCGTCACCATTAGGTCCGCCGCCTGCTCGCCGGGAACGCGTTCGAACCCGACCGTGAAGCGCGCGAACGGAAACCCCAACTCAGTGAGTGCAAACTCGATTCCCTGCTGGAAGTGCGTGAGCGACAGCGAGTCGCCCGGCGCTGGTTTGTCCGCACGCCAGAAAGGAGATTTGCAGTCTTCGCCCGAGACTGTCAGAAGAGTTTCCCCGCCGCGCCGGTAGGTCCACGTCGCGGTCTGGGCCGGAACTTGCAGCCGCGCGATCAGTTGTTCGACCGGCAGCAGCTTGGCGCCTTCGACGCGGAACTTGCCGGTGCGGTACTGGGGGCCTTCTTCGACTTTCAGCACCATGCCGTCGGCGTCGCCGGAGTACGCCACCAAGACCGCCGCGTCGAGAAACCCGCGGTAGAGGTATCCCTCTCGCACTAGCTTTTCCGTAGTATCCAGCAGCGCCGCCAGGTCGGCGGTAGGCCGTGCGGCCTGCTGGAACTCGAAATTGCCTAATAGCGCCGCCACGATCTGGTGTGTCTTGAAGCTGCGAGCTCCCTCGACGCGCAGCCGTTTGAGATCCCCGGCGTCCCCGACGAGCGGGGCCTGCTTCGCTGCCGCGGGCTCCTCCGGCTTCGCTTGTTCGCTTCCTGTGCGGGAGAGGGGGGCGTCGAGTGCCTGTTGGGCGGCGTCGACCGGAGCGATCGCCTCCTCGGCAGGAGTTGAGGTGGCACAAATTGCCCAAACTACGCAAATCCCGAGGCCAATCAACAGAACTTTGTGCATGCGACGCCCTCCCTGGACTGATGCTAGCGTTGGCCGGCGGCTCGACTGGAGTCGATGCAGCGGCTGGGCCGAATATAAGCGGTGCGATTAGCCAGGGCCTACGGCGAATTTTCGCTTTACCACGCCCTGTCGCCGGTGAGCCGCCATCCAAGAACCTTACGGCGGCGAAAAAGGCGGCTTTTCACGCCCCCGTAATCTGGTATCATGCGGGGCTACCACCTGTTTTGAGGCCCAATCCCCGCAAAGGGGAGATAGAGTCATGCCAAAGCAAAAGACCCACAAGGGTACCAAGAAGCGTTTCCGTCTGACCGCCACCGGCAAGGCGAAGCACCGTTCGGCAGGCACCAGCCATCTGGCCGCCCGCATGAGCAGCAAGCGCAAGCGCCAACTCCGTGGCACCGAAGTCTCGGCCACCGTCGAATCGAAGATGGTGATCAAGGCTCTCTGCGGAAACAGCTACTAAGACGGAGTGATTGGTGAACAGGGATCGGTGATCGGTAATTACCAGTCACGGATCACCGATTACCAGTCACCCACTACCAACCTCGCCGGGCGTTAAACGTCTTCCGTCGTGGAAGAGGCCTGGGCGTGAGACTTCAGCAATAAGGGGTTCCTTCAATGAGAACCACCAAGGGCGCAGCCCGTAACAAGGCGAAGAATCGCCTCTTCAAGAAGACCAAGGGCTTTACCGGCGGACGCGGCACGCTCCTCCGCAGTGCCAAGGAAACGCTCGTCCGCGCCGAGGCGTACGCCTTCCGCGATCGCCGCGTGAAGAAGCGTGAGTTCCGCAAGCTGTGGATCATTCGCATCAACGCCGCCGCCCGCGAGCGTGGTCTCCGCTACAGCGAGTTCATCGCCGGCCTCAAGAAGGCCCAGATCGACCTCGACCGCAAGACGCTGTCGGAAATCGCGATCCACGATCCCGCGGCGTTCGACGCCATCGTGGCCAAGGCCCGCGAAGCGCTGTCGGCCTAACGGCCTCAACCCTCGCATCCGATGGCCCTCGCCGACTTCGTCGCTGAACTCGACGCTCTGGCTGATGCCGCGCAACAAGCGTTCGCATCTGTTTCGGACGCCGCTGCGCTTGAAGAAGCCCGCGTGGAATACACCGGCGCGAAGGCTGGCAAGCTGAAGGCTGCGCAGCAAGGCCTCGGCAAGGTCGATAAGGCCGACAAGCCGGCCGCGGGTAAGAAGTTTAACGAGGTGAAAACCGCCGTTGAGGCCGCGCTCGAAGCGGCCCAGCAGCGTCTTGCCGGCTCCGCAAAGACGCAGGCCCGCGAGGCGTTCGATCCGACGCTTCCCGGCCGGCCGTTCCGCTTGGGCCACCTGCATCCGGTGACGCAAACGATCGCCGACATGAAGGACATCATGGGCCGCCTCGGCTTCACCGCCGTCGAAGGCCCCGAGATCGAGGACGAGTGGCACAACTTCGAAGCCCTCAACATCCCCGCGATCCACCCCGCGAGAGACCCCCTCGATAACTTCTACCTGGCGACAGCCGGAGTAGCCGCGGGTCAACGACCCGCCGGAGCAGCGCAAGAAAAACCGCTCCTCCTCCGCAGCCAAACCAGCACCGTCCAAATCCGTGTGATGGAGAGCACTCCGCCCCCGGTGCGGATCATCTCTCTCGGCCGCGTCTATCGCCCCGACACGGCCGACGCTACGCACTACCCGATGTTCCACCAGATCGAAGGTCTGCTGGTCGATCGCGGCGTGACGATGGCCGACCTGAAGAGCGTCCTCCGCCTCTTCTGCCAAAGCTACTTCGGCAAAGACGAGGTGCACATCCGCTTCCGCCCGTCGTTCTTCCCGTTCACCGAGCCGAGCGTCGAAGTCGACATGAATTGGCAGGGAGGCTGGATGGAAATGGGCGGCGCCGGCATGGTCGATCCCAACGTCCTGCGGGCCGTCGGCTACGACCCCGAAGAAGTCACCGGCTTCGCCTTCGGCCTGGGCGTCGAACGCGTCTGCATGCGGCAACACGGCATCACCGACATCCGCGCGTTGTACGAAAACGACGTTCGCTTTCTCTCGCAATTCTAAGCACGAAAGTTTCTCCCAAAGGCGCGAAGTCGCAAAGAATGCGAAAGCCTCTTCTTTGCGTGTTTCTTAGCGACTTGGCGGCTTTGCGAGAGAAATCGAGTTAACCATGATCGTATCGCGGTTCTGACGCCACTCGGGGGTTGCCGTGAGTGAACTCAGTGAACTCAGTGCGGCCATTCAGGCTGTCGTTGCACGGTGGACGAGCGAGAACACTGAGCACATGCCCCCGTTAAGTTCTTCACGAGTTAAGGAGTTGCTGGAAACGTTGACCGACGAGGCGCCTGAGGACGCTGTTACTCTCTATAGTGAGACTGGCGGGATAGCGGAGGGGCATATGGACGACAATTTGTTCAGCCTCTGGCCGCTGGAGAAAGTGATTGCGGAAGCCCGAGCAACGCCGGGGAAACGAATCGAGTTCGGCGACTTCCTGATAGATTCCCACAGGTACTCGTTGGCATGCAGCGCAGGTAGGTCCGAAGTTTGGATCAACGCCCACTCCGGCGACCCTAGTGATGACCATCGAATTTTCGATTCGTTAACAGAATTCTTCGTGAAATACGCAAACGCGTCCTCGGAAGACGCCGCATTCAGCGTGCTGCATGGCATTGAGGAGCAAGCATGATCGTTAGCTGGGACTGGTTAGGCGACTACGTCGATTCCACTGCTTCGCACAGTGAGATGGCCGACCGCTTTGCGCTCTCGGGCCTCAATTTCGAGTGCTTCAACGACTCGATGATCGACCTCGAAGTCACCAGCAATCGCCCCGATTGCCTCGGCCACATCGGCGTCGCTCGCGAAGTCGGCGTCCTCTACGACCTGCCGATCGCGATCCCCGCCGCCGAGATTGCCGCGAAGGGCCCGAAGATCGACACGCTCACCAGCGTCACGATCGAAGCCCCCGAGCTTTGTCCCCGTTACACCGCCCGCCTCATCCGGGGCGTGAAGATCGGCCCCAGTCCCGCGTGGCTCGCCGACCGCCTCCGCACGCTCGGCATCGCGGTGATCAACAACGTCGTCGACGTCACGAACTACGTGATGTTCGAGTGCGGCCAGCCGCTCCATGCGTTCGACTTCGCGAAGCTCGCCGGCGGCAAGATCATCGTCCGCGCCGCGAAGCCGGGTGAGAAGTTCCAAGCGATCAACCACCAGGAATACGAACTCGCCGCGGATACCTGCGTCATTGCCGACGCGAAGCGACCCGTCGCCGTCGCCGGCGTCATGGGTGGCGTCGACAGCGAGGTGACCGACGCCACTGTCGACGTGCTGATCGAATCGGCGGCGTTCGCCCCGCTGTCGGTGCGCACCACCGCGCGGCGTCACCACCTTCACAGCCCGTCGTCGTACCGTTTCGAGCGCAGCGTCGACCTCGCCGGCCTCGATTGGGCGAGCCGCCGCGCCTGCGAGCTGATCCTCCAAACCGCCGGCGGCACGCTGGCCGAGGGAGTGATCGACGTCGGCCCCGCCGTCACGCCGAAAGAACGCGAAGTGGTGAAACTCCGCTGGGCCCAACTGCCGCGCGTCCTCGGCATCGAAGTCCCCACGGCCACGGTGCAGAAGATTCTCACGGCCCTCGGCTGTGAAGAGACGCACATTTGCGATCACTGCATCAAGGTTTTGCCGCCGAGTTGGCGGGCCGATCTCACCCGCGAGATCGATCTCATCGAGGAAGTCGCCCGCATCTACGGCTACGATCAGATTCCCGAAGACAGCAACGTGAAGATGGCCGCGTCGACCCGCACGCGACTTGATCGCGTGCTCGACCGCGTGCACGCCACGCTCGTCGCGGCTGGCTTCGACGAAGCAATGACGCTCAGCGCCGTCGACGAAACGCTCGTCGATGCGATCCAGCCCTGGTCGGACGAAGCGCCGCTCCGTGCGTCGACCGCCGTTCTCCGCCGCGCCGATTGCCTGCGGCAAACGCTCGTGCCGAGCTTGCTCACCGCTCGCCGTCACAACGAAAAACTCTCGAACCCCACGATCGAGCTGTTCGAAATCGCCAACGTCTACCTGCCGATCGCCGGCGAAATCCCGCAGCAAAAGCGGCTGCTCGCCATCACCAGCGGCGGCGGCTTCCTCGAATTGAAGGGCATCCTCGAAGCCCTCATTGCCCGCGTCGCGCCGTCGCAAGAGCTGCAGGTCGGCGAAGTCGACTACCCGCTGCTCGACGACGCCCGCCAATGCCGGCTGCGGCTCGGCGAGCATACGCTCGGTTACATGGGCGAACTTTCGAAAGCGGGCCGCGAGCGATTCGAACTCCGCGGCGGCTCGACGGTCGCTGAGATCGACGTTGAAATGCTCATCGCGGCCGCGGAGCTCGCCCCCACCGCCGTGCCTCTGTCGCAGTACCCGCCGGTTAGCCGCGACGTGAACATCGTCGTCAACGAATCGATTCGCTGGTCGGAAGTCGAGCGGCTCGTCCGCACCGCGGGCGGCGATCTGATCGAGTCGGTACAATTCCAGGAAACGTACCGCGACCCCCAGCGGCTCGGCGCCGGCAAGAAGAGTATGCTCTTCAGCCTGCAGCTCCGCTCCGCCACGGCGACGCTGACCAACGAAGAGGCCGACGCTGTGCGGGAGCGCATCGTCGAAATCCTCTCGCAGCAAGTCGGCGGCGAGCTGCGGGCGTAGCAATCGAATACTCACCACGAAGTCGCGCAGGCAGTAAGGTGACGCGAAGAGACAATTCTTAAATCTTCTTCGTGCGTCCTTATTGCCTTCGAGCCTTGGTGGTTCCTCCCCCGGCAGCGGATCAGGCCATGACCATCCCTGAACTCTTCGGCTACGTGCTGGTCGGCCTGTCGGCGATCTTCTTCGCGCTCCACTGGAACCAGTGGCGAGATTGGGCTCACGCCGCCGCGAACAGCCGCCGTCGCGAGTTCATTCGCCGGCAGCTCCAGCGCCGCATGGTGGCGAGCGCCCTGATCGGCGTCGTCGGCGCCGCGATTACGATGGTCAACCAACTACCGCCGAATCCGCTCGCGATGACGATGTATCTGCTCGCGCTGCTGCTGGCCGTCTGCGTGATCTTCGCGATCGGCCTCACCGACATGCGGGCCGCTCGGCAAATGCAGCATGAAGAGCAAATCGAAATGCTCGCCGCCGAATTCCGCAAAGCGACGACGGAACTGCCGGAGCAGGGGAATTCTTAACCACACTAGCCCCGGGCTCCGCCCGGGGGTCGGTCACCATTCCGATCGGCACTGTCGCGTGTAACGTTACGCGACCCCCGGGCGGAGCCCGGGGCTAGGAATACGGCGTGGCTTACCGACTCAAGCAGCCGCCGCGGCCCGCTTCTTCGGCAGCGCGATCACATCGAAGTGCCGCTCCACGCTCATCTTATTCCGCGCGAGCATCGGCCCCACCGGATCAGCCCCCGCCTCGTAGCGATGCAGTTCGTACCCGGCTGAACTCAGCAGATCGAACAACGCCTGCCGCTCGCCGTTGCTCAGCCGCTTGAAGACTTCCGTCCGCACCACCGGCCGCCGCTCGCGCAGCACCGGCAGAATCGATTCGAGAATCTGCCGATCGAACCCTTCCGCGTCGACCTTCACATAGCTCAACCACGGCAAGCACTCGGCATACTCGGTCCGCAGGATGTTCAGCAGGTTGCGGCCTTCGATCTGCAGCGGAAACTTCTTCCGCCACGGATTCCAATTCCGCGAACCATCGGCCCCGCCGTTGCAAAACGAAGCGTCGCCATAGTGAAACGTGAACGTGCCGTCTTCCGGCGTCGCCGCACAGCAGCGGCAGTCGATTCGCGTCCGGCCAAAGTTCAGGCCGGCGTTCTGTTCGAGGATCGCGTAGACGTGCGGGTTCGGTTCGAGCGCCAGCACCCGGCCCGTTGAACCGCAGGCCAGCGCCAGCGGAATTGTCGAATCGCCCGTGTGGGCGCCGACGTCGATCACAAAATCGCCTGGCCGAATGAACTGCCGCAGTCCGTCGATTTCCGCTTGCTCAATCGGTTGCTCGCTAACGCATGGATGGAGCCATTGGGCGAACTCGACCACGCCGTCGGCCGGCAACTCGTACCGCCGCACCTCGGCGCCCCATTCGGCGAATGGCACATGGGGGCGACGGCGAAAAAGGCGGCGAAGAGACATGGCAGGGCCTGCAGCGAGCCGGGATTTCGAGAACCGGCGCCTAGGGTAGCGATTCCCCCAATTTCCCGCAGCACGAATCCCGCAGCAGCGGGTCAACGACCCGCCGGAGCGTGTTACCGAGCGATTCAGCCCCTCCCGCCCCCCGCCAGCCCCGCCCGGTATAATTCCCACCATCTGCTAGCAGGGCCGGAGAGCCCCCCCCGTTTCAAGTTTCCCCGAATCGCCCCCACCGGCTATATTGCGACGCCCTCGGCGAACCACCCTCCAGACACCGTCCCCCAATTCGCGCCCTTAGCGTGATTCGCGGGCCTGCATTTCATACCGAAACTTCTCCGTAGATGACCAAAGCCAAGACCCCCGTCGACCGCCGCGAGACGCCCGATGCGATCGTGCCGGCCAAAGTTCAAGTTGAGGCCAAGTCGGGCCACGACTTCGTCATGTTCCGCGAGACGCTCGAATCGATCGTCGTCGCGTTCGTGCTCGCGTTCCTCTTCCGCACGTTCGAGGCCGAGGCGTTCGTCATCCCCACCGGCTCGATGTCGCCGTCGCTGCAGGGGCAGCACAAAGACGTCCTCTGCGACGAGTGCGGACATCGCTTCCGCACGACCGCTAGCGCCGAAGGCGACGAAACCGACAAGTACAAAGCAACCGAACGCCAATTGAAGGCGCAGATCAGCGCGGGGCAAAGCGCACTCGCCGCCGCTCAGGGCGCTGGCAATCAGGGCAAGGCGCGCGACATCAGACAGCAGGTCGACTATCTGTCGGACCAACTCGCCCGCGTGCAGCAGACGATCGCGAACATCCAAATCGTCGGCGGCATGTGTCCCATGTGCCGCAACCTGATGCCGATGCGGCCCGATCTGCCTGCCAGCGTCGCCAACGAGTTCCGCGGCGAGGAGATCGAAGTCCAGCCGAGCTATCCCGGCGATCGCATCCTGGTGAACAAGTACGGCGTCGACTTCAGCGAGCCCGAACGCTGGGACGTCGTCGTCTTCAAGTTCCCCGGCGACGGCAACATGAACTACATCAAGCGGCTAGTCGGCCTCCCCGGCGAAGAGATCCGCATTTACCAGGGCGATATCTTCGTCAAGTCGATCGACGCCGACGAATCGGAGTACCAAATCGCACGGCGCTCGCCCGAGAAGATCGTGGCGATGCTCGAACCAGTGCACGATTCCGACTACGAGTCGGCCACCCTTTACAACGCCGGCTGGCCGCTGCGGTGGGCTGCAACCACTCCCGACGGGTGGAAGCTCGACGCAAAGGTCGAGGGCAAGAACGTCGTCCAGCGTTTCTCGATTGATCAATCGAAGGACGATCCCGCGGCATGGCTTCGCTATCGCCATCAAACTGCCGACCATGACCAGTGGGAGCCAGCTCGCCGCATTGCTCGGGAAGGTATCGAAGCAATTGCAAAGGAAGCCGGCCTGACGGTCGAAGCTTCGAAGGAAGAGATGCGCAGCAGCGCTCACCCGAAGCTCATCACCGATTTCAATCCCTACAACGCCTCGCTGCAACGCTACGAGGCCGAGTCGCGAGGTTGGAAACTTGGGGCTAACTCGATGCACCAGGGAACCGAATGGGTCGGCGATCTCGCGGTCGAAGCGACGGTTGAAGTCGAGGAAGCCCGTGGCCAACTGATGCTCGACCTCGTCGAAGCCGGCAACCACTTTCGCGCGACGTTCAACCTCGCCGACGGCAAGGTGGAGCTCACCGCCATCGACGGCCGCACGGGCGAGCCGCTCGACTTCAAGGCGACTGGCCAAACGAGCGTCAGCGCCGCCGGGACCTACGAACTCCGCTTCGCCAACGTCGACGATCAACTGCTGCTTTGGATCGACGGCGACCTCGTCGACCTGGGCGACGCGACCTACGACCCCGACAAGCTGCTTCCAGCAGGCCGCAAGGGGATGATCCCGTGGGCCAGCCCGAACGCCGACGAAGACCAGGGCGATCTCTCTCCCGCCGGCGTTGGCGCCCTCGACGCTAAGCTGACGGTCACGCGTCTGGCGCTGCTCCGCGACATCTACTACATCGCCATCGAGTATGGCAAAGACACGGGCCCGATGGCCGACTTCGAGTCGACTATTGCTCCGGAAGTGCTGTTCACGACTCCCGACCGCTGGGACGCCTTTGCCAGCCGCCGCAAACGCGACTTCAAAGTCGATGAAGGCCAGCTATTCGTCCTCGGCGACAACAGTCCCGCCAGTAAGGATTGCCGCCTCTGGGAGCAACCCGGCGAGCATGGCGAGTACCCCGGCGGCGCCTACCTCGATCGAAACCTGCTGATCGGCAAAGCGGTCAGCGTGTTCTGGCCTCACTCGTGGGGCACGTACCCATTCTCGGAAACATTCCCGATCCTCAAGCAAATCCCCGGCTGGCCTGCCTTCGGCGACATGCGCAAGGTGAGGTAGCCCTAGCCCCCGGCTCCGCCGGGGGGTAAGTCTCCATCACGCGACGCTGTGCAGCTGGCAACACGACCCCCGGGCGGAGCCCGGGGCTAGAACCAACGCGACTCACGACACGCCCAATTCGTCACGGAGGACGAATCCCATGACCCTGCTAAAAGTTCGCGGCCTCGTGAAAAACTACGGCCGCCGCCGTGTCGTCGACGGCGTCGATTACGAAGTCGCTCCCGGCGAGATCGTCGGGCTGCTCGGCCCCAACGGCGCCGGCAAGACGACCACCTTCCGCATGTCGTGCGGCATGATCGACCCCGACGCGGGCAAGGTCACCCTGCAAGACAAGGACGTTACCAACTGGCCGATGTACAAGCGCTCCCGCGAAGGGGGCATGGGCTATCTCGCCCAAGAGTCGAGCGTCTTCCGCAAGCTCTCCGTGCAGAACAACCTGCTCGGCGTGATGGAAATGCTCGGCATGAGCCGCAAGGAACGTCGCTTCCGCTGCGACGAACTGCTCGAACAGTTCGGCGTCACGAAGCTCCGCAAAGCGAAAGCCCAGTCCCTCTCCGGCGGCGAACGCCGCCGCGTCGAGATCGCCCGCTGCCTCGTCTCGAACCCGCAGATCATCCTGCTCGACGAGCCGTTCACCGGCATCGATCCGGTGACGATCGCGAGCATTCAGGAGATCGTCCGCGACCTCCGCGCTCGCGGCATCTCGATCCTGATCACCGACCATCAAGTCCGCGAGACGCTCGAGATCACCGACCGCAGCTACGTTATTCGCGCGGGCCAGGTGTTATGCCACGGCCGTCCCGAGGAAGTGCTGCGGAACCCCGAAGCGCGGAAGTACTACTTCGGCGAAGGGATGGATCTCTCCGTGAAAGGCCGGCCCGCCGCAGCCGCCGCTCCTGCCGCCGCACTCCCCGCCGCGACGACGCCCCACGGCCGCTTGGCGGCCCTCAGGGAACGCCTCACCGGCCGCCACCACCCGCCGGATGAAGCCGCTTAGCCGAATCCTCGTCGTTCTGAGCGGAGCGAAGAATCCAGAAGCTCAGTCGAGTCATCGGGCGCCAACTGCATCCTGACAGGTAAAGGTATTGTTTAAGGCCCAACGGGCCGCGCTGTGATAGCCCAGGGCTGGCGATTGAAATCAAAAGCCCTGTAGGGGCGCGCTGAGATTGGCGCGCCCCTACAGGGCTTCTTTGCTAACGGTGGAGTCTACCCAGTGCTTCGCCCTGGGCTTTCGTAGCGCGGCCTTTCAGGCCTGAATGCCAGCGGCACGCACTCTCAAGCCACTTACGAAGCCGACCGCATCACGGCCTTCTTGCCGCCGCTTGGCACCACGTCGCTGGCGAAATCTTCCGCCTCGGTGGTCGCCTGCAAGTGGTCAGTGTTCCCCGCGTTCACCCCGCAGCCGGGGTTGAAGATCATCGACGGGAACATCGCGAACATCGCCTTCCAGTACCGCTCGTACGCCGGGTAGTTCACCTCGGGGTTTTCGCGTTGGTACTCGTTCAGCTTCGCTTCCAGCGTCGTGTGCGTCAGCCGCGGGTGACGGTGGTGCGGGCCGTGAATGAAGATGTCGAAGTTCAGGAACGAGCTCAACCGCAGCAGCCACTTGCGCGGCAACACCGTACGGGTCCCTTGCAGCGGGTCGAAGCTCGACATGCCGAGGTGTTCGGTGAACTTACGGAACGTTTGCATGAACGCCGCCACATACATCGGCGCTAGCACCACGAGGATGTGGGCCGTCCACTGATGCGTCAGCGCGACGTACGTCCAAATGGCGCCCCACACCGCGGCGATCGCAATGTACTCGTTGCGGATCTCGCGACGCGTCGCCGCCGACTTGATCGGCGAGTTGCGGTGAAAGAAGATGCGGCCGTAGATGATCGGCCCCGAAGCGACGCCGCACAGCAGATCGAACCAGACGAACGCGCGGCGGAAACCGAGCGAAGCGTTCGGATCGCTATAAGGCCACAGCTCCCAGTCGCGGGGAGTGTTCAGGTACGCGTGATGGCGAATATGAACTTCGCGGTAGGCGGTGTAAGGGGTGAACATCATCGTCCCCAGGAACCGCCCGCACCAAATCGACAGCCCGCGCGATTTGAACAGCGTCTGATGGGCCGCTTCGTGCAGCGCGCTAGTCCAGCAGAACATCATCGACGCAGTGAACGCCGTGAGCGCCGCGACCATCCACGGGGTCGATTGATTCCACGCGACGAAGCCGCCAAGCAGGAATCCGTTCAGGCCCATGCCGAGGCCAGCGAACGGAATCGAGAGCATGCGCGGCAGCGTGTTCTTTTCGCCGAGCGAGCGCTCTTCTTCAGGCGTGAATTGAGTAACCGAAGCCAAAGCTGCACTCCAAAACTTGCTGGGGCTGGCGTTGCCGTAGCCTAGCGCAAAGAAAGCGCACCGCCGTGCAGTTTGGACTTCCGTGAAGGCGGGAGCAGACGACCTCAAATGTCGTCGCAGGCTAACAGGTTGTTCGCCAAAGAGCGGACCGGTAAAGTTTCGCTGATACGCAGTCTCAACTCAACCGCCCCGGCTCTATTTACGTTATCTATTTTACCCAGCGGGGTCAAATTGGCGTGTTATCGGCCAACGCGGCGGTCTCGCGACCACCACGCTTCCGCACGTGCGGCGAGCGCCTCTCCAATGCTCGCCACAGCTATCTTCGTCATTCCCGGGCATAATCTGTGCCTGGGGCGCCCGTTGGCCCGAAAGATTGGTTTAGGGCGTCTGGGTATAGCGTTCGTTGACGGACGACGACGAGCCCATGAACCGCGAATCTCGCGAATCGACGCCAACAAATGCCGAGAGTGAAATAGATGACGACGCAGCTCACGGAGCGTTCCGCTACTCGTCCCATTCGCGAAGAATCGCGGTCAAAAAGCATCCCTATCAACGCCAGCCGAACTCCCGCCATGTCATCGTTTCGCGTCACTTCTGACGTCAATCTGAGCCAGGCCGAGCGCGAGGCCGTCGGGGCCGGCGAAAATATCGTCAGCTGCGCACGCTACTTTCCCTTCTCCACGCCCGACACTGAGCTCTTCTGGGCCAAGGCGTACGACGGCGAGCGGTTAGCCGCAATTGCCCCCGTCGTCCGTCTTCGCAAACGGAAGGCGACCGACATGCTGCGGGCCCCCGTACGCAAATGGCTTGGCCCGATCATCGGTCCGCTCGCCCGCAAGACGACGCTGCTCGTCGACACCGCGTTCATGGCCTACGACGCTGGCTCGCCCTTCCTCAGCGCCCCCGGCGTCGATCGCCCCGCGGTGAAGCGCGCCATCTCGGCCTTCCTGAAATCGCAGAAGAAGGTCGACACGGTCTGGATTTCCGAGCCTCCCGCCGAAGCCGAGTGGGCCGCCACCGAGAAGTACCACCAGTTCCTCACGCTGCCGATGGTGCGCATCGTCACCGAGAACTGCACGAAGCTCGATGACTTCTTGGCGACGCTCTCCCGCAACCGCCGCCGCAACTTCCGCCGCGAACGCGACACCTTCACGAAGGCGGGCGCCCGCATCGAAATGTGGCAAGGCGTCATCCGCGAGAACCCGACGCTCCATCGCCAGGTGATGGCGCTCCTCGGTTCGAGCGAGGTCAACACGAAGTTCAGCGTTCCCTACAACGACGTCCTCACGAACCCCGACGCCATCGCCGCGCAGTGGCAAATCGTGCTCACCGCGCACCTCGGCGATCAGGTCGTCGGCTTCATGAGCTGCCTGCAAGACGGCAAGCGGTTGATGCAGTGCCACGGCGGGCTCGACTACAAGATCTCGCACGAGATCCTCGCCTACCACAACCTCATTTCTCGCGCGATCGAACACGCGATCGAACTCGGCTGCGACGCGCTCACGCTCGGCCCGTTCACGAACGAAACCAAGAAGCGCGCCGGCGGCAAAATGCAGCCGATCGTCTCGAGCCTCTGGAACCGCATGCCGGGTGATGCGTTCTTCGCGAAGAAGGTCTTCTCGAAGAACTTCGAAGTCTACCGCGGCGAACTCGGCGCCCCGACGTACGCCGTCGACGAAGAAGATTGAGCTTCCCCTAGCCCCGGGCTCCGCCCGGGGGTCGGCATCCATCTCGCGGAGCATTGCCCCAACCGTCACGCAACCCCCGGGCGGAGCCCGGGGCTAGAAGTGCGCCCTACGGCCGCCCCTTCATCATCCCCGACACCCGCGCAATCAACCTGTCTAACAACCGCGTTGGCAGCACGTCGAGCCCGATGTCGAGCCACACCGCATCGGCGCCGACGAGATAGTGAATCCGCGGCCGCCGCGCCCGTAGCGCCTTGAGCACCACCGCCGCCACCTTCTCCGGCGGCGTTGCCCCGCGGGCCCCGCGCTCGTTCAGCTTCGCGCACCGCGCGAACAGCGGCCCGTAGCCATTTCGCAGTTCCGGCGGCAGCTCTTCCAAGCGCTCCTGCAGCGCTTCCCGCGCCTTGTCGAAGATTGCCGTCCCCACCTGCCCCGGCCGGATGACCGTCACCGGAATCTTCCAGGGCCGCAGCTCGACCCGCAGCGTGTTCGAGAGCGCCTCAAGCGCGAACTTGCTCGCCGAGTACCCGCCCACCATCGGCAGCGCCACCGAGCCGTTCATGCTGGAAATGTTGACGATCCTCCCCTGCCCTTTCCGCAGTAGCGGCAGGCAAAGCTGCATCATTCGCAGCGGCGCCAGCGTGTTTACTTCGAGGGTCGCCCGCAGCTCGTCGAGGTCCAACAGCTCCACCACCGACGGCGGCCCGATGCCGGCGTTATTCACCAGCGCGAACAGCCCCCCGTGAGCCTGGGCGGTGATCTCGGCAATCGCCTGCTCCGCCTGTTCTGGGTCGGTCACATCGAGCCAGACCGGCGTGACCGAGTTCAGCGCAAGCTGCTCGATCTTGCTCCGGCCTTCTTCCGTCCGCGTTCCCGCGAAGACGTGGTAGCCGTTCGCCGCCAAATGCCGAGCCGTGGCGAGCCCGATGCCCGAGGAGGCCCCGGTAACCAATACTGCCGGTTGCGTCTGATCCATGAACTCCCCGCCGAGACTCCCTGTCTGCCCGCCAGCCAACGCTGAAAGAGGTTCGATGGTACCAAAATGAGCCCCCCGCGGCACGCCGCAGTCGATTGGATTCGGACAGGATGACAGGATTGAGAAGGATCGAGGAGCATCGGTCATCCGCTCCCCTGCTCACTCGCCCACTGCCTGCCTTCCATCCTGTCGATCCACTCAATCCTGTGATCCTGTCCAGTCTTCCCAGAAGCGCCCCGCAGGCGCGCAACTTGCTCAATCGTCCTCCCGCACCCTCAAAACCACTTCCCTCGAAACCGCTGCAGTCATCTGGGGTTTGAATCCCCAACGCCCCGCTGCAGCCCGCTTCGGCAGGCATCCACGGGGCGACTAAGGTATACTCCCGGCAACGGAACTTAGGGCCTTTTCCCCCCGCAGCCGGCCCGATCCCCAATCACCAGAACTAGTCGACCGCCCGCGATTTCTCGAGGGAACTCCCTTCGCTCGCCGGCGGCTCAATCAGGAGAACGAGTCATGGCCAGAAGTTCTTGGGCGATCGCCCTCTGTTTGCTGACGGCATCGTCTGCCTTCGCCCAAGCCCCGCGCGGCCGCAATGCCGACGCCGATGCAGAGTTTGGCGCCGAGGAAGCCCCCCGCGGCGAGCGTGGCGCTCGCGGTGAACGCGGCGGCGAACGTGGAGAGCGCGGCGGCTTCGGCCGTGGCGGCGAAGGCGGCCCGGAAGGCGAGGGAGGCCGCTTCGGCCGCGGCGGGTTCCGTCGTCCGAATCCTCTCTTCTCCGCCATCGACACCGACGGCGACGGCTCGATTAGCAAGGCCGAACTTCGCAAGGCCGCCGCAGGCATCGCGAAGCTCGACGGCGACGGCGACGGCAACATCACCCAAGAAGAAGCCGGCGGCGGCGGACCGGGCGGTCCCGGCGGCCCAGGCTTCGGCGGCCCTGGCGGGATGGGCGACCCCAAGCAAATGGTCGATATGGCCATGCAAGCCGATGCGAACGGCGACGGCAAGCTCACCGCCGACGAAGTCACCGATCCCCGTCAGCGGATGATGATGCGTAGCGCCGACCAAGACGGCGACGGCGCAATCACGAAGGAAGAGCTCACCACCGCCATGGAGCAGTTCCAACAACGGATGCAGCAAGGCGGCTTCGGCGGTCCTGGCGGCGGCGGACCGGGCGGCCCCGGCGGTCGCGGCGGCGAAGACATGAGCCAACGCATGATGTCCCTCGACAAGAACGGCGACGGCAAGATCACCCCCGACGAAGCTCCCGAGCAAGCCCGCGGCATGCTCCGTCAAGCCGATGAAAACGGCGATGGCGAAGTCGACGCCGCCGAAATGACCAAGTTCTCCCGCAGCATGGGCGGCCGTGCCCGCGGCGCCCTCGGCGGCGCCCAAGGCCAAGGCGGCCCCGGCGGACGCTTCGGCCGCGGCGGCGATCAGGACGGCGCCGCCGAAGGCGCGAACGGCCGCAGCTCGCGCCGCAACCGCGATAGCGACGAGCAGTAAGCGAGCCAGCAACTCGACGAGCAGTAAGCGAGGTTGAGTCAGGATTTCAACGAAGCGAGGCGTTCTCACTTGAGAACGCCTCGCTTTTTCATGCGCGCTTCACTTTTCGCATCGGACTGAGTCGCTTCAGCGACCAGTCAGCCCCCACGCCAACCGCTCCATCCCTTCCGCTTCCTCAAACGCAACATCCACCTCCGCGACAGCGACTAACCCTTCTCCCGCAGCGGAACGTTCCACTCCTCGCCCAGACGAATCAAACGCCGCTCCCCGAACATCACTCTGCAACGCAAACGCCGCCCATTTCGCCGCGAGCAACTCCTCGGCGTCCGCACGACGCGCAAACTCCTCCACCGCCGGCGTCAACGGCACGCTCCAGTGTCGCACTTCTTCCGCCACGATTGCCGCGACTTGCTCGCTCGCCACTACCCGCGCCGCGACGGCATTCACCGCTTCTGCAACCGCGGCCATATTCGAACTCACCGTTCCGTACTGCTGCTTCCAGATGGCCAGATCGTTGCCGTCGACCTGCCCGTTCGGCAGCCCATCCCCATCGCTCACCGTTGCGTCGGTATTGCCAAACCCGCGCTGCCATGCCAAGAAGTCGACGCCATCGACCTTGCCATCCTGATTGAAATCACCCGTCGCCGAGCCGCTGTACACCGGCGCCTCGACGGCCCCGATGTCGATTCCCCCCACGACGCGACTGTACGGCTCGCCGCGCTGATCGAACTCCGGCGTCGTCGCGTCGGCCGGCTTGCCGTGACCAATCGCCAAGCTCCCCGGCAGCGGCAGGTGCGTCGGCATCTCGTAGCCCTCCGGCATAACCGGCCCGCCGTTATCCATCAGCGGCCCCAAGCCCGCTGAAAGCACCCCGCCGATCGGCCCGCCGATGCGATTGGTGCTGATCGAAGAATCCGGCCCTACCTCCGCCAAGGTCGAGCCGCGGTTGTCGCCAATCAGGCTGTAAGTCGCGGCGATACTTCCTCTTCCAGAGATTTCCACATCAGGCAGATCGGGCCCATGGTTGCCAGCGACAATCGAACTCTCGAGCACGAGCCGCCCTGCGGAGATCGAGATCCCGCTGCCACCTCCCGGCTGTCCGTATGGACCCGGGAGTGAATTGTCCGTAATTGTCGACCGTCGGACGGTGAGGCCGGTGTTCGACGAAACGCCCCCTCCGCCTCCGCCCAACTGAGCCCGATTGCCGCTAATCGTCGAATCTTCAATGAGAGTGTTACCGAGTCTTGACGTTACTGGCGTTGAGAGACCGAGGCCTACGCCGACGTTTCGTACGACTGATGAGTTAAGAATGATCGTTTCCGAGCTGTTGACGCGTAAGCCGCCAATAGATCGGCCAGTATTTTCGGCCACGAGGGTGTTGTACATTACGAACGTCGTCGTATTGATGGTCATTCCGCCCGTGGAGCCGGAAAACGATCCAGAGTTGCCCGAAATTACCGAGTTGGCGATGACGACTTCTTGCGCGGAGAGTCCTGGCCGCACGCTAATTCCCCCCGCGGAGTAGGTGGAATCAGACTCGTACAGGTTTCCCAACACGGCCGAGCGATCCATGTAGAGATTACCCGTCAACACGATTCCGCCGGTTCCTTGAACGACTTTGTTGCCTTCAACCCTGCTCGCGATCATCGTGAGATGCATTCCGTTGATGCCCGCGCCCGTGCTGGCAGTGCAATCTGTCACGGCAACGTTGATCAGCGTTAGGTCTTTTGTGGAATTGATTCCCCCGGCTTTGGCGGCAGTAATCGTCAATCCGCGCAACTCCATGTTCGCGCTCGCGGTCATCACGCGCGAGTTAGCAAGATTGCCGCTTCCGCTGATCACGAGCCTGTCCGCTCCCGGTCCGTAGATCGCCGCTTCCTGCGTAATCGCCAACGCGCCATTCTTCAAATAGATCGTTGCCGGCGATGAGTTAAGGATCGACGGCGAGAACTCAATCACGTCGTAAGCCAGGTTCTCATTCGCCACGGCGAGCGCTTCGCGTAGCGTGAACTTCCCCAGCCCGTAGTCGCCGTCCACGTCGTCCGCCAGCGAATCGACGATCAGCGTTCGCCCTGAGTACTCCACCGCTCCGATGTCGATCCGCGTTCCCGTTCGGCGCGAGTACCCCGCGCCGCGCTGATCGAACTCTGGCGTCGTCGACGACGCCTCGCCGTCAGACCAATCGTCTCCCGGCGCCCGCCAGGGATCGCCCGCAAAGATCGCCGGACTTCCCGGCAGCAAGGCATGCGTCCGAGTCGGCCCGCCGTTGTTCGCCAAGGGGCCGAGCAGCGGATCGATGAACCCGTAAGTCGGGCCGCCGATCAGATTGCCAAAGTGGTCCGCCCATCCAATCGGCGCCTCGGAGAGCACCGTCCCGTCATTGTCGGCGATCAGACTGTAGTGAACTCGAAGCGTCCGGCTGTCGACGAGCATTTCCGCCGCGACTTCCGTCGCAAAGTTCCCCGCCACGATCGTGTGATCGATTGACAAAGCCGCGGACGCTGAAGCAGTGGCGTAAACGCCGCCCCCGCTCCCCACGGCTCCAGCGCCCAAGCTCGATGCCGTGTTCGCGATGATGGTGCTGTGTCTGATGGTCGCGTCGCCGCTAACCCAAATCCCCGCCCCTTGCGCCAACGAGTCGAACCCGGTTGACTTGGCGGAGTTGCCGCTGATCGTCGAACTAATGACGTTCGTCGACCCGGCGGAGTAAATCGCTCCCCCGAGCGCTGCGAACGAGTCGTTGGCGACGTTGCCGTTGAACGTGCTCCGATCGACGTACAGCGTACCGGTCGACGTGACGCTTACGCCCCCGCCCCGGCTGGCGGTATTTCCGGCCACGGTCGTCGCCGTGATGGCGGCGTAGAGCGTCGCAGCGATACCGCCGCCGACGCCGTTCCGGCCGCTGGCTGAGTTGCCGCGAATGGCGCTGTTGGCAACGATCAAACTCCCCGAAGCAAAGATGGCGCCTCCCGACGTGTTGTCGCCGGTGACGCTGCTGCCCCGGATGGCAAGGCCGTCGATGCGCAACGTCGCCGGCGAGGCCGACCGAATCGCGCCGCCGCTGTACGTCTGCTGCAAAATCTCGTTGAAGCTGAGATTATCGCCCGTCGTTCGTCCATTGAGCAGCGTCATGCCGCTCAGTTCAACGTCAACAGCCTCGCCGCTCACGTTAAAAATCCGCGAGTTCTGCTGGGCGTCGATCGTGAAGACCTCGCTCCCCAGACCGACGATCGCGAGTCCCTCGGTGATCGCGATCTCGCCGCCCGTTAGCAGCATCGTCGCCGGATTGTCGTGCCCAAAATCGAAGCGGATCTCATCGAGGCCCTCAGCGGCGTTTGCCGCGAGCACTGCCTCGCGCAACGACATCAGCCCGTCGTTGGAATCGACGACGTCGAGCTCGGTGTCGACGGTCAGCACCGCCAGCAGGCGGCGATCTTCTAACGGCTCGCAACGGAGCGCACGACGGCGCCCCTTGTAGTTGCGGTCATGTAAGTCGGGGGCGGCGCGCCGTGCGCGGCGGAAGTAGCGTCCGGCCATGGGGTGTGACCTCGCAAAATAGAGAGATGAAAAAAGATGAAGCGAAGAAATAACGATCGAGTCGGATCCGACTCGGAGAAAGACTGGTCGGGGCGCCGCTGCAGCGCGGAGAGCTCGCTAAGCGAGAAGGAATCGCCGCAAGAACGCGGTTCAGCGGCTGCAGCCAAGGGAGATGCAGCCGCTGCCAAGGCTCGGAAGCAGCGTAGATTCAGCGCGAGCGCAACAAGCAGTGTTGCTTGGACGCCAAGAGCCGAACACGCCGAAGAAATCGGCGCGCAGCGCGAACGCTCGCCAAGGAGAGCCGCCATGTTCTGTTCCGTGGCCCCGCGTGCCCCAAAGATGTTGCAGGACCGAGGAGGAGTATAACGCCGCCCAAATTGCGAAGCAAGCGAATTTCAACTCGCCGCCGTCAGCGTCAATCCCAAAATATCTGCCACACGTCCATTTTCTTAGCCCCCGGTTCTTCAAACCGGGGGCGGTGCGCTGCGCCCGACCCCTTCTCGCGCCGCAATAAAATACGCGGTGGCCAAATTTAGTTGTCGAAACTAGGCCACCAGTTTTGCTAACGTGAACTCGCGTCCGCGAGGTGCACATTCTAGCCCCGGGCTCCGCCCGGGGGTCGCGCACCGCCGGACGACGCGAACCAACACGGCCAAGTCACCCCCGGGCAAAGCCCGGGGCTATTTACACGTTCACACAGAGGGGACCATCACATGCAACGTCAATACATCCGCCAACGCGAACGCGTCTTCACCGAAGAAATGAAAGTGAAATTCTGCGAGCTAGTCCGCAAGAGCTATTCACTCGCCGAAGCCGCCCAAGGCGTCGGCGTCACGCTCCGCACGGTGCAGCGCTACCGCCGCGAAGAAGAAGATTTTGATCAGGAAGTGCGCATGGCGAAGCTCGCCAAGCCCGACCCGCTAAAGCTGATGGAATCGGCTGCCAGAACGCACTGGCGCGCCGCGGCCTGGCTGCTTGAACGCACCAAACCCGAAACCTACGCCCGCAAGCGCGGCGATCTCGCCTCCGGCTTGAAAGTCACGAAGGCGCTGCGACTGATGATGGAAACCGCGCTCGCCAACACGCCGGAGGAAGCGCGAACAGAACTCTTCAAGCATCTCGACAAAACCTACGAACACGTGCTCGACTGCTGCTTCCCCAGCCTCGGCCCCTGGGACCGCCCGCGCGATCCGGAAATGGCCGACACGCCGTTAGTCATTCGCGAACGCGTGAAGTCAGCGCCGGTGATCCACAACTACGGCCTCGGCACCCCCGACGAATGGTCCTTCGCCGCACCGCAGCCGCAACCTCGTTCCCACGCTCCGCGTCAAGAACCCAATGACTCAGCGTCAACCGTAGGGTGGGTGCTCGCACCCACCACGCCCAGCGAGGAGCAAGTCGCCCCACCGCTGACCGAACAACCTCCAGCGCAATCAACGACCTCCTGCAATGCCGCACCAAACGAACCCGAAACGGCAAAGGTGGGTGCGAGCACCCACCCTACGGAGGCGGAGCGCGCTCAACGCCACCAAGACTTGCTCGACTGGGGCCTGCGCCTGATGCAAAACGAACAACGCCAAAAAGACCGCGACAAGTACGACCGCTTAATGTCGCGTAAAACGAAGAAAGCGACACAAGCGACGCGAACCGAAAAGCGACGTCAAAACCGCCGCGCTGCGTAGCTCAACGGGGTCGGGGGCCTTTTGCCACTGGGTGCGTGCCACTGAATTGACGACCGCCAGTGGCAAAAGGCCCCCGACCCCTTCAGCGCACCCGGCGCTACGCGACGACATGACGCCCGCCGCGCTATATAACGACACATCACGCTTTGAAGAACAGGCCAACGCCTATTTTCCGTTCATAGCCGACGCCCACGCGCGTCGCTTGGAGCTGCAGGTGACGATCCCAAAATCGTTTTCCTACCAATACGGCCTCAGCGCGACTCGGCTATTGGCCTACGCGATCGCGGCGCTCGTCGGCGCCATTGGCAGCTATGTGATGATCCGGCTCGAACCGGCCCCGGGGCAGTTCTGGCAGCGCGATTGGCGAGCGTACGTCTTCTGGCTGACGCTACCCGGATTGGCCGTCGTCTCGCTCTACTACTTCACCCTGCTGGTGAAACGTTTCGCCTCGCCGACGTTCATCGTCTTGGATGACGCGGCGATCACGATCCCCAAAACGTCGTTGACGTCGCAGACGCGAACGATTGAATTCGCGGAGGTCTCGAAGCTCGTCGGCCCGCGCGCTGGCAAGTTCGAGCTACGCACCGCCGCGGAGCCCGTCAGCATCGAAGCGTTGAAGCTCGCCACCACAGAGGCGTTCATCGGCCTCTGCCAACAGATCGTCGATCGGTGCGGCCTAAAACGCGATCTCGCCGCAGAAGCGACGCGTCCGCCGAAGTACGTCGAGATTTCCAAGTCTTTCACGATCGGCCGGATGAGCTCGTACTACGGCTCGGTGATTATTTCGCGCCGGGCGATTTTCTTCTTACAGCTAAAGAACGCGAACTATCGCTACAAGGCGGTGGCTGAGGGGATCGCGCAGGCGATCGAGAAGGTTGGCGGCAAGCAAATTGCGGAAATGCCGATCACCGAGCTCGACGATGCGATCCTCGATCATCACGACTGGCCGCTGTGGGACAACGAGGGAACGGTCCGCGTCCTACCGCGTTCGGCGGTGACTTCCGTACGCCTGCCGTGGTGGGGAGCGCTGTCGATTCGCGCCGGCGACCGCCGTTTCTCGTCGTCGGTTCCGTTTTGGAAGTCGCTGCGAGTGAAACGCCAACTTCGCGAGGCGGGCTGGCCGCTCGGCGGCGAGCAGCGAGAGCACCCTTAGCCCCCGGTTCTTTAAACTGGGGGCCCGCAAGCGAACCCAACCCCAGTCGCAACCGTCCTTTAGGGCGAGTTGACCCGGTTGCGCCGGCGTCTAAAATGGCCCGGTAGCTTCAGGCAGGGAGTGCCGATGATAGCACCGTGTGAACCAAATCTTCACACGGAGCGTACCAGCGGAAGTTGTTTTGCCGGCGATCCTCCGCACGGCGGATCGCTCACCACACTCCCCACCGTGGTTACCCACTTCATGGAAACCCGCCAAGACTCTCCCGCCGGCCTTCGCTTCCTTACCGCCCTGCCGGTCTACAACGAAGTCAACCACGTCACCGAGGTCCTCGACCAGGTGGCGCGGAACGCCCAAGACGTCCTCGTCGTCGACGACGGCTCGACCGACGGCACTCGCGAACTGCTGGCGACCCGCAAAGACGTGATCGTCGTCTCCCATCCGCAGAACCGCGGCTACGGCGCCGCCCTCCACACGGCGTTCGACTACGCGATCGCTCACGGCTACGACGTGATCGTCACGATCGATTGCGACGGCCAGCACGAACCGCAGCTCATCGGCAGCCTCGCCGCCGCGTGCGCGGACGTCGACATGGTTTCCGGCAGCCGCTACCTGAGCCTCGACGGCTCAGTCGGCGCCCCGCCGATCGATCGCCGCCGCATCAACATGCAGGTGACCGACGAACTCAACTGCCGCCTCGGCCTGCAGCTGACCGACGCCTTTTGCGGGTTCAAAGCCTACAAGGTCGAAGCCCTCAAGCGGATGCAGATCACCGAGACGGGCTACGCGATGCCGCTCGAGCTGTGGGTGCAGGCTGCGTTCCAAGGGCTGAAGATCACTGAGTTCGCCGTGCCGCTTGTCTACCTCGACGAGAAGCGCAGCTTCGGCGGTGCGCTCGACGATTCGGCCAAGCGGCTCGAGTACTACCACTCGGTGATCGATCGTGCTGTGAAGGCGTGTGCCGAGCAGCAACCGTCGAGCCCCCTCGCCCTACCCCGCTGTAACGAGCAGTTTGAAGGCTGTTCCCAAGGTTGTTCCTGAGAGCTGCCGTGACAAACTACGCTCGCTATCGCGCGCCGGCCGAAAGCGGGCAAAAGCTGATCGCTCCCCCGTGGGGCGACCTGTGCCGTATCGTGGCCGGCAACGTGGCGTGGCGCCGCGAGTCGTCGCTGACGATTCTGGGCCGGCCGCTCGCGGAATTTGCGGCTGAAGCGCGGGCCGAAGTGTTGGCTCGTGCGGAGGAGTATGTCTCCACATACGCCGCTCCCATTAAGGGAGCGGCTCGCTTGGGTGTGCGGGCTGAGGCGAAGCCGTGCGGCGGGTCGTATGTTGCCCCGCTGATCGTCACCGGCCACCAACCCGAACTCGTCCACCCGGGCGTCTGGGTAAAGAACTTCGCCGCCGCCGCGCTCTGTGCGTCGAAGGGCGCCGTCTCGCTCAACTTGGTGATCGACGGCGACGCCTGCCGCAGCACGGCGATTCGCGTTCCTGCCGGCACGCTGGCCGAGCCGCGCTGGGAATCGGTCGACTTCGACGGCCCCGCTGCCGAGATGCCGTGGGAGCAGCGGACGATCGTCGATGCGGAGCGTTGGCAATCGTTCCCCGCCCGCGTCGCCGCCGCGACCAATGGGCTGCTGAGCGAGCGGATGCTCGACGACTGGTGGCCGCTCGCGATGGAACGGGCCGCCGCCACCGGCCGCATCGGCCTGGGCCTCGCGCAAGCCCGCCATCTCGCCGAGATTGAGTGGGGCAGCCACAACCTCGAACTACCGCAGAGCGGCATGTGCCAAACCGACGCCTTCCGTCGGTTCACGCTCCACCTGTTCAACGAGTTGCCCCGCTTCGTCGATTCGTACAACGCGGCGCTCGACGAGTATCGCGAGGTCCACCGTCTGCGGAACCACGCCCACCCAGTGCCGAATCTCGCCGTCGACGGCCAGTGGCAGCAGGCGCCTTATTGGGTCTGGTCGAACGAGATCCCCACCCGCCGGCCAGTCTTCGTGAAGCGAGACGGCGGCGGCTTCGTCGTCACCGATCGGCAGACCTTCGAACGGCGGCTCCCGTGCGTGTGCGACGACCGCGGCGATCGCGCCACGGCGGAGCTGGCCGATTGGGAAGCCCAGGGAATCAAGCTTCGCTCGCGGGCGCTGATCACCACGATGTTCGCTCGGCTCGCCGTGGCCGACCTGTTCATCCACGGCATCGGCGGCGCCAAGTACGACGAAGCGACCGACGCGATCTGCGAGCGGTTCTTCGCGACGGCGCCCCCGGCGTTCGCAGCGATTTCGGGGACGCTTCACCTGCCGATCGCCCGCTCTGCCGACGCCGCCGAGCCGGTCGCCGCGCTCCGCCAACGGATCCGCGACCTGCAGTACCATCCGGAGCAGGATGTCGACTTCGCCGCCGTGAACGGCGACGCGAGCAGTGCCGTCGCCAGCAAGCGGCAGTGGATCGCCACGGCGAAGACCGCCGCCAACGCCGCCGAGCGGCACCACGCCATCGCCTCGGCTAACGCTTTGTTACAGCCCGAGGTTGCCGGCATTCGCGAGCGGTTGGAGCAGCGGATCGCCGCCGCCAGCGGGCAAAGCCGTACTAATCGAGTGCTGAACTCCCGCGAGTACGCTTCTTGCCTATTTCCGCGAAAATCCCTGGAACAGTTTTTGCTGGATTTCCCTAGCTGAGTGCTATACGCTCTGTAGTGGAACAGAGAAACTTCGCCGCGCCCTTCTCTTCTCGCTGCGCGGCGTTCGAACGGAACTCGAAGCAGGGCTATTGCACGCATGTCTGCGCCAGCCAGCCGCAATCATGGAGAGGCAGATCGCGGCGACGCCGAGTCGTCGCCCGCCAGCGGACCATCGTCGCATCACGGCAACGGCCGGTCGCTGCTGCGCAGTGATCGCACCGCCGTCCGTGAACTGCCGTACGGCGGCCGCATCGTCACCGCCAACGCCGGCGATCATCCTCTCATCGTTCAACTCCTCACGCACGCGCGCCAAGCCGCGATCGCCGACGACTTTCAAAGTCGGCTCGACGAACCCGGCTACCGCCCTAGCAACCGCCTGCTGGTGAACCGCGACAAAGCGCTCCTCGCGCACGTCCATCTCGCGAGCCACATCGCGTGGTTCGATGGGCAGCGCATCCCAGTGGTCAAGCTTGAAGACTTCGCTGTGCTACCGGAGTACCGCAGCTCGGTCTACGATCGCGACCTCCTCGCCGCGGCCGAGCAAATCGCCGCCGCGGAAGGCGCCGTCGTGGGACTTGTGTTGGCCGATCGACCCGACTGGTTCGAACGCCAAGGCTGGAGCAGCCTCCGCGGCCAAGGGCACACCCGCGCCAACGCCCGCGCGGTGCTCGCGCACCTCGACGCCCACGAGGGCGCCCGCAAACGCCGTAAGTCGCCGCTGCATGTCCGCACCTGGCGGCACTTCGAACTCGACGCCGTCCGCTCGGTTTACGAGGCGACCGCTTCGGGACTGTGGGGGCCGCTGTTCCGCTCGGAAGAAGTATGGCAGTGGCTGATCGGCCGTAAGGCGCAAGACCAGGTGTTGTTCGCGGTCGATCCGCTCCCCGGTGCGCCGCTCAATGGCGACAGCGGCATCGGCATTACGGGCGAAGCCGCCGGATACGCCGTCGTCCGCGGCTCGGCCATCGTCGAGATGATGAGCTTGAGCAACCACCCCTCGGCCCGCGTGCAGCTACTGGCCCGTGCGTGCCGCGATGCGATCGACCGCGATCACCATTCGATCTCCCTCTACACGCCGGCCAGCGATCCGCTCCACGAGCTGATGGTCACCGCCGGCGGCGCGTGGATCAGCGACCGTCGCGAAAGCGGTCCGCGGCTGATGATGCGGCTGCTCTCGCCCGAGCGGTGGATCGAGCGCTGCTACTCGCTGTGGCGCGAACGGGCCCAAGAGGCGAACGTCCCCCGCCCGACGGAGATCGGTTTCATCACGCCCGACGCGGCGCACCTGTTCACGCTCACGCGCCGCAGCGCGAGGCTCGAACCAATGGCAACGCGGCCCGTCGATTGGGTCGAGTGCAGCCGCGCGACGTTCGAATCGCTGCTGGTCGGCAACCTCGCCCTCAGCGAAGCCGTGGAGCGCGGCGAGCTGCGGCTTTCATCGCCCGAGTTGGTTGGCACGCTCGCGGCAGTCTTCGCCCCGCGGCTGTTCTGGCAATCGCCGCTAGAGTTCATGCGACTGTAACAACCAACGCCCTTCCGGCTCCCTCCCCCTCAAGAGGAGGGGACCATAAGGTCATTATTGGGGGCGCGGTCAGGTAGCGTGTACGGTGGGTGCAAGCACCGCACTCTACTTCGAGAGGTACCCAGCGCTCGACTGAAAGTACCGCGTCCGCCGTTTGACGACGACTTCTTCCTCGGCCGAAGAGTGCTGATCGCGGAGGTCTTCTAGGCTCGCTTGGCAGGTACGGCAGGCGACGACTTCGAGGTGGAAGCGGACGTAATCGTCGTGCCCGAGGTCGAGCACGCCCAGCAGGTGGCTGCCGAGTTGTTCGCGCGAGGGGCAGCTCATGCGTCGGCGCCGCCAGATGGCGCCGAGCGAGTGGACCCCCGCATCGCGCCGGCCGAGGACGACCGTCAGCCGGTCTTTGAGAGCTTCGTCGTCGCGGAGCGCGATCTCCAGCTCAGCCATCCGCTCGGGCGGAAGGGCTTCGTCGAGAAAGGCGTCGAGATCAGAGTCGGTGTAAGGCATCGATTTTGTAGGGTGGGTGTACTCACCCACCTTCGCGGCGTCAGGTTGTTCGGGCGTTGATAACCGACGGTCGGGACAACGGAAAAAGGTGGGTGCGAGCACCCACCCTACTCATGCAGTTCCGGAAACACGTCTTCGTTCAGTCGCTGTTGTTTGACGAACTTCCGCAGCCTTTCGAGAAAGTCGAACTTGAAGTTCGCCACCTGTTGCTCGGTGAGGCCCGTCAGCTCGGCGGTCGTCTTGTTCGATTCACCGACGACGAACAGCAGCTCCATGCACTTCACTTTGTCCCAATCGCCGGCGACGCGCCAGCTTTCAAGCTGCCGTTCGATCGCTTCGGCAAGGGCGTCGTCTTCCAGTTGGCGGCGCTCGCCGCTGCGGGCGATGCTGCTCGCGGGGCGGGCGTTGCCGCGTGGTTCCCAGTTGCCGCCGCTGCCGTCGGCGGACGAGAGCGGGATCGCGGGACGGCGACCTTCGCGGCGGAGGTGGTCGGTTAGCTTGTGGCTGGCGATCGTGAAGAGCCAGCTTTCGAGCGGGCGGCGCGGGTCGTAGTTCGGCAGGCTCGTGAGGAAGCCGATGAAGGTCTCCTGCACGACGTCTTCGCTCGCGGCGCGGCGACGCAGGCGACTGTCGACGAACGACAGCAGACGCCCTTCGTACTGAGCAATGAGGTCGCTCCAAGCTTCGGGCTTGCCGCGGCGGATGGCCTCGACCAGGAGCGCGTCGGGGTGGGCGGAGGTGGGCATCGTAGGTCAGGCGTTTCGGCCTGACTCTGCGCTTTCATTGATCTCGATAAAGGTTGCGATGGTCGCGATCGGCTCTTGGGATGCAGGAGCCGGCCTACGACACGAACAGCAACGCCAGGACCGTGATTATGGCTGCCGGGACGCCGAGAAACAATCGCTTCGTATAGTAGCCGCGAGTCCAGGTGTCGACTTTCAGCAGGCCGAACAGGGTGGCGACGCTCGCCAGCAGGCCGCCGCCCAGCAGCGAGGTCGTTAGCACGCCGTTTCGCCGAGCGTAGCGGACGGCGTGATTGACCAAAATGGCGTCCTGAGTCTCGTTGAATTCCAGCAAGGCGTAAGCTCGTCTCATGGGTCCGACGGAGGCGTCGACCGTTTCCATGTACTCGTCGGCACATAGTTCCCGGCGGATGTAGTCGGAAGGTACTCCGATCGCGAATAGCGTCATCACCTCAGATCGTAAACGATCCTCCGGATGCCTCTCCGCCCAACGCGTATCCTCGAGCATTGGCATCTTGATTCGCTCGATTGGCTTGCTGGCCAAGCTATCAATGCGGTCGAGAACAACTTGGCTCATCCGGCCATCGAGGTCGCGTCGGCATTCCGCGTCGCTTGAGTAAGGGTCTGAAACCACGACGATTTTGCGGACGTTCCCAACTTGCTTCGGCGGATTGATAACCCAGTCCGGTTTGGGGAGCGACTTCGCTTGTTCAACGAAGGGTTCTGCAGCAAATGGATTGGGATGTTTAACAGGGGGCTGCGGCGCATTCCGCGGCGTCTCGGCAAATAGGTCTTCTTGAATTTTCTGGGTTACTTTGACGGACTCCGTCGGCGCTGCGGGAGCGGCAGGCGGAGGCGGAACCGCGCGGCCGTCGAGGATCGACTTCGCCGCGTTGACGAGCCAGCCTTGCGTGAATGGATCGGCGCCAGGCACCGAGGCGGAGAGAATCACCCTCGCCGCTTGCGTCAGCTCTTGCGGCGAACTGGGGCCGATCGCCTCGTGCACCACTTCCACCGACTCGTCGACGGCGGTTTCTTCGAGGTTAATCCGCGGAGCGGTGAGTTGCTTCCACATCTCTTCGATCGAGTCGGTCGGTTTCGCCGCCTGCGGCGGTTCTACTGGTTCGACCTCTGTGGTCACTGTCGTCTGCATCATGCTGACTTGCGGCAACTGCGTGACGACCTCAACCGGCTGCGGCACACTGATGCCAGCTCTGAACATGGCCAACAGCAGCATGCCGAACAGCACCAACCCCGCGAGGGTGAGCCAGATGGCGCCGTTCGCGCCGAGCAACGAGCGTAGGAGGCGAGCCAGCGCGAACGCGGCGAGCATGAAAAGCAGCGCCACGAAGAGGATCGCAGTGAACGAGATGCTAACCGTGTGCATTTAGACCGCCTTCTGCGCCAGCTCCCGGCGCTGGCTTGGCGAGAGCCAAGGACTCGACAACTGCACCGTGAACGCGATCGCCGCGGCGAGCAACAGGCCGGTCGGCTGCGGGAACCACCAGCAGAACGTCAGCGCCCAACCGATGAAGCCGGCGAACGCCGTCGACCACAGGCTCACGCGGCTCGGGCGCGTCCATTCGGCCAGCCGCCACCAACGAATCGCGACGAACAGGAAGGCGAAGAACGCGACGTACATCGTCAGCGGGCCGAAGATCGTGCCGGTTTGATACGCGGCGTGTAGTCCTTCGATCCGCCAGTCGAACATCTTGGCAAAGATGGTGTCATTCGGCCCTATCGAGAAGTCGGTCGATGAAGGTAGGCCGACGTACGCTGCGTCTGAGGCCAGCCATGCCGCGACGCCAACGAGGGCGCCGATCAGCAGATTGCCGAACCGGAGCGGAGCGTGGTCCTCCATGCGACCTTCGAGAATCTGGCTCGGAACGAGCATCGCCCAGGCGGAGAGCGACGTGACGATCGCCATCCACAGGAATAGTTCGAAGTTGAGCGTCGGGCCCATCAGCAGGCAGGCGAGGAGCGCCGTGACCGGGCCGACGATGCCGGCGGTGAGCATCGAGCCGACGATCGAGCTGAAGCGATCACGAACGCTGCGGGCTTGGAGTTCTTGGTAAGCGGCGGTCCGCCAGCCCGACTTGCTTCCGCGGCGCCACGGGGCCTTGGTGGCCGTTGCTTCTTTCGCAACATGGCCCCAGGGCGAGTGCGTGCCGTTCGGTTGCAGTTGGGCCACCGGCATAGGGCTCGCTGCGGCAGCGGGCTGCGGGCCGTTGAACCGCTGCTCGTTGCGCGACGGCGCGTCGGCAACCGGAGTCAATTTTACATTTGGGTCAGTCGTCGTCGCTTGGACGATGCCGCGAACGACGAGGTAGCCAACGTACGGCACGAGCAAGCCGAGGAAGGTCACTCCCAGTACATGGCCGGCTTGAATGAAGCCCATGAAGCAGGCGACGATGAACGCCATCCGTCCGATGAGCGGCCAGCTGTCGTAGTTCAACTCTTTGCGGGTCGCGATCCACAGCGTGGCGATGCGGTCCCAAATTGGTTCGGGGTAGCGGTGGAAGAAGGCGATAAGGCCTTCATCTTGCGCGGGCCTCTCTTGGGCGGCATTCACGCGAGCCGCTTCCACCGGAGCGACGCGCGGCGCTGCTTCGTGGCGACCATTGGGCAAATGCATCGCCGGAGCGGCGGCGTACGACGCGACTGGTTGCGGACCGCGATCGACGCCGCGGAGCAAGTGCATCATCTCGGCGGCGCTGTTGATCCGCTGTTCCGGATCCTTTGCCATGGCGCCTTGAACGACCGTGCGGAACGGCTCGTTGAGCAGTTCGAGCTTCGGCTCGGCGGTGAGATGCTTCATCAGCACTTCGCCGACGCTTTCGCCTTCGAACGGCACGCGACCCGTAATCATCTCGTACAAGATGATGCCGAGAGCATAGGCGTCGATTTCACGGCCGTAGCGGCCGTTAGCGATTTCGGGCGCCATATAGTGGACCGTGCCGACGCTCTCGGTCTGCCCGCTGCGGCGGCTGCAGGAGATGAACTTCGAGAGGCCGTAGTCACCGATCTTGACGATGCCATCGTCGACGAAGATGTTGGCCGGCTTCAAATCGCGGTGGACGATGCCGTGATCGTGGAGGTAGGCGACGGCCGCGCAGATGCCGTCGAACCAGTGCATCGCCTCGGCGACGGGCATACCGCCCGGGTAGCGGTCGATGGCGTCTTCGAGCGATTCGCCCGAGACGTACTCCATCACCACCCAGCGATCTTCGTGCTCGTCGGAGCGAATGTCGTAAAGCGCGACAAGATTGGGGTGCTTGAGGTTCAAGCAGTGGGTGACGCCGCGAAGTTCGACTTCAAGGTTGCGGCGAATGAGCTTCAGCGCGACCTCTTTGCCGGCGTCGCTCACGGCGAAGTAAACCTCGCCGAAGCCGCCGCGGCCAACGCCGCGCTTGATCGTGTAGCCGTCCAAGGGCCGCGAGCCGCTGGGATAGGTGAACCGCATCGGCGGCTTCACCTGCACATCGGCGTCGTCGGATTGGAGGGGGGATGGATTCATTTCCAAGAGTGCGGTCATGGCGTTTTAGGAGCAGTCAGCGGTCAGCGATCAGCTTTCAGCAAGACTGGCTCAGTTTGGCGATGAAGGAGGACGGTTGGGGCGTCGCCTCTGGAGTCTGTTCCGCGAGCTGAACGTAGCGTCCGTCAAATCTGCCTCGTCGCCGGTGGTTAACCGCTAGTTCGCTCCATTGTAGCTACTCTTGCCTGGAACCGGCGACTTTCACAGTTCCTCCAGGCTAAGGGCGAATTCTTCGCCTTCAATGCGGCAATTGCCGCTGACGGCGGCCTGGCCCGTGCAGGTTTGGCCTTCAATCTCGATCGCCTGCTGGGTGCGGCACATCAGTTCGTCGTTGCGACGGAACAGAACCAAATCGCCTGTCCAGTCGCGACAACGAATGTGGCTGTGCGATTGCGGGCCGAGGATGCAGCTCTCGCTCATCAGGACGATGCCGTCGACCGCCGGTTCGGTGCGATGTCGCGAGACGAGCTCGAGCACCGCCGTCGCGCTCAGGGCGTGCGGCTTGCGAAAGCGGAACTCGACGCCGCTACCGAGCGTGATCGTCGACTTGTCGCGGAGCACCGTCGGCTCGGTGATAACGCGGCCGTCAACGGCCGTCTTATGAAGCGGCGTCAGAACGTAGGCTTCGCGTTCGCGGCGGATGATCGCGTGGCGCCGCGAGAGATCGGCGAGGATCGGCACGTCGACGCCACCTTCGGCGGCCGGTTGGCCGAGCACGATCTCGTCGCTCATGCAAACGAGGAACGCGCCGACTTCGTCGATCCAGACGACGATGCGTTTGCCGGGAGTTCGCTCGTTGATCACCGTATCCACCTTGCCGCTCCGCGCGAGTTGCCGCGTACTGCCCGCGGGAGCGTTGGCTTGCACGCCGCGCTGCCAGGGCCACTTCGCAGCTTGCCCGTTCGGCTTGTAGGGGAGCGTCACTTCCATGCCGACCACCTGCCATGCCCGGTGGCGAGCCTGACGCGCCGCCGAATGCTGCGGAGCCAATTCTAGCAAGGATTCGGCCGTCTTGAGGACTTCCGTCCAATTGGACGCTCCTAGCGCGACGTGCAGTTCGGCGTCGAGCCGGTGGATCGCGGCCGCCGCTTCTTGCAGCTTGGCCGAGCGACTGGCGAAGCTTTGGCGAACGTTGGCCGGAGCGTCGCTCGGGAGAAGACGCTGGGCATGTTCGAGCGATTCGAGGGCCGAGGCGGCGTCGCCGCGGCGGGCCCGCAGGTCGGAGTGTTCGAGATGCTGTGCAATCATTTGCCACGTGCGGCGTTCAGTGCCGCCCAAACGCCGATGTTCCATGCGTTCTAAGGCTTGGCGGGCGGCCGCCGCGTCACCCTGGGCCAGAAGATTTTGAGCCTTTTCGAGCCGGCGGCGAGTTTCGCCCTGCCGGACGTCGCTCACTGCAGTCTCGCCAGCCCCTAATCGCGCGGCGCGGTCGAGGTCTTTCCAGCCAGCCTGGCTGTTGCCGTTTTCAATCCGTTGGCGAGCCCGCACGACGAACTGGCCCGCTAGCTCTTGCGACAGCCGCTTCGCCGGCAGGAACTCCCGCAGCTTCTCGCTCGTGAGCATTTCGGCGGCTTCGTCCCACCGACCATCGGCCATGGCCAAGCGAGCTTCGCGTAGTTGAAATCGCCAGGCCGGGAACATGAGTGTGTGGTCCTTAACTCATGCGGGGATGAAGGGTGAGACCGTAACCTGCTGGAGGCCCTGAGTGGTCAGCTGTCAGCGATCAGCTTTCAGCCAGAGAAGATTGGGCAGTACTTCTTCCGGCTGATTGCTGAATGCTGACCGCTGATTGCTATCTTGCTACTCAGCAAAGCTGGCCGTGGCGATCTTCGCTTCGCTGCGAACTTCGAGTTCGTCGCGATCCGAATCGAGCCCGAAGTATTCGGCGACTTGCGTCGTCACGTCTTCGGCGTCGGTTTCGTCGAGCGGGATTTCCTTCTGGAATTCCGTGTCGGCGTTGGCAAGTTTCGCGGCTACGTCGAGCTTTGTGCGGATGTCGACCATAAGCTGCTTGGCGCGGGCGAGCTTGCTGTCGTCGAATTGGAAATCGCTCGAGGCTTCGGCGACTTCGACGAGCTTCAGCTTCGCTTCGAGATTTTCAACGTCGACTTGCAGTTGGCGTTGGGCGCCGACCATGGCGGTCAGCTTCTCGCGAGCGGCGTCGAGGTTGCGTTGCCGAGCGTCGCGCATTTGCTGCAGGCTTTCGAGCGTGCCGTCGACCGTCTTGTAGCGGTTGAAGCGGCGGGCGAGGTCTTCCTTCACTTCGCCTTCGCTGTACGAGTGCCCGGCGTAGCGGAAGACATTCTTGCCGCTGCTGAGGTCGCTCTGCAGCCGCATGATTTCAGACTTGTCCTTCTCGGCCTTGGCGACGGCCGTTTCGAGCCGCTTGTCGAGTTCAGCGACTTCGACCTCTTCCTTGGCGATGACGTGCATCGAGTGGCGGATTTCGGGTTCCAGGTCGCGCACCATGTTGCGGGCGCGGTCGATTTGGAACGTCATGGGGACGGTTCCTTCGACCGAGTCCGAAACCTGGCGGTAGCCGGTGGTGAGGTAGCTTCCGAGGTTCGTCGCGGTGAGGGCTCCCCCCAGTACTCCGACGCCGAGCGTCCCGATGACGAGCTTTTTGATCATGGCAATTGGCCTCCGAAAATGGCCCGAGTCTGTGGGTCGGGCAGACGTGAGTGGATCGCTTTCCGCGGCGACTTTTTACGGGCAGGACGAACGCCTGCTATTGAGGTTTTCGCGGGCGGGGGAGCGATCTTGGCGGATCGGCCCAAAAATCCGAGAATGGGCGTTCGAACCCCGCCCCTACGCCCTGCGTAGCGGAAGCCACGGCCTCGCCAGCGAATGCGGCTAGGCCTGCCGTCGAATGCGGGTAGTTCGCCCGCAGCCCACCTACCTTGCCGAGAATTTCATGATCCGCCGCTTTTTCGTCCTGCTCGCCCTCCCCGGCCTGACCCTGCTGGGAGTGAGCGGCTGCAGCAAGCAACCGGCCCTCGACCCCGCCGTGGTCGCCAAACACCGCACCGCCCTGCTGTTGGAAGAGGAGCCGGATGGCGCACAGACGGTGCTGGAGGTGCGCGAGGCGATGTTCGGCGCCCCGTCCGACACCGGCGTGCCGCACGACCACGATGGCGACGGCGTTGCGGATCACGCCCCTGAAGACCACCCGGCAGACGACCATGATCACGACGGCGATGGCAAAGCCGACCATGCTGCAGAAGAACATGCCGCTGACGAACACGATCACGAGCATGCCGAGGGCGAGGCAGATCACGACCATGATGGCGACGGCCACGCCGATCACGCCGCTGAAGATCACGACCACGCTCACGATGCGAAGAAGCCGCTGGTCGAGGAACTCGACGTCGTGCTCGTCGGCTCGGTCGGCGGCGTGCCGAATCCTTCGGATCAAGCGATGCCCGACTTCCCGTTCGCGAAGAACCAGGCGATCTTCTTCCTGGTCGACCCGGAAGTGGCCGCTGAGGCCGAAGAGCATGCCCACACTCACGCCCCTGGCGAAGAGTGTGCGTTCTGCGCGGCTCACGCGGGCGACTCGGCTCACGCGATCGCGGTGGTGCAGTTCCCCGGCGAGAACGGCAAGCCGCTGGCGGTCGACGCTCGCGATTTGTTCGAGCTGAAGGAAAAAGAAATGGTCGTCGTGAAGGGCAAAGCGAAAGCGAATTCCGACGGGAGCATCATTGTTGATGCGACGGGCGTCTATGTTCGCCGCTAAGCCGCAAGCGGCCGGCTGATCGTTACTGCTAATTTTCCACAAGGATGATTTTACTATGCGTCGTTTCATCATTGCCGCTTCGTTGGCGTTCGCGTCGGTTTCGATTGGAGTGGTTGCCAGCCACGCCGCGGAGGCTCCCGCGAAGGCGGCCCCTGAAATCAAACTCGCCCCGAACGAAACGGCCATCTACGTCGGCGACATGCACTGCGCCCACTGTGCGAAGAAGATCTCCGGCAAGCTATTCCGCGTGAAAGGCGTCATGAAGGTTCGCACGAACGTGAAGCAGCACGTGGCGATCGTCACGCCGCAGTCGAAGAAGGAGATCGACGTGCAAGCTGCTTGGAAGGCTGTGCAAGCCGCGGGCTTCGAGCCGACGAAGCTGATCGGCCCGGAAGGAACGTTCACTGCGGACGAGAAGTCGAAGGAGCCGGCGAAGGTCGCCGACGCCGCCGCGACGAAGCAGTCGTAATCTTTGGCGTGCGAACCTGGCGCTTGTGCCTATGGACGAAATGACGATCGAGCGCGCTCCGGGCGGCTACCGACTCCAAGCCGAGTGCATCGTCCCGCGCCCCATCGGAGAAGTCTTCGACTTCTTCTCGGCTGCGGCGAACTTAGAGCGGATCACGCCGCCGCTCGTGCAGTTCCACGTCGTCACGCCGCAGCCGATCGTGATGCGGCAGGGGCTGCTGATCGACTACAAGCTGCGGATCCACGGCTTGCCGATCAAGTGGCAGTCGGAGATCACCGCCTGGGAGCCGCAGCGACGATTCGTCGACGAACAACGCCGCGGGCCGTACAAGTTCTGGCGGCACGAGCATCTGTTTGAACCGTGCGACGGCGGCACGCGGGTGATCGACAATGTCCACTACGGCGTGCCGGGCGGGCGGCTGATCCACTGGCTCACCGTTGGGCGCGACGTGCGGCGGATTTTTGCGTACCGGCAGGCGAAGCTCAAAGAGCTCTTTGCGTAGCCTCTCGTTCCCACGCTCCGCGTGGGAACGCACCTCCCGCCGCTCCGCGGCATTCTTCACGAAGCAAGCTGTCGAATGGAGAGCCGAGTGAGGTTCGCTCCGGCGGCTCGTTGAGCCGCGGCTACTCGCCGGTTAGTTGCTTCGCGCGCTCGACCATGTAGACGAACTCTTGCCGATACTCGTGCGGATCGTTCCCTTGGCTCGCGGCGGCAGTTTCGGCGACCGCGGCGTAGGTGGCGTTTCCTTTGAACTCGGAGTTCCGCAGCAGCATCCCGAAGCTGGCGACGGCCGAGGCGAACTTGAAGTCTTCGCTCGCGGCGGCGAACGTTTGGCCGTTGTCGACGATGGGGAATTCGAGCTTCGTGCTCTGGTCGCCGTCGGGGGCCTTATAGCGAATTTTTAGGGTGAGGAGTTCGTCGCTCGCCTGTTCGTCGGCTGCGGCGTCAGCCTTGGTCGCGGCGCCCTCCCCTGCCGGCTTAGTTTCATCCGACGCCTTCGGAGCGTACTTCAAATCATCGACTGCCGTCGCCGCGACCGGCTGCCCGACGGGAACGATCTCGTAAAGAGCGGTGACGGTGTGCCCGGCGCCGATCTCGCCGGCGTCCTTCTTGTCATCATTAAAATCTTCCGCAGCCAGCACCCGGTTCTCATAGCCGATGAGTCGATAACCAGCGACCTTCGCAGGATTGAACTCGACCTGAATCTTCACGTCTTTGGCGATCGTCACCAGCGTGCCGGTCATCTCTTCGACGAGCACCTTGCGGGCTTCGCGGTCGGTGTCGATGTAGTGGTAGTTGCCGTTTCCCTTGTCGGCGACTTGCTCCATCATCGCGTCGTTGAGATTGCCGCGGCCGAAGCCGAGCACGGTGAGGAAGACGCCCGTTTCCTTGGCGTTCGTCTCGGCCATCCGTTCAAGTTCGGCGGGGCTGGTGACGCCAACATTAAAATCGCCGTCGGTGCAGAGGATCACGCGATTGACGGCGCCCTTGATGAAGTTCTGCTGAGCGACTTGGTAAGCAAGCTGGATGCCCGCGCCGCCAGCGGTCGAACCGCCTGCTTGCAGCTGATCGAGCGCGGCAAGAATCTTCGATTGATCCGTGCCAGGCGTGCTGTCGAGGGCGAGCCCTTCGCTAGAGGCATAGACGACGATCGCCACGCGGTCGTTCTCGCCGAGCTGACGGGTGAGCTGCTTCATCCCCGCCACCAGCAGCGGCAGCTTGTTCGGTTCGTTCATCGAGCCCGAGACGTCGATCAGGAAGACGAGGTTCGACAGCGGCCGGCCGGTCCGTTCGATCTCGCGGCCCTTGATGCCGACGCGAACGAGGCGATGCTCCGGCGTCCAGGGGCAGCCGGCGACTTCGACGTTGGCGGCGAAGGGTACGTCGCCGGTCGGCGGCGTGTAGTCGTAGTCGAAGTAGTTCACCAGCTCTTCGATCCGCACCGCGTCGGGCGGCGGCAGCGTGTGCGACCGCATGAGGAACTGCCGGACGTTGGCGTAGCTGGCGGTATCGACGTCGATCGAGAAGGTGCTGAGGCGGTTGTCGGTATTGGCGGCGGAGACGGGGAGGAAGGGGTTTTCGGTGATGCGGGCGTATTGGTCGCGGTTGGTTTCGATGCGACTGCGTTCCTCCAGACGCTGGATTTCATCGGTGGTTGCTTTGACTACGGCTCTGAGCTGGCGGATTTCTGCAGAGTTTGGATTGCGTGAGGTGGAGAGCCGGCTTTGAAGATCAGCATCAATCTGGGCGAGCTTTTCTTGCAGCACGGAGATCTGCGGATCATTCGCTCCATGCCAACCGAGCGTCTCACCCCTCGTCTGGCCCCACGATCGCAGCGGCGTTGCACCGTTATCAACTCTTCCACTGCCGCTCTTTTCGAAGGGAAGCGAATCGCCGAGAGTGTTTGCGGGCGAGGAGGGAGAGTCTGCCGGCAAGTGGCCCAATTCGATCTGGTACATCGAGTCCCACTCCGCGTCACGGCGAGCCGTCGCTTGGTTCATGGCTGGACCGACATACCCATATCTTTTGGCAGCGTAATGATCGGGGACTGGTTCATGCGACGGAGGAGTTGGCGTGGCATTCGTCTCTCTAGTGCTGAGATTTTTTTGCTCGCTTGTTGACGCCGCCTGTTCTCTCAATCCGAACTGATTGTCTGGTGGCTCATGCTGAACATCGTCACTGAGAAAATATTCTGAGTGATCGAGATTCGGCGTTCCGTTTTGCTGAGATCCTGGTTTCGGATTTTCCCCGGTGAACGAAGTGCCACCCGTGGCGAACGTGCCCTGCCGGAGCGGTCCGTCGAGATCAACTGTGTGGTTGGGCGCAGCGGTTTCACTCGCTTTATTCACACTGCGTGCCGCTCGTAGTGCATTAACGCTCGAAGCATAAATCACGAAGCCAGTCGCGATCACTACCGTTGCGGCCACCGCAAACGCCTGCCAATTTCGACGCCGGCTGCGGGATGAATCGTTCGCCATGGTCTTCTCCTTCTCCGTTGGTGAAAGACTGACAAGATCGGCAGCGGCCCGCTGTAGAATCGTCGCACTAAGATCAGGCGGCGTCGCGCCGCCCAGCCGTTCACGCATCGCCGAGTCGAGCAGGCGATCGCGCAGCTCTTCGCGGTCGGGCGCGGGTTGATCGGGTTGGTTCATGCGATCGTTCATGTCACGTGGTTTCGTTCGCGGCGGAGGGCTGTCGGCCGAGGCGGCGTTCGATGCAGTCGCGGAGTGCCGTGCGGGTTCGCCGCAGCAGCGATTTCACGCCGTCGAGGCTCAGCGCCAGCTCCGCCGCCAGTTGGTCGCGGCTTTTGTCGTCGCGGTAAAAGCCGTCGATCGCTTCCCGCGTTCGGCCGGCTAAGGTTTCGTAGCACTGCCCGAGGGCGTCGAGAAATTCGTTCATCCCGCCGTCGGTCGTCGCCTCGGCCCACACCTCTTCGGCGGCGGCGAGGTCGACCGTTTCGATCTGGCGTCCCTGCCGGCGGCGGAGCATCAACAGCTGGTTGCGGGCCGCGGTGCGAAGGTACGCGGCCGTTTCGTGCCGGCTGCGAATCTCGAACGGCGTCCGCCCGACGGCGAGGAACGTCTCCTGCGTGAGATCGTCGGCGTCGTCGCTGCTGGCGCCGAGGAACCGCAGATAGCGCCAGACGTCGGCCTGATGCTCGTGCACCAGTCGGGCGAGGTCGAACGCTTGCTGGGGGGGATCACTCACAGCGGTCATGAAAGCTGTAGTGACGGGAGGAGGAGAAGAGGGTGCAAGAAAATTGTGATCGGGGATCGGTGACTGGTGATCGGTAGCCGCGGGTCAACGACCCGCCGGAGCGGCTGTTCATTCCCTATCCGAGATGCTGACTCCGCCGAATAAGCTAACTAGCTTGCTGATTGCCCGGCCAAAAAACTCGTTGCCGCGCCCGCCGTAGACGCAGAAGTAGATCGATTCGGCTTCAGCCTCAATGGTGGCGTCCGGCATCGAGTGTGTGTCGAGGTCCGCCCTCAGATCAAACCGACTCGTAGAGTCTGGCAGCGCGTGTGCTTGAGGCCACCGCCTAATTGCAGAGGCGGCGCTCACCCGATCATAGTTGGGAGCAGTGATCGTGTACTCTTGGCCCATCCCGCGATACCGCTTTCTTGCAACTTGCCTCGCGAACCTGACTGCACCACGCGGCCTAAGAGGTTGGAACAACTCTTAGGAGCCTGCGGAGGGCGTCGAGGCTGTCGTCTTCGGAGTGGATTTCTCAGCACGCTCACGAGCCGCACGCTGCAGCTCAAAATAGTGGTCCGCCCGTACAAATTCAACGTTCGGGCACTTTTGCTTCACCTCTTCCGATAGTTTCACCAACTGTTCCGGCGTTAGCGCTCCCCAGCCGATCGCTTGGTAGGCGGCGAAGCGGGGCTCGCTGTCGTCGAGTTTGGCGTACTGTTCCTCCATCGAGTTGCGGAGATCGTCGTACGAACCGCAGTAGGCGCGTACCAACCGTTCGAAGCGGAGGCCCGAGGCGGCGTTGCTCGAGGCGACCTTGGGATCGTCGCGGAAGTTTTGCACCGTAACGCCCAGCAAGTCGGGGCAGTTTTCGGCGTAGACTTCCCGCTGCATCGGGGTGAGGTTGTCCCAAACGGTGACGACCCGCAGGCCCGCTCGCTGCAGGTAGCGCGCGGAGAGCTGCGTGAACGCCGTGAGGCGCTCGCGATCGTCAATCGCGCTCCCCAGCGGGGCGCCAGGCTCGGCGAGCGTATTCACCGGCATGATGTAGCCCATGCCCGAGGGGCCGCAGACGAAGCAGTCGTTGGGCGTCGCCGTGGCGTAGTAGTAATTCAAGATTCCAGGGGCGACGTCGACGAGTCCCGGCGGCATCGTCCAGTTAAGCGGGACCTTGCCCCGGGCGTTTGCGGCCTGATCCCACAAACGGCGCATTGTGTACTGCGTGTACTGGATGTTGTCGCCGTCGCTGAGGAAGATCGTGATGTAGAGCTTGTTCTTCAGCGTCGGCGTCGGGGGCGTCCGCGGCGGCGTGATCTTGTGCGAACCGCCGGCGAAGATCGTGGCGTTGCGAAAGTGGTCGGAGGGGACCATGCCGATGCCGAACTTTGTTGCCGTCGTCATGCCGGAACGCTCGGTCGTATACCAGCCGAGGACGACCGCATTTCCGGCGGGCATGTCATCCAGAAACTTGCCGTAGAGTTCGCGCTGGGCTGCGTCCTGACAGTCGAGCCAGATGGTTGCGGCGCCGCACGCGGCGGCCAGGTCGCGCGTGTGGTAGTAGTCGCCCTCGCGGCCTTCGGGACGAGCGCTGACGATGAACCGCTTCTCGCACCGGGGCCAGTACGTGTTGAGCAGGTGTTCGTACGCTTCGATTGCGGTCGTTGCTTTCAGCGAGGTGAGGTCTTCCAGGATGGGGAGCTCGACTCCGCTCTGCTTCAGGGCGGCGTAGGTTCCGCGGGTGACGGGCAGCGCCTTGCGGAGTCCAGCGGCGGTGAACGCCACGTTGCGGAGATGGGCGTTGCGCGAGGGATCGTAAAGCACCACGCCCGCGACTTCCTTCGCGTACTTGGCGAGCAGCTTGTGCTTGGTCGCCGCGGTGAACGGCGGGTTGAGGTCCAAGTCGATCGTCGGCTCGCGGAACCAGGCCTCGCGCTCCGGCTCGTGGCGACTGTCGATGAGCGCCAACCGGGGTTGCCGCCGGTTCACCTGACCGGCGAGCGCGCAGAACGTCAGTTGCTCGTCGGGGGAGAGGCCGCTGACGTCGAGCGCATCGAGCTGCGACGCCGGCGTCGGGAAGTGGGGGAGGACTTGGCCTGCGGGCCACGTGAGGCTGCTGGGCGATTGAGCCAACGACGGCGTGATGGCAAGCAGGCAGCAGAAGACTGCGAGAGCGCATGGGTAGGGGCGGAGCATCGGCAACTTTCTCATTGCACGTAACGGGGGGAGCATCTGTTTTTAGCAGTGCAGGTTTCGTGCGGTTACTTGGGGTAGTGCTCGCCCCAATTAACATTCTCTAAGTTAGAAATGAACAATTCTCGATCCGCGCTTTCCGCGAAGTACCACTCGTTGAAACCGAAGTCATAGTCGGTTTTTGCCCACCAGTGCCAAGTCCACTTGCCCACGTGCGAATGGACTTCGGTGCGTTCGCAAGCACGGTACTCGGAGTATCGCTGCATACACTCGCCATCTCTCGGCCCGAAGTTTTGCCAGCACCAACGGTCTGCAAAATCAAGTTCGGGGTATGCGACTTTGAGCATGACGGCGTGAGGGAAGCGTCGTAGTCGTTCGCTTCGTTCAGCGTTTTCGACGGCGCGCTGTTCGAGCGAAATTGCTTCCTCCGCGAGATAGTCGTCAAAGCTCGATGTGACTACGGTTCGAATGCTCATCTAAATGCGATGGAGGTGAGATCGCAGAACGGTGCGTAGGGGCGCCTGGTCGCTGAAGCGACTCAGGCCGGTGGGGCGGGGGAAGGTGGCGGGAGGCGGGGGGGAGTTTGGCGGGGAGTGCCGGCCGATCAATCTTCGGCGAGCATCTCTTGTAGTTTACCTAGCGAACGCGAGAGCATCACGCGGATGGCTCCGTCGGTCTTTCCCAGTTTCTGGGCGATCTCTTTGGAAGGCAATCCCACTAAATACCGCAGGCGAATGGCTTCCCGCTGCTCTTCCGGCAGCGTATCGAGGGCCGCCAGCACGCGCAGTTGGCGTTGATCGCGGGAAAACGCAGCGCTGGGGGTGGTCATGCTGGCGGCCAGCAGGTTCGCCAAACCGCCGCCGTCGTCGCTATCGGGGAGGGCGGCTTCTCGCGAGGCGTCTCGCTTTTGGCTGGCAAAGTGGCGGCGGTGGGCGTCGATGATCTTCCGCTCGCAAATCTGGAACAGCCAGTGAAGCGGATCCCAGGTATCGAGCGGGGCCTTGTCGAGCGAGCGGCAGGCTTCCAGGCAGGCATCCTGCAGGATGTCGTCGGCCTCCGTTTTCTTCGCCAAATGGGCGCCGATGCGGCTGTGGAGGAACGCCATTAGCGCGGGGCGATTCGCTTCGACGAATTCGGCCAAAGCGGCCTCGTCGCCCGATCGAAGTCGGGCCAGGAGTTGCGTATCATGAGGGGCGTCGTCGGCCGCCATGGGAGAACCCTTCGGCAAAGCATGAATGCGGATTTCGCGTTGAGCAGGCGACTGGATTCGATAAGAATTTGCGGATTAACGCAAGCGGGTAGACTGGCAGGCGGGGCCGGCATCGCTGCAATTTTGCCCTGCTTTTCCCGTGACATTTGCTTTGCGAGCCCCGTAGCGACCTTTTTTGCATGCGATCTGACGAATCCCAATCTGGCTCGGTTAGCGACGCTCCGCCCAACGAGGACGCCTATTGGGACGTGCTAGCGGAGCGAATCGACGCCTTTGCGACGGCCTGGGACGCGGCGGCGGCCGAGGGGGGCATGGTGCTGCCGCGGCTCGATGCGTTCGTGGAATCGCTCGAACCGCCCGTCGCCCGGCATGTGCTGTACGAGCTGGCGAAGCTAGATATCGAGCGCCGCTGGCTGGAGAACCGGCAGCCGCAGCATATCGAATGGTACGTGCAGCAGTTCCCGGCGCTGGGGCCGATCGGCAAGCTGCCGGTCGATCTTATCTATGAAGAGCTGCAAGCGCGGATGGCGGCGGGGCTGCCGATTTACCAGGAAGAGCTGGTGCAGCGGTTCCCGGTGCAGGCCGAGGCGCTGCTGCGGCTGGTCGGGGGGATGGCGATCACCGGTTCGCCGACCGCGACCTACTTCGCCGAGACGATCATCGAGAAGGATGGCAAGCGCCAGGAACCGGCCAAGCCGAAGGCGTCGTTTGCATCGTTTGCCCATTTGAAGCCAGGCGATCAACTGGATGACTTTCAGTTGCTCACGCCGCTGGGAAGCGGAGCGTTCGCGCGGGTGTTTCTCGCGCGGCAGGTGTCGATGGAGCGGTTGGTCGCGCTGAAGATCTCGGCCCACACCGGCAGCGAGCCGCAGACGCTCGCGCAGCTCGATCATCCCCACATCGTGCGCGTCTACGATCAACGGGCCTGCGACGAACCGCCGGCTCGGCTGTTGTACATGGAGGTCGTCTCCGGCGGGACGCTGCAAGACGTCGTCGTACGGGCACGCAACTCTTACGACGGCAAGCCGAGCGGGCTGCTGCTGTTGGCCGCGATCGATGATCGGCTCTCGGCGTGCGGGACGCCGATTCCGGAGAGTTCATCGTCGCGCGATTGGATCGAAGACGCCGAGTGGCCGGAAGTCGTTTGCCGGCTCGGAGCCGAACTCTGCGAAGGTTTGGCCTACGCTCACACACGCGGGGTGTTGCACCGCGATATCAAGCCTGCGAACGTGCTCCTCTCCGCCGAGGCGCGGCCGAAGCTGGCCGACTTCAACGTGAGCTACAACGGCGGTCGGTCAGACGAGAACCCCGAGGATACGTTTGGCGGTTCGCTGGCCTACATGTCGCCGGAGCAACTTGAAGCGTGCCATCCGCTGCTGGGCGGTTCGCCGCGGATGGTGCGCGAAACGAGCGATGTTTATGCGGTCGGCGTGATGCTGTGGGAACTGCTCGCCGGGCGGCGGCCGTTTCGCGACGAGCAGTTGCCGTCGGGTGGGAACGGTTCGCTCGTACGGTTGCAGCGAATGATCGAGTCGCGGCAGCGCGTCGACTTCGATCGGCTTGCTGAGGACTTGCCGGACGAGTGTCCCGACTCGCTGCTGGCGGTGCTGGAAAAGGCGCTGCAGCCGGCGAAGGAAGATCGCTACCAATCGGCCGGCGAGATGGCCCGCGCGTTGCGGATGTGCCTCAACCCTCGCTGTTGGGAGTTGCTGCAAGAGCCGCGGAGCGTGTTCGGGCGGTTCGTGGTGAAGCACCCGATTATTTCCGTCGTGCTGGCGGGGCTGATTCCGAACATCATCACGGCGTTTTTTAACTTGGCGTACAACAAGTACCGGTTTGAAAACGATCCGGAGCTGAAGACGACGGCCGAGCAATTCTGGACCGTGGTGAATTGGGTCAACCCAATCGCCTTCTCCATCGGCATCGCCGTGGGGACGAGGGCGGCGCTGAAAACCTTCAGGCTGCTGCAGAGCGACAAGCCTGCCGAAGCGCTGGAGGGGAGTTCGCGCGTGCTGCGCTTTGGCCAATTCGTGGCGATCATGCTGATGGCGATTTGGTCGTCCTCGGGGATCGCTTTCCCGATTTCGATCGGCGAATTCGGCGATCATTCGGTCGACTTCTACTTGCATTTCTTTCTCTCGCTCGCGCTGTGCGGAATCGTGGCGACGACCTATCCGTACATGCTGATCACGGCGCTGGCGGTGCGGTATTTCGTGCCGGCGCTGGTGCGGAACGGCGTCATTCCCGGACCGCGTCGCGCCGATTTGTTGCAGACGGCGCGGCGGAACAAGTTTTTCCTGATGACGTCGATCTTGGTGCCGATGCTTGGCATCTGGCTTGTCGTCGCTTTCGTGAACGATGCGAGCGAGATGCGCGAGCAGAAGAGGTGGGCGCTACTTGCCGTGAGCGGCGGCGGTGCGGCGGGGTTCCTGCTGATGATCTTGCTCGAGCGGATGATTGGCCTCGACCTCGCGGCGCTGGGGCACATCGCGATCGACGAGCCGCGCGGCGGCGGCTCGACGAAATCGGCCATGGGACGATCGAAGCGGTCGCGCGATTCGCGCCGCGGCTCACGCGGGTGAGCAGGCCGCGGGCTAGGGGAGTTCGCTAGTTCGCACTGAGCAGCGGCGCTGCGAAGTCGAACTCATCATCTTCCCACGCGTCGAAAGCTTCATCAGTCGACGCTATGGGTGAAGACTCTTCATCGGCCTCGAACGGAGCGTCGCCGAGGGATGGCGCCGCAAGCGGAGCGGAGGTCACGCTCGGCGACTGCACCGCCCCGACCTCGGATTCATCGATGTCGTCTGCGTTGGAAGTGGATAGTTCGTCTGCCTCGAACGCAAGCCAATAGAGATCAGTGCTCAAGCCAGCTGCGGCGACCGATTCACTCTCGACGCGTGCGGCGCTTGAAAGGGTGGCGTCAGCGCTGATCGCGCTGCCAAAGTTCGCCTTCCAACTTTCCAGCGTAGCGGCTGCTGCTGCAGTGCCGTTGTAACCTCGCTGCCAAGCGAGGAAATCAGCCCCGTCAACAACGCCGTCACCGCTGAGATCTCCGCTCAGCGGCGCCGTGAGTGGCGCTTCAGCGGCCATCAACGACGCGCTCGCCGGCGTGAACAGCAAGCGGCTGACCGTGCCGGACGCGAGGTTCGCCATGTACAGGTAGCCGTCCCGCCCCATCGACATTTCAACAACGGGCCCAATGTTGAGCCCCACCGCCGTCACCGACTGCAAGCCGCCGCCAGCGTTCGTGCGGAGCACGCGAAGCTGGTTGTCGCCGAAGTCGGAGAGAAACAGCGCGTTCTGGTAGCTCGAAGGGTAAACGTTACCGGTGTAGAAATCGCCGGCCACGATTGCCACGGCGCCGGCGGAGTGCGTGCGGGCCCACAACGATGCGGTAACCGAGGCGCCCGAGGCGTAGTATGCCTGCGCTTCGCCCAGGTCCTTGTAGCCGCCAGTTTGGTTGCTGACGCCGCTGCCCCCTTCGTAGAAGGGCCAGCCAAAGTTCTTGCCGCGGCCGACGTTGATTTCCTCCCAGGTGTTCCAGCCGACGTCGCTGATGTATGGCAAGCCCGTCGTCGGTTCGAACGCGAAGCGGAACGGATTGCGCAGTCCGTAGTCAAAGACTTTCGAGCGATTCGCGCCTGCGTCGCCATTAAAGAACGGATTGTCGGCGAGGCCGGCGCCGGTGATCGGGTCGATGCGGAGCAGCTTACCGGAAAGACTGTCGAGGCTGAGCGTCCGCGCCGCCCGCGGATCGACGCGGCCGAACGAGGCGCCGTCGCCGTTGCTGACGTACAGCTTGCCGTCGGTACCGAACGCGACGTTGCCGACGGTGTGCGAGCGCGAGTCGGCAATGAGAATGTCGCGCATCTCGCCGTTGAGACCGCCCGACGGAGCGAGGCTGATGTCTTCGGTGCTGTCGAGTTCGGGGTGGCTAATGTTAGCCCAGGTGCTGTTCGTGCCGACGAGCACGACTTCGCTGCCGGCGATCGCCGTGTTGAACCCGGTGGCAGGGTCGGCGGTGAAGCGGCTGACTCGCGCGACGCGATTGCCCGAGCCGTCGGGACCGGCGAGGCCGGTGCGGCTTAGCGTTTCCGCGGGGTCGTACGTGTAGGAAACGTAGATGTAAGGCGTCGCGGGGAAGTTGGGATGCACGGCGACGCCCAACATGCCGCGGTCTTGCATGTGATTGACGCGGCTGGTGATGTCGAGGAACGGCGTCGCGAGCAGTTGGCCGTTCTGCACGACGCGCACCGTGCCGCGCTGTTCGGAGATGAACATCCGGCCGCTGGCATCGAAGTCGATCGCGGTCGGCGCCGAGAGGCCGGCGACGGTCGTCTGCAACGAGAATGTGCCGTTCTGCGTGGGCGTCGGCGGATCGCTGTAAATCTGCGATTGGGGGACGAGTTGCCGTGCCTGGCTGGGGCTCGACCATTCGAGCTTCGCCGAGGCTTGGCCGCTGTTCTCGTAATATTCCAGTCGAATGTCGTAGCGCTGGCCGGCGACGAGCGCGATGGCGCCGCTGTACTCGGTCGCCGGTTGGTCCCACCATTGGTCGATGATTAGCTGGTTGTTGACCCACAGCCGCACGCCATCGTCGGCGGTGCTGCGGAACGTGTACGTCTCGCTGTAAAGCGGTTCGACCTTGCCAGTCCAGCGGATCGAAAAGGTATCGCCGTCGATCGACGACGACGGCGAGCCGCCGCCCCAGTTCTGGTCGATCACGGCGTCGGTCCGCTCGAACACGAGTTCGCTGAGGTCGTGATCATTATAGTAGGCGGCCAGCCAACCGTTGCCGTTGCCCGGATCGGGCGGGCCGTCGTTGTCGACGATGGTGATCGTTGCGGTGCGCGGTTGGTTAACGGTTGCTCCGCCGATCGATTGATCGACGGCGAGGTTGAACGTCTCGCTGATCTCGTCGAGCAGGTCGTCATTGATCGGCACGACGATCGACTTAGTAGTCTCGCCGGGGGCGAACACGACGAGGCCCGACTTGGCCGTGTAGTCGCTGCCGGCGATCGCGGTGGCGTTCACCGTGGTGTAACGCAGACCGACCGTGCCGTCGCTGCCGCCGGTGCGAACCACCGGAATCGACACGGTGCCAGCGGCTTCGTTCACCGTGATCAACGATGTGCCGAGGGCAAGGACGCCGGGGACGGCCGTCGAAGCGAACTGGAAGTAGCCGTTCGAGTGGAGGTACTCGCTCTGCCACAGCCCGGGGACGCGGCCGACCTCGGCGATGTAGGTGCCGGTCGAATACACGTTCGGGGCTTCGGCCTGGTAAAACGTGCCGTCCAGCGTCACGCCGTCGACGCGGAGATTGCGATCGACCCCGGCCGCGGAGTTGCCGTCGTTCGTATAGGCGACGCGGACGTCTTTCAACGCGACCGTCGTCGGGTGGAGATAGACGAACGACTGGAACTGCCCCGACGAGTAATTCCCGGCGACGTTGTTGAACGTCGCGACCGTAGTGCCGGCGATTTGCAGCTGCATCTGCTCTTCGCCCGTGCGGCCCGCAGCGCGGACCTCGATCACCGAGCCGGTGGCGCCGTACTGAAAATAGCCGTTGAGGTGGAGATACTCAGTCTGCAGTTTGCCGAGCACTCTCCCCTGCCCAGTCACGTAGGTGCCGGTGGAAAAGACGTTGGGGCCTTCTGTTTCGTAGCGAATGCCGTCGAGCGTGACGGCGTCGACGCGGAGGTTGCGGTCGACGCCCGCGGCCGTATTGCCGTCGTTCGCGTACACGACGCGTAGCTGGCTGATCGGAATCGCCGTCGTCGAGTTGTAAGTAAACGTGACGAACTGCCCCGTCGCGTAGTTGCCGCCGACGTTATTGAACGTCGCGACTGTTTGGCCGGCGACCTGTAGCTGGATCTGTTCTTCGCCCGTGCGGCCGGCGGCGCGAACTTGCACCGTCGAACCCGCGGCGCCGAATTGAAGGTAGCCGTTGTAGTGCAGCGTTTCCGATTGCCGGAACCCGGGCAGTCGGCCATTCGTCGCGGCATCCCAAGTGCCGGTGGAGTAGACGCTACTCGCTTCGGTTTCGTACTTCGAATTGCCGAGCGTAACGCCGTCGACCGTGAGATTGCGATCTTGGCCGCCAGCCGTGAGGCCGTCATTCGTGAAGACGACGCGCACGCGGTCGATCGTCACGTCGGTCGGGTGAGTGTAGGTGAAGGCGTCGAATGTCCGCGCCGCGGTGAGGACGCGCGTGTTGGTCCAACTAGCGACGGTGACGCCGTCGATCTGCAGTTGAAACGCCTCAGAACCTGTGGAGCCGGCGGCATAAATCGTCACCGGCGTGGCGGCGAGTGCGCGGCGGCTCTCCAGCGACTCGAACGCCAAGCGACGAGTCGCGAGCGGCGTTGAGGCAGCGCTGCGTTTGCGGGCGGAGGGGAGATGAGTCGAGACGTTGAGCGCAGATCGGTGGTGTCGCATCGTTGCCGCTTTCCCTGCGATTGTCGTGCGAGCGAGACGCCCGCTGACCGCAGCAGCAAGTGAAAATGAGAGGACTAGGCGACCTGGGATGATAGCCCTAGCTGCGGCTGCGGAGAATAGTCCAGACCTCAAATTCTCGATCTGGACTTACCGTGCAGGTTGGCACTGGGGGCACCAGCAGGTGGTGCGGCCCGCTTCGCCCTGGCGGCGCAACTCGATTTGGGCGCCGCACTTAGGGCAAGGCGTTCCCGAACGACCGTAGACCCATAGTCGGCCGGCGTCGCTGCCGAAGCGAGTCGTCCGGTTCGGGCCGCCGAGATTGCGAAGCATTAACGCTCGCCCCTTGGTGAGCATCGCGCCCAGTTCGTCGTCGGTGAAGCGTTCGACCGGCGTGAACGGGTCGAAGCGCATGATGAACAAGATCTCCGACTTGTAGATGTTGCCGATGCCGCAGACGATCGTCTGGTTCATTACCGCTTCGCCGAGCGGCAGATGGTTGCGGGCGCGGAAACGGGCAATCGCTTCGGCCATCTCAAACTGCTTGTCGGCCAAATCGGGACCAAGCCGCTGGATGTGCGGGTGGCGGCGGAGCTGATCGGCCGTAAGCATTTCCAGCTGCTTCGGCGAGAAGCAGATCACCTCGAGCGAGTTGATGTCGAGCCACAGCGCGGCGTAGTGCTCGGACTTGCGCCACGGTTGGCCAGGGTGGTAGATGTGCCACGAGCCGGTCATCCCCATGTGCGAGTGGATGAACTCGCCGGTCGAGAGGTGCATCAGCAGATGCTTGCCGCGGGCTTCGACGCGGTCGACGGTGGCGCCGATGAGGCGTTCGACTTCGAACTGCCGATCGCGGAGCCGCGCGAGGGCGATCGTCTTTCCTTCCATGGCGGGCCGCAGCGTCGTCGCGGTGCGGTAGATCGTATCTCCTTCAGGCATGCGTCGCGGTGAACTCCTGCGTCAGGTCGAACCCACGGTGCAAATAGCCGCGGCTCGTGGGGGAGAAGCCATGGCGAGCGAGCGCCTTGCCGAGCGGCGAGAGTCCCGCGGCGTCGCCGTCGATTTGCGCGATCATCAGCGAGGCGCCGCGCTTGGCGAGGTTCGCGAGCGAGCGGACGAGCTTCTCCTGCCACATCGACGCATCGCTGGGATCTTCCGGGGCGAAGGTCATTAGGTGGGCGCCGCCGCGGCTGAGGAAGCCGATCAGTTTGCCGTCGAGCAGGAAGACGCGGGCCCCGCCGCCACGCTGCGGTTGCAAGCCTTCCACCTGCGGCAACGGCCATTTGATGATCGAGCCGTAAGCGTTCGCGGGGTCGGATGCGGCGAGGACCAGGACGTTGTCGATGTGGGGTTCGACGACTTGCGGCGCGCGGCGGAGCAGGTCGTCGGCGCCGGCCGAGGCAAACTGCGCTCCTCCCATGCCGGCGACGAAGTAACCACGCCGCACGCGGCCCGTTTCTTCCATTGCGCGGAGGATGGGGTAGAGCGCCGTAAAGCCGCCGTCGATCAACTCGCGCGATAGGGCCGGCCGCACGAGGACGCCATAGCGCCGCAGAAGTTGTTCGGTGACGGCGGTTTGGCGAACCGTGAGCGAGCGTTTCGCTTCGTCGCCGTAGTTGATCAGCGACCAGCGACCTTCGCTGCCGGGGAGCCGAGCGAGCCGCCGCGAGCGGAACGCGCGGGCGCTACGGCGGCGGGAGCGGGTGCGTGAACTTAGCCCGCTGGAACTGCTCGAACCGCTCGACGAGGAACCGCTGCCGCGGCGCGAACGGAGGGGGGCGAGCGAATCGTTCGTCGCTTCGCCGTTCCACACGAGTTGCCAGAGCGCGTCGAGCAAATCGTTGCGGAACTCGTCGCACGCGGCGGCGACGTCGTCGAAGAAGCTGGCGCCTTTGCTCGCCAGGAAATCGCGGATCCGCACGACCAACGGATCGTCGAGCGGCGTCGGCAGCGGGGCGAGTAGCGGCACGCTGTCGGCAAGGAACAGGGCGATGCGGCCATCGTTGGGGCCGACGCTTTCGAGTCCCCGCCAGACGATTTCGCCGGCGGTGGTGAGATCGTCCAAGTCACCCGAGTGATAGTCAGTCAAGCGCGCGGGCAGAATCAGTTCGTCGAGATCCGAGGCGAGTAGCGGTGCCCCTTGCAGTTGTTCGACGACGTCGAGCAACCCGTCGAGGCCGCGGCGGGGGCGTTCGATCCCTTGCCAACCGGGAAGGAAGCGGGCGAGCGCTTCGGGCGGGGCGGGTTCGATTTCCTTACGAAGCTTCGCGAGTGATTTCGATTTCAAGCGTCGTAGCACGGCGACATCGCACCACTCGCGGCCCGATCCGCCCGGCAGGAACTCGCCGAACAGGACGCGGTTGCGTTGCATTAGTTGCTGCAGCACCGGTTCGATGATCGCGGCGCCGAGGCCGAGTCGGCTGGCGACTTCGCTTGCGCGGAACGGCCCGTGCGTGCGGGCGTAGCGGGCGACCAGATTGCCGACGGGGTCTTCGCTCGTTTCGAGGAAGGCGTCGGGCAGCCCCGGCGGCAAGGCGACGCCGAGGCCATCGCGGTAGCGGGCGGCGTCCTCAGTGGCGATGTAGCGGCGTTCGCCCGCCATGCGGATGCGGACGATGCGGCGGGTGGCGGTCAGCTCGTCGATCCAGCGTTTTAACTGGCCCGTTTCGCTCGCCTCGGCGGGGCAACGGGCGGCGAGTTCGTCGTCGTTGAGATCGCCGAGGTGGAGCAGCAGATCGTGAACGCCGTCGGGGCCGTTGGTCGAACGGTGGTCGAGCCGTTGGAGTTCGAGGACGAGCGACTCGATCGCGTCGGCGTCGAGCAGTTCGCGGTAGTCGGTCGTGCCGAGCAACTCGCGCAGCTGGGCATGATCGAGCGCGAGCGCGGCAGCGCGGCGTTCGGCAAGCGGGGCGTCTCCCTGGTAGAGGAAGTTGGCCGTGTAGTTGAACAGCAGCGACGAAGCGAACGGCGACGGCGACGACGTTTCAATCTGGTGAACGCGGATCGACTGCCGTTCGACTTCGGTGAGCAGTTGCTTCAGCCCCGGCACGTCGAACGCATCGCGCAGGCACTCCCGGTACGTTTCGAGCATGATCGGGAACCGCTCGTAGCGCGAGGCGACGGCGAGCAAGTCGGCCGACTTGCGGCGCTGCATCCAGAGGGGCGTGCGGCGATTCGGTTGTCGCCGCGGCAGGAGCAGCGCACGGGCGGCGTTTTCGCGGAAGCGGGCGGCGAACATGGCGGTTGAACCAAGTTCGCGGACGAGCTGGTCTTCGACTTCGCCCGAGTTGGGGAACAGCATCTCGACCGTCGGCGCCTGCGAGCTTTCGGGCAGGCGGAAAACCATGCCGTCGTCGGACCAGGTGAAGTCGACCTCGAGCCCCGTCTCGGACCGCAGCCGGCTCGCGACGGTGATTGCCCACGGAGCATGCACGCGCGATCCGAACGGCGAGAGGATGACGGTTCGCCAGTCGCCGATCTCGTCGAGGAACGATTCGACGACGAGGCATTGATCGCTGGGGAGTTCGCCGGTCGCTTCGCGTTGGTCTTCGACGTAGCGGAGCAGGTTTTCCGTCGCCTTCTCGTCGAGGCGGCACGATTCTTGGAGCAGCTGCACTGCTTCGTCGCGAGACGATTTCACCAGCGTCCGCGACAGTTCGCCAATAGCGCGGCCGAAGTCGAGCGGACGGCCCGGCCCGTCGCCGCGCCAGAAGGGCATCTTGCCAGGCTCGCCCGGCGCGGGGGCGACGAGGACACGGTCGCGAGTGATCTCGAGCACCCGCCACGACGAGGCGCCGAGCAAGAAGATATCGCCGGCGTGCGTTTCGAAGACCATCTCTTCGTCGAGTTCGCCGACGCGCGTGCCGCCGCTGCCGGCGTCGCCCGCGAGGTACACGCCGTACAGACCGCGATCGGGAATCGTGCCGCCGTTGAGCACTGCGAGTCGCTGCGACGACTTGCGCGGCGTGAGCTGCCCGCTCAGCCGATCCCAGGTGATGCGGGGGCGGAGTTCCGAGAATTCGTCCGAAGGGTAACGGCCCGACAACATGTCGAGCACGCCTTCGAACGAACTGCGCGGCAGTTCGTGGAACGGCGCGGCGCCGCGGACGGCGGCGTAGAGCTCGTCGACGCTGAGCGGATCCATCGCCACGATCGCGACAATTTGCTGAGCGAGCACGTCGAGCGGGTTGCGCGGGTAGCGGGTCGATTCGACTTCGCCGCGGATCATCCGCTCGGTCGCGGCGCTACAGGCGAGCAGGTCGCCGCGATACTTGGGGAAGATGACGCCGCTCGACGGGGCGCCAACGCTGTGCCCTGCCCGGCCGATCCGTTGCATGCCCGAGGCAACCGACGGCGGGGCCTCGATCTGGATCACGAGGTCGACGGCGCCCATGTCGACGCCGAGCTCCATTGACGACGTCGCAATGATCGCCGGCAGCAGGCCGCGCTTTAGGCGATCTTCGATCTCAACCCGCTTCACGCGGGCGATCGAGCCGTGATGGGCCTGGGCGATTTCCTCTTCGGCTAGTTCGTTGATCGCCGCCGCCAGTCGTTCGGCAAGGCGGCGACTGTTGACGAAGACCATCGTCGAGCGGTGCGAGCGAATCAGTTCGACGAGTCGCGGGTGAATCGTCGGCCAAATCGAAGCGAACGCCGGGCCGGCCGAGGCGGGGCCCGTCTGAATTTCGAGCGGCTGGTTGAGCCGGGCCATATCTTCGGCGGGCGTTTCGATGCGGAGGTCGAGCCGCTTTGGTTCGCTGGCGTCGATGATCTCGATCGGCCGCGGGCGGACGGGCGAATCGGGCTTCGCGTCGGCCTCGGCGCCGCCGAGCAGGCGGGCGATTTCTTCGAGTGGCCGCTGCGTTGCCGAGAGGCCGATTCGCTGCAGCCGCGGGCGTGACTCGTCGCCGTCGCGGCGGAGGCGTTCGAGCCGTTCGAGCGTGAGGAACAGGTGCGTGCCGCGCTTCGTCGCGGCGACAGCGTGGATTTCGTCGATGATCACCGTCTCGACCGTGCGGAGGATGTCGCGCGACTTCGACGTGAGCAGTAGATAGAGCGACTCGGGGGTGGTGATGAGGATGTCGGGCGGGTGGCGAACGATGTCGCGACGCTCAGCGGCCGAGGTATCGCCGGAGCGGACGGAGACTTTTGGCGGATGGAACGGGTGGCTGTGACGTTCGGCGACGGCCTGAATGCCAACGAGCGGCGTGCGGAGGTTGCGATCGACGTCGACAGCGAGCGCTTTCAGCGGCGAGATGTACAAAATCCGCACTCCCCTCCCTGGCAGGGAGGGGCCGGGGGAGCGATTCTCGACGCTTGCTGATTTGGTGGACTTGGCGGCGCGCTTCGCCCTTGGACTTTTCCCCTTCCCCGCTTCTTCCGCCGAAGCAGGGTCGCTGTGAAACATGATCCGATCAATCGCCGCCAAGAACGCGGCCAGCGTTTTGCCGGAGCCAGTCGGCGCCAGCAGCAGGGCGCTCTTGCCCGCGGCGAGCACCGGCCACGCTTCGCGTTGAATGCGAGTTGGCGTCTCGAGTGCATCGCCGAACCACGATTGCGTCGCAGCGTGGAAGGACTCCATGCCGGGCAAGGTCGTGGCTTTCGGCTTTCGGCTGGGCATGCGGTGGCTCTTCTTCTCGGCGATGTGCGGTAGGCAGATTTTACGCAACATCCGTTCACCTGAAGAGTGCCCGGCGGGCGGATTTCAGGAGCCCGTTGAGCTCACGGCGAAGGAGGTCGGCCTAGACAGCGGCAAGTTGGGCGCCGGCAATCGCAGCAGTTTGCCGCTCCCCACGTTTCGCCGCTCTTCGCTACAATGCAGCGGCTCTGTTCCCTTCAGTGAGTCGAGGCGGCTCCAGCGCGAAGGATGCCTCGGTTGCCATTCGCTTCCTCACAGCACGATCTGGTCGGCAACGTGCCAAGCCTCGTGGGCTATGTTGAGCCAACTGCTCCCGGCGCCGACCCGGCTGCCGTCGTTGTGTTTCTCGCCTTGGCGTTCGGCGTTCCAGCGCTTGGACTCGTGCTCATGGCGACCGATGTGCGCCGCTATCTTCGCTCTCTGGGGCGAGCGCTCGTGGTGGTCACCTACGCGATGCGTCCGGGCGTTCCATACTGGGCTCGCAAACGTCGGCCACCATGCTTGGAAACGCTCGATCTCGAACTCCCCTGCACCGAAGAGCAGGTGCTCGCGGCCTACCGGCGGAAGGTGAAGGAACTCCACCCTGATAAAGGGGGAAGCTTGCAGAAGTTTCTGCAGCTTCAGCGACACTACGAGCAAGCGATGTATCTCGCCCGCAACTCGCCGTTACAGGGCGAACGCGAGGCGAAGCGACGTCGTGCGAAGGCGACAACCGCAAATCGGTGACCGCATTGATCTTGTCGCAGCGTTGCGAGTCGGGTTACGATTCGCCCCTTGTCGCGCTCCCGCCGCAGCCGCTGCTGCCCCGCTAGCACGAATTTGCTATCACGACTCGTCGACTTGGAAAAGGATTTCCTCTCGATGCCGACTACATTGGGCGAACTGGCGCGGCTGGTTGGCGGCGACCTCCGCGGCGATGCGAACATCCCTCTCACCGGAGCGGCGACCACCGACGTCGCCCGCAATGGCGAAGTGACGCTAGCCGAGCGTCCCGACCGCGCGCGTGGTCTGACCGCGTCGCTGGCCTCGGCAGTGATCGCAGCCCCGAACGTCGATTGCGGCGGCAAGCCGTCGATTGTCGTCGCCGACGTCCACGCGGCGTTTGCGACGGCGGTGCGGCACTTCCACCCGCCCCGCGTCCCGGTTCGCGTCGGCGTGTCGCCACAGGCGTTTGTGAGTCCCTCGGCCAAGCTTGCGCGGAACGTCGAAGTCCATCCTGGCGCCACGATCGGCGAGGAAGTGACGATCGGCGCTCACACGACGATCCATTCAGGCGTTCGCCTCATGCCGGGCTGCGTGATCGGCGCCGGCGTCACGATTTTCCCCAACGCGGTGCTCTACGAAAACACCCGCGTCGGCGACCGTGTCGTCATCCATGCTGGCGCCATCATCGGCGCTCATGGGTTTGGCTATCGCCAGGTCGATGGTCGGCACTTGCTGTCGGCTCAGCTTGGCAATGTCGAGCTCGCCGCCGACGTCGAAGTTGGCGCCGGGACGACGATCGATCGCGGCACCTACGGCCCGACAGTGATCGGCGAGGGCACGAAGATCGACAACCTTGTGATGATCGCTCACAACTGCCGCCTTGGCCGGCACAATCTTATTTGTTCGCAAGTCGGCATCGCCGGCAGCACGACGACGGGCGATTACGTCGTCATGGCAGGGCAGGTCGGCGTTCGCGACCATGTTCACATCGGCGATCGCGCGATCCTCTGCTCGAAGGCGGGCGTTTCGAACGACGTGGAAGCTGGGGCCGAAATGCTCGGCGCCCCGGCGGCCCCGTTGCGACAGGCCAAACTGCAAATGGCTGCCGTGGCGAAGCTCCCCGAAATGCGGCGCCAGTTCCGCATTCTGCAACGGCAGATCGAAGAACTCCGCGGCGAAGTTGCCGAAGAAGGCGACGATCTTTCGACCGACAAAGCCGCTTAACCCCGCCCTGCCCTGTGACTCAACTCGCTGCTTCAACGCAACCGGGCGAAACAATCGGCCTGCTGGCCGGTTGGGGACGCTATCCGATCGTCGTCGCCGAAGAACTGCGACGACAAGGTTATCGGATTGCCTGCACGGCGATCCGCGATCACGCGGATCCCGATTTGAGGAACCTCTGCGACGAGTTTCACTGGGTGGGACTTGGTTCGATCGGCGGCATCATTCGCCGCTTCAAGCAGCATGGCTGCGCGCGGGCCGTCATGGCGGGCAAGGTGCACAAGGTGACCTTCTACAGCCCCGGCTGGTGGATTCGCCATCGGCCCGATTGGACGGCGCTGCAGACGTTCTACCGGCACTTCGTCACCGGGACGAAGGATCGAAAGGACGATTCGCTGCTGCTGGCCCTCATTGGGGCGTTCGCCGCTCAAGGCATTACCTTTGAACCGGCCACTGACTTCGCTCCCGAACTGCTCGTCTCCACCGGCCAAGTGGCCGGCCGGCCGCTCTCGGTGAAGCAGGAGCGAGACGTGGAGTTTGGTTGGGACCTCGCGAAGCAGATGGGCGCCCTCGACGTGGGGCAAACCGTTTGCGTGAAAGACCAAGCGGTCCTCGCCGTCGAAGCGATCGAAGGGACCGACCTCTGCATCCGCCGTGCGGGCGACCTTTGCCGTACCGGCGGGTTCACCGTCGTGAAAGTGGCAAAGCCGCAGCAAGATATGCGGTTCGATGTGCCGACCGTTGGCGTGAAAACGCTCGAATCGATCGCCGCCGCGGGCGGGCACGTTCTCGCGATCGAAGCCGATTCGACGATCTTGCTCGATGCCGCCGAGTTCCAAGCGGCGGCTGCTCGGCTTAAACTCTCTGTAGTGGCCCTTCGTCGGCAATCGGCCGTCGAACACGCCGCTTAGCGAGCGGAAACTCTTCCCTCGCACCAAGCCTGAAAGGCGAGGGGAGGAATGATGGGAGCTTCGCTCAATCGCGTTTCGATGAGCGTGATCTTATCGCTCGCCATTTTCTGGCTCGGGCTGACGCGTGTTCACGCCGAACCTGAAACCCCGGCGGTGGCTGCCGACGTGCAGGCTGATGCCTCTGCGAGGGGCGAAACTCGCGAGCGGCACGAGTACATGGGCCGCACGATCGCCCCGACGATGCACTTCAGCGGCGCCGGCTGGCTCACCCGGCCGACTCGCGAGGAAGAAGAGGATCCGCTCAAGCTCCTCAGCTCGCTGAAGGTAAAGCCGGGGCAAGTCGTCTGCGACTTCGGCTGCGGTAACGGCTACCACAGCCTGCAGTTGGCCAAGCGGGTGGGGGCCAGGGGCGAGGTTTACGCCATCGACATCCAGCCCGAAATGCTGGAAATGCTGCGGGAACGGGCCGGACCACGTGGTTTAGCGAACATTAAGCCTGTTTTGGCCAAGGAGGAGGAATCCGGGCTGCCGCCCGACACATTCGACCTCGTGCTCATGGTCGACGTCTATCACGAGCTCTCAGACCCGGAAACGGCGCTAGCGGAGGTCCGGAAGAGTCTAAAACCGGAAGGCCGTCTGGTATTGGTCGAATTCCGCGAGGAAGACGAAACGGTGCCGATTCTGCCGCTGCACAAAATGAGCCAAGTGCAGGTAGTGAAAGAACTTGAGGCGAATGGCTTCCACCTGGCGGGGCAATTCGACCGGCTGCCATGGCAGCATGTTCTCCATTTTGCCAGGAGCGATTCGCCCATCGAGAAGGCGGAGTTGAAGGCTTGGCGACCCGAGTAGCGGGCGTCTCTTCCTCTATCCGGGTGGATGAAACTGAGGCTGGACACCTCTCACCTAAATGATGGAAAGTGCCTCGGCGCGCCGGTTGCATGCATCCTGGTATAACAACAAACGGAATTGCCTTGGTTTATGGGTTTGTTTCGACGTAAGTGGTTGTTGTGAAATGAGTTGTCGCTCGATGGTCTGCTGGGGGCGATGCTGTCGGATCGCTACATTCCTCAAACTAAATGTCGCAAATTCGCCGCATCGGGGCCTAACAAATATTTGAGCGAATTCACCATGTCGTTTAGAATCAACCAAGGACAGTGAAGGTCAGAAAGAGGCAAACTCGTCACGTATCTGCCGCACGTATGCGGCGTGCGCTAGTGATTGCCACGTTTGACTTCGATTCAACTACCGAGATAGGACCGCTAGTGATTTAGATCAATCTGCATCTCATTCGTGTCGCTGGGAGCGAGCAACGCGTGTGTGCAGATCGGAACAACAACGGATTCGAGAAGATTCCGTTGCGGAGCAGACATGAAGATGGCATCTGTGGGTTTGCATACACTCGGTTCGCTGGAAACTCTTTCACCAGAGGATCCAGCTAGCTTGGTAATCGGTCGCGACGCCGCTGTTAAGCGGATTGCGCACCACGCTGAACGGGCGGCACAAGTAGGCTGTACTGTTCTCTTAACCGGTGAAACCGGTACGGGCAAAGAAGTTTGGGCCCGACTTCTCCATCGCGTCGGCGGACGCAGCGAACAAGCGTTTATCCCGGTCAATTGCGCTGCGCTGACGCCAACGTTGGCTGAGAGCCAACTCTTCGGCCACGAACGTGGCGCGTTTACTGGCGCCGCGGGGGCGAGCCTCGGCGTGTTCCGTTCAGGTCACCAAGGCATCGTCTTCCTGGACGAAGTCGGCGACATGCCGCTCGAATTGCAGCCGAAGTTGCTGCGCGTTTTGCAGGAAGGCGAAGTCACTCCGGTCGGTTCATCGCATCCGGTGAAAGTCGACGTGCAGGTGATCGCCGCGACCAACCGCCGCCTGGAGCAAGAAGTCGCCGAGGGACGCTTCCGCGAAGATCTTTACTACCGGCTGAATCTCGTCGAATTGCGGATGCCGCCGCTGCGGGATCGCATCTCCGACATTCCGCTGTTTATCGATTACTTCTCCAAGAAGTTTGCCAACCGTTACGAGCAGCCCGTTTGGCAGCCGAGCGAAGATGCGTTGCGTGCTTTCTGCGAGTACCACTGGCCGGGCAACATCCGGCAGCTGAGCTTCGTGCTCGAGCAAAGCTACGTGCTGCAGTGCGAACCAAGTTTGCCTGGCGCTCGCGAAGCACGACGCGAGAGCCACGACCTGCCGTACACCGACTTGGGGCGGCTACGCCAAGTGGCGGTAGAGCAGGCCCTGCGTACGGCGGGGGGGCACAAGGGACGGGCGGCCAAGCTGTTGGGGATCCATCCCAACACGATGACTCGCTTGTTGGCTCAGATCGCGAACGAGTGCAATGCTCGCGATGAAGTCGCCTAACGCGTTCGTAGATTCAGACCGCAATACGCGCACGGCGTTCCGTTGCTTCTCGTCTTGCTAGCGTTTTTCTGCTTTACGCCGCCGCCGTTCTCGTTTTCTCCGCGCTCGTCACAGGCCTCAGGCCTGTGCTTCTGCACGATCGCCGCGTGGTTTGTCCTTCTACGCGCTTCGTAGAGCCTGCTCGCACGCTTGCGCCGTACTCAACGTGCTAGCTCCGTAGTGCATTGCCCTTGCCCAAACGTTGCCAGCGGTACGGCAGGCATGACGGTTGCACTTCATAAATCTTCGCGCATGCGTTTTCGCCGCGCACAGAAGTCGTCACTGGTTTGGTGAGACTTCACTGAAGTGGTGAAATTCGACTTTATCGCCTGATTTGTCGAGTGAAGCGGTGCTAGCGTTCTTTGGGTCTCACTCTTCTGGTGATTCCGTGTTGCCGGCTTTCAGGGCCACGCAGCTTGGTAAGTCATTACAGGAACGTAGGTTAGTGGAAATTTCTACGTGCTTGCGGCTTACGGCACGCTTCTCGCTATAGGAACGCAGCCCTCAGTGGGGCCGTCACAACCGGTTCGCTGAGAGTCTATCCGTTCAAGTCTTCTTTTCGCTGAAAGGTTCGTCGCGATCGTCGCGAACTTTTGAGGCGACCAGCGTGATAAGGGAAAGCAAATGAGCCACATCCAACTCTACGAGCAAGGCGATATGGATTACGGCACCGGCAACTTCCGTCGGACTTCAGAAGTGAAGCTCGCCAAGAAGAACCAGCCGAGCCATTCGCGTCGCCGTGGCAAGGCGCCGACGTCCATCAACGGCATTCACCGTCGCCGCAATCGCAAGATGGCTTGGTAGCCGTCTCTGCAGACGTTCGCCGCAGCGATCAAGCTGCGCCGCGACTGTTTTCGTCACGCAAGTGAATGGCTTCACTGCACGGCGCGAATGGTCCGCTGGCCGAGCATCGTTGCGAACGAGCTGCGTTTGCGTAGGACGGCAGCGTCGCGTAAGCGGAGCGATTAATTGCTCCGGGAGTTGGATGTTGCCGCGCGATCTCGCGCTGCATCGTCGTCAGAGAGTAGATGCGTCATCTCATGCGCCGGACGGGCAGTCTCGGGTCGTGGGGTTGGCGCAGAGAGTAGCGTTCGAATCGCATTAGATCGCAGGACACCTGTGTCGAGGCTCGCATTGCAGCGACGTCGGCATGACCGGAGTAGCGCCTTAGCATGGCAACTGTGAATGGGACACCGACAGCTGTACTCGCTCCACGGGGCGAGGCGGCAATTGTTGCGACGCGCTCCGCGCCTCCGCAGCTCTTGCGCTGTTTGGTTGTTTCGTTCTCTGCCGATCGCCGCCGGCTGATTCGTTCCGCCGCCGAGGCGCAAGCTTGGGATGCGATCGTGTGTCGCGACGCTGGAGAGTTCTTGCGAGCCGTCTTCAAACGGAGCGTGCCGCTGATTGTCGTCGACCTACCGGACGCGATGGCAGCGGGATACGGCGAGTTGAAAGACGCCGCCCAGCGGGCCCATGAACTCAGCAACGCGCTGTTGCTGGTTGCGGGGAACGCAGGCGATGTTCGCGAGGAGATTTGGGCGCGGCAGCTAGGCGCCTGGGTTTATCTCAACGAATGCAACGGGCAGCGCGGGTTCGAGTATCTGCTGGAAGAGGCGCGACTGGCTTTGGAGCGGCGAGACTTACTAACGCCGCCGTCAGACGTTCCTGAATTAATGGCATCCAGCGAATAACGAGCGAGCTTCACGCCATGACCAAATCAAATCAAAACGAAGAAGAGGCCTGCGACGGTGAGACGGCGGCAAGCCGGCCTATTCCCCGTCGCGGGGCTCAACGCGTGCAATCCTCCAGCCGTTCCAGCAAAGCGCGTCGCCGACGCGTCACCACGGTTGGCGGAATTCACCAACGAACCAACAAGCGAGCCGCGCGGTAAGCCAGAGATGGCGATGCCCAGCGGTAACGCAAAGAAAGTCCGCAAGTCAGTCCGTTTGAAAGATTCTGACGGTTTTTATATCCCGTTTTAATGTTTTCTTGTTTGGAGATTCTCCGCTCAGCTGAAGTTAACCATGCCGGTCGCTGCTGTGTGCGACGGGGGATTGAGGAATATCGCTGGTTAGCGAAGGCAAGACACTCGCAAAGGATGACCCACTATGCTTCGACCTGCTACTAGAGCCGTCACGACGGCTGTCGCGTTCGCGATGGCTGTTTGTCTGACCGCCGCCGCTGCTTCCGCGGCGCTCATTGACCTGACCCCCGCCAACGGCGCTATCAATTCGGTCGGCTCGGTGACGCTCGCTGATCTTCAGAGCGATCCGACGGGCGGTATCGTCGTCGGCGACAAGATTTTCACCGGCTTCTCTTATTCGCGTTTGGGCGACATGCCCTTGCCGGCCGAGATCAACGTCCTCGGGTTCAAAGATCCCAGCGGCAACTGGGGCGTGAGCTTCCACGGCATCTTCCAAGATCTGCCGGGCGGCAGCGCGTCGGACGCCCTGATTCGCTTCGCCGTCGAAGTCTCGCCTGCGGGACTGCAGCAAGGCTGGCAGATCACGGACGCCCACCTGTTCCTCGGCGGCGCTGGCGCCGCTGACGAATCGTTCATCACCGTCGACGAAACGTTCCTCGGCAAGAACGAAACGCTGAACGCCTACTACTCGACCGTTGGTCCGGGCGTCAACTCGAAGCTGAGCGATTCGACGATCTTCACGACCCCGGTCACGAAGCTGTTCGTCACGAAGGACATCTACGCCAATGCCGCCGCAGGCGCCTTCCTGCCGGCCCGTGCGACTGTGATCGACCAGTCGTTCTCTCAAACGCTGATTCCGGAACCGGCCACGATGGCCTTGGCCGGCATGGGCGGAATGGCGATGGTGGCCTTGCGTCGCCGTCGCAGCTAACGACCCTGACGAGCAGCTAACTAACGGCTGCTGTTTGCATGAACCCTCCGTCGGGCGAATGCGAGATCGCCTGACGGGCGGCAATTACCGCTGAGCGGATTCAACGCGGCGGGATGACTTTCGAGTCGTCCCGCCGCTTGTTTTATGCGCCAAGGTTCTGGCCCCGGGCTCCGCCCGGGGGTCGGCAACCATTGCGGGAGGCGTAGTAGCGCGTGGCGCTCCCTCGAGCCCTAGAACATCTTCAATGGCGAGCCACGGGCAGCACGGCGGGAACAGAACCCTAATGATGCAGCGCGCTGCGATTAGAGCAATATCGAAACGCTAGCGCCCCAGCAGCCGATCAACGGCCGCACCGATATCGGCTTCACGCATCAACGATTCGCCTACAAGAATCGCGTTCACGCCCGCGGCGTACAACCGCTCGACGTCAGCGTGAGTTTTCACGCCGCTCTCGCTCACCATCACGCATTCCGTCGGAATTCCCGGACGCAAGCGGAGAGAATGCTCAAGGTCGACCTTAAACGTCCGCAGATCGCGATTGTTGACGCCGATGAGCGTGGCGCCCGCTTCCAACACCCGCGGCAGATTCTCGGGATCGTAAATCTCAACCAGCGGCGTCATGCCCAGGTCCATGATTTCGTTGTGGAGCTTCCGCAGATTGCAGTCATCGAGACATTCAGCGATGAGCAACACCGCGTCGGCGCCCGCCGCACGGGCTTCGATAACTTGGTACGAATCGAGGACAAAGTCTTTGCGCAGCACCGGCAGTCCCACGCTAGCCCGCACGGCGACTAGATAGTCTAAGTGCCCTTGAAAGTGCGGCTCGTCCGTCAGCACGCTGAGGCAACTTGCCCCGTGTCGCTCGTAGATTTTGGCGATCGCCACCGGGTCGAAATCCTCGCGAATCACGCCAGCCGACGGGCTCGCCTTTTTCACTTCGGCGATCAATCGGATCGCGCCCGGCCGAGCCAGCGCGGCGAAGAAATCTCGCACCGGCGGGGCGGTCGCCAGTCGGCGGCGAAGCTCTGTTTCAGAAACACGGTCGCGGGCCGCCGCAATCTCGCGTCGCTTCACGGCCACAATTCTGTCGAGGACGGTATCGGTCATACCGATCATTCTAGCCCGCCGCTAACGTGCCAGCGAGGCGGAATTGCGCGACGCGCATCGGCTATTTGGCGGACTTCGACTACACTGGAAAGATCATGGCGAATCATCGCTCAAACTCTTGTTGGCCGCTCGCGCTCGGCGTCCTGTTCGCGGCGCTCCTCATCGGAGCGGCGCCTCCTGCTGCGCAAGCCCTCGAGCGTCTCACGGTCGTCTTGCCCGACCAGCCGCCGAAGCAACTCGTCGGCGAGGCAATCGTCGAAGCTCGCGACGGCGGCATGCTGCTGAAGACCGCCGACGGCGCCATCCACCGCTTGCCGGCGGCCACTATTCGCGACCGCAAGACCGACTCGGAAAAGTTAGTTCCGCTCACGCGCGAGGAGCTGACCAAGCAACTGCTCGCCGAGTTGCCGCCCGGTTTCCGCGTCCACGATTCGAAGAACTACATCGTCTGCTACAACACGACGAGGACCTACGCCGAGTGGACCAGCTCGCTGCTGGAGCGGCTGCAGAAAGCGTTTATCGCTTTCTGGAAGAAGGAAAAGTCGCCGGTGCAGGCGCCCGAGCAGCCGCTCGTCGTGCTCGTGTTCGCCGATCAGGCGTCCTACGCCGACTACGCGAAGAAGGATCTCGGTTCGTCGGTGAGCAACATCATCGGCTACTACAATCTCGAAACAAACCGCATCATGATGTACGACCTCACCGGCATGCAGGCGTTTCGCCAGAACGCCGGCGATCGCGGGTCATTGCATGATATTTCAGACTTGTTGTCGCGACCGCAAGCGGAGCCGCTCGTGGCGACAATCGTCCATGAGGCGACGCATCAAATCGCGTTCAATTGCGGATTGCAAACGCGGATGGTCGCCAATCCTTACTGGCTGACCGAAGGGATGGCGACGTTCTTCGAGACGCCCAACCTCGATAGCCGAAGCAGTTGGAGCGGCATCGGCAACGTCAACTACAGCCGCTTCGATCTCTTCCGCGACAACTATCGCGCTGGGAAGACCGTCTCTCTCGAGCGAATGCTGAGCGACGACAAATTGTTCACCACCCCCGAGACCGCGGTTGATTCATACGCCCAAGCCTGGGCCTGGAATTACTTTCTGATCCGGACGCGGACGAAAGAATACGCCGGCTACCTCAAAATGATCGCCGAGAAGCCGCTGCTGCTGGAAGATAAAAAAGGGCAGCGGGTGAAGGAGTTCCGCCAGCATTTTGGCGACGACCTCGACGAGCTGGAGGACGATTTCTATCGCTCCATGTGGCGCGTGAAGTAAGGCGGCCGCTGGAGGCTTGAGGCTCGGGGCGGCACCGGCAGGCCGCTACAGCGGGGTGAAGGCCGAGATTGCCAGCGCCGGTTGCAGTCCCGTCGCGAGCCGTTCAAACAAGTCGCAGGTCGCCCGGCGGCCTCCCCGCCCGGCAGATTGAGCCCTCTCCGCTGCAACTGCCCGCAACGAATCGCCCATACCGCAATCGCCGGCCTGCGGAGCGTTTTTTCTGCGAGCTACGCCCCTGGCGGCCGGGCGGCGAAACGCTAAAATTCTGAATCTGCCCGCCGCGTGCGGGCAATGCTCCCTTAGCTCAATTGGCAGAGCAACTGACTCTTAATCAGTAGGTTCATGGTTCGAGTCCATGAGGGAGCACTGATTCTCTGCGAGATCCTCTGATTTCTCGCGTTTTCCAGCCTCTGGCTGCACAGAAAACACCTCGCTGCCATCTCTTGCGGCTGAGTACTGCACCGGATTTTGCAGCGCTTTGCCCCCCGTTGGTTGGGTCGCGGCCCTCGCGAACTGCTCTTCGGTCGTCCGCCAGTAGAACGCTTGGGCGATCTCAATCGTGTGACCCAGCCACTCCGATGCGACGTGCTGCGGGTACTCCGCAACGAGTTCCGTGGCGCGCGTCTGCCGCAAGTTCTGGAACAGCTTCGGCCACGGCTTCAGGCCGGCGCGAGCGATGATCCGCTCCAGCTGTGTTCGTAGGTTGGCGTTGGCGCCACGGTAGCGAGTGATCACGTGGACCTTCGCTCGCTCCTTGGGCGGCATCGCCATGACCGAGGCCTCAACGATCGCCCATGCGTCTTCGAGGAACGGGCGGAGTTCAGGGAAGATCGGCAGCGGGCGAGACGCGCCACCGTGATGGTGCTCGGTCTTGGGGCTGCGAACCGTGATGCGGTTTGCTTGCCAATCGACATCAACCCACCGGAGCGCGAGATGCTCTGACGGGCAACGCAGGCCGCCGAACCGGCTTAGCGCGAACAGCAGCCGCCACTGCGCGTCGGGGCATGCTTCGATGACTTTCGCAGCTTCCTCGCGCGTCACGAAGTAATCTCGCTCTCGATTGGATCGCACGGATACCCCCTTCATGCCGGCGAATGGATTCTCGGTGATGACTCGATCGCGAACGGCGGCGCGGAAGAACTGGCGGGCGAACCCGCACCGGCGCCGAACCGTGTTGTCGCCGAGCTTCTTCCGGACAACCGTTCCGTTCGCTCGCTTCTCGCCCGCGGCCAGCCAACGCCGCCATTTGTCGGCATCTTCCGCAGTGATGTCAGCGAGCAGCTTCTTCGCTCCGAAGTACTCAAGCAAGCCACGCTCCGTCGCGCGGTAATTGATCGCGGTCGATTCCTTCACGTCGGAGCGACCGTCGATGTAGGCCGCCAAGAACTCACCGAGCGTCGACGCACTCTTCGCGGATCTCGGCGGGAGCAGTCCCACTTTCGCCAGCTTGTCGTGCAGCGTCGGCGTCAGGTTGCGGACCCACTCCGACGTCTTGAGGCTCCAACTCGTCTGCGAGATCTTCGCGGCGATCAACGCCTCGACTTGGCCTCTGATGTTCTCGGCCTCCTTCTGCGGCATCGGACCGAGGCGGATCGAGTGCCGGCTCGGGCCGCCCGCCTTGAACTGGAGCATCCGGTTGCCGTTCGGCTCTCTGATCAGTGATGCCATCGCTTGGCGTCCTTTCTGCGTCGCTGCTCTGGCAAGCGACGAGTTCGAGGTTGAGTTGAGCCGCGAGCAGATCGATCGCTCGCAGGCTGAGGCCAGATCGCTTCGAAGGATCGGCCGAGTTGACGAATCGCGACAGCGTTGCCTGGTCGATGCCAGTGGCTTTGCTGATCGCGTAGCGGCTATGAGGCGATGAACGAAGTGCGGCCCGCAGTCGCGAGCTCAGCGTGCTTCGTGAATCATCGTCGGCGATTGCGTGTGAATCAAGCATGGTTTCAAAATAAAAACGAGTGATGTGTCGTGTATGACGCCGCGGGCCGCAGCGTTCGAAGTGCAGATGTTCGAGTCGTACGGCGACTGGTCTACGCGCGTGGCGCCGACGGCGTTGCATCGCAAGGCACGCGGCGGTTGAGCGGCGTCGGCGGCTGCTCGCTCCCCAGTGACGTTATGCGGCCTCCGAGTTTTGCGGCGTGGCGTGCCCGCGCGAACGGAGCATAGATTCAAGGCGTTCGACTTCGCTCGCCCAAACCGGGAAGTCGAGCGTCCGTCCGCAGACGCTGCAGTCGCGACGCGTGGACATGCCCCCGTGAATCGCCGCGTCACGGAATCGATTCGACCCGCATCGCTCGCAGCAGACCTGAAGCGCAATCACTGGCTCCGACGATCGCTCGGGGGTGAGCACCGGAGGCACCGCGGGCTGAGCGACCGCCGGCGGAGATGCCGATGATGGTTCAGATTGGGCGAGCCAAGATGGCCCCCACTGGGCCACGCTGGTCCGCGACCCGATCCAAAGTAGCTCATACTCACTATATTGAATTGCGCTTTCAAACATGATTTTTGGCTTTCGCGTACTTTGGATGGGGTCGCGGACCACTGTGGACCAGCAGAAGCTAGAAACCGAGCTTCAACCCGATCCCTTCATAGACTCGCTGGCGATCGTCGCCGTCTCGAACGCGTTTTTTCCTGATGCTTGGTTCCGCCGCAAGCAGGTCGCGAGCGAACGATTGGACGGTGCCGATGAACTTCTCCCGGCCTTGCGATTTGCACCATCGCTCCCACGCCTCGTAGAGTTGCGTCGGTGTGGCATAAGCCATCCGGTCGGTGACACAGCAGTCGCGTACGAACGCGGCGACAGGGCTCGCGAGGTCGTTCATCTCGCCGAGCGACTCCAGGCCTGTTTCAGGCTGCAGGAGACGACCGCGCTCGCGGAGTCGGCGCCAGCCTTCGATGGCCCACAACAGAATGCCTGGGAGCTCGCCCAGTAGCCTCTCAGTGAGGTCGTGATCTTCCTTGCCGTAGAATGAGTTGGTGGTGTGCAGGAGGACGACGCGCGAGACGATGGCCCCGCTGGCGTCGGAGAGCTTGGGAAGCTCGTTGGTCAGGATGACGAATCGCGTGGGCAGTCGCACCGTGATAGGCGCCATGTTCTTGCGGTCGATCGTGATCGAGTCCTCGCCGGTGATCGAAAGGATCCGTTCGACGACGGCCGCCTGGTCCGAGCGGCCGGAAAGTCTGGCGTCGGACACGATGGCGACTGATTTGCCGATAAGGGGCCAGAGGCCGAAGTTGGTGGCAAGGCCGCCGAGCGTCGGCGCCGCGACGTTTCCCTTCCCAACAAGTGCCGTCAGGATGCGGGCGATGGTGCCCTTCCCGGACCGCTTCGGACCGACGAGGAGCATCAGTTTTTGCTGGCGTGTGTCGTGAGTCAGGAGATAGCCGAACCATTCTTGGAGGGCTTGGATGCTTTCGGCGTCGTCCTTCCACAATGCGTCTAGGAACTCGAGCCACCTATCTGGGCGCGGGGCGTTGAGGTCGAGCTGAAAGTCCGTTGCAGTCGTGGTGAGAAAGGCTGGCGACGCGGGCGTGTCGCATGGCGCCAGGTTTTGAATCAGCGACGGTAGATGCACGACAGAGTTTTTGGTGGCGAGGCATTCCTCCGACGCCCAGCCGTGAGGTGGCGCCGCGAGCCACGACGGAGGCTCAACTGAAGCTGGCAGAATTGATTTCGCCTTTACATGCTCGAGCACGTCGGAGACGTTTCGGCTCTTCACTCCGAGCCATTTCTTGTTGAGCAGATTGACGATCTCGGCGCGGACTTCCTCTGGGGGCTTCTCGCCGTAGCGGCCGTTCGCCCACCAGTACCAGCCACCCCGCCAGAAACGGAGCCGGTAGAGGTCGCCCATCCTTACGCTCGAGAGGATGTGTGCGGCCTCGATCGCCGGATCCATATCCGACGCCGATTCCATGAATTCACCTGCCGCGGGCGGTAACGGCTCCGTGGCGCTTTCGAGCAACTCAGTGAACCTTTCAGCACCATGGGCGACGAGCAAATCGTCGAGACCAACTTTCTTGCCGCCCTCCCCTGCTGGGATACGGACAATTCGTACTTGCGCGCCTTGCATTTTGAGCGCTGCCGCGAGTTCGCGTTCGTTGCGAGCGACGTTCTCGTTGTCGATGGCATCGGAATCGAATGCGATGAAGACTTGGCGGCCCTGCCAATGGACATCCGCGAGATCGGGGAGCAGCGTCAGTTTCTTCCGGGGATGCCAGCAGTCGACGCCGCTAAGGCCAATGCAGGGGAATCCCTCCTGCGTCGCCTTCAGTGCCTTGAATTCGCCCTCGGTGATGATGAGGCGACACGACGCTTCGTTTAGGACCGAATAGATGCTCGGAGGGAAGTACGCTCGGCTAGCGGCACCTGTGGGTTGCAAGTACTTCTGCGCCTTGCCGGTTTTCTTGCTGACAGGCGGATTCGTCGGCCGAACCCGATGCAGCACGAAGTCTCCGGACTGATCTAGGTACGGGATCACAATCGCCGTTCCCCACGATCTCGCGACGGATTTGCGATTGAGTAATCGGGCGAGGTCTTCGAGATCACCGGTCGAGCGAATCTTCGCCGACAGGATGGTCGCGGGAGACAGGCCGCACTCGTCGGCAAGCTTGGCGTAGTGCTGGGGGAAGAGCGGGAGATCGAAGCGGTTATTTCTAGCTAGCGACTCCATCTCTTGTTGAACGGCTGGACTCATCCGGCGGCCCTCCGTGTCGGCGTGATGAAGGCGTCGATGAGCTTTCGACGCCCGCTCGCCTTACAGCTACAGCATCGCGGAGCTTCGAGCACCAAGCTGGGTTTGCGTCGAACTTGAAAGTCGAACTTTGCTCGATCGAGCCGTAGTGGTACGAATTCGCCATTCGGGAGTTCGATGGAGCGAAAGCGTTCACACTCGATGAGCGGAAGCATTGGTGCGAACCAGCTCTTAGCGTGGATGAACTCTTGGTAGAATTCATGGTGCTCCCGCCAACGTGCTACGAGTTCGTCGACGAACCGAGGGAAGTAGTCGCCATCGATATTCGGCGCCAAACACTTGGCGCAGTAGAGCGACCAGAGTTCGGCATTCCATCGACGGTTAGCTGCAACGTCGGATTGGGGCAAACGTTGACCGCTTGCCTCCGCTATGAGAGACTTCATGGCTGTCGCCGTGGAAGCGCCCGGTTCTTTGCCGTTGACCGCAAAATCTAGGCAAAGAGCCGGCGCGCTTCGCATTCTGGCACGCCGGCAAAATCACGGGCTGGGTGAAGAAGTTAGCCCGCGGCAGCGGTCTGTTGCTGCTCGACGTATTCGCGAAGCGTCGCGAGACTATAGCGGACGCTGCGGCCAAGCCGGACGCATTGTAGGTCGCCACGCGGCACCGTCAGATTCCAAAGCGCTTTCTCGCTAATTCGGAGAAGTTCGGCGGCCTCACGCGGCGTGGCGAGAAGTTGCGGAGATTCAGAGCTTACGGCGCTAGGCATGATTTGACCCTCGCAGGATAGGCTGTGCCGCGGAGTGCGACACTGAGGGCAATCAGAGCGTTGAATTTACGACTGCAACGTTGCAAATCGACTTGGGTCTACTTTCGATGCGTTTTTCCGCTATTCCTCGGCAGATAGCCCCCGAAGTTTTTCTGCGAAAATTTCCTTTCTGCAACGTTGCAACTTATTCGTCATCTCCTTTACGACGCTTTTTATCGCTCAACGCCGCTATTGCATCGTGTGGGTAAATGTACTGCCTGCCCAGTTTCAGAACGGGGCCTTCATACGTTTGAGAAACATAGTAGGTGCTAAGCCCGTACTTCTCGTTCATCTCAATTACGTGCTTGGTAAGAGGTTCACCTTTCTTCCTGCCTCTGAATCGATGACTCGGCGGAACTTCAGCTTCTGATTTTAGTACACGCTCTACGAACGCTTTGGGGGCTTTCTTAGTGACCGCTTCGCGCTTTGTGGCACTCTCCACGGTCTCATGTAATTCGGCGCGCGGAGCGAGTAGTATGGTTTCGAGTTTCTCTCGCTGCAGTTCACTCGTAGCCATGTGGACGGCCGAGCACCCTTTCTCTCCGGCTTTCTTGAGACAGCCGGCGATTCGAAGTAGGTGAGCGACAGTGATGCAATCTTTTTTCCGACGGAGATACAGAGTGCATCGCGTCAATCGCCGCAGCTGAGATGTAGCTTGAGGCGGAACCTCTCGAAGGTGCTCCGTCGTGCTGCCGATGCCTTCGAGCGCGATCTGGAGGGCACGGAAGTCCGACGACCTCTTGATCAGCCAACGGATCCGCGGCGCTATCTCCGCTGCACTGCCTTCGAATCGGACCGGTCGACTCATTACCTCTCGAGTGAAGTGATCGCTGGCGTCGGTCGCGAGCGAGAAGACTGCCTCAAGCTGGTTGAGGAAGCTGAGGTTGTCGACGTCATCAGGCACGAGAATCCATCCTTTCTTCAATCGGGCCGACGCGCGGCGACTGGCCGAAGGATGGGAAGGCCGAGTCGCCGCGAGCCGCTTGCCGCGGGGTTTGCAACCCGCCGCGGACGCCCGAATCATCGAATATATGGCGGTATCTTGAGTGCGACTGCGCGCTACTTCGGGGAACCGCAATCGCCAACTCCGACCTCGACAAATGGCGTCCGCTGCCTGCCCGCAGCGGGCGACGTCGGATACTAAACGTCAAACATCTTCTCGTTGTGGGGCGGCTCCTTCACAATTCGCGGGTCGAGGTATGACCTCTCAGTCACTCTCCGCGCCGTGTGAGCGAGAGCCGCGGTCGCATTGCCGCCGTTCGCCTCAATGTGGCTGGCAAATGTGCGACGGAGCTTTTGTAGTCCGCAATTTCTTGGGACATACTCTATGCCGGCGAGCTTGATCAGCTTTTTGTTGTGGTTGTAGTAGGCGCCCTTCGTCCAAGGCCAAGGAAAAATTCTCTTTTGCCCGGCTTTCCGCAATTCCGCGAACAGTGCAACTGTTTTAGGTTTCAGGTAGTAGAGCATTGGCTTACGGCCTCCCTTGCGAATATCCGCAGGCGCTTCAAGCGTTGCGTTTGCTTCGTCGAAGTCGCGCCACATTAAGTCGAGAAGCGCGGACGTCCGTTCGCCGGTGTCGAGAGCGACGCGGTGAAGCGTCTCCCACCATACCGCGGCGCGTACGCCGTGAATTGTTCCTTTCATTAAACGAGATGCGGCGATGAGCTGACGAACCTCTTCCTCCGTGTATGCGTCCGGCAAACTTTGCGGTTCAGGGTAATCTCCGATCGTTGGGAAGAGTTCGACCATGCGTTTCTTGGCGCACCAATTCCAGAATGCACGCAATTTGGCAACGTAACCATTGATCGAAACAGCCTTCAGGCCTTCAGCTCGAAGGAATCGCATCCACCGGCCCACTTCCAAATCGTTTAGGTCATCGAGGGTACAATGCCGGCCCAAGAACTGAGAGTAACGCATCGCCATTTTTAGATATTGGTCCTCTGTGGCTTTGCTTCCAATTCGCGGGTGACTGGGGAAGTATTCTTTCTGCATGATGAGCAGAAGATTTCCCGTTTCCGCATCGCGGAACTCGGCGAAGTTACGATTGGGCAGCAAGTTCGGATCGGCTTGGCGAACGATGGTACCGACCATGACTGCAAAGTGACGAGAACTCGCTTCCGTTTTTCCCTCGGCGATCTGCCATTCCGCAAACTTCTCCAGTAAGTGCGGAGTGATTTCACCTGCAGTCTGCTCGGAGCCGCGAAAGCGGCCGTAGGATCTGGCCGCGCTCATGTACTTCTCGATGGTCGTGTCCGCATAGCGCCCCGTAGGTTTCATCACCTCATCAACAATGCGGGTTAGCGACCAGTCGACTTTCTTTTCCTTGACGCTCATGATTGACCTCCAGCGTTAGTGGGAGCAAGGTGCGTTCCGTTTAGAAAAAACTCCATCATGACGATGCCCGCTTCCAACTCCCTCGGTGAGACGAAACTGAGGTGAGCTGCCTTGTTGGACATCTCGATGATTTCACCTATCCACTGTCCCAGCTTCGGTCCGAGAACTTCTTTCTTAGTAAGTCGCTTCGCGAGGACGCGCGGAGGCGTGCGGTAGGTGCCCGGCTTCTCTTTTGGCAAGCAGCCGTGATGCGTGCACTCATCGTGCAGGTAAATTCGCACCGCCTCGCGCAGGCAACAACCGCACTCAATGAATGCTTGCTGAGCTAGAGAACTTCTGGCCCTATCCAGCAGTTCACACGCGCCGCGCCGAGGCGACCTTTGTTGGGCCATGTCAGCACAGATACCGACCATGGGCTAAAAACCTTCCCGGGCATCGCCAGAGTGGCGAGAAGAGAGCGCCCAGGTGGCCAACGCCCGTCCTGGGCGCTTCGACAACTCGACGACGCCTCAAATGGCAACAGGCCCGGAAACGCGGTTAGAAAGAGGAGTGTAGTCCCCCGCGGTCGCCTCGCTAGCCCGCTCTCGGGATCAAAGCTTGTACGACCGCCCGCGCGTCCGGGCCTGTTGCCAGATGTTGTCATCGTTCGAATTGTCCTACACTTGCCGAGTTTCTACGCTCGGGCCAGCGGAATGCTGACGGGGTTTATTGTGCGCGAGGGGCGAGAAATTGCAACCTGAATTCGCCAGGGATGCTCTGGACGCGCGGCGCCGCTGGCTGCTTAGAATGGTTCCATTCCCGCCGCTACACCTCAGCAATGTTGCCAACCACGTGAGTTCAACAGACGCCGGTACACTTGATTCAATTGTCACCACGGCCGAACTCGATGAGCGGCCGAGTCGAGCAGCGGACTATCGTGCCGAGAACCGCGCCTTCGCGCACTTAGCGAGGACACTCGCCAACGCGCCAGACACGATTCTCCAAGAGCTCGTCGAGACGATCAAAGAGATCCTCGACGTCGGCTCGGCAGGCATTAGCTTGCTGAGCGAGGACGAACAGTTTTTCGAGTGGCCAGCGATCGCAGGTGAATGGCAAATCCACATCGGGGGGGCCAACCCGCGTGACTTCAGCCCCTGCGGCGTGGTTTTTGATCGCCGTGCGACTCAAATGATGAGCCGCGTCGAAGAATACTATCCCTACTTTGCGCCCGTCGTACCGAAGGTTGAAGAGTGCTTGCTGGCTCCCTTCGAAGTAGGCGGAAAGCTAGTAGGGACTGTATGGGCAGTCGCCCACGTGCCCGATCGGAAATTCGATCGAGAGGATATGCGAAGACTGGAAAGCCTCGCTGGCTTCGCGGCGTCCGCCTACCAAGTGACGACGACGCTCGAGCTTCTTCGCGAGCGAGAGCGTGAGTTGCGGGACGCCGATCGCAAAAAGAATGAGTTTATGGCTTCGTTGGCTCACGAACTCCGCAATCCACTCGCGCCAATAGCGAACGCGGTTGCGATACTTCGGCTTGCGAACACCGGCAATGAGTACGTCGATTCCGCATCGGAGATGATGGAGCGGCAGGTCGGGCAGATGTCCAGGTTGATCGACGATCTTCTTGACGTGAGTCGAGTAAGTCGCGGAGCGATCGAGCTTCAACTTGCGGAAGTAGACCTAGAATCGCTCATCTCTCAGGTCGTCGAGTCGACCGCGCACGCGATACAAGGGAAGGGCATCAAGCTAACGGTACACCTTCCCACTGAGGAAGTAATAGTCAACGGTGATCGTTCGCGATTGCTGCAGGTGCTTACGAACCTCTTGAATAACGCTATCAAGTTCACTGATCCCGGCGGGGTGGTCACCATTGGCGCTGCACACGTTGACGGTGTGGCAGAGATCGATGTTACAGATTCGGGCGTTGGTATCTCCCCTGATGAAATTGGCAACGTCTTCGAGATGTTTCACCAGGTCGGCTCCTCGCTTGAGCGAAACCACAGCGGGCTCGGAATTGGACTGGCGCTGGTAAAGCGATTGGTGGAACTGCACGGCGGGTCGGTCAGCGTCCAGAGTGACGGGCTGGGGGATGGCAGCACATTCACTGTTCGCGTACCGACGGTGTTGAAGACCAATTGATCACAGCGCCGGAGCTGACAGTTGTACGACTGCTTCCCCCCGCGCCAGATTCACCTCTCCGGCCGCAACATAGTCTGCGCATCAGCGGAAGACCTGAAGCTGCTCAACGAGGCACAGGCTCTCGAGCTTCATCCGTCGACTGTGCTGCAACACTCAGTCGGCCGGCTATAACTGATCAAGGAAGCTTGCCAGCGATATTCGCTCGGTAATTACCAGCGGCTGGCGAGTCTGGCAATTGATCGCGCCAGCAACTAGCCCAAGCGGCGCGATCGGTGCCAACAACATCCAGGGAGTTACATCAATGGCCTGCAAGCTAGTAATCCAGAGCAGCGACGGCGTCGAGCTGAGCAAACTCAAAATCAAGAATCCTCACGCCGAGCACAAGGTGCTGAGTCGTTGCTTCTTCTATGTCGAAGATGGCGACGTTAAAGTCGTCGTCCGCTGTGAACGCGTTGCGGGGACCAGTGCTCGGGAAGTCGACGACTGAGCCCCATGCCTCGCCCCCGCTTCACTCTCCGCGTAGCACTACTCGTCTCGGCGATCGTGGCGGTGGTAGGCTGGAAGTACAGCTTCGTATTCCGCCGAGTCCAAGCGATGAACGCAGGCCGCCACGTATTCGTTGTGTCTCTGCCGCTTCCCGGACCTAACTCGCCGGACTCCACGAAGGTGGGCTGGCTAAGAGATCTACTGGGAGATCGGATAATACACTCGATCTACGTTGCACCTGGCGAGAACAAAACAACGGAAATGGCGCGACTGCGAGAGTTGTTTCCGGAAGCTGAGATCGATCCAGCGCCCATGTATTTGTTCTGAATCGCAATCTTTGGTGGGCGTAGCGGTCTTTCTCATCCCTGCGGGGGACGAAGCCGGCGTGAGTGTGACAACGCTGCGAATGCTGCCGGGGCGATGATGATGCCTACAGCCGGCTCGGGGATCACAGACACGGAATCGAAATAAATCCCGTTGAATCCCCCGTGCGCGCTGCTCAACACCAATTTCGTTGTCGTTGAATCGGCGGTAAACGAGTTGGCGAATCGCATCCAATTCATTTGAAGTTCAGTTGCTCCAGCGTGGGCAACTAAAGCATTTAGCAACTGGGTTGTGCCGACCACGCTGACCGATGCGGAGTAGATGGGCAACGCGAAGGCGGGATTCGGGTTATTGGAATAGAAGAGTGCAAGTCTGTAGGTATTACCCGGAACAGTAGCAAATGACTGCTCCACTCTCCCGGAACTGCTTCCGTTGATGTCGATCATCTGCAGGCCGCTATGAGCGGAGCCAAGAATGCTACCGCTGGTGATCAAGTCGATGCTACCCGCCGATACGTGCCACCCAGTAATTGCGGTCGAAGGGGTGCCGAATTCTTGGTTGCCACCAACGACAACCGGAACTTCAAAACTGCCATTCTCAATAAGATTGACAGGTCCGCTAGCAAACGTGCTTCCGATTTCTGGCAGGATGATGAGAAAGCTTACTAGGAGCGTGGAAACGCATAGCTTCATTAGAGCACTCGGATTTAGATACTTAAGGCGTGGTAAACTACGATGCCACTCTAACGCCCCCACTCGCAGGCCGCAAACTTTGAGGGGCTTCTACGTCGCCTAGTTGTTCGCCTGGCCATTGGCCGCAATCCCGTCGCCCATTGACCGGATTTCACTCAGTTTCCTTGCTGCTATCGCGGTGTTTAATGACGCTAGCGGCGTCAGAGTTTATCCAACCCACGACGGCAATTCTCTCAGCCGACTGTCAGATCACTGGCACGGCAACTGCAATAAGCCCATCCGTCACGGACGACATTGTCTGTTGAGGGAGGGGTTTTCGATGCGACTCATACTTCTCGTTTTAGTCGCCAGCTGCAGTGCCTGCCAAACCGTCGAGTTTCAGGTCGATCACTCGATGACGGGCGTCCACGTCGCTGCTAAGTTCGAGGCGAAAGACGAAGTGCAGCAAATCGCCACAGGCCCCGCGCTCATCTCAGCGCGATGATACTTAGTCGCTCATTGCTACCGACGGCGAAGGCTCCGCAGGCGCGACAGCCGTTGCATCCAAGTTAATTCAGCCAGTGGATCGTCTTCAGGACGCGCGTCACGAGCGCGAACGTTACGAGCGCGGCGAAGTAGCAGATTAGGATGCCCGGGATAATTCCAACTGCCACGGACGCCAAAAGAGACCATCCCGCGAGTACGTGTATCAGCGCAATTAAACCTGAGGCGTAGAGCATCGTCAAAGCAATAATGCCGTAGGAGACGATCTTCATCCAGCCACCTCAAGTGCATCGCCGATCTCGAGGTTCACTCCATCGAGAACACCGCGGCCAAAACGGCACATTGGCGTGCCTTCTTTATGCGAAGCCAATTTAGTATTCACAACCCATGTGTGCATGAACGTGATGCGTACTGATCTGACGTTCGGCTGATTGTCTGGCCGCCTCGCCGATCATTGCATTGATCACTTTCGGTCCGACCGCGGCAAACCGTGCAATACCAGGCGGTGTGATACCCAGCGCCTCGCTCGTAGACGACTACGTCATAGCTATGGCCGTCGGCGTTGGATGTGTAAGTGTCGACAGGCAATGGTACGTGAAATTGATTCACCGACGGCTCCGACCCGCCGACCCAGCCAGAGACTCAGCGGGCCACCGTTAAGGCTTGTCGTTTAGCAGTGCCATAGATGGGGAGCGAGCAAAGCGGCGAAATGCTCTGTCACTTCGACGAGCAAATCCGGTGGGCAGTCGGCGTCGTTAACGGTCAGCTGGACCCGTGAGCCGCGTTCGCCTACGGAGAATAAATACCCGCTGTAAGTGAAGCGAAGCCACGTCCCTTCCGCGTTGGCGTCAAACTCAGTGATCTCAACAGAGTCAAGTCGCTCGGCGTGCTGGCAAATCTTTAGCCACGAATGAGTGTATGGAAGCTCGGCGAATGTTCGCGGAACTGCGTACTTAACGACTGCTGCGTTCATTGGTGCCCTTGTTTTCTCGCTATCGACTAGCCATTCCACCTCGCGCCGAAAGCAAAGACGCCGCAGGCGGAAGGCTAGCCGTTGCTCACAGTTGGCGTGCTAAGCGAAGGGCATGCCAAACTCGCAGTCTTAATTGTCTTACTTATTGCCCTGGGCCTGCTACACTGACCGGCAAGATTCTTACCGGTCAGCCACGAGGGCGATTAACCATGGGATCGTCGGTATCGAGCGAGAGAACGTCGGGTCCGTACACGACCGAGGTAGATGGACGGACAGTTAAATGCGACTCGCTGTCAGACGCGCTGGCGCTCAAAGTTGCAGAACTCACCGCCGCGGCGGGCGGCATTGGCCCAGCGGAGAATCTGAAGCCACAGCAGCTGATCGCGGTCGCTCGCAAGTACGGCTTCGACGCCATTGCCGACAAGATCGAGAAGCTATAAGGCCACTTCCATTCTCTGCAGTGCGGCGAACACGCTCATCCCCCCAAAAACGCTGCTCTTCCCTCAAGTGGAATCTTTGCGCTACGGTGAGTGGCGACGGGCTAGAGTGATTCCGCGTGGTCGCTTACTCCAAAATAGAACCATGCGAGTCCAAGGCCGGCGACGATGGCAAGCGAAATGAACGCCGAGTTGTAGCCAAGTTCCTCAGCGACGATGCCGGCCGCAAGGTTACTAGCAGCTGCCCCTACTCCGGCCACGAGCGCCATCGACGCCAGTGCCGAATTGAACCGTCCCGTTCCCTTCGCCAAATCTGCCACCATCAAAACTCCGACGACGCCGTAGATGCCCGCGCCGATTCCATCGAGCAGTTGCACGGCAATGAGGAACGCGGAATTCGAGGAGTAGGTGTAGAGCAAACCTCGAATCGGCAGAACTGCGAAGGCAACGGCGAATACCGCTTTCGGGCTCCATCTATTTGCGCCCCACGCTGCGACTAAGGCCACAGGTACCATCACGATTTGAGCTGCGATAATGCACGCAGACATTAGTGCAGCGGCTGAATCAGCTTGGCCGATCGACACCTTTTGCCCAACCAACGGGAGCATCGCTGCGTTGGCGAAGTGAAAAAGGAACATCGCCGCTAGAAAGCGGAGCAGCTGCCCGCTCCTCAGAAATGAGAAACCTTCAGCCGGCTGCGAACTTGCTGATTCGCGAGCCCGCTCGTGATTGATCTCGTTTTCGCGAATCAGCATGGCGGAGATGCCGCTCGCCATTGCCATTCCAGCGACGAGGTAGAAAATCGCCGCATATCCAAGGTAGGTCCCAAGAATGCCTGCGAGGATGGCTGCAGCGACGTTGCCTCCGTGGTTGAATGCCTCGTTGCGACCCGTTCGGCGAGCAAAACTGGGTCGCCCCACAAGCCCGAGACTAATCCCAGCGACAGCCGGAGGAAGTACCGCCGCCGCCGCGCCGATGAGCGTCTGAGCAGCGACAATCACTGGTAACTTCGGGAAGTTGATCATTGCCACGCAGCATGTGGCGACGACGCCCGCAGCGACCGTTACTGCGAGGCGCTTGCGTCGCGTCGCATCGATGAACGCTCCAGCGGGCAACTGCGCGAGCAGTGTGCCGATCACTACCGCCGCCATCGCGACTCCCACGTCAGACGGGGTCCAGCGGCGCATCGTCGTGAGGTAGATCGCCAGATACGGGCCCAGGCCATCCTGAACGTCGGCAAGAAAAAACGTCAGCGCATCGAGTGCGAAACGACTCTGCCGCGTGACGGCAACCGAGTTCGTGCCGCTCGGCTCGCTGGAGGAGCTGTCTGTCGAGATCATCATCGGTCTTTAATTCGCTCAGCTTCGGAAAACGAAGTAGACGGCTCCGCACAAGCACAGGCCAGCCCATGCGTAATCGAGCTTGATCGGCTCTTTCATGTAGAACAAAGCAAAAGGGACGAACACAGACAGCGTAATGACTTCTTGCAGAATTTTGAGTTGCCCCACGCTCATCGTCGTGTGACCAATGCGGTTAGCAGGAACCTGAAATAGGTACTCGAACAGCGCTACTCCCCAACTGACGATGGCCGCGACGTACCAAGCTTTATTATTCATTGACTTAAGGTGCCCGTACCACGCAAACGTCATGAAGACGTTAGAGGCGACGAGTAAGGCAACTGTTTGAAGTGCGACTGGCATATCGATGGGTTTCTGGTTTCTTTTCTTAGGGCTCGCTTACGCAGTGCGGTTGATTTATCAAGCCGATGTTTCACCAATCTCCAAGTCAGGCGTGCGAAGCGGGAGTTCCACTGTGAACGTAGTTCCCCGATCGGAAGCGGAGGAGAAGTCGACTGAGCCGGAGTGTAGCGACACGATTTCCGCGACGATGCTTAAGCCGAGGCCGGCGCCCTGACCGAGTTGTCGCGATCGGGACTTGTCGGCTTGATAAAACCTCTCGAATAGCCGTGGTTGGTCCTCAACCGAAATACCACTTCCAGCATCCGCCACTGTTAGAAGAGCGTGCTCTCGGTGGGGGTAAACGGATACGAACACACCCGAGTTAGCCGGACTGTGATCGATTGCATTGGTAACGAGATTAGCGATGACTTGCGAGAGTTGCGCCGCGTCGCCATGGATTGGCGTTGGCTGCAACTGCGATTGAATTCGCACATTGCGATTACCCGCGAGCGGTGCGAGCATGTCTAAAGTCGAAGCGGCGACCTCCGCTAAGTCACAGGCCTCGTGCGAAGAGTTCAGTCGCCCAGCGTCGGCGCGAGCTAGTAGCAGCAAATCATCAACCAACCGCTTCATTCGCCGTGCGGCGCGCAGGCAAGCTGCAAGAGCTTCGGCGTACTCTTCGTTTGATCGCGGGCGTGAAAGCGTATGGTCCGCTTGCGTCAAGATAACTGTGACGGGCGTGCGAAGCTCGTGCGATGCATCGGCGGTGAATCGCACTTGCTGGTCGAATGACGATTGCAGGCGGCCTAGCATGCGGTTGAACACGTCCGAGAGACGCTGGATTTCTGAGGACGCCGACGGTAGGCCTAAGCGTCGATCGAGCCGAGTCGCAGAGATCTGCTCAGCGGCCGCAGTCAATTGTTCGAGTGGCCGCACGATGCGGTTGGCGAGCCGCCAAGCGGCGAATGCACCGATCGTAAGGACGACCCCGCCTGCAGCTAGGAGGTAGCGAACGAGCCCTCGCAATCGATCGCCCTCTTTTGCTAGTGGCCGACCAACCAAGATCTTCGCTCCTCCCGGGCCTCTAATGATCACTTCCAACTCTTCCCCGTGCACACGAGTCGCAAAGGGGCGGGGACCATCGATCGGCGGCGATTCATCTGGCCGTGAGACGTGCGGAGGGAGGGGATCGCTGGCAACCAAAATATCGCCCTGAGCATTCCAAACTGCAAAGTAGGCGTGATCTCGCGGAGCGGGACCGAACCGATGACGATACGTGCGGTCAATCACCACTGTTCCAGAGTCCTCGCGGCTACCTTTGGCGATCAACTGGGCGGCTCCCAACAGATCGGACTCGGCTTCGTTGTAGATAGCCCTTCGCATTAACAAATAGGTCGCTGTGCCGAAGCCCAGTACTGTTATGAGCAGCAGCGAAAGCTGCGCGCTCAATAAGTGCGTTCGTAGGGAGCGGCGAGACCACGTTCCAGGTGACTCATTCGGGGATGACATAGCCTTGCCCCCGTCTGGTGTGAATAACGTCCCGACCTAGTTTCTTTCGAAGGTTTGAGACGTGGACGTCAAGCAGGTTCGATAAACTGTCATCAGTTTCGTCGAACAAGTGGTCGTAGAGCTCGGTTCGACTGACGACGCGTCCGCGATGCAGAGACAGGTACTCAAGCAACGCAAATTCTCGGGGCGTCAGGTCGAGGCTTTCTTCGCCTCGTGACGCTAATCGAATTCGAAGGTCGAGAGTGATGTCGCCAATGTAATGTGTGGTCGCTGGCTGGCCGGCTGCACGACGAACTAGCGCTCGCACGCGGGCGATGAGTTCGAGCCTTTCAAAAGGTTTTGTCAGATAGTCGTCAGCGCCTAGGTCGAGTCCGTTCACCCGATCAATCAACCCGTCACGGGCTGAGAGAATCAGTATGGGCGTCGCTTTAGTACGCCGGAGCTGATCGATGAAACTCCAGCCATCTCGCTTGGGAAGCATCAGGTCAAGCACAATCGCGTCGTATTCCCAAGCCTGAGCCTTTTGCAGCCCTTCTTCTCCGTCGGCAGCGATGTCAACCGCATACTCTGCTTCGAGAAGGATTTCAGCAACGAGGCGTCTCAAGTCCGAGTCATCTTCAACTACCAGCAAGCGCATTGTCGCCTCAACGTGCTATCGCCTCCCGCCGCGTTAGGGCGGGAGGCGACCAGCTGTTCACTAACAGTACTATTCGCAGCCTCATTGTACTCGCACGATTAGCGAGCAGGCTCTGCTTGAAGCAAGCGACGTATCTCGCGTAACTCATGAAGTATTTCTTGCTGCACTCGACCGACTTCAGGGCCTGCATGGCCGTGCGGACCACCGTGCGGCGGCGGAAGCGGCCGGTCATGCGGTTTACTCCGCTCCAGCGACTTTCCAGAGTCAGTCGCCGTGATGCGGTCAGCATGCAGATGGACGTCGCCACGCGGCGTCTCGTGACGGCGACCACGGACGTCGACTTTAGTGCCCACAGTAACTAGGGCGGCTAACGCCGCGCTTTGGTGTGGTGGGAACTTAACCACAGTCCCGTCTCCAAGCGTGAAACCATCGACATCGTCGTGCGGGTTGACTGAAAGTTCACTCACGGTGCCAGCGGCGTGCATACGGGACTCCTCTTCAGGACTACGGGGCGATTGCCCTCGTGGCGGAACAACGTCGATCGATACATCTTGCGAAGCGATGTTTTCGGCCTCGAAGATTCGCTCGCCCCTCGGAAGCGTCGCTTCATGGCCGCGAATGGTGATTTCGTCTCCCACCTGAACTGCTTCAGTTACTACTGCCCCAATGTGAGGCGGGAAGTGAATAAGCTCACCGTTCTCCAGTCGAACGCCGTCGACGTCGCCATGGTCATTTTCGACGAACTCAGCAATGACTCCCGAGATCTTGCTTTCATTACCGAGGCTTTCGGGCGATGTAGAGCTAGCTGGAGGCTCAGCCGATACTTGCCATGCCAAGATCGACATGGTCGCGGCGATCCCCACGACGCCAATTCCTATACATTGCTTCCAGTAATGGCTCGTCACGATTCGACTCCTCGATTAGCTCGCTGGCCCGTGCCGCGAATGTTGAAGGAAAGTTTCCGACCAACTGACAAGATCAGTATCGGGAAACGAACCTTAAGCGAAGATGAAGCTATGGACGCGCGCACCATGGCGAGCGAGCCGTGTATCGGTAGTCAGCAGATTCTCTGCTGAAATCCTTTCTTCGGATTCTCATCTGCAAGCTTCCAACTACGAAAATCTGCGTGGCGTTACTCCCGACAATTCTCGGGAAGATCGTCGAATGACTAGGATGCCCCTGGTTGTCGCGGCACCTCACGGCCACTTTGCCACGCCCCGCCGCCTGCCCAAGGCACCTTCCTACAATGGATCTTGCCGGATTGACTGGGCGGTTCCAGCGACGCACAGAGGCGGAAGTCCACTCGCGATAAGCTTCGAGCTTCTCAATTCCAGCTGGGGCAGCTGACGTGTGCTTGCCGGTGTCCCCTGCTTCGCCTGCCCTGGCACCGCGATCTTAGCCTCGCGTCGCCGACGGTGTGGCTTCGGCACGGCTTTCGCGTTGCTTCATGAAGCTGCATCCAGCAGAGTCGCCGTGAGGTTCAGGTTACTGCCCAATACTGAGCCTTCGGCGACTGCTTTCAACGCTCCGCTACTCAGAAATGCGGACCCTTTGCAGTCACAGCGGTCGCGATCCACTCAGGAGCCAACAACCCGCCGCGCCAATCGATTCATGGATGGGCAACTCGGAGGGGGATTGGCGCGGCGGCTGCTTGATGCGTTAGCGGGCACTCGCCCACCTACATTCTCTCTCTTGGAAGGCTGAAAGATGAAACGCTATCTCTCGCTGGTCGTGCTGGCCAGCCTCGTATCTGTCGGAGGCTTGACCGGATGCTCGAAGGAAGCCTCGACCAAGACCGAAACAACAACTTCCACGCCTAACGGCGAAACGACCGTTACGACAGAGAAGACGGTTGAGCAGTCGGGCGAAAATCCTCCGCCGGCCAACTGATCGACTTTAATAACCGACTGCGGCTCTGCCGCGGCGATCCGCTTTCCTGTTTGTCGGGCCGCCGCGGTATCCGCTTTTTTGCTGCGCGGATAAGTCAACTGGCACGGCGGCTCCTAGTTTTTATTAGCCTTTCGACCGGGGGTCGCCGTGTCGGCAGATTGACGCGAGCAGCGATTCAGGAGCGTCGTCATGTCATTAAAGCCAACCACTCGCGAGCATTTCGATGAAGTGCTTTCACTGCCTCATGATCGCTCAGCGCCTGCAGAGCCAACGGCGTGGTACGCAACCGACGACGGGCATGTCATCGCCGAAGTTGGGTTTGATCCTGTATCAGAGCGTTGGCTGGGCGTGGTCTACGCACAATCGCCGGAGGGCTGGCGGGAAGTCGATCGTCACGGTGAAGGCTATTTTGATCTCGACGATGCCGAGCGAGCCATCGTGGCATCAGCAGCCACTCTTCAGCCTGCAGACCTTTAACCCCGGTGCGTAGAGGTGACCATGGATACCGAAAAGCTCTTCCCGCTTGAGTACCAGGGCAAGATGATCGCCTGCAAATCAGCTGATGATCGGAAGCTACTGCAGTCGGCAATTCTTCTCGACGGTCACCGGTCGGATTGTGACCAGTACCCCTCCGCCGAGCTTCAGCAAATGAGCAAGCTCTGCGAGCAGTACGAGCTCACCTCGCTCGCGCAACTGACCGCTGAACTAGCAAAACGTTGCGATGAGAGTGAACGCCCCTAGCGTCTACCCTTGTTGCCTCGCCCTGGGGAATGGTGGCGAAGCAACCGATGGTCGGTCCTGTCCAGGATGCCCTGGAGGGCCACTGGCTGGACCGACTGTCAATTACGCAGAACTCCGACTTTTCTTCGTTGCCCTTGGGCGGCATATACCGTGCGTTGAACTCGATAGCTTTTCTCAGCAACTTTTTGTAGAGGTGGAACCATGGAACGCATTTCACCGATCACCAGCGCGGAAAACGAATCAATCTGGGGGGCTACTGTCGAGCTGCCCAAATCGCGGCGGCTGACGACTGATCTTGACTGCGACGTCTGCGTCGTCGGCGGCGGCATTTCCGGAATAACTTCCGCATACTTGTTGGCGAAGGCAGGTCAGCGCGTCGTTTTACTCGACGATGGTCCGCTGGCAAGCGGCATGACGCACGTCACGACTGCGCATCTGTCGAATGTGATCGACGATCGCTTCGTCAACATGTTGAGCTGGCATGGCGAGTCGAACACGCGTTTGGCGACGGAGAGCCATGCAGCGGCGATCGACTTCATTGAGCGAGTGAGTCGAGAGTTGCACATTGATTGCGACTTCGAGCGGCTCGACGCCTACCTGTTTGCAGCGCCCGATCAAAACGACGTCGATCTCCACGATGAGTTTGATGCTGCCTTGCAAGCGGGCATCGAGGTGGAGTGGAAATCGCGGGCTCCCCTCACGCAGTACGACACCGGCCCTTGTTTGCGATTTCCACGACAAGCGAGGTTCCATCCGTTCAAGTATCTCGACGGGATGGTTCGTTCATTCAAACGAGCCGGCGGCAAAGTTTTTACTAATACCCACGCTGATAAAATCACGGGAGGCGAACGGGCCGCTGTCGAGATAGGCGAACATCGCGTGCAGGCTAATGCGGTGATCGTTGCCACGAATTCGCCGATCAACGACATGTTTGCGCTGCACACAAAGCAGGCGCCCTACATGACCTACGTCGTCGGCATCCGCGTTCCGAAGAGAAGCGTCGAAGACGCCCTCTTCTGGGATACACTCGATGCATATCACTACGTCCGGCTACAGCCTATTGATGAGGCGCACGACTTACTCATTGTTGGCGGCGAGGATCATAAGTCGGGCCAAGCAAACGATACCGAAGAACGCCACCAGCGGTTGATCGACTGGGCGAGCACGCGGTTCCCGACAGGCGACGTCGAATTCACCTGGGGCGGCCAGTGCATGGAGACGATCGACGGGTTGGCATTCATCGGGCGGAACCCGCTCGACGCCGACAACGTTTACGTGGCAACAGGGGACTCCGGTATGGGGATCACCCACGGCACGATCGCCGGGATGCTGCTAAGTGATCTCATCCTCAGCCGCGAGAATCCGTGGGAGGCACTTTACTCACCGTCACGCAAAACGCTACGGGCGGCGAGCGAGTTTGCTAAGGAGAATCTTAATGTTGCCAACCAATACCTGGATTGGGTCACGCCGGGCGAAGTGAAATCAACCGACGAAATAGCGCCCGGTGAAGGAGCGATCGTGCGCCGCGGCATGACAAAGGTTGCCGCGTGCCGCGACGATGATGGCAAGCTCACCGAACTGTCCGCGGTTTGTCCGCATCTTGGCTGCATCGTCCACTGGAATGGGGCTGAGCGGAGTTGGGACTGCCCGTGTCATGGATCACGGTTTCATGCCGACGGCGAGGTGGTGAACGGGCCGGCGAATACGAATCTGCCGGCGCTCTAGCGATGCGAGTCTTCCCAAACAGCGGTGTTACGCGCTAGCCGCCGGATTCTAGTGAGGTTCAGGGACACCGGCCCGCCCAACGAATCCTCGCCCTTCGCATCCTGGGCAGACTCGGTGGTGTAATCGTCGGTCGCAGGAACGAGTATCCAACATACGCGCATCGAAACAGAGCGTAACGCCAAGTCTTGTGGAACGACAGGCGGACAAGCGACACCGTTGAGGTGCCGGGCACTCATTGGCGAAGTTGGGCAACTTCGGCGGAGCCGACCTCCATTGTCAGATACTCAATCGATGCGGCATCATTCCCCACCTCAGAGGAAGCGTCGTCTCGCCGTATGTTTACCGGTCCGCCACGCCAACCCACCGCAGGGTTGTCGATCGCGAGTGAATTGGCATGGTTTTTCGGCTTTGCTGGTCAGTCGCTCATGTCCGGCGACAAAAATTCAGAGAAATGATGAAGCACATTATTCAGTAACGCTTCGGGGCAGTCTTTGGCGTTTACAGTGAATTGGATGGCCGCATCACGGTCGTGCATGCCGAATTCAAAATCGTGATAATCGAATAAAAGCCACGTGTCGCCATCTTCACCGGTGAAGCTTGTTATGCGAGAGCCGTCTAACTGCTCAACTCGATGAAAGAGGTCTCGCCAAGGATGCGAAAACGGGAGTTCGGCAAACATTCGCTTGGAAATGTGCGGATACGGGGACTCCAGCAATCCTTAGTTAGGCATTCTCATCCTTCGTGGAAGTTAAATAGTAAACGTTCAATTCTTGCGGGGGTTCGCTATAAAGGACAGGAAAAACAGCCAAAAGAGTCCATAATATAGTTGCCGATATACCCCGAAAGAGTCATTGCAATTTGCGGCCAACCATTACGGGCGAAAATAATAAGCTATATCGCGACTGCCGCCGACCAAACCCGGCGACGACGTTCTTTTCGACGACGGCCGACGTAGCATAAGTTCACTAACGGACCGTTGAACACCGCCAACTATCGTCGCGCAAATGACCAGCTTGCAGACCAGTGGCTAGGCTGCGCTTAGCCAAGTTCACAAAATTGCGAATCTGGTTTCGCCTGTGTACGGTAGCGGACTGCCGAGTATATCGCAGATTGCTACCCTGCTTTCTGCCAATTTGCTTGTGTGATCCAACTCCGCAAGTCGTATGATACACGTCGATTCGATAGACGAGGTCCGTCGCAACTTCGAGACGGAAATTCTCTCCAATCGTCCGCCGTTTCGCGGACGATTACCGATGAATCGTCAAGCTCGCGAGACTAGGCAGTTCGGTACGCCCGAACTGGCCTTCCAGTTGGCCCGACCTTTCTTGAAGGTACGCAGGCCAATGGCACCGACAATCGCGCAGCCCAATTTTCGCAACATCATACTTGCCGGGCTATCTGCCAATACGGTGAAGAGTCTATCTCTTACCGCTCTCGACATTGCGGTCAACGACCCTGTTTACGGAGCTAACGAGCCGTTCAGCACCGTCTATTTTCCTGAATCGGGATTGATCTCAATCGTCTCAACGCTCGAGAACGGCAAATCGATTGAAGTCGGAATGTTTGGCCGCGAGGGCATCTCGTCTTCGGAACTTCTGCTTGGAGCTAAGTCTTCGCCTTTCCGTTGTTTCGCCCAAGTCGCTGGAACAGGGTTTCGCACTAGTGTGCAGCGATTTGTTGATGCAGTGAGCGCCGACGCCCACTTTCGAGAGAAAATACTCCAGTTCGACAACTCGTCTCGCGTTCAGTCCATGCAAGGGCTCGCATGCAATGCATTACATACGATCGAGCAACGATGCTGCCGCTGGCTGCTCATGGTTCACGATCGAGTGGCACTGGATGATCTCAGGTTAAGTCACGAGTTCTTGGCCATGATGCTGGGCGTCCGTCGCGCTAGCGTCACCGAAGTTCTGTTGCCTCTGCAGGAGTTGGCGCTAGTTCGGTCCACTCGCGGGACAATCTCTATTCTCAATCGGAAGCGATTGGAAGAGAGGGCATGTGAGTGTTACTGGCTGATAAGGAATTTCGGTACGCTCAATTAGGTCACGCTAATCACCGAACAACCACCAGAGTCTCTCGTGCCGGATTATGGGCGAAGTCAGTAGTTCGAGTGATTCTTCGCCAATCTTTCACGCTAAGGTATGCGGACTAGTCGTACCGGCGCAAAGTATCACAGATGCTGCCGTCTTAAACTTGGCCGACGCTATTTTAAGCGAGCCCGAGCCGAAGCGTCATGATAAGGCTCTTATTCTGTCGATCGCGGAGCTTCTCGACGCCTATGATTTGGTACAAGCTGCAATCGCTTTACGTGAACGCGCCGTGAATGAATAGGCTTTACCTGAACTCCGGTATTACTTCTTCGCATGAAAACGAAAGAGCGAGAGACATGCTATGCCGAACTTTTCTAAGTTGCCCAACGTCTTTGCGTGGCAGCATGAAGATCAGTGGTACTACGCCGAGGAACGTTCTAAAGCACCATCTCACGCTATCGAAATGTCACGCCTCGACGACGGTCGAGAAATCTTGCTGAGCATTTCGCACGGAGTGAAGGGTTCGTTCATCCGCAATGCGAAGCCGCTCGAAGTAACACCGTTAAGATAGCGCGTTTCGAACCTCGCTTAAACAAAATTGATAGCAGCGTAGTTTTTTCTCCTTAAAAAGCGGTACGCGCACGAATTGTTCTGTTTGTACGATGCCGTACAGTCGATAGTTTAAACGTCAGCACGTTAAACAATAGCTGAGCGGGCTAGTCACTCTCGGTAGCCCCGGATCAAGCGTTCTGCGATGGGTCAGCATCGCGTACCGCTTTTCGGCAGGCAGATTGTCGCCAGTTCTCTAGACTAGCGACGACGGTCTATCTGTTTCCGCTGGAATATTCAAACCAGCGGCGAGCCATTGTTCCAGAGGGCCTCTCTCTTGGAATCTTCCGTAATCAGCACCAGTCGAGCGGAGTCGCACACCATCGAGATCGATGGACGCTCAATGCGATGCGAGACTCTGGCCGAAGCTCTCGTGCTGAAGATTGCAGAGATTGCCGCCACGGCTGGCGCATTCAGCCTTACAATGAACCTCACGCCGCAGCAGTTGATCGCGGTCACGCGCAAATATGGCTACGACGCCATCGCGGACGAAATCGCCAAGCTGTAACGCCACAACAATCCCAAGCAACGCGCCGACAATGCCCGTCTGCAGGTGGCGTACAAGTCTCACTTCCGACCAAACGCCTCGCCCGCGTAGAACTCCAACCTGCCGCATGACGAGCATCTAAAGGCGCCGATTGGAAGCGATTCGATCGGTCGCTTTGTTCCGGTCCAGAACGACGTCTGCGGAGCACCTGCTCCCCATTCGCTCGCAGCGATGCCGCCGTGAGTCTTGTCGACGATGAAGCCCAGAACCATCTCTCCGTCGCATTTGCTGCAAGTCGATTCGATCATTGCCATCTCCGGTGAATGCTGCAGTAGGGCTGAAGCCTACCAAGCATTCGCCGAGCGTGCGGTGTTCTTCCCGTTTTCTGCCCCCACCTAGTTCTCCACCCAACCACTGGCCGCGAGATGTGCGATGGACGAATGCAATTTTTTTCGAGGCCGGATCTACCGTACTCGCTTGGCAAGCGTCGGCGGCTGTAAGTCAGGTGATTGATCGAGCTGGTCGATGATCATCATCCGTGCATGGAAAAGGGCTGTCGTTTTTGACAGCCCTTTTCTCAATGTCCTGCTCTCTACTTTATCTAGCGTTCGCGTCGAATCAGAATCACCGCGCAACCGGCGAGAGTGGCCAACGCGAGTGAGGCCGGCTCTGGAACTGCGGCAATATCACTCAATCGCAGTGGTTCAAGAGTCGAAAGCGGAATGACGCTATCCCAGATACGAAAGTTATCCAACAGGCCATCAAACGGATCGGCGTCGGTTGTACCAAACAGGACGCGTGCACCGAAGCTGAGTGCTGCAGCTTCATTGTCGACCGGGTCATTGCCAGAGCCATTGGTGTTCGTTCCCGAGCCTACGAGAGCTAGCGAAGCGTTAATGCCGCCAGCGTAGAAGAAAACGTTAGGACCAGGCTGCAATGCAGTTCCGTCATAGGTAACTGCAAAATTTACCCACTCGCCGGTGGCGCCGAACCCTGCAGAGCTATTCGAATTGTTGTCGACCGCGAGAACTAAGTTGCCCGGAACGTTGGGATCGCCGTGCACTGAGAAGCCTGATACGCCAGAGCGGTTGGCAACCAGAACCGCATTCCCGCCGATCGGACTCGTTGAGGCGGTTTTGAACCAGCCAGCGATGGTGAACGACGTTAATCCGTCGATGGCGTCGAAATCGGTGGCATGAGTTCCACGCCCGCCCGAGCTATTGATGGTTCCGCCCATGCTCGCAGCAGCCGAATTGTCTAACGCGCGATCGCTAGGGACGCCAGAAACGCCCGATCCACTGGCTCCGATAACTGCGGGGCCAAAAATGTTGAGGGCGGGAGCAGTGCCCGCAACGGAACCATCTGGCACAGCTACGGCAGACCCTTGCGCATCATTAAATTGATAACCAAGGAGGTGAGCAGATTGAGCGTGATCCACTCCTGTTGAGAGTGTGGCTACCACGGCACAGCCACTGGCAAACGACTTGAGACTACAACGCATGAGCGAAACCTTCGGTAAAACAGCTGATTGAGAACTACGCCGCCGACCTGGAGCGAGACGGCTAGTGCACGACCCGTACCGCCCTCCACTCAAAGCTACGGAAGCCGGTCACCAGTGGATGCGTTGAAGCAGAGGGTTTGTCAATTGAGCAACCTTAACTAAGTCCCTTTGGTAGTGCTTGGCCGTCGCGCGATCTGCATCCGCTGAAGCTTACGATCACTACTGCGCGGGAGCCTTCTTCGCATCTGATAGCATGGCCGTTTGACACCTCAGCTAGGATCAACTGCAACATGGGACACCCTCCTGCGGTGGCGAGCCAACGGTACAACGTCCGTGGCCAGGCCCAGCCATTCCAAGCCCTTTATGAAGTAATAGTTCAGGTCAAGCTCCCACCAGCGTGTTTGTAGCGATGCCGCGGCTTGATCGCCGTGATGATTGTTGTGCCAACCCTCGCCGCCAGTTATCAGAGCGACAAACCAATTGTTGCGGCTATGATCATCTGTCTTGAAGTTTCGATAGCCAAAGATGTGCGAGAGTGAGTTGACGCTCCAGGTTATATGCCAAACGTAGACGGTTCGGGCGAGCACGCCCCAGACGAATAAGCTTGCCGCCATTTGGAAAGCAGATGCGCTATCGCCCATGACTGCGTAAGAGATCCCCCAACTGACCAGAAAGTAGAGGGCGGCGTGCGTGAGGTAGATCCAACCGAACGCAAGCCAATTTCGCTCCAGATACATGTAGAAAGGGTCCTGCAATATGTCTCGGCAGTACCTTTCATAAAATGACAGCGAGCTCCTGCTTTTGTTTTTGACACAGAGCCAACCGATGTGAGCCCAGAAGAAGTTCACCAATGGCGTATGCGGATCTTCCGGCTCGTCGGAATGACCGTGGTGCTGTCGGTGCCACGCAACCCATTTGGCTGGCGTCTCTTGCGCGCTGCATAGAGCTAGTACAACGAAAAAATGTTCCAACCATAACGGGGTTTTAAAGCTTCCGTGAGTCAATTGCCGGTGGTAGCAAATAGGAATTCCAATTTGACCGAAGACGATTACTCCGGTCCAAAACGCGAGAACGCCCGACCAACTGAAGAAGTAGGGAATGAACACGAGCATCGCCATCGCGTGCATGACAGCGAAAGAAAGTATGTAGGTCCACTGAATTTCGTTGACGTTGTCACGAGCGGATTGCGACAGCGAACTTGTGGATGTCTGGATTGGTTGCGTTACGAGCATATGGTGGGCGTTCGCCTCAAAGAGTTGTGCGTTCGATCTACCGCTTCCCGGTAGGCTGCCTAGCAGTACATGGGCGCGCGGGCTTCGCGGAGCATTCATGCGGTGGCGGTGGAAGAGGAGCGCCTAGAGCACGAACTGATTGCGCAACCAAATGTCTCAGATGTCGGAAGTGATAACTTCGCGCTCACGCGCGAAGCTTCCCTAGTCGCGAGACTTCGAAGAAGTGATATTTGCCGCGTGATGTGGCTGAACTTGACTGGCAATGAAGAATCAATCGGCCGAGGCGACGGGAAACGGCCTAGGGAGCCAAGCGATTTCAACGAGGGCAGGATAAGTATAGCGCGCCATGCGCGAAAGAGTACCGTCCGTTCTTAGAGAACTACTTTCGCGTTTCTTAGTGTAGTTATGCGATCCGATTCTGTCCTCGAATCGGGATGCTACTAAGCGACCGGCCGCGGAGTACATGCCGCGCCTCATCGTTTCGAAGTTCAAACCATTGAATGGATCTCGAAGGGTAATTGCAGGAGCCTGATCGGCGACAGTCGTATTCTTATTCGTGGCACACGCCAGCGTCGCCCAGCTGCTCGTCGAGATCGTCATGCTCGATCCTTCGTTCAGCAGGCGACGCCCCGGCCGCTCGGCGCGCACGCTGAACGTCTCTAAGCCGGACGAGTTTGTAATGTTGCCCCACATGGGGGGCAGCAAGCGCGAAATCCATTCGGATTCGGTCGATTGCTCTCGCTTTGGTCGCGCAGTGGTGGTCATATCCGAGGGATGTGCTACTTCGACGAAGAACGGGTTTGCAATGACACACGGCATTTCGCTGAGCTTCCTTTCTCGAGGACCTGGACGGCGATTAAATGTCATCTCACGGCGCTAGAGGGTGCGAGCTATGTCAGCCTGACTTCAGGATGCGGTGAGAAGTCAGCGACTTACCTCATCTTCGAATATCTGGGCCACGAGTTTTGCATTCAAAGTCGATTCGCTCAGCTGATCTTTTCCGTCGCAGACCCTCTCTGCCCCTCAGCGACTTTTGAGATGATTGCACGGCATTTTGGCTGGCTACTCTCGCCAGATCTCGCTGACTGACGCCACCACCAACGCCAGTCGCTGGCGATGATTGCGCTCTCCAAAGTCGTCGGCGGCTGGTGTCTCTCGTAGCAGGATCACGCTATGCCACTCGACGAATGCGAACCTGAGCCGACCGGCTCTGATTTCCATCCCACAGAGGATCCGGCGGAACTGTTGGCAGCGGAGAACGTCCAGCGAGAAGCGGCCGAAGCTGGCGAGAGCCCGCTGGATCGCAATAAATAGCGACGCGACTTCGTCGGTATTTCGGTCCCGGTTGGTCTGCAGTCAGGCCCGATGGCTCAGCGGCTAGCCGCGGTAGCCCGGGGGTTGCCGCTGGTGGTGGCATATCAATCTAGTCGGGGAAGAATGTCACTCCTACATTTCGGTCATGACCACGACCGAGATGGCCCACTGCGTCGATCTTCGGATTGCAAAACGCGTCGCGCTGGCGATGGTGAAGTCTGCTAGTTTGGGTGCTGAGAGATCGTGCTTGGGGCATCGGCAATCGCGCAACAACGCGGAGCGTCGTTTCTTTTTTCGAACCTACTTGCAGTTCACTGTGGACTGGCGGACCGCCCGGGCGGAGTACGCCGCAGCCTCGGCTGAACTCGCCACGATCGAAGGTCAATCGCAGTGAATTAACCCGCCGCCTGTCCGGGCGGGGCGCTCTGAAACTTTTTAACATTGCGCGTCGGATTGCAGCCGATACCGCGACTATTCAGTTGTGGGAGGCTGTTCCTTCGCAAGAATGCCGCCCACCGACTTCGCGAAGTCGACAGCCGTGCCGGAGCTGCCCCTCTGGCGCGGCGTCGACTCGCGCCGCCCGCTATCGCCGCTTGGCCCGAAACGGGATCGCATCCCGCTTCACGCGAACGCGAGGAGCGTCAGCGGCCACTCGCTCCCCCGCCGCTGGGCAGCAATCGCCGAGTCGATCGGCTCGCGCTCGTCGATCTCCCGCATCAGTTGGTTGGCCAGCTTGAAGCCCCTGTTAGTCGGGCGGTGGCGTGGACCCTTGCGGCCCTATCGCTTCATTCATCACTAGGCAACGGGTGAGAATGCCTGAGTAATGAATTTTTGCGATAGATGTCGGCACGTTAGATGCACCGGAGGAACAAGCCGTCCCGCCGCTCCCAGTCTTTTACTACCTGCCGGGCAAACTGGAGAAGATGTGATCGTTTTCGACCCGACTCACTCACAATCAGTCCAATGCAATACGTCCTTCACATCGAAATCGATGACGAAACTTTCGAGCCGCTAAAGTATGCCGAGTGCCCTCCCATACCTCCCGCTGGCGCCCGCGTGATTGCGTCGACGACGGCTGGAGCGCCTGTCGGGATTCTCGATGAGGTGGAGTTCAACTACACCCCTGAGGGATGCCATATCACGCTGCTGTGCGACTCCGACAGCGATGCGAAGCAGAGCGTAACTTTGTGAACACGACTGTGTTGGAAGATCCGGTTGTGATTCTTAATCGACTTCAAGACGATTTGCAATCCGTCTCCCGTTTGCTCGCATCTACAGGGCAGCATCTAGCCGCACTGCATGTGATTGGATTCGCAACCCGACTTGCCGACGAAATGGCCCACTTGATTGCTCCGTCGCTCGATCGGAGCAACGGCGGTGGAGCACTTGAGTCAGGTGCTGTAGGAGTTGGAACTAGCGACGCTACGACTTAGTCGCCCCGCGGGTTGGTGCCTCTGGGGCGACCGATGGTCGGGCCAGTCCAGGATGCTCTTGAGCGAGAGCTACTGGCTGGGCCGACTGTCAATTATCCACTGCCGGGACACTTTCGATGAGATCATCTGGCTCCGACGAACGACCGCTGCAGATTCACATCACTGGTCGCAATATTCATTGCGAGACTCGTGACGATCGAGATCGGCTCTCAGAGGCGAAGGCAATTATTGCGAACCCTGAAGCCGCCGACGTCCTCTTGCTCGATAATCTTTACGCCATTCGCTCTGCGTGCCAGCGTTACAGTCTCGGCAAGGCTCAAAGGGCGCTAAAGATTGCCATCGACATCAGGTCGCTCCCAGGGCCGCAGTGAACAGCCGCGGATAGTGCTTCAATTGTGAAGCATCCGTGCTAGCAGGCTGTCGGCCCGCCTCACACGCTTCCGCGTTTCGCGAGTCGACGGTTACGCTAGCCGTCGCGGACGCATCACCGCTCATGATGAGCGACGCATTACCCGCAATGCTAAGTTACTAGTATGGAATCACCGGGCAGATACAGCTTTACCTACTATCCACCTCGAGAGAGCGACGGCTGGCTCGTCGAATTGAAATACGGCCGGCACATCGTCGAACGATTCAAGGTACTGACGCGCTGCAAGGCAGTTACCGCCGCGAAGGGCTTCCGAGATAGGTTCCCAGAAGCGACGTTCGTGCTCTGCATCTTGGGTGAAGTTAACGCATGGCAGACGCAAGACGGCTGGTTGTATAGCCAGACTGAATCTCACCCTGACGCCATCCGGGTTCTTGCCCTCGACGATCTCGGCGACGTCGTGCTGCAAGTCACGGAGGGCGCCGAGACGCGGTTTATCGATGGGGCCCGGAAGTTTCAGCCATCACTTTAAGCGGCGTCGCTTGATTTACCACTCGCCATGTGCCTAATCTGGAGTTCTCACCCCGGAGACTCCACCGATGAAGATCAGCAATACCTGCAGCTACGCCATCACCGCAGTGACGCTCATCGCCTCGCAGCCCGCGAATTCGCACGTCTCGAACGCGAGGATCTGCAAGGTCGCCAACATGCCGGAGCGCTACGTCCTGCAAGTGCTGCGGACGCTGGTCAACGAGCAGATTCTGCTGAGCGTTCGCGGCGTTCATGGCGGCTACAGACTGGCACGGCTGGCGTCGAGAATCACGCTGCTGGAGATCGTCGAAGCGATCGACGGGCCGATCGGCGCCGCCGAGCCAGTGGCGATCCAAGGGATGGCGAAAGCCTCGGTCAACGCGGTCGGGAAAGCGCTGACTGGCGTTGCGGAGGATACGCGGATGCGGCTGGCTGCGATTACCCTTACTGACTTGCGGGCGGCGAAAGCAGCGTGACCGCAGCTTACTTCACCACGCCTTCACGTTGCGCGATACACTGGGCGACGTTGACTTCCTCTCGCCGGCCCGTGGAACTCGCCATGCATTCCTCCGCTCGCAGCCTCCCCGCGTTATTCGTTGCCGTCGTCGTTGGGATGATGGCCCAACAGGTCGGCGCTTGGTCAGAGTCGGGGCACCACTTAGTGGCTCTGCTTGCGTTCGACGACCTGACGCCCGACGAGCAGCAGAAGCTTCTCTCCATCTTGGCCGCACACCCCAGGTACGCGGAAGACTTCACGCCGCCGGAGAAGATCAGCAATGCCGATCGCTTCCGCATCGGCACGGCCGGCTACTGGCCCGACATTGCTCGCAAGCTGCCGGAGTACAACCGCCCGTCTTGGCACTACCAGCTTGGTGCTACGCTGACGATGGGCGAGGCGGCCGAACTGCAGGTTCCTGAAACACCGGGGCTCCTACCAGCCGACGCCACGCTGGAAACGCAAGAACTCTACATTGCCCAAGCGATCGAATTGTGCCGCCGCACCCTCAACGATGAAACAGCTCTGCCCGCCGATCGCGCGATTGCACTCTGCTGGCTTGGCCACCTCGTTGGCGACGCTCACCAGCCGTGCCACGCAGGCAGCCTCTATGCCGCTGGCTTGTTCCCTGAGGGCGACCGCGGCGCCAACTCGATCCCGACGCGGCAGAAGAATAACATGCACGCTCTCTGGGACGGGCTGCTCGGCGGTGGGTACAGCGAAGGCGCACTCGATCGTCGCGTGAAGGAGATCGCAGCCCCCGAGTTCGCGGTCGCCAGTGAAGCGGCGATGACGGTGCAAGACCCGCTTAAGCCGCTTGTCTGGTTGGCGGAGAGTCGCACCGCCGCCGTCGATCACGCCTACACGCACGAAGTCCTCGGCCCCGTAAAGGCGACGATGGAAGAGGGAGGCGAACTCCTCGAGATTTACTTCTCGGATGCCTACCTGAAGCAGGCAGGCAAGCTGGCTCAACTCCGCGCTGCAGCCGCTGGTAAGCGACTCGCTGCGATTTGGCGCGAGGGCATTAAGTAGGCGACGTCGCCAGCTCATCCCTAGGGGCGGCGAAAGCGGCGTGGGGCAATTGCATAGGCTCAATTACGCACGTCGCACCGCGGACAGTACGGCGGTTTCCTACCCGCGAGAAATGCGAGGAGCCCGAAGGGGAAGCAGAGTATCGCCACCACTATTTGCCATACGGGGAAGCCGCCTTGAATCATGCGGCTCTGGCACTTGGGACAGGTGATCTCGGGCATGGTGAGCTGCGGAGTTGGGTGCTAGTTCTGGAAGATTGCTGACCCACTCTACCGCCCCCGCTCCCCGGCCGCAAACTTTCCATTTCCTTTGCGGGTTGATTGCTCTGAAAGAGCGCCGCCAACGCTGGCACGCCGGCACGCTAACCATCCAGAGGTTGTTAATAATGTAACGATGACGATGGCTACGACAGCCCAGCACGTGGCGGCCGAGACTGGCATCTCGAAAGTGCCGAGGCTACCTAGTTCGAGATGTGTGTCGGACCAGCTTCGGCCGTAACCGTCACACTCGCGATCGACGAAACCGAACCGATTGTTAGCCACGCGAAACGTGTAGTCGGCGGTTTCCGAGAATGTGTACATGCCGCCCATTCTAACCGCCTCCAAGGCGGGTGAGAGTGGCAGCTGTGTATTACTGAATCGATCCGTTAGGTTGTGAAACTAGGTCGAATAGCCTCATTTCCTATCCGGAGGAACTTCCGCTAGAGTTGGCGCGTCAAATCGTCCCCAGCGTTCATGGCTCGCAAGTAGGACGATCCATGGCACTTGATCTCACCCTTATGTCACAGGCTTGGAAGAACGCATTCATCACCGCGCTGCTGTCTGACGGCGACCTCGGTACTCCGCAGATGACAGTCGACGAGGCCGCACTAGATGGCAGCGGTGAAGCGTCAGGCATCGCCAACTTGCTGCTAGATTGCGCGCGGGACTCCCGGCCGCATCCCCGCCACCCGCAGTCTGGCCGCAACCGTCGTGGTGCTGACTGCCGAGCGGACCGTGAAGCGACGGCCGAGGCGTAGGACGCCTACATGCCGGCGAGGGCGAAGACAATTCCATTTCATCCGGAAACCGGAGAGCGGCGACAAGATCCGTCGACCGACGACGAAAACCGACTAAACTGAATTCTGCTCCTCAACGCTGTTCGTATATGGGAGTCTTTGCCGTGAACGAGAGTCAATTGCAGCCACCCGGCCATTCTAGTTTTCGTATCGCAATGCAGGTTGCTGGTCCGGTGCTACTGGCTTCCGGGCTTCTTTTCACCGGCATCGCGATCGGGAGCTTCTTCTTTGCAATGAGCGGTGGCGGCGCACCTCGCTTTTTTTGGTGTGCATTCCTGGGTATGCCGATGATGTTCGTCGGGGGCGTAATGTCCATGCTCGGGTACGTTGGCGTCGTCCAACGCTATCTGGCTGGCGAAACGGCGCCAGTAGCCAAGGATATGGTGAACTATATGGGCGAGAACACACAGCCCGGTATGAAGGCGATGGCTAGGGCCGTCACGGAAGGCTTCATGGAAGCTCAGGATGAACCTCGTCGCCCGTAGTTCGCGACGAGGCCCGCGGCGAAACACAACTACGCGACGCGGAATTCAGAAGAGCAGCCGGCGGAAGGCTAGCTATCCGCATCCGCCGGAAGTGGCCCGGAAATCGCGTGACTCTTCAGGCGGGCGGCTAGTAAAGCATCGCAGAAGGGAGCTCGCAAGTCACTTCGGAGTCGCCGCATGTTTCTAAGACGTACCGCAGATCAGCGTGGAGGCGGGAATCGGCGCCAGAGAAGATTATTCTCGTAGCGTCTCAATTGCGGGCTCATCGCACTTCTCGCAGTTCACGGATTGGCACAGCATGAGCGCTTGTCAACGTGAAGCGGTCGCTACGGTAATGGCTTACCGGAGGTCCGGCCAACCGAGGCCCTCTTCACTCCCGAATTATCGCCACCTGCATTGGCTCGGCTTCGTTCTTTTGAGTCAGACCAACGCTCTCGGATTTCGGCAGCTCGGCGCGCGATTTCGTCCTCGCTCGGGTCAGTGCGCAGGCTCTGGCTCTCGTCGGACATATGAATCCCTCGACTCAGTGGTGCGATCGTAGTCTCTATTCTCGCATGCAGAAAAGGGAAACGCACTCAAATTCGCTAACCGTGGGCCAATTGCTTTCGAGACAATTGCTCGCTTCGAACTCCAGGCACTTCAGCGATAGGTTTCCCGGGCACTGTCGGTCCGGCCGAGTCCGCTTTTTGCAGCGAACTATGCTACCGCTGACGGCTAGCACTGCGCCGCAATATTCCGCGATTCAGCCTCCGATGAAGCTTCAATTTGAAGTGATCATGAAATCGTCTCTCGACGATATATCTTGTGCAAACACTCACCTTTCAATTCGCTTCGCTGAGTCCTGACAGCGGGGCGAGTAAAGGGTCGTGACTCAAGTAAAATATTTGCTTGAGTCAAATGAATAAAGCTCGGCTGCACTCTCCCTGCAGCCGGGCTTTTTCTTTTTGATGTTGATGTCACGCAAATTCTCGTGCCAACTTTCCGCGCTCAATTCTGCGCTCGAAGATTCCGATACCATCACCGCTGCTCGAGCCGAAGGATCGAACTACACGGCTAGCAATGCAGCTGGCACGTTGATTGGCAACCCAGCGTAGAACCAGAAAAGATGGCTGAGAGCAAACGCTCATTCGGTACTGTCGAGGAATTGCGGCGATATGTCGCCGAGACGCTCGGCAAGCTGGAATCACTCAAGGTTGATAGCTTCCCGCTCACAGAGGACTTGCTGTTCCGGTCCGGCGAACCATGCGCTGTCTATTTCTGCTTACATGGGCCGCGTCAGGTTCGGCTGAGCGCGCTGTGGGAGACAGTCGAGAATCGCATTCTCTTTTACGGTTCTTGCGGTCGGCGCGTCGGGCTAACGCAGCTGGACGTCTCTCCTAAATTGGCTGCCTAGAAAGACCGCAGCGACGAGAGCCTGAAAGTTGGCAGCCTACCGACTGCTACTCCGCCCTTTGGCGGGCTTCTCTAGAACCCATCGAGTGACCATCGACAAGTTGTCGTTGAAGTATCTCCACGATGAGGGAAAGAACGTCAGGTAGCGGTTATACGTCTGCACGTCGACCAGCCGCAACGCTTCTTCTTTGTGCTCGACCATGCGATCGAACCACGCTCGCAGCGTCGGACGGTAGTCGTGAATCGAGCAGTGCTTGATGCGAAAGCCGGCATCTTCCCATGCCTTCGCGTGGAAGCGGTAAGGTGCTCCCATCGACCCGGGGAAATAGATTTGCGAGCATGCGACTGTTGCCGTGTAGTAGTCGCTGACACGGCAGAAGAAATGCTTCACTAGTCGGCCGCCAGGCTTCAGTGCGGCGTAGAGCTTGTCGAGCAGTTGCGGAATCTCATTTTCCCTTACATGCTCCCAGGCGCCGATCGAGTAGATCTTATCGAACGCTTCGCTTGGGTAGTCGCGGGTAATGAAATTGTCGAAGTCGACGTTGAAGTGGTTGTGTTCGTCGTTGTACGCCTTTTGCTCTTTCGAGAGCGTCAAGCCGTAGAGGTTCTCTCGCTCACCGGTCGCTTCTGAGATCCGTTTAAGCATCGGTCCCCAGCCGCAGCCAAGCTCCATAATCTTCTCGCCCGGTTGCGGGTCGATCAGCTTCAGGATGAAGTCGGCCTTGTGTTGCTGCGCCTCTTCAATCGTGTCGGTCGGCGAGTGGAAGTCGGCGCATGTATAAAACATGTATTTCCGGTCGAGCCACAGCTTATAGAAGTCGTTCGAGACGTCGTAGTGCTCTGAGATTCCGAGAACGTGGTCCTGCTTCATCTTGGCTCGGATTATCAGCGTCCGAAGTGGCCGAATAGGCCACGTGGTCCGAATCCAGTCAGTTCCAAGAGGCATTTCACGCGTGATCGCGTGCCACGTCTTCTCCGGATCGAGCGGTTGAGGTGAGCGAATGAGGTTCTGGAGGAATGCGTATGACACGCCGTAAACGGCGGCTTCGACCGGAAACAGTGCGTGGCGAATCATACCAAGTCCGTTAGTGAAACGATCGGTGAGCTACTTCTGTTGCGTAACCGCGACTGAGGGATTAACAGCATCAGCCGAACGTTCTCTGCTGATGAGTGAAACTGCGATCAAAGTCGCCGCAAAGAATCCTGCCATGACCCAGCCTGCCCAACGCCGCTGTGCTTTGAGCTTTTTTTCTTGGTGCGATTTACGCCCCTTCGTCGACTGACCGCAGTAGCGGCAGGCCGTCGAAGCGACCTCGACTTCGGCGTTGCAATGCGGACAGTGCCGCAGTCGTGGGGGATGCGAGGACATCAACTGGTCCGGGGTTGAGACGGAGGCGACCCATCCGCGTTGGTCAGCTCGTCCGTTGAGTGCTGCTATTCGACCGACGTCTCTTTCGCCACCGGCTGTTCGCTAATCTTTAGCGACGAGCGACGCTCTGTTTCCCGAAGCTGCTCAAGCACGGCTGACACGTAACCGTTGGCTGAATCAAGCTCACGCCGTGCGGCGTCGGCCGACACACTAGCCTTCTCAGCCGCTTTTCGCTCGATGGAAGCGAGGGCCTTCGCCTGTTCTGCTGAACGAGCGCTGATCTCTGCGGCTTCCTTCGCAGCGTCGAGCGAGGCCATCTGCTCGGCCAGAATGACTTGCTGGCGAGCCGCCTCATTGCGGGCTTGATCGGCGGCGAGCTTCTTGGTCTCCGCCTTCGCGAGTTTTGCATCCGCTGCTGCTAGGCGCTGGTCTGCATCTTCACGGGCATCAGCGAGCAGCAGACGTTCCTGCTCAAGCAACTTCCGATCGTTTAGGATTTCTTGTTTCGCTAGCTTAGTCGCCGCGATCGCGTCGGCAGTTGCCTCCTTCTCGAGGCGAGCGGCATCGACGGCCGTGGCGGCGGCCAACTGCTCTCTCTCGGCCGCTTTACGTTCACCGATGGCGATGTCGCGAATCGCCGACGCTGTTGCAAGCGCCTTCTCGGCCGCTTCACGGTCTCGACGCGCGCGGTCTGCTTGCCGTTGAACCTCGGCTTTCACAGAGTGAGCCACGGCGGCTTCTTCTTTCGCAACGTCTGCGGCCTTGAGCAACTGGCTTGCGCCCTCGATTCGCTCTTCCATTGCTAGACTGGCCTTCGCGTTGAGTGCGGCCAGTTCTTTTTCCTCCGTCAGAGCCGCGAAGGCTTCGGATCTCGCCTGTCTTGCAGCTCGCTCGAGCGATTGGGCACGACCGAGGCGGTCGCTTGACTTCGCGAGGGCTTCAGCAGCTTCTCGGCTCAAGTGCTCTGCATACGCCAGTTTGCGTTGCGCGACATCCGTCGCTTCTTTGGCGGCGGCCTTGGCATCAGCAGATTCAGCCGCGGCGTTGCGTGCAGCTTTCTCGTGCTTGCGTACTTCGGCGCGGAGTGACTCGATTTCTGAGGCCCCGCAGCCGACTGCGAAGATGAGGCCCAGGGCGACGACCAGGTGGGGAAGGCGACTCATAGGGCGTCCCTTGTAACGGGAAAGTGAAGGGGCGTTTGCGTCACTTAACCCATCGACTAGAACGTTCGGGATGAGTGATCCGATCGCGTCGACTCGGAGTAGGCTGCAAATCCTGAACAACCGTAAGACCACCCTGTGAGTCTTAGATGGGGGGATTTCCACAACGGACTACGGGCGCTTGAACGGCCCCGTTCTCGCATTAAGATGCTCAGCAAGACCGCGAAGCGTGGAGCGTCGAAGAAGCCGCCCGAAGAATTGCGAGGCGCGCCTATCCAGATCCGCCTGACCAAGGCGGAGCGGCAAGCGTGCGAAGATGCTGCGGCAATGGCAGGGATGAATTTGACTGTCTGGGCGAGGACCGAGTTAGTCAAGGCCGCCAAGCGGATCGCCAAGCCGTAGGCTGGAACTATTGGCTCACGCAAGATAATTGACGTCGTCCATCTAGCAGGTTGCGTAGAAGCAATCGGCTCTCACACCGTTCAATTATCAAGCACGTTCTGGATTAGCTGCTGCGCTAACTGGCGCTGGCTTGGCATTCCGACAGTCAACATCAGACGGTGCTAACTTCGGGCGCGTCGCTTGCATTGGTATTTCCGCGGGCAGTGAGCGCAATCCAGTCTTTTGAAGGGGCAACAATGCGATGGGTTGTTAAAACGTCGTTAGACGGCAGGGTTTACGGCGAAGTTCTCTGCGACGGAACGCCGCCGATTCCCGACAACGGAAGTCATCTATTAATACCGGTGGATGGACGGTTCGTAGCCGCTGTGGTCACAGAAACGTCGGTCGAGCAAAACCAACATCCGGCAATTCTTCGAATCACGTGCACGAGCATCAAGACTCACGCACAGTCTTAGCCGTCAAAGTGCAAATTGGCGACCGAAGTGATGCCTCTTCAAACGAACTGAGTCAGACGCAGGCGCGAGAGTATTAATTGCAGTCTGAGCTTAGCCGCCGCCGCTGCCCATCCCCGGACGTAAGAAGCCCGCAACCCCCTCATAGACGCGGTGGGGCCCTTGCTCAGATTGTGAGCGCAATGACACTGCGAGATGCTCTGCCCGGTGCACGAGTGGAAATAGCTCGCCGGTCCTGAAATAGTGTTCCAGTTCCTTGTCTGAGGCCGAGTTCTGCTCCACTTCGAATGTCAGGTTGTAGCCCACACCTTCAGTATCGCGACACTCCTCGACAGTGACGTTGCCACTTAATAGTTTAACGCGTTCCATTCGACTCTGCCGCTTGGGTGTATCGGACTTGTCCGGAGAAGGTAGCCGGCAGCGTGCCTCGCCCTTGCAGCGCGCCACTTTACGCCAGTCCTAAATCGCCGGCTTCCTTTCGCCGAGCAAGTTACGTGCCCGACGGACCGACGGCTCTGAGCTTACCGCTATAGGCGAATGTGGTCTTATGTCCGAACGCTGGTGTGAGTGCCGCAGCCCTTGATCGAAGTCAATCTCACTCATGTCGCGATGTGATGCATTGAGGTCCGCGTGTGCATCGAAAGCTGCACGAAGGGCGGGAGCAGTCGAAGAGTCCAGAACTGCGGTGACAGCACAGTAACTTGATTGGAAGTCGCCCGTTCAGGACCGACAGCGGTCAGCCTAAGTGAGCCGGCAAGTCGGTCCGCTGAGAGCGTTAACCCTAAAAATAGACGCCAACGTTGTGTTTCGTCGCTGCCGCAGAACGCGGCATGCTGTTTGCCTTAGGTTGTCGGCTTCTGATGGCCCACTGGCGGTCTCATTGCAAGTTTTTCTCAGAGGGATGGTTCGATGAAACGTTTGAGCACATTTTTCGCGTCTGGAGCTCTCCTGGCTCTAATCGTTGGCACTGCTTCCGCACAGACGGCAGCGCCGCCAGCTACCACGACGGTCAAGGTGCAGCCTGGCGCGGCTCCAATCGGGAAGCTCGATGAAAAGACTACTGGCAACACCGTGAGAGCGAGTCAGTTGATGGGCGCCGACATTGAGAATGCCCAAGGGGAAGAGGTCGGCGAGATCAGTGACATCGTCCTCGACTCGAACGGCGGCAAGGTTAGGTACGCAGCCGTGACCTACGGAGGATTGATGGGCATCGGGGACAAGCTGTTCGCAGTCCCGTGGGAAGCATTTCGCTGCGTTCAGGACCCTGACGATGCCGACGAATACAACCTCGTCTTGGACGTCACGCCAGAGAAGCTCAAAGGCGCGACCGGATTCGATCAGGAAACCTGGCCGAACTTCGCAGACCAGAGCTTCACGACTGAACTTGACACACGGTACGGCGTGAAACGCGACGTTGATGTCAACGTGAAAGTTCAACCGCGCCGCTAGTTGGGGCGACGGATTAGGTCATGATTTCTAAGACGCGGCTGTTGGCCCAAAACCAGCAGCCGCGTTTCTTTAACTGTGAGGGGGCGGCGGTCGCCACGTAGAACGAGGCGGCAGTGTGACCGTCACCGAATATCTCAATGTCCAAACCAATAACGATCAGCCTCCCACACCAACTTGGTCGAGAAGAAGCGCGTCGCCGAATTGAACAAGGGTTTGCCGGCCTGGCCCAGGGCATGACCGGCGGCATCGGCGCCTTGCTCACTCATCGAGAACGATGGGAGGGAGACTGCCTTATCTTCGATGCTGGCGCTCTCGGTCAAAAAATCGCTGGTCGAGTTGATGTCCTCGATGACTCGGTCAAAATCGAAATCGATCTACCAGCGTTTCTAGCTTCGATCAGGGAGCACATTATCGCCAAGCTCAAAGTCGGGGGGCAGAAGCTTTTAACGTAAGGAGCGCTGAGGTCGAATACTCTGCGACTGATCATCAAGTGCTGGCGTTGATTGAGTAATTGCACAGCGAATGTCTATGCTTCGGTCAACACTACCCACCGTCGTGTGACGATCCCCTTCAAGCTGGTCTTCTCATCTGCATCCCCAGGGTATACGCCCGCTGGCTGGTCGCTCGATCCAATCAGAGCCTTGAACTCAAGGTAACGAAGGGAGTCGATGATATTGATCGCCTCTGCCGACATGAATCCTCCAACTTGGAGGCAACAAGGCAGCAGCACCTACTGGTAGGATCGCCGCAGACATGTCGTTGCCGATGGCAATCGTCGTCGAGGGTTCGCCTGTCCTGATAACGCCAGTTGCATTGCCTTTAACGCACGCTATCGACATGCTTCGCGCGGACAGCGTACCGTCGAAGTCATCGGCGACGAACAACGACACGATTTCAGACGCTTCAATCTCTGCCGCAGGCCTGACTCTCCCAGCCACAACAATCTCGGCAATGCCTGAAGTTTTCAAGGTCGCGTCTAAGTTGCCATGAACGAGAATGAGCCCGCCGTCGGGAACATCGATGGGAGCGCGGACATCTCCATGTATTTCGATAAATGCCCTGCCCGAAACTTTCAGGGGCGATCGTATAGCGGAGTTCACTCGAATGACCTTGGCATAGCCGATACCCACCCTTCCCGTATGTAGATATCCGAGAGATCCGCTGAACGCATCCCTGAACGCAATATTGGCTTTGCCAAGTGCTAGTGCGAGTTGCTGCTTTTCTAACATTCCGTGACACCGGTCCATTTAGAGGTGCGAAACCGTTGCGTCATAACCCTGCCGGCGCTATCGGCTTCGGGTTCTCCTGCATCGCCTGCTTGCGAAGGCGGAGCTTGACGTTGTCGGGAAGAGTTAGAGCCGTGAATGCGTTTCCCGTTGCAGGGTCACGCTCGCCCATGTCCGTAAGCGCCTTGGCCTCCTCTTTCAGCAGCTTGTGGTAGCGAGCAACTATCGCACCCTGGGCAGCATTCACATCGGCGTCGTACTTTTGGCGAGCTTCCGCTTGCTTCTGCTGCAGCACCGCCTCGCTCGACCTAGCCTTGGCTTCAATCTCATTGATCTTGTTGTCGCGCAGACGAGCGTCATCAATTCTGGCCTTCGCCATTCCGGTCACCACCTGAGGATCGACTGAAAGTTGTGGGCCCGACGGCGTATCGACCGTCATTCCCGAAATGATGTTCGCGTCGAGGCCGGTGAACTGAGCCCAGGAGTCGATGAAGCTCTGCTTGCGGACTTGGCCGTCGAGCACTTGCTGCTCGGCGACCGCTCGCTTAGGAAAGTCCCATTCCATACCGAATTTCTGCTGCCAGCCGTGGATCGCCGCGTCGAACTGAGCCTGTGACGTGAAGGGAAACTTCGAGATCGCTTCCTGCGCCCGAATCGCCTGAGCGACGTTCCGCTCCTCGACCTTCTGTTGCTGCGCGGCGGCCAGCTTCATCCGCTGCTGCTCGACCATGGCGTTGGCCTGGGCCTCGCGAGCCTGAGCTTCGCGGTCGACCTGCCAGGCGTTCTGGTCGAGGCTTTGCTGCTGCAGGTCGAACTGCCCGGCGATCCGCTGAGCGTCGAGGCCGAGGCCGGCGTATTGCACCTGACGGTTGGCATCCTGTTGATAGTACTGCTGAGCTTGGTTCGCGTTGAATTGATACTGCCGCTGGGCAAGCGCCGACCGGTCGATTTGATTCTGCAGCGCCGACTGATCGAGCCGGTACTCGTAGTCGAGATCGAACTGCCGCGCCTGCTCGGCCTGCTGCGACAAGTATCGCTGCTGGTCCTCTCGCGCCATCGCGCCGGCGCCAATGTACTCGGCTCGCGCGCGAACCGACGCTGCAGGACGATATTCGTGGACGATAGGCATGATGTTTCCTCCGTAATGACGCAATTTGGCGCGTGGCCCTCGCGAGGCATGGTAACGATTTCGGCCGAAGAGCGGCGTCGAGAGTTAGCGGGAATTTTGGTGATGCTGCATGGAGATGTAAGGAGTCGCAATCGCGTTTAAGCGGTCTGACGCCTCGCGTGCTGCGATTTAAGTCTGGTCCGAATGACGTGTCGCATCGATGCGTTGAATCGCTACAGGCGAGGTGTGAGGCGTGCTGTCGGTGGTCGAGACTAGTCGAGGTTCTTCAGTGGCGCAGAGGGGTGGGGACGATTCCAAAAACTCAGCCGCAGGAATACTTGGGGCCCCCTCAAGCATGTGGCGGGAATTCAACTTTGCTTTCGACGCGATCGCACCGAGTTGGCCGCAGCACCGCCGGCAGATCGTTTCGGCATCCTCGACGCTGCGACCCCCTCCCCTCTCCGCCTCGGTTGCCCAACGAATAACGGCGCCGTTGACGGCTTGAGGTCGATCGAGCTGAACTACGCATCGACACCGACGGCATTTCCACTCGTCGCGATCGAACACTTGCTGCCGTAGCGACGTGCCGATGCCGCCGCGACGCACTCGCTTGTCGCGACGTCGCTGATCCCGCGCTCGGCCAGCCTCCGAGCCGTTGTAAGCCCGATGTCGGCAAGCGTCTGAGCAGAAGCGGCGCGGCGTTCCAGCAGCGTCGATGGAAACTCCACACTCCTGGCAATAGAGGCTGGCAGGATGCGTGCGTTTGGCCCTCCCTTGCGCCGCGTAGGTCAGCCGTGCGCAGCTGGGACTGCAGTACATCCGCAAGCGCTTGCCGAGTCTCTCGTAGGTGAACTTGGCGCGGCAGCGAGAGCAGTAGGCGGTGATTACCGGTGGGTGAGGATTTGGCATGAGGTTCTCCATGGGATCGTAAACTAGTCCGCGGATTCCGGCCGCGTTGAGGGGGTGGGGTGGATTCCAAAAACGTGGGGGAATCGCGGCTTGGGGCCCCCCTCGATCAGGATGGCGCGTGCTGCACCTCGCCTGCTACGAGGTCGAGGATCTGGCGGCGCGTCGCATCAGAAATGCTTGACCAGTGGTCTAGCAAGAACGCCAAATCGAGCAGGTGGGGGCCGTTTTCCGGGACGAGTGCACCGGAATCTGCAGCGCTCGGACTGTCGCTAGTTGCAGAAATCCCTGCTTTTCCCGAGCGAACTCGACTTTCGTTCGAGTCCATGAGGGAGCACTCTCGCAAGCTGTTGCATCAGCTTGCAATACATCGCTTAAGTCAGCAAGTGAGTTGGACTTAGCGATTTCTGTGGCGGCTTCTTCGCCAGTTTGCCCTTCGCAACGTTCGCGTCGTCTTGCAGCATTTTGCATCCTGCCTGCTGCACCTGGCGCTGCGTGGTTTGAGGCGTGTCGCCCCCAGCTTCGTGAGGGCTTCGACTTCAGTGCCGGAGAGCAGTTACCCGTACCAACCGATCGTTAATAACAGGGTAAGCTCGGTCGTCTTACTGAAGAGAATCGCGACTGCGTGATCAAGACTGCCGAGATCGCCATCGCAGCCAACGCATAACTCGAAGCCTCAGGAACGGTAGCCGTCAGTCCAAACGACTGGCCGGTCGAGTTGATTAAAATCGAGCGTAGCAGAATCGCATCGTCGAGGTCGACCATGCCGCTGTTATCGAGGTCGCCACTCATCCACTGGGCGACGCGGTTGAGGCCTGAAGTGTCTGATCGCCAGTGCGCGACGAAGTCGTTGACGTCGAGTTGATTGAACAAGCCGTCGTTGTTGAGATCGCCCGGCGGGACGTAAGACACCGTGCTCACGCCGATGTCGACGTAGCTGCCGATGAGGTCCTGCCCCTTGGCGAGGACGTCGAACTCGAACCAATTCGGCCGGAGTTGGTAGATGGAAGTCGGCGCCGGGGCGCCGATGGCGGCCCATTCGTTGGCAGCGCCTGTGCCGACGAAGTACGAGGGGCTAACGGCGATGTCTTCGAAGCGATCGCCGACCTGTAGCGAGCGGCGGTGATCGTTGCGATCTGAACCGCCGGCGAGATCCAGATCGAGCAGCCCGTCGTTGAGATAAAGAAAGACCCCTTCCTCCGCCGCGCGGTACTCCAGCGTGAACGCATCGGTGCGAGTTTGAAACGCGTTGGCGCCCTTGTTGAACACCTGATCGTTTCTGTTGAATGTCAACCCGTAACGTGAGTTGGCGTCGTAGCCGTTGACGACGCCCATCACGTTCGCCTGGACGTTAAGCGTCGACTGCAACTGGTCGTGCGCGTAAACGCGATAGACGCCGTCGCCTGTTGCGTTGAGGTCGGGGACTTGGCCGGAACTGAGCCAGCCCATGTTCACGCGTTTTTGATGGACGCTGAATGTGCCGTTCGAGATGTTGCCCATCACGCTGAGCGGGTCGCCGTACTCGTCCAGTTCGACGCCGTAGGCGACGGGGCTCAATCCGTGGATCGTTGGGGAATACTCGACGTAAGCCTTCTTATGTTCGTCCCACACGTGAGGATTGAAGTTGCCGTTGTCGCTCAATCGCCATGCGCTGGAATGCGGCGCTCCCGTGCGATGCCCGAGTTCGTGATCGACGACCAGCTGCCCCCAGCCAGGCCCAGGGGGCGTTTGCATCGCCAGGTTATTGCCCGGAAACGTGGCGACGCCCGACCAGCCTTGGTTGACGTCTTCCGGGGTGGCGCTGACGTCGAACAGGTTGAGTTGATAGGCCTCGGGCTCGAGCCCGAAATTGCTGCGGACATAGTTCTCGGCGATGCCCCACCAATCGTTCGGACGATGCAGTTGATTGTCCTGCGGATTGACGGCGAGCGTGATCGGCACGTCGACGATGTCGGCGTAGCGCAGATCGAGCTTGCCGCCGGACGATTCGGCGAAGAACTCGCGCGTCACCGTTTCGCTGGCGCGAATAGCGTCAATCTTCGCTTGGTTGAGCGGCGGCGCCGTGTCGGGGCGGAGAACCAGATACAAGCCGCGCTGGTTGCCGGTGGACGCGGTGATTCCTCGGCCAGGGTAGACGGCCGCCGATGCATGCTGCTGGGCGACTGACGCGATGCCAACGACGATCGCGAAGCCGTAAGTCAAGCGATGCACCATGATGATCTCTATGCGAAGAAGCAGTCGTTGCCGGACCGCGTGAATCCAATAAAAACGCCCCGCCTGCTTAGCTCCGCAGGCGGGGCGAAAGATTGGCGACATGTCGCGATTAGCGGTCTATCGCCGACGCGAGCAAGCGAGGCCGCCGACGAGTCCAGCGGCCAGCAAGCCAATCGACGCCGGCTCGGGGACTTGTGCCGCCGAGACGCTGAACGAGTCGATCGAGATCGCCGCCGCGTCACTGCTGCCACTCTGGATGCGGAAGCGGTTCAGCGCCAATCCCGGATCGTAGTTGTGCGTCGCCGAGGCGGAACTGACGCCATCGGAGACGAGCAGCGTTCCGAGTCCCGAGTCGAAGTTGTACGTGAACGTGCCGTTAACGGCTTCGTTGCCGAGGCCGGTGTAGGTTGAGGGACCGCCGCCCGCGAAGCCGTCGAGGGCCCAGCCGTTCACCGGCTGACCGCCGCCCGGATCGCCGATGAAGAGTTTTTCGCTGCCGCCGACGTAGAGCGACATGCCGGCGTAGCCGTTGATGTCGAACATTGTGCCGGCCGATTCAGCGGAGCGAAACGTGAGCGTGAGGGTTTCGCCCGCTCCGAGAGCGCGGGTGAAATCGAGAAAGCTTCCCTCGTGTTGGCCGACTGGATCGGTATCGAGCACGCCGCCGACAATCGTCTGGGAGCCAGGAGCGCTCCAGGAACCGCCGACGTCGGCGGGCTTTCCATTCACGGCCGTGCCGTTGGCTTCGCTGAAGTCGTCGGCGCCAATGACTTCTGCGGAGGTGTGCTGGCACCAACCGACGCAAGCCAGCGCGATCGAGAGGGAGAGGATGCTACTCAGGGTCTTCATTAGTCAATCTCCGATAAGAAACAGTCACGACGAGCAAGATGTTGTGCAGCGGCGAAGGGCCGGCGCTCATAAATTTCTGCAAGGATAAGGACGCAAGAGCGCCGCGAAGGCGTGCAAAGCCTCCGCTAGGTTTATTTCCGCTTCCAGACGAGGAAATGCGACGGGGAAAATGGAATATTTCTGCCTTTTTATTGTGCTGCGGAAGGTTACCTAAAAGAGGTCGTTTATTCGCCTCCAGCGCCACGGTTCCTCGTGGTTGGAAGCAAACGCATCGTCCTTTAGTTCGGTGCGATTTGCACGTGACGCGCGGCGTTCCACGCGGCCGTCGATGAAAGCGTGTTGGGGTGCGGAGGATTCGACTGGCAGTGCGAAGCGTTGATCGCGCTCCAGGTAATGGCCTTGGCTAATGTCGTCGCCTGCGAGTTCGCGCACTGTGGTTGCTGTTGGGAACGCAACGCTCGCTCGAGAAGCTTCCACGCCGGCAATCCAGACGTAGCTGCGTCCGTCGGCGACGCGTACTTCCTGCGGGCTTCGCTGATCGACCGCATCGGCTTCCGCCTCCAAGTTCGCGACGACGGTCTCGCTAATCGACGGAGCGTCCTCCGAACCCTCAGCGCTCGCTAGGAGTGCTTCGACTGCAGCGGCTGAAGCGCCGGCGCCAAAGTTCTGCTTCCACGCATTGAGATCGCTCTGGCTGCCGCCGTTGCGTTGCCACGCCAGAAAATCGGCCCCGTCGACGCGGCCGTCGGCGTTGAAATCGCCCGGCAGCGTGACCACCGGCGCGGAGGCAGCTTTGAGCGCCTGCAGCAGTCGGTAAGCGTCATCAAGGTCGACGCGCCCATCGAGATTGTTGTCGCCTGCGAGCAGCTTCGCATGCGTCGAGAGCGTGCTGGTATCGCGATTCCAACTCGCAATGAGGTTGGCGACGTCGACCGCGCGGTTGACGACGCCATCTTGGTTGGTGTCTTCAGGCCGGTAGCCCGCGACCACATAGGCGCTGCGGGTGAGCGACTGAATGCCGTTGGCGCCGACGGTCGTGAGCGTGACGTCGTAAACGCCGGGCGTCGTGTAAACATGCGTTGGGTTTTGCAGGCTGCTCGTCCCGCCGTCGCCGAACGCCCACGACCAACTGGTGACGCCGACGCCGGCCGACTCGTCGGTGAACTGCACGCTGAGCGGCCCGGTGCCGGCCAGGCGGTCGCCGGAGAAGTTGATCGGCGCCGCTCCCGTGCCGACGTACTTGATGCGCAGGATGCGCGCCCCGGCGGCCGTGGGATCTTGGAAGTTCAGGTCTGGGTAGAGATCCGTGAAGTAGAGTCCGTCCGGGCCGGCGACGATGCCGCCGATCGTTGCTTTGCCTTGGCCGACGTATTCGACGAACGTCGTCGGCCCTTCGAGCAACGCGCCGTTGGCGTCGAGCTTGAATTTGACGATCCGCTTGCCTTGCGATTGCGGGCCGGTCGCCCACGTTGGGCCCGATTCGGTTGCGAAAGCCACGTCTTGCTGCGAGGACGGAAATCCGCTGCCGCCGAACGTTTGCGGTTGGATGAAGGCGACGTCGACCGGCGCATGCGGCACGTTCCAGTTGTAAATCGCATTGGTCGTCATCGAGGCGGCGTTGCCGTTCCAACCGTAGCTCGCGCCACGATTGACTTGCGCGAAGCGGTCGTTCGAGCCGGGGCCGTTTTCGACTTCGTACAATTTGCCGTCCGCCGCCCGCCACGAGCCGCCGAACGGATTGCGGAACCCGTAAGCGTAGACGTAGTCGCGGGCCGTGATGCCGTCGGCGGCGTTGTAGAACGGGTTGTCACTCGGCGCCGTGCCGTTGAGATTGAGCCGCAGGATCTTGCCGCGCAGCGAATTCAAATTCAGCGAGGTGTTCGCGTCGAAGCCATCGCCATTGTGAACGTAGAGCTTGCCGTCGGGGCCGATGGAGACGTCGGAAATCTGGTGCGATTGGCCCTGCGTTTCGCCGACCATATCGAGAATGACCGTCTCGCCGCTGGAGCTGCGTCCCTCGTCGATGCTGTGCAGCCGCACTACCTGCGGGTGATGGTCGCCGCCCTCAATGCCGTCCGTATCGCGCACGCGCGTGATGATGACGTCGCCCGTCGCGGGATCGACGACGATGCCCGCCACGCCTTGCTCGCCCGAACCGGGAAAAGCGCCCGTCGGGTTGTAGTTCAGCAGGCCCGTGGCATAGCTGTGGATCGAGCCGTCGTTGTAAACGACTTTCACGTTGCCGTAGAGTTCGGTCACGTAGAACTTTGGATCGTTCGGATCGGGGCCAGGGTTGGTGACGAAGGCGATGTTGACCGGTAGTTCCAACCCGGAAGCGACGACTTCAATGCGGTAGCCGGGCTCGAGCGTCGCGAACCCGAGAATCGAAGAGCGAGCCAGATTCGAGAAATCGGGCGCTGTTTGATTGGCGGCGCCGTAGTAGGTCGCGCCATCGGCGGCGACCCAGAAGTATGCGGTCGCGTTGGCTGCGACGTTGATTGCTGGCAGGTAAACCGTCCGTTCGGCGCCCGATCCATCGATGAACGTCAGATCAGATTCAGCGAGCGTGAGTCCCGCCACGCCGCCGGAGACGGCGATGCGCGGATTGACGTGCAGCGCGAGCGCCGCTGGGTTCGTGACCGCATTCACGGCGCCGTTGCTGCCGGCAATCGACAGCAGGACGCCGCCTTGCGGGGATTCGAGTTGGAGTTTGGGTTTCACTCCAATTGGCGCAGGCAGCACAACGGGCCCGCCGGCGCCGTTCGTCCACGTCGGCGCGGGCGTTGTCTCCACGTCGTCGATTTCCAGCGGGAACGCCTGAGTGATCGCGCCCGTGCTGAAGGTGCGGGTCGCCCAGGGGCTCACGGAACCGGCGCTATCGCGGAAGCGGACGCGCATCACGTAGTTGGTTGAATAGTTCAGGTCGGCCTGTCCCGCGTGGATGCCGACGAAGATCCCGTCGCCCAGGTGCGTGTGAACGCGCTCGACGCCGGCGATGCCGATCGTCGTCCAAGCGAGTTCCACCGGCTGGCCGTTCGCGTCGGCCGTCCAAATTTCCCAATCGCTGTTTTGATGGGTATCGCCGTCAGGATCTGTGAAACCGATCGCCTCCATATGGACGTCGCTGGGATTGGCGATATGTCCGTCATGGGAGGGTTCCATGATCGTCGGCGCCGCCGGGGCGCCATTCGTCGTCGACGGGACGCCGACGATGTAGACGTAGTTGATGCGCGTCGCCTTGTCGGGCGCCGCTCCGCTGTCGAGCGTCAGCCGACCGTCGAGGACGTTGACCGTGACCGTCGATTGAAGGAACTGGTTGGCCGCGAGCGGAACGGCGTTGAATGCCGTCGTTCCCTCGACCCGCAGCGTATGCGTGCTGAGATTCGCCGCGTCGCCGATCGAGGCGGTAACCTGATAGCGACCGTTGGGAAGCTGAAACTCCCACTTGGCGCCCGCTTCGATGTGAATCAGCGAATCAAGACGCTGATCGGCGTTGACGCCGCGATCGCGCGATTGATCGGTGTGATCGGTCGACCATCCGTAGGACAAGCCGTTGCCGTGAGCGGCAAAGACCTGGCCCGTGTCGTCGAGAAAGCGATTGGGAAGCCCAGAGCCTGCCAAGCCAAAGTTGACGAGATAGACGTCCCCTGCAAGGAGGCAGCGCTGTTCCAAGCTTTCCAGACGAAGTCGCCGCGACGCCTCGCGCGGCGTTGCTCTCAAGGTGCTAAGCTTCATGATCGAACGCTGCGCTCTTCGTTGTTCCAGTCGGTCGTTCTCGGTGCAACTCAATCGCGTCGACGCGTCACCAACATCCTGCCGGTCCTCAATAGGACGAAGCCAGCGTTGGCTTGACGCTGGAGAAGTTCAACGGCCACGTCGGTGGCAGTTTCTTACAGTCGCTACTCGCCGACCGGCTGGCCATCGTCCCTTGAACCCCTCAGAGCGAAGGTCGTGGGGTCGGCGTCGTACGAGATCGTCACGACCGAACCATCGCAGTTGACCATTTGGCAACCAGAGGGATGGGCGCTGCCGTAGATCGTCACTGCGTCATCTGCACTAATCGCCGGCGGTGCGCCGTCCGCGGCCGGCGGGAATTTGGTCCAGCGTACGACGTCGTGATCGAACCCTTGATCCCAGCCTTGATCGTTGCCGATCCAAGCCGACGTGTCGTACTCCCCAGCGGGAATGTACTTTTCGCCTGCAAAGAACGTCTGCGACGTGCCGTCGGTAATTTCCGCCATCCGCATTTCTGCGAGGGCCAGCACCACGCCATTGCCGGCGAGGCGAGCGACTCGTCCGTCACGCTCGAAAGGAACAGAATACTCTCCGTACTCCGACGCCGACGCCATCGCGTTGGGCATGGTCCCGCCTGTCGGTTCCGGTCCCGAGTACAAGGCATACGTCGATAAACTACCCGCGTTGCCCGCGTAGTCATTGCGGCCAACGTTCGTGGGCCGATCAGCGTTGAAGTAGTCGCTGGCGTTGGTGAACGGATAAGCGTCGGCGCCGCGACGCGAAGGGCAATTAAAAATCGAGACCGCCGATTGCAGCCGTTGCTTGCTGCCGGCGCGCTGGGCGGGCGTGATCGTGTTAGGGTTGCCGTCGGCGCCGAGCTGCCACAAGGCGTTTTGCTCGGTGTACGCCAAGATGCAGAAGTACCATCCGCCTGGTTGCCGGCTGCCGAAACCGCGATCGGGGTCGCCGGCGTAACGCCAGCCCCAGCCGCCGGTCGGGAAATGTTTGTGCGTCCCTTCCAGGTTCAGCGCGGCCAGGCCCATTTGCTTCAAGCTACTTTTGCACTGGGCGCGACGGGCCGCTTCCCGCGCCGCTTGGACCGCCGGCAGTAGCAGCGCCACCAGCACGCCGATGATCGCGATGACAACCAGCAGTTCGACCAGCGTAAAGGCGCTTCGTACAGTTGAACGTTTCACAGTTCGCTCCATCCTTCTCATGGCAAAGCGCCGATAGCCGGGCGGGGTGTCCATCGAAATCAACGATTGCGATGGTTCGATGTTATGGCGGTAAAAATGGAGGCTGCCGCAAGCTTCCCCAATAGCTTGCGGCAGCCAAGCGTTCGGGCTCACGCAGCGCGAACACGACGCACGCGGCACGCGATCGCAGTCGCGCCCATCGCCGCCAACCAACAGCAGCCTGGTTCCGGAACGGCAGCCACCGCGCCGCCGGTGTAGCTGATCGTGCCGACTTTGAGTTCGCCGTTCGAGCGATAGATGAACTGCAGGTCTTGGGCTCCGGCTGCTCCGCCGCTGTACGCTTTGCCCAATCCGAGATTGGCGCCGGCGACCACCGACGATTGGCCCGTGAGGTAATACTCCGCAAGTTCCGTCGCGCTAGGGTTAGCCCCTTCTTCCCAGCCGTTGCCGGAACCGTTGCCGGCGGGGAAGCCAGCCGGATGCTGATCGGCGAGGCTCGACCAACCACCCGTGCCGGGGCCGCTGGCGCCGAAGTTGGCTTTCCAGGCCGCTAAGTCGGCGGCGCCAAGTGCGGGATACTGACGCTGCCAAGCGAGGAAGTCGGCGCCGTCGACCGCACCGCTTTGGTTGAAATCGCCGGCCAGCGTTCCGCTGTTAAGCATCCCCGCAGCGCTTTCGATCGAGTACGCGCTGATCGGAATCGGCGTGCCGGTCGTGTTGCGAATCGTGACGTTGCCGGTCGCCTTGTCGACGAGCAGATTCAGCGTCGGCGAGAAGACGAGGTTCGCATCGTCGGTGATCAGCAGATTGTCGACCTGGAACCATTCGCCGCCGCCCGCCGATTGCAGACGCAGCGACTGCCACGGCGCCGCGATCGGCGAGTTCTGGATCGTCGTCGTGTAGGTCGGCGCGTTCACGTCGGAGCCGTCGACCCAGAAACTGTACTTGTCGTCGAAGGGCGCCGTCAGATCGTTGTCGAAATCGAGTTCGACAATCAAACGATGGAACGCCGTGTTGGTGGCCGGGACGCCGACTGGTAGTGGGTTCGCCGGCAGGACTTGGCCTTGCTTGAGGTCGACGCCGTAGGCGTTGTACTGGCCAGGATCCCCGACGAAGAGCGTTTCGTTCCCGCCAGTGGGGCCAGTGAAGAAGGCGAGCCCGCCCCACTGAGCGCCGGACGTCAATTTGAAGTCGAAGGCAACGTACAGCTTGTTGTAATCGTACGGGGCAATCGGCGTGGCAAAGGCGCGGAATTTCGCATTGGCGAACTGCGTGTCGGCGACGCCGCCGGTGACGTTATCCCAGTTATCGCCGGCAGCCCAGCCCGTGCCGGAGCCTTCGGCGCTGAAGTCGTCGGAGGCGACAATCACGGCGTGAGCTTCGTTCGGTGCGGCACCCACGGCTGAGAACACCACCAGCGCCGCGGCAACGGCGGCGACTTTGCGCCGGCGGTTCGCCACGCAGGCGGCAAGGCCGGCGAGCACCAGGACGAACGTGCTCGGTTCCGGCACACTGGCGACCATCGCGGTGAAGGCGCCGGAGCCATTCACAAGGTCGTAGGCTTCAGCAAACAGATCAAAATCTTGCAGCGTGTGGCTGAAGTCGCCGTTCAAGTCGCCTTTGCGGTAAGCGGCCAGCGGCGTGAGCGTTCCGTCGACGGCCCCCTGCCCTGACTTGAACAACGTCCAGTCGGCCGCGTTGAGGTTGCCGTCGCCATTGAGGTCGCCGAACGCGGGCCCGGTTCCCGTGTAGACGACGGTGGCGCCGATGTGCTCTTGCGTGCCCCCTTGGTCGACAATTACCGTGGCGGAGAGATCTTCAAACGGAGACCGCGCCCAAATCGTCCCCAGATTCACGGCCGCGGCGCCAATCGTACCGCCGTCGCCAGGGGCGACGCTAAATGAGAACTCAGCGAGGTTCGTGGTATTGGTGGGATCGGTCGAAAGAACGGTCCACGGATCGTTTGAATCGACCGAACCATTGCCGCCGTTGCCGGGGCTGTCGTAGTGCCCCGTGACGGTGGTCCACTGACTTGGTCGAAGCGCTCCGTCATTCGAGCGGATTTCGTAGCCGACGACTTTGGTGAGCGCTGTCGGACTGTTGAGCGAGACGGCGCCAGTGGACCGGTTCACCGTCAACGTCAGCGTCGAAGCCGCCAAGCCAACGTCCGCGGCCGTCGTGCCGATCACAAGATTGTCGTAGGAGTCGGTCGTGTCGTCTTGGCTACCGAGCCGCAGCGTCCCCCACGGCCCCGTAATCGGCCCGCCGCCGACAACGGTGTAGGTTGCCGAGGGAGCGCTCAGATTGACGTTGTCGACCCAGAAGCGATAGACGTCGTCCGCGCCGGTCGTGTCGATTTCTGTGATGAGCGTGTGGGTCTTGTTGTCGATCGGTATGGGGCTGTTGACGATCTGCCCCCCCTTCAAGTCGAGTGAAAAGTAGTTGCTCGGGGCTGTGTTGCCCATGAAGAAAGTTTCGTTGCCGGCGTTGCCTTCCACGCCGGTGAAGAACGCGAGGCCGCCCCATTCGTTACCGTTGCCGGGGACCGTCTGGGCGTAGTCGACCTTGATATAAGTCTTGGCGTTCGACGCATCGAGCGGCGTGGCGAAATCACGGAAGTTGGTGGTGTGCGCGCCGCCCGTCGGCAGCGTCGTCGCGTGACCGTTCTCGAGCGCTTCCCAGACGTTGCCCGCCGCCCAGCCCGTTCCCGATGTAGCGCTGCTAAAGTCGTCGGAGACGAGGACCACGCCGTGGACTTGCGTTGCCACGCAACTGGCGGCGATGCAGAGCGAAAAGAAAGTTCGAAGCCGGTTTAGGGGCATGCTGTTCATCCTCTAAATCATGCGGATCGCGCAACCGCCGAAAAGGCCGCCGAGTTGATCGATCCTGTTGTGTTTCTAAGCAACTGTGTCGCGTCGCTGCGCGTGACGCGCATTTGCCGCGGGGCGTGCAATGCTCGTCAACCGATGACAAGCACCGGCCCGCAGTCGACGCCAACTGTGGAAAAGCCAAAAGAGTTTGTTGAGTCGAACGACTCATCCGCTTTGGCAAACCAAAGCGACTACCGAATGAATGCAACTCGTCGAGCAGGATGCGCCTACTTCGCGAGGTCGTTGAAGGCGCGGCCGCAGCCGCTCCGCCAGCGCACGAGCGACCACTCGGGCGCGACGCCTTCACTCAATCAATTGCACGAACCGACGCCTGCAGCGTCTGCCCTGCGCAGGTCGGAACTTGCTCTCGGAGACATATCCGCATCGCAGCCGGCGAACGTGACATGGAAAATTTCGAAAATGGCAAGAATCTATGATTGGATTGAGTTTTCTCGGAAAATCTGTTCGTGGCGACTTTCTGAAATTCGTGCGTGAGCCGCAACTTCTTTCCCCGGATCCGCGTCACCGCTGAAGTGCCAATTCACGCCGCGTCTAGTTGACGGCCGCATCCTTTCTGCCTCTAACTGAGGTTGGCTTGTACCCGATTTGCGCGCCGACGTGCGGCGCCACGATGGCGCCTGGCGCCCCTCTTCACTCTTGCAAGCGATCTCTTTGTCCTATGAAAGATCTACGCGAACCCCCTCCGTCGACGTTGTTCGTGCAGCTGTTCGCGAAGCACCAATCGGGGCTCCACTCGTTCATCGGATCGTTGGTGCCGACCAAGGCCGACGCCGACGACGTGCTGCAAGAAACCAGTCTCGCGCTCTGGAAGAAATGGCCCGACTACGACGTCACTCGCGACTTCTTTCGTTGGGCGTGCGGCATCGCCCACATCGAGGTCGTCCGCCATCGTCGCAAAACGGCCACCGATCGTCTTTGGTTCAATGAAGAGCTGATCGAAGTCCTCTCGTTTGAAATGATCGAAAACAGCGACCTTTTCGACATGCGGCGCGACGCTCTGGAGTCTTGCCTCAAGAAACTGCCTCAAGAAGATCGCAACGTGCTGGAGTTGCGCTACCAAAGTGGGATGAGCGTCGAAGGCGTCGCCGATTCCTTCGGCAAGACCAGCCGCACGATTCATCGGACGTTTGCTCGCATTCGCAGACTTCTCTTCCAATGCATCACCGCCAGCATCCGCAATTCCTCGGGCTTGGGCGCCTAATCGAGATTGAGAACGACCATGGCAGATTCTGCAAATGACCGCGACGATCTGGCGCTGATCGAAGGTCTCGTCGTCGACTTGCTCGAAGGCGTCATCAGCAAGCAGGACAAAGAGCGGCTGAACGAGCTGTTGCTGGCCAGCCCGCGCGGACGACAACTCTACTTGCAGTACGCGCAGCTTGAATCGGCGCTGCAATGGATCTATTCCGCTCGCAAGCAGGCGGCTACGGTCATCGACGAGACGATCCCCGGAGAAGTGCGGCCGATTGCCGACATCGCGCAGCAGCAACTGCGATTCGCCGACGACGCGAGGTTTATTCAGGTGATGACGGCCTGTGCGGCAAATGAGTCGCACTCGCAAGATTGGCTGCAACTCTTCCCCCGTATCCTCGCGATCACAAGCCTGCGCGTCGCGCCGCCTGCCGCCGCGGCGCGCGCTGTTCAAGCGATTGTCAACAAACTCCTTGCCGACTACGAGCCGGATATGAGTCCAGCGGCGTTTTGGTCCGCGACGGCCGATGCGACATGGGAAGTGCTGCAGCAGGCCGCGCCTACAGGCAGCGACGCGGACGTCCTCACGCACGATCTGCTCGACAGCGCGTTTGCGGCGCCCGAGCTCACGCCGCTGCTCGACGCGGCGTCAGTTCACGAGATTCTCGACGAGTGCATTCCGCATCTTCTCCCGGCGGATACGTTGCGAGTGTTGTGCTTACGCTACCTGCACGGTTTGTCGCCGCGCCGCATCGCCATGCATCTCAATCGTCCCATGCAGCATGTGCAACTGCATCTCAGCAAGGTGCGCATCCATTTGGTCGCACGATGTGTGAGCCGCGGTGGCGAGCAGACGGCGGCGCTTGATGCGGGCGACTTGCATCGCTGGAGCAGACTGCTCGACGCCCCCGCTAACGAAGCGAGCCGTCACCTGTGGCACGCCAATCAACAAGAGAACGAATCGATCGAGCCAACGCATCTGCTGCTACTCGCGATGGTGCACGATTACCTCGGCCGGGAGCTCTCTCCCAAGCGATTGCTCGACGAAATTCCGGCCCAGAAGAACGAAGCGTACCTACTGGCGATCGAACAATCGCTCCGCGACATCGAAGCGTTGGGAGCGACGCCCGACGCTTCGTTGAGCAGCCTGCCGCGTAAGAAAGCCGATTCGAGACGGCCGCTCGCGATCGCCGCGATCCTTGGCATTGCCGCCGGACTGCTCTTGGCGATCGGCGTCGGCGTTTGGATGAACGCCCAGCAGCCCGCTGAGAGCAAACTGCTCGCCGTTAAGGAACCGGAACCTAAACCAAAGGCGCCGCCTCAGCCCGAGGTCAACGTCGCGCCCACTCCGCCGTTGCCTCCACCCCAGCCTCCCGTCGTCGCCGTGCTCTCCGAAGCTCTCGGCGTTGCCGCTCGCGACGGAAAACAACTCGCCGTCGGCGCCGTCGTTCGGCAAGACGACGTCATTGCATTCGAGCGCGGCATCGTGCAAATCACCACGATCTCCGGCAGCACCTTGGTGCTCGAAGGCCCCGTCGACGCCACGGTCACCGCCAGCAATCGCCTCGCGTTGCGGCGCGGCAAAGTTGTCGGACTCAACAAAAGCGCCGGTGAGTCGCTCACGATCGACGCCCCCAACTCATCGATCGTCGACCTCGGCACTGAATTTGGCGTCGCGGTTAGCGCCACGAACGAGACGGACGTCGCCGTGTACGAGGGCGAAGTCCGGCTCGACCTTCCAGAAGCGGGAGCCGCGGATACGGCAAGCGCAGGCGTCCAACTGCAAGCAGGCTGGGAAGCGACGATCGAGACGTCGTCGACGACGCCCTTGCTTCCCACTCAGTTGGCGCACGACCGGCAGTTTGTTCGCGCCGATGAAGTGCAACTGCGCAAAGAAGCTCAGAGCGGCGATCGCGACGCGGCCGCAAAGGTCGCCTTCTACGAACTACTGAGAATCAAAGGCTTGCTCGCCTACCAAGGCTTCCACCGCGAATCGGTGGGGAACGAGTTCTCGATCGGATTCCGCTCCCCTGCCGTTCGCCAAACGGGCGATCCATTGTTCAAAACGAACATCAACGACTCGAACAAACGCTTCGGGGCGTCGAACTCGCTCGCAGTCGAGAAAGACGTCAGTTGTTACTTGGATCTCGACAACGGCCCACAGTCGCGAACGTTCCTCAGCGGCATTGTCGATGAGCGCGGCATGATCGGCCATCGCTCGGGCGAAGTCTGGCTCTGCTGGCGAACGAAAGCCTACGGCCCGCAAAATGCCGATTTTTCCTGGGCCGGCATGTCGCTCATGTACGGCGACAATCGTTCGGTCGACGAGCCGCTGTTTATTGGCCAGCCGGCTCCTATCGTGCACTATGGCATCCACATGCATGCGGGCATGGGAACGCCGGCAGAAATGCTACAAACGCTCGACAAAGACTCGTCCATTCCCGGCGAACAGCCGCAATTGCCAGATTTCGAGGAACACCTATGGGTGGTGCGGTTGCGCATCGACGAAGGCAAGACTGAGGCCGCCGTTTGGTGCGATCCTCAGCTTGCGGAGGTGGCGACTTCGACGCCCGATGCCGTGCAAATCATCGAACAGTTCCAATTCGATCGGCTCCGCCTGGAAGCGCAGCCTAAGGAACAAAGTGGCGGCTGGCTCTACGATGACGTCGTCCTGGCCACAAGTAGCGAGGCCATTGCCGAGGCATTGTCCTTGCTGATGTCAGTCGCAAATTAGACCAGCGCTCAAGTCAGTCGAATCGAGAAATACTTTGGTTTTCTCAAGGTGAGCGACGCTAGCGGGAAAGCGGCTGAGCCGGTTCGCGAGCTGCGGCATGAGCCTGCAGCTCGAATCTCGTCGACCAACTCATTGATTGAATGAGACTTGGCGATTTCTTCGACGCGCCGTGTGCGGAATCATTCACACTATTTCGAACCGTAGCCGGTGCTCTCGGCGTTGCGTGGCATTAGTTGTGCGCCGATCGCAGCATGCGGAATTGATGCAAACGATTGCCACTCCGAAGTCCGACATAAACCGGAGTTTTAACCCAGCGAGAGTAGCTTACGGATGCACGAATTCGCACGTTTCTTGCCTAATGTCGAATTAGCTCCCTCGATTCATTCCGTTTGCTAAATCGGTACATGAACGTGCTTTGCGTCGAGTCGGCAGGAAATGGCAATTTAAAAGGTGGTCTTTTTTTAATAAGAATATTGATAAAGAGACTTGGTAATGTATAACCACCCGCACGCTGGCAAATGTTGAGGCGTGCAGGGCGGCCGTCCGCACGCAGCGCCATCACACTGGGCCGTTCAACGCCGTGCCGCGCTTGCCTTCCGTCGTTCGCCGGATGAATCTTCGCTGCGCAGTTGCAAACACGCGCAGATTCTCTGGTCGGGCGTCCCTGTCGTGGGAGAACCGCTTGCGGGACGACCATGCGCCCTGCTGAACGATGGCGCGAGTCAATGGCACTAGTAAATGGCTCGGTGCATTTCCAGCGGCAGTTTGAACGTTAGCAAGGTCGAGCGCCTGGGACGCCACGCGCTGCCGACGCCTTTGTGCAGAAACGCTCGAAGCCACAATGCTCCACATCAACTGAGGCATCCCGATGCGTCATCATCCCTCTTGCTGGAATCAAGTCCTCGCTCGATTGGGATTTCGTCGAGTGGTGAGGAAACCTCGCACCACCTCCCCCCGCGGCCGGTGGTCGCGAATCGAGTCGCTGGAAGCCAGGCAGATGCTGACGGTCACCGTCGACACGCTGGCCGACGTGAGCGACGCCAACGACGGCCATACGTCGTTGCGTGAAGCGATTGCGGCGGCGCCCGCTTCCGGAAATCAAGTTGATTTCCACGCCTCGCTGGCGCAGGGCGTCATCACGCTCAACAGCCAGCTCACGCTTCCGCAGTCGATCACCATCAACGGCCTTGGAGCCGATCAGCTGACGGTGGCGGCGGGCGGCAACCACCGCATCTTTCAGGTTAATGCCGGCGCCGTCGCGACCATCAACGGCCTGAAACTCACCGGAGGGAACGCCAGCGACTACGGCGGCGCTATCCTTAACTACGGCACGTTGAAGCTCAATCGCGCCGAAGTCTCCGGCAACACTGCCGGCGGTGCGGGCGGCGCGATCGCCAGCCTCAGCGACTCATCGAACGGGCCCAACTCGCTGTTCATCAACGACTCGACGATTCGTGACAACCATGCCGTCGAAGGAAGCGGCATCGCCGCGTATCCCACGGGCGGCAGCTTCGAAATCAGACGCAGTACGATCTCCAACAACGCCTCGCAAGTTCCCTTCGCCTTGGATCAATGGTCGGCGGCAGGCGGCATTCAGCTTGTCGGCGCGGTCACGTCGCCGCTCATTGAGAACAGCACGGTCTCTGGCAATGCGTCCGCCTACATTGGCGGAATACGTCTTTGGGCAGTCAGTTCGCCGCTGAAGATTGTTAACTCGACGATCGCTTTCAATCGCGGATTATCCGACGGCGCCGGAATCGACGTCCGCGGCGGCTCCGCTGCGCCGATCATTCAAAGCTCAATCATCGCTCAAAATACGAATGGCGTGGCGTCGCCTGTTCACCGCGACGTCGACGGCAATCTTAGCGACAGCAGCTCTTACTCGCTGTTTGGCTCAGGAGCCGGTGACGGGAGCGGGCAACAAGATCGGCACGCCTGTCGCTCCGTGGGATCCCAAGCTATCTCCGCTCGATAACTACGGCGGGCCAAACAAGACTCACGTTCCGCTGTCAGGGAGTCCGCTGATTGATACCGGCGGACCCGCTGTCGACGCCCCCGCCACCGATCAGCGTGGATTCAGCCGCTTGATCGAACGCGCGGAACCTAACGCGACATCGGCCCGAGACATGGGCGCGGTCGAGCTTTCGGCGCCGCTTAGCGCCGTCGGCGATTTCAATGGCGACGGCCGCGAAGACAAGGTGTTGTTCGATGGGCTCACGCACTCACTGCAGGTCTCTGCCGCATCCGCCGCCAGCGGCGGGTACGAGATCGGGTCCTGGGGACTGGCGCCGAGCGAAGTGACGGCGCTCAGCACCTTCGTCGTCGGCGACTTCAACGGCGACGGTCGCGACGACCTGTTGATTTCCAGCTCCGGCGTTTACCAGCTGGCTATCTCCGACGGTTCGACGTTCCTGATCCAATCGGCCGCCTTGCCGGCAAATTGGAACGTCGTCTATGCCAGCGATTTCGATGGCGACGGCAGCGACGAGATCCTCGGCGGGATATCAAACGCAGGCAGTTATGCCTGGAGCATCGCCGACTACCGAGACGCCTTCGGTCTCGCAGCCCCCAAAAGCATCGCATCACTGAGCGGATTCGCCCCCTCGTTCCAACAGTTCTTTAAAGACGTCAACCGCGACGGCCGCGCCGACGTCATCACGCGCACCAGCGGCAGCGCCCCTTGGATGGTCCGCCTGTCCGGAGCCGGCGTCGACGGCGCTCCAGCCTTTGCGGCCGCCGCCGATTGGAACGCCTGGATCAACTACGGCTACAACGCAGCAACCGCAACGCTCGACGCCGACAAGGCGCTGGCGAAAGTGATCGAAGAGTTTTCGTGGGTCTACAACAACGTGGAGTTGGAGTTGTACCCAGGCCTGATGAAAGGCCCGACCGCGACGGAGCAAACGAAGGCGGGGAACGACTGGGATCAAGCGGCATTACTTGTTAGGCGCCTCGAAGCGGCGGGCTTCGAAGCTAATATCGCTACTGGTTTAGTGCAGGTATCGCCAACGCAAGCGATGAAGTGGCTCGGAGTTACGGGCTCCACAGCAGCGCTACAAGTGATCAAGCAGAGCATTCACAGTGGTGCAGACGAAGCGCCGGACGGCGACATTCGGTTCAAGCACGCATGGGTTAGAGTGCGGGTGCCAACGCCTACCGGCTTAGTATGGGCCGATGTCGATCCCTCATGGAAATTCCAGGATCGCCCGGCGTCTCTGCCTGATATTCCAACGGAATTAAACGAAGCAGACTTTCTGCTTAACCTCGACAGGAACCTTCTGCCAGTCGAGTATTTCGAAGACAAGGTGATGCAGCACCTCATCAGCAATTCACCGGGGGTTTCCCTGGCGGAAGCGGCTTACGATGGTCCCATACTTCAGAAGTTTTTTTCATCCCTTCCGCTTGGGATGGCGTTCGGAGTTGAACGTGAGGGGGCTCTGGAAGAGTTCAATAATTTCACCGCAATCGTTGAGACTCCGGCTTTAAGAGATCGATTGACTCATCGTGCGACAGTCTCGCTCGATCGAAACATTGACGACCTGCTGCGCACGACTCAGGTCACGCTTCCTAGCGGTTTTACATTCGGCGATGACTACCCTCCTGGAGCAAAGTATGTCGACATCACATCGTCAACAATCTTTCGTTACAACTACCAAAACCAACCCAACGGGGGAGCAGTTCCAGTTAGCAGGAGTGCGTCGGAGTTTGAAACGGCGTTTAACCCTGAAGGCGATTACCTGGACCTTGATAACGGAGTAACTCAGTACTTCGCAGTTCAAATTCCTGGCGGATACAAGATCACTGACGAAACGCGGATGGTTTTCCGCATGCGGACATCTCCCGCTAACGGTTACATCGTGTGGGGCGTCGACACTGATCTGTCGTCTCTAACGGGAGTGCCGACGCAACAGTACATCGAGTACGGGCCTGTATACACAAGTAGTGAGGTGACCGACAAAGTATCGTACTTCTCGAATCTCGATAGCAACGTCGGCACGATCATGCAGTACGTTGTTTTTGGCCATCATGGAGCCAGCGAAGCTCAGTTCGGAAGTATTATTCTGTACGAAGAACCTACTCTAAATAGATCGGGGGGAGGTACTCCAGGCTTCACCTTCACGACAACAGACGGTGGGAAGATAATTGTCCAGCAGAAGGGAGGAGATTACCGCAGCATCGCTTTTTCAGGCGATGGTCAGCTGATTACTCCCGGGACTGCGCTGGAGATTGAATACAAATCAACAGCCGCGGGGGGCTTGGTTGGAGTTGGTTGGGACGTTGATCTCTTCTCGGGAAACAACGCAGGTCAGCCTAGTCGCCTGTTCAAGATAGGCGGAACGGGAGTTTTTCCGGCCTACTCTACGAACTTTACTAGTACTCCGAGTACCGATGGCTACACCAAGTTCACTTTGCCCATCGGCAGTTCGTTGTCGGCTGGCCAAACTGCGACGCTACGACGAATCGTCCTACATTCAGACCGCGATGGTAATGGACCGGCTTCCGAGGGGTATTTTCGGAATATTGCGTTAAAAGAACGCAGCGTCGGCGCGGACAGCACGCATGTTTCAACCACTGTTGTCGTGCCCAAGCAAAGCTTGAGTTCCATAGCCATCGATTACGTTAAGACGGAGAACATTTCAGCATCTCAACTCGATGACACATATCGAGCTCGCCTTTCCATCGACGGTGTGATCGTCGACGAAGGTGGGGCTGGCGAGTTCTTTCAGGTCGGAGATAAGGCGAAGCTTAAAATCACGCATGCCGGCCCCTCGGACTTCACTAGTACAACCGGGCAAGCTTACACGTACTCTCGGGATCCAGGGCAGATTCTGGCGGTTAGCTTCGATGCAAATCAGTACTCGCATCAGCATCTCGTCAACCTGCAATCGAACCTAAACTCGCTGCTGCTCAATGGCGACGACGTGTCGGACATTGACGAACTTCTTAACTATACGGCAGCAAAGTATTGGTACGAGTTCAATCGTAGCAATAGATCGATTGATGCCTTGATGCGCACGATCAGCGCTCAGCAGTGGGTCGGATCAGGCGTCGTCACGGCCGACCCGTACTTGCTGACGATCTCGCAGGAGGCCATCGCTCACCTGCAATTTCCTATCGTGCCGCATGACTTGGGCGTCGATCTCCCAAATGTGAACCACGTTAGCTTTGATGTCTCCAACGGAAACCCAAACTCAGAGGCGTTTCAGTTGGTTGGATTCAATAGCTCGGCGCTTGAGAACGCAGTGATCGAAGAGGTGCTCAATACGGAGAGCATCTCAACGGTAAGAGGGATAGACGATGCCTTTCAAGTCCGCCCGGGCTTCACTTTCAGCGGTGAGATTTCCTCAGAGAATACGGTTCAGGTGTTCGAGAGCGTGCAAACGCCCAACGGACGTGTAATTTACTTTCGTGGAGAACTTGGGCTGATTGCGTGGCGACGAACTCCGTTCGATCAAAGTAATGCCAGCGTGCGCAACCGTGATTCACTCATGTACAGCGAGAACGGTGGGCTGAAGCACCACGACGTCGAAGCAGCGCAGAAATTGATCGACGTCCTTGAGAACGTGACTCGGGGTGTAGATGGTCAGATTGCCCGCGACGAGTCAGGGGCGCCGATTCCCGGTGAGGCGATCGGCACGATTAGAGTGTTGGTGCCCCGTTTGCAGTCACGCCTGGAAGGGTGGAAGGGCACCGTATACGTAGCAGAGTATGAGACTGCGAGTGGCCGCCGTGGCGCTTACACGATCGTGCCCGATGAGGGACCATCGTCTAGCGGGGGATACGGAAGCAATTCGGTTACGCCTAAGAACACATTCCTCCCAGACGGCAGCTATACCTACGCCACCTACATGGGAGACCCGGTCAATGTTGCCAACGGCAACATGTTCCGCGATGAAACTGATATCGCATTCGCGAACGCAGGCTTGCCGCTCACCTTTACGCGCCACTACGATGCGCAGTCGAAGGATGATTTCGGCATGGGCGTCGGTTGGATGTACGCTTTCGGCGACGTTGTCTACGAACAGGAAGGCAAGATTGTTTGGCTTGATGCGTTGGGGAAGCGGTCGGTTTTCGAACCTACGAGCACAGTCGCATATGCTATCCCCGCTAGTCTCGCAGGAAAGATCACCTCTGCAACAGCCAGCGCTGTTGCCATCGTCTTCAAGTCGATCGACGGAATCGAATATCACTTTGAAAAAGTCGCGCTGACAGAGTCTAGCAAGGCAATTAGAGGCCGCCTCTCTCAGATCGTCGACCTCAATGGCTACGGCGTTAGAGTCGTCTACCGCGATCAAGTACTGGCGGAAGTGGTATCACGCAAGATTCTACGCGTGGAAGACGTCCGCTCCGCAGCAAGAAACCTCGCATTTACTTACCAGTCGTATGCTGCTGGTACGAACCACATTCAGAGCATCTCTAAAGTAAATCCCGGCAGCACGACCGTTGCTTGGTTCTACGCTCACCAAGCAATCGATGCCAATCGCTATTTAACCTCCGTGCAATCGCCGTCCGTCCTAGTAGCGAGCGCAGCGCTCGTCGAGAACTACTCGAATCCGACGGTGCAGTACGCGTACTACACTGCTGCGGGTCATTATTCGAAGGGATTGCTGCAGAGAATTGCCGAGCCGGATGGGGCTTGGCAAGAATACGAGTACTTTGCGAATGGCCGGGCCTTTCGCATCAAACAAGGGGATGCCAACCAACTACCCTCTGACTCTAACATCGACGTACAGACGTTTAGCTATAACCTCTACCGCGACGCGACTGAATTTACCGACGAGTTAGGCCACGTCGAGGCTTATTTCCATCGGCGAAACGGTTTGCTTGCAAAGCAAATCCACGCCGATCGTTCACAGATCGTTACTTCTTGGGGGGCACCTGATACGACTGCTGAGTTCCAGATGCTTGGCACTCGTGATGAGCGGGGGGCTTCTGAGGCATTCGTTTACTACAGCGAACCAACTGATGGCTACAAGAAGGGGTTGCTCAAGGAGTCCCTTGCGAAGAAGTCGAACGGAGAGCCAGACTTTCGAACGACGTATGACTATTCTCGGCCCGCAGGCCTAAAGTTCCATGTTGTCGTTCCCACCACAACGATCGTTGATAAGGCTAGCTCCATTGCTGACCCTGGCAGTGGCTTCTATGTTGGTCAGAAGCTAACAACCACTCGCCAATACTACACGTCGGGTGAAGCGGCAGGTCATCTGTGGAGGGTAACCGATGCTCAAGGTAACGCCATAGAGTATGACTATTACGCTAGTACGGATTCCAACCTCAACGCACGCCGGCTACTAAAATCGGTCAAGTATTCAGGTGTTCTCAACGATCAAGAAGCCACGGTCTTCTACGAGACGCTCTTCGAAGAATATGACGCCACTGGCAACCCGACGAAGACAACGACGCGCAATTTGGCGACGCTAGCGATCATCGCCACGTCCGCCACTTCGTACGATTCGCTCGGCAACGTCATTCGCGCCGTCGATCCGACAAACGTCGTCACCGAAAGCGTGTTTGACGCTCTCGGGCGGCTACGCGAAACGGGTTACGGCGACGCCAATCCTGCGATTGACCCGATAGACGCTTTCACCAGCCGATTTAAGTACGATGCTGTCGGCCGCGTTCGAGAATCGATCGATCCTCTCGGGCGTTCGACAAAATTCGAGTATGACCGCCAAGGAAACATCGCCCGGCAAATCAATCCCGACGGCACGATACTGCTCCGCGAGTACGACGCCTTCGGTAACTGCGTCGCCGTCACCGACGCGCTCGACCGCACGACTCGTTTCGTCTACGACAATCGCAACCGCCTCGTCCAAACGCTCCATCCCGACGGCGCCGTCGAACGCCTCCGCTACGATGGCGCCGGCAACGTCGTCGGGAAGATCGACGCTCTCGGAAATGCGACGACCTTCAAGTACGACGGCGCCGGCCGGCTTATCGAAACAAAGCTTCCTGATCCCGACGGACCCGCAAACGCCGGAGCAGGGACTCTCACCGAGCCGACCACGACGAACAAGTACGACAAACTCGGCAACCTCGTCGAAACGATCGATCCCAAGGGTAACGTTACCCAGTTCAAGTACGACAAGCTCGGCCGCGTCGTCCAGACTCAAACGCTCAAAGGCGTCAACGGCAATCGGGCCATCTCGACCCCTTGGGTCGTCACCGGCACGCTCCAGTCGCTAACGACGACCGACTACGATGCCGCAGGCAACGTCGTGAAAACGGCCGTCTACGACGTCTCGCTGTACGATGCTGCCGCCACTTCGACGTTGCTAGCCGATCCGCGCGCTCAGCAGACGCCCGCCAACATCGCCGCCAACAAAGTGCAGGTCGTCGCGATGCGCTACGACGCCCTCGGCCGGCTCGTGAAAACGATCAACGCCGACGGCACGACGACGAGCACCGATTACGACGCCGCCGGCCGGGTGCGTTATCAACACGATGAACTCAACCGCGTGACCGAGTTTAGGTACGACGTCTTCGGTCGCTTGGACAAGACGCTTCTGCCCGATCCTGTCACCGGCGCCATTACTGGCGCTAGCCCCACGACCTCATACCGTTACGACGCTGCCGGCAATCGAATTGCCACGACCGATCCGCGCGGCTTCACGACGCAGTTCAAATACGACGTTTTCAATCGCCCGCTCGCCACGGTCGACGCCAACGGCAACCGCTCGCGCGTCGTTTACGACGCCGCAGGGCAAGTGGTGGCGAACGCCGACGCTCTCGGCCGCGCCGACTACACGCTGTACGATGCCCGCGGTCGAGTTCTGCAGCATCGCTTGGCCGATCCCGACGGTTCCGGCCTTAACGCGGCGCCCGTCACGCAGTTCCGCTACGACGCCGCGGGGCGCGTCGTGGAGGAGATCGATGCGCTCGGCAACTCGACTTACTACGAACACGATCGGCTCGGCCGCGTCGTGAAAGAGACGTTCACAACAGCGCAGCAAACCATCGACGCGGGCGATCCAGGATTCACGTACTACGCGGCAACGGCGACTCCCGCCAGTCAGTCCTCAGACTACGGCAATGACTCATTGCTGATTTCGCCGACCACGACGCCGGCGGCCCACGAAATGCTCTGGAAATTCGAGGGACTCGAGCCGGGCACGTATCGAGTCCTCGCCCACTGGAGCGGCCAACCAACCGCAACCACCGGATTGGTGTACCGTCTATCCGATTATTACGACGAGACGCTCTCAGACAGTCAGCAAACGAACAGCTATTGGCCGCACGATGAGATCTTCGGCAATGTCAATCAACGCGCCGCCACGTTCGACGTCGTACGCTCAGACGGCGATGTGGCGTACGGTTGGAATGTGCTGCACGCCGGATTTAAGATCGACGCCGGGAAGGGCCCGGGATGGCTCGGCGTCCACTTTGCGGCGGCTAGCGGCGCCATCCACGCCGACGCAATCCGCATTGAGCGGATTGCGAGTCGCTCCTTCGAGTACGACGCCAACGGCAATCTACAGAAAGAGACGAACCCACTCAGCGATGCAACGACGTACGCCTACGACGAATTCAATCGCCTCGTGGTCAAGACGCTCCCCGATCCGGATGGCAGTACCACAACGCTCATCAGCCCGCAAACAACCACGGCCTACGACGGCTACGGCAACGTGAAAAGCGTCTTGGAACGCCGTGGAAATGGCCTCAACGGCGTCAATCAGCGGAAGACGACGTACGCATACGACGCGCGCAATCGCCGCACAACAGAAGTCTTCGACGCTGACAACGGCAGCGCCGGCGTCACCTACCTAAATCGTACGACGACCTTCGACTACGACGATGTTGGGAACCTTACCGAAAAAATCGAGCTTCCCGGCCACGCGCTGCAGCGGCGTACCACCTACGGCTACGACAAGCTCGACCGACTCATCGAAGAGACTCACAATGCCGACGCCGCGCTGGCCAGCGACCGCGATGTCACCAAGACCGTTTATGATCAAACCGGCAATGTGAAGGAGGTTCAGCGGAACCCGGGCGTCGACCCGCGTGCGATCAAGACCATCAACCGCTACGACGCCGTCGGCCAACTCGTCGAGCAAACCGAACAAGGCCTGTTCGACTCCTCGTTGTCGCAGCGGACGACGCGCTTCCAATACGACGCCGTCGGCAATCAAGTCGCCGCGATCGACCCAATGGCGCGGCGTAGCCGCAGCGAGTTTGATCGCCTCGACCGTCTCGTGCGAACCACCGATCCAGATCCCGACGGCGCTGGTTCCCTTCAATCTCACGCAACGGTTTACGTTTACGACGCCGCTGGTCAGCTCATTCTCAAAAACAACGGCGCCAATCTGGTCGCGGGCTCCCACGAGATCGATCGCTACGCCTACCATCCGCAGGGGCGACTGGTCCGCTCCGAAGATGGCCGCGGCGACGTGACGACTCGCCGCTACGACGACGCCGGCAACTTGATCAAATTGGTCGACCCTGCGGGCAACGCAACAGACTACTCCTACGACAATCTCGATCGCATGTTGACCGAGACGACCGCTGCCGGCACGCATCGATTCATTTATGACATCAACGGGAACTTAGCGATCACTGTCGACCGCGATATTCCCGACGGTAACGGAAATATGACCAGCGGTTGGGCGACGAAATACGCCTACGGCCGCGACGACCAAGTCTATGCAACGTGGGAATATGAAAATCTCACGGCGGCGCAAATCGTAGGCAGCCAAGCGTTCATTGCGTTCACTAGTAAGTACTACGACGCCCTTGGGCGCCTTGAGGAAGAGCGGTACGCGCGTCGCAACGGCTTCGGCAATACCTTCACGCTAGACTACCGCGCGACTGACAGTTACCGCTACGACGGCCTCGACCGACTCGTCGAACGCTCCAATCAAAGCGTCCAACTAGTCAACCCGCTCCACTCGTCGGGGCCCGCCACCAAGCAAACGTACGCCTACGCCTACGACTCCGTCGGCCTCATCGTCACTCGGCAGCAGTTTATTGCCAATCAGCTTGAAACAGTCACCTACGAGTCATTCAATCCGTTCGGCGAGCTTTGGAAAGTAACGGATGGCGATCCCGTCAGCGGCACAGGCCTCGAATTCGGCTCGCGTTCAGCACCGTTTACCTACGATGCGGCGGGAGCCTTGACGTCGACGCTACGCCTGACGAACTTCAGCGTTCTAAGCCATTACCAGTTCAACAATCACATCAAGACGATATACGGCTACGATGGCGCCGGCCGTTTGGATTCGTTAATCCACCGTCGTGCTCAGTACAACGGTTCGCCAACGCTGGTCAACACAGCGGAGCTACTGCGATTCACCTACGACCACGACAGCGTCAGCCGGATTAGCTCCATCGAAACGGATTGGAACACCGCTGTTGCAGGGTTCTCAACGCGAGTCGTCTCGCGCCAGGAGTTCACGTTCGATGCGGCAGGCCAACTCAACGGCGTCTATGTGCCGTACGGCGATGAAGAACAAGGCGACTACTGGATGACGACGAACGGTCGTCGCTCGGTTTCGAGCGATGCTAGCGGGCTCTTGCAGAACTCATACGACCCTGGCAACCGGCTCTCGCAAGACGGGAGGCATCACTACGCATACGACGCCGAAGGAAATCTCGAGCGCGTCGACTCGCTAACGGACGACTCCTACGCGAAATACTACTGGGACGATCGCAACCGGCTAATCAAAGCCGAACTCTTCGATGCAAACGCAGCTCTCAAGGAGACTGTTAAGTACCGCTACAACAACGCCAACGATTTGATTTACCGCGCTGTCACTCCGGCCGGCGAAACTGCTCAGGCGGAGTTCTATGTAAACGAGTCGGGCCAGCGGACGATGACGATCGAGGCCGATGGCGACGTGAAGCATCGCTACCTGTACGGCTCGACCGGAGAGGTGCTGTTCGATCAGGTTTTCAACGCCGCTGGCGCGCCGACGCTGCAGCCCGAGCAAGAGGTGCTCGAAGTCCTTGGCGACCATCAACAATCGACTCGCGCAGTCATCGCCGGCAGCAACCTCGCCGTCCGTCAGTCAGTGACCTACGCGCCGTTTGGCATGGCGACCGCGATCTACGATGCGGCAGGCATGTTGGAAGAAACGGCTCCGGGCGTCCCCGACCTGAACGCTCTCGACACCGTCTTCAGCCATCACGGCAGCGTGCTCGATCCGACGACTGAACTGCAACTCAAGGGGGAACGGTGGTACACGCCCGAAGTCGGCCGCTTCATCAGCGAAGACCCGATCCAAGAGGGCTCTAACTGGTACATGTTCGCCGGCAACGACCCCGTCAACTATGCCGACCCTTCGGGCCTCTCGTTGCAAGGCTATCCCCTGGCTGGCGGCTACAGCGGGAATGTGACGCGCAAGCCGACGATTGGCCAAGGTTACATCCCAGCGAATACTCTTTCTACTGTTGGCACCCCTTCTGGCCACGCTACTAGCCATGGTGTAAGTACGCGTTTGACTTCAAGTCAGATACTTAATAACTTCACCACGCTAAATGACCTCTCGTCGATGACGAGAGCGACTGGGCTCGAGCACTCGCTGAAAGCCTCCTCCCCTAATACCTCGATCAGGGATTATCAACTGGAGCAAATGCGGCAAGCGATGGGACGAGCGCACGCCGAAGAGTTGAATTATGTTGCGAATCGCAACGCCATCTATGCTGCAACATTTGCAGATGATCTGCGAGACACCGCCAACATTGCAACTTCGGTAGGTCCTCAGAGCGATGTCCGTGATGCCGTAGAGACGATAACGGGTTACAATGTGATCGAGCTGAAACCGCTCTCCACCAGCCAGCGAGTGGTCACAGGCGTTAGTATGCTCGTTCCTCTAGTTGGCGGAGTCGTTTTAAGGCGACTTCTGAACGTTGGGGAAGTAGCCAAAGACGCTGCACGTGCTTCGGAGTTCGGAGAGTCGTCGTCATCGGTCGGTTATCATGTAGCTCCCAAAAGAGATGTCAAAGCTAATAAAGCTGCAGGGGACGCGCGGGAAGCGAAGGTTCAAGGTAAGCTCGAAAGTCGATTCGGTCGCGATGCCGTTCAGAATGAGCTGTCTCTCCGAAACGCCGACGGCACGCTTGCCAAGGATCCGTTGACGGGAGAGGGTAGGCGAGTTGATCATGTGGTGATCCAAGATGGGCAAGGGCGATTCGCGGTCGAAACTACTAGTAAAACAGCGGATAAGTCAGCGCAATTGGCAAAAGAATCAAGAATCCGTTCCAATGGTGGTGCATTTGTGCGTGATAGATCGACCGGAGCGCTGATCGACCTTCAAAATGTTCCGACAAGAGTTATTAGGGTTAAGTAGAGTGGATGATTTTGTAATTGATGATGCTGGTGTTCATTTTTCCGCTTCGAAGAACCTCGAATATCGCGCTCGAGTCGTGGAGCGCCTCCGTGTGTTCGTCGATTTTTTGCAGTCGAATGGTTTGGCAACGAGAGTGATTCTTGAGCCGGGCGAAACACCATCAGAGACGTTGAAAATAAGGAGGTCTGATCTTAGTGAGGCGGGGTTTCAGGTTGTACTGAAATCCTACGACAAATGGCTGCGTGGGATTGATAAAGGTAGGGCAATCAGCGATACGTCTTTGCTTGAAAAGGCGCTTGAACAGTTGAAACGCAGTTAGCTTGGCTGCATAGTCAGCGAATGTCGGCTGGCAAGTAAGTTGTCGGTGCAACGGGCGAGAACGAATTATTTCGCTGACCAGTTATTGGCCCCCCCTGTCGCGGCTCCAGGTTTGCAGATTCTTAAGAGCGGGCCTCGGAGCCATCTAAACTATACGCTTCTGCCTCGACCTGCGCTCTCCCTGGTGGCTTGTTTGGCCTGCGATACAAGGGTCGGCGTTGGTGCTTTCTGCCATCAGTCGTCGCTAATAAGGTTAGATCCAAGACGGTGCCATTCGTTGGCATATCCGAGGATAACATTTCAGTGAATACGTCGCCTCCTCGGGTTTGACGTTGAGCGATTACCACAACGAAAGTGTTAGCAAGCACGCCGAGGTCGTAGTGTAACTTGTGTCACTGTTCCGATATCTACGTAGATTAAAAGTCGGCCAGAACTGTGAGACTCGCAGTAAGCAAACGCAGAATGAGCCTTTGAAGCGTATCGCGAGGACTGTCAAACGCCGTTCCTTGGTGACCCTACCTGCACTAAGCGAAATTACGTCAGTATCAAGGGGTTGCCTCTATAGTGAGTAGGATTGTCTTTGTCGCTCTCCCTAGTTTGTGTTTTCGCATTCGAACTCTGAGGTGCCTCCTGTAACCAACGCAGCATCTGCCGCCCTTTCGAGAATGCCCGCTCAGAGGGCCCAAAATAATTCTCACCAACTTTTCTGTTGAAACTGGGCCACCCGTTCCTCTAACGTGAACTGGCGCGCGAACTCAATCGCGCCCGACGCCTGTTTAGCCCCCGGTTCTTCAAACCGAGGGCTCCGCGCACGTCACGATTCCGAGGCGCACCTATGCGCCCACAGCGGAGGGACCAATCCATGCAAACGGCAACCAGTTACGAACGTCGCCGCATCATCAACGCGGCCAAAAAAGAGCAATTTTGCGAGCTCATCCGCGAGAGCTACTCGCTCGAAGAAGCCGCGGAAAAGCTCGACGTTTCGCTTCGCACGGTACAGCGGGAGCGGCAGCGAGACGAAGCGTTTGATCGCGAGATCCGCTCCGCCCAAGAATCGCACCCCAACCCCTTAAAGCTGATGGAAAGCGCCGCCCGCACCCACTGGCGGGCGGCCGCGTGGATGCTGGAGCGGGAGCGGCCCGAGCGCTTCGGCCGCCGGCCCGCCAACACGGCCCGCAAGCATGAGGTCGAGGCCGCGCTCGACTTCGTGCTCGAAGCGGCGCTCGCCGCGACGCCGCCGGAGCAGCGGGCCGCGTTTTACCAGCCGGTGCTGGCCGCGGTTGAGCAAGCATTCCAGCAATGCTTTCCGCAAGTCGATCGCGGCAACTGCGGCGACAGCAAGAAGTGCAAGTTCCCCGCAACGCCGCTCGCGGACGAAGCGGCTCGCCAACGTTCGCAGCAGGCCGCAGCCGCCGGTCCGCCCGCAGTGGCGGGAGCAGCCGCTCATCTGTCGCCAAAAATCGCTGAGGCGACACTTGGCGACGAAGAGCCGAGTTTCGCAACGCCAAACACGACGAAGCCAATTAGCGTGACGGCAATCACCGCGCCATCGCCGTCCCATGCCACGCTCCACAAACGATCAGCAATCTCCGCCGCAAACTCCCGTTCACCCGCCACACAACTGTCGCCTAAAATACAGCAGACGACAGCAAGCGACGCGACGCCAGTCGACGAGACGGTAGCAAACGCACCGCTCATTGCCGTCCCGTTCGCGACGACCGCGTTCTCAGAGCCTGTGCAGAGTCCGTCGCGAGATAAAAGTCTCCGACCAGCAAACGCCAACGAGCGGCAGCGAGAACGCCATGCCGCGAAACGGCAAAAGGCCGCCAAAAAACGTTCCGCCGCCAGTCGACGACGAAACGCCGCCTAGCTTCAACATACAGTTCGGCGAAAAAGCTCCATGCATCCGCTGCTGAAAAGACTCCGTCTCGAACTGCCGATCATCCAAGGGCCGATGGCCGGCGTGTCGACTCCCGCGATGGCGGCCGCCGTGTCGGCGGCGGGGGCGCTCGGTTCTATCGGCGTCGGCGCCGCCGATGCGGAAGCGACCCGCACGATGATCCGCGCGGTGCGCGAGCGGACCGATCGCGCATTCAACGTCAACGTCTTCTGCCACCAGCCCGCGACGCCGAACGCGGCGAAGGAGGCGGCATGGCTCGCTAGGCTGGCGCCTGAATTCGCCCGCTACGGTGCAAAGCCGCCGAGCCGACTCACGGAGATCTATGCGAGCTTTCTCACCGACGAGGCGAAGCTCGACGTGCTCCTCTCAGAAAAGCCGGAGGTGGTTAGTTTTCATTTTGGCTTGCCGCGTCGCGAGCAAATCGAGGCATTGCGAACCGCCGGCATCGTGCTGATCGCCACAGCGACAAGCTTGCACGAAGCGCAGCAGGCGGCCGCCGCGGGAATCGATGCGATCGTTGCGCAAGGTTACGAGGCTGGCGGCCATCGCGGCGCGTTCGATCCGCGCGGCGTCGACGATCGCCTCGGCACGTTTGCGCTGACGCGGTTGCTCGTGGAGAAACTCGCAGTGCCGGCGATCGCCGCGGGCGGCGTCATGGACGGGGCGGGCATTGCGACGGCGCTCGCACTGGGAGCGGCGGCCGCTCAACTGGGAACGGCCTTCATCGCTTGCCCGGAATCGTTGGCCGACGCCGCCTACCGCGCGGCGCTCTTCGGCCCGCAGGCCGCGCACACCGTGATGACCTCGGCGATTTCAGGCCGACCTGCACGTTGCCTGAGCAATCGGTTCACCGCATTCGGATCGCAGATTCCAGTCGAAGAGATTCCCGATTACCCGATCGCGTACGACGCCGGCAAAGCGTTGCATGCCGCAGCGAAGGCGAAGGGCGAATTTGGTTACGGCGCCCAGTGGGCAGGGCAGGGGGCGCCGTTGGCGCGAGCGCTGCCGGCCGCGGAATTGGTCTCTCAATTGGCGAAGGAACTCGCTGCAGCCCAGCGCGCTTAGCTCTTCGGCTCGCCGCCCGTCAGCCGGCGAAACTCTTCAACCGGCAGCCCGGCGACGCCCCAATCTGCCAACTCCACTTCCTGAATAACGACGAACGTCAACGCGGGCGGTTTGTCGAGCACCTCGCTCATGAGGTCGGTCGCTCCCTTGATGAGCGCGGCCTTTTGCTCCGGCGTCGTTCCTTCGCGGGTGATTTGGATCGTGACGATCGGCACAGTTCAGTTCCTTGCAGCGTTACCAGTGGCCGGCATGGGCGCCGCCGTCGACGTGGAGCGTTTCGCCCGTTACGAACTTGGCCCCTTCCAAATAAAGAACCGCTTCGACAATCTCGTCGACTTCCCCCATCCGTCCCACGGGATGTAGGCCGGCGAGAAAGGCGTGCGTTTCAGGGGCGTGCATCGGCGTGCGGATCACGCCCGGCGCCACGGCGTTCACGCGGATGCCGCGATCGGCGTACTCGATCGCCAGCGACCGCGTGACGGCGTCGAGGCCCCCCTTGGTGAGCGAGGCTAAGGCCGAGGGAACGCCTTTCACTGGCTGATTGACGAGCGTCGTCGTCATGTTGACGATGTGCCCGCCCCCCTGCGGCAGCATCTGGCGAATCGCACACTGCGAAACGTAAAAGAAGCCGGCGAGGTTCAGCGAGATTTTCGCGGCGAAGTCGGCGGGCGTGTAGTCGACGAACGGCTTCGAAATGAACATCCCGGCGTTGTTCACCAGCACGTCGACGCGGCCGAATTTCTCGACTGCCGTGCTAATGACTCGCTCCGCAACGGCCGGATCGGCGATATCGCCCGCGACGGCGGCGACCTCCGCGAAGGTCTCGGGCGCAATCGAGCGCGAATTGGCGAGAACCTGATAGCCGCGTTCAAGGAACCCGCGGACAAGTCCCGCGCCGATTCCTTGCGACGCGCCAGTGATGACGGCGACTTTGCGTTCGCTAGACACATTCATCTCCGCGATGCGTGGACGTTGAGCTGCGGCAGGCTTGCCGAAGGGATGAAGCGATCAGTGAGCCGGCGCTCACGCCAGATTGATTTCGACGTCGATGTTGCCGCGGGTCGCTTTCGAGTAGGGGCAAATCTGGTGAGCGTCTGCGATGATCGCTTCAGCGATTTCGCGGTCAATGCCGGGGAGGCTAACATTCAACCGAGCGCGGAGGAGGTAGCCGCCGTCGGTCATGCCGAGATCGACTTCAGCGTCGATGGCCGTTTCTGGCGGCAGGCGCAGCTTGCGCAGCTGAGCCGCGACAGCCATGGCGCCGATGAAGCAAGCCGACCAGCCGCAGGCGAAGAGTTGCTCGGGGTTGGTCCCCGTGCCGGGCCCGCCGGGCGACGATAATTTGATGTCGAGCCGCCCGTCGGCAGTGCGCGAGGCGCCGTCGCGCCCGCCGGTGGTATGAGCCTTGGCTGTGTAGAGAACTTTTTCGATGTGCGGCATGCCAGCGTCCTCGCGATTGAATCTGCACGGAAACGTGAACTGATTCTATCGCAGTTAGGGCGCGGGATGTCAATCAGCGGAGGCGAACCCGCCTCATCGCGGCTGCGTCTGTTTGTAGCCGTGCTGCGGTTGGGCGAGGCGGCCGTTTTGTTCATGCGCGGAAGTTTGCGCCGGACGATTTCGCTGAGCATGCCCCGCAGTGCGTGGCGTGTGGAGATCGCTCAAGATCGTCGCCACCAGCGCCGTCCAACCAGTTTGATGGCTGGCGCCGAGACCGCGGCCATCGTCGCCGTGGAAATATTCATAGAACAGCGGCAAGTCGCGCCAATGCGGATCGTTGGCGTAACGCTCCTCAACGCCGTGGCACGGCCGGCGGCCGGCGGCGTCTGGCAGAAAGAGCGAACTGAGTCGCCGTCGCAGTTCTTGCGACGCTTCGAACAGGTTCAACATCCGGCCCGAACCGGTCGGGCACGGAATGCTCACCGAATCGCCGTAGAAGTGGTAGTAACGTTCGAGGGCTTCGATGATGAGAAAGTTAATCGGGAACCAAATCGGTCCGCGCCAGTTCGAGTTGCCGCCGAAGATGCCGGTGATCGACTCGCCGGGCGTGTAGTCGACGCGATGCTCTTGCCCCTCGGCCCATAGGATGAAGGGATGCTCGCGATGGAATTGCGAGAGGGCGCGAATGCCGTGGGGAGCCAGGAACTCCGTCTCGTCGAGAAGATACGCCAGCACCCGCTTGAGCCGCTCGCACGAGGGGATCGCGAGGAGGCGATGGCCGGTGAAGTTGTGTTGATGTTCTTCGTCATCCTCAACGCCGGCGTGCGATTTTTCGCAGTAGGCAATATGCCTTCCGAGGTCAGGTCGATGTTTGATGAACCATTCCATCCGCTTGCGGAAGCCGGGCAAGCGATCGATGTCTACTTGCTCCAACACCTCAACCGCGAAGAGCGGAATGATGCCGACGATCGACCGAATGCCGAGCGACGTGACGGAGTCTTCAACCTTCAATTGGTCGTAGTAGAAGCCGTCGTCTTCATGCCACAGTCCCATGCCTCCCAGCGTGTTCATCGCGTCGGCAATGTGAATGAAGTGCTCGAAGAACTTCGAAGCGATGTCTTCGTACGTGTTGTCGAACTGGGCGAGTTCGAGGGCCATCGCCAGCATCGTCGAGGCGTAGAACGCCATCCACGCAGTGCCGTCGGCTTGTTCCAAACGTCCGCCGCCGGGGAGCGGCTTCGAGCGATCGAACACGCCGATGTTATCGAGCCCGAGGAAGCCCCCCGCAAACAGGTGATTGCCGGCAACGTCCTTGCGATTGACCCACCAGGTGAAGTTGAGCAGCAGCTTGGTGAACACTCGCTTGAGAAACGCCACGTCGCGTTCGCCGCGCGGGGCGGTCATCTTGTAGACGCGCCAGCAGGCCCAGGCATGAACCGGCGGATTGACGTCGGAGAGGGCCCACTCGTACGCCGGCATTTGGCCGTTTGGGTGGAGGTACCACTCGCGGAGGAAGAGTTCCAGCTGGCCCTTCGCGAACTCGGGGTCGACCGTGGCCATCGGAATCATGTGAAACGCCAAGTCCCACGCCGCGTACCATGGGTACTCCCAGGCGTCGGGCATCGAAATGACGTCGCGGTTGAACAGATGAGGCCAATCGTGATTGCGCCCAAACTGGCGTACGGTGGGCGGCGCGGGCTGATCGGGATCGCCGGCAAGCCAGTCCTTCACGACGTAGTGGTAGAACTGCTTGCTCCACAGCAGCCCAGCGTAGGCTTGTCGAGCGACGTTGGCTTCTTCCGCGTTGCTAGAGTCGGGGATTTTCGAGGCGTAGAACTCGTCGGCCTCGCGGATGCGGAGTGCGAAGAGTTCGTCGAAGCCAGCGAACGGCTGCTCTGTCACTTCGCTTGCTGCAGCGAGGCGGAGTCGGACGACGACTTGCTCGCCGGCGGGGATGTTGAAGCGGTAGATCGCCGCCGTCTTCGTGCCGTGCCGCTGCGGATTGATCGCCGCGGTCTCGCCTTCAATGAGATAGCGGTGGAAGGCGTCTTTTACATACCGCTTGCCGTCGTCGACGGCGAACGCCTGCTGAGCGTCGGTTTCGTTCTCGGTGAACACGAGCTCTACCGGCTCAGCGCCTGTGGGTTGCTCGACGTCGAGGCGGAATTCGCCCAGCGAGACATGCCGCGCAACGACTGCCGCTGGCCCGGCCGCTTCGAGCCGCGGCTTCACTTCGCACCCTTCGTGCGTGCAGCCCCAACTCCAGCTGTTGCGGAACCAAAGCGTCGGCAGCAGGTGGATCGCCGCCGCCTCGGGACCGCGATTGGCGATCGTCAGTCGAATCAGCAGGTCGTCGGGACCGGCCTTTGCATACTCGGTGACCACGTCGAAGTAACGGCTCTCGTCGAAGATACCCGTATCGGCGAGTTCAAACTCCGGCTCCGCCTTCGTGCGGCGGCGGTTCTCTTCGATCAGTTGAGCGTAGGGAAACGCGCCCTGCGGATATTTGTAGAGCGCCTTCATGTACGAGTGCGTCGGCGTCGAATCGAGATAGTAGTAGCACTCCTTCACGTCTTCGCCGTGATTTCCCTCGGGGCCAGCGAGGCCGAATAGCCGCTCCTTGAGAATCGGATCGCGACCATTCCACATCGCGAGAGCGAAGCAAAGCCGGCACTCGCGGTCGGTGACGCCGAGCAGGCCGTCCTCGCCCCAGCGGTACGCGCGGCTGCGGGATTGCTCGTGCGTGAAGTAGCCCCACGCTTCGCCGTCGGCGGAGTAGTCTTCGCGAACGGTGCCCCACTGCCGCTCGGCGAGGTACGGCCCCCATCGCTGCCAGTTCTGCGTGCGGCTACCCGACTCGTGCAAGCGGCGAGACTCGGCATCGGTTGGGAGGGGCGTCGACATCGACTTGATCTGATGGAGGTTGCCGAAGTGCAGCCGGCGAACGGGCAGTGCAAGTATATGTCGTTCTGCGGCTCGCTGCATGCGGGCAATTCATGCGGCGAAAACCGGGCGATTGTCGACTTGCCGCCACTACGCTCGCAGCGGATCGAGCGCCTTCTTCAGACGCTGAATGTCGACTGGCTTCACCAAGTGCTGATCGAACCCCGCGTCGTGCGAACGCTTGCGATCTTCCGGCTGGCCGTAGCCGCTGATCGCGATGAGGTGAATATTTGCCAAGTCGGATTCGGAGCGAAGGCGGCGAGCAAGCTGGTAGCCGTCGTACTCGCCCGGCAAGCCAATGTCCGACATGATGACGTCAGGCTTGTGCGACTTGGCCGCTTCGATGCCAGCCTTACCATCGGCGACGACGCTCACTTCATAGCCCATCAGGCCCAACAGAACCTGCAGGCTGCGCGCCGCGTCGCTATTATCTTCAACGATGAGAATCCGCAGCTTGCCCGTCGCCGCTGCAGGGGCGGCGGGCTTCTGCTCCACTTCGGGCACGTATTCGCCGGCCAGCAGCGGAAGTTTGAGCGTGAAGGTGGCGCCGCGGCCGGGGCCTTCGCTTTCAGCGTCGAGCGTCCCGCCGTGGAGTTCGGCGATATTCCGCGCGAGCGAGAGACCGAGCCCCAGCCCGCCGCTGGCGCGATCAGCCCCCTGCTCTGCTTGGCTAAACGGCTCGAAGAGCCGCGCTTTCACCTCGGGCGACAAGCCGATGCCGGTATCGCTGACGACGATCGAAGCGAAGTCGCCTGCTTCGTCGCTGCTCGCGCTCACGCGCACGCGGCCGCCAGGAGGCGTGAACTTCGCCGCATTGTGGAGCAAGTTGCCGATCACCTGCGCGACACGGGTCCGATCAGCATGGATCGGCAGCGAAGCCGCCACGTCGACCTCCAGCGTCGCCTTGGCGGCGTCGATCGTCGCGCGATAATCTTCCGCCGTTTGCCGCACAATTTCCGCGGCGTCGCAATGCTCGTTGCGGAGCTGGATCTTTCCCCGCGCAATCCGCGCGACGTCGAGCAGATCGTCGATCAGGCGAGACATGTGGCTGACCTGCCGGGAGATGATCTCGCGCGCCTCGCGCATCACTTGATTCGCTTCGTCGGAGTGCCGCAGAATCTCGATCGCATTGCGAACCGGCGCCAACGGGTTGCGGAGCTCGTGGGCCAGGACTGCGAGAAAGTCGTCCTTGCGGCGGTCGGCTTCCTCCAACGCCGCAGCGTGACGTTGGCTCTCGGCGAGCAGTCGGGCGTTCTCCGCCGTTGCAGCTTGCAGGTCGTCGCGCTGTTGGGCGACTTCCTGCCGCTGTCGGAAGAGCTCGACGAACACGTCGACCTTGCTGCGAATGATGTCCGACTCGATCGGCTTCTGTAGGAAGTCGACGGCGCCCGCTTCGTAGCCGCGGAACTTCCGCCGCAAATCGGCGTTGCCGGCTGTCAAGAAAATGATCGGCACGCGGCGTGTCCGCTCGGTACCGCGCATCAGTTCTGCGAGTTCGAAGCCGTCCATCCCGGGCATCTGCACGTCGAGGATCGCGAGCGCAACGTCGAACTGCAGCAGCAATTCCAACGCATCGGAACCGCTCTGGGCTTTGAGGATCTTCACGCCGTCGCAGCGGAGCAGCGCTTCAAGAGCCAGCAGATTCTCATGCAAGTCGTCGACGAGCAGCACGTTGACTGGGGCTGGTAGTTTCGCACTCATGGGAGCCCTCCCGCCTCTTTCAGGAACTCGGCAATCTCCGCAAGACTCATCGAGCGTGCGTCGCTGCACGCTTTGAGCGCCGCGAGCGGCATGATGGGAGCGTAAGCTTCGTGGGGATGTTGAACGATGCAATTGCCGCCACCCGCTTGGACGGCGGCGAGGCCGTTGGCGCCATCCTCGTTGGCGCCAGTGAGAATCACTCCCGCCAGCCCATCGCCGTAGGCGTCTGCCGCCGACTCGAACAGCACGTCGATCGACGGCCGCGAGTACAGGACCGGCTCTTCGCTGGAGAGCGAGAGCGTCCCTTCCTTCTCAACCATCAGGTGGTAGTCGGGAGGCGCGAAGTAGACCACGCCGGCGGCGATCGGTTCCTTGTCTTCGGCCTCTTTCACCGAGACGCGGCACTTCATGTCGAGCAGTTCGGCAAGAATGCTCTTCTTGTCGGCCGGCAGATGAACGACGGCGAGCACGGGCAGCGGATAGTTTTGCGGCAGCGTCGGCAGGATCTGCGACAACGCGTCGAGCGCGCCCGCCGAGGCGCCAATGACGATCGCCTGCGTTTTGCGAGTGCTCACGATGCGCCTCGCTTCTGGTAGATGCGGTTTTCTTTCGAGAACTCGACGAAGCGATGCGCGTAACGCGAGAAGCGGAGGTTCTCTTTGGCGCCGAGCCCCAGGAAGCCTTGCCGGCTGAGCGATTCGTCGAACAAGCCGATGGCCCGGTCCTGCAGATCGCGGTCGAAGTAGATCAGCACATTGCGGCAAGAAATTAGCTGGACTTCGGCGAACACGGAGTCGGAAACGAGACTGTGATCGGAGAAAACGACGCGTTTGCGGAGCGTCTTATCGAACACGGCGCCGCCGTATGCGGCGGTGTAGTAGTCGGAGAGCGACGACTTGCCTCCGGAAAGCTGGTGGTTCTCGGTGAACGTGGCGAGCCGATCAAGCTCGTAAACGCCCGCTTCGGCGCGCCGTAGCGCCTTGGGATTGATGTCTGTGGCGTAGAACATCGTGCGGCTCTCCAACCCCTCTTCGCGAAAGAGGATGGCGAGCGAGTAGAGTTCTTCGCCGCCGCTGCAGCCGGCGACCCAGACTTTGATCGAGGGGTATGTCTTGAGAAACGGCACCACATGCTGGCGAATGCCGCGGAAGTAGGCCGGATCGCGAAACAACTCGCTGACCTGCACCGTGAGAAACGAAAGAAGTTCCGTCATCACGGTCGGTTCATGCAGCACGCGGTCTTGTAGTTGCGAGAAGGTGCGGCAGTCAAACTTTTCGCGCGCGTGCAGCAGCCGGCGCTTAACCGACGCCATCGAGTAGCCGCGAAAATCGTAATGGTACTTACGAAAGATCGCGTCTAGCAGCAGGCGGAGTTCGATGTCGTCGGTGTTGTCTGACACGATGAGATCTTTCAGCGAGGCATCCACACGCGAACCAACGAGAGCAAACGTTCCACGTCAATTGGTTTGGCCATATAATCGTTGGCGCCGGCGGCGAGGCACCGTTCTTGGTCATCCTTCATCGCTTTGGCGGTAAGCATAATGATCGGCAGCTTCTTCCAGTCGGGCGTTTTGCGAAGCTCCATCACGGCCGTGATGCCATCCATTTCCGGCATCATGACGTCCATCAGCACAAGGTCGATCGTCGCGGCGGCATCGGCTCGACTCGCTTCAAGTGCCCGAATCGCCTCCAGGCCGTTGCGGGCGATTTGCACGATCGCCCCGCGCGGCTCGAGAATACTGGAGAGCGCGAAGACGTTCCGCACGTCGTCTTCAACGACCAGGATGCGGCGTCCTTCGAGGGCGGCGTCGCGGCTTCGAGATTTCTCCAGCATCCGCTGCTGTTCCGGCGGTAGGTCCGAGACAACTTGATGGAGGAAGAGCGTTACCTCGTCGAGCAGACGCTCGGGCGACTTCGCCCCCTTGATGATGATCGACTTGGAGAAGCGGCGGAGACGCTGTTCTTCGTCGGCAGAGAGATCGCGGCCGGTGTAAATAATGACGGGCGGAAACGCGTAGATGTCTTCGCGGCTTAGTTTTTCGAGTAGGGCGAAACCGCTCGAGTCGGGCAGCGAAAGGTCGAGCACCATGCAATCGAAGGTCGATTCGCTCAGCAGCGCGAGACATTCGGAGGCACTGGCAACGCCGACCGTTTCCACATCGTGTGAGCCAAGCAGCTTCTGCATGCTGTCGAGCTGCACGGCGTCGTCTTCCACGACGAGGACGCGGCGCATCCGCTGAGTGAGCCGCGATTCGAGCTGGCGCAGCGCTTCGACAAGCTGCTCGCGGTTGACCGGCTTCAGCATGTAGCCGACGGCGCCGAGCGAGAGAGCCGTTTGGGCATGGTCGCCGGCGGAGACGACGTGCACGGGGATATGACGCGTGCGGCGATCTTGCTTCAGACGATCGAGAACGGAGAGGCCTGAGTGGTCGGGCAGGCCGACGTCGAGCACCACGGCGCTCGGCAGGTACTGTGCCGCGAGGGCGATTGCCTGCTCGGCATGCGTGGCTACGACGCACTGGAAGTTGAGCTCGTGCGCCATATCGCGGAGGATCTTGGCAAACGGCTCATCGTCTTCGACTACTAGAATCACCCGCTGGTTGCCAGTGAGCGATTCACGATCGTCTTCGATGCGCTTCGGTACAAAGAACGCATCGGACGTTGCCGCGGCGTCGCCTCGCGGTGCGGCGAAGGTTGACGCGTGGGATGGCATCGCGGGAGGAACATGCCGGCCATTGCCGATCGCGTCGACACGCCGTTCGTGCATTGGCACAGGGCGGTAGACCTGCGGTAGCGTGACGGTAAACGTGCTCCCCTTGCCCGGCTCGCTGGCGAGTTCAATGCGACCGCCGAGCAGCCGCGTGAGCTGGCGCGAAATCGATAGCCCCAGCCCCGTGCCGCCGTACTTGCGGTTCGTTGTTCCGTCGGCCTGACGGAACGCTTCGAAGATCATCGCCTGCTGATGCGGGGCAATGCCGATGCCGGTATCGCTGACGGCGAATGCCACTTCGCCCTGCCCTTGCGAACTGATCGTGAGCGTTACCTGTCCCTTCTCCGTAAACTTCAGCGCGTTCGATAGCAGATTCTTGAGAATCTGCTCCAATCGCAGCGGATCGGTTTGAATTGTCTCCGGGGCGCCTGGATTCACAGCGATCTTGAATTCTAGCTGCCGTTGATTGGCGATCGGCTTAAACATTCGCTGCATCCCTTCGGCCAACTGCGAAAGCCGCAGTTCCTCGGGCTGCATTTCCATGTGGCCCGACTCGATCTTCGAGAGGTCGAGGATGTCGTTGATGAGCGTCAGCAAGTCGTTGCCCGCGCCTTGAATCGTGCGGGCATACTCGACCTGCTCGTCGCTGAGATTGCCTTTCGGATTGTCGGCCAGGAGCTTGGCCAGAATCAGCGACGAATTGAGCGGCGTCCGCAACTCGTGCGACATGTTGGCGAGGAAGTCAGACTTGTATTGGCTAGCCAGTTCCAGATCGCGGGCTTGCCGCTCGACCTCGTCCTTGGCACGGCTGACCTCGTCGCGTTGCGATTCAAGCTGCTGCGATTGCTCCTCAAGCTGGGCGTTGGTTTGTTCCAGTTCCGTCTGCTGATGCTCGAGCCGTGTCTGCGATTCGCGGAGCGTGCGGCTTTGCTCTTCCAACTCTTCGTTTGAAACTCGCAGCTCTTCGCCCTGCGCTTGCAACTCCTCCGACTGACGCTGCGTTTCCTCGAGCAGGTTCTGCAAGTGCGTGCGGTAATTGACCGAGCGAATCGCGACCGCGATTGGCTCCGAGAGCACCGCGAACAACTCAGCGTACGAATCGTCGATCGCTTCGAGAAACCCAAGTTCAATAACTCCTGTGACGCCCTCCTCATCGTGAACCGGGAAGATCGCCAGCGCTTTGGGCGAGCTTTTTCCCATCGCCGAGCCGAACGCGAGGTACCCGTCAGGAACGTCGCGGACGATGAAAGAGCGGCGATCCCGAATCGCTTGACTAAGGAGACCATCGCCCGGCTCGATGCGTTTTGGTACGCCCCCCTCAGCGGGGACGCCGTACGTGGCCGCGAGGGCTAGAGCCCCTTCTTGCGTGAACAGTGCGCCGGCCGTCGCGTTCAAATAATCAGCGAGGAAACCGAGAACGTGATTGCCGAGCTCCTGCATCCGCTGGTCGCCCGTCATGAGCTGGCCTAACTGAACCTGAGCATTCTGCAGCCACTCCTGGCGACGACGAATGAGCGCCGCGCGGCGGAGCAAACTGGCGACGAGAATCGAAATCAGAATCCCGCAGACCGTCATAGCGAGCCCGCTAGTGACGGCGACGCTGTAGGCACGCTCCATCTCGGCGAGGCGTTCTTGTCGCAGCGCTCGTTCCGCCTCTTGCATGCCGTCAATCTGATCGCGAATCGAATCCATTGAGATCTTGCCAACATCGGAGCGGACCCGTTCTTGAGCCGCTTCGAATCCTTCGTCGCGCCTCAACTTGATCGTCGCCGCCAACTCCTCGAGCTTGGTGGAGATATGCCCCTTCAGGCGGGGCAGGCGTGCTTGTTGGTTCGGGTTGTCGGCGGTGAGTCGCGCCACGTCGGCCAACCGCAGATCGACGCGGTCGGTCGCGTTTGTGTAGGGCGCTAGGTAAGCCTCGTCGCCAGTGATAACGTAGCCGCGCTGACCAGTCTCAGCGTCTCGGAGTAACGAGAGGACGTCGTCGAGCGCCGTGAGCACCTCATGCGTGTGCCGCACAAGCTCCGCGTCCTTATCGAGCGTGCGCGTGTTGATGTACGAGATGAGCCCGATCACGAAAAACAACAGAATCGCGCCGGCGAGTCCTACGGCTATGTTGAGGCGAGTTTCGCGCTTAAGATCGAGAGGGTTCGAGGGTTTCTTCATTAATCGATGCAAACGATGGAGGGATTCGAAGGTGCGATCGCGATGGCGGATGGAGTCGTGCGAGGTTGAAAATCTCTAATTATACGGCGCAAACCGACGCCACAACCCGGCCGCGGCTAGACGCTGAGCTTGAACGCAACCCGCAAACGCGAGCGTGCGTTGCGGAGAGCTGCTTCGAACGGCCGGATCTCGGTTCCGCCGCAAGCGAAACTTAGAGTTTGGGCCAAGCCGTGAAGAGCGGACGGGGCCAGAGATTGTCGACATGCGTTAGCTCTGGACCTAGCCGCGGAGGATGGAAGTTTGATGTGGTCGGGTGGAAACCAGCGGTTGGTCGTTGAGAAGCCATATTGCGCACTGCCAGACCACCATCGCCGTACCTGCGGCGGGCAACGTAATAACTTCGCTAACGCCGTGCCGGGATTTCTGCCGGGCGATCTAGCCTCACGAGCCCTAAGGTCGCAGCTTAAGAATACTGTTCAAGGATCTCTTCGACCTGCTCGGCGTCCAGCGTTTCATGAGCCAGCAAATGGTCCGCGATCGCAGCGAGCGCAGGCCACAAATCATCGCCTTGAAGTTGGCGGTGCAACGCGATTGAAATTTGCTCGATATGGGCGACTCGCTTGCGCTTGTCGGGGACGAGTAGTTCTGCGGCGGCGAGGGCGCCTTCCCAATCTGCCGACCACTCGGCAATAAACGCGGGGTGATAAGGTTCGCCGGAGTAAATCATCTCGGCGACGGGACCGGCTAAGTGAACTTGCACGCTTTTGGCGGCGAACTCGCGGTCGCTCATTCGCGAACGTCGCCACAAGATCTGTGCATCGCCCGACCGTCGGGGCCCATCGTCGTCGTCGGGTTCGATCGTCACGAGTTGCACTTGGCCGCCCAGCAGGTGAGCCATCAGAGCATGGCCGGCTTCGTGGTAGGCGGTGAGTTCGGACATGGCGGCGAATGGGAGGTCGCGAAAGTTCTAGCAAGCAGCAGCGATTTGTGAAGATTGTCTCCTCGCCGCTAGACCGATGCAACTGCGTCGCTAGTCGCCATCCCGCGGGATGCTGGAGTAGCTATACTGTCGGTTGCCGTTCGAACCACTCTCCTGCCATGAATTCGCGGAGCCTGCATGGTCGCGTTACGCTGCCTCGTCGCCTGTTGCTTGCTCGGTGCAACCGCTAGTTGCCACGTCGAGGCGAAGGAGCAAGTGCCGCTCGCCAAGGGAGCGAAGTTCACCACGCACGACACGCTCGACTGCGGCGAGGAAGCAAATGCCGACGCCCGCGAATGCCTCGAAGCGCTCCGCTGGGCGCCGGGCGAATTCTCCGTAGAACTGCAAACGGCCGAGCCTGGCTGCGGCGATTGGCTCGTCCGCTTTCCCTCCGCGCGGCCGATTGGCAACGCCATCAACGACCGCGTGGCGATGGAGTGGTTCGCCGCGCGGGACGAGCAGGGGGCCGTTCGCAAGGCTCGCGCGGTGGTTGTCGTGCATGAATCAGGCAAGCGAATGACGGTCGGCCGCCTGATCGCTCGCGGCATCAGCGGCCATGGCTTGCACGCATTTCTGTTGCAGTTACCTGGATATGGCGCGCGGCGCGATGAGAAGCTTACCGATATCGAACGCGGTCTCAACTCGATGCAGCAAGCAATCTCCGACGTACGGCGAGCCCGCGACGCCGTCGCCGCGCTGCCGGTCGTCGATGATTCGACCGTTGCCGTGCAGGGAACCAGTTTGGGAGGGTTCGTGGTGTCGACCGTGGCGGGGCTCGACCATGGCTACGAACGGGTGTTCATCCTGCTCGCCGGCGGCGATTTGCAGGAAGTGATTTTCAACGGGGCAAAGGACGCTGCCAAGACGCGGCGAAAGCTCGCGGAAGCGGGCGTCACGGACGAGCAAATCCGGGAGCTAGCACGCCAAGTCGAACCATTGCGACTGGCCCATCGGATCGACCCCGCCGCGACGTGGCTTTACAGCGGTAAATACGACGACGTCGTACCGCCGCAATGTTCCGCGGCGCTTGCCAAGGCGGCCAAGTTGCCCCTGGGGCACCACATAGAGATGGACGCCGACCACTATTCAGGCTTTATTCAATTGCCAAAAGTCGTGCGGGCGATCTGCGAGGAAACGGCGGCTCCAGCGGCCGCTGGCGTCCAACAATCTGGCTCGCCGTGAGCGACTGCGGGAGACCGCGAGGGGGCGCCGCCCTCACCGCCAACTCGTAGCGACCGAAGGGAAGTCGCCAAAGAAACTCATTGCACCCTGGGGACTAATCTGCGTCAATTGATAGAAGCCGCCAGACGTGCGGCGAGACTTCTCTCGGGAACAGAATCGGCGCCACGATGCACCTACGACGATACTTCACTTTGGCGTCTCTCTGCGCCACGCTCGGGGCGACGGCCCTGCCCATTGCAGCCGAGCGCGCGGCCGCCTACGAAATCGTCAACCGCTGGTCGGCGACTCAGGTCGATGGGGGAGGATTGCAGCGCGGCGATCCGGTGACGCTGCGGTGGAGCGTCGTTCCCGACGGCGAGTCGTACTCTCGCTCCAATAATAGCAACTTGGTGCAGTACCTCGACGACGGCTGGAATATCCCCGCCGCTCAGCGGACGCCCGACTACACCAATCGCTCCTGGTGGACAGTGATGAATACTGCCTACGCGCAGTTCGCACGCGTGTCGGGCATTCGGATGGAGTACGTGGCCGAGAAGTTCGCTAACGGCGTCGATACAGGACTGGCGGGGGACATTCAGATTGGCGGCGAGAATATTGATAGCACGCCGGGCGGCGCACTCGCCGACAACACCTTCCCTGACAGCGGCGACATGCGGATCGATACGACGCGCGAGTCGAACGGCCAGCCAACGTTCTGGCATTCGACCGAGGCCGCTCTGCGGAACCTGATGATTCACGAAACGGGCCACGGCGTGGGGTTGGGCCACGCCCAGAACACCGGCGTCACGGCGGTGATGGAGGGGGGGCTGCGAACCGACATTTGGGGCCTGCAGTTCGACGACGTGTACGCTCTAAATCGTCAATACGGCGATCCGCTGGAACGCAACGGCGGGAACGACATCGCTTCCAAGGCATCGCCGCTGGGCAGCTTCACGACAGGACAATCGATTTCGCGGGGGCGTGACGCCGTCGACTCGACTGTTAACCAGTTCGACAGCGATTGGCTGGGAATCGACGGGACGAGCGACGCCGATTGGTTTCGTTTCACGACCGTGGGAACCGGGTTCGCGAACATCAAGCTCACGCCGATCGGGCCGAGCTATGTCTCGGTGCAGCAGGGCAATTTCAACGCGGCCGCGCAGAGCGATTTGACGATGCAGTTGTTGACAGCCAGCCCCACGGTGAGCGAGATCAAACGGGCGAACAACACCGGAATTGGCGGCGTGGAATCCATCGGCGGACTGTTTCTGTCTGCCCCCGGCGACTACTTGATTCGCATTCGCGGCAACCAGGACGCCAATCAGTTCTACCAGCTTGATTTCTCCTTCACCGAAGTTCCCGCGGTCGGCACGTCTGCCGACATTAATCTTGATGGACTCACGTCGCGAGCAGATTGGGAGCTGTTTTTGACGTACTCGTACACGAGCTTCGCCGGCCTCGGGCAACGCGATGCGTTCGGTCGCGGCGATCTTGACCTCGACGGCGACAACGATATCGCTGACTTTCGGCTGTTTAAGTCGCTGTATAACAGCGTGAACGGCGCCGGGGCGTTCGAGAGTCTCTCGGGCGTGCCTGAACCGAGCTCGCTGCTGTTGGCTAGCGCGTTCGTCGGCGTGGCTGCGGCCCGTAAGCGGCGTTAGCCCCGGGCTCCGCCCAGGGGTAGCGCATCACGCGACAACGCGTACCGGATTGGTGACTAACCCCCGGGCGGAGCCCGGGGCTAATGATGTTGCTCCGAGCGTGAGCGAACGCTCTAGCGTTGTCGTCGCGGTCTAGGCGATGCAGCGGCGTAGCCGCGCGAGGCGACCAAATGCTGCGCACGAGCAGAAGAGCAACGTGGCCGTTGCCGGTTCTGGCACTGCGGCTGTAACTGGCGGAGGGCCGGTGAACTCGCGCTGCCAGACGAGCAGGTCGGTGCCATCGACGTTCAGATCGCCGTTGGCATCGCCTAGAGCGGTGGTTGCGTTGCCGACGAGCCCCATGTTGATGCTCCAAATCGCCAAATCGGCGCTGTCGACGAAGCCGTCCAAGTTAAAGTCCGCAGGGGAGGGGGGCGGCACGAACGTGCTGATTTGCAGGAGGCCCGCGCCTGTAATGAGCGACGACGTGAAGTCGGCGGCTGAGCCGATCGCTCCCCACGTGCCAACGGATTGCGAGATGCCATCGATGAAGAGCGAATCGATGACGTCAGTTCCTGCAAAGTTTAGGTCGAGGATGGCGCCGGTCGCGAGGCGGACATCGGCTCCGTTGGCCAGGAAGGCGCTGCCGATCCTGAGCGAGCCCGCTTCAACAGACGTATCGCCTGCGTACGTATTGACGCCTGTAAGCGAGAGGACGCCGGCGCCAGTCTTCGTCAGGCCGCCGTTCACGATCGGCGTCGAAATGGTCAGGTCAGTTGGGGCGGCTCCGTCGGCGACGTTGATCGCACGATTGGCTCCACCCAAATCAATCCGCCCGGCCAGGCCGCTGCCGCTGCCGTTCGCGATTAACGCGGCGGCGCCGCCGAGCGGGGTGAAATTCACGTCCCCCGCGAGCAGAATCTTGCCCGGCGTTGATGCGTGCGGCATCAAGTTGATCTTGTTTGCAGTGAGGTCCCCGCCGTCGATCGTGAAGGTGCGCGTCGCGTCGACCTGCAGCGTGTGAACGCTGAAATCGGCGCCGTTGGAAAGCGAGACGGCGCCGGAAAACTGAGCGCCAAACGGCGTGGAATCGGGCGACGGGACGTAGTTTACGGTCAACGAACCGCCGGTGATGTTGAGCGTCTCGTTGACGTAGAGCTTGCGAATGTTGTGCGAGCCGCTGGACAAGGTGACTGTGATGTTCGCGTTCGGCCGATTGAGAACGACGGTGTCGTTCTGGCCGTCGACGCCGCGAACTGTATCGTCGACGCCTGGAAGTCGCTGGGCGGGACGGGCAGGGACGGTTCCCGTGGTCCATGTGCCGCCGAAGCGGGCGACTTGCCCAGGGCCTTGTGTCGGCTCGACGGGCGCCATGCCGCTGTTCCAATTCGACAGCGTCGTCCATTCGCCGCTGGAATCATTCATCCACAGCGCGGGGACGAGGTAGTCTTTGACGAATTCCATGCCGCCGTTCGCGGCGTTCTTGTCAAGGTTGCCGCTGAACCCAGCGACGCCGCCGGTTGTGCTGTACTGCCAGAACTTCCAGGGGGCAGGCGTCGGAGTGTTGGGGTAGCTCGGGTTCCAAACGCCGTAAACATTCGGCAATCCAGAAGCGGCTGGAGGTTCGGTAGTAAGAGGATCGCCAGTAGTCGGACGGGCGATCCAAAGATTTGGCATCGACGCCGCGACCGATGAGTTAACTTCGCTGTTCGCGTAGCTGCTGTTCACGTAGACGATCGGGCGAATACCCATAGCCTGGAAAATTCGATCGGAGAACGCGACCGACCAACTCGACAACGAGGCCGTGCTGTGCTGCGAGGCGCCCGCTTCGAGATCCAAGACCGGCAACAGGTAGCCGGGACGCATCCATGCTCCGCCCATCTGGAGAAAGTGATCGGCTTCGTCGGCGCCGGTGTTGGCGATACCGTTCGCATTCAAGGTCTGGGTCGTGATGTCTGCCCGGTTGAAGTGGTAAGAGCCCGTGAGGATTCCCGCCTTCGTTGCCCGGGTGATATTTTGGATGAAATAGGGGTCGTCGTAACGCTGCGAGAGCGTGTTGAGGCCATTCAGGTTGTCTTTGTCGTTTTGGTTGTAGTATCCGGTAGTCCCGCCGCGGCTTGATCTTATAAAGGCGAACTTTCGATTGGCCGTGGAGTAGAACGTGTTCCACGTATTCTGGGAAATGTCTTCTTGCCAGGCAGAGATGTCGAGTCCTAGCGCGCGGGTCTGTGCGAGAGCCGAGGCGCGGCTCAGCAGTAGGACAACCGCAAAGGTCGCGAAGCGAAGAGTCAACGAGCCGTTTTTAACGGAGAATGCGCGTACCAATGTCCCTTGCCTCTCACTACCAGACCTGCCCCGAGAAGGCGTTCGTCGCTGCGAGCGCGTATTGAAGTATAAGCAGCTAGACGTTAAGCAACAACGAATCTGTCGCCGTAAGTCCCTATGCCGTCGATGTTTTCGCAAAAACGCGATTGACGTGCGCAGCTGTAGCAACCGACTGCATCCGTCGTCCGCTAACGCTGTGATCGCGTCCGAATGCGGGTGAACATCGCCGCGACGCCGAGTAGCGCCAAGCCAAGCGATTGGGGTTCGGGAACCGCGTTCGCTGCCGGCGTGTGGAACGTCGTTCCCGCTCGGAACGAACGTTGCCAGGCGAGAAAGTCCTGGCCGTCGGTAACGCCGTCGCCGTTCGCGTCGCTGCCGGCGTTGACGCCGAAATCGCTGCGCCACTTCACGAGATCCGCGGCGTCGACCATGCCGTTGTGGTCGAAGTCGCCCGGAAAGCCTACGTTCAGGTATTGATTAACGGCAACATCGTGGAGCGTCTGACTGGTTCCGTCAGGCCAAAGGATACGAAGCGTGTCGATGATCGACGCGTCGCCAAGACCAAAGTGAACCGGCAAATCGCTCTGGTTGAAGGTCCCCGGATTCGTGTTCGCTTCGCGACGGAGCGTACGCTCTTCGGGAGTTCCTTCGTTGATCGTCGCGAAGACGGACGCGCCAATGGCAGTGGTGTTGTCGGCCGTGCCGTCGAGACGCAAATAGAGCCAATTGTTGCCGTTCGTCGCGGCGTCGCTGAGGAAGATGCGTTCCAGGAAGCCACTTCCCGTTGGTGCAATCAGGTCGAGGTCGCCGTCGCGATCGAGATCGCCCCAGACGCTGTCGTACGCGCCTGAGTTTTGGTAGGCGATGCCGACCGATTGAGTGACGTCGATAAAGTTCCAATTGCCGTCGTTGCGGTAGAGCTTGCGGGCCTGATCCGAGCCATTTACTTGCAAATCGTCGTGCATGAACAGGTCGAGGTCGCCGTCGTTGTCGTAGTCGATGGCCCGTCCGCCGTTGAGATCGCCGCCGGTATCGCTCAGGAGAGGGTGGCCCAAGAGTTCCGCGACGTCTTGGAATTTATTCCCGCCGAGGTTGCGGAAGATGCGAGTCGGTTCCTGATCGGCGCCCACCATGAATAGGTCGAGCATGCCGTCGTCGTCGAAATCAGTGAATTCCGCGTGGTAGCTGTTCGGCATGTTTTGCGTGCCGTTCGTATCGGCGATGTCGACGAAGCTCAGCACGCCGGTCTGCGATAGCTGGTTCTCGTAGAAGTTATTGCGGATGTCGAAGGAGCTATTGCAGGTGGAAATATAGATATCGAGATCGCCGTCATTGTCGGTGTCGCCGATGGCGGTGCCGTAGGCTTTGGTGCCCCAGTTTGCTTGGATGCCCGCCGCAGCCCCCACGGGCGTGAAGTGGCCGGCACTATTCTGCAGGTAGATTTCGTGCTTCTCCGGGCCTTCCATGCCAATCACGAGGTCAAGGCGGTTGTCGTTGTTGATGTCGATCCAGCCAACGTTCTGATGAAAGCCGGGGTCAGCCAATCCCACGGTCGAACTGACATTGGTAAAGCTCGTGCCGCCGTTGTTTTTCAAGGCGGTGCCGGTGACGCCGGCGTTCGTTTGTCCGACGAACACGTCGACGAAGCCGTCGCCATCGTAGTCGGCCCATGCCGCGCTCCAGGAATTGGAGACGCCGCTCGGAAGCGTGTTGGAAATGTTGGTGAACGAGAGCGTGCCTGACCCAACGAAGTTGTTCCGCATCAACCGACGATCTGCGGTTCCGGAACCTTGGAAGAAAACGTCTAGATCGCCGTCGTTGTCGATGTCCGCAAGCGAGGCGCTGCGGGCAGTCAGTGAGAGGCCGTTGAAGAGAGTGCTGCTGGCGTCAGTGAAGTGAGTCTCCGCCGAAGCGCTCGCTGCGAGCGTTGCGGAGAGGAACGTGGCCAGCAAAAACGGCCGCTGAAGGCGATCCCGACGCATTGAGTTGTGCTCCAGAGAATAGAGGCGCCGCCAGCAAGACCTTAACCAGCTGCAATGGGCCTTGGCAACTGGAAAGGTCCGTTGTTGCGTTGTGCGCTGGAAGACGTGCGCAATTGCGAGCGTTCTGCGGTGTACGGAGGGATTGTGCGGCTTGTGCCACAGAGTCGCCGCTTGCCCGAGAGTTCGCACAGGATGCGGGTTCCCGCCGCGTTGAATCGCTCGCTGGCTCTAATTAGCCTGCAGTTAGGGCGATGGTCGTTCCTTCTTCTCTTCGTTGCGGAGTTTCGCCGTGCAAAAAAGTAGTTCCCGCAAGTGGCTGACCGCAATTGCAGGCGTTGGCTGCATGTTGACGCTCGGCGCGATGCTCGCCCCTACAGCGTTGCAAACGAGCAGTTCGGAACTCGCCGCCCGCTACCCGCAGCGTGGTCGCGTCGCACGATTCTATGGCCGAGCGTCCGGGCGGGCCGCTACAACACCACTTCGAACCGCACGCCCGGTGCAATTGAGTCGGGGTACACGCCCTCTGGGTTCGTGATGTACTGCAGGTCGAATTGCAGAGCGATGAAGTCGGTTAGAAACGCCTTATAGAAGACTTCCGTTGCAGTTTCGTACGTTGTACCGAAGATTCGACGGCTCGGCGTGCCGTAGAGAACATTGGTGACGCCGAGGCCCACCACGTCGAGGTCTCGGCCATCGATCGGGCCGCGGTAGAGGATGCCCCCGGCGTAGTGCTGGTCAACCTGGTTGCGGTCCTGAGGCGCCCACCCGAATTGGGCGAAGGCGCCGAGGCCTTGTTCGTCGCCGTCTTCCCCCGTTTCGTTGATCAGCATTTTGTCGAAGGTCGCCCAGGCGCCGTAGTTATCGCCTAGCAGGCGCGGATGCGGATCGGCGACGATTTCTTCGGGGTTGCCCGAGTGATACCAGAAACCGAGGCGAACGGTTCCTGGTAGGCCGTTGCCAAACTCTTCGGGTTGGCGGAGCTCGAGTTGGGTTAGCGAGATACAGCCATTGTCACCGAGTCCGCTGAATCCCCATTGTCCGCCGTCGGGCAAGCCGTCGTAGATGCCTCCGCTGATGAGGGCGTGCTCGTGCAGGTGGCAGAAGCAAGCTAGCCCGAGGCCAGGATTGGGGAAGGTCGGCAACGGGACCGTCGGAATTTGCCCGAATGACGAATTAATGAAGTCGCCGCCGAGATCTGCGAAGGCAAAGTCGGCGTTCGCGTCTTGCTTGCCGGCTTTGAAGCCGAGGTTGCCGTCGCCAAAATCTTGGCGGTACCAGTACTCCGAAACCTGGGCGATTTCCGTCTTTGGCCAGGGATCTAAATTACTCAACAGCTGGTAGTCGCCCACGTAATCTTCCGAGATCGACTTACCGTGCGTCGATTGCCCGTAGATGAAGAAGCGGCCGCCGTCCCAGAACTGCTGCTTCGCCGTGTCAATCTGCACAACGAGGTCGAGGTTGCCTCGGTAATGGGGCGAGTGCGCCGTCGCGATGCCGCCACGGGCGTTCATGAAGACTTCGCCGGTGTAGATGTACTCTCCGGTGACGCCGCCATGTTCACGCACGAGGAATGGGCCGAGGAGGCCGTCGAGGGTCTCGTCCGCCGGCTCGTCGTTGGCAACGGCCTCTTCTTCCTTCTCTTCCTCTCGCTCGGTTGCCGGCGGCTCGCTGGGGGCCGAGAGATCGCGCGACTCGGGATGCGTGATGGCGTCGGCCGGCGATTGAGCGGGCGGGTCGCGGTGGACCACGTCGGCGGTACGCCGCGCGGGCTGGGTAGAGTGGCCGGTAGTCTCGCGCGGCGCCACGCTGGCGTTCTCAGGAACCAAACGGCCAGCGACCCGCACGTGGCGCGATTGAGCGCAGGCGGTCGATGCGAAGCTCCCCAGGCATACAATCGACGCCGCGCAAGCTGCTAGCAAGATGCCGCGTGCGCGCAGGGGAGCAATCTCCATTCGTCGAGACGCCGCCGTTGGGCGGGGTAATTAAGGAAGACGCTACGCGCCCTTCTGCAGTTGCATTTCTGTGGACAGGAACGAAACGTCTGCCAGCTGGAGTAAATTCAACAGCTCGGTGAACGTCCCGACGTTCAAGCGTTCGAAGATTTCCTTCTTCCGCTTTTCGACTGTCCGCAGGGAGATATCGACGCGGGTGGCGATTTGCTTGTGCGGGCGGCAGTCTACGAGTTCCCGCAGCACAGCGCGGTGGCCGTCGGGGAGGGCGCCGATGGCCTCGCGAGCCGCATCGCGGTGGTAGAACGCTTTGAGCATCTCCAAGCCGCGAATGCGGGCGAGCTCTACTTCGCTGCAGAGCTCTTCGATGCCGAACGGCTTCTCGACGACGGTGATTGCACCTTGCCGCATCGCCTTGACCGCCAGCGTCGGCGTGAGGTGGCCGGAGATCAGGACTGCTGGCGCCGGCCAAGCGACTTCGTGCACATGGCGGATCAGGTCCATCCCGCTAGCTTCGCCGATGTGCAGGTCGGCGACGATGCAGCCAGGCGAAGAGGTTTCGAGCTGTTCCTTGAACGCGCTGACGCTTCCGAACGCCAGCGTCGCCCAGCCGGCTCGGATGAAAGCCGCATCCAGGGACTCGAGAATTGACGCATCGTCGTCAACGACCCATACGTCCATCGTCGGAGGCAGCTGCATTTTTAATAACCTAAATTGCCATGGCTGTGGGGTGTTTATCCCATGCTAACCCAGAGATCGGAAATGGGACTTGCCGGGCTCCAGCTGTCTCGAATTCAAGCCAGGAGAATGCGGCAACGCGCAGGCGCGTTCGGTTGTCCGAACGCTCATTTGACTCCGCAAACGCTCGAAATTCGGACGCGGGCGATGGAAATTTCGCCATCCGCCTCCGCTCAGCAGCGTGAGAAAGATCGAGAATGCAAACGTCATCCAGGCTGACGGAGCCTTATCCGGACCAATGGATTGTCAATTTTGACTCTCCGCGAGGTACCAACACGGGGCCGTCCACCAACTTCATGCGGCAACGTGGATATGCGCAAAAAGGCACGCCCCGAATTGATTGACTACCCGCTTGGCGAATGTATCGTTCGTTGCCTCCAAGTCCGGAAAGCTTCGGCAACCGTTCTACACCGACCGCGCCCCTGCGTTCGGCGGAGCTAGCAAGTTCAGTTTGATGCGATCAGACGCCCATTCCGAGAAGTGAAATGGGGATGGATATGGCTGGATATTCGGCCATTTCTGAGCGCAACGCCCCTAATTTGAGTTCTCGTATGGCCCATCGAATTCTGATCGTCGACGACTCGCCGTCGATCCGTCGCATGATCGCGCAATCCCTCTCTGCAGAGGGGTATGACGTCGCGGCGTGCAGCTCCGGCGCCGAGGCGATCGGTGAAGCGAACCGGGAACGCGTCGACGTCGTCGTCACGGACCTCAACATGCCGGAAGTCGACGGGCTGGAGCTGACCCGCCAATTGCGAAAGCTCCCCCACACCGCATCCTGCCCGATTCTGATTCTCACGACCGAAACGTCTCCTTCTCGTAAGGAAGACGCCAAACAAGCCGGGGCGAATGGTTGGATCCTGAAGCCGTTTCAAGAAGAGACGCTTGTCCGCGCCATTCGCAGCGTTTGCCAACGCTCGGGAGCAACCGCATGAACATCGACCTAGAAGAGTTCCACGCAGCGTTTTTCGAAGAAGTCTCCGAGCACTTGACCGGCTTGGAAGACGGGCTGCTACAGCTGGAATCGCGGCCTGAGGACGAAGAGCTGATCCACGGCATCTTCCGAGCCGCCCATTCGATCAAAGGGACGGGCGGCGCACTCGGGTTTACCGAAGTTGCCGGGTTTACGCATCATGTCGAAACCGTCCTCGACCACATGCGTCAGCGCCAGCTGTCGACGACGAGCGAGCGGATTGAGTTGCTGCTCAAGGCGACGGACGCTTTGTCGTGCCTGATTGACTCCGCGAAAGACGGCTCCTCTGCGCCGGATAACTTGGACGAGTTGATTGACTCGCTTCGTCGCCAGATTGACCCTGATGCGCAACCAGGGGCAGCGTCCAGTTGTCAGCCAGAGGAGGCGATCGACGGCCTGATCTTGTTTGACGACGAGCCGGTTGCCTCACCGCAGACGGTTCGCGCGACTGCTAGCGGCGGCGAACCCCAACGCAGTAAAGGCGGCAACAACGCCGAATCGATTCGCGTCTCGGTCGCCAAGGTCGAGGAACTGATCAACCTGGTCGGCGAGTTGGTAATTGCCAACTCGATGGTCCAGCAGGCCTACGCTAGCGAAGAGGCCGATGCCCAGAGCTTGCAAGAAGCGATCGCCGCGATGGACCTCACCACGCAGCAATTGCAGGAGCAGGTGATGGCGGTGCGGCTAATGCCGATCGCCAACGTGTTTCGCCGCTTCCCGCGGATTGTCCGCGATCTCGCCGGCACTCTCGGCAAGAGCGTCGCCCTTGAAATGTCGGGCGAGGAGACGGAACTCGACAAGCAAGTGATCGAGGAAGTCAGCGATCCGCTCACTCACCTCATTCGCAACGCCGTCGACCATGGCTTGGAGTCGTCTGCCCAACGCATCGCAGTCGGCAAGCCTGCCGAAGGACGCATCGATTTGCGGGCGTTCCATGAAGGCGGGAACGTCGTCATCGAGATTGCCGACGACGGCGCCGGCATCAATGCCCAGCGCGTGCGGCAGAAGGCGATCGAGCGCGGTTTGATACCCGCCGATGCAGTGCTGACTGACGAAGAATCGTACAAATTGATCATGCTGCCAGGCTTCTCCACCGCGGAGAAGATCACGGACGTTTCGGGCCGCGGCGTCGGTATGGACGTCGTCAAGCGAAACGTCGAAGCCCTCAACGGCTCGATCAGCATTAGCAGCACGGCTGGCAAAGGTTCGTGCTTCCGCATTCGCCTGCCGCTGACGATGGCGATTCTCGATGGTTTGGCGATGCGGCTTGGCACTGACGTTTACGTGCTGCCGTTGCTCAGCGTCGTCGAATCGCTCCGTCCCGAACCGAAGCATATCGTGAGCGTCGCGGAGCGCGGCGAACTGCTGATGGTTCGCGGCGAGGCATTGCCGCTGATCTACACGCATCGCCTCTTCAACGTGAACGGCCACGTCACCGATCCATGCGATGGACTGGTCGTCATCGTCGAGCATCAGGGCCGCAAGTACGGCATCGTCGTCGACGAGTTGATTGGCCAATTGCAAGTCGTAATGAAGAGCCTCGAAGCAAATTATGAGCGCGTCGAAGGCGTCTCCGGGGCGACGATTCTCGGCGACGGTCGCATCGCGATGATCGTCGACATCGCCGGCCTGATTCGTTTGGCCCTGTAGTCGCTCGGTTGCCGCAAGAATTTTTGAGTGAATGCTTCAATACTTGAACTGAGCATTGTATGTCGGTCGGAATTCAAACAATCTCGGAAGACGACTTTCAGGCGTTCCAGCACCTGATCTACACCGAGACCGGGATTGCGCTCAACGATTCGAAGCGTTGCTTGCTCTCGTCGCGACTCGCCAAGCGGTTGCGAGCGCTTCGGCTGAACGACTACATCGAGTACTACGACTACATCCTGCAGCGCGACCCGAGCGGGACCGAGATGCAGGAGATGATTAACTGCATCACGACGAACAAGACCGACTTCTTGCGCGAACCGCACCATTTCGATTATCTAACGTCGAACATTTTTCCCGGCATTGCGCGGAAGGCCGTTACCGGCGGGCCTCGCAAACTGAGGATTTGGTGCGCGGCGTCTTCGAATGGGCACGAGCCGTACTCGCTGGCGATGACGGTGCGCGAGTTCTCCGCGTTCGATGCGTCTTGGGACGTGAAGTTGCTTGCTTCCGACATCGACACCAAAGTCCTGGCTCACGCCTCGGAAGGCGTGTTCGACGTCGAGGATTTGGCGCCTGTCGGCGATCTGCGCACGCGGCGTTATTTCGATCGCGGTACTGGTTCGTTCGCCGGCAAGGTGCGTGCGAAGCGAACCTTGCGCGATCTGCTGACATTCCGACAGATCAATCTGATCGAGGATACCTGGCAAATCAACGCCAAGTTCGACGTGATTTTCTGTCGGAACGTGATGATCTACTTCGACTTGCCGACCCAGCGCAAAGTCGTCGAGCACCTTACGCGCTACCTGAAGCCCGGCGGGCATCTGATGTTAGGCCACTCCGAAAGCATTCAGTGGACGCCGAACCCCCTGCGCTCGCTGGGACACACCATGTTTCAACTTCCTGAGTAGCTAGCGAAGGGCTCGGCTCCGTGAATACATCGCCTTCCGCTTCGCTCCCGCAGCGTTCGATCATCGTTGGCGACGTGTTCGCTAGCGACGAGCCCGCGCTTGTCGCCACGGTATTGGGGTCGTGCATCGCGGCCTGCATGTACGATCCGGTGAGCCAGGTCGGCGGCATGAACCACTTCATGCTCCCGGAGGCGAACCGCGAGACGACCAGCGCGGCGTTCGGCATCCACGCGATGGAACTGCTGATCAACAAGATCATGCGTTTGGGAGGCGATCGTCGCCGTCTGCAAGCGAAGGTCTTCGGCGGAGCTAATGTGCTGGCTCTGCAGGGCGCCGAACTTCAGATCGGGCAGCGGAACGTGGCGTTCGTGCGGCAATTCCTCGCCGACGAAGGGATCACGCTCGCCGCGCAGCGCGTCGGCGGCAACCAAGGGGTGAAGGTTTGCTTCTACACGGCGACCGGCCGCGCGCTCGTGAAGCCGCTCCCCAATCGCTTGCTCGACGAAACGCTGCAACAAGAAGTGCAGTACCTGCGGCAGACCAAGACAAAAACCGCCGCCGCGCCCGCACCCGACGCCGTCACCTTGTTCTAGTACGAAAGCACCACTCCCATGGCGAAGATCAAGGTCCTGGTCGTCGACGACTCGGCGCTGATGCGCCAGTTGTTGACGAAGATTCTGACGCACGATCCCGAAATCGAAGTCGTCGGCTCTGCGGCCGATCCGCTGATTGCGTACCGCAAAATTCAAGAGCTGTCGCCCGACGTGCTGACGCTCGACGTCGAAATGCCGAAGATGGACGGACTCACCTTCCTTTCGAAGCTGATGGCCGTGCGGCCGATGCCGGTGGTGATGGTCTCGTCGCTGACGGCCCGCGGGGCGGAGACGACGCTCAAGGCGCTTGAGCTTGGCGCGTTCGACTTCGTGACGAAGCCATCGATCGACGTGACGAACGGCACCGCTCAGATCAGCGAAGACATCATCACGAAAGTTCGCGCAGCCGCGACGTCGCGCATCCGCCGTCGTGCGACGGGACCTGCCCTTGCCGGCCCGCCGCTGACGATTAGGGCGCCGAAGGGGCTCGCCGAAGCGACCGATAAGGTGATCGCGATCGGCGCGTCGACGGGCGGCACTGAAGCACTCGCTCGCGTGCTGCCGGCGCTGCCGGGCGATACGCCGGGGACGGTCGTCGTTCAGCACATGCCGAAGGCGTTCACTAGCGCGTTCGCGCAGCGTTTGAACGGACTCTGCCGCATGCGGGTGAAAGAGGCCGAGAACGGCGACCGCATCATTCGCGGCACGGTGCTCGTGGCGCCCGGCGACTACCACATGGAAGTCGTCCGCCAAGGCGCCGCGTACTACGTCAAACTCAATCAGCAGCCGCAAGTGAACGGCTTCCGGCCCTCCGTCGACGTGCTGTTCAACTCGTGTGCGAACCAACTTGGCCCGCACGCGACGGCAGCGATCCTCACCGGGATGGGCCGCGACGGCGCCGCCGGGATGCTTGCCATGCGAGCCGTCGGCTCCTACACGGTCGCCCAGGATGAAGAATCGTGCGTCGTCTTCGGCATGCCGAAGGAAGCGATTGCCTGCGGCGGTGCGGTGCGGGTTGTATCGCTTGAGCGGATTGCCGGTGAATTGATAGCTGGAGTTTCGGGAATGCGTAGCGGCGACGTGCGAGAATCCGCAAGTTCGTCGCGCCGGTGAAAAACTACGACCTACGTTTGACTACTGTTTTGTCTCCTTCTGGATTGCGAGATTCGTGCCATGAAAGTGCTTGTTGCCGACGACTCGGGCGTCATGCGTAAGATCATCATCCGCGCTCTCAACGCTTGCGGCGTGACGGAAATCGTCGAAGCCGGCGACGGCGCCGAGGCGATCGCCAAGTTCGCTGAAACGAGCGTTGATCTGGTCATGACCGACTGGAACATGCCGAACAAGACCGGCCTCGACGTCGTGAAGGAAATTCGCGCCACCGGTTCGACGGTGCCGATCTTCATGATCACGACCGAAGCCGAAATGAGCCGCGTCAAGGAAGCGATCGCCGCCGGCGTCAACGACTACTTGGCCAAGCCGTTCGAAAACGACTTGCTCCGTCAGAAGATCGACAAGTTCGTTTGCGTCTAAGGCCTGCATCGCATCGATTGCCGATGCGTCGCCAGCATTGTTCAACCTCGAGAAATTTATTTCCCACTGCCGACTGTTCGTCGTCTGCGGCTGCTTAAGAGGATAGACCGTTGAAAGCCGAGTACATCAATCCGTTCGTCTCCGCGGCGGCAGAAGTCTTTAGCACGATGCTTCAATGCGAACTGACGCGCGGGAAGCTGACCATCGGCAACGGCGCTCAGCCGACGATGGATATTAGCGGCATCATCGGTTTGTCGGGGCGCGCCACGGGCACCGTGGTATTGAGCCTCGACCGCGCCGTCGCGTTGTCGGCGACGGAGATCTTGCTCAGCCAGAAGTGCACGACGATCGACGGCGACGTCATTGACGCCGTTGGCGAGTTGACCAACATGGTGGCTGGCCGCGCGAAAGCCGGGCTGGAACACCTGGCCATGTCGCTTGCCTTGCCGACGGTGATCACTGGCAAGAACCACGTCATCAGCTTCGGTTCGGCGACACAAACGCTGGCGATCCCCTTCACATGCGAGTGGGGCGGGCTGGTCTTGGAAGTTGGGCTGGTGGAAGAAGCAGAAGTCGCTCCCGCGGAACTCGCCGCGGCAGCGATGGCTTAACCACGGGCCCATGTTGCACCGTTGAGGCGATTCGATAGGGCTGCATGCTCTCTGACGAGCGGTTAAGCTAGGGGCAATCTACCTGCTTGCTTTTTCGTTCTCGTCCGGAGTTGCCTGCTATGCGTCGCATCTGCACGATTGCCGCCCATTCGTGGCGAGCGCTCACGTTAGGGACCTTATTCTTTGCATCCCTCGCCGTTGCGTCTGTTCGGGCTGAGCATTCAGCGGAAGAACCGAAGACGTCGCTGCCTCTTGAAGCGAATCGCACTGACGATAGCGTCATCGTCACGGCAGGCGGAGCTCCGTTTGCCACCTACCTCTTCCACAGCGGGCATCAACCCGTGATCTGGCCGATCCACGGCCCCGACGGAAAGGCGATGACGCGCCAATATCCGTTCGGTGAAAAGCTGGCCTCCGAGAAGGACGACCACCCGCATCACCGTTCGCTCTGGTTCAACCACGGATCTGTCAACGGCCTCGACTTCTGGATGGAGCCCAAAGCAGGTGCCGAGGGACCGCAAATCGTTCAGCGCACGATTGTGGTTAAGGATGATGTTGCCGACGATGCAAGTATCTGCCTAGTCACGACGAACGACTGGACTAACGCTGGCAAGAAAGTATGCGAGGACGAACGCAAGGTCTGCTTCAGCGCTAATGCGGAGGGACGGTGGATTGACTTCGCCGTCACAGTGAAGGCGAGCGACGGCGAACTGCTGTTCGGCGACACGAAAGAAGGCTCGTTCGGCATTCGCGTCCCCGGCGAGTTCGACGTCGACGCCAAGCGGGGCGGCCAGATTCGCAACTCCCGCGGGCAACTCGACGGTGACGCCTGGGGGCGTGCAGCCGATTGGGTCGACTACCACGGGACGATCAACGGCAAGCCCGCTGGCATCGTCGTGTTCGACATGCCCGATAGCTTCCGCCATCCGACTCGCTGGCACGTGCGAACCTACGGCCTGTTCGCGGCGAATCCCTTTGGCAACTCAGACTTTCCTGCGGGCGACCCGCCGCAAGGGGAGGTGCGCCTCGCTAAGGGGGAAGAATTGAAGCTTCACTACCGCGTGCTGTTCTACAGCGGCGAGCGAACTGCCGAGCAGATCGGCGCGATCTACCGTGAGATTACCGCCAAGCCAACGGATCCTTAGTTGCACATGCGGTCGAGTTCCCTCAGGTACTCAATCGCCTCTTCCAACTCCGAAGCAACGACGCCCGGTTTCCTGCCGCCGCGATCGCACTTCCCCAGCAAAATCAGGTCTTCGTAGTACTCGCTCTCTCGCAGACGCTTGTGAGCACGATGGCCAATCGTCTGATCGGCGATGCCGTGCGCGAGCATGTGGTGCTCGATCAGCCATTGGGTTCGCTCGGGGATGAGGTCTTCCAACGCTTCTAGGCCTGCCGCGACGTGATCGTGCGGGTCGATCGCCTTACCGATATCGTGCAGTAGCGCCGCGAGTAGGAACTCTTCGTCGTAGGGCATCTCGTCGCGAGCGCGGTCGAAGACTTGGAGGCTATGGTAGAGCGCATCTCCCTCAGGGTGGTAGGTAAGATTCTGCTTGACATTCTCCAGAGGCAGCAGCAACGCCTGGTAGACCTGGAAGCGATCGACTTGCTCTCGAGCTGCGTCGAGCGCTTCATCGAGATCGACGTCGGGATACTCCGTCGAAAGAAATTCTCGCAGCTCTGCGATGCTCGCCTTCTCGATCGGCTTGCCGGTGATCGAACTCTTGAACACGAAGTAGGCTTCCTTCGTCGAGTAAATCGTCAACTCGAAGGTGAACTCCGACTCGACGTGAATGTGTGTGTACGTTCGCGATTCGTCATGTTTGCGAACCAGCTTCCGCTCGACCGTATAGGGCAAGCCATGCTGCTCTAAAATGTGGCCCACGCCTTCCACGGAGTCGGCGAACACATGAATATCAACGTCCGACCCCTGCCGCACGTGCCCGGTAAGCACGCTGCCTATCAGCCGCGGGCGGAAGCGTTCGAGTCGCTCCATCATCGCGAGCGCGGCCAGCCGCATTTCACGCAGCCGGTCGGTGCGCGAGGCCCCTTCGTGCACACGAGCGAGCATCTGCACCTGGTCACGGATTTCGGCGTTCGACGGTAAGTCGGCCGGCTTCGTCCAGCCGTGGCCGAGTCGCTCCGCGGCCTTCCGCTTAGCACGGTAGTACTCAGATTCTTGCCGCTCGTACATGAGGCGCGCGGCTTCCCAAGCGATCTGCTGTCGCAGCTTGGAGTTTGGCATGCGAGGTGCGCCGAATAGCCCGATGGATTGGCGCGGCGGGCGGGAACGAGGGGGTGGAGACGGACGGAGAAATGTCCGCCTGACGTCGCTATTGTAGGCAGCCATCGGCTCTGGGGCCAATACCGCCGTGAGATGCTACTCGCCGGGGTACGGGTTCGTTAGAATCAGCCTTCGCGGGTAGCCTTTTCTCCAAGATCCAGCAGGTATGCGGAGCATCTGATGTTGCAACGTCGATTTCTCTCTTCGGCAATTCTTGCCCTGTCGTGCGTCGTGGTCGGCGTCGCAAACCACGCACTCGCCGCCGACGCCGAGAAACTGAAAGTGCTGATCATCGATGGCCAAAACAACCACGAGTGGCAGAAGACCACGCCGCTGCTCGATCAGATGCTGCAGAAGTCGGGCCGCTTCGTCGCCGATGTGACGACGGCGCCCAAGTCGGGCGAAGACATGAAATCGTTCCGCCCGAAGTTCGCCGACTACGATGTTGTGGTGAGCAACTACAACGGCGACCGCTGGCCGAAGGAGACGGAAGAAGATTTCGTCGAGTACCTGAAGAACGGCGGCGGCTTCGTGAGCGTCCACGCGGCCGACAACGCGTTCGCCACGTGGCCCGAGTACAACGAAGCGATCGGCCTTGGCGGTTGGTTTGGTCGCGATGAAAAGTCGGGACCGTACGTCTACTACAAGGACGACAAGCTCGTCCGCGACGACGGCCCCGGCCGCTGCGGCGGGCACGGCAAGCAGCACGAGTTCATCGTCCGCACCCGCGAGGCGGAGCACCCCATCATGAAGGGGATCCCCGAGCGTTGGCTGCATGCTCAGGACGAACTCTACGACACCCTCCGCGGCCCGGCCAAGAACATGACCGTTCTCGCCACCGCCTACTCCGATCCCGAAACCGGCGGCACCGGCCGTGACGAGCCGAGCCTGATGGTTCTAGATTTCGGCAAAGGCCGCGTCTTCCACACGACGATGGGCCACGCCGACTACTCGATGGATTGCGTCGGCTTCATCACGACGCTCCTCCGCGGAACCGAGTGGGCCGCAACGGGCGAAGTGACGATCGGCGTTCCCGACGACTTCCCGACGGCAGAGAAGTCGAGCAAGCGGCAGTAAGCTTGCGACTTTTTAACGAATTAGTTCGTGCCGAAAGGTGCAGAGTGCTTAACTGGCACCTCTCTCGAAACGTAAAATGAAATAGAGAGAGAACGCTAGCCAAGTAGGAGGCAAACTCATGGCACACGAGATCTCACGCGAGACGCTAGAGCGTTTGAAAGCCGACCATAGCAACGAGGCCGCGACGCTGCTCAACGATTACAAGCGAGCGGTGAAGTGCAGCGAATTGGTGGTCGTCGACGAGCCCGACGGCACGAAGTCGCTAGTCGAGTTTAACGAGCAGGGCGAGTGCTGCACCCGCCCGTTGAGGCCTCGCTAAATGACGAATGCTAAGCCCGATTGAGGGAGCCGCCGTTTGAAGTCCTTGACCCGCGAACTTTGGATGAACGTCCCTCAACGGCGGGCGATCGTGTCGATCCACGACGACGTCGAACGCCTCGTCCGCGAGAGCGGCGTGCAGGAAGGGTTCGTGCTCGTCAACGCGATGCACATTACCGCGTCGGTGTTCATCAACGACAACGAGTCGGGGCTGCACAGTGATTACGACAAGTGGCTTGAGGGCCTTGCCCCGTTCGACCCCTCGCCGGAACGCTATCGCCACAATCGCACCGGCGAGGACAATGCCGATGCGCACCTCAAGCGGCAAGTGATGGGCCGCGAGGTGGTCGTGGCGATCACTGAGGGAAAGCTGCACCTCGGGCCGTGGGAGCATCTCTTCTACTACGAGTTCGACGGCCGGCGCAAGAAACGCATCTTGGTAAAGATCCTCGGCGAGTAAGTCTCGCTCCCCTGCCCTGCTCTGTCCGCTATCGCCGAATCGCTTGCGAAAAGTCGGCCTGGTTCGCCGCGACGAGGGCCTTCGCATTAACGTACGCCTGCTGTTTCGTCTGCTCGAACGTCCCCGCACGGGCAATGAGCCCTTCGTCGAACGCAAGCTGATCCGAGTAGCCCGGCAGCAGCACGCGGTAGTCGTACTTCACCCGTTGCGGCTGAATGCGGTTGATGTGATCGACGAGGTTTGTCGTGCAATTGTTCGTGAGCGTGTCGTAGAACTCAGGACGGCTGGCGAGCTGGTTGGTGCGGGCGAGGACGTCGACGAGCAGCATCCGCGTCTGTTCCGGCGTCGCCATGGTGCGGTAGCGGTAGACGTTCTCTTTGCGGATGTTCGTGCGAACCTGCACGACGTCGCGTTCGTCGGCCAGCACGTACATCAGCTCGTATTGCCGGGCGCTACCCTTCCAGGCGGCGTACGTTTCGCCCTGCTCTTTGCGAATCTCAATGCTGACGGCCAAGTATTGCGGCGGCCCGTCGGGCGGCGCGAACTCGAAGCTCAGCATCGTATGCGCCAGCCGCGGCATGTTGTCGAACGGCACCATGAAGAAGTCGACGCTCCGCAGCTGATTCAAGTCGTACGTGCGGTCTTCGTGCTCGACGACGTAAGAGTCGTCGTCGAGGTAGCGGCAGTAGCGAACATTGCGGGCGACGAACTGATTGCCGCGGAACTCGACGTACGGCAAAGTCGCTTGATCAGGTTCCCAGTTGCGGTAGTTCGACGGCGCGAGCATTTTCGACGCGGTCGAACAGCCCAGCGAAGCGAGCAGCGCGCAAGCCAGCAGTAGTCGAGCGTGTAGCATGCGCGTGCAGGGACGAGTGAGGGCCGCAATCGGGGACGAGAGAAGCAGCGGAGTCTAGCGAGCGCCGGCAGCTGGCGGCAAGAGACGCGCGGGGCGTGCTAGCATCGCCAAGTAGGCAATGCCGAGCTAATTATTGACAGGATCACAGGATCACAGGATCACAGGATTGCGCGGATTGACTGGATGTAGTTGCAACCGCAAAGGCAGCGATAAACGCTCGCTTTCCTCAGCTATCAATCCTGTCGATCTGCGAAATCCTGTTATCCTGTCCAGTGTTTCTCGAAGCGATCCAACCGACTACAGCCGGCAGTTGCTGATCGCGGTTTCGAGAATCGCCGCCGCGCCGAGCTGCTCCAGCCGCTCCATGATGTCGATCACCTCGCCCCGCTTCACCATCGCCCGGACGGCGAACCAGCCCGCTTGCTCCAGGCGGTTGATTGTCGGGGAGCTGAACCCTGGGGTGATCTGCTCCGCTTCGGCGAGCTTCGCTTCCGGAATGTTGTACTCCAACAGCGACCAAGCGCGGGCGATCACCACGCCTTCCAGGCGGCGGGCGACGCGATCGGCGATGTGGCCGTGCGGCGTGGCGGGATTTTGCACGAGCACCGTCTCGTAGCTGCCGAGTTCGGCAAGCACGTGCAGGCGATTCGCTGCGAGCGTGCTGCCCGTCTCGACGAGGTCGACGATCGCATCAGCGACGCCGAGCGCGATCATTACTTCCACCGAGCCGGAGAGGTTGACGATGTGCGGCGTCGCTTTGTGGCTGGCGAGAAAGCCGGTGGTGATGTGCGGGAAGCTGGTGGCGACGCGCTTGCCGTCGAGATCGGCGGGGCGTTTGACGCCGCTGTCGTCGGGAACGCAGAGGGCGAGCCGACACTTGCCGACGCCGAGCTTGAGACGCGTTGTCACGACGGCGCCGCTCTCGTTCACCAAGTCGCTGCCGGTGATGCCGAGATCGATGGCGCCTTCGGCGCACAGCACCGGGATGTCGTCGGTTCGCAGGAAGGTGACGTCGATCGGCATGTCGCGCACGCGAGCGAACAGGCTTCGCTCTTGTCGGCGAAAGCTGAGGCCGGCGTCGGCGAGCAGTTCCGTCGAGATCTCAGAGAGGCGGCCCTTGCTGGGAATGCCGATGCGAAGGTTTTCAGCCATAGTTGCTTTTTAGCGGAGGAACCACGAAGGCTCTAAGACACGAGGGGCGTCACCAAAATACTCAGGAATTATGAAGCGAGTAGCTTCGTGCGTTCTTGGCGTCTTCGTGACTTAGTGGTTTGTGTTGACTCAGTTGGGCCCGCGGGAGGCTTTCTCATCCAAGCCGGACATGCCGAACCGGCGGGCAAGTTCGCGCTCGACTTCGGCAAGTTCCACGCCGCGGGCCGCCATCAGGACCATCAGGTGGTACACCACATCGGCCGCTTCGCGAATCGTGTGCTGGCGGCCTGCTTCATCGGGCTCGGCAGCGGCCTCAACGACCTCGGCCGCCTCTTCCGTCACCTTAGGGCCAATCTTGGCCACGCCGCCGGCCAGCAGCTTAGCGGTGTACGACTTGTCGGCCTCGCCGGCTTGTTGCCGCTGGCGGATCGTCGCTTCGAGTTGATCGAGGGGTCGCATGGCGGAGACGCGTGCGGGGCGGCGTCTTCCCAGTGAGGCCCGCAGACCCCACAATGGAGGGCCACGAATGTTCAGTAATCCCGTAGTTTAAGCCGCCTCCCAGGGCGAAGCAACCGCCGTGCCTAGCGAGCTCCCCGCCCTCGATTGTTGGTTTCTCACCGGTGTCACTGCGACGGGCAAAACCCGCATCGCGCTGGCACTCGCCGAACGGCTGAACGCCGAGATCATCTCGCTCGATTCGATGGCGATTTATAGGGGAATGGACGTCGGCACGGCGAAGCCGACCCCCGAACAACAGGCGGCCGTGCCGCACCATCTCATCGACGTGGTTGACGCCGACGAGGACTACAGCGTCGCCCAGTATGTCGACGCCGCTCATGCGAAGATTGCGGAGATCCGCGGTCGCGGACGCGAGGTGCTGTTCGTCGGCGGGACGCCTCTCTACCTCAAGGCGCTGCTGCGAGGGTTGTTCGAAGGGCCGCCAGCTAACTGGGAGTTGCGGCAAGAGATCGAGCGCGAAGTGGCCGAAGTCGGCAACGAAGCGCTCCATGCCCGCTTGGAGCAGATCGACCCCATCGCGGCGTCGGCGATCCATCCGCGGGATACTCGCCGGCTGATTCGGGCGCTCGAAGTCTTTCGCGCCACCGGCCAGCCGATCAGCCATCAGCAGATGGAGTTCGACGATAGCCGTAAGGCCGAGGATTGCCGGGTCTTCGTCCTCCGTCGGCCGAAGGAAGAGCAGAATGCGCGGATTAACGAACGCGTGGAAGAGATGGTCGAGCGGGGGCTGATCGAGGAAGTCGAGCGGCTCACCGCCGGCGGTCTGCAGCTTGGCCGCACGGCGAGCCAGGCGGTCGGCTACCGCGAAGTGATCGAGTTCCTCGCCGGCGAACGCGATCGGGCGTCGATGCTCGAGCGGATCAAAACGCGGACACGGCAGTTTGCCAAGCGGCAGGGTGTCTGGTTCCGTAGCCTTTCGGAGTGTCGGTTCGTCGATATCGAGGGCGACGTCGACGCGGAAGTGGTGGCCGACCAGATCGCCAGCTTAGCCCCCGGTCAGTGACCGGGGGAATCGACTAAGCATTCCGAGCGATCACAAAGCGGGCGATCTCCGCCAGCATCCGCTTCGCTTCCGAATCTCGCAGCGTTGCAAGTTCGCCCGCAGCTTCCTGAGCATACTCGACCGCCGTGCGGCGGGCTTGCTCAAGCGCGCCCGACGATTCCAGCCAATCGACTAGCATGCTGTTGTGCGTCGCGTCCGATTCCTCGTACAGCGACTGCAGCCGTTCTGCGTCGGCGGCGGCCGCTTGATCGCGGAGAATGATCAGCGGCAGAGTCATCTTGCGATGGGCCAGGTCGGTGCCGAGCGATTTGCCAGTTGACTGCTCTTCGCCTTCGAGGTCGAGCAAATCGTCGACGATTTGGAAGGCCATCCCCAGCTTGCGGCCGTAGCTCGTGAGGCGATCGACGGTCGCTTCGTCGGCGCCAGCGTAGTGAGCGCCGAGGCGGCAGCAGCAGGCGGTCAGTTCGGCGGTCTTCGCGTCGATGATGCCAAGATACTCGTCGCGGCTGAGCCAGAAGTTGCCGCTGCTGTTCGTTTGGCGGAGTTCGCCTTCGCAAACGGTGTTCGTCGACTCGCCAATGGCCCGGCAGCCGAAGGTCGTCTCCAGCGTGCTCGCCATGTAGAAGGCGTGCGAGAACAAGTAGTCGCCCAGCAAGACGCTCGTGTTATTGTCCCAGCGGGCGTTGACCGTATCGAGGTGGCGGCGGACGTCGGCCTCGTCGAGGACGTCGTCGTGGACGAGGGTCGCCGTGTGGACCATCTCGACGACCGCGGCGAGCGTGTGGTGCTCGGGCGTCACTTCGCGAACGGCTTGGGCCGTGAGCAGCAACAGGGCAGGGCGGAGCCGCTTGCCGCCGATGCGGAACGAGTGCTGTGCCAACTCGTCGATGAACGGGTCAGAGTGCCGCAGCTCCTGCTGCAGGCGGCGATCTACCAGCGCAAGGTCGGCCGCAATCGGCGCAAACAGCCGGCTGAGTGCCTGTCGTGCATCGGCGTCGGTATGGCGAACCTGGCTCATCGATCCCTATTCCTGTTGCTGTATCCTACGCCAAACACGTCTGCGGGCACGAGGGGGGAGTTACTCAGACTTCTGCGAGGGTTCGCCGGAGCGGGCGAAATCGCCGCTGGCGCCTCCCGACTTGCTCTCCAGCTGAATTCGCTCAATCGTCATGCCGCGGTCCATCGATTTGCACATATCGTACACGGTGAGCGCCGCGACGCTCACCGCGGTGAGGGCTTCCATCTCAACGCCCGTTTTGGCGGTGATTTCGGCCGTCGCCTCGATGAGTAAACCGTCGTTTCCTTGGGGAGTTAACTCAAGCCGCACAGAATCGAGCGCCAGCGGATGGCACAGCGGAATCAGGTCGCCGGTACGCTTGGCCGCCATGATTCCTGCCAGCCGGGCGACTTCGCGGACGTCCCCCTTGGCGGTTTCGCGGTCGCAGATCGCCCGCAGCGTCGCCGGGGCCATCCGCACGAGGCCGCTGGCTCGCGCTTGGCGGCGGGTGACCGGCTTGGCGCCGACGTCCACCATGCGACTGGCGCCTGCGTCGTCGAAATGGGTGAACTGGCTCAATGCGGGGGCGTCCTGGCGGGTCGAGGACGCTCGATCCAGAGGGCGGGGGCGTAACCCTCACCATTCTAAGGAATGGGCCGCGATCGTCGAGACGGCAGAAAAAGCCACCAGTGACGCCATTCCCAGTCGGGATGCTACCGGATTTCCAGCGTCGACGCGGGGCGGGCCGCCGTGCGGGGTTCCGCGTCGACGTCGTGGCGTTTGACGATCGACCGCACCGGCCATTCGTGGTTGAGTGCGGGGCGGGGCTTCGCATCCTCGGACTCCGGCGGGGCGACCACCAGCGACGGCTTTTCATCGGGCGTCGGCAGGATTGAGGGCTCAGCGATGGGGGCTGCCTGCGGCGCCGGATCGATCGACGGCATGTCAACGTCGCCGAATTCGCCCAGTTCGTTAAGCCGCGGGCCGCGAGCCATCTGTGGTTCGGGGGCGGGCGCGACTTCGGGCACTGCGAGGCGATCCTGCATCCAGACCTTCCAGTTCGCCTGCACCCGCGGGGCGTGCCACTCGACGGCCGACCAAATGAGGCCAGTAGTGGTCGCCTCGGTCAGCTCACGCGGGTCGAGCACCGCGAGCGTGCTCTCGAGGAGCGATTGGCTGGAAACTTGCTGAGCCGTTTCGAGTTGCACCTTCGCCAGCACTTCGGCTTGGCCGGCGAGTTGGGCGATGTCGAGGTTCCAGAGGCGAGCGGTCCAGTCGTCGCCGGCGGCGGCGAGCCAGCGGCCGTCGGCGGTGAAGGCGAGCGCGTTGAGCGCCTTATCGCTGGCGGTGAGGACGACCGGCTGCGGTTCGACGCCGGCGAAGTTAACTCGCCACAGGAAAACCTTGCCGGATGCATCGCTTGCAGCGAGCCAATCGCCCGCCTTGCTGACGGCGACGGCCGTGATCTTCGCGGCGCCAAGCGGAAGCAGCGTCGGCTCGGTCTCGGCGTTGACGCCTTGTAGGTTCCAAACGCGAAGCCGTTGGTCGTCGCCGGCGGCCACCAAGTAGCGGCTGTCGGCGCTGACCGCGGCGGCGCGAACGGGGCCGTCGAGGCCCTTCAACAGCAGCGACTCGCTAGCATCGCGGCTGGTGAGGTTCCACAACCGCACGGCCGGCTCGCGGCCCGCCCCGCAAGTGACGAGCCACCTGCCGTCATTCGAGAATAAGATCGCCGTGACGTTGCCGTGCCGGCATTGCCGCTCGATCGAAGCAGCCGCTGGATCGCGAGCGGTGAGATCCCACAGCTTCACGGCGTCGTCGACGCCGAGGGCGAGCCAATGGTTATCGGGGCTGATCGCCATCGCTTGGATCTGCCCAGCGTGGCCGGTGAGGGCCATCGACGTGGCTTTGCCGGCGCTGCCGGCAAGGTTCCATAGCTGGCCCAACCCGATGTCGGCGCCCGCCTCGGTCGAGACCGCGGCGAGCCAGTCGCCGTTGGGGCTGAGGGCCAACTGCGAGATCGGTTGGCTCCGTCCCGGAAGAATGACGGGAATGGCCGCGGGGGCGTCGATGCCGAGCGACCAGACGCAGGCTGTCGCATCGCGGCTGCCGGTGATCAGCGACTTGCCATCGTTGCTGAACAGAATGCTCGTGACCGGCTTCTGATGGATGTTCAGCGTGTTCGCCGTGCGCTGGGGATGATCGGCTTGCAGATCCCAAATGCGAGCCGTGCGATCGACGCTGCCGGTGGCGAGCCAACGGCCATCGGGGCTCACGGCGAGCGTGGTGATCGGGCCCGCGTGGCCGCGGAGTTCGATCGCGTCGATATCGTGGCTCCCCGAGCAACGCAGCAAGGAATCGCGAAGGCTTTGGTGGGCCTCGGGAAGCACGATGCCGTCCACATCGAGCGTTGAGCGAATCGCGTTGGTCGAAACCGACACACTACGCCAAGGCTCGACGGCGGCCAACTCTTGCGATTGGGCCGCGAGGTACTTGGCCGTCACGGCGCGAACGTCGCGCTGGGCGGCGAGTCGCTTGGCTTCGGCGTCGGTTCGCTGCAGTTCCAGCCGCTGCTGTTGTTCGAGCAGTCGTTGCGTTTCCGCTTGTTGGCGGGACTCGACGGTTTGCTGCTGAAGGGCGAGCTTGTCGCTGGCGGTGTGATAGCCGAAGTAGCCCGAAAGCATCGCGATGGCGAGGGCCGCGGTGCTGGCTACGCCGCCCGCGAGGGCTAACTGACGACGGCGGGCCGAGGCTTGCTTGGCAGCAAAGTCGGGCGCCGGCAGGATGGGGCCGGGCGACTTCTGCAGCCAGTGAACGGCGTCGTCGTGATCGCTCGCGGCGGGCGGGGCGATCGCGAAGTCTTCGATGTCGAGCGTGGGACGCTGCGGCGCCACGTCGACGGTGCAAGCCAAGCCGCAGGAGTCGCAGACGACGACCTGCGGGCTCGACTGCGGGTCGAACTCCATCAGCTCATTGCAAAGCGGGCAGCAGCGCACGATGTGCAGCTCCGGCGCGTCTGGGCGGCGCGTGCTGTCGGAAGAACCAGTGTTCGAGCGGCCTGCCATATCTCGGCTACTACCCATGCTGTCGCGCGATCCCGCAAGAACCGAGCCTCCGTCAAATACGGAGTGTTCGTCTCAACGATCATCGGCTGCATGGCGCCGGCGCCCGCCGAAAAATGCATGAGGCCGGTAGATTCGCTAAAACCGGACCACGTTTAGAGGGATTGTCGCATCTTGGACGTCGCGCAGCGCGACGCGACGCGTGTGCGGTTACCCACTGGCGCGGACGCGCCGATCGACCGTCGAATCGCTCAAGCAGCGCGGCGAATCGGAATGATCCGCTCTTCTTTGCCGCGGAGGCGATCGACCGCTTCCGGCCGCTTCGTGGCGGTCGGCGCCTTCGGGGCGCTGAGCGAGTCGATCAGTTCGTTCATCGAGAGCGAACGGTTGTCGATTTCGAGCGGGGCCTCGCCCTGCGGATCGCAGAAGAGGTCGACCGTCGTTTCGTCGAGTCGCAGCACGTCGAGTTCGCGGAGCAGCCCGTCCATCACGGCCTGGCGGACCAGGTGGCCGCGCGTGGCTTGGGCGTCGGCGCCGCCGTCGCCGAGGGAATCTAGGGCGCGCTTGGCGAGTGCGGGAAGATACTCGGTCGGAATTTCAATCGTCCGGGGGACGTAGATTTTCAGTTGCATCGTTCCCTCACGAAATCGAGGCGGCCCTAGCTGAACGGTCCGCACGCAATGAGATGTATGGAGCAGGCGAGCGGCCTATGGCCGATCCCGACGCGCCTCCAAAAGTGGGCCGTCGGAATGAGTATCGGCTGAGCAGGTTGTAGGGATTGCATCGAAATCGATGAAATCGTTGAACTGCCAGCGAGCGGCTCGCGTTGCGTGGGCCATCATGCGGCGGTTTGTTTCGTCGTTGTATCTGTCACTTCATAGGGAGAGTGCGATTTTTGGCGACAGAATTCAATCGCTGTTAAGTCCTTTGTGTGTAATTAGTTGCGAGTTTTGTTGTCGCGGGTTTTGTCGTTTCTGTGGTGACAAAATGGTGGGTTCACCCCAGTTTGCTGTGCGGCCTTTTAGGAAGGGCTACTGACATTCGGCGCGGTGAGCGGAATCGGCGTCGGAGACGCCTCCCACAAGGAGGTGCTCCGCAGGCTGAGCCGTTCACCGATCCGTTCAAACTCGCTGGTTTGTATACGGACGTTCAGTGTAGCGAGCTGGGTGGCCAATTGCAATCGGATTGGCGCCTAATCGAGCGGATTCTCGCGGGAGGCTTGCTGCCCTAATTGCTCCGCAAGACCGATGAGGATGCCCTCGGGGCCGCGGATGTAGCAGAGGCGGTAGGCGTTCGCGTACTGAACGACTTCGCCGACGACTGTTGCGCTACGCTTGGCGAGGCGGGCGAGCGTGTCGTTGAGATCCTCCACGGCGAACATCACGCGCAGGTAGCCGAGCGAGTTCACCGGGGCGGTGCGGTGATCGGCGACGACCGGCGGGGCGTCGAAGCGGGAGAGTTCGAGCCGACTGTGGCCATCGGGCGTTCGCAGCATGGCGATCTCGACGCGCATGTCGGGTAGGCCGGTGATGCGGTCGGCCCAATCGCCGGCGATGGGAGCGCGGCCTTCGAGTTCGAGGCCCAACTCGACGAAGAACTCGATGGCGGCGTCGAGGTCGGCGACGACGATGCCGACGTTGTCCATACGTTTGACTGTCATGAATGTGTCCTTGGCACGCGATGACCGCTCATTACGTGATAGTAATGTCTTTTGGAAAGAGCTGCTCGCCGCTGTATGGCGGCGTTGGCGGTTTCCATTTGATCCAAACTGTTTCAGTCGCTCGATCTCGACTCACTAGAAGACGCGCAAAATATTTCTCGATGTAGGGGAATTCCTTCGAAGGATGGTATAGCTTGATCTCATAGAACAAGCGTGGATCGGGTACAAACCCAGTATCTGCTTCCCAGTCGTCTCCAAACGATCCGCCTGCCGTGGCTCCGTGCTCGATCATTTCTCGCAACTCATCCTCAGACAAGTACTCCTTGGCCGATGCGTGAAATGCTTGTAGAGCTACAGTCTTAGCATCATTGAGCGTACGACGTTTGTACTGATGCGACATAGGATTGAAGGTCGGGCTGTTTGTTGTTGATGGTTTGCGGAGGTCGTGTCACCGCTTCTCACTGGCGACACGCCAGTGGCACCCCGCTTGTACTCAGTTGGGGAGGTCGTCTTTAGCTTTGGCTCGTGCCGTTTGCTCTCGGCCTAGCCAGGCGCCGAGGGCCATCCATACGCCGACGAGCGGGAGGATCGCCATCGCGGCGGCGCTCGCACTGAAGCGGCCCAGGGCGTCGACCACATTCGCGGCGGCGACGTCGCTGCCGCGGAAGACGGCGGTGTCGATGAACGCTTTCGATTCGTACTTTTCCGTACGGCTCACCACGGTGAACAGCACTTGTTGCGCGGGGACGAGCAGGCCGTAGCCGACGATTTCTTGGACCACCTTGGCGACCATCAGCGGCCAGAGCGTGGCGTCGAGCGACAGCCAGACGAACAGGCCGACGATGACGCCGCAGGCCGCGGCGAGCGTGGCGCCGACGCCGACGAGTCGCATCAGCGCGGCGGCGAGAAGGGCTTGGAACGCGAGCGTACCGCTTTGCGAGTAGAAGTTCATTGCCGAGAAGAGCTCGGTGCGCTCGGCGACCGCGAGTCCTTCCTCGCGGAGCGTATGTTGAAAATTGTTGTAGACGAACGTCGCGGCGAATTTGCCGATGGCGGTGAACGCCCAGATCATCAGCAGGTAGCGGGACGAGAGCACGGTGCGGAGGCCGGCGAGGAGCGAGCCGCTGGAGGGGGGCTTGCTGTTGGCGCTGTTTGAACTGTGAGATTGTGGTGACTTGTGGGAGGCGTCTCCGACGCCGATTTCGCGCTCCACTTCAGTTCTCTGCGGCCCGCTAACCGGCTTCGGGGTCGGAGACCCCTCCCACAAAGAGCCTCTTGCAAACTCTTCGCGCGAGGCGAATCGCAGTAGGAGCCAGGCCGTAGCGATCGCGAGTTCAAGCGCGCCGATCGCGACGACCATTAGCCATTCGAGCCCCAGTCGCTGCGCGGCGACGTGGCCGACGAGCGAGGCGACGATCGAGCCGACGGTGCCGGCCGCGGCCATGGCGCCGAACCAGCTCTTTCCCTCCTCGGCGGAAAAGAGGTCGGCCATCACGCTCCAGAAGACGGCGACGACGTAGAGGTTGAAGACGCTCACCCACACGAAAAAGGCGTTGCGAAGCCACTCGGTTTCGCCGTCGCCGCGGGCGAGCAGCAGGGCGAACACGACGAGGCAAGCGACGAAGAATTGGTAGACGCCGAAGACGAGTTGTCGCCGCGTCGTGCGGGCGACGATCCGCCAGTAGAGGGGGAGGGCAGCGGAGGCGGCGAGGAACGTGGCGAGGTAGAGGGGGCCGAAGAGGCGGGTTTCGGTGGCGAGGGCGTCGCGGACTGGTTTCAACACGTAGTAGGAGAAGAGGACGAGGAAGAACCAGAGGGCGGAGAGTAGGAGGCGGGTAGGCATATTTAGACTCGCAATCCCTTCTTCTGGGCGATTGCCAGTAGAGCATTTTCAGTTTCATGCCAGGGGACTTCAGGTTGATACTCGCCGAAGTAGGACGCGAATTCGGCGCGCCACGTCTCGTGCTGCTCATGCAGGGAACTAGTGCTCACCTCGACTTGCGGCTTCATTGCTCCGACCTCAATTCCTGCAATACGCTCGTGCATGGCGGAAAGCAAACGTCGCATCAAGTCTCGACATTCTTCTAGAAAGGCTTCGACCGACATGACACAGACACCTTGTTGAGCCGTCCAAACCGGGAGGCCGTCGATGCTTCGTTCGCGGTTGTCCCAGTGAATTCGCAACTCAGGACCAATTCGCACGAATTGAACTTTTGGGCACTCCACTAGGTATGAGGTCGAGGGGGAGCGCTCGCCAAGCCATTGCCACGCGTCCAACCAGAGATCGTCCACTGCTTGCACGTCGTCAAGTGGCTTCTCAAGCTCCATCAAGAGTTGCCAATTAGAGGCAAGCCGCTCAATTCTTGGGGGAAGGGGAGCAACGGCAGCCGCGACGCAGCTCAGTATTGATCGTAGGAAGGCAGCAACCTGATATTCGGCTTCTCGCTCCGAGCTTCCCCATTGGGACAGTATCTCGTCGCTGTAGCGAAATAGGACTTGATCGCCAACAATCATCCGGAACTGGCCGTCGGTTAAGGCAAACCAACTTAGACTGTGAGCCCCTGGCTCTCCCCAAGGCAATATGTCTTCCACGCTTTTAAGCTCAAATTCAAATATCGCCATGCCCGGGATTCTAATGTTGTCGTAGGTGGCCATCAAACACTTGGCGCACGTGTCGATTGCTCCCTCACAGGGAAGGAGATTGCCGGGCGCCACTGGCGTGCCGCCAATAAGAAGCGTTGGTGGAATATGAGCGTCGTTGGAGCTACAAGCCGTTTGGGGGGGCTTGCTGACTGTGCGGCAGGTTCATGCGGTGTACCCGCTTCTTCCCCCCTCCCTAGCCCTCCCCTCCAGGGGGAGGGGACCAGAGAAGGTTGGTAGGTTAGTGGGGAATGTTGTTGTGTGGTGTTGATTCCGTCGAGAGAGGGGACCAGATGATTAAGGGTCGGGCGGCGCTCTGCGGGCTGATCCTCGTTGTCTCTGTTGCTCGCACTCCAACTCTACTCAGTCCCATCCGGCTCCCTCCCCCTGGAGGGAGTAACGAGCACGGTCGCCAGCGGCGATCGAGCGCAGGCGGTAGTCCGTGCGTAGCACTAGGTTGGGGAGGGGGGCGGCAGCGGCGTTGGCGTGGCCACTTCAATCGCCTGCCGAATCGCATCGACCACGCGGTGCACGTCCTCATCGATCTCGTGATTGCGGAAGCGAATCACGCGGTAGCCGCGTTCGGCGAGCTAGGCGGTGCGCCTCGCATCATGCTCCGCGGCTGCCGGTTCGAGATGTTGCGGGCCGTCGAGTTCGACGATGAGCCGTTGTGCAAGGCAGATGAAGTCGACGATGTAGGGGCCGAGCGCGGCTTGGCGGCGGAATTTGTGGCCGTTGAGTTGGCCAGCGCGTAACAGGAACCACAGACGTTTTTCAGCGCCGATTGGCTCATTGCGGAGCCGGCGGGCGAAATCTCGCTGGTCTTCGTCGCGGTACATGGAGAGTATTGTATCGCCAATCGAGTACGGCATGCGCCTCCATTGTGGCTTTCTCGCTTGCCATGCGGGCGAGAGGAAACTGATTTGAAAGCGTGTACCCGCCGCGTTCCGGGCGGCGAGTTCCCGGCCTCGACGACACGGCATTGGACACGAAAAGGATGCTATGGTAGTTTGAGTCTGGCTATTCAAGACTCTGCTATGATCTTCTCCGTGATTGAAAGGACCGACTCATGAAGGTAGATGCGGCTTTCCGGATCCTGACCCTTGTATTGCTCTTGCCGGCGGCTGCTCAAGCTGCTGTGGGGAGCCAACTCGCCAAGCTCACGCCTAGCGACCCGAAGGGGTCGGGCTATTTTGGATCGTCCGTCGATATCAGCGGGAACACGGGAATCGTCGGGGCGTATGGCGCCGGGAGCGCGTATCTATTCGACGCCTCTTCGGGTTCGCAGCTTTTCAAACTCACGGCCAACGACGCTGCGGCGGGCGACTTGTTCGGCTCGTCCGTTGGGATCAGCGGCAATCGGGCCATCGTGGGGGCCTACCAAGATGACGACAAGGGCGCCGATTCCGGGAGCGCCTATCTATTCAACGCCACGTCTGGTTCCCAACTTAATAAACTAGTGGCGAGCGACGGCGCGGCGGGCGACCATTTCGGCTCTTCCGCGGCAATTAGCGGCAATGTCGCGATCGTCGGAGCGGCCCTGGATGACGACAAGGGGGCAAGTTCTGGGAGCGCGTACCTGTTCAACGTCACGTCTGGCGCCCAGCTGGCCAAGCTGACTGCCAACGACGGGGCTGCAAGCGACTTTTTTGGCGCTTCCGTGGCGATTAGCGGCAACGTTGCGATCGTGGGGGCGTATGGCAACGACGACAACGGGAGCAGCTCGGGGAGTGCGTATCTGTTTGACGTTACCACTGGTACGCAGCTTTTCAAACTCACCGCGAACGACGCCGCCGCGAGCGATAGTTTCGGGTGGTCCGTGGCGATTAGCGGCAACACGGCGATCGTGGGGGCGTACTACGACGAGATCAACGGCTCCAGGACTGGAAGCGCGTACTTGTTCGACGTTGCTTCTGGGACGCAACTTGCCAAACTGACGGCCAACGACGGCGCCTTCAACGACAGCTTCGGCATCTCCGTTGGCATCAGCGGAAACATTGCCGTCGTCGGAGCGACCGGGGATGGCGATCTCGGCGCGTTGTCTGGAAGCGCGTATCTGTTCGATATTACGTCTGGCGTGCAGCTCGCTAAGCTCACGGCGAGCGACGGGGCGGCCAATGACAGATTCGGCAACGCTGTCGGTATCGGCGGCGGGAAGGCCATCGTCGGCGCGTATTCTAACAGCGACGGTGACGGACTTTCCGGCACCGCCTATCTATTTAGCGCCGTTCCCGAGCCTAATTCGTTGCTGCTAGGCGCGTTGTCGGCAGGCGGCCTCTTAGCGACGCTCGGACGTCGCCGGTAGGGCGTGTTCGCAGAGCATGCCTGCGAGCTGAGGGGACTAGAAAGTGTTGCGGGCCGAGTGCGGCCTGGCGGCATTAGGATCTCGAACGCGGCTGCGTGTCGCGAGAAATTCGCAACGGCCTGATCGAGATCAACGCAGTCGCGATTAAGAGCATGGCGGCAGGCTCGGGGACGGGCGTCGCTGCGGATGCACTCGATGCTCCGGCGCCGTAGTTGGCCTTCCAATCGTCGAGGCTGCCGACGCTGGGATTGCGTTGCCACGCGAGGAAGTCGGCGCCATCGACGAGGCCGTCGAGGTTGAAATCACCGGCAGGCGGCGCCGGAGCAGCGGCAGCGAGCGTGCCGGTGACGGCCCATTCGTAGCGGATGTTGCCGTTGCCGGCGTAGAGCTGATACAGCGGACTGAAGGCGGTATCGTCGACGGCTAACGTGAAGACGTTGTTCACGACGTTGAAGACGCCCGTGTAGACGAGTGCGTCGTCGACGGCGGACTCGATGGTGAACTTGATCTCGCTCGTGAGATTGATCGTGGGCGCGGCGGCGCCGTTGAGCGTGACGCTCCCGGAAAAGGCGCCGAACGACGTGGCGTATGGGGAGGCCGACGCGATCGCCTGGTAAAAGGTGAAGCGGCCGGGCGCGACGTGGGGGGAGAAGTTGAACGTGAGCCCCGTGACGGCGCCGGTGCTGGAGTCGTACTCGATGGCGCCGAGGTCTTGGAAGTTCTGCTTGTTGGGGAACGCGGTTCCGCCGCCGCCTTGCGGCACGTAGTTTGGCAGGGAGGCGTAGTTGAACGCGCCGTCAGGGAACGGGACGCGCGAGCTCGCGCGCGTCTGGCCAAGTTCCCAGAAGGCGTCTTGGACGTGCTCGATGAAGCGGCTGCCGTTGTTCGCGGTGGCGTTGATTTCCAGCGTGGCGCCGATGGCGGAGCTCGCGACTACGATGGCGAGCGTGGCGCCGGCGAAGGCTCGAAGTTGCATGCGTTTCCCCTTCATTGATGAAGGTTTAAGCCTAGGCGACGCTTGGCGCCAGAAAAAGGGTCAACCTTGCAGTGGACGGCATCTGCGCGAGTTTTGTCGGCGCGTAATGGCAGCGGCGTCGGTCTCGCAATCTCTATCGCGTAAGTGCGTGTCGGATTCATCGACGGACGTGTCGGTAGGAGCGACGCTAGGCAGTCGGCGGCGGTGGGGCAGTAGAAGAAGTCTTCGCATACAATGGGCGAGCCGTCGTGACGCGGCGGCTTCGATGGTGGCCCAACGCTGCGCCCAATCCCGAGCATGTTCGAGCTTCAATCTAAAACTTACGGAGATCGCATGCCGTTGGCAGCGGACGACCAGCGCGGCTTCACGCTGATCGAGTTGCTTGTCGTGATCGCGGTGATCGGTCTACTCACGGCGTTATTGCTGCCCGCCGTGCAAGCCGCCCGCGAGTCGTCGCGCAAGGCGACCTGCGCGAATAACATGCGGCAGATGGGACTTGCTGCCGCGAATTTCGTCGGGGCTCGCGGGACGTATCCGTGCAGCTGGCCCAAAGGGGATGGGTCGATCACTTGGGCGCGGGAGTTGTTGCCGTACCTTGAGCACCGCGCGCTCTACGATGCTTGGGATGGCGACCTCGGATTCTTTGAGGGCGCGAACGGCAACTTGGCGGCGACGATCGTGCCGGCGTACAAGTGCCCCACGGCGCCGAGCGACGATGTGTACGAGTACGAGAAGGTCGGTCCTCAACCGACGAGGATGGCCACCCTCGACTACAAGGGCTGCCAGGGGGCGAACTCCGCCGACCCCCTCGTGAAGCATTGGGGGAGAACTGGCTGGGCCGCCGGAATCATCAGCCGCGAGTATACGAGCCCAGGCAAAATTACCGACGGGCTATCTCAAACAATTCTGCTGGTGGAATCGGTGGGGGGCTCGGACCTCTACGGTCCTGATCGCACACCCTGGACGCCGGCGCGCATTTGGTATCCCGAAGATGGATCGTGGGTGGGCCGCGCACTGAGCAGCGTTTCGCCAACCGCTTACGCAGCCATCAAACGCGTGAGTCGCTGCACGGTGAACTGTTCGAACTCGTACGACTACGGGTCCTATTCATTTCACGAGGGGGGCGCCTACGCCGTGATGGCGGATGGGAGCGTTCGCTTTCTTTCCGAAGAGATTGAGCCGGTGATTTTACTTGAGCTCTATTGTTATGACGATGGGGACGCGCTGCCGGGGTTTTGAAGCTGTCTCGCCTCGACCACGCTTTGGGTCGGCTTGTCAGAAGCCGACATGAGAGGTTGCGGCGAGGTTGGCGAAGGCGTGGTCGAGGGAGTTCAGCGCGTCGGGATTCGTTTCATCTTCGTCGCTGCAGCTGAGAGCGAAGTCGTTGGCTTCGCTGTGTGCTGAGCGCTTGAGCCCTGTTGGCGGCAGGTTCGTCCAGAAGGCGTGCCGCGAAGGCGTGGGGTGGTTGTCAGCGTCTGGACGCGTCGGGGCGACGCGTTGCGAAGTGGCTCGCGTCTCGAGGCCTTCGCCGGCTAGCCAGAACCAGTGCTGCGTGACCGGAGTTGCCGCTGAGTTTACGCTGGCGGGCGGCGACGGTTGATCTTCGCTGTTCGTGATTGTGAGCGTTGTCGGCGTTATCGCTAGCATGGCGAATGCGACGCTGGCTGGGGCCATCGCGGGAGCGACGGTAGGGGCCGCGGCGGTGACGGCTCCGCTTGTGCCGAACTGCGTTTTCCAGACGGCCAAGTCGGCGGCGTTGACGGCGCCGTTATTGTCGGCGTCGCCGTTGGCTTTCGTCGCGCCCGATGCGATGCCGAAACCACGCTGCCAGGCAAGGAAGTCGCGGCCGTCGACTTTGCTATCGGCGTTGAAGTCGGCGGAGGCTGCGACGCTGGCGACGCCTTCATAGGCGCCGACGTCGATGCGGCCGTTGAGCACTCGCGCGAATGCGCCGCCGCGTTGATCGACGCTGGGGGGAGCGGTGTAGCCTGGATTGCCGGCGTCGATGGCGGGGCTGCCGGCGAGGAGGCCCATTGTCGGCGTGGGGCCGCCGTTGCTTTGCAGCGGGCCGAGCTTGGGATCGGCGGTACTGACAACACCGCCGGCGAAGCCGCTGGAGGTGCGGATGAGGTTGTAGCTGCCGGAGGTGGCGTTGACGCCGTTGCCAATGGTGGCGCCGGTGAAGTCTTCGCCGGCGGCGGCGCCGGCTTGGCCGATGATCGTGTTGTTGATGACGGCGGCGGCGGTGATTGAATCTGTGGTGGCGTATTGGTCGTCGCCGAGATTGTAGACGCCGCGGCCCGCTTGGGCGGCGATGTTGGCAAAGATCGTGCTGCTGGAGATGGTAATCGTGCCGTTGTGATTGAAGACTGCGCCGCCGATGCCGGAGCCGCCGACGTCCCCTACCCCGCCAACAGCCGTGTTGGCGGCGAGCGTGCTATTGCTGATGATGACGATGCCGGCTTCGTTGAAGATGGCGCCTCCCATGCCCGAGCCGCCGTTGCCGCCGATGCCGCTATTGCCGCCGTTGCCGCCGCCGAAGCCGCCGGTTCCGCCGATGCCGGGGAATGACGAGGCGTACCCGCCGCCGCCGCCACCGCCACCGTAGCCGCCGATGCCGCCGGGCTGACCGCCGGAACTGCTGCCGTCGCTGGCTCCGCCCGCTCCGCCGCCGCCGAAGCCGCCATCTTCGCCGTAGCCGCTACTGCCCGCGCCGCCGTTGGGGCCTCCGCCCGAGCTGCCGTTGTTGTTGGCGACGTTGGCGCCTTTGACGTTCAGGCCGCCGCCGCCCGAGCCGCCGTTACCTTCGATCGTTTCGTTGAGCATGCCGCCGGCGCCCCCTTGGGCGATGTTGGCGGTGAGCGTGCTATTGAGGATTTGTAGCGTGCCTTGGTTGAAGACCGCGCCGCCCAGGCCGGCGCTGCCGCCGCCACCGCCGCCGAGGAAGAAATCGCCGCCGGCGAAGCCGCGAGCCGTTCCGCCCGTGAGCGTCAGGTTTTGTAGCGCGAGATCGCTGCCGCTCGTGACGTCGAAGAGCCGCATCGTGGTTCCGGCTGCTGAGAGCGTGACGCCGCTGTTGCCGGCGGGGCCCGTGACGACGATGTTACTCGTGATCGGCAGTGCTGTGGGGCCGACGCGGCCGGAGCCGACTGTCGTCAGCGTGATCGTCTTGCCGTTCAGATTGCTGGCGAAGGTAATCGTGTTCGAGATGCCGCCGACGAGCGTGACCTGGGCCTTTTCGCTGGCGGAGAGGCTGTCGTACGAGCGCGTGCCGTTGGCAAGTTCGACGGCTTCGCGGAGTGAGAGCGTGGCGGCGACGTTGGTTTCGTCGATCTCAGCGTTGACGATCATGCTGGCGATGAGGCGGTACTCGAAGGCGCCGACGTCGATGTTCGTCGGATCGCGCGGCAGGCCGCGCTGATCGGTCGCGGGGACGCCGTTGCCGGGGAGCAGGTCGATGCCTTGATTAATGGCCGGACTTCCGGCGAGGAGCGCCATCGTGCGGGTGAGGCCGCCGTTTTCTTGGAGCGGACCGAGTTGCGGATTGGCATTGCTGACGACTCCGCCCAGAAACCCGAACTGCACGCCCATCAAGTTGCCGTTGCCAGTGCTGGTATGACCGGCGCCGACGGCGAAGGAGGTGTAGTCGTCTACCGTCGGCGCGCCAACATGACTGATGATGGTGTTGTTGATGTGCGTGGCGGCCAAGGTCGTGTCGGAAATACTGAAGACGCCGCTGCCGGCCCGCGCCAGCGTCGAGCCGTCGCCCTGGGTGACGGTGTTCGAGGCGATGGTGCTGTTGGTGATCGTGATCGTGCCGCTGCGATTGAAGATCGCGCCGCCGAGGCCTTGGCCCGCGCCGCCGTTGCGGGCGGGATCAATCGCCGTACCGCCAGCCCCGCCGACGGCTGCGTTGGCGGTGAAGGTCGAGTTGGTGATCGTGACGGCGCCCGCCTCGTTGAAGATCGCGCCTCCCATGCCGGCCCCGCCGCCGCCAGCGCCGCTTTGCGATTCGAAGGTCGCGCCGCCCCCAGCATGCCCCGCGCCGCCGCCATACCCGGCCGCGCCTCCGACGCCCGCGTGATCGCCGCCGCCGCCGCCGCCGCCGCCAAAGCCGCCCGCGCCGCCGGCGCCCTTGTACGATCCGCCGCCGCCGCCACCGCCGCCAAGGGTTCCTTTGCCGCCCGTTCCGCCGATGATGGAAGGATCGAGCCCCGCGCCGCCGCCCCCTCCGCCGCTGCCGATCAGGCCCGCGTTCATGCCATTGTTCCCGCCCGAGGCGCCGCCGTTGCCGCCGCCATTGCCGCCGCCGAAGCCGCCTGTGTTCGAGTTCGCCGATTGTCCGACGTTGGTCATCCCGCCGCCGCCCCCGCCGCCGCGGCCGGTGAGACTCGCGAGGTACGAACCGCCGGCGCCCCCGACAGCATCGTTGTCGTCGAGCGTGCAGCCCTCAATGGTGAGGTTGCCGCGATTGAAGATGGCGCCCCCCATGCCGGCGCTGCCGCCCCCGGCGCCGCTGAGCGCCGCGTTGCCGCCGGGCAGGCCCTGCGCGAGACCATTGGTGAGCGTGAGCCCCTTCAATGTGAGGTTGCTGCCGACGTCGACGTAGAAGAGCCGAAAGGCCGCGCCGCTGCGGGCGATGTTGACGCCCTGCGACATGCCGGTCACGCCATCGATGGTGAGCGTCGTGTTGTTGCGAACTTGAAACGCGGTGGCGCCGACGTTCGACGCAAACGGATTGACGAAGTCGCCGGCGAGCGAGATTGTGCCGCCGTCGAGTGCCGGAGCGAACTGAATGACGTCGTCGCCCGTGCCGCCGTTGATGCGGTTGACGCTGGAGTTGATGACGTAGGCCAAGGAACCGACGCCAATTTCGTCAGCGTTGGTGACCGTCAGCACGGCGAGCAGGCGGCGGTCTTCGAGTAAGAACACCTGCGGCACGTAGCCGCGATGTGAAGAACGCCGCGGCTGGCGGCGGCGAGCGCGAGACGACTGCATGCGGGGGAGGATGGAATCATGCAGCCACTTTTTGAAGTTCATCGAAGGGGCTCGGCGCGTTGCGTTTGAAGAGGGGATGACGCTGGTTTTCAGCGATGCGTCAGCGGTTCGGCCGGGACATTCTGGGTTCTTGCGGGGAGCGAAGTCAACGAGAATCGGGAAAAGTCGCCAGGAGATGACGGGCGTGTAAGCAATTCTCTGCGGGGAGAGGCTTGCGGCCTACAGAGCTGCCTCTTGCGGTTGCGCCGCCCAAATAGACCTGGGCCTACCCGCGATTGGTTCACGTAAAGTGAGCTTGTACCAACTTCACCCCCTCCCCAACCCTCCCCTCCAGGGGGAGGGAGCCAGAGGAACGGGGACTTCTCGCGGGCAACTGCGTACGGCGTCAGCGCTGGCGGCGGAGCGCGAGGCTGGCGAGTGCAAGCGTTAGGAGCGTCGCGGCGGCGGGTTCGGGGACGCTGCTTAAGGCGGCAAGCGTTGGCGGCGTTCCGAGGCCGAACTCGCGTTGCCAGGCGAGAAAGTCGGCGCCATCGACGACGCCGTCGCCGTTGGCGTCGCCTTGGTTCTTGGTCGCTCCGGAGGCGATGCCCATACCGAGTTTCCACTGGGACAGGTCGACGCCGTCGACGTAGCCATTGCCGTCGAAGTCGGCGGCGTAGACGGGAGGCGGAGTCGTCGTAACGCTAGAGATCACGCCGCTCCAATCCCAAGCCATCTGCGGGTCGTAGGGCCCGAAGAAGGCGTTGTAGGCGGTGGCGGTCACTTGAAACTCGTTTCCCGCAATTGAAAACACGCCACTCCCATTTGCGGGGACGGAACCGAAGTAGCCGACGGAGTTGTAGTTGGCCGTGAGGTTGATTCCGGTCACCGCGCCGTTCGCAACGGTCACGGAGCCTGAGTAACTTTGTACGTCGGTGGTGAAGCTGAGCCAGCTGCCGTTGACGTAGTTGGCGTTGAGCGGATCACGTTCGATGCCGAGAGTGAGGCCAGTGATCGTCGCGGAGCCGCTGCCGCCGACGAGGCTCGCGTCGTCGTAAGTGAAATTGCCGAACTTCATGGCGCTGTCGTTCGGGAAGAAATCAAAATTGTTGTTGTAGGTTTGCGAGAGGTTTTGGGTATTCCAGAACGGCTGCCGCGTCGTCCCGGGGTAGGTCATGTTGAGTTGGCAGATGCCTTCCGACCAATACGCGATGAAGTTGGACGTGGGATCGGCGATGGCGTCGAGCGACACGGCGACGGTAGCTGCGTGAATATCAACGCGACTTGCTGCAGCGAACATTGCAGCGCTCGCGAAGGCGATTCGAAAGCAGTGGATGAATGCGGCGCAGCGTGGCATGAGGATCAGCAGTGTTCGTGACTCGTCGTGCTTGGGAACGTTCGCAGCCGCTCCGTTGAGTGCCTGCGAACGAATTTGAGTCTACCTAAACATGCTGCGGAACGCGCTCGAATCGATACGCGGTTTGTCGCGAGAGCGAATCGCGCCGACTCGTCGAACATGCCATCGCTTAGTTGGGGATCAGCTAGGTACAAAGTGCGTGTCGCAGCGTGCGACATGTCTTGTCGTGGTTTTCGACACCGCGCCGTCAGTAAGTAAGCGCATCGTATTCGTGCGGCGTGATGAGATCGTGTAAGCGACGAAATAGCCTGCTTTTACCGGCAAATCAGCTGGCGACGCTTTTCGCAGCCGAGTAATCTGTCCATATCGCGGTGCGGCTCACGCCGCTAGAGTTATCGTCTTCGAAGTTTCACCCCCACCCAGGTCAGTCTCGTGAAAATCACAACTCGCTGTACGGCGCTTCTCGCCGCCGTATGCCTTCTGGGCAACGCTGCCTCTGCAGCGCCCATTACGTTCAACGTCGTCGATAGCCTGAGCTCGCTCAGCATCACTCCCGCCGCCGGCTTCTCTCCCGGATCGGCTCCGACGCAGCCCCAAGGGGCGGGCGCTTGGTCGACCAAGTACTCGGGCATTGTCGTCGCCGACGTCACGACCTCGACCATTCAGTTGCTGCCGACGACGCAGCTCGTCGCTGGTATCAGCGGCAACTGGAGCCCGGGACTTAACTTCCCGTTGCCGGCCGATTCGAGCCGTGCGGAAACGGTGCCGGCGTATGTCAACTCGAGCGTCTTCGCGAACTACGGCACCACGACGAACCTCAGTTCGATCGGCGGTCCCGCCGCTTCGAATTCGGCGATTCGCAATTTGCAAATTTCGCTCGCTGACAGCGCTCCGAAGCCGCTGACTGCGGGTCTCTTCGATGAGGCGGGCAGCACGCCGGCGTTCAAATCGGGGATTATTTACCTCAGCTACGGATCGACGTCGCCGAACGGGCCGCTCACGAATCTGGCGGGCGCCGGGATCGTGATCAATCCGACGACCGATTACGCCGGCACTGGCTCGCTCGTGCGGACTGGCAACTTGCTGACGTTGACCGTTCCTGTCCAGTTCAGTGAGTCGCACTTCTTCGGCATGACGACGTTCTACGGGACGATCGTCGCCACGGCGAATGTGCCCGTGCCGGAACCGGCCACGTTCGGCCTGCTGGCCGTCGCCGCTCCGCTGGGGCTGATGGTTCGTCGTTCGCTGAAGAAGTAACTTCGGCGATTGCCGTTAACATTACTAAATACAGAAGCGAGGGCTGAGCATTGCTTGGCCCTCGCTTTTTTGATGCGCTGGCGTTTTAGCCCCGGGCTCCGCCCGGGGGTAGCACCAAGTACGGCGACGCCTACTGAAATGGCGACCTACCCCCGGGCGGAGCCCGGGGCTAACAGCGGCGCCGAGTCGTCTTCGTATTCCAGAATATCGCCGGGCTGGCACTCGAGCGCTTTGCAGATGGCTTCGAGCGTGGAGAAGCGGATCGCTTTCGCCTTGCCGTTTTTCAGGACCGAAATGTTGGCCATCGTGATGCCGACCCGTTCGGCAAGCTCGGTGACGCTCATTTTCCGCCGCGCCAGCATGACGTCGATGTTGATGATGATGGCCATGACCGCTTTCATTACACCGTGAAGTCGTTTTCTGATTTGATATCGACGGCGTTTTGCAGAACCCGTTCGAACATCGCGGCCGCGGCGGCGACGACGATTGTGGGGAAGATTACCAGCAGCCGCATCATGACGCCCGGCGGGCCGTCGTCGCCCTCTGCAAAGGCTACGAACACGAAGCTGAACAGGGTGAACCCGATCATGGCGATCGCGCAGTACTTAATCGTGCGTAAGGCGTGAACGGCTGCGGGCGAGAAGGCTTGGTTCTGGCCGGCGTACCCCAGCACCTTGAAGGCCTGGTAGAGCGCGACAAAGAACGGAACCGACGCGAGGTAGACGTACGCCAACAGCGGGTCTTTGAAGTAGACCTCAAAGGGCGTGGCGTGGGCGTTGCGACCTTCGAGGTGGGGCTCGCCGAGCAAGAAGGCGAGGACGGCGAGGCCGAGGACGACGACGGCAGCTTGCAGAATGAAGATGGAGCTGCGTTTCATGACGGTGCACCTTCAGGGACGTTCGAAGAGAGGGAAACCGTGCGCCCGGGGTAAGAAGAAGCCGCGGCGAGGCGTTGCCGCGCGGCCTTCACGTCATCAATCCTATCGGTAGATTTATCGTTTGTCAATAAATAATTATCGCTTCTCGTGGGGCGTGGCTTCTTTTGAAAGGGGAGACGGTGAAGGGGGGCAGGAGCCTTTTGCCACCCGGGAGTCGTCTATCCAGCAGAAAGCCGTCAGCGCCAGAAGGCTCCTGCACCAGTTGCGCAGCGCAACAAAAAAAAGGCCCCGCCGACCGAAGTCGACGGGACCTTTTGAGCGGGGACGCTACGGCGAAGACGGGAGATCCGCGCCGCAGCAGCTCGTTGAATCTTTCAACAAGCCCCTTTAGTTATCTGAATCCGCGAGCATTCACGAGCGCCACGGGTTATTCGCTCGGGCCGGACGTTTGGGGCGTCACGGCGCCTCCATCGTTCGAACGCAAGTCTAGCGGAGTTCAGGCTTAGACCAACTCTTTCTTGGCGCCAACCAGCGTCCGGAGACGTTCGGCCAGCAGGGCGGCGTCGAACGGCTTCTTGAACGTTTCGTTGATGCTCGAGCGATCGAAGCTCGCCGTCGCGCCATCGTCTGGCAGCAGGGCGATCAGGATCGTCTCAGCGAAGTCGCTGGAGCGACGCAGATTTTGACAAATCTGCAGGGCTTCAACTTGGCCGATCGAGAAATCGACCACGATGCAGTCGGGGTGGAAGCTTTCGGCTTGGATGCCGGCTTCGAATCCGCTGGCGGCGGTGCTGGTGCGGAAGGAACGTTCGAGAGGTAGCTCGCGCTTGAGGTTCTCGATCAGCACTTGGTCCTGCGCGACGATGAGCACTTTGGCCATCGCCTCGTCCTCTAGGTCGCCCAGCGGCATGCCGTGCTCCTTGAGGAACCGGATCAGGTACTCGCGGGGGATCCGACGGTCTTGCGAACCGGGGATGCGGTAGCCCTTGAGTCGACCCGAATCAAACCACTTGCTGACCGTGCGCGGGGCCACCTTACAGATCTTAGCGACCTGACCAGTAGTAAAGACCTTCATCACGGGTACTCCAAAATTGACTTGCGTGAACGCTCACTCTGGGCCCACGCTCCCAACGAGCGTGCGACCTGGTCGGCCCCTGGCAATGGCAACGCGTTACAGCGTTAACTCTCCCTAAACGCTGCTCTTCTGGGTCGAGCGGCGCGTTGCTTTTCGCCTGGGTCGGGGCACGGAATCAAAAAATTGCATGCGGCTTCGGTTCAGGTCCTTCTGATCCTCTGCTGTCATGTACGCTATTCGGCAGTGCAAGCACTCGGAGATTGGCGAAAGTCGTTAAATTGGAGAACTTCGCAGTCAGTCCATCCAACCCTTACAATCGCTTTTTCCCACGAGCAAATGCGCGGCCGGTAGGCTCGCAGTTTGCAACGGGGTCGTTGCGCAGGGGAAGCTCCAGACGGCGCGCAGCGGCCCTTCCAATCAAGGGCGCAACGCGGCACCAAAGCGGCGTGCAGTGTCAGGCAGGCTCCCCCCTTCAATGGAATCCCTGGGCCAGCGTTGCCGCCCCCTCGATGAAGGGGAAGCGCTGGTGGAGGGAACTCCATCCGCTACTTATTTCGAGTCGAGAGGGGGGTCGACTTTAGAAACTTTCAACCGTTGCAACGTTCTCGACGGTTGATCCGCCCAATCCGGAGGCGGAAAGTGGTCCGTGCGAGCGGATTGCGACGGTTAGAACGATCCTGTCGCCATGCGGGGCGATTGCGAGAAGTTCTTGCCGCGCGTGCGCAACTACGCGGCTTTCAGTGCGGACGGGGCGATGTGGCCATCTTCGCTGACGTCTTCGAATCGCACTGACACCCGCTTCGACACGCCCGACTCTTGCATTGTTACCCCGTACAGGGTGTCGGAACAGGTCATCGTCCGCTTGGAATGCGTGATGACGATGAACTGCGTCGTTTGCATGAACTGCTTGAGGACTTCGACAAAGCGATCGATGTTTGCTTCGTCGAGCGCGGCGTCGACTTCGTCGAGGACGCAGAACGGGCTGGGGCGGCTGCGGAAGATCGCTAGCAGTAGGGCGACGCAGGTGAGCGTCCGCTCGCCGCCTGATAGCAGCGAGATGTTGCGCGGTTGCTTGCCCGGCGGACGGGCGATGATCGAGATACCCGCTTCGAGCACGTCGCCGCTGGCGTCGTCTTCCAAAATGATGTCTGCCTCGCCGCCGGCGAATAGGCCGCGGAAGATCTCTTGGAAGTGGCGGCGGATGTTGTCGACCGACTCGGTGAAGAGCTGCCGGCTCTCGCCGTTGATTTGCTGGACAATCTGTTCGAGCCGTGCCTTGGCCGACTGCAAGTCTTCGTATTGGGCGGCAAGCGTGCCGTAGCGACTTTCGAGGCCTTCGAGCTCGGCGAGGGCTTCGACGTTCACGGGGCCGACGGCTTGCAGGCGGTTCTTCAAGTCGCGGATCTCGACTTCAATCGCGGCGCGATCGGTCGGGATGCCTTCCAGCGGTTGGTCGCTCGTCCGTTGCTCGGCAGCGAGCGTCGCCAGGTCGAGTTGGTAATCCTCACGCAGGCGTTCAGAAGTGGCCGAGCGTTGCTGTACGAGTTGTTGGAGTTCAAGCTGGGCGGTTTGCAGGCGACGCTGCCGTGAGAGGAGCTGCTCGCGGATGGTGTCGGCGGCGGCGACGGCGGCGGTGCGGATGCCTTGGCGGCCTTGGCGAGCGGCGTCGAGTTCGGCGAGTTTGGCGCTGAACTCGTCCTTGCGAGTGACAAGCTCGGTGCTTTCAGCGGCTAGGTCGAGCACGAGTTGCTGCAAGCGGGCACGCTGCGATTGGCACTCAGCGGCTCGCGTACGCGTTTCCTCGAGCAGCGTGTCTCGTTCGGCGTGATCGCGCCGAAGTTGCTCCATCTGCCGCTGCAGGCCTTCCAGGCGTTGCTCACTGCGGGCTAGCTGAACGCGTTGCTCGGTGACCGCGTGGCGGAGTTGTTCAACGGCGGTTTCGAGTTCGGCCTGACGTTCGACTGCACCGGTGCTGGCAGCGTGGGCCGCTGCGATGCGCTGCCGTAGTTCTTCCGCGCGGTCGAGCGAGCCGTTGCGATGTTGCGCGAGTTCTTGCAACTGAGCGGCGGCGGCTTCACGGGCGGCGGCGATCGCGGCCATGCGGCCGTCCAGCTGGTCGAGCTTGTCGGTCACCGAGGCTGCTTGCAGTCTCGCCTCATTGTGGGCGTCGCTAGCAGCGGTCTGGCGCGAGGCGAGCCGTTGCAGGCCGGCTTCGGTGGTTGAGATGCGGCGTTCGAGCTCTTCGCGATCGCGCTGAGCATCGGCGGCGGCCCGCTCCATTTCCTCGATCTGCTCGCGAAGGGCCCGCAACTCGCTGCGACGGGAAAGGAGGCCGGCGATGTTCTGGCGCGGGCCGACGGTGAGCGTGCCGTCGGCTAGCACGGCTTCGCCCGAGGCGGTGATAAAGTTGAGTCCCCTGCCCTGCCCGTTCGCCAGACGAATCGCTGTGGCGAGCGTGTCGACGAGCCAGTGGCGGCCGAGCAGGCGGCGGACCATCGGCTGTAACTCTTCGTCGGCGTCGACGAACATGTCGGCGCGGCCCATGACGCCAGGCTCGTCGGCGAGGTCGATGCGATCGACCGCGCTCGCAGGCGAGGGAACATCGAGTCGCAAAAAGCTCGTGCGGCCGGGCCAGCTGCCGGGTTCGCCAGCAAGGGCCGAGGCGAGCGACTTGGTTTCGGTAACGACGAGGTAGTTGGCCCGTTCGCCGAGGGCGATTTCGATGAGTGGCGCCGAGTCGGCGTCGACGTGAAGCAAGTCGGCGACGACGCCCCGGACGCTGCGGAACGGCCCATCGGGGTCGGCTTGAGCTTGGCGGAGGACTTCTTTGGCGCCGGAGGTAAGCCCTTCGAGACGGCGTTCGAGCTCTTCGAGGACGACCGTCCGCTCGCGGGCGCCCGTGAGGCGGCCTTCGAGATCGGCCACCAGCTTGTGGAGCGCGGCGATTTTCGTGCGATCGGCGGCAAGTTCCGACTGAGCGCGTTGGTAAAGCTGCGTCGCCTGTTCGAGTTCGGCCGCGAGCGTCGCGAGCCCGGCGGCCGCGCGTTTCTGTTCGCCGAGCAAGCGCTCGCGCGACGCGGCCAGCGGCGCCAGCTCGTCGTCGAAGCGTCCGAGCGAACCCTCGGCCGTCTGGAGCTTCGCTTCGAGGAGTTGCTCGTCGTTCTGCACCTGAGCGAGTTCGCGCTCGGCCTGTTGCAGTTGCGACTGCGTCTGAGTGGCTTGCGCGGCGATGCTAGCAAGCTCGGTTTCCGCGATGGCGAGTTCTTGCTGTCGGCCGGCGATAACGCTGGCGCCGGCGTCGAACTGCGTTTGCGAGGCTGCGAGCTCGGCGGCCGTTTCGGCGACGAGTTGTTGGGCGTCGCCGGCGCGGGTGGTCAGGACGAGGAGCTGTTGGCCGAGGCGTTGCGTTTCGAGTTCCAACTCGTCGACGCGGGCGAGATGGCTGCTGCGTGTCGATTCGCACTGAGCGAGACGCTCGCGAACGGCCGATTCCGCGACCGCCGTCTCACGGTAACCTTGCTGCAACTCGTCGTTCTGGCGGTCAACCTCGGCGACGCGAGCGTCGCATTCAGCGAGTTCGCGCTCCATGCCGCTGACGTCGGTTTCCTCGGCGCCGGCCGCCGAGCGTAACGCGTCGATGCGCGTCGTGAGCTTGCGCCAATCCTCGAGGCCGACGTGCGTGCGGAGCAGCTGCAGCCGCTTGGAGACTTCGGAGTACTTCTGCGCGCGGCCGGCTTGCGAGCGGACGGTTTTGAGCCGCGATTCGAGCTCTTCGACGATGTCGGCGAGGCGGAGGAGGTTTTGCTGGACCTTTTCGAGGCGACGGGCGGCTTCTTCGCGTTTGATGCGGAAGCGGCTGACGCCAGCGGCTTCTTCGAAGATCAGGCGGCGTTCTTTCGGCGACGATTGCAGAACCGCGTCGACCTTGCCCTGCTCGATGATGCTGTAGGCGCCGTTCGACATGCCGACGTCGGCCAGCAGGTCGCGGATGTCGCGCAGCCGGCAAGGCTGTCGGTTGATGAGGTATTCGCCTTCGCCGCTGCGGTAGACGCGGCGGGTGATTTGGATTTCGGCGGCGTCGTGATCGAAGATGCCGGCGCGATTGTCGAAGATGAGCGAGGCTTCGGCAGCGTTGGCCGCGCGACGGGAGCGCGAGCCGCTGAAGATGACGTCGGTCATCTCTTTGCCGCGAAGGGCTTTCACGCTTTGGGCGCCGAGGACCCACTTGATCGAGTCGACGACGTTCGACTTGCCCGAGCCGTTTGGCCCGACGACGACGGTAATGCCGGCCGGGAATTCGAACCTGGTTCGCTCCGCGAAGCTCTTAAAACCGTTGAGTTCGAGGGCGGAAAGCATGGCTTGGAATCGACTAGTCGCGTTGGGCGAGAATCGGGGGGCGAGGCGTCAATTCCAAGGGCTTGTCGTCGTGCGACCCTGGGGGCATCGTGGCCGGAGGAAGCGGATGTGCGTATGGCCGTCGTTGAAGCGGATTGCTCGTTAGCCGCCGCTGGCGACCAGATTGGCTCCCTCTTTCGAATCGGACTTCGAATCCGACTTCGAATCGGTGCGATCGGGCGTGCGTCCCAGCTCCGGCAGAGCATTCTCGCAGTAGCGGCTGGGCAGAGCGCCGGTTTCTTTGGCCTTGCGCAGCATCTGGACGATGTCGGGGTAATCGCCGCCAAGGTCGATGACGGCACGAATCACTTCGTCCACGTTCGTCGAGACGATGCGCTGCTCGGTCGGGTTGTTCGGCCCGAAGCGGCTCACGGTGATCTTGTCGCCCTTGAGGCCGTTAACGAGGATTCGCGGGCCGGCGTCGAGCACGAGCGGCAACTTGAATTGGTGCTCGAGCCCGAACAAAACAACCTCGGGGCGATGGCTGTTGGTGGCGTGAACCATGGGCGGTCCGCCGACGTCGAGTCGATGGTATCTGAATTTTCCGTTCAAGCTTTCTCCTCGCACGCGAGGATCGACCACTGCCATTGTCGACAGCGCACGGAAGGCGCCGTACCGGGTTTCAGCGCTCTTCACTCCGAGGAGCTTAGCCAACGCCTCCGACGAAGCTCCATCTTCCATGGTGCCAAGGGCCGAGAAAGCGGCAACGCGGTACGCGGGCTCATCGGTCGCCGCCCTGGCAAGCGGCTCGACCGCTTCGGTGACGTCGAGATACGCCAGTGCTTCGGCGGCGTAGAAGCGAACTTCAGAGTCGCTGGCGAGAGCGCCCTTCTTGAGAATCTCAATTGCATCGGGGCCGCCAATTGCTTCCAAACGCAGAGCGGCTGTTTCCGAGGTGACGGGATCGAGCAATTGACCGTCGAGCAGCTTGAGGCGATCGAGCCGTTGCTTGGCCGATTCGCGGATGGCAATGCTACGCACCACGCGCATGTAACGGCCGATATTATTCTTATAGCGGGGGTGAATGAGCAGTTCGATGTACTCGTCGGTCTGGGGCGTCGCGACGCCCTGACGCCGGCCGTCGACGTACGTGTGGAAACGCTCGCTGACGGCTTTGGCCGTCATTTGGCTGAGTCGGATCGACTGGTGCGAGTGGTCGAGGATCAGACCGAGCTGACGTGACTTCGTCGCGACGCCGCCGTTCAACACGCGCCCTTGGATCATCAGAGCGGGGTTGTTTTGGATGTCGGCCGACGGGTCGACCAAGATGGCTCCCTGGCAAACGGCGATGTCGTGGCCGTTGCGGAGCGCACCGCCGAGAACGGCGACTTCGCTGAGTTGCGTCTCCATCAACCACCCGCCCCGCAGGCTGGTGGTGTCGCTTCGCGATGGCGTACGGACCTCGATGTCGAAGTGATCGCCGGCTTGAATGCCTGGACGCAGGTAGCCGCGGACGAGAACGAGCGCGGTGTTCGGGGAGCTGATCACTTCGTTGGGACTAGCAATTTCCCGGCGATTCAGTTCGGCTAGCAGCGCGGCCCGCTGCGGCGACGGAGCGGGGTCTTCGCCGGTCCCCGCCAGGCCGGTGACGAGGGCGACGTTCTCAACTTTGACGAAAGTCATGCCGTACGGGTGGGCCACGGCGCTAACGAGTTGCGTGCCGTCGAGGGCGCCGTCTTCAATCGTCGAGAGGGCGGCGTCGGGGCTCTGCGGGCGAAAAATCGGACCCATGCAGCCGGTTGCCAGCGGCGAAACGACGCAGAGGGCTGCTGCCCGCAGCACCGCTCGTCGGGAGATAGATTGGCCGCGGCGATTGTGATTCGACATGAACAGAGCTCCGACTAGCTTGCTGCGCACATCCTTGCGCGCAGCCCGGTTGCGACACCGAGAGGCCGCGGAGGGTACGAACGCTGGCGAAAAGGGTCAAGAGCTAGAGGGGCGCTGACCGACAGAGAGCGAGCTAGCATCTAGCCACGGGCTCCGCCCGGGGGTCGCGCACCATGTGGTGGTGCGTCGCCCCTGCTTCACGCCAACCTCCGGGTGGAGCCCGGGGCTAGGGCGAATGTCGCCTAGCGTTTACGGCGGGTCGTAGCCGCTTCCTCCCCAGGGGTGGCAGCGACCTATTCGCCGCAATCCCCGCCAACTGCCGCGGATTGCGCCATACTTCCGCACGGATTCGATGAAGTACTGACTGCAGGTCGGTTCAAACCGGCAGAGGGGGCCGAGGAACGGACTGATGCCCCATTGGTAGCCGCGGACGGCAGCGATCATCAGATAGCTGGGCGTCGCGACGAGATGTTTCCAAAAGCGGCGCATGCGACAGTGCTAGCGAAGCTGGCGGGCGAGGCGCTGGGCGAGCGTACGGAGCGATTGCTGGACGCGGGGCATCGTCGGCTCGGCTCCCGCGCGCGGCAGGGCCACCAAGTCGATTCCGGCGGGGAGTTCGTGCTGCGACAGGCGAAACGCCTCACGGAGGCAACGTTTCCAACGATTGCGAACGACGGCGTTACCGGCCTTTCGCGAGACGACCAGTCCGATGCGAGGATAATCGAGTTCATTCTCGCAGGCGTAGAGAATTAGCATCCCGTCGCCTTGCGAGCGGCGTCGCGCAAAGACGCGGTCGAACTCCGCCTTTTTCAGCAGTCGTCGCGAACGGTGGAAGGAAAAGTCGCTCACTTAGCTGATCGTTTCGTCGCGATTGATCGGCGGCGCCTTCACTGTGTCGACGGATGCTTGCGAGCCGGTGATCGTCGAGTCGGGGACGATTGGCTCGGCGTCGCCGCCGCGGCGGAGCGGCAATCGATCGGGAGGAACAGACGGCCCGCGGCGGTACTTGCCCTGTTTGCGGACCCAGTTGCCGCCGAGCAGGATGATTACCACCAGTAGCATGCCGAGGAGCGCGATTCCCAAGAGGGCCATCAGCACGGCAGCGCTGGCGGGGGGCGAGAGCTTTTGCGGCGGGGCCGCGGCCTCGGCCAGCGCCAGACAATAGCACGCCGTCACGTTGGTTGCCGCGCCGATCACCAACGGAGCTCCGTGCGCGGATTCTCGTTGTGCCGTTCGGCGATCTCCACCAACTGTTGCCGCTCTTCGTCGGTGAGATCTTTCGGCATCACGATCTGTAATTCAGCGAAGAGGTCGCCAGGCTCGCCCGATCCTGCTTTGACCCCCTGCCCTTTCACCCGCAGACGCTTGCCGCTGGATGTGCCGGGAGGCACGGTGAGCGTAATCGTACCGTGGGGCGTGGGGACGTCGATCTTGCCGCCGCCGATCGCTTCGGCCAACGTGATCGGCACGGTGATTTCGAGCCGCTTACCGTTGCGGCGAAACTGCGGGTGCGGCGCGCTGACGACGCGAATGAGGATGTCGCCCGGCTGGCCGCCATTGGCGCCTGGTTCGCCTTGGCCGCGAAGACGGATCTTTTTGCCGTCCTCGATGCCGGCGGGAATCTTGACGTGGATGGTTTCCTGGCGGCCGTCGCCGCGTTGGACGGCGATTTGCGCTTCGCCGCCGAGGACGGCGCTGGCGAAAGGAATCGCGAGTTCATGTTCGAGGTCGGCGCCTGATTCGGGGACGGGGCGTCGTCGACCGCCTCCGCCGCCGCGATTACCGAACTGCTTGAAGAGGTCTGCAAAGCCACCGCCGCCCCCTCCCCCTGCCCCGCCGCCGCCGAACAGATCTTCGAAGTTGACTTCGTACGAATCTTGTCCGCCGCGACCGCCTCCTCCGCCGCCGCCCGGCCAGGAGCGAGGATTCGGACCGCCGGCGCCCATCGACTCGTAGGCGCTCCCGTAGCGGTCGTACATCTCGCGCTTCTTAGGGTCGTTCAGCACGTCAAAGGCGTTCTGAACCTGTTGGAACTTTTCCTTCGCCTTCGGATCATCGGGATGGAGATCGGGATGATTCTCGCGCGCGAGCTTGCGGTACGCCTTCTTGATCTCCTCGGCCGAGGCGGCGCGAGCGACTCCAAGCGTTGCGTAGTAATCTTCAGCCATGTGTTTCGACGGAGCGGGTGCGCGTGGCGACGGGCGAGAGTGCGGTAACGGGAATGCTCATTCTAGCCGTGCGGGCAGTGCTGGGTAGCCGCTGCCCAGTACTGCCTGCTTAGTGCTACGCCCCTTGTTTCGACTTCTGGCTGGCGTTCTTCGACTTGCCGGAGGCGTCGGTCTCCGTGGCGGCAGGCGGCGTTGCCAGCTTCGGAAGTTGGACGCCGCTGCTGGCTGCGAGTAATTCTCGCTGCGCGCGGTGTTCTGGTTCGTCGTGCCAGGCGGCGGCGCGAACGTACGTGCCGTCAGGCATCAGGACGCGAGCGCGCGTGTTGTCGCGAAGATACGCGGGAATGATCTCTTCGCAGACGCGGCGTTTGAGCTCGGGCGCTTCGATCGGGAACATCACTTCGACGCGACGCTCGAAGTTGCGCGGCATCCAGTCGGCGCTGCTGAAGTAAATGTGTTCCTTACCGGCATCGCCGAAAACCATGATTCGGCTATGCTCGAGGAAGCGGTCGACGATGCTGCGGACGCGGATGTTGTCGGAGATGCCGGGCAGCCCCGGTCGCAAGCAGCAGATGCCGCGGATGACTAGGTCGATCGGCACGCCGGCTTGGCTCGCCTGATACAACGCTTCGATGGTTTCGCCGTCGACGAGCGAATTGAGCTTCGCAAAGATGCGTGCGTTCTTACCTTCGCGAGCGCGGGCGGCTTGCTCGTCGATCAACTCAATCGTGCGGCGGTGCAGATCGGTGGGCGCGATCACCAGCTTTTTCCACTCGTGACCTTGCGAGTAGCCGGTCAGGAAATTGAAGAGCGCGGTGCAATCGTCGGCGACGAGCTTGTTCGACGTGAACAACGCCGTGTCGGTGTACAGGCGAGCGGTCGACGGATTGTAGTTGCCGGTGCCCAGGTGGCAGTAGCGGCGGACCTTCGTCCCTTCTTGCCGCACGACCATCGCGAGCTTGCAGTGGGTCTTCAGGTCCATGAAGCCGTACACGACGTGGACGCCGGCACGCTCCATCTGCCGCGACCAGCTGATGTTGTTCGCCTCGTCGAAGCGGGCCTTAAGCTCGACGAGCGCGGTGACGTGCTTGCCGTTTTCAGCCGCTTGGATGAGCGATTTGACGATCGGGCTGTCGCCGCTGGTGCGGTAGAGCGTCTGCTTGATGGCCAGAACGTGGGGATCTTCCGCGGCGCTCTGGATGAAATCGACCACCGGATCGAACGAGTCGAAGGGATGGTGGAGCAGTACGTCGCGGTCGGCGATTTCGGCGAAGATGTTGTCGCCGCGGCGCATCCCGAGCGGTTGCCGTGGCGTGAACGGTGCGTCGCGCAGGGCATCTTTGCCAGGCAACCGGGCCAGTTCGTTGAGCGCCGTCATGTCGAGCATGCCGTCAACGCGATAAACCTCGGAGTACTTTTCGCCTTCGACGAAGTAGTTCTCCTGAAGTTGTTCTTCGCCGATGAGCGTTTCGAGCAGGTCGCGACTCATTTCCTTATGGACTTCGAGGCGAACGGCTTCGGAGTGTTGACGAGCGCGAAGCCGTGATTCGATCGTCCGCAACATGTCGTCGGACTCTTGCTCGAGCATGTCGACGTCCATGTCGCGCGTGAGCCGGAACGTTGCGTGGTGGGCGCTTTCGTAGCCGCCGAAGAGTTCCGACAATTTGCAGGCGATGATGTCTTCGAGCAGGACCAGTTTGCTTTCGTGCGGGCCGCCGACGTCGATGAAGCGCGGCAGCACCTGCGGCAGTTGGACCACGGCGAAGAGTTCCGCGGGCCCCAGGCCGCTCGTTCGCTGCAAGAGCGCAGCGAGGTAGAGGCCGCGGTTGTGGAACCGCGGGCTCGGATGGCTGGGATCGATCGCCATCGGCGTGAGGATCGGGAACGCCCGCTGGCGGAAAAACTCGTCGACGATCTTGCGCTGTGATTTGTCGAAGTCGCACTCTTTGAGCAGCAGGATTTGCTGCTCGGCGAGGGCCGGGAGGATCGCCTTGTTCCAGCAGCGGTATTGCTGCTCGACGAGCTCGCGGGTCCGCTGCCAAATGCGTTGCAATTGTAGCAGCGCGTCGAAGCCGTCGGCCGCGACGTCTTGCGGGGCGACGCCGCCGAACGCCTGTTCGCGCAGTCCGGCGACGCGAACCATGAAGAATTCGTCGAGATTCGAACTGAAGATCGAGAGGAACTTTACGCGCTCGAGGAGCGGGTTCGACGGATCCTGAGCCTCTTCAAGCACGCGGGCGTTGAATTCCAGCCAACTCAACTCGCGGTTGATGAAGTGCTCGGGCTGGTAGACGACGGGCTCGGACATGGAATGCGACGGTACGGCTGGGGATGCGCGGGGAGAACGCCAGCGCAATTATAGCGTACCGAGGCCCCGCTGCCGGGGCGGGGAAAAAGACTCAAGTTTTCGCCGGCGGCGCGTTCAAGCCCCCGGCTTGAAGCCGGGGGCTCGCTGCGGATTGAGCGGTGTGCCGTTTTAGGCGAGGGCGTCGAAGACGCGGACTTTCGACCAGTTTGGAGATTGCTCGGCGATGAATTCTTTGTGCCGCGGAGCGACCTGGTACTGGTCGTGGGCTGCTTTGCTATCGAATACGGCGACCAGAGCGACGTCGAACTCTTGGTCGTTCACCGGGCGTTGGTAGGAAGGCTCGCGGGCGCCGGCGCTGTAGTGGACCGTACCAGGGTGGTCGGTCAGGTACTTGTTGCAGGCGGCGATGAACGACTCAACCGATGCCGGCGACTGGTCCTTGAGCGTGAAGAAGACGACGTGGGCGAGGCCGGGGGCGGACATATTTCGATCCTGGTTCGATTGAATTGGAGTAGCGCAACCCGAGAGGGCGCGCGGCGACTACTTGGGAGCTTCGCCTGGGGCGATGCGTTGATTGTCTTTGAAGAACTGCTCGCTGACAGTCCCGTCGGCGGCCCAGCGGCTGAGTTTGCCGTTGAGTTTGCCTTTTGAGAACGTCGCTTCGCCGACCTTTCGTCCCGATTGGTCGTATTCGGTCATCAGGCCGTCGAGAGCGCCGTCAACGAAGATCGATTCTTGTCGAGGCTTGCCGCTCTCGTAGAAGGTCTTGCGAGCGCCGGTCAGCTGATTCTCGGCAAAGTTCTGTTCGATTTTCGGCGTCTTGCCGTCGTCGAAGTAGGTCGTCCAAGCGCCGTCGCGTTTGCCGGCTTTGTAGCCTTTCTTCGATTGCAGCGTGCCGTCAGCGCGGAAGACTTCCCATTGGCCGTCGGGAGATCCCTTCTTGAAGGTAACCGTCTTCGCGAGTTGGCCGTTGTCGTGCCAGTAGCTCCAGGGGCCTTCGTGAACGCCGTTGTCGAAATTCCCCTCGGCGAACTTCTGGCCGTTGCGGTAATACTCGGTGTACTTGCCGTGGTTGACGACTTGGTTATCGGAAAGGATCCGCACCTGCCGATCGACGCGGGGCTTGCCATCGTCGTATTTCTCGTTGACTGGTCCTTCTTGGGCGACCGTCGGCTCTGGCACGGGGGTCGGTTCGTCGAGGTAGATTGGCGCGGCCTTCGGAGCCGCGGCGTCTTGGGCGATGGCGACGTCGAAGGCAAGGAGGCGCCCGCCGACAATGGCGGCTAAGGCGAAGTAGTGGAGCGAACGCAGAAAAGTCATCGAAACTACTCTCCGGAGACTGCCCGACGGGGCAGGTTTGGCTTGTGATGCTAACCTTCAGTATGCCGGCCAACTGCGGCCCAGCCTAGCAATCGTCGCCGACTTGCGGCCTGGGGCAAGTCGCTTTCTGCAGGGGGCGGGTGCGGCTTTGCCGTTTAGGCCGATTCGGGGGCCTTTTTGCCGCTTTCGAAGTACCAGTCGGGGGGCAAAATCGTGTCCTTGCCGACGACGATGATCCCGTCGCGAATGGCGACGCAGTCGCCCGACACGTCGTCTAGCTGGGCGTCGTTAATGATGCGGACCCGCTGGCCGATGCGGCAATTCTTGTCGACGATGGCGCCTTCGATCACGGCGCCGGCGCCGATGCCCATCGGCGGTTCTTCGGCAAAATCACTCGCCGCGACCGCCTCGGGCGATTCGTAGAAGTCGGCGCCCATCAAAATCGAATTGCGAATGGTGACGTCGCGGCCGATGCGGCAGCGGAGGCCGATGACGCTGTTCTCGATGCGGGCGCCCGGCTCGATGATGCAGCCGTCGGAAATCAGGCTGCCGGTGACCATCGCTCCGTCGATCCGCGACGGCGGCAGGAAGCGGGGGCGGGTGTAAATCGGAGCGCTCGCGTCGTTCATGTCGAACGGTGGGTTCGGCTGGGCGAGTTGCAGGTTCGCCTCGTAGAACGAACCGATCGTGCCGATGTCTTCCCAGTAACCGTCGAATAGGTGGACCTGCACGCGGCGGGTGCCGATCGCGTGCGGGAAGACTTCGCGGCCGAAGTCTTGGTGATTGTCTTGAGCGAGCATCTCGGCCAGCACCTTCGCGCTGAAAACGTAAATGCCCATGCTGGCGAGGCAGTCGCGGCCGCCGCTGGCCACTCCGCGGCTATCGATCCAACCCGGGTCCATGCGGACGGGGGCGATTTGCTCTTCGGTCTTCGGCTTCTCGACGAAGCCTTCGACTTGTCCTGAACCGTCGACGCGCATGATGCCCATCGCCGCCGCTTCGCTGGCGTGAACAGGCTTCGCGGCGATGGTGATGTCGGCCTTCGAGTCGATGTGCGTCTGGATCATCGCGGCGAGATCCATCCGGTAAAGCTGGTCGCCCGACAGGATCACGACATAATCGACGCCGAGTTGCGTGAAGTAGCGGAGATGCTTGCGCACCGCGTCGGCCGTTCCTTGGTACCAGCCGGTCCCCTCGGACATCGTCTGTTGGGCGGCGAGGATCTCAACAAAGCCGCCGCTGAAGTTATCGAAGCGGTAGGTGCCGCGGATATGACGATGGAGACTCACCGAGAGGAACTGGGTGAGAACGTAGATGCGGTTGATGCCGCTGTTGAGGCAGTTGGAAATCGGGATGTCGATGAGACGGTACTTGCCGGCGAGCGGCACGGCCGGCTTCGACCGGTAGTTCGTCAGCGGTTGCAACCGCGTTCCCTGTCCGCCGCCTAGTACGACTGCTACCGCATTCTTCATGGGAGATTTCCTTCGCGGTCCACTAATTTGCTTGATATGAAAAGAGTTGGAAGACTACTTCACGGCGAGAATCACCAACCGCCCGGGAACGACTTTTTCCTGGGCGATTGTCTTCCCGGCGAGTTGTTCGGCGACTTTCGGCTCCGCCTTGGCGGCCGCAAGAATCGTTCCGTTGTCGGCGTCGGCCGCTACGGTGATTTTGCCGCGGACTTTGCCGTTTACTTGTACGGCGAGCTCGACAGTCGATTCGGCGATCAGCGACTCATCGAACTTCGTCCATGGTTCGTAGGCGAGCGTCTTGGCGTGGCCGAGCGCGTGCCACAGTTCCTCGGCCATGTGCGGCGCAAACGGCGCCAACAGCAGGATGAAGGGTTCCATGCAGGCTCGCGGGCGGCGTTCTTGCTTAGTGAAGAAGTTGGTGAACTCCATCATCCGGGCGATTGCCGTGTTGAACGAGAGTTTGGCAACGTCTTCTGTGACGGCTTTGATCGTTTTGTGGAGGATGCGCAACTCGTTGGCGTTCGGCGCGTCGTCGGTGAGGGCAGGGCTGAGCGCCATTTCTTCCGCACGATCGTCGATGACCATCCGCCACGCACGGCCGAGAAAGTTGTAGACGCCGTTGACCCCTTCCATGCTCCAAGGCTTCGTCGCTTCGAGCGGGCCCATGAACATTTCGTAGAGCCGCAGCGCGTCGGCGCCATATTCCTTCACGACTTCGTCAGGGTTGATGACGTTGCCGCGGCTCTTCGACATCTTCTCGTTGTTTTCGCCGAGAATCATGCCCTGGTTGACGAGCTTCTGGAACGGCTCGACGGTGCTGACGACGCCGCGGTCGTAGAGGACTTTATGCCAGAAGCGTGCGTAGAGAAGATGAAGGACCGCGTGCTCGGCGCCGCCGATGTAGAGGTCGATCGGCATCCAAGCCTTTTCGATCGCGGGATCGATCGGCGCTGCGGTGTTCTTCGGGTCGAGGAACCGCAGGTAGTACCAGCAGCTGCCGGCCCATTGCGGCATCGTGTTCGTTTCGCGCTTATACTTCACGCCGTCGATGACGGGGTAGAGCCATTCGGCAGGCGCCTTGTCGAGCGGCGGCTCGGGGCGGCCGTGCGGCTTGAAGTCGTCGAGGTGGGGGAGGTCGACCGGTAGTTGGTCTTCCGGCACGGCACGAACGCGGCCTGTCTTGTTCCCGGCGGCGTCTAGCTCGTGCAAGATTGGGAACGGCTCGCCCCAGAACCGCTGCCGGCTGAACAGCCAGTCGCGAAGCTTGTAGTTGACCGCCTCGCGGCCGACTTCACGCTCGGTAAGATCGGCGATGATCTGGCGTTTGAACTCGGCGGTGGGGAGGCCGTCGTACTTGCCGGAGTTGATCGCGACACCCGCGCCGCTGAAGCAGCGTTTGCCGGCGAGGACTTCCTCGCGCTCTTCCGGCGTGACGGCGTCGCCCGGGTCGACCACCGGGATGATCTTCAGGTTGAACTGCTGAGCGAATTCGAAGTCGCGCTCGTCGTGGGCGGCGACGGCCATGATGGCGCCAGTTCCATAGGAGGCGAGTACATAGTCCGCGACCCAGATGGGTATATGCTCCTCGTTCACCGGGTTCACGGCGTAGCTGCCGGTGAAGACGCCCGTCTTTTCTTTCGAGAGTTCAGTCCGCTCGAGGTCGCTCTTGCGGGCGGCTTGCTCACGGTAGGCGAGCACCTTGGCGGCTTCTTCCTTCTTGGTGAGGCGGTCGATCAGCGGATGTTCCGGCGCGATCACCATGTAGGTGGCGCCGAAGAGCGTGTCGGGCCGAGTTGTGTAGACGTCGAGGCTTTCCTCGACGCGGATCTCCGTCGTAACGAAGAGCGATTCGGTCGTCCCTTCCTCATCGGGAATGAGCACGTCCTGCACGCCGGGCAGAGGGAAGTAAACCTCGGCCCCGGTGCTTTTGCCGATCCAGTTCCGCTGGAGCGCCTTGATACCGTCGTGCCAATCGAGGCCGTCGAGGTCTTTTTCCAAGCGATCGGCGTACGCGGTGATGCGGAGCATCCATTGCCGCAGCGGCATGCGGACAACGGGATGCCCGCCGCGCTCGCTCTTACCGTCGATCACTTCTTCGTTGGCGAGGACCGTGCCTAGGGCAGGGCACCAGTTCACCGGGGCTTCGCTCTGGAACGCGAGCCGCCGTTCATCTTGGTAGTCGCGCACCGCCTCGGCGCCGAGGGCGGCGACTTCGGGCGGGATCGGCAGCTCGGCGATCGGCCGGCCCTTTTGCAAGTCCGCATCGAACCAAGTGTCGTAGATCTGCAGGAAGATCCACTGCGTCCATTTGAAATACTCGACGTCGGTCGTGGCAATCTCACGGCCCCAGTCGTAGCTGAAGCCGAGGCTCTTCAGCTGCCGCCGGAAGGTCGAGATGTTCTTCTCGGTTTGGATCCGCGGGTGGACGCCCGTTTTGATGGCGTGCTCTTCCGCCGGCAAACCGAAGCTATCGAACCCCATGGGGTGGACGACGCTCTTGCCCTGCATGCGGGCGGCCCGGCAAACGATGTCGGTCGCCGTGTACCCCTCCGGGTGGCCAACGTGGAGGCCGTCGCCGCTGGGGTAGGGGAACATGTCGAGGGCGTACAGCTTCTCGCCCGTCGGCATCTTCGGGGCGGCGAACGTCGCGTGCTGCTCCCAGTAGGCTTGCCACTTTGGTTCGATTGCAGCGGGGTTGTAGCGTGGCATATCGGGAGTGTTATCGAGGGCTTAGAGCGAGTGGATGGACGTCGTCAACGTTTGTCTTTGACGCTTCGCGACTGGCCGGGCTGGCGCCTGCGGTTTAGGCTCCGCTCCGATACAGAACCGCGATTCTACCCTTGATTCGACGGTCCGAGAACCGTCCCTCGATCGTTTCAAACTCAAGGTCGGGATCTGCGCAATTTGCGATTAATTAAGACATCTTTTAGCGCATGAATCTGCTACAATCGTCCTCTTGGACGTGACTTTCGAAGAGGCATCAATTGGAACGCCAGGCTTGCTGGCGAGGGAGTGTGCTCATGACTCAAAATCGCGTGGCGATCGCTACCCTGCTCCTGGCTTTGACCGCGGGCATTCGGTCGGTTTCGGCAGATATCATCGCCAGTGACGGCGGTTCGCTTGTCGCGCGTTTCAGTGATTCCGGGCAGTTTATTCAGTTCCACCTAGGCGCATTTGATCCGTGGGCGACTGAGTCCGTCGGGCAACTCGTTCTAGGCGGCGACGGGTTGGTCTACAGCGAAGTGAACAATTTGGGCGCCGCGGTAATTTCGCGGTTCGATCCTTACACCGGAGTGAATCCCGACGGCGGCCCTTTTTCCGGCATCGCGAAAATCCCTAACTACGCGGCCAGCGTCGGCGTTTCATACGGTCCTTCGGGCGACTTATTTGCTTTCGACAGGGGCTACTTCGGTTCGACTCCGCGGCTACTCCGCATCAATGGAACGGATGGCCTGCTGGCCGGATCGCTCGACATTGCGAACCCGAGCGATGAACCGGTTGGCATCTTGGCGAAGGAACTGCATGTTCCCAATGCGGCGTTCGACACCGAATTGCTCGTTGCTAGGCCAGGCGGCAAGATCGAGCGGTACTTTTCGAATCGGCCGCCTGCCGGGCCGGCGGTGATCGAGTATGACGAGACTCTGAACACGGGGCTCGCCAGTTCCTACTCGCTGAACTTGGGGCCGGATGGTCTCCTCTATCTTCTTCAGCCGGACTGGTCGATTGCGCGGTACAGTTTGACCACAGAGTCAGTCGTTGACACGTTCGTTCCAGCGGCGACGCCGGTTTCTGGCTCCTGGCATCGGACTTGGTTCCGATCGATTCAATTCGCCGGCAACGGCGACCTGCTGCTCTTGGGGCTTGGCTTTCCCGACGATATGAATCCCACGTCTCCCCCTCGGTACCGGAGCGAGATCCAACGCTATGACGCTCAGACTGGGGCGTTTAAGGGGCTCGTGATGTCGTTCGAGGGGCAATACTACTACGACAGCTTCGTCTCCGTGGCTGTTCCCGAGCCCGGCTCGCTGACGCTCTTGGCGGCTGTTTCTCTGGGCGGAGTTGGCTTGCTCCGCAAGCGGCTGCGGTAGGCAGCATTTCAGCTTTCCCAGCCGGCAAACTGCGATCGCAGTAATCTAGCGAATGGGCGTCCTCCCATTCTCCCTGCCAAGCGGCGCAAACCTGTCGCCCGTTGACGTTTGCGCACCTCGCGATTTACCATGGCGTGCTTGTTTCGGCCCGAACTTCCCGCCTCGGGAGGCCTCTCCTCCACGGTAGGCCTGCCCTTTCATCGAGATGACGCCACGCCCCATGGAAAAAACCAAAGTCGCCATTATTGGTCTCGGCACCGTCGGCAGCGGCGTCGCCCGTTTGCTGCTCGACCATGGCGACCGTACGGCCCGGCATGCGGGACGCGTGTTGTGGCTGGAAAAGGGGGTGGTCCGCGATCTCAAGAAAGCCCGCGACTGCGATCTACCGGCGGGCGTGCTGACTGACAACGTCGACGACGTCATCAACGATCCCAGTATCAAGGTTGTCGCTCACTTGGTCGGCGGTTTAGAGCCGGCTCGGACAATCATGCTGAAGCTGCTGGAGAGCGGCAAAGACGTCGTCACCGCCAATAAGGCGCTGCTCGCCGAGCATGGCGCTGAGCTGTTCGACCGGGCCCGGGAACTGGGCCGCTCCATCGCCTTCGAGGCGTCGGTGGCCGGCGGTATCCCGATTATCGCCAACATCAGCACCTGCCTGTCGGCGAATCAAATCGTTTCGCTGCATGGCATTCTCAATGGGACGAGCAACTTCATCCTCTCGAAGATGAGCGATGAAGGCGCCCCCTACGCCACGGTGCTCGCGGAGGCCCAGCGGCTCGGGTACGCCGAGGCCGATCCGACGATGGACGTCGACGGCAGCGACGCGGCCCAGAAGTTGGCGATCCTCGCGCAACTTGCCTTCGGCGCCCGCGTCGATTGGAAGGATATCCCGCGAGTCGGCATCGATAAGCTCGATGTGGCCGACGTGCGCTATGCGAAGCAGCTCGGTTACCAGATCAAGCTGCTTGCCACGGCCGACTTGGTGGACGACACGTTAGAACTCGACGTGTCGCCGGCGCTCGTGCGTTCAGGTAGCCCGCTGGCGGAGGTGAGCGGCCCCTTCAATGCGATTCGCTTGAAGGGCGACGCGGTTGGCCCGCTGTTCTACTTCGGCCAAGGCGCCGGGCAGATGCCGACCGCCTCGGCGGTGGTGGCCGACATGATCGACACGGCCGTTGGCCGGACGGCGATCACGTTCAACACGCTGGAACTCTGGTCGAACCGACAGGCACGCGTCACCACCGCGCCAAATGACGCCGCGAAGGCGAAGTTCTACCTGCGGGTGATGGTGAAGGACACGCCGGGCGTCCTTGCTCAGGTGGCGACGGTGCTCGGTAAGCACGATATTTCGATCGCCTCGGTGCTGCAGCACGAACCCTCGCTGCAAGAAGGAATCGTGCCGCTAATCATCATGACGCACGAAGCGAGCGAAGGCGACGCTGCCCGCGCGTGCGAAGAGATCGACAAGCTGGCGAGCGTCCGCGGCGAGACGGTTCGCATGTGGGTGCGTGGGTAGATTTATTGACGAAGAGCCTGATCGGGTTTTTGACAGGATTACAGGATTTCGCGGATCGACAGGATGAAGAGTCGATCGAATTTTATCCCGTTCATCCGCGAAATCCTGTAATCCTGTCTAGTCCGCAATGGACTTAGCAAAACAAGTGAAGCCATGAAATACGCGATCATTATCCCCGACGGCGCCGCCGATGAACCGCAGGAATCGCTTGGCGGGAAGACTCCGCTGGAAGCGGCGCACACTCCGGCGATGGATGCGCTCGTTGCCGCCGGCGTCATTGCCCGCGCGTGCCACACGCCAAAGGTGCTGCCGGCTGGGTCGGAAGTCGGCAACATGAGCTTGCTCGGATACGACCCGCTGAAAAACTTCACGGGCCGGGCGCCGATCGAAGCGGCTGCGCAGGGAATCGAACTCGGCGCCGAAGATTGGGCGGTCCGCTGCAATCTGGTCACCGTGGAAGACCAGACGATGCGCGACTTCACCGCCGACCATATCGGCACCGACGAGGCGACGAAGCTGCTCGCGACGATGCAGGAATACGTCACTGCCGACACAGAGTTGAGCCAGGTGCTGCACTTCGTCCCCGGCGTCAGCTATCGCAACTTGATGATCTGGCGCGGCGTGAGCAAGGCGGCGCCATTCAGCATGGAAACACGGGCCACGCCGCCGCACGATCTCACCGACAAGTCGATCACCGAGGACTTTCCCCGCGGCCCTGGCAGCGACGTGCTTGTCTCGCTGATGGAGAAGTCGGTCGAGCTATTTAAGGATCACCCGGTAAACGTCGTCCGGCAAGGCTACGGCAAGCTGCCGGCGACGAACGTTTGGCTGTGGGGCCTCGGTCGGGCGCCGTCGCTGCAGCGGTTCGACCTCGCTCACGGCGTCCACGGGGCGATGATCACCGCCGTCGATTTGCTCCGTGGCTTGGCGACGCTCGTCGGTTGGAAGCGGATCGAGGTCGAAGGCGCCACCGGCTACACGGATACCGACTACGCTGCGAAGGGCAGGGCGGCGATCGAGGCGCTCAATGACGTCGACCTCATTTGCGTGCATATCGAAGCCCCTGACGAGGCTTCCCACGAAGGCGACGTGCAAGGAAAGATCAAGGCGATCGAAGAGATCGACCGCCATGTGGTCGCTCCGCTGGTCGAGGCCCTGAAGGCTCGCGGCGATTGGCGGATGATGATCTCGCCCGATCACCCGACCTTCGTGCGGACGAAGACCCACACGCACGGCAACGTCCCCGTCGCGATGGCGGGCACCGGCATCAAGCCGGATGAGTTCACCAGCTACGGCGATATGAACGCCGCGAAGTCATCGCTCGCCTTCGACGAAGGCTGGCGGACGATGGAATGGTTTATCAAGAAGTAACGAAGTTGAACCGCCAAGGTTAAAAAATACATGTCGCTCATCGTGCAGAAGTTCGGCGGCACCTCGGTCGCCAATAGCGAAAAGATCATGGCTGCCGCCCGCAAGGCGATTCGTGCTCAGCAGCAGGGGCATCAGGTCGTCATGGTGGTGAGCGCCATGGGGAAGCAGACCGACGTGCTCGTCGACCTCGCGCGGCAGATCACCGAGCAGCCCCCGGCCCGCGAGATGGATATGCTGCTCTCTACCGGCGAGCAAGTGAGCGTCGCGCTGATGGCGATGGCGATCCACGCCCTCGGCGGACAAGCGGTCAGCCTTACCGGCGGCCAGATCGGCATCAAGACCGACAGCTCGCACACGAAGGCCCGCATTCAGTCGATCTCCGCCGAGCGGATGAAGAAGCACCTCGATGACGGCCACATCGTGATCGCGGCCGGCTTCCAGGGGGTCGACGAAGATCTCAACATTACCACGCTCGGCCGCGGCGGCAGCGATACGACCGCCGTCGCCCTGGCCGCCGTGCTGCGTGCCGATTCGTGCGAAATCTACACCGACGTCGACGGCGTGTTTACCACCGACCCGCGCGTCGTTCCCTCGGCTCGCAAGATGGAGCGGGTGAGTCACGACGAGATGCTGGAACTCGCCAGCCTCGGCGCCGGAGTGATGCATAGCCGCTCGATCGAGTTCGGCAAGAAGTTCGACGTGCCGATCCATGTTCGCAACAGCGCGAGCTTCAGCGATGAGCCGGGGTCGATCATCGGCAGTTTGCCGGAGAGCAACGACCGCGCGGTAAGCGGCTGTGCGCTCACGAAGAACGAAGCCCGCATTTCGCTCACTGGCGTGCCCGATAAGCCAGGCACGATGCACCGCATTTTCTCGCGGCTGGCGACGGTCAACATCGCCGTCGACATGATCGTTCAAAACATCGGCGCTGGCGGCGTTGCCGATATCGCGTTCACGGTGCTGGAAAGCGATCTGCCGGTGGCGCTCAAGACGGTCGGCGAAGCGGCTCGCGAACTCGGCGGCGAGGTGTCGCACGACGCCAATCTGTCGAAGGTGTCGGTCGTCGGCCTCGGCATGGCGACGCAAACGGGCGTGGCCGACCGGATGTTCCGCGCCCTGGCCGACGCTCGCGTGAACATTCAGGCGATCAGCACCAGCCAGATTAAGATCTCGGCGCTTGTCGAGCGCTCGCAGGGAATGGAAGCGCTCCGTGCGGTGCACGACGAGTTCGAACTCGAGAAGCCGCCGCAGTCGCGGGCCAGCTTCGGCGAAGGCGCCACGAAGGTCGAGCGCCCCAGCCCCGTCGACGTCGTCTCGCGGTTGCAGCGGATGGAAGATCTCACCATCGACGACATTCGGCTCGATCAGACGCAAGGTCGCATCACGATTTCGCAGCTGCCTGACTCGCCCGGCATCGCGGCCGAGATTTTTGAAGCGGTCGCCGCCGAGAGCCTGCTGGTCGACATGATTGTCCAAGGCGCCGGCCGCGACGGGCAGGCGAATCTTAGCTTCACCGTGCCACGCGACGCGGTGCTGCAAGCCGTTGGCATCGCGATGGAAGCGGCCGACCGCCTCGGCTGCGGCCCCGTGAGCAGTGACGCGACGATCGCCATCTTGAGCGTCTTCGGCGTCGGCATTCGCACACACGTTGGCGTCGGAGCGCGGATGTTCAAGGCGCTGAGCGAGGCGGGGATCAACGTCGAGATGATCAACACTAGCGAAGTGCGCGTAAACGTCGTCGTCGGCGCCGACAAAGGCGAAGCGGGGTTGAAGGCCCTGCGGACGGCGTTTGCGGACGTGATGGGGTAATAACTGTGCTCGCGAATGTTCGCGACGTTTCACTTAGCCCCGGGCTTCGCCCGGGGGTAGCGTAACGAACGGCGCTACCTAGCGGAGTGGATGCCGACCCCCGGGCGGAGCCCGGGGCTAGGAACGCGTGATGCGCGTTAGCCGCCGTTCACGTCGTGCAGGACGTCTTCGTTCACGAAGATTGGCAGCTGCGGGTCGCAGGTGACGGCCACGGCAATGGCGTCGCTGGGGCGGGCATCGATTTCGATCAGCTCCCCCTCGTGGCGGACGCGCAGGACTGCGTAGTAGATGTGGTCCTTCAACTCGCTGATGATCACGTCCTGGAACTGGCCGCCGAGCTGTTCAACGGCGCTCACCAACAAGTCGTGCGTCAGCGGTCGCGGCGTTTCTTGCCGTTTGACGTGGCGGTCGATGCTGCTCGCCTCGTACAGCCCGATGAGGATCGGGAAGGTTCGCGCGCCGTCGATTTCCTTAAGGTAGATGACCTGCTCGTTGTTGATCTCGCTAATGATGATGCGAGAGAGCTCCATCGCGACGGGCATGGGAAGAACGTCCTAATGTGCGGAGGTCGTCGAACGCGGCCGAGGCATCTGGCCGCTCGATGTGGGCATTATAGGAAGTTTAGGGCGGCGGTGTGAAGCATTTCGGCAGCGGCCCGTTTCAGCCTGGAAAGCAAGCGGTTGCGCCGCCTTCGCGTCATCGCGATGCGCCGATGTCCTCTGCCGCTGCGAACGCGGATGGCGCCGTGGCCGCTCGCGTTCTTCATTTCATGAACTCTTCTTCGCAGGAGCCCGTGGTGTGAGTTGAGCAAGCTAACGATCAGCGCTTAAGATGGTGACTACTTCTCAGCGTGGTCGGTTCTTGGTCAGTCTGATTGCCGCGAGGTCCATGGCGAGTAGCATTCGTTTTTCACCGCGGCGTGGAATTGCTTGGTGATAAATTGGTGCGAGACGGAGTTGCGCACGATCCTGCCTGAAAGAATTGTCGCAAGCGTCGTCACCACTTGGTGTGCGATGTTGGAAAGGAGGTAAGTCCCCTCACCGGACGCTAGCTGGCGCGCTGTTTGCATCACTTAGCCGACCTTACGCGTGGGGCGAATGCCCCCTTATGGCTGCAAAGCTGCCGGAATCTTGCCGGCCCTTATTCATGACTTTGCAGGCAGCGGCAAATAGGATGGCCGGTTTGAGTGCGGGTGTCCGCACGTCGGCGTGCAGATCATGGAGAGATTTCGCTTGTGAGTGTCAGTGCGAGTTCTCGTGCTGATAACGGACTGCTTGTGGCGCGCGTTGCTGCTTCGAAAAGCGCGTGCAGACTGCAGCCCTGCGCACGGTCGTCGCAGGCGACCGTGCTCGGTTGGTTCCTCCCTTTAAGGGAGGAGGAGTTTCGGAGGCGGCGGCATCTGGAACGTGTCGGCGTCCTTGGCTTGGCAACAGAGAAGAATGTACGAGGCAACAAGATGGATCGCATCGACGTGGAAATTGAATTCGCCCTAGAGACGCTGCGCACCGAACTTGGGGACGCGGCGTCCCGGCATACTGGAGGGGACTTTCTGGCGAGGATGTTGTCGCTTCGCGTTGCAATGTCGCGAGCCATGCGGCGGCGATATCGGGCGTTGGCGACGCAGTTCGATCTGGCGGGGCAGGGGGGCGTCTGCCGTTTACTGGAGCAGTGGGGCGACAGTGCGGAACTGCATGAGCGCGAAGCGGAGTGCGAATTGTGGGCCTCCGACGCGGAGCCGTTGCCGGCGCCGCTCGATGCTCGGTTATGGGATGCGTATTTCGACGAGATTTCGGTCGCGCGGCCGTGCGAGGCGCTTGGCGCCGCGACGGCCTGGGAATCACTAAGCGGCGCCGCCGTTGCGCTAGGGCGGCAGCAACTGGCGGCGTCGCGTTTTTCCACGAGTCCGCGGCGCGCGGAAGATGCGCGCGGCGCCGAGTTGTTGACGGCCATTCGGAGCGAAGAGTGGGACGCCGAGCAATTGGCCGAACTTGCGGAAGGGGCCGCTGCGGGGCGCGTCATGTCGCTGCGGATGACGCGATGGGCGCTGGGGCGCTGCGAGAGCGAAGCGACGGAGCGTCGGGCGCCGCGACGGGGAGCGCGATTGGCGTGAGCTGTTGGTGAGCTCCGCTTGCTCTGTTCTAATGCCAAAATAAAAGCCGCGGCTAGTCGAGAGTGACTTGCCGCGGCTTTCTTCGTTCTTCATCCAAGCGCAGAACTAGCCCTGGGCGGGGCGGTTCACGACGCGCTTGTTGACGTCGGTTTCAAGCACGCCGAAGGCTTGTTCGTGACGTTGGACCGACAGGTGCAACGCGTGGAGCAGACGCTTGGCGGTGAAGTAGTTCGTCACCAACCGCTGGGTGATGACGACCGCTTCTTGCGGGACGCCGAACGGCTGGGCGTTCAGGCCGAAGTCGATGATCAGTTCTTCCGGCGTGCCGGTGACGCGGCAGAAGTTGGCGTAGGAGGTGACGGCGTGCTTGTCTTCAACTTGCACGCGTTGGCCTTCTTGCACGGCTTCGGGCTTCTTTTCTTCGGACATGGTGTAATCCTGGGTTCCGATAGGGACTGAATTTTGTTGGACAGCCAAAGACGCTCAGAGCGCTCAGGCGGACGGCCAAGAAGGGGCGAATCGCGAACGAGATGTTTGGATAAGGAATCGTCGTGCGCCGGTGCACCTCCGTGGATATCGGGTTGAACCGTGGATTTTAAGGGATCGCCCACTGCGGGGCCATAGGCCGGTTGCGTAAACCCGACCGACTGCCAGGATTTTCGGCAGGGACGTAGTAAATGTGCGGGAAGTGGGGCGCTAGGCGCCCGTCGCGACGAGCCGACCGTTGTTTTCGTTCGTCCGCCGTCAGAGACGGCGTCTTTTGCGGGGTCAGTCGCCCTGGTCGCCCGACCCTTTGGGGGTGAGGCGGAGAATGACGCTCTGCCCTGGAGGATCGCCCGGCATCACGTAGTCGACGATTTTGCGAAGGTCGATTTTTTTCAACAGGCCGCGATGGCGGGCTTCGCCCCGTTCGTCGACCCAGCTCTGGCCCTTGATGAGGAGCAACTCGTCGAAGGCTTGCCAGTGCGCGTCGAGCCAGAAGAGGATCTTCCACATTGGCGCCACGGCTCGCGCGACGATGACGTCGAACGTTCGCAGATCGAGGAGTTCTTCGACGCGTACGCCGAAGACCTCGGTGCTGAGGCCGAGTTCGTCAACCAGCGATTGCAGAACCTTCGCCTTCTTGCCGACTGAATCACACAGTGTGACGCGGAGGTCGGGCCGGCAGATGGCAATGATGATCCCTGGAACGCCGCCGCCGGAACCGAGATCGAGCACGCGCCGCCCTTGTGGCAATTGCTTCGCCAACTCAAGGCTATCGAGCACATCGCGGGCGACGAACTTCTCAAAGGTCGTGTGGCGCGTGAGGTTGATCTGCTCGTTCCAACGCCAGAGCGCCACGCGGTAGCGATCGAGGAGTTCGATCTGCGCGGGTTCGAGCTCGATATGGTGGGCAGCGAGCGCGGCGGCGAGGTGGGGATGATCGGCGATGGGCAGGTCGGCGTCAGACACGAAGTTGGGGGTGCTCTGCTAATCGTGGGCAAGGGGTTGGGAATTCGGCATTATCGTGGAAAATGGGGGCGGGGGGAATGGGCCAACCGATGTGCCACTGCAGGCTCGTCCAGCAGTGCGAAGTGTGTACCCGGCCCACACTGTTGGACGAGCCAGCAGTGGCCCCGTTTTTTGTTCCGGTTGCCAATTCGCCACTTTTAAAATCACCAGTTCCGCATGTTCGGCCTGATCAACATCAACAAACCGCAGGGCTGGAGTTCGCGGGCGACGCTGTCGCGAGTCGAACGGCTGCTGCGGCCAGTGAAGGTGGGGCATGCGGGAACGCTCGATCCGCTGGCCGAAGGGGTGCTCGTGGCCTGCCTGGGGCCAGCGACGCGACTAATCGACCGTGTGCAGCGGATGCCGAAGGAATACGACGTCACCTTTTTGTTGGGGCGCCGCAGCCCCAGTGACGATGTCGACAGCGATGTGGAGTTGCTCGCCGATCCGCCGCAGCCGACGCGGGCGGAGATCGAGACGCTGCTCCCGCAGTTCACCGGCGTCATCGAGCAACGGCCGCCGGCGTTCTCGGCGGTAAAGATTGAGGGTCAGCGCGCGTACAAGTTGGCTCGGAAAGGGAGAGAAGTCGAGACCTCGCTTCGCAAGGTCGAAGTCTACGAGATCTCACTGGGCCGCTACGAGTATCCTGAGATGGAGTTATCGATCCGCTGCAGCAGCGGCACTTACGTGCGGAGCATCGGTCGCGATTTGGGAGTGATGCTCGGAACGGCGGCGGTAATGTCGGCGCTCGTGCGGACGGCGATCGGACCGTTTCGCGTCGCCGACGCGATGAATCCGCGGGCGCCCGATCTCGAACGTTTGCAGCAACACTTGCAGTCGCCGCTGGCGGCCGTGCCCGACCTGCCGCTGCTAACGCTCACAGCTGTGCAAGTGTACGAGGTGCAGCATGGCGGGTTGATCAAGGTCGATTTGCTGCCGCCGGAATTGCAGGAGCACGTCGCCTCCGATGAGGGGCTAATTGCCGGCGTCGACGAGGGGGGCGAATTGATCACGCTTCTAAAAGAGGTTCGCCCAGGACTGTTGCGGCCCTCCCCCAACTTTCTGCAGCCGGCATAGGCGGCAAGTCTTCTCGCCGTTGGCGGAGTTTGCGGGGGGATTCTTGCGTGGCAGTGCGCGCTTTCACTGTGCACCCGGGAACAATTAACAGTGGCGCACGCGCGTTCTAGCCCCGGGCTCAGCCCCGGGGTAGAAGCTGTGAACGCTTTGCGAGCTCAATCGGCGTGGCACGCGACCCCCGGGCTGAGCCCGGGGCTAGTTAGCACGGTTGTACTGGCGGCGCTGGTCGCTCGCGTTGTTTGCCGCGGGTAAGGGCTAGCACTGTCAGCCGAGAGGTTGAATGCAGTGAGCCGCGGGAGTCGAAGAACTGAGTAGAGGAGCGGTTCGCCGTCGCGGATGACGGTGCGCTTCCCCATGATCGAAAAACCTACGGAAGACTTTTTGGGCACGGATGCGCCCAGCGAACGCGCCTCGCGGTCATGACGACTGCGCGGCGGCCGACCAATCGTTTCGGATCGCCTACGCATCAGTTGCCTATGTTTGAGAACCGTAGCCTCAAGCTCGATCTCGTTGCGCTCGCGCTCTTGGCGTGTTGCGCCTTCTTGGTGACCGCGCTGGCGACGTATGACCCAGCCGACCAGCCGGGGACGCTCGTCTACCCGCCGCGGCCGGAGTACTCGAACGCCTGCGGCCCGATTGGCGCCTACGTGGCGCATGCGCTCTATGCCGGCGTTGGCTACGGCGCCTATTACTTGCTCGGTTCGCTGGTGACGCTTGGCGTGCTGCTGCTCAAGCGGCGTGAGATCGATCAACCCGTGCTGCGCGGCGTCGGTTGGGCGATTTCGTTGGCCGCGTTCGCGACGCTGTTCTCGATGCTCTTCCAGCAAAGCTCACCGGGCCCGGAAGTCGGTGCCGGCGGCTACCTCGGCGCGATGGGCTTCGCCCTGCTCGAATCTAAGTTCGCGCTCGTGGGAGCGTTCATCCTGGCCCTCAGCGTCCTGCTCGCCGGCTTGCTGCTGTGTACCGACTACCTGCTGCTGCGGTTTGCGGCGAAGACAACCGTCGTTTCGGGCGCCGGGCTGATGCAGCTCGGCCGCGTTGGGCAACGCGTCGCAACGATGGGAACCGCGTCGCGTCGCTTGAGCGATCTCGAAGACGGGATCGACGAGGAAGAGGAATCCGACGAAGCCGACGCTGAGGAATCCGCCGAGGAAGAATGGGAAGAGGAAGAAGCGGCCGAAGGCGACGATGAAGCCGAGGAAGAACTCCATTCACTGCGGGTGAAGACCCCCAGCAGCAAGCAAGCGGCTGCCGAGGAAGAGATTGGCGCCGATGTGATGGCGCTCGCCGACGGCGGGGAGGACGCGGAAGAAGACGCAGACGAGTCTGCCGCCGCTGGCGAAAAGCCGCAGGGAATGCGCGCCAAGGTCGCCTCCGCGCTGAAGATCACGAACAACCGCATCGCCAAACCAAAGCCAAAGTCGGAACGCGAAGAGGTGATGGAACAGCTCGACGCCGCCGAGAACCAAGGCGCCGGCCAGTTCGACTATCAACTCCCGCCGCTCGATTTGCTCCTCCCCTCCGACGAGGTGAGCTACGAAGAGCACGAAAAGGAAGTCCGCCGGAAGGCGAAGATCCTGGAAAAGACGTTCCAGAACTTCGGCTTCAACGTGAAGGTCGTCGAAATCGAAACCGGTCCGGTCATCGCCCAGTTCGAAGTCGAACTCGAAGCGGGCCTGCGGCTCTCGAAGATCACCGGCTTGGCCGACGACCTCGCCATCGCGCTCCGCGTGCCGAGCGTCCGCATCGTCGCGCCGATCCCCGGCAAGAATACCGTCGGCATCGAAGTGCCGAACGAGCATCGCCAGCTCGTGCGCATTCGCGAGGTGATCGAAGAGACGGACAGCCGCGCCAAGCGGATGAAGATTCCGATCTACCTAGGCAAAGACGTCGCCGGCAACTCGATGGCGGTCGACCTGGCGTCGCTGCCGCATCTGTTGATCGCCGGTCGTACTGGTACGGGTAAGTCGGTCTGCCTCAACTCGATCATCGTCTCGATGATCATGAGCCGCGGGCCGGACGAAGTTCGCATGCTGATGATCGACCCGAAGATGGTCGAGCTCAGCGGTTACCGCCAGCTGCCGCACTTGATGCATCCGGTGGTGACCGACATGAAAAAGGCCGAGGCGATCCTCGGCTGGGCCGTCGAGAAGATGGAAGAGCGTTACGCGATGCTGGCCCGCGCCGGTGTGCGGCATGTGACGGTCTACAACCAACTTGGCGAAGAAGAGCTGCGCGAGCGCGTGAAGCCGACCAGCGAACTCGAGTGGGAAAACATCCCGCGCAACCTGCCGTTCATTGTGATCATCGCCGACGAAATGGCGGACCTCATGATGACCGCCGGCAAAGAGGTGGAGCAGCACATTATCCGCCTCGCCCAAAAGAGCCGGGCGGTCGGCATCCACTTGATCCTCGCCACGCAGAAGCCGACGGTCGACGTCATCACCGGTTTGATCAAATCAAACTTGCCAGCCCGTATCGCATTCCAGGTGGCGAGCCGCACCGATAGCCGCGTCGTGCTCGACGAGAATGGCGCCGACAAGCTGCTCGGCAACGGCGATATGTTGTTCCTCTCTCCAGGGACGAGCCAGCTGCTCCGCGGTCAGGGAACTTACCTCTCCGACGACGAAATTACGAAGGTCACCGAGTATGTGGCGACCGACGCGCCGCAGTTCGCTCGCGAACTGATTGATTTGAAGTCGAAGGAAGAAGCAGCGGCGGAAATGCCGCTGCCTGGCGCCGAGATGAAGAGCCGCGACGACCTTTACGAAGCGGCCGTCGACATTGTGGTGCGCGAACGCCGCGGCAGCGTGTCGTTGCTGCAGCGATGCCTCGGCATCGGGTACGGTCGCGCGGCACGCCTCATCGACTACATGGCCGAGGATGGCATCGTCGGCGAGTACAACGGTTCGCAGGCGCGTGAAGTGGCGATCTCAGTCGAAGACTGGGAAGCGATGTCGAGCGCCAACAAGGCCGAGGCCAATGGCGAGGAGCCAGCGGCCGCGGCGCCGGCGGCTCCCGCTGCACCGCCGATCGCGGCGAGTGCTCCGCCAAAGGAACGCCGCAAGACCAACAAGATCCTGCCCGGCTCCGACGAGCCAAGCGATTTGGAAGATGAAACGCCGCCGCCGAAGAGCCGTGCGCTGCGCCTCGGTCGCGACGCGGATGAAGAAGAGGAAGAAGTCGACGAGGCTGAAGACGATTCCGAATGGCAAGAGGAATCTGAGTCCGAAGAGGACGAGGAATACGACGAAGAAGAGTCGGAAGAGGCTGCTGACGACGAAGAGTGGGATGAAGAAGAGGAAGGCGAAGAAGCCGAAGAGGGCGAGGACGAACTGTGGGAAGAGGATGAAGAGGAAGAGTCGGAGTGGGACGACGAGGAGGAAGCGGAAGAGGACGACGATGATCTAGAGGACCACGGAAAGCGGGCGGCGAGTGCTTAAGCACTCGCGGGGGGAGGCGCTCCCAACCCCGCAAATGCCCCCAATTTGACAGGCCCCAGTCGCGCCCTTATCCTTAGGTGACTCGACCCGTGACGTTTGGACCTCGTTTTAATGCCCGTAAAGCAGCCGCTTTCGAAGACTCGCCTCACGACGCCGCATGGCATCGTCGCGATTAGCATTATTATTCGGGAGGTCCGGCCTTAAGGGTTGATGATCGAAACCTTCGATTTACCAGAACCCTGAGGCCAAAAGGCCCCAGGGTTTTTTTGTTTGTAGCGGTCAGCGATCAGCAGTCAGCAAGACTGCATTGGCTGAACGCTGACAGCTGAACGCTGAAAGCTTTCCTATGCACATCCAGATCTACGACACGACGCTACGCGACGGGGCCCAGGGCGAGGGCGTGAGCTTCTCGTTGGAAGACAAAATCCTCATCGCGCGGCGGCTCGATGAATTGGGGTTCGACTACATCGAAGGGGGCTATCCTCTGTCGAACCCGAAGGACGCCGAGTTCTTCCAACGCCTCGCGGCGGAACCGCTCAAGCGGTCGAAGCTCTGCGCGTTCGGCATGACGCGGCGCCGCGGGATGAAGCCGGCCGACGATCCGGGGATGAAGTGCTTGCTCGATGCCAAGACGCCCGTCGTGACGATCGTTGGCAAGACGAGCGATTTCCACGCGACGGAGATTCTCGGCGTCTCGCTGGAAGAAAACTTGGCGATGATCAGCGAGACGGTCGCCTACTTGGTGAGCGAAGGCCGCGAGGTGATCTACGACGCCGAGCACTTCTTCGATACTTGGAAGTCGAATCCAAAATACGCCGCCGAGACGATCCGCGCCGCGGCGAAGGCCGGCGCCTCGCTCATCGTGATGTGCGACACCAACGGCGGCACGCTGCCGGAGGAGATCGAGCGGATCACCAAAGAAGCGTCGGTCACGGTGAACGTTCCGCTGGGAATTCACTGCCACAACGACTGCGAACTGGCGGTTGCCAATTCATTGGCAGCCGTCGACGCCGGCGCCGTGCAAGTACAGGGCACCGTCAACGGCCTCGGTGAACGCTGCGGCAACGTCGACCTCGTCTCCGTGATGGGCAACCTCGCGCTCAAAAAGAAGGGCTACGAAGTCCTCGCCGGCGACGACGTCCAGCACCTCGCCGAGCTGTCGCGTTACGTCTACGAAGTGGCGAACATGAACTTCCGCAACGGCCAGCCGTTCGTCGGCGCCAGCGCGTTCGCCCACAAGGGTGGTATGCACGTCCACGCCGTGGCGAAGGCGGCCCACAGCTACGAGCACATCGACCCGGCCGCCGTTGGCAACGAACGCCGCATCTTGGTGAGCGAACTGTCGGGCCGGTCGAACATCATCGCCCTGGCGACGAAGCATAACCTCGCGCAAGACAAAGAGCTGATGACCCGCGTCCTCGACGAGATTGTCGACCGCGAGAACCGCGGCTACCAGTACGAGGCGGCTGAGGCGTCGTTCGAACTCTTGGTGCGGCAACTGGCAGGCGACTTCCATCCGCACTTCAAGCTCGACCGCTACCGCGTCTCGGTTGGCAGCCAGTCGAACGAGACCGTCACGGAAGCGACGGTGAAGCTCGCGATCGGCGACGACCTGTTCCTGGAAGTCGCCGAGGGCGACGGCCCGGTGAACGCTCTCGATGCGGCGCTGCGCGGGGCGCTGGTGAAGCGGTTCCCGTCAGTGGCGACGATGCACCTCAGCGATTACAAGGTCCGCGTCATCAACGGCGAAGCCGGCACCGCCGCCCGCGTCCGCGTGATCATCGAAAGCCAGGACGACGAAGACAGCTGGACCACCGTCGGTGTCCACGAAAACGTCATCGAAGCCAGCTGGGGCGCCCTCGTCGACAGCATCGAGTACAAGCTGTGCAAGGACGACGGCGGTAAATAGTCGTCTGTAAACGCTGAAGCGACTCGGCAGGCGACCAGCTTTTGCTAAATTCTGGGCCAATTTGGGCCCCCTTTGCGCCTTTGCGCCTTTGCGTGAGAATCTTCTTAAACCAACTCTCACGCAAAGGCGCGAAGGCGCAAAGAATACATCCACAAGTAGATACGACGATATGAGCGACGATTCCCTCTCCGCCGCCGGCGAACTCCCCTCGCAGTACGACCACGAAGGCGCCCAGCGGCGTTGGTACAAGGTCTGGGAACAGCGAGGTTACTTCCACGCCGAGCCAGGCGCCAAGGATGCGGCCGGAAAAGTCAAACCGCCCTACACGATCGTCATCCCCCCGCCGAACGTCACCGGCGCCCTCCACCTCGGCCACGCGCTCAACAACACGCTGCAAGACATCCTCATTCGCATGAAGCGGATGCAGGGATTCAACGCCCTCTGGATGCCGGGGACCGACCATGCGGGGATCGCCACGCAGGCGGTCGTCGAGCGGCGGCTGCTCGAAGAGCAAAAGCTCTCGCGGCACGATCTGGGCCGTGAGGGGCTCATCGAAAAAATCTGGGAGTGGAAAGCCCAGTACGAAAAGCGAATCATCGGCCAGCTGAAGCAAATCGGCTGCAGCTGCGACTGGGAGCGGCTGCGGTTCACGCTCGACGAAACCTGCGCGCGGGCCGTCCGCGAGACGTTCTTCCGCCTGTTCCAAGATGGAAAAATCTACCGCGGCAAGCGGCTCGTCAATTGGGATACCTATCTTCAAACGGCCGTCAGCGACGACGAAGTTTTTAAGGAACCGGTGAAGGGGCACTTCTGGCACTTCAAGTATCCGGTGGTGAAGGACGCGAAGTGGAAGCAGGGCGAGCCGGAGTTCGTCACCATCGCCACGACGCGGCCCGAGACGATGCTCGGCGACACGGCGGTCGCGGTTCACCCCGACCCGGCGGCGGCATTTGACAAGGTTGGCGCTGAACTTCGCGAACGGCTGCTCGCCGCGCCGGCCAAAGAAAAGGGCGCCCTCGAAGAGGAGGCGACGCTGCTGCTCGAACGCCGCGCGCGGATGTTGCCGCATCTCGAAACCCTCCGCGATATGGCGCAGCGCGGCGTCATGCTCGAACTGCCGCTTACCGGCCGACAGATTCCGCTCATTGCCGACGAATGGGCGAAGCCGGAGCTTGGCTCAGGCTGCGTGAAAATTACGCCGGCCCACGACGAGAACGACTACGCCGTCGGCCAGCGCCACCCGGAACTGGGGGCGATCAACATCATGAACCCCGACGGCACGCTCAACGATGGCGTGCCGGAGAAGTACCGCGGCCTCAAAATGCACACCACCGCGCGGGCGGCGGTGATTGCCGATTTGGAGTCGCTCGGCCTCTTCGATCCCGAGAAGGATCGCGAAGACCGCGAGATCGAACTGCCGCATAGCGATCGTTCGAAGACGCCGATCGAGCCGTACCTGGCGGACCAATGGTTCGTGAAGATGGACGAGCTTGCCCAGTCGGCGATGGACGCCGTCACTGACGGGCGGGTGAAGATTACGCCGGAGCGGTATGGGAAGACCTATCTTGATTGGCTCGGCGAGAAACGCGACTGGCCGGTGGGACGGCAGCTGTGGTGGGGGCACCGGATTCCGGTGTGGCGGCTCCACGAAGATGGGAGCTCGCCGTCGCTACCCGACAGCGACACGCGAATGTTTAAGCTGCAAGCGTTGGAAGAGCAGGGCCGTGTTGCAATTCGTGTGTTCGGACTTCCGGTCACTGCGCAGTTAGTGCAGCCGGATGACGTCGTTGAAGAGGCTGCGTCGAACGATATCACCGTGTGTGTGCGTGGCGACGAAGACCAGGAGGCGATTTCGCTGCTTGAGTCAGTCGGTTTCAAGCAAGAGGACGACGTCCTCGACACTTGGTTCTCCAGCGCCCTCTGGCCCCACTCCACGCTCGGCTGGCCCGACGAAACGCCCGAACTCAAAGCCTTCTATCCGACGACCGCTCTGGTTACCAGTCGCGACATCATCACGCTCTGGGTCGCGCGGATGGTGCTCACCGGCCTCTACAACATGGGCGAGGTGCCGTTCTCCAGCGTTTACATTCACCCCAAAATTCTCGACGGCTACGGCGAGACGATGTCGAAGTCGAAGGGGAACGGCGTCGACCCGCTCGACGTAGTGGAGAAGTTCGGCGCCGACGCCCTGCGGTTCGGGCTGGCGTATCTCGCCACCGAAACGCAAGACGTGCGGATGCCGGTGGAGTTCGAATGCCCCCATTGCCAAACGCTCATCGCGCAGACGAAAAAGAATCGCACCCTCGTGCGAATCGAGTGCGACAAGTGCGGCAAGCCGTTCCGCACGCAGTGGGCCGAATCGCACGGCAAGGACGAGGACAAAGCCCTCCCCCGCGGCGCCGTGGTAAGCGACCGTTTTGAACTCGGTCGCCGCTTCTGCAACAAATTGTGGAATGCCAGCCGGTTCTCGCTGATGAATCTGCAAAAAGCCGCGACCGGTGGTCGCGGTGCGGTGTCCGAGGATACGGCGATCGGCAACGGTTCGAATGCGAGTGCGAATACGGAAAAAAATACAAATGCGAATGCGGGGACCGCGACCACCGGTCGCGGCTTTACGCTGGAAGACCGCTGGTTGTTATCGCGGTTGGCGACGGTGACCAACGAAGTCACGCAAGCGATCGAGGCCTACCAATTCGCCGACGCCGCGCGTCTACTATACGCCTTTGCGTGGAACGACTTCTGCGACTACTACGTTGAGATGGCGAAGGCCCGGTTCGGCGTGCCGGAGCAGCAGGAGACCGCGCAGCGGGTGCTCGCGCATGTGCTTGATGCGTTGTTGCGGTTGTTGCATCCGATGATTCCGTTTCTGACGGAAGAGGTTTGGCAACTTTTTGGGCAGGTTGTGGAAGACCGGGGGCTTGAAGCCCCCGGCTCGCAGGGGCGCAAGGCATCGGAGTCGGTTTGCATTGCGGATTGGCCGGTAGCGGATACTGCGCGGATCGATGCGGAGATTGAAACGCAGTTCGCCGACTTCCAGGCGGTGCTCGGCGCCGTACGCGAGTTGCGGATGGGGCAAAACATCGCTCCGCGCGAAGCGGTCGAGTTCAGCGTTCGCTGCGACGAGGCGACCGCCAAGCTCCTCGAACCAATGGCGCCCTATTTCCTGCAAATGGCGAAGGCGACAGCGCTCGCGTGGGGCCCGCAGGCCACCGCGCCGGAGACGGCCGCATCGAGCCAAGTCACCGGCGCCCGCGGCCCGATCGACGTCCATCTCGACGTTAGCCGCTTCATCGACGTCGACGCCGAGAAGAAACGGCTCGCCAAACAGATCGAGCAGTGGGAAGGTTTTGTGAAGTCGATGGCAGCGAAGCTCAACAACGAAAGCTTCGTGAGCCGCGCCCCGGCCGAGGTCGTCCAGCAACAACGTGAGAAACTAGCCGAAACGCAGGGCCTCATCGAATCGGCTCAGGCAGCGCTGAAGAAACTCGGCTAAGTCTGATTTCGGCCGCTCACGATAGTTTCTCGATAAATCGCGATTGGATCGATTTCTCCCGCCCTGTTTCGTGCTGCGCCGCGATAAATTTGTGTCGCGCGATGCGGGAAGTTATTATTGCGGTGCTACCGGCTGGCCATTCGGCCCAGGCGATATTCCACACGACTCTAGTCGACTAACGCGATGCGGCACATGACGACGCGCAAGACTTTGCGGCAACTTATCCTCTTGTTAGCGTTCCTCACAGGATGCGCTCAGAACGAGGGGGTAAAAACGGCCAATGAGCTCCTCAGCTCAATGCAGGCGGTCACTGCGATTTTGAAGTCGGTGCAAGATCCAGCCAGTGCGCAGGCGGCGGCGCCGAAGTTGGGGCCTGCCTATCAGCAGATGATCGACGCACTCGACAAAATGGTCGCTTACGAGCAGAAGAACGGGCAGGTTCGCGCTCTCAAGGGAACGATCAGAGATTTGGAGCAAAAGGTGGCGACGTGCCGAGCTGAGTTCGCCGCCGAGGGCGAACGCGTTAATGAGATGAAGGGACTGCCGGCCGAGTTTTGGGAACCGATGCGGCTTTACAATGCGAAGGTGCTGCTGGCCGGCCTGCGGGCCACTGGGCAGGCAGAGCCGGCGGCGATGGAATTGTTCAACCAGATTCTGGCGATCTACGAATCGATTGGAGCGAAAAACGTCGTTGAGTGCGGCGTCGCCAATGTTTTTCCGTCGAACAGAGCGGAGACGATTGAGAAACTGCGTAACCTCTGCGGAGACGGAGCGCAACTGATTGAATTCGACGACCCTGATAACTCTAACACGATCTTGGTCGTCATGGGGCCGGTGAACGACTTCGACGGCATGATCAAAAAGATCGACTTCGGCCAAGTGACCGAGCAGGAGAAAAACCGCGGCCAGTTCGAAGTTGCGCTGACGCCCTCGCCTCATCAGGAGACGCTGCAAGCGGGTTTTCCTGGAGACGCGACGCAGCAAGCGGGCATGTCGCCGCATGCCGCTGAAGCACAATCGCGAGCCGAAGCGGCTCAAGCCGAGGCGATGAAGCATCATGAGGAAGCGGTCGCGCGGATGCGAGGCGAAGTTGCGCGGATGGGAGGCGATACCAGCCACTTTGACAGCATGCCGAGCATCCGCGGCGGTGGAAGCGGCGGTCGGCTCGACGAACCGGACGAATCGGATCCCGACTACCACAAGAAGTTGGCCGAAGCCCTCAACGGCGGCGACGAGTTTCAGAAGCGGCGGGCCATGGAGAAGTTGCTCGACGTCGAGCCGTCGAACGTCACGGATAAGGAAGTCCGCGCGAAGATCGCCCGCGGGTTTCGCGAAGTTGCGTTCGATTCGCCCTTCCATCAAAAGGATGCGGTCGAAGGCCTCGTCCTTTGGGGCGGCAAGCATAGCGTGCCGCTGCTGATCGAGTTGATGGAAAAGAACAGTCGGACGAGCGTCGACGACTCGATCTACGACGGCTTGGCGAAGCACCCGACGCCTGAAGGCGCCGAAGCGGTGGCGTCGCGACTGACGAACTTTTTTGATCGAGACAAAGCGGCTTCGTGCTTAAAGAAGATGGGACCCGACGCCGAGGAGGCGGTCATCGAAGTCGCCCCGATCGACGATATCGATGTGAATCTGTTTGCACTCGACTTCCTGAAAGATCACGGAACGGAGAAGTGCTACGCCCTCTTACAACGGGCGCGGAAGAGCCCCAACCCGCAGATCAAGCAGGCGGCCATGGACGCGATTCGCGAGGTGCGATTGCGCGAGAAGGAAGGGAAGGGGGAGGCGAAGCCGGCGGCGTAAGTTCAGCGCTCCAGCCTTCGCTTGCCCGACGGCCGTTTCGACGATTTCGGCCGGTAGTCTTACTTCCTGTCGAGTCGGCGCCCCAAACATTGCTGCAGCTATTTCGATTCCTCAGATTGGCGGCCAAATGACCGGCTTCGATCCCGAAGCAGATGGCGTCGGAGTAGACTTTGAAGAGCGGGAATTTCCCCAAGACTTACCAGGGGCCGGCGAATAGGCTGTCAATTAACAAGCAGAATTGCTAGCGGAAAACTCCGCGGCTGGCTTGCCGTCAGTCGCGCCGCTTTGCGGGGAGGGTAGAAGAAGATGCTAGGAACTATTTTCCTGTTTGCGGCTGCCGTCGGTGGAACGGTGATGGTCTGCCAGTTCGCTCTCACGCTCATGGGAATGAGCGGCGATGGCGCCGACGGGCACTTCAGCCATGACGGAGCGGATCTCGGCGCTGACGGAGGCTTGGGCGATATTGGCGACCTCAGCGGCGATGCCGCCAGCGAGCACCACAATAGCTGGTCGACCGCGGCGGACGGCGTTCACCATCACGACAGTAGTTGGTTGTTTAGCGTCATTTCATTCCGCACCTTGATCGCCGCGGCGGCGTTTTTCGGTGTGGCAGGCCGGGCGGCGCTTGCGATGGGCACGAGCGACCTGACGGCCCTGCTGCTGGCGCTGGCCGCCGGTTGGGGAGCAATGTATGGAATGTACTGGTTAATGCGGTCGGTCGGCCGGTTCGCGTCTAGCGGCAATGAACGCATCGGCAATGCGGTTGGCCGGCGAGCCACCGTTTACATCCCAATCCCAGCCAATGGACAGGGAAAGGGGAAAGTTCAGGTTTCAATTCAGAACCGCATTGTAGAATTTCAAGCGGTTACTGATGAAGGCGAACGGCTGCGCACCGGCGAATCGGTGGAAGTGATTGCCGTCGACGGAAGCGATTTGGTTCGCGTCCGTCGCGCCGTGGAACCTGTGAATGCGTGATCGCGAAGCGCGTCTCGAAATTGTCATGTTGAAACGACGCTGCGGACAGCATTTTACTCGCAGCGAGTTGTATCCGAATCATAAGCGCCAGGGCTAAAAGCTGGCTTCACACTCGTCGCCGGTCGCCGGCGGCGGGAATCACGAGGGGAGTGCTGCAATGATGGAAGCGTTCACGATGCTGGCCTTTTTTGAACTCAGCGGCGAAGCCATGTTCTGGCTAGCCGTATTGATTGCGTTTGTCGGGATCATGTTCTTCTCTTCAGTGATCCTGCTGAAGACCAATTACAAACGCTGCTCCAGCAACCAGGTCTTGGTGATCTTCGGCAAGACCGCGCAAGGTCAGGCCGCGAAGACCGTTCACGGCGGCGCCGCGTTCGTTGTGCCGCTCATCCAGGACTACCGCTACCTCAGCCTCGAACCGATCCAGATCGAGATCCCGCTCCGTGGCGCGTTATCGATCGAGAACATCCGCGTCAACGTGCCGAGCGTTTTCACCGTCGCCATCGGCACGCAGCCCGACGTGATGACCAACGCGGCGATTCGCTTGCTTGACTTGTCGGTGCAGGATATTCGCAAGCAAGCCGAAGAAATCATCTTCGGTCAGTTGCGCCAGGTGATCGCCTCGATGGGAATCGAAGACATCAACCGCAATCGCGATACGTTCCTCGAGCACATTCAGAACTCGGTCGAGCCGGAGTTGAAGAAAATCGGCCTGGTGCTGATCAACGTCAACATCACCGACATCACCGACGAGAGCGGCTACATCGACGCCATCGGCAAGAAGGCGGCTTCGCAAGCGATTCAACAAGCCCGCGGCGACGTGGCCGATCAGGAAAAGCTCGGCGAAGTCCGTGTGGCCGACGCCGATCGCGAGAAGGCGATCCAGGTCGCTAGTGCTACGAAACTCAAGGAAATCGGCACCCGCGAAGCACAACGCGAGCAAGCCGTTCGCTTGGCTGAACTCGTTAAAGAGCAGACGATTGGCGAGCAAACTGCCGCCTATCAACGCGACATGCAGGTGAAAGAAGCTGAGCAGTTGATGCGTATTTCGGTGGCCGACGCGAATGCGAAGGCGGTCGACGGCGAAAATCAATCGGAAGCTAAAATCGCCGCTTCGCAGGCGACGCTCCTCGTGCAAAAGGCCGAGGCCTACCAGAAGGGCGAAGTCCGCAAGCGCGAGGCCGAGGCGGCGGTAGCAGAAGCACAGCACCGCGCCATGGCGAAGGCGGCCATCGCCAACGCCGAGCGCGTCGAAGCGGAAGAGCGGGCGAAGTTTGAAGCCCCGGCCAAGGCCCAGAAGGCCCGCATCCTCGTCGACGCCGCGGGCGAAGCCGAACGTCGCCGCTTGGAAGCTGAGGGCGAGGCGGCGGCGATTTATGCCAAGCTCGAAGCAGAAGCTCGCGGTCAATATGAAATCCTCGCCAAGAAGGGCGAAGGTCTCAAGCAAATCGTCGAAGCGTGCGGCGGCGCCAAAGAGGCGTTCCAGCTGATGATGCTCGAACATCTAGACAAGCTCGCCGAGTCGAGCGCCAAAGCGATCAGCAACATCAAGTTCGACAAGATCGTCGTGTGGGAAAACGGCGGCGCCAATGGCCGCTCCAACACCGCTGATTTCCTCCACAAGATGGCCGGCACGCTTCCGCCGATGATGCAGGTGATGCGCGACATCGGCGGCGTCGATATCCCCGAGAGCCTAGCCCGCCTCGCGGGCGAAGAACCGGAGAAGCCCGCGACTAGCGACCGCTTCAAAGTCGAAGAAAACGGCGAGCCGGCGCGCAAAGTGTAATCGCACCACAGCAGCCGCGGGTCAACGACCCGCCGGAGCGATGTTCACTACGCTTGCTGCCTCGTCGTGCGTCGTAGACGTTTCCTCCGTCAACGACTGCGGCGTCAGCAACACGTAAAAGAACTCGTCCTGGTCGGCTGCCGACAAGCAGCCGACCAGCAGCGACTCGCCGTCGGCCAGTTCCTCGGCCACGGTGACGTCGCGACGTTTGACGCGTGGGTTCTGGATCGTGATTGTTTTGCCGCGATGCGTCGCAGACGTTTCTGAGACGGATTCAACGTCGGATGTGCGAATGTGAGCTTTGAGTTCCACTCGCTTTCGATCCGTGCTATGGGTTGCGCGGAAGCGCACTCGCGAACCGACTTCCACGAATTCGATCTTTGGTTGGTAACCGCCCGAATGTCCGTCTTCGCCTTCGATGTAGTCGACGCCGATGACGAAGGGGCGTTGCGCGCAATCGGCTAGAGTTGCCGTTTGGCCGTTGAACACTGTTACCTTGGGCGGCTGCGGGAGATTTCTCGGCGGACCGTTTTGAGAAGCCTTGATGAACGCTGCGGCTTGCGCTTGATCGAGCTTCGAGACGACGATCGGCAGATGTTCGTCAGTCGCCGTGGCAACATGCGAGAGCGTCCCATTCGAGACGTTTGTCAGCGGCAAATCCGCACCGCGGTCGTCGGGGAAGGCTTCGAAACGCTCCCATGACAACTCCATCTCGGCGGCGAGGTCGTGATTTGAACTGATGAGGCGCGTCTCGACGCAGATTTGAGTTAGTCCGGCGTCGCCCCACGCCGCGAGGCTGGCGGCTAGTTCTTCGTGCAGTGACTCTGGCGCATATGCGTGAAGCGTGGCCCCCTCAATACGAAAATGATGCTTTGGTTCTTGCAGCGGATCGAAGGAGCGAGCCGGAGTTAGGTAAGGCGGCTGCGGCGGATTGAACATGACTGTAAGCAACGACTTGAGATTGACGGTTGGGGCAATCTCTGGTTCGTCGATTGCAAGCTGTCGGAAGACGCGCGTGAGATCGTAAGATTTTGCAACGAGCGGACCGCGAAACCTGGCGAAAGGAGCCTTTCGCTCGATATCGACGGCATGCGTCATCACGATCGCGCCGCGTGCACGCGTTTGGGCCATCCATTCGGCGATCGTGAGCGGCTGCTGCGCAGCAGCCGCTTTTGGAAGGTTAGCGTCGGTGAGGCCGCTCCAGGCCGTCAACCCAATCAGAGCGGCTGCGCCGATCGCTTGCCAACGCGAGCGCCGTTCCTGCCAAGCGTGCAGCGCAATCAGGCGACGGCGGATGGCCCGATGAAATGGTGACGACAGAAATCCCAACATCGAGGCTTGCAGTGCGACGCGCCAGCGGCGGCCCGCCGGTTGTCGCGCAGCCATGGAGACGAGCAACTCGCCGTAGGCGCGACGTTGCGTCTCGCTCATTCGCGATGCGACAAAAGCATCGCAAGCTTGTTCGCGGAGCGACGCGAAGCGGCGGGCGGCGACCCAATAAACAGGGTTCCACCACTGCATCGCGCGGACGAACGCGAGCAGCCAGTTCGCTGCAAGGTCGAAGCGGCGGAGGTGGGCCAGTTCGTGAAGCATGACCATCCGCAGGTGCTCGTCGCTCCATGCGGCTGCGTCTTCTGGAAGCAGCAGTCGTGGACGAAGCACGCCAATCACGGCCGGTTGCTGGATGCTGGCGAAGACGATAATTTCCGGAATCCGTTGCAGGCCGGCAGTTCCGCTGGCATCGATCCAAAGTCGCAGCAGGCGTCGATCGTCGCAACGCATGGCGAGTCTGAGCACGCGCCGCACCTGCCAATGTCCGACAGCCGTCGCCGTGAGTACTGCCATCGCTCCGCTGAGCCACAGCATTCGTAGGACGTCATCCTCGCTGAAAAGTCTCGCTGAGGGAGTCGAGATCGCGGCGGGATAGTACTCCGCCGGCGGTGCAATCCCGTTGGTCGGAGGCCGGTCTGATGAAACCAGCAACCCGGCGTCGTTTGCAGCGCCTTCAAGGTCTTGAGCGACGATTGGTTGTTCAGCGAATGAGGCGAAGCGTTGCAGGCACCAAGAACTATGAGGAGCGGTAGGAATAACCAGCCGCATCAGCACGAGAGCCCACAGGAGTCCGAGTTGGCCGGCCGTTAGCCAGCGTCGGCAAGCGAGGTTGATCGTTAGCACCACCGCCGCAAGTAGCGCTGCCGGCAGCGTCGCTCGGGCAGCGAGTCGCATTCCCACTTCGGCGACAGAAACTACGGTTTCGATCCACGACACCGGACTGTTCATCGCTTCTTCTCCTGCTGATCGAGCAATTGGCGAAGCTGTGTGATTTCAGCAGGCGTTAGTTTTGAACCGCTGATGAAATGGGCCAATAGTTGGCCGCGGGCGCCTGAGAAAACTCGTTCCAGAAATGAACTGCTGGCCTGCTTGATACAATCTTTGCGCTTGGCCTGCGCCCGGTAGACGTACCGGTTCCCCTCGGACTCGTAGGCCAGCACCTGCTTTTTGACGAGGCGATGGAGCATTGTCCGCACGGTGGCGGGCGCCCAGGCGCAACGATCTTCAAGTTGGCCGATAATCTCTTGCGAGGTAATCGGCTCGTCGTCCCAGACGACGTTCATCACTTGCCATTCGGCGTCGGAGATAGAGACTTCAGGCATCGAGCGGCTCCGCGGTTTGTTTACGAATGTAAATAACTACATTTGTAAACAAAGTCAACGCGAGCTTGTCGTGCATGTATCCTGCAGCCGCGGCTCAACGAGCCGCCGGAGCGCACCGGCAGAGAGACTCCGTCATCGGATGGCGTGACGGGGTGGGCAGGCGCGGCGCAGGGGAGGGGCTGCGTTGAGTGGGAATCGCTCCGGCCGGTCGTTGACCGGCGGCTATCAGTGGCTGCGCTTACGGCTTAATGCCGGTGCTGGCTCATCATGCGGCTGCGTTCCATCGCTTCTTCAGCGAGGCGGATGTAGCCCATTTCGTTCGTGCCTGCGTAAGCCCGCTGATAGGTGACGCTGAGCGCCGTGTAGCTAAACGGATCAGTCGGTTCGATCTCCGTGACGCGGACCGCGTGCTTGATCGCCTCCTCATGGCGACCAAGTCGTTGGAGGACGACCGCCAGGGCTGAGTGGGCGAGAGCGTAGTTGTCGTCGAGGGCGGTCGCTTGCTCGAGCTTGGCGACGGCTTCGTCAAGATTGCCGGCGGACTTCAGCTTGTCAGCTTCGTCATAGAGTTTTACTACGTCAGACATGGCCGCTTACTTCTATCGGGGGACTGGGGGGAGCGGACGGTTGCGGGCGACCGCAATGATATACGGAGAAGCCGTAATAAGCAGCTACCGTATTCAACAGAAAGTTTACCGCGCGGCAGACGAAATAGCACGGGGTGATTTGTTCTTAGTTGTTTTCAGCTAAGAACTTACGTGCAATTCCACGCCCCATTGGCCAGGTGGACGGGGTAAACCGCAGATTTCCTTCGGACGGGTGGTCGAATTATTCGACAGCGACGAATCCTGCTTCAATCGCTAAGCCCGCACAAACGGAAAGACCGATACAAGCGATACCGGCGTGGAGACGATGGATTCCGCCGTACCGACGCCGAGCTAGTTAAACCCTGCACTAGCTCGTTGGGCGCCGCGCTAAACGACAAAAAATCGGCACAAATCGAGGACCCGACCCGTGATGATTCACCCAACCGCCGTCGTCAGCCCGCGGGCTGTCGTCCACTCCAGCGTGGAAATTGGTCCGTTCTCGATCGTCGAAGCGGACGCGGTAATCGGGCAAGGGTGCAAGCTTGCGGGCCGGACGACAATCAAGTCGCACACCATCCTCGGTCGCGACGTGGTCGTCGGCGAAGGCGCCGTGCTCGGCGGCCTGCCGCAGCACATTAGCCCGCCGGAGAACCCTGGCCGCGTGATCGTTGGCGAGCGGACCGTCATCCGCGAGAATGTGACCATTCACCGGGCGATGATCACCGACGGCGAGACCCGCATCGGCAGCGACTGCCTGATGATGGTCGGCAGCCACGCGGCGCATGATGTTCGCGTCGGCAATCGCGTGATTATTACGAACAACGTCCTCCTCGGAGGGCACGTGCAGATCGGCGACCGGGCGGTGCTCGGCGGCGCCGCGGCGGTTCATCAACACTGCCGGGTCGGTCGGCTGGCGATGGTCGGCGCCTGTGCGAAGATCGTGCAAGACGTGCCGCCGTTCGTGTTGACGGACGGCGAGATGGGCATGATCGTCGGGCTCAACCGCGTTGGGCTGCGACGCTCGGGCATGACCCGCGAAGAGGTCGATTCGCTCAAAGAAGCTTACCGCTTGATCTATCGTCGCGGTTATCTCTTTGATGAAATGGTCGCGACGCTGGCCAAAGAGCATCCGACGGGGCCGGCCACGGAACTCAGCGAGTTCTTCACCGGCGGCAAGCGCGGCTTTGCTCAAGAACGCCGCAGCCCGCCGAAGGCGACGATTCGGATTCATGCCGCAACGGACGATCTCGAAGACGAGGATTCGGCCGGCGAGCTGAAGCGTAAGGCTGGCTAAATCAAAGCGGAATTCATTGTCGCATTTTAGCCCCGGGCTCCGCCCGGGGGTAGCACTTCGCGCGACGATGCGTACCGGTATAGATGCCGATCCCCGGGCGGAGCCCGGGGCTAGAGCGCGGCGAACGCCATCCGCTCAATCCAACAAAAAAGCGTCGTGCGAAGCAAGGGCTTCGCACGACGCTGTTGTTGTCCTTCGACGTGAGCCGTCGACGCTTACTTGGCAGCCGCCAGGGCTGCTTGAGCAGCCGCGAGGCGGGCGATCGGTACGCGGAACGGGCTGCACGAGACGTAGTCGAGTCCTACCGTGTGGCAGAACTTGATCGACGCCGGGTCGCCGCCGTGCTCGCCGCAGATGCCGCACTTCAGGCCCTTCTTCACCGAACGGCCCTTCGTGACGCCCATCTCGACCAACTGACCGACGCCGGTGACGTCGAGCGATTGGAACGGATCCTGCGCCAACAACTCGTTGTTGATGTAGTCGGGCAGGAAGGTGTTGATGTCGTCGCGGCTGAAGCCGAACGTCATCTGCGTCAGGTCGTTCGTGCCGAAGCTGAAGAAGTCGGCTTGCTCGCCGATTTGGTCGGCGGTGAGCGCGGCCCGCGGAATCTCGATCATCGTGCCGATGAGGATATTCAGCTTGCCGGTGAACTTCTTGGCTTCCTTCACCGCGTCGATCACGGCTTGGGTCTGATCGCGGAGCATCTTCAACTCAGCGGCGGTGCCGACGAGCGGAATCATGATCTCGACCTGCGCGTCGATCTTTTTCTCAACGCAGGCGATGGCGGCTTCGACGATCGCGGTGACCTGGGTTTCCAGAATCTCCGGGTAGGTGACCGCGAGGCGGCAACCGCGGTGGCCGAGCATCGGGTTCTGCTCGTGCAGCTGGGCGACGCGGTTCTTCACGAAGGCTGGCGAGACGTTCAGTTCCTTGGCGAGTTCGCCTTGGGCCTTGGCGTCGTGCGGCAGGAATTCGTGCAGCGGCGGATCCAGCAAGCGGATCGTGACCGGTAGACCCTTCATCGCGGTGAACAGGCCGACGAAGTCCTTACGCTGCAGCGGCAGCAGATTCTTCAGGGCCTTCTTGCGATCTTCGAGGTTGTCGGCGAGGATCATCGCCCGCATGGCGACGATGCGATCGCCTTCGAAGAACATGTGCTCGGTGCGGCAGAGGCCGATGCCTTCGGCGCCGAACTCACGAGCCCGCTTCGCGTCGGCCGGGGTGTCGGCGTTCGTGCGGACCTTGAGGGTGCGGTACTTGTCGGCCCAACCCATCACGGTACCGAAGTCGCCCGAGAGCTTAGGCTCTTGGGTGGCGATTTCGCCGACCATCACTTCACCGGTCGAACCGTCGATCGACAGCACATCGTTGTGGGTGAAGGTCTTGCCGCCGACCTTGATCTTGCGACCCTTCTCGTCGATCTGGACTTCGCCGGCGCCGGCAACGCAGCAACGACCCCAACCGCGGGCAACGACCGCCGCGTGGCTGGTCATACCGCCGGTACTGGTGAGGATGCCGGCCGCGAGATGCATGCCGTCGATGTCTTCAGGGTTCGTTTCCTTACGGACGAGCAACACCTTTTCCCCAGCGTGAGTCCGCTCAACGGCCTCGGCGGCGGTGAAGGCGAGCTTGCCGACGGCGGCGCCTGGCGAGGCGGGGAGGCCAACGGTCAGGAGCTTGCCATCCTTCTTCGCGGCAGCCTTGGCAGCCGGGGTGAAGCTCGGCAGGAGCAACTGGGTGAGGTCGCCAGCCGGGATGCGCTGAACGGCGGTCTTCTCGTCGATCAGCTTTTCCTTGACCATGTCGCAGGCGATCTTCACGGCGGCGGCGCCGGTGCGCTTGCCGTTGCGAGTCTGCAGCATGAACAGGACGCCGCGCTCGATCGTGAACTCGATGTCCTGCACGTCCTTGTAGTGCTTCTCAAGAAGGTCCTTGATTTCGAGCAGGGCCTTGTGGATCGCCTTGTTCCATTTGGGCATTTCGGCGACCGGCAGCGGGGTGCGGATGCCGGCGACGACGTCTTCGCCCTGGGCGTTCACGAGGAATTCGCCGTAGAACTTGTTCTCGCCGGTCGACGGGTTGCGGGTGAAGGCGACGCCCGTGCCGCAGTCATCGCCCATGTTGCCGAAGACCATCGACTGCACGTTGACGGCGGTGCCCATCAGGCCGGTGATGTTCTCGACCTGACGGTACTTCACGGCCCGCGGCTGCATCCAACTCTTGAACACGGCTTCGATCGAAGCTTCGAGTTGCTCGAGCGGGTCTTGCGGGAAGGGCTTGCCGAAGTGCTTCTTGTAGACGTCCTTGTAGGCTTCGCAGAGCTCGATCATGCCTTCGAGCGGCACTTCGTTGTCGAGCTTGGCCTTGTACTTCGACTTGATCTTGTCGAAGGCGACTTCGAAGTGCTCGTGATCGACGCCCGAGACGACGTCGCCGAACATGTTGATCAGGCGGCGGTAGGAGTCGTAGGCAAACCGCTCGTTTTGCGTGGCGTTGGCCAGGCCGACGACGGCTTCGTCATTGAGGCCGAGGTTGAGAATCGTGTTCATCATGCCGGGCATCGAGGCCGCGGCGCCCGAGCGGACCGAGACGAGCAGCGGCGACTTGGAATCGCCGAACTTCTTGCCCGTTTCCTTCTCAAGGATGCCGACGTTCTTACGAACTTCGTCCATCAGACCCGGCGGAAGCTTTTGCTTGTGCTGGTAGTAGAGGCCGCAGACCTCGGTGGTGATGGTAAAGCCGGGGGGCACCGGCAGACCGATGCTGGTCATGTCGGCGAGGTTGGCGCCCTTGCCGCCGAGGAGTTGCTTCTGGGTGCTCTTCCCTTCGGTCTTGGTCTTGCCGAAGTAGTAGGCCATCTTGGTGGCGCCAGCGGTCTTTGCCATCGTTGTTAGTTACCTTGTGGGATCGATGAAAACGTTGAATCGTGGGCCGAGGCGCGACGGGCGCCGGCGACGGACCTGCTGCAAGAGCTTAGGTTAAACGTCGCCAAGGTTCGGCACTGCTGATGTTCGGTGGCGTCGGCCGTGACGGCGACGCGGCATGGGGGCGAGAGGCTGGTTTTCCAGGGATTCTCGCCGGCTGAAAACAAGCCCTACAGGCTAGCCAGGGGCCGGAAGAGCGTCAAGGCGGCGAGGGGGCGGTCGGCGGCTGTGTAGCCAGGGAGGTGGCGGCAGAGCAGGGTGTTCGATTCGAGTGGAGCGGCGGGAGGCGAGGGTTGGCTGCGGGGCGAGGCGGTTGATGAAGATTCAGCAAAACGTGGCGGGGATGGCGACGGCCTTTGAGGCAGGGCTGGGCGTGCTCGGCATTCTGCTTTGTTGGTGGTTCGAGATTCCGTTGCGGGAGCGGCTTGCCGTTTCGTGGGACGCGGCTGGCCGCAGCGTCGTCGCGATGATTCCAATGGCCGTGTTGCTGGTGGTGGCGATGCGTTCGTCGTGGCGGCCGCTGGCCGAGTTGCGGCGGCACGTGGCCGCAATGGTGGGAGCATGCTTCCGAGGCGCCGCGGTGTGGGAGCTCGCGCTGTTGTCGTTGGCCGCGGGGTTGGGGGAGGAGTTATTGTTCCGCGGGGTGCTTCAGCCATTGGCCGAGCGGTGGTGGGGGCCGGTGATCGGGCTGGCTGTGGCGAGTCTTCTGTTTGGCGCCGTCCATGCGGCGTCGGTGACTTACTTCGTCCTGGCGACGGGCGTGGGGGCGTACCTCGGCTGGCTCGCGCAGGCGTCGGGGGAACTCGTGACGCCGATCGTGGTGCACGCGGTTTATGATTTCGCGGCGCTCGTGTGGTTGCTGCGGGTGGTTCGCGATGATGCAGGCCGGGATGAGGCCGTGGGTTGATCGCGGTTGACGTCGTGTCGCATGGCGTCGTATCGTGAATGGGATTTTAGGCGACATTAAGTAACTGCGTTCAAGTTGTTTGGTACGTTGAGGTTAGCGAGTTGATGTCGCATTTTAATGTCGTGTTTGAGGCGACATTCGTTTGTGACCATGGGCGGGAACAGTGTCGCCCCTCCGGGCTCTGAAGTATTAGTTGGCCTCGGACCAGGGGCTTACGCCCCTGGCTACATCATGCCGCCCCATCGGGGCTGGCGGGTTTCGCGTCGTCGGTCCAGCGCTCTAGCTATAAGCGAAGGGCTCCTCGTTCTTGCGGAACTCTGTGATTCTCCTTCTGGAGCAACATCGAACCTACCGCATCCCATGGCTCTGCTCCACGGGCGATTTTCGGCCACTCCGCAGAGTTTTTTGGGGGAATGTCTTGTGTTTTGGTTGCTTTTTGGCGCTCTGTCGCTATGGTGGACTAATGTTCATTTTTGAGTGTCGTGCAAAACAGCTCGCTTCTTGGCGGGGGTTCGGCTTCGACCTGTTGGGCGACGTGGTAGAATTGAGTCGGTAAAGTTCTCACCCGCCTCCGGATGCCGAGAGATGTCGATCGCCCGCACCCACCATCGATTTTCGCTCGCGGATTACGAGCAGATGATCGACCAGGGCATTCTCACCGAGAATGACCGAGTGGAGCTGATTCGCGGGGAGATCATCGAGAAGATGTCGATCGGCGAGCTACATGCGGCGTGCGTCAAGAGATTGAACCGCATCTTCAACGTGCGGTTGGTCGGCAAGGCCTGCGTCGGCGTGCAGGATCCCGTGCGGTTGGGGAACAGTGAGCCGGAGCCCGACGTCGCGCTACTAACGCCTCGCGAAGACGATTATGCCGATGGGCATCCGGAAGCTGAGGATGTCTTACTTGTCGTGGAAGTGGCGGATTCGTCGCTTGAGTTCGATCGCGTCGTGAAACGCGGGATCTACGCTGAGAACGGCGTCGTCGAGTTTTGGATTTTGAACCTGCTCGACCGGGCGCTGGAAGTCTATCGCCAGCCGCAGGCAGATGGGCGTTACGACGACGTGCGAGTTTTGTCCGCTACCGAGACGACGGACATCGTGCGATTGCCGGGCGAAAAGTTTGTGGTCGCGGATTTCTTTCCGCCGCTGGGGTAGTGCTAGGCGTAAGCCACCCAACCGCAGAAGGCGAAGCCAGCGTAGAACTGGCTGACGTTTGCGAAACCTGCTTCGTGGAGGAGCGCTTCGTCTTGTTCGGGCGTGAGGATGTGCAGTCGCGCGTCGATCGCGGCAGCGGCGGATCTTGCTTGGTCAGGTTCCACGCCCGAGGCGACGGCGAACGCTGCGTAGCGTGATAGCCAGAGGGCTCGCTCCCCTTCGCCCTGGGGAAAGCTGAAATGGGCCGACACGTACGGGGCGCCGGGGGCGAGGCGTCGGCGGATTTCGCTCAGCGTGCGTTGTCGTTCTGCGGGCGACAGAAAATGCATCGTCAGCAGGCAGGTTGCCGCATCGAAGGGGCCGGACGGGGCGACGTCGACGACGCCTGTATGCAGCTTCACACGTGACGCGAGCGGGCCGAGGGTTTGCTTCGCCAACTCCAGCATCTCGGCGGCGGGGTCGACGCCCTCGAAGGTCCAGCCGGGATGGAGTTCGGCGAGGGCTTTGAGTTCGAGTCCGCCGCCGGCTCCGACGACGAGAACACGGGCCTGCTCTGGGGCGCGCTCCGCCAACAGGATGGCGGTCATGCGGTGGAGGTCGGCGAAGCCGGGGACCAAGCGGGGCGGGCCTGCGGCGTAGCGGGCGACGACGGCGAGATCGGAGTAGGGAGCGTGAGTGCTCATTTGAAGGCTGAATGCGTTGGCGTTGTGGAGGAGTTTGAGAAGAGGGGGCACGGCGGGGGCGGGACGCCCCGGCTCGCTGATTTTACGCTTGGCGCAACAAAAAAGGCGGCCCGACTCGCAGTTGCGAATCGGGCCGCCCCGAACCGTCATTGACCAAGCCTCACTATCGACTCAGGGTTTCCCCTCTGAGTCTTCCTTTACTCAGCTCAGTTGCAGCAGCTATCGGCAGCACCGCAGCTGGGCTCTTCAGCACAACCGCAGCTCGGCTCGCAAGCCACGCAGACCGGAACTTGCTTGCAGATGATCTTCGGGCAGCAGATCGTCTTGGTGTAGCACTCGGTGCGGGGGACGCACTTCATGACCTTGATCGTCTTCTGCTCGCAGACCGGCTTGCACACCGTGTAGCAGACGGTCTTCGAGCGTTGCTCAGGGACCATCTTGCAAACTTGGTAGGTGCAGGTCTTCTGCTCAGGAACCATGTGGCAGACCTTGTAGCAGCAGGTCTTCTGTTCCGGAACCATCGTGCAGACCTTGTAGCAGACGGTCTTCGAGCGTTGCTCGGGGACCATCTTGCAGACTTGGTAGTTGCAGGTCTTGGTTTCAGGAACCATCTTGCAGACTTGGTAGTTGCAGACGCGTTGTTCAGGAACCATGTGGCAGACCTTGTACTCGCAGGTCCGTTGTTCCGGAACCATCTTGCAGACCTGGTAGTTGCAGGTCTTGGTCTCGGCTACCATCTTGCAGACCTTGTAGCAGACGGTCTTCGAGCGTTGCTCGGGGACCATCTTGCAAACTTGGTAGTTGCAAGTCTTGGTTTCCGGAACCATGTGGCAGACCTTGTAGGTGCAGGTCTTCGTCTCAGGAACCATCGTGCAGACCTTGTAGCACTCGGTGCGGCTGCGGGTTTCGCAGACGGTCTTGCAGCAGTTGATGGTCTTCTCGATGCAGCAAGGAACCCAAACACGCTTGCAGCACTTGATCGGCGGGCCTTGGCAGGTCAGCGTCACGCACGGGCCTGGCTTGTAGACGCACTTGCACAGGCAAGCGTCCCACTCGAAGGTACCGACGCTGGCGACCGTCTTCTTGCAGACAGGGCGTTGGACTTCGTAGGTTTGCGTCGTCCAGTTGCCGCTCTTCACCTGGATCGTCTTGGTGTAGGGAACCTGCACCGCGACCTGGTATTGAACTTCACGCTGACGGGTTTCCCAAACCGGCTTGCAAACCGTGTAGCAGCGGGTCTTGGTTTCCCAAACCGGCTTGCAGACGGTGTAGCAGCGGGTCTTGGTTTCCCACACTGGCTTGCAGACCGTGTAGCAAACTTCCTTCTGGTGCGTTTCCCAGACCGGCTTGCACACGGTGTAAGCGCGGGTCTTGGTTTCCCAAACCGGCTTGCAGACGGTGTAGCAACGGGTCTTGGTTTCCCACACTGGCTTGCAGACCGTGTAGGTGCGTTGGTGCGTCTCGTACACCGGCTTGCAGACGGTGTAGCAGCGGGTCTTGGTTTCCCAAACCGGCTTGCAGACCGTGTAGCAAACTTCCTTCGACCGCGTTTCCCACACTGGCTTGCAGACCGTGTAGGTGCGGGTCTTGGTTTCCCACACCGGCTTGCAGACCGTGTAGGAGCGTTCGCGGGTCTCGTACACCGGCTTGCAGACCGTGTAGCAGACTTCCTTTTGGCACGTCTCGGGTACCATCCGAGTGACGTTGATCACTTTGTCTTCGCAGACGCGGTCATAGACCGTCCGCGTGCAGGTGATCTCTTTTTGTTCGTAGACCTTGCAACGCACTGTTTTGTAAACAGTGTGGCAGTCTTGTTGGTGGCTACAGGGGACGACCCCGCTGTAACGAGCAACACCGCAGTACCCAGCCCAAGCCGGCGACGCCAGCATAGCCATGGCGAAGACTGCGAGCGTCGCTTTACGCAATTGCGCTCTCATTCCTTTGCCTCCCTTACCTGTGAGTCGACAGAGACTCGTGTGTAAAACTAGACGGTTTGGTCAAGACGGAACGTTTTCCCGTCCCCAATAGATTCGGAAGTTACAGCCTTCGCCCCTTAGCCAGATCGCGTCAATTTCGCACGACACGCAGGTCACGCAGCCCTTCCAATCGATACCACCTGCCTTGTCGGGTTTGCGCTGTCAGAAAAGTCGACTTCCGAACGTGCAGATGCGCGAAAAGGACGGGTTACGGCGAACTCTAGCGATCGATTGAAGTTGCTCGATCGCTCTGCCGGTGAGTGTTGTGAGGGGGGCGCTGCATCGCGCGAAACGACGCATCTACCGCGGGGGCAAAGATCCGCGAAATGGAGCGCCCCATTGGCGTCGGAGACGCCTCCCACGAATCCGTTTGCGCACGGCTTTCGCACTAAGGCGAATGTCGCAAGTCGTTCCCAGGGTTGACGATGGGCCATCGCGGTCGGTTTACGGTTCGCTTGCTGGCATCCTGAAGTTGGTCTAGAGTGAGTGGCGAAGGGGCTGGCCGCCAGCGTGGCACCCGGTTCCCCCTCCCCTGCTCCCACCTTCCCGCCGTGAGCCGTCTGGCATGAGCTCGTCGAAGCCGCCGAATTCCCGCTCGGAATCGGGCTCCGTCCCCGCCGCGGTCGTCAACCGGCTCAGCCTCTACTTGCGAGAGCTGCAGCATCTGGTGGCGGAAGGAATTCAAACGACCAGCAGCAGCCAACTTGGCGAGCGGCTGGGATTCAGCGACGCCCAGGTGCGGAAGGATCTGGCCCACTTTGGGGCGTTCGGGCATCCGGGCGTCGGGTATCGCTGCGACGAGTTGATTGGCGAGATCCGGCGGATCCTCGGCACGGACCGGATTTGGACCGTGGCCCTGGTGGGCGTCGGTAACCTTGGTCGAGCCCTGCTCGGGTACAAGGGGTTCGAGTCGCAGGGGTTCCGCGTGGCGGCGGCGTTTGACTCCGACCCCGCCAAAGTCGGCTGGGAGGTCGAGGGGATTAAGATCCTGGCGATCGAGGAGATCAGCCAGGTGGTGATGGAGCGGGCGATCGACCTCGGCATGGTCGCCGTGCCGGCGCCGTTTGCCCAGGCGGCGGCCGACGTGCTCGTAGCGGCGGGGGTGCGCGGGATTGTGAACTTCGCGCCGGTCTCGCTGGCTCTACCTGAAGGGGTCAGCCAGGTGAGCGTCGACCTGGCTCGCGAACTGGAACAGGTGTCGTTTGCCGTGGCGAGCCGGCTGCGGGCGGAAGGGCTCGAATAGAAGCCACCGGCTCTGCCGGTGGACGCGTCGCGGCGGGTGCCGCGTCCTTCAAAGTTCGTCCACCGGCGGAGCCGGTGGCTTTTGCTCGAACGCGGTAGCGGAGCGCGGCCTCAATCTGTAGATTAGCGGCTTAGGCGTTACCCCGTAGTGTAATGGTAACACTAGGGATTTTGATTCCCTCATTCAAGGTTCGAATCCTTGCGGGGTAGTTTGCGACGGGAGTCAGGCGCCAGGATGCGTGAGTCGGTAGTTTCCGACTCGTGTGCCCTGGCTCCTGGCTCCCTTTTTTTGTTTCCAGCCGTGGGGTGAAGCGTGGCCGACTTTCTTGATTCCGACATTGCCAAGTTCGCCGTCGCCGCCGTTCGCGAGGCGTCGATTCTCGTGCGGCGCGTGCAAGCGGAGATGGTGGGCGAGGCGATCACCAAGGGCGACAAATCGCCGGTGACGGTCGCCGACTTTGCGGCCCAGGCGATCGTCGCGCGGCGGTTGGCCGAGCGCTTTCCCGATGCCGTGCTGGTAGGTGAAGAGAGCTCCGGCGCCCTGCAGGGCGAAGAATCTCGGGCGACGCTGGATCAGATCACGCGGTTCGTCCAGTCGGTCGAACCGGCCGCCACGGCCGAATCGGTGTGCGAGTGGATCGACCACGGCTCGAACGACGCGCCGGCGACCTTCTGGACGCTCGACCCGGTCGACGGGACGAAGGGGTTCTTGCGGAAGGATCAGTACGCGGTCGCGTTGGCGCTCGTGGAGAATGGCAAGGTCGTGCTTGGCGTGCTGGGGTGCCCAGAACTTGAGGATGGCGTTCGCGCCGCCAAGGGTGGAGCGGGCGCGGTGCTGCTCGCCGGACGCGGCCAGGGGACGTGGGTGCAATCGCTGGCCGAGCCGAACGGCAAGTGGACTCGGCTGACGGCGTCGAAGATCGCCGATCCGGCCGGGGCCCGGTTACTGCGGTCGGTCGAAAAGTCGCACACCGACGCCGACAGCATTGGCGACCTGGCGACGAAGCTCGGCGTCACGGCCGATCCGGTGCCGATGGATAGCCAAGCAAAATACGCTGTTCTGGCAGCAGGCGGCGGCGACGTCATCTTGCGGCTCCTTTCGCCGAGTCGGCCCGATTACCGCGAAATGATTTGGGATCAGGCGGCCGGTTCGATCGTCGTTGAAGAGGCTGGCGGTCGGGTGAGCGATCTCGACGGGAAGCCGCTCGATTTCTCGCATGGGCGGACTCTAGCGACGAATCGCGGGGTATTGGTGACCAATGGGCCGCTGCACGAGGCGTTTTTGGCCGGTTTGAAAGAGATTGGGGCCTAGGGGGAGGCGTGCGATTGTGCCGCTCCGGCGGGTCGTTGACCCGCGGCTACCGTGGGTAGCCTATCTGGACGATTCCTGGGGGAACCGTTAAATTGCAGGGCTCCACTTGGCTCGCGCGGCCTCGGGTAAGTGGACTATCGAAGGCCGAGAATGTTCCTTTGCTAACGCCGGACGCCCGCGATCGCCCTGTCGGTCGCATTCATGGGACTTAGCCGGCGTGCCACTGTCAGGAGTTTGCACTGTGTCGACGACCCTCGTCAAAGAGTTGGTAGAGTCTGGCGTTCACTTCGGCCACCGTTCGAGCCGTTGGAACCCGAAGATGCGGCCGTACATTTACGCTCGCCGCAATCTGATCCACATCATCGACGTCCGCGAAACGATCCGCGGTCTGCTGCGGGCCAAGAAGTACCTGGCCGACGTGGCCTCGCACGGCAGCCTCATTCTCTTCGTGGGCACCAAGCGTCAGGCTCGTGAAACGATCCAACGCGAAGCCGAACGTTGCGGCATGCCTTACGTCGCTGACCGCTGGTTGGGCGGCACGCTGACGAACTTCCGCACGATTCGCGACCGCCTTGGCCGCCTCGAGCAACTCGAGAAGATCCTCAACAGCGAAGAGATCAACTCGTACTCGAAGAAGATGCAGTCGACCCTCACCCGCGAGTACCGCAAGATTCACCACAACTTGCACGGCATGCGGACGATGACCCGTCTGCCGGAGTGCATGGTCGTGGTCGACCCGCGCAAAGAGAAGAACGCGATCAAGGAAGCCCGCAAGCTGGGCATTGCCACCGTGGCCTTGATCGACACCGACTGCGATCCCGACCTGGTCGACCTGCCGATCCCGGGCAACGACGATAGCATGCGGTCGATCGAGCTGATCGTGAAGATCCTGGCCGACGCGATCGCCCAGGGGAAGATTCAGCAATCGGTTCAGCAAGCCCACGCCCAACGTGCGGCGATGGTCGAACCGGCGAAGGACTAGTCCTTCGTCGAGATCCAATTCAAGAAGATCTCTCGCAGAGGCGCGGAGTCGCAGAGGAAGAATCGCTTAATTGCGAGAGCTTTCTCTGCGACCGTTACTCCGCGTCTCTGCGTCTCTGCGAGAGACATATTTCGAATACATAGGAGCAAGTGTGCTATGGCCGAGATTACTGCGGCATTGGTGAAGCAACTGCGTGACGAAACGTCGCTTCCCATGATGGATTGCAAGAAGGCGCTGGCCGAAGCTGGCGGCGACATTGAAGCCGCGAAGCGCAAGCTGCGCGAAGACGGCGTCAAGACGATGGCTGCGCGGGCTGATCGCGCTACCGAAGAAGGTCGCATCGGCGTCTATGCCAGCGTCGACAAGAAGGTCGGCGCCATGGTCGAACTGCAATGCGAGTCGGCTCCGGTCTCGACGAACGAAGATTTCGTCAAGCTGGCCAACGACCTCGCCCTGCAATTGGCGACCGGTCCGGGCGCGAAGACGGCCGACGAACTGTGGGCCCAACCTTCGCCGAGCCGGAAGGGGCTGACCCTGAAGGATCAGAAGGACGAACTGGAAAACAAGATCCGCGAAGTCTTCCGCCTCGCGCGTCTCCACCGCGTCGACAACTCGGCCGGCGCCTTCGTCCACATGGCGAAGATCGGCGTGCTGGTCGAGGTCGAGGGGGGCAGCGACGAACTGGCGAAGGACGTCGCGCTGCATGTCGCCGCGATGAACCCGAAGGCCGCGACGAAGGACTCGCTCGACCCGAAGCTGGTCGCCCAAGAGCAGGAAATTCAGAAGGAACGGGCTCGCCAAGAAGGCAAGCCGGAAGCGATCATCGAAAAGATGATCGAAGGCCGGATGCGGAACTTCTACGCCGAAAACGTCCTGGAAGAGCAGCCGTTCGTTCGCGACGAATCGCAGACGGTCGGCGCCCTGGCGAAGGCTGGCGGCATGAAGCTGAAGAAGTTCCACCGCTGGACGCTGGGCGAAAGCGCCGGTACGGCGAGCTAAGCGTTAGCCTCTGCGGTTGAAAATAGCGATAGCCCCGACCTAGCTAGGTCGGGGCTATTTTTATGCGCAAACCTAACTGCAAAAGCTCTCGCAGAGGCGCAGAGACGCAGAGGAAGTCGCGATCTTGTCGCCGGTGGGATGATTCTCGGCTCCCTTCTTGCTAGATTATCTGCGGTTGCGGCAAGTGCAGGGCGAGCATTCATGGATTGAGTTCGTTCTTGTTCTCTGTGCCTCCGCGTCTCTGCGAGAGATCCCCTTCCGCCTCTTGGCAAGTCGTATGAAAACCGCCGTTATGTCTCAACCTGCGCCCAAGATCACCTCTGGCCCCTACAAGCGGATCATTCTGAAGCTCTCGGGCGAGAGCTTCGCCGCGACGGGTGAGCGAGGGATTAGCATGCAGGAGGTGGTGCACATCTCCGCGCAAACGTACCGCGCGAAGCAGCAAGGGGTGGAGATCGCCATCGTTATCGGCGGCGGCAACATTTTGCGAGGCGCCCAGTTCATCGCGGGCAACTCGAGCGTTCACGAAGCGACCGCCCACTACATGGGGATGCTGGCGACGGTGATCAATGGCCTCGCGTTGCAGGACGCGCTTGAGTCGCTCGGCTGCGAAACGCGACTCTTGAGTACGTTGAAGTGCGACGGCGTCGCCGAGCCGTTCATTCGCCGCCGTGCTCGTCGCCATTTGGAAAAGGGCCGCGTGATCATTCTCGCCGGCGGGACGGGCGCGCCGTTCGTTACCACCGACACGGCCGCCGCTCAGAAGGCGCTCGAACTCGAAGCCGACATTTTGATGAAGGCGACCCGCGTCGACGGCGTCTACAGCGACGATCCGGAGAAGAACCCGCACGCGGTGTTCTATCGCGATCTGACGTTCGAGCAAGTCCGCAATCAGAACCTGCGGGTGATGGACCCAACGGCGATCGCCCACTGCATGGAACACAACCTGCCGATTTTGGTGTTCAACTACCGCACCGATGGCAACATCGAAAAGGCTGTCCGCGGCGAACAAATCGGCACCCGCGTTACGAGCGGAAAGAACTGATTTAACAAACTGAGTAAAGATAACTCTAAAACTCTTCGCGTGTTCTCTGCGCCTTTGCGCCTCTGCGAGAGTCTTAAACACTGATCTCTCGCAGAGGCGCAAAGGCGCAGAGAAATTCGCAAGAGATGAATTTTAGGGAGAGATAGCGATGGGTTCGGATGAGATCTTGATGGACGCCGAAGAGCGGATGGAGAAGGCGATCAACAAGTTGAAGAGCGACTTGACCGGCATTCGCACCGGGCGGGCCAATCCGGGCCTCGTCGATTCGCTGCGCGTCGAAGCGTACGGTTCGCAGACGCCGATCAAGCAGATCGCTTCGGTGAGTGCTCCCGAGCCGCAGCAGCTTGTCATCAGGCCGTTCGATCCGTCGATCATCAAGGACATCGAACGCGGGATCATCAACAGCGACCTGGGCCTCGCGCCGAACAGCGACGGCAAGGTGATTCGCCTGAACATTCCGCCGCTCTCGGGCGACGTCCGCAAGAAAATGGTCGCCCGCACCAAGGAACTTTCCGAAGAGGCGAAGATCGCCATCCGCAACGTCCGCCGCGACGGCAACAAGCACGCCGATACCGCCGAGAGCGACGGCGAGCTTTCGGAAGACGATTGCAAGGGGCTCAAGGACGAGATCCAAGAGCTGACGAAGAAGTACGAGAACGCCGCCAACGATTTGGCGAAGGCGAAAGAGACGGAAGTGAGCGCCGGCTAAGCAAGTAATTCCCTCGAGGTAGAGTGAACGTCATGCTTGAAAACCTTACTCCCGATGAGCAGGTGATCAGGACTTATTACCTCACGGAAGATTTCAGCAGCGGTAGAAATCTCTTCAATGAACTGCCGTACTTGGCGCCTGTGGTGATCCTCACGCTGATGCCCAAGCGCGCAGAGGGCGACGTGAGTCTGTATATCGCGTTAGCGTATTTGGCAGTCGTCTATCTGTGGCGGACCGCAGGCACGCGCTGGATGCGGGCGACGGCGGCGCTCGTGAAGAAGTACGAAGCGAAGCTCGCCGAACCGCCGCAGCCGGCCGTGAAGGCGCGGTGAACCACGCCCTCGTTTCCACGCTCCGCGCGGGACCTTCTGCTTCGACGCTCTGCGTCATTCTGTTGTTCATTTGGTTCGAGCAGCGCGTCGGTTGGCGATGCGTTGCGTTGGGGCTGCCTGGTCGCTGAAGCGACTCAGGCCGACTGCGCGTGGGAGAGTGCGTCGCGACGCGGAGCCGTTGGACGAGCGGCTGCTAGCAACCGCGTGAACTTCTATTGGAGGTTCTCGCCGCTGCGGTTTATACTCCCGCCGGAACCACCCGACGTTCTGGCTGCGCTGGTCAACGATTGACTGTGCGGCGACCCAGTTTTTAGCGCGTGATTCGCACTCCCCGCGCGAATCGAGCGACGACGAGCATTTGCCCCCTAGCCGGAGGACTACGTTCTCCGGGTTTCCGGCCCGCGTGGCGGTCCGGCTATTGGGCGGGAAAGTGCGAAGCTTCGTCGCTTTCGATTCGCTGCAGGTGCATCGCGCCGGTTTATGGAGAAACCGTCATGTCTAGCACGGATGCTGAAGCTGCCATGCGCGCGGCTGAGTGGAAACATCGCCTTGTCTGGTTTGGCATTGCCGCCATGGTGCTGGCGATCGCCGTTCTAATTCGCTGGTCGCAGGGCGACGCCGCTGCTCAAGCGGCCCCGCCGCAAGCCGCGGCCGCTCCGGCCTCTCGCTCGGCGGAAACGCAGCCGCTGCCTCGCCCCGGTCGCCCGACGCACGACGTTATGGCGCTGATCAACGGCAAGGACATCAGCCGTAAGGATTTGACCGACGCCTGCGTCCAACGCTACGGCGAAGACGTGCTGGAAAGCATCGTCAACAAGCGTCTGATCACCAACCACTGCACGAATCACAACATCACGATCACGCAGGCTGACATCGACGCCGAGATCGATCGGATGGCGAAACGGTTCCAACTCGGCCGCGAACAGTGGCTGGAAATGTTGGAGAAGGAACGGGGCGTCACCGCCGCGGAGTATTCCCGCGATATCTTGTGGCCAACGCTCGCGTTGCGGAAGCTGGCTGAAAAGCAACTGCAAGTTTCGCAGGAAGAACTGCAAAAGGCGTATGAGCAAGAGTTCGGCCCCATGGTCCGCGCACGGCTGATCGCCGTGAGCAACGCCGAGAAGGCGAAGCAGATCCACGCTCAAGTGAGCGCCCATCCTGACAGTTTCGCCAAATTGGCGATCGAGCAATCGGAAGACGTCAACAGCGCGAGCATCGGCGGCATGATTCAGCCGATCCGCCGCCATGTGGGCGATCCTAAGATCGAGGCCGAGGCGTTTCGCCTGCAGCCGGGCCAAGTCTCGGCGATCATTCCGGCCGCTCAGCAGTTCATCATCCTGAAGTGCGACGAGCACATTGCAGCCCAGGCGATGCCAATGGCTCAGGTCCAGGACCGCTTGGTCGAGCGCATCAAGGAAGAAAAGTTACGCGACGCCGCGACTGGCATCTTCGAGAAGGTGCAACAAACGGCCGTCGTGAAGAACGTTTACAACGATCCCGAACTGAGCAAGACGATGCCGGGCGTCGTCGCCACAGTCAACGGCGACCGCATCACGATGCAAGAGTTGGGCGCCGAGTGCCTGCTGCGCCACGGCGAGGAAGTGCTTGAGGGCGAAATCTCGCGAACGCTGCTGGAGCAGGAGTTGCAGGCGACCGGCGTCCAGATGACTCAAGAAGACATCAACGCCGAAATGGTGCACGCCGCTGAATTGGCAGGCGTCGTCGACGCGAAGGGGGACGCTGACCTACCGAAGTGGATTGAGACTGTCGTTGCCGAGCAAGGCGTGACGAAGGAGCGCTACATGCGTGATTCGGTGTGGCCGTCGGCGGCGCTCAAGAAGCTGTCGGCGAAGGACGTGCAGGTCACTGAAGAAGACATCGCGAAAGGCTTCGACGCGAACTACGGCGAACGGGTCCGTTGCCGGGCGATTGTGCTGAGCAACCAACGCCAGGCGCAAGACGTGTGGAACAAGGCTCGCCAGAATCCGTCGATGGAATACTTCGGCGACTTGGCTGCCGAGTACTCGGTCGAGCCGACGAGCAAGGCGTTGCGGGGCGAAGTGCCGCCGCTGGGACGTTACGGCGGCCAAGACACGCTGGAGGGAGTGGCGTTCGAATTGCAGAACGGCGAACTTTCGAAAATCGTGCAGATGGGCGATAAGTTCATCATCCTCCGCTGCGAAGGCCGCACCGAGCGGATGGACATCGAGTTGAAGGACGTGCGCGACATTCTGCACCGCGACATCTTCGAGAAGAAGTTGCGGATGACGATGGGCCAGAAGTTCGAGGAAATCAACTCGCGAGCTCGCGTCGACAACTACCTGGCGGGAACGACGCAAGATCCGGCGCCGAAGCCGGGGGCGGTTCGCGAGGATACGGCCGTGCGGCCGACGGCGACCCGCTAGGCGATTTGCCGAGTCGAATCGAGCTAGATATGCTGAAACGAGCGGCGCCTTCGCTGGCGCCGCTCGTTTTTCTTGTTTAAGGAGTGGGTGCGATGCAGTTGGAAATCTCGCCCGAGAACGCGGCATTCTTGCAATCGCAAGTTGCCGCTGGACGATTCGACTCAGGGGAGTCGGCGATCAATGCGGCGATCGGTTTGCTCAAAAAGCGATCGGATCTGTTGGCCAAGATCGATCGCAGTGTCGACCAACTCGATAACGGGCAGTACATCGAACTGGATGAGGACGGGCTAGAAAAGTTCTTCAATGAGCTTTTCGATATTGCCGGCGCGAAGGAGCGGGCGGAATGAGCCGACGGCGCCATCGGCTACGCATTTCTGAAGATGCGGCCGCTGATATGCGCAGCATTGCCGCCTATATCGGGACCAACCGTCCTGCTGCTGCGAAACGTGTGATCTCGAAGCTTCGCGAAACTTTTCAAGAACTCGCGGCCAATCCCCATTTCGGTACTGCTTGCTCACACGTCGGCCAGGGGATGCGGCACTTCACTCCAAATGGCCCGGCGCGGCGTTACGTCATCATTTTCCGGAGCTTGAGCGAAGAGCTGGCGTGGAAATCATCGCGGTCGTCGATGGCTCACGCAATTGGTTGGGAATCCTTGCTAAGCAGTCCCGCCGACTAGGCGCTTCGCGTAGGCTCGCGAACCTGAAGCCGGTATACTTGTGTCTGTTGAGACCGGCCGTGCGGCGTTTGTCGCGTTTTTGCCGGCCGCTCCGGCGGGTCGTTGACCCGCGGCTACCTATTCCTTGTGTCACTTCTAACTGCCGTCCATGTCGAACTCCGCTGACGAAACTTACCCTCCGTTCAAGGTTCAGATTGCCGAGCGCGTGACGCGGCTGCCGCCGTATCTGTTCGGCCGCATCAACGGGATGCTCCACAACAAGCGGCGGGCAGGCGACGACGTCATCGACCTGGGGATGGGCAACCCGAGCGATCCGCCGCATCAGTCGGTGATCGACAAGCTCTCCGAGGCGGCGCAGGACGAGGGGAACCACGGCTACTCGAAAAACATCGGGATCGTGAACCTTCGTCGCGAGGTGGCGAGCAAGTATCACCGCAAGTATGGCGCGCGGCTCGATCCCGAGAGCGAGGTGATCGTGTGCCTTGGCTCGAAGGAGGGGTTCAGCCATATGTGCTTGGCCCTCATGGGGCCGGGCGACACGGCGATCGTGCCGGCGCCGTACTTCCCGATTCACGTATACTCGGTGGCGCTCGCGTCGGCGAACGTCATTTCGCTGGAAGTCGCTAACAGCGAGAAGTTCCTCGCCAACATTGCGTACACCTGCGAGCATCTCTATCCGAAGCCGAAGCTGCTCGTGCTGAACTACCCCCACAACCCGTCGAGCGTGGTGGTGGAGCAGTGGTTCTTCGACGAGGTGGTGAAGCTCGCCCGCAAGTACGGGTTCATGGTGCTGAGCGACTTCGCGTACGCCGACGTGGCGTACGACGGATACCAGCCGCCGAGCTTCCTCGCGTCGAAGGGCGCCATCGACGTCGGCGTCGAGTTCACGACGATGAGCAAGGGCTACAACATGGCCGGCTGGCGCGTCGGCTACTGCTGCGGCAACGCCGAGATGATTCGCGCACTGGGAACGATCAAAGGGTATTATGACTACGGCATGTTCCAGGCGATTCAGATTGCTGCGATCGTCGCGCTGCGGAACACCGACACGGCCGTTGAAGAGCAGTCGAAAATCTACCAAGGCCGTCGTAATGCGTTGTGCGAAGGGCTGTCGCGACTGGGCTGGAACATCACGCCGCCGAAGGCGGGAATGTTCGTCTGGGCTCCGATTCCCGACCTCTGGCGGCAGCGGATGAGTACGATGGATTTTGGCATGATGCTGCTCGAAAAGGGGAACGTCGCCGTCAGCCCCGGCAGCGGCTTCGGCCCGGCGGGAGAAGGCTATTTGCGGATGTCGCTCGTCGAGAACGAAGAGCGGCTGAAGCAGGCGGTGCGGCAGATCAAGCAGTGCCTGCGTGATGCTGAAGCAAACTTCTCGACAAAGCCGCCGGCGGCTCAGCCTGCGGCGACGTAGCTCGCGGCGGCACTTTTTGCGGAGTGATTGATGTCGGGCATCTTCACCGCTGCGCAGCTCGACGCTTATTTGCACGATGGCTATGTCGTCGCGCCGGCGCTCTTTGACGCCGAAGAGACGGGCCTGTTGCAGCGGGCGGCGAAGGAAGACAAGGCCCTCGACGACAACGCCTTTGGCCGCGCCGACGGAGCCGGCGGCAGCGTGCGGTTGTCACTGTGGAATCATCCGGGCGATGATATTTACGGGATGTTCGCCCGTAGCCGCCGCGTAGTCGATTCGGTTGGGCAGTTACTCGACGACGAGCCGTATCACTACCACTCGAAGATGATCATGAAGCAGGCCGTCACCGGCGGGGCCTGGGAGTGGCATCAGGACTACGGCTACTGGTACGAGAACGGCGTGCTGACGCCGAACTTGTGCAGCGTCTTCATCGCGGTCGATTCGGCGACGCGGGCGAACGGCTGCATGCAGGTGCTGAAAGGCTCGCACCAGATGGGGCGGCTGACGCACGTGAAGGTCGGCGATCAAACGGGCGCCGATCTGGAACGAGTCGCCGCGGCTTGCGAGCGGATGGAACTCGTGTACGTCGAGATGTCGCCGGGCGACGCGCTGTTTTTTCATCCGAACACGCTCCATCGGAGCGATCAGAATCGTTCGCCCAACGATCGGTGGGCGCTCATCTGCTGCTACAACGCGCGGAGTAACTCGCCGTACAAGGAAGGCCGGCATCCGAGCTACACGCCCATCGACGTCGTCGAAGATGGCGCGATCAAGCGCGTGGGCCTGAAGCGGTTCGGCAGCGAGGCGGCGTTTATGTCGTCGTCGCATCGGGCAACGAGCGACCGGCTTAGCGGTTAGAGCAGGCTTCAGTTAAGCGTGGCGTCTGTCATCCCGAGCGGAGCGAGGGATCTCGTAGCTGCAATGGGCTTCCAGATCCCTCGCTCCGCTCGGAATGACGCTGCGGCGGGCAAAAATCCGCGCCCCATTCGTCGCCTCTCAGAAAAAGCTTGACTCCCCAAAAGAATGGTGTTATGCAACTGTAGTCACCTCGGCTTTTCCAGTTTAACGGGCCATTCTTGGCGAGCGTCTCCCGATGTTCCTCCGCATCGAAAAAGGCTCCGCAGCCCCGATCTCGCGGCAAATTGCCCATCAGATCGCGTCGCTCTGCGCGGCCGGCAAGTTAAAGCCTGGCGAGCGGTTGCCGTCGGTGCGCGAGCTCGCCCGCGATTTGGGCGTCAATCAAAACACGATCCTCCGCGTCTACGAGCGGCTTAGCGGCGACGGGCTGCTAGAGATGCGGCAAGGGCAGGGGACGTTCGTCGCCGACGGGGCGCGGGCGCAGGCCTCGCCCGGGCAGCGGACGCGGCTGCTCGACGAACTGCGTCAGATCGCGCGGCAGGCGCAGTCGCTGGGCCTGAGCAGCGAGCAGATTCACGAACTCTTGTCGGTCGCGCTGGGCGAACTCGACGAACAAGCGGCCAACGATTTGGCGGGGAACTTGTCATGAGCGAGGCAGTGAACGCGAAGTATGCGATTGAATTGCAGGGCGTCTGCAAATCGTTCCGCCGCACGCAGGTGCTGAGCAACCTGTCGCTGCGCGTCGAGCGGGGCAAGACGTTTGCGTTTCTCGGCCGCAACGGCGCGGGGAAGACGACTTCCATTCGCATGTTGTTGGGCCTGCTGAAATGCGACCAGGGCGAGGTTCGCGTGTTGGGGCTCGACCTCGCGACCGAGCCGCTGCAGGTGCGAGCCCGCGTCGGTTACCTTGCCGAAGACCAGCAGATGTACGGCTGGATGCGCGTCGAGGAAATCATCCGCTTCGTGGCGCCCTTCTACGCGACGTGGGACCATGATCTCGCGCTCAAGTACGTCCGCGAGTTCGAACTGCCGCTGCGAACCAAAATCAAACATTTGTCCAAGGGGCAGAACGTGCGGCTGGGCCTGTTGCTCGCACTGGCGCATCGGCCGGAGCTGGTGATTCTCGACGATCCGGCGCTCGGCCTCGATCCGGTGATGCGGCGGCAGTTCAATCAAGACCTCATCAGCCATCTGCAAGGCGAAGGGCGGACCGTGTTTTACAGTTCGCACCTGCTGTATGAAGTCGAGCCGGTGGCGGACGAGGTGGCAATTCTCGATGGCGGTCGGCTTGTGCGGCAGGCCGACACCGAGACGCTGCGGCGGGACGTGAAGCAGTTCGTCGTCGATCGCGCGGCGTACGGCCGCATTCGCGACGACATGTCGGTGCTGGAATTGCGGCGTGCAGGCGAGGATGTGGCCGTGACGGTGCAGAACGCCTCGGCGGTGCGGGCGCTGCTCGATCGCGAAGGGATTGGGTATCGCGTGAATGATCTCAATTTGGATGAGATCTTCGCGGCGTACGTGGCGGGGAAGGTGGAGGACGATGCGCGGGCGTCGTTGTCGCTCGATGAGGTGGCGACGCACCGCTAAGCGGCAAGATGTTGGGAAGCTAATGGGAGGGCTGACGCATGAACGGCGTATGGCGAAGCTTGTTGTGGAAAGAGTGGCGCGAGCAGCGGTTCAAGCTGATGGCGGTCGTGGTCTTCGTGGCAGCAGCGGGCGTCCTGCCGTTACCGTTCAAGAGCGACTTCTTGCTCGGCGCGATCGTGCCGATTGGGTTTTTCAGCTTAGTGTCGCTCGGATTGTTCGTTGGCGCTTCGATGGCGGCGAGCGAGCAAGCCCAGCGAACAGTTGGTTTTTTGCAGTCTCTCCCGTGCACGACGAAATCGACGGCGATCGCCAAGTTGATCGTCGCGGCGGCGATTGTCGCATCGCCGTGCATCATCGCAGCCGGAGTGCTGGAACTATGGAAGTCGCTTGGACGAATTCCGGAGGATGCGACGGTGTCCATAGCGGCTTTTCTTACTCTTGCCTGGGCTGCATTTAGCTTATCGGTATGGGTAGCGGCCATCGCGACGAACCTAAGTGATGAAGTGCGTGCAGGGGCGATCGGGTTTCTCTTCATCGCTCTTGCCTGGGGCGCCCTTGCGATTGCCGTCGACCGGTGGCAAGGTCTCGGCGAGAAGGCTTTGGAGGGAGCGGCGGCTGCTGCTCCGGGAGGGCCTTTCATTGTCTTCGTCGAGCTGGCGGAAGCGCCGGGGCGAGAGTTGGCCCGCCTTCCAGCGAGGCCTCTTGGGTATCTCGTTCTACTGGCCGGCGTCTCCACGTTGGCAGCGGCGGCCATCTACGTTCGCCGCTTTGGCCGAGTCGCTGCGGCGCGTCGGCAGCAGGTTGAATCGGTAGCGAAGAGCATCGTTCCCGCTTGGCTGGCGCCGCCGATGCGAAAGCCGTGGGTCGCGATCGTCTGGAAGCAGTGCTGCGAGTCGCTGCCGCTCGCGCTGTTGGGGGCAGGATCAATATTCTGCGTTTCATTGATCATCGATATCGCCAGCCGGCGGTATCAGGAACGCTTCCTTAACGACGATCTCCTCGCCATGTCCGTACCCGTCTGGCTGTTGGTGGGCGGCTTAGTTTCCATGGTCAGCGGCATCGGACTATGGCTCGATGACCTGCGGCCGGAACTCAATACGTTTTGGCGTTCGCGGCCGATTGCGACGGGCCAGTGGTTCGTTGTGAAATTTGCCTTGAGCGCGCTGATGACGCTTGCCACGCTGTTCCTGCCGTGCCTGCTGATTGGCGTTGCCCTTGCTTGGTTCGGAAATCGGTCTCCGTATCTGCAAGACGCATCGACTCCCTGGAAAACGCTCGTCTCGCTGGGGCTGTTGTCCCAGCTAGGTTTCTTCTGCGTTGCGGCAGCGTTCATGGCGGCGACGCGGCGGCCGATGGTATCGGCGCTGCTGACGATCTTCACTGCGGCAGGAGTCGCCTTCTGCGTGGTTGGGCCGTTCTCGCTGGAAGCGACCGGGAGTGCGGTGGCGATTGCGGCAGTCTCTGCCCTCGCAACCGCGGCAGGCTGGCTTTGCATCCGCCACGACTGGGCGATCGGCCGGTGAGGGGAAAGGTGCTCGGAAGAGTTCTACGGTTCGCGGCGTTTCCAGTATCCGGGCCGCCGCTTCGCATGGGAGACTGCGAGAACCACGGCAGTTTCGCCGACGAGGCGGTAAACGATCTGGTATGGGAACTTCTCGACGGTGATGCCACGAACTTCGGGAAGGACTTCAGCGAACCGCTCCGGCGCGGCGGCTAGTTGCGTTAGAGTCGCGTCGATCGCAAAAGCAAACTTGCGCTCCGCGTCTGGGCTCCGCACGGCGTACCAAGCGAGCGCCTCTTCAAGTTCGGCCGTCGCTTCGCTGTGGAATCTAATTCTCACGGCTGCTATTCACGCGTTGGAATAGCCGGGCGCGGACGCTTTCCCAATCCTCGAGCTTGGCCGTGCCGGCATCGATCTCACGGGAGCGGCGATCGATCTCCTCGAGCCACTCTGCGGACAAGCCCTCCGCGGGAAGTCCCGGGATTGTCTCCGTCAGCTCGTCGATGAGCCGCATCCGCTCGGCGACGGGTAATTGAGACGCGGCGGAGAGTAGCGAGGTGTAATCAGACATCGGCGAGAGCCTCCTGGGGGCATTGTACCAGAAGGCCGCCCGCTCGCTCGCACCACGCACCCTCAGTTTTCCCCAGGAAAAGCCCAAAAAAATGAGGGCCCCTGCTCGCCGAAGCAGGGACCCTCTATATTAGGCTGACCGGGATTTCTTGTACGTTGTCGTTCGAAAGCCCGGAGACCCACAGCCTACGCGAGACTATCGACGCGGCTGGCGGCGGTTGTTCATGACGTTCCCCGCGTCGTGCGTCGATCGGCCCCGAGCGAACTTTCTGCTGGCGGGCGCGGTCCGCATAACCGGTACGACTGGCGCCCGCATGCTGGCGCTGGCGTTGCAGCCGTTGGGAAGATTGACCACGAAGACACGACGGGCACGACGACGCACGAAGGAAGAACGGAGAGAAGGGGCAAGGCAGTAGCAAGCAGCGGTGGCTGCTTTGTTTGATTGGCCTCTTCTCGTTCTTGCATTGCTTTGTGCGTCTTAATGATCTTTGTGACTTCGTGGTTAGCATTCCGCGCGACGCTCCGGCGGGTCGTTGACCCGCGGCTACTAACCGATCACCAGTCACCTCTGAATCGATGTCAAAACCTGCAAAGCTTGCTCTCGAAGATGGCGCCGTCTTTACCGGCGTCTCGATTGGCGCCGATGGCGAGGTCGACGGCGAAGTCTGCTTCAACACGGCGATGACCGGCTATCAGGAAATCCTCACCGATCCGAGCTATCGCGGCCAGATCGTGACGATGACCTATCCGCAAATCGGCAACTACGGCGTCAACGACGGCGATCTCGAAAGCGAGCGGCCGCACCTTGCCGGGTTTATCGTGCGGGAGCATTCGCGGGCCGACAGCAATTTCCGTTCGGAAGGTTCGCTGAGCGACTACCTCAAGGAATGGGGCGTCGTGGCGATCGAGTCGATTGATACGCGGGCGCTCGTGCGGCGGATCCGTTCGCAGGGAGCGCTCCGCGGCGTGCTGTCGACGGTCGACCTCGACGATGCGAGCCTCGTCGCGAAGGCGAAGGCGAGCCCCGGGCTTGTCGGCCGCGATTTGGTTCGCGAAGTGATGCCTGAGATGGCGTGCGAGTGGCAGGAATCGTGCAGCGATTGGACGCACCTCAACACTGAGGGAATTCGCAAGTCGACCGGGACGAGCGGCCCGCATGTGGTGGCACTAGACTACGGGATGAAGTGGAACATTCCGCGGCATCTGTACGATCAAGGCTGCCAAGTGACCGTGCTGCCGGGAACAGCGACCGCGGAAGACGTGCTTGCCCAGAATCCGGACGGCGTGTTTCTTTCAAACGGCCCCGGCGATCCCGAGCCGCTCGAATACGCGATCAAAACGATCCAGGGCGTGATGAAGGAGAAGCCGGTCTTCGGCATCTGTCTCGGCCATCAGCTGCTGTCGCTCGCCTGCGGGGCGAAGACGTTTAAGCTGAAGTTCGGCCACCGCGGGGCGAATCACCCGGTGCAGCGACTGAGCGACGGGTTGGTGGAAATCACCAGCCAGAACCACGGGTTCGCCGTTGAGGAAGCGTCGCTGCCGGCGGCGCTGGAAGTGACCCACCGCAGCCTTAACGACAATACGATTGAGGGGGTTCGCCATCGGGAACTGCCGCTGTTTAGCGTGCAGTATCATCCCGAAGCCTCGGCCGGGCCGCACGATAGCCACTATCTGTTTCAGGATTTTCTGAAGGCGATGGCGAAGTAGGCGCGCTTTGCTGCCGCCTCTCCTAGGGACTAGCAGCGGGCGTCAGTATGCGGTCCAAGAACTTCTGCGCCGCAGCCGTCGGTTTGTCATCCGCCGCGCCTAACTCGCGGTTAATTGTGGCGTGCGTCTTGTCCGCATAGCCGATAGCCTCAGACTCGCCGCCGACGGCGCGGAGCCGTTCGCTTAGCGCGACCGACTGGCTGCTCGAGTCGCGGCGGCTGGCGACGTACAAGATGAGCACCGGCGGGTACTTGCCGCCTTCTTCGACGTGATGGAGCGGCGAGGCTGCTTGCCAAACTTCGGGATCGTCGCCGAAGGCGTCGCGGTAAAGCTTCTTTAGCGCTGGGAGCATCGCTTCTTTGATCTGCCGCGACACGTTGTAGCCGGCGCCGTCGAGCAGGATCACGCCGCGGATAGCTGCGGGGTCGACCTTGGCGGCTTTGAGGTAGCTGTGGTCGGTAGCGACAAGGGCGGCCAAGTGAGCGCCGGCGCTGTGGCCGAGCAAGATGATTCGCCGCGGATCGCCTCCGTATTCAGTGGCATGGTCGACGAGCCAGCGAATGGCGGCGGCGACGTCGGCGGCTTGGCCGCGGTAGTCGGTCGCAGGCTGCAGGCGGTAGTTGATGCTCGCCAAGATCATTCCCTGATCGCAGAAGTAGGCCGGTTTGAGGGCGACCATCCGCTTGTCGCCGTGACGCCAGCCGCCGCCGTGGATCCAGACGACGATGGGAGCCGATTTGGCGTCGGGGGGGACGTAGAGGTCGAGCGACGTCGAGTTCTTCGGCGCGTCCGCATGCTCGGCGTAGGGTAAGTCGCGGTGAACCGTCGGCTCGGCTGCGCTCGCATTCGCTGGAGCGAATAGGAGCGGGACGATGCTGAGCATTGCAAGCGGCGTTAGCGACGCGACGTTGAAGCGAGCCACGGCAGGCCTCGGCGAGGTGGTGAGCGGGGGCGTTTGACGCCCCTGCTCAGTTATACCTCACTGACGCGGCGGAGTTTCGCGGTGTGGCGGCCGACCCCCTGGCGGAGCCAGGGGCTAGGGGATTACCACTCGTAGACTTGGCCGTCGAGTTCGATCATCACCGGCTCTTCGATCGCTAGGTACGCGGCGACGTGTTTGCCGTGCTTGGCGACGAGTTCAAAATACTCGTCGCTGAAGCGTTCGAGTCTCTTGGCGGACTTCTGGGCCTTCTCGTCGAGTGTCGAGTCGACCCAGCGGTCGCCGTGCCGGAGGAACGTTTTGCGGCCGACGCTGATGACGCTGTTCGACACGACCTGTTGGTCATGCTCGGCGTCGTAGAAGCGGGCGCCGCGGCCGCTGGTTTGCAGCGTGTTTTGGAAGGCATCGGCCGCGTAACGGCCGCCGCTCGCACCGCCGCTCGACGCCGTTGCGAGGGATGTCCCCGCGTCAGCCAACGCGGGCGTGGCCGCGGGCGCCATTGCCATTCTTTCGGCGTATTGCAGATCGCCCTTGTTAGATCGCATCCTGAAGCCAAACTCGCCGGACGACTCGTGAAGTTGATCGACGTTGATCGCGGCGGCTTGGGCCCGCAGGCCGAGCTCGCGTTGTGGGCTGTTTTCGTCGGCCATGAACGAGGTGTAGGGCGTGAGAATGCCGTGCTTCACCGCAAGGTCGACCAGCTCTTTCACAAGTTCTTCGTTGCGGCCTTTGAGGTCGATCTCATCGATGATTTCCCCGACGCGGCGGGTGGCCCACAGCTTGGCGACGAAGGCGTTGGCGTCGTCGTCGCTCGCGGCGACGAGTTCTGCCGGGAAGTAGAACTTTTTCGTTTCGCCGGCAATTTTGCCGGCCAGCGTTGCCTTCGCGTCGCCGGCCGACTTGTAGCGGCCGACGATCACAGCCTGGTCGCCGGCGAAGAGGTCGAACTTGCCTTTGGGGTAAAGCCGGCTCGCCACGGCGCCGTCGGCTTCCTTGGCGTTCTCGACGTCGATCGTGAGTTGTACGTCTGTCATCACTGGCGCCCCGATGCGACGGTAGAGGTTGCTCACTGCGGTTTCGATGTTTTCGTTGGGCCGCACATACTCGCTGCGGCCATGGTTGTCGCGGGCGAGCCGATCGATCAGCCGGCTGTTGACGTCGAACCCGACGCCGAAGGCGAAGAGGCGGGCGCGGATCTTGTTCGCTTCCGCGGCGTGTTTGGCGATGGCCGGTTCGTTCATTTCGCCGACGGTGGGGAGACCGTCGGTGAGGAAGATGATGTAACTGGGACGCTCGGCGTCTCCGAGCATGCCGAGGCCGCGAGCGAGGGCGCCGTCGATGTTCGTGCTGCCGCCGGCGAACAGGCCGTTGACGAACCCGGTGGCTGCGGCCCGCGATTCATCGTCGAACTTCTGCAACTCGGGGCGGAAGGCTTCGACCTCGCTGTCGTAGGCGACGATGTTGAACGTGTCGCCATGCTTGAGATTGTTGAGGACGAACTTGAGGGCCTCCTTCGCCTGGTCCATCTTCTCGCCGCTCATGCTGCCGGAACGGTCGACGACGAAGACGACCGTCTTGCCGGTGGATTTCGCTGGTTTTTCATTGCTCGATTTGTCGCTTGCTTCGGCAGCCTCGCGGCTGATCTTAGGCGTGGCGAGCATTAGGAAGTAACCGTCGTCGTCCTTGTCGGGGCGATAGCTCACGATGCTGGCCGCCACGGCTTCGTCGCCCGTGTCGTAGAATAGGCGGAAGTCGTCGGTCGCCGCCGTGTCGGTCGCGGTGAACTTCACGACGGCGTGCCGATCGTCGGGGCGTTCGATCTTCACCTCGTGCGACGGCGAGTAAACGTTCTTGATGTCGGCGGGGCTATCGACGGCGACGGAGATGGCGAGCCGCTTGAGCAGCCCGTCGGTGTACTTCGCGGTGCTGAGCGGGAAGAGGAAGTCGACCAAGCCTGACGATTGGCGACAGAGCTGCGAATAGCGGAGCGTCACGGTGCGCGACTGGCCGGCGGGAATCGGGAAGACGCTTGTTTGGAACATGCCTGTGCCGACCCATTCGAGCAGCGCGGGATCGCGGTTCGACCGGACGATCTCTTCGTAACGCCGGCGGGCGTCCTCCTTGGGGAGGAGTTTCGCGGGGTACTCTTTGCCATCGACGAGCAGCGTCAGTTGATCGATGGCGCCGTCGTAGGGAAGGGGGAAGAGAAACTGCGCTTCGATCTGGCCGCTGCCGGTGTTCTTGAACGTTTGCGATACCTGGACGCGAGCGGTCGAGCCGCTGAGCTTCGCGTCGACTTCGAGCGCCTCGATTTGGTAGCTGCTCGCCGCGGGGGCGGGCTGCGGCGGGATGATTGGCCGCGGCAGGCGGAACTGGTGCTCGGGTCGGGCGTCGACCAGCAGCCCTTGGGCCTGCAGATGGGCTAAGTTGCTGCCAACCACGATAACAAAGAGGCTAGCGGCGAGGGCGACGAGCGTGCGGCAAAGCGATTGACGAGTCATGGCACTCTCCCGAGAGGGCTGCGGGCGATGGAGCGGCGATGAGTTCGACGCCCGCAGGCGGCGGGGAGTTCCCCGGACGGTTCGCGATTTCGGTGAAAACGCCGCTGCCAGCCGGCGGTCGCCTGCAAGTTCGCCCCGTTTTCAGTGGTGTTGGAGCCCCATCGCTTACGGTACAATCGAGCGGTTGCGCTGTCGCAACTCCTTCACTGCTAGAAGCTTTCGCACACTTTCAAGGAGCAAACCGAGTGTCCGGCACCTGCGTCATTGGACTTCAGTGGGGCGACGAAGCCAAAGGGAAAATCGTCGATCTGCTGACCCTGCGGCATGACATCGTGGTCCGCTATCAGGGGGGCGCCAACGCCGGCCATACGGTGAAGGTAGGCAACGAGGTCTACAAGCTGTCGCTGCTGCCGAGCGGCGTGCTTACTCCGGGCGTCACCTGCGTCATCGCCGGCGGCGTCGTCTTCAACCCGGCGAAGGCGATCGAGGAGCTCGACGAGCTCTCGACCCGTAACCTCGCCGACTACGACAACCTGAAGCTAAGCGACCGCGTGCACGTCATCTTCCCGTGGCACTTCGCCGAAGATCGGGCGATGGATTCGAGCACTTCCGACGGCGAGAACATCGGCACGACGCAGCGCGGCATTGGTCCCTGCTACCGCGACAAAGTCGGCCGCGCGTTTGCGATTCGGCTGGGCGATCTCTATCGGCCCAACTTCCGTGAACGGGTCGAGCATGTCACCCGCGCGAAGAACGTGTCGCTGGCGGCGATGATGCCGCGCGACCAGTTCGTGCCGCTCAACGCGGCCGACATCTACGAAGAATACAAGGCGTACGCCGAGCGCCTGAAGCCGTACGTCGACGATACGAACGAATATCTGCTGAGCGCCGCCGAGTCGGGCAAGCGGATTTTGTTTGAAGGCGCCCAAGGGGCGCTGCTCGACGTCGACCACGGCACCTATCCCTACGTGACGAGCAGCAACAGCTCGGGCGTCGGCGTGTCGAACGGTTCGGGCGTGCCGGGCAAGCACATCGATCATGTGATCGGCATCGTCAAAGCCTACAGCACCCGCGTGGGCGGCGGTCCGTTCCCGACGGAGCAGGACAACGCCATTGGGCAGCAGATTCGCGATCAAGGGAACGAGTACGGTACGGTGACCAAGCGTCCCCGCCGTTGCGGTTGGCTCGATGCGGTGGCGATTCGCTACACGTCGCGGCTGAGCGGCGTCGACTCGATCTGCGTGATGCTGCTCGACGTGCTCAGCGGCCTCGGCGAGTTGAATATCTGCACTGCCTACGAAATCGATGGCGTGCGGACGAACAAGTTCCCCAGCCATGTCGACGACCTGCGGAAGGTGAAGCCGATCTACGAGACGCTGCCAGGTTGGTCGGAAGACATCACGGGCGTGCGCGACCTCGAGGATTTGCCGGCGAACGCCCGGGCCTACATCGAGCGGGTGGGCGAGATCGTCGGCGTTCCTGTGGAGATGGTGTCCGTGGGGCCGGCGCGCGACCAAACGATTCCGGTGGCGGATGGGGCGCTGGCTGGCGCTCGGTAATTGTCGGAGATTTCTGATTTAGGATTTCTGAGCTAACATTGAAGGCGGGATTTGCAGGGTTGGCAAACGTAGTCTGGCGGCCGCGTTTGCAATCAACCAAGTAATCAACAGATCCGTCAGAAATCCTCCGTCGTTTCATCGACATGCCGCTCACCGAGTCGATTCCTGAAGCCTTGGCAGCGATCCCGCGCGAGCGTTGGCCGCGGCATATTGCCGTCATTATGGACGGCAACGGGCGGTGGGCGCAGCGGCAAGATTTGCCGCGGATCGAGGGGCATCGCCGCGGCGTCGCGAGCGTGCGTCGGACGACAGAAGAGTGTGCGCGGCTCGGCATCGAGCAGCTGACGCTCTACTGTCTGTCGAGCGAGAACTGGAAGCGGCCTCAGCCTGAGATCGACTTCCTGATGCATCTGCTCGAGCAGTACATGATCGAAGAACGAACGACGATCATGGAGAACAATCTCCGCGTGCGGATGATCGGTCGCCGGCATGGCATTCCGGATCAGGTGCTGAGGGAACTCGATAAGACGGTCGAGATGAGCTCGACCAACACCGGCACGCGGCTGAATCTCGCGGTGAACTACGGCGGTCGTTCGGAGATCGTCGACGCGGTGCGGGCGATCGGGCAGGAAATCGCTGCGGGCGAACTGCAACCGGCTGACGTGACCGAGGCGACGATCGCCGATCATCTCTATACGGCGGGCCTCGACGACCCCGATCTGCTCGTGCGGACGGCGGGCGAGTTGCGGATCAGCAACTTTTTGCTGTGGCAGATTAGCTACGCCGAGATTTGGGTGACCGAGCGCTGCTGGCCCGAGTTTGACGAAGCGACGCTCCATGCGTCGATTGCCGACTACGCGCGGCGGAACCGCAAGTTTGGCGGACTGAACGGCTGAAGGAGCGGACGTGCTGCGGTGGCGACTCATTCTCGGCGTGCTCTTGGTTGCCGGGCTGGCTGGACTTTGTTGGCTCGACGCCCATGCGGCGCTGCCTGGTTCGTATCTCGGGCCGCTGGCCTTAGTTGCGGCGGCACTCGCTGCGGGCGAGATGCTGCGGATGTTTCGCACGCAGGGGCATGATGCGACGCCATGGACGGTGTATCTCGGCACGTTGCTTCCTGTCGTGCTGAGCTGCCTCGCCGTGGTGGCGTACGCCAAGCCGCCGTCGTTCGTGCTTGGGCGACTGAGCTGGCTTGCCATTGGCCTCGCGGGCGGGTTGGGCGTGGCGATCGTCGGCGAGATGCGCCGCTACGAGTCGCCCGGCAAGTCGATCATGCGGCTCGCGCTCGCGTCGCTGTCGGTGCTCTACGTCGGCGGGCTGATGGGGATGCTCGTTCAGCTGCGGCTGGTGGAGCCGTACGGCTACGGCCTTGGCGCCTGGGGGCGGTTGCTACCCCTGCTCTCGCTGATCGCGACCGTGAAGCTGAGCGACACGATGCAGTACACGTTCGGCCGGTTGTTCGGTCGGCACAAAGTGGCGCCGACGCTCAGCCCGGGGAAGACCTGGGAAGGGACGATCGGCGGAATCGGTTCGGCGTCGCTCGCCGCGGCATTCGGCATTGCCTACATCCTCAAAGGCTCCGCGGGCTTCACGCCAACGATGCTGTTGAAGACCGGCGCCTTCGCCATCGCCGTGACCGTGACTGGCATCATTGGCGACCTCGCGGAATCGATGCTCAAACGCGACGCCGGCGTGAAGGACTCAAGCGACTGGCTGCCAGGGTTTGGCGGCGTGCTCGATATTCTCGATTCGCTGCTACTCGCGGCGCCGGTGGCGTATCTGTTCTGGGCGGTGGTGCTCTAGGCTTGCCCTGCTCCCCTGGCTTGGTGCTGACGGACGAGATCTGAAGTCCTGCGTCGCGCTGGACTGGTCGCTTAAGCGACCAGTCCGATGGATTTTCCAGGCCGTGGGAAGTCGCTCCCGCAGCCGCATTTCCGCCCAGCTTGGGCAGTTCGATCCCTATAAACCGTTTCTCAGTAATTGTTTAACGGATCCACGCGGGATTCATGCCAGTCGGCGTCTGGGAGCCGGGTATACTTACGGTAGCAGGCTTGGATGGAGCGACTCTGGCCACCAGCGTCCGGAGCGATAGGATACTTGTTTCCATCAGGGCCTCTCGGGGACGGATTCCGTCCTGCGGGCCACGGACACCAAGGGGTATTTTGCGATCGCCAGCGTGCGAGCGCGACCTTGCATGATTGAAGCATCGATTTCGGTAGGAAGCGCCGAAGAACTTGTCCTGCTTCTTGGCACCAAGGACCAGCACCTCCGGCAAATCCGCGGGATGATTCCCGCGAAGATCTCCACACGCGACGGCAAGGTCGTCCTGCAAGGAGATGAGGGGGCGGTCATTCAAGCGAAGGCCGTGCTAGAGGAACTTCGCGCGACAATCGCCAAGCAAGGTCCGCTCGATTCCGAGCAGGTCGCCCAGATCGTCCATCGCATTACCGGCAACGGCGGGACCGCGACGCCCGGTGCGCCCCCCATCGATATCCGCGCTGGCCGGAAGATTCGCCCCCGCACGCAAGGGCAGGGCGACTATGTGAAGGCGATCCGCACGCACGATCTGGTGATCTGCGTCGGCCCCGCCGGTACGGGCAAAACGTATCTCGCCGTCGCAACGGCGGTCGAGGCGCTCCGCGACCAATCGATTCGCAAGATCGTCCTCGTGCGCCCCGCGGTCGAAGCTGGCGAAAGCCTTGGCTTCTTGCCGGGCGACATGCAGGCGAAGATCAATCCGTATCTCCGCCCGCTGCAAGACGCGCTGCGGGAGATGATCGATCACGAGCAAGTTCGCCGCTACATGGAGGACGACGTCATCGAGGTGGCGCCGCTCGCCTACATGCGCGGCCGGACGCTGAACAATGCGTTCATCATCATGGATGAAGCGCAGAACACTACGGTCGGCCAGATGAAGATGTTCCTCACCCGCTTGGGAGAGGGGTCGAAGATGGTCGTCTCGGGCGATACATCGCAGGTCGACTTGCCGCACCATGCCCGCAGCGGGCTGGTCGACGCGCTCCATCGGTTGCAAGGAGTCGAGGGAGTCGCTTCGGTGCGGCTGACCGGTTCCGACATCGTCCGGCACCGGTTGGTGCAAGAGATCGTGCGCGCCTACGAGGAGGGCCCGAACGGTTAGCGTCCGACTCCCTTTGAGTTGAGGGCTAATCGCGCCGCCATGTCCATCGTCCCTCCAAGACGAACGCGCCAACAGCGTGTGGCAGCCGTCGAGTTGCCGCCCGGCATGTGGAAGACGCTCTGGACGAACCTCCAGCGCGGCGCCGTCTTGTTGCGCTTGGCGATGTGTGCGGCTGCGGCGATTTTCCTGTGGGCCTTCACGAGGGCGTGGGATCCGCCGTTCAATCATCGGTTGGGCGAAGTTCCCCACCGCAACGTGATTGCCCGCGTCGATTTCGACCAACCCGATCCCGCCGCGACGAACAAAGCCCGCGACGAAGCCCGCCGCTTCGCGATCGGCGAGTACGACCAGAATCCCGAGCCGCTCGTGCAGCTGCGCGGCCAACTGGTCAGCGACATCGGCAAAGTGCTGCAGGCGAAGACGCTCACTGAGGTCGATCCCGCGCAGTGGAAGCAGTTCCAGCCGCCGCTCGCCGCCGGGACGCCCGATCCGACGCCGGAAGAACAGGCGGCCCAGTTTGAGCGATTCCGCGAAGCGTTTTCAGCGGAAGGGGCGATGGACGCCTTCTCCGACAAGTTGGCCGACGTCATGGCGCCCTACGAGCAGCGTGGCTTGCTCAAAGAGCTGCCCGAGGACGCGCAGGCCAATACGGAGCGGATTCTCGTTCGCACGAAGGGAACAAGCGCGTTCGGCGCCGAGGTAAGCGTTTCGGAAGTTCGCATCAAGCAGGCGGCGGCCAAACTGCAGCAATCGCTGAAGGAAGAGTTGCCGTCGGTGGAGGTTGCGGAACGCGCCTTCGCCTGGCTTGAACCGAAGTTGCCCGAGACGCTGACGCTAAACAAAGCGGCGACAGTCCTAAATCAAGATAAGGCAGCGGCCGATCAGCCGGAGATTACCAAGCCGTTCGCCAAGGGGAAGGACCTGCTTGCCGAGGCGAACAAGCCGCTCAACGAAGATTCGCTGAAGCTGCTGCGGCTAGAGCATGAGGCGGCGCTCGAGCAGCGGACAGCAAGCGAGCGTCTCCATCGATCGGTGGCAGCGCTCGGAATGTTCGTCGGTTTGTACACGCTGGCGGGCTTTTACCTGTACCGCCGTGATCGCCGCGTCGTCGACGAACTGTTGCGATTGGTCGCCCTGCTGGGGCTGTTCGTCGCCTGCGTGGCGCTCGCGAAGGTAGTGAGCCAATATGCCTGGGGCGCCGACGTCATTCCGCTGCTGTTGTTCGCGATGATCATCGCGATCGCCTATCAGCAGGAAATGGCGCTGCTGCTTTCGATTTGTGCGACGCTGGTGGTGGTCGTCTCGATTGGGCATGGATTTACCGAAGCCCTCTCACTGGCGGCGACGGTCGCCGGCGCCGTGCTGGTGCTGCGACAAGTGCGGACGCGCAGCCGGCTGCTAATGGTCGGCTTTGCCGCGGCGGCGGTCGGGTTTTTCACCACCGTGGGCGTCGGCATCCTCGACGAACGATCGTGGACGACACTGCTGACCGACGGTTTCAAGGTCGCCCTCTGGTCGGTGATTGCCGGCTCGCTGATGACGGTGATGCTGCCGACGGTCGAGAAGATGTTCGGCGTCGAGACCGACCTCAGCCTCATTGAGCTGGGCGATCCGGCTCATCCGCTGCTGCAAGAATTGATCCGCCGCGCGCCGGGTACTTACAACCATTCGATCACCGTGGCATCGCTCGCCGAAGCGGCGGCCGAGTCAATCGGCGCCCGCGGCTTGCTGGTGCGCGTGGGGGCGTACTTCCACGACATCGGCAAGATGCTCAAGCCGCAGTATTTCATCGAGAACCAGACGAAGGGCGATAATCGCCACGATTCGCTCGTCCCCGCGATGAGCACGCTCGTGATCATCGCCCACGTGAAGGACGGAGCCGACTTGGCCCGCCAGAATCGGCTCCCCGAGTCGATCATCGACTTCATCCAACAGCACCACGGCACGACGCTGGTCGAATACTTCTACCGTCAGGCGAACCAGAAGAAGGTGCAGGAAGACCCGGACGGCGGCGTGCTCGATGAGAGTGCCTTCCGCTATCCCGGCCCAAAGCCGCAGACCCGCGAGGCGGGCGTGCTGATGCTCGCCGACGCCGTCGAAAGCGCCAGCCGCGTGCTCAAAGAGCCGACGGCGTCGCGGATCGAGAACCTTGTCCACGAGATTTCGATGAAGCGGCTGCTCGACGGGCAGTTCGACGAAAGCGGATTGACGCTCGAAGATATCCGCAAAATCGGCGAGAGTTTGGTAAAATCGCTCACCGCCGTGTATCACGGGCGGGTGAAGTACCCCGACCAAGAAACGGCGTAAGCCGCAGCCGCGTCCCCCCGCATGAATTCTTCCCGCCCTTCCGAGCAGACCGACGACGACCAGGAGCCTCCTGAACGTCGGCATCGCATTTCAATCGCGAACGAAACCGACGTTGCCGCCGACGTTGAGCGAATCAAACGGGCCGTCTGTTGGGCCCTCGACGATACGCCCTACGATGAGGCGTGCGTGAGCATCGCCGTCGTCGATGACGAGACGATCCACCAGCTCAATCGCCAGTTCCTGGCCCACGACTACCCGACCGACGTGCTGAGCTTCACGCTCGAAGACGACCCGCCGCAGCTAGAAGGGGAGATCATCGTCAGCGTCGACACGGCCCGACAGAACGCCGCCGAGGCGGGGTGGTCGGCGGACGACGAACTGCTGCTGTACGTCATTCACGGCACGCTGCACTTGGCGGGGTATCTCGACAAGAGCCCGGACGATTACGCCGAAATGCGTGCCGCCGAGGCCGAGGTGCTCGATCGGCTTGGCGTGCAGCGCTCGCCGACGGACGCCCGCTGGAACGGTGAGTTTGAAGCGGAAGACATCGCGGAGGAACTGCAGTGACCGCCGACGCGCTCTTTTGGATTAGCGCGGGCGCCCTGGCGGCGACGGCTGTGGTCAACATGGGCGTACGGGCCTTAAGGGAGTTCTCAAGGCATGATCTCGCAGAGCTGTGCTCGCGCCGCGGCAAGCCCGATCTGTTCGGCCAGATCTTACGCACCCACGAAGAAGTGGCGCTCGGCGTCGAGATGATCTCGGCGTTCACGGGCGTGCTCGGAATCATCGCCGCCGCTGCGTGGGCTGCCGACTACTGGGAGTACTCGTGGACTAGCTCGCTAAGTAGCCTGCTGCTAACGGCGCTATTGCTTGGTTTGCTGTTCGTCGCCGTGCGGACGTGGGCGCCGTGGGTCGGCGCACGGTTGTTTGCTGAGGGGTTCTTGTATCGCACCTGGCCGCTGTGGCGCGCCTTGTCGGCCGTGACGCTGCCGCTGGTGTGGGGCGCCCAGTTGTTCGACGCGATTCTGCACCGTGCCGTCGGGCGCGAGCCGCAGGAAGTCGACGAGCAGGCAATTGAGGAAGAAATCCGCACGATCGTCAGCGAGGGGCACCGCGGCGGGCTACTCGAAGACGAAGCCCGTGAAATGATCGAAGGGGTAATCGACCTCGGCGACGCCTACGTCTCGCAGATCATGACGCCGCGGACCGACATGCACATGTTGCAAGTCGATTTGCCGTGGGACGAGTTGATGGCCGAGGTGATCGAGTCGGGCCACACGCGGATTCCCGTCTACGACAAAACGCGGGACGACATCGTCGGCCTGCTGTACAGCAAGGACCTGCTGCCGGAACTCGCCACTGGCAACGCGGAGTCGCGGACATCCCTCCGCGATCTCGTGCGCAAGCCCCTGTTCGTGCCCGAAACGAAGGCGGTGAACGATCTGCTGCAGATGTTCCAACAACTGCGGACGCACATTGCGATCGTGCTCGACGAGTATGGCGGCGTTTCCGGGCTCGTGACGATCGAGGACGTGCTGGAAGAGATCGTCGGCGAGATTGATGACGAGTACGATCCCGAGTCGGTGGCCGACATCCGGCGCATTGACCAAGACACCGTCGAAGCGCTCGGGCGGACTCATATCGACGAGATCAACGAAGAGATGGGGCTCGAGTTGCCCGAGGATGGCGACTTCGACACGATCGGCGGGCTGGTCTTCTCGGAGATGGGGCGAATTCCACAGACTGGGGAAGAGCTCATCTGGCAAGATAAGGTGCGAATCGTCGTTCTCGAAGCGACGCGGCGTCGGATCGATCGCGTGCGGATCGAGAAGCTAGCGACCGGCCAGCGCGAAAGTGCGTAAGCAAGCACCGCATCGCTTGGTCGCTAGCAGCGGCAAGTTCTTCTCGCGGCAGTCGTTTACCCGGTCTTTCTGACCTTGACCCCCATCGCCGCGGCGTACTACTGTTCGCCGGCGTTTTTCCCGGCTGATCATGCGCAGTGATCGAGCGGGTCCAACCTTGTCTGCACTGAACTAGCCCATGCCTTGCATTCGAACGTTGCTTTCGGCGTACCTGACCGCCGCGCTGCTCCTGGCGAGCGGCTGCGCAGCGCTCAACATGCCCGCACCGCGATTCCCTGGCACTGGCGATCCCAAGGCGCCGGTTGGCACCGCCGATTGGTGGAAAGCCAACAAGAAGAAGGCAGTGTTCGAGCCTGGTAAGGGGCATCGCGTCGCCAACGTCGACGGCTACTTCGACGACCAGGGTCGGCCGATCAATTCACGCGTGCAGAAGGTCGTCACGAAGAAAGACGATGGCGCCGGTCTCCTCGGCGACGCCGGCTTCAAGGAACGCGTGGCGGGTCTGAAGGAGCACGTGGGCCTCGGTCCTGACCAAACGGAAGCGCAAAAGAACTTCAACGAAGCGGAAGAGCTTTTCCGCAGCGAAGAATACGCCGACGCTGCCAAGCTTTACAAAAAGGCCTGGAAGGGCTGGCCTGATTCGCAACTCGAACAAGATGCGATGTTTAAGCAGGCCGAGGCGCACTTCTTCGCAACGCAATATCCGAAGGCGACGAACGCTTACGAAGCGCTCATCCGTAAGTATCCGAATTCGCCATACCTCGACAACACGATCACGCGTCAGTTCGCCATCGCGCGCTACTGGGAGCAGTACAACAACTACAATCCAAACTGGCTAACGACGCCGAACTTCACCGATCGTACGCGACCGCTGTTCGACACGATCGGTCGGTCGATGAAGAACTACGAGAACATTCGCCTAAACGATCCGACCGGCCCGCTGGCCGACGATGCAATTATGGCGATGGCAAACTCGTACTTTCTCCGCGGCCGCTTCGGCGACGCCGACATGCAGTACGAACTCCTGCGCAAAGAGTACCCGCGCAGCGATCACCAATACGACTCGCATATCCTCGGCCTGCAATGCAAGCTGCGGAAGTACCAGGGCCCGAGTTACGACGGCACGCCGCTCGAAGAGGCGCAGGTGCTGGTGAAGCAACTGAAGGTGCAGTTCTCCGGCCAACTCGACGCCGATCAGCGCGAGCGACTGGCAGAAGTCGACGGCATGCTCAAGAAGGAACTGGCGACGCGCGACTACAAGATGGCTCAGCACTTCGACGACATCGAGGAGTATGGAGCCGCGCGAATTTACTACGCCCAGGTGATGCAAACGTATCCAAACACGCCGCTTGCCGAGGAGTCGAAGGTGCGACTGGCCGCCATCGGCGGCGAGCCGGAACGACCGACCTCGATGTTCGAACCCGTCCTAGAAATGCTGCCGGAGAATGCGGAGCGGGCGGCGATCGCGCAGGTGCCGATGATCGAGCAAGTGAAGCCGGCGTCGTACGACGGGACGCCGACGCCGATGATGGCGACCCAACCGCAAGGAGCGCAGGGGGATGGTTCGAATGCTCCGGCCATCCGCCGCTAAGCTGCTGTTCGCGCTCGCGTTGCTGGGCCTCGCCGCGCCAGGATGCGCCGCGTATCGCATCGGCAACGAGACGCTCTACGCCCCCGACGTGACGACGGTCTACGTTCCGATGATCGAGTCGGATAGCTTCCGTCGCGATCTGGGCGAACGGCTGACCGAAGCGGTGATCAAAGAAATCGAGCTGAAAACGCCGTACAAAGTCGTCGGCACGCCCGACGCCGACAGCGTTCTCGTCGCGAAGCTGCAGGGCGAGCGAAAGATGCTGGAGTTCGAGAACCAGAACGATGATCCGCGGGCGTTGGAATACGCCCTTACCGCGAACGTCACTTGGCTGAACCGTCGCCGGCAGCCGCTCGCGCCAATGAACGCGATCCCATTGCCGGCCGATTTGGTCTCGATCACGCAGACCGCGACGATGTTGCCGGAACCAGGGCAATCGGACGCCAGCGCACAGCAGCAGGCCATTCAGCGGCTGGCGGAGCAGATCGTGGCGACGATGGAAGAGCCGTGGTAGCGGGCGACTGGCGAATTCTGTCACTCGCGGGCCATTTTGTCGCCCAACGCGTTTTTGGCGACAGAATTCTAAGTTGCTGTATGGCTTGAAGTTGTCGACGCGCTCGGCGTGACAGAATGTCTCGACAGAAATCGCGATCGCCAATTTGTGTCTTGAGTGCTTGAGTTTTCAAAGAGCGGCGACGGCACACCGATGGCGCCGCTGCGAACTCAACCTAGCACGTTTGCGGCGGCCATTCCGCAACTATTTTCGGCCACCCAGTTCTAGCCCCGGGCGCCGCCCGGGGATGATGTGCCCCACGCAGGACGACGCCTTGCGAAATGGATAGCGACCCCCGGGCGGAGCCCGGGGCTAGGGGTGCGTCGGTGGAATGAAATGCGGGCCTTTGTTAGGCTCGATGGATGGACGCACCCGCCGCACACGACCGCTCGCTGAATGTCCGCTATCCGCAACGCGCCGCGACTTGGCGGTTGCGCACGCGCACGTTGCATTTTGGTCGCCGGCCGTTGTTGATGGGAGTAATCAACGTCACTCCCGATAGTTTTTCGGACGGCGGACGGTTCGTGGGCCTGGACGCGGCGGTGGAGCAAGGGCGGCGGTTGGCCGCCGAGGGGGCCGACCTGCTCGATATCGGCGGCGAGAGCACGCGGCCCTATGCCGACGTGGTGCCGGCTGACGAAGAACTGTTGCGCGTCGTGCCGGTGATTGAGCGATTGGCGCGCGAGCTTGGCGTGCCGATCTCGATCGATACGAGCAAGGCGGCGGTGGCCCGTGCGGCACTCGCCGCCGGGGCCGAGGTGATCAACGACATCACGGGGCTGGAAGGCGATCCCGAGATGATTGGCGTTGCGCTCGAAACGCGAGCCGGCGTTTGTGCGATGCACATGCAGGGGACGCCGCAGACGATGCAGGACGATCCTCGCTACGGGGACGTCGTCGAGGAGATTCTCGATTACCTGCGGCAGCGGCGTGATGCGTTGCTTGCGGCGGGGATCGAACGCGAGCGGATCTGTCTCGATCCGGGCGTCGGTTTCGGGAAGACGCATCAGCACAATCTCACGCTGATGGCCCACTGCTATCGGTTCCACCAGTTGGGCGCCCCGATCTTGGTCGGCCACTCGCGGAAAGGATTCTTGGCGAAGGTGCTGGGGGACAAGGAGGCCGACCGCGATGCGGCGACGGCCGGTTCGGCCCTCGCGTTGGCGGGGCAGGGGGTGCAGATTGTCCGCGTTCACAACGTGCGGATGGTTCGCGAGGCCCTGGCGGCGTTCGAGGCGTGCGGCGGAGTTGACGGGCAGGAACTCGTGCTGGCGCCTTGAGATAGGGCCTGGCAGGCCATTATCCGCGTTGACCCAACTTCCCTATCCAACGATACTTACGGAGGAACATTACCGCCTCCACCGAACCTCCGCATCGCCATGTCGACCGTTGCCGCCCGTCCCGCTGAACAGACCGATCTTGCCGGCTACTGCCGTGACGTGGCCCGCCGCGCGAAAGCGGCGAGCGCCGAGATGGCGACGCTCAACTCAGGGGTGAAGATCAAGTGGCTCCATCGCTCGGCGGAGCTGCTGCGCAAGAACATCGCGGCGATTGAACTCGCGAACGCCGACGACCTCGCTGCCGCGCCGGGCTACGGATTGACGCCGGCAGAGATTGACCGCCTGAAGCTGACTCCCCCGCGGATCGAAGCGATCGCCGACGCGCTGATCGAGGTGAGCAACATCCGCGATCCGATTGGTCGCGTCATCGATTCGACGGTGCGTCCGAACGGGCTGCGGATCGACAAGATTCGCGTGCCGCTCGGCGTCGTGTTTTTCATTTACGAATCACGCCCGAATGTGACGGCCGACGCCGCGGCGATTTGCGCGAAGGCTGGCAACGCCGTCATCCTTCGCGGCGGCAAAGAAGCGATTCACTCGAGCCGCGCCATCGTCGAACTGCTGCAGCAGGCGGCGAAGGAGTGCGGCGTTCCGGCCGACGCCGTGCAACTGGTGAGCACGACCGATCGCGCCGCCGTTGGCGAGTTCCTCGGCATGGCCGATTACATCGACGTAGCGATTCCGCGCGGCGGCGAAGGATTGATTCGTCGCGTCGCCGCCGAAGCGAAGATGCCGGTCATCAAGCACTTCGACGGCAACTGCCACGTTTACGTCGACGCGGCCGCGGACCTCGCGATGGCCCGCGACATTGTCGTCAATTCGAAGTGCCAACGGATGGGCGTCTGCAACACGGCCGAGTCGCTGTTGATTCATAGCGACGTCGCGGCGGAGTACTTGCCGACGATCGCAGCGGATCTGGCGAAGAACGGGATTGAGATTCGCGGCGATCAGCGGGTGTGCGAACTGGTCGATGCCGCGAAGCCGGCCAGCGATGCGGACTACAAGGCCGAGTTTTTGGGGCCGATCATTTCAGCCTGCGTCGTCGGTTCGCTCGACGAGGCGATCACGCACATCAATCGCTACGGTTCGCACCACACGGATGCGATCGTGACGAACGATCTCGCCGCTTCGGAGCGGTTTGCGGCGGCGGTCGACAGCGCGGCGGTGATGATCAACGCGAGCACGCGGTTCAACGACGGCGGCGAGTTCGGGCTGGGGGCGGAGATCGGCATTAGCACCGATAAGTTCCACGCCCGCGGGCCGTGCGGCGTTGATGAGCTGACGAGCTACAAGTATGTGGTCCACGGAACGGGCCAAGTAAGAGGGTAACGCGGATGGGTGTGTCATCCTGAGCGAAGCGAAGGATCTGGTAGCTTGAGCGAGCCTCTAGATTCTTCGCTTCGCTCAGAATGACAATTCGCAACGAGTTTCGCGATCGAGAACGCAACGGAGTGCGTGATGAGCGACGTTCTTAGCCAAGCCGAAGTCGAAAACCTGCTCAACGCCATCGACGGCGGCGAGGAAGTGCGCCCCATGCCCGTCGCGGCGCCTGCCGTGCAGCGGCCTCGCGAGAAGGTGAGCGTCTACGACTTCAAGCGTCCCGAACGCGTCGGCAAGGAGCAAATGCGCTCCCTGCAGACGATGCACGAAGGGTTCGGCCGGAACTTCGGCGCCGCGCTCTCTGCCCTGCTGCGGACGATGGTCGAAGTGAAGCTCACGAGCGTCGATCAGCTGACGTTCAGCGAATTCGTCTTCAGCCTTGAGAACCCGACCTGCTTCAATCTGATCACCGCGACGCCGCTTGAAGGGCAGCTGATTCTCGACATCAACCCGTCGATTTTGTTTCCGATGATCGACCGGTTGCTGGGCGGCAGCATTTCGTCGAACCCGCCCGCGCGGCGGCCGCTCACTGAGATCGAACTGCGGCTCGTCTCGCGGATCACGAGTCTGTTTCTCAATGAGATGCAGAACGCGTGGGAGAACGTGCTGCCGTTGCAGCTTTCGGTCGATCGCGTCGAAAGCAATCCGCAACTCGTGCAGATCATTCCAGCGAACGAAGTCATCGTGCTGGTGAGCTTCGAACTGACGGTTGGCGAAATGCGGGGGATGATGAACCTCTGCATTCCGTTCAATTCAATCGAACGAGTGAGCGGGAAGCTTAGCTCGAATAACTGGGTCAGCTACGCCAAGAAGCCGGCAACGGCGGAGTCGATGCAGCGGATCGGCACCCGCATTGCGGAGGCGCCGGTGGAGGTGGTCGTCGAACTCGCTTCGACGCGGATCACCACGGCCGACATGCTCGACCTGCGCGTGGGAGACATCATTGCGAGCGAGAAAGACGTCAACGAGCCGCTGCTGGTATACATCGAAGGGAAGCCGAAATTCCTGGCGTCTCCCGGGCAGCTGAAGGGGCGCAAGGCGATTCAAGTGAAGGGAGCGTTTCAGGCGCACGACATTAGGGTGAATCTCCCCACGAATGCGCCGCCGGCCAAACCGGCCTAGTTCGATCTCGAATGCCGCGAGATGCCCCTTTCGGGGGGAATGTTTGACAGCGCGTCGCGCAGGATTAAGAATCAGCAATAGAGGATGCGAGAGATGCTAGTTCCAGGTTGCGCAGCGTCTCAGCGATCCAACTTTTAAGAACATCTCATCGATGAACGCCGTTTGCCCACGGGAAACGGCGCTGCAAGTACGCTCGCTCGGAACGCGGAAGAGGAGTGCACGACGCCGGCGTGGGCCGTCGGCGTCGAACTGGCGTCACCCGCAAGATTGCGGCATGGCGAAGCTCCACTTGTCTGATGAGGAGACGCTTCGATGGGTATCCCCGTCAACTGCCCCAATGGGCATCATTTCAGCGTCAAGGATAAGTACGCTGGCAAGAAGGGGATTTGCCCCTATTGCGAAGGTCAAGTCGTCGTCCGAGTTCCCGAGGCGCTCAACACATCGGAAGTGCAGAAGGCGTTCACGCAGGCGTGCCGTGAAGAAAAGGGACGCGTGCCGCTGAATACCGACTCGTCGGTGTTTGATGCGGTTTCCGACGATCACAACCCGAGCGCGAGCGGCAGTCATCTCGGCTCGTCGGTCGTCCGCCACCACATCCGCTGCAAGTGCGGCCAGTCGGTGCCGATGTGGTTCGCGAAGTGCCCGAAATGCGGGACGTTTATTGAGCACGTTTGACAGGTCTTGGGGCGACGCGAAGCTGCTGTCAAACGGTCAATTGACAGGATTACAGGATTTAACGGATCGACAGGATCAATTTCATTCGGCTTGAAGCCGCGGGCTGCGAGTCCATTCCCCCGGATTTTATCCTGTAGATCCGTGAAATCCTGTAATCCTGTCCATTTTTCAGTCGGCCTGACACGAACGCCGAGTTCGGCGGCTCGCTCTCAGCAGGCCCAGGGCGCTGGCTGAAAGTAGCATGAACGCCGATGGTTCAGGAACGCTCGTCGCCGGAGCGACTGCGGAGTTGCCAACTTCTCTTTGCCAAATGAGAAAGTCGGCTCCGTCGACGCGACCATCGCGATTGGCGTCGCCCGTTGCTGAGGTGGCGCCGCTCGTGGCGCCGAAGCCGTTCTTCCAAACAGCGAGATCGGCGGCGTTGACGGCGTGGTTCTGGTCAAAATCGGCCTGCAGCGCCGGTCCGTAGAGAAACCGGATGCCGGCGACGTCGTCGGGATCGAGCTCGCGATTCACGTATTGGAAATACTGCGGATCGGCCGACATCACGGCGCTCTGGTCCGAATGGCCGAGTCCGAGCGCGTGGCCGATTTCGTGCATCAGCAAGCTTTCGAAGTCGTTGTAGACGTCGATCAGCTCTCCTTCGGCGCCATTATCGAAGAAGAAGGTATTGTTCGCGTTGAGCAGCACGTCGCCGTCGAGTGGATTGCCGAACGGCGAGACGCCGTAGCCGACGCCGCCGAGGTATGGATTGCTATTCCAAAAGGTGCCGAGGCGGATGTTGCCCGTGTTGGGGGGCATCGCCGACGGATCGCAGAAGGGCGCCCCGGAATCGGTGACGTGGACGAAGGTGACATTGGCGGCTGCCGACCAACGACCGAAGCAGCGTTCGATCGCCGCCAATGCCTGGTTGTAGCCAAGGTTGGTCATGATCGCGTTCAGGCTGCTCGTGCCGCTGAACGTTGGATCGTTGAACGCCGGGTGGATCGTCGTGCCGTCGGGCATGATGCTCCACGTGAGCGTGCCGGCGGTCGAACCGGGGGTGAAGATGTCGCCCCACTTTTCGTAGTAGACGGTTCCCTCGTTGCCCCAGGGATAGGGGCCGGGAAGCGTGTAGGCGAAGGCGCCGGGCGCGGCGAACGCTATCACGGCGATCGCGACAGCGCGAAGAGTGTGGCTGCGAAGCATGACGCTGATAAACCGGAGTCGACTGGAAGACTAAGTCGTCGGCAGCCCACAGGTTACCACAGCAGGGGAAAAGTTTGATGCGGCGGCCGATTTCCGAGCGGACGCCGCCGTCGAAGCCTGGGCTAAGAGCTCGCTAGTACTCGGCGGAAGTCGGCAGCAGCCCCTCTACATGGGGAAACAGCGGATCTCCATCCGGCCGGTTGTCTTTGCCCTGCACCCACGACCGCAGGGCCATCTTGGCGTCAGGGAACGTCAGTTGCACCGCATACCAAGCCGGTGTTTTCGAGCGCCGGCCGACGCCGAAGCACTGGTGGACGTAACCGGGGCGATTAAAGATCGGATCGTGCACGCGAACGATGCGATTGCTTACATCGATGTAGTAGACGGCGGCGACGACGCGGCGGGTTGGCTCGACGGGCGTTCCGCTCGCAATCTCGCGGTAGCGGAATCCAAGCGTAAAGTCTTCGTCCGACATCTCGCCCAGGTAGGCGAACTCCGGGGGAGGGGACCAGTACCGCGGGGCGGGGGAGTCTTTGAGCTTCAGCATGCTCCCGATGTTACGGGAGCTCGGTGAGCATCGTGTGAAGAGGGCGTGTAGCGTGCGCGTGCGTTGAGGCTCTCAACCGGCTCCGCTTGCCGAGTGAGCGTTGGGCGGAGCGAAAGAAAAAATAGTCCGGCTAGGATTCGAACCTAGGACCAAGGGATTATGAGTCCCCTGCTCTAACCGCTGAGCTACCGGACCGAAGTCCTTTAGCCTATTCGGTTGCGCCGGCGCCGGCAACATGGCGCCGGCAGCCCGGCGGCGTGAAGGTCTGGTGAAGGCCGGCGACGCCTTTGTCCGCTTGCTGTTCCGCAAATGGTGCTGGTTTGCCGGTCGGCGGGGCGTCATGCTGTATCGCTCGCAGCGTACTGCGATGGGTTTACGCTTGCGGAAAACTTGCCGCCCGACGACTCTCAACTGGAGACGATGCATGGTTCGGTCGACTCTCTTTCCCGCTGTACTCGGACTGACGTGCGCTGTCGTAAGCGTCACGACTCGCAGCGTCGACTCGATCTGCTACGGCGCCGACGACGCTTCCACGACGAAGTCGTTCGACCTCGGCAAAGGAAAACGGCTTGGCGACGGGCCTGCGAAGGAGCATTCGGGGATCGTTAAAAGCCGGAACTGGCCCGACACATATTGGATGCATAACGACTCGGGCGACGAGCCGCGGGTTTACCCCGTGCAGCGAAACGGCAAGGTCGCGAAGAGCGAACGCGAGCCGGAGACGCCAGGCGTCGCGATCGCCGGAGCCATCAATGTCGACTGGGAGGATATCGCCGTTGACGATCGCGGACGGGTGATCGTCGCCGATACGGGAAACAATCGGAACGATCGCCGCGACCTGGTGCTGTACGTTATTCCCGAACCAGCGCCGCTGGCGGAGCGGACCACGTTTGTGAAGAAGCTGTTCTTCCGCTATCCGGGGCAGAAGGAATTTCCGGCGCCGAAGGATGACTTTAACTACGACTGCGAGGCGATCTTCACGATTGGCGGGCAGATCTTCCTCTGCTCAAAGCATCGCAGCGATACGCGGACGAACCTCTATCGGCTCGATCCTGATTCAAACGAAGAGGTGCAAACGGCGCAGCTGATCGACAGCTTCGACGTGCTTGGCCAAGCGACCGGCGCTGATGCGACGCCGGAGGGCAAGCAGATCGTGATCAACACGTACGAAGACCTGTGGCTCTTCGACGTGACCGATCCGGCGAAGCCGCTGAGCGGGCCGGTGAAGCGGCTATCGTTTGAGAATGACGACGACGTCGAAGCGGTTTGCTTCGCGGACGACGAGACGCTGCTCATCGGCGCCGAGGCGGCGGGGCGGATTTACGAAGTGCCGCTGGCGGAGTTCGTTGAGTACGAGCGGTGAGCAAACTTAGGCCAAGTGCGACTTCGAAGCCGATTCGAGGTTGCTGAACAACCGGCGAAACTGCCGGCCTTGCACAACGGCCGCGGTCGAAGCGTCGTCGTCTTCGACGATCAGCAGGTCGCTCTCGCTCGCCTTCGGCTTGGCGGCGGGGGAGGGCGCCGCGGGGCGGGCTTCGTGGATCCGCACGGGCTGTTCGAGGCGTTCGAGCACCGCGGTCGCGCTGGCAGCCGGCGCCGGGGCCGGAGCAGCGGCTGCGGCCGGTTTGGCAGGCGCCGCAGGTTTGCTCGTCGCGGCTTGGACGCAGCGGTGGAGTTCGCTGGCGAACGCGCGGTCGAGTCGGTTGATCACGTGAGGCGCCGACCGCAATAGTTCCGATTCGAACGCCGAGTAAGGATCGAGGACGATCTCTTCTTCTTCAAACGGCTCGTCGAACGGATTCGTCGCGGCGGGCTTTTCCGGTTCCTCGGCCGGGAACAGCGGCGGATCGGCGGCGCGGAGTTCGAGGCGGCCGAATTCCTGGAAGTGGTCGTAGCTGTCGATCAGCATCTCGGCGGCGTCGAGCGTCACGTCGAGCGGGTCGACTTCCAGGATTTGGCGGGCTTGCCGTACCGAGGCCATCGGAATCGACGCCGGCATGTCGTCGTCCAGTTCCTCTTCCTCTGCTAGCTCGGAGCCGTCGTCGTAGCCGCCGAACGAATCGCCCATCGCATCGAGTTCGCCGAACTCGATGACGGAACTCTCCAGCGGCGAAGCTGCCGTCGCAGCGCCGTGGCTGTTCCACGGGGCGGGCAACTGCTGCAGGTCCGACCAGGCTTGCTGGACGATCGCTCCGTCGAGCGGCGTACAGCCCGACTCTTCCGCCATCCATACCAACTGATCGCCGAGCTGGTTGATGATCCGCGGCACGCCGTCGGTCGCTGCGTAGATCGCTTCGAGGGCATCGGCCGAGAAGAGCCGTTCCGGCTTCAATCCCACGGCGGCCACTTGAGCGCGAACATACTGCAGCGTTTCTTCGCGGCCGAGCGGCGCGAGGTAGCAGCGAGCGGCAATCCGCTGGCTGAACTTCTCGAGCGCCGGTTCTGCGAACCGCTCTTCCAGCATCGAGCCGCCGGCGAGCACCAGGCTGACGAGCGGCAGGCCCTCGGCCGCCAGGTTGGTCAGCACGCGCAGCTCTTCCAGCAGGCGGACGGGCAGGGAGTCGGCTTCGTCGACCAGCAGGACCAAACGTCGCGGGCCCTCTTTCCCGCGGAGGTGCTGTTGAATCGATAGCCGGAGCTCGCCCTCGTCCATGCCGCGATAGGGGAGGCCGAGTTCACAGAGGATGAGCTGCAGCAGGGCGCGCCGGGTACAGAGCTGGGCGCCTGCGAGCGTGACGACCGCCACGCGAGGCGCGAACTGCTCGGCGAGCACCGCCAACAGGAGCGATTTGCCGGTTCCCGCGCCGCCGACCAAAATGGCAGGCCCCTCGTTCCGCGCGATGGCGCGTACAATTCGCTGCCGGGCCTCCTCGATGGCGGCGGCGGCGAAGTAACGTTTGGGGTTGGGCGCCGAGAGAAAAGGGCGCCGCTCACCGTTGGTCGATTGCTGAGTCATCCGTGCATCCTATCGCTACGTCGCTTCGCGGCGGGCGAGATCGGGGCGAGCGATCTCGAACCGGCCGGCGTCGGCGACGGTCCATCCTGTGAAGTTAACCTTCCGTGGCATTGGATCGGCGCCCGGAGTAAGCTGGCTTCAAGTGATAGCGGAAGTTTGCCTGCTAGGAAGATTCGGCGGATCGTAGCGGCTGCTGAAACAAGGTGGAGTCCGCGGGGGCGAGTGATAGCAGCGTCGTGTTGCTCATTGAACAATTCAATAACAGAGTAGCGCTCGCGCTCAACTGACGACGGACTACTGACAACTGACGAGCCCAATGTTTCGCATCAAGGTCTGCGGCATCACGAACGTGGAAGACGCCATCGCCGCGGTCGATGCTGGCGCCGATGCGCTCGGGCTGAATTTTTACGAGAAGAGCTCGCGGTGCGTTTCGCCCGTTACGGCGAAGCGCATCGTGGAAGCCGTTTTGGGACGGGCCAAGGCTTGGGGGGTCTTCGTCAACCTGCAGAATTCCGAGATTGAACAGCTAACGGCTGACGTTGGACTCGACGGCGTGCAGTTGCACGGCGACGAAACGCCCCGGCAAGTCGCAGACATGGCGAAACGGATGCGGGCGCCGGCGTTCCCAGGCAGGCAGAAGGTCATTAGCAAGTTCAGTGCTGAAGAGCAGAGTCGTTTGGAGGGTAAAATTCCGACCGAGTTGTTCTCCCTCCCTTCCTCGGTGATTCGTGCTCGACGCATGGATGAACGCGGCGTCGGCGCCATTCGGGCCGACCTCGACGACTGCGTTCGCGCTGGCGGCTTACCTGGCGCGGTTTTAGTCGATGCGGCGACGCCCGGTCGTTACGGCGGCACTGGCGAAACGGTTTCTTGGGTTGGATTGATCGACTACACGCGTTGGCTCGGTTTGACGCCGCTGATTCTTGCTGGCGGATTACGCCCTGACAATGTCGCCGAGGCGATCCGCACCGTGCGGCCCTTCGGGGTCGACGTTGCTAGTGGAGTCGAGTCGGCTCCAGGGAAGAAGGACCACGCGAAGGTTCGCGATTTTGTCGCTGCCGCTCGGGCCGCTTTCTAAGATCTCAATCTGCGCGTTTTGGGGAATGCTTTCAACGAAGGGCGTCCCCACTACTGGGCGCTTGGCTGCTACGGATAGCCGCGAGTGACAAATCGTTGCCGCCCCCTTCTCGCGCCCCTCTGCCAGACGCTAGTCGCCGGCCGATCTCGCCGGTAGACTCTATACCTATATGTCGTCACGCCTCGCCGCCCTGGAATGGCGGCGACAGTGAACTAATGTTCACGCCCGCCATGCTGAGCCGTCCGCCCGTTGCCGACGGCCACTAGAGACTTTCACAGGAGTGAGTTCATCGTGTCCCAGGTTGCCGCCGAACGTCTGTCGTACAAGGTGCTGGATTGTTCCCCTGAGCAGTTTGAAAAGCTTGCCAAGTGGGGCCGCCAAGAGATCGAACTCGCTCAGAACGAAATGCCGGGCCTGATGGCTCTGCGCGAAAAGTACGGCAAGTCGAAGCCGCTTGCCGGCGCCCGCATTGCCGGTTGCCTCCACATGACGATCCAGACGGCCGTCCTCATCGAGACGCTGGCCGAGCTGGGCGCCGAGGTCACCTGGTCGAGCTGCAATATTTTCAGCACCCAGGACCACGCCGCCTGTGCGATCGCGAAGGCTGGCTTCGCCGTCTACGCCTGGAAGGGGATGACCGAAGAAGAGTTCGATTGGTGCATCGAGCAGACGCTGTTCTTCCCCAGCGGCAAGCCGATGAACCTGATCCTCGACGACGGCGGCGACCTCACCGCCATGGTTCACAACCGCTTCCCCGAGATGCTCGGCGAGATCCGCGGCCTGAGCGAAGAGACGACCACGGGCGTCCATCGCCTCTACCAGATGCATGAGCGCGGCGAGCTGAAGGTTCCCGCGATCAACGTCAACGATTCGTGCACGAAGAGCAAGTTCGACAACTTGTACGGTTGCCGCGAGTCGCTGGCCGACGGTATCAAGCGGGCGACCGACGTGATGGTCGCCGGCAAGATCTGCGTCGTCGCCGGCTATGGCGACGTCGGCAAGGGCTCGGCTCAATCGCTCCGCGGCCTCGGCGCCCGCGTGCTGATCACTGAAATCGATCCGATCATCGCGCTCCAGGCGGCGATGGAAGGGTACCAAGTCGTCACCATGGAAGAGGCCGCCCCGCAAGGCGACATCTTCGTGACGACCACCGGCTGCCGTGACATCATCACCGGCGAGCACATGGCGAAGATGAAGAACGACGCCATCGTGTGCAACATTGGCCACTTCGATCTCGAGATCGACATGGCCTGGCTCAACGGCGAAGTGAAGGCTGGCCGCGGTACGAAGGAACGGATCAAGCCGGCCGACGTCGGCGCCGTCGATAAGTACACGCTGAAGAACACCGGTCGCTCGATCATCATCCTGGCCGAAGGCCGCCTCGTGAACCTCGGTTGCGCCACCGGCCACCCGTCGTTCGTGATGAGTGCGAGCTTCACCAACCAGGTGCTGGCCCAGCTCGCTTTGTGGCAACACACGAAGGACTACCCGCTGGGCGTCCACGTGCTGCCGAAGAAGCTCGACGAGGAAGTCGCTCGCCTCCACCTCGGCAAGCTCGGCGTACAGCTGACGAAGCTGACCGCGAAGCAAGCCGAGTACCTCGGCATTCCGGTTGAAGGCCCGTACAAGCCTGAGTACTACCGGTACTAAGCCGACATGCCGAAGAGCTATCGCCAATTCCTGAGCATATGCGGGAGCAGGTTTACCCCTGCTCCCGTAGCTCAGTGGTGAGAGCGACGGCCTTATAAGCCGTGCGTCGCTGGTTCAATTCCAGCCGGGAGCACTGCACGATGCGCAAGGAATGGATTACTTGCTAATGATCTCATGGAGATTGAGCATCAACCTCTTGGCGGCGTGTCTCGTCGCTTCTCAGTGGGGGAATTGCGCTTCCGCGGCTTCCTCCAATGATTTAATTCGCACGGTCGCCGTGACAGGGCAGGCCTCGCCAGGTTTGCCTGCCGGGACAGTTGTAGACAATTTCGATTGGCCAGGCATCGATAGCGTTGGCAGAGCGTATTTCATGAGCGTCGTCCAGAACGGACGACTTGCTGCGTTCGCTATTCACCAAGAGACAAATGTAGACGCTTTGGCGTTGGTTGCGGTTCAGGATTCTGAGCTCGCGCCCAATCCGAACTCATTTCTCGAGCGGCCTGCTAATTTGATTGGAAACGGCGTCGGCCAGATCATTTTCACCGCAGAAATGGGCTATCGCGACCCGCCGGTGCCTTCAAACGCCATCAGTGCGCTTTGGATTGCCTCGCCACAAGATGGCTTGAAGGAGATTACGAGATCGTTTGCGCCTGCGCCCGGAGGGGGGCAATTCGACGATTTTAGCGCCATCGCACTTAACGACGCCGGCAATTTTGCGTTTTACGCAAGCGTCCGCGGAGGCGCAAGTCGCAACGGGATTTGGAGCACAACTGAGAACCAGTCGCTTGATTTACTTGCACAAACTGGACAGCTGGCCGATGGGTTGGGGCCGGGTGAACATTTCGGTTACACAATTCGCTATCCCATGCTAAACGACGTCGACGAAACTTACTTTGTCGCGCAGCTAGCAGGGGGCCGATACGGGATTTTGCGGCATCAGCCTGCCACTGGATTTACAGCGACTCGCGACGGCGACCCTGCTCCGGGCGCTGGCGATGGGGTTGTCTTTGAAATTCCGCACTACCAGAAGTTCGAAATCGGCTCGAGGGGGGGACTCGGATATCTCGCTCAAGTGACTGGCGACGGGATCAACGAAGCGAATCGATGGGGGATCTGGAGCGGGACAAGTATGGAATCAGTTGCATGCGCGACCCGCCAAAATCAGTTCGTCCCGGGTTCCCATTCGAAACGATTTGAAACCTTCTTGGATCCTAAAGTGAATAGCCGTGGACTGGCGGCATTCATCGCTTGGACTACCGAAGGTGAACTTGATCCGACGACTGGTCGTGCGTTGGGCGCCCGTTCCGAATCGCTTTGGAAACAGGACTCGTCGGGCGAACTAGTGACAGTTGCAGAAGTTGGACAGCAGGCTCCAGGACTGTCTGACGAAATCACGTTCTCAAGTTTCATCACTTCGTGGACGGATCTGACTGAGTATGCGATTAACGACGTGGGGCAGGTGGCATTCTTGGCTCAATTGCAAGGCCCCGGCCTCACGCTCCAGAATGGGCTGAGTCTATGGGTTGAAGACCGAAACGGGGGTCTGCAACTGGTAGCGATGCCCGGAATGTCCATCGACGTTGACGACGGGCCAGGCATCGATCATCGCGAGATTGCGAGCTTTTTCACGAATTCGCAATTTCAAAATAGCTTTAACGATCAGGGACAAGTGGTGTTCATTGCCGAGTTTGTAGACGGCTCTCGCGGGGTATTCGTCTCAAATGCCGGCGCCATTCCTGAACCCAACTCAATGTGCCTGATCGCAACGAGTTCTTGCGCCGCAATGCTTCTTCGGAATCGCAGTGCCATGCGGCCACGCTCAACCTGCCGCTCGGCAGGTTGAGCTTCAAGGGCCTGTCGCTTGCTCATCTTGATTGCCGGTGGCGATTATTGGATTGGTGGGAACGCCCCAACTCGTCCTACTGGAGCCCCTTCCGACCCAGCTAGGAAATCCGGCTAACTTCTATTGAGACCGCCAGATCCCCAGCGTAGGATCGAAGCTCGCTCTCACGATCCGCTTTGTCGGTGAAGCGAACCGTTGTCGGCGCCGTGAACAGAGAACCGAGGCCCTGGAGTTTCGTTCACGGAGGATGGCTTCCTGTTTCTGGAGTGCCCGCCATGCCGTCGGTGACTTGCCCTGGCTGTGAGAAGAAATACAACCTCCCCGCGACTGCCGCGGGGCAGGTGGCGAATTGCAAATGCGGGAAGAAGTTCCGCGTCGGCGGCGCACCTGCCGAGGTAAAGCCGAAGCCTGCCGTGGCGACTGCGTCGGCCGCCAGGCCAGCGGCGCCGCAACCTGCCGCTCGAGCTGTGGCCCCTGTTGCGCGCGTCGCCACCCCCGCTAAACCCGCCGCCCCCAAACCGGTTACCGCCGTCGCAACGCCGACTCGCGTGGAAGCGCCGAAGCCCAAGCCGAAGCAGGACGACAGTTTTTGGGACGACGTCGACAAGCCGCTCGCTGATCTAGAGCTGGAACCGGTCGAGGTGGCGCCGCGGCCGGCGAGTGCGTTCCGCCCAAAGACGCCTGCCCCCGTTCAGGCTCCGCAGCAAAACATTGTGATGCGGATATGGCACTCCCGTGCTCGCAAGCTGCTCATGGGGCCGCCGATCGCCGTCTTGGGAGTCATCGTGCTGGTCTCGAAGTTCAACTCCGGCGAGCGCATTCCTCGGGGCGGGTTTTTCCTGGTGGCGATTGGCGTGGGCATTACCTGGGCTGGGCTGACGGGCGAGAGCGAGTAAGCTGTTCGGTTGTCGGCATGGTGCAGGTTGGCGGAGGTTTCGAATCGGATGACGTTCCTCATGCTGGCCAACGCACCGGGGAGTCTGCTGCCGGTCGCTCTTGTCGTACTCTTGCTGGTCGGTGCGGCGATCGTCTGGCGGTTGATGGCGTTGCGGCACGCTGGGCAATCACGCCCTTTTGTGGGCATGCCGCTGATCGCGTTCCTCACCGGCCCTGCCATCGCGATGGTTTACCTTGCGATCTACATCCAGTTCGGCGACTACCTCATCTGGGCCGACGCGCGGGAGGTGTTCCTCCCGATGCTGACCCTGGGGCTGATCGCCGGGACGCTCGTCAGCGGCGTGATTTGGCTCCAGGGCAAATAGCACGCTGGTTCCGCATCGCTCCCCGGCGGCGTAAACTGGACGGATTCCCCTCCGTCCGTTCGCCCCCTGCAGAAGACCCCATGCCCGCCATCTCCGCCTTCCGCGGCATCCGCTACGACCTCGGCCACGTCGGTTCGCTTTCGGATGTGATCGCCCCGCCGTACGACGTCATCGATCCCGCGCTGCAGGACGAGCTCTACAAGAAGCACCCCGCCAACGTCGTGCGGCTGATCCTCAACCGCGACGAGCCAGGCGACGACGATCTTGGCAACCGCTACACCCGTGCGGCGCGGTTTCTCCGCAACTGGCTCCGCGAGGGGGTGCTCTTCACCGAGGGCGACCCGGCGATCTACGTCTACCATCAGGAGTTTGTCGAGCGCGGCCAAACTTTCATCCGCCGCGGCTTCATGTGCCGCACGCGGCTGGAGCGGTTCGGCGAGGGGAACATCCACCCCCACGAAGAGACGCACGGCGGCGCCAAGGCCGATCGTTTTAAGCTTTGGAAAATGTGCCGCGCTAACCTCAGCCAGATCTTCGGCCTCTATCCCGACGCCGACAACGAAGCTCAGAACATCCTCGAGGTCGCGATCATCGGGCAGACGCCGCTCGTCGCGACTGACCACCTCGGCACGATCCACCGCGTTTGGCCGGTGACCGACATCTCGGTAATCAACCAAGTCTCCGCGGTGCTAGCAGGCAAGCCGGCGTACATTGCCGACGGGCATCACCGTTATGAAACGGCCCTCAATCTGCGCGACGACCTGGCGGCGGAGTTCCAAGCCCGCGGCGAAGAGTTGCCCTCCGAGCACCCCGCCAATTTCGTGCTGATGATGTGCGTCTCGATGAGCGACGAGGGGATGCTCGTCCTGCCGACGCACCGCCTGTTCCGCGGCCTGCCGGCGATGACGGCCGAGCAGCTCAAGGCAAAGCTGGGCGAGGCGTTCGAGACGGAACCGGCCGGCGACGGTCCCGATCGGGCGATCGGCCTGTGGGAGGAGATCGAACTCGAGGGGGACCAGGGGACGCTCGGGCTCTACACGGCCGAGGACGATCAGTGGACTTTGGCCCGGATTACCGACGCGGGGCGGGCGCGAATGGCGGAGATTGCCGCCGACCACTGCGAGGAATGGCAGGGGCTGGGCGTGAGTATTTTGCACCGGCTGCTGGTCGACGACCTGCTGCAGGCGACCGCGCTGCCGGCGCCGAAGTATGTGCGGACGCTGGATGAAGTCCCGGTGGGGCTCCGCGAGGGGGACGCCGCGGGGCGCGATCTGACCGGCCAGGAGGGAAGCGGCGGGCGGTTTGAACTGGCCGCCCTGGTGATGCCGGCGACGGTCGAGGACATCCAGGCGATCTCGAACGCCGGCGAGCGGATGCCGGCGAAGAGCACGTTTTTCTTCCCGAAGCTGCTGAGCGGGCTGGTGATCAACCCGCTCGAGTAATCTCCAAGCGAGCCGGGGCGTCCTCGCCCCCGGCGCATTCGTGCGACGCTGTCAGGTAGGTAGTCTCTTGACCGGACGCCGGGGGGGCGAGACGCCCCGGCTCGCTAACGACTGACGATGCGCGAGGCGTCACTGTCACGTTTCACGTGAAACATCCCCCGATGCGGAGAACCCGCTGCATCGCCAATGTTTCACGTGAAACGCGCCGCCGCTTACCTCCGAGCTTCGCCAGCCAAAATCGCGTAGCCGCCCGTTTCACGTGAAACGGCTCGGGTCTGTGCTATCCCCTCCGCCGCTCGTTCTCCCCACCTCGCGAACAGGCAGAGCGTCCCCGCCTGGTAGGGGAGCCAAATCGCGACGAAGGTTAGGTCGCTAAGATCTAGTGGTCGTCGCCACTGCAGCAGCGTGAGCGTGATCGCCAAGCTCGCCGTGCCGATGAGCAACGACCTGATCGAGAATCGCCAAGAGGCCGCGGGACGGCGCCGCCGGTCCAAGATCATTTCGATCAGCTCGCCACGGGTGGCGATATACGCACCCGCCTGCCCCACGAAGGAGGTGAATAGCGGCCCCAGGATGAAGCCGAGCCAATCGGCGGGATGATCGATGGTGATACGCTCCCCCGCAGCGAACGAGACGAAGCCCACCAGCCCGCCGAAGCAGGGCGCCGCCAGGGGATGCCGCCAAGTTCCGCAGACCGCGCGGACGGCCAGTGCAAAGGGAATGACGAGTGCCACCGAATAGAGCCCCGCAATAACAAACCCGAAAATGGCGCCTACCAAGAAGAAGGGCAGTCCATAAACCGCGCCGGCCGCCGACACACCGAGTATCGTATTGACCCAATAGTTGCCGACGCCGAAGGCGGCATCGATCGGATTAGGTTGCTCTGAGCGACAGTCGCCGCTCTGTTCGCAAGCAGTCGGGGGCACAATCTCGGCAGCGGTTGGGGAGTCGAACTTACTCATTCGAGCGGTTCCTAATTGAACGGCTGCTACATGCGGACTGCACGGCAGGGTCGCTTGTGCCCTCTGCTATCACCCTATACCGCAATTCCCGGCGACGATTAACTGCCGTTGCGGCGACCGTTGTCGCTCCTACAATCCTGCCGGCAAAATCGTGGAATTGTGCGGGATTGCGCTGCGGACCGAGGGGATGAACCCCGCGGCTCGCTGGGGATGCTACGCCCTGGCTCCTCCCGCTGGGGATGGCGCTGCGCCTAGCTCGCGGCGCGCCTCCCTCGTCCTGAACCCTGAACCCCGACGCCTGAACCCTCCCCCATGCCCCGCGTTATCTGCATCGCGAACCAGAAGGGGGGCGTCGGCAAAACGACGACCGCCCTCAACCTAGCGTGCGCGATCGCGATGTCGGGCGACCGCACGCTGCTCGTCGACCTCGACCCGCAGTGCAACGCCACCACCGGCCTGGGGCTGATTCCGGACGCTCGCCACGCCCTGGTCGACTCCCGCCCGCTCCGCGAATCGTTCCGCGAGACCTACCTGCCGAACCTCTCGCTGCTGCCAGGCGCCCGCAGCTTTGAAGACGTCGACGCCTTGGCGAACTCGTCCGACTCCCGCTCGCTGATGCTAGCAACCCACTTGTCGGGCAGCCTCGGCTCATTCGATTCGGTGCTGATCGATTGCCCCCCCTCGGTCGGCGCCCTTACTCGCACCGCGCTCGCCAGTGCTAGCGAAGTGCTCATGCCCATTCAGTGCGAGTATTTCGCGATGGAGGGGCTCACGCAAATGATTGAGGTAATCAAACAAGTGATGGGGCGGTCGAACAGCCGATTAGAATTCGGGGGAATTCTCCTCACCATGTACGACGCGACTTTGGAGCTTACTGCCGAGGTCGATCGCGAGGTGCGGGATTTCTTCGGGGGAATCGTCTTTTCAACCGTGATTCCACGAGATGCTGCGGTGTCCGAGGCCCCGAGCCACGGACGGTCGGTCATCGACTACGCCCCGCGTTCGCGGGGGGCTCGCGCCTACGTGGAACTCTGCCAGGAGGTATTGGAGCGTGTCTAAGGAACGTCGTTTGGGCCGGGGGTTGGAAGCGCTGCTAGGCCGCAGCTTCGAAGCTCAATCGCAGGACGACCAGTCGGAAGTCCAGCTCTACGAATCAGAAGATGGTCAACAATCGTTCAACCAAAACAGCTATCAGTCGAGTGCTAGCACCGACGAGAACGTCACCCGCTCGGCCGACGGCCAGCAGTGGCTCGGGCTCGTTACGATCGATCGCAATCCTTATCAGCCGCGGACGAGCTTCGATGAAGCCGAGATCGCGGACCTGTGTGATAGCATCCGCACCCACGGCTTTCTGCAGCCGATCGTCGTCCGTCCGTTCGAGGGACGCTTTCAACTGATCGCTGGCGAGCGACGTTTGCGGGCCGCGCAGATGGCTGGCTGGGAACGGGTGCCGGTGCAGATCCGCGACGTCACCGATCAGCAGATGGCCGAGCTGGCCCTGGTTGAGAACGTTCAGCGCAAAGACCTGAACCCGATCGAAAAGGCCGCGTCGTTCAAGCGGTACATGGATCAGTACGGCTGCACGCAGGAAGAAGTCGCCACTCGCGTGAGCATCGATCGCTCAACCGTCGCCAACTTGCTTCGCTTGCTGGAACTGCCGGAAGAGCTGAAGGGGATGATCACCCGCGGCGACCTGACCGCCGGCCATGCCCGCGCCTTGTTGCCGCTGGGCGATGAGCACGAGCAGATGGAATTTGCTCGCCGCATCCAGAAGGAATCGCTGTCGGTTCGCGCCGTCGAGCAAGCGGTCTCAGAGCACATCCGTCGCACCGACGGCGAGCCGCTGTCGATTGTCGACGCCGAAGGCAACAGCCGCCCCTCGCCGCTGCAACCGGGGCAGCACATCCGCGAGATGGAAGAGCAACTGTCGCTGTCGCTGGGAACGAAGGTCGAGATCAAGCAGTCGGCCAAGGGCCGCGGCAAGTTCACGATTCACTTCGCCAGCCACGAAGAGTTCGACCGCTTGCGGGCAGGCCTGAGCCAGCAGTCGGCGCCGCAGCAGACCGGCACGTTCTAGACGCCGGCTGGAGTTCGACGATTTCCCCAAAATCAGAAGCGGGGGCGAAGCGATTCGCCCCCGCTTTTTTTGTTGCCGCCGGGCCAGAGCCCGTCACCCCGAGGTACTCCGAGGGGTCCGCCCCGCCTACCGCTTGGGCGTGGATGCTAAACGGGGTCGGGGGCCTTTTGCCACTGGGCGGAATGCTTTGAGTGGTGCGCCGCCAGTGGCAAAAGGCCCCCGACCCCTTCTCGCGTTGCCCTCTGCCGCCCGGCCCGCTACCATACGGGATTGCCATTCGCGGGCCCGGTTCAGCTGGGCCGCGTCCAACGCCGCGGGGCGTAGCTCAGCTTGGCTAGAGCGCCTGGTTTGGGACCAGGAGGTCGCAGGTTCGAATCCTGTCGCCCCGACTTGCATCACCGCCAGATTGGCCATTTGGACGAGCACTTTTGGAAGGCGGGGCAACCGAGGAGATGCTTGTCACTCCTCTTCGCCGAGCAGCCATTCGGCTGCCAAGCTTCGCACGACGTACAGCCCCCTAGAGTCTTTCGCAGTGGAAGATATCACTGCGTCTGCCGCACCTGGCTCAAGCCGATTGGAAGCTGGGCTCAGTCCGAGTTTGGCTAATCTCGACTGGTATGCGCGCTCAAGCGAGTCTCTCCCGCCTGCCTGCATCTCCTGAAGCTGAAGCAGATGCCTTATCAAGAGACAGAGTGCGCTGTAATCGTCGATTTCGGGATGCGCGCGTAGACGTGCACTCGGAACCAATTCGTTGGCGTCCGGCTGAAGCAATTGGAGGACGCCCGTTAGCGCTCCTGGATCGGTGAACGTCGAGGGGTGTGGTTTGTCGAATAGCTGTATTGCCCATCCCAAGAAATAAGCAGCCTCTCCTCGCCAAACGGCTTCCGTCACAAATTCTTGCGGCAAGTCGCCGTGTGGCGTGCTCAGAATCTCGCGATGAACTTCCTTAACACGGTCGCCGAAGTTCAATTGTTCGAGCCAAGGTAGTAGGTCGAGAGCAGACCTCGCTGCATCGTGGATGCTCGGTCACTTCGAGAGAGGCGCGAAAGCCTAGCGTTCCGAATATGATTGTCTGGATGGCAACTTCGTTGCTAGATCGACGCATTTTAGTCCTCTGAGATGATCCGCAAAGGCGCGAGGTCCGCGCCATCGCTGGAGGCATCTTAACTCAATCACTCGCATCCGGTATCCGCCCAAACGCAATCTTGTTCTCCATCGCCTGGCGGCAGTTGTGCATCGGGGCGAAGTACACCTTCGACGCCCCCCAGCGCAGGTTGATCGCGTCGACTGCCTTCGACGCCCGCGCGAGTTTGTCGAACTCCTCGATCAGCGGCCGCGACACCTCGGTCGCCAGCTTCAGTCCGCCGACGACGAGGTCGACTTTTTTGATCGCTTGGCCGTTCGGTCGGCGGCGGTCCCAGAGTTTAAAAAATTGGTGGAGCAGCGTTGCCGTGTCGTTCACTAGCGGGACGCCGATCTCGTCGCCGTACCGACCGCCCCGTTCGTCGCGGAGGGAGACCCGCAGCGTTTGGGCGACGTAGCCATGCCGGCGAAGTCGTTGGCCGAGTTTGCAAATCAGCCGCGAGAGAATGAGCCTCGCTCCCTCTTCGGTGCGGAACTCGGGCGCCAGGACGCTGCCGTGGCTCATCGAACTTCGCCGCGTCGCGACCTCCGGGAGGTCGATTCCATGGAAGCCGGCCCACCACTGGCCGCCGGCGACCGACCCCCAAATTCGCGTCGCTTCGCGCTGGTCGGTCTCCCAAAGTTGGCGAACCGTGTGGACGCCATGCGATTGCAAGCGGGCCAGCATCCCGTCGCTGATGCCGCAGAGGTCGGTCAGTTTGAGATGTTCCAAGCGCCCCGGCAGGTCGTCGGTCGAGAGGACCGTCAGCCCGTTGGGCTTGCCGAGTCCGCTGGCAATCTTGGCGAGGAGCCGCGTCGGCGCCACGCCGATCGAGCAACTCAGCCAGGGGCCGAAGTCATTTAGTATCTTGCGATTCACCTGTTCGGCCAACTGCCGCGCCGCCGTCGAGTCCCGCTGCGGACCGCGTAATTGGACTGACCACTCGTCAATCGAGTAGACCTTTTCGACCTGCGCGACCTCATCGACGCTGCGCAGCAGCTCGTGATGCTTTTCGACGTAGATGCTCGGCCGAGCTTTCACCAGCTTGATGCCGGGGCACATCCGCCTCGCGTCGCGGACGCCGGTTCCTGTTTTCACCCCATGCCGTTTGGCGTCGTAGCTGGCGGCGATGATGCAGGTGAAGTCGGTCTCGACCGGGATGATCCCTACGGGCCGGCCGCGCAGTTCCGGCCGCAGGTGCTGCTCCACTGAGGCAAAGTACGCGTCCATATCGGTGAACAGCCAATTCATCATCGCAGCCGCGCCTCAAGGTGGTGGTCGCATGTCCACTGCGGTATCGTCGGCGCGGGCGCGATGCAAGCAACTTTTTTCTGGCGAGATTTCTGCAGTGGCTGAAGACTCGTCGGCTGGCCGCAACCAGCGGCGGCTTAGAGGTCAGTCCGCCGCAGCTTTGCAAGCAGCCGATTGAGGTCGGCGATTTCCATCGCAGAGAAATGCGCTAGCTGCCGGCGGTGGAGATCAAGAACCGCGTCGTCAAGATTGGCGAGCACTTCCTTGCCGGCCATCGTGACTGCGAGGGCGGCGTCTACTTCCTGCTCCACGAATCCCGCTGTGCAAAGTTCGGCGACGAGATCCGGCGGCGACGGATGGGCGATCACCATCCGAGCTTCGATCTCCGCCAGCGGGAGCGCTTCGCCCGCCCCGCGCAAGATTCGCAATAAGTTGTACGCCGGAATCGTCAGCCCATATGCAGCGAATAGCGGTTCGACCTCGCAGCGGATTTTCTCGCTGCTCTTCATGAGGTTCAGCACCGCCTCTTGCTCAGGGACTTCGAACGGCGTCCGCTTCTTCAGTTCGAGCTGCAGCGGCGAGGATTTCAGCCGTCCGCCGTCGCGACGCATCTGGCCGGGCGTCATGCTGAACTCGCGGCGGAACGCTTTGCCGAACGACGCGTCGGAATCGTACCCTGCAGCTCGCGCGACTTGAGCCAGCGTGGCGCCGTCGTTGCCACGCAACTGCGCGGCGGCGCGGTGCAGTCGCCACCAAGTGAGGTAGGCGAGCGGTGGCCGGCCGGCGATCTTCTTGAACCTCGCGGCAAAGCCCGAACGTGACACAGCGAGCCGTTCCGCCAATTCCGCAACAGTCCACGGATGATTCGGGTGAAGATGCATCAGCCGGAGTGCTTCACCGATTTCAGGATCGGCGAGCCCGCGCATCAAGCCGGGATCTTCGTTAGGCGCTGTGCCGCGAGAACGGAGCGCCGAGACAAACAGCCCATGCGCGATCGCCCTCGCGGTGGAACGCCAGCCAGGGGAGGCCTCGGTCGCCTCGGCAATCAAGCGGGCGACGAGCGCGGTGTTGGTGGGATCGAGTTCGACGGTGAGCCAAGGCAGGTCGTTGCCGGCGAAGTTGGCCATGCTTGGCTGCAGGTGAATTCGCCCCACGACCAGCGCGGCGCCGTCGCCGCTCAGGTTGGCGATCGTCGTTCGACCTGGCGTTGCGGCGGCGAACGCCAGCTGTCCCGCGGCGAGTTCCAGCGACGCGGCGTCGGAACAGAGTTCAAACGTTCCTGCACCGACGGCGAAAAATTCTATCGCCTTGCCGCCGGCTAATTCCATCCGCCAATTAGCGTCGCATGCGGTGCTGCGGTCGACTTCTACTGAGGCGCCGGCGGCAGACAGAAGGTCAGTCAGAACATCCACAAAAGGCAGTCGCTTAGACGATTGAACCAAAAAACGGGCGATATGAGTATTATGACTCTAGTCGATAACAGCTACAAGATGAGATATGGGTCCAACATTCAGGTCGCCGTGGTGATCGATCCCGGGGCAGGGGATGTTGCGATCCGACTGCCGATTGGTTGATTGCGCTTCGAGGCAATGACTGAAACAGTTTGTCCGCTTTTAGCTCACAGAGCCTACGTAAGCAGGTCGGCGAGCGCGGACCTCAGTTGTGGGAATTCGAATTGAAACCCTTCCTTGGCCAGACGCGATGATGCAACGTAGCGGCCGTAGAGGGCTAATTCAGGATCGCGGCGCAGTATGTAGTGGGCGCCAAGCCGCACCAACCATTCGGGTGCGGGCAACCCAATCGGCATGCCGACGGCGCGGCGCAACTCGCGGGCGAACTCGTGCTGCGCGACAGGTTGCGGCGATGACGAAATGTACGAGCTTCGCATCGTCTCGTCGAACAACCCGCGCTCGACGAGACGATTGAGATCGGTCTCGTGGATCCAACTCATCCCCTGCGTTCCCAAACCGACGCGGCCGCCGAGTCCGCAGCGGGCTAGTCGCGCGAGCGTCGTGAGCGCGCCGCCGCCGGCGCCTCGATCGCGGCCGAGCACGAAACTCGTGCGCAAGACCACGCCGCGCTGTTCCGCCAGGAGGCTTTCGCGAAAGGCCGCTTCCCACGCGCGGCCGACAGTCGGCGCTAGGCCGAAGCCGGTGGGCGAGTCTTCGTCACAGGTTGCGGTGGGCGGATCGCCATAGATGTGGGTGGTGCTCATCTGCACCCACACAGGCGGCGGGCGATCGACGTTGCGGAGGGCGCGGCCGAGCACCAGCGTCGCCTCGACCCGCGAGCGGAGAATTTCGTCGCAATGGTCGGGCGTTTTGATGCAGTCGACGCTGCGGCCGGCGAGATTCACCAAGCCGGCGGCGCCGTCGAGTTCGCGTTGCCATTCGCCGACCGTGCGGGCGTCCCACGGTACATGCCGCCACGGCCCGCGCGGCTTGGGCGGTTTTCGCGAGGCGATCACGACGTCGCAACCAAGTGCCGCGAGATGGGTGGCGAGCGAGATTCCCAAGAACCCGCTGCCGCCGGCGATGAAGATCTTTTTGCTGGCGTCGATGTGCGGCATGATGCGGCTCGGTGGCGTGGCAACAGGTTGTCCCAGCTTGATGAACCGCATTGCTCACTAATCGTTAACAAGCCACGTCTTCCCTAGCCCCGGGCTCCGCCCGGGGGTAGGTCTCCATTCCGGTAGACATCGTCGTGCGTGACGCAACGCGACCCCCGGGCGGAGCCCGGGGCTAGGGGAGATGCGAGCGAACTGCGCCGCTGCGCTTCCGATCGCGCCGGCCGTGTCGATCGCCGCGGAAGCGCGCGGGCCGAGGCGACAAGAAGCCCGCAATCCTGCCGAATGAAACCGATGCCCCGTCGCCGCGCGAGTCGATTTGCCACCATAGAGATCGTCGCTTCGTTTTCCTCCGGATCGCCATGAAAGCCATTCTCACGTTCGCCCGCGGTTGGAATGCCCTCGCCGCTGCCCGCAGCCTCGGTCGCCGCGGCGTTCAGATCATCGCCGGCGATGAGTATCGCTTCGCCCCGGCCAGTTTTTCGCGGTACACGGTCGAGAGCTTTCTTTACCCGAATCCCGACAACGATCCGGAGGGTTTTCTCGCGAAGCTCGAAGAGGTGATTCGCCGGCACTACGTCGCGGGCGAAGAATATGTGCTGATGCCGTTTCACAAGGAAACGTATCTTATCTCGGCGAATCGCGATCGCTTCGAACCGCTGATCAAATTCGCGATTCCGACGATCGAGCAGATCATGCAAGTCGACGACAAGGGGACGCTCGCGCGGCTCTGCCAACAGCGAGAGCTTCCTATTCCGGAAACAATTGTCGCCGATTCGCTCGACGAGTTCCGCGAGCGGGCCGTCGGGTTCAACTATCCGGCGTTCGTCAAAGTGCGGCGTTCCGCCGCGGCCGTGGGGGTGAAACGGGCGACGAACTCGGCCGAAGCCATTCATGCGTGCGAGGAATTTATCCATCGCTACACGCTCGGCAATGACGCCGTGCCGTTACTGCAGGCCTCGGTTCCCGGCGAAGATTATTGCGCGACGTTCCTATTCAATCACGGCGAACTCGCGACGACGATGACGTACCACAACATTCGCACTTACCCCGTGCGGAGCGGCACCGGCGTGCTGCGAGAGACGGTGAGCGAGCCGGCGATGGAGCAGACGGGCGCCGCGCTGCTCGCCAGCTTGAAGTGGCATGGCGTCGCCGAGATCGACTTCCGTTGGGACGGGCAAGCGACGACGCCGCAACTCATCGAGGTGAATCCCCGCTTCTGGGGCGGGCTAACGCAATCGGTCGCGTCGGGTTGGGATTATCCGTGGCTGCTCTATCGGCTCGCACTTGACGGCAAGGTGCCGCCGATTGTGCCGGGCGATCCGACGATCAAGACCGAGACGCCGGTCGTTTCGATGCTCTCGACGTTGACCGAGATCATTCAGGACGACCGGCAGATGGGGACGCTGCGGGCGTCGTTCGAGCAGGCGCGGGGTGAGTTTGGCTCTGGTCAACGCATGAAGGCGATCAAGGATTTTATTGGTCGACTAGAGGAAGGCGCCGACGTCCGCGGACGCGTTGAACTGGCCCGCAAGCTATTCCGCGACCATGGCCACACGGTGTCCGACATTTGGGCGTGGAACGATCCGCTGCCGGCGCTGGGGTTGCTGTATCCGCTGGCGGTGTTTTTGAAGCACGGGAAAGTGTCGACGGAGTTGCTAGTGTCCTAGCCCCGGCCTCTGGCCGGGGGTGGGTTTCCATTCCGGTCGGCGTCGCCGTGCGTAACGCCGCGCGACCCCCAGGCGGAGCCTGGGGCTAGAAATGCTGCGTTAGTTGCCTTGTCGGGCGGCGTGGTCGCGGAGCGCTCGAATAAACTCTTTCACCAGCGGCGATTGGTACCGATCTTTGTGCCAAATGGCGTGGATCGTCCGCGTTGGCGTCGGATCGGCGAGTTCTCGATACTCGCAGCGGCGACCGCGGTCCATTTCGTGCGCCATCGCGGGGATCAGCGACACGCCGTGCCCTTGCGCGACGAGTTCCTGGATTGTCAGCAACTGCACCCCTTGGCAGCGGACCACCGGCGAGTACCCCCGCTGGCGGCAAAAGCCCACAATTTGATCCCCTAAGCAGTGGAGTTCGCTCATCAGCACGAATGGCTCGCGCTCCAATTCGTCGAGAGACACTTTTCGTTTTTTAACGAGCGGATGGCTCGGCGGCAGGGCGAGCAGCAAGCTCTCGGTGAACAGCGGCTCGCTGTGGAGCAGATCGCTCGCCGACGGCGACGCGATGATGCCGACGTCGATCTCGCCCGCCAGGCACGCGCGGGTCGTTGGGTCGGTCAGGTTCTCGTGCAGCGCGAGCGTCGCCTGCGGAAACTTCTTGCCGAACGATTTGAGCAGCGACGGCATCAGGTAGGGCGCGATCGTCGGGATCGCGCCGATGGTCACCGTGCCTCGTTTCGGGTCGGTGGCGGCCGTGACGCGATCGCGAATCTCGTCGACGCGCGCGAGCACGGCGACGGCGTGATCGTAGAGGGCGCGTCCCGCATCGGTGAGACGAATCGTGCGGCCGAGCCGTTCGAATAGTGGATGCCGCAGCTCTTTTTCAAGCTTGATCACCTGCTGGCTGAGCGACGGTTGGGCGACGTCGCACTTGGCGGCGGCCTTCGTGAAACTCCCCTGATCGGCGACGGCGACGAAGTAACGGAGTTGGTGGAGTTCCATGTCGTTGAGCTATCGATTTCTGTTTAGTTATAGCGATTGGCTATGATTTTACTCGCCGGCGTAGGCGGTGGCAATCTCGCGAATCGTCTCGCTAGGATGTGAATTCCCCGTGTAGACGCATCCGCCCGCTTCGCAGCGGTCTGCCGCTGGTCTATACTCTTGGCTTGGCTGAGCGACCAATCGCCGGCCACGCAGGAGATGGTTTCTTGAGTCGGTTTCATCGACTATCGATCTGGCTGGCCGTCGTGACGGTCACCATCGGTTCGCTTGGCGTGCCGATCTCCGCTCAGCGCGCCGCCAACTCTGGGGCGCCGTTTCCCTGCCAAAACTGCCCCTGCGGCTGCACCGACGCCGAGACTTGCTGGCGGGGTTGCTGCTGCTTCACGAACGCTCAGAAGGTGGCGTGGGCCGAGCGTAATAACGTGGATGTCCCCGTCTATGTCATCGCCGCCGCCCGTCGGGAACTAGCGAAGCAAACGGCTTGTAGCGCCGCCGGTTCCTCGTGCTGTGCGCAGCGCTCAGCTTGCTGTGAACAGCAGAGCGGCGGCTGCGCGGATGACGCCTGCAGTCATGACGGCGAATCGACCCGCTCAGCGTCGTCGGGCGGCAAGACTGTGCTACTAATTTGTGCCCTGAAATGTCGTGGAATCAGCGTTTCGGTCGGCCTGCTGCCGCCGTCGGTTCCGCCGGCGCTGCCGATGCTCGCGGATGCATTTGTAGATCTCGGCCCGCTCGCGATCGAAGCTCCGCCGCGGTACTTTTCTCCTAGCCGCGATGTGGCGACTCCTCCGCCGGATGCCCGCGAGTTACTCGCGTCTTAAGGCATCAATGTTTCTTGACGCCAGCGGTTGCGCTAGAGGTTTGCGCGCAATTTAGCACGCGGACCTCCGATCGTGATTCGCTATTGCGCATTGACCTCGCATCGATTGTCGCGAGCAACTCGCACCACGATGGTCGAAGCGCCGCGCTGGCACGCATTTTGGAGGAATTTGTACTCATGCGTTGGAATATGTTTGCGCTCGCCGCTGCGCTCATCGCGGCGGCGGCCTCGCCTCTGCACGCCCACGGCCCGCAGATTCAGCTGACTGCCGAAGCGGGAAAGATCGTTACTCGGCAGGTGCTGATCGACGACTACGTCCCCGTTTCGCCGGCAACGTCGCTGTATGTGCTGCCCGTCGTAAATGTTTCCAGCCAGTGGCTGGTGCAGCCCCCTGGTACCGCCGGCTCGGGCCCCGGCATCGCGGTGGGCGTCGGTTTCGTGGACGCCGCTTCCCATCCGTTCAAAACGGGAAACTACACGACAAGCATCGTTGATGGACTGAAAAAGTGGAACGGCGCGAGTTTCGTTGACGCCGGCGTCACGCAACTGCAGCTGTACAAAACCGTGAGCGGCAACCCGCTGACGGCGACGACGGCCGACGTCGGGCCCTTCGCGTCGCTGGCATACAGCTTGAGCGTGACCGATGAAGAGGCTCACACAGGGATGGGGTATCGTTTCCTCGGCGACGGCTCGTCGAACACGAGCACGCTGGCCGACGGCGTTTACCTGCTCAGCCTGAAGGTCTCGGCCGCCGGGCTGACGGACTCGGCCCCGTTTTATTTCGTGTTGCCGAAGGGCGTCACGCCGAGCGAAGCGGGAGCGGCGACGCTCGCCTTCGCTCAACAACAAGGAATTGCAGCCGGCGCCATTCAGGCGATGACGGCGATTCCCGAACCAGCCAGCCTCGCGCTCGCCGGGCTCGCGCTCATCTGCCTGGGCGTCGCGAGTCGCCGCCGCGGCAGTAGTGAGGCGTAACCATGCACCAAGCCCGTAAAGCAATGACGCTGGTGGAACTGCTGGTCGTCATTGCGATTATCGGCGTGTTGGTGGGATTGCTCTTGCCGGCGGTACAGAGCGCGCGGGCTGCCGCGCGCTCTGCCGCCTGCAAGAATCAGCTGCGGCAGATTGGCCTCGGCGTGCTTCGCTTCTGCGACGACCACGACGGCGAACTGCCGCACAACTACCACCAGGGCGAAAACCTGAGTTGGGTCTACACGCTCGCGCCCTACATGGAAAGCGTCGACGCGATTCGTGTTTGCCCCGAGGATCCGATTGCTGACGAACGGCTTGCGGCCAAGGGATCGAGTTACGTCGCCAACGATTTCTTGATCAACGACAAGGATCCGGCGACGCTCGACGAAGACGCGGGCTTCGTTCGCTACCTACGGCAGGTCCCGAGTACCTCGAAGACGATGACCGTCTTCGAGATCGCCGACAAATGGTCCGCCAAGTCAGGCGTCGAACACGCCCACGCTTCGGAGTGGTTTACCGAACTGACGGTCAGCGAAGATTTCGTGGACGACATGATTGTCCGCGACGTGAAGCTCGACCGGCACGCGGAGTCGTCGAACTACCTCTACCTTGACGCTCACGTGGAAACGATCAGCGGCGACGTCATTCGCCAATGGACCGACGAAGGTTTCAACTTCGCCAAGCCGCAGTGATGCGGCGCGGCGCCCATTGAACGACATCGAGAGTTTCTCATGAATAAAACATACGCTGCCCTCATGCTAACCGCTCTGGCTGCACTGGCGCCGGCCGTTGCGCGCGGCCACGGCTTGCCGATCCACGTCGACGGCAGTAGCGGCGTGCTGACGATTTCCGGCGGGCTGCCGCTGTCGGCTGGTTACGCGAGGCAAGGCTTCGACTACCACGAGGACGCCTTCCTCGACCTCGGGCCTAACAACACGCAGTTCACGTCGCTCCCCGGTTTTCAGGTGACCGGCGTCGCGGCGGGGAGCCAGCTTTCGCTGGAGGTTCTCGCGCGACCCGACTTCACCGATGTCGCGACACCAAATCGCTGGCTCTGGTTTTGGGATAAGGAAACGGCAACGCTCGCTGTCGCGCCCGACGATCCGCTCGTCCGTATCGCGTCGCAGAAGGGGTTCGGCGACGTTCGAATCACGCAGTTCACAGCCCCGACGACGGCTTCGAGCGTGAAAATCCTCGAACCGAACCCGGGAGAGATCGGCTCCCATCAACATCCGCTGCTGTACTTCCTCGACGATTCGCCGGCAGCGAAGTTTGGCGCCTACGGTTTTTTCGCGCGACTGACTTCGCCGAACTACGCCGCTTCCGAGCCGTTTCTGATTGCGCTCAACTACAGCCTGTCCCCGGAGGAATACGATCTCGCTTCACGGACGATCAACAGCGACGCTCGATTGCCCGGCGACTACGACAAGAATGACCTCGTCAACGGCGGCGACTTCCTCGCTTGGCAGCGTACGTTCGGTTCGACGACGGAGCTCGCGGCTGACGGCTCGCTCAACAAGGTTGTCGACGTCGACGACTTGTCCGTTTGGAAAGAAGGCTTCGGCCGCTCGTGGCCGGCGACGCCGAGTCTCGCGGCAATTCCGGAACCAACTGGCTTGAGCCTACTCGCATGGGCGCTACTGCTCATGCGGCTGTGCAAGACGGGGTCGGGGTCCTTTCGCCACAGCCTCAGAACGGGCTCTCGTGAATGATCGGGTCTTCCTTGCCCTCTTTCGACATCGTGTCTCGCGTCGCCAGGGCGTTCATCACCGCCGGGTCGACCGTGTCGAATACGAATCGCGTCCCGCCGTCACAGAAAGCGAAATAGGCGCCGCCCGGATGTTGGCTGCCGAAACCTTCGGCGTAGCTGGTCGAAGCGTTCCGATCTTCCTCTTCGGTGTCGCAGATGTTGAAGCCGTCTTTGAACGTCGTGCCCAACACGAAGCCAGGGCCCCCGGCGAACTCACCGGGATGTTGATTGTCGAACAAGCGCGAGCCAGCGACGACGCCCCACATCACGGCGCTAGACCATTGCGCCGATCGTTCGCCAATCGCGAGCGTGTTGGAGGAGCCGTCGAGCAACTCTTCGGGCTTCGTTTGGCGATTGCGGCCGAAGACGCCGTCGAAGTGGTCGCGACACACGATGCAAGTCGGCCGCACGGCCCCGGCGCTGGCGACGTAGTTCGCCGCGGCCATTTGGCAGACTGCTTTGAAGAAGGCATTCATCTTCACGTCGACCACGGCCTGAAATTGATGATCGGAAGGGCAGATAAACACCGGTAGCGAACGCAACCGCACCCGCTCCGCAGCGAGCGATTCCACCGGCGCCTTGAAGTCAACCAACTCGTAAAGCGCTTGTTGCTCCAAATAGGGAAGCAGTTCCACGCCCCACGCCCAGCCAGGGCCGGCGTCGTCGCCATTCGGGCGGAGCTTCGAGACGTACCCAGCCGGGTAGGCTTTCTTGGCGGCGACGTAGTTCTGTAGCGACAGGCCAATTTGCTTCAGGTTGTTGCCGCAGGCCTGCTTGCGCGCCGACTCGCGGGCCATCTGCACCGCAGGCAGCAGCAATGCGACCAATAGGCCAATGATCGCGATGACGACCAGCAGCTCAACGAGCGTCATGCCCCGTTGTCGGACGTGGTTGCGCAGATCAATCATCCGTGTTGCTCCGTGACAGGCACGCGTTGGGCAAGTCCTTGATGAGTTCCAGCGATACCCGATCGCCGTCGAGCCAGTCGCTCGCGGCGGCACGCCGCTGCGCCGATTCCCAGCATCGCCAACATGATCGAGGCAGGTTCAGGAATCGCAGAAATCGACCCTGATTGACCGTTTTGGCGCTGCCAGATAACGAAGTCGGAGCCATCGGTGCGGCCGTCCTGATTGGCGTCTGCTCCTGCACCGGCCCCAAACGCTTGCCGCCACATCGCCAAATCGGCTCCATTCACGAAGCCGTCGCGATTGAAGTCGGCCGACAATCCGCCGCCGACCTGCGTTACGTTGAACTGCAGGGCAAATGGCACGATGGAGCTCGGCGCTTGGAATAGCATCGTGTACGAGCCGCTTGCCAGCGGGGGGGCAAAGCCAATCGAACCGGGCGCCTCGCCGATGGCCGCTAGGATATCGGTCTCTTGGTGTGAGTGTTCCGGATTGAAAGGAAAATCAACCCACCCCAGCATGTTCGTCGGGTCAATTTCGAAGCCGACGCCCGCCGTCCACGTCGTCCCGGTTTGAATTCCCGTGAAGACGCGACTCGGGCTTTCATGAAACTGCACGACGATCGAACTAAGCACATACCCGGTCGGCACGTCGAATCGCAGTAAGTCCTGATCAACTGCAGAACTCGAAGCGACCAGCGTGTTACCGCCAGGCGTAAGCGACCAGAGCGTGGGGAGGGCGGGGTTTCCCGACAAGTCGCCAGTGACGAATTCACTGTAGTCGGCCGCGCGCAGCGATGGGCCGCCGAACGACACTGCTAACGCGACAAGCAGAAGAGAAACGACTCGTACCATGTCACCCAGGTGCACATTCGCAACAAACTTCGACGCGCGGCCGCGCGTTGCCGGGCCGTCGAGGCGCAGAGGAGAGGCTCCGCAAGACGGTGTAAGAGTAGGGAGCGGCGCTGCCCGGGACAAGCGAAATCTGGCCGTTTGGCGGCTGAAAACGCGCCTCTGACGGTTTGCCGAAGTGGGCTCTCAAAACTTCCCCGCCGTCTGGGGGGGATTTTTGCGTTCTCGGCTAGCTGCGGGCTGCTGCCAGTCGCTCGACAATCGAGTCGCCAATCGTCAGCGCCGAAGTCGCCGCGGGCGACGGGGCGTTGAGGACGTTCACCACGTTGCCGTGCGATTCAATCAGGAAGTCGTCGACCAACGAACCGTCGCGCATCAAGGCCTGGGCCCGCACGCCGGCCGGGGCAGCGACGAGATGCTCAGCTTTGATCTCAGGTACGAGCCGGGCGAGGGCCCGGACGAACGCCCGCTTGCTGACGCTCCGCCACATCTCGCCGGCGCCCATTTTCCAATATTTGGCCGCCAACCGAAGGAACCCTGGATAAGTCAGCGATTCGGCAAGCTCGGGAATGTTGATTGTCGACTTGAAATACCCTTCTCTCGCGAACGCCAGCACGGCGTTCGGACCGCACTCAATGCCGCCGTTGATCATCCGCGTGAAGTGGACGCCCAAGAACGGGAACGCCGGATCGGGCACCGGGTAGATGAGGTTTTTCACCAAGTGTTCGGCTTCTGGCTTGAGCTCGAAATACTCGCCGCGGAAGGGGATGATCTTTGCCGGCGGTTCCTCGCCGGTGAGCGCGGCGACGCGATCGCTGTAGAGCCCTGCGCAATTGACGACCTGCCGTGCGGCGAACCCGCCGGCAATCGTCTCGACAATGGTGGTCGCTCCGTCGCTCTTAAACCCAAGAGCAGCCGTGCCGAGCTTGATCTCGCCGCCCGCGGCGACGATTCGCTCCGCCAGCTTTTTGCAGACCATCGGGTAGTCGACGATGCCCGTTTCCGGAACATGGATCGCGCGGATACCGGCGACGTGCGGTTCGAGTTCAAGCAGCCGTTCACGACTGATGATCTCGCACTTCACGCCGTTGGCCAGGCCGCGTTCGTAGATGCTGTCGAGGCGGGGCAACTCCTCGTCCGAGAGGGCGACGATCACCTTTCCGCAGATGTCGTAGGGAACGCCTTCTGCCTGGCAGAACGCTTCCATCGCGAGCTTCCCCTCGCGGCAGTTCTTCGCCTTCAGCGAACCTGGTTTGTAGTAAATTCCCGAGTGGAGCACGCCCGAGTTGCGGCCCGTTTGATGGGCGGCGAGCTCGCTTTCCTTTTCGAGCAGCAGCACGCTGCGGCCGGGGAATTGCTGCTGGTACTTGTACGCGGTGGCGAGGCCGACGATGCCTCCGCCAATGACAATGAGATCTGAGGTGGGCATGAATCGAGGCGGGAGGGGCGTTGCAGTGAAATTGGAAGTTTAACTCGCCGGGCGGCTAGTAGTTGGCTCCGCTCTTGCGAATGTGAACCATCGGCGGCAAGTCGGAGGTGGTCAGGGCGCCGCCGGTGACGCGGGCTAGAAAAATGACGTGATCGCCCGACTCGACGTGCGATTGCGGCAGGCATTCCAAATGCCCCACGACGCCGCCCAGTGCGGGAACGCCGTTCGCCGCAGTGAAGGTTTCGACGCCTTCAAACGCAGGCTGTTCCGGTTCAAACCCTTTGCCGAAGTGCTTCAAAAACTGGTGCTGCTTCTCGCCGACGACGTTCAGCACGAACGGCTCGCCCGCGGCCAGCCAATCGGCAACGTAACGGCCGCGCTTCACCGCGACAGTCACGCATGGCGGTTCGAACCCCGCCTGCATCACCCAACTGGCAAGCATCCCCGTGGCACGCTCGTCGCGGCCGATGGTGAGGATAAAGATGCCGCTCGGGACACGGCCAAGGATGGGGAGGTGATCGCTCATAGGGCAGGGGAGTCCGTGGGCTCGCTAGTTCGCGGGAGGCGTTTGTCCCAGCTTGGCGCGCACGCTTGCCACCTTCGCTTGGATGCCGCCCGACACTCCCTGACGGTAGTCGATCTTCGCCGTGCAGCTGACGCGGTTCGATGACTTGGCAACCGTCTCAATGCACTCGCGCATCAGGTCGAGCACTTGCGCTAACTCGCCTTCGACGATCGTCCCCATCGCGTGCAGCTCGTATGGCAGGCCCGACCGCTCGACGATTTCGACGCATTGGGCGACGTAGCGGCTGACGCTTTCGCCCTGCCCGAGCGGCACGATGCTCATTTCCAGGAGAACCATGGTAGGGCGAACGCTCGTGCGGTTGCTGGCGCCCGGCTCGCCTCGGCAAGGCGGGAAGATCGGGGCAAGTAGCCCATTGTAAGTGGGGCGACTGGGGTGTCGAGGTAGCCGAATTCCCGCAAAAATCGCTCTTCGCGAAATTGCGGGAGTTCAATACCCTTCCCCTCGATGGACATCAGGTCGCTACGAGTGCTGTGGGTTCTTGCCACCGCAACAGGAACCCTGGCGGGGACCTGTAGCGGGTGGGCGCAAGCGCCCACTTCCAACTTGGGCAGCTGGCAACCTTATCGTGCCGATGCCAGCATCTTGCCGACGCCCGGCGCCGGCGACCTCGCTCAAGCAGCCGCGACGCCAGCCGGCCTGCCGGTCCAAGTGGCTCAGGCGCCAACGCCGTTGGCCATGCCCATGGCGACCGACATGCCCATGGATCAGATGATGGCCTGCCCGCCGCCGGTCTTCGTCGCGCCGCCGGTCGCGATGCCGCTGTTCATCGATCACGGCGACATCTCGCCGAAAGACCCCGCCTTGTGGCAATGGCGGCTCCTCCCCGAAAACGTCATCTGGCAATCGTACTGGGCCGGCGTCCACGAGCCGCGGATCTCAGGCGTCGCGTTCCACAACGCCCCGAACAATACCGACTACCTCGACGTGTCGCTTGGCGGTCGTGCGTCGCTCCTTCGTTACGGGAGTGACGGTCCCGGCCGAAACGAAGGCGCCGAATTCCAAATCGAAGGCGCCGCGTTCCCACGGCTCAACCTCGATGCGAACTGGGACGTCGAAGCGGTCGACTTCCGCTTCGGCATGCCGCTTATTTACGGCCGCGAAAAGTGGCAAACGAAATTCTCGTACTACCATCTCAGCTCGCACATGGGCGACGAGTATGCGATTCGCGAACATGCCCTCGTCGACCGGATCAATTTTAGTCGAGATGTGCTGACGCTCGCCTTTTCGTACTTCCCGCTGCCGGCCTGGCGGTGGTATGCCGAAATGGGCTGGGCGTTCCACTACGACGAATCTGAACCGTGGGAGTTCCAGTTTGGCGTCGACGTCGCGGAACCGGGACCGACAGGGCCGTGGGGCGTGCCGTTCTTCGCCATCAACGGGCACATCCGCGAAGAGGTCGATTTTGGCGGCAACGTGGTCGCCCAACTCGGCTGGCTCTGGCGCGGAAACAGCACGAAGGTGCTGCGGACCGGCTTCCACTACTTCAACGGCAAGTCGAACCAGTTCGAGTTCTTCCGTAATTTCGAGGAGCAACTCGGCATCGGGCTCTGGTACGAGTTCTAGTTCCTCGGCGCCTTTTGGGCAGTTATCGCCCGTTTCTCGGGGCTTCGTTGCGAGCCGAGTTCCCGCTAGACTGGTTCGATGGCAACCGGCGGGGCAAATTATCGACTGTTCTGGCAAGAGTTCCGCCGCACGTTTGAGAGCACTGGCGCCATCGCGCCGAGCGGCCCCAAGCTTTGCCGCGAACTGGCCCGCTACGTCGCCGGCGACGGCAAAGGCCGCCGCATTCTGGAAGTTGGCCCCGGCACTGGCGTCGTCACCGACGCGATCATCAACCAAATGGGCCCGGCCGACACGCTCGACATCGTTGAGCTGAATGAACGCTTCGTCGATGCGTTACGAGAACGTTTGCAGACGCAGGCCACATGGAATCGCGTCGCTGATCGGATTCGCATCCACCACCTGCCGATTGAGCAGCTGCCGGCGGACGAGAAGTTCGAGGTGATCGTCTCGGGGCTGCCGTTCAATAATTTTCCGGTTGAGCTGGTTCAGTCGATCCTGGCCCATTTGGAACGCTTAGCGGCGCCTGGAGCGACGCTCAGTTTCTTTGAGTATGTGGCGATCCGGCGAGTGAAATCGGTCGTTTGCAAACGCCCCGACCGCGAGCGGCTTACCGGTATCACCCGCACCCTCAGCGACCTGTTCAACAAACGGCAATTTCGCCAGGAATGCGTTCTCGCCAACGTCCCCCCGGCGTGGGTTCATCATTTGAGATACGACGGTTAGTTTTTCCGTTGTTGGCAGCTATGACTCTTGTTCTGACGATTGAATCGACGTGCGATGAAACCGCGGCCGCGGTGATCAACGATCGCTTGGAAGTCCTCGGCGCCGTCGTCGCGTCGCAGGAGAAGTTTCACGAGCGGTTCGGCGGCGTGGTGCCTGAAATCGCCTCGCGGGCCCACGTCGAACGCATTTTGCCAGTGATCGACTCGACCCTCGCGAAAGCGGGCGTCACGCTGGCCGACCTCGACGCGATCGCCGTCGCGAATCGCCCCGGTCTGGCGGGCTCGCTGCTCGTCGGCCTGATGGCGGCCAAGACGCTGGCCCTGGCGCTCGACCTGCCGCTGATCGCGATCGATCACCTGCAGGCCCACATCTACGCCTGCCGCCTCGCGGCCGGGCACGACGTGTTCCCCTGCATCGGGCTAATCGTCAGCGGCGGCCATTCGAACATCTACCGCTGCGAAACGCCGCTCGACTTCACGCCGCTCGGCGGGACGATCGACGATGCGGCAGGCGAGGCGTTCGACAAAGTGGCGAGCATGCTCGGCCTCGGCTTTCCCGGCGGCCCGGCGCTCCAGCGTGCCGCCGAGAAGGGCGACCCGCGCAAGTTCCGTTTACCGCGGCCGTTGCTCGATGATGACTCACGATTGGAGTTCAGCTTCAGCGGCCTGAAGACGGCCGTGAGGTATCACCTTTTCGGCGCCGGCCGACCGACGATGGACGCGGAAACGCTCGACCCGCAACTGGTCGCCGATATGGCGGCGAGTTTCCAGGCGGCAGTCATCGATTGCCTCGCGGGCAAGGCGATGCTGGCCCTCGACAAGACCGGTTTTAAGCGGCTCTGCATCGGCGGCGGCGTCGCGGCCAATCGTCCCTTTCGCGAGCGGATGGAACAACTGGCGGCCGAGCGGAAGATCGAACTCCACATCCCGCCGCTGTCGCTCTGCACCGACAACGCGGTGATGGGCGCGATCGCGCTCGAGAAGTTCAACGCCGGCAAATTTGAGACGTTGGAGTTGGAAATCTCCGCTGGCTTGGAGCGCCCCCACCTAGCCCCGGGCTCCGCCCGGGGGTGAATTTCCATGCCGGTGGATGTCGCCCCGCGCAACGCCACCCCCGGGCAGAGCCCGGGGCTAAATTGCCGCCCGCGCACGAAAAAGCGGCCCAAGCCGAAGCTTGAGCCGCTTTTCTCAATGTTGTCGATCTAGCTGATTCTGGTCGCGTTCACGCCAATCGCATGAACCGCGAATCGAATTTAGCCAAGCTTACAGGCCCATCGCCTTGCGTTGGCAGGCGGTGCAGCCGGCCGGGTACGAGGCGCCGGTTTGCGAGTCGAGGATCGTGTTGCCACGATAGCCGACGGTGTGAGCGACTGGTTGCTCGCCCTTTTCGAACTTCGTCAGGGCAGTCTTCATCTCATCGGCCGAGATCGCGCCCGGCTGCTTGAACAGCACCGTGGCGCCGTTCTTGTCGATGATCGAGGTGTGAGGGAATTGGGTCGCGCCGAAGGCGGCGGCCACTTTCTTGCCGTATTCGGTCGTGACGTCGACGTGGCACAACTCGTACGACTTCAGCAATTCAGCATTCGGGCCTTCCGTTGCGAGTAGGTCCGCCGCAACGGCCGTTTCCGGGGCGTCCAGAACGATCAGCAGCGGGCGGTTTTCACTCCGCGTCGTCGCCAGGGCCTTGCCGTAATCCGACTGCCATTCCGTCGTAGCGGGGGTGACGGCAGACGAAGCGGCCAGCATGGCGACAGCGAGGTAATGAACCATTCAAACACTCCTTGTGGTGCTGCGATCTCGCGACGAACCGACGGCTCGTTTCCGAGTCAACTAAGGCCGCCTGCAACGCTTTCAATGCGCGGGCCGTGGCCGTGGGAGATTCGCATCAGTGCGACAAGACGCCGGGAAAACTCGCGATATGTCGCAACGCCATGGGCGTCGCAGCGAGGGCGTCTGTCTGTGGTGGGTCTAGTTCCTGATAGGGGAGGTCAAAGGCGGCTGATCAAGTCACTCGAAGCGACTCAAACGTCAAAGTTGATCACCCGACTTTAACCGGCTCGACCCTCGTGGCAAGTACTCGCACGACTCGCGGGAACTACGAGAATAATCGGCCTGCGATTTGCTTTGGGCACGCGGTGAACCGCAGCGAGCGGCCAGAAGTCCTTTGATGGCGAGAGATTGGGCCGCTGCGTCAAGATCAGTATTTCGTGATCTGCGGTTTCCCCAAATTCTCCATCTCTCCGAATTCTCGACTCGATTTTTTTCGGAAATCGCTCAGTCAGCTCGCAAGGTGATGGGAATTTCGACACGATTTCCGCCGCGAACGACCGTTAGCTTCACGATATCGCCGGGGCGATGCGACCAAAGCTTATCTTGGAACTGCACGCCCGTGCGAAGTTCCTCGCCGTCGAACGCGACGATGCGATCGGCCTGAGAATGGTCGAGCATGGGCCGCTGAGCGACCACGAGATTTCCCCGCTTGAACTGCTGAACGACGACTTTGCCGCCTTGGAGCCCCGCTTCTTCCGCGGGGCCTCCCTTCGCCACTTGGCGAACTACGAGGCCATCTTTCGTTTCCATGACGTCGATAATGCCGATGTCGGCCCGCACGATCCGGCCGTTAGAAATCAACTCCGGCACGATCGCCTTGATGCGGTCGATCGGGATCGCAAAGCCAATTCCCGTGTTTTGCCCCGTGCGGCTGGCAATAGCGACGCACATGCCAATCATGCGAGCGTTGCCGTCGAGCAGCGGACCGCCGGAGTTTCCGGGGTTCATCGCCGCGTCAGTTTGAATGAGCGACTTCATCTGCCGGCCATCGACGCGGCTCGGCAGGTTGCGATTCAGGCTCGAAATGATGCCGGTCGTCATCGTGCCGTCCCAGCCAAACGGATTGCCCACCGCGTAAACGCGCTGGCCGACGCGCAGTTGGTCGGACCCGCCAAGATTGATCGGATACAGGACCTCCGCCGGGGCGCTGATTTTCAGGACAGCGATGTCGTGTTCTTTGTCGCCGCCGACGAGTTCCGCGGGATAAACGTCGTTCGAAGCGAGCGTGACGCTAATCCGCTGGGCCCCGTCGATGACGTGGTAGTTGGTGATGATGTGCCCTTCGCGGTCGAGCACGGCGCCCGATCCGGCGCCTTCGGCTTCGCGCTGCGTCATGAACATCGGATCGACCGACACGGTTTTCGTATCAATGTTCACGACGCTCCGATTCGCCGTCTCGTAGACGCTAATATTGCGCTGCTCATCGGCGGAGATGCTCACCGGCGTCTCGGTCGATACGGCCGCGGCCGTCGCCGAGGAATGCGAGATCGCGTTCCATCCAGAGTTTCCATCAGCCATCCAGGCGCCCGCGGCCAAGCCGACCAGCAGCGCCCCCAACGTCGTCCACCCGGTGCGATTCATGACGAGTATCCCTCTGCCCCCGCTCCTGGGGCGCGTAGCTCCTTGAGAATGGCCCGACAGAACGGGCCCTACAACACCTCTCCCATACGCCGGGGAATACGCAGGTGTTCAATTGCAGCGGTTATTCCCGCAGAATCGCGGCGAACTCAGCCCCCGCTCATGTGCCACTGCTGGCTCGCCCAGCAGTGCGAAGCGGGTACTCGGCGCCCACTGTTGGACGAGCCAGCAGTGGCGCCCGTTCGGTCTACCGTTTCGTCGGCTTAGTGCTTCGCACCGCCCTTTTTCGGTAGAAAACCCGTCGCAAAGCAGGCGAGCATCGTCCCCCAGAAAATCCAAGTTTCGGGGGCGGTGGCCGAGTGGAAGTTCACCGCGTGCGGATGCTCCGCGGTATTGAACCACCAGTCGATCAGCAGCTTACCGCCGATCACCAGCACCAGCAGATATGCCGCGGTCGAGAATCGCGGAAAGCGTTCGAGTAACCGGATGAATACGACGGCCGCGAACCGCATCAGGATCACGCCGAGCAGGCCGCCGGCGATGACGACCCACAGCTTGGGGTGCAACTGGTCGGCGGGATGACCCTTCGGCGCGGGGCCGACAACGCCGATGGCCGCAAGAATCGAATCGACCGCGAAGGCGATGTCAGTCAATTCGATCACGAAAACCGTCGGCCAGAACTTCGCCAATTTCGGCGATTTGGCCATTTCCGGGACCGGCAGCGGCGCCCGTTGCTCGATTTCCTCGACCTCTTGCGCCTCGGTCAGTGGTAGGCCGGTGACTTCGTGCACGAGCGTCGGCTCGCCTTCCGCGGAGACCGTCAACTCACCGTCGTCTTCGCCCGATTCAAAGAACAGGTGCTTCACGGCGATGTAGACGAGGTAACCGCCGCCGAGCAACTTCACGACTGTCCATTTGAGCAGCAGACTGGCCATGAAAACCGCGATGAAGCGGAACACAAAGGCCCCGATGAGCCCGTAGGTGAGGGCCTTTTTCTGCTGGTCCTTCGGTAACCGTTTGGCGAGTAGGCCCAGCACGAGGGCATTGTCGATCGACAACGCCCCTTCGAGCAGAACGAGCAGCGCGATGATCCCCAGATCGCCCCAGCCCAGGGTTTGGCCTAAGAAATTGACATCGGCGAGAGTGGGGGCCATCAACATATCGGTGGGGAAGCTAATTGGTGGGAGGCAGGGAATCGAGCATTATCCAGGCAGGGCAGGGGAGGGGAAGTCCATACCTCGCCGCGGCGTGTCGCGAGAGGCCGCAAGAACTGGATTCGCGGATTTTGCCGGTTGTAGGCGGGGTAGATCGGTGCAAACAGCCCGCAACCGGTCGGCGTGGCTGCCAACACGACCTATTCTGCCTAATTTCTTGTGGCGACCCCAGTCCGACCAGCTTAAACTGATAGTGCCGGGGAGTTTAGAGTTCCTCGGGGGGAGCGCCCTTGTGCGCGCCTTGTTGGGTTCGCCGTCCGTCTCGCGGCGACTTCTCCAACTTTGTTGAAGCCAGCCAGCGAGACGGTAAAAATCAGCAGAAGCTGCTCCAGAGCGGTCGCCGCATCGGAACACGGCGGGCCCTTGGGCAGAAGTATTTTTTTGAGGGAGCGTTTCCCATGCGTACTCGTCGATCGAACTGGACCGCCAAGTTGGGCCTCGCCGTCGCGATGACGTCGACCGCGTTCGCCCACGCTGAAGACTCGGGACGCCTGACGGCGTTTCGGCAAGGAGACAAAACCTCCTACGCCGTGAGTCTCGCTCCTGAGATGGCCAGCAAGGAAGTTGACGGCGTTGACGTCGTCGTCCTGTTTGACACCTCCGCTAGCCAACAAGGCGCCTACCGCGAGACGGCTCTCGAAGCGCTGAAGACCTTCGCCGCCGGCTTGCGTCCCACCGATCGCCTGCAGATCGTCGCCATCGACCTCAGCGCCCGCGACGTGACGAGCGATTTCGTTGCCGGCGACAATGCCGCCGTGGCGCAGGCAATCGCAACGCTCAGCGAACAAGCCCCCCTCGGTTCCTCGGACATTGAAGCCGGCCTGGACACCGCTCTCGAAAAGCTCGAAGCGGCCAAGTCGGCACATCGCGCCGTCGTTTACATTGGAGACGGCGTGAGCATGGCCAACCTGCTCGACGCTCCGACGATGGGCCCGCTGGTCGACAAGCTCCGTGCGGCTCGCGTGCCGGTTTCTAGCTACGCCGTCGGTCCTCAGATCGACGCCCAATTGCTGGCCGTTCTGGCCAATCAGTCGGGCGGCAATCTGTACGTCGCTGAACCGATTGTCTGGCAAGACGAGAAGGCCGGCGTCAGCGATGCCCGCGCCCGCGACGAAAACACCCGCAACGCTCAAGCCGCCGCGAAGCACCTCGCTTCATGGTCGCGCGCTGCAGTCGCCTGGCCGACGAAGGCCCAGATTCCGAGCGAACTCGGCCAATCGTACCCAACGGCATTCCCGCCGCTTCGCGCTGACCGCGACACGGTGATCGTCGGCCAAACGCCGGCCGAAATCAGCAAGCCAGTTGCAGTCGCCATTGCGGCTGTCGACGGCGATGGCAAGGCCGTCGACTACACCTGGTCGGTCGCTCCGAGCCAACCGAGCAACGACAACGCATTCCTTTCGGCCCTGGTCGACGCAGCCAAGCAAGACGGCGGCCTGACGCTGCCGACGCTTGGCACCGCCGGCCTTACGGAAGTCGCCCGCTTGATGGGCGCCCAGTCTGATCAACTGACGATGCTCGCCCAGAAAGCGGTCGCCACCGGCGATCGCGACGGCGCCCTGCAGATTGTTGAAGCAGTTCTGCGCCAAGATCCAGGCAACGTCCAAGCCCGCACGGTGCAAACCGCGATTGAGTCGGGCGCCCCGGTGCAGGCGGCTCCGGCAGCGGCCACTCCGGCTGCCGCTGTTCCCGCAGCTTCGGCCCCTGCGACTTCCGCCCCGGCCGTTGGCGGCGACATCATCCTCAACAAGGCCGTCGCCGCGGAACCGATTCCGCCGGCCGAACCGGGCCTGCTCGAACGCCGCGGTCCGGACGGCACGTTCCTCGACGAAGTCGAGCAAGAACGCCGCGCCTACTCTCAGATGCTGCAAACGGAAGTTTCGAACACCGTGATCGAAGCCCGCGAGCGGATGTCGGCTGAACCGCAAAGCGCGATTCAGGAACTGAAGCTCGCACTCGAGAACGTCCGCCGCGCTGCGGAACTCGACGCCCCCACCCGTGCGTCGCTCGAGGACAAGCTTTCAATCGCTCTCAAGGAAGCGACCCGCAAGGCGTCGTTGAAGGACGAACTCGATCGCCTCCGCGACGCGGAACTCGCCGCGGTTCGCGAGCAGAAGTACCTTGATGCCCAACTCACTCGCAACATCGAACGCGAGAAGCAGTTGATGGATCGGTTCAACGCGCTCATGGACGAACGCCGTTACGTCGAAGCAGAAGAAGTGGCGGCGATCGTCGCGGAAGTCGATCCCAACGGCGTGACGCCCCGCGTCGCGACCCTGTGGGCCCGTCAGCAACGTCATCTCTACCTGCAGCAAGTGACCCGCGCCGCGCGGCACGCGGCGGCATGGGATACGATGTTCCAGACAGAGCTGTCGCACATTCCGTTCCCCGACAATCCTCCCATCGTCTACCCCGACGCACCTGTCTGGGAAGAACTGAGCAAGCGCCGCAAGGACCGCTATTCGGTCGACTTGAAGAGCGAAGGCGAAGCGGAACGCCGGATTTACAGCGCCCTGCGGCAGCCGCTGCGGGCTCCGATTTCGGAAGTCGAGGCGCCGCTCAACCAAATTCTTCAGGTGTTGGGCGAAGATTACGACATTCCGATTATCTTCGACACGGCCGCGCTCGACGCCGTGGCGGCAAGCCCGGAAACGGAAGTTTCAATCGAAATCGCGAACGTGACGCTGAAGTCGGCGCTTGAGCTGATTCTGAAGAACGCCGGCGAAGACCTGACCTACATCGTCGACAAAGAAGTCCTGTTGATCACCACTCAGGAAGAAGCCGAAAAGCGTCTTCAAGTCCGCGTCTACCCGGTTGCTGACCTCGTCATGCCGATCCAACCCCTCGGCGGCATGGGCGGTATGGGCGGCATGATGGGCGGCGGCGGCATGGGCGGCGGCGGTATGGGCGGCGGTGGTATGGGCGGCGGCGGCATGGGTGGCATGGGCGGCGGCGGTATGGGCGGCGGCGGCATGGGTGGCGGCGGCATGGGCGGCGGCGGCGGCATGTTTGCCGTTCCCGACGAAGTCAACGCCAAGCCAGCGTCCCCGAAGGCTGCGGCGCCGGCTGTCTCCCAGCCCGCTGCAGTGCAACAACCCGCGCCGCAACAACCAACTGCCGAGCCGAAAGTCGGCGGCATCGAAATCGACCTCTCGATGACTCCAGAAGCGTTCTGGACTCAATACTTCGCCGAGAAGCAGCAAGATCAGAACGTCGTTCGGCACGCTGCCAAGCAACTCATCAAGCAGGGCCACTATAACCACGCGATCGCCCTCATTCAGTCGGCCTTGGCCAACGGCCAGCCGCAGGCCTGGATGTACGAATCGCTCGGCATTGCTTTGGAATTGAACGGCGCCCCCAAGAGCGAAATCGAACGGGCCGTGATGTCGGCTTGCGATTTCAGCACGAGCCCTGAAGAGCTGATGCTTATCGCTCGCTACCTGTCGCACATCGGGTTGAACAACCGCGCGGTCGACATCTACCGGCAGGTTGCCAAGCTCGATCCGTTGAAGTCCGACGCCTACGCGCTCGGCCTTCGTGCGGCTCAGCGTGCGAACGACGTCGACGGCATCCGCTGGGCATCGGTCGGCATTCTCAAGCAAGCTTGGCCTGCCGAGCAGCAAGAGATTCGCAACCAAGCGATGCGTATCGCACAGGCGACCCTCGAAGAACTGCAGACGGCCGGCAATCAGACCGAAGCCGATCGCTTCCGCCGCGAACTGGACGAAGCGTTGGTCCGCGATTGCGTCGTCAAGGTTTCGTGGTCCGGCGACGCCGACGTCGACCTGATCGTCGAGGAACCGGGCGGCGCCACCTGCTCGCTTCGTGCGCCGCGCAGCGCCGGCGGCGGCGTCATCCTTGGCGACGACTATGCCAACTTTGAAAAGCAAGACAAGTCGGGGTCGTTCAGCGAAACCTACGTCTGCCCGCAAGGCTTCGCCGGCGAGTACAAGGTGCGCGTCCGCAAGGTCTGGGGCGACGTCGTCGCCGACCGCGTCACCGTCGACGTCTATAAGAACTACCGCACGAAGGACGAGCAGCACGAACGTCAGCATATCGCCGTCAACAATGACGACGACGCCTTGGTGGTCTTCGAGCTGGAACAAGGTCGCCGTAACGACCCGATTGCCAATCAGCAACTAATCGCGACCGTCGACCGCCAGGAAGCGATCTCTCAAGCGGTGATGGCCCAGCAGCTCGGCTCGATTTCCAATCCGTCGATCCTGCCGGGCCGGGGCGGCAGCGTCGAAGATTACTTCGATCTTCGTCGCCAGTTGGCTTTCGCCCGCGGCGGCGCCGTCGGGTATCAGCCGGTCATCGTCACGCTGCCGGAAGGTTCGCAAATGGTCGCGTCGGCCGTCGTCTCGGCCGACCGTCGCTATGTGCGGATCACGTCAGCGCCGTCGTTCACCGGCATCGGAAATGTGCAGACCTTCACGTTCGCCGGTTCGGCCGCTAACAACGACACAGACAATGGGACTGACACTGGCACTGACACGCCCACGGACAATACCGATGCTCCCGCCGACAATGCCGACGGCGGTCAACTCGACTTCTTCGACTTTTAGTCCGAGAACGCCGACTACAGCAGCGATTTTTGCAACATCGACAGCTGAGCAATTCCCCGCGATGCAAGACTAAGCATCGCGGCGAGTTGCTCGGCGTCGAACGTTGCTTCTTCGCCGGTCCCCTGCACCTCGACGTACCGTCCGGCGCCGGTCATGACGACGTTCATGTCGACCTCGGCCGCGAAGTCTTGCGAGTAGTCGAGGTCGAGCGTCGGCGCGCCGCCCACGATGCCAACGCTGACCGCGGCAACGCTATCGCTCAGCGGCAACGGCTCGCCGTTGGCAAAGCCTGGTGATGAACGGAGCGCTTGTACCAGCGCGACGTACGCGCCGGTGATCGATGCGGTGCGCGTGCCGCCGTCGGCTTCGAGCACGTCGCAGTCGATCGTAACGCTCCGCTCGCCGAGCGCCTCAAGGTTCACAATGGCCCGCAAGCTGCGGCCGATTAGGCGTTGGATCTCCGTCGTGCGACCGTCGATCTTCGGCCCGCGATCGCGGCCCTTCCGCGGCGAGGTGCTGCCCGGCAGCATGTTGTACTCGGCGGTGACCCACCCCTTCCCCTGCCCCTTCATCCACGGCGGGACGCTCTCTTCGATGCTGGCCGTGCAGAGAACGATCGTGCGGCCCGCCTTCACGAGGACGCGGCCCGGGGCGGCGCCGAAGGGGGCGGGCTCGATCGACCAGGTGCGGAGCGAATCGGCGGGGCGGGCGGGAGCGGTCATGGGGGCAATCCGATTCGGTGTGAGTGTGCGGAGTAGTTGATAATTCAAAGAAGAACGCAAGAGCGATGAAGCTCACGCGAAGCGCTGGACTGGTCGCTTAAGCGACCAGTCCGAAGTGCGTTTAGGTTTGCAATCTTAACGACTCTAGCAAAGGCCGAGCCTCAGCTCTGAGCTCCCAACAGCCACGCCAGCACGCCCTTCTGCACATGCATGCGGTTCGCCGCTTGCTCCACGATGATGCTGTAGGGGCTATCCATCACCTCGTCGGTCACCTCTTCGCCGCGTTTCGCGGGAAGGCAGTGCATGAACCGAGCGGTCGGACCGGCGGCGGACATCAGCTTGCCGTTCACTTGGTAGTCGGCGAAGTCGCGACGGCGTTGCGCCTCTTCGGCCTCTTGCCCCATGCTCGCCCAGACGTCCGTGTAAACGGCAGCGGCGCCGCGGACCGCTTCGACGGGGTCGCGGGTCACCAGGAACTTTACCCCCGGCGCCTTTGCATGCAGCTTCGCGACGAACGCTTCGTCGAAGTCATATCCCTTGGGGGATGCCACGGCGAACTCCACGCCGAGCAAGCCGCAAGCCATCGCAAGGCTGCGGGCGACGTTGTTCGCATCGCCGACCCACGCCAGCTTCTGCCCTTCCAGCGTCCCCGCCGATTCGCGGATCGTGAACAAATCGGCCAGCGCCTGGCACGGATGAGATTGGTCGGTGAGTCCGTTAATGACCGAACAGCTCGAGTACTTCGCCGCCTCCACGACCGTCTGGTGCGCCTTCGTCCGCAGCACGATGACGTCGACCATTTCGCTCAGCACCCGCGTGAAATCGGCGATGCTTTCGCGCTTGCCGAAGCCCGCATCGTCGCCCAACAGCATGCTGCCGCCGCCCAGATGCGTCATCGCAGACTGAAAGCTCACCCGCGTCCGCAGCGACTGCTTCTCAAATACCAGCGCCATCATACGGCCCGGCAGCAGCGGTTCCCGCACGCCGGCGCGAAACTTCGCCTTGAGGTCGGCGCTCAGCGCGAAGATCCGCAGGATCTCGTCAGTCGTCAGGTCGGAGACGTTTAGCAGATGTCTCATGGCACGCTCTTTTCACGTAAAAACGAAATCGCCGCGCCTCTTCGGCGCGGCGCGATTGGATTGAACTACGGCTTAAAATTCCGAATCGCCTCGATGAGGATCGCACACCCTTCGCGAACTTCCGCCTCGCTCGAGGTGAGCGCGGGCAGCAGCCGAATGACGTTCCCCTGGGTGACGTTGATCAGCAGTCCGCGGTCCATGCACGCCTGCACCAGCGGCGTCGCGTCGACCGTCAACTCGACGCCGATCATCAGCCCCAGTTGCCGGAACTCGCGGACGTAGGGCAACTCGGCGACGAGCGGTTCGAGCAACTCGCAGAACACGCCGCCCAGCTTCCCCGCGGCGGCGAGCAGATTCTCTTGGTCGATCGTCTCGATCGTCGCAATCCCCGCCCGCGCGGCGAGCGGATTCCCGCCGAACGTCGCCGCATGCATTCCCGGCCGCAGGCTTGCGGCGACTTCCTTCTTGGCCAGCATCGCCCCGCCGGCGACGCCGCCGCACAGGCTCTTCGCCAGCGTCATGATGTCGGGCGTCACGCCGAAATTCTGGTAGGCGAACCACTTCCCCGTTCGCCCGCACCCGGCCTGCACTTCGTCGAAAATCAGCAGCAGGCCGTTCTCGTCGGCGATCTCGCGGAGCCCTTCGAGGAACCCGGCCGGCGGGATGCGAATGCCCCCTTCGCCCTGAATCGGCTCGACCATAATCGCCGCCGTCTCGCCATCGACCTTCGCCCGTACCGCTTCGAGATCACCGAACGTTGCATACACAAAGCCCGGCACCAGCGGCTCGATCCCTTCGTGGTACTTAGGCTGAGCGGTCGCGCTCACCGCCGCATAGGTCCGGCCGTGGAAGCCCCCCTCGAAAGTGATGATCTTGTACCGTTCCTTCGGCGTGTGGAGCCGAGCGAGCTTGATCGCCGCCTCATTCGCTTCGGTGCCAGAGTTGCAGAAAAACGCCTGCCCGCCGAAACTCCGTTCGCTGAGCAGCTTCGCCCACTGCCCCTGGGCTTCCATGTGCCAGGTGTTCGGCACGTGAATCAGTTCCGCGACCTGCTCCTGCACCGCTTTCACTACCAAGGGCGGACAGTGGCCAATGAGATTGCAGCCCCACCCGGGGAAGAAATCGAGATACTTCCGCCCCTGATCGTCCCACACCCACGACCCCTCGCCGCGGACGAGCGACAGCGGAAACCGCCGGTAGTTCGGGATGACATACTGATCAAACAGCGACGCCGTCTCGGGCGACATCTTCGTAGCGGCGGTGGCGGTGTTCATTGTTTTTTCTAATTCTCTCGCAGAGGCGCAAAGGCGCAGAGGAAATGCAAAGACAGAGAAAAAGTCGGAGGAGAGTGAATTCCTCCCCTGTTCTTCTTTGCGTATTTCTCTGCGTCTCCGCGCCTCTGCGAGAGACCTCCTAAATATTGAATTCCTAGGAACGGCTAGCGCTAGTCAGACGCCCCGCCCCCTACGCAGGTTCGGCGACCAATTCCGTTCCCACGCCCTGATTGGTGTAGATTTCCAGCAGCAGCGAGTGCCGCAGCCGCCCGTCGATGATGTGGATCTTCCGCACCCCCTTGCTGAGGGTATCGAGGCAGCCCTCGACCTTCGGAATCATTCCCGCTTCGATGCTGCCGTCCGCCATCAGGCGGCGGGCCTCCTCGGCGGTCAGCGAGTGGATCAGCGAATCGGGGTCGTTCTTATCCCGGCGCACGCCGTTGACGTCGCTGAGGAATATCAGCTTCTCGGCCCCAACCGCTTGGGCAACCGCGGTTGCCGCGGTGTCGGCGTTCACGTTCAGCCGCTCGCCCGTCTCGGTTTCGCACATCGACGGAATCACCGGCACCTGCCCGGCGTAGCAAAGATTGTCGAGAATCTCGCGGTCCACCCGCGTCACGTGCCCGACGTACCCCAGGTCGATCGGCTCGCCGCCATCCTTGTTCGGCAGCGTCAGCCGTTCGCCGAACAGGACGTTATTGTTCGTCTCGCCGACGAAGTTGAGCGGCATCGCCCGGCCGCCGAATGTCTCAATCCGCTCGGCGATCGATTCGTTGATCTCCCCGGCCAGGACTCGCTCAACGATGCCGAGCGTCGCCTTGTCCGTGTACCGTCGCCCTTGAATGAACCGCGACTCGAGATTCGCCTCGGCCATCGCCCGCGTAATCGCGGCCCCGCCGCCGTGGACGACGATCGGCCGCATGCCGACGGTTTCCATGAAGACGATGTCGACCAGCAGATGCCCAAGCGCATCGGGATCTTCCATCACGCTGCCGCCGAGCTTGATCACAGTGATCTTGTCGCGGAACTGACGGATCCAGGCCATCGCTTCGATCAGAACGTCGGCTTTCTCAATCGCTTCTTGCACTTCTCGCTCATTCCCAGTGCGGGCGGAAAATAGGTAGGGAATCGCGTATTCTAAGGGCAAAATCACCCCGGCGAAAGAGAATTTGGCCCGCGGCTGGAGAGCGAGATTCCGATGCGCCAAGGGCACTGGCCCGCGGGCCCAGCGTCTGCCAAGATAGGCGTCTCGCTCAGAAACCCGTCAGTTTTGCCTCGGAACCTGCGAAAATGCCCCCCGCCCCCGCCATGGCGATCGTCCTTGCCGCTGGTAAGGGGACGCGCATGAAGTCGGAGCTTCCCAAGGTACTCGTCCCCGTCGCCGGCCGTCCGATGGTCCGCTACGTGATCGATGCCCTGCGGGCCGCCGGGGTTGAGCGGGTCGTCGTCGTCGTCGGCTACCGGGCCGACCTCGTCCGGGCCGAACTCGCCGGCCTCCCCGGCATCGAGTTCGCAGACCAAACCGAACAGCTCGGGACCGGCCACGCCGTCATGATGTGCCGCGAGCAGCTCGCTTCGCACGATGGTCCGGTCGTCATCGTCGCCGGCGATTCGCCGATGCTCCAGGCCGACTCGGTGGCCACGCTTCTGGCGGAAGCCCGCTCTCGCCGTTCTGCTTGCCTCCTCGGTACGGTTCGCCGCGATGATCCTGCCGGTTACGGTCGCATCGTCCGCAGCGCCGCCGGCGATTTCACCGGCATCGTCGAAGAAAAGGACGCCACGTCCGAGCAGCGGGCGATCACCGAAATCAACGTCAGCACCTACGTTTTCGACGCGAAAGAATTGCTCACCGCCCTCGACCAGTTGCGGGCCGACAATTCCCAGCGAGAATACTACATCACTGATTGCCCGGCGATTCTCCTCGCCGCGGGTAAACAGGTTGCCGCGCTCACTGTGCTGAAGCCTTGCGAAGCACTCAGCATCAACAGCCCTGAAGAACTCGCTCAAGTCGAAAAAGTGATGAGTGGCGGGTAACGAGTTACGGTTAGCGAGTTCGAAGCTCGCTGATTCCTCTTTTATAGATTGCAACCAATAGCTCGCAACTCAAATCTCTCCATGACCGACCTCAAGATCTTCAGCGGCAAAGCAAACCGGCCCCTCAGCCAACAGATTTGCGAGTATCTGGGCGTGCCGCTCGGCGACATTTCGCTCGGCAATTTCCCCGACGGCGAAACCTCGTGCAAAATCAACGAGGACATCCGCGGCCGCGACGTCTACCTGCTCCAGCCGACCTGCCCGCCGGTCAATGACAACCTCTTCCAGCTGCTCGTGATGATCGACAGCTGCAAACGGGCCAGCGCCGAGCGCATCACCGCGGTGATGCCCTACTTCGGCTACGCCCGCCAAGATCGTAAAGACGAGGGCCGAGTCCCGATCACCGCGAAGCTCGTGGCGAACCTCATCACCCGCGCCGGCGCCGACCGCGTGCTGACGATGGATCTCCATGCCGCCCAGATCCAAGGCTTCTTCGACGTTCCCGTCGATCACCTCTACGCCGCCCCGGTGCTGAACGAATACTTCCTCAGCCTCGGCGTTCCGCCTGAAGAGATCGTGATTGTCAGCCCCGACGAAGGGAGCATCAAGCGAGCCCTCGGCCACGCGAAGCGCATCGGCGGCTCGGTGGCGATCATCGACAAACGCCGTATGAGCGCCGAGAAGACCGTGCAGGCCAACATCCTCGGCGGCCCCGTCGCCGGCAAAGTCGCCCTGATGTTCGACGACATGATCAGCACGGCGGGCTCGATCAAAGGCGCCGCGAACGTCCTCCACGAAAACGGCGTGAAGGAAATCCACGTCGGCGTCTCGCACGCCGTACTCTGCGGCAACGCGATGAACAACCTCCGCGAAGCCAACCTCGCGAGCCTCATCTGCACGAACTCGATTCCGCAACGGGCCGACCAAATGCCGCCGAACACGCGCGTGCTAAGCGTCGCACCCCTTCTCGGCGAAGCGATCAAACGCATCCACCGCAACGAATCGGTGAGCGGGCTGTTCAAGTAACCAAGCGCGATTTCACACCGCCGGCCCACTCCGCACCAGCGCAATGCCCATTTAGCCCCGCCCGCTCGCGGCGGGCGTTTCGCGCTATCCGCAACGCGCATTCCCAAAACGCAGGCATATAATCAGGCGACTCATCACCTTTGCGTAATCGCCACATGCCCGCCCCGCTCACCATCGACCATCTCCGCCGCTACGCCATCGCGCGTAGCCTGTTCAAACCCACCACCTTGCCGCGCGCCATCGCCAAGCTCGGCTTCGTCCAGGTCGACCCGATCCGCGCGCCGGCCCGAGCACAAGACCTCACGCTCCGCCACCGCGTCAACGATTACCGCGCCGGCGATCTCGAAGCACGCTACGCGCGACTTGCCATCGAAGAAGACTTCTTCATCAACTACGGCATCCTGCCGCGAGCCACGCAGCGGCTGATGCATCCGCGCACGGCCCGCGTCGAGTGGTCGCGAGCTCGCTGGACGCAAGCGCAGGCCGTGCTCGAATTCGTCCAAAGCCGCGGCGCCGCACACCCCCGCGAGGTCGACGCCGCCTTTCAGCATGGCACGACGAAAAATTGGTTCGGCGGCAACACGAAGGCGAGCACGCAGCTCCTCGACGGCATGCACTACCGCGGCCTGCTTCGCGTCGCCCGGCGAGACAGCGGCATTCGCGTCTACGCCCCGCAACTCGCCCATGAGCAAGACGAACCGGACGACCCCGACGCAGCCCTCGACGCGCTCGTCGACGTCGCCGTGGCCAAGTACGCCCCGCTGCCTGCCGCGACGCTCGGCCGCTTGGTGATGGCGCTTGGTTCCGCCGCCCCGCAGTGGCGCGAGCAACGTCGTGCAGCCCTCGCGCGCACCAAAGCACGCTTGCCGCAAGCAACCGTCGACGGCTGCCGCTGGTTCTGGCCTGCCGACGAAAACCCCGCCAGCCGCCGCTTCGCCAGCGACGCCGTGCTCGACGACCAGCTACGCTTGCTGGCTCCCTTCGATCCCGTCGTCTGGGACCGCCAGCGCTTCGAGCAGTTCTGGGACTGGGCCTACCGCTTCGAAGCCTACACCCCGGCGCCCAAGCGCGTCCGCGGCTACTACGCCCTCCCGATGCTGTGGCGCGGCCAAGTCATCGGCTGGGCCAACGCCGCCGTCCGCAACGGCCGCTTGCAACTGCAAGCCGGCTACGTCGCGGGCCGAGCCCCGCGCGACGCTGCGTTTAAGTCCTCATTGCAAGAAGAGCGAGAGCGACTGGAGCAGTTCCTCGCCCTGTAAGCGGTGGCGAGTGGGTAGCCCCGGTTGCCGCCTCCAGCGGCTACCGAGGCGGCGCAGCCGCAGGAGGCATTCGTTCATGCCGACGTGCTCGAAAGGGCCTCCTCAGCACGCTCGCTAACAGAGTAGGCACGATGACTAACATCAGCCCCGAAGGCTCAGGAATCGCGCCGATGCGATGGAGGCGCCATCCCTGCTCAGTACGTCCGAGGAAGAACAACGCATCCCCAAGCCGTAAGAAGTCGGTCGTTGAATTCACATTTTCAACATAGCCGTAACCAGTGTCGATGGCCATGTCCGGAAACTCCGCAAGGCGCCGCATACTCGTGCCGTCGGTCGCGTAAATGACAGTGCTTTCAGCAAAGTGCGTTTGAAAAACAAGTTCTTCGCCGATCAACTCCAGTTGACGTGGATACGAACTCTCGCCGCCGGATGCCAAGTCGATAATCGACGTTGTCGAGCCATCCGTTCTGACCAGCTCAACTCCCATCTCCGTCGTAGCGATAAAATAGAGGCTACCGGCGAGCGATTGGGCGCCATATAAACCTACGCCGCGATTGAGTGATCCTGATTCGGGTACCAGATTGAACTTAGTGAGCGTCTGCCCATCTGTTTTATAGAGATCGGGGCCGGTGGGGCCGGTGCCCTCGAAATAGACTTCGCCTTGAAACTCCCGAAGCTCGCGCGGCCACGAGTCGTAAAATCCCCTCTTCTGGTCCTGAACAAGTGCTTCCAGGTGGGGCATGCCTGGCGTCACTGGATATGGGATTTGTCCCAGGTCGATTCGATTCGCCAATTCTCCATCGCTATTGACGATGAAAATCGCCCATCCGTTGGGGCCGCGTCCAGGCACCATCAGCTTGCCTCCGCTTTCCGCGCCAGCGTAGGTCGCTGCTCCGGAGCTTTCAGGGCCTGGCAGCAGGTCGAGATGAGTCACCGAATCGCCGTCGGTGCGGTACAACTCGTAGCCGTCCTCGCCTTTTCCTTGAAAGTAGAGAGCCTCTCCAAAGCGAACGAAGTTTACAGGGCCGCCGGACTGCGACGGGTCTGGGGGGAACGGCAGTTGGATGGCCCCCTCGCCCTCAGTCCTGTACAACCCTCGGCCCTCAGGACCGACTGCGGTGAAATAGAACTCGCCGTTGAGTTCCCCCGCAGGCCATGGGCTGGAACCGTTAAGGCCGGGGTTAACGTCAATGACCTGCTGAATGGCGCGACCTTCGGCGCGATAGAGTTCAAATCCGTCGGGGCCATTTGCGGGGAAGTAAAACTTCCCCCCAGCAGCGGAACCCCAGGGGTAGCTATCGGAAGTGCTGGTGTTGGCTAAGGTCGTTACCTCATTGCCATCAGTGTGAAACATGTACGCTTGCACGTTGCCGGCAGCATCGAACAGCCCGCCCTGGAAATACAGGCTGTCTCCCACGACGTTGAAGTTATAGGGCCATGATCCCTCAGGCGTTTGGGAGAGGTCGAGGTTGGTGAGCGTATGGCCATCTGTTGTAAACGGCTCAATCCCATGGCCGTCGTCGCCCCGAAAATAAAGCTGGCCTTGAAATTCAATCGATTGAGAGCCGACGCTGTGCCCAGGCGAGACGTTGAACGAACGGACCCGCCGGCCATCAGTGGCGAAGAGTCGAGTTTCTTTGTCGTCGGTTGATGCGGAGAAATAGAGCTCGTTGTCGTAGATCGCCGGGGCCTGGAAGTATGGCAAGTCCCACGGATTGTCTGCCTCGAAGGCAACGTTCGAAACTTGGCGCACAACGCTCTGGGCGGCGTTCAATTGGCTCGCCCAGGCAAAGGCCGCTATTAGGGCAAAAATGCGGAGCATCGCACCACTGTTCCGGCGGTGAAGAGGGATGGGCCGCGAGACTACTTAGCCATCTCATAGGTGGCAAGTCTGACTGGCTGGTGAACTGGCGGCTCCGGTTGAGTACGCCGACAGGTCGCCCGCTGAATTTCAGCCCAAAGGAGCCTTGGTTAATAGCGAGGGGCGTAAGCCCCTGGATAATCGCCGCCCCGAACGCAAAAGCCCCGGCGGGGCGACGCAGTTCTTGCTGCAGGAACTACTGCCGCCCCGCCGGGGCTCTCCACCTCTCGCGAACCCTCCACCAGGGTTCACGCCCCTGGCTACAACATGCCGCTCCTCCGGAACGGTCGCGATTCAGCGTCATCTCTCGGGTGGCCGGAAATGGCATCTTTTCAATAGCCGTTTGAGCTGCCACAATGGTCGCGTGGGGTAGATTCGGTCACCATACTTGGTCGCTATCGGGGCTGAGGAGCCGCGAGATGCAGTTGTTGGCGTGGGCTCTCTTGAGTGGACATCTTGTGGATGCACAGCCCTGGTAGGCGAGTACGCCAACCGGGGCTACCCAGTTTCTCACCAGTGGCGGCGCCGCAACTCTTGGTTTAGCAACGGGTTGTGAATTGTGTCGCCAAAAACGCATGACGCGACAAAATTCACACGTCAGCGAGTGAGCGCTCCGGTCCAAGCTGGCGCCAGCGATGGCCGCTAACCGGTTGAGTCACCGTCACTGGGCTAGAAACCCCAATTCGCATTCTTGCCCAACCTACCAATTGCCCGAGCCGCAAACCCACCGCACCCGGCCCGACGGACTCGAAAACTCCCCAGTTTCTGGGCTTGAACTCCACAGGGAATCGGGCACAATTGGGAGTTTGCCACTTGTTTGGCGGTCGACAGTATACGCGCGGAAAGCAGTTCACATGTCCGATACGTTGCAGGTTGAAAAGCGGGATTTCACGGGAAAGCGGCGTAACCACCGGTTGCGCCTCGAAGGGAAGCTCCCCGGGATCGTTTACGGCCACGGCGAAGAGCCGGTCAGCGTTATCGTTCCGGCCGACCAATTGCGGGCCACGATTCGTCACGGCCACAAGGTCGTCGAGCTGCAAGGCGCCGCCACCGGTCAGGCCCTACTGCAAAACGTCACTTGGGATACCTTCCAACAACACTTGATCCACGTCGACCTGCTGCGGGTCGATGCTAGCGAGCGTGTTGAAGTGGAAGTGCCGCTGCTGATCCGCGGCGAAGCCCCGGGCGAGCACGAAGGCGGCGTCGTGGAACACCTGATCCACCACGTCGAGATCGAAACCTCGCCGCTGGCGATTCCAGAGTCGCTCCACCTGAGCCTCAAGAATCTCCACCTGAATCAAACGCTGACGCTGGCCGATATCATCGACATGCCGGAAGGCGCCAAAGTGATTGGCGACCCGAAGACCGTCGCCGTGACTTGTCACGAGCCGACCGCGGAAGTCGAAGAAGAAGCTGGCGCCGGCGCCGTCGAACCCGAAGTCATTGGCCGCAAGGCTGCCGACGACGAGGAAGCGAAAGACAAGAAGTAGTTGGCCTTGGCCGCTTCTCGGTCCCGATAAGCGGCGAGTTAGGCAGGCAGTAAACGATGAAGTTGGTTGTAGGCCTCGGCAACCCGGGACAAAAGTACGAGGGAACGAGACACAACGTCGGCTTCGACCTGATCGACAGGCTCGTGCAGGAAACGGGGGCTTTGGCCCCTCGTTCGAAGTTCGACGGAGAAGTTTGGGAGTGTTTGCTGGAGGGAGAGAGGTCGCTCCTGCTGAAGCCGCTGACGTTCATGAACAAGAGCGGCGGCAGCGTGCGGAAAGCGGCTGATTTCTACCAAATTCCGGCAAATGACGTGGTAATCGTCTGCGATGACTTCAACATCCCGCTCGGGCAGTTGAGGTTACGAACAGGCGGTTCCGACGGTGGACAAAACGGACTGGCCGACATCATCAGGTCGCTGGGAACTCAAGAAGTTCCCCGCCTGCGGATTGGCATCGGCCCGGTGCCGGAACGATGGAATCCGGCCGATTTTGTCCTCGGAAAATTTAGCCCCGACGAGCGCGTCGAAGTCGCCCTCCAGGTGGCTCGATCCGCCGATGCGGTGCGAATGTGGGCGAAGCAAGGCATGCTGCCCGCAATGAACAAATTCAACGGCAAAGTTAACTAGCTGTTAGCTATTAGCCGTGGGCTGTAGGCCGTTAGTGGTCGGTAGCTCATGGCTAACAGCTTACAGCTCAACTCAGGAGTTCTAGTCTTGGCAGACAACACAGCAGTATATGAAGCCCTTTTCATTCTCGACTCGAACAAGTTCGCTCGGGAACGCGATGGATTGGCTCGCGAAGTTGAATCGCTGGTCGAGGCGGTCGACGGCGAAGTCCTGGTCAGCCGTCTGTGGGAAGAGCGTCGCTTGGCGTTCCCCATCAAGGGACAACGCAAGGGCGCCTACTGGCTCATGTACCTGCGCCTCCCGACCCTCCGGCTCACCGAACTGACCCGTTCGTGCGAGATCAACGACTCGATCTTGCGTCAGATGTTCGTGAAGTTGCCGCCGAGCCTGGTCGACGCGATCGTGGCCCACGCCAAGGGCGAGACGGTGGCCGAAGAGCCCGCCGGCGAACCGGTTGGCGCCGGTGCGGAAGGCTAAACAAGATTTCGCGTCGCAGAATCTGGCACGGTAGACGGAACGTTAGTACACTACTTGGGTCTTGAGCCTGTAAGCGTTAGTAGACCCAAGTCGGCGGAATGTCCGCCTCACAAGGAACCTTTACCATGGCCAGCTTCAACCGCGTCGTCCTCGTCGGCAACCTCACGCGAGACCCTGAACTTCGCTACATTCCTAGCGGCTCGGCGGTGTCGGAGATTGGCTTGGCAGTGAACGACCGGGTGAAGAAGGGCGACCAGTGGGTCGACGAGACGACCTTCGTCGACGTCACCCTGTGGGGTCGCACGGCGGAAGTCGCCAACGAGTATCTCAGCAAGGGTTCGTCGGTCCTCATCGAAGGCCGGCTGAAGCTCGACAGCTGGGAAAAGGATGGCCAGAAGCGCAGCAAGCTTCGCGTGATCGCTGAGAAGATGCAAATGCTCGGCGGTCGCGAGGGTGGCGGCGGAGGAGGAGCAGGCGGTGGTGCAGCTCGCGGCGGCAATCGCGTCAGCAGCGGCGCCCGTGCCTCGCAGCAATCATCTTCAGACGATTTTGGCGGCTCGTACGACGACGGCGGCCCTTCGGGCGGCTTCCCGGATGACGAGATCCCGTTCTAAACAATACGAGACAAACCAATTAACGCGTTCGCCGGCTTATCCCGCGGCGAGTATCAAGCAAGTGGATTGACGATGACTACGAAGACCAAAAAGGCCAAGAACCCCGCCACCGCCAACCGTCTACCGACGGGCCCCAACGGCGGCGTGCAGTTGCTGCTGATCCACAATGTCGAGGATCTCGGCCACCAAGGCGATGTCGTCGAGGTTCGTCCCGGCTACGCGCTGAACTACCTCATTCCGCAAGGCTTGGCCACCGTCGCCACCGACCACCACAAGCGGATGGTCGAGAAGCACCGCGCGAAGCTGCAAGCTATCGAGAAGGCGCATCAGTCCGATCTGCGGAAGAAGGCCTTGGAGATCGCGAAGCAAAGCATCACGATCGAAGCCAACGCCACGGAGGACGGTCACCTCTACGGCAGCGTCGGTGCTCCGGAAATCGTCGCCGCGCTCAAGAAGAACGACATCAACCTCCACACCGACCAGATCCGTCTGGAAGGCGTGCTCAAGGAACTCGGTCTCTACACCGTCAAGTTCCGCCTCTCGAGCGAAGTCGACGGCGAACTCAAGGTGTGGGTCGTGCCGCAAGTCGGCGCCGACGCCTAAGTCGTCGCAACGACAATCGAACGCAACCAGCCGCCGGCGCGAGCCGGCGGTTTGGCGTTTAGGGGTACACGGTCATCCCGAGCGGAGCGAGGGATCTCGCGCCAAACGAAGCCGCCAGATTCTTCGAGCCGCTCAGAATGGCTATACTGGCGCGAGCGGAATGACTTGAGTCGACGAAGGAGCGCAGCATGGCCGAACGCACTTGGCAGGATCGCAAAGGTTCGGACCGCGGAGCTTCGTTCACCCCCGCTCAGGAAGCGGATCCGTTCGACCGCAAGCTGCCGCAAAGCGTCGAGGCCGAACGGGCCGTGCTTGGCAGTATCTTGCTGCTGCCGGAAGTCTTCGACGAAGTGGCGCTCATCGTTCGCGCCGACGATTTCTACGACAACGCCAATCGCCAAATCTTCGAGCAACTACTGGCCATGCACGACGGCGGCCAGCGCATCGACTTGATGCTGCTCGTCGAACGCTTCAAGAAGGCCGATATTTACGAGGCGATCGGCGGCGCTGCCTACCTCGCCGAGATCGGCCGCCAAGTTCCCACCGCGGCCCACGCGGAATATTACGCGAAGATCGTCGCTGATAAGGCGCTGCTGCGGACGTTGATCAACGTCGGCATGGAAATTCAGACGTCCGCCTACGATCCAACATCCGACACCCGCGAAATGCTCGGAAAGGCGGAAGAGAAGGTCTTCTCGATTCTTGAGAATCGCGGCACCGGTCACGTCACGCAAATCTCCGAGGTCCTACAGCACTCGCTCGACCGCATCGACGCCCGCATGGAGCACCAAAGCACCTCCAGCGGGGTCGAAACGGGGTTCATTGACTTCGATCAGATGACCGGCGGCCTGCAGAAGTCGGAACTGATTATCCTCGCTGCTCGGCCTTCCATGGGCAAAACCGCGCTGGCGATGAACATGGCCGAGCATGCCGCCCTCACCGGGGTGGCAACCCTGTTCGTGAGCCTCGAAATGGCCGCCATCGAGTTGGGCGACCGCTTGCTTTGCTCCCTTGCCCGGGTGAACGGCAATCGCCTTCGCAACGGCACCGTTTCGCATGAGGAACGTCGGAAGCTGATCAATGCGGCCGCCCAGATTAGCCAGTCGCCGCTGTTCATCGACGATTCTCCCAGCCGGACGATGACGGAAATCGCGGCGAACGCCCGCCGGCTCAAGCGGAGCCACGACCTCGGGTTGATCGTCATCGACTACCTCCAGCTAATCGACCCCGACAACTCCCGCGACCCGCGGCAGGAACAGGTTTCGAAGATCTCGCGGCGTCTTAAAGGCCTCGCCCGTGAGATGCAGGTGCCCGTCCTCTGTCTCGGCCAGCTCAACCGGCAGGTTGAATCATCGAGCAGCAACAAGCCGCAGCTTAGCCATCTGCGGGAATCAGGCGCCATCGAGCAGGACGCCGACATCGTGATGTTCGTTCATCGCGAAGAATACTACATGTCGAGCGAAGAGGACCGCGAGCAAGTCCGCGGGCAGGCCGATCTGCTGATTCGCAAGAACCGCAGCGGCCCGGTGGGCGAAGTGAAGCTCACTTGGAACCACGAGTTCACGCGGTTCGAGAACTTCGCGGCCGCGGCATACGCCGAATTTGAATCCTACGGCCCGCCGCCAACCGATTTCTAACGCCAGCATCGCTAGCTTGCGTTGCTTCTCGTCGGTGCTTCCACGCGTGAGAACTAGCGTGCTATCACGCGCTCGCTTGGCACTATCCGATGAAAATTACGGTCTTGTAAGGGCTCGCTGGCAGTGAAATCTGTCATCGTTGTCGCGTTTTTAGCGTGATTCTCGGGCGTTTGCTCAAGTTCCCTTGTCGCTGAGCCGCGAATCCGGTATTTCTCCGCGGCCTGTTGGGCGGCGTCTCGCTGCGCTTGCGTTGCGTTGATGCTTGCCGACCCGCTTTTCCCGCAATCCGCACGGCTCCGGGGCCGCTATGCAGCTAGTTTCCACAACTCGATCGCCTCTCCGACTGCTCGCCCTCGCCGGCGCGTTGGCGGCGATGGCTTGTCTGGCGACGCCGTGCGTAGCTCAAGAAACGCCCGCGTCGTTCAGCAGCGTGGCGGATCAACTCCCCAGCGTTCGCCCCACCCCGCCTCCCTCAACGGCCGCCGCGACGACCACTCCCGCTGAAGAGCTTGTCGCTGAAGTCCGCATCATCGGCAACGAAACGACCAGCAACACGCAAGTCCTCACGAACATCACCACCCGCGCCGGCCGTCCGTTCGACGAAACCGTCGTACAACGCGACGTTCGCAACCTGGCAAACCTCGGTTGGTTCGTCGACGTGAAGTCGCTTTACGAACGCACGCCGCAAGGGCGGATCGTGATCTTCCAGGTCGTCGAACGCCCCACGATTCGCTATGTGCAGTACGTCGGCAACAAGAAGGCCAAAGACAAAACGCTTGCCAAGCAGACGCTGCTCAAGGTTGGCGGATCGGTCGATCCCTATGCCGTTCAAGAAGGCAAACGCAAGCTCCGCGACTATTACGTCGGCAAGGGCTTCAACAACATCCAAGTGTCGATCCTCGAAGGCGACAAACCAACGGATCAGGGCGTCGTCTACCTCATCCATGAAGGCGTTTCGCAGAAAATCTGGCGCACGACGTTCGTCGGCAACGATAGCGGCTTCGTTTCCGACGGCCGGTTGAAGACGCTTATCAAATCGAAGCCGCCGATTCTCTATCTGTTCAAGGGGCACGTCGATCGCGACAAGATCGAAGCCGACTCGGCGGCAATCACGGATTACTACCGGGCGCACGGTTACTTTCAAGCCCGCGTCAGTCGCAAGCTGGAAGACGACGAAGACGGCGATTGGGCGACGCTCACCTTCGTGATTCACGAAGGAATTCAATCGAAGGTTCGCAACGTCTCGGTGATGGGCAACACGAAGTTCGAGCAAAAGCCGCTCGAAGAAAAGTTGACGCTCAACAATGGCTTGCCGTTCGAACAAGCGAAGATGCAAAAAGACTCGCAGTGGATGCAAGAGCTATACGGCAGCCAAGGCTACGTCTTCGCCGACGTGCAGCCCGAGGTCATCTTTCTGGAAGAGCCAGGCGAAGTCGATCTCCGCTACGACATCAAGGAAGGCGATCGCTTTCGCGTGGGACGAATTTTCGTCCACATTAACGGCGACAATCCGCACACCCGCATTCAGACCGCGCTCAACCGCGTGACGCTCCGACCGGGGCAGATCATGGACATCCGCGAATTGAAAGCCAGCGAACGCCGTCTGCTCGCGAGCAGCCTGTTCCACATGGACGCTCAATCAGGGCAGCGCCCGAAAATCACCTACCGCATTCCGGACGACGCCGACGTCGCTGTGGCTAGTCGGCCGACTGGCAATGTCCGCGGACAAAGCCCCGACAACCTGGGCCCGCCGGTGTTGCCGCCGTTGGGATCGGCCGAGGTCGCCCAACCTCCTGTGATCGTTGACGCGCCGTTGCTGCCAATGCAACGGGACGAGATGGAGGTCCATTTCGAGTTTGACGACGAAGCCCACTTCCGGCGTTGGCAAGAAGCGGAAATGCAGCCAGACGTGCCGGTCGCTCCCGCTGCCGTTGAAGCAACTCCGACCCCTGCAACTTCGGGGGCTGCGCCCGCTCAACCGCTCCCGCGGCCTAGCTATCTCGAGCAACCGATTTTCCGCGGCCAAAGCCCGGCCGCTCCCGAAGCGCTGCCCTACTGGTCGCCGCAGCGTTCGGCGGCGCCTCGCGTCGTTCAGCATTCGCCGGCCGAGAACGCCGCTAACGGCTATAACGCCTATGCTGCGGCCCCTGCGCCGAATCCTAATGATCCCTACGCCGCGGTTCAGAACGTCCGTGGCCAGAGCCCCGACGCCGTCAACCAAGCCTATTCGACTCTTCCCGCTGGCGGCGCGCCTGCCGTCAACTATGGCGGACAAGTGGTGAGAGCAGGCGGCGCGGATGCGAGCGTGAACGGCGGCGTCATGCCGGCTCAATACTCGGGCAACTTGCAGCCTCCCGCCGGATCGGTGGCGCCGCAACCGCTGAGCCCGCTCGGCCCGTTGCCGGGATACTCGGTTGATCCGACGAGCCCACTGTACGCCGGCCCGCAAGGACTGCCGAACTATCCTGAGGGAACCGTCGACATTATGGTCGACGGCACTGAAACGCAGACCGGCCGGTTGATGATCGGCTTCGGCGTCAACTCCGACGCCGGCGTGGTCGGCAACGTCGTCGTCGACGAACGGAACTTCGACTGGACGCGACTCCCCACGAGTTGGGAAGACGTCCGCAACGGCTCGGCCTTCCGCGGCGCCGGTCAACGCTTCCGCATCGACGCCTCGCCCGGTTCGTCGGTGAACCGCTACTTGGTGAGCTTCCAAGAACCGTATTTGATGGATCGCCCGATCAGCCTCGGCTTGAGCGGATCGTACTTCGATCGCAACTACCGCGACTGGGACGAACAACGCATCGGCGGCCGCATTTCGCTGGGCCATCAATGGGTCGAACGCGACCTGACGGCGACGATTGCCTACCGCGGCGAAAACGTCGAAATCTACAACCCATCCGTTCCGCTAGGCACCGTCCCGCTGCTTGATGAAGCATTGGGCGACAACGTTTTGCATGGTTTCCGCGTCTCGCTTATCAACGACACGCGCGATAGCTCGTTCTTGGCGACGAAGGGCCACTACTTCGAAGTTGGCGGCGAGCAAGTGATCGGAACGTTCGATTACCCGCGCGTCGATCTCGACTTCCGCCAGTACTGGATGCTGCACGAACGGCCCGATCACTCCGGCCGGCATGTGTTGAGCTTCAGCACCACCGTCGGCTACACCGGTACGCAAACGCCGATCTACGAAAACTTCTTTGCCGGTGGTTTCGCGACGATGCGCGGGTTCGATTTCCGCGGTGCGTCGCCGGTTGAGAACAACGTCGAGGTCGGTGGTCGCTTCCAATGGCTCAACAGCGTGCAGTACTTGTTCCCCGTCTCGGCGGACGACATGTTGCACGGCGTCGCGTTCTGCGACTTTGGTACGGTCGAGCCCGACACAAAGATCCAGAACTTCCGCGTGGCCCCCGGTATCGGCGCCCGCATCACGGTCCCGGCAATGGGCCCGGCGCCAATCGCGCTCGACTTCGCCTTCCCGGTGAGTTACGCGAGCTTCGACGATCGCGAAGTCTTCAGCTTCAGCATGGGCTTCAGCCGGTAGAGTGCTCCTGCTTTGCTGCCGCACATTAGCCCCGGGCTTCGCCCGGGGGTTGCACGACGCGCGACAACGCTCATCGGAATGGTAACCTACCCCCGGGCAGAGCCCGGGGCTATTGCGCAGGCGTCGGCTGATCCGCACACGGGCAATCGCTCCGCGGCATCATCGCCGGATAGCCTTGCCCATCCATCGGCTGCTGCATCTGTTGCGGCGGCGGGCCGCCCCAGCGTTGGCGGGCCACGTCGAAGTGGCCAGGGTAGGGGCGCTGGTACCAGCTTTGCGTCGCGAGCACCGGCGGCGAGAATGTTGGGAAGAAGCCGCCGTACATGTATGACGGAAACGAGTAGCCGAACCCGCCGCCGCGGGCGGACCAATCGTCGGCGCCTTGCCGCATGCGCGAGTAGGTCGGCGGCGCTTGTTGCGCGAACCCCGTCGGCGCGACCGCGCCGACCAAGAGTAGCGCGGCAATTGTGGAGCGGTTGAGGATCGACGCCATCGCAAACTCTCCGGAAGCATAGAAGGGGCGGAACGCGGGGCGGGCGTTCGCTAGTTCTATGCTAGGCAGGTGCGGTGGCGGGGCTCAACCAGATTGCGGCGCCGTGTGTGGTGCGCGACCGCCGGTCGCGGCTTTATTGGGGGTGGTGTGGGATAGCGCGGTTGTGCGGGCAATCAATCGTCGCTGTCCGAGAACATGCCCGCCGGCGGGTGTTCGATGCTGTCGGCCATCTTGTTGAGGGCTTCAGTCTCGATCTGCCGCACGCGTTCGCGGGTCAGGCCGAGCTCTTCGCCGATTTCTTTCAGCGTGCGGGGTTCGTAACCGTCGAGGCCGAACCGCATCCGCAGGACGGTCGCTTCGCGTTGGTCCATCGTTTGGAGCATCGCTAGCACATGCCGCAGGCTGTCGCTTTCGACGAGCGCGTCGTCGGGGGCCTGTTGCCGTTCGTCCATCACCATGTCGCCCAGCGTCCAGCCCGCTTCGGTCTGGTCGGTCTGCGGCGTGGCGTTGTAGATCTTGATCGCCTTCTTAATGATCGGCAGCTTCTTCTTCGGCAGGCCGAGGACGCGGGCGATTTCTTCCGGCGTCGGGGTGCGATCGAGCTCTTCCGTCAGCCGCGCGGTGGCTCGCCGCCACTTCGACAGGAGTTCGACCATGTACGCCGGGATACGGATCGTCTTGCCGGTGTTGATCAACGCCCGCTTAATCGACTGCTTGATCCAGTAGCTGGCGTAGGTGCTGAACCGCGTGCCCATCGCCGGATCGAAGCCCTCGACGGCGCGTAGCAGTCCCAGGTTGCCCTCTTCAATGAGGTCCTGCAGGGCGAGGCCTTTGCCGGAGTAGCCGCGGGCGATATTCACCACGAGCCGCAGATTGGCGCGGACCATGCGGTCGCGGGCCGCGAGATCTCCCTCGCCAATGCTCGTGGCGAGTTCTTTCTCCTCGCGAGCGTTGAGGAGTGCCGTCTCGTTGATTTCACGCAGGTAGGTTTCCAGCGGCGTTTGAACGGCTGAGGAAACTTTACGCTTGCGGGTGGTGGCTGGCATGGCGCTTACCGTCGCATGGAGTGTGGACAGGGAACCGACTACGGGAACGTCTTACGCAGGCCTCGCGAACAATCCCTGCCCATCGACGGCGACGACGTTCACATTCTCTTCGTATGGTGCTGTGCTAGCTCTATCGACGGTTGAATCGCGGCGCCTCCACAAGCGGAGCCATGTGCACGAGTGGGGCGAATACGCCCAACGTTCCGGTAGTGCCAAGAAAAAGGGCCCCGCGGGTCGTAACCCGCGAGGCCCTTCGATTTGCTGCAAACTAGGCCGGCGTCGCGTGCGGCGCCGGTTGCGAGGACGATTACGATTCGTCCGATTCCGACGACGAAGCCGACTTGAACAGCGGACCGGAATCGGCCGAGCCGACGCCGCCCTTGAGTTCCATCGCCGGTTCGCGCGTCGCGCCAGCCGTCGACATGCCGTTGCCATTGGCTTCGGCAGCCGCTTCGTCTTCCTCGGCCCATTCAACGCGCTTCCGCGACAGGCCGATCTTGCGTTCTTCGGTATCGACGCGAAGCACCTTCACTTCGATGTCGTCGCCAACGTTGACCACGTCCTGCGGGTTCTCGACCTTTTGGTCGGAGAGTTCAGAGATGTGGAGCAACCCTTCGAGGCCATCTTCCAGGCCGACGAAGACGCCGAAGTTCGTGATCTTCGTGACTTTGCCCTTCACCAGCTGACCTTGTTGGTAGCGGTTCGGGATGTCGGTCGACCACGGATCTTCGTCGAGCTGCTTGAGGCCCAGGGCGATGCGGCGACGTTCTTGGTCGACCGACAGCACCTTGCATTCCAGCTCTTGGCCCTTCTCGACCAATTCGCTCGGGTGGCTGATCTTGCGGGTCCACGACATGTCGCTCACGTGGAGCAAACCGTCGATGCCTTCTTCGATCTCGATGAAAGCGCCGTAGTTGGTGAGGTTGCGAACCTTGCCCTTGACCATGCTGCCGGTCGGGTACTTGTCCGAAACCTTTTCCCACGGGTTCGACTGGGTCTGCTTCATGCCGAGCGAGATCTCTTGCTTCTGCTCGTCGATCCGCAGGACGACCACGTCGATGACGTCGTCGATGTTGACCAGTTCGCTCGGGTGGCTGATGCGCTTGGTCCACGACATTTCGCTGATGTGGACGAGGCCTTCGATGCCGTCTTCCAGCTTCACGAAGGCGCCGTAGCTCATCACGTTGACGACCGTACCCTTGATGGCCGAACCGACCGGGTACTTCGCCGCCACGTTCTCCCACGGGCTGGCCTGACGTTGCTTCAGACCGAGGGCGATCTTTTCCTTCTCGTAGTCGATGTGGAGAACCATCACCTCGAGCTCGTCGTCGATCTTCACCATTTCGCTCGGGTGATTGATGCGACCCCAGCTCATGTCGGTGATGTGCAGCAAGCCGTCGATGCCGCCCAGGTCGACGAACGCGCCGAAGTCGGCGATGTTCTTGACGATACCCTTGCGGCTTTGGCCGACTTCCAGCTTCTTGAGCAACTCGGCCTTCTTTTCGGCCCGTTGCGATTCGATCAGGCTGCGGCGGCTGACGACGATGTTGCGGCGGGCCTCGTCGATCTTGAGGACCATGCACTCGATCGTCTTGCCAATGTATTCGCCGATGTCGTGCGGACGACGGATGTCGACCTGGCTCGCCGGCAAGAAGACGTTGACGCCGATGTCGACCAGCAAGCCGCCCTTGATTTTGCGGGTGACGAGGCCGGAGACGACGTCGCCTTCGTGGACGGTCTCCATGACCTTCATCCACTTTTCGATCTTCTCAGCCTTCCGCTTGCTGAGGACGATCATGCCGCGATCATCGAGCCAGCCGGTTGAATCTTCGACGTCCTCGACGAGGACGCGGATCACTTGGCCGACTTCGGGTTGATCGGGATCTTCCGGTTCCCACTCGTTGCGGGGGATCATGCCCTCGCTCTTGTAACCGACGTCGACGAGCACGAACTCGTCGTCGATGCGGATGATTTTGCCTTCAACGATCTGATTGACGTCGACGTCTTGGCCGCCAAGCCAACTCGCGTCATCTGGAGCCAGCTCGCCTAGGGCTTCGGTCCAGTCTTCCTCAGAAACGTCGAACTCACGAATAAGATTGCGGTTAACCATAGAAAAAGTGGGCGGAGCAGAGACTTGCGACCGATCGAGCTCGATCGCCTCTACCAAAAAGAGGGAGCCATCCCCAGCGTCTGGCAGCCGTACGTCGGCTTACCGCGGAATAAAGGCGCAGGGACAAGCCCGCCATCCTAGCAAATCGCCGTGAAACGGGCAATCGGGGTAAGTGCTTGCAGCGGCAGGGATTCCCGCTCGCGCAGCTACTTCGCTGTCATCCCGCTGTGGGCCCGGACGCCCTGGACGATTTCCGCCAGCCGGTCGACCACTTCTTCCGGCGAGAGGCCGTCGGTGAGGAATTCGATGGAATCGCTGGCCTTCGCCAGTCCGCCGTAGGCCCGCTCGGTATCGCCTTTGTCCCGCAGCCGCTGCTTCCGCAGCACTTCGGCCAAATCGACCTCTTCGCCGCGGGCCTGCAGGTCAAGAAACCGTCGTTTCGCCCGCTCTTCCTCGCCCGCGGTGAGAAAAATCTTGCATTCAGCCTGGGGGAAGACGACCGTCGCCTGGTCGCGGCCCTCAGTCACCACATCCTGTCCGGATGCGAAGGCTCGCTGTTGGTCGGTCAGCAGGCGACGGACCGCCTGGTTGTCGGCAGCATGCTGGGTGAGGGTGGTAATCTCCAGCGTCCGGATCGCCGCGGTTACATCCTCGCCATTCATCGAAATGTGACTGTCAGAAAGGTCCAGTACCAAACTGGCAGCGACGGCCGCCAGTTGCTCTGGCTGGTCCCAATCGACTCCCGCTCGATGGCCGGCCAGGGTGACCGCCCGGTACATCGCCCCGGTGTCGAGGAAGCGGAAGCCGAGCCTCCGGGCCAAACGGCGTGCAGCGCTGCTTTTTCCGGCGCCGGCGGGGCCGTCGATGGTGACAATCATGGGGGTTCTGAGCGGAGCGGGGCTGAAAAATCGCTGCAATTCGAGCGTCAACCTCCTGTTATCGGGGGCAAAGGGGCCGGGTGCAACCGTTGCGCCGAATGAATCGGCTGCTCGCTGGCCAGAGCCCTGTTTTTGCCGCGTTTCAGCGGGCGAACGGTCGTAGCCGCTGGGTATACATTCCACCCAGCCCGACTAGAATGTCAAACTGGGGGGAAGGTGTACCGACAGTCCGGCGGCTGAGGTGCGCGGCGAAAAACACGCCGGCGAGGCGCTCACGGAGCGCTTCGTCACGCGGAAACGCCGTGGATTTCAGCGGAAAATTTGACTGCGCGGTGCGCCTCGATAGATTTGCATATAGAGAAGTAGAGGCACTGCTCTCGCGCGATCAATCCACGCCCCCAAACTAGCACTGGTGTCGGGCGTAACGAGACTCTTCGGCTTGCTGAAGCTGCTATTTCACATAGCTGATTGATCGTTGGGAGCAATTGCGACGGATCTGAACACTCCGTCGCGGACAATATTCGAACGGAACAGAGGTCACGAATATGGCCAAGGGTGGCGCCGTATGGGGTATCGATATCGGTCAATGCGCTCTCAAAGCGCTGCGATGTCGTCCACATGAGAAGGAACCCCGGCGACTTGTCGTCGAGTCGTTCGATTACATCGAATACCCCAAAATTCTGACTCAGCCCGAGGCGGAGCCGGCGGAACTTGTCCGCGAGGCCCTCGAAACGTTCCTCTCGCGCAACGAGTTGGTCGGCGACACCGTCGCGATGTCGGTCGGCGGTCAAAACGGCCTGATGCGGTTCATCAAGCTTCCGCCGGTCGAAGCGAAGAAAATCCCCGACATCGTCAAGTACGAAGCCCGGCAGCAGATCCCGTTCTCGCTCGACGACGTCGTTTGGGATTACCAACAACTCACCGGCGGTAGCGAGGAAGATGGCTTTGCGCTCGAGCCGGAAGTCGGCTTGTTCGCGATGAAGCGCGACCAAGTCGCTCGCGCCCTCACCCCGCTCGAGAAGGCCGGCATCGAAGTCGACCTCATCCAGCTGGCGCCGCTAGCTGTTTACAACTACGTCTGTTTCGACCGCCTCGAAGAACTAAAGTCGCAGCCGTACGACCCCGCGAAGCCGCCGTCGTCGACGGTGGTGATCTCGCTTGGCACCGACACGACCGACCTCGTCGTGACCAACGGTTTCCGCGTCTGGCAACGCAACATCCCGATCGGCGGCAACCACTTCACCCGCGCGCTGAGCAAGGAACTGAAGCTCACCTTCGTGAAGGCTGAGCACCTGAAGCGCAACGCGACGCAGGCCGACGACCCGAAGGCGGTCTTCCAAGCGATGCGGCCCGTCTTCAGCGACTTGCTGGCGGAAATCCAACGCTCGCTTGGCTACTTCCAGAGCCTCGACAAAGCGGCCCAAATTGGCGAAGTGATCGCCCTGGGCAACGCGATGAAACTCCCCGGTCTGCAGCGGTACCTCGCGCAGAACTTGGAGCAGGAAGTCCGTCCGATCGAAGACTTCAATCGTCTCTCCGCCGGCAGTGCAGGGGGGAACGCGCAGTTCAAGGAAAACATCCTCAGCTTCGGCCCGGCGTACGGGCTGTGCGTGCAGGCGCTCGGCAAGTCGGAACTGAAGACCAACCTGCTACCGGAAGAAATCGTCCGCACGCGGATGATTCGCGCGAAGAAACCGTGGGCCGTTGCCGGCGTCGCGGCAGTGCTCGCGGGACTGACGTTCAATTACTTCACGCACGTCAGCTCATGGCAAACCTCAGACATAAACCGCGCTGATTTTAAGTCGGCGTTCGGCACGGCGGGCTCGGCGGCGTCGACGGCTTCCAGCTTTGAAACCGAGCGGACTGGTATCCGCGAGGTGGTGACGAAGCTCACAGAGACGCAGAACCAGCTCATCAGCAACGTCGAAGGTCGGCTGGAGTGGCTTGATCTGGTGAAGGCGCTCGACGCGGTGATGCCGCGCGACGAGCGGCCGCGCGAAGAGAAGGCCGATCATGTGATGAGCCGGAAGGAACTCCATATCACCTCGGTCGACGAACGACATTTCACGGATCTCGCTGCCGAGTATGTGACCCCGACGGACGTGCTCTACCAAGGCTCCAAGAGTCAAGACGCCGCCGTTGGCGCCGGCGACGCCGCCGCGACTGACGCCAGCGCTGCGGCCGACCCGACGGCGACGCCTGTCGATCCCACGGCGGGCGGCGACGCTGCCGCTGCGGGGGGCGCTGGTCTCACTGGACCAGGCTTCGTGGTGCAGATCACCGGCTACCACTACCACAATGCCGACAAAACAAACCAGACCCGCAAGTTCGTCATCGATTCGCTCGTCAAGGCCCTCGAAGAGGGAACGGTACAGCTCCCAGACGGCTACGATGAAGCGACGAAGCAGTTCACCGGCAAGCTGATCGACGTCCCGTTGAAGGACATGGGCATCAGCCGGGCTTGGCTCGTCGCCGGCAAGCCGCTCAAGAAGGAATACGTCGATCCAGACGCCGCCTTGTACGGCGACGGCCAGACGCCTACGGGGCAGGTTGGTTTTAGTGGTTTGGCCGGCAACGCGCCGGGCGCAGCCGCTGAGCCAGGTGCCGATCCGGCCGTGCCTGTTTCCAAGGGGTTTGAAGTCGACCGCTACGACTTCGTCGTCCAGTTTTGTTGGCAGCCTCGCACGCGAGCGGAACGACGCGAGGCGACGGCCGCGCGCGTTGCCGCCGAAGCCGAAGCGGCCGCCGCGAAGGCCGCCGCTGCGAGCGAGGCTGGCGCCGAGGGAACTCCCGTCGAGGAAGCCCCCGTTCAGTAACGCATCGTATTCGATTTAACGACCCTACCGAATCCCAACGACATTTCACCAGTTTCTCCTCACGTTCGAGCAACCGGTCAGCGATAACGAGATCGATTCATGGATAAAGTTCGTGTCTTCATGAAAGTCGCGTGGACCCAGCGATTCTGGATCCTCAGCGTCGTCGGCGTGCTTGCCGCCGTCATCTGCTGGAGCATGGCCTCGGGCAACCTGCAGACCCAGTTCGAAGCGAACAAAAAGCAGATCGACGGCAAGTTCGGCGAGATGACCGCCATTACCGGCAAGCAATTCCATGGCAACGAAGGCGTGAATGCCAAAGATCGCGAAGAAGCTAAGAAGATTGCCAATAGCGTCAAGGAGCTCTGGCAGAGCCTCTTCGACGCTCAGCGTGAAGAAGTTCTCAAGTGGCCTGACGTTCTGGGCGACGATTTCGTCGACTACGTCAAAAACGCCAGATTCGATTCCCAGATCAAGCCTGACTTCCGCGATCGCTATCAGAACTACATCAAGAACCGCTTCGAAGGCTTGGTGAAGATCGTCGATGCGAAGAAGATGCCGGTCGACGGGGCCGCGGGCGCCTTCGGCACGCAACCCGGGCGCGAAGGGGCGTTCCGCAACGAAACGGGCGGCGCCGAGCCGCTGCTCGATGCGCAGGGCATGCCGATCGAGGAAAATTACCTCGTCCAGTGGGGCGATCAAGCCGTCCTGCGTCAGCAACTCGAATTCAGCGACGTCCCCACCGCGCGGCAGATCTGGGTGACTCAAGAAGATCTTTGGGTCTACGAAACGCTGCTGCGGGCCATCGCCAATACGAATAAGGAACGCGGCGCAACGCGTCCCGATAATACGGCGATCAGCGTGATTCAATCCCTGCAAGTTGGCGCTCCCGCCGCCCTAGCGATTGCTCAGGAGTCGACGATTCTGCTGCCCGCGGAAGCGATGGTCACAGGCGGCGAAGTGGGGGTGACGCCCGAGGGAGGGGGGGCGGTAGGCCGCGAAGGCGAAATGGGCGCCGCAAACATCGACGCCTCGCTCCTGATGAACCGTTACATCGATGCCGAAGGCAAGCCAATCCCCGACGCTTCGAGCGGCGCCGGCGTCGAGTTTCGCCGCCTGCCGATTCGCATGATTCTTTCGATGGACGAACGCTATCTTCCCAAGATTCTCGTCGAGTGCGCCAACGCTCCTCTTCCGGTCGAAGTCCAACGCCTCCGCATCAATGCGGAAAAATCTGGCTCCGACAAAGACAACCAAGGATTCACCGTTGGCGCGGCGGCGAGCGCCGGCGGCATGGGCGGCGGAGCGCCAATGGGACGCGGCATGGAAGGGGGCATGGGGCGTTCGATGGGAATGCCGATGGGACGTGGTATGGAAGCGGGCGGCATGGCCCTCACGCCGGTTGAAATCCCCAACATGGTGACCGTCGACGTTCAGGGCGTCGTGTACATTTACAACCCGCCTGACCCGACGATCCTCACCGTTCCCGGCGACGACGCGGCCGCGACTGGCAGCGAAACTCTCGCCGCCGGCGACGCCGGAGTAGTGCGTTAACAAAGTAGCGAGTCGCGAGTTTCGAGTTGCGAGAGCCAGGCAACTTGGAAGCGCGCAATTCGCAAGATCGCCGCATTTTACTCGCAACTCGAATCTCGTAACTCGCAACTTTATCGGCTACCGAGCAGGACCTGAGCGATGAAAGCAAAACTCAAAGGCGCCAACGGATTTGTGCGATTCTTGCTCAACCACGGCGAGAAGATCGGCATTGCCGCCATCCTCGGCGTCGCGGGAATGCTCATCTACAGTTCCTTCGGACGTCCCGTCGTCGATGCGACGAAGCAGCCTGATCGGTTGCTCCAGGCAGCGTCGGGCGCCACCGAACACGTACGAACCATGAGTTGGGACGCCTTTCCGAAAGAAGAGCGGACTGACTTCGCGAGTTTTGAGTCTCAGCCCGGGGAAAAATACTTAACGCCCGTTGATCCCAAGGAATATCCAGCGAAGCCGCCTTGGAATCCCCCCCTCATTCCGCCCGTGAAGCTCCGTCAGGACCCGGTGCTGGTCGCCGTGACTGATCTTGAAGTCCACCCCGGCTCCGGTCTGTGGATGGCTGCCGATCCCGAGGTGATTCTTGAGAAGATGCGCGCCGCCGCGAAGGAAGCGGCAGACTTGGAACGCGAGGCCGCGGAGGAAGCGGAGCGTGACGCCGAGGGAGGCGAAGGGGGCCGTGGCCGAGGTCGCGGGCGAGAAGGCCGCGGCGGCATGGCCGAGGGGCGCGGCGGCATGGGGATGGGCGACATGAGCGGCATGAAGACGAAGGACGGCGCTCTCGTCGTCCCGCCGGCCGGCGGCGCCCAGATGCAAGGATTCGAAGACATTCGCGAAATGTCCTGGGTTACGGTCCTCGCCAAGATCCCCATCAAGCAGCAGTTCCAGATGTACGAAGACGCGCTCGCCTCGTCGCGCGGCTTCAACGTCACCACCGATCAGCCGCAGTACCTCGGCTACGTGATCGAGCGGGCGGAAGTCACCGAAGAGGGAACTGGCAAGTTCATGCCGCTCCAAACGATGACGGCCAAAAAGCTCACTGACAAAATGGCGACTTGGCCGCCGACGCAGTCGGTCGATCCGGGGAATCCCAAGTACAACCATCCGTTGCTCACTTATCCATTGCCGCCGATGGTAATGCGCGAGTGGGGTAACGAGATTACTCACTCAGATTTGCCGATCCCCACGCCCGAAGATCTCATGCGCGAGGCCGAAGAGGCTGCTCAGCAGCCGGTTGTCGAGGAAGAAGCGGGTTCCGCCGACGATCCCTTCGGCAGCGCCGCCAAACGGCGTACCAACCAACAAGGTGGTGCGGCGTACGGTCGTGGCATGGAAGGCGGCATGGGCGGGCGACCCATGGGAATGCCGATGGGCCGCGGCGCGGAAGGCGGTATGGGCATGGGCCGTCCGATGGGCGGTATGGGGCGCGAAGGCGGCATGGGTATGGGAGGCATGGGCGCCATGGGGATGGGCGGTCGCGGCGCCGACGGCGTCGTCGAACTTCCCGAATATGTCTGGGACGGCGTCACCAAAACGGTCCTCTTCCGCTTCTTTGACGATACCGTCAAACCGGGCCGCCGTTACCGCTACCGCGTTCAACTCGTGCTGAAAGACGTTAACGCCGATCAGCCCCCGATGTTTCTTGATCCCACGGTCACCACTCGTCAGACGAAGGATACGCGCCGTTTCCGCATGAGCGAATGGAGTGAACCAAGTCCCGTCGCCGTGGTGCCCGAGCCGGGTTTGATTTTCATCGCGCAAACGAAGGACGTGGCGAGCGCCGAGCCGGAAGCCCGCCTGATCGTCAAGTCGGTCGACAGCGTCAATGCCGCCGAGATCGCGCACAACAACTGGTATGCCCGCGGCAGCGTGCTCAATTTTGCGAAACAAGCCCAGGTCATCTGGTCTTCGCTTTACAAGGTGAGCGCTGAGGAGCCGACCGAATCGCCGCTGTTCCGCTTCCTCACCGGTTTGACGCTCGTCGACGTCGACGGCGGCGAACAAATGACGAAGAATCGCAAACTGCTGGCCCCTGCCCGAATGCTTATGATGGACTCGGCGGGCCGGTTGCGGATGCAGAATGAACTCGATGAATCGAAGACGGTTCGTTCGTTCGACTACATCATGCAGCAGAGCGCGGACGCCGATCGCCGCGCTCGCGAAGGCGCCGAAGAACGCGGCCAGGGCGGTCGCGGCGGCGGCGGTAGGCGAGGCGGGTTCTAATCACGGTGAAGCCGAGTCGAACGGCTTTCGCCGACAATCGATGCTAGCAATAAAGACGCCGCGGGATTTCCCGCGGCGTCTTTTTTTGCATCTGTCTCGCGAGTGCTCTTGACCGGCTTCTCTCTGGCCGGTATTTAACCCGCCGCTTTTCATCACAACCCGACGCCTCGCTAGGAATCCGCTTCGCGCGGGCTCGACGTTTGTCGAGTATGCGCGGCGCGATACCGCACCCAACACACGAATCATGCCCAGTCGCCTGAGCAAACCATTTGGCGTCGCATCCGGGGGAGCCGACGGCGCTCTCGCGTCGTCTCTCGTAAGGAGAACTGAGTTGAGACGGACCACTACTGTCCGAGTTGCAGCCATTGCACTCGCCACGTTTGTCTGGCAAACCGCCGCCCATGGCGTCGAAGGCCAGCCGAACGCCAACCCCTACGCTTCGGGCGCTGAGACCGCCGCGGCGGGCAATCCGTTCCGCGCCGCGGTTGAATCGCCGGCTCTGCCCGACGGCACGCTCGCCGTCCCGTCGACGAAAGCGCCGACCGCGGCTCCGTCGAATGCGGCAGCCAAGGGGCAGTCGGATCAACTCTTGCTCGACGCCCGCCGGGCGCTGAGCGTCGGCGATCTGCCGCGGGCTCAACAGTTCTTGGCAAAGGCTCAAGAGCTGAAGGTCGCCTACGACGGGCAAAGCGATTCGCCGCAGGCAGTATTCGAATCAATCGGCGAGTACCAAGAAGCCGCCGCCATGCGGAATCTCAATGGCGGAGCCAACTGGCGAATTGCCTACTCCAAGTTCCTCGTGAAGCAGGCCGACGCCTTGCTGTCGTGGAACGATCTCGACACGGCCGCTCGCGCCGCGAACGAAGCCGCTCAGCTGAATCCCCAGTTCAGCGGCAACGGAATCACCCCCCAAGACGTGCTGCGTCGCGTGGAGCAACGCCGCAAGTCGCCGACGAGCCTTGCCGTCACGGAAACTCCTGCTCCGGCCGCCGACGCCAAGCTGCAGACGCTCATCCTGCTCGGCCAAGCTCGGACCGCGCTCGCTGCCGGCAACTTGCCTGAGGCCCAACTCCTGGCGGGCAAGGCGAGTTCGCTCAACGTGCCAGACTCGCAGTTTGGCGCCGACGAAGACCGCCCGTCCCGCTTGGCGCTCGACATTCAGAAAGCTGCTTCGGCTGGTGCCGTGCCGGCTGGAGCCCAATTGCCGACGACGGCGACGCCTGGCGCCGGCGATCTCGTACAAGCTGCCGCCTCGTCAGAAACGGGCGCTGCGATGAAGCTCGCCCAAGTTCCGGAATTTACGCCGACTCCGCTCCCCAATGCCGCTGAAGCGACTCCGCTTCCGGGCGACCCGGCGCAAATGCTCGAAGCCGGCGAACAGGCTCTTCGCGCCGGCGATCGGGAAGGCGCTTTGCAATCGTTCAAGGCGGCGTACCAGAATCGCGCCCAACTCGACGTCCTTAGCCAGCAGCGGCTCCAAGGCCATATGCAAATGCTGCAGGGCAACAGCCCGAAAGAATCGCTGCCCAACCCCGGCAACTTGCTCGACTCTGCCGCAGAAGGCCAAGCCGTGCTCGTCCGCCAGATCTCGGCCGACGTCCTGAAGCGTCAGTCCGAGGCCGAAAAGCTTCGCTCGACCGATCCGAAGCAAGCCCTCAAGCTACTGGAGCAATCGCGGGCTCAAATCGAGGAATCGCAGCTTTCGCAAGAACTGAAGTCGCAACTCCTGCGTCGCATCGAACTCACGACTTCGTCGACCAACAAGTACATCGAAGACCACAAGGCGGAACTCGATCTGAAGGCGACCAACGACGAGATCCTGTCCGAGGTTCATCGTTCGCAGGCCGTCAAGCTCGAGGTCCAGCAGAAGATGGCTCAGATGGTCGACGAGTTCAACAAGCTCGTCGACGAGCATCGCTACGCCGAAGCGGAAGTCGTTGCGAACCGTCTCTACGAGATGGCGCCTGACGAACTCGTGGCTCAGCAAGTCAACAAGCAAGCGAAGCTCATCCGTCGCGAACGTTGGAACCAGGAAATCATCGCGAAAGCCGAAAATGGCGCCGCGAACATGTTCCTCGACGTTCGCGATACGTCAGCCAAAGCCTTGGCCCATGGCGATGCACCGTTCGCGTTCCCGACCGACTGGGATGCGATCAAGAATCGCAAGTCCATCGATCTCGGCAGCGGTCGTAATGCGAAGGAACTCGAAATCGAGCAGAAGCTGAAGACTCCAGTCCTGCCGAAGTACAACGAAACGCCCCTCACGAAAGTGGTGGAAGGTCTGTCGCAACTGGCAGGCGTCAATATCCATCTTGATCCTCGCGGCCTGAGCCAGGAGGGCGTTCGCAGCGACACGCCGATCACGCTGAACCTGCCGCAAGAAATCTCGCTCAAGAGTGCGTTGACGCTCATCCTTGAGCCGCTCCACCTCACCTACACGATTCAAGACGAAGTTCTGAAGATCACCAGCGAACAGATTCGCGACGGCGACCTGAAGATCGTCACCTATCCGGTCGGCGACCTCGTGATCCCGATTCCGAACTTCGTGCCGACCAACAACATCGGCCTGCAAGGGCTGATCAACGACGCTTACGCTGCAATGGGCGCCTACGGCCCAGGCGGCGTCGGCGGCCCAGTCTCGATGGTGGCGAACAATCGTCCCGGCCAGCCGCGCGTCGCCGGGGCCGAAGGTCCGGTCCAAGCGAACTTCGCTGCTCCGGCGAATGGTCCGGTGTCGACTCCCGCCGGCGGACCCGGCGGACTGGGCGGCGCCGCCAGTGCCGACTTCGATTCGCTCATTGATCTGATCGTCTCCACTGTCGAGCACGAAAGCTGGATGGAAAACGGCACGGGCGAAGGCGAAATCCAACCCTTCCCCACGAATCTCAGCCTCGTCATCAGCCAGACGCAACGCGTCCACGAACAGATCGCCGACCTGCTCGAACAGCTGCGTCGTCTGCAAGATCTGCAGGTGACGATTGAAGTTCGCTTCATTCGGCTCACCGATCGGTTCTTCGAACGGATCGGCGTCGACTTCGACTTTAACATCACCGACCGTACCGGTTTGAACCCTGCGGATTTTGCTCCAGGGCAAATTCCGCCGACGATTGGTCCGAGTGCCACGGTCGGTTTGAGCGGCGTCGCTGCCACCGATTCCGAGCCTAACTACTCGGTGGATCTCGACCTTCCGTTCCGGCAGGGTAGTTTCTCCCTCGCGACGCCGCAGTTCGGCGGTCCGCAGGACGTCGGCACGTTTGGTTTCGCGATCCTCAGCGACATCGAAGCGTTCTTCGTGATCAATGCCTCCCAAGGCGATCAACGGGCGAACGTGTTGCAAGCTCCGAAAGTCACCTTGTTCAACGGTCAGCAAGCGAACGTCATCGACTCGTCGTTCCGGCCGTTCGTCATCAGCGTGATCCCGGTCGTCGGCGAATTCGCCGCCGCTCAACAGCCGGTCATCGTCGTCCTCTCTGAAGGCACGATGATGACGGTGCAAGCCGTGGTTTCCGACGATCGACGCTACGTCCGCTTGACGCTGGTGCCGTTCTTCAGCCAGATCGGCGACGTCCAGACGTTCACCTTCGAAGGTTCGGAATCGATTTCGACCTCGAACTCGAACACGGATGACAACGACGGCGAAAGCACGTCGGAAGATGAAACCGAAACGACGAGCCGCAGCGGCACTACGGTGCAGTTGCCGACGTTCCAGGTCATTACCGTCAGTACGACGGTGAGCGTTCCCGACGGCGGTACGGTGCTCCTCGGCGGCATCAAGCGGTTGGTCGAAGGCCGCAACGAGTTCGGCGTCCCGCTCCTGAGCAAGGTGCCGTACATCGACCGCCTCTTCCGCAACGTCGGTATCGGCCGCGAAACGGACAGCCTGATGATGATGGTGACGCCTCACATCATCATCCAGGAAGAAGAGGAAGATCGCCTCGGCATCGCCAGCGAACAATAATCGCCGGCCGCTGCTAGAAACTACTTGATCGAAAATTCGCCGCCTTGCCGGGCCATGGATGCAAAATGCCATGGTTCGGCGAGGCGGTTCTTTTTTGCGCGTGGCGACCCCTGATCGCGGTCGCACTCAAAAGTTATGCTGAACGTTGCAACGCGGCGTTATCTCGAAACCAGCGGACCGAATCAGCATGTCACCCAAAACGATGGCCGTCCTCGGAGCCCTTCTTGCCGCCGCCGGCGTCGGCCTCGGAGCCTACGGCGCCCACGGACTTGAAGCCGCCCTGCGGAGCGCGGGTTACGAAGCGGATCTCGCCAAACGCCTCGCCTGGTTCGAAACGGGAGTGAAGTATCAGCTCTACCACGCCCTCGCTTTAGTGACGCTCGCGGCCTTGGCGACGAGTTTTCCGAGCGGAGGCCTACGCGTCGCGGCGATCGCGTTCGTCATCGGCATCGTGCTCTTCAGCGGTTCGCTCTACGGCATGACCTTCCTCGGCGAGGAATGGCGGAAGCTCGGCATGGTCACGCCGCTCGGCGGGCTCGCCTTCATCATCGGCTGGATCGCCGTCGCGATCGCCGCTTGGCGGCAGTAGAACGCTGCCCGCTGTAGTGCCAACGCATCTAGCCCCGGGCTCCACCCGGGGGTGGCTAACCGTTCTACTAGACTGCCCCGCGCGCAATGGACAACGACCCCTGGGCGAAGCCCGGGGCTAAAAGCAAAGCCGGGACGCCGCCATCGCTGGCGCCGTCCCGGCTTTTCAAGTGAAGCGGTCACGCAACCGCAGTTAGGAGTTACAACAACGACGGACTACACCGCCTGCAAGCACTCGAGCTCCTTCGCGAGCCGCTTCCGAGCGACGTGCAACCGCCGCTTGATCGTGCCCACCGGCGCCGAGAACTCGTCGCTCATTTCCACGAGCGACTGTCCTTGGATGTAGAACGCCACGAGCGTGCTGCGGTCGAGCGTCGCCAACCGATCGAGCCCTTCGTTGAGCTGATCGATCCGCTCCCGATTGAGGAGCGAAGTGATTGGCGCTTCGACCTCGCCGTCGAACCCTTCGAGCGAGTGCGGTTCGACCGCAGTCGCCGGCGGCCGACGAGCAGCCCGGTTAATCGATTGCCGCACGGCAATCGACCGCAACCAGCCTGGGAACGCCGCGGCTTCTTGGAGCTGTTCAAGCTTCTCGAAGGCCTTGATGAAGACCTCTTGCGAAGCTTCTTGCGCCTCGGCGTGGTTCCGCAACCGCTGCCAGCAGACGGCGAGCACCATCCGCTCGAAACGGTTCACGAGCGTTCCGAACGCTTCATTGTCGCCGTGTTGAGCCGCAGTCACGAGCTCAGCGGTGGTCGCCTCAGTCAAATCAAAGATTGGAGTTTCAAGTTCCATGGTTCTCTCGAGCTTGGGGCCTCGAGCGCCGGACCAGTTGGGTTGGGTCCAAGCGCGAGGCCAGTGGCAGCAAGGTCGGAAACCGGCGGCCAAAACGCGAACATACGCGCTGGGCTCGCCGACGGCCGGCGCCAGATAGGGAGAGATTCTCTAGTTAAGAATCGCAGCCCAGTTATCTGGCGGCGAGGCAACACGTGGCGTGCTGCCCGGAGCGCTGCAGTGCTACGGCACACAGCGCCCCGCCGGTAACGTGCGTTGGTACGCCTGTTACCGTCGTGAGATGCTGTAGCTGTTCGCGCATTGATAGCCAGAAGCGCGACGCGTAGCCCGTAAATGCGCACCATTTAGCTGCTGCTGCGGGGCGGCGGTCCGAGTCGCGGCGAATCGTGGCCATGACGCTCGACGGAGCGCTTTGGATGCCAGAATTGCAATTGCGGCTTTGGATGGAACGCATGATGCCCTCGCTGCGCTTGGTGCGCGGCTCGAGAGAGAAAAAACAGGAAGCTATCTGGCAGGGGCAGTCATCAAACTGCTAGACCGGCGCCGCCGGCCCACCAGACGCTCCTATGACTCTAGTTTCGGCGAGCAGGTTCGCCAAGGGAATCAAATTTCTCAGAAAAATCTGTACGAGCAAATCGACGTGACGTAAGTGGCCAATTGGCAACGAGTTGCGGCAGCCCGCGAGTCTGCCTAGCGCTGCCCAGCCGACGGGACAGTCACCGGCAGTGGGAATATTTCGCAGCTAGCGATGGGGGTAAAGCAGCTAGGAGTCACGCAGCAGCGGCGTCAGCTGGCCTCCAGCCACTGAGACCGAATTCGGCCGCTTCGCCAGCTAGTCGCCGTTCGAATTCCTATTCGCGAATAAGAATTCCCTATGCGTTTGCACCGCTCGCGCATGCCTCTTCACATTCGCCGCGAATATATTGCTCGTTAGCGCGTCGCCCAACCCACCCCCGGGCTCCGCCCGGGGGTGGGTTTCCATGCTGGTCGACGTCGTCCCGCGTAGGGCAACCCCAGGGCGGAGCCCGAGGCTAGAAGCAACTTGCCCGCGCTGAATCGATCTCAATTCAACAAGGCGGAACCTCATGCAACTGCGGCGATTCATCTTCACCCTGACGCTCGCCTTCCTCGCGACAACGACCGGCAGCGCGGCGGACCAGGAGGGAAAACTCGGCTTCCACATCCAGGCCCATCGCGGCGCCGGTATCAAGGCCCCGGAAAATACGCTCGAAGCATTCGAGTCGATGTGGGACGTCGGCGTCACGCCCGAGGCTGATCTCCGCACCACCAAAGATGGTGTCATCGTCTGCTTTCACGACGCCGACTTCAGCCGCGTCGTCGGCAACGTCGACAAAGCTAGGGCAGGGCAGGGGGTCGAGGATCTCACCGCTGCCGAAGTGAAGCAGCTAGAAGTCGGCTCCTTCCGCGGCAAACAGTACGCTGGCCAGCGCATCCCGACGCTCGCCGACCTCTTCGCCGCGATGCAGGGACACCCCGATTGGCTCGTCTACCTCGACATCAAAACGGAAAACGTCGATCTCGACCAACTGCAGAAGCAAGTCGTCGACGCCAGCCTACAAAAGCAAATCATCTTCACGACGAAGCACCACGACCTCATCCGTAAGTGGAAGCAGCGCGTCCCCGAGTCGCTCACCCTCATCTGGAACGGCGGCACCGAGGCCGAACTTAAGCAACGGCTCGACGACATTCGCGCCAAAGACTTCGAAGGCCTCACACACCTGCAAATCCACGTGAAGGTGATCGGCGATCCCGCGGACGCCGAGCCGTTCGTCCCGTCGATCGCGTTCCTCGAATCCGTCCGCGACGAACTCAAAGCACGCGGCATTGTCTTCCAGGTTCTCCCCTGGGAAAACGCCGACCCCGCCGTCTACACCCGCCTCCTTGAGCTCGGCGCCGAGTCGTTCGCTACCGACTACCCCGACGTCACCGTCGACGCGGTGAAGAAATTCAAGAGCCGCTAAAGCGCGCACGCTCGACGCGTTGCTTCGCCGTTTTCAGCCCCAACGGGGCGAAATTCAATAGCCGGGGGCGTAAGCCCCCTGTGCCTCGTCCGGCGATCGCGCAAGCCCCAGAGGGGCGACAGTGAGTCATGGATAACCAGAACCTAAAACGCTCGGCGAGCGCGCTGGCGAGTGGCCGAAAATCCCTCACCCGCTGAGTCGACTTTCGTGCTAAGGTGCGCCGTATCCAGCGCCCTCGCTGCGCGCCGATCTTTGAAAACCAGCACTATACCAACGAACGTACCACGCCCCCCAAGCGAGGTCCGTGTCGCGACGCAAACCGGCGAATGTCGCATCCTAAACACAGCCGCCGCAAAGGCTTAGATTAATGTCGCCAAAAACGCGAAAAGCGACATTAATCCCGAACGCGACATCACACGCCGTTTACTCGTCTTCGGTCCGCAACTGCGCGAGCACGCTGTAATCTTCCAGCGTCGTCGTATCGCCGACCGTTTCCTTGCCGGCGGCAATGTCGCGAAGCAATCGCCGCATGATCTTGCCGCTGCGGGTCTTCGGCAGCGTGCCGGTGAATCGCACGTCGTCAGGTTGCGCGAGGGCGCCAATCTGATTACGAACGTGCTTAATGAGTTCCTTGCGCAGCTCTTCGCTCGGCTCGGCGCCGCGGAGGGTCACGAACACGGCGACCGCTTCGCCCTTAAGCGGATCGGGCCGGCCGACCGCCGCGGCTTCGGCGACGCTCGGATGGCTGACGAGCGCACTTTCGATTTCGATCGTGCTGAGGCGATGGCCCGAGACGTTCAGCACGTCGTCGATGCGGCCCATGATCCAGTAGTAGCCGTCGGCGTCGCGACGAGCATTGTCGCCGGCGAGATACTTGCCTGGGACTTTTTCCCAGTAGACTTCCTTGTAGCGTTCTTCATCGCCCCAAATGCCGCGGAGCATGCCGGGCCAGGGGTGAGCGATCGTCAGCCAGCCGCCGTGCGTCGCGTCGACCTCGGCGCCGGTGGAATCGACGATTTGCGGAATAACGCCGGGGAGAGGCATCGTGCAACTGCCCGGCTTCGTCGGCGTGGCGCCGGGGAGCGGGCTCATCATGATGCCGCCCGTTTCGGTCTGCCACCACGTGTCGACGATTGGGCAGCGCTCGCCGCCGATCTTGCGGTGGTACCACATCCACGCTTCGGGATTGATCCCTTCGCCCACCGTGCCGAGCACGCGCAGGCTGGAGAGGTCGTACTTCTCGACGTGATGATCGCCCCACTTCATGAACGCCCGGATCGCCGTCGGCGCCGTGTAGAAGAGGGTCACGTGGTACCGTTCAATCAGTTCCCAGAAGCGGCCTTCGTGCGGGAAGTTCGGCGCCCCTTCGTACAGCAGCACCGTCGCCCCTGCGGAGAGCGGGCCGTAGGTGACGTATGTATGCCCCGTGACCCAGCCGCAGTCAGCCGTGCACCAATAGACGTCGTTCTCTTGCCAATCAAAAACCCATTCGAACGTCTTCTTCGCGAACAGGTTGTAGCCCGCCGTCGTGTGGCGGATGCCCTTCGGCTTGCCCGTCGAGCCGCTGGTGTAGAGGATGAACAGCGTCGCTTCGCTGTCGAGCGGCGTGGCGGGGCAATCGTCCGAGGCCTCGGCCATCAGCTTGTGCCACCAGAAATCGCGGCCTTCCTGCATGTTGACCGCTTCGTTCACACGCGACAGCACGACGCACTTCTCGACCGTCGGCGATTTAGCGAGCGCCGCATCGACCGTCTGCTTGAGTGCGAGGACAGTGCCGCGGCGATAGCCGGCGTCGGCAGTGATTTGAATTTTCGCCTTCGCGTCGTTATTGCGATCGGCGACCGCCTCGGACGAGAAGCCGGCGAAAATCACCGAGTGAATCGCCCCAATCCGCGCACACGCAAGCATCGCAATGACGAGCTCCGGCGTCAGCGGCATGTAGATCGAAACGACGTCTCCCTGCTTGGCGCCGAGCGACTTGAGCACGTTCGCGAACTTGCTAACTTCACGCAGCAGTTCGGCGTACGTGTACTGCCGCTTCTCGCCCGGTTCGCCTTCCCAAATAAGCGCGACCTTGTCGCCGCGGCCCTCAGCGACGTGCTTGTCGAGGCAGTTGTAGGAGGCGTTCGTCTTGCCGTCGACGAACCATTCGGCGTGCGGCTCGTTCCACTTCAGCGCCTGGGTGAACGGCTCAAACCAGTGCAGTTCCTCCTTGGCGAGCTTCGCCCAGAAACCGGCCGGATCGGCGGCAGCCTCGTCCCATAGCTTCTGGTACTCGGCCATCGACTTGATCCGTGCACGAGCCGAGGCTTCCGCAGTAGGCGGAAACACGCGGGATTCCTGCATCACGGTGTCGAGTTGGCCGGTGGACTGCTGCCCCATGAGAATCTCCGCGAGCGTGAACAATAAGACGGCGCTGATGAGAGCCGACGAGACGGCCGCGACAAGAATAGCGACCGTCTGGCGATTGTAATCGACCGGCGGGAGGCCTTAAAGTGGCCCGGTGCGGCGAGGGAGGGGCGACCGGCAGGGATATTTTATGCGGAACCCAGAGGGTAGAATATGCACTATCCGGCGCGTTGCACGCCGTTCGTTGCCTGTAGCCGCAAAGCGAGGATTTCAGTGGAGATCTCCATCTCGCCTGAGTTTCAGCAGTTCATCGAAGGCCAGTTGGCGCTTGGCGCTTACGCGACGCCGAGCGAAGTTGTGGGCGATGCGCTGCGACTCTTGCAACTCCACGATCGCGAGCGAGAGATGCTTGTCAGCGACCTGCGGCAGAAGGTTGCTGTAGGGCTTGAGCAGATTGACCGCGGCGAAACAGTCGCAGCACACGATGTCTTCGAGGAATTGCGTCGTCGCAACGCGCAACATCAGGCGCAGTCCCGATGAAAAATTGCCGCTTCAGTTTGGAGGCGCGCAGGGACTTGCAAGGGATTCACGACTACATCGCTGCTGATGATCTCACGGCCGCGCTCCGACTGATCGAAAAAATCGAGCAATCATGCGAGCTTCTCGCGGAGCATCCGCTGCTGGGCGAGGCCTACGAGTTTCTTGCCGACCGGCTTCGAATGACTGCCGTCGGCAATTACATCATCTTCCATAGACCAGACAATGACGGCACGAAGATTGTGCGCGTCGTTCACGGCGCACGGGATTGGCGGCGGCTCTTCTGAGTATGAGGAAGCCGCTCAAGTTTCGTGTTTCACGTTCGGCGTTGCGTTCTATTGGCGGTAGATTTCAGACGCCGCGGCGACGCTCGCCCCAGGCTCGAACTTGCAGCCCTGCTCAGCCAGCAATTGCTCGAGTGCGGAGAGGACAAGGTAGACGTTCGCTGGCCGTGCGCCGTAGCCCATCAGGCCGATCCGCCAGACCTTGCCTTTGAACGCTCCGAGCCCGGCGCCGATTTCGATACCGAAGCGGTTGAGCAAATCGCTCCGAACCTTCGCTTCGTCGACGCCCGCCGGTACGTGGACGGCGTTGAGCATCGGCAACTGATGCCCTTCCTGCGCGGCGTACTTGATGTCGATCGCCGCGAGGCCCGCCTTGAGCGCGCGATGGTTGAGGGCGTGCCGCGCGAAGCAAGCGTCGAGGCCTTCTTCGAGGATGATCGACACGGCTTCGTACAGGCCGTAGCTCATGTTGATCGGCGCCGTGTGATGATAGACGCGGTCCGATCCCCAGTAGTTGGCGAGCATCGTCACGTCCAGGTACCAGCTCTGCACCTTCGTCTTGCGGCCGAGGATGGCGTCCATGGCTCGCTGGTTGAACGAAACCGGCGCAAGGCCCGGCGGGCAGCTGAGACACTTCTGCGTGCCAGAGTAGATCGCGTCGATGCCCCACTTATCGACCTCGACGGGCACGCCGCCGAGCGACGTCACCGCGTCGACCAGCAGCAACGCGCCAGCGTCGTGAACGATCTTGGCGATCTCCTCAATCGGCTGGTACGCGCCGGTCGACGTCTCGGCCATCACGATGCCGACGACCTTCGGCTTCACGGCGTCGACCGCCTTCTTCACTTCCTCCGGCGTGAACACCTCGCCCCAGGGGCGCTCAATCTTGGTCACCTTGGCGCCGGCCCGCTCGGCGACATCGGTCATACGGCCGCCGAAGACGCCGTTGACGCCGACGATCATCGCGTCGCCGGGCTCAATAAGATTGACGACCGTCGCTTCCATGCCGGCCGAGCCAGTGCCGCTGACGGCGAACGTCATGCGGTTCGTGGTGCGGAAGAGCTCGCGCAATCCTCCCTGCACCTTATCCATCACTTGCAGGTAGTAGGGATCGAGATGCCCCACCGTCGGCCGCGTCATCGCGGCGAGGACGCGCGGGTGAATGTCGCTGGGGCCGGGGCCGAGGAGCGTGCGGATCGGCGGATTGAGCGGCGGGAGGGCGGGCATCGTGCGTCCTGTGCTGCGATGGGGTTACTTGGCTGCAGTAAACTCTTGGGCAAGTGCCGAGCATTGCTGGACAGTCATCTCGCCCGGTTGAATCCAGGCGCGATACTTCACGTCGAGCGGCTTCTCTTTCGTCACGTCCGCGACGAAGTACGAACCGAAGCGACCGTAGTCGCGCTCGCTGTATCGCGAAGGCTTGGGATTCGACGGGTGATCGAGATAAACGACCGTGTAACGCTGGCCGTCGACGACGAAACTTAGGGCGTTCCAGGGGCGGTTCTCGTTCTCGCTGTTGCCGGGGGCGTTCGGCTTGTTGTGGTCCCAGTTGCGATAGTCGCCCGCCTTGCCGACGCCGTCCGTCCGCACGTAGTAGGTTTCCTTGGCAGTTTCGTCCGGCACTTTCTGCGTGGCGCGAAACTGAAAGCCCGCATGTTGCGGATCGCCGTCGAGGTGGACCGTCTGGCCGTCGGAGGATTCTAGGTGCGACGAGAAGTCGATTTGCCAACCCTCGACGCCGTTGTGCTTCTGGCGTTCGATGTCCATCTCGCGGGTTTCGTTGGCGAAGACCTCGCCATCTTCGCCATGCCAGTCGATTTTTACGATCTGCTCAGCGCCATTCGCGTCAGCCTTCTCCTCGACGATCTCCTCGTGCGACTGAAAAGTCTTCCCGGTGCAATGCCACGTATCGCACTTCTTGCCGTCGCCGTAGGTAATCTTATTAAAACCGTAGAAGAGACCGCGATGATGCGGGAAGAGCCCGCCCGGGCCTTTGGTCAGCAGCGTCTTGCCGTCGGGGCTAAAGACGTGGTGATACGGTTTGAACGTTTCGCTCCGCTTCTCTTCGCTCGATTCGTCGAGCGTCGGCATCATGTAGCGAAACGCCGGCTCGCCGTTGAATAGCAGGTCGACGTGATCGCCTTCGGGCGTCTGCCATTCGAAGCCCTCGGCCCCAAGGCACGGCGCGGCGACGGTCGCCGTCAGCAAGAAGAACCAAACGCCCGCTGCTCGAAGGCCCATGAACCAGTCTCCCCAAATCGATCGCTAAACGCCGCCCCGCCGCCGGAGCGGCACGGGGGTCTATCGTAACCGACTGGGGGAGCCGGGAGCAAATGTCTGCAGGGGCTTATGCTGCGATCGTAGGCCTTGGATTGAGACGGAACAATGCAGCGCTGCACGCAACATAGTTGCGTCGTCACTAGCCCCGGGCTCCGCCCGGGGGTGACTCTCCATTTCGTTGGACTACGTCGCGCGGGATGGACGCCGACCCCCGGGCGGAGCCCGGGGCTAGAGAATGCAGCTACGGCAGCAGCGCTTCTTCCGTTGCGGCGTCCGCCAAATCAAGCGTGAACTCGGCGTCCATCTCGACGTCCTCGGCGGTCTGAACGTCGTCGGAGTCCACGCTACAGACGAAAGGGCTCGTCCCCGCCTCGCAATCTCCGAAGCTGATGCCGAGCGCCCGGGCTGCCTGGACGGCGGCGCCTTCGCTGTCGACGAGGCGAATCTGGTGGACCGCCTCGATGATCGGCACGCTGCCCATGTCGGGCGGGTTATAGCAAATCATTTGGCCGAACTTCTTCTCGACGATCAACCGCACGGCGTGGGCGCCATACTGGGTGGCTAGCACGCGGTCGAAGGTCGTCGGCGCGCCGCCGCGTTGCAAGTGGCCAAGCACCACCGTGCGGGCTTCGCGATGAAGCCGTTCTTCAAGTTCGCGGGCAATCAGCGGGCCGATGCCGCCGAGTTTCTTCTGAGCGCCGCGGCGTTCTTCGCCAACCATTTCGCCCGTCGGGAGGTGAGCCCCTTCGGCGACGACGACCAGCGTAAAATGCTTGCCGTTGACTTCGCGGTCGAGAATTTTGTGGCAGACGTTTTCAAACGTCCACGGAATTTCGGGAATGAGGATCACGTCGCCGCCGCCGGCGATGCCGGCATGCAATGCGATCCACCCGGCGTGACGGCCCATCACTTCGAGGACCATGATCCGCTCGTGCGCGGCGGCCGTTGTGTGGAGCCGATCGAGCGCGTCGGTTGCACAGGCGACGGCGCTTGAGAAGCCGAACGTATACGCGGTGGCGGAAAGATCGTTGTCGATCGTCTTCGGGACGCCGACGACCGGGATGCCATATTCGTGGAATTGCTGAGCAACCGCCAGCGAACCATCGCCGCCGATGCAAACGAGGCCTTCGATGCCGAGTTGCTTCACCGTGCCCGCGACGCCCTCGAGCAGTTCGGGATCAAGGTCGACGCGATCTTGCACGCCGACCGTCGCGGCAAAGCGGCCTTTGTTCGTCGAACCGAGAATCGTGCCGCCCTGCGTGAGGATGCCGGCGGTGTTCTTCGGCGTGAGCGTGATATAGCGAACGGGATCGTAGAGCCCCTCATATCCCTTGAGGAAGCCGAGGCACTCGTAACCGAGCTGCCAAGAGGCTTTGACGACGCCGCGAATGACCGCGTTGAGGCCCGGGCAGTCGCCGCCGCTGGTGAGAATACCGATCCGTTTGCTCATGGCGTAAATCCTGTGCGAAAGTCGAACGAACAGGAAAGGATAGGTCGCGACGCAGCCTGCGCGGAAAACTTGAGAGAAACCGTTTCAGCCCTCACGGTCGCGGCAATCGTTAGCGTTCAACTGCGAATTGTTTGAGCGGAACTGCCCGGTTCCGCAGCAAAGGCGAGCGCGAGATTCTGGTGGGAATCATTCAAGTCTCGCGGCCAATTGGCCGCACGGCGGGAACTGCGTCGAACTCAACCGCCCCGCAGGCGTCGACCCGCGAGGCGTGCGAGTACTTTCACCTTGCCGACCGCTTCGTTGACGCCGACTTTCGAGGCGCCCGCGCGGCGATCAGTGAAGGCGATCGGTACTTCAGCAAACCGTGCGCCGCGGCGGTGCAGCTGCCAGAGGATCTCTTCGAGGTAGGCGTAGCCGGTCGCCTTGAGATCGCTGAAGTCGAGCTCCGCAAGCTTCTCGACGCGATAGAGTCGACACGCGCCGCTGGCGTCGCGCACCGGCGTGCCGAGAGCGGCGCGCGTGGCGACGTTCATCACTCGACTGACGATGCGGCGACTCAGTGGCCAACCGTGGATCTCGCCGCCTTGGCAATAACGTGAGCCTATCACCACGTCGGCGTTGGTCGACGCGGCAACCATTCGCGGAAACGCCTCGGGCGGGTGGCTCCAATCGGCGTCGAGCGTTGCGAGCCAATCGTAGCCTCGCTCGATTGCGGTCTGCATCGCGGTCCACGACGCCGAACCAAGGCCGAGCTTGCCCGCGCGGTGAATCACCGAGAACCACGGCGAGCGGGCTGCTTCTTCATCGCACCACCGGCCCGTGCCATCTGGCGAGTTGTCGTCGACCACCAGCACGTCAGCATCGGGTAGCTGCGCACGGATCGCTGGCACGAGAGTCGGCAGATTCTCGATCTCGTTGTAGGTGGCGATGGCAACGAGCAGCTTCATTCGACGGTCACGCTCTTCGCCAGGTTGCGAGGCTTGTCGACGTCACAGCCGCGGAGCACGGCGATGTGATACGCCAGCAACTGTAGCGGAATCGCAGCGACAATCGGCTGCAGGAAGTCGGCCGTCGCGGGGATTTCCAGCACGTCGTCGGCAATCTGAGCGACTTCGTGATCGCCCTCTTCAACGATCGCAATCACCGGCCCGCCGCGAGCTTTGATCTCCTCGACGTTGGCCACCACTTTGTCGTAAACGCCACAGCGCGGAACGATGAAGACGCTCGGCGTGTGTTCGTCGACGAGCGCGATCGGGCCGTGCTTCATCTCCGCCGCGGGATAGCCCTCGGCATGGATGTAGCTGATTTCTTTCAGCTTCAGCGCTCCTTCAAGCGCTGTGGGGAAGTTGTAGAGCCGGCCGAGGTAGAGAAAGTTCTCGCACCCGGCGTACTTCGCAGCGATGCGGCGGCACTCGGCGTTTGTCTCAAGCGCCTTTTCTACTTGCTCCGGCAGCCGCTCAAGGTCGTCGATGATCCGCAGCCCCGCTTCATAGCTGAGGTGATGTAACCGCCCGAAGTGTAGCGCGAGCAGCGCCATGACGACGCACTGCGAGGTGTAGGCCTTCGTCGACGCGACGCCAATCTCGGGCCCAGCGTGCAAATAAATGCCGCCGTCGGCTTCGCGGGCGATCGTACTGCCGACGACGTTGCAAATCGCCATCGTCGGATGACCCTTCCGCTTCATCTCGCGGAGGGCGGCGAGCGTGTCGATCGTCTCGCCGCTTTGGGTGAGCGCGAACAGCAGCGTCGTCGGCGTCAGCGGCGGATTGCGGTAGCGCAGCTCGCTGGCGTATTCGACTTCCACCGGCACGCGGGCGAGCGTCTCGATCATGTACTCGCCGACGAGCGCCGAGTGCCAACTCGTGCCGCACGCGGTGAGCACGAACCGGTCGATTGACCGCAACTGCTGCGGCGTGAGGTTGAGGCCGCCGAACTTCGCCGTCGCCGCATCGCGATCGAGCCGGCCGCGCATCGCGTTGCGCACGGTTTCTGGCTGCTCGAAAATCTCTTTGAGCATGAAGTGGGGAAAGCCGCCCAGTTCGACGTCGCTGGCGTCGATCGTCAGCAGCTTGACGTCGTGCTCGACGTCCCCCTGGTCCCGATGGATCACGCGGATCGCATCGGCCGAGATGACGGCCATCTCGTGGTCGGCGAGGTAGACGATCTGATCGGTGTGCCCCGCGAGCGGCGAGCCATCGCTGGCGATGTATTTTTCATGGTCGCCGACGCCGATCACCAGGGGGCTGCCGAGCCGCGCGGCCACGATCACGTCGGGCCAATCGCGGAAGACGATTGCCAGCCCGTAGGTGCCTCGGAGCTGCGCGAGCGCCGCTTGCACGGCGGCGATGAGCGGCGCGTACGGATCGAGCGCATCGTCGAGTGATGTCGGCAGCATCGCCAGCTCGTCGGCGATGAGATGGGCGACCGCTTCGCTATCTGTCTGGCTGTGAAAGACGTAGCCCTTCTGCTGCAGCCGCTCTTTGATCGGGCGGAAGTTTTCGATGACGCCGTTGTGGACGAGCGCCAGCGCGCCGTTGCCGCCGACGTGCGGGTGGGCGTTTTCGTCGGTCGCCGGGCCGTGCGTCGCCCAGCGGGTGTGCCCGACGCCGAGCGATCCGCGAGCAGGGATGCGTTTCAGCAACGCCGCGAGCTCGTCGACGCGGCCGGCGCTTTTGACGATCGACAGTGTGCCGCGCTCGGCGCAGACAATGCCGGCGCTGTCGTAGCCGCGATATTCCAGCCGCCGCAAACCGGCGACCAGGAAGTCAGCCGCTTGTTCCGGGCCGATGTAGCCAACAATGCCGCACATACGATCCCTTCGAATTGCGTCGTTGCGAACAGAGGGACGCTAGCATGCCGCGACGCTCGCAATTGCCAGCGTGCGGGTCCGATGCCAGCAGATTAGCACGGCTTGCAGCCACACGGTATGCGAATGCGCCGCCTCCCGCGATTCGCTCTTGGGATGCAGCGACAAACCGGTTACTTTTTCGGCCGCTAAGTCACCTCAACGCGAGTTTGATACCGCTATGCCGACGCCAATTACCCCGCTTCGCCGGATTCTCGTCATTCCCGCCCGCCGCCGGTCGACGCGGCTGCCTGACAAGATGCTACTGCGAGCTGCTGGCAAGTCGGTCATTCAACATACGTACGAAGCGGCCCAGTCGGTTCGCAATGCCCAGTTGGTGCTGATCGCGACCGATGACGAGGAGATCGCCGCCGAGTGCCGCCGCTTCGGCGCCCCGGTGGTGATGACGAGCCCCGACTGCCCGAGCGGCACCGACCGCGTCGCCGAGGCGGTCGCCGGGTACCCCGCCGCCGAGATCATCGTCAATCTGCAAGGAGACGAACCCGACGCCGACGCGCGGGCGATCGACCGCCTGTTCGAACTCCTCGAATCGACTCCCTCCGCCGCGATGGCGACCCTGGCGACGCCGATCCGCGACCGCCACAAGCTCGACGACCCGTCGTGCGTGAAGGTGGTGTTCGCCGCCGATGGCCGCGCCCTCTACTTCTCGCGCAGCCCCGTCCCCCACGCGCGAGAATGGGACGATCGCCTGCTCGCCGCCGAGCCGGCCACTTTCCACCAGCACATCGGCATCTACGGCTACCGCCGCTCGCTGCTCATGCAGATGCCCAAGTGGCCGGTCAGCCCACTCGAGCAAATCGAAAAGCTCGAACAGCTCCGCGTGCTCGAAAACGGCGAGTCGATCCTGGTCGCCGTCACGCAACGGGCGACCAGGGGGATCGACACTCCGGAAGACTTTGCGGACTTCGTCGCGCGGCGTGCTGCGTAAGTTGGGCCAGGTCCCCCAACCTACTTGGCGGCCTGCTTCGTCAGGAACAGCACGTCGGCGGTGCGCGGCTCAAGCTTCACTTCAAGCCCTTGGTCCATCAGCACGGCGCCTGACTCGGTCCAACTCTTGTCGGAGCCTTCCGATTCAATCTCATACTGCGCTGCAGGATCGAGCCCGCGCAAGCGGAATGTTTGCGTCGGCTGCGTGTTTTCCTCGCGGCGGAACGCCTGCACGACGCCCTTGCCCGTTTCGGGATCGTTGAACTCCCACGCGATCCAATCCTTCGGCGAGATCGAGTGCCGCGTCAGTGGGTAGTAGTCGCCGATGTAGAGCTCGCCGATGCGGGCGTGCTCGGCGGAAAGTTCCCGCAGCTTGTCGTAATCGAGCGTTTTGTCCCGCATGTCCCACGCAGCCGTGAGCGAGTTCGCCACGTGGCTGCGGAAGTCGTACTCGTTGATCCCCTCGGTCGTGTTCTGGCCGATGGCGCTCTTGCCGACGAGCGTGCCATTGCCGTAGTAGGGCAACCAAGAGGAAATCCCGTGCGTGTGTCCCTGCTGGCCGATTGGCTCGAACAGGTAGTCGCTGCGAATCAGCGGCACGCTGCGGCGCAGGGTTTCCAAGTCGAGCCGCCGCCCGCCGCTGGAGCAGGTGTCGATTCGCAAGTGCGGATGGTTGGCCAGCAAGCCGTCCCAGTAGGCGAGGTAGCCCTCGACGTAATGATTTTCGGTAATGCCTTGCCGATCTGCTGGCTCGCCGTTCCGCCAGTACATGAGCGGATCCATGTTGAAGTCTTGGCGATAGAGATCGATCCCTTCGCTTTCGATTAGCCCGCTGATGTGTTTGATCGCCCAGTCGAGCGCCTCGGGGTTGCCGAGATTAAGAAGCTTCCAACCGTCGAGGTAGCTTTGATCGCCGGGGTTCGGCAGCGGACTGAGCAGCCACTGCGGCCGTTCCTTGTCGAGCCAGGTCCCTGCGGCGACTCGTTCCGGCTCGAACCAGACGATCGCTTTGACTCCCTTCGAGTGGGCGTGGTCGGTGATCGCGCGGAGGCCGTTGGGGAACCGCTTCTTATCGACCTCCCACGTGCCGGTGGTCACCCAATTGCCGTCGTTGACGTACCAGCCGGCGTCCATCCACCAGTAGGCCAGCGGCAGCTTCTCTTCGAGATAGCGATCGATCATCTGCTTTTGGTTTTCTTCATTCGCGTTGATCATCTCGGCAAACTGATGAGAGCTGTTGGCCAGCAATTGCTGCCCGGGCAGTTTGCCATCGACGCGCGGCACGTTGTGGGCCACCATCCAGCGGCGCCATGCGTTCTGCCCGTCGACCCAATCGCCCGCGTACCACTGGAGGACCATCAGCGGAGTGCGTGCCGTCTCGCCCGGCGTCAGCTTGAAGTTGGCGTTTTCCTGGCCAGCGCGAATCGCGAGTCCAGTCGTGCCGTCGCGGTCGAACGACGCATTCCACTGCCCCGGCCAGCCAATCGCCACGATGAGTCCCGTGTTTCCCCAGTTCACGTTGAAGTATGGCCAGCAGCCATTCGTGCCGCGACCGCCGAACGAACGGAAGGTCGCCGACGTTCGTTGCGTCAGCCCCATTTCGTAAGGTTCGAAGTCGTTCTGCGCGACGTAGGAACCCTTCATGTGGTGCAGAATCGTCTGCGCGTTGGTCGGCACCGTTTGATGGATGTCGAGGCCCTCGATCGCCGACAGCACCGGCGTGTCTTTGTCGCCCTTGTTGGTGAACCGCACGGTCCACTCGATGTTGGGGTAGTCGGAGTACTTCACGACGACGACCTTCGTCTCGAGCCCGGTCGTCTCGTCAGCCCATACGATCGTGCGCTCCGTGCGATTGCCGTCGAGCTGTTTGTCTTCGCTCGAACGCTTCGCGCGGCCCAGCACCGTGGCGGACGATTCTTCGCCCAGCTTGAAGCTGAACGGGAGCTTCGAGACGTCCTCGCCAAAGCTCGCGTCGAACCATTGCTGAGCGACGTTTAATTCGTTTTCGTAACCTGCCTCAACCCGCGCGGCGTCTGCGAACAACCCCAACGCGAGGCTTAGTCCAAGGAGAAATCTCATCAATGCCATGTGATGTACCTGGGCGGATCTGAGGAGAAAGAGTCCGAGCGAAACAGCGGCGAACGCGAGAAGCGTTCGACCTGGAGTTTTCGTTCACGTTGCTAGGAAAGGAGATTCGGCGTAGGCCGTGATAAGAGTGGCCGCGTGAGTAATTGTATTACAATTCCTCTGTTCATCAGAGTAGTCGTGATGATTGGGGGTGTCAAACAGCGACGCGTCCAATAGCGGCCACAGTGTGTTGAGGTTCGCGTTCGCAGACGCTAAGTCGCTACAGGGGAGTAAGTTCCCTCCGGCCGTGCAGTGACAGGGCGGTCTCGCGTGCGGTACAGTAGGTTGATGTTCTCCGCCCGCGATCCAGTCCCCGAAGTTCGCCTCCCGCTGCTCATCACCGGCGTCGCCGGCGTCGCGGGCTATAACGCGTTCGACTACTTCTCGCAGCGGTATCCTGGCCGGGTGATTGGGATTCGGCAGGCCGACAATTGGAAGCTCTCGGCACCCGGCATCGTCGCGTGCGACGCGGAGGATCGCGACGAACTGAACCGGCTGTTCGATCGGTGGCAGTTCGGTTCGGTGCTCGATTGTGCCGGCAACTGCGCCCTGCGGGCATGCGAGCTTGATACGCGGCTTGCGTGGCGGACGAACGTCGAAGGGCTCGTCAATCTCGCGTCGATCATCGTCGAGCGAGACGTCCGGCTCGTGCACGCCTCGATCGACCTCGTCTTCGCTGGCCGCGACGGCGGCAGTTACGTGGAGGGCGATCCGACCGATCCCGTCACGGTCTACGGCAAGACGATGGTGGCGGCCGAGCAGGTGCTGTTCGATTGGTTGCCGCAGGCGTGCACGGTGCGGATCTCGCTGCCGATGGGGGTGAGCTTCAATGGCCACGCGGGGGCGATCGACTGGATCCAGTCGCGGTTCAAGAAGGGGCGGCCCGCAACGCTCTATTTCGATGAAGTCCGCACGCCGACGTACACCGACTGCCTCAATCGATTGTTCGAGCGGCTGCTGGCAAGCGACCTCACGGGCCTCTATCACGCCGGCGGGCCGACGCGGCTCTCGCTGTACGAGATCGCGCAGGTCGTCAATCGCGTCGGCGGCTATGACCCGAAGACGCTGATGGGCTGCTTGCGTCACGCCGCGGGGCCGATCCCGCCGCGAGCCGGCAATGTGGCGATGGACTCGACGAAACTGGCGGCAGCGCTCGGCATCGAGCCGTTCACGCCGTGGCCATACGACGAATCACTCGTGCCGACCGGACCGGAGTGGCATTACGAACGCGGTCCGGAGCGTGGCTCGCCAGAACTGATTGCGGAAGTGCTCTACCGGAACCCGTCCTACGCCACAGCGAACCAGCGATTCGCCTAGAGCTGACCGCGGCATTCTCGTACCTTCTGATCGATGCATTTCTTTGCGATTCTCTGCGCCTTCGCGCCTCTGCGAGAGACTATCTTCGTTCAGATCTCTCGCAGAGGCGCAAAGGCGCAGAGGGAATAGCCAAAGCTCAGCGTGACCGCAGTCGGTCCCACATAAGGAGCGCGCAAATCGTCTTCGCATCTTCAATCTCGCCGCTCTCGACCATCGCGATCGCCTCGCGCCAGGAGACGACAAGGTTGTCGATGTTCTCCCCCGCCTCGCGGGCATGCTCGCCGGCCGTGAGGCCTTCGGCGACAAACGAGTGCATCTGCTCCCGCAGGATGCCGGGCGACATGTAGAACGGCGGCATCTCGCGCCACCGCTCGGCCGTGTAGCCGGTCTCTTCCTTCAATTCGCGGACGGCCATCTGCAGCGGCGTCGCGGGGGGCTCCATCGTGCCGGCGGGGAGTTCGATGAGCGTCTTGCCGACGGCCACCCGTTCATTACGAATGAGACAGACATGGTCGTCGTCGACCATCGGCAGAATGACGACGGCGCCGGGGTGGAGAATCACCTGCCGGGGGCGGTTTCCTCCCTGCCGCGTCGCCTGCATCACTTCAACCACGTCGAAGCGAGAGGTTGATAGCAAGAGGCGACCATCTGCGGTGGACGAATCCATTTGGCTGACTCACAAGACCAGGCAATTTGGGTAATGACGCCGCCGCCCTGCCGGCTCGTTCTCACGGGCTCCCGCAGGGCCCTTTCCCTCGGCAAAACCCGAACATTGTTTGCCACTCTGTGGGGCGACTGATAGGATAGCGAGATCGGGCCGCCGCTGTCGAACCGCTCGGATTTCGACGCGCCGGAGGAGGCGAGAGGCAAGATGAATCGCAGCGCCGTAGGTAGTTGGAGCTTCAGCTTAGGCCGTTGGCGCGGCGTCGAAGTTCGTTTGCACGTCCACTTCCCGATCCTCGTCCTCCTGACGCTCTGGCTCGCGAGTCTGCCGCCGCTGGAGCAGTCGCTCAAGGGCGAGGTCTTCACCATTCAGAACGCCAGCCTAGGGCTCGTGATTTTGCTGGCGAGCGTCCTGCTCCACGAAGGAATGCGGGCGCTGGCCGCGAAGCGCGTCGGCGGGCGAACAAACCTCATCGTGATCGGCCCGACGGGGGGCTGGTCGCAGCCTCATTTGCCGCCTGATCCGCCGGCTCACTTAGTGACCGCAATGGCGGGGCCGCTCACCTACTTGGTGATCATCATCTCCGCAGCGTGCGGCTTGGCGATTGCCGGTGAAGACAATCTCCTCCATATCTTCTCGCCGTTCGCACCGGTGTTCACGAATCGTGACTCGCTGGGCCTCATGGCGATGCAGATTACGGTCTGGGTGAACACCTGGCTGCTGCTGGTGAATTTGCTGCCGGTGCAGCCGTTCGATGGCGCCGAGGTGCTGCGAAGCATCTTATGGCCCCTCGTCGGACGTGCGTCTGCGTCCGCTTCGTCGGCTCATATCGCGTATGGCGCCGCTCTCGTCTCGGCGGTGCTCGCGATCACGTTCCAGCATCAACAACTGAACAACTTCATCCCGCAGTGGTTGCCGCTGGCGCTCCTCTCCGTGCTGCTCCTCTACGGCGGAAACCGCGCCGCACGCCAACGGCAGTACGACGTTGGGCTCGACATCGACCAGTGGGAGTCGGACGACGAGCAGTGGCTGAACGCTGAGTGGATCGACGACGATCGCACCGCCGTCTTGGTCGAGCATCTGCAGCAGAAGCAGCAGGAAGTTCTCGATCGCAAGCGGCGCGAACGCGAAGATCGCGAGGACGCGCGGGTCGATGATATTCTCGCCCGCATGCACGAGGTCGGGTTCGACCAACTGAGCGAAGAAGAGCAGGCAGTGCTCAAGCGGGCGAGCCGTCGCTATCGGCAACGGCAGCAACGCGTGGAAGACGTTCCCGGACGTCCCGGCGCGATCTAGTCCGCGTCTACCTCCCCAATCTGGGGGATTGCGCGGCAGACAGTGGTTCCGCCAATCATGACGGCGGCCTCACAACCGGCACAGTTGCACCAAACGCGGCTATGCACCTCAGGTTCAGCGGCGACCCACACCGCTGCTAGCAACAGCCTGTCCTATGTTTGCAGTGCAGCGATCTCGGTGCGCGCTGGAGTTTCCAGGTCGGCGCCGGCTGCTTACAACCACCACACTACCTGCCACCTCCGTTGAACCTCACGCTGCCAGAACTCGAAGCACGCCCCGACGGCGCCGATTCACCGGCCGCCGCGGCGTTGCGCGGTCGTACGGAGCCGGCGCTGCCACGCGCCGCGTTGCGGGCGCTCGAGGCGGCGTTCAATCAGCCGTTCCTGCTGATCGACGTCGAGAGCGGCGAGTTGAACTACGCGGCCCCGCATGGGCTGATCTGCGATTTCTACCAGCGATTGCCGCTCATTCAGGAAGTGGTCAACCGCGGCTCGGCGGAGATTATCGACGAAGAGTCGCCGCTGACCATGATCGCCGTGCCGCTGCGGCAGATGGATCAAGGGCCGCAGCTCGCCGCGATTGGCTTGATTCTGACCTCGGCCGTCGCCGACGAAGCGGAGATTCTGTCTGCGGCTCGCGTCTTCGGGATTGATTCGCGCCGCACGTTCGCCTGGGCGCAGCGAAACGAACCGTGGAATCCACGCGTTGCACTGCAACTGGCCGAATCGACGATCGACAACATTCATCAGCGCACCAAGCTCGCGCACCTGGAACGCGAGATCAGCGAGGCCGTCGGTCACGCCCGCGATTCCTGCGTTGAACTCGGCCTGCTTCACCGACTCGCGCGCGGGCTCGATGTTTCGCAAGGCCCCGACGACCTGTGGCGGAGCGCCGTTGCCTGGCTCGCGGAGGCGGTGCCGGCTCAGTGCATCGTTGCGGTCGCCCGTTGTAATGGCGAAGCGGTGCAGACTCCGCTCTTCGGCGAGAATGGGCCGGCCGAGCGTTACTTCGGCGAATACCCGGTCGAACCGCGGGCGCTGAGCGATATGATGGAACGGCTCGGCGGCGTCGCGCGACGCTCGCTGGTGCTGAACCGCGCTCACACCTCAGCGCCGACGTGGGAATACGCCACGATCCGCGAACTGGCGAGCGTGCCGATCCTACAAGGGACGCGGCTGGCTGGTTGGCTGCTAGCGATCAATCACGCGGGCGTCGACGGCGACGAGTTCTGCGAGTTCGGCACGGCCGAGATTCGGCTGCTCGAAAGCGTCAGCACAATTCTCGGCGTTCACCGCCACAACACCCACCTGTTCGCGCGGCAGGGCGACCTGTTCGCGGCGTCGGTGCGGGCGCTTACCTCGGCGATCGATGCGAAGGATCCGTACACGCACGGCCACAGCGAACGCGTCGCCCGCGTGGCGGTCTGCATCGCTCAGGAGCTGGGGCTCGACAAAGAACTGCTCGATACGATCTACCTCGGCGGGTTGCTCCACGACATCGGCAAGATCGGCATCGATGACAACATCTTGAAGAAGGCGGGCCCGCTGACGCCCGACGAGCACGACCACATCAAGCGGCATCCGCAGCTGGGGTACGACATTCTCAGCGGGGTGACGCAGCTGCAGAAGATCCTGCCGATCGTGCTGCATCACCATGAGTCGTGGGATGGCAGCGGCTATCCTCACGGCTTGACGGGCGAAGCGACGCCGTTGATTGCCCGCATTGCCGCGGTGGCCGATGCGTTCGACGCGATGTCGAGCGATCGTCCGTACCGCCGCGGCATGGCCGACGAGCAACTCGATGAAGTGATTCGCGGCGGCGCTGGGCGGCAGTGGGATCCGAACGTCGTCGACGCGTTCTTTGCCTGCCGCGATCAGATTCGGCGGGCGGCGCACGATCAGTTGATCGGGGCGGTTCCGCTCGACCCGTTGCGGTGGATAGACTAGGCGTTCGGGCACCTACGCCGCTTCTAGCCCCGGGCTCCGCCCGGGGGTCGGTAAGCACTACGCGCGACGTAGTCCAACGGAATGGAGAGTCACCCCCGGGCGGAGCCCGGGGCTAGGGATGCTCTTGCTGGTTTGAGGGAACTTCCGTGGCACGCGATGCCCATGATCGAGAGGATTTGCTGCGCGATGCGCGGGGGCTGTCGCCGCGCGTTGAGCTGGTGGTCGGCGGTGCGAGCGAGGCCTTCACGCTCTTTGCTGGCTTTCGCGGCGAGTCGTTGAGTCTCTACTTCGGGCAGGACCGCGTCTATCACTTCAACGATCGCGGCGAGTTGCGGCGGGCGTATCTGGATGGCGTGCTGCTCAAGGCGGAGCAGGGCAAGCTCGTGGCGATGAGTCGGGAGCGGTCGGCGAGCGCGGTGGCGTTTGTCAGTCGGGAGCTGCCGGCGGAGGAAGTTCGCAGGTTGCTAGATGAGTTGAAGGATCGGTTGCGTGCGTTTAGCGAAGCGCTCGCGGCGGGGGCGTATGAACTGGTCGGCGAGGAGCCGCTGGGTAGTGGGGTAATTGAGCGGTTGGTTGGATGGTTACGTGCGAATGAGGATGCTATTCGGACTGCGGTGTCTCCTCGTGTTGGTTGATGACGCAACACTAGCCCCGGGCTTTGCCCGGGGGTGGCACAACGCGCGACGGCGCCTAGCGGAATAGACGCCGACCCCCGGGCGGAGCCCGGGGCTAGAATCGCTACTTGCCGTTTTGGGGGTCGTTCCACACCCGCTTCTTCGCTTTGAGCAGCCGCTCGGTGTACGACTCTGGTTGGGCGTCGTTTTCTGGTTTGAGCGAGGGCTTGGGCGATTGCTTGGCAGTCGGCGCTAAGCCGGCAAGCGGCTCGTTTGTTGGCAGTGTTGCGGCGGCTGGGGCCGATTCGTCCCACTCGAATCGCGTTGCAGCGCGGCGTTCGTCGAGCTGGCCGCTGATTTGCGCTTTACGCGTCTGCAGGCGAGACATCGTCTCGGGGGCTTCGGGCGCCTTGCTCCTCCGGAGCACCTTGTCGCGCACGGCGGCGAGCGGGACGAGAATCCAGGTCGGATCAAACTGCACGCGGCGGATAAAAACGTCGCCCCAGAAGAGGCAGGCGCCGGTCACGACGAGCCACGGCCAGATCGGCTGGTTCGACGAAGCCCGCTCCTGATCGCGACGGAAAGGATTCTGTTCCGGCGTGAACGGCGAGCTCGCTGCGGCGAGGCCGTCTTCGATCAGCACGCCGCTCTTGCCGTTCTTCGGCGCGAGGACGGCGAGCGAGCGGAGCAGCGAGAGGTTGGTTTCCTGATCGCGATACTCGGACGAGTAGCCGACGTTCACGCCGGTGCGAATTGGGGCCACGCCGCCGCCAGGGTTCACGACGACCAGGTAGCTGCCGGCTTGGGCTGAGTCGAACTCGCCGACGTAGCGGCCGGGCGCCACTTGCTCGACTTGCAAGGGGATTGTCGACATGTCGGGGGCGATCGCGGCGGCGGTGATCGACTGCTGATTGGCGAAGTTGTCTTCGGCGTCGAGCGCGGTGACGACGAGCTCGGTCTTGCCGTCGCGCAGGTTCGCAGCCACGGTGTAATTGCCCGTGTCTCCGGTGGGACGCATCGCCCAGCGGACGATCTGGGCGAAGAACTTGTCGTAGCCTTCCCACGTGGTCCACGCGGTGGCCCAACGGGCGCCGGCGTCGGTGGTGAGGGCGACCGCTTTGCCGGAGCCGTAGGTCCAGGTGGCGAGGACCGTGGCATTGTCGGGCGTCGCGGGAAGCGGGCTCCGCAGCTGCACTTCGACGAGCGGGTTTTGCTTCACGCTGGTGAGGACGAAGCCTTTGATCGGCGGGACGCCGCCGTCGAGGCCTCGCAGGAGTTCGCTGTCGGGGGTGAGAATTTGCGGCGTCACCGGTTGCGGCGGCTCGTAGACGAGCGGCCGGGCGACGCGGCGAACTTCGCGGAGGAAGATCCGCGGCAACGCCCGCGGGTTCTGCACAAAGTAAAACTTGCCGCCGCCGCGGTTGGCAATGTTCGTGAGGAGCGGCACGTTGGCGTCGGCGCCGACGGCGACCGCGGTGACTGAAATCTTCGCCTGGCGCATGCGGCGGACGAGTTCGTCGAACTTGGCGTCGGGCGTTTGGCCGTCGGTGAGCACGATCATGTGCTTCACGGCGGCGTTGGCTTTTTGCAGATCGTTGAAGCCCTGCACCATGCCGGGATACATGTCGGTGCCGCCGGCGGAGGCGATCGCGTCAATGCGCTTGGCGACGGTGCGATAGTCGCCGACGACGCGGAGCGGGACCGACTTGTACGGCGTGTCGTCAAACGCGGTAACGGAAATGTAGTCTCGACGCCCCATCGTCTTCACGGCGGCGATCGCAGCGGCCTTGCTCATCGCGAGCTTCTCGCCATCCATCGAGCCGGAGCGATCGATCACGATCGCCAGCGCCCCGACCGGCACGACCTCGGCGTTCTTGATTTGGAAGTCGACCGGCATCGCCTCTTCCAACTCAGTGTTGGCCCAGCCGCCGGCGCCGTAACTGTCGGGGCCGCCGATCATGATCAGCCCGCAGCCAAGTTCGCGGGTGTTGCGGACGAGCATCTTGATTTGCTCGTCGCTGAAGCTGGCGCCGCTGTCGGCGTCTTCGATCGAGCTGCGGGAGACGTTGGCGAGGATTACCGCGTCGTACCGCTGCAACTCGGCCAGCGAGTTGAAGAGGTTGTCGGTCGCGGTAACTTCGACTTCTAGGTCTTGCGTCCTTAGGCGGTCGACGAGGAAGTCGAATTGCCCCTTCGCGTCGGCGTTCTCGATGAGCAGGACATTCCCCTTGCCGCGGATGTGGGTGAAGGCCGAGGCGACATTGTTCTGAGCCATGCCGTCGGCGGCGGGGTCGGCGGGGACAAAGCGGGCTTCGTACGTGTAGAAATCGGACTGGTCAATTTCTTGCTGGATCGTGAAGACTTGCTTGCCGGGCGGAATCGTCACCTCTTCCTCGGCGACGACCTCTTCGCGCTGGCCCGCCTTGCGGATGACGACCAGGCGACCGGCGATCGCTTCGTCGGAACCTTCCGGGGCGTCGTTGCGGAGGACGACCCGCATGTCGAACGGTTGGCTGCGGCGGATGTTCGCCGGGAGGTCGACCTTCTCGATCGAGATTTCGTTGCGAGGTTCGAGGTAGACGGGAACGACGTCGATGCTGACTCCCCCCTCGGCGGCGGCGCGGGCTTCGCGGTGGGCGTTGCCGAGGTTCTCGTTGCCGTCGGAGAGGAGGACGATCCGCTTGGCGGCGTTGGGCGGGAAGAGGGCCTTGGCCCGTTGGATGGCGGAGGCGAGGTCGGTGTACTCGGGATTGGGGAGCGACTCGAGCCGGCCGGGGACGCCGCGGTCGGCGGAGATGATGGGGACTTCGACCGCCGCGTCGCGGCCGAAGGCGATCACGGCGAAACGATCGTCGCGGAGCGTGCTCCGTTCGCCTTCGAGCGAGGCGTCGACGTACTTGAGCATCGCTTGCCGATCGTTCGCGGGAATGCTGAGCGATTGGTCGAGGAGATAGACGACCGTGAGTTCGTCGCTCTCGCGGCGGTACTGGGCGTCGGCGAGGGCGAGGATGATCGCCAGGGCGACGAGCGAGCGAAGCGTCAGCGCGATCCAACGCCGCCAGGAGCCGAGGCTGGAGAGGCTGCGGTGGCCAAGCCAGAACAGCACCGGGATCAACGCCAGCAAGGCGAGGTAGCCAGGGCGGTCGAAAACGATCGAGTGCTGAAACATGTTGGAATGATAGAGCGGACGGTGGATTCGGCGAAGCGGCCCGGTTTACAGGGGCGTGTTGATGTCGTGTCGCGTCTGACGTCGCCCCCATGTCGCGAGTTGCATTTTAGGCGGCACTAGCTGTTAAGTTGGGTTGTCTTGGGCTGTAACCTGTTGGTGTGAATCGGTTTGCAATGATGGCTTGATGTCGCATGTGTCGTGTCGCCTTTCCCAATGCGACCTCACGCGACATGAAACCGTTTGCCAACGTGCGCCTCTCGCTGCGGCTGGTGTGGATCTCGCAGGCGCGTCATCTTGAGGGGAGTGAAGTGATCAGCGGACGATTCGAACCGCTCGAACCGCTAGATTCTTCACTGCGTTCATGATGACGACGCGCTCCATGGAGACTCGCACAGGCCGCGCGGAGCACCGCCTGGGACATCTTCGAGCTTAGCGATCTTAGTGGCCGTTTTCATCATAAAAACGGCGAGAATTGGAAGGGGGAGCGATGGCAGGGCAGTTGTCGACCGAGCGGTTTTCGAATCGGGTGGAGGACTATGTTCGCTACCGGCCGCAGTACCCGGTGGCGGTGCTGGATGTGCTGCGTGATGAGGCTGGTTGGCAGCCGAGCTGGACGATCGCCGACATTGGCGCCGGGACGGGGATCTCGGCGGAGATGTTCCTCAAGCATGGGAACGAGGTGATCGCGGTCGAGCCAAACGAGCCGATGCGCGAGGCGGCGGATCGGCTACTCGCGGGGTACCCCAAATTCCGCAGCGTGGCGGGGACGGCGGAGGCGACGACGCTAGCCGACGGTTCAGTCGATGCGGTGACGGCGGCGCAGGCGTTTCATTGGTTCGATCCGCTGAACGCTGGCGCGGAATGTCGGCGGATTCTTCGGCCGGGCGGGTGGGGCGTGTTGTTGTGGAACACGCGGCGGGTTGATGCGACGCCGTTCGCACGCGAATACGAGTCGCTGCAGAACAGGTTCGACATGGATCCGCAGCGAGCACGGCACGAGCGCGTCGACCCGGTTCGCCTCGATCAGTTCTTCGGCGCCGGGAAGTGGCGGAAGCGAGCCGTCGACAACGAGCAGCGACTGACGCTCGCCGGGCTGCAGGGGAGGGCGAAGTCTTCGTCGTATCTGCCGGCCGACGGCGATCCGGCGCAGCCGGCGATGCTGGCGGAGCTCGAGACGCTTTTCAATCAGCACCAGCAGGGAGGCGTGGTGGTGATTGAGTATGACACGGAGATCTACGTGGGGCGGATGCGGTAGCGTGATAAGGAAGGCTGGCGCGCGAATCACGCGAATAGTCGCGAATCCGCAATATCGCTCGTTCCAGTTTCGGCATTTCGTTTTCAGGCCCAACGGGCCGCGCTGTGATAGGCCAGGGCGAAGCCCTGGGTTGGGCCCGGCATGAACAACGAAGCCCTGTAAGGGCGCGCCAACCTTAGCGCGCCCTTACAGGGCTTCTGACGTTAATCGTCGACATTCCCAGGGCTGCGCCCTGGGCTATCATAGCGAGGCCTTACAGGCCTGAATGCAAGATTCTTCGCTGCGCTCAGAATGGCGCTTCTATCGCCTGTTCGCGTTGCTTCGCGTGATTCGCGGCTGCGTCTCTACGGCTGCAAACGCATCACGTCGCGGACGAAGTCGGTTCTGGCGCCGCCGTATTGTTGGTACTGGGCGACGAACTGCTGCATCTCAGCGGCGGTTGGTTGGCGGCCGAGCAGCGTTTGGTAGAGGGCGGCGAGGTATGGATCGCGCTGGTTGCCCATGCGGTCGAAGTATTCAGGGCTGCCGAGGATGTAGGCCTGGATGTCTTGCGGCGACTTGCCGGCTTGCAGGTAGTTCTGCCAGGCGTTGAGTTCCGTCGGCAACGCGTCGCGGCGGAGGTACTGCTTGTACCACTGGTTGATCTGATCGAGTTGCCCAACCGCGTAGGTGTTGCTCGGCGGGACGTTGGCGCCGACCTTCACGAGGTTGATTTGAATGGGGGCGGTGTTGCTTAGCAGGTTCACCGGAATGGCGGCCGAGCTTTGCAGCAAGATCTTGCCGTTGTCGACGAGATAGGCGTCGACGGCGTACTTGTGATCCGGGTAGATCTGCGTGCGGTCGACGGCGATCGAGAACGGAATCGGCGGGTGCTTCGGGTTCGTGATCACTTGCTTGCCGACTTCGACGTTTTGCCAGTTGGGGTAGGTGACGTCACGAAGGCGGACGGTGAGCACGGCTTGCTGGGTGAGCATGACGCGTTCCTTGCAGGTGATTTCGCCGCGGACGCTGGCGGCGTTTTGCTGCGCGAGCGTGACGGGCAAGTTCTGCAAACGGCGGTTGCGGTTGTCGAAGACGAGGAAGTCAACTTTACCGTTTTGGTCGACACGGCGGCGAATTTCATCGCCGAGGTCGAACAGGGCGCCTTCGACGTAGCCGACTTGGAAGCCGTCGACGTTGACGATGATGTCGCCGTTCTCCAGCCCTGCCTGCTGGGCGGGCATGCCGGCTTCGACGTCGGTGAGGACGACGCCGGTGTCGACGTTCTGGATGGCGACGCCGAGCCGCCAGGAGTTGGGCTGGGCGTTCCACGAGGGGATGGCGGCCGTCGACGGCAGGAGGCTGGGGGCGGCGCTCCAGGCCTCGCTGAGGTCGCGGCTGCGGGCGGCCGTTGTTTGAGCGGCGGCGTGTTGGGCGGAGGAACTCACGAGAAGCGCGGCGGCGAGCGTGAGTACGTTGAGACGCAGAGTCGGCGTCATGGATGTGGCTCCTGAAGAGGCGGACATCTTGAATGTTCGAGAATTGACTGTCTGGTCCCCTCCCCTTGAGGGGGAGGGTTAGGGAGGGGTGATTGAAGCTGGTACCAGGGTTCGTTACCCCCTCACCTCAAGGGGAGGGAGCTAGAGAATTTCTTTGTTGGGGAGCTTAGTGAGCCCGGGTCCAGCCTAAGGCGTCGCGCGAGGCGAGGACTTCATCGCGGCGGAGCGGCAGCAGGCCCGCCTTCACCGCGTCTTCTTGGCCCGAGCGGCTCAGCACGTAGCGGAGCAGTTCTTCGGTCATCGGCGGCATCGGCTTGCCGGCTTCCCATTTCACGACGACGTACAATTGGCGGACGAGCGGGTAACGGGGATCGACTGCTTCGCCCATCTTCGGGGCGGGAACGACTTCGCCGGTGTTCAGCACGAGCGGCAGGACCTTGCCTTTCGTGGCCGGGGCGAGCGAGAGGCTGAGGTAGCCGACGCCGCCGGGGTCTTTGGTGACGGCTTCGCAAATTTGGGCGTAGCCGTTGCAATCTTTGCCTTCGCGGCTCTTGGCGCCTTCGCCGAGGAAGCGATTCACCAGGTAGCCCCAGGCGCCGGTGCCGGTGCTGCGGCCGTAGAGGTTGATCGGCGTCTTGGCGAGCGGGCCGGTGACGCCGACGTCGCCCCAGGTGGCGGCGCCGGGGTTCTCGGCGGCCTTCGGATCTTGCAGGATTTTGACGCCCTGCTCCATCGTGAGTTGCTCGAGCGGGTTGTCGGGATGGACGACGACGCCGAGGACGTCTTTCGCCGTGGCGATGGCGACGATGCCGCCTTGCTTCAGTTCAGTTTCGGTGAGAGGGCGGCTGATGAGGCCGATTTCCATCTCGCCGGCGCCGAGCTTCGGCAGCACCTGGCCTGACTCGAACATCGACACGTCGAGTTTGGCGTCGGGGTGGATGTGCTTCAGGCCGTCGGCCCAGAGGAGGGCGAGCTGGTTCATTGCCGATGAGCCGGCGACCGAGAGTTTGCCGCTGATGGGCGCCTTCGGCAGATACGGCGGCAGGCCGCCCAGCAGATCGGCCTCTTGGGCCGGAACCGCGGCGACGGCGTTGGCGAGGTGTGGTTCGACCGCGTGCAGCGTTGCGGCGGTGAACGCCAGCAGCGCCGTGATGGCCAAGAATGTCGCGAGACGACGCGATACGCGCGTGCGAACTCCCATTTCGCTTCCTCCCAGATGAATCGGCTAGCTCCGTCTGACGAGCACGGATGGCTCGCCGGGGCCGATCATAACGCAAAACTGGGGGGGCTGGGGAGAGGAATCCGGAGCGGGGGAGTGAAGAGTTTGTGGGCGCGCGTGCTAGCAGTGCGATTGCGTGGTGCTCCTAGCCCCGGGCTCTGCCCGGGGGGTCGGCTACCACATCGCGGGACGTTGCCAAACGGAATGGAAACCCACCCCCGGGCGGAGCCCGGGGCTAGACGCGGGCTTTCGCTTTCGAGCCGCCGTGGGCTTTGCCGTTGCTCGACGGGGCGAGCAGGTAGCTCATGTCGCCGAGGCGGTCGAAGGTGATCAGCTCCGCGAGGCCGGCCGCGGCGAGTTCGGGGCCGCCGACGTAGCGACCGGGATTGATCCACTTGTCCATCAGTTCGACGGTCGAACCAAACAAGCCGGCAAGCAGGACGTCCATGTCTTTTTCGAGCTGACCGAAGTGGCGGGCCCACTCGGCGGCTTCTGCGAGGCCGACGTTTTCTTCGCTCTGCCACCGCATGGGGTGGAACAGCAAGACGCTGCAGGGGGTGACGAGCCGCTTCTGGCAAGCCGCGAACGGCCACAGCGCGGCCGACGAGCATTCGCCGGTGACGATGCCGGTGGCCCGCAGGCCGCGGAGCTTGATGAGCGTCATCAACGACATCGCACAGTAGGGGCTGCCGCCGGGCGAGTCGAAATAGATGAGGCACTCGCCGCCCGGTTCGATGTCGAGCAAGCGATCAGTCAGCTCCGACTCATGTTCAGTGAGGTCGCCAACGAGGGCAATTTCCGGAATGCGATCGTCTTGTTCTTCCTGGCTCATCAGTGTTTCGCTTGCCTCGTCGATGTCGTGTGGGGCTAGATCGGCATCTTAATGTCGGAGCTGCGAATTCCCCAGGGGGAGGCTCCGGCACTAGAAAATTGTAGGTCTATTGCGCGAAAACCGCCACGATTTGGGCGGTTCCGTACGCTCGGGCGGGGCGTCGCTAGCGGAACGGTTGTTGCCGCTATCCGTTGCGGGCCTTGCGTCTTAGCATAAACAGTCGTGGCGGCGGTCGGCGTCGCGACCCCCTCTGCGGAGTTGCGAAAAAGTGGCGGCGGCTTCCGGTGGTAGCGGTTTTGGGGGTGAGAGCGGGGTGTAGGCGGTTGTGCGCGGCGAGTTGGTAGATAGTCGAAGAAATGGGACGCGGGTTGGTGCGGTTGCGGCGGGGGCGGGGCGTGCAACCGTTTGATTGGCGTGGTTGAGGGGCGTACTTGGTTTTGGTTCGCTCCGGCGGCTCGTTGAGCCGCGGCTACTGGCGTTGTTTCACTGTTTGAGATTGATACGGCATGTCTTACGCCAGTCTTCGTGAATGCGTCGATGATCTTGAGCGGCGCCGGCAGTTGGTGCGGATCGAGTCGCCGGTCGACGCCCACTTGGAGGCGGCGGCGATTCATCGTCGCGTGCATGCGGCAGGCGGGCCGGCGATCTACTTCGCCAACGTGACCGGTTGCCGGTTCCCGATGGTGAGCAACCTGTACGGGACGATGGAGCGGACTCGACTGATGTTCCGCGACGCGCTGCATGGGGTGGAGCGGCTTGTGCAGCTGCGGGCGAATCCGCAGGCGGCGGCGAAAGAGTTTTGGAAGTATTGGCAGGTGCCGCTCGATGTGCGGTTTATGCTGCCGAAGTCGGTGACCAGCGGGCCGATTCTCGCGGGGCAAACGACACTCAGCCAATTGCCGCAAATGCAAAGCTGGCCACGCGACGGCGGGCCGTTCGTGACCCTGCCGATTGTGTACAGCGAAGACGTTCGCGAGCCGGGGCTGCGACGGTCGAACGTCGGCATGTACCGCGTGCAATTGGCGGGGAACCGATATCAACGCGACGCGGAAATAGGTCTCCATTATCAGATTCACCGCAGCATTGGCGTGCACCACGAAGCAGCACGGCGGGCGGGCGAGCCGTTTCGTGTGAACGTGTTCGTCGGCGGGCCGCCGTCGCTAGCCGTCGCGGCGGTGATGCCGCTGCCGGAAGGGATGAGCGAGCTTGGCTTCGCGGGGGCGCTCGGGCGACGGCGGGTGCGGATGATTCGCCGGCCTGGGACGCTGCCGATTTTGGCCGACGCCGACTTTTGCATCGTGGGGACGATCGACCCTGATCGCCTGCTGCCGGAGGGGCCGTTCGGCGATCACCTCGGTTACTACAGCCTCACGCACGACTTCCCCGTGCTGAAGGTCGAGGCGGTGTACCATCGCCGCGATGCGATTTGGCCGTTCACCGTCGTCGGCCGGCCGCCGCAGGAAGACACGATGTTCGGGGAGTTGATTCACGAACTCACGGGGCCGATGATTCCCGTCGTGCTCCCCGGCGTGAAGGGCGTGCATGCGGTCGACGCGGCGGGGGTTCACCCGCTGCTGCTCGCGATCGGCAGCGAGCGGTACATGCCGTTCCTGGGAACAACGCAGCCGCAGGAATTGCTCACGCAGGCGTGCGCGATTCTTGGGCAGGGGCAACTCTCGCTGGCGAAGTATCTCATGATTGTCGCGCAGCAAGACGATCCGAATCTGCAAGTCGATAACATCCCGGCGTTCCTGGCGCACGTGCTGCAGCGGGCCGATTGGCGCCGCGATTTGCATTTCCACACGCAGACGACGATCGACACGCTCGACTACTCAGGCGCCGGATTCAACGCCGGCTCGAAGCTGGTGATCGCCGCGGCGGGGCCGAAGCGATTTGAACTGGCGACCGAGCTACCGCCGATGATGGCCGTACCGAACGGGTTCCGCCATCCGCGGCTGGTGATGCCGGGCGTGCTGGCGGTTGAGGGGCCACGCTGCCCGGCGCCGTCGTTCGACTACGACGAATCGGTTCGCGCGCGGACCGAGGCCCGCGACGCCACGGCCGGCGCGATGCGGCAGTTCGTGCGAGACCTCGACGTCGCCCACCCGATGAACCAGTTCCGGTTGATCGTCGTCGTCGACGACACGCAGTTTGTGAGCGAGTCGCTGAACAACTTCTTGTGGGCCGTGTTCACGCGCTCGAATCCAGCGGATGACGTGTATGGCATCGACGAGTTCACGAGCGAAAAGCACTGGAGCTGCCGCGGGGCGCTGATCATCGACGCGCGGGTCAAGGCGCACCATGCGCCGGTGCTGGAGGAAGATCCGGAGATCGCCCGAAGAGTCGACGCCCTCGGCGCACCCGGCGGGCCGCTACACGGGATTATTTAATCGCCCATCAATTTTTCATTTTCCCTCTCTGCGTCTCCGCGCCTCTGCGAGAGGCCTTCTTAAGAAATCTCTCGCAGAGGCGCGGAGACGCAGAGTAATGTGGGACAGTCGCGAAGAGGCACAAGATTCGCAAGATGTCGTGAAGGGAGAGCTTTTCGCGTCTCTTGCGACTTTTCGCGGCTACCTCTCCTGAGTTACTTTTCCCCTTTGGACCGGCTATCTTGAGCCCATGGCAACACTGACTTTTCACGGCGCCGCGCGCACTGTTACCGGGTCGAAGTATCTGCTCGAGGCCGATGGGGCCCAGGTGCTTGTCGACTGTGGGTTGTTTCAGGGGCTCAAGGAACTGCGAGAGCTCAATTGGAAGCCGACGCCGTTTGATGTGCGGGCGGTTGATGCGGTCGTGCTGACGCATGCCCATCTCGATCACGTCGGCTATCTGCCGCGGATCGTCAAGCAAGGTTTCAATCGCCGCATTTACGCGACCGATGCCACGCGCGATCTGGCGGAGATCATTCTGCTCGATTCGGCGAAGTGCCAGGAGCAAGACGCGGCGTACGCGAACCGGAAGGGCTTTTCGAAGCATCAGCCGGCGCTGCCGTTGTACGACGATCGCGATGTCGAGCGGACGCTCAAACTGTTTCAGCCGGTGCCGCGCGGGGAATGGTTTACGCCGACGGGGCCGATCGCGATGCGGTTTCACGATGCGGGGCATTTGCTCGGTTCGAACATGATCGAGGTGGAGATTCGGAACCGGCCCGATCCGCTGCGGATTCTATTTTCTGGCGACGTGGGGCGCTACGACGGGCCGCTCTATCACGATCCGGCCCCGCCGCCGGAATGCGACTACCTCGTTTGCGAAAGCACCTACGGCGATCGCGAGCATCCCGAGACGTCGATTCTCGACGCGCTCGAAGAGGTCGTGCGGCGGAGCGTCAAACGGGGCGGCGTCATGTTGATCGCGGCGTTCGCCGTCGGGCGGGCTCAGCAGCTGCTTTACTTGTTCCAGTTATTGAAGTCGGCCGATCGCATGCCCGACATTCCGATTTTCATCGACAGCCCGATGGCGTGCGATGCGACGGCCGTCTATCGCGAGCATAGCGAAGACCACGACCTGAGCGACGGCGTCCTCGATCCCGAGCACCCGGCCCTTGCCGGCCGCAAAGTGATCCTCGCGCGGACGGCGGCGGAGTCGAAAAAGATCAACCAAACGGCCGGGCCGGCGGTGATCATCGCCTCAAGCGGGATGATGACCGGCGGACGGATTGTGCATCACCTCAAGCAGCGAATGCCCGACCCGCGGAACACGATCATCATCGGCGGCTACCAGGCGGTCGGCACGCGCGGGCGGCTGATCGAAGATCACGCCCCGTTCGTGCGGATGTTCGGCCAAGATATTCCCCTGCGGGCGGCGGTGGAGAAAATTCCAGGCCTGAGCGGGCATGCCGACCGGAGCGACTTGCTGCGGTGGCTAGACCAATTGCCGCACGCGCCGAAGCAGACGTTCCTCACCCATGGCGAACCGCACGCGGCCGATGCGCTGGCGGAAGAACTGCGGACCACCCGCGGATGGAACGTAGCGACGCCGGGGCTGGGTGAGCGGGTTCAGCTGGATTAAGAAACTCAAGCGAAGAAATCTCTCGCAGAGGCGCGGAGGCGCAGAGAGGAGGGCAATCGTTCCTCTGCGTCTCCGCGCCTCTGCGAGAACTTCTTAAATTCGAATAATCATGACGAGCAATCACGAACCCAACTCCGACCCCGTCGAGCAGAATCGCCAAGCGATTCTCGCGTCGCCCAGCTATCGGCTCGCCGAGTTGGACCTCGATTTCATCGGCCGGCCCGAGCAGCGGCCGGTGCGGATGCAGTTGGAACTCGACAAGGCCGAGACGGTGCTGCGGGAGAATGGCATTCGTTCGACCGTGGTGGTGTTCGGCGGGACGCAAATTGTGCCGCTTGAGGAAGCTGAAGCACGGCTCGCCGCGGCGGAGGCCTACTCGCTGGAGAATCCCGATCTGCCGCAGGCGAAGCGAGATGTGGCGCGAGCGAAGAGCCGGTTGGCGAAGAGCCACTACTACGATGAGGCCCGGCAATTTTCGCGGCTTGTGTCGGAGTTTTGCCAGCAGGGGGTTAAGTGCGATCTCGTCGTGATGACCGGCGGCGGCCCTGGCATCATGGAGGCGGCCAACCGCGGCGCCTTCGACATCGGCGCCAAGTCGATTGGCCTCAACATCGTCCTGCCGCACGAGCAAGAGCCAAACTCGTACATCACGCCGGAACTCTGCCTCCAGTTCCACTACTTCGCGATGCGGAAGTTCCACTTCATCCTACGGGCGGCGGCGCTGGTGATCTTCCCCGGCGGCTTCGGCACGCTCGACGAGCTGTTCGAAGTCCTCACGCTGCGGCAGACGGGCCGGATGCAAGAAATCCCGATCATTATGTACGGGTCCGATTATTGGAACCGCGTGATTAATTTCCAGGCCTTGGCGGACGAGGGCGTCGTCGCAGACGACCATTTGAAGCTGATTCACTTCGTCGACTCGCCGGAAGAGGCTTGGCGATTGGTGGTGGAGTTTCACCGATTGGGGCCGTGAGATACGGCGTGCTGAGTGCGAATGATGATCGGCGGTCAGAAGTAGAAGTAGATGCCGACTTTCATTTCGCCTAGCAATGATTTCAGCTTCTCTGAAATCTCTCGTACGAAAGGTAACGCCTGAAACTCGCGGCGGAAGTCTTCCCAGTCTGCGGGAGTCGAGTATCCCCAGCAGCCAACCATCGCGCGGTAGCGAATCTCGCGATCCAACTCGTCCGCTGCATCGGCAAAATAGTGTTCGCCGATGTTGAAGAATGGCCGATCGGGGATGAAGTCTCCGAGGATCTCCGCCGGTATGCCACGGCGAATGGCTTCTTCTAGAGCAGTCCCGAAGGGAGCTAAATCTGCATCAACGCTCAAGTGGGTGTTGGGTTGCAGTAAGGCAGGAAGTTGGTCGGCAGCGACCTTTTCGCCCACGCAGCTTAGCTCCCAGTTTGGATCGTCGAGACTCCTGGCAATACAATTGCTGCGATAGACGTAGTCTGCTGTCGTCACGCCCAGGAGAGAAATAAACGCCTGGCAGACTTGAACTGGATCGAGTCGAGGGTTGTCTGTGTACCAAGTAACGTATGCTTGCTGAGACATTGCTCCTCTCGCTCTGATCAGTCGCCTGCTTCAAGTGAAGCGGTTCAAAGGCCGCCAGTTTATCTTGAATCGAGGGGACTTCAACGGCGATAACGGCGATTGGCGAGGCAGCGGTCGCCACCTCGTTGAGCCTTGGCTACGAAAAAGGCTCGGCGGGTTGAACCGCCGAGCCTGCTGACGATCGTTTGCTGCACGCCGCGAGTGCTTAGAGCGAGCTCGAGTCGGTGATATCGCCTTCGCCGCGCGTGATGAGGGTGCGCATCACTTGCGGGGCGATCGACTCGTTAAGGTAGTGGGCGCTGCCGTCGGCGTACACTGCGTCGGCGCCGCCGGGGTGGAACGAGAAGATTTCATCGTTCGGCCCGCAGTTATTTGTCGACCACGGGCATTCTTCCGGGCCGTTGACCGGCGTGGCATAGTTGTTGATCACCGGCTTCAAGTTCGCGGCCGTCGAGGTCGGCGGGCCGGAGACGCCATTGCCGGTGTCGGGTTCGGCCCAGCGGTTGATGGCGCGGTTGCCGCTGGGAGTTTTGTCGGCGGCGTTCGCGATTTCGGGGTACTTCGACTTGGTAAAGGGCTCCATCTCTTCCCAATTACGGCCGGCATCTTCGGCGAGGGCGATGGTGTTGCTCGTGCCGTCGCTGATGAGAGCCATCTTCGCGGGGACGAGCGCGAGGGCTCCGTCAGCACGCGAGGCGATGTTGTCGCGGATGCCGGTAGTCGGGTGGATGTCGGTGTAAACCGTCGGCATGAAGTCGGTGCCGCCGTAGCCGGCCGGGTCGGGCTGGCGGATGGCGTTCGAGGGGCAGAGAAATGCTTCGATGTGCGATTTGGCGGCGACCTGATTCTGCGGGGCGGCGAGGTCGTTGTAGCCGTACTTCAGGTTGAACTGAGCGGCGACGGTGGTTTGTTCGAGATAGGGCAAGATTTGCGTGAAGGTGGAATGGCGATCGAAGCCTGTCTTGGGGGCTGCCGGGTCGGTCCAGTCGGTCCCTTCACCGCCGGAGGGGAGCAGTTTCTTGGCCGATTCGAAGTTGAGAATTCCGAGGCCGATTTGACGAGAATTGTTGAGGCACTGCGACCGGCGGGCGGCCTCGCGGGCGGCTTGCACCGCCGGTAGCAGCAGGGCGACGAGCACGCCGATGATGGCGATGACGACCAGCAATTCGACGAGAGTGAAGGCGCGGCGAGGAGTGGTGGAGACGCAGCGGCGGAGCGAGGCGGTCGAGGGGCTCGACGACATAGATCAACTGCCTTTTGGGAGGGCCGATCGAGGCGTGGCTGCGGTGAAATGGCTGGCCACGAGAGAACCGCGATCGAAGTGCTGGCAGATTTTGGGGCGCCTGCGTGAAGAGCGAGTAAAGGGGGCGTGAATTCGGTGCGCGGGGGAGAGGGGGCGGTGCGCAAATGGCGATAAGTGCGTTTCTGGAGGGTGAGGGGACGCAATCGAGCGCGTCGATTGTCGGCTACCGTCCCTGCCAATAGTTGGGTTCGCGGCTCGTATGAGCAACGGCGACAACGGTGAGATAGGTCGCGTCGTTGCGATAGATGATCTGATACGGGAAATGGCGCATCAGAAAGAAGCGATGGCGGGCGTCGCACTTGGCGAATCGCTCGGGAGTCGCCGCGATTGATCGAAGTCGTCATCAAACCGTTGAGCAACTCGCAGGCTGCGCTGGGCGTACCATGTGAGCGCCTCGGCGTATTCCTGCTCAGCCGGCGAGGAGACGACGATCTCAACCATCGAGTCCCGCCTGGCGGCGAACTCGAGCGCGGACTTCGTCCCAAGGAGCGACTGCGATCTCGCCGGCGTCGCTGCGTCGATTGGCTTCGACCATCCAGGCTTCCGACGGCAACGGCCAAGCCTCAGGAGGGGTAGCGTCCCAGAGGGCGTGGATAAGTTGTAGGCGCTCCGTTGACGGGAGGAGTTGGGCGGCGGCGAGGATGTCTTGGAGCGTGGACATCGTGGTTAGATGAATGGTGGTTGGCAGGCGACTCAGCTGAAATTGTACAAGTTGCGAACGAATGGTGCAAAAAACGCTAGTTAGCAGAGGAAAACGACAAAAACAGGGCTCCGACGGCGTGCGTCGGAGCCCTGGTGATGGAGCGGTTGTTGCTGGTTCGCTCCGGCGGGTCGTTGACCCGCGGCTGCTGCGGAGCGGTTACCCAAAAAGAAACCGCTATTTCTTCGCGGCTTCGCGGAGGGTGACCAGGTACGGCACCGGTTCGCGGCCGAGGGCGTTCAGCACCGTGCCGCCGGCGGTGAAGGTGTGGGTCACCCAGTCGGGCTTGCCGTAGCGTTCGAGCGAGGTGCCGCCTTCGCCGCCGCCGATGTAGACCTCGACGCCGGCGTCCTTCATCCGCTTCAGCTGCGGGATGAAATTCTTCGTGCCGGCTTCGAACCGGGCGTCTTCGAACATGCCGAAGACGCCGTTGTGGAAGGCGACGGCGCCCTTCGGGGCCGAGGCGACGAACTCGCCGATCTTTTCTTCGAACAGCTTGCTGCTCTTGGGGCCGATGTCGAACTGCTGCATGCCTGGCTTGAGGGCGTCGACGGTCGAGCCGTCTTCGATCACCGAATCGCACGGGACGATGAACTCGATGCCCTTCGCACGGCCGTCGGTGACCATCTTCTTGGCCTGCTCGACGCGATCGCGGGGGATGTAGTACGGCTTGTCGGAGTGCGAGGCTTCTTCGGCGGCGCCGATGCAGACTTCCTTGCCATCGATCTCGCCGATCGCCTTCCGCAGGGCCATCGCCAGCGAGCCTGCGGCGAAGACCTTGCGGATGGTGCCGCGGCCGATCATCGCTTCAAGGTCGTCGAGCTTGTCGATCTTCAAACCGCTGAAGACGACCAGTTGGGTCTTGAGGCACTTGCGCATCGGGCCGTCGAACTCGCCGGCGACGTACTTGCCGAGGGCGACCTGATCCATCGCGGCGGGGACGATCGTCGAGCTGGCGTCGAGGCTGCCGGCCGAGAGAGCTTCGTTGATGTAAACCTTGGCGACCTTCGCGGCGAGTTCGTTGGAGAACTTGGCGAGCGGCTCAGCCAGCTTCGCGGCGTCGGCGGGCTTTGCCTTCCAGAGGACGCGCTCGATGTCGTAGCGGCGGGTGTTTTCGAGCATCAGCACGCTGCCCGGCTTGGCGGCGTCGATCTTCGCCTTCACGGCGTCGGGGATGCTGTTCGTCGTGGCGTCGAACCAATCGGTGATGAGTTCGACGGGTTGGCCGAGGATTTCGCTCAGGCGGGCGGCGACCTTGTTGAGCGATTTCTCGGGCTCGCGGCCGATGTGGCCGAAGATGATTTGCTTCCAGCCGCGCTCGATGCCGTACTTTAGCGTGTCGACCATCGAACGGAGGCGGATGTCGCCCTCGCCGATCGTAGCGCCGGGTTTCGCGTCGACGTCGCCGCGGATGAGGACCGGCGTGCCGCTGGGGATGCTGGCGAGCGAATCCAACCGCGGGATCGCGTTGAGGTAGTCGACCAGCTCAAGCGAGGGATTCGCTTCGCGGCCTGCGAGCAGGGTGGTGATGAGCTGTTGAGTCTTTTCGGTAGTGGTGGGCATGTTCAGCTTGTTGACTGTGCGAAGGGAATTGAACCATTAAGGCATGAAGACACCAAGAAAAGACACGAAGGAAATCCTCCGTGCCTTTGCGTCTTCGTGGTTCAATTCAACCGCCGCGGGTTATTGTTGGGGCTTGGAAGCGAGCTTCCAGGCCTTCAGGGATTCCGGCGTGGAGACCAACAGTATTGCAGCCTCGGGCGTGTTTGTCAGGGAGAGGCCGGTGAGGGGCTCGGCGTAGCGGAACTGGTCGATTAATTGGCCCGCGGGGTCGAGCCAGATGATCGTGCCGTCGGGGGCGGCGACCATCCAGGCGGGGCGGTTGCCGGGGAGGGTGACGCTCTGGATTCGCTCGACTTGGTGGGTATATTCGCCGGTCGGCAGCTTGTACTGCCAGCGAACTTCGCCGTCCGCGTCGAAGCCAACGACGTTGTAAACGCCGGGCGCCTCGACGCTAAGGGCGCAGCAACGGGCGTCGTCGCCCTCGGCTTGCGGGCTGATGGCGAGATGCATGATCTCGCGAAGGCCGACGACGATTTCCGGCAGCGGTTTGCCGTCGGGGCCGAGGACGAACACCAATCCGCGGTCGCTCGTGCCCCAGAGGTTGCGACCCTGGGGGGCGGCGTCCTGATCTTCCTCTTCGATGACAGGCGGGTTGCTGAGATCAACGGGAGCAACGGCGAGCTGCACCACTTGGTTGAACGAGCGAATCGCCCAGTTCCGTTTGCCCGTGAGATCGACGCCTTGCACGCCGACGCCGCCCCAGTAGCCGACGTACAGCATGGGCTCGGCGTCGGGAGTGAGCGCGGCGAGCTGGACGTCGGCGATGCCCGGATTCTTATCGTTGGGGAAGGCGAGCGTCTGCTTCCACTCGTGATCGAAGAGGTACAGCTTCTGCCAGCCAACGCCGCTGGCGGCGATCAGGCGCTTGCCGGCTTTGTCGACGGTCGTGCGGAGGAAACCGTTGCCCGTGGCCTCGTTGCCGGCGATGTCGTGCCGAGCGACGAGCTTGCCCGCGGCGTCGAATTCGATGATCGCTTGGCCGCCGTCGACGGTCAGAATGCGCGGCTCGGCGGAATCGTTCTCTTGAAGGATGAGGAAGTTGCCTGGCTTGGCGACGTCGGCCTCGCCGGCTTGCCACAGTTCGCTGGCCGCAAACTTCGCGGGAAGCTGCTGCGTGCCGAACTCGGGCTGGGCGATTTCGACGCTCACGACGTCGCCGGCGTTGGCCGCGGCTTTGATGTCGGCTTCGTATTTGTCGGTGAGCTGCTGGTGCTCGGCATGCGCTTCCGCGGCGAGGTCGGCGCCGGCGACAACCTTCGAGATCACGTTGGCGAGTTGCTGCGGATCGCGATGCTGCCCGATGTGAAAGTATTGCAGCTTGCCGGCGCCATCGAGGAGCATGAGCGTCGGAGTTCCGGCAACCTTCAGAGCTTCGGCGGTGACTTCCGGGTCGCGGAGGATCGGCATCGAGCCCCCCCAATTCTTGAGCGTCCGCGCGGCTGTGTCGTTGGTGACGCGCTCGGGGGCGTCGATGCTCACGGCGTAGAAGGCGAACTTGTCGTTGTCTTTCAGCTGTTGGTAAACCTTTTCCAGTTCCGGCGTATGCGCCTTGCAGGGGGCGCAATCGGCTTGCCAGAAGTCGAGCAGCACCGTCTTGCCTTTGAGGGAGTCGCGTGAGACCTTCTCGCCGTCGAGCGTTTCGAAGCTGAAGTCGGCTAGGTCTTCGCCGAGGCGTTCGGGCGGCGCTTGCGGCGGGGAGGGAATCAGCCGCTTCACTAGGAAGTCGGTTTCAGCTGGCTCTTTCAAAAACGTGCTGCGTTCGATATCCGGATCGAAGGTCGGATCTTTGAAATCAATCCAGACCGAAAGATTCGAATACTGATTGTCCGGATCGAAGTCGCGACGAGCGTCGCCGAGCGGCAACTCCATGCGGCGGAGGGCGTAGGTCTTCGCGTCGATCCAGAACGTCCGCTTGCCGTTCGCGCTCGTGCTGACGATGCGATGGCACAGATTACCATCGAGCGGTTTGTCGTCGAGGTAGCGCGGGGCTTCGTCGTTCGGGAAGACGAGCGTTTCGTCGTCGACGTTGAGCAGCATCGCCAGCTGCGGGAAGACGTCGCTGATCGAGCGATTGTTGAAGACCTCGCGGATCATCGGATCGGGGAGGAAGTTTTCAGTGTTCAGTTTGGAGGGAGTCTTGGTTTCGAGAATCTGCCGGGGGAGCTCGGCGGCCGAGGCGCGGGTCACGCTGCGGCTGGAGGCGATATCGAAACCGCGGGCAGGGCCTTCGCCGGGAATCGCCTCGTCGAATCGCAGCCGCATAAAGTTCGGCCGGCGGAAGGCGAGCGACATTTCGAAGAACGGCAGTTCCCGCTCGACCCCCTCGCCCCGATAGGCGTACGACTGCACGTAAGTTGCGTGGTCGGTGTAGCTGCTCGCCTTCCGGTAGGCGGCGAGCATCTTTTCGGCGATCTCGACGCCCCGGGCCTCGGCGGCGGCCGATTCCTCGCTCACGGCGGGGTCCGAGGAGTTGTTGCAGCCAGTGGTTGCCGTGGCGGCAAGAGCCAATAACAGCAGGAACCCGCGAAGGGGCAGGGAGGAGAAGCCGGGAGCATCCATGACTCGGTCTCGATGATTTGGACCCGAGGCCCTTGGGCGACGGGGGAGATTGGCAGATACTTAGGAGTTACCCTGCTCCCCTGGGGGGCCGGTGAGGAAATCGCAGCGGTGACGTGGTTTAAGCCAGCCAGGGTTTTTACCAGCACTGACGCGCCTACCGCCTTGCGCTCGATCGCCACTGGCGATCGTGCTCAGTTGGTCCCTCCCTTCGAGGGAGGGGGACGATCACTCGCAACCTACCAAAACGCTGATTCGGCAGAAACCCCGCGGGGGGAACCGCAGTCGGCACGCATTTCAATCCGGGCAATTGATGGTGACCTTTCGGTTTGGGCTGGCGGCGCAATGTGAGTTGCCGCTGGAAGATTACACGCTGTTGTCGGCGACGAGCGACGAGCATCCGCTGGTCGCCGATCCGGCGGCGGCGGTCTGCAACGCGCTGGCGGCGCCGCGCGGTTTTCCGCCGCTGGCCGCCGCCACGGCGCCGGGCGATGTGACGGCGATCGCCTTTGCCGCGGGCATTCCGCGAGCGACCACGATCCTCCGCGGCGTTGTCGAAGCGATGCTCGAAGCGGGGGTCTCGCCGGAGATGATTACGATCGTGCTCGCGGAACGGCTGGAGGATCAAGCGGCGTTCGAACAAGAGCTGGCCGCGATGAAGGCCGAGGCGGTAACGATCCAACTCCACGATCCCGACGACGAGCAGGGGATCGCGATGGTCGGCGTGAACTCAGCGAAGGAGCCGCTGCGGCTGAACCGGACACTCGCGGAGGCCGATTTCGTGTTGCCGGTGTCGGCGCAGCGGTTGCCTGGGGGAACCCATCGCGATGAGAGCAAGTTCGCTGGGCTGTTTCCGCAGTTCTCCAATCGTGAGACGGCGGCCCGCGTGCGGACTGAAGCGGGGAGCGAATCGCCTAAAGTGCAGAAACGCAACCGCACTGAAGTCGACGAAGCGGGCTGGCTGCTCGGCGTGCAGATGACGGTGAGCGTCGTGCCCGGCGCCAACGGCGGAGTTGCCGCGGTGATTGCCGGCGATCCCGATGAAGTTGTGCGGACGGGAAGTGAATTGACGCACGAGATTTGGGAAAAGACCGCCGGCGAACCTGGCGACCTCGTCATCGCCGCGATCACCGGCGACGAACGCGAGCAAACGTGGGACAACCTGGCTCGAGCCGTGAGCGCCGCGAGCGCCGTGGTGACGCCCGGCGGAGCGATTGCCGTTTGCTGCGAGTTGAACGAGCGGCCGCGGGGACCGCTCAATCGACTCAAGGATGCGTTCGACTTCGGCGAGGTGCAGCGCGAGCTCGCGCGGGACGAATCGACCGAGGCTCATCCGGCGATGGTGCTCGCGAAGGCGCTCGAAGAGGGGCCGGTGTATCTGCGGAGCAACTTGCCGAGCGAGGTGGTCGAGTCGCTGGGGATGACGCCGATCGAGAGCGACGGCGAACTGGCGCGGCTGGCTGCGGGGCGGAATCATTGCATTTTGATTGAAGAGGCGCAGCGGCTGGTGCCGCTGCCGATCGTGCGGGACGAGTGGTGAGGCTCTAGCCCCGGGCTCCGCCCGGGGGTGGCGTACCATCACGCGCGACGATGCCTACCGGAATGGTGGGCGACCCCCGGCCGGAGCCCGGGGCTAGAAAGCGGAATCGAGAATGAACGAAACGCTACAGCATGAATACGCAGCCGCGACGGCTGGCGCGGGGTTGGTTCGGCTGCGCGATTGGTCGACCGTGCGGGCGAGCGGCGGCGATCGGGCGTCGTTTCTCCACAACATGTGCACGAACGACGTGAAGCGGCTGACGCCCGGTGAAGGGTGCGAGGCGTTCTTCACCGATGTGAAGGGGAAGATCCACTCCCACGGATTTCTGTTGGCGGGCGACGATGCGATTCAGATCATCGGCGTGTCGGGGACGGCGGAGCGGCTCATGCCGCAGCTTGATCGGTACATCATTCGCGAAGACGTGAAGCTCGCCGACGAGTCGCCGGAGCTCTCGTGGCTGTTGGCGTTCGGCGAACGGGCAGGGGAGATTGTTGCCGCCACTTTTGGCGAGGGCGTCGTCGCGGGGTTCGACGCGGAGTGGTCGCACCGAACGGTCGACTTGGCGGGCGTTGCTGTGACCGTCGTGCGTTGCGACATGCCGTGGACTGGCGGATTCTTGCTGGGGTGTTCACCCGCAGCGATCGACGCGGTGGAAGGGCGGTGGAGCAAGGCAGACGGGACGCTTGGCGGCGAAGAACTGTGGCAAGCCGTACGCATCGAATCGGCCTGGCCGTTGTGGGGCGTCGATTTCGATGCGACTAATTTGCCGCAGGAAGTTTCCCGCAACGCTCAGGCGATCAGCTTCCGCAAAGGGTGCTACCTGGGGCAGGAGACGGTCGCGCGGCTCGATGCGTTCGGGCATGTGAACAAGCAACTCGTCACGGTTGCCTTTGCGGAAGGCGACGTGCCGCCGGTGGGGACGGAGTTGTTGCACAATGACCAAGCGGCGGGGCGCGTGACGAGCAGCTGTTGGTTGCCCCGGGTCGCAAAGCCGCAAGCGATTTGCATGGTCAAACGTGCTGCGGCTGCTGCGCGGACGGAACTTCGTTGGAGCGATGGCGCGGGGAGCGTTGTGAACTTCTGAATGCGGGGATTTTTAACCACGAAACACACGAAAGTGCACGAAAGGGGAGGGAGATTTGGGGGGCGAGGACTTCTCTTAATTAGCTAACAGCTAAGAAGGCAGAAGTCGGTTACTACACCGCAGTCCCCATCGCTTCTTTTCGTTCCTTTCGTCCTTTTCGTGGTTCCCCTTCTTCTACCCCTGCAGAGCCAAGTCGGCTGTGCAATCGTTTCTATCCGCGGCAGCGTCAGGACGCGCGCGTTCGTTGTGGGTAGAAAATCCGGACTAGGTTGGGTTTTTCGCTCAAGCAGTTTGGCGAAACAGGTGAAGGGTTGTCGCTAGCACCGACGATATCACTGGTAACTCACGTGAGTCTTTGTCGCGTGACACGGCCTGCAACGCGTTTGAATCGCATTCGGCGCCATTCCTCCGAGACGGGGCGCGAGCGAGACGCAACTGACAGAGCCGACGCGCGACTGTATCTCCCCCACCAGTATTCAGGAGCCTCCCGATGAAACGTTACCTGTTGTCGACGCTGGGCGTCGCTATGGCGTTGGCTTTCGCTTCCAACGCTCATGCCTGGGGCATGGGCGGCTGCGGTTGCGCTGCCGAGCCAAGCTGCTGCTACGCCGAGCCGACCTGCGGCTGCGAGCCGTCGTGTTGCGACCCATGTTGTGCGCCGAAGAAGTGCTGCATCTTCTCCCGCCTGAAGGCCAAACTGGCCGCCAAGCACTGCTGTGCTCCGGTCTGCGGTTGCGAAGCCAGCTGCGGCTGTGCTGCTGAGCCGAGCTGCGGTTGCGCCGCCGAACCGTCGTGCGGTTGCGCTGCTCCCTCGTGCGGCTGCGAAGCCAGCTGCGGTTGCGAAGCCTCGTGCGGCTGTGCCGACGACTGCTGCTCGCCCTGCAAGAAGCACTGCATCTTCGCTCGCATTAAGGCTCGTTGGGCCGCCAAGCACGCTTGCTGCGCCCCGGTCTGCGGTTGCGAAGCCAGCTGCGGCTGCGAAGCCTCGTGCGGTTGCGAAGCTGCCCCCAGCTGCGGCTGCAACTGAGCTAACTAACGCCATCATTGGGCGTTCGAGCTTAGTGCTGTGACAAGGTGAAAATCGAAAACGGCCCCCTGCGATGTAGGCAGGGGGCCGTTTTTTTGTTGGGGGGCGTCAGTTGTCCGTGGTCAGTGATCAGTTGCTCGGGGCGGGCTTCGGCGGTTGGGTTGGTTTCTTCTCTTCGGCCTTCCTGAAGCCGGCTTCGATGAGTTGTTGGTAGCCTAGTTTAAGAACCTTTACTTCGTAGCCTCGCTCTTCAAGGTATTCGGCGGCACGGGTGGCGCGGATGCCGACGGCGCAGTGGATGTAGTAGTTCCCCTTCTTGGGGAGCGCCTTGGCGAGCTCCTTTTCTTCGAGCTCGTCGGTGAGCGACGTCACCGGTAGAAAAATCGCGCCGGCGACGTGGCCCTTGTCCCACTCCTTCTTCGTGCGGACGTCGACCAGCTTCGCTTTCTTCTCGTCGATCGCCTGTTTGACTTCTTTGAGGGAGTCTTCGGTGAACTCGATGGCGCGGGCCGCGGGCACGACGAGCGCGAGTAGCAGAGCAGTGAGCGTCAGGCGGGGGAGCATGTCGGTTGTTCCGGTGGATATGCTGGCACAGGTTGGCGGCAGCTTATTCTAACCGGCGCCTTGGCGGGGCCAATTGGGCGGCGAATGCCGCGATTGCTGGACGCGGGGGGCGGCGTCGGGGAGAATCGACTGCGGAACGGGCTCGATACTTCACTCCGAAGAACTTGTCACGAGCGAGGCATATCATGCGAACGATCTGGCGATCGGCAGGAATCTGTGCGCTGCTGGCGGCCTGGTGGCTCGCGACTTGCAGCGAACGCGGCGCTTGGGCTCAGCAGGCAGCGCCGCTGCCGGGGGGGAATTTTCCCGGGGCGAACCAAGGCGGCAATCAGGGGCAGGCCGTCAACGGCTTCGTTGGCGGGGGCAACATCTTTGGTTCTGGTAACGGCGCCAATGGCGGAGCCGCCTCGGCCGACTTCGATTCGTTGATCGATCTCATTACCTCGACCGTCGACGTTGAGAGTTGGCAGGAAAATGGAACGGGGCAGGGCGAGGTTCAGCCGTTTCCGAATGGCGTGTACGCCGACGCTGACGGCGCTTTGCTAGTCCGTGCCGGAGGCGAGCGCGCGGCACTCGCTGCGGTTCGAGCGCATGGAACTCCGCGCTCCCAGCCCGCAGTGAAGACGCTCGGAATTGAGGCGGTCGTCGAGGCGAAAGCGGTCGCAGAGCGTCACTTCACGGAGACGACTGATGCTGCGCGGCAATCGAGCCCGCTCCGATATGTTTCGCTTTCGAAACTTGAGGCAGCGATCGCCCAACGGCAGGAGCGGCACGAACCGCTCGAACCCGCGATGCTCTCGCTGGCCGGCCTGCAGCGCGTGAGTTTTGTACTCGCGTACCCGGAGACCGGCGACTTGGTCCTCGCGGGGCCTGCGGGCGATTGGGCTGGCGCTCCAACGGGAGGGCTCGTCTCGGTCGAGACGGGGCGGCCGATTGTGCGGCTTGACGATTTGCTCACCCTCTGGCGGCGGCAGCGGACGGAGAAGTCGGCGGCGTTTGGTTGTTCCATCGTGCCGCGGCAGGAGGCGCTGGCTAATACGCAAGCGTTCCTCGATGCTTCGGCCGCGAAGCCGCTGGAACCAAGCGGGCGGCGGAAGTGGCTCGAAGAGCTGCGGAGCACGCTCGGCATTCAAGACGTTGAGTACTACAACATCGACGAAGGTTCGCGGATCGCGACGCTGCTGCTGGCGTCCGACTACCACATGAAGCTCATCGGCATGGGCCTCGCCGACGGCGTGCCAGGCGTGAAGAGCTATCTCGCCACAGTGCGGAACGGCGCCGATGGTTCGCCGCCGCCGATGGCCGTGTTGCGGTGGTGGTTTTCGATGCCGGCGTCGACCGTCGAGGCGAGCGACGCGCATGATGCATTTGCTCTACCGGAGCGCTCCATTTGCGTGCTGAGCGAAAATGAGATGCTCGCCGCCCGTGGCCAGCGGGTGCACACGGGGCAGTCGGACGATCTCAACCGCAAGTTTGCTGAATCGTTCACGCAGGAATTTGCGGCGTTGTCGACGAAGTACCCCGTGTACGGCGAACTGGAGCGGGTGTTTGAGCTAGCACTCGCGCTAGCAGTGATTCAGCGCGAGGGGCTGACGGAGAAAGTTGGCTGGACGCCGACGCTATTGCTCGATGAGCAACGGCTGCGGTTGCCGAGTTCGCCCGCGCCGACGGCGGTCGAGACGGTGATCAATCACCGCGTCATTGGCGGCCGGCAAATCATCGCCGGGGTGAGCGGCGGCGTATGGGTCGACGGCGGCAAGACGTTGCAGGTGTCCGCAGCGACAGCCGACCGAGCCGCCGCGCTGGCAACAGTAAAAAAGCCGATCCAAAAAGCCGCCGCCGGTGGCGGCGATCAGCCCGAGCAGATCGCATGGTGGTGGGATTGAGCAGACGCACGCTCTAGCCCCGGGCGGAGCCCGGGGCTAGGACGCTTCGCGTTTTGGCGCTTCGGCCGCTTCGTCAGACTCGCTAGCCACTTCCTCCGCGGTCGGCTTCTCGCCGGCGGAGACAATCACCTTCTCCAACAACCGCCGGCGATAGCGCCGCAACGCGAAGAAGGCAATCACCGCGGCAATCGCGATCACGGTGAACGCTAGCTCGGCGTCGGTGATGAAGTCGACGATCTCTTCGCCGAAGAAAAACGCGAGCCCGAAGAACAGTCCGACGACCAGCGTCGCGCAAACGAGGTCCCACAGCAAGAATTTAAAAAACGGCATCCGGACGGCGCCGGCGGCGAGATACACCGGTCCGCGAACGCCGACCATGAAGCGAGCCATCAGCAGCACCTTGAAGCCATGTCGTTCGACGGCGCGTTCGAAGGTGGCTTCACGATCGGCGCCGACGAGTTTCGACAGCTTCGGATAGCGGTGCAGCAAGCTGCCGAAGCGGTAACCGATGCCGTACATCACGGCGTCGCCAACCAGGGCGCCGAGCAGGGTGGCGGCAAACGCAAACTCAGGCCGCAACTCGCCTTGAGCGCTCAAGACGCCGGCGCCGACGATGAAGACTTCTTCCGGAACAGGCATCCCGGCTCCGGTGAGCACCATCAATAGGAAGATGCCCAGGTAACTGCCGGGATGGAGGAGCGTCGCAAGCACAGTGCCTCGCGGAGTTTCGACGGCATGGCGGCTGAAGACGGTGAGGTAGTATACCCGCACGGCGCAGCGACGGCGCGGGGTAATACTCTCGTCGGTCGCTGTGGGGGCGATTCTGAAGCGGAGTTTGCTTGCGGCGATGCCGATTGGGAATTTGACAGGATTACAGGATTTCGCGGATCGACAGGATTGTCAGTGGTTCGCTGTCAGTCGTCAGTGGTCCGTTATCAGTTGCGAAAGACAAGAGATAGCTATGTGGCTGATAGCTATCGCCGGTCTTTAATCCTGTAGATCCGCGAAATCCTGTCATCCTGTCTATGTCCTTGTACGGCGCAGCTACGCCGTCCCGGCCGGGAGCCAGCGGCCGTGGTGGAGGTTGAACTTGTGCACGTCGAACTCCAAGCTCGCGGGATTGTCGTCGCGCGGGCAAACGAGCACGGCGCCAACCTCGGGGTGCGAGGCGCAATACTCCGAGGCGCCGGCAGGGCCAAGGATGTAGAACGCGGTCGCCAGGGCGTCGGCCTCGGCGGCAGTAGCGGCGACCGCGGTGGCCGTGTAGACGCCGCTCGCCGGCCAGCCGGTGCGCGGGTCGATGAGGTGACCGAAGCGGCGGCCCTCAAGTTCAAAAAACTGCGTGCCGGCGCCTGAGGTGCCGAGTGCTTCGTTCCGCAGCACGATCTCGCCGAGCGACTGTTCCCGCTCGTGCGGATGGGGAACGGCGACGGTCCACCCCGCCGTATCGCCGCTGCGGTCGCGGCCGCGGGCGAGGACGCTGCTCCGGCCGCCATGAGTGAGGTAGTCGTCGAGGCCCCGCTCCGACATCAGCTCGGCGATGCGATCGAGCGCGTACCCTTTGCCGATCGAGTTGAAGTTGATCTCGACGCCCGGCCGACGGAACAGAATCGAGCGGTTGATATTGTCGAACTGCAAGTTGGCGAAGCCGACAGCGAGCATCGCGGCGTCGATTTCATTTTGCTCCGGCAGGCGGCCTTCGCGTTTGTGGAACCCCCAGATCTTCGACAACGGCCCGGTGGTGATGTCGAACGCTCCGTGCGTGCTGGCGTGGATCCATTCACACAATTCCAGCAGCGCGAAGAGCCGCGGTTCGACCTCGACCGCGCGATCGGCGGCCATGCGATTGATCTCGGCGACTTCCGTATGGTTGCGGTAGATCGAAAGTTGGTCTTCGAGCCGCTCGACGAGGTCGAGCCCTTCGAGAGCCGCGGCTGCGGCGTCGGCGCCATCGGCGGCGTGGTATTCGATCGCGAACTCGCACGCCATCGCTTGGCGGCTGGTTTGGATGCGAGCGTTGTCGGTGGACGAACGGTGGCGGACCTGCGTCGGATTGCCGGGCGCCGCGGCGCCGCTTGCTTGCGACAGTTGCTTCTGATCGAGCGAGTCGAGGGTTTTGTCGGCCAAGCCGCGCGCGGCGTTGAGGAGCGAGCGGCCGAGGCTGTTGCCGCGGAGGAAGTCGCGTCGGGAGGTCGGTTTCTCGTTGGGCATCGATCTATTATAACGTGGGCCGCGTACTTTTAGCCCCTGGCTCCGCCAGGGGGTCGGTGTGAAGCAAGGGTAACGTTCCACGACGTGGTGCGCGACCCCCGGGCGGAGCCCGGGGCTAGGAAAACATCAGGCTGAAAGCCTGAACTACGGGAGCGTGTATGTCGGCTGAGTTGATTATTAGCGTTTCAGGGCTGCGGGGGATTGTCGACGAGACTCTGACCGATGACGTGGCTCGGCGCTATGCGGCTGCGTTCGCTGCGGAGTTGCCGGCTGGGGCGGTGGTGATCGGCCGCGACGGGCGGGCGTCGGGGGCGCGGTTCGCGCGGGTGATTGGCGAAACGCTCGCCTCGCTCGGTGATGGCCGCGAAGTGATCGACGCCGGCGCGGCCGCGACGCCAACGGTTGGCGTGCTCGTGCGCGACCTGCGTGCGGCCGGCGGCGTGCAGATCTCCGCGAGCCACAACCCGCCCGAGTACAACGGCATCAAACTCTTCAGCAGCGCCGGCCGCGTCATCCCCGCCGCCGCCGGCCAGCGCGTCCTAGACCGCTATCGCGCAGTAGCCGCTGGTCAACGACCAGCCGGAGCGACTACCGCCACCGTCTCCCCCCTCCCCAACACCACTTCCGCCCACCTCCAACTCATCGAACAAATCTGCGACGTCGCACGCATTCGCAGCAAACGCTTCCGCGTGCTGCTCGACGCCAACCACGGCTCGGGAAGCGTCCTCGGCAAGGTGCTGCTCGAACATCTCGGCTGCGAAACGATCATCCTCGGCCCGACGCCCGACGGGGCCTTCGCTCACACGCCGGAACCGACCGAGGCGAACCTCGCCGGCGTGCTGAAAGACGTCGTCGAACGGCGAGCAGCAATCGGCTTCTGCCAAGACCCCGACGCCGACCGACTGGCGATTATCGACGAACGTGGCCGCTACATCGGCGAAGAAAAAACGCCGGCACTCTGCGTCGACCATGTGCTGCGGAGCGGCTTGCGTGGGCCGATCGTGACGAACTGCTCGACGAGCCGCATGAGCGAAGACCTGGCGGCAAAGTATGGCGTGCCGTTTTTCCGCTCCAAAGTGGGCGAAGCGAACGTCGTCGACAAGATGCTGGAAGTCGGCGCCCTGCTCGGCGCCGAGGGGAACGGCGGCATCATCGATCCCCGCGTCGGGCTGGTCCGCGACAGCTTCGTCGGCATGGCGCTCGTGCTCGACGCGATGGCGGCCCGCGATCTGCCGGTGAGTACGCTCGCTGATGAACTGCCGGCCTACGCGATTCACAAGTCGACGATCGCCGTGCCGAACGCTGCGATTCCGGCTGCCCTCGAAAAACTGGCGACGGTTTTCCCCAACGCGACGGCCGACCGCCTCGATGGATTGCGACTTGATTGGCCGAACGGGGCCTGGCTGCTCGTGCGGCCGAGCAATACCGAGCCGATCGTCCGCGCGATTGCCGAGGCGCCGACGATTGAGGAAGCACGCGAGCTGTGTGAGCGCGCGGCGCGAGCGATTACGCCGTAATTGCTGTGCGGAGTTCGGCGGTGATGTGCGTGCCGTTGATTGGGCCGGCGAGGACGTCGACGAACTCGCCGATGGGGGCGCGGTCGGCGGGGATGGCGACGGGAGCGTAGCGACAGGAAGTGCCGATGTGCTGTAAGACCGAGGGGATGAACCCCTCGGCTCGCTGCTGATGGTGATTCTCTTCAGTGAGCGGGGATTCCACTAAAACTCGGAGGGGCATACCCTCCAGCGATGCGAAATACTTGTCGCGGAGTTCGGCCTCGACGCGGGCGAGTTCGACGCCGCGGTCGTGTTTGGTTTGCTTGGAGATCTGCTCGCCCATCTCGGCCGCTGGCGTGCCGCGGCGGGGGCTGAACGGGAACATGTGGATCTTCGAGAAGCCGACCTGGTGGCAGACGTCGACTGTTTCGGCGAACTCGGCGTCGGTTTCGCCGGGGAAGCCGACGATGATGTCGGTGGTGATCGCTGGACGATCGAGCCGTTCCTTGAGCAGGCCGCAGCGGTCGACGAACCGCTTGGCGCCCCAGCGGCGGCGCATGCGGCGGAGGACGCCGTCGCTGCCCGATTGCATCGAGATGTGCAGGTGGGGCGTGACCTTGTCGGGATACTCGGCCATCACGTCGATCAGCTCGCGCGTGACTTCAGTCGCTTCGATGCTCGACATGCGAACGCGGAAGTCGCCGGGGACTTCTGCCAGCGAGCGCACCAAGTGCGAGAGTCGCGTCCACTCTTCCTTCGGCAGCGTGCGATTCCAGTCGACGCCATAGTGGCCGAGGTGGATGCCGGTGAGCACCACCTCGCGATGGCCGGCATCGACGAGCCGGCGGACTTCGTCGGCGATGTGTGCGGCGGGGCGGCTGGCAAGGTTCGGCCGCACATAGGGAATGATGCAAAAGCTGCAGCGAAGCATGCAGCCATCTTGCACCTTCACATAGGCGCGATGTCGGCGAGCGAACCCGCTGATGCCGGTGGGAACGTCGATCACGCCGAAGCGGCCGAGCAGATCGGGCAACTCGCGCTTGTCGGTGACGACCTCCGACACGTTGGGAAGCGACGCGACCTCTTCGGGAGCGCGGGTCGCATAGCACCCCATGACGACAATCTTCGAGTCTGGATTGTCGCGCGCCAGCCGACGGATCACCTGGCGGCTCTTCGAATCGCCTTCGTTGGTGACCGTGCACGTATTGACGATACACAGGTCGGCCGACTGCTCGTCGAGCGCATCTTCGTAGCCGATGCCGAGCAGCCCCTCGCGGACGAACTCGGTTTCGTATTGGTTGACTTTGCAGCCTAGGGTGACGGTCTTCAGCTTCATCGTTATTCCACTGGCTCGATGGTGCTCCACATCGAACCCTTGCTGCCTTCCATATTGTCTTTGCCGTAGGCGTGAATCTGATCCCGCTTCAGTTCGGCATGTTCCATCGTGGTGGTTAGCACCACCGCCTTGCCGTCGGCGTCGACCGACTTGGCGATCTCCTCGCACTGCTGTTTCTCGTGGCCGAACAGCTCGCGGAGCATCTTCTCGACGTAGTCGAACGTGTGGCCGTCGCTGTCCCAGAGGAGGACGTTGTAGCGGGGCTGGCGGCGGTGTTCGCGGTCGGGGGTGGTTTGCTTCTTGGGCGCCACGACCACGACGGTTTCGTCGTCAGGATCGGAGAACATCGACATGGTCGCGTCGTTTCGTTGGAGCGATTCGGGCTCGGCGCCGCCGCTGATAGGCGTCGCCGGGCCGCGGATGGGCGTAGTGCCGGGGGAGTGGGGCCATTATATTGGTTGCGTTCCCGGCGGCCAAACGGCCCGGACAATCGCTGCCACCCCTCGCCTGAATTGCCGTGCTAGACCAGACGCTTGAGCATATTGACGCCCACCGCCCGAAGTTCGAGGGCGACCTGATGGCCCTGCTGCGGATTCCGAGCGTTAGCGCCGATCCGGCCTTCAAGGGGGACGTCCGCCGGGCGGCCGATTGGCTACGCGACCACTTGGTGAAGCTGGGGCTCACGGTCCACCTCATCGAAACGAACGGCCACCCGATCGTTTACGCCGAATCGCCCCCCGTGCCCGGGGCCCCGGTCGCCCTGGTTTACGGCCACTACGACGTCCAGCCGCCCGATCCGCTCGACGAATGGCAGACGCCGCCGTTCGAGCCCGACGTCCGCGATGGCAAGGTCTTCGCCCGCGGGGCGACCGACGACAAGGGGCAAATGCTCACCCACGTAAAGAGCATCGAGGCGTGGCTTGCCACTGCCGGCAAACTGCCGCTGCAGGTGAAGCTGCTCATCGAAGGCGAAGAGGAAGTCGGCAGCGAGCATCTGGGGGAGTTCCTTAAAGAGAACGTCGAACGGCTCGCTTGCGATTGCGTCGTCGTTAGCGATACGAGCCAGTTCGCCCCTGGCGTCCCGGCGATCACCTACGGCCTGCGCGGCATTGCCTACTTCGAGTTGAAGCTGATTGGCCCGAAGCAAGACCTCCACTCGGGCGTCTTCGGCGGCGGCGTCGCCAACCCGGCCAACGCGCTTGCGAAGATGCTGGGCGCCCTGGTCGACGCCGACGGGCGGGTGACGATCCCCGGATTCTACGACGACGTGGCCGATCTTACCGAACGGGAACGCCAGGAGTTCGCCGCGCTGCCGTTCGACGAAGCGGCGTTCAAGTCGCAGCTCGGCGTCGAGCACCTCGCCGGCGAGAAGGGTTTCAGCACGATCGAACGCCGTTGGGCCCGCCCGACGCTCGACATCAATGGCCTCACCAGCGGCTACCAAGGCGCCGGCGCCAAGACGGTGCTGCCGGCCAAGGCGACCGCCAAGCTGAGCTGCCGGCTCGTGCCGAACCAAGATCCCCACAAGGTAGCCGCGGGCTTGAAGAAGCGCCTCGAAGAATTGCTGCCGCCGGGCATCAAGATGAAGCTGGTCGAGCACCATGGCGCCCCCGGCGTGGTGTTCCCGCTCGATAGCCCCTACTTGCAGGCGGCGGCCGTCGCCGTGGAGAAGGGCTTCGGTCGCCGGCCCGTCTTCATCCGCGAAGGTGGTTCCATCCCCATCGTCAATACATTCGCGTCGCTGCTCAACGCCGAAGTGCTGCTGCTGGGCTGGGGACAGAACGACGACAATCCCCATAGCCCAAACGAAAAATTCTCGCTCGACGACTTCCACCGCGGCACGCGAGCAAGCGCGGCGTTGTGGCGGGAGTTGGCGGCGATTAAGAAATAAGCTGCGGTTTTCCGTTTCCTCGCAAATCGACACGCACAGAAAGCATCGCCCCCCATGCTTGATAAGCGCTTTATTCTCGAGAATGCCGAATCTGTTCAGCAGAACTGCGACGCCCGCGGCATGAAGGCCGACGTGGCGCGGTTCGTAAAGCTCGAAACCGAATGCCGCACGCTGCAGCAGGAAATCGAAGAGCTGTCGCGGCAGGCCAACGTCGTCAGCAAGTCGATTGGCCAGGCCAAGGACGACGCGGAGCGCGAAGCCCGTAAAGAAGAGGGCCGCCAACTGCGGGAATCGAAGGAAGCGAAGCAAGCCGACTTCGACCGGATCGACGCCGAAGCGGGGGCGATTTATCGCAGCTTGCCGAACATGACCCACGCTGAGTCGCCCCGTGGCGGCGAGGATGCGAGCCGCGAACTGCGCAAGGGCGCCACGCAAGTGACGCCGATGCGGTTCCCGGTGCAGGACCACGTCCAACTCGCCGAGCAGCACGACCTGATCGACTTCGAAGGCGCCGCCCGCATCGCCGGCCACGGCTTTTACTTCTTGCGGAACGAAGCGGCGCTGCTCGAAATGGCGCTGCAGCAATATGTGGTCGAACTGTTGGTGAAAGAAGGCTTCACGCCGACGATCACCCCCGACCTCGCTCGCGGCGAGATTTTGGCTGGCGTCGGTTACATACCGCGCGGGCCAGAGACGCAGATCTACACGGTCGAGAACTTCGACCTGAACCTGGTCGCCACGTCGGAGATCACGCTCGGCGGGTTGTACGCCGGTATCACGATCGACGCCGACGATCTGCCGATCAAGCTCTGCGGCATCAGCCACTGCTTTCGCACCGAAGCGGGCGCCGCCGGTCGCGCGTCGCGTGGGCTCTACCGCGTCCACCAGTTCACGAAGGTCGAGATGTTCGCGTTCACGCTCCCCGAGCAGAGCGAGGACATGCACAATTACTTCTGCGAATTGGAGTGCGAGATCTTCGACGGCCTCGGCATTCCCTACCGCGTCCTCGACATCGCCTCGGGCGACCTCGGCGGCCCCGCCTATCGCAAGTTCGACCTCGAAGCCTGGATGCCCGGCCGCGGCGACGGCGGCGAGTATGGCGAAGTGACCAGCACGTCGAACTGCACCGACTACCAATCGCGGCGGCTCAACATCCGCTACAAGACCAAGGGCGAAAAGGGGACGAACTTCGTCCACACGCTCAACGGCACCGCGGTGGCGATCAGCCGAGCGCTGATTGCGATCATGGAGAACTGCCAGCAGGCGGATGGCTCCATTCTGATTCCCGAAGTGCTGCGGAAGTGGGTCGGGAAGGATCGCATTGGCGGGGCTGAGGACGAAGAATAGGCCGTGGGCCGCCGATTTGACGCCCCGGCAATATGCGTTAGGCTGAAGCTGGAGGTTTCCCGCAATGAAGATTGAGATTCCAGCGTCAGTTGAACAGCAAGCGATCACGAACGCTGCCGCGGCTGGCTTTGCCGACGTGGGACAGTACGTCGTCAGTCTCATTGTGACTGATAGTTTTGAACTGCCCGACGGCGTTCCTGCGGAGACGCTTAGCGATCCGTACTACGAAGAGTTGGTGATTGCGGGCCTAAATAGCGGCACGCCGACGCCCATGGAGGCCGACTACTTCGACAAGATTCGACAGAGGCTTATCGAAGAGCGCCGCGCCAAGCCATAACATCGCGACCTCGCTTGAGAACGGCGTTCGGCCATGCTAATTGTCGAGCCATTCCCCGAGTTCGATGACGACGTCAACGGCGCAGTCGATTACATTGCTGGCCATCATTTCAAGGCATCGCTGCGGTTTCTGGAATCCATTGAAGAGACTGTTCGCCATTTAGCCGCTCATCCAGTTTCAGGATCACTAGTTAAATTCAATGACCCTGGCGCGCAGGGATTGCGAGTGATTGGCGTTCAGCGATATCGCAATTATCTCATCTACTTTCGACCGCTTCCCGATCGCATTCAGTTAATTAGGCTCGTGCATGGCGCTCGGCGGCAACGATCGGTCTTCAAATCACCGGGAGACAAGTAGCGTGACATCAGCAAAGGCAGCGTTCCTCGTACTGACGGCACTCGCTGGTTGCGTAAACGTAGCCTATGCCAAGCATCGCCTCGCCACGCAGGGCAACGACCGCCTCGCCATCGTTGCCGCCGACGGCTCGATCGAACGCGAGAAGCCGTGGGGCGGCATTCACGACATCCACCGACTGCCGAACGGCCACTTCATGGTGCAGCGGGGCGGGGCGGAGGTCGTCGAGATTGATCCCGCGAACGGCCATGTCGTCTGGTCGTACGATTCAGCCAAGCAAGGTGGCAACGACGGCAAGCCGGTCGAGGTCCACTCGTTTCAGCCGCTGCCCGATGGCAAGCTGATGATCGCCGAATCGGGCCCCGCGCGAATCATCGAGATTGATCGCGAGGGCAAGATCGAGAAGACCATTCCGCTGAAGGTCGAGCATCCTCACCCCCACACCGACACGCGGTTGGTGCGGAAACTTGACGACGGCCACTACCTCGTTTGCCATGAAGGCGACGGCACGGTGCGCGAGTACGACGGCGACGGCAAGATCGTTTGGGAATACGAAGTCCCTATGTTCGACAAGCCGGCGGCGGACGGTCACGGCCCGGAGGCGTTCGGCAACAAGTGCTTCGCCGCCGTGCGGTTGGCCAACGGCAACACGCTCATCTCGACCGGCAACGGTCACAGCGTCATCGAAGTGACGCCCGCGAAAGAAGTCGTCTGGAAGCTGGAACAGAACGAACTGCCCGGCATCACGCTCGCCTGGGTGACGACGCTCGAGGTGCTGCCGAACGGGCACTACGTCATCGGCAACTGCCACGCCGGCCCGGGACAGCCGACGCTCGTCGAGATCGATCCCAAGACGAAAAAAGTCGTCTGGCAGTTCGATGGCTTCGAGCAGTTTGGCAACGCGATGTCGAACTCGCTGCTGTTCGACGTCGACGGAGTGCGGCGCTAGTCAAGCCGCTCGCGTCAGGAATCTTTAGCGACCGCTGCTTTCGCTAGGGCATTCTCGCACTCGCGTGGCCGATTCCAAGGGTTCGCCCGCCGGTTCTGCCGGTGGAAATTCTGCGCTCGCGCGTCTAAGTTAAGTGTCGCGAGCAGGCGGCTTCGGCCACGTTCGCTTGGTCTGACTCTTCCTCTCTTTTGCCGCGTGGAGACGCCCGATGAAGTTCGGCATGAACCTGCTGCTGTGGACCGCCCACCTCGACGATTCGATCCTGCCGGTGCTCGATCGGCTGAAGAAGATGGGCTACGACGGCGTCGAAGTCCCTATGTTCGAACTCAACGAGGAGTTTTACGGCAAGTGGGGCAAGCGGCTCGACGATGCCGGCCTCGAGCGCACCGCGGTCACCGTGCGGACCGACGCCGACAACCCGGTAAGCCCCGACGCAGCGATTCGCGCGAAGGGCGTGGCTGGCAACAAGCTCGCGGTTGATTGCTGCGAGGCGCTCGGCGCCGTCACGATGTGCGGCCCGTTCCACTCGGCGCTCGGCAGCTTCAGCGGCGCCGGCCCGACGAAGGACGAGTGGAAGTGGGGCGTCGAGACGATGCGCGAGGTCGCCGAGCACGCCGCCAAGACGGGCGTCACGCTCACGGTCGAGGCGGTCAATCGCTTCGAATGCTACATGATGAACTGCATGCAGGACGCCGCCCGCTTCGTGCAAGACGTGGCCCACCCGCGCTGCAAGCTGATGTACGACACGTTCCACTCGAACATCGAAGAGAAGAACATCCCCGCCGCGATCGCCACGGCGGCGCCACACCTTGGCCATGTGCACATCTCGGAAAACGACCGCAGCACGCCCGGCAAAGGGAACGTCCGCTGGGCGGAAAACTTTGACGCACTGGCGAAGACCGGCTATGACGGCTGGATGGTCGTCGAAGCGTTTGGCTTGGCCATGCCGGAAGTCGCTGCCGCCACGAAGATTTGGCGGCGGATGTACGAGAGCGAAGACCAACTCGCGAGCGATGCGCTGGCGTTCATGAAGAGCGAGACGGCGAAGCGTCGCAGCTAGTCCGGTTCAGGACTGAGCGTGCATGAGAGCCACCGGCTTTGCCGGTGGACGCAGCGAAATCACGGCGAGTGAACACTTCGTCCACCGGCGGAGCCGGTGGCTTTTATCAGTTCGGGAGAACCCCGTTCCTACGCTGTGGTGCGCTGACTAATAGGCTTACTGCTCCGATGGCAACGAGCACGCCGGTGGCAGGCTCCGGCACGGCGTTCATTGCGTTCGCAGCGTTTGCACTGCCGAACGCATTTCGCCACGCCGCGAGATCAGCGGCGTCGACGTCGCCGTCGCCATTGGCGTCGCCATCCGCCGGCAAGGCGCCGGTGGCTTTGCCGTAGCCACGCTGCCATGCAAGGAAGTCGCCGCCGTCGATTGCGCCGTTGCCGTCGAAATCGATGGGCGAGAGAGCGACCTTGTCGGAGACGATGAGCCGGTTACCGCCGCCAGAATAAGTGGCGAGATACGCGAGCTCGCCGCGATCATTGAATCCGCTGCGCTGGCCATCGCCATTGCCCGATCCGCCCTCGAAGAAGAGACCGTCGATCGAGCCAAAAATTGGGTCGCCCACATAGAAGTTCTTCTGCGCGATCAAGCGGAGTTCACCGCTTGGAGTTGAAGCCCAGATCCCAGCATTATTCCATTCGAAAATGCTTGATCCACTCAGCGTGGCCATAAATGCGACCTGGCCGGCGTTGTTGAAGGCCAACTCGCTGAAACTGAGGAACGACGCACCGTCTACGCCGGGAGCCGGCGTTCCTTGGAGAGCCAAGCTCTGCAAGCTTCCCTGCTTGCGTACCCAAATGCTTTCCATGCCGCTGCTGAGCCTGCTTTGGAAAGCAATATCGCCCCGGTTATTGAGCAGCAGTGACGAAAAGTCGCTGAAGCTGGTACTCCACGGTGGACCCGGCGCAGGATCGCCGCCTCGAACTACTGGCGTGGCGACCCCGCCATTTTCGACGTAAATGACAGGGTATTCGCTCGTGTGTCCCTTCCAAGTTTGTGCGACAAACGCCAGGGCGCCAGATGAGTTCAAGACCGGCTCTGTATTTAAGAGTCTGTACAGTCTCCCCGCCTCCAGGCCCGCGGCCTGACTGTCTTCTCGCACCACTAGTGAAAGGGCGTTGTTCCGCCGCGCCCAAATGCCAACGTCATTGCCAGTGTTGACCCCTGTCCCTTGCAGCGATGCGCGAAACGCGATCGCTCCGTTCTGATTCATCGATGGGTGGCTATTGAAGAACGACTTAAAGCTCGTCCCCGCTGGTGCTCCTACGGCTTGCTGGCCGCCCCGCGCGATGAGGTGCAGCAGGCCCTCGTTTTGCGCCCAGATTCCAGGTTCGTTGGTCGCGTCAACGCCGGCGCCGCGAACCGTGCCGCGAAACGTGGTTTGACCGGCGTTGTTCAAGGTGAGGTCGACGAGCGTCGCGAAATCGACGCCTGCCGGCGTGTCGACGGCTTGCGTTCCCTCGCGAGCAATCATCTGGAGCGGCCCGCCGGCGTTCGACCAAATGGCGCTGTTGCTTTCGAGGGTGACGCCTGCCACGTTCTCGCGGAGGAGCCCGGCGAAGGCGACGGCTCCGGAGGAGTTAATCACCGGGTTGGCGGCGCGGCGGAAGAGCGCGCCGGCGGGGCCGCCGGGCGCTGCCGACCCCTCGCGCGCGATGAGCGTGAGTGCTCCGCCGCCGTCCGACCAGACGCCGGTGTCGTTCGGTGCGGTCACGCCGCCGACGTTGTTCGTCAATGTGGCGGCGAACGCGACCCGACCAGCATTGTTTAGCACCGGGGCCGCTGGCCCGTCGACGGTAATGTAGAAGGTAGAAAACTGGCCAGTGGTGCCGGGAGCCGAAGCGCCCGTTTGAGCAACAATGCGATCCGCCGCCGCGGCTGGCAAGTTAAACAGAACGGGGACCAGAAGAGCGAGAACAACGCGGAAATTCATTGAGGAGACTCATGGCTGCAGAGACCACAGGTACGCGAGCCGCGCGGCGGGCCCGAATCGGAGTGAGATCGCCAGTGTACTGCGAAATAATGGATGTGACCACCGTATTAGTAGTCTATTGGTGCGCGTTCCGCAGAAAACGGGAATTTCCGTTATCGCCGCAGCATTCGCAGAAATGCCCTGCGAGAAGTTGGCTAAGGGCTCAACCCGAGCTGCGCGGCGCGTTCGAGAAACGGCTTGGCCGCAGCCGCTTTTCCGGTCCGGCTCAGCAATATCCCCAGCGTGAGGTTCAATTCCGGCGAGTCGGGCGTCTCCTGCAGCCCGTCCCGCAGGCACTGCTCCGCCGCGTTGCGCTCGCCCGACTTAAGCAGTGCCTCCGCAAGGCCGACGCGGGCTTCGGCGACTTGCGGTTGCAACTCAACGGCGCTGCGATAGGCGTCGGCCGCGGCGGCTGGCTGATTGAGGGCGAGCAATGCATCGCCAAGCTGAACGTGCGCCAAGAAATGCTGCGAGTCGAGCTCGATCGCTTCACGCAGCGGCGACAGGGACGCGGCCGCGTTACCCTGCTTGAGAGCAGCGAGTCCTTGTTGATACTGCTCGTCGGCATTGGCGCGATCGAGTTGCTGCGCAATTTCGCGGGCTTCGGGAACGTTCGGCGTCAGCCGGGCGAGTGCCGTCAGCATCGCCAATTGCCGGGCTTCGCCGCGGGCGTACATCCGCTCGGCGCCAATGAGCGTCGCGGCGATGGCAACCAACACGGCCCATTTGCCGGCATGCAGGAACGCCGGCACGAACTGCTCGAACGCCGGGGCAGGGGCATCGACTAGGGCGTCCTGCGTCTTCCGCTCGCTGACCTTCCAGATGAACCCGTCATAGTAAAAGTGGAGGAACGACGAGGTGACGAACGCGGCGATTAGCCACTGGCGGGCGTCTTCAAGGTCGCCGCTGAACATCCGGTCGCCGGCGTGGGCGGTGACGAAGCGGATCGAGCTGTAGGCCGCGATCGCGGCGAGGTAGATGCCGAGCATCGTCGCCCGATCGCGGAACATGAATCCGAGCGGGCCGAAGCGCTCGCCCGCCTTTTCAAACAGCCGGCGGTTGTAGATCCAGACGATCGCGCTGTACTGCACGGCGTGGTAGATCTCGAACATCGCGATGCCGATGAGCAGGTTCGTCGAGAGCCGGCCGCAGTACCAGTAGAACCAGCCGGTCGATGCGGCGAGCAGCAGCTTGATCCAATTGATCGGCAGGCCGCGGCGGCTGCGGGCGATCAAGTTCGCGGTGTAGAGAGAGAGAACGATCGCAGAGATCGCGCCGACGATCCAGCGGACTGTGGCGAGCGCTTCGGGGCCGAAGATCGGTAGGCCGCATTGCCACATGGCGCTCGCGACGCCGAACATGCGGGTATCGCTGAACAGCACGCCGGCGGCGAAGATCACTAGGCAGAGAGCGTGATCGAGCCGCGCGTCGGTGCGGTCGTTCTCGCCGCGACGGATGTCGTAGATCCGCATGAAGCCGTACGTTTGCATCAACCCATGCCAAGTCCCCCAAACGAGGAGGATCAACTCGAGGCCATGCAGGTGAACCCACGGCAGGTGCAACGCCCGAGCCATCGAGGCGGGCGGGCTGAATAGCAGCGCCAACGCGAGGATCAACGGCGGGGCGAGCAGGAACCGCCAGCGGAACCGCTGGAACAACTCGCGATCGCCGTAGGCTCGCATGAACCCGGGCAGGTGGTGCCCGAGCGAAGCGAACGAAATGACGGCGAGGTAGATCTCCTCGGGCCGCAGCCACTGGCGGGCGACGACCAGTACGGCGGGGACGATTAGCAGCGGCGTGAGGACCAGATAGAACAGGTCCCACGAGGGGGAGACGATCCACGGGCGGCGTGGGGCGGCGGTGGCTGCGGGAGTCGACACGCGGCGAGGCTGGCGGAAACCAGCAGTGGTCGGGTAGGGGCGAAGAATCGCTTCCTTAAGTATGGCGCCAGGGGGCGGCGAGGGCGCCCCGCAATCGGGCCTATTTCGGCCAGATCGGCGACCGTGGGCAGGTTACAGCCCGCATTTTCGAGCCGCCGACTGGCCGCAGGCGGGGGTTTTCCTTGGAAATCCGCGGGACGGTGGTTTATGCTGGAGAGGTCGTCCCAAGGCCGCGGGAGGGTCCCGAATCGGTCCGGCGGCGTTGTCTACCCTTCAAGCTGTGAAGACCGCCATGAAACGCTCCGTAGCGTCGATGTTTGCCTTGCTGTTTCTGGCCGCTGAAGTAGCGGCCCCGCTGAGCGTTGCCCGCGGCGAAGGGGCCCCGAGCCCTGCGGCCGCCGAGTCGGTCGACCTGTTCGATGCGATGAAGAGTGGTTCGGTCGATGCGAGCTTCGTCGCGAAGAGCTCGAAGCGCGGCCGGATCATCATGGAGAACAAGACGAACCAACCGCTGACGGTTGAGATTCCCGAAGCCTTCATCGGCGTCCCCCTCGCTCAGATGGGCGGTATGGGCGGCGGCATGGGTGGTGGTATGGGCGGCGGCATGGGCGGTGGTATGGGCGGCGGTATGCAGAGCGTTGGCGGCGGCGCCGGCGGACGAGGCGGGGGTGGCGGTGGCCGAGGCGGGGGTGGCGGCGGACGCGGCGGGGGCCGTGGCGGCTTCAGCATCCCGCCCGAAAAGACTGTCCGCGTCGATGTGCCGCTCCTGTGCATGGACCACGGCAAGCGCGAGCCTTCGTCGAGCAAGCCATACGCGATTCTCCCGATCGAGAACGTGATCAAAGACCCGGCGGTCATCGAAGTCATCGCGGCCTACGCGAACGGCGACCTGCCGACTGGCGCTGCTCAAGCGGCCATTTGGAACATGAACAGCAACGTCGGCTTCGACGAGTTGAGCCAGAAGCTGACCGGCACGCAACGTAGCCACGTCCGCGAACCGTACTTCAGCCGTGAAGAGATCCAGGGCGCGATGGCAATCGTCTCCGAGGCCCGCGAACTGACGGCTGGCCAAGAGGTCGAGGCGCGCGACTTCCCGATGCCGGGCGAAGAGACGGCGAAGGAAGTGACCGAAGCTGCCAAGCCGGCCGATGAAGCCGCAGACGCTGCGACGGAAGAGCCGGCCGACGAAAAGTCGGAAGCTGCGGAGAAGGATGCGAAGCCGTCGAAGGAAGCGGCCGAACCGGCTGCTGAAGTCGAGGCTACCTAATAGCTATCGAAGGGCGAGTCTTCCGATTGCGGGAGGCTCGCCCTTTTTTTATGCGCTTGTTTAGCCCCGGGCTCTGCCCGGGGGTAGGCTAACGCCACGCGCGACGACGCCTACCGGAATGGTTGCCGACCCCCGGGCGGAGCCCGGGGCTAGGACGGCGGCCGCAGCGCGAGCTACGCCGCCGCGCGGAAGTCGTTGCGGATTTCGGCAAGCAGCCGCTGAATCTCTTGCTGGTACTCGCTCCGCTCCTGCTCCCAGCGGCGGGCGTCTTGTTGGTAGTGCCGCTGTTGGGCGTCGATTTCTTGCTCGCGAGCCACGAGCAGCGACGCCCGGTTCTCGATGTCGCGATCACGATTGTGAGCCCAACGATCGAGTTCTTGCCGCTGCTGTTGCAGGGCGTTGAACTGATCGGTGATTTCGAGCCGCGCTGTTTCGAGGTCGCTGCGGCGGCGCTTGAGTTCGTCGCTGGTGAGCTGGAACTGTTCCGTCAAGCGTGCCCGCACATGGGCAACCGAGCGGGCGAGCGTCGCCGGCGCCAGGACGCCTTGCAGTTGCAGCCAAGTTTCCTCTGTGGCGAGACGAATCTCCAGCGCTTCGCGCTGCGTCGCGCGGAGTTGCTCGGCGACTTGTTCGAGCGCTTGTTCCCGCTTGTCGAGTTCGGCGTGCTGGTGCGCGAGCGAGCGCGATTGCTCGTTGGCAGTTAGTCGCGAAGCTTCCTCGGCTGACGCCAAAGCGCGGCGTTCACGAACAACCTGATTCTCGAACGCGAGGCGATCGTGCTCGAGCTCGCGTTCCTTCTCGCTGATCTGCAGCTGCCGTTCGGCGAGCATCGCTTCGGCGTTGTCGAGATAGCCGCTGCGCATCGCGATTTGGTCGGCTTGCTGCTGCACCTCGGCGATGCGGCCTTCGACGATGCCGAGCCGTTCGAACCGCTTCAGCGCCGTTTCGATCTCGCGTTGGCGGAACTCCATGCGGCGTTCGTCGGCTTCGAGCGCGGCGGTGCGCTCCTCGGCAGAAGTCCGCAATTGGTGGAGTTCGGCCCGCTTGAATTCGAGTTCGCCGGCCGTTTCGGCGAGGCGGCGTTCGCAATCGGCGAGGCTCGCTTCTTGCGTGATGACGCGCGTCTCGCGGGCGTCGAGTTCCTTTTGCCTGGCGTCGAGAGCGAGCCGCTCGTGCGAGGCCCGTTCGTGTTCGACGTACAGCTTCGCCTCGCGCGAGTCGAGCTCGCGTTGGCGCTTTTCGAACTTTTGCCGCGCGTCGTCGAGTTCGAGCTGCCGCGTGCGGCAGCCGGCGGTTTCGAAGTCGAGCGCGTCGAGCTTGGTTTGCTGTTCGGTGACGCCGAGTTCCAACTCCAGCTCTTGAGCGGCGAGCTTCTTCTCGCGCTCGCTGAGCTCCTTGAGCCGTTGCATCAGCTCGTCGGCCTCTTCAAGCTGGGCCGCGGCGAGCGTTTGGCGATCGGTGAGTTCGGCTTCCCAAGTTTCGAGCCGTTCTTGCAGTTCGGTCAGTTCGCCTTCGCGCTGGTCGATCCAGAGGCGGGCGTTGCGAATGCGGGAGTCGAATTCGGCTTCTTGCGAGTTGAGCCGAGCTTCGCGGCGATCGACTTCCGTGAGCCGGCCTTGCAGCCGTTCGGCGAGGTTCGCGGCGTGTTGGGCGATCATGTTCGCCGAACCGAGCAGCGGCCCATCGCCGTCCATGGCCGATGCGTCGTCGAGTCCCAGCCAAGCGGGCAGGGCGTCGGCGTCGACTTCCGCAACGACTTCAAGCTGCGGATCGGCGTCGTCGAATGCTTGTTCGGCGGCTTGCCCGGCAATGACGAGTTCGTCCGAAGCGCCGGCCATCGCCATGACGCCGGAACGCGGGCGAGCTTCGCCCCCCGCGCGGCGGACCGGGTGCGCAGCGTCGAGCCGCATCTCGCGGTGCGGCTGCTCGCGGTTCTCGTCGTCGCTGGGGTGTGGTCGTTCGCTCGCCATGCCGTGATCGAAGTTGGTCGCCCCGCGAGGGGCGTCGGTGTCCGCGCGGCGTGGGAGCGCATAGCCCTCACAATCCGCAAAGATTGCCTAACTGGAACGATCGGCACGTCTGGCCGGCAAAGTTTTGCCGAATTGCCTGAAATGAAGTTTTTGGAGCGGCGGGAGCTGGCAGTGCTGGCGGCGGAGGGTATGCGCGGGCTTGTCGTGTCGCGTTTGATGTCGCGTGTCGCGTCGCTTGCGGGTCGAGATGCGATTTTTGGCGACATGATGTTAAGTCGTTTGGTTTGAATTAGTTAGATACTGTTTTGCATGCGAAATCACGAGCGACAGGCGACAGTTGATGGCAATCTGGGGGCTTTTTGGTTTTGATTTAAGTGGCTTGGTTCACGCTGAGATTTGTTGGTCGAGTTCGGACTGAGCGCGCAGCATTTCCGGAGCGCTGCGGTGCGATAGATTTCACCTTAGCCGATTGCGAGAGGGCGGTGGGGTGCTAGTTTCGGCCACCCCTCTGGCGTGGGGGCGGGGGGATGACTCTCGCAAAGGCGCAGAGGCGCAAAGGAAGACGCAAGAGAACAGAGCGAGCGGGTCGGCGGGGCGATATACTTGGCATCGGCGATTTTTGGATATCTCGGGTGCGAGCATTGGATTTCATGAGCGTCTACTGGTGGCTGGCGGCGATCGCCCTCGTCATTGGCTCTGCGCGGGCTCAGATGATGGGGGCCGCTTTGGTTGAGCGCTGGACGGGGCGAGAGGTGCGCCCTGAGCCGGGGATTGGCTGGTCTGATCAGCTTTACTCGTTGCTTGACTTTGGCATCGCGATGGGAATTGGGCTCCCGCCGATCTTCTTGATGCCAGACGCCGACGTGCTCGTGACGGTGTCTTTCTGGTTCGCCGGAATTACGATTGGCGGAATGGTCGCGCAAGCTGTTTGCGGGCGGAAGACTGCGTAGTGGCTGTGGCGGGTGGCTGACGGGAGATGTCTCTCGCAGAGGCGCAGAGGAATACGCGAAGAGTGATCGCGAATGCGAGCGGAGGCTTCGTAGCGGGATTTGCAGCGCAACGAAAAGCCCCCGGTTTGAAGAACCGGGGGCTAAGGTTGGTTTTGCGATTGGGCGTTGCGGCGCGGATGGGGTCGGGGGCCTTTTGCCACTGGGTAGATTGCGTTGAGTGGAACGCCTCTAGTGGCAAAAAGCCCCTGACCCCTTTCGAGTTAGGCCTGGGCTAAGACCTGGATCTTCACGTCGCGGATCATGTCCTTAACGCGGTCGCGGTAGCTCGCCATGTGCGGCGCTTTGAGGTGGGCTTCGAGCGCGGGGACGCTCGACCACTTTTCGATGACGGTGACGACGTTGTCGCGGGCTTCGCCGGTGGAAACGCTGGTCTTCAAGTCGATCGCAGGGCCGTATTCGATGCAGCCGTCTTCATCGCGGACGATGCTGATGATGCGGTGGAATTCGCCGAGAAATTTTTCGCGGACGCCTTCGGCGAGTTCGATGGTGGCTAGGACGTGGATCATGGGGAGCCGTGGGCTGTCGGCTGTCAGCTGTCGGCCAAACAGGAAGCCGATGCGGGAAGCCAGGGTTGCTAGTGGGCAACGCCGTTAGCCCCCGGTTTGAAGAACCGGGGGCTAAGGTTGGCGTTTGCGATAATGTGCGATCAGCCTTTGGCCGAGTCGATCGCTTGTTGCAGGCGGGTCTTCGGTTGGACGCCGACGAAGCGGTCGACCACTTCGCCGTCCTTGAAGACCATCAGCGTCGGGATGCTGCTGACGCCGTAGCTTTGCGCGCTGTGGGGCGCGTCGTCGACGTTGAGCTTCACGACCTTAGCCGAACCGGAGTTCTCGCCGGCGAGCTGCTCGATCAGCGGAGCGATCTGGCGGCATGGACCGCACCAGGGCGCCCAGAAGTCGACTAGCACCGGCTGCGCCGATTTGAGCACTTCGCTGTCGAAGTTGGTGTCGGTGATTTCTTGGATAGCGCCCATGGTATTCCTCCGGTTCCTCGTGGGCCGTCGATGGGCGACGGCTCGGTGTGATGATCTCTCTTGTTTTCCCCGGCAGATGGTACGGATCAGCCAGGGGAGTGGTTCAATTCAGGCGATTTTCGCCGATCCGCGATTATCTTGGCGATGGCTGGCGATGTCAACGAACGGCTTTCAGGGGTGGGTAAACCGCGAATCTCGCCAATTGGCGCGAATGAAGGAAAGTTACTCCCGCATGATTGGCGTGATTCGCGGTTCGGCATTCTTCCCATTCAGACGCTTGGCTGCCGCGAGTGGTTCAGACAATCGGGCGATCGGTGCGATAGGCGTTTCCTCTAGTTGCCGACCGACGGCAACGTCGGCGGTTGTGGTTGGCGCCGGGTTGTTCGATACTCATTGTTCGGCGCTCGCTGCGGGGCCGCTCGATTTATCAAAAGAGATTGGAGAATTGCGATGGCTCGGACTCCCAGCACGATGTTGCCGCTCGGCACGGCGGCGCCCGATTTCAAGTTGATGAATGTGGATGGCCGCGAGGTGGCATTGGCAGACTTTGCGGGCAAGCCAGCGCTGCTGGTGATGTTCATGTGCAATCACTGCCCGTTCGTGGTCCACGTGGCCGACGAGCTGGCGCGGCTCGGCAGCGAGTACATCGGCCGCGGCGTGGCGGTGGTGGGGATCAACTCGAACGATACCGCGACCCACCCGGCCGACTCGCCCGAGCGGATGGTCGCCGAAGCGGAAGAGCGGGGCTACGCGTTCCCGTATCTATTCGATGAGACGCAAGCGGTGGCGAAGGCCTACCGCGCGGCGTGCACGCCTGACTTTTTTCTTTTCGATCAAGATCGGAAGCTGGTTTACCGGGGGCAGCTGGATGACAGCCGGCCGGGGAACGGCGTGCCGGTGACCGGGAAGGATTTGCGGGCGGCGCTGGATGCGGTGATCGCGAGAGCGGCGCCGGCGAGCGAGCAACGGGCGAGCTTGGGATGCAATATTAAGTGGAAGGCGGGCAACGAGCCGGAGTACTTCGGGTAGGGCGGCGAGCAGGTAGCGCGGAATAATCATCCATACCGTCGGGCCATAAAGCCGCGGCCGTTGGCCGCGCGTTCTCGGCGTGGTACGCAAGAAGGGGTCGGGGACTTTTTGCCACTGGTGATGTTGCCGTTGTGGAAAAGCTTCCAGTGGCAAAAGGTCCCCGACCCCGTTGAATTTGAAAAATCGCGTTGACGCGGCAGGATTGGAGATCGTATAGTCGCATTCAGCTGTCCGTGGGGGGAACAACACGGGAGCTGAGGCAATGCGACAATTTCTGTTGGTTCTCTTCTTGCTGGCGTTTCTGCCGGCGGCGGCGAAGGCTGTGCCTTACGCCGAGTATGATCCTGCGACAGGGGATCTTGTCATTCACGAACTCCGTGGAGCTTTCGGAGCGTTCGTGAGATCCTCGACGGTTCAGCTTCGATCCGGCATTCTAAGCGAACCGGCTGATATCCTACCGACCGCTGCCGCGGCGCCTCAGTTGGTGAGCGGAAATGTCACTGCTATGTTCACTCACCTGAATGTGAAGATGCCGCGTAGTCCCGGTTCGTCTTCGGCGCCATTCGCGTTTGATTCGATTCGACTGCACTCGCTCGTCCCGCCAGGGACGTCGGTCGCCACATTGAGCGCGGGTTACGGTGGTGATCCGACCGCAGCGTTACGCATGTCGATTGTTGTTGTGCCGGAGCCGAGCGGCTTGGCACTTGCAGCCATAGGCGCTGCCGCGTTCATGCGCCGAAGAGTCCGGTCTTAGGCGGTGAATCTGAATGTCCGCAAGAAGGGGCGTTCGTGCACTGGACTAGCAAAGAGAAGAAAGTTTGTGATGCAATTCTGCTGACCGTGGGGGGAACAACACGGGAGCTGAGATGATGAGACTTTTCGTTTTCGTTCTGTCTTTGGCGGCAATTTCGTCAACCGTCGCGAACGCAGCGCCTCATGCCGAGTACGATCCGCGGACGGGGGATGTCGTCATTCGTGAACTCAGTGGAGCGATTACGGCGACTGTTGTTTCTTCGAATGGACGGCTACGGTCGGGCATTCTTCGGGAGCCGGTGGACATACTACCCAGCGATGCAACGCCACCTCTGCTAAGCGGTAATCTAACTGCCTTGTTTACACACTTGAATGTGCAGATGCCGTGGAATCCGCCCTCGCCGCGAAAGCCGTTCGCGTTCGACTCGCTTCGGCTGAAATCACTTGTCCCACCGGTGACGCCGGTCACTACGTTGAGCGCGTTTTACAGCGTGGATGCAAGCACGACGTTGCCGATGTCGATTACTGTCGTTCCGGAGCCGAGTAGTATGGCGCTCGTAGCGATGGCAATCGCGTGCGGGATCGCCGCACGCCGGTTCAAGTGAGCAGCAAGCCGCGGAGTTGCCGTTTAGGCGCTGGTGACTCGCGATTGGGCGATGAGTTCTCGCACCATTGCGGGGAGACCGCCGGTTTGCTCGGCGAGCGCGAGTTGCCGTTCGGCCCAACTGGGGCCGGCGGCGAGTTGGCGGCAGCGTTCTAGTTGCTCGCGGCAGCCGAGGTCTTCGGCGGTGGGCGATAGTCGCTCGACGAGGTTGTCGACAATCTGCGGCAGCGTGTGCGCTTCGTAGCTATGCGAGTCGACGAGTTGCGCTTTGTTGCCGTAACGGGCGGCCCGCCACTTGTTCTGCGCGACGAGCATGGGGTGGCAGTCGTGCTGATAGGCGCCGTGGTCGATCTCATCGGAAAGCGCTTTGACGAGGCACTGCATCAGCGCGGCTAACGAGAGCACGTCGCTGAGGTTGCCCGGCATGTCGCACATGCGGATTTCGACGGTGCCGAAGTTGTGGTGGGGGCGGACGTCCCACCAGAGTTCGCGGATCGTGTTGATGAAGCCGGTGCCGACCATGTGGTTCACTAGCCACACGTATTCGCTCCAGTTGCGCATGAGCGGCGGGAGGCCGGCGGTGGGGAGGCCTTCCATCACCTTCGAGCGGTAGGAGTGAAGGCCGGTCGCTTCGCCTTCCCAGAACGGGCTGCTGCTGGAGAGGGCGAGCAAAGTTGGCAGATGCCGCATGATGCGGTCGCAGATCATTACCGCTTTGTCGCCGCTGTCGACGCCGACGTGGACATGCAGGCCGAAGGTCATCATCCGGCGGGCAAGGACTTGCAGCAGGTCGACGAGTTTCAGGTAGCGCTCGTCGGGCGTGACTTGTTGTTCGTCGCAACGGGCGAAGGGGTGAACGCCGCCCCACCAGAGGCCGAGGCCGAGCGCGTCGGCGGCCGCTTCGACGACGCCGAGCCGGCCGCGGAGATCGCGTTCAGCTTCGCCGATCGATTGGCAGACGTCGGTATTGATCTCGACGACCGACTGGATGATCTCAGGCTTGAAGCGATTGCCGCCGCGATCGGGAAGCCGCTCAACGAGTCGGTTGAAGGCGTTGCTGAGGTTGGATGTTTGGAGATCGACGAGGCCGAGTTCGAGCTCGATGCCGAGGGAAGGGTGGCGGTTGGGGGTGAACTCGATGGGGGGCATGCGCTGCGCTGAGGGTTCAGGTGTTGGGGTTCAGGGTTCAGGAGGGAGAAGGGTTTTTGCTGAACCCTGAACCCTTAACCCTAATGGCTACTGATGCAACTTATGCGCCGGCTGCAGGTTCGCAGGCGAGGATCACGGCTCTGGCTAGAATCTTCACTCCAAGTGGCAGTGCGGTTTCGTTGACGTTGAACGTGGGGGTGTGGAGCGGGCGGATGACGCCGTCGCCGGCGGCGATGCCGAGGCGGAACATGGCGCCGGGGACGTGGTCGAGGTAGCAAGCGAAGTCTTCGCCCCCCATGCTCGGGCGGGGGATGACGCGGGCGATGACGCCGGGGGTGGTTTCGGCGGCTTCTTCGAGGATGCGGTTGGCGGCTGCGTCGTTGCGAACCGACGGGATGCCGCCGTCGACGCGGACTTCGATTTGCGTGGCGGTGATCTCCGCAACGCCGCGGGCGATTTGATGGATCTGCTCGATCGTCCGCGTGAGGACGGCGTCGTCGAGCGTGCGGAGCGTGCCGTCGAGTTCGACCTCTTCCGGAATGACGTTGGCGTTCTGCCCGCCGGCGATGCGGCCGAAGCTGAGGACGACCGAGTCGAAGCTATCGGTCGTACGAGGGATGAACTGGTAGAGGCTGCTGACGAGTTGCGCGGCGGCGGCGATCGGGTCGCGCGACTCGTGCGGGCGGGCGCCATGGCCGCCGCGGCCGCGGACGATGATCGTCACGTCGTTGCAGTTGGCGGTGAAGGGGCCGACGCAGAGGCCGATCTCGCCGGTGGGGCGGGGCGGGTCGACGTGGAGGGCGAAGATCGAGCTGACGCCGTCGAGGGCGCCGGCGGCGATCAGGCTGCGGGCGCCGGCGGCGGTTTCTTCGGCGGGTTGTAGGATCGCCCGCCAGCGGAGAGGCCAGGGGGCTGCGCCGCTAGCTTCGAGCTTGTGGAGCGCGAGGGCGACGTGCGTGGCGATGGCGGCGTGGGCGTCGTGGCCGCAAGCGTGCATCACGCCGGCGCGGGTGCTGCGATAGGGGACGTCGTTCGCTTCGTGGATGAGGAGGGCGTCGATGTCGCCGCGGAAGGCGATGCGCGGCAGGCCGGGCGCGGCGGAGCGGTTATCGGCGAGGACGCCGCAGCCGTCGGGGCCCATGCGGAGGGCGAGTCCGGGTTGATCGAGCGCTTGGTAGAGGGCGAGGCTGGTTTGGAGCTCGGCGCCGCTCGGTTCGGGGTTCGCGTGGAGGCGGCGGCGCAGGGCGACGAGGTCGGGCGTCGCTTCGGCGACGATCTTGTCGAGGGTTTGTTGCCAAGCGGGCATTGGGGCGGAAGACCCCTCCCATGAAGGGAGGGGCTCGCTGGTGGATGTTTGCGGCGTTGTTGCCGCAAGTATACCCCATTTGATGCGCGGTGATGGCGCTGCTGGCCGTTGTGGCGTGGTGCGCGACCCCCGGGCGGAGCCCGGGGCTAGACGAAGACGGGCGTGACCAGCTTCGGCAGGACGCCGCGTTCGTAGCCCATGGCGAGGAACTGCGTCACGGCGTCGCGGCCGCGGGCGCCGAAGTCGAGCGTCCAGTCGTTCACGTACATGCCGACGAACTTGTCGGCCTGGCTGCGGTCGAGGTCGCGGCCGTATTGCAGGGCGTGCTCGAGGGCGGCTTCGCGGTGGTCGAGGCCGTACTTGATGCTCTCGTATAGTAGCCGCTGAACTTCTTGCGTCGCTTCGGGGCCGAGGTCCTTACGGATCGCGTTGGCGCCGAGCGGGAGCGGCAGGCCGGTGAGTTCCATCCACCAGACGCCGAGGTCGACGATCAGCTTCAGGTTGCTCTGGCCGTAGGTGAGCTGGCCTTCGTGGATGATCAGACCCGCGTCGATTTTCTTGCCGTTGTATTCGCCGCGGTTGACGACCTCGATGATTTCATCGAAGGGGACGACCACATGGTCGAAGTCCCGATCGAGACAGAGCCGCAGGGCGAGGAACGCGCTGGTGAGCGTGCCGGGGACGGCGATCGTTTGCGTGCGGAGGTCGTCGATGGTGCACAATTCTTTGGCGATGACCATCGGGCCGTAGCCATCGCCCATGCTCGCGCCGCACGAGCAGAGGTCGTACTTGTCGTGCAGAAAGGCGTAGGCGTGGATGCTGACGGCGGTCAGCTCGAGCTCGCCCTGGAACGCGCGGCGGTTGAGGGTCTCGATGTCGACCAGCTCGTGCGTGAATTGATACTTGCCGGTGTCGATGCAGTCGTTCGCCAAGGCGTGGAACATGAAGGCGTCATCGGGATCGGGGCTATGACCGACGCGGATGAGCTGCTTGGCTTGGGTAGCGGACACGACGGACCTCGGCAGTGGCGGGCTGTTTGGCGGGTTGGGTAAGCAACCCATCCTACCGATTTCGGCCGGGGCGGCGAAGGGGGCGAGTAGCCGCGGCTCAACGAGCCGCCGGAGCGAGGCGCGTTGGGCTTCCTGCGGCGAAAGCGACCACGGCAGGGGAGGGCGGGGCGGCGTCTATTTTGTGCCGCTCCGGCCGGTCGTTGACCGGCGGCTACTGCGAGCGGGTTAGCCCTGCAGCGAGAGGCCGGCGGATTCGTAGTGGAGGCCGGCGAGGGGGGCGATCGGCGTCGACGGGGCTTCCGCCTTCAGCCGTTCGCAGGCTTGCTTCCACGTTTCACGCTCGAATTCGAGCAGCTGGAGAGCCGCAGCCAGCGGGGCGGCGTCGTGATTCAGCTGGGCCAGCGCGAGCTGCCGGAACGCGAAGGCGTACTCGTCGGCTAGGCGGCGTGAGAGCTCCGAAGACATATCGAGGCCCTGCACGAGCGCTTCGACGATGTCGTTGGTGCGGGTGAGGAAGTTATCGCACTCCAGGCGTTGCTCCGCGGCGTTCCAGAGCAGTTCCGCTTGGCGGCCGAAGCGGATGGCGCCGTCGAGCAGCATGAGCTGGAGCTCAGGCTGCGAGGCGGTGAGGACGCGACCGTCGAGATAGCGGGCGTTGGCGCTGGCGTACGTCAAAATTCCGTCCCCACTCGGATGGTTTGTCTGGCGAGTTACGTTATCGGCATGCGGGGCGGGTTGGCGGTAGTTTGATCGTCGGCGTTGCGTGCTAGCCTCGAGCTGTGGCCGGGAGTTGTAGCGGTGATGACGCTGCCGGCCGTGGCGGTGTGGTGCGCAACCCCCGGGCGGAGCCCGGGGCTAGAGGGAGTGCGTTACGCGCCGGTATAGGGCGCCAGCGGCTTCAGGTCGGCGAGCGCGGATTGGCTTTGCTGCAGTTTCGAGATCACGAGCTCAAGTTGGTAAAACTGGTTCGTTAGACGTTCTTCCTGCGACGAGAGCTGGGTTGTCCACTGATCGAGCCGCAACTCGTTCGACGCGATCGTCGCTTGCAGCGCCTCGCTGCTGGAAGCGATGAGGGAATTCTCGCCGCCGGCCAAACCGTCGACGACTTTCGAGATCTTCACCGCGACGCCGGTCTGGGCGTTCGAAAGGAACTGCTCGACGCCGCCAGGATCGTTGGCGAACGCCGCCTTCAGCTTCGTTTTATTGACGGCAAGCTTGCCATCCGCGTCGACGCTGAGGCCGATTTGCTCAAGCGACTGGAAGTTGCCCAGGCCTGAATAGCGATCGGTCAGCGCTCGCGATAGCCGCGTATCGATTTGGAGCGCTTCGTTCGTGCCGAACAGGAGGCCAGTGGTGAGGGCGTCCGCGTCGAACGAAGTGAGCTTGTCGAGGTCGTCGCGAAGCGAGTTGTAGGATTTGACGAAATCGTCGACAGACGTGAGCAGCGTTTCATCCGTCTGTGATACGCCGACGGTAATCGCCGTATCGCTCGCGCCGGAGACGGTGAGATTCAGGCCCGGAATGGCGCCGTTGAACGTGTTCGTCTGCGAACTGACGAGCACGCCGCCGCCGGGCGTGCTGCTGTTGCCGTAGAGGATGACCGCGTCTTGGGCCTTGGCGGTTTCGGTGAAGTTCATCGCCGAGGTGCCGGAGTCGATGAGCAATTGATTGGCCGAGCCGGTGGCGTTCACCGAGAGGCTGAGGCGATAGCCCGTGCCATCGTAGACCGTCGAGGCAGTGACGCCGGCTTTGAGATCGTTGATCTTCGCGGCGAGGGCCGACAGGCCGGTTTGGGTGCCGGTGGAGGCGGTGAAGGCGCCGGCGCCGTTGATGATTTTCTTGCCGCCGATGACCGTCGACTCGCCAAGGATATTGAGATCTTTCGCGGCGGTGCCGTTGCCGACTTCTTCAACCTTCAGCTTTCCGGCGCCGCCGGCGGCGTCTTCGAGTTCGATGCCGGTCTTCGCCGAGTTGAGTCGGGCGACGACCTTCACGCCCGTGGCCTCGGCCTTCGCGTTGATCGCATCGATCACCTGACCGACAGTGGTGATGCCGGAGTCGGCGCCGTTGAGGTCGAGGACCAGCGGCTTGCCTGTGGAGTCGGTAATGCGGATGTCGCCGGCGCCGATGCCTTTGCCGCCGTTGAGCGACGACAGCGGGACGGCGGCGCTGGAACTCTGCAGATTCGACAGATCGATCGTGTACGAGTTCGTGCCGTCGATGACCTGCCGTTCCGTGCCGTTGACGTCTTTTTTCGTGCTGGCGCGGGTAAGATTGAGCGATTTGGCGATGTCGCCGCTGAGGTCGGCGACGCCGAGCGTGCCCGACCCGCCGACGACGTCGACGAGGACGATGCCGTCGCCGGCGTCGTTGATGCGGGCTTCGACGCCGTTGGTGAGTTGGTTGATCGAGTTGATGACGTCGCCGACGGTCTTCGGTTCGAGGCCCGACGACTTCATGTTCGCCGTGCGGGCGGCGCCGTTGGAGTCGGTGACGCGGACGTCGCCGAAGACGACGCCCTTGCCGCCGTTGAGCGACGAGAGGAGCGTCGCTTCGCTCAGCGTTTGGCGTTTGAGGGCGCCGGAGTTCTTCGTGCCAGCAGCCTGATTGGCGGCGAGGCCGAGCTTGTCGGCGGTGTTCGTGGCGTCGCCATTGGCGATGAGCAGATTGCCGCCGCCGTTGGAGTTGTCGGTGATGATCAGCCCGTTGCGAGCGGAGTTGATCGACGCCGTCACATTGGGCGCCGCGGCGTTGACGCGCGAAATGACGTCGCTCAGCGTTTCGGCGCCGGCGAGATTGACGGAGCCGTTCACGCCCGCGCGATCGGTGATCTGCAGCGAGCCGAGCGTACCGACGCCTGCGCCGCCGTTCAGGCTGCTAAGGAGCGAATCGCGGAGGCCGCTGAGCACTCGCTTGCCGGTGATCGACGAGCCGCTGGTGGTCGTGGCGATGCCAAGATCATCGGCGGCGGCGCCGACGACGCCGTTTTCGACCTTGAAGTCGCTCGATCCCGAGGTGAGGTCGGTGAGTTCCAGTCGGTTGCCGTCGCTGGATATGGCGGCGGTTAGTTTGCCGGCGCCGGCCGTGTTGATTTGTTCGAGGACTTTGCCGAGGGTGTCGGCGTCGTGCAGGTCGATTCCGAGCGACGACCCGTCGGAGAGGGTGACGTCGATGTCGACGATGCCCTGCTTGGAAACGGTGACGCCGTTGCCGTCGTTGAGCGTCGAGAGCTTCGTCTCCGCGTGGAGGCGGAGGATGTCGGCGCCGGTGGCGGTGTTGGCGGCGACGTTGACGCCGCCGAGGCCCAGGCTTGCGGCCGTCGTGCCGCCGGCGACTTCGGCGACGGTCATCGAGCCGCTGCCGCCGGAGCTATCGGTGAGGACGAACGAGTCGCCGCTCACCGAGGCGTTGACGCCGACGTCGGTGTTGTTGTTGATCGCCGCGACAACGTCGTCGACGGTGCGGGCGAAGCTGAGGTCGATCACCGCAGCGCTGCCGCTGCGGTCGGTGATGCGGATCTTGCCGCGCTGCAGGCCGGCGCCTTCGTTGATTTGGTCGAGCGTGATGCCCTGATCGAGGAAGCCGCCGAAGCCAAACGAAAACGTGCCGCTGCCGAGGTTGGCCGCAGCGCCTTCGAAGACTTGGCTCACGACTTGCTGGGCCGAAGCGGCTTGCACCGGACGGATTTGGAACGAGCCGATCGAAGGCGTCGCGCCGGTGGCGATGGAGACTTGGAGCAGCGATTCGTTGCTCGACTTCGCGGTGCGGGTCGAGTAGACGGTGCTCGCCTTGAGCTTGTTCGCGGAGAACTGAAAGCTGAGGAGCTTCGAGCCGAGCGTATCGTAGGCGAGCTGTTCTTGCTTGAGACTGTCGTTGCGCGTCTTGAGAATGTCTTTGGGACGCGCAGCGACTGCCATCAATTGCTTGACGGTGTCCTGGATGTTTAGTCCGGTGACCAAACCGACGTTGGAGGAAATTCTTGCCATACGTTCAGACTTTCGATCGCAACATCAAGGCGTCGAGTCGGCCGCGTGGAGTTTTCGCCACACGCAAGCCTACGTCGCGGAGGAGCATTCGCCGAAGCCGGTCGTCGGGCGACGGCGTATCAGGAGTTATCGGCAGAGTTCCGCCAGATACTCCATGCTGTTAACCGCGGTGCTAGCATGCGAGTTCGTCCGGTTTTAGCGGTAAGCGTCTCCTCTTCGTGCTCAAAGGCCTGCAAGGCCGCGCTATGAAAGCCCAGGGCGAAGCCCTGGGAAGGCAAGCGAATTAGCATCAATAGCCCTGAAAGGGCGCGCGTCATTGTTCGTTCACCCGAGCGCGCCCTTACAGGGCTATCGGTCATGTGATGAATCGCGACCCCAGGGTTCCGCCCTGGGCTTTCACAGCGCGTCCTTTCAGGACTGAGTGCGTGGCGCCCGCGGCGCTGCGGTTGATCTTTTGCGGGGTGACGTCTACCGGCATGGCGGGCGACCCCCGGGCGGAGCCCGGGGCTAGGGGAGGCGGCCCCCGACCCCGTTGAGCCGCCAACGAAAAAAGCCGGTTCGGTCTTTTGAGGACCGAACCGGCTTCGTTAGGTTTCAATCAACCGCGGTTAGGATTAGCCACGGAGCAGCGACAGGACGTTCTGCGGGTTCTGGTTCGAGATCTGCAGCACCGTGGTGCCCGACTGAACGAGAATCTGCGAACGGGTCAGGTTGGCCGATTCCGCGGCGAAGTCGGCGTCGCGGATCGAGCTTTCGGCGTCGCTCAGGTTCACAAGCACGTCGTTGAGGGCGTTCTTGTTGGTTTCGAGCGTCGTCCGTTGGAAGGCGCCGAGACGACCGCGGAGCGAGGTGACCTGGTCGATCGCTTCGCCGACGATGGCGGCAGCGGTCGTCGAGTCATTCGCCAGCGAGGCGTTGTTACCGGTGCCGAGCTGGAACAGCTTGCCGCTGACGCCGCCGAGCTTCGCGGTGTTGACGCTGGCGATGCCGAGGCGAGCTTGCTGGTTGGAGACGACGTCCTGACCGAGTTGGAACAGGGCGCCGCCGCCGTCGATCGTGAACGCGGCCGTGCCGGTGAAGCCAGCGGTGAGCGAACCGCTGATGTCGAGGCTGGCCGTGTTGATCGAGAACTTGTTGCCGTCGCCGGTGACGACCACGCCGTTGATCGAGGCTTGGACGTCGGTGCCGGTGTTACGAGCACGGTCGTTGATGGCGGTCGTGAAGGTGCCGGTCGGGGTCGACGTGGCGCCTTCGCTGATGACGCGGAGGTCGACGACCGACTTGCTGCCGTAGCTGGTCGAGACCAGTTGGAGCGTGGTGCCGTTGACGACCGCTTCGACGCCGGTGGCGTCTTTCACCAGGTTGATGCCGTCGGCCAAGCCTTGGGCGCTGGTGCCAGCACCGAAGGAAAGGACTTCGGCGCCGTTCGAGCCGGCCAGTTCGAGCACCACGTCGCCGCTGATGCCGCCCGAGGCGGTGACGCCGCCGGCGGTGTTGGCGACGACTGGCGGGGTCTGCGAGGTCGGGTTGTACAGACCGTCGCCGGTGCCGACGTTGATCGAGGCGTTGTAGTCGGCGAGGGCGTTGATAGCGGTCGAGATATCATCGAGGTCGGTCGCCGCCGTGTCGTTGACCGTCACGGTGATGTTGCCCGAGCCGTCGACCGCGGCGGTGGGGGCGCCAGCGGTGACCGAGGCCGATTCGGCAATGGTGACCGTCTTGCCGTTCGCCGAGGCGCCGGCGGTCGCTGCGGTGATGGTGATGGCACGGCTGCCGGCGTCGCGGCCGCCGGTGAGCGTACCCGAACCGGTGGTCGAGGCGGAAATCGTTTCGGTACCGCCGGTGATTGCCGAGGCCACGAAATCGGTGCCGGCGTTGATCACCGCATACAAATCGGCGGTGGTATCGTTACCAGCAACGGAGATATCGACGGTGGCGGTCAACGTGTTCGTGCTGGCGTCGTAGACAGTGCCTTCAGTCGTACCATCAGCGATGACGAGGTTCACCGCGCCATTGCCTTCCGCGCCGGCGGCAGGACCAGCTGCGGCGGCAGTCAGGGTGAAGCCTGACGGACCGGCGGTCGTGAGGGCGACGGCGCCAGCAGCCTGCGTCGCCGTGTTGGCGAACGTGGCGGTCGTGGTCGCGGTGGCGCCAGCGACCGACGCCGGGATGTTGGCGACGTTGACTTGGCCTTGGGTGGCGGCGGCGGTGACGTTCACCGAGACCGACACGCTGCCGGTGGCGCCGAGGTTGGCTTGGTCGATCTTCAGGTCGGAGATGTTGCCGAAGTTGCTGCCGGCAGTCGTGAGGAAGTCGAGGCTGCCGTCGAGCAGACGGCGACCTTGGAAGGTCGTGGTTTGGGCAATGCGGTTCAGTGCTTCGAGCGAGCTGTCGACCTGCAGCTGGTTAGCAGCGAGTTGCTCGTCGCTGAGGGCGCCGGCGTTCGCACTTTCCGTGACGAGGCCGCGGATGTCGTTGAGCAGCGAGCTCACCCGGCCGAGGGCGGAGTCGGCGGTGGCGATGACTTGGTTAGCGCGGTCGGTGTTCGTGATGGCGCGCTGAATGCTGGTGATGTCCGAGCGAAGGTTTTCGCTGGCGATCAAACCGGCCGGGTCGTCCTTGCCGGTGTTGATGCGGAGACCGGTGCTGAGCCGCGTGAGCGATTGCTCGAGCGAGGCGTTCGACTGGCGCAGTGTATTGCGAGCGACCAGCGATTGAACGTTTGTGTTGATACGAGTCATTCTTCAAACCCCTGTCAGGTAAGAGCTACTTTCCGACGCGGGCCAGAGCGCTTGGAAGCTGCTCAGTTCTGGCCAGGCATTTGGTCGATCGCACGGCGCCGAGGTCACCCGCCTCGCGTTGTCCACCGTTGTTCGGTTGTCGACGGCTCCGGCGAATCCTCGCCTGTATGCAAGCACTCGCCAGAGTCCATCGCGCCAAGCGTAGGTTGCAGTTTGGCGGCGCGCTGAATAATTTTGGCGAATCCACAGTCCGTGGCAGCTAGAACCGTCGCGAGCGTCTTGTGAGGGCGCTGGCGGCAAGCTCTAGCTAAACCGTCTGTGCGAAATATCGACGGCGAGAAAATGGGTGCTTGAGGGAGTGACAGCACCTTTCGGCGGGAATGCAGGTTGCCGAATGGCGTTTGCTAGACGCGGTCGGCATAGCCGGCAAGATCAGGCGCCGGGCGCCAGGATGCCGTAGGCGGAAGGATTGTCAGAATCGTTAGAGTCGATGCGATGAGGCGTCGCGACGGCGAGGCGAGGCAACGAGACGAGCAGCTTGTACTTGAGGCTCCCTCCCCCTGGAGGGGAGGGCTGGGGAGGGGGGAGGAACCCGGGTACCAGCTGCAGTCACCCCTCCCTTGTGTTACACACCGACTACCGCACTGCGCTCGGGCAACTTAGGGTTGCCCGTGCTCGCTTGCTCCCATCCCCCTCAAGGGGAGGGGACCAGAAGGAATTTATTAGGTGACGCAGACTCTCGTCGCTCTACGAATTGCGCCCCAGGCCGCGGGCGTCTTCTGGACGGAGTTTGGCGGCCTGCTGATTCTCGCGGCGGATCGCCTCGTAGACTTCGCGGCGGTGGACCGAGACGTCTTGGGGAGCTTCGATGCCGAGCTTCACTTTGTCGCCGCGGACGTCGACGACGGTGACCACGACGTTGTCGCCGATGATGATGCTCTCGTCGCGAGTTCTGGATAGAACAAGCATGGCGGCGTCTCCCGAATCGCGGCGCGAACCGCGGATTGATGGTGTATCTGGCAGGCGCGCTGTCGCTAGCGACGCCGCGCGTGGTGGTTATCGGTAGGTGGGAGTAGCGAGTTTCAAGTTTCGAGTTGCGAGAGAATACCTTCCGTATCCGTCTCAGAACTCGCGACTCGTCGCTCGCAACTTCTGAGTGCTTTGACATTCCTCAAGTGAATGTTGACAAAGCACTAGGCCGTCAGTCGCATCTCGCCGTCGGTCGGCAGGATCAGGCGGACGGGGAGGGGATCTTTGGCGATCACTTGGCGACCCTTGCGGGCGTCGACGTTGATCACCAGCGGAGCACGCAGGTTCAGGGCCAGACCTTCGGCGTGGCGGCTGACGACGACGACGACTTGCGCGTCGGTCGGCTCGACCAACTGAAGGGGGGCGAGATCCTGGCGGGCGATCCGCAACTGAAAGTCGGGCACAAAACGTCGCGGACTGACGACGCCGAGGGCGAACTCGGGCTCGTCAATCGATTGCAGCCAACCGAGCGCGGCATTATGCGCATCGGCCAGCACGACCCAACGGCGGCAGGAGCGAAGTCCGATCAAACCTTGTTCGAACGTCAGAATGTCCGACGGTCCGATCGAGAGGGCGCCAAATCGAGATGTTGTAATATCCATATCGCTACCCGCACCTTCCTTGAGGCGGTTCCTTTGCTCGACGCCATGTCGAGCGCGCCTGTGCTATCCCACGGCACCCATAGCATCGGCGTCGCGAGGCGGGAGAGGCCAGTAAAAATGCGCGGCTTCTTGGGGGCGGGGCGATCGGGTAGTTTGCAGCGATCGCGGGAGGATGGGCGGTGCGCGACGTTGGCAGTGATTGTCGGCGCCCTTGCTTCTAGCCCCGGGCTCTGCCCGGGGGTTGCGCGACGAGGGACTGGCTGTTCGCGGAGTGGTTGCCGACCCCCGGGCGGAGCCCGGGGCTAGAGGTAATTCAGCAGCGACATCTGCAAGATGCTGCCGGTGACGCGGAGCGAGGCTTCGAGCGAAACTTGCCGCGCGGTGAGGTTCGAGATTGCTTCGACGAGATCGACTTCCATTTCGTCGGAGAGCGCGGTGCGGAGTTGGACGTCTTCGTCTTCGAGATTCTTTTGCGTGACGTCGAGCGCTTGTTGGCGGGCGCCGACTTCGGAACGCGAGAAGGTGACGCGCTCCAAATCGGCGTCGATGCCGGAGATGGCGTCTTCGATCGCTTTGATGTCGTTTGCGCCGAGGGCGTCCTTCAGGCGGATGAGCGTCGTGAACACGCTGGGCGTGTCGAGATAGTTCTTGTCTGTGCCCGAGAGCGTGCCGGAGGCGCTGGTCGCGCTTGTGGCGTCGGGGGCGACGAGGCCCAGGTATTCCGCGGCCTGGCTTCCCTCGGAAGCGGTGACCGTAATCGGGTTGCCCGACAGGTTGATGATTTCGATGCCGTTGCCGGTGGCGTTCAATCGAGCCGCGACGACGGGAGTGGGGGAGTTTTCGGGGCGGTTGTTGATCTGGTCGATGACGTCTTGCACCGTCTTCGCAGCGGAAACGTCGAAATCGAGGTGCGTCGCGCCGGGGCCCGAGCCGAGCGTGAGGCGGAAGTCGTTGACGACGTTCGGCAGGTTGCTGAGGAACCCGGCTGGGGCCGTTTGGCCGCCGGTGGTGATCGTGTAAGGCTGGCCGCCGCCGTCGGTGAGGTCGATGCCGTTGCCGTCCGCGCTGAGCGTCGCGGTGATTTGGACGCCGCCCGTATTGTTCGATGCGTGGCCGTTGATCAGCGCGATGACGTCTTGAACGGTCTTCGCGCCGGCGGTGTCGATATCGAGGTTCACCGTGCCGCCAACGCCGTCGCTGGCTGCGATGGTGAAGTCGTTGACGATGTCGGGAATATTTTGCTGATAGGCGTCGCGGCGCGTCGGAACGCCGGCGCCGCGATTGAGGTCGGCGAGCCGCGTGTCGCCGTTGAAAGAACGAATGCCGAGCTGCGAAGCGGTGCGGCCGCCATTCTCGCCGATCTGCAGGTTAGCGCCGCTGAGGCGCGAGCGGAGGTTGATGCCGCTGCCGTCGGCGTTGATTTCGGCCTGCAAGCCGGCGTCCGACCCGTTGATGATGTTCAACATGTCTTCGACGGTTTTGGCTTCGTTGAACGAGAGCGTGTAAGTGGCTTCGCCGCTGACGACGCGGATGCCGCTCGCCAGATCGAGCGGTTCGCCGCTGCCGCCGGAGAGCGTGGCCGTGGCGTTGACGCTGACGGGCTGGGTGCCGGCTTGCGCGGCGAAGGCCGTATCGCTCGCGTCGATCGTCGCGTTGAAGGTTCCTTGGGCGTTGATCGCGGCCGCGACGTTGTTGGCGCTGGAGGCGTTGTTCCGGATGAACACGTAGAGGGTGTTCGCGGCGCCGCCGCTGTTGCCGGTGTTGCCTTGAACGTTGAGGGCGTCGCTCGGCTGGATGAACGAGAGCGGATCGTGCGAGCCGACGCCTTCGGCGCTGAGATCAGGCGTGGCGGTGAAGGTTCCTTCGGCGTTGATGGCGTTCATCACGTCGCCGACGGTCGTCGTACCGGCTGCCGAGTCGATCGTGACCGTCAACTGCTTCGACGAGGCGTTGTAGTTGACGCTGGGCGTGGAGCCGAGCCCCGCCTGGCTATTCACTACGATGTTGACGTTGTTGAACGCCGTGCCGGCGGCGTTAGCGGTGAGCGTGAGGTCGTTTCCTGTGCCGCTGAACTGCAGCGAGGCGGAGGCCGCGCGGGCCGTGGTGGAATACTGGGCGTACTCCGATCCTTTGGGAACACCGGGCGTGGCGCGCAATAGTTCGTCGTCAACGAACTGAACGGTGGCGCCGTTGTACTGAGGGCCGTTGACGGAGGCGCGAATCAGCAGGTCGTTGTTACTGCCGGCGGATTCGAGCCGGGTTTGCGCTTTGGCGCCGAGGAGGCTGCTCAGCGAGGTGGTTTTGGTTACCAGCGGGTTGAGATCCGTGCCGACGAGCGGATTGGTGAGCGTGCCGACCGTGTTGAGGATGCCGAGCTCGCTGGCCGCTTTGCCGCTGTTCACTTCCTTGACGGAGAGATTGCCGCCGCCTGCAGGGTCGAGCTGCAGCGTGAGCCCCTGCCCCGTGATGGTGGCCGAAACGCGGCGTCCTGCGGGGGGATTCGCTTCGATCAGCCGGACGACGTCGCCGACGGTGGCGGCGTGGCTGATGTCGACGATGCTGGAATTCGTACCGTCCGAGACCTGGATGGCGCCGTTGGCGCTGATCCCTTTACCGCCGCGGAGAGAGCTAAGCGGCGTGTCGGAGGTGATCTCGGGATTAAGGTCGATGCCGCCCAGGACTTCGTTCGAGATGCCGCCGAAGACCGATTGACCGCTGGCGTTCGTGGAGAAGAGCACGCCCAGATCGGAGTAGGCTTGGATCGACTTGTTGTCGCCCTTGTAGGTGACGTTCGCGCCGTCGTACGAGTAGGGCTCGACGTTCGTTTGCGAACCGGCGAACAGATAGCGGCCGCGGAACTGGGTGTTGCCGACGGAAACCAGTTGTTCGATGGCGCGGTTGATTTCGGTGATGGCGGCCTGTCGTTCCGTGTCGGTCGAGGTCGTGCCGGAGACGCCGAGGGCCAGACCCCGGATGTCGCCCAGCAGGCCGGCGACGTTGTTCAGCGCGACGTCGGTGCTTTTGAGGAACGACTGGCCGGTTTCGATGTTTGAGCCGATTTGCGATTTACGTTCGAGCAGCCGCTGCAACGTCATCGCCCGGCGAGCGGCCGGAGCGTCTTCGCTCGGCAGCGTGAACCGCTGGCCCGTGCTGACCTGGTTTTGCAGTCGGAACAGGTCGAGCTGGTCGCCCTGCATTTGCGCGAGCAGGCGCTGGCGGACCAGCATGCTGCTGACGCGGGTGCTCGGGAGCGGGATGATGCTGGCCATGGCTGAGCGCGGCTCTGGGGGCCGGGCGTGCGTGTTTTATGTTGCCGCGCCGGGGGCGGGACGCCCCGGCTCGCTAGGTTAGAGGTTGACCAAGACGTCCATGAGTTCTGAGAGCGTGGAAATGAATCTTGCCGACGCTTGGTAGGTGCGCTGGAGCATGATCATGTCGATCGCTTCTTCGTCGAGATTCACGCCGCTGACGGCTTGCGCTTTCGCTTCGAGCGTTTGCTCAAAGACTTTGAAGCCGTCGGCCAGCGACCCGGCGACGGTGGCGCCTTGAGCCGTCTCGTTGATCAGCTGGTCGTAGAGCCCGGTGAGCGAGTTGCCGTTGAGGCTCGACAGCCCGGAGTCATGGAGGGCGACCAGACGCTGTCCGTTTTGGACGTTGACGCCAATGCCGGCGGACGAGGCGGCGAATTTGGAACCATCTGCCGCGACGACGTCGTTGATCGCCAGCGTCGAGGCGCTCGAACCGGTGAAGAACGTATTGATGCCAATGGCGGCTAGGAAGCCGCTATTATCGTCGGCGAACGAGAGTCGCGTTTCGGCGCTGCCGGCCGTGAGCTTCAGCTTGTTGTCGGTGGTGACTTGCGCAGTCACGCCGGCGATGGCGTTGATCTGGTTGACGATCGACCCCAGCGACGAGTCGTCTTGGAGGCCGTCGAGATCGACGTTGATAACGTGCGTCTCGGTAAGTTTGGTAGTCGTGTTGTAGACCAGCAGCTTGAACTGGCCATTGGTCGGCGTGAAGTGCAGGCCGGCCGCGTCGAGCGGGACGCCGGAGTTGTTCACGGACTCGGTACTCGTGACGCTCTGGAAACCGGTGGCGCCTTGGCCTTGCGAATAGATCTTGTTGAATTCGTTGGCGAGCGATGCAGCGAAGTTGTCGAGCCGATCGAGAAAGCCGCCGACGATCTTGTCGCGAGCTTCGTAAATGCCGTGAAGTTCGCCGCCCGATACGTGCAGCGGGCTGTTGTTTTCGGCGAACTGGATCGTCGCGGTCGGCCGGCCGTTAGTGGTGGCGTAGTCGGTTTTGACTTGCCGGCTGGTCCCCTCGAAAACGAGCAACTCGCCGCCGACGGTTACGTTGACGGCGCCGACGGGGTTTTCCGTGACGTTGATGTCGGCGATTTCGGAGAGGCGTTTGAGGGCGACGCTGCGCTGGCTGCGGAGGGCGCCGGCCTGGCTCGCCGTGGGATTGCCGCCTTCCAGCGAGACGATTTGAACGTTGAGCTTGCGGATGTTGTCCGTCAGCGCGTTGATTTCGTCGGTGAGGTTATTCACCTCGATGCCGAACTCTTCGTACGACGTGTTGACGCGACGGCTAAGCGTATTAATCGTGGTGGCCAGCGACTTGCCGGCTTGCACCGCCAGATTGCGGACGGCCATTTCGTCCGGCTGGTTGATCACTTCATCAATGCTATTGAAGAAGTTAGACATCTGCGTGCTGACGTCGGTGTCCGACAGCTCGCCGACGATCGATTCGAGGTCCTTGTAGACTTTCTGCTGGATGTCGGCGCTGGCGCGATCGCTGGCGACGCCGCGGAGGCGGTCTTCGACGAAGGAGTCGATGTTCTGCACGATGCCGGCGATTTGGACGCCGAGACCGAGCGTGAGATTCCCCAGTTTTTGCACTGGGGCGGGCGTGTAGAGAACTCGCTCGCGGACGTAGCCCGGCGTGTTGGCGTTGGAAATATTATTTCCCACGACATGCAAGCCGATTTCCATCGCTTGCAGCGTGTTGCCGGCCATCTGAATGGAGCCGAAGAGCGACATAACAAGGCCGATGAGCTAATGGACGAGCGCCGTGCGTGGGAAGCGCGACGTGACGCCCGACCGACAGCCCGTTGCTGCCGACCGTCGTCGTTGCGCGCTAAACTCGCGGCGTTTCCTAAACTGCCTGGTCGATGAGCGAGCCTCCTCGTTCCACGAGGCGACCTTTTCCATATGTCGGCTGCGAACGACCTCCGGTAGCAATGATCTCCAGCATTTGTGAAAGATGCAGGACGGTGCGCTGTACGGCGACCCACTGCGCGAGGCACTCGTGGCGGATCAGTTCCGCCCGCTGACGGGCCTCGGCGACCGGGTTTTTCAGGGCATTCGCGGCCGCACGGGGCAATGCGGCCGAGAGTTCTTCAATGGAGCGCGAGGGAAGTCCTTCGGCGTCGGCTTGCGACAGCAGTTCTTGCCGGCGTTGCTGGCATGCTTGCAGTTCCGCGGCGAGTTCGCTTTCTCGCACGGTGAGGTCGGCGAGGCCCTGATGGTCGCGCTGGATAATCAAATTACGCTTCATCGACAGGAGCGCAAGGAGCTCGTGTTGCGCCGTCGAGAGGCGGTGGAGCAACTCGGCGAGTTCCGATTCCCAGTTGAGCGACGTGGCGGCGATCAAGGTTGACATCCTCGTGAAAGCCACCCGCCGCAGCGGGTGGACGAGGCAAGCGATGGGCCGCCTCGTGATTCATCCGCCGGCGGAGCCAGCGGCTTTTATGGTCCGGCGTGCGTGCCGGCGGTGCGTTGAACGAGACTTAGCGACGACGGAGCGAAGAGAGATCGCTGAGCGATGCGGCGGAAGGCTTGTCGACCTTCTCGAGCAGAGCCGCTTCCTTGGGGAACTGACGCTTGAACATCGTGCCGGCCAGATCGCCCGCGTTTGACTTCGTCATTTCATCGGCCAGTTGATGATCAAGTTGTTGTTGGAAAATCTTCTCGGCGTTGCCGCCGTGGAAGTAAGCGGGTTCACCGACGGTGCTCCGCATCGACTTCATCATTTCGCCGTAGAAGCTCTTGCCGACGAAGTCTTGGAAGGCGGTCTGCAGTTGGCGAGCGCCCTTGAGACGCTGCTCTTCAGACGTGTACGTCGCCCGCAGCGGCTCGATGTTCGCGGTGCTGTTGAGGTTGATGTTCATGATGGCGAATTGGGGGCGATGCTTGGCGACGAAGAGTTGGCTGGGGGGACCACTCGCACTTCTTATTCCACAATCAATCGCCCGTGCAGTTTTCCGCTGCGAGCAATCTCTTTGATGATTTCGATGCGATCTTCGTTCGGCACTTTGATCGAGTTGAGGGCGTCGACCAGGGCGTCAAGCTTCGTTGAATTGACTTGCTCGGTGCCGATCGGCGTGAACCCGGGCGGGTCGCCGGCTTCGATCACCACGTTGTTGTGCGAGATGACGACGTCGCCGATGGTAACGTCGCCGCTGATGACGATCGTCCCTGTGCGATTGTTGATGATGACGCGGGCTTCGGGCTCGGCCGAGTAAATGTCGACGTCGAGGATGTCGGCGACGAACGCGACGGGGTTGTCTTGGTATTCCTGCGGGATGCGGACGACGATGTTCGAAGCGTTGACCGCCTGCACGAAGCCGTCGCCTTCGCGGGAGTAGAGCTTGTGAATCGAGTCGACAACTTCGGTGGCCGTCTGGAAGTTGGCGTGATGTTCTTCGAGGATCAGCGTGATGCAGCCGTTGTGAACGAACGGCGTAAAGACGTCTTCCTCCATCTGGCAGCCTCCCTTGATGATCGCGACCATCGGCGATTCGGGATCTTGCAGGTGGAGGGCGCCTTCGCACAGGCCGTAGACGCGGCGGTCTTGCGTGTGAGGGCCTTGCAGCGCGGCGAACGCGAGGCGGCCGCCGGCGAGGCTCTTGCCGTTGATGCCGCTGACGTAGCAGTCGATCTGGTCGCCACGGCGAGCGCCGGTGGCCGGCACGCGAGCGGTGACCATCACGAGAGCGACGTTCTTTACTTTCTCCAAATCTTGCAGTCCGCTGCGGCCGCCGAGGGGGACTTCCGGGACCGGCACGCCCATGATTTCCATCGAGCGGGCGAGCGCTCGCATGGTTGCCGGATCTTTCGCTTCGCCCGTGCCAGGCAGACCGACGACGAGGCCAAACCCGCGGAGGACGTTCGTTTCCTGGCCCTTCACGCGGACGATGTTCCGCAGCACCGTGCGGGCGTGGAGGTCGGCGGCACCGACGCAGAGCGAAGCAACGGCGAGCAGCGTCAGGATGGCGGAGCGGAAGAGTTTCATAATCGTCAGTCGAAAAGCAGGCGGCGAGAGGAGAGCAATCCAGGCGGTCCTAGAAAGCCTTATAGCGATCGTAGAACTTGGAGAACCAACCCCGTTCGTACCCTTCGCGAACCATGCCGACCTCTTTCTTCTTGATGTTGAGGTTGACCATCGAGTCGGTGGTAACGGTGCGGTCGGGCTGGATCGATTCGCGGCTGACCTCGCCGCTGAGGAAGATTTTCCAGTTTTCTTCGTTGTTCTCGACGTTCCAGTTGGCTTCGATGTAGAGGTTGCCGTTGGGGCGGATGTCGATCACCTCGGCGCCGATTTTGAACGACATCGCGTCGCGAAGTTCGAGGTCGGACTCCGCCCGGTACTGGCTGTTATTGATGCCGGCGATGCGGGGGTCGCCCGCCGCTTGCTCGGCGAGGCGGATCGATTTGCCGTCAAAGGCGAGCCAGCTGGTGAGGGCTTGGTTGAGGAACGAATTCTTCCGTTGTTCGGCGTCGCCTTCGCTGATCATGCGGGTGCGGTAATCGACGATCACGGTGAGCGTGTCGTGGAGCTGCACCTCGCGGGGGCGATGGTCTTCCGGCAATTCTCGGAACATGAAATTGCCCGTTTGCATCGACGTCCCCTGTTGCGGCTGGGAGGCGATGGGCGACAGGAACAGGCTGCTGTCCTGCGCTTGGGCCGAGCCCGTGAGGAGAGCGCCGGCCGTGACCGAGGCGGCGAGCGAGGAGCGGCGAAGGTTGTGTGAGAAGAGCGACATAGAATGTTCCGGTGAGGATGCCGGGGGTGAATTGCAATTACCGCGCCGAAGCTGGATTGGAGGCGATTTCAGTTGCCGAGGTTCCGGCGGTGAAGATCTCAAGTTCGCGGGCGCCGACCACGCGAGCGGCGTAACGTTCTTTGCTAGCGACCGATTGCACCATCACCAGATCGCCTATCCCGCCGTCTTGTTGAGCGATGGCATACGTGCGAACCGAGACGCCGGCGGCCCGGGCGCGAACGCTGACGCGTTCGTTGCGGCGAACGACGACTGGCGAGCGAAGCTGGTTGGTTTGGATCATCGAGTCAGGGCGAATCCCTTGGACGGCCTCGTGGCCGATGACCGCTTCGAGCGTGGTGGCCGCTTGAGCGGGGAGGGCCCCGAGGTAAGGGCGGAGCTCGACGTCGGTGCGGCGGACGAGGTCGCCACGGTTGATCGGCTGCAGGGCGAAGACTGTCATCTCCAGGCGATCGACTTTGACGAAGACCATCGCCACAGGCTTGTCGTTGGCGTGCAGCGTCAGCTTCTGGCGGCCAACCCACGGCGGTTCGCCGCCGGTGAAGCGGATGCTATCGCCCGCCTGTTCGACGATGCCAACGAGCTTCGAATCGGCTTCAACGCGGACGTTCCAGAGGTCGTGACCCGTTTGCTGGTAGAGGTGGCGTCGCACGGCAGTGGAGAGTTGCTCGGCCGTGAGCTGAACTTCGGCCTCGGTGCGGAGGGCGGGCTGTTGCGGCGCGGCGGGCTTGGCAGCGGCGCCTGGACCGGCGCCGGCGGCCGGCGCGACGCTAGCGACGGGTTCGGGGCTCACGGAAACGACTGCGGTACCGCCGAAGCGAATGCCGCGGACCTCGATGCCGCGCGAGGCGACCAGATCGCGAATCTCGGCGAGGCGGAGATACTGCGGCGTGCCGGCGACAGGGGAGGGGATGAGCGGCGTCGCGGCCAGTTGGTCGCGCAGGGCGGCGTCGGCTGATTTGATCTCGGCGATATCGCCCAGCAGGACGACGCTCCCCTTGGCTTCGACGCGGTTGCGGAGGATGACCTCGGTCGCGTGGGAGGCGGCTGCCCCGCAGAGCGTGAGCGAGAATAGGGCGAGCGTGATGAACTGGCGTGACATGGTTTGGCCTACCCGAGCGTGCTAGCGGTGCGAGGCGACGTTAGTAGCGGCGGAGGTTCGAAGCGACCTGCATGATCTGGTCGCCGGTTTGGACGACCTGCGAGTTGAGCTCGAAGGCCCGCTGCGTCGTGATCAGGCTGATGAGTTCCTGCACTGGCTGGACGTTGGAGGCTTCGAGCACGCCTTGGCGGACGGTGCCCATGCCGTTGGCTCCGGGGAGGCCGTCGACCGGGAAGCTCGACGCGTCGGTTTGGCGGTATAAGTTGTCGCCGAGCTTGATCAGGCCGTCGGGGTTCAAGAACTGTGACAGCATGATTTGCCCGGCGTTCTGCAGCGCCGGACTGGTGGCGGTGCTGTACTGCACCTGGCCGTCGGTGGTGACGACGATGTTGGTCGCTTCGATCGGGATCGAGATCGGCGGGTCGATCACCAAGCCGTTTTGGGCCGAGCCGAGCACCATCTGATTGTTGGCGTTGATGCCGAAGTTGCCGGCCCGCGTGTAGAGGTTGCCGCCGTTGGTGGCGTCGATGACGCGGAAAAAGCCGTCGCCTTCGATGGCGAGGTCGAGGGGGCGGTTTGTCGTTTCGAACGCCCCCTGCTCGTAGTTGGTTTGCGTGCTGGAGACGCGGGCGCCGAGACCGACTTCAACGCCGGTCGAGGTGATGTTGCCGTCGGCGTCGAGGGCGCCCGGGTAGCGCATCTGGCGGTAGAACAGGTCCTGGAAGTTGGCCCGGTCCTGCTTGAACGCCGTCGTGTTAACGTTCGCCAGATTATTGGCAATGACGTCGAGCTTGGTCTCGAGGGCGTCCATGCCGGTGGCGGCGGTGTAGAGGGTTTGTACGCTCATGGCCGTTTTGATGAGTGAGAGTTGAGGCCGGCCTCGGACGATGCCCGAGGGGTGGATTGATTGCTTAGCTGCGCGTCGAGAGAAGACGGTTCACGAGGCCGCTGATCATGTTGTCTTGGTGCTGAATCATGCGCGTGTTCGCTTCGTAGGCCCGCGAGGTTTCGATCATCGACATCATTTCGCGCGTCGGATTGACGCCTGATTCTTCGAGATATCCTTGGCGAACGTCGCGTTGCTCGTCGGCGACAGGCGTTGTGGGGGCGAGCGGGCGGAAGAGGTTGTTGCCCATCTTCACGAGATCGCCGTTCGATTGCGGTTTGGCGAGGCCGATGGCGGTCCACTCGCCGTCTTGCACGATGTTGCCGCCGGGGTAAACCTCCCAGCGGCGGGTGTTGTCGATGAGGATTTCGTTGCCGTCGGCGTCAAGAACGGCCATGCCGTCTTGCGTGTTCAGCCGGCCGTTCGCATCGATCAGGAAGTTGCCGGCCCGCGAGAGGTAGACGTTGCCGTCGGGGTGCTGCACCTGGAAATAGCCTTCGCCGTTGACCGTGAAATCGGTCGGAATGTCGGTTTGGCGAACGCTTTTCGAGTCCCAGTCGGTCTCGACGTCGATGATTTTGACGCCGCCGCCCACGTCGTTTTGCGTGCCGCTATGCGGGTAGTCGCTCTGCTGCTGAATCGCCTGAGCGAAGCGGGCTTGGAAGATGGGGATGTCGCGCTTGAAGCCGACCGTCTCCATATTCGCCATGTTATTGGCGATCACTTCGAGCCGCTGCTGCTGGGCTTGCGCCCCTTCCGCAGAGATGTACATGCCGTAAGGCATTGTGAAACCGTCGTGCAGGCGTTGCCCCCCTGCATGTTGGTGAGGCAGGCTCAGTGCACGCGGCGTGCCGAGAAAGATCTGGAGAGATTGATTGGAGTTTTTCGCAGTGCAATGCGCACCGCGGTTGCTAGCAGGCTAGCGGCGCCAGCGGCAGAAGGCGCCGATCGTTGCCGATCGGCAATCGGCAGAGTTTGCCGGTTGGGCGAAGTGGGAGTTCCCTAGCCCCGGGCTCTGCCCGGGGGTGACGTTGCGTAGGGGGAACGCGTTGCGGGGAGTGGTGGCCGACCCCCGGGCGGAGCCCGGGGCTAGAAGAGGGCTGCTAGCCCTGACGGGCGGCGAGTATGATCGCCTCGGCGCCGAGGGTTCGCAATTCGTCGGCGACGGCTTGGCCGGTTTGTGCGGCGGAGCGGAGGGCCGCGGGGGCGTCTGCCGCAGGCAAGTCGGCGATGAGCGAGCTGCGGAGGATCTCGCGGCCGTCGAGGCTGGCGACGAGGCCATCGACGCGGAGCAGTTCGCCGTCAACTCGGCCCCAGGCGGCGATTGGGGCGGAGCAGCCGCCGTGGAGGGCGGCAAGCACGGCCCGCTCGGCGACGATGCCGAGCCGCGTCGCCGCGTCGTTTAGCTGGGCCACGATGGCGTGCGTCTCGCGGTCGTCGTCCCGGCATTCGAGGGCGAGCGAACCTTGCCCCGGCGCCGGCAGCATGTGCGGCGGTTCGAGGAGTTCGCTAATCCGGCCGGCGAGGCCGAGCCGGATGAGGCCGGCGGCTGCCAGCACGATGGCGTCGAATTCGCCCTCGTCGAGTTTGCGGAGTCGCGTGTCGACATTGCCGCGAATGCCGGCGATGTGCAGGTCGGGCCGTAAGTGAAGCAGCTGCGCGCGGCGGCGCAAGCTACCGGTGCCGACGTGGGCGCCAGCGGGGAGTTCTGCAAGCGCCGGGCCGGTGCGCGCCACCAGGGCGTCGGCGACGGTTTCGCGCGGCGGCGTTGCGGCGAGTACGAGCCCGGCGACCTGCTCCGTCGGCAGGTCTTTGAGACTGTGGACCGCGAGGTCGACTTCACCGGCGAGGACTGCCGCTTGGATCTCTTTGGTGAAGACGCCTTGAACGCCGATGCCGGCGACGGGGCCGAGTTGCTCGACGTCGCCGCGAGTGGTGATCTCGACGATCTCGACCGTGGCGCCAAGCCGCGTCAGCTCGGCCGCTACCCAGTCGCTTTGCCAACGGGCCAACTTACTAGCGCGGGTACCAATGCGGAGCGGACGAGCGGCGGGCATCAATTTTCCGGACTGAGGCCCGGCAGCGGAGGCGAAGCGGGAAGCTGGCGGAACGAGGTCGCTTTGTAACCTTGTTGCGGCGGGGTCACGACGCCGCAGCTCATGATGTATTGTAACGCCTGTTCCATCGTGATGTTGAGATCGATGGTTTCGCTCCGCTTGACCGTCGCGGTGAACCCAGTGAACGGCATCGGCGACGTCGGCACCAGCACGGCCAGCACCGGCTCGTTCGCGGCGCAGGCGATGTCGAGCAGGCTTTCGCCGGTGACGAACGCGAGTTGGTAGATCCCCTTGCGGGGGTACTCGATCGCCACGATCCGCGTGTAGGCGATCTCGGTTTCGTTGAACATGAAGTCGGTCACTTGTTTGACCGACGAGTAGACGTTGCGAATCAGCGGCAGCCGCGTGACGCCCCGTTCGAACTGCGTCCAGAAGAATCGCCCAATGCCGGCGGCGAGAAACTTGCCGAGCAGATACAGCGTCAGCACAAAGACGCAGAGGAAGATCGGCACGACGATCCGCCGCTGCAGGTATTTGTTTTCGACGTAGAGCTGATAGACGGCGTCGGCGGAGGCCGGCATCGGGCCATGGCCGACGATCGCGGCGACTTCGTCGTAGTCGGCGGCGGGGATGTACTGGCCGTCGGCGGTTTGACGGTAAGCAGCGCCGTTGATCAGCGCGCGACCCTTCACCGGTTGGTTCGTCGGAACCAAATCGGCGGGGATGATGTCCTTTTCGTGGTAGTCGACGAGCAGCGTGCGGGCCGTGTTCTCGAGCGGCACCAGCAAATAGTCGGCGACCGTGTTCCAAACCCACAGGATGATGACGATCGTCAGCAGCGGCGGAAGCAACACGCCGAGGCCGCGCACGATTGCCCGGCGGAACGGGTCGAGCGCGCTTTCGGGCTTCGCGGTGGGCTGCGGCGAGGACATCGGTGGGAACTAAAACGAAGGTAGGAAGGTTCTAGGCGGGAGTGCGGGCAGGGACCAGCACGGTGACTTCGGCGGCGCCTGCGCGGAGCAGCACACGCGCGGCTTCGCTGCACGTGGCGCCGGTCGTCAGAATATCATCGACGATTAAAACGCGGGCGGCCCGTAAATGATAGGACGGGCCTACGACCATTTCTCCCGCCAGATTGCGAAATCGCGCGGGGCGTGATAACCCGACTTGCGGCGGCACATTCCGCACAAGCCGCACCATCTCACCCCAACAGGGTGCATGAAGCCGTTCGGCGATCCGTCGGGCCATAATGAGCGGGCCGTTGACGCCGCGCTGCCAACGCTTCCAACGATGCATTGGAACGGCTGTGACGATATCGATATCCAATTCGGCGAGCTGCGATTCGAACCGCCGCCACGCCAATTCCATCAGCGAGTTGGCCGCCACGCCGTTGCGATCGATTTTTGTGCGCATGACGAGCTGGCGGAGCAGGCCCTCGTAGCTGCCGAGGGCGAGCGACCGTTGGAATCGCAGCTTATCGCCGCGGCAGTGATTGCAATCGAGCGTCACGCCGCCCGTTGCGGGCACGGGGGCGGCGCAGCGCGGGCAGACGGGCCAATCGATCAGCTCTAACTTCCCCTGGCAGGGCGAGCAGATGGAGATCGACGGCGCCTCAGAATCGTCACTGAGCAGATCGTCGTTGCAGGCCACGCACCGCCGCGGGAAGAGTAGATCGAGCCCCGCACGGCAGGCTTCGCTCCACCAGCGGCGGCTCGTTGCCAGGGGAGGGGGCATGCAAACTATCCGTGGTGCAATTGATTAGTTTTCTGGTGGCTATTGTCGCTGGCACTGTAGTCGATGCAAGCATTTCTCCGCATTCCTCTGCGCCTTTGCGAGAGATCTGTCGGCAGGAGAATGCCTTACGCAAAGCCGTGAAGCCGCCAAGCAGATGCGAGTGAATCGGCCGAGCTTGACGCTAGCAGCCCCATTAAACTACTCTCCGCGGCTTCTATCCCCGCAGTTTCCGGCGTGCTGGCGATGTTCATCCTCAACCGATACCTGCTCCGGCAATTCGTGCAGGTCTTCGCCATCTGCTTCTTGAGCCTTACCGGGCTCTACATCGTCATCGATGCGTTCGGCCATCTTGAGCACTTCTCGTCGTACGCCGAGAAGGGGGGGAGCCTGTTCGGCATCATGACGAAGTACTATGCCTACCGCACGCTCTCGTTCTTCGACGGTACGAGCGGCATCCTCGCGATGATCTCGGCGATGTTCACCGTCACCTGGTTGCAGCGGCACCAAGAGCTGACCGCGATCATGGCGGCCGGCATCTCGAAGATGCGGATCATGAAGCCAATTCTGCTGGCCGCGGTAAGCGTGAGCTTGCTCGGCGTGGCGAATCGCGAACTGGTGATTCCGCGAGTCCGCGACGAGCTGACGCGCGATACGAAAGATCTCGGCGGCGATGCGGCGCGCGATTTGGAACCTCGGTTCGATCGCAACGGAATCCTCATCGGCGGCGAGAAGATCGTGATGGCCGAGCGGAAGATCGTGAAGCCAGCGTTCGTGCTGCCGGCGGAATTGGCGAAGAATGGCCAGCAGCTCGTGGCGGCCGAAGCGTTTTACACCGACCCAGTCGACAATCGACCAGCTGGATTCGTGCTGACCGGCGTGACGTCGCCGTCGCGTGTCGACCGTATGGCGTCGGTGATGGCCGACGATCAGCCGGTGATCGTTACGCCGCAAGATGCGTCGTGGCTTGGCGCCAACCAGTTGTTCGTCGTGAGCGACTTGCCTTTCCCGTTGCTCGCGAGCGGTTCGAACTGGCGGAAGTATGCGTCGATCGGCGAGTTGATCCACGAGTTGAATGATCCGGGCGCCGACCTGGGCGCCGATGTACGCGTGACGGTCCACACGCGGTTCGTGCAGCCGCTGATGGACGGCACGCTGCTGATGCTCGGGCTGCCATTGATGTTATCGCGGAGCAACCGGAATATCTTTCTGTCGATTGGCATCTGCATCGGCGTGGCGACGGCGTTCACCTTGGTGGCGCTGACTTGCCAATCGCTAGGCTCGGTGAACATGCTGCGGCCGTCGCTGGCGGCGTGGCTGCCGCTGCTGATCTTCGTGCCGATCGCGGCGGCGATGAGCCAGACGCTGCGGACGTAGTGCGCAGCCAGACTGGCATTTCCAGACTCTAGCCCCGGGCTCCGCTCGGGGGCAACGTCGCGGCGGGCAATGCGTTACGGAATAGTGGCCGACCCCCGGGCGGAGCCCGGGGCTAGTCGCGCGAGGGTTGAGGATTGCTCCCGCGGCCGATAGGCTGGAGCGTCTCGTTTTCCAAGCATGCTGCACGAGATAATCCCGGCAGCAACGATAACCCTCGGACAATCGACTCTGGAGCTGCCATGAAAGTCGCCACGATGACCACGAACAAGGGCGTCATTCGCCTCGAATTGTTCGCTGACAAGACCCCGAAGACCGTTGAGAACTTCGAGAAGCTCGCGAAGAAGGGCTTTTACGACGGCCTGAAGTTTCATCGCGTCATTGAAGACTTCATGATTCAAGGCGGTTGCCCCGAAGGGACCGGCACCGGCGGTCCTGGCTACAAGTTCGGCGACGAATTCGTTGCGGACTTGAAGCACTCAGGCCCTGGCATTCTGTCGATGGCCAATGCCGGCCCGAACACGAACGGCTCGCAGTTCTTCATCACGCATGTTGCGACCCCGTGGCTCGATGGCAAGCACACCGTGTTCGGCAAGGTGCTCGACAAGGGGCAGGACGTCGTCAACAAGATCAAGCAGGGCGACAAGATTGAGACGTTGGTGATCTCGGAAGAGTAAACGACCGATTGGTCGATCAGTTCGATTTGGGAAGAGGCTCGCTTCGGCGGGCCTCTTTTCGTTTTCGTTTGAAGACCGCGGGGGGAATGAAGACCGCGGGGATGAACCCCGCGGCTCGCTTGAATGTGCTTGGTGCTGTTGTGACGGATGTAGCAATGGGTCGGTTACGGGAATGTAATCCGAGCGGCGAGCTATCTTTTCAGCTGATAAAGGATTCGCACCACGCCGAGCCGCTCCGCTGACATGCTTCACGTTCGCGAAATCAACCAACTTGCCGAGTTAACGACGCTGCGAGAGACCTGGAATCGTTTACTGCAGGCGACGCCGCGGTATTCGTTTTTTCAGACGCTCGAGTGGCTCGAAGCGGCGTGGGGCCACTATCCGCAGCAACGGCTGCGCGCCGTTGTTGTTGAACGCGACGGCGAGACAATCGGCATCGTGCCGTTTTGTGTGCGGACCGAACGGCGCCGCGTTGGCACGGTCGAGGTGCTGACCTACCCGCTCGATGATTGGTCGACGTTTTACGGCCCGATCAGCGCCGAACCGCAGGTGGCGATTCGTGCGGCCTTGCGACACGTGATGGAGACGCCGCGCGATTGGGATCTCATCGACCTTCGCTACATCGATCAGGCGTCTCCCGAGTACATGACGATTGGCGAGACGCTGCGCGGCGCCGGGGCGCGGCTGTTCATCCGCCCGCGGATGGAAGTCCGCTTTTGCAGTATGGCGGGCGGTTGGGAGGCGTACGTCGAATCGCGGTCGCGCAACTGGCGGCGGCAGATGCGTCGCGACGTCGAGATGCTTGAAAAGCAGGGCGCCGTCGAACTCGTGCGGTATCGCCCCGCGGCGGGCGGGACGGGACGCGATGCGCGGACGGCGGAGATCTACCAGATTTGCGAACAGATCGCCGCGCACAGCTGGCAGGCTGATGCGGCGTCGCAAAGCACGCTGTCGTCTCCGCGGGTGCGGGACCTATTGTTTGACATCCACTGCCGAGCGGCGTCGCTGGGGATGCTCGACACCAACATCCTCACCGTCGGCGGCCGGCCGGTGGCGTTCAACTACAACTACGTTGCGGCGGGGCGGACCTATGGCCTCCGGGCTGGGTTCGATCCGACGGCGGAGATGGAACACTGCGGCCGGATTCTGCTCTTCAAGATGCTGGAAGACTCGTTCGCCCGCGGCGACGAGGAGTACAGCTTTGGCCCCGGCCGACAGGCGTACAAGGATCGGTTCGCGACTGAGATGCGCCATGCGTACACGTTCCGCGCTTACTCGGCGGCGACGCTCAAGTCGCGGCTGATGAAGTGGCGAGAGCAGATTGCGGATAGCCTCTACTCGGAGCAAGAGTTGAACGAGGCGGGACTCGTGGACTGAGCGAGGGTGGTCGCCGCTGAGAGACGAGCGTCGGGCTACGGATAGGCGTGGGGGATTCGCCCCCATGGTCGCGCAGCGCGTCGGGCTAGGTTTTTGTGCCGATTTCGTGGCATGAACACCCAGTCCTTCTCTGCTCCGCGCCGCCATGCTGACCACCACCGAGCTGAACGACATCGATGAACTCGACGCTATCCGTCCCACGTGGCGTCGCCTTTGGTCGCAAACGCATCGAGCCAGCTTCTTTCAGACGCTCGAGTGGCTCGAAACGACTTGGAAGCACTACCCCGACTTGCAGAAGCTGCGGGTGATTGTCGTCGAACGCGACGGCGTCCCGGTAGGCATCGTGCCGTTTTGCGTGCGGGCCGAGCGTCGCAAGGTCGGCATGTTGCGGATGCTGACCTACCCCCTCAACGATTGGGGAACGTTTTACGGACCGATTGGTCCCGATCCGGCGGCGGCGTTTCGCGCGGCGATTCGTCACGTGCAATCGACGCGACGCGATTGGGATCTGATTGATCTCTGCTGGGTCGATGAAGCGGCGCCGGAGTTTCTCGCTGTCGGCCAAGCGATGCGCGACGTGCGGTTGCCGTTCTTCAGCCGGCCGCGGATGGAGGTTCGGATCTGTCGCATGGAGGGAACCTGGGAAGAGTTCGTCGCGAACAAATCGCACAACTGGCGCCGGCAGATGCGTCGCGACTTGCAGCAACTCGAGCAGCTAGGCGATGTGCGGCTGCTGCGCGGACGACCGGAGCCGGGCGGGCAGGGGACGGAGGCTGAGCACTTCGAGCTTTACGACCTGTGCGAGCAGGTCGCCCGCAAGAGTTGGCAGGCCGACGCTGAGTCGCAAAGCACGCTCTGTTCGCCGTTGGTGCGGAAGGTGCTGTTGCCGTTGCATCGTCATGCGGCGGCGCTGGGGATGCTCGACGTGGCGGTGCTGATGGTCGGCGGCCGGCCGGCGGCCTTCTTCTATAACTATGTCGCCGGCGGCAATATTTACGGCCTGCGGATGGGCTACGACCCGGCGGAAGAACTGGCCGGAGCGGGCAAAATCCTGCTCCACAAGATGATTGAAGACTCGTTCCGGCGGGGTGATCAGGAATATTGTTTCGGTCCGGGGCGGCAGCATTACAAAGATCGGTTCGCCACCGAGATGCGGCATGCCTACACTTTTCGCCATTATTCGCGCGGCTCGTTGCGCTCACAGATGATGCAATTGCGCGAGCGGGTCTATGCGACGCTGATGACGCCGCAGCAGATCATCGAGCGGGAGCTCGTGACCTAATCCAGCGCGGGGAGCGGGTCGCCAGGGGAGTTGCGAGTTGGGTATATTGAGGCGACCCAGCTGGCGGCCTCAGCCAGCGCCACTCGACGACTCCCCGGAGAGACTCCCGCGATGGTTGCCCGCCTTTCCGCCTGCCTGGCGGTTCTGTTGATGTTCGCCACTGTGGTCCGCGCGGCTGAGAACGTGCCGCCCAAGGGATTCGTGGCGCTGTTCGACGGCAAGGATCTCAAAGGTTGGAAGGGCGGCTCGACGGCTGACCCGAAGAAGATCACGCCCGAGCAGCAAGCCGCTTGGGATGCCGACGTGCCGAAGCATTGGAGCGTCGATGATGGCGAGTTAGTGAGCGACGGCCACGGTCCGCATTTGGTGACCGATAAGAACTACGGCAACTTTGAGTTGTGGGTTGACTGGAAGCTCTCGCCGAAGGGCGACAGCGGCATCTACCTGCGCGATACGCCGCAGGTGCAATTGTGGGATCCGACCAACAATGATGCCCACCAGCATGGTTCGGACAAAGGTTCGGGCGGCTTGTGGAACAACCAAAAAGCCGAGCGCTGGCCGAGCGAAGTCGCCGACAAGCCGATCGGCGAATGGAACCGCATGTACGTCCGCATGGTCGGCGACAAGGTCACCGTCGTGCTGAACGACAAGAAGGTGGTCGACAACGTTGTGCTGGAGAACTACTTCGACCGCGCGCTGCCAATGATCCCGGAGGGGACGATCCAACTGCAGACGCATGGGAGCGAAACGCGGTTCAAGAACGTCTTCGTGCGTGAGATTCCCGCGGAGGAAGCGGCGAAGCTACTGTCGGACATCGGCGGCGGCGAAGAAGGATTCGTCGAGTTGTTCAATGGGAAGGATCTCACCGGCTGGATCGGCGCGACGAAGGATTACGAGGTCGTCGACGGCGCCATTCAGGCGAAGAAAGGGACTGGCGGCAACCTGCTGACGGAGAAGGAATACGATAACTTCGTGGTGCGGCTAGAGTTCAAGCTGCCGCCTGGCGGGAACAACGGCTTGGCGATTCGCTCGCCCGGCCCTGAGAAGAACCCGGCGTATGATGCGATCGAACTGCAGGTGCTCGACGATTCGCCCGAGCACTATCCCGATCTGCACGACTACCAAGCCCACGGGAGCGCCTACGGCCTAGTCCCCGCTGTGAGGGGGTATCTCAAGCCGGTGGGCGAGTGGAATTACCAGGAGACGGTCGTCGACGGCGACAAGATTGTGACTACCCTCAATGGCCACAAGATTCTCGACGCCAATCTGACCGAGGCCCTTAAGAAGCCGGCCGATGGGCTGGAGCATCCTGGGGCCACTCGCGCGAAGGGGCACTTCGGGTTTGCGGGGCACAGCGATCCGGTAGCCTTTCGGAAGGTACGGATTAAGGAATTGAAATAGTCCACTAGCCGCGGGGCAACGGCCCGCCGAGCGGTAACTTGAAGGGCTCAGGCCGTCTTTTACCGTCGCTCCGGCGGGTCGTTGACCCGCGGCTACTTCCGCAGATTGCGCGAAGCCGATACTCGGGACGCGGCTTGTGGCAGTTTGGGAGTTCCGTCTAGAATACGCCCTTCCGCTTACGGAACGCTCGGCGAATTGGATGCGCCGAACGGCCAGTGCACGACATCCCACCCAAGATCATGCCCGAATTTCCCCCGCTGTTTGTCTTCGCTGTGATTCTAGTCGGCTTTGTGGCGACGAATCTGGCGCTGACGCATCTGATCGGTCCCCGCAAGAAGACCGCTGTGAAGGACATGCCCTATGAGTCGGGCATGGATCCGATCGGGGATGCGCGGCAACCGTTCAACGTGCGGTTCTGCTTGGTAGCGATCCTCTACCTCGTGTTCGATATCGAATTGCTGTTCCTCTACCCGTGGGCCGTCAGCGCGTTCAGCGACGATGGCGGGATTCCGGTGGAACTTCGCGGAACAGTATTCGCCATCATGCTGTTCTTCATCTCCACGCTAGTGATCGCCTACATCTATGCGTGGCGGAAGGGAGTGTTCAAATGGCGGTAGGAATTCCCGATAACGTCTTCGTGACGAAGCTCGACGCGGCCGCTAACTGGGCCCGCACCAATAGCCTGTGGCCGATGCCGTTCGCCACGGCCTGCTGCGGCATCGAGCTGATGGCGACCGCTTCGTCGCGGCATGACTTGGCTCGCTTCGGCGCCGAAGTGATGCGGTTCACCCCGCGGCAGTGCGATCTGTTGATCGTCGCTGGTCGCGTGGTGATGAAGATGCTGCCCGTGCTCCAGCGGATCTGGATGCAGATGCCGGAGCCGAAGTGGTGCATCTCGATGGGCGCCTGTGCGTGCACGGGCGGGGTGTTCGACACCTACGCCGTGGTACAGGGGGTCGATCGCTTCATCCCGGTCGATATGTACGTCCCCGGCTGCCCGCCGCGGCCTGAGCAATTGATCGCCGCGATCATGGAGATGCAAACCAAAATCAAGGAAACCGGCACGTTCAACGGTCGCGAGTTCGCTCACCGGACGACGCCGACTGGCCCGCTGCCGTTCGAAGTCGACGAACTCCGTCGCCGCCGCGAAATGACGCCGGTGCCGGGCCTCGAGATTTATGGTCAGCACCCGCTGACGCCCCGCTAGTTGTTGAACCACGCGAGGCACGCTTGTTGTGCCGTCGCGGCGAGTACTAAATCAGAAGCAGCCCAATGCCCAGCCTCGCAGAAATTCAAGCTAAGTTCGGCGCCGAGATCGATGAGTCGTCGTTTCGCGACAATCGTCGGATTGTCGTGCCGTCGGCGAAGATCTACGAGATTCTGTCGTGGCTGAAGGATGGCGGGTTCAACATGCTGGTCGACGTCACCGCCGTCGACTACTTGGAGTACCCGGAAGCGACCGATCGGTTTCACGTCATTTATTCGCTGCTGAACATGGACAGCGGCGAACGGCTGATCGTGAAGACGCCGCTGAACCTGCCGGAATTGGAATTGCCGACGGTGACCACCCTGTGGATGGGCGCCGACTGGATGGAACGAGAAGTGTACGACATGTACGGGATTGTCTTCGCGGGACATCCCGACTTGCGTCGCATTTTGATGCCGGATGAATTTACCGCGTACCCGCTGCGGAAAGACTATCCGCGGAAGGGGTTTGGAGAGCGGCATAATTTCCCGGTGATCACGCGAGCAGAGAGCTAGCCGTCGGTTGGGCGTTCAGCCCGACAGACGCGCCGAGTTGGTTTGAAATCAAGTCCGGTCGCCAGACCCGACCTAAACGTGACGCCGTCAGGCTGAAGGCCTGACCTACAAAACATGCCCCTCGCTGTATCAGACGCCGCTGAAATCGATTCCGTCGACCAGGAATACCTGTGGACGCTGAACTTCGGCCCTCAGCACCCCGCGACGCACACGACGCTGCGCCTGGTGCTGACGCTCGACGGCGAGAAGGTCGTCAAGGCGGTCCCGCACATCGGCTATCTCCATAGCGGGTTCGAGAAGCTGGGCGAGGATCTCGACTTTAACCAGTACGTCACGATCGTCGACCGGATGAACTATCTGTCGCCGATGGCCAACGAGATCTCGTGGCATCATACGGTTGAGAAGCTGCTGGGAATCGAGCTAACCCCGCGTTGCAAATACCTCCGCACGATCTTGGCCGAGTTGATGCGGCTGCACGATCATTTGCTCTCGTGCGGCGCCCAGGCCCTCGACCTCGGGGCGTTCACGGCGTTCCTCTACGCCTTTACGCAACGCGAGAAGATCTACGACATCGCCGAATACGCCTCGGGCCAGCGGTTTCATGCGAGCTTCACCCGCGTCGGCGGCGTGATGTTCGACGTGAACAACGACTGGGTCGCGAAGGTCCGTCGGTTTACCGAAGGCTTCAAGCCGGTCCACGCGGAATTGCACCGCCTGTTGACCCGCAATCGGATTTTCGTCGATCGCTGCAAGGGGATCGGCGTCCTGTCGAAGGAAGACGCGATCAACCTGAGCGTCACCGGTCCGCTGGCCCGCGCGAGCGGCGTCGTGCGGGATCTGCGCAAGGACGAACCGTACCTCGCTTACGCCGACCTCGATTTCAAGGTCGTCTGCGCTAACGGCGGCGACGTCTACTCCCGTTATCTCGTCCGCATGGCCGAGATGATGGAGAGCATCAAGATCATCGAGCAGGCGATTGAGAACATCCCTGCCGGTCCGGTGAACGTCGACGCGGTGACCGACATGGTGCTGCCGACGAAGCCGGCCGTGTACCGGAGCATCGAAGGGCTGATTCAGCACTTCGAGGTCCTGATGCCGAACCGCGGCTTCCCCGTGCCGGTGGACGAAGTCTACGGCGCCACGGAAGCCCCCAACGGCGAGCTTGGGTTCTACATCGTCGGCGACGGCACGAACCGCGCGTATCGCGCTCGGACCCGTCCGCCGTCGTACATTCATTTTTCGATTTTCCCCCACCTGATTAAGGGGCACCAGTTGAGCGACGTCGTCGCCGTGCTGGGCAGCCTCAACATCATCGCGGCCGAGTTGGATCGCTAACCAGCGGTTAAGCACTGAAACGATGCCAGTACTATCAGAACAAATTCGCGAGCGGATTCGGGCCGAGTTCCCGAAGTACCCCGATCGACGCGCGGTGACGTTGCCGGCGCTGCACATCGTTCACGATGAACTGCGTCAGGTTTCGCCGGAAGCGATTCGCGAGATCAGCGAACTGCTGGAGATTCATCCGGCCGAAATCCACGACACGATGTCGTTCTACCAGTTCTTCCGCGAGCCCGACCGGCCGCTGGGGAAGCGTCGGGTCTGGGTCTGCCGTAGCATTTCTTGTATGCTCCGAGGCGGCGAGGAACTGCTCGAGGGTCTGTCCCATAAGTGGCATGTCGGTCCTGGCCAAACGTCGGCCGATGGATCGGTGTCGCTCGAATATGCCGAGTGTCTTGGAGCGTGCGAAGGAGCGCCTTGCATTCTCGTTGACGACGAGTGCCACATGAACGTCTCGCAAGAAGACGTGGAGAGGATTGTGGGCAAGCAGTAGCCGTACGGCTTACCCATGCGTGACGCAGCCTCAAACGAATTAGTTAGCCGAGGGTTCAGGGTTCAGGGTTCAGTAAATGCTGTCTCCCGTGATTCCTGTTCCTTCCTGAACCCCGAACCCTGAACCCTCCCCAATGCCTGCTTTCGAACCAGTCCTGTTGGCCCGCATTGCCAAGCCGAACAGCGCGAAGCTGGAAACGTATCGCGCCGACGGCGGCTACGGAGCGCTGAAGAAGGCGCTGTCGATGACGCCGGTCGACGTGACGACGCTCGTGAAGGACTCGGTCCTTCGCGGTCGCGGCGGCGCGGGTTTCCCCGCGGGGTTGAAGTGGACCTTCTTGCCGAAGGATCATCCGGGCCCGATCTATCTCTGCGTCAACGCCGACGAGAGCGAGCCAGGCACGTTCAACAACCGCATCCTGATGGAACTCGATCCCCATCAGTTGATCGAAGGGATCGCGATCGCCTGCTACGCGATCAAGTCGGAAAAGGCCTACCTCTATCTGCGTTACGAGTACGGCCGCAGCTACCGCGTGCTCGATGCGGCGATCAAAGAGTGCTACGCCGCCGGCCTGCTCGGCAAGAACATCATGGGCTCGGGGTTCAACCTCGATGTCGTCCTGCATCGCGGGGCGGCCGCCTACATTTGCGGCGAAGAGACGGGGTTGATTGAAAGCCTCGAAGGCAAGCGGGCTTGGCCGCGGATCAAGCCGCCGTTCCCCGCCATCGAAGGGTTGTTCCGCAAGCCGACGATCGTCAACAACGTCGAAACGCTCTGCTGCGTCACGCACATCCTCAATCGCGGTTCGGAGTGGTTCAAGTCGATCGGCGTGCCGCCTGATCCGAACAACCCCCGCGATATGGGCAGCTACGGCCCGAAGCTCTACTGCATCAGCGGCCATGTGAACAAGCCGGGCTGCGTCGAGTTGCCGCTGGGCGTTACCGCTCGCGAACTGATCGACGAACATGCCGGCGGCGTTTGGAAAGGCCGCAAAGCGAAGGCGGTTGTGCCAGGCGGCATCAGCATGGGGTTCCTCTCGGCCGATGAACTTGACACGCCGCTCGACTTTAACGGTCCGGGCAAGGCGGGTTGCCTTGGTCTCGGCACCGCGGCCGTCGTCGTCGTCGACGATCAGACAAGCATGGTCGACGTGTTATACAACTGCTGCCGGTTCATGTCGCATGAGTCGTGCGGCCAGTGCACGCCGTGCCGCGAAGGGACCGCGTGGATGACGAAGATCCTCGAGCGGATTCGCGCCGGTCACGGCAAGATGGAAGACCTCGACACGCTGACGGAAGTCGCCGGCTCGATGGGCATCATCCCGGGCACGACGATTTGCGGCCTGTCGGACGGCGCCGCTTGGCCGGTGAAGAACGCGATCAGAAAGTTCCGCGCCGATTTTGAAGAGTACATCAGCAGCGGCCGGCGATCAGTGACGAGTGCTCAAGAGTTGATGGCAGGAGCCCACTAATTTCGGTTTTGTTGCGACAACCTTCCGCAGCGAACGATACGAACGAGACACCACCCACGAAGCCTCCCCCGCGACGGGCGAGGAGTTTGTAATGGCCACGGCGATCATCAATAACCAGACGCTCGAGCTCAAGGATGGAGAGCAGCTGAACTGCATCCAGGCGGCCCAGCGGATCGGCTACGAGATTCCCTCATACTGCTGGCACCCCGCGTTGTCGGTCGTCGCCAGCTGCCGCATGTGCCTCGTCGAAGTGGGCGACACGAAGCCGGACGGCACCGTGGTGATGCAGCCGAAGCTTGTTCCCGGCTGCCAGACGCCGGTGAAAGAAGGCACGGTCGTCATCGCCGACAGCGAAAAGGTAAAGGCGGCCCAGAAGGCGACGCTCGAATATCTCCTGCTCAACCATCCACTCGATTGCCCCACGTGCGATCAAGCGGGCGAATGCTTCCTGCAGGACTACAGCTACAAGTACGGTCGCGGCTACAGCCGGCTCCAAGAGCCGAAGAACATCAAGCCGGATAAGGACCACATCGGCGAGAACATCACGCTGTTCACCGATCGCTGCATCATGTGCACCCGCTGCGTGCGGTTCACGCGCGAGGTGAGCGGCACATCGGAACTGCAGGTGGTTGCCCGCGGTTCGACCGAAACGATCGATACGTTCCCCGGCATTCCGTGCGACAACAAGCTGGCCGGCAACGTGGTCGACCTCTGCCCGGTCGGCGCCCTCTGCAGCAAGGATTTCCTCTACCAGCAACGCGTTTGGTGGCTGAAGACGACCAAGAGCGTCTGCGCTGGCTGCAGCACTGGTTGCAGCGTCGACGTCGACCAAAACGAAGACCAAGTCTATCGCCTGACGCCGCGGTCGAACCCGCTGGCACAAGGCGACTTCATGTGCGACGAAGGTCGGTTCGGCTGGAAGTACATTCACAGCGACGAACGCCTCACATTCCCGGCTCGTCGCAAGAACGGCGAAATTCGCACCCGCGATTGGGACGACGTTATTCCGTCATTGCAGAAGGCGCTGGCGAAGGCCGTTGGTCGCGCCCCCGAAAAGTGCGCCGCCGTCTTCTCGCCGTGGATGACGGTTGAAGAAGCTTACATGCTGGCGAGCTACCTCCGCGGGTTGTCGCCGAAGGTAAAGTTGGCTCTTGGCCCGGTGAAGACCGTCGGCGAGGACGATACCTATCCGAAGGATTTCTTTGGCAAGCCGAAGGAACCGGTGAAGTTCACGATCCGAGCCGAGAAGGCCCCGAATCGTCGCGGCGTGCAGATGGTGCTGAACCACTTTGCCGGCGCCGCGACGACGCTGAGCGATCTCGCCGCCGACGGCGCCGCGGGCAAGCTCGAAGCGATTTACCTTGTGGGCGGCGATCCAACCGGCTGGTTGGAGTCGAAGCAAGCGACTGGCCTTGGCAAGGCGGCGCTGGTGATCGTGCAAGACATTTTGCCCTCGCCGATCAGCGAGCGGGCCGACTTCTTGCTCACCGGCGGTTCATTCGCCGAACGCGATGGCAGCTTTGTGAACTACAAGGGCCTGGCCCAGCACATTGGACGCTCGGTTCGCGGCCCCGATGGGACGCGGCCTGATGGTCGAATCCTGTGGGATCTCACCGGTCGCAAGGGCCTGTTCAACGCCGCTGCGGTGCGGAAAGAAATGGCCGAGAAGATTCCAGCGTTTGCCGCGTTCGCGCAAGGCACGCTCGGCGACTGCGGCGTGCTGCTCAACGAGCATGGCGCCCCGGAAGCTCACGTGGTGGCGAAGGCGTAGGTTGGGCTTCGGCCTGACGTGCGTAGCGTTTGAGATTGAAGTGATTGCGATTGATTGAGAATCAAAATTGGGTGCAAGTCGGGCTAAAAGCCTGACCGACAAATGGACTCCATCTTCGAATACATCCCGAAAGAGCTGATCACTACGCTGGTGACGATCGCGGTCGTGGTCGGCGTGACGCTCGGCGTCATCTCGTACCTCATTCTGCTGGAGCGCAAGCTTTCAGCGTGGATGCAAGATCGCCGCGGTCCGAATCGCGTCGGCCCGATGGGGATCTTTCAGCCGCTGGCCGACGGCGCCAAATTCTTGCTCAAGGAAGAAGTGACGCCGGCGGGCGCCGACAAGGTGCTGTTCTACGCGGCGCCGGGCATCGGCTTCATGACGACGATGCTTGCCTTCTCGGTCGTGCCGTTCGGGCCCTACGGCGCCGAGGGCATTCCGTGGTTCGTGCGGTTCCTGATCGCTCCGAACGTCAACATCGGCATCGTGTTCATCTTCGCGATCACGAGTCTGTCCGTGTACGGCGTGATCCTCGGCGGCTGGGCTTCGAACAATAAGTACAGCGCCCTCGGATCGCTGCGGGCGAGTGCTCAGGTCATTAGCTACGAAATTCCGCTCGGCATGTCGATTCTCGGCATCGCCCTGCTCGGCAGCACGCTCGACATCAACACGCTGCTCATGCAGCAAACGGGCAGCTTCTGGGACTGGTACTTCTGGACTCAGCCGTTGGCTTGCCTGATCTTCTTCACCAGCGCTCTGGCTGAAGCGAATCGCCTGCCGTTCGACTTGTCGGAATGCGAACAGGAACTCGTCGGCGGTTTCCACACGGAATACAGCTCGATGAAGTTCGCCCTGTTCTTCCTCGGCGAATACGCTCACGTGATTCTCACCAGCTTCCTGACGAGCATTTTGTTCTTCGGCGGCTGGCACTTCCCGTGGATCGCCACCCCTGAGTCGGCTTACACCGGCGCCTGGGTCGTGAAGATTGGCGTGCTGTTGTTCAAGGTCGGTATGGTGATCGTGTTCATCATGTTGCTTCGCTGGACGATTCCGCGTTTCCGCTTCGACCAGCTGATGAACCTGTCGTGGAAGGCGCTGATTCCGCTTTCGCTCGCCAATATGGTGGCGGTGATGACGGTGCTGCAATTTGGCTGGGACCGTTGGTGGTTGACGCCGATCTCGCTCGGTTTGTTCGCCGTCGCCGGTTTGATCAGCGTCGCGATGAAGCGAGCAGAAATTCGGCATCGCCCAAGCGCGGCGGAGTTGGCGCACCGGTTCGCGACGTAGTTCGCGAGCCGCTATCACTCAATCGACTTAACGCATAGACTGCTGACGCTATGGCTGTTGCAAAAGACGACGTAATGTGGATCGAGGAGCCCGAGATGGGGTTCTGGGAGATGACATTTCTCCCGGCCATTCTCGACGGCCTCAAGACCACGATCCGCCACGTCACCCATTACGATCCGGTCACGCAGCAATACCCGGAAGAAAAGCCGTCGCTGCCGCTGCACTACCGCGGCGTCCACCGGCTAAATCGCGATGAGAAGGGCCGCGTGAAGTGCGTCGCCTGCATGTTGTGCGCAACGGCTTGCCCGGCCGACTGCATCTCGATCGAAGCTTCCGCGGCGCCGCCCGACTGGCCTGATCGCGACAAGTTCCCCGCGACGTTCGTTCTCGACGAACTTCGCTGCATCTACTGCGGCATGTGCGAGGAAGCTTGCCCGGTCGACGCGATCGAACTAACGCACATCTACGACCTGACCGGCGAGACGCGCGAGTCGATGCGGTTCGACCGCGAGAAACTGCTCGACGTGTACGACAAGACGAAAGACGATCCCCGCGATCCGCTCCGTACGCGGCGCGGCAAGCTTGGTCCGGCCGCTGACTTCGGCACGTTGCCGACCGTGGCGCCGGCGACTCAAGTCACCGCTGGCGACCGCTCGGCTCAATCGACGGCGCCTGGCACGATCCACACCTATAACAATCCGCGTCCCTTCGACGATCCCGGGGGGGCGACGTAATCACGATGAGTGAATCGGCTGCTCAAAGCGTACTATTTGGTTCGTTGATCGCGGGCGCGATCGGCACGTGGCTAGCCGCGTCTCAGCGCGCGGCGGGGCTACGGCTGCTCGGCTCGATCCTGGCCTCGGCCGGCCTGATCGCCGCGGTGACGACGTTCGGCAATCCTGCCGGCGATCTGACCGACAAGATTTTGTTCTGGATGTTCACCAGCTCGGCGCTGCTGAGCGCCGTGATGATGGTGACGAGCCGCTCGCCCGTGTATGCGGCGCTGTGGTTTGCGTTGGCGACGCTTGGCGCGTGCGGGTTGTTCATGATGCAGTCGGCGCCGTTTCTGGCGGCGGCGACGATCATCGTGTACGCCGGCGCCATCATCGTGACGTTTTTGTTCGTCATCATGCTCGCCCAGCAGCAGGGACGCGTCTTTTACGACTACCGCTCGCGGACGCCGATCATGTCGATCGTCGCGAGCTGGCTGATGCTCGCCGCGCTGCTCTGGAACTTCCAGATGTGGCAGAAAGACGCGCCGGCTGCGGACGGCGGTCCGGCGCTAACGGCCGCGGCGGCTTCGAACCCCTTCAGCGAACCGAAGGAAAACTCGCCGTACGGTTCGCTGCGATCGTTGGGGCTGTCGCTGTTCGGCGACTATCTGTACGCCGTCGAAATTTCCGGCACGTTGCTCCTCGTGGCTGGCATTGGCGCTATCGCGATCGCGCCGCGGAGGGCTGAAGGAACGCTATGACCGCTGACTCGGGTTGTTATTTAGCGGTTGGGGCCGCGCTGTTCGTCTTGGGCGGCATCGGCTTCGTGACGCGCCGGAACCTCATTCTGATTTTCCTGTCGGTGGAGCTGATGCTGCACGGCGTCTCGCTGACGCTGCTCACGTTCGGCCGGATGCACGACAATCTCGAAGGTCAGTCGTTCACGATTTTCATGCTGACCGTCGCGGCGTGCGAGGCGGCTCTCGGGCTCGCGCTCGTGTTGTCGCTCTACCAACGCACCAAGTCGCTCGACGTCGACATTTGGAGCAAACTCAGCGAACCCGACCTCCCGAAGTGGGACAAACGCGTGCTGCCGCCGGCGCTTATTGAACAGCCGGAGCAAGTGCATCCTCGCTTAACCGTCGCGGGCGAAGTCCCCGACATTGACGATGACTTCCCCGTGTCGCTCGCGACGACGACCGATCCGCGCAAGGTGCTCACTCCTTCGCCGCCGGATGATGAGTATTGAGAAGAGTGATCGGTGATTCGTGATCGGCAGTCGGAAGATTGCTGATTGCGAGAGCCGCCGGTCACTCGCCTGTCCTCACCGATCACCAGTCACCGCTCCCCGATCACCAAATTCCCCATGTCTCCCGCGACCGAACAACTTGTGCTGTGGCTGATCCCGGGCGCCCCGCTCGTGGCCGCGTTGGTGATCGCCCTGCTAGGCAAGTCGCTGCTCCACGAACGGAGCCACTGGCCCTGCTGGCTGGCGCTGGCTACGTCGATGGTCTGCGCGATCTTGCTCGTAACGAAGGTCGTCCCCGGCACGTTTGCTGATCACGACGAAAGCGTCGTCGGCGCCATCGCCACCGGATACTCGTGGCTGAAGGTCGGTTCGATTGACGTTCGCATCGACCTACGGGCCGATGCGATGAGCGCGCTGATGCTCACGATGGTCACCAGCGTCAGTTTTTTGGTGTCGGTGTTCGCCTCGGGCTACATGCACGGCGATAAGGGGTACCCGCGGTTTTTCGGGGCCGTGTCGCTGTTCGTGTTTTCGATGGTGATGCTCGTCCTGTCGGCGAACTACCTGCAACTGTTCATCTTTTGGGAACTCGTCGGTCTGTGCAGTTACCTGCTGATCGGCTTTTGGTTCCAGAAGCCGAGCGCCGCCGCTGCCGCGAAGAAGGCGTTCGTCGTCAATCGCATCGGCGACATGGGACTGATCCTCGGCATCTTCCTGATCTGGGATACGTTCGGGACGATGGACTTCTCGAAGGTATTGTTCGACGCCGACGAGCTGTCGCTCATTGCCGGCGACCATCCGACCCGCATGGTGGCGATTTGCTTCCTGCTGCTGGTGGGTGCCATGGGCAAGAGTGCTCAGTTTCCGCTGCATGTCTGGCTACCGGACGCGATGGAAGGCCCGACCCCGGTCAGCGCGCTCATTCACGCCGCGACGATGGTCACGGCCGGCGTCTACTTGGTTGCCCGCAGCACGCCGCTATTCATGTACGCTCCGAGCGCTCAGGTCTTCATTTCCTGCATCGGCGCCACGACGGCGTTGATTGCCGCGTTGATCGCCCTGACGCAAACCGATCTCAAGCGGGTGCTCGCCTACTCGACGGTGAGTCAGCTTGGCTACATGTTCATGGCCCTTGGCGTTGGCGCCGCGGGAGCGGAACTTGCCACCGCCGGCGCGACGGCCGGCATGTTTCACTTGGTGACGCACGGCGTGTTCAAGGCGCTGTTGTTCCTCGCGGCCGGCAGCGTGATGCACTCGATGGGCGACGTCATCGACATGCGTCGCTTCAGCGGGCTTCGCAAGGTGATTCCGGTCACTCACTGGACGTTCCTGTGTGGCGCCGCAGCGCTCGCGGGCGTGCCACTGCTGGCTGGTTTCTGGAGTAAGGATGAAATCCTCGCGGTGCTCCACGAGGCAGGGCATCACAGCGAGAAGTACGGTACAGCCTTCACCGCCGTTTACTGGGTGGCGACGATCACGGCGTTGCTCACGGCGTTCTACACGTTCCGCGCGTACTTCATGACCTTCTGGGGCCCCGAACGCACGCCGCCGGAAGCTGGGCACCACCCGCACGATGCACCGCCGGCCATGGCTTGGCCGCTCCGCATTTTAGCTGTTGGCGCGCTGACCGCGGGCGGCGCGGTAGCGATCACGCACTTGTTCGCCCATTACTTCGAACACACGCCTGGCTTCACGCCCATCGAAGAGCATGTCTTCCACATCAACCTGATGGTGCAGAGCGGCATTATCGCGCTCGTCGGCATCGGAGCCGCGTGGTTCATGTACGTGAAGAACCCGATGCTCCCGGCGAAGCTCGCCCAGGGGCTGAACTTTGCCTACGACATCTCGTCGCGCAAGTTCTTCCTCGACGAGATCTTCACGGCGATCTTGGTGATGCCGCTGCGGGGACTCGCCAAGCTTTGCTTCCTGTTCGACGTCCACGTGATCGACCGGATCGTCGACGGCGTCGGGGCGTTGCCGCGAATCCTCAGCGCCGCCCCGCGGTTGCTGCAGACTGGCTACATTTCGAGCTACGCGTTGATGATGTGGGTCGGCGCCTTGGCTTGCATGGGATACATGCTCGGGCTGTTCGATCGCTAACCGCGATTGCAGTGCGAGTTCACGACATTCACGATTTCATTTCGATTAGCGACGGCTAAATGATCCAACTTCTGTTCATCTTGCTGCTGGTGCCGTTGGGAGCGGGGGGGCTGCTGCTCCTGTTCTCGGGTGTTTCTCAGCAACGCTCCGCGCGCTGGATCGCCCTCGGGGGATCGTTGGTCGCCCTCGCGTTGTCGTTGCAGATGGCCGCCGACTACCGCGCGCTGCAAGCAAAGCAGGGCGCCTCGGCGAGCGATTCGCCGATCAATCCGCGGGTCGAGTACCGCCGCGTGTGGGAAATCATCGGCGACACGTCGACCCCCGAAGCTGCCGCCGACGCGATCAAGCTTGAGTTTCACTTCGGCCTCGACGGCGTCAGCGTCGTGATGATCGTGCTGACGACGCTGCTCACCGTGGCGTGCGTCCTGTGCTCTTGGGAAGCGATTAGCGAGCGGGAATCTGAGTTCTACGCCGCGCTGCTCATTTTGCAGAGTGGCGTCATCGGCGTGTTCTGCGCGTTCGATGCCGTGCTGTTCTACGTCTTCTTCGAGTTCACGCTCATTCCGCTCTTCTTCATGATTGCGATCTGGGGCGGACCGCAACGTCGCTACGCGGCGGTGAAGTTCTTCCTGTACACGCTGGCCGGCAGCCTCGTGACGTTGCTGGGGTTGATCACGCTGATCACCTACGCCGCCAAGGGAGGTTTGACTTCGCCTTGCTCGTTGCCGGAACTCGCGGCTTGGTACAAAGCCAATCCGATGCCGTTCGAACTGCAGGTGGCGACGTTCTTGGCGCTATCTGTCGGCTTCCTGATCAAGGTGCCGGTCTTTCCGTTCCATACGTGGTTACCGCTGGCCCACGTCGAGGCGCCTACCGCGGGCAGCGTGCTGCTGGCCGGCGTACTGCTGAAGCTCGGCACCTATGGCTTCTTGCGGTTCTGTCTGCCGATGCTGCCCGATGCATGCCTTACCATCGGTATGCCGGCGGCGGCGATTCTTTCGATCGTCGGCATCGTCTACGGTTCGCTTTGTGCCTTGATTCAGCGCGACGTGAAGAAGCTCGTCGCCTACTCCAGCGTGGCTCACTTAGGCTTCTGCATCTTGGGGCTGTTCGCCTTGAATGTGGAAGGGATCACCGGCGGCGTGCTGCAGATGATCAACCACGGTCTGTCGACCGGAGCGTTGTTCCTCATCGTCGGCATGTTCTACGAGCGGTACCACACCCGCATGATGGACGACCTCGGCGGGCTGGCGAGCCGGTTGCCGTTGATGGCCGCGATCATGGTGTTCGTTTCCATGGCGAGCGTCGGCTTGCCGGGCCTCAACGGCTTCCCCGGCGAAATGTTGTCGCTGGCTGGCATGTTCAAGCGGAATCCCTACTACGCCGCCGCGGCCGCGACCGGTCTCGTGCTCGGCGCCTGGTATCTGCTGTCGATGCTGCAGTGGGTCTTCTTCGGCCAGCTCAAGGAACCGGCTGTTCACGATCACGACCACGGCCACCATGCTCCGATTCGCGACATCTCGCTGCGTGAGTTGGCGGCGGTGATTCCGCTGGCCGCCGCGTGCTTGTGGATCGGTTTGAAGCCGCAGCCGCTCGTGGACGTCATTCGCCCCGACGTCGAGGCTGTCGCCAAGCTGTACGAGGGACGGGCGCCGATCGATTACAAAGCAAAGGCTGTCGCCGTAGCACAAAGCCCCGAGCGGCAGGAGCAGTAAGACCATGGCGACCGCCATCGACCAAATCAACAACGGCGTTAACTTTCTCGTACCAGAGCTAATCCTGGTCGTGACGGTCTGCGTAATGTTCCTTACGGGGCCGTTCTTTGTCAGCGAAGCTGGCGTCGCCGCGCCGGGCCTGCGTCGCCGTTGGGGCGCCTTGGCACTGGTAGCCATCGGTTGCGCGGGATTCATGTGGTGGACTTCCGACGCCGTGCGGCCGCTCGACACGGGACCGTTCCGCGCGGACGCGCTCACTTGGTACGTCCGTGGTCTGACGCTCGCCCTGGGAGCGATCATCTCGATCGTCTTGATCGATCAGGTTGACGAGGGGCATTCCGCCGAATCACAAGCGTGCCTGCTCGCCATCCTGGCGGGCGTGAATCTCACGGCGCTAGCCAACGATCTCATCGTCCTGTTCCTGGCGCTCGAGTTGGTCAGCATTCCGACGTACGTTCTGCTTTACTTGCCGCGCCGCGGCGAGGCGAATCAGGAAGCTGCGATCAAGTACATGCTGCTCAGCGTCTTCTCGTCGGCGATTGTGCTGTACGGCATGAGCATGCTCTATGGCGCCACGGGAACGACAAACTTGGCGGGAATTGCTCAGTCGTTCGGCGTTGAAGACCAAGAAAAAACTGCGACGCTCCTAAAGATCGCCATCGCGATGCTGATCGCCGGGTTATCGTTTCGCATCGGCGCCGTGCCGTTTCATTTTTACGCTCCCGATGTCTTCCAAGGGATTCCCTCCTCGGCTGCGGCTTTGCTGTCATTCGTGCCGAAGGTCGTCGGCTTCGTCGCCTTGCTGCGGTTATTGCCGCTCGTGGGGGGCTTGGGCGTCGCGGAAGCTGTTGACGGACCATCGGTCCGCGTGCTGCTCGCGGCGCTGGCGTTCGTGACGATGACGTTCGGCAACCTGCTCGCCCTGCGGCAGAACAATCTGTACCGCCTGATGGCTTATTCCAGCGTCGCCCATGCTGGTTACATGCTGATTGGTCTGGTGGTCGACGGCGGCAACAACGACGTCGACGGCGTTGGCGCCTTGCTGTTCTACCTTGCGACCTACGGCTTGATCACGATCGGCATCTTCGCGCTGATTGCCGGCGTCAGCAGCGAGAAGACGCCGTTGCGCAGTGTCAGCGATTTGAATGGCCTGAGCCGCGTCCACCCGGCGGTGGCGTTGGCCCTCGCCGTCTGCTTGTTCAGCCTCACGGGGTTGCCGCCGACCGTGGGCATGCTCGGCAAGCTCAACTTGTTCCTGGCGAGTTGGGGCGACGGTACGGCGCTCGGTCGTTGGCTGGCGATTGTCCTCGCGGCCAACGCAGCGATCTCGGCTTGGTACTATCTGCGGTTGATTGCCGTGATGTTCCTGGAGCCGGCCAACGCGGGCGAAACCTCGAAGGTGTCGCTGGCTCCGGCGATTGCCGGCTCATGCTGTGCTCTGGTCAGCGTGCTGCTGTTCATCGCCCCGCAGCAACTGTGGGAAGCAGCGGTGAAGTTCGTCCCGTAAGGGGTGGCGCGGGACTCAGCGGGGCGGCGGCGAGCGGAAAACGCCGGCCTGCATGTGAGCAAATCCAGCGGATCCGCATAATCGGCGTGATCCGTCGCTAAAGGCCGCCGTCGCGGCCGATTCTGCGGGCATCGGCTGGCTGTTTTCGTTAGCGCCGATCGGCAATTTCTGGACACGGCGCTCCGACCAATCAGACTGGGAAAGGTCGGCCCCCCGACGGGAACTACGTTCCCCTCTTCAGTCGGGGCGAAGGATGCCGCACTCGAACGGCGTCGATCTTCGGACACCTCCCGCTCACGACTTTGATTGGCCGCCATGATTGCGAACGCACCTGCGCGACGCTGCGCACTTTCCTCGCTTCAACTTCGTCAGATTCGCCAAATCGCCGCCTGCGCGACGCTGGCCGTCGGCGTATTCACGGCTAGCTTAGCGGATGCGGCGCTCGTTTATTCAGTAGGCGATGCGGAAGTCCTCTACACGGCCAATCAGCGTAACAGTCTGGGCTTGAACTATTGGGCCGACGGCAATCTTGGCGTCGTTCCGCTCGGCAACGGGCAGTATGACTTCTACGGCGCCAATGGCAGCGCCCCCATTCGCACTACCGGCACGCTCGCGAATCCGGTGATGTCGAAGAGTACCGTCAACATCGCCGGCTTGCCGAGCGGCGTCTTCAACTATGTGGCAGGCGGACCAGTGTACACGGATCCCGGGTCCGGCAAGCGGTTGATGATCTACCACGCGGAGAAGCATGCGAGCAGCGGACAAGATTTCTACAGCGTGCTCGGCATGGCCGTTTCTACTGATTCGCAGGGGCTCAATTTTCGCGATTTGGGGCTAGTTGTTGAACCAGATGTGCCAATGTCGCAGCGCACTCAATCGATTGACGTCGGCGGCGGCTCGTTCGCAGTGGTGAACAATCAACTCTACGTTTACTACCGCGACTATCTCGAAGGGGGCGGCAGCAGCGAGTTGGCCGTCGCGCGGGCGCCGCTTGCCGACATCTTCAACAATGCTGCGACGTACCAGGGGACGAGCTTCTCGAAGTATTACGACGGCGGCTGGACGCAGCCCGGACTCGGCGGAAAGTCGTCCCCGCTGGAAATCGGTAACCCCGGCAATGCCTGGTCGAGCGTTTCATACAACGACTACCTCGGCGGTCTGGTGATGATGAGTTCTGCGTGGCCCGGCACGAACGGGAACAACGACCTCTATATGTCGTCGTCGACCGACGGCGTCACGTGGTCGCCGCGGCAAGTCGTGGTTTCCAGCCCCGGCGAACAGATGTATCCCACCTTGATCGGAACTGGCGCCGATCCGACGCACACGGGGCAGAGCTTTTACGCTTACTACACTGACAGCCAGGCAGGGGCGTGGAATCGCTGGAGCGACGCCAAGCTCGTCCGGAGGTTGATCACGCTCGATCCCGCAACGAACAATCCGAACCCGAATCCAAATCCAAATCCCACGACGCCGACTTGGACCACCGTCGCCGACTATCAAGACGACTTCAAGACGGGCGGCCCGGCGACCGGTTGGAAGTATATGTGGAACGCCGGCGCCGTCGGCGACTCGAGCAAGTACGTGCCACTGCAGTGGAGTTCCTCGGCCAACGCTTACAATACGACCGGCGGAGCGACGCGACAGTGGAACGGCACTCTCCACAACGACGATTACCTGATGCTCAACTCTGAAGGCGGACATCCCGGTCGGCCGGGAAGCTACACGATTGCGGGCTACACGCTGCAGGCCGACGACGGCGCCGGCAAGTATCGGCTTACTGGCAGCTCGATTATGAAGAACGACACCCTCGCCTTTCCGGGTGAAGACGGCCTGACGATGCTGTTCTATCTCAACAACACGCGACTAGGGTCGGTGGACGTTTCAGAATTCTCGTTGGGAACGAACTTTGATCGCGATCTTGGCTCGCTCAAGGTGGGCGATACGATTTACGTGATGGTCGGCGCGGGCAAGAACAACAATTACGATCTGTTCCGCGACTTCAACTTCACGCTGCAGAGATATGATTCACTGCCGGCAACCGACCCGAATCCGAATCCGATTCCGCAGCCGGTGCAGCAGTGGCAATCGGTCGCGGGTTTTCGGCAAGACTTCAAAGCCGGGGGGCCGGCCGCCGGATGGAAGTATCAATGGAGTTCAGCCGGCAAGCTCGGCGATGCGAGTAAGTTTACCGATCTCAAGTGGAGCTCGGTCGCCGGCGCCTACAACACCACCGGCGCCGCGACGGCTTCGTTTAGCGGCAAAGCTCGCGGCGACGACTACCTGACGCTCGGTCTTGACGCCGGACACCCCGGGCGAGCCGGCTTCTACACGATCGCCGGCTACACGCTCCAAGCAGACGACGGAGGCGGCGCCTATCGTTTGACCGGCGGCACGCTCTCAAAGGGCGACGCCTCTAAGATTGGCGATGAAGATGGCTTGGAACTGGTAGTGTTCGTCAACAACACGCTGATCGGATCGATCGAATCAATCCTGACCGACGGTTCGATCAAGGCGTTCGTGCGAGACCTCGGCCAGCTGGTCGTTGGCGATACGATCTACGTGATGATCGGCTCGGCCAAGAACCAAAACTACGATGCATTTAGCAATTTCAACTTCACGATTGAACGCTGGACGACGGTTGCCGCTGGCGGGAGTAACGGAGGCGGGGGCGGCGTCGACGTCATTTCTGCGGTTCCAGAGCCGGCGAGCCTGTCTCTGATTGTCGCGGGGGCGGTCGCGATCGGCGCTCATTCGCGTCGCCGGTCGCGTATGTCAGTCGTCTAAGCCGTCTGTAAGGCGGCGGCGATGTCGTGAAGCAACGCGTCAACTTCCCCCGGCGCCGTCGCCCAAGAGCACATAAATCGCGCCGAACCGCGGCCGATGAAGGTGTAGTAACGCCAGCCGCGCTCGGCGAGATGGCGATGGGCGCTTTCCGGAAGCGCGACAAAGACCGCATTGGCGTCGATCGGGTGGAGGACCTCCACTCCCGGCAGTCGCTCCAGTCCTGCGGAGAGTCGCGCGGCCATCGCGTTGCCGTGGCGGCCATGTTTCAGCCAGACGTCGTCCGCCAGAATGCCCAACCACGGCGCGGTGAGAAATCTCATCTTTGAGGCGAGTTGCCCCGCCTGTTTGCAGCGGTAAGCGAAGTCGGCCGCTAGCCGGCGATTGAAGAAGATGACCGCCTCGCCGATGGGGAGGCCGATCTTCGCGCCGCCCAGGCAGAGAACGTCGACTTGCGCCGCTCGCACGATATCGCCTGGGGGGACGTTGAGCGCGGCGACAGCGTTGGCGAAGCGAGCGCCGTCCATGTGGACCTTCAATCCCAGACGTTTCGCGGCCGTTCCTAGTTCCGCCAATTCGTCGAGCGAGTAGACGGTGCCGAGCTCAGTGGACTGAGTAATGCTGAGAACGTGTGGCTTCGGATAGTGAATATCGGTTCGCCGCGTGACGAGTTCTTCGACGGACGGGACCTCAAGCTTACCGTGCACGGAGGTCGCTAGCAGCAGCTTGGCGCCGCCGGAAAAAAACTCCGGTCCGCCGCACTCGTCGGTTTCCAGATGCGCGACGTCTGCGCAGATCACGCTATGGTATGGCTGGCAGCAGGTCGACACGGCGAGCGAATTCGCCGCGGTGCCGTTGAACACGAAGTAGACGTCGCAGTCGGCGTCAAAGATCTCGCGCAAACGATCGGCGACGGCGGGCGTGTAGCTATCGTTGCCATAGGAAAGTTGGTAGCCGTCGTTCGCGTTGAGGAATGCCGCCAATGCTTCCGGACACGCGCCCGCCGTGTTGTCGCTGGCGAACTGATTGCCGGGAACGGCTACCTGCTGAACTTGATTGCTCATTGAGTCGTTGGACGGCTCGTCGGCCATCCTCCTGATGAATTCAACCTCAAGCAGCCGGCAAGCTACGCCCCGCCGAACGCGCTCCGTAGCACGGCCAGGCTTTGGGGGATTGCCGATTGCCACGCTTCGTTTCCTTCGAACTCCAAGGAGATATACCCGTGGAACTTGTGGCGGCGCAATATCTCCGCGATGCGTTTGTAATCGAGATCGAGCGAATACCAAACGCCGCCGCCGTAGTACGTCTTCGCTTGGACGAAGACGGCTTCGGGTGCGAGCACCTCAAGCCGATCGTACGGGTCTTCGAGGAAGTTGCCGGTATCGAGCGTGCAACGCAGCCAGGGCGAGTCGATGGCTTGGATGATACGCAGCACGCCCTCCGGCGTCAGGCCGAGTCCCCAGTGATTCTCCAGGCCAAGAGTCACGCCGCATTTTTCGGCTGTCGGCAGGCATTTTTCGAGCGAGTCGATCACCCACTTGAAGCCATCGTCGTCTGTGTAGCCTTCGAGGCGCGGCTCGATGCCCCGATTCGCCATGAGTTCGTCGAAGTCTTTGCTCGTTCCCCAGCGGCCCGTGTTGACGCGCATCGTCGGAATGCCGAGAGCGTAAGCGATTTCGATGGCGTTGTTCGTGTGGTCGATATTCTTCTGGCGAACCGTTGCGTCCGGGGAAAGAAATCCCTGGTGGGTGCTGAGTCCGCAGAGGCTTAGACCGTTGATGAAGGCACGTTGCTTCAGCCGCTGGAGATAGGCGGGATCCTCGCTCTCCATCTGCATCTGTAAGATTTCAACGGCGTCGAAACCCATCCGTGCCGCTTCATCGATACAGGTTTCGATCGAGAGCTTCGAATCTTCCTTGAATCGCCAAAACGAGTAGGTTGACACCGCGATCGGGTTGCCGCGCCGCGAAGCAGAACCGCCAACGGCTGACGAAGCTTCAGTCGCTCCCTGAGCGAAGGACGCGAAGGCCGTCGCGCCGAGCGCGGCCGTCGAAGATGAGAGAAACCGACGTCGATCCGTAGCGGCCACGGCTATCCTCCAGCAATGCAGTAGGGGAAGCGACCCAGGAGCGCGAGTTTATCGTTAGGCGTTGCCGCCGCATTTTAACCGATCAGACGGCGTCGATCAGGTCAATTCGCCGCTGGTGGCGGCCCCCCTCGAACGGCGTCGCCAGCCACGTGTCGACGATATCGAGGGCCATTTGCTCGGTCACCATGCGCTCGCCGATGGAAATCACATTGGCGTTGTTGTGCTGTCGGCCGAGCTTGGCGGACTCCAGGTTCCAGCAGAGGGCGCACCGGACGCCTTTGACGCGATTGGCGACGATCGCTTCGCCATTGCCCGAACCGCCGAGGACGATGCCGCGCTCGCACTCGCCGCTCGCCACTGCCTCGGCCGCGGGGCGGATGTAGAGCGGGTAGTCGACAGCCTCGGGCGAATTTGTGCCGAAATCCTTCACGACGTGGCCAGCCGTCTGCAGGTGCGACTTGATTAGTTCTTTGTAGCGGTACCCGGCGTGGTCGGAGCCGATGGCGATGTTCATAGCGGCGAATTCAGGCAATTAGGTAGAACAGTTGAGAAGCGGCAATTCTAACCCCCGCTTCGCGCAGCGCCGACAGCTTAGCCTTGGAACGCCGGAGAAATCGCCGAGCCGTCGACGACGCGGCCGCGCGGTATACTTGCTGACGGCGACGCCCCGACGGCTGTCGCGGCCCGGATGAAGGAAGCTACCCGTGATTCGTCATGTCTTCAACTACGAATCACGCAACGAGCCGTTGTTGTCGCGCACAGGGTTCGCGCGGCGACTTGGCATCAATCTGCTGGCGGCGTTCTTGCTGATCGCGATCTCGCTGCTGGCGGGCATGGCGGGCTATCACCACTTCGAGTCGATGGCGTGGATCGACGCCTTCGCGAACGCCTCGATGATCCTCTCCGGCATGGGTCCGCTGCAGCCGATGGAAACGTGGGGCGGCAAGTGCTTTGCCGGCTGGTACGCCCTCTACAGCGGCCTGGCGCTGATTCTCATCAGCGGACTTATCTTGGCGCCGATCCTGCATCGATTGATGCACACCTTCCACCTCGACACCGAGGAGGATGAAGAAGCGGAAGGGAAGAGGAACCGCCGATGAGCGCAGATGCGTTGAAGTGAATTGATTCACCTACTTTCATGATCCGCGTTCCTCGGCGTCCATCTGCGGTTTCACAAAAATGCGCTAAGCAAGCGTGATCAACAAATCGCCCGCTTGAACTTGGCTGCCCGTGCCAACGTGCACCGTCGCCACTTCGCCGTCGGCGTCGGCAGCGATGGTCGTCTCCATCTTCATCGCTTCGAGCGTCATCAGCTTCTGCCCCTTAGCGACCTTCTCGCCCGCCTGCACAGCCACCAGCACTACCATGCCTGGCATGCTGGCGCCAATCTGCTTGGCGTTGTTTGGATCGGCTTTGGCCGACACGGTCGCTTCGTTCACCAGCGATTTGTCGGTGACCGTCACTTCGCGCGGCTGGCCGTTGAGTTCGAAGAAGACGCCGCGGGTGCCGTCGGCGTGCGGTTCGCCCACGGTGAGGAACTTAATGATCAGCGTCTTGCCTGGCTCGATGTCGACGGCGATCTCTTCCTGCGACTCCATGCCGTAGAGGAACACCGGCGTCGGTAGTACGCCCGTGTCGCCGTAGTGTTGTTGGTGCTGAGCGAACTGCTCGAACACCTGCGGGTACATAAAGTGCGACACCACGTCTTGCGGCGTCGGTTCGCCCTCGGTCAGCTTCGCGATGCTCTCCTTGGCCGCGGCGAAGTCGCCTGGCGGCAGCGTGTCGCCGGGCCGACCTTCGACCGGCTTCTCGCTGCGCAGGATGCGGGCCTGCACCTCCGGCGGGAAGCCGAAGACCGTTTGCCCCATCTTGCCGCCGAGCAAATCGAGCACCGACCGCGGGAAGGCGAGTTCTCGCTCACTCGCCATCAAGTCAGTGCAGCTGAGGTCGTTCGCCACGAGGAACAGGGCCATATCGCCGACGGCTTTCGACGTCGGCGTCACTTTGACGATGTCGCCGAAGAGTTGATTCACGTCGGCATAGACGCGGCAGACCTCAAGCCAGCGCGACGCCAGGCCGAGCGCCTGGGCTTGCTGGAACAGATTCGTGTACTGCCCGCCCGGCATTTCATGCTGGTAGAGGTCGGCGCCGGCGGCGAGGATCGGACTCTCGAACGGAGCGTAGAACTCGCGGGCCTCACGCCAATATTCCGAGATCGCGTCGAGCGCCTCAGCATTGAGATTCGACGCCCGCGGCGTGAACCGCAGCCCCTCGACCATCGTGTTCAGGTTCGGCTGCGACGTGCCGCCCGACATCGAGGCAAGGGCGCCGTCGGCAATGTCGAGGCCGGCCTCTGCCGCGTTGAGGATCGAGGCCGCTTGGACGCCGCCCGTATCGTGCGTGTGGAAGTGAATCGGAATGCCGATCTCTTCCTTGAGGGCCTTCACGAGCACCGATGCCGCATGCGGCTTGCAAAGTCCCGCCATATCCTTGATCGCCAGGATATGGGCGCCCATCTGTTCGAGCTCTTTCGCCAACTCGACGTAGTACTTGAGGCTGTACTTCGATCGCTTCGGGTTGAGGATGTCGCCGGTGTAGCAGATCGCCGCTTCGCAGATGGCGTCGGTCTTCTGCACCGCTTCCATCGCGACCCGCATGTTGGGCGTCCAGTTGAGGGCGTCGAAGATGCGGAAGACGTCGATCCCCGCCGCCGCCGACTCGCGGACGCACTCGGCAACGACGTTGTCGGGGTAATTCGCGTAGCCCATGGCGCTTGAGGCGCGGAGCAGCATCTGGAACAAGATGTTCGGAATCTTCTCGCGCAGCAGTTCGAGCCGTTGCCAGGGCGATTCCTTGAGGAACCGCATCGAGGTGTCAAACGTCGCCCCGCCCCACATTTCGAGCGAGAATAGATCAGCGCAGTTGCGGGCGTAGGCGTCGGCGATCACCGCCAGGTCGTACGTGCGGAACCGCGTCGCCAGCAGCGACTGATGGGCGTCTCGCATCGTCGTGTCGGTCCACAGCAGCGGCTTCTGCTCTTTGACCCACTTCGTGAACCCGGCCACGCCAAGTTCCTTAAAGCGGTCGCGCGTTCCCTTCGGCAGCGGCGCGTGCGTATCGACCTCCGGCAGCACGGCCGGTTCGCGGCGGCGAGCACGAGGCTGTCCCTTCACAATCGCGTTGCCGTTGACGATCACGTCGCCGATGTAGGTGAGCAGCCGCGTCGCTCGATCGCGCCTTGGGACGAAATCAAACAGCGACGGCGTCTCGTCGATGAACCGCGTCGTGCAGTCGCCCGCGACGAACGTCTGATCGGTGATCAGGCGGGTGAGAAACGGGATGTTCGTCTTCACGCCGCGGATGCGGAACTCTTGCAAGCAGCGCTCCATCCGGTGCGTTGCATCGACGAACGTGCGCCCCCACGCGCTCACCTTCACCAGCAGCGAGTCGTAATACGGGAACACAACCGCCCCGGAGAACGCCGTCCCCGCATCGAGCCGCACCCCCATGCCGCCGGCCGAGCGGTAGTGAGTGACGCGGCCGTAGTCGGGCATGAAGCGGTTCGACGGATCCTCGGTGGTCACGCGGCACTGAATCGCAAAGCCGGTCGTCTCCACGGCCGATTGCGATGGAATGCCGATCGCCGCGTTACCGAGCGGTTCGCCCTGCGCGATAAGAATCTGCGAGCGAACGATATCGATGCCGGTCACTTCTTCGGTGACCGTGTGCTCGACCTGGATCCGCGGATTCACCTCGATGAAGTAAAGCTCATTCGTGTCGGCGTCGACGAGGAACTCGACCGTGCCGGCGTTGTCGTACTTCACCGCGGCGCCGATTTGCACGGCGGCTTCGCAGAGACGCTCGCGCACCCCCTGCGGCAGATTCGGCGCGGGGGCGATTTCGACGACCTTCTGATGTCGTCGCTGCACGGAGCAATCGCGTTCGAACAAGTGAACGAGGTTGCCATGCTTGTCGCCAAGGAGCTGCACTTCGATGTGGCGGGCCCGCTTGATGAACTTCTCGACGAAAATGTCGGGGCTGCCGAACGCGGTGAGCGACTCGCGGCGGGCTGACTCGAACGAATCGGCGAAGTCCTTCGCGTCGTTGACGACGCGCATGCCGCGTCCGCCGCCGCCGTGGGCCGCCTTCAAGATGATCGGGAAGCCGAGCTTTTCAGCCGTCTTCAGGCCGTCGGCAGCGTCGACGATCGGCTTGTCGCTGCCGCCGAGAACCGGCACGCCGATCCGTACCGCCACTTCGCGGGCCTTGATCTTATCGCCTAGCGTCTCAAGTAGTTCGACCCGAGGGCCGACGAAGATGATGCCGGCGTCGGCGCAGGCCTGGGCGAACTTTGGGTTCTCCGACAGAAAGCCGTAGCCGGGATGAATCGCGTCGATCTCGTGCTGCTTAGCGAGAGCGATGACGCCGTCGATGTTGAGGTATGACTGCAGCGGCTGCCCTTCCTTGCCGACCGGGTAGGCCTCGTCCGCCTTGAAGCGGTGGAGGGCGTAGCGATCCTCGTGCGAATACATCGCGACGGTGCGGATGCCGAGTTCGTGGGCGCTGCGGAAGACGCGGATAGCGATTTCGCTGCGGTTGGCGGCGAGGAGTCTGCGGATTGGTTTCATGTGGCGAGAAGCGATGGCGTCGAGAATTCGAAAAGGCGACCCGTGATTGTCGCATGCGGAGAGCGAATTTTCGAGGAGGTCTCTGGGGCGGAATCAGCGTCGCTCGCATCCAGCATTTACCGGTAGCCGCGGCTCAACGAGCCGCCGGAGCGAACCGCTGAAGATTCACCACGAAGACGCCAAGGCCACGAAGGAGCACAAAGGACGTAAGCATTTAAAGAAGTAGTGTGCGCTCGGAGCGTTCCTCACAAGCAATCCACGACTACTGGAAACTTTTTAGCGTCTTCTGCACCTTCTGCTTTTTTGGCAGCTCTGTCCCGAAATTACCTTTGTGTGGTTTTCTAACTTTGTGCCTTCGTGGTTAGCATTCCCGCACTATGGCAGCTTGATTCATCACCGCTCCGGCGGGTCGTTGACCCGCGGCTACAGGCTTGCTTGCACGCGTTGTTGTTCGGCGAGTGCGTAGTCGACGAGGCGGCCGCAGAATTCGTCAGCTGTCTTAATCGGCTCGCGTTGTAGCGGTTCCACGAGATAGGCAAGCCGCAGCAGGTCGTCGCCGGCCAGGGCGTGGCAGGGGGCGACGCCGAGGAATCCGAAGCCTTCTTCTTCCAACGCCTCCGCCACCGATGGCGTCGCGGGATCGCTCAGCGGCAGCTCCGCGTAAACAACCTCGGCATGCGAGCGTTCGACGATCTCGCGCTTCGCGTGGCGAATTTGGTGAGCCGTATCGCCGCCGAGCAGTTCCGCGCGAATTGTCGCGTGCGTCGCCGCGATCGAGATGCGAATGGCGCCATGGCCCGCCGCCTCAGACGCCGGCCCGAATGTCGCTGGGGCGCCGAGTTTTGCATAGATTTCCGCCACCACCGATTGGTGACGCTGGGGAACGAAGATCGTTCGCGGCAGCGGCTCAGTAAGCCAGTGGAAGAACATCAAGCAAGTGATACGCTGCGGCAGGTCCGTCGAAATGTTGCGGAACTGCTGCGTGCGGGGAGCGATCGCCAGATCGGCGCAGCAGAGATGCCCGCCATGGCTGATGTTCGACTGCTGGGTGCGCGTGTGCACGGCAACGGCGTCGGCGAACCAGCCGAGCAGTTCCAAGCGTGCGGCTTCGGCGAGCGCCGCTTCCTTCATGCGGTCGAGCAAGCCGCGGCTGCGATGCGAGGGATCGACGACCGCCTGCCCCCCTTCAACCACCGGCCCGTCAACGCCGCGTTCCAGGGCGTAATGACCTACGACGACTCCGCCTGCACCCACGGCGACGAACGAAATTACCGTGCCCGCCGCATCTTGCGCGGCGACGCGATCGGGATAGTAGACGTCTTCGTTGAGATAGGTGTTGCCGTAGGCGCGGTACATCAGCTGCGAGACCTGTACCGCCTCCTCGGGACGCATGCGGCGGATCTCGTACTCTTGCGGCGGAGCGAGCGGCGCTTCGGCGTTGAAGGGCGTCAACGTCGCCGCACCGTCGCCGTCGGCGATGTGATTGTCGTGCAGCCACTTGATGATCTGGATCGCTTTGCCTTCGCGGCCGAAACCGATCCAGTGGATCTCGTCGACCGCCTCCAAGCCGGGCCACGCCAACGAATGGACACCCGCCGGTTGCGCTGGATCGTGCAGGCGCCGCTCGAGGGCGGCGACGTCTTGGGGCAGGCCGTAGTCGCGAATGCGGAATTCTAGCTTCCCGTTTTCCTCGGTGACGCGGAGTTTTACTTCGCCCGCCTCGCCGTCAGGGTACGCGTGCGCAATTGCATTCTCGGCCGCCGCGAAAATGCACTGCGCCAGCTTATCGGCCGTCGCGCCGTCGAACGGGTACTGACGGAGCGTCTCGCGGACGAAGGCGTTGAGCGCCGGCAGCGTCCGCGGCGTGTTAGAAAAGAGAAGCTGAAGTTGCATGCTGCGTGCTTGGGCTGAATTTGGTAGCCGCGGGTCAACGACCCGCCGGAGCGGCGATCAATCGAGCTACCGTTGTGCGGGAATGTTAACCACGAAGGCACTAAGCTGGGAAGACGCACTAAGGAGATACGGACGGAGACGCAAAGAATCGCAAACGACGCAGAAAGGTATGAGTTGGCGGGGGCTCGTGAGAAACGTTCCGAAACTTACTTATAAAACTTCTTGTGTTCTTTGCGCTTCTTCGCGGCCGTCGTGTCTTCGTGGTAAGTTCTTGTCGGTTCGCTCCGGCGGCTCGTTGAGCCGCGGCTACTCTTGTTGCAAGTTTAGGTTACGGGAGATGATCGCGGCGCAGACGCAGGCGAGGGCGAGCAAGCCCGCTCCGGGGAGCCAGTTTTTGAATACCAAGTGCCCGATGCCGAAGAGCGACGAGTAGATCAGCGTGCAGCCGACGATCCAATTGGCGAACTGCAGGCCGAGGCTTTCGCTGGGCTTCGCATGCGCGGGTTTCACTAAGGGGCGAACAGTCGCCCAGCCTGGGCCGGCGGGGCGGACTTGCTCGTAGAAGGCAATCAGCTTCGCCTGCGGCTCGGGGCCGGTGAGGTAGGTGACCGCGACCCAAGCGATCGTCGTTACCACTACCGTCGTCAGCAGAATGTAAGCGAACTCTTGCTCGTCGTTAGAACGCCACTGCAGCGGTCCGAGTTGCAGGAAGAGCGAGACGCCGGCGGCGACGACCATCGCCGTGACTTCCGACCAGGCGTTGATCCGCCACCAATACCATCGCAAGAGATACACCGTCCCGGTGCCGGCGCCTGTGACGAGCAGCAGCTTCCAGGCGTCCTTGATCCCTTTCTCATGCAGCCGCAGGTAATAGGTGACGAACAGCGAGACGATCATGATCAGCACCGTCGCCAATTGCGAGGCGTAGACGTAGTGCCGTTCGCTTGCGGTTCGTTTGACGAAGGCCCGGTAAAAATCGTTGATGACATACGAGGCGCCCCAGTTGAGATGCGTGGCGATCGTCGACATGTAAGCGGCGGCGAAACCTGCGATCATAAAACCGCGAAGCCGCGGCGGGAAAATATCGGGGTTCATGAACATGGCGATGTAGCTCGCCTCGCGATCTTTGCTGGCGGCGAGTTCGGGCGAGAGGATGAGGGCAGCGAGGGCCGTCAGAATCCACGGCCACGGCCGTAGCGCGTAGTGGGCGACGTTGAACCACAGCGTCGCCAAGACGCCGTGGCGTTCGTCCTTCGCGGAAAAGATCCGCTGGGCGACATAGCCGCCGCCGCCCGGTTCAGAACCGGGGTACCAACTTGCCCACCAACTCACCGCGAGATAGGTGCCGAGTGCGACTGCCGGTAGCCAAGCGGAATTGAGCGGCGGTAGAAAATCGAGCCGAGATCCGCTCCGCCCGCTGGCGCTATCGAGGGCGATAATCTTCTCTTGCAGCGCATCAACGCCACCCGCGGCCTGCACCGCATAGTACGCCAGTAGGATGACCATCGTCATCTTCAGCGCGAACTGTAGCATGTCGGTCACTAACACGCCCCATAGCCCCGCAAGCGTCGTGTAGAACGCGGTAAAAATGAGAATGCCCACCAGGATGTAGAGTGCCACGCGGTCGTCGACGCCGAGGCTGGTTCGCAGGATGGTAAGCATCGCCAAGTTCACCCAGCCGAGGATGATGCAGTTGATCGGGATGCCGAGATAAAGGGCGCGAAAACCGCGCAGGAACGCGGCCGGCTTCCCTGAGTAACGGAGTTGGGCGAACTCGACGTCGGTCATCACCCCGCTGCGACGCCAGAGTCGGGCGAAGAAGAAGACGGTCATCATGCCGCTCATCACCAGGTTCCACCACAGCCAGTTCCCCGCGATGCCGTTCTCGATGACCATGCCGGTCACCGCGAGAGGCGTGTCGGCGGCGAAGGTCGTGGCGACCATTGAGGTGCCGGCGAGCCACCAGGGGGCGTTGCGGCCCGAGAGGAAAAACTCGCCAACGTCGCCGCCAGCGCGGCGAGCGTAATAGAGGCCAATGGCCAAATTCGCGGCGAAGTAGAGGGCGATGACGGTCCAGTCGAACGGAGTGAGCGTCATGAGGACTCGCGTCGTGCGTGGTCAAGTAGCCGCGGGTCAACGACCCGCCGGAGCGGCAATCAATCGAGCTGTCATTGTGCGAGAATCTTAACCACGAAGACGCAAAGATAGAAAGACGCGCGAAGGTAATTTCGGGACTGAGCTGCTAAAAAGGCGCAGGAGACGCTAAAAAGTTTTGAATCGGGTGGATTGTTTGTCAGGAACGCTCCGCGAGCTCGCTACTTCTTTAGATTCTTGCGTCCTTTGCGCATCTTCGCGGTGATCGTGTCTTCGTGGTAAGTCTTTGACGGTTCGCTCCGGCGGCTCGTTGAGCCGCGGTTACACTTCGCGGAGGGCGTCGACGACTTTCATGCGGACGGCGCGGAAGGCGGGCAGGAACCCGCCGATAAGGCCCATCACGACGGCCAGAATTGCGCCCTGCAGTAAGATCTGAGGGCCGAAGTCGAACGTGAACGCAACCTCGGTAAAAGTGCTGGCGTTCATCGTGCCGGTCTGAATTCCTCCCATGAGGAAGTTGACGGCCAGAATGCCGAAGATGCCCAACAGGGCGCCGGCGAGACAAAGGAACAGCGATTCCAACAGGAATGCGACCAGGATGCTGAACCGCCCGAACCCGAGGGCGCGGAGCGTCCCAATCTCGCGAGCACGAGAAGCAATGGCGCCGTACATAGTGTTTGACACCGCGAACATGGCGCCGATTGTTAGAAAGAACGCGATCATGCCTCCGACGATCTTGAGGAATTTGCTTTGATCGGCCTGCTCCGCGTAATACTTCTCTTCGGTCATGGCGCCGAGGTCGATCTGTTCGTCATTTTCAATACGGCTAATCAGTGCGTCGCGAGCGGCTGGGCTGACCGCGCGAAGTTGCAGACTCGACATGGCCCCGGTACGTTTGGCGAGTTGAGCAAGAACCTTCTGGTCGGTCCAAACTTCAGATTCGACGGCGCCGCCGTTGGCTTCGAAAATGCCGACGACTTTGAACTCTCCTCCTTGAACCTTGAAGTCGCTATTCAAGCCAAGATTTTGGAAGCGTTGAGACATCGCGCGACTCACGATCGCCTCGCGGAGGCCGGGAGTGAAGCTGCGACCTTCGACCACCGTGAGTCCTTCTCGCAAGTTGAACGAGACGGGATCCACTCCACGGACGGAAATGTTGACCGGTTGCGTCGAGCCGCGGCGAGGCAAATAACCGAAGACGACCAATTCAGATGCGGCGAGAGGCTCGCCTTTCGCATTGGTCGCAATGCCATCCAGTGCTCTGACGTTTCGCGCACCACTCTCGGTCACGGCGCTCACTGTTTCCGACGTCGAACCCTTACGGAGAACAAGGATGTCGAGCGGATCAGCGGCAATCCTCAATGTTTTGTCCAGGCCAGAGGATAGGCCAAATGCGAAGATGCTTGCCCACACGACGGCCCCGACGCCGAGGATGGTCATCAATGATCCCACCTTGCGGGCGCGAATACTGCGAATGTTGTATTTGAGCGGGACCATAATTGTGGCGAGCGGGAAGGCGGAGCAGGGGAAATGTAAACGCTGACTAAGTCTGGAACAGCCTCGTTCATACGACTCTTCGCAGGCCATCGACGACGCTGAGATGGGCGGCGTTCCAGGCGGGGATTAGACCGCTGAGCAGGCCAATGAACCCGCCCAACACGAGTCCCCATAGCGCCGTTCCCCACGGAATGAAAAACATTGCAAGATTCGGATCGAGGTAGCTGAGGTCGACCGTGGCAAACAGCAATTTCGCGCCGAATGCTCCAGCGATGCCTCCGAGGAGGCCGATAGCGAGGGCTTCGGCCAAGTACATGCCCATCACGATCGTCTGATTGAAGCCAATCGCCTTAAGGGTTGCGATTTCACGCGTGCGCTCGCGCAGCGCCATCGCCATCGTATTGCCGGCGACGCACAGCAAGGCGAGAACGACGGCAAACGAAGTCAAGCGAATGAAGCCTTGGATGTTTCCCATCATTTCGAGGAATGACTGGGCGAATTGCTTCTCGGTCATCGCTTGGACCGGGGCGTCGGAGCTAGCGAAGGAGTCTTCAATCGCTTTCATCACGAGCGGCATCTTCTGCGCGGAATTCGCGCGGAGCATCACGATGCCAGCATTGCCCGAATTGGGGGCGCGGGCTTTCTTCAACGCTTCGTCGAAGTAGTCGAAGTGAAAAACGACCCAGCCGCGGTCCATCGACTCCGGGCCGTCGTAGATGCCGCTGACCGTCAGTTCGAGATCGACGGGGTAGATGTCTCCTTGCAGTACGACTTTATCGCCGATTTTCCATTTCATGTTGCGGGCGAGGAGCGTGCCGACGACGCAACCCGTCTTATCTTTCTGCCACGCGGCGAGTTGCTCAGCCGGTATGGTCAGCTCGGGGTAAACTTCGAACAGCGTTTGCGGATCGGTCGCAAATTGCGGGAACTGAGTTTTTTCATTGCGGTACTTGCCCCCGAACCAAGACATTGGCGCGGCAACCTTCACTCCGTCAACGCGACGGACGCGGTCGACGTAAGCAATCGGCAAGCGGCCGGCGAGTCCCGCTTCGTGAAGGATTGCCACTCGGTTTGCCGACTGGTTTTTCTCAATGACGGCTTCTTGGGATGTAAGAAACGAATAGAGCGTCACCACCAGAAACAGGCTGATCGCGATTGACATCCCTGTGAACAACGAGCGGATCTTGTTGCGAAACACATTTCGCAAAACTAGCGGCAAATACTTCATCGCGTCGCCTCCAGCGCATCGATGTCGGCTTGTACGAACGTTCCCTTCTCAAGATGGAGCAGGCGTTTCGCACTGCGGGCCGCCTTCGGATCGTGCGTCACCATGATGATCGTCGTGCCGAACTGCTGATTGAGCGATTGCATTAAATCCAGCACCTCTTCAGCGCTGTTAGCGTCGAGATTACCAGTCGGTTCATCGGCGAGCAGCAATACCGGGTCGTTCGCGAGTGCGCGGGCGATCGACACGCGTTGTTCCTGACCGCCGGAAAGCTGCCGCGGGTAGTGGTCGGCACGATCTTCGAGCCCGACGATCCGCAACGCCGCCGCGGCGTGCTTGCGGCGTTCGCCGCGCGAAAGCGGCGTCAGCAGCAGCGGCAGTTCAACGTTCTCGAGCGCTGTGAGCACCGGCATGAGATTGTAGTTTTGGAACACGAAGCCCAGGTTCTCGCTCCGCCACTTCGAAAGCTTGGCTTCTGAAAGAAGGCCGAGGTTTTGATTGTTGACGATCACCTGGCCAGTCGTGGGCCGGTCGAGGCCAGCGCACAGATTGAGAAGCGTCGACTTGCCCGAACCAGAGGGGCCCATCACCGCGACGAAATCGCCGCGGGGGATGTGGAGCGTCGTGTTGGTGAGGACCGGAATCTCGATCTTGTCGCGACGAAAGCCTTTAGTGACGTCGACGAGTTGAACGACGCTGTCTAGTTGATCGGACATGACTGCTTGGTGATCCCTGGCGTTTGGGGGATTTAACCGCCAAGGACGCCAAGGACGCCAAGAGGATCTTGGCGAACGTGCGAGCCATGGCGAATGCGAATGATCTGTTAGCTGTATGAAATGAATTGCGAATCAGAGAACGAACATGGTCGACAACCCGGCAGGACGAAGAACGCAGAGTTGTATTCTCCCTTGGCGTCCTTGGCGGTTTAAGTCTTTATTCCGCCATCTTCACCTGGGCCCCTTCCTTCAGGCCCGGCGGCGGCGAGGTGACGAGCATTTCGCCCCCTTTGAACGGCGAGGCCATTTCGATCAGCCCGCCGTCGGCGTCGCCCTTGGTGGTCACGGAGACCTTACGCACGCGGTCGCCTTCGAGGACCCAGGCGAATTTTTCATCGCCCTCGCCCTGGATGGCGGCCACTGGAGCAAAGATCCCTTTGCGTTCCGATTGGTTCGCGTCGCCTTCCTTTTGGTCGGGCAAAAAGAAGACTGTTGCGCTCAGCTCAGGGAACAGCCGTTCGTCGGGGTTGAGGATCGCCACCTTCACTTTGACGATGCCGCGGGTGCGGTCGCCCATCGGGATGATTTCGCGGAGCTTGCCGCGGTAGCGATGATCGGGAACGGCGTCGATGACGACCTCGGTCGGCTGGCCCTTGCGGATCTGCCCCAGATAGTCTTCTTTGACGTCGGTGTCGACTTCGAGTTCATCGAGCTTGGCGAGCGTGATCACCGAGCCACGGCCCGAACTGGCGCCCATGCCGCCAGGCATGATCGACTCGCCTTTTTCCGCGTCCTTCGTCACCACGGTGCCGTCGAACGGGGCGTAGATGAACATGTTGCGAATCGCCTCTTCCGCTTCCTTAACCGCATTCTTCGCCGCAGCTACCGAGGCTTCGCGAGCTTGTAGGATCGTCTTGTTCGCATCGCGGGTGGTTTGGGCCTTCTCGAGTGCCGCCTGCGTGCCGGCGTTTCGCTTGAAGACGTCTTGCTCGCGCTTGAAGTCGCGTTGCGATTGCTCGGCGTTGAACTTGGCTTCGGCGACTTGGGCTTCCGCCAAAGCGACCGCCACCTTCCGCGATTCGAGCATCGCGTCGAGATCGGCGTGCTCAAGCTCCGCGAGCACGTCGCCCGCCTTCACTTCGCTTCCTTCTTCCACCGGAATCTCAGCGATGCGGCCAGGCACCTTCGCGCCGACCGCGGCCTGCCAACGAGATTCGAGATACCCCGTCGCGGTCAGCTCCGTCTTTAACTGGCCCAGCGTCATCACGCGGACTGAATCGACTGCGACTTCCGGCAGCGGGAACAGTTGATCCTTCAATGCCACGTAGCCCGCAGCGCCGATCGCGCCGAGAATCGCCAACAGCAGCAGCCCCCAAGCCAGTAGCGCGAGCGGCGAACTGCGGCGAGCTTGGCTGCGGTCGATTCGCAGCGACGAAAGCTCATCGCGCAGCGAACCCGTTTTGACGTTGGGTAGGGTAGGGGAGGGCGATGTCGAAGACATGGCGGCGGGCGGAGCGGGAGGAGGGACTGCGGGAAACCCATAGGGTAACGATGTACAGGCAATCTGTCATCATAGCCCAAGGAGTTCGTTGGGGGAGCGGCAAGCTTGCCCGGGAAAAGAGGGCGAAATCGCAGCGTGACAGCGGCGCTGTCATTCGGCCTCCAGTGCCATCGAATGGCGAGGAAATCAATCCCTCCCCTGCCCCTCCCTACGAGGGAGGGGGAGCTATTTAGCCGCGTGAGCGGCTGTCACTTCATTCGCCAGCGTCTCGCCGCGCTCGAACGCGGTGAGATTGTGCACCGTCGTCTCGGCGATATTTCGCAATGCCTCATCGGTGAAGTAGGCCTGATGCCCGGTGATCAGCACGTTGGGGAACGTGAGCAATCGCTGGAAGATGTCGTCTTGGATAATCGTCTCGGACAGGTTCTCGAAAAAGAGGGGCGCCTCCTGTTCGTAAACGTCGAGCGCCAGCGAACCGATGTGGCGATTCTTCAAGCCGCGGATCACCGCCTCGGCGTCGACGAGTCCGCCGCGGCTCGTGTTCACCAACATGACGCCCCGCTTCATCTGGCCGATCGACTCGTCGTTGACCAGATGGTACGACTCGGGCGTCAGCGGGCAGTGGAAACTGATGACGTCGGAGTGCTCCCAAATCTCCTCGATCCCAACATACGATCCGCCATGCTCGATGAGCTCGCGCGATTGAAACGGATCGTGAGCGATCACGCGGCAGCCAAGACCAAGCAGCGACTTGGCCAGAATGACGCCGATCTTGCCGGTGCCGACAATGCCGACCGTCTTGCCATGCAGATCGAAACCGAGCAGCCCGTGGAGCGCGAAGTTCCCTTCGCGGACGCGGTTGTACGCGCGGTGAATCTTGCGATTGAGGCAGAGGATGAGCGCAAGCGTATGTTCCGCAACGGCGTAGGGTGAGTAGGCGGGCACGCGAACGACTTTGATCCCAAAGAGCTCGGCCGCTTTGAGATCGACGTTATTGAATCCCGCGCACCGCAATGCGATCAGCCGACAACCTTGCCCGGCGAGCCGCTCCATCGCCACGGCATCGCATCCGTCGTTCACGAAAATGCAGACCGCGTCGGAACCGGTTTGCAGAACCGCGGTGTGCTCGCTCAGCCGCTCGTCTAGATAGCGGAACTGATGGTGAGCATCAAGATTGGCTGAATCGAGGAACTGCCGGTCGTACGGCTTCGTGCTGTAGACGGAAACGTGCATCGCGGTCGACTCTCAGTCAAAGGCCGATAGAAAATGAACCCTGAGGTCCCCTCTCCTTGAGGGGGAGGGTTAGGGAGGGGTGACGGCAGCGGGTACCAGGGTTCATCACCCCTTCCCCAGCCCTCCCCTCAAGGGGAGGGAGCCAGAACACTCGCATTATCTAATCGCGCTCTGGGCAGTAGTCGCAACTAATTGCGGCACGCCCCCTACGAGCGATACCCAATGCTGCCCGACTTCACGTGGTGAATCGCCTCGACCAAGCGGTTCACATCGTCGACGTTGTTGTACATCGCCAGCGAGGGCCGCACGGTCGATTCGACGCCCATGCGGCGGAGAATCGGCTGAGCACAGTGATGGCCCGAGCGAACGGCGATCCCTTCGGCGTTGAGCGCTTTACCGATCGACTCGTTCTCGTGCCCAGCAAGCGTGAACGAGAGCACGCTCGCCTTTTCGGGAGCGGTGCCGATGAGCCGCAGCCCGTCGATCGATTGCAGCGCCCGCGTCGCGTAGACGAGCAGGTCGTGCTCGTAGCGGGCGATGTTCTCGATGCCGAGCCGCTCGACATAGTCGATCGCAGCCCCCAGGCCAACCGCATCGGCGATGTTGCCGGTGCCCGCTTCGAAACGATTCGGCGCCCCTTGGTAGATCGTCTTCTCGAAGGTGACGTCCTGAATCATGTTGCCGCCGCCCTGCCACGGTTGCGTCGACTCCAGCAAGTCGCGCTTGCCGTAGAGGACGCCGATGCCGGTGGGGGCGAAGACTTTATGTCCGGAGAAAACGTACCAGTCGGCGTTCAGCGACTGCACGTCGGCCCGCATGTGCGACACGGCTTGGGCGCCATCGACGAGGACGCGGGCGCCGTACCGCTGGGCGATCGCGACCATCTCCTTCGCGGGCGTGATCGTGCCGAGGGCGTTCGACACCTGCGGGAACGCCACAAGCCGCGTCCGCGAGGTGATCAGCTTTTGGTACTCGTCGAGCAGAATCTGCCCGTCGTCGTCGACCGGGGCGACGCGAATGCGAGCGCCAGTCTCCTGGGCGAGCATCTGCCACGGCACGATGTTGGCGTGATGCTCCAGGTTCGTCAGAACGATCTCGTCGTCCTTGCCGACATGCTGCCGGCCCCAACTCTTGGCGACGAGGTTGATCGCCTCGGTCGCGCCGCGGACGAAGACGATCTCGCTGCTGGAGGAGGCGTTGAGAAACTTCGCCACCTTGTTGCGGGCGTCTTCGTAGGCATCGGTCGCGCGGGCGGCCAGTTCGTGGGCCGCGCGGTGGATGTTTGAATTCTCGTGTTGGTAGAAATACGCGATGCGGTCGATGACCGACTGCGGCTTCTGCGTCGTGGCGGCGTTGTCGAGCCACACCAACGGATGGCCGTTGACGCGTTCCTGCAGAATGGGGAAGTCGCGGCGGATCGCTTCGACGCTAAAAGGCTGATGCAGCGCCAGGCCGCCCGTTGGGATCGGCTGGCTCACGCGGGGCGCCGACGATGGCAGCGAGACTCCCGGTACCGGCAGCAAATCGCTCGGCGGCGCGGAGAACCGCGCGAACTGGTGAGCTTCGTTCAGAAAATAGAACGTTGAGCCATCTTCGACGCGATTCACGGCGTGCGACGACGCGGGAACCACCGACGGTCCGCTGTTGACGCCACTGGCCGGGGCGCCGCTGCGATTGCTCGGCACGCCTGAGATGTTGCTGTGCTCCAGCGCCGATTGCAGGCGATCGTCGTCGACCGATTGCAACGTCTGCGGCGGATGGCCGCCTGGCAGCGAAACGCCGCTTTGTTGTTGGCCGGCGGTCGTCGGAAACGGCGGCGTGGGCGACGCGGTGCCGCCGCCAGCGTTCAGAGAACTCTCTGGCGTTAAGTCTAATCCACTCACTGCCGGCGTTCCCGGCAACTGCGACGTCGAACCGAATCCAGACGCCGGCACGTGCGGCTGCGTGACCGACGGCGAACCGAGGCCTTGCGCCGAGCCAGGGAATTGCGCAGGCGCTCCACCGCTGCCCCCCATGAACCCCTGCGGAGAGGATGGCAGCGGCGCACCAAACCCGCCAGCTGAACCGCCGGGCGTGAAGCTGTTCGGACCCGCCGGCATTCCGGGGACCGAGCCAGGCACTCCGCCTGGCACGGCTCCGATCGACAACGGCTGCATGCCGTACGCCGCGCCCCCGGGAGGGGCGGCGTACAGTTCGTTTGCCAAACGGGTGAGCGCACCCTCCAGCAGCGTGCCATCGCAAGGCAGACTGCGGCCCAACTGCGGTTGAGGCAGCGAGCCCGTGCTCTGCGGCAAGCCGGCGGGGAGATCGCGACTACTTGCTGTAGAGATGTTGATAGTCATGGTACTTTCCGATTTCCACGTTATCGAGCACGCCGAGCGCATCTTCCGTCATGACGACGGCGGAGCAATAAAGCGACACGAGGTAAGATGCGATCGCCTTGCGGCTGATGCCCATGAACCGGACGGAAAGTCCCATCCCTTGCTGACCTGGCAGGCCAGGTTGGTAGAGGCCGATGACGCCTTGGCGCGATTCGCCGGTGCGCATCAGCACGATGCTCGTCTTGCCCCCTTCGGTGCCCAGCTTGTCGCAGGGGAAGATCGGAATCCCGCGCCAAGTGATGAACTGCGAGCCGAACATCGTCACCGTGGCCGGCGGCACGCCGCGGCGGGTGCACTCGCGGCCGAACGCGGCGATCGCGAGCGGATGGGCGAGGAAGAAGCCAGGTTCCTTCCAGACGCGGGCGATCAGCTCGTCCATGTCGTCCGGGGTCGGCGGGCCGCTGCGGGTCTTGATCCGCATGCCGGGCGCCGTGTTGGTGAGCAGGCCGTACTCCTTGTTGTTGAGGAGTTCGCTCTCTTGGCGTTCTTTGACCGTTTCGATCGCCAACCGCAGTTGCTCGCCGATCTGGTCGTGCGGCACGCTGTAGAGGTCGGAGACGCGGGTGTGAATGTCGACGATCGTCGTCACCGCGCTGAGCATGTACTCGCGGGGATTTTCATCGTAATCGACGAACGTTTCGGGCAGATCGCGTTCGTCGCGGCGAGAGCAGGCGACGGTGACGCGGGAGGCGTCCTTCACCTTGTTCAGGCGGTAAATGCCGGCTTCCACCGGAACCCACGGCAGGAGATGCGTCAACCACCGGGGGGTGATCGTCGACATCTGCGGCGGGGTCTTCGTCGCGTTCGCAAGTTGCCGTGCGGCGACGTCGCCAAGCGCAAGTTGGGGAGGGGCGTCGGCCATAGATTCCTTCCTTCTCGTATGGGGGCTTCAGTCGTCTGAAGCGGTGGAGGCGGTCGGCTGAACGGCGTTAGCAGTCAGCCTGCGTCAGTGTTTTAGTTTCGCGCTTCAGAAAATAACAGTGGTTGCCGGCCGCTAGCTAACGGTCGGCACCGATTTTTTCTAGATTCCGCCGCCGTCGTCGAACGCTTCGCTGCGGTTTTTAGCCTGGGTAATGTTGCTGCCCGGCGGGACGCTGCGCGTCAGCCAGACGTTGCCGCCGATGACCGAACCTTTACCGATCGTGATGCGGCCCAGGATCGTGGCGCCGGCGTAGATCACGACTTCGTCTTCGACGATCGGATGGCGGGCGTTGCCTTTGAGCATGGCCCCGTTTTCGTCGGTCGGGAACCGTTTGGCGCCGAGCGTCACGGCTTGGTAGAGCCGCACCCGCTCGCCGATGATTGCCGATTCGCCGATCACTACCCCGGTCCCGTGGTCGATGAAAAAGCTCCCGGCGATTTGGGCGCCTGGGTGAATGTCGATGCCGGTCGTCGAGTGGGCGACTTCAGCGATCATCCGCGCCAGCAGCGGCGCGCCCAGACCATGCAGCACATGAGCGAGGCGGTGGTGGGTGATCGCCGTGACGCCGGGGTAGCAGACGAGCACTTCGTCGACGCTACGGGCCGCGGGGTCGCCTTGGTAGGCGGCGCGAATGTCACTTTCGAGCAGTTTCCGGACCGAGGGCAACTGAGACGCGAACTCGCGCGTGATCGCGATCGCCGTTTCGCGGATCTCGGTCGGGTTCGATTCCAAGGCGGCGGAGAATTGCAGTTCCCGCCGCACCTGCTCCAGCAACTCACGCAGGGTTAGATCGAGCGTGTTGCCGACGAAGTAGTCGACCCCTTCGTTCGTCAGGTCGGGGAGCCCCAGCCGGTTTGGGAAAAGAGCCGCCGAGAGGCCTTCCAGAATGCCAGCGAGCGCTTTCTGCGAGGGGAGCTTCGCGGGTCGATCGCCGAACCGCCGGCCTGGGGCCGCCATTCGCAGCGACCGTAATTGCGCAACAATCGAATCGATATCCCAATGCAGCGCATGGGACTCGTGTTCGACCGCCTTGTCCGGAAAACTGTTCATAGTTGGCAAGCCGACGCCGGTGGGCGGCGGCACTGCATCCATTCGCGTGCGTGAAACGAAAAAAGCCGGCGACCACCCTCAGGGCGATCGCCGGCTTCCGGTTTTTCCAGTCAGCGCAAGCAAGCTCTTCTATGTCTGAAGCGATCAACTTAGCGATCGCGGCGGCGCAATGTCAACCCAATTCACGCCATCGACCACGCTTCCCGCACGCATCGCCGCTTGCCGTGTAGCGCCGCCACGCAGACGACTCAAGCTTCCGATCCGGGGCGTCGAGGCCGTCACATTTGCTTGGCTGAACAAAGCACGCCGCGTTTCGTGACATCAGCCGCTTGGCGCCTATTTCTTTGCGATGTCGTAGCAGAGCAACACATCTTGGTCGCGAACGTAAAGCTTGCCGTTGGCAATCACCGGATGAGCCCACGCCGGGACGTCGGTGCGATCTGGCGGGTCGAAGCGCCCGACCTCAACATACTTTTCCGCGCTCGGCTGGATGAGGAGCATCGTGCCATCTTCCGTGCGGTAGTAGAGCCGTCCATCGGCGAATGCGATCGAGCCCTTGCCGACGCGGGTTTCGCCGCGGCGCTCGTCCCACAGCACGTCGCCATTCTCGACGTCGAGGCAGATGAGATTGCCGCCGCCGTTGCCGCCGTTGGCGCCGTAGAGGCAACCCTCGAATAAAATGATGCCGCCGTGATGGTTTTGCATCCGGTTGGTGAAGTAGACCTCCTCGGCCTCGATTTCGCCGTTGGATCCCTTGCTAAGCTTCGCCAATCCGCCGCCAGCGCCGTAGGCCGAGGCGGCGAAGACCGTGCCGTCGTGATAGAGCGGCGTCGTGCAGTTGATGCCATTGCGGTTGGCCGGTTTCGCATACTCCCACAGGAATGTGCCATCAGAGGCGGCGACGCCGATGAGCGCCTGCGCCGTCAGCTGCACGTATTGCCGCTGCCCCTCGAAGTCGATCGCGATTGGCGAGGAGTAAGCCGCCTTGGGGCTGCCTGGCGCCTGGCTTTTCCAAATTGTTTCGCCAGTCAATTTGTTGAGCGCGACGAGCGTGGCATCCTCGCCGCCAGGCGTGCAGATCAGCCGGTCGCCATCGATGAGCGGCGACTCGCGGAAACTCCACATTGGCGTCGTCCCGCCGAAGTCGTCCACCAAGTTGCGATTCCAGACGATCGTGCCGTCCGCCGCGCGGAGGCAGGCCAACTCGCCGCCCATCCCGATGACGTAGAGTAATTCGCCGTCGACGGTGGGGGTGCCGCCTGGCCCTTCCTTCGACTGCGGCATGCGTTGCTCGACGGCTGGGCCAATCGCTTGCTCCCATGCGACTTTGCCGTCGGCCTCGTTGAGCGCCCAGGCAATTTCCTCGCCATCGCGGGCGCTCATGCCGTAGAGCCGTCCCGCGGCGATGGCGGGGGCGCTATCGCCGCCGCCTAGATTGTCGACGCGCCACGCGAGGGGCGGGCCGCCCGCGGGCCATTCTTGCAGCAAGCCTTGCTCGGTCGACATGGCGTTCCGATCGGCGCCCTGCCACTGCGGCCAATCAGCGGCCGTTGCAGTAGCGGTGCACATGCACGCGGCGGCAATGCTTGCCACCACGCACAAGAATCCGATCGAACGATCGCGCGGACTGCGAGATTTGTTGAAGGCGATATGCCTCATGTTGCACCCAATCCTCACAACGAAGCAGTTCATTTCAAGTCGCACGCCCGCGGTCTAAAGCCCCGTCATCTTCTCAAGCTTTTCCGGATAGCGCGTGCCCTGCACCGTGATCTTAGCTGCCGCGGCGTCGATTTCATCCAGGTCGCTCTGTGAAAGTTCGACGGCTGCGGCTCCGAGATTTTCTTCCAACCGATTCAACTTGGTTGTACCTGGAATCGGCACAATCCACGGTTTCTGAGCGAGCAACCAGGCGAGCGCAATCTGTGCGGGCGTCGCCCCCTTTCGCTCGCCGATAGCGCTGAGCAAATCAACCAACGCCTGATTCGCCTTCATGGCCTCGGGCGTGAACCTCGGCAGCATGTTGCGGAAGTCGGCGCAGTCGAGCTTCGTCTCTGCGTTCATGGCGCCGGTGAGAAATCCCTTCCCGAGCGGGCTGTATGGCACAAAGCCGATGCCAAGTTCTTCCAGCGTGGGAATGACCTCTCGCTCCGGCGTGCGCGTCCAGAGCGAGTATTCGCTCTGCAGCGCGGCGAGCGGCTGCACCGCGTGAGCCCGCCGGATCGTCTGCACGCCTGCTTCCGACATGCCAAAGTGTTTGACCTTGCCCGCTGCGATCAGTTCCTTCACCGCGCCGGCGACGTCTTCAATCGGCACCGCGGGATCGACGCGATGCTGATAGAACAGGTCGATCGTCTCGATCTGTAGCCGCTTGAGTGATTCCTCGGCGACCTGCTTGATATGCTCTGGTCGGCTGTTGAGCGCCGGCGCCCCGCCAGGACTGCGGAAGTTGATCCCCTCGCGGAGATCGAATCCAAACTTCGTGGCGATCACCACCTGCTCGCGATAGGGCGCGAGCGCTGGCCCGACAAGTTCTTCGTTGAGGTAGGGGCCGTAAACTTCAGCCGTATCGAAGAAGGTGACGCCGCGTTCCACCGCAGCGTGCAGTAGCGACGTCATCTCCCGCTGATCCTTCGGCGGGCCGTAGGAAAAGCTCATTCCCATACAGCCGAGACCAATGGCTGAAACTTCGAGACCGCTGTTGCCAAGCTGGCGAGTTTGCATTGCCTTCTCCCTGTGATCGTGAGCGCGAACGAGCGACCTGCTTGGGGTTCATCCAGCGCGGTACTGCTCGTCTGAGACCTGTTCCAACCAATCCGCCGATTTGCCGTCAAGCATCTCAACGATGGCGATGTGAGTCATCCCTGTAGCCGCCGTGGCGCCATGCCAGTGTTTCTCGCCGGGCGGAAACCAGACGACGTCGCCCGGTCGAATCTCTTCCACCGGGCCCCCTTCACGCTGCGCCCAACCGCAACCGGCCGTGACGATCAGCGTCTGGCCGAGCGGGTGCGTGTGCCAAGCCGTGCGAGCGCCCGGCTCAAAGGTGACGTTAGATGCGAAGATCCGCGCCGGTTCCGGAGCGCCGACGAGCCGGTCAAGGCGAACGGCGCCTGTGAAGTATTCGGCCGGCGCCTTCGCGGAAGGCTGCGTGCCTACCCGAGTGATGTTCATGGGACAATCCTTCTGAGTTGGGCTGGCGGAAATCCCCAGCTTACTCCGCCTTGAGCGACGCCATATCGATCGAGAAGCGGTACTTCACGTCGGAGTTGAGAATCCGTTCGTAGGCTTCGTTTACCTTCTGAATCGGAATCACTTCCACGTCCGACGTAATGTTGTGCTCGCCGCAGAAGTTGAGCATCTCTTGCGTCTCGTCGATGCCGCCGATCGGCGAGCCGGAGAAACTGCGTCGCCCCATGATCAGCCCGAACACCCCGACGGAGAGCGGCTTCTCCGGGGCGCCGACCATCGTGATGTTGCCGTCGCGAGCGAGCAGTTGGATGTAAGCGTTGATGTCGTGCTGAGCCGCCACCGCGTCGAGGATGAAGTCGAAGCTGCCGGCATGCTTTTGCATTTCATTCGCATTCTTCGAGATGACGACTTCGTCGGCGCCGAGTCGAAGCGCATCCTCTTTCTTGCTCGGCGAGGTCGTGAACACGACGGTGTGGGCGCCGAAGGCGTGGGCGAACTTCACCCCCATGTGCCCCAAGCCGCCCAGGCCGACGATGCCGACCTTCTTCCCCTTGCCGACGCCCCAGTGACGCAGCGGCGAGTAAGTGGTGATGCCGGCGCACAGTAGCGGGGCCGCTCCGGCGAGATCGAGGCTCGCGGGAATGCTGAGAACGAAGTGCTCGTCGACGACGATCGTGTCGGAGTAACCGCCGTACGTGACCGGAGCCGTGCCATGCTTGTCGGGGCCGCCGTAGGTGAGGACTTGGCTTGGGCAGAATTGCTCTAGGCCTTCCTTGCAGTTCGGGCAGGTGCGGTCGGAATCGACCATGCAGCCGACGCCCACGAGGTCCCCCGGCTTGTGCTTCGTGACCGCCGAGCCGACCTTTGCGACGCGCCCGACAATTTCGTGCCCCGGCACGCAGGGGTAAATCGCCGGCATGTCGGCGTTCCACTCGTCGCGGGCGTAATGCAAATCGGAATGGCAGATGCCGCAGAACAGGATCTCGATCTGCACGTCGTGGTCGTTCGGCGTGCGACGCGGGATGCTGGCCGCGGCGAGGGGCGAGGTTTTGCTGGTCGCGGAATAGGCTTTAACTTGGAACATCTTCAGCTTCCTGAGCGGGGTTCGTCGGGGGCAGTCGAGCGAGGCGCCGTTGATTGATGTCCCGTCCAGCGGGCTCGCAGCGGAACCGGCCATTTCCTCGGCACTGGGCCAATTCTATGGCGAACATTGGGGGAGGCGATCGGACGATTCTCGCAGATGCTTGTACAATTCTCTAAACAGCCCGCGGAGCCAGCCAATTGCCGATGCTTGCTTAGTAAGATGCCCTCATGAATCACGACCTTAGTCCCCAGCTTGCCAGCCGCGTCGCGGCCGATCTCGCGGAACTCGCCGAGCGGATCTCCGCCGCCTCGCACGAAGACGGCGCGATCGAGCCGCAGCCCGGCGTGTTCTTCTACCGGAAGTCGCACCCCGGTGAGCGAGTCCATAGCGTGTGCGAGCCGGCGTTCTGTTTGATGGCCCAGGGGAGCAAGGTCGTCCTGCTCGGCGACGAAACGTTCCGCTACGACCCCGCTCGCTACCTGATCACCACGATGCAACTGCCCGTCACGGGCGAAGTGGTGGAAGCGTCGCCGGAGCGTCCCTACCTCGGCTTTCGTCTGACGCTCGATCCCGCAATTGTCACCTCGGTGATGGTGGAGTCGGGACTCGTCGACGCTCGCAGCGACGGCAGCGCAAAGGCAGTTGACGTCGGCCCGCTCGATCCCGACTTGCTCAACGCCACGCTGCGGCTGGTGCGACTCGTCGACAAGCCAAGCGAGTACCGCGTGCTAGGCCCGCTGGTGATCCGCGAGATCGTCTATCGGCTGCTGACGGGAGCGCAGGGCAACCGCCTGCGGCATCTGGCGACGCTTGGCGGCCAATCGCATCGCATGGTTCGCGCGGTCGAAATCATTCGCGACAACTTCGACAAGCCGCTGAAAATCGAAGCCGTCGCAAAGGAACTCTACATGAGCGTGTCGGGATTCCACGCCCACTTCAAAGCGGTGACGGCGATGAGCCCGCTGCAGTACCAGAAACAACTGCGGCTTCAAGAAGCGCGGCGACTGATGCTCAACGAAAATCTCGACGCCGCCCAAGCCGGCTATCGCGTCGGGTACGACGATGCGTCACACTTCAGCCGTGATTATAAGCGGAACTATGGCGAGCCGCCGATTCGTAACATCGAACGGCTGCGCGAGTTGAGCGAAGCGATTTCGGATTGAGATGTTTTCGCGATCTTACGGCAGATTCAATCGCAAACTCATGAAGCCGCACATTGACTGAAATTGTGAGGTCCGCTCCCCTTGAGGGGGAGGGAGCCACAGCATTCATCAAGGAAGCGCTAGTGCTACTCCGCACTCGCCGCTTGCTTTGCGGCGCGCTTCTTCCCTTTGCCGCCGCGATTCTTATTCGCCTTACCGGCCTTATTCCCCTTGTTCTTGCCAGCCTTCACCACCGGCTGAGCCTTCGTCGGATCATTCGCCGTCGGCAGCGGAGCGTTGATCTCCTGGCGCCATGCCTTCAGCTTCTCGTGTAGTTCCTTGGCCTTCTCCGGATTGCTCGCAGCGAGGTTGTTCTTCTCGCCGATGTCCTCGGTCACGTTGTACAGCTCAAGATGCCCGTCCTCGAAGTACTCGATAAGCTTCCACTCGCCGTCGCGGATGGCGCCGCCGGGAGTGGTCCGCCAGGTGTCGCCGCTCGCGCCGAGGTAGCCGGGGAAGTGCCAGAAGAGCGGCTTGCCGCGCTCCAGCGGCTTTTCTTCGGTGAGAAGCTTGGCGTAGCTAACGCCGTCGAGCGGGTAGTTCTCCGGCAATTCGCCGCCGGCGAGTTCCACGAGCGTCGGGTAGAGATCGACCGAGTTGATCGGCGTCGCCTCGGTGCGGCCCGGCTCAATCTTTCCCTTCCAGCGGAAGACGTAGGGTACGCGGAAGCCCCCTTCATACAGCGTTCCCTTGCCGCCCTTGAGCGGCGAGTTGTCGGTGATGCCGTTTTTCTTATCGAGACCAATCGTGTCGTAGCTGCCGACGCCGCCGTTGTCGCTGCTGAAGATCACCAGCGTGTCATCGTCGAGGCCGAGTTCTTCCAATTTCGCGACAATGCGACCGACGCTTTCGTCGACGCTGTACAGCATGGCCGCGTAACGCGGATCGTGATGTCCGCCTGCCGCCGGCTTGTCTTTGAACTTCGCGACCAATTCTTCCTTCGCATCGTACGGAGCATGCACGCCGTAATGCGGGAGGTAGAGATAGAACGGCTCGTCCTTGTGGCGTTCGATGAAGTCGACTGCCTTATCGCCCAAGAAGTCGGCGAGGTACTGGTCATCGGGGTGATCGGTCTGCGGATCCGTCGCGAAGTCGAAATGCTTGCCTTGCGAGACGATCGCTTCGTCAAAGCCGCGTTTGTTCGGGTGGTGGGCGGCGTCTTTGCCGAGGTGCCACTTGCCGAACATGCCGGTCACGTACCCGGCCTTCTTCATCGAGTCGGCGAGCGTGACCTTGTCGAGCGGCAACTGGACGACGTTGTCGACCGGGCGAAGCGGGCGCTTCGACCAGTCGAAGCGGTTGATGCCGCCGACCGTATAGATGCCGGTGCGCGGACCATACTGACCGCTGTTGAGGGCGGCCCGCGTCGGTTGGCAGTTCGGCCCGCAGGTGTAGCCGTTGGTGAAGCGAGCGCCGTCGGCGGCGAGCTTGTCTATGTTCGGCGTTTCATGGTACTTGCTGCCGTAGGCCGCGACGTCGGAGTAACCCAAGTCGTCGGCCAGAATGAAAATCACGTTTGGTTTCTTCGCCTCAGCGGCTTGAGCTGAAGCGGAAACCGCGAGCAGCGCGAAGACGCCGCTCAGTAAAGCAGTAGTGTACGTCCGAAATTGAAAAGTCATTACTTAGCTCGCTGCTTGCGTTGTTGATTGCGTTGCTGGTTCCGGTTCTTCTTCATTTTCTTCCCCTCGGCGTTGTGTCCGTCGGGCCCACCGGAGATGTCGGGAAGATTCGTCGTCGGCAGGTACTGCGAGAGTTCTTTTTTTCGCTCCGCGAAGTTGGGATCCTCGGCCAGATTCTTGTACTCGTAGGGGTCGGCCGTTTCGTCGTACAGCTCTTCGTCGCCGTTACGGTAACGGATGTACCGCCACCCTTCGCTGCGTACAGAGTGGTTCCCTTCTTCCTGCGTCGTCACGGCAGGCGTGTCCCATTTGGCTTTGGGATCGGCGAGCAGCGGGCGGATCGACTTCCCCTGTACGTGCTCCGGCGTCTCGATGCCGGCTAGATCGGTGAGCGTGGGGTAGATCGACATGAAATCGACCGTCCGCTCGCTGACGCTACCGGGCTTCGTCACACCGGGAACTTTCCAAATCAGCGGCGCGCGGGTCGCTTCTTCCCATAATGCGAACTTCCGCCAATGCTCCTTCTCGCCGAGGTGCCAGCCGTGGTCGCCCCAGAAGACGACAATCGTGTTGTCGCGGTACGGGCTCTTTTCGAGTTCATCGAGCAGTCGGCCGATCATGGCATCGGAATACGAGCACGCGGCCAAGTAAGCTTGAATCGCTTCCTTCCACCGACCTGAGTCGACCATCTGCTTGTGGTCGCCGTCTGGTCTGGCCATCTTCACGCCGGCGGGCGGAATGTCGCCGAGATCATCCTCAATGTGCGGCGGCAGCTCGATTTCATCAAGCGGGTGCATGTCGAAATACTTTTGCGGCACGAACCACGGCATGTGCGGCTTGTGCAGCCCGATCGCCAGGAAGAACGGCTTGTCGTGCTCTTTCTTCAACTCGTCGATGCCGTACTGCACGATCTTCCACTCGCGGAGGTCTTCGTCGTTCGCATCGACGGCGCCGAAGCGAATGCCGCCGACTCCCTTGCTGCCAGTTGGAATGGGATCTGTGCCCGATTCCTTCAGGTAGTCGTCCCACTCCGCGGGACTGCGGTAGGCTTCGTGATAAATCTTGCCGGCGCCGGCGACGTAGTAGCCGGCGTTGCGAAAGGCCGAGGCGAGGTGGACCTTGTCATTGAGTACCTTCCGCCAGTCGTCGTTGTTGCCGTAGACGCCGGTCGCATCGGGGCGAAGACCCGACATGAGGGCCGTGCGCGATGGATTGCACGAAGGCGCCGCGCAGTAGCTGCGGGTGAACGACACACCCTGCTGGGCGAGCCGATCGATGTTCGGGGTAATCGCCTGACGGTTGCGACCGAGATAGCCGACCCAGTGGTTGAAATCGTCGGCGGCGATCATCAACACGTTGGGACGCGAGGGTTTGTCTTCGGCGTGGGAGGCGGCCAGGTGGGACAAATTGGCCGCAAGGACCAGGAGGAGGGCGATGGCTAAACGTGGCATATCAACTGATGTCGTGGACAAGGGAATCGGAATCGACGGAAGGAGCTGAAAAGGCTTCAACTATGATACTCGCTTGCCGTTGGGGGCTCCGTCAACCATGAGCCGCCAACGCGCGTTTTGATGAAACTCCGACCCCAGTTACGCCGACTCTTGCCGGGGCGCCCATTCTTAAAGAATTACTGACTTTCCTTAAGCAGATCGGACACGGCTGACCTGCGGGAAACCCGCCAATGACGGGCAGCCGCTCCTGCATCCCTGCCAGAGCGGCTGCCGCGTGGTGGGAGTTACTGTCCAGTGGCCGTGGCCCCGGCTTGGGCCGCTCGCTTCCGCCGAGCCTGCTTGCCGGCGCCCTTGCGAATCTTCAGCTTTTCGGGATTGCCGTTCGGCTCCCAAGCGGCCGGAATGTTCTTCTCATTCCACGCTTCCCACTCCTTGCGGAGCTCAGCCACCTTCTCGGGATGCTTCGCGGCGAGATCGTTCGCTTCGCCGATGTCTTCGCTCAGATTAAACAGCCGCGGCTGCGGACCATCGATCCGCGACGCTACGAGCTTCCAATCCCCCTTGCGGACCGCCCACTGCTCACCCAACCGCCAGAACAACGCGTCGTGCGGCGCTGCTTCGTTCTTGCCGGTGATGTACGGCAGCAAGTCGACCCCCTCGAGTTGCCAGTCAGGATTCACGGCAACTCCCGCGGCCGCCAGCGCGGTCGGGATGATGTCGAGCTGAATGATCGGGTTCTCGTAAACTTGGCCAGCCGGAATTTTCCCCTTCCACTGAGCGTAGAACGGTACCCGCACGCCACCCTCCAGCGTCGTCATCTTGACGCCGCGGAGCGGCAGATTGCTCGAAGTCGTTCCCTGCGTCGGGCCGCCGTTGTCGGCGAGGTAAATCACGAGCGTGTTCTCTTCGATGCCGTTGTCCTTGAGCGACTTCAGCACGTCGCCGATCGCATCATCGGTCGCCGACAGGATGGCGGCGAAATGCTTCCGCTTCTCGTCCTTGATCTCCGGAAAGCGATCGAGATACTTTTGCGGCGCTTCGAGCGGAGCATGCTGCGCGTTGAACGGCAGGTACAGGAAGAACGGCTCGTCCTTATGCTCCGTGATGAACTCGACGGCCCGCTTGCCGTAGGCGTCGGTCGTGTAGAACTCCGGATCTTCGACCCGCTTCGGATTGTCCGAAATCTTCGAGTCGACGAGCTGCGGATGGAAGAACGGCGTGTTGGCGAGCGTGCCGTAGAATTCGTCGAACCCGCGCTTCGACGGACGGAACTTTTCATCCACGCCAAGATGCCACTTGCCCACGACGCCGGTGGCGTAGCCGGCCGACTTCAAATAGTCAGCGATTGTCTTCTGATCGACCGGCAACCCGGCGTTCGGCTTTTGCGGCGGGTTCCATTCATGGCCGAAGCGCGTCTGGTAACGGCCCGTCACCAGGCCGGCTCGCGTGGGGCTGCAGTAGGGCCCGGAAACATAGCCTTGCGTGAACTTCACGCCATTGGCGGGAATCGAGTCGATGTTCGGCGTCGGGATCTGCTTGTTCCCTTGAGCGCCGAGTTCGCCCCAGCCGAGGTCGTCGGCGAGGATGACGATGACGTTTGGTTTCTTCGCGTCGGCGCCATGCGCCGTGGTGGTGAGCCCGAACGCGGTGATTGCTACGGCGGCGATGGTCCGCGTGAGCTGGAGTGCAAATCGTTTCACGTTTGAGTTCCTGGATTGCCGGAAGCTGATGCGAGTCAGAATGATGTAGTTGACCTTAATGTAACTGAACCCCCAGCGGGGCAATGAGTGTTGGGCGGGTAGCAACCAGTGTGCCAATTCGTACAATTTTTAGTTCCCTTCCTCTCCTCAAGGCTCTATTTGGGCGAGTAACTGCCGGAGGAGAGCCAGCTGGCCCCGAAGATAGCACGGGGGCCCGCGCCCAACGGCGGGACTACCGTGAGTATTGCCAGCGGGAAGTGCGCGGCGGTTGCAACTCAGCGGTGCTCCAGCCTGCTGCCATGAGACTAACGGCTTTGCGGCCTTTTCCGAGGCATGGCGGCCAGACTTGCGAAGAAACGCCGTTACGCCTCCAGCGCTCATCCAGTCTTCGCGGAAATAAGTCGATCTCGGCAATGTGCTATCAGCCGTTCAGCAGGTTTCAGGCGGGCGCTGTTGGGAGGACGACCTATTCTCGAAGGAAACGCCGATCCTGCAGCGATATGCGGCGAAGGCTGGATAGCCATCAACATGTGACGGTGCATCCGCGTCCGAGTGAAGGTCGATTTCGTTCTTTGAGTTCTGCGAAGCGTTCTACGGAGTGGAGCGAATGGCAACAAGCGGCGAAGCGAACGAAACCGTCGGCGCCACAACGTGGGCTACTCTGGGTAGCAGAGTCGCTGCGGCGCTAGTAAAGCGGCGCGTTCCGCTCACTTCTGCGTTCTTCGTCGCAATGGTCGCATTGGGGTTCGCGGCGGGCGTTCAGCCGCGAGATTTGACAAGCCTGCAAGATCCTCAGACGCTTGCCGGCCTGTCGTTGGTTCTGGCCGGAGCCGCCATACGCTCGTGGGCTGCCGGAACATTGCGCAAGCATGCGGAATTGACGACCGTCGGACCCTATTCGTTGATGCGGAACCCGTTATACGCCGGATCGATGATGATGATGGTGGGATTCTGCGTGCTCGTGGGGCAATTCAGCATGGCGTGGGTCGTCGCCCCGATATTCACTCTTCTCTTCGGCGTTGCGGTGATGCATGAAGAAGCTAAGCTTCGCGCGCAGTACGGGGCTGCTTGGGATTCTTACGCAAAGTCCACTCCACGGGTCATTCCACGCCGCCTGATCGTTCACGCCGGCGCCTGGAGCCTGAAGCAGTGGAAGAAAAATCGCGAGTATCAAGCAACCTTGGCGGCATGCTTGGGGCTTGTTCTCATCCAAGCGTGGCAAATTCTGTAGTGAGTTGGCGTGGCGTCGGTTCCGATTTCGGCGCTCAGGACGAAGGGGTGGCTTGGGCGGTGCGGAACGCGATGCAATTGGACGCCCGATTGTTTCGACGCCACTCGTAATTGTTCTCGCGAGGCCGACTGAGGCCGTCCACACTCGCCAGTTCACAGCACTCCTTGCAGTGCCAATTCTGCACCGGCGTTGAGGATGACGATTTCCTCCACAGGCCTTCCTGCGTTACAATTTCTACTAATTAATTAGTAGGTCGGGTCCTAGGGAGTAACATCAAGTGATCGACCACCCGCCGCGAATTAGCTGGCTAGAGGTATGAAAGTACTCGTCGTTGAGGACTATGCGCCCATAAGAAACGCCATTGCCAAAGGCCTACGCGAGGCGGCGATGGCCGTCGACTGCGCCGACAACGGCGAAGACGGTCTGTGGTACGCAGGCCATACGGCGTACGACGTCATCATCTTGGACGTCATGTTGCCGCGTCTCGACGGCATTTCTGTGTTGAAGCGGATTAGAGAAGAAGAGTCGGATGCACGAGTCTTGTTGCTCACTGCGAAGGATGCCGTTCCAGATCGAGTCGCCGGATTAGGAGCCGGAGCCGACGACTACCTGGTGAAGCCGTTCGCTTTCGACGAACTGCTGGCTCGAGTGAAAGCCTTGGTGCGACGTCGCCATGACCAGAGCAGCCCGGTACTGAAGGCGGGGAACTTAAGCGTCGACACGGAATCGCTTGCCGTCTTGCGAGGAGGCGAGTCGATTGAACTCACGAAACGAGAGTACTCGCTGTTGCATTTCCTGTTGCTACGCAGGAACGAATGGGTCTCGCGAACTGAAATCTGGGAAAACGTTTATCAGTTCGATTCGAACGCTCAGAGCAACGTCGTCGACGTCTATGTAGGATATCTACGCCGGAAACTGGAACGCGACGATTGGCCGCAGCTCATCCACACCCGGCGTGGTTTTGGGTATCGCCTCTTTGACGGCCAGGGGGGCCCATGAAGCGGTCGATCCGTACGCGACTACTGTTAGGCACGACGCTCGCCGCGGTCGTCGCTCTTGCGTTTGCCTCGCTGGCGACGTTTTTGCTATTTCGCCGCGGCTTACTCCACGAGTACGACGAACTTCTGAGAGCGAAGGCGCGCACGCTCGCATCGTTGGTCGAATTGAAAAACGATCGTGTTTCCTTCGAATTCGAAGAACATCAGCTTTCGGAGTTCACGCGCGACGATCGCCCAGAATACTACGTTCTGCTTGACGAGAATAACGCCGTGTTGGCGGCTTCAGGCGAACGAAGCGCTTGGGAGCGGAATCTCTTTCATGCGTCGAACGAAGATTCTACATGCCAATTCGTCACTCTTCCCGACGGGCGGCCGGGACGCATGGCGTTATTTCGATTCCGCCCGCACGCCGAGGATTCTGGCGGGGCGAACGGCGATCATCACCAGGAAGGCGAGCATCATGCCGAACCGGCAAAAGCCGGTATCGACGGCAAAAGCGTCATATTGGCGGTTGCTAAAGATACGGTTGAGTATGAATTGACGCTCCAGCGGCTGGCCTCGATACAGTTGGCTGCTGCGGGCCTCGCCGTCTGTTTGATGTTCGCGTTGACCAGTTGGGCAATCTCTCAAGGAGTTCGTCCGCTCAGTCAACTGGCCCGACATGCGGAGCAGATTGACGAGCATCGCCTGGCTGAACGATTCGAAGTTTCACAGGCCCCAGTCGAGCTTGTTCCGATCGTCGAAGCGCTGAATGATCTATTGGCCCGTCTGGGAACGGCCTTCACCCGAGAGAAAACATTCTCTTCGGACGTCGCCCATGAACTCAGAACTCCTATTTCCGGGCTGCGTGCAACCATCGAAGTCGCCCTCAGTCGCACGCGCGGCGTCGATGAACTGACCGACGCGCTTCGCGAATGTCAATCAATTTGCGTCGGCATCCACCGACTCGTCGAGTCGCTGCTCTTGCTGGTTCGGACGGAATCGGGCCAAGCTATCGACCGAGCAGCGCAGTGTCTCCTCGCTAAGACGATCAGTGAAGCGTGGGAGCCTCACGCAGAACCGGCTGCAAGAAAGCATGTGTTGGTCAACGTGGCGGCCGAACAAGACCCTATCGCGGCCTTTGAAGAGGGGCAGATGAGGATCGTCTTGTCGAACTTGTTCGCGAACGCCGTCGAATACTGTCCAGTCGGCGGGGCGATTGAGATCTCACTGAGCGCTGCAAGCGATCAGTTCGAGTTGAGCGTAGCGAATTCAGCTGGCGAAGCGACCGCGGAGACGGCCCGGCACGTCTTCGAACGCTTTTGGCGCGGCGACGCCGCTCGAACCGATACAGGAATCCATGTAGGACTCGGGCTGTCGCTTGCCAAGCGAATCGTCGAGGCGCAGGGCGGGAAGATTGCAGCTCAGTGCACCAGCGACGAGTTCGTGATTGCAATCACCGGAAAGCTGCTGGGAAATGTTGCCGAGCCTTCCGTCTCCTAGCAACTAACGTCATTCTGGAACCCCCCGCGATCCATCCGAGACGGCAAAATGAGAGGAGGGCGTCGCCGTACGGCCAACGACGCCCCGCCTCAACGCACTGCCCCTAAGATTGCTTAGTCTTTGTGCTCGCCTTCTTCTTCGCCGTCGTCATCATCTTCTTCCTCGCCTTCTTCTTCCTCTTCTTCGTCGTCGTCATCCGCATTGGCGGTAACGCCGCTCGAGGCCCCGAAGGTGCTTGCGGTTGCCGCTGGCGCCGATTGAAGCATGAACATGCCGATCAGCAGATACAAGGCAGACGTGAGCAGTCGTGGAATCGTCTTCATCTTCTTCGCTCCAAGGTGGTAAGACACTCCGGCAAGGCACCGTTTCCCTGCCGTTCGGCACGCAATTTAGCACTCGACGATGAGAGGATGATGAGAATCGAAATCAGCCCCAAGTTGCCCTAGACCGCGGGAACGGAGGTAACCGCAGCGTACTCGCAGCTCAGCGCAGAACTCAGACACTCGGCGAAATTTCGCGAGGTTCGCCGTGCCTAAGTGCGTTTTTTACGGTAGCTAAGTCGCTTCCGCAGATTGACGGCGTCCGAGCCACCGGCGAAATTGGCAGCAGCGGCTTTTCTCCTCCCCTTCGCGTCGCGTTGCTTATGAGTTTGCAACGACACTTGCGGCTTTGCCTCGCGACAGCGATGTTGCTCCTGCTAGCAGCCGTCGCCGGATGGCCCACCCCCGCGGCGGAATTGAACGTGACCGTTGCTGCGGATCGCGCCTTTTCTGCCGAGCAACTCGAATTCTTCGAGCGCCACATCCGCCCGCTACTCGCGACGCACTGCTTTGAGTGCCACGCGGGCGAGAATCAGGAAGGGGGGCTACGGCTCGATTCGCGTGCTGCCGTGCTCGCTGGCGGCGATTCGGGCCCCGCGCTCGACTTGCAACAACCCGCAGCCAGCCTGCTGCTCGACGCCGTCCGTTACGGCGACATCTACCAAATGCCGCCGACCGAACAGTTGCCGGCGGAACAAGTAAAACTGCTGGAAGAGTGGATTGCCCAAGGCGCTCCCTGGCCGCCAGAAGCGGCGCCCGCGATTGCCGCGGCGAAGCCTGCCTTCGATTTGCAAGCTCGCAAGGCGAGCCATTGGGCCTGGCGCCCGATCGTCAAACCGGCCACGCCGACCGATGTCGGCGCAGCACCCGCCTCGCCGATCGACGCCTTCCTCCTGGCCAAGTTGAATGATGCGAAACTCGTACGGGCCGAATTGGCCGATCGCGGAGCGTTGCTGCGGCGCACGTCGTTCGATCTCGTCGGCTTGCCGCCGACACCGGCGGAAATTCATGAGTTCGAAAACGATCCATCGCCGCAGACCCGCGAGCGGATAATCGACCGGCTGCTCGCTTCGCCCCACTTCGGCGAACGCTGGGCCCGCCATTGGCTCGACGTCGTTCGCTACGCCGAAACGTTGGGGCACGAATCGGACTTCCCGCTGACCGAGGCCTGGCGGTATCGCGACTACGTCATCCGCGCGTTCAACGCCGATCTGCCGTACGACCAATTCGTCCGCGAGCATATTGCGGGCGACTTGCTCGAAGAGCCGCGACGGCATCCGACGGAACGATTCAACGAGTCGATCCTCGCCACCGGGTTCTGGTATCTCGGCGAAGCGGTGCACGCTCCTGTCGACGCCCGCGCCGACCAGGCGACGCGACTCGAAAACCAAGTCGACGTTTTCTCAAAAGCGTTTCTCGGGCTGACTGTCGCCTGCGCCCGCTGCCACGACCACAAGTTCGACGCGATCTCAACAAAGGACTACTACGCCCTTGCCGGCTACCTCGCGAGTTCGCATCAACAGGTTGCTCGGCTCGATCCCAACGGAGAACTCGAAGCTGGCGCCGCCCGCTTGGCGGAACTCCACGCCGCGGGGCGTGAGGCTATAGTCAGCGCGGCGCTCTTCAGCCAGCTCGAAGGTGAACTCCATCACGCCGACGCCGACGTTCACGGCGATCCATCGGAGCAAGTCTTTGCCGACTTCTCCGGTGGGTTTGAACACTGGTTCCGCACCGGCTGGGCCTTCGGCGACGCACCAACGAAGCCCGGCGATTGGCGCGTCCGCGCTGCTCAACCCGCGATCCTCGCGCCGGGCGTCGCCCACAGCGGCCGCTTCGCCGAACGCCTTCCCGGCGTCTTGCGCTCGCCGACGTTCACCATCGAAAAACCACATCTCCACTACCGCGTGGCCGGCCGGCAGTCCAAGGTTCGCCTAATAGTCGACGGGTACGCGATGGACCCCTTCACGCCGCAACTCTTCGAAGGTTTCACGTTCGAGGTCGACGGCGACGAGTTCCAGTGGCGGAGCCAGGACGCGAGCCGGTACCTCGGGCATCGCGCCCACCTCGAATTCGTCGACGCCGGGGCAGGGTGGCTGGCGGTTAATGAAGTGCGCTTCTCAGAGAACAAGCAGCCGCCGGCCGACAATCGGTCGAAACTCGAAAGCATGCCAGTTCCCGACTGGGCGCTGCAGAGCGAACCGATCGCTGGATTAACGTCACTCGCGCAATCAATGCGGAGTATCGACGAATTGCTGCCCGATCCCGTTGCCGCAGTCGCGATCGGCGATGGCAGCGGCGAACACCTACGCGTCCACATCCGCGGCAACTATAAAACTCCCGGCGAACTCGCGCGCCGCCGTCTACTCGAAGCGATCACTGCCGACGATCCGCCGCACGAAATGCCAGGCAGCGGCCGGCTGGAACTGGCCGAGCGCATGTTCCGCGAAGATAATCCGTTCGTCGCCCGCGTGATGGTCAACCGTATCTGGTTCCACCTCATGGGCCGCGGCCTCGTGCCGACGGTCGATAACTTCGGCGCACTCGGCGAACCGCCGAGCCACCCCGAACTCCTCGACTACCTCGCCGCCCGCTTCATCGAAGAAGGGTGGTCGATCAAACGGCTCATCCGCGAGATCATGCTCAGCGACGCCTACCAGCGTTCAACAGTCGGCGTGCCAGCTTCAGAGATCGCTGACCCGCAGAATCGCCTGCTCCATCGCGCCAACGTCCGGCGGCTTGAGGGCGAGGCGATCCGCGACGCATTACTCTGCAACTCAGGTCGGCTCGACCGCACGCTGCTGGGCCCGCCCGTGCCGATCCACCTCAGCCCCTTCATGGATGGCCGCGGCAAGCCAGCGACAAGCGGCCCGCTCGATGGCGCCGGCCGGCGGAGCATTTACCTCGAAGTCCGCCGCAATTTCCTCGCGCCGTTCCTGCTGGCGTTCGACATGCCGGCGCCCGCCACCTGCGTCGGCCAGCGGAACGCCTCAAACGTCCCGGCCCAAGCGCTCACGCTCCTGAACGACCCGCTCGTGCTCGAACTCTGCGGTCGCTGGGCGGAGCGCATTGTGGCGGAGCCCAGCTCGACGGACGGGCGAATCCGCGAACTTTACCTCACCGCGTTCGGCCGCGAGCCAATGCCCGCTGAAGCGACCGCGGCGAATGAGTTTGTTCTGCAGCAATCCGCTGAGCGTGGAACTAACGACAACGACGAGCAAGTTTGGGCGGATCTCTGCCATGTCCTGGTCAACGTCAAAGAGTTTATTTACCTGCGGTAATCGAGTCCTCCGCCTCATCGACCTCAGCGAGCAAGAACGCTATGCACTGCGGCCGCTTCCTCAACGCTCCGCTGACGCGTCGCCAACTCCTGCAACGGAGCGCCGGCGGTTTTGGCGCCCTCGCACTCGCGGGATTGCACGCCGACGCGGCCCGTGCGGAGCAGTCGAGCAGCAGTCGCTCGCATTTCGCGCCGAAAGCCCGCAACGTCATCTTCCTCTACATGGACGGCGGCCCCTCGCAAGTCGATACGTTCGACCCCAAGCCACGGCTGCAGGCAGAGCATGGCCAACCGTTCAAGATGCGGATGGAGCCGACGCAGTTCAACGACAACGGCCTCACGCTCGGCAGTCCCTGGAAGTTCGCCAAGCATGGCCAGTGCGGGATGGACGTCAGCGAACTTTTCCCGCACGTTGCGCGGTGCGTCGACGAGATGGCGCTCATCCGCTCGATGACCTCCGAGTTCTCCGAACATACGAGCGCGAATTACTTTCTCCACACCGGCGCCGGCATCCAGGGCCGACCCAGCGCCGGCGCCTGGACGATCTACGGCTTGGGGAGCGAATCGCAAAATCTTCCCGGCTTCGTCGTCCTCAACGGCGGTCTCATCCCCTCCGGCGGCATTGATAATTTTGGCAACGGTTATCTCCCTGCCAGCAGCCAAGCCTCGATCTTGCGACCGCGCGGCGAGGCCATCGCCAACGTCGCGTCGCGCGAGCAAGTCGCTGCGCAGATCGATGCCAAGTTAAATCTCCGCCGTCGGCTCGACGGCTTCGTTGCCGAGCGCTTTGCTCATGCCGACCCGATCGAATCGGCGATCGCCAACTACGAACTCGCGTTCCGCATGCAGGCCGCAGTTCCCGAACTTACCGACCTCTCCAGCGAAACGGCCGCGACGAAGAAACTCTACGGCCTCGACGCCGAGTTCGAACCGACGCGCACCTTTGCCGCGGAGTGCCTCCTCGCCCGCCGCTTGGTCGAGCGAGGCGTCCGCTTCGTGGAACTGACATGCCCCGCCGCGGCCGGCATTGATCGCTGGGACCAGCACAGCAAGCTCACCCCCGGCCATCGCGACAACGCCCGCGCCGTCGATCAACCGATTGCGGCGTTGCTCATCGACCTGAAAGCCCGCGGCCTGCTCGACGAAACGGTCGTTTGGTGGAGCGGCGAGTTCGGCCGCACTCCGTTTGCCCAGGGGAGCGATGGCCGCGATCACAATCCGTTCGGCTTTAGCTGCTGGCTCGCCGGCGGCGGCGTTCGCGGCGGCACGATCTACGGCAGCACCGACGAATACGGCTACAAAGCCGTCGAAGACCGCGTCGAAATGCACGACCTCCATGCGACGCTGCTCCACTTGCTTGGCATCGATCACGAGCGGCTCACCTACCGCTTCAGCGGCCGCGACATGCGCCTCACCGACATCGCGGGGCGGGTGGTGCAGGGAATTCTGGCGTGAAGCCGCTGGGAATCATCTGAGTTGTCGCCAGCCAGCACGCGCTCGCACGCTTTACGCACTGCCACTCGATAGAGGGAGAACAGCCGCGAAATTTGCTGCACGATGCACAATCATGCATTCGCTCTGCGCGAAGAAGACGCTGCGAAAAATCTTGCTGGCATGTTGCAACGCGAGTGCATTGACGCTTGATCGTCAGGGCCACCATAATCCACCCCCTTCGTGGCGGTTGATGCGTCCAGCCGACGACTCACCAGCGGCGAATTCAATCAGGCATTCTTCGAGGCGGTTCGATGTTGCTTCAGCAATTGATTCTCAAATGGCGCGAGCGGAGCGCTCGCCGAAACAGCGGACATCCGTTAGCGTGGTCGCCGCGTTTTGAAGCACTGGAAGATCGCCGCCTCCTCGCGGTGACGGCCACGTACTCGCCGGCCAGCGGCCTGCTGAGCGTCTACGGCGACAGCGGCGATAATACGATTGAAGTCAGCCGCAACGCTGCGGGCGCGATCCTCGTGAACGGCGGCGCCGTGGCGATTGTGGGCGGCGCACCGACGATCGCCAACACGAATCTGATAAACCTGTTCGGCCTTAGCGGCAACGATACGCTCTCGCTCAATGAAGCCAACGGCGCGCTGCCAAAAGCGAACCTCTTCGGCGGCGGCGGGAACGACGTCCTCAACGGCGGTTCGGGAGCCGATCTCGCCTTCGGACAGTCGGGAGACGACGTCATTTCCGGCCGGGGCGGATCGGACATGCTCTTCGGCGGAGCCAACAACGACACGCTGACGGGCGGCGACGCCGACGATCAGGTTTTCGGTCAGAGTGACAACGATCGCATGATCTGGAATCCTGGCGACGACACGGATCTCAATGAGGGGGGCGCCGGCGTCGACTTCGTTGAAGTCAACGGCGGCAACGGCTCCGAAGTCTTCATGACTACCGCTAACGGAACGCGGGTCCGCTTCGACCGTATCGATCCCGCGCCTTTTTCAATCGATATCGGCACGAGCGAAAGCCTCGTGCTGAACGCCAACGGCGGGAATGATCAATTCTCGGCGACCGGAAACCTTGCCGCGCTGATTTCAATTACCGTCGACGGCGGAACCGGGGACGACATCATCCTCGGCAGCAACGGCGCCGACATCCTGCGCGGCGGCGATAACAATGACTTCATCGACGGGCAGCAAGGCAACGACGCCATCTTCGCCGGCGCCGGCGACGACGTCATCCAGTGGGATCCCGGCGATGGCAACGACGCCATCGAAGGAGAGCAAGGCAACGACCGACTGCAGTTCAACGGCAGCGCAGCCAACGAGCAAATCGAACTCTCAGCCAACGGCGGGCGAACTCGGCTCTTCCGGAACATTGCCAACATTATTCTCGACATCGACGACGTCGAGCGCATCGACGTCGCCGCGCTGGCAGGCACGGATACGCTGGTCGTTCACTCGCTTGCCGGCACCGACGTGACCACCGTGAACCTGCTGCTCGCCAGCGCTGTCGGCGGGGCGATTGGCGACAGCGCAGCCGATACGGTGACCATCAACGGCACGGCTGGCGAAGATGCGATCTCCGTCTTCGGCGGCGCCAGCGGCGTCACCGTCAACGGGCTGGCCGCCACCGTCAATATCATCACGGCCGACCCAACGCTCGATCGACTCATCGTCAACGGACTAGGGAGCGACGACGTGATCGACGCCACTGGGCTCACCACGGCCGGCATGCTTCTCACGGCAGACGGCGGCGAGGGAGACGACGTTCTCATGGGAGGCGACGGCGGCGATACGCTGTTGGGCGGTTTGGGAGACGACGTGCTAGTCGGCGGACCCGGCGCCGATGTGCTCGATGGCGGCCCCGGCGACAACGTGGTGATCCAATGAACAATCATGCCTTAACGCAAAGCTCTGCGTTGTCACCGCGCCCGGTCATGCGAAAGATTCCGACGAATTGTTTCGCTCGCCGGCTACTCGCCCTTGGCCTGATCTGGACCACGTGTGTAGCGTCTGCCAGTCGCCCGGCCACCGCGACCGCAGCCACGTTGCAAGGGTTGTTCGGCGGCGGAACGCTGACGGTCGGCAACGCCCGCTTCGACAATTGGCAGTTGCTGAGCGCTGACCACACGAGCGGCGCGGCGTTCGATTTCTCCCTGATGTCGATGAGTGCGATCGGCAGCGATCCCAGCAACCCTGGCTTGCAGTTCGGCTCGGGGGGGCAACTAGCCGTCAACGGGATCAACGCGGCCGATCTCACGTTTCGTTATCAAGTCCACGCGCTTGGAACGTCGAACTCGTTCGCCTCGCATTCGCTCAACATGACGGGAGTCGCCTTCGCCGGCCCGGGAGGCATCGCCACGATCTCGCAAGAAGTGACGACAATCGGCGGCGTTGACTTGGGACCTGCCGTGACGCTGGCCGACAACGTCGCCGACGTTTTCGAATTCGCCGACACCCAAGCGATTGCACCGCACTTGAACTTGCAAGTGACCGTAAACGTCTTCGTAACTGGGCTCGTCGCCGCGGATGCGATCAACTTCACGGCGTTCACGCAACGGTTTGCCCAAACCGGGCCGACGACGCTGCCCGGCGATTTCAATAATGACAAGCGCGTCGACGGGGCCGACTTCCTGCAATGGCAGCGGGGGGGATCGCCTTCGCCGTTGAGCCAGGGCGACCTGACTATCTGGAAAAACAATTTCGGTCAATCGATTCTCGCGACGCCGACGGTTGCCGCCGTGCCCGAGCCATGCGGCGTCGGCGGGGCGTTGCTCGCCGGGGCGTTCGCGTTTAGCCGGCGCGCCAGTCGCCGCAACACTGAGTGTTCGAGCTTCAGACGCTAAGGTCAATTCGCGAAGTGTTTGCGACGTTACAGGAGTCTCCATAGAATTCCAAACTGGATTTATCGCGTCGCAGGATGGAATCGATGTCTCCTATTATTCGCCTCATCGTCGCTTTGGCGTTCTTTCTGAGCGGGCTTGCGATCGTGCATGCCCAAGCCATTAACTTCGCCGAGGAGCGGCCGTTCGTCATCGGCGTCGTGCCGGTAGTTGGGAACGGCGCCGTCGGCGGCGTTGTAGTGGACGCCGACGGAACCATCCAGCGGGCCGAGCAGCGCGATGAGGCGGCTCTCCTGGATGCACGCCGTGCCGCGCTAGACGGCCTGGCGGGAGATATTGCGAAGCCGGCGAAGCTCCGCAAAGTTTCGCTTCGCCGGCTGGATGCGTTGCTCGCCTCGCATGCGGGTCAGAACAAGCCGCTGCCGCCGGAGGTGCTCTATCTGGCTGGATTGCAACGCATCGAGTACCTCTTCGCTTATCCCGAGGCGAACGACCTCGTCTTGGCTGGACCAGCGGAAGGCTGGTTGATCGATGACGCGGGCAATGCCGTTAGCGAAAGCTCCGGGGCGCCGGTACTGCAATTGGACGACCTGATTGCGGCCTTGCGAACGTCGGAAAAGTTGCTGGCCGGCGAGATGATCAGCTGCTCGATCGATCCAACGCCGGCAGGGGTTCAGCAGTTTGCCCGTCTCATGCGCGGCGGTCGCACGTCCCCCTCGCCAAGGTTGCTGCGACAAATCGAGCAAGCAATGGGCCCGCAGACGATTACATTGACGGGCGTCTCGCCAGATAGTCACTTTGCTCAGGTGCTCGTCGCCGCCGACTGGCAAATGAAGCGGCTGGGGATGGGGCTGGTGGAGTCGCCAGTCGATGGATTGCCCAGCTACATGGAACTACTGCAGCATCACTCTGGCGCTGAACCCAGCAACGCGATGCCGCGCTGGTGGATGGCCTACGGCGAACAGCCCGTCGAGTGTGATAAGGATCGACTTGGCTGGCGGCTCTCGCCGCCGGGAATTCAAGTCTGCACGGCAGCCGGGCGTTTGCAGGCCGATGGTCAAATCGCCCCGACGACGGAAAGCGATCCGTTAGCGAAAGAATGGGCCGACGCCATGACGGCGAAGTACGATCAATTGGCGATCGTCGAACCGGTGTTCGGTCAGCTGCGAGGTTGCATGGACCTAGCTCTGGTGGCGGCGATTCTCACCGCCAACGACCTGACGACGCGCGTTGATTTGGACTTGCCAATGTTTCTCGACGACTCGCGGGTTCAGCTGGCATCGCATCGAGTACCAAAAACCGTCGCATCACAAGCGAATGCCGTGAAGAAAAGACGCGCGTGGGTGATCAGCGTTTCCGGCGGCGTGGATATGGATGTAGCGGGCGTCGTCAACGCTCCCAATGTGCAAGCCGAAGTGCAAACGGCACGCATGTACTCACCGCCAAGCCAATCGAAGTCGTGGTGGTGGGATTGAAGTCGGAACCACACGGCTGCTGATCTTCAAAAAACTCAGATAGCAGAGCACAAACGCAAAAATGCCGAGGCGACTCGCGCCTCGGCATTTTGGGTTCATCAGACGGCTGCGATTTCCGCAGGCCGATTAAAAGCTCCCCCGCGAGGACTCGAACCTCGGACAAAGCGATTAACAGTCGCTTGCTCTACCAACTGAGCTACAGGGGAATAGCCCGCCAAGTGGCGTTGAACTACTCAAAATATCTTACCGCCCGAAGGCCGGCAAGGGGACAGATCGGCTGCTGGCGGGCTGTTTCGCGAACAAGTCGCCGCTCAAGCCGGGATGGAACGATTTTGCCCGTCGTGCAGGCCGGAGAGCGGCGATTTCAGCTGATGGCGGCCGCATCGACGGCAGACCCCAGCCGAACGCCGACGGCCAATCACGCCGTTAGTCGCACTGGCACCCGTTCGCCGGGACGCCCATTCGCTTCTCCATCGTCAAGCAGTTGCCCAGTTCGTTGTATTCCATCAGCGTCATGTAGGCCTTCATCAGGGCCAATCCGCGGCCGCCGGCGACTTCCAGGCGATCGGGGTCGCAGCAGTCGGGAACTTTGCGGGGGTCGAAGCCCGGGCCCTCGTCGCAGACGCGGATCCAGAACCGCTCGCTGCTCATGTAGCAGTCGATGGCGACCCGCTTCGCAGGATCTTCCTTATTGCCATGACGAATGGCGTTGGAGATCGACTCCTCGAGAGCCATGTGAATCGCGAACAAGTCTCCATGCTGCCAGCCGAACGCCTCCAATTGGTCGATAATCGACTGCATGAAGTCGTGATAGGCTGTCAGCGAGCTCGGCAGTAATACCTGGAGCGTACGTTCGTCGGATGACGGCGTGGCAGACATAGCGCCTCTGTTCCGAGAAAGCGCGGGGGATCTACAGCACAGCCAACGCGTCGGCTTCGCTGTCCTTGATCTTGAACAACTTATCCAAATTCGTAATCGCGAAGACCTGGTAAATCTCCGGCGAAATATTCGTCAGAATCATCTGAGCGCCGGTCCGCTTCGCCTTCTTCTCGAAGGTGATCAGCTTGCCAAGCGCGGCGCTCGACAGAAACTCAACGTTCGCAAAGTTCAGCACGATCTTCTTGCGATCGTCCTTCTCAATCAAATCGAACAGCTCTTGGCCGAGCTCCTGGATCGCGACCGGGTCGATAATCTTCTGGTCCTTGAAATGGACCACGGAAATGTTGGCCGACTCGGCAATTTGCAAACGACGCGGACTGGCCATGCGATGAAAGTCCCAATTCGATGAACGAATGATTTCGCGGTGCTCGAACCGCGGCGCGAATCTGGCCAAACAGCGTCTGGCGGCAGTCGCGGCGAGCACGGCTAGCAGCCATTTGATGATATCGCGGTAACTTGGGCCAAGCAAGTTGCGGCGGGAACCGCCTCAGCCCTTAGGGAGCCCCTTTCACAGGCTCCTGAGCCACGGATTCCGGCGGGGGAGGGGGGGCCGCCGACCGGAACACGGCCCGGCTGATCAGCAGGAAATTCCGCCCCGAGTACTCGGTTACCCGGCCGCTGATGCTCCAGCTGACGCTTTCAGGCTCTTCGACAGTCTGCAGCACCCGCGACACCCGCTCGAGATTCAGGTTCGGCAAGCCGCCAATTTCGCGGTTCTGGCCGTCGATGAAAGTGAGCGTGTCGCCCACCTGTCGGAAGCGGCCGATGACGTTTTTCAGTTCGGTTCCTTCGCGGAGGCGGAGCTTCCCCGCCTCGGCGGCTTCCTTCTCCTGGCGATTGGCGCCGATCGGCGTGCCGGCCGAGTGCGAACCCGCTGCATCGGTAGCGCCCGGCGCCGCAAAGCCAGCCCGCTCTGCCGCAGCCGGCGGCGTCGCCTGATCGTCGGCCACGCCGTGCCTTGCGAGCGCAACGCCCAGCGTCGCCGCTGCCGCCGACGCGACCAACCGTTGCGAAATGTCGAACCGCCGGCGACTCATCAGCCCCCCGGCTTTCGCATCGCGAGGCTGTGCAGAATCAGCACGCCGCCAATCGACATCAGGCACCAGCCAATCCACTCGGGCGGTTGAATCGTCTTCTGATGCCCGGCGCCCATATCGCTCGTCACCGCGAGCAGCGCGTGGTCGCCGGCCGAGGCGTTCGTCCGCTGGGCGAGAAACTTCGTCGCCTCGTGCGTGAGCGTGTAGGTGCTCACCATCCGCAGTTGGAGCCCGATCAATAGGATGACCACTCCAATGAAGAAGTATTGATTGCGGTTTAGTTCCATCGGAGCGCCACTCCACGCTAAGGCAAGTCGACAAGGCCGCCGAGACGAACGAGCGTTGTCCGTTCGTGGCGGAATGAATCTATTCGTGCTTGTTGAAGAGATATCGAGCCGCGGCGCAATTCGACTGAAGTCGAGCTGCCACGGCGCCGATGCGGAGGGTCTTGTCGAAGATGCCGCAGCGCCGGAAAGCGCCGGCTATGCCGAACGCCCGGTTAACGCCGGTCGGTGGCGGGGGGAAGCATCTGCTCGAGCCCAGTCCGCAACGAATCTTGCGCCGCTGATTGCATCAGGTCCTGCCGGTTCGCCGTGAACAGCGCCGCCGCCACGTCTTGGTGCTGCATCCAGTCGACCGGCGTGAACTGGCGGATGTCGACGTAGGTCGAGGCCAGAGTCGATTCAACCTTCGGCACCAAGTGGATGCCGCTCGTGGTGTTGATGACGTGGTAGTGAAGCGCCCCGTAGAGCAGCACGCCGCCAACAAACATGCCGAACAGGAAGGTGGGAAGGCGTCGCATGGCGTTTCACTCCGTTGAACCGCGAATCACATGGGGGCGGGAAATCGGCACGATCGTTGCCATTAGTGTAGACTGGTCGCCCACTCACCCAGAATACGAATTCCATCCGTCGCCAGTTCGCCGCGGCGGTCTCGTCGCCGTCGGCAGATGCCGCAAGTCCCGATTAAATCAGCGTTTACTGCAGAGAATCCGCCGCGAGAACGATTCTAAGAAATGGGCGTGAAAACGGTCCCCGTGCGCGTAGCGGCAGTTAAACTTTAACCATCCCCGCGGGTTTACCTTTTCCAGCAGCATGTCGGCGTCGCGATGGGCTCACGCAAGATGGTTGATACGCACGATCACTCGGCCCGACATGCTCGCGGCGCGCTCCTCGGCGCGACGCTTGGCCTGTTGCTGATCGCCGGCTGCAGCCAGAACAGCGGCCCGGTCTCCGTCGCCGCGGGCGCTACGACCCAGCCGACTCGCAACGTCGTCGCCCTCGGCCGCGTCGAACCGACCAGCGGCGTCATCTCGATCAGCGCGTTGCCGGGCGAGAAACTGACGATGTACGCCCCCGGCATTGAGGCCGGCGCGAAAGTTCCCGCTGGCGGCGAACTCGCCCAGACGGCCACCTTCGATCTGCGGCAAACGCAACTCAAAGCGGCCGAGCTAAAGCACGCCGCCTCGCAGGAGCAGCGTTCGCAAGAACTCCTCGCCGCGCAAGTGCAGGTCGAGCAAGCCCTTGCCACGCACGCGCAGGCCGAGGCGAAGCTCCGCGAGATGCAGGCCCAAGAGGGGAAGCTAAAGAACCTCGCCGAAGCGGCGGCGATCGCCGCTGACGACTACAAAAAGCTTGTCGCTCTCCAAGCGGAAGATGAAGAACTCGTGACGGCCCACCAACTTCGCCGCCGACAAAACGCGAGCGATCGCGCTGCCAAAGAATACGAAGCGGCCGCCGCTGCATACCCCGACGGCCTCGAAGCGGCCCGCAAAGGCGTCGCCGCGGCCGAAGCGGGCGTGCGCCTCGCGCAGCAGAGCGCCGCGCTCGCCGAGAAGGTCGACCAAACGCTGGCCGCCGATCTCGATCGCCAAGCCGCGGCGACCGCGCTTGACCAGGCAGTCCTCCGCGCTCCGCAAGTCGAAGGAGGCGCCGCCGAGTTCACTGTGCTCCGCACGATGGTCGACCCCGGTGAACTGATCGCTCAGACGCCTGTGATCGAAATCGCCGACCTGACTCAGATGTCGTGCGTCGCCGAGGTTTACGAAGCCGACGCCAAGGAAATCAGGGACGGCCAACGCGTGACGCTCCGCAGCCCCGCTTTCACCGGCGACTTCGCGACCGCCGGCATCCCCGGTCGCGTCGTTCGCATCGGGTCGATGGTCGCCAGTCCGGGCCTCACCAATCGCAACCCGCTCGCCCCGAGCGATCGGTCGATCGTCGAAGTCGACGTCGAGATCGATCCCGCCAACGCCGCCGCCACCGCCGAAGCGGCCAGCAAGGTCGGCTTGCAAGTGACGGTCGAGTTCCTCGGCCCCGACGAAAAGAAGCCACCCGCCAAGCAGCCCAAGTAACCATCTGGCAATAAAAGCCACCGGCTCCGCCGGTGGACGAACCGCGATCAAGGCGTCCTTTCGACAGGCGTCCACCGGCAGAGCCGGTGGCTTTTAATAGAAGCCGTCGAATTCCAGAGAGCGAAGACATCGCGATGAAAACGCCGCTCGCCTGGAAGAATCTCACGCACAACAAGGTCCGCACCGCCGTCGCGCTCGCCGGCGTCGGCTTCGCGGTGATCCTCATCTTCATGCAGATGGGGTTCAAAGGCGCCGTCCGTAAAACGGCGACGCAGATCTACGACGCGCTCGATTTCGACCTGATGCTCCGCTCGCCGTCGTATCTCCATCTCACCGAGCCGCGGTCGTTCCCGCGCGAACGGGTCTACCAGGCCGCATCGCTTCCGCTGATCGCCAGCGCTCAGCCCTTTTATCTCGGCCTCAGCGAGTGGCAGGCGCCCCCGCCGCCCAACGCGCCGCCTGATCAGTTCACCGGTGATTGGCGCGGTATCATCACCATCGGGGTCGATCCCCACGATCCGCCGTTCCGCCCAGCCGACCTCCGCGAGAAGTCGGCGCTGCTCACCGATCCGCGGTTCGTGCTGATCGATAACAAGAGCAAAGCCGACTTCGGCCCGCAGAACGGCAAACGCTTCGGCCCCGCCGACATCGGCGTCGAGACGGCTCTTGGCGGCGGTCGCGTCCGCATCGTCGGCGTCGTCTCGCTCGGCACGGGCCTCGCGGCCAATGGCGCCTGCATCGGCAACTACGCCGGCTTCGCGCAAGCTTGCCCCTGGCAACCGCTCGATGAAATCAACTTCGGCCTGCTCAAGCTCCAGCCCGGCGTCGATCCGAACGAAGCCCAAGCGGAAGTCCAGCGGTTGATCGCTCCCATGGTGTCGCCGCAGACGCTCGCACCCGACGCTTCCGCCACGCCCGCCGACGTGGAGGTTCTCACCCGGGCCGAAGTAAACGCCCGCGAAGAGTACCGCTGGGTCGTCCAAACCCCCCTTGGCAAGATTTTTAATCTCGGCGTGTGGGTCGCGCTGTTCGTCGGCGTGGCGATCGTCTACCAGGTGCTATCGACCGACATCGCCAACATGATGGGCGAGTACGCCACGCTCAAAGCGATGGGCTATCCGAACACTTACCTCGCCCGCGTCGTGCTGCAGCAGTCGATGCTGCTCGCACTCGTCGGCTACATCCCGTCGATCATTATCTCGTGGGGCCTGTACATGTTCGTCGGCGCCCAGTCGGGACTCCCGATGGTGATGACCTGGCAAATCGCCGCCACGGTGCTAGTCCTCGCCGTGATCATGTGCGTCCTCTCCGGCATGGCCGCACTAAGAAAATTGTTCCAAGCTGACCCGGCTGATTTGTTCTAGGAGAGTACTCACCACGACGGCACAACGAGCACGACGTGAATACGAAAAGAACATCCCGTCTAAACTCGTCCACCCTTCGTGGCGTTCGTCGTGTCCTTCGTGCCTTCGTGGTTCAATTGAAATTCGTTCATCGCTGAATGCCATCCTTCACCAAAACACCGCTGGCCTGGAAGAACCTCACCCACGATTGGCGTCGGCTGGCCGTAGCGGTAGCAGGTATTGGGTTTGCCGTGCTGTTGATGTTCACGCAGGTCGGCTTCCAGAACGCCCTGTTCGACAGCCAAGTGAAGATGATCGACGATCTGCAGGGCGACATCTTTCTGGTGAGCCGCGCGAAGTACACGCTCGCTGCGGAAAAGCGCTTCCCGCTCGAACTAGTGAACCAAGCCCGTTCTGCCAGCGGCGTCAGCGGCGCGTATCCTCTCTACACCGAACTGACCCTTTCCCGCCTCAAGAGCTTCGGACGGGGCGGCCCGAGCAAGGCCTATCCGATTCGCTCGATTGGCTTCCGCCTCGACGATCCCATCTTCAACTCCGATCGCATCAACTCGCAGCTTGAACGTTTGCGACTGCCGCACGCCGCGCTCATCGACGTCCGCAGCAAACGCGACAACTTTCCTTTCCCCACAGAGAGCGATGCCGAACTCGCCAAGGTGCAGGCGGAACTCGCCGACCGAAGGGTCGTGATGGTCGGCACGTTCGACCTCGGCACCGACTTTGCCCACGACGGCAACCTCGCCATGAGCGCCGAGAACTTCGCCGCCTACTTCCCCCAGCGCGTCCAATTCGGCGACCCGCTGAGCGTCGTCGACGTCGGCATCATCCACATCGACGATAAAACGCAAGCCGATGCGATTCGCGACTCAATTGACCAACTGCTCGACGATCGCGTTTTCGTCCTCACTCGCGCCCAGTTCCGCGATCAAGAGATCAGCTTCTGGGACAAAAGCACGCCGATCGGCATCATTTTCACCGCCGGAAAAATCATCGGCTTCATCGTCGGCATGGTGATCTGCTACCAAGTGATCTACTCCGACATCGCCGACCACATGTCCGAGTTCGCCACGCTGCGGGCGATGGGGTACACGACAGGATACTTCCTAAGGTTGATTGTCATGGAGGCGGTGCTGCTGTCGTTCGTCGGATTCGTGCCGGGGCTTATCGCCAGTACCGCGCTCTACGCAGTGCTGGCGAACTCAACGGGGCTGCTACTACAAATGACGCCGCAAGCGATTCTCATGGTGTTAGCCATGACGATCGCAATGTGCATCGCATCAGGCCTCTTGGCTGTGCGAAAACTATTGGCCGTTGACCCGGCGAACCTGTTCTAGGCGAAGCCGCGAAGGGCGAAACTCATGACCGCATTTGCATCACTACCGGCCACCAGCGGCGCCTACTCGCAGGGCCCGCAGGTACCTAAGACGATCAAAGTTTCGCAGCTGAATCACTACTTCGGCGAAGGCGAGCTGCGCAAGCAAGCGCTCCACCAAAACAATCTCGAAGTCCGCCGCGGCGAGATCGTCATCATGACCGGGCCTTCCGGCTCGGGCAAAACGACGCTGCTGACCCTCATCGGGACGCTCCGCACCGTGCAAGAAGGAAGCCTGAAGGTCCTCGGCAACGAACTCAACGGCGCCTCGCGCGACGAGATCGTTAATCTGCGTCGCGAGATGGGTTTTATTTTTCAAGCCCACAACTTGTTCGAATCGCTCACCGCGTTTCAGAACGTGAACATGGCGGCCGAGCTGCTCGACATGGATCGCGGCGCCGCGAAGGAGCGAATCGACTACCTGCTCAATCGCCTCGGCCTCGGCCACCGCATTCACTACAAACCCAAATCGCTCTCCGGCGGCCAGAAGCAACGCGTCGCGATCGCCCGCGGCTTGGTCCACTCGCCGAAGCTGGTCCTTGCCGACGAACCGACCGCCGCGCTCGACGAACACTCGGGCCGCGAGGTGGTGACGCTGTTCCAAGAGCTCGCCCGCGACGAGGGGTGCACCATCATCATGGTCACCCACGACAACCGCATTCTCGACGTCGCCGACCGCATCGTGAACATGGTCGACGGCTACATCCGCTCCGACGTCGCCGTCCACGAAACGTCGGTCATCTGCGCGTTCCTCCGCCAGTTCCCCCTCTTCTCCGACCTGACGACGAGCACGCTGACCGACATCGCCGACAAGATGATGGTCCAAGAGGCTGCTCCGGGCGACGTCATCATCCGCCAAGGCGACCCGGGCGAACTTTTCTATCTCATCCGCAGCGGCAAGGTCGACGTGCTGATCGACGACGCAGGCGAGTCGCGCAAAGTGGCCGAACTCGACGAAGGCCAATACTTCGGCGAAGCCGCACTACTGCGCGACGAACCGCGCAACGCGACGATCGTCGCCCGCTCGAAATCGGTCTTCTACACGCTCGGCAAAGCCGACTTCAAGGACGTGATCGCCCGCAGCAAGACGTTCGTCGACGAACTCCGCAACGTGCTGGCGAGCCGGACTTAGTTCGAAGAGGTGGCATGCCTGTTCGAAGACTGGACAGGATCACAGGATGGGATGGATTTACAGGACGAGATTTTAGTGTGATCCTGGCGGGTGGCTCACGCCTGCAACAGGTTCAATTCATCCTGTCGATCCGTAACATCCTGTTATCCTGTCCATCATTCAATCGACGCCGCCATGGTCACCGTCACCACGTCCGATCCCCCCGCCGACCCGCGACTCCGCGAACTGCTCGCAGCCGCCGCCGAGCAAATTCGCGACCAAGTCGAATTGCTAAAATGCCATTACCACGACTCGCCAAGCGCGGTAAACGTCGAGATCCGCGACGACAAGCGAGTGAAATTCCACGTCCACGCCTGCTGCGCCGATCATCAGAATCGGCTCGAAGAGTTGCTAGAAGGGTAGGCGCCTACTTCCGACACTTCTCGCAAGCACACGGCTGCTCGCACGTCTTGCAAGTCGGCGCCACGCACCGCATGCAGTGCCCGTTGCAGCAACCTTCGCAGCAGAGCTTCGGCTCAAACCCGCACTCCGCCGCCAGCGCCGCTTGGGCCTTCTTGAGCGTCACCTCCGCCGTCTTCAGCGACGCGACCTGCTGCACTAGCTCTCCCTCGGCCTCATACAGCCGGCCGCGGGCGGCGCTGATCGCGAAGATCGGCGTATCGTCGGCGTCGCGGCGGGCGACCAGCGCGTCGACGTTTTTCTGTCGTGCTTCGACGGCGCTGCGAGCGAGTGCTACGCGCTGCTGCTGCATCACGATCTGATAAACAGCGCCTTTGATCTCCGCCGTCGCGAGTTGCTCCGTATCCGCATGCAGCATCGAAAGCTGCCGGCATCGCACGTCGACTTCATGGTCGTTGCACTTTACGCACCGCAGCTTGTGGACGATCCCATCCATCGGTTCGACCGAGCCGAGCGTCGCGTCCGCCACGCCGAGCACGCCGCGGGCGACGCGAATGGTCGACTTTTCCAAGTTGCAGAGCACCAACTCGAGCCCGCGCAAATCAAACCGGTTCGGCAATCCCGCCGCCAACTCCGCATCGGCGTCGAGCGGCGCCAGGTTCGGTTCCCAATCCGCCTGCGGCCAGAAGAAGTTTGCTTCCGAGACCGGGCAGCCGAGAAGCTTTTGCAGCTGGCCGTTGAGTTGGACCCGTGCAAAGTCAAGCTGCAGCCGTTGGTCTTCCAGCGTCGTCAGCCTCGCGTCGATCTCGTCGCGATCGACTTCCGCCGGCAAGCCTTGCTCGCGCAGCTTGTCGAGCCGATCGCGGGTCCGCGTTGTTTCTTGCGTCGCTTGTTCGAGGTAATGCTTGCGAGCTTCGATCGCCGCGAGCTGGTAGAACGCCTCAAGCGCCGAAGCCGCCGCCTTATTCCGCTCGTCGGCGGCGTGAAGTTCCAGCAGGTCGCGTTGCAGGCAAACGTTCTCTGCCACGATCTTCGAGTCGCACTCGATGATGACGCCCGCCCAGTGCTCTTCGAGTTTCACCAGATTGGCGATCGTCGCGTTCGTCGCCGCACGGCACTGCGCGTCGGAGGCGGTGAGCAACTCGTACGTTTCGCCGGGGCTCGGCAGCGTTTGCAGATTGCACTCGACGACGCTGCAGTCGGGCGTCAGCTCCCGCAAGTTCGGCGGCAGCGTCTCGCCGGTCGTCTCTTTGAAATTGCACGCCACGTGCGGCGTCGCCGGAATGCAGCACCGCGACGAGCAGCGGCAACCGAGCGCCGCGGCCAGCAGGGCAACTCCGAAAGTGGCGAGTGACTTCAGCGGCATGGCATTCGATCGAGGGGGCGAAGACGCACGTCTCCCCTCATATCGAGTGCCGCTCGTACGACCCCTAGCAGCTAGCACTATTTTGCCGCAGGCGCCGTTCAGGCCGAGTTTGCGGAATGATCATGTGGCGCCGATCGCGCAGAGACGGAGCGGAGTAGCCGCGGGTCAACGACCCGCCGGAGCATCACGCCAGCCCCCGCCCCACCACAACGCCCATTTAGCCGCGGTCGTAAGACCGCGCGTCCCCTCCGGCTCGCCCTCGCTACCTGCCATCCTGGCAGCCATCCCCCACGCAACCCACGGCCCACCAGTCTCCCCTCGCCAAAACGGCAGCCACGCCAATTTGCATTGCTTAATCGTAACTCACTATACAGAAACAGCTTACGGCAATTCGGCAGATTGGCGCAGCGCTTGCTCACGAACCCCTCGCCAGCGGAGAGGCTGCGCATGCGGTCGCGATTCCACCCTTTCGCACCCCCGGCCCCTCCCCCAGCCGCCGCCCATTCGTCACACTGATGGGCTGCGCGAGACAAGCCCGCAGCCGTTAAGGCCGCGGCTCGCCGATACACCGCATTCAAATCCCCGCATTCAGCCCGTCACGGGTCGCCGCGGGAAGTTCGCACACAGGCATTTCACACACGCATCGGAGGTTCGTATCCATGGCAACCGCCACGAAGAAGAAGGCTAAGGTCACGCTGCAACCCCTCGGCGATAAGGTCGTCGTCGAGCGCGAAGAATCGCAGACCAAGACCGCCGGCGGCATCGTCCTGCCCGATTCGGCCAAGGACAAGCCGAGCCGCGGCACGATCATCGCCATCGGCACCGGCAAGCTTCTCGACGACGGCACCCGCGGCAGCCTCCAAGTGAAAAAGGGCGACCGCGTCCTCTTCACCAGCTACGCCCCCGAAACGATCACGATCGATGACGAGGAATTCCTCCTCATGAGCGAGAGCGACATTCTCGCCGTGATCGAGTAGTTGCGAAGCGACTAGGGTTCGGGGTTCAGGGTTCAGTAACGCAATTCGCTGAACCCCGAACCCTGAACCCTGGCGTCATCCGCAGCGATTCACGTGAGCAATCAAAGCCGCGCAGCCGCGGCATTCAATTAACAACGCACTCTACCGGAGCCACCAATGGCCAAAATGATCGCCTTCGACCAGGAAGCTCGCGACGCAATGCGTCGCGGCGTCCAGAAGCTTGCCCGCGCCGTCAAGATCACGCTCGGTCCCAAGGGCCGCAACGTCATCCTGCAGAAGTCGTTCGGCTCGCCGACCGTCACCAAGGACGGCGTCAGCGTCGCCAAGGAAATTGAACTGGAAGACGCCTACGAAAACATGGGCGCCCAGATGGTCAAGGAAGTCGCCAGCAAGACGAGCGACGTCGCGGGCGACGGCACCACCACCGCCACCGTGCTCGCCGAAGCGATCTTCAACGAAGGCCTCCGCGCCGTCGTCGCCGGCGTCAACCCGGTCCACATGAAGCAAGGCATCGAGAAAGCGGTCGCTGATATCACCGCCGAACTCAAGAAGATGTCGATCAAGATCAAGTCGTCGCAAGAGATGGCTCAGGTCGGCACCGTCGCCAGCAACGGCGACACCGAAATCGGCAAGATGCTCGCCGAAGCGATGGAGAAGGTCGGCAAGGACGGCGTCATCACCGTCGACGAAGGCAAGTCGCTCGCCACCGAAGTCGAGTGGGTCGAAGGCATGCAGTTCGACCGCGGCTACCTCAGCCCCTACTTCGTCTCGAACCCCACCAGCATGACCTGCGAACTGGACGACGCGTACGTCCTCGTTCACGAAAAGAAGATCTCGAGCGTCAAGGACCTCGTCCCGGTCCTCGAAGCCGTCGTCAACGCCGGCAAGCCGCTCCTGATCGTCGCTGAAGACATCGACGGCGAAGCCCTCGCCACGCTGGTCATCAACAAGCTCCGCGGCACGTTCAACGTCGTCGCCGTGAAGGCCCCTGGCTTCGGCGATCGTCGCAAGGCGATGCTCGAAGACATCGCCGTCCTCACCGGCGGCCAGGCGATCTTCGACGACCTCGGCATCAAGCTCGACTCGATCGGCCTCGCCGAACTCGGTCGCGCGAAGAAGGTGATCGTCGACAAGGACAACACGACGATCATCGAAGGCGCCGGCAAGAGCGGCGACATCAAGGGTCGCATCGACCAGATCCGTCGCGAGATCGAAAACACCACCAGCGACTACGATCGTGAGAAGCTCGAAGAGCGTCTCGCGAAGCTCGCCGGCGGCGTGGCCAAGGTCAACGTCGGCGCCGCGACCGAAAGCGAAATGAAGGAGAAGAAGGCCCGCGTCGAAGACGCCCTTCACGCCACCCGCGCGGCGGTCGAAGAAGGCATTCTCCCCGGCGGCGGCGTCGCTCTCCTGCGTGCCAGCAGCAAGGTGAAGCCGGCCGATCTGAGCCAAGACCAAGAGACGGGCTACAAGATCGTCGTCCGCGCGTGCCGCGCTCCGCTCACCGCGATCGCGAACAACGCCGGCCAAGACGGCGGCATTGTCTGCGAAAAGGTGATCGCTGCGAAGAACAACGAAGGCTACAACGCCGCGACCGACGTCTACGAAGACCTGGTCAAGGCGGGCGTCATCGACCCGACGAAGGTGACCCGCACCGCGCTGCAAAACGCCTCGAGCGTCGCAACGCTGCTGCTCACCTCGGACGCCCTCATCGCCGAAGCCCCGAAAAAGGGCGGCAAGGCGACCGCCAGCGCCCCGGGCATGGACGACATGTATTAAAAGACTTGGGACGCCAAGCGGAAAAGCCGCGACCGCCGGTCGCGGTCCCCCCGAAGCGTCCTCCATTAAAAAAGCGAGCCGCCGGGTTCACCCCGGCGGTCTGCAACCAACAACGAAATAGCCCCCGACCGCAAGGTCGGGGGCTATTTTTATGGGAATTTGTAAACCCTGTACAATGAGCAATCGTGTTCGATCGTCCGCCGGCAATCCTCCACGTAAATCGCGCCTCATGCTCACTCGCGGACAACGTCGTTGGCCTCAATTCCCTGTAGCAATCTCGCGCATCACTTGGATCATTTTCGCTCTGCTACTTGCCATCAGCGGCCTTCAGGTAACGTTCTATGTCATCGCCGGCAGCATTCTCAATTTGCCGATTGCCGTCGCGTTGATTGCCACCAGCATCGGCGTCGTCCTCTGCCGGCCCTGGGCGTATCGTATTGCTTTCGCGTATCCATTAGTCACGATCGTTGCTGTTCTTACTCATCCGCTCGTGGCAGGGCGCGACACATCGTTGAGGTTTATCAAGTGGCTTGTACGCCTATTCGAAGCCTTGCCGCTCGGGCTCATCGCTGACGAAGTCGCTCGCTATTTCAGTTGGTGGGGTGTTCCAGGCGTCGCCAGTGCGACCGCATTCTTGCTTGTTGTTCTTGCATTGCTGAATTCTTCCGAGCGGCGTCTTGCGTTGCCTCGTGGCGGCGCGGCGGAAGTCGAAGTCTCTCGTGATCGAGAACACAAGCTGTCTACACTAAAGTGGATTGCCCGAGCTTGCGGTCTGGCAATCCTCGTCCCCATTGGTTGCGTGGCTATCGTTGCGATTGGCGATCCCCCCGGTTCGTCCCCTGGCGGCTTCGGCGGCGGCTACCGCACGTTTTTCGCCGCTATCATCGCTGCTCCGATTATCCTCGCGGGCGCGATCGGTCTGGCGATCACCCTCGTAATGCGCCGCCGCCTCAAAGAACAACCCAGCATTTAACCCCCGCTCCTTCAAACCGGGGGCGAACCGCGTTGCCAAACGCGTAGTATCGCCCGCTCCCGCCACGTTGCCGACTTCCGGCATGACGTAGAGGTGCCGCCGCCATGGCGCTGGCGGTGAACGTTGCCTCGCGGGGGAATGGCGGCCGCGGTGCGGGATTCTCGGCGGGGATGAGATGGCCGGCCGCCGCGCCCCCCCGGTTTGAAGAACCGGGGGCTAAAACAACGCTTCCTGACGTCAGGGCGGGGTAATAAATGGCCACGGACGCGGCGGGAGGCCGGCGCGTTTGTTATGGCGCTCGACGTAACGTATGCGACCCCGCAATGACGCCTCGTCGAAACAATACCGCTTGTCGTAGCCCGCGGTCCAAATCGGCCGGCTCGGCCGTAACCCAAACCGCACCGCATCCTTGCCGCACTTTACCGCTGCCGGCACGTCGCACGGCTGCACGCCGATCACGACATGAAAGTGCCACGAGCCGACGTGTAATGCAAAGATCGGCGCCGCCAACCGCGTCACGAGCGATCGCCCCATCAGATCGCCCACCTCAAGTAGTTGCTCCGCCCCAAACACGAATGGCGGATGCTCCATCCGTTCGCGATCGGCGTCTTCAAGCCCAGGGCTGGGCGGCATCAGCTTTCCATCATCGATCCATCCGCGCCGATCCCCGCGCAGCCACGTTCCGTAAGTCGTCGCCGTGATCATGATGCCCAGCGTCGGCCGCATGTCGCGAAAATAACGACGGCATACACAAATGTAAACTAAAATCATCGCGTAGTGCGAAATCGCCGCTTAGCCCCCGGTTCTTCAAACCGGGGGCAAACCGCGCCGCCGCAAGCAACGCTTAGCCTCACGCACGGCCTAGCGAGCTTTGCGCCGGTAGTTCATGAAGCCCCCACAAACTTGCGTGACACGCGGAGTTCCATTCGGCCATCCAGCATGGCGGTGAACAACGGAGCAGCAACTCGGTTTGCCGACGACGCCTGGGGTGCGCGGCCGGCCGCCAAAGATGGGCTAACCCAACGGGGTCGGGGGCCTTTTGCCACTAGAGATTTTCCACTCAAGGCAATCTCGCCAGTGGCAAAGGCCCCCGAGCTCTTCCGCGCCAACAACAACAATCAAAAATCCCCGTGACAAATTAAAAGAGCCTCTTATGTCAAATCGAATCGATTCCAGCATCCCGGTCGTTGCCCCGCCCAGGCCTGCGTGTTAGCGTATGGGTTACGATTTCGACAGAAAGCCGGCAGCCGCACTGCTTGGCGTTCAACGAAAGCCATCAACGCCGACGCACTTCGAACTTTTCAACGCGGAGCATGCCTAATGATGCGGTCAGAATTCGGAGTTCTCATTAGCGGCGCAGCGCTGCTGTGCCTAAATTTCGGAATCACTGACGGCCAACGGGCCCACGCCGCCGGGCCGCCGCCGCAGTACAAATTGACGGTGCTCGCCCCGTTGCCGGGCTATCAAAATAGCAATGCCAGCGACATTACTAACGCTGGATTGGCGATCGGCGGCTCACACTCCCACCCGCAGTCTCAGTCGAATTATTGGCTGAGTGCATCTGCCGTCGCCTTCCCCACGGACCTCGGCGCCGCTGCCAGCGCTAACGAACTTGGCCAAATAGCGGGGAGCATTGGCAGTGGTGCAGGCACCCAACTGCACGCCGCCTACTACGACGGCTCGGTCGTCCACGATATTCACACGGCCCCCCTCTCATCGATTGGCAATTTCAGCATCGCCTTGTCGATCAACAATTCTGCCCAAATCGCCGGTTGGGCTGCCCCCGGACCTGCTTCCGATCGCTCGGCAGTGTTATGGAACGCCGGCGTTCCAATGCTGATCGGAACATTGGGAGGCAACGAATCCGCAGCGTTCGCGCTGAACAACGCCGGGCAGGTCACGGGATTTGCAGAAACGCCCAATCAGAACAATCGCGCCTTTCGCTGGACCGACCTCAACAACAATAACGCTTCCGATCCAGGCGAGATGGTGCAGTTGCCTGATCTGGGATTGAGCTCGGCCGGTAATGCGATCAACGACCTTGGCCAAGTCGCGGGGTGGGTTCTCAACGGCTCGTTCCAGCGGCAACCTGTCGTTTGGAACACCCCGAGCGCTTTCAGCCTCCTGCCGCTGCTCGCCGGCTACACCGACGGAGAGCCGTTTGCGATCAACAGCAGCGGCGTCGTCGTTGGTAAAACTGGCGGCGTCGCTACGCTGTGGCATGGCGGCCAAGCATACAACCTCAACGACCTGATCGAACCAGGCAGCGGATTCACGCTGATCGGAGCGAACTCGATCAATGACCAAGGTTGGATTGTCGGCGAATGCATCATCCCTGGAGTTTCGTCTTTCGGCTTCCTCTTGGTTCCCGTGCCAGAGCCGACGTCGGCAGTTATCGCCGTGTCGTGCTTGTTGAGCATGACGGTGCTCAACCGCCGTCGCTGATCGGCCGAATTAGATCGCGTGCCGCTTAGCTTCTGGTTGACAGGGGGCTGAGCGGGCAGGGGGGCGAAGCAGATAGTCGGGTAATTTCGAGCGTAGGCTCCAGCGACAGTTAAGTGGCTCAGTTAGCGATTGAAATGAAGCGGTGTATGTTGCTCAAGCGGGGACGGAAGCGGGCTGCGTGGTCCGCCTCTGCGTCCCCGCACGATTCGATCTAGCAATTTGTAGGAGGAGGCTTCCGATGAACGCCATTCGCTGCATCGCGTCGATCTTGTTCATTCCGCTCGCGGCCTCGTTGGCCCCTGCCGCCGTCACGCAGACGACCTACCGCATCAACCCTGGCGGGCAGTACGAATACAAACCTTCCCCCTGGGTCGGAATTCCCGGCGGCGCGCCGAGCCCGTTCGAACTCGACTTCGGCATCGGCGGCACGTTTACTTACGAGCTTGATACGACGGCCAAGACGGCGCGGCTGCTCAATCTCGACCTCACGCTTACCGGCAACGAAGCGATCCAAGCGGCCCCGCCGGCATTGACGCCCGTCACCGCAGATCTCGTCGAAGCGTGGCTCGGCAACCGGTTGTTCGTCGAAGATTTCATCGGCGGATTGCTTCACCTCAAATCGTCGGACTTCCCGAGCTTCAAACTCGCCGACAGCCTCAACGGCAACCTGGCGCTCCTCGGCGGGTACAACCACACCCCCGCCGACGGCGACGGCGTCTCTTTCAACTTTAGTGCCGTTGCGATCCCTGAACCGGCTGCCGCGACGCTGATGGCGGTTGCACTGGCCTTCGGGATCGTTCGCAATCGGCGCCGCTAGCCGATACGGTCGGCACGCCAAACGGGGTCGGGGACTTTTTGCCGCTGGTGGTTTTCTACTCAAGGCAATCTCGCCAGTGGCAAAAGGTTCCCGACCCCTTCAACGTCGCCACCCTCCACGGCGGGGTGGCCGAAAATAGCCCCGCCTCGCGCCTGGCCTAATCTGCTATGTTGCGCTCTGGCCGCCGCTGCGCGCCAATCGATAAGCGACGAGCGAATCAGCTAAACGCCGCGTGCATCCTGTCGGCATAGGGCTGCAGCCAGCGTTTCTCGTTTTCGTGTCGCATCGACCGCTTGGTGTCGCCTTTTACTGCTAATGTCGCGTCGGATTTCGACTTAAGTCGCTACCGTAAAACGAGTTGCGTAGTGTCGCCTAAAATACGATTTTCTCTTTATCACGATGCGACACGACACGACATACCATCCGCCTGAACCCTGAACCCTGAACCCTGAACCCTGAACCCTGAACCCTCTGACCGCCATGTTCACCCCCGCCTCCATCATCTACGCCTGGGACAACCAACTCGGCTACGCCCTCGCCCTGCTCGACGACCTCACCGACGAGCAATTCGTCCTCCGGCCGCAGGGGCGGATGAATCATCCGGCGTGGATCGTCGGCCACATCGCCGCATATCACCCGGTGATCATCCAGTTGCTCAAGGGGGAACCGGTCGTCGATCCGAAGGACGATCCGCTGTTTGGTTTCGCTGGCCATGGGCCGCTTGATGAGCTCGCCCCCTATGGCAGCAAGCGGGCGATGGTCGATCGCTTCGCCGCGGGGCACGAGGAAGTTGCTCAAGCCCTCCTCGCCGCGAAGCCGGAAGATTTCCAGCGGTCGCCTACGCTTGAGCGTTGGGCCAAACAATATCCGACCGTCGAGTTCATGCTCCCCGACCTGCTGCTCCATCACGAGTCGCTCCACATCGGCCAGATCAGCATCTGGCGCCGCGCAGCCGGTCTGCCTGCGGTAAAACTCCCGTCGCGACCCATTCGCCCAGGCCTCATCAAGTAGTCGAACGGCCGCACAAAGCCACCTTTTTTGCTACCCGCCTCAGTCAATTCTGCGCAATCTCCCGGATGAAGGACTCCGCCGCCTGCTGCAAACGAAACAGCTCAATTACACTCGCCTACCAGCGTCGCCTGACGAACACGTTTTCCTTATTGGTTGGTGAGCACCGTATCCATGTCTTCCATTGCTTCCACGCGGCATGATCGCCCAGCAATCCGTAAGCCGTTGATGTCTCACGCACCCGCCGCCGTTGGCATGCCTCTCTCCGCCGTCGACACGCCGGCGCTGCTCGTCGATCTCGATGCGTTCGAAGCGAACTTGCGGCAAATGCAGGAAGCGATCGCCGGCTTCGGCGTCCAACTTCGCGCCCACGCGAAGACTCACAAGTGCCCGACGATAGCGTTGGCTCAAATCGCCCACGGCGCCGTCGGCGTCTGTTGTCAAAAGGTGAGCGAGGCCGAAGCCCTCGTCGACGGCGGCGTCGAGGACGTGCTCATTTCGAACGAAGTCGTCGGCCCGACGAAGGTCGCTCGCGTTGCCGCACTGGCGCAGCGTTCAAAGCTTTCGATCTGCGTCGACGATGAGCAACAAATCACCGCCCTCGCCGATGCGATGAGCGCCGCCGGCAACGGTACGCTCGACGTGCTCGTGGAAATCGACGTCGGCGCCAAACGCTGCGGCGTACAGCCCGGGGCTGAAGCCGTCCGATTGGCCGAGCTAATCAGCGTCCAGCCGCAACTCCGCTTCGCGGGGCTGCAGGCGTACCATGGTTCGGCGCAGCATGTTCGCTCGCTCGACGAACGCCGCGCCGTCATCGCAAAAGCGGCGGAGCTGGCCGCATTCACTCGCGATTGCCTGCAAGCGGCCGGCATCGAGTGCCCGAAAATCACCGGCGCCGGCACGGGGACGTTTCTCTTCGAGGCGGGAAGCTCCGTCTACAACGAACTGCAGGCCGGATCGTACGTCTTCATGGACGCCGACTACGGTGCCAACGAGTGGAGCGACAGCTCGTTCCCGCGATTCAAGAATAGCCTCTTCGTGTGGACCACGGTGATGAGTCGCGTGCCGGGCGTGCGAGCGGTGGTCGACGCGGGCCTCAAGTCATCGAGCATCGACTCAGGCTTGCCGCTCCTCGCCGAGCAGACGAGCGCCGTCTACTCGAACATCTCCGACGAGCATGGCGTCATTCAGCTGAACGGCGCCCGCGACTACGAGCTGGGTGAGAAGTTGAAGCTGATCCCCGGCCACTGCGATCCGACGGTGAACATGCACGATCAACTGATCTGCTACCGCGGCGATCGCGTCGAAGCGATCTGGCCTGTCACGGCCCGCGGCTGCGCGTGGTAAGTATTTACGCAACAGCGCGTTTAGCCCGCGGTTCTTCAAACCGAGGGCCAAGCGCGCCGATTGATAGTCGACTGCATAATCGACAATCGTCACCGATTAAGTCCGCTTCCGCCCGCGGCCGCGTTGCGCCGCCGTATCGCTCGCCGGCGTCAGTTCAGCCGTCCCGCCGCCGCCCGGACGGCCGCCTGCCGCTCCGGTTCGCACCGGCACGCGAGCCGTCTTCCGCTTGCCGACCGAAGCGTTCTTCGTAACGACCTTCTTCTCCACGGCCGGCACCGCGACGTCGGGCACGCCCTTGCCGACGGTCGGTCGCTTGGCGGCCTTCTTGCTCGGCGGATTGGTCGCCTTCGCGCTCGGCTTCTTCACGGCTTTCTTCGGCGCGGGGGCCGGAGCCGCCTTGGCCGCAGCGGGCTTCGCGCTCTTGGCTTGCTTCTTGGCGCCCTTCTTCTTCACCGCTTTGACGGCCTTCTTAGCAGCCGCCTTCTTCGGCGCCGCTTTCTTTTTCGTAGCTTTTTTCTTTGCCATGGCCCACCTCACTCCATCGAGTTACTCGAATCCTCCCCAGCGCAACGTCGCGCCGCGATCTCGCTGAGTGTAGTCGACTCGTTACTCCTTGAAAAGAATTTGACGGCCGCTAACTGAAGACTCCCCAGCGACTGAGCGCCGTGGGCGCCGTTCACCAAGTGAACTCGGCGCCCACGAGCGCGCCGTTGTAGAACAAGCTGCCATCTGTATCGATCACGTTTTTGCTCGTCTCTTTCTTGCCAAGCAGCGCCGTGTTGCTCGCGAGCGCGACGCCGTCGAGCCACAGCAGCTGGTAGCCGCCGCGCAATGCGAAGTGAGGCGTGACCTGGTACGAGGCGACGAAGCTCAGATCGCCCACGAACGCCGCGTGGCTTGACGTGGCCCCGCCGTCGCTGTTTACCTCGTTGTCTTGGTTGATCGAATAGATACTGCTGTCGGCGCTGTTGCCGTAGAGGCCAGCTTTCACGATGCCGTTCACTGTCAGCGGCCCGCCGCGGTTCCACAACGCCACGTCGGCCCCGGTCTGGGCGCCGTACAGGTGGTTGTGCATGTTGTAGTTCTGGTCGATCACCGTCGGACTGGGATAGCCGACCGTGTAGGTGAGGTGATCGTTTAGCTCCACCCAGCGGAAGCCCGCCAGCCAAGTAACGCGCTGCGAGACCGGGTGCAGCCAGTTCAATTCGGTGCTGTGGACCGTCGACAGATAGTTCGCTGTCAGCGAGTTCGACGTATTGAATCCGAACGGATTGATTCTGAAGTTGCCCGGATCGCCGTAGTCGCGGTTCGCTTCGGCATCCAAAATGCCGAAGTAGCGGAGCTCCCACGCATTGCCGTTCGCGGTGCGGCGGACGATCGAGACGTCGGGACCGCCGGTCCAGTCGAACGCGAAGTCGGCGGTGTTGGAAATCGGGTCGTTGCCCGGATCGCTCTCTGCCAGCACTCCCGCATTCGGGCGTTCGCGTTTCATAATCACGGCGCCCGCCCGCACGGTCCACAAGCTGGGGCAGCCGCAGCCGAGGTCGAGTGAGACGTCCTCGCCGCAACCGACGCCGCTGCAGCATTCGTCGCTCGCGATCGAATCGCAAGCCGAGGTCAACTCGATGCCGTCGGCGATCGAGTCGCCCGTGCGGCGCTCAGCAGCCAGCGTTGTTCCGGCCGTCAAACCAAAGTAGCCAACAGCCATGGCGCGCAACAGCTTCGACATCGATTCCGCCTTTCGAGCCGAGAAGCCAACGCCTGGAATGGAAGCGGCGTCGGCGATCGTGGTGGGAACACTCGTGGCCGCTGCCGTCGCATTTGCGCGATCGTACAGGGGACATGCGAGCAGTGGCGTCACAACCGTCGCCAGTGGCATGTCAGTCACTAGTGTCGACGCCCGCAACCGCTGCACTTAACCACCGCCGAAGGCCTGCGCGATTTCACTCAGCTTTCGCAGTGAAATCAACGAGAGCGGCGCACTTTCACTCCAAGCAAAGAAAAAGGGCCTTCGGCAAAGAATTGCCGAAGGCCCTCGATGTCTCCGTACGAACGGTCGACTAACTCACATATTTCCAAACGTCTCGCCCCCGAATACGTGGTCGGGGACGAGACGGGCTCACCGTTCGCAACTGTTCAAGATCACCAAGTGAACTCGCCGCCGACCAAGGCGCCGTGATAGAACACGTCGCCCTTGGTGTCGATGACGTTCTGGTTCAGCGAGTTGAGCGTCAGCTGAGCCTGTTCGGCCGCCAACGCGACGCCGCTGACCCACAGCAGCTGATAACCGCCGCGGAGAGCGAAGTGCGGCGTCACTTGGTAGGCCGTCGTCAGGCCGATTTCGCCCACGAAAGCCACCGGATTGCTGTTGGCGCCGCCGTCGATCAGCGGGTTGCCGAGCACGTCAAACGTGAAGTCGTTATCTGCGTCGTTACCGTAGATGCCGGCCTTGAACAAACCGTTAATCGACAGCGGAGCGTTGAGCCGCCACAGGGCGAGATCGGCGCCGACTTGCGTGCCGTACAGGTGGTTGTCGGTGTTCCAGTTCACGCCCGTCAGATTCGGGACGATGAAGTCAACGTCGTAGGCGAGCTCTTCGTGCAGCTCAATGATGCGGAAACCAGCCAGCCACGTGACGCGATCCGAGCGTTGGTGGCGCCAGTTGATTTCCGTGCTGTTCAGCTTCGATTGGTAGTTCGCGTTGACGTCGAGCGTCAGCGGAATGTTGATCGGGCCGATTTGGATATCGCCCATCGCACCGTACTGGTGGAGCGAGTTCCACTCGAGTCCGCCGAGGAAGCGGGCTTCGATGCTGTTCGGGCCGTTGCCGAGGCGACGTTCGATCGAGACGTCCGGACCGCCGGCGTAGCCCATATCGAAGTCGTTGCCAGTCGAGATGTCGATCAGCCCGCCGAGCGGGCGGACGAGCGAGACGCCGTCAGGCCGGTTGCGGTTGAGAATCGCGGCGCCGGCGCGGACTTTCCACGTCGGAGCACAGAGCGAGCCGCACAAGTCGCCGCAGCCGTTGTCACAGCCGTCGGTGCACTCAGCGCTGTAAGCCGTTTCCGAAACGGCGCGATCATAGATGATCATCGACGATTGCGATGCTTCCGTCGACGCCGCCGAGTCGATCGACTCGGGATTGTGTAGCGCCGTCTCCAGCGGCGTCGCCGCCGCGGCGACGCTCGTCGCCATCGCTAGCGACGAAACGCCAATGATTTGTAATCCCGCCTTCATCTGCCCGACCTCCGTGTGAGCAATCGCATCTGCGACACCGGCGTCCTGCCAGCTAAATCGAGCGCGACTGTCGCATTCATCGACGGCGGCCGGGCGCTATCCGCGGGATTCTCCGATCGCTGGGCACGACTGGCGCCATCGGCAGGCTTCAGCCGATCGGCGGGCTTTGCCGAGGCGGTAAAGTCGATCAGCCGCAGAGAGCGAATGCCCCCGACTAGGGCGGCGACAGGTGGCAATCAGCGTGGGGATTGGTAAAGTTTGTCGATTGAGTTGCGATGACGGTCCGTGCGAGACCGTTCCCCGACGCCCAAATTGCGAGCCTTCAATGAATTCCGCCCAAGCTTTGCTGCTGATCGACTTGCAAAACGACTACTACCCGGGCGGGGCGTACGAGCTCGACCGCATCGGCGAGGCGAGCGCGAAGGCTGCGGAACTGCTCGATCGCTTTCGCAGTTCCGGCCAGCCGCTGATCCACATCCGCCACGAGTTTGCCTCGCCCGCCGCCCCGTTCTTCCGCCCAGGCAGCGCAGGGGCGGCCATTCACGAGAGCGTCAAGCCGCTGCCGGGCGAGACGGTCATCACGAAGCAGTACGTGAATTCGTTCCGCGAGACGGATCTCGAAGCACAGCTACGAGCGCTCGGCGTGAAGCAACTTGTGATCGCCGGAGCCATGAGCCACATGTGCATCCAAGGGGGAACGCGTGCGGCCGCGGATCTCGGCTACCAAGTGGAGGTGATCCACGACGCTTGTGCGACTCGCGAGCAGGAATTCGACGGCCGTCGGGTGACGGCCGCCGATGTTCATGCGGCGTCGATGAGTGCGCTGGGGTTCGCGTATGCGAAGGTGCTGGCGCTGAAGGATTGGAAGTAGCTACTCGCCTCGTGCGGTTTCGCTAGGCTCCCGAAAAATTGAATCCTGAGATCCCCTCCCCTTGAGGGGGAGGGTTAGGGAGGGGTGAAAGATGCGGGTACAAGCGTTCCACCCCCTCCCCAGCCCTCCCCTCAAGGAGGATTATGCAAGTGCCAGCAGTTCCGGTTGCCGGATTTTGATCCACCGGAGGCCGTTGAGAATGAATTTGGCTTGCACCCAATGTCGGACTCGGTGGAAGCGTCGCACCCAGGCTGGCAGCGGGGCTAAGACTCCTCCGGTGCTTGCCAAGACGCCGAACTGTCGCTCGATGGCGCCACGCTCGCGATAGAGCTCGCGGCCGAACGGCGTGGCCAACAGTTCGATCGATCGCAGGCGGCTCGGGCTTTGGCGACGATGGCCGAGGCCGTTGCGACCGCGACTGGGCGTCTTCTTGGCGACGAGTTGAAACCCGGCTTGCGCCGCCGCATCGTAGAGCCCGTTCGCGTCGTACTGCGTATCTCCCAGCAGATAACCGCCGCCTGGCAGTGATTCGAACAACTGACGCGCGACGGTCTTCTCGCTCACGTTCATCGGAGCGAGCGACCACGTCGTAAACAACGGCCCTCCATTCCACACGGCGTGCAGCTTGTAACCTTTCTGCTTCCCCTTCGCGCCGCGACCCCAGGCGGCGTCCCGGTCCTGACTGATCGGACTGACCGCCAAGGCCTTGCCGTCGATGATGTGGATCCACTGCCGCCCTAAACCAATTAAGATCAGCAGTTGCTGCTCTACCGCCGTCAACAACTCCACGGCGTCCGCCTGCTTCAGTCGTCGACTGAGCGTGCTCTGCGGCGGCAGTGGATCGAGCCGCAGATCAGCCGGCCACTCCTCGGCACACGCCGCCCAACTCGTCGGCCGATCGTGCACCACCGCCCAGAAGTAAACCGCCACAATCTCCGCCGTCGAGTACTTCCAACTTCCCCAACGCTTGTCCAATCCGCGCGCTAATAGGTAAAGTGCCAGCCAGAGTTCGCGTTCCATAAAACTCTCCTTGTCAGGGGTTTGCTACCGACAAGGTGGAACGCGGACTCCTTCTTTTCAAGACGCTGCTAGCAGTTGCATAATCCTCTCAAGGGGGAGGGAGCCACAACATTCATTGTGGCCGAAATTACACCTGGAGGGCGTCTCTCTTGCGGTCGTCTCACGCGAGGCGATGCGTACGTGAGTGGCGAGCGACCCCCGGGCGGAGCCCGGGGCTAGAGAGAGCGGCAACCGCGAGGCTGAGCAGCGCGAACGTTGCCGGCTCCGGCACGGCGGCAAGTGAACTTTGCGTCGCACCATTCGCCGTTGCGAGCGCCGCCGTGACGAGCGCATCGAGACTCTCCGCCGTCGGCACGACTTCGCCCGCTTGCCGCTGCCATGCCAAAAAGTCGGCGCCATCCGTGACGCCGTCACCATTCGCATCGCCCTGAGCGAGCGCATCCCCGACCGAGGTCTTGAGGCCGAAGCGGCTCGCCCACTTGGCGAGGTCGGCGTTGTCGACGCTTGAGTTGCCGTCGAAGTCGGCGAACGGCGTCCGGCGCGCGACCGCTTTCAACTCGTACTCAAAAAAGTCGGCGCTGTTCGGCGGGGCGGCGGTCGTTGCCTTCAAGTGAAGCCACGGCCCAATCTGCGCGGCATACAACTCAACGCTTGAGCCGTCGCCGGTCGTTCCGTCAAATCGATAGATATCGATCGGCGCCCTCACCGGAACTTTGTGGCCGACTAATCCTTCAAGGTTAAGCGTCTGATTCAGCGGCAACACGTAGGCGAGAATCGGGTGGCTCGCCCAGGCGTTGACGTCCGAGAACTTCGCGACGTACGCGGTCGGCCAGACGTCTGTCGGTCCGATCTCGACTTCAAAGTCGAACGTCCCCATCACGCGGTGATCGACGTCGAAGCCGCCGAACCCGCCATGTTGGTTCAATACGCTCAGCTTCGGTAGGAAGCGGTAGTGCTCCGTCGAAACCGTTTGAGCCGTCGCTGGCTCAGCGAGCAGAACCGCCAGCACTCCGCCGCACGCCAACAGCCATCCGAGCAAGCGCGTCATGGAACGCCTCCTTTTCCAGAAAAGCCCCTCACGCCCGGGAGTATATCGATGACTCCCGAGCGTTCGCAAAGGCTCTCGGTAAAGTTTGCGTGTTTCGCGAAGCGAGCGACGGAACGCGCAAATCTTGCTCCGCTGGCGTGACGCTCGTGGGGCCAATCGGCCAGTTCGTCGACCGCTAGTCGCGAACGATTACCTCGCCGCGACGCGTGACGACGACCTCGACCTGGTGGCCGGTAGAACGCCAAGTGTAAGTGGCGACGCGGCGACCGAATGCGCCGTTCCGCCAGCTGACGCATGGCGTCTCGTCGCATCCACCTGGCACGCAAACCGTCACGGGGAAGGCCGGGCAAGGATCGCACGGATCATCGACGCAGAGCGTGACTTTTACGGGCGGCAAGCAGCAGCCGGTGCTCGCGGACGCTTGCGGGGCGGCAACGATCGAACCGCCGACCATCAAGGCGAGGGCGACGGCAGTGTGAATGGTTCGTGACATGGTTTCTCTCTTCCGGCAAATGGTGAACGTCTTGTGAAAGTGCGGAGAGCAATCTCTCCCGCAGCGGCCGCAGCCGTCTGCCGCGGATAATAGCGGCGGGCGGCGGGAGATGTTACGCCGTTTCTTCCGATCGAATCGGCCGACGCCATCGCAGCCGACTACAAGCGGCCGGAACGCTAGCCGGGGCAATTGGCGGCTTGCTCGGCAGCTTGGTACAACGGACGCATGTCCCCCTCGATTTCCAGCCGCGATCTGCTGCTCTGCCTGCTCGTCAAACAGCGGGGCTGGATGTCGGACCAGGATATTGAGGGGGCGGTCGTCGAGTGGATCGGCAAAAACGAGCAACCGCTCCTCGCCGTGCTCGTCGCGCGGGGCGCCCTCACGCCGCAGCAGCGGGAGGAAGCTGAAAACCTCCTGGCGGCCAGCGCGACCGACACGGCCGTCGATCCCCGCACCTCGCGGTTGCGCGAGCTCCCTCCCGGCGTCCGCCGGCTGTTGGCGGGGCCTGCCTCCGATGTGGCGCTCGCGACCGACGTGGGATTCGAAACGCGCGCTGCCTCGCCGACCTCCCGTGCGGCGCCCGGCGCCTCACCCGCGACGCTCACGCCTGGCGAGCGATTCGACGTTCTGCAAGTCCACGCCCAGGGGGGCCTCGGCGTCGTTTTCCTCGCCCGCGATCACGAGATCGATCGCACGGTGGCGCTCAAGCAAATCAAATCGCAGTGGGCCGACGACGAAAGCTCGCGGGCCCGTTTTCTGCTCGAAGCCCGCATCACGGGCCGGCTCGAGCATCCTGGCATCGTCCCAATTTACGCCGTTGGCGCTGACGCGACCGGCCGCCCTTACTACGCGATGCGGTTGATTCGCGGTGAGAGTTTGCTGGAAGTGCTCGAACGGTTCCACGTCACCGAGGTCGGCGGCAAGCTGAACGAGCGCATGTCCGAAATCCGCAAGCTGTTGCAGCGGTTCGTCGACGTCTGCAACGCGGTCGACTATGCCCACAGTAAGGGGGTCATTCACCGCGACCTCAAGCCGTCGAACATCATGGTTGGCAAGTATGGGGAAACGCTCGTCGTCGACTGGGGGCTCGCCAAGGTGATCGGCTCCGACGAAGATGTCGCGCTGACCACCCGGATGGTCCGCCAGCCGGTGAGCGAAGGGGGCGCCACGTCGACGCAAGTCGGCATGACGATCGGCACGCCGGCTTATATGAGTCCCGAGCAGGCGGCGGGCCGGAACGACGAACTCGGCCCGGCGACCGACATCTACAGTCTAGGGGCGACGCTCTACCACATGCTGACGGGCCGGCTGCCGCATGCCGACGACGATGATCTGGGCGTCATGATCGCGAAGGCCGAGCATGGCCGCGTGATCCCCGTGCTGAGCCAGGCGCCGTGGCTGCCGCGGCCGCTCGCGTCGATTTGCATGAAAGCCCTCGATCTGGCTCCGGAGCGGCGGTACGTCTCGGCCCGCGCCTTGTCGGACGACATCGAGCGTTGGCTCGGCGACGAACCGGTGCGAGCCCACCGCGATCGCCTCAGCGAGCGGCTCTATCGTTGGTCGCGGCACAATCGCACGTTGGTGGTGTCGCTGTTCGTCGGCTACTTGGTGGCGACCGTGGCGATCATCATCGGCTCTGTCGGCTGGAGTTACCTCCGCGTGCAGAAGCAGGAGCGGCAACACCGCGCTGCGGAGTCGTCTGCCGCCGCGGCTGATTCAGCCGCAGCCGACGCTAGTTCGCCGGCGAGCAGCGAAGCCGACGCTAAGTAAAGCGGCACCCATCTTCCCGGCTGCAGGTTCGGGAACAGTGCTCGCCGTCGGTACGGCGGCGCTGGCGGCGGCCGCCTGCTGCCAGACGAGGAAATCAGCGCCATCAACCTTCCCGTCAGCATTCGCGTCGCCGTTGGCGGTACCTGCTGGAGCAGGGTTGCCGAAGCCAGCCTTCCAAACGGGCAGGTCGAGCGCGTTGACCGTGCCGTCGAGATTGAAGTCTGCTGGACTTGTGAGCTCCGCGCCCGTCACGATGAATCGCAGGTTGTTCGCCGAGCCGACGGTCCAATTGAACACATTCGGCACCGATTGCTCCCAGAAGATGTAGGAAGCTTGCGTCGTCGGCAAGATGTTCGGCTGCTGTACCGAAGACGCGACGCCGTTGCCGGTGGCTCCAAACTTGCCGGAACCAATGACGAGCGCGTAGGTTCCCGCTTGCAGCGTGACGGCGAGCGGAGCGTGAAATTCCGCGGTCGGTGCTGGCGGCAAGAAGGTCGTGCTCGCCTTGACGGTGCCGTCGGCGAACGGCGCTCCTTGCGGCAGCGCGTCGAGCGCGGTTAGCGAGACGATCGCAGCAAATAGTTCCCCGTTAAGGCCGCCGACATGCCCGCCGACTTCCGTCACAGCCATGGTCTTCGTGACGCGAAACCGCCAACCAATGTACTTGCTCGCGTTGATCGGCGTACCGCTCACTTGCCCGGCCGGCCCCATTTCCGCCGAGGCGAGCGTGATCGAGGCTCCCTGTGCCTGCACGGCGAGCGCCGCCACGCTGACGATCGCAACGCCGAACCAACGCAGGGGAATCGAGTGTAGGGGAGCGGCGTTCATGCTTGGCAACTCGGCGTCAGAATCCGTTTAGCGCACGCGAGCGTCGTACTCGCTGCGGATGGCGAGATGCAGTTCCCCGCCGGCAGAGTATTGAAAAATGCCGCCGGCGGTCCGCTCGATGCTCGACAGTTGCACCGGGCCGACCATCTTCACGGCCGTGAGGCGGCAGGTTTCCGTCTCTACCTCCATCTCGCCATTGAGGACGATCGACAGCGGCGATTCCCCATTGGGGCGCACTTCGATCGCCGCCTTGAAATGAGCGACGGGCGAGGGACGATCGGCGGTGGCGGGTTCGACGTTCTGCAGCGTCAACTCGAAGCGGTGGACCGTGCCGATCGGACCGTCGAAGCCGAGAAGCGACTGCACCACGTCGCGCGGTACGAGAATCCGCTGGCCGACCGTGATATGGCGTTCGATGAGTAAGCTGGCGAATGGGTTCGGTTTGCCGACGTTTTCGAGCGATTCGGCGACCAGGCGCGCCTCTTCATCCGGCGGCGCGGCGCCCTTGAGGTCGGTGATCGTCACGCGATCGCCCGCGCGCACCATCAGGTACGACTTTCCTTCAATAGGCTGCGTGACGAGTTCTTCGGGCTTCGCGCCTTCGGGCGACTGCCGGCGGCTCACGCCGAACGTCGCCTTGGCCTTCGCGGCGCGGCCATCGGCGACTTCGAGCACCTCGATCGTCCGCTGCTGCTCGCGCCGCATGCGGTTCTGGCTTTCGTGGGCCGTTTGCCCCGACTGAGTGATCGTGGTTGTTAGACCGAGGTCGACGTTGAGCGTTTGCGTCACGCGATCGCCAGCAATCGCTGGCGCCTGGCGGAAGCGTACGACGGCGCCCGTGGCGGTGGGAGCAACTGGCGCGACGGGGGGCGCCGGCTCGGCCACCGTGGGGACGGCGAACGCTGCAATCAGCAGCGGAACGACAAGCAGGTGACGGTGATGCATCGAATGGCTCGCAAACGGCGTGGACGTAGCGGTCGGGTTTGGGCCGGGATGATCGACGCCGCACGGCACCGGGTCAAGGTCAGCCTACGCCAGCAAGCGTTCCAGCGCCGCGACAGCCACGGGCCACGTCGCCGTCCGATCGAGCCAAGCCTGCCACCAGCCGAAGACGCGCTGCGGCGCGTCGTTCCGCAGTTCGCTGCTAAGTCCCCACGCCTCGAAGGCCGACGCGAGCGCCGGTTCGTCACACGTTGCTAGCTCAACTTCTTCAGCCGCCGCTAGCGTCGCCGGCGTCATCGCTACGGCAACTGCGAAGAGGGAGCGCCCAGGCGGCAGTACATCTGCGTAGCGCGGCAGATCGGCGTTGAGTTGAGCAAGTAGCCACGCGATCCGCAGCGGTTCCGGCAACTGTGGGTGTGGATGAACGAGTACCCCCTCAAGCGTCAGCCGATTCTGCCGCGGATGAGCGACGCCGCGCCCGCCGGCGTACGGCAACACGATGACAATCTCGGCGGCGCTCGGCACGATTGCCTCGTCGGTCAGCCGGCCGATTTCCCGCAGCATCCCGGGCCCGCGGGCTTCCCACTGTTCCCGCAGCGGCCGCACTCGCGCGGCGAGTTCTTCAGCGAGATTCGGCTGAGCGCGCCCGAGCGCGGCTTCTAACTCCCCAACGGCGCCAGCGATGCGTGTCGCTGCCGGGGAAGGAAGCGGCGCGGCGTGCAAACGAGCCGCGGCGCGTGCGACGAGTTCGCGGTTGTTGTCGATCTCCGCAGCCAGCGAGGTCATTTCCGCCAGCAATTCGGTGCGGGGGAGGCCTATGGCGTCGATTTCGGCGATCAGCGCGTCCGCTGGCGCTGCGATCGCTGCGGCTAGTGCGCCGTCGGCGGCCGCGACGCTATCGGCGCGGCACGCGGCGAGGTAGAGGGCCGTTGCCGCGGGGCTCGTTCTCCAGCGAAGTTCTTCGAGCATCTTTTCAGTCGCCGCCGGCATGCCGCGAAAAATGGCGCATAGTTGAATGAATGCGTAAGCAATCTGACGTAGGCAAGATACGCCGGAGAGCCGCCGCGGGGCGATAGCACTCGCCGCACCTCCAGCCGGCGCTGCGATTTCGGTGAAAGCTGCCCTCGCGGCGTTGGGGCGAGGTTGTTATTCTCCGCGCCCATTTCGGCCATGAAGAGTGGCCGCCCCTCCGCCATTGCCTCACCGCGAGACCAGCGCGATGACACTCCGCCGATTTTTCCTCGGAACGACGTTGACCCTTTCGCTAGCGGCCCCGGTAGGCGTCGCGCAAGGGCAGCAGTATCCGGGAACTCCCGTCAACGGCGGCCAGCCGGGAGTCGTCGGCGCGCCGATGCAGCAACCGGCGGGAACGATCAACCAAGTAGCGGCCGTCGGCGTCGGGCAACCTGGCGCTCAGGTGGGCGGCGTCCTGGGAGCGCCTGTTGCCGGGCCGAATGGCGGCGCACCCGTCGCCACAGCGCCGAATGGCGCACCGATGAACCTGCCGCCCGGCCCCCCGTTTATCCTGACGGAACTTGAGAAGGCTGAAGTCTTCCGCATTCTCGACATGTGGGAGAAGTCGAGCGCCGACGTGAAGACGTTCAATTCCTCGTTCGAGCGCTGGGAATATGATGCTGTGTTCGGCCCCGGCGCCGATATCCCGATGATCAAGGCGAAGGGAACGCTGTCGTTCTCGAAGCCCGACAAGGGAAGCTTCAAGATCGACTCGATCAGCCGGTGGGGCAAGAACGATCCGCAAAGCACCGATGTGAATGCGCCTGGCACTTGGGCTCCGAAGCCAGACGAAATCGGCGAGCACTGGGTCTGCGACGGCAAAGCTGTCTACGAATACAGCCACCGCGACAAGCAACTCAAGGTAACCAGCATTCCGGAAGAGATGCGTGGCACGAAGATCGTTGACGGCCCGCTGCCGTTCCTATTCGGCGCCGAAGCCAAGAAGTTGATGGATCGTTACTGGATCCGTCAGCGGGCCTCGGACCCCAGCATGATCTGGCTGGAAGCCCATCCGCGCTGGCCGGCCGACGCCCTGAACTACGACATGGTCGACGTGATGCTCGACCGCAAGACGATGCAGCCGAAGGCGATTCAAGTGAAGCTGCCAGGCGGCAAACAACGTCACGCCTACATGTTCACGGCGCCGAAGGTGAACGAGACGGGGCTTGGCGATTGGTTTCCGTCCCTCTTCACCGCCCCGCGGGTGCCGTTTGGCTGGACGCGGGTCGTGAACGAAGACGGCACTGCCGCTCCCGGCGGTGCCGCGCCTCAAGCCGCCAATCCGAATGGGACGCTGGAACTGAAGCGGTAGAGGATTGCTCCCGCTCTAGCCCCGGGCTCCGCCCGGGGGTGGCTTGCTATTCCGCTAAGCGTTGCGGTGCGTGACGCGACCCCCGAGCGAAGCCCGGGGCTAGCAATGCGGCGACGCGCCTCGTCGCCGGCGCCACCGTTACAACCAGCCGCTTCGGCAATCCGCTCGCGCCAACCGCCGCAACCGTCGCCGCCTCACCGAGCGGCGTGACATAGGCTTGCACTATGGTCCGGTCAGTCTGGGCCGCTCCTTCGCAGGTCCAGGTCTCGCCCCATGTCCGACGCCACGCCGGTCGCTTTGTTACCTCTCACCACCGGCGCCGACGACGAGCTTTGTCGCCCGTTCGAGCCAGCGGTTCTCGACGTCGACGCGGTCGAAGCAGTCGCCCCGCCACGACTGGTCCGCGTGCTCCATGTGATCAACGGCGAGCACTACTCTGGCGCCGAGCGCGTGCAAGACTTGCTCGCAGGCTACCTGCCCGACTGCGGCTATGAAGTTGGCTTTGCCTGCGTGAAGCCGAATCGTTTTCCCGAGGTTCGCAAATTTCGCGATGCGGCCCTTTACCCGATGCCGATGCGGAGTCGGCTCGATTTCAGCTGCGGCCGCAAGTTAGCCGCGCTGATTCGCGACGAAGGCTTTGCGCTCATCCACGCCCACACGCCGCGGTCGTTGATGGTCGCCGACCAGGCTGCGCGCCTCGCGAAGGTGCCGCTGATTTACCACGTCCACAGCCCCGCGGGTCGCGATTCCACGCGTTGGTTCCGCAACATGGCCAATGCTTGGCTTGAGCGGCACTCGGCCCACCGCGCCGCGCGCCTGATCGCCGTCTCGCCGAGCGTGCGACGCTACATGATCGAACAAGGGTTTCTGGCGAGTCACGTGATCTGCGTTCCCAACGGCGTGCCGACCATCGACGCATCGCCTCGCGCGCAGGCGCCGAAGAGCTGGACGCTCGGCATGACGGCGCTTTTCCGTCCGCGGAAAGGCGTCGAAATACTGCTCGAGGCCCTCAAGTTGGCCCGCCGAAGCGGCAGCAACGTCCGACTCCGCGCCATCGGGCCGTTCGAAACGCCAGCCTACGAGGCCGAGGTCCGCAGCCTCGCCACGCGACTCGGCCTTGATGACGCCATCGACTGGACCGGGTTCGTAACGAACGTCTCGGCTGAATTGGCGAAGATCGACGCTCTCGTGCTTCCGAGCCTGTTCGGCGAAGGATTGCCGATGGTCGTGCTCGAAGCGATGGCTGCCGGCTTGCCGGTGATCGCGAGCGACGTTGAAGGCGTTCCCGAGGCGGTCGTCGATCGCCAAGACGGCTTGCTCGTGCAACCTGGCGACGCGGCTTCGCTAGCGGCGGCGATCGACGAATTGGCGTCGGGGCTGATCGACTATCCGGCACTGAGCCGCAACGCGCAAGCGCGCCATGCCGAGTACTTCTCGGCCGAAGCGATGGCGGCCAACGTGGCCCGAGTTTACGACCAGGTTTTAGGCCGCTAATCGCCAATTTCTCGCGGCAAACCCTGATCGCAGCCCCTTGCCATTTGCTGGCGGCGCTGCGAAAGATGGGGGGCTAGTCGTGCGTCCATTCACCGCCACCCCGCATTGGCCCGCCATGTCTGCCGCGAACGAACCGATCGAAATCTCTGTCCCCGAGGTGAAGGCCCTCCGCGATGCGAGCGCAGACTTCCTGTTCATCGATTGCCGCGAGCCGAACGAGTACGAGATCGCCGCCATCGAGGGGGCACAATTGCTGCCGATGAGCACGCTCGCGGAGCGCGTCGGCGAATTGGCGGGGAACGAAGATCGCCGCGTCGTCATTCATTGCCATAAGGGGGGCCGCAGCTTGCGAGTTGCCAATTGGCTCCGCGAGCAAGGATTTACGCGAGCCCAATCGATGGCGGGCGGAATCGATCAGTGGGCGACCGACGTCGAACCCGGGATGGCGCGGTACTAAGGGGTTAGGTGGAAGGGTTCGGGGCTCAGAAAATGCGGGGAAAGAATCGAATTTTCTGAACCCTGAACCCCGGACGCTGAACCCTACGCAGCCCCCCTTGAATTAAACGGCTCGGTCTGCGATTGTTATCTGACCGTAGCTCGCCGGAGTGGCGGAATTGGCAGACGCGCATGGTTCAGGTCCATGTGCCCGCAAGGGCGTGGAGGTTCAAGTCCTCTCTCCGGTACTTTAGCTTTCGATCAGGCATTCTCGCCTGATCGGACTCTCCCAGGACGCAACGTATCTTGGCGTCCTTCAGGCAGAAAAGCCTGGCTTACGACAGCAGCGGGAAGAATCTTCCGCTCATCTTCTCCCCGCGGGGAATCGCATCGACTCCCTTGAGCAGCGGTTCGTCGGCATCAGACAGCGTTCCGTCGCGGAATAGGTTGATCACCACGGCTCGCCGCGGCCGTGGGCTACGGTTCTCGTAGCTGCCGTGGAGCATGAGCGGGTGATGGAAAACCGCCTCCCCCGCCTTCAGTTCGCACGGGACGGGGTTGAACTGAGCCCGCTGCTCCGGCGTGAGCACGGTGAGAATCGCGTCCA